>NZ_JAZHRY010000001.1:0-4800000 GCF_036924615.1 Bradyrhizobium sp. AZCC 2289 | reverse complement strand
CGGCTTGCTTCAGGCAGGGTTATTTGGTGTAGAGCCGGCGTCGAGCTAGAGTCTGCTCTTTTTGGCTAGGCGCTCGTTGAACGAACGAAGAACGATCACGACGCGCTCGTGAGTTCCGCTGCCGATCTCTTCTATGCCGTCGCTTGCCGCGACCTTAAAGTGTATTCGTTTTCCCTCAACCTTGACCACCTCGGCCGTCGCGGTCACGTCGCGACCTTCAGGCGTCGCGGCGAAATGTCGTACATCTACGGCCGCGCCGACCGCGCTCTCACCTGCATCCAAAAATGGCCTGATGGCGTTGAGCGCGGCGTTTTCCATGAGCAGAATCATCACGGGGGTCGCCAGCACTTGCGGCAATATGGCATCCTTGAAGCGGTTGGCGAGATGTTCCGGTTGTACATGTAATGTGAACGTTCCTTGAGTTCCCAACGGAATCTGGCGCATGCAATTATCCTCTCTCTGCGGCGCCGCGTTGCGTGCTTCCTCCGTCGCTTGCACCAAAGCATTCTGCGCTGCAGGAGCAGCGCGAGCCTGCGAAATGTAACTGGCATCGCAAGCAAAGGAACGGCGCCGGATTGAGCGTCAAAATGCATCCCGACAGCACGGTCGCTGCCCGCTCCGCCACGAAGATTTCGGCATGCCCCACTTCAAGGGCAGCTGGCGAGATTGTACAATCTTTCCAGGGCGTTTGAAGGCGTCTCGTTGTCCTCAAGGGACCTGCGATGTCGTCAGCGCGTCACGGGCGACCAAGTTCCACTTGAGGAACCTCGTCCGCATTGAAAGTTGCCAATGCGAGCAGAAGATCTTGAGGCCCTGCGCGAACACATGCTCGCGGTCATCGCCGCCGGCGCCTTTGCGCTGCGTGACACAATCGGCAAGAGTGCCTTTGACGAACGCGTCATGACGGCCATGGGCAAGGTGCCGCGGCATGAGTTTGTGCCAATCGAACTTCAGCCCTACGCGTATGCCAATTTTCCACTTCCAATCGGCTTCGCAAAGACGATCTCGCAGCCATTTATCGTCGCCTTAATGACCGATCTGCTCGACATCAAGGCCGACGACAGCGTTCTCGAAATCGGCACCGGTCTTGGCTATCAGGCCGCCATCCTCGCGCAGCTGGCCCGCACGGTATACTCCGTGGAAATCATCGAAGAGCTTGGCCAAGAGGCGAAACGACGACTCCGACAGCAGGGCTGCAGCAATGTCGAACTCAAGATTGCCAATGGCTATCACGGTTGGTCAGACCACGCCCCCTTTGACAAGGTGATCGTGACGGCCGCTCCCGATCTGATTCCTCCTTCGCTGATCCACCAATTGAAAGCGGGTGGGAAAATGGTGATACCGGCCGGCCTGCCCAATACGCAGCAGCTCATTGTGGCCGAGAAGCTCGCCAACGGCAGAATGACGATGAAAGAGATTCTGCCCGTCCGATTCTCTCAACTCGAGGGGACTGAACCCGGCTTATCATAAGCCCCGTGGCGCATCCGTAACGGAGCATAGATGACCACCTCGAAAACGATCGCCGGCCTGATCGGTCCTACCCTTGTCGCTATCGCTGCCGGCATGCTGCTGAACATTGGCTCGTTCCCGACATTGGCGGAACAGGTTTCCCGCGATCCCGCGCTCATCTTCGTGTCAGGCATCCTCTTGTTCGTCGCTGGGCTTGCCATTGTGCGCGTTCACAATCGCTGGACGAACGGATGGCCGGTACTTGTGACCGTCCTTGGCTGGCTGTTCGTCCTGGGTGGCCTTGCCCGAATGCTTTTTCCAACCGGACTCGCCGCGATTGCCGCCGGAATTGGCCAGATCACCGGCGCGATCATTGCAGGGGCCATCGTCCTCCTGGGACTCGGCGGCTTTCTTTCGTTCAAGGCATATCGACGTGATTGAGCACGCGCACCCTTCCCAGCGAGCGTTTTGATGACAGCTGTGGGTCAAACTGAGAAGAACTCAGTACGAGCATATGTTTTCCGTGTTGCCTCTCATAGCGGACATTGGTGCCGGCACTTGCACGATGAATGCCACGTCGCCCATGGCGTCACTCCGTCGCGTCCTTGGATAGCAAGGTGCAACGGCAGAACGCCCTCCACGCGCGATACCTGCACTTGTCGCACCATGACCGTTGCAGACATCCGGGCTGGGTCCGCTCTTCCGCCGATAGCAGACATGCGAGGATTGCGGCCGCAGGTCCGTTTCGTGCCAACGCACTAAATCGCTGCGCGATAGTTCGCCCGTTGAGGCGGTGCGGCTTGCCTGCGAGCATGGTGGCCGCGGGTAGAAACGTAGAACGTCCGCAAATTCCGCATCCGAGATGCGGAAGACCACATCTGCATCGTCAAGAATTTGAATGACGAACACCGTGCAATCGGAGAAGCAGTGATCATCTTGACGAGGAGGTTGAAACAGTTTCGGTTGGACAAAATTGAGGTTTGTTGCAGTCTTCAAAAATTGGTTCGCCCTATGATGCTCCATGGCTGTCGCAAGACTGATCGCGCAGAAGTTGTCGAACGTGACCTTTTTACAACGCCTAACTCTTTGAAATCACATAAGAGGCAAAAGGAGCTTTCCCCACTTGTGCAACACTCGTGCCATAACGCCAAAGTTGTGCATCCCTTCGAGGCCAGTACACTTCGAAAAATTACCCGGCACTCAAATCACGTACCGCGGTTAAATCTCCATAGCGCCCGCGGCACCGCCGGTGCCCCACTTCCCGCGATTTCGTGCCTTGGCGCTTTTCGGACGCCGGTCGTCGGAGCGCGTGGATAGCCTCGTCAAGCCGGCATCCGAAAACCTGCACAACAACGGAAGTGGCCAACCTATCCGATGGCAACTTATTCAGCGCCGCAAATTCCAACGCCAAAAACGGAGCACCACCCCCTAGCGCGGTTAATATACAGCATCGCGTTTAGGCGCTTGATCCGCCATCCGTGCCAGCACGATTGCTTCCTCCGCCGCTATCCGAAAATCCCGCGCCGCCTTCAGCGGGCGCCTAATGTTGGGATCTTCCGAGCTGCTGTCGAAAGTAATCAGCTTCATACAGTTTGGGCACTGCACCTGATAGCCGTTGCGGAGTCGCTGCGCCCGCTCGCCGAAAGTCTTGCGGCATTTGGAACACACAATCTTTATCCGGTCGGTCATGAAATTCTCCCGCAAGGAGAATATCAGGCTGTTTTTTAGGACTTGCTAATCAGTTACCTCAATTTGGAAACATTATTCCCGGCCCTTCAAAGGAGTGCCCGCTCTTACCTCAACAGCGGACATCCGTCCGTCCGCCTGTGAGTCCCGAAAAGTGCCGATTTTGTTGCAAAAGTCGAAAATCGGACGAGGCCGAAAATCTCGCAAAAGCTGATTTTTAGACGCCTCTACCGCTGCAACGCCTTGTAACGTCGATGCGAAGGGCCGTGATCCATTTTGTGCGAAACGATGAGGTCCCTCACATCGCCACAGACGAAACCCATCAGCGGGCCTAGGAAATTTCGTTCGTCACCCGAAAAAAACTTTTGCAACAATATCTGCCAGAAGCAGACTCTCAGGATAGCTGGACGTGTCGCTTTGAAGCCTTGAAAAGGTATCTTAGACCCGTTTGGCTGCTCGGCTCGAGCGGCGTTCGGAAATCTCCCGGTTTCTGAGTGACGCCCCGTGTCGGCCAGTTCTCAGGCGCGCGACGGCGCGTCCGTCAGGTCCTCTCGTCCCCGCTGGCCTCGGTCCGCTCTGCAGCGCACTCCGGACTTAAGGCGGACATCGCGTCAGGTACGATCAATGCCAAGACCTGAAATCTGCCCCAAGGCTAAACCGGTAGACGCGCCGTGCGTCTTCCGCTCGCGGAGGATTCGAGTTGTCGCTTGGCAGGGGCTTTGCGACCTCGCGAGCGCACTTGGAGAACAACAGCGTCAACCCGGCTGATCGACCGATGTCGCTCGACGGAGGAAGTTCCCATCAGTCGCAAGCCCCAGGTGGGCAGATCCTAAACCTAGGTATGCGGTTGTCAGCCAAATCTACCGTTACGGATCAACCTCTGTGCAATGGTTTGGTCCATCTCTTTGTGAGTACGCTTGGGCCGTAACTGCCGATGTGTCGAGCGGCGAGACAACAGGAGGAATTCACCGATGAGAATCATGGATGCAACCGCATTGTCAGGTTTTGCTCGCAAGGCGGCTGAGTCAGCCTCCGACTTCGCCAGCGTTGTTCACAACCTGATCATGGACGTGCGCGACAGCTACCGGCCCGAGCTGCACTACATGCGTGGCCCCGGCCCGAAATGGCGCGCCAAGCATCAGCCCTGGCTAAGATTCGGTTCTGAAGTCCTACCCCCGGCCGGGCAGCACCAGCTTTCGCCGGTTTATGGACGCCGTCGCGACACGGCTAACGCCGCCACCCGCTAGCCGGCTTACGGAATCATGCTCGTGATACGGATGTTCTTGTTTGCTGTCTCGCTCTCGATCGACCTGGCGACAATCTCGAGGGCTTTTCCGGATCATGCTCTAGGCAATCAACCGATGGCTTTCGCTGCAGTGGAACTCTTCGTGTTCATCCCGCAACAATTCTGTGTCTATGGCATGGATCTGGCATGACAAGGCGCAAGTTGATCCGTAACCTTTCGCGTTGGGCGTGGACCAGGGGGCAGGGACAGGGGTGTTTGACGCTGGCCTAAACTGGATGGCTTTGCGTGGTAGTCGGCCGGGGCGGGATGTCGTCGCCGGCCTCGCGCCAGGCATTTCACTCGCTTTGGTGCGCTGTGCGCCGCCGATGCAAATGCTGCGCGTTTCGCAGCACGACACCCTCGTCATCCCGGAAATCCATTGGCCGTCGGGAGAAGCGGGCGTTTTCCTCCGCTGCCGGCTCGAGTGGCAATCCCGGAACCAGGAGGTGCTGCGCCGCCGGCGGCTCGCCCATCAAACCGCGAACCATCAATCATCGGCGTTGGCGATTGTCGCAATGATGACGCTGCTTGCGGTATGCGGCTGGATCGTCGGCGGGCCCGAGGGGGTGCAGCGAGCGTTACAGGGAACCGCGCCCTGCCCCAATGGAACGGTCATCTCGCGCGAGAGCATGCATCGCTGGTTCGGCGCCCGGCTGCTGTCCCACGCCGAGGTGCCGGAGTTGTTCGCCATTCTGACGAAGGTTTGCAGCCGAGCCGGCTTGGCTCGAGTGCCGGATCTTTATTGTCTGCCGGCACCGGGCGATATGAATGCCTATGCACTCGGCGGACCGGAACGCAGCGCCATTGTCTTAACCGAGGGCCTGCTGCGCGGCATGACGCGCGAGGAAATCGCCGGGATATTGGCCCACGAAGTTGCGCATATCCGCAACAATGACGCCTGGACGATGAGCTGGACGACGGCGTTGCGTCGCGCGATCGATTGGACGTCGCTCGCTGGTCTCGCGCTGCTGCGAACGCGACACCATCACGGCAGCTTAGGCCGGCCATTGGCGATCCTACTGAGCGCAGCTCCTGCCCTCGGTCAGTTACTTGGCCTTGCACTGTCCCGCGTTCGCGAACTGGATGCGGATGCAACCGCGCTCGAACTGACCGGCGACTCACGGGCGCTCATCGCCGCACTCGACAAGCTGGAGCGCCATCACACCGGTTCTGCGCCAATGCCTGTGTCTGCATTCGGGCATGATCCGATGCGCTTGCTTCGCAGCCATCCCGCGACCTCCGAGCGCGTCGGTACTTTGCTCAACCTCGCCTATTAGCATTCGCGTAAGCAAAGCGGATGCACCTCGGCAAGAGCGCTGACTAGGCAAAGAGTGCTGACAAACACGACTTGGAATTTGCACCGAGTTGCCACGAAAATATCGCAGCGCCTTCGCGAAACTATTTCGGCTTGGACACGTTTCTTGGGTCCAATTCCTCTTGGGTCCAATTCCGAACGTTGAAGAATCGGAGGAGCGTCTGAGCGGACGTAGGTGGCTGGCCTTTTGGGGTGTGGCCAGCAAGAAACGACAACCCGCTTCCCGCACCTCTCAACGGCTTTTCTTTGCCGCCCAATGTTTTGCCGTTCGCTTGTTGCCCTTGAGGAACACAAACCCGCGCCTCAAACGGGGAGGCATCGCTTATCGCTTCGATTTCGCGTTGAGCATTTGAATTTGAAAAAAATGCAACGCCGTCACATCGCGTGACGGACCGCTGTCGCCACCGAAGGACCTCGAAGGCGGACCGTCTTCGTAGGGTTTTGGGCTGAGGGCACCAACCGTCGCAAGGAGAACGAGCGATGACCTACTATGACACCCCGCAACAGAACCTCGGGCACAGTTCGCAGTTTGGGCAGTTCGGTCCGCAACAATGGGGAGCGTTCGGATCGCAAGCCGGCCAACCGTACGGAGGAGGATTCGGACAAGCGGCCTACGGCCAGCAACACGGGCAATACGGCGGTCAGCAGCCTTTTGGCGCAGTTGGATATAATCCCGGCTGGGGCGGACAACCGATGGGTTGGGGTCAGCAGCAGTGGGGTGGCCAACAGCGCCAGCTGTCGCAACAGGATGTGAACGAGGTCGTGCGTCAACTAATACCGGCGCTGCCTCAAATCCTCGCGCAAGCACAAACTCCGATCGCAGGAATGGGCTACGCGGCCTACGGCCAAGGGCCACGGCAGCTAAGCCCGCAGGACGTGAATGAAGTCGTGCGGCAGATCCTGCCCATCGTTCCCCAGATGGTGGGAACGCTGCAGAGCCAGCAGCAACCTCACTATGCCGCCATGCAGGGCGGCCCCAGCTTGGGCCAATTCGGAGGTCTCGGCCAATTCGGCCTTGGCCATCCTGCGCAGACTTGGGGTACGCAGTTCGGCGCGCCGCAATTCCAGTCGGCGTTCGGCGCTCCTTCAGCCTTTGGCCAGCAGCGGCAACTAACACAACAGGACGTCGCTGACATCACCCGCCAGCTGGTCGGCATAATCCCTCAGGTCATCGCTAACCTTCAGGCCTATAGCCAGCAGCGGATGATCTGACCGCAAGTCAGAGCCGGTCCACACGGCAACCAGCGGCCGCCGCCGAAAGCGGCGGTCGCGCTTACTGCCGCCACGCACGCTTCCCTCCGGAGGAGAATACCCATGTCAGATTGGAATCCTTCTGCCACTACCGCATCACCGCCCCGCCCGTCAGACATTCAGCAGCTCGTAGGCCTGCTCGGTAATTTGATGCCGCTTCTCATGCGCCTGCAGTCGCAGGCTTTCGAGCAACCGTTCCAGACCATGCCCGGCGGCCTGCCGATACCGAACCCGGTACTCGATCGTCAGGCCGCTGAAAACATGATCGGAGACATGATTTCGGAATCGCTGCGCGCGCTTTCCGCCTTTCTCCAAGCCAACGCTGCGCAGCATGCCGGCCTGGAAAACTGTGTCCCGATCGTTACCCAAGCCGCGCACAGGTATGCCGCGCGGGATTATGCGCAGGCCTTCAACCTGATCTGGCTGACCTATCGCACCATCGAAACCATCCGCGCAGCCGACCCCCGCCTTCCGTTGCTGCGGCAGGGTTCGACCGAGACTCAATCCTCACTCCACTGAAAAATGGGAGGCGACGCCATGGCAGCAAGTCGAGATAATCCGCGCTCCACCTCGAGCAGGGACCGGCGCAAATCCGCGCGTGATCCGCGCCCAGCCCCGGGCGGCGATCGACGCAAACCGGCCCGCACCAGTCAGTACATGATCGCATCGGCGGGACCTGGCGTCAGCGGTCAAGCGCTCGCCGAGCGGCTCAACCAGTTCGGCAACATCGAGATCCTGCGGACACATGACAGGCGCGACGCCATTGCGCCGGCGATTGCGGTCGTGCGCATGTCGGACGATGCCACCGCCGCACTGCGCCGCTCCGCAACCGGCACCTTGATCATCGAGCCGGACGGTCACCTGCGAGCTGCATCATTCGTTGGCGCGTCATCGTTTTTCCCGGCGGCCGCGATGATGACTGCGCTCGGGCCGGATTTGAAGGTGACGATCCGGATCGTGAGCGAAGCCGGCACGCCCGTGGAGCAGGCGGCGGTGAGGCTCATTGGCGAGCAGGCGTCAATTCAGGGACTGACGGATAGCGACGGCAGAGTCGATCTGACGCTGCAGGGCGAGCTGCCGGAAACGGTCGCCGCCATATTCGTCAATGCGCGTTCAGGCTTTTGGGGCCTGTGGCAGGATCGGCCTTATCTCGAGACCGATGCGGTGAACACCTTCACCCTAAAACCCTTGTCGCTGCCGGAGGCGTTGGATTGGGGCGGCGCAGCCATGCAGTTCGATCGGATTCCGAACCAGTGCCGCGGCGCCGGAATCAGGATCGCCCTGATCGACAGCGGCGTTGCGACCAGCCACAAGCAATTGACCAGGATCGATCACGGTATCGATATCAGGAGCGCGGAAGGACAATCCTGGTCGAAGGACCCAATCGGCCACGGCACACCTTGCGCGGGCCTCATCAACGCCGCTCCCCAGACAGCTCACGGCATCCGCGGCTACGCCCCGGATAGCGAGCTGCATGTTTGCAAGCTTCCTCCCGATGCCCATTGCAGCGACCTGATCGCGGCGCTTGACTATTGCCTGCAGAACGGCATCGACGTGGCGTGCCTCGGTTTCGGGTGCGAGCGCGGCTCCGCTCTGGTTGAGCAGCGTATCGCGATGGCAAAACAGCAAGGCGTCAGCATCATCGCTGCCTCCGGCAATTCTGCCGGAGCGGTGTTGTTTCCGGCCTGCTCCCCGTGCGTCTTGGCGGTAGGCGCGGTCGGACAGATGGGAAGCTATCCGGAAGACAGTCCACAGGCGGCGCAGGCCGTGGTGGCCACCGCGGTCGCGGGCGGATTTGTGCCGACGTTTTCCTGTCGCGGGCCCGAACTCGACCTGTGCGCGCCCGGCGTCGCGGTCATTGCCTGTCAGTCGCCGGACACCTACGCGATCTGCGACAGCACCTCGCTCGCGGCGGCTCACGTCGCTGCTCTCGCAGCCTTGATCCTCGCCGACCACGGCGATTTCAAGGGAAGCTTCGCTGCCAAGGACTTTCAACGAGTCGAGCGGCTATTCCAGATTCTCAAGGATACTGCGCAGCCAATCGGACATCCATGGCAGACCGGCGCCGGGCTGCCGGACGCAGCCCAGGCGCTTGGCATCTGGTCGGAGCAACGGCCGCTGGTCGTGCCGCTAAATGTCGGCTTGCGCGAGATGCGCAACGCCATTCGGCAGCTCAACGAGATTCAGCTCGGCGCAAGCCAGGCGATGCCGTTCGAGCCGCTGCGCGGTCCGGCCAATGTGACTCGCCTGCCGCTGAATCCGGGACCTCTGCCGTTCCAGGCTGACGGCGGCGGCAAAGCAAGCATCCACGAACTCAAGGCAGCGATGGTGCTCGCAGGTTTGGCGGCAGGACCCTAGCTCGCGAGGGGCGGCATGATCGATAGGTATCGTTGAGGTTGAGAGAGCGCTTCTTGCCGCGTTTGTGCTGCCGCGGCGGAGTCCGATCTGGGTCATTCTCGACTGAAATGGGCAGTCTGCGCCATGTCCGGTTTACCCCCGTTAGCGACCGAACTGCGGACATCGCTGGTGGTCCGGTTCGTGCCATGGGCAGACATCCCCCATGAAGGCCGCACTTTAACTGGCCGCTTTCGGAGAGCCACCAATGCTACCTAGTCGTCTTTCAAGAATGTGGGCTCACGAGGAGTAGCACGTGGGGACGGATCGCGGCCGATTTTGGATTTTAGCTCGACTAAATCGGTGAACACGTCGGCCTGACGTCGTAACTCGTCGGCGATCATCGGCGGCTGGCTTGAGATTGTCGAGACCACGGTGACCCGGACACCGCGGCGCTGCACCGCTTCCACCACCGAGCGGAAATCGCCGTCGCCCGAAAACAGCACGATCTGGTCGACATGCTCCGCGAGCTCCATGGCATCGACCGCAAGCTCGATGTCCATATTGCCCTTCACCTTGCGGCGGCCGCTGGCGTCGATGAATTCCTTGGTCGCTTTGGTAACGACGGTGTAGCCGTTGTAATCGAGCCAATCGACCAAAGGCCGGATAGAGGAAAATTCCTGATCTTCAATGATCGCGGTGTAATAGAGCGCACGCACTAGCGTCCCGCGGCTCTGAAATTCCTTGAGCAGGCGTTTGTAGTCAATATCGAAACCGAGCGTCTTAGCCGTTGCGTAAAGGTTGGCTCCATCAATAAAAATCGCAATTTTGTTGGAGTTTTCATCCGGCATAAGCAATTCCTGTAAAATCAATTCGACAGAAGCAGTTACCGAAAAATGTTTTAAGTATCAAGCTTTGTCGGTCCGTTTCCTGGCGCAAGCCGCCACGTAGAAATACGTGGTGTGGACTTCTGCTGAAGGTGACGATTGTCACCCCCGCCGCATCCCGTGTGCTACTGCGGGTGATCCAGATACAGCGGCTTGTTGTCCCCTGCCCGACTATGCGCTGCCCGGAATGCCTCTGATTTAGTCCATGCCTAGAACGTAGCCCGGTTTTCCCACAGCCTTATGCGACGCAAAAAGCGCGTGATCCTCAGCCTCAGGGCCTTTGAGAAGGTGAAACTCTACAAGCCCGGCACCTTGTCGAGATGACTGTCACGCAACAACAAAGCTGCATAGCGACAAACGGTAGGCGAGCCCCATTTCAAACCCGACCGCCCTATTGGCGTCTCGAACCGAAATGGGGGGCTAAGTGATCAAAGAATTTTGATACTTTTCGAGACTATGCAAGAATCGACTGTCAAACACGAATCGACTGTCACGCTCCAAAAACAACGATGCAAACAATGAAAAATAGCTGGGCCCCTTCCAACCTTGATGGTTCGGGCGAGATCTTTGAGACTTTGCACTCGGGCTTAAAAGTGAAGTTAATCGCTACCCCTCGCAGCGATTTTAGAACCTGTCATGCAAATGAACACGTATCGGCTGTTCTTCGGCGAAACATAGACTCTTATGATTTCATCCCGGTTGTTAGTGACGGCGCAGGTGGCAGCCAACATATAATTGGATTATTTCATGCCGCAAATTACACGGACCATGAAGGCATCGGCGATCGTATTCAGGACCACTTCAACTCTTTATCCGAAGATTTTATAATTGGTGCAGATGCAAGCATTTTGGATTTCATCAAGGACGCGGATGCGAAGCCATGCCGTCTGGTTGTGTCCGGAAGCAATATCATCGGCCTTGTCAGCCTATCTGATCTCCAGAAATTACCTGTTCGCGCCGTGCTGTTTGCGCTCATAACAGGTTTCGAAATTACGATGATGGAGGCCATAAAACGCACATACAAAAGCGAGACGCATTGGATGAACTCTCTGAGCTTGGAAAGACGTCAGAATGTTGAATATCAAAAGAGCAAATCTGAGGAGGCCGATGCTATCGTCGACACCTTATTGTTCACACAGTTCGCCGATAAAAAAACTCTCGTGAAGAAGCAACTCCCCAAAACACGACCAAAAAAATCATTCGAGAAGGCGCTCAGAACGATTGAATCGTTGCGAAACAAAATAGCGCACGCAAACGAATATGCAAACACACCTACGCACGCACGTAGTGTTTGCAAAACGGTGCGAGAATTGCTGCAATTCAGATTAGAGATAGCGGGGCTTCAACCTAATATCCAAGCCCCGAAGCCGTGACTTCGGCAGGGAATGGCTTTTATCGTTCCGCTGCCACACCCAGAATTGTAAACACTTAGATGCGATCGGATCTTTAGGCGGGGCGTCCGTCAGTTCGTTAGCCGCGTGAGCTGCTCGGCCGCTCGCGGCTGGCGGTCGCTTCTCGCACTTCTAATCCACCGCTACTACCCTCTACCCAAGTCAAGAGTTCGGGTTTCTGCGAATCGGCCCGATGCCAGCCTGCTTCTTCGAGCAAGGTGGCCCGCAAAGACGAGGCGACGCTTCGGCACCGCAAACAAACGGAGACTTCTCCAATGCCTGCCAAGACGTTGAAAAGGTTCACGCGAGAAAGAATGGCTCGCCATGGATAAGCGGCTTTAGCCCCACCTCTCTGATGGGTTGTGGAAAATGCCACTTGGATTCTCAACCATCAGATGTACTGTCTGCTAAATGTTCTGGAAAGCATCTGGGGGCGACATGGGCGCGGGCAAGCTTACGCTATTGCCAATCAATAGCGTTGAACTAGATCGGACCAATCCGCGTAATCGTCGGCGGTCTTATCACCCTCTTCGACATAGACGCGCAATTTGCAATCATACGCGCGGGCTCGCTTAGCGGCTCGCTCGCAAATGACGGAAAATGCTGTTTGGCAGAGATTCCAAGTTTGCCTGCCGTACTTGTCTCGATAACGTTTGTTATATCCGGGCCTGTCCACAACTGCGGCATAGCCGATGACGGGGATTTTCGTAAGCATTGCACTCAGATCGCGCATAAATTGACCGCGATCTTCGACTGAAGCTGTTCTCAACCAAGAGAAACGCTTGTCCATCAAACGAATATCATAAGAGTGCAAGGGGTATTTGATGCCCCATTTCTCGCAAAACTCAGCGTGAAGGGTGCGAATAACACCGCCGTCTACTTCCTTCATAAGGAAGCCGCCAAGCGTGAACCAGTCCCGGTAAGTCAGATCCTCGACTACTTTCCTGTCCGGATTCCTTGTTCCAGAATCGTCCATATATAGGCACATTATCTTTGGCATGGCGGTCTCGTGGCAAAAAGACAGGCGCAGGGAGAGAAGTTCAAACAGGCCATTCGCGAGCCAGAAGCGAACGACAACGAAAAGAGCTTGGACGAGAAGCTGGGCAGAATCTCCGGTTGTGGGAAACAGACTCTCACAACTTAGCCGATTCTCATGCTCGCTCGAAGCGTTGGGTTTGTTAAGTGCCGGGTTACCGAAATCCCGGGCGATCAATCTTGATTTTCACCGAGTGAATTGTAACCGCGAGCAATCGCATTCGGCAGTGTCTCGCACACGAGAACAGCTCAGCTTAGTGCGGCTTTTCTTGTGCCGCGAATTCGCGAAGTCGCCGCTGACAAACGCTCGACCGTCCAAACCTTAACAATTTCTTAACGGCCCTTTTTGACCCAGCGATATTTCTCAGCCCCTTCTCGCGCGCGCGGTGACGGGGGGCCTGTCCATGCACCCCCGGGGGGTAGAATTGCGCCCAACCTAGAAGCCTTGCCCGACGCGGCTATGGCATGCGGCCGATGATGGTCGCGTCAACCATAACAGCGAGGCAAGCATGAAGCGTGATCTCTACGCCGAGGTATCGGCGCGCATTGTTGCAGAGTTAGAAGCCGGCGCCGCCGCGGTCTGAGGTTGGGCGCGAGGGTCTGCGGTGATGCGGCGCGGGATGGTTCTGGTGGTATCGTCAGCGTGGCTGTTCGCCAGATGGCTCGCCTACCGGTCCTTTTGCCACGAGCTACGCGGCGGATCGGCACGCGATGAATACAACGACCCAGACCTATTGATGCGCCACGGCCGATCCGCGATTTAACTGGCGCGAGGCGTGCTTGTCGGACCCCGCCAAGTGGATGTGCGAAGCGGCTGTTCACTCGCGGATCGGGATTATGCACTTTGCACACCCAAACAGTGGATAGCTTCGATTTATTAGTGAGATAGCGGAGTTCGACTCCGGGGAATTTCAGGAAATCTGGTATGAGTCCCTCTGGTTGTTACAACCTGATTCGATCAACCGGAGATTCCAATCGTGGGTGCAGATGCATATCTGGCCGCTAGGGCGGCCTTCGAGCGGGCAAACGCTAACGTAAGCAACTTGGGAACAAGGATTGCTAGGATCGGCGAAGCCCTGAAGATAAATCGCGGCTCATTCTGCTTTTCCAACGTGCAGGGTGGCTTCCCTGCCGATGTTGTCATGGGTCGCCAGTCTATTACGGATGACGGCAATACGTGGCCATCAGCTACCGCCATCAACGCTTCGCTAGTGGAATGGCATCAAGCCAAGCAAGCGATGCTCACTGCCTATGGGAGCATTCCGCAGGATCAGCGGTCGGGGGTAGTCCCTCCGGCTCAATAATTCTAATCGTGCCCGACTCCGTTTCGACGGATAGGGACAACGGTGTTCCGGTCACGGCATAGTGCAGCGCGGCGACGGCCTTAAAGGTCGTCACCGCTATTTCGCGGTCGGTCATAGTGGGGTCACCCTTGTGTCCATCGCGCCACGGCAGCTAACCAGCCGCCATTGGCAACGCACCGCCTACTTGGACTTTTTCTTAGGCGGCGGAGGCTTCTGCCGGGCGATCTTGCCCAGCCTCTCGTTGAAGCGCTTTTCGCTGTCGTCCGTTTCGAGTTCACGGGCGGCGGCTCTGAACTTAGCCACCTGACCAGAGGCTTTTTTAACTGCCATGACGTGTCGCCTGTTTATCGATGAGGTTGGCAATGATGATGTCAAAACTCCGGAAGAGCAATTCCTGAGCATTAGTGGCATCATTGCGAAGAAACGTGGCCACGATCATATCATTACGCCAGAGATCGAAAGGCTAAAGACGGACATTTTCAAGCACCATCCGACTACTAACCAGGTCATTCTACATCGTCGCGAAATTGTCCGGAAGGAACCGCCATTTGAAGCGCTTTGGGATCCCGCAATAAATACGGAATGGCAAATCAGGATTCTCGGCCTCATTGAGACTTTGCCGTATATTGCCCTGACTGTCCTAATCGATAAGCACGCCCATGTTCAGAGATATCCAGTTTGGCATTTCAATCCGTACCACTATTGCATGCGGGCAATCGTGGAGCGGTATGTCCTCTGGCTAAACCGCAAGGGTCTGACTGGCGATGTGGTTGCAGAGCCGCGCTTTAAGAAGGTCGATATGGCTCTGAAGAAATCGTTCGCCTACATCTACAACCACGGAACCGAAAATATCCCTCCGAAGATTATCCAGAAGTGTCTCACGTCCCACGAAATCAAATTCGATCCCAAGGTCAATAACGTCTGCGGTCTGCAACTTGTTGAGATGATCGCGCACCCGAGCCATCAGTCACTAAAGGCCGAAGTGACAGGCCATCCAATGATCGCCGAGTTTGGCCTTCGGGTTGTGCAAATCCTGAATCAGAGTCGGTACAGCCGAAATCCAAAGACTGGCGATATCGGTGGGTGGGGTCGGAAACGCTTGCCTTGAAAAAAGTGCGGGGGCCTTAAAGCCCCCGTCGAGGGCGAAACACCCTCTCCCTCCGTTGAAGAATCCTACGGGCCAGCCCCGGTTCAGAGTTCAACGGATTGGCCTTAATATAAGCGATTCTTTCTCAAGAATCAACATGTTAGCTAACCCGTTGTTTCAGAATCGCTTTTTACGAACGGGTCGCTTGGCTGTGATTAGGTGACTGCCGATAGGTAAGCCGCTTGCCAACCATTCCCTTAATGGCCTTATCGGCCCTGTCCTGATCGTCAACGCCAAGCGCAATCCGGTTGCTGTAGCGGAAATCGAACTCCGCCAGATAGCGGTGCAGATGCTTCTCGCTGCAATGCTGGTAGATGCCCTTCATGCCGCGCTTGAAGATCGAATAATAGCCTTCAACCGTATTGGTGGTGATGGTGGTGGTTTCAACAATCGGCTTGCCGTCAGGGCGCTTCTTGTCGGTGACTTCGTTCCAGTAACGAACGTATTGATCCTCGCCGTCGTTCACCGCATCATGGCTGGCATACTCGCGGCCAACTTCCATGTAGTGGCGCGCTTCGTCAGTCATCAGGCCGCTTTCCCGGCAGATATTGGTCCGCAGGATAGGCGCAATGTCCGCAATCGACGTGCTGTCGACATGGAAGCTGCGCGCGGAGCCACCGCGCTCCACCAAGGTAAGCACCACGTTCTTATGCGCCGTGCCACCACGGCGGTTTTTCTTCTGGCCCTGTAGGCGGCCGTTCGACGGTGTTACCCTCGCAGCTAATTGAACGAAGTCTCATCGGAGCCAAATTCGTCAACTACCGCTCTGTCTTTGCCTTCCAAGCGCGGGCCGACCGCAACGCTTCGTCTATTTGCGCTGGTGTCATGAGTTGTGCGACCAAGTTTCGATTTCTAATCGCTTCTTGATTATCCTGCTTCGCAGCCAAATTGTACCACATGTGTGCCGCGACATAGTTCTGCTGCACGCCGCGACCCTCGTCGTACATAAGTCCAAGATTGTACTGGGCTTGGGCGTCGCCTTGGTCTGCAGCCTTCCGCCACCATCTCACCGCCTCGGCATCGTTCTGCTGTAAGCCTCGGCCTTCGTAGTACATAAGCCCGAGACTGGTCTGGGACGCGGAGTTGGCTTGATCGGCAGCGAGCCTATACCACCTCACCGCTTCGGCGTCGTTCCGCGGCACGCCTTTGCCGTTGGCGTACATCCACCCGACATTGAACTGGGCAAGCGCGTTGCCTTGACCGGCAAGCGGACGAAAGAGCCGCAGGGCGGTCGTGTAGTAGCCTTTACCAAATGCAGCGTTGGCAACTTCGAACGATTCTGAGCTGGGCAAGTCATCGAACGACGGAACACCGGGCGGAACCGCTGTCCGCTGAGTATTGGCAAGCCAGACAGCGGCTGAGCCGACCAGGAAAAGGCCGAGCGCGCACGCGATCACCAGCACGGACCTCGATGGCTGCGGCAACATGCGCAGTCCAGTTCCTCCGATCCCTCGCGCCGATAGTGTCGGCGGCGCGGCTACTGCCGGCGTCCCCTGCACATACTCAAGCTGATTGGTGGCGGCTCCCGGCCGGCGCTGCTCGTCCTCCGCCTGTCGCTGAGCCTCCACTTGCCGGGCGGGGGCAACGTCTCGGCCGCAGTAACGGCAGACCTTCGCCGCGACTTTAATCGTTTCGGCGCAGTGTTCACAGACTTTGAAACGAGCAGCATTTCGGCGGAGAATCCGGCCAAACATCCAATAGGCAAGCGGGGAAAAAAATACTGCTGGAAGCAACGCCCCAAAAACAGATGCGATTGGGTGAGCGTTGAGGTTTGCCACCAATTGGAGATAATCATAATTGGAACGCGACGGATGCAAGGCCTCGTAGACCGCAAGCCCACCGACAACAAGCATGAACAGTGCGGTCATTATGATTTGCTGGCTTTGAATACGGTCTAACCTTACCCATTCCCTCCACTTTCCTGTCGCGTACGACATTGCTGAGAAGCTAATGGACCCGACTTCCGATGGCGAATTTGAGCTGATGCCGGCTTCATCGTGATCCAACCTTTGCGCCAGCAAGATCGCGATCGTTCGTGCGCCGAACGTAAGAACCAAACCCAATGCGAGATCACCGACTTGCGACCAAACTGCATGAAATGCTGAAGCCAGCATCCCAACCGGCACAATACCGACACCGGCCAACGTTAGGCCAACTAACACACCTGTCACGCCCCAGTGATCGAACGTCACTAAGAGACCCAAAATCCATGTCGACGCACCGAAAATCACGGACGAAATCAAGAAGCCATACGCAGAAAATTCTCGCGTGGAGCGGAACGACGCGAGCGGCAGAAGTACGAAAACGCAAGCTGCAACGGCAATTGCGGCGGCAACGTTTAAATAGTCGAGTACGTTTTTCGAAACCCACAAGAGCCCTGCAAAGTACACGGCCAGGAGAAATATGAACGCCGCGGCGCCCACAACCCCTGCGAAGATAATGCCCGCGCCCCTTAATGCTCGCATGGTGGTCCTGCCCGCGCTTGCTGTCGCTCTGATACACCGTCGCCGTTTGCGGCCGTGAGGAAGGGTCTGCGCAGCAACTGCCGATCCGTCGTCTCCGCGAAAAGGTCATAGGGACTATAATCCCTAGAGACTATATGCCCGATAGTGCCCCATCCTGCCAATGCAGGATTGGCGTGCCATATTGGGAAAAAACGTTCACCGCCTACGTGTCCAAAAAGGCATGACGCAGGAGGAGCTGGCGTTTGAGGCGGAGATTGACCTCACATACATGGGAGGTATCGAACGTGGGAAGCGAAACCCCAGCCTGCTGGTGATGGCCAGGATTGCGAAGGCGCTGTCGGCCCCGCTTGCGAAGCTACTGAGTGAATGATCTGAGACCTTGCCCGGACCGCCCTCCGCCTCATGGCACATCGGCCCGCTCATCGTTAGCACTTTGTTAACGATTTACTTTTGGCAGGTTCTATCTGCGGGGCACACCTCTTCGCGCGCGCGAGATGGGTGGCCTGTCCAAGCACCCCCGGGGGTAGAATTGCGCCGTTCAGCCTGACGCAAACCTGGAAGCCTTGCCCGACGCGGCTATGGCACGCGGCCGATCGTGGTCGCGTCAGCCATAACAGCGAGGCGGGCTATGAAACGTGATCTCTACGCTGAGGTATCAGCGCGCATTGTTGCAGAGTTAGAAGCCGGCGCCGCCCCTTGGGTTAAGCCATGGTCGGCAACCCCCGGCGCGAATACCCCGTGCAATGCCGTGAGCAACCGGCCCTACTCTGGCTGCAACGTCGTTCTGTTGTGGATGGCGCAGGCGGCCGGTTATCGCACGCCTCGCTTTCTCACATTTAAGCAGGCCTTGCAGTTGGGCGGCAACGTGCGCAAGGGCGAGCACGGCACGAAGGTGTATTTCGTGAAGCAACTCCAAGTTCGGGACGAGGGCGCGGACGATAGCTCCGGAACGCGCCTAGTCCCGATGATGCGCGAGTACACGGTTTTCAACGTCGACCAATGCGAAAACCTTCCCGACAAGGTTATCACCGGGAAGCCCATGCGCGTTCGCAATCCCGACACGCGTGACGAGCTTGCCGATGCATTCCTGCACTCAACGGGCGCAGACATCCGCGAGGGCCACGGCGAAGCCTTCTATGTGCCGAGCCGAGATTTTATCTCAATGCCGGCATTCGCAGGGTTCAAGGGGGCGGATCATTTCTACAACGTGGCATTCCACGAATTAACGCACTGGACGGCACACAAGTCCCGCCTTGATCGAGATTTGAAGAACCGGTTCGGGTCACGCAATTACGCGGCCGAGGAACTGATTGCGGAGTTAGGCGCCGCCTTCCTTTGTGCGGAATTTGGTTTTGATGGTGACGTTAGGAACGCGGGCTACATCGCCAACTGGATTGAGCTTTTGAAAGCCGACAAACGGGCATTCTTTACAGCCTGCAGCCATGCAGCCAAGGCTGCGGACTACCTGCGCGGCTTGGCTCTTGCCGAGCCTTCAGAGAGGGCCGCGTGATGGGCGCCGCCCGTTCGAACCCCAGCCAACGCGCACGCTGTGAGCCGCTCTTCGACGTCGACCCGCGGACCGGCGTCAGTATCGAGGTGTTCTATTCCGACCCCACGCTGGAAACATTCGGCAGGGGCGAGGCTGGTTGGTTTTGGTGGTCTTGCCGGCGCGGCTTCGCGCCAGACGGTTCGCTTCATGGCCCATTTGCTACGAGCTATGCAGCATATCGGCAAGCTTTGTGGGCCGCTTTGGGGACCAAGGTCGACACCCGCTCAAATTTCAAAGCTAAATCAGATGGTTAGTGCGGCTTGCTGGCGGAGAGAGTGGGATTCGAACCCACGGTACGGTTTCCCGCACACACGCTTTCCAAGCGTGCGCCTTAAGCCACTCGGCCATCTCTCCGGAGGCCCTCTCTTGAAGGGGCAGGCCGCATTTTGCAAGGGAGCGCGGGCGCGGGGATTGAAATTTCCCTAATTATTTGAATATGCTACGTAATTTAGAATGGCTGGCGGCCGCGGCCGGGGCGCCTCGTAAATCCATGAACCCGAATCCGGCTGATGCCGACGACCATTAAGGGCAAATCAATTGGCGGAGGGCGGCATGATCATAACCCGGACGATCGTTTTCGCGATTTGCGTGGCTGCGGCCACCGCCGGCGCGACCGGCCCGGCGATGGCGCAGGCCTGCACCAGGCAGGGCGTCGATGTGAACTGCGACGATGGCCGGCGCGGCATCTTCACGGGAGATGCGATCATCTGGGCCGACGGGACCCGCTCGAACCTGGCCTCGCCGCATCCGAGCGTCATCATCGGCAACAAGTCGTCAGTGGTCGTCGGACAGGGCGTGTTCGTCGGCCAGGGCAAGGGCGTCGTGCCGATGGAAAATCCAAGCGACCCGCGCAAGGCGCGTTGCCCGGTGCTCGATGGCGTGTCGTATTGTTACTAGGACGCGAAATCAGATCGAACCGACGAAAACTATCCCCGTCACCCCGGCCGTGTCATCCTTTGAGGCTCGCGGAGCCTGTGATCGGGCGCGCATTCGCGCGACCCGTTGGCTCGCACCTCCAGCGATGAGCGCAATTGCGCTCACGCGGGGATGACGGAGAGTACGAACCTCATCCTGACGAGCTTGCCAACGGGTCCGCGCGAAGCGCGGCCCGATGATAAACTCCGCAAGCGTCTGGAAGGATGCGCACAACACACAGACTCGCGGCCATCCTTCGAGACGCGGCGACGACGACGCTCCTCAGGATGAGGTCCGAGATAGCTTCAGAGCCTCTCAGGATGACGAGCTGAAAACCTGCCGATTCAACTCAAAACCGTTATGCTTCAGTGATATCGCGTGTTGCTATTGATCGAACGAAGCGGCCGTAGCGCCGGTTGCTCCGCCATAATCGGCCCGATCACGCTCCTGTCGGATTGGGTGTCCTGCAGCGCGTCGACGAAATCGGCAAACCAGTCCTGGATGGTATGGCTGCGTAGTTTCGTCATCATCGCTTCCCAGCGCATCCGCCGTTCGGTCAGCGGCATCGAGAGTGCGATCGCGATGGTGCGCGCCATGCCATCGATATCGTGGGGATTTACCAAAAGCGCGGTGTCGAGTTCGTTGGCGGCGCCGGCGAATTTCGACAGCACCAACACGCCGGGATCGGCGGCGTTTTGGGCGGCGACATATTCCTTCGCGACGAGATTCATGCCGTCCTGCAATGGCGTCACCACGCCGACCTGCGCCGTGCGATAGAGACCCGCGAGCACGGCCTGGCCGTAGCCCTTGTTAAGATAGCGGATCGGCGTCCAGTCGACCTCGCCATGGTTGCCGTTGACGTCGCTGACGAGTTTTGCCACCTCGCTCTGCAGATTGCCGTAAGCCTCGATCGCGCCGCGAGACGGGGTGGCGATCTGCAGCAGAGACACCGTGCGCTTGAGCTGTGGTTGCAAGGTCCACATCCGGTCGAATGCCCTGATGCGATTGACCAGGCCCTTGGAGTAGTCCAGCCGGTCGACGCCGATCGCAAGCTTCTCGCCATTCAGGCTCCGCCGCAACCGCGATACGTCCGGATGGGTCGACGCCTTGGCCGCCAGCTGGGCGAACTTCTCCGGATCGATGCCGATGGGGAATACCGCGGCGCGCGTCTTGCCATGACGCGAGGTGACGACACCGTCGTGCACGGCGAGATCAAGATCGCACTGAACGTAAGCCAGGAAATTCTCGCAGTCTTCCTCGGTCTGGAAGCCGATCAGATCATACGCCAGCATCGCTTCGATCAGGTCGCGATGATGCGGCACGCCGCCGATCACGGCGCGCGCAGGCCAGGGCGTATGCAGGAAGAAGCCAACCGGTTGGGTGATGCCGAGATCGCGGAGCTCCGCGCCAAGCGCGAGAAAATGATAATCCTGAACCCAGAACGCGGTGTCAGGTTTCTGGAATCGCAACAGCGCGCGCGCCATGAAGGCGTTCACCTCGCGATACGACAGATAGTCGTCGTGGCAGGCGTGGATCAGATCGGCGCGGGAGTGCAGCGCCGGCCACAGCGCCGAATTCGCAAAGCCTTCGTAATAGCCGCCGTAATGTGCGGCCGGCAGATCCAGCATCGCCAGCGCGCCGGCGCCCAAGGCTTCAATCTCGGCGAATGGTTCCTTCTGGTTCCCGTCGCGGACCCGTCCGCTGGAACCGACCCAGATCGCACCGGATTCCTCGACAACCGGCAGCAAAGCGGCCGCAAGCCCCCCCGTCATGGGCTCGTTGGCCTTGGCGCGCGAAACGCGGTTTGAAACGACGACGAGGTTCACAGGGTCCCCTCCTGTTGAGGCGCGCGTGTTAACAACCATTCATCAATATGGTTCCGCGTCACCCTTTCAACGAATTGAAACCAAAATCGGACCGGATGGAGCGGAACTCACCGGAACTCACGAAAAAGAAAATTTTGCGCGAGACATCGCCCGATACGCAAAGAAACCGCATTCGATTCGACGCGCGGGAAAATCCGGCGCCGATCATGGCAGCGGTACGTCCCTTTCATCATCGAGCAGATGCGCGAGAAATTCCCGCACATCGCTCGGTGCATCGAAATGCCCGGCTACGCCGTGCGCGCGGCGGCCGACGGAAAAGGCGAGACCATCGAGATCCGGCATGATCGCGAACACCGATTCGTCGGTGACGTCGTCGCCGATGAAAAACGGACGTCTGCCCTTGAACGGTTCGCGCGTCATCAATTCCCGTACGCCGCTCGCCTTGGTGAACCCGGAATGCTTGATCTCGAAGACGCATTTTCCGGGCAGCACTTCGATTGGCGCGTTCGGCAGATCGGCCCGGATCAGGGATATCGCTTCATAGATCGCCTTTTCCGCATGCGGCGCCAGGCGATAGTGCAGCGCGAGCGAATACCCCTTGTCTTCCAGCAATATTCCTGGGCTCAGCTTGGCAATCGCCGCGAGGCGCCGTTTCAATTCCTTGTCCATCGGCGGCGCATGGGCGCCCACCGCTTCGCTGTCGGGATCGAGGCGCATCTCCGCGCCATGGCCGCCGACGGCCGGATACTGATCCGGCGCAAAGATCAGGTCGATATCATTCAGCGAACGGCCGCTGACGAGCGCGAGCGCACCGCCCGTTCGCTGCAGCAACCGGTTGAGGGTTTTCGACAGGCCCGGCGGCACCCAGACTTCACGCGGGGTCGGCGCCAGATCGAGCAGCGTGCCGTCGATGTCGAGCAACACGGCGGTCTCGCTCAAATGCGGCACCAGCGAGCGCGGCACCGGAACGGTTTCCGGTGCCGCCTCGTCTTCGGGCGACAGTTCATCTTCCAACGGCATTGCAGCCAGATCCTGATTCATCTCATCTTACTCCACGAATGCGAGCGGCCGTGCGACTGATTCGAGCGACTTCCGCTCGGCCGCGATGGCGTATCGCCACGCGACGACGGCCGCCATGACCATCAGGGCCGACCCAAAGAGGTAGCCGGCGAACACCGAGTTGCGCGATCCGGTATCGATCAGCACGCCGAACAGCGCCGGACCGGCGACGCCGCCAATTCCCGTCCCGATCGCGTAGAACAGCGCAATCGCGAGCGCGCGCACTTCCAGCGGAAATGTTTCGCTGACGGTGAGATAGGCAGCGCTCGCGGCCGGCGATGCGAAGAAGAAAATCACCATCCATGCGATGGTCTGGGTCTGCGCGCTCAAGGCGCCGATCGAGAACAGATAGCCCGACAGCGCGAGCAGCGCGCCAGACACGCCATAGGTGAACACAATCATCGTACGGCGGCCCAGCGTATCGAACAGCCGGCCGAGCAGCAGCGGGCCCAGGAAGTTTCCGGCTGCGAACGGCAGAATGTACCAGCCGACATGGCTTGCCTGAATGCCGAAGAAGTCGGTCAGCACCAGCGCAAAGGTGAAGAAGATCGCATTGTAGAAGAACGCCTGCGCGATCATCAATACCAGTCCAACCAGCGAACGCCGGCGGTAGGCGAAAAACAGCGTGTGCGCCACTTCGCGCAGCGGCGTATGATGGCGCATCCGCAATTTGATCTTCGGCAGCGCCTGATTTTGCAGATGTCCCGTTACCGATTGCTCGATATCGGCAACGATCCTGTGCGCCTCATCCGGATGCCCGTGGATCATCAGCCAGCGCGGGCTTTCCGGTATCCACATCCGCATCACGAACACGACAAGGCCGAGAGCCGCACCGGTGAAATAGGCCAGCCGCCAGCCGAGATCGGGGCCGAGCAGCGCGGGATCGAGCAGGACGATGGCGCTGGTTGCGCCCATCGCCGCCCCGATCCAGAAACTGCCGTTGATGACGAGATCGGTCCAGCCGCGATAGCGCGCCGGCACCAGTTCCTGGATCGTCGAATTGATCGCGGTATATTCACCACCGATGCCGGCGCCGGTCAGAAACCGAAACAGCGCATAGCTTGCGACATTCCAGGACAGCGCCGTCGCGGCGGTTGCCGTGAGATAGAGCGCGAGCGTGATGAAGAATAACTTCTTGCGTCCAATACGGTCGGTAAGCCAGCCGAAGCCAAGCGCGCCGAGCACGGCCCCGGCCAGATAAGCGCTGTTGGAAAGTCCGACATCGAAATTCGAAAAGCGAAGCGTGGGACTTTCCTTCAGCGCTCCGGACAGCGCACCCGCGAGCGTCACCTCCAGCCCATCCAGAATCCAGGTGATCCCGAGCGCCAGCACCACGCGGGTATGGAAGCCGCTCCAGTGCAAATTATCGAGCCGCGCCGGAATGCTGGTTTCGATGATGAGGTCGTTGTCCTGCCGCACCGGCGCGAGAACGCCATGATGTAATGCAGAGCTGCGCCGTATCCGCTGCAAATCCATCGGACCAAATCAATGAGAAACACCCCGGGACACGCGGCGCCCCAAGGTTCCCATTCCCAAACTTGCGGCAAACGGAATGCCCGCCACATAAGACAACGCGTCGGCGAGGCAGGGGTTCCCGCATTGCGGGACAGGAACCGAACCGGAGCACTGTCGTTTTTGGCTCACAACGAAAGGAGTTGACGATGGCTGAACGCCGGAACAAGGCCAAAACGAGCCGCAAAACGACAAGCGTCGGGACGTTATCGAAGCGCTGGTCGCAGCGCGTGACGCAGGAAAGCGACGCGCTCGACCTGAAACAGGGTGTCTTCAAGCTGACGAGCGCGAAGAAGATCGCGGCATCGCTGAAGCGTTCGGCCGAGCAGAGTTCGCGCCGCAAGGCCGGCGCCTATCGCTCGGCGCTGTCGATGCTGACCTTCTATATCAACCGCGCCGGCAAGACGCTGCTTAAGACGCAACGTGCGCGGCTCGAACGCGCGAAGGTCGCGTTGAAACATCAGTTTGGCAGGGAGTGACGATTAAAATCTCCGTCGTCCCGGCCTTGAGCCGGAACCCATACTCCGCGGCCGTGGTAGAGGGCACGCGGTTAGTCGCCATTTCAAATAATTACATCGGTGGTTATGGGTCCCGTCTCCTGATGCGCAATTGCGCATATGGGCCGGGACGACAACTACGCCGCCCTGATGTTCGCCATGAAGCGGTCGAGTTCTTCGCGCAGGCGCGTGCTTTCACTGGACAGCGTGCGCGCCGAGTTCAGCACTTCTTCCGACGCCGAGCCGGTTTCGGTCGCGCCGCGATTGACCCGCATGACGCTGGCGGCGGCTTCCTGGGTTCCTTGGGCCACGTTCTGGACGCTGCGCGCGATTTCCTGCGTCGCCGAGCTCTGCTGCTCGACCGCGCTGGCGATGTTCGAGGCGATGTCCGAAATCTTCCCGATGGTGCCGCCGATCTCCTTGATCGCCGCAACCGATTCCTGCGTCGCGCCCTGCATGCCCGAGATATGGTTGGAAATCTCGTCGGTCGCCTTGGCGGTTTGGCTCGCCAGCGATTTCACCTCGGACGCGACGACGGCAAATCCCCGGCCGGCATCGCCGGCGCGGGCGGCTTCAATGGTGGCGTTCAGCGCCAGCAGATTGGTCTGCTCGGCGATCGCCGTGATCAGCTTGACCACGTCGCCGATCTGTTGCGCTGCGCGCGATAATTTGCCGATCCGGCTATCGGTCTGCTCGGCCTGACGCACGGCGGCCGCCGCGATCTGGCTGGATTCTTTCACGCGCCGTCCGATCTCGTCGACGGAGGCGGAAAGCTCTTCCGTCGCCGACGCCACTGATTGCATGTTGCTGGAGGCTTCTTCCGAGGCGCCCGCAACCTGGTTCGACAGGCTCTGGGTCGTCTCCGCCGTCCGCGTCAGCGTTCCCGCCGCCGCCTCGAGTTGCACCGCGGAGGCCGAGACGTTGGAGACGATGGCGCCGACCGCCGACTCGAACTCGTCGGCAAAACGAATCAGCTCAGTGCGGCGCGCGGCGCTCGCCGCCTTGTTCTGCGCCTCCTGCGTGGCGGCATCGTGCTCCGCCCTCGCGATCGCCTGCACCTTGAATTCTTCCACCGCACCCGCCATTTCGCCGAGTTCATCCCTGCGCCCGAGCCCCGGCAGCACGACGTCGAAATTACCGCCGGCGAGTTCACGCATCGCCCTGCACATCGCGGCAATCGGCCGCGAGATTCCCGTACCCAGCAGGAATGCCCAGACGACACCGAGCAGGAAGCCGCCGGCGGCCAGCATCAGGATCAGCTGCTCGGTCTCGCCGATGGCTGCATGCGACTCGGCTTCAAGCCGCTTCTGATCGGCAAACAGATCCGACTTCATCGCCCCCGAGCCGTGGTCGATGGCGGCCGCGGACTCGGTCATTTCGATGGTTAGTTCGTCGATCTCTTTGGAATTCTCGATCAGCTTGGTAAGCGCTTGCTGGTATTCCTCCAGCAGAGCGGAAGCTTCCTTCAACCCCTGCACGATCTTTTCTTCCTTGGACGAGATCGCGTGCATCGAGTTCTCGACAAACTTGAGCCGCGCCATTGCGCTGGCGGCGACCGCCTTGTCGGAATTGATCACGAAGGTATTGGCAAGCGCCGTCGCCGCCTGAAGCTGGTCGGACACTTTCTTGGCGCCGAACTGAATCGCCTGACGCTCTGAATCGTCGGCATTGCTGGGGAGATCGTCGAGCTTGTAACGCAGCGAGGTGGCGCTACGGGCGAGGCGGTTTTGCGCGATCATCGCGCTCTCTTCCTTCACCTTGAGGATATCGGCAAATATCTTGGTGAAGGCGCGGAATTCCCGCTCCAGTTTGGTGATCTGGTCGAGCCGCGCCGGGTTGGTCGTGCCCTTCATCGACTGGATGATGGCGTCCCTGAGGCTGGCTTCGGCCGCCAGCGCTGCCTTGCCGTCCTCTTCCTTGGCGGTGACGACATAATACCGCGCCAGCGAACGGTACGAGATCAGCTCGCGGTCGATGTTGCGGGCCAGGTCGGCTTCCGCGACGCTCTGGCGGTAGGACCCCACGCCCGCGGACACCCGCTCGAAGCCCATATAGGCAAAACCCATGCTGGCGGCCGAAATCGCCAGCGTAACGGCAAAGCCGAGCATGATCTTGGTGCGGAAACGAAGGGTTGGGAATTTGATCGATCGCGACCCGCTACGTCCTGACAATCCCACCGCAACCCCCGTCTTCGTTCTGAAAACCCAACGGATTCCGGAAGCTTGGCCCCCTGACCCGACGCGCAAAACTAAGGCAGAATGAATAAGGGTGCGTAAATATACCGTGGGTTTCGGGGGTTGTGGGCGCCCAAAATGTGCAGGGGGAGCTGGACACGAAGTCGACTTCACCTCCCCCTCCCCCGGAGGGGCAGGACGGACGCGCCGGCGACCTGGCGCGTGCCAATCACGTCATCACAATGACACCGGCGACCAAAATCCTAGTTGCAAGTTCCCTCGCCCCTGTTTCTAATTGGAATAATTACAAAACATCGGGAGGTATCACGCGTGTCTACAATCAAACTGACGGTGAACGGCAAGGCCGTCTCGGCCGATGTTGAGGACCGGACCCTCTTGGTCCATCTCTTGCGCGAAAATCTGAACCTGACCGGCACCCATGTCGGCTGCGACACCAGCCAGTGCGGCGCCTGTGTGGTCCATATCGACGGCAAAGCGGTCAAATCCTGTACCGTGCTGGCGGGACAGGCCGCAGGCTCCAATGTCACCACCATCGAGGGCATCGCCAAGGGCGACCAACTGCACCCGATGCAGGCCGCTTTCCGCGACAATCATGGCCTGCAATGCGGCTACTGCACCCCCGGCATGATCATGTCGGCGATCGACATCGTGCACCGCTACGGCGGCAAGCTCGACGAGGCGACCGTCCGGCACGAGCTGGAAGGTAATATCTGCCGCTGCACCGGCTACCATAACATCGTCAAATCGGTGCTCGATGCGGCCGGCCGCATGAACGTCTCGCAGGCGGCGGAATAGCCGCCGCAGGCAACCAATACCGAATTCAAGACCGCAGCGTTTCGATGGAAATGGCGGAAACAATAACTCCGGTTGGGAGGACAGGACATGGGCGTTGAAGGCATTGGCGCAAGCGTTGTGCGCAAGGAAGACCGACGTTTCACGACCGGCAAGGGCCGCTACGTCGACGACATCAAATTGATGGGCATGACCCATGCCCAATTCATCCGCAGCCCGCACGCTCATGCCAAGGTCAAGAGCATCGATACGTCGGCGGCGATGAAGATGCCCGGCGTGGTTGCCGTGCTCACCGGCCAGCAGATCGTCGACGACAAGGTCGGCAATCTGATTTGCGGCTGGGCCATTACCTCCAAGGACGGCACCCCGATGAAGATGGGCGCGTGGCCGGCGATGGCGCCGGAGACGGTGCGCTTTGTCGGACAGGCGGTCGCGGTGGTGATCGCCGAGACCAAGAACCAGGCCAAGGACGCCGCCGAAGCCGTCGTCGTCGACTACGAGGAACTCCCGGCCGCCGCCAACATTAGCGCGGCGATCAAGCCCGGCGCGCCGCAGCTTCACCCCGAGGCCCCCGGCAACGTGATCTACGACTGGACCATCGGCGACGAGGCCGCAACCGACGCGGCGTTCAAATCGGCCGCCAACGTGGTCTCGCTCGACATCACCAACAACCGGCTGGTGCCGAATGCGATGGAGCCGCGCGCGGCGATCGGCGACTACAACGAGGCCGAAGAGCATTTCACGCTGTACACGACGTCGCAGAATCCGCATGTCGCGCGTCTGGTGCTGTCGGCCTTCTACAACATCGCACCCGAGCACAAGCTGCGGGTGGTGGCGCCCGATGTCGGCGGCGGCTTCGGCTCGAAGATTTTCATATATCCTGAGGAAATGGTGGCGCTATGGGCCTCCAAGAAGGTGGGGCGCCCGGTGAAATGGACCGGCGATCGTTCCGAGGCCTTCCTGACCGACGCCCATGGCCGCGATCACCTGACCAAGGCCGAGCTCGCGCTCGACGCCGGCCACAAGATCACGGGGTTGCGGGTCAAGACCTACGCCAATCTCGGCGCCTATATGTCGCTGTTCTCCTCCTCGGTGCCGACCTATCTCTATGCGACGCTGCTGTCGGGTCAGTACAACATCCCCAACATCTTCGCCGAGGTGATCAGCGTTTACACCAACACCACCCCGGTCGACGCCTATCGCGGCGCGGGCCGGCCCGAAGCCAGTTTCGTGGTGGAGCGGCTGCTGGAGACCGCGGCGCGGCAATTGAAGGTCGATCCGGCGGAATTGCGCCGCAAGAATTTTATCACCACCTTCCCGCACCAGACGCCGGTGATCATGGCCTATGACATCGGCGATTTCGGCGCCTCGCTCGATGCTGCGATGAAGGCAATCGATTACGCCGGCTTCCCGGCCCGCAAGGCGAAAGCCAAGTCCGAAGGCAAGCTGCGCGGCCTCGGCCTGTCCTGCTACATCGAGGCCTGCGGCATCGCACCTTCGAAAGCGGTCGGCAGCCTCGGCGCCGGCGTCGGCTTGTGGGAATCCGCGGAAGTCCGCGTCAATCCGGTCGGCACCATCGAGATCCTGACCGGATCGCACAGCCACGGCCAGGGGCATGAAACGACCTTCTGCCAGCTGGTCGCGGAGCGCCTCGGTGTTCCCATCAGCCAGGTTCAGATCGTCCATGGCGACACCGACAAGGTGCAGTTCGGCATGGGCACCTATGGATCGCGTTCGGCCGCCGTCGGTTTGACGGCGATCCTCAAGGCGATGGAGAAGGTCGAGGCCAAGGCCAAGAAAATCGCCGCGCATCAGCTCGAGGCGTCCGAGAACGACATTGTCATCGAGGGCGGCATGTTCAAGGTCGCCGGCACCGACAAGTCGATCGCGCTGCCGATGGTGGCGCTCGCCGCCTATACCGCGCACAATCTGCCCGACGGCATGGAGCCGGGCCTGAAGGAAGGCGCGTTCTACGACCCGACCAACTTCACCTTCCCGGCCGGCGCCTATATCTGCGAACTCGAAGTCGACTCCGCGACCGGCAAGACCTCCTTCGTCAATTTCGTCGCGGCGGATGATTTCGGGCGGCTGATCAACCCGATGATCGTCGAAGGCCAGGTCCATGGCGGTCTCGCCCAGGGCATCGGCCAGGCACTGCTCGAAGGGGCGGTTTACGACGATAGCGGCCAGCTCGTGACGGCGTCGTTCATGGATTACACCATGCCGCGCGCTGACGACCTGCCGTCGTTCAAACTGAACCACACCACGACGCTGTGCCCAGGCAATCCGCTCGGCGTCAAAGGCTGCGGCGAGGCCGGCGCGATCGGCGCATCGGCGGCCGTGATCAACGCGATCACGGACGCGATCGGCAACAACAAACTGGAAATGCCGGCGACGCCCGATCGCGTCTGGCATGCCATTCACGGCTGAGAGGGAGCAAAACCATGTACGAGACCACTTATCATCGCCCCTCCTCGGTTGAAGAAGCGGCCGCGCTGTTCGCCAAGGGCTCGGAAGCAAAATATCTCGCCGGCGGCCACACCCTGATCCCCGTGATGAAGCAGCGGTTGGCGGCGCCATCCGACGTGATCGATCTCTGCAAGATCAAGGACCTGATCGGCGTCGACGTGTCATCCGATGCCGTGACAATCAAGGCCGCGACCACGCACAACGACGTGGCCCAGAGCGGCCCGGCGCAAAAGGCGATTCCCGCGCTCGCCTATCTCGCCACGTTGATCGGCGATCCCGCCGTGCGCCATCGCGGCACCATCGGCGGCTCGATCGCCAACAACGATCCGGCCGCGGACTATCCCGCCGCCGTGCTCGCGCTCGGCGCCACCGTCAAGACCAACAAGCGTTCGATCTCGGCGGACGATTTCTTCAAGGGCCTGTTCTCGACCGCATTGGCCGACGGAGAAATCATTACCGCCGTGTCGTTCCCGATTCCGGCCAAGGCGGGATATTCAAAATTCCCGCATCCGGCGTCGCGCTTTGCGCTGACCGGCGTGTTCGTGGTCAAGACCAAGGCGGGCGATGTCCGTGTCGCCGCCACCGGCGCCTCCCAGAATGGCGTGATGCGGGTGCCTGCGATTGAGGCGGCGCTGAAGGCCAATTGGTCGGCGGCCGCCCTCGACGGCGTCAATATTTCCGCTGACGGGCTGATGAGCGATATCCATGGCTCATCGGACTATCGCGCCAATCTGATCAAGGTGATGGCACAGCGCGCGGTGACCGCCGCGGGCTGATAGCGTCTAAACACAAAACCGATGCAAGCGGCGCCTGCGAGCCCGGTTCTGACGAACCGGGCTCGCGTCTTTGTTTTGACGCGTTTTCTTCACGCGAACCGGCGCCCACTTCGCTCAAAAACGCTATAGCGATGCGCGCCGCTCTGCATTTGGTCGGATTCTCGGCAAAAGCCGCTTGCCACGTCAGCCATAAGGCGAGACAATTTAGCTAATCAGCTAATTAAAAAATACCTCTCCCGGGAGCGCCCATGAAGTTCGGCATTTTCTACGAGCACCAATTGCCGCGGCCGTGGAACGACGGCGCCGAGCACAAGCTGTTCCAGGAGGCGCTCGACCAGGTCGAGTTGGCCGACAAGCTCGGCATCGATTACGCCTGGGAGGTCGAGCACCATTTCCTCGAGGAATATTCGCATTCCTCCGCGCCCGAGATTTTCCTCGCCGCCTGCTCGCAACGAACCAAGCGGATTCGCTTGGGCCATGGCATCTGCCTGATGCCGCCGAAATATAATCACCCCGCGCGCGTCGCCGAGCGTATCGCCACCCTCGATCTCGTTTCCAACGGCCGCGTCGAATTCGGCACCGGCGAGAGCGCGTCGCTGATGGAGCTCGGCGGCTTCAATGTCGGCTTCGATCCGGTCGAGAAGCGGCGGATGTGGACGGAGGCCGTCGAGCAATGCACCAACATGATGGTGATGGACCCCTATCCCGGCTTCAAGGGCGAATTCTTCGAAATGCCCTGCCGCAATGTGGTGCCCAAGCCGGTGCAGAAGCCGCATCCGCCGCTGTGGGTCGCCTGCTCCAACCGCGAAACCATCAAGCTGGCGGCGCGGCACGGCATCGGCGCGCTGACTTTTGCCTTTGTCGATCCGCGCGAGGCGCGGCAATGGGTCGATGATTACTACCGAATCTTCAAAGAGGAGTGCGTACCGATTGGGCATGCGGTCAATCCGAACGTTGCGATGGTGACCGGCTTCTCGCTGCATGCCGACGAGATGGAATCGCGCCGCCGCGGCGAAGATGGACTGCGCTTCTTCCGCTATGGCCTCGCCCATCACTATATCTTTGGCGAGCACAGGCCGGGCCGTACCGACATCTGGGCTAATTTCGAGAAGGCGCGCCATGCATTGCCGCCGGCTGGCGCCGATCACGGTATCGGCACGCCGGACCAGTTGCGCACGCATCTGCGGCATTTCGAGGAGTCGGGCGTCGACCAAACCGTGTTCATCCAGCAGGGCGGCCGTAACCAGCACGAGCATATCTGCGAGGCGCTCGAACTGTTCGCCAAAAACGTGATGCCGGAATTCCGGGCGCGCGAGATCGAGCGCGAACAGCAGAAGCAGGCCGAGCTCGCGCCCTACATTGAAAAGGCGATGGCGCGCAAAAAGGCCATGACGCCGATGCGCGACGAGGAAATTCCGGTCTACGTCGCACTCGGCCGCAAGGTCGCGGAGGAAGGCACCGGCACCGAGCGCCAGAAGCAGAACGCCAAATTATGGGCCGACGCGGCCAAGGTGACGCTCAGCGATCCCGCCCGCCACGGCAGCAAGACGCCGGTCAGCTCCTAGATTTCACCATAAATGGAAAAACAACGTGCTCGATAAACCAGCCCCCCAGTCCGCCACCCGCACCTCCGGCCCGCTCGCCGGCTTCCGCATTGTCGAATTCGCCGGGATCGGCCCCGGCCCGTTCGCCTGCATGATGCTGGCCGACATGGGCGCGGAGGTGGTGACGCTCGACCGCGTCGGCGCCAAGAAGAATCTGAAATCGGTCGCCGGCCGCGGCCGCAAGGTCGTCGAGCTTGATCTGAAGGACAAGGCCGCGATCGCGCAGGTGCTCGACCTGCTCGCCAACGCCGACGCGCTGATCGAGGGCTTTCGTCCCGGCGTGATGGAGCGACTGGGCCTCGGGCCCGACGTGGTGCTGGCGCGCAATCCGCGCCTCGTGTTCGGCCGCATGACCGGCTGGGGCCAGGAAGGCCCGCTGGCGCAGGCCGCCGGCCACGACATCAACTACATCTCGGTCACGGGCGCACTCGCCGCGATCGGCACCAGGGAGAAACCGGTGCCGCCGCTCAACCTGGTCGGCGATTTCGGCGGCGGCGCGCTTTATCTCGTGGTCGGCGTGCTCGCAGCACTTTTGGAGGCGTCGAAATCCGGCAAGGGCCAGGTGGTCGATGCCGCGATGTGCGATGGCGCGGCGTCGCTGATGTCGATGTTCTTCGACATGACGGCGATCGGCCGCTGGGTCGAAGGCCGCGAGCAGAACTTCCTCGACGGCGGCGCGCATTTCTACGGCATCTATGAATGCTCCTGCGGCAATTTCATTTCGATCGGCTCCATCGAGCCGCAGTTCTACGCGCTCCTGCGCCGGCATGCCGGCCTTACCGACGCCGATTTCGACGCCCAGATGGACCGCAAGGCCTGGCCGGCGCTGAAGGATAAGCTGACCAAGGTCTTCAAGAGCAAGACCCGCGAGGACTGGTGCAAGATCATGGAAGGCACCGACATCTGCTTCGCGCCGATCCTGACCATGGCGGAGGCGCCCAAGCATCCGCACAACGCCGCGCGAAAAATTTTCGTCGAGCGCCACGGCGTGACGCAGCCGGCACCGGCGCCGCGCTTTTCGCGGACACCATCGGCGATACGGGATGCGGAGACGGCGGATATCGGCGAATTGACGAGCGCGTGGAAGGCGGGAAGGTAATCTCCCCTCATCGTCCCGGCGAACGCCGGGACCCACACCGCGGCTCCTCGGCTAAGAACGGCTTTTCGACGACTTTCGTCTATCATGAACGTCGGTGATTATGGGTCCCGCCTCGCGCTTCGCTTGGCCGGGACGACGGGGTATTTTGACGAACCAACTACGCCGCGTTATCCACCTTCAGCACACCTCTGCGAATCTGATCCTCCTCGATCGATTCGAACAGCGCCTTGAAATTGCCTTCACCAAAGCCGTCGTCGCCCTTGCGCTGGATGAATTCGAAGAAGATCGGCCCGATCGCATTCGCCGAGAATATCTGCAACAGGACCTTGGTGTGGCCGCCATCGACGACGCCTTCGCCGTCGATCAATATGCCATCGCGCTGCAGGCGCGCGACGTCCTCGCCGTGTTCGGGCAAGCGCGCGTCGATCTTCTCAAAATAGGTCTCGGGCGGTGGCGGCATGAACGGCAGGCCGGCATCGCGCAAATTTTCGACCGTCGCGTAGATATCCCGCACGCCGCAGGCGATGTGCTGGATGCCCTCGCCGCGATAGATGTGGAGATATTCCTCGATCTGGCCGGAATCGCCGGCGTCCTCGTTGATCGGGATCCGGATCTTGCCGTCGGGGCTGGTCAGCGCCCGCGAGAACAGGCCGGAAGCACGCCCCTCGATATCGAAGAAACGGATCTGGCGGAAATTGAACAGTTTTTCGTAGAACCCGGTCCAGACATCCATGCGGCCACGATGGACGTTGTGGGTGAGATGATCGAGATAGAACAAGCCCGCGCCAACCGGCCGCGGATTCTGCGCGCCGAGCCATTCGAATTCGGCGTCATAGGCCGAACCCTTGGCGCCGTAACGATCGACGAAATAGAGCAGGCTGCCGCCAATGCCCTTGATGGCGGGAACGTCGAGCGTCTTCTGCGCCGATGAAATGTCTGCCGGTTCCGCGCCGAGCGAGAGTGCGCGTTCATAGGCCTGCCTGGCATCGACCACGCGAAACGCCATCGACGGCGCGCACGGGCCATGCGCGGCGACAAAGCCAAAACCGTGGGTGCCGGGCTCCTCGTTGACGAGATAATTGATGTCGCCCTGGCGATAGACCGTGATCTTCTTGGTCTTGTGACGCGCGACCGGCACATAGCCCATCAGCTTGAACAGCGCGTGCAACTCTTCCGGCCGGGGATGCGCGTATTCGACGAATTCGAACCCGTCGGTGCCCATCGGATTGTCGGCGCTGATGGTGGCGGCCGGCGCGTCGTGCGGAAATGGACCCATGGCGGAATCTCCCTGATCTGCTGCACGGAGTTTCCGCCACATCGGGCGCAAAGTGTATGCAAACTGGCCCGATATCGGCTAGAATGGCGCATACTTCGTGCATTAAATAGACAATTCACGCATGATCTCGGTAGACACCTTCGACCTCAAAATGCTGGCAGCGCTGCAGGACGACGGCCGGCTGACCAACCAGCAACTGGCCGATCTGGTCGGCCTGTCGGCGTCGCAATGCTCGCGGCGGCGGATGCGGCTGGAGGAAGCCAAGGTGATATCGGGTTACCACGCCGACCTTGCCAGCGAGGCGCTCGGCTTCAACCTGATCGCCTTCATTCACATCACGCTGGCGACCCATTCGCCGGACAACGCCAAGAAATTCCGCGCGCTGGTCAATCGCGTCGACGACATCCAGGAGGCCTATGCGCTGACCGGCGACGCCGATTATTTGCTGAAGGCCGTGCTGCGCGACCTCAAGAGCCTGTCCGACATCGTCAACAACGTGCTGATGCCGCACCAGAGCGTCGCGCATGTGCGCTCGTCGATCGTACTGGACCGGCTGAAGGAGAGCGCAAAACTGCCGCTGAAGGAATTGCAGCGGTGACGGACTGGCGCGTCCGAAATTGAGGGATATTCGTCATTCGAACCAAGCGTTCGATTTGCGATGATCGTTGCCAGGAAGACATCGCGAGACGACCATGGCGCTGCAACTTCGACCGAACTGCGAATATTGCGACAAGGACCTGCCGCCGAACGCGACGGAGGCGCGGATTTGTTCGTACGAATGCACGTTCTGCGCAGATTGCGTTGAGACCAAGCTTCACAATGTATGCCCGAACTGCGGCGGCGGTTTTGTGCCGCGGCCGATCAGACCCGCGACCGAGCGGCGGGCCGGGGTCTGCGTCACCAGGCAGTTGCCGTCGGACAAGCGCGTGCATCTGAAATACAGCCTCGAGGACATCACCGCGCATTCGGCGAGACTGCGGGATATTCCGCCGGAGGAGCGGTGAGCTGTCTCACATCGTCATTGCGAGGAGCGTAGCGACGAAGCAATCCACTCTTCGTTTCGCCAAGCCGCGAAATGGATTGCTTCGCTTCGCTCGCAATGACGGTGCTATTCAGCGGGAACAATCGTCCCCTCGACCTCGCCGAAGCCGACGCGATAGCCGTCGCCCTGGCACCAGCCGCGCATCACAAGCGAATCGCCGTCTTCGAGGAAGGTGCGCTTGACACCGCCGGGCAGTTCGAGCGGCTCCGTGCCGTTCCAGCTGATCTCCAAAAGGCTGCCGCGCTGGTTCTTTTCCGGGCCGGAGATGGTGCCGGATCCCAAGAGATCGCCGACATTCATGGCGCAGCCGGACGAGGCGTGGTGCACGAGCTGCTGCACCGACGACCAATACATGTATTTGAAATTGGTGCTTGAGATATTGGCGGCCTCGTTCATCGGCGCCGCGCGCAGGGCCACATCGAGCTGCATGTCGTAGTTGTTCGGCTGCGCCTGCCGCAGATAGGGCAGCGGCACTGGATCCTGGGCCGGACCGCGCATGCGGAACGGCTCCAGCGCCTCGCGGGTCACGATCCACGGGCTGATCGAGGTCGCAAAGGCTTTGGCCTGGAACGGGCCCAGCGGGACATATTCCCACTGCTGGATATCGCGCGCGCTCCAGTCGTTCAGGATCACGAAGCCGAAGATCATCTGTTCGGCCTGCTTCTCGGTCAGCATCTCGCCGATCGGCGATGGCTGCCCGACCACCACGCCCATCTCGAGCTCGAAATCGAGCCGCTTGCACGCCCCAAAGCTCGGCGCGTCGGCGGTCGGCGGTTTCAACTGGCCGCGCGGACGGCGGACGCTGGTGCCGCTGACGACGACGGTGGAGGCGCGGCCGTTATAGCCGATCGGCATGTGCAGCCAGTTCGGCTGCAGCGCGTTGTCCTTGCCGCGGAACATGACGCCGACATTGGTGGCGTGCTCCTTCGACGAATAGAAATCGGTGTAGCCGGCGACCGCGATCGGCAGATGCAGTTTCACATCCGCCATCGGCACCAGCGCGCGCCGGCGAAGCTCATCATTGTCGCGCAGTTCCGGATTGTCGTCGCGCAAGAGTTCGCTGATCCGCGCACGGGTGCGCGACCATACCTTCGGCCCCAGCGCCATGAAGGGATTGAGTGATGGCGCCGAGAACACGCCAAGCGGGCCGACATCCAGCCTGGAGTCCTGCTCGAGTTCCCAGAGATCGAGCACGTAATCGCCGATCGCAACGCCGACGCGGGGGGCGAGACCGTCTTTTGCCGAGAACACGCCGTAAGGGAGGTTCTGGATCGAGAAGTCGGATAAGGGATCGACTGTTATGAAGGAGCGGAGGGTGGGATCGTTGGGGTTGGTCAAAGCATTCTCCAATTCAACCATCGTCATGGCCGGGCTTGACCCGGCCATCCACGACTTTCTTTGCTAGCTCAAGACGTGGATGCCCGGGACATCTAGCGCGAAGACGCGCTTCGCGCTTTTGCCCGGGCATGACGAAACGTAGACAGCTCGAAGCCTCACGGCTTATTCGGATCGAAGCGTTTTTCCAGCCCGTTCCAGCAATCGGCATAATCGTCCTGCAGGGTCGACGACTTCGCCGCATGCGCGGTGACGCGCTGCGGGTATCGCGTCTCGAACATGAACGCCATGGTGCCGGTCAGCTTGACCGGCTTCAGCTCCGAATTGCTGGCGTGATTGAAGGCGTCGCGATCCGGGCCGTGCGGCAGCATCATGTTGTGCAGGCTGATGCCGCCGGGGGTAAAGCCCTGCGGCTTGGCGTCGTAGACGCCGTAGATCAGCCCCATGAACTCCGACATGATGTTCATGTGATACCAGGGCGGACGGAAGGTGTTTTCCGCCACCATCCAGCGCTCGGGAAAGATCACGAAATCGATATTCGCGGTGCCCGGCGTTTCCGAGGGCGCCGTCAGCACGGTGAAGATCGAGGGATCGGGATGGTCGAAGCCGACGGCGCCGACCGGCGAGAAGGTGCGCAGATCATACTTGTACGGCGCGTAATTGCCGTGCCATGCCACCACATCGATCGGCGAATGCGGCAGCGTGGTCTTGAACAGCGCGCCGCCCCATTTCACGAACAGTTCGGTCGGCGTGTCCTTGTCTTCATAGGCCGCGACGGGCGTGAGGAAGTCGCGGGAATTGGCCAGGCAATTGGCGCCGATCGGCCCGCGTTCCGGCAGCGTGAAGGCGCCGCCGTAGTTTTCGCAAGCGTAGCCGCGCGCAGGGCCGGAAGGAATCTCGACGCGGAACTTGACGCCGCGCGGGATCACCGCGATTTCGCCGGGCTCGATATCAATCCGGCCGAACTCGGTGACGAAGCGCAAATTGCCCTGCTGGGCTACGAACATCATCTCACCATCGGCATTGTAGAAATGCTGATCGACCATCGATTTCGTGATCAGATAGACGTGCGCGGCCATGCCGGCCTGGGTGTTGGCGTCGCCGGCGGTGGTCATGGTCTGCACGCCCTGCAGGAACGTCTGATCCTCCTTCGGGATCGGCGCCGGATCCCAGCGCAGCTGCGCGATCGGCAAATCATATTCAAGGCACGGCGCGGTGCGCCACAGTCCGGCGTCGACCTTCGCAAAACGCCCGGAATGTTTCACCGACGGCCGGATGCGATACAGCCACGAGCGCTCATTGGCGCCACGCGGCGCGGTGAATGGCGAGCCCGACAGCTGCTCGGCATAGAGCCCGTAAGCGCAGCGTTGCGGTGAATTGCGCCCCCTCGGCAGCGCGCCCGGCAGCGCCTCGGTTTCAAAGCTGTTGCCGAAGCCGGACAAGTAGCCCGGCGTGACGTTGACGGCATTGCGATTGATCGCATTAGGCGAGGTATTGATATTCATGGTCATCCTCCTCCTTGCAGGGCGGCCCACATTTCCTGGTCGCGCTGGTCGGTCCAGATCACGGGATCGTCGATTCCCGAGGCCTCGTCGAACGCGCGCGAGACGTTGAACGGCAGACAATGTTCGTAGATCGCGAAGCTGGAAAATTTGGGGTCCATCACCTCGCGCGTCGCCGCCATCGATTCCTTGAGATTGCGGCCCCTGGCGACCGATGTTTCGGCCGCGCCATAGAGCGAGGTGACGAAATCGCGCGTCATCGCGATCGCGTCGCGCCCGGTCGAAAGACCTTTCAGCGCGTCGCCACGGCCCGGCGCGATCGCCTTGGGATTGAAGGCGCGAATTTCGTTCAGCGTCGCCGGCCATTCGCGCAAATGCGCGTCGCCGCAATAGCAGGCCGAATGATATTCGATCAGATCGCCGGAGAACATCACCTCGGCGTCCGGCACCCAGGCGACGATATCGCCTGACGTGTGACCTGCGCCGAGCTGCATCAGCCGCACTTCGCGTTTTCCCAGATAGATCGACATCTCGCCTTCGAAGGTCAGCGTCGGCCAGGTCAGGCCAGGAATGCTCTGGGCGTCCTGGAACAGCCGCGGGAAGCGGCCGTATTCGGAATCCCAGTCCTGCTGGCCACGCTCTCCGACCAGCCGATAGGTCTCTTGAGAGGCGATCACCGCCTGCGCCTTGTAGGCGGAAGCCCCGAGCACGCGCACCGCATGATAGTGTGACAGCACCACATATTTGATCGGCTTGTCGGTGACAGTGCGCACCCGCTCGATCACTTTATGGGCCATCGCGGGCGTCGCCTGCGCGTCGAACACCAGGCAGCCGTCGTCGCCGACGATCACAGCGGAATTGGGATCGCCTTCGGCGGTGAATGCATAGAGATCGGTGCCAATCTCGGAGAAGGTGATTTTCTTCTCCGCCATGTCGGTCGTCGACGCGAAACCTTTAGCCATCAAATCAGTTCCTGACTTCGTTAAAGACCGTGATCTATTGTTGTTGCTGTTGTTGCTGCTGGCTGTCATCCAGCATCCGCCGCTTGGCGAGCACAATCGCCTCATTCAGCACGTCGAGATCGCCGATGTGGTTGGCGAGCACCAGCACCAGCGCCGCATCGAGATCAGCGCTTTGCGTGTCGCTCAATCCGCGATGCGCCTCGACGATGGCGCGAAATGCGTCGTCCGGCTTGGCGAAATTCGAACTGGTGGACAGCGTCATGGCAAAAGCCTCAATTCAACCCGGAAGCACGCGCCAGTGCGGCATCGAGTACAGGCCGCGTCGGATGCCGGAAGCGCGCCGCGACATAGCCGTCGGGCCGCAGCAGATAGGCTGTACCGGGCTCGGCATCGTACCGCGCACCGGCAAGGCCGGAGGAATCGACAAAGCCATCGTCGCCGATGCGGATCACGCCCAGGCTCTCCGGCGTATCCGCGGCCGCACCATTGCCGAATTCCAGCAGCGTGAACCGCGTTCCCTGCTTGATGAAGGCTTCGGTCAGGAACGTCGAATCGCCGGATCGTTCGGCGATCGGTGCGTCCAGCATCGACGCACCGGGTCGTGGACCGCCGCGCCAAATGTCATGGTCGGCGGTCGACAGCGGCGAGTCATAGACCGAAGGCACCGACAGCCGCCCGCCATTGACCATGCGCTTGCCGAATTCGGTTTCCTTTGCCAGCGACAGCACGGCCTTGCGCAGCCGCGCCTCCTGGTGGGAGGCGGGCGCCATGAAATCGGTCGAGCGGGTCGACTCCCGGATGTTTTCATCCGCCGCGGCGCTGCGCTCGGCGTGATAGCTCTGCAGCAGCGCCTCCGGCGACCGTCCGCGCAAGACGCGGTCGAGTTTCCAGGCGATGTTCTCGGCGTCCTCCAGGCCCGAATTGGCGCCACGGGCGCCGAACGGCGAAACCTGATGCGCGGCATCGCCGGCAAAAATCACCCTGCCATGGATGAACTTGTCCATCCGCCGGCACTGGAATTTGTACAGCGATATCCATTCGAAATCGAACTTGTCGTGACCCAGCATGCGCGCGATCCGCGGCCGCACGTTCTCCGGCTGCTTTTCGGACGCGGGATCCGCAAACCGGCTGAGTTGCAGGTCGATGCGCCAGATGTCGTCGGGCTGCTTGTGCAGCAGCGCCGAGCGGCCGGCATGGAACGGCGGATCGAACCAGAACCAACGCTCGGTCGGAAATTCCGCCGTCATCTTGACGTCGGCGATCAAAAACTGGTCCTCGAACACCTGGCCGGTGAATTCCGCACCCACCATCTTTCGCAGCGACGAGCGGGCGCCGTCGCAGGCGACGACAAACCTGGCGTGCAGCTTGTAAGGCCCATCCGGGGTCTCGACCTTCAAAACCGCGTGGTCGTTGCGCTGCTCGAGCCCGACCACCTTGTTGCGCCAGCGCAGGTCGATGGCAGCAAGCTCCCCGACGCGATCGACCAGATAGGCCTCGGCATAGAATTGCTGCAGGTTGATGAAGGCCGGCCGCTTGTGGCCCTGCTCCGGCAACAGATTGAACTGGTAAAGCTGCGACGCGCCGTGAAAGATCTTGCCGACGCTCCACACCACGCCCTTGTCGACCATGCGCTGGCCGATGCCGAGCCGGTCCCAGAACTCCAGCGAGCGTTTGGAAAAGCAGATCGCGCGCGAGCCCTCGCCGATCCGGTCGGCGTCGTCGAGCAGCACCACGCTTTGGCCACGCTGCGCCAGGTCGATCGCCAGCGACAGTCCGACCGGTCCGGCGCCGACCACGACGACGGGATATTCCGCAGCATTGCCGCCCGCCCGATCCTGATCGGGGTGGCGGCGATAACCGAACTGGGTCTTGGTCTGCGCCATGATCACCTTGCGACTAGCCAAGGGCGTGCGAACTTGCTAAATTAGTCGCATCTGCAACTATCTTAAACCCGCTGCGGGCCCCGGCGTCAACTCAAATTGGAGCGATTTTGGCAAAGACGTCTTCAGGCGAGAGCATGCCCCGGACCCGATCCGCGGTGGACGCGGATTCCCGCGAGGAAACCGCGGCCCGAAAGCGACGGCTCGACCTTTTCCATTTCGTGCCGTTTCGCCTGAACCGGCTGGCGGCCGAAGTCAGTTCCGCGCTGTCCGGCGAGTATCAGGCGCGGTACGGGCTCGACATCCCGGAATGGCGGGTGCTGGCGACGCTCGGTTTCCGCAATGACGCCTGCAGTGCACAATACATCGCCCACTGCACCCGGACCCATAAGTCGACCATCAGCCGCGCGGTTACGGCGCTGATGGAGCGGCAACTGGTCGAGCGCGTCGAGAATGCAGACGACCGCCGCGAATTCCGCCTGCGCCTGACGCGCAAGGGCAAGACGCTGTACGAGGAACTGATTCCGCGCCTGCTGCGCAAGGAACAGGAGATTCTGTCGTGCCTGTCCGCGCAGGAGCGAAAGGATTTTGCAGCACTGCTCGGCAAGATCGAGCAGAGCTTTGACCTCATCCAGACCAGCCAGGAGGCGGACGCGAAAGAGGCGTATTGAGGGTCGTGCTCTCCCTCCACGTCATTGCGAGGCGCCAACGGGTCCGGCCGTCGGCCGGCCCGATGATAAACTCCGCGACGACTTGTCCGCCGTAGCTCAACGAGCGAAGGCGGAAGCAATCCATTCTTTCTTTACGCGACGAGATGGATTGCTTCGCGGGGCCTGTCATCGGGCGGCGCTTTGCGCCGACCCGTTGGCTCGCAATGACGGATGAGGCGACTACGCCCGATCCAGATGCTTCGCGATCACCGGAAAATACGCCCCGCCCGACCCCGCATCGATCGCTTCCTGCAACACCTCGCCCATCAGTTCCGCGCCGCGGATCCTCAATCCGGCGTCAGCGGCCAGTTCCAGCGCGTAGGACAGATCCTTCAGCGCATATTCGGTCGAGAACGCGCGCTCGGGGAAATTGCCCGGCACGATCGCCTTCATGCCGTGATTGCGCAGCGCAAAGCTGTCGGCCGATCCCTTCGATAACGTATCGAGCAACAGCTTCGGATCGACGCCATTGTGTCTGGCCACCGCAACCGCTTCAGCCAGCGCGTTGACGGTCTCGAACAGCACCATGTTGTTGAGAATTTTGGTCACCTGCCCCGCACCGACCTCGCCGCAATGGGTGACATCGGTGGCGAAACAGCGGATTAGCGGTTCGATCGCGGCGTAAAGCGCGGGCGCCGCACCGACCATGACGCTGAGCGTGCCATCCTGCGCCGCCTGCCGCGTGCGCGCGATCGGCGCATCCGCCCATACTGCGCCCTTGGCCTGTAACTGCGTTGCGAAATCGCGGGTCTGGCTGACCGACGACGTGCCGAGATCGACCACGACCTGGCCGCGTCTGATGTTCTTCAGAATGCCGTCGCCCTCGAACACCGCGCGCACATGCTTGGCACTCGGCAGGCAGAGAAACAGCAGATCGCTCTGTTTGATGACTTCGGCAGCCGAGCCCGCAATTTCAGCGCCTTCCGCGCGCATGCGCGCCAAAGGCCCCGACGCGAGATCGAACACAACCACGCGCCTGCCGCTCTTCTTCACGAGATTACGGCAGATCGGCTCGCCCATCACGCCGAGGCCGATGAAGCCGACCGTCTTGTACTCTGACATGCCTATCTGAACCTACTTCACGAAAGAACGCGACGGCGCGAGATGCAGGGCGAACGCATCGACCTTGTCGCTCGCGCGCGGATAGATCTCGCTCACGATCGGGTCATGGCCGGGGATGAACCGGTCGGGATGACCGGCGAGACGCTCGACGATTTCCCAGCCCTGCACCATGTCGCCGACATTATAGACGATCGGAAACGGGCTGCGGCGCTGCAGATTGGCATAGTAGTGCGCCGCATCGGAGGCCAGCACCACCGGCCCGCGCGTGGTCTCGACCCGCACCACCTGCAGGCCGTCGGAATGGCCGCCGACCCGATGCACGGTCACGCCGGGCGCGATCTCGCCATCGCCGGAATGGAAGGTGACGCGCTCGCCGTAGACATGACGGACCATGGTCGTGACATGCTCGACCGAAAACGGATGCCGGATCGTGCTGTTGCACATGCAGCGTCCGGTCGCGTAGCTCATCTCGCGATCCTGCAGGTGAAACCGGGCGCCGGGGAAGCGATCGAGATTGCCGGCGTGGTCGTAGTGCAAATGGGTGACGACTACGTCCTTGATGCTCTCGGCCTTGACGCCAAAATTGGCCAGCGCGTCGACCGGGTTGAGCGTGAGCTTGCGGGAGCGCGCCTTCGCCTCATCGGCATTGAAGCCGGTATCGACCAGGATCTCGCGGCCATGCCCGCGGATCAGCCAGACGAAATAATCGAGGTCCTGCGCGGTGGTCTCGTGCGGATCTGGCACCAGGAAGTTCAAATGAGGGGTGCGCGGCGACATCGTCGCATAGCGCAAGGCATAGATTTCGTAAGCATTTCCCATCGGTGTCACTTTTCTTGTGGGTCGCGGTTGGCCGACGCCTGCACCAAGCCATCGTCATCCGGAAAGGTCAAACCCGCGGAACGCGCGTGACCGCGGCATGACGGCATGGCGCATTCTATGTGAGACGGGTCACATTGCGGGTCCTCCGTCATCGGCCGCGAGAGCGGGTGGCGACGGTCACGGCAAACCCGATTTATTCCCTCGCCTCCGCCTCGCCTCGTCGCGGTTAATTGTCGCAATTAACGACGGCCTTGCAAGCGGTTGACGGCCTGCAGGCGCGGTTTGATAATGCGGTTTGCGTAGCGTAAAGTCGCCGAGGCGCAAGCTGGGATCGGCGCTGTTTTGGCTGGACCGCCGTGATCTGGATTGCCGCGATTATGAAAATTCGTCTTGCATTGTTTGCTGCGTTGATATTTTCGGCGGCATCGATTGTCCCGTCGCTTGCGGCCGGCGACCGCTTTGCGCTGGTCATCGGCAACGCGAAATATCCGGATGCCGAGGCGCCGCTGAAGGAGCCGATCAACGACGCGCGCGACGTCGCCGACGAGCTCAAGCGCGACGGCTTCAACGTCGATATCGGCGAAAACCTGACCGGCGACGCGATGCGCCGCGCCTTCGACAAGCTCTATGGCAAGATCAAGCCCGGCTCGGTCGTGCTGATTTTTTTCTCTGGATTCGGCGTCCAGTCGAGCCGCCAGAGCTACATGATCCCGGTCGATGCGCAGATCTGGACCGAGCCGGATGTTCGCCGCGACGGCTTTAGCCTCGAAACCGTGCTGGGCGAGATCAACAGCCGCGGCGCCGGCGTCAAGATCGCCCTGATCGATGCCTCCAGGCGCAATCCGTTCGAGCGCCGGTTCCGCAGCTTTTCGGCTGGCCTTGCGCCGGTGATTGCGCCGAACGGCACGCTGGTGATGTATTCCGCCGCGCTCTCGTCGGTGATCTCCGACAATGGTACTGATCGCAGCCTGTTCGTGCGGGAACTGCTGAAGGAAATTCGCACCCCCGACCTGATGGCGGAGGAAACGCTCAACCGTACCAGGGTCGGCGTCACCCGCGCCTCGCGTCAGGAGCAGGTGCCGTGGATTTCATCGTCGCTGGCGGAGGATTTCTCGTTCATCCCCGGCGGCGCGGGCCCGCGGCCCGCGGCTCCCCCGCCCCCTCCGGCCCCGGCGCCGCAGGTGGCCGCTCCGGCGCCTGCGCCGGAACCGCCGCCTTTGCCGCCGCCGCCAAAGCAGGTTGAAGTCGTGATTCCGCCGCCGGCCCCGCCGGCGGTTCCGGCCAAGCCCGCGGAGACCCCGACCGTGCTGGCGCTGGCCGACGATCCGACCATCAAGAGCCTGACCGCCAAGCTCATCGACAATCCCGACGATGCGGCGGCGCTGTACCGGCGCGGACAGGTCTATGCCAGCAAGGGCGCCTACGACCTGGCGATCAAGGACTTCAACAATTCGCTGCGGGTGAACCCCAAGGACGTCGAAGCCTTTAACAACCGTTGCTGGGCCCGCACGGTGATCGGCGACCTGCAGGCCGCGCTAAAGGATTGCAACGAAGCCCTGCGGCTGCGCCCGAATTTCGTCGATGCCCTCGACAGCCGGGGCCTGGTCAACCTGAAGAGCGGGCAGACCAAGAACGCGATTGCCGATTTCGACGCCGCCCTCAAGATCAACCCGCGTTTGACCTCCTCGCTGTACGGGCGGGGGCTGGCCAAGAAGCGCAACGGCTCGATTTCGGAAGGCGATCTGGATATCAACAACGCCAAGGCCATGGACCCGAATATCGCGAAGGAATTCGCCGATTACGGGGTACAGTGACGATATTTCGAGGTGAAGGCCGGCGCCCCTCGAACCCCGGCGGGGCGTCGTAGACTAAAAGTTAAAGTAGTTAGCCCGGGACCGATGGTCCGGCAGTTTATTTGCATCACGTTTGGAACCGCGCGGAACGCGCGCAGGAGGGACTGGCAATGTCAAAGATCTCTGCAACCAAAGGTCTTACCGCGATCCTTTCGATCATGACCATCGGCGCCGCGCTTTCCGTCGGCACAGGAACCGCCCGCGCCGGCGACGACAACGTCACCGAGGATCAGATCGTCCGCGCACTCGCGCCGGCTGAAAAGAAGCCCCTGACCCGCGGCCTGTCGGTCGGCCCGCAGACCCAGACCGATCGGGCCGCAGCCGCCGCCGAAACCAAGTTCGTGCAGACCATCCGTGGCCGCAACACGCGTTCGCTGTCGATCACCGAGCGCGAAGAGATCGCGACCATCGTCAAGGACAAGCCCAAGATCGATCTGGAAATCAACTTCGACTATAATTCGGCCGATATCAGCGCCAAGTCGCTGCCCTCCGTGCAGGCGCTGGGGCGCGCATTGACCAATGCCGATTTGAAGGGCTCGACCTTCGTGGTCGCAGGCCACACCGACGCGGCCGGCGGCGAAGCCTATAACCAGGACCTGTCCGAGCGCCGTGCCGATTCGATCAAGCGCTACCTCGTCGACAAATACGGCATCAACGGCAGCGATCTGGTCACCGTCGGATACGGCAAGACCAAGCTCAAGGACCCGAGCCAGCCGATGGCGGAAGTGAACCGCCGGGTCCAGGTCGTGAACATGGAAAACAAGGCGACCGCGTCCAAGTAAAGCGCGATCAAGCAAACGGCGTGGCGCTGACCAAGATTTTCCGGCTACAATGCGTCCCGCAGCACCCTTGCGGGACGTATTCGTTTTGGGGTTCATTCAGAACTTCCCGGCCGGCCCAATGCGCCCCGCCTCATTTGACTTCAAGTCTGGATTGATCCGGCGATGAACCTCTCCGAATACCTCAAACCTGCGCTCGGAGTAGCGTTCTTTGTCGTCCTGGGCGCCGGATATTACTGGTTCGAGCACCGCTCCCACCCTGAGGAAAAGGAAACTCCGGGCCAGGCGCTGGTCATCGTGACCAAATCCACCAATGCCTGCTTCTCCGACATGGTGCGGGTCACCGGATTTATCGTGCCGCGCCGCGAGGCCCAGGTCGGCGTAGACCAGGAGGGTTCCAAGGTCACCGATCTCTTCGTCCACGAAGGCGACATGGTCACCGACAATCAGGAACTGGCGCGCCTGACCCCACCGCCGCAGCAACAGGGCGGCGGCGCAAGACCAACATCGATCTCGCTGCGCGCGCCCGGCCCCGGACTTGTTACGGAAGTGCGAACCGCGGTTGGCGCACCGGCCTCGCCGCAGGCCGGGCCGATGTTCCGGATTTCGATCAACAACGAAATCGAGCTGGACGCCGAGGTGCCGAGCATCCATCTGCTGAAACTCAATCCGGGCGCGACGGTGCGGATCAGCCGCGACGACGCGCCCGATCTCGTCGGCAAGGTCCGGCAGATCTCGCCGCAGATCGACCGCACCACCCAGCTCGGCCATGTCCGGATATCGCTGACCAACAATCCCTCGCTCAAGGTCGGCATGTTCGCCCGCGCCAATATCGACGCCAAGCGCAGTTGCGGCGTGGCCGTGCCGCGCACCGCGATTGACCGTCTCACCCTGCAGGTGGTCAAGGGCAACGTTGTCGAAACCCGAAAGGTGCGGGTCGGACTGACGTCGGATACGTCTACGGAAATTCTTGAAGGCCTCGACGTCGGCGAAACCGTCGTGGCCGACGCTGGCAGCTCGTTGCATGACGGCGACCAGATCAAGACCATGTTCGCCGACGAACTCGATCGCACGCGGACACGCTAATGGCTTTGAATATCTCGGCATGGTCGATCCGGAACCCGCTGCCCTCGATCGTCTTTTCGATCATCCTTCTGGTGCTGGGCTGGGTCAGCTTCACCAAGCTCGCGGTGACGCGGCTGCCCTCGGCCGACATTCCCGTGATTTCGGTCGCAGTCTCCCAATTCGGCGCCGCGCCGTCGGAATTGGAATCGCAGGTCACCAAGACCATCGAAGACGGCATCTCCGGCGTCGAGGGTGTGCGGCATATTTCCTCGTCGATCACCGACGGCCTGTCGGTGACGACGATCCAGTTTGCGCTTGAGACCAACACCGACCGCGCCCTGAACGACGTCAAGGACGCCGTCACGCGGGTTCGCGCCAACCTGCCGCAGAACGTCACCGAGCCGCTGATCCAGCGCGTCGACGTGATCGGCCTGCCGATCGTGACCTACGCCGCGATCTCGCCCGGCAAGACGCCGGAGCAACTGTCCTATTTCGTCGACGACGTCGTCAAACGCGCGCTGCAGGGCGTCCGCGGCGTTGCCCAGGTCGAGCGCATCGGCGGTGTCGAGCGCGAGATTTTGGTGTCGCTCGACCCTGATCGATTGCAGGCCGCGGGGCTGACCGCGGTCAATGTCAGCCAGATCCTGCGCGGCACCAATGTCGATCTCGCCGGCGGCCGCGCCGAAATCGGCAAGAACGACCAGGCCATCCGCACGCTGGCCGGCGCCAAGACGCTCAACGAACTCGCGGGGACCATGATCCCGCTGTTCGGCGGTGGCGAGGTCCGGCTCGACGATCTCGGCACCGTCACCGACACCATTGCCGACCGCCGCACCTTCGCCCGCTTCAACGGCGAGCCCGTGGTAGCGCTCGGCATCAAGCGCTCCAAGGGCGCCAGCGACGTTGTGGTCGCGGCCGCGGTCCAGAAGCGGATCGATGCGCTGAAGGTCGCCTATCCCGATGTCGACCTGAAACTGATCGACACCTCCGTTGAATTCACGAAGGGCAATTACGAAGCGGCGATCTCGACCCTGTTCGAAGGGGCGATTCTCGCTGTGATCGTCGTGCTGTTGTTCCTGCGCGACATCCGCGCCACCATTATCGCGGCGATCTCGCTGCCGCTGTCGATCTTCCCCGCGTTCTGGGCGATGGACCTGCTCGGCTTCTCGCTCAACCTCGTTAGCTTCCTCGCCATCACGCTGTCGACCGGCATCCTGGTAGACGACGCCATCGTCGAGATCGAGAACATCGTCCGCCATATGCGCATGGGCAAGACGCCCTATCGCGCGGCGCTGGAGGCCGCCGACGAAATCGGCCTCGCGGTGATCGCGATCTCGCTGACCATCATCGCGATCTTCGCGCCGGCCAGCTTCATGTCCGGCATCGCCGGGCAGTTCTTCAAGCAGTTCGGCATCACGGTTTCGGTGCAAGTGTTCTTCTCGCTGCTCGCCGCGCGCTTCGTCACGCCGGTGCTGGCCGCCTACTTCCTCAAAGACACTCACCACGAAGACCCGCCGCCCGGCCGCGTGCTGGCGACCTATACCAAACTCGTGACCTGGTCGGTGCGGCACTATTTGATCACGGTGCTGATCGGTTTTGGCATCTTCGCGGCCTCGATCTGGAGCATTACGCTGCTGCCGCAGGGTTTCCTGCCCGCGCAGGATACCGCGCGCTCGCTATTGGCGATGGAGCTGCCGCCAGGCTCGCAACTCGCCTACACCGAGAAGGTGACCGAGGAGATCGTCGCGCGCCTGCGCAAGCGCCCGGAGGTGCGAAGCGTGTTCGTCGACGGCGGCCGCGTGCCGCCGGGAACGCTGGAGGTGCGGCGCGCCGCGCTGATCATCAATTACACGCCGAAGACTGAGCGCGACAGCGCACACACGCAACGCCTGCTCGAACTCGACATCAGCAAGGAACTCGAGAACGTTCCCGACATCCGCTTCTGGTTCCTCGACGAAAACGGGCTTCGCGCGATCTCGCTGGTCGTCACCGGCACCGACAGCAACATCGTCAACAATGTCGCCAGCGAACTGGCGACCCAGATGAAGCGGATTCCGATCATCGCCAACGTGATCTCGGAAACCGCGCTGGACAGGCCCGAGCTTCGCATTCGGCCGCGCGCCGAACTGGCGGCACGGTTAGGGGTCTCCACCGAAAGCCTGTCGCAGACCATCCGCGTTGCCACCATCGGCGACGTCGGTCCGGCGCTCGCAAAATTCGACGCCGGCGACCGCCAGGTGCCGATCCGGGTCCAGCTCGAGGACAATGCCCGCGGCGACCTGCAGATGCTCGAACAATTGCGCGTGCCGCTGGGCCAGCGCGGCGAACGCGGCGGCGTGCCGCTATCCGTTGTCGCCGACATCCAGCTCGACCAGGGCCCGACCAGCATCAACCGCTACGACCGCGAACGACAGGCGACGGTCGCGGCCGACCTCGTCGGCACCGCAGCACTCGGCGACGCCACCAAGAAGATCTACGAGCTGCCTGTCATGAAAAGCCTGCCGAAGGGCGTCAAGGTCAGCCCGTCCGGCGACGCCGAAAGCCTGAACGAATTGTCGGAAGGCTTTGCCACCGCCATCACCGCCGGCCTGATGATGGTCTACGCGGTGCTGGTGCTGCTCTTCGGCACCTTCCTGCAGCCGATCACCATCCTGTTTTCGCTGCCGCTCTCGATCGGCGGCGCCATTGCCGCATTGCTGTTGACCGGCAAGCAGCTCACCACGCCGGTATGGATCGGCATCCTGATGCTGATGGGCATCGTCACCAAGAACGCCATCATGCTGGTGGAGTTCGCGGTCGAGGCGATCCGCGACGGCAAGCCGCGCGATGAAGCGATCATCGACGCCGGCATGAAGCGCGCGCGCCCGATCGTCATGACCACCATTGCCATGGCGGCCGGCATGATGCCGTCGGCACTGGCGTTCGGCGCCGGCGGCGAATTCCGTTCGCCGATGGCGCTCGCCGTGATCGGCGGCCTGCTGTTCTCGACGGTGCTGTCGCTGGTGTTCGTGCCGGCGATGTTCATGATGATGGACGATATCGGCGCATTTATCTGGCGCTTCGGCAAGATGCTGCTGGTTTCACACGGCGAGACCGAGCACGCGCCGTCCGATCATCACGCCGAGCCGCCGGCCAAGGAGCCGCCCGCGCCGCCGCCACCGGCCATTGTGTCGCCTGCGGCGGAGTAGTCGAGCTGGGCTTGAGCGATGCGAAACTAACCGTCGCGCTTCCATTCCCTTCGAGACGTGCCGAATGTGCAAAATCTCGACCACGTTCCGTACCCGATAGAAAATCTTGTAGGGATAGCGGGCAACGAATGTGACCCGCACATTTGGATCATCCGTCCGATAACCGCTATGCGGATGATCCTTTAGCTGCGCTACCGCCTCGCGAATGCTCGCCGCTACATTCCTCGCACCGGTCTCAGATCGTTCTCTTAAATATTCGAATATTCGCTCCCGATCGGAGAACGCTTCGGGCGTGTAGCGGACCCTCATCCTTCGTGGCGCTTGTCGGCTTCCGCAATCCGCTCGTCCGTCACGAATTCTCCGCGATCGGCCTCAGCCAATCCTTTGGCAACGGCTGCCCGCTCGTCGTCTGACATCGTGTAGATGCCTGTGCGGCGCGCCTCGATTTCCCGGGCGTACTCGGCAAGCTCCTCCTGATCCTCTTGAGGCCAGGTCGCGGCGTGCTCGATCACTTCTTTGAGTGTTCGGTTCATCTGGTCATTGTACCACAACAGGCGACGTCTGGCGACGCGGGAGGGTTCCCTACTCGTTCCGCGCCACCGCCGTCAGCTTGGTCAGGTTCTGCAGTAAAATCCGGCCGCGCTGCAGGTCGAGGATGCCGTCCTTGCGCCAGAGCTGGAGCTGACGGTTGACGCTTTCGCGCGCGGCGCCGACGAAGACGCCGAGTTGCTCCTGCGAGATGTGGACCTCGGAGCCGAAATCGGCCGCCAGCGCACAGAGCCGGCGCGCCAGCCGCACCGGCAGCGGCTGCAGCATGGATTCCTCCATCCGCTCGCTCTGCCAGCGGATGCGCTGGCACAGCAGCATGATGATCTTGATCGCCACCTTCGGCTCGCGTTCGAGATGCGACAGAAAATCCTGCCGCCGCAGCACGAACAGTTCGGTCGGCTCGCCCGCGGCGGCGTCCGCGGTGCGGCTCTGGCCGTCCAGGACCGCGACCTCGCCGAACAGGTCGCCCGGACCCATGAAGTTCAGCGTCAGCCGGCTGCCGTCGGAGGCGCCGGTCTCGATGCGGATCTGGCCGCGGCGAACCCCATACAAGGCGTCGCCGGGGTCCCCCTTCTGGAACAGCATTTCACCAACCCCAAGCTGCTGGGTGTGGCAAAGGCTGGAAATCCGCTGCAGTTCGTCGGTCCCCAAGTCCGCGAACATCGGGTTCATTTTCAGGATGACCGCAAATTCGGCCTGTTTACTCATTGTATTGCCTTCGTATTGCCTTCCAGATCGACCCCGACCCCCCGAGGACGGCGGTAGCAAGATTCAGCGCTCTGGAAGTGTGTCATAAGTCACATAACTTTGCAGTACCCTCGGATTATTTTTAGCCGCTTTGAGCGATATCCCCTTTCCGGGATAAGCTCGCGCAACCGCCCGCGCGCGCTTATGGCGCCGCCGAATTCGATGCCGCTTGCCCGGTCTGGAATGTCGAAATGAGAGCTTTGAAAATCGCCGGGGCCGCCATCGGCGCCGTGATCGTCGTCCTGGCGCTGCTGCTGGCGATCGGCGTCCCCTCCAGCTTCCTGACCTCGCAGATCCAGGAGCGGGTCGAACGCCAGACCGGATACAGGCTCGCCATCAACGGCGGAGCCAAAATAGGTCTCTGGCCGTCGCTCAACATCACCTTGAGCGACATCGCGCTGCAGGATCCGAACGACCGCGACATCAACAACCGTCTCACCGCCAGCAGCATCCAGGCGGATGTGACGCTGGCCAGCGTGTGGTCGGGCCGTCCCGAGATCACCGAACTCGTGATCGTTCGCCCGGTCCTGAACGTGCCGCTGCAACGCGAGCGGCTGAGGGACGCGAAGCCAGCTTCCAAACCTGCAGCGTCCGGCCCAGCCGGCGCTTTTTCAATCGAGCATGTCAGCGTCACCGGCGGCACCGTGGTGTTTTCCAATCTGCACGACCGCGTCGAAGATCGAGTCGAGACCATCAACGCCGACATCGCCGTCGCCGGCGACCGCAAGGTTCGGATTTCCGGCAATGCGCGCGCCGCCGAGCACGCGCTCAAATTCGACATCAAGGCCGCGCCGCCGGCCCCGCCGATCGAGCGGCAAAACATCCCGACCGAACTCACGTTTGAAGCGTCGGGCCTGTTGCAAGCGCCGTTGACGGCCAAGGCGGAGGTGCGGCTCAACGGCTCGGTGGTCATGATCAACGGCCTGACCGGCGCGCTGGGCGACGGCGCGTTCAACGGATGGGCCTCGGTGGATCTGGCGAGTAAGCCGCTGGTGAAGCTCGATCTCGACTTCCAGCGGCTGGATGTCGCGATGTCGCGTGGCGCCGCAGGCGCCGCTGCGCAGCCCTGGAGCAATGCATCGATCGACCTGAACGGCCTGAATTATGTCGATGCGCAGGCGCGGATTTCCGCGGCCGAGCTCAATCTCGGCGACGGTCATTTCGCGCCGGCCGCAATCGACGCCACGCTCGCAAGCGGCGTACTGAAATCCCAGATTTCCAATCTCGGAGCCTATGACGGCAATGCCAATGGCGACGTCACCATCGACGTCTCGACCGGCAATCCGGCCTTCGCGCTGCGGGCCGACCTCACCGGGGTGCGCGCCTTGCCGCTGCTGCGCAGCCTCGCCGATTTCGACAAGCTCGACGGCAAGATGCAGGCAAAGATCAGCGTGCGTTCCACAGGCACAAGCCAGCGCACCATCATGTCGAACCTGTCTGGAACGGCATTCGTGGTGTTCCAGGACGGCGCCATTCGCGGGCTCAACGTTGCCCAGATGATCCGCTCGCTGACATCGAGCACGCTGTCGGGGTGGCAGGAGAACAAGGAGCAGGCCACCGATCTCACGCAGCTTTCCGCCTCGTTCAAGATCGACAAGGGCCAGGCCCAAACCACCGACCTCAATCTGGTCGGCCCGCTGGTCAAGCTGACCGGCGTCGGCACCATCGACCTCGGCACCAAGCAGATCGGATTTCGGGTCGAGCCGAAGCTCGTGATGACGACCGAAGGCCAGGGCCGCGCCGGCGACCCGGTCGGACTCGGCATTCCCGTCATGATCGACGGTCCCTGGGCCGAGCCGCGCATTTATCCGGACATGCAGGGTATCCTGGACAATCCCGACGCCGCCTACGCCAAGCTGAAGGAGATGGGCAAGGGCCTGTTCGGCGCCAATGGCGCCGGGCTCGGCGGGCTGAGCGGGCTTGGCGGGTTGATCCCCGGACAAGGCCAGGGAACAGCCGGCGCGCCGGGCAGCGGCGGCAAGCCGGCCGATCCGCTCGGCGGCCAGCTAGGAGAGACCATCGGCAATCTGCTGCAGCAGGGATTGAACGGCGGTTTGGGCCAAGGCGGCGTAAATCAAGGCGGAACCGGTCAAGGCGCACGGACCGGGGGCGCGGGCCAGGGTCGCAACATTTCCCCCGCGCCTCCCGCTCAAGCGGCCCCGCCCGCCCCGTCGGCGCCGGCGCCGAACAATGCCTCACCGCAGCCGGACAACCAGCCCATGAACGAGGTTCTGCGGCAGCTTTTCAACCGCTGACCTACCCAAAATCGGGGCTAACCATGGTGGGCGTACCCCCGGCCTGCCGCCACCAAATTGTGCTAAGCAGATGATGGTTGAGACGGCCGCCATTGAACGCGGCTGCTGCGCCGTGGAGCCGTGCTCCGCGGCGATGACAGCGGATGCGCGCACCCGGAGGTGGCGCACGAGGGTCTGGATGAACGGGGTCAAGGACAAAATCTGGTTCCTGCGCGAAGGCCTGTTCGCCAAATACGTCATCGCGCTGGTCGGCCTCGTCGTGTTCGTGCTGGCCGTTAACGGCGCGCTGGAAACCTGGATCAGCTATCGCGGCATCAAGAGCACGCTGACGGATGCGATGTCGGAAAAGGCCGAGGCGACGGAACGGCGGATCGAGCAGTCGATGGCCGACCTCGAGCGGCAGATCGGCTGGGTGACGCGTGCCTCCACCACCAAGATCGAAGATCGCCGCGCCGACTATGCGCAGCTCTTGAGCCAGGTGCCGTGGGTCAGCCAGCTCTCCCAGATCAGCGGCAACGGCCGCGAAACGCTGCGGCTGTCGCGCCTGGGCGGCGTCTCGTACGGCAGCAATCTGGATTTTTCCCGCGATGCCACCTTCACCGAAACCCGCGCCCGCGGCACCAGTTTTGCGCCGGCCTATTTCCGGGACCAGCAGCCGTTCATGTCGATCGCGGTGTCGCATTCCGGCTTCAATGCCGGCATCACCGTCGCCGAAATCGACCTCCGCTTCCTGTCGGACTTTTTGGGCGATGCGCAGGTCGGCAAGGCCGCCTTCGCCTATATCGTCGATGCCAAGGGCCAGGTGCTTGCAAGCTCAACCAAGGGCCCCGAAATCGGCAAGGATCTCTCGGGCCTGCCGCAGGTCGCAGCCCTGCTGGCGCCTGATGGCGTGCCGCTGGCCTCGGGCACCGATGCCGATGGCCAGTCGGTGCTCACCACCTCGAGCGCGGTGCCGAAACTCGGCTGGAACGTGTTCTTCGAGCAGCCCACGGCGCAGGCGCTGTCGCCGATCCGCGATCAACTGGTGCGGATCGCGCTGTTGATCGGCCTCGGCCTCGTGGTCGCGATCATTGCAGGTTCCGTACTGGCGCGGCGGATGCTGGTGCCGATCACGGCGCTGCGCGCCGGCGCGCGGCGGCTCGGCGCCGGTGAATTCGACCACCGCATCGACGTGCACACTTCCGACGAACTGGAAGAGCTCGCCACCCAGTTCAACAGCATGGCCGGGCAGCTCGCCCAAACCTATTCCGACCTCGAATGGAAGGTGAAGGAGCGGACCCGGGATCTGGCGCAGTCGATCAACGAACTCAAAGTGCTCGAGGAAGTCGGCCGCGCGGTTTCCTCCTCGCTCGATCTCAACGCCGTGCTGCCGACGGTGGCGGCGCGCGCGCTCGAAATCACCCACGCCGACGCGGTGCTGATCTACGGCTATGACGCCGCCAACCATCAATTCAACCTGACCGAAGCGATCGGTATCGACAAATCGGCCGAAGGCGGGCACCTCGCCATCGACGAGGACGACAGCCCGCTCGGCGAGGCCGCCGCGCGCGCCGAGCCGATCGCGATCCCCAACCTCGACGCCAGCGCAGATCATCCGCTGCGCGAAGCGGCGGTGGCGGCCGGTTTCCATTCGGTGCTGGTGGTGCCGCTGGTCGACCAGAAGGGCGTGCTGGGATCGCTGGTGGTGCTGCGCAAGAATGCCGGCGAATTTTCCGAAAACCTGATCGGGCTGATGAAAACCTTCGCGCACCAATCGGTGCTGGCGATGCGCAACGCGCGGCTGTTCTCCGAGGTCGACCACAAAAGCCGGGAACTGGAGGCCGCGAACTCGACCGTGCGCCAGCAGGCCGACAAGCTGCAGGAGCAGACCGACCAGCTCAAGGACTGGAACAAATCGCTGGAGGAACGGGTCGAGACGCAATTGGGCGAAATCGAACGCATCCGCCGGCTCGAACGTTTCCTGGCGCCGCAGGTGGCGCATCTGATCGCCTCCTCCGACAGCCATGAAGGGCTGCTCGACAGCCACCGCCGCGAGGTGACGGTGGTGTTCTGCGACCTGCGCGGCTTCACCGCGTTCACCGAGCAGACCGAGCCGGAAGAGGCGATGAACGTCCTGCGCGAATATCACGCCGCCCTCGGCGAACTGATCTTCAAATATGAGGGCACGCTCGACAAATATGCCGGCGACGGCGTGATGATCCTGTTCAACGCGCCGATCCAGTTCGAGGACCACACCAAACGGGCGGTGAAGATGGCGGTGGAGATGCGCGACAGCATTGGCCCGCTGACCGAGCGCTGGCGCAACCGCGGCCACAATCTCGGCTTCGGCATCGGCATCGCGCTCGGCTATGCTACGCTCGGCCAGATCGGCTTCGAGCATCGGCTCGAATACGCCGCGATCGGCAGCGTCACCAACCTGGCCTCAAGGCTGTGCGACGAAGCCAAGGCCAACCAGATCGTGGTGAGCCGCCGCGTCCTCGGCATGGTCGAGGCGTTCGTCGAGGCCCGGCCGATCGACGATCTCAACCTGAAAGGTTTCAATCATCCGGTGCTCGCGGCGGAGATTCTGCGCTGGCGCGAGGTTGCGGACAATGTCGTCGCGGTCCCCGCCCGGGAACGCCGCCGAATACAGTGAGCGCGGCGCTATCGTCAGCTCAAGCCCGCGCGCCGGAATCCGCTTAAGTAATGCTGGCGCTCGGTATCGCATTGGAACGGCATTTCGCTGGCGATCCAGGCCAGCGAAATATTGGGCTGGGCGCGGCGCAGCTCCTGCAGTGCTGCTTTCGCCACATCATCCCGGCCCGCCAGCGCTGCCGCCGCGGTCAACACCCGGTGCGCGCCGACAAAATCGCTGCGCTGCCGCAGCGCCTCGCGCGACAGCCGGATGGCTTCCTCGTAATGACGGCCGACGAACTGCGAATAGGCCGCGACGCCGCAATAGATCGCGGCAAAGGGATCGCGCGGTGAGAACCGCAACGCCTGCCGCGCGGCGCGGTCGCCCTCCTCCCAGCGCCCGCAATAGGCAAGGGCCACGCCGTAATAGCCGCGGGCGGGCGAAAAATTGGGATTGAGCCGCAGCGCCAGCTCGAACTCAGCGAGCGAGTCCTCGAACCGGCGGTTGAACAGATAGACGCTGCCCAGCGCATAGTGCGCCCAGGCATCCTCGGAGTCGGCGCGAATCGCCGCCAATGCGGCGCGTTCCGCAATCGGGATCGCCTTCGGCATGGCCGCCCAGCCCATATGCGCGCTGAAGATGTGGCTGGCCGCGAGCAGGCCGAGCGCCTGGCCGTAGCCGGGATCGAAGTCGATGGCCTTTTCCAGCAGCGCCTGCGCCACCAGATTGTCCTGCCGCGTCACCCGCCAGTAATGCGACAGCGCGCGCATCACCAGGTCCCAGGCGTCCATATTGTCCGGCGCCTTGCGCCGGGCGCGAAAATTCTCGGCGGCGTAGAGTTGCGGCTCGATCGCGGCGACCACGGCCTGGGTGATCTCGTCCTGCACGGCGAACACATCGGCGAGATTGCGGTCGTAGCGCTCCGCCCAGATCTGACTGCCGGTGACGACGTCGTTGAGCTGCGCCGTGATCCGCACCTGGTCGCCGTCCTTGCGGACGCTGCCCTCGACGACATAGCCGACCCCGAGCTCTTCGCCGATCTGTTTCAGATGGACCGACTTTCCCTTGTAGATGAACGACGAATTGCGCGCGACCACGTAGAACCAGCGCAGTTTCGACAGCGCGGTGATCAGATCCTCGCTGATGCCTTCGGAAAAATAGGCCTGCTCGGGATCGTCGCTCAGATTGGCGAACGGCAGCACCGCGATCGCCCTGCGATCGAGCGGCGGCGCCGTTTCGGCCGGCTGCTCCGGCGGCTGAGGCGAATTGTCGCGCGTCACGAGCGCGCCCGGCTGCGGGCGCACCTCGCCGACGAAGCGAAAGCCTTTTCGCGCAATGGTGCGGATCACGCCCTGGTCCTTGCCGGTATCGCGGACCGCCCTGCGCGCCGCGTTGATCCGGGACGTCAGCGTCGATTCGGACACGATACGGCCGTTCCAGATCGTCGCAATCAGATCGTCCTTGGTGACGACGCGATCGCGATGTTCGACCAGATAGATCAGCAAATCGAACACCTGCGGCTCGACGGCCACGTGCTCGCCATCCCGGCGCAGCTCGCGGAGATCGACATCAAGCACATGGTTGGCGAACAAAAATTGCACTTCGTTATCCCGGTTGGAGCGCATTCCGCCTGGATGAAATCACGATCGACCATCCCGCGGCCTCATGGTTCGAGACGCGGCGAAGACGCCGCTCCTCACCATGAGGGTTCGAGACGCGCGGCTTTGCCGCGCTCCTCACCATGAAGATCTGAGACCTCATCCTGAGGAGCGGCGTATTCGCCGCGTCTCGAAGCCTCATCCTGAGGAGCCCGCGCGAGCGGGCGTCTCGAAGGATGAAGCCACCGAACTGGAAACCGCTCCTGTTACAGCTCCTATCACAATTGTCACATCTCATTGAAAAATCAGGCTGTCCTCAAGGTAAAATCGCCCCGCCCTCAGAGTCATTAGGTCTGCGCAGGCCCATGTTTGGTTCATCGCGGCCGCCCTCAAGGCCGCTTTGCGATCTCGAAAGGAGACACCCATGTCCAGCACGGCAGCCGCCGCTCAAGCAACCCCCGCTCCCGCCCCCGACCTTGCCGCGCTGAAAACGAAGCAGCAGGCGGCCTGGACGTCGGGCAATTACGCCATCATAGGCTCCACGCTGCAGATCGTCGGCGAGGAACTCTGCGAGGCGCTCGACCTCAAATCCGGCTCGAAAGTGCTGGACGTCGCCGCCGGCAACGGCATGGCGAGCCTCGCCGCAGCACGGCGCTGGTGCGAGGTCACTTCGACCGATTACGTGCCCGCGCTGCTCGAGCGCGGCCGCGCCCGCGCCGTCGCCGAAGGCATGGAAATCGAATTCCGCGAGGCGGACGCCGAGAACCTGCCGTTCGCCGATAACAGTTTCGACAGCGTGATCTCCACCTTCGGCGTCATGTTCACGCCGAACCAGGACAAGGCCGCCGCCGAGCTGCTGCGGGTCTGCAAGCCCAAAGGCAGCATCGGGCTCGCCAACTGGACGCCCGACGGCTTCATCGGCCAGGTGTTCAAGACGCTCGGCAAATATCTGCCGCCGCCCGCGGGCGCCAAATCGCCGGCGCTGTGGGGCACGCGCGACAGGCTCGGCGAAATGTTCGACGCCGGCGCAAGCTCGGTCAAGGCGCAACCCCGCCTGTTCAATTTCCGCTACCGCTCGCCGGATCATTTCCTCGAAATGTTCAAGACCTATTACGGCCCGGTGCTGAAGGCGTTCGCCGCCCTCGATGCCGGCAAGCAGGAAGAGCTGCGCAACGATTTGCATGCCCTGCTGGTGCGCATGAACCGCGCCACCAACGGCAGCCTCGTGGTGCCCAGCGAGTATCTCGAAGTCATCATCACCAAACGCTGAGACGCGCGTCGATCGCGACAGCGTCACCGATCCGGGCTGCGGCAATCGCCTGCGGCCCGGATCGTCACCATCAGGAACCATCCGATGACATCCGTGATTCAAATGCCTCATGCCGAGCGCGCCACCAGTTCCGTGATCGCGCTGCATTGCTCGCTCGGTTCGGGGCGGCAGTGGAGCAAGCTCGCGATCGAACTCGGCAGCCGCTATCAGGTCATCACGCCGGATATTGCCGGCTACGGCGACCATCGCGGCCCGGCCACGCTGCCGAGCACGCTGGCGCAGGAGGTCGAACTGCTGGCCCCGCGCCTCGATGAGGCCAAGGGGCCGATCCACCTGATCGGCCACTCCTATGGCGGCGCGGTGGCGTTCAAGATCGCAACCTGCTCGCCCTATGCGCGCCGCGTGCGCAGCCTGACCTTGATCGAGCCGGTGCTGCCGACGCTGCTGCGCGACGTGGCCGCGGACCGGCGGCTGCACGACCGCTTCGAGCACCTCATGCAGGAGGTGTGCGAGGACCTGTTCAATGGCCTCGCGATGGAGGCGATCGACAAGTTCACCTCGTTCTGGAACGGCTCCGGCCCGCCGGCGCAACTGTCCGACGATGCGCGGCTGCGCCTGATCGCGCACGCCGACAAGCTGCCGTTCGAATTCACCAGCCTGTTCGCCGAAGCCGACATATCTGCCGCGGCCGCCACGCTGCGGGTGCCGACGCTCTTGGTGTCGGGCGGCCTGTCGCCCTACCTCACCCAGCGCATTGTCGGCCGGCTCATGACCGGCATCGGCGGCGCCGAGATCCGGCATCTGACGGGCGCCGGCCACATGCTGCCCATGACGCACGCGGCGACCATCAATCCGGAGATCGTCGCGCATATCGCGCAGGCGGAGCAAGGCGCGGGGATGTCGCTGGCGGCGGGGTAGGATGAAAGCCGTCCAGAGCTCGGACACCGACCGGGCCTCATGGTTCGAGACGCGCGCAAGAGCGCGCTCCTCACCATGAGGGTTCGAAAGCCGGGTCCTGGGATCGGAGACCTCATCCTGAGGAGGCGCGAAGCGCCGTCTCGAAGGATGTAGCCCCGTGGCTCATCCTTCGAGGCTCGCTTCGCTCGCACCTCAGGATGACGGTTGAACACACACCTTCGCATTCCCGCGGCGCGATTCGCCCGAGTGCTGCCCCTGGTTTCGCGCCCTGAATAATCAGAGGGCGCAGGGAATGCCGGATGCGCGCTGCACCCGCGGTCTCGTGTGCAAGGCTGTGCGAAAAAACGCACACGAGCATACAGGTTCAGCGGAGGCACTCCGGCATTCCCTGCGCGATGGCTTTACGGCTTATGGCGCGCTCTCCCCGGCGACGAATTCGTCTTGCCACCGTCGTCGGCGAATTGGCGATCTTGCCGAACCCGGTCGGGCCAACAAAACCTCCGCCGACTTGACACCAGCAACGGGTGCCAGAACCACACGCTTTTGCCGTACGCAGCCACCCGTCTTCGCCAAAAGGCTTCGCCGGGCTTCGGCGCCGTCGTCAGCGCGCGGCCTGATCGCTCACGAACCCCTGACGGAGCCGCCCTGCGATTGCCTTGCGCGCCCAACGCTGCCGCGTCCACCGCATCCCATGCCCAACGTTCGTGACGATCATGATACGCCCCTCTGAGAGGGCCGGGATGGGGCGAGCTGGTAGCGCTGATTTGCCCGACGGGACAAGCGGGATATTTTTTCCGGCAGGTCTGGACAGCCCAAATCACGTTGAATTCCCTGGCTGATTTCGATTGTACGAGCAGGCGCTCAGGCCACGCTCGATCACCCCGTGCGGCTCGCCATTGCATGATGAGCTATAGCGTGGTACAGTATCTCATACGGGGTTGCGGCATGATTGTGAGCTTCCGGGACGACTGGTTGCGGGAGTTCTTCGTCAACGACGTCAGGTCGAAGAAAATCCCGTCCGACCTGGAAGACCGCCTGTTCCGCAAGATCCAGATGATCGACGATGCGGCGACGGATCGCGATTTGAGATCGCCGCCGAGCAACCATTTCGAGAAGCTGCGGGGCAATCTCGACGGCTTGCACTCGATCCGGGTCAACAAACGATGGCGGTTGGTTTTTCGATGGGATAGCGGCCGGGGTGAGGCGAAGGACGTATATCTGGACGACCACAGCTACGTATGAGGCAAGCCATGTTGATGACGAAACGCAAGCCGGCGACAATTGGCGAAATCCTGGTCGAGGAATTCATGAACCCGATCGGGCTGACGCAAGGCGCGCTGGCTGAAGCCATGGGCGTGCAGCGCAAGCACGTCAATGAGCTGTGCAACGATCGCCGCAATGTCACCGCGGCGACCGCGCTCATTCTCGCCCGCGTGTTCGGCAACGGCCCGGATTTCTGGCTCAATGTGCAGCGGCGAACCGATCTGTGGGAAGCGATGCATTCCCCACGCGAGCGCAAACGGATCGAACGCGCGCGGCCTCTGACAAAAGCGGCGTGAGTTCCGCCACCTCGTGCACGGCCGGGACATTCGGCGGCCCACGGCCCGGGTAGCGCCCCGCCGAAGCTTTTGCGAAATGGTTTTAGCGCCGTTCGTCAGCGCGCGGCCTGATCGCTCACGAACCCCTGACGGAGCCGCCCTGCGATTGCCTTGCGCGCCCAACGCTGCCGCGTCCACCGCATCCCATGCCCAACGTTCGTGACGATCATGATACGCCCCTCTGGGGGCCGGGATGGGGCGAGCTGGTAGCGCTGATTTGCCCGACGGCGAAAGCGAAATATTTTTTCCGACAGGTCTGGACAGCCCAAATCACGTTGAAGTTTCAGCAGAAAATCGTCCCTGCGCGCACGTCGTTTTGGGGCGAAAACGGTCGATCTGCACCAGGGTTTGGGCGCTCACGGTGCGCGTTCCAGAAACGGATTGACGATGGCGAGGCCTGCGATGGCTCGGCCATGCTGCATGTCTTCGCTATAGAGCGTGTCGCATCCTGCCTCGATTGCGGCGGCGACGATCAGTGCATCATAGAACGATAGTCCGTGCTCTCTGGCGAGCGATACGGCTGCAGTATGCGTGTTCAAAGTGACAGGCACGACGTCATCGAGCGAAGCACGGAACAAGCCAAGCGCCAGCTCAATCTGCGGCCAGTCATGGCGGAGCTTGCGTCGGGCGACGTGGACGAACTCGTTGAGCACCTGAACGCTGACGCAGCCGCCGCGAGCAAGGCAGTCAACCGCCTTTTGTTTCTTGGCGTCCGAGGTCGCGGTGTAGACGAGAATGTTGGTGTCGAAAAAGGCCTTCACCGCTCGTTCGCCTCGTCCCGATCGAATTTGTAATCGGGAGGGAGCGTCCAGTTGAGGGAGGCCAGACGTTCAAGCGCAGCCTTGCGCCGGTCTTCCTTCTGAACGATCAGCGTTCGTTCGGCCACATCGACGATGTTGAGTTCGTCGCCGGCATTCAAACCCATCTTCTCGACCAGGGCTTTGGGCAGCCTCACGGCCAGGCTGTCGCCCCATTTCGAAACCTGCATGGCAGTCTCCAAGGGTATATGTCAATATGATATCATTAATATGATATCATTTCAAGGTCGATTGGCCTCCCCGGCCTGTGACACATCAGCCTCATGCCACGGCGCTGTCGTTGATGGCCTGAATTTTCGTGAAAAGCCGCGTCACCTTTTCTTCATCGAAGAGCTTTTCCGGCCCGGTCGGCGCCAGGTCGGTGAACGGCGGTTCGTAAAGCAAGGCAGGGTCCATCACGCCCTGATCGGTCAGGTGCTCGATGACCATGTTGATGAACTCGATCTGGCTTGCGGTTGCCACACCGGCCGCGAGGAACTCGCCGAAGGCGTCACGAACCGCTGCGCGGTCGAGTCCGACGATCGAGCGAACGAAACGCCCAAAACCCTTGCTGGTCTCGCGTGCGCGCTCGATATCGCCGGCCTCGCCGATACCGGCGTCCAGCAACATCTTTTCGAGTTCGCTCAGGTCGGTTGGCGTGAGCGGTCTGCCCTGCCGCAGCTTGTGAAGCACGATGTGGTCCTCGTGCGCCTTCAGGAAATGCCGGGCATTCTGCTTGAAGCGGGCAAAGTCGGCCTCGCCGACCTGCGGCAGTTCGTGTTCGACGCCATCACCGATCTCGTCGGCAAAGTTCGAATAGACGATGGCCTTTCTCGACTTTTCGATATGCTGGACCAGATCGCGCAAACGCAATCGGACGAGTTCGAGCAGCGGAACGGTGACGCCTTCCCACCATTGATCGGTCTGAATCTCCTCGATCAGCACCGCCTGATGCGCGATAGCCGGGATGCCGGTCTGATCTTCCAGCGCGGAAGCAATCTCAAGGAGCTGCTTTTGCAAGGTGTCGAAACGCTTCGAACCTTTCATGAGTGCGAGTTGCAACGAAAACATCAGGAGATCGAAGCGCTTTGCTTCCTCGGTTCCGAAGCCGCGTTCGGACGGCAGCGGCGCGATCTCCTCGACCAGTTCCTTGCGCTTTTCATCGTTGATGCCGACCCACTCTTTCGGCTCTCGGTATTTCTCGACCGCACGGCGATGCTGGCGGACCAGAAAATTATCGAGGTTGAGGCCGATGACGGTGTCTTGCAACGTCTTCAATGCGCCTTCGCGGATCACGGCTTCGGCCGGCGGACGCCGCCAACCCTGCCTCACTGCTGAGCGGCGAAGCCAAGACAGACAAGATCGCGGTCGAGCACCGTATCTACTGCATGGTGGAGCAATGGATTGAAGGCCGCTCCGCGCTCATCTAGAAACGGACGCTCGTATAGTGAGCCGGTACTCTGCATCGATTTCTCCAAGAACGTGAATCGATTTGTTCAGAGCGCCGATTATCAACTGATAGTGCTTGATATCATCAAGGCTAAGGCACTCGCCTTTTCTGTCTCCCAACCACTTCTGAAGAGGAACGTATCCACCAACCCGCATAGACCATAGCGCTTCTGGCACATGATTGAAGTACTGCTCGCTGTTGATCCAGATTTTCTCGTCACTCCAGAGAATTCGACCGTGAACCTCCTCCGAATTGATGGACACCTGTAGTAGGCTCGAGGAGCCAGGAGGTGTCGGATGGAAGCACGTCAACGTCGGTCGTTTACGAACGATTACAAGCGGCAAGCAGTCGATCTGGTGGCTTCGAGCGGTCGCTCGATCGGATCGGTGGCCAAGGAACTTGGCCTGCGCGATTCCGTATTGCGGCGCTGGGTGGAGCAGCGTGGGGCTGGGCGGGAGCCGACGGCACCGGCGCGGCGCCCCACAACGCAGGCGACGGTGCCGTCGGCGGACCACGCGGCGGAGATCGCTCGTTTGCAGCGAGAGAACGAACGGCTGCGCATGGAGCGCGACATTTTAAAAAAGTCGATCGCGATCTTTGCTGGGACGCGGACATGAGATTCCGTTTCATTGAAGATCGCCGCGCTGACTACCCGGTGTCACTGATGTGCGACGTGCTCGGTGTCTCGCCGGCCGGCTACTATGCCTGGCGAGCGCGCCCGGAGAGCCGGCGATCCGCCGCCAATCGTGCGCTCGTCGACGACATCGAACGGGTCCACCGCGAGGCCTGCGGACGCTATGGCAGCCCGCGCATCCATGCCGAGCTGAAGGCCCAGGGCCGCGGGGCGAGCCGCGGTCGCATCGAGCGACTGATGCGCCGTCACGGGATCAGGGCCATCATGGCGCGGCCACGGCGGGTGCGCACCACCGACAGCCGTCACGACTTCCCGATTGCCCCGAATCTGCTCGAGCAGAACTTCACCGCCGCCGCGCCGAACCGGATCTGGCTCGCCGACATCACCTACGTCGAGACTGATCAGGGCTGGCTCTATCTGGCCACCGTCATGGACCTGTACAGCCGCAAGATCGTCGGCTGGGCGATGGCGGATCACTTGCGCGCCGACCTGCCATTGGCGGCTTTGCGGATGTCCTTTGCTTCGATGTATCCAACCGGAATATCGCCCTTCTCGAGGATATAGTCAGGCGCACCGCATTTCTGGCGCTTGGGCTCATTCGTTAGCTCAAATTCCACACCGAGCAAGGCATCAGATAGCGAGACAAACGAATCTCGATAAGTGTGCTCGGTCGCGTTGCCCTTTTCGAACTTCCGCGCAATATCCCTAACGTAGGCTGATACGTCCTTGTTCATCTCAAGCTCTTTAGAGGTTCAGGTCAGCGCACCCACGCGTTCGCCATCAAAATGATCTCGCGAAGATAGCGAGCCATTTATGAAAGCTCTCCTAGCAAAAACTCGCTCATGGCACCAACGCAAGGTTGTACTTGGCTTCTCGTCTCGGCTTACACTAAGCTCGTGCCAATTGCGACAGCGAGCGGATCAAGAGGCCGGCCAGACTTTTCGATCCCAACCTAACCCAAATGCCTGATCGCCATCCTGATGCCCGCTTTCCTCCCCCGCCACCCCTCTGCTATCCCTAATCCCGAAACCGGGAACGCACCGCCAATGCCCTCCTTCCCCCCTTCGCACCTCCCCACCCTGCTCCTCACCGGCCTGCTCACCCTCGCCGCCCAGCCCTCCCTCGCCGCCGACGACACCGAGGCCGCGCCCAAGGGTGCGGCGGTCACGGTGCTGAAGGCCACGAAGTCCTGTTTCGCCAATATCGTCGAGGTGACCGGCACCATCATTCCGCGCGAGGAGACCCAGGTGCGGCCCGAGCGCATGGGGCTGAAGGTCGCCGAGGTGCTGGCGGATGCCGGCGACACCGTCAGCGCCGGCCAGGTGCTGGCGCGGCTGACGCTGCCGGAAGGCGGCTCGGTCGCGGTGCAGGCGCCGGTCCCCGGCACCATCGCGGCCACGACGGCGGCGATCGGCGCCACGGCGTCGGGCAAGGGCGAGCCGCTGTTCTCGATCATCGCGCGCAGCGAGTTCGACCTGGTCGGCCTGGTGCCGACGCGCGATATCGCCAAGCTCGGGGCCAACCAGACGGCGCGGATCAAGATCATCGGCGCCGGCGATGTCGACGGCAAGGTGCGGCGCGTGTCGACCACGGTCGAGCCCAACAGCCAGCTCGGCCAGGTGTTCATCGGCATCACCACCAACCGGCGGCTGCTGGTTAATTCGTCCGGGCGGGCGCAGATCAAGACCGGGCAGAGCTGCGGCGTCGCGGTGCCGCTCACCGCGATCCTCTATTCCACCGCCGGCACCGTGGTGCAGGTGGTGCGGCACAACCGCATCGAGACGCGGCGGGTGGAAACCGGATTGATGTCGGCCGGGCAGGTCGAGATCACCGGCGGCGCCACCGGCGGCATCCAGGAAGGCGACATCGTGGTGGCGCGCGCCGGCGCCTTGTTGCGCGAGGGCGATCCGGTGCGGCCGGTGACGAGTGCGGAGGGGAAGTAGGGGGGCTGTCATTGCCGGGCTTGACCCGGCAATCCATCCTTCTTGAGAAGAAGTGCTTTTTTCCGATGGATGCGCGGGTCAAGCCCGCGCATGACGAGCGGAAATTACCCGCCGATGCGGACGTCTTCCAGCAGCGAGGACGACACCGACGGGACCTGCTCGCCTTCGCTGGCGCGGGAGATCGCGACGCGGGTTTTGTTAAAGGCGCTTTCGGCACCGGCCTGGGCGGTCAAATTATTCAGGAGCTCGGCGACCAGCACGCTGTACTGGCCCCTGGAATCGTCGGCCACCTTGCCCGGCGTTGCCGCGCTCAGCACAATCGTGTTTTCCGGCGGGCTGATCGGGGCCAGCCCGTGGGAGAACGAACGGAAGCGGCGCTCATAGGGGTTGCGGCGCGAGGCGTCGAGCACGACCAGTTTTGCTTTCGCGCCCTGCTCCATCATCGCGTCCAGCACGGACTCGACGCTGACGCCGTCGCGGCGGACATCGGCTTCCTTCCAGATCGCGGCATCGACCGGGATCATAAAACTCTCGCGGCCGACCTGGACGCCGTAGCCGCCGAAGAACAGCATCACCACCGTGTCCGGCCCGATCTTGCCCTTGAGGCGGCCGATGGCGCGGGCCATGTCGTCCCTGGTGGCGTCCTCGACCACGTCGACGTCGAAACCGTTGCCGCGCAGCGCCGCGCTCAGGCCATGGGCGTCATTGATCGGCTGCGCCAGCGGCGCGGACGCGTCGGGATAATGGCCGTTGCCGATCACCAGCGCGAGGCGGGAGGTCTTCCTGGCGGAATCGCTGTTCTGTTCGGTCGCGATCGCCTTGGCGGCGTCGAGCGAGCGCTTGTTCAGCGCGGCATGGGCGCCGATCGCCAGCGACACCATGCCGACCAGCGCGGTCGCAATGGCGACCGAGCGGCGGGAAATGCGGAGCTGCCTGACATTCATCGCGTTTCATTCCCAATCGTTATCCAGAGGCACTTCTCAAGACGCGCGCCAAGTTAGTCGCGCCAGTACCGTCCGGGGTTTTAGGGGTTGCAAAGTGTGTGCCGTCGAATTGTGAGCAATTTGCGGCATCGCAACAAACGAACCCTTAACCCCATCAGCCCCGGAGGGCAACACCGATCTGTATTTTTAAGTTAAGCTATTGATATTACTTGATAAAGATTGCCGCCAGCGAACCCCTGACGGGCCACTACACGCCAAAAACGGGGGGCTTTTCCGTGACCTCGATCACATTTGTATTTCCCTGCTGTTCGTATAATTTTTGAAGCGCTTGCAGGTTCCGAAAAGCCGGCACCGGTTCCCGGTCCGGCTTGGCGGGGGCGTGCGGAACGGCGAGTGCGGAATTTGACTTCATGGGCTTTCACACCATCGCCGGCGCCGCCTTTCGCGCGCTGACCGCCCGGAAGGACGGTCCCTCGCTGTACGACGTCTGCGATCCCCTGCTGCTGGACTACGGCGACGCCCATCTCGGCAAGTTCTACAAGACCGCGCTGGGCAATCCGGCGCTGCGGTCGCTGCTGCGCCGCACCGGCCTGCCGCAATTGCGCGACGAGGGGAGGCTGCAGCGGCTGCGCGCGGCGCTGCTTTCTGCCCGCGACGACGACGCGCCGGACTGGGCCGCGATCGGTCAGCCGGTGGCGGAACTGATGGACACGATCGATGTCCGGCACCCGCAGCCAAAGCCCGCGCCCGCGAACGGTCACGCACCTGATCTTGGCGAGATCGAAAAAATCATCCGGACCTGCGGGGCGCATCTGTTGCGGTCGTTCTCCAGGAACGGCTTCATCCCGACCTATGCCGCGTTCAACCTGATCGGCGATCCCGACATGGGCGGGCGCGAGATGGTGATGGCGCTGACGGGGCTGAATTCGCGCGGCTACAAGAACTCGACGCTGCTGTTCAATCTGGCGCGGATTTTCATCGCGCATTCGCCGGCCCGCGCCCTGATCAATCCGCCCTGGCGAGGGATTGCCGAGCCGATGTGGCAGCCGATGCAGATCCGCCATCGCTCGGCCTATTACGACGCGTTCTTCACCGAGGCGCTGCTCGGCTTTGTCGAAACCGGACTGGCCTCAGTGGATCAGGCCGGCGCCGCGCGCCGCGCGATATCGGAGATGGTGGATTTCTGCCTCAAGGTGAGCGCGGAAGCAGTGCCCTCGCATGACGGCTCGACCGTCAACGTCATCACCGCGCTGGCGCCGCTGCCGCATCCGCGGTTCTCGAAGTTCTTCTCCCAGATCAAGCAGGATCTGGGTTTTGGCATCTACGTGCCGGATTGCGACACCACGGCGTGCGCGTTCTCGGCCGCCACGCAAGCCGGCTCCGACGATCCGATCCTCGAACAGCCGCTGCTGGATTTCTACAGCGGCCTGCAGGTGCGCAAGGGCGCCAATGAGCCGCGCGTCACCGTGCCGCTGAACGACAATGTCGATTACGAGGGCGGCGTCGTCACCTGGATCGACAATCTCAGGGGCGACCGGCCCTATGGCAACGACCTCGATCCGACGCTCAATCTCGACATCCTCGAAGTCAGCTTCCGCAATCTCAGGCGCTGGAAAGTCATCGAGACCCCGCAGCGGCTGACGACCGTTCACCGCATCATCGGCTTCCAGAAGCGGTTGGTCGAAAGCGGCGCGTTCACAAATCCGCGCTCGCATATCTATTATCTGCCGGAATTGTATTCGGCCTATTTCGGCCGCTGCTATGCCGCCTTCATCGCGTTGCCGACGGCCGCGCGGCAGGCGATCGATCCCGACGGCACCTTCGAGTTCATCCGCATCCGGGTGCTGGCCTATGTGCAGACCGAGCTCATCACCCACGAGATGAACGCGTTCGACGCGGCGCTGGCGCTGATGGCGCTGGCGCATCTCGGCGCCGAGCTGGCGAGCTTTGCCGCGCCGCTCGCCTGCATCGTCGCGCAAACAGGCGAAGGCGGCCGCCATGGCCCCTACAAGGCCTATGAATGGAACAAGATGAAGACGCCGACGCGGATCCTGGTGGGCGGGCCCGAAGTGACCTCGGCCTTCGTGCTGATGGGGCTGGCGTTGGCAAGGGGCGTGATGATGCGGGGTGGGAGGGGCGGCTGAACCATCAGCCGTCATTCCGGGATGGTGCGCTAGCACCAGACCCGGAATCTCGAGATTCTCAGGTGCGCAATTGCGCACCTAGTTCGATGCTGTCGCATCGCCCCGGAATGACAACTCACTTACAATGACGGGAAGTTGAAAGCCGTGCGGCGGTCTGGCTCTGGCAAGACCGCCTCATTGTCCGCACAATTCGCCCAACACGTGTGCATTATCCTGTATCGGTATTGCCGATGAAACTGAAGACGCTGCTCACAGCCATTCTGCTCATGCTGCCGCCGGCTATCGCCGGCGCGGCCGATATCACCGGCGTGCCGAAGATCCGCGAGGGCGACCAGATCCAGATCGGCAACAGCCGCATCCGCCTCGGCGGCGTCGACGCGCCGTCGACCGACCAGCTTTGCCTCAACACCCATGGCGAACGCTGGACCTGCGGGGTTGCGGCGCGCGACGAGCTGATCAAGCATACCAGCGGCAAAAGCTGGACCTGCCATACCCGCACCACCGATCGGCGCGGCCGCATCGTCGCGCACTGCGAAGTTGACGGCGAGGACATCCAGAAATGGCTGGTGGCGAGCGGCTGGGCGCTGGCCTATGCGCGGTTTTCCCACGATTACGACGCCGACGAAAAGGCCGCGCGCGAGGCCAAGGCCGGGATGTGGCAGGGCGCGTTCATCGCGCCGTGGGACTGGCGCGCCCGCAACAAGAAGACGACGATTTTGGGCGCCGCCAAGCCGCCGGAAAATGCCTCGACGATCCTGCTGGCCTCGGCGTCCGGATCGGTCGCGCCGTCGCCCGATTGCACCATCAAGGGCAACGTGAACCGCTCCGGCGAATGCATCTACCATCAGCCGACCAGCCGCTGGTACGCCAAGATCGAGATGAAGATCAGCAAGGGCACACGCTGGTTCTGCTCGGTCGAAGAAGCCGAGGCCGCCGGCTGCCGCGAGACCAGGCGATAGCGCTGTCTGTGGCCTCATGGTTCGAGACGCGCGAAGACGCGCTCCTCACCATGAGGGTTTAATATCTGGTCCTGTGGGTAGAGGACCTCATCCTGAGGAGCGGCGTAAGCCGCGTCTCGAAGCCTCATCCTGAGGAGGCGCGCAGCGCCGTCTCGAAGGATGAAGCCCCCGCACTCAAAGAATGCGCTAATCTCCATTCATGAGCGACCTCTACGACGATCTGCTGGCCCCGCTACCTCCGGAACATTCGCGGCTGGAGCGCTTTCTGCTGGTCGCGCTCGGCGTCGTGCTGGCGTACACCCTGCTCGCCTATCTGGTGCTGCCATTGTTCTGGACCCACTACGAACACCAGAAAGGCCTTGAAAATCTGCCGATGGTGACGCGGACCGGGCAGGGCATTCCCGGCGACCCGATCAATGTCGGCCTGGTCGGCGATCAGCATGACGTGGTCTGCGCCATGCACGAAGCGGGCTGGTATCCGGCCGATCCGATCACGCTGAAATCGTCGATCGAGATCGTCGGCAGCGTGCTGCTCGATCGCCCCTACAAGGACGCGCCGGTCAGCAATCTCTATTATCTCGGCCGGCGGGAAGACCTCGCGTTCGAAAAGCCGATCGGCGCCAGCGCCGATCGCCGCAATCACGTCAGGTATTGGAAGGTGCTGGACCATGGCGCGGAGAAGCGCCCGGTATGGCTGGGCGCCGCGACCGAGGATCGCGGCGTCGGCGTCAGCAAATATACCGTCGCGGTGACGCATCATATCAACCCCGACCTCGATGCCGAACGCGCCGTGCTCACCGCCGACCTGGAAAACGCAAAAATGGTGGACGCGAAATATCAGGTGACCGGCATCGGCCCGACCCTGACCGGGCGCAACGGCGGCGGCGACCTCTATTATACCGACGGCGAGATCTGGGTGCTGCGGCTGGTCGAGGCCTGCCGCAAGCGCGACGGCCCCGCGGTGACGATCCCGAGCCCGCCGGCGACCGAGATCAAGGATCAGATCTGGCATGCGGTCGCCGAAGCGATGGGGAAATAGGGTGCTCTATCCCCGTCATTGCGAGGAGCGCAAGCGACGAAGCAATCCATAGGCCGTCATTTTGGCACAGATGGATTGCTTCGCTGCGCTCGCAATGACGGTCTCGATCCAATATGATGATGCTCTCACTTGAACCCTCGCAATTACCTCCAACCACCTAGCGTCCGCCTTCCACCGACTAAGGAATAATGAAAATGACCGTTCGCGCGGGCCGGGAGTTTCTGGCCATCCCCGGACCCACCACCATGCCCGACGAAGTGCTGCAGGCGATGCATCGTCCGGCGCTGGATATCTATTCCAGGGAGATGGTGGAGCTGACCGAAACCCTGCTCGCCGATCTCAGCAAACTGTTCGCCACCAAGGGACAGTCCTACATCTACATCGCCAACGGCCATGGCGCCTGGGAAGCAACCCTGAGCAACGTGCTGTCGCGCGGCGACAAGGTGCTGGTGCTGGAAAGCGGCCGCTTTGCGATCGGCTGGGGCAATGCCGCAACCGCGATGGGCGCCGATGTCGAAGTGCTGAAAGGCGACTGGCGCCGCGCGATCCGCCCGGCGGAAGTCGAGGCGCGCCTCAAGCAGGACAAGGATCACACCATCAAGGCGATCCTCGCGGTGCAGGTCGATACGGCCTCCGGCGCCTATAACGACATCGAAGCGATCGGCAAGGTCATCAAGGCATGCGGCCATCCCGCGCTGTTCATGGTCGACACCGTGGCGTCGCTGGGCTGCATGCCGTTCGAAATGGATAAATGGGGCATCGACGTCGCGATGTCCGGCTCGCAGAAGGGCCTGATGACGCCGCCGGGCCTCGGTTTCGTCGCCGCCAGTGACCGCGCCCGCGAGGTGCACAAGACGGCCAACATGCGCACGCCCTATTGGGACTGGACCGAACGCGAGGGCTCCGAGCACTACCGCAAATATGCCGGCACAGCACCAGTGCATCTGCTGTTCGCGCTGCGCCAGGCCGTCAATATGCTGTTCGCCGAAGGGCTGGAAAACGCCTTTCTGCGTCATCGCCTGCTCGCCGAAGCGGTGCGGCGCGCGGTCGCGGTCTGGGCCGAAGGCCAGGAGCTCGGCTTCAATATCGCGGAGCCGCATGAGCGCTCGAACACGGTCACGACGGTGGTGATGAACGGAAACGATCCGGTGTCGCTGCATAAATATTGCAAGGAAAAATGCGGCGTGGTGCTCGGCGTCGGGATCGGCGACCTGCAGGGCCAGGCGTTCCGGATCGCCCATATGGGCCACGTCAACGCCCCGATGATCCTGGGCACGCTCGGCGTGATCGAAACCGGCCTCAAGGCGCTCAACATTCCGCACGGCAAGGGCGGAACCGAGGCCGCGATCGATTTTCTCGGCGAAAGTGTCGGTGCGTGAGCGTTCCCCGCAGCCTGCGTCTTTCGTAGGATGGGTAGAGTGAAGCGAAACTCATCGAGAGCGTCCATGATGGTGATGGGTTTCGCAAGTGCTCTACCCATCCTGTACGCTGAAACCCGCCCTCTCTCACAATGTGAGAGATTCCCGAAATATCGCGCCGTTGCTCAGACTTTAGCAGTGCAAGCCTTTTCGGCGCGTCATTTTTAGTGCTTATATTGATCCTGCGATAAATAAGGCAGCCTGCAACGGCGCGCGCGTATTCATTAAAAATTGAGTGCGCGAATATAGGGAGTGACAGGATTGGCGTCCGTTGATTTGCGCGGCCTGACCAAGCGCTTTGGATCGCTTGCGGTGGTGGATAACGTCTCGCTGCGGATCGATCACGGACAGCTGGTCTGCCTGCTTGGGCCGTCCGGCTGCGGCAAGACCACGACGCTGCGGCTGATCGCGGGCTTTCTGGAACCCTCCGACGGCGAGATCAAGGTCGGCGATCGCCTGGTCTCGTCGAAAGCGCGGACGCTGCCGCCCGAGCAGCGCAGCATGTCGATGATCTTTCAGAGCTACGCGCTGTGGCCGCATATGACGGTCGCGGAAAACATCGTATACGGCCTGCGCCTGCGGAAGATGGACCGCGATACCATCGCGAAAAAACTCGCGGCCATCCTGGGCACGACCAAGCTTGAAGCGCTCGCGCAACGCTATCCCGGCGAACTGTCCGGCGGGCAGCAACAGCGCGTGGCGCTGGCGCGCGCGCTGATCGTCGAGCCCGAGACGCTGTTGCTCGACGAGCCGCTGTCCAATCTCGACGCCAATTTGCGCGAAGAGATGCGGTTCGAAATCCGCCGGCTGCATGACGAATATCGCTACACCACGGTTTACGTCACCCACGACCAATCGGAGGCGATGACTACGGCCGACCTGATCGCGGTGATGAATTCGGGCCGGATCGACCAGCTCGGCACGCCCGAAGACATCTACGCCCGGCCCGAGTCCGAATTCGTCGCGCGCTTCATCGGCGCCAGCAATGTCATCAAGGGCACTGCCTTGGACGAAAACCACGTTTCGTTTGCGGGTGCGACCCTGCAGGTGGTCGGCGCAAAACTTGCCGCCGGCCAGAGTGCGCCGGTGGCGATCCGCCAGCATGACGTCCAGCTCTCGACCCAGGCGCCGCCGTCGCCGCAGAACGTGGTCAAGGCCACCGTGACGCGCCAGGTCTATCTCGGCGCCGCGCGCGACTACATGGTCGAAACCGCCGACGGCACGGCCTTGCGCATCACCACACCGACCGAGACCGCGGTCGCCAAAGGCAGCGAGGTCTGGCTGACCTTGCCGCCCGACCGCTGCCGGGCGCTGAGCCGATAACAAGAAACGAACCGAGGACGCGATGAAAAGGCAAAGACCTTCCAGGCGGGACATTCTCAAAGGCGCGACCACGGTTGCGCTTGGCACCGTATTTGCGGCGCCGGTTCGGGCCGAGCCGCCCCCGCCGGTTGCGATCACGCCGCAACTGATCGAGGCCGCGAAGAAAGAAGCCAAGGTAATCCTGTATTCGTCGATGGACCTGCCGGTCGGCGAAAAGCTCGGCAAGGCGTTCGAGGCGGCCTATCCCGGCATATCCGTCCAGATCGAGCGCTCCGGCTCCGAGCGGCTGTTCCAGCGCGTTGCCCAGGAATTCGATAGCAACATCCGCGCCGCCGATATCATCAACTCTTCCGACGCATCGCATTTTATCTCCTGGAAGAAGAACGGCTGGCTGATGCCGTTCGTCCCCGAAGACGTCGCGCAGCATTTCCTCCCCCAGTTTCGCGATCCCGACGGCATGTCCGCGACGTCGCGAATCTATTTGTCGTCGATCGCCTACAACACCAACATGGTGAAGCCCGACGACGCGCCTCGGAGCTTTGCGGATTTGCTCGACCCGAAATGGGCCGGCAAGATGGTAAAAGGTCATCCCGCCTACAGCGGCACCATCATGACCGCGACCTTCCAGATCGTGCGCGAACTGGGATGGGAATACCTGGAGAAGCTGTCGAAGCAGCGCGTGATGCAGGTGCAGTCGTCGACCGACCCGCCGAAAAAGCTTGCGCTCGGCGAGCGCGCGGTGATGGCCGACGGCAACGAATATGGCGTGGTGCTGCTCAAGGAAGCAGGCCAGCCGGTCGAGCCGGTCTATCCGACCGAAGGTGCGCCGACCATATCGGGGCCGACCGGCATCTTTGCAACCGCGCCGCATCCGAATGCCGCGCGGCTGTTCCAGGCCTGGCTGCACACCCGCGAAACCCAGCAATTCTTCACCGACTACACAGCGCAGTATTCGGCGCATGCACAAGTGCAGTCGAAGCCCGGACGCCGCAAGCTTTCCGACATCAAGCTGATGAAGGAGGACGCCGCCGGGGTGGAAGCGATGACGGAAGAAATCAAGACGCGCTATGCGAAGCTGTTTCGGGTGTGAGAATGCGTTCGCCTAACCACAGTCGTCATTCCGGGATGGTCCGAAGGATCAGACCCGGAATCTCGAGATTCCGGGTTCGATGCTTCGCATCGCCCCGGAATGACGACGAGAAAGCTTTCACATGACCCTCGCCACCAGCATTGCCCCCAAACCGCGCATCGACTGGACCAGGCCGGTGCTGTGGCTGTTTGCGGCCGTGTTGATCGCGCTGATCGTGCTGCCGCTGTCGTGGCTGGCGGTCTATGCCTTCACCGACCGCGCGCGGCATCCGACGCTGCAAAATTTCGTCACCCTGTTCACCAATCCGGATTTCCTCGATCCGCTGTTGACCACGGCGATCATCGCCACCACGTCCGCCTTCATCTGCTGCATCGTCGCCGCCCCGATCGGATGGCTGGTATCGCGGACCGACATGCCCGGGCGTCAATTCATCCGCGCGCTGGTGACCGCCTCGTTCGTGACGCCGCCGTTTCTCGGCGCGGTCGCCTGGGAACTGCTGGCGGCGCCCAACAGCGGGCTGCTGAACCAGCTTTATCGTTTCATGACCGGCGCCGAATCGGATGCGCATCTGTTCGACATCTATTCGATGACCGGAATCATTTTCGTGATTTCCTGCTACACCTTTCCGTTCGTGTTCGTGCTGGTCGCCAACGCGCTCGACAACATGCCGGGCGAACTCGAGGATGCTTCCGCCATTCTCGGCGGCAAGGCCTGGACCACGGCGCGCCGCGTCACGATTCCTCTGGCACTGCCGGCGCTGGTCGCCGGCGCGCTAATCGCGTTCCTGCAGGCCATGACGCTGTTCGGATCGCCCGCGATCCTGGCGCTGCCCGCTGGTTTCCACACCATGACCACGAAAATCTGGAGCCTGTTCCAGTATCCGCCAAAACTGGAGCTCGCCGCCGCCGCCGCGGTGCCGCTGTTGCTGCTGACGATATTGCTGCTGCAGGGCCAGAAATTCCTGCTGGGACGCCGCGGCTATTCCGTGGTCGGCGGCAAATATGGCGCGCCGCGCAAGGTCGAATTGAAGGGCTGGCGCTGGGCGGCGCTGGCGCTGTGCCTCGTCGTGCTGCTCAACCCCGTGTTCCTGCCCTACTTCGCGCTGCTCAATGCGGCGTTTTCGCCGAACGCCACCACGCTGGTGACGCCCTCGACACTGACGCTGCATAACATCGTATTCGTGTTCACCGAATTGTCGTCGACCCAGCTCGCGCTCAAGAACACGGTGATCCTGGGCGCCTCGACCGCGACCATCGGCACCATCCTCGCGCTCGTCATCGCCTATGTAACGACCCGCCGCGTTATCGGAGGCTACCGCGTGCTCGGCTTTCTCGCGACCGCGCCGGTGGCGGTGCCCGGCATCGTGCTCGGCGTCGGCCTGTTCCTGAGCTACACAAGGCCGCCCTTTGTGCTGTATGGCACGCTGTGGATCCTCCTGATCGCGTTTCTCACCATCAATCTGCCGTCGGCCTATCAGCAATTGCAGGCGGCGTTCGCGACCATCCACCCCGAACTCGAAGACGCCAGCCGCATTCTCGGTGCGACCCGGCTGCAGTCGCTGCTGCAGATCACGGCACCCCTGCTGCGCACCGGCGTGATCGCGACCTGGTGCTTCATCTTCATCGGCGTGATGCGCGAACTGTCGGCGGCGATCGTGCTGTTCACCTCGCAGACCAAGGTGCTCAGCGTGCTGATCTACGATCTCAACGAAAGTGGCGATCTCGCCGCGATTTCGGTGCTGGGTATTGCGATGCTGGTCATCACCTTCGCGGTGGTGCTCGCGGTGAACCGGATCCCGATGTTCGGCGGCAACGCCAGCGCGCGGTTGCGGAATAGCTGACAATGTCTCCCCTCATGGTGAGGAGGCGCGTTAGCGCCGTCTCGAACCATGAAGCCACGATCTTTCCGCTCATCCTTCGAGACGCGCGCAAGAGCGCGCTCCTCAGGATGATGTCCGCTGTCAGGGCTTTTCCATCCTGTAAGCCTCGACCTGCGCCTTCAGCTGCTGCAGCGACGCCAGCGGCGCGGCGCGGTCGACGACATATTGCCCGCTCGCCAGCCACGACAGCACCTTCAGGTCGACCGCCGGTGAATGGTGGATCACGTCGCCGTAATTGCCGAGATCGTGAGTGACTTCCTTCACGACGCGGAAATCGTGCAGGGTGACGTTGAGAAACTGCGTCAGGCGTGGAAACGCATAGGCGCTGAAATCGTAGACGATCTTCAGCGTCGCCACTGAGGCGTCCCGCATCGCCACGAATTGCAGGATCGAGTAGGGCGGGAAATAGATATCGAATTTCACGTCCGGATTTTTCTCGATCAGGCCAATGGCGTCACGTTCGAACGTCTTCACCATCGCATCATAGTCGAAACCTTCGGCGAGGTAGGAACTGCGCACCGGATCGGTGATGCGCCTGAAGGCTGCGATCGACGCTTGCGCGTTGTAAAATCCCGCCGCGTCAAAATCGGGCCGGAGCGTATTGATGTCGTCAACCCGGGAGATCGGGAATTTGAATATGACGCCGTTGGTCAGCCGCGCGACAACAGGCTCAAGCGGCGGGATCGAGCGCGCCAGAATCCACAGCGATTCGCGCGCCATGGCGCCGCTGAAGAGATAGCTTGCGATGCCCTTGGCGTTGCGGCGATAGAGATCGGCCGGAAGAAAGATGTCCGCATCGATCTCCGGCGCATCGCGAAAGATCCAGTCGTCCATTTGCCAGATCACCCGCCTGGGGTGGCGCGCCATCGCCGCCGCCAGCACAAAGCTCTGCTCGTGCGAATTCGACCCAGTCATTGACAACTTCAGCGAGCGGCCGCCGACGATCCTGTCGATATCGCTTTGCCGGAAATGGATCGCCAGCGACGTCCCCATGAATATTGTGTCGAATGGCTGGCTCTGGATCAGGCCGGCGTCCTGCATGCGGCTATCCGGCGAATACATCGCGGCAAACAGCCGCGCGGGGCGGAAGTATTGCAGGGGATCGACGACGAAGTTGAGCGCCGCGGCCAGCAGAATAATCGCGACGGCCGCGCTCAAGAACTGGATCAGGCGCTTGGCTGAGGCGCTCATCAGAATCTGAAATAGATGAATTCGCTGTGCTGCTGGATTCCGAGAATCCCGAAAGCGAGCACCGCGGCGCTGGCATAGAGGAACAAGGGTCGCATCCGCAATCCGCGCAGCTTCTCACCAACGGTTCGCTTCGCGTGGTCGTAGCCCATGATCTCTTGCGTGTTGGGCGCGAACCAGACCACCATGGCGTAGATCGCGACGAACAACGCATAGGCCATCTCGCCCTTGCCGAATGCGATATGGGCGGGATCGGCCATTTTCGACAACACGTACTGCGCGGTGTCGATGCTGTCGGCCCGGAAGAACACCCAGGCGATGACGACGGCCAGGAACGTCAGAATGGACCCTGCGTATCTCGTCAAAGGCTCAAACCGGGGCGCGAGTTTGGGTCCATAATTGTTCCAGGCGTGATTGATACAGAGATAGGCGCCATGCAGTGCCCCCCAGGCGACGAAGGTCCAGGCGGCGCCGTGCCAGAGGCCGCCGAGCAGCATCGTGATGAGAAGGTTGACGTAGCGCAGGATGCGGCCGTGCCGGTTGCCGCCGAGCGGTATGTAGAGATAGTCGCGCAGGAACTGCGACAGCGTCATGTGCCAGCGCCGCCAGAAATCGATGATGTTTCGGGCCTTGTAGGGCGAGTTGAAATTCAGCGGCAGAAAGATGCCGAACATCAGCGATATTCCGATCGCCATGTCGGAATAGCCGGAGAAATCGAAATAGAGCTGGAAGGTGTAGGCCAGCGCGCCGATCCAGGCCTGATCGAAGCTCGGCGCGTTCGGGCCGAACGCGAGGCTGACCAGCGGTTGGATGCCGTCGGCGAGACAGGTCTTCTTGAACAGGCCGATCGCGAAGATGATCAGGCCGCACAGGATCAGATGGGCGTCCGGGCGCTTGGTCTCGGCGCGCTCGAATTGCGGGATCATATCCTTGTGATGGAGAATCGGTCCCGCGATCAGATGCGGAAAATAAGTGACGAACAGCGCGTAATGCGGCAACGCGTAGCGCGCGACGTTACCCCGGTAGGCGTCGACCAGAAACGCGATCTGCGTAAAGGTATAGAAGGAAATGCCGACCGGCAGCAGGATGTGGAGGGTGATCCCGGTGGAGAACAGCGCGTTGAAATTGGCGGCAAGAAAGCCGGCATATTTGAAGATGCCGAGCACGAGCAAATCGCCGGCGACCCCGGCCGTGAGCACCACGAAGCGCAGCGGCGGCCGCAACTTCCGTGCGATCAGCAAATATCCGATGCCGTAATTGAACGCGACCGAGCCGACCAGCAGCGCCACGAATTGCCAATTGCTGAACGAGTAGAACGCCAGCGACGCCAGCGCCAGCCAGATCACGGGGGCGAGATTGCCAAGCCGGCCCAGCGCGAAATAGCCAAGCAGGACGACCGGCAGGAACAGGAAGATAAAGGGATAGGAATTGAAGAGCATCAGGCCTTTCTCTGGCGTTCCCAAAAGCCTAACCATACAACGCGGCGGCCAACAACCCTGCGGTTTGGTAACCACGCTACATCTGGCAATCCGCGCATTCGAGCCGATATAAGCGACGACCGGCTCTTCTCGCTCGCCCCGCTTGCGGGGAGAGGGCATAGGCGGCCTCGGCCGCCGTTATTAACGAAGGACGCCGATGCGAAGCATCGGCTATGGTGAGGGGACTCTCCGCGAGCGTGACTCGTGGAGAGTCCCCCTCACCCGGCGCTTCGCGCCGACCTCTCCCCGCAAGCGGGGCGAGGTATCACGCGCACATTTCGATTCACGCGCATCAGAACGAGGATTGAGTGACCCAAGCAGCAACCAAGACGCCTTCAAAGCCCGTGCCGGTGGCCCCGCGCCGCCCGCATTCCTTCACCACCCACGGCATCACGGTGACGGACGATTATGCCTGGTTGAAGGACGCCAGATGGCAGGAGGTGCTGCGCGACCCCTCGATCCTGGACGCGGATATAAGAAAATATCTGGAAGCCGAAAACGACTACACCGAAAGCCTGCTCGGCCACACCGCATCGCTGCAGAAGAAGCTGGTCAAGGAGATGCGCGGGCGGATCAAGGAGGACGATTCCAGCGTCCCCGCGCCGGACGGCCCTTACGCCTATTTGCGCAAGTTCCGCGAGGGCGGGCAGCACGAACTGTTCGGCCGCTGCCCACGCGATGGCGGCGAGGCGACAATCGTGCTCGATGGCGACCAGCTTGCGGCCAGCCACGACTACTTCAAGTTCGGCGGCGCGCGCCATTCGCCGGATCACCGGCTGCATGCCTGGAGCGCCGACACCAAAGGCTCGGAATATTTTTCCATTCGCGTGCGCGACTGGGCCGATGGCACCGACCTTGGCGATCTCGTCGAGGAGACCGACGGCGGCGTGGTCTGGAGCACGGACGCAAAGAGCTTCTTCTACGTCAGGCTCGACGACAATCATCGTCCGATGCAGGTCTGGCGTCATCGGCTGGGCACCAAACAGGCCGACGACGTGCTGGTTTATGAGGAGCATGATTCCGGCTGGTTCACCCATCTGCATGAGAGTTCCAGCGGCCGGTTCTGCGTGATCGCGGGCGGCGACCATGAAACCTCGGAGCAGCGGCTGATCGACCTCGCCGATCCCGAGGCGCCGCCGCGCGTGGTCGCGGCGCGCGAGGAAGGCGTGCAATATTCGGTCAACGACCGCGGCGACCAATTGTTCATCCTGACCAACGCCGATGGCGCGATCGACTTCAAGGTGGCCACCGCGCCGCTGGCGTCGCCCGAGCGCGCCAACTGGCGCGATTTGATCCCCTATCGCGAAGGCATCTATCTGCTCGATGTCGAGCTTTACGCCGACCATATGGTGCGGCTGGAGCGCGCCAATGCGCTGCCCGCCATCATCATCCGCGACCTCAATTCGGGCGAAGAGCACGCCATCGCCTTCGACGAGGCGGCCTATTCGCTCGACACCATGGGCGGCTATGAATTCGAGACCACGAATTTGCGGTTTTCGTATTCGTCGATGACGACGCCGTCGGAAGTCTATGACTACGATATGGCGACGCGAACGCGGGTGTTGCGCAAGCGCCAGGAGATTCCCTCCGGCCACGACCCGGCCGATTACGTCACCACGCGGATCATGGCGACCGCGCATGACGGCGCAAAAGTCCCGGTCTCGATCCTGCACCGCAAGGACCTCGTGCGCGACGGCCGCGCGCCGCTCTTGCTCTATGGCTACGGCTCCTATGGCATGGCGATGCCTGCGTCGTTTGCCGCCAACCGGCTGTCGCTGGTCGATCGCGGCTTTGTGTATGCGATCGCGCATATCAGAGGCGGCGCGGACAAGGGGTGGGGCTGGTATCTCGACGGCAAGCGCGAGAAGAAGACGAACTCGTTCGATGATTTTGCCGCTGCCGGCCGTGCGCTGATCGAAGCCAAATACACCGGCGTGAAACGCATCGTCGGCCATGGCGGCAGCGCCGGCGGCATGCTGATGGGCGCGGTCGCCAACCGCGCCGGCGAATTATTCGCCGGCATCGTCGCCGAAGTACCGTTCGTCGACGTGCTCAACACCATGCTCGACGACACCCTGCCGCTGACGCCGCCGGAATGGCCGGAATGGGGCAACCCGATCGAGAGCGAAGCGGACTTTCGCACCATTTTGTCGTACTCGCCCTACGACAATGTCGCGGCGAAGGACTACCCGGCGATTCTGGCGATGGGCGGGCTGACCGATCCCCGCGTCACCTATTGGGAGCCGGCCAAATGGATCGCACGGTTGCGCGCGACTATGACCGGCGGCGGCCCGGTGCTGCTCCGGACCAACATGGGCGCCGGCCATGGCGGCGCGTCGGGCCGGTTCAATCGCCTCGACGAAGTCGCGATCGCCTATGCGTTCGCGCTGTGGGCGGTGGGATTGGCGGACAAAAGCGAGGTGTGAGCTGCCCCCTCGCCCCGCTCTTGCGGAGCGAGTTCACGAAGAGGGATTCGCGCAACGCTCCGGCAGGTTACGGCATCGTGTAGGCGGTCTTGATCGTCGTATAGAATTCCGCCGCGTATTTGCCCTGTTCGCGCGGTCCGAAGCTGGAGCCCTTTCGGCCGCCGAACGGCACGTGATAGTCGACGCCGGCGATCGGCAGATTGACCATCACCATGCCGGCTTCGGCGTTGCGCTTGAAGTCGCTGGCATATTTCAGGCTGGTGGTGCAGATGCCGGCGGACAGGCCGAACTCGGTGTCGTTGGCAATGGCCAATGCTTCCGCATAATCGTTGACGCGAATGACGGACGCGACCGGCCCGAAAATCTCCTCGCGCGCGATCCGCATATTGTAGGTCACCTCGGTGAATAGCGCCGGCTGCAGGTAGAAGCCGGGCGCGTCGCGCTTGAGGCGCTCGCCGCCGAAAGCGAGCTTGGCGCCCTCTTCCTTGCCGATCGCGAGGTATTTGAGGTCCTGATCGAGCTGGCTTTGATCGACCACCGGGCCGATGTCGGTGCCGGCTTTCACGGCGTCGTCGATCTTCAGCCCGCTGATGCGCTCGGCGAGCGCGGCGACAAATTTGTCGTGAATGCCCTTGGTGACGATCAGCCGCGAGGCGGCGGTGCAGCGCTGGCCGGTGGAGAAGAACGCGCTGTTGGCGGCGCATTCCACCGCGACCTTCAAATCGGCATCGTCGAGCACGACCAGTGGATTCTTGCCGCCCATCTCGAGCTGGAATTTCTTCATCGGCCGCGAGGCGACGCAGGAAGCGGCAACCTTGTGGCCGGTTGCGACCGAGCCCGTAAAGCTGATCGCGGCAACATCGGGATGCTCGAGCAGCGCAGCGCCGACCTCGGAGCCGCGGCCGATCACAAGGTTGAGCACACCCTTCGGCAGGCCTGAGCGATGCAGGATATCGACCAGCGCCCAGGTCGAGCCCGGCACCAGATCAGCAGGCTTGATCACGACGGTGTTGCCATAGGCCAGCGCCGGCGCGATCTTCCAGCCGGGAATGGCAATCGGAAAATTCCACGGCGTGATCAGCCCGACGACGCCGAGCCCCTCGCGGGTGATCTCGATGTCGATGCCGGGGCGCACCGAGGCCAGCTTCTCGCCGGCCATGCGCAGGCATTCGCCGGCGAAGAACGCAAAAATCTGTCCGGCACGCGCGACCTCGCCGATCCCCTCCGGCAGCGTCTTGCCTTCCTCGCGCGACAGCAGGCGGCCGAGTTCATCCTTGCGCGCCAGAATCTCGTCCGAGGCCTTTTTCAGGATGTCATAGCGGAGCTGCGGCGTCGCGCGCGACCATGCCGGGAATGCCGCCTTGGCGGCGGCGACCGCAGCATCGGCCTGCGAGCGGGTGCCGCGTATGGCCTGGCCTACAACGTCATTGGTATCCGACGGATTGACGTTGGGCGACCGCACGCCGTCCGAAATCCACTCGCCGTCGATCAGATTGTTGAACATCAGCATGGCGTGTTCCTTTATCGTTAGAGCGGTCTTGTACTTTTCGGCGTGTCCGGGGAATCTTATCGCTTGTTCGCCTTCCGCCAAGCTGCGAAATCGACCAGCGTCTGCGGATCGGTCGCGGGATAGAGCCCGAGAATGGAGCGGCCGCTCTGCACCTGCTCGGTGACGAAATCCTCGAACGCGGTCATCTCGACGGTCTCGTCGGCGATCTCGTCGGCAAGGTGCGCGGGGATCACGATCACGCCGTCGCTGTCGCCCAAAATGACGTCGCCGGGGAACACCGGCGCGTCGCCGCAGCCGATCGGCACGTTGATCTCGATCGCCTGATGCAGCGTCAGATTGGTCGGCGCGCTGGGCCGGTGGTGATAGGCGGGGAAGCCAAGCTTGGCGATCTCGGCGGAATCGCGAAAACCACCGTCGGTGATGACACCGGCGCAGCCGCGCTTCATCAATCGCGTCACCAGGATGGCGCCGGCGGAGGCCGCGCGGGCGTCTTTCCGGCTATCCATGACCAGCACCGCGCCAACCGGGCAATCCTCGATCGCTTTGCGCTGCGGATGGGCGCGGTCGCGGAATACGTCGATCTTGTTGAGGTCTTCGCGCGCCGGCATGTAGCGCAGCGTAAAGGCCTCGCCGACCAGGGTCGGCTGGTCGGGGCCGAGCGGATGCACATCCTGGATCATCTGGATGCGAAAGCCGCGCTTGAACAGCGCAGTCGCCACCGTCGCGGTGGAAACGGTCTTGAGCTTGTTGCGGGTTGCTTCGCTGAGTTTTGACATTGGTTTTATCCCGGTTTGTTTGTCATTCCGGGGCGCGCGAAGCGCGAACCCGGAATCTCGAGATTCCGGGTCTGGTCCTTCGGACCATCCCGGAATGACGGGGTCAATAAATCGACGGCTCGCCGACCGGCGCGCCGAAGCCGGTTTCGAGGAAATCGAAGTCGCAGCCTTCATTGGCTTGTTTGATATGCCTGGTGAACATCCAGCCATAGCCGCGCTCGAAGCGGCGCTCCGGCTGCTTCCATTCGGCGCGGCGTTTTGCCAGCTCGGCCTCCGGCACATCGAGATTGATGGTGCGCGCGGCGACATCGAGCGTGATGCGGTCGCCGTTGCGCACCAGCGCCAGCGGTCCGCCGATATAGGCTTCCGGCGACACGTGCAGGATGCAGGCGCCGTAGCTGGTACCGCTCATGCGCGCGTCCGACAGCCGCACCATGTCGCGCACGCCCTGCTTCACCAGTTTGGTCGGGATCGGCAGCATGCCCCATTCCGGCATGCCTGGACCGCCTTGCGGGCCGGCGTTGCGCAGGATCAGCACATGATCGGCGGTAACGTCGAGATCGGGATCGTCGATCGCCTTTTTCATCGAGGGATAATCGTCGAACACTAGGGCCTGCCCGGTGTGCTTGAGGAAGCGCGGCTCGCAGGCACTGGGTTTGATCACGCAGCCATCCGGCGCGAGATTGCCCCGGAGCACGGCGAGCGCACCCTCGGCATAGATCGGATTGTCGACCGTGCGGATCACGTCATCATTGTAGACTTCGGCGCGCGCGATGTTTTCGCCGAGCGTCTTGCCGGTCACGGTCATCGCATCGAGATGCAGATGCGGCTTGATCCGGCTCATCAGCGCCGGCAATCCGCCGGCATAGAAGAAATCCTCCATCAGATAGGTATCGCCACTGGGCCGCACATTGGCGATCACGGGCACCTTGCGGCTCGCAATCTCGAAATCGTCGAGCCCGATGTCCTGGCCGGCGCGGCGCGCCTGCGCGATCAGATGGATGATCGCATTGGTCGAACAGCCCATCGCCATCGCCACCGTGATGGCGTTCTCGAACGCCTTGCGGCTCTGGATCTTTTGCGGGGTCAGATCCTCCCACACCATCTCGACGATGCGCCGGCCGCATTCCGAGCTCATGCGGATGTGACCCGCGTCGGCGGCCGGAATCGACGACGCGCCCGGCAGCGTCATGCCGATCGATTCGGCGATCGCGGTCATGGTCGAGGCGGTGCCCATGGTCATGCAGGTGCCGTAGCTGCGGGCGATGCCGGCCTCGACATCGACCCAGTCCTTGTCGGAGATTTTCCCGGCGCGGCGCTCATCCCAGTATTTCCAGGCGTCCGAGCCGGAGCCCAGCGTCTTGCCCTTCCAGTTGCCGCGCAGCATCGGCCCCGCCGGAAGATAGATCGTCGGCAGGTTCATGCTGGTGGCCCCCAGCAACAGGCCCGGCGTGGTCTTGTCGCAGCCGCCCATCAGCACCACGCCATCGACGGGATGGCCGCGCAAAAGTTCCTCGGCGTCCATCGCCAGCAGATTGCGGTAGAGCATGGTGGTCGGCTTCTGCAGCGATTCCGACAGCGACAGCGCCGGCAATTCGACCGGAAAGCCGCCGGCCATCAGGATGCCGCGCTTGACGTCATCGACCCGGCTCTTGAAGTGCATGTGACAGGGCTGCACGTCCGACCAGGTATTGAGGATCGCGATCACGGGGCGGCCCTTCCACTCCTCCGGCGCATAGCCCATCTGCATCGCGCGCGAGCGGTGGCCGAAGGCGCGGAGATCGTCGGGCGCGAACCAGCGCGCGCTGCGGAGTTGATCGGGGGTCTTGTTCTTGCCGGTCATGACTGGGTGCCCCATTTCTGGACGGTATTGCGTTCGATGGTGCGGAAGATCAGGTTTTCGACGATCAGGCCGATCACGATCACCGTCAACAGGCCGGCGAACACGGCAGGAATGTCCAGCAGGTTGCGGTTCTCGAAGATGAACCAGCCGAGCCCGCCCTGCCCCGACGAAACGCCGAACACCAGTTCTGCGGCGATCAGCGTGCGCCAGGCGAATGCCCAGCCGATCTTCAGGCCGGTGAGGATCGAGCCGAACGCGGCCGGGATCAGGATCCGCGCGACATAGGGCAGCCCGCGCAGGCCGTAATTGCGGCCGACCATGCGCAGCGTATTCGATACGCTCTTGAAACCGGAATGGGTATTGAGCGCGACCGGCCACAGCACCGAATGGATCAGCACGAAGACGAGGCTGCCATTGCCGAGGCCGAACCAGATTAAGGCCAGCGGCAGCAGCGCGATCGCCGGCAGCGGATTGAACATCGCCGTGACGGTTTCGAGGAAATCAGTCCCGATCCGGGTGGAGATCGCCAGAATGGTGAAGATGGCGGCGAGCACGATCCCGGCGCCATACCCCATGAACAGCACTTTCAGCGACGCCCACGCCCGCAACGGAATGGTGCCGTCGCGCACCTTTTCGAACATCGTGATGATGGTGTCATGGAAGGTCGGGAACAGCAGCGGATTGTCGAGGAACGCGCCGTAGGCTTCCCATACCACCGCGAGAAAAATGATGATCGCGGCCTTGCGGACGAAGCCGTCGTTCCACACCAGCTCCAGCACAGCCAGCTTGCGCTCGACCTCCGCCGGAACCGCCGTTGCCGCGGCGTCGTCGCGCAGCAAAATTCTCGCTTCGCCCATCGCGCGCTCCCTAATGTGCGGTCGCCGTATCGGCGAACAGCAGATCGTGGATCTGCTTTTCCAGCCGGGCGGCGCTGCCGTCCTCACCCGAGATCTGATCGACATCGACGACCTCGGCCTTGACCCGGCCGGGATGCGGCGACAGCAGCAGAATCCGGTTGCCGATCTTGATCGCTTCCGCGATCGAATGGGTGACGAACAAGACGGTGAACTTGGTTTCGGCCCAGAGCTGCAGCAATTCGTCCTGGCAGGTCCGCCGCGTCAGCGCATCCAGCGCCGCGAACGGTTCGTCCATCAAGAGAATATCGGGCTCCATCGCCATGCCGCGCGCGATCGCGACGCGCTGCTTCATGCCGCCGGACAGCGTATGCGGATAGCTGTCGACGACGCGGGTGAGGCTGACTTTCTCGATATAGGCGCGGGCGCGGGCTTCGGCTTCCTTTTTCGGCAGCCGCCGCGTCATCAGCAGCGGAAACATCACGTTTTCCAGCACCGACTTCCACGGCAGCAGCTGGTCGAACTCCTGAAAGATCATCATCCGGTCGGCGCCGGGCTCTGATATCTCACGCCCCGAGATCCGCATCTTGCCTTCGCTCGGCGTCATGTAGCCACCGACCGCCTTCAACAAAGTCGACTTGCCGCAGCCGGAGGGACCGAGCAGCACGAAGCGATCGGAACGATCGACCGAGAAGGAGACCCGCTCGGTTGCGGTAACGACCGCGCTGGAAGTCTTGTAGCGCAGGGTCACGTCACTGACATCGAGGAGCGGCGCCATCTGCTTCAGCTGCCTTTCAGATCGTGTGCGACCGGCAGATAGTAATCCGTCCATGCCTTGGGTTGGGATTTCAGCGTCCCGGTCTTGAACAGATGGGTCGCGAACTTCATCGTGCCCTGCGGCTCGAGATTCCACTCCATCATGCCGGGTTCCTTGAGCCATGCCAACAGATCCTCGACGCTGGTCTTGTCGCCGGTAACTTCCTTGTAGATCTCGACCGCCGTCCTGGTGTCGTTGCGGATCAGGTCCTGCGCCTCCTTGGTGGCGTCGCGCACCGCCTGAATGATCTTCGGATTAGCGTCGGCGAATTTTGTCGTAGTGAAGAACTGCGCCTGGCTGAGCGGCCCGCCCATCACGTCGGGTGAGTTGAGCACCACATGGGCGCCGGGCACGTTCTTCATCTCGAGGAACGTGAACGGCGGGATCGAGAAGTGATTGTGGACCTCGTGCTTCGAATTCGACAGCGCCGCATAGGCATCGGGATGGCCGAGCTGCACGGTGTTGGCATCCAGCTTCGACCATTGGTCGGCGCCGAAGGCTTCGGCGGCCGCGATCTGCAATACGATCGCCTGGGTCGAAATCTTCACGGTCGGCACCGCGATCTTGTCGCCTGGGCCGAAATCCCTAATCGACTTGATGTTGGCGTCACGGCTGATCAGCGTCATCGGCTGCGCCGAGCAGGCGACGATGCCCTTGACGCCGCCGCGGGTGCGGTCCCACAGCAGCAGCAGATTGCCGGTCCCGGTGTTGAGGATATCGACGCCGCCGGCCAGCAGCGCATCGGTCTGCGCCCCGCCGCCGGAGAAGGTGATCCATTTGGTGGTGATGCCGGGCACGCCGAGCGCCGCCGCGTGCTTCTCGATCAGCTTCTGCTTCTCGATGATGTGGGTCGGCATGTAGAAAATGCCGGGCTGCCGCGACAGCGAGATTTCGGTCTTCTGCTGCGCCGACGCCGGCAAACCCGACAGCGCGACACCGAGTGCGGCGATGGCGCCTGCGCAACTGCGCCACATCATCCTGTTCATTGAGCTTCCTCCGGCGGTGGAACCTGTTGACTTGAGGTTTCGGAAATGCACTAATGCATTAGTGCATTTGATGCAAGTCCCTTTCGATCCGACGGCTGTTTGATGGACTCACCGCGCGTCGCCTCCCGCCGCACCGCCCAGCGCTCGCTCGGGCGACTCGACCGCGACCGCCAGGCCGCGCCGCAAGTATTCGAGCGCCTGCGCGGGATGATCATTTCACTCGAATTGCCGCCGGGATCGCCACTGTCGCGCGCCGCACTGGCGGAGCAGTTCGGAGTCAGCTCGACGCCGATCCGCGACGCGTTGATGCGGCTCGAGGAAGAGGGCCTGGTCGACGTCTTCCCGCAATACGCCACGGTGGTCAGCCGGGTCGATGTGCGGCTGGCCCAGCAGGCGCATTTCCTGCGGCAGGCCGTCGAGCTGGAAATCGTGCGCGGGCTCGCCATCAGCCATGATGCCGCGGTTGCCGCCGACCTCAACCGGACCATTGCGCTGCAGCAGCAATTCGCCAAGGCCGGCGACTTCGAAAAGTTCATGGCCGCCGACAACGAGTTTCATGCCCAGCTCTATGCGGCCTGCGACAAGCAGGACATCTGGGTGCTGGTGAAGAGCCGCAGCGGGCATATTGACCGGCTGCGCCGGCTTCATCTGCCGTCGCCCGGCAAGGCGCAGGATATCGTGCGGCATCACAAGCTGATTGCGAAAGCGATCGGCGCCGGCGAACCCGACGAGGCGCAGAAGTATCTGCGGACCCATCTGTCGGGCACGCTCAGCGAGCTCGCGCAGATTCGCGCGCGCCATCCGGAATATCTCAGCGATTGACCGAACTCAGTCGCGCCGCTTGCGAAGGCGGACCGGCGCACCTGTTGCAAGAATTTGCGCCTAATCCGATTTGCCGCTGCATCGCCCACGATCCCGTCTGCCCACAACCATGCATATGACGCGAATTTGACGTAGCGCTTTAACTGTTCCGACGGAACGCCTGTGGCAGGAACAGGTTGCACCTGAAGGTAGATTCGCAGAATCTGCCTTGGCGTGGTTCCTTGGCGTGGTTCCTTGGCGTGATTCCAGGCTGGAGAAGGCTGAGTTGGCGAAGATCCTGATTGTGGACGACGACAGCGCCGTGCAACTGACCATCCGCCTGCTGCTCGAACGCGCCGGGCACAGCGTTGTCACTGCCAGCGATGGCCGCAACGGGTTGGCGCAATTCGAATCCGGCGATTTCGACCTGCTGTTTCTCGACATCTTCATGCCGGGAATGGACGGGTTCGAGACGATGCGGCTGGTGCATCAGCACAAGCCGCTCACTCCGATCGTCGTGATCTCCGGCCGGCCGATGCCCTCGGATTCAGGCCCGGATTTCCTGACCATGGCAATGAAGCTCGGGGCTGTCTCGCAGTTGCAAAAGCCTTTCAAGCCGGCGGAGCTGCTGGCGGCCGTGGCGGGGTGCCTTGAAGCAGCAAAGCGTCTGTCGGCCTCATCCCGGCCCGCCAGTGGTGTTGCCTCCAGCCCCTAATGCGAAATAGCATTGTTGCGTTTCGTCCGGCTCATTGCCTGAGGCGAACGGGGGGCCGCCACAGCCAAAATGACGCTCACAACCAGGCTTGCCATCGCGATGATTGCGTTGGTCGCGATCGCGGTATCCGCGGTCGGATGGCTGAGCTATCGCAACCTGGAACAGGCGCTGCTGCCACGTGTGCTGGATCGGATCGAGACGCATTCGCGTTTCATCGCCGCCGAACTGGATTCCCACGTTCGCAGCGGCCACGGCGACATCACCACCTTTCAAGGCCTGGCGGCGGTCGCCGGCTTGATGCGCGCGCGTCTCAATGGCGGGATCGATCCCGTCGATCAAACCACCGAGGCGGTTTGGCGCGAACGGCTGGCGGGCCGGCTGGCCGCCCAGATGGCGCTCAAGCCGGCCTATTCGCTGCGCTTTATCGGGGTAGCGGACGGTCACAGGGAAATCGTTCGCGTCGACCGCTCCGGACCGAACGGCGCGGTGCGCATCGTCCCGGAAGCAGAGCTGAAGCGGGTCGGCGATGCGCCTTATTTCCGGGACACGATCAAGTTGGCCGCGGATGAAATATACGTCTCGCCGGTCAGCTTCAGCGAAGAGAACGGTGTCATCGAAACGCCGCACGCGGCGATATTGCGGATCGCCAAGCCGGTTCTGGCAGCCGACGGCAAGCCGTTCGGGATCGTCATCGTCAATGTCGACATGCGTCCCGCGCTCGACCGCGTCCGGTCATCGGTGCGGCCGGGCGAAAAAGTGTATGTCGTCGACGGCAGGGGCGACTATTTGGTTCACCCCGATCGCTCGCACGAATTCGGCTCGCAACTAGGCGCTCCGACCGACTGGCGGCGCGACATGCCGTATTTGGCTGCATCGCTGGGCGCGGCGCAAGGTTTCGCGCGCATCATACCCGATCAGGCCGCGCCGCCGAGCGCCGTGGCGTTCGCGCCAGCCGTGCTGTCCGGCAGCGAGTGGGTCGCGGTCATCGAAGCGGTGCCGAACGCCGCCTTCATGGCGCCGGCGGCGGCGATCCAGAATAGTTCGATACTTGTCGGGTTGATCGCGGTGCTCTGCGCCGCGGCGCTGGCGCTATTGATCGCGCGGTCGCTGACCCGGCCGATCGTCGAGTTGACCCGGGCTGTCGAAGCGGCCCCCCGGGATGGCATGGCCGCCATTCCCGTCGCCGCGGGCGGCGAGACCGGCGTACTCGCGCGCGCGTTCGCGCATGTGATGGAGGAAGCGAACGCCAAGACCGTCGCGCTCGAACGCGAAGTCGAGGAGCATCGTCGTACGGTCGCGGCACGCGACCACCATGCGGAGCGCGAGCGCCTTTTCAGCGCCGCGGTCGAATCATCCAACGACGCCATCATTACGATGTCGCTCGACGGCACGATAACCGGCTGGAACTCGGCCGCGGAACGCCTGTTCGGCTACGCCGCGGCAGAAGCGGCGGGCAAGAACATCAGCCTCATCATCCCCGCCGATCGGCTGTCGGAGGTGCAGGACACCGTGCGCCGGATCGGCTGGGGCGAAAGCATCGAGCACAACGAGACCGTGCGTTTGCGAAAGGACGGCAGTCTGGTCGAGGTCTCGCTCAGCATATCCCCGATCAAGGCCCCCTCGGGGGCGACCATCGGCATATCGAAGGTCGCCCGCGACATTACCGACAGCAACAAGACCAGACTGGCGCTCCGGCAACAGGCCGAGGAGCGCCGCCGGATCTTCGAGACCTCTCAGGATCTGATCCTGGTGATGGACGCCAGCGGCATTCTGGTTCAGGTGAGCCCCAGTTCCCAATCCATCCTGGGATACTTGCCGCAGGAAATGGTCGGTCGCGACGCGCTCGAATTCACCTATGTCGAGGATATCGCGAGGTCCAACGAGGAAGTCCGCGCGGAACGGCGCGGGCAACGAACGCGCAACTTCAGCTCGCGTTGCGTCCACAAGGACGGCAGAGTCGTAACGCTGTCATGGATGGGGGTGTGGTCCGAGCCGGTCAGGCGATTTTTCTATATCGGCCGCGACATGACCGAAAGCCAGCAGGCGCAGGAAACCTTGCGCGAGAGCGAACAACTGGCGCGCGGCATCATCAACAGCGCGATCGACGCCTTCGTCCAGGTCGATCAGCGCGGCATCATCCGGGACTGGAATCCGCAAGCCGAGATCATGCTCGGATGGCCGCGCGAGGACGTGCTTGGGAAGAATGTATTCGAATTGATGGGCCGGCAAGATGGGCCCGGCCCCGTGAGAGTAGCTCTGGAACGCTTCCTGCTTTCCGGGCGGGAGCAGGTCCAGCAGCCGCGCCGTGAAGTCCAGATCAAACGGCGCGACGGAACGGTATTTACCGCGGAATTGAGCATCACCGCGCTGAGGACCCGCGATGGTTTTGTGTTCAACGGGTTCATCCGCGACGTTACCGAACGAAACCGCACCCAGCAGACGCTGCGACAGCAAGCCGAAGAACTGCGGCGCATTTTCGAAACGTCGCAGGACCTGATCATGGTGATGGATTCAAGGGGGTCCCTGGTTCAGATCAGCCCGGGCTGTGAAACCATATTGGGCTATTCGCCAAATGAAATGATCGGCCGCACCGGGGTCGACTTCATCGATCCCGGCCACCTGGAGAACTCGCGCGAGGAGATGCGCGCCCTGCGGCGCGGGGAGCGTCCGAAGATTGCGGACACACGGTGCGTCCACAAGGACGGACGGAAGGTGTGGCTGTCCTGGCTCGGGGTCTGGTCCGAACCGGTGAAACGCTTCTTCTTTGTCGGCCGCGACATGACCGAAAGCCGGCTGGCGCAGGAGACGCTGCGCGAAAGCGAGCAGCTGGCGCGCGGCATCATCGATACCGCGCTCGACGCCTTCGTCCAGTTGGACGAGCAGGGCGCGATCCTGGACTGGAACTCCCAGGCGGAAAGGCTATTCGGGTGGTCGCGCACCGAAGCGGTGGGAGCGAAACTCGGCGAACTGATCATTCCGGAGATCAACCGCGACGCCCACAAGTCCGGCATGGAGCGCTTCCTGCGCACCGGAGAAGGCCCAATCCTCGGCCGCCGCTTCGAGGTCGAGGCGCTCAGGCGCGACGGAAAAGAAATCAAGGTCGAGCTGAGCGTCACCGAACTGAGGCGCCGCGACGGCTTCGTGTTCAACGGGTTCATCCGCGACCTCACCGACAAGATCGCCGCCGAGGACCGGATCAGACAATCCGAAAAGATGGAAGCCGTCGGCCAGCTCACCGGCGGCATCGCGCATGATTTCAACAATATCCTGACCGTCATCACCGGAACGATCGAAATCCTGGCCGATGCCGTCAAGGGCGAGCCGCAACTCGCCGCCATCACCCGGATGATCGACGAAGCCGCGACGCGCGGCGCGGATCTCACCCAGCATCTGCTGGCGTTCGCCCGCAAACAGCCGCTCGAGCCAAAGGAAACCGATGTCAACACGCTGATCATCGAGACCGCCAGACTGCTGCAGCGAACGCTCGGCGAGCAGGTCGAGATCGAATCGGTATTCGAAGACGAAGCCTGCCTGGCGATCGTCGATCCCAATCAGCTCGCCACCGCAATCCTCAATCTCGCCCTCAACGCCCGCGACGCCATGCCCGGTGGCGGCAAGCTGATCATCGAAACCGGCACGGTCGTGCTCGATGAGAACTACACCAGGACCCATGGCGACGTGCGGCCGGGCCCCTACGCCATGATCGCGGTCAGCGATACCGGCAGCGGCATTCCGGCGGCGATCCTCGACAAGGTGTTCAATCCGTTCTTCACCTCGAAGCGTCCCGGCAAGGGTACCGGCCTCGGCTTGAGTATGGTCTACGGCTTCATCAAGCAGTCGGCCGGCCACATCAAGATCTACAGCGAGGAGGGCCACGGAACCACGGTCAAGATGTATCTGCCGCCGGCCGCCGGCGAGTCAGCGCCGGTCGCGACGGCGCCGGCACCGACTATGGTGGGCGGACACGAAACGATCCTTGTCGTTGAGGACGACAAGCTGGTGCGGGACTACGTGCTGACGCAACTGCATTCGCTCGGCTATGTCACGCTCGACGCGGCGAATGCGACGGAGGCGATGGCGATTGTCAACGCCGGTCATGAATTCGATCTGCTCTTCACCGACGTCATCATGCCCGGCCTCAATGGCCGCCAGCTCGCCGACGAGATGTTGAAGGTCAAGCCCGCGTTGAACGTTCTGTTTACCTCCGGCTATACGGAAAACGCGATCATCCATCATGGCCGGCTCGACGAAGGCGTGCTGCTGCTCGCCAAGCCCTATCGCAAATCGGATATGGCCATCATGATCCGCAAAGCGCTCGCCGACTAGATTTCGTCGACCGTTTCGCTGCTTGTCGTCGCCCGGCAAGAGCGCGAAGCGCGTCTCAGCCCGGCAAGCGCGAAGCGCGTCTCACACTGGACGACCGGGCGATCCAGTACTCCGTGGCGCGCGTTTGTGTGAATAACGAGCGACATGGATTACTGGATGCCACGCTTGAAGCGGGGCATGACGGTGGAGGATCAGGCCTGGCGCGAGCTGGTCATCACGATCCGGACCAGATCGGCGGCATTCCGTGCCCCCAGCTTTTTCATGATGTTGGCGCGGTGATCCTCGATCGTGCGCGGGCTGATCCCGAGCTGGCGGCCGGCTTCCTTGTTGGAAGCGCCGGCGGTGAACTGTTCCAGCACCTCACGCTCGCGCCGCGTCAGCGGTTCACGTCCGGGAAAATGCAGCGACGCGATCCGGGACGCGGAGTCCTGCGCGTGCCGCCGGGCATAGGCCTCGATCGCCTCGTTCAGCCGGGTGACGATCTCGCTGCCGCGGAACGGCTTTTCAATGAAGTCCAGCGCGCCGTTCTTGATGGCGCTGACCGCCATGGTGATGTCGCCCTGGCCGGAGATCATGAAGATCGGAGCGGGATAGTCCTCGCCGTGAAGCTCCTTCAGAATGTCGAGGCCGGATTTTCCGGGGATATGGACATCGAGCAGGATACAGGACGGCGTCCGTGTCCTTGCCACCGCGAGCAATGCGGCACCGTCCGCAAAGCAGATCACCTCGTAGCCGCCGGCCGACAGCACCATCGAAAGCGTGTCGCGAACGGCGGGATCGTCGTCGACTACAAAGATCTCCCCGCGGGAGTCGGGCTTTTCAGCCATATGTCATCGTCCATGAGTGGTGAAACGTGACGCCCACCTGAATCAGGATACTTGACGCGATACCCGGATCAGAACGCACCCGTATTTGTACGGGACGACGGCTTAACGCACAAGTAGCAGCGCACACCTAAAAAGTAGAGTGAGGAGTGCACTTATGCAGAACGCAGCACGCGACGGCAGCGAAATTCGGCCCGGCGATCACGCCTACCGTTTGGTCCTGTCGGACCTTGTCTCCCTGCTCGGGCATGTCCAGGCGAGCCTGAAGCTGATCGAATTGGCGGTCGCCGGCGAAACCTCCCCCGGCAATCATGACGCTGCCCCCAACCTCATCGTGCCGGATGACGTGACGCCTTGCTACGCGCAGGCGAGCGCGGCTTTGAAAGCCTGCGACGCAAGCCTTGGCATGACCCTTCATTTCCTGCTTGATTCCGGGACATCGATGCACGTCGCGGAAGCGTTCGCGGCAAGCCCGCCGGCGCTTTCGGTGGTCCGTGCGTAAGCGGATAACGGCGCCCTGAGGGCGCATCGGCGTGCAACCGCTTTCTCGTTGAGGTCGGCCGACGGCTGGCGTCGGTTTGCGACGGGGCGTTCCTGGCGCGGCTGGGGGCGGACCGGCGCGATGGCCTCAGGCCGTCAACTCGTCTTTTTTTGACGCGGCGCGCGGCTTTTTGCCGTTCTTGCCCCTGAGGAACCGAATATCCATGTCCGTGCCATTGACGCGGACCAGTTCGCATCGGCGATAGGCCAGGCCCGTCGACGACAACAGAAGAAAGAACTCCTTGAGATTGAGGCCCTGGATCGAGCCTTCCACGGTCAGCGTTGCGTCGTTGTCCGAGATGGCGTTGAGCTGACAGTCCCGGCGCCAGGTTCCGTCGATGGCCATGATGCAAACGTCATAACCCCGGCTGAAGGTGACCCGTTCCGTTCCCTTGCTTTCCTCTGTCATCCCTCAATGTCCCGCCATCGCTGCGATCTTTGGCATCGCCAAAGCGCCCGCCCCGGATGCCGGCCGGGCGCCGCTTGGCTGGTAAAGACCGCGCTTGTCCGGAAACGGCTTGAACACATCCGTCAGACCGACGACCGTTTCCGCCGCACCCAGCACCAGGAAGCCGTCCGGCTCCATCGTCCTGGCGAGACGGTTGAAGATGTTGATCTTGGTCTCCTGGTCGAAATAGATCAGAACGTTGCGGCAAAAGATGACGTCGAAAACCCCGAGCTGGGAAAAGTCGTGCAGCAAATTCAGCTGCCGATGCTGAACCATGGCGCGGATGTCGGCGTTGATCTGCCAGAGCTCTCCGTTTTGCTTGAAATATTTGACAAGCATTTGAATCGGCAGGCCGCGCTGAACCTCGAATTGACTGTAGATACCTGCCTTGGATTTCTCGAGCACCTCCTGGGAGAGGTCGGTAGCGAGGATCTCGATGCGCCAGCCGGCGGTGGCCGCGCTCATTTCCTTCAGGCACATGGCCAGCGAATACGGCTCCTGTCCGGTCGAACCGGCAGCGCACCAGACCCGGATGCTCTTGCGAGCCGCCCTTGCCTTCAGCATCTCGGGCATGATCGAATCGCGGAAATGCTCGAACGGCACCTTGTCGCGAAAGAAGAAGGTCTCGTTGGTGGTCATGGCTTCGACCACCTGGGCGATGATGGAAGCCGAGCCGCCTTTCATTTTTTGCACGAGTTCGCTGATGCCGGGCAGCCCGCATTTGCGCGACAGCGGAAGCAGGCGGCTTTCGATCAGATATTGCTTGTCTGCGGACAGGTCGAGACCGGAATTATCCTTCAGGAGCTTACGCAGATACTCGTAGTCGGGCGGGTTCACTGGGGGCCTCTCAAGGGCAAGCGGACAAGATTCTAGACGGATGTCGGTTCTGCCAATTCGATCAGGCCGACTTCCTGGAATTTGGCAACGATGATATCCTTGTCGAATGGCTTCATGATGTATTCGTTGGCACCTCCGTCGATCGCGCGCGTGATATGGTCGATGCCGTTCTCGGTGGTGCAGAATACCACCTTGGGCACATCGCCGCCGGGCATACGGCGCAGATGACTAAGGAAGTGGTAGCCGTCCATCACGGGCATGTTCCAGTCGAGCAGCACCGCTTCCGGCATGGCACGTTTGCAGACGACCAGAGCATCCACACCGTCTTCGGCTTCGATGACCTGAAAATTGAGCCCTTCCAGGATACGGCGTGCGATTTTTCGCACTATGCTGGAATCATCGACAACGAGGCACGTTTTCATTTCCAGGCTCCTTCTTTGACGAGCGGCGGATGCCAATCGGAGTTATGCCGCGAGCGCGGTCTTGGGCACGATTTCGAGGACGCGATCGACATCGAGGACGACCATGAGCTGTCCGTCCAGTCTGTGGACACCGCCGGCCAGTTTGGCCATGCGGGGATCGAGATTGACGGGGTTTTCCTCGCGGCTGTCGTCGGGCAACCTGAGAGCCTCGCCGATGGGGTGAACCAGACGGAAGATGTTATCCGGAATCTTGGCGTCGCTGGGGTCCTGCTCGAACTTCACCAACTGATTGTCGACCGCATCCAGGCTCTCGTTGGTTTCCGTCTGGAACTCCCGCAGAAGATCATCCATCTGAGCACGCCTTCCAAATTCGTGTAACGGTCGCCCTCAAGGGATACCTTCAGGGCTTCACGACCTCGTTAATTTCGCTATCCGTGCTAATACGGAGAACGAACACGCCCGCTCGCCTCGCGGCCCGATACAGGATGATGATTGCAGAAGGTCACTTTCAGACAGGCGCGCGCAAGCGCGACCGTTCACGACGCCTTGGCAACGTCGTTCGTGCAGATGCGCGGCACGCAAGCCGCCATCCGGTGTTCAGGGATTTGGAATCGAGCGTGGCGGCGGGGTTTTCCCCGCCGCCTGGATCGTTGCCTTCGAAGCCGGGCTCAGCGCAGCAGCTGCAGCACGCTCTGCTGGCTCTGGTTGGACAGCGCAAGCGCCGACACCGCAATCGACTGCCGGGTGGACAGCGCCTGGCTGTTGGCCGCTTCTTCGTTGGTGTCAGCCAACGTCAGGTTGGCCGAGCCGGTCTGCAGCACGTTGATCAGGTTTTTGGCAAAGTCCTGGCGGATCTGCACGATCGACAGGTTAGAACCGAGCGCCGAGGCTTCCGACCGCAACTGGTCTGAAGCAGCGCTCACCTTGGCAATCACCGCGTTGGCCGAGCTGTTGTCCAGGAAATCGGTACCCGCGGTCAGCGGAGCAAGGCCGAGGCCGGCCGCATCGTAGGTGACGCCGGGGATGGTGAGCGTGGACTTGCCGGTTTCGTTGAAGGTCAGCTTCAGGTCGTCGCCGAACAGCAGGTTGATGCCGTTGAACGAAGCGTCCTGCGACGTCGTCGTGATCTGCGCGATGATGTTGTTGTACTGGTTCACCAGATTGGCACGCGTAACCTGCGAGTTCGCATCGGCAAGTGGCTGGCCCGCGGCGCCACCGGCCGGAGTGACAAGGGTCGCTGTATCGGTGCCGCCGATTGCAATGTTGTCCGCGGCTGCGGCTGCGCCCGTTGTCAGCGTCTGGCTTGCATTGTCGTTGACGGACGTGAGCGTGATGGAGCCGTCGCTGGCGAATGATGCCGTCAATCCAAGGCCGGCGGCGGACAACGCAGTATTGAAAGCATTGATTGAGTTGACGTTGCCGGCGCCGGTGCCGAGCGTGATCGTGGTGGCGGCGCCAGTGGCCGGCGTAAATATGAAGGTCTTGGCGTTGAGCGAATTCGTGCCGCCAACGGTCAAGTCTGCGGCAGTACCAACAACGCCCAACGCGCCTGCGCCGGCCGGCGCCAGGCTCGTCGCCGAAGACTTCACCGTATAGCCGGTGGTGGTCTGCAGGACCTGGTTGGCGATCGACTTGGCGGTATCGACCAGCTTCTGCAGCGAAGTGAGGCCGGTGTTGGCCGCTTGCAGCACCTGCACGCCGTTGCCGATGCTGTCGAGCAGGTTGTTGATGTCGCTGGCTCGGTTGTCGAGACCCTGCGCGGTGAAGAAGTTGGTCGGATTGTCGAGCGCGGTGTTGACCTTCTTGCCGCTAGCCAGACGGTTCTGGGTGCTGGAGAGAAGCTCCGCGGTAGACTGCAACGAGAGCAGGTTCTGGCGAACTGCCGCCGAAAGAACAATACCGGACATATCACTGACCCTTCCGTAATTTTACCTCCCCAGCACTACTCGGTTTCCTTTAAATTAAGGTTAATGCCGGCTTAAGTTGTTTGGTTAACGCGTTCTTACCCGAGGCGTGCCCACAACGTTTGCCACCAGGGGCTTCGCCTGATCGCGGCCCCACAACGAAAAAGCGGCGGGGTTTCCCCCGCCGCCTTGCTTGATAGTCTCTTTCGAAAGATCAGCGCAGCAGCTGCAGCACGCTCTGCTGCGAGGTGTTGGCCAGCGCCAGCGCGGACGTCGCGATCGACTGGCGGGTCGACAGCGCCTGGCTGTTGGCCGCTTCCTCGTTGGAATCGGCCAGCGTCAGGTTGGACGCGCCGGTCTGCAGCACGTTGATCAGGTTCTTGTTGAAGTCCTGACGCAACTGCACGACGGACAGGTTCGAACCCAAGGCCGACGCTTCGGTGCGGAGCGTGGTGCTGGCCGAGCTGAGCTTGGTGAGCGCCGCGTTGGCTGAGGCGTTGTCCAGGAAGTCCGTGCCCGTGGTCAGCGAACCAAGGCCGAGGCCGGCCGCGTCGTAGGTGACGCCGGTGATGTTGAGCGTGGACTTGCCGGTTTCGTCGAAGGTCAGCTTGAGGTTGTCACCATTCAGCAGGTTGATGCCGTTGAACGAGGAGTCCTGCGACGTCGTCGTGATCTGCGTGATGATGTTGTTGTACTGGCCCACCAGGCTGGCGCGAATGGCCTGCGAGGCCGCATCGGCGACCGGCGCGACTGCGGCTCCGAACGTCGTAGTACCGGGAGTTGAACCGACGGTAACCGCACCGATCGTTTGCCCGGCATAGTCGTTGGTTGTGGTGAGGACGAGCTTGTTGGAGCTGTCCAGGCTGGCTGTCACGCCGCCGGCCGCCAAAGCGGTGTTGAGCTGGTCGAGTGTCTCGGTGGCGCCGAAGGTGACGGTGACTGCCGGGAGTTCCCCGTTTGCGGCGACGCTGAGAGTCTGACCGCTCTTGATATCGGTGCCGTCAACCAGATTGGCCGCGGTGCCAGCGATGGCTGCTGCCGAAGTAACCGTCGACTTCGCCGTATAGCCGGCGGGCGCCTGCAGCACCTGGTTGGCGATCGACTTGGCGGTATCGACCAGCTTCTGCAGCGAGGTGAGGCCGGTGTTGGCCGCCTGCAGCACCTGCACGCCGTTACCGATGCTGTCGAGCAGGTTGTTGATGTCGCTGGCACGGTTGTTGAGGCCCTGCGCGGTGAAGAAGTTGGTGGGATTGTCGAGAGCCGAATTAACCTTGTTACCGGTGGCCAGACGATTCTGGGTGGTGGACAAGAGCGCGGCGGTGTCTTGCAGCGAGAGGAGGTTCTGACGAACCGACGCGGAGAGAACAATACCTGACATTTGGATTACCCTTCTGGATGAACACAACTGACGCAACGCCGCCACATTCGGGCGACGTGCCACCCTCTTCCTTACACGCTACCCATTCGTTAACTTGGTGCCTCGTAAAAATACTCGAACGCGATAATGCGGCCGCAAAAGCCCAATCGATGTGGTTATGGTGAACAGAGTCTTACCGGCGCCTGCGGCCGAGGCATATGCTCGGCTCCGCAACGGCTCTTGCGGTGCTCGCTATCTCGACGGCATGGCGTCTGCGTAACGCAATCGGCCTTCGGCAAGGCATTCGTTGACCACCGTCAGCAATGCGACCGGCGTGAACGGCTTGCACAGGCATCGCATCGCGCCGAGATCGAGAGCCATTCGCAGGAAGTCCGGCGCCGGCGCGTCGAGGTTTGCAAAGGCGTATCCCGACATCGCAACCAGCGGAATTCTCGGCGCGCGTTCGTGGAATATCCTGATCGACTCGAAGCCGCGCATGTGCGGCATGAAGATGTCGACAATCATCAGGTCGAAGAGGCTGTCCTCGAGTGCGCGAAGTCCGGCTTCGCCGCCATCGGCTATCGTCACTCCAAATCCGTGAGCGAGGGGACGCTGAGTCCAGTTGAGCTCCCGCCTTCGGTTGGAGAAGAAATGCCAGCGATATCGCGCCCTCCCAATCGCCTGTTGCAGGTTCTGCCTACGGCGGAATTCCTGTCATTGCATCCGCGTCTCGAAACCGTCGAGTTGGCCAACGAAGCCGTTCTGGTCGAAGCCGGCGCACCGGTACAACAGGTCTACCTGCCCCACAGCGGCGCCGTTGCGATGATGGTCAGCCCTTCGCAAGGGCAGGCGGTGGAAGTTGCGATGGTCGGCCGCGACAGCGTTGTCGGCGTCTCCGCAGCCCTCGATAGGGGAGTATCATTGACTAATGCCTCCGTTCTCAAAGCGGAGGATCTTCGGGTCGCCGCCGGCCGGAGCAGCACGCTTCGAAATCTCCTGGCTCGACATCAGCAGGCTCTGTCCGCGCACGCCCAGCAATCCGCGGCATGCAATGCCTCACATTCGGTCGAAGCGCGCTTGTCGCGCCTGCTGTTGCGCGCGCGCGGTTTGTGCGACAGCGAAGGGTTGCCGCTGACCCAGGAATTCCTCGCGCAAATGATCGGCGCGCGGCGTAACGCGGTTTCGATCGTGGCGCATGCGTTTCGGCAGGCGGGCATCGTCAACTACAGCGGCGGCCAAATCGAAATTACGGATATCGATGGTTTGCGGAAAACCTCCCGCGAATGTTACTGGGCAGTCCAGCGGCAATGCGACCGGTTGCTGCCGGCGAGAGCCTGACGCCTCACGGCTTCGCGCAATCAAGGTCATCGACCATCGAATCCTCGCACCTCGGCAAGCGTCGGACACAAGATGCTGATCGAATGCGTCTATTTGTCAGTTTTTCTTGCCAACAACCCGTGCCACAATCATCCTGCAATTCGGATAGTGGTTTCGCGTGCCAGGCGCCCAGAGACCGGCTTTGCCCATAAGAGCAGGAGACTGCTTTGGATATGGCTCCTCGTTCACCGAATGGCTTCCTGTCCTCGCTGACCGCGGACGATTTTGAATTGGTCCGCCCTCATCTGCGCACCGTCGAACTGCCCCAGGAACTGGTGCTCGTCGAAGTCGACGAACTACTCAAGCGCGCGTATCTGCCACATCGCGGCGTGATCTCGCTCGTCGTCAAGCTGGCGCGAGGCGAAAACGTGCAGATTGCGATGGTCGGCCGCGACAGCATCTTCGGATCGTTCTCCGCGCTCGGCGACGCCGTTGCACTGAACAGCGCGGTGGTGCTGGTACCCGGCATGGCTTCGACGATCGACATCGATCAGCTTCGGGCGGCCGCCGACCAGAGCCCGACGTTCCGCGCCACGCTGGCGCGGCATGGACTGGCGGTCTACGCGCAGATCCAGCAAACCGCCGGCTGCAACGCCTCGCATACGGTGGAGTCACGGCTGGCACGGTGTCTGTTGCAGACGCGTGATCTATCCGGCAGCGACAAGCTCGTGCTGACCCAGGAATCGATGGCGCAGATGATCGGCGCGCGCCGCAACAGCGTATCGCTGGTGGCCAACACGCTGCAGCAGGCGAATTTCATTCACTACAGCCGCGGGCATATCGAGATCACCAATCTGGATGGTCTCATCAAGACCTCCTGCGAATGCTACGCGACGGTCAAAGCCCAGTACAACAGGCTGCTTCACCCTCAGATACATTGCACGGCCGCCTGATCGCTTGCCGCGACCGGGTGACCGGTCTATCGCGGTAGTATTCCTAGGCATCGGGCGGCAATGCGCGCGCTGATTGCGCAAATTCGTCATTCGTGCCACGAAAATCTCCCCGTATAGTTACGGCCAATCGCGACACTGCGCAGGGTTTATTCGGCCCGGAGTTAACGCGCTGTTCAATGACCCCTGATAATTGTCACGGTGCTGACGGGTGCGGGTTCGAGAACAGCAGCGGAGACTTTCGTATGCTACGCGCGATCACCCTTGTTCGGCAATTTGCGAATCGCGCGGAGTTGATACATGGCTTTTGATTTGTCGATGCCGATCCTGGTGGTCGATGACTACAGCACCATGATCCGCATCATCCGCAATCTTCTCAAGCAGCTCGGATTCGAGAACGTCGACGATGCCGGCGACGGCTCGGCGGCGCTCGCCAAGCTGCAGGGCAAGCGATACGGCCTGGTGATCTCCGACTGGAACATGGAGCCGATGACCGGCTACGACCTGCTCAAGGAAGTCCGTGCGAGCCCCGAATTCTCGCAAACGCCTTTCATCATGATCACGGCGGAATCGAAGACCGAAAACGTCATCGCCGCGAAGAAAGCCGGCGTAAACAATTATATCGTCAAGCCGTTCAATGCGGCGACGTTGAAGGCCAAGATGGAAGCCGTGTTTCCCGGATCGGCCGAGTAATACTCGCCAGGGCAAAGAGCGCGGGAGCCGGCCCTGATTGAAGCAGAGCCCGGACGCCGGCCGTACTACTACGGTTGACGATTTTCATCGACCGATAATGTTGAATGGTGATAGTTGCGTGGACGAAGGAGTAGTCCCATGTTCACGTTTGAAACGAGCGATCAGAAAGTAGTGCGGCGATTCCGCATCGCCCAATTCAACGGCAGGACCGCAACCTTCCGGTCAGCCGACGCGGCGATCACCGGGCATGTTCGATCGATCGTGGAAAACAAGTCGAGCATTCCGGCTGCGTGGGTTATCACGATCATCCCGGAAGGGCCGAAGCCCGGCATCGCCCTGCGGCCAGCGCCTCGCGTTCGCGCATTCGCGGAAGATTATTTCTGAGCTGCAGAGTTGTCGGCCATCGCCGGCGCTTCCACCGACAAAGCCTGACGGCGCGGCGTTCGCCTGCGAAGCATCGGCGCCCGGGAAAAATTGCTGAAAGAGATCTCAGGCCGGCTGCAGCAGCGCCTTGCGGACAAGATCCGCGGTGTTGCGGGCGCCAAGCTTGCGCATGGCTTCGGCGCGATGGCTTTCGAAAGTCCTCGGGCTGATATTCATCCGCGAGGCGCCTTGCTTGTTGGAGCATCCTTCGCTGATCAGGCTGAGCACCTCGCGCTCGCGCTTGGTCAGCGGCTTGCGGCCGGATTCCGACGAAATCACCACGCCCGGCGCCCGACCACCATCCTTGGCGCAGTCAGCTTGACCTTCCGTTCCCTGTTTGCGATCGGAGGCAGGGCTTGCCTGAGGATGACTATCCGAAATCTGCTTCAGCATGGCGCAGACGCGTTCGGTTTGTTGAAACGCGTTCTCTACCACCTGCTGCAGGTAAGTGCGATTGCCCGATGCTTGCGAAAGCTGTTGGCTGTGCTGCTTGATCTCGTTCAGGTAGAGCAGCAACGCCGTCAACGGGCCGTTGAGCTGACGCGCGATTGCAGCTCCGGCCTCCTCCATCGCCCGGGCGCGAGCAAGGGACATCTGCACGATTTCAAGGTTGTCTTCGAGAGACGTGCTGTTTTCCATCCACTTCGAAAAGTGCGAATCACCGGCGCGATGTTCTTGCTGAGACATATAAGGTTTTTATCGGTTCCGGGCTGGTTCAAAGGTTAATTTTTCAGACGGTAAGAATACGGGGGGACCACAGCCACCCGGGGGCAGGAATTTCCGGACATCACCAGCAAATTTGCGAAATGCGACGGCGGCGGGCCAAGCCACCGTAGTTTTACGGATCGGAGAAATGCGCAGATCGAGGCGGGTCGGCTCACGATTTCACGGGGGACTTCATTTGCTTTCTTAATAGCTGACGTCCGTTTCTTTATGGCTGAGCGGACTTGCGGGAGGCAACCGTGATGCAGCGCAATGCCTGCCGGCCAATCGACCGCGATTGCTCGAACGTCATTCGGCGGAAGCCGTGAGCGGTGGTCGAAAATGGCCGCGACGGGTCAGGAGCGCCGCAGCGTCAGAAATTTTTCGAGGAATCGACCCGAAGTGACAAACCTGAACCACCAATATGCCAGCCGGCGCGTGTTCATCAGTCCCATCCTCGATCCCGAGATGGCCCCGCACGCCGTGATTAGCGCCGAAGCCGGCGCTCGCCTGTGACCTGCTTCACATTCGCTGCAGAAGCGTCGGGCGTTGACACGGGATTGATCGCGCCCCATGGCACAAACGGCGGCAGCGCCTGCGGAAAACGCCGCGCCCGCGGCCGACGATGCGGTGATGCTCACCGTGTTTTGAAGCACGACCAGTCGCGCCCGCTCGGCGAACTCAATGCCCAGTTCGAGCGGCAGGGTTCCTACAAGGCCTTCCCGCAAGCCCGCATCGAAGTCGTCAGCTGGTATGTGATGATGGGGATCGATCAGATGGTGACGCTGCGGCTGCGGGCGTCGCGGCTTCGCGAGGTCAACCGCCTGTTCGAAAACATGGCCTGCGGCGCCTATCGCACCGAGTTCTATCCGACCTATGATTGCAGGGCGGTCGGCATCGCCGCGCACGACAAGGCGCAACAGGCAGGCGCCGAGCCGTCAGAATGGCAATGGCGGCGGATCAGCCGAGCCGGCTGATCTGCTCCTCGGTCACGACGCGCTCGACGTTCTCGGTCTTGCTCTTGATGCGGTAGCGCGGGCGACCGTCCGCCTCAATCGGCAGACAGGTGACAATGGTGTAGACGCTCCGCTCCTTGACCGTCGCGCGGCCCTGCGGCCCCTGCAACTGATGATGAACGTCGTCATTGATCGCGAAGTTGTGGGCCATCGTCTGTCTTCCGGTTGAAAAAAGGCTTTTAGTCTCAATGGCCTCGTAAGGCAACAGCCGCAGCTAGGCAATTAGAAGCGCCTTTCGTTTCCGCACCCGCTCGATCGACGCTTCTGCGGCCGAAACACCCCAGGTTCCATCGTGCAGCGACTGTTGAATGGACGCCGCGACCCCGGCCATTTCCTGCTCCTGGTCGAGCAGATTGTTGCCGATGCACAGCATGTCCATGCCGGCTCTCAGCGATTGCAGGCTGGCCTCCCGGGTTCCAAGCGCCTTCTGCAATCCCTGCATCTGCATGTCGTCGGTGATCAGCAGCGTATCGGGCAGCCGCCGGCGCAAACGGCCGAGGCCTGCCGGCGACAGCGTCATCGGATGGTTGGGATCCCATTGCCGGACGATGGCGTGGCTGACCAGAACCGCGTCGCCGAACATTTTCGGCGCCAGCGAGTAGAACAGCGCTTCCTGTTCGGGGCGCATCGCGTCCGAAATGTCCATGAACTCCTGATGCGAATCCACCACCGCGCCGCCGATGCCGGGAAAATGCTTCAGGCAGAGGCCGATGCCGGCCTCGCGGGCGATTTCGCTCATCAGCAACGCATTGGCTTCGACTTCGCCAATGTCGGCGGAGAAGGCGCGCTTGATCTTGCCGATGTTGGGATTGTCCGGATTGTAATCGACATCGATCACCGGCGCGAAATCATAGTGGATGCCGAGTTGCCGCATCTCGGCAAAGCTGGCGGCCAGCGTTTTGCGCTTTTCGGCCGCGGCGAGACGATTGAATTCCCTGGCACTGGGAAGCGGCTTGAATCCAAGGCCCTCTTTGAGCCGCCGCACCAATCCGCCCTCCTGGTCGATGAACACCATCGGACCGGAAGGCAGCCGCGAGATCTGCTCGCACAGACCGCGCAACTGGTCGGGCGATTCGATGTTGTTGTCGTATTGCCGGGTCTGGCAGGAGTAATCGAACAGGATGACGCCGCCGAGACCGTAGCGGGCGGCAAATTGCTTCAGCCATTCCGGGATGACCTTGCCGAAGAAGCCGAGGATGAAGAGTTCGCCGATGGGCATCTGCTGCTCAGCAATGGAATGCCCTGATGTCGCCGGGCGGAGATCTATTAAACCCGATCGCGCTAGTTGGTCAGCGTGCTCCATTGCGACGCCATGTGCTCGGCGCCGCGCTGCGACAACGCAAATATCGTGAACGTCGGATTTGAGGCGCCCGCCGTCGGGAAAATGCTCGGCCCCGCGATCCAGAGATTCGGGATTTCATGGCTTTGACCAAAACTGTTGACCACGGAGTTGTCGGCCCTCGTCCCCATGATGGTGCCGCCCATCAGATGACTGGTCGGGATCGCGCCCCGCGCCGACCACGCCTCCCTGGCGCCGGCTGCCTTGGCCACTTTCAATCCCTCTTCGAGGTTGGCGTTCCAAAGCGCGACCGCATCTTCGTCGTAGCTGTGGAACAGCTTTCCAAGCGGCATACCGAATTCGTCTTTTTCGCCCGTCAGCTCGACGCGATTTTCCATCCTCGGCTGTTCCTCGCCGAAGGCCTTGATTCCCGCGAGATGGCGCGCCGCCTGCTTCATGTAATCGGCGAGTTCGGGCCCGAACAGATCGGCGCGGGAAACCGCGAGATCGGTGGTCTTCAGTGCGAAACCGGCGGTGATGAAGGAGCTTCCGAACGCGCCGGGATGGCTCGTCTTGGGGTAATGCTCGTAGGACATGTACTGCACGGCAATCGTGCCCATGTGGTTCTGGGTGTCTTCGTCGAACATGCCCCAGGTCGAGGCGACGTGATGCGACATCATGAACTTGCCGACCAGGCCGCTTGAGTTGCCGAGTCCTTTTGCATGCTTGTCGGTTGCGGAATTGAGCAGCAGCCGCGGATTTTGCGCCGACCAGGCCGCCAGCACGACGACGTTCGCTTCCTGAACCTGCTTGCCGTGCTTGTCGTCGTAATATTCGACGCCGGTGACGCGGGTGCCGGCCGGGTTGGTCAATATACGCGTCACCGTGGAAAGCGCGCGAACTTCGGCGCCGGCGCTGCGCGCATTGCCGAGATAGGTGATTTGCGGATTGGCCAGCGCGCCGATCGGACAGCCGACGTGACACCAGCCGTCATAAAGGCACGCGGGCCGCCCATGATACTCCACCGAATTCATTCCGACCGGCGCCGGCACCATGCGGATGCCGGCCGCGTCAAAACCCTTCAGCCAGATGTCGCCGTTCCTGAACGTCTTCATCGGCGGCATCGGATAGGCCTCGCCGGCCGGCCGCCATTTCTCTTCCGCCCTGGCATCGCCGGAGACGCCGGTGTCGCGCGCGACCTTGTCGTAGAACGGCGCGACGTCTTCGTAGGCGATCGGCCAGTCGTGGGCCCGGTTGTGCTCGCTCTTGACCCTGAAATCGGTCGGCAGCAGACGCGGAAAGTTCGCGAAATAGTGCAAGGCCGCGCCACCGACGCCCCAGCCGCCCTGGGCGGCGTAGGTCATCGGGTTCTTGCCTTCGAGAAGGATGGGTGCGCCGGCAGGCTTGATACGCCGCCCCCAGATCTCGGAACTGATGAGATCCGAGAGCTCCCAGTCCGGACCGGATTCCAGCAGCACGACTTTCTTGCCCGCTTTGGCCAGCACCGATGCATAGACCGAGCCGGACGCGCCGGCGCCAACGATGACGACGTCGACTTTTTCGTTGCTCATCTCACCACCTCTTCTCAGGTGGAATATGCGGCATATAGGGAATGCCGAGCGCTTCGTAGCCTTCCATCGTTCCGTAGACGACGTCGACCGCGTCGGCGCGCAGCACGGCGTAGACCAGCGCGCCCGGCCGTCCAGTCCAGCCTTCGACCTTGTTCTGGCGCATCAGATCGACGAAGGCGCGCTGATCGGCCGTCGAAAGCAGCACGAAGTCACGCCCGAACATCTTGTTGCTGCCGGCATCGACCGCCACGATCGCAGAGCGATAGAAATCCGCAAAGGGCGGACGGAAGTTGAAGATGCGCGCCTGCAGCAGCGATTCGGTCGGCGGCACCGAGAGTTGCTGATCGATGAAGTGGGCAATGCCGGCCTCGCGGGCGGAAGGCACCAGCGTCTCGCCGAGCGCTTCCAGGGCTTCGCCTTGATGACCGTCGAGCAGCCGGAGCGGAACGCCACGGGCCCTTGCCTCCTGGGCCGTCATGATGATTTCGACGCCACCGACCGCAAATGCCAGCGCGCCCACGGTCGCGCCTTTCACGAAGCCGCGCCGGCCAATGCCTGCCATCGCCATCTCCTCCCGGAGTGATCTTTTTGTTTTTCGCAAAGGTTGCAAAACCCTCGCGTCAATACTGGACGGCTTCAGCCCGGAGTCAAGCGATCGATGGCGAAACCATCATACCCGGCAGCCCCGCAAAAACAGTTTTGCGCAACGACGCAGCCTTGCTTCGGTCTGCGAACGCGGCGGCAGCGGCTGACCGCCGAAGATCGCAGCGCGTTGCGGTGCCGAAGTCGCCATGCCGAGCAGCATGCCGGCGGCCTCGTCGACATCGTCGAGAGCAATCAGCCCACGCTTCTGCTGCACCCGCAGCCAATCCGCCAGCGCGGTGAGCGTGCGCTGGGGGCCGTTCCGGTAAAACGTTGGCGCAATGTCGGGAAACTTGCCGGTCTCCTGCAGCACCATGCGCTGAAGCGCGACGACTTCCGGATCGAGCGCCAGATTGGCGCAAGCCATCAGTGCGGCATAAAGCGCCTCCTCGATATCGGCATGATCGACGGCGCGCAGATTGACGTCGGCGAGAAAGTGATCGAGCCGATCGGCGACCATGGCTTCGAACAATGCCGCCTTGTTCGGGAGCAGCCGATACAGCGTTTTCGTCGATACCCCGGCGCGGCGCGCGACCGTGTCCATGCTGGTCGCGGCATAGCCGTTGCCGGCGAATTCGTGCCGCGCCGCCTCGAAGATGATCTGGCGTGTCTCGTCGTCGGAGCGGACCTGCGGACGGCCCCGGCAGCGGCGTTCCCCGTTGGTGTCGATCTCAGCCATGCTTTTAGATGATGCCTGTCATTCTATTGACAGTCCCAAGGTAAGCTCTATTTTGGAAAATATCAAGTTTCCTAAATCGGACTGCAGGAGCAAGCGCCATGAACCAGCACTCCCCCACTTTCGAGATCGAGCGTCCCGTTGCCGCCGAAAACGTGGCGCGGGGCTTGCCGGGCCTGCTTGAAAAGGAGGGCGCCGAAGCACCGGCTCCCGCCCCGGCTCACGCGAAAAAGTTCAATTTTCGCAAGCTGTTGATGGCCAGCGCGGCGGCCGCTGTGCTGGCCGGCGCCGCCTGGTACGGCTGGGACTATTGGACGGTCGGGCGGTATCTGGTTTCGACCGACGACGCCTATGTCAAAGCGGACAACACCACCATCGCGCCGAAGGTTTCAGGTTACCTCCACCAGGTGCTGGTCGGTGACAACGAGCACGTCACCGCGGGCCAGATATTGGCACGGATCGACGACCGCGACTTCACGGTTGCGCTCGATCAGGCCAAGGCCGACGTAGCGTCGGCCGATGCCACGATCGCCAGCAAACAGGCCCAGCTCGGCGTTCAACAAGCTGTAATCGACGCAGCCAAGGCGACCATTGAGGTCGACAAAGCGACGTCGACTTTCGCTGCCCAGGAGAACAAGCGCTACACGGATCTTGCCAGCACCGGTTACGGCAGCGTGCAAAACGCTCAGCAGGCGCAATCGCGCAACGCCGGTGCCCAGGCCGTGATCGCGCGCGACACCGCCAGCCTTGCCTCTGCGCTGAAGCAGGTTGATCTGCTCAAGGCCGAGCTGGTTCAAGCAAAGGCAGCGCTTGCGCACGCGGAAGCGGCGCAGAGCCAGGCCGAACTCAATCTCGGTTACACCACCATCGTTGCGCCGATCGACGGCGTCGTCGGCAACCGTTCGCTGCGCACCGGACAATTCGTGCAGGCCGGCACCCAACTGATGTCGCTGGTCCCCGCCACCGACGCTTACGTCGTCGCCAACTTCAAGGAAACGCAGCTCACCGATGTCCGTCAGGGCCAGGCGGTCGATATCGCCGTCGACATGTTTCCCGGCCAGATCGTGCACGGCCACGTCGACAGCATTGCTCCTGCGAGCGGCCAGGAATTTGCGCTGCTGCCGCCGGACAACGCCACCGGCAATTTCACGAAAGTCGTGCAACGCATCCCGGTGAAGATCGCGCTCGACGGCAGCAATTCCCTGGTCGAACTGCGGCCGGGCATGTCGGTGATCCCGACCATCGAAACCCACTCGCAAACAGAGAACCGCCGCGCTGCGGTCGCCGCATCGAAAATATCAGCCACGGTTTCCGGAGTGTCATGCCATGTCAAATCCGATCCAGTCAGCCTCAATATCCGCGCTTCCGACCTCGCCCGCCAGATCTGAAGCGGCTTCCGTCGATCGCGCCAGCCTCACCACCTGGATCGCCGTGTTCGCCGCCATGATCGGCTCGTTCATGGCGATCCTGAACATCCAGATCACCAACGCCTCGCTGCTCAATATCGAGGGCGGCATCGGCACCGGGGTCGACAATGGTTCGTGGATATCGACCTCGTATTTGATCGGCGAGATCGTGGTGATCCCGCTGACCGACTATCTCAGCCGCGTGTTCTCGTTCCGCCGCTACATGCTGGCCAGCGCCGCGCTGTTCGCCCTGTTCTCGGTCGCCTGCGCCTTTACCCACGATCTGCCCTCCATGATTGCGATGCGCGGCCTGCAAGGCTTTGCCGGCGGCGTGCTGATCCCGATGGCGTTCACGCTGGTGCTGACCAAGCTGCCGAAACCGCAGCAACCGGTCGGGCTTGCGGTATTCGCGCTGTCCGTCACTTTCGCACCGGCGATCGGTCCCACCATCGGCGGCTATCTCACCGAAAATTACGGCTGGCGAACGATTTTTTTCGTCAACGTGATCCCGACCGCGGTCATGGTGAGCGCGCTCTATCTGACGCTGGAGCGGCAGCCGATGCAGCTCAAACTTCTCAAAGAGGGTGACTGGGCCGGCATTTTCACGATGGCGATCGGGCTGTCGGCGCTGCAGACCGTGCTCGAGGAAGGCAACAAGGACGACTGGTTCGCTTCCCCCTTCATCCAGCGCCTGGCGGTAATCGCGCTGGTCAGCCTGTCGCTGTTCATCTGGATCGAACTCACCACGGCAAAACCGCTGATCCGGCTACGGCTGCTGAAGCAGCGCAATTTCGGCTTCGGCACCATCGCCGTGACGCTGTTGGGCTTCGCGCTGTTCGGGTCGGTCTACATCCTGCCGGCCTATCTGGGCCAGGCGCAGGGTTACAATGCCGAGCAGATCGGCGAGGTGCTGGCCTGGACCGGCCTGCCGCAGTTGCTCCTGATTCCGCTGGTGCCGAAGCTGATGCAGCGCTTCGATTCGCGCTACATCGCGTTCACCGGGCTGATGATCTTCGCCTATAGCTGCTTCATGAACACGGCAATGTCGCCCGACTACGCCGGCGATCAGCTCTGGATTCCCAACATCGTGCGCGCGATCGGCCAGGCCATGGTGCTGACCCCGCTGACCTCGGTGACGACAGGCGACACCGCACCGCAGGACGCGGCGGCGGCGTCCGGCATCAGCAACATGCTGCGCAATCTCGGCGGCGCGATCGGCACTGCGGTGCTCGCGACCGTCATCACCAGGCGCGAGCAGTTTCATTCCAACATTATCGGCCAGTCCGTCACGCTCGGCCGCGAAGAGGTCCGCAACCGGATTGCGCAGACGACCGATTTCTTCATGGCTCACGGCGTACCGGACCCGGCGGCGGCGCATCAACAGGCGATCATCGCGCTCGGCAAGGCGGTGAAGCATCAGGCCCTGGTGATGGGTTTTAGCGATACGTTCGCCGTGATCGGCGTGGTTCTGGTGCTGGCCGCGATGGCGGTTACGCTGACGCGCAAGGCAAGAGGAAGTGCCGCCGGAGCGCATTGAGAGGCTCCGGAGGTCCGTCAGATGTCGCTCATTCCACCTTGCGCGACATCAGGCGCACATGCGTTGGTTCGTCGAGTTCCTGCCGCAGCGCCGGCGCGATGTCCTCGACCTTCAATTGGCTGAGCGTGCTCAACGACATCTGACTGCCGATCGAGCCACCCTTGAAGTTCAGCCTGCCCCACTCATTGGGTATCGCGCTCAGAACGGTACGCGTGCCGTCGTTGTTGATATCGGCCGACACTGTCGCAGTGTCGATAACGTTGCTCCGGTTCCAGTCGATGCTGCCAAACGCCGGCACTTCGACGAATGAACCGGCATTGACGTCGAAGAAGATCGTCGTCGATTGCGCCAGCAGCGGGTCGTGTCCCAGACCGTTCGGCTCGCTCAGTCGGTTCTCGTCCAGCGAGGGAAGCGCGAACGGCTGGTAGCTGAACACCCGGCGGCCGTTCAGCATGATGCCGATGGTCTGAAAGGAATAGTTCATGACGCTGAGGTGATTGGGTTTGTAATTCACGTCATCGACGCTGCCGTGGTGGAGGCCCAGATCGTGCCCGAGCTCATGGATGAAGGTTCCGATTTTCTGATCGTTGGTACCTCCGGCACCATTGTTCCACCTGCCGAGGGTGACGACGAAATCCGAATTGGGAATGTTGAGCGCATTGCCGCTCGATGTTCCCTGGTCGTAGCCGTTGGCCCAGATCATGTAGTGGAAGACCGGTGCCTGCTTGACGTCGAAACTCCCAGCTTTCACCGCGGCAAAGGCCTGCGCCAACGGAATCAGATCGTCCTGATAGTCGATCTTGTTCCCCGTCATCAAATGGATGGCGATCCCCGGCCGGCCGTCGGGATTTTGAACGGGAGCGGCCGCGAACGCAGCGGTGATTCCGGCCGTGACCACACTGTTGGGACCAAGCCCGTTGGTCGCGGTCGACCGCTCCATGTAGTCCATGACGACGAACAGATCCTTGTGCAGGGGGCTTGCGCCCAACGCGCGCAGGTCGATGCCGTTCACGCCATGGACCTCCCATCCGTCGGGCAGGCCATCGCCGTCGGTGTCGGGATTGTTGGGATCGGTGCCGAGCGCGCGCTCTTCCACATCGGTCAACCCGTCGCCGTCCGAATCCACATTGGCATCGGCTTTGGCCGCGTCCGATTGCAGCGTCTTGAGCTGGAATCCCTCAGGCAGTGCGAACAGACGGGCGCCCGATCCACCGCCCGGCGGCACGATAGTTCTATTCTCTAACTGACGCGCCGCCGGCTCCGAGATTCCCTGGGCCATCGCCGGGCCGCCGATCAGAGCCATCAGCGCGAAGCCGGTTGCGAGATATGGCGGGCGGAGATTTGGGAGACAGCGGATGTATCGGCCGTTCTCGTTCACGTGGAAAACAAGAGATGCAAGCATGCTCTTCCTCCATCGATGGCGCCGCGATCGGGCGGCGGCGACCTTTGGAATATCAACTTGCGCGGGTGCCGACAAGAGACTGACGACCAACGCCTATTGTTGGAAGCACCACAAAGGCTTTCGAGAAATCCGGCGTAGAAGCTGCCCGATGGCGCCGTTGTGCTTCGGACCGCCGGGTTTTCGCCTATGCTCGGCGGTGCGGATTCTTTTTGTGAGATTTGTCATGACAGCGATAGCCTATCTGGCCGGGCCCGATGTGTTTCTTCCCGACGCGGCCGCGCACGCCGCAAGGAAGGTGGAGATATGCCGGCGATCAGGCTTGCGCGGTCTGCCGCCCCTCAATGGGGACGTAGCGACGGCCGCGAAGCACCTGGAGGTCTGGCAAACGATTTATGAAAAGGACCTCGCGATGATGGAACGATGTGACATCATCATCGCCAACCTCACGCCGTTCGCAAGCACGTCCGCCGACGCCGGCACCTTGATCGAGGTCGGCTGGTTTCTCGGCAAGGGCAAGCCGATCTTCGGCTATTCGAACTCTCCGGAGAGTTTCGAGTCCCGGATGCGGCGGCAACTTGGCACGGGGCATGCGGAGTTGGGCATCGAAGGCTTCCATCTGCCGGACAATCTCATGATCGTCGGCGCGGTCCAGAGCGGCGGCTACCCGATCTTCGTTCCCTCGGATGGCAAGGCGCGCGGCCTCGAGGCGCTGGATGTGTTCGAGGCATGCGTGGAGGCGGCCGGGCGCGCCGCGCAGAAGTGCTAGCGAACGGGTGGCGGAGAGGGAGGCCGACGAACGACGGTCCAGATGCGTCCGTCCATGACCGCTAAGCTTCTAAATACATTAATAGTTTCTGGGGCGAAAGCGTCAACCTGTCCGTGGCCGTCTGGCGCTGTTCACCTCTAACCGCATCTTACTTGGGGACTGAATTGGGGACCGGGCTGTTCGACGCGGCAGAGGGGCGGACCTTTCATGAGCAGGCTCATCCAGACCTGGGGTCCGTATAGGACCCTGTCATGGCCGCCCACCTCACCGCTCGAAAAGTCGAAACTGCCAAGCCCGGAAAATACGGCGACGGCGCGAACCTTTACCTGGTTGTTTCCAAGACTGGCGCCAGGAAATGGGTACTAAGGTTCACCTGGCGCGGTCGGGCGAAGGAAATGGGCCTCGGAAGCGCCGCCAGCGTCACCCTCGCCGATGCCCGCGAGAAAGCCGCCAGCGCACGGCGCAAGATTGCTCAAGGCCTGAACCCCATTGACGAACGCAAGCGCGACGATGGCATTCCCACCTTCGGCGAGATGGCCGATGACGTGCGGGAAACGCTCTCTGCCGGTTTCCGGAACGAGAAGCACAGGGCTCAATGGAAATCCACGCTGGAGACCTACGCCGATCCGTTGCGCGCCAAGCCGGTGGACACCATCGCTACCGATGACGTGTTGGCAGTCCTAAAGCCGATCTGGACGACGAAAGCCGAAACCGCCTCGCGGGTGCGCGGGAGGATTGAAAAGGTTTTGGACGCGGCCAAGGCTAAAGGCTTCCGCGATGGCGAAAACCCCGCCCGCTGGCGTGGCCATCTAGACCACCTGTTACCGCGACAGTCGAAACTGGCACGCGGTCATCACGCCGCAATGCCGTATGAAAATGTTGCGGCCTTCATCGCAAAACTTCGGAAGCGGGAAGCATTAGCTGCGCTGGCGTTAGAGCTGTGCATCCTAACGGCGGCCCGGTCCGGCGAAATCCTGGGAATGCAATGGTTCGAAATCGACCTCGATAAGAAAATCTGGACCGTCCCCGCTGCCCGCATGAAGGCAGGCCGCGAACATCGCGTACCTTTGTCGCCGCGTGCCGGCGCGATCTTGTGCCAACTTGAAAAGCTTAGGGAAGGCGATTTTGTGTTTCCCGGACTGGCCCCGCAACAAGCCGCTTTCAAATATGTCCATGGAGATGGTCCTCCGCCGGATGAAGGTCGAAGACGCGACGGTGCACGGATTCCGCTCCAGCTTTCGCGATTGGGCTGGCAACGTTTCCAATTTCCCGCGCGAAGTGGTGGAGACGGCGTTGGCCCACGTCATCGGGGATAAGGCCGAACAGGCGTACCGCCGCAGCGACGCCTTGGAAAAGCGGCGAAAGCTGATGGACCAATGGGCTGCTTATTGCTCTACGCTCAGGACCGGCAAGGTCGTTGCGCTTCGGCGTTAACTCCGGCCCCCTGGGGGCTGGAGGATGATCGGGCTGCTAACCGGGCTTGGCGCCGCGCTTAAACTATCCGTAGCCGACATTTTTCAACGGATCGCATCGCAATCACACTTTGGTAACAAACCAAGTTAATCTCCGTTTAACACCCTGGATGCTCCATCCCTGCACGTACGCGGATGCGGACGTGTCCGCGAAGTTCGTGGAGGTCAATATGAGGTTTACGGCAGATCAAACAGTGTCATCAATGGTCGGCCATGCTGACGCGATGGCTTTGGTCGACTGGATCGAACCAATAAACACAATGGATGCAGGTCAAATTCTAATTAACCGACTTACGTCACGCGAAGCCGAGGTATTAGAGCGGCGCATTTACGACATACTTTCCGATCCTACCGGACTTCCAAACGGTAAGAATAGGCGCGAAAAGTTGACTGCAGTCGAAGTCCGAAAGTTTAAGTCGGCACTCATTTACGCGGTCGAACATGCTGCGGTTTGGGCTGCTCACGGACCACTACCCAATCGCTTGCAAGGGGCTGGAAGACCCCCGGACAACGCTGTCCTTCTATTAATTGATGACATTATTGATGCGTGCAAAGCGAGTGGCCTGAAACCCGGACTCCGCTACGTCGCGGGCTCGGAGAGCCTACCCGTGCATTTGTTCATTGAATTGGCCCCACTACTATGGCCGGGCTCCACAAGGGCTCCGCGCAAGCTTTTCGAGCGATGGCAGCGCGTGCGGCCGTCTCTGTTCCGCAGATAGCGGCATCGGACTGAGGTCCTTCGTTTGAGGTCAATCTGCCTTGGGAATTAGGTGCATCTATTCCGTCCGTCCCAACGTGTAGACACGCCTGTATCCGCCGGGATCACCCCGGCCAACGTAGGATATCATTATGGAAAGATCACTCGCATACAGCATCGCCGAGGCGTGCTCGCGATCTGGCATCGGTCGCACAGCAATCTACGACATGATTAATGCCGGGCAACTTACCGCCCGCAAACGCGGGCGCCGAACTCTGATACTCGCCGATGACTTACGGCGATGCTTGGAGTTGCTTCCCCCGATCAAGACAAAACCAGTCTGCGCGCGGGAGAAACAGTCATGACCCAATCAAAAATGAAACGCGAGATAGACGAGGCGGAGCGAGCTATGATCGCGACGGACCGCGCCGGCGAATATCTGTACCAGAACCACCGCGATCATGCCGCTGAGATCGCGATGAGGGTGATGTATAGGTTGGCCCTGATCTGGAAAATTGAAAGGGACTGTAGGCTCATTCGAGACCGAGACGATCCAAGACTCGCTTTCCACATCACCAACGAATACGTGCACAGGGTTCACAATAAGGTCGCCGAGCTTCCCTCACCATCGCAATCAGACGCCATTGCTGAATACCACGTTATGGCACTACTGGCTGAGTTTGAGCCTGACCGCGCCTGGTTAACTGCACACAATATTTACCATACCTCAGTGCGGTTTCCGCCCCACAGATTTCCGTTTTGAGCTCGGGCCTTATTTGGCGGCCCCCAAGAGAATATGAGCGATGCCGATCCTCGATAACTGCAAAAGAGTCCACCAATGGAAAATAGCGTACCAAACCAGACGAATGCATCTCAACAAACATCGGCGATCAATGTGGCGGGCGACTTCCGCACCGACTGGGGAAATGCACGCCGCCTTAAAGCCCGACACGGCGCTGATATTCACTACGTCGACGAATGGAACACCTGGATTGTTTGGAATGATACAACAGGGCGATGGGAAATTGACCGCAATGGCGCCGTGATGCGTCTCGCAGAAGAGACGGTTTTTGCCATTTTCAATGAGGCGCTGACCCTCAACAGTCAAGCCAATCGGAATGAGTTGCTTAGACACGCAATGCGAAGCCAGTCCGAAGCCCGCCTAACGGCGATGATTAATTTGGCGCGAGCCGAGGAGGGTGTGACCGTTTCTGCCGAGGTGCTTGACGCGGACCCATGGCTTCTCGGGGTTCAGAACGGCGTGATAGACTTAAGGCAAGGAACGTTTCGGCCGGCCCTCCGAGAGGACCTGATTACCAAATGCGCCGGCGCGTCTTTCGATCCTAATGCTGTTTGCCCCAATTGGGCGCAGTTCCTGCAAACAGTCACCGGCAACGATGCTGATTTACAATCATATTTGCAGCGCGTGACGGGTTACGTGCTAACCGGCTCAGTTCGGGAAGAGGTCATCTTCATACCCTACGGCACAGGCCGAAATGGGAAATCCACCTACCGCGAAACCGTGCACTCTTTGATGGGCAGCTACGCTCTTGCCGCTGACGCTAATCTGCTGGTTGAACGAAAAGTGCAGGGCGGAGCGACAGAGGAGATCGCCCGCCTCAAAGGCAAACGCTTTGTCGCCGTCAACGAGACAGCGGAAAATGATCAGCTCAATGAGGCCCGCGTGAAGTTCATAATCAGCCAAGACATGATCACCGCGCGAAATCTGTATGGCCACTTCTTTGATTTCTCTCCGACGCACAAGGCGTTCGTCACCACCAATCATAAGCCCATTATCCGCGGCGCGGATGAAGGTATTTGGCGGCGCGTACACCTCATTCCCTTCCTGATTGCAATTGCCGCAAGCGCCGTTGAAAGGGATTTCCGGGAGCGCCGCCTGGTGCCCGAGCTGTCCGGTATCTTGAACTGGGCGCTTGCCGGGCTGGCAGCGTACTTGAAAGAGGGCCTTAATCCGCCAAAATCAGTGCTCGCGTCCACGCAGGAATATCGCTCGGATATGGATGTGGTCGGTCAATGGATGCAGGAACGCTGCGAACCAGACGCCCACGCGACCATTGCGACCGGCGCAGCCTACAACGATTATAGCTTTTGGGCTAATGAAGAGGTCGGCTGGGCACTTAGCAAACTCAAATTCCGGCGGCACCTGGGCGACCGCGGCTTCACATCGGCAAAGGGCACCGGAGGAGTAAGGCTGATTGCCGGCCTGCGCTTTAAGCTAATTAACGGTCCCGGCCCGATCGGGACAACAGACGATGGAAGCCAAGTCTACGACGATGGCATTCGCCCTGCACTCGTCGAGGAAGCCAACAGTTCTTCAACCGGTTCGACCGAATTAGAGCGCGGCCAGGATGATCCTTCCCCCGGTGACGGTGGCGGTAGTGGCGGTCCATGAGTCTTTTTGCAGATCTTTTCCAGATAACTCTCACATGGGGAATTTCTGTAAAATCGGCATTAAGCGCCACTCGCGCCACTCATACGGTGCAAGCCGCCCGCTTCTATTTGCGCCTTGTTAAGGGGTTGGACGGAAACCTCGCGCGACAGATGGTTGCTGAACAGCAGAAAACTTTGGATAAGAGGACGGTCATGTCTTGGATAGGCAGGCTGAGAGCAGCAGACGCCGAACTTGCAGCCAGAAATTCGGAACCCTGGCTTGTTCGACTTGTGCGCGTGCGCGGCAAAGCTGGCAGCGATGGTGTCGAAAGGATCGCCACGCAGGCGCTGTTTGATCATCTCGAAGTCCTTCAGCGCAATCGAGGAGCGGGAGCGTGCCGCCGCCTGGCCCGGGTTATGCGAGAGCTAGGCTGGACTGCCGTGCGAGTTCGAGACCTCTCGCGCGGCGGCTATGTCGAAAATATTCGCGGGTACTGTCGAAAACCGTAGCTTCCGCGGCGCGGTCAACCAAGGCGTGCCTCAAGGAAAGGTGAAAAGGTGACTGTGGCGCAACCAGCCTAGGCCACTTGGCAAAGCGTTGCGAAGCTGGTCGCAATTTGCTCATGCCAAAGGAGGCCGGACGTGTTGAAGAGGAATCCGGAGTTTGCGGGGAGCCTGAATTGATCCAGCGTGAATGGGTGAGTAGCAACGCAATAATTCCAAGGCAACTATCAAGTGGGCTGATCGGTGGCCGCAACCCATTAAATCATCAAACCCCGACCCATCGAAGTGACGCCGTTGAACGGTGTTGTGGTTCGATGGCTCTCCACCTTCGCCGCAAGCCGAGGACGACGTCGATGTCTGATGAGCATCCGACGGGCTATTTCTCCGGGGACGGCGTCCGATGGTGCTATGGTTTTATAGGCATGCAGGCCCACGTGGCGACTGGCTTTGCCAGGTCGACTTACTGGCGGTGGTTGGTCAATGTCCGCTTCGGTGGCGCATTACTCAAGTCGGACGTTGCACTACGCCGGCCTCCCATGAGCAGACTAATGTCGGCTACTGGCGGAGGTCTCGGGGTCTCAATTCACTATCTCCAGCCAGTGCAAGCCCCCAACGGCGTCACCAGCAACGAGGCGCCCGTCGTGCAACGCGACAATTCCTTCGATCGGGGCGTCGACCTCCAGGCGTGTGACCTCACGGAGTGTGCTGACGTCCCAAATTCGGATCGTGTTGTCCCGGGAGCCTGAGGCGAGCCACCCGTCGGGCAGCGGACTAAGTGCGGTGACCCAATCCCGGTGCCCCTCGAGGCGACCGGTTTCGGCACCGGTGTTAACGTCCCAGAGCCGGATCGTGTTTTTATCTACAGCAGCGAGACGTCCATTTGACAGCACGCACAAGACGGGACATCCGCAATCAGGCACATCGATACGGGCGGTCTCGGTACCGGTACTGAGGTCCAACAATCTAATAGGATTTTGCTGGTGGCCCGAGACGAGCCGCCCATCGGGCAGCATGCACAGCGCGCAAACCCTACCGAAACCCGCCCCAAGACTGGCGGTCAGAGTGCCCGTCTTCACGTCCCATAGCTGAACTGTGGTGTCATCTGAGCCGTAGATCGATTCGCCGTCCCACATAAATCGGTCCGCTTGGAGAGCCCGAGGCGAGCCCGCCGTCGGGCAGCACGCACAGCGCGCCGATACTGCTCGAACACCCTACCAGGCGGGTCTCGCCGGCGGTCTGTGCTTGCCAAAGCCGGATCGTGCCATCATCCTCGGAGCCTGACGCAAGCTGCCCGTCGGGCAACACGCACAGTGCGCTGACCGAACCCGTGTGCCCCTCGAGGCGACCTGTCTCCGCACCGGTCTCGATGTCCCATAGTCGGATCGTCCTGTCGCGAGAGCCCGTCGCGAGACGCCCGTCGGGTAAAACGCACAGCGCGACAACACGGTCCGAATGCCCTTGGTGTTTGACGGTTTGAGCATTTCTGACGTCCCATAGTCGGATATCTCGGCCGCTAACGCCTGAGGCTAGCCGTCCGTCGGGCAACACGCACAGCGCCTCCACACCAGGCAAGTCCCCATGGAGTCGGGCGGTTTCGGCACCAGTCTCGACGTCCCACAGCCGGATCGTGTTGTCTTGACCGCCGGAGGCAAGTCCTCCGTCGGGCAGTGCGCAGAGCGCGCTGACCAAACCCGTGTGCCCTTCGAGGCGACCGGTCTCCGCACCGGTCTTGACGTCCCATAGCTGGATCGTGTCGGAGCCGGTGGCAAGCCGCCCGTCGGACAGCACGCACAACGCGACCACAGCAGCGCCCACTCACCAAGACGAGCGACAAGATTGCCCAGATCAAGACTCCGAGCCGCCGATTGGTCCACGGGTAAACCCCAGGCGAGCAGATTCAGCGCCTCTTGCTCCTGCATCGCATCGACGGGTTGGCGGACCGTGCCAGCAGGCAGAACCTTGTCAATGCGTGTGGTAACGAGCCGAGTCGTGTTGGGACCGCCCTGAAGGAACGGGCGCAAATCCTGCTCACGCCAGGCGTCATCGACGATCATGAGAATATGCCGGTCGCCTAAAGCCTCGTCGAGGGCGGAGGCGGCGGCGTCAATCGTCTCGAGTCCTGGCGGCACGCCCGTCAGGCGCGTTATGAGATCGGAGATGATCGACAGCAAATTTTCGGGCTTCGCGCCCAGCTCGACCCAGAGAATGCCGTCGAAGTAGGCGTGCCGGATGTCGGGATCATGCGCAAGTACCTTAGCTAAGGTCGTTTTGCCGTAGCCGCCGGCACCCTGCAGCGCGGCGGTGATAGCGACAGCATTGCCCTTTTCATCGAGGAGCTGTTTCTTGAGTGCCTCAAACTCTAACGGCCGCTGCACGAAATCGGCCGGTGGCTTGGGCGCCATCATCGGGCTGCGCTTCTGTAGCGCGGGGGCGGAAATCTCTGCGTCTGAAGTCGTCGGAGGTGACTGCATAAGCTTGCTGATGAAGTCGCGCGTGCTCTTGTAAATCAGAGCCTCTCGGCTTTCCGGCTTGCAAATCTGAATGTGGTCAGCGTCTATGGCGATCGGTTGTGCACTGAACAAACCAGGGTCGGCCGAACCGGAATCGACTGTTGTCACGCCATGTAGGGCAATAGTTTCAAAAAATACGCGGTGCTGGATGGAGCACCGCAGGGACCAATCACGATACCAAGTGTTGAGGTCCCGAAGCGCCGGGTCGTTTTTGATTAGGCTCTGTGTCGCCGACGACACCCTGAATACTGTTTTGAATAGACCCAACACGTTAGCTAATTGCGAGCCGGTGTGCGGGGTCGCCATAAACGCGACTCCGCGCACTCTCTTGAGAAGTTCGGCAGCCTCTCGGCGGCCTTGTTGCATGTCGTTGGCTTTGCGCAGCAGCTGCTTGACGACCAGCCCACCAAGGCTGTGGCAGACAAAAACAATCGGGGCATGTAACTGTTCAAGATCGACAAATAGTCCTTCCAAAACGTTTCCCGCCCCATCCTGCAAGGGCATCGACGTGCCTTGCCAGTTTGAAACGGCGGCCGGATAACCGACGGAGAAGACCGCCAGCCCTGGGTTGTCTTCCGCCAGCCAGCGAGGCCACGACGCCTCTTCGCCGGGCCTTGCGCGCCAAGTCCCGAAAGCGTCACCCCCAAGCCCGTGCACAAAAATTGCCGTTCCACGTGGCGTACCAGAAGGGGCTGCAATCTTGTGGAGTTGGCTCATTCGGTCAGCATGCCATTTCGTGGGATCCAAGACAAAACGAAGCTTAGCAATCTTCACACGAAGTATGCGCGCGATGATGATCTAGATACAGCGGATTCGCGCCCGTTTTGCGATGTCCGAACTGAGACCGGTCACTCCCTCGAGCGGCCATCCATCTTTTACTAGTCATGCGCTTCTCTTCGGGCAAAACTGTCGAGCGGGTCTTGAACGATGGCCGAAAAATATTTCACCATAACACCATCCGACCATAGGTTACCCCAGAGGTAACTGCGTTTGATGGTGTTATGGGTTTGATGCCCACGGGCCCCCGTGGCGACGAATTCGTACCAGCGGCGCGTCCGCTGCCAACCGCAAGGAGCTTGCCAAGGTGTTGGCTAAGCTGGAGCCAGGCGACGTGCTTCTAGTCACCAGGCTCGATCGTCTCGCGCGATCGACACGCGATCTTTTGAATGTGCTCGACAGCGTGAGCAAGGCCGGCGCGCGGGGTTTCCTTCCTAGAGCCCGGCTCGCGCCGCGTCGGTGTCTGCTGCCGACACGGCCGGCCGGGGAGGACGCTCCGCCCTGAACGTCGACCCACACAGCCTGCACGCTAGAGGCAGGCCATCTCTAGGACATGGCCCCTGCGCGTCATGAGCAGCCTGGTGGACAGGCGGCACAGCTGGGACCGGCCAAGCCCGCGAAGCTTTGAGCGGGCAGCGATCGAAAGACACACCTCGCCCGTCAATTCAGGTGCGGGGTGCGAGCTTCGATCCCCCTACTCCGAATGGACAGGGCCCGCCACCCGGCCGGCGGGCGTTCGGATGTTTCGGAAATATGGAGTCTAAAAAAGTCGATGTAACTTTCGGATAACCTTCGGCGCGCTAAGGCTCAGTCTGTCAACGGACGTACGGATGCGAACGCTTGGATCGATTCGCGCCGCTCGAAGCTCTTATTCTTTTCCCGCGCCGATCGTGCAGGAGAAATGACTCTGATCCTGCCGGCGTGGTGGATCGATTCCTCAGCAGTTGCCCGATGGTGTTCTCATCGATGCATCGAGCTCTTTCGGCGCTCGATGCCATGATACTTTTGCCCCCATCGAGGTGCCTCAACCCGATCCAGTGTCCCATTTCGTGAACCAGCACTCGTACAAAATCGATTTCTACGGGCCCCATCCCCACGTTGCTAACTCCCTTCCCCATTCGAAAGCGGAAATCGCGCGTGTTGAATTCCGTCAAGGTGGAATCTGCCCGGCACGCAATGATCTCCGGGTCGGAGCCGCAGTAAGTTGCACCGTTGGGCCGGAATTCGATGGCGATTCTTGCACGTCTTTCCCTAGGCAGTAGATTGGGTCGACACAGAGCTTTGTGTATCGATGTGAGGACGGCCGAGTCGGCAATCCGAGCTGGATCGATGGCACAAAACGTCTTTATGGCTTTGTCGAACGACTTGGCCGACACATACGGCTCTAGGCTTTTGACGCCTTCGACATTCGAATTCAAGGAGGGACGGCGTTGTAAGAGTTCCTCGAAAGACTTGGGTCTTGCGTCCGGGAAGTACTGACGGTTTTGGATGCTGGAGACGAGCGTCTCCTCGGCATGCTTGGCATTCGACACTGCAATCGCCGCCTCAGACGAATCCAGCCAGAAACCAATGGAAGAACGAACGAACGCCTCGTTACCGATCCAGATCACTGCAAGATGATCCGGAGGACATTCGCGGCAAGCTGCGACCCAGAGGGCTGCCGCCCCCGTGATTAGGTCCTTGACGGCATTTCGCTGCAGGGAGTCCAGGTCTTGATCGCCGCTGGGCAAGGAGACCTCAAGAGCGACGCGTCCTGCAAAGCCAACCTTGCGTTTGGGAGGCGGCTTTCCCACCCAATTCTCGCAAAAGAGTGCACTGATCGCAGGCGCGAGCGGCGGCCACAAGCCCGCAGCCGCGTCCGAGGGGTCGAAGGATGGATCTTCGATCGCTACTCTGTTCCCAGCGGCTCGCGGAGCTCCGACCAGCTCGATTTGCCAGACCGAACGCGGCGGAAGTCTGTCGTCCTTAGCTACCAACACGCCAGCGCGTGGCGACCATGATATGGGACCGCAGATAGGAGAGCTGTCCGAGCTTGCGCGTTCAAATTTGGAGCGGATCGTGACCTCATATGTATTCTTGTCCATTGGTGATCCAGCCAAGAGGATTTCGGCGCCAGCCTGGACCACACGCAAATGGGTAATCGCCCGCTTCGCCGTCGGCAAGACGATCTCATCTATCGCAGACGGCGTACGGAGCTCGGTCGGAGATACAGCGCAGCTAGGTTTCGACTTGGGAATGACTGAGCTTGGGATTAGTTGTCCAACAGCCGGGCCGGCAGCCGCCACACAGACTAAAAGCACTGCACTCAAAGCCGGACTATTTCGTGCCCAATAGCGCATACAGAAGGTCCGACCAACTTTCATTGCGTACGAATTCAATCGGCCGATCAGTGTTGTTTTTCAGATAACCGGTGTGGAAGTAGTCATCGTGGAAATCCTCCAAAGTGCGCGGGTAGTATATCGCCAGACCCTGTGAGCCGTAGAATTCGTCCCCCAGCTTTCCTTGTGAGCGCGTGCTGGCGTAATTCGCCAATATCGAGCTGCGAATAGCCCCCATCACCTTTTCGGCCTGCAACTGCAGTTGCGGCGACCCGGTTTTGGACCGGAAGCGCTGCAAGAGCGTCATCAGATCGATGGACAGATATGATGGAGGATCGTCCCACTCCGCATACGAAGAAAGATCACGACGCGCAGATCGCATTGCCGACAATGCCGAAGGGCCGCTCGCGCGAATCATGTTCGACAGCTTCGTCATCTCCGATGCGGCCTCTCCGATATGGGACAGATCCAGCGCCGAAAGCGTGGTGTAATAGCTGTTGCCGTAATGTGTCCTGTAGCTGTCGACGATCTTGCTGCCCAGATCGGCTGCACTCATCGTCGGCGAAGAGACCAGCTCGCTGACCCATTTTGCATATTGCCATCCGTCGCCGGGTTCCAGCTCTTCGCTGGCGATCATGACCTTCGACGATCGCTGGAGCGCATAAGCCGTCTCCATCATCGACATCAGGCAAGCATCGAAACCGACGACGTCCAGTTTGTCGGATCCTTCGAAATTGGCAGCGATCGCACGCTGTACGTCAGCATTGTAGAGGATCGAACCGGTGTCTTGATCGCTTGAAACCGCCCGGAAGCCGCCGATAGCGCCGCGTCCGGGCGTCGGAATTGGTATCTTCGTCGGGACCGCGCCGGTAACGGCAGTTGCTTTTCTGACAGCCAGCATCGCGAGCATCAGTCTATAACCTTGGCCGTGATTCCAGACGATGAGCATGTATCTCTTTGCTGGATATCTTCCCTTCGCCCATCGGATAAAATCTGAAAGCACCTCCGGTCGACCCATATCGCTTGCGGCGCCGGCCGGGACCTTTTCTATGGCGGCGCGAGGCTGAGGTGCCATGTCCTTGTCTATGAGAAAGCGATAAACGCCGGCCCAATTGCCATCGCCTCCTTTCGGTGTGCTGGGACGCCCCAATTCAGCTGCGAGGGCCACCTTGTCAGAACCCCCGACGCTGGCCATGGCATGGAAATTGTTGAGAGCGTCCTGTTCAAGATTATTCTTACCGTTCATATAGATCATCACCGTCCATTCGCGAGCCGACGCTCGATCCGGCTCGGCAGATACGGCAATCGGCGCCGTGAGCACCAGGAACAGCAGCGCCAACCAAGAGGAACGTTTGGCGGCGCGCCGCGAACGAGCCGCTCCGCCCGTTGCTCGCGCCGGCAGTGGGAAATACCCGTCCGCCCCCTGAACGGCTTTGTGTCTTGGATGCCGGGCGCTCACGATTTTCTCCCTCCTTTGGCTTATGATCGTTGAGGCGCGGCCTGCGATCACGGTTGTTCGCCGGATTCGGCCATCCGAAGACCGTCAACCTTGACGAAAATTAAATTGCGTGTCTATTTTAGAGATAGGCCGTGAGGTTTCCAGAAAAGGGCTTATGCGAACCCTTTTACGGCATGCGGTGGCGACTTCTTTCATTTGTTGCCCGGCCTCGTGCGTGCACTGGGTCGGGGATGTGCCGGTGGTCGATGATCAAGTAACTGCCGCCAAAGCGACCGGGTGCAATGGTCCAGGGGACAAAATCGGCAACTTCTACATGCAGGTGGGGTTCGCGAACGTCTATTCGGCATGCGAAGTGCTTTTACATTCCAGCAGGATTCCCGGCCGCCATCTTATTCTAAGCCGCCGACGAATTCCACCGTGTTGCCATTGCACTGAGCCGAAGAGGGACCATGCTTGATAGGCGATCGTTAATGACGGGCGTCACGGCGCTGCTAGCGAGCCCTGCCTGCGCGGTTCCGAGCCCGGACTACCGAGAGTACTCGTTCCAGGATTACTTCTCCCCTGGGCGGCGCGGTCCGTACCCCGGCGATCCCGCCGACATCACGAAGGCAGAGAGGATTGCGACCTCCCTGCCTACGCAGGGCCATTTCGAGATCATGCAAGCGCTATCGCAAATCAACGATGTGGGCTCGACGGGAGAGGCCTTCAATGAGAGATGGAAGCGTTTCGCCAATCCGCTGATCGTCTTATTCTTCCATGAGATAGGTTATAAAAAGACTCCATATCCGGGAGATTGCACGCCTTGGTGCGCCGCGACGACTTCCTTTTGCTTGAAGCGGGCCGGACGTTCTATTCCGCACGATCCTGCGTCCTCTCAAAGCTTCCTTCACTACGGCGACCCGGTCTCCGAACCTCAGCATGGCGACTTGTGTGTATTTACGGATATCGGGGACCCCGTCCACGGACATGTCGGGATGTTCGTGAGCAGAACTGTCGACAGCGTATCCGTGTTAGGCGGCAATCAGAGTGGTCACTCGGCAACTGGGTGCGGCCCAGGATACCGGCAGAGCAAAATCGCACCTGTAGAGTATCCAATTAATCGAGAGAGGAAACGGTCCGTCGGTGTTCACTATCTGGCCGCCTACGTACGACCCAAATAGCGACAGTGCCTTCGGATTTTTGCGCTTCGTTCTGATGTCTGCAGCCGAGCACGTAACGTTCGATTTGGCTGTCCGCGTTGCCTCCGTCTCCATTGCACCGACTCGGTGAACGCGTTGCTGCGCGACTTCGGCATGCAGTTATCGAAGAAGACGCGATGAGATCTTGCCGGCAAGGCGGAAATCCCCGATAGGGGGCGATCTTATTATTGTCTGCGACAGCAAATGCCCGGTTTCGGTGTTCGAGCGAGCTTTCGATCTCCCAGTATCTGGATCTGGCCCGTCTGAGACATGCCGCTATTTCGCTTTTCGGCCGTTTTGGGGCCCACAGCGGATATCAGACTACCGGCATAGCCTTTGACCATATCACCATCACACTTAACGATCACGGCGAGCTGTACGCGCTGTCATGGTTTGATGGTCTAGAGAGGGGTGCTTGTCAGTACCGTTTGAAGCGCTTTGGCTCTGCACCATCGTTGATCAATTTCAGCATCCAGCCTTCGCGATTGAGCGAGGGGTCCGATACAGGTTCAAACCCCAGCCGCCTCTGATAAAGTCGAACGAGAGCACGCTGCCGGCGTTCAAAAGCTGCCTCGTTCTCCTTCGTTGTGTTGCCCTCATATTCGAGCGGGAAAGCCTTGAGGATGATTGCAGCCACGCCGCGACGACAAACACGCTGCAGCAGGCTATTTACGATCGTCCATGTGGCCTGGCTATGTGATGCGGTTTGGGCATCAATCGCGAGCTGCTCGAAAATGCAGAGATCCCCAAAGCAGAAGGGTGCCGGCTCGAGCAACCATGTCTCACTGCTTTTACCGCCCCAAAGTGTGGCGACGGCACAGGCAATATTGTACTCGTTTTGTGAGTCAAGATCAGCTCGCTCGACGAAGGTGTCCAGTCCGAAGCTAACGCCATCGTCATAGACTCCGCGCCAGATTTTCAGATCGGCCAGCCGCGCCACCAGCTTCGGATCCTTCAGGGCCACATTGACCGCCTTGTTGAGGATATCGATGATTTCCGGCGGCGTGCCCCTGGGCGCGGACATGCCGTAGAACACGCTCGACTCATATCCCGGCACGGTCTCGGCGATGGCGGGAATGTCGGGCACGCTGGGCCAGCGCTGCGGCGAACTGACGCCGAGTGCGCGCACGCTGCCGCCGCGTCCGCCAGCGGCTATGCGCCTCTCCTTGTGCTCAACCGCAAAAAAGACGCTGCGCTTTACGAATCCACAATGCGCAGTTTCTGCATCATCGGCGAGTTTCGAAAATCTATTGATCCAACCACAGCCGGTCAGTTCGCCCTGCGACGCCGTCCAGTTTGGCCTGCGGCGAGGCTGGCAATCTAGCTCGTATCGCTCGATGCGCGGGAGAGCGGCTGCTTTTCCCGCCATCTCACCAATTTGTTCAAGTCCTACCATTGGCAAACCTGGGCGGGGTTATGGCCAGTCGGGCGCGGCACCTATGGCCGCCCGCCGGGCGAAGTTGATTATCATTCCCTCATGGTAGAGAGTTGTCAAAAGCTCCACGAGCCTTTGATCGTCTTACCTTGTGAGGTAACCGTCGCGGACAGCTCACCGCGATGTTATGGTTTGATGGTTTGCTCGGTACAGGCCAATGATCGCTGGTCAGCTGAAAGTTGCGAGCACCTGCTGGAGCTGTGGCGGAAGCTAAAAGGTTCAAAGACGCCCAAGGCCAAGGAGGGTGATGGAGAGCAAAATGACCCCAAGCAAGACCATGTTTCTGGAAATCGGCCGCAAGCGGTTCCAGATCGCCTCTTTCGAGGAAGCATCTCGCTTGTTCTGCGCCGCCCGCGATAAGATGGGCGAAGGCGCTTCCCGTACGCCGTCCCCAAAAATCGTTGACGAGCGCGGCGAGGTCATGGGCCACGTTTCTTACAATGGTCGCGTATGGGCTGGAGCAACCTACGTGCCGCACGCAACTCCTCTGTACGACAACCGCGCGGAGGCTTGAACCTTGACCACTTGGATTCACAACGCCGCCGAAGAGAAGGGTATTCCGCTTCGCACGCTGGATCAGGTCCGCGAATCTCTGGCGCAGGCCAAGCAGCGGGATGCCGACGAATCTATTGCCCGCTTGATGATTTGCCATGGTCGCCTGACTGACGAAGCGATCCTTTACATCGGCGACAACTACCCCTCGGTGTGGGAATGGCCCCGGACGATTACCGCGAAGCTCCCTTGAAGCCCGCGGCCTGACGCAGGTTGTGGGTGCTCGGGATCACCAAGCTGTAGAAGTGCGGTTTCTTTCTGTAGTCCAAACGCAAGTACAGTGAACGACCAGATGAGGTTATGTTGGTAGATATTGTTTCACCGGCACGACGTTCGGAAATGATGAGCCGCATTCGCGGCAAAGGCACCAAGCCTGAGCTGCTGGTCAGGAGCGTGGCACATCGGCTGGGGTACAGGTACAGACTCCATGTCAGGAACCTTCCCGGATCACCCGACCTAGTTTTCCCCCGCAGAAAGCTTGCGCTGTTCGTGCACGGCTGTTTCTGGCACCGGCATGAGGATTGCCCTTATTGCTATACGCCTAAATCAAATATACAATTCTGGCGCGAGAAATTTAAGAACAACGTGGCACGAGATAGAAGCGCGCAGACGGGGCTGGAGGGGATGGGTTGGCGCGTCGCAGTCATTTGGGAGTGCGAAACGACGGATTCTGACGGCCTCCGCAAGAAGTTGAAGGAATTGCTGGGTCGCCGATGATTACCGCAGATGCGCTGCTGATTCGCCAAAGGAAACTTGCCCGGCTGCGCTTGGGCGGAAGCCCGCGCGCCCTCGAAATCTGTTCCGGCTGTGGCGGCTTGTCCCTGGGCCTCCAGACCGCGGGATTCGAGCTTGCTGCCCACATCGAGATCGATCCCGAAGCAGCAAAGAGCTACGCGCTCAACTTCGCCAACGGTCGCGACCTGGAAGGCCCCTGGGCCGCGCCGCGTAACATGGAAAGCGTATCAGCAGATCAGCTGGTAGCCGAACTTGAGCTGCCGACCGCCACCGCCGAATCGTTTGATGTTCTGGCCGCCGGTCTGCCCTGCCAAGCCTTTGCCCGCATCGGCCGATCGAAACTTCGCTCTGTGTCTGGCGGAGAAGAGGATGCTTTCCAGAAGGACCCGCGCGCCGCGCTCTATCGTCGATTTCTGAAATACGTCGAGGATACGCAACCTCTCGCAATCGTCATCGAGAACGTTCCAGACATCCTCAACTTCGGCGGTCACAACGTGCCGGAGGAGATTTGCGACCATCTGGAAGCTGCCGGATATTCGACGGCCTACACGTTGCTCAACGCCGCCTATTTCGGCGTACCGCAGATCAGAGAGCGGCTTTTCATCGTGGCCCTCGCCTGTGGTCTTGGAGAGAATCCTAGTTTCCCCGTGCCCACTTGTTTCGCCGAGCTGCCGAGCGGTTATCAGGGGACGCGACGCGTAGCCCTCAAGCACGTCGATCAGACCAGCGGGCGCTTCCACCAGCTTCACGAACCGTCAGACACGTTGAAACCGGCGGTGGGGACGAGGCAGGCGCTCGCAGACCTCCCTCGCATAACCGAGCATGTCAACGACCCTCGGGTCATCCGCCGGCGCAAGCTCACTGAAGAACTGCCTTATCGCAAGAGCAAGAAGGCGCTCTCGGAATATGCTGGCATGATGCGGAGCTGGGATGGCTTCGCCAGAGACGCCGGTACGGACGGTCACCTCGTCCGCCTTACACCGCGCGACTTCCCCATTTTTGAAGCCATGGATCATGGCGCCGATTATCCTGTGGCGAGGAAGCTCGCCGAAGATATGTTCGAGCAGGCTCTTCGCAAAAAGCGGCTGGGCAGCGTTTCCAAGAACTCGACGGTTTACCGCAACCTCAGAGCCGAAATGGTCCCGCCTTACGACCCCGAAAAATTCCCGAACAAGTGGTGGAAGCTTGATCCCGCGAAGCCGTCACGGACGCTGACGGCTCACATGGGCAAGGACACCTATTCTCACATCCATTATGACAGTCGGCAATGCCGGACCGTCTCCGTCCGCGAAGCTGCACGCCTCCAGTCATTTCCCGATGGTTTTGTCTTTGCAGGCGCGATGAATGCGGCCTTCCGGCAGATCGGGAATGCAGTGCCACCGCTGCTGGGCCTGGCTGTTGCCCGGGTCGTTCGCGAGCAGCTGAATCAGGCAGCACAGTCCGCAGATCAGACTGATGATCGTCAGGTTGCCTAGGGATGGCAAAAGAACGGCCCGTCGAAATCACTCCGTCGGCAGCAGCTCTTGTGGAGTCCCTCAGGGGTCTCGGTTACTCGCCAGAAACGGCAATCGCCGACCTGATCGACAACAGCATTGCGGCAGAGGCCGCAACCATTGAAACTTGAACTCGAGTGGAACAACGGCCATCCGCAGGCCGCGCTGCTCGATAACGGCAACGGCATGGATCGCCTCACGCTGGCCGAGGCGCTGCGCTTCGGAGGGACGGGTCCAAATTCTACGCGGACGGCCAGCGATCTGGGCAGGTTCGGACTGGGGCTGAAGACGGCGTCGCTGTCCCAGTGTCGCCAGCTTACAATCATCAGCAGGACAGCCAGCAAAACATCAGCCCTGGTCCTGGACGTTGACGAGATTGCGAAGCGTGGATGGTTCGCGACCGTTTCGGCAGCGTTGCCACAGCACCCTCTGGCCACCAAGCTGCTCCAGCTCGAACATGGCACCCTCGTTCTGTGGGATCGCATGGACTCCCTGGGAGGCCTGTCGGGACTTGAGAAGAAGACCTTCTACCTTCGCCTTGAGGACATCCGCGCCCACCTCGGCATGGTCTTCCATCGGTTCATCAACGGTGATGCAACTAGGCTTGAGATCATCCTCAATGGGCGTCCGATAAAAGCCTGGGACCCGTTTCAGACCGGGCATCCTTCGACGCGGGAGCTGCATTCGGAACGGGTTCGCCATGCGGGCTCCGCCTTGACCATCAGACCCTATGTGCTCCCGCACCGCGATCGATATGCAAACGAAGCGGACTATGAGGCCGCCGGAGGTCCCGGCGGCTGGGGAGCGCGTCAAGGCTTCTACGTCTATCGCGGAAAACGGCTGCTCGTCGCAGGCAGCTGGCTGGGCCTCGGTGGCGTCCGCACGTGGACCCGGGACGAAGCCAGCCGTCTGGCTCGTATCGAGGTTGATCTTCCCACTGACCTGGACAGAGACTGGCGCATCGATGTCCGTAAATCTCAGGCACGTCCGCCCGGCGCACTCCGAGCACGCTTGACAGCCATTGGCGGCCGCTGTCGTCAGGAGGCCCGTGAAGTCTTTGCGTTCCGAGGTCAGGGCTCTCGCGCGCGTGGGGTGCCACACACTGCGCCTACGGTCTGGCTGGCCCTGAAAGGGCCGAGAGGACTTCAGTACAGGATCAATCGCGACCATCCTGTAATAGCGGCCTGCCGAGACAGCGCAGGAGACGCTCGTCCTCTGAATGCTGTCCTGTCGATCATTGAAAGAAGCGTACCGATTGAGCGTATCTGGCTCGACGTATCCGAAACCGAAGCTACCGCATCACCGCCAATGGATGCGGACGAGATTGCGCAGCTGGGCAATCAGCTGCTCGAACTTGGCAAAGTTCTGCCAGCATCCATGACCCCTGATCAGCGTGCAGACATGCTTCTCGTCAATCTTCCCGGCGACCTGACGAAGCTAAGAGCGGAACTCGTGCGCAAGATGGGGCAAGCGACGTGACGGACATCGTTGAAGCGCTCGCGCTCAGAGCGAGAAAAATCCTGCAGGTTCAGAAGGAATCCGGCGAGGTAATCAATCGGGAGGGCATCGCCAAGATTGTGGACCTGGACGCTCAGACGTTCACGTTGATGACCAGGCAGGCCGTTACTGCCGAGCAGAAGGAGGCTGCCGAACGGATGCTCTGGACCATCTTCGTGACAGAGCAGGGTCCGGCGCTGGCGTTGCAGGACAAGGAAAGACCTGCCCCCTGGTATCTTGGAGGACGTCGTCAGCCAGGCCCATTCATGCAACGCTACCTTTACAAGCTGGAGGAAGATGGCTGGCCTGTCGAATCGATTCAGCGGCTTCAGGAAAGCACCGCAAGAATTCTGGAGGTCATGGACGACCCGGAGCGCCCGGGAAGCTGGGACTGGCGAGGGCTTGTTGTCGGCGACGTGCAGTCAGGAAAGACGGCCAGCTATGCCGGGGTCGTGAACCGTGCGGCGGATGCGGGCTACCGCATCATCATCGTGCTTGCCGGCATGCACAAGATACTGCGTCTGCAGACCCAGAAGCGTTTCGACAAGGATTTTCTCGGCTACGACACGAATCCCAAGACGCGTCAGCCCAATCAGCCTCTGCGCATCATCGGGGTCGGTAATTTCAATCCCCAGCTTACCGTCGACAGTCTCACGATGGCTGATCCGAATGGCGACTTCAATCAACGTGCAGCTGACCAGCTCAACTTTTCACCTGTCAGTCAGCCTTGCCTGTTCATCGTCAAGAAGAACGCAAAGGTTCTTGAGAACCTGAACAACTGGATTGCACGGCTGCCCGGACCTGCAAAAGCGGCGCCGGTCCTCGTCATCGACGACGAGTCCGACCAGGCGTCGGTTGATACCGGCGACCAGCCTATTCTGGAGGATGGGACATTCGAGCAGGACTACGATCCGAAGCGCGTCAACGGAGAAATCAGACGCCTGCTGATGTCATTCGATCGCAGAGTATATGTGGGTTACACGGCGACGCCCTTTGCGAACATCCTCATTCACGATGAGCGGCAGGCAAACGACTTCGGGCCAGACCTCTTTCCATCGACCTTCATCGTTTCCCTTACGCCGCCAGATGATTATTTCGGCCCAGCCGCTGTCTTCGGCACCAACGATGACGCAGACAATCCAGGCCTGCCCCTGGTCCGGCCCATAGATCAGACATTGGAGGACTGGATACCGTATCCGCACGACAAGTATCTCAGACCGCGCTTCAACAATCAGGATATCATCCCGCCAAGTCTGGAGGAAGCCATCGACGCCTTTCTCCTGACCTGCGCCGCCCGTGCGGCGCGAGGACAGGAGCGCGAACACAACTCGATGCTCGTTCACGTCTCACGTTTTGTCGATGTTCACGGTGAGGTCCACCGTCAGGTCGAGAAGTACGTGCGCGAAACGCGCGCGATGATTTCCAACGGTGATCGCGAAACCATGCAGCGCCTGAAGGCCGTGTGGGAATCAGACTATCTTCCGACAACGGAAGCAGTCCGGTCCACCGTGTACGGGCGAAATACGATTCCCGTGACATGGGATCAGGTTGCGGAAACCCTCGCTGAAAGCTCCGACAAAATCCAGGTCATCACGGCGAACGGCAAAACGAAGGCAGACATCGACTACGATGCCTACAAGGACACCGGCTATTCGGTCATTGCAGTAGGTGGCGACAAGCTCTCGCGCGGTCTGACCCTTGAGGGGCTTTCGGTCAGTTATTTTCTGCGCGTCTCGCGCCAGTACGACAGTCTCCTCCAGATGGGCCGCTGGTTCGGCTACCGCCGTGGCTTTGCTGACCTGTGCCGTTTGTTCACGACCCCTGATATGGAAGACTGGTTCCGCTATGTCGCGACGGCCCAGAAGGAACTGCGGGCGCAGTTCTTCGAAATGGCCCAGATGAATGCCACCCCGAAGGATTTCGGGCTCAAGATCGCCGTTCACGACATTCTGGAAGTGACCGCGAAGAACAAACAGCGACACGCCGAACTTCGTCAGAGCAGCTATGCCGGCGAAGGCAAGGTGCAGACCGTCATGTTTCGCGACCGCCCGACCGTCGACCGCAACGCGGCAATCTCCGACGACTTCTTATCACGCCTTGGTGCCGGGACAGACAATCCGCGACGACCAGGCGTGGGGGATACGAGAGCTGACGGCACTCTCTGGACTGGCGTGGCTGGCAGAGAAGTTGCCGAATACCTGAAGAATCTGACCTTCCCGCCGGAAAGTCAGCAGGTGGATGGAAACAAGCTCTCGACCTTCATCAACGGCCAGCTGGCCATGCAGCCCCCGGAACTGACCGACTGGACCGTGTTTCTTGCCACCGGCAGCGAAAAGGAAGTCGACCTTGCAGGCCGCCGACGCAAATGCGTTCTTCGTAACCCAAGGAAGCCGCGAAACGGTCAGCAATCACCAGACGATCGATTCATCATCGGTACGACCCTCAGCCCCCTGGATCAGGCGATTGATCTGACCGATTCCGAATTTGAAGAGGCACTCTTCAGAACGAACCGGGAAAGAAAATCCCGTACTGACTCCGAGACCAACGTGCCGTCCGGCGAGTTCATTCGCAAGGTTCGCGGCGGGCGCCCGCAGAACGGCCTTCTGATCATCTATCCCATCGATCCGGACAAGGCTGGGGTTGAGCCTACCAACCGTCCCGTCATCAGCGTCGTCGTCAGCTTCCCGGACAGCGATGCAGCAGATTCCCGCGTATACCTCATCAACAGCGTCCAACAGCGCCAGGAGTCATGATGACTTGGCTGGAAGCGCTCAATGGTGCGTGGGACGAACTGGCGAGGACAGCGCCTCTTGCACGTCAGTTCAGGACGAAGCTGATCTCGACGGAAGTGCCGCTGGACATCCTTGCCGGGATGCGAGCCAGCGACAGTGCACCTTGCCTGATGCTCCAGACCACCCCTGCTCCCGAGGCTCTGTTCGAACTTGGCGGAATGCGACTGAGCACCGTCCCCGACCAGTCTGGACCGTTTCTCGTTCTGTCCCTGGAGGACAGTGGCAGACGCGACCTCTTTTCTACCATCTGCGCAGATGTTGTGTCGGCCGCGGCACGAGCCGGGACAGCGGACGCGTTGGAACAGTTTCTCGCACGCCTGGATGCCTGGAGACAGTTTCTTCGAGACAGACGCGATGGACTTTCACGATCGGAAACGATCGGCCTGATAGGTGAGCTTCTTGTTCTGGAGCAGCTGCTCGCTGCCGACCCTTACGTCCTGGCAACCTGGCAATCGCCCAACGATGGCCTGCACGACTTTGAGAGCAACGGTCATGCGCTCGAAGTAAAGGCCGGACTCGGGCCTTCGTCTTTAATCACGATCTCGGCGCTCGACCAGCTTGACGTAACAGGCCTTCGCCGGCTTGACCTGCTTCATGTCAGGCTTGTCGAGGTACCCAGCGCCCGGTGTCTGCGAGACATCCTAATCGCGATCAGCAGCATCCTTCCGAATGACGCTTCGCGCCGTGCATTCGAGAATGCACTTCTACGGCGCGGTCTGATGCCGGATGACGATGCAGCGAGGTTCACACCGAAAGTTCAGCAGCGTTCCATCGACGCCTATTCCATATCTGAAGCCTTTCCTCGCCTGAGCCGTGCGGCTCTGCCGGTAGCCATCACCGAAGCAACCTATATGCTTGAAGTTCGAGCCATCGCAGCCTTTGCCGCTGACACGACCGCCGCCCTTGATGCGTTTGTCGAGGGAGGCGCCAATGACTGACGATGCAGTTGCCAAATTCGCCGAAGAACTCTCCGGTGAAGTAGAAGACGCATTGTCGGCTGATACGCCGTTCTCCCAGGAGATATTTACAGAGCTGATCCTTGAGCGCCTTGAAGAAGCCGGACATCTGGTAGGCACTTTCCCGCTGTTTCAGCAGGGGCGCGTCAGAAATGCGATCTATCGCATTGATGGCTACTCGTTCGACGAGGAGCGCTCCCGGCTCGAGCTGTTCACCACGATCTACCGTGAGGATCTTCCGCCGACCCGGGTACCCCAGGCCGAAGTGACGCGCGCCTTCGAGCGTGCCATCCGTTTCGTGAACGCCTCCATTGAAGGTCTTGCCGCGCAGCTTGAACCTTCCAACAGCGACGCCAGCGACCTTGCGAGACTCATCGAGGCTCAGGGGCCGACGCTTGGAAGCGTCAAGATCATCCTGCTCACGAACGGCATGGTCGACAAGACGACCGGATCAACCGACTGGCGGGATCGCAAGGTCGAGTTTGACACCTACGATATCGCGCGGCTGCAGAGAATCCTTGGCGGCGGCGAGACGCGCACCGACATCACCGTCGACCTGCAGGCTCTGACAGGCGCTCCTGTCCCCTGTCTGCACGTTCCCAGTCAGACAGGAGAGTATGACGCTTATCTTTCTGTGCTGCCCGGCGAGGCACTTTCACGCATCTATGACCGCTATGGCGTGCGTCTGCTCGAATTGAACGTGCGTGCGTTTCTGGGCCTTCAGGGTCGAAAGAGTGTCAACTCAGAACTCAGACGCACCATCGCCGACCAACCATCAATGTTTCTGGCCTACAACAACGGCATCGTTGCAACGGTCGATGACCTTGAGATCGTGAACGATCGGGCCGGACGGCCGTCAATCAAGTCGCTCAAGGGCCTGCAGATCGTCAATGGCGGACAGACGACCGCCTCACTCCACCGGGCGCGTCGCAAGGACGGCCTCAATCTTGGAAACGTTGCCGTTCCTATCAAGATCATCAAGGTTGGCGGTGCCGACCTGAGCGAGATGGTTGCTTCCATCTCACGAGCTGCAAACCGGCAGAATACCGTCCAACTCGCGGACTTCTCAGCCGGCGATCCCTGGCACCAGCTGATCGAGACGCTGGCGAACAACACCTGGCTCGACGACGGTAAGGGGCGCTGGTTCTACGAACGCGCCCGAGGTTCCTACCTGGCCGCGGAGGCGAAGGCAGCCTACCGGAAGTCCGACCAGCAGACATTCCGCGCACAGACCCCCAAGCAGCGGCGGCTCAGCAAGCTTGATGTGGCCCGCTATCTGACCGCCTGGGACGGTCTACCGTACCGGGTCTGCCTGGGCGGACAGAAGAACTTCCAGCACTTCATGCAGCGGATGAAGGACGCCGCGCCGCCGCCGCCGGACACGGCCTGGTTCAAGCGGCTCGTTGCAAAAGCCATTTTCTATCGCGCCGCGGAGAAGAAGATCCGGGCCATGAAATTTCCTGCCTACGGCGCGCAGATCACGGCCTACGTGGTCTCCGGTCTGGCTCAGAAGACCGGAGGCCGCATCGACTTCGAGGGGCTGTGGTCCCGCCAGTCCGTCAGCGCCGAGCTTGAGAGGCTGGTCGAGGCCTGGGCTCCGCAGATCGACGCGCTTCTGCGCCAATCCGCCGGCCAGAAAAATCCAAGCGAATGGTTCAAGAAAGAGGAGTGCTGGCTGGATATCGTGAACCGGTTGCCTGCGCTTTCTGACCCTCTCCCGCCGGAGCTGTCTTATGCCGGTGTAGCCGACGGCGACAAAGCCGCAACAGCGCAACCCAGAGCCCATTCGGTTGCCGACTATGAGCGGATCGCGCGGTGCATGAGCATCAACGCGGCAACGTGGCTTGAGGTCGCGGAGCGAGGGTACAAAGCAGGTGTGGTCCACTGGAAGGTCGCAGCCATCTGTCGAACGCTCGCCAGCTACGCCGCCGGAGGTTGGGACAAGAAGCCATCTGCTAGACAGGCCAAGCCCGCGCTTGAGGCTTTTCAGGCGTGTCAGAGTGCCGGCGTGATCGCAGGCACCGCGGCGGCGGAAGCCGGGACCATTTCCTAGGTGGCTTTGGGGAATTCCTCGGCTAGCCAGGTGGCGACTATCGCAGCGCTACCTTTCCCGTTTCTGCGAAGCAGATCGACAATGTCAGCAGCGGAAACGACGACGATCGGGTGCTCGTCTTCCTTGATTTCTTTGTAGGCCTGCAGATCAACCCAGCTGGTGGTAACAAGAACACCGAACTGACGATGTCTGAGCCGGGAAATGAGGCGCGACATCTCCCGGACCCCGACCGAGTTTGACGACGAGTAGCACTTCGCTTCCAGAGCAAAATCGACAAGGATGCCGCTCGGCCCGGTGCCGACGCGAAGCTGGCCGATACCGTCGCGTCCGCCGTCACGAGAGGGCCGCGTTACGTCCAGCGCCACCACATCCGGCATCATGAACCGCACGATGGCGGCAGCGCAGTGTTCGAAAGCGTGAGGACTTTCCCTGAAATGGTCCCGGATAACCTGGACCATGGCCTCGCCGTCCTTGTCCGCGGGCAGCTGTTCTATCTTGGGCCGATACTCCAGAGAGCGCGTCGACATGAGCGCTCGACGACGGCCGGTCTTTACCCATGTCTGCCAAGCGTCCGGAGCAACCGCGTCATCGGGCTTTCCCGCAATCAGACTGTCTATCCACGCTCGGGAAATGACCGACGCATTCAGCACTGTGAACCTGGCGCGATAGTTCTGGAATCTCTGACCTCCCGCCGTTCGCCAGATCGCAACCAGCTCCTCTGACGAGTCCAGGTCTGATGCACCCGGCACTGCCAGTCCGAGGAAGTCCATGTCGCGCCAATTGCGCGCCCCGCTGAAGATGAACGTAGGCGGTACCTCACTCCGTCCCTCCACCCCGGAACGAGCCGCGGTAAATATCTTCTGCAGGATGAGATTGCCATCGCGGCCAGTATCGTGGAGTTCACGGCCGGGCTTCTTGTTGTCACCGTAATAGGTGAATACGCCGGTCTCGCGATCGAGCGAGTCCGGCCAGTCCGCGTCGGCGAGACTTGAGGTCAGGACGAGCAGGTGGAGCTTGCCCGTCACCTTGCCGCGGTAGCGAAAGCCACCCTGGCTATCAACGCGAAGCAGCCGTGGAAGCGGATCGTCACCAGCGTTACCGGACCGGCCCCCTTCGTAACGTGCATCGACGTAAAGATCGGAAGTGGAGAGCTGCTCAAAAGAGATTGTTTTCACCAACCCACTCCATGAGAATTTCTGAGACTTTGTCGCTCGTCTGGTTCGAACCCGACCGCCATGCAACAGCAAACTAGCCTTACCTATAACACCATCACACCATGTCACCGTTACTTGAACCGGGGAACCGCGAGGACCGTAGCCAGCACAGTCGCTGCGCAGATCATGTTTAGGAGATTTGGGGTAACGGCGGGAAAAACCCTGACCACTGCGTCGCGCTCAATGGCTCCTTTGCGACTTGCGCAGTTGTCGCATCGCCGGCTCTCTTTTCGCCATCGTTATTCCAGTAAGCAAGAAGCTCAGGCACTTGGATGCCTGAGCTTCTGGTAGCCTTCCCTGTCGAGTCTTGGTGCCCGTGTTTCCACAACATCGCAGATACGACCGACGAAACGCTTAACAGCGGTGGTTAGCAAGCTCTCAACAGTCCATATGATTGACGAATGATCACCACAACTTCCGCAGACGTCCCGTTCAACCCCGTTCTAAGACGAAAGCAAACCGGCTGGATACGCTCGCACCGCCTTGGTGTTCGTCGGGTTCGAGGGTTTTACCTTGCCACCTTGCCCGATCGGACAACCTCTAGGTGAAGCCAAAGTGATGGATTTGACAGGAACGGTCCCTCTTGCCCGTCGGTATATATTCAGTCCCGTCGGGCCCCAGTATCCCACCTTTGATCTCTAACTCGCCGCCTCTCGGAGTTCGACGCCACATGCCCTTATTGATCGACGCGTGCGGTTCGTTCTCCTCCCAGCGCAACACCAAGAGTTGATGATCAGCCAGAAGCGAGTTGCCATTGTCGTCCCGCTCCCGCGGCCAGATTTTTGCGGACGGCGCATCCAACGACGCCTTGATTTCCTCCGATGCCATTGGGGCGGCTTTTCCGACAGGGATCGGGACATTGTTCTCTGCAAATGAAATGAGCGACGACATCAAATTGCCGATTAGATACCTGGTAGCGCCAAAGCCGTGATCCGGGCTTTGCCAGTATCGGGCACGTAACCCATCCCGGCCGTTGTAGAAAAGGTCGCAAGTCTCATCGCCGACACAAATAAGGAAAAGGGCTTGGCGAGCATTCTTCGGCTCGCCCGGTGCTGGCGTCCTGTAGGGTTCGACCGCGACACGAATGATTTTCATTTCTTTTCGTACTCGGGACGCAATCTCCTCAAAAGACACTGCGGCATCGAGACACGTCCGCCTTTTGGCGGGCAACTCAGACATGTCCCACTCAGCTTTGGACAGACTTCTAGTCACTGATGCGCCATTTTAGGGGCGGCTGTACATGTCGGAATTGCTGCTGGCGACGTTGGCGACCCGAGAGATGGCAGGGCGAAGTCAGCCCTTCAAATCATATTCAGCTTTGAGCCGCGCAGCGATTTGCTCGATCATTTCCCGGCGTTCGGCGTCGTCTTCTGATCCTTCTTGCGAAACGGCCACCTTCCAACTGTCACCGTCAGGCTGAACGGAAATCGTCATCTCGGTAGGCCAATCGCAGATGTCCTCCATTTCCACCTTGATAGAGGCTTCGAGTTCGGCGGCTGTCTTGCTCGGTTTTTTCATTGGACATCTCGCCACGGTTAGGGACGCATTGGTTATAGTGCACGTCCGTCAAACCTTAATACCTTCTTAACGGCCCTTTTTGACCCCGGGATATTTCTGAGGTGGGTCTCACGCGCGCGAGCGGGGGTGGCCTGTCCATGCCCCCCGGGGGGTAGAATTGCACCCAACCTAGAGCCTTGCCCGACGCGGCTATGGCATGCGGCCGATCGTGGTCGCATCAGCCATAACAGCGAGGCAAGTCATGAAACGCGATCTCTACGCGGAAGTCTCTGCACGCATTGTTGCAGAGTTAGAAGCCGGCGCCGCCCCCTGGGTCAAGCCATGGTCGGCAACCCCGGGCGCAAACACCCCGTGCAATGCTGTCAGCAACAGGCCCTACTCGGGATGCAATGTCGTTCTGTTGTGGATGGCGCAGGCGGCCGGCTATCGCACCCCGCGCTTTTTAACGTTCAAGCAGGCCTTGGAGTTGGATGGCAACGTGCGCAAGGGCGAGCGTGGCACGAAGGTCTTTTTCGTGAAGCAACTCCACGTTCGGGACGACGTTACAGACGATAGCTCCGGAACGCGCTTAGTCCCTATGATGCGTGAATACACGGTTTTCAACGTCGACCAGTGCGAAAACCTGCCCGACAGCATCAGCACGGGGAAACCCATCCGCGTTCGCAATCCCGACACGCGCGACGGGCTTGCCGATGATTTCCTGCGCTCAACTGGCGCGGACATCCGGGAAGGCCATGGCGAGGCGTTCTATGTCCCGAGCCGGGATTTTATCTCAATGCCGGCATTCGCGGGGTTCAAAGGCGCCGATCATTTCTACAATGTGGCGTTCCACGAGCTAACGCATTGGACGGGGCACAAGGCGCGCCTCGATCGGGACTTAAAGAACCGGTTTGGTTCACGCGACTACGCAGCGGAGGAACTGATTGCGGAACTGGGTGCCGCGTTCCTGTGTGCCGAATTTGGCTTTGACGGTGACGTTCGGAACGCGGGCTATATCACCTCCTGGGTTGACCTTCTGAAGGCCGACAAGCGGGCGTTCTTTACGGCCTGCAGTCAGGCCTCCAAGGCTGCTGACTACCTGCGCGGCTTGGCCCTTGCCGAGCCGGGCGAGAGGGCAGCGTGATGTCGCCCCAAACTCCTGCGCTGGGCCCTGGAAAGCGCGCAGGACGTGAGCCGCTGTACGACGTCCACCCGCAGACCGGCGCCACCATCGAGGTCTTTTATTCGGACCGAACGCTCGAGACGTTCGGCAGGTGCGGCGCTGGTTGGTTCTGGTGGTCTCGGCGACGCGGGTCTGCGCCGTCAGGCCCGGCCGCTGGGCCCTTCCCTACAAGCTACTCAGCATACAGGCACGCCTTGGGGACTGATTTGGGGACTGGTGGTATTTACTTTTAAAATTACAAAGTAACATCAAAATGATGCGTCGACTTATTGGCGGTGGAAGCAGTCAGATACGAACCGGTCTCGGCCTGTTTTTCCCTGTTATCAGGGAATTAACTGGGAAAATTTCGCGATTCTGCGACTTTGGACCGCTCGAAAAGGCCATTAAGCTCGTAGATTCCGTCGGTTAGCCAATTCTCAGCGTTTCGCCTAACAGGGAATTTCCGTCGTGTGATCAGGGATTTGTTTGGACTCATCAGGGATGGCCGCCTTGCAGAGTAAGCGTCCATTTCTCACACACTTGTCTCTTTAAGGTTCGGACGCGATCTGTTCTCACCGACAAATTTTAAAAGTGAGGACGACGAGATGTCCGACAAATTCCGAACCCGTGAGCGTTACGGCGAGGCTTTCTGGCGCAAGCACCATGAGACGTGGCAGCAGAGTGCGTTGAATCAGCGGGAGTATTGCGAGGCACACGGGATTCCGCTGAAGGCTTTCGGCAACTGGCGAGCGAGGTTCAAAGCCGAGCCGCAGCCACCGGTCCGCAAACTGCTCTACCGGCGCCGGGGCTTAAGTCATACCCTTGGTCATAGCGTTAGTCATAGCCTTAGTCATATGACTTACGACCTCCCAGGCCCGATCGTGCCGCCGGCCCGCGAGGGCCGCAGGCGGACGTTTAGCGAGGTCGATAAACGCCGGATCGTCGAGGAGACGGGGCGCCCGGGCGCCAGCCTGTCGGAGGTAGCGCGCAGCTATGGGATCGCGGCGCGTGTCCTGTTCCGTTGGAAGCAGGACCTGACTCAGGTGGCACCGCTGTTCGTGGCGGTAGAGATTGTGGATGCGACCCCGCCCACCGAGGAGCACACATCATGACGCTGCTTCCTGCGGGCGTGAAGGTGCACCTGGCCTTCGGCTATATCGACATGCGCAAGGGCATCAATGGCCTCGCGATGCTGGTCCAGGGCGTGCTGCGGCAGGATCCCTTCTCGGGCCATCTCTTCGTGTTCCGGGGTCGGAAGGCCAACCTCATCAAAATTGTGTTCTGGGATGGCACCGGCCTTTGCCTCTTCACCAAGCGGCTCGAGCACGGCGTATTCCTCTGGCCGTCGAACGTCGACCCGGGTGGGACGCTGATGCTGAACTCGGCGCAGTTGTCGATGCTGATTGACGGCGTCGACTGGCGCGCACCCGAGCGGCAGTGGCGACCGGCTGTGGCGGGATGATCACTGCGGCCGATTGACTCACGGGCATGTTGTTCGGTGAGGAAGCGCGCGAGTCGGCGTAAACTTCCGGCTCATGGACATCGATCTTGCCGCCTTGCCAGATGATGTAGAGACGCTGCAGCGGATCGTCCGGACGCTCGCGACCGAACGCGCCAGCCTCACCGAAGCGCAGGCGGAGATCGAACGCCTCCGGCTCATCGTTCAGAGGCTACAGCGCAGCCAATTTGGTCGGCGTGCCGAACGGCTGGATGACGACCAGTTGCAATTCGGTTTTGAAGACCTCCACGCCGATATCGCGCGGGTCGAAGCCACGCTTCCATCAACGACGGTCAAGACGCCGAGATCGCGGCCCGATCGACCAAGCCTGCCGGCCCATCTGCCCCGCGAGGACATGCGGCTCGATCTCGAGCATCAAGCGTGCCCGTGCTGCGGCGGTGAACTGCATGTGATCGGCGAGACCGTCAGCGAGATGCTCGATCATGTGCCCGCGCGGCTTCGAGTCATCCGCATCTGCCGGCCGCGCTATGGCTGCCGGGCCTGCGGGACTATTCATCAGGCGCCCGCCCCGGAGCGTCCGATTGCCAAGGGCCTCGCCAGTCCCGGTCTTCTCGCCCATGTCCTGGTCGCCAAATACTGCGATCACCTTCCGCTTTACAGGCAGAGCCAAATCTTCGCCCGGCACGGCGTCGAGATCGACCGCTCGACCCTGGCGAACTGGGTGGGCGGCACTTGTTGGTGGCTGGAGCCGCTGCAGGCCCGCCTCGCAGCCCATGTGTTTGGATCGACCAAGCTGTTTGCTGACGACACGCCGATCCCGGTGCTCGATCCCGGCCGCGGCCGCACCAAGACCGGTCGGTTGTGGGTCTATGCGCGCGACGATCGACCATGGTCCGGGCCCGAACCGCCGGCCGCCGTCTACTTCTACAGTCCGGATCGCAAGGCAGAGCGTCCTGCCGCTCATCTCCAGGACTTCCGTGGTGTGCTGCAAGTCGACGGCTATGCTGGCTTCGAGCGGCTGACCGCGCCGGGCGACATCGTGCTGGCAGCGTGCTGGGCCCACGCACGACGCAAGTTCTACGACCTGCACGAAGCGACCGGTTCACCGATCGCCGCCGAGGCCTTGCGGCGGATCGCCGAACTCTATGCGATCGAGGGTTCGATCCGGGGCCGCACGGCAGAGCAACGTCGCCATGTGCGTAACACCCGCGCCCGGCCACTCATCGACATGATGAAGCCCTGGCTCGAGATGGAGCTTGGCCGCGTTCCACCCGCCGGCCCCCTCGCCGAGGCCATTCGTTATGCGCTGGCGCGCTGGCCAGCCCTCACCCGATTCCTCGACGACGGCCGCATCGAACTCGACAATAACCCGGTCGAGCGCGCCATCCGGCCCATCGCGCTCGGGCGCAAGAACCATCTGTTCGCCGGATCCGACGGCGGCGCGGCCCGCTGGGCAGTCGTCGCTTCGCTGCTAGCCACCGCAAAGCTCAATAACGTCGAGCCGTTCGCCTACCTCAAGGACGTGTTGGAACGCATGTCCAACGGCCATCCGATGACCAAGCTCGGCGAGCTCCTCCCCTGGAATTGGACCCCGTCAAAAGCTAAAGTCTGACCGACGTGTAAGAAATGGACGCTTACCTTGCAGACAGCGGGGCAGGATTTGCTGTTGGTCGCTTCGCCAGATGGTTGGAGAGCATTCCTGAACAGAATTTCTTCATAATAATAATGCCAATTTTTTTGTGAAAGAATTGCATGTAGGCGGCGCTTAGGATGGCAGCTAGTCGCGAAATAGTTCGAACCACCAGCTTTTTAAATTACCTCCCTCGGTCTTGACGCCGTCCGAGATTGTTCGCGCCAGGTAATTGTGCTCGATGTTTGATGTTCGTTTCGCCGCCTCCGGTTGTGTCAGACGCGCGGCCTCCGAGCGGTTTCGACGAAGTTAAGTTTGAGGGCAGCGGAGAGGCGAGAACAAGTATGAGAGCGGCAGGAGGATGCTGGTGACTGACCAAGCCAAAGATGGCGAACCTGCAGGTTATAAACGCCCGCCCAAATCTGGCCAATTCAAGAAGGGGCAGTCGGGCAATCCAGGCGGGCGGCCAAAACGCAACGGGCCGATCGACATCGATTTCGATCAACATCTCGACGAGGTTTTCGACGTAAAGATTGACGGAAGAGAGAAAAAAATGTCGGCGAAGGAAATCGAACTTCGTCGCGTGCTAATGAAAGCGATGGACAAGAATAAACCGGATTTCAAGTCGATCGCCTATTTGCTGGATCTGTTTGAAAAATACGACTGCATCAGCCGGCCGGTGCAGAGCAGTGGCGGCGTCCTCACGATGCCGACCAATCAGTACCCTATGCGCATGTGCCTGCTCATAGCCGAGCGTTATGGCGCACCGGAGACCTGGACCAAGGCGCAAATCGCTTGGGGGCGAAAGCAGTACGAAGCGACGAAAACCGATCGCGAGCGGCTTGAGGAATCGGTAGGGGTATTCAACTGATGAAAGATAATCAACCGCGGGTCGGGCGCAATTCACCACCTGTTCGTCGACAGTTCGGACAAGGGCAGAAGCGAGGCAAAGGTCGCCCGAGGGGCGCGACTGGAATGAAGACCATTGTGCGGAATCTAGCAAGGCAAATGCACCACGTCCCCCAGTTTGAATATCAGATTACCACGGTAGATCTATTGCTTTTGCAGCTGCGCAACCTTCGTCTAAAAGGCGACATTCGAGCGCTGAAGTTCAGCGACCTTTATTTCGCGAAATTTCAGCCGCTGGAAAGCGAAGCTGGCGGCCTGTTAGTGGTGCCGGAAACTATGCCTGCGGAGGCCTTTCACGACCGGGAAATGAAGTTGAACCAGCTGCGAACCGATCCAACTCTAAATGACCCCTTTCTAAACCGTCCGGTCGATTAGCCAGCCGAAAGCAACACAGACTCGATGCGGCGTCCGATAAAGCATTTTGAACGGGATCTCTTCATAATAATAGCGGCTGCATTATCCTGAATGATCTCCAAGGTCAGTTTGCCCTAAGGCCAACGGCGGGGCCCCGCTCTAAGAGCACCTCGCCCAGTCACCGGATCCGCAACGGACCAAAGGACGTATGCCGAATGCCGAAACTTCCAAGCCTTTATGATCTCTATGGCCCCACCAGCCTGCTAAATTTGGAAAGGTCGATTGCGGAAGGAAAAATCCCAACAGCCTCGGAACTCGCCGCTATACTTGAAGCCAATTCCGAAAAGCCGTTACCCCCGTGGTTTATTGCGACGGTCGTCAAGAGTCTGCGCGGCGAATTAAAGAAGCGGCCGGGCCGCCCCAAAGCGAGCCCATTGGCAGACATTCGCTTCGCAATAGCGGAAGCGAGATACCCGCTTTACCTAGCATGGCTGCAGAAACGTCAGAGCACGTCCGGCTTGGATGGGTGGTCGGCGGTTCGCGGGAAAGATTGGTGGGATGGTCCACCGCACGAGCGCGCTGCACGAATTGTTACTAAGCAATGGCTCAAACATGTGAGCTGGAAAGCGTTCTTGAACCGGGTCTCTTCATAATAATTACGGCTGCTTTATCCTGAATGATCTCCCGGCCAGCCGGCGCTACTCCCTCCTCCAACCTAACCATGGAGGACGAAATGGCGTTAATTGAACCAAATCACAGAAGGCTTGCGGTTGTTTACCAGGACATAGCCGCCTTGAAGCCGCGGCCGGGCAATCCCCGCACCCATTCGAAGAAGCAGATTGCCCAAATCGCCAACGCCATCCGGCGATTCGGTTTTACCAATCCCGTCCTGGTCGATGACGCTAACGGCATTATTGCGGGCCACGGCCGCGCAGAAGCTGCCAAAGCGGTGGGACTGGATCAGGTCCCCACGGTGCGCCTGTCTGCTATGAGCGAGGCCGAGATTCGGGCCTACGTGATTGCAGATAATCGGCTCGCAGAAAACGCTGGCTGGGACCGCGCTTTGCTCGGTCTTGAGCTGCAATACCTGACCGAGCTCGAAATCGATTTCGACGTTACCGTGACGGGCTTTGATCTGCCTGAAATCGACCTGTTGATTGGCGAGCTTTCGCTTGCCGCGAACGATAATGATGCTGCAGACGCCGTTGTTGAGGTCGCGGCTGGCCCTGCGATCAGCCGTCCGGGCGACATCTGGCAAATCGGCAACCATCGCCTGATCTGCGGCGATTCCACTAAGCTCGAGACCTATCAGCAGCTACTCGGCGATGTCCGGGCGCAAATGGTGTTCACCGATCCGCCCTATAACGTACCGATTTCCGGGCATGTCGGCGGCCTCGGCGCGATCCAGCACCGCGAGTTCGCCATGGCCTCCGGCGAGATGTCGCCGGTCGAGTTCACGGCTTTCCTGCAGTCGGTATTTGGCCATCTGGCAGCCTTTTCCGTGGATGGCGCGATTCATTTTCAGTGCATGGACTGGCGCCATGTCTCGGAAATAATGGCTGCCAGTACTGCCGCCTACACAGAGCTAAAAAATATCTGCGTCTGGGCCAAAAACAATGGCGGCATGGGCTCGCTGTACCGATCGCAGCACGAGTTTGTGTTTGTATTCAAATCAGGCACAGCACCGCACATTAACAACGTCGAGCTGGGTAAACACGGGCGATACCGCACTAATGTCTGGAACTACGCGGGCGTAAACAGCTTCGGCGAAGACCGCGGCGACCTTAACCTGCATCCGACCGTAAAGCCCGTGGCAATGGTTGCAGATGCCATCCGTGACTGCTCAAATCGAAAAGGCATTGTGCTCGACGCTTTTGTCGGCTCGGGCACGACTCTGATTGCGGCCGAAAAGACCGGGCGCCGGGGCTACGGCATTGAGATAGATCCGGCCTACTGCGATGTCACCATTCGCCGCCTGCGCTCTGTGTGCGGCCTGGAGGCCATTCTGGAGGCTACCGGGCAGCGCTTTGGCGAAGTGGAGGCCGAGCGAGCGGCTGCGGCGGAAAACCTTGGAGAGGCCGCGCCGAGTCAGGAGGGCGTCGCATGACTGCGAGCTAACGCCGCTGCTAGCATTGCGACATCAGCCGATTGCTGCTGCGCTCCGCTATCGCGTCCGGTCAATCAGCCAGCTGAACAGCCCGGCGTCGATCGCGGCGTCCGATAGACGCTCGGCTGCCCACAGATGCAGCCGCGGCTGGGCAGGCAGGCTGAGGGCGCCGGCAACGCCATGGCAGACGAAGAAGAAGCGGTCACAGCTACCGTCCCGTTGAAATCGGCCGACGTAATCGTCAAGTTCGGCCTGAGACGTCCCGGATTTAATCTGCACCCAGGCCGTCTCTCCGATTGTGGGTTGGCTGAGGATCAGGTCCACGTCCGCTTGATTCTTGCCCAAGACACTGCTGCGCTGCCAACCGCCCCGCGAGAAAATCAAATCGACTAACGTCTCAAAATCTCGCCAATCGAGCTGCCGGATCATGCGAAGGCCAATTTCGCGCATCTCGGACCTGAGGGCGGTCGCCTGCGCATGGACCGGGTCAGGTTCATCGCGAATGCGGCGCAGCAAATAATCCGCGTGCTTAATGGCGCAGATCGTCATTTGATAGCTGGCGGTGCTGGTCAGCGCCGAACTCAGGCTGCGCACGGTGAGCGGCTCTCCAGTCAAGCTTGTTTTGGACCACCCCGCCCGGGTTCGACGGTAACGCGCCGGTTCATCCGAATTGCCCTGCTCGACCCCAACAACCGGGCCTTCCGCGAAGGCCCACCGAAAATGCCCATCGGCCATGGTCACCCACAAGGTATTCTCAGGCAGGTCATAGAAATCCTTCAGCTCGCGCAGACCCTGGCTCACGCCCCGCGCCGTTCGCCCCATTCCGAGAAGCTGACGCCGCACCTTATCCCAATTGCCGGCTAGGCAAGCACGATGGTCGACCGAGCGATAACCGAACGGAATTATCCCCTGTTCCAAAGCGTTGGTGGCCCACTTTCCGTTCTCACCGAGTTTGATGTACCTGATCGCAGCCGGTTCAAACGTCTCGTCCGGTCCCCCACACCCCATTGTCGCAATCTGGCCTGGAACATCCCCGGGGATAACATTTGACGGACGAATTGCGGGCCGGGGCGGCGGAGCGCCCAGAGTACTGATTGGCGCCATCGCCGGCGATTCGATATCTTCCACAGCAAGCCTCCGAATTGACTTGACGGCAATTCACTTCCTTTGCCCGGCAAGTCCACGGGGTGGCCGGAGAATGCGACAACAGGGTTAAGATATATCCCTTTTTGGGATAATCCGATCATCGGATCAGCCTCCGCGCCGATGGCTACTCGCGCGCGCAAACTCGACAAATCGGTCCATTCCGTAGGGCAAGCTGCCTTCTGCGAGTTGATGGTCAGGGCGCGCAAAACCGCCGGGCTGACACAGCACCAGCTCGCCAAACGCCTTCGTCGGCCGCAATCGTTTGTCGCCAAATACGAAGGCGGCGAAAGGCGGGTCGACGTGGTGGAATTTATCGAGATTTGTAAGGCCATCGAAGCAGACCCCAACAAGCTGCTGAAGGTGCTCATTCAACGCGTGGCATAGCCGCCACTTTGGCCCTAACCTTCACAGGGTTGAGCTCGGGGAAGCAACATACTGGGGACCCCCTTGCTCGTCACCTGAGTGCCATCGGTTTAGGGCCCACTCTCGCCCATAGATGATCTTCAGCTCTCTCGTTTTAAGTCATCCCTGACCCTGCGCTGGTTGAGCTAGCGTGTCTGAATGTTATGCCATCTTCCTAGGCATTACCCTCTGAATACGCTCGAAATAGGCGAGCAATCCACTTATAGTCGCGCTAAACAAGTGAGTAGGGGCATTTTAGTGAGAGCGGATTCGGTCGAAAATACAAGGAGCGGCTTATTGCGATTTCTTCTCTTGCGCAGCCAATGTGTTGTCTTGGGCAACATCCAAAGGGGTCCAAATACACGATGCGGCTCCCGGTCGGAACCAGCTACGTAGAGCCGCTCCTGATGCGCGCAAGCGCGCCACGTATAGGCCGAGCAAGAGCTTCGATTTTCTGAACGGCTCTTCTTCCGGCATTCAACGGCAGCCTTGCAGTTTTTTCTTTGGCGCAGAGCATGCTCGAGCGGACTCAGCATGAGGCAACGGTGACCGGAACTGTAAAAATTGCCTCTACCACTGCGGATAACGTCAACGTCGCGTTCTACCAGAACGCCGTACCGATCATCCGAGACCTGGCGGTCGAGAACGCGCTGAGCCGCGATCTGTCCGAGATTTCGGTCATTTGACGGCTGAACCGCCGTTTCTTGCGCCCGGCGTCTGGCGCATTGAGCGTATCGCAAACCAAGCGGTCCACCATATCCGCAGCCTCGACCTCAAGCTCGATCCGGCGTTTCTCGCCGGCATCAACGCATCCAGGCGAGGCGAACTGCGCATCCTGGTCGAAGCCGCGGGCGCCGTGCTCGCCGAGCAGGCCGTCGAGATCAACCTTTTACCGCCCTCGCATTGGGGCGGCGTCAATTCGGCGCCAGAACTGCTGGCGGCCTTCGTGCGGCCGACCGATCCGAGCATCGACGTCATCCTGCGCGAGGCATCCGACAAGCTCGCCGCCGCCGGTCGCGACGAGGCCATGGACGGGTATTTCACGCCGGAGCCGGACCCTGCGCAGGTTGAGCTCCAACTGGGGCTCGTTTATGCCTCCAAGAACATCCCTAGCAGGCTGGCCTTCGGATTCCGGTTGAAGTCGATGGTTCGGCGCCGTTTCGTCCTCACTGAATGTCTGTTGTGGTGGCTAAAGCGGACGTCAGCTGCGCGCCCGACGAGGTCCGAGTCTGGCACTTTTGAGACATGCCGGGGCGGTCTGACGATGTCCGTTGTTCGGGGTAGACCGGAAATGGTGTTTCGGGGCTGTTCGGACCGTTTTTGACCATTGCATCAGCACGGCTCGTTGGCGCGGCAATCGGTGTACGGCTCGTGGTGTTGTTCCAGCCCGCTCGGGTCATGGTCCCTCGCGTCGGGCTGTAGGCCCTATGCCAGCCTCTCAGGTTCGTCCTAACAAATTTCGAGCAGCGGTAGGTTTCTCAGGCTTACCGCATCAGTGAGGCTGCCATAGGTCGGGGCGACCCATAGTCATCGAAGCCGATAAGACGCGACGTTTATGGTTGTTGCTGCTAACTACTCCCATAACAACACTGCTCAAAACCTCAAAACAAAAACGGATTGACTGAAACGATGCTCTTCCCATCCGCCGTCTGTTTCACCTTAAATTCTACCTCTTTTTGCGCAGTCGCATCCGCAACGGTCACATACAATAGCCCAATGCAAGTAACCTCTTGCGCTGATCGATTTCTTGAATTCATGAGTATTGTATCATCCAACCTATATACTGCGGCTTGTCTCGCTTTTTCCCAAATCGCCGATTTCTCAGCTTCCAATTTATCATCCACCATTGCCGCAACCGAACTCGAATTTTTGGCGGCGTAATTCACAAGTGCATTATTATTATCATCCGAAACGATCTTAACTACTGAATTGCGGGTATCCAAAGAATCGCACTCAGGTTCCGTCCCTCCACAACCGCTTAATAAAAGAAAAACGGAAAAACACCCTAAAACTAGAGGCCGCGCGAGCGCCGCCTGTGCGGCGGGCGGGCCGCTCGCACCGCTCTCTGGGAGCTTGCGCGTGAAAATATTGACAAAGTGCATCTTACTGACGACGACAAGCCGCTCGCTGAAATACGCGGGCCCGCGCTCATGCCGATTTTGACACATAGCTTCAGCTATGCTGCGCAGCGGATGACGCTGAACCGACGCGTTTGCCCATTTGGGGCGTCGGTTCGACCGGCACGTAGGGCGCAACCGGCCCAGGATCGGTCAAATCCGGTGACGCTTTTATCTCGACTGGCCTAAGGGGACTTTCGTCTTCGAGAAATTTGTCGAGCATGCCTTGGATCGACGCCTTTGCCACATCGGGGCCAGTATCGCGCATGTCGTTGTGTTGGAAGCCGGTTTGTACGACCTCAATACCAGACTTCTCACGGACCTCTTTAGAAGGCATGACGCCGGGATCAGTCTTGAAGACGGGATCCTTCGAGCGGAACGAAAGGATCTTGAACCTGCCGTCGGTGATAAACGGCACGCGCAGATTGTCGAGGGTCACGACCCTCTTAGCTAGCTCGGGATGCAACTTGGCGAAATACATCGAGATGTCGGCACCAGCGGAATGTCCCACCACAGTCAGGTGGTCATAATCCGCATTCGGCTGGACGTTTTTCATTTCCCCGACGGCAAACTTGATGTTGGCAACGCCGCGCAGGTACTGCGGCTGACGGCCGACATAGAGCTCGCCGACTTTCGTCACCATAGGTGGATCGGTCGGCAGATCGTGCTGGATGCTGATCGCTATATAGCCGCGGGCGGCAAAAACGTTCGCCAGGAAAGAGTACTCGGTGAATTTGACGGTGTTGCCGTGATTGAGGATCGCCACCGGCAGCTTGATCATGCCGGCATTCGCCTGCATTTCCTTGTCGCGTCGCACGGCGATGTCCACCGCCACGGGGCGGTTATCGCGCGCCGGATCGTTGAAGGTCAGCGTCTCGTGGCGGATCGCCCATTTGGTCGTGGTGAAGTACGTGACAGTCAACACCGCGGAAAGCGAAACCAGAACAGTAATTCCACGTTTCATGTTCGTCCTCGGCGCACCGACCTCGGGGGGCCAGATTCCAAGCTTCGAGGCTCTGCGGTTCCTAATCCTTAAGATATGTCACAGCGACAGGAAGATTAGAGTTGTGAATTGACCGCCTGACCATTGTGCGGCGCATCCTTGTGCCGATGCACAATCAAGGGATACGGGCGGTTCGTCCTCACTGTGGGACGGCACAAATCAAGGTTTGGTTCAGGTCTTGGATAAAGGGCTTGGTAAGAACGGCCCTCTGGGCAGTTCGTTCCACCGGGCGCTGTCAGGCGCGGTTGGCCACGCGGCGGCGGCCCGCGCACGACCTCGTTGCGCGCCGTCACAACGCTCCCAATTCCGAAATTGGCACCTTTGAGACATGCCGGCGGGCGCTGAGAATGTCCGTTGATCGGGGCAGACCGGAAGAGGCCGCCCGACCGCCAAGACGACGCTTTTGACCCGAAGGCGACGTCAGTTTCGAGTGTGGTCACTTCTTTTTCTTTTGGGCGCGGAACGGTTGGCCAGGCTTGGATTGATCAATTTGCCGCGCCGGGGCGACATGCAACGCGTTCCGGTGAACGCGCAGACGCGGCATGCACTGGAACAAGAATCTGCTCATGAACCTCACGGCCCGTATTGCGGCGCCGGGGTTTCGTTGAAATCGGCCTCGTCAGTTACGCACGCGAAGCTCGCGGCGCTGTTCGTGTCGCCAGAGCCCCGATACACCGGGATTTGCGGATAGACGCAGAGCGGGCGCTGCATCTGAATCCCCAGTTGCGGATTGTCGCTGTTGTACTTGGTCGCAATCACCGAGTTCGGTGCGACACCCTTCTCGACCCACTGCGTCAGCGCGCTCAAGAGATCATGCTGCGGGTCGGAGCTCGGGGCCGGCTGCTGAATCATGCCGCCGAACGAACTGGGGCCGGGGCCAGGACCGATGGATGCGCCGCAGTGCCACATGCCGGGCGCCATGAAAACGCGGGCAAAGCCCTGGATCTGCTTGAACGCTCCGGGCGACTGGCTGCCGACCATCGTTTGGGCGAGCGCGTTGAAGTAATTGATGGTGCTGGGCGAGGGTATCAGCGGGTCCGCCCAGCCGTGATAAAGGATGAGCTTGCCGCCGCGGCCGGCGAACGGCCGCAGGTCGGTGCTGGTGGCGTTGAGGTCTGCGGCAAGTACCTGATCCACGGTGGCCATGTTCGTGTTGAAGTCGAACGTCTGCCACATCCAGCTCAGACCGAACACCCACTTGAACAGGCTGTCGAACGCCGGCTCGGTAGAGCTTTCGTTGAACGCGAAGCCGAGCGCGAGGGGGTTGCTGGTCTCCGAACCGGGCATGTTGCCGGGATTGATGATCGCGCCGTTGCTCGGGTTGACCGAGCCCTTGTAGTAGACCTTCATGGCGTTGACTTGGTCCGTCGTCAGACAGGTCGCACCATCGACGTTACCCGGGCATTGCAGCTGCGCGGGGTCGAATGTGCAGTTGCGCGGATCGGTGAGGAAGGCATCGCTCTTGAGCGCGCCATCCTGACCGCCGCGCTGCGCGAGCACCGCCTTGTTGACCATGTCGAACTTGGTCGCCGGGATGAACCCCGTCGGCGGCAGGTGGGTCGCGCGATAACTCGCGATCAGCACGGTGTGCAGGTGCGTGCGGTTGTGCGCCGGCGCCCCGGCAAGGATCCCGTTGTAATCGTCCGGGAAGCGCTGCGCTTCCATCAGCGCCTGCTGGCCGCCCGTCGAGCAGCCGGCGAAGTACGAGTGATGCGCCGCATTACCGTAGAAGGCCTCGATCAGCGCCTCGGAGAACGTCGTCATCAAATGCGTGGCGCGCCAGCCGAAATCCTTCCACTTTTCCGGATGACCAGTGAGCGCATCGCCATTGACGCCGGCGGCGCCGGTCGCTCCCATGTCGGTATTCGCGGTGGCGAAGCCGTTGTTGATGCCTTGAGCGAGCTCGCTCTGGAAAAAACCTCCCGCATAGCCGCCATTGCCGGTCCCGAGATAACGGCCGTTGTACCGTTGCGTGGGCATCCAGACCTGCACGCCGATGCTGGAATCCGCCGTCGGCGCGATGGTCGCGCTGACTTGGCAATAGGGCGGCAGATTGGTGAAGGCGAGGTGCCAGGTATCCGGCGCCACATACGGCCCTCCCGGCATCGAGGTCGCCGAGTTGATGGTTGTGTTCGGATAAGAGAACGAAGTCAAATTCTCGCAAGTCGTCGGCGTAAGGGCGGCGGCGGGCAGCGCAGCAAGGGTGCCGAAGCCCAGCACTGCCGAGATGGTGCGGCCAACCCGGGTGCGCCGGATGTGTGGGAATGGGATCGGAAGCCTGGCTGCCCTACATTTCATTGATACCTCCCTGGCTGTGCACTCATCCACTGCGCTACGCCAAACAGTCAGTTCGCGGTGGCTGACGCGTTTAGGTTCCATTCATAATAGCGGCACAGCTATTCGGTTCCAATGCCGTTCCAAAACTGGAACCACCGCACGGTTTCATCGTTCCGCGGCGACGTGGGGATGGAAAAGAACTAGGACCCAGAGCAACGCTCGGTGCATTGCACAATGAAGCTCTTCGGCGGGAGATAGCAGGAAGGCCGCCTTGCGTCGGTTCTGCTTGTGGCACAACTCGGACATGCCGCCGTGGTCGCTCTATGTCCGTTGTTGGGGGCGGAGCGGAAAACATATGCTCACATTGAGCTTTTCCGGTTTTGACCCGGAACGGTCATGGGCGCGTGTTCATCGATCCGGGTTAAATGACGAAGTCAAAGTCTCGCTAATTCTACGCGCGCGGATTTTCCTTTAAGCATTTCCTTCGCCAAAACGAGATCTGGTGTGCTGAAACCCTCTGTGAACTGACCGTAAATTGGCCCGATTAGATCTTGGGCTCTCTGAACTTCGCCGCGCTCGATCCAAATGTGCGCGAGTTCCAATCCTGCTCTCAATTCGAACGAAAGTGCCGATTGTTGCCGGGCAAAGGTCATTGCTTTCTCAAAGCCCTCTTCGGCTGACGGGGTGTCGGGCTTATCGCCGGACGCGAGCGCCTGGCCCTTTGCCAAGAATAATGCTGGAAGATAGAGAGCCGCGTTGGCTTCGACTTGGACTGCGATCGACTTGTCCAGAAGAGCCACCGCTTCCGCGCGCGAGTTTTGCTCCGCCAAGCACAACGCAAGCGCGGGCACTAAATCTGGCACATGAATTTCGTACCGCTGAGTTGCCAGTTTCTCCAGACTGTCGCGCAAATGTTGTATGCCGTCGCTTGTTTGACCAGTACGGATCAAGTATCGGCCCTTAAATCCCAGCGCAACTGCATCGAATGGCTCTAACGATTGCTTCTCAGCAGTGAGTTCGAGCCTCGACAGCCGCCGTTCCACCTGCTCCAAATTGTCAACCCAAAAATAGATCGCCATCGTCTGGATAAGCGTGCCACACAGCGCGATCATCCGCCCTGATTTCTCCGCCTCCTCGATGGCCATTTCAGCATAACGAAGGGCCTGATCGACCTTGCCAGTGAACCACTGTGAACGGCTAGTGCAGACAAGCGCCAAACTTCGTGGATCGAAAGAATATTGGCTCGCATTGAACGGTCGGAAACCAGACCGGCTACGCAGTACCCGTTCACTATACTTTTGCGAGCGGACGTGGTCACCAAGAAGATAGTACGCCGCACCAAGCAAGGAATCGGCGATAGCGGCATCGTCGGGGTTGCCCGTCTTCTTTGCGACAACCTCGCTTCGGAGTGCGAATTCAAGTGTTCCGGCCACGTCGACCATGCGAAGAGAATAAATCGACAGTGCAACAATCAGCCGCAATTGCTGTCGCGCATCTTCGTACCGCTGCGCAAAGTTTAGCGCCGTATCGAAGGCATCGCGGACTCGCTTGCTATCCCCCTCGATAAACATGAGCGAGGAAGCAAATGACGCATGAATTTCTATCTGATATTGCGGGTCGCAGTCCGACGTTATCCGATTGATCGCCTTCTCCATCCAATTTCGGCATTCCAAAAAGAGCGACATGGACAGAAATAGTTGGGCAGCAGCAGCCGCCAATCTGAGGGCGGTGCGGTCACATCCGCTAGGACCAAAGCTCCACTCAAGGGCGGCTCGGACATTTCCCAGATAATCTTGCAGAGAATTTGGTACCGCCTCCGCACTCCTCAATTTGAAAAGGTCCGGGCCGTTGGCTTCCAGCAACTGAATCGAGAAGTTCGCGTGACGCGCCGCAACGAATTCATAATCGTTGCTGCCCACAAGTTTCTCGAAAGCATATGAGCGCGTCGTATCGAGTAAACGGTAGGACGCTTCCCGCGAGTCGATCCGGGGTTCGATGAGAGATTTGTTAACCAGACTTCCTATCGCGTCCGTAACATCTGTCTGGCCTGTACCTTTTTCTTCCGCCACCGCGAGTGCCGCCTCCAGCGTAAAGCGTCCCCTGAAAATCGCCATTCGGCGCAATACCACGCGCTCGACCTCTGAAAGGAGATCGTGGCTCCAGTCCAACGTGGCGCTAAGCGTTTGATGCCGTGGATTCGCTGTCCGTCGACCGAACTTCAGCAGGTCGAGTCGCGAGCCCAATCTCGTTGCAATGTCCTTTACGCCGAAGAGTGCGGCCCTTCCGGCGGCGAGCTCGATTGCGAGCGCTATGCCGTCGAGCTTGCGGCAAATTTCGGCCACGAGGGGGGCTTCGTCGTTGCCAAGCGAAAAATCATTACCACGCGCTTTAACGCGCTCTACAAACAACCGTGCAGCCGGATAAGAAAGAACCTCAGCCGCCGTCTGCCTTGGTTGTTCTGGCGGGCAATCCAGCGAAGGAAGCCGAAATACATGTTCACCACCTGTCTGCAATGCCTCTCTGCTGGTTGCAAGCACGTGGATGTCGGACGCAAATTGAAAAATGCGATCGGCGACTTCTGCGGCTTTTTCGATGAGATGCTCGCAGCTATCAAGGAGAAGGAGAGCCTTTCGGCGGCATAAAAAGTTGAGCAACGCATCTTCCGGATTGGCAAACTGCGCGGCGTGCCCAATAGCGGAAGCTATGGCGCTGACGACCTGCTCCTTGTCTTTCACAGTTGAGAGATCGACGAAAAACACAGCGTCTCCGAAGTCAGCCAACGCAGCGTGGCCGACAGCCAGCGCGACCGTGGTCTTGCCTATGCCGCCAACACCCAGAATGGTGATAAACCGCTCCGTCCGCAAACGTGATCCAATCTCAAGAACAGCATCGTCGCGACCGATCATGCGACTGAGTGCCGGTGGCAGATTTGACGACCGAACAAATAAGCTGGTGTCATGGTCTTCTGCCGCTCTGCGCGTGACCGGCGCCATAAAGCAATAACCGCGTCCCTTCACATTTGCGATATATCTGCGACCGCACCCGCCGTCCCTCAGCGCCTTGCGCAGCATCGACAAATGAACACGCAGGCTGATTTCCCCGACCATGACGTTCGGCCATACCTTCGCCATTAGTTCGCTATTGCTGACAACCTCGCCGGCCCGGTCGACAAGAGCTAAAAGGATGTCAAAGGCTCTCCCGCCTAGCGGAATGACTTCGCCCGCCTTCCTCAGGGAACGCTCCGTTACGTTCAGCTCGAATGGATCGAACATAATTCTGAACGCGCTCGGTGAGCCGCGTTTTTCGGCCGAATGACTAGCTCCGTCCAGACCAATGGGCTTTCCGTCGGTTGGATGCAAAGTCGCCCCTGGTCAAAGTCAAGTTAAGATCGAAACCTTTTGCGGCTCAGGTGTGTCGCCTAGACAAATCAGGTCAGCACAGGAAGTTGAAAAATTGCTCACGGCTTTGGCATCAAGAACGAGACGGGGCAGTTACAGGCGTGACAGCGTCCAGCTGACACACCCGGATAACACCGCCGAACACGGTATATTCCGCTGCTAACTGAGCGCCCCGAGTTGATGACGTAAGCATGACAGTGCGGGCACCCGGCGCCTCGGTCAACGGACCACCGTCAATCTCAAGACGGCCAAACTGCTTGGCAGTACCAGAGACGTTCCTGCTGCGGGCTGACGCTATTATTGAGTAACATTGGCAAATGTCCGCTTCTGTGAAGGGTTTCGGATGACGGGCCATCGCGACGATTGGGCTTGCACCGGGGCCGTCGTCCGAAAGCCTCCAGTGAAGGAACGCGCGGGAGATGAGGCGGCGACGGTGACGCGCGGGCTATGTGGATTTGATCGCGGTGCTGGCGGCGGACGCAAGGCGCGAGAGCGTGCCGGTGAAGTGAAGGCGGGCGCTGGTGGGTCTCGGGCTCTCTTTAGCAGCGATGAGCATGACTTTCGGGACCAATTGCGCTGTGGAACGCGCTGACGGGCATCTGTCCGGTCGAGCGTCGCCGTGGCCGGGTTGTGACCAGCGAGAAACGCGCTTGACGATGCGGGTGGGTGGTGTGGCGGCCGCGCTCATGAGGTGTCGATCCTGATTGCGACGAGAGCCGCCGTCGGCCGGTGGCGTGGTTGGCAGCCGGCCTCGAAGGTCTCGATCACGAACATACGGCCGCCACATCAGGGACAAGGCTTTGCGAGTGGCTGCGCCGCCGCCGGATCGATTTCGACCGCCGCTTCTGCCGCGGACGTTGCCAGTCCCAGGAGTTCATGCGCTCGCACGATCGTCTCGGCCCGGTTCGCGCTGGCGAACAAGCCGTAGTGGCGGATGCGATGGAAGCCTTTGGGCAGCACGTGAATGAGGAAGCGGCGGATGAACTCGCCGACATCGAGCGTCGATGAACTCGACCGCGAGCTGGAGCGCCGCGGACACCGCTTTGTTCGTTATGCGGACGACTGTAACATCTACGTTCGCAGCGAACGCGCGGGTCAGCGGGTGATGGAGAGCATCTCGCGCTTCATCACCCAAAAGCTCAAGCTCAAGGTAAATGAGGCCAAGAGTGCGGTGGCACGACCGCAGGAACGAAAGTTCCTCGGGTTCAGCTTTACGGCTGGTCCGGACATCAAGCGCACGATTGCGCCGAAATCGCTGGAACGGTTCAAGCAACGAATCCGGGACATTACGCGAAGGGCCAAGGGCGTCAGCATCAAGACGATAATGGAAGAACTGGCCACCTATATGCGGGGCTGGCGCGGCTATTTCGGCTTCTGCGAAACGCCCGAGGTGCTGATAGCCCTCACTCGCTGGGTCCGACTGCGACTGCGGGCCGCTCTGTGGCGCCAATGGAAAACCCCACGGCGCCGCCGCGCGGCACCCATCGCAAATGGGATCTCAGAGTGGGCTGCAAGGAACACGGCCGGCAGCGGCCGCGGTCCTTGGTATCTCGCCCGCAGCCGAGCTCTCTCTACTGGGCTCTCAAATGCATACTTCAAATCGCTCGGCCTGCCATCCTTGTTCCAATCGTGTTAGCGCAACCTCTCGAACCGCCGTGTACGGACCCGTACGCACGGTGGTGTGGGAGGGGCGGAGCTGCGAGGCTCCCCCCGATCTTTGGCACGAAACGGACCAAGCGCGCCGGTCTGACGATGTCCGTTGTCGGGGGAGGACCGGAAGTCATCGGCCTACGTCCAAACCGACGCGAATGACCCACAGCCGACGTTGGATGTTTGGCCGCATGTTCGGTTTGGACTATCGCAAACTGCGGCTGGGGCCGTTATGTTGCCCTCACCCCTCTAAGCTGAGGAACCGTTCCGCATGAACGAGAGCATCCACGGAGAAAGGACCGCTTCTGAGCTGCAAGATCGGGTGACCGAACTCATCGAGCAACAGACGGCCATCTCGGAAGTGCTGCGCGCCATCGCGAGCTCGCCGCACGACTTGCAGCCCATCTTCGACGCCATCCTCGACAGCGCCACACGTCTCTGTCGAGCAGAGATAGGCAGCTTACGTCTCTCCGAAGAAAGCGGCCTTCGTCGCGTGGCGATGCGAGGGGACCCCCTTATGGTTAGTCACTTTCGGTCATCAGTTGCAGTGCTCGCTGAAAAGGGGAGCCTTCCGTATCAATTAGCCGCAAGCAGGTTACCCACCCACATCCCCGACTTGACAGCACTTGAAGGCGATTATCGGGATGATGTTTTTAACACGGTGGTGGTGAAGGCAGGTTTCCGAACGGGCCTGTTTGTGCCGTTGCTCAAAGACAATGAGATAGTCGGGATGATTAGTCTGGGCCGCACACATGTGCAGCCGTTCACCGACAACCAGATTTCCTTATGCAGGGACTTCGCTGCGCAAGCCACCATTGCCTTGGAGAGCACCCGTCGCGAGCGGCAATATCGCGAGATGCAGAGCGAGCTGGCGCATGCCAACCGCGTCGCTACCATGGGCCAGCTCACCGCCTCGATTGTGCATGAAATCAAGCAGCCCATTACGGCGGGACGCACATATGTCGCTGCTGCACTGCGGTTTTTAGACAAAAGCCCACCCGATGTGGCAGAGGTGAGGGCGACGCTCGCCTGCATTATGAACGAAAACGGTCGAGTCAGCGACATCGTCGACCGGATCGGGGCTCTCATCAAAAAAGCGCCACCCCGGAAGGAGGTCGTCGACCTCAATGCGGCGATCCTGGAGGTGACCGCGCTAAGTCACAGCGAAGCGATCAAGACCCACGTCACGGTGTGCACGCAACTGGCGGACGAGTTGCCACGCATCCAATGTGATCGGGTGCAACTGCAACAAGTGATGTTGAACTTGATCGCCAATGCCATCCAGTCGATGAGTGGCGTAGCGGACGGCAACCGCGAATTACACATCAGCACCGCGAGTATCGAGCCGGAGGGCGTGTGCGTTGCGGTGCGGGATACCGGCCATGGACTGCGCCCGGAGAGCCTGCCGCGTCTTTTTGAACCCTTCTACACGACGAAGCCCGACGGCATGGGTATGGGCCTCTCGATCTGCCTCTCGATTATCGAAGCCCATGGTGGGCGGCTGTGGGCGACCAGGTGCGAGCCGCGGGGTGCTCTCTTTCAGTTTACGATCCCCGCTGACTGAGCCGCCATCCGTGATCGATGTCGCTTATTGGCACGAAACGGACATGGCGGGTTGGCCGGACGATGTCTGCTCTCGGGGGTAAAACAGACATCCCATTTCATAGGGCGTCACGACCGTTTTTGACGGTGGTCTCAACCCGGTTGAGCCGGCAACCCAATTCGGACAGTCGGGCGCGCAACTGCCCTCTCTTGTTGGGCAGTCTCAGTGTAATGCGGTGTAACATTCGACGCGCGATAAGGAACAAGTGACCCGGATAACAGTTGCCCGACATTAGCTCTCAAAGCGAAATCACTGAGAGACTTTAAGATCAGGGAAGAATAAGCCATTGCGTGTCTTCATCATCGCATTGTCAGTCTTGGGATTTTTCGTCAGTGCAAATGTTGCCAAAGCCGGCCCCAGCACGACCGACCGCGAACTGTTGGCATCCGTCGATCCGGCGACCTTTGCCCACGAGGCAACTCAGGAAACCGAAGATCAGATAGGCCTCGACAAGGGAAAGCGTCGCGACGTGCAGCGCCGGCTGACCGGTCTCGGCTTCGACACCAAGGTCAACGGTCGGTTCGACGAGTCGACCCGGTCCGTCATCACGCGCTGGCAGGCGGCACGCGGCTATCCCAAGACTGGCTTCCTCAACACGCTGCAGCATCAGGCGCTACTGACCGAGTCGGTCTCAGCGGCGCACGCCAGCTCTAGCAGCAGCGACAAATCCGATGACGGACATCTGGCCCGTCGTCACGGTGGGGGTGGTGCTCACCCTCACCGCAGCGGTCCAGGTGGACTGATTGGCGGCGTGGTGGGCGGACTGTTCGGACGCAGGTGACCCGACAAATTGTACGAAGCGTGAGTTCTCAAACTTCTTCGGTCCGCGCGATCAGCAATGCCCCAAAGGCGCCGATGCGCGCTGCGACTTGATCGTACGACATAGATGCCCCCAATCGCTGACTGGGGCGGGCCAGTAGTTTTTCGAACCAATAGACCCGCCCCTGTACTCGCGCCCTCACTTCATTACTTGATGCAAGTCTTGTCGGCCGTCAAAGCCGTTTCCGCTGATGCATGTGTCGGATGAGCGGCACCGATAACCTTCATGTTGCCACCAGCGGCAGGCTGGGCATTGACAACTTGACATTTCATCGTCGCGGTATCCTGAGCCACGTAGAACGAGGAAGCACCTGATGGCGGCGCTTGACCGACAGTTTTGTCCTGCGCGAACGAAGGTGCAGCGAATGCGAGAATAGCAGCCGTCGCTAAAAGAATTTTCTTCATGGTGTCTACCAGTTGTCGTGCGTCCAGTATTGGACAGGGAGCAAACAGAGTCAGCCGATAAAGGTTCCAGCAATAATGGATTTATTTTTATATCACTATCTAAGATTGCAGTCCTTCCTCTGAGTGGATTATTTCTCGTAGCGCAGCGATCCGATCCATCCGCAACCCCGAATACATTTGGGAGTCGCTCGCAGCGAGATACGGGTGAGGTCTTTTGTTCGGTCAGCTGTGCTTCCGCAAATGGGCTCGCATCAGGCGAGCAACGGCATTTCGCGTGCTCCTGGAACCATTGGCTCGCGAGCCTATTGGCTTCCTGACACAATCACTTTTGGAGAAATGCTATGAACAATCTCGCGATCTCTCTCGCAGTCGGCGCAAGTGCGCTTTTCATCACTGCTGCTTCTGCTGCACCACTTTCCGCCGATTTATCAGTCACACCGGAGAGCAACATTCAAAACGTCCGCATGGTCTGTGATGAAAATGGCCGATGCTGGCGCGAACGCGGTGAACGCCGCGTCATCATCCGTGAGCCCAGTGATTCATACGGATACGCTCCTCGTGAGCGTTATATCGAACGCCGCGGATATGAAGAACGTGGCGGTATCGGATTCCGCGCTCCCGGCGTGAGCGTGGGCATCGGCACCGACCGCTACTGAAGAAACTGAGGATATGCAAAAGGCCGTGGAGAGGGTCTAGGCGCAATCTCAAATGGCGTAGACCGATTGCGTCAGCCGTACTTGGCGCCAAATGCGAAACCGCAGTAAACCGATCAAATTTGTACAGACAGCAGCAGATCAGTTGGTAATGCTGCATCTGAACCAAAAAAAAGCCGGAGGTGACATAATGAATATGTCGAGTGAAAGCCTGTTGGTCATATTGTTTGTGGGTCTCGTTGCAGGCTGGTTGGCAGGTCAAATCGTGCGAGGGACCGGTTTTGGGATCATTGGTGACCTCATTGTGGGAATTTTGGGCGCCTTTATCGGAAGTTGGCTGTTGCCTCAGCTAGGCATCCATCTCGGTACGGGAGTGATCAGTGCAATCGTCAACGCTACCGTTGGTGCGATATTGCTACTCGTCGTCGTGCGACTCGTTCGAGGTGGCGGCGGCTGGGGAAGTAGGTGGAGTGGCGGCTGGGGTCGGCGCTGGTAACGTATCGCTACGCTCCCCTTCGGCTCCCCCAGCGCAATTTCGTTGGCAATGCCGCCTCGCTTCCTAGAGTAATCTTCCGCGCGGCTCTAACCTTCACAGGGGTGAGATCTTAAGGTTCATGCAACATCCATGCATCTTATCGTTCTTGGAATTAGTCGTCCTCGCCATCAGCCCCGGAAGCGAGGGTAGGCATGGCGGGCGAATTTGGGATCTGCTCCCAATGGACAAACATGAATCGTACGATGGCATTCTCCGTTTCAATCACTCTCGCTGAATTGATCCGGTAGAGCAGGAAGCAGGCGCCGAACAAGGCGACAGTACCTAAGGCAAACCCTAATACACTATGGAGGCTTGTGAAGAGTACCGCTGCAGCCAAGGCCGTAGGAGCTACAAGCCCGATGACTATATTGATCTCAATCTCCGCGCCCTGTGTGGAAAGGGCAGGAGCCTTGCCCTCCAGCCAAAGTTTGCAGAATTCTCGCAGGTAGGATTCGGGTAAGCGAGGCAACTTACGTGCCGTTTCAGCAGACACGTCGACCAAGCCAAACACGCCGTATTTGGTGATCACTCGGTTGACCGCGTCTTCACCGTAAATAAAGCGGAGTCGCTGGAATAAGTCGGGAAGCGGCCGCGCAGGAGGCCAACCCATGCTCAGCCAAAAATTACTAACTGCGAAGCTGCCATCACGATTCAGGTATCCGACAGCACATGAGACCGCCAATCCCAAGGCAATAAAAACTAACGCGGGCAGCGGCTTAAAATCAGCTAACACACCCACTATGATTGGTAGAATAGGTTGTGTGGGAAGACTCCAAGAGAGATACAGCCAAATGACTTCACCGGATGGCCGTCATCCGAAACCCTTCACAAAAACAGACATCGCAGATGCGGTCCGAGGGCGCTCGGTCCTCATGGTGAGGTGTCCCTGCAGATCACAGGGAAATCATGGAATTAGAGTTCTGGCTTCTTCGTCTTACCAGACATTTCAGCTCGTCAGAGCTCCGGTTGCGCAACTTTGACTCACGAATTTACAGATCGTTAAACATCCTAATTGTCGCAGCCTTAAGAGAGCGGCGCTACGGTGCCGAGCCGAAGTTGAGAAAACCCGGAGTAGTTTCCAGAAGACGAAATTGATCAACAGCAATATTGGTTCACGGTTAATTTTACCGACCGCTGCAATCGGCGGAGATCTTGTCTCATCGTGGCTTATTCCAGAGTCCGGCGTTTGAGTGAGGTGTCGCTTGAGTAAGGCCCTGAAGCGTTTCTTCGCGATAAGTTTGTCGGAAGTGATCTTTCGAGAAATTACCGATGGCTTGGTGATTTTCTCGATGTCGTTTCTGACGTATATGTTGATCGCCGAATGGGGCGGACTTTCGATTCTTCGAAACGTCCTCCGCCTTGAGATCGAGACCCCTTCGCTACTCTATTTCTGCGGCGTCGCGTTGGTAGTCTTTAGCATGCGACGCATTGGCGACCAAAGACGGGAACGCGCAAAGCGGGTTGCCGCCGAACAAAACGCCTATCTGGCGTCGACGCGGGATCCTTTAACTCAATTGCCAAATCGGCGGCAGTTCCAAATTGAGGTGAGTACTGCGCTGAAGAAATCAAATAAAACAATGAGCGTCCTGTTGCTCGGCCTCAATCATTTTAAAGAGCTCAATGAAGTATATGGGCACCTAGGGTGTGACGAAGCGCTGTCCCAAATCGGCTCGCGGATACGCGATAGCGCCAATCCAGACGACCTCTTTGCGCGGATCGGTGACGATGAATTCGCGCTGTGTTTGGCAGGCATGGACCCGGAAAACGCTCTGAGGGTTGCCGGCGGGTTGCTCGAGGTCGTCAAAAAGCCGGTCCAAATCGGAATAGAACATCACAGCATCAGCGCCAGCATTGGCATCGTGCAGGTAGGCCGTGGCCACACGACCGTCGATGAGCTCCTCCGATGCGCCCACGTCGCGCTTTCGCGGGCGAGAAGTGGCCAAGTCGATTGCTGCTTTTTTGATCCAAAAATGGATGCACATGTCCGCGCGAGGGCCCTTTTAGAGAAGGATCTGCGCGAGGCAGTTGGGCGCCGCGACATTCGACCCCACTATCAACCCATCCTCGATTTAAAAACGCGGCGGATTGTCAGTTTTGAGAGCTTGGCGCGCTGGCACCATCCGATAAACGGCCTAATCGCCCCATATACGTTCATTCCGCTTGCGGAAGAGTTGGGGCTGATGGACGTACTGTCTGGGCAATTGTTCGGCGATTCTTGCCGCGATGCGGCGAACTGGCCAGAGGATGTTTCCTTGTCGTTCAATTTTTCGGCGACGCAACTGAGCGGCAAGAATTTTGCGCAAAATGTCCTGACGATCCTCGCCGATAACGGGCTGCCGCCCTATCGCCTCGAGGCTGAAATTACCGAAAGTGCGGTTGTCTCGGACTTCGAAGCGACACGTCACGCCATTCGGACCTTGCGCAATGCCGGAGTCCGAATCGTTATTGACGATTTTGGCACCGGATATTCGGGTCTCTCCCAACTATATGAATTGAGGTTCGATAAGCTCAAGGTCGACAAGCGGTTTATCCAGGAGATCGGGAAAAGCTCCGAAAGCGATATCTTCATGCGAGCTATATTCGGTCTCTGCAAGGGTCTCGATCTGTGCGTGACCGCCGAAGGCATTGAAACTGTCGCTCAAGCCGATGCTGCATTTGCGTATGGTGCGCACCAGGGCCAGGGATTCTTATTCAGCGAAGCTGTGCCCGCTGACAGAGTTCCGCAGTTGCTCATTGGCTTTCCGCAGGCAAAATTCGTTGCGTGACAAAAAACTACACGACGGAAAGTCCGTTATGGGTGTGCGCCGTGCAAAGGCGGCGCTTTCCAGTGGGTGCAAGCCCCACCCGGCAACCGCTCCAGCCGGAAGCAATCGGAGCAGTCATGGAGGTAACGAAGTGGCTGAAGCCTTCGATTAGCGTGTCACGAATTGGTGACAGCGCGAGTGTGCAGGCCGCAACGCGAGTGAACGCCGAGCAATCCTCGAAAAGGACAATGCGCAGGTCGACCCGACAACCCTATCGGGGAAGACTGATACGTCTGGATGAAATGAGCGAAGCGATACGTTCAGACGCTGCGCCGGGGTAGTGGCGGCGGCATGTACACAAGGAAAGCGCACGAAACACGGGAAGCCCCAAGGGCGTGGTCAGCGATGACCAACCGGAAGCCCGTGAGGGACAGGCTGGGCGCCCTGGGGTGGCGGAGAGGTTCGTAGTACCGCGGAAGCCGGGTAACGCCGGTGGAGGGAAGGGACCTCAGTTCAAGACGGACGCAATACGTGGTGAAGGACCTGGAGATTGGGCAACCTATCAACTCCAATAAATGTCCGGAAGCTGCAGTGGATGTGGAAACGGAGCCATGGTGGAACCACTAAGGCACCGCCAGACGAAAGGGGCGGCAACAGATATGTTCTACCTAACGCCACCGCGCCACATCTCGACTCTACCAATCGCGTCGTCTTCACCTCCGCCGATGACTTCGGATCTACCCCGGGGAACGGACATCGTCAGAGCCGGCCGGCATGTCTCAAAAGCGCCATATCAGACGTCAATGTGGGCTAAATATCAGACCAGGCGGTCATCGCTTACGTTGGCACGCACGCTTGGCGAAAGGCTCCCGACAGCCTCGCGAGGTCTTCATCGCCATGTAGTGGAAATCGCTGCCCGAATGGTGAATTGGGAGCAAGACGATTGGCGAACAACTTCTTCGCCACGGGTTCGATGTGATGCATCAGGCATTGGTAGAAGTCGTCAGACAGATCGACCTCGAATTCAACTGCACCGGCGATAAAGGAGACGTGGCGCAGGGGAATGTTCAGGCGCTGAGCTGCTTTGCCTTCGCCGCGTCATTGCAGCCGACGAGTTCGGAATATTCCAAGATCGGGTGCGGCCGTCCCATCAGGTAACCCTGCACTTCATTACACGACTCGGCTGCAAGAAACTCGAGCTGAGCCTTTGTCTCGACGCCCTCCGCCAGCACTGGCAGATCTAGCCCGTGCGCCAACCCAATGACGGCACGCACAATGGCCGCCGACTGGGGATTGCTTTTCAGATTCGAGATGAATGACTGGTCGATCTTGATCTTGTCGAACGGGAACGATTGCAGATAGGACAACGACGAATAGCCTGTGCCAAAGTCGTCCATTGCAATGCGAACGCCAAGTGCCTTCAGGCGGCGCAGGATCGAGAGGCCGCGGTCGAAATCCTCGACCAGCACGCCCTCGGTGATTTCGAGTTCCAACCGCCTCGGCGCGAGGCCAGTTTCTAGCAGCACCGAATGTACCAATCCCGGCAGGTCACCGTGGCGGAATTGGATTGGCGATAGATTGACCGCAATTTGCAGCGGGTGTGACCATCCCGCCGCTTCGCGGCAGGCCTCGCGAAGGACCCATTCGCCTATTTGCATAATGAGACCGCTTTCCTCGGCAACCGGAATGAAGGTTGCGGGAGAAACCATGCCTCGCTGGGGATTGTGCCAACGGAGCAATGCCTCGAACCCGATCACCTCGCCATCGATCTTCGCCAGTGGCTGATAGTGAAGACGGAGTTCGTTCCGCTCGATGGCGGAGCTGAGTTCGTGCTGGATAGCGCGTCGCTCACGCAGTCTGTTGTCCATTTCGATTTCGAAGAAACGCGTCTTGCCGCGGCCAGCGGCTTTAGCGCGGTAGAGTGCGGCATCAGCATTGTTGAGTAGTGTCGTTGCGTCAATACCGTCGGCTGGAAAGATCGCAATTCCAATGCTGATTCCGATGTGCAAATGCTGGCCGTTCACTTCCCGATCGATTGCGACGGCCGAATGAAGACGTTCGGCGAGGATTTCGGCGAGCGCCGGATGATCGCCGTTCGGCGTGATGAGGGTAAATTCGTCGCCCCCAAGCCGCGCCAGGAAAGCCTCACCAGCTAGCGCACTCAGCTGTTGCGCCAGCTCGCGAAGCAAATCGTCGCCGATTGCATGGCCAAACGTATCGTTGACCTCCTTGAAGCGGTCGAGATCGATGCTCAGCACGGCAAACGATTCTTCACTCTCCCCTGCGGTATCGATTGCGCGGGCGAGACGCTCCACGAAAGCGGCACGATTGGGCAAGTCCGTCAGAGCATCATGGTGTGCCATATGCTCGATACGGGCCTCCGCCTCCTTACGCTCGGTAATATCTTCCGAGAGGCTTAGGAGGTAGCGCTGTTCGCCGGTCTCGTCCGGTATCGAAAGGTTCTTGGTTGTCAGGATACGCGTGCCGTTGTGCTGGGTGCGAACCGTGTGCTCGGCGATGGTTTGCAGGTCTCCTGTGCGTAAAGCCTCATCAGCGAGCGGGAACAAGGTTTCTGCGGGTTCCCTGGAGGACGGGTCATGCGCGCGTCTGCCTATCAAGTCGCCACGCGCTATCCCGAAAATTGCTTCGGCGGTCCGGTTGATGAGGACATAGCACCGATCCCGGGCATCCTTAACGACAACCGACACGGGCATGTTCTCGATGATGTTATCGAGAAATTTTTGGGTACGACCGAGCGTTGCAGCGGATGCATCAAGAGCTTCCAGCTGTCGGAAATGAATGAGAGAAATCGTCAGACCCGCGAGTGCCAGTGCAAGGAAGAGTCCCAGTCCGATGCCGATGCTTTGCCACATTACGGTATGGAGAAAGGGCGAGATCGGAACGTCGATCGCGAACGCACCCATAAGTTCATTGAGATGCCAATGCGCTTTGTTCGGCTGGAGAGCGTTATGACAGTTAACGCAACTCTGTTCCTGCGCGACACTCGGATAGACCGTGCGGAACATCAGCTCCCCATTGACATCGAGTATCTCTGATATGGGTTTTGGGTTTGGGGTCGCGACGAAAGCTTCGATGGTTCGGGCCATCTGGGCATCTGTTGGAGGCGTTACGATCTCTCGTCCCGGGCGACCGACCCAGGCCAGCCGAAACTCGGAATTATTGCCGTTCTTCTTGTTGAAAGCCTCGATCGCATGGGCCCGGAACGACGCTGGAACCGGCGCAGCTTGTCCGAGTTGTGATCGGATTGCCGAATAATTGGTGACAAAAGCGTCAACCAGCTGAAGGGCGGTGATCTTTTCGTTGCTCTTATGTTCCTTGAACCAGTTCACGCTGAAATAATAGAATCCATAGCCAATCGCCACAGACAGCGCTGCACAGAGACCCAGATGCACGAGAAAGCCGCGACCGGATCGCGACCGTACGAAGCGCCAGGACCGCGATAGGTCATTCATCCGTCATCCCCTCCGTTGCGAACGGATGATCCGCTAAATGACTTAAAGGGACGTTTCTCCTCGGTTGCAGGAAGAGCGCACAACGCGAACTCCCGACGCCAGATCCGTAAGGGCTGGCACTCTGAGTCCGCTTCGGGTCCGGCCGCATCAGTTTGGCCAGGTGCCGACCACTTCCGGTCTTCCCGAACTACGGACATAGTCAGGCCGGCCTGACATGTCGCAAACGTGCCAGGAACCGGCTTCAACGCACCTATTCGATCACGTCGCCGATCTTCCATTCGACGACTTGATAAATTATCCAATATCGCCAAGCATTGCCGTGAACAGCAATTGACGATGGAGAATCCCCGTGCGGAAAGACCTATTCGTGGCGCTGACGCTGGCAACGCTTCTTTCAGGACACGCAACCGCGATGGCGGACGAACTCACAGGCACGCTCGCGAAGGTGAAGGAGCTCGAATATATCACCATCGGGCACCGCGAGGCGTCGGTGCCGTTCTCCTACCTCGACGACAAGCGGCAGCCGGTCGGCTTCGCCATAGACATCTGCGCCAAGATCGTCGACGCGGTGAAACGCGAATTGAAGCTGGACAAACTCGAAGTGCGGTATCAGCTGGTGACGGCTTCGACGCGCATTCCGCTGTTGGCCAACGGCACGATTGACCTCGAATGCGGCAACACCACCAACAACGCCGAGCGGCAACAGCAGGTCTGGTACACCAATACGCACTTTCTGACGGCGAGCCGCTTCGTCTCGAAGGTCGAATCGAAGATCGGCTCGATCAACGACCTCAAGGGTAAGACGATCGTCTCTCCGGCCGGCTCGACCAACATCAAGCAGGCGCTCGAATTCAATAGCAGATTGAATCTGGGGATGACGATCATCCCGGCTCAGGATCAAGCCGAAGCGTTCCTTATGGTCGAGACCGGCAGGGCAGTGGCCTTTGTCCAGGACGATATCGTGATCGCGGGCCTGATTGCCAACGCGAAGGATCCAAAGGCTTACGTGATCTCGGAGGACGCGTTCTCCAAGCCTGAACCATATGGAATCATGCTGCGCAAGGACGATGTGGCGTTCAAGGCGATTGCCGATGCCGCGACCGCAAGCCTCTATCACAGTCCCGAGCTTGCGGCGCTCTACGCCAAGTGGTTCACCCAGCCAATCCCGCCGAAGGGGGTCAACCTGGATATCCCGATGAGCCCGGCGATGAAGCGGGCCTTTGAGACGCCAACGGATTCGCCGGATCCGTCAACCTACTGATCGGCAATGCCCGTTGGATGCGATGGCTACTGCCACAATACACTCATTTCGTGACCCCGCAGGTTCCGGCTTCGGTCGGCGTAACCACTTGGTTCGGACCGCCTGCTGCGGCGGTAGCGATTTGCCGTGGCCTATCGCCGATCGCGCGCTGATGCGGACGTCACTTCAGGTCCGCTTCCGGTCATTCGCGTCATTTTGAGCCTCCGCCGATGACTTCGGGTCTTCCCCGATAAGCGGACATACTCCGAGTCAGTCAGCATGTCTCAAAGGAGCCAAACTCTGACACCAAAAAATTGAACAAGTTTTCTCGCTCTGTTCAGATATTACTGGCGCTGTTGAGCCTTTCTCGCGCTCCACGGGGCTCGGGGCCGTGATGCGCTGCTAGCATCACGCGATGCAAACGCAGTGACTGCTAAGTGTGGGAAGCTGCCGTTATACTCATCCGACAAAAAAGTGACGCGAGTGGCGAAGAGACATCATGCAGAAGCCTCCGCTCGATCCTGACGTGGCCGACACAGCGCCGGAATCCGATACGCTCACGACCTATGATGAGCAGCACATAATCACTTATCTGCGCCTTCTAGACGCTGATAGTGATGGCGCAAATTGGCAAGAAGTTGCGAAGATCGTCTTACATATCGATCCCCGCCTTGAGCCTGATCGGGCACGACGAGCCTGGGTGACGCATCTTGAACGCGCCCGGTGGATGACGAGGACCGGTTATCGCCATCTGTTGCGAGGCGGAGCGCCCCACTGACCCGTGCGTGGCGCAGAGCTAATCTTGCACTAAACCGCTATCGCGGTAGGGAGCACGCGGCACCGCCACGGATAGGGGAGCGGCGCAGAGTCTGCGGTATCAACCCCTCGTTGCCGCGCGTCGCGCTGCTCCAGCGGTCGCCTCACTGAATAGATGGCGGGGGATATTAATTATGGCAAAGCGTCGCCGTTCTTCCGCGTGTATTTCGAAGTCTGCTTCTACAAAAATCTCGATCGTCTCCTCGCTGGCATGAACTTCGACCCGCACCGGCGAATCTTCAAAATCCACTTCGTATCGGCGACCGTTCTTTCCTCGGATAATCGCGTGCGCCATTTTGCTATCTCTGCCCTTGTTTCTTGAGCTTCTTCACTCGATGTTTCTGATAGTCGGCGACGGCCCGTGCAAGCGGCATCGAACGCGGCACGCGAACATGAGTCAGAGAGACAACGAGTGCTCTTCCTGTTTCTTGCGGGCGAGCCATATGGCACATGATGCCACCTTCGTCGCCGGCGTACGACAAATCCCAGACGGGGTGCATCCGATCAGAGTTGTCAAGATTTTCGTCTTTAAGATGGTCAATTAACGTTGGCGCCAACTCGACTTCGAACGGCGCAGCTGCCTTGAGCGCGGCCAGCAGTCGAGTAGTTTTCTCCGGATGATCGAGCATCGGCGCCATCCCTTCCACAATTGAGCTTGGTGATTCGACGATTACCGATGATAGGGAATATGGCTCAACAGAGCCATTCCTCATGCGTCGGGAAATATCTGTTTTCCGACCCTTGCGAATGGCTGACGATGGGGAAGTGCCCGTGGCCGTCGAACATCCTGTCTGAGAAGATTGCACGTTCGTGCAGTTCAACAGACAGGAGTATTCGATGTCCCAGCAAATCTCAGCGCTGCGGCAACGCATGATTGATGACATGACGATCCGCAACATGTCGCCATTGACCCAGAAGGCTTATGTGCGCGCAGTCAAGAACTTCAGTAAACATTTTGGCAAATCGCCGGACCAGCTCACGTTCGAGCATGTGCGCGAGTATCAACTGCATCTTGGTTCCCGCGGCCTCGGAGTGCAGGCCATCAATCAAAATATGTGTGCCCTGCGGTTCTTTTACGGAACGACGCTCGGCAAGGCCGCAGTGTCCGAGCAGATACCACTGGGGCGCAGGCCCGATGCACTGCCACCCGTTCTTGCGCCAGATGAAGTCGAGCGCTTCTTGAAGGCCGTGAGCGACCTTGAGTTCCGAACCGCGTTTGTGACGATCTACGCCACCGGGCTGCGCGTGTCGGAAGCGGTGGCGCTCACCATCAAGGATATCGACAGCGCTCGGATGGTGATTCACGTCCGTAGCGGCAAGGGCCGGAAGGATCGCTATGTCATGTTGTCCGAGCATCTGCTCGGCATTCTTCGCGCCTATTGGAGGTGCACTCGTCCGCAACACTTCCTGTTCCCTGGCCCCGACCCGGCCCGTCCCATTACGGTGCGCTCCCTGCAACGCGCCTGCCGCCTGGCCGCCGAGACTGCCGGCTTGGATAAGATGGTCACCGTCCACACGTTGCGGCACAGCTTCGCCACGCACCTGCTTGAGCAAGGGGTGGACATCCGCGTCATCCAGGATCTGCTGGGACACCGGCATGTCGATTCCACCGCTCGGTATGCCCGGGTCGCAATCAATACGATCCGACAAGTCAAAAGTCCCCTTGACGCCTTGAACATCGGCAAGCCGCCTCCGGCATAGTCGCCGGACATGTCCCGGCCGAAGCTGGAGGTGGCGGATATCTTCCGCCGCCACGGTGAAGCCTGGCGCAGGGACAGCGTCGGGCATGTGAGCTGTGCCCAGCTACGCGTCATGTCGGCGATCGAGGCCTGCCGTACCGCCGCGCTCGGCGGTCATGTCGAGCGCTGTGAGGACTGTGCCCACACGCGCATTGCCTACAATTCTTGTCGCAACCGGCATTGTCCCAAATGCCAGTGGGCTGCCGCCGCCCAATGGCTGGCGGCGCGCGAAGCCGAGCTGTTGCCAGTCCCCTATTATCATGTGGTGTTCACCCTACCGGCGCAGATCGGCGCCATCGCGTATCAGAACAAGGCCAAGGTCTATGGCCTGCTGTTCACAGCCGCGGCCGAGACTCTCATCACCATCGCGGCCGATCCCAAACACCTCGGTGCCAAGTTCGGCTTAACGGCTGTGCTCCATACGTGGGGGCAGAATCTCGATCACCATCCCCACGTCCATTGCGTCGTGCCGGGCGGCGGAATATGCCCTGATGGCAAGCGTTGGGTTGGCTGCAGATCGGGCTTCTTTCTGCCGGTGCGCGTGCTGTCGCGCTTGTTTCGGCGATTATTCCTGGAAGGACTGGTAGCGGCGTTCAAAGCTCGCGAGTTGCAATTCTTCTCTGACCTGGCTGGTTTGAAGGATCCGGACGCCTTCGCGGCGTATCTCGCGCCGCTGCGTAAGAGCGAATGGGTGATCTATGCTAAACGTCCGTTCGCCGGCCCCGTCCCAGGTCCTCGCCTACCTCGCGCGTTACACTCACCGCGTCGCCATCGCCAACAGTCGGCTGGTCTCGCTGTCTGCCGGCAATGTCAGCTTTCGCTGGAAGGATTATCGCCAGGACGGCAAGGGCAAAACGATGACGCTTCAAGCTGGCGAGTTCATCCGGCGCTTTCTGATGCACACCCTGCCGGACGGCTTCCACCGCATCCGGCACTATGGTCTGTTTGCAAACGGCCACCGTGCCGACATGTTGAACCGCTGTCGAGCACTTCTCGACACGCCATCCTCCAGCACTGCAGCCAACAACAGCGACGACGGTGATCCACCCGACACCACACAGGATCTCCATCTCTGCCCTTGCTGTGGCGGCCGGATGAAGATCATCGAGACGTTCGAAAGAACTTACGGAAGCCGAGGTGAGGCGAGAGACCCAAAAGGGTTTGACAGCTCATGATCGCAAGAACTCTCGCGTCGCTCCCACATGTGTTTGACTGCTGCCGTGTCAACGGCCACGGCGGCGCTCACCACCAACATCATGCCGCACACCATTTGGGACACGATCTCGATTCCACCATCTCCTTGCTTCACAATAACAAGCTCTCCAGCGAGCAGGGCTCCTCTCGTATTTTGCTGTCATCGCGCCTCAAGCTGACACCGTCGCTGCCAACGACGGCAATCATCAGCGCAAAATCCCCATAGCCTGACTCGCGGACCGCGGTTTCGTGCAACCAGGTTTCTGCAACGCCGCTCGACGGCATATGCGCGGTCCCCCGCTCGGTGCACGGCGTCGCAGAAACCTCTATCTTGTGCGACGTATATTATGCGGCTCCGTTGAGCCGTTTCCTCTCTAGTGCTGGTCGCACACTGTTTGCGTGGTGTTGCCCATTGACTCCTAGAGACTCTGTCCCTTGCCCGTCGCGATTTTCACGCTTTCATTATGACGAGGGCTCTCAATATCTGATTTACGAAGCGATGATTGCGACTACTACTCAGACAAACCACGGAGGATGCTATGTTCGAACAATGTGTCTGGATGAACGAACCTCGCGTCTGGAACCTGGACGCTGGTGTTTTGAATTTTGTCACCGACCATAAAACAGATTTCTGGAGAGAGACATACTACGGTTTTACGCGGGACAACGGCCATTTCTTTCACTGCAAAACGACTGGCGATTTCACTGCCGAACTCAGGGTGCAGGCTCGGTATAGTGAGCTTTACGATCAGGCCGGAATCATGGTGCGCCTGGATGAAGCGCGCTGGATCAAGGCCGGAATCGAGATGTCAGACGATAAGGCGCTCGTGAGCAGCGTTCTAACTGATAGACAATCAGATTGGGCAACCGGGATTTACTGGAATGATCCGGCTGATTTTCGGATGCGCGCGACCGTCTCGGCCGGAGTGCTCAGATTGCAGGTGTCATCAGATGGCCGCACTTGGAATCTCGTTAGATTGTCGCCATTCCCAAGAGCCGCATCTTACGCAGTCGGACCGATGTCCTGTACCCCGGAGCGCTCAGGCCTGAAGGTCTTGTTTTCCGATTTTCGTATCGGCCGTCCCTTAAACAAGGAATTGCACGACCTGTCCTGAGACGATCTAATTTCTCGGGTGTTGATTCCTTCCCGTTAAGAGCCGGTTGAACGCAAAGAATGGCCGTGGTCGCCGTCTTACATATGGCTCTGTTGAGCCGTCCCCTTACTAACATTGCCGTTTGGCGAATGTCCGCTTTTGAACGCGTAACGGACTCAAGTCAGACATCGCACCAAGTCCGAAAAGTGCCATCACCGGAAGTCAGTTGATTTCTCGATCACTTCGTCGGTGCATTCTTCCTTGCCCAAGCATTTCGGCTCTATAAGCAAGAGGCCCGCGAGGTTCTCGTCTAGCCACAATATGGCACCGATCGCATTTTTGGGTGCCTATTTTTGGGTTGACGGGCAAAAGCAAACGTAACCTAATCAATGCCTTAAAGTAGTCCTCCTGCCAGGAGGCCTTCATGAACGAGCTCTCGGGCTACGTATTCTCGCCGCTGCGCGAGGGAGACATCGCTCTCCACCGTGGCTCCGGCAGCGGCTTGGCGCCAATCCTGCTTGTTGCCGCGGATGAAAGCTCGCGCGGTTGCGTCGAGCGGCTTGAAAACGAATATGCGCTCAAAGCCGAACTTGACGCTGAGTGGGCGGCGCGACCAGTCGCGCTGACGCACCACAACGGCCGCATGACGCTGGTGCTTGAGGATCCGGGCGGGACGCCGGTCGATCGACTGCTTGGCCAACCTCTGGACGTATCGCATTTCCTGCGCATCGCGATCTCTCTCGCGGGGGCGCTCTGCCGAGTGCATGAGCGAGGCCTTATCCATAAGGACATCAAGCCGGCAAATATCCTGGTGGACGCGGCAAGCGGCGGCGTGTGGCTGACCGGGTTCGGCATTGCCTCGCGTCTGCCGCGCGAGCACCAAGCCCCCGCCCCGCCAGAGGTGATCGCGGGGACGCTCGCCTACATGGCGCCGGAACAAACCGGCAGGATGAACCGCTCGGTGGACTCCCGCAGCGATCTCTATGCTCTGGGCGTCACCTTCTACGAGATGCTGACGGGGACACTGCCCTTCACGGCCGCCGATCCGATGGAGTGGGTGCACTGCCATATCGCGCGGCAACCGATGCCGCCGGATGAGCGGGTCGCGGGCGTCCCCGAGCCGCTCTCGGCAATCGTGATGAAGCTTCTCGCCAAGACCGGCGAGGAGCGCTACCAGACTGCCGCCGGTGTCGAGGCCGATCTTCGGCGCTGCCTGGCGGAGTGGGAGTCGCATGGCCGGATCGAGCCCTTCTCGCTCGGCGGTTGCGACGTATCGGACCGGCTGCTGATCCCGGAGAAGCTCTACGGCCGGGAGCGCGAGATCGACACTCTGCTCGCTTCCTTCGACCGGGTCGTGGCGAACGGCACACCGGAACTCGTGCTCGTGTCCGGCTATGCCGGCATCGGCAAGTCCTCGGTGGTGAACGATCTGCACAAAGTGATGGTGCCGCCGCGTGGCCTGTTCGCATCCGGCAAGTTCGACCAGTACAAGCGCGACATCCCATACGCGACGGTGGGCCAAGCCTTCCAGAGCCTTGTCCGCTCGCTCCTCACCCAGAGCGAGGAGGCGCTCGGCCGGTGGCGGGACTGCTTGCTCGAGGCACTGGGCCCAAATGGACAGCTCATCGTGAACCTCGTTCCCGAGCTGGAGCTTGTGATCGGAAAACAGCCGCCCGTTCCAGACCTCCCGCCGCGAGATGCGCAGAACCGCTTCCAGACGGTGTTCCGGCGATTCCTCGGGGTGTTCGCGCGCAAGGAGCACCCGCTCGCGCTGTTCCTCGACGATTTGCAATGGCTGGACGCCGCAACGCTCGATCTCCTCGAGCATCTGGTCACGCATTCGGAAGTGCGGCATCTGCTTCTGGTCGGAGCCTACAGGGACAACGAGATCGGTCCTGCCCACCCGCTTCCGCGGACCCTGGAGGCGGTCCGCAAGGCTGGAGCGCGGATTCAGGAGATCGTGCTGGCGCCTCTTGGACTCGACGATGTCGGCCAGCTCGTCGCCGATGCCATGCATTGCGAGCCCGAAAGTGTGCGGCCCCTAGCGCAACTGGTGCAGGAGAAGACCGGCGGAAATCCGTTCTTCGCGATCCAGTTCTTCATAGCGCTGGCCGAAGGAGGACTGCTCGCGTTCGACCCCGCCACGCGGGCTTGGCAATGGAACATGGATCGCATCCGTGCCAAGAGCTACGCCGATAACGTGGTGGATCTTATGGCCGGGAAGCTGAAGCGCCTCTCCGCCGCCACCCAGGAAGCCCTGAAACAGTTCGCCTGCCTGGGCAACACTGCGGCAATCGCCGCTCTCACTCTGGTGCACGGCGACACAGAAGAGGCAGTGCACGCGGCACTCAGGGAAGCCGTCTACGCTGGCCTCGTCATCCGCATGGACGGCGTCTACCAATTTTTGCACGACCGGATTCAGCAGGCGGCTTATTCCCTGATTCCCGAAGAACACCGCGCCGGAGTTCACCTGCGTATCGGTCGCGCGCTGCTGGCGGGCATGAGGGCGGATGAACTCGCCGAGAATCTGTTCGAGGTCGCGAACCAGTTCAATCGAGGCGCTACCGGCCTCATCGATCGTGACGAGAAAGCGCAGGTGGCGACAATCGATCTACGTGCCGGGCGAAAGGCCAAGGCGTCGGCGGCCTATGCGTCGGCGTGCGCGTATCTGACGGCCGGCATGGCGCTGCTCGACGACAGCGACTGGGGCAGCCAGTACGAACTCATGTTCAGCCTGTGGCTCGATCGCGCGGAATGCGCGTTTCTGACCGGCGACTTTGACGAGGCCGAGCGACTGATTGCGGAGTTATTGCAGCGTGGGACGTCGAAAGTTAACCTTGCGGCCGCCTACCACTTGAAGATCCTGCTCCATGTCGTGAAATCGGAGAACCCGCAAGCCGTGGCCAGCGCGCTCACGTGCCTGCGCCTGTTTGGCATCGACCTGCCAGCACACCCGAGTTGGGAACAGGTTCAGGCCGAATACGAGACGTTCTGGCGCAACCTGGACGGGCGCCCGATCGAGGACCTAATCGATCTGCCGCTGATGACGGATCCGGAGCTTCTGGCGGCCATGCGCTTGTTGTCTGTCCTTTGTGATCCTGCCTATGTCACCGATCAGAATCTGCTTTGCCTGGAACTGTGCCGCGCAGTGAACCTCGGCATACGGCACGGAGTGAGCGGTGCCTTCGCGCACGCCTGCGGCTACCTCGGGTGGCCTCTCGCAACGGTCTTTCGGCGTTACCCAGAGGGTTTTCGTATCGCCAAGCTCGGATATGACCTGGTCGAGAAGCACGCCTTCCTCGCCTATCGACCCAAGGTTCAGGACGCGACGGGAATCGCTGCCTTCTGGACGCAGCCGATGGCGACCTCGATCGATTTCGTCCGGGCGTCGTTTCGCACCGCGCTCGAGACGGGAGATCTGACCTACGCGTGCTACGCCATGTACCACACCGTCACGCTGCTTCTCCTACGGAACGAGCCGCTCGACGCGGTGTGGCGCGAGGCGGAGATCGCACGGGACTTCGTCCGGGACGCCAAGTTCCGCGACATGGAGGACACCATCGTCCCCCAGCAACGTTTCATCGCGATGATGCAGGGCCGCACCGCGAGCATCTCCACGTTCAATGACGCGCAGTTCGACGAAGGGGCGTTCGAGGCGCAGCTGATGGGCGGCCGGATGCCCACGATGATCTGCTGGTACTGGACCATGAAGGCGAAGGCGCGGTTCCTGGCCGGCGAGCATGCCGAGGCGCTCGCAGCCGTCGACAAGGCGACGGCGCTGCTCTGGTCCTCGACCGGCCACTTCCCCCTGATCGACTATTACTACTACGCCGCATTGACGCTAGCGGCTCTCTACGAGAACGCGTCGGCCGTCGAGCGGGCGCGATGGCGCGAGCTCCTGGAACTACGCGACCAGCTGCGCGAGTGGGCGGACGTCAATCGGCCGAGCTTCGGCGACAAGCACGCCCTCGTATCGGCCGAGATTGCCCGCCTCGAAGGCCGGGAGCTGGACGCGATGCGCCTCTACGAAGCGGCCATCCACCTGGCGCGCGAGCACGGCTTCGTGCAGAACGAGGGCTTGGCCGATGAGCTAGCCGCGCGGTTCTACGCGGCGCACGGCTTCGATACGACTGCCCAAGCGTATCTGCGGGAGGCACGGCGTTGCTATCTTCGCTGGGGCGCGTTCGGCAAGGTGCGGCAACTCGAGCAGCTTCATCCGCATCTCCGCGATGCGCCAGTCCCTGCATCTCCTACCACTACCATTGGTGCGCCGGTCGAGCGGCTGGATGTCGGGACGGTGCTCAAGGCTTCGCAGGCCGTGTCGGGCGAGATCGTCCTCGGGGATCTTATTAAGGTGCTGCTCCGGATCGCGGTCGAACATGCCGGCGCCGAGCGTGGCCTGCTCATCCTGTTCCCAGGCGACCAGCCAAAGATCGCGGCGGAAGCGACGACCGGCAGCGGCCAGGTTGAGGTTACGCTGAGCCGGACGGCCGTGTCACCGGGCGAGCTTCCCGAATCCGTGCTCCACACCGTGATCCGGACGCGGGAAAGCGTGATCCTTGATGACGCCTTGGCGCAGAATCCGTTCTCGGCTGATGAGTACATCTGCCAGAAGCGTGCTCGGTCGGTCCTCTGCCTGCCCCTGGTGAAGCAAGGCAAGCTGATCGGGGTGCTCTATCTCGAGAATAACCTGGCATCGCACGTGTTCACGCCCGCCCGGATCTCGGTGCTGGAGCTGCTGGCGTCGCAAGCGGCGATCTCGCTGGAGAATGCGCGTCTTTACAACGATTTGAGGGAACGGGAGGCGAGGATCCGCCGCCTGGTTGACGCCAATATCATCGGGATCATCATATGGGATCTTGACGGTCGTATTCTCGAGGCCAACGAAGCTTTTCTCCACATGTTGGGATATAGCCGCGACGAGTTCGTTTCGGGTGACCTGCGCTGGACCGCGCTGACACCCGACGAATGGAAGTACACCCACGAACAGGGTATGGTAGAGCTCAGGGCGATCGGAAGCCACACACCTTTCGAGAAGGAGTACTTTCGCAAAGACGGCAGCCGCGTGCCCGTGCTTATCGGCGGAGCGATCCTCGACGAAGGCGGAGACCAGGGTGTCTCCTTTGTGCTCGATTTGACCGAACGCAAGCGGGCCGAGGCGGAGCTGCGCGAGAGCGAGCAGCGCTTTCGCACGCTGGTACAATTCTCCTTCGACGTGTACTGGGAATCCGATGCGCAGCATCGCTTCATCCGTCAGGATTTCGCCGAAGGCCTTGCAGACCCGCCGGCGCCGGGCTCTGAAATCGGCAAGACAAGATGGGAAGTGCCCTACTTGGAGCCTGACGCGGAGGCCTGGCGCAAGCACCGGGAGACCCTCGAGGCCCACCTGCCTTTCCGTGACTTTGAGCTCGCGCGACCCGCCGCCGACGGCGGCAAGCGTTACATATCTGTTTCGGGCCTGCCGGTGTTTGATAAGGCGGGGCGCTTCATCGGCTACCGAGGCGTCGCGCGGCACATCACCGAGCGCAAGCGGGCAGAAGAGGCGCTGCGGCACATGCAGATGGAGCTGGCGCACGCGAACCGCGTCGCGACGATGGGCCAATTGACGGCCTCGATCACCCATGAAGTGAACCAGCCGATTACAGCGGCAGTCACGTACGCGTTAGCCGCTCGGCGTTACCTAAGCGCGGAGCCGCCAAATTTTCATGAGGTGGATGACGCGCTCTCTCTTATTGTCAAGGAGGGGAATCGCGCAGGCGAGGTCGTCGGGCGTATCCGCGCACTCATTAAGAAGGCGCCCGCACGAAAAGACGCCGTAGAGATCAACGATGCCATCCTCGAGGTTATTGCTCTCACCCGTACGGAGGTCGCAAACAATAGCGTCTCGGTGCGGACGCAGTTAGCGGAGGGCTTGCCGCGTGTCCAGGGAGATCGGGTCCAGCTGCAACAGGTACTACTTAACTTGATCATCAATGCCATCGAAGCGATGCGCGACGTCGGCGAAGAGGAGCGGGAATTGCTCATTAGCAGCCGTAACGAACCGGATGGCGTATCAGTCGAGGTGCGAGATTCAGGTCCAGGCTTCGCGCCGGCGGATCTTGACCGTGTGTTCGAGGCTTTCTACACCACGAAACCGGGCGGTTTGGGGCTTGGGCTGTCGATCTGCCGGTCGATTATCGAAGCGCATAACGGACGATTGTGGGCGAGCGCGAACCTGCCCCGCGGCGCCAGCTTTCAATTCGCCCTGCCGGCGATCGCAAACACTGCGTCGTGATGCTGCACTCGTGAGCCGTCCTAAAGAACAGGCAACCCGACCGCGAGTTCTGCTGTGGGTCAGACTCGGACCTCAGGCAATGAAAACGCTGAGTTCGTTCTACCCTCAATAACGGACCTAGGCGAGATGCGACGGCGAGTCGTTTTCTCCTCAATTTGTCTTGCAAAACTCGTCAAGCCTCGATTGCAGGCGTTAACTGGCCTGGGGCCCCCGCTACTCTTCGCCGCTCCCCCCTCGCTCCCCCGTGCAATTTCAAACGGCAATTCCTGCTTGGGTTCAACAACTATCTGCGCGCGGCCCTGACCTTGAGAGGGGTGAGCTCTCTTCCCGTCAGCTTGGTAAACGAACCGCGTGTTCACGACGCGGCTCCGCTTAAGCCATGCATGTCCGCTATAGAGCGCGGCGAGCGAACTCGTTTGAGCTCGGCCTTAATCACGCGGATGTCGATGTCTCGATGCCGATCCGCACCGCATCCAATCGATGACCGCGCTGCTGCGGGATCGGAGTGGGTGAGATGATCCGCCTCTCAATTAACGCTGATGACCGAGACCAATGCCAAGTTTAAGCGCCTTTTGGCGCAAAGAGCCCACGGTTCTCTTGGTCAACTTTGCAATCTTGTCGACAGGTGTTCTCGCTTTGGAGTGAGCTCGAAGCTCTCTGACATCGGCTTTCGAATACTCACGACGAGCGATTTTCTTTTTGAACTTCTTAGCCAACTTCTACTCCCGATTTTGGAAAGTTCTTTGTAGCACAGGGGATTTGCTTCGCAACAATCCGACACTCAGGCGCATTTTTGAAGTTTTCCTCGCTTTAACGAAGACATTCTTGATTTGGATCCAGAGATGCTTGGTATGCGCTAAAATGAGCAACAAGATTGCTCTGGTTTCGCTCGACTTCGCCGGCACGGGAAGCATGTGTGGTGGCAACAAAGGAGTTGGCTGCGATGGACGCACAATTAGTCGAAGCAACAATCAAGACCTACCTAACCGAAATCCGTAGCCGGCTCGATAAAGCCGCGGGAATAGGACGCGCAGCGGACGCTTGCGCGGGCGCCGGGTTTCACGAGAAGGGCCTCGAAGTCGCACTCGACATGGAGCAACTTTTGTATGAGGCAACAACGCTGCTGAATGCCGCGAGCCTGATCAACCGGATCGCTCAACAAAGCTGAGGGTCATTTTGTTAAGCCTCCTCCCCGCCGGCGCTTGCGCCTCCCGCGGGGTTGCGGTCGTGGCGGCGATGATGCCGCACGACCTTTGAAGGAGGATTTTATGAAGCTCTCCGATACTCAACTACTGATTCTGTCTTCGGCTTCGCAACGAACCGACCATGCGGCGGTTCTGCCAGCAAACCTCAAAGGCAGTGCCGCAAAGAAGGTGGTCGACAGGCTCTTGAGCGAAAAGCTCCTGCAAGAGCTTCGCGCCAAGGATGACATGCCAGTATGGCGGCGCGGCGACGACAAGAGGCCTTATTCATTGCGGATTACCAAGGCCGGCCTAAGAGCGATCGAGATCCAGGATGTTGCCGAGGCGCCGGACAATAATGCCGCGGCCGATCCCGGTGAAGTCGCAGCCGCCGATGTGTCCACGGAAGCCAAGTCGAGCGAGTGGCCGGGCCGCGCCAAGCGATCAGACGCAAAGAAGACTACTGCCGTTTCCAAGAGGGCGACCAAATCATCGTCCGATCAAATCAAAACAGACTCCAAACAGGACAGGATCGTAGCCCTGCTTCAGCGCCCAGGCGGCGCGACATTGGATGCCCTGGTCAAGGAGACGCAATGGCAGAAGCACTCGGTGCGGGGATTTCTCGCCGGCACGGTGCGCAAGAAGCTGAAACTCCCGCTCCTGTCCGAGAAAATCGACGGTGTCAGAACCTACCGCATCGGCACGGCCAACGCCGCCAAGACCAAAAAGACGGCGGCGGCGCGAAAGGTTTGATCGGATGTCGCGTGGCACGATCGATGATGCCGCTTTAGAGGCTGAGATCGGGCAATTGCCCGCTCTCAGCCTTCTTGAACTGCGGAATCGCTGGAAGACGCTGTTCAGCCATCCCGCTCCCAAGTCATTGCGCCGGAATTTTTTGGCTCGGGCCGTGGCATATCAAATGCAGGTCGAGGCCTATGGTGGACTATCGGTCGCGACAAAACGTCGGCTCCGGGAAATCGCCCACGCCGTGCGAACTGGTGATGCGAATGCCATGCTTGGCAGCAACCGCATTAAGCCCGGCACGCAGATGATCCGGCAATGGCAAAACACCACCTATGCCGTCACGGCATTGGCGGAGGGATTCGAGTGGAACGGTCGGACTTACAAGTCACTCTCCGCCGTTGCCAATGCCATCACCGGTACCAACTGGAACGGGTTTGCCTTCTTTGGCATCAAACGGGCGCCATCTGGGAACAAGAACGCGTCGGGGCCGCGGCGAACCAGCTCGCGTGCAAATCCTGACGTCGGCACCGTGCCTGTTTCAAAAGTGAAGTCTACGAGGAGCGGACGAAATGCGTAACCCGGCCCCGCCCTGGACCAAGGTTTTTCGCTGCGCCATTTACACCCGGAAATCCTCCGAAGAGGGACTGGAACAGGATTTCAATTCCCTGCATGCGCAACGCGAGTCCTGTGACGCATATATAAAGAGTCAGCGGCATGAGGGCTGGACTCCCCTTCCCGCTCTTTATGACGATGGTGGATATTCCGGGGGATCGACGGAACGGCCGGCTCTCAAGAGGTTGCTGGCCGATATCCAGTCCCATTTGATTGACGTGGTCGTGGTCTACAAGGTGGACCGGCTTACCCGGTCATTGGCGGATTTCGCGAAAATCGTCGAAATCTTCGACGCGGCCGGCGTCTCGTTCGTCTCGGTCACCCAGCAATTCAACACCACAACGTCGATGGGCCGCCTGACCCTCAACGTCCTCCTTTCCTTTGCGCAGTTCGAGCGCGAAGTGACGGGTGAGCGGATCCGCGACAAGATCGCCGCGTCCAAGCAGAAGGGCATGTGGATGGGAGGCTGGGTACCCATCGGCTATGACCGAAAGGAACGCACCCTCACCATCAATGAAACGGAGGCCCAGACCGTCCGAACGATCTTTGACCTGTTTCTCAAACTCAAAAACGTCCAGCGGGTCCAGGCCGAACTCGTTCGCCTCAATCTCACGACCAAGCCATATGCGACGCCCCGAGGCCGCGCGGTCGGCGGCTTGTCCTTTGCCCGTGGTCACCTCTACAAAATCCTGTCGAACCCTCTTTATATCGGGGAGATCGAGCATAAAGGTGTCCGGTATCCTGGCCAGCATCCGCCCCTGGTTGACGCCGCGACATGGGACGCCGTCCAGGCCCAGCTTGCGGCCAACCATCACGAAAATCGGACCAGGACCAACGCAAAGAGTAAAAGCCTGCTCGCGGGGCTCATTTATGACGACGCCGGCAATCGGCTCGTCTCCAGCCATGCGACCAAAAACGGCAAGCGTTACCGATATTACGTGACATCAGAGGGGACCGGGCGTTCTGTCGCAGCGGCTAGCGTCCCAAGACTCTGGCTTCCTGCCGCCACGATCGACGAGCTGGTGCTGACGAAACTGCAAAGCTTTCTGACGGATAAAGCTCAGATATCACGCTTGCTTCGCGAAACGCAATGTCGCCCGGCGGAGATTGGCCGTGCTCTTGGGATGGCAAGCATGCTTGCGGATTCGCCGACATCCGCCGTACCCATGGCGCAAAATGTTGCCGATCTTCTTGCGCGCGTAACTGTCAATCCCACAAGCCTAAATATCTCCATCAAGCGAGACCGGTTACTGGCGATGTTGACTGACACATTCGTGGAGCCATCCCAGGACGACGGCCAAGATAACATCATTTCACTCGAGGCGGCTGTTCCAGCCGCGCCCGGTGGCGGGTCCGGCAAACTCGTTTTCGAGGAAACTGGCAAGACACCTGACGCCGTTGTCGTAAAGGCCGTCGCACGCGCCTCGATCTGGTTCGAACATCTCACGACGGGCAAATCGCAGTCTATGGCGCAAGTTGCAATTGGTGAGAACATCACCGACAACTACGTCAGCAACCTGATCCATCTTGCCTGGTTGTCACCCGATCTGGTCGGCCGGGTCTTGGAAGGTGATCCAGAGGCGACCGCGGTGGCGAGGGGCGCAATGCTCACGCGCAAATCCGATGCTGTGTGGAGACAGAGCTGGAAAGCCCATGCCGAGCGACATCTCCATCCGGGCCAACAGTAACTCTCTGCTGCCCTCCGAAGGCAAAGGTCATAGGTTCGACTCCTATCGGGTGCGCCACCTACTTAAACCCGATGTATCAACGACTTATCTCGTTGATGATGGATTCTCAAAAGCTCCTCAGAACGGCCGGTCACACGCTGGTCACAACAGAGGAGTTTTCAATGGCGACCCTACGCTTTCGTAACGGCAAGTGGCAGGTTCAAGTCCGACGCCTAGGCTATCAAGCCCGTACCCAATCCTTCCTAAACAAGATTGATGCTCAACGATGGGCGCGGCATATTGAGACCGAGCTCGATCGGATACTCATACCGAACGACGTGCGGGCGCTCGCCAAGGTCACTCTGGCAGACCTCCTCCTGATTCGATACCGCGACACCGTAACAATAAACAGGCGTGGGCTATTGCCCGAAACGAAACGCATCGACGCATTCCTTCGCCAAGGCTGGTGCGCCTATCGTCGGCGCGAACGCTGAGCGAATTGGTCGCACTATGCCATTTCAGCAATCTTCAGCCGCTGTGGCGAAGCGAGAACCTACGGAAGGGCGGGCCTAGCGCCCCGTCCTCGAACACGAGCGCGCATCTGTCTTTATTTCAAACGCGATACATCAATCCAAGTCGCCTCTTGATGACCACTATATTGACATCATTTCATAAGCCTTAGAATAAGAGACGTTGCCAAATACCATTTCGCTCCTAAGACCAAGGATATTTTCGGGCGTCGGCAACCCGGAGACTTTGATCTTCGCTTTGATGCGGAGTTGGCTCAATAGCAGGTTCAATTCGAGCAGAATATGTTCTCTTAGTGTTGCTTGAGCCCATCTAAACGTCATAACTCGATAAAACAGTGCAAACTCAGTCCAGTTTCGTGAACTAAAATCACGACGATTCCAACCCCAGCGCCGCGTTACTCGACATTCGTATATCTCCACCTCTCGTCTATATTCAACGAAGTTGAAATGAGAGTCCGTCTGGCGCCGCTCCAAGTCCTTCATCCAGAACTTTGGGGTCGTGTCACGAAATCGAGCCAACTCCCGAAGAATCTTTCGGTAACCATGGTATCCGCCCAGCGCCTTAGGCACCTCCACGACCCAGAGATCGCGCCTCGGAATAAGAATGAAAGCTTCTTTCCAACTCTCTCTGTCAGTACGGGGCACGGCTTGCACGCAAAGCCAAGGCGTTACAAAAAGACGGCGCGGTGTGAAGCTCGTCAAGCGAACGTCGTCACGATTCGAAATCTCGTAGGGAGCCCTTCCATACCAAGCGACATTTGTCGCTATCTCCGTTATGGCGTCGCCAACTAGCTCCTTTAAGTTGGTACGCGCGTACCGAGTTAGAGATTGCAGTAAAGCGGTCGCCCGTTCTACTTCGTGGTTGGTGCCTATGATCCTTGCGTTGTATGTACCCGCATCCCTTGCCCTAATCGGCATAATTGATAACGGAATGTCTCGCATGAACATCGAGGCGCCTGGACCCAAATCCTCTCGCAGGCTAGGAAAATGCCGCGCGACGCGCAATGTTGAGCGCTTAATCGATTTTGGTCTCTGGGCCAGTCTAATCATGATTGTTCTCTGGTTCGTGCGCGCTATCAAGATCAACAGCGGCCCTACTCATTCGCTGCTCTTCCCGAGCGATGGCCTCACCCAAATCACAACGGCGAGCCTTACTCGCAAAGTTTGCTCCATCATCTCTTTTCCTAACGAGCATCTCAATGAAAACGTCGATGCCATCGTAGAACGTGCCGTATTCATCTTCTGCAAGGACCCTGACGAGAGGGCTTTTGTGGTCTGCTACGCTTCGATCTGAAAAGAACTGTCCTCGATCCCGAATGTTGCGTCTCTTGATCTTACGAAGCTCCTGCGAAACCGATAGACCCCACGCCGTCCTAATAAGCGACCGGTGTGCTATCTCGAACGCGGTATCAGTTATTGAGATTGCCGACGTCAAAAGCCCGAGCATATTTTGACCGCTACCTTTCGACCTATCCAAATATTCATTCCAGACGCGAGCGATGGTTCCTGAAAGCCTAGGGTTTTCGTGAACCTCTGCCAGAAGGAGGCCATATCCACTTAAACTCATAAGATCCAAGATCGGAGCAATCGCGACTTTGATCGCGGCCAATCCTCGCCAATCGTCGAAATTCGCCTTGGCTCTGAGTTGATCGTATTGCATCAAGCTGCTCGCAAAAAAATAGCCAAAGCTTTCATCGACCATATCAGCGTCGTTACCAATGAGAGAGGCCAGCAGCTTCTCGCCAACCGCATGAAGGAATTGGCCCGCGAAATCGGGGAAGGAATTTGGCCGTGTCACAGCCCCCAATCGGGTGGCCTCTTCCGCCATTAGTTTCAGGAGGAAATTGCTACGGCGCGTCTTGCTATCCTCAAGTAACTTGAAATCAATCTTCGGCCAAGGAAGATCGTCTATTCGCCGGTCGGCACTTAGTTCATTCCAATGCTGGCGCAGCCGATAAAACTGGTATTCAACCTTTGCCCAATATTCTGTTTCTCGGTTGATAATCGTGGCTTTAACCCAATAGAGCTCGTTCGTGGTTGCGAGGGCCAACCATTTGTCAAACATTTCCTGTGCCGTCATTATCAGAACGTTGAGAGCGACCTTCAGATTCTCAGAAGAACTCCGGCGCACCAATTCAAATAAATACCAATCTGGACTGATCCTGAAAGACTCTGAGCGATACTCAAAGTTAACTCGGGGGTATGACCATTCAAGTTGAACGAGAAGGTGTCGCGGGAGACCGCGCTCGTATATGCCGCTGCGCGATTTCCAATTTATCGCTTTCATGTTCGCTGCAAGAACGGCGCAACTATCTCTTATGACGGCCTCGGCATAGGCGAGAAATATAGTTATTGGGATGGATGCCATGGCATCCGCGAGTGCTATTACCTCCAGAGATTCAAATTCAGTGTTTTCGAGCTTCTTACTGAATAATGTATCAGCGCACTTTGTCGTGAGATCGTTGAGAACGTTAAACGCTATGTCCACTTCATGCGCAGTTGCGAGCGAGCGTGCATAAGAATCGATTCGTCGAATTAGCAGAGAGGCAAGGTCGTAGCGACTATCACTCACGTTCTTGGCGAGGCAGGAATGCGTGATTGAAAGGATTGATGACTCAAGCCACTGCGTGTCGCTCACCTCTTTGGGGTCAAGTCGTCCAGTTCCTTGGTAAGTTAGAGAAGTACTACTGTCATCGGTCTGGTACCAATCGGCATGTGTATATTGTCTCGGATACCACCGGCTATCTGTAGGGATTTTCTTTTTTGATGAGTTGTAGTCTCCGAGCAAAAGAAGGAGATGCTGACAGAGGGTGACATAGGGCTGTCCGCTGAGCCGGCCTTCCTTGCCGGTAATTTCGGTCAATGTTTCGACGGTATCGAGAGCTAGTCTTGCTGTTTGATAGGCATGACTTTGGAAGGATGGGTCCAGCCAACGAAATTGGCGGGGACCGACTAGAACGTATGACCGCCTAATTTGCTCAACAAGTTCGCTCGCCAAGCTCGTCGGGTCGAAAAGATAGAAAGCACGCGCACCAAGTTTTACGAATGCAATCACTGAAATGCCTGCCCCAAGCAACACCAATATTGCTGCTAGTTTGTTAGGTGCGAAGCCCGCGGCCTTCATTGAGAGCAGTATTACGCTTGAGTAAGTTAACAACGCTAAGAACCGCATGTACACGTTGCCGACACGCTCTTTAGCCAGCAAGTCCCTAATATTGTTGGGTACGCGAGCATAAATCGCACCTGAAATCGCAATGGTCGCTGCATAATACAACCCGATGAACACGCCACCCATTCCCGCTATGGTAGCGAGAAGTGTGGAATATGTGTCGTTCAATATCGTTAGGCCCGTGCGCTTGTAGAGATCGTCAAATAACGAGTCCAACGATTGAGTGATTGCAGCGAATGAAACAGTGACGAATATGGCTAGGAACGTGGATGCGCTGAGCCGCAGAAATGTGCCTGTCTCAGTTTTGTTTTCATTCAATCGAAGCTTGGCGCCGAACGCGCTACGGCGAACGAGAAAATCTAAATAGGTAAACTGAAAGCGCAGTTTCCAGAATACTCGCGTCATCCCAAGGAATACGATGAGTGTATTGCGCAAAGCGACAGTCTCACTGTTTAGCGTTATGGAAAGCGCACCTATTACGTTAGGTTGTGCAAGATAGCAGACACCCTACCGAATTTGGTAGTGGTAGCTACCACTTGTTTCTTGAATAGAATCACCCATGACACGCCTCGGCGCCGGTGATCGCATTCCGAAAATTGTAAAATTTTTCGAGTGGGTATCTAACAGGGTTGGGGCCGTGGTTTTCCCCGGCCCCCTGAGCTTGACCGCATTCGTCACATCTCGGTCACGCGCAACGCTGACTATCTGGCCTTGACCTGGGGGTCGGGCGTACCCTATCGTTTCTCGCAGTCGGCTATTCTATTGAGTTTTAGGGTCGGGAGTTGGTAAACCCCACGAAACTTGGCTTAGTTGCCCTCCGAAGGCAAAGGTCACACGTTCGAATCGTGTCGGGTGCGCCAATATTTTCAACGATTTAGCCTTTCGACGCTTTCTCTGCTTTGGGGCAGGTAAGCACCGGGTAAGCAGCTGAAGTGTCAATTAGAGGCCACCGCACGTGACGGCCATCGTGGGTATTCGCTGTAAAGACGGCGTCGTCATTGGTGCAGATAGTTCAGCCACTTTCGGAGACGGTGGCGGCAACCGATTCATTGAGCAATCCACTCGCAAAAAAATAGAGATCGTTGGAGAGAATGTCATTGTGGCCGGCACAGGAGCCGTAGGCCATATGCAGCGTTTTTCTGCGGTGACCCAGAAATTGTGGGACGGCAAATCATTTTCGGGAAAGTCCGAGATAGAAATCGGGAAGATTCTCGCGAGCGCCGGCATCGCCGACTTCCATCAGACCCACGCTATGAACAATTTGGAATTTGCGGCGATGGTCGCGTATCCCGCCAACGATCAACCGTCGCTTTGCGAGTTTCCAGGTGGCCGGGGACTATTCCAACCCGAGATCAAGAAAGTTGACGATCTGTGGTTTGCATCAACTGGCAGCGGTCAATCGATAACCGATCCGTTCCTTGCACTGCTCAGGAAGGTCTACTGGCGCGATGAAGCGCCGGCTCTTCAAGGCGGCATCTTCACCGCCCTATGGGCGCTTCAACATGCGTGCGAGGTAAATCCAGGGGGAATTAAAGAGCCTGTTACGATCGCTGTGCTTGCCCGCGAAAAAGGAAAGTTGAGGGCGCGAATGCTCGACGACGCGGAACTGGCTGAACACCAGAACATGGTAGCCGAAGCTACAAAGCATATGGCGTCGTTTCGAGACATACTCGAAGGAAAGGGCAAACCGAGCGACGTGCCGATGCCAAAGGCTTAGCCTCGGAATACAGAATTGGCTTTCATGCTCGGATACTGCTTGTAGATCGAACCAACCAACTCAGCGAAGCTAAGCGAGCGGACCCAAGCGGACACCCTCGTCAAGTATTCCTGCGCTCGATCGCTAAGCTGAGCGAAGGCGGCCCGCCCGGCATCGTATCCGGCCGCTGTTAGTGAAAATTTCCGCCGACTGGCGCCGGGCGCCGCCTCAATGGCCACGAGGCCCTTTTGAGCAAGCGCTTCCAATTCGGAGTAAACGGCGCGATCGAACGGACCGTAGTCATATGGCTCGAAACTGAATTGCGGGCCGCCAAAATCAGCGGCGATGTTCTGATCTAGGAGGAAAAACAGCTTCTGCACCTGCACTGGCGCAAACGAGCTGGACTGTTCCGCGGCAAGAGCCGCGAGGACAACCTTTTGGCGTGGTGAGATATCGTTCATTCAGTCCTCTGAAGTCGGCAAATACTGCCGGGCTGATTTGGTGATTCTAACACAATTTTCCAGGAAAGTATTTGACAAATTGCCGGAACGGAGTCCTCCGATCGAGTCGGGGGCCGCTTCACCGGCTTCCGGCTGACAAGCCCGGCGGGACCGGCAGAGGCTATTTGTTAGTATTGACCGCGGCGACCAATGCCCTACGGCTGTCAATGACCCGCAAAAGGTGACTAGCAACTATCAGCATCTCAGCCGCCTCTTTCGGATCAGCCAAGTCAACATTGCGGTGGCTTCGTGGGTTTTTGAACACACTGACCGCGCCAGCCGCAAACTGCTGCATACCCTGCCGTTCACCGGCCGGATCTGTCGATAGCGTCAAAGGCCCCGTCTCAGCATTGAAGGCCTTAGCCACCATTGCCATGCCATGAGATTCCGGGGCAAAGCCAGCGGCCTCTCGCACTTCGCTCTCTACAACCTTGAACGCTTCGAAAACGGCGGCGTCGTAGCGGCCTATTTTGAAAATCTCGATTGAGGCGTCCCTGATTTTCGGATGCATCATGAATGCAGGCAGAAGGCGTTCGAGGCTTAGGCGTTCAATGTCGCGACCTGGGTCGAACTCCGCGCCGGCTCGGCTTAAGACATACCATGACCCGGCCATTTGGCTTAGGTCCGGTACGACTAGCAAGAATTGCAGTGCCCACTGCATCCCTTCGGATACGCGCTGCATCAGCCAACTCGGTGAACCCTGATTGCCGTACCAATTATTTATGCTGCCTTGAAAATTATGAGGAGAGAAGCGGTTGCCTTCCGTCTGCATATGCAGAACCAAGGCTACACCGACTTGCTCCGGTGTCGCTGTGTTCAATTCGTCGATAGATGAAAATGATTCTTTGAACGCCTTGGCCACTAGCACAGAACCTTCAGTTCACAATTCGAGGGAATAACTGTCTGATGAGCGGCTATGCCATCGTAATTTATTGGCCATCGGGTAATTTGATCTCCTCTTATGAGCTGCCTTTTGGCATTTCGTGACCTTGCTGGCCGCCCCGATCTCTCAATGCCTCGTAAAGTTGCGCTGGTCCGAGCAATACGTCCTTCAAACCCTCTCGTACTTTCTCTGAATCGATGGCCTGCTTGCTCATGGTGCTGTGAGCCGCTAGCGCGTCCATGACGGCGTTCATGATCTCCTTAGAGAGCGTCGGAGAGTTGGCGAACTGCGCCTTTGTATTGTTGCTCGCCTGGAGTACTAGTTCTTCGGATTCCAGCAGCTTCCCCTTAATCACGTTGTTCACGTACACTAGCTGATCGTCATCGGTCAGATCACCCTCGAACAGATCGTTCACCTTTGCGATGATCTCTTCGAGCCGCGCTTTCTCCTTTTCATGCAGCGAGCCCGAACCGGCCTCCGACAGCGGCGGCAGTTTGGGTGCTTCACCATCTCCAAGCGGCAACTGTCGTTTACCCTGATCCTTCAGGCTATGATGGGTAAGCTTCACCTTCGACAGGTCGATACCTTCGCGCTCCCGTCCGAACTCCAACAGCGGGATCAACCGCCGATAGAACATGAAACGCTTCTCGATGGCGGTGTTGCCGTAGTCAAATATCTGCGACAGAAAGCTGTACGTGCGCTGGAATGCGCCCATGTCGGCCTTGAACAGGATTAGCGCACTGATCTCGCCGTTGGCCTCCTCGCCCGCCTTGTCGTCCTTCTTCGCTCGTGCCGTCAGCAGCTTTTCCTGCGCTTGCTTGAACCGCTTCAGGAGACGGTCCGCAACGGGCTCCAATGCGGCAATCAGGTCACCTTGCTTGGCCTTGGGGTTCATCTCAACGGCCGCGACACGGTCTACCTCAAATTCATCGTAGTGGCCCGACGCATCGAGCTTCGCCCGCAAATCGTAAACTAGGTTTGGGTCGGTGACCCCTTCCAGTTCCGCCGTGTCGTAATAGGTCTTGAACGCGGCCAGCACTTCCTCGGAACTGTTGACGAAATCCAGCACGTAGGTGGTGTCCTTGCCGGGATGGGCACGGTTGAGCCGCGAGAGTGTCTGCACAGCTTGGATGCCGGCGAGACGCCGGTCCACATACATGCCGCAGAGCAGCGGCTGGTCGAACCCTGTCTGAAACTTATTAGCCACCAGCAGGATTTGAAACTCTTCGCCCTTGAAGGCATCGCGGATGTCCCGCCCGTTCAGGCCGGGATTAAGTGCCTTGCTGGTCTCCGTGAAGGCATCGGGGCCGGACTGGCTGTCATTCACCTCGCCCGAAAAGGCCACAAGTGTTCCGATTTTGTAGCCTCGCGACTTGATGTATTTTTCTATGGCAAGCTGCCAGCGCACCGCCTCGACGCGGCTTCCCAGCACCACCATCGCCTTGGCACGCCCCTCCAGCAAAGGTGCAACGTTCTCGCGAAAATGCTCGACGACGATCTGGACCTTTTGACTGATGTTGTAGGGATGCAGCCGGACCCAGCGCATGATACCTTTTAGCGCCGCGTCACGCTCGACCTCCTTGTCGTCCCATTCCTTGCCGTTGTTAGCGAGGCGGAAGGCAAGTCTGTAGGGCGTGTAGTTGCTCAACACGTCAAGGATGAAGCCCTCCTCAATGGCCTGACGCATCGAATAGACATGGAACGGCGCGGGCAGATTGTTCTCGTCAATCGGCTGGTCAGACTTTGGTGGCCGCCCGAATAGTTGCAGCGTCTTGGCCTTCGGGGTGGCGGTGAAGGCCACGTAGGTGATGCCCTTGTCACTGGCGCGGGTCGTCATTTGGGCCGCCAGCATGTCTTCCGTGCTGACCTCGCCGCCGTCTCCGAGTTCGGCAAGTTCCTCCGGCGACAGCACCTGCTTGAGTTTTGCGGCCGCTTCACCTGTCTGCGAGGAATGCGCCTCGTCGGCAATCACCGCAAACCGCTTGCCCTCGGTGGCCGCCAGTTTGCGAACCTCCTCCAGCGCAAACGGGAAGGTTTGGATGGTGCAGACGATGATCTTCTTGCCCGCCGCAAGCGCCTCCGCGAGCTGCCCGCTCTTGCTAGCTCCTTCGGACTTGATAGTGGCAACGACGCCCGTAGTCCGCTGGAAGTCGAACAGCGCGTCCTGGAGCTGGGCGTCTATCACATTGCGGTCGGAGATGACGATGACGGTGGAGAACAGCTTCTCGTTTTTGGCATCGTGGAGGTCGGCGAGGAAATGCGCGGACCACGCAATCGAGTTGGTCTTGCCCGAGCCTGCCGAGTGCTGGATCAGGAACTTGCCCCCTGCGCCTTCCTCCAGAACCTTGGCTTGCAGTTTCCTAGTAGCGTCGAGCTGGTGATAGCGCGGGAAGATGATGTTGGTGATCTTCTTCTTGTCGTCGCGCCGGGTGACCAGATATCGCCCGATAATTTCCAGCCAGCTGTCGCGCTGCCAGACCTCGGCCCAGAGGTAGCTGGTGCGGTGACCGGCTGGATTGGGTGGGTTGCCCTTCGCGCCATGGTCACCCTTGTTGAAGGGCAGAAAAGCGGTCGGAGGACCGGCAAGCTGCGTCGTCATGTGGACTTCGTTATTGCTTACCGCGAAGTGCACCAGCGCCCCGCTGGGGAAGTTCAGCAGCGGCTCGACCCCCTGTCCTTTCGGTCGCGGGTTGCGGTCGAAGCGATACTGGTCGATGGCGTCGTCGATGCTCTGGGTAAAGTCGGTCTTGAGTTCGACAGTGGCGACCGGCAGCCCATTCAGGAATAGCACGAGGTCGAGGCAGTTCTCATTCGCTAACGAATACCGAACTTGCCGCACCACGCGCAGCCGGTTCGCCGCATAGCGAGAGAGGATGTCCCCGTTCATCGCCAGAGCGGGCTTAAACTGAGCCAGCGCAATCGGCTGGCGCAACCCGATCAGCTCCACGCCGTGTCGCAGCATATCGAGTGTGCCGCGATCATCGAGCTGCTTGCGGATGCGGTCGAGCAACACGGCCTCCGCGCTGGGACCGTGGTTCTTGGCAAGCGTCTGCCACGCGGTGGGCTGAGTGTTCTGTACCCACGCCATCAGATCAGCAGGAAAGACAGCGCGAGCACGGTCGTAAAGAGCCGCATCACCTTCAGCATAGAGCCAGCCGTGCGCGGCGAGATGTCCGCATATCTCGTCCTCGAAGCTGATCTCCTTATGCAGGCTCATGCGGCGACCACATCAGGAATGGGCACATGGGCTTCCACCAACCCGCGTACATCGATCTTGCCCGTGACGGCGGCGGAGATAAGCGCGCCACGGCGCTCTTGGAGGAGCGCAATGACCTTCTCCGCCTCTTCCGCCAGCGCGTTGAGGCTATGGGTGGTCGCACCTAGAAATTCCACGATTGCACTTTGCTCAGATAATGGTGGAACAGCCAGAACAACTTCCTTAGTCTTTTCTTGGTTCATGATGCCAATAGTCGATGCGTTAGAAAGAAAACGCATCATCTCCGCCTTTACGGAAAGGGAATAGGCAAGGAATAGGCCCTTCATCGCGTCACATGGAGGCACAGCATTTATCTGCTGATTTCCGGAGCACAAGCGGTCAGAAAATCCGACGCGACCCAACGTCGCCCCTATGCTGACAATCAATACACTCCCCGGTGGGAACAGATTGGCGTCATTTGCTTCCACACAAGCGTGAGAGATGTTCTTCGCTGCCGTCGATAGCCTTAAGTCGCCTCCAAAATCTCCCGGAGTGAACCAAGGTAGGCCTTCCGTGTCTGCGGCAGGATTTTCTGTCGTTGGAGTTCGGCCCGTTTGAACTCTTGACGAAAGCCGACGTAGTGTCATGACGTCCCAATGCTCTGGCACCTCGCCGAGCCACTCGACGCCAGGGTCCTTCATAGTTTCGTTCGGGTCGATACCCTTGGTAACCGCGCGGGAGATGACGGCCTGCCGCTTCTCCTTCAACAGTTCTATTAGCTGTTGCTGCTCCTCCACCAGCGCATCAATCTTACTCGTCTCATGATCGAGGAAAGTTGCAATAGCGGTTTGTTCGGAAAGCGGTGGGACAGGAAGAATAAAGTCGTTGAAGCTATCCGTCGGCATTCGCCAACGTCCAAGCCCGGACGCCCCCTGCCCGAAAGCATAGAAAATCCTTTGCCGATAGCCATTTTGAAACAAATATAAGAAGAACTTTAATGAGACTTCTTTCTTTCGGGCAGTGAAAACTCTGTAGTCTGGGCTCGTTACACCATGGAATTTCGATACATCGACGTACCCGGTCAGAAGGTCCATGTGGTTCATGACAAAGTCGTCAGGCTCAACAAGCTGATACTTTGAGTAGTCCATGGACAGTTGCCCGTCGTTGCTGTCTGTGTTTCGAATTTTCAGTCCCTGCTGTGTTACCGACAAGACATCGTGGCCGAGCTCCCCAGCGATCCTCTTTCGGATTTCAAAGACAGTTTTGACACGCACGGCTGACCAATGGTCAGGGATGATGCCGAGCCAATCAGCACCACTTTGCCGGTACCTCTTGTATTGAGGTAAGCTCATGCTGCCAGCCCCTCAATCATCGCCGTGATACGGGCAGTTACTTGCGCCAGCTCGGCATCAATCTCGGCCAGCGGGCGCGGCGGCTCGAATACATAGAAATGCCGATTGAAGGGGATTTCGTACCCTGTCTTCGTCTTCTCGTGATCGATCCACGCATCGGGCGCATGGGGCAGCACCTCCCGCTTGAAGTACGTATCGACGTCTTCCGAAAGTGGCACATTCTCAGTGTCACGAAGTGCACTATTGCTTTTCTGTTTGCCTTTGCTACCGATCACGACTTCGCCCTTCTCGTCGCGCAACGGCCGCTCCACTGTGATCGTGCGATAGCCGAAGGTCTCGTTCGGGAAGATACGGGATAGCGGCGCAAGCTTTACGCGGCTACCTTCGGGAGCGAGCGGCGGATTGCCGCCCTCTCGCACTACCTGCCGCTTAGTCTCCTTGCCCTCAGCGTCGAACACCGTCGCTAGCTGAGCCTCGACAAAGGAGCCGAATAGCGTCGTCACCTCGGCGATATGCGTCTCACTCATCTCCTTGCGCTTGGAGCCAAGGCTCTTGCGTATCCTTTGCCAGAACGAGGATGCGTCAATCAGCTGCACCCTTCCCTTGCGCAGGGCCGGTTTACGGTTGGAGACAATCCAGACGTAGGTGGAAATACCAGTGTTGTAGAACATATCAGTCGGCAGACCGATGATGGCTTCGACCAGATCGTTCTCCAGCAGATATCGGCGGATTTCGCTCTCGCCGGACCCCGCACCGCCTGTGAATAGTGGCGAGCCATTGAGTACGATGCCGAAGCGGCTGCCGCCGTCTTGCGCCGGGCGCATCTTGGAGAGGAGATGCAGGAGGAAGAGTAGTGAACCGTCGGACACACGCGGAAGACCGGGACCAAAGCGACCATTGAAACCTTGGCTCTCGTGCTCCTTGCGGACTTCCTTCTCTACCTTCTTCCACTCCACCCCGAACGGCGGATTAGAGAGCATGTAGTCGAACTTCGCTTGAGTGTGGCCGTCTTCGGATAGGGTGTTGCCAGCAACAATGTTGGCTACATCCTGACCCTTGATAAGCATGTCCGCTTTGCAGATCGCATAGCTCTCGTCGTTTAGCTCCTGCCCAAACATCGTGAGGCGGGCCTGTGGGTTCAGCGCCGCGAGGTGTTCGCCAGCCACGGACAGCATTCCACCGGTCCCTGCGGTGGGGTCATAGATGGTGCGCACCACGCCGGGCTTGGACAGAATGTCGTCGTCCTCGACGAAAAGCAGATTGACCATCAGGCGGATGACTTCCCGGGGCGTGAAGTGCTCGCCGGCCGTTTCATTGGACAACTCAGCGAACTTGCGGATCAACTCCTCGAACGCCAGCCCCATCTCATGGTTGTCAACGGCCTCGGGATGCAAATCAATGCCAGCGAACTTTTCAGTGACAAGATAAAGCAGCCCGCTCTTCGCCAGTTTGTCGATCTGGGTTGAGAAGCTAAACCGCTCGAAGATGTCACGCACCGCAGGCGAGAACCCCTGAACATAGGCATAAAGGTTCTGGCTGATGTGGTCCTGATCGCCCATCAGCTTGCGGAGGTCCATATCGGACGTGTTGTAGAAGCTCTGGCCCGAAGCGCGGAGTAGGAACGGGTCGGGATTTAGACCCGCCTTCTTTTTCGCCTCGAACTCAGCGAGCACCTTCGCCTTGGTGGGCTCCAGAACGCAATCCAGGCGCCGAAGCACCGTGAAGGGCAATATGACCTTGCCGTAGTCAGACTGCTTGTAATCGCCCCGCAGCAGATCAGCCACGGACCAGATGAAGGAAGACAGATTTTGGTGGTTCACGTTTTGAGGTTCCCCGAATTGCCCGAAGCAGTGCGGACACTCTGCCAACGGCTGTCGGCCTGGACAACCCCCACTTGCAGTTAATGGGCACCACTAGAGCGCGGTTGGCCGGCTCCCCCGCCCTCGCTTATTACAGAGCCCTTCGGGACCTCGCCGCTCAAGTCGATGGACTGAGGAGGCAATCCCATTAGGGCAGACGAACGCTCTTGAGCCGATCTCGCCGGAATGGACGCTCCAAACACCCTGTTAGGGATCCCGTCCTCTCAAAGCACCTGAGGTTCGCGAGATAGGTAAACAGAGCGCGTCAGTAGCCGAACTGCCTGATGTATTCAGCTTCGTTGATCATGTAGAGCGGTACCGGCAGTGACTGACTTCGAGTGATCGCGGGGGTTTCTCGTCTTGCCACCCTAGTCGGGGATTGCCCAGCGGACGGCGCACTTACAGCCGCTGACTTAGGGGCGGTCGTTTTTGGTTTTGTGGGAGCAGAATTGATGACCATACCCAGGACACGACGCGAGAACTCCGCATCGAAGGCTTTGAGAACGCTCGGAGCGCCGCTTTGAGTTACCTGAGTGGCTGTCATACAATCAATCTCCCCAGATGACGTGCTTGTAGGACGCGAACAAATGCTGTTCGCGGTCGGTCTTTACCGAATTTTTGGTGGTCTCCTCCTATGCGTGGCGGCAGCGCGTTGGGAAACATTTAGATTTGGGATTGGACGAAAGGCCGTAGATGAGCCGAGGGCCCGGGCTGATCAGCCAACGACTGCAAGCGGTTTTCCGACAGCACCCGGAAGAAATGTTCACGACCACTGACCTGTGTCAGCGGTCTATAAGATGAGGAATATTCAGAAGAAGCACAGAGTGGCGGTTCTACGAGCCCTCAGGAGGCTGGGGACCACTTCGATGCCCTTCCTGTGGCGCTGGGTAGCCCGTTTCGAGAAATCGGATGACGTCTGGTTCGATCATCGGATCCATCCCAAGCGGCTAGACTGTGCGCCAGTATCTGAGAAACGCCCTCGTCTACAGTAGCTGAACCGTCGGAGCGTTCGAGGCTACCCATCGCTGAAACGATCGCCACGACCCGATGACCACGGCTATGCAAATCGGCCAGACTGCTCGCGACCGCGCGGATTTTTGCCGGTGTTTCAAGACAGGCGCCGCCGTATTTTTGCACGATGATGGGATTGTTGCGCATTCTACTTACAGAAATACCTTGAGAGCGGCCTACATCCTAGCGCGAACGAACTGCGACACGCGCGGCTGCAAGCCTTTCGGAATGCGAATGCGATGGCTGTGCACGCCCGACCTATAATCAGCACCATCATTCGCAGAAAAGGCCACTGGCAAAGTCGCCTTCTGAGAAACGACCTCGACTGGTCGCAGAAATCGCACCGAATTCGCTCTCTCAGTGGCCAGTTGCCGTAAGTTCGGCCGCTAACCCACGGAAGTCGCCGCACAATTTCACTAGAGGTATTTTATCTAATTATATCAGAGACTTACTGGCGGAGAGGGAGGGATTCGAACCCCCGATAGGCTTGCACCTATGCCGCATTTCGAGTGCGGTGCATTCGACCACTCTGCCACCTCTCCAGGCGCCATGGCGGCTGATTCCTCAGCCGCGGTCGGGGCGAGTTCTAGGCGAGGATGGCTGGCCAGACAAGGCACGGAATCAAGTTTTCCGAGCGCCCCGGGGGAAGCGAAAAGGAGCCACAAAATGGAGCATTTGAGGGTTCGGGCCAACGGCGCGACGTTCCATGTCACGCGGGCCGGCACGGGCAAGCCGCTGCTGTTGCTGCATGGCTGGCCCGAATTCTGGCTGACCTGGGAGCCCGCGATGGCGCGGCTTGCCGACCGCTTCACGCTTCTTGCCCCTGATCTGCGTGGCTTCGGCGACAGCGACAAGCCCGACGGGCCGTTTGGACCTGACCAACATGCCGCCGACATGCTGGCGCTGATGGACGCGCTCGGCGTGAGGCAGGCCGGTATTATCGGGCACGACGTCGGCGGCGCGCTGATGCAGCCGCTGGCCCGCCATGCGCCCGACCGCGTCGCCGGATTATTCTTCTTCGATTTCGTCTATCCCGGCATCGGGCCACGGATGGCGGAGCCGGATCGGCTGAATAACATCTGGTACCAGTCGTTCCATCAGATGGAGATGGCGCCCGCCTTGATCGGCGCGACGCGCGAAAGCTGCCGCATTTATATCGGACATTTCTTGCGGCAATGGTCATACCGCAAGCATGCGTTCGACGACGTGCTGGAAGCCTTCACCGATAATTTCCTGAAACCCGGAAACCTCGCCGGCGGTTTTGCGCATTACCGTGCGGCCCATGCCGGCCGGATCAGGATGATGAAGGGCGAGGCGCCGGCATTGCCGCCGATCACGGTGCCGACCTGCATCCGCTGGGCCGAGCACGATCCGCTGTTTCCCTACGCGTGGACCGATCGGCTGAGCGAGACTTTTACAAATCTCGATCTCAAGATGTTTCCCGGCGTCGGGCATTTTCCACATCGCGAGGATCCCGATCGCGCGAGCGAGGAGATCGCGGCGTATTTTGAGCGCATCGATTAGGCTCTTTTGGTTGACGCGTTTTCTACCGCAGATAAGTCTACGCAATCTGCGTAAACTTGATTGCTATGCGAACCAGCGGCCACCCCGGATCAAGTCCGGGGCAGGCTTTCGCTTGAAACGCTTTGGAAAGGGTGGGACCGCCAGACGCGACAAAACACTGGCGGCCCCGTGCCGCTTCATTGAAATTCTGGCCGGGAAGTGCGGCTTCGCCGGTCAGCCGGAGCGACAAAATGACGTTAGCAACGCGCACGGAATCGGCAATGCGATCTCGATCTTAACCTAACCAGTCAAGGTTACTGGGGCTCACGGGAACAATTTCCCCCGTGTTTTCCCGTGGGATTTGGCAATCGAGCACCGGAGAATCCCGGGATATTCAGTACGCGCTCACGCGCGCTGAAACGAAAACCTGCTGAAACGAAGATTTGCGGCGACGTAACTATCTTAATCCTTCGCCTTCTTTTCCTTGGTCTTCTTGTCGTCCTTGTCCTTGCCGTTTTCTTTTCTGCGGTTGGTATAGCGTGCGTTGCCCAATCCGGTGCCGATGGTCAGCACACCCCAGCGCTCGACGTCCTGCATGAAGGGCACTTCCGAAAGACCCTGGGCGACGCCGTCATTGTGCATCAGCACGGCGGTATCGTGATCGCCGATCTGCGGGATCGCTTCCACCAGGCTCGCCGGTAAATTGAACTTGCTGCTCTCCCAATTGCCCGGCAGGTTCTGCGCGCCTTTCGCGATCGATCCGTCCTCGTTGATGACGCCGGGACAGGCGATGCCGATGAACGGCGCGAGCTTCAACCCCTCGGCCTCGGCCGCGGCGATCAGATCCTTCAGCATCTTGACCAGTCGTTTCACCGCGCCCTCGCGCGTCGGCTCATCGTCAGCGTGGCGCCAGAGTTCGGATTTCCACACCGCGGCCTTGGAAAGGTCGGGCGCCTTCTTCCAGCGCGTCTCCACCACGCCGCAGCGGATATTGGTGCCGCCGATATCGACCGCCAGAATGCTGTCATGGGCCTCGAAGATCCATGACGGCGCCAGATGCAGCGTGCCGATCAGGCCGGCCTCGTCGGGATGAAGGCGGATCGGCACCAGATCGACCTTGAGGTTTTCGTCCTTGAGGATGATCTGGGTGCGCGCGATCGCGAGTTCGCCCAACCGGCTGTCGCGAAACCCGCCGCCGACCACGATGCGCTCGGTCTTGTCCCACGCCTTGGTCTTGAGGAATTTTCGCGTCACATAGGCCAGTTCCTGCGCAAACTCCTCGATCGCGCTATGCAGGACGGCGGAAGCCTCGAGATCGTCCCCGACCAGAATGGCGTCGAGCTTCTTCTTGCTGATCTCGTCAGACGGCTCGTCACCGAACGGGTCCGTGTCTGACTCGCGCAGCGGTTTGCGCCATTTGTCAAAAATCGCGCGAAACGCGCCCTTGCTGGCGCGGTCGCCGAGAAAGCCGTCTTCGTCCTTCAGTTCGATATTGAAACTGTCCACGTCCACCGACGGCAAGCGGGTTGCGCCGTGGCGGGCGATGCCCGTGGTCGTTACGATATCGTCAGCCATTTTGCCCTTGCCCAGCCGGAATTTGGGGTACAACGGACGGGCAACCCATTGGTTTCACGGGTGGGCGAGTGGCGAATGACGCGTGGCGAATGGCCCTCCCCATTCGCTATTCGCCACTCCCAATTCGCCCTTTTGGCCCCAAATCCCTCATATTTGGCGGTTTTTCGGGCTCCTTTGCCTTGACTCCGGACGCTCAGCGGCTATAAGTCCCCGCAATCCGGCGCGGGATTTTTCTCGCGCTGTTTGTTTTTGCGCAATTTCACGGGATCGCTCCCTGATCGCGCGGAAATTGAACCCATAACGACTGACCAAAAAGCCGGCCCGGACCTGTCCGAGGCCGGGATCGAACACGAAGGAATAAAACGATGTTCGCAGTCATCAAAACCGGCGGCCGGCAATACCGCGTCGTTCCGGATGATGTGCTCGAGATAGGCAAGATCGCCGGCGATGTCGGTACGATCGTGCAGCTTGGCGAAGTTCTCCTGCTCGGCGCCGATACGCCGGTGCTGGGCGCTCCCACCGTGGCCGGCGCCTCGGTTGCGGCCGAAGTGCTGCAGCACAAGCGCGGCCCCAAGGTGATCGCGTTCAAGAAGCGCCGCCGCAAGAATTCGCGCCGCAAGCGTGGCTATCGCGACGAGATCACGGTGCTTCGCATCACCGAGATCCTGGCCGATAACGCAAAGCCTTCGATCGGCCCGCGTCCGAAGAAGGAAAAGATTGTTGCAGCGCCCGCCGAGGGCGACGACGAGGCCCCGGCCGCGAAGAAAAAGGCGCCCGCCAAGAAGACCGTGGCGAAGAAGGCTCCGGCCAAGAAGGCCGCCGCCAGGAAGTGATCGTCACGCTTCAAAAATTGAAACGTGACAAAAAGTGAAATGATTCCGTCAAGGAATTGATCTAGAGATCAGAGCGAAGTTGGAGACGGGCTATGGCTCATAAAAAAGCAGGCGGTTCATCGCGAAACGGACGCGATTCAGCGGGCAAGCGCCTGGGCATCAAGGCCTATGGCGGTGAGCGCGTGATTCCCGGCAACATCATCGCGCGTCAGCGCGGCACCACCTGGCATCCCGGCCTTAATGTCGGCATGGGCACCGACCATACTCTGTTCGCCAAGGTTGAAGGTCATGTCGAGTTCCGCGCTAAAGCCAATGGTCGCACTTTCGTATCGGTGGTTCCGATGACGGAGGCGGCCGAATAGACGGTGGACAAATTGAGTCCGCCGGGTCCTGTTGAACCGGCGAGCTCGAGAAGGCTCCAAGGGGAGGCGGGAAACCGGCCTCCCCTTTTCGTTGCGCGAATTCCTGTGAGGGAACCGCGCGCAACGAGTCCCAAGCGTTGCGTATTGTTTTCGCATCCCAGGAGCCCGACATGCTGCAGGACATCCCGACACCGACCTTGCGCGAGGCGAGAGCCTGCGTCCTCGAGACCGAACGGCTGACGTTGCGCCGGCCGACGCTCGCGGACGTAAAAGCGATTGCGCGTCTCGCCAATGATCGCCGCATTGCGGAAAACACCCGCCGCCTGCCACACCCCTATTCCCAGGACCACGCCGTCGAATTCGTGCGCGCGACTGCCGAGGATCGGTGCGAGACGGTATTCCTGATCGAAAACAATCATGTGCCGATCGGCATGGTCGGCATCGACCGCCGCGACCCGGATGCGCCGGAACTCGGCTATTGGCTCGGCGTCGACTATTGGGGCCAGGGCTTTGGCACCGAGGCCGCACGCGCCGTGATCGATTTCTTTTTCGAGGAATTCGATTGCGACCACCTGATCTCGGGCGCCCGCGTCGCCAATCCGTCGTCGCGCAACATTTTGGAGAAATGCGGCTTCCAGTGGAGCGGCGTCGAGCTGCACCGCTTCGAGGCGCTGGGATCGTCGACCCCGGTCGATTGTTTCCGCCTGTCGCGCGGCGTCTGGTCCTCGCTAAAAAACTGGGGCAGTTCGACGCGGCGAGAGCGGTAATCACGCCGCAATAACAATGTCGTCCCCGCGAAAGCGGAGGCCCATAACCACCGTTGTTTGTTGTTACACTAAGCTGTAGCTCCAACCTTTTAAAATAAAAGACATCGGTGGTTGCAGGTCCCGACTCGCGCGGAGCCTGTCATCGGGGCGCGCATTCGCGCGACCCGGTGGCTTGGCCGGGACGACGATGTTTTACACCGGCGGACTGGCCATCGGGTCCTCGCGCCCCAACTTCTGCTCGCGCAGAAAGATGTAGAGCCCGGCGCCGATGATGATGGCGGCGCCGACGATCGTCGCCACCGACGGCACATCGCCGAACACGACGAAGCCAAAGATCACCGCCCACACGATCATCGAATATTGGTACGGCACCACCACGCTGGCCGGCGCGAGTTTCAGCGAGCGATTGACGCATAATAACGCGGCGACCGAGATGATCCCCGCCGCGGCAAACAGCCCGAGACTGCCGGCGCTCGGCGTAACCCAGCCGAATGGCGACATGATCGCACCGAGCAGGAATGTACCTGCGAATTGCGACGAGGCCAGCACGATGTCCGGCGTCGCCCGCAGCGAGCGCGTGATCAGCATCAGCACCGCGAACGAGGTGCTGCCGCCGAGCGCGATCATCGCCGGCCAGCTCACGGTTTGCGCCGACGGCCGCAGCGCGATCAACACGCCGCAAAACCCGATCAGGATCGCAGTCCAGCGCCGCCAGCCGATGCGCTCCCCCAGCACAATGCCCGAAAGCGCCGTGACGAAAATCGGACAGGCCAGATAATAGGTGATGACGTCGGCAAGCGGCAGGTAGACGGTGGCGAGAAAGAACGCCGCGACCTCGAGCGTGGAGAGCGTCACCCGCAGCAATTGCAGCCATGGCCGTTCGAGGCGCGTGAACTCGGCCCGCTGTTTCCAGATCATCGGCAGCAGCACCAGCAGCGCCGCGCAGGCGCGCAGCAGAAGCAATTGCCCGACCGAATAGGTCGCGACGATGAACTTGCCCATCGCATCGCCGAACGAGAACATGAAGATCGACAGCAGCATCAATCCGATGCCGGCAAGCCGCGCGGAACGCTCGTCGTAGGTGGAAAGCTTTGCGAAGAGACCCATTGATGCGTGACGCTTTTTGTTTCCCGTCATGGCCGGGGATAGCCGTCCGGAAGGACGGCGTCGCTTCCGCCCGCCTATGTCTCGGCCAACCACGTTCTTTGCCGCGACGTTTTAACGACGTGGATGCCCGGGACAAGCCCGGGCATGACGAATTGAACGGATTGTCGCAGTACCCTCCGTGCGATACCGGTACGCCATTGGGAAAACACTCAGGAACATCCGCCATGACCGACTTCGACCCCGCCCAGCATCGTATGGTGCCGGAACAACGCTGGTTCGAAGATTTTGTCGTCGGCGAGCGTTTCGTGATCCCGAGCCGGACCCAGACGTCGGCCGTGTTCGCCGCGTTCCAGACCGCGAGCGGCGATACCCACCCGATCCATTACGACGTCGAATATTGCCGCAGCCGCGGCATGCCCGACCTGCTGGCGCATGGCTTCCAGACCCTGGTCCACACCGCGCCGGGCGCAGGCCTGTTCCCCTATATCGTCGAGGAATCGCTGGTCGGCTTTCTCGAACAGTCGAGCCGTTTCTTGAAGCCGGTCTATGCCGGCGACACGATCTATCCCGCGCTCGAAGTGACGGAGCTGGTGCCCGGCCGCAGCACCGGCGTGGTGACATTGCGCTCGACCGTCCACAACCAGCGCCGCGAACTGGTGCTGGAAGGGATGCAGAAATTCTTGATCCGGCGGCGGCCGGCCTAGTCGATTACGTCGTCGGCGAGCCCGCATGCAGAAAGCCGGTCACCGGCATCGCGGACGTTTGCGCGCGCGGCGCGAATGGCCAAAGGGATGGAGACGCCGCGACCGCGCCGCCGAGCACGCCAAGAAATTCCCGCCGCTTCATTAGATCACCTTGTCGGCGCTGGCGAGCAACGTCGCCGGTACATTCAGTCCCAGCACTCTCGCGGTCTTGAGGTTGATGGACAATTCGAATTTGGTGGCCTGGTAAAACGGGATCTCGCCAGGATTGGCGCCGCGCAGGATGGCATCGATGTCGTTGGCCACCCGTTTGTTCAATTCCACGAGGTCGAAGGCGTAGGCCATCAGCCCCCCGGCTTCGACCAGCTCGAAAAACGGATAGATGGCGGGAAGCTTAACTGCGCCTATCAATTCCGGAATCAGCAAACGATTCCTCATGACATCAGGGGTATCTCCAATCATGATCGCGTCGGCGCCCTCGCGCAAAGCTTGCGCGATCGCCGATCGATAGTCGGCCTCGCTGGCCGGAAAATCCAGTCGAAGCGGGATGAGCGAAATGCCTGCCGCCTCGGCCACCGCGCGCACCGCCGGACCCTGAATCCCATCCCAGGCAATGCGCAATGTCAGGAAAGCGAGTTTCGACATCGCGGCATACATTTCATGCAACAGCGAGATTCGTTTGCCATGAATCGACGGACCGGTATCAACACTGACCCCCGTGATGTTCCCGCCCGGCCGCGCCAGACTCTGCGCAAGGCCTTGTGCGATCGGGTCGGCCGTGAGGGTTACGACGGGGAACTTCGCATTCGCTTTTTTGAAAATTGTCGCGCCGGGTCCGACGACGTAGACGACATCTGGATTGCTGCTGATAATTTCGGCCGCCAACGCCGCAGGGCCGGACCTGTTTTGCTCGCTACCATATTTTTCGACCGTGAGGTTTTGTCCCTCGGCATGGCCCAGGCGGCGTAGCTCCTCGAATAGGGCCCGGTAGTACCGGTTGTCGCTCTTCTCGTGCATTAGCGCCGCGGGCTCAGAAGGACTGAAGATCGCAAGGCGCGGGCTGGCCCCAGCCGGCTGTGCCGAAACTCGCGATGCGCCCGCGACAATCGAGATCGCGCCGGCGATAAACTCCCGTCGCCTCATTCGATCACCTCGTCGGCACGCGCAACCAGCGTCGCCGGAATCTCGAGGCCGATCGCCTTGGCGGTCTTCAGATTGATGATCATCTGGAATTTGCTGGGCTGATAGAACGGAATATCGCCCGGCTTTGTTCCGTTGAGGATCTGATGAACGTCGCTCGCCATGCGTTCGGCGAGTTCTCCAAGATCGGGTGCCAGGGCGATCAGCCCACCCTGCTCCACATAGTCGCGATAGGGATAGATCACGGGCAGACGATATTTCTCCGCCAGATCGGCGATCGCAGCACGCTGCGCCAGAAAACTGCCTCCCTCGTCGACGACGACGGCATCGAGTTTCTGCTGCGCCATATCGGCAAAAGCGCGCTGCAGCTGAGCGTCGTCGACCACCGCCAGCAAATTGCGCGTGACCGATATGCCAAGGCGTCGCCCCGCTTCATCAAGGTCTCTCGCACCATTAGTGTCCCAAACGCCTGACAGCAGATGAACGACCCTGGCCACCGACGGTATTGCCTCCTTCAGGATCTGCAGCCGCTTGGCTTCGATTTCGATCCCTGCATTGATGCTGACACCGGTGACGTTGCCTCCGGGGCGCGCAAGATTAGTCACTAGCCCACCTGCAATTGGATCCCCCGTGATCACGACAATCGGTATCTTGGTGGTGGCCGTCATGAAGGCTTTGACGAGATCGTTGAGGTTCGAAACGATGACATCAGGGTTGCGGCTCACGACTTCGGCAGCAAGTGCCGCAAAGCGTTCGGATCGGCCTTCGGCAGAAAAACGCTCGACGACGAGGTTGCTTCCCTCGACATCGCCAAGACCGCGCAAGGTTTCGAAGAACCGCCGCACCCAGAACGGCCCGGCCTTCTCTGTCAGGTGATCGGCCGGAATGCCGGAATGAGCGAACGCGATCCGGTGTGGCTTCTGCTGCGCGCGCAACGCCTGAGGCCAGGCGGCGACAGCCCCGACGGCAAGCCCGATAAATTCCCGCCGCTTCATTCTTCCCCTCAAACCCCACCCTTTGGCGCGAGCCAGCTATATCACACCAAGCAGCGCCGAATATCGTCGGGGAGCCGCAAAAAGGCCCGAAAATTAAGGCTTTTCGTCAATCTTGGGCCGCTTGAGGGTTGCCGCACCGGCCCCCCTGCCTTACCTAGTAGAAATCATGAAATTCCTTGACGAAGCAAAGGTCTATATCCGCTCCGGCGATGGCGGTAACGGCTGCGTGGCGTTCCGCCGCGAGAAGTTCATCGAGTTCGGCGGTCCCTCCGGCGGCAATGGCGGCCGTGGCGGCGACGTCGTCATCGAGGTGGTCGATGGATTGAACACGCTGATCGACTATCGCTACCAGCAGCACTTCAAGGCGCAGAAGGGCACCAACGGCATGGGCAGCGACCGCCATGGCGCCAACGGCAAGCCGATCGTGCTCAAGGTGCCGGTCGGCACGCAGATCTTCGACGAGGATCGCGAGACCCTGATCCACGACTTCACCATGCTCGGCGAAAAATTCACCCTGGCCGAAGGCGGCAATGGCGGCTTCGGCAACGCGCATTTCAAATCCTCCACCAACCGCGCGCCGCGCAATGCCAATCCCGGGCAGGAGGGCGAGGAACGCTGGATCTGGCTGCGGCTGAAATTGATCGCCGATGCCGGCCTCGTCGGCCTGCCCAATGCCGGAAAATCGACGTTCCTCTCCGTCGTCAGCGCGGCCAAGCCGAAGATCGCCGATTATCCCTTCACCACCTTGCATCCGCAGCTTGGCGTGGTGAATTCCGATGGCCGCGAGTTCGTGCTGGCAGATATTCCGGGCCTGATCGAGGGCGCGCATGAAGGCGCCGGCCTCGGCGATAGATTCCTGGGCCATGTCGAGCGCTGCCGTGTGCTGCTGCATCTGATCGATGCGACCTGCGAGCATGCGGGCAAGGCCTACAAGACAGTCCGCACCGAGCTCGACGCCTATGAGGGGCATCTCGCCGAGAAGATCGAGATTGTCGCGCTCAACAAGATCGACGCCGTGACGCCGGACGAATTGAAGAAGCAAAGAGACCGCCTGAAGCGCGCCGCGAAGAAAACCCCGCTGCTGATGTCGGGCGTCACCGGCGACGGCGTGCCGGAAGCGCTGCGGGCGCTGGTCGAGGTGATCGGCGAAGCCCCGGTCTCGGCCAAGGCCAAGGGCAGCCCGGCGGACCCGTGGTACGCCGAAGCCTGCCTCAAGGCTGACTTGCGCGTGTTACGTTCGGCTGCGAGACTTCGGCACTTCCAAAAAAATGCCAGGAGGAAATCATGATCGGTTACGTCACGGTTGGTACCAACGATCTCAAGAAATCCGGCGAATTCTACGACAAGATTTGCGGCGAATTGGGTATGGGGCGCTTCATGACCATGGATCGGCTGATCGCCTGGGGCGGTCCGGGCGGTGGCGCGGGTTTCGGCGTCGCCCTTCCCTATGACGGCAAACCGATGACGGTCGGCAACGGCGTGATGGCGGCGTTCGGCGCCAAGGACAAGGCCCAGGTCGACCGCGTCTACAAGCTCGCTCTGTCGCTCGGCGGCACCTGCGAAGGCCCTCCCGGCCAGCGCAGCGAAAACTTCTACGCTGCCTATTTTCGTGATCCCGAAGGCAACAAGCTCAACGCCTTTGTGATGGGCTGACCCGACGGCACTTTCACGCTGCCGCGCCACTTCCAAATCATGGAGGTGGCGCGTATTGCTTCCCATCCAATCCGCTCCATTCGACCGAAACCATGGCCCGCCCGAGCTTAAAAAACTTCCGCCGCATCGTCGTCAAGGTCGGCTCGTCGCTGCTGATCGACTCGGCTGCAGGCGAGGTCCGGGCATCGTGGCTGTCGGCGCTTGCCGCCGATATCGCAAAGCTGCACGGCGAAGGCCGCGATGTTCTCGTGGTCTCGTCGGGCTCGATTGCGCTCGGGCGCAGCCGCCTGAAATTGCCGCGCGGTCCGCTGAAGCTCGAAGAGAGTCAGGGCGCAGCCGCGGTGGGGCAAATCGCGCTGGCGAGGATCTGGTCCGAGGTGCTCGGCAATCACGGCATCGGTGCCGGGCAGATTCTGGTGACCTTGCAGGACACTGAAGAACGCCGCCGATATCTCAACGCCCGGTCGACGATTGCAAAACTGCTGGAATGGCGCGCGGTACCGGTCATCAACGAGAACGACACCGTCGCCACCAATGAGATCCGCTACGGTGACAATGATCGCCTGGCCGCGCGCGTCGCCACCATGGCGAGCGCCGATCTGCTGATCCTGTTGTCCGACATTGACGGACTTTATGATGCGCCGCCCGGCGCCAATCCGAACGCGAAACTGATTCCGATCGTGGAATCCGTCACCTCTGAAATCGAGGCGATGGCGGGCGCGGCTGAGTCCGAGCTGTCGCGCGGCGGCATGTACACCAAGATCGAGGCGGCGAAGATCGCGACCACGTCAGGCACCCACATGCTGATTGCCTCCGGCAAGATCGAACATCCGCTTGCTGCGATCGCCGACGGCGGGCGCTGCACCTGGTTCCTGACACCCGCAAACCCCGTGACTGCGCGAAAACGCTGGATCGCGGGCTCGCTGGAGCCAAAGGGCACGCTGACCATCGACGCCGGCGCGGTCAACGCGCTGCGCGCCGGAAAAAGCCTGCTGCCGGCCGGCGTGATCCGGATCGACGGCCAATTTGCCCGCGGCGACGCCGTGGTGGTGCGTGGCCCCGACACCCATGAAATCGGCCGCGGCCTCGTCGCCTATGACGCCGAGGACGCCGAAAAGATCAAAGGCCGTTCCTCGCCGGACGTGATGGCCATTCTGGGCATCAGCGGGCGCGCCGAGATGATCCACCGCGACGACCTGGTGGTGGGCCCGGCCGGGGCTATTTCTGCAAAATAGGCCATTGGCCGAGCCGCCATGGCCCTTCCCGCCCGCCAGCCATGCCGGTTCCGCACCTCGCAAATGGTGGATTTCCGTGCTAGCACATGGCCTTAACCGGGACTAAACGACATGAGCGCGCCGCTGAAGGCGATCGACGGTAACGCCGATTTGCCTCACTTGATGACTGAACTCGCCAGCCAAGCCCGCGCCGCTGCGCGGGTGCTGGCGCTCGCCTCGCCCGAGCAGAAGAATCGCGCGCTGGACGCGATCGAACGCGCGATCCGCACCAACGCGCCGGCGATTCTCGCAGCCAATGCCGAGGATGTCGTGGAAGTGCGCGCGGGCGGCGCGACGTCGGCCTTCATCGATCGCCTGACGCTGACGCCGGCGCGGGTCGCGGCGATGGCCGACGGCGTCGCCACCGTGCGCGGGATCGCCGATCCGATCGGCGCCATCACCGAGAGTTGGCAGCGGCCGAACGGCATGATCATCGAACGTGTGCGCGTGCCGCTCGGCGTGATCGCCGTGATCTTCGAAAGCCGCCCCAATGTCGCGGCCGACGCCGGCGTGTTGTGCCTGAAATCCGGCAATGCCGTGATCCTGCGCGGCGGCTCCGACAGTTTCCGCTCCTGCCGCGCGATCCATGATTGCCTGGCGCAGGGTCTTCGCGAGGCCGGCCTGCCCGAGGCGGCGATCACGCTGGTGCCGACCCGCGACCGTGCGGCGGTCGGCCTGCTCTTGACCGGATTGAGCGGCGGCGTCGATCTGATCGTGCCGCGCGGAGGAAAAAGCCTGGTCGCGCGTGTCGAGGCAGAAGCACGAGTGCCGGTGTTCGCGCATCTTGAAGGCGTCAACCACGTCTATGTCGATCATTCCGCCAATCTCGAAATGGCGAAGTCGATCGTGCTGAACGCCAAGATGCGCCGCCCCGGCGTCTGCGGCGCCGCCGAAACGCTGCTGGTCGATCGCGCCGGCGCGTCCAACAGCCTGAAGCCGCTGGTCGAAATGCTGATCGATGCTGGCTGCGAAGTGCGTGGCGACGATTCGGTGCAGCGCGTCGACAGCAGGGTAAAACCCGCTTCCGACGAGGACTGGGACACCGAATATGAGGACGCGATTATCGCAGCCCGGGTGGTCGATGGCGTCGACGAGGCCATTGCGCATATCCACAATCACGGCTCGCGTCACACCGACGCGATCGTGACCGAAGACGCAGGCACCGCGCAAAAATTCCTCAACGAGGTCGATTCGGCGATCGTGCTGCACAACGCGTCGACGCAGTTCGCCGATGGCGGCGAATTCGGTTTCGGCGCGGAGATCGGCATCGCCACCGGCAAATTCCACGCCCGCGGCCCGGTCGGCGCCGAGCAGCTGACCAGCTTCAAATACCGTATTCACGGCACCGGGCAGACGCGGCCGTGAACGGCCATAGCGTTTTCAAGCGAAGTGGGAACCGGTTCGCGTGAAGAAAACGCGTCAAAAAAACAAAGTCCGGCGCTTGCGGTGGCTCAGTTGAAGCCAGTTTCGGTCGCGTCGCAATCTGTCGCTCAAACCATACCGTTCTACGCCAACGGCATGCGCATTGGCCTGCTCGGCGGCTCGTTCAATCCGCCGCACGCCGCGCACCGCGCCATCAGCCTGTTTGCGATCAAGCGATTGAAGCTCGATCGCGTCTGGTGGCTGGTGACGCCGGGCAATCCGCTCAAGGAGAATGGCGCCTTGCGCGATCTCGACGAGCGCGTCGAGGTCGCCCGCAAGCTGGCCAACGATCCGCGTATCGACGTCAGTTGTCTCGAATCCGTCATCGGAACGCGATATACCGTCGACACTATCACCTATCTGCGCCGGCGCGCTTCCGGCCTGCGCTTTGTCTGGATCATGGGCGCCGACAATCTCGCGCAATTTCATCGCTGGCAGAACTGGCGGCGCATCGCGGCCGAGGTTCCAATCGCCGTGATCGATCGCCCGCCGCAAAGTTTTCGCGCGCTCGCCGCGCCCGCAGCCCAGGCGCTGGCGCGCTGTCGCCTGCCTGAGAATCAGGCTGCCCGGCTAGCGGATCAGCACGCGCCTGCCTGGGTGTTTCTCACCGGCATGAAGCTGAACCTGTCGTCGACCACCCTTCGGAACCCGGACGGGAGCTGGAGGACGAAGTGAAGATGGGGCAAACTGGAATATTGAAACCATTAACCCCACATGCGTAATATAGCCCGCGGACGTCAGGATTCGGCGTTCGCGATACAGTGAAAGGAATGGTCCCTGGCCACATCTGTATTGTCCAAGTCTGTTTTACCCAAGGTTCCCAAGACTGCGCGTAAAACATCGACTGAAGCTGCGGCCTTGAAGGCGCAACCCGACGCCGACAAGACGCTGAATATGATCCTCTCCCGCCTCGACGATATGAAGGCGGAAGAAACGGTCACCATCGACCTTCGCGGCAAATCTGCCTTTTCCGACTACATGATCGTCACCACGGGCCGGGCCAACCGGCACGTCGGCGCGATCGCGGAAAACGTCACGAAAGCCCTGAAGGAAACCGGCATCAAGAGCATCCACGTCGAGGGCTTGCCCAATTGCGACTGGGTGCTGATCGATTCCGGCGATGTGATCGTGCACGTATTCAGACCCGAGGTGCGTGAGTTCTACAATCTCGAGCGATTGTGGACGCAAAACCCGGCAGTGGCGGCGGTCTGAGTTTACGGAGCCGATGCGAATCGGCGAGAGCGCATGCTAGCGTGCGTTGATGCGTCTCGTTGTCGTTTGCATAGGCCGGCTGAAGCAGGGTCCGGAGCGGGATCTGGCCGAGCGCTATCGCGAGCGGTTCGACGATGTCGGCCGCAAGCTTGGGTTTCGCGGCCTCGAGATTCATGAAATTCCGGAAAGCCGGGCGCGTGATGCGGCCAGCCGCATCGCTGAAGAGGCCGCCGCGATCTCGGCGCTGATACCGGAGAAATACGTACTCGTGGCGCTCGACGAGCGCGGCCAGAACGTCGATAGCGCCACATTTGCCCGCCATCTCGGCCGCTGGCGCGACGAGGGAAGCGCCAACACTATCTTCATAATCGGCGGCGCCGACGGACTTTCGCCCGATTTGCAGCGCAAGGCTAAACTGCGCATCGCGTTCGGCACGGCGACCTGGCCGCATCAAATGGTCCGCGTCATGCTTCTGGAACAGATTTATCGGGCCGCGACCATTCTGGCCGGCCACCCCTATCACCGCGCCTGAGCCCGGTGACGTGAACACAGAGAGCGCTGATTGAGTCGAATGCAGCCAACGCGGGACATTTTGTCTTACCCCAGCACCGCCAGCCGCGATCGGCATCTGGTGTCCCCTGTCCCGCTTTCCGTCGTTTTGCTGTCCGCGAGCTTTGCCGGCCTGTCGCTTGCGCCGGCGGCGGCGCAGGTAACGGCGCCCTCTCAGCAAACATCCGCACAGCAAGCGGCGGCCGCTTCGCCCGACGCCATCAAGCAGCGCGAGCAGGAACTCGAAGCCGCCCGCCTGCAGCAAAAAAACGCAGCCGAGTTGCAACAGAAATTGAAGGCCGATATCGCGGCGATCGGTCAGGACCGCAGCAAGCTCAATCAGCAGCTGATCGACATCGCAGCCCAGGTGCGCAGCGTCGAGACGAGGATCGGCGACGCCGAAGCGCGGCTGCGCCCGCTCGACAGCCGCGAGCAGCAGATCCGCTCCTCCCTCGATTCGCGCCGCGCCGAGATCGTCGAGGTGCTGGCGGCGCTGCAACGCGCCGGACGGCGCACGCCGCCCGCGCTGCTGGTGCGGCCGGAAGACGCGCTGCAATCGCTACGCACCGCAATGCTGCTCGGATCGGTGGTTCCCGAGTTGCGCGGACGCGCGGAAAAACTGGCCGGCGACCTCGGCGAACTGGTCGCGCTTCGCAAAACCATCGCGACCGAGCGCGATGCGATGGCGCAGGACCGCGACAGGCTGAAGGACGACCAGGTCAGGCTGGCCGCGCTGGTCGACGAACGGCAACGCAAGCAGAGCGCGATCGAGAAGGACATGGAGGCGGAAGGCGCCCGCGCCATCACCCTGTCCAAACAGGTCGACAGCCTGCAGGGCCTGATCGCGAAGATGGAGCAGGACCTCAAGAGCGCCGCAAAAGCGGCCGCCACCGCCAGCCTGCAGGGCTCTCCTGCCAGCCTCAATGGCAAGCCGAATCTGGGGGCGCTGAAAGACCCCGCCCGGCTTAGCCCGGCCATTGCCTTTGCGTCGGCCAAGGGGCTATTCGCATTCCCGGTTAATGGCACCAAGATTCGCGATTTTGGCGGTTCCGACGGTGCCGGCGGGGTAGAAAAAGGCATTTCTTTGGCCAGCCGGGCCGGCGCCCAGGTCACAACCCCGTGTGACGGATGGGTTGTTTACGCCGGACCCTTCCGCAGCTACGGACAACTCTTGATCCTCAATGCCGGGGGCGGGTATCATGTCCTGATCGCCGGGATGGAGCGCATTTCGGTAAACATCGGCCAGTTTGTACTTACGGGGGAGCCGGTCGCGACCATGGGGTCGACGTCCCAGGTCGCATCGATTCTCGCAACCAATGCGAGCCAGCCCGTGCTCTATGTCGAGTTCCGTAAGGACGGCACTCCAATCGATCCAGGTCCATGGTGGGCCGCAAATGAAGGCGAAAAGGTTCGCGGATGATGCGCAAGACTTCTGTAATTCTCCTGAGCGCCGCCACCGGCGCAGCACTGACGCTGTTCGTGACCCAGCCGCGCGCGGTGTTCATGGGATCGAGCGCGCGTGCCGCGACGTCCGACACCTATCGCCAGCTCAATCTGTTCGGCGACGTGTTCGAGCGGGTGCGCAGCGACTATGTCGAGAAGCCCGACGACTCCAAGCTGGTCGAATCCGCGATCTCCGGCATGCTGGCCGGCCTCGATCCGCATTCCAGCTACATGGACGCCAAGAGTTTTCGCGACATGCAGGTGCAGACCCGCGGTGAATTCGGCGGGCTCGGCATTGAGGTCACGATGGAAGACGGCCTGATCAAGGTGGTCTCGCCGATCGACGATACGCCGGCTTCCAAGGCCGGCATCATGGCCAACGACATCATCACCAATCTCGACGACGAAGCCGTGCAGGGCCTCACCCTCAACCAGGCCGTCGAGAAAATGCGCGGACCGGTCAACACCAAGATCCGCCTCAAGATCATCCGCAAGGGCCAGGACAATCCGATCGACGTCACGCTGGTGCGCGACAATATCCGCGTCCGCTCGGTGCGCGCCCGCGTCGAAGGCGACGATATCGCCTATATCCGCATCACCACCTTCAACGAGCAGACCACCGAAGGCCTGAAGCGTGAAATCGGCAATTTGTCCAACCAGCTCGGCGACAAGCTGAAGGGCTACATCATCGACTTGCGCAACAATCCCGGCGGCTTGCTGGAGGAAGCGGTGACGGTCTCCGACGCCTTCCTCGAGCGCGGCGAGATCGTCTCGACCCGCGGCCGCAACGCCGAGGAAACCCAGCGCCGCGCCGCCCATCCGGGCGACCTGACCAAGGGCAAGCCGGTGATCGTCCTGATCAATGGCGGCTCGGCCTCAGCGTCGGAAATCGTCGCCGGCGCATTGCAGGACCACAAGCGCGCGACGCTGGTCGGCACGCGCTCGTTCGGCAAGGGCTCGGTGCAGACCATCATTCCGCTCGGGAGCGGCAACGGCGCGCTGCGTCTCACCACCGCGCGCTATTACACGCCGTCGGGCAAGTCGATTCAGGCCAAGGGCATCGTGCCCGACATCGAGGTACTGCAGGACGTGCCGGATGAGTTGAAGTCGCGCACCGACACCAAGGGCGAAGCTTCGCTGCGCGGCCACCTGAAGAACGACGGCGACGAAAAAACCGGTTCGCAATCCTACGTGCCGCCGGACGCCAAGGACGACAAGGCCCTGAAGACGGCCGCCGACCTGCTGCATGGCATCAAGTCTACGGCCGTGACGACGCCGCCGGCACCGGCGACCGGCGACAAGGCCGCGATCGAGAAGCCTGCCAACAAGGCGGCGAACTGATCCACCCGACTTTGGGTTTTCGCGAAAAGGGCGGCCTTCGGGCCGCCCTTTTTGTTGCCGGTTCCAACCGCGCGCGGGCAGCCCCCGCGGGCTTTTGCGCGTGCAAAGGGGCTCGAATCCACCCCGTCGTGGTATCGTCGGCACAGTTGATTCGGGGAGGTTCATGGCAGAGACGGCCGACGAACTGAGCGCACCACTCGGACAGAAAGCGGCGCGCAAGAAGCGCTGGTTCCGGCTGCCGTTCACGGCCACGCAGGCGGTGGCCGTGTTGCTCGGCCTGTTTTTGGTCGCCTTTGCCGGGATCGCCCTTTTCACCGACAATCCGCTCGGCGGCGAGCCGGTCGCCCACATCGCCTTGCGCAAGGCGCCGGCCGACGAAAAGCCGGCCATGGCGGCGGCGGGTCATGGCGAGCCGGCCGCGAAAGCCGCGCCCAAACAGGCACCGTCGGGCGAGAACAAGACCGTCACCATCATCGACGGCTCCAGCGGCAAGCGCCAGGACGTCGTGATCGGCGGCGAAGCCACCGACAAGGCCGAGGGCGACGCCGCGCCCGGGATGATGGCAGGCATCGACGCGCGCCTGCTGGAGAAGTCGCGCTACGGCATGATCCCCGTGGTCGCCGACGGGCTAAAGCCGTTCACGGTCTATGCGGCCGATGCCGACCGCGCCAAGGCGGCCAAGATGCCGGTGGTTGCCATTGTCGTCGGCGGCCTTGGTGTGGGCGCCGCCAAGACCACCGACGCCATCATGAAGCTGCCGCCGGCGGTGACGCTGGCATTTACGCCTTATGGGGCGGATCCGACCAAGCTCGCCGAACGGGCCCGGGCGCAGCGCCACGAGATCCTGTTGCAGATCCCGATGGAGCCGTTCGATTACCCCGATAACGATCCAGGTCCCCAGACCCTGCTCACGACGCTGGCCGCCGAGCAAAATCTCGACCGGCTGTACTGGCACCTCAGCCGGTTCCAGGGGTATGCCGGGATTGCCAATTTCATGGGTGCACGGTTCGTTGCCACCGAAGCGGTGATGCAGCCGATCATCCGCGAGGCGGCCAAACGTGGCCTCGGCTACCTCGATGACGGCGCCACGCCGCGCAGCGTCGCCCCCTCATTGGCAGCCGGCCAGGCCATGCCCTTCGCCAGAGCCGATCTGGCCATCGATGCGGTGCCGACATCGGCGGAAATCGACCGGACGCTGATCAAGCTTGAAACCCTGGCCAAGGAACGCGGGGTCGCCGTCGGCGTGGCTTCGGCCTTGCCGGTTTCGATCGAGCGGATCGGCGCCTGGATCAAGACCCTCGATAGCCGTGGCATCATGCTTGTGCCATTGACAACGGCAATGTTGAAATCAAAATCGGGCTAAAGATCAATCTGATGGCGCGACTTCGGACCCGCCGGGTCTTAAGGGTCAGCCCCCCTGAGTATGCGAGGTTTTGACGGCATGGCGCGCTACGAAGACCTGCCCTACCGAACATGCGTCGGCATGATGCTGATCAATGCAGCGGGGCTGGTCTTCATCGGTCGCCGCGCCGGCGGCATCGAACATGTCGATGAAACCCACGTCTGGCAGATGCCGCAGGGCGGCGTCGACCCCGGCGAGGACACCTGGGCGGCGGCCAAGCGCGAGCTCTACGAAGAAACCAGCGTCCGCTCGGTGGAGAAGCTCGGCGAAGTCGCCGACTGGCTGATCTACGACATCCCGCGCACCGTCGCCGGCCGCACCTGGAAGGGCCGCTATCGCGGCCAGCGGCAGAAATGGTTCGCGGTTCGCTTCACCGGCGCCGATAGCGAGATCAACGTCGCCAGCCCCGGCGGCGGCCACAAGGCCGAATTCGTGACGTGGCGCTGGGAGCCGATGAAGAACCTTCCGAACCTGATCGTGCCGTTCAAGCGGCCGGTCTATGAGCGCGTGGTGAAGGAATTCTCCAGCCTCGCGGGCGGCTAGTCCTGATGGAAGCCAAGCCCTATCGCCCCAATGTGGGGATCGCCCTGTTCAACGCGTCCGGCCAGGTGCTGATCGGCCGGCGGTTTCGGGACGATGGACCGGAAATCATTCTCCCCGGCCTCGAATGGCAGATGCCGCAGGGCGGCATCGACGCCGGTGAGGACCCGCGCGAGGCGGTCATGCGCGAGCTCTGGGAAGAAACCGGTGCAGTCAGCGCCGACCATCTCGGCGAAACCGACTGGATGACCTACGAGTTTCCGCCCTACGACGGGCCATCGTCGCATCGCCTCGCCAAATTCCGCGGCCAGCGCCAAAAGTGGTTCGCGCTGCGCTTCACCGGCCGCGACGACGAAATCGACCCGCTGACGCCGCGCAACGGACAGCCCGCGGAATTCGACTGCTGGCGCTGGGAGCGTCTCGATCGCGTCGCCGACCTCGTGGTTCCATTCCGGCGCGAAGTGTACCGGACTGTGGCGCAGCGCTTTGCGAAATTCGCGCTTTAATTCGGCCCAACCGCGAACGGGCCGATCGCGATGACGTGGCAATCGCTGTCGTGCTTGACGCAGTTGCCGAGCGCCTCATTGACCGCGTTCTGTTCGGTCGCCGCCTTGAGAGCCAGTCCGGGACGCCCCGAGGTGCCGACGGCGACTGCGTTCCAGCCGGATGACGCATCCGCCAGTTTACGGGCCACGTCATCCTTCGCATCCACGGCAATGGAAGGATTTCGTTCCGGCCGAAAGAAGCCGATGGCCTTCAAGGTGGTCGGCACCGGAACGACGAAGACATCGTCGGCAGCCACGATCATGCAGGCAATGCCGACGACCGCGCCGCATGTTTCCAGAATTCGGCGCGCCGATTCCTCGACGCTTTCCGCGTTCGAATTGAAGAAGTAAGCCCCACCAGGTCCAATCGCGATCGTCTTGCTCTTTCGGGCCGACGGATAGACGCTCTCAAGCTTGGCCTTTCCGGGGTCACGCACAATCGGCACATCCTTGGTCACGAACGGCTTCTCGGTAGACGGGTCGTGCCTGATCCAGGGCATCGGTGGCAGCGGCGGGCGGGGATGCGGGTAGACCATCGCGTTGCCGACCGCGTAAAGCTCGCATTTTCGCACCGGCTGACTGTTGTCGGCGCGTTTCTGACATTGCTCGAGCACGGCATTTTTCGCCGCTTCTTCGTTCGGCTGGCCGGCGACGAACACGTTGACGCCGTTGGTGTTCAGAGCGAACGCCTTGTAATCCGCCGCCGGCACATATTCGTTGGTCAAAACAACCCGGGTGCGATCAGAAACGAACGGCACGGTCTCCGCAGCAAACTTCTCGCCGGATGGAATCGGTGGTGGCGAAGGTGGTGGAGGTGGCGGCGCCGGTGCGGCCATGGTTGGAGTCGGGGCAGGCGTCGGAGCAGTCGACGCCGAAGGTGCGGGGCTCGCGTCCTTGCTGCTCGAAGACGCGACCTTGGTCGCAGAGGTTTCCAGCTTGGTGAAATACAGGAAGCCGCCAACACCGATCGCGGTCAGGCAGACCAGCGTGACCGCGACCGGCCACATCCAGTTCGGCACCGTCGTGGCCCCAGCCTTGACGGGCTTCTTGACCTGCGGCGTCGCATAGGTGCCGTCCTCGCGCCGCATCGCCACCATGTAGGCATGCACCGGCGTCGGGATGTTCTTCACTTCCTGCGCGCCGATATCGGCGAACTGTACCGACAATTTGTTGGCGACCTGCTCATGCACCGCGCGCGAGATGCAGATGCCACCGACCTCGGCCAGCCCTTCGAGGCGCGCCGCGATGTTGACGCCATCGCCGAGCAAATCGCCGTCGCGCTCGACCACGTCGCCGATCGTGATCCCGATGCGGAAGCTCATCTGGCGGCTCGGCGGATAGGCCATATTCCGGGTGCGCAGGCTTTCCTGGATGTCGATCGCGCAGCGCACGGCCTCGACCGCGCTTGGAAATTCGGCGAGCACGGCATCGCCCGCGGTGTTGAAAATCCGGCCACCGCCCTTGGCGATGAAATCGTCGGTCACCAGCCGATAGGAGGCGAGCCGCCGCAGCGTCTCCTCTTCGTCTTCGGCAACCAGTCGGCTGTAACCGGCTATATCGGCCGCAAAAATCGCCGCGATCTTGCGTTTCATCAATGCCCGCCCTGGACAACCATCTGCCGGGGGCAGAATGCCGCTAGAAGTTCCCGAGCGCAACCATAGCGTTTTCAAGCGAAGCGGGTAGCGCTTCGAGAACAGGCCTCCCAACAAAAATCAACGCCCGTCACCGTGTGACGAGCGCTGAATTTATTCAGGTTTTTGTCGAGCCCCGGCGCGGTGCACCGGGGCTTAGTGCATAGCCGTCGTGTTGAGCTCGTGCTGGATGCCCTTGAAGTGATCGAGCCGCTCGATCGCGCGGTCGAGTTCGGAGCCTTCCTTCTCGGCGAGCTTTGCTTCCATCTCCGCGATCGACTCGGCGAATTGAGCGCGGTCGAGCTCCTGTATCGAGGTGGCGACGTCGGCGAGCACGGTGAGGCCCTTCTCCGAGACTTCCGCCAGACCGCCGAGCACGATGATCTTCTGATGCGTGTCGCCTGACGTGATGGTCAGGATACCCGGGCGGACCGCAGCAACAACCGGCGCATGACCGGCGAGCACGCCGAATTCACCCTCCACGCCGGGAACGTCAACCTGATCGACCTCGCCGGAGAAGGCGAGCTTTTCGGGAGAGACGAGATCGAAGTGGAAGGTGGCCATGGTCTTTCCGTTCTTTCCGCTGTCACCCGCGGGCTTGACCCGCGGGTCCATCAGCAAAAATTTTGTAGCGATGGATTGCCGGGTCAAGCCCGGCAATGACACATCAAAAGCTTAGGCGGCTTCAGCTGCGAGCTTCTTGCCCTTCTCGACGGCTTCTTCGATGGTACCGACCATATAGAAGGCAGCTTCCGGCAGGTGATCGTACTTGCCTTCGCAGATGGCGCGGAAGCCCTTGATGGTATCGGCGAGTTCGACGAACTTGCCCGGCGATCCCGTGAAGACTTCGGCCACATGAAACGGCTGCGACAGGAAGCGTTCGATCTTGCGCGCGCGTGCCACCGCGATCTTGTCCTCTTCCGACAACTCGTCCATGCCGAGAATGGCGATGATGTCCTGCAGTGACTTGTACTTCTGCAGTACCTGCTGAACCATTCGCGCAGTGTTGTAGTGATCTTCGCCGACGACGAGCGGCGACAGCATGCGCGAAGTCGAGTCGAGCGGATCCACCGCCGGATAGATGCCTTTTTCCGAGATCGCGCGGTTCAACACCGTGGTCGCGTCCAAATGCGCGAACGATGTCGCGGGCGCCGGGTCGGTCAAGTCGTCGGCCGGCACGTAGATCGCCTGCACCGAAGTGATCGAGCCCTTGTGTGTCGTGGTGATGCGTTCCTGCAGCGCGCCCATGTCGGTGGCGAGCGTCGGCTGATAACCCACGGCCGAAGGAATACGGCCGAGCAGCGCCGACACTTCGGAGCCTGCCTGCGTGAAGCGGAAGATGTTGTCGACGAAGAACAGCACGTCCTGGCCCTGATCGCGGAAGTGCTCGGCGACGGTCAGACCGGTGAGGCCGACGCGGGCGCGGGCGCCGGGCGGTTCGTTCATCTGGCCGAACACGAGAGCGCATTTCGACTTAACGTTCGGATCAGGATGGTGCGGGTCGGCGTTGACCTTCGATTCAATGAACTCGTGATAGAGGTCGTTGCCTTCACGGGTACGCTCACCGACGCCGGCGAACACCGAGTAGCCACCATGGGCCTTGGCGACGTTGTTGATCAGTTCCTGAATCAGCACGGTCTTGCCAACGCCGGCGCCGCCGAACAGGCCGATCTTGCCGCCCTTGGCGTAAGGCGCCAGCAGGTCAACGACCTTGATGCCGGTGACGAGAATTTCAGCTTCGGTCGACTGGTCGGTATAGGTCGGCGCTTCCTGATGGATTGCGCGCAGGCCTTCCGAAACCACCGGGCCGGCTTCATCGATCGGCTCGCCGATGACGTTGATGATGCGGCCAAGCGTGCCGGCGCCGACCGGCACCATGATCGGGTTGCCGGTGTCGGTGACCTCCTGGCCGCGGACCAGACCCTCGGTGGTGTCCATCGCGATGGTGCGCACCGTGGATTCGCCGAGATGCTGCGCCACTTCGAGCACCAGACGGTTGCCGCCGTTCCTGGTCTCGATCGCGTTCAGAATGGCGGGCAGATGTCCCTCGAACTGCACGTCGACGACGGCGCCGATGACCTGCGTGATGCGTCCGGTCTGGTTGGCGGGTGTGGCCATAAACTCTCTCCTTCGAATTCGTATCTAGACAACCGTCAGTTTGATCGCGCCTGTCGCCGTTACATCGCCTCGGCGCCGGAGATGATTTCAATCAGCTCCTTGGTGATCATGGCCTGACGGGTTCGGTTGTAAATCAGGGTCTGCTTGCGGATCATGTCGCCGGCGTTGCGGGTGGCATTGTCCATCGCGCTCATCTGCGCGCCGTAGAACGAGGCGTTGTTTTCCAGCAGCCCACGGAATACCTGCACGGCGAGATTGCGCGGCAACAGGCGCGTCAGAATCTCGTCTTCCTCGGGCTCGTATTCGTACGAGGTCGCGGGACCTGCATTGGCGGCGGGCGCTTCCACTACCAGCGGAATGATCTGCTGGGCGGTCGGCACCTGCGAAATGACAGACTTGAAGCGCGAATAGAACAGCGTGCAGACGTCGAATTCACCGGCCTCGAAACGGGCGATAACCCTCTTGGCGATATCTTCGGCATTGACGAAGCCGAGCTGGCGGACCGAGCGTAATTCGAGGTGTTCGACGATCTGCCTGTCGAAGTTACGACGCAGCTGCTCGTAGCCCTTGCGGCCGACGCAGAAGAACTTGACCTCTTTGCCCTGGTTGATCAGCGACAGCGCGCGCTCGCGGGCGAGACGCACGATCGACGAGTTGAAAGCACCCGACAGGCCGCGCTCGCCGGTGCAGACCAGCAGCAGATGCACCTGATCCTTGCCGGTGCCGGCCAGCAGCGCCGGTGCGCCGGGCGATCCCGCGGCAGCGGTCGCGATGTTGGAAATCACCGAGTCCATTTTTTCGGCGTAGGGCCGCGCGGCTTCGGCGGCGGTCTGCGCGCGGCGCAGCTTGGACGCCGCAACCATCTGCATGGCCTTGGTGATCTTTTGCGTCGCCTTGGTGGAGGCGATGCGGACCCGCATGTCTTTCAGTGAAGCCATTCTTAGTTCACCCTAGCGACCTGTTTTTCAACCCGGTCGCGAACCCCTCGTTCGTCATGCCCGGCCTTGTGCCGGGCATCCACGTCTTAATTCTTGCCACGCGCGAAGACGTGGATGGCATAGGAACTCGTTTCACGAGTTCCGTCCTTTTATCTAATTTGCGCAAGTCGGGTAAACCCGACTTGCGGTGTCAAGCCCGGCCATGACGGCGTTACGCAAACGCCTTGGCGTGACCTTCAACGACGCTTTTCAGCTTCCCGGCGAGATCGTCGGAGAGATCGCGGCTGTCACGAATGCCGTTGAGGATCTCGACGTGCTTGCCGCGCAACAGCGACAGCAGGCCGTCTTCGAAACCGCGCACCTTGTTGAGCGGCAGCGCATCGAGATAGCCGTTGGTACCGGCCCAGATCACGCAGACCTGCTCTTCCATCTTCAGCGGCGAGAACTGCGGCTGCTTCAGGAGTTCGGTCAAACGAGAGCCGCGATTGAGCAGGCGCTGCGTCGAGGCGTCGAGGTCGCTTCCGAACTGCGCGAACGCCGCCATTTCGCGGTACTGCGCGAGCTCGCCCTTGATCTTGCCGGCGACCTTTTTCATCGCTTTCGTCTGCGCCGACGATCCGACGCGCGACACCGACAGACCGACGTTCACCGCCGGGCGGATGCCCTGGAAGAACAGGTCGGTTTCCAGGAAGATCTGGCCGTCGGTAATCGAGATCACGTTCGTCGGAATGTAGGCCGACACGTCGTTGGCCTGGGTTTCGATCACCGGCAGCGCGGTCAGCGATCCCGATCCCTGATCCTTGTTGAGCTTCGCCGCGCGCTCGAGCAGGCGCGAATGCAGGTAGAACACGTCGCCCGGATAGGCTTCGCGGCCCGGCGGACGGCGCAGCAGCAGCGACATCTGGCGATAGGCGACGGCCTGCTTGGACAGATCGTCATAGATGATGACGGCGTGCATGCCGTTGTCGCGGAAATACTCGCCCATGGTGCAGCCGGTGAACGGCGCGATGTACTGCATCGGCGCCGGATCCGAAGCGGTCGCTGCGACGATGACCGAATATTCCAGCGCACCCTGCTCTTCCAGCACCTTGACGAACTGGGCAACGGTAGAGCGCTTCTGGCCGATCGCGACATAGACGCAATACAGCTTGATGTTCTCGTCGGGCTGCGCGTTGAGCGGCTTCTGGTTCAGAATCGTGTCGAGCGCGATCGCGGTCTTGCCGGTCTGGCGATCGCCGATGATCAGCTCGCGCTGGCCGCGGCCGATCGGGATCAGCGCGTCGATGGCTTTGAGGCCGGTCGCCATCGGCTCGTTGACCGATTTGCGCGGAATGATGCCGGGCGCCTTGACGTCGACGCGCATGCGCTTGTCGGCCTGGATCGGACCCTTGCCGTCGATCGGATTGCCGAGCGCGTCAACGACGCGGCCGAGCAGGCCCTTGCCGACCGGCGTATCGACGATGGCGCGGGTGCGCTTGACGGTCTGGCCTTCCTTGATCTCGCGGTCGGCGCCGAAGATCACGATACCGACGTTGTCGGTTTCGAGGTTCAGCGCCATGCCGCGGGTGCCGTTCTCGAACTCGACCATTTCACCGGCCTGGACGTTGTCGAGGCCGTAGACGCGGGCAATGCCGTCGCCGACCGACAACACCTGTCCGACTTCGGTAACTTCAGCCTCCTGGCCGAAATTCTTGATCTGGTCCTTGAGGATCGCGGAAATTTCCGCGGCGCGGATGTCCATCAGCCTGCCTCTTTCATCGCGTGCTTGATCGAATTGAGTTTGGTGCGAAGCGAACTATCCACCATGCGGCTGCCGAGCTTGACCACAAGGCCGCCGATAATGGAGGGATCGATTTTCACGTTGAGCGCGACGTCCTTGCCCGTCACCGTTTTCAGTGCGGTCTTGAGGGCGTCGAGATTCTTGTCGCTGAGCGCTTCGGCGACGGTCACGTCGGCGGTCGCCTCGCCCTTGAACTTCGCCACCAGCGCGCGGAAGGCGCGGATCACGTCGGTGACGGCGAACAGGCGCCGATTGGCGGTGAGAACCTTCAGGAATTTTGCAGAAGTGCCGGTAATTTCGGCCTTCTCGAGCACGGCGGCGATCGCCTTCGACTGCGAATCCGCCGAGAAAACCGGGCTGCGAACCAGCCGCTTCAAATCGGCGCTGTCGGCCAGCATGGCCTCGAATCGATCGAGATCGGCCCTTACTGCGTCGACGGATTTCTCGTCGCGCGCCAACTCGAACAAGGCCGTTGCATAACGACCTGACACTCCCGAAACCGACGGATCTTCAGCAGCCACTGACGCGCTCTTTTTTTGCTGTCAAACTCGCAAGGGAAAAACCGTCGCCACGAAGCGGCGCCTAGCGATCCAAGCCCTTGGAATTCAAGCGGGACTTCGATTTTCGACCGGCACTGGAAGTCCCGGGACCGTTAAAATCGCGGCTTTGCTAACATAGCGAGACGCGCAGGTGCAACATGACGGCGCGTGCCGGCGATGCCTTGTCGCACGCGCTGTTTTCGGTCCGGCCGCGCCCTGTCCAACCGCCATTCTGGGTCACGAAAATTGCGGCCTGGATCGCGGCCTTCTCGCTGGAGCGTCATCGCTGATCCCCGGATCGTCATCGATTCCTGGAGCGCCGTCGCTGAAGAGAATCGTTCCACCAGCGATTGCATGGCCGCCATGAGCCCTCGCCCCGGAACCGAAGCGGCCGGTTGATTCCATTTACGCATTACTTGCGCAAACCTCGCCGGCGGCGGCCGATGACTTTATTCGTCAGTAATAACAAGTACAGCATTGGTTAATAATTCGTTAAAGTGAAAGATTACGGAATATCTCCCGACTACTTGCACTAGGTAACAAGATATTGCAGCCGGATACAATCCAGATTTACTGCCCAATTCATGCCTCATTGCGCAACCAAACGGCAATCACGCAAGACGGGACGGGGGTTCCACTTGTCACGTGTGTGGCAATACTGTCTGAGGGACAATTTAATGCTGAATACCAATAATGTTGCGCTGGGAAATGCAACCCGGTCGCGCACGGCGCTTGCTTTTGTCGCCGCAACTCTCCTGGTCGGCGGCAGCGTCACCGAAGCTTCCGCCAAATCCAGGCACCATTACCGCCACCATCACCACCAGGCCGCATCCGAGGGTTCTTCCTGGCGCGACGCCAATGCCTCGATCGCCTCGTCATCCGGCGGGCACAGCTTCTCGGGCATGGCCTCCTTTTACGGCAATGAATCCGGCAGCCACACCGCCTCAGGTCAGCGCTTCAACCAGAACGCCATGACCTGCGCCCACCGCTCGTTGCCATTCGGCACCGAGCTCCGGGTGACCCATGGCGGCCAGAGCGTCGTCGTCACCGTCAACGACCGTGGCCCGTTCGTCCGTGGCCGCATCCTCGATCTGTCCACGGGCGCCGCCCGTGCCATCGGCCTGACCGCCGCCGGCGTCGGCCGCGTCACCGCTGAAGTCGTCTCCTAAAGGCGTCTCACCCGCCGCTTTCGATCCAACCATTTCGGTAAGCGTTGCGTTGCGTAGCGTAACGATCGCGGAACTTTTCGCGCATCGATAAAGGCCTGCCGTCGCGAATGACGGCAGGCTTTTTGTTTCGGATGGGCTCTCAACGTCATTGCGAGGAGCGACGCGACGAAGCAATCCACACTTTCTTTGTCGAACGATGGATTGCTTCGCGGAGCCTGTCATCGGGCGCGCATTCGCGCGACCCGTTGGCTCGCAATGACAGGAGGGGATTTACAAAAAGCTCTGCGGATCGACGTCGACTTCGAGCTTGAGATTGCCTTTGGTCTTCGGCCCGGCCGCGAGCCATTCGCGCAAATAGTCCGAGAGGTCGACATTGCGCAGCGACTTCACCAAGAGCCGAAAGCGATAGCGGCCCTTGATGACCGCGAGCGGCGCTTCGGCGGGGCCCAGCACCTGGATCCGTTCATCGATCGGCGCCACCGCGGCAAGGCGGCGCGCAAAACCCTCGGCGGTCGGCCGATCGCCCGCGGAAATAATCAGGCTGGCGAGCCGGCCGAACGGCGGATAGCCGGTTCGCTCGCGCGACCCGATCTCGCTGGCGTAAAACGCCTCGCGATCACCAGCGACCAGCGCCTTCATCACCGGATGTTCGGGCTGATGGGTCTGCATGTAGCCGACGCCGCGGCCCTGATCGCGCCCGGCGCGCCCGATCACCTGGTTGAGCAGCTGAAACGTCCGCTCGGCCGCGCGCGGATCGCCATTGCCGAGGCCGAGATCGGCATCGACCACGCCGACCAGATTGAGCCGCGGGAAATTATGCCCCTTTGCCACCAGTTGCGTGCCGATGATGATGTCGACGCGGCCTTCCGCGATCTCGTTCAGTTCGCTGCGCATGGTCTCGATCGAGGTGATCAGATCGCTCGACAGCACCATGGTCCGCGCTTGCGGAAACAACGCGGCCGCTTCCTCCTGCAGGCGCTCGACGCCGGGACCGACCGCGACCAGTGATTGTTCCGCCGCACAATGCGGGCAAACATGCGGGCGCGGCATCGAGAAGCCGCAATGGTGACAGACCAGGCGCTGGCGAAATCTGTGGTCCACCAGCCAGGCGTCGCAGATCGTGCAGGCGAAGCGATGCCCGCAGGCCCGGCACAGCGTGAGCGGCGCGTAGCCACGGCGATTGAGGAACAGCAGCGCCTGCTCGCGCCGCTCGATGGCGATTCCGATATATTCGGCGAGCCGCGGCGAAATGAAGCGGCCGCGCGGCGGCGGTTCGCGGCGCAGATCGATCGCCTCGATCTGCGGCATGTGCTGGCCGCCGAAGCGCGACGGCAATGCGACGCGCTGGTAGCGCCCCTTGCGCGCATTGACCTCGGTCTCGATCGACGGCGTCGCAGACGCAAGGATGATCGGGATTTTGGCAATATGGGCGCGCACCACCGCCATGTCGCGGGCATGATAATGCGCGCCGTCATCCTGCTTGTAGGCCTGGTCGTGCTCCTCATCGACGATGATCAGACCCAAATCAGCATAGGGCAAAAACAAGGCGGAGCGTGCGCCGACCACGACCGGCGCCTCGCCGGCCGATATCGCGGCCCAGTTGCGCGCGCGGGTGCGCGGGGTCAGTTCGGAATGCCACTCCAGCGGACGCACGCCGAAACGCTGCGCGAACCGATCGAGGAATTGTCCGGTCAGCGCGATCTCCGGCATCAGGATCAGCGTCTGCTTACCGCGCCGGATGATTTCGGCGATCGCCTCGAAATAGACTTCGGTCTTGCCCGAACCGGTGACGCCGTCGAGCAACGCGACGTGAAAGCTGCCGTTCGCCGCCAGCGCCCGCAAGGCATCGACGGCCGCGCGCTGCTGGCGCGAGAAATCAGGCTGCGCAAACTGAGGATCGGGCAGTGGCGGCGCCAGCGGCGGCGGCATCGTCTCAATCGTCAGCGTGCCCTCGTCGACCAGGCCGTCGATCACCCCGGCGCTGACGCCGGCTTCCCGCGCCGCCTCCGATTTGCCGTGCAGCAATCCGTCGGACAGGATTTCGACCAGCCGGCGTCGCGCGGGGGTCATCCGCCGCGGCGGCTCGCCTGTCAGCCGCACGCCGATGCGCATCCGCTCGGGTCCGAGATTCTCGCCCATCCGCAGGCACATCCGCAGCACCATGCCGCGCGCCGAGAGCGTGTAATTGGCGACCCAGTCCACGAGACTGCGCAGTTCCTCTTTCAGCGGCGGCACGTCGAGCTTTTCGCCGACATCCTTGAGGCGGTTGTGCAAGCGCGGGTCGGGCTTTGCATTTTCCGCCCACACCACCGCGACCACTTCGCGGGGGCCGAGCGGCACGCAGACCACGTCTCCCGGCTTCAGCTCCATGCCGCGCGGCACGCGATAGGAATAGGCATGGTTGAGCGCAACCGGCACCAGCACATCGACGACCCGGGTCGCGGAAGCGGTGGAAGTGTCGGGGCGCGTGGCGTGGTCCATTGGGAGGCTGATTCGATGCCGGAGGAACGAGCTAACTTAGGGGCGTGCCGGGTTCGGGGCCAGCCTTTGACTGCACCGGTTTGCGCAAGTTAGCGAACGGTAAACGAAACCGGTGCGATATAATCGTCAGAATCAGGGCGCCGATAGCTCCATGACCAAACCGGCCACGTCACTTCAACCGATCGAACTCGATTGCGCCGACGAGACCGTCACGCTGGAGATGACGCGCTGGCTGTCGCATCTGCGCGCCGAGCGGCGGCTGTCACCCAAGACATCCGAGGCGTATGCCCGCGATGTCCGCCAATGTCTTACCTTTCTGGCCGAACACTGGGGCAGGCGGGTGACGCTCAAGGCGTTCGCCGCGCTGGAAGCCAGCGACATCAGGGCATTCATGGCGATGCGCCGCGCCGATGAGATCGGCGGGCGCTCGCTGATGCGGGCGCTGGCGGGCTTGCGTTCGTTCGGCCGGTTTCTCGAACGGGAGGGCAGAGGCAAGGTCGGCGCGCTCTCTGCCATCCGCGCGCCCAAAGTTGCAAAAAGCCTGCCGAAGCCGATCCAGATGGCTGCGGCGAAACGTTTGACGGATGCCGACGAGCGCGCCGGCGAGGACCGCGATCCCTGGATCTGGGCGCGCGACGCCGCCGTGATGGCGCTGCTCTACGGCTCGGGCCTGCGTATCTCCGAGGCGCTCGGCCTGAAGCGCCGCGACGTGCCGTTGCCCGGCGAAGGCGACGTCCTGATCGTGACCGGCAAGGGCAACAAGACCCGCATGGTGCCGGTGCTGCAAAATGTGCTGCAATTGATCCAGGATTATACCGCGATCTGCCCGCATCAGCTCGCCCCGGCGGGGCCGATCTTCGTCGGCGCCCGCGGCGGCCCGCTCAGCCCGCGAATCATTCAGCTCACCATGGAAAGATTGCGCGGCGCGCTCGGCCTGCCCGACAGTGCAACGCCGCATGCGCTGCGGCATTCGTTCGCCACCCACCTGTTGAGCCGCGGCGGCGATCTGCGCGCGATCCAGGAGCTGCTCGGCCACGCCTCGCTCTCGACCACGCAGATTTATACCGGCATCGACAGCGAACGGCTGCTGGAAGTCTATAGAACGGCGCATCCGCGCGGCTGATCTGCGGCGTTTTCATCCTGACACGCTCCCGTCACATCCGCTTGCCACTTGCGTAAGCCATGCCGTTCGGCAATCGTGGACAGGGTCTCATTCGGGGAGAGAATCATGAGCGCACAAGAGAGCATGGAGCAAGCGGACCACGCCAAGGAAGCCGCCGGCGAGAACAGGAAGATCGCGCTATTGATCGCCGTGATCGCGTTGTGTCTTGCGCTATCGGAAACGCTGGGCAAAGGCGCGCAAACCGAATCCATCAGCAAGAACGTCGAGGCGTCGAACCTGTGGGCGTTTTTCCAGGCCAAGAGCATTCGCCGCACCACGGTCCAGACCGCGGCAGAACAGGCCAAACTGAGCCTCGGTGCCGGCGACGACGCCACCAAGGCGGCGGTGCAAAAGCAGATCGACGACTGGCAGAAGACCGCGGCGCGTTACCGCTCCGAGCCGGAGACCGGCGAAGGCTCGGAACAATTGTCCGAGCGGGCCAAGCACGCCGAGGAGGAGCGTAACCTCGCGGAGGCCAAGTACCATCACTTCGAACTGGCCTCGGCGGCCTTTCAGATCGGAATCGTGCTGGCCTCGGCAACCATTATCACCGGGATTATTGCGCTGGCCTGGATCTCCGGCCTGCTGACGCTGGCGGGCATCGCCGTTACCGCGCTCGGCATCTTCATGCCGCACCTGCTGCATCTGCCTTGATACTTATCGCTCATAGCTGAGACAGCGCGGCGGACTCCGCTTCACCTCTCCCATCGGGAGAGGTCGCGCTGAAGGCGCGGGTGAGGGATTACGGTCTGTCGATAGAGCTGAGCCCCTCACCCGGCGCTACGCGCCGACCTCTCCCTGTGGGAGAGGTAAGGACAGAGCGCGTGGCGCCAGCAATCAGCGCGCCTCGTGCACGCTTTTGCGAAAGCGCTGGATCAGCCGCAGCATCCGCGACGACCAACCGCCGCCGTCGCCGCGCAATATTTCCAGGATGCGCCGCTTGGTCGGCTCGACCAGCGCGGCCGCCTTGGCGCGCAGGTCCATGATGAATTCATAGAGCCTTTCGAACCACGGCATTTCCAGGAGCTTCGAGCGTGTCACGTCGAAGATGAACGCGGTGACACCGACGCCGACGAGTTTCGCGAAGATGATGGTAACGATGGCGCTCAGCCAATATTCATGCATCATCAGCCACAGGCCGACCAGCTTGAGCGGAAACAGCGGGATCACCGGCACGATGAATACGATCAGCGTCATCGCCGGCGACAACGTATCGACGCGATCGGACAGCCATTGCTTGAACGCACGCAGCGGAATCAGCGCCACCACGCGCGCCACGATCGGCTCGAGATGATCCCACAGCCATGCTTCGATCAGGAAGATGACCGCGAGCAGAACCCAGATCGGTTGAAGAAGGCGGCGCATCATGGACGTGGTCTCTACCCGGCGCGTGCCGGATGTCGATCACATATGGATCGCCCGCTTGCCAACCGCAAGCGCGGCTTCCTTGATGGCTTCCGATCGTGTCGGATGGGCATGACACGTTCGCGCCAGATCCTCCGCCGAACCGCCAAACTCCATCAGAACGGCGGCCTCATGGATCATTTCGCCGGCTTCGCGGCCGATAATGTGCACGCCCAGCACCCGATCGGTCTTCGCATCTGCGAGAACCTTCACGAATCCGTCAGTGGTCTGGTTGACCTTGGAGCGGCCGTTGGCGGTGAAGGGAAATTTACCTGACGTGTAAGCCACGCCGGCCTGCTTCAATTCTTCCTCGGTCTTGCCGACCGACGAAATTTCCGGCGTGGTATACACGACGCCAGGGATAACGTCGTAGTTCACATGCCCGGCTTGCCCGGCGATGATTTCCGCGCAGGCGACGCCTTCATCTTCCGCCTTGTGCGCCAGCATCGGACCCGCAACCACGTCGCCGATCGCATAGACGCCCTTCACGCTGGTCGAAAAATGCTGGTCGATCTGCACGCGGCCGCGATCGTCGAGGGCTATGCCGGCCTCCTTCAGGCCGAGACCTTCGGTGTAGGGCACGCGGCCGATACAGACCAGCACCACGTCGGCTTCCAGCGTTTCCGCAGCCCCGCCCGCGGCCGGCTCGACCTTTGCGATGAGCGTCTTGCCCGAGGTATCGACGCCGGTGACCTTGGCGCCGAGCTTGAACGCAAAGCCCTGCTTTTCGAGGACGCGCTGGAATTGCTTTGCAACTTCGCCGTCCATGCCGGGCAAGATGCGATCGAGGAATTCAACCACCATGACCTGCGCGCCAAGCCGCTGCCATACCGAGCCGAGTTCGAGCCCGATCACGCCGGCGCCGATGATCAACAGTTTTTCCGGCACCTTGTCGAGCGACAGCGCGCCGGTCGACGACACGATGCGCTTCTCGTCGATCTCGATGCCTTTCAGCCGCGCGATATCGGAGCCGGTGGCGATGACGATGTTCCGGGTCTCGACAATCTCGGTCTTGCCGTCGCCGGAGACCCCGACCTTGCCGGCGCCGAGGATCTTGCCGGCGCCCTTCAGGACATCGATCTTGTTCTTCTTCATCAGGAAGTCGACGCCCTTGACGTTGCCGTCGATGCCCTGCTGCTTGAAATTCATCATCGCGGGCAAATCGAGTTTCGGCGTGGAGACGCTGACGCCCATCTTGGCGAAGGAGTGCTCGGCTTCCTCGAACATCTCGGAGGCATGCAGCAATGCTTTCGACGGCATGCATCCGACGTTGAGGCAGGTGCCGCCGAGCGTCGCGCTCTTTTCGACCACGGCGACCTTCATGCCGAGTTGCGCGGCGCGCACCGCGCAGACATATCCGCCGGGACCGGTGCCGATGATGACGAGATCGTAGGTGGCCATGATTGAAGTCCTGTAGCTGAATAGTGTGACAGGTGTTTACCGACCACCCGACACATCGAGGATGGCGCTGGTGACGTAGGACGCATCGTCCGACATCAGCCAGACGATGGCGTTGGCGATTTCCTCCGCGCTGCCGACACGTTGCATCGGCACCATATGCGCAAGCCGATGCGCGCGGTCGGGCTCGCCGCCGCTGGCGTGAATTTCGGTGTCGATCAATCCCGGGCGGATCGCCGCGACGCGAATGCCTTCGCCGGCGACTTCATGGCCCAGTCCGATGGTGAAGGAATCCACCGCGCCCTTGGACGCCGCGTAATCGACATAGGTATTGGGCGCGCCAAGTTTCGCCGCGACCGAGGACAGGTTGACGATGACGCCGCCCTTGCCGCCGTTCCGCGTCGACATTCGTTTCACGGCTTCACGCGCGCAAAGAATGCTGCCGGTCACGTTGACCGCCATCATGCGCTGGATGCGCTCGGCCGACATGTCCTCGACCCGCGCCGACGGCCCGACGATACCGGCATTGTTGACCAGTGCGCCCAGCGTTCCGAATTCGTCGGCAGCCTTGAACAGCGCGAGAATGTCATGCTCGCTGCCGACATCGCATTTCACCGCGATGGCCTTGCCGTTCTTGGCTTCGATGACGGATACAACTTCCTGCGCCGCTGCGTGATTGCTGGCGTAACCGACCACAATGCGAAAGCCGCGCGCCGCAGCGCCAATGGCGGTGGCGCGGCCGATGCCGCGACTTCCGCCGGTGATGACAGCAACTTGATCAGTCAAAATCGCCCCCAAAGCTCAACGCAGATGATCAACGCCCGCCGGTCGGCTGAGGTCCTCGCAAACGGGCCCCGGGATTGCATCAGAGATCCAGCACCAGCCGTGCCGGGTCTTCCAGGCTTTCCTTGACGCGGACCAGGAAGGTGACCGCTTCCTTGCCGTCGATGACGCGGTGATCGTAGGACAACGCCAGATACATCATCGGGCGAATCTCGACCTTGCCGGCAACCACGACCGGGCGATCCTGGATCTTGTGCATGCCCAGAATGCCCGACTGCGGCGCGTTCAGGATCGGCGTCGACATCAGCGAACCATAGATGCCGCCATTGGTGATGGTGAAGGTGCCGCCCTGCATCTCGTCGATCTTGAGTTGGCCGTCGCGGGCGCGGCGGCCGAAGTCGGCGATACTCTTTTCGATGTCGGAGATCGATTTGTGGTCGCAGTCGCGCACGACAGGCACGACCAGGCCCTTGTCGGTTCCGACCGCGACGCCGATGTGGTAATAATTCTTGTAGATCAGATCGGTGCCGTCGATCTCGGCATTGGCCGCCGGGATATCCTTCAGCGCCTGCACGCAGGCCTTGGTGAAGAAACCCATGAAGCCCAGCTTGCTGCCGTGCTTCTTCTCGAACACGTCCTTGTACTGCGCCCGCATCGCCATGATGTGGCTCATGTCGACCTCGTTGAAGGTCGTGAGCATCGCGGCTGTGTTCTGCACGTCCTTGAGCCGCCGCGCGATCGTCTGGCGCAGCCGCGTCATCTTCACGCGCTCTTCGCGCGCGGCATCGTCGGCGGGCGACGGCGCACGCACCTGGACGGCGGCGGCCGGCTGATTGACCGGCGTCGGCGCCGAGGCCGCCTTCTCGATCGCAGCCAGCATGTCGCCCTTGGTGACACGGCCATCCTTGCCGGAGCCGGGAACCGTGGCCGCATCGATGCCGCTTTCGGCGGAGAGCTTGCGCACCGACGGCGCCAGTGGCGCGTCGGCCGGCGCAGCCTTCGGAGGCGCGGCGGCAGCGGGCGCAGCGGCCGGCGGCGGCGCAGCCGGGGCTGCGGCCTTGGCGGGCGCGGCCGCCGGTTTGGCGGCGCCCGCCGCACCGTCATTGATCTGTCCGAGCAACGCGCCGACCGCGACGGTCTCGCCGTCCTTGGCGGAGATCTCGCCGAGCACGCCCGCCGACGGCGCCGGGACTTCGATGGTGACCTTGTCGGTCTCGAGCTCGACCAGGGGCTCGTCGACCGCTACGGCATCGCCGGCCTTCTTGAACCAGCGGCCGATGGTGGCCTCGGTCACGGACTCGCCGAGCGTCGGAACACGAATTTCAGTCATTGTGTGTTTTCCTCAATCGCTTCTGCAGTCATCGTCCGCGAGGGCGAACGATCCAGTACCCCGTAACGTTCGTGATCGGATTGAACGGTGCGGGTCACCGGATGCCCCGCTTTCGCGGGGCATGACGAATGAAAATTTCTAGTTCAGTGCCTCATCCAGCAGCGCCTTGAGCTGTGCCAGATGCTTCGACATCAAACCGGTGGCGGTGGCGGCCGACGCCGCGCGGCCGGCGTAACGCGGACGCTTGTTCGGCGCGTGGATCTGGTTCAGCACCCATTCGAGATAGGGCTCGATGAAGTGCCACGAACCCATGTTGCGCGGCTCTTCCTGGCACCAGACCAGTTCGGCGTTCTTGAAGCGCCCGAGCTCATGCACCAGCGCCTTCAACGGCACCGGATAAAGCTGCTCGACGCGCATGATGTAGATATCGTCGATGCCGCGCTTCTCGCGCTCGTCATAGATATCGTAATAGACCTTGCCGGCGCACAGCACGACGCGACGGATCTTGTCGTCCGGCACCAGTTTGGTCTTGTCGTCCGGCAGCATCTGCGCGTCATCGTAGAGAATGCGGTGGAACGTGGTGCCCTCGCCCAGTTCGTCCAGCCGCGATACCGCCCGCTTGTGTCGCAGCAGCGATTTTGGCGTCATCAGGATCAGCGGCTTGCGAATTTCGCGATGGAGCTGACGCCGCAGCACGTGGAAGAAATTCGCCGGCGTCGTGGCATAGACCACCTGCATGTTGTCTTCGGCGCACATCTGCAGGAAGCGTTCGAGCCTTGCGGAGGAATGCTCCGGTCCCTGACCTTCATAGCCGTGCGGCAGCATGCAGACGAGACCGGACATGCGCAGCCATTTGCGTTCGCCCGACGAGATGAACTGGTCGAACAACACCTGCGCGCCGTTGGCGAAGTCGCCGAACTGGGCTTCCCAGATCGTCAGCGCGTTCGGCTCCGCCAGCGAATAGCCGTATTCGAAGCCGAGCACCGCTTCTTCCGAGAGCAGCGAGTTGATGACTTCGTAATGGCCCTGGTCGCCGCCGAGATGATTGAACGGCGTGTAGCGGCCCTCGTCTTCCTGGTCGATCAGCACCGAATGCCGCTGCGAGAAGGTGCCGCGCTCGGAGTCCTGTCCCGACAGCCGCACGTGATGGCCTTCCTGCAGCAGCGTGCAGAACGCCAGCGCCTCGCCGGTCGCCCAATCGATGCCGACGCCACCGTCGATCGCCTTGGCGCGGCTGTCCAGAAACCGCTGCACCGTGCGATGAACCCGAAAGCCATCGGCTACTTTGGTGATCTTGCGGCCGATATCCCTCAAGACCGCGACATCGACGCCGGTGACGCCGCGGCGTGGATCTTCTTCGGCGTCGGCCGACTTGAAGCCCGCCCATTTGCCGTCGAGCCAGTCGGCCTTGTTCGGCTTGTAGCCGGAGCCGGCCTCGAGCTCGGCATCGAGCCGCGCGCGCCAGTCGGCCTTGGCCTTGTCGACCTCGCCCTCGGTCATCACGCCCTCGGCAACCAGCCGCCTGGCGTAGATCTCCAGCGTGGTCGGATGCGAGCCAATCCTCTTGTACATCACCGGCTGGGTGAACGCCGGCTCGTCGCCCTCGTTGTGGCCGTGACGGCGATAGCAGAACATGTCGATGACGACCGGCTTGTGGAATTTCTGCCGGAACTCGATCGCGACCTTGGCGGCGAACACTACGGCCTCCGGATCGTCGCCGTTCACATGGAAGATCGGCGCGTCGATCATCTTCGCCACATCGGAGGGATAGGGCGAGGAGCGCGAATAGCGCGGATAGGTGGTGAAGCCGATCTGGTTGTTGACGATGAAATGCAGCGAACCGCCGGTGCGGTAGCCCTTGAGGTCGGACAGGCTGAAACACTCCGCCACCACGCCCTGGCCTGCGAACGCCGCGTCGCCATGCATCAACAGCGGCAGCACCGAAATGCGCATGTCCGGCGGATCGCCGTGCTGGTCCTGCTTGGCCCGCACCTTGCCGAGCACCACGGGATCGACGATTTCCAGATGCGACGGGTTGGCGGTCAGCGACAGATGGATCTTGTTGTTGTCGAACTCGCGGTCCGATGAGGCGCCGAGGTGATATTTGACGTCGCCGGAGCCTTCGACCGCGTCCGGGTTGGCCGAGCCGCCCTTGAATTCATGAAACAGCGCGCGGTGCGGCTTGCCCATCACCTGTGTCAGCACGTTGAGGCGGCCGCGGTGCGGCATGCCGAAGACGATTTCCTTCACGCCGAGATTGCCGCCGCGCTTGATGATCTGCTCCAGCGCCGGGATCAGCGACTCGGCGCCGTCGAGGCCGAAGCGCTTCGTTCCCGTGAATTTCAGGTCGCAGAATTTCTCAAAGCCTTCGGCTTCGACCAGCTTGTTGAGGATCGCGCGCCGTCCCTCGGGGGTAAAACTGATTTCCTTGTCGGGACCTTCGATGCGTTCCTGGATCCAGGCCTTTTGCGCGGCATTGGTGATGTGCATGAACTCGACGCCGAGCGTCTGGCAGTAAGTGCGTTCGCAGATCGCGACGATTTCGCGCAGCGTGCCGTATTCGAGGCCCAGCACGTGGTCGAGGAAGATCTTGCGGTCGAAATCGCTCTCGGTGAAGCCGTAGGAGCGCGGATCGAGTTCTTCGCGATCGCGCGGCGCCTCGATGCCGAGCGGATCGAGCTTGGCATGGAAATGGCCGCGCATGCGGTAGGCACGGATCAGCATCAAAGCGCGGACGGAATCGCGGGTGGCCTGATTGACGTCGGCGGCCGAAACCTCGGCGCCCCTGGCCTGTGCCTTGGCCGCGATCTTGGTACCGACCGCCTTCTCGACCGTCGCCCAGTTGCCGTCCAGCGCCGAGGTCAGATCGTCGCGCGGTGTCAGCGGCCAGTTGTCGCGGCCCCAGGAGGCGCCTTCGGCGTTCTTCTGGACGTCCGCGGGGGTGTCCTTCAGGCTTTTGAAGAATTCCTGCCATTCGGGATCGACCGAAGCCGGATCCTGCTCGTAGCGGGCGTAGAGGTCGTCGATGTAGGTGGCGTTGGTGCCCTGCAAAAACGAAGAAAGGGCAAAAGCGGCATTCGCGTCCTGGCGAGACATGGTGGCTTCCTGGTGATTTTCGGTTCGCGCGTGGAAGACGGCGCAACGCCGATCCGGAAACCGGATCAGCGGGATAAAGAACCCTTACCCTATTTGGGACGAATATTCCCGCCGAAAAGAGCCAAGAATTGAATTAGGACCTCAATTTTTCGACAAGGGTGTGTCCTAGCCGAGCAGGCGACGGAGAGACCGTGATTCCGGCCGATTCCATCGCCGCAGTCTTGGAACCGGCGTCGCCCTTGCCGCCGGAAATGATGGCGCCGGCATGGCCCATGCGGCGGCCGGGAGGGGCGGTGACGCCGGCGATGAAGCCGACCATCGGCTTCTTGCGACCACGCTTGGCCTCGTCCTTGATGAACTGGGCGGCGTCCTCTTCGGCCGAGCCGCCGATTTCGCCGATCATGACGATCGAGGTGGTCTTGGGATCGGCCAGAAACATCTCCAGCACGTCGATGAATTCGGTTCCCTTGACCGGGTCGCCGCCGATGCCGACCGCCGTGGTTTGGCCGAGCCCCTCCTGGGAGGTCTGGTACACCGCCTCATAGGTCAGGGTGCCCGAGCGGGAAACGATACCGACATTGCCCGGCGTGAAAATGTTGGCCGGCATGATGCCGATCTTGCATTCGCCCGCCGTCATGACTCCCGGGCAGTTCGGTCCGATCAGCCGCGATTTCGATCCCGACAACGAGCGCTTCACCCGCACCATGTCGAGCACCGGAATGCCTTCGGTGATGCAAACGATCAGCGGAATTTCCGCATCGATCGCTTCACAGATGGCATCCGCCGCACCCGGCGGCGGCACGTAAATCACGCTGGCGTTGGCGCCGGTCTTGTCGCGCGCTTCGGCGACCGTGTCGAACACCGGCAGATCGAGATGCGTCGACCCGCCTTTACCCGGCGAAGTGCCGCCGACCATTTGTGTGCCATAGGCGATCGCGGCCTCGGAATGGAACGTGCCGTTCTTGCCGGTAAAACCCTGGCAGATGACTTTGGTGTTTTTGTCGATCAGAACGGACATGGTTGATGTTGCTTTCGTAGATGATCGGGAAATGGAGTCAGTGCACGCGCCGATACACGCCGGTGAGCACGTCGGCCCATCCTTCCGCGTCGGGCGAGAACTGGATTTTCATGGTGTAGTTGTTGTCGTCAACGACTTCATAGACATGCCGCGCGTTGCCGCGCAGCGAGCCGCGCACCAGGATCAACGTCTTGCCGGTCCAGCCGCCGGAGGCCGGCGCCGGCGAGTAGTAGCCGAGTGAATCGTGCCAGAACAGTTTGTAGTGCCGATCCTCGCGATCGTAAGTGAACACGCCGTGGGTGGCGAAGCTCTCCTTGCCGTCGCGCATCTGGCGCGTGTCCTGGATCAGATAGAGGCCGTTGAGATCCATGCGAGCGACGACGTGCGAGGTGGCCGGTCCGCCCGCGGTCCAGCGCGACGGGAAAACCACCTCTTCGCCAGCCCACTCGCCGGCGAACACCGCGAGTTTGCGGTGCTCTTCCAACGCAGTCGGTGCGGCGAGATGGTCCTGGGGCATGGGACTAGCTCCCTTTGACGGCTTTCACGATCTTCTGCGCTGCGTCGTCGAGATTGTCGCCGGCCACGACGTTGAGGCCGGAGTCCTCGATGATCTTCTTGCCGGCTTCAACGTTGGTGCCTTCGAGCCGCACGACCAGCGGCACTTTCAGGCCGACTTCCTTGACCGCGGCGACCACGCCTTCGGCGATGATGTCGCATTTCATGATGCCGCCGAAAATGTTGATCAGGATACCCTTCACGTTGGGATCGGCGGTGATGATCTTGAACGCCGCGGTGACTTTTTCCTTGTTGGCGCCGCCGCCGACATCGAGGAAGTTCGCCGGCGCCAGGCCGTAGAGCTTGATGATGTCCATGGTCGCCATCGCAAGGCCGGCGCCATTGACCATGCAGCCGATGGTGCCGTCGAGCGTGATGTAGTTGAGATCGTATTTCGACGCCTCGATTTCCTTGGCGTCTTCCTCGCTCTCGTCGCGCAAAGCCACCACTTCGGGATGCCGGAACAGCGAGTTGTCGTCGAACGACACCTTGGCGTCGAGCACGCGCAGATCACCATTCTTGGTGACGACCAGCGGGTTGATTTCCAGCATCGCCATGTCCTTGGCGACGAAGGCCGTATAGAGCTGGCTCACCAGCTTTTCCGCCTGCTTGGCGAGAGGACCAGACAGGTTCAGGGCCTTGGCGACCTTGCGGCCATGGTGGGCCATGATGCCGGTGGCGGGATCGACCGAGAAGGTGACGATCTTTTCAGGCGTATTATGCGCGACGTCCTCGATGTTGACGCCGCCTTCGGTCGAAACCACGAACGACACTTCAGAGGTTTCGCGATCGACCAGGATCGAGAGGTAAAACTCCTTGTCGATATCGGAGCCTTCCTCGATGTAGAGGCGGTTGACCTGCTTGCCGGCCGGCCCGGTCTGCACGGTAACCAGGGTTGCGCCGAGCATCTGCTTGACGAATTGATTGACCTCGGCGGCGGACTTGGTGACACGGACGCCGCCCTTGTCGCCAGCGGAGGCTTCCTTGAATTTGCCCTTGCCGCGACCGCCGGCATGGATCTGGCTCTTCACCACCCAGACCGGACCGCCGAGTTCGTCGGTGGCAAGATCGGCGTCGGAAGGCTTGAGAATGGCCACCCCGCGCGGCACGGCCACGCCGTATTCACGTAGCAACGCCTTGGCCTGGTATTCATGGATGTTCATGTGGACGCTCCCCGAAGTCTCGTGCGGTGAATTATTTGGGTTTCACACCGATTTTGTGACTGGTATACCATATACCACAGAACCTGCAAATCCGAAATCACCAGGAATTTGATCGCATTAGTGCTGTCTCGATGCCGAGTCCGCACCGGATTGGGTGCGAACCTTGGAAATTGGAGTGCCGAGGAACGATTTGCCTGATCGATCCGTCGGCTGATCGTCGGGGCGCGATCACTTGCCGAGCAGATCGGGCGCGATCTTCTTGCAGGCATCGACCAGGCCCTGCACCGCGCCGACCGATTTGTCGAAGGCTTCGCGGTCCTTGCCGGCCAGTTCGATCTCGACAATGCGCTCGACGCCTTTCGAGCCAATGACGGTTGGCACGCCGACATACATGTCCTTCACGCCATATTCGCCGTTGAGATAGGCCGCGCAGGGCAGCACGCGCTTCTTGTCGCGCAGATAGCTCTCGGCCATCGCGATCGCGGAGGCGGCCGGCGCGTAGAAGGCCGAACCGGTCTTCAGCAGGTTGACGATCTCGGCGCCGCCGTTGCGGGTGCGGTCGACGATCTCGTCGATGCGCGCCTGCGAGGTCCAGCCCATCTTGACGAGGTCGGGCAGCGGAATGCCGGCGACGGTGGAGTATTTCACCAGCGGCACCATGGTGTCGCCATGGCCGCCGAGCACGAAGGCGGTGACGTCCTCCACCGAGACGTTGAATTCGTCGGCGAGGAAATAGCGGAAGCGCGAGGAATCCAGCACGCCCGCCATGCCCACCACCTTCTTGTGCGGCATGCCCGAGGCCTTCTGCAGCGCCCAGACCATCGCATCCAGCGGGTTGGTGATGCAGATGACGAATGCGTCGGGGGCATATTTCTTGATGCCGGCGCCGACCTGCTCCATGACCTTGAGATTGATGGAGAGGAGATCGTCGCGGCTCATGCCGGGCTTGCGCGGCACGCCGGCGGTGACGATGCAGACCTTGGCGTTGTCGAGCGCTTCATAGGAATTCGCGCCGGTCATATGCGCGTCAAAGCCGTCGACCGGGGAGGACTGCGCGATGTCGAGCGCTTTGCCCTGTGGCACGCCCTCGGCGATATCGAACATCACGACGTCGCCGAGCTCCTTCAGGCCAACGAGGTGAGCCAGCGTTCCGCCGATCTGACCGGAGCCAATCAAAGCAATCTTGTCGCGCGCCATGGGAAATCTGTCCTTATGAGACGAAGAGGAAGGGTGGAAAGTCGCTTGGAGGGCTGGTTATCCCTTTCGAATGATACGTTCAAGTCGCGGCGTGCCCAATTGTCGGTCTCTTGCGGGCCTTGCCTCGATTTCGACCAGGGGCGACGCTACGACCGCCGTCATTCCGGGGCGCGAGTGAAACGAGCGAACCCGGAAATCTCGAGATTCCGGGTCTGGTCCTTCGGACCATCCCGGAATGACTGCAGCGACGATTAAGTCTCCACCAATCCCGTGCTCGACCCGCTTGCCGCGGAGTCTTTCCGTCCATGCGGGAGCGCCAGATAGGATTCCGAACTCATTTCGATCAGCCGCGACGAGGTGCGCTTGAACTCGTTGGCCTCATTGCCCTCGGTCGCCAGATACAGCGACACCGGATTGGCCGCGGCCGACGCCATCAATTTCACGGCGTTGTCATAGAGCGTGTCGATCAGCGAGATGAAACGCTTGGCGGCGTTGCGCTCGGCATAGTCCATGACGGGAATGCGATCGATCAGGATGGTGTGGTAGTCGTGCGCCAGCCGCAGGTAATCCGACGCGGCCAGCGGTTTTTCGCAGATATCCGCAAAACTGAATCGGGCGACGCCGTGCGACGAACAGGGCACTTGCAGGATCCGGCCCTTGATCGCGATATCGCGCGGCTTGCATGGCGCGTTGCCGGTCATCCTGATCCAGGCCTTGTCGAGCGCGGTATGGGCGTCGTGATCCGCCGGCACCAGCCACATCTTCACGCCCACGAGTTTTTCCAGCCGAAAATCGGTGCGCGCATCGAGCCGCAGCACGTCCATATGGTCCGATATCTGCGCGATGAACGGCAGGAACAGCGCGCGGTTCAGTCCGCCCTTGTAGAGATCTTCGGGCGCGACGTTGGACGTCGCCACCACGACGGTGCCGAGCTCGAACAGTTTTGTGAACAGACGGCCCAGGATCATGGCGTCGGCAATGTCGGTGACATGGAATTCGTCGAAGCACAGCAGCCATGCCTGCTCGAAGATCGCATGAGCCGTCAGCGTGATCACGTCGCCATCGGCGATCTCGCCGCGCGCGATCTCCTGGCGATAGCCGTAGATCCGCTCATGCACCTCGGCCATGAATTCATGGAAATGGGCGCGGCGCTTGTGCTCGACCGGGCTCTGCTGAAAAAACAGATCCATCAGCATGGTCTTGCCGCGGCCGACTTCACCGTGAACGTAGAGACCGCGCGGCGGCGGATCGCCCTTGTCGGCGAATAGCCGGCCGAGCAGGCTTTGTTTGCGGAACGGCTTGTAGCTCGACAGCCGCTCTTCGAGGCCGGCAAAGGCCTCGACGGCGCTGGCCTGGGCGGGATCGGCCTCGATCGAGCCGAAGTCGACCAGAGCCTGGTAATGGGCGCGGAACGAGTTGGGCGAGGTGGACAGCATCGCCCTCTTACGGCCCAGCGGGAGGAAAATTGCAAGCCGCGAATTGGTGGTGGGGGTATGCGCGGCCGGCGCTGACCCAGCCGCAAATCGTCATACCCGCGAAAGCGGGTATCCAGTACGCCGCGGCTTCTCGGTTAAATCATGGCAGCTCTGGAATACGGGATCGCCCGGTCATAGGTTAGCGGAAGCGACGCCGTCCTTCGGACGGCTATGCCGGGCGATGAGAGCGGTGGATGTGACGAGCGGGCGCTCCCGCCCTCAGGCACTCAACGCGTAGGAATCCTCGACCACATAGGGCCCCCCGCCGGTCGAGGCGCGGGACGAGAACAACACGAAGCGCGAGACGGTGAAGGCGCGGCTCGGAAAATAACCGCGCACCGAGAGATAATCGGCGACGTCCTGGCTCGAGGCGTCGTACAGCCGCGCCAGCGTCACATGGGGCGTGAATTTGCGGCCCTCGGGATCGAGCCCGATGCGTTGCATCAGCCGTTCGAGTTCGGCCTGCAGCTCGATCAGCGGCCGGCACGGCTCGACGGAGGCGACCACCGCGCGCGGCTTGCGGCCGCCAAAACTCGACAAGCCCTGCAGCCTGACCTCGAACGGCTTGCGGTTGACCCGAAACAGCATCGAGGCGATCTCATTCGCCGACATGCCGTCGATGTCGCCGATGAAGCGCAAGGTGACGTGATAATTTTCGGGATCGATCCAGCGGGCGCCTGGGAGGCCGCCACGCAAATTGGAAAGCGTTTGGCCGATCTCGGCCGGAATTTCCAGACCAGTGAACAGACGCGGCATCGCTCGACTCCCGATGCTGAAACCCGGTAACGAATCACCGATCGCTAATTTCTACCTGACTTATGTGACTCTGCGAAGCATGCGAGGCGAAAGTCCGGGAAAACACGGTGCTTAAGGTTATCACTGCTGATTTTTCAACTCCGTTGCCCGGATAATTTGCCGAGAAATGCCTCCACCGTGGGCAAGATATTTTTCACCACGACGTCCACGCCCTCCGCGGTCGGGTGCATGCCATCCGCCTGATTGAGCCGGGCGTCGGCGGCAACGCCGTCCAGAAAGAACGGGTAGAGCGGCACGCCGAATGATTTCGCGAGCTCCGGGTAGATCGCGTTGAAACGGGCCGCATAATCGCTGCCATAATTTGGCGGCGCGACCATCCCGCAGAGCAGAACCGTTACCCCGCGCGCCTTCAGCCGCGTCAGAATATCAGACAGCGCCGCACGCGTGACCGCGGGATCGGTGCCGCGCAGGGCGTCGTTGGCGCCGAGTTCGACGATCACGGCGTCGGTTCCCTCGGGCACCGACCAGTCGAGCCGGTCGCGGCCGCCGGAGGCGGTATCGCCGGATACCCCGGCGTTGATCATGTCGACCTTTATCCCCTTGGTATCCAAGGCTTTTTGCAGGCGAACCGGGAACGCCGCCCCGGCCGGCAGGCCGTAGCCGGCGCTCAAGGAATCGCCCAAAACCACCATCTTGACCGGCTTTGCCGTTACCGCCACAGCCCCTTGCGCCAAAACCGTTCCCGCCGTCATCAAGGCCATAATCAACACGAGTATGTGCGCTGATATCGCGAACCGACCCTCGACCCGAGCGGCGGAAGTGCCATATGACCGAGCCATGGACAGTCTCATCGAACCCTCTTCACTGGCCGGCCTCGAGCCGGACACCATTTCAATCGCCAACGTCAATCTCTCACTCGGCACCGGCGCTGCACGCGTTCATATCCTGAAAGATATCAGCCTTCGTGTGGCACCGGGCGAAGCGATCGGACTGATCGGACCGTCAGGCTCGGGGAAATCGACCTTGCTGATGGTGATGGCGGGGTTGGAACGTCCTGACAGCGGAGAGGTGGTGGTCAACGGCACGCCGTTCAATGCCCTCGACGAGGACGCCCTCGCCCGCTTTCGCGGCCGGCATGTCGGCATCGTATTCCAGTCGTTCCATCTGATACCGACCATGACGGCGCTGGAAAATGTCGCGGTGCCGCTGGAACTCGCCGGCAATCCCGATGCGTCCGCGCGCGCCGCGCAGGAACTGCAATCGGTCGGCCTCGGCGACCGCCTGCATCATTATCCCACGCAATTGTCCGGCGGCGAGCAGCAGCGCGTCGCGCTGGCCCGTGCGCTGGCACCCGATCCCGCGATCCTGGTCGCGGACGAGCCGACCGGAAACCTCGATGAAGCCACCGGCAAGCAGATCGTCGATCTGCTGTTCACCAAGCACGCCGAGCGCAGCATGACGCTGGTGCTGGTGACGCACGACACCTCGCTGGCGCAGCGCTGCGACCGCGTGGTGCGGCTGCGCTCGGGCCGGATCGACGGGCATTCAAGTACATGAGCATCGCATCCGAGGCCGCTGACCGCGGCAGCCGCGCGTCGTCGCTTGCGCTGCGCTATGCGCTTCGCGAGTTGCGCGGCGGCTTGCGCGGCTTTTACGTCTTCATCGCCTGTATCGCGCTTGGCGTGATGGCGATCGCCGGCGTCGGCTCCGTTGCGGCCAGCCTCAGCGAAGGCCTTGCGCGCGAGGGCCGTACGCTGCTCGGCGGCGACGTCGCATTCTCTCTCATCCAGCGCGAAGCCAAGCCCGACGAGATCGCGTTCCTGCGTTCGCGCGGCGACGTTTCGGTCGCGGCGACGTTGCGCGTCATGGCCCGCAGCGCCGACGGCAGGCTGGCGCTGGTCGAGCTCAAGGCGGTGGACGGCAACTATCCCATGCTGGGTGAGCTGACGCTCGATCCGGAATTGCCGATAGCGGATGTGTTGGCCGAGCGCGACGGCGCGTTCGGCGCGGCGGTGGATTCCACTCTTTTGGCGCGGCTTGACCTCAAGCTCGGCGACCGCGTCACCATCGGCAGCGCCAGCTTTCAGATCCGCAGCGTTGACAGCGCCGAGCCCGACAAGCTCGCCGGCAATGTCGGCCTCGGCCCGCGTTTCCTGGTCAGCGAAGCCGGCCTGCGCGCGACCGGGTTGTTGCAGCCCGGCAGCCTGGTGCGCTGGATCTACCGCTTGAAACTACCCGACAACGCAGCGACCGACCGCGCCGCGACCGCGCTGATCGACAGCGCGCGAAGCGCGCTGCCGGCAGCCGGCTGGGAGATTCGAAGCCGCGGCAACGCCTCGCCGCAGCTCGAGCGCACCATCAGCCGTTTCACCCAATTTCTGACCCTGGTCGGCCTTGCCGCGCTGTTGGTCGGCGGCGTCGGCGTCGCCAATGCCGTCAAGAGCCATATCGATCGCCGCCGCGACGTCATCGCGTCGTTCAAGGCGCTGGGCGCCACCGGCCGCGATGTCTTCACGATCTATTTGACCCAGGTGGTCGTGCTTGCCGGGATCGGCTCGGTGATCGGCCTTGCCGCCGGGGCGGCGCTGCCTTTCGTTATTGTCGGCCTGTTCGGCAAGCTGCTGCCGTTGCCGGTGATCCCCGCATTGCACGCGGACGAACTTGCGCTGTCGTTCATCTACGGCCTGCTCACGGCACTGGCCTTCGGCCTGTGGCCGCTCGGCCGGGTGCATGACGTGCCGGTCGCGGCGCTGTTCCGCGACGAAGTAGCCCCCGAATGGCACCGCCCGCGCTGGAGCTATCTGGCGCTGATGGCGGTGGTGATTGCGCTGTTGATCGCGGTTGCGATCGGGCTTGCCTATGACAAGCGCGTCGCCGCGGTGTTCGTCGTCTCCTCGGCCGCGGTGTTCGCGCTGCTGCGCGGCGTCGCCGCCGGGCTGATGGCGCTGGCGCGCCGCCTGCCCCGTAGTCGCATCACCATGCTGCGGCTGGCGATCGCCAACATCTACCGGCCCGGCGCACTGACGCCATCGGTCGTGATGTCGCTCGGCCTGGGGCTGGCGGTGCTGGTCACCATCACCCAGATCGACGGCAATCTGCGGCGGCAGTTCCTGGCGGCGCTGCCGGATCGCGCGCCGTCGTTCTACTTCATCGATATTCCCACAACCGAAGCCGACCGCTTCGCCGCCTTCCTGAAACAGACCGCGCCCGGATCGACCGTGGAGGACGTGCCGATGCTGCGCGGGCGGATCGCCGCCGCCCGCGGCGTCAAGGCCGAAGACCTCAAGGCTTCGCAGGATTCCGAATGGGTGCTGCAGAGCGACCGTGGCCTTACCTATACCGGCGAGATTCCCAAGGGCTCGAAGATCGTCGAGGGCGAGTGGTGGGGGCCGGATTACAGCGGTCCGCCACTGGTCTCGATGGAGAAGAAGATCGCCGACGGGCTCAAGCTCAAAATCGGCGACGAGATCGTCGTCAACGTGCTCGGCCGCGACATTTCGGCCAAAATCGCCAATTTGCGCAATATCGACTGGCAGGGCCTCGGCATCAATTTCGTGCTGGTGTTCTCGCCGAACGCCTTCAAGGGCGCGCCGCACAGCCATGTCGCGACCCTGACCGAGACCCATCCGGACGCCGCCGGCGACGCCCGCATCATCAAACAGGTGGCCGACGCCTTCCCGACGGTAACCAGCGTGCGGGTGCGCGAGGCGCTGGAAACCATCGGCAGCGTGGTCACCAACCTCGTGATGGCGATCCGCGGCGCCAGCGCGGTGACGCTGATCTCGGCCATTCTGGTGCTGAGCGGCGCGCTCGCCGCCGGCCATCGCCACCGGGTCTATGACGCGGTAATCCTGAAGACGCTCGGGGCCACCCGCGCGCGGCTGCTCGGCGCCTATGCGCTGGAATATCTGATGATCGGCTTTGCCACCGCCGTGTTCGGCGTGATCGCAGGCTCGATTGCGGCCTGGCTGATCGTGACCCGGCTGATGACGCTGAGCTTCATCTGGCAGGCCGGCAGCGCCGCCGGCGTGGTCGTGGCCGCGCTGATCGTCACGGTGGGGCTGGGACTGGCCGGCACGCTTTTGGCCCTGAACCAGAAACCGGCCACGGTGTTGCGGAATTTGTGACAATTTGTAGCGGCAGAGCGAGCAGGGTTAACGCCGTTTTTGCCCCTAAATCGCGGTTTAGAGCGACATTCAGCCGCGCGTGGAAGCTTGCAGCGAATGTGGTAGTTTCCCACATATCGGATGGGAAGAGAGCCGGTTTGATGACGCAAAATTAATGTCAGCAAAATCGCGCTATCTGAGATAGATTTCTAACCGGCGTCGCAAACCCCTTGCGCTCCGCCGGGCAACCAACGGGAATTCGACCATGTCGGACCTAGACCGTAACTACGCTTCTCCTTTCGGCCGGGCCGCCGGGCGCGTTGACGCTGCGGCCGTCGACGCCGGTCTGCGCGCCTACATGCTGCGCATCTACAATTACATGAGCATCGGGCTGGCCATCACCGGTCTCGCGGCGCTCGGCGTCTATATGGCGGCGGTGACCGGCGATCCGGCGGCCGGCGCGGCCAAATTCGGCAACGCCTTCCTGACGCCGTTCGGCTATGCGATGTATGTGAGCCCCCTGAAGTGGCTTTTCATCTTCGCGCCCTTGCTGATGGTGTTCGTGATCTCGGCCGGCATCAACCGGCTGCAGCCCGCTGCCGCCCAGATGCTGTTCTGGGTGTTCTCGGCGCTGATGGGCGTTTCACTGTCGTCGATTTTCCTGGTGTATACGCACACCTCGATCGTGCGGGTGTTCTTCATCACCGCGGCGACCTTCGGCGCTCTGAGCCTCTACGGCTACACTACCAAGCGTGACATGAGCGGCATGGGGTCGTTCCTGTTCATGGGCCTGATCGGCATCATCATCGCGAGCCTGGTCAATTTGTTCCTGGCGAGCACGATGCTGCAGTTCATCGTCTCGGTGGTCGGCGTGCTGGTATTCGCGGGCCTCACCGCTTGGGATACCCAGCGGCTGAAGAACGACTACATCTACGGCTATGCCTCGCAGGGCGGCGTAGTGGCGGAGCGTGCGGCCATCCTTGGCGCACTCTCACTCTACCTCAACTTCATCAACCTGTTCACGCTGCTGCTGCAACTGCTCGGCCAGCGCGACTAGCCCAAACGCCTCAGGCGCACGAATTGAAGCCCCGGCCTTACCGCCGGGGCTTTTCTTTTGGCTGAAGCAAAAATAATCTGGCGTCCATGTCACCCGCCGAAATCAGGCCCGCTACCGAGGCCGACCTCCCCTCTGTCACCGAAATCTACGAGCACGCCGTGCTCTACGGCACCGCGACGTTCGAGCTGATGCCGCCGGACCTTGCCGAGATGACCCGGCGGTTCAAGGCGCTGCTGGACGGCGGTTTTCCGTATTTCGTGGGCGTCCTGGAAGGCCGCGTGGTCGGATATGCCTATGCCGGCCCATACCGTCCGCGGCCGGCCTACCGCTTCACGGTGGAGAATTCGGTCTATCTGAGGCCTGCGATCCACCGCCGCGGCATCGGCCTGCAATTGATGCTGCGGCTGATCGCCGAATGCGAAGCGCGCGGCTACCGGCAGATGATCGCGGTGATCGGCGATTCCGCCAACGCCGGATCGATCGGCGTCCACACCCAAAACCGGCTTCCAGATGATCGGGACTCATCCCAGTGTCGGCCTCAAATTCGGCCGCTGGCTCGACACCGTGATGATGCAGCGCACGCTCGGCGACGGCGCAACGACGGTGCCGGGGGATAATGCAGAATAGCGCTAGTTGTCAGGTGTCATTCCGGGGCGCGAAGCGAACCCGGAATCTCGCGCCGCAGATTGCGCCTAGCTAACCTCTGGATTCCGGATCCAGCGCTACACGCTGGTCCGGAATGACAGCATGGCTAAACCACCGCCAGCTTGCGATCGATCACCAGCAGCACGCGCTCGAGTTCCTGGCCGCGGCGCAGGATCAAGCCGGTCGCGGAGATCACGCTGTACATGCCCTGCTTGCGCGCGAGCCGCGGATCTTTTTCGATGCGGTAGATCGGGACTTCGGAAGCGCGGCGGAACACCGAGAACACCGCGCGATCCCTCAAGAAGTCGATGGCATAGTCGCGCCATTCGCCATCGGCAACCATGCGGCCATAGAGATTGAGGATACGATTGAGTTCCAGACGATTGAACGTAACGCGGCTTTGCTGGGGGCCTGCAGCGGCGGTGCGCGCCGCCGCGCGATTCTCGCTTGGATCAGTGTCCTCCGATAGCGAACTCATGGAGCGCCTCCTGTCATCCAGGCATCATATGATCCCGAAAACCGGTGCCCACTTTTCGGGATCATGCCGAGACGTACATGATCGCGCCAACCGCCGGACGCTGCAAGGGGCCCTTGAGAAATACCGCCGCAGGCCCGGCCGATTGCCCGGCCTCCGGAGTCCGGGGGTCACGGGATCGTTAGCGGAATCATATTGCTGCCCCACTTCCGCCCATCGACCGCCCCGCTGCCTTGCGAAAAGAAAATCCTGCGTTGGCCCGGTCCTTTCGGTTCCGGATTCCTCAGCCCCCAGCCCCCCGGGGCCGTCGGGATCGGGCCTGTTCGCAGGGGAGCTAATCCCCGTACTGGGCCAACGAAAGTTGGTCCTTTTTCTTTTTTGGGGGGTACTTCATCACTGCCGTCATTCCGGGGCGCGCGAAGCGCGAGCTCTGATGTGCAATTGCACATCAGAGAATCGATAACCACGATAATGAGCATGGATTCCGGGCCTGCGCCAAGAGGCGCATCCCGGAATGACGGGAGAGCAGAATCAGTGCAGCGTCGTGAACGCCGCGCCCAGCATCGGGCCGGGTTTGTCGCGATTGCCGTCCTGGACATAGACAACCGCGGCATCGACGCCATCGCGGGAGATATTTTCCAGCGGCACGGTCCAGCTTCCGGAACTGCCGTTCCAGTCACCCACCTTGAGAAGATTGCGCACCACATTGTGGTAGGTAATTTCCTGGCCGCGGTTTTCGCCGCGCCCGATCGCGATCGGAATGGCCTTCGAGACCGAGCAGATCCAGACTTCGCCGTGCGCGGCGTTCGGCGCCTTGCTGGCCGCGACCGAAACATTGATCTGCTTGCCGGACAGCGTCATCGTGACGGGTACCGACATCACGCCATCGGCCTTGCTCGTATCCTTGATCGCACCTTCGATGCCGGCGCGATCGCTGCCGATCAGATGCGCCGATCCATTGACGACAACTTGCGGCGTGTAGACATCGCGATCGCCACGCACATGCGAATAGGCCTTTTGCCGCGCGCTGAAGCGGGAGTCGGCGAGCGTATCCTTCCAGCCAAGATAGTCCCAATAATCGATCGGCATGCTCAGCGCGATGACATTGGGATCCTTGGCGAGCTCACCGATGATCTTGTCGGCCGGTGGACAGGACGAGCAGCCTTGCGAGGTGAACAATTCGACGACCGCACGCGGATCGGCATGGGCCGGACGGATAATTGCGATAATCGCGCATACGCTGAGCGCACCGGACCACCGCGAGATACAGTTATAGGCCATCATCGCTGTCATACTGCGAACCGGTCGTGACGATTTCTATCCGTATTTGTACGGGGCATGATCTGATCCCAAAAGCGCGCCCCAAACGCCCGAAAGCGGCCTTTGTGATAGGCCGCCTTCTTTTTACCTGCCACTCACTAAGCAGTGAGCCACCGATCACAAATCCGCGTTATGCCGCCAGTTTGCGCAGCACATAATGCAGAATGCCGCCATTCCGATAATATTCGAGTTCGTCGAGCGTATCGATGCGGCACAGCAGCGGCACGCGCTGCAGCGAACCGTCACCGGACTCGATCTCTGCCGTCAGCGTTTGACGCGGCTTGAGATCGCCCTGCAAGCCCCGGATCGTCACCTTCTCGTCGCCCTTGAGGCCCAGCGACGTCCATGACGTGCCGTCCTCGAAGGTGAGCGGCAGCACGCCCATGCCGACCAGATTGGAGCGGTGGATGCGCTCATAGCTCTGGCAGATCACGGCGCGGACGCCGAGCAGCCGCGTTCCCTTGGCGGCCCAGTCGCGCGACGAGCCGTTGCCGTATTCGGCGCCGGCGAAAACCACCAGCGGCACTTGCTCCGCCTGGTACTTCATCGCGGCGTCGTAGATCGACATCTGTTCGCCGTCGGGCCAGTGCTTTGTCAGGCCGCCTTCCGGAATGTTGCCGTCGGCGCCCTTCAGCATGAAGTTCTTGATACGGATGTTGGCAAACGTGCCGCGCATCATGATCTCATGATTGCCACGCCGGGTGCCGTACTGGTTGAAGTCAGCCGGACGCACCTGATGCTCTGAGAGGAATTTTCCGGCCGGCGAGGTCAGCTTGATGGAGCCTGCCGGCGAGATGTGGTCGGTGGTGATCTTGTCGCCGAACATCGCCAGAATCCGCGCACCGACGACGTCGACGATCGGGTCCGGCTCTTTCTTCATGCCTTCGAAATAAGGCGGGTTCTGCACATAGGTCGAGCTCATGTTCCAGCGATAGGTTTCGCTCTCCACGGTCTTGATCTTGCGCCAGTTGGTGTCGCCCTTGAACACGTCGGCGTAGCGCTTCTTGAAGATCGTGGCGGTGACGAACTTCTTCATCACGGCGTTGATCTCTTTGGTCGTCGGCCAGATGTCCTTCAGGTACACCGGCTTGCCGTCCTTGCCCTCGCCGATCGGCTCGACCGCGAGATCCTTGGTCACCGTTCCCGCCAGTGCGTAGGCCACGACCAGCGGCGGTGAGGCCAGATAGTTGGCCTGCACGTCCGGGCTGACGCGGCCTTCGAAGTTGCGGTTACCCGACAGCACGGCGGCGGCGACGATGCCGTTGTCGTTGATCGACTTCGAAATATCCTCCGGCAGCGGGCCGGAATTGCCGATGCAGGTGGTGCAGCCGAAGCCGACCAGGTTGAAGCCGACCTTGTCGAGATCGGCCTGCAGGCCGGAATTGGCGAGATATTCCGCTACCACCTGGCTGCCCGGGGCCAGCGACGTCTTCACCCACGGCTTTGCCTTCAGGCCCTTGGCCGCGGCGTTGCGCGCCAGCAGGCCCGCGCCGATCAGCACGCTCGGATTGGAAGTGTTGGTGCAGGAGGTGATTGCCGCGATCACGACGTCGCCATGGCCGAGATCGAAATTGTGGTTCTCGACCGCATAGCGCTTGGCGGCATCGTCCGCCTTCTTGTATTCGCTGGTCATCGCGGTGGCGAAGCCTGCGGCGACCGCCGGCAGCGCGACGCGGCCCTCGGGACGCTTCGGGCCGGCCATCGACGGCACGACGTCGGCGAGATCGAGCGTCAGCGTCGCCGTGAACACGGGATCGGCCGACCTGGCGGTGCGGAACAGACCCTGCGCCTTGGCGTAGGCGGTGACCAGCTTGACGCGGTCAGCCTTGCGGCCCGAGGTCTTCAGATAGTCGATGGTCGCGGCATCGACCGGGAAGAAGCCGCAGGTCGCGCCATATTCCGGCGCCATGTTGCCGATGGTCGCCTTGTCCGCGACCGAGAGAAAATCGAGGCCTGGGCCGAAGAATTCGACGAATTTTCCGACCACGCCCTGCTTGCGCAGCATCTGCGTCACGGTCAGCACGAGGTCGGTGGCGGTGACGCCTTCCTTGAGTTGGCCCTTGAGCTTGAAGCCGATCACTTCCGGCAGCAGCATCGACAGCGGCTGCCCGAGCATGCAGGCTTCCGCCTCGATGCCGCCGACACCCCAGCCGAGCACGGCGAGGCCGTTGACCATGGTGGTGTGCGAGTCGGTACCAACCAGCGAATCCGGATAGGCGACTTCAAAGGTGCCGGTCTTCTTGCCGACCGTCATCTTCTCCTTCTTGGTCCACACCGTCTGCGCGAGATATTCGAGATTGACCTGGTGGCAGATGCCGGTGCCGGGCGGCACCACGGAAAAATTCGAAAACGCCTTCTGACCCCATTTCAGGAATTCGTAGCGTTCCTGGTTCTGCTTGTATTCCTCGACCACGTTCTTGCCGAACGCCCTGTTGTCACCGAAGAAGTTCACGATCACCGAGTGATCGATGACCAGATCGACCGGCACCAGCGGATTGATCTTTTCCGCATCGCCGCCGAGCTTCTGCATCGCATTGCGCATCGCGGCGAGATCGACCACCGCCGGCACGCCGGTGAAATCCTGCATCAGCACGCGCGCGGGACGGAACGCCACTTCATGCTCGAGCGCGCGCTTCTTTAGCCATTTCGACACCGCGACGATGTCGGCCTTCTTGACGGTGCGATCGTCCTCGTTGCGCAGCAGATTTTCCAACAGCACCTTCATCGAATAGGGCAGTTTGGAAATTCCCTTCAGACCGTTCTTCTCGGCGGCGGGCAGGCTGTAATAGACATAGGACTTGCCTCCGACCTTGAGGGTCTTGCGGCATTTGAAGCTGTCGAGCGAGGTCATGTGAGGAAATCCCAATTATCAGTTATACCCGGCAAGGGTATTTAAACACCGTCCGCGAGGCCGGCCTTTGGCTTGCAGTCGCCGATTGTGTGCTGCATCAAGTTCGGGGCTTATAGAATCTTTCCAGAAGCGCCGCCACACTGACAATCGTGCTGCAGCAATGCGGCACCCACAAATTCCGATGCGGTACCCTTAGTTTCCAAAGGGCTGTAAAGGGGCAAAATGCAGCTCTTGGGACGCAGTATCTGTTGTGTGCGAGGCGGCCGTGCGGTGTTTTCCGGCCTCGATTTTGAGGCCGCCTCGGGCCGGGCGCTGGCCGTCACCGGCCCCAATGGATCCGGCAAAACCTCGCTGCTGCGGCTGATCGCGGGCCTGCTGGTGCCATCGGCCGGATCGATTGATCTGAAAGGCGGCGGGACCGAGCTGACGCTGCCCGAGCAGTCGCATTATCTCGGCCACCGCGACGCCCTGAAGCCCGCGCTGAGCGTGCGGGAGAACCTGTCGTTCTGGCGGGATTTCCTCGGCGGCGATGCCGGGGATGGGGAACAAACCCTCGCTCAAATCGGCCTCGGCCACGCCGCGGATTTGCCGGCGGCCTATCTGTCCGCCGGCCAGCGGCGGCGGCTCTCGATCGGCCGGCTGCTCGCGGTACGGCGCCCGGTCTGGCTGCTCGACGAGCCGACCTCGACGCTCGATGCGGCCGGGCAGGATTTGTTCGCGGGCCTGATGCGCGACCATCTTGGAAGCGGCGGAATCATCATCGCAGCCACCCACGCCCCGCTCGGGATCGAGACCAGGGAACTTCGGATGGGAGGCGCGACATGACCGCCCTCGCCGCGCTGATTCGGCGGGACATCAGAATCGCGCTGCGCGTCGGCGGCGGGGCGCTGATCGGCGTGCTGTTCTTCCTCACCGTCACCGTGCTGATGCCGTTCGCGGTCGGCCCCGATCTGGCGCTGCTGACACGGCTGGGGCCGGCCATTCTTTGGCTCGGCGCGCTGCTGGCCAGCCTGCTGACGCTCGACCGGCTGTTCACGGCCGACCATGAGGACGGCTCGCTCGACCTGATCGTGATGAGCCGGATGCCGCTGGAACTGGCCTGTGCGGCCAAAGCGCTGGCGCACTGGCTCGCGGCGGGGCTGCCATTGATTATCGCCACGCCGGTGCTGGGGCTGCTGCTCAATCTCGACACCGCATCGACTTCGGCGGTGGCGCTGACGCTGCTGGCGGGCACGCCGGCGCTGACTTTTACCGGCATGATCGGTGCAGCCCTTGCCGTGACCTTACATCGCGGCGGCTTGCTGCTCGCGGTGCTGGTGCTGCCGCTGTCGATCCCCGTCCTGATCTTCGGCGTCGCGGCCTCGCAGGCCGCGATCACCGGCCCGCTGTCGTTCGGAACGCCGTTTTCGATTCTGTGCGCGCTTTCCCTCGTCAGTTTCGTGATCGGACCGTTCGCCGCCGCCGCCAGCCTGCGGCACGGGCTGGACTAGGCATGATCCCGACCCGCAGGGCCGCGTCGTCAGCGCACTTCCGGTTTCCGGACAAGATCATGCCAAACTTGCCAATTTGACGCCGATCAACTCTCGCGGAGGCCAAATGAAACAAAGCATGCCACATTGCCTGCCCCGCCGCTGACGACTATCAGGGTGCCATGACGCTGATCGACCTCGCCAACCCCACGAAATTCCTGTCGCTGACGGCGCGGGTGCTGCCGTGGCTTGCAGGTGCAACTGCAATCCTGCTGCTGATCGGTTGCTATCAATCGGCTATGGCGCCCGACGACTATCAGCAGGGCGCCACCGTCAAGATCATGTTCATCCACGTGCCGAATGCGTGGCTGTCGATGTTCGTGTGGGGCGTGATGAGCCTGGCCGCCCTGGGCACGCTGGTGTGGCGGCATCCGCTGGCGGATGTCGCGGCCAAAGCGGCAGCCCCGATCGGCGCCGCGTTCACGTTCCTGGCGCTGGTCACGGGTTCGCTGTGGGGCCGGCCGATGTGGGGTACCTATTGGGAGTGGGATGCGCGGCTGACGTCGGTGTTGATCCTGTTTTTGATGTATCTCGGCCTGATCGCGCTGTGGCGCGCGGTGGACGATCCGTCGCGCGCGGCGCGGGCCGCGGCGATCCTGACCCTGGTCGGCGCCATCAATCTGCCGATCATCAAATTCTCGGTGGACTGGTGGAACACGCTGCATCAGCCAGCCTCGGTGATGCGGCTGGGCGGGCCCTCGCTCGACCGCGCCTTCCTGATCCCGCTGCTCGTCATGGCCGTCGCCTTTTCGCTGCTGTTCGTCACGCTGCATCTGGCGGCGATGCGCAACGAGATCCTGCGCCGCCGCGTGCGCGCCTTGCAGATGATGCAAGCCAGTCAGCAGGCGGCGTGACGCGATGTCGCTCGGTCCCTACGCCCCCTTCATCGTGACCTCGTATGCACTGGTAACGGGGGTGGTGTTGATTTTGATTGTCTGGATCGCCATCGACTATCGCCGCCAGAAGGAGCGCCTGCGCGACCTCGAGGCCAGCGGCGTGGTCAGGCGTTCCGGCCGCAGCGCGGCGGATATCTGATGAGCGAGCCCGCATCCACCAACGACGCATCACCGCGGGGCCGGCGCTGGCTGGTGAGCCTGCCGCTGCTCGGCTTCATCGCGTTGGCCGGACTGTTCCTGCTGCGGCTGCACGGCGGCGACCCCTCGAGAATTCCCTCCGCCCTGATCGGCCGCCCGGCGCCGCAAACCGTGCTGCCGGCGCTCGAAGGCCTCGTCGTCAACGGCGCGCAGGTGCCGGGCCTCGACCCAGCCGCGTTCAAGGGCAAAGTCAGCATCGTCAATGTCTGGGCGTCCTGGTGCGTGCCGTGCCACGACGAGGCGCCGCTGTTTGTCCAACTGGCCAAGGACAAGAGGCTGCAAATGGTCGGCATCAATTACAAGGACGGCTCCGACAACGCCCGCCGCTTTCTTGGCCGCTACGGCAATCCGTTCGGCATCGTCGGCGTCGACGGCAACGGCCGCGCCTCGATCGAATGGGGCGTCTACGGCGTGCCCGAGACTTTCGTGGTCGGCCGCGAAGGTACCATTCTCTACAAGATGGTCGGGCCGGTGACGCCAGAGAATATCGACGGCGTGCTCAAGGTCGAGATCGAGAAGGCGCTGAAGGCGGGGACGTGAGCACAGCCTCATCCTGAGGAGCCGCCAACGGGTCCGCGCGAAGCGCGGCCCGATGATAAACTCCGCGGCGTCTCGAAGGATGAGGCATCGGGGCCTCATGGTTCGAGACGCGCGCAAGAGCGCGCTCCTCACCATGAGGGACAAATAATAATCTTCAGCTTTTATCTGCCGTTCATTTCGCGGCCATGGCGCCGCCACGAATCCGAAGCTAGCTTGATCGCGTTACTTAAAACCGTCCTTGGAGGGACACACCCAATGCGTCATTTCACGCTCGCTTCACTTCTCGCTACTGCGCTCACTTTAGGTCTGATGACGGCGACGCCGTCGATGGCCCAGACCGCGCAGCCCGCGGCCAAATCCGACAGCAAAATGGCGCCCGCGCCGAAGCCGGCCACCGAGTCGAAGATGGCGCCGGCCCCGAAAGCGGACCTGCTCGACATCAACTCCGCGAGCGCCGACCAACTCGACGCCCTGCCGGGCATCGGCAAGGCCTATTCGGCGGCGATCATCAAGGGCCGTCCCTATAAGGGCAAGGACGATCTGGTGCAGAAGAGCATCGTTCCGCAGGCGACCTACGACAAGATCAAGGACAAGATCATCGCCAAGCAGAAGAGCTGATCTTCGTGCCCCGGACGCGGCGCGCCGCGACATAAGCGCGTTTACGCGCGTCTTCGACACGCTATGGGTGCGCTGCAGAGCCGGGGCCCACGCTTGGGCTGCGACATGGGTCCCGGCTCTGCGGAGCGTCACTTCGTGCCGCACCGCGTCCGGGACACCAACTACCCCTTCGACACATCGCCCGCTTCCGCCTCGCTCGCCTCGAGCGTGGCCGGCTCCAGATGGTAGCGCTTCGTCAGCGGCATCTGGGCGATCGCAAAGATCATCGTCAGCGGAATCACGCCGAACGCCTTGAAGCCGACCCAGAAATCGGTCGTCTGGGTGCGCCAGACGATTTCGTTCAGGACCGCCATCGCGAGGAAGAACAGCGCCCAGCGCATCGTGAGGATGCGCCAGCCATGCGGCGTCAGGTTGAACATCTGGTCAAACATGATGGCGATGAAGGAGCGGCCGAACAATAGCCCGCCGCCCAGCACGGCCGCGAACAGGCCATAGATGATGGTCGGCTTGACCTTGATGAAGGTCTCGTCGTGCAGCACCAGCGTCAGCGTGCCGAACACGATGACGATGATGCCGGTGACGATTGTCATGACAGGCACGTGCCGTGTCACAACATAGGACGCGATCATCGCCGCCACGATCGCCACCATGAACGCGCCGGTAGCGACGAACAGATGGAATTTGGCGTTTGCGACAAAGAATACGAGCAGCGGACCGAGCTCGGTCGCGAGTTTGAACAACGGATGCGGCTGGGTCTTGTCCATCACTTAATCCATCAAACCTTACTTGCCGCCATCCTTCGAGACGGCGCTTCGCGCCTCCTCAGGATGAGGACTTCCCGTATCTCTCCCCTCATCCTGAGGAGCGCGCACTCGCGCGCGTCTCGAAGGATGAAGCCTATTCAATTCCCGCAATCGCCTGCGCGAAATCGCGTGCGGTGAACGGCGCGAGATCGTCGACGCCTTCACCGACGCCGATGAAGTGCACCGGCAATTTGAATTTCTCCGACAGCGCCACCAGAATGCCGCCCCGCGCAGTGCCGTCGAGCTTTGTCATGACGAGCCCCGTGACCCCCGCGGTACGATGAAACGCCTCGACCTGCGACAGCGCATTTTGTCCCACCGTGGCATCGAGCACCAGCAGAACGGCGTGCGGCGCCGAGGCATCGACCTTCTTGATGACACGAACGACCTTTTCCAGTTCGTTCATCAGTTCGGCCTTGTTCTGCAGCCGGCCGGCGGTGTCGATCAGGAGCACGTCGAGCTTTTGCTCTTTCGCGGCCGTAAGCGCATTGAAGGCCAGGCTCGCCGAATCCGAGCCCTGCGCGCCCGCGATGACCGGCGATTTGGTGCGCTCGCCCCAGATCTTCAACTGCTCGATGGCGGCCGCGCGAAACGTATCGCCGGCGGCCAGCATGACCTTGCGGCCCTCGGCAGAGAGTTTCGCGGCGAGCTTGCCGATGGTGGTGGTCTTGCCGGAACCGTTGACGCCGACCACGAGAATGACGAACGGCTTTTGCGCCGCATCGATCTCCAGCGGTTTTGCCACCGGCGCCAGCACTTTTTCGACTTCGGTCGCGACCACCGTCTTCACGTCGTCCGCCGAGATCGCCTTGTCGTAACGCCCCTTGCCGACCGCGTCCGCTATGCGGACGGCAACCTCGGTCCCGAGATCGGCGCGCAGCAGCACATCCTCGATATCGTCGAGCATGGCACGGTCGAGCTTGCGCTTGGTGACGAGATCGGCGACCGCGGTCCCGAGCGAACTCGAGGTTCGCTTCAGGCCGCCGGACAGCCGCCGCCACCAGCTCAGTTTGGGGGTTCCCGCAGTGGTATCGTTCATGGCGTGGCTGTGTTAGCGGTTTCGCGCCATGAGCGAAAGTCTCGAACGATTGATCGATGTTCCCGAATTGACCGCGGAGGAAATCCAGGCGCGGGTGCTCCACCGCGACGGATTGATGCTGGTGATCGACAAGCCGGCGGGGCTGCCGGTGCATCGCGGCCCCAAGGGCGGCGCCAATCTGGAGGCGTCGTTCGACGGCTTGCGATTCGGCCTGCCGCGGCCGCCGGTGCTGGCCCACCGGCTCGACAAGGACACATCCGGCTGCCTCGTTTTGGGGCGCCATCGCAAGGCGACCGCATCGCTTGGGCTGCTGTTCAAGCACGGCAAAATTTCAAAGACCTATTGGGCCGTCGTTGAAGGCGGGCCTGCCGAAGATCAAGGCACCATCGACATGCCGCTCGGCCGGCTGAATGTCGAACGCGGCTGGTGGCAGAAGCCGGACCCCGACGGTCAAAAGGCCGTCACAAACTGGAAGGTGCTGGGGCGCGGCGATGGTCTTGCGTGGCTCGCGCTCGAACCGGTCACCGGCCGCACCCATCAGCTGCGCGTCCATTCCACTGCGACCGGCTGGCCGATCGTTGGCGACAATATTTACGGCAACGGCCCGCGGTTCGGCGAGCCGCGGCTACATCTGCATTCCCGCGAGATCGGGATCCCGATTTCGAAAAACAAGGAACCGGTACACGTGATCGCGCCGGCGCCGCCGCATATGCACGAGCGGCTCAGGGCGTGCGGGTGGAACGGGGAATAGGCGCCGAACGAGCGCAACTCTCTTGCCGCAAACTCCACTCGTCATCATCCGCGAAAGCGGATGATCCAGCATTCCAGAGAAATTCGTAGTCGACCGAGAGGCCGCGGCGTACTGGGTCGCCCGGTCATAGGCGAGCGGAAGCGACGCCGTGCTTCGGACGGCTATGCCGGGCGATGACCGTCTGGGATCAGCCGCACACCATCATGTCCGGCGATCGTCAGCGCCCGCACTGCGCCCGGCGTTTCGCCGCTGATCGCCACCGGCAGGAAATGTTCCGTCCGCCCCTGCTTGCCGCTCTCGATCAAGACCTGACGCGTTGCACCGATCTCGGCAGCGAGCCGCTTCCGCAGCGCGGCCTCACCCGTCGCGCGCAACCGTTTCGCACGTTCCTTGATCGCGCCACCCGCGACCTGCGGCATGCGCGCGGCCGGCGTGCCCGGACGTTTCGAGTAGGGAAACACGTGCAGGAAGGTGAGGCCGCACTCCTCCACCAGATCCTGCGAACGCGCGAACATCTCTTCGGTTTCGGTCGGAAAACCCGCGATGATATCGGCGCCGAGCGCGATGTCCGGCCGCAGCCGCCGCACCTGGGCGCAGAATTCGATGGCGTGCTTCCGCGAATGCCGCCGCTTCATCCGCTTCAAAATCAAATCGTCGCCGGACTGCAGCGACAGATGCAGATGCGGCATCAGCCGCTCATCGTCGGCCATGACATCAATCAGGTGGCGGTCGACCTCGATGGAATCGATCGATGAAATCCGCAGGCGCTTCAACTCGGGCACGTGCCGCAAAATCTGCTTTGTCAGCTGACCGAGTTTCGGCGTGCCCGGCAGATCCGCGCCGTAGCTGGTGAGGTCGACCCCGGTCAGGACGATCTCGGCATGGCCGCGTTCGACCAGCGCGCGGACCTGGTCGACCACCGCGCCCATCGGCACCGAGCGCGAATTGCCGCGGCCATAGGGGATGATGCAGAAGGTGCAGCGGTGGTCGCAGCCGTTTTGCACCTGCACGAACACCCGCGGCAGGCCGTTCTGAAAGCCTTCCAGCAGATGCGGCGCCATCTCCGTGACCGCCATGATGTCGGCGACCGCGATCTTCTCGCTGGCAGCGATGCCAAAACCGGCGTCGAACGCCGCGCGGGCGTTGCGCCACGCCTCGCCCCGCATCTTGTCGTCATTGCCGACGACGCGATCGACCTCCGCCATATCGGCGAACATTTCGGCCTGCGTCTGCGCCGCGCAGCCGGTGACGACAATTCGCAGCCCAGGCCGCTCGCGCTTCAGCCGCCGGATTGATTGCCGCGCCTGGGCTACGGCCTCATTGGTCACCGCGCAGCTATTGATGACGATGGTGTCGGAAAGCCCCGCCTTCTCTGCCTCGAGCCGAATCACTTCGGATTCGAAGGCATTGAGGCGGCAGCCGAAAGTGAGGACGTCGACGCTCATGATTTAGGCGACGGACGCAAACAGCGCCGGATCAAATCGCCCTTCATATTCGAAATCAGCGGTGCCCGTCATCAGCACATGGTCGTCGCGCTCGCGCCATTCGATCGAGAGCTTTCCGCCCGGCAGCGTAATCTCGACCAGACGATTGGCGCGCTTCAGCCGCGCCGCCGCAACCGCGGTGGCGCACGCCGCCGAGCCGCAGGCCCTGGTCAGCCCGGCGCCACGCTCCCAGGTGCGGATCGTGATGCGATCGCGATCGACGATATGGGCGAGCGTGATATTGGCGCGCTCCGGAAAAATCGGATGATTTTCCAACAACGGTCCGAAGCGGTCGAGATCATAGGCGTTGACGTCATCGACCCAGAAGATCGCGTGCGGATTGCCCATGCTGACCACGGACGGTGAATGCAGCACCGGCGCATCGATCGGACCGACCTGCAATTCGATGTAGCGGGTGTCGCGAAACTCTTCGGCCAGCGGAATATCCTGCCAGCCGAATTTTGGCGCCCCCATGTCGACGGTATACAGATCGGGCGCCGGGCCCTGCCAGCAGTTCAACAGCCCGGCCCGGGTCTCGAAGGTGACCGCCGTCTGGCCGGTCTGCTCGAACAGGCGGCGCACCACGCAGCGCATGCCGTTGCCGCAGGCGCCGGCCTCCGAACCGTCACTGTTGTAGATGCGGATGAAGGCCTCCGTGCCCTGTAGCCGCGGCGGCTGCAGCACCATCAACTGGTCGTAGGGCACGCCCGCCGGCGAGGCGACCGCACGCGCCTCCTCCGCCGTCACGGCGGCCGGCCTGTCGCGCAAATCGACCACGACGATTTCGTTGCCAATGCCGTTCATCTTGGCAAATGCGTGGTTGGCGAGCGCGCTCATCGAATTTCCCAATTTATGCCTGTCTTATATGGCGAATGATGGCGGATTGGCCAGTCCGCCGGGGCCGCAAGGCCCCATGACGCATCTGTCATGGGACGAAAGCGGAACTTGCGTGTTAGGAATGGCAGCGTCTTTGCGGGCGTGAGCCGGGACCTACCGCGACCGCTTGGAATGGGGATGGAGAATATCGAAATGAACCGTATCGGCACCTTCCGAGCCGCCCTGGTCGCGCTGATCCCGATCGTGGCAATCGCGTTTGGCAGCGCGGCGCTGGCGCAAACGCCCGCGCCGGCGGCCTCGCCCACCGCAACGCCTGCGCCGGCCCCGTCCGCGACGCCGGTTCCGCCGCCCGCCGAAACCAAATCGCCGGCCGATACCCCCGCGGCCGCCCAGACGCCGGCGCCGCCGCCGATCGCACCGGTCCAGACCGCCGACCCCTTTGGCGAGCAATTCACGCTGGAGCCCAAAAAGGTGGTGGTCATGAAGGGCACGGCCAACTGGGATGCAGCCTTCGACACCCTGATCGAGTCGTTCAAGGCACTGACCGCACTGCTCGACAAGCAGGGCATCAAGGCGTCAGGCAATTCGATGATCGTCTACACCTCGACCGACGATACCGGCTTCACCTTCCTGGCCGAAATTCCGGTCGAGCAGGATCCGAAGAACCTGACCAAGGACATGAGCATCGGCAAATCGCCCGACGGCAAGGCGCTCAAGTTCGTCCATCGCGGCTCCTACGACAATATGGACAACACCTATGAGGCGATCACCAATCACCTCGACGACAAGAAGCTGGAAGCCAAGGACACGTTCATCGAGGAATACATCACCGATCCTCTGAAGACGGCGGAGGACAAGCTGGTGATCAACGTCTACGTGCCGTTGAAGTGAGACCCATGAAGCATTCCTTCGCTGTCGTCCTCGCTGCGGCGACGCTGCTGGCCCCATCCGTGCTGGCGCAGACGACGCTGCCGACTGCGATTACGGTGAGCGGTGAAGCCACCGTGTCGGTGGCGCCGGATCAGGCGCAGATCGAGGGCGGCGTGACATCTGACGCCAAGACCGCGCGCGAGGCGTCCGATGCCAACAACGCAGCGATGGGCAAGGTGCTGCTGGCGCTGAAGGGCGCGGGCATCGACGAAAAGGACTACCAGACTTCTCGGCTCTCGCTGCAACCGCAATACGCGCCGAACCGCAGCGGCCCTTCGCCCGTTGTCGGTTACCACGCCAGCAACCGCGTCACGGTCCGGATCCGCGACGTCACCAAGGTCGCCAACACCATCGACCTGCTGGTCGGCGCCGGCGCCAACGACATCGGCGGCATTAATTTCATGGTCTCGCAGGCCTCGAAACTGCTCGATGACGCCCGCGAAAAGGCGATCGCCGATGCCCGCCGCAAGGCCGAGATCTACGCCAAGGCCGCCGGCGTGACGCTTGGCGAGCCGCTCAGCATTTCCGAGGAAGGTTCAGGCGCGCCGATGTTCCGCAGCGGCAAGATGGTTGCCGGCGGCATGGCCGCCGCAGCGCCGGTCGCCCAAGGCGAAGAGACGCTGTCGGTGACGGTGAGCGTGTCCTGGGCGATCAGGGCCAAGGAATAGTACTCACGTCATTGCGAGGAGCGAAGCGACGAAGCAATCCATTCTTTCTTTTTGTGGCGAGATGGATTGCTTCGCTTCGCTCGCAATGACGTTCAAATCTCCACCACCTGCCCCGGCTTCAGCACCGAAAACCGCTCCCGCGAAACCTTCGCTTCGTCAAGCGCCTCGCCCAACCCGATCACCGGCGCGTCGATCGCCTCATCGGTCAGTTGAAACGTGCCGTGATGATGCGCCAGCGCCTGCTGCGCGCCGCAATCGGCCAGCGCTTTCACCGCGTCTGACGGATTCATGTGCTGGTCGCGCATGAACCAGCGCGGCTCATAGGCGCCGATCGGCAAGATCGCGAGCCGTAGCGGACCGTGCGCCTCGGCGACACGGCGGAAATGCTTGCCCTCGCCGTAACCGGAATCGCAGACGATGTAGAGTTTGCCTACGGGAGTCTCCAGCACAAAGCTCGCCCACAGCGCCTTGTTGCGGTCGAACAGGCCGCGCGCCGACCAGTGCCGCGTCGGCACTAGCGTCACCGCGACGCCGCCTCCGAGCTCGACACGATCCCGCCAGTCGAACGCCTCGGCCTTGATCGCGGCATCGGCATCGCGCATCGTCACATCATTGCCAAGCGGCGTGATCACGCGCGGCGAAAACTTTTCCGCAAGCCTCGACAGCGTCGCAAGGTCGAGATGATCGTAATGGCCGTGCGAGACCAGCACGATATCGATCGGCGGCAGCGCGTCGAAGGCAATGCCGGGATCGTTGTGCCGTTTCGGCCCGGCCCATGCGAAGGGCGAGGCGCGCATCGACCACACCGGATCGACCAAAATATTCAGCCCCGATGTCTGGATCAGCCAGCTCGCGTGTCCGACGAATGATAGCCGCACCTTGTCGCCCTCGACGCGTGGCGGCGGTGTATCGGCGTGAGGGCTCGGCACCCATGTCGGCCAGTTCGCACGCTGCCGGCCGCTTCCGAACTGCCAGCGCAGCACCTCGCCCAGTGATTTCGGCGGCGAGCCGTCGGGATCAAAAAAATGCAGGCCGTCGAAATGATCGGAAACGGGGCCGTCATAGGTTTTCATGCGGGAAATCCAGATCGATGGCACGCCGACCGCCGCGGCGGCGCCGGCGAGCAGTCCGAGAACTTTGCGGCGGGTGATTGGCACGAGGTGAGATCGCTAAGCGGCCGACAGGGCGGAAGGCATGAGGCGTTATATGGAGTCGGCAGGGCTAACATGGAACCTGCGACAGAATTTGTGCCGTCGCCAAACACAGTAGATTCTTCGATTGGGAAAAGATCAGCATTTCCAGCTGCTTGATCAATTGAAAAGACTGGAACCGGGCAAGTTTCCTTGACTTTCCGCCGCCATGGGGGTTTAACCCCGGCACTTCTCGGAAAGACGTTCTTTTCGACCCGCCGCCCGGCCCTTGAGACCGGAGGCCAACGCCCGACAGCGCGATGCGCCCTCGGGCGCAAAAGTGTTTGGACGACCCTCATCCTGAGGAGCCGCGAAGCGGCGTCTCGAAGGATGAGGCCACGGTGGTCGCCGCCACCCTTCGAGACGCAGGCTCCGCCTGCTCCTCAGGGTGAAGGCAGCAACAGGACAACGGCATTGTTCGACAGTCTGTCGGAAAAGCTTGGTGGGATCCTCGATCGGCTGACGGGGCGCGGTTCGCTGTCGGAAGCCGATGTCGACGCGGCGATGCGCGAAGTCCGCCGCGCGCTGCTCGAGGCTGACGTCTCTCTCGACGTGGTCCGCAGCTTCACTGACCGCGTCCGCGAGCAGGCGGTCGGCGCCACCGTCGTCAAGTCGGTCACGCCCGGCCAGATGGTGGTCAAGATCGTCCATGACGAACTGGTCGCCACCCTCGGCTCCGACGGCCAGACCATCGACCTCAATGCGGTGCCGCCGGTCGCGATCATGATGGTCGGCCTCCAGGGTTCCGGTAAAACCACCACCACCGCCAAACTCGCCCGCCGCCTGACCCAGCGCGACAAGCGCAAGGTGCTGATGGCTTCGCTCGACGTCTATCGTCCCGCGGCGATGGAGCAGCTTGCGGTATTGGGGCGCGATCTCGACATCCCGACGCTGCCGATCGTGGCGGGCCAGAAGCCGGCGCAGATCGCGCGCCGCGCGCTCGAAGCCGGAAAACTCGGCGGCTACGACGTGGTGCTGCTCGACACCGCCGGCCGCACCACGCTCGACGAAGAGATGATGGCGGAAGCGGCCGAAATCAAAACCATGGCCAATCCGCACGAAGTGCTGCTGGTCGCGGATTCCCTGACCGGCCAGGACGCGGTCAATCTCGCGCGCGCCTTCGACCAGCGCGTCGGCCTCACCGGCATCGTGTTGACCAGGGTGGACGGCGACGGCCGCGGCGGTGCTGCGCTGTCAATGCGCGCGGTCACCGGCAAGCCGATCAAGCTGATCGGCACCGGCGAAAAGACCGACGCACTGGAGGATTTCCACCCCAGCCGGATCGCCGGCCGCATCCTCGGCATGGGCGACGTGGTGTCGCTGGTCGAAAAAGCCGCCGCCAACATCGACGCCGAAAAGGCTGCGCGCACCGCTGAGCGGATGCGCAAGGGCCAGTTCGACCTCAACGACATGCGCGAGCAATTGCTGCAGATGGCGAATATGGGCGGCATCAGCGGGCTGATGGGCATGATGCCCGGCATCGCCAAGATGAAGAATCAAATCGCGGCGGCCGGCATCGACGACAAGATCATCAAGCGTCAGGTCGCCGTGATCGATTCGATGACGCGGCAGGAGCGCAAGCATCCCGACATCCTCAAGGCCAGCCGCAAAAAGCGCATCGCCGCAGGCGCTGGCCTGGAGGTCCAGGAGGTCAACAAGCTCCTGAAGATGCACCGGAACATGGCCGACATGATGAAGGCCATGGGCTCCGGCAAGCGCGGCCCGATGGCCGGCATCGCGCAGGCGATGGGCTTTGGCGGCGGCATGAAGCCGCCCTCGGCGGAAGAGCTGAAGGCGATGGCGGAAAAGATGCAGGGCGGCGCAGGTCCGGCCGGCATGCCCGGTCTGCCGAAGGATCTTCCCGCGGGTCTGCGCCAGGGATTGCCGAATTTGCCGGGGCTCACGGGCTTGAGCGGCAAGCCGACGCTTCCGGGCCTCGGCGGTTTCCCGGGCAAGAAGAAATGACCTTTTTCGTCATGCGAGGAGCAAAGCGACGAAGCAATCCAGCTTTCTGCCTCGCGGCCACATGGATTGCTTCGCTTCGCTCGCAATGACGCGAATTCAGACCAATCCACTCACTTAAGTTTCGTATTCAACAGGAGAACCAAATGTCAGTCGTTATCCGCCTCGCTCGCGCAGGCACCAAGAAGCGTCCCGTTTATCACGTCGTCGTCGCCGACTCGCGCTTTCCCCGCGACGGCCGTTTCATCGAGCGTCTCGGCCATTTCAATCCGCTGCTGCCGAAGGACAATGAGGCGCGGCTGAAGCTCGACATGGACAAGGTCAAGGCCTGGCTCGCCAAAGGCGCGCAGCCGTCGGATCGCGTCACCCGCTTCCTCGACGCCGCCGGTGTCGTCAAGCGCGCCGCACGCAACAACCCGGAAAAGGCCGTGCCGCGCAAGGAACGCAAGGCCGCTGCCGAAGCCGCCGCCAAGGCGTGAGCGTTAACGGCGCGTGACGGTGACAACACCGATTTGCGTCGCCCGTATCGGCGCCGCGCATGGCGTGCGCGGCGCGGTAAGATTGTGGGCTTTTACCGAAGACCCGCTGGCCGTGACACGTTACGGCCCGCTGACGACAAAGGACGGCGCGCGCCAGTTCGAGGTGACGCACGCACGCGAGGCAAAAGATCATCTGGTGGCGACGCTGAAAGGCATCGCCACCCGCGAAGACGCCGAGCGGCTCAATGGAATCGAACTCTACATCGCGCGCGAGAAGCTGCCGGCCACCGATGACGACGAGTATTATCACGCCGACCTGATCGGGCTTGCCGCGGTCAATGCCGCGAACGAGCCGATCGGGCGCGTGATCGCGATCCATAATTTCGGCGCCGGCGACATCATCGAGATCGCGCCGCCGCAGGGGTCGACCATGCTGCTGCCGTTCACCAACGCGGTCGTGCCCACGGTCGACCTTGCGAACGGGCGCGTGGTGATCGAATTGCCCGCCGAAATCGACGGCGACGAACCCTCCCCGAGTCGTCCCCGCGAAGGCGGGGACCCATAACCACCGATGGCGGGTATCGGATTGGATGGCGCGCCAGCTTCACACTACATTGGCAGTCGTGGTTATGGGTCCCGGCTCCTGATGCGCAATTGCGCATATGGGCCGGGACGACGAAGAATTGGAATGATCGCCGATGCCAAACACCCACAAAGCCTGGCGCCTGCACGCGCATAATGATCTCAGGTTCGACGAGGTCGAGACGCCAAAGCCCGCGCCTGACGGCGTCATCGTCCGCATCGAAGCCGGCATGGTGCTGTCCTACACCGGCAAGGTGCTGGCGGGTTCGGTACCTTACAGCCTGCCGCCGATGCCGTTCGTGCCCGGCACCAACGCGATCGCGCGCGTGGTCGCGGCCGGCAACAGCGTCACCCATGTTCGCAGCGGCGACCGGGTTTTCCTGAGCCCGCATTTGCGCGGCGATGTGCCCGACCGCGAGCCGCCGCAGATCCTGATCGGTCTGACCGCAATGGCGACGGCGCCGGAAGCGCTCTCGCTGCAAGCGCGCTGGCGTGACGGCGTGTTCGCCGAAATCGCGCACTGGCCGGCGGCCTGCGCCACGCCGCTGACGGGTCTCGACGACAGGCCGGCGACCGAATTGATCGGGCTCGCCAAACTGATCGTGCCGTTCGGCGGCTTGCAGCGCTCAGGCCTGCGCGGCGGCCACACCATCATCATCAACGGCGCGACCGGCTATTTCGGCTCCGGCGCCGTCATGCTGGCGGTCGCGATGGGTTCCGCGCGCGTGGTCGCGGTGGGACGCAAGCAGGCGGCGCTCGAATTGCTGCGCGAGGCTTTTGGCCCGCGCGTGATTCCGGCCGTGGTTACCGGCGACGCCGCGAAGGATCTCGCGGTCATCCGCCACGCCGCCGGCGGCGGCGCCGACGTCGCGCTGGATTTGCTCGGCGCCGCCAAAAGTACCTCGACCACGTTGTCGAGTCTGCGCGCGCTCAAACGCGGCGGCCGCCTGTTGCTGATGGGCAGCGCCGAAGTGCCGCTCGAGCTTTCATTTCGCGAGATGCTGGCCAACGACTGGGAGGTGGTCGGCCAGTTCATGTACGATCGGACGGCGCCGGGTCAGCTTGCGGCGCTGGCCGCCGACGGCCTGCTCGATCTCGGCAAGATCGTGGTGACGACCTTCAAGCTCGCCGACTTCAGACAGGCGGTCGAGGCCGCCGCCCTGATGCAGAGCCTCGATCTCACCGCCATAGTGCCGTAACAACGCTCCATGGCCTCCCAGGCGACGATATGGCGCGCGACCGTGCTGACGCTATTCCCGGACATGTTTCCGGGGCCGCTTGGCGTCAGCCTGGCCGGCAAGGCGCTGGCGTCCGGCCTGTGGGCGCTGGAGGCGCGCGATATCAGGGATTCGGCGACCGACCGTCACCGCAGCGTCGATGACACCCCGGCCGGTGGCGGGCCGGGCATGGTGCTGCGCGCCGACGTGCTGGCGGCGGCAATCGACGCGGCCGATGCCGCGCGGGACCAGCCAAAAGTCCGCCCGCGGCTCCTGATGAGCCCGCGGGGTCGGCCATTGACCCAGTCGCGGGTGATGGAACTTGCCGCAGGGCCTGGTGCCCTGATCGTCTGCGGCCGGTTCGAGGGGATCGACGAGCGGGTCATTACCGCCCGCGGCCTCGAGGAGGTCTCGATCGGCGATTATGTGCTTTCGGGCGGCGAAATCGCCGCCATGGCGCTGATCGACGCCTGCGTGCGGCTGCTGCCGGGGGTGATGGGAAAGCAGGCCTCCGGGGCGGATGAGAGCTTTTCCGAGGGACTACTTGAATACCCGCAATATACCCGCCCACAGGAGTTCGAGGGCCGCCCGATCCCGGAAATCCTCACCTCCGGCGACCATGCCAAGGTGGCGGCCTGGCGCCAGGCCGAGGCGGAAGCCTTAACCAAGGCACGAAGGCCGGATTTGTGGACGATAAAGGCCAAGCAAAAACGCCCAAAAACCACGACAGACGGGTGACAAAGCTCAGGGATTGCCTTATACGAGCGCCAAATCCGCGCAATGGCAGGATCGATGGACGTTCGCGCAGCCCGCGCCGGACTGGCTGGGCGCGCCGCCGATGGAGATTTCAATGAACCTCATTCAACAGCTCGAAAAAGAGCAATTCGACAAATTGGCCGCAACCAAGGTGATTCCGGAGTTCGGCCCCGGCGACACCGTGATCGTCAACGTCAAGGTGGTCGAAGGCGAGCGCACCCGCGTGCAGGCGTATGAAGGCGTCTGCATCGGCCGTTCCGGCGGCGGGCTCAACGAGAGCTTTACCGTTCGCAAGATCTCCTACGGCGAAGGCGTGGAACGCGTGTTCCCGGTGATGTCGCCGATGATCGACTCGATCAAGGTGGTGCGCCGCGGCAAGGTGCGTCGCGCAAAACTGTATTACCTGCGCCAGCTGCGCGGCAAGTCGGCCCGCATCGTCGAGAAGCAGGACCGCGCCACCGCCGTCGGCGAGTAATTTCGTCCTTCAAGGATGTGACGAAAGGCGCGGGGTTTGGCCCCGCGCTTTTTTGTTGCGCCATGCCTATCTAGGCAAATGCCCTGCCGATCGATTGATTGTCGCAGGTGCAGGCCCTGTGTTAGAAATTCTAGATGGTTCCAGATCAGACCAGCCCTGCCAGCCGGCGCGTCGCACCCATCGTGATCGACGATCGCTCGCGGCTGCCTGGCCGCTTCTTCGGACGCTTTGCGACCTCGGCGACGTCAGCGCTTACGCGCGCAGCCTGATGGCTGCGCTGACCTCCGCTTTTGCTCGCGCATAGCTGCGCTAATCGCTCACACAGAATTCTCATTGGAGCTTACGCTCATGTCCAAACCAACCACGCTGTACGACAAGATCTGGAACGACCATCTGGTGCACGAAGCCGATGACGGCACCTGCCTGCTCTATATCGATCGCCATCTGGTGCACGAGGTAACCTCGCCGCAGGCGTTCGAAGGCCTGCGCGCGACCGGGCGCAAGGTGCACGCGCCGGAGAAGACGCTGGCCGTGGTCGACCACAACATCCCGACCACCGACCGTTCCAAGCCGAATCCCGACCCGGAAAGCATCGAACAGATGCGGGTGATGGCGGAGAACGCCAAGGAATTCGGCATCGAATATTACAACGAGCACGACAAGCGCCAGGGCATCGTACACGTGATCGGCCCCGAGCAGGGCTTTACGCTGCCGGGCACCACCATCGTCTGCGGCGACAGCCACACCTCGACGCATGGCGCGTTCGGCGCGCTGGCGCACGGCATCGGCACCTCGGAAGTCGAGCACGTGCTGGCAACCCAAACGCTGATTCAGAAAAAAGCCAAGAACATGCGCGCGGTGGTCGACGGCAAATTGCCCGACGGCGTCACCGGCAAGGACATCATCCTGGCCATCATCGGCGAGATCGGTACCGCGGGCGGCACCGGCTACGTGCTGGAATATGCCGGCGATGCGATCCGCGCGCTGTCGATGGAGGGCCGCATGACGGTCTGCAACATGTCGATCGAAGGCGGCGCCCGCGCCGGCCTGATTGCGCCGGACGAAAAGGCGTTCGAGTTCCTCAAAGGCCGGCCGAAATCGCCGAAGGGCGAGGCCTGGGACGCCGCGATGCGTTACTGGGAAACGCTGCGTTCCGACGAAGGCGCGCATTTCGATCACGAGATCAGGCTCGACGCGGCAAAGCTGCCGCCGATCGTGACCTGGGGCACCTCGCCCGAGGACGTGGTGTCGATCACCGGTTTCGTGCCGGATCCCGACAAGATCGCCGACGAAGCCAAGCGGCTGTCGAAACATCGCGCGCTACATTACATGGGCTTGAAGGCGGGTACCAAGATCACCGACATCAAGCTCGACCGCGTCTTCATCGGCTCCTGCACCAATGGCCGCATCGAGGATCTGCGCGCGGCGGCAAAAGTCGCCGAGGGCAAGACCGTCAACGGCCACGTCAATGCGATGATCGTGCCGGGCTCCGGCATCGTGAAGGAGCAGGCGGAAGCCGAAGGCCTCGACAAGATCTTCATCAAGGCCGGCTTCGAATGGCGCGAGCCGGGCTGCTCGATGTGTCTCGCCATGAACCCCGACAAGCTGGCGCCGGAAGAGCGCTGCGCCTCAACCTCGAACCGCAATTTCGAGGGCCGTCAGGGATTCAAGGGCCGCACCCATCTGGTGTCGCCGGCGATGGCGGCAGCCGCGGCGATTGCCGGGCATTTCGTCGACATCCGGGAATGGAAGTAGCGTTTTCGGGCGGAGCCAGTCCCGCACTTGATGCGGGACGGGTACCGGTTCGCATAGCAATCGAGTTTACGCCGATTGCGTAGACTTATCTGCGGTAGAAAACGCGTCAAACCTGGAGACTTTAACCCTGCTTGCCTCAACAGCGAGGCGTTCTGGAAACGCCTCGTTAAGGTGGTGGGGGCAGACTGGCCGCTTGCGGAAAGAATTCTTTCGCGAGGGAGCGTGCCATGGCCGACAAGCCGGAATTCGTCGATATGATCAGCGAGGCGACGCGCCAGAGCAGGCGCAAGTTGCCGCGCATCGTCGACCTCGCGCCGGTCAAGGAAACCTCGCGCCTCAGCCACTGGCCTCCGGATCGCTGGGAACAGTGGCGGATGGAGACGCTGACGCCGTGGAAACTGAAACGCTGGAAATTCAAGAATTGGGATTGAACCCGCGTTTCGGATTCGAGCGCCCGCAAAGCAAATAGTCGTCATGGCCGGGCTTCGTCCCGGCCATCCACGTCTTAGCCTCACCAAAAAACTTAAGACGTGGATGCCCGGGACATCTAGCGCGAAGACGCGCTTCTGCCCGGGCATGACGAAGAGTAAGTAACAACCGTTCCCGCGCTCTCGTTAGTCTCGCCAATAGCGGTAATGGTGCCAGCGGTGGTGCCGCCTATGACCGTTACCAGGCGCGGTTCTTCGACGTGTTCAGGAAATTCAGCGGCCGGCTGCTCTCGGCGGACGAAACGCCTTCCGTGCTGGAAGGCGTGTGGGACCGCGACAAGCTTGTCCTGATGTCGTTTCCCGACGAGGCCGCGTTCCACGCGAGCGCATTTTCCGGCTAAGTGGAAGCCGGTTAGCCGCCCGAAAATGCGCTCCTTAATTTATTTGCGCGTATTCTGGTCGCAAAACCGACGTCCACTTTTGCGGAATACGCGCTAGCAGACTCGCCGGAATATCTCGAGATTTCGAAAGATCGCAAAGCCGGCGCGCAAGGCGTCGTGCTGTTGGCGAAGGGATTTGCAATCCTAATCCATCACCACCAGAACGGCCCAAACCCGAAGCCGAACACGAACGGCGCCGGGGCGTAATACGGGTACGGGCGATAGTAGTAAGGCCGCGCGTAATAGGAAGGATAGGGCCGGTAATAGCCGTAGTGATGATAACGCCGGTAATGACGGCGCGCGCTGATATCGGTCGCTCCGGATGCGCCGGCGGTTTGCGCCTTCATCTGCGGCGCCGCCGCCGCCGGATTGATTGCTGCCGGGCCGGCAAACGCCAGCACGCCTGCGACAACCGCCGCTCCGATCAAACTCCTCATGAACGAGTTCCTCATGCTGATACAGGCTCTAATTCAAATCGCCGAATAACGTGCATCAATCGTGCCGGATTCATCGCAGCGATGCGCGAGACGAAAACAGGCCCGCGTCGAACGGGCCTGTTGATCTTATGCGCGCAAGGAAGCGATCACCAGCGGCGCCAGTGCCGATGATGGTGCCCGTGATGATGATGATGGTACCGCCCCCATCGCACCTCGGTGGTTGCCGGTTTGGCATCCTGCTGGACCGCCGCGGCGGCGCCGGGATTGCTGAGCGACAGCGCTTGGGCGCGCTCGGTCGGAGCGGCCAGGACGAGCAATGCGCCAACGGCGGCAAGCCCCAGAACTTTCGTCACCTGCATATGTAGCCTCCTTGGGTCCACGGATGTCACGCCGGCGCCGAACAGCTCTCATCGTGTAAGCTGCATCGACGCGACGCGGATCACAGACTGAGGTAAGCGACGTGAATGTGGAGTGAACGACAGCGCCGTGAAGATGAATGCGGATCAGGCGAACCCGTTCCGATTTCCGGCCAGCATTTTCGCCTGCGTGCTAAAATCGGCGTAGACTGTCGTCGTATCTTCTGCAGTTCGTTGGCACAGGAGATTGTCATGACGTCTTTTGGCATCTGCGATTGGATATCGCGGGCGGGCTCCGCCGTGATACCGGCCATGGCCGTTTCGCTATCAACCGACACAGCGTTCGCGTCACAAGGCCCCGGCGGCGGTATGGGAACGGCCAGCCCTCTCACCCAACTGGCGATGGCCATCATCGTCTATGGCGCGTCGGCGATCGTGGTGGGCGCGGGGCTCATCGGCGCCGCGCGCGGGCGATAGAGCATTATCCTTTGACGCGTTTTCTACCGCAGATACGTCACCACAATCAGCGTAAACTTGATTACGCGAACCGGTATCCATCCCGCATCAAGTGCGGGACAGTCTTCGCTCGAAAACGCTCTAGCCGGGACGCCAGTAGCAGTTCATGCGCGGCGTGATTACGGTGCCGCTCGGGCGGTATTCCTGAACATAGGTCGCGGTGCAGTCGCGCACGGCGTTCGGGCCGGGATTGTAGCGGGGATAGACATCCGGTTCCCATTGGTTCGACCGGTAGATCGGCACGCGCCGCAATGGACGCCGGCGCTGTGAGGAGGCATCCGTGACCGCCGGTGTCGACGCCTGCGTGGTCCGGACCCCCGCCGGCGGCATCTGGGCCTGCGCGGCCGCCGCCGGCAGCAAGAAACCCGCCAGAGCCGCCGATAGCGCAACCTTCCCAATTCGCTTCATGACGCCCACCATAAACCCGTTATCGGGCCGCAACGTCTCCGATTGCAGCGCCAAGGTCAACTGCGCGCGTGAGTCCTTGTCGAACTCAGGCTAAACAGGCCCCATGTGGACATCAGCAAAAGCGCCCTCGCTCGCCGAGATGGAGACGATGGCGCACGAGGTATTTGAGCGCCTGCCGAAGGGTTTTCGCGACCTGTGCGAAGGCGTGATCATCCGCGTCGATGATTTTCCGACCGATGAAGTCCTCGACGAGATGGAGGCCGAGAGCGAATTCGACCTGCTCGGCCTGTTCCAGGGCATCGGCCTGCCGTTCCGCAGCAATGACGACATCGCCCGGCTGCCCAACATGGTCTGGTTGTATCGCCGGCCGATCCTGGATTACTGGGCCGAACACGACGAGACGCTGGGCCATATCGTCCGCCACGTGCTGATCCATGAAATCGGCCACCATTTCGGCCTGTCGGACGCCGATATGGAGGCGATCGAGTCAAGGGCAGGCTGAAGCGTTTTCCAGCGAAGTGGGCACCGGTTCGCGTCAAGAAAACGCGTCAAAACAAAGGCCCCATGCGCAAATTAGCCTTTTGCCCGGGCCCCATTCGCGATAAATAGCGGCCCCTATCCCCTCATTTGGCCGGGAAGTGCATCGATGGACAAGTTCACCACACTGGAAGGCGTTGCGGCGCCGTTGAAGATCATCAATGTCGACACCGACATGATCATCCCGAAGCAGTACCTGAAAACCATCAAGCGCACCGGACTCGGCAAGGGCCTGTTCTCGGAGCAGCGCTACAAGGATGACGGCAGCGAGAATCCGGACTTCATCCTCAACAAGCCGGCCTACCGGAATTCCAAGGTGCTGGTCGCCGGCGACAATTTCGGCTGCGGCTCGAGCCGCGAGCATGCACCCTGGGCGCTGTTGGATTTCGGCATCCGCTGCGTGATCTCGACCTCGTTCGGCGACATCTTCTACAACAACTGCTTCAAGAACGGCATTTTGCCGATCCGCGTTACCCAGGACGACCTCGACAAATTGTTCGACGACGCCGAGCGCGGCGCCAACGCGACGCTGTCCATCGACCTCGCCAAACAGGAAATCCGCGGCCCCGACGGCGGCACGGTGAAATTCGAGATCGATCCGTTCCGCAAGCACTGCCTGCTCAACGGCCTCGACGACATCGGGCTGACCATGGAGAAGAAGTCCTCGATCGACGCCTACGAGGAAAAGGCCAGGACCGCGCGCGCCTGGGCTTAATTCCAATACCCCTTCTTGGAAGGTGACGCATGCGTCCTGACGTCGTCACCTTCTGGCATGGGCCGCTCGACAGGCTCCGGCAAACCTGCCTGCGATCGCAGGTCGCCGCCGGCCACAAGGTCACCGTTTACAGCTTCGATACCATCCCGGGCCTGCCCGACGGCGTCGGCAATGCCGAGGCCGAGGCGATCCTGCCGCACGCATTTTCCGAAAGGCTGCGCCCGCCGCAACCCGACGGCTCGTGGCGCGACTGGACCACGTTGCAATTCAGCGATTTTTTCCGGATGCGGCTGATGGCCGAGAGCGCCGGCCTGTGGCTCGATGCCGACGTGCTGCTGCTCAAACCGGTCGAGCTTGATGTGACAAAACCCTATTTCGCCTGGGAGCGGCCGCGCCAGCTCGGCAATTCGGTTTTGTATCTGCCGTCCCGCGATCCGATCGTGACGGCGTTCGAAAACCTGCTGGCGCAGGACGAACTGACGCCGGACTGGCTGGCGCTGCGCCACCGCCTGACCTTCGCGCTGCGACGCTTGGGCGGTGGATCGAACCGCCTCTCCGACATTCGCGTCGCGATCTTTGGTCCGGCCGCGCTCACCGCGCTCGCCCGTCGCGCCGGTGAATTGCAGTACGCGTTGCCGAAACAATCGTTTTACGCCGTGCATGCCGAGCCGGGATTGTTTTTCGAGCCAACGGATTTTTCGAAGTTGCTCGCTGACCTCGACATCATCGGCCTGCACGTCTCCCCAAAAGGCCGCGGCGGCCAAAGGCCGGTTGCGGGCAGCCTGTATGCATGGGCGGCGGAGAAATTTGCTTGATCCCGTCGTCCCGGCCCATATGCGCAATTGCGCATATGGGCCGGGACGACAGGGGTCAACTCGCCATCGCGGCGATCGCATCCGCGATCGAGATCGTGCGCCTGGCCATATCGGCGTGCAGGCGCTCCACCATCCGCCCGTCGAGTTGGATCGCGCCGCGGGCGGCGTTCTCGGGCAGTTCGAATGCCGCGATGATCTTGCGCGCCTCCGCGACTTCTTCGGCGGGCGGCGTGAAGATCGCATTGCAGGCCTGGATGTGGCTCGGATGAATCAGCGTCTTGCCGTCGAAGCCGAGGTCGCGGCCCTGCGCGCATTCTGTGGCAAATCCGTCGATGTTGCTGATATCGCTGTAGGGTCCGTCGAGAATTTCGAGGCCATGCGCCCGCGTCGCCAGGATGCAATGGGTGATCATCGGGATCATCGCGGCGCGGCCCGGCTGCATGCGTATCCGCGTCTCCCGCGAAATGTCGTTTGGCCCGAACACGAAGCCCGCCAGCCTTGTCTTCGAATCCTTGGCCGCGGCGGCCAATTGATCCGCGTCCAACACCGCGCGTGCGGTCTCGATCATCGCCCAGACCCGGATCGACGCGTCCGCGTTGATGTCGCTGAGCCGGTCGGCGACCGCGTTGAGGTCCGCGACGCTGGAAGTCTTGGGAACCAGGATGCCGTCGGGCCGGGCCTGGCCTGCCATGGTGACGTCATCGACCCACCATGGCGTGTCCAGGCTGTTGACCCGGATCAGCACCTCGCGTTTGCCAAAACCTCTTGCGGCGACCGCCTTGGCGATCTGGTCGCGGGCCAATGCCTTGCCGTCCGGTGCCACCGAATCCTCGAGGTCGAGGATGATGCCGTCAGCCGGCAGGTTGCGCGCTTTTTCCAGCGCCCGCGCGTTGGATCCCGGCATGAACAACAGGCTGCGGCGCGGACGGATCATGGGCTGGTTCCTCGGGGTTTTTTTGAACAAAGCTTATTGTTTGGGCACGATCTTGTCGGGAAATCGCCGCCCGTTTCCGGACCATGCCCCTAACATTTCGGCTTCCGGTCCGAAAGCCTTGTTCCTCTCATCGGCTTATGGTTAGGCATGGCGATGGCATCATTCCCGCAACACCTTATCGACGGCTACCGGGCCTTCACGACACAGCGGCTGCCGACCGAGCAGACGCGCTACCGGGAACTGTCCGAGCGCGGCCAGTCGCCGGCAGTGATGGTGATCGGCTGCTGCGATTCCCGGGTGTCGCCGGAAGTGATCTTCGATGCCGGCCCCGGCGAATTGTTCGTGGTGCGCAACGTCGCCAATCTGGTTCCGGTCTACCAGCCCGACGGCGGCGCGCACGGCGTTTCGGCCGCGCTGGAATATGCGGTCTCGGTGCTGCGTATCAAACATATCGTGGTGCTCGGCCACGCCCAGTGCGGCGGCATCCGTGCCTTCATCGACAATATCGAGCCGTTGTCGCCGGGCGACTTCATCGGCCGCTGGATGTCGATGTTCATCAAGCCCGGCGAGGTCGTCGAGCAGCGCGAGCGCGAAACGATGCAGGAGTTCACGGTCCGGATCGAGAAGGCCGCGATCTTCCGCAGCCTGGAGAATTTAATGACGTTTCCGTTCGTCCGCGCCCTCGTCGAGCGCGGCGAGATGAATTTGCACGGCGCCTATTTCGGCGTGGCCGAAGGCTCGCTGTTCGTGCTCGATCCGGCGGCGAAGGAATTCCGCAGCGCGCGGGAAGAGCTGCAGGCCGGCGAATAATTTCGTTACTCGCCGCCGTGATCGCCGCCGCTCCAGCGGTCGGACATCGCCAGCATGAACGCCGAGACCACGAACACCAGATGCACGCCGACCAGCCAGGCCAGCTTTGAGGGCTCGAACACGGCATCGATGTTCATGAAGGCCTTCAGCACCTGAATCGCGGAAATCGCGACGATCGAGGCCAGTAGCTTTTGCTTCAAGCCGCCGAAATTGACCTTGGTCATCCAATCCGGCCAGTCCGGATGGCCGCCGGGATCAATCTTCGAGACGAAATTCTCGTAACCGGAAAACACCACGATCAGGATCAGATTGCCGGTCAGGGAGATGTCGATCAGCGACAGCACGCCAAGGATGATGTCGGATTCCCTGGAGCCCGGCGCGTGGACGATGAACTCCCACAGCACCATGCAGAATTTAAGCAGCAACACCGCGAGGCTGACGACGAGGCCGAGATAAAACGGCGCCATCAGCCAGCGGCTGTTGAAGATCAAGCTCTCCAGCCCGCTCTCGACGCGCTTCAGCTTCGGATTGGGCTGATAAGGAGCCGGCTGGTCCGTCATTGCAATTCCGGTTCCGTGCGCATTATCCGCCAAAGTGTGAGCGGTTTGGCGGAAAGATCATGCGGTCTATTATATTTTAGAGCGCGATCGGACGCAAAACCAGCTGCCACTTTTGCTGATCGCGCTCTGCTGTTCTCAGGCCGCCTTTTACGCCGCCTTTTTCTTGGCGCTGATCAGCTTGCGGTTGATCAGGCATTCGGCGATCTGCACCGCGTTCAGCGCGGCGCCCTTGCGCAGGTTGTCCGAGACGCACCACAGCGACAGGCCGTTTTCAACGGTATTGTCCTCGCGGATGCGGCTGATATAGGTCGCATCCTCGCCGGCCGCCTCGTAGGGCGTGACGTAGCCGCCGGGCTCGTGCTTGTCGATCACGAGGCAACCCGGCGCGTTGCGCAGGATGTCGCGCGCTTCATCGGCGGTGATCGGATTTTCGAATTCGATATTGACGGCTTCGGAGTGGCCGACGAACACCGGCACCCGCACGCAGGTCGCGGTCAGCCTGATCTTGGGATCAAGAATCTTCTTGGTCTCCATCATCATCTTCCACTCTTCCTTGGTGTAGCCGTCCTCCATGAACACGTCGATCTCGGGGATGACGTTGAAGGCGATACGCTTGGGGAACTTCTTATTGATCAGTTCGCTGTTGGTGTAGACGGCCTTGGTCTGCGAAAACAGTTCGTCCATCGCGTCCTTGCCGGCGCCCGAGACCGATTGATAGGTCGCGACCACGACGCGCTTGATGGTGGCCTTGTCGTGCAGCGGCTTCAGCGCGACCACGAGCTGCGCGGTCGAGCAATTCGGATTGGCGATGATGTTCTTCTTGGTGAAGCCACCGACCGCATCCGCGTTCACTTCGGGCACGATCAGCGGCACATCCGGGTCCATCCGCCAGGCCGACGAATTGTCGATCACGACCGCGCCGGCGGCGCCGATCTTCGGCGACCATTCCTTCGACACCGCGCCGCCCGCCGACATCAGGCAGATATCGACGTCGGAGAAATCGTAATGCTCGAGCGCTTTGACCTTCAGGGTGCGGTCGCCATACGAAACTTCCACGCCCACGCTGCGGCGTGACGCCAGCGCCACCACCTCGTCGGCGGGGAATTTACGTTCGTCGAGAATGTTGAGCATTTCCCGCCCGACATTGCCGGTCGCTCCGACCAGCGCGACTTTGTAACCCATCGTTCACTCTCCGAAGAAAAATGCCTCGCCTCCGCCGGCAGCGGAAAGGGAGAAGGCAGCGCTTCTATGCGAGAAACGCGCTTAAGACAACGTTTGACCTTGGCGTTTGGGCGTTTGATGCATTCGTTTGAGGCCGATCCGGCCAATTTCCATTATACGACCAGAATTCACCCGGCGCTCACCAGCTTCACCGACGAAGTCTGCGGCACGCTGGCGCGGCTGATTGCCTATGTGGTGATGCTGGCGCTGCTTGCCATCGGCGGCATCTATTTCTGGGAACAGTTGCCGGATGCGGTGGCGACGGAGCCCCCCGCAAGGGGTAGCTGGGGCCTGGCCAGCCGTTCGGCGCCGGTGTTCGCCATCAGCAGATTCGATTCGCAAGATAAGACAGAGGCTTACGCGATTTTTCGGCATCCCGAGGGCGGCCGCAAGGACCTGTTCCGCTGGACTCAGGACAAAAAGCCGATTGCTGAGCTCGAAATCTACCGTCCGGGCGGCGAATTGAATCAGGCGGGACCCGCGATCGCCGAAATCGCCGCGCGAATGGATTCGGAAGGCACGCGCCAGCTTGAGGCCGCCGGCATCATCGACAGCAAGTTCGGCACCGTGACCCTGCTTCGCCTCGTCGGCGGCGTGGATACCGCACGCTCCTGCCTCGGATACATCAAACGCGTCGATGATCCCAATTTCCGGATCTCCGGCTGGTCGTGCCAGGGCGATAATTTGGCGGCCCGCCGCGCCGCGATTTCCTGCATGCTGAACCGGCTGGTGCTGCTGACCGCCGGAAATGACCCGAAACTGGCCGAATTATTTGCCCATGCCGAACTCAGGCGCAGCGATTGTTCGCTCTCGGCCGCGCCGGCCCTGTCGGCTGATTGGGTGACCGGCGCTGAAAACCCGCGGTTGCGGGGCGCCTTCTAGCCTTTATTTTGACGCGTTTCCGTCGGCCAAGATACTGGTTTTCATGCAACTTTTTCGCTTCACCCGTCATTATTGTGATCCGGTGTGGCGCAATTGACCTAGTGCCGATAGGCCCGCCGCGGCTACAATGAACGCCAATCGGCTTTTGGCGATCTGCCAGCCCCCAAAGGGCTAAACGACGAGGATGCGATGACTTGGAAATTCACTGCTGCGAGCAAGCTCGCGGTGTTCGCTGCAGCAGCAGTCGTTGTAGTTGGATTTAGCGTTACCCCGGCCAGCGCGCAGACCAAGCATCAGTACGACAAGGACGGCCGCCCCTATTACGGCGCCAACGGTCCCAACCGGTCCTACCAGCAGGGGCCTCGCACCCGCGTCTACATCACCACGCGCTCGTGGCTTGACGCCGGCACCGAAGTTTTGCCGGGCGACCGCAAGTTCACCGACTACGCCTTCCCGCCGGCGATCGGGTACCCGTCGTTCGCGCGCGAGAACCGCAACCGCCCGATCGACCGCCAGCCGCTCAACCCGCCGTCGGACCTTGGCGGCTATTATCCGACGACGTTCCCGCTGTATTGAGTTAGCGAAAATGTAGGGTGGGTAAAGCGAAGCGTGCCCACCGCCGACGATTGATGGTGGGCACGGCGCAAGGGCGCCTTTGCCCACCCTCATATGAGGCCTTTTGAGTCAAGCGTCGCGCCGGAGGCTCGGGTTTAATTTTTGGTGTTCGGCGTAGAGGCGGCGCGCGGAGCCATGCGTAGCGCAGCGTGCCGCCGCGGTCGAGGCGCTCAGGGACTGGCTTCCGGCGATTTATGCAGCAGCTCACTGCATCACCTCATATCCGGTCGGACCGCTTTGGCCCGTACCCACATTCCGCATACTTGCGGCGAGGAAGCCATGAGGATGAGACCCATCTACGAAACAGCCTGTTTTTGGCCCAAGGGTGGCACGGTCACCATCCATCCCGCGCTGACCGCGGCAGATGCCGCGACGCCGACGCGTTGGTTGAAAGTTTAGACCTCTGCCGTCTTGAGCATCGCTCCCTCGGGTACAAGGCCGGTTGTGAGATAGTGCCAGAGCGCCACGATCAGCTTGCGCGCCAAGGCCACGATGGCGACGCGCTTGATGCGCTTGCTGGCATTGAGTGTGCGTCGCCGATACTCCTGGGTGAGTTTGCTGTCCGGCTGATGTCGCAGCCACAGCCAGGCCATCTCGATCGCGGCGCAACGGGCGCGCGGGTTGCCCGCCTTGCTGATCCCTTGGTCGCGATCGATCCCGCCGCTCTGCCATGGACTGGGCGTTAGTCCGAAATAGCTCGCGACCTCACGCCGATTGCGAAAGTCCTTGTAGAACACCTCGTTGGTCAGCGTCGTTGTGAACGCCGGGCCGAGGCTTTTGAGCCGGAGCAAGAGTTCGCTGCGCTGTGCCATCTGAGCCGCCGCTGAGGTCAGATCCGCCGGAGCCTGCGCCAGCGCATCAAGCTGCTCGCGCACCAGCATCAGCCGCGCGTGTTCGCGCTTGATCTCGGCCATGATCTGCGGCGGTACCGCCTGGCCTTGCCAGTCCCGCTGCTTCACCAGCCAGGTCAGCCAGTCGTGTCGGCGCGGGTTCCCCACCGCCATGCCCAACAGCCGCAGCAGCGCCTTGATCCGGGTGGTGTGAGCCGTCTGTTCCTTGGTCAGCCGGCCGCGTTCGCGGCTGGCGCGGCGGGCGTCCTCCTGCTCGGGGGTCGGCACCCGCACGATCCGCACCACCCGCGGCTCGCCGCGCAGGTACGCCATCAGCGTGCGCAGCATCTTCTCGCCATCGATCCGGTCGGTCTTCACCCGCCGCGCCCGCTGATCCACTGCAATACTCGCAGGGTCGAACACGTGGTTCGTGATCCCCGCCGCCATCAGAAGCCGATGCAGCCAAAACCCGTCGTAGCCCGCCTCATAGCAACTCACCACCGCCGGGACCGCTCCCAGCGTTCGCGCTGCCCGCTCACGCATCCGCTCGATCAGCGTCAGCAAGCCGACATGATCGCCGCCCTCCAGCTTATGGTGGGATATCTTATCCTTGTCCGGGCAGTGCATCGTCACTAGCCAACTCCTCTGGCTCAGTTCGATCGCTACAAAAATCGTGCTAACATTGCTCTTGATGGGCGTGCTTACGTGGGATGCTTGCATCTGACGTCTCCGCGGGTTCGAGTGTGGAAACCCAAACCTAGCGGATGCACGCCCATCGCCACATGGAATCTACGACCCGTATGCTCCTACGCGTGCAGCTTCTGCAATTCTTTCAAGATCGCCTCGCCCATCTGCGTGGTGCTGGCAGCCGTCGTGCCCTCGGACTTGATGTCCGCGGTGCGCAAACCGCTGGCGAGCACGGCGGCGATCGCGGCATCGACCTTGTCGGCCAGCGCGCCCATGTCGAAGGAATAGCGCAGCGCCATGCCGAACGACGAGATCATCGCGATCGGATTGGCGAGGCCTTTGCCTGCGATATCCGGCGCCGAGCCGTGCACCGGCTCGAACAGCGAGCGGCGCTTTTTGGTCTTGGCATCGACTTCGCCGAGCGAGGCCGACGGCAGCATGCCGAGCGAACCCGTCAGCATCGCCGCGATATCCGAGAGCATATCGCCAAACAGATTGTCGGTGACGATGACGTCGAACTGCTTTGGTGCCTTCACCAGATTCATGCCGCCGGAATCAGCGAGCTGATGCTCCAGCGTGACATCCTTGTATTCGCGCGCGTGCACCTGCGTCACCACCTCATTCCAGAGCACGCCTGACTTCATGACGTTGCGCTTTTCCATCGAGGTCACCTTGTTGCGGCGCTTGCGCGCCAGGTCGAAGGCGACGCGGGCGATGCGCTCGATCTCGTAGGTGTCGTAGACCTGGGTGTCGATGGCGCGCTTCTGGCCGTTGCCGAGGTCGGTGATGGTTTTCGGCTCGCCGAAATACACGCCGCCGGTCAATTCGCGCACGATCATGATGTCGAGGCCTTCGACCGCCTCGCGCTTCAGGCTCGAGGCATCGGCCAGCGCCGGATAGCACACCGCCGGGCGCAGATTGGCGAACAGCCCGAGATCCTTGCGCAGCCGCAACAGGCCGGCTTCGGGCCTGACATCGTAGGGCACGCTGTCCCATTTCGGCCCGCCGACCGCACCGAAGATGATGGCGTCGGCGGCCTTCGCCTTGGCCATATCGCCTTCGCTGATCGAGACCTTGTGCGCGTCATAGGCCGACCCGCCGACCAGCCCCCGCTCGGTCTCGAAATGCGCAATGCCCTGCGCGTTGAGCCAGTCGATCAGGCGTTGCACCTCCCCCATCACTTCGGGGCCGATGCCGTCGCCGGGCAGAAGCAGCAGTTTATGGGTCGCCATTGATTATTCCTCATATAACTCGTCATGGCCGGGCATAGCCGTCCGAAGGGACGGCGTCGCCTACGCTCGCCTATGCCGGCCATCCACGTCTTGTTTGCAACGAGCGAGAAAGACGTGGATGCCCGGCATAAGGCCGGGCATGACGAAAACGGTGGAAATCCGCGCGGAGTGCTAAAGCGGCGTTGCGCAATTGGCAAGACACCATTGCTGCATGCGCGCCTGTGCAAGCCCGCCCTCGCCTGTCACAATGCGGTTCCTGCCGGAGTACCCCGTGAGAGCCCCCGACCGTCCACCGCCCTATGCGCATCCCGCCCGGCTGATCCTCATTCTGTCGCTGGCGCCGATCATCGGTCTTGGCATCGGCCGCTTCGCCTATGCGCTGGTGCTGCCCGACATGCGCGATTCGCTGCAGTGGTCGTATTCGGCGGCCGGCTTCATGAACACGATCAACGCGGTCGGTTATCTCGCCCGCGCGCTGCTCGCTTCGCGGATGATCCGCCGCCTTGGACTGCCCGGGACCGTGCGCTGGGGAACCCTGGCCGCCATCGCCTCGCTGGTGCTGTGCGCCAGTTCGGGCAATTTCATCGTGTTGAGTTTTGCGCGATTGCTGGCGGGTGTCGGCGCCGCGGGCGGATTCGTCGGCGGCGCAGCACTTGCGGCAACCATCGCGCAGTCGCGTCCCGAACGGGCGAATTTCCTGCTCAGCCTGTTTTACGCCGGGCCCGGGCTCGGCATCCTGTCGTCGGGACTGCTCGCGCCGTTTGTGCTGCAAGCTTTTGGGCCGGGATCGTGGTGGATCGTATGGTGGGCGATGACGCTGTTATCCGCCGTCATGATCATCCCGTTGTTGCTGGCGCCGCTCGATAGCAAAGCCGTGACCGGCCATACGGCGTCGACGCAATTTTCGATCCGGCCGGCGCTGATCTATCTCGTCGGCTATTTCCTGTTCGGCGCCGGCTACATCGCCTACATGACTTTCATGATCGCCTATGTCCGCGACGCCGGCGGCGGTGCGGCGGCGCAGAGCGCGTTCTGGTGCCTGATCGGCCTGAGCGCCTTCGTGACGCCCTGGGTGTGGCGCCGCGTGCTCGCGCTCGACCGCGGCGGGCTGGCCACCACGATCATCCTCGGCGTCAACGCGATCGGCGCGAGCTTACCGATCTTCGGTCACTCGCCGCTATTGCTCGCGATCTCGGCGCTGGTGTTCGGCGTCGCGTTCTTCGCGGTGGTCGGATCGACCACCGCCTTCGTGCGCTTCAACTATCCGCCGTCGTCCTGGCCGACGGCGATCGCGGCCATGACGATTTCGTTCGGGATCGGCCAGACGCTGGGCCCGATCGTGGTCGGCGCGATCACGGACGCGGTGGGCAGCCTGTCGTTCGCGCTGAACGTTTCGGCGGCGATGCTGGCGGCCGGCGCGATTCTGTCGGCGTTTCAACGCAAGCTGGGGCAGACAAAAGTGTCGATCTGACCCCCTCACCCCTTGTCGTGGGGCGATTGAATTAGATCCGAGGCCCGCTATCGTTGGTTCCGGTATACCGCTCGCCGATCCCCGCGTGCCGATGACAACGAGATCATGAAGTCCGTCGCCCAAAGCCGCCGTTTTCTCGCCGGATTGCTCGGTGCGCCGATCGCGAACTCGGCCGCTGAGCGGGCGGCCGAGGCGCTGGATCTGCGCTGCCATTATCAGTTGATCGAGGTGGCTGGCGCCACGCGCGAGGACCTGAAGGTACTGACCGGACTTCAGCTTCCGCTGAACGAATTGTAACCCTGATCTTCCCAGTAGCCGCCCTTGTAGTCGTTGGTGACTTCCATCGAGATCACGTATTTCGGATTCTTGAACCCGAGCTTGGTCGGCACCCGGATCTTCATCGGAAAACCATAGGCGCGCGGCAGGATCTCGTCGGCGAATTTGAACGTCATCTGGGTCTGCGGATGCAGTGCGGTGCGCATGTCCAGCGGCGAGTTGTAGCCGTCCTTGTCGGCGCACTGGAACCAGACATAGTTGGCGCGGGTGTCGGCGCCGACCAGTTTAAGGAAATCGCGCAGCGGCGTGCCGGTCCAGCTTCCGATCGCGCTCCAGCCCTCGACGCAGATATGGCGGGTGACCTGCTTGACCTGCGGCAGCTTGTACAACTCCTCCAGCGTCCACGGCTTCTTGTTGTCGACGAGGCCGCGCACTTCCAGCTTCCATTGCTTGCCGTCGATTTCGGGCGCTTCGTCGACGTCGTAATAGCCGTTGAACGGAAACGGCCTTGTGATCGCGCTTTCCGGGAAAGTGGGGGCCAGCGCGTCGGGATTGAACATCCAGGCCTGCACCCCGTCATTGAACTTCGAGACTTTCTTCAGCATCTCTTCGGCCGAAAAACTGTCCGAGACGTCGCAGCCGGTCAGCAGCGTCAGCGCACCCAGGCTGGCGCCGCTGGTAATGAAACGCCGGCGCGTCAGGTCCGGCATCGCCTTGGCGGCGTCCCTGACCAACAACTTCTTGTCGACCCCGGGGATCAACAGCGATCGCATACGGCCCATAACGATTCTCCTCTTAGCGTCCGATGATCATGGCGCGCAGGCTCTTCGGCACTAGCACCGCGAGCGCGACATGGACCACCAGGAAAGCGACGATCAAAGACATGCAGATGAAGTGGACGTAGCGCGCGACGTCGTAGCCGCCGAACAGCGCCGTCAGCCATTGCAACTGCACGGGTTTCCAGATCGACAGGCCCGAGAGCACGATGACGACACCGACCACGATGATGCCGGCATAGAGCAGCTTCTGCACATTGTTGTATTTGCTGAGGTCATCATGCGCGAGTTTGAACGTCAGCGCGGCCTTGGTATCCGAGATCACGCCCGCCGGCGTGATCGGCAGCAGCTTCTTGCGGAAGCGGCCGGTGGCAAAACCCAGCGCAAGATAGATCAGGCCATTGACCATCAGCAGCCACATCGCGGCAAAGTGCCACAGCAGCGCGCCGCCGAGCCAGCCGCCGAGGGTAATGCTGCTGGAAAACCGGAAATCGAACAGCGGCGAGGCGTTGTAGATCTGCCAGCCCGACATGATCATCACCACCATCGCCACCGCATTGGTCCAATGCAGGGCCCGCACCCAGGCCGGCTGAATGATTTTGGCGGCCTTGGCGGCGCCGACTTGCTCGTCGCTGACTGTGAGGCTGGACATGGCTTTTCCGTCGCTATCGTCGATACCGGTTTATACGCCGGGAACCGGGTTTCCGTTACTGCCTTGCAGGCTATCAGTTTGATACATGGGGCCTATCGTGGTCACAAAAAAGCGAGCCGGGCTGCCCCGGCTCGCTTCCTGCCGGGATCAGGACGCCGGCATCAGCACGGTGTCGACCACATGGATCACGCCGTTCGACTGATTGACGTTCGAGATCGTCACCATCGAGGAACCGCCCTTGGCGTCGATGATCCAGACCTTGCCGTCCTGGTGCTTCACCGTCAGTTCCTCGCCCTCGGCGGTCTTGAGCTTCTTGCCGTCGGTGAGGTCGGAAGCCGCGAGCTTGCCGGGCACGACATGGTAGGTCAGGATCTTGGTCAGGGTCGCCTTGTTCTCCGGCTTGACCAGGCTGTCGACGGTGCCGGCCGGCAGCTTGCCGAAGGCGGTGTTGGTCGGCGCGAACACCGTGAACGGGCCCTTGCCTTCCAGTGTTTCGACCAGGCCGGCGGCGTTCACCGCGGCAACCAGCGTGGTGTGGTCCTTCGAGTTGACGGCGTTCTGAATGATGTTCCTGGAGGGGAACATCGCGGCGCCGCCGACCATCACGGTCTTTTCCTGCGCGCTGACCGGCGCGGTGATGGTGGCCGTGAGCGCCAGCACGCTGAAGGCGGCGGCGGACAAAAATGCAATACGCTTTGACATGGGTCGTCTCCCGATGAGTGAGGTGACCGGCGGGTCATCCGCCGGTATTGAAACAACGAGGCTGGTCGATTGACCTTGCGTCGTCGTTGGCCGAGCTACGGGAGGGTTTCGGGGCGGTTTCGGCGAATAAATTATCGTGATCTCTGAAACTATTTTTCGGGGAGGCCGTGGGGCCGGCCCCATTTGAGGGAGCCGTCATTGCGAGCCACCGGGTCGCGCGAACGCGCGCCCGATGACAGGCTCCGCGAAGCAATCCATCGCGCCGCGCAAAGGAAGAATGGATTGCCGCGTCGCTTCGCTCCTCGCAATGACGGTGCCCATATATGACCTCGCGATCCCGCGGCGCGATGCACCCGGGTTATGCATGAAAGCTCCCTCGAAAAAGAGGGAGCGGGGAATGCCGGATGCACGCTGCACCCGCGGTCTCGTGTGCAAAATTGTGCAAAGAAAACGCACACGAGCATACAGGTTCAGCGGAGGCGATCCGGCATTCCCTGCGCAATGGCTTTACGGCTTATGCCGTGCTCTCCCCGGCGAGCGAATTCGTCTTGTCACCGTCGCTGCCGGCTTGACGGCACTTCCGATCCGGCTGGATCGAACTCACCACCGACAGCTTGGCACCAGCAACGGGTGTCGGGACCACACGGTTTTGCCGTACGCTGAAAGCGCCGTTCGTCCTGCGCGCTGTTGTTCACTCGCGACAGATCGCCCTGTGAACAAACCTGCGCGCCCGACGCTGCCGCGTCCACCGCATCCCATCCCAACGTTCGTGACGATGGCCAACGCCCCTCATAAGGGATGAGACGGCGGGGTTTATAGTTTTGATTTGCCCGACGTGTTAAGCGAAATATTTTTGCGAGAAGGGCTAGACAGCATTTTGCTGATTTGCCCGTCGGGCAGTGAGTAGGATGGGTAGAGCGAAGCGAAACCCATCATCTTCACAAACTGCATCTGAATCTCTCGAACAGCTGCGCGGTAGGCAAGGCGATCAAGACACAGGGAGGCCACGGGCATCGAGATGCATGACATTGCCCCTGGCCGATATCCCGTCTGTCTCATCCCTGCGATGGAGCCGCTGGGCAAATTGATCGCCGCATCTGCCTTGCGAGGCTGCCAAAGAGTTTTGCGTTTTCGGACATTTCGCGGATGTGGGTTTGAAGGAGGGCAAGGCCCTCCTCGAGCGCCGCAAATTGCTCAAAGAACTGTTCCTCGGTGATCTCCTGTTCCGGGAAACTGCCCCTGCTTTTGACGTGAGCGTCGAAAAAACATTTCATGATGATACTCCTTTGTATCGGATTGAGCCGTGTGCCTACACGTCCCGGCAAACCGAACTCTGCACGCTCGGCCGCGTGTGTGCGCCTGTGTCAGGCCGTCACGGTCACGCGCAGGAATGTCGCCGGAATGGTGGTGGCATCCTTGCCTGGGCTTGTGTTCTGGCTGTTAAACAGCACTTCCAGCTCCTTCTGCAGATCACCGGCCCGACCGTTGTTTTCTGCGGCCTCGAATGCATTCATGGTTGGTCCGTAGTATTTTCTGAATGCATCGACGAACTCTGACGGTGCGGCAGGAAAGTTGAAGGTATAGGTGTCTCTGACGAAAGATATTCTTTCTTTTGGTATCCCGGCGCCTGCAAATCGCTCTGTCACGTTATTCTCGATCCCCCACGTCGCAGGGCTGATGAAACCTTCCGGCGGTGGCGGCGAATATGCCGCACTGATCTTCAGGATTTGCGCCACCAATGTGGGATCATCCGGAATCCAATTCCCCATAACGATTCGCCCTCCGGGGCGGGTGACGCGCACCATCTCCCTGGCGACATCAAACGGCTTTGGCGCAAACATGGCCCCAAACACGCTGACGACGAGATCGAAAGAATTATCCTTCCATTCGTGCAGATTGGATGCGTCGCCTTCCTGAAACCTGCAGTTCGCGAGGCCTGCCTTCCTGGCGCGGATGTTGCCGGCCGCAACGAGGTTCGCTGCAATATCGACGCCCAGGACATCGGCTCCGAGCCGCGCCTCCGGCAATGCCGTCGTTCCATCGCCGCACCCAAGATCAAGCACTTTGAGCCCTTTTGTAATTCCGAGGCTCTTGACGAAAGCTTCTCCGCTCTCGCGCATGCTCGCCGAAATGCGGGTAAAGTCGCCTTTTTCCCACAGCGCTTTATTTGGATTCATTGAAACCCTCCTTCTCTGTCGCTGAACGACCGCCTGGCCCGGCGAGATCTCGGTTTTGCCAAGACCACGCCGCGACCAAGATGCCGGTCGTGGCCGATTCGATTACTCGACGATCAGGGCCGGCTTGAGAGCCACCGGCCGAGCCATGTTGTAGAAGTTCGGCGAGGTCGCCATTACCGCCTCGTGGATTTCGGCGAACTGGGCCTTGGTGCCGCTGCCTTTGATGCGAACGGTGTAATTCAGCTTCTCGTAGCCCCGCGGCACCGCAGGATCGACGCCCAGGAAGCCACGGAGATCGATCTCGCCATCGGTCTCGATCGCCAGGCTTTCGAGGCTGATTCCGCGCACCGCGCACTGCGCCACGTATCCGACCGTCATGCAGGCGTTCAGTGCCGCAATCAGATGCTCCTGCGGATTGGCGAAACGGTTCGATCCGCCGAGTTCGCGGGGCTCGTCGATGTCGATCGAGAACCGGCGCGGCACCTTTTCGCCGCCGATCTCGTAACTCTCGATTTCTGCGCGGCTCCGTGCCTGGCCCTGCCAGGTCGTGGCGACGCGCCAATTCGTCTTGCCTTTGGCGGGTTCGCGCCTGACCCCCTCGATAAGGGCAAACAGGTCGTCGACATTGATGCCGTTGACGACGTTGGGTTCGGGAGTCTTCGGTTGAGCACTCATGATGGATCGCCTTTGCATGGTTTGGGTGAAAATTTCAGCGGATTGAACTATTGCAGGGTTGCGAGCGCCGACTGAATTCGCTGGCCCTGCTGCTCGGTGATCAGGCTGGTGAGTACCTTGCCGAAGTGCGGGTGCTGGGCGCCTGAGTGGATGTATTGCCAGCGATAGGCTTTGAGAAATGCGGCCTCGATGGCGCGCGCTTCCGCCTCGTGGACCACGCGGCCGCACGTTCGCGTGAAGTAGCCTGCGTCGGCTTTGGCCTGGGCCTGCAGGATGCCGTCTACCGCGGCGACCAACTCAATGAATTCGTCGACCGCGGAATCGCGTTGCTCTGCCGTTAGCCCGGCATCGTGGCGCACCCATTCGAGTTCGTCGAGAATCGCATGCTGGCTTTCCTCTTTCCAATGAAAAAGGAAGATGTCCTTGAACAGCTCGGAGAGCTTGGGATCGGCGTCGATGCTCTGGCGATAGTGGAGCTGGGTGAACAGCTCGATATCCAGCGTCAGTGCCAACACCGCCCAGGTGCTCTTGCCAAGAACCGCATGGGCAACTGCGTTGTGATCCACGTCGAAGCGATAACCGCCGGGCAAGACATCGTCGACCATCGCATCGACAAGGCGGAACAGCGCCTGATGTTTCAACTCCTCGTCGCTGAACCGTACCAGCGCCTCGAGCGCAACCTGGTCGCCGAACCAGTGATCCTCGCTGAGCTCCAAAACCTTGGCGTTGATGAAGCGCTCGACCAGACCAAAAATATTGGCGTAGGTGCGGCCCTGGATCTGGCTGACGAACCGTTTTTCGTCAGCCGACAAGGTCGTGAACGCATCCGCCAGAGAAAGCCCGTCTGGAAGAAACTTGTTGGCGGTATCGAACTTGCGCCCCCGGATCACATCCTTGTTGATGTCCCAGCGAACCCGCTTGGACGTTTGAATGCAGCGTGCGTAGCGTTCGCTGCTGTCAGAAATATTGCTGATCACGTTCATTTAAGTCTCCTTTCGCGGAGCGGTGCGCCGATGGCGCAGACCAACCGATCGGCTGATACAGCGATTTTTAGGTCGCCGGACCGGCGAGGGTCTATGACCGGCGCACCTTGAGACATGACCAAAGCACCGGCTTCTGATAGGAAGGCCGGTATGGATGCATTGTCCGACGTTCTGAGAGTGGCGCATTTGACTGGCGGCGTTTTCCTGCACGCCGATTTCTTCGCGCCATGGTGTATGGCCGCCCGCGTCGGTCCAGAACATTGCGCGCCCGCTCTCGGGCCCGCATCGCACCTGATTCTCTATCACTACGTCGTCGAAGGTGAACTCCGTATCCGGGTCGATGGCGACGATGGAGAGGGCCTCGTGCTTGGAGCCGGCGACGTCGTTTTGTTGCCGCGCAACGACCTGCACCTTGTGGGTAGCGATCTGACCCTGCCGCCGGTAGCTGGTAGTGATATTATCCAACCGCCCAAGGACGGCGGGCTGTTCTCGATCCATCACGGCGGCAGCGGAAAACGCACGCGGATGATCTGCGGATTCCTCGGCTCCGATTGCGCCGCAGACAATCCAGTGATCTCGACCTTGCCGTCGCTGCTAAAGCTTGATGCCGAGCAAGGCGGGGCAGCCGAATGGATCCGCTCCACCTTCCAATATGCTGCCGAGGAGGTCGCCGCTGGCCGCCCTGGTTCGGAGACCGTGCTGGCGAAGCTCTCGGAGCTATTGTTCGTTGAAGCCGTGCGGCGCTACGCTCAAGCACTGCCGCAGGGGCAGACCGGTTGGCTCGCCGGCTTGCGCGACCCACACGTTGCGCGGGCACTGGCACTGGTGCACCGGGACATCGCGCGGCCCTGGAGCGTGGATGACCTCAGTCGCGAGGTCGGCCTCTCGCGTTCAGCGCTGGCCGACCGCTTCATTGATTTGATCGGCATGCCACCGATGCACTACGTCGCCAGTTGGCGCATGCAGGTTGCGACCCAGAAGCTCCGCAGTACCGGCGCCTCGCTGGCGCAAGTTGCCGACCTGGTCGGTTACGGTTCCGAGGCCGCTTTTTCTCGCGCCTTCAAGAAGACATTCGGGACGGCGCCGGCAACGTGGCGGCGCTCCAACAGATAGGCTACGTCCGATTGAAAGCTTCATCGAACCGCTCGACCGGCTCGCGAATGCATCGAATTTAATCGCGGCTCGCCGGCGTCTGGATAAACCCGCGATTGTGAGTCGGGCTGATCAGAATCTCGTTCATGCAGACGCGCGGCGGCATGCTGGCAACGAAGGCGATGGTGCGGCCGCAATCCTCGGGCTGCAGCATCCGCGCCTGCTCCGCCTCAGACGGCACCACCGGCCGCAATTTCAGGATCGGGGTCGCGACCTCGCCGGGCGACAGGCAGCAGGCGCGCAGGCCGTTGACGCATTCGTCCATGTTGAAGGAATGGGTCAGCGCCAGCACCGCGTGCTTGGTCGTGGTGTAGGCCGGGCCCGGCATTTTCGAGACATGGCGGCCGGCCCAGGACGCGACATTGATGATGCAGCCGTCCTTTTGTTTCCTCATGGCCGGCAGCACCGCGCGCATGCAATACAAGACGCCGTTGAGATTGACCTCGACCAGCTTGTCCCAGCCTTCCAGTTCCATGTCGGCCCAGCTGCGCTTCGGCACATTGATGCCGGCGCTGTTGACCAAAAGGTCGATCCGCCCGTGCCTGGCCAAAATCTGCTCGGCGGCCTTGTTGACGTCGGCCTTGTGGCTGACATCGAGCGGGATCGCCTCGGCCTTGCCGCCCGTTTTGGTGATGTTGGCCACGACCCGGTCCAGCTCCGCCTTGCGGCGGCCGGAAACCACCACGATCCAGCCGTCCGCCGCGAGAAATTCCGCCCCGGATTCACCGATTCCGCTGCCGCCGCCCGTCACCCAGGCCACGCGTTTCCCGTTATTTGTCATGCAAACTGTCTCCGTTGCTTTTTGAAGGGCGTTTTTGCTAATGCAGCGCTCAGCCGCCCCTTTGGGAATGATGCATGAACACGACCGCTAACGCCAACCTGTTTTGCCGCCTGTTCGATAATCTCGACGACCCCTCCCGGCTCGCGATCGAGATGCTCGATGGCGTCCGCATCAGCTATGCCGACCTGATCGCCCGCGCCGGGCAGATGGCGAATGTGCTGGTTTCCCGGGGCGTCAAGCCCGGCGACCGCGTTGCGGCGCAAACCGAGAAATCGGTGCCGGCGCTCGTGCTGTATCTCGGCACGGTGCGGGCGGGCGCCGTGTATCTGCCGCTCAACACCGCCTATACGCTCAACGAACTCGACTATTTCATCGGCGACGCCGAACCGTCGCTGGTGGTGTGCGACCCCGCCAAGGCCGACGGCATCGGCACGATCGCCGCAAAGGTCGGCGCGAAGGTCGAAACGCTGGATGCCAACGGCAAGGGATCGCTGACGGACGCCGCCGCCAAGGCGAGTGCGGAATTCACCACCGTGCCGCGCGCCGACGATGACCTCGCCGCGATCCTCTACACCTCGGGCACCACCGGCCGTTCCAAGGGCGCGATGCTCAGCCACGATAACCTCGCGTCGAATTCCTACAGCCTGGTCGACTATTGGCGTTTCACCAAGGACGACGTGCTGATCCACGCGCTGCCGATCTATCATACCCACGGCCTGTTCGTGGCAAGTAACGTGACGCTGTTCGCGCGCGCCTCGATGATCTTCCTGCCGAAATTCGATCCCGAATTGATCATCAAGCTGATGGCGCGCTCAACCGTGCTGATGGGCGTGCCGACCTTCTACACGCGGCTGCTGCAAAGCCCGGCGCTGACCAGGGAATCCACCAAACATATGCGGCTGTTCATTTCGGGCTCCGCGCCGCTGCTCGCCGACACCCACCGCGAATGGGCCGCGCGCACCGGCCACGCCGTGCTCGAGCGCTACGGCATGACCGAAACCAACATGAACACGTCCAATCCCTATGACGGCGAGCGGGTGCCCGGCGCCGTCGGCCATGCGCTGCCCGGCGTCACCGTGCGCGTCACCGATCCCGAAACCGGCAAGGAACGGGCGCCCGACACCATCGGCATGATCGAGGTCAAGGGCCCCAACGTGTTCAAGGGCTATTGGCGGATGCCGGAAAAGACAAAAGCCGAATTCCGCGACGACGGTTTCTTCATCACCGGCGATCTCGGCAAGATCGACGACAAGGGCTATGTGCACATTCTCGGCCGCGGCAAGGATCTCGTGATCTCCGGCGGCTTCAACGTCTACCCGAAAGAGATCGAGAGCGAGATCGACGCCATGCCGGGCGTGGTCGAATCCGCCGTGATCGGCGTGCCGCATTCCGATTTTGGCGAGGGCGTCACCGCGGTCGTGGTCTGCAACAAGGGTGCTGATGTCGACGAGACGTCGGTGCTGAAGGCGCTCGACGGCCGGCTGGCGAAATTCAAGATGCCCAAGCGCGTCTTCATCGTCGACGATTTGCCGCGCAACGCCATGGGCAAGGTGCAGAAGAATATTTTGCGGGACACCTACGCGAAGATTTACGCGAAGTAGAATCGTGTGTCGTCTCGGCGCAGGCCGGGACGACGACCTTCATTCGATCACTTCATCCGCACGCAGCAGGAACGACTCCGAGATCGTGAGGCCGATGGCCTTCGCGGTCTTGAGATTGACGACCAGTTCGAATTTGGTCGGCTGGATCACCGGCAGGTCGGTGGTTTTGGCACCTTTCAATATCCTGCCGGCATAGACGCCGGCCTGACGGTATCCTTCCTCGAACCGGGCGCCGTAGCTGAGCAGGCCGCCGACCTCGGCGAACTCGCGGCGAAACGACATCGCGGGCAGCTTGTCGCGGATCGCCAGCGACGCGATCCGTTCACGCGCGGAACCGAAGAACGGATCGTTGCAGACCAGCACCGCGCCGGCCTGTTGCTGGACAAAATTCGTGAAGGCGGCTTCCACTTCCCGTTCGGTACTGGCGTTCTGCGACACCAGCTTTGTCCCGAGCCGAGCCGTCGCCTCCTCTGCTTCCTGAAGCTGTGCCTTCGCGGCCGGATATTTGGGATTGATAAGGACGCCGATGGTGGAGGTCTGCGGCAGCATCTCGTGCAGAAGTTCGAGCCGCTTCGCCTCCAGCGTCGAGCCGATCATGCTGATGCCGGTGACATTGCCTTCGGGCCGGTTGAGGCTGGCGACGAGACCGGTCTTGATCGGATCGGCTGCGGTGACGAACACGATCGGAATGGTCGACGTCGCGTTTCTGGCCGCGCGGGCCGGGTCGCTGCCGCCGGCCGCGATGATCAAAGCGACGTGAAGGTTGAGGAGTTCCGCGGCCAAACCCGGCAGCCGGTCGTATCGACCTTCGGCCCAGCGATACTCGATCTTGAGGTTTTGACCTTCGATATATCCGGCTTCCTCGAGGCCACTGCGCGTTGCGTTCACGAGACTGACCTGATCGTCGGGCGAGCCGCTGTGCAGAAGTCCGACGACAATGCCGTCCGCCTGCTGCGCAGATGCCGCCAGCGGCCAGGCCGCTGCGCCGCCGAGAGCCAGGATAAACTCCCGCCGCCTCATTCGATCACCTCGTCGGCGCGAGCCAGAAGCGTTGGAGCAATTTCGAGGCCTAGCGCCTTGGCAGTCGCCAGATTGATCGCAATTTGAAACTTGGTTGGTTGCTGCACCGGAAGATCGGCGGGCTTGGCGCCTTTGAGCAGTTGGTCGACATAGCCCGCGATCTGGCGACCGCGCTCGGCGGAGCTGGCATTATACGCCAGCAGATGTCCGGCAGGCACGGCGCTGACTGCCGCGCACAGCGATGGCAATCGGTATTTCAGAGCCAGATCGGCCGTCAGTTTGACCGGGAGACTCGGCTGCACGACAACGGCATCCGCTCGTTCGCGGGCCATGGCGGCGAAGGCGCTTTCGAGATCGTCGCCACTGCGAACCAGGGTAGGCCGGATTTCAAGACGCAGCGCCGGGGCGCTTCGCATGACTTGCTCAAGGAGAGGTTTTACAAACGGATCGTTGGCATTGCCCAAAAAACCGAGGTGCCTTGCCGTCGGCAGGAATTCCGGGATCAATTCCAGGCTCTTGGCCGCGAGCTCGGCGGTGAGGGTGGACACACCGGTGATGTTGCCACCTGGTCGTGCGAGGCTCGCGATGAATCCCAGCGCGACGGGGTCGCCGCCCGGCGCCATGACGATGGGAATGTCGGAGGTGGCGCTCTTCGCCGCCGTAATGGCCGGCGCTTGCGAAGCCACGATGATATCAACCTTGCCGCGCGCGATATCCGACGCCAGTTCAGGCAGGCGATTGACCTGCCCTTCCGCCGACCGGACCTCGATCAGGATGTTTTTTCCCTCGACGTAACCGAGATCGCGAAGCGCCTCGCGATACGGCCCCATTAGTTCCGGCCCGGCGATGAGAAGAACGGCGATGCGAGGCATCGCTGATTGCAGCGCGCGCGCCGCGAACGGCCAACTCGCCGCGGCACCGAGCAGTGCCATGAACTCCCGCCGCTTCATCAAGAACAGCTCCCGCCTATTGCCCGGACAACAGGCTTATCACAAACCGGCTGCCAACAATGAACAGGTAAGCGCCAAACGCGATCTCCAGCTTGCGCTTCGACAACGCATGCGCGGCCCTGACCCCGAGCGGCGCGGTCAGAAGGCTGGTCGGCATCACAAGAATAGCACCGATCAGCGAGACGTAACCGATCGCGAACGGCAATTGCAGCGCGGCCACATCAGGGTAGCGCGCGGCCGCGGGCCAGCCGGCATAGATGTAGCCGAGCGCGCCGGGGATCGAGATCAGCACCGCCAGCGCCGATGAGGTCGCGACCGCCTGATGGATCGGCCGGCCGTAGAATGTCATCAGCAGGTTCGAGAACAAGCCGCCGCCGATCCCCATCAAGGTCGACAGCAATCCGACGACGAAGCCGTAGAGCCGCATCAGCGGCCCTTTCGGGAGATCGTCTCCGAATTTCCAGTTCTCCTGCGCCAGCAACAACCTTGCCGCGGCGGACCACGCCACCATCACGAAAACGATCTTGAACAGCCGCTCCGGCGCGTAGCGCGCAATGACGCTGCCGGCGACGACGCCGATCACGATCGGCGCCCACCACAATCTGAGGATTTGCATGTCGACCGCGCCTCTGAGGTAATGGGCGCGAAACGATCGGATCGAGGTCGGGATGATGATGGCGAGCGAGGTGCCGATGCAGAGTGGCATCCGCGCCTCCAGCGGCACGCCGGCGAGCCGGAAGCATTCATAAAATACCGGCACCAGGATCGCGCCGCCGCCGATGCCGAAAATGCCGGCGAAAAATCCCGACAGCGCGCCGACCGCCACCAGCATCAGCGCCAGTTCGACAAGCTCCGCGGGATTGAGCCCGGCCATCATCATTCCCGCATCTGCCTTCAGGGTACGAATTCCCCAAGCTTTACCGATAAATTCGCAGCGCCACCAATGCCGCGACCGGCGCGGCACCCATGATCAAGATAGCCCTGAGTGCATCCAGCGATGGTTCATCCTGGATCGCCAGCGCGAGGCAGTTGGCGAGCAATCCCGCCGCGGAAAAAGCCAGTGGGCAGGTCAGCCGATCGTCGGCGTCGCGGCTGGAATCCGTAGGCCGATGGATGATCCTCGAATGCGAGGTGGGGTTGAACATCCAAGCCATGTCGAACTCCCGGGTTGCGGAGATTTTGGGTAGTCTAGACCCTTCCCGAATACGGCAGTATTACTTAATATCGTAATCTCTCTTGCGGAAAGCGGAAGGATTAGATTTGGACCAGCTCGCCGCCATGGCGACCTTTGTGCGGGTGGTCGACGCCGGCAGCCTGTCCGCTGCGGCCAGATCGCTGCCGAGTTCGCTGACGTCGGTCAGCCGCCAGATCTCGGCGCTGGAAGAGCATTTCGGCACGTCATTGCTGCTGCGGACGACGCGCCACCTCGCGCTGACGGACGATGGACGCATCCTCTACGAGCGCGCCAAATCGATCCTGGGCGAGCTCAGAGAGGTCGAAACGACGCTGTCGCGCGGCTGTCACGCGCCGTCGGGACGGATCCGCATCAGCGCGCCAACCCTGATCGGCCGGTTGTTGATTGCGCCATTGCTGGCGGAGTTCTTGCGCCGCTATCCCTTGCTCACGGTCGACCTTCTGCTGGTCGACCGCGCCGTCGATATGGTCGAGGAAGACATCCACCTCGCGCTTCGCGTCGGACATTTGCCGGATTCGCAATTGGTCGCGCGCAAGCTTGCCGACTTGCGGATGATCGTCTGCGCTTCGCCCGCCTATCTGCAACGCCGCGGGGTCCCGCAGATACCCGCCGATCTCAGCCATCACGATTGTCTGGTGTTCTCCGATGCACCTGACATCGCCGAATGGCGCTTCAAGGAGGGCGTCAAGGCGGAACGCAGAATCCGCATATCCGGCCGGCTCTGGGTGAATAGCCTCGACGCTGTGGTATCGGCGGCGAAAGAGGGCGCCGGAATCATCCGGGTGCCGTCCTGGCAAATTGAGGCGGATATCGCTGATGGCGCCTTGCAGCCCATCCTCGTCGAGTTCGAGCCGACGCCCGCGCCGCTGCAGCTGTTGTTTCAGCCGTCCAGGCTGACATCGCCAAAAAGCAGGGTATTCGTCGATTACCTGGTCGAGCGATGGCGTGCCGCCAATCCTTTTGGCGTGCACGCGATCGCCCGTTCGAAGCAATAACAGAACACGGATTCGATCTTTCAACAGCGTTGTGCTAGCTGGTATACCAAGCCGCGGATCGATTTCGCTTCGTCATCGATCTAGTAATGAATGCGAGTTCGATTTCCCGGCATTTGGTCGTTGCACTGGCTGTTTCGACTACGTAAATAGAATTCATCAACCGCGATCCCCAAAGGGCCATTCGCGGCCCCGCAAACCGTCAAAAGCCGCCGATGACCGCCAGGATCGAACGACCGCTTTCTCCGCATCTGCAGACCTATCGCTGGACCCTGACGATGGCGCTGTCCATCGTCCACCGCGCCACCGGCGTCGCGCTGTATTTCGGCACCTTGCTCCTGGCCTGGTGGCTGATCGCCGCCGCCTCCGGTCCCACCGCCTACGCCCATGTGCAGGCCTTTACCGGCAGCATCATCGGGCGGCTGATCGTGTTCGGCTACACCTGGTCGCTGCTGCATCATCTCCTCAGCGGCCTGCGCCATTTCGTTTGGGACCTCGGCTACGGCTTCAAGGCGAGCGAGCGCGAGGCCATGACCTGGGGCGCGCTGATCGGCGGCATTTCGCTCACGGTGCTGGTGTGGATCATCGCCTACACGATCGGAGGCGGACGATGAGCGCGCCAAATTCTCCCTCGATGCGCACGCCGCTGGCGCGCGTCCGCAACCTTGGCGCGTCGCATTCCGGCACCAAGGATTTCTGGCGCCAGCGCCTCACCGCGGTGGCGATGACGCTGCTAATCGTACCGGTCATCGTGATCGTGCTGATGCTGCTTGGCCGCAACCAGGCCGGAGCGGCGCAAATCCTCGGCTCGATGCCGATCGCCATCATCCTCTTGCTCTTCATCATCGCCAGCTGTTGGCACATGAAGATCGGCATGCAGGTCGTGATCGAAGACTACGTGCATGGCGAGAAGGTGAAGCTCGCCAGCGTGATGGCCAACAACTTCTTCTGCATCGCGGTGGCGCTGGCCTCGATCTACGCGATTCTCAAACTGTCATCGGGAGTTTAGCGCATGGCCGCTGATGGCAATGGCAAGGCGACGAATGGCAGCGGCGGTCCCGCCACCAAGGGAAAAGCCTATCCAATCGAAGATCATACCTACGATGTCGTCGTCGTCGGCGCTGGCGGCGCCGGCTTGCGCGCCGTGGTCGGCTGCAGCGAAGCAGGCCTGCGCACCGCCTGCATCACGAAGGTGTTTCCGACCCGCTCGCATACGGTAGCTGCGCAGGGCGGCATCTCCGCGTCGCTCGGCAACATGCATCCAGACGACTGGCGCTGGCACATGTATGACACCGTCAAGGGGTCGGACTGGCTCGGCGACCAGGACGCCATCGAATATATGGTGCGCAACGCGCCCGAAGCGGTCTACGAACTCGAACATTGGGGCGTGCCGTTCTCGCGCACCGAGGACGGCAAGATCTATCAGCGCCCGTTCGGCGGCATGACGCTGGACTACGGCAAGGGCCAGGCGCAGCGCACCTGCGCCGCCGCCGACCGCACCGGCCACGCCATGCTGCACACGATGTACGGCCAGGCGCTGCGCCACGCCGCGGAATTCTACATCGAATTCTTCGCCATCGATTTGATCATGGACGACCAGGGCGTCTGCCGCGGCGTGATCGCGCTCAAGCTCGATGACGGCACGCTGCACCGCTTCCGCGCCCAGACCACCATCCTCGCCACCGGCGGCTACGGCCGCGCCTACGCTTCCTGCACCTCGGCGCATACCTGCACCGGCGACGGTGGCGGCATGGTGCTCCGCGCCGGCCTGCCGCTGCAGGACATGGAGTTCGTCCAGTTCCACCCGACCGGCATCTACGGCGCGGGCTGCCTCGTCACAGAAGGCGCGCGCGGCGAGGGCGGCTATCTCGTCAATTCCGAGGGCGAGCGCTTCATGGAGCGCTATGCGCCATCGGCCAAGGACCTCGCCTCGCGCGACGTGGTCTCGCGCTCGATGACCATCGAGATCCGCGAAGGTCGCGGCGTCGGCAAGAAGAAAGATCACATCTACCTGCACCTCGATCATCTCGATCCGAAGGTGCTGCAGGAGCGGCTGCCCGGCATTTCCGAATCGGCAAAGATCTTCGCCAATGTCGACGTCACCCGCGAGCCGATCCCGATCGTGCCGACGGTGCACTACAACATGGGCGGCATCCCGACCAACTATCACGGCGAAGTGCTGACCAAGCGGAACGGCGACGACAACGCCACGGTGCCGGGCCTGATGGCGCTCGGCGAAGCCGCCTGCGTCTCCGTGCATGGCGCCAACCGGCTCGGCTCGAATTCGCTGATCGATCTGGTCGTATTCGGCCGCGCCGCGGCACTGCGTTGCGCGGAAAAACTGACCCCGAACGGCAAGCAGCCGGAACTGCCGGCAGGCTCCGCCGACAAGGCGCTCGGGCGGCTGGATCATTATCGCTATGCTTCCGGCGGCACGCCGACGGCAAAGCTGCGCGACAGCATGCAGCATGTGATGCAGACCAATTGCGCGGTGTTCCGCACCGGCGAGATTCTGAACGAAGGCCAGAACCTGATCCACAAGGTGCATGGCGGCATCGGCGACGTCTCGACTTCGGACCGTTCGCTGGTCTGGAATTCCGATCTGATCGAAACCCTCGAATTCGACAATCTGATCATGCAGGCGGTGGTGACGATGGACTCGGCGGCGAACCGCACCGAGAGCCGCGGCGCGCATGCGCGGGAAGATTTCTCCACGCGCGACGACAAGAACTGGATGAAGCACACGCTGGCGTGGATGGACGATGGCGGCAAGTCCAGCATCGATTATCGCCCGGTGCACGACTACACGATGACGAACGACGTGCAGTACATCCCGCCGAAGGCGCGGGTGTATTGATCTCTACTTGTCATGCGCGGGCTTGACCCGCGCATCCATCTTTCTTCGAAGAAGATGGATTGCCGGGTCACTAATGCAAAGACGCGCTTTGCGCTTTTGCCCGGCACTGACGAACTGAACCGCAGAGGCAAGGCAGATGGTTGAATTCGCGCTTCCGAAAAATTCCAAGATCGCCGGCGGCAAGACCTGGCCGAAGCCGGCAGGCGCGACCGAGACGCGCGAGTTCAAGGTGTATCGCTGGAATCCGGACGACGGCAAAAACCCGAGCGTCGACACTTACACCATCGACACCGCCGAATGCGGGCCGATGGTGCTGGACGGCCTGATCTGGATCAAGAACCATATCGATCCGACCCTGACCTTCCGCCGCTCCTGCCGCGAAGGCGTCTGCGGCTCCTGCGCCATGAACATCGACGGCCAGAACACGCTGGCCTGCACCAAATCGATGCACGACGTCAAAGACGGCGCGGTCAAGGTCAATCCGCTGCCGCACCAGCCGGTGGTGAAGGATCTGGTGCCCGACCTCACCAATTTCTACGCGCAATACGCCTCGATCGAGCCGTGGCTGAAGACCACGACGCCGACGCCGCAGAAGGAATGGAAGCAGAGCCACGAGGACCGCGAAAAGCTCGACGGGCTCTATGAGTGCATTCTGTGCGCGTGCTGCTCGACCTCGTGCCCGAGCTATTGGTGGAACAGCGAACGCTTCCTCGGCCCCGCCGCATTGCTGCAGGCGACGCGCTGGGTCAAGGATTCCCGCGACGAGGCCACCGGCGAGCGGCTCGACAATCTCGAAGACCCGTTCCGGCTCTACCGCTGCCACACCATCATGAACTGCGCCAAGGCGTGCCCGAAGGGCTTAAATCCCTCGGAAGCGATCGCCGAGCTCAAGCTGAAGATGGTCGAGCGGCAGATCTAGAGCGGGATGATTTTTGATTGAATCTAGCGTGCGCGCACTCGCTTCACCTCTCCCGCTTGCGGGGGAGGTCGTATCGCATCCGAAGGATGCGATACGGGTGGGGAACTCTCTCCACACGGGCAGTGTGACTCGCGGAGACACCCCCACCCCAACCCTCCCCCGCAAGCGGGAGAGGGAGCGCAGCTTCATCGTGGACACACCTCCGTTTAATCTCATCAGACTCTAGATTCATCGGCAGCGGGCAAACGCACCGTCGCCCGAAGTCCGGTTTGCTCGGCACCGCTGATATTTTTGAGCAGCACCGATCCCTCGAGGCGGTCGACCGTTCGCTTTACGATGGACAGGCCGAGGCCGGTTCCCTCCTCGCTCGGCCGGCTGCCGCGGAAGAACGGCTCGAAGATTCGATCGATATCGCCTGACGGGATCCCCGGTCCGGTATCTTCGATCTGGATGATGGCATCATTGCCCTCGCGATAGACCCCGATATCGACGCGACCGCCCCGGGGCGTGAAGCGCACCGCATTATCGATCAGGTTGCGGATCATCGCGGCTATCATCACGGGTTCGCCCCTGGTCGCGACCGGCTCGATCATCTCGAAGCCGAGATCAATGCCCTTGCGCGCCGCGTCGGGCAGCAAATCGGCCACCAGATCCTTGACGGTGCGGTCGAGCGGCACCACGGCCGCCTCGCTGCAAGGGCCGGCCTCATGCCGCGCCAGCGCGAGCAATTGTTCGAGCAGGTGCTTGGTGCGGCGCATGCCTTCGCTGAGCGCGGCCAGACGTTCGCGAGCTTCCGCGGGCAGATCGACCGGCGCGAGATTCTCGGCCTGCAGGCTGAGGGCGGTGATCGGCGTCCGCAATTCGTGCGCGGCATCGGCGACGAAACGCCGTTGCTGATCCATCATCAGCGTCATTCGTTCCAGCAATCCGTTCATCGATGCGATGAACGCGTGAAGCTCGCTGGGCGTCCCCGCCAGCGGAAGCGGGGTGGTGTCGTCGGCGCGCCGGGCGTCGAGATCTTCAGCCAGCCGGACCATCGGGCGCAGCGACCGCGCGATCACCAACGCCGTGACCAGCAGCAGGCATGGAATCAGCGCGGCGATCGGCAGCAGCGTGCGCAGCGCCATATTGCGCGCGATCTCGTCCCTGATCGCCGTGCGTTGCGCCACGGCAAACCGGCTCCCGTCAGGTCGCGTCCGCAACAGCACCCGCATCGATCCACCCTGGCGCGACGCCAGGTGCAGGCCGTCCTGGAAACTCCAGAGTTGACGCTCCTCGGCCGAGCCGCGAGGCGCCGTCCCCAATTCCACGACATCAACCTGCGCGTCCGCGTCAACGCCGCGAAGTGACTGCTCGCTCTTGACGCTGCCGTTCTGCAACAGGCTGCCGAGCTGGATCAGGATCGAATCCTGCATCTCGATCGCCTCGTCGAACGCCCAGATATAGGCAAACACGCCCCCGACGCAGCCCGCCAACAGGATGATGGCGGTCAAGCCGATGAAGAGGCGCGCGCGCAACGACCTTGTCATGACGGGCGGTCCACCATCCAGCCAACCCCGCGGACGTTGCGGATGGCCGTCGCTCCCAGCTTCTTGCGGATGGTATGGATCAGGAACTCGATCGCGTTGCTCTCGACCTCTTCGTTCCAGCCGTAGATTTGCCGTTCGAGCTCGCTGCGCGACAGGATGGTACCCGGCCGCGTCAGCAGCGCCTGCAGCAAGGCGAACTCGCGGGCGGTCAATAGCGACGTCTCGCCGGAAAACTGAGCCTCCCGTGTTGCCGGATCGAGACAGAGGTTGCCGTTGCTGAGCAGCGCCGGCGAGCCGCTGCCTTCGCGGCGAAGCACCGCGCGCATGCGCGCCAGCAATTCGCGAATTTCGAATGGCTTTACCAGATAATCGTCCGCGCCAAGGTCGAGGCCGTCGATGCGGTCGTCGACGCCGTCGCGCGCGGTCACGATGATGATCGGAAGCTTGCGGCCGAGGGAGCGAATCCGGCGCAACACCTCGCGGCCGTCGGCTACCGGCAGCCCGAGATCGAGCAGCGCCACCTCATACGCCTCGTTCTCCGCGGCATGGATCGCAGTCTCGCCGTCGGTCACCCAATCGACCGCGTAGGCGGCATCCCTGAGCGCCTGCGCGACGGCCGCCCCGACCATCCTGTCGTCCTCGATCAGCAAAACCCGCATGCCCGATTCCTCGTCCCGCGCGCAAGGCGAGTTTCGCGCCTCACATTTCCGCCCTGCACCGGGGTGTCACCGTTCCGTGCGCGGTGATTTTTGATTTGGCACCGGCACCAATTCTCCCGCGCCCGACTTAGCGCAGACTTAGAACGCGCGAACAGGCGTTTTTGCATCGCCGGCACGCGCCAGCCGCGGCTTCGGAACATGCTCCTCCTAAGGAGCGCCTAAGTCGACGCCGCCAGGGTCCGGTATCGGCTTTCAAGCCACCCGAATTTGCCTTCAGGGAGATACCACGTGCCCGTCATCGCAATCCCGCGCCTGCAGCGGATGCTCAACAAGGTCCCGGAAGTCACGGCGGTGTTCTGGATCATCAAGATCATCTCGACCACCGTTGGCGAGACCGGAGCCGATTATCTCGCGGTGCATGTCGGCCTTGGCGCCATCGTGACCGCCGCGAACATGGCTATCCTGCTTGCCGCCGCTCTGGCGCTGCAACTTCGCGCGCGGCGCTACGTACCCTGGATCTACTGGCTGACGGTGGTACTGGTCAGCGTCGTCGGCACAGAAATCACCGACTTGCTGACCGACAAGCTCGAGATCAGCCTCTATATCAGCACGGCTGCGTTCGCGTGCGCGCTGGCCGCCACTTTCGCGATCTGGTACGGCGTCGAGCGAACCCTTTCAATCCACACCATCGTCACCCAGCGGCGCGAGCTGTTCTACTGGCTCGCCATTCTTTTCACCTTTGCGCTCGGAACGGCGGCGGGCGATCTGGCGACGGAAGCCCTCGGCCTCGGCTTCCAGCTCGGCGTCATCGTGTTCGGCGCCCTGATCGCGCTGATCGCGGCCGCCTGGCATTTCGGCGCCAATCCGGTTCTCACCTTCTGGCTGGCCTACATTCTCACGCGCCCGCTTGGCGCTTCGCTCGGCGATTTGCTGTCGCAATCGAGAGGCTATGGCGGCGTCGGTCTCGGCACGATCTACACCAGCATCGCATTTCTGACCGTCATCATCGCGCTCGTCATTTGGTTAACTTTTGAAGGCGACCGCGCGGGCAGCGCGACGATTTCCAATCTCAATGTCCACCGGAAACCCACGCGATCGCGCGGGTGAACCACGAGGAGAATAGGCATGAACAAGATAATTTTGGCGCTGGCCGTCGGCGTTCTGACGGTGTCGACCAGCGAACCACGCCTGCACACGTATGATCCAATCTCATTCGTCTCGCTCGTCGAAGCGGCGATGTCGTCAAAACTCGGCGACCTGACGTCCTTCCGCACCATCGTCATCGACGTCTCCGCCCTGCTCGACAAGGGCGATCTGGCCGGCGCCAAAACCCGCATCAAGGACCTCGAGACGCAGTGGGACGACGCGGAAGCCGCGTTGAAACCACGCGCCGCCGCCGACTGGCACACTGTTGACAAGGCGATTGATCGCGCGCTCGAAGCGCTTCGCGCCAGCACGCCGGACGCCGCCAAGTGCAAGCAGACCGTCGCGGAATTGTTATCGATCATGGATTCGGCGGCAAAATCCTGACGCACAAGGCGTTGTATCCAAAGATGCGCAAAGCGCGGCTGACGGCCGACAACAAGCTTGGCCGTCGTCATCAAGTGAAAGTGAAGCAGCATGGATGAGTACTACAATGAGCTGGTCGCCGGCGAAGACACCAGCAAGATTCCCCAGGTCACTCTGGGCTTCTGGATCGTCAAGATACTTGCGACGACCCTCGGCGAGACCGGCGGCGACGCCGTGACGATGTCGATGAATCTCGGCTATCTGGTCGGGACGGCGATCTTTGCGGCGATTTTCGCCGCCGCCGTCGCCGCACAGATGGGCGCGCGACGGTTTCATCCGTTTCTTTACTGGACGGTGATCGTCGCCACCACCACGGTCGGAACCACGCTAGCCGATTTCGTCGATCGCTCGCTTGGGATCGGCTATCTCGGCGGCTCGTCGCTGCTCGCCGCGCTGCTGATGTTTTCGCTGGCGATCTGGTATCGCACGCTGGGAACGGTTTCGATCGCCTCGATCAATTCGCGGCAGGCGGAGACCTTCTACTGGGTCACGATCATGTTTTCGCAGACCCTGGGCACCGCGCTCGGCGACTGGATGGCCGACTCCACCGGGCTCGGCTATGGCGGCGGCGCGCTGGTGTTTGCCGCCGGGCTTGCGGTCATCACCGCCGCCTATCTCTGGACCAACACTTCGCGCACCGTGCTGTTCTGGGCCGCGTTCGTGCTGACCCGGCCGCTCGGCGCCACGGTCGGCGATTTCCTCGACAAGCCGCTCGACCATGGCGGCCTGGCGCTCAGCCGGTACACGGCATCGGCCTCGCTGGCGATGGTCATGGTGCTGTTGATCCTGCTGTTGCCGCAGCGCGCCGGCGAGCATCCGGCCTGACCCCGGCCCCCGCGCCGGGTCGCGGATCGGACGCGGGATTGGCGCTGGCGGGCATTCGATCGATTCGCGGATTACGCTTTCCGCGAACCCCAGCCTTGAAGGATCGCATGCCCGCCACGTCTCCGATCATCCTGCATCATTTCGACGAGTCGCCGTTCTCGGAGAAGGTCCGCATCGCCTTCGGCCTGAAGGACATTGCGTGGACCTCGGTGCGAATTTCGCGGATCATGCCGCGGCCGGACCTGATGCCGATGACCGGTGGCTATCGGCGTACGCCGGTGATGCAGATCGGCGCCGACATCTATTGCGACACGCAGTGCATCCTTCGTGAGTTGCAACGGCGGTTCCCCGAGCCGACGCTGTTTCCGGCCGGAAACCAAGGTATCGCCTGGGCCACGGCGATGTGGACCGACCGCTCGTTCTTCCAGAACACCGTCAACCTCGTGTTCGGCTCGCTCGCCGACAAGGTTCCGCAGGAATTCATCGCCGACCGCGAAAAGCTGCGCGGGGCCAGGTTCGACGTCGCGGCCATGAAAGCGGCGATCCCGCAGATGCGGGATCAGTTTCGCGCGCATTTGCAGTGGATCGAAACCCAATTAAGTGACGGACAGAAGTGGATGAGCGGCGACAGGGCCGGCCTTTGCGACGTCCACGCCTATATGAACGTCTGGTACGTACGCCAGAACCTGCCTGACGCTGACGGAATGTTGGCAGAATTCGGAAGCGTGCGGGCGTGGGAAGCGCGAATGCGCGCGATCGGGCACGGCCACCGCAGTGAAATGTCGACCTCCGCGGCACTCGACATCGCCGCGGCCGCCACACCACAAACCGCCATCATGGCCGATCCCAATGATCCGAACGGCCGCAAGCCCGGCGACCGGGTCGAGGTGATGCCGGACGATTACGGCAAGGTCAAAGTCGCTGGCGAGATCGTGGCGCTGTCGCCGCAGCACATCGCCATTCGCAGGCACGATCCCCGCGCCGGCGAGGTCGTCGTGCACTTTCCGCGCGCCGGCTTCCTTGTGCTTCCGGCTTAGCATTACAGTTGTCGTTTTTTGAAGTGGGCCCGTTGGGCGGCGGCCTGGTGAGTTCTGCGCCAGAGTGACCATGCGATGATGTGTGCGGGTTGGATCCGCTTTCGGGCGAGCCTGATGGCGATGCGGCGGACTTCCTGGATTGACCAACGGATCAATGACGGATTGGTGATATTTTGAGTTTTGCCGTGGTTCGGCGTTTCGTTTTTTTGGGCGGCGGCGAATTGGCGCGATGGCGGATCACCGCCATCATGGCGAAGGCGAGCATCACCAGGGAAACGTGGCGATGCCACCCATGCCAGGATCTGCTCTCGTTGTGATCGAGCCCGAACTCGTTTTTCGCGGTCTCAAAGCTGTCCTCGATCGCCCACCGATGGCCTTCGACCGCCACCAGCGTTTCGATGGATGTTCCCGCTGGACACCAGGTGGTGAAGAAGGCGAGATCGCCATCGGCGATACGACGACGGATCAGCAGACCTCGTGTCCAAAGACCATGATTTGCGCTGTAAAATTCTTCGACCTCGAGATCGGCCAATTCGAGATAGCACCAATCGTGCAGCCGCGGTCCTTTGGTTCCGGCCCCTGCCGACAGGCGTTTCCAATCGGACGCGCGCCGCGTCCGAGCGATGTCCGCGGCCTTGCCGGCGACCGATCGCCGCTTGCCCCAGGATTGAAATACATGAGCGCTGCTGACCCCGAGCACGTAGCCTTTGCCTGCCCGGCGTAATTGCTGTTCGATATCGCCAACACCGTAGACAGTATCACCGGCAACCCACTTGAATGGTACAGACGCGGCTATGGCGCGTGCGATCATGCTCGTTGCAAGCTTTGGCTTGGTCGCAAAGCCGGCACCGGGAGGCACATATGCGGCTTCCAGACGATCTGGATCGTCGGTCCATTCCTTCGGAAGATACAGCGCGCGATCGATGAACGCATGACCGTGGCGCGACACGTAGGCGGCGAAGACGCCGATCTGGCAGTTCGTGATCTTGCCGGCGGAACCAGTGTATTGCCGCGCCACCCCGCACGACGCCTTGCCTTGCTTGAGAAAGCCGGTCTCGTCGATCACGAGCACCGCATCGTCATCCGCCAAATGCTCGATGACATAATCGCGGACGATATCGCGCAGACCATCAGCATCCCAATCCCTGCGACCCAGGATCGCCTGTTGCCGCCAAGGACCGGGATCGCCAGCTGCCTCCGCGCGCATCCAACCGGTCTTGCGTTGCTCATCTCCGAGCAGGCTTTCCAGAAACAAGCCTGCATTCCTCGCAACACGATCTTGATTGAACAACGGACGTATCCGTTGCTTGATCTCACGAAGCGACGCCGCCCACAGCGCAAGCGTCTCTTCAATCGACGCTGGCCGCGTCCACGATCTTCGAATCATGGTTGCCCATGGATTCAGAAAACTGCATAAAAGGCAACTGTAGTGTTAGGCCGCCGCCCGCGCATTTCCGCCGCAAACTGCGTCGTCATCCTGCTGCGAAGCTGGCTCGGACCTCATCCTGAGGAGCGGCGTCTTCGCCGCGTCTCGAAGGATGGCCGCGAGTCCGCGTGTTGCGTCCGAGCTTGCGGAGTTTATCATCGGGCCGCGCTTCGCGCGGACCCGGTGGCAAGCTCCTCAGGATGAGGTCGGGCATCAGGCTGCAGCTTTTCTTCCGCTCGCCTCCGCGTTCTGCCTACGGAACGCGCCGGGCGCCATGCCGACGACGCGGTGAAACGCCTTGCTCAGCGCCGCGTCGCTTTCATAGCCGACCTCATTGGCGATTTCGGCCAGCGAGCGCTCGGTGTGCCGCAGCAGCACGCCGGCGCGGAACATGCGCCAGCGCGTCAGATACTCCAGCGGGGCTTCGCCGAGCTTTGCCTTGAAGCGCGCGGCAAATGCCGAGCGCGACATGTTGGCGCGCGCCGCCAGCTTCTCGACGGTCCACGCGTCGGCCGGACTGCCGTGCAGCACGCGCATCGCCGCACCGATGCGCTTGTCGGACAAGGCCGCGAGCCAGCCGACCTCGTCCTCGTTGGCGTGGTTGAGATGGCTGCGGATCGCCTGCACGAACAGGATATCCGCAAGCCCCGAAATGACGACGCCGGAGCCGACGCCGGGGCGCTCGGTCTCCTTCGCCAGCAATTCGAGCGTCGCTTTCAAAATCTCGGTGCGGTAGCCATCGACGCTTGTATGCAGCACGCGCGGCAGCAGCGCCGTCAGCGGGCGGGCGCCGAGTTCGTCATAGACGAACCAACCGGTCACGACGGTGGCCGCCGCCCCACCGCCGCCGATGCCGACCGCGCCATCGACCAGTTTTGGCATCACGTCAAAACAATTCAGCGGCGCCGAGCGCGGATCGTCGCCGAGCGTGTAGGTCGAGCCATCCAGGATCACGTAGCAATCGCCCGCCGCAAGCGGGATCGATTTCGCCGGCTGCTCCGTCGTGAGCCAGCAGGAGCCTGCGATCAGCAGGCCAAATCGCGCGGCTTTGCCTTCCCGGAACCGTATCGCCCAGGGCGCGCCGGCATCGACCCGCGCATAGAGCGATTGGCGCACCCGCATGACCGAAAATGCGTCGTCGAGGGGATCCATGTGCTCTTCCTCACCCACCGCTGGTCTGGACGCCTGGACAATAATCTAGGCCAAATAGCCATTCATCGTCCAGTTTTCCATCCCTATCCTCTCTTCATCGCCGGTCAGCCGGCACGAAAAATTCGAGAAGAGATAGGTCCCATGTCCCACGCCGAAGACCTTGCCAAGCGTTACATCCAGATCTGGAATGAAGCCGATCCGGCCGCCCGCCGCGCCGAGGTCGCAGCCCTCTGGATCGAGAATGGCACCCATTATGTGCGGGAGCGCGAGGTGCACGGCCACGCCGCTCTGGAGACCCGCGTCGCCACCTCGCACCAGACCAATGTCGCCGAACGCAATTACAGGTTCGAACCCAACGGCGGCGTCGAGCAGCTCCGCGACCTGGTCAGGTTCAACTGGCGCATGGTGCCGAAAGGCGGCGGCGCGGTTGCCGCGACCGGACTGATCGTCTGCCTGCTGGCCGCCGATGGCCGGATCCGAATTGATTATCAGTTTATCGATTGATCGCAGGCGCTGAGAGCTACAGGCTCCGCCGTCATCCCAAGGCGCCGTCGCAATTGCGACGGCCTCGAAGGATGGCCACATCCGACCTGGTCATGCTTCGAGGCTCGCCGAAGAGGCTCGCACCTCCAGCGATAACGGCAAAGCCGTTACGCCGGCGATAACGGAACGGCCGTTACGCCGGGATGACGGAAAGGCTGGTGTTCCGTCTCATCACTTGGCTTTGTGACGCGGGAAAGATTGCAGTAAGCTCTGCGTGGAGCAGGAGCGCCCGTGCAGACTGCGCAACCCAATTCGCTAAAACTGCTGCAATGGATGATGGCCGCCTCGCTGGCCCTCCCACTGGCGCTGTTCGTCTTTGCTTCCGCCGTCTCCTGGGTTTCCACCAACGAGACCGCCGACCGGGAAATCGAGCGCGCGCTGGATGTCGCGCACGAACACGCGCTGAAGGTGTTCGAGACTATCGACCGCAGCCTGTCGGAAATCGCCGAGATCGTCCGCGGCATTCCCGACGCCGGCATCGCCTCCCGCGAGGAGACCCTGCACCTGCGGCTGAAACAGCTCGCCGATTCGCTGCCGCAGATGAAATCGGCCTGGATCTTCGACGCCAGGGGCCGGGCGCTTGTCAACAGCCTGGTGGTACCGGCACCCGCCATCGATTTCTCGGACCGGGACTATTTCAGCGCCCATGTCGAGCGCAATGTCGGCACCTATATCGGCGAGGCGTTGAAACCGAGGCCGCCCTACCAGGGCGCGGCGTTCTTCGGCGTCAGCCGGAGGCGGGAGAACGAGGACGGCAGCTTCGCCGGCGTGTTTCAGGCTTCCGTGCTGCCGGAATATTTCGAGAATTTCTACGCCCGGATCGGTCGCGAGCCCGGCAGCTTTTTCGCGCTCGTCCGGACCGATGGCGCGGTGCTGGCCCATTTCCCCGCCCTCGACCGTAATTTCCGATTCGAGCCGACCGGGCCGCTCGGGCAACAGATCGTCGCCCACCCCCAAGCCGGGGTAATCACCGTAAATTCGCCGGCTGACGGCATCGAGCGCCGCCTCGGTTATCAGCGGCTTGCGGAATATCCGATCTATGTCAGCGCGGGGCTGGAGACATCGGCAATACGGGCGCGCTGGCTCGCCACCATGAGCCAGCATCTGATTTTCGGCGCGCCGGCCACCGCGCTGTTGTTCTTCCTACTCTCGCTGGCGCTGCGGCGAACGCGGCACCTTCATGCCGAAGCCGCCAAGCGCGCCGAAGCCGAGGAGGCGCTCAAGCACGGCCAGCGGCTGGAGGCGCTGGGGCAATTGACCGGCGGCGTCGCGCATGACTTCAACAATCTTCTGACCGTCATCAGCGCCTCCGTCGATATGTTGCGGCGGCCGGATCTGCCGGAGCCGCGGCGGCTGCGCTACATCGACGCGATCTCGGACACCGTAACCCGCGCCGCAAAACTGACGGGCCAGTTGCTGGCCTTCGCGCGGCGGCAGACCTTGAAGCCGGAACTGTTCGACGTCGGTCAAAACGTGCAGATGCTCGGCGAAATGATCGCCACCCTGATCGGTTCACGGATCGAGATCGTGATCCACGTGCCGGACGAGCCTTGCTTCATCAATGCCGATGCGGGCCAGTTCGAGACCGCTGTCATCAACATGGCGGTCAACGCCCGCGACGCCATCGACGGCGCTGGGCGGCTCACCCTTACGGTGCGGATGGTCGCCGAATTGCCGGGTGCTGCCGCACCATCCAAAAATCCGCACGGCTATGTTGCGGTGTCCGTCGAGGATACCGGCATCGGGATCCCCCAGGACCGGTTCGGGATCATCTTCGAACCGTTTTTCACCACCAAGGAAGTCGGACAGGGTACCGGACTCGGCCTGTCGCAGGTGTTCGGGTTCACCAAACAGTCCGGGGGCGAAGTGATCGTCGCCAGCGAGCTTGGCAAGGGCAGCATCTTCACGCTGTACCTGCCGCGCGCCGCCGGCGGCGGCCGGCCGCGGCAGGTCGCGGCGGAAGACGCGCCGCCGATCGATGGTCAGGGCATGTGGGTGCTCGTGGTCGAGGACAATGCCGAGATCGGCAAGTTCGCGACCGACGCGCTGGCCGGGCTCGGCTATCACACCACGCTGGTCGGCAACGCGACCCACGCGCTCGAAGAGCTGATGAGCGATGCCAGCCGTTTCGACGTGGTGTTTTCGGACGTGGTGATGCCTGGCATGAGCGGCATCGAACTGGCGCAGGAAATCCGCCGCCGCCATCATGACCTGCCCGTCGTGCTGACCAGCGGCTACAGCCACGTGCTGTCGCAAAACGGCAGCTACGGCTTTGAGCTGCTGCAAAAGCCCTATTCGATCGAACAGCTCGCCGAGGTCCTGCAGAAGGTCGGCCGCTGGCGCAACGTGAAGCGTGATGCCGCGCCGGCGTGACCATGCCCCGGAACGTCAGGGAACCTTTTGATTTCTCTCACGTTATCCGACCATGGCCAAACCAGATGTAAAGTCCAAAGCGTCCACCAACGAATCGTCGGCACAGAAGCCAGCTTCCAAGAAGAATCCAGAAATCGTCGAAGTGGTCGCCGAAGACGGCGACCATGTCGAACCATCCCCGCCGGAAGTCGTCGAACCCGACCCGGAATGGTCGCCGGAGGAGGCCGAGCAGGCGCGCAAGGATTATCTGCTGACGCGGTTCTGGATCAGCGCGCGGGGATTTTGGGGTGAGGGCGGCGACCGGCTGGCGTGGCTGTTTTCGATCGGCCTGCTGATCCTGATCGTCGCCAATGTCGGATTTCAGTACGGTATCAATGTCTGGAACCGTGCGATCTTCGACGCCATCGAGAAGCGCGATTCGGCGACGGTATTCCATCTCACCGCAGTGTTCTTTCCGCTTGCGATCGGCAGCGTGCTGCTCGGCGTCGCCCAGGTTTTCGCGCGCATGGGCATCCAGCGCCGATGGCGGGCATGGCTGACCAATTCCGTGGTGTCGCGGTGGCTGAGCAATGGCCGTTATTATCAACTCAATCTGGTCAGCGGCGATCACCAGAATCCGGAATACCGGATCGCCGAGGATTTGAGGATCGCGACCGATTCGCCGGTGGATTTCATGGCCGGCGTGACCTCGGCATTGCTGTCGGCCGCGACCTTCATCGCGGTACTCTGGACCATCGGCGGTGCGCTGACGGTGACGGTCGCGGGATCGGCCATCAGCATTCCCGGCTTTCTCGTTATCGCAGCCGTGCTCTACGCCGCGATTGCCTCGGGTTCGATCATGACGATCGGACGGCGATTTGTGCAGATATCCGAGGACAAGAATCAGGCGGAGGCCGAATATCGCTATGCGCTGACCCGCGTGCGCGAGAACGGCGAGAGCATTGCGCTGCTCGGCGGCGAAGAGGAAGAGCGCGACGGCATCGACAAGACCTTTACAAAGGTTCTCCGGCAATGGGCGCGGCTCGCCGGCCAGCACATGCGCACGACGCTGGTGTCGCAGGGATCGAGCCTGATCGCACCTGTCGTGCCACTGCTGTTGTGCGCGCCGAAATTTCTCGACGGCAGCATGACGCTGGGACAGGTGATGCAGGCCGCATCCGCCTTCACGATCGTGCAGAGCGCATTCGGTTGGCTGGTGGACAATTATCCGCGCCTCGCCGACTGGAACGCCTGTGCGCGCCGCATCGCCTCGCTGATGATGTCGCTCGACGGACTGGAGCGCGCCGAGCGCGGCGACGGCATCGGCCGCATCAAGCGCGGCGAGACCGAGGGCGACGCCATGCTCAGCCTGAACGACCTGTCGGTGACGCTCGACGACGGCACCGCCGTGGTCGGCGAAACCGAAGTGGTGATCGAGCCCGGCGAGCGGCTCTTGGTGGCCGGCGAATCCGGCACCGGCAAAAGCACGCTGGTGCGCGCCATCGCCGGGCTGTGGCCATGGGGTGGCGGCAGCGTCAACTTCCATCCCGATCGGCGGCTGTTCATGCTGCCGCAGAAGCCCTATGTCCCCTTCGGCACGCTGCGCCGCGCGGTCGCCTATCCCGGCGCCGCCGAGGACTGGACCGTCGAACAGCTCGCCGATGCGCTGCACAAGGTCGGGCTCGATCATCTCAAGGAAAAGATCGAGGACGAGGCGCCATGGGATCAAACCCTGTCCGGTGGCGAAAAGCAGCGGCTGGCGTTCGCCCGTTTGCTGCTGCACAAGCCCGACATCGTCGTGCTGGACGAGGCCACCTCTGCGCTCGACGAAAAGAGCCAGGACAAAATGATGGAGATCGTCACCAAGGAGCTTCCCAAGGCGACCATCGTCAGCGTCGCCCATCGGGTCGAGTTGGAAGCCTTCCATAGCCGCAAGATCGTGCTGGAACGGCGCAAGGGCGGCGCCAAACTCGTCAGCGACGTCGATCTGATTCCCCGCAAGGTCAAACGCCGCCTGCTCGGTCGCTTCCTGCGCCGGCGCACGACGCCGCCGCCGGAAAAGGCGACCTAACTCCTCGTTGGAGTCATCCGTAAAGTCGGCTATGCATGCGCCGCTTTCGCCGTCTTTCGAGGACCCCGGTTTGACTCCCGATAACGATCCATCACCGCCGCCGTTCGGCGCGTTCGCACCCAATGCCGCCCAGGCCGCGATCATCGCGCTGGCGCAGCGCTCGCGGCTGAAGCGCGGCGCGTTCCGGCCGATGCTGTCGCGGCTGGTCAATCTGCTGCGCGCGGGACCGGTCGACGTGCAGTATCAGGGCGCCTCGTTCCGCTTCTATCATCAGGCCAGCGCCACCGAACGCGGGGCGCTGTTCAATCCCGACTACAATCTCGAAGAGCTGGACTTTTTGCGGGCGCATACCCGCGCGGGCGGCGTGTTCGTCGATGTCGGCGCCAATGTCGGCACTTATGCGCTTGCGCTCGCGCGGCACGTCGGCGCGGGAGGCAAGGTGATCGCGATCGAGCCGCATCCCGTCACCCATGCCCGGCTTGCCTTCAACAATTCGGCGTCCGGCTATACGCAGGTGAGGCTGGTGGCGGCGGCGGCCGGCCCCGCCGATGGCGATCTGATGATCGAAACCGACGGCGACAACCTCGGCGCCAGCCACATCGTGTCGGGCAAAGCTTCGGGCAAAGCCATCAAGGTGCCGTCGCTGCGGCTGCAGCGGATTCTCGAGGAGGCCGGCGTATCGCGGGTCGATGCTTTGAAGATCGACGTCGAGGGTTTTGAGGATCGCGTGCTGACCGGCTTCTTCAAGGAAGCGCCGCCATCGCTGTGGCCGCACGCGGTGGTGATCGAACATCTGTCGAAGAACGAATGGCTGGAAGACTGCATCGCCGACATGCGTGCGCGCGGTTATGTCGAGACCGGCAGAACCCGCAGCAACACCTTGCTGGCGCGCGAATAGAGCGTCGCGTCCAGCTTCGCCTCCGGCGTCGTGCCGCGTGACGTATGCGTGCGGCAGGACCGACCGGCGCGCCGGCGTGCCCTGGTCAGCGCCCCGAAAGCCATTGACCTGATTTACCTTGGGTTGCAGGATTGCCGTCCCACCACGTCAGCCGCTTGAACGGAGGGATGCACCATGGCCCGCAAACCAAGCCTGCAATTCGCAACCACGTCCGGACAAAACTCGCACGAAAATCTACGGCGGGTCGCCGGCAGCGAGAGGTTGCCGCTGCCGAACGCCCGTGTGATCGGTCCGGCAGATCCCGAGCGGCCGATCAGGCTGACCGTCTATGTGCGATCCCGTCCTGCTCACGCCCACATCCCCTCGCTCAAGGAAATCGGGCATAGTCCATATGAGTGGATGCATTCGACGCAAAGCGCCCAGGTGTTGAGCGCCTTCGAGGCCGACGCAAAGGACATCAACGCGGTAAAGAAATTTGCCACGGCAAACAAGTTGAAGGTGATTGAAGCCAGCGAGGTCAAGCGAAGCGTTCTGATTGAAGGAAAGATCGGCGATGCCGCGCGGGCCTTCGGCGTCGACCTGCAAATCTGGGAACATCCGGGCGGCCGCTATCGCGGCAGGGTCGGGCCGGTCCACACCCCGGACTCGTTGCGCAGCATCGTTGAAGCGGTTTTCGGCTTCGACAACCGGGTGATGGGACGCCCTTATTTTCGGCGCAGCCGGCACCGCTTTGTGTCCCGCGCTGCGCAGCCCCTGACCTACCTTCCGACCGAGATCGCGGATTTTTATAGCTTTCCGGATGCAGACGGCAGCGGACAGACGATCGCCATCTTCGTATTCAACGGCGCGCTCGGCGATTCCGGCCAGACAGCGGTCGGTGGTTATTCGCAGAAACTCGTGAAGAGTTACTTCAAGGATACGCTTCACTTGGCGCCGCCAAAACTCACCGACGTCGTCGTCCACGGCCCGGGCAACAAGCCCGGCGACGGCAGCCAGGACACCGACGTGACCGGCGAGGTGCTGCTGGATATCTGCATGGCCGGCGCGGTCGCGCCGAAAGCTAAGTTCATGATGTACTTTACCGAGTTCACCGAGCAGGGCTGGGTCGATGCGCTGACCTCGGCGGTGACGGCGACGCAAAACCGGCCGTCCATCATCTCGATCAGCTACGGCAATCCCGAGGACGGACCGACGGGCCAAATCCTCTGGACCCAGCAGGCGATCATGAAGGTGAACGAGGCGTTGCAGCGCGCTGCGCTGGCCGGAATCAACGTCTGCGTCGCCGCCGGAGACCAGGGCTCGACCGAGGAAGTAACTGACCAACGGCAGCACGTCGATTATCCGGCCTCGAGCCCCTGGGTCTTGGCTTGCGGCGGCACCCGGGTCGTCGCTGCAAACGGCGTGATCAACCGCGAGACGGTGTGGAATGACGGTCCATCGAGCGCAACCGGGGGAGGGGTAAGCAGCCTGTTTGCGTTGCCGACCTATCAGACTTCGGCGAGCGTCCCGGTGTCGGTCAACCCCGGACATCGCATTGGCCGCGGCGTACCCGACGTCTCGGGAATCGCCGACCCCGATACGGGAGTCCTGGTCATGGGCCCCGACGGCACCGTCGGGGGCATCGGCGGAACGAGCGCCACGGCGCCGATGTGGGCGGGCCTGATCGCACGTCTCAACCAGTTGCTGGGAACGCCGCTCGGGTTCCTCAATCCGATCCTGTACAAGAATTTGGCCTCTGGCGTTCTCCGCGACGTCAGCGAAGGCGACAACGGCGCGTACCGCGCCGGCGTCGGCTGGGATGCGTGCACAGGGCTCGGCAGTCCGAATGGCACGCGCATATTGGCGGCGTTGAAAGGGCTGGTGAAGTAGATCAGCGAAGAGTTGCTATATCTGCCGAACGGCTCCGGCGAAGCACACCTCCACCACTGAGGAGGCATCGCCGTGGCCGCACAGCGCAGGAGATTTTGATGATCGACCACATCGGTTTTCCGGTCTCGGATTACTAACGCACACCTTCTACAAGGCGGCCATCGCGGCCGGCGGACGCGACAACGGCGCGCCCGGAATACGCGCACATTATCACCCCAATTATTACGGTGCGTTCGTACTCGATCCCGACGGTCATAACATTGAGGCGGTGTGCCATACGCCGTAGGGACGGTTCCAGCTCCGGTAGCGGCGCGGAACATCGCGGCGATCTCGCCGTTGTCGTCGATGCCAATCGAACCACCGGAAATTCCACCGGCAACGCCGGGTACGCCGACTGAACCTCCGCCGGGGATTCCTCCGGGCAATCCTCGCCCGGAAGTGCCTACCCCGATACATGAACCCGGCGAGCCGTCGCGGCCGGAAGAGTTACCGGGCAAGATGCCGGACGAACTGCCGGTCCGCGGACCGAACGGTCCGACCGCACCTCCGCCTGGAACCGATGCCGGCAGTTTCGGCTTTTCAGGCACGCAGCCGAAACTCCATACCGGCGCCTCAGAGATGCCACAGGGGACAATGTAAAAGTTCGATTTGAAAGCATCGTCTGAATGCGTAATGAACAATTGCGTATGCAACCCGTTATGCTGTCGAAATAAATAGCGTTCGCGTTTTGTAGCCCGCCACAATCCGGCCTAACGATTAGCCGTTGATCGACCCGCCGAAACGTTCGGCGAAAGCCACTCTTTTTCTCGCCAACCTTGCCGCCAGATTTTTCCGGGGATCCAGGACATCATGACAAAACTTCGCATCGTGCTGCTTGCCACGTCTGCTCTGACCGTGACGCAGCTCGCAACCTTCGCATCGCATGCGCAGACCGCGCCGCTCGTTGTGGCGCAGGGAACCAAGGAAGAATTGGGCCCCGACGGAAAACCCAAGGCGCCGCCGAAGGGCGCGCCGCCGCCGGCCGCAGCGCCTCAGCGTCCCGCACCGCCGCCGCCACCCCCTGCTGCGGCACCGCCGCCGCGTCCGACGCCGCCACCTCCTCCGGCGGCAGCACCGCCGCCGCGTCCGACACCGCCACCTCCTCCGGCAGCAGCACCCCCCGCGCGTCCGACGCCGCCCCCGGCGCCGCCTCCGCATGCGCCGCCGCCACCCGCGGCCGCACCGCCCGTGCATACCGCTCCGCCGGCTCCCCCGACCGCGGCGCCACCCGCACACGCGCTCCCGCCGGCACCTCCGGCGGCGACGACGGCGCCTGCTGCGCCCAAACAACCGACGGCGCCGACTCCGCCATCGTCGCTCCAGAAGGGCACGCCATCGCAGGTGCCGCCGCCCCCACCGCCGGCGGGCGCCAAGCAATTGCCGTCGACCACAACGCCGGCTCCTGCGCCGCAAACTCAAACTGCGCCGCCGGCTGCCGGAAGCCCGACGGCGCCGCCGCGTCCCGGAGTATCGCCGACACCGCCGGCTGGCGCAGCCGCTCCGACCACAACTCCCACCGCGCCGCCGCCGCGCGGCGGACCGCCTCCGGGCGCTGCTCCGACCGCGCCCGGCGCCACACCGCCGCCCGGCCGGGTACAAAACACGCCTCCGACGGTCGCGCCTGCGTTCCAGCGTGCGCCGACGGTGACCGCGCCGCTTCCCCCGCCGCCACCGGCGCTGGGAACCAAGGCGCTTTCAGCGGGCGCACCGGCTCCGGGACCGCGCAACATGGATCAATTCCGCAGCGAACGGCACGAAGTCCAGGAAGGCGGCCGTACGGTCATCACCGAGCCCGGGCGCGTCATCATTCGCGATCCCGGCGGCCAGGAGTATATTCGCCACAACGAGGAGGATCGCTTCCGCTACGGCGCGCGCGACATCCAGACCCAAACCGTGGGCGGGGAAACCCGCACCATCGTGATCCGTCCGGACGGCACGCAGATCATCACGGTGGTCGGCCGCGACGGCGAGTTGCTGCGCCGGATCAGGCGCGATGAGGGCGGTCGCGAAGTCGTCATCATCGACAACAGCTATCGCGATCCGCGCGCGATCGGCGGTTTCTATGTCGACCTGCCGCCGCCGGTGATTCGCATCCCCTATGATCGCTACATCGTCGATTCCGAGGATGCGACACCGGAGGTTATCTACGACACCATGGAGGCGCCGCCAGTGGACCGGATCGCGCGGCGCTATTCGCTCGATGAAATCCGCTACAGCCCGTCGGTTCGGCAGTTGATGCCGAGCATCGACCTCAACACCATCACCTTCGAATCCGGATCGTGGGAAATTCCCCCCGATCAGGCGGCGAAGCTGCAGGTGATTGCGGACGGACTCAACCGCGCCATCCAGCGCAATCCGCGCGAGGTGTTCTTGATCGAGGGTCACACCGATGCGACCGGAAACGACACCGACAATCTGTCGCTGTCCGACCGGCGCGCGGAATCTGCGGCCGAGCTTTTGACGCAGCAGTTCGCCGTGCCCGCGGAAAACCTGACCTCGCAAGGCTACGGTTCGCAATATCCGAAGGAACAGACTTCAGGACCGAGCCGCATCAACCGCCGCGTCACCGTCCGCCGCATCACACCGTTGCTCAATGGTGGAACGGCATCGCTGCCGCCGCCCCCGCCCGGCATCGCGCCGCCGCGGTAAGGCAATCGCTCCATGAAAATGGCCGGGAGAAATCCCGGCCATTTTTTTAGCCCGTCATTGCGAGGAGCGTAAGCGACGAAGCAATCCATTCTTCCTTTTATGTGGCGAGATGGATTGCTTCGCTTCGCTCGCAATGACGCGGAAAGACGATTTGAAAACGCTCAGCTCTTGTCGCTCTCGAGTCTGAAGATCTGGGAGCCTTCACCGCTCGATAGCAAGCCTGTCTTTCCATAGAGATTCAGCTTGCCGCGGGTATCGGCTATGTCGAGGTTGCGCATCGTCAGCTGGCCGATGCGGTCTGCTGGCGTGAACGCCGCGTCTTCCACCTTCTCCATGCTCAGCCGCTCCGGCTGATAGGTCAGATTGGGGCTCTCGGTGTTCAGGATCGAGTAATCGTTGCCGCGGCGCAGCTCGAGCGTCACCTCACCGGTGATCGCACGAGCCACCCAGCGCTGGGCGGTTTCTCGCAGCATGAGGGCTTGAGAATCGAACCACCGTCCCTGGTAGAGCAGTCGGCCAAGGCGCATGCCGCCGATCCGGTATTGCTCGATGGTGTCTTCGTTGTGGATGCCGGTGACCAGACGTTCGTAGGCGATGTGCAGCAGCGCCATGGCGGGGGCTTCGTAGATGCCGCGGCTCTTCGCCTCGATGATCCGGTTCTCGATCTGGTCGCTCATGCCAAGGCCATGTCGACCGCCGATGGCGTTGGCCTCGAGGAACAGCGCGACCGGATCGGCGAACGTCTGGCCGTTCAGCGCGACGGGCTGGCCCTCCGTAAAACGCACGGTGACCTTTTCCGCCCTGACGACGCAGTCGTCGCGCCAAAACGGCACGCCCATGATGGGATTGACAATCTTGATGCCACTGTCGAGCTGCTCGAGATCCTTGGCCTCGTGGGTTGCGCCGAGGATATTGCTGTCGGTCGAATAAGCCTTTTCGGCGCTCATCTTGTAGCCGAATCCATGGGCGGTCATGAACGCCGACATTTCCGCACGGCCGCCCAACTCGTCGATGAACTGCTGGTCGAGCCATGGCTTGTAGATTCGCAAGCTCGGGTTGGTCAGCAGGCCGTAACGGTAGAAGCGCTCGATATCGTTGCCTTTGTAGGTGGAGCCGTCGCCCCAGATGTTGACGCCGTCCTCCTTCATCGCCGCTACCAGCATCGTGCCGGTCACGGCGCGACCAAGCGGCGTGGTGTTGAAGTACGCGATGCCGCCGGTCGAGACGTGGAAGGCACCGGATTGGACGGCGGCAATACCTTCGTGCACCAATTGCGTGCGGCAATCCACGAGTCGGGCTTTTTCGGCGCCGTACTCCAGCGCCTTGCGCGGAATCTCGTTGTAGTCGGCCTCGTCAGGTTGGCCGAGGTTGGCGGTATAGGCAAAGGTGCGGGCGCCTTTTTGCTTCATCCACAGCAGCGCCGCGCTGGTGTCGAGACCGCCCGAGAAGGCGATGCCGACTTTTTCGCCTTTGGGCAGGCTTTTCAGGATCGTACTCATAGAGCTTCCAATCGGTCGAAGTGCCAGATGTCGTTTTGCGGGTTGAGTGCGCGATTACCAAATTTCACGCTGATGGGCACGCGTTTAAACGACGGATTACCCCAGCGGGCGCCAGCGCCGCGTCAAGCGGGACCAGGTTGAGGCCAGCCGCGCCAGGCCGGCGTCAACCTGCGCGTCGGTCATGCGGGTGGCCGGCCAGCGGTAGATGAAGGCATAGGCCAGCCAGATCACCAGAAAGCTCACCAGGCCTGCGGCCGCGACGTCGGTGAAGAAATGCCCGCCGAACGCCATCCGCAGCACAGAGGTCGTGATCCCGAACAGGGTCGCCGCCGCATAGGCCAGCGGCCGCCACGCCGGCGGCGTCAACGCCGCGGGCGCATAGGTCCAGAACGCGGTGGCGCCCTCGCCGGAGAAGAACGAGCAGTTCTTTCCGCAAGCCCCGCGCGGATCCCACCACGGCACGAATTGCCAGGGGCCGTTGAATTCCGTCACCATGACCGGCCGCGGCCGGCCCCAGTAGGACTTGAAGGTGAAATTGGTCAGAATGCCCGCGGACAGAATGATCGTGACCAGCAGGAAGATCGCCGCGCGTCCCGGGATCAGCATCGGCCGGTCCGGCCGCGCCAGTTTTACCACGAACGCCACGATCGCCGGCAGTGCGAAAGTCCATGCGATCCACATCGCGGCGTCGCGCGCGAATTCGGCCACCGCATCGAGTTTTATCGGAAACGATTTGATGGCGGGATCATAGAACAGCGCCGCCAGCTTCAGGTCGAGTTCGGGATAAATCCCGAACAGCAATCCGATGACGAGCGCCAGTCCCAGCGCGATGAAAAGTCCGGTCCGGTTCATGGCGCGCGGTTTAGCCGAGGCGGTTGGCGATGAAAAGGCTCACAGCGGCTGCGACGGCAGCGGCGGAGGCGGCCTTGAGGGTCGCGGCGGCTCGCGCCACGCGCCGGCGGTGCGGCCCGCGATCATCCAATAGACGAGCCCCGAGACGATGCCCGCACCGGTCATGATTTCGAGATGACGGCGGACGATACCGTCGAAATGCAATGTTTCGGGATCGAACGGGATCAGGCCGAGATAGCAGGCGGCTCCGACGATCGCACCGCCGACCGCATAGGTCAGCACGCCCCGGACATAAAAGGCCTCGGTGATCAACACCACGATCAGCGCCGGCAACAGCGCAAAGCCGGAGATGAAGATGAAGCCGAAGCCGAGCACGACGTTGATCGCGCTCTGATCGATCGGGCCGGTGCCGAGATCGGAGAATTCCGGATACAGCACCGCGCCGACCACGATCATGCCCGCGACCAGGCACGCGAACAGGAAGGCGAAGCAGATAACAAACAGACGGCCGATCAGCGCCATGGCAGCACCGTCATTGCGAGGAGCGAAGCGACGAAGCAATCCATCTCTCAGCAAGCGGAGAGATAGATTGCTTCGCTTCGCTCGCAATGACGGCCTGAGTGACAGATCGCGCCATCGGATCAATCCGTCATCGCCATCGCGCGCAGCGCCTGGCGCTCGCGCACGGACAATTTTTCCGTCTCCGATTTCAACTGGCCGCAGGCGGCGAGAATGTCGCGGCCGCGCGGCGTGCGCACCGGCGAGGAATAGCCGGCGTTGAAAATATATTCGGAGAATTTTTCGATCTGGTCCCAGTCCGAGCATTCGTAACGCGTGCCCGGCCACGGATTGAACGGAATCAAATTGATTTTCGCGGGAATGCCCTTGAGCAGCTTCACCAGCAGCTTGGCGTCATCGAGCGAATCGTTGACGCCCTTGAGCATCACATATTCGAAGGTGATGCGCCGCGCATTCGACGAGCCCGGATAGTCGCGGCAGGCCTGCAGCAATTCGGCGATCGGATATTTGCGGTTGAGCGGCACCAGTTCGTTGCGCAGCTCATCGCGCACCGCATGCAGCGAAATCGCCAGCATGACGCCGATCTCGTCGCCGGTGCGGATGATGTTGGGCACCACGCCTGAGGTCGACAGCGTGATGCGGCGGCGGGAAATGCCGATGCCTTCATTGTCGGCGACGATCAACAGCGCATCGCGCACCGCGTCGAAATTATAGAGCGGCTCGCCCATCCCCATCATCACCACATTGGTGACGAGGCGGCTGCCGGTCGGGGTCTCGCGGTCGGCCCAGTCGTTGAGGCGGTCGCGCGCCACCATGATCTGGCCGACGATCTCACCGGCGGTCAGATTGCGCACCAGCCGCTGCGTGCCGGTGTGGCAGAACGAGCAATTCAGCGTGCAGCCGACCTGCGAGGAGACGCACAGCGTGCCGCGGTCGGTCTCGGGAATATAGACACACTCGACTTCATGCGGCCGCTCGACCTTGTCGCCGCTCGGTAACCGCAGCAGCCATTTGCGGGTGCCGTCGTTGGAGATTTGTTCGGCGACCACCTCGGGACGATCGACCGTGAAGTGCTGCACGAGCTGGCTGCGCATTTCCTTGGAAATGCTGGTCATCTCGTCGAAATTCCGGGCGCCGCGCACATACATCCAGTGCCAGAGCTGCTGCGTGCGCATCTTGCGTTGCGCAGGCGCGACGCCGATTTCGCCGAGCCGATCGGCGATCTCGGCGCGCGACAGCCCGACCAGCGACGGCTTGGCCGGCGGCACGTAGGTTTCGAGCGCGATCTTTTCCAAGGGCGCGCTGGAAGCGGAACTGGTCTCGGTCGTGCTGGTCATGGTGTCTGTCATGGAACATCAAATAGGCCCTCCAGAAGCTGCTGGAAAGCCGGGAAATGCAGCAACGGGCGCCAAACACCTCTCCCATCGGGAGAGGTGACCCGGAACTTGCCTCAAGGCATGGCTCAAAAACCAAGATTGAGTTTAGCGCTTGCAATCCTGCGCCAGTTTGTCGAGCGCCTGCGACAGCCCCTTTAGCGAGAAGGTGTCGGTGGTCTCGGTGCCCTTGGCCGAGACGCCCTTGACGGTGACGTCGGCGGATTTGCGCATGGCCTCGACCATCCGCTCTTCCTCGGCGGCGTTCTTGATCCAGAGTCCGTCGCCCTGGGTATACATCGTATACGACGCGCCGCCGACCTCGAGCGAGGATTCGGAACCCGGCTTCAGCGTGTAGCCGATCATGATCGAGACTTCGTTGGTGACTTTTTCCGCCGGACGCGTCGAGACGAAGGCATAGGCCGGATCGCGCGGACGATTCGGCGGATTGGTTTTCGAGGACGACGGCTTTGCCAGCGCAAAGCACACCTTCTTGCCGTTCGGCGTCGCCGTATAGGCGCCCCAGGTGCCGAACTGCCCGATCAGGGTCGGCTCCGCCCCACCTGCCGCTGCCGCGGCCGCCGCTTCAGGTTTGGCCGCAGGCTTCGCCGCTGTCGCAGGCTTGGTCGTCGCGGCCGCGGGCTTGGCCGCGTCCTTGGTGGCCTTCGGCGCAGCACTTTGCGCCTGCGCAAGGGACATCGTCCCGCACACCAGCATACCCGCAACCAGCGATGTCAGTATTTGCCGCACGGACAACTGGTTCCCTCATCATTGTGACTGGAAGATGGCCCGACGGCGTCGTCCCACCGCCGATGGATAGCCGGAAAATGCCTTTTTGGGAAGGCAGTTACGGGGTGGGTGCAGTTCGCGTGCGGCGCAAATCCGCCGCTGCCGCGCTTAGCCCTTCGCGCGCCCCTCGCGCTGCTTCGCCCACTGCGCGTCGGTCCATTGCAGCAAATCCTCGGCGCCGGAACTGCGCAAATGCGAGCCGCCGTCCTGCACCACCATCTCGCCATTGATATAGCCGGCCTGATCGGAGATCAGGAAACTCGCGAGGTTGGCGAGTTCGCCGTGCTCGCCGGCGCGGCCGAGCGGGTTGCGGTGCGCCCAGCTCTCGTCGCGGCCCTCGGGGCGGAGTTGGCCCGCAGCGCCCGGGGTCGGAAACGCGCCCGGCGCAATCGCGACGGTGCGGATGCCTTTCGGGCCCCACTCCACCGCGAGGCTTTTGGTCATCGCCAGCACCGCGGTCTTCGCCATCGCCGAGGGCACCGTGAAGGCGCGGCCGGTGATGGTCGAGGTCGAGAGGATGCTCAGTACCACGCCTTTGTGTTTGCCCTCGATCCAGCGGCGGCCGGCGGCCAGCGTGCAATACATCGTGCCGTGCAGCGTCGGCGCCAGGATCGCGTCGGCCGCACGGAACGACAGATGTTCGCTCTGCGCGATGAAGGTCGCCGCCGCGTTGTTGACGAGCACATCGATCGGCGCCTCGCGCCAGACCGCATCCATCATGGCATCGACCGCCGCACCATCGCGGATGTCGCATCTGGCCACGGTGACCTTGCCGCCGAGCGCGCTGCGCAATTCTGCCGCGGTTTGTTCCAGCAATTCGAGCCGTCGGCCGCAGATGATCAACTCCGCGCCGAGTTCAGCAAAACGGCGTCCCATCGCGGCGCCAAGCCCGGAACCGCCGCCGGTGACCAATATGCGCTTTCCCGCCAGCAGGCCTTTTTCAAACATCGTTTGAATCCCTTTCAATCGCGACCTTTGGCGTTCCGCACCATAAGGGGCATGCATCCGAATCGGATTGTAGCCCGGCGTCAAATCCGGCAAGAAGCGTCCAGCCTTCCTTGTGCGTCCGAAAATCAGGTGTGTCCATGAAAGCCATTCTCTGCTCGCAATATTGCCAACCCGACGATCTCGTGCTGGCCGACGTGCCCGATCCGGTGGCCGGGCCCGGCGAGGCCGTGATCGCGATCAAATCCGCGGCGCTGAATTTCTTCGACATCCTGATGATCCAGGGCAAGTACCAGATCAAGCCGCCGTTCCCGTTTTCGCCGGCCGCCGAAGTCGCAGGCGTGATCGAGAGCGTCGGCGCCGGCGTCACCGATCTGAAAGTCGGCGACCGCGTGGTGGCGTCCTGCGGCCATAACGGCGCCCGCGAAAAGATCGCGCTGCCGGCGAACTCGATCGTGAAAATTCCCGACAATCTGGATTTCGATCGCGCCGCCGGGATCATCATCATCTACGGCACCGCGCTGCACGCGCTGGAAGATCGCGCCAGCCCGAAACCCGGCGAGACGCTCGCGGTGTTGGGCGCGGCCGGCGGCACCGGGCTGGCTGCGTGCGAACTCGGCAAGCTGATGGGCCTGAAGGTGATCGCCTGCGCCTCGTCGGATGAAAAGCTGGAATTCGCCAAGGCGCATGGCGCCGAGCTTGGCCTGAACTATGCCAAGGAAGATCTCAAGGAAGGCTTGCGGCGGCTGACCGGTGGCAAGGGCGCTGACATCATTTTCGATCCGGTCGGCGGCACCTATGCCGAGGCGGCGCTGCGTTCGATCGCATGGGAAGGCCGCTTCCTCGTGATCGGCTTCGCCGCCGGCGACATTCCCAAAATGCCGCTCAATCTGGCGCTGCTCAAAGGCTGCGATATTCGCGGCGTGTTCTGGGGCGCCTGGGCCCGGCTCAATCCGGAGAAGAACCGCGCCAATCTGGAAAAGCTCGTGAGGTGGACTGCGGAGGGCAAGATCTCCTCGCATGTCGACCGCACCTTCCCGCTGGCGCAAACCGCCGAGGCGTTAAAGGTGCTCGCCGGCCGCAAGGCGATGGGCAAGGTGATTTTGCATCCGTAACCGCCGTGTGCCTTCGTCATCCCCACAAAAGCTGGGATTGATCACGTTCGAAGTGCAACACCTCCAGCCGGAAGTGTTGCACTTCGTTTGTGAACTCAGGTGACATCCTGATGGTCGGTTGAGACGGACGATCGCAGCAAGCCCGGTTTCAACGCGCAAAATGTTCCCGTTCACCTTTAAATTCATTGAATAGGGCAATCCCGCCCCAATCAAACCAAAATAAGTCCCAATTCGTGCCGGCCGGGGCCGTTTTTTGGGCCTATTCGGCATGCGAGTTAGCGCCCGAAGTAACGGGCGTTCTTCGACAACGACAATAAAAACCAGAAGCCGGGATGCCCGATCGTTGCGTAGTAGTAGCGGGGAAGCGTCACCATGGTGGGGAATTCGACACATTTGCACTCCAGCGATCCGCCCGTCGCGGCGCTTGAGGAAGACATCAACGATCCCGGATTTGCGCATTATCGCTATCGGCGATCGCATGCGGCGGAAATCAGTTCAGACGGGCCAGCTCCGCTGTTTCTTTCCGGCGATGCGGATGACAACGCGCCGCAAATCCGCAAAAGACGGGCGATATCCCCGTCGCGTATCCTGACAGTAATTTCCGCGGCATCGGCAGCAGCCATGGTGCTCGCCCTGTTTTCCGTCGACGCCACACGCGCGGTCATCGTCAGCGCCGCAGCGTCGTTTGCCGGGGCATCACTCGCTCAACTCAGCGCGCCGCCGCCGGAGCCGGTTCAAACCGTTGCGCTTGCGCCGCCGGCCGGCACCGACCTGCCATCGCGCGACGAGATCGCGGCCGCCTATCAGGCCGCGATCAAAAGCCTGGTTGCGGTAGCCGAGACGCCTGCGACACCTGCAGTTCCGGCTCCGCCGCCGGCAAGACATCTCGATCCCGACGACCTCGCCGCATTGCTCAAGCGGGCAAAGGGCCTGCTCGCGAACGGCGACATCGCGTCCGCAAGGCTGCTGCTCGAACGCGCCGCGGACGCACGGGAGGCCGATGCAGCGCTGCTGCTGGCGCGGACCTATGATCCTGCGGTGCTGGGAACAGGTGATGCGCGCAGCGTCACACCGGATCCGGCGCGGGCGCGCAACTGGTACCAGAAGGCAGCCGAATTCGGCTCCTCCGATGCGCAAGCGCGCGTCGCGGAAATGCAAAACTGATTTCGATCGGGGGACAGATGAGACGTTTATGGGGAGTGGCGTTATTCGCCACGATGATGGCCTGCGGCTTCGCGGCGCGGGCCGAGCAGGCCGAATACGATCCGGCCAAGGTCAGCGAAAGCCTGAAAGCGATTTTCCAGTTCGGCTCGAACAGTACCAAGCAGAGCCTGAACGCCAACACGGTGACGTTGATCTCGGGCACGATCGGCGGCACGTATGTACAGTTCGGCGCCGATCTCGCTTCCGTTCTCGATGACGGCAACAAGCTGCGCATCCTTCCCATTGTCGGGCGCGGCTCGGTGCAGAGCGTCGCCGACATCCTGTTTCTCCAAGGCGTCGATCTCGGCATCGTCCGATCGGACACGCTGGATTATCTCGAGCGGAAGGGCTTTGCGAAAGACATCAAGAAGCAGTTCACTTACGTGACCAAGCTCTACAACGAAGAGGTGCACGTGATCGCGTCGAAATCGATCCGCAATCTCAGGGATCTCGAGGGCAAGACCGTCAGCGTCGACCTGCCCAATGGCGGCACCTTCGTCACCGCGCTGACTGTGTTCGAGCGACTCGGGATGAAACCAAAGGTCGTGTATATTGAGCAACGCATCGCGCTGGAGAAATTGAAGGCCGGCGAAATCGACGCTGTGATCGTTTGTGGGGGCAAGCCGTATAAGTCCGTGAGCAGTTTCAAGGACGATCGGTTCCATTTGGTGACGGTCAACTACGAGAAGCCGTTGCAGGGCGACTATCTGCCCGCGAGCCTTTCGGCGAAAGACTATCCCAACCTGATCGAAGGTCAGGAGCAGGTCGATACGATCGCCGTTCCCGCGGTGCTCGCGGCCTATAATTGGGCGCCCAACACCGAGCGCTATCGCAAGCTCGCAGTATTCGTGGACGCCTTCTTCACGAAATTCCCGACATTCCAGAATCCGCCGTTCCATCCGAAATGGAAGGAGGTTTCGCTGTCGGCACCGCTTCCCGGCTGGCAGCGCTTGCCCGTCGCGAAGCAATGGCTGGAGCAACATGGCATCGAATCCGTCGCGCGCAACCGGTTCGAGGATTTCCTGAAACAGAGCCCTGCGGCCGGAAAGCTGCAGTCCGATGCCGAGAAGGAAGCGCTGTTCAGACAATTCCAGGCCTGGGACGCCGAGAAAAATGCCCGCGCGCAGGTTCGCCCGGCAGAGCGGCAGCGATGAAACCCAGGATGTCATCGCCCGGCATAGCCGTCCGAAGGACGGCGTCGCTTCCGCTCGCCTATGACCGGGCGACCCAGTATTCCAGAGACGCCAGTGATCGAATCGAGAAGCCGCGGCGTACTGGATCCCCGCTTTCGCGGGGATGACGACGGGGTGTGACGCAACTCGCGTGGGTTACTCTGCTGCTTCGCCCCGGTCGATCCCGCGCTTCAGCGCGGCGCGCGCGGCGTCGCGATGTTCCGGCGTGATGTGGCTTGCGACCATGCGGATCGCGGTGGCCAGCACCGCCGCGTCATCAGTGAAGCCGAGCACCGGCAGCATGTCCGGGATGAAATCGAACGGCAGGATGAAATAGGCGATGGCGCCGAGTAGCGCCGCCTGGACGCGGAGCGGCGTCTGCTTGTCGAAGGCGCAGTAATAAGCCGCGAGCAGATCCTCGGCGAAGGGAAGTTTTGCGACCACCTGCTTCAGCTTGATCCAGAAGCGCCGGCGCTCGCTTTCGCGGTCCTGCGCCAGCCGGTCGGCAGGCTCAAAACCCACGGTGTGTTCGGATGAAGCCATCGCGGCGCTCCTTCAAAGCCGGCGCGGCCGTTTCGCCGCGGCGGGCATGGCAAGAATTGGGGGCGCGACGTCGCTGCCGCAAGATCGGCTGGCCGCCCTTTAGACCACGCCGAGCTGTCTGGCGATCCCGTTCATGGCCTTGGCAAGCTCGATATCCAGCCTGGTGACGCCGCCGGAGTCATGGGTCGCGAGCACCACCTCCACCGTCTTGTAGACGTTCTTCCACTCCGGGTGATGGTCGTTCTTCTCGGCCACCAAAGCGGCGCGGGACATGAACCCGAACGCTTCGTTGAAATTCTTGAAGGTGAAGGTCCTTGCAATCGCCTCGCGGCCGGGCACCTCGGACCAGCCGGATAGCTCTCCCAGCGCCGCCTGACGCGCCTCCGCCGACAGCCGTTCCACCATGATCGCCTCCCGTTTCATGCGCACTCTACCCTAACACCGGACGCCGCGGCTGGGGTCCATGGCGAAAATATAGGTTTTCGAGCGAAAGCGCGCCCCGCAATTGATGCGGGGTGGATGCCGGTGCGCACAAGGAAAACGCATCAAATCATGGCTGAAAGCCGCGTCCAATGGCCGCCGGTAACCATGACGGAGATGTAACCCCGGCTAGGCAGGAAATTTGCTAGAATGTCCGTGTAAGCGCGTTGGCAATGTGAAATTGAACCTCGAACGATCGTTTAGAGATCGATGACCGACGGCCCGGATCAGGACAATGCCGAACCGATAGCTTCGCCCCGCTCGGCGCAGCGGCGGGCGGCATTCGTCGTGCTTGCCGGCGTGCTGGCCATCATCGGGGCGCTGGCGGCCGGCTATTACTTTGCGATGCGGCCGGTCACCTTGCGGATCGCGGTCGGCCCGGCCAGCAGCGACGACCTCAAGGTGGTTCAGAGGCTGACGCAGGCCCTCAACAACCAGCCGCACAGCCAGGTCCGGTTGCGGCCGGTGCAGACCGACGGCGCCGCCGCAAGCGCCACGCTGCTCGGCGAAGGCAAGGCCGATCTCGCCATCATCCGCGGCGATCTCGAGGTGCCGAAGAACGCCCAGGCCGTAGCAACGCTGCGCAAGAACGTCGTGGTGCTGTGGGTGCCTCCGGCCGCCAAGGCCAAAGGCAGGAAGGCCGGGCCGAAAATCACCAAGATCGCGCAGCTTGCCGGACATCGCATCGGTGTCGTCGGCCGCACCCAGGCCAACGTCAATCTGCTCAAGGTGATCATGCAGCAATATGGCGTCGATCCGGCCAAGGTCGATATTATCCAGTTTCCGGCCAACGAAGTGGTTGAAGCGATCCGCAACCAGAAGGCGGACGCGTATCTCGCCGCCGGGCCCGTCAACAGCAAGATCACGACGGACGCGATCGCGGCATCGACGCGCGACGGCGGCACGCCGACCTTCCTGGGGATCGATTCGGCGGAAGCGATCGCGCAGAACCATCCCGCCTATGAGGCGTCGGAAATTCCCGCCGGCTCGTTCGGCGGCTCGCCCGCCCGGCCGGACGACGAGGTCAAGACGATCAGCTTCGCGCATCATATCGTGGCGCGAAAAGGCGTCTCGGAATCGACCATCGCCGCCTTCACCCGGCAGTTGTTTGCGGTCCGGCAATCGCTGAAGGCCGAATTTCCGCTGGCCGCCAAGATCGAGACGCCGGATACCGACAAGGACGCCACGATCCCGGTGCACCCGGGTGCTGCCGCCTTTGTCGACGGCGAGGAAAAGACCTTCCTCGATCGCTACAGCGATTACATCTGGTGGAGTCTGATGGCCTTGTCGGCGATGGGCTCGGCCGGCGCGTGGTTCGCAGGCTATTTGAAGAAAGACGAGCGTAGCAACAACTCTTCGCAGCGCGAGCGGCTGCTGGACATGCTCACGGCTGCCCGCCATAGCGATTCGATCGAAGAACTCGACCAGATGCAGTCCGAAGCCGACGACATCCTGCGCGACACCCTGCGCTGCTTCGAGCATGGTACGATCGAACAGGGAACCTTGACCGCTTTCAATATCGCGCTCGAGCAGTTCCACAACGCGGTGGCCGACCGCAAGTCGCTGCTAATGAGCATACCGCAAAGCCTGCAACGTGCAGGCGCGCAGTTCCGGGCAGCCGGCACGGCGTAAGCGGCCGTCGCTGTAATCGGGTCGTCACAGAGTTTTCCTATAGCGTGTCCGCACCAAGCCGACATTCCGGGATGGTACGCCAGCACCAGACCTCAGATGCGCAATTGCGCATCGGGGAATCTCGAGATTCCGGGCTCGATGCTTCGCATCGCTCCGGAATGACAGAGGCAAAACGAGGCACGCATGACGACCGGTTTTTCCTCCAAGATTTCCCGCCGACGATTCCTCTCGACCGCCGCAGCGACCGGCGCCGGCGTCATCGCGATGCCTTATCTCAGCCGCGCCGCCGACCGTCCGCAGATCACCCATGGCGTGCAGTCCGGCGACGTCGGCGCCGATGGCGGCGTGGTGTGGGCGCGCGCCGACCGTCCGTCGCAGATGATGGTCGAGGTCGCCACCACCGAATCGTTTGGCAACGCGCGGGCCTTGCCGCCGATCGCGGCACTCCCGGAGAGCGACTTCACCGCAAAAATGCTGCTGGAAAACCTGCCTTCCGGCCAGGACATCTTTTATCGCGTCCGGTTTCGCGACCTGGCGCACACTGACATCCAGAGCGAGCCGGTGGTCGGCCGCTTCCGCACCGCGCCCGGCGACCGCCGCGACGTCAGTTTCGTCTGGGGCGGCGACGTCGCGGGACAAGGCTGGGGTATCAATCCGGATGATGGCGGCATGGTCACCTTCGCCACCATGCGCAAGCACAAACCGGATTTCCTGCTGCATTCCGGCGACACCATCTATGCCGATGGCGTCATTCCCTCCGAAGTGAAATTGCCCGACGGCAAGGTCTGGAAGAACGTCACGATCCCGGAAAAAGCAAAAGTCGCCGAGACGCTCGACGAATTCCGCGCCGCGCACAAGTATAATTTCATGGACGACAATGTGCGCGCCTTCAACGCCGAGGTGCCTGTCTTCGTGCAGTGGGACGACCACGAAGTGATGAACAACTGGTCGGCCTCGAAAGAAATTCCGGCCGCCTACAAGGTGCGCGACATATCGCTGCTCGCCGCGCGCGCTGGCCGCGCGTTTCACGAGATGTATCCGATGCGGGAAAGCATCGTCGAGCCGGGCCGTGTCTATCGCACGCTCAATTACGGCCCGCATCTCGACGTCTTCATGCTCGACGAGCGCAGCTATCGCGGCCCCAACGGTCCGAACCTGCAGACCGCTTACGGCCCCGACAGCTATTTCATCGGCCCCGACCAGCTCGCCTGGCTGAAGCGCGCGCTGCTGAATTCGCGCGCGACCTGGAAGGTGATCGCGTCCGACATGCCGCTCAGCATCATCGTCTATGACGATGCAGCCAACAAGAAGGGCTCGGAAGCGTTTGCGCAAGGCGACGGCCCGCCGCGCGGCCGCGAGCTGGAAATCGCCGAGATCCTGCGTTTCATCAAGACCTCCGGCGTCGTCAACACGGTGTGGCTGACGGCGGACGTGCACTACGCCGCCGCGCATTACTACAACCCGGACAAGGCGCAATTCCAGGAATTCGATCCGTTCTGGGAATTCGTCTCGGGCCCGCTGCACGCCGGCACGTTCGGTCCGAACGAACTCGACAACACCTTTGGGCCCGAAGTGAAGTTCATCAAGGCGCCCGGCCTGGACAAGCAGAACCTGCCGCCGTCGGCCGGCATGCAGTTCTTCGGCCACGTCAAGATCGACGGCGCCAGCGGGCAGATGACGGTGACCTTGCGCGACCGCGCCGATGTCGCGCTGTGGTCGACGACGCTCGACCCGAAGCGGGTGTAAGAACTAGCACGCGGCGGCGCCTGGACGCCGCCGCAACGCTGCTTCCAGCGCCGCGCTGGAGCATGGTTTCGGCAACCGCGGCTTGCCGGCGAGCGCGGCCGGGAGCCTGACGTCGGCGCCATAGCCGGTGACGAACACGTACGGAATCTTCAGCGCATCCAGCCGCTCGGCGAGCGTAAAGGTCTTTTCGTGGACCAGCCCGACATCCAGCAGCGCAAAATCCGGCGGGTGATCGGCGATCATGTCGAGCGCCTTCGCCACGCTCCCCGCGCTGCGTACCGTCTTCACCCCGAAGCCGAGAATCGTGTCCTCGAAGTCGAGCGCGATGATCGGATCGTCCTCGACGATCAAGACGTCATCGGGCATGCCGTCAGAAGAGGCGGGTTCCATGATCGCGCCAGCACAGGTATTGAGAGGCATTGAGTTCCCCGGTGTAAGCCCAGAGGACGGCCGCTGCCGGCGTCCGGATGGTGCGCCGACGGTTCCGGAACTGAAGCCACCACATCGGCGTTCTAACGTCTGTTCACTTGTGGACATATCAACCGGGCCGGATCGATTATTGTCGCGGCCTGGACCCGAGGATTTTCGATGCTCACCCGGCGTGAAAATACCGCCAAGGCCGGCGAGCGGCCGTTCAACAATCTATTGCGACGTTTGAACGACGCCGATTTCGCGTTGATTGCGCCGCATCTGGCGCAGGAAGAGGGCAATCCCAACGATCTGCTCTATAGCCCCGGCGATAATGTCGAGATCGTGCATTTTCCCTGCGGTCCAAGCCTTGCGTCTTACCTGGTGCCCAGTGAGGACGGCCGTGACGTCGAGACCATCCTGATCGGGCGCGAGGGCGCCGTCGGCGGTATTGTGAGCCAGGGCTATCTGCCGGCCTATACGCGGATCATGGTCAAATTCGCCGGGCCTTTCGTGCGGCTGCCGGTCGGAAAGCTGGACGCTGCGAAATCAAAGTCGGCGACGCTGAGCAATATCTTCGCGCGTTATGCCGATTGCTTGCTGGCCCAGATGTTCCAGTCCACCGCCTGCAACGCGATCCATTCGATCGAACAGCGCACGGCCAAATGGATCATGTCGGCGATGGAGCGCACCGATGGCGACGAAATCGTGCCGCTGACTCATGAGCAGCTGGCGACCCTGCTCGGGGTCGGCCGCAGCTACACCAGCCGGGTGATCCACACCTTCAAGGCGGAGGGCATTTTGCAGACCCGCCGCGGCTCGATCCTGGTGCTCAATCCGGATGCGCTCCGCAACTGGTCCTGCCGGTGCAATGAGGCGGTCAAGGGCCACTTTGAGGAGGTGCTGCGGGGTGTCTATCCCGACCCCGAAAAGGGCAATTGAGGCGGGTGCCAACCGAAAAACGGCTAACCAAATGCCAAACAAACCATTGTTTTTTGGCGTTTTCTGACTATATTGCGGCGCAACGCGTAGGATGTGCCCGGTCCTTTTGGCCGGGCTTCCTTTTTGGGCCGCGGGCCCAGAGCGTGATCCGGAAAAGTGAGAAGCGGTTTTCCGAAAAGATCACGCTTAAACGAGAGAGAATTCCAGGTTTTTGAGCGCGATCCGGAAAAGTGGGTCCCGGTTTTCCGGCGAGATCGCGCTCCAGCCATTGCACGACCAGAAGAAGAGCCATGAACCTTCGTAACGTCGCTATCATCGCCCACGTCGACCACGGCAAAACCACGCTGGTCGATCGCCTGCTGCAGCAATCCGGCACGTACCGGGACAACCAGCGCGTGGTCGAACGCGCGATGGATTCCAACGATCTGGAGCGCGAGCGCGGCATCACCATTCTGGCCAAAGCGGCCTCGGTGCAGTGGAAGGATACCCGCATCAACATCGTCGACACCCCCGGCCACGCCGATTTCGGCGGCGAGGTCGAGCGCATCCTCAACATGGTCGACGGCGCGCTGGTGCTGGTGGACGCCGCCGAGGGCCCGCTGCCGCAGACCAAATTCGTGGTCTCCAAGGCGCTCAAGGTCGGACTGAAGCCGATTGTCGTCATCAACAAGGTCGACCGCCCCGACGCGCGCCCGACCGAAGTCATCAACGAAGTGTTCGACCTGTTCGCGGCGCTGGATGCCACCGAGGAGCAGCTCGACTTTCCAATCCTCTACGGGTCGGCCAAGCAGGGCTGGATGGCCGACAGCCCGGATGGTCCGCAGGACGCCGGCATGCAGCCGCTGTTCGACCTGATCGTGCGCCACGTTGCGCCGCCGACCGTCGAGGAAGGGCCGTTCCGGATGATCGGGACCATTCTCGAAGCCAACCCCTATCTCGGCCGCATCATCACCGGCCGCATCACCTCCGGCTCGATCAAGCCGAACCAGAGCGTCAAGGTGCTGAGCGGTGACGGCAAGCTGATCGAAAGCGGCCGTATCACCAAGATTCTCGCCTTCCGCGGCATCGAGCGCACGACGCTGGAGGAAGCCGAAGCCGGCGACATCGTCGCCATCGCAGGCCTCACCAAGGGCACTGTCGCCGACACCTTCTGCGATCCGACCGTGGAGACGCCGCTGGTTGCGCAACCGATCGATCCGCCGACGGTGTCGATGTCGTTCATCGTCAACAACTCACCGCTGGCCGGCACCGAAGGCGACAAGGTGACGAGCCGCATGATCCGCGACCGCCTGCTGCGCGAGGCCGAAGGCAATGTGGCGCTGCGGGTGGTCGAGGCCTCCGACAAGGATGCGATGGAAGTTTCCGGCCGCGGCGAATTGCAGCTCGCGATCCTGATCGAGACCATGCGCCGCGAAGGTTTTGAGCTCTCGGTGTCGCGCCCGCGCGTGGTGCTGAAGAAGGATGAAGCCACCGGCCAGTGGCAGGAGCCGATCGAAGAGGTCGTGATCGACGTCGACGAGGAGCATTCCGGCGTCGTCGTGCAGAAGATGAGCGAACGCAAGGCCGAGATGATCGAGATGCGCCCGTCCGGCGGCAACCGCCTGCGCCTCGTGTTCTACGCGCCGACCCGCGGCCTGATCGGCTATCAGGGCGAATTGCTCACCGACACCCGCGGCACCGCGATCATGAACCGGCTGTTCCACGGTTACGCGAACTACAAGGGCGACATCCAGGGCCGCCGCAACGGCGTTCTGATCTCCAACGATCAGGGCGAAGCGGTGGCTTACGCGATGTTCAAGCTCGAAGACCGCGGCCCGATGATGATCGAGCCCGGCTGCAAGGTCTACAAGGGCATGATCGTCGGCGAGCACACCCGCGACAACGACCTTGAGATCAACGTCCTGAAGGGCAAGCAACTCACCAACATCCGCACCACCTCCAAGGACGAAGCGGTGCGCCTGACCCCGCCGATCCGGATGACGCTGGAAAAGGCGCTGGCCTATATCGAGGAAGACGAACTGGTCGAAATCACCCCGAAGTCGATCCGCCTGCGCAAGAAATTCCTCGACGCCAACGACCGCAAGCGCGCGGAAAAGTCCAAGGAAGCTGTAGCGTAAGCGGTGGCGTAATCCACCCCTTCTCGTCATGCCCCGCGAAGGCGGGGCATCCAGTAACCGCTGGCGCCTGAGATAGAGCCGAGATGGCGCGGCGTACTGGATCACCCGCTTTCGCGGGTGATGACAGTTATGCTTTGGGTGGCTTCAGCCTCTAACGCGAACATGCTAGAGGCAAAAGCATGTCCTCCCTCCCCTCCTCAGTCGACGTCGCCATCATCGGCGCGGGCGCCGCAGGCCTCGGCGCCGCGCATGCGCTGAATAATTCCGGTCTTGCTACCATCGTGCTGGAAGCGCGGGACCGCGTCGGCGGCCGGGCGCATACCATCCAGGCCGCGCCCGGCATCACCTTCGACCTCGGCTGCGGCTGGCTGCATTCGGCGGACCAGAACACCTTCGTTGAGATCGCCGAGCGACTGAATTTCGAGATCGACAAGACCCTGCCGCCGTGGCGCGAGCGCGCTTACGGCAAGGCGTTTCCGCAAAGCGAGCGCGACGCCTTTGTCCGGGCCCTCGACGAATTCTACGGCCGTGCCGATGCGGCCGCGCAGCAGGCCAGAACAAGCGGCCGCGACAGCGCCGCCGATCTGTGCCTTGAGCCCGGCAACCGCTGGAATCCGATGATCGATGCGATCTCGACCTACATCAATGGCTGCGGGCTCGACCAGGTCTCGATCCTGGACATGGACGCCTACGAAGACACCAACATCAATTGGCGGGTGCGCCGCGGCTATGGCGCGCTGATCGCAGCCTACGGCGCGTCCTGCCCGCTGGCGCTCAATTGCAAGGTCGCGCTGATCGATCATTCCGGCAAGCGGGTGCGGATCGAAACTTCGCAGGGCACGCTTAGCGCCGACAAAGTAATCGTCACCGTGCCGACCAATCTGATCGCCGATGAAGCGATCCGCTTTCACCCCGCGCTGCCGGCGAAAGTGGACGCCGCGCGCGGCCTGCCGCTCGGCCTTGCCGACAAGGTGATGCTGGCGCTGGATGAGCCGGAGCAGCTTCCGAAGGACGGTAATCTGCGCGGCGCCACCATGCGCACCGAAATGGGCACCTTTCATCTGCGGCCGTTCGGTCAGCCCTGCATCGAGGGCTTTTTCGGCGGAAAGTTCGCCCAAGCGCTGGAAGACGCCGGCGATGGCGCCATCGCGGCGCAAAGCATCGACGAAATCGCAGCCTTCCTCGGCAACGACTATCGCCGCAAACTAAAGCCGCTGTCGGAATCGCGCTGGGCCCACGACCCCTTCGCCCGCGGCTCCTACTCGCACGCGCTGCCCGGCCACGCCGGGATGCGCGCCGTGCTGGCAGCGCCGGTGGATGGGCGATTGTTCTTTGCCGGCGAAGCGACCTCGCCGGGATTTTTCTCGACGGCGCATGGGGCGAGGGATTCGGGGGAAAGGGCGGCGGGGGAAGTGATCGCCGCAAGAACAGCCTAGAATTCCCGATTAGCGATTATTGCCCGACTCGAACGAGCACTCTATTCTCGATACACGTTGCTTGCTGCCTTTCGGATTGCGGAGGCTTAAGGATGAAAAAAGCCAATGACGATTGGGCTTGGGTCGAAATTAACTTTACCGATTGGCGCGAAGCCGTGGACCGGCGAATGCTTGATGTCTACGCGATTACAATCGACGATTCAGGCTTCGAGGATGATGATCTTCGTTCGCATTGGGAGGATAAAGAATCTCCTTTTGAGTTTGTGTTATGGTTCGGAAACAAATACGACCTTGATCCAAAAGAAGCTTTCGGACTCGTTCTAAAGTAGAACGATATGCCGTCATCTTCGCCAATCGAGAGCAAATGGCCCAAGAAGATCGATTCGGATTAGATTGGAGCGATGACGAGCTCGACGCTATAATTGCCGACTATTTTGCAATGCTGCGTTCGGAATTGAACGGTCTCGAATATAACAAATCCGCACATCGCCGCTCACTAGTGAAGCTCACAAGAAGGACCGAAGGCTCGGTTGAGCGCAAGCACCAAAACATTAGTGCAGTTCTTGGTGAGCTCGCACTTCCAACAATTTCTGGATACAAACCGCTTCCGAATTTCCAGAAATCAATTATTGACGCGGTTGATCGCTATCTCACTCTAAAACCAGAGAATCTACATCCGGAGCAATCTATCCAACACCTCAGTGAGGCACCGCACCTATTCATCGAGCCACCACCCGTCCTTCAACTCGCCTCTCACAAGGATAAGGAATTGGTGCGATTGATCAGAAAATTTGAGCCCGTTGAGCGGGACTTCCAAAATAGGTCGCTGGGGAAGGCGGGTGAAGAAATGGTCTTCTCTTTTGAGCGCCAGTACCTGACCGCCCAGGGTCGCTCAGACCTAGCACGTAAGGTTAGATGGGTTTCTCAGGAGGATGGAGACGGCGCCGGATACGACATTCGGTCGTTCGATCCCAAGGGCTCAGAACGGCTGATCGAAGTCAAGACAACTAATGGCCTTCAGACGACCCCATTCTACTTAACGAGAAATGAGCTTTCTTTTTCTAACGAGAGGCCGAAAGAATTTCGAATTTGTCGCCTTTACGACTTCTCAAAGAGGCCAAAGATGTTCGAACTTGCCCCTCCGATAGAAAAGCTTGTTCGTCTCGAACCACTGTCGTTTGAGGCGTCCTTTAGTTAATCCCGCAGCAGCGCTGTCCCGCGGCCTACCTAACCCACTCGGTGCCCCTACTCCATCACCCTCGCCCTCATCTCCGCATCCGGCACAAAGCACGCGTCATACTTCCCGAAAATCCGATACCGATTGCGGGCGACGAGATTGTAGACGGGATCGCGAACGGCCTTCGGGATCAGCAGCAGCGCCCGTGCCCAGCGCCATCCGGGCAGCAGACTCAAGGTCGTCAGCGCGCCGTCGGATTTGAACCAGGCGATGCCGCCGTGGATGACGGCGTTGGTGTCGGGATCGTTGGGATCGATGTTGAAGGCCTGCGCCAGCCGCGTGCCGTAATCCGACTGGATCGCGGTGAAGCGGAAGCGGCGGCTGACGTCGTGCGTGGCGATGTAGCGGATCCAGCGCGAGCAGAACACGCAGACGCCGTCGTAGAGGATCACGTCATCGTCGGGCCATCGGTTCATCTTGCGATCATACGCCTATCGGTTATCGAGCGTCAGCAGCGCCACCAGCATCAGCACGATCGCAGGTCCGGTCTTGACCAGCGCGCCGAGCGGCTCGATCCAGAGATCGGGCGTCAGGATTGCCGCGCCCGCCATGTAGCCCAGCGATGCCACGATGCCCGCGATCAAAGCGAACGCCGAGGTACGGCGGAACGCGATCAGGACGCCGATACTCATATCCATCAGGCTGGTGATAACAGTCACGGGCGCGACCAGGTCAGGCGGAAAGCTGTGCGCGCTCAGGATATATGTGGCGGCCGAATAGGAAACGAACAGCGCGATAAAGCCCGACACGGTCCAGAACAGTGCCAGACTCGCAATCATCAGCGCCTTGGCGAGGTAGAGCCGCGCGAACCATTTGTCCTGAATGGTGGCGGGGCGCTGGCCGACCGCTTCGGTCAAGGTTTTCGGCACAATGCCTGATACCGCCATCCAGGAAGAGGGATCGCCGCTGACGCCACGGCGCAGTTCGGCGATCGCGGTCGTCCGTATCGGCGGCATCCAGCCGAGCCGGCTGACCAGATCGCCCAGTTTGGCACCGAGATCGAGCAGCAAGCCGGGCAGCGTGACGCGCGGCATCTCCGACGTGCCGAACGACGCGCGGAATTGCCCGATGACACGGCCCAGCGTGACCGGCTGCGGCTGCATCAGGTCCCATGTCACCGCGCTTGCCACAGCGTCGGCGACGTCGCGGCCGGCGAGCCAGGCGATGGTCGCGGCGATGTCCTCGATTGCGACCGGCTGAAACGATGTCGCGGATTCCCTCTTCGGCAATTCAAACGGCAATGCCGCCAGCGCCCGCAGCAGCGCGCTGCCGCCATAGGCGGACGGTGCGATCACAAAACCGGGCCGCAGGATCGCAAAGGCAATGCCGGATGCCGCGATCAGCCGTTCGGCCTCCCGTTTGGTCACGCTGAAGGTGGTGCGGTCTTCGCCGGCGGCGCCGGGAATCGAAATGTGAATCAGCCGGATTGCACGGCCGCTGCCGCGAATCGCGTCCAACAGCCGCGCGACGAAATCGCGATGCACGGCGCGGGTGTCGCTGCCGGGGCCGTCCTGCAGCACGCCGAGGCAATTGACCACGACATCGATCTCGTGATCCCGGAGCAGGCACGCCAGCGCCGGCGCATCCATCGACATCACAGGCCATTCGAGATCGAACGCCGTCGCCTTTTGCGCAGGCGAAAACTGCCGGGCGATGCCGACCGCATGAAACCCCCGGGCGCGCAGATCGTCCGTGACGAAGCGTCCGATCAGGCCGGAGGCGCCGAGCACGAGAATTTTGCGCGCTGGTATGGGCTCGCTCATCAGTCCCCTAAAACGGCTTTGCGATCATCAGCCACAGGATGATCATGACCGAACCAAAGCCGGGAATCCCGAACAGGCACCAGCGGCGGAACAGCGAAAAATATCGCAGCGGCAGCGGCCCGCTCTGGTTCGCCGCCATCCGCGCGAGATCGCGCATTTCGATCTGCATGAAGATCACGGGCACCCAGAACAGTCCGGCGACGGCGTAAAGCCCGAGCGAAGCCATCAGCCAGCGCTCGGTAAAGCCGGTCGCCGACAGCATCATCAGCCAGCCGCCGGTGAGCGGCTGCAGCAGCACCGCCGTCAGCGTGAACACCATGTCGGCGATCACGACGGTCGTCGCGGTGCGCGCGATGAAGCCGGCGTCACCGCTGTGATGCGCCATCAGCATGAAGAACGCGATCCCCGAGCCGGTGCCGAGAATGACAATGGCGCCGAGCACATGCAGATATTTGACCAGGAAATATAGCGTCATCGTTGTTTGGCTGCGGCCGGGGATCGCAACTTTAAGGCGCGATCGAGTTCAGGTGCGGCCAGTCTTACACCGCTTTCGGTTTCCGGCAGCCAGTGGCCCTCGCCGCCGTAAGCCGCCAGCACGCGAAAAACGACCTCGCCGCCGCCGGCGCGAAACGCATCGGCCAGTTGGCGCGACAGCGCGGGCGAGAAATAGCTGTCATTGGCGGCCACCAGCCAGGCCACCGGCACGCGCGCGGCTTTGCCGAATTCGGCCGCCGCGGCAATCAGCGTATGCGGCGCGCAGACCTGATTGGGGAAATCATTGGCGTGGCCGCCACGCCCCGGCGCGAAGGCGACGATGGCGGCGACGTCCGCCGGGTTTTCGCCGGCCAGCGCCAGCGCGCCCCAGGCGCCCGCGGAGTGGCCGACAATCACGGCGCCGTCCGGCTTGATGAAGGGTTGCTTGCGGACAAAGCCGAGCGCCGCTGCGATCTCGTCGGCGGTGGCGCGGCCGGCGTGCAAATAATCGGCTTCGTCGCAGCCGCCCTGGTCCTCGAGATATTTCCCGCCGGTGGCGCCATGCCCTAAGCGTTCCGGCACCAGCACGGCAAAGCCGCGCGCCACCAGCCACGCCGCCAGCGCGCGGTATTCGGACTGCGGCATCTGCGCACGCCGCAACACGTTCTGCGTCGAGGCATGCGCGATCAGCGCCAGCCGAAACGGACCATCGCCGGGCGGACGAAACAGAATTGCATGCGCCGGGGTACCCGGATCGGGTGACGGCACCAGCCATTGCTGCAGGCGGTACGGCTCGCCCTCGGCGCCCTGCGCGCCGAAGCCGGGTTGCGCCGACACGCTCCGCGAAGCCAGCGCTGCAAGAACAACCAGCGCGAAAAACACTTTAACCGGGGGCATGAATTGGCCTGGCGCAGCCGAAGGAGGGAAACCGGAGTAGCCAACAGAATACCGGCGGCGAATCAAATCCAGCGCATTTTTCCGTGAACCGGATTTCGCCGCGGCCCGGTCGGGAACGATTTGCCGTTCCAGGCCGCAGCGAAATGCCGGTTAAGGCAGCTGTCTGTCCTCTTTCGGTACAATTGGGCAGAAAACTGATGCAGAAAATCCACAGGTTAACCGATAATTAAGGATGGACCTTGAAGACCGCGCGCTGACTTGCTTTGATTGGGTCATGAGCACAACCCTGATCGAGGTTCGACCGGCCAAAGCTGCGGATGCAGCCGCGGTGGCGTCTACCCATGACGAAGCCTGGCGTTCCGCCTATCAGGGCATCATTCCCGGCGCCGAACTTGAAAAGCTGATCAACCGCCGTGGCCCGCAATGGTGGGACAGCGCGATCCGCAAAGGCAGCCGCGTCAGCGTGCTGGTGTTCGGCGACAAGGTCGCAGGCTATGCCAATTACGGCCGCAACCGCGCCCGCAGCCTGCACTTCGAAGGCGAGATTTACGAACTCTATCTGCGGCCGGAGTTCCAGGGCCTCGGCTTTGGCCGCCGCCTCTTCACCGCTGCACGGCGCGATCTGGTCCAGAGCGGCCTGAAGAGCATGGTGATCTGGGCGCTTTCCGACAACGATCCGGCGACCGCGTTCTATCGCGCGCTCGGCGGCCGCATGGTTGCGCGCTCTTCGGAGAAGTTCGGGCCGAAATCGCTCGACAAGGTCGCCTTCGCCTGGACCAACTAGAATCTGGGCTTTTCGCGCGCTAGCGGCCGGTCTAAACCGGTCTCGCCTCGTGCTGTATCCCGTCGCACGATTTTATTCTAACGCCCCGCGGAGCAGTTCATGCGTATTGACGCCATCTCGATCGGAAAAAGTCCTCCGCACGACGTCAATGTCATCATCGAAGTGCCGGTCGGCGGCGAGCCGATCAAATACGAAATGGACAAGGAGGCCGGCACGCTGGTGGTCGACCGCTTCCTCTATACGGCGATGCGCTATCCAGGCAATTACGGCTTCATCCCGCACACCCTGTCGGGCGACGGCGACCCCTGCGACGTGCTGGTCGCCAATACCCGCGCCATCGTGCCGGGTGCGGTGATGAGCGTGCGGCCGGTCGGCGTGCTGCTGATGGAAGACGAGGCCGGCGGCGACGAGAAGATCATCGCGGTGCCGTCGTCAAAACTCACCCAGCGCTATGACAAGGTGAAGAACTACAACGACCTGCCCGACATCACGCTGCAGCAGATCCAGCACTTCTTCGAACATTACAAGGATCTCGAACCCGGCAAATGGGTCAAGGTGCTGCGCTGGGGCGACGCCGACGACGCGCGCAAACTGATCATGGAAGGCATCGCGCGGGCGAAGGCGAAGTAAGTTTAGCGAATAGATAGCGCCCTTACCGCGAGTCTCGTCATGCCCGGCCTTGTGCTGCCTTGTGCCGGGCATCCACGTCTTTAATAGCATCTAGCAAGAAAGACGTGGATGGCCGGGTCATAGGCGAGCGGAAGCGACGCCGTCCTTCAGACGGCTATGCCCGGCCATGACGAAGGGGATATCCATGCGCCGGCTGATCAAGATCATCCGCAACATCCTGCTGCTCGCAATCGCTTCGATCATCATCCTCGCGGCCGTGCTGGCCTTCAACGTCGTCAGCCATGGCTCGCGGCAGATGCGGGTCGCGGCGGTGCCGCGCGCCGCGGTCGACGCACAGGCCGCCGCAACGCGGCTCGCCGAAGCGATCCGCTTCAAAACCATTTCGAGTTACGAAAAGCCCGATCAGCACGCCGAGGCGCTGCGCGGCATGCAGGCGCATATCGGAAAGAGCTTTCCGGCGTTCCATGCCGCGGCGAAACGCGAGATCGTGGCCGATTACAGCCTGCTCTACAGCTGGGAGGGTTCGGACCCCAATGCTTCAAACCCAAAGGCGCAGCGGATCGCGCTGCTGGCGCATCAGGACGTGGTGCCGGTCGCACCGGGCACCGACAAGGACTGGCAGCAACCGCCCTATGACGGCGTCATCGCCGACGGTTTCATCTGGGGCCGCGGCTCCTTGGACGACAAGAGCAACCTCTATTCGATGCTGGAAGCCGCCGAGGCGATGGCGAGAGAGGGATTTCGGCCGAAGCGGACGATCTATTTCGCGTTCGGCCATGACGAGGAAACCGCCGGCACCGCCGGCGCCAAAAACATCGCCGCCCTGCTGGCGTCGCGCGGCGTGAAACTCGATTTCGTGATCGACGAGGGGCTCCTGATCACCGAAGGCATCATGAAGGGCCTTGAAAAGCCGGCTGCGCTGATCGGCGTCGCCGAGAAGGGCTACGCCACGCTGGTTTTGACGGCGCATGCCACCCCGGGCATTCGTCGATGCCGCCGCGCCAGACCGCGATCGGCATGATGAGCGCGGCGCTGGCGCGGCTGGAAGACCATCGCCTGCCGATGCAGATCCGCGGCACGGTCGCGGAAATGTTCGATACGCTGGCGCCGGAGATGAGCGGCTTCAACCGCGTGGTGCTGTCGAATCTCTGGCTGTTCAAGCCGCTGTTGCTGCGCGAATTCGAAAAGAGCGGGCCGACGGAAGCGATGATCCGCACCACCACGGCGCTGACGATCTTCAACGCCGGCGACAAGGACAATGTGCTGCCGGGCAATGCCGCGGCGTCAGTCAATTTCCGTTTGATCCCGGGCGATACGCAAGGGAGCGTGATCGATCACGTCCGCGACACGATCGACAACGATCGCATTTCGATCGCGCCATTCGCCGGCAATACCGATCCGCCGCCGGTGACGGCGACCGCGAGCCCGTCCTATCAGATGCTCAACAAGACCATTCGCGAGATCTATCCCGACGTCATCGTCGCCCCCGGCCTGATGATCGCCGCGACCGACTCGCGCCACTATGTCGGTATCACCGACAGGATTTTCCGCTTCTCGCCGGTGCGTGCGAACGCCGACGACCTGAAGCGGTTTCACGGCACCAACGAGCGCCTCAGCATCGAGGGCTATGCCGACATAATCCGGTTCTACCGGCGGCTGATCGAGAATAGTGCGGGGTAGTCTCCTCTTCCGTCATTGCGAGCGAAGCGAAGCAATCCATGCCGCAACACGAGGAAAGAATGGATTGCTTCATCGCTTCGCTCCTCGCAATGACGCTGTGAGAATTGGGTTGAGCCTCACACCCCCGGCTTCGGCAGCCCGCGAATCGCGCACGCCGCGCGCAGGGTATTCACCAACAGGCACGCGACCGTCATTTGCCCGACACCGCCGGGCACCGGCGTGATCGCGCCGGCGACGTGGAGCGCTTCCTGGAAGGCGACATCGCCGACCAGCCTTGTCTTGCCGTCGGCGGCCGGCATCCGGTTGATGCCGACGTCGATCACGGTGGCACCGGGCTTGATCCAGTCGCCGCGCACCATCTCCGGCTTGCCGACGGCGGCATAGACCAGGTCGGCGCGGGCGCAGAGTTTTGCGAGGTCCCGCGAGCGCGAATGCGCGATCTTCACCGTGGCGTGTTCGTTCAGCAGCAATTGCACCAGCGGACGGCCGACCAGATTGGAGCGGCCGATGACGATGGCGTCGAGCCCTTCCAGCGAGGCATGCACGCTCTTGGTCAGGATGATGCAGCCGAGCGGCGTGCACGGCGACAGTGCGGCAAAACCGCCGGCAAGCCGGCCGGCGTTGTGTGGATGCAGCCCATCGACGTCCTTGGCGGGATCGATGGCATTCATGATGGTTTCGGTATGCAGCGATTTCGGCAGCGGCAATTGCACCAGGATGCCGTGTACCAGGGGATCGCGGTTCAGCCGCGCGATCAGCGCCAGCAGATCGGCCTCTGCGACGTCCGCCGGCAGCTTGTGCTCGAAGGAAGCCATGCCGGCTTCCTGCGTCTGCTTGTGCTTGCTGCGGACATAGACCTCGCTGGCGGGGTCGTTTCCGACCAGCACCACGGCGAGACCCGGGCTTAGCTGATGCTCGCGCTTGACGCGGGCGACCTCGTCCGCCACGCGGGCGCGAAGTTCGGATGCAATGACCTTTCCATCGATGATGCGGGCCGTCATTTCAATCCTTCGTTTGCTCTCAAGCGCACTAATCCGCCTTGGCCGAGGTCAGTTTTCGTAAAGTCTCGCCAAGCAGTTTTGGATCGCCGTCGACCGCGACCTGCTTCAGCCGCGACGTCACGCCGGACAAGATCTTCACCCTGGCCTTGGGCACGCCGAGTGCCTTGGCCAACAGCTCCGTGACCGCACGGTTGGCCTCGCCGCCATCGGCAATGGCACGGACGCGCACCTTGAGCACGATCCGGCCATTGGCGAGCGTCTCGATCCCATCGATGTCGTCCCGGCCGCCGCGCGGCGTCACGCGCAATGCGACACTGATGCCCTCGGTGGAATATCGCCAAGGATCTGTCAGGTGCCGCTACTCCGATCAGAACACGCTGGGATAGATGTAATAGGTGATCACCCGCTGGATAAACATGATGATCAGGATGGCAATGATCGGCGAGATATCGAGCCCACCCAGATTGGGCATGATCCGGCGGATCGGCGCCAGCACCGGTTCCGTGATCCGATACAGGAATTCAGCGACCGCCGAGACGAACTGGTTGCGCGTATTCACGACATTGAACGCGATCAGCCAGGACAGGATGGCGGAGGCGATCAATAACCAGACATAGAGGTCGAGGACGATGAGGACGATGTCGAGGACAGCGCGCATGTGAGGGGGGCTCGCAGGAGGGGTACAGCTGCTAGATATCGGTTCATCCCCCCGCAAACAAGGGAAGTTCCCGGCCAAAGACGCCTAAAACGGCTCTTTCACCGTTCTTGACTTGACCTTGGGGCGGACTGTAAATGGCGCCGATTGTCGGCCGGATTCACGTTACGAACCGGCCGCGACGGGGCCATAGCTCAGCTGGGAGAGCGCGTCGTTCGCAATGACGAGGTCGGCGGTTCGATCCCGCCTGGCTCCACCACGCTTCGCCCTTCGGGCTACGCGTGGCGCAGCCGCGTGTAGCCCGAAGGACGAAGCGTGGTGCCCGGCGAAGCCCGCAGGGCGAAGACGGGCTTTAGAGAACTCCCCCCTCACTTCCCCGTAAATCGCGGCGGCCGCTTCTCCATGAAGCTTGCCACCCCCTCCCTGAAATCGCTGCCCTTCAGCGCCACCTGCATTTCCCGGTTGGCGTCGATGGTCGCTTCCGCCAGCGTCTGGAACGGCACGTCGTAGAGCTGGCGCTTGATCACCGAGATCGCGCTGGGCGAGACGAAATCGGCCAGATCGCGCGCATAGGCATAGGTCTGCTCGCGCAACTGGTCCGGCGGATAGATCCGGTTGACCAGACCGATGCGCAGCGCCTCGTCACTATAAACCCGCCGCGCCGACATCAGGAGATCGAGCGCGTTGGCGTGGCCGATGATGTGCGGCAGCATCCAGCTGATGCCGTGTTCGGCGATCAGGCCGCGGCGCGAGAACGCGGTAGTGAACACGGTGTTGTCGGCGGCAAAACGCAGGTCGCAATAGAGTGCATGGACCAGCCCGATGCCGGCGGTGGCGCCGTTCAGCATGCCGATCACCGGCTTCGGGATCGCCGGATAATAGGCGTAACGGGTCTGCCAGTCCGGCCGGCGGTTCATGTCGAACGACGGCGTGCTTTCGCCGCGCCTGATCTCGTTGGGGTCGATCGCCTTCAACCCTTCCATATCGGCGCCGGCGCAGAAGGCGCCGCCCGCACCGGTCAGCACGATGACGCGCACATCGTCATTGCCGGCGGCGGCCTCCATCGCGTGGCGCACATCGCGCTCCATGATCGCGGTCCAGGCGTTCATGCGGTCGGGCCGGTTGAGCGTAATGGTCGCGATCCTGTCGCTGACCTCGTAGAGAATATGCTGATAGTCCACCGCGACCTCCCGTTACATTTTCTGTTATTGATTTTTCGCGCGCGAACCTTTCGGCCGCGCCAGATAGTTTTTCGTTTCCGGCCGCTCCTTGAGCCATCCGGTCCAGCGCCTGAACACTTTGGTCATCCGCTCCGGCTCGACGCCGAGCTGCGCCATCGCAACCCCGCCGTTGACGGATTCCCGGTATTCGGCAATCAGGCCGTCCCGCACGATGAAGCGGCTGATGCCGTCGATCACCACATGCCGGCCTTTGAACTGCGGAATGGTCGAGGTGAAACTCGACAGCGACCAGGCATAGCCCTGGCGGCCGTCGAACACAGGGTCGAACATTCCCCAGCGATAATCGGTGGCATCGCGATGAAACAGATCCTGCATCATATGCGCGATGTCGGCGCGGCCTTTATGAGGGCCATAGATGTAGTCGTGATAAACCGCATCTTCGGTGAAATGATTGGCAAAGCGCGCGCCGTCGCCGGATTCCGCCGAGCGCGTGAAATCATTCAATAGCCGCGCGAATTCATCGCCGGTCATGTCGCCTCCCGTTCACCCGCTTGTACCGATGCGGGCTTGCGTGTGCAGACTATCACATCTCTGAATTTGGAAAGGCGATTGAAGCGGCTGCGATATTCCGTGCGGCGGCTATTCGGCGGCTTCCGACATGATCACGCGCGGCATGCGCGTGAGCCAGCCATCGATGAAATTCTTCAGCCATGCGCGTTCGGCGACGTCGCGCACGGCACGATCTTCGAAGTGAAGATGACGCGGCCGGGCACCCGGCGAATCCATCCGCACGCAACCGCGCGTGGTCCAGCGATGCATCATCGCGTAGGTCACATCAGGGTGAAACTGGAGACCGAACGCATTGCCGGACTGGAATGCCTGTACCGGAAAATCATCGCCCTCGGCGAGCAATTCGCAGCCGGCAGGCAGTTCAAAGCCCTCGCCATGCCAGTGATAGACACGGTCCGGCCAGTTCGGGCAGAGCACATGTCCGGCTCGCGTCGGGCGGATCGGGTAGTATCCGACTTCGACGCGGCCTTCGGGATGCGGTGCGACCGGCGCGCCCAATTGTTTGGCAAGCATCTGCGCGCCGAGGCAGATGCCGAGAAACGGCCGCTGCTCGCGCAAGGGGACCTCGATCCAGTCGATTTCCCGGCGGACGTAATCATCGCCATCATTAGCGCTCATCGGGCCGCCGAAGATGACCGCGCCGGCATGCCGGTCCAGCGTTTCCGGCAGCGGGTCGCCAAAACGCGGGCGCCTGATGTCTAGGCAATAGCCGAGCGCGCGCAAGGCATTGCCGACCCGGCCCGGCGTGGAGGTTTCCTGGTGCAGGACGACCAAAACCGGCAGCAAGGGCGGCGTAACCGCTATTGGCCTTCCCCCGGGGAAGGGCAGTACGACATTGGTTTGGTTCGACCGGAACGACATCGATTTTGCCAAGAACCCCGCGAGGTAGGCGGCACGCAAGCTGCCAGCATACCTAAGTGATCCTTAATTTCAGGTGAGTTCACGCGAACCCATCTAAAATTTGGAAGCAAATCACGGGCCAGATATGCCCTTGACGGGATTTGTCAGCGCCGACCCAGCTGAAGGCGGCCCACCACCGCCAAAATGAACCGGCGCGGGAACAGGCGGAGCAGGAACGGCACAATCTTGATGCCAAGGCCCGGCAGCACCGCCCGCTTGTTGGCCATCAGCCCGCGGTAGCCTTGCTGCGCGACATCCCGCGACGAAACGCTCAGGATCGCCGAATCGAGTCCGGGCACGAACCCGGCACGGGCCTGAAATTCCGACGGCACAGGACCCGGACACAACACGGTCACGCGCACGCCCTGCGGGGCCAGCTCGCGGCGCAGCGCCTCGGTGAAGGACAGCACATAGGCCTTGGAGGCGTAATACACTGCCATTCCCGGCCCCGGCAGAAAGCCGGCGATCGAACCGACATTGAGGATGCCGCCGCGATTGCGGATCAGGGAATCGGAAAATCGCAGCGACAGATCGGTCAGCGCGCGGATGTTGACCGTGATGATGTTGAGCTGCTCGGCGCGGTCGCGTTTGACCGCGATACCGAACACGCCGAAGCCTGCATTGTTGACGACATACTCGACGTCTGCGCCGGCCGCGCTCAAGGCTTCCGCGATCTTGTCACAGGCGTCGGGCTGCGTGAGATCGCAGGGAATCACAATCGGCGCAGCACCACCGGCGGCGGTGATTTCTCCCGCCAACGTCGCCAGCCGATCCGCGCGCCGCGCCACCAGCGCCAGGCGGTGACCATGGGAGGCGAAAACGCGCGCCAGCTCGGTGCCTATGCCCGCCGATGCACCGGTAATCAGCGTCACACGCTCGGTCACGATTGAATGCTCTTAAATCAATTGCAGAGATGCCGCGAACGCGGGACGAGAGCATAGGCCCATAGTGGGACGCAAGCCACCCGCGGGCATGTCGGCATGCAAACGAACGGCATTAGCGAATTGAAATGCAACATTTTCAGGCTAATCGCGCGCGAAGGCGCTGTATTGCGCCGCACATTAAAATTTCGTCATCTGTGACAAAGTACGCTCGGCGACAGAGCCCCCAATCAGAGGCGTGTCAGATTGCCGCGTCTGCGACGCCCCAGGGACCTCTCGGCAGGGTGGATTGCTTCTCCGCCACCCGATGCTTGAGATCGATGCGGTCGCGCGAGGATACGCCGAGCAGGTCGGCGGCGCGCCAGACCACATTGTCCTCGAATTCGCTGACCTGGCCGTCGGCATAGACCAGCTCCCACATCATCTCGACGATGCGCAAGCGGCCCTCTTCATTGACCGAACGCATGATGACGCTCGTGAAATGATAGAGATCGACCGCCTCGCCTTCGATCCGGGTCGCCGACGCGATCAGCTTGTCCGCGGCGCCGGGATCGAGCTTGAAGCGGCTTTCGATCAGGCCGTGCAGCTTGCGCTTCTCGATCTCGGTCGGCTCGCCGTCGAGCGAGACGACGTGGACCAGGAGTGCGGTCGCGGCCAGACGAAAATCGGTGTCGTCGAAGCTGCGATCACCATTCGCATCGGGTGAGACAATATCGGCAATGAATTGGCGAAGTCCGTCGAGCATCGAGGTCTCTGTCGATTGAGGTTTGATCACGGATATATGGCGCGGAAGATCGACCGGCGCAATCGGCGCGGGTATGCCGATTGATTACCTTTCGGCAATCTGTCGTAGCTGTCATTCCGGGGCGCGCTTAGCACCAGACCCGGAATGACGGAACATCTCTCAAGGTATCTCGTACACCACGATCTTGTCGGCGATGCCGCGCAACGCCGCCTGCTTCTGGATCGGCTTGATCGCCTCCCGCTCCAGGATCGTGGCCACCGCAGGCGAGTCGATGATCGGGCCGGTGATGTGGATCTCCTGCGAGGTCGACAGGCTCTGCACCCGCGCTGCGATATTGACCGTCTGGCCGAAATAATCCTGCCGCTCGTTGAGCATCACCGCGAGACACGGGCCCTCGTGAATTCCGATCTTGACGATCAGATCCTCCTTGCCGCGCGCGTCATTGAGCGCGGTCATCGCGGCCCGCATCCGAAGCCCCGCCGCCAGCGCGTGCTCGGGCCTGATGAAAGTCGCCATCACGGCATCGCCGATGGTTTTGACCACCGCGCCTTTTTCCGATGAGATGATCTCCAGCAGCGCGTGGAAATGCGCGCGCACCAGATCGAAGGCGGCGAGATCGCCGACCCGCTCGTAAAGCGCCGTCGATCCCTTCAGGTCGGTGAACAGGAACGTCAGCGAGGTGATCTTCAGCCGCTGGTCGATGTTGAGGTTGTCGGCCTTGTAGACGTCCCGGAACGTCTGGTTGGTCAACATCCGCTTGGCGGTGAGGAACGGCTTGCGCTTGCCGATCAGATGATGAAGCGCTTGCGCCGCTACAAACACCGACGGCAGCACCCGCACGCCGGCCTGGTTGTCGAGCGACAGCCGCAACGGGCCGGGCCGCATCGTCATGGTCCCGGTCGGCGCCTCAATCCTGTTGTACATCAGCGACAATTGCTGACGCTCCTTGGTCGGCTCACCCTGGACATCGATGAATTGGGCCGAGTGGGTCACCGGCTCGAACACGATGATGAATTCCTTCGGCAGCTGCAGCGACAGCACCGCCTTCTCGCCGGCCGGCAGTTCGAGCGCGTCAAGCACGACGTCGTTGGAGAGCGATGCGAACGACTCCTCGTCAAAATCGACGCCGGAACTCCAGAATATCTGCTTGAAATATTCCCAGATCGGCAGCGTGTTCGGATCATGCGCCGCGATACGCCGGACCCGCGGACTGACGGTGAACGCGACCTCGACCTGTTCGTCGACGGAAGCCTCATAGCCGCAGGCGCACAGCCCGCAATGATAGTCGTCGTGGCGCAGCGACTTCAGCGTCGAGTGGGCATCGAGCACGCCGCCGCAGCCCGGACACAGCACATTCCAGGTCAGTTCGAACAGACCGAGCCGCGAGGCATGGAGAAAGCCGGAAATCACCCGTTCCTCGTCGAGCCCGGTTCGCCGGGAGAAATCCAGCACGTTGACCCGATTGAGCTCGTGGTCCTTGCCCTGCTCGATCAGCTGCAGGATGGCATCCGCCACCGCGGGATCCGCGGTCTGCTTCAGTACCGAAAATTGTGCCTGGATATCGCTCATGCCGGAACCTTAGATGAGATTGCCGGAGCCACAAAACAAGGCCTTTCGCCCGAACCCTCAATACCTATCGGGCTGTGATCGCAAACATCGGCGAGCGATCGGGCTGCGTCGTCACCACGCCGACCGGCATGACGGGTTCCCTGTCGATCAGGCTGACGCGGAACGCGCCGATCATCTTGGCCAGCGCCAATGTCGCTTCGACGAGCGCGAAATGCGCGCCGATGCAGACCCGAGCACCGACGCCGAACGGCAGATAGGCAAAGCGGTCGGGCGGCGTACCCGTCATGAAGCGGGACGGCACGAACGCGCCGGGATCGCGCCACAGCTTTTCGTGCCGGTGCAGCAGCCACGGCGCCACCAGCACGATATCGCCTTTCTTGACCGGCATGCCGGCGATGGTGTCGGGTCCAGCCGCCGAGCGCGCGATCAAGAACGCCGGCGGATAAAGCCGCATGGTCTCGTCGACCACCGCGCGGGTGAATTTCAGCCGCTCGATATCGAGCGCGCTGTTCACGCTTGCGCCCTGCACCTCGGCCGCCAGTTCTTCCTGGGTGGCGGGATCGAGCGCCAGAAGATACAGCGACCAGAACAGGGCGGTCGCGGTGGTCTCGTGACCCGCGAGAATCATGGTCGCGATCTGATCGCCAAGCTGTTCGTCGCTGAAGGCATCACCGGTCTCCGGATCGCGGGCGGCGCCCATCAGGTCGAACAGATCGCGCGGCGGCGCGCCCTCGTTCTTGCCGGCGGCGCGGCGCTCGGCCATCAGCATGGCGACGAAGGCCGTCCAGCGCTTGCGGAAGCGGGCGCGGGCGAAATCCTGCGGACTCGGCCAGCCAAGCGGCAACAGCAGATCGAGAACATGCGGCTTCGCCAGCCCTACGCCATATTCCATGACGAAATCACGCAAGGCTGCGCCGTGGCGATCCATTCCGAACGAGAACATCGTGCGTCCGGCAATCTCGAGCGTCATCCGCTGCATCGCCGCGCGCAAATCCACCGGCGCGTTGCTGGCGGCCTTCAGCTTTGCGATCGTCGCGTCCGTCGCTGTCAGCATGTGCGGCACCAGCGTCATGACCGCGCGTGGCGTGAAGGCCGGCGCCAGCGTTCGGCGCTGGTGCTTCCAGGCGCGCCCTTCCGATATCAGCAGGCCTTCGCCGAGCACCGGACGCAACACCCGGATGCTCGCCGGGGTGCGGGCGTAATTCTCGTAATTGTCGACCAGCACATGCCGGATCGCATCCGGCGCGTTGAGGATGAAACTGCTGCGCCCGAAAAAGCGGCCGCGGACGATGTCCTCCTGATAGGCCCGCTGGCCCCAGCTGCCGATCGCGCTCTCGCGGATCGCCATCATCCGCCCGAAGGCAGTCATGTTGTCGGGCGCACGCGGCGGGCTCGGCGGCACCAGCGGCGCGCGCGATACCGGCATGTCGAAGACTTCGGCTATGCTCATACGTCCCTCGCTCGGACTTTATCACAGCCATCGGTCCGGGCGCCATGAAGGCATGGGGTTCAGGGAGAACTAGTAGGTCAGTTCGGCCACCGCAATCCGGTTCTCCGATGCCGGCCATGCCCGCGCCACGATCCGTTCCTCATTGAACAGCGCCACCACGGGACGGCCGGCCTCCGCCGCCGAAAGCCGCAGCGTCGTGACCGAATCGGTCGGCACACCCGGCTTCACGTCCGAAGGCTCCTTGCCGTCGATCAGCACCACATCGCGCGGCAGCCCGAAATATCCGCGCGGCCGGGACATCAGGACCACCGCACCGGCGCCGGCATCAGCCGGTCCGAGCGGGCGCGCGGCGCGCAGATGCACGATGTCGGAGGAGCGCGGAAACGGCGAGCGATAGAAATGCGTGGTGACCGAACCCGTCGATGTCAGCTCGATTTCAAGATACCAGGTAGGATCGGCCTGCGCCGGGCCCCAGTGGCCGTCGGCGCCGGTCTTTGAGCTGTGGATCGGACCGCCGACCCGTTCGCCGGTCTCGGCGGAAACACGAAACACATCGACCGAAGCACCCAACACCGGGCGATTGGTCTGGACGCCGCCCGGCGTGCCGGTGACGAGGCCGCTGAGTTTGACTTGCGTTTCCGGCACAATCTCGATGCGCGACGGCTCGCGGCCGGCGATGAATTTGTAGACCTCGCGGAACGCGCGCGGGGAATAAGCGGTCTCGCGATGATCGACCGCACCCAGCACGAGATTGGTCGCGCCGTTCAGCGCCGGGCCTTCCGACGTGATCCCGGTCGGCGTGCCCGGCTTACCGACGAAGCGGCCGTCTGCTTGCGCATATTTGTCGATGCCATCGCTGCGCAAGGTGAGGAACGCCGTGCCCGGGGTAACTTCGCTTTCGCCCTCGTTCAATCCGCGCAGGAACGGGCCGCGGCCGTTGAACTCGCCGCCGAGACCCTCGTCCCAATCATAGACGCCGTGGTTGGGAACGCCGCACAGCACGGCGTGACTGACGTCGGCGCCGCCGCCGTTCTTGATATAATTGCGGATCGGATAGCCGCCGCGCGAATTGCCGACCAGCGCGATGCGCGACGCACCCGTGCGTGACTTCAATTCCTTGATGGCGTCACCGAGTTCGCGGCGCTGGTCTTCGGTCGACGAACGGTTTGCTTGCTCGACCTTGTCGTCGGTGCGCGCCAGCGGATCGGCGAAATTGATCGCGAACATCCGGTCGCGCGGAACACCGTTCGATTCCATCCGCCACAGCGTCGTGATCCACAGCGCTGCCTGCTCACCATTGCCATGCACGAGCAGAATAGGCGGAACCTCCGTGGCGGCAGGCGCGGTCGGCGCCGTCTGCGCCAGCACCGGAAAGCTGAAGTTCCCGGCCACCAGAGGCAGGATACCGGCGCTCCTGAGGATCGTCCGCCGCGATAGGCTCATTTTGTAACCCCTCGTTATTTTTCAGTACTTTAGCTTGTGCCTTGGCCCACCTGATAGGGGCACAATGGCTGGACAGAACAGGACTTTCGCGGGCATCACTGGAGGACCGCGGGAATCATCGGCCAGCCATTAGCAGGTCAAACGGAACCGGATATGACTGAACCGTCAAATCGCCCGCCTTTTGCCGCCGACAGCATCATGGCACCGTTGCGCCATTCGGTGTTCCGACGCATCTGGCTGGCCAGCCTGGTCTCCAACCTCGGGATTCTGATCCAGGGCGTCGGCGCGGCCTGGGCGATGACGCAAATGGCATCCTCGGCGGACAAGGTCGCGCTGGTGCAGACCGCGCTGATGCTGCCGGTGATGCTGATCTCGATGCCGGCCGGCGCCATTGCCGACATGCATGACCGGCGCATCGTGGCGCTGGTCTCGCTGGCGGTCGCGCTGAGCGGGGCGACCGCGCTGACGGTGCTGGCGTGGCTCAACCTGATCAGCCCGAATATCCTGCTGGCACTGTGTTTCGTGGTCGGCAGCGGCATGGCGCTGTTCGGGCCGGCCTGGCAAGCCTCGGTCAGCGAGCAGGTGCCGGCGGAGACGCTGCCGTCCGCGGTCGCCCTCAACGGCATCAGCTACAACATCGCGCGGAGCTTCGGGCCCGCGATCGGCGGCATCGTGGTCGCAACAGCCGGTGCGGTGGCGGCGTTTGCGGTGAATGCGCTGCTCTATCTGCCGCTGGTGGTCGTGCTGTTCATGTGGAACCGGACCAGCGAACCGTCGCGCCTGCCGCGCGAACGGCTCAACCGCGCCATCGTCTCGGGCGTGCGCTACATCGCCAACTCGCCGTCGATCCGCACCGTGCTGGCGCGAACACTGGTCACCGGCCTGCTCGGCGGCTCGGTCTCGGCGCTGATGCCGCTGGTTGCGCGCGACCTGCTGCATGGCGGCGCGCAAACCTACGGCATCATGCTGGGGGCCTTCGGCATGGGCGCGGTGCTCGGCGCGCTGAACATCGCCGAAGTGCGCAAACGCCTCAGCGGCGAGGCCGCGGTCCGCGCCTGCGCGCTGTCGATGGCGGGCGCGATCGCGGCGGTGGCGATGAGCCGGCAACCGGTCCTGACCGCGGCAGCTTTGGTGCTGGCCGGCGCGGTGTGGATGCTGGCGGTAGCTTTGTTCAACATCGGCGTGCAGCTCTCGGCGCCGCGCTGGGTCGCGGGCCGCTCGCTGGCGGCATTCCAGGCGTCGATCGCCGGCGGCATCGCGCTGGGCAGCTGGGGCTGGGGACATCTCACCGACCTCACCGGCGTCGAAACCGCGCTATTGGTTTCCGCCGGGCTGATGGGCCTCTCGCCGCTGCTCGGGCTGTGGCTGCGCATGCCGCCGGTCGGCGCCCGCAACGAGGCGGCCTCAGAGGTGCTCGCCGATCCCGAGGTACGGCTGTCGCTTACCGGGCGCAGCGGGCCCCTGGTGGTCGAGATCGAATACCGCGTCGCGCCGGACAACGCCCGCCTGTTCCACAATGTGATGCAGGAAGTGCAGCTCAGCCGCCAGCGCAACGGCGCCTATGGCTGGTCGATCGCGCGCGACATCGCCGATCCCGAATTATGGACCGAGCGCTATCACTGTCCGACCTGGCTGGATTATCTGCGCCAGCGCAATCGCGCGACGCAGTCTGAACGCGCTCTGCATCAGCGCGCGATCGATTTTCACCTCGGGCCGGATCCGATCCGCGTGCGACGCATGCTGGAGCGGCCGTTCGGCTCGGTGCGCTGGAAGGAAGACACGCCCGATCGCGCGGCGAACGAAGTATTGCCGGTCGCGACAGCTGCGGGCAGCAGCACGTAAATCTATCCCCCGTCATTCCGGGGCGCGCGTATGCGCGAACCCGGAATCCATAACCACGATCGTGAGTATGGATTCCGGGCCTGCGCCAAGTGGCGCATCCCGGAATGACGGGGGGTTGAGAATTACTGCCCGTGCTCGGCCAGGGTCTTCTGGCAGGCCTTGCTGAGCCGGGGGCGGTTCTCCTTCAGGCACGCCAGCACGACGCTGTCGCCGTCCTGCATGTGGGCCCGGCAAAACCGCGAGACGTCGCGCGCGCAGGCGTCATGTCCCTGCTGCTGGGCCGAGGCCGCCGATGCCATCAGAACCAGCGGAATGACGAAAAGAAATCGGGTCATCTTGCTATGCCTTACACTCATCAATGAACGCTACACAGGCGTTCTAGAGCGTTTTCGAGCGAAGTGGAAACCGGTTCGCGTCAAGAAAACGCGTCAAAGTAAAAAGCTAGAGTGCCCAAATTGGCGTCGCAATGCATTTGTGGCGAGGCGACGCCGAACGCGGATGCCAGTTCCTAAGTCCGCTGGCGCGCGGGAGCACCCGCGTCGCATCGCCGCAAGCGCTGCAACGAGACTTACTGCGCGGCGACCTTGCGGCCCTGCGCGGCCAGATCGCGGTCCAGCACGACGCGACACCCGCTGGAGAGGCTCGCGCGCTGCCTGATCATGCAGGCGGTGATCTTCGGGATGTTGGGAATTTCCGAACTGCACAGGCGGAACGCGTCGCCCGTGCACATCTGCTGCGCCTCCGCGCTGAAGGCAAAGCTCGACGTCGACGAAACCGCCGACAGGGAGGCGACGAAAACCAGGGCTAAACTAACCTTGCGAACATGGCTGCTGAAGAAGGCGGTCATTGCTCCCATTGGCCCCGGGGGCGGGCCCGTTGTTTGATGGTCCCGACCTTGCGCCGCATTCGCTTTGCCGACTGTGACGTCCGTCACTTAGTCGCCGTAGGCCAAATCTGAAGCCAAATTTTGTTGGTCCCCCCAGCCGGCGTTGGTGCGGCGTTAAGACCTTGTTCGCATTAATGACCCGTCGCCGAAATACCCTTAGTTTTCTGGAAAGTGTAGCGATGCGTAATGCGTTAGGCCTGATGCTGGCCAGTGTTGTTGCGGCGGTTGTAATCGCCGGAGTGTGGTTCTGGACCTCTTCGCCGCGCGCCGACGCGGGCCCGCCCCGGACCGTTGCCGCCAAACCGGCCGAGCCCGCCCCGGCTGCGGCCAAACTGGCCGCCAAGGATGACGTCGAGGTCACCGCCGCGCTGTCGAAGCCGGCGGCTCCGCCCGCTCCTCCGCCGGCGCCCGCGAAATCGACCTGCGCCAATCCCGATGCGCTCGGCGTCAGCCGTACCGTGGTGATCGACACCACGGGCGGACCGGGTTTCGGCTTCCTGCAATACAAGCAGTTTGACTTTCTGGCCGACAAGGAGGTCGTGCTGACCTTCGACGACGGCCCGTGGCCGACGACGCCTTCGGTGCTCAAGGCGCTGGCGGACGAATGCACCAAGGCGGTGTTCTTCCCGATCGGCTTGCACACCACCTATCATCCGGAAATCCTGCGCCAGGTCGCCGCGGCCGGTCACACCATCGGCGCGCATACCTGGTCGCACGCGCATCTCGACAGCAAGAAGCTGACGGAACAACAGGCCATGGACGAAATCGAGAAGGGTTTTAGCGCCGTGAAGCTGGCGCTGGGCTCGGCACCCGCACCGTTCTTTCGCTTCCCGGCGCTGGTCCATACCCAGGCGACGACGGAACATCTCGGCAACCGGAATATCGCGATGTTTTCCTGTGACGTCGATTCCAACGACTTCAAATCCAGTGGTCCCGACCATGTCATCCAGACCGTCATGACCAAGCTGGACAAGCAGGGCAAGGGCATCATCCTGATGCACGATTTGCAGAAGCACACCGCAGCTGCCTTGCCGACGCTGCTGCGCCGCCTAAAGGCCGGCGGCTACAAGGTCGTGCAGATGAAGGCCAAGACCCCGCTCGAAACCTTGCCGGAATATGACGCGATGCTGGTCAAGGACATGAAGGTGCCGACCGCCAGCAGCCGCCCGGTCGGCAGCGTGGTGCAGACGGTGACGGATTAAGACACCTGACAGATACGGCCTTCGTTGAGGGCGTCATTGCGAGCGAAGCGAAGCAATCCAGAGCGACATGCGCGGCTCTGGATTGCTCACATGGGGAATGTGTGTGTCAAGGATTGGCAGTCACCTTTTGTTCGACTGCGGCCACCTCTTCGTCCCGACCGCGGGCTGTGCAGGATGGCGCGCGCAGATCAAGTCAAGGCCGGCCCTTTAGGGCCGCCGCGCAGCGGCTTGGCCTTGAGTTGAGCGAGCACGCCATCATGCTTGGTCGGTCGGGACCGATAGGGGCTCCTCGCGTTGGCGGTTCGGTCAGGGCATCTGCAATCCTCGCATTTGCGATCCAAGGTTCGAGCCGGTTCGGCGATCTGGGTTGTTTGCCAGATCAAACTCACATTCGGTCGTCGCGCGAGGCGACTGCACCAGGATTCCGCTTGCGGCGGGCAGGCTCGAGAGGACGAGGCCATTCTTCGTTGCGGCGTTTTGAAGCCATGCAATCCATCGGTTCGTCCACCCGGATCTTCCGAGGCTGATCGGGCCTCGGCAGATGGGTTATGGTTCTTTCGTCGCGCGCGGGCGGCGAAGCACGCCGCTCGGTGCGGTCCAGGATCAGGCGGCGGGCTTCATCACGGCCCCCTCGATGACGACGCCCTGGGTGACATACTTCCACAATGCCACGAGAAGCTTGCGCGCCAGCGCCACGATCGCGCGCTTGCGGCCTTGCGGGCTTCGCTCCTTGAACCAGCGCGTCAGGGCCGACTGCGGCTGATGACGTATCCAGAGCCGGGCGAACTGGATCATCGTGGTCCGCAGCCTTGGATTGCCGGCCTTCGACACGCCCTGCTCGTGCCGGATGCCTCCGCTTTGCCAGGGCGTCGCCGCAAGGCCCGCATAGGCGGCGACCTGGCGGCGGTTGGAGAACTGCCGGTAGAACGCCTCCGACCAGAGTACGGCAGCGAAGTTGGCGCCCATTCCCTTCAAGGCGAGCAGCATCGTGACCGCGTCCGGCGCGGCCTCTTCGCTTGCAGGCTTTCTCGCCGCCGCCAGCAGGGCATCCCGCTCGGTCTCGACCGCCTCGATCTGTTCCAGAAGCAGTTCGGTCCGATCGAGTTCGCGGCCGATCTGCGCCTTCAAATGCGCCGGCAGCTCCCGCCCGTCGCCCGTGCGCAAGGCCTCAAGCCGCGCCCGCCGATCGCGCCGCAGCGGCTCGTAATCGGATATCCCCTGCGCGAACAGAAGACCCTTGATCCGGTTCACATGCGTGATGCGCTCGGCGATCAAGGTCCGTCGTTAGCGACAAATCCGCCGCCGATCCTCCTCTTCAGGCGAGGGCGCAACTACCATCGCACAGACCCGTGGTTCGCCGCGCTTGTAGGCGAGAAGCGCCCGCAGCAGCGTCTCCCCGTCAAGCCGGTCCGTCTTGACCCGCCTGCGCCGTCGCGGCGTCGCGATCGAGGCGGGATCGACCACATGGCTCTCAATGCCGTTCTGTTGCAGAACACGGTGCAGCCAGAACCCGTCCAGCCCAGCTTCCTGGATCGTGATGATCGGATAGCTCTCGCCAGTCCTGGCCTCCGCCTTGCGCCTGAGGTCTGCGAACAGCTTCATCAAGCCGGCAACATCGCCGGCCGTGACGCTATGCTTGGACATCTTCTCGCCTTTGCCAGGCGAAAGCGACGTTATCAGCCAATTCGAACGACTCAGTTCCAACGACACAAAAATTGCGCCAAACTGCGTGCGGATAGCGGTCGGTCCGTCGGAAGGATGATCGAGCAACATCGTTGTCTCCAGGTTGAGGGCTCAGCAACCTCAGTCTGGCTTCAGACCTGGTCGCTATCCACTCCCCATGGAATCTTCGTCGCTTCGCTCCTCGCAATGACGAGGACCTAGTTCCAGCCGCGCCGCCCTACCAATAAATGCCGTGCCGATGCAGTTCGCCGATGATGCGCGATTCGGTCCAGTAGTGCTTGCGCCGGGGTTTTTCCGGCTTCGGCGCTGACGCCGTCTTTTCGGCGACCGGCTTCGCCGGTTCGGCGTTCGGCTGCTCGGTTTTGGACGGCTGGCTGCTGGTTTCGACCGGCGCGGGCCGCTCAACATATTTCGGCGCCTCGGCGGCCTGCGATGCTTCCGCCGTCATCGGCGTTTCCGCCACAGGTACGGCGGCGACGGCGGGTGCGGGCGCTCCGACCAACGGTGCCTCGCTTGCCAGCGACAGGCTGCGCGGCTCGCCAGCCTGCGCGGCGGCGGATGCCAAGACGAACCCTGCGATCAGAATGAGTTTGCGCATGTGGTGTCTCCCGTTGTTCGATCGGGAAATTAGGGCATCGGCAAAATTGCCTATGTGAGAAAGATCACACAAACAGGGATTCCGGGGACAAAATGACGGACGGGCGTTCGGGTGCGGGTGGGCGGGACGCCGAGCTATTCGGCCATCCGCGGCGGCTGACTTCCCTGTTCGCGACCGAGATGTGGGAGCGGTTTTCCTACTACGGAATGAGGGCGCTCCTCATTCTCTACATGGTCGACTATCTCCTAAAGCCGGAGCATGCCGACAAGGTGCTGGGACTGGCCGAGCTGAAGCGTGCGCTCACGGCACTGTCCGGTCCGCTCGAGATCCAGCCATTGGCGTCGCAGATCTACGGCCTTTACACCGGCTTTGTGTATCTGACGCCGATTTTCGGCGGGATGCTCGCCGACCGCCTGATCGGCCGGACACCGACGATCGTGATCGGCGCGGCCTTGATGGTCGCCGGCCATTTCATGATGGCGTCGGAACATCTCTTTCTGTTCGCGCTGTGCCTGCTGGTGTTGGGCAATGGCGCGTTCAAGCCCAATATCGCAACCCAGGTTGGCGAACTCTACGCGCCGGAGGATCGTCGCCGGGATCGCGCCTACTCGATCTTTTACGTCGGCATCAATATCGGCGCCTTCTTCTCGCCGCTGGTATGCGGCGCGCTCGGCGAAAAGATCGGCTGGCACTACGGATTTGCCAGCGCCGGGATCGGCATGGCGATCGGCCTCGTGACCTATCTCGTCGGCCTTCCGCGCGCACCGGCAAGCCGCACCAGGCCCGAGCCGGCAAAACCCGAGCCGCTCGACGTCGCGCGGCTGCGGGCCGCCCTTCTCGGCATGATGATCCTGTTCATATCGACCGCATTGTTCTGGGCCGCCTACGAACAACAGGGCAACACGATCGCGCTGTGGGCGGAAAACGCGACCGACCGCGCGGTGAATTTGCTGTTCTGGCGCGGCGAAATTCCCGTCACCTGGTTTCAGGCCTTCAATCCGCTGATGATCTTCCTGTTCACGCCGCCCTTGATCGCCTTCTGGTCGCGGCCGGGACGCGAGCCTTCGACGGTCGGAAAACTGGTGCTCGGATGCCTGCTGTTGTCGGCTTCCTATCTGATCATGGCGGCTGCGGCACTGCTGAGCGGCGCGACCAACGCCAGCTGGCTTTGGCTGTTGTTGTATTTTGTAGTGCTGACGATCGCGGAACTGAATTTTTCGCCGATCGGATTATCGCTGATCTCGAACATCGCACCCGGGAGCTCGCGCTCCACCGTGATGGGGATATGGTTTTCGACCAGCTTTGTGGGAAATCTGGCCGCGGGCTGGCTCGGCGCCCTGTGGTCGCATTTTTCGCACGCCGAATTCTTCCTGCTGCTGGCCGCGGTCGCAGCCGTCGCCGCCGGCATGATCCAGCTCGCGCGACCGTATCTGGGCGGTCTGTTGCCTGCGACGAATTCGGCTCGGTAGCAGGCCCAATGTTGCTGTGTGAGAAGGCTGGTGCCGCAAACAGGACTCGAACCTGTGACCCCGTCATTACGAATGACGTGCTCTACCAACTGAGCTATTGCGGCGGACCAAACGCAGCGTCCGGTGAGTGCCCGAAAACGCGTGCCACCTGATATCGGGCACGGCCCCGATTGGCAAGAAAAACGGGGTGCCTGGGCTCTGATTGATGCTGATCCAATCAGAACCCAGGCCCTAAACTTTTGTTTTGACGCGTTTTCTTCACGCGAACCGGCACCACTTCGCTTGAAAACGCTATGGCTCCCCGCCCCAGCGGGACAAAAATCCCCGCCAGCCGCCGGCCTGCGCCTTGGGCGGACCGATTTGTTCTGAAAATTCATCGCGGGCGCCGTCCTCGTCGATCCCGGGGTCGTCGGGGGCGCGGACGATGGGAATGACCGCTGGAATGCTGGAAGGGTTCACCTTGGGCAGATCCTGGCGGGCGCGGAACAAGGGGGCGGCGGTCACCGGGGCCGATTCGGCGGGCGCTGCGGAAGGCGCAGGTGCCGGCGTGGCCACCGCGGCGGGGGCCGGATCGGCGGCGGCGAGCGGCGGCGCATTGTCCTGTTCGGCCGCAGGAGCGGGCTCGATGACGGTCGCGGCCGGCTCATTAGCGGCCTCGCGCGGCGGCTCGACGCGCCGCGGCGCGGGCGGCGCCAGCATCGCTTCCTCGAAGGCTGAGGATTCGATCGTGCTGCCCTTGTCGGACGGCAGTGCCGCCACCGGCGTCTGCCATTGGAAGGCGTCAAGGCGCCCGGTGACCGGCGACACCGGCCGCCAGCGATCCGAGACATAGCCATCCGCGGTCCAGGCCGGATCGTGCAGCGCGCGCACGGCCCGCAAAGTCCACGCCCGGGCGCGACCGCTGTCGCCATGTTCGGTGCGTTCGATCTCCGCCATCAACAGCGCCACCCGCTGCGTCGGCGCCGCGACGAACGGCGCCAGCGCCGCGCGCGCCTTGGCGAATTCCGAGGCATCGATCGCGGCGCGCGCGATCGCCAGCGCGCCCTCGATATGACCGGGGGCCTTCGCCGCCAGCGTCTCGACCCGCACCAGCCGCTGCCGCGCGGAATCGCCGAGTTTTACATGCGCATAGGCATCGGCGAGATCCGGATGCGGCTGCGCCAGCCACGCCGCTTCGACGATGCGCATCGAGCGCCGCACCTGATGCGCCTCGCTCTCGAACTTGCTCGCCAGCACCGCAGCCGGCACCAGCGTCGGCGCGAGCTTGATTGCCTCCATCGCGCTCTCGCGCGACAGGTCGCGGTCGACTTTCTGCAGTTCCAGCGCGCGCGCCGTCAGCAGCACGCCGCGCTGCCGCCGGTAGGTCGGCTTGTCGATCAGCCCGGACGATTGGTTGTTGTCGAGGATGGTCAGCGCGCCGGTCCAGTCGCCCTTGGCGCAGCAGAAGCCGAGCACGGCGTGCGAGGCCCAGGACGACGACGGCGCGAGCTTCAGGGCTTCCTCGGCGATCATCACGGCGGCGACCGGATCGTCGGCGCGCTGCGCCTCGATGAACAGGCCGCGCAAGCCCAACAGCCGCGTATCTTCGCGTTCGGCCATGGCGCGGAAGGCGCGCTGCGCGCCGTCGCGGTCGCCGTCGAGCTGCGCCGATTGCGCGTGCAGCAGCAGGGCCAGCGGATCGTGCGCGGCCTGTTTGCGTGCGACTTCGGCATGCGCCCGGGCAGCGCTGGAATCGCCGTGTCCGATCGCCAGCAAGCCTTGCGTGATCGCATTCCGGCCGCGGGCGTGACGCCGCTCGCGCCGGCCGCGCCGGATACGCTCAGGCGTGCGCCACAATCCGCGCAGGATCGCCCACACCATCACGGCTGCAACCACGGTAACGCCGAGCGCCAATATGAACACCGGCAGCGTGGTCGTGATCTTGGTGCCGCCCCAGGACAGCACGACATCGCCGGTCTGCTCGGCAACCCAGGCGGCGCCGAAGGCTGCGAGCGCGATCAGCACCAGAAACAGAATGATCCGGACCATCGAAATCCTTATTGCGCCGGTTTGGCGAACGCAGCCATGGCGTCAGCCGCGAATTGACGGGATGCGGCCAGCGCCGCGTCGCGGGCATCGGCCATGTCCAGCCATGATTGGGCATCGGCGCGATCGGCCGGCGCAAGCGTCATCAACTCGCGCCTGGCTTCGTTGGAATCGTTTCGCAGCGCGGCCTTGGTCGCCCGCGCCAGCACGGCGCCGCGATCGCTGCCGACAGTGTCGGTTCGCTCGATGCGGATCAGCTTGGCGGCGCCGGCCTGCAGACGCTCGACGATTCCCGAGCCAGTCGTGGCGTTGTCCGGCGGCAGCGTCGACGACAGTTTCGGCACCAGCGCCAGCAATTCGCCGCTGAGCCTGGCGGCGCTCGGCACGCCCTTGGCCGCAAAGTCGTCGAGCGGATTCAGCGCCTTGGTATCGGGCGCCAGCGATTTTGCCGCCGCCAGCGCCACCGGATAGGGATCGCCGCTCCGAACCAGAACGTCGAGCAAGGCAGCCGCCACGACGCGGCGGAGTGTCACATCATCGGCCGGCCTGGCGTCGGCGGCCTTGGTGTCCGCAATCTCGGCGGTTTGCGCCCGCACGGCGCCTTCGATTTTGGCGATGCGGTCGTTAATCCCGGAAAGATCCGGCGACGGGCCACCGGCGCGCGGCGCGGCCTTGACGTCGTTGACGGCAGCAGCAAGCTTTTCGCCTTGCGCGCGGGACGCTGCCAGTTCGCCGCGCAGCGCGGCAAGTGACTTTTCCAAAGATTCAACGCGCGCGGCGGCCGCGGGATCGGCGGCGGGCTTGCCGGTTTTGGACTCGAGGCCGGCGACACGGGCGGTGAGATCGTCGACGGCGGCGGCATTGAGTTGCGGCGCGGCCGGTGAGGCCGGCTGGACCGCGGGCCATCCCAGCATCCAGCCGACGCCGATCACCAGCGCGGCCGCGACGGCGCCCGAGACCGGTGCGACGATCCAGGGAGAAATTGGTGCAGAAATTGGTGCAGAAACCGGCGCGGAACCTGGTGGCGAATCCGGCGACGTCGATGCGGCCTCGGCTGCCGGCTCGGCCGTCGCATCGGCGGCGACAGGCTGCGTTTCGCTCGACACGTCGGTGGCGTCGAGATCGATCGTGGGCGGCTCGCGCCGGGGCCGGCCCGAATCGGGCGGCGATCCAGTGTCTTTGGGCCTGTCATCGACCATCGCAGCGGTTTCCTCAGCAGTTGGACGCTCAGAACTCTAGCAGAATCGGCAAATCTTTTTCGGCAGGTCGTTTTAGAGCATGAACTTTCGAAAGTGGGCACCGGATTTGGGGCAAGATCATGCGCAAATAGACCAATTGCGCCCGATCAGGGCCGCAAAGCACGGCCCAGGGCTTCGAACAGGGCATTTTCGTCGGTGGACGCCGCTACCGTGACCTGGGTGGCGCCGGCGTCGCGAAGGATGGAGGCAACGGCAGAGGAAATGCAGTATTGCGGCAGCGCCAAGGCCGATATTTCGAGGCCGCCGGTCCGCGCCGCGTCCAAAAATGCGCGGGCGCTTCGACGCGAGTAATGCAGCACCGCCTCGACCTCGTTCGCCACGAAAGCGTCACACACCTCGCGCGGCAGGCTGGGCACCGGAATCATCCGATAGGTGGTGTGGGTAACGACGGTAAAGCCTTTTTCGCCCAATTCGCCGGCGAGATCGCGGGCGAGATCGGCGCCGGCCAGATACAAAAGCGTGCTGCCGCCCTTCAATTGTTTTGACTTCACGGCGGCCAGCACGAGTTCGCGCAACGCCGCAGCATCGCCCTTGGCCGCGATCACCTGGCCGAATCCGGCGCTGCGCGCCGCCGACGCCGTATGTTCTCCGACGGCAAACAGCGGCAGTTCGAGCAACCGGCTGCCCTTGAGCTGAGGCTCGATCGCGCGCAATGCGTTGGCGCTGGTGACGATGACGGCGCCGTAGCGCGCGTCCGCATCATCCTGGAACGGGACGGCTGCGAACCGCAGCATCGGCGCCTGCAGCACCCCAAAGCCCCTGGCGCGAAGGGCGTTGGCCGTGGCCTCATCGTCCGGATGCGGGCGCGTGACGAGAACCGCCATGTCTCAGATCTCCGCCGACAAAACTTCAGCCCTACCGGACGATTGCACTTTGAGACCTCGTAATGCTAGTTCCTGATCGGGTCAGAACCGATCAGGGACTAGCCTTTATCTTTTTTGACGCGTTTTCTACCGCAGATAAGTCTACGCAATCTGCGTAAACTTGATTGCTATGCGAACCGGGATCCACTTCGCTCGAAAACGCTCCGCTGGTTACGGAAGCGTTGCTTTAACCGATAGCACAAGGGCCGAAATTGGGTAACGACACGCCGATGCTGGTGCTGGGGATCGAGACCACCTGCGACGAGACCGCCGCCGCCGTGGTCGAGCGCCAGAGCGACGGCAGCGGCAAAATCCTGTCCAATATCGTGCGTTCGCAGACTTCCGAGCACGCCCGTTTCGGCGGCGTGGTGCCGGAGATCGCGGCGCGCGCCCATGTCGATCTGCTCGACGGCATTGTCGACAGCGCCATGAAGGAAGCAGGCACAGGCTTTGCGCAATTGTCGGCAGTGGCAGCCGCTGCCGGTCCCGGCCTGATCGGCGGCGTGATCGTCGGTCTCACCACGGCGAAGGCGATCGCGATGGTGCATGATACGCCGCTGATCGCGGTGAACCATCTCGAGGCCCACGCGCTGACGCCGCGGCTGACCTGCGCGCTGGCGTTTCCCTATTGTCTGTTTCTGGCCTCCGGCGGCCACACCCAGATCGTGGCGGTGGTCGGCGTCGGCAAATATGTGCGGCTCGGCACCACCGTCGACGACGCCATGGGGGAAGCCTTCGACAAGGTGGCGAAAATGCTGTCGCTGCCCTATCCCGGCGGACCGGAGGTCGAACGCGCCGCCAGCGGCGGCGACCCAAAACGATTCGCCTTTCCGCGGACGATGCTCGGGCGCCCGGACGCGAATTTCTCGCTATCGGGATTGAAGACCGCAGTGCGTAACGAGGCCTCCAGGTTGCAGCCGCTGGAGCCGCAAGACATCAGCGATCTCTGCGCCAGCTTTCAGGCCGCGGTGCTGGAATCAACCGCCGACCGGTTGAGCGTTGGCTTGCGGTTGTTTCACGAACAGTTCGGACCGCCGCGCGCGCTGGTCGCCGCCGGTGGGGTTGCCGCCAATCACGCCATCCGCGACGCGCTGCAGGACGTTGCCGCCAAGGCCGAGACCACGCTGATCATTCCGCCACCGGCCCTCTGCACCGACAATGGCGCGATGATCGCCTGGGCCGGGGCGGAGCGGATGGCGCTCGGACTGACCGATACCATGGACGCGCCACCGCGCGCCCGCTGGCTGCTCGACGCCAACGCCACGGCGCCGGCGGGTTATGGCAACACAAGGGCCGGATTTTAACGGGAGATCTGGTCGATGGCGTACGAATCGGTAGGCGTCATCGGTGCCGGCGCCTGGGGGACGGCGCTGGCCGGGGTCGCCGCGCGCGCGGGACGCAAGGTCGTGCTCTATGCACGCAATGCCGAAATCGCCGCCCGGATGAAATCCGGGCATGCAAATCCGCGCCTGCCGGACATGCGCCTCGACGAGCGTATCGAGGTCACCAACCGGATCGCCGCCGCCGCCAGCGCCGAAATTATCCTGATCGCGACGCCCGCACAGAATCTGCGCGAAGCGGCGACCGCACTGGCGCCGCTGCTGAAGCAGGAAACGCCGGTGATCGCCTGCGCCAAGGGCATCGAACGCGGCACCCATAAATTCATGACCGAGGTGATCGCGGAAACCGCGCCGCACGCCACACCCGCGATCCTTTCGGGGCCGAGCTTTGCAGAGGACGTGGCGCGCGGGCTTCCCACGGCGGTGACGTTGGCGGCACCGGATGAAGCGCTCGCGCGCGCGCTGGTGCAGGCGCTGGGCTCGTCGACATTCCGGCCCTATCACACGTCAGATGTCCGCGGCGTCGAGATCGGCGGCGCTGCGAAGAATGTGCTGGCGATCGCCGCCGGGATCGTTTCGGGGCGCAAACTCGGCGCCTCGGCGCTGGCGGCGCTGACCACGCGCGGTTTCAGCGAACTCGCCCGGCTTGGGCGCGCCTGCGGCGCCCGCGGCGAGACGCTGATGGGATTATCGGGGTTGGGCGACCTGATCCTGACCTGCTCCAGTCCGCAATCGCGCAACTTTGCGCTCGGCATCGCGCTCGGGCGCGGCGAACGGCCGGCGCCCGGGAGACTCGCGGAGGGTGAATTCACCGCACCCGTACTGGTCGAACTGGCGGCTTCGCAAGATGTCGATATGCCGGTATCAAATGCGGTGGCGGCGATCTTGAGCGGGAAGATAACGATCGACGCCGCGATCGAAGGCCTGCTGACGCGGCCGTTCAAGGCGGAGGAGTGACGATGGCGTACTGGCTGGTGAAATCCGAACCGTCGACCTGGTCGTGGGACCAGCAGGTTGCAAAGGGCGCCAAGGGCGAGGCCTGGACCGGGGTGCGCAATTTCACCGCCCGGCAGAATCTCGTGAACATGAAGAAGGGCGACCGCGCCTTCTTCTATCATTCCAACGAAGGCAAGGAGATCGTCGGGATCGCCGAGATCATCAAGGAGGCCTATCCCGATCCGACCGACAAGACAGGCAAATTCGTGTGCGTCGACATCAAGGCCGACAAGCCACTGAAGACGCCGGTGACGATGGCCGCGATAAAGGCCGACAAGAAGCTCGCCGCCATGGCGCTGGTGAAATATTCACGGCTGTCGGTACAGCCGGTCACGGCGGAAGAGTGGAAGATGGTCTGCAAGATGGGTGGATTGTAACTGTGCGAGCCACCGGGTCGCGCGAACGCGCGCCCGATGACAGGCTCCGCGAAGCAATCCAACTTGGCACGAAGCGAGGACTGGATTGCTTCGTCGCAAGCGCTCCTCGCAATGACGGAGGAAGTCTGTTACGCCGCAGCCGCCGTCACGACCTGCGCCAACAGCGCCTCGCGCTTCGACTGCGAACGGTAGCCCTTCATCGTCGCCGCGAAACGCTCGAGGATGCCGTCCTCGAAGGCGGTGACGATGGTGTCGTGGACGTAGCTCTTGCGGCAGATCGCGGGCGTATTCGACAGCTCATCCGCTGCGGCGCGAACGGCGTCCAGCACCTGCTTCTTGCGGCCGCGGGCGCTGGCCGCGGGCGAAATCCGCGACAACGATTCCAGCACCACCGCGGACGCCATCAGGGTGCGGAAGTCCTTCAGCGAAATCTTGATGCCGGCGATCTCGCGCAGGAACCCGTTCACCGTCGTGGTCGAGACCGCGCGCACGGTGCCGGAATTGTCGCGGTACTGGAACATCCGCTTGCCCGGCACGCCGCGCAGGATACCGATGGCGCGCACCAGCTTGGCCGCGTCGCATTCCTTGCGTACGGCCTTGCCGCCCTTGGCCTTGAAGGTCAGCACCACGCTATCGTCTTCCAGCGTGACGTTGGACTTCAACATCGTGGTGGCGCCGCGGGTGCCGTTGAGACGGGCATAGGATTCATTGCCCGGCCGGATCGCGGTGCGCGCGATCAGTTCGATCACCGCCGACAGCGCGAATTCGCGCGTCGGCTCGTCACCCGACAGGTGCATCGAGACGTGACGGCGAATCTTCGGCAGTGCCGCGACCAGCTTGGCCAGGCGATGCGCCTTGCGGTGCTCGCGGACCTTTTCCCAATCGGCATGATAGCGGTATTGCAGCCGGCCCGCGGCATCGAGGCCGACCGCCTGCAGATGCGAATTCGGATCCGGCGAATAGCGCACGTCCTTATAGGCCGGGGGAACCGCCATCGAGTTCAGGCGGCGGATGGTGCCGACGTGACGGATCGGGGTGCCGTTGGCCCGAATGAATGAATAGCTCTTTCCGCGCTTGATGCGGCGGATGGTGAGTTCGTTCTGGTCGCCGAGCGTGAGGCCGTGTTCGCTGGCCAGCGCCTCGACCGATGTCTTGGCGGCGATCTGGGACTTGGTTGCGGAGGCCTTGGGCAGTTGGCCAAGCGCGTCCGCCAGAGCCACGGCAGGATCGGCGGAAACGGGCCGCGTAGCCTCGAAATTCAGCTGATCCATCATGCTCGTTGACGCCTTGCTCCGCCTGTTCGTCCGGTAATGCCTGTTGTTGTGGCTTGGTTCCGGAGGGCCGCCGGGCCCCGGGTTCGCCATTTAGGGGGTAACCGGCGTCATTGCGAGTCACGATTCGACTAGTAACGGTTATTAGGTACCGGTCATGGAGCCATTCGCTCGATAACGTTGATTTTTGAGGTGGGTCAAAACGCGATCGTGATTGCCGGGTCAGGTGAAACCGGGACTGGGAGGGTTGCCCCGGACCAAGGTCGGAGACGTTTCCGCCTTGTCCGGGGATCGCCTAGCGACGCATAATCGTCGTAACGATCAAAACGGCTTGCGGCCGTCGCTGGTTCGGCGCCGCAACGAGTGGAGGGGACCGATGACTGAGAAAATCTATGACGTGTCCGCGGACTGGGCCAAGCGCGCCTTCGTCGACGACGCCAAGTACCGCGAAATGTATGCCCGCTCGGTGTTGGATCCCAATGGCTTCTGGGCCGAGCAGGCCAAGCGTATCGGCTGGATGAAGCCCTTCCACAAGGTCGAAAACGCCTCCTTCGCCCCCGGCAACATCTCGATCAAATGGTTCGAGGACGGCGTCCTGAACGTTGCCTGGAACTGCATCGACCGGCATCTCGAGAAGCGCGGCGACCAGACCGCGATCATCTGGGAAGGCGACGATCCCTCGCAGTCGAAGCACATCACCTACCGGCAATTGCACGACGAGGTCTGCCGGATGGCCAACATCCTGCGCACCCGCAACGTCAAGCGGGGTGACCGCGTCACGATCTATCTGCCGATGATCCCGGAGGCCGCCTACGCGATGCTGGCCTGCGCGCGGATCGGCGCGATCCATTCCGTGGTATTCGCCGGCTTCTCGCCCGACAGCCTGGCCCAGCGCATCACCGATTGCCAGTCCAAGGTGGTCATCACCGCCGACGAGGGACTGCGCGGCGGCAGGAAGGTGCCGCTGAAGGCCAACGTCGATGCGGCGCTGGAAAAGGCCGGCGACGTCGACTGGGTCATTGTGGTCAAGCGCACCGGCGCTGCCGTCGACATGAAACTGTCGCGCGACCTCTGGTATCACGACGCCGCCAAGGTGGTGACGACGGAATGTCCCTGCGAACACATGCACGCGGAAGATCCGCTGTTCATTCTCTATACGTCGGGCTCGACCGGCCAGCCCAAGGGCGTGCTGCACACCTCAGCCGGCTATCTGGTGTTCGCGGCGATGACGCATCAATACGTGTTCGACTATCACGACGGCGACGTCTACTGGTGCACCGCCGACGTCGGCTGGGTCACCGGCCACAGCTACATCCTCTATGGGCCGCTGGCCAACGGCGCCACCACGCTGATGTTCGAGGGCGTGCCGAATTACCCTGATAATTCCAGGTTCTGGAGCGTCGTCGACAAGCACAAGGTCAACACCTTCTACACCGCGCCGACCGCGATCCGCGCGCTGATGCAGGGCGGCGACGAGCCGGTGAAGAAGACCTCGCGCAAATCTCTGCGATTGCTGGGTTCGGTCGGCGAGCCGATCAATCCGGAAGCCTGGGAATGGTATCACCGCGTAGTCGGCGACGAGCGTTGCCCGATCGTCGATACCTGGTGGCAGACCGAAACCGGCGGCATTCTGATCACGCCGCTGCCGGGTGCTACGAAACTCAAGCCGGGCTCGGCGACGCGGCCGTTCTTCGGCGTGGTGCCGGAAATCGTTGATGCCGACGGCAAAGTGCTGGAGGGCGAAACATCGGGCAATCTCTGCATTGCCAAGTCATGGCCGGGGATGATGCGCACGGTCTATGGCGACCACGCCCGCTTCGAGCAGACCTACTTCTCGACCTACAAGGGCAAATATTTCACCGGCGACGGCTGCCGCCGCGACGCCGACGGCTATTACTGGATCACCGGCCGCGTCGACGACGTCATCAACGTTTCCGGCCATCGCATGGGTACCGCCGAAGTCGAAAGCTCGCTGGTGGCGCATGAAGCCGTCTCGGAAGCGGCCGTGGTCGGTTACCCCCACGACATCAAGGGCCAGGGCATCTATGCCTATGTCACGCTGATGACCGGCCAGCAGCCGACCGAAGCGCTGCGCAAGGAACTGGTGGCGTGGGTGCGCAAGGATATCGGCCCGATCGCCTCGCCGGATCTCATTCAATTTGCGCCGGGCCTGCCCAAGACGCGCTCGGGCAAGATCATGCGCCGCATCCTGCGCAAGATCGCGGAGGATGAACCGTCCAGCCTCGGCGACACCTCGACCTTGGCCGATCCTGCCGTGGTCGATGATCTCGTGCAGAACCGGCAGAACAAGAAGGGGGCTGCGGTTTAGAGCCCGATCGGTTCCGATCGCATCAGAACCGAGCTTCGCGTTTTCTGTTGGACGGGCTTCCGGCCGCACGGCTTTCCGCCGTGAGAGTTCATGCGGGCGCGTGACCGTCTCTGCGCCGCGGCCTTTATCGTGCCGCGGCGTTCGCGTCCGCTCGACGTGACCTGTGGCGGGCCCTGACAAAAAATAGTGTGCGGTATGCTGCTCGGCTGCCGGCGACACCGGTTCCGGTCGCATCGATGATGCTCGCCCGCGTCGAATAGTTGCAGCGCCAGACGAAGCACAACCCGCGTTAGCGATTGTTTCGCGCAATCTCGCGTTGTATTATTTGCCTGTCTCCCGCCCCCAACCCAGAGGAGAATTATCATGGCCGACGGCCGAAAAGTTTTTTCAGACAGCGTTACTCCGCTCCCAGCTGCAGAAGGCCCCACCCATCTTGGTCTCATGGTGGCCGCCGCCAAGCCCGAAAATAAAACAGAGCAGATGAAGGTCGTTTTTTCGCTCGCGATCCCCACCGATGCACAAGCCAAGCTGCAGCAGATGGTTGCGGAGGGGAAAGTGGCGTCGCCGCAAGACATCGCCAAGAATTTCTCTGCCGACCCTGCCGACGCAAAGGCCCTTGCCTCCTGGTTGAAATCCGAGGGCTTCAAGGTCGACAAGATTTCTGCGGACCGAACCAGCCTTTACGCGCATGGCACGGTCGACCAGATCCAGAAGAGCCTCAACGTCAACATGGTGCGCGTCACCAAGGACGGCATCACCTACACGGCGGCGCAAAACGCCCCCAGCCTGCCAGCGGATGTCGGAAAGAACGTCAGCGCGATCGTCGGGCTGCAGCCGTTCCGGCGCGCGCACAAACAATTCCGCATCTGCACCCCGCAAAGCGGCGTGACCGCGCCGCTTCGCCACACCAAACGCGGCGCGACCAAGAAGACTGCCAAGACCGGTGGCAAAGCCAAGGCCGCGGCCCCCGCCGCAACCGCCTCCGTTCAGGACGGATATCTCGTGTCTGAAATATTGAAGGCCTATAACGCCGACGGGCTTTCGGTCACCGGCAAGGGCCAGACCATCGCGATCCTGATCGATACGTTTCCGACGGCTGCGGACCTGAAGGCATTCTGGAAGCTGAACGGACTGAAGACCACCATCAAGCAAATCGAGATGATCAACGTCAACGGCGTCAGCATGCCGCCGCAGGAAGGCGAGGAAACCCTCGATGCGCAGTGGACCTCGGGCATCGCGCCGGGAGCCAAGATCAAGATCTATGCCAGCGGCACGCTGTCATTCGCCGATCTCGACAGCGCGCTTGACCGCATCATTACCGACCTCGCCACCGAACCCGGGATGCGCCAGCTCTCGATCAGCCTGGGCTTGGGCGAAACATTCATGGCCCCCGACGAGATCAAGGCTCAATCGCAAAAATTCCTGCGATTGGCGGCGTCCGGGGTCAATGTCTTCGTCGCCAGCGGCGATGCCGGTTCGAATCCCGACGTCACCGGGCACAGTTCGGGCGGCCCCACCCAGGTCGAATATGAATCTTCCGACATCAACGTGATCGCCGTCGGAGGCACCACCCTCAACCTGGCGCCCGACGGCAGCGTCGACAGCGAAACGGCCTGGGTCGGCAGCGGTGGCGGACGCAGCGGTGTCTTCATCCGTCAGCCCTGGCAACAGGGAGCGGGCGTGCCTAATGGCAACGAACGCCTGGTGCCGGACGTCAGCCTCGCCGCCGATCCGAATACCGGAGCCTGCGTGATCCTGCACGGCGTTCGACGGCAGATCGGCGGAACGAGCTGGAGTACGCCGGTGTGGGCCGGATTCTGCGCCTTGATCAACGAAGCGCGGGCCAGCACCGGCAAGCCGGCGCTCACCTTCCTGCCTCCGCAGATCTACAAATTATCGGGCAGCGCCAATTTCCGCGACGTCACCGATGGCAGCAACGGGGCGTTCAATGCCGGCCGCGGATACGACATGGTGACCGGCCTCGGCGTGCCCAACGTAAAACAGCTGGTGGCAACGCTGGGATAGAGCGTTTTCGAGCGAAAGCCTGCCCCGGACTTGATCCGGGGTGGACACCGGTTCGCGTAAAGAAAACGCGTTAACAAAAAAGACGGGGCAGCGCCTGTCCGGGTTGAATCGATCGCCGTGCGGCGGGAGCCTTGCTCCTGCCGCCGGCGGTTTGAATGCTCGCGCAATCGTCAGGACCATCGGCCCCCGGCCGGCACGTTTCCCGACGAGTGTTGTTTTCAAGTCATTTACTTTAATTCGAACATTTCCTCTCCTGCTCCCATCGAAACGAGTCTCGGACCGGGTGTCGAAACAACCCGGTTAATACACGCGGTTAATATTGCGCGGGTGAGACGGCAAACCGGCATTTCCTTTGGGTTTGCGTGAAATTTGAGGGCCCCCGAGAGGGGCGGTTGGGAAACTGGAGAGACTGATGTCGATGAGGATTGCGGTGGCGCTGGCTGCCACCATCGGGGCTGCCGTGTTGATGTCGGCGGCGGCCGAAGCGCGGCCGGAAATGGTCGGCGTTCACGGCGATTACACGCCAGGCACGATCGTGGTGAAGACCAACGAGCGCAGGCTTTATCTCATTCTCGATTCCGGTCACGCCATGCGGTACCCGGTCGGCGTCGGCAAGTCCGGCAAGCAGTGGGCCGGCACCACCCAGATCGACGGCAAATACCGCAACCCGGCCTGGTCGCCGCCGCGGGAAGTCAAGCACGACAAGCCGAACATGCCGGACGTGATCCCCGGCGGATCGCCGCGCAACCCGATGGGCGTCGCCGCCATGACGCTCGCCGGTGGCGAATACGCCATCCACGGCACCAACATGCCGGGCTCGGTCGGCGGCTTCGTGTCGTACGGCTGCATCCGCATGCTGAACGACGACATCACCGACCTCTATCAGCGCGTCTCGGTCGGCACGACCGTGACGGTCACGCGCTGATCTCGTCATTCCGGGATGGTCCGAAGGACCAGACCTCAGATGCGCAATTGCGCATCGGGGAATCTCGAGATTCCGGGTTCGCTCGTTTCACTCGCGCCCCGGAATGACGACGTAGGATGCAAGCCGTGCCACAGCGCGGCTTTTTATTTTTACCGGCCAGCGTTCGCGCACCAGCCGCTGCGGCGGCCGCCGGTGTAGCTGCGGGCATGACCGGAAGCCAGCAGCGCGGCTGAAACATTCCCGGTCCTTCTGGTGGCGACATCGGCAACGACACGGCCTTGATATTTGTCCGGGCCGATATTGAAGATCGTGACTTCGCCCTCGCCGAGCAGGCCGCGCAGGGCATCGCTCGCGGCCTCGGCCATTTGCAATTCCTGTGGACAGGCCGCTTTCAGCTCCGGCGCGTCGATACCGCGTAAGCGGACCCGCGTGGTCAGGTCGAGGCCGGGTCCCACATGCACCCGCGCCTCGAACGTATCGCCATCGATGGTCCGGATCACATCGACGGGGTGGCGGACATCCGGATTGCCGGCGCGCCGCCAGATTATTTCGGAATCCTGCCCGGGTAGGCCATTGGCCGAATGCGGGACAGGTAAATGGATCCAGCGCCGCACCGGCAGCATGGTCCCCGCCGCGACGCCGAGCACGAACACCCAGGGCAACGCTGCCGAAAACCGGCGCCGCCAGGGTCCCCGGCTCAGGGGCGGTCGATGAGTATTTATTCTCTCATATGGGGACATATTCCCAGACTAGAACTGAGTCGCGCCGGCGGCAAGGACCGATTCGCACTCAAAAATCCGAGGCGATGCCTTTTCGCTCCCAATCGCCATAGCGGGTCGGCTCCGGGCCGTTTGGACCCTGAAACTCCTTCGGCTGAGGTTTTGCATTTGCCTCGGCGGCCTTGCGCCGCGCTTCGGCTTCGGCGAGCGCACGCTGCGCGGCCGGTGTCAGCGGCTTGCGTTCCGCGGCGGGAGATGAGGAGGGATCGTCGGTCATCTCAAACTTTCCGGCAGCATAATCCGGCAGCATAATGTGTATCTCAAGTAGGAGCGCCGAGATCGCATCACAATCGTGAAATAGTCGGGGCGATTCTTACATTTGGCATATTCGCATGCCAAAGCTGTTTCTCATTTCAATGGCATGCGCCGAAACCCTGCTCAGCACCTTCCGAGATATTCCCGCGCCATGCCTCCTTCAAGATTTGCAGTTCCTGCCGAAGTGCCCGGCCTCGCGGCGCGACGGATCGCCGCCGACATTCTCGACGGCGTGCTGCACAAACACCGCACTCTCGACGATCAGCTCGATGGCACCGGCGCCCATCCCGGCCTGAAGTCGCTGGCCGATCGCGACCGCGCGCTGATGCGGCGTCTGGTGGCGACGATCCTGCGGCGGCTCGGCACGCTGGGTCACGTGCTGTCACGGCTGCTCGATCGCGGCATCCCGACCGACGCGCCGCGCGCGCAGAGCGCGCTTCTGATCGGGGCTGCGCAGATTCTCTGGATGGATGTGCCCGATCATGCCGCCGTCGATCTCTCGGTGCGGCTGGTGCAATCGGACCGCAGGGCCGCCAAATATGCCGGTCTCGTCAACGCAGTGCTGCGCCGTTGCGCGCGCGAGGGGCAACCGCTGATCGACGAGGTCAAGGCGCAGACGCTGGATATTCCGCCCTGGCTATTGGCGCGCTGGATCGCGCATTATGGCGAAGCCTCCGCGCGCGAGATGGCGCTCGCGATCGGCCATGAGCCGTCGCTCGACATCACCGTGAAATCCGACCCGCCGCAATGGGCAACCCGCCTGCACGGCGAAACGCTGTCGACTGGAACCGTGCGCACCTTGCTGCAGGGATCGGTGACGATGCTGCCGGGCTTCACCGAGGGGCACTGGTGGGTGCAGGACGCCGCCGCCGCGTTGCCGGCGCGGTTGTTCGGTGACGTCAGCGGCAGAACCATCGTCGACCTCTGCGCCGCGCCCGGCGGCAAAACCGCGCAGTTGGCGCTCGGCGGCGCCCGCGTCGTTGCGGTCGACCGTTCGCCGGCGCGGATGGCGCGGCTGCGCGACAATTTTACGCGGCTTTCGCTGCAAGCCGAGACGGTCGTGACCGATGCGGCCGAGTGGCCGAGCCAGGGCGGTTTCGACGGCATCCTGATCGACGCGCCCTGCACCTCGACCGGCACCATCCGCCGCCATCCCGACGTGGCCTGGCTGCGGCAGGAGACCGACATCGCGGCGCTGACGGCCTTGCAAAAACGATTGCTGCAGAAGGCCGTGACGCTGCTCAAGCCGGGCGGAACGCTGGTCTATTGCACCTGTTCGCTGGAGCCGGAAGAAGGCGAGCAGGCGGTGGCGGCGCTGCTGGCCACCGAGCCTTCGGTGCGCCGCGCGCCGATCGAGGCCGGCGAGATTGCGGGCCTGACCGAAATCATCACGCCGGACGGCGACCTGCGCACCCTGCCCTGCCATTTGCCCCACCACGCCGACCCACGGCTCGGCGGGCTGGATGGATTTTACGCGGCGCGGCTGGTTAAATCCTGATTTTACACCGGAATTTTGCGACACCCAGGTGATTCGCGGGGTTTCAAGGTGGTGTCTTGTCGGCGTTTCCGGATTAAAAGGATTCGCCACAAGATCCTCCTCCCCCAAGGTTAGGCGTGTCGGTCGCTCAACGCAGACGCATCTCGACGCTGATCGCAGGCCGCTTTGCGCGGAGCGTACTCGCGCGCGCCAGCGGCGGCACGGTGGCGCTGTCGCGGCTGTGGCCGGGCCGTACCGATCGGCTGATCATCGCGCCGCACGATCTGCGGACCGCGGACGCCACCCGCGCGGCCGAAATCTATGCCGGCCGCTTCGTGTTCGCCGGCAAGATCGTGACCTGCCATGGACGCTCGATCTTCGATCTCGAGCCGCCCTCGGAAGATTGGGAAGTGGCGCTGCTCGGCTTCGGCTGGCTGCGGCATCTGCGCGCCGCCGATACCGCGCTGACCCGCGCCAATGCGCGCTCGCTGGTCGACGACTGGCTTTCGAATCCGGCGCGCAGCCGGCCGCTCGAACGCCGCGCAGACGTGCTGGCGCGGCGCGTGATCTCGCTGTTGTCGCAGGCCCCATTGGTGCTCGGCGATACCGACGGAAAATTCTACCGGAAATATCTGCGGGGGCTGGCGCGCGAAATCCGCTATCTGCGCTTTGCGATGTTCGATATCGCCGACGGCGTGCCGCGGCTGCAGGTCCTGATCGCGCTGTGTTACGCCTCGCTGTGCCTCGCCAACCAGGCACGGCATATCCGCACCGCGACGCGGAAACTTTCCGACGAGCTGCAGCGGCAGATCCTTCCCGATGGCGGACACATCTCGCGCAATCCCGGCGCGCTGGTCGAGCTGCTCAGCGACCTGCTGCCGCTGCGTCAGACCTTCGCCGCACGCAACATCGCGCCGCCGCCGGCGCTGCTCAACGCGATCGACCGCATGATGCCGATGCTGCGCTTCTTCCGTCACGGCGACGGCAGCTTTGCGCTGTTCAACGGCATGAGCAGCGCGCCGTCCGACCTGGTGGCGACCTTGCTCGCCTATGACGACACCCATGGCGTGCCGATGGCGCACATGCCGCATACCGGCTTTCAGCGCCTCGATGCCGGCGCGATGACTGTCATCATGGACACCGGTCCGCCGCCGCCGCCGAATGTCAGCCAGGACGCCCATGCCGGCTGCCTGGCGTTTGAACTGTCCTCCGGGCCGAGCCGGATCGTGATCAATTGCGGGATGCCGTCGACCGGCCGCGACAATTGGCGCACCTTTGCGCGCAGCACGGCGGCGCATTCGACCCTGACCTATCACGAGACGTCGTCCTGCCGGTTCGTCGAACAGTCGGCGATGAAGCGGCTGCTGCAGGGCTCGCCGATCGTCAGCGGTCCCGCCACCGTGGAAAGCTATCGCGAGGTGGTGGCGAACGGTGATCTCCTGACCACGTCGCATGACGGCTACCTGCCGCGGTTTGGCGTCGTGCATCGCCGGGTGCTGATGGCCGCCAATGACGGCACGCGGCTCGACGGCGAGGACACCCTGTCGCCGGCGCCGGGCGCGCGGATCAAGGGCAACGAGACCGACTTCGCGGTGCGGTTTCACCTGCACCCGTCGGTGAAAGCGAGCCGGCTCAGCGACGCGCGCGGCGTGATGCTGGTGCTGCCCAACCGCGACGTCTGGACCTTCGAGGCGCTCGACGACAAGGTCGACCTCGAAGACAGCGTATTCCTGGCCGGCAATGACGGCCCCCGCCGCACCGCCCAGATCGTGATCCGGCAGGATTCGCGGACTGCCTCCTCCGTCCGCTGGAGCTTTGTGCGCTCGAGCACCTCGGCGGCGGCCACGACAGCAAGGCGCAACGCGAGGCGGGAGCCGGAACTGCCGTTGTAAACCGTTCTCCAGCCCCGCTTTTTCAGGGGGCAGGAAGATTTCCACACATGGCCTTTTCCTGACCTTTTCCGGTTTCTTGCCGGTTTCTTGGCCGCCAAAACCATGCTACCCGGCTGGCTTACCAGCCAGGAACATCCTTTCATGACAGACCATCCGCGCCGCGTGACCCGGGCTCTATTGTCCGTTTCCGACAAGACCGGGCTGATTGAATTTGCAAAGGCGCTGGCGGGCCATGGGGTCGAGCTGGTCTCGACCGGCGGCACGTCGAAGGCGATCGCCGCGGCCGGGCTGAAGGTCAGGGATGTCTCCGAGCTGACCGGTTTTCCCGAAATGATGGATGGCCGGGTCAAGACCCTGCATCCCAAGGTGCATGGCGGCCTGCTCGCGATCCGCGACAACAAGGACCATGCGGATGCGATGAAGGCGCACGGGATTGCGCCGATCGATTTGCTGGTGGTCAACCTCTACCCATTCGAGGCGACCGTCGACCAGGGCGCCGGTTACGAGGACTGCATCGAGAATATCGATATCGGCGGGCCGGCGATGATCCGGGCCGCCGCCAAGAATCACGACGACGTCGCGGTCGTGGTCGAGGCCAGCGATTATCAGGCGGTGCTCGACGAACTCACCGCCAACAAGGGCGCCACCTCGCTGGGGCTGCGCCGCCGCCTGGCCGCCAAGGCCTATGCCCGCACCGCCGCCTATGACGCCGCGATCTCGAACTGGTTTGCGCGCGAGCTCAAGAACGATGCGCCGGATTTCCGCGCCTTCGGCGGCCGGCTGATCCAGTCGCTGCGCTACGGCGAGAACCCGCACCAGACCGCGGCATTCTATGCGACGCCGGACAAACGGCCGGGCGTCGCCACCGCGCGGCAGTTACAAGGCCGAGAGCTCTCCTACAACAACATCAACGACACCGATGCGGCCTATGAATGCATCGCCGAGTTCGACGCCAAACGCACCGCCGCCTGCGTCATCGTCAAGCACGCCAACCCCTGCGGTGTCGCCGAGGGCAGCGACCTGCTCTCGGCCTATCGCAAGGCGCTGGCCTGCGATTCGACCTCGGCCTATGGCGGCATCGTGGCGCTGAACCGCACACTCGATGCCGATGCCGCGCGCGCCATCACCGAAATCTTCACCGAGGTGATCATCGCACCCGATGCAACGGAAGAAGCCATCGCCATCGTCGCCGGCCGGCGTAATCTGCGGCTGCTGCTGGCCGGCGGATTGCCCGACCCGCGCACGGTGGGCCTGACCGCAAAGACCGTCGCCGGCGGCATGCTGGTGCAAAGCCGCGACAACGCCGTGGTCGACGACATGACGCTGAAAGTCGCGACCAAGCGCGCGCCGTCGGACGCCGAACTGCGCGACCTCAAATTCGCCTTCCGCGTCGCCAAGCACGTCAAGTCGAACACGATTATTTATGCCAAAGATCTCGCCACCGTCGGCATCGGCGCCGGCCAGATGAGCCGGGTCGATTCGGCGCGCATCGCCGCGCGCAAGGCGCTGGATGCTGCGGCCGAGCTAAAACTCGCCGAACCCCTGACCAAGGGCTCCGTCGTCGCCTCCGACGCATTCTTCCCCTTCGCCGACGGCATGCTGGCCTGCATCGAAGCCGGCGCCACCGCGGTGATCCAGCCCGGCGGCTCGGTACGCGACGATGAAGTGATCAAGGCCGCCGACGACCACGGCATCGCCATGGTTTTTACCGGCGTCCGGCATTTCAGGCATTGAACACCGTCGTCCCGGCCTTGAGCCGGGACGACGTGTTGAGGTAGAGCCGCAAACTCAGGCCTCCCTCACCCTCGCCAGCAGCGCCAGCCCCGAGACGAAAAACACCACCAGCACCGCCATGCCTGCCTTCTGGCTCGCGGTGACGGCCGTGATCGCGCCGATCAGGAGCGGGCCGATGAACGAGGTGACCTTTCCGGTCAGCGCGAACAGGCCGAAATATTGCGCGATGCGATCTTTCGGCGCGAGACGAATGAGCAGCGTTCGCGATGCGGCCTGCAGCGGACCGCCCGCAGCGCCGATCAGGCATCCGAGCACGAGATAGGCGCGCTCGGCGGCACCGGAAAACAGCGCGCTCCCCGGCTGCGGCGCGGCGACCTTCACGAACAGGATCGAATCCTTGTCGACCAATAGAATTGCAGCGATCGACAGCAACAGGATCAGCATGCTGCCTGCGATCACCCGCTTCGGCCCGAGCTTGTCGTCGAGCTTGCCGCCAAGCCACGCACCCAAGGTGCCGGCGATCGCGAGAATAATTCCGAACGTGCCGATCTGGATCGTGTGCCAGCCGAAGGTGCCCGCGGCGTAGATGCCGCCGAAGGCGAACAGCGACACCAGCCCGTCAGTATAGATCATGTTGGCGAGCAGGAAGATCGCCATCGATTTTCGCTGCGGCAGTTCGCCGAGCGTTTGCTTCAGCTCGATCAAACCTTCGCGCAGCGCCTCGCGCGCCGGACGTTTTGCCGGATAGTCCGGCGTCAGCAAAAACATCGGCAGCACGAAGATGATGAACCAGACCCCGGTCAAGGGACCCGTGATGCGATCGCCCTGATGCGTGACGGGGTCGAGGCCGAACAGCGGCACAAATCCAAACAATGTTCGCGCGGTTTCCGGGCTGGCGGCGAGGAAACCGAGCACCAGGATCAGGCTGATGATGCCGCCGACATAGCCGGTGGCCCAGCCGGTGCCGGACAGCCGGCCGATCTGGTTCGGCGGCACCAGCGTCGGCATCATCGCATTGTTGAACACGGTGGCGAATTCGGCGCCGACGCTTGCGATCGAATAGGCCAGCAGCAGCGCTGGAATGATGCCGGGATCGCCGGGCTTGCCGATCCACATCAGGCAGGAGCCGATCACCAGCAGCGCGCCGAATCCCGCGATCCACGGTTTGCGGCGACCGCTGGCATCGGCAATCGCACCCAGCACCGGCGACAGCAGCGCGATCGCGAGACCCGCCGCCGCGGTAGCAAATCCCCACAACGCCTGTCCGCTCGCGGGGTCCGGCGCCACGAAGCTGGTGAAATAGGGCGCGAATATAAAGGTCGTGATCAGCGTGAAATAGGGCTGCGCGGCCCAATCGAAGAAGATCCAGCTGATGACGGCGGCGCGGCGCGGATATTTTTGCGGAATATCCGTATGAATTGCCTCCGAAGCCATCACCGCCATACCAGAAATATCCTTTTGAGGTCACGAGAAGGCATTTTGCCTGTCGCTGCGGAACCCATATAGCATCCGTCGACGACATTTGCGTTGTTGCGTAGCGCCACTCCGGCTTCAACTGCGGCGGATTTTTGATGAACTTTCTTGCAGCCCGATGGCGTAAAATAATCCTGGTCACCGCATTGCTGTTCGCGAACTGGCCGATTGCGGTCGCGCAGGAACGCCGCCGCGATTTCTACGCGCCCGCGCCGCTGGAATCCATTCATGCCGTTCCCGCCGAGTTCGGCATGGTGGTGGCGCAAGAGAAACTCGGTGCGCAGATCGGCGCCGACATTCTGCGGCAAGGCGGCAATGCCGTCGACGCCGCGGTCGCCACCGGCTTTGCGATGGCGGTGAGTTATCCGCGCGCCGGAAATATCGGCGGCGGCGGCTTCATGGTGATCCATTCGGCCGAGCGCAACGAGGATGTCGCGATCGATTATCGCGAGACCGCCCCGGCGGCGACCACCTCGGATATTTTCTTGGGCGCCGACGGCAAACCCGACGCCGACAAGTCGCGCAACTCTGCGCTCGGCATCGGCGTGCCCGGCACGGTTGCCGGACTGGCGCTGGCACTGGACAAATACGGCTCCGGCCATTTCACGCTGGCCCAGATCGTCAAGCCCGCGATCGATCTCGCGCGCGACGGCTTTGTGGTCGCCGATGACACCGCCGACACCTTGCCGGACCTGTATCGCCGCATGGCGCGCTGGCCGAATTCGGCCAAAACCTTTTCCCATGTCGACGGTACTCCGCTGCACGATGGCGACAGGCTGATCCAGAGCGATCTGGCGGCGACGCTTGCCGCGATTGCCGAGCAGGGCCCGCGCGGATTTTACGAAGGGCCGGTCGCCGAGAAACTCGTGAAGTCGGTCAGGGACGCCGGCGGCATCATGACGCTTGACGATCTCAAATCCTATCAGGCCGTGATCCGCGCGCCGGTGCGCGGCACCTATCGCGGCTATGGCATCGTCTCGATGCCGCTGCCGTCGTCGGGCGGCACCGTGCTGCTGGAATCGCTCAATATCCTCGAAGGCTTTCCGCTTGGCGACATCAAGCAGGGTTCCGCGTCCTCCTTGCATCTGATGATCGAGGCGATGAAACGCGCCTATGCCGACCGCGCGCGCTATCTCGGCGATCCTGCCTTCGTCAACGCGCCGACCGACATCCTGCTTGCCAAGGATTATGCGGCCAAACAGCGCGCCAGCATCGATCCCGCACGCGCGACGCCATGGACCGACAAGATTGCCGCCGCGCCGCCGCACGAGGGCAGCAACACCACGCATTATTCGGTCGTCGACTCCCGCGGCAACGCGGTCAGCAACACCTATACGCTGAACTTCCCCTATGGCGTCGGCCTCGTCGCCGACGGCACCGGCGTGCTGCTCAACAATGAGCTCGACGATTTCACGGCGGCGCCCGGCGCCTCCAACGCTTTTGGTCTGGTCGGGTTCGAGGCCAATCTGCCCGGACCCGGGAAGCGGCCGCTGTCCTCGATGTCACCGACCATCGTGCTGAAAGACGGCAAGCCGGTGCTGGTGACGGGCACACCGGGCGGCAGCCGCATCATTTCGGCGGTGCTGCAAATCGTCGTCGATGTGCTGGATTACAAGATGGATGTCGCCGCGGCGGTAGCGGCGCCTCGCGTGCACCATCAATGGATGCCGGATGTCGTCCGGGTCGAGCATGGGTTCCCCGCGGACGTGCTGGATGAGTTGAAGGCAAAAGGCCATCAGGTGATCGAACCGCTGGGCCAGACCTCGGCCAATTCGATCGCGGTGACGCCGTACGGATTGCTCGGCGCGTCCGATCCCCGGACCCGCGGGTCGGAGGCCGCGGGACAATAGACCCGTCGGAGGGAACGGCGTAGATTTGCGCTGCCCCGCTCAAACCGGCGGCGGGGGTGAGAGCAAAGCCGGCTAAAAGTTCTCCGGGGGAAACATCATGACCACAGCCGAACCGTCGGGCGCGATCGAAGTCGCCCCGATCGAAGACACCAGCCTTCTCGCCTTCTACCGCGACATGAACTTGGCCGAACGACGGACGTTCTGGGCCTGCGCCTCGGGCTGGGCGCTCGACGGCATGGATTTCATGATCTATCCGCTGGTGATCGGCACCATCATCGCGCTGTGGAAGGTCGATCCCGGCACCGCGGGCCTCGCCGGCACGGTGACGCTGTTGGCTTCCGCCGTCGGCGGCTGGCTCGGCGGCTATCTCGCCGACCGCATCGGCCGGGTGAAGACACTGCAGCTCACCATCCTGTGGTTCTCGTTCTTCTCGCTGGTCTGCGCCGTGGTGCAGAATTTCGATCAACTGCTGATCGCCCGCGCGCTGCTGGGCTTGGGCTTCGGCGGCGAGTGGGCTGCGGGTGCGGTGCTGATGGGCGAAGCGATCCGTCCGCAATACCGCGGACGCGCGGTGGGCTCGGTGCAGTCCGGCTGGGCGGTCGGCTGGGGCCTTGCGGTGCTGGCGCAGGCGGTCCTGTTCTCTTATCTGCCGGCCGAGAGCGCGTGGCGCTGGATGTTCGTGATCGGCGCGCTGCCGGCGCTGCTGGTGTTTTATCTCCGGCGTTACGTCACCGAGCCCGAAATCGCCGCTGCGACCCGCGTCAAGCAGGCCGCAGAAGGCGACCGTCCCGCGATCTGGGAGATTTTCAACGGCCCGATCCTGAAGACCACGATTCTGGCGTCGCTGATGGCGACCGGCTGCCAGGGCGGCTATTACGCCGTCACCTTCTGGGTGCCGCGGTTTCTCACCACCGAGCGCAAACTCTCGATCGTGAGCTCCACCGGCTATCTCTCGGCGCTGATCATCGGTTCGTTCATCGGCTATCTCGTCGGCGCCTGGCTTGCCGACCGCATCGGCCGGCGCAATCTGTTCCTGACGTTCTCGCTCGGCGCCATCGCCGTGGTGCTGCTCTATACCCAACTGCCGCTGAGTAACGAGTTGCTGTGGGTGCTTGGCTTCCCGCTCGGCTTCTTCGCGTCCGGCTATTTCTCCGGCGTCGGCGCGTTCCTCACCGAACTTTACCCGACGCGGCTGCGCGGCTCGGGCCAGGGCTTTTGCTACAATTTCGGCCGCGGCATCGGCGCGCTGTTTCCGTTCCTGGTCGGCTGGCTCTCGACCTCGACGACGCTGGCCAATGCGATCGCGATTTTCGCCGTCGCAGCCTACAGCGTGTTCTTCCTCGCCGCCTTCGCGTTGCCGGAAACCCGTGGGCGGGTACTGCACGCGGACGCGTGAGGCGATCTCCATCGCTCCCTCTCCCCTTTTGGGAGAGGGAGCCGACGGTCCCTGCGTTACTGACTGGAGGCTCCCCATGACATCCCTCAAAGGCAAGACGCTGTTCGTATCCGGCGGCAGCCGCGGCATTGGGCTTGCGATCGCACTTCGCGCCGCACGCGACGGCGCCAATGTCGCGATCGCCGCCAAGACCGCGGAGCCGCACCCGAAACTCAAGGGCACCATCTACACCGCCGCCGACGAGGTCCGCGCCGCCGGCGGCAAGGCGCTGCCGGTGCTGTGCGATATTCGGGACGAAGCGCAGGTCATGGCGGCGATCGACCAGACCGTCGCCGAATTCGGCGGCATCGATATCTGCGTCAACAATGCCAGCGCCATCAGCCTGACCAACTCGCAAGCGACCGACATGAAGCGGTTCGACCTGATGATGGGAATCAACACCCGCGGCACCTTCATGGTGTCGAAATATTGCATCCCGCATTTGAAGAAAGCCGAAAACCCGCACATCCTGATGCTGTCGCCGCCGCTCGACATGAAGGCGAAATGGTTCGAGCACTCCACCGCCTACACCATGGCGAAGTTCGGCATGAGCATGTGCGTGCTGGGCTTATCGGGCGAACTGAGATCCGCCGGCATCGCCGTCAACGCGCTGTGGCCGCGCACCACGATCGCTACCGCCGCGGTCGGCAATCTCCTGGGCGGCGACGCCATGATGCGCGCCAGCCGCACGCCCGAGATCATGGGCGACGCGGCCTACGCGATCTTCACAAAGCCGTCGCGCGAATTCACCGGACATTTCTGCATCGACGACAAGCTGCTCTACGCCAGTGGCGTGCGCGACTTCGAGCCTTACCGGGTCGACCGCTCGGTACCGCTGATGTCGGATTTCTTCGTGCCCGACGACGATGTGCCGCCGCCCGGCGTCACTGTGCAGGCGCTGCCTTCGGTTGGCGGAGCGCAGAAGGCGGGCTAGAGGACTTGAGCCGCGCGCGAATCTCTTCGAGCGTCAAGTCCGGCTCCGCTGCGACCAGATCAAGCAGCCATTGGCGATGCGCCTCGAGCGGCGAGCGGCTGTGGCCCGTGCCGGGCAATGCCGCTACACTGCCCGTTGTCGCCCAGCGCTCGATCCAGCGGATTGCGGTCGAGGCGCCGAGACCGAGCACCCGCGCCGCTTCCCGTCTGCTCTCGCCGTCTTCGACGTCTTTCGAGTATCCCTTCGCCATCGCGCGACCTCGCCGTTGCTGTCAAAGCAACTCGAATCTGATTTGCGCGCCTCTGGGAACCCCCTTACTGTTCCGATTCACATCAACCGAAAACCGCTCTAGAACCGCTTCGCCGTTATCGGCGGCGGGAGAGGCGCGTGGGCTGGCGAAAGTGGACCGCGATCGGGCTGGGTGCTGGCGGTGCCGCTGGCGGCCGGCATCGCCTTCCGTCCCGTGACAGGCGAAGGATGATGGTTCACCGCCCGATCGTGTACGGCCCGCCCTTTTCCAGCGCGCGTATATAGGCCGGGCGGGCCTGGATGCGGTCAACGAACGCCATCGCCTTGGGATGACCGACCTCCAGCCCGCCACGCGCGGCGGCGGCCTCCAGCGGAAAACTCATCTGGATGTCGGCGCCGGAGAATTCGGCGCCGGCGAACCATTCGCTCTTGCCGAGTTCGCTTTCCCAGAACGCCATGTGCTGCTTCAGCTGCGGATTGACCAGCGTGGTCAGCGCCTGGTTGGAGACTTTTCGCACCAGCGGCCGCAGCAGCGCCGGCGCGCGCTTCGGCATCAGCGTGAACAGCAGTTTCAACAGCAGCGGCGGCATCGCTGAGCCTTCCGCATAATGCAGCCAATAGGTGTAGCGCAGCCGCTCCGGCGTGTTCGGCGGCGGGATCAGGCGGCCATTGCCATAGGTGCCGATGATGTATTCGGCGATCGCGCCGGACTCCGCGATGGTGTTGCCATTGTCGGTGATGACAGGTGATTTGCCGAGCGGATGAATGTCGCGCAACTCTTTCGGCGCGCGCATGTCGGGCTGACGCTGGTAGCGCACGATGTCGTAGGGGATGCCGAGTTCTTCGAGCAGCCACAGCACGCGCTGCGAGCGCGAATTGTTGAGATGATGAACGGTCAGCATGGATGTCCCCCCGGGCGATTAGAGCGTTTCGAGCGATGCATGCCCTCGGACTTGATCCGGGGGTGGATACCGGTTCGCGTGAAGAAAACACGTCAAACAAGAATCTAGCGCGTCGCGCCGGGGCTTGGTGCCAGCCGGGGGCGGGAAAGTCGAGACGCCCGGGCAGGACCAATATATTTACCCGGGTGATATTGACATATCAATTTATCCGGGTAAATTTAGGCTTGAGGAAATTCAGGTTCACCCGATGATGCAGACAACCCGCCCCCAGTTCACCGCCTTCACGGGCCAGCAACGCCTGGTCACAGGTCCACTCGCCGAAGTAGCACTTGCGGTCATGAAGGCGTCCAGAAAGGCGGCTTCAGCGCCGATCGTGATCTTTGACGATGCGACCGGCCGGCCGATCGATCTGGACCTCCGCGGCACCGAACGCGATATCGTCGCGCGCCTGCCGCAATCCGATTCGAATCCGCAAGCCGCCGACGATCAGGCGGCGGTACCGGAGCCGCGCGGGCGCGGGCGGCCCAAACTCGGCGTCGTCGCCCGCGAAGTGACGCTGTTGCCGCGGCATTGGGAATGGCTGGGCGCACAGCCCGGCGGGGCATCGGTGGCATTGCGAAAACTCGTCGACGAAGCAAGGCGCGCCAGCGGAGACCTCGATCGCGCCCGCGCCGCACGGGATGCGGCCTATCATTTCATGTCTGACATGGCCGGCAATCTCGCTGGCTTTGAGGAAGCCTCGCGGGCGTTGTTTGCGGATGATCGGCGTCGGTTTACCGGGCTGATTGCCGGCTGGCCGGGCGACATCCGCGATCACATCGTCAAGCTCGCCTTCAGCGATCGCGCCGAACCGCCATAGCCGCGACCGGCCTCTAACCCCTTCGCCAAAAAACCTCTCGCCCCCGCGCACCGCATCGGTGCGCGGCATCGATGTGTTACGCCGATCGACAGGAACAATCATTCTCGATTCTGGCAGCGCCTCCGCGCGAATCATGATGCTGACGCTGCCGCCGGGTTTTGTCTGCAGGGGCTGATTCGGTTCTCGACTCCCTGCGTCCACAGTATTATGCGCATCATGATACTGTGGACGCGCCACGCCCGTTGCGCCACAAATATGGCAAAGACATCAGGGAGACCGCCGTGAGCACCCATCCGCAATTCCTGTTCGATTTCGGCAGCCCCAACGCCTTCCTCAGCCATGAGGCGATCCCCGCGATCGAAAAGCGCACCGGCGCGAAATTCGAATATGTCCCGATCCTGCTCGGCGGCATTTTCAAGGCCACCAACAACAAATCGCCGGCCGAGACACTGGCCGGCGTCAAGAACAAACCCGAATTTCAAATGCTGGAGACCGAGCGCTTCGTCAAGCGCTTCAACGTCAAACCCTACGTCTGGAATCCGTTCTTCCCGATCAACACGCTGAACCTGATGCGCGCCGCGGTCGCGGCGCAATTCGAGGGCGTATTGGCTGAATATGTCGACGCGGCGTTCCATCATATGTGGGTCGAGCCGAAGAAGATGGACGATCCGGAAGTGGCGGCCAAGGCGCTGGCGTCGTCCGGGCTCGATGCCGCAAGGCTGCTGGCCCGCTCGCAGGATGCCGACGTCAAGGCAAAGCTGATAGAGAACACGCAAGGCGCGGTCGAACGCGGCGCCTTCGGTTCGCCGACGTTCTTTGTCGGCAAGGAAATGTTCTTCGGCAAGGAACAATTGCGCGAAGTCGAGGAATTGGTTTCGGGGAAGTAGTCACCGCTCTGTCATTCCGGGATGGTCCGAAGGACCAGACCCGGAATCTCGAGATTCCGGGTTCGATGCTTCGCATCGCCCCGGAATGACGACGGGATCGGGCTTGTGGAGCACACCAAATGCAAAAGCGAAACGCAACCTGCGCCGTGATCGGCGCCGGCGATTACATCGGCGGCGAGATCGCCAAGAAATTCGCCGCCGAAGGATTTACGGTGTTCGCCGGCCGACGCGACGGCGCCAAGCTCGCGCCGCTGGTCAAGGAGATCGAGGCCGCCGGCGGATCGATCGTGGCGCGCACGCTCGATGCCCGGAAGGAAGACGAGGTCGCTGCCTTCCTCAACGACGCCGATGCGCACGCGCCGCTGGAAGTCTGCATCTTCAATGTCGGCGCCAACGTCAATTTCCCGATCCTGGAAACCACCGACCGGGTGTTCCGAAAGGTGTGGGAAATGGCCTGCTGGGCCGGTTTCCTGGCGGGCCGCGAAGCGGCGCGGCTGATGCTGCCGCGCGGCCAGGGCAGTATCTTCTTCACCGGCGCCACCGCTTCGTTGCGCGGCGGCAGCGGCTATGCGGCGTTTGCCAGCGCGAAATTCGGGCTTCGCGCCGTGGCGCAATCGATGGCGCGCGAGCTCGGGCCGAAGAACATCCATGTCGCGCATCTGATCATCGATTCCGGCGTCGATACCGCCTGGGTGCGCGAACGCCGCGAACAGCTGTGGGGCAAGGAAGCGCTCGACAACCCGGATCTGCTGATGCCGCCGGCTTCCGTCGCCGCCTCCTACTGGCAATTGTACCAGCAGCCGCGCAGCGCCTGGACCTTTGAGCTCGAAATCCGGCCATTCGGCGAGAAGTGGTGAAGGTAACACTTCTCCGTTTTTCGTCATGGCCGGGCAAAAGCGCGAAGCGCGTCTTTATGATAGACAACCCGGCCATCCACGTCTTGATCTGTGTCTACACGTTGTAAGGAAAGGCGTGGATGCCCGGGTCAAGCCCGGGCATGACGACAGTGTAAAGGTCCGGACCAAACGGGACCGAATAAACAGGAGAGTTGATCAATGCGCGTTCTCGTGGTCGGTGCCGGCGCTATCGGCGGATATTTTGGCGGCAGGCTGCTTGAGGCCGGGCGCGACGTGACGTTTCTGGTCCGCCCGAAGCGCGCCGCCGAACTCGCCGGTGCAGGCCTCGTGATCAAGAGCCCTAATGGCGACGTGACGCTGAAGAACCCGCCGACGGTGCAGGCCGACAAGCTCGCCGAGAAATTCGATGTCGTGCTGCTGAGCTGCAAGGCGTTCGATCTCGACGATGCGATCAAATCCTTTGCGGCCGCCGTCGGACAGCAAACCGCGATCATTCCGCTGCTCAACGGCATGCTGCACCTCAACGTGCTCGACCAGAAATTCGGCAACGAGCGCGTGCTCGGCGGTCTCTGCGCGATCGCGGCCACGCTCAACGAGGCGCGCGAGGTGGTTCAACTGGCGCCGCTGCAGTCGCTCAATTTCGGCGAACGCGACGGCGGCATGTCGGAGCGGGTTCGCGCCATCGCGGAGGTTTTTTCCAGCGTTGCCGGTGCGGCGGCGAGCGAACACGTCATGCAGGACATGTGGGAGAAATGGGTGTTCCTCGCCTCGCTCGCGGCTTCAACCTGCCTGATGCGCACCTCGGTCGGCAATATTTTGGCGGCGACCGGCGGCAAGGATTTTCTGCTCGGCATGCTCGACGAGTGCAGCGCGATCTCCGCCGCCGAAGGTTTTGCGCCGGGCGGGCCGTTCTTCCAGCGCACCCGCGGCCTGCTGACAGCGGAAGGCTCGCCGATGACCGCGTCGATGTTCCGTGACGTCAAGGCCGGGCTGCCGGTCGAAGCCGATCACGTGATCGGCGACCTCGTGGCCCGCGCCGACGCCGCCAAAATCCCGGTGCCGAAACTGCGCATCGCCTACACCCATCTCAAGGCGTATGAGAAGCAGCGGGGGTAGCTTTTTCGATGTCGTCCCGGCCCATATGCGCAATTGCGCATCAGGAGCCGGGACCCATACTCCGCGGCCTCTCGGTTTAGGGCAGCGCGGGGTGATACCTCCCGAAGCAATTGAAGCCTGTGGATATGGGCCCCGGCCCCCCGTGCGCAATTGCGTACTAGGCCGGGGCGACGGCTAAAGATGCGCGAGATAATGTGCAAGCGCTTCGATCTCTTCTTCGCTCAGGGGATAGGCGACATCGGCCATCGCGGCCTGGCCGCCGCCGGATCGCACGCCTGATTTGTAGTCGTGCAACGCCTTCAGCAGATAGTCCTCGCGCTGGCCGGCGATGCGCGCGACCGCCTTGGTCCCGGCATAGCTATCGGTGTGGCATGAGGCGCAGCGTCGCCCGGCGGCGGCCTGCTTGCCCTTCTCGGACAGATCCGGATTGTCGTCCTTCGGGCCTTGCGGCGGCGTCAGCGATGAAAAATAGGCCCCGAGATTCCTGATGTCCTCGTTGTTGATTTGCTCGACGACGGGCTGCATCTGCTCGTTCTTGCGGCTGCCGGCGCGGAAATACACCAATTGCCACTGGACGAACTGATCCTGCTGGCCGGCCAGCGAGGGAATGTTTTCGGTTTGCGAAATGCCGTTGTCGCCGTGACAGCCGGCGCACAGCTCGGCCTTTTCCTTGCCGGCGGCGACATCGGCGGCGTGCGCGATCGATCCGCAGACCGCGAATCCCAATAGTGCTCCAAGCAAGACAATCCGCATTCCATGACGCCTTCGTTTTGATGGTTGTCCGGATCAAGTCCGGCATGACGCGCGCGTTCCATCGGTTTTTTTGACAAAACAAAGAGGCTGCGGCGCCTTTCGGGCAATCGCAGCCTCTGATTTTTCTGCCCTTACTTCTTGTAGCTGATGCGGTAGATCGCACCGGCCCAGTCGTCGGCAACGAGAATCGAGCCATCCTTGTCGAGGATGATGTCGGCGGGGCGGCCGAGATAGCCCTGGTCGCCTTCGAGCCAGCCGGAAGCAAACACCTCCTGCTTGGGATTCTTGCCGTCCGGGCCGACGTTGACGCGCACGATCCGCGCGCCCTGGTACTTATGCCGGTTCCAGGAGCCGTGTTCGGCGATCAGGATCGCGTTCTTGTACTCCGGCGGGAACTGATTGCCGGTATAGAACTTCATGCCGAGCGGAGCGACATGGGCGCCGAGATTGAGCACCGGCGGCGTGAACTCCGAGCACTTGTGGCCCATCGCGAACTTGGTGTCTTCCAGATTGCCCTGATGGCAATAGGGATAGCCGAAATGCTCGCCGATCTTCGAGATCATGTTCAGCTTGTCGCTAGGCAGATCGTCGCTGATCCAGTCGCGGGCGTTTTCGGTGAACCAGTATTTGCCGCTGCGCGGATCGACGTCACCGCCAACGCTGTTGCGGACGCCGAGCGCATAGATTTCGGCGTTGCCGGTCTTGGGATCGACGCGGCGGATCTGCGCCACGCTGGTCGGGGGAATGCCGATGTTGAAGGGAGGTCCGAACGGGATATAGAACCGGCCTTCACTGTCCGCGGCGAGATATTTCCAGCCATGCGCGGCGTAGGACGGCATGTCGTCATAGACCACCTTGCCGTCGCCGAGCTTGTCGAGATTGGCTTCGGCATTCTCGTATTTGATCAGCTTGTCGACCGCGATGACGTAGAGCGCGCCGTCCTTGAAGGCGAGGCCGGTCGGCATGTTGAGGCCCTTGAGGATGGTCTTGACCTCTTTCTTGCCGCCATTGTCCTTGATCGCATAGACGTTGCCGAGGCCGAAGGAGCCGACGAACAGCGTGCCCTTGTCGCCCCAGGCCATCTGCCGCGCCGCCAGCACGTTGGAGGCATAGACCTCGATCTTGAAGCCCGGCGGCAGCTTGATCTTCTTCATCAGCGTCGCGAGTTCGGCGTCGGAAGAGCCGGTCGGCGGTCCGGACGGCGGCGCAAGGCCCTTCTGGGCCTCGGTCTCATCGCCGAGGAACCAGTCGTCCGGCGGATGGGTCCAGAATTCCTTGGTGCCGGACTCGTATTTCTTCAGCGGTTTTTGCTGTGCGTTGGCCTGGCCGGCCCCCGCGACAAGCGCGATCGCCGCGAGCGCAAGAATAGATCGATTGAAAGCCGATTTCATCGCGTCACTCTCCCTGTGCAGCCTGATAGCTGCTGTTATTGATTGAACGCCCTGGAAGACGATTGGTGGTCTGGGTGAAGTGGTTCAGACCGTAAAATGGTAGCACATCCCAAGCGCGAGAGAAGCGCGCCCTGCGCGGCCCTGTCAGGTCAAAACAAATTGAGGAAAAATTTCTTTGCGCGGGTCTGCTTTGAGACGATTTTGCGACGGCCGATTTGCGACGAACCGCGCTGCACCGCAATATTCGCTGGAAGCGAACGCCTGTTATGATCGCACGCTGCTTGCGCATTGGGCGGGCTGCCACAGGAGCTGACCGTTGCGCGTTTTCGTTCTCGGTGGGACGGGCTCGATCGGCGCGGCGGTGGTGCGCGAACTCGTCGCGCGCGGGCATGAAGTTTTCGGGCTGGCGCGATCCGAGGCATCGGCGGCAAAACTTGGCGAATTCGGGGCGACCGCCATCGCCGGCAATATCGCTTTTCCCGCGCCAAGTTCTCCCGAGTCTTGGATCGGAGAGCTTGCCGGCATCGATGCGGTGATTCACGCGGCCTGCGATTTCAGCACCGACATGGAGGCAACCGAGCGTCGCCTGCTCGACGCATTGTTGCCCGCGCTCGCCAGGCAGGCGAACAAGCCGCGCTTCATCTACACCGGCGGCGGCTGGCTGTTCGGCGCGACCGGCGACGAGGTTGCGACCGAACAGACGCCCTTCAATCCCCTGTCCGCATTCGCATGGATGGTGCCGCATCTGCAGCGCGTTCTCGCCGCACCCGGCATCGACGGCATCGTGATTCATCCGGCGATGGTCTACACGCCGCGCGGCGGCGTCTTCCATCGCGTCTTCCGCGAGGCCCGCGAACGCGACGCAGTGCGCGTGGTGGACAGCGAGGCCGTGCGATGGCCGCTGGTGCATGGCGAGGATCTTGCCGATCTCTACGCGCTGGCGCTCGAGCGTGCGCCGGCGGGATCGAGCTATATCGGTGCGGCGATCGCTGGACTTCCGGTCGGCCACATCGCACGCGCCTTCGCCAAACGATTCGATACGTCCCACCAAGACCCCCGGATCATTTCTACCGACGCGATCGCCGCCGAACTCGGCGAATGGGCGCGCGGCTACGCGCTCGATCAGCGGCTGAACGGCGCGAAGGCGCAGCGCGAGCTTGGCTGGCGGCCGAAGCATCTGGATCCCGAAAGTGAGATCGCTACGCTTGCTTGAATGTCGGGCCGCGCCGAGCGCGCCACAAAACGAAAAGCCCGCTTGTCAGCGGGCTTTCGTCAAACTCTGCCAATTTCCAAGAAAATCTCAAGAAAATCTGGAGCGGGCGAAGGGGCTCGAACCCTCGACCCCGACCTTGGCAAGGTCGTGCTCTACCACTGAGCTACACCCGCATCCGAGATGGCGGCGATCGCTCGCCGGCAACGGCAGAGCTATGCCAAATGCGGCCCGTGAATGCAACAGTTCACGCACGGTCCGAACCCGTCCAAATAGCCCGGGCTTTCTGGCAAATATGGGCGAATCGGCCCGAAACGACGCCCGGACTGCCGAATATGCGGCTTTCGGGCCCAGGGGCGGGGAACCCGGGTCATGCCGCCAGCGTGTCGCGCAGCGATTCGAGCCATTTTTCGAACGAGGCGCCAGCGTCCCGGTCAATTGGTCGCGCTGGCCGGCGTCGCAATCGAAGGTCGCCCACCACTCGACGAAAGCGCGGTCGCCATCGACAACCGGCGTGATTCGTAAGGTGGCCCGATAGCCGGTCACCGGCAGCGTCGGCGCGCCGGCGAATTCGTAGGTCTGGGAACGCTCGACGTCGGACTGCGCCAATAGCCGCTGGCGGATGCGCCGCTGCTGATAAAGCACATTTCTAATGGCGCCCACGGTATCGCCGGATTTGCCGTCTTCGATCTCGCTTTCGCCGGCGCCGCCGACCCAGACCGGATAATTGTTGAAATCGCGGACGATTTTCCAGACCGCCGGGGCCGGCTGTTCGAACACGGTGCTGTAATAGGCTTTTGCCATGCCTCAAATTCCCTCATTGGCTGCGATGCCAGCCATCATGGGACGCTGGGAGGCCAAAACCCACCCGATCTCCGATGGAACAGAGCCCGTCGATCGCTGGTTGAACCGATTGAAATTTGTGGCCAAACCGCCATCTAGCGGGAGAGAACTTCTGACCGGGCCGTGCTAGAAGAGGCCCGATTTTTTCGAGACATCAGGGCGAGGACACCGTGACCATAGTTGAGCAGGGCGGCGCCGCGGTGCCGCAGGCAGTACCCGATCTGATCAAGGAGACGACCACCCAGACCTTCGTCAAGGACGTCATCGAGGAGTCGAAGCGCCAGCCGGTGCTGATCGACTTCTGGGCGCCCTGGTGCGGTCCTTGCCGGCAGCTGACACCGATCATCGAAAAGGCTGTGCGCGCGGCCAAGGGCAAGGTCAAACTGGTCAAGATGAATATCGACGAGCATCCGGCGATTCCCGGCCAGATGGGAATCCAGTCGATCCCGGCCGTGGTCGCCTTCGTCAACGGCCAGCCCGCCGACGGTTTCATGGGCGCGGTGCCGGAGAGCCAGGTCAACGCCTTCATCGATAAGCTGACCAAGGGCGTGGCGGCGCCGGGCGAGCCGAACATCGCCGAAATTCTGCAGGAAGCAGAGGCCGTGCTGGCGGAGGGCGATCCCGCCACCGCGGCGCAGATCTATGCCGAAGTGCTCGCGATCGACGCCACCAACATCCCGGCGATCGCCGGGCTGGCGAAATGCTACGTGACGACGGGCGCGATCGAGCAGGCCAGGCAGACCATCGCGATGGTGCCGGAATCCAAGCGCAACGACGCCGCCGTGAAGGCGGTGCAGGCCTCGATCGAGCTTGCCGAGCAGGCCCAGGCGGTCGGGCCGGTGACCGAACTGGAACAGAAAGTCGCCGCAAACCCGCTCGACCATCAGGCACGGTTCGACCTGGCGACCGCGCTCAACGCCCAGGGCAACCGCGCCGAGGCGACCAACCAGTTGCTCGAAATCGTCAAACGCGATCGCAAATGGAACGAAGACGCCGCGCGAAAACAGCTGGTGCAGTTCTTCGAGGCGTGGGGCGGCGCCGACGAGGCGACCGTGGACGGACGCAAGCGGCTGTCGACAATCCTGTTTTCGTAGGCTGCCCAAACATGCCCTCGGACGTGATCCGGGGGTCGACACCGGTTTTGCGATAACAATACGTGCCTGAATGTAGAGCCTTCACGAGCACCCGGGGCCGTAAATGCCGATCAATGCCGAATACCGCGGACCCGGCGAGCTTCCCGAAGTGATCCCTGTGTTTCCGCTGCCCGGCGCGTTGCTGCTGCCGCGCGGCCAGATGCCGCTCAACATCTTCGAGCTGCGCTATCTCGCGATGGTCGACGACGCGCTGCGCGACGGCCACCGGCTGATCGGGATGATCCAGCCCGATGTCGCCCATAGCCGCGACGAAGCGAGGCCGGTGCTGTTCCGCGTCGGCTGCGTCGGCCGCATCACCCAGCTCGCCGAATCCGGCGACGGCCGCTACATTCTCGAACTCACCGGCATCGCGCGCTTCAAGGTGGTCGAGGAATTGACCGTGCTGACGGCGTACCGGCAATGCAAGGTGGATTTCTTTTCCTACGCCGACGATTTTGTCGCGCGCAAAGGCGAAGAGGAGGTGGACCGCCAGGCCTTGCTCGAGGTGCTGACGGATTTTCTGGAAGCCAACAATCTGAAAGTCGATTGGGAAGGCATCGAGAGCGCGCCGAACGAGGCGCTGGTCAACGCGCTGGCGATGATGTCGCCCTATGGCCCGGCGGAAAAGCAGGCGATGCTGGAAGCCCAGAACCTGAAGACCCGCGCCGAAATCCTGATCGCGGTGACCGAGATGGATCTCGCCAAGAAGCGCACCAGCGGCGACACCGGGCTGCAGTAGGTTTTTTGGCCCTGTTTACAAAGTTGCAGCACAGGCATTTGCGGATCGCAGCCATATGACTGCACCGCATCGCCACGCCCCCGACGATCGATAACGATCATGCATAACCAGCGGGGTATGGTGAATTCGGGGATCAGGCGCGACGCTGCTCAGGGAGCGGCCGGCTGACGACAGCGTCGGCGCGTTACTGCACACGCGTCGCCATCGCTCATTGTGCCCCTCCAGGCTTCCGGCTTGACTCACACATAACTCGGAAGTTATACGTTGATCCATAGCCAATGGGTTATCGATCTCAGATGCCGAACGCTCAAGATGTGCTGTTCCGAACGCTCGCCGATCCGACCCGGCGGGCTCTCTTCGAGCGACTGTGCCGCGAAGGAGAGCAGACCGTGGGGTCCCTGACGGCTCAGTCCGGGGTCTCGCAACCGGCGGTCTCAAAGCATCTCGGGGTTTTGAGGCAGGCCGGGCTGGTGCGCGACCGCCACGAAGGTCGCCAGACGCACTATAGCGCGCAGCTCGGCGCGCTGGCCCCGCTGATCGACTGGACCAGCCAGATGGCCGGCTTCTGGCAGAGCCGGTTCGACCATCTCGAAGATCTGCTGAAGAGGATGGACCAATGAGCAATACTGCGACCAAAACGCGCTCCGTCGTTGTCGAACGGGAGGTACCACATCCGCCGGAAAAGATCTGGCGTGCGCTCACGCAACCGCACCTGATCGAGGAGTGGCTGATGAAGAGCGACTTCAAGCCCGTCGTCGACCATCGTTTCAATTTTCGCGCCGACTGGGGCGCGGTCGACTGTCAGGTAATGGCAGTGGAGCCGAACAAAACGCTGTCTTACACGTGGGCGGCCTATGGCCTCGAGAGTGTCGTCACCTGGACTCTTACCCCCACGCGCACGGGGACCCACCTGCGCATGGAGCAGTCGGGCTTCGGGCCAGGTCAGGGGCAGGCCTATCAGGGCGCCAAGATCGGCTGGAAGAAATTCTTCACAGACCTCGAACGCGTGGTGGGAGGCCTGTCGTGAGCCGCGCCCTCGCCTCGCGCTACCAGCCCGTGCTCGTCGCGCTGCACTGGTTGCTCGCGCTGATGATCATTGGCCTTCTGTGCCTCGGCTTCTTCGTGCTTGCGGATATGCCGAACACCGATCCGAAGAAACTCGATATCCTGGTGTGGCACATGGCGGGCGGCATGTTCGTGCTCGTATTGATGATCCTGCGCCTCATCATACGCAGGTGGAGCGCCCGTCCGGCAACGGCGGCGACCGGTTCGCCCCGGCTCGACCGGCTGGCCTCGATTGCGCACCGGAGCTTCTATGTGATCGTGTTTTTGATGATCGCCAGCGGATGGTCCACCGGGTGGCTCATCAGCGGCGCGTTCCAGCCCAATGGCGAACCCCTGCCCAGCACTTTCGCCGTGTTGCCCACGTTCCAGGCCCATGCGGCTCTCGCAACGCTGCTGGCCATTCTGATCGCGGCCCATATCGCGGCCGCGCTCTACCATCAGTTCGTGCTGAAAGACGGCCTGTTGCGCCGCATGTGGTTCGGGCGACGCACGATCGTTTCCGCAGAAAAATAAAATGAAGTGGTCACTGACCACCCCACCGGACATGAGAAACATCCAATGAATCCATCGGAGCAGATCGACCAGCTGATCGCAAAGCTCAGGGATTGGCGCGGCAAGACGCTGGCCAGCATCCGCAAGAGCATCCTCGAGGCCGACCGCGAGATATCGGAGGAGTGGAAGTGGATGGGAAGTCCGGTGTGGTCGCGCGACGGGATGATCGCGGTCGGCAACGCCCACAAGGAGAAGGTGAAGCTTACCTTTACCCACGGGGCGAAGATCCCGGATCCCGACAAGCTCTTCAACGCGGGGCTCGGAGGCAGCGCGTGGCGGGCGATCGATCTTTTCGAGGGTGACAAGATCAATGCGCGCGCCCTGAAAAATCTCGTCCGTGCCGCCATCGATTACAATCAGAGCAAATTGAAGAAGAAGGCGCCCGTGAAGAAGAAAGCGCCCGCGGGTGCGCGCGCGAAAGGAACCAAAAGCAAGAAGGGATGAAGCGAGCGCTTTTCTCGCCGACCCGAGTCCGCCGCTTCGCTCGGGTCGCCGCGACTTAAATCCGGCCTCCCTGCAGGAGGCATTCCCGGATCAAAGCCTGGGTCTCCGCGTGATGAACAGCGGCTAGAGCGTTTTCCAGGTGGTTCGACTCGTGGTCGCGTATCCGCGGCTTCATGGTTCGAGACGCACGGCGTTGCCGTGCTCCTCACCATGAGGATTTCAGACCTCATCCTGAGGAGCATCGCGAAGCGATGCGTCTCGAAGGATGAAGCCACCGAGTCGGAAAATGGTCTAGTACCCGGCCGCCGCGAGCACGACCACTGCGCCGAGCGCCTTCCAGCCAAAGCCGCGGCCGCGCGACCACCAGGCATTGGCGGCGGCGGCGAAGGCGTAGACCGCGATGATAGTGGCGACGATCCAGTGCCGCGCGCTTTCCGATCCCATCGAGGGGGCTGCGATCAGCAGCATCCCGCCGCCGATCCAGGCCACCGTGCCGGCCTGCCAGACCAGCCGGATCAGTGTCCTTAGGCGCTCCGGCTCGATCGTCGCCCTGGCGAATACCTTGGTTTCGCCGAGCGCGCCGTGAATCAGGGCGACCACGATTCCGGCGAAGCCTGCGCATTGCAAGATCAGATCGCGCATCTGAAATGCCTCCATACAGTACCGTATGGTTGTGCCGCAGCTTCTGGCGCCTGTCAATACAGTTGTGTATGGTAGTTTGTCGCAGGGAACCCGACATGACCGACCAACTCTCCGCCAAGGACTGGCTCGACCAGGGCCTGAAAACGCTGGCCCGCAACGGCTTCACGGCGCTCAAGGCCGAGCCGCTGGCGAAGGCGATGGGGGTGTCGCGCGGCAGTTTCTACTGGCATTTCGCCGACATCGGCGCGTTCCATGCCGCGATCCTGAAGCAGTGGCGCGAGGTCGCCGCCGAGCAGATCATCGCCAATGTCGAGGCGGCGTCGAACCACGAAAACCCGCTGACGCTGCTGCTGCGCCGTGTGTTCGGCGAGCGGCTGGCGCTGGAGAATGCGGTCCGCACCTGGGCCAGCGTCGATGCCGCCGCGCGCGCCGCGGTGCAGGCGATCGACCAGCGCCGGCTCGGCTATGTCGAAAGCCTGCTGCGGCAGTCGGGGCTGCCGGCGGAAAAGGCCCGGGCGCGGGCGCAAATCCTCTATTGGGCGTTTCTCGGCTTTGCGCTTTCGGACCGGCCGCTGCCGAAGGCGAGGCAACAGGCGATGCTCGAGGAGATGCTCCGGATCGCCACGAGTTAAGCGCGCGGTTACGCCGTCGGTCCAGGTATGCTACAGGACCGCGGCCAAGCCGGAGTCCCCCTGCATGAATTCCTCGCCCGAACGCCTCGAAGGCACCGTCGACCCAAAGCTGCTGGAAATCCTGGTGTGCCCGATCACCAAGGGCCCGCTGGAGTTCGACGCCAACACGCAGGAGCTGATCTCGCGTTCGGCCAAGCTCGCCTACCCGATCCGCGACGGCATCCCGATCATGCTGCCGGAAGAGGCAAGGAAGATCGATTGAGGGGACACTCTCTCCCGTCATTGCGAGGAGCGAAGCGACGAAGCAATCCATTCTTTCTTTATGGCGCTATGGATTGCTTCGTCGCTAACGCTCCTCGCAATGACGGTTGCAAACACCGCGGCGCTACAACGCCTCGCCCTTTAACAACCGCGGCACTTCGCCGGACAATCCCGCGGCCTGGCGGATGAACAGGCTTTTCAGCGGCGGGGCGCGATCGACCAGTCCGAGGCCAATATCGCGCACGGTGCGCAGCAGGCTCGACTCGTTCGAGAACAGAAAGTTCAGCGAATTGGTGGCAAGCCCCATCGCCATGGTGTCGAACCGCCGCCAGCGCTGATAGCGGTCGAGCACGTCGGCCTGGCCGAGATCCATGCCGAGCCGCGCCGCATCGACCACCACTTCGGCCAGGGCCGCAACATCCTTCAGGCCCATATTGAGCCCCTGCCCCGCGATCGGATGAATCACATGGGCGGCGTCGCCGACCAGCGCCAGCCGTTCGCCGATGAAGGAGCGCGCGACGAAATAGCCGAGCGGAAACGCGCGCGGCTTGTCGAGCGCCTTGATCTCGCCGAGATGCAAGCCAAAGCGCTGTTCGAGTTCGGCGTGAAACTCGTCGTCGCTCAAGGCCACGATGCGCGCCGCCTGCTTGCGGTTCTCGGTCCACACCAGCGACGAGCGCTTTCCGGTCAGCGGCAGGATCGCGAATGGCCCTGCGGGCAGGAAATGTTCTTCGGCGCGGCCATGGTGATCGCGCTCGTGGCCGACGGTGACGACGATGCCGGATTGATCGTAATCCCAGCCATGGGTGGCGATCCCGGCGCGCTCGCGCAATTTCGAGCGCGCGCCGTCGGCGGCGACCAGCAGGCTCGCCTCGATCACAGTGCCATCCGCGAGCGTCACGTCGACGCCGTCGGCGCGCGAATCGAAAGTCGCAACCGGCGTGGCTCGCAGGTCGATGCCCTCGGCTTCCGCGCGCACCACCAGCGCGTCGATCAGATGACGGTTCTCGACCATATGCGCAAAAGGTTCGCCGGGCTCGACATGGCCGGCAAAGGTCAGGAACACCGGACGGGTCGCGTCTTCCAGTTTGGAATCGGTGACGACCATGTCGAGGATCGGTTGCGCATTGGATGCCACCTGGTCCCAGACGCCGATCGCCTCGAACAGCCGCCGGCAGGCGGCGACGATGGCGGTGGCGCGGGGATCGCGGCTCGGTCGCGTTGCCAGCGCCGGATCGGCCACGATCACAGGAATCTCGGGGCCGAGGCCCTGACGCAGCGCCAGCGCCAGCGCCAGCCCGGCGAACGCGCCACCGCAAATGACAATGCTTCGCTGTGCCGGCATGGAGGCCCTTACTCGGTTACGTCATCAGAGGATACTTGCTACCTGATATTAGCTGGGCGAAACAGGGCCGGAAACAAGGCCCGCATCCATCGTCATTCCGGGGCGATGCGAAGCATCGAACCCGGAATCCCGAGATTCTCGGGTGCGCAATTGCGCACCTAGTTTACGCTGACGCGTGCCCCCGAATGACGCAAAGACCAAACCGAAAGCGCTTCCATGTCCGACGGCCTGATTGACCTGATTTCCATCCTCGATCTCGAGCCGATCGAGGTGAATATGTTCCGCGGCAACAGCCCGAAGACGAGCTGGCAGCGGGTGTTCGGCGGCCAGGTGATCGGACAGGCGATGATGGCGGCATGCCGCACCGTCGAGGGCCGCCTGCCGCATTCGCTGCATTGCTACTTCATCCTGCCCGGCGATCCGCAGATCCCGATCATCTACCAGGTCGAGCGTTTGCGCGACGGCAAGAGCTATTCGACCCGCCGCGTCACCGCGATCCAGCACGGCAATGCCATCTTCTCGATCATGGTGTCGTTTCACGCCGAGGAGGAAGGCGCGTTCGACCATCAGGACAAGATGCCCGACGTGCCGCCGCCGGAAAAACTCACCGCCGAGGAAGTCGCAAAACAGCCGATGTTCAAGGAAATGCCGGATTTCATCCGGCGCTATTACGAGTCGGACCGGCCGATCGAACTGCGCCCGGTCGAACTCGGCCGCTATTTCGGCCAGAAGATCGACGACGGCCGCATCCATGTCTGGATCCGGACCGCGGCGAAGCTGCCCGACGATCCGGCGCTGCATATGTGCGCGCTGGCCTATGCGTCCGATTTCTCGCTGCTCGACGCGGTGATGGCGCGCTACGGCCGCACGCTGTTCGACAAGCGCATGATGCCGGCCAGCCTCGATCACGCGATGTGGTTTCACCGGCCGTTCCGCGCCGACGAATGGCTGCTCTACGCGCAGGATTCGCCGAGCGCGCAAGGCGGTCGCGGCCTGACCCGCGGCCTGATCTTCAAGCCCGACGGCACGCTGGTGGCGTCGGTGGCGCAGGAAGGCTCGGTGCGCGAGCGCAGGTAGATGCGTTTAGGCACCAAAGCGTTTTCGAGCGAAGTGGACGCCGGTTCGCGTTAAGAAAACGCGTCAAAGCAAAAAGATGGAGCGGGATGGCTTTCGAAGAAAGTCATCACGCTCCAGAGTAACCGCGCTCGACCAGCGCGAATTGCGACGCGTACCATTTCGCGTACCAGCGCAGCACCCATGGAATCGGAATCAGGAACGCACAGCCGATGCTGAAGACCAGCGTGCGCCAGAGCACTTCCAGTCCCGATCCGTTGAAGATGATCTCGCGCCGCGTCCCATCGATATTGCGGCAGATCCATCGCATCCAGGCCGTGATCACCCAGGCCCAGCCGATGATGGTGATGAAGGACAGGAACATCAGGACGTACCAGCCGACATAGGTCAACGCGCTGCCGTTAAAGGCAATCGGCAACGGCTGGCCGTTCGAACTGAGATTGCCGGCGATCCAGCGCAGGATCATCCATGACAGAAACGCCTCGATCAGGACGGCGACGATCGGCAGGTAATTGTTGAGTTGCCCGGCATAGCTCATCAACGCCAACGCGATGAACACGTACCAGATGTCGCCGACCTTGCCGTCGAAAGCGAAATTGGGCCGCCCGGGCACCGAGGTCCTGGACGCCATCCACCGATAGTAGCTGGTCGCAACCCAGGGTGCGGGAATTACCAGCAGAAAACCGATGACATACAGAATGGTCCGGCCGAGGAGCGGCCAGAGCGGCGGGTCCATCGACAACGCCCCGCCGCTGTAGCTGCCGGCGCTCATCACCGGTCCACCCGCTTGCGGGATCACCGGCGGGCCCGAGCCGCCCGGGGCGAGGCCCGGAATCTCTCCCGCCCGCTGCCAGCCGCTCATCCCCTCGGTCCAGACCAGCGTATCGGCCCTGACCGTCCCCCGGACGATGAGATCGCGCAGCTGAGCTTCCGGAAACGGCCCCTGTTGCTGGCCGTTGGCGGCATAAAACCAGGATCGGTCTGCCATCTTTTCTCATTCCCTTGAGGCGATGTGGCGAAAGCGGCCAGCGGGACTCGCTGGCAAGGCGAGGAAATCGCATTGTGGCGGACGGTCCGGTTCCCGTACAGTGACCGAGGTCACAAGGTCGGAATGTTTTCCCCTTCAACCTGCAACTTTTTTGTGCCATTTGCCCGGAAAGATGCCAAGTTCGGGCGGGCACGAACGCCACCCCGACATGCCAAGACTTGAGAGAATCAAGACTTGAGAGAATGAAGGCCTGACCATGAAACTCGTCGTCGCGATCATCAAACCCTTCAAACTTGACGAGGTGCGCCAGGCACTGACGGCCATCGGCGTCCACGGCATGACCGTGACCGAGGTCAAGGGTTACGGCCGCCAGAAGGGCCACACCGAGATCTATCGCGGCGCCGAATATGTCGTGAATTTCCTGCCCAAGCTCAGAATCGAAATCGCGGTCGCCTCCGACCTCGCCGACAAGGCGGTCGAGGTCATCACCGCCAATGCGCGCACCGGCCAGATCGGCGACGGAAAGATCTTCGTGACGCCGATCGATCACGCCTTGCGCATCCGCACCGGCGAGACGGACAGCGACGCGCTGTAACTTTTTGTTTGACGCGTTTTCTACGCAGATAAGTCTACGCAATCTGCGTAAACTTGATTGCTAGGCGAACCGGTATCCACTTCGCTTGAAAACGCTTTCGAAATTTCAAGCGCGCCCGGCAACGACGCCGGCGCAGCGAAAACGACCGACAGACCGGGGAAATTCCATGGGGGCACTATTTCGTGCAGCGAAGTTCGCTGCGCTCGTCACGCTTGCGGCGGGCCTTTCGCCGGCGACGCCGGCCTTCGCCGAAACCTTGACCATCAACACCGCCGACACCGCGTGGATGATCGTGGCGACCGCGCTGGTGCTGATGATGACGATCCCGGGCCTGGCGCTGTTCTATTCCGGCATGGTGCGCAAGAAGAACGTGCTGGCGACGATGGCGCAGAGTCTCGCGGCGGTCGCGATTGTCTCGATTCTCTGGGTGACGTTCGGCTATTCGCTCACCTTCGTCGGCGACGGCCCCTGGCTCGGCACGCTCGATCGCTGGTTTCTCGCAGGGATGACCATGGAGAGCGTCAATCCGCTGGCGAAGACGATCCCGGAATCGCTGTTCATGCTCTACCAGATGACGTTTGCGATCATCACGGTGGCGCTGGTGGCGGGCTCGGTCGCCGACCGGATGCGTTTCTCGGCCTTTCTCTTGTTCTCGATCGGCTGGTTCATGTTCGTCTATGTGCCGCTCGCGCATTGGGTGTGGGGCGGCGGCTTCCTCGCCACCATGGGCGTGCTGGATTTTGCCGGCGGTCTGGTGGTGCATCTTTCCGCAGGCGTCGGCGGACTGGTCGCGGCCAAGGTGATGGGCCGCCGTCACGGATACGGCAGCGACAATCTGTCGCCGTTCGATCTGTCGCTCGCGGTGATGGGCACCGGATTGCTGTGGGTCGGCTGGTTCGGTTTCAATGGCGGTTCGGCGCTGGCGGCCAATTCACGCGCTGTCATGGCGATCATCGCGACGCATCTGGCGGCCTGCGCCGGCGCGCTGACCTGGGGCGCGATCGAATGGGCGACGCGGCGCAAGCCCTCGGTGCTCGGGATGATTTCCGGCGCGGTCGCGGGCCTCGGCACCATCACGCCGGCTTCCGGATTCGTCGCGCCCTGGCACGGCATCATCATCGGCATCGCCGCTGGCCTCGTCTGCTTCTGGGCCTGCACCTGGCTCAAGCACCGCTTCAAGTATGACGATTCGCTCGACGTGTTCGGCGTCCACGGCGTCGGCGGTATGACCGGCACCCTGCTCGCCGGCGTCTTCGCGGTCAGCGCCATCGGCGGGACCTCGGGCCTGATCGAGGGCCACCCGCAACAGCTGCTGATCCAGCTCTATGGCGTCGCCGTCACCTTGGTCTGGTCGGGCGGAGTCACCTACGTGCTGCTCAAGCTGGTGAGCGCGTTCGTGCCGCTACGGGTGTCGCTGCAGCAGGAGCTGGAAGGCCTCGATATTTCGCAGCACGGCGAAGCGCTGCAATAAAATCCCCATCGGAGTACCGTTGCCCTGCCCTTGTGCTGGGCAACATTATGTCGGGAGTCTGTCTTGCCTCCGATTTAAGCAGGGGTGATTACGCTTTGGGCGCGACCGAATAACGCAGGTGCGGCCGTTTCCCGCAAAGCCCGAAAAGGTCCGGATTCATAGTCCGTTAGGCAATTCCGCCGATCTGGCACGGCATTTGATTCTATGGGTCCTGGCTGTGCCCGCGTAGTGAACTTCTCCGCGTGGTGAACCTCAGTCGAGAGAAAACGCCCGGTCGTGTCTGGACCGGGCCCAAGCGGGGATAGGACCCATGAAAATTGTTATGGCGATCATCAAGCCATTCAAGCTCGAAGAAGTCCGTGATGCCCTGACCGCCATTGGCGTTCACGGTTTAACGGTGACGGAAGTCAAGGGATATGGCCGGCAGAAGGGCCATACGGAAATCTATCGCGGCGCCGAATACGCCGTGAGCTTCCTGCCCAAGATCAAGATCGAGGTCGCTGTCGCCTCGGACCAGGTCGACAAGACCATCGACGCCATCACATCAGCTGCCAAAACCGGACAGATCGGCGACGGCAAGATCTTCGTCATCAACCTCGACCATGCGGTTCGCATCCGCACGGGTGAGGCGGATGCCGCGGCCCTCTGATTTCGCGCTCAACCAAACCACTCAGGAGTAAAACAAATGACGTTCAAGCGTCCCTATAGCGCGGGATTGGCGGCCCTCGCAGTCGGCCTGTTCGCCGCGACCGCTGCCTACGCGGAACCAACTGTCAACAAGGGCGACAACGCCTGGATGCTGACATCGACGGTGCTGGTGCTGTTGATGACGATCCCGGGCCTTGCGCTGTTCTACGGCGGCCTCGTCCGTTCCAAGAACATGCTCTCAGTGCTAATGCAGGTTTTCTACACCGTCTGCATGGTCACCGTTCTCTGGGCTCTCTACGGCTACAGCCTCGCCTTCACCGGCGGTTCCGACTTCATCGGCGGCTTCTCGAAAGCCTTCCTGATGGGCGTGACCACGGATTCGAAAGCGGCGACGTTCAGCGTCGACGCCAACATCTCGGAGCTCGTGTACGTCTGCTTCCAGATGACCTTCGCGGCGATCACCCCCGCCCTCATCGTCGGCGCCTTCGCCGAACGCATGAAGTTTTCGGCGATCGCGCTGTTCATCCCGCTCTGGGTGACGCTGATCTACTTCCCGATCGCACACATGGTTTGGTACTGGGCCGGACCGGACGCGATCTCCGATGCGGTCAAGGCGCTCGCGGCTGCGGCTGACGGTGCGGCGAAAACCGCAGCGCAAGCCAAGCTCGATGAAGTCAACGCCGACGCCGGCTGGGTCTTCAAGAAGGGCGCGATCGACTTCGCGGGCGGCACCGTGGTGCACATCAACGCCGGCATCGCCGGTCTGGTTGGCGCGCTGCTGATCGGCAAGCGCACCGGCTACGGCAAGGACCTGATGGCTCCGCACTCCCTCACCATGACCATGATCGGCGCCTCGCTGCTCTGGGTCGGCTGGTTCGGCTTCAACGCCGGATCGAACCTCGAAGCCAATGGTGGTGCTGCGCTCGCCATGACCAACTCCTTCGTTGCAACCGCAGCGGCGGCGTTGTCCTGGATGTTCGCGGAATGGATCGTCAAGGGCCATCCCTCCGTACTCGGCGCATTGTCGGGCGCGGTTGCCGGTCTCGTCGCGGTCACGCCCGCGGCCGGTTACTCCGGTCCGATGGGCGCGATCGTGCTCGGTCTCGTCGTCGGCGTCGTCTGCCTGTTCTTCTGCACCGTGGTGAAGAATGCACTGGGCTATGACGACTCGCTCGACGTGTTCGGCGTCCATTGCATCGGCGGCATCGTCGGCGCGCTCGGCACCGGCATCCTGGTGAATCCGGCCCTCGGCGGCACGGGCATCATGGATTACACCGCCGGCAAGATCGCCGACTACGACTTCGCGGCGCAGATGGTCTCCCAGATCTGGGGCGTCTGCACCACGCTGGTGTGGTCGGGCATCGGTTCGGCGATCCTCTACAAGGTCGTCGATGTCATCGTTGGCCTGCGCGTGAACGTGGAGACCGAACGCGAGGGTCTCGACGTCACCGAGCACACGGAGCGCGCTTACAACATGTGAGTTCTCCCGGGGCGCGGCCTTCCCGGAGGTCGCGCCCACAACTCCGGTTTGGGCACATACCCGGCAATGCCCCGACCGTTGAGGGGCTCCAGCGCAAGCTGGGGCCCCTTTCTTTTTGGCGGATCGTCGACTGCAATTTCAGTCGAACTTGGCTAGACGTTGGATTTTGGAAATGTCATCAGTTCCTCCGTCGAGGACCAGTGATGACTCAGAATGCCGGCGTTCGAACGGTTGCCGCAGCGATAGGCGTCGTTGCCGGAAGTCACTAGCCCCGCATGAGCGCAGCGACATGTAGGATCAAAATTGACGCCGAAAATCGTCATTGCGAGCCAACGGGTCGCGCGAATGCGCGCCCGATGACAGGCTCCGCGAAGCAATCCATCTTGCCGCGCAAAGGAAGAATGGATTGCTTCGTCGCTTCGCTCCTCGCAATGACGACGGGCTACATGGAGGACTGATTTTGCCCGACGGGCAAATCAGTATTTTCTGTCCAGCCCCCTTTGCAAAAATATTTCGCTTTCGCCGTCGGGCAAATCACCGATACAAGCTCGCCCCATCCCGGCCCGAGAAGAGGGACGTTGGCCATCGTCACGAACGTTGGGACGGGATGCGGTGGACGCGGCAGGCGTCGGCGTGAAACGGAATCGCAGGGCGGGTTTATCCCGTGAGCGATATCGGTTGCGCAAGACGACGGCGCCAAAACCCGGCGAAGCCTTTTGGCGAAGACGGGCGGCTGCGTACGGCAAAACCGTGTGGTCCTGGCACCCGTTGCTGGTGTCAAATCGGCGGAGGTTTTCGTCAGCCCAACCGGGCGCGACAAAGCCTTTAATCCGCCGATGACGGTGACAAGACGAATTCGTCGCCGGGGAGAGCGCGGCATAAGCCGTAAAACCATTGCGCAGGGAAGGCCGGATGCTCTCCGCTGAACCTGTATGCTCGTGTGCGTTTCTTCGCACAACTTTGCACACGAGACCGCGGGTGCAGCGCGCACCTGGCTTTCCCTGCGCCCTCTTCTTTTTGGAGCGGCGTTTCGTGTACGACCCGGGCGCATCGCGCCGCGGGAACGTGAACGTGTATCCACAACTATGCCAACGTCATTGCGAGGAGCGAAGCGACGAAGCAATCCATTCTTTCTTTATGCGGCCCGATGGATTGCTTCGCTTCGCTCGCAATGACGGTCTCTGACCTGCACGTTCCGGCCGTTTCTTGGAACGTTGGCAACATCGTCCCCTCCGAGACAAGTTCCACGCGGAACAAACCAGCAAAATCGACGCTGGCGCCGATGGTTAATCGCGTCTTAACCTCGCCGTATCTATGGTGGTTTGATTGGTTTCCGGTCGGTCTCCAACTCCCTCGACCGCTTTTGAAAGTGCTGGCGTTTCAGACATGGCAATGACCGCCTCTTCCGGCGTGGCGCAGGGCGCCGGCAGTGTTCAGCCTGCCGGTCAGGCCGAGCGTTCCCCGTTTGCGCGGACGACCGAGCTGCTGGCGCCCTATACGCCCGCTAAGCCATTGATTACGTTGTCGTTAGGCGAGCCGCAGCACCCGGTGCCGAGCTTCGTCGGCCCGGTGCTGTCAAGACATATCGCCGAGTTCGGCCGCTATCCGCTGGCCAGGGGCATCGAGCCGTTCCGCCGGGCCGCCGCGAACTGGCTGTCGACCCGGTTCCAGCTGCCGCGGCCGGTCGATCCCGAAAGCGAAATTCTGGTCCTGAACGGCAGCCGCGAGGGCCTGTTTTTCGCGGCCATCACCGCCGCGCGCTATGTCGGTCCGCGCAAGGGCCGGCCGGCGATCCTGATGCCGAACCCGTTCTATCCCGCCTATGGCGCCGGCGCCCGCGCCGCGGGCTGCGAGCAGATCTATCTGCCGACCACGGTCGCGAACGGATTCTTGCCCGATCTCGATGCGCTCGACGACGCCACGCTGGCGCGGACCGTTGCATTCTTCATCGCCTCGCCCGCCAACCCACAAGGCGCGGTCGCCTCGCCCGATTACTTCACGCGGCTGAAGAAACTGGCCGACCGCTTCGGCTTCATGATCCTGAGCGACGAGTGCTATTCGGAAATCTACACAAGGCAGGCGCCGGGCAGCGCGCTGGAATGCGCCGGGCCCGATTTCACCAATGTGGTGGCGTTCCAGTCGCTGTCGAAGCGTTCGAACCTGCCGGGCATGCGCGTCGGCTTCGCCGCCGGCGACAGGAATTTTCTCGCCGCCTTCCACGAACTGCGCAACGTCGCCGCACCGCAGGTGCCGGTGCCGCTGCAGCACGTCGCGGTCGCGGCCTATAGCGACGAGGCGCATGTCGTGGAGAATCGCCGGCTGTACCGGATCAAGTTCGATTTCGCCGACCAGATTCTCGGCAATCGCTACGGTTATGTCCGGCCTGCCGGCGGTTTCTGCGTCTGGCTCGATGTTTCCGCGCGGGGCGGTGATGAGGCGGCAGCGGTGAGACTCTATCGGGATGCCGGCGTGCGCGTGATCCCCGGCAGCTATTTGTCGCGGCCGCAGCACGACGGCTTCAATCCCGGCGACGGCTATATCCGGCTTGCGCTGGTCTCCGACAGTGAATCAACGGCCGAGGCATTGCACCGGCTGGTCGAAATTCTGGATTAGTCGCAGGGCCCCATGAGCATGCCAGCGATCGAACGTGTCATTCCCCTGGTCAGCCAGTTACCGGCCTCGATCCGCGACGCCCTGGCGCGGCGCCTTCGGGAATTCACCGGCCTGAGCCTGATCGCGCTGTCCGGCGTGGCCGCCGCCGCCCTGATGACCTGGTCGGTGCAGGATCCTAGTTTCAGTCACGCGACCTCGCGCGCGATCCGCAACATCGTCGGCTATCCCGGCGCGATCGGCGCCGATTTGCTGATGCAGATTCTCGGCCTCGGGGCGATCATACTGATCCTCCCCGTCGCGGTGTGGGGCTGGCGCATGCTGACCCATCGCACCTTCGACCGCGAAGCCTTGCGGCTCGGATGCTGGATTCTCACCACTGTTATCGCCGCGGGCTTTGCCAGCTGCTGGCCGCATGGCGGCGCCTGGCCGCTGCCGACCGGACTTGGCGGCGTCGTCGGCGACGCACTGGTGCGCGCGCCCGCGGTGGTATTCGGCCCGGCAGGTTTCGTCTATCGGCTGGTGCTCGGGATTATTCTTTTCGCGGCGATGTCGGCGACCTTCCTGCTCGCATGCGGCTGGGGCTCGCGCCCGCAAGACGAGGAGCTGACGCCGATCGAGGACGATGACGCGCCGTTCGAGGAAGAGGGCGATCGCAGCTCGGTCTCGCTCGGCTGGATGTTTCATGCCGTCATGAGCACGAAGGCGCGTCTGGCCTGGCTATTGACCACGGCGTACCGCTCGCTGGTCGCAAGCGCGCCGCAGCCGCGGACGGCCTCGTTCGAACGCCAGGAGCCCAATCTCGGCGGCCGCAGCGCGCCGTCACTGGCTCCGCAGACGGATGAAGATTTCGAGGACGAAGCGGAAGAAGACGAGGACGAGGAAGTCCCCGCCGCCCGCGCGCCGCGCAAGAAAGCCCCGCGCGCGCCGGCGCGCAAATCCTCCGACAAGTTCGAACTGCCATCGGTCTCGGTACTGACCGCGCCGAAGGCTTCCGACCGGCAGCCGCTGAACAAGGCCGAACTGGAAGCCAATTCGCGCGCGCTGGAAGGCGTGCTCGGCGATTTCGGCGTCCGCGGCGAAATCGTCAAGGCCAATCCCGGCCCGGTGGTGACGCTGTACGAACTCGAGCCCGCGCCCGGCATCAAATCGTCGCGGGTCATCGGTCTCGCCGACGACATCGCGCGCTCGATGAGCGCGCTGTCGGCGCGCGTCGCCGTCGTCGCGGGCCGCAACGCGATCGGCATCGAATTGCCGAACGCGCATCGCGAAAAGGTTTACCTGCGCGAGCTGCTGTCGGTGAAGGACGACTCGATGGCCAAGCTTCCGCTTTGCCTCGGCAAGAACATCGGCGGCGAATCCATCATCATCGATCTCGCGCGCACGCCGCACATGCTGATCGCCGGCACCACCGGCTCCGGCAAATCGGTCGCCATCAACACCATGATTCTCAGCCTGGTCTATCGCTTGCGGCCGGACCAGTGCCGCCTGATCATGGTCGATCCGAAAATGCTCGAACTCTCCGTCTATGACGGCATCCCGCATCTGCTGACGCCGGTCGTGACCGACCCGAAAAAAGCGGTGGTCGCCCTGAAATGGGCGGTGCGCGAGATGGAAGAGCGCTACAAGAAGATGTCCAAGCTCGGTGTGCGCAACATCGACGGCTATAATGCGCGCCTGGTCGAAGCCAGGGGCAAAGGCGAAGAGCTGACGCGCACGGTGCATACCGGCTTCGACAAGGAAACCGGCAAGGCGATCTACGAAGAAGAAAAGCTCGACCTCGATCCATTGCCCTACATCGTCATCATCGTCGACGAAATGGCCGACCTGATGATGGTCGCCGGCAAGGACATCGAAGGCGCGGTGCAGCGGCTGGCGCAGATGGCGCGCGCCGCGGGCCTGCATGTGATCCTCGCCACCCAGCGGCCCTCGGTCGACGTCATCACCGGCACCATCAAGGCGAATTTTCCGACCCGCATCTCGTTCCAGGTGACCTCGAAGATCGACAGCCGAACTATCTTGGGCGAGATGGGCGCCGAGCAACTGCTCGGCCAGGGCGACATGCTCTATATGGCCGGCGGCGGCCGCATCAGCCGCGTGCACGGTCCATTCGTTTCCGACGAAGAAGTCGAGAAGGTGGTGCGTCATCTCAAGACGCAGGGCCAGCCGGAATATCTCGAGGCGGTCACCGCGGAAGAGCCGACCGACGAGGACGGCGCGGTATTCGATTCCACCGGCATGGGTGGCGATGGCGGCGGCGCCGACCTGTTTTCGCAGGCGGTCGCGATCGTCAAGCGCGACCGCAAGGCATCGACTTCGTACATTCAACGCCGGCTGCAAATCGGATATAACCGCGCAGCTTCATTGATGGAGCGTATGGAACTGGAAGGCATCGTGGGCCAGGCCAATCACGCCGGCAAACGCGAGATTCTGGTCGAGGAAGAAGAAGGCCGCTTCTAAGCAAGTGCTGCATTTTCACGGAAAAACGATACCTCTTTTGGTCCAAAGCACTATAAAATAGCCGTCGAAGCGGGGCATTGCCTCGAATAGAGGTCTGAAATACCGAATGACAAAACAATCCACTCGTCGCGGCATCCATCACGGATTGGCGCTGTTGATATCAGCGTCTCTCGCCGGCCTCGCGATGCCTTCGTCCGCGCAGAACGTTCCCGTTCCGAAGCCCGCGCCGAAGGCCAGAGACGGCGGCGTGCAGCTGAGTGCACAGGGCGCGCCGAAGACGACGGGGACGACATCCCAGGCGCCGCCGAACCCGGTGATTCCCGATCCGCACCGCAATGTCCCTGCCAGTATCTTTTCGAGCTTCGATGCCAACCAGAAGGCGCAAGCCGCCAAGGTGAGTTCGTATCTGTCGTCGCTGCAGACGCTGGTCGGGAATTTCGTCCAGGTCGGACCCGATGGCAGCAAGACCAAGGGCGACTTCTACATCCAGAAACCGGGCAAGGTGCGTTTCGAATATGACGAACCGACGCCGATCGCCATCATCGCCGACGGCTCGTCGCTGGCGGTGCGCGACCGCAAGCTCGCGACCCAGGACATCTATCCGCTGTCGCAGACGCCGCTGCGGTTTCTGCTGTCGGATCGCATCGATCTGATGAAGGACACCAACGTCGTCAACGTCACCGCCGACGATGTCTTCATCAGCGTCACCATCGAAGAGAAGCAGGCGCTGATCGGGACCAGCCGGCTGATGCTGATGATCGGCACCAAGGACGGCCAGCTCAAGCAATGGACTGTGACCGACCCGCAGGGCTACGACACCACGGTCGCGGTCTACAATCTGGATACGTCGAAGAAGGTCGATCCCAATTTGTTCAAGATCGACTTCACCAATTATCCGACCTCGCCGGGCTGATATTTCCGGCCTTGCGCGTTCGCTTACCTGTGGAGAGCTGGAAAACCGCAGCACGAACCGTGGTAAGACGCGGTTCTCATGCACTTCTCCCTGACAACGTGGAATATCAACTCGGTGCGCCTGCGCATCGATCTCGTCGCCAGGTTTCTCAAGTCGGTGCGGCCGGACGTGCTGTGCCTGCAGGAAACCAAATGCATCGACGATGCCTTCCCGCTGAAGCGCTTCAAGCGCTTGGGCTACGAGCACGTCGCGCTGAACGGGCAGAAGGGCTATCACGGCGTCGCCATCGTCTCGAAGCTGCCGTTCGAGAGCAAGGATGCAAGAACCTTCTGTGACAACATCGATTCTCGGCATATCTCGGTTTCATTCGGCGAGAAGGCGCAGCTCGCAAAGCCGCTGGTGCTGCACAATTTCTACGTCCCGGCCGGCGGCGATATTCCCGATCCCGCGCTCAATCCGAAGTTCGACCACAAGCTGAAATTTCTCGACGAGATGAAAGCCTGCGAGCCGCTGCATCCGCGCGGCGACGACCGGCATATCCTGGTCGGCGATCTCAACGTGGCGCCGCATGAGAACGACGTCTGGTCGCACAAGCAATTGTTGAAAGTCGTGTCGCACACCCCGATCGAGACGGAAAAACTTCTGGCCGCCCAGACGCACGGCGAATGGTTCGACGTCGCCCGGATGCGCATTCCGCTTTCGGAGAAGGTCTACACCTGGTGGAGCTACCGCGCCGCCGACTGGACCGTCGGCGACCGCGGCCGCCGGCTCGACCACATCTGGGTCTCGCGGGCGCTGAAGGACGGTGTCAGCGATTTCAGGATCACGCGGGATGCGCGCGGCTGGGAGCGGCCGTCGGACCATGTCCCGGTGACGGTGACGCTGGAGGTGTGATTGCGGTCAGATACTCAGCTTTGCACCCGCCATCAAAATGTCGCTGGCGAGCTGGCTGGTGCGGGTGGCGAGCTCGTCGCGCAGGCGGCGGGCCGCGGCGGGGTCGCTTTCGAGCACGCGCTGAAACAGGCTGCGCGCAACCCTGAGCACGGTGGAATGTTCGATCGCGATCGCCGTGGACGGCCGCCGCATCGCGACGATCAAAGCGAGCTCGCCGATCAGGGCGCCGGGACCGGCGATGATCTCGGCGCCGCCATCCTCGACCCGGAAGGCGCCGCGCTGCACGATATAGCCCGCATCCGCGTCGTCGCCGGCATTGAACAGGCGGTCGCCGCGCGCAAAATCGCGCTGTTCCGAGCCGATCGCCAGCATGCGCAGCGCCGTATTGCCCAACAGGCGCAATGTCGGGACCCGCTCGAGCAGGGCTACATCATCTTCGATCGACATACGGGACCGGTGACCGGGATGCGCAAAGAGTTACGATTCGTGAACCGAATCGTATCACGGCACCAGCTTGTAGCCACCGGCTTCCGTCACCAGGATCTCGGGATTGGCAGCATCTTTTTCGATCTTCTGCCTGAGCCGGTAGATGTGCGTTTCCAGGGTATGGGTGGTGACGCCCGAATTATAGCCCCACACTTCCTGCAGCAGCGTCTCGCGCGACACCGGCAGCTGGCCGGCGCGATAGAGAAAACGCAGGATCGCGGTTTCCTTCTCGGTCAGCCGCACCTTTCGGGCATTGGCGCCGGTCAGCATCTTGGAGCCGGGGCGGAAAGAGTAGGGGCCGACGGAAAATACCGCGTCCTCGCTGGCCTCGTGCTGGCGCAGCTGCGCCCGGATCCGGGCCAGCAGCACCGCAAACCGGAACGGCTTTGCGACATAGTCGTTGGCGCCGGATTCGAGGCCCAAAATGGTGTCCGAATCGGTGTCGTGGCCGGTCAGCATGATGATCGGCGCCTTGAAGCCGCCCTTTCGCAGGGACCGGACAACCTCGCGCCCGTCGGTATCGGGCAGCCCGACATCCATCAGCACGAGATCGGGGGCATTGGCCTTGGCCGCGCTGGCGCCCTTGGCGCCGGTATCGACCGCGGAGGCTTCGAATTCCTCGTGCAGCGACAGCTGCTCGACCAGCGTATCGCGCAGATCGGTATCGTCATCCACGATCAGGATCTTGCGGGCATTGGCCATAGGTTACCATCCTCTTGGGGCAGGCGGCGGCACAAGCGGAAGCGCTTTTGGCCGAGACTTGATAGTTAGATTCGTACACAGGTAGGCGATTGTTACCGATTCACAAGCAGGCCGCACTCTATCCCAAAATCGGCACGCCTTTGGATGAATGTCCTGTAATGGCGCCAGATAGAACAATCGAGGCTGGGGAGGCAACCCGGGATTAGAGCGATTCTCATGATAAACCCCAATTTTTCAATCACTTATGAGACAGTTGCCCGTGATCGGCCGCTCTCGGCTATCAGGGTTCACCCCGCCGCCGGCGACCCGCGCCGGGGCTGGCTGACCGCGGATGGCTGGACCGCGCCGGTGGCACTTGGTCGCGGGGGCATCCTCGCCAACAAGCGCGAAGGCGATGGCGGCACCCCCAAAGGGACCTTCTATCCCCGGCAATTATGGTGGCGCGCCGACCGTCACCCACGGCCGCGGACCTACCTGCCGGTGCGCCCGATCCGGCCCGATGACGCCTGGTGCGAGGACCCAAACGACCGCCATTACAATCAGCCGATGCGGCTCAGCCGCGATCAGGCCGGCGACCGGCTCACGCGCGAGGATCACCTCTACGATTTCATCGTCGAGATCGATCACAACAGCGCCCCGCGTATCGCCGGCCGCGGCAGCGCGGTGTTCTTGCATCTGGCGCGCGCGAACTTTTCAGCCACGGCGGGATGCGTGTCGATGACGAAGTCCTCCATGCTGCGGCTGTTGCGGCGGATGAGCCGGCAGACCAAGATCATCATCGGGTCATAGCGTTTTCGAGCGAAGTGGGTGCCGGTTCGCGTGAAGAAAACGCGTCAAACAAAAACTAGCGTTTTCGGAAATCAAACCATGCTCGACAAGAACCAGATCGCCGCGGCATCCAGTATCCTGCACGATCATTGGCGCGCCGGGACCAAGTTCGACGCGCTCGACGCTTCGCTGCGGCCACGCGATCGCGCCGAGGGCTACGCCATTCAAGCGGCGATCGAGAATTATTCGAGCGGAGAATTGTTCGGCTGGAAAATCGCGGCCACCAGCGAGGCGGGCCAGAAGCACATCAATGTCGAGGGCCCGATGGCCGGACGCATCCTGCCTGAGACGATCATACCGGATGGCGGCACCGCTTCGATGGCCGGAAATGAAATGCGCGTCGGCGAGCCGGAATTCGCCTTTCGCATGGCGAGAGACCTGCCGCCGCGGCCGGCGCCCTACACGGTGCAGGAGGTTCTGGACGCGGTCGACACGCTGCATCCGGCGATCGAGATTCCGGATTCGCGTTTTGCGGATTTCGTGCGCGCCGGCGCCGCGCAAATCATCGCCGACAATGCCTGCGCGCACCTGTTCGTGCTGGGCGCGCCGACGGCTACCGACTGGCGCGCGCGCGATCTCGTCGAGGAGAGGCCGGTCATTACGTTGCGCGGACAACGCTATGTCGGGCACGGCAAGAACGTGCTCGGCGATCCCAGGATCGCGCTCGCCTGGCTCGCCAATGAATTGCGCGCGCTTGGTGTGACGTTGAGAGCAGGCGAGGTGGTGACGACAGGCACCTGCCATCCACCGCTGCCGATTCAGTCCGGGGACGTTTTCGCGGCGGATTTCGGCGTGCTTGGGAAGGTGTCGGTGGGGTTTGCGTAGGCTGTCACCGATGCCCGAAGATCGCCGAGCCCACGCGTATGTGCGTTGCGCCTATCTGGATCGCGATCGCAAAATCGGCGCTCATGCCCATCGACAGATTCTTCAATCCGTTGCGCGCGGCGATCTTCGCGGTCAGCGCGAAATGCGGCGCCGGCGCCTCGTTGACCGGCGGGATGCACATCAGGCCGGAAATCGCCAGGCCATATTTCTCCCGGCAGCCCGCGATGAAGGCGTCGGCCTCGCCGGGCGCGACGCCAGCCTTCTGCGGTTCTTCGCCGGTATTAAGCTGGACGAACAATTCCGGCTGCTTTTTCTGAAAATTGATTTCCTTGGCTAACGCTTCGCAAATGCTCGGGCGATCGACCGAATGGATGGCGTCGAACAGCGCCACGGCCTCCTTGGCCTTGTTGGATTGCAGCGGCCCGATCAGATGCAGCGCGAGGCCGGGGTGGTCAGACATTAACCCTGGCCATTTCGCCTTGGCCTCCTGCACCCGGTTTTCGCCGAAAACGCGTTGTCCGGCGTCGATAACAGGCGAAATGGCGGCGGCGTCGAATGTCTTCGATACCGCGATCAGGGTTACCGACGCGCGATCGCGGCGCGCTTCCTTGCAGGCGCGCGCGATCTCATGCTCCACCGTCGCGAGACCGTTTGGTAAAGGTGAGGTTAGCAAATTTGTCGTTTCCGGCGTCATGTCGTCTATCGGATCGTAACTTTACGGGGTTTGTTCCAATTTTACCAAGTTCGGGAAAGGCTTTTTGAACCCTTCGCACTAGCTTGGCCCCGGGGCAGGGGGCAAAGATGTCTGGCGTTACTTTCAACCGCAACAGGGTGAAACTCAAGAAGCTTCTGGGAATCCGTGCGCGGCTGGCGCTGCTGGCGGTGATCCTGGTGGCGCCCTTGATGCTGGAACGCGCCCGTTCGCTCGAAGACACCCGCGCCAAACAGATCGCGGCGGCTTCGGAGGAATTCGCCAACATCACCCAGCACAGCGCCGACACCCAGCGCGAAGTGATCTCCTCGGTCGAGACGATGCTGAAATCGGCGGCCTATATCCGCGCCTCCGGCGGCATCGCACGAAGCTGCGAAATCCTGCGCGCCAGCCTGCCGACCAACCTGCCCTGGATCCGCAGCATCATGTTCGTCAGCAAGGACGGGCTGGTGCAGTGCTCGACCCTGAACATGCAGGTGGGGCTCAGCCTCGGCGACCGCGAGTATTTCAAGAAGACACAGGCGACCCGCGACTTCGTTTTCAGCGACTATCTGTTCGGCAAGACCAACGGCCGGCCGATGATGCTGGCCGCCTATCCGGTGGCCGCAATCAATCCGGAGGAAGACGCCGTCGTCGTCGCCGGCATCAATATCGACTGGCTGTCGAAGATCATGACCAATCTCGGAGGGCGTCCGGGAATTTCGTCCCTGCTGGTCGACAGCACCGGCGTCGTGATCGCAGCCCCCTCGGATCAGTCCAGCATGATCGGCCGGCCGCTCGACAACGTACCGCTGTTGGCGGCGATCGCCGAGAAAGCGCTCGGCTCCGACGCGCCGACGGGCTCGCTTTCATTCACCGCTTCCGACGGCTCGAAGCGCACGATCAGCTTTGCGCGCATTCCCGGCACGCAATCGCGTCTGATCGTCAGCATCGACGAGGCCAGGGTGACGGCCGCAATCAATCGCGAGATCCGCACCGCCTATCTGCAGCTCGGCTTCGTCTGCCTGTTCGTGCTGCTTGGCGCGCTGGTCGGCGCGGAGAAGCTCATCATCGGACCGATCGAACTCATGACCGGAATGGCAAGACGGTTCGGCGAGGGCGACTGGTCGGCCCGCGTCGCGCGCAGCCGCCTGCCTTCGGAATTCGTTCCATTGGCCCGCGCCTTCAACGCGATGGCGGCCCAGCTCAGCCAGCGCGAGCGCGAGCTGGTCGCGACCAACGACCGGCTCACCGTGATGGCCTCGATCGACATGCTGTCGGGCCTCGCCAACCGGCGCGGCTTCCAGAGCCGTCTGGATTTCGAGTGGATGAAGGCGCAGCAATATGACAGCGAGCTGTCGCTCCTGATGATCGATGTCGATCACTTCAAGCTCTACAACGACACCTATGGCCACCCCGAAGGCGACGCCTGTCTCTCCAGGCTCGGCGAAACGCTTGCCGTGATCGCCGCCGACACCGTGGGGTTTGCCGGACGCTACGGCGGCGAGGAGTTCTGCCTGCTGCTGCCGAACACCGAAACCGCCCGCGCGCTCGAGATCGGCGAGATGGTGCGCGCCGCGGTCCAGGTTCTTGGCCTGCCGCACGCGACCTCCAGCCACCAGACCGTCACCGTCAGCGTCGGCGTCGCCTGCACAAGACCGAACGACAGCCAGAGCTCCGGCGACCTGATCGAGGCCGCGGATGCCGCCCTCTACGCCGCCAAACACCGCGGTCGCAACGCCGTGGTCGAGCACGGCTTCGTGCGGATGGTGGACGAAGCCGGGATGGCGCTGGCGGGGTGAGGCTTCATCCCGAACAATCTGCCCGCAAGCCCGATCCAGATTTCACATTTGCGAATGAGATGCTCCGGCAAAGCGATGGGCGAGGGGTCCGATTCACCCGGATGAATCGGGCTCTCACCCGGCCCTGAGCCCGAGATCGAGTTCGTTCTCGGTCACGACGCGGTTACGGCCACCTCGTTTGGCGACATACAGTGCGCGATCGCACCGATCGATCAGATCGGCCATCGACTCGCCCAGTTGAAACTGTCCAACGCCGATCGAAACCGTGATGCCGGGCAGCGCCTCGCCGGTCGAACGGCGGCTAAGATGGCATTCCGAGATCAAGCGGCGAATGCGCTCGGCAACCGTCGCGCAGGTGGCGAGATCCGCGCCGGGGAGCACGGCGATCAGTTCTTCGCCGCCATATCGTGCTGGAAGGTCGATCTCGCGAACGCCCTCTCGCAGTACCTTCGCCATCAACCGCAGCACATGGTCTCCGACGCCGTGGCCGTACTCGTCGTTGAAACGCTTGAAGTGATCGATGTCGATCAACAACGCGCTGAGCGGGTCGCCTTGTTCCATCGCCGCGATCTGAGCCTGCCGGAAAAACTCGTCCAACGCCCGGCGGTTCGGCAGACCGGTCAGTGTATCGGTCCTGGCGCGCTCCTCGGACTTGTTCAGGGAATCGCGGATCGTGTCGAGTTCACGCGATTTCTCGGCAAAGCTGGCTTCGAGCTTGGTGGCGCGGGTCGCCGCCTTGGCCAGCTCGTTCATCAGGCTTTCGACCAGCGGTTTTGGATCGACGCCGGCCTCGGTCTGCGCGGTGACGTCGCTGATAGCAGCCATTTGCGTACGGTTGTCGGCGATGGCGGTGGTCAGAAACTGCTTGGCTGACGTCATCACCGAATGCAGTTGCTGGGAGACGTCATGAGCCACCGCGTCATCCGCCCCTTTCGACCCGACATAGGTCTCGAACAGGTCTTGATTGACGGCAACGTTGAACTTCAGCTTGTTGCCGATCAGGATGTCGATTGCCCGCCTGAGTTCGGGTGGTGTGCCGAGGGAATATTTGAACCAGACGTGAAAATTGTTCGGTGTCGGTGGCACGCGCTGTTCAGCCATCGACCGCATGGCTTTTTCCGCGACCGACGTCGCGTATTCGAAATCGAGCTCGTCGAACGCGGCGGTCACGGTATCGCTGGTTTCCCTGCCATAAGGGACAAAATGCCCTCTTCATGGGCAAGGTCTCACAAATTCATTAAGTGCACCTCAATCCGATTGGTTGCACTTCCGCCGGCGTCCGCAAGGCGCCGTCGACATCCTCCAACCCATTGACCCATCATGGCCTTTTATGGCCTAGTCCGCCGTCTTTTGAATGGCCGCAAAACCCGAAAAAGCCCAGCGATTTCATGACCTCCGAACGCTATAACGCCCGTGATTCCGAACCGCGCTGGCAACGCCAGTGGGATGAAAAGGCGATCTTCGCCTCCAAAAACGACGATCCGCGGCCGAAATATTACGTGCTCGAGATGTTCCCCTATCCGTCCGGGCGCATCCATATCGGGCATGTCCGGAACTACACGCTGGGCGACGTGCTGGCGCGGTTCATGCGGGCCAAGGGGTTCAACGTGCTGCACCCGATGGGCTGGGATGCGTTCGGCCTGCCCGCCGAGAACGCCGCGATCGAGCGCAAGGTCGCGCCCAAGGCCTGGACCTACGACAACATCGCCGCGATGAAAAAGCAGCTGCAGTCGATCGGGCTGTCGCTCGACTGGTCACGCGAATTCGCGACCTGCGACCCCAGCTACTACAAGCATCAGCAGAAGATGTTCCTGGATTTTCTGCGCGTGGGCCTGGCCGAGCGCGAGAAGCGCAAGATCAACTGGGATCCGGTCGACATGACCGTGCTCGCCAACGAGCAGGTGATCGACGGCCGTGGCTGGCGTTCCGGCGCCGTGGTTGAGCAGCGCGAGATGAACCAGTGGGTCTTCAAGATCACGAACTACTCGCAAGAACTATTGGACGCGCTCGATGGGCTGGACCGCTGGCCCGACAAGGTGCGGCTGATGCAGCGCAACTGGATCGGCCGTTCCGAAGGCCTGCTGGTGCGTTTTGCGCTCGACCCGGCGACAACGCCCGCGGGCGAGAGCGAGTTGAAGATTTTCACCACACGCCCGGACACGCTGTTCGGCGCCAAATTCATGGCGATCGCGGCGGATCATCCGCTGGCGATTGCTGCAGCCGCCAGGAATCCAAAGCTCGCCGAATTCATCGCGGACGTAAAGCGGATCGGCACCGCACAGGAAATCATCGACACCGCCGAGAAGCAGGGTTTTGATACCGGCATCCGCGCGGTGCATCCGTTCGATCCGAACTGGAAGCTGCCGGTCTATGTCGCCAACTTCGTGCTGATGGAATACGGCACCGGCGCGATCTTCGGCTGCCCGGCGCACGACCAGCGCGACCTCGATTTCGTCAACAAATACGGGCTCGGCAATATACCGGTGGTCTGTCCCGAAGGTCAGGACCCTAAGACGTTCGTGATCACCGACACTGCCTATGACGGTGAAGGACGCATGATCAATTCGCGCTTCCTCGATGGCATGACCATCGAGCAGGCCAAGGAAGAGGTCGCAAAACGGCTGGAAGCCGAGCTGCGCCCCCTCCCTAACCCTCCCCCGCAAGCGGGGGAGGGAAGGGTGGGGGCGGTCGGCGAGCGCCAGGTGAATTTTCGCCTGCGCGACTGGGGCATTTCGCGGCAGCGCTATTGGGGCTGCCCGATCCCGGTGATCCACTGCCCGACCTGCGACGTGGTGCCAGTGCCGGACAAGGATTTGCCGGTGGTGCTGCCCGAGGATGTCACCTTCGACAAGCCGGGCAACGCGCTCGACCATCACCCGACCTGGAAGCACGTCAGCTGTCCGAAGTGCGGCGGCAAAGCGCAGCGCGAAACCGACACCATGGATACGTTCGTGGATTCGTCCTGGTATTTTGCGCGCTTCACCGATCCCTGGAACGAGAAGGCGCCGACCACGCCGCCGGTCGCCGACCGGATGATGCCGGTCGACCAGTATATCGGCGGCGTCGAGCACGCGATCCTGCATCTGCTGTACAGCCGCTTCTTCACCCGCGCGATGAAGGCGACCGGCCATATCGGCATGGACGAGCCGTTCGCCGGCATGTTCACGCAGGGCATGGTGGTGCACGAGACCTACCAGAAGGCCGACGGCGCCTATGTCACCCCGGCTGAGGTGAGGATCGAAACCGGCGCCAACGGAAAGCGCGCCACGCTGCTCACATCAGGCGAAGAGATCTCGATCGGCGCCATCGAGAAGATGTCGAAGTCGAAGAAGAACACAGTCGACCCCGACGACATCATCGCGACTTATGGCGCCGACGTCGCGCGCTGGTTCATGCTGTCGGACTCGCCGCCGGACCGCGACGTGATCTGGAGCGACGAGCGGGTGCAGGGCGCCTCGCGCTTTGTGCAGCGGCTGTGGCGGCTGGTGAACGAATCCGCCGAACTCGCAAAAGCCGCCCCCGCGGTCCGGCCGGGGTCCTTCGGCCCCGAGGCGCTGGGCTTACGCAAGGCCGCCCACGGCGCCCTGGACAAGGTGTCCGGCGGCATCGAGCGGCTGCATTTCAATGTCTGTCTCGCCCATATCCGCGAATTCGCCAACGCGCTGGCCGAGGTGCTGGGGCAGGAGGGGGCGCGCTCCCCCGACACCGCTCCAGATTTATCTTGGGCGGTCCGGGAGGCGTCGGTCATCCTTGTTCAACTGTTCGCGCCCATGATGCCGCATCTGGCCGAGGAGTGCTGGACGGTTTTGGGCCAGTCCGGGCTGATTTCGGAGGCCGATTGGCCCCAAATCGAACGCGATTTGCTGGTTGAAGACACGGTGACGCTGGTGGTTCAGGTCAACGGCAAGAAACGGGGTGATGTTACCGTGCCACGGGGCGCCCAAAATCCGGAAATTGAGGCTGCCGTTTTGACCCTCGATGCAGTAAAACTGGCTCTAGGCGGCAAGGCCGTGCGTAAGGTGATCGTTGTTCCCATGAGGATCGTGAATGTCGTTGGCTAGGACCCGGATCGTTGCTCGGCTGTTGGCCGTGGCCGCGCTGGCGGCGCTGACGGCTGGCTGCTTCCAGCCGATGTACGCCGAACATACCGACGGCACCCCCGGCTTGCGCGAAAAACTGATGGGGGTGGAAGTCCCGCCGGTCGACAAAAACAACGCGTCGCGGGAAGCCCGGATCCAGGTGGAAATCCGCAACGCGCTGGCGTTCAAGCTTTATGGCAATGCGACCGGCATGCCGCCGACCCATCGGCTGGTGCTGCGGTTCACTTCCAGCCGTTCGTCGCTGATGGTCGACACCAATACGGGGCTGCCGACCAGCGAGAACTACGGCATCGACGCGCAGTACAATCTGATCGACCTCGCGACCAACAAATCGGTCATGACCGGCACGACCTTCTCGCGCGTGTCATATGACATGCCGGGTTCGTACCAGCGCTTCGCCCGCTCCCGCGCCTACCGCGATGCCGAAGATCGCGCGGCGCAAGAGATTGCGGAAAACATCCAGACCCGGCTGGCGTCGTTCTTCGTCGCCGGGACCTGAACCCCTCGTCATTCCGGGGCGCGCAAAGCGCGAACCCGGAATCCAGAGATTGTTCGATCGAGATTCCGGGTCCACGCGAAGATGCGTGTCCCGGAATGACGTCGTAAATTCAAACAAGGTCAGTGCGTGGTCGCGCTTCGCGGAAAAGAGATCGACGCTTTTCTCGCCCGGCCGGACGCCGGCCGGCCCATCATCCTGCTGTACGGTCCCGACGCTGGCCTGGTGCGCGAACGCGCCGATGCCTTGATCGCATCCGGGGTCGACGATCCCAACGATCCGTTTTCGCTGGTGCGCCTCGACGGCGACGAATTGTCGGCCGAGCCCTCGCGGCTGGTCGATGAGGCGATGACGGTGCCGCTGTTCGGCGGCCGCCGTGCGATCCGGGTGCGCGCCGGCTCGCGCAGTTTTGCCAGCGGCATCGACACGCTCGCGGATTCTCCACTCAAGGATTGCCGCATCGTCATCGAGGCCGGCGAGCTGCGGCCGGAATCGCCGCTGCGCAAGGCCTGCGAGCGCGCCAAGACCGCGGTCGCCATTGCCTGTTATCCCGACGGCGAGCGCGACCTCGCACGGCTGATCGATGAGGAATTGCGGCCCTCGGGCCTGCGCATCGCGCCGGATGCGCGCGCGGTCCTGACCGCGCTGCTCGGCGGCGACCGCCAGGCCTCGCGCAACGAATTGCGCAAGCTAGCGCTTTATGCCCACGGCAAGGGCGAGGTGACGCTCGAGGATGTCGTGACCGTCGTCTCCGATGCGTCCGAATTGAAACTCGATCCGATCGTGGATGGCGCCTTCGCGGGAAATCCCGCCATCGTCGAAAGCGAATTCGCCAAAGCGATGATCGCCGGCACCTATCCTGGCGTGATCATCTCCGCCGCGCAGCGCCAGGCGGCATGGCTGCACAAATCGGCGCTTGCGGTGGCCGAGGGCACCCCGGTCACGGCATTGCTCGAGAGCGGATACCCGCGCCTGCATTTCTCCCGCAAGGGTGCCGTCGAAATCGCGCTACGCAATTTCAATGCGGCGCGGCTGGCCGCCATCATCGATCAACTTGGCACCGCTGCACTCGACATGCGCAAGCAGGCAACGCTCGCGTCTGCCATCGCGCAGCGCACGCTGCTGTCGATTGCGGCGAATGCGAAGCGGCGGGGGTGAATTGGTAAGCCGTCATTCCGGGGCGCTCGTTAAACGAGCGAACCCGGAATCCAGAGGTCGTTGCGCGAGATTCCGGGCTCACGCTGACGCGCGCCCCGGAATGACACTCAATTTCCCTTCGCCAGCCGCCGCATCACCTCGTCGAGCTGTTCGAGGTTGCGGTAGCTGATCTGTACCGTGCCGCCGGGATCGCGATGGTTGACGCTCACGGTCAGACCGAGTGCATCGCTGACGCGTTTTTCCAGCGCGATCGTGTCGGGGTCTTTTACCTTGCCGCCGCGCGCCTTCTGCGGCTTGCGCTCCGGCACGCCTTCATCATGCGCCAGCGCTTCGGCCTGGCGCACGTTGAGGCCTTCCTCGACGATGCGTTTGGCGGCGGCCAGCGGATCGGGCACGCCGATCAGCGCGCGCGCATGACCGGCCGACAACTCGCCCTTGGCGATATAGGCCTGAACTTCGGCCGGCAGCTTCGTCAGCCGCATCATGTTGGCGACGTGGCTGCGGCTCTTGCCGACGATTTTTGCAATGTCTTCCTGGCTGCGTTTGAATTCGTCCGCGAGCGCGTGATAGCCCTGCGCCTCTTCCATCGCATTGAGGTCTTCACGCTGCACGTTCTCGATGATCATGATCTCGAGCGCGTCGCTATCGCTGACATCGACCGGTACGATCGGCACCTCGTGCAGGCCCGCAAGCTGCGACGCGCGCCAGCGGCGCTCGCCGGCGATGATCTCGTAGCGATCCTGGGCGCCCTTGACCGGACGCACCACGATCGGCTGGATCACGCCATGCTGCTTGACGGACGCGGCGAGCTCGCCGAGTTCGGTATCGGAAAAAGCCCGGCGCGGGTTGCGCGGATTCGGTTTCAAAAATTCGATCGGCACCTTGCGCTGATTGCGCGGCCGTTCGACATGCGCGGCCTCGCCGCCGACATCACCGATCAGACTTGCAAGACCGCGGCCCAGTCGCGAACGCGCTTCGTCGGCCATCGCCAGCTCCCTTGGATTCACGTAGCAGCACTCCGAAATTAGAATCTCTGTTTCAGATCGTAGGGTGGGCAAAGCGAAGTGTGCCCACCGAAACTCTACGACGCGGGATGGTGGGCACGGCGAAGACGCCTTTGCCCACCCTACGGCTCTTACTTCAATGCGCGAGCAGCTCGCGCTCGCGCTGGATCACTTCGGTCGCAAGCTTCAGATACGCGTCGCTGCCGACGCATTTGAGATCGTAGACCAGCACCGGCTTGCCGTAGGACGGCGCCTCGGAGATGCGCACGTTGCGCGGGATCATGGTGTTGTAGACCTTCGCGCCCATGAACTGCCGGACGTCGGCGACGACCTGGTTCGACAAATTGTTGCGGGAGTCGAACATGGTCAGCACGATGCCGTGGATCGACAGGTTCGGATTGAGCGTCGAGCGCACCTGCTCGACCGTCTGCAGCAATTGCGACAGGCCTTCGAGCGCGAAGAATTCGCATTGCAGCGGCACCAGGATCGCGTCCGACGCCGCCATCGCGTTGACGGTGAGCAAATTGAGCGACGGCGGGCAATCGATCAGCACATAGGTGTAATCGGTCTCCGCTGTCGCGCCGGTGTTGAGCGCTGCGATCGCGTCGCGCAGCCGGAACGCGCGGCCGGGCGTCGATCCCAGTTCGAGTTCGAGGCCGGAAAGATCCATGGTGGAGGCCGCGATATGCAGACGCGGCACCGCGGTTGCGACCACCGCCTCGCGCAGCGGCGCCTCGCCAATCAGCACGTCATAGGTCGAGCAGCTGCGGCTGCGGCGGTCGATGCCGAGACCGGTGGAGGCGTTGCCCTGCGGATCGAGATCGACGATCAGCACGCGTTCGCCGATCGCCGCGAGTGCGGTGCCCAGATTGATCGCGGTGGTGGTCTTTCCGACGCCGCCCTTCTGGTTGGCGAGCGACAATATGCGCGGATGGCCCGCCGGGGTTGGCGCCCTATCCTCTTGATAAACCTCATCAATCACGGTCATACCCGGTTACCATATCCTGCCGCGGATGATTAGCGCCGCTCGATTCGGTCGAGCTCGACGATCCAGCCGTGTCCGCCGGTGCGGCTGGAGTGGAGTCGTGGTTCGATCTTCCAATATTTAGTGGCTTCGGTCAATTCAGCCTCTACATCTTGGCCTTTGAGAAACAACGCTTTGGCGCCCTTCCCCACCAGCGGCGCTGCGAAGCCGATGAGCTGGTGTAACGGAGCCAGCGCCCGGGCAGTGACGCAATCGACGGTACCGGTGATTCTATCCACACTATCCCCGATGTCAGCCAGATGCACTGTCCCGGCCCCCGAAGTCACGCGCAGCGCCTCGCGCAGGAAGGCCGCCTTCTTGGCGTTGCGCTCGACCAAGTGAACCTGCGCACCTGAAGTCTCCGCCATCGCGCAGGCCAACACGACGCCAGGAAAGCCGCCGCCACTGCCGAGATCAGTCCAGGTCTTCGCCGTTGGGGCGAGGCTCAAGAGCTGCAGCGAGTCCGAGATATGCCGGGTCCAAAGATTTGAAAGCGTCGATGGCGCGACCAGATTGGTCTTGGCCTGCCATTCCAGCAATAGCGCGACGTACCGATCCAGCCGCGCTTCCGTTTCACGTGAAACGGGGGTGAGTGCGAGGGCCGCGGCCTTGTCGGAGGCTGGGATCGGGGAGATCGCTTGCTGGGAGGCTTTGGTCATTTTGTTAAGACACGCTGGTTGTTTAGAAGCCGTCATTGCGAGCCAACCGGTCGCGCGAACGCGCGCCCGATGACAGGCTCCGCGAAGCAATCCATACTAACAACGCGGCAGGTGTGGATTGCTTCGTCGCTGCGCTCCTCACAATGACGGTCGAGGGATTGTCCCGGCTGCGTTTCACGTGAAACAGGGTCTACGCGGTCGCCTTCGCTGTCCTCCGCCGGACTTCGCGCCGCAAGTAAGCCGCCAAAATACCCAGCGCCGCCGGCGTCAGGCCATCAAGCCGTCCCGCCTGCCCCACTGTCCGCGGTCGCGCGGCCTCGAGCTTCGAACGGGCCTCGTTGGAGAGCCCCGGCACATCAGCGTAATCGATATCGGTCAGAACCAAGCCCTCGTCGCGCCTGAAGGCGTCGACGTCGGCGGTCTGGCGTTTGAGATAGACGTCGTATTTCGCATCGATCTCCAGATGGACCGTGATCGCTGGGTCAATGGCCGATAACTCCGGCCAGATGCCCTTGAGATGAGACCATTCGATCTCCGGATAGGCCAGCAGTTCAAAGGCTGAGCGGCGGTGGCCGTCCCTATTGAGAGCCAGCCCATGCCTGGCCGCCTCGTTCGGCGTCATCGATAGCGACTTGGCCAGCGACTTGGCTGCATCCAACGCTGCCATCTTGGCCCCATGGCGCCGGGTGCGCGCCTGCCCCACACATCCGAGGGTAATTCCCTTGTCCGTCAGGCGCTGGTCGGCGTTGTCGGCGCGCAAGGTCAGTCGGTATTCCGCCCTGGAGGTGAACATCCGATAGGGCTCGGTGATCCCGCGGGTCACTAGGTCGTCAATCATTACGCCGAGATAGCCGTCGGCGCGGTCGAACACGACAGGTGCACCGCCGCTCGCCATCAATGCTGCATTGAGACCCGCAACAATCCCCTGCGCCGCTGCCTCTTCATAGCCGGTGGTGCCGTTGATCTGCCCAGCCAGGAACAGGCCGGGCAACCGCCTGGTCTGCAAGGTCGGATCGAGTTCGCGGGGATCGACATGATCGTATTCGATGGCATAGCCCGGCCGGACCATCTTTACCCGCTCAAGACCGGGAACGGTGGCCAGGATCGCGAGCTGGACCTCTTCGGGAAGCGAGGTAGAGATGCCGTTCGGATAGACCGTGCTGTCATCCAACCCTTCGGGCTCCAGAAAGATCTGGTGGCCGTCGCGGTCGCCGAAGCGGACGATCTTGTCCTCGATCGAGGGGCAGTAACGCGGTCCGCTGCTCTTGATCTGGCCGGAATACATCGGCGACCGGTGCACATTGGCCCGGATCACCTCATGGGTCGCCGGCGTGGTCCGGGTAATGCCGCACTGGATCTGCGGCGTTGTGATCCGCTCGGTCATCACCGAAAACGGCTCCGGCGGTTCGTCGCCGGGCTGCATTTCCACCGCCGACCAGTCGATGGTCGTACCATCGAGGCGCGGGGGCGTACCGGTCTTGAGGCGCCCGAGGGTAAAGCCGGCGCGTTCGAAGGATGCCGAAAGCCCCATCGCCGGCGCCTCGCCGACCCGGCCGGCCGGCCAGTTCTTCTCGCCGAGATGGATCAGGCCGCGCAAAAACGTTCCGGTCGTAATGACGACCGCGCCAGCCGCAAGCGCACGGCCATCGGCCATGCGAATGCCGGTCACCCTGCCGCTCAAGACGATGAGTTCATCCGCCTCGCCCTCGATCACGCTAAGATTGGCTGTCTCGGTGATCGCTGCCTGCATAGCCGCGGCGTAAAGCTTGCGATCGGCCTGGGCGCGCGGCCCGCGGACGGCCGGGCCCTTGCGGCGGTTCAGCATCCGAAACTGGATACCTCCGGCATCCGCGACCCGGCCCATCAGACCATCCAGCGCGTCGACCTCGCGGACCAGATGGCCCTTGCCGAGACCGCCGATCGCGGGATTACAGGACATGGCCCCGACGGTCGCGAAACGGTGGGTCACCAAGGCTGTGCGCGCACCCATCCGCGCAGCGGCGCTCGCGGCTTCGCAGCCGGCGTGGCCGCCGCCGATGACGATCACGTCAAACGATTCTTGCCCTGACATCATGCCGCGACTTCTATCCCGGAGTGACAAAAGCCGGAAGCGGGAAGTTGTGGCGGAAGGCCGATTGTTTCACGTGAAACAACGGGTCGCAGTACATCTGTTTCACGTGAAACAACCAGTTGATAAAATGAATGAAGAAATATTACTTACCTACACAAAACTCGCGGAAGATAACGTCGAGAATATCCTCAACATCGACGCGCCCCAGCAGCCTTCCCAGCGAATGCGCCGCCGCCCGGAGCTCTTCCGCGGCGAGTTCCTCACCTCTTCCGACCACCTCTATGCTGCGATGCAGCGAAATCGCCGCCTCCTGCAGCAACTTCCGTTGCCGGGTCCGGCTGATCAACCCACCCTCACTGGCGCCGAAATAATCCTGGGCGAACCCGACCAAAGCCGAGATCAGCTCCGGAAGCCCGTCGCCGCGGCTGGCCGAAATTCTAAAGCCAGCTTCCGCCCGCCCATGTGCCCTTAGCTCCCCCACCGCGTCGAGATCGATCTTGTTGCGAACCACCCAGACCGGCGCAGCGCGCTCGTGCTCAATCCTGTCATTCGCTGCATCGGCAAGCCACAAGACGAGATCCGCTTCGGCGGCCCGGGCCCGCGCGCGACGGACGCCCTCCTGCTCGACCGGGTCCTCGGTCTCACGAATGCCGGCGGTGTCGATCACCGTCACCGGATAGCCGTCGAGATCGAGCTGCACCTCGATGACGTCACGCGTGGTGCCGGCATGCGGCGAAACGATCGCAACCTCGCGCCGCGCCAGCTGATTCATCAGCGTCGACTTGCCGACATTCGGGGGTCCTGCGATCGCAACCACCAGCCCGTCGCGCAGGCGTTCACTTTGTCCCTGTGCCGCAAGCACTTCTTCGATTTCGCCGAGCAGCGCCCTGATCTTCACCAGCGCCGGCGCGATCAATTCCGCGGACACATCGCCCTCATCGGAGAAATCGATACCCGCTTCGATCAGCGCGGACGCCTCGATGATCCCTGCGCGCCAGGCCCTCGCCTTGTCGCCGAGCAAACCCTTGAGCTGCCGTAGCGCCTGACGGCGCTGCCGGTCGGTGTCGGCATGAATGAGATCGTCGAGACCTTCGGCCTCGGTCAGATCGAGCTTGCCGTTCTCGAACCCCCGCCGGGTGAATTCGCCGGGCTCGGCCGGCCGTACATTTTCGAAACCGGCCAGCGCGGCGAACATTGCGGCCAGCACCGCGCGACCGCCATGGACATGGAATTCGGCGACGTCTTCGCCGGTCGCGCTCGCCGGCGCTGGAAACCACAGCACTACGGCATCGTCGATCGGCTGCCGGTCAGCGCCGCGGAGCAGGACGCGGGTCGCCGTTCGCGGGGCAGCCATCCTGCCGGCCAAAGCCGTCAATACTCCTCCCGCCTGCGGCCCCGACACCCGCACGATGGCAATCGCGCTCGGCGGCCGGCCTGACGACAGCGCAAAGATGGTTTGGTCGCGGGGATGCATGGCCTATTTGTTCCCGACGAAAAGGAAAGGCAACGCAATTTCAGGGAGATGATTTTTTGGGGCTGCGCCTCGCGATCTGAGCCGCAATATTTGCTGCAGCAAAACCGCAGCATTTATACTGCAAAATCGGGCCGGTTTCGCGGGCCGCCAATCGTCGATCCAATAAACCTTTTTAACTTCAGTTACTTGCTGCAGCCGCCGTGGCGGCCGTGGAATTCCGTCATGCTGCACCAAAGCCGCAGTAAACCCACCTAATATTGCAGTGCAGCAAAACGCAAAAGGCGCCCCGTGCGAACGGGGCGCCCCTGCAAAGCCGGCCCCGAAGGCTCAGGTATTCATGGAATCGAAGAATTCCGAGTTGTTCTTGGTGTTCCGGAGCTTGTCGAGCAGGAAGTCGATCGCATCCATGGTGCCCATCGGATTGAGGATCCGGCGCAGCACGTACATCTTCTTCAGGAGTTGCGGATCGGTAATCAGCTCTTCCTTGCGCGTGCCGGAGCGCGAGATGTCGATCGCCGGGAAGGTCCGCTTGTCCGAGACCTTGCGATCGAGGATCAGTTCGGAGTTACCGGTGCCTTTGAATTCTTCGAAGATGACTTCGTCCATTCGGCTGCCGGTATCTACCAGCGCGGTTGCGATGATCGTCAGCGAGCCGCCCTCCTCGATGTTGCGCGCGGCGCCGAAGAAGCGCTTTGGCCGCTGCAGCGCGTTGGCGTCGACACCGCCAGTCAACACCTTGCCGGATGACGGCACCACGGTGTTGTAAGCGCGGCCAAGACGCGTAATCGAGTCCAGGAGGATCACAACGTCACGGCCGTGCTCGACGAGACGCTTGGCCTTCTCGATCACCATCTCGGCGACCTGGACGTGACGCACGGCCGGTTCGTCGAAGGTGGAGGAAACCACCTCGCCCTTCACCGAGCGCTGCATGTCCGTGACTTCTTCCGGACGTTCGTCGATCAGCAGCACGATCAGATAGCATTCCGGGTGATTGGCGGTGATGGAGTGCGCGATGTTCTGCATCAGCACCGTTTTACCGGTGCGCGGCGGCGCCACGATCAGGGCGCGCTGGCCTTTGCCGATCGGGGCGACGATGTCGATCACCCTTGCAGAAAGGTCTTTTCTGGTAGGGTCTTCGAGTTCGAGCCGAAAACGTTGATCGGGAAATAGCGGGGTCAGATTGTCGAAATTGACCTTGTGCTTGGACTTTTCCGGATCTTCGAAATTGAGCGTATTGACCTTGAGCAGCGCAAAATAGCGTTCGCCTTCTTTCGGGCTGCGGATGTGGCCTTCGATGGTATCGCCGGTGCGAAGACCGAAGCGGCGGATCTGCGAGGGCGAGACGTAGATATCATCGGGGCCCGGCAGATAATTCGCATCGGGCGATCGCAAGAATCCAAAACCGTCGGAGAGAACCTCGACGACGCCTTCGCCGATAATATCGATTTCCTGGATCGCGAGTTGCTTGAGAATCGCGAACATCAGCTCCTGCTTGCGCATGGTGCTGGCATTTTCGACCCCATTCTCTTCCGCAAACGAGACGAGCTCGGCCGGCGTTTTTGCTTTGAGGTCTTGAAGTTTCATTTCCCGCATTGGGATGGTCCTGTGGAGAGTAACTAGAGGAGGGGTGCGAGGTGGCTTTAAGAAAAAGCGGACACGAAAAAAGGAAGGTCCGCAGGTCTAAGCAAGGAAAGCGCCGGTGAGGCTTCAAACCTGATGCGGCGGCCGGTCCAACGAAGAAACCGGAACGCAACCACATCCGCCTGCGTGGGGTGGGATTTCGACAATATAGAAAATCGGCTGGCTCTCCGCAAGCAGGCCAAGGGCCCGGATTGTGAGCACCGGCATGCCCTAAAACGGTTTGACCACTACCAGGATAACTATCCCGATCATCAGAACGGTTGGTACCTCATTGATAAGACGATATAATTTCTGGCTGCGGGTATTCCGGTCGGCGGCGAAATCCTTAACGCAACGGGAAAAAAAGCCGTGGACGCCCGACAGCACGATCACCAGCAAAAGCTTTCCGTGCAGCCAGCCGGCCGAAAACCAATGCCCGCTCCAGGCGAGGTAAAGCCCGGCCAGCCAGGTCAGGATCATCGCCGGGTTGATGATCGCCCTGAGCAGCCGCCGTTCCATCAGCTTGAACGTCTCGGACTGCTTCGATCCGGTCTCCGCCTCGCAATGATAGACGAACAGCCGCGGCAGATAGAGCATGCCGGCCATCCATGCGATGACCGAAATGACATGCAGCGCCTTGATCCACTCGTACATCGCGTTTCGCCTTGCCTTCAGCCGCGCCTGGAACGTTCCGACCACATCGGTATTTCGATCGACGTTCCGCCAGCGTGGGAGGCAGACATATCCGCATTCACCGCTTCCCTACACTAATAATTTTAGAATCTTAGGTTTGAGTCTAAGTAGCGGTGAATTGGACTCACACAAATCTATTCCGCCATTTCCTGTGCTTGTTCACATCGCTCAACAATTTTGTTGGCGAATTCGGTTATGCGAATAAGGCCACTCGCTTCAATCGCTTGCGCCATTTTGCGGTCAGCTTATCCAGAGACAAATCCACATATTCTCACTATCATCGCGGCACACCGGCGGACTTGTCCTCATGAGGGGCCCTGTGAACAAAAAGCCGGGTTATCCCTGAGACGGGAGCCCGCGGCCGATTCTGTCGGGTAAGGTCCACAAGGATTCACAGGATACACAGGGGTTCTGGTGCCTACGACCGGCAATTATTTTCATCTTCATCTGGTCTCCGATTCGACCGGCGAGACGCTGATCACGGTGGCGCGCGCGGTCGCTGCGCAATATGCCAACGTGACTGCCGTCGAGCATGTCTATCCGTTGGTGCGCAGCCAGAAGCAGCTCGACCGCGTGCTCGACGAGATCGAGGAAGCGCCGGGCATCGTGCTTTTCACGCTGCTGGAAAAGGATCTGGTCGGCCGGCTGGAAGCCAAGTGCAAGGAAATCAACGTGCCGAGCCTGTCGATCATCGGCCCGGTGATGCAATTGTTCCAGGCCTATCTCGGTGCTGTGACTACCGGGCGGGTCGGCGCGCAGCACGTCCTGAATGCGGAATATTTCAAGCGCATCGATGCGTTGAACTACACGATGATCCATGACGACGGCCAGCATGTCGAAGGTCTGGAAGAGGCCGACGTGGTTCTGGTCGGCGTGTCCCGCACGTCGAAGACGCCGACCTCGATCTATCTCGCCAATCGCGGCATCCGCACCGCCAATGTCCCGCTGGTGCCGGGCATTCCGCTTCCGCATCAGCTGGAGATGCTGAAAAAGCCGCTTGTCGTCAGCCTTCATGCGACGCCCGAGCGGCTGATCCAGGTCCGGCAAAACCGGCTCTTGAGCATGGGCGACCGCGACAACGACACCTATATCGATCGCCAATCCGTTGCCGATGAAGTGGCGTTTGCCCGCCGCCTGAGCGCCAAATTCAATTGGGCGTTGCTCGATGTGACGCGGCGCTCGATTGAGGAAACCGCCGCGGCGGTGATGAAACTATACGCCGACCGGCAGCGGCAGCGGCTTCCCGAATGATCCTTTCGCAATGAGCATCTGGCGCGGAAAAGACCCCTTGATCCTGGCTTCGCAAAGCCGCGCGCGGCAGATGCTGCTCGCCAATGCCGGCCTGCGATGTGACGCCATTGCGGCCGACATCGATGAACGCGCGGTGCAGAAGGCTTCGGGCCTATCGGCGCCCGGTGATATTGCAGGCCTGCTGGCGCGGGAAAAAGCCCTCGCCGTATCGTCGCAGATGCCGGGACGCTTTGTCGTCGGCGCGGATCAGACGCTTGCGCTCGGAAGCCGGCTGTTCAGCAAGCCCGCCGGGCGTACGCAGGCCGCCGATCAATTGCGCGCGCTCGCCAGCGGCACCCATGAACTGCACTCGGCCGTTGCCGTTGCGCAGGGTGGCAAGATATTGTTCGCCGATGTCGGCGTCGCGCGCATGACCATGCGGCGGTTGGGCGACAGCGAGATCGAGGCCTATCTGGATCAGGCTGGCGAAGCGGTCACGACCAGCGTCGGCGCCTATCAGCTGGAGGGGCTGGGAGTGCATCTGTTCGAGCGCATCGAAGGCGATCATTTCACCATCCTCGGCCTGCCGCTGCTGCAACTGCTCGCATTTCTGCGCAGCGAGAACCTGCTTGCCGTATGAACGAATTGCGAAAATGGCTGTGGTAAAATGTTGATCCTGGGACTGACCGGCTCGATCGGGATGGGAAAATCCACCACCGCAAAGCTGTTTGCGGAAGCCGGCGTCCCGGTTTACGACGCCGACGCCATCGTCCATCAATTATACGAGGGAGAGGCGGCGCCCGCGATCGAAGCTGCATTTCCGGGTACGACGTCGGATGGCAAGGTCGATCGCAACAAGCTGTCGGCGCGCGTGGTGCATGATCCCTCTGCCCTGAAGCAGCTCGAACAGATCGTGCATCCGATGCTGGGCGCCTCGCGGCAAAAATTCTTTGCGGATGCGGAGGCGTCGGGCGCACCGGTCGTGGTTGTGGATGTGCCGCTATTGTTTGAGACCGGCGGCGAAAAGCGTGTCGATGCGGTGGTGGTGGTGACGACCTCGCCGGAAAATCAGCGCGAACGCGTATTGGCGCGGGGCATCATGGACGACGCCAGGCTCGACGCCATTCTGGCACGGCAGTTACCCGATGCCGAAAAACGCAAGCGTGCGGATTTCATAGTGGATACCTCGCATGGCCTCGAGCCGGTGCGGGACCAAATCCGGGACATTCTGGCCGAGGTTGTTAAGATGCCGCGGCGGCGGGCTTGATTCGCCGTTCTCCGCCCTGAAAACCCGTGTTCTGAAAAGTCCATGCGCGAAATCGTTCTCGATACCGAAACCACCGGCCTTGATCCCTTGCGCGGCGACCGGCTGGTCGAAATCGGCTGCATCGAGATCTACAACCGCATGCCGACCGGCCAGACCTTTCACCGCTACATCAATCCCGAACGCGACATGCCGGCGGAGGCCTTTGCGGTGCATGGCCTGTCCGCCGAGTTCCTCGCCGGCAAGCCGGTATTCACCGAGGTGGTCGACGAATTCCTGGAGTTCATCGCCGACGCGCCGCTGGTGATCCACAACGCCTCGTTCGATATAAGCTTCATCAATGCCGAGCTCGACCGCATCAAGCGAACGCCGATTTCGCGCGACCGGCTGGTTGACACGCTGCTGCTGGCGCGCCGCAAGCACCCCGGCGTCTCGAACCGGCTCGACGATCTCTGCTCGCGCTATTCGATCGACAATTCCCGCCGCACCAAGCACGGCGCGCTGCTCGACGCCGAACTGCTCGCCGAAGTCTATATCGACCTGATCGGGGCGCGGCAGTCGCAACTGATCCTGGCCTCGGAGACCCGCGCCGCGCAATCCGGCGGCTACGGCGACACGCCGCGGCGGCAGCGCGAGGTGCCGCTCGCGCCACGGATCACCGACGCCGATCGCGAGGCGCATCGGGCCTTTGTCGCCACGCTCGGCGACAAGCCGATCTGGAACGATTTTCTGGCAGCCGGTTAGCCCAGGCCTGGCTGCCCAGGCTTTCCTGGAACCGGCTTGAACCTAGCTCGGCTTGACGCCGGACGCGGCCTGCGCGGCGGCCTGCCGCTCCATGTTCTGGCGGTACAGGCCGACGAAATCGACGGGATCCAGCATCAAGGGCGGAAAGCCGCCATCGCGCACGGAAGTGGCGATGATCTCGCGCGCGAACGGGAACAACAGCCGCGGGCACTCGATCATGACCAGCGGGTGCAGGTTCTCCTTCGGCACATTGACGATGCGGAACACGCCAGCATAGGCGAGATCGAAGCTGAACATCACCTTGCCGGCGTTTTCAGCCTTGCCTTCGACCGAAAGCACCACTTCGAACTCGTTTTCGGCCAGATTGTTGGCGGAAACGTTGATCTGGATGTTGATCGCAGGCTGCTGCTGCTGCGGCGCCAGTGAGGCCGGCGCGTTCGGATTTTCGAACGACAGGTCCTTGGTGTATTGCGCCAGCACGTTCAGCTGGGGAGGGGCCTGCTCGGCGGGCGCGCCGTTGCCGTTGGTCATGAAAATTTCTCCTGAAGCTCCAGCGAGCGGAGACCGGGTTTCGTCTGAATTCGCTCGGAAGGCGGAAATGCCTGTGCCGGGCGAGTGGCTATCATAGCCCCGCCTCATCCCACAAGGACGACGGATCGGGGCTGGTCCAAACCATCGGCGATTTGTGCCGGATATGGCTAATACCGCTCGGCCAGCCGCCTTCCGCCCATCCTAAATATTTGAATATGCGTGATTTCCGGGCATGATCGGGTTTCCCCTCGCGGCCAAAACGCGCTACAATTCACCCGCGCCAAAACGCGCCATTGGCCTGGCAAAGTTTCATGCCTACATGCTCCAGACTCAATCGTTGATGTAAACTCTGCCGTTCCCGGGTTCTACCAAGTGAGCTCTCGAGGGAACGCTCGACCGCCGGGCCCGTTGCCGGCGTGAGAATCAGAAAGCGAATACGACGTGGATATCTACACCATCATCTTCCTGGCGCTGGCGGTCTTTATTTTCCTGCGCCTGCGCAGCGTCCTCGGACAGCGCACCGGGAGCGAACGGCCGCCCTATGATCGCGCCGCGCCCAACGTCGTGCAGCGTACGCAGGACAATAACGTCGTTCCGATGCCCGGTGCCGTGATCGACCAGACGCCGCTGGCGCCGACCGCTGATGTGGTGGCGCCGACCGATCGCTGGAAGGGGATTGCCGAGCCGGGCACGCCGCTGGCCCAGGGCCTCGACGCCATTGCCACGCAGGATACCTCGTTCGATCCCAGGCACTTCCTGTCGGGCGCCAAGAGCGCGTACGAGATGATCGTGCTGGCTTTCGCCAACGGCGATCGCCGCGCGCTGAAGGACCTGTTGTCGTCCGAGGTCTATGAGAGTTTCGACGCCGTGATCAAGGATCGCGAGAAACACGAGCAAAAAACCGAAACGCGATTTGTTTCGATCGACAAGGCCGAACTGGTCAATGCGGAAGCCCGCGATCGCGCGGCGCAGCTGACGGTTCGTTTCGTGTCGCAGATGATTTCGGTCACCCGCGACAAGGCCGGCACTATTGTCGATGGCAACCCGGATAAGGTCGCCGATATCACCGATGTCTGGACATTCGCCCGCGACACGACGTCTCGCGATCCGAACTGGAAGCTGGTTGGCACCGGAAGCGCTAACTAACACGCGCAACCTTGCACGGTTGGCGTTGGCTGTGATCGCTGTCCTATTGCTGCTGGTACCGTTGGGTGCGTTTGCGGCCCGTCATCTCCGTCACGTGCATCCGCATCAGCCAACTCCTCGTGCCCTGCCATATCCGCAGCTCGAATGGCCGCTTCAGATCAGCGGCGGCCAATATTTGCCGCTGGCCTGGTCGGATATCGCGGGCTGGAACGACGACGATCATCTCGCCGCCTACAAGGCGTTTCGCACCAGCTGCAAACCGATCGCCGCCCAGACCGCGCCTCCCGCAGATTCGAAGGCGCTGGGCACGTCGCTGCGCGATCCCTGCCGTATCGCCAGAGGCCTCGAGCTGTCCGATGGCGCCAGGGCGAGGGCTTTCTTCGAGGAGCATTTTCTGCCCCTGCGCATTTCGCGGCTCGGCGAAGGCGAGGGGTTCGTCACCGGTTACTACGAGCCTGTCATCGACGGCTCCCGGACCCAGACCGACGTCTACAACGTGCCGGTCTATCGCCGCCCGTCCAACCTGTTCGTTCGCGGCACCACGCAAAACTCCGTCGGGCTGCCCAACAAGGGCGAGGTGTTCCGCAAGATCGGCCGCCGCAAGCTCGTGCCTTATTACGACCGCGCCGAGATCGAGGACGGCGCGATTGCCGGCCGCGGCCTCGAAATCTGCTGGCTGAAGGATCAGACCGATCTGCTGTTCTCGCAGATCCAGGGCTCGGCCCGCGTCCGTCTCGAGGACGGCTCGACCATCCGCATCAACTACGATGCGCATAATGGCTATCCCTATACGCCGGTCGGCCGCATCCTGATCGATCGTGGCATCATTCCCAAGGAACAGATGTCGATGCAGAAAATCAGGGAATGGATGGCGCAGAACCCCGACGGCGCCAAGGAACTGCGGCGGCAGAACCGTTCCTACATCTTCTTCCGGGAGGTAAATCTCTCCGACAAGGATGAAGCGGTCGGCGCGCAGGGCGTGCCGTTGACGCCGGGCCGCTCGATCGCGGTCGATAAATCGCTGCACGTCTATGGCACGCCGTTTTTCATCGAAGGCGAGCTGCCGATCGAGTCGGAGCAATCCAGGACGCCGTTTCACCGCCTGATGATTGCGCAGGATACCGGCTCCGCCATCGTCGGGCCGGCGCGCGCCGATCTCTATTTCGGCGCCGGCGTCGACGCGGGGAGGGTTTCCGGTCGGCTCCGGCACACTATGCGCTTCGTCATCCTGGTGCCGAAAGGCCTCGATCCGCTGGCGCGGGGCCGCAAGATGCCGGTGCCGGACGAGCGGCCTTCGGAGAAGATCGCAAAGCTGTTTCCGCAAACGGATCCCCTGAAGAGCGCCGCGAAGCCCCCGGTCACGGCCGCCACGCAGGCTTCAAACAATGCGGGCAAAGCTGCAGGCAGCGCGAAAGGCGCGGTGCCTGCGACAGCGCCTGTCGCTCAGGCTGCGCCCGCACCACTAGCCAAGCCGGTACCGTTGCCGGAAGCCCGGCCCAGGATCGAACCGAGCCCTGAAGGGCGCCGCCGTCGGCGTATCCGCCGCCATTACTGCTGCCGATGAAACGCCGGCCTTCGAATTCGATCCCGGAATTGCCGCCGCCGCCGCGGCGCAAGCGCGGCCTCAGCGAAGAAGAGCGCGCGCTGTGGGAAAGCGTTGCCAAGCAGGTCAAGCCGCTGCGCAAGCTCCACCGCGCCGCGAAGCCGCCAGCCGCCCTGCCTGAGGCGGAAGCCCCTGTCGGGCCAAAACCCGTTGCTTCGCCAAAGCCGCTAGCGCCGCCGAAAATAATTACTCCGCCCAGCCAGGAACCGCCGCCGCTGGCGCCGATCGGACGCCGCGAACGTTCGCATCTCTCGCGCGGCCGAAAGGAGATCGATGCCCGGCTCGACCTGCACGGCATGACGCAGTCGCGCGCGCATCGCGTGCTCTTCACGTTCCTGCAGCGCGCCCACAGCGACGGCCTGACCTTCGTGCTCGTTATCACCGGCAAGGGCAAAGTCGGCGGCGCCGAATCCGAACGCGGCGTGCTGCGCCGCCAGGTGCCGCTATGGCTGAGCCTGCCGGAATTCCGTTCGCTGGTGGTTGGATTCGAGGAAGCCCATATCGGCCATGGTGGCGAGGGCGCGCTGTATGTCCGGGTCCGGCGGTCGCGGCTGTAGAGAATTTTTCTGGTTTAGTGGCTTTCATGGTTCGAGGCGCAGGGCGTCGCCGTGCTCCTCACCATGAGAATCTCAGATCTCATCCTGAGGAGCGTCGCGAAGCGATGCATCTCGAAGGATGAAAGCCACAGAGCTGGAGATTGCCCCAGTTTTCTCAGAACGGCCGCACGATCCCGACCCGCGGGATGATCGTGACGATCCAGCCAAACACCGTGGTCCTTCGATCATCCGTCGGGATCAACGGCACGTCTTTTGAGGCGGGCAGCGTCTTCACCGCGTGCAGGATCAGGAACAGGCACACCGCCCAGTTCGAAATCCACCGCGAATAGTCGAACACCATCGCAAACATCACGAGGTAAGCGGCGCTGACGACGACGATCGCCGCGATCACGATGCGGCCATGCAGCTCGCTTGAAAGCGCGCCGATCAGCCGCGCGAAATATTGCCAGAGCGGCGTGTGCAGCCAGATCAACAGCGCAAACACCGGCAGGCCCAGCAGATTCGCGGGCATGCGCTCCCAGGTATCGTGGATTTCGCGCGAGAGCGGCTGATACCAGATGTAGACGAAAGCATCGGTGTATCTCGGCAGATCCTCCCGCGAGGTGTCGGCGATGCGGCTTTGCAGATGGGCGCTGAATTCGTTCGGGGATACCGTCATCGTTCCATAGAATTGCGCGGCGAAGAACAGTGCGGCGACGGCCAGCGCCGCTGTCATGCCGACGATGGCGTTCTGTCGCGTCAGGCCGACGACGAGGTAATGACGCAGCACCACGATGACGGCGATGGTCGGCACATACATCAGGAAATGGATGTGATGAATCAGGATCAGGAGCATCGACGCCAGTGCGGCGGAGATCACGAAAGCGACCGAGCGCGCCGGCGCCAGCAACAGACAAATCGCAATCGCGCAGCCATAGATGTCGAAATGCCCCAACGTATAGATGAAGTTCTTGAGGAAGAACGGCGATCCCGCTGTCAATACGAACAGCGGCAGCTGCGCGCGGTCGAAGCCGAACGTTCGCCGGAATAATTGAACGAACAAGCCGGCCGTGATCAGCAACATCGCGCCGCCGAGCGCGAATACCGGCCATACCGGCATCTTGTGGACGAACAGGGACGCGATTGCGCCAATCAGCGCGCGCTTGGTGAAGCCGAAATGATAGTCGACCAGCAGATGGATGTAGGGGACATAGGGTACAAGCGTGATCTTGTAGAGAAAAACCCCGATCAGTACGGCGACATTGACGGCAACCATCAAGGGCCAGGGGTTTTTCGGCATCCGCAGATTTAATTTCATCGTCGTCCCGGCCAAGCCAACGGGTCACGCGAATGCGCGCCCGATGATAAACTCCGCGGCGAGCCGGGACCCATAACCACCGTCGCCTGTCGTAAGCGGGATAGTGGCTCCAGCACGGCACCAAAGCTAATATTGGTGGTTATGGGTCCCTGCTTTCGCAGGGACGACGATCTTACCGGCAAACGTTACAAAATAAACCGGCTCAAATCCGCATTCTTGGCGAGATCGCCGACGTGCTTCTGCACATAGTCGGCATCGACCTGGATGGTCTCGCCGTGACGGTCCGGCGCGGCGAACGAAATTTCGTCGAGCACGCGCTCCATCACGGTCTGCAGCCGCCGCGCGCCGATATTTTCCACCGTGGAATTGACGGCGACCGCGATGTCCGCCAGCGCGTCGATGGCGCTGTCGGTGATGTCCAATGTCACGCCCTCGGTCTTCAGCAGTGCTACATATTGCTTGATCAATGAGGCTTCCGGCTCGGTCAGGATGCGGCGCATGTCGTCACGCGACAGCGCTTCCAGTTCGACTCGGATCGGCAACCGGCCCTGCAATTCCGGCAACAAATCCGATGGTTTTGCGATGTGGAACGCGCCCGACGCGATGAACAGGATGTGGTCGGTCTTGACTGCGCCGTGCTTGGTCGAGACGGTGGTGCCCTCGATCAGCGGCAGCAGGTCGCGCTGCACGCCCTCGCGCGAGACGTCGCCACCGACGCGGCCATCGCGGACGCAGATCTTGTCGATCTCGTCGAGGAACACGATGCCATTGTTCTCGACCGCGTTGATCGCTTCCAGCACCAGCTGATCGCTGTCCAGCAGCTTGTCGGATTCCTCGTTGACGAGGATCTCATGCGAGCCCTCGACCGTCAGGCGGCGGGTTTTGGTGCGCCCGCCCATCTTGCCAAAGATATCGCCGATCGAGATCGCGCCCATCTGGGCGCCGGGCATGCCCGGGATTTCGAACATCGGCATGCCGCCGGAAGATTGCGTCTCGATCTCGATTTCCTTGTCGTTGAGTTCGCCGGCGCGCAGCTTCTTGCGGAAGGCATCGCGGGTCGCGGGACTGGAGCCGGGCCCGACCAGCGCGTCGAGCACGCGGTCTTCGGCCGCGAGCTGGGCGCGGGCCTGCACATCCTTGCGCTTGCGCTCGCGGGTCTGTGAGATTGCGACTTCGACGAGGTCACGGATGATCTGTTCGACGTCACGGCCGACATAGCCGACCTCGGTGAATTTGGTGGCCTCGACCTTGATGAACGGCGCGCCGGCGAGCTTGGCCAGCCGCCGCGCGATCTCGGTCTTGCCGACGCCGGTCGGCCCGATCATCAGGATGTTTTTCGGCAGCACCTCCTCGCGCAAGGAACCGGTGAGCTGCAGCCGGCGCCAGCGGTTGCGCAAGGCGATGGAGACCGCGCGCTTGGCGTCGGACTGGCCGACGATAAAACGGTCGAGTTCGGAAACGATTTCGCGGGGGGAGAAGTCGGTCATAGGTCCTAGTTAAGGTTCGTATGTTGCGAGAACAAGCCGCATTTAATCGGATTCATTCAAGGCATCAAATGATCGGCGGCCCGGCCTGCCATTGCTTGATCGCCTCAAAGGGGTGGATCAGCATGATGATGTTCAAAGTGAGATTGTCGCGGATGTGAAGCGCCATCACGAGTTCGAACAACAGCGCCAACGCGATCGTGATCGCGACCGGGAGCTTTCTGGCCAGCAGAAACCCCAAAACCATGGCCAGCGTATCGGAGATCGAATTGACGATGGTGTCGCCAAAATAATCCAGCGAGATCGTGCCGGCGCGGTAGCGGTTGATGATCCAGTTCGAGTTCTCGACCAGCTCCCAGCCGCCTTCCACCAGCATGGCGATGATCAGGCGGCCCGGCCAGGCAAGGCGCGGGAAGGCGAGGAAGGCCGCGCCGTAAAACAGAAAGCCGTGCAGGATATGCGACAGCGTGTACCAGTCGGTAATGTGCTGCGAGTTTTCCGAGCTTTGCACCACGCCGTGCCAGAGTTTGACATAGCCGCAGGCGCAGATCGGCAGCCGGCCCATCGCGTAGAGGGTCGAGGCCTGCACGGCGAGGATGCAGGCCGCGATCGCCAGCCAGTGCCAAGCCGAAAGACCGTTGAAGACGGGAGGTTTGTCGGCGGAGTTGCCGGAGGTCATGGGTTGCGGACCATCAGAAGGGCTGCGCCATCGGGCGTATCCACTATGCGGACTTTTTCGAACCCGGCATTTTCATAGGCGCGCACCGCGCGGCGGTTGGCAGGATCGGGATCGGTGACGATGCGCGGCGCGCCGTTTCTCAGCTGGTCGTCGACGAAGGCGCGAATGAACGCCGAACCATGGCCGCGCGCGATCATGGCGGGCTCGCCAATGAAGAAATCGATGCCACGCGTACCCTCTGGATGGGTTCCGAAGCCTGAATTCCACGCGGTCAGATCATAACACTGGATGTAGCCGAAATCGCTGCCGGTTGCCGCGACGACATATTGATCCATTGCCGGCTCCGCGAGGTCGCCGCTGACCAGGGCATATTGCTCGTCCGGATCGCCCCACCATTCGCGGACATGGGGCTGGGCGAGCCACTGCCGGATCTTGGGAAGGTCTTTTGTCGTCATCGGTCGGAAGGCATAGAGCGCCGCCATGCTCGGCCGCCCTCCTACAGCGTTTCGATCGTCACGTTCCGGTTGGTGTATACGCAGATGTCGGCGGCGATATCCAGCGCGCGGCGTACGATGGTCTCGGCATCCTTGTCGCTGTCGACCAGCGCCCGCGCCGCCGCGAGGGCGTAATTGCCGCCCGAGCCGATCGCCATCACCCCGGCCTCCGGCTCCAGCACGTCGCCGGTGCCGGTCAGGACCAGCGATACATCCTTGTCGGCGACGATCATCATCGCCTCCAGCCGGCGCAGATAGCGGTCGGTACGCCAGTCCTTGGCGAGCTCGACCGCCGCCCTGGTCAATTGCCCCGGATATTGCTCGAGTTTGCTCTCCAGCCGCTCGAACAACGTGAAGGCGTCGGCCGTGGCGCCGGCAAAGCCGCCGATCACGTCGCCCTTGCCCAGTTTGCGGACCTTTTTGGCGTTGGATTTGATGACGGTCTGGCCGATCGAGACCTGGCCGTCGCCGCCGATCACCACCTTGCCGCCCTTGCGGACAGTCAAAATCGTGGTGCCGTGCCAGACCGGCAGCTCGTTCTGTGATGCTTGCATAGGAAACCCTCGTGTCCGGCCAGATTTAGGGATTCGCGGGAGGGGTTACAATCGCGCGATTCACCTCGGATTCTGGTCACCATAGGGGGAAGTTCGGTCTCCAAAAGCGTCATCCCGCAGTAGCGAAGGCGACATCGGCCTGTTAAAAGGGCCGCGTTTTCGGCCAAAGATCGATTAAGGGCCGACAGGGAAAGCACTTTTCATGCGCACGGCGACCATCAAGCGCAAGACCAAGGAGACCGACATCGAGGTTGCGGTAAACCTCGATGGGTCAGGCATATCCAAGGTTTCGACCGGTATCGGCTTCTTCGACCACATGCTGGATTTGCTGGCCCGGCATTCGCGCATCGACATCACGGTGAAGGCGGATGGCGACCTCCACGTCGACCACCACCACACCACCGAAGACGTCGGGATTGCGCTCGGACAAGCCGTGAAGCAGGCGCTCGGCACCATGGCCGGCATCACCCGCTATGCCTCGATCCATATGCCGATGGACGAGACGCTGTCGCGCGTCGTGATCGACATTTCCGGCCGCCCGGTGCTGGTGTTCAAGGTCGATTTTCCGCGCGACAAGGTGGGTACCTTCGACACCGAACTGCTGCGCGAATGGTTCAACGCCTTCACCATCAATGCCGGCGTGACTTTGCACGTCGAGACCCTATATGGCGAGAACAGCCATCATATCGCCGAATCCTGCTTCAAGGGTCTGGCAAGGGCGCTTCGGGCCGCGGTCGCCATCGATCCACGCGCCGCGGGTGAAGTGCCTTCCACCAAGGGTCAGCTCGGCGGCTGATTTTCGAGCATGATCCGGAAAAGTGGGAACCGGTTTTCCGAAACGATCATGCTCAATAGAACAGTTTTCATCGGCGGAGAGTGACGATGCCGGTCTATACAGTGCATGCCCCCGTGGCCAACGGCGCCGATCTTGAGGCGGCCGACAAGTTCAGGTTCGTGCGCGACGGTTTCCATTTCTGGGCCGCGGTCTTCAGCGTGCTGTGGCTGATCTGGCACCGGCTGTGGCTGGCGCTGCTCGGCTGGATCGTCGTGACGGCTGCCGTCGAAATCGGACTGGCACAGCTCGGGGTCGGCCGCGGCACGATCATGCTCGCCAATATGTTGATCGCGATCCTGATGGGGTTCGAAGCGGCCAGCCTGCAGCGCTGGACGCTGTCGCGGCGCAAATGGCGTCAGCTCGACATCGTGGTCGCCGATGACGAGGAGGCAGCCGAGCGGCGCTTCTTCGACCGCTGGACCGCCCGGCAACGTGGCCTCGCCAACGACCAATGGGCGGTCGATCGCGGTGGGCCGCCGCCGACGCGCAATATTCCGGGCCAGCCGTTCTCAAAGCCGCCGCCGCCGTTGCCGCAGGGCGGCATCATCGGATTGTTTCCGGAGCCGGGAGGGTCACGATGAGCGTAGCGATCATCGATTACGGCTCCGGCAATCTGCACTCGGCGGCCAAAGCCTTCGAGCGCGCCGCGCGCAGCATGGAGAATCCGCAGAAGATCGTGGTGACGCGCGATCCCGAAGTGGCGTTCCGCGCCGATCGCATCGTGCTGCCCGGCGTCGGCGCCTTCGCCGATTGCCGCCGGGGACTGGATGCAGTCGACGGCATGCTCGAGGCGATGACGGAAGCGGTGCGGGTCAAGGCGCGGCCGTTCTTCGGCATCTGTGTCGGCATGCAGCTGATGGCGACGCGCGGCAAGGAACACGTCACCACCAACGGATTCGACTGGATCGCGGGCGACGTCGTAAAGATTTCGCCGCGCGAGGAAAACCTGAAAATTCCGCACATGGGCTGGAACACGCTCGACATGATCCGCGAGCACCCGGTGCTGGAGCGGCTGCCGCTGGGGCCGAAGGGCCGCCACGCCTATTTCGTGCACTCCTATCACCTCAATGCGTCGAATGAGGCCGACGTGCTGGCGCGCGCCGATTACGGCGGGCCGGTGACGGCGATGGTCGGCAAGGACACCGCTGTCGGCACCCAGTTTCACCCGGAAAAAAGCCAGCGCTTTGGGCTGGCGCTGATTTCGAACTTTTTGAAGTGGAAGCCGTGATCCTTTTTCCCGCCGTCGACCTGAAGAACGGCCAGTGCGTGCGCCTCGAACAGGGCGACATGGCGCGCGCGACGGTGTTCAACCTCGACCCAGCTGCGCAGGCTCGCGCCTTCGCCGCCCAGGGGTTCGAATATTTGCACGTCGTCGACCTCGACGGCGCCTTTGCCGGCAAGCCGATGAACGCGATGGCGGTCGAGGCGATGCTGAAGGCGGTCACCATGCCGATGCAACTCGGCGGCGGCATCCGCGATCTCAAAACGGTTGAGGCCTGGCTCGACAAGGGCATTGCGCGTGTGATCATCGGCACCGCCGCGGTGCGCGATCCCGAGCTGGTCAAAAGTGCCGCGAAAAAATTCCCCGGCCGCGTCGCCGTCGGTCTCGACGCGCGCGACGGCAAGGTCGCGGTCGAAGGCTGGGCCGAGACCTCGCAGGTGACCGCGCTCGAAATCGCGCGGCGATTCGAGGATGCCGGCGTCGCCGCGATCATTTTTACCGACATCGCGCGCGACGGCCTGCTCAAGGGCCTCAACCTCGATGCGACCATCGCGCTTGCCGAGCGGATCTCGATTCCCGTCATTGCCTCGGGCGGCTTTGCCTCGATCGAGGATGTGAAGGCGCTGCTGGCGCCGCGTGCCAAAAAGCTCGCGGGCGCCATCGCCGGCCGCGCGCTCTATGACGGCCGCCTCGATCCCGCCGCGGCCCTGGCGCTGATCCGCACCGCGCGCGCCGCGGCTTAGGAGACCGTCCATGTTCAAGGTCCGCGTGATCCCCTGCCTCGACGTCAAGGACGGCCGCGTGGTCAAGGGCGTCAATTTCGTCGATCTGCGCGACGCCGGCGATCCCGTCGAAGCGGCGATTGCCTACGACGCCGCCGGCGCCGACGAGCTCTGTTTCCTCGACATCACCGCGACCCACGAAAACCGCGGGACCATGCTGGACGTGGTGCGGCGGACCGCGGAAGCCTGCTTCATGCCGCTGACCGTCGGCGGCGGGGTTCGCACCATCGACGATATCCGCACGCTGCTGCGGTCCGGCGCCGACAAGGTCTCGATCAACTCTGCCGCCGTCAGCCGGCGGGAATTCGTCAAGGAGGGCGCGGAAAAATTCGGCGAGCAATGCATCGTGGTCGCGATCGACGCCAAGCGCGTCAAGCGCGGCGGCGGTTCGGACCGCTGGGAGATCTTTACCCATGGCGGCCGCAATTCCACCGGGATCGACGCCATCGAATACGCCCAGGAAGTGGTCTCGCTCGGCGCCGGCGAAATTCTGCTGACCTCGATGGACCGCGACGGCACCCGGCAGGGCTTCGACCTGCCGCTGACGCAGGCGATCGCCGACAGTGTTCCCGTACCGGTAATCGCATCCGGCGGCGTCGGCAATCTCGACCATCTCGTGGACGGCATCCGCCAGGGGCACGCCACCGCGGTGCTGGCGGCGTCGATTTTCCACTTCGGAGAATTTACCATACGTGAGGCCAAGGATCACATGGTGCGCGCCGGGCTGCCGATGCGGCTCGATCCCTGACGACTCCCCGTCACAAAAGTGCTAAGGCGGTTTGGGGATGGCGTCCGGTCGTTGCGGGCGCATTTGTTTGAGTGCAGTTGATGTCGCGTTTTACGGTCCATGATCTGGCCGCCACCATCGATGCTCGCGCAGCGTCGGGAGGAGAGGCGTCCTACACAAGAAAGCTGCTCGACAAGGGCGCGGAGCACTGCGCCAAGAAATTCGGCGAAGAGGCGGTGGAAACCGTGATCGCCGCAGTCGAGAACGACCGCGATCACCTGATCGCCGAAAGCGCCGATCTGTTGTTTCATCTGCTGGTGCTGCTGAAGTCGCGCGGCGTGAAGCTTGAAGACGTCGAGGCGGCGCTGGCGCAGCGCACGAGCATGTCCGGTCTGGAAGAGAAAGCCGCGCGCAAGCGCGATTAGTTCATCAAGGGCGACGCCATGGATATTCGGGCACCGGAGCAGCAGTACAATCCCTACCGGATTTTCACGCGCGATCAGTGGGCGCGGTTGCGCGACGACACGCCGATGACGCTGGAGCCGGGCGAGTTCGAGCGGCTGCGCTCGATGCATGACCGGCTCGACCTGCAAGAGGTCGAGGACATTTTTCTGCCGCTGTCGCGGTTGTTGTCGATCTATGTCGATGCGACCCACCGGCTCTATCAGGCGCAACGCCAGTTCCTCGGCATCCGGGATCGCAAGGTGCCCTATATCATCGGCGTCGCCGGTTCGGTGGCGGTCGGCAAATCGACCACCGCGCGCGTGCTGCAGGCGCTGCTGGCCCGCTGGTCGCCGCGGCCGAAGGTCGATCTGGTGACGACAGACGGTTTCCTGTTCCCGAATGCGGCGCTGGAGCGGCAGGGCCTGATGCAGAAGAAGGGCTTTCCCGAAAGCTACGACCTGCCGATGCTGCTGTCGTTCCTCAGCGACATCAAGGCGGGCCGGCGGCCGGTGCGCGCGCCGGTCTATTCGCATCTGACCTACGACATCGTCCCGAACGAATGGATCGAGGTCGACCGTCCCGACATCATCATCGTCGAAGGCGTCAACGTGCTGCAGACCGGCCGGTTGCCGCGCGACGGCAAGGCGATTCCGGTGGTCTCCGACTTCTTCGACTTCTCGGTCTATATCGACGCCGACGAGCCGGTGCTGCGCCAATGGTATGTGCGCCGTTTCCTTGCGCTGCGCGACACCGCGTTCACCGATCCCAGGTCGTATTTCCACCGCTACGCCCCGCTCTCGGACGAAGAAGCAACCGCCACGGCCCTCGCGATCTGGGAACGCACCAACCTTGCCAATCTCGAGGACAACATCCTGCCGACGCGGCCGCGCGCGACGCTGATCCTCAAAAAGGGCGCCGACCACGTGGTCGAATCGGTGGCGCTGCGGCGGCTGTAGGCCACCGTACGCCATCTGCAATGATCGTCATTGCGAGCCAACGGGTCGCGCGAACGCGCGCCCGATGACAGGCTCCGCGAAGCAATCCATTGTGCAGCAAACCAAGTGTGGATTGCTTCGTCGCTTCGCTCCTCGCAATGACGGGAAACCTTCACGCCGCGAGATGCCGCGACGCGGCGAGGCCTGCGAGCGCCTCGGTCAGCTTTTCGCGATCGAGCGGCTTGATCAGGAAACCGTCCATGCCGGACTCGAAGCAGGCGTAGCGGTCTTCCACCAGCGTGTTGGCGGTGAGCGCCAGAATCGGCGTGCGTCGTCCCGACTGTGCAGCCTCCAGGTCACGAATCCGCTTGGTGGTCTCGATGCCGTTGAGTTGCGGCATCTGGATATCCATCAAGACCAGATCGTAGGCCGCACCGGCCGATTTCGCCGACAGCCAGGATTCCAGCGCCTCTTCGCCATTGGTGGTGATGACGGCGTGATGCCCGAGCCGGCCGAGCAGCGAGCGCATCAACAGCGCATTGATCTCATTGTCTTCGGCGACCAGGATCGAAAGCCCCTTGCTCGGCGGCGTGGCCGCTTTCTCGACCTCGTCGGCAGGCGCGATCGGGGTTTCGCCGGCAAGGCTGAACGCTGGAATCTCGGGTGTCGCGGTCAGGCGCGCAGCGAGCGAGGCGGCGCGCAGCGGTTTGACCAGATAACCGGTGAAGGCGGACGCCGTGGATGGTTGCAGTTCGTGCCGCGTCGCCGGCGTGAACATCACGATCCGATGCATCGCGTGAAGGCGCGCGGCTTCGCCGAGTTTTTCGATGCCGGCCGTGCCCAGCGCGTGATCGATCAGGATCGCCTGCCAGGAACGCTCGGGCAACAGCGCCAGCGCGACGTCGACATCCCCGACCAAGCAGGTCTGGCCGCCCCAGCGCTGCAGCCGCCGCGCCGTCAGCGACGCTTCGATGCTCTCGGATGAGACCAGCATGATCGATTGGCCGGTCAGATCCGGTGCTGCGAAAGTCTTTTGCTCGCCGCCGGCGGCAACCGCGAGCGGGATCGATACTTCGAACGTCGAGCCTGTGCCGGGCGTGCTTTCCAGCGTGATGCGGCCGCCCATGCGCTTGACGATGCGCTCGGAGATGCTGAGGCCGAGGCCAGTGCCGCCATAGCTGCGCGCGATGCGGTCGTCGGCCTGCTCGAACTCGCGGAAAATCCGCTGCTGGGCCTCGGGCGCGATGCCGATGCCGGTGTCGCGCACCAGAAAACTGATTTCGTTGGGCCAGATGCCGGGCTCGACGATCAGCGCGACGCCGCCGGTCGCGGTGAACTTGATGGCGTTGCCGGCGAGATTGAGCAGCACCTGGCGCAGCCGCGCCGCGTCGCCGATCACCTGCATCGGCAGCCGCTCGTCGATGTAGGCAGCGATCTCGATCTTCCTGGCCTCGGCGCGCGGCGCCAGCAATTCGGTGATGTCCTCGATCAGCACCGAGAGCGGGAACGGGCGATGTTCGAGATCGATCTTGCCGGCTTCGATCTTGGAATAGTCCAGCAATTCCTCGATCAGCGCGAGCAGCGCATCTCCCGAGGTTTTCACCGCCTTGGCGTAGGTGGTCTGCTCCGGCGTCAGCGGCGTATCCATCAACAGGCCGCTCATGCCGATGATGCCGTTCAGCGGCGTGCGGATTTCGTGGCTGGCCATCGCGAGGAATCGCGACTTGGCGCGGTTCGCGGCATCGGCCTGGTCGCGGGCCTCGGCCAGCGCGCGTTCGCTCTCGGTGCGGTCGGTGACGTCGCGGCCGACGCTTTGCATTTCCGCAGGGCTCCCCGCATCGTGGCGGACCAGGCCTTCGCGCCAGGCGATCCATCGCGGCCCCAGCGGACCAGCGACTTTTTGATCGTGGATGCGGGTGCCGTTGGATTCCAGCGCGGTGTCGCCCTGTTCGAGGATGGTGAGCGTGGCGCGACTGCCGATCAGGGCGCTGCGCGGCATCTCGGCCAGTTCGCAATAGGCATCGTTGACGTAGCTGATGCGGCCATCGGCATCGCGCAGCACGATCAGATCGCCCTGCGATTCGAACAGGCGGCGGGCGCGCGCTTCGGCCTCCTGCAATTCCCAGTTTCGATCGGCCAGCGCTTCATTATGCAGGGCGATCCGGCGCATCTTCCGGCGCATCAGGCGCAGCCGGACGCTTAAGGTAACGAGCGCGACGCAGGCGATAGCGAACAGGAAACTGGTGCCGATCGCAAAAGCTTGCGGATCATAACCGGAGACCTCCGTCCGGCTGCCGGCGATGAAGCCATAGGCGCCGCCGAACGTGGCGGAGAAGATCATGAACGAGCGCAGGGCGAAGGCGATCCACGGATGGCGGCGCCCGAAGCGGCGTAGGCCTATCTTGATCCGGAACGTTCGCCCCATCGCCAATGTCCCTGAGATGCTCGCCCGAAATTGAGGCGGTGTGATCCGCTTTATATGTTGTGGAGACGATGCGTCGGCGACACTTGCAAAGTGCTTGAAGGCGGCTGCGATTGCGCCTTGCGATGCGAACAGGGTTGATGAAACGTTAACGGCTCAAAGGGACGCCGCGGTGAGGCGGTGCCCGCCGCGGGCGCCGACAATGAGCGCGGCGGCGTCGCGCGCCGAAAACGTCCTCGAGCGGACAAAAATCCGGTAATCGGCGGGTCCATCCTGCGAAAGGTAGATGAGCGGCTCGGACGCCGCCGGAGTTTGGGAGATCGCGACCAATTGTGGCGGCGCGCTGGTTTCGCAGGCACCGGCCTCGGCATCGTCGATATCGTCGATGACGGTGAAATCGGCGTCGGTGACGCTGTCGGTAATCTGGACCCGCACCGTCGCGAGCCGTGGGTCGCGGGTGAAGCCGACGTGAAGCTGGGCTTGCCAGGCGAGCGAGGCGATCTGCACCGAAGTGCCGGCAACCTCGATGCAGGGCTTTGGGCCCGGCAGCAACTCGCCGCGCGCGAATACGGCGGTAACGGCCAACGGAACAACCGAGGCCAGAATCTTGAAACGCAACATGACGCTACACTCGCTCGACATAAGCCCGCGACGACGGGCTTATGGTTGGCAGACCGTAAACAAAACTCGTTACCGCCGGGTTTATGCGGGGGAATGCTCGTCATTCCGGGGCGCGCGCAGCGCGAGCCCGGAATCCATACTCACGATCATGGTTATGGATTCCGGGCTCAGCCCTGCGGGCTGCCCCGGAATGACGAAGTGTGGCGATGATGGCTACGGATTCAATTTTCAAACAGCCGGTTCCGTCATTGCGAGGAGCGAAGCGACGAAGCAATCCATTCTTTCTTTCCGTGGCGAGATGGATTGCTTCGCTTCGCTCGCAATGACGGTGCAAACGCAGTTTCCCGTTCCCGCGGCGCGATACGCCCGGGTGGTGCAAGGAATCTCTCGCCCAAAAAGAAGAGGGCGCAGGAAATGCCGGGGGCGCGCTGCACCCGCGGTCTCGTGTGCAAAGTGCACGAAAGAAAACGCACACGAGCATACAGGTTCAGCGGAGGCACCCCGGCATTCCCTGCGCAATGGTTTTACGGCTTATGCCGTGCTCTCCCCGGCGACGAATTCGTCTTGTCACCGTCGTCGGCGGATGAGCGGTCTTTTCGAATCCGGTCGGATTCGTAAAACCTCCGCCGACTTGACACCAGCAACGGGTGCCAGAACCACACGGTTTTGCCGTACGCCGCAGCGCCGTCGTCAGCGTGCCGGCATCGCTCACGGGAAACCCGCCCTGCGATTCCGTTTCACGCCTGACGCTGCCGCGTCCACCGCATCCCATCCCAACGTTCGTGACGATGGCCAACGCCCCTCTTGAGGGATGAGACGTCGGAATCTCAAGACCTGATTTGGGAAATTTTGAAAGAGGGATATTTTCTTGATCGAGGCTTGACAGCTTTTTTTGATTTGCCCGTCGGGCACCGCGATCATTACGCCGCGCGCCGCAAATCTTCCGCCAGCGCACGATACGACAACGCTTCCGCCAGATGCAGCCGCCCGATTTTTTCCGCACCGTCGAGATCGGCGAGCGTGCGCGCCACGCGCAGCACGCGGTGATAGCCGCGCGCGGTCAGCTTCATGGTCTCGGCGGCGTCGCGCAGCAGTTTTTGGCCATGACTGTCCGGCTGCGCGATGGTTTCCAACAGCGACGCTGGCGCTTCCGCATTGGTGCGGACATGCGGCATGCCCGCGGCGGCATAGCGCGCGAGCTGGATGTCGCGCGCCGCGGCGACTCTCGCGGCGACTTCGGCAGAACCTTCGCTCGGCGGCGGCAGGATCAGATCGGCGGCGGTCACCGCCGGCACTTCGATGCGCAGGTCGATGCGGTCCATCAGCGGACCCGAGATGCGCATCTGATAGTCCGCGGTGCAGCGGTCGATCCGGCCGCGCTTGCAGGAATAGCCGGGCTCATAGGCATGGCCGCAGCGGCACGGGTTCATCGCCGCGACCAGCATGAAGCGCGCCGGATAAGTGACGCGGTGATTGGCGCGGGACACCGAAACCTCGCCGTTCTCCAGGGGCTGGCGCAGCGAATCCAGCACGCGCGGATCGAACTCCGGCAATTCGTCGAGGAACAGCACGCCCTGATGCGCCAGCGAGATCTCGCCGGGTTTGGCGCGCATGCCGCCGCCGGTCAGCGCGGCCATGCTGGCGGAATGATGCGGCGAACGAAATGGCCGCCGCGCGGTCAGCGCGCCGTCGCGGATTTCGCCGGCGACGGAGGCGATCATCGAGACCTCCAGCAGTTCCGGCATTAGGTAGCAAACTCACCAAGCCCTATCTCGCCGCCATGCTGCCTGCCGGGCTACCCTTCCCCGTGAAATTAATTGCACGGGTGCCCCATGAACGAATTTGTCTTGAGCGGGCTGGTAAAGCGCCGCGCCCAACTGGCGGGCGATATCGAAAATGCCCATGAGGCCCTGCGAAAGATGGTGCTGGACCTCGAAAGCCTGGACGCCACGATAGTCCAGTTTGACCCGGATTTTCAGGTTGAAACCATCAAGCCCAAGGCGTTCCGACCGCCAAAGGACTGGTCAAACCGTGGCCAGATGAGCCGAATAATCCTGTCCGTTTTGCGCCAAGCCTCAGAACCGCTCACCACGCGCGACATTGCGGTGCAGCTTCTCATTGAACGGGCGCTGGATAAGAGCGACCTACGGCTCTTGCGGCTCATGACCAAGCGGGTCGGGGTTGCCCTGCGGGGCCAGAAGGAAAACGGGGTTGTCCGGTGCGATCAGGGGCCGGGGCAGTACATGCTGTGGGAGATTGCTCGGGACTAAAAATGGGAACAAATTAGGAATATTCACCAATTTAGAATTTTATTCTCCGGTTCAGGCGAAATTTCCCTAGGGATGCCTAGACCGTCAATTGAACTTTTAGGAAATTATACTATTAGTGTAGGAGCAAATCAGTTGGCCGAGCCAGCGACCATACTGGAACACCCAATGAACAATGCCCTCATACTCGCCTTTATGCGTTGGTGGAACGCCCTTGCGCTCCGCAACGGAAAGTTGAAGTTTAGGAATCAGCGCGAAGCCGCCGATTTCGTTCGCCGTGTGCAGAACGAAAACGGAGGGCCGAACGCCAAGGTTCTCGCCATGCGCCAACGGTATGTTGAAGTAAATCGTGCCAAAGCAGGGCGCAACACGCCTCGATTTAACGAGAGTAACAATCGAGCCGTTCTCGGATAGAGCGGTCGTAAATCGCTTTTCATGCGGTAAGCGACCGCTCGATTCATTCCTAAAAAACAAAGCCAAAAAGGTTGTGAAGCGGTGTGAGCATCGCGTGTTTTGCGCCCATCTGGATGGATCGCCGAACGTGATTGGTTACTACGCTTTGCAGTTGGGAAATGAGAGCGTTTCGGAACTGCCGGACGCTAGAAAAGACAACCATTACCTCCAAAATTACGTTGCCTTCCCCGCGCTTAATCTGAGCTTTGTTGGTGTTGATTCAAACTACCAACGTCAGGGGCTGGGAGAGCATCTTTTAATGGATGTTTTTGCGCGTGTGGCCGCCATAGCGGAACACGCGGGATTCTATGCGCTCACGCTGACGTCGCTAGATGATGATTCGACGGCGTTTTATAAGAGCCTAAATTTCGCGGTATATTCGGCGGAAAACGCTAGGCTTCCAAAGATGCTGTATCCCTTGGAAGATATTCTCACCCTGATGAACGCGGTCTAGTCTACCTCTGCCAATACCCTTTCCACTGGCGCGATACCGGGTGAGTGAGGGCCGCGCTGGTGGTCATCAAATACTGTTCGCCATTGCTCACGCGACGGTTGTTTTCACGCCATGCCATTTCGCTTGCGTAGGCCGATAGATACGGCCCGGCGATATGGTGATGAATGCCGATTTCAGCGCGGCGCAAGCGGGAGAAAAACGACTCCGCTTGGTTGGTGTTGGCTTCCTCCGTCGAATACGCCTCAGAGTGGTTGATCCGCTTCGTCAGGAAGCGCGCATGTAGCGCGTCCCAATGCGTCGCTTCATCGGCATAAACGGTGCTGCCGGGCGCTACGGTGCGGGCAATCGTCAGGACCGAAGCATCCTCAGACTTGAACACGAAGGGCAGCGTGCGACCTTTACGTTCGCGCATGATGACAACCACGCGGCGCTTGCCGGTCTGGTTTTCGGCAAGGCGACGGTCAATGCGATCGGCCTTTTTGTTCGCGGGGCGAACGTGGCCGCCGAAGTATGCACCATCAACTTCGACATGGCCAGATATGGTCGCGCCGTTGGCTTCTGATGCCAGCGCTTCGCGGATCTTGTGAGCCATCACAAAGGCCGTCTTGTACTGGCAATCCAGGTCGCGGCTCAGTTGGAGAGCGCTATGGCCCTTTGCGCCGTTCACGAAAATGGCGATCGCCAAGAGATAGTCGCGGACCGGCAACTTGCGGCTGGCGAAAATCGTGCCGCTGGTAACGCTGAATTGGTGGTTACAGGCCTTGCACTTGAACAGCTTGCGGGTCGCGTAGGTGTAGACGGCGACACAGCCGCAACGCGGGCAAACCGGCGCGCCGTCAGTGGCGGCCCAACGAACCAGCTTGAAGGTCTGATAGGCTTCCTCGTCCGACAAACGGGCGACCTTCGCTAAACTTAGCGACCTCGCCTTTGCCGTGAGAAGGAAGTGCTGCGACATGAGACCAACGTTTTCCGTTGACCTCAGTGATAAGTGATGAAAGTGATGGCGTCAACGTAAATCGATGACCTTGACGAAAATAACTTACATCGCTATTTTCCTCAAATGACCCCGGAACAGTGTCGAGCCGCCCGAGCATGGCTAAATTGGCCTCAAGACGCGCTTGCAAAAAGCGCGAACGTGGGCGTTTCGACGGTTCGTGACTTTGAGGCTGGTCGCCGTGAGCCGACGCGAAACAATCTAACGGCAATGCAAGCTGCACTGGAAAAAGGTGGCGTTTCATTTGTCGATAACGATAAGGAGCGCGGAATAAAGGTCCCGCGCTCGACATGAATCGGTGAGTCTGTTATAAAATAACGGTGGACCGGTTGGGGATTGGACCCAAGCGTCGCGGGTGGAAATCCAGCTAGCGGCACCAGCCCCGGCCCCCAGAGAAGCTACCAGTCACGCTCGTAACGCGACCGGCAGTGTCTCGGTATTCGACGGCTTCATGTTGTCATGTACCACCTACCTTTCGACCCGCTGATGGGCGGGTGCCACACTTGGTTAGAGAAACCTCCGGGGCCTTGCGGCCCCGGATTTCGTTTGAGCCATCATTCAAAAATAGAAGGGCTCTTATTTTTTGCCTTCCGTGCGGTTAAGTACTGCACGAGAGACCAGATTGCTTGCTTGACGGCGTCATCAATGTCCGGTTCGGCCATTAAGTCGATTAGTTGATATTCCAAAGCTTTCTGCGTGGGCGGAGTACCGCCGCCAGCACCGCCACCGCTGTTCCCGCCACCACCAGCACCACCACCGCCGGGCAGGTCGATCTTTTTCGTATCAACAATAGAATCGGCCGCAGCGTCATCCTTACGGGGCAAGGAGTCCGCCCGCGGCCGGACAAGACGGTCTTCACCGCTCTCAAAGTAGCCAGCTTGCTTTGCAGATCGCTCGAATGCTTGCCGCGCCTTGTCGGTTTGCTTGCTAGAAACGCCCAGGCTCAACATCTCGCGTTCTAGCGCCTTTGGCGGCGGCAGCATATGCCCCCGGTACTTCTCGTAGACCGCTCCATAGAGCGGCACCCGCATAAAAGATTCGGCGCGGGCGGCGCGCTCAGTGTCGGGGGAGATGATTTGGCGGCCAAGCTCACTGAGTTTGAAGCCGCTCTTCCCATCCTTGTCGATCAAATCGAAAATCTTCGCAGTACCGGTCTTCAATCGAAAGGCGCCGCTTACGGTCTGATTCATCTCAGCCGCCAACTCGTCAACGTTGCAGCTACCGTGGCCGCCGCGATTATAAACGGCGCGAGCAACCTCGACTGCGGAATCGAGATCAAGATAAGGGAACGTAATCGTTGACTGCTCGCGTTTCGCGTCGTCACCGCCTTCAACCGGCTTCTCAAACTTAACCGTTTCGCCCGTCATGGAGACACCTCGTGCCTTGCGTGTAGGAATCAGTAAAACACACCGAGGCTGTAGAGTCAAACAATGTTTGCGGGAATGCCCAAACAAATTGTTCCCGCCTTCATCCGCCTTATAAAGCAAACTCCTTACTAAATAGTGTATTTCGCGTTAATACATATTTAGTTGATATATCAATGGCTTAGTTGAGTATAAGGAACGAGAGTTAGGGATTTGGTAAGGCGAGGCCTGCGCAGGGCAGAAAAAGGCAGGGAATCTAACATCCTGTGAAGAACGGGGGAAAGTCGAATTACAGGAAAAAGCCCCGGCGGTGAGGCTGGGGCTATTTGCGCGTATAAGCGCTGCCGGGCGGCAACGACCGTCCCGAAGTCAGGCAGTTCTGGCGGGAAGCAAGAAAGGAGGGTGCCCATGGAAAACGTGGCCCACTTCTTCCTGATCATTGGCTACGCGCTACTGATCATGAAGCACTTCATCGGCCTATAAGGGTCTGAGGTGCCAACTTCATTATGAAGTTGCCATGACGTAGTTCTGGCAACGGATACCCCGAATGGGCGGCGCGGCGGGCTTGGCACTACCCGTCGTCCCTCATTCGGGGTCTTTCATGAAGGTGAGTTTGCTACCTAATGCCGAGCAGTTCGGACGGCGACAGCGGCGGCAGGATCGAGGGCAGCCGCGCCGCCAGCATCGATTTGCCGGCGCCGGGCGAGCCGATCATCAGCAAATGATGCCCGCCGGCCGCTGCAATCTCGAGCGCGCGTTTGGCGCTCTCCTGGCCCTTGATGTCGCGGAGATCGAGCAGCGTCTCCTCGCGCTCATGCACTTTCGGCTGCGGCCGCGACAGCACCTGCGTGCCTTTAAAGTGGTTGGCGATCTGGATCAGCGACTTTGCCGCAATGATCTGGATGTCGGGGCTCGCCCACGCCGCCTCCGAGCCGCAGGCCGCGGGACAGATCAGCCCCTCGTCGCGCGAATTGGCGCCGATCGCCGCCGGCAACACGCCCGCGACCGGCGCGATCGATCCATCGAGCCCGAGTTCGCCCAATACCGTGAAACCGGACAGCGCGTCGGGCGGGATCGCGCCGATGGCGGCCATCAGGCCGAGCGCGATCGGCAGATCGTAATGGCTGCCTTCCTTCGGGACATCGGCCGGCGCCAGGTTGACCGTGATCCGCCGCGCCGGCAGCGCCAGCCCCGAGGCGATCAGCGCCGAGCGCACCCGCTCGCGCGCCTCGGAAACCGCCTTGTCGGGCAGGCCGACAATGGCCATTGCAGAGTGCGAATGCCAACTGTAAAGGCATCATCACACGGAGACTGCAATGGAATTGAGGAAGAGCACCACCCTCATCGCCCCGCTTACCACCGCCGCCAGAGGCTGAGGCAGGCCCATGAACGCCCCTGTGCGCGCCGAGACCAAGACACTGGCCTATTCCTATGTCCGGTTCTCGACACCATCGCAAGCCGCTGGGGCCAGTCTCCAGCGCCAGACCGAGAAGGCGGCCAAGTATGCCCTTGATCACGGGCTTACGCTCGACACCGAGCTGAACATGACGGACCTCGGTGTGTCAGCCTACCGGGGGAAGAACGCGCACACAGGGGCACTCGGTGGTTTTCTCAAAGCTGTCGATGCGGGGTATGTCGAACGTGGCAGCTACCTGCTGATTGAGAACATGGACAGACTCTCACGCGCTGACATCGTCACAGCGCAGGGCCTGTTCCTTCAGTTGGTTGGAAGCGGCATCAATCTGGTGACGCTGACGAACGGTGAAGCGTACTCAGCCGAACGCTTCCAGAGGGAGCCCGAGGCAATCTTCTTGGTGGTGCTGGAGCTAATCCGGGCGAACAAGGAGAGCGTGCGCAAGGGACAGTTGATCGGTGATGCTAAGGCGCGGAAGAAGCAGCGTCTTGCTGAGCACGGGCTGGAGGGGAAGCCGTACACCCGACAGGACGATATCCCAGCAATAGTGTTTAACGGCAGCTTGGATGAAGCCGTCAGGGAGGCACTGAGGCGCAATACTAAGAACCAGCTACCGATGACACCCCAAGATAGGAGAGAGGCGGCATGGCGGCTGGTGAAGGAAGGAAAGCCGGGAGAGTGGCCGGACAGCATCAGCGAAACACAAGCACTGAGCGGGGCCGGAAAAGGCACAGTGGACCGAATGCGCGCGGCATGGACGAAGTTGCACAGCGGGCAATACGGAGACCTGAAGGATATTGAGGGCCTCAGTTGGAGCCAGGCACAATCCAAGCTCAAGGGAACGGGGGCGCAGGCGTTCGACGAAGATAGCTGGCTAGAGGGGCGGGCGCAGAACTTAGCCGCCGCTATCGACAGAGCGAAGCTGCATCTGTCAAAGGACATCGAGGTCACCGCACTCGCTCTGGAAATGCTAGACCCACAATTACCAGCGGCGCTCATGGCGCATTGGGCCCCGCCTCGTCGCTTTGATCCGCACGCGGTAGACGAGGACGAACTGGACGAAGATGGCGAACCACTGCCTTTCTAAGGGCGTCCCAGCGCACCAAATGCCAGCCATGGGGACCCATAGGTACCCCAACCCATGGCACCCCATTGGGGTAGGAAGGCCCACCCCGTCAAGAGGCAGGCGGGGCAGAGGCAGGAACGTTCATAAGGAGATACAATAGGTTATCTAGATATAGGTCCGTTTCGGCCATATATCTGCGCACGGGATTAGGGGCTAGCTGTTGGCTGAGCGTAGGCATCCCTGTATGCCTCTGTGTGCCCCTCGGAAGCCGCTGGGGGCGTTAGGTGCTATGGGGACGTGGGGGGCATTATGGGCCCCAATACGGTACTTCCAGAGAAGCACACCCCTCTGTTTAGCCAAGCAGAGGCCCGAGGCTTTAGCCCGACTTTTTTGAAATAGGGGGCCCCAAACTGCTGGCCCGGGGGCCCCACCGGGGGCCGGAGTCCCTTTAGCCGCACCTTAGCGGCGCTCACCCCTCAGCCCTCAAGGACGCGGTAGACCGAGGCGCGGCCAATCTTGAGGGCCTTCGCGATGTCCGACGCCCCCATGCCTTGCGCCCGCAACGCCTTCACCTGTGCAGGATCGATGGAAGCCTTGCGACCTTGGTACACCCCGCGTGCCTTGGCGTCCGCTATGCCCTCAAGCTGACGCTCTCGGCGGAGGTTGGTCTCGAACTCTGCGAACACACCGAGCATGTCCAAGAAACACTTGCCCGCCGCTGTGCTGGTGTCGATGGGTTGCTCCGTAGCCCGCAGGGAAGCGCCGCGCGCCTTCACGGTGCGCACGATGTCCTGAAGGTCGCCAATGCTACGTGCGAGGCGGTCAATTCTGGTCACCATCAGCACGTCACCAGCCCGCAGGAAGTCCAAGACTGTCCTGAGTTCCTCGCGGCCCGCCGTGGTGGTGCCGCTGCGCTTCTCCGCGCGGATCAGGCCACACCCCGCCGCCCGTAGAGCCGCTTCCTGCAATTCGAGGTTCTGGTCAGTGGTACTAACTCGGGCGTAGCCGATGACGGTCATTGATGGGTGCTCCTGTCTCGTTAGGCTCTAGACCACCAGACTATGGTGTTTCGAAATAGAGAAGTCAACCCTAATAAGACAGTATTGGCGTCTCACCGCCGTGTCTCGGGAGGGCAAACCCAATCGAGACGAACTATTCGGTGGATGATCCATTGAATAGTCGGAACTCGCCCTTGCAGTAATTCGCGGAACTATGGTAAAAGCTTGTTATGGACGAATCGAAGAAACATTTTCCCACTGAGCAGGAGTTGGATGACGCCGTTGCTAAGGCGTACGCCGAACTCGCAGCGGCGATAGGCAACTACGCTGACAAAGTACGGCGTCGCGGCTGGTCGCAGGGCTGGGATACGGGCTGGGCAACAGGGCGAAAGAGGCTGCTTGAGGAATTTCAGAGCCGTTCCGCGGACAAACCCTCAGCACCATCAGCGCCGCCAGCGCCGCCAGCGAAGGTTGATGCACCCCGTATGACCTTGCTGGGAACCACGGGAACAGCCAGCACAAACGTGCTCAACTATATTGAGAGGTTCCCGGGCCAACGGGGGGTCGAGATAGCGGCAGCACTCGGCGTCGCGTTTCCCGAACGTACTGTGCGGACGGCGCTCCACAGATTGAGGAATACGAAAATAAAGATTGTGAACGGTCGATGGTACACTAACGAAGCAGCACCGACCGATTCACCTGAATCGACGAAAGAGGAGGATTGAATATGCCGCCGCCTTAGTTCCAAGCCAGCGCGCCGCGACGAACCAACTTGCGACGCTGGTATTGCCCGGGAGTTGGGCTGAGAGGAAAGGCGCTTACGACGCCCTCCTCCCAGTGGGTTACCCCAGTCTCTCTGTGCCCTCGTGGTGGAATTGGTAGACACAGCAGCTTTGGAAGCTGCCACCTGCTCGGTATGTCGGTTCAATTCCGGCCGGGGGCACCATTTCTATATAACAATGCTGGACTCGCCGTCAAAGGCGAGTTTTCGACGCGGTTAAGATGTCGATTTGTCATTGACACCCAACGAGGGCAAAGGCGGGCAGCCCGGGCGCGACCTGCACCTGCACGTCGACCGCGCGGGCCTCGATCCCCTCAAAAGCGACGGTGGAAACGCGTTGGACCATGCTGCCCCTCTGCCGCAACGGAGGGTAGCGGAAGGGGCGAAGGCTGGCAAGAACATTAAGGGAACATGCCGGGGAGCGGCCGGCGAAGCAGCGAAGGAAGTGGTCAAAAGGCTCGAAGGTGATCCCGGCTGTTATCCTAAGCCGCTTCGGCCATCAGCTTTTTCGCTGCTTGCGTCAGGAGCCCCGATCGCGTGTAGCCGTGAGCTTCCGCATATTTATCAATCTGCTCCAGAACATCTCCGGGCAAAGTGACGTTGACGCGAACGGCCTTCGGTTGCTCGCTCTTCATCGAAACCAGAATAGCCACGCCAGTTCGGTTGCCCGGATCGGACATAACCTCTTCCAGGGCCGAAGGCTCGGGGACGGCTTCTCCGTCCTCCACCAGGCCTTCGATATGAAGAGCAAGGGCTTCCTCAGCCATGGCGCGAGCATCATCCAAGGTGGTGCCTGCAGTGATAACGCCCGGAAAATCCGGAAAGGAAACGCCGAAGTCGCTGTCGGCGTCCTTATGGATAAGACCAATATAGTTGGGCATCGCTCTTACCTCAGCTTCAGGCCTGACTGCTTCTCGATACTTTTCAGCGTCCCAATCGGGATGTCCCGTTCTGGATGGGGAACAGTGACGCGGCCTTTTTTGGTGGGATGCTTGAATTGGACATGGCTGCCCTTTTGAGCCACCCATCTCCCTGAAGCGCCGAGATAATCTCCCGGCTTTTCATAGTGTGTATTTATACACACGGCGTATGTTTGTCAACATATCCGACAACCCACGCGCGATCTGCACCTGCACGTCGACCGCGCGGGCCTCGATCCCCTCAAAAGCCACAGTGGAAACCCGTTGGACCATGCTGCCCCTCTGCCGCAATCGAGGGTAGCGGAAGGTTAGAAGGCTGGCAAGAACATTAAGGGAACAGACGCGCGTTTGGAACATGATGCCGCACCGCCACAATCAAGAGTAGCGGACCCAAGCGGCGAGCGGTAATGCCTCAGTTTGAAATTTGACGGCCTTAATGCCGGCCAGGCAATGATGCCGACGACAATGGCTACCTTGGTGGCTGCAATCCCGGTGACGTAAGCCATTTGTTTGTGTGCGAGGCCTCGTCCGCCTGCCGGGCTTTTCCTCGGGCCATCTTGACCAGGGTATCACGCTCTTCGCCGGGCGGCATATTCTCCGCTTTCGCTCGAAGACGCTTGGCTACAAGACGATCGAGGAATGACAGCAGATATTTGAAGCGACGGCGCTGCATGGTTTCACTCCCATGTCTGGCCTGCCCAGCAAGAAAACGCTCTAATACTTGGGTGGGTTCCCGTTCAAATTAACATATAAGTAGCTGAATTTGCTAGCAGATTTTCAATTGAACCGTCGCCAATAAAACTGTCATATATTGATGTTAGCCGGGGCCTGTCGTGGCGCTGGAAACCGTCATGGCGACTCAAACCCCGCTCGCGGTTCGAGCGGGGATTTTTGTTGGCCCCCTCAGTTGGTGGCCTCTGACATCACGCGCTCCTATACGGACCGCGCTTCTTCGGCGCGCCCCTCGCGCTTATCGATTAGAGTTACGATGTCGCTCATTGAGGCATTACCCGGCAGGCGCACGAACATTACAGGTAGAACCGATCAGTTCAGCTTCGACCCCGCCACCGCGACCGTATTGGCCTGCGGCTGCTCCAGCATCTTCAGCGCGGCATCAAGGCCGTTGCGCAGGTTGATGGCGGCGTTCTGGCTGCAGCGGATCCGGCCGCTCGAGATGAACTTCACTTCGGTGGTGCCGTCCGGCTTGGGCACCAGAATCCGGGTCGCCAGTTCCACCTCGACGGCGCCGTTCATGGTGCCGTAGGCGCCGACGATGTCGAAATAGACCAGCGGGGCGAGGGCGCCGGTGTCCTCATAGATGAGATCGGCCGGCTTGGTGGTGGTTTGGTCAGCCAATGGGACTCTCCCAACGCAGGATTCGCGGATGATCTCCACTTACGCCAGTCGGAGCTTCATCCCTAGCGCGGGGTGACATCAGATCGGGCCGGAGCGCTCGAACCATCTGTCTTGCGTCATCCTGAGGTGCGCGCTCTTGCGCGCCTCGAAGGATGAGTGTCGCCCGTGGCCCATCCTTCGAGGCTCGCTGCGCTCGCACCTCAGGATGACGAGTGCCCGGTTTCAACCCAAAGTCATCCTACTATAGCCTGGATTGGCTATCCTCGCGGCCCGGGGGCCGGCAAAAGCCGGCCCCCGGAAACGCCGTCGCCTCACAGCACCATCTGCATCGGCTCGGGATAATAGTGGAATCCCTCGCCAGCCTTGGCGACGTGGCCATAGCCCGGCCAGGCGAAGTGATAGGACATCACGGGCGTCTTGTTGGCCGCCAGCATGTCCAGCGTTTTTACGCGCGTGGCCGCCGCCTGCTTTGGATCGGTGTCGTAGGAAAATTCCATCCGCGGCTTTTCGAGCAGCAGCACCGAATGGTGCGAGAGATCGCCGAGGAAGGCGAAGGATTTGCCTTCAGAGGTCACCATAAAGATGTGGTGGCCGACGGTGTGGCCGGGTGCGGCAAGCGCCTGCACGCCGGGCAGGAACTCCTGGCCGTCCTTGAAGTACACCATGCGGTCCCGCACCGGCAGCAGGTTCTTGCGCGCATGGACCACAAAATCCTTCAGCGGACTGCCCATCTTGCCTTCATCGGTCCAGTAATCGAAATCGCTCTGGGCGATGTAGTACTGCGCGTTCGGGAATAGCGGCTTGCCGTCCTCGCCGACGACGCCACCGATATGATCGATATGGGCGTGCGAGAACACCACCGCGTCGATGTCAGCGGGTTTGATGCCGGCTTCCGCCATGCTCTTTTGCTGCCGCCCGGTGGTCGGGCCGAACGCTTTCGAGGTGCCCATGCCGGTGTCGAACAGCACGAGCTTGTCGCCCATGTTCACGATCGGCGAGTTCTGCTCCAGCACGATATTGTCGGGCGAGAGGAAATTGTCGCTCAGCATCTTCTTCACTTCGTCATCGGGCACGCCGATGAAGGTGCCCTTCGGAGGGCCGAGCGGCAACGGGCCGTCGGAAACCACCGTCACCTCGGCGGCGCCGAGATTGAAGCGGTGCCAATAGGGCGATTGGGTGCCGAGTTTGGGGGCGCGCGCCTGCGCGCTGCCGCCGAGGAGCGTCGTTGCGCCAAGGCCTGCGCCGAGCGCAAGCAAGGATCGTCGCGAAACATTTGATGTCATGCGTCTTCCTCCACTCTTTTTATGAGATTTGTCGCGTCTGGTGCCCGGACGGATTTTTCCGACGGCTTGAAGCGGGCACAGAAAGGCTGCGCCCGCTTCGGCAGACGGGCAAGCAGAATCAGGCTGCAAAAATCGCGGAGTAGCAATGTTCTGGCGACACAACCGCGTGAAGAAAATTATTTTCCGCCGCGTTTCGCCTCGATCGTGTCCCAAATCATCGCCGCGACATCCGGGCCGCCGAGCCGGGCGATGGCGCGGATTCCCGTCGGCGACGTCACGTTGATCTCGGTAAGGTTGCCGTCGATCACGTCGATGCCGACGAACAGCAGGCCGCGCTCGCGCAAGCTTGGGCCGAGCGTCGCGCAGATCTCGCGCTCGCGTTCCGAAAGCTCGGTCGCGTGCGCGGCGCCGCCGCGGACCATGTTGGAGCGCAGATCGTCCGGCGCCGGCACGCGGTTGACGGCGCCGGCGAATTCGCCGTCGACCAGGAGGATGCGCTTGTCGCCATGTTTGACCTCGGAGAGGAAGCGCTGGATCACCCAGGGTTCCCTGAAGGTGACGGAGAACATGTCGAACAGCGAACCGAAATTCATGTCCTGTTGCATGACGCGGAAGACCGCCGCACCCCCATGGCCGTGCAGCGGCTTCATCACCACAGCGCCGTGCTTGTCGCGGAACGCATTGATCTCGTCGAGGTCGCGCGAGATCAGCGTCGGCGGCATCAGCTGCGGAAAATTCATCACGAACAGTTTTTCCGGCGCATCGCGGACGCCGGTGGGATTGTTCACCACCAGCGTCTTCGGATGGATGCGCTCGAGAAAATGCGTCGAGGTGATGTAGGCGAGGTCGAACGGCGGATCCTGCCGCAGCAGGATGACGTCGAAATTGGTCAGCGGCTCGCGCTTGGGCTCGCCCAGGGTAAAGTGATCGCCGGCCTCGTCGCGCACGGTGAGTAGCTGCACCGGCGCCACCAGTTCCTCGCCGTGCAGCGAGAGCTTGTCCGGCGTGTAATAGGAAATCCCGTGGCCGCGCTTTTGCGCCTCCAGGAGCAGCGCAAAGGTGGAATCGCCGCGGATGTTGATGCGCGCGATGGGGTCCATCTGGACGGCGACGTTCAATTTCATTGGGAGGTCCGGGTCTCTGGAGGGAGGGCTTTTCTATAGCGTTTTCAAGCGAAGTGGGTACCGGTTCGCGTCAAGAAAACGCGTCAAAATGAAAGTCTAGGTGCTGGCGTCGAATGCCGCTAACAGATGGCGCGGCAAACGCCTGGGCGCAATCAGGACGGCGTCAAAACGCAGATCAAATTCCGCATGCTCGGGATGCGTCATCAGCCAGGCCCCTGCTGCATCGATGATGCGCGCCTGCTGGCGCGGCGTCACCGCATAGGCCGCTTCATCAAGGCTGGCGCGGGCCTTGACCTCGATGAAGACAAGCAGGTTTCGCTTGCGCGCGACCAGGTCGATCTCGCCATAGGGGGTGCGAAAGCGCTTGGCGAGGATGCGATAGCCCTTGGCCATCAGATAGGCCGCGGCGCGGCTTTCGGCGGAGACGCCGGTTCGGAACGCCGCGACACGCGCGGGCGAGGCTGACTTTGCGGCGCTGGATTCAGGTTTCTCTTGCGGCGACGCGCTGTCAGTCTTCGCCATCGTCGCCCCGGATTTCTTTGGCGAGCTCCAGCGCGCGGGCGTAAATCTCGCGGCGATGCCGGCCGGACAGTTCGACCGCATGCGCCACCGCATCCTTGACGCTGTCGCGCTTCAGCGACGATCGCAAGAGATCATCCAGCGCGTCCTGCCCCATGATTTGTGCATCCGCCGGCGGCGGGCCGATCACCAGCACGAACTCGCCGCGCGTCTCCAGCGTATCGGCGAGCCTTGCCAGTTCGGAAACCGGCGCGCGCGTGATTGTTTCGTGCAGCTTGGTCAATTCGCGGCAGATCGCCGCATCGCGCGCGCCCATGACGGCAGCGAGATCGGCGAGCGTGTCCTGCACGCGGTTGCCGGATTCGAACATCACAAGCGTCGCGTCGATCTTTGCAAGCTCGGCCAGCCGGGTGCGGCGTGCGCCCTCCTTCGACGGCAAAAAACCCTCGAAGAAAAACCGGTCGGTCGGGAGTGCCGCGACCGACAGCGCCGTCAGCACCGACGATGCGCCGGGCACCGCGATCACGGCGTGGCCGGCGGCGCAGACCTCGCGCACCAGCTTGAAGCCGGGATCGGAAATCAGGGGCGTGCCGGCATCCGATACCAGCGCGATGGAAGCGCCCTGCGCCAGCTTTTCCAGGATCTTTGGCCGCGCCATCGCCGCATTGTGTTCGTGGTATTGCTTGAGTTGCGCCGAGATCACGTAGCGGTCGGTCAGGCGGCGGGTGATGCGAGTGTCTTCGCAGGCGATGATGTCGACGCCGGCCAGCGTTTCCAGCGCGCGCAGCGTGATGTCGCCGAGATGGCCGATCGGGGTTGCCACCAGATACAGGCCGGGAACCGGTTTTGGGGCGGTCAGGACATGGCCGTGGATCGAAAATGTCCGGTCTGGCGAACCCGCCTCGACTTCAGTTCCGTAGCTGGCGGTGGTTTTTGCGCGCATAATGCCAATCTAGAGGGGAGGGAGCGCCGGCGCCACAGCGGGGAGAGATTTGTGGTGGCGCGCAAAATCGGTGACGAGCCAAGTCTGCAACCAGGTCCCTGCAACTGGCAATGCCGCCATGGGACCATAATCCTTTTGTTTTGGTTAACTATTCGCCGACAATATGCCTGATTCCATCCCCTTTGATGGGATGGAGTCCTGGCCGATCGTGGTCGGTCAAGAGAAGAGATACGATGGTGGGGCCCCTCAATCGCACGTCCAAATCGGGTCAGCCGCCGTCGGGCGCAACCCGGCGGACGGCGCTCGGCCTGATTCTCGGCGCGCCCCTGCTCGGGGCGTGCTCGAGCGTCCAGCAGAGTCTTGGCCAGTTCTCCAATCCGTTCGGCGGCTCGCCCGATGCCGGGCCGGCCGGACCGCAGCAGCAACCGCTCGCGGTGGGCACCGGCCAGGTCAAGGTCGGCCTGATCCTGCCGCTGTCGGCGTCCGGCAATGCCGGCGTCGCAGCCCAATCGATGAAGAACGCGGCCGAAATGGCGCTGGCGGAATTCCAGAATCCCAACATCCAGCTTCTGATCAAGGATGACGGCGGCAGCCCGCAAGGCGCGAGCCAGGGCACCCAGCAGGCGCTGAGCGAAGGCGCGGAAATCATCCTGGGGCCGCTGTTTGCAGCCTCGGTTCCGGCGACCGCGCAGTTGACGCGCGCACGCGGCACCTCGGTGATCGCGTTCTCGACCGATTCCAGCGTCGCCGGCCGCGGCGTCTATCTGCTGAGCTTTCTCCCGGAGTCCGACGTCAACCGCATCGTCGGTTACGCCGCCGGAACCGGCAAGCGGTCGTTCGCGGCAATGGTGCCCGATAATGCCTATGGCAACGTGGTCGAGGCCGCGTTCAAGCAGGAGGTCGGCCGCAAGGGCGGGCGCGTCATCGCGTTCGAGAAATACGGCGCGGATCGTGCGACCCCGGCGCGCAGCGTGGCGCAGTCGCTGGGACAAGCCGATGCGCTGCTGCTCGCCGATGACGGGGATTCCGTGGTCGCAACCGCCGACGCGCTGACCGCGGCGGGGGCTAATCTGCGCAACATCCAGCTGCTCGGCACCGGGCTTTGGGACAATCCGCGCGTGTTCGCGAGCCCGGCGTTGCAGGGCGGCCTCTATGCAGCACCCGATCCGGCCGGCTTCCGCAGCTTCTCCGGGCGTTACCGCACCAAATTCGGCGCCGAACCGGTGCGCACCGCAACGCTCGCCTATGACGCGGTGGCGCTGGTCGCGGCATTGGCACGAACCCAGGGCGCGCAACGTTTTGCGCCGGAGACGCTGACCAATCCGTCCGGCTTTGCCGGCATCGATGGCCTGTTCCGGTTCCGCTCCGACGGCACCAACGAACGTGGCCTCGCGGTCATGAAGGTCGCGACCGGCGGTGGCCAGGCGGTCGCCGGTTCGCCGAAGAGTTTTGGGGCGTAAAAATTTACGCCGCCAGATCCGCGACCACGGCGTCGAGCACCGGGAATCCGGATTGCGTCACCCGCAGCCGGCCGTCGGCGTCGACGGCGATGGCGCCTTCTTCGCGCAGCACCTTGATCCGGTTTGGATCGAGCGCGCGGCCTGACAGCGCCGTGTAGCGCTTGGGATCGATGCCCTCGGCGAGCCGCAGCCCCATCAGCAGAAATTCATCGGCCCGCTCCTCGCTGTTGAGGAGATCGTCGGTGACGACGCCATGGCCGTTGGCCTCGACCCGCATCAGCCAGGCCTCGGGGCGCTTTTCGGTCGCGGTCGCGTGCCTGAAACCATCGATGTCGAGGCGGCCATGCGCGCCGGGACCGATGCCGGCATATTCCTCGCCGCGCCAGTAGACGAGGTTATGTTTGCACTCGGCTCCCGATCGCGCGTGATTGGAAATCTCGTAGGCCGGCAGGCCGTGCGCGGCGCACACCTCCTGCGTCACATCGTAGAGCGCGCGCGCGGTCGCTTCATCCGGCGTCTTCAACTTGCCGGCCGCATGCAAGCCGAAGAACGGCGTGCCTTCCTCGATGGTGAGCTGATAGAGCGAGAGATGTTCGGCGGCTTCCGAGATCGCGAGTTTTAATTCGTCCGCCCACATTTGCGGCGTCTGGTCCGGGCGGGCGTAGATCAGGTCGAACGAATAACGGTCGAACGCCTGGCGCGCGATGGCTACCGCATCGAGCGCCTCGCGCACGCTGTGCAATCGTCCCAGCGCCTTCAGCGAGTCATCGTCGAGCGCCTGCACACCGAGCGACACCCGGTTGACGCCGGCTGTGCGATAGCCGCGAAATCGCGTCGCCTCGACGCTGGTCGGGTTGGCCTCGAGCGTGACTTCGACATCAGGAGCGACGCGCCAATGTTTGCCAATCGCGTCCAGCACAGCGCCGACGGTTTGCGGCGCCATCAGCGACGGCGTGCCGCCGCCGAGAAAGATCGACGAGACCTGCCGTCCCGGCGTGCGCGCGGCCGTGGTCTCGATCTCTCGCGTGAACGCGCGGACAAAGCGTTCCTCGTCCACGGGCGCATGCCGGACATGGCTGTTGAAATCGCAATACGGGCATTTCGACAGGCAAAATGGCCAGTGCACGTAGACGCCGAAGGCTTCCTGCTCGCGGCTAGTCAAGGCAGATCTCCGCCAGCTTCACGAAAGCACGCGCCCGGTGCGACAGGCCGAGGCCGAGCGGCGGCAGGCCGTGCTTCTCGATGCTGGTCATCTCGCCGAAGGTACGCGTATGTCCGTCCGGAAGAAACGCCGGATCGTAGCCGAAACCGGCGGTGCCGCGCGGCGGCCATACCAGAGTTCCGTCGGCCCGCGCCTCGACTTCCTCGAGATGATCGTCCGGCCAGGCGACGCACAGCGCCGAGACGAAATGCGCTCTGCGCTGATCCGGCGCCGTGGCGCCGCGTTCCTGCAGCAGGCGCTCGATCCGGGTCATCGCCGCGGTGAAGTCCTTGCCCTCGCCGGCCCAGCGCGCCGAATAGATCCCGGGCGCGCCGTCGAGCGCATCGACCACCAGTCCGGAATCGTCGGCAAACGCCGGAAGGTTGGCGGCTTTCGCGGCCGCGATCGCCTTGATCGCGGCGTTGGCGCGAAAGGTTTTTCCGGTTTCCTCGGGCTCGCCCAAGCCCATTTCACCCACCGATACCGCTTCCACGCCATGCGGGGCCAGCAATTCGCGCATCTCGGCGAGCTTGCCGGGATTATGGGTCGCGATCACGAGTTTGCCGGTGATTCGACGGTGCATGGCCAATGAGACTACGCCACCGCCATTTTTTGCAAGTCGACCAGACGCGCGACACCTTTGCGCGCCAGGGCCATCAGCGCCAGAAACTCGTCCTGCGAGAACGGGGTCTTTTCGGCGGTGCCCTGCACCTCGATGATGCGGCCGTCGCCGGTCATGACGAAATTGGCGTCGGTATCGGCCTCGGAATCCTCGGCGTAATCGAGGTCCAGTACCGGTATGCCCTGATAGATGCCGCAGGAGATCGCCGCGACATTGTCGCGCAGCACATTGGCCTTGATCATGTTGCGGGTCTTCATCCAGGCGATGCAGTCGGCGAGCGCGACCCAGGCGCCGGTGATCGAAGCCGTGCGGGTGCCGCCATCGGCCTGAATGACGTCGCAATCGACCGTGATCTGGCGCTCGCCCAGCGCTTCCAGGTCGACGGCGGCGCGCAAGGAGCGGCCGATCAGGCGCTGGATCTCGACCGTGCGGCCGCCCTGCTTGCCGGCGGCGGCTTCACGGCGGGTGCGTTCCAGCGTGGCGCGCGGCAGCATGCCGTATTCGGCCGTGACCCAGCCGCGGCCCTGGCCCTTGAGCCAGGGCGGCAGCCGTTCTTCCAGGGTTGCGGTGACCAGCACATGGGTATCGCCGAACTTCACCATGCAGGAACCCTCGGCGTATTTGACGACGCCGCGTTCCAGCGACACGGGGCGCAGTTCATCGGGCGCACGGCGGCTTGGCCGCATGGGGAAATCCTCCGGAAAATCCAGTAAAAGTCGGTTCGCGGTGCTTGTAGGTGCGGGAGAGGGGCGCGGCAAGGCCGTTTAACGGAACTCTCTATCTTGGTTGTTTTGACGCGTTTTCTTTACGCGAACCGGTATCCACCCCCGGATCAAGCCCGAGGGCATGCTTTGCTTGAAAACGCTCTAATACGCGCTTGTCACCGGCCTCCGGGATAGACAGATTAGAGGGCCTTGGGAGGGAATAGTTAGTGGCCCACCACGATCCGATCGGCCTGATCGCCCCGAATGCCGGTCTGGCCCAGCTCAACGAGCGCTCGCGCGACATTTTTCGTCAAATCGTCGAGAGTTATCTCGCGACCGGCGAACCTGTCGGCTCGCGCAACATCTCGCGCCTGATCGCAGTACCGCTGTCGCCGGCCTCGGTGCGCAACGTGATGTCGGACCTCGAGCAGCTCGGCCTGATCTATGCGCCACATACTTCGGCCGGGCGGCTGCCGACCGAGCTTGGCCTGCGCTTCTTCGTCGATGCCCTGATGCAGGTCGGCGACCTCACCGAACCGGAACGGCTGTCGATCCAGAACCAGCTCGCCTCCGTCGGCCGCGCGCGCAATCGGTCGAGGCGGCGCTCGGCGAGGCGCTGACCCGGCTGTCAGGTCTGACCCGGGCCGCGGCCGTGGTGTTGACCGCCAAATCCAATTCGCGGCTGAAGCATATCGAGTTCGTGCGGCTGGAGCCGGAACGCGCGCTGGTGGTGCTGGTCGGCGAAGACGGCCAGGTCGAGAACCGCGTGCTGACGCTGCCGCCGGGCGTCCCCACCTCCGCGCTGACCGAAGCGACCAATTTCCTCAATTCCCGGATCCGCGGCCGCACGCTGGCCGAAGCGCGGCTCGAACTCGAAACCGCGCTGACGCTGAGCCGCACCGAGCTCGATCAACTGACGCAGAAGGTGATTGCCGCGGGCATCGCGAGCTGGTCCGGCGGCGACAACGAGGAGCGGCAGCTGATCGTGCGCGGCCACGCCAATCTGTTGGAAGATTTGCACGCGCTGGAAGATCTTGAACGCGTCAAATCGCTGTTCGACGATCTCGAGACCAAGCGCGGCGTGATCGACCTGCTGGGCCGGGCCGAACGCGCCGAAGGCGTGCGGATTTTCATCGGGTCGGAGAACAAGCTGTTTTCGCTGTCCGGTTCCTCCACCATCATTGCGCCCTACAGCGACGCCACCGGCCGCATCGTCGGCGTTCTCGGCGTGATCGGGCCGACGCGGCTGAACTATGCCAGGGTGATTCCGACGGTGGATTACGCCGCGCGGATCGTCAGCCGCTTGCTCGGCGGCTGATCCAGCCTCGGATCAGCGCTTGATTTTCTGCCCCCAAAGCACGATATCCGGGCCAGCAAATCCCAAATTGATCCAGTTCCATGCGATTTTTCGAGAAGGCAAGCCATGACCGATCCGACCCGGCCGAACGATGACGCGGCAAATCCGGCCCAGACCGGCGAGCCCGTGGTCTCAAAGCCCTACATCATGCCCGACGATCCCGAGGAAGGATCGGTCGAGGCGTTGGCGAAGGAGGCCGCCGAATCGCGCGACAAGATGCTGCGCACGCTGGCGGAGATGGAAAACCTGCGCAAGCGCACCGCGCGCGAGGTGGCCGATGCCAGAATCTACGGCATCACCGGCTTTGCCCGCGACGTGCTCGATATCGCCGACAATCTGCAGCGCGCGCTCGATGCGGTTCCGGCCGAAGCAAAAGCCAACGCCGATCCCGGTCTGAAAGCCCTGATCGAAGGCGTCGAACTGACCGAGCGTTCGCTCCTCAACGCGCTGGAGAAAAACGGCGTCAAGAAATTCGATCCGGCGGGCGAGAAATTCGATCCTAATTTCCAGCAGGCGATGTACGAGGTCCCCGACCCGTCGGTGCCCTCGGGCACCGTGGTGCAGGTGGTGCAGGCCGGTTACATGATCGGCGAGCGCGTGCTGCGGCCGGCGCTCGTCGCGGTCGCCAAGGGCGGCGCGAAAGCGGCCGCGGCGCCTTCGGAACAGGCCTAGACCGAAGTTTTCACCCATGAATCGCATAAGTATCTGATGCGGTTTGATCATTCGTCCGCGAGGCTACTCGGTTACTGGACACGAACGGGATTGAGCCCGAGCAGATCGAAGGCCGCCTCCTGGAGGGCGGTTGGTTTGGAGTGAAGGGTAAAGCGGTGCTTGGGGCGCGCGGGCACGTGCATGGTGTTGCGAGCGAGTGTTCCGAGATGCGCAATGAGGTCACCGAAGCTCATGACGCGCTGACCGTCTGCCGATCGCCTGGTTGTCTTCTTGACCTTGACGACGTCTGACGGTGCGGTGGCCGCAACTGGAGAAGTTCGCTCCGCTTTGGCTGCTGCCAGATCGGTGTCGTGGAACAACAGCGGCGCTAGGGCCTCCCGTAGGAGCCACTCGACATGGTAGGCGAGCATGCACAGGAAGACATGAGCCCGCACCCTGTCCGCGGTCCAATGACGGATCGGCCGGATTTCCAGATCGACGCTCTTCAGGGATCGGAATGCCCGTTCGACGTGCGAGAGATCCTTGTAGGCCTGAACTGCTTCTGCGGCATTCAGATGCTCGGCAGGCATGCTGGTTCGGATCACATAGATGCCGTCGAGGCGCGCCTCTGCCTCGATCTGATCGAGCCGTCTATGCCAGGAGAGATGACCATCGCGGATCGTAACGACGAAGTGCTTGGCCATCTTTCTTTTGTTAAGAACCGCGCCGACCGCCAGACCTATTTCGGCAGCGTCACGCAAGGGAGCGTTCCTGCGCCGGACCTTGGCTTCGATCCGGGCCAGTTCGCGTTCAGTCACTGCTAACAAGTCCTCACGCTTGCGCGCCCGTTCGGCGGCGAGGTCGTGATTGCGGCACGCGATCAGCCGTTCGCCTGGGAACATGTCCGGCGCGCTGATTTCGGCGAGATCGCGATCATCGAACAACGACAGCTGTAACGGCCCATTTTCCGCGGCCAGCGCCTGCACCGCCGGTGCACGCAGGCAGGTGATCCAATCGAGATTCGCGGGCCTAAGTTCGTCGCGAATGCGGGCCGAGGTGATCATGCCGCGATCTCCGACCAGCACCAGACGACTGATCCTGAAGCGATCCTTCACCTTCTCGATCTGCGCGCTCAAGGTTGAGGGATCCGCGGTGTTGCCGTCGAACACCTCCACGGCGATCGGCAGTCCCTCGCGTGTGCAGAGCAGCCCATAGACAATTTGCGGCCGGTCCTTGCGGTGATCCCGGCTGTGGCCATAGCGCGCCAGCGGGCAGCAGCGGCCCTCGAAGTAAGATGAGCTGACGTCATAGAGGACCAGCACGCCGTCTTCGAGATGCCGCCGCGCCAAGCCATTTTCGACGCGGCCCTGACGTTCGAGCAGCCAATCCAGCGCCTCATAGGCCTCCCGCTCCTTGACCCGGCCAAGGTGCAAGACCGCGCCCAGACTCGATACCGCCGTCTCCTCATCGATCGCGCGGACAAAGCCCAGCTTCGATCGTGGCGCAATCAACCGATCAACCACCATGGCGACAACGAGATCGCAGCAGCGTCGCGAGGCCGGATCCTTCGCCGCACCCAGAATCAACCGGTCGAGGCCAATCTTGCGGATCATTCCAAGCGCCGCCGCAACATGGCCGTGCGGCAATGAGCGCTCGACTTCCAGTTCCTGCGGACCAGTGCCGATGACCGTTCCGCCCTTCAGCACCGCCTTCAACGTATCGATCATATCACGCGGCAGCTTGCTGAGATTGGCCAACGTCCGCTTCTGCGAACGGCCTTGCTCGTCGCGATAACTCTCCCGCAGCAACACCGCAGGCGGAGAGTCTCGATTGGGCACCATCTCGATGAACATGCCCGAATCGAATCATATCCTCGCCGATTTGGGAATCCCCTTACATGGACACAATCACAGGATCATTCCCACCCTAACCCACTGCACTGACTCAAGTCTCTCCTGACGACACGAGCAAACTTCGGCCTAGAGAGGCTCGGAGCGTTGTCTTCATCCTTCGAGACGCGGCTTTCGCCGCTCCTCTCAAGATGAGGTCCGGAATTCCACTCCCTCATGGTGAGGAGCGCGGCAACGCCGCGCGTCTCGAACCATAGGGCAATCTGATCGGATCATGCCCTAAGCCGCCGCGATATCGCCGGACTGGATGCGCTTGACGCCGGCCTTGGCCATGTCGGCCCAGGCTTTGGCCAGCGAGCCCTGGGTGTCGATGCCGCGGCAGGCGTCTTCCACCACATAGGCCTCGAACCCGGCCTTGCGCGCATCCAGCGCCGTCCACGCCACGCAGAAATCGGTGGCGAGCCCGGCCACGAACACGCGGCTGACCTTGCGGGCCTTCAGATAGGCGGCCAGCCCGGTTGTGGTCTTGCCGTCGGCCTCGGTGAAGGCCGAATAGCTGTCGACGTCCTTGTGGAATCCCTTGCGGATCACGAGCCCGGCCTGCGGGATCGAAAGGTCCTTCGAAAGCGAGGCGCCGTCGGTTCCCTGGACGCAGTGATCGGGCCACAGTACCTGCTTGCCGTAAGGAAGATCGATGGTCTCGAACGGCTTTTTGCCGGCGTGGGTCGAGGCGAACGAGATGTGACCCGGCGTATGCCAGTCCTGCGTCATCACCACATTGGCAAAGCTCTTTGCCATCCGGTTGATCACCGGAATGACCTGCTCGCCGTCTTTGACGGCGAGGCTGCCACCGGGCAGGAAACAATTCTGGACATCGATCACCAGCAGCGCCGATGCATCGTCGGGTTTGATCGGTGTCGCCGCTCCAGCCCGCGCAGACATAACAGTTGCGATGGTCGTCATGCCCAGACCTCCGAGAATCCGCCTTCGATCCAACATGGTACATCTCCCTGCAAGGAATTTGCGCCAGCAAATCAAATCGCCGGGAGACCGTAAAGCAGGTTTAACCGGCGTCGAACGCTCGAGTCTTCGGCAGCCAAATATCGGCTGACGAGTGTCAGCCTCAGCGCGGCTGAATTCCGTCGCGCACCGCGCGGAACCGCGGAAATGCCTTCGCCCAAACGTCGCGCGGCGAGCTGCCGATGATACGCAGCGAGCTCTGGCCGCCGAAGCGCAGCCATTGCACGATGGTCACCGGCGTATTGTCCTTGCCGCTGGTGGCATCGATCCGCGTCTCGTAGCCGGGCTGGCCGTCGATGCGGACCGGTTCCGACATCGTGATCCGCCCGTCGCGCACGCCGGGGATCGTGGTTGCGATCTGCTGGGCAAAGCGGCCGCGATCGTCGGGCGATGCCGCGGTCGAGCCGATGATGCCGATGATCATGAAGGGCGCGGCTTCAAAGCCGGTCTTTTCGTCGCCGTCGGCCAGAATGAGCGCCGCCCCCGGTGCCAGCGTGCGGATATTCTTGAAATTGCTGAGCTCGCCCATGTTGAACGGCATCAGGGAGAGTTGCTCGTCGACCGGGACTTCGTTGCGGATCACGGCGGTGGCAAACATCTGACGCACGGCGTCGTCGGTATAGATCTTGGAAGCATTCTCGGGCACCTGCACGGCGACATAGCCGGAGAAGGTGGGGCCGGGCAGGATCATCGAGTAGCGCCGCACATTGGCCGCACCTTCCTTGGCGTTTTCCTTGGCGCTCTCCACGGTGTAGTAGGCGAGCCCGGCCGCGGTCTCGATGGTCTCCGGCTTGACCCCGCCGGTGCCGGTGGGATTGGCCTTGAAGGCGTTGGCGACTTCGCCATAGGCCTCGGCCGGCAGGTCCGTCACCAGCACCTTGACGCCCTGGTCCTCGGTTTCGAACCCGACGAATGATTTGGCTTTGACCAGGCCGACCAGCGGCACCATGCCGACCCGGGCGCCCGGCGGGAAAACCGGGTCCGCGGCAAACGCAGAACATGTAGCGGCGATGGTGAGGGCAACCGCAGCGAGGTATCGAAGTGGCGTCATGAAGGGTCTACCGGGTTTGCATTGAGGCCGTTCAATGGTCGGCCGGCGCAGCCCTTAAGGGTTCAAGGGCGTCGGTTCAGTCGGCCCGCTTTTAGCGGTTTTGATGTCCGTGCAACAGGGGAGGGCCTCCGTTCCCCTCATGTACTCCCGCCGCCCCCGATGCGGCTTTCTTGCTCATCCGTTAACGCCGCCTTTTGGCCTGAACCGGCCCCTGCCCTGAGCTGACACAATCTTTCAAACCTCAGCCTTTTCAGGCCCCAAGGTTGCGTTCGGTCCTTGCAGGCCCGACCCCCCCTCCTATATGAGGCTCACCGTCGCAATATCGCGAGTATTTGATCGTTGGGGGTTCGGTTAGGTGCGCCGTCAGGGCCCAGCCAACCTGCCGCAAAAAGAAGGATATGAGGACCATGGGAAAGGTCATTGGGATCGATCTCGGCACCACCAATTCGTGCGTCGCCGTCATGGACGGCAAGACAGCGAAAGTCATCGAGAACGCGGAGGGCATGCGCACGACGCCGTCGATTGTCGCTTTCAGCGATGATGGCGAGCGCCTCGTCGGCCAGCCCGCCAAGCGCCAGGCGGTGACCAATCCTGAGCGCACCTTCTTTGCGGTCAAGCGCCTCGTCGGCCGCCGCTATGACGACCCGATGGTCGAGAAGGACAAGAAGCTCGTCCCCTACAAGATCGTCAAGGCTTCCAACGGCGACGCCTGGGTCGAAGCCGACGGCAAGACCTATTCGCCCTCGCAGGTTTCCGCTTTCATCCTGCAGAAGATGAAAGAGACCGCCGAAGCCCATCTCGGCCAGAAGGTCGAGCAGGCCGTCATCACGGTTCCCGCCTATTTCAACGACGCGCAACGTCAGGCCACCAAGGATGCCGGCAAGATCGCCGGCCTTGAAGTGCTGCGCATCATCAACGAGCCGACCGCGGCAGCGCTGGCTTACGGCCTCGACAAGACCAAGGCCGGCACCATCGCGGTGTACGACCTCGGCGGCGGCACGTTCGACGTCTCGGTGCTGGAGATCGGCGACGGCGTGTTCGAGGTGAAGTCGACCAATGGCGATACCTTCCTCGGCGGCGAAGACTTCGACATGCGGCTCGTCAGCTATCTGGCCGATGAGTTCCAGAAGGAGCAGGGCATCAACCTGCGCAACGACAAGCTCGCGCTGCAGCGCCTGAAAGAGGCCGCCGAAAAGGCCAAGATCGAGTTGTCCTCGACCACGCAAACCGAAATCAATCTGCCGTTCATCACGGCCGATGCGTCCGGGCCGAAGCATCTGACGATGAAACTGACGCGCGCCAAGTTCGAGGCGCTGGTCGACGATCTGATCCAGAAGACCATCGAGCCCTGCCGCAAGGCGCTGAAGGATGCCGGCCTCACCGCCGGTGAGATCGGCGAAGTGGTGCTGGTCGGCGGCATGACCCGCATGCCGAAGGTCCAGGAAGTGGTGAAGCAATTGTTCGGCAAGGAGCCGCACAAGGGCGTCAATCCGGACGAAGTCGTCGCCATCGGTGCGGCGATCCAGGCCGGCGTGCTGCAGGGCGACGTCAAGGACGTGCTGCTGCTCGACGTCACGCCGCTGTCGCTCGGCATCGAGACGCTGGGTGGCGTGTTCACCCGCATCATCGATCGCAACACCACGATCCCGACCAAGAAGAGCCAGGTGTTCTCGACCGCCGAGGACAACCAGAATGCCGTTACCATCCGCGTGTTCCAGGGCGAGCGCGAAATGGCGGCCGACAACAAGGTGCTCGGTCAATTCGATCTGATGGGCATTCCGCCGTCGCCGCGCGGCATGCCGCAGATCGAGGTCACCTTCGACATCGACGCCAACGGCATCGTCAACGTCTCGGCCAAGGACAAGGCGACCGGCAAGGAGCAGCAGATCCGGATTCAGGCATCCGGCGGCCTGTCGGAAGCCGACATCCAGAAGATGGTCAAGGACGCCGAGGCCAATGCGGCCGAGGACAAGAAACGCCGCGAGGCGGTCGACGCCAAGAACCATGCCGACGCGCTGGTGCATTCCACCGAGAAGGCGCTGGCCGAGCACGGTTCGAAGGTCGAGGAAAGCGAGCGCCGCGCCATCGAGGACGCCGTCAGCGATCTGAAGGAAGCGCTGAAGGGCGACGATGCCGAGGCGATCAAGGCCAAGACCAATACGCTGGCGCAGGCTTCGATGAAGCTCGGCGAGGCCATGTACAAGCAGCAGGCCGAAGCCGACGCCAAGAAGGATGCGGCCAAGGACGACGTCGTCGACGCGGAATTCACCGAGGTCGACGACGACAAGAACAACAAGAAGTCTGCTTAAAGACGGGCAATCGATCATGACCCTCATTCCAGAGAGCACGCAGCGCGTCTCAATGGGTGGGGGTCATTTTTCGATAGGCCCAAGATTTCATGTTCAAGGATTGCATCTTTTGGGACGCATTCCTTCGGAATTAAACTGCGGGCGGATCTGACGCATGTCCACCAAGCGCTGCTACTACGAAACCCTCGAAGTCGAACGAAACGCGGACGAATCCAAGCTCAAGGCGGCGTTCCGCAAGCTCGCGATGAAATGGCATCCGGACAAGAATCCGGGCGATGCCCAGAGCGAAGTGAAGTTCAAGGAAATCAACGAAGCCTACGAAGTCCTCAAAGACGGCGAGAAGCGCGCCGCCTATGACCGGTTCGGTCACGCGGCCTTCGAGCAAGGCATGGGCGGCGGCGGTCCCGGCTTCGGCGCCGGCTTTGCCTCCTCATTCTCCGATATTTTCGAGGATCTGTTCGGCATGGCCGGCCAGCGCGGACGCGGCGGCGGCCGCGAGCGCGGCGCCGACCTGCGCTACAACATGGAAATCACGCTGGAAGACGCCTTTCAGGGCAAGACCGCCCAGATCGAGATCCCGGTGTCGGTCACCTGCGAATCCTGCTCGGGCACCGGCGCCAAGGCCGGCACCAAGCCAAAGACCTGTTCCATGTGCGGCGGGCAGGGACGGGTGCGGCAGGCTCAGGGCTTCTTCACGCTGGAGCGGACCTGCCCCGGCTGTCAGGGCCGCGGCCAGATGATCGAAGACCCCTGTCCGTCCTGCGCGGGCCAGGGACGGGTGACGCGCGACCGGACCTTGTCGGTCAATATCCCGCAAGGCGTCGAAGACGGCACGCGGATCAGACTCGCCGGCGAAGGCGAGGCCGGCGTCCGCGGCGGACCGCCCGGCGATCTCTATATTTTCCTGTCGCTGGCGAACCACGAATTCTTCCAACGCGACGGCGCCGACCTGCATTGCCGGGTGCCGATCTCGATGGTGACGGCCTCGCTGGGCGGCGAATTCGAGGTGCCGACCATCGACAAGGGCAAGACCAAGGTGAAAGTGCCCTCCGGGACCCAAACCGGCCGGCGTTTCCGCATTGCATCAAAGGGCATGCCAGTGCTGCGTTCGCGACAGACCGGCGATATGTATGTCCAGGTCATGGTCGAAACGCCGCAGAATCTGACCAAGAAGCAGCAGGAATTGCTGATGGAGTTCGAAAAGCTGTCGTCCGGGGCAACCCAACCGGAGGCGGCGGGCTTCTTCTCCAAGGTCAAGGACTTCTTCGGTAACCGCGCCAACCCCTGAAGTGGCGGGCGAAAGGGTCCGGTTTGGCGTTCGACCGTGCTGAAATAATTAATTAGTGCATGGTCTTATCGCCGAATCGCAACCACGCTGGCCGATCAGGCGCGATACCGTTCTGCTTGACCATGTAGGCTTCGACCTATACCTCTTTATGACTGTTTGTTGACATTCCCCGCTCGCTTTTGCGGTCCCGCCTGGTAGCGACATGCCTTTGCAATCGTCCGTGCGTGCGTTGAAGAAACCTCTCCGTCTTGACGACGAGGTTCGTTTCCTCCGTTCATGGATCGAAAAGCCGCTCCATATGGGCGCCGTGATGCCGTCGGGCCGGGTGCTCGCCCGCACCATGGCGCAATATGTCGATGTTGCATCTGAAGGACCCGTCGTCGAGCTTGGACCCGGGACCGGCGCGATCACCAACGCGCTGATCGAGCATGGCATCGATCAAAAACGCCTCGTGCTGGTCGAATATAATCCGGGGTTCTGCGCACTGCTGCGCGACCGCTATCCGCACGCCAAGGTGGTGCAGGGCGACGCCTATAAGCTGCGGGACTCACTGTGGGAGGTCCTGAAGGTCCCCGCGTCCGCCGTGGTCTCCGGCCTGCCGCTGGTGACCAAACCGATGCTGACGCGCCTGAAGCTGATCCGCGATTCCTTCGCAGCGCTCGCGCCCGGCGCACCCTTCGTTCAGTTCACTTATTCGGTCGCGCCGCCGATTCCGAAATCGCTGCCGGGCGTGTCCACAGAAGCTTCCGAGCGGATCTGGATGAACCTTCCGCCCGCCCGGGTCTGGGTGTATCGCAAGGGCTGACAGGCGCGTATTCCGCAAAAGTGGGTACCGGTTTTGCGCATAGAATACGCGCGAAAATCTAGTTAAGAGCATTTTCTGAGAAAATGCTCGCCTGCGCCGTCGCGCAGGGCTCGCCTGAACGCGATTTCTAAATATGTCCGCACTGAAAATCCTCGTGATCCCGGGATCGCTTCGCACCGGCTCGCTCAATGCGCGGCTGGCGGCGGCCATCGCCCATGAACTGGCGCAATCGGGTGCCGAAATCACCCGCATCTCGCTGTCGGATTTTCCGCTGCCGATCTATGACGGCGATCTGCAGGCCAAATCCGGCGTGCCGAAAAACGCGGTCAATCTCAAGCGCATGATCGGCGCCCATCATGGCGTGCTGATCGTGACGCCGGAATATAATTCGTCGGTTCCGGCACTGGTCAAAAATACCATCGACTGGGTGAGCCGGGTGCAGGACGGAGGCGAGAGCCGCGGCCAGGTATTTCGCGAGCGGGTATTTGCGATCGCGGCCGCCTCGGGAGGCCGGCTCGGCGGCACCCGCGCGCTGGCGGCGCTGCGGCTGATCCTCTCCGCCTGCCATGCGACCGTCATTCCGAACCAGCTCGCGCTGTCCTTCGCCGATCAGGCCTATGACGAGATGGACCGCCTGAAACTTTCCGCCGATATCGAGGCGCTGAAAGCGCTGGTGCGGCAGCTGATCGAAATTTCCCAACGCATGATGTGAGGTGACATGCAGCCTGCCAAGATCGCTCCGAAAGACCGGTTGATTGTGGCGCTCGACCTGCCCGGCGTAGCCGAGGCGGAAGCGATGATTGCAAGGCTTGGCGACAGCGTGACCTTCTACAAGATCGGCTATCAGCTCGGCTATGCCGGCGGATTACCGCTGGCGCGCCAGCTTTCGGACCGCGGCAAGAAGGTGTTCGTCGACCTCAAGCTGCACGACATCGGCAATACGGTGGCGCGCGGTGTCGAGAGTGTCGCGAAGCTGGGCGCGACCTTCCTCACCGTGCACGCCTATCCGCAGACCATGAAGGCCGCGGTCGAGGCGCGCGCGGGCTCCAGCCTCAAAATTCTCGCCGTCACCGTGCTGACCTCCTACGACGATGGCGATCTCCATGCCGCGGGTTACCGGCTCAACGTCTCCGACCTGGTCGAGGCGCGGGCGCAGCAGGCGCAGGTGCTCGGCGTCGACGGGCTGGTCTGTTCACCTGAGGAAGCCGCCGCCCTGCGCAAGATCGTCGGCCACCAGATGCATCTGGTGACGCCGGGCATCCGGCCGGCGGGCGCGGCCGTTGGCGATCAGAAGCGCATCATGACGCCGGCGCGGGCGATATCGGCCGGCGCGGATTATCTGGTGGTCGGGCGGCCGGTTACCGAAGCCGCCGATCCGAAGCTCGCGGCCGATGCCATTCAGGCGGAAATCGCGCAGGCGCTGGGTTGAGCAAGCTGAACAACAAGAAGGAGAACGGAAATGGCAAAGGGCTACTGGATTGCGCGCGTCGACGTTCACAATGAGGACGGCTACAAGCCTTATGCTGCGGCCAACCCGGCCATCTTCAAGAAATTCGGTGGGCGCTTCGTGGTGCGTGCCGGCAAATTCACCGCCATCGAAGGCGAAAGCCGCTCGCGCAATGTCGTGATCGAATTCCCCGACTACGAGACAGCGCTGGCCTGCTATCGCTCCCTGGAATACCAGGAAAACATCAAGGTGCGGCAGCCGCATTCGAACGCCGACCTCGTCATCATCGAAGGCTATGACGGCCCGCAGCCGTAGCCAAAAAATGCCCACTATCGTGATGCCTGAGAGCGCAGACCAGTTAACGTAGTCTGCGAAAAGCCGACGACTGGCCTGGGCATGACGACGAGCTAACGCCCAATCGGTTGCCGGAACGGCCTGCTCCCGCTATAGGGCGTGAAGAGGTAAAACCATGGCAGACATGCGTTTGATCGTTGCGGGGGCCGGCGGCCGGATGGGCCGCGCGCTGACCCGCGTCATTACCGAAACACCAGGCGCGGTTCTTGCCGGCGCGCTGGAGGCGCCCGGTTCCGAACTTTTGGGCAAGGATGCCGGCACCCTCGCCGGCCTGCCCGAAAATGGCGTCAAACTCTCCGCCGATCTGTGGACGATGACGGCCAATGCCGACGGCATTCTGGATTTCACCGTGCCGGGTGCCACCATCGCCAATGTCGCGATCGCCGCCCAGCGCGGCCTCGTCCATGTCATCGGCACCACCGGCCTGTCGTCGTCGGATGACGCCGTGATCAAGAGCGTCACCTCGCGCGCCATCGTGGTGAAGTCGGGCAATATGAGCCTCGGCGTCAATCTGCTGGCGGCGCTGGTCAAGCGCGTGGCGCAATCGCTCGATGCCGATTTCGATATCGAGATTCTGGAGATGCACCACCGGGCCAAGATCGACGCGCCGTCGGGTACCGCCCTGATGCTGGGCGAAGCCGCGGCTGCGGGTCGCAAAATCGCGCTGGCGGAGCATTCGGCGCGCGGCCGCGACGGCCATACCGGCGCGCGGCGGTCGGGCGATATCGGCTTTGCGTCGTTGCGCGGCGGCACCGTCACCGGCGATCACAGCGTGATCTTCGCCGGCGCGATGGAGCGCATCGAACTGACCCACAAGGCCGAGGACCGCACCATGTTCGCGCAAGGCGCCGTCAAGGCCGCATTATGGGCGCAGGGCAAGAAGCCCGGGATGTACTCGATGGCCGACGTGCTTGGGCTCACTGATTTCTAAGTTTAGCTACCCTTCGAAACGAAAACGGAATCCCTGGAATGAGCGACCGCCTTCTCGTGCTCGTGCGTCACGGCCAGAGCGACTGGAACCTGAAGAATCTCTTCACCGGCTGGAAAGATCCCGATCTCACCGAGCAGGGCATAGCCGAAGCCGAGGAGGCCGGACGCAAATTGAAGGCGCAGGGGCTGACATTCGACGTCGCGTTTACGTCGGTGCTGACGCGCGCCCAGCACACGCTCGATCTGATGCTCACCGAGATCGGCCAGACCGGGCTTCCGACCAAAAAGGACCTCGCGCTCAACGAACGCGATTATGGCGATCTCTCGGGCCTCAACAAGGACGACGCCCGCAAGAAATGGGGCGAGGACCAGGTGCTGATCTGGCGGCGTTCCTACGACGTGCCGCCGCCCGGCGGCGAAAGCCTGAAGGATACGCTGGCGCGGACGCTGCCCTATTACGTGCAGGAGATTCTGCCCGGCGTGCTGCGCGGCGAACGGACGCTGGTCGCCGCCCACGGCAATTCGCTGCGGGCGCTGATCATGGTGCTGGAGAAGCTGACGCCCGAATCGATCCTCAAGCGCGAACTCGCCACCGGCGCGCCGGTGATCTACCGGCTCAATGCGGATTCCACCGTCGCTTCCAAGGTTGATCTGGCGGCGTGAGCGCGGCTGCCGAAATCTCCGTTCTCTTCGCGCCGATTGCGGATGAAGCACTCGAGCAACTCGCCTCCGTGCTGGTCGACTGCGTCGCGGGCGGCGCCAGCGTCAGCTTTATGGCGCCGTTCTCGCAAGATCAGGCGCTGGCGTTCTTCCGCAAGGTTTCAGGCTCGGTGGCGTCAGGCGACACCGTGCTGCTGGCGGCAAAACTCGACGGCAAGATCATCGGCACGGTCCAGCTCGGGCTGGACACGCCGCCCAATCAGCCGCACCGCGCCGATATCAAGAAAATGCTGGTGCATCGCGCCGCGCGCGGCCACGGCATCGGCGCCGCATTGATGGCGCGGGTGGAAGACGAAGCCCGACGTCACGGCCGCTGGCTTTTGGTGCTCGACACCGTTCCCGGCGATAACGGCTATCGGCTTTATCGGCGCGCCGGCTGGACCGAGAGCGGGATCATCCCGGATTACGCGATGTTTCCGGACGGGCGGCTGTGCGACACCGTGCTGTTCTGGAAGCGGCTGGATCGGTGATTGCCACAGCGGTTTCGAGCCAGCGCCGCCTTACGGCGCAAGCCGTCGCAGCAGTTCACGCGCGAATAGTGAAAGCGTATCGTCGCGGGCTCCCATGACCAGGATGCGATCGCCAGGACGGGCCAACTTGACCAGCCTGTCACCGCAAGCGATCCGATCCGGCGGGGCGAAGGCCTTTCGACCGCGCCGCTCGATTTCGCATACGAGTTCATGGCTGCCAACGCTGCGGTCAACCGTGCCGCCGAAATAGACGGGCTCGGGCATCAGCAGAACGTCGTCACCATGCAGGCCGCTCGCAAAGCAGTCCACCAAAGCGTCTTTCATCAAACGGATCGGGCCGTAGCCATGCGGCTGAAACATCAGCAGCAGGCGGCCGGGAAACGCGTGCATGGTTTCGAGCGTGGCCGATATCTTGTCGGGGTTATGGGCAAAATCGTCGATCACCGTCACGCCATTGACAGTGCCCACAACCTCCAGCCGCCGCCGGATGCCACTGAATTCACCCAGATAGAACGCGGCATCTGCCAGCGCCACGCCGCATGCCTTCGCGGCGCAGAGCGCGGCGAGCGCGTTGGCAACATTATGCAATCCTGGAACTTGCAGTTTCACCTCGACGGCCTCGCCGGTGTCGCGGGCCTTGATGCGGAAGGCGATGCCGGCCGGTGAGAGGGCCGGCGACGACGCGAGGAGATCAGCCCGCGCATCGGTCAGACTGTAGGTCGTCGCCTGGCCCGGCTTCAAATCGGGCACGAGTGCCGCGGTCTCCGGATTGTCGAGATTCAGCACGACGGTCTCTGCCTTGACGCTGAAGCCCCGGAACAGGCTACGCAGTTCGTCCAGCGATTTATGATCGAGCGAGATGTTGTTCACGACCGCGATACGCGGCTCAAAAAACGCAATCGAGCCGTCGCTTTCGTCCACTTCACTCACGAATGTCCCGCCCTCGCCGATCCTGGCGCTGGCGAACGGTGAGTCTGCAGCGGCGAAGTTCTTCATATCGGCGCCGTTCATGATGGTTGGGCTCTTCCCTGCGCGATGCAGGATCCAGCCGATCATGCCGACCGTGGTGGACTTTCCGCTCGTGCCGGCGACACCAACGCCCAAGGTGGCCTCGTTGAAGAGGTCGGCCAGAAGCCTCGCGCGCGTGGTAATGGAGGCGCCGACGCGCCGCGCGGCTTGCACGTCGGGGATCGTTTCCTCGACGGCGGCGGAGGTGACCAGGATTTGACCGGCCCGGCGAACGCCGCTGCCATCCTGCGGATGCAGCGAGACGCCGCGCGCGCGCAGAAAATCGAATCTTTCGGTGTTGCGCCCCTGGTCGAGCGCGCGGTCAGAACCCTCGACCCGATCGCCCCTGGCCTGAATGATCAGAGCGAGGGGGGTCATGCCACTACCGCCGACGCCGCAAAAAAAGTAATCTCCAAGCCGGGACATTGGCGGAATCTACAAGCGTTGCCGTTCAAGTGCAACGCGGGCGGGGCGGCAGGATGAGCAAGGAGAAGTGCCGGATCGGCGTCGTCGCGCCGGGGTCGCGGATGTCTCTGGAGGTCGCCGGGAAAGCGCAGGCGCTGGCGGCATCGCTGTATCCGGACAGGCCGCCGGAGATTTTCTTCCATCCGCAGTGTTTTGCTTCGCACGGGCATTTCGCAGGCGATGACGAAACGCGCGCGCAGGCCTTCCTCGACGTCGCCAATGACGAAAGTTTCGACGCGGTGTGGTTCGCACGCGGCGGTTACGGCTCCTGCCGTATGGTGGAGGCGGCGATGGCCGGCTTGACGCCGCCGTCGATGCGAAAGACCTATCTGGGTTATAGCGACGGCGGCACGCTGCTGGCCGCGCTCTATCAGGCCGGCTTCAATTCCGTGGCGCATGGTCCGGTGGTGCAGGACATCGTCCGGGCCGGGGGCGACGCAGCGATCGGACGGGCGCTCGCCTGGATCATCGACCGCGCGCCCGAAGCGTTGGAGCCGGCCGTCCGTCGTTCGGACAAGACGGCGGCATTCAATATGACGATCCTCAGTCACTTGCTCGGCACGCCGCACCAGCCCGACTTCGACGGCCATGTGCTGATGCTGGAGGAGGTGTCCGAGGCGATGTACCGGATCGACCGGTCGCTGTTTCACATCACTGGCAATCCCGGGGTCAGGCGGGCTGCCGGCATCATGCTGGGCCGTTGCAGCGACATCACGCCGAACGATCCGGACTTTGGCATGACCGAAGAGGAAGTCGCCCGCCACTGGTGCCGGAAGTCCGGCATACCCTGGTTGGGCCGTGCCGATATTGGACACGACGCCGGCAACAAGGTCGTGCCGTTCGGGCGCGCCCTCGTGAGCTAGCATGCCCGGAGCATTTCCGCCGTTAGTGCAATCCCACCTGTCCGGCTTCCCAGCCCAGCATCGCCTGCTTGCGGGTGATGCCCCAGTGATAGCCGGTCAGTGCGCCGCCCTTGCCGAGGGCGCGATGGCAGGGCACCACGAACGACACCGGATTGCGTCCGACCGCGGCGCCGACGGCGCGCGAGGCCTTCGGGTTCTGGATCTTGTTGGCGATATCCGAATAGCAGACCGCGCGGCCCATCGGGATCTTCAGCAAGGTCTCCCACACCCGCACCTCGAAATCGGTGCCGATCAGGACCACGCGCAGCGGCTGGTCCGGCCGCCACAGTTTGGTGTCGAAGATGCGCTGGGCGAGGCCTGCCGTGCCGTCGCGGTCCTCGACATAGGTCGCGTTCGGCCAGCGCCGCTTCATGTCGGCAAACGCCGCCGGCTCCTCGCCGGGATCGGCGAAGGCAAGGCCCGCGAGGCCGCGGCCGCTCGCGATCACGATCGCGGTGCCGAACGGCGAGGGATGGAAGCCGTAGCGCAAGGTCATGCCGGCGCCGCCGTTCTTCCATTCGCCCGGCGACATCGCCTCATGGGTGACGAACAGATCATGGAGCCGGCCCGGGCCCGACAGCCCGGAGTCGAGTGCTGCGTCGAGCACGCTGGCGGAGTCGCGCAGCAGGCCCTTGGCGTGATCGAGCGTCAGCGCCTGCATGAATGCCTTTGGCGTCAGCCCGGCCCAGCGGCGGAACAGATGGTGCAGTTCGTCCGGCGTTACGCTGGCGGCTTCCGCCATCGATTCGATGGTCGGCTGCGCGCGCCAGTGCTCGGAGATGAAGGCGATCGCGCGCCGCACCGAATCATAGTCGCGCAGCGCGGCGTTTAGGGGGCCCGGCTTGGTCAGGCGCTGGTCATTTATGGCGAGTGTCATCATGCTCCTTGATGTAGGACGCATCGGTCGTTCCAACCACCCGATTTCCGATAAGCGTTCACGCCACCGGATTATACGTCGGGCCGCGCTTGGCGGCCTGCAGGGCTGCCATTAAGGCCTTGGCAAAACTGGCCTTTTCGTCTGGCCCCAAAAAACTGCCGATCGAGACGCGGCGGCCTCTGGAGACCAGATAAAGCCCTTCGATGCCGAATTCGGCGTGGCTCTTCTGCTCAAACTGCACCCACAGGGGATTGAGCACCCACTCGACGACATGGCCGCGATGGCTGACCCGGCGCACGCGCAATTCCGATGCCGTCACCACGATGTCCTCGGTGGCCTTGGCGCGGCGGAAATTGATCCGGAACGCCCAGTAGATCACCAGCACGTCGAGGCTGAAGAAGCCGAACACCGGCCAGGCGCCCATCATCCAGAACGCTACGCCCGCGACAAAACTGACGACGCTAATGAACGCCATCAGCACCAGAAAGCCGGTGCGGTTGAGCGAACGGTGGGGCGTCAGCCGTGCCGAAAACAGTTTTGGCTCGGGCGGCTCCGGATCAAAGTCGTTGCTAGCGGTCATCACAGGTCAGTATACCCGGATCATGGCCAAAATCATCCGCGCTCAACGCGCCAAAAAAACCAGCGTTCGCTCCGCACCGAGGAAGCCGGCGAAAAAGGCGGCGGCCGGATCGTCGCCCAAATCCGCAGCGCCCAAAAAATCGGTCAAAAAATCGCCAAAGCCAAGGCCCTGGACCTCCGCCGAGGTCCATGAGGCCTTCAGCCGTTTTCGCAACGCCAATCCCGAGCCGAAAGGCGAACTCGAGCACCTCAACCCCTACACGCTGCTGGTCGCCGTGGTGCTGTCGGCGCAGGCGACCGACGCCGGCGTCAACAAAGCGACGCGCGCGCTGTTTCAAGTCGCCGACACGCCGCAAAAGATGCTCGCGCTCGGTGAAGACCAGGTCCGCGACTACATCAAGACCATCGGGCTCTACCGCAACAAGGCCAGGAACGTCATCGCGCTGTCGGAAAAACTGATTGCCGAATTCGGCGGCGAAGTGCCGCGCAGCCGCGCCGAGATCGAAACGCTACCCGGCGCCGGACGCAAGGCCGCCAATGTCGTGCTCAACATGGCCTATGGCGAACACACCATGGCGGTCGATACCCATGTGTTTCGCGTCGGCAATCGCACCGGTTTGGCGCCGGGCAATACGCCGCTCGAGGTCGAGCTTGGGCTGGAGAAAGTGATCCCGTCCGAGTTCATGCTGCATGCGCATCACTGGCTGATCCTGCACGGCCGCTACACCTGTCTGGCCCGCAAGCCGCGCTGCGAGTTATGCCTGATCAACGATCTCTGCCGCTGGCCGGAAAAGACGGTGTAGACTTTTCGCGAGCATCGTCTCTTCGTCATTCAATTTATAGTGATGCCCCGGCGTGCCCGGCATCGGCGGCATCCGAAATATTCGCCACACCGCGAGGTTCATATAACGAGGTACCAGACGCAGGGTGAGTGAGCAGGGTGAGTGATATGAATGACAAGGCCGCACTGGTCTCGCTTGCGACCTCGGTTCCCCCGCATCTGTTTCATCAGAAGCAAATCCTGGAAGCAGCCAGCAAGCTGTTGGCGGACCGCTATCCGCAGTTCGAAACCATGTCGAGCCTGTTTGCCAACACCGGAATACGCCACCGCTACGGCGTCAAACCGATGGAATGGTATCTCGAGCGGCGCGGCTGGCCGGAGCGAACGCGGGCGTTTCTCGAAGGCGCGGAGGCGCTGTTCGTCGACGTCGCGCGCAAGGCGCTGGCGCAGGCGGATCTTTCGGCCGGCGATATCGACACGGTCGTCACGGTATGCTCGACCGGCATTGCGACGCCGACGCTGGAAGCGCGGGTCGCGGGCCAGCTTGGTTTCCGCAGCGACGTGTCGCGCGTGCCGGTATTCGGTTTGGGATGCGCCGGCGGCGTCTCCGGCCTGTCGATCGCTTCAAGGCTGGCGCAGGCGCGGCCCGGCACCAATGTGCTGTTGGTCGCGCTCGAACTCTGCACCCTTGCAGTGCGCCATGATGAATTGACCAAGGCCAACGTCGTTGCTGCCAGCCTGTTCGGCGACGGCGCAGCTGCAGCCATTCTGCGCGCCGGCGACGGCGGCGCGACCCGGATCGAGGCCGCCGGCGAAAAGCAATGGCCCGATACGCTCGACATCATGGGATGGAGCGTCGATCCCGAAGGCTTTGGCGTGATCTTTCAGCGCACGATTCCCGATTTCGTCCGGGACAATATCGGGCCGGCCGTCACGGAAATTCTGTCCCGGATGGCGTTGTCGGCAAGCGATATCAATCGCTTCGTCTGTCATCCGGGCGGCACCAAGGTCATTCTAGCGCTTGAACGGGCGCTGTCGCTCGATCAGGGCACGCTCGACCATGAGCGCGAAGTTATCGCCGACTATGGCAACATGTCGTCGCCCACCGTGCTGTTCGTGCTCGAACGCGCGCGCGCCCACGGCCTGCCGTCGCGGTCGCTGCTGACCGCCCTTGGGCCCGGCTTCACCGCAAGCTGCGTCGCGCTGCGGCACGCTGCGTGAGCCTCGCGGCCGTCATTCTTGCGCTGGTCACGCTGCAGCGGATCGGCGAGCTCGTCTTGTCGCGATACAACACCGGCAGGCTGCTTGCGCGCGGCGCCATCGAGATCGGCGCCGATCACTATCCGCTGGTCGTGGCGGTCCATGCCGCCTGGCTGATCGCGCTGTGGGTCTGGGGTCGCGATCAGGACGTGAACCTCGTGGCGCTGTCGCTGTTCGTCGCGCTGCAGGGCTTTCGCGCATGGATTCTCGCAACGCTCGGGCCGCGATGGACCACGCGCGTCATCGTGCTGCCGGGCGAGCCGCTGGTCGCATCCGGACCCTACCAATATTTTTCGCACCCCAATTATGCCGTCGTCGCCGCCGAGATCGCGCTGCTGCCGCTCGCGCTGCATCTGCCTCTGCTGGCGCTGATCTTCACGGCCTTGAACGCCGCGGTGCTCGTGATCCGGATTCGCGTCGAGGCCCGCGCGCTGTCCGCCGTCGACGGTCAACGCGCATGCAGGGCGCCGTGAGCGAGCAGGCGGAGCCTCGAACGGTCGCGCCGGCCGTGGCGACATGGGCCGGCTTCCTGTTGATGTGCCTTGGCATGTTCATGGCCATCCTCGACATCCAGGTGGTCGCGACCTCATTGCCGGCGATCCAGCATGCGCTTGCGATTTCCCCGGACGCCATGAGCTGGATCCAGACCGCCTATCTGATCGCCGAGGTGATCGCGATCCCCTTGACCGGCCTGTTCACGCGCGTGCTGACCTTGCGGTGGCTGTTCGTAACAGCCGTCTCGCTGTTTACCCTGGCGTCGATCGGTTGCGCCTATAGCGGCCATTTTGCCGTGCTGCTGGTGTTCCGGGTGGTGCAGGGATTTTCCGGCGGTGTGTTGATCCCCGCGGTGTTTTCAGCGGTGTTCCTGCTGTTCCCGCCCCGGCTTCACGCCGTCGCCACCACGGTCGGCGGCGTGGTCGCGGTGCTGGCGCCGACCGTTGGACCCGTCGTCGGTGGCTGGATCACGGAAACCTGGTCGTGGCCGTGGCTGTTTCTGATCAACGTCATTCCCGGAATGATCGCAGCCTCGGCGGCACCGTTGCTGCTGCCGCGTCAGCAAACCGATCTGAACGAACTGACAAAACTGGACGGGTTAACGCTGATCCTGCTGGCGGCGGCGCTTGCCAGCCTCGAGATCGGGCTGAAGGAAGCGCCGCACCGTGGCTGGTGGTCGCTGACATGCATCGGCCTGTTGTCGGCAAGCGCCTTCGGTATCGCCCTCTCGGTCCGCCGCAGCTTGCGATCGGCGCATCCGGTCGTGCAACTCCTGACCTTGAAGCGGCGCTCGTTCGCGGCCGGCTGCGCCTTGAGCTTTTGCCTTGGCGTCGGCCTGTTCGGTTCGGTCTATCTGATGCCGGTGTTTCTCGCCTTCGTGCGCGGCCGTGATGCGTTCGAGATCGGCACCATCATGCTCGTCACCGGGGTCGCGCAACTCGTCACCGCGCCGCTCGCCGCGATCCTCGAAAACCGGATCGGCGCCCGCTTGCTGACGGCTTGCGGCTTCGCTCTGTTCGCGCTGGGGCTGGGCCTGAGCGCGTTTCAGCCTCGCACCGCCGATTTCGACGAGATGTTTTTGCCGCAAGTGGTGCGCGGCATCGCGATCATGTTCTGCCTGTTGCCGCCGACCCGCATTGCGCTCGGTGCGCTCCCGGAAGCGGAGGTGGCGGACGCCAGCGGCCTGTTCAATCTGATGCGGAATTTGGGCGGCGCCATCGGCATTGCTCTGATCGATACCATCCTGTACGGCCGGATCGGAATTTATGCCGAGGATTTTCGCACCCGCCTGCTGGCGGGAGATGTTACGGCCGCGAAGGCGATCGGGCTAAGCGTAGCCACGTTTGTGAACCGGCCGCCGGGACCGCCGGACGATGCTACCGTGGCATTCGTCCGGCCGATGGTCGAAAAAGCCTCGCTCGCATTGAGCATCAACGAGGCCTGGGCGATGCTCGCCTGCGTCGCGATCGCCGGACTGCTGTTGGTGCCATTGGCGCGGAACCGGTCGGGTTGACCCTGCGGCACCAGCCGCGCGGTATGCCTGATCGATCATCTCTGCCAGTGGCCTCACACGACGGTTTGCGGCATGCATCATGCCTTGATAGCCTCGTCCGGCATTCGGAAGAATGAGTGAGGGGATTGCCTTGAGTCAGCAGGAACAAACCAGCCCGCCGCCCGCAATGAAGATAGCTGTGGCGCCGCCTCCGCCGGCTGCTCCTCCGGCCTCACCGCCGCCGGCTGCCTTGCGCAATTCCTGGGGCCGTTTCGCGATTCCGCTGTTCGCGGTGCTAGCCGCATTCGGCTTCATCGCGCTGGCGACGCTGCGCTGGGATGCATGGGTCGGTAATGCCACGGTGCAGACCACGAATGACGCCTATGTCCGCGCCGAGATGACCCGGCTGAGCAGCCGGGTCGCCGGCGAAATCCTCAGTGTTGCCGCCAACGATTTCCAGCGCGTCAAGGCCGGCGATTTGCTGGTTCAGATCGATCCCGCCGACTACCAGGCCCAGGTCGCCCAGGCCGAGGCCAGCGTCGCCGCCGCGCAAGCCGCGCTCGACAATTTGAACAACCAGGTCGAACTGCAATACGCGACCATCGCGCAGGCCGAAGCCCAGCTTGTATCGGCGGCCGCGCAGGAGGTCGAGGCAAAGCAGGAACAGGAACGCCAGCAATCGCTGTCGCAGACCGAATCCGGCACAAGGCAAAAATTCGAACAGGCGACCGCGGCCTACGCCAAGGCGCAGGCCGATGTTCGCGCCAGCCGGGCCGTGATCGCCGCGCAGCGTCACCAGATGGAAGTGCTGGCCGGAACCAAGAAGCAACGCGCCGCCGACGTGCTGGGCGCGCAGGCCGCCCTTGCCTCGGCGCGGCTCAAGCTCGGCTATACCAAAATCGTCGCGCCGTTCGACGGCGTCGTCGGCGAGCGTCAGGTCCAGCCGGGCGATTACGTCAATATCGGCAGCAACCTCATCAATGTCGTGCCGCTGCCCAATGTCTATGTGATAGCCAATTACAAGGAAACCCAGCTCACGCGGGTCAAGCCCGGCCAACCCGTCGACATCACGGTCGACAGTTTTCCGAACCAGAAGCTGCACGGCCGCGTTGAGCGGGTCTCGCCCGCCAGCGGCTCGCAATTCGCGCTGCTGCCGCCCGATAACGCCACCGGCAATTTCACCAAAGTGGTCCAGCGCGTTCCGGTCCGGATCGAGCTCGACAAGAACCAGCCGTTGCTGGAGCGCCTGCTGCCGGGAATGTCGGTCGTGACCAACATTCAGACCGATGACTGACACGATCGCAGCCGACCAGGCGCTCGGGCCGGTCTCGCGCGGCGGCATCGCGCGCCACCCGCTGTTTGCGGTCGCCGCCGTGCTGCTCGGCTCTTTTCTGGCCAATTTCGACAGCCGGCTGACATCGGTCGGATTGCCGGATCTGCGCGGCGCCTTTTCGTTGGGGTTCGACGAGGGCGCCTGGCTCAGCACCGCGGCGATCGGTTCGCAGATCTTCATCGCGCCGGCCGTTGCCTGGCTCGCCACCGTATTCGGCCTGCGCCGCGTGCTTGGCATTCCAAGCCTTGCCTATGCCCTGGTCTCGCTGACAATCCCGTTCGTCCACGACTACACCACGCTGATCGCGCTCAGCGTCGTGCACGGCATGTTGCTGGGGACGTTCGTGCCCGCGACGTTGATGATCGTGTTCCGCAATTTGCCGATCCGATGGTGGCTGCCGGCGATCTCGATCTATTCCATCCGGGTCGGCTTCGCGCTCGACAGCGGCACCTCGCTGGTCGGCTTTTACGTCGATCATTGGGGCTGGCAGTGGCTGTACTGGCAGGGCGTGGCGATCGCGCCGCTGATGGGCTTGATGGTCTATCTCGGTACGCCGGCCGAACCGGTCAACCGCAACCTGCTGCGGGATGCCGACTGGGGCGGCATGCTGCTGCTCGGCACCTCGGTCTCGATGATCTATGCCGGTCTCGATCAGGGCAATCGGCTGGACTGGCTGGAATCCGGCACGGTCATGGCACTGCTGCTCGGCGGCGGCGTGCTGTTTGTCCTGTTCCTGATCAACGAGGCGCTGGTTCCGCAGCCTTGGGCCCACGTCAACGTGCTGTTCTCGCGCAATGTCGGGCTCTCGCTGGTTGTCATTCTGCTCTACACCCTCACCAGCCTGTCCAATTCATCGCTGGTGCCGAACTTTCTCAGCGTCGTCGGTCAGCTCAGGCCCGAACAGACCGGTGTGCTGCTGCTGACCTGGGGCGCGCTGCCGATGTTCGTGCTGGTGCCGGTATCGATCTTTCTGCTGCGGCATTTCGATCCCCGCACCGTGCTCGTAGTCGGGCTCTCGGCTTTCGCCACGGCCAATTTGCTGGGCACGCAACTCAGCCACGACTGGGCGCGCGGCGATTTCGTCACCATCGTCGTTTTGCTATCGATCGGGCAGGCGTTCACCTTGCTGCCGATCATCATCCTCGCTGTGTCCAATTCCGATCCGGCGCGCGCGACCTCGTTCGCCGCCTATATCCAGATCATGCGGCTCGGCGGGGCCGAGATCGGCGTGGCGCTGATGGGGACCTGGCTGCGCGTGCGCGAACAGATCCACTCCAATTATCTCGGACAGCACATTGAAAACGGCAGCGTCGATGTGACCCGCATGCTCAAGCAGCTCTCGGATTTCTTTGCCAGCCACGGCGCAGGAACAGCCGCAGCGCGCGCCATGGGAACGCTTTCGGCCCAGGTGGCACGCGAGGCGAATACGCTGGCCTATATCGACGGCTTCTGGCTGTGTTTCTGGCTGGCGATGGTCGCGCTGTTGCTCACGGCGTTGATCACCCGGGCGCCGCCGGGTCCGTTCACGCCGGCGCCGTTCGGTTTTGCCAAGGGTGTGCTGCGGAAGTGCGGCGTAGCTGTGCCGCCGTAAGCGGCAGATGCCGTCAGCGCGCGGAAACTTCCCGCCGCCGCGCCTGCTCGATCAGTTCCGGCCGCGGGCCGCTCAGTCGCTTGTGCATGTGAACCATGAAGGCCATGCCGAACAACGGCGTCGCCAGATTGACGATCGGGATCGATACGAAGGCTGCGATGATCAGGCCTGCGGTGAAGACGATGGCGGCGTTTTCCTTGCGCATCGCTTTGGCTTCCGCCGGCGAGCGGAACCGCATCGCCGCAAGTTCGAAATATTCACGTCCCAACAGCCACGCGGTCGCGATGAAAAACGCGATGAAGCCGGCGCCCGCGACGAACACGAAGGGCAGCGCGATCAGATAGACCAGGATGGTCAGCAGCGCGGTCTTGACGCCTTCCGGGATCGCTGTGCCGAGCGGCAGCGCGGTGCCGGGAAGCTCCGCCGGATAATGTTCGCGCTCGACATGATCGGCGACGTCGTCGACGAACACGCTGGCGACCAGCGAGGTGATTGCAGGCATCAGGAAGATGCCGCCGAGGCCGGCGGCGATCGAGATGATCCAGGCGAGGACATTGAGGGTCGAGTGGAAGCCGGGGCCCAGCATGGCCTCCGCCCAGGTTTCGCCATTCTCCGCAAGCCAGCTCAACAACCGCTGCAATCCGATCGCCAGCACGCTGACCAGCACCAGCGCCAGCCCGATCGAGCGCCACAGAATGGTGCGCATCGGCGGCGACAGGATTTGCGATAGCGCCTTGACGGCGGCGTCCAACATGGCGGTCTCATCCTTTGTTGCGAAGGTTTGTGATCTTCGCCTTCACCTTTTCGACGGCCACTTGCTTGACCGGTCCATATCCCCGAATTTCCATCGGCAGGGACGCGATTTCGGCCAGCGAACCGGCAGTCCCCGCATGTAGAAGGGGAAGCAGCTCCGTCAAGAGGGCTTCGTACCACGCGATCAAATTTCGTTCCATCCGGCGTTCGTGGGTGTAACCGAACAGGTCCAGCGGCGTGCCGCGCAAAATCTTCAGACGCGCCAGCATCCGGAAAGCGGGCTCGATCCATGAACCGAATTGCCGCTTCAACGGCCGGCCCCGCGAATCCCTGCCCGCGGACAGGAAGGGCGGCGCCAGATGATATTTGATGGTGAAGTCGCCTTCGAACTCGCGCCGCAGTTTGTCCTGGAGCCCGGTCTGCGTATGCAGGCGCGCCACCTCGTACTCGTCCTTGTAGGCCATGAGCTTGAACAATGCGCGGGCCACCGCTGATGTGAGCAACTCCGATCCGGCTGCCCGATCGCGCTCGGTCGCACGAACGCGGTCCACGGTGGCGCGATAGCGCGCGGCATATTCTGCGTTTTGGTAAGATGTGAGGAAATCGGCGCGGCGCGCGATGACCTGATCCAGCGTCTCCTCGGGCTGCGTTTGTCCCAATAGCTGCGCGGTGAAATGTTCATCGGCCACGGCAAGGCGGCCGCACGCAAGCGCCCGCTTGTTCTGTTCGACGGCAACGCCGTTGAGTTCGATCGCCCGCATCAACGCTTCCATCGAGACCGGAACCAGGCCCTGCTGCCAGCCGGCGCCGAGCATGATCACATTGGCGAAAACGGTGTCGCCGAACAAAGCGTCCGAAATCCGGTTGGCGTCGAAACTCCTGATATTTTGCGATCCAATGATGCGCGTGATGCTTTGCAGCCGCATCGGTCCGGCCAGGCTTGCATCCGGATTCCGCACAATGTCGCCGGTCGGCATCTCAGCCATGTTGATGACGGCGCGCATCGCCGGACGATAGGTCGTCGTTGCCTTGGATGAAGAGCTGACGACGATGTCGCAGCCGATCAGCGCGTCGGCGGCGCCGCGATCGATGCGGACCTGATTGATGTCGGAGGGCTCCGCCGAGAGCCGGATGAAACTCATGACCGGGCCGAACTTTTGCGCAAAGCCGGTGAAGTCGAGCACCGACGCGCCCTTGCCCTCGAGATGTGCCGCCATCGTCACCAGCGCGCCGACCGTGATGACGCCGGTGCCGCCGACTCCGGTGACGAGCAGGTTGAAGGGCGTGGTGATCTCCGCGCGTTCGGGTTCCGGCAGCGGCTTCGCCCGGGCCAGCACGTCGATTTCAAGACCCTGCTTCTTGCGCCGCGTAGCGCCTTCGACCGTGACAAAACTCGGGCAGAAGCCGTTGAGGCAGGAAAAGTCCTTGTTGCACGAGGACAGGTTGATCTGGCGCTTGCGGCCGAACGGGGTTTCCTTCGGCTCGACGCTGAGGCAGTTGGATTCGACCGAACAGTCGCCGCATCCCTCGCAGACGAGATCGTTGATGTAGGCGAATTTCGGCGGGTCGGCCAACTGACCGCGCTTGCGCCGGCGGCGTTTTTCGGTGGCGCACTCCTGCTCATAGATCAGGACGCTGACGCCGGGAATCTCGCGCAGCTCGCGTTGAACCGCGTCGAGCTCTCCGCGCGAATGGAAGGTGACGTCGGCGGGAAAATCCCGCGCATTGAATTTCTCGGGCTCGTCGGAAACGAACGCGATCCGCGCGACGCCGTTGGCGCGGACTTCGTGGGCGATGCCGTGGACGCTGATCGGGCCATCGACGGGCTGACCGCCGGTCATGGCGACGGCGTCGTTGAACAGGATTTTGTAGGTGATGTTGGTTTTGGCGGCGACCGCCTGGCGGATCGCCATCGATCCCGAATGATAATAGGTGCCTTCGCCGAGATTCTGGAAAACGTGATCGCGGCCGGTAAACAGCGAGGAGGCCGCCCAGTTCACGCCTTCGCCGCCCATCTGGATCAGCGACGTGGTCTCGCGATCCATCCAGCTTGCCATGAAATGGCAGCCGATGCCGGCCAGCGCGTGCGAGCCTTCGGGCACCTTGGTCGACGTATTGTGTGGACAGCCGGAACAGAAATAGGGCGTGCGGTTCGCGCCGGATATCTCGACGATGCCGGTGCTTTGTGGCGCAAATCTTGCGGCGCGGGACTGCAGGTCGAGATTCGGGAATATCGCATCCAGCCGCCGCGCCACGATCGGCGCCAACAGGCGCGGCGACAATTCGCCGACCCACGGCACCAAGGGTGCGTTGTTCTCGTCGGTCTTGCCGACCATCCATTCCGGCTTGTGGCCGGGATAATCGTAGAAATACTCCTTGAACTGGCTCTCGATGATGCCGCGCTTCTCCTCAATCACGAGGATTTCGCGTTTCTCGCGCACGAATTCCAGCGCGTCGTGGTGCGCCAGCGGCCAGACCATGCCGACCTTGTAGATATCGATGCCGAGCCGCCGGCATTCGGTCTCGCCAAGACCGATGAGCCGCAACGCTTCGATCAGATCGAGGTGAGCCTTGCCGGTGGTGACCAGTCCGTAGGTCGCATCCGGAATGTCGTAGATCTTGCGGTCGATCGGATTTGCCGCGGCGAAGGCCAGCACCGCATTCTTCTTGGCTTCGAGGCGGTGCTCGATCTGCGGACCGGGAAGATCCGGCCAGCGGTAATGCAAACCGCCCGGCGGCATGTCGTATTCGGGCCGGATGAAGTGACGCCGGGCGGGAAGATCGACCGAGGCGCAGGATTCCACGGTTTCCGAAATGGCCTTGAAGCCGACCCACATTCCGGAAAACCGGCTCAGCGCGTAGCCATATTCGCCGAGGGCAAGATACTCGCTGACGCTGGCCGGATTGAGCGTCGGGATGAACCACGCCATGAAGGCGACATCGGACTGGTGCGGCATCGACGACGAGACGCAACCATGGTCGTCGCCGGCGACGACGAGGACGCCGCCGTGCGGGGAGGAGCCGTAGGCGTTGCCGTGTTTCAGCGCGTCGCCGGATCGATCGACACCGGGGCCCTTGCCGTACCAGAGGCCGAATACGCCATCGACTTCGCGCTTCGGGTTGGTCTCGACCTGCTGCGATCCCAAGACTGCTGTCGCCGCGAGGTCTTCGTTGACGGCGGGGAGGAATTCGATACGGCGATCGGCTAAGAATTTTTTGGCGCGCCAAAGCTCCATGTCGACGCCGCCGAGCGGCGAACCACGGTAGCCCGAAACGAAACCGGCGCTGTTGATCCCATCAGCGATGTCGCGGTCGCGCTGATCGAGCAGGATGCGCACCAGCGCCTGGGTGCCCGTAAGGAACACCCGGCCGCTTTGCCTGATGTAGCGGTCCTCGAGCGAATAATGGTCCAGGTTCGGCTGCGGCGCGTCTGATATGTCCAGCATGTCCGTCGTCCTGATGAGGAGGTCGACGGAAGTATCTGCCAATTCACGGACAGGATTTTCCAGATTTCCCGGGAAATACGGGGATTTGGGTATAAATGTTCGGCAATTGGCCATATTCTGGATAAATTGTTCAGATCAGGGAAGGCCAGGAAATGATCGACCCGCTTGATGGGCGGCTGTTGCAGCAGCTCCAGCACGACAGCCGGCAGAGCAACCAGCAACTGGCAGACAGCGTCGGCATGTCCTCGTCCGCCTGCTGGCGCCGCGTCGCTTCGCTGGAGGCGGCGGGCGTCATTGCGCGGTACACGGCGCTGGTGGATCGCGAGAAGGCCGGGTTTTCGATGTCGGCCATCCTGCATGTCTCGCTCGACCGCCACGACGAGAAATTCGTCTCCGAATTCGTCGTGCGCGTTCGCAAGCGGCCGGAGGTTCTCGAATGCTTTGCGACCACCGGCGACGCCGACTATCACCTGCGGGTCGTCGTCAGCGACATGGCGGCCTACAACCGCTTTCTCGATGACTTCATGTTCAAGATCCCCGGCATCCGTCACGTGCGGACGAATGTGATCCTGAAAGAGATCAAATACGACGTCGCGCTGCCGTTCTGATTTCCCGGAAGTCCAGGACGCGGCGGCCTCGGAGCTACGGCTCCGCCACGATGCTGGCCCAGCAGGTGATGGCGCTGCAGACCGAGCTCCACCGCCCATAACCCTTGTAGATGGTGGCGGCGACCTGCGCCTGCTGCCGCAGCGTCCCTTCGGCCTTGATCTGCGGGTCGGAGACATTGCGGATCGCGAGCCAGCGCGGCGCGCTCTTGCTCATGTCCTTTGCCACCAGTCCCAGAATGGCGTCGCCCATTTCGGAAACGTCGCCGAGCCCCTGCAGCTTGTAGTGATTGTCCGACGTATCGAAGCCGAACAGGTCGGTGGTGACGACCGAGGATTTCAAATCCGCCGGCGCCACCTTGATGATCTTGGGCGGGCGCGTGTTGTCCTTCGGCAGCTGGGCGGAATTGGCCTTGAACAGCCCTTTTGCCACGGCAAATTTCGACGATTTGGCCGGAGAGCTGGTGTAGTGCGCCATCGCAAACGGCTGCTTCTTGAACTTCGAAGTACAGTCGAAGCGGACCACCGGGCTGACCACGACGTCGCCGACCTCGACTAGCTTGCCGATGCCGCCCGCGGTGCCGGTGGTAATCACCAGCTTCGGCTTCACTTCCTGGATGATCTGACGCCAGACGTCGATGTTCGGCAGTTGCGGACCATCCTGCGACATGTGGGAGTCCGACTTGAAGACCACGACCGATTTCTTGCCGATCTTCGTCGTCCAGTAGGCGCCGAGCCGTTTGGCCTGCAGCGCCGGGGCGCCTTTACGGAATTTCTTGGAAAGGGTCGCGAAATTGTGCGTGTAGGAAACGTAGTCGTTGCGGGAGTCCTTGCCGGGGGTGAGCACGCGGCTCAGCGCGTGGCCCTCGTCGACGGTCCAAGTCACCACCAGCACGTCGGCCTTCGGCAGCGGGCCGTTGCCCGTGCCTTTTGGCTTCGGTCCGGTCTGCGGCGCCAATCCCTTCGGCCACGGGATGTCGGTGAAGCGCGACAGTCCGGTCGCGGTGCTGAAGGCGACAAACTCGCGGCCTTCGGGCGCCTCCGAATCGAAGTCGATTATTTCGCGCTGGAAATCTTCCGGAGCGACCTTGGCGGAGCGCTTGACGGCGGATGCCGCCACCGTCTTGACGGTGAAGGCCGCGGCGGGCGGGGGCGTCGAGATCGGATCGAAGCCAAGATTTCTCTCAACCCATTTGCGATCGGCTATCATGGCGCACTCCTCGGTCCCCAAGGTTGCCCGCGCGCAGCCTATCGCGGGTTACGCCCGCGCGCAACCTAAGATCGAATGTCAGGAGCGCGCGATCAGGCGTCGAGCGGCTTGCCGCGGACGTTCGGACCGAAGGTCGCGATCGCGATGATGACCAGGATCATGGCCGAGGTAATCAGGCCGAACACTCCGTTGACGCCGCCGACGCGCAGCATGTAGGCGACGATGAAGCCCGAAAACATCGCGCTGACCCGGCTCATCGAATAGACGAGGCCCGACGCCCGGGCGCGGATCGCGGTCGGAAACACTTCGGTCTGATAGGCGTGATAGGCGTAGGACATCGTCATGTTCGCCGCCGTCAGCAGCACCCCGCTCAGGATCAACAGCGCCGGCGCGGTGAATTGCGAAAACGCCGCGCCGAACGCGATGATCGCCACGCAGGCGCCGCAGATGATCCATTTGCGCTCCAGCCGGTCGGCAAAGCTTGCGGCCAGCAGGGGTGCAATGGGATAGGCGAACGCGACGATGAAGGAATATTGCAGGCTCTTGGTGACGGTGATGCCCTTTTCGACCAACAGCGTCGGGACCCAATTGGCAAAGCCATAAAAACCAAAGGCCTGGCAGAAGTTGAACACCATGAACAGCACGACCAGCGACAGATAAGGCGGCCTGAACAGCTCCGCAAAACCCACTGCCGCAGGCGCACGTGCCGGCGTCTTGTTCGTGACGGGTTTCGGGCGCGCGGCGGCAGGGCCTGCGGCGGCTTCGAGCCTGGCCAGGATCTTCAACGCTTCATCGGTCCGGCCGTGGCGCGCGAGCCAGAGCGGGCTTTCCGGCACATACAGCCGCAACACCCAGATCACCATGCTGCCGGCGGCGCCGATCAGCACCACCCAGCGCCAGCCGTCGACGCCGTAGGGCTGCAGCGGCACCAGCCACCACGACAGGAACGCGACCAGGGGAACCGCGATGAACATCACGCATTGATTGACGGCAAAGGCGCGGCCGCGCATCCAGCTCGGCACCAGCTCGGTGATGTAGGCGTCGATGGTGATGATCTCGACGCCGATGCCGATCCCGGCGATGAACCGCCACAGCAAAAGGCCTTCGGACGACGTCTGACACGCCATGATCACCGACGCCGCGCTATAGCCGAGCAGCGCGAAGGTGAAGATCGCCCGCCGCCCGAACCGGTCGGCGAGAAAGCCGAGAAAAAAGGTGCCGACGAACAGGCCGGCAAAGGTCGCGGCCACGAAGGCGCCGATCCCCGAGAAACCGAAGAAGGCCTGCGTCGTGGTCGTTAGCAGGCCGCTGCGGTTGAGGCCGGGCGCGATATAGCCGGTGAAGAAAAGGTCATAGATTTCGAAACAGCCGCCGAGCGACAGCAGGATCACCAGCCGCCAGACATAGGACGAGGCCGGCAGGCTCTCGAGCCGCCGCGATATCTCGTCCGCCCCACCGGATGTGGCCGCGACATCGCTTGCCGCGCCGATTTCGATTGCGCTCATGAATTCCTCCCCGAAACACCCGATCAGCCGTCCTTCTTCGCGAGGACGTGCCAGCTGGAGCCATGTTTGGCGCTTACGAGCCAGAAATCCAGAAGAACATATCGATCAAAGCGTTCGATATCTTCGATAGCGTAGCAATTTAGATCAGCAGCGTCGCCTCCCAGGCGCCGCGCCCGACCTGCTCGGCGATCAGCGCCAGCATCAGCCGCCGCATTTCCTCCATCACATAGGTCATGGGCCGGTTGCGCAGCCGGCACAGATAGAGCGTGCGCGTCAAAGTGGGTTCGATCACCTCGCGGGCGATCAGCGTTCCCCCTTGAAGCTGTTCCTGCGCGAACAGCTTTGTCGCAATCGCGCAGCCCAATCCGGCCAGCAGCGCGCCGGTGGTGCCACTGATCGAGTTGAGATGCAGGATCGCATTGGCCTCGAGCCGCTTGAGCAGCACGGGATCGTCGAGCAAGGCGCGGGATGAGAGCCCGTGGCGCAGCAGGATCAGCGGCAGCCGCGTCAGCTCCTCGAAGGTGATCGGCGCCTTGCTCTTGCCGATCAGTTTTGCGGTGCCGACGCAAAACATCTGCTCTTCCAGCACCGGTTCGGCGATCAGGTCCTTTTCCGACGGCGGATTGTAGACCAGCGCGAGATCGACCTCGGAGGCCATCAGGTGCAGCAAGGTCGCGCCCGAGAGGCTCTCGGTCAGCGACAGCTTTAGATTGGGATATTTCGCCAGAACGGTCCGCATCAGGGGCACGCCGATCGCCTTGACGCCGGAATTCGCCATGCCGATCGAGATGTCGCCGGCGATGACGCTGCCGCCTGCCTTGATCTCGCGCTCGGCTGCCGCCATCGCGCGCAGGATGATGCGGGCATGCTCATAGAGCCGTTCACCCGCCGCGGTCGGTTCCATGCCGCGCGGCTTGCGCTCGAACAAGGGCATTGCGAACTCGGCTTCGAGGTTGGATATGTGATGGCTGAGCGCCGATTGCGCCACATTGGCCTGATCCGCCGCCCGCGACAGGTTGCGCTGCTCGTAAACGGCGATGAAATATCGAAGCTGGCGCGAATCCATTGAATTTGCGTTCTAGAAGGGTGAATGCACTATTCGACAGATTATATTTTTCAGATGGCGTGTGAAGGCCTAGCTTAGGACCAAGATCCAACAAGTACGGGAGAAGACATGACCGGGACGAGACTGCCGCTGGACGGCGTAAGGGTCGTCGAGATGACCCATATGGTGATGGGTCCGACCTGCGGCATGATTCTGGCGCAACTGGGCGCCGAGGTGATCAAGGTCGAACCGCCCGCCGGCGACAAGACCCGCTCTCTCGGCGGCATGGGAACCTCGTTCTTCCCGCTGTTCAACCGCGGCAAACGCAGCGTCGTTCTCGACTTCGCCAAGGCCGAAGACCGCGAGACGATGCATCGGCTGCTCGCCAGCGCCGACGTCTTTCTGGAGAATTTTCGCGACGGGCAGTTGGAGAAGCAGGGCCTCGGCACCGAAGAGCTGCGCAGAAAACATCCGCACCTGATCGTCGCTGGCCACAAAGGCTTTCTGTCCGGACCCTATGAACACCGCCCGGCGCTCGACGAGGTCGTGCAGATGATGTCGGGGCTCGCCGCCATGACCGGCACCCAGGAAAAGCCGCAGCGGGTCGGCTCGTCCGCCAACGACATCATGGGCGGCATGTTCGGCGCGATTTCGATCCTCGCCGCGCTGTACCAGAAGCGCGGCGGCAGCAAGGACGGCGCCGATATCCGCATCGGGCTGTTCGAGAACTGCCTGTTCCTGGTCGCGCAGCACATGGTCGAATATGAAATGACCGGCCGGAAGCCGCGCTCGATGCCGGAACGCGAGCACGCCTGGCCGATCTACGACATTTTCGACACCGCCGGCGGCGGCCGCATCTTCATCGGCGTCGTCACCGAGGGCCACTGGCAGAGCTTTTGCCGCGAGTTCGGCTTGCAGGAATTTTCCGACGATCCGACGTTGCGCAACACCACCGACCGCATTCTGGCGCGGGCCCGGATCATTCCGCGCGTGGCTGAAGTGATCAAGCGCTGGAACGTGGCGGATCTATCGGCCAAGCTCGACGAACTCAATATCTGCTTCTCGCCGATCAACCGCCCCGAAGATTTGTTAAGGGATCCGCACGTGCTGCGCCCCGGCGGGCTGGTGCAGAACTTCAATGCCGACGGTGCCCCGTTCCGGGTTCCCGCGCTTCCGATTGAATGGAATGGCGGTAATATCGGCGAAGGACTCAAAGTGCCTGTGCTCGGCGCCGACACCGATGCCGTTCGCGCCGAACTCGAACGACAGAATCGTTCCTCAACCGACAACGCTGCATGAGGCCTGAGATGACCCGCGTCCAAGATGTTTATCCCGACAACAAAGTGATCCTGCGCGAAGTGGGCCTGCGCGACGGCCTGCAGCTGGTGAAGAAGTTTCCCTCGACCGCAGCAAAACAGCGTTGGATCCGCGACGAATACGCCGCCGGCGTGCGGAATTTCGAGGTCGGCTCATTCCTGCCCGCCAAAACGTTTCCGCAATTCGTCGACGTGCGCGATATCGTCCAGGCCGTGGCGTCGCTGCCCGGCGCGTACGGTATCGCACTGGCGCTGAACGAGCGCGGCGTCAACGAGGCGCTGGCTTCTGGCGTTGCTGAAGTCGCCACCGTGGTCTCGGCGACCGAGGAGCACAGCCAGGCCAATGCCAACCGCTCGCGCGAATCCGCCATCGCCAACGTCAAGCGTCTCTGCGAATTGCGCGACGCCAGCGCGCACAGACCGGTCGTCAATGCCGCGATCTCGATGGCGCTGGGCTGTTCGATCGTCGGTCCCGTCGATCCCAATGAGGTGCTGCGGCTGACCGAAAAATTGTATGAGGCGGGCGTCGATATGGTCGCGATCGCCGACACCGTTGGCTATGCCGGGCCGAAGCAGGTGGGTGAGTTGACCAAGGGCGCGGTCAGGATCGCCGGATCAAAGCCGGTCTGCGTTCACCTGCACGATACCCGCGGCATGGGCATTGCGAACGCGTCCGCCGCGCTCGATGCCGGTGCGCGCGTGCTCGACGGCTCGCTCGGCGGGCTCGGTGGCTGCCCGTTCGCGCCCGGCGCCACCGGCAATGTGGTGTTCGAGGACCTCGTGTTCCTGTGCGAGAGCAAGGGATTTCCGACCGGCATCGATCTGGAGAAACTGATCGCGGTGCGCGCGATCCTGCGCGCGGAAATGCCGGGCGAGACGCTATATGGCGGGCTGGCCCGCGCCGGGCTGCCCTGCGGAACGGCGGCCAAGGCGGCGTGATAACCCGAAGCCGGCAGGCGATGCGGCTGAATTACAGCCGCGTCACCCGCAGCCGCAGCGCATTGCCGACCACGCTCACCGATGACAGCGCCATGGCAGCGGCGGCGATGATCGGCGACAGCAGCAGGCCGAACGCCGGATAGAGAATGCCGGCCGCAATCGGAATGCCCGCGGCGTTGTAGATGAACGCGAAGAACAGGTTCTGGCGGATGTTGCGCATGGTCGCCTGCGACAGAAGGCGGGCGCGAACGATGCCGCCGAGATCGCCCTTCAACAGCGTGATGCCGGCGCTCTCCATCGCAACGTCAGTGCCGGTGCCCATGGCGATGCCGACTTCGGCGGCGGCAAGGGCCGGGGCGTCGTTGAGGCCGTCTCCGGCCATGGCGACGATCCGGCCGGCCTTCTGCAACCTGGCGACCACCGCGCTCTTCTGATCCGGAAGCACTTCCGCCTCGACATCTGTGATCCCGAGCGTCCGCGCGACGGCGCTCGCCGTGGTGCGGTTGTCTCCGGTCAGCATGATGACCTTGACGCCCTCCGCCGCCAGCGCCTTCAACGCCTCCGGCGTCGTCGCCTTGACGGGATCGGCGATGGCAAACAGTCCGGCCAGTTTGCCGTCGACGGCGATGTTGATCACCGTGGCGCCGTCGCCGCGCAGGCGCTCGCCCTGTTCGTGCAACGCCTGCGTTTCGATGCCGAGCGACGCGAAATAGTTCGCATTGCCCAACAGAACCGTCTTGCCGTCGACCTTGCCGGTCGCGCCCTTGCCGGTCGGCGAATCGAAATCCTCGACCTTGGTCACATCGAGGTTGCGCTCGCGGGCGGCCCTGACGATCGCGTCGGCCAGCGGATGCTCACTGGCGCGCTCGACGCTGGCGGCCAGCCGCAGGATTTCGGCTTCCTGAAAGCCGGCCGCGGCAACGATCGAAACCACCTTCGGCTTGCCCTCGGTCAGCGTTCCCGTCTTGTCGACCACCAGCGTGTCGATTTTTTCCATCCGCTCCAGCGCTTCGGCGTTCTTGATCAGGACGCCGGCCTGCGCGCCGCGGCCGACGCCGACCATGATCGACATCGGCGTGGCAAGCCCGAGCGCGCAGGGACAGGCGATGATGAGCACGGAGACGGCGGCAACGAGGCCGAACGCCATCCGCGGTTCTGGTCCGAACCAGGCCCAGGCGGCAAAGGCGATCAGCGCCACGACGATCACGGTCGGCACGAACCAGCCGGCCACCTGATCGGCCAGCCGCTGGATCGGCGCGCGCGAGCGTTGCGCCTCCGCCACCATCTTGACGATCTGCGAAAGCAGCGTGTCGCGCCCGACCTTGTCGGCGCGCATCACAAACCCGCCGGATTGATTGAGCGTGCCCGCGATCACTTTGCCGCCGGTCTCCCTGGTGACCGGCATGGATTCGCCGGTCACCAGCGATTCATCAAGCGCGGAGCGGCCTTCGAGAATGACGCCATCCACCGGCACCTTCTCGCCCGGCCGGACGCGCAATCTGTTGCCGACCTGCAGGCTGTCGATTTCGACCTCGTGGTCGGCGCCGTCGTCGCCGATGCGCCGCGCGGTTTTGGGCGCCAGTTCGAGCAGCGCCTTGATGGCGCCCGATGTGGCCTCGCGCGCGCGGAGTTCGAGAACCTGGCCAAGCAGGACGAGCACGGTGATGACGGCGGCGGCTTCGAAATAGACCGCAACCGCGCCGCCATGTCCGCGGAAAGTCGCCGGAAAGATATCTGGCGCGATGGTGCCGACGAGGCTGTAGACATAGGCTACGCCGGTGCCCATCGCGATCAGGGTGAACATGTTGAGATTCCGCGTCACCAGCGATTGCCAGCCGCGCACGAAGAACGGCCAGCCCGCCCAGAGCACGACGGGTGTTGCAAAGGCCAGCTGAATCCAGTTCGACAAGGTCTGATCGATCAAGCCGTGCCCGCCGATCAGATGTCCGCCCATTTCAAGAACGACGGCCGGCAGGGCCAGCACAAGGCCGACCCAGAACCGGCGCGTCATGTCGGCAAGTTCAGGGTTGGGCGGCGTATCCAGGCTTACGACATCGGGCTCCAGCGCCATGCCGCAGATCGGGCAGCTTCCGGGGCCGGCCTGACGGATCTCTGGATGCATCGGGCAGGTGTAGATCGCGCCATCAGGCACGTCGGCTTTCGGCTTGCTGCCTTCGAGATAGGCTGCGGGATCGTCGGCAAATTTGGTCCGGCAGCCGGCCGAGCAGAAATGAAAAGTCTCGTCGCGGTAATCAAACCGATGCTTGCCGGTCGCGGGATCGACCGACATGCCGCAGACGGGGTCGCGCGCAGTTGCGTGGCTGTGGGCATGATGGTCGCCATGGCCGTGGGCGGCATGATCGTGAGCCCCGCTGCAGCAACCGGTCTTCGCTTCGCTCATCGCACCTTCCCAATATCCACTTGTAACCTATACCCTGGAGGGGTATATAGGCGGGATGCGAAAAGACATCAAGGCTTCCTGTCAAAAGCGCCTGAGCCGGATAGAAGGCCAGGTCCGCGGGCTGTCGAAAATGGTCGACGAGGACCGCTACTGCATCGACATCGTCACGCAGATTTCCGCGGTGCGTGCCGCGCTGCGGCGCGTCGAGGAAGAGGTGTTGAGGGATCACGTGTCGCATTGCGTCGAACATGCGATCACCAGCGGCAACAAGGCCGACCAACGGGAAAAGATCGCGGAACTGATGGCGGTGATTGGCCGGTCTGACCGCTAGTCTCACGCCGGCTGGCTCGCATGCTCGGAGCCCAAGCAGGAGTTGCAGCCTGAAGCTATCCGCATGCCCATCGCGCGTTGATCCGGATCACGCCTCTGTAATGGGACAGCGGAATATCCGCACCATGGCGACGCAGGGCCTTCCGTGCGACGGTTCCGTGCCCACATTGGCCGGAATGACGTCCTCCCGGCGTCAGGAATTCAGGAGTGCGCGATGGGATTTTACAACGACGTCATCCTGCCGAGGCTCTGCGATCTTGCGATGCGCAACAAGCAACTCCTGCCGTTTCGCGAGCGCGTGATTGGTGCAGCGGAGGGCAGGGTGCTCGAGATCGGTGTCGGCTCGGGATTGAACCTGCCGTTCTATCGTTCGTCCGTGCAGGAGGTCCTGGCGCTCGAACCGTCGCCACGGCTTGTGCGTATGGCGCGTGGCGTCTCAAACCAGGCGAAGACGCCGGTCAGCTTCCTCGAGGCTTCCGCCGAGGCCATTCCGCTCGACCAACATTGCGTCGATACCATCGTCACGACCTGGACCATGTGCTCGATCCCGCACGCCGCTACCGCACTCGCAGAGATGCGGCGCGTATTGCGGCCGGGCGGCAAGCTCCTGTTCGTCGAGCACGGTCAGGCACCCGACGCGGGCGTGCGCTGGTGGCAGGATCGGCTGACGCCAGTATGGAAATGCTGCAGCGGAGGCTGCCATCTCAATCGCCCGATTCGCTCGATGATCGAAGGCGCGGGTTTTGCTATTGACCGGATCGAGACCGGCTATATCCCGGGGCCGAGGCCGATGACGTTCATGTATGAAGGCAGCGCCCGGCCGAACTGATGATGCCGAGGAGAGGGCCATCGATGCACGGTCTAAGCGGCCACCTTCCCGCGGGGACGGGCGCGGCGCTCTGGGGGTCGCACCGAAACATACTCGACCGCGAGGAAATGCTCTGACACGGTCACGCGCTCGACCCGCGCGGCTTCGCTCACTTCCGCAACCGGAAGCGGCGCTTCTTGGTCAATCTCTTCAGGAACAGTTGTCGGCGACTCGATCTCTGGAAACACACCGAATTCGCCGGCTACCTCCTGGAGCGGCTTCTGCTTGTCGGCCCAGTGCAGGGCCAGATAGTCGAAGCCGTGCACGATGGTGGGTTTGACGACTTCGAAATAGGGCGAGATATCGAAATCGCGCGGCATGTACAGCGACGAATCGCGGATGTGCAGAATTTCGCGCCGGGCCTTCCGGGAGGCGGCGCGGGTGATCTTGGGCAGGATCGGATAGCGCACGGCGTCGAACGCCTGCGCGATCAGCGCCGAACAGATGATCTTGGTGGGATCGCCGGAGCCGAACGCAATTATGCGCCGCCGCCAGCGCTGCGGCACCGGCAACGGAATCAAATAGCGCAACAGATCGACGATGTTCTTGGTGTCGTAGCCGAAGCCGATCCGGTTGATGGCATAGCGGCACACCGTGGTGCGGTCTTCATAGGACAGCCCAACCGGGCGGCACACGCGGGTGTGATAGGGAAAATATTTCGACAGCGGCGCCGAGGTGACGCCTTCGCCGATATTGGCCTCGATCAGGACATGCGGCTCGCCGTCGGGTTCGGTCGCGCCATCGATTGCGCCGACATACAGCGCGGCATGCGACCAGGTCGACTGCGTGAGGTATTTGATGATGCCGGAAATCCGGTTGTTGCCTTCGACCAGCAGGACGTCGCCGGCCTGGATCACGCCACGCAGATGTTCCGGATCGCTGGGCGTGAACGGCTCATAGCCCGGGACTTCCTTCTGCAGGTACCCCGCAATCAGCTGGCCGATGGTATCGAGCATTACGCCCATGAAACTCTCCCCAAGAGCGGCTTCCCGTCCGCTTTTTTCTTGTCCCTTAGCATGGTCGCAAGCCGTTTCAATTTAGTTCATGCACCGCGTCGATCAATCATGATTGATTTACCATGAGTGTTGCTGCGCGCCGTGAGATGCGGCACAGTTCGCTAGCTGTTCTCTTTCTTTCAAGTCTCCGGAAACCATGACATGACAATGACCCGCCGCGATTTCCTGTCGGCGTCCGCTGGCCTCGCGGTGACGCCGATGCTTGGCGGCAGGGTTTTTGGCGCGCAATTGTCACGCGAGGCTGACATTGTTGTGATCGGCGCCGGCGCCGCCGGCATTGCTGCGGCGCGGCGGATCCAGGCCGCGAACCGCAAGGTGATCGTGGTGGAGGCGGCGAGCCAGATCGGTGGCCGCTGTCAGACCGATATCTCGACCTTCGAGGTGCCGTTCGATCGCGGCGCGCGCTGGATGCACAATCCCGAGACCAACCCGATGATCAGGCTCGCGCGCGCCGCGGGGCTTGAGATCACGACCGCGCCCTCAGGCCAGAAGATTCGCATCGGTCGCCGCAACGCTCGCCCAGGCGAAACCGAGGAATTTCTGGCCGCTCTGGTGCGCGCCAACCGCGCCATCGACGACGCCTCGCGCAAGGCCGACGTCGCCTGTGCGGCGGTGTTGCCAAAGGATCTCGGCGACTGGGCGGGCACGGCGGAGTTCTTGCTCGGCGCCAATTTTTCGGGCAAGGACCTCAAGGATGTCTCCGTCGTCGACAAGGCCCGCGCGCAGGATCGCAACACTGCGATCGCCTGCCGTCAGGGATTGGGCGCGCTGATCGCAAAACTTGGCGAACAGCTGCCAGTGTCGCTGTCGACACCGGCCAAACGCATTTCCTGGAGCAAACGCGACGTCACGGTGGAAACGCCGGCTGGCAAGATCGTCGCGCGCGCCGCCGTCATCACAGTGTCGAGCAATGTTCTCGCCGCCGGCAACTTGAAATTCGACCCCGACATCCCCAAGCGAACGTTAGATGCCGCCGCCAAACTGAGCCTCGGCAGCTACGACCGGATCGCGCTGCAGATATCAGGCAATCCGCTCGGCTTATCGCGCGACGACATCCTGGTTGAGCAGAGCAACTCAACGCGCACCGCGCTGCTCTACGCTAACATGGGCGGCTCATCGCTCTGCACGATCGACGTCGCAGGCTCGTTCGGCCGCGACCTGTCCGCGCAGGGCGAGCAGGCGATGGCGGCGTTCGCGGTGGAGTGGCTGACAAAGCTGTTCGGCAGCGATGTTGCCGCCGCCGTGAAGAAATCCAGCGCGACGCGCTGGAATGCCTCACCCCACGTGCTGGGCGCGATGTCGGTGGCCGCGCCGGGCGGGCAAGCCGCGCGCAAAATCCTCACCGATCCGATCGGCTGCATGTATCTCGCGGGCGAAGCGACCCATGAGACGCTGTGGGGAACCATCGACGGCGCCTGGGAGAGCGGCGAACGCGCGGCCGAAGCGGCGCTGCGGCGGATCGGCGCCCTGAGGGATGCCGAGCCAATGGAAGCGCCCGCGCGGGCACCGAAGCAACGGCGGCGTTCGGCGCCGGCAAGATCGGCAACGCCGATCAATTGATGGTAGGGCCGAAGCGCGGATCGCGTTACACCGGCAGCTTCAATTCCATCAAATCCCTGGCGATGATGAGGCGGCCTTTGAAGTGCTTTTTCGCCTCGCTGCTCCATTGCTCGTCCGTCACGTCGAGTTCGCCGGGCACGAGGTGGCTCATGACCAGCACCTTGACCTGCGCGGCGTCGGCGATGCGGCCGACGTCTTCGGCGGCGGCGGTGTGGCTCTCGAGCAGGTGCTTCTTGAGCGTGGCGCCGTTCTTGACCCGGGTCACCAGGCGATCGACCCACGGAAGATAGATCGCTTCGTGCACCAGCACGTCGGCTCCCTCAGCGAATTCGGCCAGCTTCGGATTGTAATTGGTATCGCTGGAGAACACGATCGTGCCATCCGGCGTCTCGAACTTGTAGGCGAAATTGTCAGTGATCGGCGGGTGCGGGGTCCGGAACGCGGTCACCTTGACGTCCGGCGTCTGCAGCACCACGCCGTCCTCGGTGATGTCCTTGGCGATCAACAGCTTGCGCGGATCGGGGCGGCCTTCGTCCTCGATGCGTGTATCGATGTCGAACTTGTTCAGCTCCCAATAAGTCTGCGTCATCGCCTCGATGCCCTTGGGGCCGAACGAGTGGATCGGCGACGACAGGCCGGTGGCCCAGGCGTTGTAGACGAGGTTGCCGTATTCGAGGTTGTGATCGGAATGGTGATGGCTGATGAAAATATACTTCACCGATTCCAGCGGCACGCCGGCGCTGACGAGTTGGTGGCTGACCCCCATGCCGCAGTCGATCACGAACGGCGTGTCGTTCACCATCACCAGATTGGCCGGGTTGGAAGGTCCGACGCCGACGCGTGGCCCGCCCTTGGTGCCGAGGAACACGATTTTCGTGCGCGGTTTCGTCGGTGCCTGCGCCAATAGGGCAGGCGCGGCCAGTGCTGCGGCACTGCCGAGCGCCAGTTTCAGCGCATTGCGGCGATCGATCATAACGCTCTCCCCCTGAATTTTCTTGTCCGTTGCAGCCAGCCTAGCCGCTGCGCAGCACGCCGTCGAGCGCCGGCAGGCCGATGAGAACCGCCGCCGCGATCAGGGCGTAGCAGATCGCGCGAAACAGCGCCTCGCTGGCCTTGCCGAACAAGGACGCGCCGAACCAGACGCCGATGGCGTAGACCGGGCCGACCACCAGCGAAAACTTGATCGAATCCGCCGTGATCAACCCGGTGAGGGAGTAACTCACCACGGAAAAGAAATCCGAGGCGCCGAAGAACAGCAGGATGTTGGCGCGCGCGATCGTGGAAGCGATCGGCCGTCCCAGCCAGTAGCCGACGATCGGCGGCCCGCCGGTCTGCGCCAGCCCGCTGCAAAAGCCGGATAGTCCGCCGATGCCGACGGAAATCGCCGCATGGTCCTTGCCCCGGTAGCGCCAGCCCGAAAGCAGCAGCAGCAACAGCGCGAACACGAATCCCGAGATGATCCAGCGTGTCGTCACCGGCTCGAGCCGGCTGAGGAAGTAGGTCCCGATCGGTACGCCCACCAGGGCGCCAACCACCATGACCGCGGTGGCCTTGCGGTCGGCCTGCTTCCAGGCATTTGGAAGCAGCGGCGCGGCCGCGATGAAATCGATAATCAGCAGCAGTGCGGCGACCAGACGAGGGGCGGCGATGCTGCTCGCCAGCGGCATGAAGATCAGCGCGGAGCCGAAGCCGGAAAATCCGCGCGCGGTGCCCGACACAAAGGCGATGGCGCAAACCGCGATCGCGGCGTTGAGGCTGACGTCGGAGGGGATGAGGCCCAAAGGACTCATCCCTATTCCCTGAGCATGATGTTATCGCCGCTCCACACGTTTCCGCATCATCCCCGCAATGTTCCGCCCGTCTTCTTCGTGACTTCAGCGACGATCTTCGCGGCGACCGCGTCGATCTCCTGATCGGTCAACGTCTTTTCGCGCGGCTGGATGATCACCGCAATCGCGATCGATTTTTTGGCCTCATCGATGCCCTTGCCCTCGTAGACGTCGAACACCGTGACATCCGTGACCAGCTTCTTGTCGACACCCTGCGCCGCGCGCGCGATGTCGCCGGCCTTGACGCCGCGATCGACGATGAAGGCGAAATCCCGCGACACCGGCTGGAATGCGGAGAGTTCAAGCACCGGCTTGGCGCGGGTCGGCCGCTGCTTGGCGTCGGGAACGCGGTCGAGGATCACTTCGAACGCGATCAGCGGACCATCGGCGCCGAGTGCCTCCAGCGCGCGCGGATGCAGCTCGCCGAAATATCCAAGCACGTTTTGCGGACCGATCTGGATCGTGCCGGAACGGCCCGGATGCAGCCAGCCGGGCCCGCCGGGCACGATTTGCAGTGCCTGCATCGGCGCGCCCGCGGCAGCGAGCACCGCAAACGCATCGGCCTTGGCGTCGAGCGCATCCGCCATGGCCGAACCCGACCAATGCCGCCCCATGCCCTTGCCGGACGCAAAGCCGTGGCGCACGCCGGCAGCCGCGACCAGTTGATTCTCGGGCTTGTCGCCCTTGAAGACCTGCCCGACCTCGAACAGCGCGACGTCGGACGAGCCGCGATTGGCATTTACCTGCGCGGCTGCGACCAGACCCGGCAGCAGGCTCGGCCGCATGTCCGAGAGATCCGATGCGATCGGGTTGGCCAGCGCGAGTTCGGCTTGGCCGCCGCCGAACAATTCGGCTGATGGTTTCGAGATGAACGACCACGTCACCGCCTCGACCATGCCGCGCGCGGCGAGCCCGCGCTTGGCGCGGCGGGTGCGGAGCTGGATCGTGGTGAGCACCGGCTTGCGCGGTGCGTCGCCGCGATCGAACGGCTTCATCGGCACCTTGTCGACACCGACGATCCGCACGATCTCCTCGACGATATCGGCCTTGCCGTGAACGTCGGTGCGCCACGACGGTATCGCGACCTTCACCATCGGGCCGCTGCCGGCCACCATGAAGCCGAGATGGCCGAGGATGCGCCGCACTTCGGGGAACGGCACCTCGATTCCGGCGAGGCGCTTGACCTCGGCGAGCGGGAAATCGATCACGCGGTCTTCGCCGAAGGGATTGCCGACGACGACGTTCTCCGACGGCGTGCCGCCGCACAATTCCAGCACCAGCCGGGTTGCCATCTCCAGCCCCGGCACCATGAAGGCCGGGTCGACGCCACGTTCGAACCGATAGCGGGCGTCCGAATTGATGCCGAGCTTGCGGCCCGACTGGGCGATGTTGATTTCGTTCCACAGCGCCGATTCGATCAGCACGTCTGTCGTGTTCTCGTCGCAGCCGGAGGCTTCGCCGCCCATGATGCCGGCCAGCGATTCGACGCCGTGTTCGTCGGCGATGACGCAGACCCCGCTGTCGAGCGTGTAGGTGCGGCCATCCAGCGCCAGCAGGGTCTCGCCGTCGCGCGCGCGGCGCACGGTGAGATTGCCCGTCACTTTCCTGGCATCGAACACATGCAAGGGACGGGCCCGGTCGTAGGTCATGAAGTTGGTGATATCGACCAGCGCATTGATCGGCCGCAATCCGATCGAGGTCAGGCGCTTCTGCAGCCACTCGGGCGAGGGGCCGTTCTTGACGCCGCGCACCAGCCGCAGTGCAAAGCCCGGGCACAGCGTGGCGTCCTCGACCGTCACCTTCACCGGGCAGGGGAATTCACCCTTGATCTGCTTGATGCCGGGGTCCCTGAACTTGCCCATATCGGCGGCGCTTAGATCGCGCGCGATGCCGTGCACGCCGGTGCAGTCCTGCCGGTTCGGCGTCAGATTGATCTCGAGCATGGGATCGCCGAGCCCGGCCCATTCCGCATAGCCTTTGCCGATCGGCGCATCGGCCGGCAGTTCCATGATGCCGTCATGGTCTTCCGAGATTTGCAGTTCGGCGGCCGAGCACAGCATGCCGCGGCTCTCGACGCCCCTGATGGTGCCGACACCGAGCGTGATGTTCTTGCCGGGAATGAAGGTGCCGGGAGCCGAGAACACGCTGATGAGGCCGGCACGCGCATTCGGCGCGCCGCAGACGACTTGCACCGGTGCGCCGCCGTCGCCGGTATCGACCATGCAGACGCGCAGGCGATCGGCGTTCGGATGCTGCTCGGCGGAGATCACGCGCGCGATGCTGAACGGCGAAAGCTGCTTCGCCTTGTCCTCGATACGCTCGACCTCGAGCCCGATCATGGTGAGCTTGTCGGCGAGCTTTTCCAGCGGCTCGTCGGTGTCGAGATGTTCTTTCAGCCAGGAGAGCGTGAATTTCATGGTCTTTGCTTCTCTTGTCCCCTCTCCCGCTTGCGGGGGAGGGTCAGGGTGGGGGCTCTCTCCGCGAGCGCGGTGGCAATTGTTTCGAGCACGCCGGTGCGATTTGTCATCACGTCGAGATTGCTGAAGCGAAGAACCTGAAACCCTCTGGCCTCAATCACGGCCGAACGAGTCGCATCGGCACGCTCGGCTTGATCGGAAAAATGCTGCCCGCCGTCGAGCTCGACCACCAGCTTTGCTGCATGACACACGAAGTCGGCGATGTAGTTTTTGATCGGTACCTGGCGCCGGAAGCCGGCGCCGTTCAGCCGGTGATCGCGCAGTTCTGACCAGAGAATTCGTTCAGCGTCGGTGGATTTCTTTCTGAGCTCGCGCGCGTTTGAGCGCGATTGAGAAGATACTCTCCACGTAGGTTCTTTCTCGTCGCCCATTGAGACCTCCGATGCGGAGAGACCCCCACCCCAGCCCTCCCCCGCAAGCGGGAGAGGGAGTCCGACCTCTCGGGCGGATGGAGTGGTCGTACCCGCGATTGTGATGAAAGCTTTTCGACCCGACGGCAGTCCATTCCCTCTCCCGCTTGCGGGAGAGGGTAGGGTGGGGGCTCTCTCCGCCATCGCGGTCTCGACGAGACTCACGAACTCAACCCTCCCGCCAGCGTCGGGACATCGAGCGGCTTGAAGCCGTAATGGGAGAGCCAGCGCACGTCGCTGTCGAACAGCTGTCGCAGATCGGACATGCCGTATTTCAGCATCGCGATGCGGTCGATGCCCATGCCCCAGGCAAAGCCCTGATAGACGTCGGGATCGATGCCGCAGGCGCGCAGCACGCTCGGATGCACCATGCCGCAGCCGAGAATCTCCAGCCAGTCCTCGCCTTCGCCGAAACGAATTTCGCCCTTGTCGCGGCGGCACTGGATATCCACCTCGAGCGACGGCTCGGTGAACGGAAAGAACGACGGCCGGAACCGCATGTTGATGTGATCGATCTCGAAGAACGCCTTGCAGAACTCGTGCAAAATCCATTTGAGGTGGCCGAGATGCGAGCCCTTGTCGATCACCAGGCCTTCGACCTGATGAAATTGCGGCGTGTGGGTGGCATCCGAATCGATGCGATAGGTGCGGCCCGGACAGATGATGCGGATCGGCGGCTTCTGGGTGAGCATGGTACGCACCTGCACCGGCGAGGTGTGGGTGCGCAACAGCATGCGCGAACCGTCTTCCCCAGGATTGAAGAAGAAAGTGTCGTGCATCTCCCGCGCCGGATGGCCCTCGGGGAAATTCAGTTTCGTGAAGTTGTAGTCGTCGGTTTCGATGTCCGGTCCTTCGGCGATCGAAAATCCCATGTCGGCGAAGATGACGTTGACCTCTTCGAAGACCTGGCTGAGCGGATGGATCCGGCCCTGCTCGGCCGGGGCGTCGCGCAGTGGCAGCGTGACGTCGATGGTCTCGGAGGCAAGGCGGGCGTCCAGTGCCGCCGATTTCAGGATATCGCGGCGCGCGGTCAGCGCCTGCGTGACCTTGTCCTTGGCGAGGTTGATCGCGGCGCCCTGCGTCTTGCGCTCGTCCGGCGACATCTTGCCGAGCGTCGACAGCAGCGCGGAGATCGAGCCCTTCTTGCCGAGCGCCGCAACGCGCACGGCTTCCAGCGCGGCCTCGTCGCCGGCGGCGGCGATTTCGGTGAGAATGGTTTGTTCGAGGGTTGCGAGGTCGGACACGGTCAAAATCTCTCTGCAAAAGGCGACCGGTTGTCGCCGCTCCCGGGCCAAAACGTCAAGCAAAAAGCCTGTAACAGGAAGCCGGCGATCCGGCGCGTTTGAACCCTTATCCCGGGCGCCCTACCAAGATGAGTTCGATCAAGGAGTGCGCGATGCGTTTTGGTCCCTCGGTAGCCGTTCTGGCCGTCATTTTGTCGTTCAGCGCCGGTCCCGCGCTCGCCTCGATCTGTCTCGGCAAATCGATGACCCTCGAGGAGACCATCGGCGCGATCAACACCACGCCGGGATGCGAGCGGGCGATGAAGCTGTTTCAGGACTGCGCATACAGCACCAGCGGCGATATCCATCTCGGCGCCGCGGTCGAGAAGAAATGCGAGGGCGATTTCCTGAGCCGCCTCAAGGCACCGCAAAAACGGGCCTATCAGCGCGAGATGGACGTTTGCGATCGAAAGTACCAGAACGAGTCCGGCACCATGTATCGCTCGTTCACGGCCTTTTGCCGGGCGGAAGTCGCCCAGCGCTACTCGCAGCGGGCGCTGAAAGCCGCGAGGCCGTTGAAGCCCCGGTAGCGCTGTTGCCTCAGGCCGCCAGTGCCTTAGGCCGCCAGCGCGGCCTTGGCCTTTTCAGCGATCGCCTGGAACGCCGCCGGCTCGGTGATCGCGAGATCCGACAGCACCTTGCGGTCGACCGTGATTCCCGATTTGGAGAGGCCGTTGATAAAGACGCTGTAGGTCATGCCGAACGGACGCACCGCGGCATTGATGCGCTGGATCCAGAGCGCGCGGAAGGTCCGTTTCTTGCGCTTGCGGTCGCGGAAGGCATATTGCCCGGCCTTTTCGACGGCGGCCTTGGCCGCGCGAATGGTATTCTTGCGGCGGCCGGAGAAACCCTTGGCGGCCTTGTAGACTTTCTTGTGCCTGGCGTGAGAGGTCACACCGCGTTTGACGCGAGACATGACTGTTATCCTTGATCTGAAAATTCGGTGACGGATTGCCGCGCGGACGCGGCCGGCTCAATGGGATCGCAAGAACGATCAGGCGTTCGGCAAGAAATACTTCTTGATGTTGTCGCCGTCGGTCTTGAACAGCACGCGGGTGCCGCGGAGCTGACGAATCTGCTTCTTCGTCCGCTTGATCATGCCGTGGCGCTTGCCGCGTTGGGCGGCCATTACTTTGCCGGTGGCAGTCACCTTGAAGCGCTTTTTAGCGCCTGACTTGGTCTTCAGCTTGGGCATTTGGCTCTCCTGTTGCCGCACAAAAGACGCGCCCGAGGGGCGCTTTTGCGGCGAAAATGCTCGTTAGAGCGTTGAAAATGCTTGGCTATTTCCGAAATGAGACAGCCCGCATGGACATCGACACGGCAGCCCTTGATCAGCCGGGCGATGAAGGCTGGGCTTATGGCAGACCAAGAGCGAATTGGCAACGATGAACCGCGGGACCCTCTGCTGTGACGTAGTCTCTGATATCTCTATTTCCTCAGCCCGGAACCGTAAGAAAATGACCAATTTTGATCGATCGATTGCTCGATTTGCTACCTTCTCCAACCTGCGTGCCCTGCGATGGCTACCGTTAATCGCGGCCCTTGCCGCGGGTGCGGCACCGGCTACCGCTGACGCGGCGACGAGAACCAGGCGCGCCACCGTGGTGGGTGCCTATGACGGTATCTGGAACACAGTCTTCGCCACCACGCGAGGCAATTGCAGTTCGGGCTATAGCGTCCCGTTCACGGTGAGGGGCAGCCGGGTCACATCGGCAGGCGGCGGCAGGGTTTCGGGTTCAATCAGCCGCGGCGGAGGCGTCGCCGTCAGCGTATCGGTTGGGGCTTCCCGGGCCAGCGGCGGCGGCCGGCTCGTCGGCAATAGCGGCGCCGGTTGGTGGAGCGGCATCATTACCGGTGATCGCTGCAGCGGCACCTGGCAGGCCACGCGGAGCTGATCCGCAAACGAAACCGGCCCGCCAGATGATCTGACGGGCCGTTGTTATTTCCAGCAATCACGGATTCGAATCAGCGCGGCGCCAGCACCATGACGACCTGGCGGCCTTCGAAACGCGCGTCCTGCTCGACCTTGGCGTATTCGGCGACGTCGGCCTTGACCTTGTCCAAAAGCTTGGTGCCGATCTCCTGGTGCGCCATTTCGCGGCCACGGTAGCGCAAGGTGATCTTGACCTTGTCGCCTTCCTCGAAGAACCGCTGCATCGCGCGCATCTTCACGTCGTAATCGTGATCGTCGATCATCGGCCGCAGCTTGATCTCCTTGATCTCGACGACCTTCTGCTTCTTGCGGGCTTCGGCGGCTTTCTTCTGCGCGGAATATTTGAACTTCCCGTAGTCCATGATCTTGCAAACGGGAGGATTGTTGTTCGGCGAAATCTCGACAAGATCCATGCCCGCTTCAAGGGCCATCTTGACGGCGACCACGGTTTCGACCGTTCCGTGGTTGGTGCCGTTCTGATCGATCAGCTGGATCTGCGCGTTGCGGATTTCATCATTGGTGCGCGGCCCATCTTTTGATGCGGTGGGCGGGGCTCTGTTGGGACGGCGAATGGGTAACTCTCCAAAGTTGTGAAGGAAGGCTATAGTTTGAAGCAATACGCGTCGACGGGCAAGCGAACTCGCGGCTTACGCGCGAAAACCGTCAAATGCGAGGCATTTTGGTCACGCCGGGCAAATATAGCGCGACGGGATGTTCCGCAAGGACAGACCGCCATCGGGATCCGTTAATCGATGGCGTGTGCTCATCGAAAAAGCAACGGGCAAGAGTCGAGCAAGAGTAGCTAAACCATGACCAATTCGGCGGTAATCGATAAGGAACCGGCCTTCATTGAGGTGGGGAAGGATGACGGCGGGCGCCGGATCGCGGTGCGCGCCCGCGCCGGGTCCGGCCCCGGGCTGTTCTGGCTCGGCGGTTTCAATTCCGACATGAAGGGCACTAAGGCGCTGGCGCTGGATGCGTGGGCTGCCGAGCAGGGCCGCGCCTGCGTCCGGTTCGATTATTCCGGTCACGGCGAATCCGGGGGTGCCTTCATCTACGGCACCATCGGGCGCTGGCTGGAAGAGAGCGTCGCGGTATTCGAGCGGTTCTGCCGAGGTCCGCAGGTCGTGATCGGCTCATCGATGGGTGGCTGGATGGCGCTGCTGCTGGCACGCGAAATCGCCAGGCGCGAGCCAAGCCACGCCTCGCTGGCCGGGCTGGTGCTGATCGCGCCGGCGCCCGACTTCACCGAACAATTGATGTGGAACGGCTTTTCGGAGGACATTCGCGAGGAGATCCGGACCAAGGGGGTGTGGCAGCGGCCGTCGGCTTACGGCGATGGCGCGCCGTATCCGATCACCCGCGCACTGATCGAGGAGGGCCGCAACCATTTGCTGCTCGGCAGCGCCATCGAGGTTGGATGTCCGGTCCGCATCCTGCAGGGCGCGCAGGATCCGGACGTGCCGTGGCAGCACGCCTTCGCGCTGGTGCACCGGCTGCCGAGCGAAGACGTGGTGCTGACCATGATCCAGGACGGCGACCACCGCCTGTCGCGCCCGCAGGACATCGCGCGGATCATCGCGGCGGTGGCGGAGATGGGGTAGATCTTCTTCCCTTCTCCCCTTGTGGGAGAAGGTGGCATAGGCGGCCTTCCGGCCGCCGTCTCTTCGAACGCCGATGCTTTGCATCGGCTATGGCGCCGGATGAGAGGTATCTCTCCGCGGACACCGCAGTTGCGGAGACGGACCCCTCACCCGTCGCCTCACTTCGTGAGGCGCCACCCTCTCCCACAAGGGGAGAGGGGAAGGAAGACACGGCTCGCTGTAACCGAGGATACACCATGCACATTCCGACCATGCTCCGCGCGTTCTGCGATGCCGTCGAACAGCGCAACGGCAAGGCGTTTTCGGAATTGTTCACCGAGGATGGCGTCTATCACGATGTGTTCTACGGCGCGTTCGCAGGCCGCGCCAACATAGCTGAAATGATCGACGACTGGTTCTATCGCACGGCGACCGATTTTCGCTGGGACATGCACGCGCCGGTCAGCGACGGCCATACCCTCTATGCGCGCTACACGTTCAGCTATCGTTCGACGTTGCCGGAAGCCAATGGGGCGCGCGCGATGTTCGAGGGGGTCGCGATCATGACGCTGCGCGACGGCAAGATCGCGACATATCACGAGGTCGCCAACACGGTGCCCGGCTTCGTCGACATGAACTTTGCGCCCGAGCGCATCGTCAGGATCGCTGCGAAACAGGGCGCGGCGCTGAAGGCTCGGCCCGAGATGGGGCGGCATCTCACTTAGCGGCCCGTCATTCCGGGTTCATCGCTGCGCGATGCCCCGGAATGACGAAGCATCGTTACGGCGGCGGCGGATTTGTCATCGGCTTGCGTTGCGCAAGGGCTGCGACCGTCGACGTGCCGATCGGGCCCTTTTCGTCATAGAGCCAGCACTCTCCGATCGCGATGCCATCGGTGGCATGATGGTTCACCACCTCGAACCCGATCCAGTTCGTCACCGGCAGGCGATGCAGATAGATCGTCACGTCGCTGTTGATGTAGCCGAGGCCCTGATCGCCGGCATTGGCGAAGGGGCTGGCGAAATCGGCGCCGGTGGCGACATGCACGAACGGCGTCACCGGCACGCCTTCGACGAGTTCGCGCACTTCGCTCATCCATAGCCGGCGCGGCCCGAGCGAACCCATGTGGCCTGCGATCGGCCGCGTGGTCCATTTGCCGTTCATGCCGAGCCTGGGATCGGTGGGTTTGGCAATGTCCGCCGGCCGCGGCACGTCCCAGTTCGGCGGCGACCACACATTGCCCGGCGCATTTTCCGTCTTGCGCAATAACTGGCAGGAAGCGCGCGCCATGCTGGTGCCGCCGGAGAAGAACTCGGCCTCGATCACCTTGATGCGCATCCCGTCACGGATGATTCTTGTCTTGACCTCGATCGGCGCCATTTTCGGCAGGCGAAACATGTCGACCGTCAATCGCACCGGCACGAAATCGTCCGAGCCGTGGCGCTGTTCGATCTCGAAGGCCAGCAGGCCGATGATGACGCGGCCGTGCAGCGAGTTGGGGTCCCACGGCCCGTTCGCGACGAACGTGGGGATGAAGGCGTCGCGGTCTTTGGTGAAGAAAGGCTGATTTTTCATGGCGCGCGACCATGGCGGAATTTGCGCGATGAAATCAAGGGTGCTGATCCTCATGGTGAGGAGGCGCGCAGCGCCGTCTCGAACCATGAGAGCCCGGCTCTCATCCTTCGAGACGCGCGCAAAGCGCGCTCCTCAGGATGAGGGACTGGCAGTGGATGAGCTGCCATTCCTCTCGCACGCTGTCATCGGCCTCGGTGCCAAGCGTCTTCGCCGCCAACGCGTCGAACTTCTCGCGCGCCAGCAATTGCGACAGCGCCCATACCGCAGCACCACGGACCAGCGGACTTTCGTCGCCGAGCAATCGTTCGGCCTCAAGCGCCAGGGCGGCCTGGTTCGAGTTGCCGATCGCAATCAGCACATTGCGAATAAAGCGATCGCGGCCGATGCGCTTGACCGGTGATTTCGCAAACAGCGCACGAAACGCCGTGTCGTCGAGCCGTGCCAATTCCGAAAGCTGTGGCGCACGCAATTGTTCGCGCGCGGCAAGTTTGGCTTCGCGCCCCCGCTGCGCGAACTTGTTCCACGGACACACGGCCAGGCAATCGTCGCAGCCATAGATGCGGTTGCCGATCGCTTTGCGGAATTCGTGCGGGATCGGGCCCTTGTTCTCGATCGTGAGATAGGAAATGCAGCGCCGCGCGTCGAGCTTGTAGGGCGCGGGAAACGCCGCGGTCGGGCAGATATCCTGACAAGCCTGGCATGAGCCGCAATGATCGATGTCGGATTCATCGCGCGGCAGGTCGGAGGCGGTGAAGATCGCGCCCAGGAACAGCCATGAGCCGAATTCACGCGACACCAGATTGGTGTGCTTGCCCTGCCAGCCGAGGCCCGCCGCCTGCGCCAGCGGCTTTTCCATTACCGCTGCGGTATCGACGAATACTTTCACCTCATCGCCCGTTGTCGCGACCAGCCATCGCGCCAGCGCCTTCAGGCGCTTCTTGATCACGTCGTGATAGTCGTCGCCTTGCGCATAGGCCGAGATCGCGCCGCACGAGCGTTTTTCAAGAATCTCCAGCGGATTTTCGTCGGGCCCGTAATTGACGCCGAGCATGATGATCGAACGAACGCCGGGCCACAGCACGCGCGGATCGGTGCGGCGCACGGGGCTGGCGGCGAGCCAGTCCATGGAACCATGGCCACCCGACTCGAGGAACTCGCGAAAGTATTTTCCGGCGGCAGCGATTGCCTCCGGATCGGTGACGCCGATGCAATCGAAGCCGAGCGAACGGGCCTGGCGCGCAAGCGCGGTTTTCAGATCGGCCGGGGAAAGCTTGACGGTTTCGTTCAGAAGTCGAGGTCCACGTAGGTCCGCGACGCCGGCACGCCCGCCAGCCATTCGCTCAGGAGCGGGCGGAACGACGGGCGGGATTTCACCCGCGCGTACCACGCCTTTGCCGCGTCGTCCTCGCTCCATGGCACGTCGCCCAGATAATCGATCGCCGAAAGATGCGCCGCGGCGGCGAGGTCCGCGTAACTGATCCGGTCGCCGGCGAGATAATTCCGCGTCCGCGCCAGCCAGCCGATATAGGTCAGATGATAGCGCACATTGACCTTGGCCGCGCGGATCACTTCCGCCGCCGGCGCGCCGCCGCCATACTCTTCGCTCATGAAGCGCTTGTAGATGCGCTCGGTCACCAGCGGATTGGAGGCCTCCTCGAAGAATTTATCGTTGAACCACGCCATCAGCCGGCGCACCTCGACGCGCTCCGCCATCGAAGCCGGCAACAGCCGCCGTTCGCCCGCCTCCAGGCCGTGCGCCTCGTCGAGATATTCGGCAATGATCCCGGCGCCCGGAATAGGAGGGAAGCCCTCCGCGATCAGCACCGGCGTCGTCGCCGCGGGATTAAGCGCGAGAAATGCTTCGCGCCGTTCCCAGACCCGTTCCTCGACCAGCCGCAGATCGAGGCCGTATTCGCCAAGGACCAGGCGAATGAAGCGCGAATGCGGGCAGAACGGATGATGAAACAGCGTGTACATGAAGTCCTTGGGTTAGTAAGTCTTGGGGTTAGTTCGCGGCGCTTAAGAAACCCTCAACCGGGCCGGGCCGCGTATCGAATGGGGTACACTGGAGCTTGTTCAACTCTGTTTGAATCAGGGCCGAGGCTCCAGCCTTAGTTTTGACGCGTTTTCCTTACGCGAACCAGCATCCACCCCGATCAAGTCCGGGACAGGCTCTCGCTCGAAAACGCTATAGCCAAGCAAGCGCCCGAGGCAACCTGTGTTTGCCGTTTTTTTGCGATTGCAGCAAAAGGGGGAATAGGCGAGAAGAGCCCGGATTTTCCAGTCAAAATGGACCCCATCATGATGTCGGATACATTGAGGGCGGTAATTCTTGGCATCATCGAGGGTGTCACGGAATTTCTGCCGGTTTCCTCGACCGGACATTTGCTGCTGGCGCAACGCTTCTTCGGGCTCGGCGAAGGCAGTTTCTGGCAGACTTTTGCGGTGTTGATTCAGCTCGGCGCGATCCTCGCGATCGTCGTGATCTATTTCGCCAAATTGTGGCAGATCGCGCTCGGCATGTTCACCAATCCCGCCGACCGGCGCTTCGTGATCGGCGTGCTGGTGGCGTTCCTGCCGGCGGTAATCATCGGCCTGATCGTCGGCAAGTACATCAAGGAAGTGCTGTTCAATCCGTGGGTGGTGTGCTTTTCGCTGATTGTCGGCGGCGCGATTCTGCTGTGGGTCGATCAGCTCGATCACAAACCGCACGAACACGATGCCACGAAATTTCCGCTGCTGATGTATCTGTGGATCGGCGTTGCGCAGTGCCTCGCCATGATTCCCGGCGTGTCGCGCTCCGGCGCCAGCATCGTGGCGGCGATGTTCCTGGGCGCGGACAAGCGCGCGGCGGCGGAATTCTCGTTCTTCCTGGCCATCCCGACCATGGTCGGCGCATTTGCCTATGATTTTTACAAGAACCGCGCCGAGATGACGACCGATCACGTGGGCATCATCGCGATCGGATTCGTGGTCTCGTTCATCACCGCGATGATCGTGGTGAAGACGTTCCTGAATTACGTCACCCGCCACGGCTTCAGGTTCTTCGCGTGGTGGCGCGTGATCGTCGGCACGCTCGGCCTGATCGCGCTGGCGATGGGCAGGTAGGAACTCCGCTGCGTCATCCTGAGGTGCGCGCTCTTGCGCGCCTCGAAGGATGAGTCACGCACACCGACTTTGTCATCCTTCGAGGCTCGCCGAAGAGGCTCGCACCTCCAGCGATAACGGCGAAGCCGTTACGCAGGGATGACGTGCCCAAATTACGCGCCATTCCTCTGGAATTGCCCGGCGGCGCGGAAGCGCCAGAGATATTGCGGGGCGATCGCTTCCATCGAATCCGGCGCGATCCCGAGCCCTTCCAGCGTCAGCCCCGCGGCCTTTGCCGCATCGGAGACCACATTGTCGGACCGCAACAGCACCACCTGGTCCGGCGTCAGCTTCAGCGCGCCCGGCGCGAACTGCAGGAACAGCGCCTGGAGCTGGGCCAGACCGAACGGCAGCGGAATCAGCATGCGCTTGCGCTCGGTGATATCCAGGATGATTTCCATGATCTCGCGCATGGTCAGCACTTCCGGCCCGCCGAGCTCGTAGGTCGCGCCAGCCTTGGCCTTGCCGTCGACTGCATCCGCAACTGCGCGGGCAACATCGCCGACATAGACCGGCTGCATCCTGTTCACGCCGCCGCCGATCAAGGGCAGAGCCGGCGACAGGCGGGCGAGCGCGGCGAAACGGTTGGTGAATTGATCCTCGGGCCCGAATACCACCGAGGGCCGCAGGATCGTGGCGGAGGGCACGGCCGACCGCACGGCCTGTTCGCCGGCGGCCTTGGAGCGCGCGTAAGCGGATAGCGAATTTTCGTCGGCGCCGATCGCCGAAACATGCACCATCCGGGCGCCTGCGGCCGCCGCCGCCTTGGCCACCGCGCCGGCGCCCCTGGCCTGCACTGCGTCGAACGTCTGCGCGCCGCCCGGGGCCAGAATGCCGACCAGGTTGATGGCGACATGGGAATCGCGCATCGCGGCCTCGACGGACGTCGGATAGCGCAGATTGGCCTGCACGGCGTGGATCTGGCCGACCCGGCCGAGCGGCTGCAGATGCCCGGCCAGTTCCGGCCGCCGCACCGCCACCCGGACCCGGTATTCGCGCTTGCAGAGCGCCCGCACCACGCTTCGCCCGATAAAACCCGATCCGCCAAAGACTGTGACGAGCGTTTCCAGGTTCGATGCCATAGGTCAGTTCCTGCGGGTCAAATTCAGCCGATAATGGGCATATTTAGCGGATTCGCGATACGCCATCATGTCAGCGCTGTACAGACCATTTGGACCGCAGTTTGCCAATTTGACAAGCGCGCCACCGGTCCTTAGTAACCGGCCCGGGCCCAGGTGGCGGAATTGGTAGACGCGCTGGCTTCAGGTGCCAGTGGCTTAACGGCCGTGAAGGTTCGAGTCCTTTCCTGGGCACCATTTTGCGCGGATTCGCGCAGAATGGTGCCGCCGCCCGGCGAGTCACGACCGCCGTCGTTTTTGGCGACCGGGTCGCCGCCGCAAGCCCAATGCCCTGTCTCAGACAGATCGCCTGCCGGTCCGCTTCGCGATCGGCTTCTGCACAAAGTACATTGTGATCAGCGAGACGATCGACGTCGCGACGACGATGTAGCCCAGCCAATCGAAATGCCGGAGCGAACCGTCCGGATTTTGCGCGATGATCGCTGCGGCGAAGACGGACCCGAGCCCGCCGGAGAACTGCTGCAGGGAAGCGCTGACCGCGCTGAACGAGCCGCGTTGACTGGCGTCGGGTATCGCCGAGATCAGCGCCTGCGACGGGATCATGCGCGAAAAGATGCCGACGAACATCAGGACGTTAACGATGATCGCGGTCGTCAATGTGACCTGACCGAGGTGGGTGTAGATCAGCACCATGACCACCGACACTGCGCTGCCGAACATGAAGGTGGGAAACTTACCGAAAGCGTCGCTCGCCCGGCCGACCAGCGGCCCGGTGAAAATGCTGAACAGGCCGGAGACGAGGTAGATCGTCGGAAGGTGCAGGATATCGATACCGAGATTATGCACGGTGTAGGCGCTGCCGTACGGCATCAGCATGAACCCGCCGGTTGCCAGCAGGGTCGTCACCGCGAAGGCCAGCGTATAGCGCGGCTGTCCGACCGTCGCGATCAGGTGCCGAAAGGCGTTTTTGTCCTGCTTGAGCCGCAGATGCGCGTTCACCGGCTGCATCACCAACAGGATGGCCGCCATGGTCGCGATCGACAGGCCGACGATCGCTCCGAAAGCTGTGTGCCAGCTCCAATGATTGGCGAGAAAAAGGCCGGCCGGAATGCCGAGCACCTGGCTGGCGGCGAAGGAGGTTTGGACGAAGCCCATCACGCGGCCGCGCAAATGTAGCGCAAAAAGGTCGGTGACGATGGCGAGCACGACGGAGCCGATCACGCCACCGAACAGGCCGGTCGCGATTCGGCCGAGCAAAAGCAAATGATAGTTCGGCGCCAGCGCGCAGAGCAGCGTTCCCAGCGTGAAGCCGACATAGAAGAACAGCAGAAGCCGCTTGCGGTCGAATCGATCGGCGAAGCCGGCGGCCAGGACGCCCGAAATCCCGGCGCTGAACGCGTAGGCCGAAACCGCCACGCCGAATTGGGCGGCGGTAATATTAAGTGCGGGCATCAGGATGGCGCCGAGCGGCGACATGATGGTGAAGTCGAGAATGATCGTGAACTGCGCGAGCGCAAGCAGCGCAATGAGGAGTGACTGGTAGCGTGAAAAACCGCGTTCCTGTTCCTGCTGGTCGTCGATTGGCGTGGCCAAAGTTTGTTCGGTCATGCAGACTCTTTTTGTGGCGGGAGAGAGCGGCGGTGCGGATCGCCGGCGGATGCCGTGCTTGCCCGCAACAGATAGGGTGGGTCTCGCGCGATTTCACGAGCCCGGCACGCTGCAAAGTTTCGCGTCGGCATGGTTGAGAGCGAAAAATGGCGAGAAGCAAGAGATTGTAGGATCCAACGCAACGTACCGAAAGGATGCGGCGCAAGGTTCCGAACGGATGCGATCTTGTTATTTCGATGACGTGAGGAGAAGTTTCAGCGCCTGCTCGGCGCGGTGCAGCGGCGTCGGATCGCGATAGGTCCGCGCCAGCAACAGCGCGCCTTCGACCTGGCTGAGCACGATGGTCGCAAACAGATTGGCTTCCGCCGCCGTCATGCCGAAGCGCTCCAGGCCGCGCTTGATTTCGTTTTCCCATTTTTGAAACGCGGTGCGCGTTGCAGCGCCAAGCACCTCGGACTGGGCGGAGGTCTCCAGTGCGGTGGTCGCAATCGGGCAGCCCTCCCGGTAGTCGGAGCGTTCGAGGTCCGCGGTCATGCCGCGCACGATCCGCACCAGAAAGACTTCGGCGCTCTCGGACGCTTCGGCGGCCCTCGCGATGCCTTGGCGCACGGCCTCGCCGGCCAGCGTCAACGCCGCCTCGCCGAATCTGCTCCTTGCCTCCGGGGAAATGGAAATACAGCGACCCGCGCGGCGAGCCTCCGGCGGCCAGAATGTCGTGCAGTGCGGTGCCGTGATAGCCCTGCTGGCGCAACAGTTTCGCCGCGGCGGCCAGTGTTTTTCCTTTGGAATCAGTAGCTTTGGCATGCAAAAAAATATCAGTTGCAAATCGGTATGTCGACCTTCATAATATGTAGGTCAGCATACATATTACAAAGGTCCTCGCTGCCGCCGGTCTCCCAACCCGTTTGCGCGGGTTCGTGACGATCACCGTGGCGCTGCCGATATTCGACATGTCGGTGCTGTCGCTTGGCGGTGTGACACCGCCACTCTTTCACCCCATCGCACTCGCGCTCATCGCCGTCACAGCGGCCCTGCTGTGGCGGCGTGCGGCGGCAACGGAGAAGGAAACATCGTGACTGTTCTAACCGAGCCAACGGCCCCCGCCGTCATCGCACCCTGGTACAGCCTGTTCAATGTCGCCAGCCGCGGCGACGTCAAAGCCATTCAGGAACAGATCCTGACCGAGGATTACGAATCCTGCGCCGGCTATCTGCCGGGCGAATGCTGGGGCCGCGACACCTCGATCAAGGTGGTCACGAATTTCGCAAACACGATTCCGGACATGAAACTCGACATCAAGGAAGTGCTGGTCGCGGGCGACCGCGTCATCGTGCGCGGCGAAGTGACGGGCACGCCCGCCGGCGAATTGTTCGGCGTGCCGCATAGCGGCAAAAGCTTTCGAATCATGGCCGTCGATATCCAGACCATCCGGGACGGCAAGATCGCGAAAACCTTCCACATGGAGAACCGGCTCAGCGCCATCGGCCAGCTTCGCGCCAAATAGCCGCCGCGCCGCCGGAAAATCGCGCCGATATGGCTGTTTTATAGCGTCCGGGGCGTGCCCGCCGCTCGCCTCACGGGGCTTTGGACGCTAGTGTCTCGCGTCGAATCGACCAAAGACACGAGGCTTCAATTCATGACCATCCGCCTGCATCGCGGCGACCTGCCCGATCTCTCCCGCTACAAGGAATCGGTTGCGATCGATACCGAGACCATGGGGTTGCACCCGCATCGCGACCGGCTCTGCGTGGTGCAGATGTCGAACGGCGACGGCAGCGCCGATGTGATCCAGATTCCGAAGGGTCACACCGACGCGCCGAACCTGAAGGCGCTGCTCGGCAATCCGAACATCACAAAAATCTTTCACTTCGCCCGCTTCGATCTCGCGGCACTCTACAACGCCTTCGGCGTGATGCCGCAGCCGGTCTACTGCACCAAGATCGCCTCCCGCCTCACCCGCACCTACACCGATCGGCATGGCCTGAAAGACCTGGTGCGCGAGGTGCTCAATATCGACCTGTCGAAGCAGCAGCAATCGAGCGACTGGGGCTCGCCAGCTCTCAGCGAGGCGCAACTGGCCTATGCTGCTTCCGACGTGCTGCATCTCCATGGCCTGCGCGAACGGCTCGATGCCATGCTGGCGCGCGAGGGCCGCACCGAACTGGCAAAAGCCTGTTTCGAATTCCTTCCGACCCGGGCCAGGCTCGATCTGGACGGCTGGGAGGCCGAGGACATTTTCGCGCATTCCTAACCGTGACCATTAGAAAGGCCGCCGAGGGTCGTTTCCGCCCCGTTTCCGTCACACTGCTGGGACCACGTCCGGGCTGCACTGTCAGGCAATGCCGGGTACAATGGCGGGATCGTCTCGCGCTTTGGAGCAGCGGTGAACTCGATACAGAACCCAGCCTACCTGATCGGACTGGAGGCGCGCTTTGCCCGCGCGGCGCGCCACAGCCGGATGGTGCGGCTGTTGCGCATCGCGGTTCCGGCGGCGGTCGTCCTGGCGCTCGCGGGCATCGTGCTGGTGTCGTCGGTCCTCAACCCGTTCCACAACATGCAATTCCCCAAGCTGCCGGTCGACATCGGAAATCTCGTGGTATCCGGCACCAAGGTCACGATGGAATCGCCGCATCTCGCCGGGTTTTCGACCGACCAGCGGCCCTACGAAATGTGGGCCAAGGCCGCGATCCAGGATCTGACCGATCCCGATCACGTCGAACTCAAGACGTTGCGGGCCAAGGTTTTGATGGAAGACAAGTCGACGGTTACGATGGACGCGCGCACCGGCTACTACGACAGCAAGCGGCAAATGCTGGACCTGCGCAAAGATATCTTCCTGCAATCCTCCACCGGCTATGAAGCCCGCATGTCGCAGGCCTATGTCGATATCAACAAGGGCACGGTGACGTCGGACGAACATGTCGACGTCAAATTGCTCAACGGAACGCTCACATCAGACAAACTCAGGATTCTCAACAGCGGCGAGGTGGTGCGGTTCGAAGGCAATGTCGTGATGAACCTGGACAAGCTGGGTGACGATAGCGCGTCCGGCCAGCCCGCTAACGAACCCGCTGCACCTGAACCTGCCGCGCCGCAGCCGAAGACGCGGTCGGTTGCCGCCAAACCGTCCCATACGAAATGATTTTCAAGATGAAGTTTTCTTCGCGCAGTTTTGCGGTAGCGGCATTCGCACTCGCGCTGATCGCCGGCGGCGAAGCCTGCGCGCAGGGTGCAGTGTCGGGCGTGCCCAACGCGATGCAGGGCTTTTCGCAGAACAGAGATCAGCCGATTCAGATCGAGGCCGCTTCGCTTGAGATGCGCGACAAGAAAAAGGAAGCGACCTTTGCCGGCAATGTGAAGGTGGTGCAGGGCGATACCACCATGACATCGAAAACGCTGGTGGTGTTCTACGATTCAAGCTCGTCATCAGCCACGCCGCCGGCAAATTCGAAGGGTACGAAATCCGCTCCGATGCAGTCGGCAACCCCCGGCCCGGGCGGCAGTTCGTCGATACGCCGGCTGGAGGCGAAAGGCAGCGTGGTCGTGACCCAGAAAGATCAAGTGGTGACCGGCGAAACCGCGATTTTCGACACCAAGGAAAACCTGATCACGATGCTCGGCGGTGTGGTCCTGACCCAAGGCAAGAATGTGTTGCGTGGCGACCGGCTGAAGGTGGACATGGCGACGGGCGTGTCGCGGGTGGAATCCGACAGCGGACGCGTCCAGGGCCTGTTCCAATCGTCAGGCCAAGGTGGGCCGGCAATACCCGGAGCACCGCTTCCCGCGGTCCCGCCGGCCCCGGGCGGCTCAAATAAACAGAAATAAGATCAATCACTTAAATACTATGTTGGGGTCGCGAGGTTGAAGCGCGCGGTGCGAGCCTGTATCTACTGAGCCGGTCTTGGTTGGGTATCGCCGCAGGGGATTGAGGCTGATCGCTGGGCAAGGGGCGCCCATTAATTCATGGTTCGCGAGCGAATCGAATCACCGCGGATGGGTCGCGGGATCACCGTGAAAGGCTTAAGCGAAGCGGGATGGTGGACATTCTCGGCATCTTCCGTCGACGTCCTGCGAAACGCGGTCCGGCAGGATTTGCGCGCTCGCGCGACGACATCACCGCGCTTGGCGACTCCTTCGGCGAGATGTTGACGAGCCCGGTGCGCGACGCGCCGCCGATGGCGCGTACGGCACCGGTGCCCGGGCTGGATCTGCCGATCCCGCAGCCGGCAGCCGAACGGCCCCGGGCGGAAGCCCCGCGTCCCAGCCCCAAGCCCGGCAAGCCTGCCGGCAAGACCAACGGCGCCGCCGCGCCGCGCCTGATCAAGCGGCCGGGCTATCTGGCTGTGCATAGCGTGGAAAAGAGCTTCGGCACCCGCCAGGTCGTGCGTGGCGTCAGCATCTATGTCCGGCGTGGCGAGGCGGTCGGATTGCTTGGGCCCAATGGCGCCGGCAAGACCACGGTTTTCTACATGATCACCGGCCTCATCAAGGCCGATCGCGGCGCCATCGAACTCGACGGCCACGACGTCACCAAGCTGCCGATGTATCAGCGCGCGCGGCTCGGCATCGGCTATCTGCCGCAGGAAGCCTCGATCTTTCGCGGCCTCACCGTCGAGCAGAATATTCGCGCGGTGCTGGAGGTGGTCGAGCCCTCCAGAAAAAAACGCGAGGCCGAACTGAATTCGCTGCTCGATGAATTCAACATCACGCGCTTGCGTAAAACGCCGTCGATCGCGCTGTCCGGCGGTGAGCGCCGCCGCGTCGAGATCGCGCGCGCGCTCGCCACGCGTCCCAATTACATGCTGCTCGACGAACCCTTTGCCGGCATCGATCCGATCGCGGTCGGCGACATTCAGGACCTGGTCCGCCACCTCACCAATCGCGGCATCGGCGTCCTGATCACCGACCACAATGTGCGTGAAACGCTCGGCCTCACCGACCGTGCCTATATCGTCTATGCCGGGGAAATCTTGACCGAGGGAAGTCCGGATGAGATCGTCAACAATCCGGATGTACGCCGTCTTTACCTTGGCGAGGAATTCCGCCTGTAGCCCATTTTTAGCGTTCGTCAAGCCGTGTACATCGGCTCCGGACTAATATAAGCAAGAATCGGACCAACTTTCAGGGAACGGTTCTTGCCTCCATGGCGCTAACGCAAAGACTAGAGTTCCGACAGTCGCAGTCGCTGGTGATGACGCCGCAGTTGATGCAGGCGATCAAGCTGCTGCAGCTGTCGAACCTCGACCTTTCGGCGTTTGTCGAGGAGGAACTGGAGCGGAACCCGCTGCTGGAACGCGCCAATGACGGACCGGAAGCGCCGGTCGCCGGCGAACCTACCCAGGAGCGGGCCGACGAACGGGCGGAATTCTCCGAATCCGGCGATTCCGGCAGTTTTGGCGACGATTCCGGCGCCGAATATGCCGCGGGCATGGCCGGCGGCTCCGTCGGCGACAGCTTTGAGCCCGGCCAGGAAGAGTGGATGAACCGCGATCTCGGCACCCGCACCGAGATCGAGCAGACGCTGGATACGGGCCTCGACAACGTATTCTCCGAGGAGCCCGCCGAGGCGGCCGCGCGTGCCGCGCAGGACGCGGCGCCGACCGCCTATACCGAATGGGGCGGCGGCGCCTCCAACGACGACGACTACAATCTCGAGGCCTTTGTCGCCGCCGAGGTCACCCTTGGCAGCCATCTCGCCGAGCAATTGTCCGTCGCTTTCACCGAGCCGGCGCAGCGCATGATCGGGCAGTATCTGATCGATCTGGTCGACGACGCCGGCTATCTGCCGCCGGATCTCGGACAGGCCGCCGAACGGCTCGGTGCGCCGCAGCAAGACGTCGATGCCGTTCTCGCGGTGCTGCAGAAATTCGATCCGCCCGGCGTTTGCGCGCGGGGCTTGAGCGAGTGCCTGGCGATCCAGCTGCGCGAACTCAACCGCTATGACCCCGCCATGCAGGCGCTGGTCGAGCATCTCGATCTCCTGGCCAAGCGCGACATCGCCAGCTTACGAAAACTCTGCGGCGTCGACGACGAAGACATCACCGACATGATCGGCGAGATCCGCCGGCTCGATCCAAAACCCGGTTTGAAGTTCGGCTCGGCGCGGACGCAAACCATGGTGCCGGACGTGTATGTGCGGCCGGGTCCCGACGGCGGCTGGCATGTCGAACTCAACAGCGATACGTTGCCGCGCGTGCTGGTCAATCAGGTCTATTATACCGAGCTGTCGAAGACGATTCGCAAGGACGGTGACAAATCCTACTTCACCGATTGCCTGCAGAATGCGACCTGGCTGGTCCGCGCGCTCGATCAGCGCGCCCGCACCATCCTGAAAGTCGCGACCGAAATCGTGCGCCAGCAGGACGGCTTCTTTACTCATGGCGTAGCGCATTTGCGGCCGCTCAACCTCAAGGCGGTAGCGGACGCGATCCAGATGCACGAATCGACGGTGTCGCGGGTGACGGCCAACAAATACATGGCGACCAATCGCGGCAGTTTCGAACTGAAATATTTCTTCACCGCCTCGATTGCGTCGGCCGACGGCGGCGAGGCCCATTCGGCCGAGGCCGTCCGCCACCACATCAAGCAATTGATCGATGCGGAAGCGCCCGCCGCGATCCTCTCCGATGATACGATCGTGGAACGATTACGCGAATCGGGCATTGATATCGCCCGCCGCACCGTTGCGAAATATCGCGAAGCGATGCGGATTCCTTCGTCGGTGCAACGCCGCCGTGACAAGCAAAGCATGCTCGGTAACGCCCTCTCAGCCCCTGCCGCATCCTCCGACCGGTCCCGCGATACCGCACCCGCCTGATTGCGTTCGCGTCAAATCGCGCGATAGTGTCGGTTCCCTTCCAGAGTGGTCGAGGCATCAAAGCAATCGAGGCACCAAATGACCCTTCGAATCTCGGGAAAAAGCATCAGCGTGGGCGAGGCGCTTCGCTCGCGCGTCAGCGAACGCACCGATGAGGTGCTGCGCAAATATTTCGATGGCAATTATTCCGGCCATATCACGCTGAGTAAGGATGGCTTCGGTTTCCGGACCGATTGCTCGCTGCACCTGGATTCCGGAATCACGCTCGAGGCCGATTCCAACGCCACCGACGCCTATGCCAGCGCCGACCAGGCGCTGTTGATGATCGAAAAGCGCCTGCGCCGCTACAAGAGCCGCCTGAAGGATCGCTCGGCCCGCAAGACCTATGTGGAGGCTACCGCGGCGTTGGCCGGGATGGGCGCACCGGTGCTCGACGCACCGAGCTATGTCATCGAGGCGCCAGGCGAAGGCGACGACGAGGTCACCGCGTACAGCCCCGTCATCATTGCGGAGGCGATCACGTCGCTGAAACGGCTTTCGGTCAGCGAGGCGGTCATGGAGCTGGATCTGACCGGGGCCGCCTGCCTCGTGTTCCAGCACGGCTCGAGCGGCCGGGTGAACATCATTTACCGGCGCACCGACGGCAATGTCGGCTGGGTCGACCCCCCGGCGGTTACCCCCTGACATATATGCCTGCAAGCATTGACGCCCGAAAAACCCCTCCCTATGGTCCGCCGCCCCTTAAGGATAGGGCCCGGAAACGGGCTCTCGGGAGTTGGCACCGGTCATGCGTTGGAGTAGAAGCCCCCAAATCGGGACCCCGGGCCTAAGCCCGCCTGCCGTCTCATCTTCTTGACGCCGCCGTACTAAAACCTATCTCGCACCCTGACGGTTCAATTCACCTCGGAACGCCCAATGACGATTACCGATCTGGTCGCACCCGAGGCGATCCTCCCGGCGTTGAAGGTCATCAGCAAGAAGCAGGCGTTGCAGGAACTTAGCGCCCGGGCCGCCACCTTGACCGGGCAGAACGAGCGCTCGATTTTCGAGGTGCTGCTGCAGCGGGAGAAGCTTGGAACCACGGCCGTCGGCTATGGCGTCGCCATCCCCCACGGCAAGCTGCCCAAACTGGAAAAGCTGTTCGGGTTTTTCGCCCGTCTCGAACGCCCGATCGATTTCGAGGCGATGGACGGTCAGCCGGTCGATCTCGTGTTCCTGCTGCTGGCGCCGGAAGGCGCGGGCGCCGATCATTTGAAGGCACTGGCGCGGATCGCGCGACTGCTGCGCGACCAGGACGTCGCCAAGAAGCTGCGCGCCTCGCGCGATGCCCAGGCGATCTATTCGGTGCTGGCCTTGCCGCCGGCGAGTGCGGCGTAGACAACACCCGACGGTCTCGATGTGCAGCGTTAGCTAAACGCTGGCGCGGCCAGCGAATGCGACAGGTAACGGACCGTTCTGCTGCCGCCATAGACACTCGCGCTACCGACCTCGACAAATCCTAACGCTGCATGAAATGCGTCCGATTCCGGGTTCGGAGGGCGCGTGTTGACTTCGCAGACGATACGTTCGTGTCCTGCCCGCACCGCATGTTCGAGCAGATCGTGATAGAGCCGGCGCGCGCAGCCGCGCCCGCGTGCGGATGATGCGACCGCGACCCGGTCCACGTAAACGAAGCGCGGATACCGCGCGCGAAACCAGAGGAAATTAGGACTGTCGTATTGGGCATCCTGGTCAAGGGCGAGGATGAACGCATCCAGATTGCCAATTCGTCGCGCGAGGAATGCCTGTTTGACGAGATGCTGGAGCCGCTCCGGCTCCAGCCAGGACAATTCCTGCGCATGGGCGTTGTTGAGGACGAGCAGCGTCTTGCCGAGCGGCGCGGTCGGTGATGCGTCCACGCCTGTGATGGATTGAAGCTCACCGTCAGTCATGTGACCCGTCCAGCGGCGTAGCCGTTCAACTTTCTAGGTTGGTGCGTACTGCATTTCGCCATTGCCAAATGACCAATCCTCCCGCGCCGAATCGATCAAATTGATGAACACGTCCTGCTTCCGCACGCCCGTTCGCGCGTGAAGATCGTCGGCGATCTTGCGGTAAAACGCCTTTTTCACGTCCGTGCTTCGTCCCGTGACCCAGAAAACCTGGATAAAAATGATGCCCGGCGTGTAGTCGATTCCAAGATAGCCTTCGGATGGGTAGATCAGCTGCTCGGCGGCGTGACGGGTGATGATCTGGAATTTGTCGTGTTGCGGCACTTTGGCAATTTCGATCATCGCGGCGTAAACGACTTCGCCGATTAACTGGGCCAATTCCGGTGTCGCGGTATTGCCGATATCTATTCTTACCAGAGGCATGGTGGACCTTTCGATCGATCGGCTGGGTTGAAGGCGCCTTAAGGCTGTGCAAGCTCAAACCTGTGCTGCCTTCCGGTTTAGCTTCGACTGAATCGCGTAAACGGCCGCTTTTTCATCTCCGAGCCGCGCCTGCATCGTCTGCTGCGCTTTCGCCCAAAGCGGAAGCGCCTTTTCAAACCTCGTCCTGCCCTTTGGGGTCAAGCTGACGAACTTGCTGCGCTCATCCTGTCCCCCGGACAGCTGCACATGGCCGGAGCGTTCGAGCACTTTCAGATTTCGGCCGAGCGTGCTCCGATCGAGATCGACGATGCGCGCCAGCTCGCTGATCGTCGGCTGCCCCGCTTCCGATATCCGGCGCAGCAGGCGGAACATCGTGATCTTCAGACCTGACGGCTCAAGTGCCTCATCATAGATCTGTGTCGCCGCCAGCGCCGCCTGCCGCAAGGACGTGCATAGACAGGGATCATCATTCATATTACGGGTATATACCCGTATATGCGTGCCGTCAACGAACCATCCATGCCAGGGAGACCAAAATGCCGACATATCACTGCACGTCGCCTGCCGGCCTGCTCGACGCAGCCAAGAAATCGGCGATCGCCGCCGAAATCACGCGCATCCATAATGCGGTGACCGGCGCGGCCTCGTTCTTTGCGCAGGTGATCTACACCGATGTTGCCAAAGGCAACCACTTCATGGGCGGCGCGCCGCTCTCATCGGAGCAGATCTTCGTTCACGGGTTCATTCGTGCCGGCCGCAGCGTTCCCGACCGCCAGCGGCTCGTGACCGAAATGGTGACCGCGATCGCCGATCTCTCGGGACTTACGAAGCGTCTGGTGTGGGTTTACGTGACTGAAATTCCGGCCAGGCAGATGGCCGAATACGGCCATATCCTTCCCGAGCCGGGCGATGAGAAAGCCTGGCTGGACGGGCTTCCGGCAGAAGACCGGGCCTACATGAACTCGGTTGGCAAATAAGAATGCACGCACGTGCGTGACGCGGCTCCAAGACAATACGGGCGTCTGTATCCGGCCAAGCCGGTCACAGACGCCCGCGCGCCTCGAATTCTGATGTAGCGCACTGTCAGCCGCGAACGGCTACAGTCAGTGACACCGGCAAGCCCAGGTCAGTGAACGCTGACGGCCTGCAGCTCGTTGCTCCATGCGTTCGCGACCGCCGCTTCGCGGCTGTCGGTCAGCATGATCGGCGTACCGTCGGCGGCATGCAGCGCGAAAAGCTTCAGTCCCGGCGCGATCTTCGGCGCCTGGGGAAACAGTCCCGGCACGTCTTCGGAACGGACTTGCTTTACATAGGCGATATGACCCTCGCCCAGATGGGCCAGCGCCTCGATCGTGACGCTTTCGGGTTCGAACGTCGTACTCACTTCACTCATGGTCTCGACTCCTCTGTCAGACTAAGCGGTCGAGTCCGCTCCTCGTTCCATTATTCATGTTCATTGATAGCAATTGTCTTAACGACCCTTTCAGGTTCCGGCCTGGCAAGGTCGATCGACAACAGCCCGTTTTTCAGATCCGCGCCCAGCACCTGCATCCCCTCCGCCAGCACGAAGGTGCGCTGGAAGTGGCGCGCGGCGATGCCGCGATGGATGTATTGCCGGGCCTTGTCGTCCTGCTGGCGGCCCCGGATCACGAGCTGGTTTTCCTCAATCGTTACATCGAGTTGGTCGCGGGTAAATCCCGCCACCGCCAGCGTGATGCGTAAGCGTTCGGGCTGGCCGTTGTTACGGTCGCACCGCTCGATATTGTAGGGCGGATAACCGTCGGCGCCTTTGACGACGCGATCGAGCGCACGCTCGATTTCGTCGAATCCCAGCAGGAACGGACTTGATAACGAAGGAACACGAGACATTACAAAGTCCTCTCGAAGCGACTTTGAGGGGCCCTTACGGCACCCCATTCGACTGGATGACGGTCCGCCGTCCGGTCACAAGGGAATATGGGGTCGATTCGGATAGGGTTCAAGCCTCTGTAGAACCGCGACAAAATGACCAAAAAGGTCATTCCGGGGCGCGTCGAAGACGCGAACTAGGTGCGCAATTGCGCACCTGAGAATCTTGAGGTTCTCCAATGCGCTAGTTGCGCATCTGAGGTTCGTGCTTCGCACGCCCCGGAACGACGGTCACGGGCCGATCCGTTTGCGGCCATCGGCGGTAAATAGATGCAGCTTGTCCGGCGCCGCGACCGCCCTGATCCGCTCGCCGATGGCGGGGCCGATGGCGCCGGGGATCCGCACCAGCACCTCGCCGGGCGGCAATTCGCCGGGGTTGGCGGCGACGCCCTGCACGTCGCGCTCGCGGGTGCCGTAGATGAAGGTTTCGGCGCCGACGCGCTCGATCGCCTCGACAGTGAGGCCAAGCGCGACGCCGCCGGCGACGGTTTCGTTCGAGACGACGAAGTCCTCGGGCCGGATTCCCAGAATGCCGGCTTCGTTGATACGGCTGTCGCCGGCCAATTGCGATTTGAGTTCATCGGCGCTTAGCTGCATCAGGTTCATCGGCGGGGCGCCGATGAAGGAGGCGACGAAGGTGGTCGCGGGCTTCTGGTAGATGTCGAGCGGATTGCCGATCTGCTCGACCTGGCCGCCATTCATGACCACGAGGATGTCGGCCAGCGTCATCGCCTCGAGCTGGTCGTGGGTGACGTAGATCGACGTCGTCGAGAGCCGGCGCTGCAATTTCCGGATTTCCACCCGCATCGCGATGCGCAGCTTGGCGTCGAGATTCGACAGCGGTTCGTCGAACAGGAACACCTTTGGCTGCCGCACGATGGCGCGGCCCATCGCGACGCGCTGGCGCTGGCCGCCGGAAAGCTGCCCCGGCCTGCGGTCCAGCATCGCGCCGAGTTCGAGAATTCGCGCGGCTTCCTGAACGCGGGTGTCGATTTCCGGCTGCGGCATGCGGCGGTTGCGCAGGCCATAGGCCATGTTGTTGTAGACGCTCATATGCGGATAGAGCGCGTAATTCTGGAACACCATCGCGATGTCGCGTTCGGCCGGCTCGACCTGGTTGACGATTCGTCCGCCGATGTCGATCTCGCCGCTCGAAATGGTCTCCAGCCCCGCCACCATGCGCAACAGCGTGGACTTGCCGCAGCCGGAGGGGCCGACCAGCACGCAGAATTGGCCGTCGGCGACGTCGACATCGACGCCTTTGATGGCCTCGAATCCGTTGGGGTAGGCCTTGCGGACGTTGCGGAGGGTTACGTTCGCCATTTCACTTTTCCGTCTCGATCAGGCCCTTGACGAAGAGGCGTTGCATCAGCACGACGACCGCGACCGGCGGCAGCATCGCAAGCACGGCGGTCGCCATCGCCACTTGCCACTCGGTCAGTGCGTCATGCACGTCGATAATCTTCTTGATGCCGATGACGATGGTCTGCATGTCGTCGCGGGTCGTAATCAAGAGTGGCCAGAGATACTGATTCCAGCCGTAGATGAAGAGGATGACGAACAGTGCTGCGATGTTGGTCACCGAAAGCGGCAGCAACGTATCCCAGAAAAACCGGATCGGTCCGGCGCCGTCGATTTTCGAGGCTTCGACCAGTTCCTTCGGCACCGTCATGAAAAACTGGCGAAACAACAGCGTCGCGGTGGCCGAGGCGATCAACGGCAGGATCAACCCGGCATAGGAATCCAGCATGTGCAGGTCGCTGGTGATCTTGTAGGTCGGAAAGATGCGCACCTCGACCGGTAGCATCAGCGTGATGAAGATGGTCCAGAACGCCGTCATCCGGAACGGGAACGAGAAGAACACGATCGCGTAGGCCGAGATGATCGAGATCGCGATCTTCCCCGCAGCGATTCCGAGCGCCATGACCAGGCTGTTCAGCATCATGCCGCCGACCGGCGCGCGCGTGGTCTTTCCAGTGCCGGACACGATGGTGTTCCAGTAGGTCTCGATCGCGTGCGAGCCCGGATAGAGCGGCATCTGGCCGTTGGCGATCACCGTGTTGTCGTGGGTGGAGGCGATGACGGCGAGATAGACCGGAAAGGCGACGATCGCGACGCCGGCCAGAAGGACCAGATGAGGCAGCAGGTTTCCAAATCGGCGATGCTCGACCATGGCGATCAGTAATGAACTTTCTTTTCGACGTAGCGAAACTGAAATGCGGTCAGCGCGACCACGATCACCATCAGGATAACCGACTGCGCCGCCGAGCCGCCGAGGTCGGTCCCGACCTTGCCATCCTGAAACACCTTATAGACCAGCGTTTGCGTGGCGCCGTTGGGGCCGCCGCCGGTCGCGGTGTCGATGATGCCGAGCGTGTTGAAGAAGACATAGGTGATGTTGACGATGATCAGGAAGAACGTCGTTGGCGACAGCAGCGGGAAGATGATGGTCCAGAACCGCCGCATCGGCTTGGCGCCGTCGATCGCGGCCGCCTCGATCACGCTCTTGGGGATGGCCTGCAGGCCCGCGAGAAAGAACAGAAAATTGTAGCTGATCTGATTCCAGACCGCGACGACGACAACGAGGATCATCGCGTGGGTGCCGTTGAGCACCGGATTCCAGTCGATGCCGTTGCGCTGCAGCGCGCGCGCAATCATGCCGAGGCCGGGCTGGAACATGAAGATGAAGAGCACGCTGGCAACCGCCGGCGCCACCGCGTAGGGGACGATGAGAAAGGTGCGATAGATCTGGACGCCCCGTATGTTGCGGTTCGCCATCACCGCGAGCAGGAGACCGATCGTCAGCGAGAAGAATGCCACCAGCGCCGAAAAGACAAAGGTGACGCCGATCGCGTGATAGTACTCGGGCGTTTGCAGCAGATTGATATAGTTTTCGAACCAGACGAACTCGGTGGAAAGCCCGAAGGCGTCCTGCACCAGAAACGACTGTTGCAGGGCCTGCAGCGCCGGCCAGTAGAAAAAGATCAGCGAAACCGCGAGCTGCGGCAGGATCAGAAGATAGGGCAGCAGCTTGCCTGAAAAGATCGCCCGGTTTTCCATGATGCCTCGCTGAACGGATCGCGGCCGGGGTCGACCCCGGCCACGATCCTCGTCGCCGTTACTTGGCGGCGGTGCGCTCAAACTGGCGGAGCATCGCGTTGCCGCGCGACACCGCGGCGTCGAGGGCCTCCTTCGCCGACTTCTTGCCGGCGAGAGCTGCCTCGATCTCCTCGGACCAGACATCACGCATCTGCACCATGCCGCCGAAGCGCAGGCCACGCGAATTTTCGGTCGGCGGCCTGTTGGTCAATTCCTTCAGCGGGACTTCCAGGATCGGATTCTTGTCGTAGAAGCCCGAGGTCTTGGTCTTGTCGTAGGCCGCCTTGGTGATCGGCAGATAGCCCGACACCTCGTGCAGATAGACTTGGCGATCGGTGTCCGACAGGAAGGTGAAGAATTTTGCAATTCCCTTGTATTCCTCCGGCGTCTTGCCGCCCATCACCCACAGCGAAGCGCCGCCGATGATGGAATTCTGCGGAGCGCCGTTGACGTCGGGGAAGTACGGCATCGGGACCGCAGTATAGGTGAACTTGGCGTTCGCCTTGACGTTCGGATAAAATGCCGAGGAGGTCATGTACATCGGACATTCACCCGACGTAAAACGCCCTTCGCCGGTGTTGGTGCGTCCCGAATAGTCGTAGCTCTTGTCCTTCTGCAGATCGACAAGGCCCTCGAGCAGCTTGGTCTGCAGCGGGGTGTTGAAGGCGAGCACGGTGTCGAAACCGTCCAGCCCGTTGCCCTTGCTGCCGATCGGCACGTTATGCCAGGCCGAAAATTGTTCGATCAGGCCCCAGGTAATCCAGGACGAGGAGAAGCCGCAGGTCGGGTTGGTCGTGTGCAACTTCCTGGCGTCGGCGAACACCTCCGGCCAGGTCTTCGGCGGCTCGGCGATATCGGCCTTCTTCAGCGCGTCGAGATTGATCCACATCACCATGCTCGACGAATTGAACGGAAACGACAGCATGTCGCCCTTCGAGGTCGAGTAGTAACCGGTGATCGCCGGCAGATAGGATTTGGGATCGAAGCTTTCGCCCTGCTCCTTCATCAGTTCGGAAACCGGTTTGACGGCGCCCTTGGCTGCCATCATGGTCGCCGTGCCGACCTCGAACACCTGCATGATGCCGGGCGCATTGCCGGCCCGAAACGCCGCGATCCCGGCATTCAGGACGTCGGCGTAACTGCCCTTGAAGCTCGGGACGATTTTGTAGTCGTTCTGCGAGGCATTGAAATCATTGGCGAGCTTGACCACGACGTCGTTGTTCGGGCCGGTCATCGCGTGCCACCACTGGATCTCGGTCACAGCGTGGGCAGGCGTTGCGAGCGCGAGCGTTGCCGCGACTGCCGCAGCAGCGCCGAGTTGTCGAAGAGCCATAAAATTCCTCCAGGTTGGGCCGTCATCTTCGTTTCGCGCGATAACAGCGGCGGATGACGTGCAAATGACCGTATAGGCGAAAGGATGCTATTGGGAAAGCACAGGCCAAGGGAAGCCGGAAAATAGGCTGAGGGTGCTATCGGATGCAACGCGCCGCGCATTTGCGGTGCACCGTCGAGCGACGCTGCACCCGCATCCGGGAGCCGGTATCGCGGCTCAGCGCTTCCGCTCGGGCCCGCTGACCACGCCTTTGGCCACCAGGGCGTCGATCTCGCCCTTCGAGTATCCGAACTCTCCCAGGACCTCGGCCGAGTGCTCCGAAAACTTCGGCGGCGTGCGGCGCAGGCTGGGTTTGGTCCGCTCGAGGCGGATCGGGGAGGCGACGCCCTTGTACCAATCCTTCTCGATGACATCGCCGCGATGGACGGTGTGGGGATTGGTGAGCGCCTGGTCGATCTTCTGCACCGGACCTGCCGGCAGGCCCGCGGCGAGCAGGCGATCGCAGAGCGGTTCGGCGTCGTGCTGGCTGAACACGGCGGCAAGCTCGGCGCGCAGCGCGTCGCGGTTGGCGATGCGGTCCTTGTTGCGGGCAAAGCGCGGGTCGGTGCCAAGTTCGGGCTTGCCGATCTCCCTGGCGAGCTTGCGGAAGGTGCCGTCATTGCCAACGCCGATGAAGATATCGTCGGTGCGGGTCGGGAAGATCGCGTACGGCACGAGATTGGGATGCTCATTGCCGGTGAGGCGGGGCGGCCTGCCATGCATGAAATAATTCGCGGTGTGCGGATGCATGATGGCAAGGCCGGTCTCGTACAGCGTCGTCTCGAGAAACTGACCGAGACCGGATCGCTGCCGCTCCGACAGCGCCATCAAAATGCCGATCGCCGCATAAAGCCCGGTTGAAATATCCACCAGGGGGACGCCGATCCGCATCGGGCCGCTTTCGGGCGAGCCGGTCGCGGCGATCATGCCGGTCATGGCCTGGATGATCGCGTCATAGCCGGGATTGCCGCCGCGCGGGCCGTCGCCGCCGAAGCCGGAAATCCGGCAATGCACGAGCTTTGGAAATTTCTCGCGCAGCACGTCGTTGCCGATGCCCCATTTGTCGAGCATGCCCGGCTTGAAATTCTCGATCAGGACGTCGGCGCTCTCCAGCATCTTCATCAACACCGCGCGCCCGCCTTCGGCGGCGAGGTCGAGTCCGATTGAGCGCTTGTTGCGGTTGATGCCGACGAAATAAGCGGCGTCCTCGTCGTGGAACGGAGGTCCCCAGTCGCGCACCTCGTCGCCGGCGGGCGGTTCGACCTTGATCACGTCGGCGCCATGGTCGGCCAGGATTTGCGTGCAATAGGGGCCGCCGAGCACGCGCGTCAGATCGATCACGCGCAGTCCGGTCATCGCGCCGGGAGCGGCTTGGGCATTCATGGAAACAACCTTCGCTCAGGTAGGATTCACGTAGAATTCCTGAGCTAGCGGTCTTCAGGCGCGGCAGCAATGGCTTGGCGCACGTAGGCGTATGCCGGGGTTGCCATCGGGGCGCGCCGGCCAAATTCCACGTCGCGAAAGGCCCGCCGATTTCTCGGCGGACCATTCGGCGAACTCGTTACACAACGGTCAGCTGGACATCCACGTTGCCGCGGGTGGCGTTGGAATAGGGGCATACCTGATGGGCCTTCTCGACCAGGGCCTCCGCTTCGGCGCGCGGAACGCCGGGCAGGGCGACCGCAAGGTCGACCGTCAGGCCGAAGCCGCCGGCCGCACGCGGGCCGATGCCCACCGTGGAAGTCACCGACGCATCCGCGGGCACCTTCGGGCCGCCCTGGGAAGCCACGAACTTCATCGCGCCAATGAAGCAGGCGGCATAACCGGCAGCGAACAGCTGCTCGGGATTATTGCCGGCGCCGCCGCCGCCACCGAGTTCCTTCGGGGTGGTGAGCTTGACGTCCAGGGCGCCGTCGAGCGTGGCGGCATGGCCATCGCGGCCTCCGGTGGCTTTGGCGCTGGTCTTGTAGAGCACATTGACGGACATGGTGATCTCCCTTGTTGCGGTTTCGATGATTATTATATTGCACGCAATTCAATTGTGTACAATATATATTATCTGGGCTCACATTTAATTGTTCGCAATTGAATGCCGGCGCGAGCCGTCCCAGTATGGACCCGAGTTCTATTCGCTGGCGAGGTTGCAAAATGGCTAGGAAGCAGGCGGCGGACCAGATGCTGCGGCTGGACAATCAAATCTGCTTCGCGATCTATTCCACCGCGCACGCGTTCAACCGCGTCTACAAGCCATTGCTTGACCGGCTCGGCCTGACCTATCCGCAATATCTGGTCATGCTGGTGCTGTGGGAACGCGACGACGTGCCGGTCAAGGATATCGGCGAACGGCTGCTTCTGGATTCCGGCACGCTGACGCCGCTGCTGAAGCGGCTGGAGGCGGCCGATCTCATCAAGCGCACGCGCAGCACCGAGGATGAGCGGCAGGTGCTGATCGCGCTGACGTCGCAGGGTCAGGCGCTTCGGGAAAAAGCCCGGAGCGTGCCGCAGTCGATCCTCGCCGCCTCGGCGTGCTCGATCGGCGAGCTGTCGGCGATGAAGAACGAGATCCTCGCGCTGCGCGACCGGCTGAATGCGGTGTTGGGGGAGTAGGGGGTGGGGCAGCCGTCAGAGGCGTTTTTTCGCGAATGCCCGGCCGGAGGGGGATTTGAGATACCGTTCGAATTCCAGCGCTTTGTATTTGTCGGGAAAGGCACAGTACCAGACCAATTGCCAAGGTTTGAACTTGGCGGTGTGGGTGGACTTGCCAGCATTATGCTCCGGCAGCCGCCGTTTTAAATCTGCGGTCGCGCCGACGTATTCCTGTTCGGGAAAATTGATGCTGCGAAGGATGTAGACGTACCACATAGGCGCTCACGGACGGGTGAGCCTAGATGCTAGATGGAATGTGCCTGCGTCCCCAGCCCGTCTTCGCCCTTTGGGCTACGCCGGGCACCACGCTTCGTCCTTCAGGCAACTCGTAGCTGCGCCACGCGTAGCCCGAAGGGCGAAGCGTGGTGGAGCCAGGCGGGATCGAACCGCCGACCTCTTGCATGCCATGCAAGCGCTCTCCCAGCTGAGCTATGGCCCCTTAACCTAACCCGCGGCACCTTGGGCGGCGCGCGGGGAAAAACCCTGAACACAGTTCAGGGCTGATCTCAAGTCTCTTCGTCGCCGCCGACGTCGCCAATGATATCGGTGACGTCCTCGTCGCCTTCTTCCTCGTCGGGGATGAAGGTGGAATCATCGTCGTCATCGTCTTCGATGGTCTCGTCGATCTCGATATCGTCTTCCGATTCGGGAACGGCGGCCTTGACCTTGCCGGTGTTCTCCTCGGCATCGGCCTCTTCCAGCGAGACCAATTCCTCGGCCTCGGCGGGCTCCGGCACATCGGCGGCGGTGGCGGCCGATGCGGCGGCGGCGCGCGCGGCATCGCCACGGGCGGCCCGCGGCGGCGCGATCGGCGCAATCGGCACCACTTCGCCGGTGTAGGGCGAGATCACTGGACTCTTGTTCAAGTCGTAGAATTTCTTACCCGTCGTCGGGCAAATACGTTTGGTTCCGAGATCGGATTTGGCCACGTGTGCAATCCTGGGGATTTCTGAAAAACGGTGCTTCACTTGGCTAGTTGAGGGGCTGCTGTCAATAGCGCTTTGCAGGCATTTGCTGACCGCGTGACGCCGTGTGGCCCATGTGATACTGCCGCCCGCGCAGAGGACACAATCTTGACCCATTCAGACGACCTTGCAGCCGCCCCCACCCCGCTCGAATCCCGCGCTAGCGGCCCCCTGACCGGGAAAGTCCGAGTTCCCGGCGACAAGTCGATTTCGCACCGCGCCCTGATCCTCGGGGCGCTTGCGGTCGGCGAAACCCGGATTTCCGGCCTGCTTGAGGGCGAAGACGTGCTCAACACCGCCAAATCCATGCAGGCGCTGGGGGCGAAGGTGGATCGGACCGGCCCGTTTGCCTGGACGGTACAGGGCGTGGGCGTGGCTGGCTTCGCCGAGCCGGCCGCGGCGCTGGATTTCGGCAATTCCGGCACCGGATGCCGCCTGGTGATGGGGGCGGTGGCCGGTTGCCCGATTACCGCGGTGTTCGACGGCGATGCTTCGCTGCGCACCCGGCCGATGCGGCGGATCCTCGACCCGCTGGAATTGATGGGCGCCAAGGCCGGCGAAGCCAAAGAAGGCGGCCGCCTGCCGCTGACGCTGCACGGCGCGCGCGATCCGGTGCCGATTCTCTACCGGACGCCGGTGGCGTCGGCGCAGATCAAATCGGCGGTGCTGCTGGCGGGATTGGCCGCGCCCGGCGTCACCACCGTGATCGAGCAGGAAGCCAGCCGCGACCACACCGAACTGATGCTGAAGCATTTCGGCGCCCGGATCGTCTCGACCGCGGAAGGCAGCCACGGTCGTCGGATCGCGCTCACCGGACAGCCCGAGCTGCATGGGGCTGAAATCGTGGTGCCCGCGGATCCATCCTCGGCCTCGTTCCCGATCGTGGCGGCGCTGATCGTCGAGGGCTCCGACATCGTGTTCTCCGATGTCATGACCAATCCGCTGCGCACCGGCCTGTTCACGACCCTGCGCGAGATGGGCGCTTCGATCGAGGAAAGCGAACTGCGCGGCGATGCGGGCGAGCCGATGGCGCAGCTGCGGGTGCGCGCCTCCAAGCTGCGCGGCGTCGAGGTGCCGCCGGAACGCGCGCCTTCGATGATCGACGAATATCTGGTGCTGGCGGTGGCGGCGTCGTTTGCCGAAGGCACCACCATCATGCGCGGCCTGAAGGAATTGCGCGTCAAGGAATCCGACCGGCTGGAAGCGACCGCCGACATGCTGCGCGTCAACGGCGTCAAGGTCGAGATATCCGGCGACGATTTGATCGTCGAAGGCCGCGGTCACGTGCCCGGCGCCGGCCTCGTCGCCACCCACATGGACCATCGCATCGCGATGTCGGCGCTGGTCATGGGGCTCGCGTCCTATCAGCCGGTCAAGGTCGACGACACCGCCTTCATCGCCACCTCATTTCCGGATTTCATTCCGATGATGCGCTCGCTCGGCGCGGAGTTTTCTAGCTGACCGGCATTGAGTGGAGGGAAAACACGGTGCGCCCAAACACGCTAGCCGAGGCCGTCGAAAGAATTAGGATGGGCACTTCGCAAGATGTAGCGTTGGCTGAATTCGTTGATGCGTTCGATCTCGCGCGGACGACCGAGGCGCGCTATGCGACGATCGCGGAGGAGCCAGCCTTGACCTACGACAAAAGGCTCGACGCGCTGGTTGGGGCGATTGCTGAATATCTTGCCAAGCAGCGTAAGCTGGGGCGCGTGCCGCCTTGGGTTGGAGAGTCGGCTCGTTACCTCGATCAGCCCTGGCATACCTGTTCCCCTGCCAATGCCGCCATGCGCGAATATCTCACCTTCAGCAGCCCCGGGGAATTCGCGTCGCGCAACATCTTCACCGAGGAACGGCCGCTGCGACGGGCGCGCGGTCTCCAATCAACCTAAGACACAGGCTTTCATGATCATCGCCATCGACGGACCGGCCGCATCCGGCAAGGGCACGCTGGGAAAACGGCTCGCCAAGCATTACGGCTATCGCCACCTCGATACCGGGCTGATCTACCGCGCCGTCGCCAAGGCGCTGCTGGATGCCGGCGCCGACCTCACCGACGAGGTGATCGCGGTCTCCGCGGCACTTGAGCTCGATCCGGAAAAGTTCGGCAATCCCGCGCTGAAAACCCAGGCGGTGGGTGACGCCGCCTCGGTGGTTTCGGCGATCCCGAAAGTGCGGGAAGTGCTGCTGAATTTTCAGCGCCAGTTCGCCGCCGATCCGCCGGGCGCGGTGCTCGACGGCCGCGACATCGGGACCGTGATCTGCCCGCATGCCGATGTGAAGATTTTTGTGGTGGCCGATCCCCACGTGCGGGCCCGCCGCCGGACGCTGGAAGCCCGCGCCCGCGGCGAAGAGGCCGATGAGGCCCTGGTGCTGGCCGATATTCTCAAACGCGACGAACGCGACCGCAATCGCGCGGTGGCGCCGTTGAGGCCGGCCCCCGACGCGCACACGCTCGATAATTCAAACCTCGATATCGAGGCCGGCGTGCGTGCCGCTATCGCGATCGTGGAGGCGGTCCGCGCAGCGCGCTAGGACGCTACGCGAGGCCTCGGATCAGGTCAGTTTAGTTCTTGTTAGTTCTTGGACCAATAGCGGTCGAACGGCAGTTCCTGGTCGGCCATGGTCACGACCGGCTGGGCGGCAGACATGGTGCGCATGGACCCGGCAGCACCGGGCATCGCGGCAATGGCGCTGCCGATGGTCAGAGCGGCGACGGCGGTCAGGACAATAAAGCTCTTCATGACGGTATTCCCCCTGTTTTAATTGAACGGTGCCATTGTGTGGGGGGCCGCTTAAGACCAGGTTCCGGAAAAGACATCGGTGGCGGCTTTCGCGGAATGCGGTCAACAACCCGTTGAAACGTCGATTTGTCGTCCCGGCGTTCAGTCCCCGTCAGCCTTAAAGCCCCGTAAATCAGGCATTTCCAGCTTGCCGAAAACGGCCTTGGGCGCTATATCCCGAGCCATCCGGGCCGCCATCGATGAGATCAGGGCTGTCCGAGCGGGCCGGCAGGAGGTTTGAACCCCCTGCCGTCATTGGAGGAAAGCCCGCTCCAGGTTCTTGAAGTCGATACGCTCGTTTCAGGCTCCGGATAAAATCAACGTATCGAACGTGCAGGCATGCTGCCGGCCCGCTTTTGCGACTTATCGCAAACAGCGGTCGTCAGGGTTTGCGGAACCCTGACACTTCACGCGCGATACGCCCTTTAACCCGAAAAGCCGGCGATACCCGCATCTGGAGAACATATGGCTTCGACTGCTGCTTCTTATAATCCTACCCGCGACGATTTCGCTGCGATGCTGGACGAGTCCTTCGCCGGCGGCAATTTGCAGGAAAGCTCCGTCATCAAGGGCAAGGTAGTTGCAATTGAAAAGGACATGGCCGTCATCGATGTCGGCCTCAAGACCGAAGGCCGCGTGGCGCTGCGCGAATTCGCAGGACCCGGCCGCGAGAGCGACCTCAAGGTCGGCGACGAGGTCGAGGTGTTCCTCGACAGAATCGAAAATGCGCTCGGCGAAGCCGTGCTGTCGCGCGACAAGGCGCGCCGCGAGGAAAGCTGGGGCAAGCTCGAGAAGGCCTTCAACAACAACGAGAAGGTCCACGGCGTCATCTTCAACCAGGTCAAGGGCGGCTTCACCGTCGACCTCGACGGCGCGGTCGCCTTCCTGCCGCGTTCGCAGGTCGACATCCGTCCGATCCGCGACGTCGCACCCTTGATGAACAACTCGCAGCCGTTCCAGATCCTCAAGATGGATCGCCGCCGCGGCAACATCGTGGTGTCGCGCCGCACGGTTCTCGAAGAGACCCGCGCCGAGCAGCGCCAGGAGCTGGTGCAGAACCTCGAAGAGGGTCAGGTGATCGACGGCGTGGTCAAGAACATCACCGATTACGGTGCGTTCGTTGACCTCGGCGGCATCGACGGCCTGTTGCACGTCACCGATATCGCCTGGCGCCGGGTCAATCACCCGACCGAGGTGCTCACCATCGGCCAGACCGTGAAGGTCAAGATCATCAAGATCAACCACGAGACCCACCGTATCTCGCTCGGCATGAAGCAGTTGCTGGACGATCCGTGGCAGGGCATCGAGGCGAAGTACCCGCTGAACGCGCGCTTCACCGGCCGCGTCACCAACATCACCGACTACGGCGCGTTCGTCGAACTGGAGCCCGGCATCGAAGGCCTGATCCACGTCTCGGAAATGTCGTGGACCAAGAAGAACATGCACCCCGGCAAGATCGTTTCGACCTCGCAGGAAGTCGAAGTGCAGGTCCTGGAAGTCGATTCGGTCAAGCGCCGGATTTCGCTCGGCCTCAAGCAGACCATGCGCAATCCCTGGGAAGTGTTCGTGGAGAAGTTCCCGGTCGGCTCGACCGTCGAAGGCGAGGTCAAGAACAAGACCGAGTTCGGCCTGTTCCTCGGTCTCGAAGGCGACGTCGACGGCATGGTCCATCTCTCCGACCTCGACTGGAAGCTTCCGGGCGAGCAGGTGATCGACAACTTCAAGAAGGGCGACATGGTCAAGGCCGTGGTGCTCGACGTCGATGTCGAGAAGGAGCGCATCTCGCTCGGTGTCAAGCAGCTCGAAGGCGACCCCTTCGCCGAGCCTGGCGACGTCAAGAAGGGCGCGGTCGTGACCTGCGAAGTGCTCGAAGTGAAGGAAGCCGGCATCGAGGTGAAGATCTCGGGCACCGACTTCACCACCTTCATCAAGCGCTCCGAACTGGCCCGCGATCGCAACGATCAGCGCGCCGAGCGCTTTGCCGTCGGCGAGAAGGTCGATGCGCGTGTGATCCAGTTCGACAAGAAGGCCCGCAAGGTGCAGGTCTCGATCAAGGCGCTGGAAGTCGCCGAAGAGAAGGAAGCCATCGCGCAGTACGGCTCCTCCGATTCGGGGGCGACGCTGGGCGATATTCTCGGCACCGCGCTCAAGAACCGCGACAAGTAAGCTTACGCTTTCTCGGTCACCATCAATCGGGCCCCGGTTTCGACCGGGGCCCTTTTTTGTTGCCGGATAACAGAACTCTCGTTCGTCATGCCCGCGCTTGTCGCGGGCATCCACGTCTTCCTTCTTCGAGCCAAAGACGTGGATGGCCGGGCATAGGCGAGCGGAAGCGATGCCGTCCTTCGGGCGGCTATGCCCGGCCATGACGACGGAGAGAGCGCCTCCGGGGCCTTGTTTTCTTCATATTGCATCGCAATTGATGTAATTGGATAAGGCGTTGGTGACGCTGCGGATGCAAAACGCGCGGGATATTTCAGGAGAATTTCAATGTCGCTTGATTCAGATGTGATCGTCGATCGCCGCAGGATCCGCCGCAAGCTGACCTTCTGGCGCGTGGCCGCCGCGGTGGTCGCGATTGCCGCGATTGGCGCCGTCGGCGTGATCGCGACGGGCGAACGCGGCTCGCTGACGGGCGGTGGCTCGATTGCACGCATCAATATCGAGGGCTTGATCCGGAGCGACCAGGAACGCGTCGCGGCGCTGGAGCGGCTGGAAAAATCGAAGGCTGCGGCGGTTATCGTGCATATAAACTCGCCGGGCGGCACCACGGCGGGCTCCGAGCAGCTCTACGACGCGCTGGTGCGCCTCAAAGCCAAGAAGCCGCTGGTCGTGGTCGTCGAGGGGCTGGCCGCGTCGGGCGGCTACATCACGGCGATTGCGGCCGATCACATCGTTGCCCAGCAGAGCTCGCTGGTTGGTTCGATCGGCGTGCTGTTCCAGTTTCCGAATTTCACCGAGCTTCTGAAAACCGTCGGCGTCAAGGTCGAGGAAGTGAAGTCTTCGCCGCTGAAAGCCGCACCCAACGGCTTTGAACCGACCAGCCCGGAAGCCCGCGCGGCGCTCGACGCGCTGGTGAAGGATTCCTACGCCTGGTTCCGCGGCCTCGTGAAAGAGCGCCGCGGCATGGACGACGCGCTGCTCGAAAAGGTCGGGGACGGACGGGTCTTCACCGGCCGCCAGGCGGTCGATCTCAAGCTGATCGACCAGCTCGGCGATGAGAAAGCCGCGATCGCATGGCTGGTCGCGGAGAAGAAGATCAAGAGCGATCTGCCGGTGCGCGATTTCAAGCTGAGCCCGCGCTTTGGCGACCTGACTTTCCTGCGAACGGCGGCTTCCATTACGTTGGATGCCCTCGGACTGGGCTCGGTGGCGCGCCAGATCGAGCAGGCCGGCGTGGCACAGGCGGTAGATCGCTTTGGACTCGACGGAATGCTGGCATTGTGGCGTCCCGCAGGACCGAATTGAACCGCGCGGGTGCGTCCTTGCCGCGGTTTCCCGCTGTGCTTGTATGGTCACAAACCCCCTTCGGGGCGTTTGTCACGTGCTTTCGCGTCGCCCAATTTTGATTTAGCGTCTTGACAGTTCAAGGCATTTTCACGGAAATGCATATCCGCACGCTCCCGGATCCCAGTTTCGATGATCAAATCCGAACTCGTTCAGCGCATCGCCGAGCACAACCCGCATCTCTACCAGCGGGATGTGGAGAACATTGTGAATGCGATCCTCGATGAAATCGTCGCAGCCCTGGCGCGCGGCGACCGGGTCGAACTGCGTGGTTTCGGCGCTTTCTCGGTGAAACATCGTCCCGCCCGGGCCGGCCGCAATCCGCGCACCGGCGCGCATGTGCCGGTCGACCAGAAGAGCGTTCCGTTTTTCAAGACGGGCAAGGAGATGCGCGAGCGTCTGAACCGCGACAGCGGCTCACCGGAAGCCGGCGCGTAGGGCGTTACGGGGTCCGACGATCGGGTGCCGTGTTGCGGGACATCTTCCCGCCAATCTCCATCAATACGAGAGATGGTCATGCGAAAATTCCTTACGGCGCTGGTCGTCATTCCCCTGGGGCTCATCTTCGTCGTATTCGCGGTCGCCAACCGTCATTGGGTGACGGTGTCGTTCGATCCGTTCAATTCCACCGATCCGACCGTCGCCGTGACGCTGCCGCTGTTCGTCGTGATCATCGCGGTGGCCATCCTGGGGGTGGCCGCGGGCGGCTCGGCGACCTGGTTCCGCCAGCGCCGCTGGCGCCGCGCCGCGCGCCAGCACGAGGCCGACGCTCGCCGGGCGCGGGCGGAAGCCGCCGATTTGCGGGCTGCTTCGCTGGCCTCCCGGGGCGAACCGCAGCGCCTGCCGGCATTGACGCAGCGCGGTATTTACGGGGCCGCCGGGCGAGACAAGCAGGGCGCGACGTTGTAGAACCCGCCCCGTCAGCTCCGTTCCAACCCTGTTCTGGCGGCTCAAACCCGCGCCCGAGAGACCATGTCCCTGCTTGTCAAAATTTGCGGCCTGTCCACGCGCGAGACGCTCGACGTCGCGCTGCAGGCCGGCGCGGACATGGTGGGCTTCGTGTTCTTTCCGCCGTCGCCCCGGCATCTCGGCCTCGAGACGGCGCGCGAACTGGGCAAGCAGGCCAAAGGCCGCGCGGTGAAGGTGGCGCTGACCGTCGATGCCGACGATGCGACGCTCGAAAACATCGTCGAGACGCTGCGGCCGGACATTTTCCAGCTGCACGGCAAGGAAACCATCGCGCGGCTGCGCGACATCAAGCAAAAATTCGGATTGCCGGTCATGAAGGTGCTTGCCGTCGAGACCGCGGCGGACCTTGCGGCCCTGCCGGGCTATGCCACCGTCGCCGACCGGATACTGTTCGACGCCCGCGCGCCCAAGGGCGCCACCCGTCCCGGCGGTCTGGGCGCGGTGTTCGACTGGCATGTGATGGAAAAGCTCGATCTCAAGCTGCCGTTCATGGTCTCGGGCGGGCTCAATGCCGACAATGTCGCCGAGGCCGTTCGCGTCACCCGCGCCGGCGGCGTTGACGTGTCCTCCGGCGTCGAGCGTTCGCCCGGCATCAAGGATCCCGAAATGATCCGCGCCTTTATCCGCGCCGCGCGCGCCACCGAACATGATGCGGCACTCACGGTCGCAGGTGCTCGATGATCGCGGCAGACGGCTCAACAGCGTCATGCCCGGGCGTAGCCGTCCGAAGGACGGCGTCGCTTAGTCTCGCCTATGCCCGGGCATCCACGTCTGTTGAAACTCACAGCAAGCAAGGCGTGGATGGCCGGGTCAAGCCCGGCCATGACGAAGGACAAAGATGAATCCCAATCTACCCAACTCCTTCCGCAGCGGTCCCGACGAGCGCGGGCATTTCGGCATTTTCGGCGGACGTTTCGTCGCGGAAACGCTGATGCCGCTGATCCTCGACCTGGAAAAGGCCTATGCCGACGCCAAGGCCGATCCGTCGTTCCAGGCCGAGATGAACGGTTACCTGAAGGACTATGTCGGCCGGCCGTCGCCGCTGTATTTCGCCGAGCGCCTGACCGGGCACCTTGGCGGCGCAAAAATCTATTTCAAGCGCGAGGAGCTCAATCACACCGGCTCGCACAAGGTCAACAATGTGCTCGGCCAGATCATGGTCGCCCGCCGCATGGGCAAGAAGCGCATCATCGCCGAGACCGGCGCCGGCCAGCACGGTGTTGCGACCGCGACCCTGTGCGCGCGGTTCGGGCTCGACTGCGTGGTCTATATGGGCGCGGTCGATGTCGAGCGGCAGCAGCCGAACGTCATTCGCATGGAGATGCTGGGTGCCAAGGTGATCCCGGTGCAGTCCGGATCGCGCACGCTGAAAGACGCGATGAACGACGCGCTGCGTGACTGGGTCACCAATGTGCATGACACGTTCTACTGCATCGGCACGGTGGCGGGACCGCATCCCTATCCGATGATGGTGCGCGATTTCCAGTCGATCATCGGCATCGAAACCCGCAAGCAGATGCAGGAGGCCGAAGGCCGCCTGCCGGATTCGCTGGTGGCCTGCATCGGCGGCGGCTCTAACGCGATGGGGCTGTTTCATCCGTTCCTCGACGACCCCTCGGTCGAGATCTTTGGCGTCGAAGCGGCGGGCCATGGGCTGACGCAACTGCATGCGGCCTCGATCGCCGGCGGCCGGCCGGGCGTGCTGCACGGCAACCGCACCTATTTGCTGATGGACGATGACGGCCAAATCCAGGACGCGCATTCGATTTCGGCGGGGCTGGATTATCCCGGCATCGGACCGGAGCATTCCTGGCTACACGAAACCGGGCGCGTCACGTATCTGTCGGCGACCGACGATGAAGCGCTGGCGGCGTTTCAATTGCTGTCGCGCCTCGAAGGCATCATCCCGGCGCTGGAGCCGGCACACGCCATCGCCAAGGTGATGGAACTCGCGCCGAAGCGGCCAAAAGATCATCTGATGGTGATCAATCTCTCCGGCCGCGGCGACAAGGACGTGCCGCAGGTCGGCGATATCCTGAAGGGCAAGAAGAAGTGACTGTCGGACGTCGCTCTTTCCTGCACCTCTCCTCTAGCACAGCGAATGCCGTACCATGACCACCCGTATCGACGCACGCTTTGCCGAACTCGCCAAACAGGGCCGCTCGGCCTTCGTCACCTTTGTGATGGCCGGCGATCCCGATCCAAAGACCTCGCTCGACATCGTCAAGGCGCTGCCGAAGGCGGGCGCCGACATTATCGAAATCGGCATGCCCTTCACCGATCCGATGGCGGACGGGCCGTCGATTCAGGCGGCAGGTCTGCGCGCGCTGAAAGCCGGCATGACGTTGAAGAAGACGCTGGAGATGGTGCGTGGCTTCCGCAAGGACGACAACGCGACGCCGCTGGTGCTGATGGGTTATTACAATCCGATCTACATCTACGGCGTCGACAAGTTCCTGGTCGATGCGAAGGCCGCCGGCGTCGACGGATTGATCATCGTCGATCTGCCGCCGGAGGAGGACACCGAATTGTGCCTGCCGGCGATGAAGGCCGGGCTCAATTTCATCCGCCTGGCGACACCGACCACCGACGACAAGCGGCTGCCCGCGGTGCTCGCGAATACGTCGGGCTTTGTCTATTACGTTTCGATCACCGGCATCACCGGCAGCGCCAGCGCCGACTCCAACGCGGTCGGCGAGGCCGTCGCGCGCATCAAGCGGCATACCAAGCTGCCGGTCTGCGTCGGCTTCGGCATCCGCACGCCGGAGGCCGCACGCGCGATCGCCGAAAATGCCAATGGCGCCGTGGTCGGCACCGCGCTGGTCGATGCCTTGCGCGCCAGCCTCGATGCCGAAGGGCGCGCGACCGCCAAAACCGTACCCGTCGTGGCCGATCTGGTATCCTCGCTGGCGCAGGGCGTCCGGGGAGCCAAACAGGCCGCGGAATAAGCCATAATTGCGGTGGAGAAGGCTGGGCATGATCCGGAAAAGCGGGTCCAGCTTTCCATAAAGATCATGCCTAACTAAAAGTCGGCGGCTTGCCGGGCTCGGTCCGGGCCGCCATATAGTCAAACGTAGCGTTTTCGAGCGAAGTGGGCATCGGTTCGCATGAAGAAAACGCGTCAAAATAAAACAGATGCGTATTTGACCGCATTTTGGAGCGAACCATGAATTGGCTCACCAACGTCGTCCGGCCGAAGATCCGCAACATCCTGCGCCGCGAAACGCCGGAGAATTTGTGGATCAAGTGCCCGGATTCCGGGCAGCTCGTGTTCTACAAGGACGTCGAGGCCAATCAGTTCGTCATTCCCGGCTCGAACTACCACATGCGCATGGGCGCGACAGCGCGGCTGAAATCGATCTTCGATAACGAGACCTGGTACGACATCGCGCTGCCGGACGTGTCCGCCGATCCGCTGAAATTCCGCGACGAGCGCAAATATGCCGACCGCATCAAGGATGCCCGCGCAAAAACCGGCCTGAACGACGCCATCAAGGTCGGCTACGGCAAGCTCGAAGGCGCCGGCGTCGTCGTCGCGGTGCAGGATTTCGATTTCATGGGCGGCTCGCTCGGCATGGCCGCGGGCGAAGCGATCGTGCGCGGGCAGGAGCTCGCGGTGGAAAAGAAATCGCCGTTCATCGTATTCGCCGCGTCCGGCGGCGCGCGGATGCAGGAAGGCATTTTGTCGCTGATGCAGATGCCGCGCACCACCGTCGGCGTGCAGATGCTGCGCGAGGCGAAGCTGCCCTACATCGTGGTGCTGACCAATCCGACCACCGGCGGCGTCACCGCGTCCTATGCCATGCTGGGCGATGTGCAGATCGCCGAGCCCGGCGCGCTGATCGGCTTTGCCGGCGCGCGCGTCATCGAGCAGACCATTCGCGAGAAATTGCCGGAAGGATTCCAGCGCGCCGAATATCTGCGCGACCACGGCATGGTCGACATGGTGGTGCATCGCCATGAGATGCGTCCGACGCTGGCGCGGCTCTGCCGCTTGCTGATGAAGTCGCCGGCGCCGGAAACCGCCTCGAAGCCCACACCGCAGGTTATCGATCCGGCCCAGATCGTGCAGGCTCCGGAAGCGGTGCCGGCAGCACCCCACGCGTGAACGCACCTGCGGCCAAACCGCAGCCTTCGGTCGGCGAATTGATCGCGCGGCTGTCGGCGCTGCATCCCAAACGCATCGATCTCAGCCTCGATCGCATGCATCGGCTGCTGGCCCGGCTCGACCATCCCGAACGCAAGCTGCCGCCGGTGATTCACGTCGCCGGCACCAATGGCAAGGGATCGACGATCGCCTATCTGCGCGCGATCCTCGAGGCCGCGGGCCTGCGCGTCCATGTCTTCACCTCGCCCTATCTGGTCCGGATCAACGAATGCTACCGCCTCGGCCATGCCGGCGGCGGCCGGCTCGTTGGCGACGACGAGTTGGGCGCCGTGCTCGAGCATTGCGAGCGCGCCAATGCGGGTGATCCCCTCACCATTTTCGAAGCCGAAACCGCCGCGGCCTTTTGCCTGTTCGCGCAGCATCCGGCCGACGTGGTGCTGCTGGAGGTCGGGCTCGGCGGACGGCTGGATTCCACCAATGTGATCGAGGCGCCGCTCGCGACCGTGATCGCGCCGGTCAGCATGGACCACACCGAATTCCTCGGCGACACGCTCACCGCGATTGCCGGCGAGAAGGCCGCGATCATCAAGCGCAACACGCCCGTGATCTGCGCCGAACAGTTTGCCGAGGCCATGGCGGTGGTCGAGGCGCAGGCGGGTCGCATGCGCGCCCCGCTGCACGCGGCCGGGCAGCAATGGCATGTCAGCGTCGAGCGCGGGCGGCTGGTCTATCAGGACGATCGCGGCCTGATGGATCTCGCCGCGCCAAAACTGTTCGGGCGGCATCAGTTCGACAATGCAGGGCTCGCGATTGCGACATTGCGTGCACAGTCCGTTTTCAGGATCGATGCGGCGGCGTTCGAGGCCGGCATCGTCAGCGCCGAATGGCCGGCGCGGATGCAGCGCCTGGTATCGGGCGCGCTGGTCGATCAGGGGCCAAAGGCTTGCGAGGTCTGGCTCGACGGCGGGCACAATGCCGAGGGCGGGCGGGTCGCCGCGGCCGCGCTCGGCGATCTCGAGGAGCGGGTGTCGCGCCCGCTAGTGGTCATCGCAGGCATGATGGCCAACAAGGATGCGGCTGGATTCCTCGCCAATTTCGCGGGATTGACGCGTCACATCATCGCGGTGCCGATACTGGATCGCGACAACGCGATGCCGCCGGACCGGCTGGCAGACGCCGCGCGCGCGCTCGGGATGCGCGTGGAGATCGCAGCCAGCGTCGAAGCCGCGCTGCAGACGCTGTCGCGCCTCGCCTATGAAGTGCCGCCGCGCATCCTGATTACAGGCTCGCTGTATCTCGCAGGCCATGTTCTGGCCATCAACGGCACGCCGCCGCGATAGATGCCTGGAATGACGATGCGCTTTGCAGCGATTGCGGATGTTCACGGCAACTATCTGGCGCTGGAAGCGGTTCTTGCCGATATCCGCACGCTAGGCATCGAAGAGATCGTCAATCTCGGCGACATGGCGAGCGGCCCGCTCGACGCGCGGCGGACGATGGACGCCCTGATGGCGCTCGATGCCGTACACGTGCTCGGTAATCACGACCGCTATCTGATCGACCAGGCGCCGGAGAAGATGGGGTCATGGGACCGGCCGGCGCATGCGCAGCTCGAGTCCAGGCATCTCGATTGGCTGCGTGCGCTACCGCCGACACGGGTGTATCGCGATCAGGTCTTTCTCTGTCACGCGACACCCGCGCATGACGAGATCTACTGGCTGGATACGGTTCTGCCCAACGGTACCGTGCGAATGTCCTCGCTGGAGGCGATCGAACAGGAGGCCAAAGGGATCACGCAGCCATTGATCCTGTGCGGCCATACCCATCTTGCGCGCGCGGTGCGGCTTGGCGACGGACGCCTGATCGTCAATCCCGGCAGCGTTGGCTCGCCCGGCTACCGCGATATCCATCCATTTCCGCATGTCGTCGAAGCCGGCACGCCGGACGCGCGCTACGCGATCCTCGAATTGGCCCGAGGCAACTGGCGCGTCACGTTTCGGCATGTGCCGTACGATCACGATGCGATGGCGGCGCTGGCCCGGCAGAACGGCCAGCCTGAACTCGCGTCGGCGCTGGCGACGGGCTGGATACGCTGAAAGCAAGACGGCCGGCTATTCGCCGACCGTCATACAAATTCAGAGCGAAAACGGATCAGACCGCCGCAGTAATCCACTGCTGCAGCTTCTGCTTCGGTGCGGCGCCGACCTGGCGCGAGGCCATCTCGCCGCCCTTGAAGATCATCAGGGTCGGGATCGACATCACGCCATACTTCGAGGCCGTCTTCGGGCTCTCGTCGACGTTGAGCTTCACGATCTTGACCTTGTCGCCCATCGCGCCGGAAATCTCGTCCAGCGCCGGCGCGATCATGCGGCATGGGCCGCACCATTCGGCCCAGAAATCGACCACTACCGGGCCGGTCGCATTGAGCACCTCGGCTTCGAAATCGGCGTCAGAAACCTTGCCAACGGCCATCGCAGTACCTCGTTCGGTTGAAAGAGTAGGGCGCGGATGAGAATCGCGCCTGACATGATGGGCTCAAACCTATGAACGCGATCCTGCCGGGTCAAGCACGGTCATCCCTTTGGATAAGGGTTGCCAGTTGCGCGTCCAGCGCAGGGGTAGAAATCTCCATTAATTCAGGGGTTTCGGTCCAAAGCAGCGCGGCCCGGACCGGCTTCTGGGGATAAAGTTTTCGTAGCACCGCCCGGTAGAGCGCAAGCTGCCGGACATAGCCTTGGGGTGCCTTTTCCGGGAGGCTCGGCGGGGCATGGTTGGTCTTGTAGTCGACGATCAGGACCTCTGACGGCGTCACCACGAGCCGGTCGATCTGTCCGGAAACCAGCGCTTTTGGCTGTCCCGGCCGCTCCAGCCGCCCGACGATTGACACTTCCGCGCGGCTGCCCGTCGCAAATACCGGCGCAAAGCGGGCATCCGCAATCAGGGCCAGCGCCGCTTCCGCCAGCGCGTTCTGCTCGTCCGCGCTCCAGCCGTCGGCATTGCGGGCGAGATAGGCCAAAGCGGCCTCGCGGCGGCGGTCGGTGGCGATATCGGGCAGCGATTGCAGCATCCGGTGCACCAGCGTGCCGCGCTGCAGGGCGCGGGCGCGCAGCGTGATCGATTCGCCGGTCCGGACCTGATGGCCGTCGCCATCGCCGGGATCGGAAGGGCGCAACAGGCCCCCGGCGGCCGTCTCCGAGGGCGCCGGCGTCCGCAGCCAGGATGGCAGGTCGATCGGCGCGGCCGCTGCCGAAGCCGCGACTGTGCCATTGGAGATCTCGGCCTCCTCGGCCCGCGCATAGCGCCTCACCACGCCATGAGGTGTTTGCAGCTCCGCAAGCTGCAGTCCGGAATTGGCGAGGCCTTTGGTGATCAGGTCGTACCAGGAGGATTTGCGCACGCTATTCATGTTGCCGGGCAGGCAGCCGCCAACGACCAGCCGGTCGGCGGCGCGCGTCATCGCGACATAAAGCAGGCGGCGGTATTCATCTTCGGTGTCGGCCAGCATCGCGATGCGCGCGGCGGCGACACTTAAGGGATCGTCAGCCTTCCGGCCGGCCCAGACCACGACACCGGGCGCATGCGGCCCGGCATTGCCTTGCGGCAGGTTGATCAGTTTCAGCCGCTGGGTGTCCGAAGGCGACGTCGTGGTGTCGACCAGGAACACGACGGAGGCTTCCAGGCCCTTGGCGCCGTGCACGGTCATGACGCGGACTTCGTCGCGCGAGATCTCCATGTCGCGCTTCACCTCGGTGTCGGCCGCGCGCAGCCAGGCCATGAAGCGCTGCAGCGAGGCCGGCGCCTTGCGCTCATAATTCAGCGCCAGCTCCAAAAATTCGTCGAGCGCGTCGTTGGCTTCATGTCCCAGCCGCTTGAGGATGCGCGTGCGGCCGCCGTCGCCACCGAGCAGCCAGGCGTAGAACGCGAACGGGGCTTCGCTCAGGCAATGGCGCTCGCAGTGCTGCAGACGCGTCAACGCATCCCGGAACTTGCCGTCCGTCGCGGCATGCGCGGTCAATGCCTCGCGCAATGGCATTTTGCGCTGCCAGGCCAGTTGGAACAGATCGTCGTCGGTGAGGCCGAACAGCGGGCTCTTGAGCGCCACCGCCAGCGCCAGATCGTCCTGCGGCAGCAGCAGCGCGTCGGCGAGGTTCATCAGGTCGATGATCGCGATGTGTTCGGTCAGCTTGAGCCGGTCGGCGCCTGCGACCGGGATACCGGCGTGCTTCAAGGCCTGGATCACCGCGTCGAACGCATTGCCGCGCCGCCGCACCAGCACCAGCACGTCGCCATAGCGCAGCCGGCGGCGGCCGCCGGTGCTGCCGGTCATGGAGCCGCCTTCCACCAGCGATTTGATCTCGGCCTGGATGCGCTTTGCCAGTTTCACTTCCGGGCTGGTCACCGAGACGCCGTCGAACGGCGCGCGCCAACCCTCGATATCCTGCTTGCCGTCGGCTTCCGCCAATTCCCAGAGGTCGATCAGGCCGGGACCGGCGTCGGCGAGCGAATGGTGGATCGGGTATCCGTTCTCGACCGCATGAATGCTGCGGTAGATCGCCTCGTCGCGAAACACGTGGTCGACCGATTGCAGGATCGTCGGTCCCGACCGGAACGAATAGGTGAACGATACCGGGTCGAATTTCAGTCCGGCGTCGGTGAACTTCTTCTGCAGGCCGCGGCGGCGCAGGTCGAATTCGCGCGGGGCGGCGCCCTGAAACGAGAAGATCGACTGCTTCTCGTCGCCGACCGCGAAGACTGTTCGCACCACACCGTCGCGCGCGCCGGCGCCCGAGGTGAATTCGGAGATGATGTGCGCGACGATGTCCCATTGCCGAGGGCTGGTGTCCTGCGCCTCGTCGATCAGCACATGATCGACGCCGCGATCGAGCTTGTAATGCACCCAGCCGGAAGAAACGCGGTCCAGCATCTCGAGGGTCTTGTCGATCAAATCGTCATAATCGAGCAGGCCGCGTTCCTGCTTCTCGCGCCGGTAGTTCGCCGCCGCCGCGGTCGCGATATGCAGCAGCGCCTCGGTACGGTCGCGCGTGATTACCGCGCGGCGTTTCTCGATCAAGGGATCGAGGCGACTGATTTCGGCTTCGAACAGACGGCCAATTGCAGGATTGTTGTCGACGAACTTTTTCGTCACCACCGATTTGCGGGGCTCGCGCGCGTCGGTGAGGAACACGCCGAGATATTCGTCCACTTGCGCGCTGCCGGTAAAGATTGCCGCTGCGCGCAGCCGGCCTGCCTGGTCCTGATCGGACTTATTACCGGTATCGAGAACAAGCGCCGTCTGCTCCCAGCGCGATCGCGGCAGATTCGGTCCATCCAAAATCTCGCGCTCGACGTCTTCGATGCGGTCGCCGGCGGCAACGCCGAGCGCGGCCGACATTTGCGCCGCTGCGGCGTGCGCGCTGCCGGCGGCATCGGTCCAGGCCATGAAATGATCGCGGCTGAGGCAGGCCTCGCGCACCACATCCTTGAAGGTGACGTCGGCGGCGCTGGCCATCGCCATGGTGAGCGCGCGGCCCGTGGCGCTGTCGGGATTGCGGGACGCCTCGAGCAGCACGGACAGATTGGCGCGCTCCATCATCTCGTTCTGGTCGCGGTCGTCGAGCACCGCGAACCGCGCCGGCACATTGGCCTCGAACGGAAATTGCTGCAGCAGGCGGGTGCACAGGGCGTGGATGGTCTGCACCTTCAGCCCGCCCGGCGTCTCCAGCGCGCAGGCAAATAGCTTTCGCGCGGCTTTCCGCAGCTTTGCATTGGTGTGCGGGATGCCCGCCTCGCGGATCGCGGCATCAAGCGCCTCGTCGCCAAGCGCGACCCAATGGCCGAGCGTGGAAAACACCCGCTCGGCCATGTTGGCGGCGGCGGCCTTGGTGAAGGTGATGCAGAGAATCTTTTCCGGCGGCACGCCTTGAAGCAGCAGCCGGATCACCCGTTGCACCAGCACATGGGTCTTGCCCGAACCGGCATTGGCCGAGACGAACGCGGAAGCCGCCGGATCGGACGCGCGCGCCTGCGTCGCGCGGACGGCATCGGGAATGGTGCGGGGTGCCTTCACCATTCCTCGATCCCCAGGCCGCCGGCCGCCGACCATTCCTTGATGCGGGCGAGGTCGTCGTAGGAGCCGTAGCGGTTCGACCACATCGACAGGCTCAACGAATTATACGCCTGTTCCTCGTCCTCGAATTTGCGGATCAGCTTTTCGAGTTCCAGCCGCGCATAGTCCGCCGCTTCATCGGGCGGCTGCGGCGCATCGTTTTGCTTGATCTTCAGCTCCAGCGATCGCTGCTCGCCCGGCGGATTGTTGCCGCTGAGCCGGACATAGACGAGTTCGCCGACCGAAGAATCCGCCGGAATGTCCTTAAAACCGCCTTCGCGCAAGATCGCCGCCTCCAGCGTCAGCTGTGGCGACAGGCCCATGCGGACCTGCTTGCCGGTCGGCGGCTGTCCGGTCTTGTAATCGAGAATCGCAAAGCTGCCGTCATGGCGGCGCTCGATCCGGTCGGCGCGTGCCGAGAGGATGAAAATGCGCTCATTGTCGAGGGGGATTCCGATCTCGCCCCGGATCTCGGCCTTGATCGCATCGATATTGCCGCGCCGCGCGATTTCCCAATCCGCAAACCATGCCGCGATGCGTTGAAAGCGCGGCCACCACAGCGCGCGCGCCTCCGGCCGCTCCATTAGCGGCGCAAAGTATTTCTCGCCGATGCCGCGCAGCGCCCGCACGGGATCGTCCGGCAGCGCGTTCGCGAAGGTATCGGTGAATTCGCCGAGCGCCTCATGGATCGCCGAGCCGCGATCCGCCGCCGACAGCGGCATGTCGACGGGATCGAGCGGGTCGAGCCGCAAAATACATTTGGCGTAGATCGTATAGGGATCGCGCAGCCAGTCCTCGATCGCCGTGACCGACAGTTTCAGCGGCCGTGTCGCGAGTGGCGGTTTTGGCGCGGGCTGCTGGATCGGTTCGACCTTGTCGGGCCGGTCCAGTTCGGCGGCGAAGCGAGCATAGTTTTCGCCCGCGCGCCTGGCGGTCTCCCAGCGATCTTCGCCTGCGACCGCTTCCAGCCGGTGCAGAAAGCGCGAGGCCACCGCCGGTGCGCCGCCGACCTTTGCTGAATGGGTCAGGATCACCTCGTCATGGCCGAGCAATTGCGCAAAATCGTGCGCGGAGAGGCCGATGCGCCGCTCCGGCAGATCGAGCCCGAGTTCGTGCCGCATCGGCCGGCTCAGCCAGGGATCGATCCGCGGCGAAGGCGGCCACACACCCTCGACCAGTCCGCCGAGAATGACGCGGTCGGATTCCGTCAATCGCGCTTCGAGCTGGCCATAGATATGCAGATGCGCGCTTGCCGATTCCGGCCGCCGCACCATGCGATCGGCAAACGCGGTCTGGAATACGTCGGGATAATCGCCAAGCTGGACCATCAGTCCGCTCGGCCGCCCATGGCCGAGCAAATCGTCGAACGCTGCGGCCAGCGCCGATCCCTGACTTTCCTCGAACACCAGCGCGACCCGGTTTTGATCGGATGACAGCGCCGTCAGTGCGTCGCGATGGCGTTGCGCCAGTTCGGCGAAGTCATGAGGTTTCGATGAGCCAAGGCTTTCGAGCGGCAAAAGCGCCTTCTGCAAGGCCGAGATCAGCGCCTGGGCCTGATCGAGCTCTTCATCCCGCAATTTTGCGCGCTGTTCGGCCGCATGAAGCGAGGAGGTTTCGCCGCTCCTGAGCTTTCGAAGTTCGGTGCGGAAGCGATCGAAGTCGCGCGCGAGGCCGCCGCTTCCCGATTGCGGCCGCGTGCCGCGCAAGATCGCCATTTCCAGCACTTCGATGGCGCGCCGGAACGCGCCATGCGCAGCCCCGAGCCGGAACAGCGGATGCTTCAGCAGCGCCAGCAGCGTCGGCGGCTCCAGTCCCTTCGCCGCGGCCTCGGCGGCCAGCCGCGCAAAATTGCCGGCCGCCGTGTCCATCAGCGCGTCGCCGCCGGAATCGTCGAATGCGAGATTCCAGCGGGTCAGCGCTGCCATCACCCGTCGTGCCAGCGCGCGATCCGGCGTCACCAGCGCTGCCGATTTGTTCAGATGCCGTGCCTCGCGCATGGCCACCGCAATCGCAAGTGCCTCCATCTCGGGGTTGGGCGCCTCGACGACGGCAAGATTGGTCATGCCGCCTGAAATCTTCGCGGATATCTCCGGCTGTTCCAGCCGTTCGTGCCATTGCTCGGTCGCGGTGGACGGCCGCATCGTCTCGGACACCAGCACCTCGCGTCCCCGCGGCGCCGGCGTCCCTAAGATTTCGACGTCGCCGCGTTTGATCCCGAACCGGTCCAGCAGTCCCTGCATGGCGTATTGCGGATGGTTCGAGGCCGGCGGCGTGGTGAATTTGCCTTGCGCGTCCCGGATGCCGCCGATGGTTTGCCAGGCGTCATCGTCGAGATCGGGATCGAGCCCCGGCAGCACCACCGCGCCTTGCTTGAGGAGGGCTACCGCATGCAGGAATTTTGCGGTGGCCGGCATCGAACCGGTCGAACCCGCCGCGATCACCGGACCATCGTGATGCGCCGTTAGCCGCGCGGCTTCCGCCTCGATCAACCGGTCGCGCCGCGCCGCCGGTTCGATCCTGCCGATTTCCTTCAAATGATTCGGCCACGCCTTGTGGGCGATGCGAAGGAAATCCAGCGAGTGCTGCCAATATTTGTCGAACTGGTCGGGCACCAGTTTGTCGAGCGCGTCCCACGCGACGCCGCGCGTGACCATGTCGTCCATCAGCCGCGCCAGATCGCCCGCCAAAGCCAGCGTCGATGCCGGGCCGCCGACCACGAGCGGCGCCAGCACCGGACCCTTGGCCCATGCCGCGACCAGTGTCGCGAGCGTCAGCCGGCGCTCGAGCTCGCCGAGCCGGGGCGGGATCTCCAGCGGCGCAGTGCCGCCGTATTGTTCGGAGCCTTCCGCAAAAGCCAGTTCGTCCTCGTCGATATCGCCGAGGGCGACGATACGCGGCAATATCGCCGCGTCGACGTCGAGCACGTCGAGAAAAATTTCACGCGCCAGCCGGCCGGCGCGCCGCGTCGGCAGATACAGCGTTGCCTGCGCCAGCTTTGCGGGGGTGCTGCGCGCCTCGAATCCGTCGACCAGCCCGCCATCGACCAAAGCGGCGATGACGGTGCGCAAGAACGGCACGGAGACTGGAACGCTGAAAACGCGCATGGGCTTCCTGATTCGGGATCGGGCTGTATCATGGCATGGGCACGTTTTGGGCGGCGATCTTTAATTCGTCATGCGCGGGCTTGACCCGCGCATCCATCAAAAGAGAGTTTTTGAAAGAGCGATGGATTGCCGGGTCAAGCCCGGCAATGACAGGGCCCCCTTACGCCACGCTTTCCAGAAACGCCTCTTCCGCGGCCTCTATCGCGTCCGGGGTTCCGACGTGCATCCACACGCCGTCCAGCCGCAGGCCGAACAGCCGTTCCTGCTCGTTGGCGCGGTCGAACATTTTCGTCAGCGAAAATTCGCCTTCGGGCGCATCCGCAAACAGCGACGGCGACATGATCGCAATGCCCGCATAGACGAACGGCACCACCTGATGCTCTTTGCGCTTGCGCAGCGCGCCATCCGCCAGCATCGCGTAGTCGCCGCGGCCGGCATAGCCGATGCTGCTGGTCGTCGGTGCCATCAGCAACAGGATATCCATGCGTTCGGGATCGAAGGCTTCGGCGAGCCGCGCCAGATTGGGCCGCACGCCGTCGATCCACATGGTGTCGGCATTGAGATGGAAGAACGGGGCGGGACCGAGCAAAGGCAGCGCCTTCACCACAGCACCGCCGGTGCCGAGCACCAGGTCGCGCTCATCGGAGATGATGACGCGCGGCCGGGCGCGGGCGGCGACGTGTTCGATGATCTGGTCGGGCAGATAATGCACGTTGACCACGGCTTCGGTGACGGCGGCGGCGGCGAGCTTGTCCAGCACATGGTCGAGCAGCGGCTGGCCCGCGACGGGTATCAGCGGTTTCGGCATATGGTCGGTCAAGGGGCGCATGCGCACGCCGAGACCGGCGGCGAGGATCATGGCTTTGGCAGGCGTGACTAACATCTGAGGGATTTCTCGAACCGTTTAATTCTGTGCGCGGTGGATCATATCACGGTGATTCGGCTGAACCAGCGACTGTGAGGCCATAGTCATCGGACATGACGGCCGTACGACGGCGGCAGCGATACAAAATTCAGGCTTCCGTGGTCTGCTCCGCACCGCGCTTGCCCGCCTTCTTCTTCTTGTCGCCCTGTTTCAGGAAATTGACGCCGATCTGGTCGCCATTGACCCAGGCCAGCTCGCAGCGGCGGTAGGCGAGGCCGGTGGATGACAGCAGCAGGAAGAATTCCTTGAGGTGCAGACCCTCGATGGAGCCCTCGACCGTGAGCTTGGCGCCGGTCTCGGAGACGTCTTCCATCACGCAGTCGCGCCGCCAGGTGCCGTCGATGCCCATCATGTGCGCCGTGAAACCGCGCTCAAATGTGACGCGCTCACCCTTGCGCCGTTCCGCAGCCGCCATGGTTGTGTTTTCCTGCTTCCAAGGAAGCCGCGTCCGCACGGGGACCACAGCCTGCTCCAGATTAAAGGCAGGCTGGCTAACAAGTGGTAAATCAGGGAACAGGCGGGGGGACGTTGGCGGCGTACCATGCGCGAAAGCCCGATAGGGCCGGGTGAGCCAGCGACCGGTTCAAATAGGTCCAGATCCGGGGCTGGTGACGCAGATAGTGCGGCTTGCCGTCGCGCCGGTTGAGCCGTGCGAAGGTGCCGAGCAGGCGGGTGTTCCGCTGCGCCGACATGATGGCGTAAAGCTCGGCAAAGTGGGCTGGATCGAAGTGCTCGTCGGCCATCCGCCGCGCCTTGATGTAGCGGGTCAACAGCGCGAGTTCGAGTTGCTCGGGGACGTCGATCCGCGCGTCCTGCAGCAGCGATACCAGGTCGTAGGCGGCAGGTCCCAGCACGGTGTCCTGGAAGTCGATGACTCCAACCCGCAATATTCCGCCCCGCTCGCCGAGCCAGATGATGTTGGGCGAATGGAAGTCCCGCATCACCCAGGTCCTCGCCGCCGCCGCGGGCCTTTCCAGCAGCTGGCGCCACATCGCGACGAATTCGGCGCGCAATTCCGGGGTCGGCTCGGTGCCGCGATCGGGCATGTACCACTCGAGCATCAGCCCGACCTCGACCAGCCACGCGTCGATGTCGAAGACCGGGATGTGGTAGGTTTCTTGCGGCGTCAGCAGCAGGATGTCGGGCAATCGCTCGCGATGCAGCGCCGCCAACATGTCGGTCGCGGCCTCGTAACGCTCCGCGATCGGCCGCGGCGGATCGCCTTCGACGATGCCGTCGCTGCCGAAATCCTCGGTGATCAGAAAGCCCTGATCGAGGTCGGCGTGCCGGATCGCAGGTGCCGAGAAGCCGCGCTCGCGCAGGCCGCCCGCGATCGCGACGAACGGCTTGACGTCTTCGGCGAGATGAACCGCCGCGCTGTAGGATTTGCCGCGATAGATCGCCGGTCCATCCGGGCGCCGCGGCGAATTCATCAGGATCTCTGTGCCATCGTCGCCGAGCAGCCGTGCATAGGAGCGGGTCGAGGCGTCGCCGGGCATGCGCTGGCGCTTCGCGTCCATATGACCGGCGCCGTCGAGAAACATGCGCAGCGCGCTCAGCCGTGCAACCTGCGCGGCTGCCTTGCCATGGCCGGTGATTTCAGCGGCGCGCGCGGAAGATCCGAACGCCGGACGGTGGCTGAACGCGATGTCGATGCGGTCGTCGGGAAGCGCGCCCTGGGCGCGCTCCGGCCATTCGATCAGCGCCAGCGTGCCCTCGGGCAGCGGCGACAGCCCGATCTCTTCCAGTTCGCTGGCATCGTTGATGCGGTAGAGATCGGCATGAATCAGCGGAAACGGCGCGAGATCGTAGCTTTGCGCCAGCGTGAAGGTCGGGCTTGGAACCTCCAGCGCATCGTCGTCGGCGAGATAGCGGATCATCGCGCGCGCCGCCGCGGTCTTGCCGGCGCCGAGATCGCCCGAGAGCGTGATGACGTCGCCGGCGCCGACCAGCAAGGCGAGGTCGGCCATCAAATGCGCAGTCGCCGTCTCGTTCGCCAGCGCAACCGAGAATGTCGCGGGCTCGGTCATTCGGCGGCGTTGCGGTGCGCGTTCTGGTCGATCGGAAAGTCGCACGTCACCGACGTGCCTTTGCCGACCGCCGAATCGACCCGCACCTTGCCGCCGTGCAGTTCGACAAAGGAGCGCACCAGCGACAGGCCGAGGCCGGCGCCGCGGTGCCGCGAGCCGTCGGTATGGCTCTCGAACCAGTCGAACACCTTGTCTTTCACGTCCGCCGGGATGCCGGGGCCGGAATCGGTCACGGTGAAAATGACGCGGTGATCGGCGCGCCTGGCGCTGATGGTGACGGCGGCATCATGCGGCGAGAAGCCGACGGCGTTGGCCAGCAGATTATAAAGCACCTGCACCACGCGGCGTTCGTCGCCGGTGAATTCGCCGATCTCGGGATCGATGTCGACCTTGAGCGCGATGCGATCGGTCGCGAGCCGGTCCTGAATGCCTTCGGCGGCGGCCTCGATGGCTTTTGCGATATTGACCGGGCCGAGTTCGAGCTTCATCGCGCCGGCATCGATGGTGGCGAGGTCGAGGATGTTGTTGGTGAGTGCGAGCAGCGCGTTGGTCGATTTGGTGACGTAGTCGAGATACTCGGCCTGCTTGGGCGTCAGCGGGCCGGTGGAGGGGTCGCTCAGGAAATGCGCGAAGCCGATGATGGTGGTGAGCGGCGCGCGCAGCTCGTAGGACACGTGGTGGACGAAATCCACTTTCATCTGGTCGGCGGCCTCGAGCGCTTCGTTGCGCTCGCGCAGCGCGCGCTCGACATTCTCGGTGTCCGAGATGTCCTGGAAGGTCAGCATGGTGGCGCCGTCGGGCAGCGGCATGGTCGTGCAGTCGAGCACACTGCCGTCCTTGCGTTCCAGCTTCAGCGCCACCTGGGCGCGGCTTTCGATCGCGGTGATCGCCTCGCGCAGGGTCCGCCAGGTCAGCGCGTTGTCGAACAGCGGCTTGCACCAGCTTTCCACGGTCTCGATATGCGGCTGTTCGCGCAACGCCTCGGGCGACAGCTTCCACATCTTGCAGAAAGCCGGATTGAACAATTGCACGCGGCCATTGCTGCCGAACACCGCGACGGCTTCGTTGAGATTGTCGAGCGTCTCACGCTGGGTGCGGGCCAATCCGTCGAGCCGCCGCGCCAGATCGAGGCTTTCCGTGACGTTGTCGAACAGATAGGTGACGCCGCCTTCGAGGTTCGGCGTGGTGACGACGGTGACGGCGCGGCCGTCGGGCAGGAACCAGGTGTAGGTTTGGGATTCGACGGCGCGATAGGCCTCGTGCAGCTTCGCCTTCCAGGCCCGGAAGTCCGGCTGTTCCGGCAGCTTGCGCGTGGCACGGAGCCGGTCGAGCACGCTCGAATCGTCGGGATTGGAGTCGAGAAACGTCTGATCGAGGCCCCACAGGCGCCGATAGGATTCGTTGTAGAAGGCGAGCCGCCGCTGCGCGTCGAATACCGCCACGCCTGACGACAGCTGGTCGAGGGTGCGGCGATGCGCCTCTGCCATCCGCTCCAGCGCGGCGCGCAACGCGGTCGCCTCGCTGGCGTCGATCGCGATGCCGGCGCTGCCGCCGCCGAGCTTCAGCGCCCGGATGTCGTAGATGCGCCGCTCGCCGCCGACCACGATCGGGAATCGCGCGGAAAAACTGGTATTGTCGTTCAGCGCCCGGCTCATCTCGGCGCGCTGGTCGTTTTCGAGCAGCTCGAGGTTGCGGTGGATGGCGTCCGCGACGCTGGTGCCCTCGGTCGCCCGGACATAGGCGGCGTTGGCATAGCGCAGGTCGCCCTGGGCGCTCTTGGCCCAGATCGGCCAGGGCGCGGCAGCGGCGAAATCGCGCAGCAGTTCGGTCTCTTCCTGCAGCGCCCTGTAGCGGAGATTCGATTCGGCGAGTTCCCGGCGCAAGCCCCCGAGTTCGCGAATCCTGATGATGGCCTGGCCGCCGATGGCGCGGCCCATGGCCTCGATCGCGCGGCCGTTCGAGGTCGAGAGGTTGAGCAGAAAGCCTTCGCCGGCCTCGCGCAGCGCATCGACGGCGTGATCCATCTGCAGCGCCGGTTCCGGCGGCAGCCAGGTTCCAAAGGCCAGGATACGCTGGGGCGAGTTTTGCTGGGCGTCCTGCGAGATCAGCAGCGAGGTGTCGCCGCTGATCTGGGGCCGGTTGTCACCCGCGGCCCATGAAATCAGGACCTGGGGTTCGGCGAACAGCAGCGTGCGCAGCCGGTCGGCCTGGACTTGCAGTTCGGCGATGTCGGAGCGCAACCGGACTTCGGTCTGGGTGGCGCGAACGCGGGTGCGCATCAGCAGGATCGCCGCCACCACGGAAAAGCCGACCAGCGACAGGGCCGTCGTCAGCACAGCGAATTCCTGATGATTGAGGTCGAACCAGGCCGAAACCACCCGTGAGAGCAGGGAATCGCCGGCAAAGGCAGGTTCCGGCGCCGACGATGAGGCCATGGCGAGTACAATCAGGCCGTTGCGCGCCAGTGAGGTGCACGACAGCAGGGTTCGACGCATCGCCGCGACTACGCCCGACATGATTTGCCCCAGAACGCACGACTCTGAGCCCGGCGTACTCCCCCGCCGCGCACGAATCGAGCAACAATATCCCCTTCGGGAGTCAGCGGGTAAGAGTCCAGACCGTGAACGTGAATCCCTCGGGGAAAAAATGCTCGGTGAAACGATATTCGGCGCGAATCATTTGAAAATGAATCCGCTTTTTTGCGGGCATTGGCGGCCGGTCGAGCCGAATCCTCTACTCAGCGACGCGCGGCAAGCTGCAATTTCATCACCGCGCGCCGAATTCGTCATCGCTTCCTGTCATGGCATCGGGCGCAGGTGACCTCGCTTTGCCCAATATGTCGCTCCGTTGTTTGATCCAAGACCGCGCCGGAATCCAGCCGGATTCCTGATCCATGTCCCGGCCCGGTAGCTCCCGTGCTCGTCACGGAGGTCGCCGGACAATATGAATATCTCCTCGCCGCCCGGACAGTCCATCTCGGCCGGCTGCCCGCCGGCCGCCAGCCGCTCGATCACGACGCATTCCCCGGTGTCGGAGGCCGCATGCAGCGGCAGTTGCTCAAGGCCGCCTGGATCGCGCGCTCTCCACGTCGTGTTTTTGGTGTCGATGACGACCCGCTGCGCTTCCGTCGGCGACATCTGCCGTAACTTGACCAGGATGGTGCATCCGGGCGCGGTTCGCGGCGTGTGACGGCTGCGCGGCGGGTTGCGGACATAGGTGCCTTCGCCGTAGTCGCCATACTCGTCGGAGAATACGCCGCCGAGGACCAGAAATTCTTCGCCGCGGGCGTGCTCGTGGGCGGGAAAGCTGCTGGCGGGCGCGTAACGCACAAGCGAGGTGGCGCGCGCGACCTCGCCGCCGATACGATCGAGCATGCGCCGCTCGACGCCGGCCTGCGGCGACGGAACCCAGGGCATCGTGTCGGTCGCGATCACGACGCGTTGCGCGAAGTCGGCGTTGATGAGTTCACTCGACATAGTGGGCTCTCCCTGGTTGTGACCCGCCCCGGCAAACCTCCCGGTGCAGCAGGGTGTACCTGCGAGGGCGGGCCATCTTCGTCAGATCCAGCGCAGGATGCGTGCGCGCCGCCGTCAGATCACGAAGTGCAGCAGGCGCGCGAAGAAGTATACCACGACCGCTGCCTTCGTTGCCGCGTTCGAGATGCCGAGCACATGCGCGGTGAGGACGATGGGCGCGAAGATCGCGAGGTTTTCGACGGCATTGGTGTGAGCCTACCGCGATCGCCGCACGGGGAGGCTGCCCGCGAAACGTCAGATCAAGCCGGATGGAAGGGCGTCAGCGTCCGGTCGAACCAAACCCGCCGCCGCCGCGGTCGGTTGCCGAAAGCGCAGTTACCGGAACGAGTTGCGCCTGCATGGCCGGCGCGATCACCATCTGGGCGATGCGTTCGCCGCGCCGGATCGGAAACGGCGCCTGGCCATGGTTGATCAACAGCACGTTGATCTCGCCGCGATAATCCGCGTCCACGGTGCCCGGCGAATTCAAAACGGTGACGCCATGCTTGGCGGCAAGGCCCGAGCGCGGCCGCACCTGCGCCTCATAGCCCGGCGGCAGCGCGATCGTCAGCCCGGTCGGCACCATCGCGTATTTCCCCGGCGGCAGGATCAGGGGCGTCTCTGCGGGCACGGCCGCCAGCAGGTCGAGGCCTGCGGCGTCCGCGCTCTGATAGGCTGGCAGCGCCATGCCCTCGCCGTGCGGCAATTGCCTGATGTCGACCTTGATCGTTGCACTCACGAAGCTTTCTCCACGGTCTTAGCAATCCGCGCCACCAATTCGGTCGCGACTTGTTCCTTGGTCATGACAGGCCAGGAATCAACGCTGATGTTGTCGGCATCCGCTCCCTCGCGCGTGAGCAGGTGGACGGTGTTGCGGTCGCCACCCATCACGCCGGCCGCGGGCGAGACATCATTGGCAACGATCCAGTCGCAGCCCTTGCGCGCGATTTTTGCCTTGGCGTTGTCGATCAGGTGCTCGGTCTCCGCCGCGAACCCGATCACCAGCGGCGGACGCTTGTCCTGCAACTTCGAAATCGTCGCCAAAATGTCGGGATTTTCGATCAGCTGTAGCGGCGGCATGCCGGCGGAAGTCTTTTTCAGTTTCTGCTCGCGTTCATCGGCGACCCGCCAGTCGGCGACCGCGGCGGCGAAGATCGCGATATCCGCAGGGAGCGCGGCTTCCACCCGATGCAGCATGTCGCGCGCCGACTCGACGCGCATGACCGTAACGCCGGGCGGATCGCGCAGTTCGACCGGGCCCGAGATCAGGATGACATCGGCGCCGGCGGCCTGCGCCGCCGCGGCAATCGCATAACCCTGCTTGCCGGAAGAGCGGTTGGCGATGTAGCGCACGGGATCGATCGGCTCGCGCGTCGGGCCTGCCGTGATCAGCACGCGCTTGCCGGCCAGCGGGCGCGGGTGCGGCGGGCGCAAAATGTGTTCGGCGGCAGCCGCGATTTCCGTTGGCTCCGCCATCCGCCCGACGCCGACTTCGCCGGCTTCGGCCATCTCGCCGGCATTGGGGCCGACGGTGGCGACACCGTCGCGCCGCAGCTGCATCACGTTGCGGCGGGTGGCGGGATTATTCCACATCAGCGGGTTCATCGCCGGCGCCAGCAGGATCGGCTTATTGGCCGCCAGCAGGACGGCGCTGGCGAGGTCGTCGGCGTGGCCCTGCGCCATCTTCGCCATCAGATCCGCGGTCGCCGGCGCCACCACGATCAGGTCGCAGTCCCGCGCGAGGCGGATATGACCGGCATCGAACTCGCTCTCGGCATCGAACAAATCGGTATAGACCCGCTCATGCGACAGCGCGCTGGCCGCCAGCGGCGTGACGAATTGCTGCGCGGCCTTGGTCAGCACGCAGCGGACCTCGATATGCCGCTCCTTGAGCCGCCGGATCAGGTCCAGCGCCTTGTAGGCGGCGATGCCGCCGCCGATCATCAGCGTGACGCGGGCCTGGCCGGTCTCGCTGGCGCGCCGGATAGCTGGCGAAGCAGCCTCGGCGGGAGCCAGCGCGGCGCCGGCCTGCACCGGACTACCCTCCAGATATTCGCGCAGGATGACCCGGACCTCTTCCTCGACCGAGCGGCCGTTCTTGGCGGAGCGAAGCCGTAAGTAGGTCTTGATGCCTTCGTCGAGCTTGCGGATGGTCAGGCTCGCCATGGCGGCCTCCAGAAAGTAGGTGTGATTGCAATGCTAGCACAAGGTGCAGGCAATGCAATCAAAGTTGCCGGACGGCGATCAAAATTCCGATAAAGGTCGCCGCGATGATCCAGAGCGCGATGGTGCGCCAGCGGCTCTTGCGGCCCTCGGTCCGGCCCATGGCCGCGATCGTCTCCGGCGACAATGTAACGCCTTCGCGGACCATCTTCTCCAGATGCTCCAGCACCGCCACCGAGCGCGCGGCGATCGCCGGCGCGCCTGTCAGCACCCGGCCAAGGTCGCCGGCGCCGGACATCGCGCCCTGGATGCGCCCGATCGGTCCGAGGTTGCGCTCGATCCATTCCCGCACCACGGGATCGGCGACCTTCCAGATGTCGAGTTTTGGGTCGAAGCCGCGCGCGACCCCTTCGACCACCACCATGGTCTTTTGCAGCAGGATCAGTTCGGGGCGGGTCTGCATGTCGAACAGGCCGGTGACCTCGAGCAGAAGCGTCAACAGCTTCGCCATCGAGATTTCCTCGGCGGTGCGGTTGTGAATCGGCTCGCCGATGGCGCGGATCGCCTGCGCGAAATTCTCCACCGAGTGATGACCGGGCACGTAGCCCGCCTCGAAATGCACCTCGGCAACGCGGCGATAGTCGCGGGTGATGAAGCCCAGCAGGATTTCGGCGAGGAAGCGCCGTTCCTTCAGGCCAAGCCGGCCCATGATGCCGAAATCGACCGCCACCAGCCGGCCGGTATCGTCGAGGAACAGATTGCCGGGATGCATGTCGGCATGGAAGAAGCCGTCGCGCAACGCATGGCGCAGAAAGCTCTGGATCACCTTGCGGCCGAGATCGGGCAGATCGATGTTCGACTGCGCGAGGCGGGCGTGATCGTTCAGCGCGATGCCGTCAATCCACTCCATCGTCAGCACGTTGTGGGTGGTGCGGTCCCAGTCGACGGTCGGCACACGAAAATCCGGATCGTCGCGCGTGTTCTCCGCCATCTCGGACAATGCGGCCGCCTCCAGCCGCAGATCCATCTCCATCGCGACCGAGCGCGACATCGTGTTGATGACCTCGACCAGCCGCAGCCGGCGCGCTTCGGCCGAATGGGACTCGGCATTGTACGCAACAAAGAAGAAATCGCCGAGGTCGCGGCGGAAGCGCGCGGCGACGTTGGGCCGGAGCACCTTGACCGCGACCGATTTGCGGACCCCGTCGCGCTCGGTCTCGCCGCGATGCACTTGCGCGATCGAGGCGGCGGCGACCGCCGGCCCCAGGCTCGCAAAGGCCTGCGCCACAGGCCGTTCCAGCGATTGGGCAATGACGGATTCGGCCTCGCCTTGCGAGAACGGCGGCAGCCGGTCCTGCAGGCTTTCCAGGTCGCGCGCCATCATGACGCCGACCACGTCGGGCCGGGTCGCCAGAAACTGCCCGAGCTTGAGATAAGCGGGGCCCAGCCGCGTCAGCGCCCGCGACAGCCGCTGACCGGACTTGGTGCCGGGCCGCTCGATCAATCGCGCCAGACGCAACGCCAACTGCCCGGGCGGCGGCACCAGGCTCGGATCGACGACGCCGAACACGCCCTCGCGCGCGAACACATAACCGGCGCGGACCAGCCGCGCGATGTGGGTCGTCGCAGAGATCACAAACGCCAGCCCGAATGCAACGCCACGATACCGCCCGAGAGGCTCTCCCACTTCACCCGCGAAAAGCCGGCGGCGCGGATCATCTCGGCAAAGGCACTGGGCCGTGGAAATTTCCTGATCGATTCGACGAGATATTGATAGGATTCGGCGTCGCCGGTGACGGCGCGGCCGAGCGGCGGGATTATCTTGAACGAAAACAGGTCGTAGATCCGGTCAAGCCCGGGGACATCGACGGTGGAGAATTCCAGGCACAGGAAGCGGCTGCCGGGCCGCAGCACGCGATAGGCCTCGCGCAGCGCCAGGTCGATCTGCGGCACGTTGCGGATGCCGAACGCGATCGTATAGGCGTCGAACGTGCGATCGGCAAACGCCAGCGCCTCGGCATTGCCCTCGACGAACGACACCTGCTCATCGAGATGACGGGCCGCGGCGCGGGTACGTCCGACCGCGAGCATGTCGCTGTTGATGTCACAGACGGTGGCGCGAAAACCCCGGCCGGCCGCCTTGGCGGCGCGGAACGCGATATCGCCGGTGCCGCCGGCAACGTCGAGTAGCGCAAACGGCGCATCGCTCTTCGGCGGATTGAGGGTGTTGATCATGATGTCCTTCCAGACCCGGTGCAGGCCCATCGACATCAAATCGTTCATCAAATCGTAGCGGGACGCCACGCTGTGAAATACATCGTTCACCAGCGTCTGTTTGTCCCCCAAGGGCACGTCCCTGAAGCCAAAATGCGTGGTTTGATCCGGCCGATCCATCAACTCATCTCCACTGGTGCCGCCGATTTGAAGTTTCTGCAGAATTTGCTGCAACTTCGATCAGAAACTTCAAATCGATCAGCGGCACCAGGATCTCTATTTACTGGTGCCCCCTGACTTTCCGAAGTTCGTACAGGAGGTGCTGCGAGGGTTTACGAACTTCGGAAAGGGGGCGCTGGCGGACCATAGCGCGCCCGCCGCAATGGCGCTATCACGTCACCTTCATAAGGTGAATGCCTGCATGCCCGAATTACCCGAAGTTGAGACCGTCCGCCGCGGCCTGCAGCCCGCCATGGAGGGGGCCAAAATCGTCAAAGCGGAGGCCCGGCGCAAGGATCTGCGGTTTCCGTTCCAAAAAGACTTTGTCGCGCGGCTGGAGGGCCAGATCGTGACCGGCCTCGGCCGCCGCGCCAAATATCTGATGGCGGATCTGACCTCGGGCGATGTGCTGCTGATGCATCTGGGCATGTCCGGCTCGTTTCGCGTCCAAAAAGCTGACGGCAACACGACGCCGGGGCAATTCCACCATCCGCGCAGCGAAACCCGCACGCATGATCACGTCGTGTTTCACATGTCATCGGGCGCTGCGATCGTGTTCAACGACCCGCGCCGCTTCGGCTACATGAAGATCATTGCCCGCAACGCGCTGGAGGACGAGCCATTGTTGAAGGGTCTCGGCCCCGAACCGCTCGGCAACGAATTCGATGCGGCGATGCTGGCGCGTTCCTGCGCCAACAAGAAGACCAGCCTCAAGGCCGCACTGCTCGATCAGCGCGTGGTCGCAGGGCTCGGCAACATCTATGTCTGCGAGGCGCTCTATCGCGCGCATTTGTCGCCACGCCGGCTGGCGGCGACGCTGGCTACCAAAAAGGCCGAGCCGACCGATCACGCCAGGCATCTGGTAAATTCGATTCATTCGGTGCTGAACCAGGCGATCAAGGCCGGCGGCTCATCGATCAGCGATCACCGCCAGACCTCGGGCGAGCTCGGCTATTTCCAGCACTCGTTTCAAGTCTATGACCGCGAAGGCGAAAAATGCCAGACCGCAGGTTGCAGCGGCATCGTACGGCGTTTCACCCAGAACGGGCGCTCGACCTTCTGGTGCCCGAAATGTCAGAAGTGATTGTCGTCAGGTAGTGCTACGGATGCGCCATCGCGAGCCACCGGGTCGGCGCAAAGCGCCGCCCGATGACAGGCTCCGCAATCCAGCGCGGCTCGCGGCTGGATTGCTTCGTGCGTCCGCCTTCGCTCGTTGAGCTACGTCGGACAGGTTGCTCCTCGCGGTGATGCTGCGGGAATGTTCGGTTAGGCCCTCACGGGCCCAGTACGGTGCAATGATGCCGGATTATGAAAATTATGGCTATTCCGGGAGAATACTGGCGTAGTTCAGCTGTATTACTTTCATAGACCGTGGAGCGAGAGACAAACATGATCAGTAACTGGCGGGATCGCGCGGGCACCAAGTTCCACTGTCAGAAACAGCCGGCGTCCTCGAGCCGCGGCATGGTGGTCAGCAATCATCCGCTGGCCTCGGCAGCAGGCGCCGAAATGCTCGCCGCCGGCGGCAACGCCATCGATGCTGCGATCGCGACGTTGTTTACGCTGACCGTGGTTGAGCCGATGATGGTCGGCATCATCGGCGGCGGCATGGCGCATATCCGGCTTGCCGATGGCAGCCATCGCTTCATCGATGGCCAGAGCACCGTTCCATCAGCGGTTCGGCCCGACACCTACACGTCGAAGCCGGGCTCGGCGCACGACGTGTTCGATACGATCGGCGACGAAAATCTGAATGGCCCGAAAGCGGTCGCCGTGCCCGGCTCGCTGAAAGCCTGGTGCGAGACGCTGCACCGGTTCGGGACCATGAGTCTCGCCGACGTGATGCAGCCCGCGATCAAGCACGCCGCGCGCGGCTATGCCGCGACGCCCTATTTGCACGAATGCATCACCGACTGCGCCGACGAGATGCGCAAGGACAAGGCGATCTCGGCGATCTATCTCCCCGGCGGGATGCCGATCAAGCCCGGCGAGCGCGTGATGCAGTCGGAATATGCGGAAACGCTGACCTATATCGCACAACATGGCGAGGCGGCGCTGTATCAGGGGCCGCTCGGCGACATCCTGGTCGACTACATGAAGACCAATGGCGGTTTCATCGCCCGCGAGGATCTCACCAGCTACAAGACCGTCGAGCGTCAGCCGGTCCGGGCCGATTATCGCGGCTGGGTCATCCTGGGGCCGCCGCCACCCGCCGCATCCGGCGTGCACATCGCGCAGATGCTGAATATTCTGGAAGGCTACGATATCGCCGAACTCGGCTTCGGCACCGCGGAGACGATTCACTATCTCGCCGAGGTCCTGAAGATCGCCTTTGCCGACCGCGCCGCCGCCAGCGGCGATCCCGATTTCATCAACGTGCCGGTGGAGCGGCTGACCTCAAAAGCCTATGCCGACGAGCGCCGCGGCGCGATCGATTCAACCCGGGCGCAGAAATGGGGCGCCGGCGTGCAACAGCTCGAAGGCGCACACACCACGCACATGACGGCGGCGGATGCGTTTGGCAACGTGGTCGCGACCACGCAGACCATCAACAATCTGTTCGGCGCCAAGATCATGATTCCCGGTCTCGGCACCGTGCCGAACAATTACATGAACTTGTATGATCCCCGTCCCGGCCATGCGCTGTCGCTGGCGCCGGGCAAACGCGTCACCACCTCGATGTCGCCGATGATGGCGCTGCGCGACGGCAAGCTCGCTTACGCGCTCGGCCTGCCCGGCGGAAAACGGATTTTCCCGAGCGCGCTGCAGGCGCTGGTCAATCTGATCGACCACGGCATGAGCCTGCAGGAAGCGGTCGAGGCACCGCGGGTCTGGACCGAGGGCAATGCGCTCGAGGTCGAACTGGCGGTGCCGGACAATGTTCGATCCCAACTCGCGTCGATGGGCCACAAGGTGCTGGCGGTGCCGACGGTCGCCGGCGGCATGAACGCGATCCAGTTTCACGACGACGGCCTAATGTCGGGCGCGGCCTGCTGGCGCGCGGATGGTACGCCGATCGGCATGGCCGGCGGGCTCGCGCGCGCGGGCGTGCGGTTCGGGCTGGCGTGAGGAGCGATGCGCGGCAGGATTAACGGACGTCATACCCGCGAAAGCGGGTATCCAGTACGCCGCGCCTTCTCGGCTATTTCACAGGTCTCTGGGATACTGGATCATCCGCTTTCGCGGATGATGACCACTAGTGATCTACTTCCTCACGCAGATCACGCGGACCACCGACGCTTTTGCATCCGACGATCCGCCCGATGCATTGACGCCATTGGCTTTGAGGAAATCGCGCACGGTGTCGGCCGGCACCAGCGTCGCCTGGGCAGGCGTGGCATTCGCCGGACCCGCAACCAGCACCGGCTTCAACAGGGCGATGCCGGCGAACTTGCCGTCGGCATCGACCGCCGCCGCGCCGGAAAAGCCGAGCGCCGGTGGCGGCGACAGCGCCACGTCGCTGCCGCCGCCGATCTGGGCCACCGTCGCCTTGACGCTGCTGACGGCCGCGCCGCCACCCTGGTTCTGCGGATCCGATATGCCGGTGAGGTCGAGCGCCGTCTTCGACGCGCCGCCCGTGAGGTTGAGCGGCTTCAGCCCGCGCGCGCCGTAGATGCGCAGCAAAGCGAGATCATGGTCCTTGTCCTCGGCGATCCGGTCGGCGTTGCCGTAGCCGCCGATCGTGACCGCCAAGCATTCGTCGGTGACCTGACGGTCGGTCACGATCGCGCCGTCGTCGCTGACCACGATTCCGGTACCGTATTCCACCGTCTTGCGCGGCGGGGGCCCTGCGACCTGCGCGCCGGTCGGGAACGCGTTGAAGGCGCTCGACATCGCGATCACGACAGGCTCGACGGTATTTTCCGTGGCCTGATCGTAGAGGATGGTGAGGATGCGGACCTCGTCACCCCTGAAGGTCCCGCGCAGATAGAATTTTTTCAGGCCCTGCAGGCCGGACAGCACGAAGAAGTCCGGCTTGACCACGGTGTAGTCGATGTTGCGCCCCGGCTCCTTCTTTTCCCGCTCGGCCAGTTTTGCGGTGGTGGGGTTGGCTTCCTTGCGCCGCGCCAGTTGAATCTGGATCGTTCCAGTGGACGAGGTCCATTTGGCGCCGTTGGCGTCGCTGGTCTGCTGTGGCGTCAGTTTTGAGGGAATGCCGAGCCGCATGCCGGTCCCGGGATCGGTGACGATCTTCCAGCCGACACTGTCTTGCCGCCGTTTGGCGGTGTCGGCGAGGATGCCCCGCTCCTGCGGATTGAGCACGCCGGTCGGCTTGCCGCCGCGGGCTTTCTGGAATTCCTTGATGGCGGCGACCATGCGCTCGCTGACATCGCCGGTGATGGCGCCATTATACTGGCCGACCCAGGCGAGATCCGACTGCAGCGCCAGGCGTTCCGCCTGCGCCATCGCATTCGCCGTCTCCTCCGGCTTTTGCATCGCGGGGCGGATCGGCACCGTCGTCACCACCTTCGGCTTGGCGCCCGCCGTGGTGGGCGCCGTCAGCTGCGCCTGCGCGGAGGCCCCCGGGACGACAAAAATGTTGGCCACGACCATCAATGTTGCTGAAAGCACGGATCTCATGACAAATCCCGGAAGCCATTGACGTGCCGACAATTAAGCACATCTGCTTGGTCGGCAACAACCGCGCCCCGGTTCAGGGAACGGGACGGTCCTCCCTCATCCTGAGGAGCCGCGAAGCGGCGTCACGAAGGATGGGCCAGGGGCTTCATGGTTCTCCTGGCGATGCGAAAGCATCGTCCGGAGACGCGCGAAGACGCGCTCCTCACCATGAGGATCGGATAATTGCGATGCGGCGGAAGGAAGTAATGCGACGATGCTGAGAGCCGACGAACTCGAACGCTACGCCCGCCATATCGTGTTGCGCGAGGTCGGCGGCCCCGGCCAGACCGCGCTGAAGGAAGCGCCCGTGCTGGTGATCGGCGCCGGCGGATTGGGCGCCCCGGCGCTGATGTATCTCGCCGCTGCCGGCGTCGGTACGCTCGGTGTGGTCGATGACGACATCGTCTCATTGTCCAATTTGCAGCGCCAGATCATCCACACCACCCCGGACATCGGACGGCGCAAGGTCGACAGCGCGGCCCTGCAGATCCATGCGCTCAATCCGCACGTGAATTTCGAGGCGCACGCGGTGAGGCTCGATGCGCGCAACGTGATGTCGCTGATCGGCGGCTACGACCTGGTGCTCGACGGCTCCGACAATTTCGAGACGCGCTATCTGGTTTCCGATGCCTGTTTCCTCGCCGGCAAGCCGCTGATCACGGCGGCGCTCGGCCAGTTCGACGGCTCGCTGACCACGATCCGCGCCCATGAGCGAAATGCCGAAGGCGAGTTCAATCCGACCTATCGCTGCCTGTTCCCCGAACCGCCGCCGCCGGGCACGGTACCGGCCTGCGCCGAGGCCGGCGTGATGGGCGCGCTGGCAGGCATGCTGGGATCGATGATGGCGCTGGAGGCGATCCGCGAAATCGTCGGTTTCGGCGAAGGCCTGGTCGGGCGATTGCTGATGGTCGACGCCCGCGCGATGCGGTTCGAGACCCTGCGCTATGCGCGCGATCCGCAAAATCCGCTCAACGGCGATGCGCCGACGATTACCGATTTGAGTTCGTATCGGTAGCCGTGAGGCGTTCCCCGGATGCTGCGCAGCGCCATCAGCGCGTTCACGCGCGTCTTCGACGCGCTATGTCTTGCGGCGTGATGCGCTGCTGATCCGGGGTCCATCCGTATCAACTCGCGCGTGGGTCCCGGCTCTGCGGCGCAGCGTGAAGAACGCTGCACCGCGTCCGGGACACGTAAACACCGATCGAAGGCTCACAGCATGCTGGGCAGCACGCGATCCGGCGGCTTGTGATTGTCGAGGAAGGTGCGGATATTGATGATCACCTTCTCGCCCATCTCGACGCGGCCTTCGATCGTGGCCGAGCCCATATGCGGCAGCAGCACCACCTTGCCGGCACGCGCCAGCCGCACCAGTTTCGGACTGACCGCGGGCTCGTTCTCGTAGACGTCGAGCGCGGCGCCGCCGATCTCGCCGGCTTCGATCAGCTTGATCAATGTGTCTTCGTCGATCACTTCGCCGCGCGCGGTGTTGACGATATAGGCCTCTTTCCGGATCAGTTTCAGCCGCCGTGCCGACAATAGATGGAATGTCGCCGGCGTGTGCGGGCAGTTCACCGAGATGATGTCCATCCGCGCCAGCATCTGGTCGAGGCTTTCCCAATAGGTCGCGCCGAGTTCTTCGGCGATGCGCGGCGCGACCGGACGGCGGTTGTGATAGTGGATTTGCAGCCCGAACACGTGCGCCCGCCGCGCCACCGCCTGGCCGATCCGGCCCATGCCGACGATGCCGAGGCGCTTGCCGCCGATGCGATGGCCGAGCATCCAGGTCGGCGACCAGCCCGGCCAGTTCTTGCCCTCGGTCAGGATCGTAGCGCCCTCGATCAGCCGTCGCGGCACCGCAAGAATCAGCGCCATGGTCATGTCGGCGGTGTCTTCGGTCAACACCTTCGGCGTGTTGGTCACGGTGATGCCGCGCGCATGCGCTGCGGTAACGTCGATATTGTCGACGCCGTTGCCGAAATTGGCGATCATCTTGATCTTGCAGTCGGGCGCTTTGAGAATCTCTTCGGTGATCTCGTCGGTGACGGTCGGCACCAGCACGTCGGCGGTGCAAACCGCTTGCGCGATCTGCTCCGGCGTCATCGGCGTATCGTCGAGATTGAGCCTGGCGTCGAACAGCTCGCGCATCCGGGTCTCGATCGAGTCCGGCAGCTTGCGGGTGACGACGACGAGAGGCTTTTTCTTAACCGACATGTTCTGCTCTCATGAAGCTCCGGCGTGCCAGGCTTTAGCTCGTCAAAGGCCGCGCCGTTCAGACCTCATTAACCCGGTTGTTCGACACTGCGATTGTCGCGCGTCCAGGTCTCTACGTGGGTGGCTTCCTCGGTCGTTTTCTCGGTCGTCGTCTTGGCGTTTTCTTGGGTTCCAGGAAAAACTTCGAGACAGGGTTCGAGAGAAAGTTCGGGGAAAAATTCGGCCGTTCTGGGTCTCAACCGTTCCGCTCTCTCTAGCAGAAGGCCGGGCCAAGACAAGAACCCCCGGGGATGGGATGCCGGGGTGCGACCGGGACGGACGCAGGGGTCTGGGGTTTTAGGCGTTGGCAGGCGGGTTCAACCCGAAGAATACGGGTTGAGGGTTTCTCGGCAGGAGACGGGTTGATGGCGTTGGGGCGTTTCTGTTTGGTCGCGGTGCTGGCGGGGTGCTGGCTTGGCGCGTCCGTCAGCACGGGATTTTCGGCCAAGGATTCGGCCGTCACCACCAGCGGCCTGCCGGTGCCGCGTTACGTCAGCCTCAAATCCGATCATGTGAATGTCAGGGCCGGCCCGACCAAGGACAATGACGTCGCCTGGGTCTACACCCGCTCGGGCCTTCCGGTCGAAATCACCGCCGAGTTCGAAAACTGGCGCCGGGTGCGCGATTCCGAAGGCGCCGAAGGCTGGGTCTATCATTCGTTGCTGTCGGGCCGCCGCACCGCAGTCGTCACCATGAAGACCAAGGACGAACTCGCGCCACTCTACGCTCGTGCCGATCCGGGCAGCGCGGTTGCCGCGCGCCTGCAGGCCGGCGTCGTGGCCCAGGTCAAGAAATGCGCGGCCGGCTGGTGCCGCGTCACCGGCGATGGCTTTGACGGCTGGATCGAGCAGCAGCGGCTGTGGGGCGTTTACGCCGATGAGAAGGTGGAGTGAGTATGCTGTCGTCCCGGCCCATATGCGCAATTGCGCATCAGGCGCCGGGACCCATACCGCGTGATTCATCGATGAGGCGCGACAGCGGACGCCTTCGCTAAACAACAAACATTTGTGGTTATGGGTCCCGGCGTTCGCCGGGGCGACGAGGCTCAGCGCTTCCTGCGCAGCCGCACGACCATGTCGACGCGGGCGATCTCGTAGCCATCAGGCACTTCCGGCATCTTCGACAGCACAAGATGCGGATCCGGAATGTCGACCAGCTCGTGATTGTTCTCGAGATAGAAGTGGTGATGCGCGGTGACGTTGGTGTCGAAATAGGTCTTGGTGCCGTCGACGCTGACCTGACGCAGCAGGCCGGCATCGGTGAGCTGGTTGAGGGTGTTGTAGACGGTGGCGAGCGACACCGGAACCTTGGCCAGGGTTGCTTCCTCGTAGAGCATTTCCGCGGTCAGATGCCGCGCGCCCTTGCCGAACAGCAGCCAGCCCAGCGCCATGCGCTGACGGGTCGGCCGCAGGCCGGCGGCCTGCAGCATTTCGTTGACGTCGTGCCAGGGACAGCCGGTCAGCGCCGGCTGATGTGCGGCACTGCGGGTTGCCGGATCGACGGCGTCATCGCTCAAAACCGTGATTTGGTTGGTCATATCTACTTTGGGTACCGCACGCGCTAATTTGGGCAACATTCTTGCCGAATATAGAAAGGAAGCCAGTTAGATGCAAGTTTTTCGCAACTAGAACCGGCCCAAGGGTTAAGGAGGAACCCGGTGGGACGCGGCGATTTACCCCGTTCCGGTGCTTTGCCGGCTGCGGAGGCCTATGTTACAGAGCGCGCGGACCACATATGCGATTTCGGCAGAGGCGATTGCCGATAGCACCCTAAGTAGCGCCAATTTGCGGGAAGCGGTCTTCCCGTGGGAAACAGGTCCGGTTCGCTCGAAAGCGCTCCATCGGGACATCTAGAGAGGCTGAAGACGATGCTGAATCGGCGCGGCGGTTATGAATATGAGGATTTGCTGGCGTGCGGCCGCGGCGAGCTGTTCGGCCCCGGCAACGCCCAGTTGCCGCTGCCGCCGATGCTGATGTTCGATCGCATCAGCGAAATTTCCGAGAGCGGCGGGGAATACGGCAAGGGCATCGTTCGGGCTGAACTCGACGTGAACCCGGATCTCTGGTTCTTCGGCTGCCATTTCAAGAACGATCCGGTCATGCCGGGGTGCCTCGGCCTCGACGCGCTCTGGCAGATGGTCGGCTTTTATCTCGGCTGGACCGGCGGCGAGGGACGCGGCCGTGCGCTAGGCCTCGGCGAGTTGAAGCTCGCCGGTCAGGTGCTGCCGAGCGTCCGCAAGATTGTGTACAACATCGATATCAAGCGCGTGATGCGCCTAAAGCTCTGGTTAGGCATCGCCGACGGCTGGCTTTCGGCCGATGGCGAGATTATCTATCGCGCGAAGGATCTGAGGGTCGGGCTGTTCAAGCAGGGCACCGACCCGGCTTGAGCAAGACCATCACGCTAGAACACACACACGCTAAAACATAACGGCAGGGCGAGGCGATCATGAGGCGGGTTGTCATCACGGGGATGGGTATTGTCTCGTCCATCGGAAATAACACCCAGGAAGTGCTGGCGAGCCTTCACGAGGCGAAGTCAGGGATTACCCGCGCGGAAAAATACGCCGAGCTCGGCTTCCGTTCGCAGGTGCAGGGCGCGCCGACGCTCAATCCGGCTGACGTGATCGACCGGCGCGCGATGCGGTTCCTCGGCGAGGGCGCGGCGTGGAATCACATCGCGATGGAGCAGGCGATCCAGGATTCCGGCCTGGAGCCTGCGGAAGTTTCCAACGTCCGCACCGGCATCATCATGGGCTCGGGCGGACCATCCGCGCGGACCATCGTCGAAGCCGCCGACGTCACACGCACCAAGGGACCGAAGCGGGTCGGACCGTTCGCGGTGCCGAAGGCGATGTCGTCGACGGCATCCGCCACGCTCGCCACCTGGTTCAAGATCAAGGGCGTGAACTATTCGATCTCGTCGGCCTGCGCGACCTCGAACCATTGCATCGGCAATGCCTATGAGACGATCCAGATCGGCAAGCAGGACGTCATCTTCGCCGGCGGCTGCGAGGAGCTCGACTGGTCGCTGTCGGTGCTGTTCGACGCCATGGGCGCGATGTCCTCGAAATACAACGCGACGCCGGCAACCGCCTCGCGCCCCTACGACGTCAGCCGCGACGGCTTCGTGATCGCCGGCGGCGCAGGCGTGGTCGTGCTGGAAGAGCTCGAACATGCCAAGGCGCGCGGCGCGCGCATTTACGGCGAAGTGGTCGGCTACGGCGCGACCTCCGACGGTTACGACATGGTCGCGCCGTCGGGCGAAGGCGCCGAGCGCTGCATGCGCATGGCGATGGCCACCGTCGATACCAAGATCGATTACATCAATCCGCACGCGACCTCGACGCCCGCCGGCGATCCGCCGGAAATCGAGGCGATCCGGAAAGTGTTCGGGACCGGCGACAAATGTCCGCCGATATCGGCGACCAAGGCACTGACCGGCCATTCGCTCGGCGCCACCGGCGTGCAGGAAGCGATCTATTCGCTTTTGATGATGAACAACGGTTTCGTGTGCGAGAGCGCCAACATCAGCGAACTCGATCCGGTGTTTGCCGACATGCCGATCGTGCGCAAGCGCATCGACAATGCCAAGCTCGGCACCGTGCTGTCGAATTCCTTCGGCTTCGGCGGCACCAACGCCACGCTGGTGTTCAAGCGGATGGATGCGTGAGATCTTTTTGTCATGCCCCGCGAAAGCGGGGCATCCAGTACGCCGCGGCCCTCGTGTTCCATCACAAACGCCTCGTGATACTGGATCACCCGCTTTCGCGGGTGATGACGTCAGGGATGAGTGGAGCGCGGTAATATGCAGGACCTGATGAAGGGCAAACGCGGGCTGATCACGGGCGTCGCCAATGATCATTCGATCGCCTGGGGCATTGCCAAAGCGCTGCACGCGCAGGGCGCCGAGCTGGCGTTCACCTATCAGGGCGATGCGCTGGGCAAGCGCGTCAAGCCGCTGGCGCAATCGCTCGGCGTCGACACGGTATTGCCGTGCGATGTCGAAGACCTCGATAGCGTCGATGCCGTGTTCGCGGCGCTGCGCGAGAAATGGGGTCAGCTCGACTTTCTGGTCCACGCCATCGCCTTCGCCGACAAGAACGAGTTGAAGGGACGTTATGCCGACACCTCGCGCGAGAATTTTTCGCGCAGCATGCTGATTTCCTGTTTTTCGTTCACCGAGCTTGCGAAGCGCGCGGCCGAACTGATGCCCGAAACCGGCGGCGCGATGATCACGCTGACCTTTGGCGGCTCGACCCGCGTGATGCCGAACTACAACGTGATGGGCGTCGCGAAAGCCGCACTCGAGGCGTCCGTGCGCTATCTGGCCTCCGATTTCGGCTCGCGCGCGATCCGCATCAATGCGATTTCGGCGGGTCCGATCCGCACGCTGGCGGGCTCCGGCATCGGCGACGCGCGCGCAATGTTTGCTTTCCAGCAAAAACATTCGCCGCTCGGCCGTGGCGTGACGCTGGATGAACTCGGCGGCTCGGCGCTTTACTTGTTGTCCGAGTTGTCGGGCGGCGTTACCGGCGAGATCCACTACGTCGATTCCGGCTACAACGTCATCTCGATGCCGCGGCCGGAAGATTTGAAGGCGGAGTAGGAACGCTCGACGCGGCCGTAGGGTGGACAAAGCGAAGCGTGCCCACCGCAACGAGTAACAATCGATCGAGATGGTGGGCACGGCGCAAGGGCGCCTTTGCCCACCCTCATATGAGGCCTTTTGAGTCAAGCGTCGCGCCGGAGGCTCGGGTTTAATTTTTGGTGTTCGGCGTAGAGGCGGCGCGCGGAGCCATGCGTAGCGCAGCGTGCCGCCGCGGTCGAGGCGCTCAGGGACTGGCTTCCGGCGATTTATGCAGCAGCTCACTGCATCACCTCATATCCGGTCGGACCGCTTTGGCCCGTACCCACATTCCGCATACTTGCGGCGAGGAAGCCATGAGGATGAGACCCATCTACGAAACAGCCTGTTTTTGGCCCAAGGGTGGCACGGTCACCATCCATCCCGCGCTGACCGCGGCAGATGCCGCGACGCCGACGCGTTGGTTGAAAGTTTAGACCTCTGCCGTCTTGAGCATCGCTCCCTCGGGTACAAGGCCGGTTGTGAGATAGTGCCAGAGCGCCACGATCAGCTTGCGCGCCAAGGCCACGATGGCGACGCGCTTGATGCGCTTGCTGGCATTGAGTGTGCGTCGCCGATACTCCTGGGTGAGTTTGCTGTCCGGCTGATGTCGCAGCCACAGCCAGGCCATCTCGATCGCGGCGCAACGGGCGCGCGGGTTGCCCGCCTTGCTGATCCCTTGGTCGCGATCGATCCCGCCGCTCTGCCATGGACTGGGCGTTAGTCCGAAATAGCTCGCGACCTCACGCCGATTGCGAAAGTCCTTGTAGAACACCTCGTTGGTCAGCGTCGTTGTGAACGCCGGGCCGAGGCTTTTGAGCCGGAGCAAGAGTTCGCTGCGCTGTGCCATCTGAGCCGCCGCTGAGGTCAGATCCGCCGGAGCCTGCGCCAGCGCATCAAGCTGCTCGCGCACCAGCATCAGCCGCGCGTGTTCGCGCTTGATCTCGGCCATGATCTGCGGCGGTACCGCCTGGCCTTGCCAGTCCCGCTGCTTCACCAGCCAGGTCAGCCAGTCGTGTCGGCGCGGGTTCCCCACCGCCATGCCCAACAGCCGCAGCAGCGCCTTGATCCGGGTGGTGTGAGCCGTCTGTTCCTTGGTCAGCCGGCCGCGTTCGCGGCTGGCGCGGCGGGCGTCCTCCTGCTCGGGGGTCGGCACCCGCACGATCCGCACCACCCGCGGCTCGCCGCGCAGGTACGCCATCAGCGTGCGCAGCATCTTCTCGCCATCGATCCGGTCGGTCTTCACCCGCCGCGCCCGCTGATCCACTGCAATACTCGCAGGGTCGAACACGTGGTTCGTGATCCCCGCCGCCATCAGAAGCCGATGCAGCCAAAACCCGTCGTAGCCCGCCTCATAGCAACTCACCACCGCCGGGACCGCTCCCAGCGTTCGCGCTGCCCGCTCACGCATCCGCTCGATCAGCGTCAGCAAGCCGACATGATCGCCGCCCTCCAGCTTATGGTGGGATATCTTATCCTTGTCCGGGCAGTGCATCGTCACTAGCCAACTCCTCTGGCTCAGTTCGATCGCTACAAAAATCGTGCTAACATTGCTCTTGATGGGCGTGCTTACGTGGGATGCTTGCATCTGACGTCTCCGCGGGTTCGAGTGTGGAAACCCAAACCTAGCGGATGCACGCCCATCGCCACATGGAATCTACGGATCACCCCGCCGCGATCTTTTCCGCGCGCTGGAACGCGGGCCGCGCCATGCAGCGTGCGATATAGGCGTCGAACGACGGCCGCGCCGGGATCATCTTGAACAGCCGGACCGCGAAATTCAGCCCCGAGCCGATCACGATATCCGCAGCCGAAAAGTTTTCGCCGAGGATCCACGGTCCCTTCTGCAGCGCGTTGTCGAGCACGTCGATCACCCGCTGCGCGTCACCCCAGCCGGCCGCGACCGGGTTCATCTCGATCTTGGTCGCAAGCTGCACCATCGCGGGCTCGATGCAGCCGGGGCCGAAGAACAGCCAGTACAGATACTTTGCGCGCAGGGGATCGCCGAGTGGCGGCGCCAGTTTCGCTTCGGGATAGCGCTCGGCGACATAGGCGCAGATCGCTGCCGATTCCGCGAGCGTGGCGTCGCCGTCTTTCAGCGCCGGCACCTTCCCCATCGGATTGATTGCGAGATATTCGATCCTTTTCTGCGCGCCGGTGGAGATGTCGGTCAGCACGCGCTCATAGGGCTGTCCGGTCTCTTCCATCAGCCACAGCGAAGAGAACGAGCGGGAGCGGGGCGACCAGTAGAGCTGCATCATGGTGCGATTCCTTCTTTCTTCCATCGATAATATTTCATGGCAAATCCCGTCATCGGCTCGACCTGTTCCTTCTCGAACACAAAGCCTTCGCGCTCGTACCAGCGCCAGGCCTTTTCGTTTCCGCGCACACAGCGCAGCCAGATTTCATCGGGCAGATGTTTTCGCGTGAAGGCCAGCAATTGCCGCCCGAGATTTTGGCCCTGATATTCCGGCGCGACGAAGAGCTGGTCGAGATAGCGGTCGCCCAGGTGCAGGGCCAGCATCGCCGCCAGCGTCCCATTGTCGTCGGCGACGTAGAGGCTCCAGCCCTTCTCGATCTCCTGCGGCACGCGCGCCCGCAATTTCGCCAGCAGGAAATTGCTGGCATCTTCGAGCCCGGTCGAAACCCAGCTGTTCATCCAGACGCACGCGACCTCGTCATATTCGTCGGCGCGGGCGGGGCGGATGGTTGGCGTGGGCATTGTCATCTCTCATCCAAATCGCGGAAAGCTACTCTACCAACAGTCGTCATACCCGCGAAAGCGGGTATCCAGTACGCCGCGGCTTCTCGGTCGATCACTTCTGTCTCTGGAATACTGGATCATCCGCTTTCGCGGATGATGACAGTTGTGGGTGCCGATGCACTGCGCCCAAACAAAAAGGGCGGCCTTTCGGCCGCCCTCCGTTATTCTCACGCTAGCGAAACTTACTCGCCGGCGGCTTCACGGGGTGCCGAGGCTTCCGCGGCCTTCTGCTTGGCCTCGAGGTCCTCGCCGGTGGCCTGATCGACCACCTTCATCGACAGCCGCGTCTTGCCGCGATCGTCGAAGCCGAGCAGCTTGACCTTGACCTTGTCGCCTTCCTTGACGACGTCGGATGTCTTCTGCACGCGGCTGGACGCGAGCTGGCTGATGTGGACCAGGCCGTCCTTGGCGCCGAAGAAGTTCACGAAGGCGCCGAACTCCATCACCTTGACCACGGTGCCCTCGTAGATCTGGCCGATCTCCGGATCGGAGGCGATCGACTTGATCCACTTGATCGCGGCCTTCATCGCCTCACCGTCGTTGGAGGCGACCTTGACGGTGCCGTCGTCCTCGATGTTGACCTTGGCGCCGGTCTTCTCGACGATCTCGCGGATCACCTTGCCGCCGGTGCCGATCACTTCACGGATCTTGTCGGTGGCGATCTTGAAGGTCTCGATGCGCGGCGCGTATTCGCCGAGCTCGGCACGGGCATTGGTCAGCGCCTTCGACATTTCGCCGAGGATGTGGATACGCCCATCCTTGGCCTGGCCGAGGGCGACCTTCATGATCTCTTCGGTGATGCCCTCGATCTTGATGTCCATCTGCAGCGAGGTGATGCCCTGGTCGGTGCCGGCGACCTTGAAGTCCATGTCGCCGAGATGATCCTCGTCGCCGAGAATGTCGGACAGAACCGCAAAGCGCGAACCTTCCAGGATCAGGCCCATCGCGATGCCCGCGGTCGGCCGCTTCAGGGGAACGCCGGCATCCATCAGCGCCAGCGAAGCGCCGCAGACCGAAGCCATCGACGACGATCCGTTCGACTCGGTGATCTCCGAGACCACGCGCACCGTGTAGGGGAATTCGTGGTGCGGCGGCAGAACGGGATGGATCGCGCGCCAGGCGAGCTTGCCGTGGCCGATTTCACGCCGCTTGGTGCCGCCGAGACGTCCGGTTTCACCGACCGAGTAGGGAGGGAAGTTGTAGTGCAGCAGGAACGTCTCTTTGTAGGTTCCCGACAGCGCGTCGATATACTGCTCGTCCTCACCGGTGCCGAGGGTGGTCACGACCATCGCCTGGGTTTCACCGCGGGTGAACAGCGCCGAACCGTGGGCACGGGGCAGCACGCCGACTTCGGCGACGATGTTGCGCACCGTCTTGGAATCGCGGCCGTCGATGCGCTTGCCGGTATCGAGGATGTTCCAGCGGACGATCTTGGCTTCCAGTTCCTTGAACACGCCGGCGATGCGCAGCTTGTCGTATTTCGGCTCCTGCCCTTCCGGGAAGTAGTGTGCCATCACCTTTTCCTTGGCCTTGCCGACCGCGGCGTAGCGGTCCTGCTTGACCGGGATCGCGTAGGCGGCGCGCAGGTCCTGCTCGATCAGGCCGAGAATTTCCTTCTCCAGCGCGCTTTCGTCGACGATCTTGACTTCGCGCGGCTCCTTGGCGGCCTTCTCGGCCAGTTCGATGATCGCCTTGATCACCGGCTGGAAGTGGCGGTGGCCGAACATCACGGCGCCGAGCATGATGTCTTCGTTGAGTTCCTTGGCTTCCGATTCCACCATCAGCACGGCGTCGGCGGTGCCGGCGACGACCAGATCAAGCTGGGTCTCGAGCATTTCGTCGAGCGTCGGGTTGAGCACATATTCGTCGTTGGCGAAGCCGACGCGGGCAGCGCCGATCGGGCCCTTGAAGGGGGCGCCGGAAATCGTCAGCGCCGCGGAAGCGGCGACCAATGCGACGATATCGGGATCGTTTTCCATGTCGTGCGACAGCACGGTGACGATCACCTGGGTTTCGTTGCGCCAGCCGTCGACGAACAGCGGACGGATCGGGCGGTCGATCAGGCGGGAGACCAGCGTCTCCTTTTCGGTCGGACGTCCCTCGCGCTTGAAATAGCCGCCCGGAATGCGGCCCGCGGCGTAGGTCTTTTCCTGATAGTCGACGGTCAGCGGCAGGAAGTCGACGCCTTCGCGCGGATTTTTCGCGGCGACGACGGTGGCGAGCACGATGGTCTCGCCATAGGTTGCCAGAACCGCGCCGTCGGCCTGACGGGCGATCTTTCCGGTTTCGAGCTTGAGGGGACGGCCACCCCAGTCGATCTCGACTGAATGAGAGTTAAACATTGTGGTCTTCTTTCATGGGTTCGCGAAAGAACGAACGCCTGAAGCACAAAGACCATGCGCAAGATTGCGGGACGCTGATCGCAATACGAGATCAGCATCCGGCGATCCTGCCATGGTCTTTATATTTCGGATGGCGGCCATCCTCTCGGTCGTACGGGCACCTTGCCCGTTATGCCCAGCGGCCGGATTGCTGCTGGACGTCTATGTTTGAGCGCGATCTTTTCGGAAAACCGGGATCCGCTTTTCCGTAAATCGTGCTCTTGCACATGATCGTCTTTCGAAAATCGAAAGTCCGGCTTTGCGGAAAATCATGCGAAAACGCGCGCCAGAAGCGCGCGTGAACCAGGGTATCAGCGACGAATGTTGTGCTTTTCGAGCAAGGCCTTGTAACGCGCCTCGTCCTTCCGCTTGATGTAATCGAGCAGGGAACGGCGTGTTGCGACCATTTTCAAAAGACCACGGCGTGAATGATTGTCTTTCACGTGGGACTTGAAATGTCCGGTGAGGTTGTTGATGCGTTCCGACAGGATCGCGACCTGAACCTCGGGCGAGCCGGTGTCGCCGGCCTTGTTGGCATTCGTCTTGATGACTTCCGCTTTGCGTTCTGCGGTAATCGACATCGTCAAACACTTCCATTGTTGCGAGCCGAACTGGCAGTCAGTCCGGTCAGGTTGAACACGCGCTTGGGGATGAGTTCGCCATTGCCAATTTCGGCGAGGGCCAGAAGCCGGCCTGCCACCGTGACATAGACTGTGCCGCTACTATTGGGCGCATCCCGTCCGCGCAACAAAACGGCCTGACCCCGGTGGAGCCTTGCCGCATCAGCCCGTGTGACGGCCAGTGCCGGGATGTCGTCCAGCGCGGTCTCAACGGGCAATAGCGCGTCGGCGAGGCTGCCCTCGCCCGACGCGGCTCTATTGCACAAAGCCTCCAACTGTTCCAGCGGAATCATGTCTCGTTCGGTAAACGGACCGACCAGGGTCCGCCGCAACGCGCAGATATGGCCGAAACAGCCCAGAATCCGGCCGATATCGCGGGCCAGCGCCCTTACATAGGTACCTTTTCCGCACTCGGCCTCGAACACGGACTGGCCGTTATCGCCATGTTCGACAAGGGTTAATTGGTGAATCTCGACCGGCCGCGGCTTCAATTCCACGGTCTCGCCGTCCCGCGCCAGATCGTAGGCGCGCTCGCCCTGGACCTTGATCGCCGAATATTGCGGCGGGATCTGCTCGATCAGGCCGGTGAATCGCGGCAGCAGGTCCCGGATCGCCTCGGCGGAGGGCCTGACATCGCTGGTCTGGGTCACCCTTCCTTCGGTGTCGTCGGTATCGCGTTCCTCGCCCCAGGCCACCGTGAAGCGGTAGCGCTTGCGGCCGTCCATCACGAAGGGAACCGTCTTGGTGGCCTCGCCGAGCGCAATCGGCAAGCCGCCAGAGGCGAGCGGATCGAGGGTGCCGGCGTGGCCGGCGCGCTTGGCGGAAAACAGCCGCTTCAACACCGCGACCGCGTGCGTCGAGGTCATGCCGATCGGCTTGTCGAGCACCACCCAGCCATGGACGTCGCGTTTGTCGCGGCGCGGCTGATTGTTCTGCCGCGGCTGCTTCTGGCGCGGGTCGTTGTTGCCGCGCCGCTGCTGCTCATCGCTGCGCGGTTCCTGAAAAATATTTTTCTGGACGTCGCTCGATTCAGCATTCGGCTGCTCGATCACGCTGTTTGCGGTGGTCACGATCATCACTTGTCGTCCGAATCGGGTGCGAGGTCTTTTTGCACCGCAGGTGTTCGCAGTAATTTCTCTATTCGTTCCGCTTCGTCGAATCGCTCGTCGACGCGGAAGCGAATATCAGGGGAAAATTTCAGGTTAACGCGGTGCGCGATCTCGCCGCGCAAATACTTCTTGTGGCGCTCGAGGGCGGCGATCACGACATCGGTGTCGCGTCCGCCGAGCGGCATCACGTAAACCGTTGCGAGCTTCAGGTCCGGCGACATTCGCACCTCGGGAACGGTGATGATGTGGCCTTCAAGATCGGGATCGTGGACGCTACCCTGCGACAGAATATCGGCGACGGCGTGGCGTACGGTCTCGCCGACGCGCAACTGACGTTGCGAGCCGCCGGGGGCGGAACTTTTCTGGTGATGGCGGGGCATTCTCAAAATCCCAATGTCTTCATCACCCGCAAAAGCGGGTGATCCAGTATCCCTGACCAAAATCAGTTCGCTGACTAGTAGATGCCCCGCCTTCGCGGGGCACGCCGGTTCAGATTGAAAATCCCAGGCGCTCTGTAAGACTTGGACTTACAGAGAGCGCTGGATGGTTTCGACGCGATAACACTCGATAACATCGCCGACGCGCATGTCGCCGTAATTCTCGAAAGCCATGCCGCATTCCTGGCCGGACTGCACTTCCTTCACTTCGTCCTTGAAGCGCTTCAGCGTCGAGAGCTTGCCCTCGTGCACGACGACGTTGTCGCGAATCAGGCGCACATTGGCGCCGCGTTCCACGGTGCCGTCGGTGACGCGGCAGCCGGCGACCTTGCCGACCTTGGATATGTTGAACACTTCCAGGATCTGCGCATTGCCCAGCATGGTTTCGCGCAGCGTCGGCGCGAGCAGGCCGGACATCGCCTTTTTGATGTCGTCGACGAGATCGTAGATGATGTTGTAGTAGCGGATCTCGATGCCGTTGCGCTTGGCCGCGGCCGCCGCTTCCTTGTTGGCGCGGACCGAGAAGCCGATGATGGCGGCGTTGAAGCCTTCCGCCAGCGTGACGTCGGATTCCGAGATGCCGCCGACGCCGGCATGCAGGATGCGGGCGGCGACTTCGTCGGTGCCGAGCTTTTCCAGCGAGCCGAGAATGGCTTCCAGCGAGCCCTGCACATCGGCCTTGACGATCAGCGGGAAATCCTTGCGGCCCGAGGTCTTGAGCTGCGACATCATCTGTTCGAGCGAGCCGCGCATGCCGGAAATCGAGGCAGCGGCGTTTTCGCGCTTCTGGTGGGCGCGATAGCTCGTGACCTGGCGGGCGCGGGCTTCGTTCTCGACCACGGCCAGACGGTCGCCGGCTTCCGGCGGGCCGTTGAAGCCGAGCACTTCGACCGGCACCGAAGGTCCGGCCTCGTCGATGGTGTCGCCCTGGTCGTTGATGAGGGCGCGGACGCGGCCCATTTCGGCGCCGGCCACGATGATATCGCCGACGCGCAGCGTGCCGCGCTGCACCAGCACGGTCGCGACCGGGCCGCGGCCGCGATCGAGCTTGGCCTCGATCACGGTGCCTTCGGCGGGACGTGACGCATTGGTCTTGAGGTCGAGCAATTCGGCCTGCAGCGCGATCATTTCCAGGAGCTTGTCGAGATTGGTCTTGTTCTTGGCGGAAACCTCGACGTCGACGACGTCGCCGCCGAACGATTCGACCTGAACCTCGTGCTGCAGCAATTCGGTGCGCACGCGCTCCGGCTTGGCGTCGGGCTTGTCGATCTTGTTGATCGCGATGATCATCGGAACCTTCGCCGCCTTGGCGTGGTTGATCGCCTCGATGGTCTGCGGCATGACGCCGTCATCGGCGGCGACCACCAGGATTACGATGTCGGTGACCTTGGCGCCGCGCGCGCGCATCGCGGTGAACGCGGCGTGGCCGGGGGTGTCGATGAAGGTGATCTTCTTGCCGCTTTCCGGCGAGGTCACCTGATAGGCGCCGATATGCTGGGTGATGCCGCCGGCTTCGCCGGAGACCACATTGGCGTGACGGAGCGCGTCGAGCAGCGAGGTCTTGCCGTGATCGACATGGCCCATCACGGTGACGACCGGCGACCGCGGTTCGGTATCGCCGGAGTCGTCGACCGCATCGAACAGGCCTTCTTCGACGTCGGAGGCGGCCACGCGCTTGACGGTGTGGCCCATTTCCTCGGCGATCAGCTGCGCGGTGTCGGCGTCGATCACGTCGGTGATCTTGTGCATCGCGCCCTGCTTCATCAAGAGGCGGATGACGTCGACCGCGCGTTCCGACATGCGGTTGGCGAGTTCCTGGATGTTGATGGCTTCCGGGATCACCACTTCGCGGATCAGCTTTTCCTTCGGCTCGTTGGCGGCGTGCCCCTTCAGGCGCTGGGTGCGGCGACGGAACGAGGCGATCGAACGCTCGCGGACGTCATCGGCATTGAGCGCGGTGACCAGCGTCAGGCGGCCGCGTTCCTTTTGCGGTCCAGGCTTCTGGGTTGTCTTCGGCGGCACCGCGGGGCGCATCGCGCCGCCGGGGCCACGGCGAACCTGGCGCGGGCCTTCATCCTCGTCGGAGGCGTCGGCGGCGACGCCGGGGGCGCGCGCCGGCGGCGTTGCAGCCGTCGTGGCCGGACGGGCCGCGGGCCGCGCCGCCGTGGCGGCGGTGCTGGCCGCCGGCTTGGCCTCGGCCTCGCCAAAGCGCTTTTTGGCCTCGAGTTCGGCCTTGCGTTTGGCTTCCTCTTCCTGCCGGTGACGTTCTTCCTCGGCCTTGCGGCGCGCTTCGGCGGCCTCGCGTTCGGCCTGTTCGATGCCTTCCTTGCTCGAGCGGCGCTTGGCTTCTTCCTCGGCCAGCCGCCGTTCCTCGATGTCGCGGACCCTGGCGTCGGCCAGTGCACTGGCGCGCGCGGAACGCTCATCCTCAGTCAGGGTACGCAGTACCACGCCCGAACCGCCGCGCGGCGCAACCGGAGCTGACGGGCGGGCGAGCGGGGCTTTCGGCGGCGCCGCCTTGGCGACCACCGGCTCGGGCGCATGCGCTTCCGTTGCGGGCCCGTCGCCGCCGACGCGGCGCTTGCCGCGCTTTTCGACCACGACCTGCTTGGTCCGGCCATGGCTGAAGCTCTGGCGTACGGTGCCCGTCTCGACGCGCGGCTTGAGCGTCAAGGTCTTGGTCGGGACACTCAAAGTCTTGTCGCCAGGCGTTTTGGTATCAACCATTCAGCAGTCCTAATCTCGTTTGCTTGTGCGTATCCGCACAGTCGTTGAAGCAAGTCTTGTTAGTCAGAATTTCTGGCCGCTACCTTCGGTCTTGTCGTCATCGGCCATCCGGTATCGGACCAGGATCTGGCAGCGCGACAGGAACGTCTTGCTCGCCGGGCCCGCGAGCAGGGCAGCATGTATCACATTTGACCGGCCCAGTGCCAAATCCAATTCTGCCGAGGTCAAAACATTGACGATCGGAAAATCCGGCGATTCAGCAATATTTCCGGCCTTTTGACGCACGATCGCGTCCAATTTGCGGATTCCGTCGGCCGCGCCGTCGGAAGCGTGGATCAGGGCCTGGGCCGCCCCTTGCGCGAGCAGGCCCTCGACCTTGGCAAAACCGGCGACGACCTGACCGGCCTTGGCGGCCATGGCCAGCGCCTCGGTGACGCCGCGAATCAGCAAAATTTCGGTGTCCGCGGGAAGGCTCGGCGCGGCGCGAACGTCGCGCTTGAAACCCTTGCTAAACTGGTGACGCCGCACCGCTTCCGCAACGGTCCGGCGCGAGGCCGAAACCCACAGGCCGCGGCCGGGGAGTTTTCGCTTCAAATCCGGGATCACCTCGCCCGTCGGGGCGACCACGAACCGGATCAGTTCGTCGATTCCGCGCATCTCGCGGGTGACCGCGCACATCCGCATGGTCGCGGACCTGTCGGTCCGCGGTCCATTGTCGAGATCGGGGTCAGCCACGGCAAGCATGCGCGGGTCATCTCCTTACGCCGTCAGGTCTTCGGGGGCTTCCGCCGCCTCGGACTGCTTGGCGAGGTCGGCCTCGGTGATCCAGCCGGCAATGACGCGGGCCTGCATGATCATGGCTTCCGCGTCGTCGCGCGAGATGTCGTTGGCGTCGAGAATGCCGGGATGCTTGGTCGGCTCGCCGCCTTCCTTGCGCTCGGTCCATCCGACCAGATCGTCGGTGGCGCAGCCGGCCAGATCCTCGACGGTCTTGATGTCGTTCTCGCCGAACTTCACCAGCATCTTCGAGGTCACGCCGGGCACCGTCTTCAAAGCGTCGTCCACACCGAGCTCCTTGCGTTTGTTTTCCAGCTCGGTTTCGAGCTGTTCCAGGTATTCTTTCGCCCTGTTCTGCAGTTCGTTGGCGGTTTCGTCGTCAAAACCCTCGATGCCGGCCAACTCCTTGATGTCGACCAGTGCGAGTTCCTCGACCGAGGTAAAGCCTTCCGACGCCAGCAATTGGCCGACCACCTCGTCGACATTGAGCGCTTCCATGAACACCCGCGTCGAGTTCTCGAAATCGGCCTGGCGGCGCTCGGATTCTTCCTGCTCGGTGAGGATGTCGATGTCCCACCCGGTCAGCTGCGAGGCGAGGCGCACGTTCTGGCCCCGGCGGCCGATCGCCAGCGACAGCTGGTTATTGGTATCGGGCACCACCACTTCGATCCGCTCGCGCTCTTCGTCGATCACGACCTTGGCGACTTCGGCGGGCGCCAGCGCGTTGACGACAAAGGTCGCGATGTCGGGCGACCACGGGATGATGTCGATCTTCTCGCCCTGCAATTCATTGACCACGGCCTGCACGCGCGAGCCGCGCATGCCGACGCAGGCGCCAACCGGATCGACCGAGGAATCCCGCGAAATCACCCCGATTTTCGCGCGCGAGCCGGGATCGCGGGCCACCGCCTTGATCTCGACGATGCCGTCATAGATTTCCGGCACCTCCTGCGCAAACAGTTTGGCCATGAATTGCGGATGGGTGCGCGACAGGAAGATCTGCGGCCCGCGGGTTTCACGGCGGACGTCGAAAATATAGGCGCGGACGCGGTCGCCGTTGCGGAACACCTCGCGCGGCAGCATCTCGTCGCGGCGCACGATGGCTTCGCCACGGCCGAGATCGACGATCACGCTGCCATATTCGACGCGCTTGACGATGCCGTTGACGATGTCGCCGATGCGGTCCTTGAATTCCTGGTATTGCCGGTCGCGCTCGGCCTCGCGCACCTTCTGCACGATCACCTGCTTGGCGGATTGCGCGGCGATGCGGCCATATTCCAGCGGCGGCAGCGTATCGGCGATGGTGTCGCCGACCTGGGCGCCCGGATTGGCGCGCTGCGCGTCCGCCAGCGAAATCTGGTTCGACGAGTTCTCGACGACGTCGACCACCAGCATGTGGCGCGACAGCCGGAGCTCGCCCTTCTTGGCGTCGATTTCGGCGTGAACGTCGGTCTCGCTGCCGTAACGGGCGCGGGCCGCCTTGGCGATGGCGTCTTCCATCGCCGCGATCACGATGCCGCGGTCGATCGATTTTTCGCGGGCGACCGCGTCCGCGATCTGCAGCAGTTCAAGTTTGTTGGCGCTGACAGCTGCCATGGCTCAGTCTCCTTCGCTGGGATCGAATTCGCCGCCGGGCAATCCTTGCGCGGCGAGGCGGTGTTTCTTGGTATTCTTCGGCAACGGCTTCTTCGGCAATTTCGGCTTCGGCTTGTTGCTTTTCGCCGGGTCGCTTTTCTTCGCATGCGGCGGGGGCGGCGGCGCCAGCCCGAGATTCTGCTTGAGCTCGCGCTCGGCTGCCTTGCCGCGCCGCATCGATTCCGCGACCAGCTCGTCGGTCAGCACCAGTCTCGCATCGGCGATGTCTTCCATCACCAGCAGCACATCGGCATCTTCGTCCGCGCGCGGGTCATCGCGATGCAGCCGCACCGCGTCGCCCTCGACACCTGCGAGGATGCCGCGGAACCGCTTGCGGTCCTGATGGGCGACCGCCATCTCGACCTTCACCAGATGGCCGGCATAGCGCTCGAAATCCGTACGCCGCACCAGCGGGCGATCGATGCCCGGCGACGAGATCTCCAGCCGATAGGCCTTCTCGATCGGATCGGCGACGTCGAGCACCGGCGACAGCGCCCGCGAAATCGCCTCGCAATCCTCGATCTGCATGGTTCCGTCGGGCCGTTCCGCCATGATCTGGACCGTGCAGCCGGATTCGGCGGATATCTTGATCCGGACCAGCCGGTAGCCCATGGCCTGCAGCACCGGACCGGCGACCGCCGACACGCGCGCAGCCAAGCCCGGCTCGACCACGAGACGAGGCTCGGCAAGCAGGTCTAGGTCCACGGAACCAGTAGTTGGATCGGTCATATCCAGGGTCAAAAGCGTCTTACGTGCATGGGTTGAAGCCGGGCCTTCACTGCGATCCGGCCGGTTCCCTGAACCGGGCCTGCCACCCGTTCCGGGCTGGGCTCGTTCAGGTAATAAAAAAGAGCGGGTCCGGGGGGGCCCACTCTCAATACGCGATCGTATGAGAACGATAAGTTGCCGCGGATATAGCGGTTTTCCCGCAATCCGGCAAGGCCCGGGACCCCGTTAAGAGCGATTTTACATCACCTGCGAAGCGATGCAAACCTAACCCTTCATTCACCTACCCCGCCTAGATTGCCGCAAAACCAGCCAATGCGGCCGGTTTAGGTAGGTTTATGACAACAGCGACCACGCTGATCCCCGGACTCGACGAGATCGTCCGAGGAGGCGACCCCAAACGCCGCGCCGATGCCGCGCGCCGGATCAGCGAGCTGTTCCTGCAGGGCGCAGCGACTTTCCGCGCCGATCACGTCGATCTGTTCGACGGTGTCCTGACCAGTCTGGTCCCGCACGCCGAATTCGCGGCGCGCGCCGATCTGGCCGAGCGGCTGTCGCTGCTTGCCAACGCGCCGCGCGGGCTGGTCGGACAACTCGCGCACGAGGACGAAATCGCGATCGCGGGGCCGTTGCTGCGCCGATCGCCCGTCATCACTGAGCAGGTGCTGATCGAAATCGCGGCGGCAAAGGGCCAGGGCCATCTGCTGGCGATGTCGGAGCGGCCGGCGCTTTCGCCCGATCTCACCGACGTCATCGTGCGCCGCGGCGACCGCGACGTCGTCCGGCGCGCGGCACGCAATGCCGGTGCACAGTTCTCGTCATCGGGCTATTCGACGCTGATCAAGCGCGCCGGCCAGGACGGCGTGCTGACGCTTGCGGTCGGTCAGCGCGACGATCTGTCGGCCGAGCAATTGAAGGATCTGCTGGCCGGTTCGATCGATGTCGTTCGCCGCCGTCTGTTCGATGTGGTCAAGCCCGCAAGACAATCGGCGATCAAGCGGGCGATGAGCGAAATCTCAGGCTTAACCGAGCGGGTCGAGAGCCAGCGCGATTTCGCGCCGGCCCAGCGCACGGTGCTGGCGCTGCACCGGGCCGGCGAACTGAACGAGAGCGCGCTGCTCGGCTTTGCCAAATCCTACAAATACGAGGAATCGGTTGCGGCGCTCTCCGCCATGACCGGCGTGAAAATCGCAACGCTGGACCGCCTGATTGCCGGCGAACGCTACGATCCGATCCTGATCGCCGGCAAGGCGGTCGGCCTCGAATGGGCGACCGTGCGTGCGCTGATCCTGCTTCGGCTGGGCCCGAACCGGGTGGCGTCGCCGGCCGACATCGAAAGCGCGCGCGTGAATTTCGCGCGCCTGATGCCGTCGACCGCCGAGCGCGTCGTCGGCTTCTGGAAGCTCCGCCCGTCGGGGTGAATTTCGACCGTCATTGCGAGCGGAGCGAAGCAATAGTGCTACGGCGTCATTCCGGGATGGTGCGCGAGCACCAGACTCGGAATCTCGAGATTCCGGGTTCGATGCTTCGCATCGCCCCGGAATGACGATGGAGAATGCTTCTTATCCGACTCTCCGAAACCGCAGATACGCCGCTTTCCGCCCCTCGCGCTCGGCTTTGCGTCCGTAGCGCGTCATGGTGTAGCCGGCCCAGGGCGAATGCCAATCCGCGGCGCGCTCTGCCGTCCACAAAAAATCCGGCGAGCGCAACAAATGCGCCAGCGTCCACGCGCAATAGTCGTCGATATCGCTGACGAAACGAAACTCGCCGTGCGGCTTGATGATGCGCGCCATCGCCGCAACCGTCGCGTCCTGCACGAAGCGCCGTTTCCAGTGCCGCCGCTTCGGCCAGGGATCGGGATGGATCAGGTCGATCCGGGCCATCGATCGCGGCGGCGCCCATGCCACCAGTTCGGCAGCGTCGCCGGCGTAAAGCCGGATGTTTCTGATTTGGGCGGCCTCGATCTGGGTCAGGATCTTGGCCATGCCGTTGACATAGGGCTCGCAGCCGATGAACCCGATGGTGGGAAATGCCTGCGCTTCGGCGATCAAATGCTCGCCGCCGCCGAATCCGATTTCGAGCCTGACATCGTCGAGCGGCATCCCGAAGAGATCGGCGAGACTGGCCGGCGCGGGGCTGCCGATATCGAGCGCCAGCTGCGGCAGCAGATGCGCGATCAGGTCGGCCTGGTGGATGCGCAGTTTGTGGCCCTTGCGGCGGCCGAAGAACGAACCGCGCGCGTGAGCGGCGGCGCCTTCGTCAGACGGGGTTTCGCGATCTTCGGGATCGCCAGGCAACGCGCTCATCGCAGCGTCTGGTACAGCCGATGCAGCAGCCGCGCCCGCGGCTCGATCGATGAAATGTACATCTGTTCGTAATGGGTGTGCGCGCCCTTGCCGTCGACGCCGAGGCCGTCGAGGGTTGCGGTATGAGGTGCGGTGAAATTGCCGTCGGAGCCGCCGCCGGTCGATGTATCCACCAGATCGAATCCGATTTCGGCCGCGAGCGTTTTTGCATGCTCGTAGAGCGCTGCGCCGGCGTTGCCCTTTTCGTAAGGCGGGCGGTTCAATTCGCCCGTCACCTTGACGGTGACGCCGTCGGTGCGTGATTTCAAACCGAGGATTTTCGGTACCAGCTCGTCGGAATCGGCAATGGTCGGCACGCGCATGTCGACCTCGGCATAGGCCTCCTCCGCAATCACGTTCGGCCTGGTGCCGCCCCTGACCACGCCGACATTGACGGTGATGCCGCGCTTGAGATCGTTCATCGCCTCCAGCGTCTGAATGATGTTGCCGAGTTCGCGGATGGCGCTGCGGCCGTCCCCCGGCCGCGTGCCGGCATGGGAAGGCACGCCCCGGATGAAAATCTCGAAGCGGCCGACGCCCTTGCGTCCGGTGACGATTTTTCCGCCGTCCCGCGCGGGTTCGGTCACCAGCACATATTTCGCTTTGCGTCCCTCGGCCTCGATCAGCGCCCGCGAGGTCGGGCTGCCGATTTCTTCATCGGAGACGTAGAGCTGGGTCACGCCCAGCGGCGAGCGCGCGCCATTGGCGCAAACCTGCCGGAAGGCGTGGTAGGCGAGATAGGCACCGCCCTTCATGTCGTAGATGCCGGGGCCGAACGCGACGTCGCCCTCGATCTTGAACGGCAGCCGTGTGATGAATCCCATTGGATGAACCGTATCGAGGTGACTCAGCACCAGGATTCCCGGCTCGTTCTGGCCCCATGCCGAACGCGCGACGAGATGGTCGCCGCATCCGCTTTGGCCCGCGATCCGCTCGACGGTCGCGGGCAGGTCGCGATAGCCCGCAGCGACGAGGTCGGCGAGCTTGTTGACCTGTTCGGGCGCGTCGGTCGGCGTCTCGATCTCGACCCAGCGGCGGATGCCGTCGAGGATCGATCCGGAATCAAAGCAATTGGCTGACGTGGCTGTCATCGGTGCATCTTGCCTAAAAAGAATTCAACCGGAGCATCGTTCTGATTGAATCAGAGCCGATGCCTGGATTCCTGTCTGACGCGTTTTCTACCGCAAATAAGTCCACGCAATTTGCATAAACTTGATTGCTATGCGAACCGGCATCCACTCCCGGATCAAGTCCGCATGCTTCGCTCGAAAACGCTCCAATGTCATGCGCCGACGCCCGCCTGTGCGTCAATTGCCACGTCAGGGGATGACAGCCGATCTCAGCGCTTGTCGGGGCCTTCGCGGGCGGCGATCTGTTCGACCAGTTCGACGATGCTGCGGCGGAGCTTGGCGTCGCCGATGCGCGTGAAGGCGCGCGTCAGAGCCAGGCCTTCCGAGGTTGCGAGAAAATCGGAAACATAGGCCGGCGAAGTGCCCTCGCTGAAGCCGTCGCTGTTGACGGCCCCGCTCGGGCCGCCATCGAACAGAAAGGAAACCGGCACCTGCAATATTTCGGAGATCTGCTGCAGGCGGCTGGCGCCGACCCGGTTGGTGCCCTTTTCGTACTTCTGAACCTGCTGGAAGGTGAGGCCCAATGCTTCACCAAGCTTTTCCTGGCTCATGCCCAGCATGATGCGCCGCATGCGAACACGGCTGCCGACATATTTGTCAACAGGGTTGGGCGCTTTGGTCGACATCTCCAACACTCCTAGGAGGCGCCCAGAGGATGAGGCATGACGAATGCGAAGTATGCCTCAGGCGCCAGTATCGTCAAATCCTGCTCGGAGGATCGGGAAGCATGCGGATGAGCAATGAACTGACTGGGGCTCTGTTCTTGATTGGAACCCTAGAATGCGAAGTACACGGACAGTCTGTCAACCCGTGGATTCGCGCATGCGGGAATTTCCACACCGGCAACATTCGGCAATGTGACGGCGTCAGGAATTTCGCCGCAAAGTCCTGCGCCGGATGACAAGCAACAAAGCGGCAACCACAATTGTGGCAGCCGGAATATCGCCGGTGCGCGCATAAACCGTCGGCGGAATTGCGGCAGGCAGGCCGGCATCCAGTACGCCTTCGATGCCAAGATCGAGCCGTGCGACAATTCGTCCCTCCGGATCGATGACCGCGGAAATGCCGGTGTTGGCTGCACGAACAACAGGCAACCCTTCTTCGATCGCGCGCAGGCGTGCCTGCTGCAGATGCTGATAGGGCCCCGTTGAAATTCCGAACCAACCGTCATTGGTCAGATTGACGATCCAGCCGGGTCGATCGTCGCGCGCCGAAATATTGCCGGGAAAAATCGCTTCGTAACAGATCAACGGCAGCACGCGGGGCGCGTCCGGTATTTCCATCGAGCGGCGGCGCGTGCCGGGAATGAATCCACCCTGAACTTTCGTGAGCTGCACGAAGCCGAGTTTTTCCATCAAGTCCTGGAACGGCAAATATTCGCCGAACGGCACCAGATGCAGCTTGTCGTAGACCGACAATACGCTGCCATCGTGGTCGATGACATAAATCGAGTTGTAGGCGCGCGTGATGCGGACGCCGGGCGGCACGTCAGGCGCGCGCACCGAACCGGTGATCAGCACGGTGCCCTTGGGTAGCAAATCGGCGATCTGCGCCATCGCATCGGCTTCGCGCGTCAGGAAGAACGGGAAGGCCGATTCCGGCCAGATCAGGATGTGCGCATCGCGCACGCCGGTGGATTGCGGCCCGGACGCGCGGTCGGACAGCGTCAGGTATTTTTGCATCACGTCCGGCTTGGCGGCGTAGTTGAAACGGACGTCCTGCTGCAGATTGGGCTGCATGATGCGCAGCTTGACCTTCGTCATCGCCGTCGGCAGCAGCGTCAGGCGGACGGCGCCGAAGATCCCCATGACGACGAGCAGCAGCAGCGCCGTCACCGGCGCGATCCAGGGCTTTCGTCCGCGCGAACTGCCCTCGATCAAAACGGCCGGGCTGGCGAAGATCGCAACGGTCAGGAACGTCATGCCCCACAGCCCGATCAGCGAGGCGGTCTGGGCCAGCGCCAGCGGCTCCGTCAGCGCGTAGCCGAATGCATTCCACGGAAATCCGGTCAGCACGTGGCCGCGCAGCCACTCACCTGCCGTCAGGCTGATCGCGAGCGCGAGCGGACGCGACGCGTCGCGGGTCCAGAGCAGGCGCGCCAGCGCGAAGCCGAACGCGGTGAACAAGGCGAGATAGGCCGGCAGGCCCAGCACCGCGAACGGCATCAGCCAGGCGAAGGTCGGTGCATCGACCAGGAAGGCGTAGCCGATCCAGTAAAGCCCCGGCACGAAATAGCCGAGCCCGAACCAGAAGCCCGACATCGCCGCCGCCGGCACGCCGCGCCATCGCCCGGCCGCGGCGCCGTCGATCAGCCAGACCGCGACCGGAAAGGTCAGGAACAATACCGGCCATGCATTGAACGGCGCCATCGCCAGCGCCGACAATGCGCCGGCGACCAGCGCAATGGCGGCGCGCTTCCATCCCCAGGTCAGGATGATCGCGAGAACGGCGGTGCGGAATTTTTTGGCGGATATCACTGCGAACCGGCTCCATCGCCGGGCGGCGGCGCGTTGTCATTGGCCTGCGGCGTGTTGCCGTCGGGGGAAGCTTCGCGGCGGCGGCTTTCGCGCTGCGTGCGCGCCGCGGGGCGTTCCTTGCGGATGGCGATGCGCAGGCGCTTGACCCGTCTCGGATCGGCATCGAGCACTTCGATCTCGAAATGACCCGGGCCCGAAATGACCTCGCCGCGCACCGGCAGGCGGCCGACCTGCGACACCAGATAGCCGCCAAGGGTCGCGACCTCATCGCTGGCTTCGCCGGTGATGAAATCCTCGCCGATCACCGAACGGACGTCGTCGAGGCTGGCGCGGGCGTCCGCGATGAAGGAATTGTCGGCCTGCCGCACAATCGCCGGCGGCTCGTCGCTGTCATGCTCGTCGTCGATTTCGCCGACGATCTGTTCGACGATATCCTCGATCGAGACCAGCCCGTCGGTGCCGCCATATTCGTCGACCACCAGCGCCAGATGGATGCGCGAGGCCTGCATCTGCGCCAGCAAATCGATCGCCCGCATCGACGGCGGCACGAAGAGCAGCTTGCGGATGATGTTGGCCTCGGCGAGCGGCAGCGCCAGATCGACGGCGCGCAAATCGAGCCCGGCCGGGAACGGTTTTTTGCGCCTGGTTTTTCCGGGTTCGCCGATCCGCGCCCGCGCGGTCATGAACGCCAGCAAGTCGCGGATGTGAACGATGCCTTCGGGATCGTCGAGGGTCTCGTTGTAGACGACGAGGCGCGAATGCGCCGCGCTCTCGAACAGGCTCATCAGCTCGCCGAGCGGAATGTCGCGCTTGACCGCGACGATGTCGGCCCGATGCACCATCACGTCGGCGATCCGCCGTTCGTGCAGGCCGAGGATATTGCGCAGCATGGTGCGCTCGATCGCCGAAAAGCCTACCTCGTCGGGCTGCGAGGCGTCGAGCACGACCTGCAGATCGTCGCGGACCGATCCCGGCTTCCAGCCGAACAGCGTGCGGATCGCCCGCGTCAGCCAGTTTTCGGCGGTCGGGCGCAGCACCTCGCCTTCCGGCACCACGGCGGGCAGATTGCGCGTGTTGCGCGGGTTGTCATGGATCGGATCGGAGTCCGGCATTTCAGTCCATCCGCTCCCGGTCCGCATAGGGATCGGGAATGCCGAGCTGCGCGAGAATCTCCTGTTCGAGACTTTCCATGGCTTCGGCGTCGTCGTCCTTTTCGTGATCGTAACCGATCAAATGCAGGAATCCGTGCACAGCGAGGTGGCTCAAATGATGATCGAACGGCTTCTGTTCGTCATCGGCCTCCTTGCGCGTCGTCTCAAAGGCGATGGCGATATCGCCGAGCATGCGCGGCGCATCGTCGTTCGCGCCCGCACCGGTCGGCTGCAGCGCCGGAAACGACAGCACGTTGGTCGGCTTGTCGATGCCGCGCCAATTGCTGTTGAGGGTACGGATGCCGGAATCATCGGTCAGCATGACCGCGAGCTCGGCGTCGCCGACGCCGGCATCGGCGATCTCGGCCGCAGCGCTGATGGCGCGATGGATCACCGCTTCGGCGTCGGGCTCGGTCTGCCAGCAGTCGGCGACAACCAGGACTTCGGTGAGGGGGAGAACGGAAGACACGATCGTTCCAGCGGTTTGCGTTCCAGAGTTTGGCGTTCCAGCATTTGGGTTGCGGCCGGAACCTGCGCGCCGCAGGTCCGCGGCCGAATATTTTGCTATCAAGATCTGCCGGTTGCCGGCTTTTGCGGCAATCCTTCGTAAGCGGCAACGATCCGCGCCACCAGTTCATGGCGGATCACGTCCTCGGCGGTGAATTTCACCTGCGCGATGCCGTCAACGCCGTCGAGCAGTTTTGCGGCCTCCGCCAACCCGGAGGTCTGGCCGTGCGGCAGGTCGACCTGGGAGGGATCGCCAGTGATGATCATGCGGCTGTTCTCGCCGAGCCGGGTCAGGAACATCTTCATCTGCATCGAGGTGGTGTTCTGCGCCTCGTCCAGGATGATGACGGCATTGGTCAGCGTGCGGCCGCGCATGAAAGCCAGCGGTGCGATCTCGATCTCGCCGGTCTGCAGCGCCCGCTCCACGATCCGCGAATCCATCAAATCGTACAGCGCATCGTAGATCGGGCGCAGATAGGGATCGACCTTCTCGCGCAAATCGCCGGGCAGGAAGCCGAGCCGTTCGCCGGCTTCGACCGCCGGCCGCGACAGGATGATGCGATCGACTTCCTTGCGCTCGAACAATTGCGCGGCATGCGCCACCGCGAGCCATGTCTTGCCGGTGCCGGCGGGACCGACCCCGAATACCATCTCATGGCGCTTCAGCGCGCGGATGTAGGAATCCTGGGCGGCGGTGCGCGCGCGCACCGGGCGCTTGCGCAGATTGATGGTCTCGAACGAGGTTTTGGCGGTCTTGGCGTCGAATTCGAACAGCGACCCCTGCGCGATCACGGCGCGGATGGCGCCTTCGACGTCGCCCTGCGCCAGTTCGTGGCCCTGGGTGGCCTGGGCATAGAGCGCTTCCAGCACGCGCCGCGCGGCGTCGCAGCCGTCGCGCGATCCGGCGATCGAGATGTGGTTGCCGCGCGAATCGACGACGACGCCGAGCCGCCGCTCGATCAGCGCCAGATTCTGTCCGTAAGGTCCGACCAGCGCGGACGCGGCACGGTTGTCGTCGAAGTCGATGACGACCTGTGTTTCCGGTGGAATTTGCATGTCGCGGTCAAATTTGCGGCTGGGAGCGAGTGAAGGTGAATCCGATGCGCTTTTGGGCAAGGGTTCAGGCTCCCGTGGTCATTGGAGAAAGAGGCGATGGCTCAGGCGGCGCGGCCGGAGCTGCGAGTTCGCCGAGCAGGCTGTAGCGCTCGAGGCTTTCGATGGTAACCGGCAGCACCTGTCCGATGATGTCCGGCGATGCCATCACATGCGCGGGCTGCAGCCAAGCGGTGCGGCCGACGATCTGGCCGGGGTTGCGGGCCGCGCGTTCGAACAGCACATCCACGGTTTTGCCAATCATGGCCTTGTTGAAGGCCGATTGCTGGCTGTCGATCAAATCCTGTAGCCGCACCAATCGCTCGTCCATCTCTGCCGCTGACACCGTCTCCCGCATGTCCGCCGCCGGCGTGCCCGGCCGGGGCGAATATTTGAACGAATAAGCGCCAGCGTATCCGATTTGCATGACAAGCGCGAGGGTGGCTGAGAATTCTTCCTCGGTTTCGCCGGGGAAGCCGACGATAAAATCCGATGAAAAAGCAATATCTTGCCGCGCGGCACGAAATCGGTCGATGACTTCGTGGTAATCGCGTGCGGTATGCCTGCGGTTCATGGCCGCAAGGACCCGGTCGGAACCGGATTGCACGGGCAGATGGACGAACGGCATCAGCGCCGGCAGGTCGCGATGGGCCTCGATCAGGGAATCATCGACGTCGCGGGGGTGGCTGGTCGAGTAGCGCAGCCGCACGATGCCGGGAATTTCGGCCAGCCGCTGCAGCAGCCGGCCGAGCGGCCACGCCCGGCTATCAGGACCTTCGCCATGATAGGCGTTGACGTTCTGTCCAATCAGGGTGATCTCGCGCACGCCATTGTCGGCGAGCCGCATCACGTCGTCGATGATCTTTCCGACCGGACGCGACACTTCCGCGCCGCGCGTGTACGGCACCACGCAGAAGGTGCAGAACTTGTCGCAGCCTTCCTGCACGGTGACGAAGGAAGAGATGCCGCGCGCGCGGATCGCCGCCGGCTTCGGAGGGGCCAAAAATCCGAACTTGTCCTCGACCGGAAATTCCGTCTCCAGCGCGCGGCCATGGCTTTTCGCGCGCGCCAATAGCTGCGGCAGATGATGGTAGCTCTGCGGACCGACCACGACGTCGACGGTCGGAGCGCGCCGGATGATCTCTTCGCCCTCGGCCTGCGCGACGCAGCCGGCGACCGCGATCTTCATCTCGCGGCCCTGGCGCGCGGCGTCATCCTTGACGACGCGCAGCCGCCCAAGCTCGGAATAGACCTTTTCGGAGGCTTTTTCGCGGATGTGGCAGGTATTGAGGATCACCAGATCCGCATCGTTGACGCTGGCGGTCTCGACAAAGCCTTCGCCCGCCAGGGTGTCCACCATGCGTTGCGCATCGTAGACGTTCATCTGGCAGCCATAGGACTTGATGTGCAGCTTGCGCGGCGGCTTCATGGAACCTGAATGCGGGGCTGGAATGGCGCCAATGCGGCGCTGGGGGTCAAATATAGCCTAAAGGGCGGAAAATCCAGCCACATAGCACGTCATTCCGGGGCGGTGCGCCGGCACCGAACCCGGAACCTCGAGATTCCGGGTTCGTGCTTCGCACGCCCCGGAATGACTAATTCTAATTTTCTCCGATTCGCCCGATCAGCCCCGGTAACCGACGCATATCGTCGAACGTTGCGGCGGCGCCGGCGGCGCGAAGCGTGTCGGCGGTGTCCGGACGGCAGTGGCTGCCACCGTGATAGCCGAGCACGGCCATCCCGGCCGCCAGCGCTGCGGTGACGCCGGCCACGCTGTCTTCGATCACGAGGCATCGCGCGGGCGATGCCTGCATCCGTTCCGCGGCGAATAGAAACAGATCCGACGCCGGCTTGCCGTGGCGCACCTGCACGGCGGAGAAAATGTGCGGCGCGAACCGGTCGTACAATCCGACCCGATTGAGACTGGCGCTGATCTTCTGCGGCGGGCCGCTCGACGCCACGCATTTGGGCAGCGCAATCGCGGCCAGCGCCGCGCCGATATGCGGCGTGGCTTCCAGCGATTCCGCAAACAACCGGAAAATCTCGCCATAGACCTGGGTGTGGAAATGGTCCGGCAGGCTGCGGCCGAGTTCCGCTTCGACCTCGCGCGTGGCCTGCCGCGTCGAGCGGCCGAGGAAACGATCGCACACCTGTTCCGGCGTGATCGGATAGCCGTGACGCGTCAGGGTTTCCGCATGCACGCGGCAGGAAATGACTTCGCTGTCGACCAGCACGCCATCGCAATCGAAGATGATGAGGTCGAAACTGGCGTTCAAGTTCTGCACGCTATCAGGATTTGTCGTCGTCCAGCGGCACGCAATACAATTCCAGCCGGTGGTCGACCAGCTTGTAGCCGAGCTTGCGGGCGATCTCGGCCTGCAGTTTCTCGATCTCTTCGGAGGTGAATTCGATCACCTTGCCGTCGCGCAGATTGATCAGATGATCGTGGTGGCTCTCGGGCATCTGTTCGTAGCGCGCGCGGCCTTCGCGAAAATCGTGCCGCTCGATGATCCCGGCATCCTCGAACAGCTTGACGGTCCGGTACACGGTCGAAATCGAGATCTTGTCGTCGACCATGACGCAGCGCCGGTAGAGCTCCTCGACGTCGGGGTGGTCGACCGAATCCGCCAGCACGCGGGCGATGACGCGGCGCTGCTCGGTCATGCGCATGCCGGTGGCGGCGCAGCGCGCCTCGATACCGGTATTCTTGAGCGCGGACGAAGATTTCAGTGCGGTCATGTATTTAGCCTTGGAGGCAGCCATTGAGGGCGATGTTGGGCTGTTTTGCCACCGCGCGCATATTACGACAAGTCGCGCCGCATCAGAAGCGCATTCAATTGCTCTCCGCCGGGCTGCTGGTAATAGCGCTCGCGGCGGCCAATGACGCCAAATCCGGCCCGTTCATACAGCCGTCGCGCCGGCTGGTTATTTTCCTCGACCTCCAGAAATATCCTGCGCACGCCGCGGCCGGCGAGATGGCCGAGATGCGTCAGCAACAGATGGCGCGACAGGCCACGGCCGCGCTGGGAGGCATCGATCGCGATCGACAATATTTCGGCCTCATCGGCGGCCAGCCGCGATACCGCAAAGCCGATCACCTTGCGTCCGAGCCGGAGGCGATGCACCAGCGTATTGCGCTCGGTCAGCATCGCCTCGAATTCGCCCTCGCCCCAGCCGCGGTGAAACGATGCGCCGTGCAACTGCGCCAGGCGCGCCGCATCGCGCAGGCTTGCGGGTTCGACCGCAGCGCTGCCGCCGCCCCACCAATCGGCAAGCCGGGAATCTGCAAACCATGCCATCATGGTGCAACGAACTGCGAGGGATTGGCCAGCGGGTCCTTCGGCGGCTTGGCGTCGGGGGCGCGCAGATAAAACGGCCGCGCCGGCGCCATATCCGGACTGACCGCGGCGCCCAGCCACGCCACCCAGCCGATGTCGGGCGCGGCCTGCGGATCGATCCGCAGCGGCGACGGCGCATCCGCCGGCCAGCGGTCGGCGAGGATGCTGGCGGCGTTGCCGACCAGATGCGGCGCGCCGAATTTCGCTGCCGCCAGCGCCTCGGCAATCGGCGCCACACGCGGCCGGATCAGCGAACTGCCGTCGCCGCTGACGACCTGGAAATAGACGTGATCATGCCGCGCATCGATCGCGGAGATGATCGGATGTTCGCCGTTGTCGGCCACGACCGGCGCGGCGTAGGCGGCCAGCGTGGTCAGCCCCACCACCGGCTTGCCGGCGGCGAGCGCGATGCCGCGTGCCGCCGAGAGGCCGACGCGCAATCCGGTAAAGCTGCCGGGCCCGGTGGTGACGGCGATGCGATCGAGCGCCGCGAAGGCGATGGTGGAGGCCTTCATCACGCGCGCGATCAGCGGCATCAGGGCTTCGGCATGGCCGCGCTTCATCGGCAGCGATTCCTGCGCGACGATCTTGCTCGCATCGGTGTCGAGCACCGCCGCGGCGCAGGCGTCCAGCGCCGTATCGATAGCCAGGATCAGCATGGGACGACGATATCATTGTCCACAGTGAAATACCCGTGTGTTCCCGTCGTCATGGCCGGGCATAGCCGTCTGAAGGACGGCGTCGCTTCCGCTCGCCTATGCCCGGCCATCCACGCCTTTGTTGCTGGGCAAAGCTACCGGGTCGCGCGAATGCGCGCCCGATGGCAGGCTCCGCGTGCCCACCGTTCGCCACAACGATTTCGTCGATAGATGGTGGGCACGGCGCGAAGCGCGCCTTTGCCCACCCTACGCTCTGAGCGTCCAGCCTCACATCGGCCGGACTTCGACCACGTCGGGCACGAAATGCCTGAGCAAATTCTGGATGCCGTGCTGCAGCGTCGCCGTCGATGACGGGCAGCCCGCGCACGAACCCTTCATGTTGAGATAGACGATCCCGTCCTTGAAGCCGCGGAAGGTGATGTCGCCGCCGTCATTGGCCACGGCAGGTCGCACCCGCGTCTCGATCAGGTCCTTGATGGTCGCGACCGTGTCGGCGTCGGCCTCGCTGAAGAACTCGTCTTGCTCGTCGAGCGCCTCGTCATTGCCGGCACTGCCGTCGGCGAGCAGCGGCGCACCGGACATATAATGTTCCATGATGGCGCCGAGGATCGCGGGCTTCAGATGCTGCCAGTCGCCGTCCGCCTTGGTCACGGTGACGAAATCGGCGCCGTAAAACACCCCGGTGACGCCGGGTACCTCGAACAGCCTTGTCGCCAGCGGCGAACGCGCCGCGGCTTCGCGGCTGGCGAATTCCATCGTGCCGGTGTCGAGCACAATGCGGCCCGGAATGAATTTGAGGGTGGCGGGATTGGGGGTGGCTTCGGTCTGAATAAACATCTGATATCTCCGGCGTCGCCGGTTCAAGGCCGGCGCGTGAGGTTCCCTTAGCAGATGGCGACGGGGAACGCACGGATCAAGGGCGCAGACCAGCGGTTCCAAAGCTGCATTAAAGCCTGCATGAAAGGCCGCATCGATCACCTGGCGGCTTACGAAAGCCCGTCGATATCGGCGTCGCTGAGGTCGCCCGGCACGATGACGATCGGGATCGGGAACGAGCCGGCGGCCTGGGCCATGATGGTAATCAGCGGGCCGGGGCCTTCGGGGCCGGGATTGGCCGCCAGCACCAGCATCGCGATATCGACGTCCTTGTCGATGACGTCGAGGATCTGTTCGGTCGGTTCGCCCTCGCGGATCGCCCGCTCCGGCGTGATCGCGGCAATGCCGTTGGCGCGGCCGGAGGCGCGATCGAGCGCCTCATTGGCGGCCTCTTCGGCCTCGGCGCGCATGATGTCGGCGACGCCCAGCCATTGCTGGTTCTGGTCCTCGATTTCGATGATGCGGAGCATCACCACGCCGCCGCCGACCCGAACCGCCCAGCGGCTGGCGTAATAGACCGCACGGTCCCATTCCGCGGTGTCGTCAACGATGACCAGACATTTTGGCTTGTGACCCGTCTGGTAGCTTCGTCGCTGGGTGGTCATGCATGTCCCGGTGCTGCGCCAAGCAAGCCGCATGCTGCCACGGCGCGGCCGCCTTCGACAAGCGGCGTCGCTGTGCAGCAATATTGCGGCAACGGAATCTCACCCTCCCCTGGAGGGACCCTCCAGGGGAGGGTGATCAGCCCAGCTGCGGAAGTCTTTTCAGCACGCAGTTAGCGCGGGCGGATGAAGCCGACGATATCCTTGGCCGCCCGCATGGTTTCGTCCGCAAGCGCCCGGGCGCGGTTGGCGCCGTCGATCAGGATGCTGTCGACATGGCCGGGATCGGCAACCAGCCGCTTCATCTCGGAGGCGATCGGCGAGAGTTTTGCGACGCACAGTTCCACCAGCGCGTTCTTGAAGCTGGAGAACTGCCCGCCGCCGAACTCGGCGAGCACCGCGGCTTTGCTGACGCCCGCCAGCGCGGCATAGATCCCGACCAGATTGTCGGCTTCGGGGCGCGGCTCGAGGCCCTTTTCTTCCGACGGCAGCGGCTCCGGATCGGTCTTCGCCTTGCGGATCTTCTGCGCGATGGTGTCGGCATCGTCGGTGAGATTGATCCGCGAATTATCCGACGAATCCGATTTCGACATTTTCTTGGTGCCGTCGCGCAGGCTCATCACCCGCGTCGCAGGGCCCGTGATCAAGGGCTCCGGTTGCGGAAAGAACAGTCCCTCATTGAAGCCGTGGCTGCGGATCGAATCGCCAAAATCGTTGTTGAATTTTTGCGCGATGTCGCGCGACAGTTCGAGGTGCTGCTTCTGGTCCTCGCCGACCGGCACGTGGGTGGCGCGATAGAGCAGAATGTCGGCCGCCATCAGCACCGGATAGTCGTAGAGACCCACCGACGCATTTTCGCGATCCTTGCCAGCCTTCTCCTTGAATTGCGTCATGCGGCTGAGCCAGCCGACGCGGGCGACGCAGTTGAAGATCCAGGCAAGCTCGGCGTGTCCCGAGACCTGGCTTTGGTTGAACACGATGTGCTTCTTCGGGTCGATGCCCGAGGCGATGAAGGCCGCGGTCACCTCGCGGGTGTTGCGCGCAAGCTCCGCCGGGCCGCCCCACACATCGACGCCCTGCGTGATTGCGTGCATGTCGACGACGCAATAGAGACAATTATGCGTCTCCTGCAGTTTGACGAAATTGACGATCGCGCCGAGGTAATTGCCGAGATGCAGATTGCCCGTCGGCTGGACGCCCGAAAAAACCCGTTCAACGAATGCCATTGTCAGCTTCCCGCCGATATCCCTTGGATTAGCGCCGTCGTTTGCCACTTAAGCTCCAGCCGTGCAAGCCTTGACCCTACAAGTCACGCGGCGCGGTTTTGCCGGATCGCGCCGACCGCCTCGCGCCAGCCGGTGACGCCGAAAAGCCCTAGAAACAGGCCGTAAAGCGCAATCCCGCCGGCAATCACCACCAGCAGGATCACGGCCTGCACGAGGCCATGCGCGCTCGCGCCCGCGGGCAGCGCGAAGGCCGTCGCCAGCCAGAGCAAGCCGCCCATCGCCAGCGCCGCAACCACAATGCGCGGCAGCCGCCGCCGCGCCGCGGCGTCGATCGAAAACCCGAAGGTCTCCGCCCCCCTGCGGACCAGCGTGAACGCGTTGCTCCATGCGCCGAGCGCGATGGCGGCGGCGATGCCGGGCGCGCCGAACCAATGGCCGAGCAGGAAGCCCAAGGCGATCGCGAGCACGATGGCTTTCAGCGTCGCCGTCAGCGGCGTCATCGTGTCTTCGCGCGCGAAAAATGCCGGCGACAGCGCCTTGACCAGCACATGGGCGGGCAGGCTGAGCGTCAGCCACATCAGCGCCTGCGCGGTCGCCGCGGTATCGCTTGACGTGAAGGCGCCGTGCTCGAACAGCATCCGCACGATCGGTGTGCTCAGCGCGATCAGGCCGAGCGTTGCCGGCAACGCCAGCCCGACGGCGAGTTCGAGGCCGCGCGATTCCGCATGCGCGGTCACGGCCGGATCGTCGCCGCGCAACGCGCGCGTCATCTCGGGAATGAGCACGGTGCCCATGGCAACGCCGACGATGCCGAGCGGCAGCTCGATCAGGCGGTTGGCGAAATAGAGCCACGATACCGCCGATGGCGATGACGAGGCGATGATCGCGCCTGCGACAACAAGCCATTGCGGCGCGCTGCTGGCGATCATCCCGGGGATCGCCCGGCCGAGAAAGCCGCGCATCTCGCCGTCGAACGAAATCCGCAAGGGGGTGGCGATGCCGCCGCCGCGCAACACCAGCATGGATAATTGCAGCAGGCCGGCGATGCCGATGGTGGCGGCCAGGATCAGCGCGGCATCGACGGCGTCCTGCCGCCATCCGAGCAGCACGGCCATCACAGCGATCAGCGCGATGTTGAACAGCAGCGGCGAGAACGCCGTCAGCGCAAAGCGGCCTTGCGCGTTCAGCAACGCCATCATGACCGTCACCGGACCGGCGAAGGCGAGATAGGGCAGCATCAGGCGGGCGTCGTTGACGGCAAGCTGCAGGGTTTCGTGCCCGGCAAAACCCGGCGCCAGCGCGGTGATGAGCAGCGGCATCAACAGGCCGATCAGCACGGACGCGGCGATCAGTGCCGCGCTGACGGTGCCGAGCACGCGGCCGGCGAAGGCCGCCGCGGCGACCGCGCCATCGGCGTCGCGCACCCGCAGCCATGCCGGCACCAGCGCCGCGTTCAGCGCGCCTTCCGTCAACAGCCTTCGCACCACATTGACCAGTTGAAACGCGACCAGAAATGCGTCCGCGACGGGACCGGCGCCGAGCAGCGCCGCGATGATGGAATCGCGCACGAATCCGAGCAGCCGCGAGGCCAGTGTTCCCGAGGATACCGTGAGGAAAGAGCGGATCATTTGGGCTTCTATAGAGCATGACCCGGAAAAGTGGTTACCGGTTTTCCGAAAAGGTCATGCTCAAACAAACAGAGCCTTGGCTTGCTGGCGCTAGGCGGGTCGTGATAGGCCGCAGCCTTATCAAAATTGCCGTAAACAGGACGGATAAATGACTGACGCAAAATACGACGTTCTCGGGATCGGCAACGCGATTTTCGACGTGCTGGTGCAGACCGACGAGGGTTTTCTCGGCCGCCACGGCATGACCAAGGGCGGCATGGCGCTGATCGACGAGGCGCGCGCCACCGCGATCTACGCCGACATGGGCCCGGCGACCGAAATGTCCGGCGGCTCGGCGGCGAATACGATTGTCGGCATCGCCAATCTCGGCGCGCGGGCGGCCTATGTCGGCAAGGTCAGGGATGACCAGATCGGCCGGCTCTACAGCCACGATATCCGCGCCGCCGGCGTCGCGTTCGAAACCCCGGCCGCCGCCGGCGGTCCCGCCACCGGCTGTTCCTACATTCTGGTGACGCCGGACGGCGAGCGCACCATGAACACCTATCTCGGCGCGGCGCAGGACCTGACGCCTTCAGATATCGACGCCGCCCAGATCGCGGCAGCGAGCGTGATCTATCTCGAAGGCTATCTGTGGGACCCCAAGAGCGCCAAGGAAGCCTTCGTCAAGGCGGCGACCATCGCGCATGGCGCCGGCCGCCAGGTCGCGCTGACCTTGTCGGATTCGTTCTGCGTCGATCGCTATCGCGACGAATTCCTCGACCTGATGCGCAAGGGCACGGTCGACCTCGTGTTCGCCAACGAGGCCGAACTGCATTCGCTGTACCAGACCTCGGATTTCGACACCGCGCTGAAGCAATTGCAGGGCGATACCAAACTCGGGGTCGTCACCCGCAGCGAAAAGGGCTGCGTGGTGGCGTCGAAGGACGGCGTCGTCGCGGTGCCGGCATTCCCGATTGAAAAACTGGTCGACACCACAGGCGCCGGCGACCTGTTCGCCGCCGGTTTCCTGTTCGGCCTGGTGCGCAAAGCCGGCTACGAGGCCGCCGGCCGTCTCGGTGCGCTGGCGGCGGCCGAAGTGATCCAGCACATCGGGGCACGGCCGCAAGTGTCGTTGAAGGAACTGGCGCAGCAGAACGGGTTGCCGGTGTAGGGCGGCTGAAGAGCGCAGATCTCTCAACCCGTCATGCCCGGGCATAGCCGTCCGAAGGGACGGCGTCGCTTCCGCTCGCCTATGACCCGGGCATCCACGTCTTTCTTGCTTGGATGGAGTCAGGACGTGGATGGCCGGGACAAGCCCGGCCATGACGAGCCTTGTTGAGCTGCGTCGCTCGCCCGCCCGACGGGCAAATCACTCAGACGAGTGGCGATTCCAATGTCGAGTCATTTTTTTACATCGAAGCGAAATTTTTCTGTTCATCCCGACGGGCAAATCAAAGCTACAACTCTCGCCGTCCCGGCCCGAAGAGGGGCGTTTCGCGATCGTCATTAACGCGGGGCGGGATGCGGTGGACGCGGCAGCGTCGGGCGCGATCGTCGTCGCAGGGCGGGTCCTTTGGACTCGTGAGCGAAGAGACGACGCACCAGACGAACGGCGCTGAGGCGTACGGCGAAATCGTGTGGTCCTGGCACCCGTTGCTGGTGCTAAGTCGGCGGAGGTTTCCGCAGGCCCGACCGGGTCCGGCAAAACCATTAATCCGTCGATGACGGTGGCAAAAGGAATTCGTCGCCGGGGAGAGCGCGTTATAAGCCGTAAAACCATTGCGCAGGGAATGCCGGAGTGCCTCCGCTGAACCTGTATGCTCGTGTGCGTTTCTTCGCACAGCTTTTGCACACGAGACCGCGGGTGCAGCGTGCATCCGGCATTCCCCGCGCCCTCTTTTCTTGTGGCGCGAAACCAAGGGCATCACCCGGGCGAACCGCGCCGCGGGATCGGGAAGGTGTGTCGGCAATTACCGCCGTCATTGCGAGGAGCGAAGCGACGAAGCAATCCATTCTATCTTTATGCGGCACGATGGATTGTTTCGCTTCGCTCGCAATGACGGTCCAGGCCTCAGTGATAGAACCGAGAAGCCGCGGCGTACTGGATACCCCGCATGCGCGGGGTATGACGACCGTCTTACGCCGTCTTCGCCGCCTTCAATCCAAGCTTGGCCTCGACTGCGTCGCGCATCAGGAACTTCTGGATCTTGCCGGTCACGGTCATCGGGAATTCGTCGACGAATTCGATATAGCGCGGGATCTTGTTGTGCGCGATCTGGCCCTGGCAGAAGGCGCGGACCTCGTCGGCCGTCAGCGTCTCGCCCGCGCGTATCCGGATCCAGGCGCAGAGCTCCTCGCCGTAGCGGTCGTCGGCGACGCCGAAAATCTGCACGTCCTGGATTTTCGGATGACGATAGAGAAACTCCTCGATCTCGCGCGGGTAGAGGTTTTCGCCGCCGCGGATCACCATGTCCTTGATGCGGCCGACGATGTTGCAATAACCCTCCGCGTCGATCACGGCGATGTCGCCGGTATGCATCCAGCCATTGGCGTCGAGCACGTCGGCGGTTTTTTCTTTCTCATCCCAATAGCCCAGCATGACGCTGTAGCCGCGGGTGCAGAGTTCGCCGCGCTCGCCGCGCGGCACGACGCGGCCTTCGAGATCGACAACCTTGACCTCGACATGGGGATGAATGCGGCCGACCGTGGACACCCGGCGCTCCAGCGGGTCGTCGGTGGCGCTTTGAAAGCTGACCGGGCTGGTCTCGGTCATGCCGTAGGCGATCGTCACCTCGCGCATGTTCATGGATTCGTTGACCCGCCGCATCACCTCGATCGGGCACGGGGCGCCGGCCATGATGCCGGTGCGCAGCGACGACAGGTTGAATTTGGCGAAGTCGGGATGGTCGAGTTCGGCGATGAACATCGTCGGCACGCCGTAGAGCGTGGTGCACTTTTCCCGCTCGATGGTCTGCAGCGTCACCAGCGGATCAAAACCTTCGCCGGGATAGACCATGGCAGCGCCCGAGGTAACGGCGGCGAGATTGCCCATCACCATGCCGAAGCAATGATAGAGCGGCACCGGAATGCAGATGCGGTCGGTTTCGGTCAGGCGCATCGCGCGGCCGACGAAATAGCCGTTGTTGAGGATGTTGTGATGCGTCAGCGTGACGCCCTTGGGCGATCCGGTGGTGCCGCTGGTGAACTGGATATTGACGGGATCGTCAAACTGCAGGGTTTTGGCCAATGCCGCCAGCGTATCACGGTGGCGCGCGCCGCCCATGCGCGTCACTTCGTCGAACGCGATGGTGCCCGGACAAGCCGGACCGCCGATCTGGATCACCGCGCGCAGTTGCGGCAAACGCGCCGCGCGCAAATCGCCGGGTGGCGCTTGCGCAAGCTCCGGCAGCAGCGTGTTCAGCATCTCCATGTAGTTGGAGGTCTTGAACGCGGTCGCGGTAACGATCGCGGCGCATCCGACCTTGGCGAGCGCGAATTCCAGTTCGCTGAGGCGATAGGCGGGGTTGATGGTGACGAGAATGAGCCCGGCCTTGGCGGCGGCAAATTGCGTCAGCGTCCATTCCGGCCGGTTCAGCGACCAGACGCCGATCCGCGCGCCGCGCTCGAGGCCGAGCGCGAGAAACCCGGTGGCCAGCGCGTCGACCCGCTCGGCCAATTCCGTCCATGTCCAGCGAACGCCGTGGCTCGGCGAAACCAGCGCCTCGCGTTTCCCCCAGCGCCGCACTGCCTGGTCGAGGCTGTGCCCGATGGTCTCGCCGAGCAGCGGCGCATCGGCGATGCCGCAAACATAGCTTTCCGCAAGTTCTGTCAAGGCAATGACTCCCTGCGTCGATGCGCGTGGGTGGGGGAAATGCAAACTATCGGCAAAATCGGGCAATCGGCAATGTCCCGGCGCGATCGTTCGACCGCGCCGGGAAGAAGGTGCGTGCGCCTAAGCCGCCTTCTGGCCGCTACCGGCATCGAGCCCGGCATAGACGCCACGCTCGAAGCCCGCATAGGCTTCCAGGCATTTCCTGTCCACGAACGGCAACAGCTGCATCAGGATCACGCCACTGACGTTACGCGACGGGTCGATCCAGAAGTAGGTGTTGGCAAGCCCAGCCCAGGCGAGGCTGCCGGCGTTGCGGCCCTCCGGCGTCTTGGCGGTATTGATCATGAAGCTGAGCCCCCACTTTTTCTCCATGCCGGGATAGAGATCGACATCGTTGGTCGCCCACGCGACCGCCGAGGTCATTTTGGTCATGTTGAGTTCGCCAACCTGGTTCTGTCCCATCATCGCGACCGTCTCGGGCGTCAGTACCTGGATGCCGTTGCCTTTTCCCTTGTTGAGGATCATCTGGGTGAATTTGATGTAGTCGCCTGCGGTGCCATAGAGGCCGCCGCCACCCATGTGGAATTCCGGATCCTGCTCGAGCTCGAACGGGATCGGCGCCAGCGATCCATCCTCGCCGCGTTGATGCATGCCGACGAGGCGCTTGCGTTGCGCATCGCCGAGCTTGAAGCCGGTATCGGTCATGCCGAGCGGCGCCAACAGGTGGTCGCGCAAATACGCGTCGAGCCGCTTGCCGCTCACCGCCTCGATCGCCTTGCCGACGAAATCGATATTGGTGCCGTATTCCCAGCGCGTGCCGGGATCGGACATGATTGGAGTTTTCAACGCGGCGTTCTTGCAACTGGTAATGTCGGGCGTGCCGGTCTTCTCCAGGTAAGCCGCCATGTCGCCGTTCCACAAATTGTAGCAGAAGCCGGCGGTATGCGTCATGAGATGGCGCAGCGTGATCGGCTTCTTCGCCGCGCGCAGTTTCGGTTCACCCCTGGCATCAAAACCTTCCAGCACCTGCGGGGCGGCGAGGTCCGGCAGCACCTTGCCGATCGGCTCGTCCAGCGACAGCTTGCCCTGCTCGACTAGCTGCATGCCGGCCGCCGCGGTGATGGCCTTGGTCATGGAGGCGATCCAGAACACGCTATCGGCGGTCATGGCATCGTCTTTTGCCAGGTCGCGTTTGCCGAACGCACCCTGATAGATGATGTCGTTGCCCGTCGCCGCGATCGCGACGACACCGGGAATCTCCTTGGCGTCGGTTTTCTGACGCAGAACCTGATCGATCTGAGCTTTGCTTTGCATGGGGGGTCGCCTCCGGTTTATTTTTTGGAGTGGGTCAATCTTCCTCCCGTCCGTCGCGTCCCGCAAGCGCGGGCAAGTGGCCGCGGCCGATGTCGCGATCTCGTGATGGGCACTGCAACGCGAAGGAGAGAAGCAACCCAACTGCAACACTTCGCCACAATTAGCGGTGGACGGAATGCAATGTCGGTGATCGGTCCGAGCATCCACGATAAATTGATCGCATTATGATTTGCGGTGCCGATTTTTGGAGTAAGACATTCAGATTCCAGCCCAAAATGGCGCTGCGGGCGCTGAATGATTTGATTCAAATGGTTGTAACTTTGGAAGTTCCGAGGGAGCGGTGATGATCTCGACGTGGAGTGAATGGAGGCGATATCCCCGCGCCGGGCGCGGCGAGAACATCGAAGCCCCGATCAGCCCTGGCCTTTACGAAGTACGCTATGCCGGTACCGGCGCACTGCATTCATTCGAGGCGGTCGATAACGTTGCCCAGGCGCTGGCGCTGCTGACGGTCGGTTCCAGGTCGTGGTTCGGCCGCCGCGATCCCGCTTCCCTGCCGGACCTTGAATACCGCACCTGCGCGACCTCGTCCCGGGCCGACGCCAAGGCCGCCGCGGAACGCATGATCGGCCGCCGCGAAACCTATATGAGCGGCGCGGCCTGATCCGAGACTGTCATTCCGGGGCGCACGAAGTGCGAACCCGGAATCTAGAGATTCCCCGGTGCGCAATGGCGCACCTGAGGTCTGGTCCTTCGGACCATCCCGGAATGACGAGCGTTGGTCCTCAAAATTGCTTGAAGCAGCCGCGCGTTTGCGGCCGATGCATTGAGGGCGGCTTCGGCCTATACTCGGGTCCAATAGCCAAGAAATCCGAGGAGTAACGCCATGACCCCGCCCGTCGCCGCACGCGCTTCGCAACCCGCCACACCCTCGCTTCGCGACCGCCTGAAGGATTCCTCGCTGCTGCGCGAGCAGTGCTATATCGACGGCGCCTGGACCGGCAAGGCATCGCGGCCGGTGACCAATCCGGTCAACGGCGTGGAGCTTGCGAAAATCCCGGTCATGAGCACGGCCGAGACAACGCAAGCCGTCGAAGCCGCCGAGCGCGCGTTTCCAGCCTGGGCCAAGCTTACCGCCAAGCAGCGTTCCAACATCCTGCGCAAATGGTTCGACCTGATCATCGCGAACCGCGAGGATCTCGCGCTGATCCTGACCTCCGAGCAGGGCAAGCCGCTGGCGGAGGCGCTCGGCGAAGTCGATATCGGCGGCGCCTATGTCGAGTTCTTCGCCGAAGAAGCCCGCCGCGTCTATGGCGAAACCATTCCGACCCAGCGGGCCGATGCGCGCCTGCTGGCGATCAAGCAGCCGATCGGCGTTTGCGGCGCGATCACGCCGTGGAATTTCCCGTGCTCGATGATCACCCGAAAAGTGTCGCCGGCGCTGGCCGCGGGCTGCACCGTAGTGCTCAAGCCCGCCAATGAAACGCCGCTGACCGCGCTGGCGCTGGTGGCGCTGGCCGAGAAGGCTGGCGTACCGAAGGGCGTGTTCAATATCCTGACTGGCAATTCGTCGGCGATCGGCAAAGTGTTGTGCGAGCATCCCGCCGTGCGCTTCGTCGGCTTCACCGGATCGACCGAAGTTGGGAAAATTCTCTATCAGCAGGCCGCGGTCGGCGTGAAGAAACTCGGCCTCGAACTCGGCGGCAACGCGCCGTTCGTGGTGTTCGACGACGCCGATATCGATGCCGCGGTCGAAGGCGCCATGGTCTCGAAATACCGCAACATGGGCCAGACCTGCGTCTGCGCCAACCGCCTCTATGCCCAGGACAAGATCTACGACAAGTTCGTCGAAAAGCTTTCGAAGAAGGTCGCGGCGATGAAGGTCGGCGACGGCACCGAAGCAGGCGTGGTGCAGGGCCCACTGATCAACATGGATGCGATCGACAAGGTCGAAAAACACATCGCGGACGCAGTCAAAGGCGGTGCCAAAATCGTCACCGGCGGCAAGCGCCATGCGCTCGGCGGCAGCTTCTTCGAGCCGACGGTTTTGTCGAATGTCGCGCCCGACGCCTTGGTCGCGCATGAAGAGACCTTTGGGCCGCTGGCGCCGGTGTTCCGCTTCAAGGACGAAGCCGATGTGATTGCGATGTGCAACAACTCGCCGTTCGGTCTGGCCTCGTATTTCTATTCACGCGATCTCGGCCGGGTCTGGCGGGTGGCGGAAGCGCTGGAATCGGGCATGGTCGGCGTCAACACCGGCCTGATCACGACCGAAGTTGCACCCTTCGGCGGCGTCAAGGAATCAGGCCTTGGGCGCGAAGGTTCGCATCACGGCATGGAAGAATATGTCGAGATCAAATACGTGATGATGGCGGGGGTGTAGGCCGGGAGGCGGCTAAAGGCTCTCCATGAACTGACGCAGCCGCGGCGCCCATTTGTGGGCGTCGAGGCCGGATGCCGAATGGCCGTACTCACTGTCGAGCAGGAAATAGTCGGCATCGACGCCGGCGGCCTTCAGTGCCGGCATCACGGAAGCCGCGAGTTCGGGTGGAAACAGTTTGTCGGTCCGGGACAGGACATAGAGGACCTTCGATTTGATCTGGCCGAGTTGCGCCGTGACGTCGAAGCCGCGCAGCGCCCTGGCCAGGGTGATCAACGAATTGGCATCGAAGCTTTCAGCCCATCGCTTCGCTTCCGCGCGGACCGCCGCTTCGATCCGTTCGGGGTCGGACATCGTGGTGCGCAGCCGGGTCTCGATGCCATAGGTCTTCAGCGTGGCAGAGCGGATCTGGATCATGCTCTCCAGCATCCCGCCATGATCGTAATAGTCGCCGCCGTTCCAGTTCGGATCCTGCGACAGCGTTGCGAGCAGGCGCGCTACGTTGCCTTCAGCGCGCTCGCGCGGCACGGCCGGAGACGTAACGACAGCGGCGATCCCGCGCATCATGCCGGGATAGTCGACCGCCCATTGAAAGCCCTGGAATCCGCCATAGGAGGGGCCAACGATCGCAACCAGTTTTTCGATGCCGAGGTCATCGACCAGCAGACGCTGGGTCGCGACGATGTCGCCGACGGTGATATCGGGAAATCGAGGTCCGTACCGCGTGCCCGTCTTGGGATCGATGCTCGCCGCATTGGTCGATCCGTAGGACGACCCCAGCATGTTCGGGCAAATGACGAAGAAACGGTTGGTATCGGCCGCCTTGCCGGGACCGACGAGTTCGTTCCAGCTTCCCTCGCCGGTCGATCCGCCGGGATCGATCATCTGCGGGCCGCTGGTGTTGCCATGCGTGACCAGCACCGCGTTGTCGCGCTGCGGTGATAGCTGGCCGAGCGTCTTGTAGGCGATCGTCACGGCCGGCATGACCGTGCCGCTCTGCAGGCGAAAATTCTCGATCTCAAAGGTCTTGATTGTAAAAGCCTTGGCGTCAGCCGTCGAAATGTGTGCCGTCATGTTCTCGACCCCGGTGGACGCAGTACCTCAGCACGCCAGCGGTCGAAATACAAAGCCCTATCTCCGCAGCACCGCGATGGTGCGGTTGGCGAAGGTCAGTCGCTCGGCCATGACCGAGACGAAATAGGTCAGCAGCTTGTGGCTGAGTTCGGGGGCGGCGGCCTTGATCGCCTCGAACTGATGGGTGTTCAGCACGTAGAGCACGCTCGCGACTTCGGCCTGGATCGTGGCGCTGCGCGGCGCCTGCGAGACCAGGCCCATTTCGCCGATCGTGGTGTAGCGGCCGAGGCTTCGCACCCGTGTGGTGCGGGCCTCATCCGCCGGAACCATGATGCCGACGCGGCCGTCCAGGATGAAGTGCATGGAATCGGCGGCATCGCCGGCGCGAACGATGATTTCACCGGCCTCGACCTCGATGCGATGGCAGCGGCGGACCAGTTCGTCAGCGTCATATTCGTCGCCGAGAATCTGGGCGAACCAGTCGCGCAGGCTGGCTTCCTCCTGTTCCAGCCCCTGATGTTGGGTAATGAGCTCGTTCTCGCACCATTCCAGGGCATGATCCAGTTCGGGAATGACACTCACCTCGTTCGAGATGAACTCGCTCGACCGCAGGACTTTCTCGGCCGCGGCGGAAAGATGCACCAGCACCAGCTTGACACCGAGGTCGTGCGCGCTGCGCTTGATCTGTGCGAAACTGTAGGCGGCCGATGAATCGATGCCGGTGACGAGCTTGAAGTCGAAGATGAGATAGCGGCATTCGGGACAGCGCTGCAACAGCGTCTTGACGTGCTGATAGAGCCGGTTGGCTGAACCGAAGAACAGATAGCTCTGCAGGTTCAGGCCCTGGATCTTGCCGCCATGGGCCAGCAGCACCTCCTGGTCGCCGCGCGAGCGATCCAGCGAGCTGCGGTATTCCGAGCCATCAAAGCTGTATTTGATCGATTCGATCCGCGCTGCGCTCAGCGCGAAGGTCGCGCAGCCGATCACGACGCCGATCAGCACGCCGGGAACGAAGCCCCACCCCACGATGATGACGATGATCGCCAGCAGCGACACATATTCGGTCTTTGAGAGCCGCTTCCGCGACTCAACGATCCATTTGTGCAGCTGGTCTGTGCCCAGATAGATCAGGAGGCCGCCGAGAACGAATTTAGGCATGTAGCCGAGCAGATCGGGCGCGACCGCCAGCATCAGCGCGGAAATGGCCGCGGCGGTGAGGCCGGAGAGGCGGCCAGTGCCGCCGCTGCCGAGATTGAGAATCGAGCGGCTGATGGAAATGCAGCCGGGATAGCCTGCCAATGCGCCGGCCAGGATATTGGCGAGGCCGGTGACGTTCAGTTCCCGCTCCAGATCGGCCTCGCGATGGACGGCGACTTCGATGCCGGTGGTGTTGAAAAGCGTGCTTGAGGCGGTGACGAAGATGACGGCAATCAAATTGCCGATCAGGTCCGGTATTGCGTACCAGGGATAGTGGCGGATTTCGCTGGCGTTCCACGGCAGCATGAAGTGGGTCGGCGGTGGCGGCTGAAAGGTCCAGCCCGACGCTTGAGCCTCTTCAGGCGAGATGCCGAAGATCCAGAATGCGAGATGCGCCGCGACCATGCCGCCGATCAGAATGACCGGCAACCCCAGCGAATGGCGCGAGCGATGCCAGGTCAAATTCAGGATCAGCGCCATGGCGCAGGCGGCGCTCAATTCGGACAACGTGGTGATGTTGGCGAACCGGTCGAGCGTTCCGAATTGCAACCGGTGACCGGTGATCACCCGGATGGCGCCCAGAACGATCAACAACCCGGTCGCGCCGAGAAATCCGCCGACGACGGGATAGGGGACATAGCGGATGGCGCGACCCATTCGCGTCACGCCGAAACCGCAGAGCACGACGCCGGTTGCCATGGTGGAAAAGCCGAGCGTGATCAGGGTAGGTGCGAGCAGCGGCGCCGAGGGATCGGTCGCCGCCATGCGCTCGACCAGTGAAGCGGCCAATATGCCGGTGGTCGCCGCCGTGGAGCTCTCGGGACCTCCGATCGCGAAGGGCAGGGAACTGCCCAGCGCGAGCACGGCGGCGACCACGGCCGACGAAATGAACGTGGCGGCGACGCCATAGGAAAGATACGGCGCCAGCGGCCCGGCGAAGATCAGCAGTGCGTAGGAAAGGCCGAATGTAATGCTCAGAACGCTCGCGGCGCTGCCGCCGAGAACATTGTTAAGTGCACGGCGTGCCCGCGGACCGAAATTAACGAATTGATTGACCATTTGCCCCTTGCTTCCGCTGTCAGTCGTAGACGACTGCCGAGCAGGGCGCCAACAAGATTTTTATAACAGCAGAACTCCCCGGGGTGGCGTCGGCGCAAATGCCCCGTCAACCATTCCCTGCCTCGCCGCCGAACGCGCCATGGCGGCCTGCGCCGGAGGCAAAGCGCGTCGCGCCGGACAGCGTCTCGCCCGAGGCGATGACCTTGAACCCACCGCGCATCTCATTGGCGATCGCCTCCTCCTCTTCGAGGTCCCATTGCCGCAGCGCCGACAGCCGGTCGGCGCGCAGGCAGGTCTGCGGGAAGCGCGCGATATCCTTTGCCAGCGCGATCGCATGCGCGCGGGCTTCGCCTTTCGGCACCAGGCGATTGGCCAGGCCCATGCGTAACGCTTCCGCGCCGCCGACCGGACGCCCGGTCAGGATCAGGTCGATCGCCTGGGAATGGCCGATCAGCCGCGGCAGCCGGATGGTGCCGAGATCGATCAGGGGCACGCCGAACCGGCGGCAGAAGATGCCGAAAGTGGCGTCCTCGGCGACCACCCGCATGTCCGCCCACAGTGCGAGCTCCATGCCGCCGGCGACCGCAAAACCTTCGACCGCCGCGATCACGGGTTTTGACAGCCGCAGGCGGCTCGGGCCCATCGGCGCGATCGAATCGTGGCCGCCGACCTCGCGTTTCTTGTTAGGATCGCCGGAGGCGACGGCCTTGAGATCGGCGCCGGCGCAGAAATAGCCACCGGTGCCGGTGAACACCGCCACCGAGGCTTCCTCGTCGGCATCGAAGGCGCGAAAAATGTCGTACAGCTTTCGTGCGGTGGCGCCGTCGACGGCGTTGCGGCAATGCGGACGGTTGATGGAAACGATGGTCACCGGCCCATCGCGTTCGACGAGTACGGCATCGGTCTCGGTCATGTCAGGCGTCCTCCATTTTATTGGTTGTCCGTGGTTGTCAGATGGACAAGCTCTTATGAGGCGAGCCTAGCGTTCCCTGTTATTCAATGCCATCGACAAGATCAGCCCCGGAATTTCCGGCGAGCGTCCTCGGCCCGGCACTCAAAAGGATGGCCCCGTTAAGGGGGCCATTCTTCATTAGTCGTCCCAATGACGGTGACGTTTGATGATTATCGTTCGGTCGCCATCATGGTTGTACCAGCCGCGATGCCAACCGCGATCATGTTCGTAGAATCCAACGCGAGGGCCGCGATAGTAGTCATCACGGTCGCGATAGTAATAGTCTCGGTCGCTGCCGACGCGGAAGCTGAAACCCTGCGCGCTCGCGACGGTAGGCGCCGCAACTGCGATGGTCGCTAACGTGGCCAGAACGCAAGAAAGCTTCTTCATATCGCTTCTCCTATCGTTGTTGCGCAGGGAGAAAACGTGTGAGCAATCGCCACGTTCCTGGAACTACATCGGAACTTTCTTGAATGGATATTCAGCTAGATTGCCTGTTTTTTGGATGTGATCGCACGCCGGATAGGAACTCCGATGAGAGCGAATCGATTGCGCTGGCGTCAGACCTTGAGTTCAGCGCCCGTCACCCGCCGATACGCTTCGAGATAGCGCTTGCTGGTCGCCTCCACCACGCTGGCCGGCAGCGGTGGCGGCGGGGCGTCGCCGTTCCAGCGGCCGGCGCGGCGCTCCGCGTCGAGATAATCGCGCAGCGGCTGCTTGTCGAAACTCGGCTGCGGCTGGCCGGGCTTGTAGACGTCGACCGCCCAGAACCGCGAACTGTCGGGGGTCATCACCTCGTCGATCAGGATGATGCGGCCACTGCCGTCGCGGCCGAATTCGAACTTGGTATCGGCGATGATGATGCTACGGTCGCGGGTGATCTTTTCGCCGAAATTATAGACCGCGCGCGCCATGCTCTCCAGCGTGTGGGCGACCTCGTCGCCCAGGATCTCACGGACCCGCGCCACCGTGATGTTCTCGTCATGGCCGGTCTCGGCCTTGGTCGCCGGGCTGAAGATCGCGGGCTCGAGCTTGGCGCTTTCGACGAGGCCCGGCGCCAGCTTCTCTCCGGCCAACGTGCCGTGTCGCGCGTATTCCTTCCACGCCGAGCCGGAAATATAACCGCGGATCACGCATTCGATCGGGAACACTTCTGTGCGCCGGCACAGCATCGCGCGCCCAAGGATATCGGCGCGATGGGCTTTCAGTGCGGGCACCTGCGCGATGATCTCGTCGGCGTCGGCGCTGATCATGTGATGCGGCACCACGCTTTCGAGTTGCCGGAACCACCAGGCGCTGATCTGGGTCAGCACCGCGCCCTTCATCGGGATGGTCTCGGCCATCACGACGTCGAACGCGCTGATGCGGTCGGTGGTCAACAGCAGCACGCGATCGTCGCCGACGGCGTAGATATCGCGGACCTTGCCGCGGCCGATCCGTGGCAAGGGCAAATCGCTGGCGAGCATCGCATTCATTCGGTCAGGCTTTCAAAGGCGATGCGCTCGCGCGAGAGGCGCGAGCGCAGGGAAGGGGATAGCGGAGGAGATAGCTCACTCCGGCAGCGGAATGAACTCATGTTCGTTGGGAACATGGGCGAAACGGCCGGTTTTCCAGTCCTGTTTGGCCTGTTCGATCCGCTCCTTGCTGGAGGAGACGAAATTCCACCAGATATGGCGCGGGCCTTCCAGCGCGTCGCCGCCGAGGAACATCATCCGGACCGGCTTGATTGCCTTCACCGTGATGCGGTCGCCGGGCCGGAAGACCAAGAGGCGCGGGCCTTCATAGCGCTCGTTCGCAATCTCGACCTCGCCGTCGACCAGATAGATCGCGCGCTCTTCATGGTCGGGATCGAGCGGCACGCTGGTGCCCTGTTCAGCGCTCACCTCGGCATAGAACCATGGCGATACCATCGTAACCGGTGAGGATATGCCGAACGACTGGCCGGCGATCACGCGCGCCGTAAAGCCCCGTTCCGCGATCATCGGCAGATCGCCGGCCGCGTAATGCTGAAACGACGGCGCGACTTCCTCCGATCCTGCCGGCAGCGCGATCCAGCTTTGCAGGCCCAGCATCTTCTGGCCGTCACGGCGCTGTACGTCGGGCGTGCGCTCGGAATGGGCGATGCCGCGGCCGGCGGTCATCAGATTCATGGCGCCGGGCTGGATCTCCTGGATGTTGCCCTCGCTGTCGCGGTGCATGATGCTGCCGTCGAACAGATAGGTCACGGTGGCGAGGCCAATATGCGGATGCGGGCGGACGTCCATGCCCTTGCCGGCCAAAAACTGCATCGGCCCGAAATGATCGAAGAAGATGAAGGGTCCGACCATCTGCCGCTTGCCATGCGGCAGCGCGCGGCGGACCTCAAATCCGTCGCCGAGATCGCGGGTGCGCGGCACGATGACGAGATCGAGCGCGTCGCAGGATTTGGCATCGCCGAGCACGGGGTCGTTGGAGGGTTGCCAGCTCATGGGGGGACTCCTTTGGTTTTGTCGCGATCATACTCCATCCGTCGTCCCGCGAAAGCCGTGTGTGGGTCTTGCAACGAACACCTCGACGTCATTGCGAGCAAAGCGAAGCAATCCATCTAGCCGCGCAAGGAAAGAATGGATTGCTTCGTCGCTTGCGCTCCTCGCAATGACGGCGGTAAGCAAATACACATAAGAATAGTTGCAGAAAATAAAGGCAGGAAACGATGATTCCTCCATTGAAGCCGGGTGCCAGGCTGTTGCAGCCCAACGGCCCGGTCATCGAGACCGAACGCTTGCTGCTGCGGCAATGGCGCGGTGACGATGTCGCGCCCAACACGGCGATGCTGGCCGATCCCGGCACCGCGCGGTTCATTACCGTGGACGGCAAGCCCGTTACAAGCGTGCTCAACGGATGGCGCAATGCCGCCATCATGGCCGGGCACTGGGTGCTGCACGGCGTGGGCATGTTCGTGGTCGAGGAAAAATCGAGCGGAAAATTTGTCGGGAGGGTCGGGCCGTGGTTTCCGCCGGGTTGGCCCGGCTTCGAGGTCGGCTGGGGCATCGCCACGGAATTTCGCGGCAAGGGTTTTGCGGTGGAAGCGGCGCGGGCGTCGATCGATTGGGCATTCGCGACCTTCGACATCGACCGGATCATTCATTGTATCGACCGCGAAAACACCGCGTCACAGGGCGTAGCGCGTCGGCTCGGCGCCAGCAAGGATGGCGAGTTCGATTTGTTCGGCCATGTCGCTGACGTCTGGGTGACGCACCGCAATACCTGGAAAGGCCAGGTCCGCCAAAATTGAACGGGCCGGCGATCTGCACTAAAACCATGATGCGCCGATAACCGCGCGGACCGGGTTCACTCGATGCTGCTTCCCACTGTCGATATCGCACTGCGCGCCGGAACCGTGGCGCTGCTGCTGGTGCTGGCGGCGTCGCTGTTTCGCGGCTTCGGGACCGTCCTTGCCGGACGATTGGCTGCGGCCTTTGCGCTGGGCTCGGCGGCGCACGCCGTGAGCTATTCGATCGGCGCCGCGTCGCCGGTGTCTATCTTGCATGCGCCGTTGATCGCGCTGTCGACCGGCAATGTGGTGGTGTTCTGGCTGTTCACCCGCGCGCTGTTCGACGATGCCTTCAAATTGCGCGCGTGGCATGGGCTGGTATGGGCGGCGGTGGCCGCGTTCAGCTTGGTCAATTGCCTGTGGATCGCGCCGGTGCCCGGCGGCAATCTGCGGATATCCATCATTGCGATCAACCTGCTGGCGCTCGGTTTTATTGCGCTTGCGGTCGTGCAAACCATCGCTTCGTGGTCATCAGATCTGGTCGAGGGCCGCCGCCGCATCCGGGTGTTCATCGTCGTCGCGGCCGCGCTGTACGGCGGTGTCAACGCCATTCTGCAGATGTTGCTGTCCGGTGGCGAAGCGGCCGGCGTCGCCAACACGGTGAATTCAGCCGTTTTGGCCGCCATCGTCGCCACGATTTCATGGTTGATGATGCGCGTGGACGGCGCCGATGTGTTTCCGGTCGCGGCCGAGATTGCCGCAGCGCCGGATGTTCCGAACCCATCGGCCGCATTTGAGCATTCAAACGACCAAAAACTGGTCGACGCACTGATGCGGCTGATGGCCGACGAGCGCATCTATCGCCACGACAACGTCACCATCGGCACGCTGGCGACCCGGCTCAAAATACCCGAATACAGATTGCGGCGGCTGATCAACCAGCGGCTCGGCTACCGCAACTTCAACGTCTTCCTCAACAATCACCGGATCGAGGAGGCCAAGGCGGCACTGGCCGACCCGACCCAGGCCGAAGTCCCCGTTATCACCATTGCGATGGATGCCGGGTTCCAGTCGCTGGGTCCGTTCAACCGGGCGTTCAAGGCGACCACGGGGGTCACGCCGACCGAATACCGCCGCCTGAACGCGACCGCGGCTTGATCGGTAAGTCGTTGTAATTTGATCAAGATTTCGGAATCGGCGAGGCCCTTCCAGGTTCCGGCTACTCTGATTTCCAAATCCGGCGAGCGGTGATCGGATTGTTCGCCATCATGGCCGGCACGCGCTCATGCGTCATGCCGGAGGCCAATGTGACCCGACGAAATCTGCTTCTCATTCTCACGACGACCACGGCCCTCAGCGCGCTGGCGCTGACGGCTGCGCGGGCCCGCGACGTGCCAAAGGTCGCCACGGGTTTCGTCGCCAACATCATCTGTTCGGAAACCTTTGTTTCCGGACAGGATCCGCAAAGAATTTTCTCGGAGACGACGGCGGCGATGCCGGGCACCGGCCTGATCTCCTGGGCACTCAATTATAGCGTCGATCGAACGCGCAAGGATGTCACGGTGTCGCTGCTCGGCCTTGGCCGCAGTCATGCCGTCTATCGCGAGGGCATGGGCTGTTATCTCGACCACGGTGGCGCGGTCGCGGATATTTCGCCGCCGGCGGCTGAAAGCAAGCCGATGCCGGCGTTGTTGCCCGACATCGCGGGACCTGGCGTCGCCACGCCGGCCAACCCCCAACTGGCCGCAGCGCTGGATCGCGCTTTCGCCGAGCCTTCAAGCCCGCCGTTCCGCCGCACGCGGGCGGTGGTCGTGGTCAAGGACGGCCACGTCGTGGCCGAGCGCTATGCCGAAGGCTACGGCATCGAGACGCCACTGCTCGGCTTCTCCGCGACCAAGTCGGTGATCTCGGCGCTGACGGGCATTCTGGTGCGCAAGGGCGCTCTTACGCTCGATCAGCCGGTGCCGATCGCGGCGTGGCAGGGCGCCGGCGATCCCAGGCACGCGATCACGGTCGATCATCTGCTGCGCCACACCGCAGGTCTTGCGATCGGCAGCTCGCTGGAGGCCTCGTTGGGCGCCGCCTTCGAGCCGGTCAATCGCATGAAATTCATGGAATCCGACATGGCGGCTTACGTCGAAAGCGTCGGGCTAGCGACACCGCCCGGCAGCACGTGGAATTACAATGACGGCAACTTCATCATTCTCTCGCACCTGATTCGCAATGCGGCCGGCGGCCATGCGTCTGACGTGATCCGGTTCGCGCGGCAGGAATTGTTCGCACCGCTCGGCATGCGCAACGTGACGCTCGAATTCGATGCTTCCGGTAATCCGGAAGGATCGAGCCAGATGCTGGCGACGGCGCGCGACTGGGTGCGGTTCGGCATGCTTTATCTCAATGACGGCGTGGTCGGCGGCAAGCGCATCCTCCCCGAGGGATGGGTGAAGTATTCGGCCTCGGCGACGCCGAACGCCTGGGTCGGATATGGCGCGGGCTTTTGGACCAACCTCGGCGACAGCTTTGGCGCCAATTACCGGATCGAACACGGCATGCCGCGCGATGCGTTCTTCGCCAAAGGGACCATCGGGCAATATGTCGTCATCGTTCCCTCGGAACGGCTGGTGATCGTCCGCCTCGGCCGCTCGCCCAACTGGCCGCCGGAGGTCGATGGCGTGTTCGGGCTTGTCAGCGATGTCGTTGCGGCAACCGGCGGCAAGGCCAGGCTGGCAGGCAGCGATGCGCCGCCCGTTTTGGCGTCGCGTCCTCCAAACGAGTGACATTTGCCACAGCCAGGACGCGACAATGTGAATTGAACTATTCGGCCGGCGACGGTTGGATGCCGCGCCGCCATCGATCGATGCGCGGCGCCATCCCCGCATATTTGCGAACGTCTTCTGCCGGAGGAAATGATGCCGAAAGCCTATTGGATCGTGCACGTCTCGGTCCACGATCCCGAGCACTATCCCGAATATCTGGCAGTTGCGATACCGGTGTTCGAGAAATTCGGCGCCAATTTCATCGTGCGGGGCGGCGCCTATGAGGTGATGGAAGGAACCGAGCGGGAGCGTAATTTCGTCATCGAGTTCAAGGACAGGGCCACCGCGACGGCCTGCTATCAGAGCCCGGAGTATCAGCGGGCGGTCGCGATCCGCAATAAATACTCGGACGCCGATCTCATCATCATCGACGGCGCCGCATGATGCAGGGCCGTATGGCCAAGGTTTATTGCCGGCCCAACTGCGTGGCTTGCTCGACGCGATCAAATCTTTCAAGTGAGAGAATCGCGTCCGCAAGCTGATCGGCGCGGCCGTTGAGCACGGGACGGGCGAGCGTCAAAAACTTCTGCTGCATCGCCTGTGCGTCCGGGAATGAATTCGGCTCGCCGGATGGATCGGCATAGAGCCGCTCGTGGACGCCATCATCGGTCGTGATTGAGACGCGCGCGCCAAAGGGATGGGTGCGGCCGATCTCGAGGCGGTCGTCCTGCACCACGTCGAACTTGTCGGCCAGCGCATTGACCGCGGCATCGCCGAGCCGCTCGTAATCGTCCCAGCCGAAGCGACCCTGGTCGAGCGCCAGCGCGCCGGTGAAGAACATCGAAAATTGCCCGCCAACGATCGACGTCGGATGCCGCTTGGTGGCGGCATCGCCGGTCAGCGTGATGCCGTTGCGGTGCAGGCCGATCTCGACCCGCCTGATCTGGTCCGGCGTCAGATTGTGCTCCCGGCGCATCGCGATCAGCGCGTCCAGGGCTGCATGGGTATAGCGGCAGCTCGGATAGGGCTTTACGCCGATCTTCAGGGTCTCGTAGATCTTGCCGAGTCCGGCGATCGCCTTGTCCGGATGCGCATCGTCGCTGTAGCCGACAAGAAGCCCATGCTTGCCCTCGACCGATTCGGTCGAGCCGACAAAATCGTTGCGCGCCAGGGTGGCTGCGATCACGCCATTCATCGCGGCCGCGCCGACCTGGTAGCGCTTGTTCCAGGCGCCGTTGACCAAAAATTGCAGCGATCCCGCGGCCTGGCTGCCGGAGACGCCGAAGGCTGCGATGATCTGGTCCTTCGACAGCCCGAACAGCTTTGCCGCCGCCGCAGCGGCGCCATAGGTGCCCGCAGTCGCGGTCGGGTGAAAGCCGCGCGCGTAATGCGAAGTGGGGTCGAGCGCGTTGCCGAGCCGGCAGCACACTTCATAGCCGGCCACGATGGCGGTGAGCACGTCGCGACCGGATGCACCGACCATCTCGCCGACCGCAAACGCCGCCGGCACCACGGGCGCGCTCGGATGCAGCGAAGAATCCGCATGCGTGTCGTCGAAGTCAAGCGAATGGCCGAGCGCGCCATTAAGGAGTGCGGCTACCGCCGGGGTCCAGGTCTTGGCATCGCCGAACACGGTGGAGTGGCCCTTGCCATCCAGCGCCAGCGATTCCAGCATTTTGAGCAGGGAGGGCGTCGATTCCGCGTCGCGCCGGGCCCGGATCGCGCTGCCGAGGAAGTCGAGCGTCAGCACTTTGGCGCGCTCGAGTACCTCCGGCGGAATATCCTCGAATTTCAGGTCGGCGACATAAGCTGCGAGCGTTGCGGTTTCGTTGGCCATCGTGTTTCCTCGTTTTGCCGCGCAGGGTAGGCGGGCTGATTTCGCGTTTCAAGCCGCCTCCGGGGGGCGGGCATCAGCTATGCTCAAAGCCGTCTATTACGGGTACAGTCTGCCGATTCCGGAACGCGACGCATGATGACCTTCTCAAAACGCATATTCGGCCGGTTCTGGGCCCGGAAGACGCAATTGGCGCTCGCGGTCAGGATTGCCGCGGCGGCCGTCGCCGCCTACGCGATCGCGGTCGCGTTGCATCTGTTGCTGCCGCTATGGGCGGTGCTGACGTCCCTGATCGTGACCCAGATGAGCGTCGGCCGGTCGCTGAAGGCGACCCGCGACTATATGCTCGGCACCATCGGCGGCGCGATCTATGGCGGCGCCATCGCGGTGCTGATCCCGCATTCCGGCGAGGGCAGTCTGCTGGCGCTGCTGGTACTGGCGGTGACGCCGCTGGCCTTCATCGCCTCCCTCAACCCCAGCCTCAACTCCGCCACCGTTACGGCCGTGATCGTGCTGCTGCTCCCGACCATGCATCACGGCAATCCACTGGATTCCGCGATTGATCGCGTCATGGAGGTCAGCGTCGGCGCGGTCACGGGATTGGTGGTTTCGTTCCTGGTGCTGCCGTCGCGCGCCGTCAACCAGATCCGCGCCAACGCGGCGCGCTTGCTCGAGCTGCTGGCCGCCGCATTCGCCGAATTGCTGGCTGGCCTGACGCGCGGTCTCGACAACGACGCCCTGCACCGCATCCAGGACGGCATCGGCGTGGCGGTGACTGGCCTGAACGCGACCGGCGCCGAAGCCGAGCGCGAGCGCTCAGCGCATTTGTCGTCGGGCCCGGACACCGGCCCATTGCTGCGGACCATCCAGCGGCTGCGCCACGACGTCGTGATGGTCGGGCGCGCCAGCGTGGTGCCGTTGCCGGCGAACGTGCAGGCCCGGCTGGCACGACCGCTGTCCGAGGTCAGCAACGCGATCGTCAGCTATATGCAGTCGGTTGCGGTGTCGTTGCGAAGCGGCGCCGGCTCCGCGGAAATCCAGCCGGTCGACGCGGCCTTGCAGGCCTATGCGACCGAAGTCGCCGCGTTGCGGAGCGATGGCTTGATCCGCGGCCTGCCGGTGGATGCGGCCGAGCGATTTTTCGCGCTCGGTTTTTCGCTGGAGCAGATGCGGCAGAATTTGAACGATCTCAGCCGCTGCCATGCCGACTGGTGCGAGGCGGCGGCCACGAAACCGGCCGACGCGAAGAGCTAGTTAGGCGCCGGCAACCTGTCGCAGCAGGGTGGGGACGATCAGGCGGTGAAACGGCAGGATGATCGCCAGATAGGTCCGGCCGAGCCGGTTATGCGTCAGCACCAGCGTGGTCGCGGTGACGTTCTGGGTGGAGGCACCGGAGGCCGCCACATCCACGACGATGCGAAAATCCAGATGCGTGTCGTTGAAGCCGGCGACCAGCCGGTCCGGGGTCGCGCTCAGAACCGGAAATATCCCGATCATTTCGCGGGGCGCGGTCTTGCTGGCGCCTGATGTCTTGAGGCCAAACGGCGTGACGAGAATATTGCGCAGGGTCAACAAGGCTTCGGCCCATCGCGGCTGACGCGCGAGCATGCGCTCCGCGGCGTGGCGCGCATCCAGCGCGTGACCGTCTGTTTCAAGGCGGAAGGCATCGACGAACTGCGCGCCGGGCAGCAGCGTATCGGTGTCGGTCTCGGGTTTGATCTCGCAGACTTTCATCGCGCGAGCCTGTTCGCCAGCAGCCGGAAACGCAAGACCAGAAGAACGGCATATACCGCGGTTCCGCACGACAGCCCGATCCAGACGCCGACCGCGCCCAATGGCGTCCGGAAACCGAGCAAGCAGGCGCATGTAAATCCGATCAGCCAGTAGCTGACGGTGGCGAACAACAGCGGTATCCGCGTGTCGTTCATGCCGCGCAGCGATCCGGCGACGACGGTCTGGATGCCGTCGGCGATAAAGAACGTCGATCCGACCAGCAACAGCGTTGCGGTGAGTTCGGCGGTGGCATCCGTGGTTTCGCCGAGGAAAATCGCGGCAATCGCAAAGCGTCCGAGGATCACGGCAAGCGTCATCGCGGACATGAAGACGATGCCGAGACCGGTCGCGACAAATCCGGCGCGCTTGACCGCCGGTGCGTCACCGCGCCCAACGGCGTGACCGACCCGCACGGTGGCCGCCATTGCGATCCCGAACGGCACCATGAACAGGATGGCCGCGATCTGCAGCGCGATCTGATGCGCCGCGAGCGCCGTCGTGCTGATCAGTCCCATCAACAGGCCGGCGGCGCCGAACAGGCCGTATTCCAGCAGGAACGAGAGCGAGATCGGCGCGCCGACGCGGACGAGTTGCCGCATCAGGTGCCAGTCGATGCGCCAGATGCGCCCCAGCACGTGATATTTCCGGAACGGGCGGCGGCGGGCGGTGAACCACAGCACTGCGAGGAACGTTCCGAGATTGACGATCGAGGTCGCAAGGCCGGCGCCAAACAGCCCGAGCTGCGGCAAGCCCAACGCGCCGTAAAGGAGCAGATAGACCAGCAGCGCATTGGCCGGGATCGCCGCCAACGTGATCCACAGGATCGGCTCCGGCCGGTTGACCGCGCTCATGAAGCCGCGGATCGCGATGAACCACAGCGCCGGCAGGACGCCCCAGGCGAGGCCGAACAGATATTGCTGGGCGAGATGGGCAGCCATCGGGGCCTGACCGAGCGCGAGCAGGATCTGCTCGCCGCGAAACGGCAACGCCATCAGCGGCAGGGCAATCAGCAGCGCGGCCCACAGGCCGACCCGAAGCGCCCGTCGCACCATGCGCGGATCGCGCGCGCCGAACGCTTGCGCGGCCAGCGGCGCCACCGCCGACACCAGTCCCATGCCAAAGGTAAAGCTGACGAAGAACACGGTATGCGCCAGCGATGCCGCGGCGAGCGCCTCGCTACCGAGCCGCCCGATAAACGCGATATCGGTGGTCATCATCGCGATCTGCCCGAGCTGCGTCAGCGCGAGCGGCACCGCGAGCTTGAGCGTCTCGCCAAGCTCGAGGCCGAGATGATGGCCGGATGCCAACGCCGCCGGGTGCGGCGTGATCGATGATAGGTCTACTTTTTCGGAAACGGCCATGGAACGAGACTAGCATTGCGTAAGGCGAAACAATGGAAGTCAAGCGGTGGGGACGTCAATCTGGCCCAAAATCCAACCTTCGCAATTTTTTGAGAACGTCATCGAACCAGGCGCCTCCGCCCGGCGCCCGTCGGAGACTTCGATCATTCCGCAAAGCCCAGCAACGGCGTCGAATGGGTCCTCGCCGTCTTCCCGTTCGCCAAAACCATGCAGTATGGACTGCTCGATTATCGGCAAAAACGTCACTCTGTGCCTGAACGACCAGGCCAACATTGCCTCGCCGCCAGCCCTCCGCCCATCTTGGGAGCGCTTCTTGACCGTGCGCCTCATACCAATGTGCTGGTAAGCTTCGCCGGGATAGGTTTCTGCGACCGTCAAGATATTCGAATCAAGCGATGACAGCGGACCATCGAATGGCCAGAGACGGGCTTGGCGCTCGAGTGCCGGTATCAATACTTCCCGCCAGCCGGAAAGCGCTGCTTTGCCCACCTGTTTTGGGCCTACCGTCCAGAAGATCGATTCTGCTCTCGATCGGATTTTTGTTTTTTTGTCGCATTCTCGTAGCAGTTCGCTGAAGGTCTTGCACTTCAGAGCACGGAGCAGATCGGCATGACGTCCACCGCGAGGATGTCTTCGATAGAACGGTTGAGCTGGAGATATGTCGGACAGAGTCTCTGCAGCCGTGAAGAAGAGTCGAGCCGGGTGAGAAGCCGGGTCGGAAAGAAGCTGGTAATATTCCAATCCTGTCTTTTTCAAATAGAATGATGGCAAACCGATTGGAAAGTCGAAGCCCGCCAACGTTTTCCTTCCCCGATCGAAGAGGAAATCTAGAAATTCGTTTACGGCCGGCGTCTGTCCTAGGCTGTCTACCAGCCAACCGTCTCTCGAACGGAGGGCGACCGCCGTCCAGCGCTTATTCGGTGAAATACTCCAGTCCGAATGAACGAGCCGATCAAAGGCCAGACGGGTACTCATCTGACCTCATGCCTCACACATCGACTTCGGCGCTGTGAGCTGTCCTGGATACATTCGCGGTTCGCTCTGCATCACAAATAAGATGTTGTTGGTCTCGCGAGGCAACGCACGAACCTGATCGTCTTTTCCGCGTCAGGTCCGTTCCGGCACCCGGGTGATCTTCGCGCCGAGCGCGTTGAGCCGCTCCTCGATGCGCTCATAGCCGCGTTCGATCTGGTCGGCATTGTTGATCGTCGAGGTGCCTTCCGCGGCGACGGCGGCCAGCAGCATGGCCATGCCGGCGCGGATGTCGGGGGATGTCATCGGCGCGCCGCGCAGCCGGCTAGGCCCGGCCACGATTGCCCGGTGCGGGTCGCACAGCACGATCCGGGCGCCCATCGAAATCAGCTTGTCGACAAAGAACATCCGCGACTCGAACATCTTCTCGAACATCAGGATCACGCCGTCGCATTGGGTCGCAGTGACGATCGCGATCGACATCAGATCGGCCGGGAAGGCCGGCCAGGGCTGGTCCTCGAGCTTTGGCACATGGCCGCCGAAATCGTCGTGGATCTTCATGGCCTGGCCGGACGGCACGACGAGGTCGTCGCCTTCGACGCCGCAGACGATGCCGAGCCGCTCAAAGCCCATCCGGATCGAGCGCAAATGCTCGACGCCGGCGCGCGCGATCCGAAGCGGCGACCTTGTCACCGCGGCAAGCCCGATCAGCGAGCCGACCTCGATGTGGTCGGGCTGGATCGCGTAGCGCGCGCCGCCAAGCGTCGCCGGTCCATGGATCACGATGGTGTTGGTGCCGATGCCTTCGATCCTGGCGCCGAGGGCGACCAGGAAGTGCGCGAGGTCCTGCACATGCGGCTCGGACGCGGCATTGCGCAAATAGGTGGTGCCGTGGGCGCCAACGGCTGCGACCAGCGCATTTTCGGTCGCGGTGACGCTGGGCTCGTCGAGGAAAACGTCGGCGCCCTTCAGCCGCGAGGCGCGGAATTCCAGACGGTGGGTCGCGGTGACGGTGGCGCCTAACTGCTCGAAGGCCAGGAAATGCGTATCGAGCCGCCGCCGGCCGATGACGTCGCCGCCGGGCGGCGGCAGCGCCACCTCGCCACAGCGGGCCAACAGCGGTCCGGCCAGCAGGATCGAGGCGCGGATCCGCGCGCACAGTTCCGGATCGAGATCGGCGGCGCGGATGTCTTTGGCGTGAATGACGAGCGTGTTGCGCTGTTGCCATTCGGCAGATGCGCCGACCGAGCGGACCAGCTCGACCAGGGTTTCGGTGTCGCGAATGCGCGGAACGTTTTCCAGCGTGACCGGGTGTTCGGTCAGCAGGGACGCCGCGATGATCGGCAACGCGGAATTCTTGTTGCCGGACGGCTCGATCGTGCCCGCGAGCCGGTGGCCGCCTTCAACAATGTATTGAATGGGCGGCACGGGCGCGTCCTGGCCTTACACGTCGACGTTGGCGCTGAGTGAATGTTCCTGGATGAAATCGCGGCGCGGCTCGACCACGTCGCCCATCAGCTTGGTGAAGATGTCGTCGGCCTCGTCGACCTCCTTGATCTTGACCTGCAGCAGCGAGCGCTCGTTGGTATCGAGCGTGGTTTCCCAGAGCTGGGAGGGGTTCATCTCGCCAAGGCCTTTGTAGCGTTGCATCGTCACGCCCTTGCGGCCGGCGTTGGTGACCGCGTCGAACAGGTCGACGGGACCGTGAATGGTGTCCTCGGAGTCCTTCCGACGAAGCTTGCCCCACTTCGCATAGAGCTTCTGCAACTTCGGCGTATATTCGTCGAGTTTGCGCGCGTCGGCCGAGCCCAGGAACGCATCGTCGATGACGGCAACTTCCTTCACGCCGCGCACGGTGCGCTCGAATCGGAAGCCCTGTCCCTCGGTGAAATATCCCTGCCAGCCGCGCTCAACCTCTTCAGTAAGATCATCGAGCCGGGTGGCTATGTAAGCTGCCGCAGCATTGGCTCGTTCCAGATCGCCATAAATATCCGACCGCAGCACGCCCGCAATAGTTGCCTGCTCGATCACCTTCCGATTATAGCGGCTGTGCAGGTTGCGCAGCAGGGCGCGGATGACGCGGGCATCCTCGACCAGCGCTCGAAGGTCGCTGCCCGCCCGATCTTCGCCCGTCCCCGATTTATACACACAGTCGTCCAGCCCGGTATCGATCAGGTAATCTTCCAGCGCGCGCTCGTCCTTCAGGTATTGCTCGGACTTGCCGCGCGAGACCTTGTAGAGCGGCGGCTGCGCGATATAGAGGTAGCCGCCGTCGATGACCTCGCGCATCTGCCGGTAGAAGAAGGTCAGCAGCAGCGTGCGAATATGGGCGCCGTCGACGTCGGCGTCGGTCATGACTATGATCTTGTGGTACCGCAGCTTGTCGATCGAAAAATCATCGCTGATGCCGGTACCGAGCGCGGTGATCAATGTGCCGATCTGTTCGGACGACAGCATCTTGTCGGGGCGTACGCGCTCGACATTGAGGATCTTGCCGCGCAGCGGCAGCACCGCCTGGAATTCGCGGTTGCGGCCCATCTTGGCGCTGCCGCCTGCGGAATCACCCTCGACGATGAACAGTTCCGACTTGGCAGGGTCCTTTTCCTGGCAGTCGGCGAGCTTGCCGGGCAGCGAGGAGACGCTCAGCGGATTTTTCCGGGTCAGTTCGCGCGCCTTGCGGGCGGCTTCGCGGGCGGCAGCGGCCTGGATCACCTTGCCGACGATCACCCTGGCCTCGGTCGGATGTTCCTCGAACCACGCGGCCAGCGCCTCGTTGAGCACGTTCTCGACCACCGGGCGCACTTCCGAGGACACCAGCTTGTCCTTGGTCTGCGACGAGAATTTCGGATCCGGCACTTTCACCGACAGCACCGCAGTGAGGCCCTCGCGGCAGTCGTCGCCGGTCAGCGCGATCTTTTCCTTTTTCGCGTTGGCCTCGGCATAGCCGTTGACCTGGCGCGTCAGCGCGCCGCGGAAGCCGGCGAGATGGGTGCCGCCGTCGCGCTGCGGGATGTTGTTGGTGAAGCACAGCACGTTCTCATGGTAGCTGTCGTTCCACCACAGGGCGGCCTCGACGCCGATGCCGTTCATCTCCGAGCGGACCATGATCGGGGCGGGCACCATCGCCTTCTTGTTGCGGTCGAGATATTTGACGAACACCTCGACGCCGCCATCGTAACGCATCGCCTCGCGCTTCTCGACCGCGTGGCGCATGTCGGAGAGCACGATGTTGACGCCGGAATTCAGGAACGCGAGCTCGCGCAGGCGATGCTCCAGCGTCGCAAAATCATATTCGACATTGGTGAAGGTTTCGGTGGAGGCGAGGAACGTGACCTCGGTGCCGCGCTTGCCATTGGCCTCGCCGACCGTCTTGAGCGGCGCCACCGCGTCGCCATGGGCGAATTCGATGAAGTGCTCCTTGCCGTCGCGCCAGACCCGCAATTGCAGCTTGCTCGACAGCGCGTTGACGACGGAGACGCCGACGCCGTGCAGGCCGCCGGAAACCTTGTAGGAATTCTGGTCGAATTTACCGCCGGCGTGCAGCTGGGTCATGATGACCTCGGCCGCCGAAATGCCCTCGCCCTTGTGGATGTCGACCGGAATGCCGCGGCCGTCGTCGCGCACGGTCACGGAGCCGTCGGCGTTGAGCACGACTTCGACGGCGGTGGCATGGCCGGCGAGCGCCTCGTCGATGGCGTTATCGACGACCTCGTAGACCATGTGGTGCAGGCCGGAACCGTCATCGGTATCGCCGATATACATGCCGGGCCGCTTGCGCACGGCGTCGAGGCCTTTCAAAACCCGGATCGATTCCGCGCCGTATTCGACGGGAATGGGATGCTCAGTGTCGGCAGGTGTCTGCCGGGCAGGTTCTGTCATGTGAAGCCTTCGAGGATGTCCCGAATCAGCTGCGCAATATGAGGCGCTGATTGATCTATTTGTGCCATGAAAGAGGCATTGCGCCTAGCGCAAAGTCTGTATCCACAAGCTATTGAATAGATGGTATTTTTTGGCTCTCTTTCAAGGTGCCCGAAGGCCGATTCCGGGCGCTTCGAAAAGCCCGATTCGAGGCCCGATTCCAGGCCATCGAAGTCCGCCTTTTTGGGGCCGCTGCGGGAGAAAATGGCAGACCGCCGCGAACCTGCTAGAGATGGCGGCAGTGCAGGTTGGCAACCCGATCTGCCTGCTGTCGCGTTCCCGGATTAGCCGCAATTGTCTTCACCCTCACCGCAATATCGGCCGGATGTCGACGGCCTCCGGGCCATCGCCGTGTTGCTGGTGATGAACTATCACGCGTTCCCGGAAGCGATACCGGGCGGCTTCATCGGCGTCGACATCTTCTTCGTGATCTCGGGATTTCTGATCACCGGCATCATCGCGCGCGAGCTCGACCTCAAGCGGTTCAGCCTGGTTGGCTTCTACGTCAGGCGGATCAGGCGCATTTTTCCGGCCTTGATCGTCGTGCTCTGCGCTGCGCTGGTGCTGGGCTCGTTATGGATGCTGCCGGCGGCCTATGCGCAGCTCGGCAGCGACGTCTTCGCCAGCGCGGCGTTTTTCGCCAACATCGCGCTGCTGCTGCAGTCCGGCTATTTCGATGTCGAATCGGCCAAAAAGCCGCTGCTGCATTTGTGGTCGCTGGGCATCGAGGAGCAATTCTATCTGTTCTGGCCGCTGCTGTTGATGCTGGCCGTCCGCTTGCGCCTGAGCATCGTGGCTGTCGCGTCGATCCTCGGCGTCGGGTCGTTCCTGCTTAACGTGGCGCTGATCGGCTCCGACCCGGTCGCGACCTTCTATCTGCCGTTCACGCGGGCGTTTGAACTGCTCGCCGGCGCGGTCCTGGCGCGCGGCTGGAGCGGGATCAGTCAGACCAGCGCGGCCGGCAATCTGCGCGCCTTGATCGGCGTCGGGCTGATCGCGGTTGCCGCCGCTGTGCTCGACCCCCATCGCGCCTTTCCGGGCTGGTGGGCGATCCTGCCGGTCGCGGGAGCCGCACTGCTGTTATCCGCACCCGGTGCCTGGTTCTGCCGCGTCGTACTCGCCAGCCGGCCGCTGGTCGGGATCGGGCTGATCAGTTATCCGGCCTATCTCTGGCATTGGCCGCTGCTGGTGTTCTTCACCATCATCAAGTTCAACCCGCTGACGCTGCTGGAACGCGAGTTGATATTGCTCGCCAGCGGGCTCCTGGCTTGGGCGACCTATCAATACGTCGAAAAGCCGTTTCGATTTGGCGCCCCGAGCCCGCGCCGGATTTTTGCCTTGTGTGCCGGCATGGTGCTGGTCGCCGTCGCTGGTTCCGCTATCGTTTGGGGACGCGGTTTCGATTTCCGGCTGCCGGCGGAAATGCGCGCGATGGCCAATGTGCCGACCCAAAATGCGAAATGGCGGTTTCACCGTTGCCTGCTCGATCTCAGCCACGAGATGTCGTTTGCCGATGACTGCGTCGATCGGACCCGGCGGCCGCTGGTTCTGGTGTGGGGAGATTCGACCGCAGGCGCGCTGATGCCGGGGCTGCTCAAGGCCCAGCAGACGCGAAATTTTGGCATCGGACAGCTCACCTCCAGTTCCTGCATTCCCGCGTTGAATGCCGACATCCCGTCCACGCCCAACTGCCGCGCCATCAACGACAAGGTGCTGTCGCTGGTCCGCGACATCAGGCCCGATATCGTGCTGCTGCACGGAACCTGGGAAAAGCACCTCGACCATGTGGCCGAAACGGTCGTGGCCCTGAAGACGTTGACCACCGCGCGTGTCGTGGTGCTCGGTGGGGTGCCAGCGTGGCGACGCGGGCTTCCGTCCGAGGTGCTTCACTACTTCATGCTGCATCGCCGGCTGATCCCGGCGCGATCGAACGCCGCCGCGCAATCAAACGGCTATGATGCGGTCATGCGCGCGAAACTGGTTCCGCTCGGCGCCGAATTCATCTCCGCGTCAGACGCGCTGTGCGATGAGGACGGTTGCGTGACCCGCATCGGCGATAGCGCCGGGGACATCTCGACCAGCGATCAGGTCCATCTCACCGAAAAAGGCTCGGAATATTTGGTCAATACGGTGATCGACCGCTTGCTCGGCGGGCCGGCGCCCGCGAGCAAGCCGTGAAAGCATGCCGCATTAATACATCTGCACCGGCAGCACCTCGCCATTGGGCGCAATCATCAGGCCCCAGGTTTCGTCGGCCGCGATCTCGATCTGGTTAGATCGGGCAGGGCCGCCCGCAATCTTCAGCGAGTACTGGTATTTGCCGGGCGGCAAGTCGAGCGTCGGTCCTTTCGGCGATTGCGGTCCGCCGGCGCCGGCTGCGATCTTGATTGTCTGCTTGTTGATGGTCACGGCGACTTCGCCGTCGCCCATATTGCCGAACATCAGCTTGGCCAGACCGGGCTTCGGCATGACGTCGGCCTTCGCCGCCGCCGCCGGATTCTTCTGCGCGAGGTTGATCGTCGTCTCGCCATTCTGGCGGCCGAGCTTCAGCACGGCCGGACCTTCGGGCGAGGTAAACGCCAGTTGTACCTGGTCCGCTTTCACGACGGCGTGCGCTGCCGTCTCCTTCCATCCACGTTTTGTGAGCTCGCTGCGATAGAAGGCGAGCACCGAGCCGAGCTCAGCGGGCACGCTCGCCCCAAGCTCGCGTCGGAACGGGGTCTGGCCGCCCGGCAGATGGGAGGCGCCCATCGAGCTTACGGTATGCCGCTTCGGCACCGGCAGCGCGGAATCGGGCTCGGCTTCGAGGTCTTCCACGGCGGCCTTGCCCGGCGACGTATCGGACGGTCCGCTGGCGGCCTGGCTGCCGGCAGAACCCGCCTTGGCGCGGGCCATCACGAGGCCCGATCCATCGGCGCTCACATTCACCTTGGGCCCCATCTGCATGGCCGTGAACGACAGCGCCTTGCCGCCCCTGGAGAACTCCATCACGACCATATTGGATTTGTTGATGACCGACGGCTGTTCTTTCCAACCCTCTGACTTCAGCAGGCCGCGGTAGAATGCCGCGATCGCCTTCACGCTTGAGGAAGAATCGAATTCGAGCTTGCCGTCGCCGCCGTCGAATTTCAGGTTCTCGGCGTTTTCCGGCACCGGCACCGGCGCGGATGAATTGGCGAGCGCATTCAGGGGCGCATCGGAAAGGCCGGCCGCCTGCGCTTTCCGCCGCACCTCGTCCGCGGCGATCATCTGCCTTGCCGTCGCCTCGGCATCCTTGAAGAAGTTGTCGTCGGCCTCCTTCTTCGCTTTGGCGCGCGCCGCCAGTGCCGCCTCCTTCACCTGCGTGACGAGAATGACGAGGGTCAGGTCGTATTTGCGGCTGAGCTTCAGCGTCGCGGTCTGGTCGGCGGAAGAAAAGTTCAGCGTGACGTTGTCGGGGGCAACGACGGCGCCCGCCGTCTCTTCGGTCCAGCTCCGCGCGCCAAGTTCGCGGCGATAGAAGCTAAGCACCGGAGCAAGTTCCGCCATCGCGGCCACGTCGATCTTGCGGCGAACCGAGTTGGAATCGCCGACGCCTTGCGAGCCCTTGGCCGGCTTCGGCCGCGGCAGGCCGGCGATCTCGGAATCGGCCTCCAGCGTTTGCGGCAACGCAAAGGGTGCGACCTGGATATCGACGCCGGTCCTGCCATCGGTCCGGCGCTGCAGCGTCAGCATGATCGGCTTCTGCCGGTAGAAACCCTCGCTGTCGGCATGGGTGTAATAGGCGCGCGCGCCGTTTCCGATCGTTTCGTTCAGCGTCGCGTTGGGCCAGTGCCCGGCGGCGTCGGCCGCGGTGAGTGGCTGCCAGCCGAGGGCGGCAAGCTCCTTGCGGAAGAAATCGAGGGTGGCGTCGAGCGCGGCCGGGGCGACGCAGCCGAGATATGGCCGGTTTTCGTCGAACACGATTTCGGTCGCGTCAGGTGGAAACGGGACATTCGCGGTGACCCGTTCGGACGAGTAGTACACCACCGACTGATCCGGCCGGCCGAGGCCCTGCGTGAAAGAGACGTAAAGCCCTTGCTGCGCCTTCTTGAAGGTCAGCGCGGCGCTCTTCTCATCGAGCGGCCGCAAATAGGGCACCCAGCCATTGGCGGCGAGCAGCTTTTTGGTCGCATCGGTGGTAATCGCTAGCACGGTCGGAACGCCATATCGCAGGCTATGCGGCTCGGTGCGGGCAACCTCTTCCACCGCGCCTTCGAGGCGCGGCAAGGTCCGAACGTCGACCAGGCCGTCGTCGGCCCTGGCGGCGATTGGCGCACTGGCCGCCATCAGCAAGATCAGCGGCAGCAGGCGTTTTCCGGCCGGGATGATCCGGCGCGACGTTCCGAGCATTTCTTGACTCCAGGGTTTGAGAGCACGCGACCACTGACGCACGACCCACGCGGCCGCCAGGCGGCGGCGACGTCAGTGGAACCATTGCCGAAAGCTAGTCGCGTGGTTGCAAGATTCGGTTCAAACCGGACCTATCCGCGCCCCTCAGGCGCGGCGGGCGATCTGGCCCGATTCCACGTCGAAAATCTCGCCGGTTGGGCCGATATCGGTGAACGCCGCAGGGTCGGCGCCGGTCATCCAGACCTGGGCGCCGAGTTTTGCCAGTTCCTCGAACAGCGCCTTGCGCCTGTTGGGATCGAGATGCGCCACCACCTCGTCGAGCAGCAGCAGCGGCACGATGCCGGTCATCTCGGCCACCAGCGTGGCATGCGCCAGCACCAGCCCAATCAGCAGCGCCTTTTGTTCGCCGGTGGAGGCGTCGCGGGCCGGCATGCTCTTTGGCGCATACATCACCTGAAGGTCAGTGAGGTGCGGGCCGTCCAGCGTGCGTCCGGCTGCTGCGTCGCGCGCCCGGCCGGCGCGCAAAATCTCGCGGTAGCGATCCTCCACCGCGGTCGCGGGCTCGCTGACCAGCGCATTTTCCATCCAGCCGTCGAGCATGATCTGCGCCGAGGGAAACGCCGAAGTCGCGCCGCGCTCCCGCAGCATCGCTGCGAGTTTGGTCACGGTCTGGCCGCGGGTGGCCGCGACCGCGACCGCCAATTCGGCGGTTTCGCGCTCGATCGCGTCACACCAATGGTCGTCGTAATTGCGCACCTCGAGCAGGCGGTTGCGCGAGCGCAACGAGCGCTCCAGCGCCGAAACGCGGCTGGAATGTTCGCTGTCGATCGCCAGCACCAGCCGGTCGAAGAACCGCCGGCGCTCGGACGCGGCGCCGAGGAACAGCCCGTCCATCGCAGGTGTCAGCCAGACCATGCGCAAATGATCGCCAAAGGCGGTTGCCGAGTTCACCGGCTCGCGGTCGATGCGGCAGCGCCGGCTCGTCGAGGCCGCCTCGCTGCCGGGCGCGTCGATGCCGGTGCCGAGCGTGGCCAGCCCCAGCGCGCCTTCGACTTCGGCGGAAACCGCCCAGGAGCCGTCGCCCTGATTGTCGGCGACGTCTTCCAGCGTGGCGCGCCGCAGGCCGCGTCCCGGCGACAGAAACGAGATCGCCTCGAGGCAATTGGTCTTGCCGGCGCCGTTCGGCCCGACCAGCACCACGACATCGCCGCGCGCCTGCAAACTCGCCGCGCGATAATTGCGGAAGTGCGTCAGCGACAGCCGGTGGATGCGGGAGGGGGTCATGTGAGGTTGTCATTGCCGGGCTTGACCCGGCAATCCATCGTCCGCGTCAGCGGACAATCTCTTCGTATAGATCCTTCCAGTCGGGATTGCTCGCGACGATCAGGTCGATTTTCCACTCGCGCGACCAATGTTTGATGTTCTTTTCGCGTTGAAGCGCGCCCGAAATTGTTTCGTGCGGTTCAAAATAAACCAGCGTCTTAATGCCATATCGTTTGGTGAAGCCATCTGCCAAACCCTCGCGATGCTCGTAGACCCGTCGCACCAGATTGTTCGTCACGCCGACATATAGCGTTCCACCAGGTTTACTTGCGAGGATGTACGCCCAATAGGTCATTTGGTTTGATGGATGGCCGGGTCAAGCCCGGCCATGACGAGAGGGGAATCACACCCGCATCGGCATCAGCACGTAGAGTGCGCCCTTGTTGTCCTTGTCCTGCACCAGCGTCGGCGAACCCGGATCGGCCAGCCTCAAGATCGCGACCTCGCCTTCGATCTGCGCGGCGATGTCGAGCAGATAGCGCGAATTGAAGCCAATATCGAGCGCGTCGGAGGCGTATTCGACTTCGAGTTCTTCGGTGGCGCTGCCGGAATCCGGATTGGTGACGGACAGCACCAGCTTGCCGGGGGACAGCGCGAGCTTCACCGCGCGGCCGCGCTCGCTCGAAATGGTCGAGACGCGGTCGACCGCGGCCTCGAAATCCTTCTTGTCGACGATGAGTTCCTTGTCGTTGTTCTGCGGAATGACGCGGCCGTAATCCGGAAACGTGCCGTCGATCAGTTTCGAGGTCAGCACCACATTGCCGATGGTGAAGCGGATCTTGCCCTGGGACAGTTCGATCGTGACTTCGGCCTCATTGTCCTCGATCAGCCGCTGCACTTCGCCGACGGTCTTGCGCGGCACGATCACGCCGGGCATGCCGGTAGCGCCCTTGGGCAGCGGTAGATCGATTTGCGCGAGGCGATGCCCGTCGGTGGCAACCGCGCGCAGCGTCGCCGTCTTGGCGGTGCCGGCCGCGTGCAGATAGATGCCGTTGAGATAATAGCGGGTCTCTTCGGTGGAGATTGCAAACTGCGTCCGATCGATCAGGCGCTTGACGTCGGCGGCGGCCAGCGTGAACGAATGCGTCATGTCACCGGCGGCGAGATCGGGAAAATCGCTCTCCGGCAAGGTCTGCAGCGTGAAGCGCGAACGGCCGGCGCGGATCGCCAGCACCGAACGGTCGCCGTCGCCTTCCAGCACGATCTGCGCGCCGTCCGGCAGCTTGCGGACGATGTCGTAGAACATGTGCGCGGGCACGGTGGTAGAGCCGCCGGTTCCGCCTTCCGCCGCCAGCGTTTCCGTCACCTCCAGATCGAGGTCGGTCGCCTTCAGCGACAGTTTGGCGTTTTCGGCGCGGATCAGCACATTGCCCAGGATCGGGATGGTGTTGCGGCGCTCGACCACGCGGTGGACGTGGCCCAGCGATTTCAGGAGTTGCGCGCGCTCGACGGTGACCTTCATTGCAATACCCGCCTGATCCCTAAGATGGAAAAGCCGGGCGGCCCTGAAGGCGCGCCGCGGCAATTGAAACCCGAAAAGCCGGATCAAAGCTGGATTTGATCAAATTCCCCGGGGGGACCGCAAGGTGGCGCGGATGCGCCCCAAGCGCAAGGGATTGCGACGCCGTTCCCCACGTTTTGCGAGGAGGAAGACCTTTTCCCGCCCCGGCTAGGGGCGGGAAAAGGAAGAATTCATTCCTGCAGCTGGCGCTTCAGCGATTCGACCTCTTCGGACAGCGCCGTATCCCTGGCGACCAGTGCCTCGATCTTGCGCACGGCATGCAGCACCGTGGTGTGATCGCGCCCGCCGAACCGGCGGCCGATCTCGGGCAGCGAGCGCAGCGTCAGCGTCTTGGCCAGATACATCGCGACCTGACGGGGCCGGACCACATTGGCGGTACGGCGAGAGGACAGCAGGTCCGAGCGGCTCACATTATATTGCCGGGCGACCACCCGCTGAATGTCCTCGATCTTGATCCGCTTCGGCTCCTGCGGACGGATCAGGTCGCGGACTTCGCGCTCCGCCATTTCCAGCGTCACCGGCTGGGCATTGAGTTTGGAGTGCGCCAGCAGGCGGTTGATGGCGCCTTCGAGGTCACGGCCGTTATGGGTGATGGTCCGCGCCAGATAATCCAGCACCGGTTCCGGTACGTCGAAGCTCGCATGATGGGCGCGGGCCGCGGCGACGCGCGATTTCAGGATTCCGAGCCGCAGCTCTTCGCCGAGCGAGCCCATCTCCACGACGAGGCCGCCGGCCAGCCGCGAGCGGACCCGATCGTCGAGGCTTTCGAGATCGGACGGCGGACGGTCGGCGGCGATCACCACCTGACGGCCGGCGTCGATCAGCGCATTCAGCGTGTGGCAGAACTCGGCCTGGGTCGATTTGCCCTGCAGGAACTGCAAATCGTCGATCACGAGCACGTCGATGCCGCGCAGTGCCTCCTTGAACGCCAGCGCTGTCTGCGTTTTGAGCGCGGCGACGAAGCCGTACATGAACTTCTCGGCGGTGAGATACAGCACCTTGCGTTCGGCGCCCGAGTTGCCGGCCCATGTCACCGCCTGCAACAGATGGGTTTTGCCGAGGCCGACGCCGGCGTGGATGTAGAGCGGATTGAACATCACGGCATCGCCGCGCCGGCCTTCGGCGACCTGACGTGCGGCGGCGTGCGCCAGCGTGTTGGAGCGGCCGATCACGAAACTTGCGAATGTCAGGCGCGGATCGAGCGGCGAGCCGCCCAGCGCATCATGGCTGGCGGACACCGGCGCGGTCGCGGTGGCCCGCAATTCGGGCGCGGGACGGCCATCGGCGCGCTCGGGACGGCGTTGATCGGCCGGCGCAGGAGCTTCCTTGACCGGGGCCGCGCAGCGCATCGCCGTGCGCACGGTGAGATCGACCCGATGCACTTCCGGCATTTCGGCCTGCCAGCAGGTCAGAACGCGGTCGGCGTAATGCGCCTGGATCCAGCTCTTGAGGAACCGGGTCGGAACCGACAGATGGACGCTTTCGTCCTGCACGCTCTCCAGGTCCATGCGCGCAAACCAGCTCGTATAGACGTCTTCGCCGACGCTCGAGCGCAACCGGCCTTTTACCCGCGACCAGCGATCCTGTTCGATATTTGTCATTGCCTGAGAACTTTTCTGAAAGAGTAGTGGTGTTGTGAAATCGCCGTGCAGGTTTCCTGCCACGGCGCGACCTCAAGCGAAGCTTCCCGCTCCGGACATAGATCAACCGTTCGGCGAAGACGCCGTCGGGCAAATCATCGGCTGGAGAAGAAGCGCCCGCGAGGTCAGCGCGTACTCGACGGTCTTTCCGGAGTTCGCGCAAAGGGCTGGGTAAAAGTGCAATCCAGGGTGTCGGATACGGTTCCGTTTGAAATCTGCAATTCGAATGCCGCGATGATTCCGTAAAGCATACTACCTCCCCCTCCCACCGCGATTACGCGCGGCGAGTTGTCAACTCGAAAGTGTTTTTCAAAGCCAGTCTGCCGCTACCGAACATCACAATGCCCAGCGCTGCCCCACCGCGTACCTCAGTCTGTCGTCTTCAACACGTTCGCGGGCTCCGCATTCCCATGCAATGGTTGCCGGCTGGCGCCGTATCTCCCTTGTCCGTAGCGCACGAAAGCCACGCCGAGAAATTTAGACACAGAACAGCCGTCCTCATATTGCTATGAGTTATCAACTTAGCATCGCTTGGAAAGCGTCGCTAACGCGCACACCGCCGCCGATTTGCACGTCCGCCCTTGGGTCTCAAACCGCGCTGATCTGGAGAGCCGTAGGCGTCGCGAACGATCTAAGAAATACACTATGCGCGAGTTCTGACAATCCGTTGAATCGACGGAGACGAACGAGTCTTCGCCGGTGTTGCCGCGCTGCAATTGCGAAATCGGAAAGCAAGTTTTTGAATCCGTGCACAGAATCGCGCGCGCCGGTCGCCGTCACAAATCTCGCGGCACCCGCAAAAAATATTCATAAAATATTTACGTTCGATCTCGCGCGAGCCAATTTTCAAACCGCTTGGACTTGCTATGGGGATAAGTGATTAGCGAAGCGAAGTTTTTCGCGGTTGTTTTTTCGGGTAACTCCCGCCCGGCTTTCGCGGATCGGAAACCAGGCGCTATGTCGTGTTCCCGGCATAACGAGCCGGTTTCTCGCATTCGAGCGCATAGCACTGCCGGTGCAACAACCAGCACCTCGTAAAAATACGGGCGTGAAGAAGCATGACACGCAGTCAGCTGTGCAGCAATCGAACAATCGAATATCAAAAAAGAAAAGCCCGGCTGAGCCGGGCTTTTTTGACGAATATCTTCTTCAGTCAGTTCATTTCGCAAGCTTGGCGATCTGGTGCGTCAGGCGCGACACCTTCCGGCTCGCGTTGTTCTTGTGAATGATGTTGCGCTGCGCTGCCTGCATCAGTTCTGGTTCCGCTTGCGCCATCGCCTTCAATGCCGCATCGCGATCGCCGCTCTTGATAGCTTCCTCGACGGTGCGAACCGCACCGCGCATCTGGGTGCGGCGCGACTTGTTGATGATGGTGCGGCGGGCAATCTTGCGGGTCGCCTTTTTGGCGGAAGTGGTATTGGCCATGTTCTCAACTATCCTTCGGCGCTGGTCGCTCAGTGGTCGGGCTTGAGCGCGCCGGCCGTTCAAATCGTGTGATCGACGCTGGTGTGTCTTACAAGGGTGTTCATCAAGGGCGTTCTTGAGGATGCCATGCTCCGGAGCGGAAAGGCTCACACAGCAGCAATGCTCAAAGAACAGCGGCGGCGGGATTGCGCCCGCCGCCATTGGGGGTCTTATAGAGGGCGCGCCCCGCACCGTCAACGCTTTCCGGGCTCCCCGAAGTTGCGGGAATCCGGCCGGAAAGGGCGCATAAGTTGCTGATGAGGTTGAATTTCTCCGGGCCGCCCGCTATTGGCTGACGGCCCAGGGCACCCGACAGATATTAAGGTGACGCATGATCCGCGGTTTCTTTCGACTTATCGGCCTGTTGCTGCTGGCCGGCGGATTTATCTTCATGGTCTATGACGGCGCCCGCTTCGTGGCCGACCAGACCCTGCGTTTCACCCGGTTCGGCCAGTTCTGGAACGATATTCACCAATCCAGCCAGCTGGCGTTCCGGACCTGGCTGGAGGGCAAGGCACCCTGGCTGTGGAACAGCGTCATCAAGATCATCCTGGACCAGCCGGTGTTTGCCGTGCTGGGCGTGGTCGGCATCTTGCTGATGATCTTGTTCCGGCCGCGCAAGCCGTTGATCGGCTATTCGCGCAACTGACCCCGGAGGTTGGACTGCACCGCAGCACCGGCCCACCAGGACGGCCGATCCAGCAAGGCTGCTGACTTAACAAAGCTCGCGCAATGGGGCTGCGGCGATCGGCGTAAAGATATATAGAAGTCAACCGGCCGACGCCTCTCCACCTCGGCCGATGTTCCGCCTGGAGGTCATCCATGTTGTTCATGCGCAAGACCACTGCGTTGCCGACTGCCGCTGAAGCGCTGCAAGGCCGCGCCACGCCGATGCCGACCGCCGCCACCCACTTCGTCAATGGCCGCAAGCTGCAGCCGCCTTATCCCGCAGGTCTCGAGCAAGCGGTGTTCGGGCTCGGCTGTTTCTGGGGCGCGGAGCGCAAGTTCTGGCAACTCGGCGAGGGCATCTACGCGACAGCGGTCGGCTATGCCGGCGGCCACACGGCGAACCCGACCTATGAAGAGGTTTGCTCGGGCCGCACCGGCCACACCGAGGTGGTGCTGGTGGTGTTTGATCCGAAGCAGATCGCTTACGAAAAACTCCTGAAGACGTTCTGGGAAAATCACAACCCGACGCAGGGCATGCGCCAGGGCAACGATGTCGGCACCCAATATCGTTCCGCGATCTACACCTTCGGCGACGCCCAGCGTAATGCCGCCGATGCATCGAGATCGATGTATCAGAAGGCGCTGACGGCAAAGGGTCTTCGCGCCATCACCACCGAGATCGCGCCGTCGGGCGAATTCTATTTCGCCGAGGACTATCATCAGCAATATCTCGCCAAGAATCCGGCCGGATATTGCGGGTTGCGCGGCACCGGCGTGTCGTGCCCGATCGGTGCGGATATAGCGGCCTGACTTCTTCCCTCTTCACCGCGTCCGCTAGCGTGGTGAGGCCGAAAAAACGATTTGTTAACCATAACCGGTGCAAGACTGGAGCTGTCTCGCTTTGAGGGATGGCTCCGGTGCGGGTTGCGCGCGCGTTTCGATTACCGATCACTGCGATCATGACCGCGCTCGCTCTGTCGGGCTGCATGCGCACGACCGGTCCCGTCGCTGTCGCGCAGCCGCAGAGCGATCTCGATTCCATGGCTTACGGCCAGACCTACGCGCCGGCCCCGGTGGCGGCCGCCGATTCCGGCGGCGGCGCGATCAGCGCGCTTCGCTCGGCCTTTGCTGCGGCCCCTCGCGGCTATTACGAGCCGGCGCCAGCCCAGGCGGTCTATGCAGCGCCGGTCGAACCGGTGCGATACGACGCGGGCTATCACCTCGATGCCGGCGACAAGCTGCGCGTCGTGGTCTACGGCCAGGATGGCCTTACCAATACCTATGCGATCGATGCCGGCGGTTCGATCACCATGCCGCTGATCGGTCCGGTGCCCGCGCGCGGCCGCACGCCGGCGGGGCTGGCGGCGGGGATATCAGCCAAGCTGCGCGGCGGCTTTATCCGCGACCCCTCGGTCGCGGTGGAAATCGAAGGCTACCGCCCGTTCTTCATCCTCGGCGAAGTCGCCGCTCCCGGCCAATATCCTTACGTCCCCAACATGACGGTCGAGAGCGCGGTGGCGATTGCTGGCGGCTTCTCGGCCCGGGCGCGGCGCGACAGCGTCACGCTGACGCATACCGACGAGTCCGGAACCGGGCGCTTTGTGGTTCCGCTCGGCACGCCGCTCAGTCCGGGCGATACGGTGCTGATCGGCGAGCGCTGGTTCTGAACCAACTCGTCATGCGCGGGCTTGACCCGCGCATCCATCCAACAAGCGAGTCTACCGAAAAAGATGGATTGCCGGGTCATAGGCGAGCGTAAGCGACGCCGTCCTTCAGACGGCTATGCCCGGCAATGACAAGTCTTATATCTTCAGATGCTTGGCGAAGAAATCCAGGCTGCGCGGCCAGGCGATGTCGGCACTGGTCTTGTCGTAGCTTGCGCGTTCGTCGCAGTGAAAGCCGTGCTGCGCGCCGGGATAGACGTGGATCTCGACCTCGGGCCGTTTCGTCTTGATGGTGTCGACATCGGTCAGCGGGATGCCCGCATCCTTTTCGCCGAAATGCAGTTGCGTCGGCACGTCGGGCGTGTCGTCCGCAAAGCGGACGATGGCGCCGCCGTAATAGCCGACCGCAGCCGACAGGCCCGACAATTTGGTCGCCGCCGCATAGGCGACGCTGCCGCCGAGGCAGAAACCGACGATGCCGACCGGCCCGACATTTTTGACCGCGTCGATCGCGGCCTGGGTGTCGAGCAGCATCGCGGCCCAGTCGGGATTGGCGACGAATTTGCGCGCGTTGGCAATCTCATCGGGCGAATAGCCACACTGGAAGTCCGGTTCGATGCGGTCGAAGATCGACGGCGCAATTGCGACATATCCGGCGCCGCCCAGGCGATCGCAGACCGCGCGAATGTGGTGATTGACGCCAAAAATCTCCTGGATCACGACGATCGCGGCTTTCGGCGCGCCGGCGGGGTCGGCGCGATAGCCGCCCAGTTTAAATCCGTCCGAAGCCGTCAGTTTGATATCTTGTCCCACGGGTCATCCATTTGCGTTGAGGGTTGCACGAAGTTTTTTTGAGATGATCAAAGCGGCCGGTTACTGCCACATCCAGTTGTGGCCCCAGTCGCCCTTCCAGCCGGCCAGCCTGCCTTTGCGGAACTGCAGGTAGAGCCGATCCTTGATGAAGAACAATCCGCTGCCGCCGACATTCCGGAACGTAAGGTAGATTTCATTGCCGGGGCGGCCGCTGACATAATTCAGCGGCGTGCCCAGCGCGCGCGACGCCTGTTCAGCGTCCATGCCGAAGGCCAGCGGCGTGTTGTTCGACAAGGTCGCGGTGAAGGATGGCGGGTAGGGGCCGCCGGTCGGCGGCAGGTGTTGCGCACCGGCCGGCACCGAGGCGCCGGCGATCACAAGCCATACGGCTACAGCAAGCGTTTTCATGACGCGGCCCTCTGCGGTGCGCTGGCGTCGAGACCGTCAAGGAACGGCAGCACCGCGTCGATAAAGGCCTGCGGCTGGTCGATGTTGACGGCATGTCCCGCGGCCGGGATCACCACTTTCCGGGCGCCGGGAATCTTCGCCGCCATATAGTCGGAGGCGGCCAGGAACGGCGTGTCGTCGGCGCCGACCACGACCAGCGACGGCACCTTGATATCGGGCAGCGATTCGATCACGCGGGCATCGCGCTGGGTCAACATGCCGCGTGCGGCGCGGGCCAGGCCCGAGGCATCGCGGTGGGTCACGCTGGAGCGTTCGCGGCTGCCCGACTTCAAAACCTCGAGACCCTCGCGCTCAAAGCGATCACCGGTGTCATGGGCGCGCTTGTTCCAGATTTCGCGGGCGTCGTCCTTCTTGAAGCCCGGTCCGGTGTCGATGATCAGCAGCGCCCGCACGCGCTCCGGATGAGTGCGATAAAACGCCAGCGACATGTAGCCGCCGAGCGACAGCCCGCCGACGATCGCCTGGGCGGCGCCGACTTCGTCAAGCAGCGTGGCCATATCGGCGACCGTCAACGCTTCGCTATAGGCCGCGGGATCGCTGGGGTAATCGGACTGGCCGTGGCCGCGCATGTCCCACAGCACGAGTTTGTGATGTTTCGAAAGCGCCTCGATCTGGCCCTGCCACATGTCAGAGGTCGATGAATAGCCGTGGGTCAGCAACAGCGGCGGGCCGTTGCCATGAACCTCGTAATAGATATTGACCCCGTCACGACTGAGCTTTGGCATTGCAGCTTCCCAAAGTGATGATGAGCCTTCCGGCCCGGAAGCATCCTAGCGCGATCCATTCGCCGTTGGGAAATGCAGAAACGGCAGGTGATGTCTGCGGCGGCGACCCCCATTGACAATACGATGACAAAATCGTGCCGCACCGCACAACGTTAGATTTCAAAATGACGTTCTCTTCGCGCAATCCCAAATTGCATTGCCTCTGGAAAGGAAGCGCCAATGGCGAGAAGGCCACCGGCGTCGGCGAGCCGGCGGTGACGGTGATCGCGCCTGCGCTCGGCAACGCGATCTTCAACGCCTGCGGCGCCCGCGTCCGCTCGTTGCCGATCACGGCGGAAGCGGTGAAGGCGAACATGAAGGCGTAAGGACGCTTACCTCGCGACAACAACGATCCGCCGGAGGTTCCTCCGGCGGATTTTTTTATGGGGCGATCGTGGGGGAGTATTGCGTCGCCGGCAGCCGTCATTGCGAGGAGCGTGAGCGACGAAGCAATCCAGTTTTGCTTGCTGCGCGATGGATTGCTTCGCTTGCGCTCGCAATGACCGCGGGGACGGGATCATTAAAATTGTAACATCATCACTAGGTTAACTTTCACGATGCCTCTTAAGCCGCAAGGAACGCCTTCTCCGGTAGCCTTTGGCGTCGGTCACTACTGCAAGGCTCTGGGGTCCCATGACAGCTTTAACCAACAAAACTTCGTCCAAACGCCGGCTGCTGCTGGCGTCGGATCGAAGCGATCAAAGCAGTGAATTGGCCAGCATTCTGCAGTCGGTCGGCGAGGTCGATACCATCACGACATCGCAAATTCCCGACGCGCCGGCGCACGATCTCTCGGGAATCGTGGTCGATATCAACCTGCGTTCCGCCGAGAGCGTGCAGCTCGTGCGCAACAAGCTGCGGGCCGAAGCCTACCGCGAGATGCCGCGGCTGTTTGTGCTTGCCGATGCGCTTCATCATGGATCGATGCAGGCCTGGGCGCTGGGCGCGACCGACACGATTTCGCGGCCGTTCGACGCGCAGGGCATTTTGCAACGCATCCGTGCCGCGTTTCCGGACAGCGATGGGTATGACGAGACCGATCGCGGCGAGGCCCTGAACCGGGGCGTTGCGGCGGCGCACGCCGTGATGGTCAAGATATTCGAGAAGCTTCCGGCGGGCATCCCGCTGAAATTCAGCGACGTCGTGGAAGCCGAAAACAAGATTCTGAAGGCCATCAAGCACTCCTCGCTGCGCGAATGGCTGACGACGGTCGGCTGTCATCACACCGATACCTATCGCCATTGCCTGTTTGTCACCGGCTTTGCGGTCGCCTTCGCACAGCATCTCGGCATGCGCGAGGACGACCAGCGGCGTCTCGCCCGCGCCGCCCTGCTGCATGACGTCGGCAAGGCGTTCATTCCGGTTAGCCTGCTGGACAAGCCGGGTCCGCTCACCGAGGCGGAAATGGAGCTAATGCGCGAGCATCCGCGCCGCGGCTACGAGGCGCTGTCGGCCCAGGGCGGCTTTCCGCCGGAGATGCTGGACGTGGTGCTGCACCATCACGAATTCCTCGACGGCACCGGGTATCCGAACGGGCTGAGCGGCAATCAAATCAGCGACATCGTCCGCCTGACCACGATCGTGGACATCTATGCGGCGCTGGTGGAGAAGCGGGCCTACCGGCTGCAGTTCACGCACGCCAACGCGTTCTCCATGATGGAAGAGATGGGCGGCCAGCTCGACCAGCAATTGCTGCAGGCGTTCCGCCCGGTGGCGTTCGGGTATAATTGAGCACTCACTCAATCCGGCGCCAACGCTCGCGTCCCCGGGATGATGCCCGCCTGCCGCCAGCCGCCAGCCGCTCAGCGCAAGTATTGGGGCTTCTCAGCCGGCTAGCTATCGGCGATCATCGCACGCGCGTTGCGCGCGTTCATCAACGATAACCGGCAGGAAACCCATGGACTTAAGGTTAGCCTCAGACGATGTCGATATCCCAGCCGACATTGCCGCCACCCTCGTCAACCCGGCCGCCTATGCCGATCACCGCATCCATGACAGCTACCGCTGGCTTCGCGCCAACAATCCGCTGGGAATTGCACGGACCGAGAAATTCGATCCGTTCTGGGTCGTCACCAAGCATGCGCATATCCAGGCCATCAGCCGCCAGAACGAGCTGTTCCACAATGCCGATCGCCCGACCATCGTGGCGTCGCGGGCGTTCGAGGAGCGCGCCCGCAAGATCACCGGCGGGCCCAATCTGGTGCGCTCGCTGGTTCAGATGGACGCCCCCGACCATCCGAAATACCGGGCGCTGACCCAAGGCTGGTTCATGCCGGCCAATCTCGGGAAATTCGAGGCGCGGGTTCGCGAGATTGCACGGCATACCGTGGCGCGCATGCTGGAAAAGGGCGGGAGTTGCGATTTCGTCGCCGACGCGGCGCTCGGCTATCCCCTGCACGTCATCATGGAAATTCTCGGCGTGCCGGAACGGGACGAGCCGAGAATGCTCAAGCTGACCCAGGAACTGTTCGGCGCGCAGGATCCCGATACGGCGCGGATCAGGGAGGCGCTCTCGCCCGAACAGTTTTCCGTCATGATGCAGGCGGTCGTGAACGATTTTGGCGCCTATTTCAGGGCAATCACCGAGGACCGGCGCCGCAGCCCGCGCGACGATCTGGCTACCGTGATCGCCAATGCCCGGATCGGCGGCGAATACATGCCCGACCATGACGCCACCAGCTATTACATGATCGTCGCGACCGCAGGCCACGATACGACGTCATCCTCGACCGCCGGCGCGATCTGGGCGCTTGCCGAAGACCCCGAACAATTCGCGCGCGTCAGGGCCAATCCGGAGCTGATCCCGGGGCTCGTCGACGAAGCGATCCGCTGGATGACGCCGGTCAAGCATTTTATGCGATCGGCCACCGCCGACACCGAATTGGGCGGGCGCCAGATCGCCGGGGGCGACTGGCTGATGCTGTGCTACGCGTCCGGCAATCGCGACGAGGATGTGTTCGACGAACCCTTCAAATTCCGCTGCGACCGCAAGCCGAACCGGCACATCGCCTTCGGCTATGGCGCGCATCTGTGCCTCGGCCAATATCTCGCCAAGCTGGAAATGCGGATCCTGTTCGAGGAACTGCTGCCGCGACTGAAATCGATCGCGCTCGACGGCGAGGTGAAGATGACGCAGGCCACCTTCGTCAACGGACCGAAGAAATTGCCGATCCGCTTCGAGCTGAACTGAAGACGATTCGGCGATAAGTCATCGCGCTCTGGAGCGTGATGATTTCGGGTTGGTTTTGCATTTGTCCCACAGTCGTCTGTCAACAGCCCGTCATTGCGAGGAGCGATAGCGACGACGCAATCCAGACTTTCTTTGCCGCTCTTGGATTGCTTCGCTTGCGCTCGCAATGACGCGGAAAGATTCCGATTGCCCGTGGTCTTGTCGTCCAACCACTATCCCAGCATCTTGCGCAACTCCGCCTTCGCCACCTTCTCCAGCGTCGAACGCGGCATCTGGTCGACGAATCGAATCTCGCGCGGCACCTTGAAATCCGCCAGCGACTTGCGGCAGGCGGCCATCACGGTGTCGTGCAGATCCTTCGGTGCGCCTTCGATGCCGGCCTGCGGAATGATGAAGACGACCGGCACTTCATCGAGCATCGGATGCTTCTTCGCCACCACCGCGGCCTCGCGCACGCCGGGCACCAGCGCGATCACCTGTTCGATCTCGGAGGCCGCGACGTTTTCGCCGCCAACCTTCAGCATGTCCTTGGCGCGGTCGCCGAACTTGATGAAGCCGTTGTCCAGGAGCGTGACGCGATCGCCGGTGACGAAAAAGCCGTGCTCGTCAAAGCTTTCGCTGGTGGCTCTCTGATTGTGCAGATACTCCGAAAACAGCGACAGCCCGGGAATGCCCTTGATGAGCAAATTGCCGGTGTCGCCGACTTCGGTAGTTCGGCCGTCATCGTCGGTGATGCGGATGGAATATTCCGCCGCCGCGCGGCCGATCGACATCGGCGTGTTGGGCTGGTCGACCTCGCCGATGATGCCGTGAGTGATGGTCTCGGTCATGCCCCACCAGCCGATGATCTTGATGCCGAACACCGCGAACGCCGGCGGGTCGTTCACGGCGGTGCCCCAGAGCCGGAATTTGTGGTTTTTGGGGATCTCGTGCTCCAGCAGCGCCTTCATGCAAAACGGGATGGTCGAGGTCCAGGTGCAGTTGTGCTCCAGCGCGACCGGCCAGAAGCGGCTGGCGGAAAACCGCGGCTGGATCACGCAGGACGCGCCGACCCACAGCGCCGCCAGCATCGAATAGGCCAGCGCATTGGTGTGGAACAGCGGCAGATAGGTCTGATGCACGTCGCCTTCATGCAGGTCCTGATGCGCGGCATTGATCTTGGCGCCCCACAGCGCGTTGGCATGGGTCCACAGCACCGCCTTCGGGCGCGAAGTGGTGCCGGAGGTGTATTGCACGCTGCAGGGCGCAAGCGGATCGACGCCGCGGCGCGGCCGGTCGACGCTGTCGGCGAACAGGGCTTCGAAACGCTCGGCGCGCGGCGCGCCGTTCGTGGGCGCAGCTCCAGCGTCGTGCGAAATCACCGCGATCCAGCGCAAGCCGCGGCAATGCGCCGAGATCATCTCGGCGTAGGCGGGCTGGGTGATCGCGGCCACCGCGCCGCAATGACCGGCGAAATATTCCATCTCTGCCGGCGCGGAGCGGGTGTTGGTGGTGACCGCGATGGCGCCGAGCTCGACGCAGGCGAACCAGGCCAGCATGGCCTCGATGCAGTTATCGAGATGGATCAGGACATACTCGCCGGGCCTGACGCCGCGTTTGACGAGGCCCGCGGCCAGCGCGCCGACGCGGTCGTGGAATTCGCCGTAGGACCAGCGCCGCGCCGGCGCTTCGAACGGGGCCCAGATCAGGAACGGATGGTCGCGGCGGGTCTCGGCGCGCATCCGTAAGAGCCACGGCACGTCCATTCCCGCGAACGGCCCGACGATGCCCGGCGTTGGCTGTGAAGCGGTCATTGATCCTCCCGTGCAGCGTTACAGCCGCCTTGGCTTTGCTTGGGAGTAGTTCTGCCACTGGATGGGGCGGGGGGCAAATCGGCAATAGTGGGCAGGTCTCTTTGCACGTCATTGCGAGCCAACGGGTCGCGCGAATGCGCACCCGATGACAGGCTCCGCGAAGCAATCCATATTATCCTTGCGGCGCTATGGATTGCTTCGTCGCTTCGCTCCTCGCAATGACGGGTTGGGGCTAACCCGCATCCCCCTCATACGACGAAATCTCGATCAAACTCCCGTCCGGATCCCGGCAATAGACCGAGTGCAGCGTGCCGCAGGCGCCTTGCTTGGCGACCGGGCCCTCCTCGATCGCGACGCCGTGCGCCTTGAGATGCGCGACCACCTGGTCCGGCGTGCTCGCGGTGAGGAAGCACAGATCGTCACTGCCTGCGGTTTCGTGATCGGCGGTGAACCATTCGACCTTGTCTGCATCGCGCGGCCGCACATTGATCTTCTGGTTTCCGAACAGCAGCGATGTCCGCGGCGTCTTGCCCTGGCCGGGGTCGAACACCCTGACCTCCATGCCGAGAATCGTGCGGTACCATTCGGCGGAACGCGCCACGTCGGCGACATTGATCACGAGATGATCGAGCGCATTCACCTTGACAGTCATGCCTAATCCTTTCGTCGCGGTCGGGAGTGCAAGTGTCGCACTGGCCGCTTCACGCTTTGTTTGTTACAACGCGGGCCGTTGTCAGTTCAATAGAAACGGATCGGGGTCTGAACCCGGTCACATCGGGAGAAACTAGATGATTTCACGCCGAACCGCGCTGGGCCTGATCGGCACCGGCGTATCCACGCTTGCGATTGGCCGCGCATTTGCAGCGGAGTATCCGGCCCGGCCGGTGCGCTTCCTGGTCGGCTATCCGCCGGGCGGCGCCACCGATATCATTGCGCGCCTGATCGGCCAGCGGCTGTCGGAGAAACTCGGACAGCAATTCGTAATCGAAAACAAGCCCGGCGCCGGCAACAATATCGGCACCGAGGCCGCGATCAACGCCGAGCCCGACGGCTACACCGTGCTGCTGGTCAACCCGGCCAACTACATCAACACCACGCTCTATGCGAACCTGAAATTCAATTTCGTCCGCGACGTCGCCCCGATCGCGTCCTTCAACCGGGTGCCGAATGTGATGACGGTTAGCAAGGACGTGCCAGCCAAAACGGTCGCCGAGTTCATCGAATATGTGAAGGCCAATCCGGGCAAGGTGAACATGGCCTCCTCGGGCAACGGCACCTCGGTGCATCTGTCCGGCGAGATGTTCATGGCGATGACCGGCACCAAGATGCAGCACGTGCCCTACCGCGGCGCCGCGCCCGCGATTACGGACATGCTCGGCGGCCAGGTGCAGGTGATCTTCGACAACATGCCCTCGATCATCCAGCACATCCGCTCCGGCGCCTTGCGCGCGCTGGCGGTGACGACGGCAGAGCCGTCCGCGCAACTGCCCGGCGTGCCGACGGTGGCCGAAACCGTTCCCGGCTATGAGGCGAGCGCACTGTTCGGCATGGGCGCACCGAAGAACATGCCTAAGGAGATCGTCGCCAGGCTCAATACCGAGATCAACGCAATCCTGGCCGAGCCAGACATGAAGAAGCGCCTGGTCGAACTCGGCGGCGAGCCGCTGATCCAGACGCCGGAAGCCTTTGGCGCCAACATCGTCGCCGAAACCGAGAAATGGAAGAAGGTGGTCGAGTTCGCTGGCCTCAAGGTGGAATAAGGCGCCTTCCCGGAACCTTATGACGGGCATCGCCGTTCTGCATTTCGGGGCGACGCAACAGCCGCTTCCGGCCAATGCGATGGAGGCACGATCATGCGCATGGTGATGTTGGTATTGATGGCGGCCGCTGCCGCCACCTTCGCCGGCTCGGCTCCCGCCGCGGCCTACGATTATCCCTGGTGCGCGCAGGGCAGGGGTTTCGGCTTTCCCGGCGACTGCTCCTATCAGACCTACGCCCAGTGCATGGCGAGTGCGTCCGGCCGCGCACTCTATTGCAACATCAACCCCCGCGCCGCGTACGGCCAGCAGCCGCGGCACGGGCGCCACTACCGGAATTATTACAACGACTGATTTTCGTTGCGGGTCGGCTTGACTCGCGGCGGTTGGGCATTATACTAAACCAAATGGTTAAGTATCGAGAAGAAGTGCTGGACCGCACCTTTGCCGCGCTGGCGGATCCGACCCGGCGCGCGCTGCTGGCGCGGCTGGGCGGCCGGGAAAGCGTTTCGGTGAGCGAACTGGCGCAGCCCTTTGCGATGTCGCTGCCCGCGATCATGAAGCATCTCGATGTGCTGTCGGATGCCGGACTGATCGCGCGCGAGAAGACCGGCCGCACGGTGGCGTGCCGGTTGACCGCCAAGCCAATGGAGCGGGCGACGGACTGGCTCAACCGCTACCAGCGCTTCTGGTCCGAAAATCTCGATCGCCTTGCCGCTTTTGTGGAGGAAGATCCATGGCCAGCCAACCAAATGTCGCCGCCGCCGCCGATCGCGCGGCGCGACCAAGCCTCACCTTCACGCGCCGGCTCAATGCGAGCCCGGCGAAAGTCTACGCCGCCTGGACCGACCCGCAAAAAATAATTCAATGGTTCGGGCGCGCCGACGCCCGGCGCGATTCGTTTCAGGCCGATATCGACCCGAAGGTCGGCGGGCGCTTCCGCGTCAGCTTCTCCACCGACCAGGAGTATTACCAGGTCGGCGGCGTCTATCGCGAAGTGGTGCCGAACCGGCTTCTGGTGTTCAGCTGGGCGTGGCACTCGACGCCGGAGCGTGAATCGCAGGTGAGGGTGTCGCTGCAGCCGGACGGCGATGGCACGCTCATGACTGTGCACCACGAGCAGTTGTTCGATTCTGCCGCGCGTGACGGCCACGAGCGCGGCTGGATGGCGTCGCTCGACCAGCTCGAAAAAAGTCTCGCCTGATACGCAAGAAGCAAGGAGCCTCTCATGCAACCGCACAAAATCGTCTCGCGCGCAGAGTGGATCGAGGCGCGAAAGGCCCATCTGGCGCACGAGAAGGAATTTACCCGCACCCGCGACCGGCTGAGCGAGGAGCGCCGCGCACTGCCGTGGGTCAAGGTCGACAAGGATTATCCGTTCGACGGGCCTGCGGGCAAGGTGGCGCTGGCCGATCTGTTCAAGGGCCACAACCAGCTCGTGGTGCAGCATTTCATGTTTGCGCCCGACTGGAACGAGGGCTGCAAGAGCTGTTCGTTCTGGGCGGATGGATTTGAGCGCATGATCCCGCATCTTGCCGCGCGCGACACCGCGCTGGTCGCGATCTCGCGCGCGCCGCCGGAAAAGCTCACCGCGTTCAAGCAGCGAATGGGCTGGAAGTTCGACTGGCTCTCATCGGCGAATAGTGATTTCAACTATGACTTCGCGGTTTCGTTCACGCCGGATGAAATCAAATCGGGCGCCAAGGTCTATAATTTCGGCACCTCCGGCTTTGGCGTCGAGGAGGCGCCGGGAATCAGCGTGTTTTACCGCGACGAAGCCGGCAGCATCTTGCACACCTATTCCTGCTTTGCGCGCGGCCTCGACATGATGAACGCCGCCTATCACTATCTCGACCTGACGCCGCTCGGGCGCCACGAGGAGGGCCTGCCCTATCCGATGGACTGGCTGCGGCTGTGCGACCAGTACCAGCCGGCACCGGTTCAGGCGTCGTGCTGTCACAGCTGAGCGCGTGATCACAGGCTGGTTCCACGGCAGAGCCTAGGGCGATACGATTTTTTGCCAGGCGTGCACGAACTGTTCACGCTTCAAGAGGTCGAGGTAAGTTAGCGCGGGCAGGCCCAATGTCGGAAAGCTGAGCACCCCCGGCCTGTCCGCGACATACCGCGTCTTTATCTGCTCGCGATCGGTGCCCAATCCCGTAACCGAAAGCCCAAACGCATCGGCGACAATCGCCTGGTCGGACTCGGAAAGAACGTAGTTGAGAAACTTCTTGGCGAGCGCCGGGTGCAGCGCCTTGCGCGGGATGACGATGTTGCGCGCGAGCAGGTCGCTACACGCCGCCGGGCTGCACGTAGCAATAAACGTAGCCGCCGCGGCTCAGGAACAGGATCCCGTGCCCGGTCGGATTCGATTTGTCCCATTTGAGCTTGTGGTTCGGAATCTCGATTTCCGTTCCGACGTCGACATGCGGCCGACGGCGCGGCTCGTCCGGCCGATCGTCCGTGATGGTCGCGTAGGTCTTTCCGTCCCTGACGTGAATCTCGTCGGCCCAATAGGCATCGGCTTCGCCACAACACGAAACCGCGGGATTATCCGGCTGCATCAGCGCTTGATACCATTCGCGGATCGCCGGATCTCCCGCCTCCCACTGTCCGAGATCGCGGGCATTTGAAACACCAAACATGCAACCGAACGCCAGACCGAGGACAATGCGTTTCATTCCGCACTCCCGAGTTTTCCAGCCGCGATATTCAAAAGCAATGTTTGTGCCGCGAATCAGTTAGTATCCGCATGATACGAGAGAAAATCGCGGCATGGCGTCCCGCAAGACTACGGACACGGGCGTCGCGTGCTGCCGGTGCAATGCGCCAGGCTGCTGCCCGGCGCACTCAAGAATCCTATCCCTGATTTGCGGGGAACGCTTCGCGCCGTCAGCTCCTATCCGAAACCGGATCGAGAATTTTTCCGCAATCTTCCGAAGACAAATCCAGGCAATCTGCGCCGCTCGATCGCTGCGCGAAGAGCGATCCGGCAAAATCCGGGTTGGACGAGCCTGCGCTCCGGTATAACAAGGAAGATCAGCCGGACAGGATCGATCAGGACGCCGGCCGAAACCCTGAGTGTCCGTCCATGACAGCTCGGTTCAGCCGGCGTGATGCCCTGGTGCAAACGGCAGCGGTCGCAGCCGCGAATGCGATGCCGGGCTTGTGTTTCCCCGGCCTTGCTGCGCCGTTCCGCGCGCTGTCTCGCGGCAGTGGAATCGACGCGGTCTTGCAAAAAAGCGTCGCGGCGGCGGCGGTGCCTGGCGTTGTCGCAATGGCCGCAACGGCGCAGTCGGTGATCTACCAGGGCGCGTTCGGCATGCGCGGCATGGGCGCGGCGCCGAAGCTCTCGGTTGATACGGTCTTTCGCATCGCCTCGATGGTCAAGCTGCTGACATCGGTTGCGGCCATGCAGCTTGTGGAAGGCGGCAAGCTTGAACTGGACGCGCCGGCCGAACGGATCGATCCGACGCTGGCATCGCCCTGGGTTCTCGCAGGCTTCGACCAAAAGGGCGCGCCGCAATTGCGCCTAGCGCAAAAGCCCATCACCTTGCGCAACCTGTTGTCGCACACATCCGGATTTAGTTATCAGCTTTGGGACCCCAACCTCGTTCGCTACCTCAAGCTCTCGCGCAAGGACCCTGCGCTGCCCCAAATGCCGCTGACGTTCGATCCCGGCACCAAATGGGCCTATGGCGGCAGCCTCGACCGGGTCGGCCGGCTGGTGGAAATCGTCAGCGGCGAGACGCTGGACCGCTATTTCCACGACCACATTCTTGCGCCGCTCGGCATGAAGGACACCGGGTTCACGGTCACCGAGGTGCAACGCGCACGCCAGGCGAGCCTGTATTTGCGCAAAGCGGACGGAGCGCTGGTTCCGCAGCCGATCGAGAAGCGAACGATCCCAAAGGTGTTCTCAGGGGGCGGCGGCATCTATTCGACCGCGCCGGACTACCTGACCTTGCTTCAGGCGCTCTTGAGCGGTGGGAGCCTTGCCGGAAAAAGCATCCTGCGGCCGGAGACGGTTGCGCTGATGTCGGCCAACCAGATCGGCAATATCGAAGCCGGCATCATGAAGACGACCAATCCGGCCTTGTCGAACGACGTCGATTTCTTTCCAGGTGTCCGGCTGCGATGGGGTCTCGGACACATGATCAACCTTGATCCGGTGCGGGAGGGCCGCAAGGCCGGCAGCCTGACATGGGCCGGGCTCTACAATACCTATTACTGGATCGATCCCGCGTCTGATATTGCCGGGGTGATCATGATGCAAATCCTGCCGTTCGCCGACGCGCGTGCGCTCAACGTCTATCGTCAGTTCGAGCATGGCATTTACCGCGCGCTCGGGCCGGCTTGACTCCAGGCATCGCGAGCAATTGCTGCGGGCGACGCCGGCGGCGAACCTTTGCGGGATCGAGGGTTGACACGGGCGGCGCGGCGGCGAGACTTGGGCCATGCGCATCACCCTCGTCCATGCCCTGAAACATTCGATCGTGCCGGTCGAGACCGCGTTCGCAAAACTTTGGCCGGAAGCGCGTCTGATGAATTTGCTCGACGACAGCCTGTCGGCCGATCTGGCGCGCGAGGGCCGGCTCTCCGAGGCGATGACCGAACGCTTTTTGGAATTGGGGCGCTATGCCGCCGGCACCGGCGCCGATGGCATCCTTTTCACCTGCTCGGCGTTCGGCCCCTGCATCGAAGCCGTGGCCCGCGCGCACGCGCCGATGCCGGTGCTCAAGCCCAATGAGGCGATGATCGAACAGGCCGTCGCACGAGGCCGCAGAATCGGCTTGCTGTCGACGTTTCCGCCGACATTGGCGTCGATGCCGCCGGAATTCCCCGCTTCCATCGAGATCGTGCCAAAGCTGGCGGAGGGCGCTTTGGCGGCGCTCGACCGCGGCGACCGCGCCGAGCACGATCGCCTGGTGACGGAGGCGTCAAAGGATCTGCGCGATTGCGACCTGATCGCGCTGGCCCAGTACAGCCTGGCGCCGGCGGCGGCCATGGTCGCCGAGGCAACCGGACGGCCGATCCTCACGACGCCGGACAGCGCGGTGCTGAAATTGAAAGCGATGCTTTCGGGGGGCTAGATGCCGCCGGTGCCGGGTCGCTCCGGTGATGACGGGGTCCGGCGGCGGGGAATACGCGACCGGGGCGGTCAGGCTTCTTTCTTCTTGACCGCTTTCTTGACGACTTTCTTGGCGGGCATTTTTGCGGGCGGTTGTTCCGCCGCGTTCTTGATCGCCCGGGCGTAGCTATCCGCGGTGTTTTCCGCCGAGTTCTGCAGCCGCTTCGCCGCGGCTGCGCCATGCAACATGGTGCTTTTGGCCATCAGCCTGAAGCGGTCCCTGGCTTCCTTGTCCTTCGCCTTGGCCGCCCGGGCCGCATACTGGTCACGCCGCTTCTTCGCGGCGGCGATCAGGCTCTTGTTTTGCTGCTTTGCGAGCTGCCGGATTACGACGTCTAGATCGGCTTCAGCCATTCCGGGTCACTCATCACCACACTGGCACCCCTCGGGGGTACGAAAATCCTGGCGCACCCGACACGATTCGAACGTGTGACCTTTGCCTTCGGAGGGCAACGCTCTATCCAGCTGAGCTACGGGTGCGTAGGGGCTCATTTAGCCGATTGGCCTGGTATCGGCAACGGCCTTGCGGGGGCCGATTTGGGAGGAGCAAGGCTCCAAAGGCACCGGTCAGACGTTCGAATCGTGCAGGGGGCCTGTGCCGAGCGTGCCGGGACTGTGGCACGAGCGATCCTCGGAGGGATGTCGCGGAAGATAGTTCATTGCCCGCCGGGAGTTGCCGGGGACGGCAAATCAGCCATGCTGCTGAGTAAAACAAACTGTTTGCCCGAAGGGAATACTTTGTAGTGTTTGGCAGAGCCTGATGTTCCCATGGAAGATCGAGCCATTTCGGAGGAACTTCTTCCATGGACAAGGATATCTTACGCAAACTGGAGGAACGTCTCGGGCCACTCCACGCAAGACAGCGATTGGGGATCGAGGCGGATCACGAAGCCCAAGTCTTTGGCCAGGGGCTGACCTTCTTTCATTTAGAGAACTTGTATCTGGCGCCCGCGATAATTCGAAATGCGCTGAAGCTAACGGGCCTCTATTGGCGTGCTCGCCGGAATGCAGAGCGGATTATTGTTCGGCGAAACGACGTGAAGTTTGCGGCGTTACCGTCGGTTTTCGACCGCTACATCATTCTTCATATCAGCGACCTGCATGTGGACATGAACGAGGTTGCCATGCGGAACCTGATCCAACTGGTCGGCAGTCTACAATACGATCTGTGTGTTCTAACCGGCGATTATCGAGGAAAGACTTTTGGACCGTTCGAGGCGGCCATAGAGGGCGTAGCAAAACTGCGAGCCCATCTAAAGCAGCCGATCTATGGTGTGCTCGGCAACCACGATACAATTCAAATGGTTCCGGCGATGGAAGCGATGGGAATACGGATGCTGCTCAACGAATGTGAAGTGATCGCGCGCGGTGATCAGCGCATCTTTCTGGCCGGCATCGATGACGCGCACTTCTTTAGGGTCGATAATATCGAAAAAGCGGCGTCGCAGATCCCCGATGGTGAGTTTTCTATATTGTTGTCGCATACACCGGAAGTATATCGCCAAGCTGCGCATGCTAATTTCAACCTGATGCTCAGCGGACATACACATGGTGGTCAGATCTGTCTGCCCGGATCTATTCCGATCAAGCTGGAGGCAATGTTGCCGCGGCGAATGGGGGCGGGAGCCTGGCAGTATCAAAACATGAGCGGCTACACTTCTGTAGGTGCGGGATCGAGCGTCGTTCCTGTGCGCCTGAACTGCCCGCCGGAAATCACCCTGCATTGCCTTCGGCGCGGCTGACCGCGAGCAATTGCAGTATAAGCAAATGTTGCATCGCCGCGGCGCTGAATCCTTCGGGGAGCGCCAACCGAACAAGTCCGTTTAGACCTCGCGGGTGTCAATGCTCGCCACGCGCACACCTCCTTTCGGAAAGAGCATCTGACTTCGGTGATTCCGTCTATTCGGCCAACGTCGCGATGTCGGCCAGCGGCCCCGCGCCGCCGGAGGGTGAGACGCAAATCCAACGCTTGAGCAGACCCGAACCAGAAATGCGAGAGGGCTCGAACCGGAAATGGCCGGAATCCTCTATAGTGCCCGTCGGAGCCGGATGCCCCCAGGGAAGGTCGAGCCGATTTGGGAGGAAGTTATTCCATGGACGAAGATGTCTTGCGCAAACTGGCAGAACGTCTCGGACCGCTCCACGCGAAACAGCGACTGGGCATCGAGACCGACTCCGAGGCGCAAATCTTAGGCCAAAGCCTCTTCCTCCTTCACATCAGGAATTGGTATCCGGTCCCTTCTGTCATTCGAAATACCCTGAAGCTGACCGGTCTCTACTGGCGCGGACGCCGGAATACAGAAAGCATTCTCATCAAGCGCAACGACGTTATGTTCAAGAACTTACCGCCGCTTTTTGACGGCTTCACTATATTACACATCAGCGACATGCATGTGGATATGAATGAGGGTGCAATGCGGCGCCTGATCGAACTCATCGGCGGCATGCGTTATGATCTATGTGTTCTAACCGGCGACTATCGAGGGAAGAGTTTTGGACCGTTCGCGGCAACCCTGGAGGGCGTCGCACGAGTGCGAGCTCATCTAAATGAGCCCGTTTATGGGGTGCTTGGCGACCACGATACCATCCAGATGGTTCCGGGGCTGGAAGCGATGGGAATACGGATGCTACTCAACGAGTGCACGGTGATCGAGCGCGGTGATCAACAGATCTATCTCGCCGGAATCGATGACGCGCGCCACTATAGGGTCGATAACATCGAAAAAGCTGCGTTGCAGATACCGCATGGCGAGTTCTCCATCCTGTTGTCGCACACACCGGAAATCTATCGCCAGGCGGCTCATGCCGATTTTAATCTGCTGCTGAGCGGACATACCCACGGTGGGCAGATCTGTCTGCCAGGGTCTATTCCGATCATACTTGATGCAGTATTGCCGCGACGAATGGGGGCGGGAGCCTGGCAGTATCACGGCATGAGCGGCTACACCTCGGTAGGTGCAGGATCGAGCGTTGTTCCTGTGCGCTTCAACTGTTCACCGGAAATCACCCTGCATTGCCTTCGGCGCGGCTGACTGCAAGCTAATATGGTTCATCGCGCACGTGGACCTTGTATAGAAGGCGGGACAGAATTAGCTCGCCGATAAAAAAGATCCCGACGCCAAGCGCTATGTCTGCGATCGTCAAGGAAAGTAGATCGCGGCATGCCAGCATCGGAAATAAGGATTCGGGCACCTGATCGAGGCAGAGCGCCTGGCTGCTCGGCGGAAAGTTCAGGCGGCGCTTCACGAAACTGGAGAACAGGTCCCCCGCCATTGCCGCGCCTGCCACGATAGCGCCGATAGTCAAATCCAGGCCGATAAGCGGGGCGCTTGCCGTCGTGATGAGGATCGAAGCCGTGATGCCGCGAATGGTTTTCGAGCGACCAAACAACGGCCGCCGATCAAAAAACTTGATTCCGCCATCCAGCGGGCGAGCAAAACGCTGGCCAAATATCTTCTTTGCGACGATCGGCGTGCCGTTGGCCAACGTCAATAGCGCCAATAACTGCAGTATGTGCAAAAAATGCATCCTCGCAGGCTATCGCAGCCCGCGCCGTTGCGCGACCCCTCATCGCCATCTCGTGATTCGGCGATCGTTGCCGGGTGGGGCTTGCACCCACCGGAAGGCGCCGCCCTGCACGGCGCACAACCGAAGCAGACATTTGACGCCCGGCGCGGCGAGCCACCCGTCATGAGGTGAGCGGGACAAAATCGTGCTCGCCCATCCCCTGCAAGACCAGAAATACGGCCGAGGTGTCACCGGCATTAACGACAAGGTGAGGCCGCCCCGGACGAACAGAATAGGTCATACCGACCGTCAGGCACACCTCTTCTTCCGGCTCGCGCGTAAAAACACGTATCGTTCCGTTGATGACGTAGAACGTATCCTGCGCTTCGGTGTGGTAATGCCAAGGTACCGTTTGGGTCGGACCGATCTGCATCTCGGCGATGCGGAAGCCGGGCCGTGCAGCGTGACAGGCGCGACGTTCAACATCATAGGTCCGGCCTGCGGAGTTTAGCGGCTGCATGTGAACTCTCTCCAATTCTGCGCAATATGTGGCGGTCAACCTCATTCCGGCTTGATATTGGCCAGCCGGATTACTTTGCCCCACTTCTCGGTTTCGTCGGCGATGAGCTTGCCGAAATCGGCGGGCGAGCCGCCAAGCGCGGTGCCATCCAGGTTGTTCCTGGGCGCACCGAGGCCAAAGACCGAGCTTGCCTCGTAGCCCGGAACGAACTCGCTTACGGTCGGGATGTCCGGCAGCGCGTCCGAGCGGGTCGCCGTAGTTATTGCGAGCGCGCGCAGCTTGCCGATCCCGATATACCCAATCAATAGGGCGAGGTTGGTAAAGAGGACCTGCACCTGCCCGCCGAGTAGATCGGTGAGCGCGGGCGTCACGCCGCGATAGGGCACGTGCACAATGTCGAGGCCGTCGGCCTCTTGCTTGAATAGCTCGGCGGTGATGTGGGTGATCCCGCCGACGCCGCCCGAACCGTAGGAGAGCTTGCCCGGATTCGCCCTGGCATAGGCGATGAACTCGGGAAGTGTCTTGGCCGGAACCGAGGGATGTACCACCATGACGAGGGCGCCGCGGATTAAGCCCGCGATCGGTGCGATGTCGCGAATGAAATTGAAATTGAGATTGTCGTAAAGCGTCGCATTGATCGCGTTCGGCGTACCGACCAGGAGCAGCGTGTAACCGTCCGGAGGCGCACGCACGACCGCCTCGGTGGCGATATTGCTGCCTGCGCCTGCCCGGTTCTCGATGACGAATGGCTGGCCGAGCCGCTCCGACAACCATTGACCGATCAGACGCGCGAGGATGTCGTTCGGGCCGCCGGCGGCAAATCCGACGATGATGCGCACCGGTCGCGACGGATAGGTTAGCGCCCAGGCGAAGCCCGATACGGCAGGGAGGGCCGCGGCGGCGGCTGCCAGATGCAGAAATTGGCGGCGTCGAAGGTTCATGGCGTCCTCCTCCGGTTCCGGGCTTGCGAGAGGTGCGGTCCTGGGTCGCCGGCTGTTCCGCGAGGTCGACGGCGAAAATACGTGAATGCTGCTATACGCGCATAATGCTATGTTTTGATATAGCTATATCAGTCTTGCAATGGGTGCCGAGATGCAGTTGTGCGATCGTATCGGACTCCGGATGAAGCTGCACGACCTCCATGTCCTGATGGCTGTCGTGCAGGCCGGCAGTATGAGCAAGGCGGCCGCGCTCCTCAACACAACCCAACCCGCCATTTCCAGATCAATCGCGGAATTGGAACGTACCATTGGCGTGCGACTGCTTGAGCGCAACCCCCAGGGCGTCGAGCCGACCGAGTACGGTCGCGCCTTGCTCGATGGCGGAGTGGCCGTATTCGATGACCTGCGCCAGGCGGTGAAGAACATCGAGTTTCTCGCCGACCCTACGTCCGGGGAAGTGCGGATCGGATGCACCCCCATTCTGGCCGCAAGCTTTGTTTCTGCCGTCGTTGATCGGCTCTCCCGGCGCTATCCGCGCATCGTGTTTCATCTCGTCACCGCATATCTGGAGCCACTGCGCCGTGAACTGAGCGATCGTAACGTCGATCTCTTGATCGTACGGAGATTCGGCCCCGCTGCAGACGAGCGACTGGACTTCGAATTTCTCTTTGATGACTCCTATGTCGTCGCAGCGGGCGCGCAAAATCAGTGGGTTCGGCGGCGCAGGATCGAGCTTGCCGAACTGGCGAGCGAATCGTGGACGCTGCCACCGCCGAAAAGCGTGATTGGGTCGATCGCAATAGAGGCGTTTCGCGCCTGCGGGCTCGATTATCCCCGCACGACTGTGGTTACCGATTCCCCCGAGGTGAGGATTAGTCTCTTGGCGACCGGGCGCTTTGTCACGATTTTCCCGGCGTCCATATTGAGATTTCCCATAATGCGCCCGGAGATCAAGGTCTTGCCCGTTAAACTGCAAATGGCCCAGGTGCAAAATGTAATCGTCACCCTAAAGAACCGCGCGATCAGCCCCGGCGCACGGCTTTTCATTGACTGCGCCCGCGAACTCGCAAAGCCGCTGGCGAAGCGAAAATGATAGATGCCCTGTCGAGTTGTGGCCCATCGTGTCGATCCCCGGGGTGGTACGGCACGGCGGCTATCGAGGGGGTTGTGTTCCAAGGTGGCGCCTCAGAGGCGGCGGGGTGTTTCGCGGTTCATGTTGCAGCGCTTCCATAAGATGCATTGCGGCGGCGGGCTGGCGCATCGCCCCTTTACTGCTCGCGGTACGGGCCGCCGGGCGCTAACATCGGGTTGTGCAATCGAACTGGATGTCGCCAATGAGCGGAGCGAGCGCGACATTTGCCTGGGGTAACGTGTCGGAGGACTTCGCTCTGTTCAGAACGCTCAGTTCGGAACAGCGGCTGAAGGCGCTCAACGCAATGGTCCGCCGCGATCTCGTGCGCGGGCAAATGCTCGTTGCACAAGGGGGCCCCTCGGACTCATTATTTATGGTGCTGCATGGTGCGCTCGCGGTGTGCAGGCACGGCGATCCAGAACCTATCGCCGAGCTGCGCGCCGGTGAAATAGTGGGTGAAATCGGTTTCTTCGCGAATGTTCCGCGCACCGCCGATGTGATCGCTATCCGCGACACCAGCGTGCTGGCGCTGACGCGCGCAGCCTACCAGGAGCTTGCCAGGGACGCCCCGGCCATCGTCGAGGCACTGCTTGCGGCCCTCGCGCGCCGTTTCGCCAAGGAGACTGCGCGCCTCACGCCGCTTCGCGCTTCGCCGAAGGCGCGAACCGTGGCGCTGATCGACGGTGGACGCGAGCCGGTGCCAGGCGCCTTTGATCGTCGAATACGTGATGGGCTCGCCGCTATCGATGCCGAGATCGTCGATCCCGTTCGAGTCAACGCCATGTTTCCTGGGCGAGCGCTGGACGCGCCAGAGGTCGCTGACTGGCTTAACAGACTCGAACACGCCGCGCCGCTGGTGGTTTACCTCGGAGGTCGCGAATCGTTGGCATGGGCGCGCAAGGCTATCCGCCAGGCCGACATGGTTGTGTTCGCGTGCCGTGGAGATGCCCCCGCGGGAGCCTTGACGGACGTCGAAGCGTTCGCTTGCGAGGTTCATCCGATGTCGGCGCGCCGCCTCGTTCGCGTTCATGACCGACGGAGCAGTCAGGTCAGTGGCACCGCGGCCTGGCTTGCCCGGCTGCCCTCCTTCATGCATCACCATGTTGCTCTGGAAGATCAGGTTGATATCGACAGTCTGATCCGTTTTCTGTCCGGCCGCGCGATTGGATTCGTGGCCGCCGGCGGCGGTAGCTTTGGAACCGCACATGTAGGTATCTACAAAGCTTTTCGTGAGCTCGGCGTGATGTTCGATATCTTTGTCGGCACCAGTGTCGGCTCAGCCATGGCGGCGGGATTTGCCAAGAATTTCGAGGCCGAGGATCTTGAGCGCGGCACACACGAAATTTTCGTCAGAAGCCGCAGCTTCCGGCGGCCAACCTGGCCGCGCTACGCCCTGCTGGATCACAAGGCTTTCGATCGTGCACTCGCCGATCAATACGGCCGCGACTGCCGGATCGAGGATTGCTGGCGGCCTTTCGCGGCGGTCGCAACCAATCTTTCGACTCACAGTCTGGAATTGATCCGGTCGGGACCGCTGTGGCAGGCGGTGCGTGCATCGAGTGCAATTCCTGGACTATTGCCGCCCTTCTATACGGCACAAGGCGCGATGCTTGTCGATGGATGCCTGATCGATAATGTGCCGCTGGCGCCGATGCATCAACTAAAGAGCGGTCCCAATCTGGTCGTGCATTTCGGCGAGCCGGCGGCCGAGATGTTCGACGTCGCGTATGAGGCGCTGCCTGGACGGATCGAGCTCTTTGCGGCCATGCTGATGCCGTTCCGCAAGAAGCTGCTTCCCGCCGCACCGAGTGCGGTCAACGTGCTGTGGCGAAGTCTCGTGGCGCATCAGCGTTACGATACTCTGCCGACCGCGCCGCTCGATTTGGTACTGCGGCCGCCCTGTCCGCCCGGAATCGATGTGACAGATTTCGACCGCCATACGGAGATTTTTGACGCGTCTTACCTGTGGGCTCGACAGGCTATCGCTGCGCTGGAGGCAGAGGGCAACGCGGCAGTCGCCGCCATCCTCGCCGACGGCAACCCGGCCACAGAACGACCTCGCCATCTCGTCGAATTCGCCGGCAACGCCCTATCCAGCTGAGCTTCGGGTGTGCAGGGGCTCATTTAGCCGATCGGCCCGGTGCGGCAACGGCCTTGCGGGGGGCTCGGAAAAGGGGGACCCGGGCGGAGGCCGCCGCCTTTTACCTGGGTCTAAACTTGCGAAGGGCCAAAAATCTGATCCGCCCCGGCCGATTGGTGCTAGTCTTTGCTCGTCTCGACCATCAATGGGAGCGCCTGATGTATAGAAAGGTTCTTCTCGCCTATGACGGGTCAATCGAGGGACGGCGCGCGTTGCGGGAGGGCGCCAAGCTCGCGCAACTTTGCCGTGCCGAGGTCTTTCTGCTCGCGGTCGTCGAGATCTCGTCCATCATGACCCCCGAGGCCGGGCTTGCGATCCCGATCGAGCAGCAAGCCGACGATTACAAAGCCATCCTGAACGAAGGCTCGGAACGGCTGAGGGCGTTGGGCTTTTCCCCGACGTCGCGACTGGAAGTCGGAGATGCCGGGCAAAAGATCGCGGAAGTCGCCGAGCAAATCGGGGCCCACCTCGTCGTGGTCGGTCATCGCCCGCAAGGGCCGCTGGCGCGATGGTTCGGTTCGGTCGGCAGCTACCTGGTCAAGCGGCTCCGCTGCAGCGTGCTGGTCGCCCAGACCGAAATCAGCGACGACGAGTTCGAGCAGCTGAAGCCGCCGATGGAAAGAGCGGCCTCGGGTTAGGCCGGATATTGCGCTGACGCCATCAGGCCGGAACGATGGTCTTGCCGATCGGCCAAAGTGCTATTCCGGCGAGCTTCAGATGCGCCCAGGCGAACGGAATGCCGATGATGGTCACGGCCATGACGATCGCGGTGATGACATGCCCGAGTGCCAGCCACCATCCCGCGAGCACCAGCCAGATGATGTTGCCGATCACGCCGAGCGGTCCGGTGCCGATATCCGACTGTCCGGTATAGGCATCGCGCGACACCGCTTTTTGGCCGAACGGAAACAGGGTGTAGGCCGCTATATTGAACGCGGCCCTGGCCCAGGGCAGGCCGATGATCGTGATCGCCATGATGACCGCGGCGACCAGCCAGCCGACAGCCATCCATGCGCCGCCGAGGACGACCCAGAGAATATTCAGGAGCAGTGAGACCGGGGACATGGCGCCATCTCTACCTTGCCAGACGCAGGATTGAAATCAAAAATCGCGGCACGGTGGAGGCCGGCTTGCGTCGGGGCTCCGCACCAAGCCGATTGCCGCGGGGAACCCAGACGGTAAACTGTTTCCCAATGCGATCAAGCAACCCGTCCAAAGGGAGAAGTGTCGATGCGTCCGCTCGAATTCGGCTGGTATCTGCCCACGCATGGTGACACCACGGCCTATGGCCTGATGGAGGCGCAAATCGCCGGGTCGCCTGAATTGTGCGACCGCGTGGTGCAGGCGGCGGAACTGGCCGGCTTCGAATATCTGCTGATCCCGGTGGGTTCGACCTGCTGGGAGGCCTGGATATCCGGCGCGTTCATGGCGGCGCGTTCATCGAAGATCAAGCCGCTGATCGCGGCGCGGCCGGGCTACATCAATCCGGTGCTGCTGGCCAAGATGATCTCGACCTTCGACCAGATGTCGGGCGGACGAATCTGCATCAACCTGATCGCCGGCCAGAACGAGAGTGAAGTCGAAGGCGAGGGCGTGCGTTATGCCAAGGAGGAGCGCTACGCGCTGATGGAGGAAGAGGTCTCGATCCTCAAGGCGCTCTGGACGACGCGCGGCCCGCTGAATTTCGAGGGCCGGTTTCACAAGCTGTCCGGCGCGCACATCAGGCCGCGGCCGCTGCAGCAGCCATTTCCAAAATTCTATCTCGGCGGCGGCTCGCGCCAGGCCTGGGAATTGTCGGCAAAGCATTCCGACGTGCATCTGTTCTGGGGCGATCTGCCGGAGCGCATCGCGCAGAACATCGCCGAGATCAGGCAGATGGCGCGCGCGCATGGCCGCGAGAACGAGATCGGCTTCGGGATGCGGCTGCAGGTGATCTGCCGCGAAAATGAAGCGGATGCGTGGGAGGCCGCAGATCAACTGGTGCGTCACGCCACCGAGCGGCAGAAGCAGGAGATGAAGACGCTCTACAACAGGTCCGAGGCGAATCAGCGCGTGCAGCAGCTCGCCCGCGAACATGGCGACCTGCTGCTGCCGCATTTATGGACCGGCATCACGAAAGTCCGTCCGGGCGCCGGCATCGCCGTGGTCGGCAATCCCGCCCAATGCGCCGGCACGCTGCAGCAATTCATCGATGCCGGCTGTCATTCGTTCTGCCTGTCCGGCTATCTGCATGACGAGGAGGCCGAGCGTTTTGGGCGGCTGATCCGGCCCATTCTCGCCGAAACCAATCGCAACCGGTGGGCGGCGTAAGGCGCGCCCGATAGTCGTTGCAGCGGACGACATCAGGCCAGCGCCTGCGCCTTTTTGCGGCTTGCACCGAGCAATCGCCTGACCTCGAGGGCCGGCTTGGCCGCGCTGAACAGGTAGCCCTGCATCTCGGTACAGCCGAGCTTCCGCAATATTTCCCGCTGCTGCTTGGTTTCGACGCCTTCGGCCGTGGTGGTCATGTTGCGCGCCGCGGCGATATTGACCACCGCCTGCACGATCGCCGCCGAGCCGTCGACCTCGATGTCGCTGACAAAGCAACGGTCGATCTTGATCTTGTCGAACGGGAATCGCTTCAAATAGCTCAGCGAGGAGAAGCCGGTGCCGAAATCGTCGAGCGCGATACGGACACCGATGGCGCGCAGCTGATGCAGGATCGCCAGCGCGGTCTCGTCGTCATGGATCAGCACCGCCTCGGTGATCTCGATCTCCAGCCGGCTTGGCGTGAGACCGGAGGCCGCGAGCGCACTGGCGATCCGCAGCGCCAGCGTCTGGTTCTTCAACTGTATCGGCGAGACGTTGACGGCAAGCCGGATCTGATGCGGCCAGGTGGCGGCCTCGACGCAGGCGGTTTGCAGCACCCAATCGCCGAGCTCGTTGATCAGACCGGTGTCCTCCGCCAGCGGGATGAACTCCGCGGGCGAGACCATGCCGCGTTCGGGATGACGCCAGCGCAGCAGCGCCTCGCAACCCGTTATCTCGTTGCTGCGGAGATCGAGCAGCGGCTGGTAATGGATTTCGAAACCGCCATCGACCATCGCCTGGCGCAGATCCCGTTCCATGGTGAGCCGGGCCTTGGCGCGGGCGTCCATGGCCGGCTCGAAGAAGCGATGGGTCCGGCGTCCTTCGGCCTTGGCGGCGTACATCGCCAGATCGGCGTTCTTGATCAGCTGATCGAGATCGGTGCCGTCCTGCGGCGCCAGCGCGATGCCGATGCTGGCGTCGGTGGAGAGATGATGGCCGAGGCACCGGCAGGGTTGCCGGATCGCGTCGTGGATTCGCGTCACGAATTCTATCGTGTCGGCGACACCGCCGACTGCGGTCTGGATCACCGCAAATTCGTCGCCGCCAAGCCGCGCGATGAGATCGGTCGGCTTGATGCAGTCCTTGATGCGGGCGGCCACGGTCTTCAACAGCTCGTCGCCGACATGATGGCCGAGCGAGTCGTTGATACCCTTGAACTCGTCGATATCGATATAGAGCAGGGCGAATTTTTCGCCCTTTACCGCCTTGCGAAGCTCGCGCTCGATTTGCTCGCGGAACAGCACCCGGTTCGGCAGGTCGGTCAGTGCGTCGTAATGCGCGAGGTGCGCGATTTTTTCGTTAGCACGCCGGCGTTCGGTGACGTCGTCGACGACGTGGATGATGTATCGCGTCTCGCCCGCGGAATCGCGAATTCCGATGCGTCTCGACGTGATGTAACGCGCGCCCATCGCCTGGGTTTTCCAGAGGTGTTCGTCTTTGAACAGTCCATCGGTGGATTGCAGCGCGGTCTCGTCATCGGCCGTGACGATCTCGGCGGAAGCCTTCGGAAATATATCGAAGGCCGTCTTGCCGACGATGAGATCGCGTGAAATGCCGAATTGTGCTTCGGCGACGCGGTTGACCAGGAGATAGCGGCGGTCATGCGTCCCCTTTACAGTGATCTGCGAGGGAATGTGATCGACGATCTCGCGCAGGAATGCATAGTTGCGGTCGCGCTCCTGTTCGAGTTTGCGGCGCTCCGTGATGTCTTCCATCGTGGCGACCCATCCGCCGTGCGCCAGCGGCTTGCTGATAGCCAGAAAGGAGCGCCCGTCCGCGCATTGCACGATGCTGTGGTCGACCTGGCCCTGTGCGATGTTATGCATAACGCCGGAACAGAATTCGTCCACCTCGCCTGCAAAGGACCCGGTGTCCTTGCGGTGCTGCATCAGCTCACGGAAATGACAGCCTGGCTTCACGACCTCCGTCGACAGGTTGTACATGTCGACGTAGCGCCGGTTGAAGGTGACAATGCGAGCTGAGGCGTCGAAGAGTACCAAACCCTGGATCATGTTGTTGAGCGCGGTGTCGAGCTGGCCCCTTTCCGATTCCAGCCGCTGCTGCGCTTCCCGGCTCTGCCGGGTCATCTGCCGGATGATCAGAAGCAGGATCAGGGCGATCACCAACGCGGCCAGGGTGGCGGCGGTGATCAGGAATCTGGTTTGCTCGCGCCAGTCGGCCAGCGCGGCCGAGACCGTGTTGGTCGCGACGACGACAATCGGAAAATGGCTGAGCTGCGCCGCGGAACCGAGCCGGTCCAGTTGGTCGACCGGGCTTTGCACCCGCAGCGTCTGCGGGCCTCCCTGACTCAGGACGCGCTGCAGCAGCGGCGCCGTTGGAAACTTCTGCCCGATCATCTGATCGACGTGCGGATAGCGCGCCAGCAGGGTGCCATCGGCATGAAACATGGAAATGGCTGCATCCATTCCGATGGCGACGGAGGCAAAGAATTTCTCGTAATTGGCGGGGTCGATGCGCCGCGTCATCACGCCGAGAAAGATCCCGTTTTCTCCGTTCAATCGATGGGCGATGACGGTGTTCAGGTTGCCGTCGAGATGGCTGCGAACCGCCTCGGTCAGAATTGCTTCCGATTGCGGGTTGGATTTGAAGCTCTTGAAGTAGGCCCGGTCGGCGATACTGAGGGGTGGTGCCGGCAAGGGTCTCGACCAGTTGATCAGGTCTCCGCCGGTATCGAGGATGGAGATGTCGCCGAGATAGGACAGTCCGCTGGTTTTGGATCTCAGGATCTCATGCGCTTGCGGACTCGACATCCGTTCCCGGAACGTCTGCGACGAGGTGATGCCGGAAATGCGCAGCTGGGAGATCACATCGGCCGCGATCTTCTCGGAGTCCTCGAACTGCTGGTCGAAATGGCGTGTGAGCAGCAGAACGGTATTCTGCAGCTCGCGCTCGCTGTTATGCAGCGCGCGCTCGCGGAATTCGCCGACCATCATGATGGTGCCGATGAAGATCGCCGCGACCAGCAACCCGCCGCAGAGCGCCAGCCAAAGCACCGGGCCCCGGATCGTCGCGGTACGGTCTCGTCCGGTCGCTGCGGCTTGTGACATCAAGCCTCTTATGTCGTTAAACGGATTGCGCATTCCCTTCCCCCCGAGGGAATTCATACGACGCAGAAATGACATAAGCGGTTAGGAAATCCGGTTACCCAAGACTTAATCGGGCTCGAGACTTAATCGGGCTCGAGGCTTAATCGGGCTTGAGGCTTGATCGGCGTTGCGCGGACCGGTCGCGGCCGCCCTGGCTCGAGGCTGTCGCGACGCGCGCTGGCGAAATTGCAGCCCTGATCCCCGGGCAGGGGCCGTTCAATACCCCATTGAACCAGTCGTCCATCGGGCTAGGCTATTTGCCGCAGGAATCAGCCAATGCGGCGACAAGCCCGCGCCTGTCAGGGAGAGAACAATGAAAAAATGGCTCGCCGTATTCGGTGTTGCGGCGCTCGTTGCAGCGCCGCCCACAAGCCGTGCGGAGGAAATCACCCGCTTTACGCCCTTGAAGGCCGAGCAATTGACCCCGCCGCAAAAGGCCTGGGCGGACATGATTGCAGTGCCGCCGCGCAACGCAAAATTCACCGCGCCGCCCTACCGCGCCTATATCCGCAGCCCCGATCTGGCGCCGCGGCTGTCGGCGCTGTCGGACTATCTGCGCTGGAATACCTCGCTGCCGCCGCGCCTGAGCGAACTTGCGATCCTGATCACCGCGCGGCAGTGGACTGCGCAATATGAGTGGTTCGCGCATTATCCGCTTGCGCTCAAGGGCGAGCTCGATCCCAAGGTGGCGGATGCGATCGCGGCCGGCAAGCGGCCCGACAATATGCGGGATGACGAGGCGGCGCTCTATGATCTGGTGACTGCGCTCTACCGCGACCGGAAGGTCACCGACCCCGTCTACAAGGCGGCGCTCGAAAAATTCGGCGAGCGCGGCATCATGGATATCATCGGCATCATCGGCTATTACGACCTGGTCTCGATGACGCTGATCACGATGCAGGCCGGGGCGCCGAACGACAGCGTGCCGCCGCTGCCGGCGCTTTCGAAATAGGTCGGTCAAGTCGGAATTCGATCGAGCGGCGGATGCGCCGTTCTTGTCCTCCCTCTCCCAGCTTGCGGGGAGAGGGTTGGGGTGAGGGGCTCTATCCGCGAAGTTGGTGTCAGTTGATGGATCTGTACCCCCTCACCCGGATCACATCTGCGATGTGATCCGACCTCTCCCCGCAAGCGGGGCGAGGTGACCGGGACGCCGGTGCCGCTTCAACTCATTGCCATCCACCGTGCTAGCCATCCAGGTCGGCAGGCTCGCGGGCGTTTTCGAAGGCGGCCATGGTTTCCCTGAGTTCGTCGAGGGCCGCGCCGAGTTCGCCGGGACGATCGGTGAATTCCTTCGCAAGAGCCTCGCGGCGCTTCTCGATTGCCCGATCGATCGAGGGACCGAAGCGTGCGGCCGACGCGATCTCCTTGGCGAGCCGGGTATATTCCAGCCACACCAGATACAGCATCAGCGGCGGCACCTGCTGCGCCGCCAGCATTTGGCTGTAGCGTGCATCGGCGCCCTCCATCGCCCACCATTGCTGGCCAAGAACGATGATCTTTCTGAAGGCGCTGAGCGTCCCCAGAAATTTCTCCCGGTTGACCTCCACCAGGCTGGCGCAGTGATTCAGCCAGTTGAAGCCGGCGACAACAGCGATCGCCAGATCGGCCATCGTTGAACCCGTGAATTCAATCACGGTATCGTCGTGGGGCCGTTGCCGGAGATAGGCGTCGAGCATTTCCGGCTGACGGGCGGGGTCGCCCAACAGTTCGAACTCCCGCCGGGGCACCACCATCACATAGCGCATGGCCTCCAGCCGGGTGTGGTCCCAAATGGCGCTGACATCGCCGCCGGCATCGGAGCCCGCGCGCTTGCAGGCCGGATAGATCAGCTTGCCCTCATCGACGTCGTCGAGGTACCGCGGAACGCGCGTCTCCAGGTCCTGCAACAGGGCCTGAGGGCCGAAGGGGGGTGCCTTGTGCGCCCGGTCCTTCGGGAGTTGCCAGCCGAACCAGTCCATTCAGACCTCAAACCTCGGGCCTCAAACATCAGGTCTAACTTGGGATCACCCGAACTCCAGTCTAGCGCATGATCGTGTCCCCGTCAGCGCCGATAGCCGCGGCCGCGCGAATAGCCGGCGCGGTTTTCCTGCGCCGGGCGGCTTGCGTGACTGCTGCGGGCCTCGCTGGCAAGCGGGATCGCCGGCGCGAGCTCCTCGAGGAAAATCGGGCGCGAGAAATAATAGCCCTGCGCGTAGCGGATCTTGGTCGCGGCCTGCAGATAGGCCAGCTCCTCGAAGGTTTCGATGCCCTCGGCGATCACGGTCATGCCGAGTGCTTCGCTGAGCGATTCGATCGCCCGCAGAATGCCCTGGCTGCGCGGACGCTGATGGATATCGGTGATGAAGGAGCGGTCGATCTTGATTTCATCGGCGGTGATGTCGGCCAGCGCCGACAATGACGAATAGCCGATGCCGAAATCGTCGATCGAGACACCGACGCCGAGCTTGCGAAAGATCGGCAGGATTTCATCCTGGAAAAGCGTCTTGGTGACGAAGGCGTCTTCCGTCACTTCGATCATGAACCGGCCCGGAAATCCGGTCGCCTCGAGCGCCTCCGCGAACGGCCGCATGAACTCGGGATTGCCGGCTTGCTTGGCCGCGACATTGATGCTGATCGTGGTATCGGGACCGAAGGTCTCGTTGATCAGGTCGATCGATTTGACGATTTCCGCCAGCACCAGATGGGTCAGCTCGTCGATCAGCCCGAGTTCGACCGCGAGATTGATGAACGTGCCGGGGGCCTGGATCACGCCTTCGTCGTCGCGCAGCCTGACCAGCGCCTCGATGCCCTTGACGTCCTTGGTCCGGATATCGACCTTGGTCTGGAAGGCACAGCAGAAGCGCTTTTCCAGAATCGCCAGCCGCAGCGATTGCTCGATCTTCATCCGCGCCAGCGCCTCACGCTCCATGCCGGCGTCGAAAAACGCCGCGGCGCCCTTGCTGCCGTTCTTGACGCGATACATCGCTATGTCGGCGTTCTGGCGCAGCAATTCGTAGCTTTTGCCGTGTTCGGGATAGAGGCTGACGCCGATCGAGGTGGAAGCGAATATCTCGGAACCATCGATGAAGAACGGCGCCTTCAGCCGCTGCAGGATGAAATGGATGTATTCGGCGACCTCGGCCTCGCTCCGGATCGGGTTGAGCAGCAGCAGAAATTCGTCGCCGCTGATTCGGGACAGCACGTCGGATTCACGCAGGTCAAGCGCCAGCCGCTTGGTGATCTCCACCAGCAGCGCGTCTCCGATCGCATGCCCGTAATAATCGTTGATATGCTTGAAATTGTCGACATCGAGAAAGGCGAGCGCGAAATGGCCCTGGACCGACTCGCACTGCAGGAGGCTGTTGACGCGATGCTCGATCACCCGGCGCGTCGGCAGGCCCGTCAGTTCGTCATAATAGGCCGACCGGAACAGCTGGTCCTCGAACGCCTTTTGTTCGGTGATGTCGGCGGAACTCGAAACCAGCAGATTGCGCTCGGCGACCCGTATCGGCCGATGCGCGGTGAGAAACACCTGTTTCACGGCGCCGGCGGTAATCGATTCTTCCAGAACGGCCGAGCGGCCGCAGCGCAGCAGCTCGAGGCAGGTATCGCGGCGATCGCTCGCTTGCGTAGGCGCCGGGGCGCTTGCGGCCATCTGGAGTAATGCTGCGGCGGCATCGTTCACCAGCAGGAATTCGCCACGCTCGTCCTGAACGGTTACGCCCGTTGGAAGCAGCCGGAACACATCCCTCAGAATGCTCAATTCGGAATCGAAAGCGCCTTCGTGGTCGGCCTTCGTCGCGGCGGCCTGAAGATCTGGTTTGGGGGGACTGTGCATGGCCGCCGAGCTTGCCAAAGTCTCTTGTAGTATTGGTTAAGTGGTACTGCGAAAAGCCGCGACAGTCATACACGCTTAGGTTTTCGATTGGTGTCGCCTCGATCGTTGTTAACAGAGTGTCAACGCGATCTCTCAGCGCTTGCGGAAATGATTGCGGTTCGCGCGTCTCGGCGCAAATCCGCTCAGCTCGCAGGGATGCGGCACTGCATGGTGCAGTGAACGCCGGTCTTCAGGAAGCTGATCTCGGTCTTGCCGTCGAACGGCCGGAGCGCGGATTTCAAGAGCTTGGTGCCAAAGCCCGGCTTCCCGACGTTTTCGACCGTCGGCCCTTCGGTCTCGTCCCAGGCGATGTTGAGGCGATCGTCCGACACCGACCAGGACACCTGCAACAACCCGCTGGCGGCAGAAAACGCGCCGTATTTGCCGGCATTGGTGGCCAATTCGTGAAACATCAGCGCCAGGCTGACCGCCAGCTTGGCGGGAAGGAACAGCGGGTCGCCGTTCAGGTTGAAGCGGACATGGCCGTAGGGTCCGAGTTCGGAGCGCAACAGATCCTTGATATCGCAACCGCTGACATCGACCCGCGCGATCAGATCGTCGGTCGCCGACAGCGAACGTATTCGATGATCGATGCTGGCCCAGATTTGCGGCTGCTCCTGCAAAACCTGATGCAGGACGGCGTGAATCGTCGATGTCTTGTTTTTCAGCCGGTGCTGCAACTCGTCGACGATGAGCTTGCGGTATTCCTCTTCCTGGATCAGGCGTTTTGCGATCTGGCGCTGCTGCGCGACCATGGTTCGGTAGTGCTCGACGCCCCATACGGTGATGCCGCAGACCGCCCAGAATATGAGCAGAAGCGCGAATCGCGCGGTATCGACCGCCGCCGCGCTGAAATTGACGGCGACACCGAGCGCGCCACCCGCCAGCGCTGTCGCTATCCCGATCCGGAAGCCGCCGAAGGCGGTGGCAAAGAACACGGCTGGAATATACGGCGTGAAAAATACGTCGGGGCGGATTTGGGCCAAACCCCACCGCGCCACGGTCGCAACAGCGAGGCAGCAGCCGGCGAAGCCTGCACCGAACAGGGCTGAGGGTTGGGAAATTCCCTGCCAGCCGCGCCTGAACTCGTCGATCAATTTCATCATCGGTGTCGTCACTTCACGTGATCCGCGAATCCAAAATAAGGCCGGTTGGTGCGGAAAGCGGGTATTTCGAGGCCGCCCGGGGCCGCCAGCGGGATAACGTGCATGGAACGAGCTCGCTTGCCTTGTTCCCGCCGGACGGGAATATTGCCTGATCATCGACCGAGAACCGAGCAACATCAAAGGGGAAACGATATGGGGCGCCTGGACGGCAAGGTTGTGGGGGCGGTCGACGGCGCGCGCCGGACAACAGTCCAGGGAGAATGACAATGTCCACAACATTTGACACCGGGCTGACGCGGATCGAGGCCCGTCCGCTGTATCTGGCTGTCATAGCCGGCCTCGCCTTTGCATTCGTGATCGGAAGGGCTTTGCCGTCGACAATGGAGGCGATCTCGGCCGTGATCGAGCCGCTATGCGCCTCCAGTGATCCCGCGGGATCGACCCTCGATACCGTCGAGCCGATCGGTTCCTACGCCCTGCCCAATGTTCCCGGCAAGCGCGTGACGATCGTGCGGGTGTTCTATGGCCCCGGCGGGTTTACCCGCGCGCACCGGCATGCGGGCTCCGTCACCGCCTATATCACCAAGGGCGAGATCCGCTCGCAGCTCGCCGGCGGTCCGGTCGAGACCTTCAAGGTCGGTCAGTCGTTCTTCGAGCCGCCCGGCGCCGTGCATCTGGTCTCGGCCAATGCCAGCAACGCCGAGCCGGCGGAATTGATCGCGGTGTTCGTGGCGGATGAGGGCGCGCAGCTCACGACCTTCGTGGAGTAGTGAAGCGTCACGCTCCAACTGTTTCGTCATCCTGAGAGGCTGTGAAGCTATCTCGGACCTCATCCTGAGGAGCGGCGTCTTCGCCGCGTCTCGAAGGATGGCCGCTAGTCCGTTGTTGCGTCCATCCTTCGAGACGCTTGCTTCGCAAGCTCCTCAGGATGACGGGTTTTGAGTTCGAGTGTGCTGCTTCGGCATTCAGCCTTCACACCGGCTTCAGGATCACCCGCAACCCGTCGCGCGGCTTCGGGATCGGCCACATCTGCCAGTCCGGCTGGTAGCCCGGCTCCAGCGAGACGCTCAGATTCTGCAGGAAATGCCGCGCGAAGCATTTGGCCTGCATATAGGCGAAGTGCAGCCCTAGGCACATATGCGCGCCACCGCCGAACGGCACCCAGGCGAAACGATGACGGTTGCGCTGCGCCTCTTCGGTGAAACGCGCCGGATCGAATGTTTCGGGCTCGGGCCAGATATCGGGCATGTGGTGGGTGAACAGCGGGTTGACGCCGACCATGGTGCCGGCCGGGATCGCGTAGCCCTTGAAGGTGAAATCGCGGATCGCGCGGCGCGGCATCGACGGCACCGGCGGCTTCAGCCGCAAGGCCTCCTTGAAGGCCATTTCCGACAGCGGCATGGCTTCGAGATTGTCGAAACTCGTCGGCGCGTCGGCGGCGATGCCGAGCTGTGTTACTTCATCGCGCAGCTTCTGTTGCCACTCCGGATGGGCGGCGAGTTCGCCCACGAACGATGTCAGCGACGAGGTCAACGTGTCGTGCGCGGCCATCATCAGAAAGCTCATATGGTCGATGATGTCCTGCGTCGACAACAGCGCGCCATCCTCATGGGTCGCCTGACACAGCTGCGAGAACAGGTCTTCGCCGCCTTTTTCGCGGCGGATCGGAATCTGTTCCGAAAAATAGGCGATGATCCGCTTGCGGCCGTTGACGCCGCGGGCCATCTGGGTGCCGGGTATCGGCCTTCGGATCACGGCGACCGAAGCGGCCACCATATCGACGAACGCGCGGGTGATGTCGTCGACCTCGGGACCGATGTCGGCGCCGAGGAATGATGTGGCGGCGAGATCGAGCGTCAGCTGTTTCATCGCCGGATAGAGCAACATCGGTCCTGGCTGCGCCTTCCACTGCGCGACGCGGCCGGCGATGCCCTTATCGAGTTCGGTCAGATAGGATTTCATCGGCCCGGATTTGAAGGCGACCGACAGCGCACGGCGGTGCAGGCGGTGCTCGTCGAAATCGAGCAGCATCAGGCCGCGCGGAAACAGCAACCCGAGAATCCGGCCCCAGCCGAGCGTGGAGGAGAATTGCCGGGCCTGATCGAACAGCACCAGTTCGTTGGCATCGGGCCCGAGCAGCACCAGGCTGGTCTCGCCGAACAAATGACTACGATAGACCAGGCCGTATTTGGCGGAATTGCGTTCGACATGGCCCTTGGGATCGGCAAGCACCTCGAGCGTCTTGCCGATCAGCGGCCAGCCTTCGTCGCCCGGAATATGTGTCAGCGAATTGCGCTTCGGCGGCGTGAAGCTGTAGGCGGGGGAAGCCACACTCTGCATCGACATGGCAATTGCTCCGGTTGGTCGCGACCGCATAGCCCAGGCAGGTAAATAGCCTCTTGTTTCGCTGCTGCAAAGGCCCAGCACCAAACGCCCGGTCATCCAAATCGCGCCACAAAGCCGGGAGGCCGTGCTAAGCTGGCAGATAATAACAGAAAAGGCAGGGAGAGCGCAGATGTCGAAGATAGTGGGTGGGATCGCGGTCGCGTTGGCGGCGTTCGGCTGGATCGCGGCCGGATCGACGGCGGGGCTGGCGCAGACCAGGCCTGCGGTCACGAGTTTGGGCCCCGATTTCCCGAAGAGCGGAATCTTCATCGGCAACAGCTTCTACTATTACAACAATGGCCTGCCCGGCCATGTATCGCTGATGGAAAAAGCCGCCGACCCCGATCACAAGCAGGATTACCGAAACACCATGGTGACGATCGGCGGCTCCGGCTTCGACTGGCACGACGTCGAAAGCTATTTCCGGCCCAACGCCGTCGGCAATTATTCCTTCGACGACCACAACAATGTCGTCTTCAACAAGCTCGACAAACTGTTCGACGTCGCCGTGATGATGGATTGCAGCCAGTGCCCGATCCATCCCAAGCTCAAATCCGTCTTTACCGAATATGCCAAAAAGAACAGCGAGATCGTCCGCTCCCACGGCGCAAGGCCGGTGTTCTTCATGTCCTGGGCCTATGCCGACAAGCCGGAGATGACGGCGCAACTGGCCGAGGCCTATACCATCGCGGGCAATGACAATAACGCGCTGGTTATTCCCGCCGGCCTCGCGTTTGCGCGCGCCATCGGCAAGCAGCCCGAACTCAATCTCTATGCGCCGGACAAGCGTCATCCGAGCCTGGCCGGCACCTATCTCGCGTCCTGCGTGGTCTATGCGGCGCTGACCGGCCGTTCGCCGGTCGGCAACCCCTATCTCGCCGGCATCGATGCGCCGACGGCGACGTTCTTGCAAACCGTGGCGTGGGAGACGGTGCAGGACTATTACGGGAAATAGGCGCATCCAGGGGCGCAACGGGAAATCAAATGAAGCGGCGTGAATTCATTGCCGGACTTGGCGCGGCGGCAACGTGGCCGCCGGCCGCGCGCGCGCAGCAGGCTGAGCGGACGCGGCGAGTCGGGATGCTAATAGCGAGCGACGAGAACGAGCCATTGGTGCGGTCGCGCGTGGCTGCCTTCCGGCAGGGGTTAAGTGACCTTGGGTGGTTCGAGGGCAGGAATCTTCAAATCGATTATCGTTGGACTGGCAACGATCCGGAGCGCACGGGACGCTGTGTGTCCGAACTTGTAGCGCTGGCACCCGAAGTGATCCTGGCTCACTCGCCCCCCGCGACGTTGGCATTGAGCAAAGCCACGCGATCCGTTCCGATCGTTTTTGTGCAGATCACTGACCCGGTCGGCGCCGGGCTGGTGGCCAACCTTGCACATCCCGGCGCCAACATTTCCGGATTTACAACTTTCGAATTTGCGATGGGCACCAAATGGCTGGACCTGCTGAAGGGAATTGCTCCGAACATTACTCGCGTCGCAGTCATGCAAAACGCGCAAAGCCCAACCTGGTCTGGCCAGTTGCAGGCCGTGGAAGCGGCGGCGCCCTCGTTGGGGACACGAATAGTTTCCGCAGGTGTGGAGAGCGCGGCAGATATCGAACGTTCGATCGCCGAATTCGGGCGCGAGACGAATGGCGGCCTGATCGTCATGCCCGATAGTCTCACGCTTATCCACCGCAAATTGATTGTGTTGCTGGCGGAACGCTATCATCTGCCGGCGATCTATCCTTTTCGATATTTTCCAGATGACGGCGGGCTCATATCCTATGGGATTGATCTCGCCGACGTCTGGCGGCGAGCGGCGACTTACGTTGATCGAATCCTCAAAGGTGCGGCGGCAGGCGACCTGCCCGTTCAACAGCCGACCAAATTCGAACTTGTGATCAACCTCAAGACGGCGAAGGCGTTTGGCCTTGAAATCCCGCCGACGTTGCTCGCCCGCGCCGACGAGGTGATCGAATGAGGAGGCCGAAAAATCATGACGAATGGTGATCGGAAACTGCCCGTCGGGCAAATCAGTATTTTGTGTCAAGTCCTTCGTTAGAAAAAATCCTGCTTGCCCTCATTGGGCAAATCAGTGGCATTTCTCCGCCCGTCTCACCCGACAAGAGGGGCGCTCGCGATCGTCACGAACGTGGGTTGAGATGCGGTGGACGCGGAGGTGCCTTTGACGAACGGCGCTGAAGCGGACGGCGAAGTCGTGTGGTTCTGACACCCCGATGCTGGTGTCAAGTTGCGCTGGATTTATCCGCGCAGCGACGGTGGCAAGAAAGCCCGTTCACCGGGGAGAGCACGAAGTAAGCCGTAAAACCATTGCGCAGGGAAGGCCGGATGTTCTCCGCTGAACCTGTATGCTCGTGTGCGTGTTCTTATGCACAAATTGCACGCGAGACCGCGGGTGCAGCGCGCACCTGGCTTTCCCTGCGCCCTCTGCTTCGAGAGAGGGCGAAGTTGATGCAAATCTCGGGCATTTCATGTCGCGAGAATGCGGGCGCATACCTTCCTGGCTGTTTGAAATTCGAGTCGGAAGCTAGCCCGTCATTGCGAGGAGCGTAGCGACGAAGCAATCCATCTCTCCGCAAGCGGCGACATGGATTGCTTTGCTCCGCTCGCAATGACGTTGAGAGAGCAGCGCGTGCGACGCCATCTCCGTCAGCCTGAGGAGGCCGCAACGCGGTCGTCTCGAAGGCCGACGGGTACCGGCGGGCCCGTGCCTCCCTCGAGGCGCGCAAGAGCGCGCACCTCCAGCGACAACGGCAACGCCGTTGCGCGGGGATGACGGATCAAACAGCGGCGGCCACGATAGTGCGCAAGCAGCGAGGTCCGCTCTGATCACGCCTTGCGCTTCGCCGCTTCCTTCTGCAGGTCCGGCGCGTTGATGGTCGGGATCGCCACCCGGCCGGGGCCGGTGAGTGTAAGCGCCTCGGCGGCCTTTTCATTCTCCATGATCTTGGCCATCACGGCCTGGCCTGCGCGCTCGAACACGGCGCGATTTTCGATCACGAATTTCTGCGATTTGCGCAGCCCCGCGACATAGCCGTTGATTTCCGGAATCACGTAGCGCGCCACCATGTCCCAGCTGCGGCGGGTATTTTCCGGGTTGGCCCAGTCATGCACGAAACCGACGATGGTGCCGACGCCGCCGGAGACCTCCATCAGGCTCTTGATGGTTTTGACGAGATCGTCCGGCGTGCCGATGGTGGAGGCGGCGTTCTCGCCGCCCGCGGTTTTCTCGATCGCGTCCTCGGGCGAGATGAAAGGCTCCAGACCCGGCCGCTGCAGCGTGCCGACATTATATTCGTTGTGCCAGCGCATCAGTCCGGCGCCGGCCTCGCGCCTTGCCTGTTCGCGGGTCTCGGCGATGTGCCAGCTCAACAGCACGCGCCAGTCGGACCGGCTCACGGTGGTGCCGGCCTTCCTGGCGGCGTCCTCGGCAAAACCCCATTGCGTCGGCAACGCCATCAGGCCCTGCGTCGACATCGAGCCGAGCGAAATGATGCCGATGCCGTATTTGCCGGCCAGCGTCATGCCCGACGGCGAAATCTGCGACGCCACCACGAACGGCATCTCTTCCTGCAGTGGTAGCAACTGCAGCGCGGCGTCGTTCATAGTGAACCAGTCGCTCTTGGCGGTGACGCGCTCGCCCTTGAACAGGCGGCGAATGATCGCGATCGCTTCGTCCTGGCGGTCGCGCTGCGTCATCGGATCGATGCCGAGCGTATGCGCATCCGACGCCAGTGCGCCTGGACCCGAACCGAAGATCGCGCGGCCGCCGGTCATGTGGTCGAGCTGCACCATGCGTTGCGCGACATTGAAGGGATGGTGGTAGGGCAGCGAGACCACGCCGGTGCCGAGCTTGATGCGCTTGGTGCGCTCGCCGGCGGCGGCCAAAAACATTTCCGGCGAGGCGATCATCTCCCAGCCCGAGGAATGGTGCTCGCCGCACCAGAATTCATCGAAGCCGAGCGCGTCGATCTGCTCGACGAAATCGAGGTCGCGGCGGAATTGCAGCATCGGATGCTCGCCGATGGGATGATGCGGGGCGAGAAAAGCTCCGAATTTCAGGCGCGCCATGGGTGTTCTCTCCGGATATATTGTTTGGCTTTGTTGTTCTTTGGGTTCAGCCCCCAAACTACGGGCTGGGAAGGGGCAACGCAATCGCGTAAAGCCGCCGGCGGCGCATGGTTGTCGTGCGCGTTTATGTGACATACCGTCGCCCGGAATTCTTCCCGGTAACGCTTGCGATAGCTGACGCCCGTAAACGACAATGAATCTGGCAAAACCCCGCATCGATATCGGCTTTGCGACCAACGACGCGCCGGCAGCGCTTGCGTTCTGGCAAAACCAGATCGGCCTGCCGTTCGACCACATGCAGCCGATCCGCCGCGGCTACAAGCAGCACCGGCACGACCTCTGCGGCTCGATCCTGAAGATCAATCAGGTCTACGAGCCGCTGCCGGACAACCCGCCATCGGGCTATCGCGAGCTTCTGATTGCCCGCGACGGCATTTTGGCGCGTGAGTCGATGATCGATCCGGACGGCAACCGGGTCTCGCTGGTGCCCAAGGCAATGTTCGGGATCGAACGCATCGGCATCCGTCTCGGCGTGCGCGACGTCGAGGCGCATCGGCGCTTTTACATGGAGGCGCTGGGATTGCCGCAAGGCGAGGCGGCCGGTGCCGCGATGACCTTCCTGGCGGGCGATACGGTGTTGATCGTCGAGCCTGCACCCGACGCGCCGGATGACGCGTCGTTCGAGGGCAAGGGCTGGCGCTACATCACCTTTCAGGTGTTCGAGGTCGATCGCGAGCACGCGCATGTGCTGGCCCATGGCGGCCGCGAGGCCCGCGCGCCGGTGACGCTCGGCACGACCGCACGGATTTCGATGGTGCGCGATCCCGATGGCAACTGGATCGAGCTGTCGCAGCGCGCTTCGCTCACCGGCTCGCTGGAGCCGTCGGCGCCGTAAACGCTGGCCGTCGAGCCGGGATCTTTTCTCAAATTTCCATTGTCAGGGTTGCACGTTCAAGGTCCGGACCACGCGGAAGCTGAAGCCGCCGCCGTCGACGATCGAGTCCTCGCGATAACCCGAGCGCAGCATGTTGGCCGACCAGTTCCATCTGCCGCCGCGCAAGATGCGCTTGTGGCAATCGCCTTCCAGCCATGGCGAACCATCGGTCGGCGTATCCTCGGTGTAGCGCTTGTTGAAGCAATCCTCGGTCCACTCGAACACATTGCCGTGCACCTGGTACAGCCCGAACGGATTCGGCGCGTAGGAATCCACCACCGCGGGGCCCTTGCTGTCCGGGCCGTGCGGCCCGCTGCCATAGGGGGTCGATGCCTGGTAGTTGGCGAGCTGTGCGGTAACCGTGTTGCCGAACCAGAACGGCGTCGTGGTGCCGGCGCGGGTAAAATATTCGCGCTCGGATTCGCTCGGCAGCCGGTAGGTGCGGCCGACCTTCTTCGACAGCCACGCCAGATATGATTTTGCCGCTTCGAAATTGATGCCCTGTGCCGGCATGCGGCCGCGGCCAAAACCGTTGTCGTCGCCCTTGTTGCCGCCGCAGCCGCCGTCGGCGAGACAGGCGTCCCATTCGTCGAACGAGACCGCGAAGCGGCCAACCGCGAACGGCCTGGCCAGAGTGACGCGATGGATCGGGTCTTCGCCCTTGAACCGGTCCGGCTCGTTGGCCGGCGTTCCCATCATGAACGAGCCCTTCGGCACGACCACCATTTCAGGGCAGGTGTCGCACTCTTTGAAACTGTCCTTCGGCCGCAAGGCCTGTTCGAGCTCAGGCGTCAGCGGCTGGACGCCTTTTTCGGCAAAGAACTGCCGCGGAAGCGGCGCGGGCGCAGTTTGCGCCGATTCCACCGCCGATTTCGGCTTCGGCCGCTCTTGCCTCGGCTTGGCCGATGCGCCGCCGGCGAATGAAACAACGAGCGCACCGGTGATGAGTGCGAGGAAGAGCCGCGATATTTCGGTCATGAACCATCCTTGGCGTGAACCAGCATTGCAGCTTGGTCGCGCGCGAAGGAGATCGCGTTCACCTCGAAGGCCGTCCCGAACGCGCGAAATGGCCGAACAGACTGCAGGAAGCCCCGATTCCCATGCAGCAATCGGGCCAAATTCCCAGCGATTGCTTACCTGCCAGGTAATCGCCGGGATGACCGGAATCAGTAGCCTGGGCGTGCAACGGATTTCGGACAGGACCGCCCAACATGCACCAGATCGTTTCAAACCCGGTGGATTCCTCGCGCCGCTGGTGGGTGCTGGCGATCGTCGTCGCCGCACAATTCATGTTCGGCGTCGATGCCTTCATCGTCAACGTCGCGATCCCGACGATTGCGGTCGAATTGCGCGCTAGCGCGGCGCAGATCGAGGCCGTCATTGCGATCTATCTGATCGCCTATGCCACGCTGGTGGTTACCGGTGGCCGGCTCGGCGATATCTACGGCACCAAGAATGTATTCATTGCCGGTGTGCTCGGCTTCACCGTCACCTCGCTGTGGTGCGGGCTGGCGCAATCCGGCCCGGAACTTATTCTCGCCCGGCTGGCGCAGGGCGCGACCGCGGCACTGATGGTGCCGCAGGTGCTCGCCACCCTTCATCTGCTGTTTACCGATTCGTCCCGCGCCCGCGCGTTCGGCATTTACGGCATCGTGCTGGGTTTGGCCGGTGCGGCCGGCTTCATGCTCGGCGGCGTGCTGGTGACGCTCGATCTTGCCGGGCTCGGCTGGCGCGCGGTGTTTTTCGTCAACGTGCCGTCCGGCGTCGTCATCATCGCTGCGGCGTTGAAGATTATGCCGACGGTGCCGCGTCGCGCCGGCGCGCGGCTCGACATGTCAGGTGCGATCGTGCTGTTCACGGGATTGCTGTGCCTGATCGGCCCGCTATTGTTCGGCCACGATGTGCACTGGTCGCCGTGGGTCTGGCTGGTGATGGCGTCGGGCGTTGCGATCATTGCCGGATTCCTCAGGCTCGAACGATCGGTCGCGCGCCGTGGCGGCATGCCGCTGATCGATCTGGCGCTGTTGTCGGATCTGGCCTTCATGCGCGGCCTGGTCGCCGTGTTCTTCTTCTTTTTCGCCAATCTGTCGTTCTATCTGCTCATGACCATGTTCATGCAACGCGGCTTGCAGATTCCGCCGCTGCACGCAGGGCTGGTGTTCGTGCCGCTGGCGCTGACCTTTGTCATCGCCTCAAGGCATAGTGGCGCGCGCGCCAGGCATCGCGGCACGCGGGTGCTGATCGAAGGCTGCGCGGTGCAGCTCGCCGGTCTTGCGGCGTTGGTGACGACGATCGAATCGGTGGCGGCGCCTTCCGCGATGTTGCTGGCGCTGGTGCTGATGGTCTTCGGCTACGGTCAGGGCTTGGTGATGGCGCCATTGTCGAGCGCCGTGCTCTCGACCGTGAAGCCGGCCAGCGCGGGCGCGGGCTCCGGCATGTACGGCACCACGGCGCAAATCGCCAACGCCGCGGGTGTGGTCGCAATCGGCGCGGTATTTTTCGCGATGGAAGCGGCTCACTCGGCGCAACTGGCGTTATTTGCAGCATGCGCATTGTTTGCGCTGTCGATCGGTATTTGCGCCGTATTTCTGTCATGGATGCGCCGCGCGACGGCCTGATCACGCATTAACGCCGATTCTCACAAATCCCTGGGGAACGACCGCACACGGCCTTTTCATTTTGCAGTGCAGCAACTATCTGCTCTTGGTGAGGTTAGAATGCAAATCACCTCGGGAGCTGCTGTTGTCCCTCGCCAAGAACATCGAATTTTTGCACCACCTGCCCAAGCTGAACGGCTTCAATGGTTTGGCCGCCTTTGGACGCGGCCTTGCGCCGGGCGCTCACAGTCCGCTGTTTGAGGTAACCGGATTCGGCACGAATCCCGGCGCGCTCAGGATGTTCTCCTTCGTACCTGAGCACCTCCAGCCCGCGCCCGCGCTCGTCGTGGTTCTGCACGGTTGCGGCCAGACCGCCGCCGGCTACGATCTCGGCACCGGCTGGTCGACGCTGGCAAACCATTACGGCTTTGCGTTGCTGATGCCCGAACAGCAGGCATCGAACAACGCCAACACCTGTTTCAACTGGTTCAATCCGGAAGACACCACGCGGGATCAAGGCGAAGCCTGTTCGATCCGGCAAATGATCGCGCACATGGTCGCCGATCACAAACTCGATCCCCGTCGCATCTACGTCACCGGGCTTTCCGCCGGTGGCGCCATGACGTCGGTGATGCTCGCGACCTATCCGGAAGTTTTCGCGGGCGGTGCCATCATCGCCGGCCTGCCTTACGGCATTGCCAGCAATGTGCGCGAAGCCTTGAGCGGAATGATGCAGTCATCGTCGCGTCCGGCCGGCGAGTTGGGCGATCTCGTGCGCAACGCCTCGAAGCACAAAGGTCCGTGGCCGAAATTGTCGGTGTGGCACGGCAGCGCCGATCGCACGGTCAATCCTGCGAATGCCGACGAGATCGTCAAGCAATGGCTCGACGTGCACCAATTGCCGCAGGCACCGATGTCGGCGGCGGATGTCGACGGTTATCCCCGCGAGGTCTGGTGGAACGCGGATGGCGAGACCGTCGTCGAGTCCTACACCATTACCGACATGGCCCACGGCACCCCGCTCGGGATCGCCGATAATGACGAGCGATATGGCGAGGGCGGCGCATTCCTGATCGAAGCGGGAATTTCGTCGTCCTATCACATCGCGAATTTCTTCGGCCTGACCGAACGTGTCAGGCAACCCAAGGCCGCCCCGACCGGAGTTTCGCGGGAACGCACCGGTACGATTTCGATGACGGTTCCGGTGCCTGCGCCAGAACCGGATCTCGCCGCGATCCTGTGGCCGCAGGCAGCGTCCAGCCGCCGTGCCGAGCCGCCGAAAAAGCCGCGTCGCCGCGCCATCGATGTCGGCGCTGTCATCACCCGGGCGCTGACCGCCGCGGGGCTGATGAAATAGGCGCAAGCTGCGGCGTTCGCGCGGCCTGCAGCGACGACGAAGCCGTATGACGGTGTGCTGATTCAATCCAAACTCATCGTGCGCTAGGCCGCAGTTTCGGCGATCAGTTCGATCGGCGTGACCGTGACCTCGCCGCCGGCGACCTGCCTTGTCTTTTCCGTGTAGTGCTTGAAGAAATCCCGCGCCTGCAGCGTCTTGACCGCGAGATCGTCGGCGGCCGAGGCGAGGTGGAAATAGCTGGAATCGTCGCGGTTCTTCATGCAGCGGTAGTTGATCCGCCCCTTCAGTTCGGGGTCATTGTCGATGGCTGAAATGAAGCGGCCGATCTCCCGGTGCCACTCCTCGGTCGTGCCGTTGGCAAACGCATATTTGATCATGAAGTGCTTCATTGACGGCTCCTTCGTTGGGCTGCATCGGATCATCTGGTGCGCTTGAGGGCGAAAACGCAAGTATGGACAAAATTGATAGTATGGACTTTCTTGTGCTTATTCCTATCCTCCCCGCCGGCAACGTATCGGAGGGCATGAGATGGCGAAGCCGAAATCAGCGTTGACCTGCGGCTGTCCGGTCGCGGCATTTCAGAAAATGATCAGCGGCAAATACAAGCTGCGCATCGTCTGGGACCTGAAGGATGGCCCGCTGCGCTACGGCGAAATCAGAACCGGCCTGTTGCGCGGCTCCGATGGCAGCTCCGAGATCGCGCCGCGCGTGCTCAGCCGCGAATTGAAGGCGCTGACCGAAACCGGGCTGATCGATCGCAAGGATTACGGCGTCGTGCCGCCCAAGGTCGAATATCGCCTGACCCGCAAGGGCAAGAGCTTTGTGCCCGTCATCGCCGCGATCCGCGACTGGGGCTCGCGCCATCTCGCTCAGGCTGGTTCAGGCGAAATGGCGAGCGGAATGGCGGCGGAATAGTCGCCGCCAGCTCTTTATTTTTGACGCGTTTTCTACCGCAGATAAGTCTACGAAATCTGCGTAAACTTGATTGCTACGCGAACCGGTATCCACCCCGGATCAAGTCCGGGGCAGGCTTTCGCTCGAAAACGCTCTACATCTCGCCGGTCAAAAACGGATTGGTCATCCGCTCCTGGCCGATGCTCGATCCGGCACCGTGGCCGCAGATGAAGCCGACATCGTCGCCGAGCGGCAGTAGCTTTTGGGTGATCGAATCGATCAGCGTGGCGTGGCTGCCGCCGGGCAGATCGGTTCGCCCGACCGAGCCGTTGAACAGGACGTCGCCGACATGGGCGAAGCGCAGCTCCTTGTTGAAGAACACCACGCTGCCCGGCGAATGGCCGGGGCAATGCAGGATGTCGAAGACGAGATCGCCGATCGAGACCTGGTCGCCTTCATCGAGCCAGCGATCGGGTCCGAAATTGCGCACGCCGGTCATGCCGAAGCGTTCGCCGCTGCTCACGACATTGTCGAGCAGATATTTGTCCGCAATGTGCGGGCCTTCGATCTTCACCTGCAGCGCATCGCGCAGCTCGGCGGCGCCGCCGACGTGGTCGATATGGCCGTGCGTCAGCCAGATCTTCTCGACGGTGACGCCGGTCTGCTTGATCGCGGCCTGGATCTTGTCGACGTCCCCGCCGGGGTCGATCACCACGGCCTTTTTGGTCGGCTCGTGCCAGATGATGGTGCAGTTCTGCTCGAACAGCGTCACCGGAACGATGATCGCGCCGGCTTTCGGTTTTGTCTCGGTTTTGTCATCCATGGGGGCACCATATTCTTCCCTGAAACGCCGTCAACACGAGGGGACGCCGTGCGATCCGGGCCGGGTCTGTGATAGGGTTGAACGCAACATTTAGTGCTCAAGGCCGAAAGCGCATCGGCCGCAGGCTTGGTTTTTTGACGTCGGCAGGCCGGAAATTGCATGAGTCAGGCTTCCACATCGCCGCTGGGCGGGACGCGTACAACGGCCCGCGCGTTTTTTGTCGCCGATCGCCTGAATACGTCGGGCCTCGAGCGCGGCGACGTGCTGGCGACGACGCCGCTGGCGTTTCGCGTCAACGAGAACGGCGTCGCCATTCTGTTCCGCTATGGCGTCGTCGTCCTGATCGGGCTGAATGCGCTGGAGGAGGACGAATTCCTGCGTAGCCTGCAATCGCGCATGACAGGACCCGCGGCCCGGCGCGAGGAGGAGATCGCGACCATCGAACTCGCCTCCGAGAAGGACGACCAGATTCCGCCGGGTGGTCCGATCTACCTGCAGAGTCTGTCGCCGGAGCGGCTGATCCTGGTTGGCGAGGCGCTGGCCAAGAGCGTCGTTCTGGCGCGGCACGAGCGCGAGGTTGCGGCCGTGTTCGACATGACCGAACCGTTCGCGCGCGAACTGGCGCAGAACGGGCAGATGCGCGGTGGCCGGAACGCGATCCTGAAGCACATCGGCAATGCGTTGTCGGTGCGGCATCGCGTCTCCGGTCCGGTCGAGGTGTCCGAAAAGCCCGATATTCTCTGGGACAAGCCGCAGCTCGAGCGGCTCTATGCCCGGCTGGAGGATGAATACGAGCTCAAGGAGCGAGCCGAATCGCTCAATCGCAAACTTGCGGTGGTCGCCGAGACGGCGCAGGTCTTGACCGATATCATCGATACCCGCCGCTCGCTGCGGCTGGAGCTGATCATCGTGTTCTTGATCCTGTTTGAGGTGCTGATCACCGTGTATCAGATCGCCATGACCCGGCATGGCTAAACGCGCAGGGCGTACGCATGGCAGGGGATTGTCCTGAAGAATCTGGTCAGCTTTAGCCCGACCGTTGCCCCTGCCTTGTTCAAGCCGGATTTGAAGGGTGATTTCCAAGGATGGATCAGGGCGACCAAAATTGGTGGCGGCACGGCGTTTTCTATCAGATCTATCCGCGGTCGTTTCAGGACACCAACGCCGACGGGGTCGGCGATCTCGCGGGGATCATCGAGCGGCTACCCTACTTGAGGGAACTCGGGATCGACGCGATCTGGCTGTCGCCGATCTTCCCGTCGCCGATGGCCGATTTCGGCTACGACATATCGGACTACACCGACATCGATCCGTTGTTCGGCACGATGGAGGATTTCGACGCGCTGATCGCCGCCGTCCATGACAGCGGCCTCAAGCTGATCCTCGACCTGGTGCCGAACCACACCTCGGACCAGCACCCCTGGTTCATCGAAAGCAGGAGCTCCCGCGATAACCGAAAGCGCGGCTGGTATATCTGGCGCGACGGCAAGCCGGAGGGCGGGCCCCCGAACAACTGGTTATCGGAATTCGGCGGCAGCGGCTGGGAACACGACGAGACGACCGGCCAATATTATTATCATGCCTTTCTCACCCAGCAGCCGGACCTGAACTGGCGCAACCCGCAAGTGCGTGAGGCGATCTATGACGTGATGCGCTTCTGGCTACGCAAGGGCGTCGATGGCTTTCGGGTCGATGTGATCTGGCATCTGATCAAGGACGCGAAATTCCGCGATAATCCGCCCAATCCACATTATGTCGAAGGACGGCCGCCGCACGAGGCCATCCTGACGCAGTATTCGACCGACCAGCCCGAGGTACATGAGGTGATCGCGGAGATGCGGCGCGTGATCGACGGGTTCGATTCCTGCGTGCTGATCGGCGAGATCTATCTGCCCCTGCACCGCCTGGTCGCCTATTACGGCAACGACCTTGCCGGCGCGCAGATGCCGTTCAATTTTGCCCTGTTGTCGACGCTGTGGAGCGCGCACTCGATCGAGAAGATCGTCGCCGATTACGAGCGCACGTTACCGGCGGGCGCCTGGCCGAACTGGGTGCTCGGCAATCACGACCGGCCGCGGGTGGCGAGCCGGGTCGGGCCTGAGCAGGCGCGCGTCGCGGCGATGCTGCTGTTGACCCTGCGCGGCACGCCGACGCTCTATTACGGCGACGAGATCGGCATGCGTCAGGCCATGATCTCGCCCGACCAGGTGCGCGACCCCTTCGAGAAGAACGTGCCGGGGATCGGCGTCGGTCGTGACGGTTGCCGCACGCCGATGCAATGGAGCGCGCGTCCGCATGCGGGGTTCTCGATGGCGAAACCATGGCTGCCGCTGGCGCATGATTTCGCGCGTGAGAATGTCATCAATCTCGATGCCGTCCGCGACTCGATCCTCAACTTCTACAAGGCGCTGATAGCGATCCGGAAGAAATTGCCGCAACTGGTGACCGGCGCTTACCAGCCGGTCGCAGCCCAGGGCGATATCCTGCTCTATCGCCGCGAGGGCGAGGGCGGCGCGGTCGTCATTGCGCTCAATCTCGGCGCCGAGCCCGCTTCGATTGCCTCGAGCTCGATCGGCTTCGGGCGCGAGATCCTGCTGTCGACCATGCTGGATCGGCAGGGTGAGCAGGTCCAGGGCACGCTCGATCTGCGCGGTAATGAGGGTGTGATTCTCGGGACGCCCGCTCACGCCGGGTGACTGGCCTTCCCTGTCGCATCCGCATCGATATCGCTGCGCTTGAGCAGATAGTCGAGGCCGCCGACGCGATACCATCGGTAGCCGTAACCTTCCAGCATCAGCGTATGCTTGCCGCGCTCATCGGCTTGGCTGTGATCCTCCGACAGCAGGTTGACCAGCAGCTTGCCGGCCTCGCCGGGCAGCCCGACCGCAAACGTGACTTCGCGTGGCTTCTCGTCGAGATTATGCACGAACAGCACCGAATTGTTGCGCCAGTCGTAGCGGATCACCAGCACCGCGGGATCGCGCGCCGCAATCACCTTGAAATCGCCCCAGCCGACCTCGGGGACTTCCTTCCGCATCCGGATGATGCGCTCGGTCCAGTTCAACATCGAATCGGGATCGCGGCGTTGTTTCGCGGCATTGACATGCTCGTAGCCATAAGGACCCTCGTCGATGACGGGCGAGCAGGGCTTGTCGCTCTCGGTGAATCCGGCATGCGGCTCGGTCGACCATTGCATCGGCGTGCGCGCGCAATTGCGCTCGGGCAGATCGAGATTGTCACCCATCGCGATCTCGTCGCCATAACGAATGACGGGTGTCCCCGGCAGCGTGCACATCAGGCTGTAGGCGAGCTCGAGTCGCCGCCGGTCGCCGCCCAGCATCGGCGCGAGGCGCCGGCGGATGCCGCGATCGTAGAGTTGCATATTCTTGTCGGGGCCGAACGCCTTGAACACGGTGTCGCGCTGCGGCTTGGTCAGCCGGCCGAGATCGAGTTCGTCATGGTTGCGGAGAAACAGGCCCCATTGCGCGGTCGCGGGCCGCGGCCTGGTCGCCGTCAGCGATTTCGCCAGCGGGCGGGTATCGGCGGAGGCCAGTGCATAAAACAGATGCTGGTTGACCTGAAAATTGAACATCATGTGCATGCGGTCGCCGTCGCGGCCGAAATAGTCCATGTCGGTTTCGGGCAGCACATTGGCTTCCGCCAGAATGATGGCGTCGCCTTTCCGCCATTGCAGGAATTCGCGGAACGAGCGCAGCATGTCGTATTGTTCGACGGGCTTCTTCACCTTGGCGCCCTTGGTCGCAATCACGAAGGGGACCGCGTCCATGCGAAAGCCGGAGACGCCGAGCTGGATCCAGAACCCCATGATCTTGAGGATTTCTGCCTGCACATGCGGGTTGGAGGTGTTGAGATCGGGCTGGAAATCGTAGAAGCGGTGGAAATACCAGGCGCCCGCTTCCTTATCCCGCGTCCAGGTCGATTTTTGCACGCCGGGAAATACCATGCCGGTGTTGGCATTCGCCGGCCGCTTGTCGGACCAGACATACCAATCGCGGTATGGCGAGTCCTTTGCGCTTCGTGCGTCGCGAAACCAGGAATGCTGGTCGGAGGTGTGGTTGACGACGAGGTCGATGATGACGCGGATGCCGCGCTGCCGGCAGCCATGGGTGAATTCGACGAAGTCGCCGAGCGTGCCGTAACGGGGATCGACGCCGTAATAATCCAAGATGTCGTAGCCGTCGTCCCGGCCGGGCGAGGGCTGGAACGGCATCAGCCAGATCGCGGTGATGCCGAGACCGTGCAGATAATCCAACCTCCGCAACAAGCCTTTGAAATCGCCGATCCCGTCGCCATTGGCATCCATATAGGTGCCGACGGAAAGGCAATAGATGACGCCGTTCTTGTACCAGAGATCGTCAATCATGCAGGGCAGCCCTCATCGGTCCGCCCAGGACGTCGTTAGCGGCCGATAGATAAGCGGTGAGGGGGCTGCGAAGTTCCGGCGAAATTCACCGTCGTCCCGGCCTTGAGCCGGGACCCAATAAGTTATGGGTCCCCGCCCCCGTGCGCAATTACGCGGTATTATGGCGCAAACGCCACTGGCCCTGCCTTGCGGCACTGGAATTGGAAGGGGTAGTGTTGGAGGAGATTTAGCCGCAAAGGTAGTTTTTATGCTCCAAAGGCTTCTGCGCCTAACGCACCCGGAAATCGCTTTTGGGTTTATGCTTGCTAGCGTTTTTTGGTTGGGGGTCTTGGGTTGGCAGGCGGCCTATACGCCTACTGAAATAGAGAAGCGCCACTGTGAGGAGGCCGCTCACAAGGGCGGCTTCAAAAGTGAAGAGTGCAAAACCATCTGGGAGCGGACGACGACCGACCCGGTCGCGTTTTTCACTTTCTGGCTCAGCATTTCCACTATCGGACTTTGGGTTGTCACTGCTAACGCGGCGCGAGACAGCAAGCGCGCCGCTAACATCGCTGAGGACGCTCTCGTTAAATTGGAACGGGCTTTCGTATCTTTCGCGTTCGATGTCTCTGGTGCAATCGGCCCCGGCGCACCTAATACCGCGGCTGGATGGCAGATTACCCCTGTTTGGAAAAATTCCGGAAAGACTCCCACTCGTGGGCTGCATACCCATGTCAGTTGGGATCATTTCCCAACTACTTTGCCTGCAAATTTCACCTTTCCCGATGGATGGTTTGATCCCAGCGCCCCAAGGATAAATCCTAGTAGTTATATTGGCCCCTTGGACTCTATCCGTAGCGATACTTTGTCCATCGAATCTGGAGTCTTGGAGGCCGCGCGACAGGACCATTTGTATATCTACGTTTGGGGATGGGTCGAGTATGATGACATTTTCGATAATACTCCGCCGCATCGAACCGAGTTCTGCCATCGCGTAGTGGTCTTTAACGATCCATACGCCGTTGTGCAAAATGCCGCCCCATTCGGACTGGCCCTGCAAAGCACCCATACCGGGGCCGACGAAGATTGCTACCGCCAAGCCCGCCCGCGCGAACTGCGAAGCCAGCCGATAGTTTAGACGCCACCGGGTCACTTTCGGACCCTGCGGCGTTTGCGCCATAATACCGCAATTGCGCACCAGGCGGGGACGACTCATGGAAAGATGCGGCGCTAAATTCTCACCGCCTGATCTGCGCCTTCAGCGTATCCTCCACCACGCGATCGAACGACAATGCACTCGGTGACGCCTTGGCGCGCTGCTCGGCGACGTATTTGTCCCGCATCGCCACCAGGGCCGAGAGCTTGTCGTCGAGCTCCTTGCGCTGGTTCATCTGCTTGTTGACTTCATCCATGCGGGCTTCCGGTTTCAACGCGCGCAAGCTGTCCGGCAATTCCTCGTCTTTCAGCGTGGCAAGCTTCTGCCGGCCGGCGACGATATCGCTGACCAGGTCGCCTTCGCCGGTGACGGCTTCCGAGGTCGCCTTGGCGCGCTTGTTGATGAAGCTCGCCATCTCGGAAGCCTGCGAGGGCGCTGCTGCCGCGACGTTCGACAGTTGCTGGGTCTTGTCCTCGGTGCGTTTCTGCAGCGCCCGCGGGCCGTAGGGGATCACGGTGCCGTTGATCTCGCGCTGCAGGATGATGATGTCCTGATCGAACGGCGTCTCGATCACGACGATCTGTCCGCCATCCTGCGGGATCGGAATGAAGCGGCCGTTGCCGTTCTGGGCGATATCGCGCCAGACCCGTTCGGTATCCTGCGCGTTGCCGGCGAGCACGGTGTTGACGATGATGTCCTTTTGCTTCGCCACCGACAGCGTGACCGGATATTTGGTGTCCTGCGCGTAATCCATGTGCGGCGGCGCGTCGCCGACCAGAAACACGATCCGCCTGGTATCGCCGCCGGTGGTCCATTGCAGCTTGTTGACGGCGACATCGAGCGCCTCGTTGACGCTTTCCGGCCAGTCGCCGCCGCCACGAGCCCTCAATTCCAGAAGGTGAGCGTAGAGATCCTGGATGTCGGTGGTGAGTTCAATCTTCCTGGTGACGTAGTCGTCGCCGATGTCGCGGTAGGCGACGAGGCCCATGCGGATGTCGGCGTCGGGATTTGAATCGACGATCGCGGTCGCGATCGACCAGATCTTTCGTTTGGCGCCTTCGATCAGCCCGCCCATCGATCCCGTGGTGTCGAGAACGAAGGCGACTTCGACGGTGGGTTTTGCAACGGCGGCCGACAGGCCAGCCGACAGCGGGAGCGCAGCGAGAGCGAATACGAGCGAGCGAAGTGCGATGCCTGACTTCATGGTTCTCCTCCGTGTGTTCCGTCCCTCGGAACCAAGGTTCCACTCGGTTCACGGTCGCCTGAGGTCGAAAACAAGGCGGGGCGGGTGCGAATTTGCGGCGCATTTCGCGCCACCGTCCTGTTGGGCGGCCGCGCCAAAATCGGCTAGGATTGCCGGATGGAATCGCCCGCCCGCCAGATCAGCCTCGTGCCCGCGCCGGACGGCCGTCAGTCGGAGACTGCGCTCAAGATCGCGCGCGGCACCGCGAGGCTGTTGAGATCGCTCGGATTTTCCTGCATCAGCGAACTGCCGCTGCCGTCGGGCCGGCGCGCAGATCTGGTGGCGCTGAACGAGCGCGGCGACATCTGGATCGTCGAGATCAAATCATCGCTCGAGGATTTCCGCGCCGACCAGAAATGGCCGGAATATCGCGCGCATTGCGACCGGCTGTTCTTTGCCTTTACGCAGGATCTGCCGTGCGAGATTTTCCCGCCCGATACCGGTCTGATCGTCGCCGATGCCTATGGCGCGCATATGCATTGCGAGGCGCCCGAGCATCGCCTGCCGGCGCCGACGCGCAAATCGATGACAGTGCGGTTTGCCATTGCCGCCGCACAGCGCATCAACCGGCTGGTCGATCCGCAGGGGCAGGGCGAGTTTTAGCGGGGCGAGTTGACCGAACGGGTCAACCCTTGCGCTTTACCGCCTCATACGCCAACCGCTTGAATTCGACCGCGAACGGATGCGTGAAAGCCATCTGACGCTGTGTCATCATCAAGCCCGCGACATTTGCCTTGGGTGAAATCCACCATTGCGTGCCAGCTATGCCGCCCCAGTAGAGTTCGCCGACGGAGTCCGGATGGTCGAACAGCGAAGGCTGCAGGATCCGCGCGCCAGCCAAGGCGAACCCTCTGCCCGGGAGATCGCCGATCCTGGCGAAGCGTATCCAGACGCCGTCAGGCAACTGGTTGGTCATCATCAGCGCAATGGTATCCGGCTTGAGCAGGGTGGGGCCGCCGGGAAGCAGGCTCCGGATCAGCGCCACCATATCCGGCAGCGTCGAAACCAGCCCGCCGCCGCCATTCAGCCGCGGGACGGGACGCAAATAAGCGCCCGGATAGGGCGCGTCATCGGTGCGCGTGAGCCCCGGCTTCATCGGCTCCATGATATCGGCCCCCGCGTAATACGCGGCAAGGCGGTTTCGATTTTGCTCCGGGATGACGAATCCGGTGTCCACCATGCCAAGCGGATCCAGGATTCGCGCCTGGATGAATGCGTCGAACGGCTGCCCGCTGACGATTTCGACCAGCCGCGCCGTGACATCGCTGGCGACCGAGTACTCCCACGACGTTCCCGGATGAAACACCAGCGGCAGGTCGGCCAGCACGTCCATCATGTCCGCCAGCGTTGTGGCGGGGTTGAGCACCTTGCGCTCGTTATACGCCTTGAAGATCGTCGTTCCTGGATCGAGCAGACCGTAGCTCAGTCCCGAATTGTGGCTCAGCAGATGGCGGATGGTGATCGAGCCCTTGGCTGGCTCGGTATCGTCCAACAAGGTTGCATCCGGACGCAGCACACGGCGGTTCGCAAGCTGCGGAATGAATTTTTCGATGGGGTCGTCGAGCTGGAAGCGCCCTTCTTCAAACAGCAGCAGCGCGGCACAGGAGGTGATCAGCTTGGTATTGGAAAACACCCGGAAGATGTGGTCGACGCGCAAGGGTATCTGCGCTTCCTTGTCGGCCCATCCAACGCAATTCACATCCACCAGATCCCGGCCGACCAGCACCACCGACGAAACACCCGAAAGAATGTTGCCATCGACGTAGCGGCGCATGGCGGCATGCGCTGCGCCAAAGTCGTAGCCGGCCGTCACCTTCATGTCTTCCATCATTGTCCCCTGTTCCCCGGAAATGCGTCACATGCATATCATCTCGCGACGGGGCCACGAGTGAGAAATGACAAACAGCTGGCTGTTCGAATTTTTTCGTAGATTCCATGTGGCGATGGGCGTGCATCCGCTAGGTTTGGGTTTCCACACTCGAACCCGCGGAGACGTCAGATGCAAGCATCCCACGTAAGCACGCCCATCAAGAGCAATGTTAGCACGATTTTTGTAGCGATCGAACTGAGCCAGAGGAGTTGGCTAGTGACGATGCACTGCCCGGACAAGGATAAGATATCCCACCATAAGCTGGAGGGCGGCGATCATGTCGGCTTGCTGACGCTGATCGAGCGGATGCGTGAGCGGGCAGCGCGAACGCTGGGAGCGGTCCCGGCGGTGGTGAGTTGCTATGAGGCGGGCTACGACGGGTTTTGGCTGCATCGGCTTCTGATGGCGGCGGGGATCACGAACCACGTGTTCGACCCTGCGAGTATTGCAGTGGATCAGCGGGCGCGGCGGGTGAAGACCGACCGGATCGATGGCGAGAAGATGCTGCGCACGCTGATGGCGTACCTGCGCGGCGAGCCGCGGGTGGTGCGGATCGTGCGGGTGCCGACCCCCGAGCAGGAGGACGCCCGCCGCGCCAGCCGCGAACGCGGCCGGCTGACCAAGGAACAGACGGCTCACACCACCCGGATCAAGGCGCTGCTGCGGCTGTTGGGCATGGCGGTGGGGAACCCGCGCCGACACGACTGGCTGACCTGGCTGGTGAAGCAGCGGGACTGGCAAGGCCAGGCGGTACCGCCGCAGATCATGGCCGAGATCAAGCGCGAACACGCGCGGCTGATGCTGGTGCGCGAGCAGCTTGATGCGCTGGCGCAGGCTCCGGCGGATCTGACCTCAGCGGCGGCTCAGATGGCACAGCGCAGCGAACTCTTGCTCCGGCTCAAAAGCCTCGGCCCGGCGTTCACAACGACGCTGACCAACGAGGTGTTCTACAAGGACTTTCGCAATCGGCGTGAGGTCGCGAGCTATTTCGGACTAACGCCCAGTCCATGGCAGAGCGGCGGGATCGATCGCGACCAAGGGATCAGCAAGGCGGGCAACCCGCGCGCCCGTTGCGCCGCGATCGAGATGGCCTGGCTGTGGCTGCGACATCAGCCGGACAGCAAACTCACCCAGGAGTATCGGCGACGCACACTCAATGCCAGCAAGCGCATCAAGCGCGTCGCCATCGTGGCCTTGGCGCGCAAGCTGATCGTGGCGCTCTGGCACTATCTCACAACCGGCCTTGTACCCGAGGGAGCGATGCTCAAGACGGCAGAGGTCTAAACTTTCAACCAACGCGTCGGCGTCGCGGCATCTGCCGCGGTCAGCGCGGGATGGATGGTGACCGTGCCACCCTTGGGCCAAAAACAGGCTGTTTCGTAGATGGGTCTCATCCTCATGGCTTCCTCGCCGCAAGTATGCGGAATGTGGGTACGGGCCAAAGCGGTCCGACCGGATATGAGGTGATGCAGTGAGCTGCTGCATAAATCGCCGGAAGCCAGTCCCTGAGCGCCTCGACCGCGGCGGCACGCTGCGCTACGCATGGCTCCGCGCGCCGCCTCTACGCCGAACACCAAAAATTAAACCCGAGCCTCCGGCGCGACGCTTGACTCAAAAGGCCTCATATGAGGGTGGGCAAAGCGAAGCGTGCCCACCATTGAGTAGCCGATGTGGATAAACGGTGGGCACGGCGCAAAGAGCGCCTTTGCCCACCCTACGATCTCAACTCAGCGCGGCGCGCGCTTGGCCAGAATGCGCTGCAGGGTGCGGCGGTGCATGTTGAGGCGACGGGCGGTTTCCGAGACGTTGCGATTGCACATCTCGTAGATGCGCTGGATGTGCTCCCAGCGTACGCGGTCGGCCGACATCGGGTTTGCCGGCAGTTCGGATTTCTCGGTGCCGCTGGCCAGCAATGCCGCGACCACGTCGTCGGCGTCGGCGGGCTTTGAGAGATAGTCCACCGCGCCCATCTTCACCGCGGTGACGGCGGTGGCGATATTGCCATAACCGGTCAGCACGATCGCGCGCGCCTCCGGCCGCTTGCGTTTCAGCGCGGACACCACGTCGAGGCCATTGCCGTCGCCGAGCCGCAAATCCACCACGGCGAAAGCCGGCGCGGCGCGGCCGATCTCGGCCAGCCCGTCGGACACAGTGTCGCAGGACGTCACCGAGAAGCCGCGGGTCTCCATCGCCCGCGACAGCCGCTCCAGAAACGGCTTGTCGTCCTCGACGATGAGGAGCGAACGGTCGGCGTGATCATTCAGTTCGGTGATGGCGTTCACGGTTGGATATCCTTGTGTCGGATATTCAACATATGGCGTGGCAAAATGGCGCTGCCAAGGCCACCTAAAGTCGACCGGACTGCCATCCTTAATGCCAGGAACCGCTGTTAGGACGCCGTCTCAGGTTCGGCCTCGGCCGCCTCGAAGCGGTCGCGCGGCCAGACGATATGAACCACCGCGCCGTGATCGGGAAACACACGGTTGGAGAACGACACCTTTGCGCCGGTGCGTTCCAGCAGGGTGCGGGCGATGAATATCCCAAGTCCAAGCCCGCCATGCTGGCTTTGGGCCTCGTCCGCGCTGCGCCGCCGCGATAAATAGGGCTCGCCGATCCGCTTCAGCATGTCCGGCGCGATGCCCGGGCCATCGTCGGAAATGTTGATCTCGACGGTGTCGGCGTTCCACCACGCGTTCACCTCGACGGTCGTGCGCGCGAAATCGACGGCATTTTCCAGGATGTTGCCGACCCCATAGAGGATCGCGGGATTGCGGGCGCCGACCGGCTCGCGCGTGGCTGCGACAGCAAGCCGCACCTTGATGGCGACACCGAAGTCACGGTGCGGTGCAACCGTCTCCTCGATCAGCGTCGACAGCGGCATGCGGTCGAACGGCGCGCCGGACGCGGAGAGCTGGGTGATCTTGGCCAAAATGTCGCGGCAGCGCTGCGCCTGCTCGCGCAAGGTCTTGAGATCGGCGGCGAGATGGCCGTCCTGCACGGTCTTCTCCAGTTCACGCGAAATCAGGAAGATCGTCGACAGCGGCGTGCCGAGCTCGTGCGCCGCCGCGGCGGCAAGCCCATCGATCTGGGTGAGGTGCTGCTCGCGGGTCAACACCAGTTCGGTCGCGGCCAGCGCATCCGACAGCTTGCGGGATTCCTCGGTGACCTGGAACGCATACAGGCTGGTGACGCCGATCGCGAGCACGATCGAGAGCCAGACGCCGAGCAGATAGATCGGCGGCAGCACCAGGGGATCTTCGTTGTCCCATGGCAGCGGTAGATGGAAGAACACCAGCGCCGAGGCGCAGGCCACCGCGAGCACGCCGAGCGCGATCGTCAACCGGATCGGCAGCGCGGTTGCCGAGATCAGAACCGGGGCGAGGAACAGGAATGAAAACGGATTTTGCAGGCCGCCGGTGAAGAACAGCAGGGCGGCCAGCTCGACGATGTTGAGCGCCAGCAGCGCCGCGGCATAGACCGGTTCCAGCCGCTGCATCGGATTGAACGCGATCTGCAGCGCAAGATTGACCACGGCCGAGAGGCTGACGATGGCGACGCAGGGGATGACGGGGACATCGAATTCGAGTCCCTGCGCCACGATGAAGATCGCGGCGAGCTGACCGAGCGCGGCCAGCCAGCGCAGCCGCAATATCGTATCCAGACGGACATAGCGGCGCGGCTGGCGGAAATCGGAGGCTGCAATTTCGGTCATATCCGCAGTTTAGCCGCGCAAGCGCCCGATCACAAACGCGCGGCTCACGGCTTCGATTCTCGCGCAAGTCTTGCACTCACCGCCGCAATGGCCCAATGAACGGCCCCAAATGGCGAAAAGTGACCCGGTGCCTAATCCGTCGCCCGCCGCCGATCCGGCAGGATCCGCGGCGATCGACGTCGCGCATCTGGTCAAATTCTACAAGACGACCCGCGCGGTGGACGACGTGACGTTTCGGATTAGGCGCGGGAGCATCACCGGCCTGCTCGGCGGCAACGGCGCCGGCAAGACCACGACGATTGCGATGATCATGGGGCTGGTGCTGCCGACCGCAGGCCGCATCCAGGTACTGGGCGCCGCGATGCCCGAGCAGAGCGCCGACGTGCTGGGGAGGATGAATTTCGAAAGCCCCTATGTCGACATGCCGATGCGGCTCACGGTGCGGCAGAACCTGACCATTTTCGGCCGCCTCTATGCGGTCGAGAATCTGCCCGCACGGATCGCGCAACTCGCTTCCGATCTCGACCTCGGCGACTTCCTCGACCGCGCCAACGGAAAACTCTCCGCCGGCCAGAAGACCCGCGTCGCTCTGGCGAAAGCGCTGATCAACCAACCCGAATTGCTGCTGCTCGATGAGCCAACCGCGTCGCTCGACCCTGACACGGCCGACTGGGTCCGGCAGCATCTGCAGAACTATCGCAAGACCCATGACGCGACCATTCTGCTGGCCTCGCACAACATGCTGGAGGTGGAGCGGCTGTGCGACCGCGTCATCATTATGAAGCGCGGCAAGATCGAGGACGATGACAGCCCCGACCAGATCATGGCCCGCTACAACCGCGCCACGCTGGAAGAAGTGTTTCTGGACGTCGCGCGCGGGCGCGAGCGGGAGGGCGCGGCGTGAGCGAAGCGGCGATCCGGCACACAATTTCGCTGCATCGCATCAACGCGATGGTGCTGCGCTATTGGTATCTCCTGGTGTCGTCATGGCCGCGGATGCTGGAATTGATCTACTGGCCGGCGCTGCAGATCATCACCTGGGGCTTTCTGCAGAATTACATCGCGCAGACGTCGGGGTTTTTCGCCCGCGCCGGCGGCTCGCTGATCGGCGCGGTGATCCTGTGGGACATCCTGTTCCGCGGTCAGCTCGGCTTTTCGATCTCGTTTCTCGAGGAGATGTGGGCGCGCAACCTCGGCAATCTGATGATGAGCCCGTTGAAGCCGATCGAGTTCCTGATCTCGCTGATGATCATGAGCCTGATCCGGCTCGCGATCGGCGTGATCCCGATGACGCTTTTGGCGCTGTACTTCTTCGATTTCAATTTTTATGGCATCGGGCTGCCGCTGATCGCCTTCTTCTGCAACCTGATCTTCACCAGCTGGTCGATCGGGATCTTTGTTTCAGGCCTCGTGCTGCGCAATGGGCTCGGCGCCGAGAGCATCGTCTGGACGCTGATGTTCGGCCTGATGCCGCTCGCCTGCATCTATTATCCCGTCAGCGTGCTGCCGCATTGGCTGCAATATCTCGCCTGGGCGTTACCGCCGACCTATGTGTTCGAGGGCATGCGCGCGCTGTTGATCAATCATGAGTTTCGGACCGAGCTGATGGTCGACGCCCTGGCGATCAATGCGGTGCTGTTCATTGCCTCATTTGCGATCTTTCTTGCCCTTTTACGCAGCGCCAAGCGGCACGGCTCGCTGCTCGGAGGCGGTGAATAACTCTCACTTTCCCGTGGATTTGCGGGGTTTTTGGTGGTTTTGGCAGGTAGATTTACCGATCTGTGCATTGACGCAATATTACGCATTCGGCACTATGCTGCGGCGCAAACGAGGGTCACAGATAATGCCGATTGGTGAATTTGGCGGAGCACCGCCACTGGCGGCCGAAGGCAGTCCGGCACTTACGACGCCGATGTACTGGATGTACGAATTGGCCCACGCGTCGCTCAACCCGGGGCGCGCCGTGACCGACGCCACGAAAATCCTGTTTCAAAACCCGCTCAATCCGTGGACGCATACCCAACTCGGCAAATCGATCGCCGCCAGCTGCGAATTGTTCGAGCGGGCCACGCGCCGTTACGGCAAGCCGGAATGGGGTCTCGACACCACCGAGGTCAACGGCATTCGCACGGCGGTGGAAGTCCGCTCGATCTGGGAAAAGCCGTTCTGCCGTCTGCTGTATTTCGATCGCAAGCTGACGCGCCCGCTGCGCGCGCCCCAGCCGCGCGTCCTGATCGTGGCGCCGATGTCCGGCCATTACGCGACGCTTTTGCGCGGCACTGTCGAAGCCTTCCTGCCGACGCATGAGGTCTACATCACCGACTGGTCGGACGCGCGCATGGTGCCGCTTGCCGAAGGCCGCTTCGACCTCGATGATTATGTCGATTACGTCATCGAGATGCTGCACGTGCTCGGCGGCAACATGCATGTCGTCGCGGTGTGCCAGCCGTCGGTGCCCGTGGTGGCGGCGGTTTCCGTCATGGAGGCGGCAAACGATCCGTTCGTGCCGCTGTCCATGACGCTGATGGGCGGGCCGATCGATACCCGCCGCAATCCAACCTCGGTCAACAACCTCGCCGCCGAGCGCGGCATCGAATGGTTCCGCAACCACGTCATCACCAAGGTGCCGTTCCCGCATCCCGGTGTGATGCGCGACGTTTATCCGGGTTTCCTGCAGCTCTCGGGCTTCATCACCATGAATCTCGACCGCCATACCGACGCCCACAAGCGGCTGTTCAGCAATCTGGTCAAGGGCGACGGCGATCTGGTCGACAAGCACCGCGAATTCTACGACGAGTACCTCGCGGTGATGGATCTGACCGCGGAGTATTATCTGCAGACCGTCGACGTCGTGTTCGTCAAGCACGCACTGCCGAAGGGCGAGATGACCCATCGCGGCAAGCCGGTCGATCCCTCGAAGATCAGGCGCGTGGCGCTGATGACGGTGGAAGGCGAGAAGGACGACATCTCCGGTCTCGGCCAGACCGAAGCGACCCACGCGCTATGCACCGCAATTCCCGCTCATCGCCGCGTGCATTACGTGCAAAAAGGCGTCGGGCATTACGGCGTGTTCAACGGCTCGCGTTTTCGTTCGGAAATCGTGCCGCGAATCTCCGATTTCATGCTGTCGGCGGCGAATACCAAGCCGAAATTGGTCGCCGCTGCCGAAAAATCGGTCGCCGCGGCCGAATAAGGGTGATTCCGGGGTCGAATCGGGGGGCGCGATAAGCCCCTGAATTGATTAAAAGAACCAAGATTCGCCGCCCTCACAAGGAATGAGTGTGACCTCAGTCTTTGAGGGTGCGTTCCCGGCCCGGTTCCATCCAAAATTTATGGTTCCGCCCCCAGCCGGTAGAGGTCAAATAGTGACCAGCCCCTGTATATTGGGCAAATGATTTGTTTTTGCGCCGAGCGATTTCAGTGGCGGCGGTTATGGCAGAATCCGGGCGAACTCCTGCTCCCCGGACTGTCAGACATGGCTACTCGCGCGCTCCTCTATCGGCGGCCTGCCGAACCTTCGACTCTCGTGGTCAAACACGGCTCCCAATTCTTCGCGATCAGGCTGCGCCGGCATCGCCGCGCGCGGCGCTACACCTTGCGCATTCATCCAACCGACCGCGAAGCGATCCTGACCATGCCGCCGCGCGGCACGCTCATGGAAGCCAAGGACTTTGCGCAGCTCCACGGCGGCTGGATCGCCGCGCGGCTCGGCCGTTTGCCGAAGGCGGCGCCGTTTCATTCCGGCACGGTGGTGCCGCTGCGCGGTGTTCCGCACCGGATCGTGCATCGCTCCGGCGAACGCGGCACGGTGTGGACCGAAACCCGCGACAGCGGCGAGAAGATTTTGTGCGTGGCCGGCGGCCCCGAGCATATGGACCGGCGCGTCCACGACTTCCTCAAGCGCGAAGCGCGCAAGGATTTGCACAAGGCTTCGCTCGCCTACGCCGCCGATCTCGGCGTGCGGGTGCGGCGAGTCTCGATCCGCGACCAGTCGAGTCGCTGGGGTTCGTGCACCTCGGCCGGATCGCTGTCGTTCTCGTGGCGGCTGATCCTGGCGCCGCCTTATGTGCTCGACTATCTCGCCGCCCATGAAGTGGCGCATCTCGTCGAGATGAACCATTCGGCCAGGTTCTGGCGGGTCGTCGGCCGGGTCTGCGATCACGTCGAGCGCGCCAAGCGCTGGCTCGACACCTACGGCAACGACCTGCATCGCTACGGGATCGAGGATTAGGGCGGAGTCGCGCCGCCCAACCGCTGTCATCGCCCGGCTTGAACGGGCGACCCGGTATTCCAGAGGCATTTGTGCTCAAGCCGAGAAGCCGCGGCGTACTGGATATCCGCTTTCGCGGGTATGACGACCGAATGTAATGCGCGCGATCGCCATGCGGCGGTCACCTTCCGCCGAACACCCGGTCCATCAGCCAGCCGTCCAGTCCCGCCGCCGCTTCCGGGCGCGCCGAGGATACAGGGGGCGCCGACGTCCGCGTCGGTGGCGGACGATAGCCGCCGCCGGATGGAATCGGCGGGACCGGGGCCTGGGCCGTCGGCGCGGAAGGTGCGCTGACCTGCGATACGGTCTGCATCAAATTCGAGAACAGCCCGCCGCCGCCGGCTTGCGAGTTCGGTAGATTCGCCACCGGCACGCCCTGATGCGCGGCTTTCATGAAGCGGGACCAGACTTCGACCGGCAGGCCGCCGCCGGTCGCCTTCCTGGTCGGCGAGTTGTCGTCATTGCCGAGCCAGACTCCCGTTACGAGATTGGCGGTGTAGCCGATGAACCAGGCGTCGCGGAAATCCTGGCTGGTGCCGGTCTTGCCGGCGGCGGTCCAGCCCGGAATTTCAGCCTTGTGCGCGGTGCCGGAGATCAGCGTCTCCTGCATCATGGTGTTCATCATTGCGACATGGCGCGGTTCGATCACCTGACCGAGTTGGTCGGCGGGCCGCATATACAGCACCTTGCCCTCACTGGTGCGGATCTTGGTCACGACATGCGGGGAGACGCCGAGCCCGCCATTGGCAAACGGCGCATAGGCGCCGACCAGTTCGATCACGGAAACTTCCGAAGTGCCGAGCGCGATCGAGGCATTGGCGTCGAGCTTCGATGAAATGCCGAGCCGGTGCGCGGTCCGCACCACGTTTTTGGCGCCGACTTCGAGGCCGAGCCGCACCGCGACCGTGTTGAGCGACATCGCCAGTGCTTGGGTCAATGTGACCGCGCCGAAATATTCGTGGCTGTAATTCTCCGGCTTCCAGCCCTTGACGTCGAGCGGCGCGTCCTGCCGGATCGTTTCCGGCGTCAGGCCCGCCTCGATCGCGGTGAGATAAACGAACGGCTTGAACGCCGAGCCGGGCTGGCGCTTTGCCGTGACCGCGCGGTTATACTGGCTCTCGGCATAGTTCCGGCCGCCGACCATGGCGCGCACCGCGCCGTCAGGCGTCATCGCCACCAGCGCGCCCTGGCTGACATTGAACTTTACGCTCTTGGCCGCGAGTTCGTCGATGATGGACGCTTCCGCCACGCTCTGCAGCTTTGGATCGATCGTGGTTTCGACGGTGATGTCACGGTCGATCTGGCCGACCAGATCGTCGAGCACTTCGCCGATCCAGTCGGCGACATAATTGACGGTGCCAGCGCCGGCCGGCTTCACATTGATCTGGGGATGGCCGATCGAGGCCTGCGCCTGCGCGTCGGTGATGAATTTGGCGTCCGCCATCGCCGCGAGCACGGTCTGGGCGCGCTGCGCGGCGCCTTCCGGATTGCGGTTCGGCGCCAGCCGCGACGGCGACTTGACGAGGCCCGCCAGCATCGCGGCCTCGGCGAGGGTGACGTTCTTGGCCGACTTGCCGAAGTAGCGTTGGGCTGCGGCCTCGACGCCATAGGCGCCGGAACCGAAATAGACCCGGTTGAGATAGAGCTCGAGGATTTCGGTCTTGGAATGCTTGCGCTCCAGCCAGAGCGCGAGTTCGACCTCCTGCAATTTTCGCTGCAGGGTGCGTTCCTGGGTCAGGAACAGGTTTTTCGCGAGCTGCTGGGTCAGCGTCGAGCCGCCTTGCGAGACGCCGCGATGCAGGATGTTGGCGACGGCCGCGCGTAAAATGCCGATCGGATCGACGCCGTAATGCGAATAGAACCGGCGGTCCTCGATGGCGATGAACGCCTTCGGCAGATAGGGCGGCAAATCCTTCAGCGAAACATTGGCGCCGGCCATTTCGCCGCGCTGTGCCAGCACGCTGCCGTCCATGCCGACAATCTGGATTGTCGGCGGACGCTTTGGAATTTCCAGCGACTGGATCGCCGGCAGATGCGCGCCGACCCAGACCACGACGCCGATAACCGCGATTCCCGCCCACAGGCCGAGCACCGCGCCCCAATAGAACAGGCGCGCAAGGCTGAAGCCGCCGCGCGATTTCGACCGCCGCCTGGCGCCGCCGCTGGACGCACGCGGTTTTCGCTCGCGCGGCGGCTCGTCATTATCTTCTTTGCGGTTTGCGGACGATTTGGCGGAAGATTTGGTCGAAGGTTTCTTGGGCCTGTCCTCGGCGGCGGGGATGCGATCTTCCGGCGAAAGACGCAGCTCCGCGAGCGCGGCCGGAAGCCCGAAAAGCGGCTCCTTGCGTCCGCCGCTCTTTTTCCGTCCCAACGCCATACGCACCGCCCACACCGGTCCCGCCGCACGCTAGCGCCCGGAATTTAAGGGCCGGTTACGCAAAGGTTAACGGGGGATTAGGAGGTGGGGCGGTGCGTGGTAAAGGTGGCCAAAGTCATAAGGAGAGCCGCATGGGCCACATCGATCCGACCAAGGAAGTTTTCGCGCAATTCCGCGCCAATGATCGGCCAGGGCCGATCCACATGCTCAATCTGGTGCGCTTGAGGGAACACGCGGCCTATCCCGACGGCCGCAAGGCAACCGGTGCGGAAGCCTATGCGGCCTATGGCCGGGAAAGCGGGCCGGTGTTCGAACGCCTCGGCGGGCGGATCGTCTGGCAGGGCCGGTTCGAGCTGATGTTGATAGGCCCTGCGGAAGAGCGCTGGGATCACTGCTTCATCGCCGAATATCCAAGCGTCGCTGCGTTTGCGGAAATGATCCGCGATCCCGTTTACCGGGAAGCGGTGAAACACCGCCAGGCGGCCGTCGAGGATTCGCGCCTGATCCGGCACGCGGTGTTGCCGGTCGGCAAGACGTTTGGGGAGATTCCGAAGTGAGTTTCGCTCGTCATGCGTGGGCTTGACCCGCGCATCCATCAAGAAAAACGCCTCCCTGTGGGATGGGCTGCCGGATCAAGCCCGATAATGACAGGCGAAAAGCCGGCACAAAAAATCGGCGGCTCCGAGAAACCGCCGATTGCAGATCTTAACCGCCCGTCATTGCGAGCGAAGCGAGGCAATCCATCTCGCCGCGCCAAGAAAGAATGGATTGCTTCGTTCGCTGCGCTCCTCGCAATGACGAGCGTCGAGCCGTACTACTAGCCCGCCGGTCCGGAATCCTCGAGGATCGGGCCGAACAGTTCCCAGCGCTCGCCGTTGAACTTCTGCATCTGCAACTGCTTGTTGACGCGATAGTCGTCCGGCGTGGTGCTGTTGACGATGCCCGGCAGCGACAGGTCGAGCTGGACATTCTTCAGGTTGGTGGCCTGCTTCATGACATTCTCGCGCGTCAGGTCGTCGCCGCACGCCTTGAGAACGTGAATCAGCAACTGCGAGGTCGAGTAGCCATAGGTGTTGAAGATCGAGTCCTTGTCGCCATCCGGATAGTACTTCGCCATGAAGTCGAGATACTTCTTCATGCCGGCATCGTCCTTCCAGGTCGGGTCGAGCGGATCCTTGCCGTAGTTGACGCTGATCACGCCCTTGGAGGCCTCCAGTCCCGCCGGCTTCATCACCGCGCCGACCGAGGTGGCGTTGATGTCGAGGATGTGCACCGGATGCCAGTCGAGCTCGGCGATCTTCTTGATCGCCTGTGCCGCCTGCTTCGGGGTCGAGGCGCTGAAGAACAGGTCCGCACCGGAGGACTTGATCTTGAGAATCTGCGAATCGATGGTCGGATCGGACACCTCGTAGGAGGCCTCGGCCACGATCATGGTCGCGGCCTTGTCGCCGAGGCCGGCCTTGATGCCGTTCAGATAGTCCTTACCGAGGTCGTCGTTCTGATAGAGGATTCCGACCTTGGCATTCGGATGATTCTTGATGATGTACTGGCCGTAGATGCGGCCTTCGACGAAGTAGTTGGGGTTGAAACCCATCGTCCAGGGGAAGTTCTTTGGATCGGTGAACTTCGACGCGCCGGTGGCGGCGAACAGCTGCGGCACCTTCTTGGCATTGAGATATTTCTGTACCGCCGCGTTCGAGGGCGTACCGAGGATCTGGAACGTGAGCAGCACTTCGTCGCTCTCGACCAGCTTGCGCACCTGCTCGACGGCCTTGGGCGGCGAGTAGGCGTCGTCATACTGGATCAGGTTGATCTTGCGGCCGTTTACGCCGCCCTGGTCGTTGATCATCTTCATATAGGCGGCCTGGGTCTTGCCGATGGTCGCGTATGACGAGGCCGGTCCGCTGAACGGATTGGTCTGGCCGACCTTGATCTCGGTATCGGTCGCGCCGGTATCGTATTTCTTCTGCGCGTAGGCCGACGAGGCCGACAGCGCAATCGCGAGCGCCGTGCCGGTGACCAGATGGAGAATACCCTTCCTCATAATGCTTATTTCCTCATGTGTTGTGATTGAGCCGACAGTCTTGTCCCGGGCCTTGATCGGCCCAGTGGATGCCATCGCTGGCCGGGATACTGGCGGAACGCTTGCTGCAATGCAAGGTGAGCCCTGCCGAAAAGGTGAACGATTTCGGGCCGACGAAAGTAGGATTGATGCGGGTGCAGTGGCCCAGCGCCTCTTCTCCCCGCGTGCGGGGAGAAGGCCGGGATGAGGGGGACTCCCCGCGGGTAATGCTCGCGGAGGGTCCCCCTCACCCGAAGCCTTCGCTATGCAAAGGCTTCGACGTTTCAAGAACGGCCGCCGCAAGCGGCGGCCTATGCTCTCCCCGCAAGCGGGGCGAGGTAAGAGAACTAACCCGCAGGTCCGGTATCCTCGATGATCGGGCCGAACAGCTCCCAGCGCTCGCCGTTGAACTTCATCATCTGCATCTGCTTGTTGATGCGATAGTCGTTCGGCCCCGTCGTGATCGACATGCCGGGCAGCGCCAGGCTGGGGACGAAGTTCTTCAGGCTGGTGGCCTGCCGCATCAGGTTTTCGCGGGTGAGATCGTCGCCGCACTGACGCAGGATCTGCACCAGCAATTCCGCGGTCGAATAGCCGTAGGTGTTGACGGTGTTGAGCTTGTCGCCCTCCGGATAATATTTGTCCATGAAGGCGAAATAGGCTTTCAGGCCGGCATCGTCCTTCCACTGCGGGTCGGCCGGATCCTTGCCGTAATTGGTGGAAACGATGTCCCTGGAGATGTCGAGGCCCGCGGGCTTCAGCGTCGCCGACACCGGGCTCGCATTGATGTCGAGGATGTGGACCGGCTTCCAGGCGAGGTCGGCGACCTTCTTGATCGCCTGCGCCGCGAATTTCGGCGTCGATGCGTCGTAGAGCAGATCGGCGCCCAGCGATTTCAGTTTCACGATCTGCGAATCGATGGTCGGGTCGGTCAACTCGTAGGACACTTCGCCGACGATCATGGCCGCGGCCTTGTCGCCAAGCCCGGCCTTGAGGCCGGTGATGTAGTCGCGGCCGAGGTCGTCGTTCTGGTAGAAGATGCCGATCCTGGCGTTGGGGTAATTCTTCAGAATGTATTTGGCGTAGATGCGTCCCTCCGACTGGTAGTTGGGATTGAACGCAATGGTCCAGGGCGCATTTTGCGGATCGGAGAAGCGCGAGGCGCCGGTCGAGGCGAGCAGTTGCGGCACCTTCCTGCCGTTGAGGTATTTCTGGACCGCGGCATTCGACGGCGTGCCGATGATCTGGAAGGTGAACAGGACCTCGTCGCCTTCGACCAGCTTGCGTACCTGCTCGACCGCCTTCGGCGGCGAATAGGCGTCGTCATACTGGATCAGATTGAGCTTGCGGCCGTTGATGCCGCCCTGGTCGTTGATCATCTTCAGGTACGCGGCTTGCGTCTTGCCGATGCCGGCATAGGCGGAAGCAGGGCCCGAGAACGGCACGGTCTGGCCGATCTTGATCTCGGTATCGGTAGCGCCGGTGTCGTATTTCTTTTGCGCAAGGGCCGATGATGCCGACAGTGCAATGGCAAGCGCGGTCGTCGCGATTAGCCGGGTAATCCCGTTCTTCATATCGTTATCTCCCATATGTGCCGATGGTCGAATGCCATCGTTGATGGGGAGTTTGGGGGATCGGTTGTGGCATTGCAAGGCAATGCCAAGGCGAGTGCCTTACACCAGCCAGAGCAGGATCATCGCCAGCACAGCCGGTGCTGCCTGCACATACAGGATCCGGCGGCTGACGGTGGCGGCGCCATAAATACCGGCAACGATCACGCAGAGCAGAAAGAAGGTTTTGATCTGGAACGCGAAGCCGGGATTGCCATGGAACAGGCCCCAGACAAGTCCGGCCGCGAGAAAGCCGTTATACAGCCCCTGATTGGCGGCCAGCACCGCGGATTCGGCGGCATTCTCGGGCGTGTTGCGAAAGGTTTTCAGGCCTAGCGGCCTGGTCCAGAGAAACATCTCCAGCACCAGAAAATAGACATGCAGCGCGCCGACCAGCGCCACCAGGCCATTGGCGATCCAGATCATGGTGCGGTCCCCCCAACCGGCAACGGAATTCGGGTGGACGCTAGCATGCCCGGCGTGAAAAGTGCGGCGGCTAACCAGGAATTGGACGAAAATGATGATGTCCGAAAACCGCCAGACAATCCGGTCCCGATCGATGATGCTTCGATCGATGCACCGCAACGCCAGGAAATGACAATGATGCCGGGTCGTAACGCCAGCAAGACCTATGGGACCGTCAGTGCCGACAGGCAGAAGGCGATGAGTGGGCTGGAATTCGTTCAGGGGCTGGCCGACGGAACGCTGCCCCTCAACACGATCGCCCAGACCCTGGGTTATGATGTGGCTGAAGCCGCGAACGGGCGCGTCGTCGTTACCGCGAAACCGAGCGGCATTCATCTCAATCCTGCCGGCACGGTGCACGGCGGTCTGGCGGCCACGCTGCTCGACAGCTGCATGGGATTGGCCGTCCAGTCGACCCTCGAGAAAGGCGTCGGGCAGACGACGGTCGAGTTCAAGATTTCGCTGCTGCGGCCGATTACGCCGGAGACCGGAGAGATCAGGGCCGAAGGCGTCGTGTTGAGCCGCGGCCGGCGTGTCGGCACCGCCGAAGGGCGCATCACCGATGGCAAGGGGCGTTTGCTCGCCCATGGTACAACCACCTGCCTGATTTTTGAGTGCTGATCGCGTGTCCGATATTTCGATGATGGATATGGACCGCACCGCCTGCTTCCGCGCGATCTCGACGCGGGATGCGCGCTTCGACGGAAGGCTGTTCGTTGGCGTCAGGACCACGGGCATCTATTGCCGGCCGATCTGTCCGGCGCGCACGCCAAAATTCGAGAACGTGTCGTTCTATCCTTCCGCGGCGGCGGCGCAGGAGGCCGGCTTTCGCCCCTGCCTGCGCTGCCGGCCGGAAGTCTCGCCCGAGCTTGCGTTCTGGTGCGGCACCTCCAACACCGTGTCGCGCGCGCTGGCGTTGATCGAATCCGGCGGGCTCGACGACGACGATGTCGAGGGCCTTGCCAACCGGCTCGGCGTCGGCGCGCGGCAGCTACGGCGGCTGTTCGCCCAGCATGTCGGTGCGTCGCCGGTCACGGTGGCGCAGACGCGGCGGGTGCTGCTCGCCAAGCAATTGATCCATGAGACCGTGCTGCCGATGGCCGAGGTCGCGTTGGCTTCGGGTTTCAACAGCGTCCGCCGTTTCAACGAGACCTTTCGTGAATTGTTCGGCCGTCCGCCGGCGGCGCTGCGGCGTGTCCGCGACAAGGGCAAGGACGGGCGCGAAGCCGGCGCATTGTCGGTTCGTCTCGCCTATCGGCCGCCCTATGATTGGGACGCGATGCTGGCCTTTCTCGCCGCCCGCGCCATTCCCGGCGTCGAGACCGTGTCGGAAAATCTCTACCGGCGCTCGATCGCGATCGGCGAAAATTGCGGCGTGATCAGCGTCAAGCCGGCGGACAAAAATCGTGTCGATGTCCGGGTACGTTTTCCCGATATGGCGGCATTGCCGCAGATCATCGCGCGGGTGCGGCGGGTGTTCGATCTATCAGCCGATCCCGATACGATCGGGGCGCATCTTGCGCTCGATCCGGCGCTGGCGCCGCTGGTGGCGGCACGGCCGGGCCTGCGCGTGCCCGGCGCGTGGGACGGCTTTGAGCTCGCGGTGCGCGCGATCTTCGGCCAGCAGATCACGGTTCCGGCCGCGACCAGGCTGCTCGGCAAACTGGTGCAGGCCTTTGGCGATCCGCTGCCGGCGGCGCTGCGCGAGAGCGAAGGCCTCAGCCATCTGTTTCCGTCGACCGCGCGGATCGCCGATGAAAATCTGGCAACGCTTGGCTTGCCCGGGGCGCGGGCGAGAGCGGTGACGTCGCTGGCGCAGGCGATCGCCGCTGATCCCGCGATCTTCAGCCGCGGCGCCAACCTCGAAGACGCCATTGTAAAACTGCGGTCGTTGCCGGGGATCGGTGAATGGACCGCGCAATACATCGCCATGCGCGAGCTGCGCGAACCCGATGCGTTCCCGGCCGCCGATGTCGGCTTGCTGCGTGCCCTGGCCGATGCCGACGGCCGGCGTCCCTCGCCGCCGGAGCTGCTGTCGCGCGCCGAGCGCTGGCGGCCGTGGCGCGCCTACGCGGCCTTGCATCTGTGGGCCGCCGGCGTCCAGCATCCCGCCCTGTCCGGAAAAATCGATGCCCGCGAAGCCGCCTGAAACGTTCGGTCTCGACCGGCTGCAAACGCCGATTGGCGTGGCGCTGCTCGTTACCGATGCCGACGGCGTTTTGCGCGCGCTGGACTGGGAAGATTTTGCGCCGCGCATGAAGGAGCTGCTGCGGCTGCAAGTGGGTGCCGTGGTGTTGCGCGGCGCACGGGCTCCCCAAGAGCTCAGGGCGGCGCTATCAGGTTATTTCAAAGGCGATCTCGATCGCCTGACCGCGATCAGATGGCGCGTTGCCGGCACGCCGTTCCAGCAAAAGGTCTGGAAGGCGCTGCCAAGAATTCCCGCCGGCACAACGATGAGCTACGGCGCGCTGGCGGCGAAACTGAAATCGCCCAACGCGATGCGCGCGGTCGGCCACGCCAACGGCTCAAATCCGATCAGCGTAGTGATCCCCTGTCATCGCCTGATCGGCGCCAACGGCTCGCTGATCAAATATGGCGGCGGGCTCGAGCGGAAGCGCTGGCTGTTACAGCACGAAGGCGTGGATATCGGCTCGTAGGTGGGCGTGCAATCCCTCAGGCCGTCATTCCGGGCCTGCGCCAAGAGGCGCATCCCGGAATGACGGCTTGAGAAAAACGTCAGGTCCGTAAACCGCCAGACAGCTTTTTGCATCACCCGTAGCGTCTCCATCCGACACAATGGAGACGACCAATGACCGATGCAGAGATTCAGGATTTCGTGACGCGATTTGCCGCCGCCTGGGCGGCGCGCGATGGCAAGGCTTTTCTCGATCTGTGGCACCCGGAAGGCTTGCTGCACACGCCGCTGGTGGACCGCGCGGTCTCGGGCAGCGAACTCGATCGCCTGATGGAGGTGCAGAAAGCCGCCGCCCCGGATTTCGTCTGGCAATTGCTCGACTGGACCTCGCGCGGCGATGTCGTCATCATCGAATGGCAGACCACCCGGGTCATCAACGGCGCACGGTTCGACTGGCGCGGCGTCGACAAATTCCGGATTAAAGACGGCAAGATCATCGAGGAGCGCGTCTACAGCGACACCGCGCCGCTGCGCGCATTCCGCAAAGGCGAAACGCTGGAACCGATCACCAAATTCTAGAAGCGCTCGTAACATCTTCGAGTGAGCGCGCGTGGCCAACACGGCCAACTGCCGTGTTGGCCATTACACTGCAATCACCTCGGCGGGGATAGCCCTCGTCAGACAATCGTAACCGGCTTGTTTTCCTGGAGCTAATCGAGGTCTTCGCCACGGGTGTTTCGAATGTCCCGCATGATCCAGGCGAACACAAGAAGCGAAGGCGCCCACGCGAGTACCGCTCCGACTATCATCGCTTGTGCTGTCGTCATCATAGCTCCTTGATGTCCCACGCGCTCTATCGACACCAATGCAACGGTTCAACGGGCTCGCTTTCCACAATGTACGGGACGCGATTGCGGGTGCGCCGCGATTCCATGACGCGCCCGGTTCCTTACGCGCCAATGACATTTTCCAGCTCCGGTACCGTCAAATGCCTCACGAGCGACAAGTGCGGAGCTGCAGCATCGCCGGACTATTTCTGGTCTGCGACAGACGCCTCAGGACATTTGTAGAGCCATCGCCAATAGGCTTTGTTGCGTTCGCGCTGACGTTTGTAGTTCTCGCGGCACCTGGCCGAGCAAAATTGCGCGAAGTGCCAGCTGAACCGGACTAACCCGAAGGGACGATCGCAGTCCGGATTGCCACAGCGATTGGTCACGACACGGCCTCCGCAATCGTCTGCTGCATCAACCGAATGAAGTTCTTCTGGCCTTCGCGAAGACAAGCGCGTCCGCAGTAATGTTCACCCGCAGGGCTTCTCAAAGAGACTATCTTGGCGTCTTCACTGTCGCATTCGGAACAGCGTGGGCATGCACGCATGGCGGCCTCCTTCTGAGGAATTGCCATTCACTGATCGTAGTGTGATGCATTATCTCGCCGTCGAATTATCGAAAGGCGACGATACCCCTAGTCTCATTCCCGCCCCCCCGATATTCAACTTGTCTAGATGGTTGGTCCGCTCATCCCTACGTATATCGGGCCCCCGCCCGATGGCGTCGGTGGTATGTCGATGGTATGATGTTCCCGTTTTGTCCGCTGTCGCCCGGACCGATCCGGTCGGTGCCGCCCTGGCCAAATTGCGTCAATTGCTCCTTCCATCGCCGTGATTCCGCAGAGCGAGGTCGAGGCAGTTGATCAAAGCTTCTCCGGCGAACGGCTTGGCCAGGAAACAGGTCGCTCCTGCTGTCAGGGCCCGCGCGCGAACGTTCTCGGCAGAGAAAGCCGTGATGAAAATGAACGGCACCCGGTATCCGCCGGCAAGCAGGTGGGCTTGCAGTTCGAGACCGTTCATTATTGGCATGTGAACATCTGCTATCACGCACGAGGTGGCATTCAGGTCAGGCGAGCGCAGGAACTCCTCGGCCGATGCGAATGCATGGACGATGTATCCAAGCGACCTCACGAAATTGTAGGTCGCGGCGCGAACGGAGCCGTCGTCGTCGATGATCGAAATTACGGCTGGGTTGGACAAAGCGGTCCTTCCTGGAGGGCAGAATACCACTTGGCGTAAGCCGCTTTGCGGCAGAGTGCTCGGCAAATAAAGAACGGAAAATCATACTTAGGTTTGTAGGGCGCAAGCGGATGGCTTGATGATGCGCCAGGTCACTCTATGCGCAGGTCACTGCGGCGGCGCCGCGCGCTGCAATCCGAGCGTCTGGGCCATCTTCACCAGATCGGCCAGCGATTTCGCGGCCATTTTTCGCATGATTTGCCCGCGGTGTATCTTCACGGTGATCTCGGCAATTCCGATTTCGGCCGCGACCTGCTTGTTCATGAGTCCAGCGGTGACCAGAGCCATCACCTCCCGCTCCCGGGCGGTCAGGGTCCCGAAGTGCGCATGCAGGTCCGAGAGGATCTTGGCTTCATCGCGGCTATTTCGGTCGCGTTCGATCGCCGCCGCCACGGCATCCAGCATGTCCTGATCGCGGAATGGCTTGGTCAGAAAGTCGACAGCGCCGGCTTTCATCGCCCTGACCGTCATCGGGATATCGCCGTGACCCGTCATGAAGATGATTGGAATGTGGATGCCCGCCCTGGCAAGGTCGACCTGAAAGTCGAGACCGCTCAGTCGAGGCAGCCTGATGTCAAGGATCAGGCAACTGGCAACATCCGGAAGCTTGCTCTGCAGGAATTCGGGAGCCGACCCGAACACTTCGACGCGCAAGCCCACTGACCGGAACAGACTGCTGAGTGCGTCACGCACCGACGCATCATCGTCGACAACGTAGACGATCGGCTCCTCCGCGCTTGCAACGTTGCGAGGCGATGTCGAACGGCCGATCACGGCGTATTGTCCTCCTGCTGCATCGGCAAGCTGAACTGAAACGTCGCACCGGGCCCCGTATTGCCGGAGGCCGACAGCCGCCCGCCATGAGACTCGACGATCGATCGGCAGATCGACAGGCCCATGCCCATGCCGCCGGATTTGGTGGTGAAGAAGGGGTCGAACAGCCGGTCGGCGTGCTCGGCGGCCAATCCGACACCGCAGTCGCTTACCGTGACCAGAATTTGACGACCTTCATCCTGATGCGTCCGGATCACCAGCTCGCGCGGTCGGTCGGTGACGGGTTGCATCGCTTCAATGCCGTTGACGACGAGATTGAGGATTACCTGCTGCAGCTCGATCCGATCGCCGAGGACCAGGCCGAGGCCCGGGGCCAGTTCCATACGCAGCGACGTCCGCTGGCCGAACAGTTCGCGATGCAGCAAGGTGATCACCTCGTTGACGACTTCATTGATGTCCAGCGGCACTTTCTGGCAGGCGGTCTTGGTTACCAGAGCACGGACGCGCTGGATCACTTCGCTAGCCCGATTACCGTCATTGACAATCGACTCCAGAGCGATGTGCGCTTCCTTCAGGTCGGGAGTGTCGCGGTCGAGCCAACGCAGGGCGGCCGCGGCGTTGGCGACGACGGCAGCGAGCGGCTGGTTTACCTCATGGGCGATCGATGCAGCCAGTTCCCCGAGAGCCGTCACGCGCGCGACGTGCGCGAGTTCGGCCTGCGCTTCATGCAGTTTCTCTGCGGCTCGCTTGTGTTCCGTGACATCCGTCACCGCTCCGACAAATTCGACGCCGCCCGATGCATCGGTCACAGCATGCGCCGTCGCATGGACGTATTTGGTCGAGTCGTCGGGCAGCAGCAATCGATATTCGTGATCGAAATCCCTCCCGTCGCTGGACGCCCGGTCGATGGTCTGTTGCGCGCCCGCTCGATCGTCGGGATGAATGCGTTGAACGACCATGTCGAGCGTGACGAAAGGTGCCCTGTCGTAGCCAAATATTCGGAAAGTTTCGTCCGACCAGATGCTTTCGCCGGTGGCGACACGCCAGCCGAAGCTGCCGGTGTGGCTCAATCGCTGCGCTTCGGCCAAATAGTTCCCACTCTGCCGCAGGGCGTTTTCTGCCTCCTTGCGCTCGGTGATGTCCTCGCATGCGATCAGGACGATCAACCGGTTATTCTGCCGTCGCACGGCTTTGGCGTTTTCACGAACCCATAGCGCCGAACCGTCCTTGCGGACCTTTCGGATCTCCCAACTGTGGGTTTGGCCGATATTGTCCAGGCAGACGGCAACATTATTCCGGACCCGGTCCCGGTCTTCCTCAAAGAAGACTTTCAGCACGGATTGCCCGAGCAATGCGCTGACCGGATAGCCGAGCTGCGCGGCACCAAAAGTGTTCACGGACAAGACGGTGCCGTCCGCATCGACCATGAAGTACATGACCGGGTTGTGCTCGAAGACCTCCTTCCACTGCGCCTCGCTCTCGCGCAGCGCTTCTGTCGCACGCTGTTCGGCCCTTGTGCGGCTGTCGAGTTCGGCTTCCATTTGCCTGCGGGTACTCCCCACCAGGTGCACCATGATCATTGCGGCGAGAAACAAGGCGATCAGCAGCGCGACGGCAATCAAATGGTCAGCGATATCGGGTGCGGGGCCGAGCACGAGCCAGATGCAGGCTGCCGCCAGCCACGCCAGCGCCATGCCGCCGAGCAGCGATTGCTCGGCAGACCGCGAGAATTTCAGTTTCTGGTTACGCATGGCAGCACTAAGCATTTGGCCATCCGGGCCGGCGCTGCGTCGTCAGGTGATCACGACCATCAGCGGCAACGACGTGGCCCTCCCAACGGACAGCATCCTAGCAGCTTTTCAAGCTTCGGACGTTATGGTGCGCCGCGATATGCGCAGCGTCTCAAGCCATTTGCCGTTGGGGCCGTTCGTGCGCCTGTCCCTCGCCAGGCTCAGGCCGCCGATCCTAAACCTAGGTATGTTCCTCTCAACCAAATGTAACCTACGGATCAACCTCCGTTCAATGGTCCGGCGCATCTCCGCGATTACGCTCGCTGGATAGCCGAGCCGCACCTGAGCGGCCTGCTCGCGTTGGACGTTGCGTATCGTCGCCGTTGTCCGGAATAGCTGCTTTGTTAATCCCGCTTGCTTAACGACCGCCGTCTTGTCCCGCCACAAATCCGGGGAATGATATGTCAAAGCCAAGCCTGCGATTGATCCATTGCTCGAATGGCATCGGACCGGAAGCAAGGCGCCGGCCGCGCGGCGGCGGCTTCCGACCATTCGTTATTCGTGGAGGCTATGGATCCGTGCCGGACGAGCGTTCATGGGAGGCTGCCCTTGAACTGATCGATATCGGCTTTCTGGTTTTCTTTGGAAATTATTTTGCCCTCGTGGAGGCCAGTACGGCCGTTCTCGGCGGCCGCGACTGGACGGATCCCGAAAACACCAGCTAGATTGACGTGGTGCGCCCGAACCATCTGCCGAACCGGGTGGGCCGCTGCAACAGCGCCTCAGGCGCATCGTTCGCATCGACGCTTTGTCCCTCCGGGTCGCGCTAGCTGCCTCGTCACATCGGCCAGCTTCGGCATTTTCCAACCCGCAGGCAGAGATCACCCTGCTGACCTGCGCGTCTCGAATTAGGAGATCAGTGCCTGATGTCACCGCTCGACAAGATCGCGCTCTTTATCGATGGCGCCAATCTCCACGCGACCTGCAGAGCGCTCGGTTTCGACGTCGATTACAAGCGTCTGCTCAAGGAATTCCAGAGCCGTGGCGTGCTGCTGCGGGCGTTCTATTTCACAACCATTATCGAGGATCAGGAATATTCATCGGTCCGCCCCCTCATCGATTGGCTCGACTATAACGGCTATACCGTCGTTACCAAGCCCACCAAGGAGTTCATCGACGCCGGCGGCCGCCGCAAGGCGAAGGGCAGCATGAATATCGAGCTCGCCGTCAATGCGATGGCGCTCGCCGGTCATATCGACCAGATGTTTCTGTTCTCGGGCGATGGGGACTTCCGCCCGCTGCTCGAAGCGATGCAGCGCCGCGGCGTCCACGTTACCGTCGTCTCTACCAATGCCAGCCAGCCGCCGATGGTGGCTGACGAATTGCGGCGGCAGGCCGACCTCTTCGTTGACCTTGTGGAATTGAAGCCCAAGCTCGGGCGCGATCCGTCGGTTCGGCCGGGACCACGCGAGATACGCCAGCGATCGCCCCAATTCGCGTCGCGCGGGACGATCAATGGAAATGACCTCACGGACTGATTTCTCGACGGCTAACCGGCCGGCGCCGAAAACCACAGCATGAGCTTGAGCCCCGGCGAATTGTCGCGCATCTCGATCCGTGCGCCGTGAAGGCGGGCGACGGCGGCCACAAGGCTGAGCCCGAGACCGTTTCCCGGCGTGTAGCGGCTTTGCTCGAGCCGGTAGAAGCGCTTGAAGACATGCTCATGCTGGTCGGCGGGAATTCCCGGCCCGTCATCGGCGATCGAGACCACCGGCCTGCCGTCGATGGTCTCGTTCGCCACCACGACATGCCCTCCGGCGCGGCCGTGCTTGATCGCATTGTCGACGAGATTGGCGATCGCGTCGAAGATCAGATCGCGATCGCCCGTCACCAGCACCTCGGGATCGCCGACAATGGTGAGACGGGTGCCGTCCGGTTCGGCCGCGGCATCGTACAGCTCGACGACCTCACCGGCGATTTCGACCAGGTTCACGGTGCGGAACGCGCCCTTGCGCTCCCGGGTCTCGATCTGCGCAATCCGTGTCAGCGAGGAGAATATCCGCAACACCGCGTCGAGGTCGGCGATGGTGTCGCCGATCAGCGATTGATCGCCGGCGCCATCGCGCTGACCGTGATAGGCCTTCTCCAGCCGTCCGCGCATCCGCGTCAGCGGGGTCCGCAGATCGTGGGCAACGTTGTCGCTGACCTGCTTAACCTCGCCCACCAGGGTTTCGATGCGGTCCAGCATCTGATTGAGATTCTCCGCAACGCGATCCCATTCGTCATTGGTGCCGCGGAGCGGGATGCGCTTGTCGAGCCCGCTCTGCATGATGGCCCGGCTGGTCGCGTTGATCGATTCGATGCGCCCGACCGTCCGCCGCGTCACCAGAATGCTGGCGACTGCCGCCAGCACGAAGATCAATGCGATGCCCGAGATCACCGCGAGCTTCATCTGATCGGTAAAGCTGTCGAGGTCGCCGATATCGCGTCCCACCAGCAGACGATCGCCGTTGGCGAATGTTTCGAGCATGGCCCGCAGCAGCGGCCGGTCTGCCGTGCCACGCAACGGCTCCTGCGCGCGAAACTCGGCCCATCCCCTGGCCGCCGCGACCGTCGCCGGCCATGCCTTCAGGTTCCCGGCCAGCGGGACCAATGCGCGATCGACGAGCAGATAGACATTGCCGGCAAAGCCCCGGTCGGCGATGCGCTGCTCGATCAGGGCGGCCAGGCCTTCGCGCCCCGATTGCGCGTAAGCGCCTTGCAGGCTGACATAATCGGTCATGATGGCGCGATCCGAGCGGCCGCGCACGTAGGAGGAGGTGGATAGATAGACGTAGCTGAAAATCGCCGACGCGATCACGCCAAACGTCCCGATCGCGATCAGCGCCAGCCGGAACGTCGATGACGTGAGCGTCTTAGTCAGGAGCACGGAGACAGTATCCCATGCCGCGCACCGTATGGATCAGCGGATAGGCCTGCTGGCCGTCGACCTTGCGGCGCACGCGTCCGACATAGACATCGATGATATTGGTCGAGGGATCGAAATGAAGGTCCCAGACGTGCTGAAGCAGCATCGCCCGGGATACGACGCGGCCCTCGTTGCGCACCAGATATTCCAGAAGCTGGAATTCCCTGGGCAGCAGCAGGATGTCCTTGCCGTGCCGGCTGGCGGTCCGCGACATCAGGTCGACGGCGAGATCGCCGACCCGCAAAATGGTTTCCTTGACGATGGTGTCGCTGCGCCGCCCCAGCGCCTCGACGCGCGCCAGCAATTCGACGAAGGAAAACGGCTTGACCAGGTAGTCGTCGCCGCCGGAACGCAGACCGCGCACCCGGTCGTCGACTTCTCCGAGCGCGCTGATGATCAGCACGGGCGCCGCAACGCCGTCGTCGCGCAATTGACGCATCACCGCGATGCCGTCGATATCCGGAAGCATGCGATCGATCGTGATCACGGCATAGTCGGAGGTCGCGCCGCGGTTCAGCGCCTCGTTGCCGGTGGCGGCCAGATCCACCTGGTAGCCGCTGCTGGTGAGCGAATCCACCAGCTGCCCGGCAGTTTCCGGGTCGTCTTCAACGACCAGAATGCGGCGGTGACCTCCCGTCATGGTCCTTGTTCTCCGAACGACCGGTCGAGCGCCCAATCAAGCGCCCAAGTCTCAAGCGTCCAAGTCAGCGTCCAAGTCGCCTCGCTTGGCCTAGATATACGTCAGAATATACGTCAGAAACCGAGTGGAAGGTCGTCTGACGGGTCGCACATAAGCGTGATGGCCGCAGCCGGCCGATCCAGATTCGGCTTCGCCGTAACATGCGCTGCTCACGACCGCAGCTTGCCCGTGAACCGCGCCGACGCGATGGTACGCGATACAGGCCAACGCGTCGGGCGGTGTTCCAGCCATGCGCCGGATCGAGATGACAGCGGCGTCCGTTCGATCGCGCCGCGCTTCGGCCGCGTCAGTAATAGTTGCCGTAGCAGACGTTGACGTACTGCAGTCCATAGGACGTCCACACCCGGCGCCAGCAATCGTCGTAGCCGGCGTAGACATAGGACCCGTCAAAGAATCCGAAGCGATGGTGGCGATGGAAGAACCGGCCGTTATGGAACGCGAACCGGGGCGAGATTCCGGCATGCGCGAACCGCGCGCCTGCGAAACTTCTGCCGACGAAATGCTGGCCGCCGATAGCGGCGAAATGCGCGCCTCCACCGCCGAAGTGCATGCCACCGCCGCCAAAGCCACCGCCGTGCATGCCGCCGCCAAAGCCCCCGCCATGCATGCCGCCGCCAAAGCCGCCGCCCATGCCGCCGCCGTGCCCACCACCGCCGCCACCGCCACCGTGCCCGCCACCACCACCGCCGCCACCGCCGCGAGCGAGCGCCGGTGACGCAAGCGCAAGCGACGTGGCAAGCGCGCCTGCGATGAGGCTTCTAAAGAACTTGTTGTTCATCCGGATCCTCCTCCGTGGTTGAATTGCAGCGACGAATACCGTCGCAGGAAGAACGATCAGGAGACCCAAACGATCCAATGATTACAACTTACAAAGGCGACAGTTTCTGACAGCGAAGTTAGTTTCGCCCGCGTCGCGGAGGCGAAGCTGTTCGGGGGGGACGAAGAACGAAGCCGGGCTTGGTTGCTCGACGGCCGGGAAGCGCCAATCAGGGCATGACAAGCGTGATGACCCCGTCGGCGCTGTCCCCGCTGTTGATGCCGTCGCGGGCCATCGATTCGATGACAGGCCATTTCTGCCGAAACAGCGCCGACGCCTCGTGTATGTCCGAGGCGTCTACCCTGACGCAGCACGCCCGCCGTCCACCTTCGTTCGCGATCTGAAAGAAGAAGGTGTAGCCAGCCGGCTCCCCATTGCCTTTCATCGGCGTTCGTTCTTGTCGCATCCAGTATCCCCTCTGATTTGCGTCGAACCAGAGCAGACTGCATTTTCAATTTGGATTTTCGTGCGGCGCGATTGTGACGCAGGAAAAATCCGCGCGCAGTGTTGCAAACATCAGACAGTTGGAACGGCGACGGTCTGGGAAGACGCAGCGATTCGCGGAATCGTCACGACGAAGGCGGAATCGTCACGACGAAGGAGGACGAATCCTCCGGCGATCATGCATCACGGTACGCGCTGCCGCCGCATTTCCATTCCGCGAAAATTTCGCGCCTGTCGCATGCACACAATCGTGATTCGTGGAACCGTGGCTGCGCGTAACGAAGGTGCCGCGCGTGCGTAAATCGGGAACGTGCCGCAAAAAGCGGCAGCTGTCGTCAATCTTGATCAGGGAACGAAATGGTCGGCATGAAAACATCTCTCAACATCGCCGAAAAAGGCGCCGGATCCTATCGTGTTCTGGCCATACTGCGCTGGGTCATGGTCGTGATCTTCGTGTCGTTTGGCATGCAGAAGTTCACGCTGCAGTCGGCTCAGGGCATTGTTCAGTTCATCAGCAATAGTCCATTTATTTCGTGGCTATCGGTATTCGGCCTAAGGGGAGAGGCGTATTTCCTCGGCGTTGCCGAGTTTGGCATTGCGGCGCTTCTCGCGGCGGGCGCGTTCAGCCCGATCCTGTCGGCGATCGGTTCGCTGATGGGGGTGATCACTTTTGCCATCACTTGGTCGTTTTTCTTCACGACTCCCGGTGTTGTCAGATGGAGCCTGTCGACCGATCCGATAGCCTGGAATTTGACCGGCGAGTTCATATTCAAGGACATCGTCCTGCTGTGCGTCTGTGCGGTGTTGTTTCTCGCCTCCCTGCCGCAATCCGTCATCCGGTCACGCTCGGCCTAGAACTTTCCATCATCGTGGCTCGCGCTTGCGCGCGCCGGGAATGACGCGCGGAGAGAGCGCCCGGCTCACGCCGCGGGCTGGGCCACGGTGTCTTCGTTGGTGAGCAGATGGATCAGCGCGCTCTTGATCGCGGCCTGCCGCGTCGGTGCGTTGATCTGTGCGCCCAAGAGGTCGGTGACGTAGAACACGTCGCGGGCGCGCTCGCCGAAAGTCGCGACATGGGCCGAGGCGATATTGAGGTTGAGTTTCGAGATCGCCGTCGTCAGCTGGTACAACAGACCCGGCCGGTCGAGGCCGGAGACCTCGATCACGGTGTAGCGGTCCGACCATTGGTTGTTGATGATGACTTCCGGCTCGACGACGAAAGGGCGCGCCTTGCCGCGGCTTGCCGCCCGCCGCGCCACCACGTCGGGCAGGCGCAACTTGCCTTCGAGTACGTCCTCGATCATCTCTCCGATCCGGGTGGCGCGCCGTCCCTCGTCCTCGTCGCGGTCGTATTCCCGCGAGATGGCGATGGTGTCGAGCGCGCGGCCGTCGGTGGTGGTGTAGATCTGCGCGTCGACGATATTGGCGCCCGCCGACGCGCAGGCCCCGGCGATGATCGACAGCAGCCAGGGATGGTCGACGGCCAGAATCGTCAGTTCGGTGACGCCGCGCGCCTCGTCGAAGCCGACATTGATCGCAAGCTTGTGGCCGGCGGTTTCGCTGGCGCGCAGGAAGCGGGCATGGCGGATCTTGCGCGGCAGCTCGACCTTGAGCCAGTACGCCGGATAGTGCCGGCCGATATAGGCGTTGAGTTCCTGCTCCGGCCATTCGTTGAAGGCGGCGCGGAATTCCCGTTGCGCGACCTCGATGCGCTGCGCGCGATTCACTTCCGAGAAGCCGCCGGTCAGCACCGGCTCGGTCTCGTAATACAGCGTGCGCAGCAGCTGCGCCTTCCAGCCGTTCCAGACGCCGGGGCCGACGCCGCGGATGTCGGCCGTGGTCAGGATGGTCAACAGCTTCATCTGCTCGACCGACTGCACGACGGCGGCGAAATTCTCGATCGTCTTGCGGTCGGACAGGTCGCGCGACTGCGCCACCGACGACATCGTCAGATGCTGCTCGATCAGCCAGGCGATCAGTTCGGTATCGGCGGTGTTGAATCCGAGCCGCGGGCACAGCCGCCGCGCTACCTTGGACCCGGCGATCGAATGATCCTCGGGGCGGCCCTTGGCGACGTCGTGCAGCAGCGTGGTGATGTAGATCACCGCGCGGTGCTCGGGGCGGATCTTGCGCATCAAATCGCTGGCGACGATGAACTCGTCGTTGCCGCCGCGTTCGATCTCCTGCAAATGGCCGATGCAGCGCAGCAGATGTTCGTCGACCGTGTAGTGATGATACATGTTGAACTGCATCATCGACACGATCTTGCCGAAGGCGCGGATGAAATGACCGAGCACGCCGGTCTCGTTCATGCGCCGCAGCACGGTCTCCGCATCGTTCGATGCCAGGATTTCGATGAACAGCCGGTTGGCTTCCGGGTTCTCGCGCAGCGGGGTGTTGATCAGCTTCAGCGAGCGCGTCACCGTGCGCATGGCGTCGGGGTGGAAGGCGAGATTGTTCTTTTGCGCCAGGCGGAAGATCCGGATCAAATTGACCGGGTCGTGCTTGAAGACATCGGGGGCGGCGAGGTTGATGCGGTTGTTGTCGACGATGAAATCGTCGCTGTCGGGCACCCGACGCCGGTGCATGCTCGGCCTTAAGCGAGCCACCATGCGGCTCAGGACCGGTGCCGGCTTCTTCTGCTCTTCTTCCAGCTTGGCGCACAGGATCGCGGTGAGATCGCCGACGTCCTTCGCGATCAGGAAGTAGTGCTTCATGAAGCGTTCGACATCCTGCATGCCGGGATGCGAGGTATAGCCGAGCCGGACCGCGATCTCGCGCTGCATGTCGAACGACAGCCGCTCCTCAGGCCGCCCGGAGAAGAAATGGATGTTGCAGCGGACCGACCACAGGAAATCGGCGCAGCGGCGGAAGGTGCGGTATTCCTGCGCGTCGAACACGCCGCGGTCCAGCAGCTCGTCGGTCTCGCGCACGCGGTAGACATATTTGGCGATCCAGAACAGCGTGTGCAGGTCGCGCAACCCGCCCTTGCCGTCTTTCACATTGGGCTCGACCAGATAGCGCGATTGGCCGGCGCGGCGGTGCCGCTCCTCGCGCTCGGCGAGCTTTGCGGTGACGAATTCGGACGCGGTGCCCTGCACGACCTCCTTGTCGAACCGGTTCACCAGTTCGTCGTACAGCGGCTGATCGCCGGTCAGGAACCGGGTCTCGAGGATCGCGGTGCGGATCGTCATGTCGCCGCGCGCCTGCCGGATCGATTCATCGACCGAGCGGGTGGCGTGGCCGACCTTCAAACCCATGTCCCACAGGCAATAGAGGATGGCTTCGGCGACCTGCTCGCCCCAGGCGGTCTGCTTGTAAGGCAGGATGAACAGCAGATCGATATCGGACTCGGGCGCCATCAACCCGCGGCCATAGCCGCCGGTGGCGACCACCGCCATGCGCTCGGCGCCGGAGGGAATATGCGAGCGATAAAGGTGCCGGGTTGCTGCGGCGTAGAGGATGCGGATGATCTCGTCCTGGACGAAACACAGCCGCTCCGCGCAGTGCCGGCCGTGCCGGTCCTTCAGCAGCACGGCCTGGGCGGTGGTGCGCGCCGCGACCATTTCGGCCTTGAGCAGTTGCGCCATCGCCGCGCGAAACATGTCCTCGCGGCCGGCGTGTTGTTCGGCAAGCGCGTCGACCGCGGCGGTGATCCGCGCGGTATCGAACCGTTCGTCGGCTTGCGGGCGGGGCTCGGTCACGGCGCTGTCCATGATCTACCCCGATATCGGACGCCGCTTGCGCTGTCACTGATGATTGTTGGGCAACAGTAGCTCTATGCTGGATTCCGGCCGCCGCAAGCAAAGCTGTTCTCGCAGCGCCGGTTTCGCGGCAGCTATTTTCTCGTTGATTTTGCAATCTAACTTATTGAAATACAAGGCTGTTTTTCAGGCCAATCAGGGGGGCGACGATGCCAAGGATTTCACGGCGGGCTTTTGCTGCGCTCATCGCGGTCTCGACATGGCTGCCCGGCGCAGCCTTTGCCGCCGACGCGCTCAAGGAAATTCACATCGACTGGGCGACCTACAACCCGGTGTCGATGGTGTTGAAGCAAAAGGGCTTGCTGGAACAGGAATTCGCCAAGGACGGCATCAATATCGTCTGGGTGCAATCGGCCGGTTCCAACAAAGCGCTCGAATTCCTCAACGCCGGCTCGATCGACTTCGGCTCGACCGCGGGATCGGCGGCGCTGGTGGCAAAAATCAACGGCAACCCGATCAAGGCGATCTATGTCTTTTCGCGCCCGGAATGGACCGCGCTGGTGACGGCGAAGGATTCAAAAATCGCCAGCGTTGCCGACCTCAGGGGCAAGCGCGTCGCAGTGACCCGCGGCACCGATCCGCACATCTTCCTTGTGCGGGCGCTGCTCGACGCCGGCCTGTCCGAAAAAGACATCACGCCGGTGCTGCTGCAGCACGCCGACGGCAAGACCGCTTTGATCCGCGGCGACGTCGATGCCTGGGCCGGCCTCGATCCGATGATGGCGCAGGCGGAAATCGAGGACGGCGCAAAACTGTTCTTCCGTAAGGCCGACGCCAACACCTGGGGCATCCTCAATGTCCGCGAGCAGTTTTTGAAGGACAATCCTGAAATCGTCCGCCGCGTGCTCGCGACTTACGAGGAGGCGCGCAAATATTCGCTGGCCAATTACGACGACCTGAAGAAGACCTTCATCGCGGTGACAAAGCTGCCGGACGCGGTGGTCGACAAGCAGCTCAAGGAGCGTACCGAACTGACCCACAGCCGCATCGGCGCCCCGCAGCGCGAGTCCATCCTCGCGGCTGGCTTGGCGCTGCAGCAGGCCGGCGTGGTCGACGCCAAGGTCGACGTCAAAGCAACGCTGGATGCGCTGATCGACGATCAGGTGCCATTGCCGACCAATTGAGGAAAGGAAGTATTAGCGTCGTCCCTGCGAAAGCAGGGACCCATACGCCGCGGCCGTTATTGCGATACTCGATCGCTGTCACCTTCCTTCATTACTTAAGCCGGTGGTTATGGGTCCCGGCCTTCGCCGGGACGACATGCGGATGGTCTCGTCGCTTCCGCCACCTTGCAATCCCTCACGAGACGAACCTTGCTATGGCCATGACCGTCGAACTGCCAGCCCTGGAACAGCCCGACGCGATCGTGCGCCCTGCGCCGTCCGCGCTGCGCCGTTATGCGCGGCCGGCACTGGGGCTGTTGCTGCCGGTTGGCCTCGCGCTGGCCTGGGAGATCATCGTCCGGCTCGGCTGGTCCAATGGCCGACTGGTGCCGCCGCCGACAAAAATCTTCGCCACCATCATGGAACTCGCCAAAAGCGGCGAACTCTCGCGCCACGTCGTGGCGACGCTGTGGCGCGTCGCGGCCGGCTTTGGCCTCGGCGTGGTTGCCGGCACCTTGCTCGGCGCCGTGTCCGGTTATTGGGACCTGGCGCGCCGGCTGCTCGATCCGACAGTGCAGGCGCTGCGTGCGATCCCGTCGCTCGCCTGGGTGCCGCTGTTCATCCTGTGGCTCGGCATCTTCGAAACCGCGAAGGTCGCACTGATCGCCGCCGGGGTATTTTTCCCGGTCTATCTCGGCGTGATGGGCGCGATCCTCTCGGTCGATCGCAAGATCGTCGAAGTCGGCCGCGCGTTTCGCCTCTCGGGCCCGGCGATGATCCGCCGCATCCTGCTGCCCGCGGTGTTGCCGGCCTATGTGGTCGCGCTGCGGGTCGGCCTCGGTCTCGGGTGGATGTTCGTGGTCGCCGCCGAACTGATGGGCGCATCCGAAGGGCTCGGCTATCTCCTGCTCGACGGCCAGCAGCTCGGCAAGCCGGCGCAGATCATGGCCGCGATCGTGATCTTCGCGATTTTGGGCAAGACCACCGACTGGCTGATCGAGATCGCAACCGCGCCATTGCTGCGCTGGCAGGATGCGTTCGGCCGCCAGGGCGGAGCTGTCTGATGCTGGCACTCGACAGGATCGGAAAGACCTATCCCAACGGCGTTCACGCGCTGGAGCGCTTTTCCGCCGAGATCAGGCCGGGCGAAATCGTCGCCATCATCGGCGGCTCCGGTTGCGGCAAGTCGACGCTGCTGCGCGCCATCGCCGGGCTCGATCGCGCGACATCGGGGGCGGTGACGCTGGACGACACGGCGATCACGGCGCCGCACGCCAAGATCGGCATCATCTTCCAGGAGCCGCGGCTGTTGCCGTGGCTCAGCGTCGCCGACAATATCGGTTTCGGCCTGTCGGAATTGCCGGTTGATGTCAGGTGCGAGAAGGTCGCGCGCGCACTGAGGCGGGTCGGCCTCACCGACAAGGCCAATGCGTGGCCGCGCGAACTGTCCGGCGGGCAGGCGCAGCGGGTCGCGATTGCGCGCGCACTGGTGCCGCAGCCGGAAGTGCTGCTGCTGGACGAGCCGTTCTCCGCGCTCGACGCCTTCACGCGGCGCGACCTGCAGGACCATCTGCTCGACCTCTGGGCCGATACGCGGCCGACCCTCGTTCTCGTGACGCATGACGTCGATGAGGCCGTCGTGCTGGCAGATCGCGTGCTTGTGATGCGGCCGCGGCCGGGGCGGCTGTTCGAGGAGATCAGGATCAATCTGGCGCGGCCGCGCGACCGTAATTCGCCTTTGTTCGGCAATTTCAAGCGCCGCGTGCTGACCGCGCTGGACCGCTCGCTCGATCGCAACGTGCCCGATGCCGATCCCAAATCGACCGCGGGCGAGGCGATGTGGTGGTGACATCGGCCGCAATAGCCATTACATCCGGTCGGACAAAAAATCCGGGAGAAAAAAATGGACGCCGCCGAACTCCGCGCGATGCAGGCCCCGATCAAGGAACGCTACAAGTCCGATCCCTCCGCCGCGGTCATCACGCTCAAGGCCAAGGGCTCGATCGACAATGACGGCCTCACCTGCAAGGTCGAGACCGGCCGCGCGCTCGCGGTGGCAGGTCTTCATCCCGCCACCGGCGGCTCCGGACTTGAATTGTGCTCGGGCGACATGCTGCTGGAGGCACTCGTGGCCTGCGCCGGGGTCACGCTGAAATCGGTCGCGACCGCGGTCGATGTGCCCCTCAAGTCCGGCAACGTCATCGCCGAAGGCGATCTCGATTTCCGCGGCACGCTCGGCGTCGACAAGGAGGCGCCGGTTGGCTTTGCCGAAATCCGCCTGCGCTTCGACGTGGCAACCGACGCGCCACAGGACAAGCTCGATCTGCTGTTGAAACTCACCGAGCGCTATTGCGTGGTCTACCAGACCATCAAGAACGGCCCGAGGATTTCGGTGTCGATGAAGCGGATTTGATCTTGCGTCGTCCCGGCGAAAGCCGGGACCCATACGCCGCGCTCTCTCGTTTCTAGATCCGCTGCTCATCGGCTTTCGCGCCACACGAATGGCTGTGGTTATGGGTCCCGGCCTTCGCCGGGACGACGAAAAATGTCCCCCGAACTCATCTTCCTCCTGACGCTCGTCCTGCGCATGGCGATCACGGCGGCGTTCGTGGTGACGGCCTCCGTCATCACCGAGCGGTCGGGCCCCGTGATCGGCGCGCTGGTCGCGACGCTGCCGATTTCGGCGGGGCCGTCCTATGTCTTCCTCGCGCTCGACCATGATGCCGCGTTCATCGCCGAGGGCGCGCTGGCAAGCCTGCCGATCAATGCCGCAACGATCCTGCTGGGGCTCACCTATGTCATCCTGGCCCAGCGCCGCAGCGTGCTGGTCAGCGCCGGCGCCGCGGTCGCAGTCTGGATCGCGCTCGCGTCCCTGATCCGCTCGGTGCATTGGACGCTCGCCGGCGGATTGATCGTCAACGCGATTGCGTTTGCGATCTGCGTGCCGCTGTTGCAGCGCTACCGTCACGTCAAGATGCCGATCGTTGCACGCCGCTGGTACGACATTCCGCTGCGCGCCTGCCTGGTCGCGACCCTGGTGGCGACGGTGGTCACGCTGTCCGGCTGGGTCGGCCCCAAGATCAGCGGCATCATCGCGCTGTTCCCGGCCGTGTTCACCTCAATGATGCTGATCCTGCACCCGCGCATCGGCGGCCCGCCGACCGCAGCCGTGCTCGCCAACAGCGCCTGGGGCTTGATGGGGCTCGGCGTCGCCATTGCGGTGCTGCATGTCGCCGCGCTGCGGTTCGGCTCGGTGATTGGCCTCAGCCTCGCGTTGGCAACTTGCGTGAGCTGGAATCTTGCTTTGTGGTGGAACGAGCGGCGGAAATTGGCGCGGTGCTAGTCCCTCATGGTGAGGAGCGCGTCTTCGCGCGTCTCGAACCATGAGGCCCGTGGCCCATCCTTCGAGACGCCGCTTCGCGGCTCCTCAGGATGAGGACCGTTACCGCTTCGGCAGTTTCGCCTTCAGCGCATACAACGCCTCCAGCGCCTCGCGCGGCGACATCTCGTCGGGGTGCAGCGTCTTCACCGCCTCGACCAGCATTTCCGCTTCGGTTGGCGGCGCCGGTTCGGCGGCGGCGCGGGAGGGGACCGCGAACAGCGGCAAATCGTCGGCGAGCGCACGCGCGCTCTGGCCGCGGTCCTGTGCTTCCAGTTTCGCCAGCACCGATTTGGCGCGCGCGATCACCGCCGGGGGCAGGCCGGCGAGTTTCGCGACCTGGATGCCGTAGGAGCGGTCGGCCGAACCCGGCAGCACTTCGTGCAGGAACACGACGTCGCCCTGCCATTCCTTGACGCGCACGGTGGCGTTGAACATCCGCGGCAGTTTTGCCGAGAGCGCGGTCAGTTCGTGGTAATGCGTCGCGAACAAGGCGCGGCAGCGGTTGCTCTCATGCAGATGCTCGATCGCGGCCCAGGCGATCGAGAGGCCGTCGAAGGTTGCAGTACCCCGTCCGATTTCGTCCAAAATCACCAGCGAGCGTTCGCTGGCCTGGTTGAGGATCACGGCGGTCTCGACCATTTCCACCATGAAGGTGGAGCGGCCGCGCGCCAGATCGTCGGCCGCGCCGACGCGCGAGAACAGCCGGTCGACGATGCCGATCCGCGCCCGCGACGCCGGCACGTAAGAGCCGATCTGCGCCATCAGCGCGATCAGCGCGTTCTGGCGCAGGAAGGTCGATTTGCCGGCCATGTTGGGGCCGGTGATCAGCCAGATCTGGCCGGACTTTTGTGCGGGCCCCGGCGAAAGGTCGCAGGCGTTGGCGATGAACGGCTGGCCATCGCGCTTGAGCGCCTGTTCGACCACCGGATGGCGGCCGCCTTCGATCGCAAAGCCGAGCGTAGTGTCGACGTCGGGCCGCACATAGTTATCATCGACCGCAAGCTTTGCCAGCGCGGTCGCGACATCGAGCAGCGCGAACGCATGCGCCGCGCCGCGGAGCTCGTCGCTGGCGGCGAGCGCCTGTCCGCACAGCCGCTCGAAGATCTCCAGCTCCAGCCCGAGCGCACGGTCGCCGGCATTGGCGATCTTGGCTTCGATCTCGCCGAGTTCGGAAGTGGTGAAGCGGACCTGCCCGGCCAGCGTCTGGCGATGGATGAAGGTCGCGTTCAAGGGTGGCGACATCAATTTGTCGCCGTGCTGCGCGGTGACCTCGACGAAATAGCCCAGCACATTGTTGTGACGGATTTTGAGGCCCTTGATGCCGGTGTCGTCGGCGTAGCGCGCCTGCATCGCGGCCACCACAAGGCGCGAGGCGTCGCGCAGGCTGCGGGTCTCGTCGAGGGCTGCTTCATAGAATTCGCGGACAAAACCGCCGTCGCGCTTGATCAGCGGCAATTGCTCGGCCAGCGCGCGCTCGAATTCCCGCGCCAGGTCGCGCGAGGGCCGGCGCAGCGCTTCCATCACCGCCGCGATCTCGGCCGGCGGCGCCTCGAACTGCCCCAGCCGCGCCAGCGCCTGATCGGCCGCCAAAATGCCGTCGCGCAAACCAGCGAGATCGCGCGGGCCGCCGCGTCCGACCGATAGCCGCGCCAGCGCGCGCGACATGTCGGGCGCCCCTTTGAGCATGCTGCGGATATCGTCACGCGCCGCACTATCGGCGACGAAGGCGGCGATGGCGTCCAGCCGCCGCGCGATCGCGGCGCTGTCGGTCAGCGGGGCCGCGAGCCGCTGTGCTAGAAGCCGCGATCCGGCCGCGGTGACGGTGCAGTCGATCGCATCGAGCAGCGAGCCGCGCCGTTCGCCGGCCAATGTGCGCGTCAATTCGAGATTGGCGCGGGTGGCGGGGTCGATCGCCATGGTGGTTCCGGCGGCCTCGCGCGACGGCGGCGACAGCGGCGGGCGTTTTCCCACCTGGGTGCGGTCGATATAGGTGACGGCGGCGGCCGCCGCGGTCGCCTCCAGCCGCGACATCGCGGACAGGCCGTCCATAGTCGCAACCACAAAGTAATCGCACAGCCGCCGTTCGGCGGTGGCGCTGTCGAACACGTCGCGGGTCAGCGGCGTCACCGCGGGCAGTTCGCGCAGCAGGGGACCGAGATCGGGATCGCCATAGAGCGCGTCGGTGACGATGACCTCGTTCGGATTGATCCGCGCCAGCGTTGCCGCAAGTTCCGCGATCGCGCATTCCGTGACCGAGAATTCCGAGGTCGAAATATCGATCCAGGCGAGCCCGATGCGGTCGCCGCCTGCGGAAGCGCGGGCGCGCGCGATCGCCAGCAGATAATTGTTGGTGCGGGCATCCAGCAGCGTGTCTTCGGTCAGCGTGCCCGGCGTCACCAGCCGGACCACGCCACGGCGCACCACGCTCTTGTTGCCGCGCGCCTTTGCTTCGGCGGGATTCTCGGTCTGCTCGCACACCGCGACGCGGTGGCCGGCTTCGATCAGGCGGTGCAGATAGTCCTCGGAGCGCTCTACCGGCACGCCGCACATCGGGATGTCGAGGCCCTGATGCTTGCCGCGCTTGGTCAGCACGATGCCGAGCGTTTTGGAGGCGATTTCGGCGTCCTCGAAGAACAGCTCGTAGAAATCGCCCATCCGGTAGAACAGCAACAGCCCGGGATGGCCGGCCTTGATCTCCAGGTATTGTTCCATCATCGGCGTGACGCGCGACGGCGCATCATTGGCCGGAGTTGCCTCAGGCGTTGCTTCGGGGGGGACGGGAATGGACTGCTGGATTGTCATTGAGGGCGGAAACTACAAAATTTTCGCGGTCGGGTCCTATTCCTTTGCCCGTATCATCCGGGTTTTCCACGCCTCCCGGCCCCTAATTCAGCACCCCGGCGCTGCCGGCATGACCGACATCCCGCGAAAGCGCGGCGGGGGGCGCCGCGGTCAATTGACCTGCCCCAAAGGCGCTCCTAAAACTCGCCGTCAATCCAGCGGGCCAACGCCTAAAACGCGGCATTCAGGGAGAAATTCGATGCGTGATGTCTATATTTGCGATGCCGTCCGGACCCCGATCGGCCGCTTCGGCGGCGCGCTCGCCAAGGTGCGCGCCGACGATTTGGCCGCCGCCCCGATCAAGGCCTTGATGGCCAAGCATCCGAAACTCGACTGGTCGCAAGTCGACGAGGTGTTTTTCGGCTGCGCCAACCAGGCCGGCGAGGACAACCGCAACGTCGCGCGCATGGCGCTGTTGCTGGCCGGCATGCCTGACTCGGTTCCCGGCCAGACGCTGAATCGCCTCTGTGCCTCGGGCCTCGACGCAGTGGGCGCCGGTGGCCGCGCGATCCGCGCGGGCGAAATCGATCTTGCGATTGCCGGCGGCGTCGAATCGATGACGCGGGCGCCGTTCGTGATGGGCAAGGCGGCGGAAGCGTTTTCGCGCTCCGCCGACATTTTCGACACCACCATCGGCTGGCGCTTCATCAATCCCTTGATGAAGGCGCAGTACGGCGTCGATGCGATGCCCGAGACCGGCGAGAACGTCGCCGAGGAATTCCAGGTGTCGCGCGCCGATCAGGATGCGTTCGCGATCCGCTCGCAGCAGCGCGCAGGCGCGGCGATCGCCTCGGGCTATTTCGCCGAAGAGATCACGCCGGTATCGGTGCCCGGCGGCAAGGCCGGTCCCATTACCGTCGACAAGGACGAGCATCCGCGCCCGGAAACCACGCTGGAAGGCCTCACCAAATTGAAGCCGATCGTGCGCAATCCCGGCACGGTGACCGCGGGCAATGCGTCCGGCGTCAATGACGGCGCGGCTGCAATGATTCTCGCCTCGGAAGCCGCGGTGAAGAGGCAGGGGCTGACGCCGCGGGCGCGCATCCTCGGGCTCGCCTCGGCCGCGGTGCCGCCGCGCATCATGGGCATCGGCCCGGTGCCGGCGACGCGCAAGCTGATGGAACGGCTGGGCCTGAAAATCAGCGATTTCGATTTGATCGAGCTCAATGAAGCCTTTGCCTCGCAGGGCATAGCGTGCTTGCGGCAATTGGGCGTTCAGGACGATGCCGACTTCGTCAACCCGCATGGCGGCGCGATCGCGCTTGGCCATCCGCTCGGCATGAGCGGCGCGCGGCTGGCGTTGACGGCGGTGCACGGCATGGAGAAGCGCGGCGGCAAACGCGCGCTCGCCACCATGTGCGTCGGCGTCGGTCAGGGCGTCGCGATGGCGATCGAGAGGTTGAACTGATTGAACGGTCCTCATCCTGAGGAGCGCGCCCTTGGCGCGCGTCTCGAAGGATGACCGCACACGGGCTTCATGGTTCGAGACGGCGCCAAGCGGCGCCTCCTCACCATGAGGTCCCCCGGAAAGCAGGAGACATAGGTGACCTTATCCTACCCCATCGAAAGCCTCGCGGCGCATCCGCCGCGGCTGTCGCCGGCCTACAAGAGCACGGTGAAACGCACGCCGTCGAAGCCGCTGATCATCATGCGGCACACGCTGTCGGAACTGACCGGGCCGGTCTACGGCCACGAGACCGTGCGCGAGAACGACAACGACCTCACCCTGCAGTGCAAGGGCGAGCCGCTCGGCGAGCGCATCATCGTGCATGGCCATGTGCTCGACGAGGACGGCCGCGGCGTGCCGAATACGCTGGTCGAATTGTGGCAGGCCAATGCCTGCGGCCGTTACATCCATGTCGTCGACCAGCATCCGGCACCGCTCGATCCGAATTTCACCGGCGCGGGGCGCACGCAGTCGGACGCTGCGGGCTACTACAAATTCGTCACCATCAAGCCCGGCGCCTATCCCTGGGGCAATCACCACAACGCCTGGCGTCCGGCCCACATCCACTTCTCGGTGTTTGGCCATTCCTTCATCTCGCGGCTGGTGACGCAGATGTATTTCCCCGGCGATCCCCTGTTTCCGTTCGATCCGATTTTCAATTCGGTGACGGATGAAAAGGCGCGCAACCGGATGATCTCGAGCTTCGATCTGGAAAACACCCGGCCGGAATGGGCGCTGGCCTACCGCTTCAACATTGTGCTGCGCGGCCGCAACGCCACGCCGATGGAGACCAAATAGTGTCCGAGACTGCCAAAGGAGTTACGCCGTCGCAGACCGTCGGTCCGTACTTCGCCTACGGACTGACCCCGAACGGCAAATATGACTGGAACGACGCGTTCAGCAACAATCTCGTCACGCCGGACACGTCGGGCGAACGCATCCGCGTCGAGGGCAGGGTGTTCGACGGCGACGGCGCGCCGGTGTCGGATTGCATGCTGGAAATATGGCAGGCCGATGCGCAAGGCAGGTTCAACGATCCGCAGGATAAGCGCGCGCTGCCTAATTCATCGTTCAGGGGATTTGGCCGCGTCGGCACCGACGGCAATGGCGGCTATGCCTTCGACACCATCAAGCCGGGCGTGGTGCCCGATCCCGACGGCAAGCCGCAGGCGCCGCATCTCGTGCTCGCGGTGTTCGCGCGCGGCATGCTGCTGCACCTCTATACAAGGATCTATTTCGACGGCGAGGCGGCCAATGCCGCCGACCCCGTGCTGGCGCTGGTACCGTCCGATCGCCGCGCCACGCTGATCGCGACCCGCAAGCCCGGCACAGGGAGCGCAGTCTATTGCCTCGACATCCGCCTGCAGGGCGACAACGAGACGGTGTTCTTCGAGGTGTAAGTCCATGATCATCGAACGTCAGCAGGATGTCACGGTTGCCGCGACATCCGTGATGGAACGGACGTCCGATCCGCGGCTGCGCGAAATCATGGTGTCGCTGGTCAAGCACCTGCATGGCTTTGTCCGCGACGTCGGCCTGACCGAGGCGGAATTCCGCGATGCCGCCGCCATCGTGGCCGAACTCGGCAAGCTTTCGAACGACACGCACAACGAAGTCGTCCTGATGGCGGGCTCGCTCGGGGTCTCGTCGCTGGTGTGCCTCCTGAACAATGGCGATCAGGGCAACACGGAAACCTCGCAATCCCTGCTCGGGCCGTTCTGGCGGCTGCACTCGCCCAAAGTTGACAACGGCGGCTCCATCATCCGGTCCGAGACCCCGGGCGCGCCGCTGTTCGTCACCGCGCGCGTGGTGGACCAGGCGGGGAATCCGCTTCCCGGGGCGGAGGTGGATATCTGGCACGCCTCGCCGGTCGGGCTGTACGAAAACCAGGATCCCGAACAGGCGGACATGAACCTGCGCGGCAAGTTCACCACCGATGCCGACGGGCGTTTCTGGTTTCGTTCGGTGATGATGATCGGTTATCCCATTCCGACCAACGGCGTGGTTGGGCGGCTGTTAAGGCTGCAGGACAGGCATCCCTATCGGCCGGCGCATCTGCACGCGCTGATCTTCAAGCCGGGATTCAAGGTTTTGGTTTCCCAGGTCTACGATCCCGCCGACCCGCATATCGACAGCGACGTGCAGTTCGGCGTCACCAGGGCGCTGATCGGCAATTTCGTGCGTCATGAGGAGCCGCATCCGACGGACGCCGATGTAGGTCGGCCCTGGTATTCACTCGACTACGTCTACAGGATGGAAGAAGGCGACGCCGTGCTGCCGCGGCCGCCGATCAAGTAGCGGGTACCTGCGCCGTGTCAAAATTCCCGGCAAAATGGCTGGGCGGCTAGAACAACGTCTCATTGATACAAAAAGGGGGGAGCCACGATGGCTATCAAGATCATGATCCTGAACGGACCTAATCTGAATTTCCTGGGCATTCGGGAGCCTCACATTTATGGCTCGACGACGCTCAAGGAGATTGAAGCGAGTTGTCAGGATGCGGCTGATTATCTCGGGGTCTCGATCTCGTTTCACCAGTCAAATCTCGAAGGCGAACTGGTCAATTTGATACAGTCGGCGCACGGGACGTTCGATGCCATCATCATGAACCCGGCAGCCTACTCGTTTACGTCGATAGCACTGATCGACGCCCTGAAAATATTCGAGGGCCCAAAGATCGAGGTCCATGTCTCCAATATTCACGCGCGCGACGATCTGCACCGGCATTCGATTACTTCAAGCGCTTCCACCGCCGTCATCTGCGGCCTCGGTCCTTACGGATACATCGCCGCCATCCTGGCTGCCGTACAAAGGCTGGGGAAGTTGCCCGATGCGGTTCCGGCATCGTTGCACGGCTTGCGGGCGAAAGCGTAGCACTATCACCCACGTCGTCCCGGCCTTCGCCGGGACGACGAACAGCGCGCCCCTTCTACTCGATCACCGCATGCTCCGCCGGCGCGGCTTGCGCCCGCAGCGTGGCCTTGGTCGAGCCGATCATGATCGCGAGCGGGATCGAAGCGAGAATGAACAGCATCACCAGCTGATAGTCCTGCGAAAACGCGATGATCTGCGCCTGAATGCCAACCATCGCATCCGCCATGGCGCGGCCGGTGTCGGTGTTCATGTCGATCATGCCGGCGACATTGGGCATCTGCATGGCGTGGTTGAACGGATTGATGTGCTCGGAAAGATTGGCGTAGACGCGCCGCGATCCCTCGGTGAGCTGCGCGATCACGACCGAAATACCGATCGAAGAGGCGACGTTGCGCATCAACGTCAGCATTGAGGTGCCGTCGGTGCGCAAATGATTGGGCAGCGTCAGGAACGCCACCGTGCTCAGCGGTACGAACACCAACCCGAAGCCAAAGCCCTGGATGATGCTCAAGGTGACGATCTCGGGGACGCCGGTCTGGTCGGTCCAGCCGGTCATGTAGAACAGCGACAGGCCGGTCAGGCTGAGACCGCTGATGATCAGCGTGCGCGCCTCGATAAAGCGCATCAGGCGGCCGACCAGCATCATGGCGACGAAGGTGCCGGAGCCGCGGGTCGCCAGCAGCACGCCCGCGGTGATGATGGGGTAGCCGATCACGTTCTGCAGGAACGGCGAGGACAGCGCCATGGTCGAATACAGCACCAGCCCCATCACCGCCATGAAGACGCAGCCGCCGACGAAATTGCGGTCCTTGAACAGCGCGAACTGGATGAACGGCTTTGACGTCGTCAGCGAATGCGCGAAGAAATAATAGAAGCCGATGCCCGAGACGATGAATTCGCCGATGATCTCGCCGGATTCCAGCCAGCCCAGCTGCTCGCCGCGGTCGAGCGCGATCTGCAAGGAGCCGATGCCGATCGCCAGCGCCGTGAAGCCGAACCAGTCGAATCGCAGATCGAGGTCCTTCCTGGTCTCGTCCATGAACACCATCAGGCCGAGCACGGTGAAGATGCCGAACGGCAGATTGACGAAGAACACCCAGTGCCAGGAATAGGTTTCGGTCAGCCACGCGCCCAGCGACGGGCCCATGATCGGGCCCATCATCACGCCCATGCCCCAGATCGACATCGCCTTCGCCCGCTCCCGCAGCGAATAGGAGTCGAGCATGACCGCCTGCGACAGCGGCACCAGCGCCGCGCCGAACACGCCCTGCAGCAAACGGAACAGCACCATCTGGTTGATGTCCTGCGCCAGGCCGCACAATACCGAGGCGATGGTGAAGCCGCCGGAGCAGATGATGAAGATGCGCTTGCGGCCGAAGCGGTTGGCGATCCAGCCGACCGGCGCGGTCATGATCGCGGCGGCGACGATGTAGGAGGTCAGCACCCAGTTGATCTGGTCGGTCGAGGCCGACAGCGTGCCCTGCATGTAGGGCAGCGCGACATTGGCGATGGTGGTGTCCAGCGCCTGCATGATGGTCGCCGTCATGGCGCAGATCGTCACCATGTTCCGGCGCAGGCCGGGAACGGCGGATGGTGACGGGCCCGGCGTCGGCATGGCTATTCCTGGTTGGCGACCGCCGGCGAGAGGCCGAGCAGGCCAGCGAGCGAACGGCGATGGTTGGTGTCGATCGTGGCGTAGACGCTCATGCCGGCCTTCAGCTTGGCGACGAACTTGTCGTCCTTGTCGAAATAGATCCGCACCGGGACGCGCTGCACCACCTTGACGAAATTGCCGGTGGCGTTCTGCGGCGGCAGGATCGCGAATTGCGCGCCGGTGCCGGGCGAGAGCGAGCCGACCGTGCCCTTGAACACGTGGTTGGGGAACGCATCGACGTCGAGCGTGACGGGCTGGCCGACCGCGACATAGGTGAAATCGGACTCCTTCGGATTGGCGTCGACCCAGGGGTTGGCGACGTCGATGATGGAGAACACCGGCGCACCCGCCATCGCGAAGCGCCCGAGCTGAATCTGATCGACCTGGGTGGCGATGCCGGCCATCGGCGCGCGCATCACGGTGTGGTCGAGATTGCGCTCGGCGATCCCAAGCGCCGCCTTGGCCTGGGCGTAGGGCGGAAATTGTTCCAGCGGCAATTCGGGATTGCCGAGCAACTGGGCCTTGGCGTTGGAAAGCTGCTGCTTGACGAACTGGGCCTGCGCGCCCGCGGTAACGAGGCTGGTCGCCGAATTGTCAAGGTCGAGCTGCGAGCCGACATTGCTCTTGACCAGCGCGGACTTGCGATCGACGTCGCGCTGCTTCAGGTCAATGCCCTGCTGGGCGAGATCGAGCATCTGGCCGTAGATTTTGATGTTGGCGACCAGATTGTCGTAGGTCGTCTTGGCCTGCTCGAGCGTCGCCTTGGCCTGGTCGACGGCAAGGCGGAACGGCACCGGGTCGATCTCGAACAGGACGTCGCCTTCCTTGACCTGCTGGCCTTCCCTGACCACGACCTTCTCGATCTTGCCGGAGATGTCGGGCGTGATCAAAACCTTCTGCGCGCCGACATAGGCGTCGTCGGTGGTCACGTAGCGGCCGCCATTGAGATAAAAGGTGAGGCCGGCGATCGCCGCCACCAGCGGCAGCACCACCAGCAGCAGAAAACGCCGGTAGCGGCGCAGGCCGGCCATCAGCCGGCGGCGCGGCTCCGCGGCGATCTTGCTGCGGGGCGCGGGAGACGCCGGGCTGCCCTTCTGTTCGGGCGGGAATTTGAGGACGGGATCAGCCATAGCGCTGCTCCTTTCTGGGAGGTTCGCCGGCTGGGTTCTGGATCGCATTGCGAATGTTTTCCTTGACCGATTCCAGTTGGGCGAGCAGGCGGTGGGCATCGGCGGGATTGATGCCCTCCAGCGCAGTCGCGGTGATGTCGGAGCGCAGCCCCGAGAGCTTGCCGAGCAGGGGACGCGCGGCCTTGCGCAGATACAGGCGGTTGACGCGGCGGTCGGTCTCGTCGCCGCGGCGTTCGATCCAGCCATTGTCGCAGAGCTTGTCGATCAGTCGCGTCAACGTGATCGGCTGCATCTCCATCTGTTCGGCGAGTTCCGTCTGCTTCAGGCCTTCGGTGCGCCCGACCTTGGCCAAAACCGCCCATTGCGCGCGGGTGATGCCGTAGCGCGCGGCCTGCTTGTCGGCATAGGCGCGCACCAGTCGTTGCAATTCGCCGAGCGTAAACAGGAAGTTCATATCCACGGAACCGCGCATGGTCTTTCCCCGCCTCCATAAGCTTTGGATATAATAAGCTAGCTTATGAATTCCGCATGGCAGGTTAACAATTGGCTGACCTGCTCTGAGAACATGGCTGGGACGCGTGCAGCGCCGGGCTTTGGGATTGCAGGCAAAAATGCTACAAATCAACGTGATGACCCTGACAAAACCTACCTTCCCCGCGCCCGGCCACGATCACGGCCGCTGCACCGCGGATGCGATGACGCATGCCGAGCAGGTTTGCGCGCGGCGGGCGCAGAAATTCACGCCGATCCGGCGTCAGGTGCTGCAGGCGCTGCTGTCCAGCCACCGTCCGCTCGGCGCCTATGAGGTGATCGACGAACTCGCCAAATCGATGCCGCGGCCGGCGCCGATCACGGTCTACCGCGCGCTGGATTTTTTGATGGAAAACGGGCTCGTCCACCGCATCGAAAGCCGCAACGCGTTCCTGGCCTGCGCGCATGACCATGATGCCACCGCCATGGTGGCGTTTCTGATCTGCGACCATTGCGGCTCGGTCGGCGAGATTCCCGCGGCCCCGGTGGCGCAAAGCCTCAATGCGGCGGCGCGCGCGCTGGGGTTCGCGCCGAAACTCTCGGTCGTCGAAATCGCCGGCACCTGCGCGCACTGCCAGAAATGATCCAGGAAGATTGAACCTGAGACCCTCACCCCCGTCATTGCGAGCCAACGGGTCGCGCGAATGCGCGCCCGATGATAAACTCCGCGAAGCAATCCATTTCACCACTTGCTGAGGCATGGATTGCTTCGTCGCTTCGCTCCTCGCAATGACGGGTCAATTATGTGTGAGTCATAACCACAAACACGGCGCCAAGCCAGCCACGAGGATCGATGTCGTTAACCCAGGTGATTTCTCCAAATCAAGCCGTCTCCACGACCGGGCGCGAGCTCAGCGCGGGCGCCATCGCCCTGATGCTGATGCTGTGCCTGAGCTGGGGTTTCAACCAGATCGCAGTCAAGCTGGTGCTGCCGGACGTGCCGCCGATGCTGCAGGCGCTGATCCGTTCCGCCGGCGCCTTGCCGGTGCTGCTCGTCATCGGCCGGCTGCGCGGCACGAAATTCTTCGAGCGTGACGGCACGCTGTGCGCCGGGCTGTCGGCGGGCGTGATCTTCGGCATCGAATTGGTGCTGATCTATCGCGGCCTGCTGCTGACCACGGCGTCCCGCGCGGTGGTGTTTCTCTACACCGCGCCGTTCTTCGTGGCGCTGGGGTCCTATGTGTTTCTCGGCGAGCGGCTGCGCGCCTGGCAATGGGGCGGGCTCGGCCTGAGCTTTGCCGGCGTAGCCCTCGCGATCGGGGTGCCGCAGCCCAATGTCGATTCGAATGTGCTGCTCGGCGATCTTCTGATCGTCGCCGGCGGCGCGCTATGGGCGACGACGACTCTGATCGTGAAGGCCACCGCGCTGATCAGGGCGCCCGCGGAAAAGGGCCTGGGCTATCAGGTGGCGTTGTCGATCCCGATTCTCAGCCTTGCGGCGTGGATATCGGGCGAGCGGATCACCCACGTCCCGAGCCCGCTGTCGCTGTCGCTGCTGGCCTATCAGTCGTTCTGGGTGGTCGGACTAACCTTCCTGTTGTGGTTCGCTCTGGTGAAGGCCTATTCCGCCAGCAAATTGTCCGCCTTCACCTTCATCACGCCGCTGTTCGGCGTCGCCGCCAGCTACTTCATCATGCACGACACGCTGACGCTTGCCTTCGGTGTCGCAGCGCTGCGGGTGATCGCCGGGCTCTATCTCGTCAACAAGCTCGATCCGAAGGTCGTGCCGGATCCGAACGTTCCGGCGTGAGGGTCACTCCCGTCATTGCGAGCGAAGCGAAGCAATCCATCCATCGGCTTGCGTTGCTATGGATTGCTTCGCTTCGCTCGCAATGACGTGGAGGGAGCGCGCATGCCGTGCAAAATAGCCCATCAGTCCGTTTCGATCGGCAGCGACGCATCCTTGGCCCATTCGCCCATCGAGCCGTCATAGAGGGTGAGGTTGTCGTAACCGAGCTGGTCGAGCAGGAACAGGTCGATCGTGGCCGAAATGCCGCCGCCGCAATAGGCGACCACGCGCTTGTCCCTGGTGATGCCTTGCGCGGCGAATTTCTTCTCGGCGTCCGCGAGCGGCACGAAAGCCTTGGTCTGGGGATCGAGCAAGGTCGCCGCCGATACATTGCAGCTGCCGGGAATGCGGCCGGGCCGGCCGTAGCGGCTGGGCTCGAGACCCCTGTGGAATTGCGGCCCGAGCGCATTGACCACGACGGTGTTGCGCCTGGCGCTTGCGGCAAGAACCTCGTGCTTGCCGACGAAATATCCGGGCTTCGGTTTCGCCGTGAACGCCGCCGGCGAATACCCCCTTTCGGGTCCGGTCTCGATCGCGCGGCCTTCCGCCTTCCATTTGTCGAGACCGCCGTCGAGCACGGAAACGTTGTCAAAGCCGAGCGATTTCAGCATCCACCAGAATCGCGTCGCCCACATCGCGGTGCCGATCGAATACAGCACCACCCGGCTGTCGGCCGATATGCCGTGGCGGCCGAACGCGGCCTCGAGCTGGGCGACCTGTGGCATCATGAAGCGAAGCGCGGTGCCCTGGTCCGAGAATTCGCCCTGCAGGTCCAGAAAGTCCGCGCCCGGAATATGCCCGGCCTCGAACGTCTGCCGTCCGGGGACCGCGAGATAGGGAACCCCGCTGCCCTCGGGCGCTGGTTCAAGATAGGTCGTGCAATCGAACAGGCGGAGGTCCGCATGATGGAGGATGTCGGCGAGTTCCGCCGTGGTGATCAGCCCGCTCCGCTCCGGCATGTTCGCCTCCCTCTCATTGTTATGCCGATGCTATTGGGTGCGATCGGCGATGAAAAGCCGGCAGATTGCCCTTTGATCCCGTGATTCCCGTCCAATATAGCGGTGAGGCCAGGCGTCCCCGGGATGCCCTTGCTTTCGATCCCAGCCGGCGTAATAAGCTATTGAATTAACAGCGGAAAGTTTCCGATCCGGACGAAGGCGCCCCGCCCGCTACCATCCCCTTGGTGAATGTCACCAAAACCTGATATTCGAGACGCCATGAACAAGCCCGAAAAACCGTCCCAAGAAAAACTGCAAGACGACATCGCCGGCCCCAGCGCCCGGCATAAGACCACGCGAGTCATGGTCGGCAATGTTGCCGTCGGCGGCGGTGCGCCGATTGTCGTGCAGTCGATGACCAATACCGACACCGCCGATATCGAAGGCACCATCGCGCAGGTCGCAGCTCTTTCGCGCGCCGGCTCGGAAATGGTGCGCATCACGGTCGACCGTGAGGAAGCCGCCGCCGCCGTGCCGCACATCCGCGATGGCTTGCGCAAGCGCGGCATCACCACGCCCCTGATCGGCGATTTCCATTACATCGGCCACAAGCTGCTCGCGGACTATCCGGCCTGCGCCGAGGCGCTCGACAAATACCGCATCAATCCCGGCAATGTCGGCTTCAAGAACAAGCGCGATACGCAATTCGCCGACATCATCGAGATCGCGAACAAGAACGACAAGCCGGTTCGGATCGGCGCCAACTGGGGTTCGCTCGATCAGGAGCTGCTCACCAAGCTGATGGACGAAAACGCGCTGCTTCCCGCACCGAAGGATGTCCGCGCGGTGACGCGCGAAGCCATGGTGCAGTCGGCGCTGTTGTCCGCTGCCCGTGCGCAAGAGCTCGGCATGCCCAAGAACAAGATGATCCTGTCGGCCAAGGTGTCGGCGGTACAGGATCTGATCGCGGTCTACCAGACCCTCGCCGAACGTTCGGACTACGCCATCCATCTCGGCCTCACCGAAGCCGGCATGGGCTCGAAGGGCATCGTGGCCTCGTCGGCCGCGCTCAGCATTTTGCTGCAGGACGGCATCGGCGACACCATCCGGATTTCGCTCACGCCCGAGCCCGGCGGCGATCGCACGGTGGAAGTCCAGGTCGCGCAGGAACTGCTGCAGACCATGGGTTTCCGCACCTTCGTGCCGCTGGTGGCGGCATGCCCGGGCTGCGGCCGCACCACCTCGACCACGTTCCAGGAACTGGCGCGCTCGATCCAGGATTTCATCCGCGAGGAAATGCCGGGCTGGAAGACGCAATATCCCGGCGTCGAGGAGCTTAACGTCGCGGTCATGGGCTGCATCGTCAACGGCCCCGGCGAATCCAAGCACGCCAATATCGGCATCTCACTTCCCGGCACCGGCGAAACGCCGGCCGCGCCGGTGTTCGTCGACGGCAAGAAGTTCCGCACCCTGCGCGGCCCGGGCATTGCCGCGGACTTCAAGGCGCTGGTGATCGATTATATCGACCAGCGCTATGGGGCGGGGAGCAAGGCGCCGGTGACGGCGGCGGAGTAAGATTTCTCTCCACTGTCGTCCCCGCGAACGCGGGGACCCATAACCACAGGTCGTTGTGGTGATGGCGTGCTGTGGCTCCAGCATTAACAACAACATCCTCCTGCGGGTATGGGTCCCGGCTCAAGGCCGGGACGACAAAATGGATGCATTGCGCTTCGTACGCCACAGGCTACGATGATCCCAATCAAGAACGATTGGGAGAACGTCGATGAGCTCGCTTTCCGGCAAGCACGGACCCCGTTATCGGCACCTCGCCGACGAGACTGAACCCTACGAGACCATCGGCGTCGAAAAGCTGACCCCGATCATCGGTGCCGAGATATCCGGCGTCGACATCGGCAAACTGGTCTCCGACGATGCCCGCTCCAATCGCCAGATGGACGAGATCCATCGGGCGCTGGCCGAAAACCTCGTAATCTTCTTTCGCGACCAGCACATTACGCCGCAACAGCATCTCGCCTTCGGGCGCAAATTCGGCGATCTGCACATTCACCCTGCGGCGCCCCATGAGGGCGACGACCCGGCGCTGATGAAGATCTATGCCGACAAGGACTCGCCACGCGCCAATGGCGAGGGCTGGCACACCGACGTGTCCTGCGACGTCGAGCCGCCGATGGGCTCGATCCTCTACATCAGGCAATGCCCGCCGCGCGGCGGCGACACGCTGTTCGCCAATATGTATGCGGCCTATGAGGCGCTGTCGGACCGGATGAAGGCCTATCTCGACGGGCTGACCGCGCTGCATGACGGCGAATCGACCTATCGCGGGCTCTACGCCAATTACGGTGTCGCCGACCGCCCGAGCTATCCGCGCGCCGAGCATCCGGTGGTGCGCACCCATCCGGTGACCGGCAAGAAGGCGCTCTACGTCAACCGCGGTTTTACCCGCCACCTCATCGGCATTCCCCGCGACGAGAGCGACGCCATGCTGGCGTATCTCTATCAGCACGCCGAAAACCCGCTATTTCAGTGCCGCTTCCGCTGGACCGAAAACGCCATCGCGTTCTGGGACAACCGCTGCGCCCAGCACCGCGCGATGTGGGATTACTGGCCGCACACCCGCGCCGGCACGCGTGTGACGGTGAAGGGGGAGCGGCCAGTGTAGTCCATACCGCGTTGACGCCCCGCCTGGCCTGCGCCAAGCTCACCCAAAAGCAAAACAAAACCCCGGAGGACCCCCATGCTCCGCGCAGAAGATAACAAGTTCCTGACCGAAAGCGGCAAGGGGACGGGAATGGGCGAATTGCTGCGCCGGTTCTGGATGCCGGTGCTGTTGTCGAAAGAATTGCCCGAAGCGGATGGACCGCCGAAGAAGATCGCCGTGATGGGCGAGGAGCTGCTCGCGTTCCGCGACTCTAGAGGCGTGGTCGGGGTTATCGATCAATATTGCCCGCATCGCGGCGCCAATCTCTGGCTCGGCCGCAACGAGGAATGCGGCATCCGCTGCGTCTATCACGGCTGGAAGTTCGACACCGACGGCCGCTGCGTCGACATGCCGACGTCCTATCCCGATCTCAACGCCAAGAACCTGATCCGGATCAAATCCTATCCAGTGCGCGAATGGGGCGACATGATCTGGGCCTATATGGGTCCGGCGGATGCCGTTCCGGAATTGCCGGCGCTGGAAATGGCGCTGGTGCCGCCCTCGCATCGCTACGTCACCAAGAAATGGCAGGACTGCAACTGGGTGCAGGCGATGGAAGGCTCGATCGACACCGCGCATTTCACCTTCGCGCATCTGAGCTTCGAGAAGGAAGAGAACGAAATCCTCGATATCAAGAAGCACTTTGTCAATCCGCTGACGCGGGTCGCGACCGACCACATGCGCTGGATCGCCGAAGATCCCCGCCCGGTGATCAAGATCAATCCGCACGAGGCGGGTCTCACGGTCGCCGGTGGACGGCTCACCGGGTCAGACAATATTTACTGGCGTATCGCCCAGTTCCTGATGCCGGTGCACGCCTATGCGCCGAGTTCGATGCCCGGCGAGAACATTTTCGGCCAGAGCTTTGTTCCGGTCAGCGATACCAATTGCTGGATCTACACCTATGCCTGGAATCCGGAGCGTCCGCTGACGCAGGCCGAGCGCGATGGCTACGACCGCGGCAACGGCGTGATGTCGATGGTCGACGAGAATTACATTCCGCTGCGCAACAGGGGCAACGACTATCTGATCGACCGCAAACTGCAGAAGACCAGCAGCTATACCGGCATCAAGGGCGTGTCCGAACAGGACGCGGCGGTGCAGGACAGTCAGGGTCCGATCGCGGACCGCACCCGCGAACATCTCGGGCCGACCGATCTGGGCATCCTGCATTTCCGCAAGCTCGTGATGGATGCGGCGCGCGCGCTGCAGCAGGGGCACGCGCCGTCGCATCTCGCCCATCAGGACCGCTACACCGTGCGTTCCGGCGCCTGCGTGACCAGCAAGGCCAAGGATCTGACCGCGGTGATGATCGAGCGGTTTGGCGACGCGGCGGGTTATGTCGGGCGGCCGCGGACAGCGGCGGCGGAGTAGCCGAAGTCCATCCCACCGTCATTGCGAGCGAAGCGAAGCAATCCATTTCGCGGCTGGCGAAGTAAAGAGTGGATTGCTTCGTCGCTTCGCTCCTCGCAATGACGTCTAATTACAGCGGTATCCTGCGATACTCGCGGTTCGAGAGGCTGGCTTCCTCCAAATCGAGATCGCGCTCGATCCGTCGCCGGGTCTCGTCGGTGATCTTGCCGTCGCGCAAGAGGGCGTGGATGAATTTTCGCTCCGTTGCAATCAATTCACGTGTCAGCGCGGTCCCCGCCGCTGTAACGTCGTGCGCATCGGGATCGAGCGAATCCGGCAATTGATTGGCGCGGATCTCGTGCCGCGCGCGCAGCAGTTTCACCACCTCGTCGGACAATTCCCGGTCATCCGTGATGGCATCGAGCGACTTGAGCGCAGCGGCGAGCGCCTCGCGCCGGGCCGCGATCTCCGACTCATGTTCGGCGATGTGTTCGTCACGGCCGGCCTCCGCGACGCCGAGCCAGCGCACCACCGGCGGCAATCCCAACCCAAGCCCTACCAGCGTGATGAAGATGACCCCGAAGGCGACGAACAGGATCAGGTCGCGATAGGGAAAGCCGTCACCGTTTGGCAGCGCAAACGGCAGTGCAAGGGCTGCGGCCAGCGACACGGCGCCGCGCACGCCGGTGAACGCAATCACGAAGACCGTGCGCCAGGACGGCGCCGGATCGCGTTCGCGGGTCCGCTTGCTCATCAGGCGCGGCAGATAGGTGGCGGGAAAGACCCAGGCAAACCGCGCGACGATGACGATCACCGCGACCAAGGCGGTCGCAAGCAGGATGTCGTCGAGCGGAAACGCCTTCGATTTCTCGTATAGCGACCGCATCTGGAAACCCGTCAGAAGGAACAGCAGGCCCTCGATCAAATAGATCACGAGGTCCCAGAAGAAGATGCCCTGCAGCCGCGTCGCCGACGAGATCAGGAGCGGCCCGTTCCAGCTCATATAGAGCCCGCAGGCGACGGTCGCGATCACGCCGGAGCCGCCGAAATGTTCGGGGATCCAGTAGGCGACATAGGGCGTGATCAGCGACAGCGTGATCTCGACCTGCGGGTCGCGGGCGCGGTGGCGCATGCGCAGGCTGAGCCAGCCGACGGCGGCGCCGAACAGCACTTCGGCGACGACGATGACCAGGAATGTGCCCGCCGCTTTCGGCAGCGAAAACATGCCGGTCGAAATCGCCATCACCGCGAAGCGATAGAGGATCAGCGCGGTGGCGTCGTTGGCCAGCCCCTCGCCCTCGAGCACGACGAGGATCCGGCGCGGCATCCCGAGCTTGCGGGCGATCGCCAGTGGCGCCACCACGTCCGGGGGTGCCACGATGGCCCCGAGCAGGAAGCCGACACTCCATGGCAGCCCGATCAGATAATGCGTCGCGGCAGCGACCGCGAAGGCCGTGAAGATCACGCAGCCGACCGACAGCAGGATGATCGGCCGCAAATTGGATTTGAATTCGCGCCAGCTCATGGCGACGCTGGCCGAATAGATCAGCGGCGGCAGCACCACCAGCAGCACCAGTTCGGGCGGCAATTCCAGCGACGGCATGCCGGGCACGAACGCCAGCACGATGCCGGTGAGCAGCAGCAGGATCGCCGGCGCGACGTTGACCCGGCGCGCCAGCAAGGCGGTTCCCGCCAGCACGGCAAGCAGGATCAGGAAAATCTGAAATTTGGCTTCCATGACCCTTCAATTCGCCCGGAAGACCCCTTGAGGTCAATCCGGCCGAACGGTGGAAGCGCGCCGGTGCGGCTTATTCGCGCAGATCGTAGCGATAGGATTTGGACACGATCTGCCAGCCGTCGGCCAGCTTCATCGCGACCAGATAGTCGGTGAAATAGCGCGGCGGCAATTGGCAGCGCACCTTGATGAAGGCGGTGGACTCATCCGAGCGGTCGATGGTGACGATGAAATCCTCGCGCGGCTTGCCTTCCGCTTTGGCCGACGGCCGCTTCCGCACGCGGTCGAGCCAGTCGGGTACGGTCAGGACCTGCAGCTCGCCTTTTTCCAGCCAGCGCAGATCGGCGGTGGGATGAAAGATCGCCCCCAACTGGTCGGCATTGCCCTCGTACAGGCCGTCGAAATAATTCTTGACCACGGCTTCGACGGTCGATCGGTCATGGCTCACGGCGGGTCCTCCGATTGGCTGATTGATCTTTGTTCGAATTGAATTAAGCCACGAACACACCAATTGCGCTACGGCTGGCTTTCATCTTCATGCGAGGAAATTCCCGGTGGCAGGTTCAAATAATCCGAATGCTCGCATTCTTGCCGGAGAATGTTTCTGCGGCGCGGTACGCTACGCCGTGGCGGACGCGTTTGCCTATGCCCTCAACTGTCATTGTTCGAATTGCCGGCGCACGACCGGCTCGGCGTTCAAGCCGTTTGCCGGAATCGAACGCGATAAATTCAGGGTGACCGAGGGCGATAGCGACCTGATGACATATGGCGAGGAGACCGGTCACGACGCGCACTGCAGGCGTTGTGGTTCCCTGCTCTATTCGGTGGTGCGCGACGGTACTTTCGTCCATGTCACGATGGGGACCCTTGCCGATGACCCCTCGATCCGCCCGACCGCGCATATTTTCGTCGGCTCGAAGGCGCCGTGGTACGTCATCACCGACGGCCTGCCGCAATATCAGGGGCATGTCACGGCGGACTGATCGCCAGCGGTTGGTGACATAACTCACAAAGCCCGGCTGCGGCTTCTGGTAGGCAGGCGGGTGTGTTAGAATATGCGAGCCTCCGGAAGCGGATCATGAAATCGGGATCGCTAAAATTGGATCGCTTTTTCCCTCGATTTTTCCCTGGAGTTTTGGCAGCCGCACTGCTGTTGCTGTGCCAGCCGGCCCTTGCCGAGAAGCGCGTGGCGCTGGTGCTCGCCAATTCCGCCTATCAAAACGTCGCGCCGCTGACCAACCCGGTCAATGACGGTGCGGTCATGGCGGCGACGCTGAAGGACGCCGGTTTCGAGGTCGTCGATTTCCGCCGCGATCTTCCGGCGGCCGAGACCCGCCGCGCGCTGCGCGACTTCGCCGACCGCGCGCGCGACGCCGATATCGCCGTGGTCTACTACGCCGGTCATGGCATCGAGGTGGACGGCGCCAATTATCTGATTCCGGTGGACGCAAGGCTGGAGCGCGACACCGACGTCTATGACGAAGCATTTTCGCTCGACCGCATCCTGATCGCGATCGAGCCGGTCCGGAAATTGCGGCTCGTGATTCTCGACGCCTGCCGCGACAATCCCTTTGCCAAGAGCATGAAACGGACGGTGGCGTCGCGCGCGATCGGGCAGGGGCTGGCCAAGGTCGAGCCGAGCAGCCCGAACATGCTGATCGCCTATTCCGCCAAGGCCGGCTCGACGGCGGCCGACGGCGACGGCAAAAACAGCCCGTTCACGATCGCGCTGTCGAAGCATCTGACGACGCCGGGGCTCGATGTGCGGCGCGCCTTCGGGTTTGTTCGCGACGACGTGCTCAAGAGCACCGGCAACCGGCAGGAGCCGTTCGTCTATGGTTCGCTCGGTGGTGATGACGTGCCGCTGGTTCCCGCGCCGGCCCGAGCGACGCAGCCACCCGCGCCCGCGCCCACGGCGCAGAGCGAGGCCCGCCGCGACTACGAGCTGGCGCTGCAGGTCGGCAACAAGAGCGCGCTGAATGCGTTCCTCGCGCAATATCCGGACGGATTCTACGCCAGCCTTGCAAAGCTTCAGCTTGAGAAGATTGCCGCCGAGGAAACCCGGGTCGCCGCCACCGAAAAGGCACGGCTGGCCGAACAGGAGCGCGCGCGGCTCGTTGCCGAAGGGGCGCAGAAGGTGCAGCAGGCCAAGGCTGACGCCGACGCCAGGGCCGCCGAGCAGGCGCGCCTTGCGGCCGAAAAAGCCAAGCAGATTGCCCAGGATCAGGCCGCCGCCGCCGAGCAGAAACGCGCCGCGGCCGAAACGCTCCCTTCCGACAAGGCGGCTGCCGCTCCGGCACCCGCCGACAAGGACATGAACCTTGCAGCCCTGAACGCCGGGTCGCCGCAAGCCGATGTCACCAAATCGGTGCAGGCTGAACTGCGCCGCGTCGGCTGCCTGACGGGTGCAGCCGACGGTGACTGGAATTCCTCGTCGCAGCGTTCGCTCACGCTGTTCAACCGCTATGCCAAGACCAAATTCGACACCAGGCTGGCCAGCACGGATGCGCTCGATGCGATCAAGCTGAAGACGTCGCGGGTCTGCCCGCTGGTCTGCGAGCACGGTTTCAAGGCCGATGGCGACCGCTGCAGCAAGATCGCCTGCGCCGAAGGCTCGTTCCTGAACAGCGACAATGAATGCGAGAAGCGGCGCGAGAAGAAGCCGGTCGCCAAACGCGACAGGCCGGAAGCAAGGCAAGTTATTGCCAGGCCTTCCCATGCACCGACTTCACCGCCAACGGCTGCGGGTTCACCGGGTGCGGGCCAGTCGGGCCAGCCGCTTACCGGCGAACAACGTGCGTGGGGTTGCAACACGAACAGCGCCATAATGTCGGGAAAGTGCCCATAACCACCGCCGCGTGTTATCGAACACGCTGGGTCCGAGCTTAAGGCCGGGACGACGCGGATGGATTTCGCGCGCTTCGCTAGATCGCACTCGCGGCGATGTTCACCATCAACGCCACCAGCGCAGTATTGAACACGAACGAGATGATCCCGTGCACGGTCGCCGTGCGGCGGATGATCTTGTCGGTGATGCCGACGTCGGACACCTGCGCGGTCATGCCGATCACGAACGAGAAATAAATAAAATCCCAATAGTCGGCATCGGCATGCTGGTCGCCGCTCGGAAACTGCAGGCCGCCGGGTTTGTCGCCGCGGTAAAATTCGTGGGCGTAGTGCAGCGAAAACGCAGTGTGCACCGCCGCCCATGACAGCGCGATCGTCCCCGTCGCCAGCGCCAGCCCGGGGACGCTGCGGTTCGAGGCGCCGAGTTCGAACACGATGGCGGCGATGCTGGCAAAGGCGCCGAGCGCCGTCACCAAAAGAATCAGAAAACGGCCATCGTCCTGCAGCGCCGCGTTGAGCCGGACATGCCGGACGCCGCTGCTCAAGACCATGGTGAACACCAGCACCAGATAGAACGCGACGAAGACGTCCCAGCCGATCAGCGCCCGCGTCACCAGCCGCAGCGAGCCGGGCAGCAGGAAGAACGCGACGATGCCGATCAGAATCGAAATGAAGGTGCGCGGCCGCCCATAGACCACGCGGACCGGCTTCGGCATTTTCCTGAATCGATGAAGGCGTTCCTCGAATTCCTTGCCGGACATCTGGTTCCCTAGCTCTTGCGTTCGGCGACGAAGTGCGCCGCCGCCCGCAGCACGTCACCCCTGGCGCCGAAGATCGACAGCGCCGAATCGGCGCGCGCCAAAAGGTCGCGCACACGCTGCCTGGCGCCGTCGATGCCGAGCTGGGTGACGAAGGTGGTTTTGCCGAGCGCTGCGTCCTGGCCGGTCTGTTTGCCGAGGGCTGCGGCATCGCCCTCGACGTCGAGCAGATCGTCGGCGATCTGGAACGCTTCGCCGAGTGCGCGGCCGTAATCGTCGAGCGCCTGATATTGTTTCGGCGTGGACTGGCCGAGGATCGCGCCGGCGATGCAGCCATAGCGCAACAGCGCGCCGGTCTTCATCTGCTGCAGGCGGGCGACGTCGACCGGCTCGCGGTCGCCGAACCGGCCTTCGCCGGCGAGGTCGAGCATCTGGCCGCCGACCATGCCGCCAAGGCCCGATGCGCGCGCCAGCGCCCGGGTCAGCAGCAGGCGGACCGTTGGGTCCTTGTGGATCTGGTCGCGGGTGATGATGTCGAACGCCAGCGTCAACAGCCCGTCGCCGGCGAGGATCGCGGTGGCGTCGTCGGTCTTCTTGTGCAGCGTCGGCCGGCCGCGGCGCAGGTCGCTGTTGTCCATCGCGGGCAGGTCGTCATGGATCAGCGAATAGCAGTGGATGCATTCGAGCGCGGCACCGGCCAAAAGCGCGGCCTCACGGCCGACGCCGAACACGGCCGAGCTCTCGACCACCAGAAACGGCCGCAACCGCTTTCCCCCGCCGAGGCTGGAATAGCGCATGGCGTCCATCAGCCGCTTGGGCCGCGCGATCTCGTCGGGCAACAGCACATCGGACAACAGTTTTGCCAGCAGGGCTTCGGTATCCTCCGCAGTCTGGTCCAGTCGTTTCGAGAAGTCTGCAATGGTAGCGGTCGTCATCAAGAATAACTCCAAATCGATTTCGGCCGGACAATCGTTGATGCCACCGGCTTCGTCAATTCCGCTGGCCGGCCGGAAACGCCTTAAAAGGGCTGGAAAAACCGGTAATTATCATGGAGATGTCAGCTGATACGGGCTTGTTCATCGGCCCCGGGGCCGGGCGGCTCGAACCGGAAGCATCCTGATTTGCGTTTGGTCCGAATTCTTTTGCTGATTTTGCTGGTCGTGCTGCTGCTGCCATATCTGCTGACGCCGCTCTATCGCACCGGCCATCCGGTCTCCACGCTGATGGCCTGGCGCTGGCTGAGGGGCGCCCAGGTGATGCGGTCATGGACCGATTTCCATGCGATTTCGCCGGCGCTGCCGCGCTCGGTGGTCGGCTCCGAAGACGCCAGATTCTGCAGCCATCGCGGGGTCGATTGGGGCGCGCTGCGCGAAGTGATCGACGACGCCGAGGATGGCGAGGTGGCGCGCGGCGGCTCGACCATCACCCAGCAGGTGGCCAAGAACCTGTTCCTGTGGCCGGGCCGCAGCGTGGTCCGCAAGGCGCTGGAGCTGCCGCTGGCGCTATGGATCGACCTCGTGCTGCCGAAGCAGCGGGTTCTCGAGATCTACCTCAATATCGCCGAACTCGGGCCCTCCGGGCAGTTCGGCGCCGAAGCCGGCTCGATCTACGCCTTCGGCCATTCCGCCGCGACGCTTTCACCGCGCGAGGCGGCCCTGCTGGCGGCCATCCTGCCCAATCCGGTCAAGCGCAGCGCCCGCAATCCCGGGCCCGGCGTGCGGCGCCTGGCCGGGACCTATATGGTGCGGGCGAACGCGGTTCAGCGATGTTGGAGCGAAAATCGTGCTTTTTGAGCCAATTTTTGGCCGTTTTAACCGCAACGCGGCCTAGCTTTACGCCACCCCATCCTCTATAAGCGCGGCCTTATCGGCATTTCAGCCCGCGCGGGATAAGCGCCGGGCGTCCGCACCCGGACGATGCCCTCCGACAACACCCCTAGAGGACCGTTATGGCCGTTCCCAGAAGAAAAACCTCGCCGTCGCGTCGTGGCATGCGCCGCTCGGCGGATGCGCTCAAGAAGCCGACCTATGCCGAGGACAAGGATTCCGGCGAATTGCGCCGTCCACACCACCTCGACCTCAAGACCGGCATGTACAAGGGCCGGCAGGTCCTGAAGGCCAAGAAAGAGTCCTGATCGGGCTTTGCGGGCGGGGCGCTGCGGCGCCTGCCCGAATTCGACCACCGAGAGGTATGACAGTTCCCGGTGGCGGCGCGGACAGCGCCGCACAAGGGAATGTTCCGGTTCTACCAACAGGGCCTCGCCGATGATCGGGTTTCCGCTGCTTCTGATTCCGCTCGCGGTCTACAACATCATCGTCTTCCTGATGCCCGGCGTGTCCTTCGCCGATCCGCTGATCAAGCTGACATTAGTGTCGGGTGCGGAATGGCAGGTGACGCTGAGCGACATTCTGCTCGGGCTCGGCATCCTGCTATTGCTGTTCGAAGTCATCAAGGGCGCTCGTCCCGGCGCGAAATATCTCACCGACCATTTGCTGTCGCTGATCGTGTTCGGCGCGGCCGCGGCCGAATTCGTGCTGTGGCCGAAATTCGCAACCTCTACCTATTGCCTGCTGACGCTGCTGGCGCTGGTCGATTTCCTGTCCGGCATTGCGCTGCGCACGCGCCGGTCAGCGCTCGCGACCTCGCCCGCCACCGTTTCCAGAAAGAGCGCCAGAAAAGCCGATCCGCCGGTGGCCGAGCCTCAATTCGAACCGGTCCACGCGCCTGCCGCATCGGTGCCGCCCGCAGTCTCCGTCGCCGAATCCGTGCTGCTGGATCACCCCGAACCGACGCTGGCGCAGCCTGCGGTGCAATCCCCGGGACTGCAGCCGGGCGGTAACCCATCGCCGGATACGCCGCAGCGCTAACTCAAATAATTTGCCGGGTCCGGAAGCCGACCCGCGGGCGCGGGTGCGGGCCATAGGCGGTCTGCGCGTCGGCCAGCGAGGCCCGGCGCAGGCTTCGGGTTTGCGGCGCCTGCTCGGCGGTCGCGATCAGTTGGGTGACAAAGCCCGGATCGGGGCGCGTGAGGGGTCGTTTCGGCGAACCAATGCACCGACGCGGTCACCGGCACGAGTTCGACAGAGGCGGGCCCAGCGTCATCCAGGACCTCGCCATCCAACACCTGCTCTGATCGATCGATATCCAGCACCGCACACCGTAACCGACTGAATTGTCACGTTTTGGGACGTTACGTCCCCTGCGATCTGACCCTCGCAAGCCCTATGCCGGTTCGTTGTAGATCGTTCCGGGCGGGTGTGAGAATGGTTTGAAACATGGTTTCCAGATTATTTATCAACTTTGCCTAGCGTGTGATTCGAAACAGCCACTATCCTTGGGATGTTAGAATCACCCGGCGGTGTGCCGAAACGAGGCGAATTTGATGCCCTCTGTCCCGCAAGCCTCCAGCATCCTCGCTTCGCTCGGGCAGGCGGCCTTCGTCTGGGATTTGGCTGCCGATACCATCGCCTGGAGCGACAACGCCGCCCAGGTTTTCACCGACATTCCCCAGGCCACGCTGGCCAGCGGCGCCGAGTTCGCCAAGCTGATCGAACCGGCGCGCTCGGTCCGCTCCGACGCGCTCGCGCAGTCGGGGCCGCCGCGCGGCGGCGAAGGCGTGGCCTACCGGATCGAATATGGCGTGCGGAACTCGACGTCCGCGCCGGTGATCTGGATCGAGGAAACCGGGTGCTGGTTTGCCGGCCCGGACGGCAAGCCCGCGCGTGCGCAAGGCATCGTCCGCGTCAACAATGAGCGCCGCGCCCGCGATGAACAATTGCTCAAACTTTCGCGGCACGATCCGCTGACCGGCGAGCTCAACCGCACCCATCTGATCGCCTCGCTGGCCGAGGCGATCGAGGAAACCGCGCGCTTGCGTTCGTCCTGCGCCTTCATGCTGATCGGCATCGATCATCTGGCGCGGGTCAACGATGCCTTCGGCTTCGATGTCGCCGACGCCGTGATCGCCGAAGTCGGGAAACGCATTCGCGCGCGCTTGCGCGGCGGCGACGTGCTCGGGCGGTTTTCCGGCAACAAATTCGGGTTGATCCTGCGCAACTGCACCGTCGACGACACCAATGTCGCGGCCGAGCGATTCCTGGCCGGCATCCGCGACGAGGTGGTGCCCACCAAATCCGGACCGGTGTCGGTCACCGCATCGATCGGCGCGATCAGCGTGCCGCGCTATGCCAAAAATGCCGACGAGGCGGTCAACCGCGCCCAGGAAACGCTCGACGGGGCCAAACGCCGCCGGGCCGGATCGTTCGCGCTGTGGCGGCCGAACGTCGAACGCGACGCCCAGCGCCGCGTCAATATCCGCGTCACCGACGAGATCGTGACCGCCCTCAACGAACGCCGGATCGTGACCGCGTATGAGCCGGTGGTCGAGGCGCGCTCGCGGCAGCCGGCGTTCTACGAGTGCCTGGTGCGGATGGAGCAGGACGACGGCCAGGCGCTGCTGGCGCCGGATATCGTTCCGGTCGCAGAGCGATTGGGCCTGATCCGGCTGGTCGATCACCGCGTGCTCGAACTCGCGGTGGCGGAATTGGCGGCCTCGCCGAATGTACGGCTCTCGCTCAACATCTCGCCCGACACCACGATGGATCCGGACTGGTGGAGCACGATTGAATCGCTGATGCGCGCGAGTCCCGGCGTCGGTGAACGGCTGATCGTCGAGATTACCGAAACCGTCGCGATCCAGGATATCGATGACATCAGAGGTTTCGTGACGCGGCTGAAGAATTTCGGCAGCCGGATCGCGATCGACGATTTCGGCGCCGGCTACACCTCGTTCCGCAATCTGCGCAAGCTCGGTGTCGACATCGTGAAAATCGATGGCGCCTTCGTGCAGAACATCGCGCGCTCGGGCGACGACCGCGCCTTCGTGCAGACGCTGATCGATCTGGCGCGCCGCCTGCAGATCAAGACGGTGGCGGAATGGGTGCAGGACGAGGAGTCCGCGGTCATGCTGCGCGAGTGGGGCTGCGATTATATCCAGGGCCGCCTGATCGGACTCGCTTCGCCGGAGCGGCCGTGGAGCGTGGCGGATGAAGCGGTGCTGCCCGCGGCGAGCTGAGCGTCGTCTCGCGGCTAAGCGAGCGCAACTTTATCCGCCGTCGTCCCTGCGAAAGCAGGGACCCATACGCCGCGGCTTATCGATAAGGCGATTGGGTAGACGCCTTCGCGCAATATCAAAGATTTGTGGTTATGGGTCCCCGCTCCGTGCGCAATTGCGCACTCGGCGGGGACGACGTGCCGAAAGATTTGCGCTTTTAGAACAACGAAAGAAGAAAACTACTCTTCCTTCTTCGGCTCTTTCGACATGCGCTCGAGGCGCTCCTGCATTTCCTTCATCTGGCGGCGAAGGTCGTCGATGTTGTCGTCGTCGACGGCAGGCTCCGGCACCTTCTCCGGTTCGGGCGCGGTTGCGCCAGCGCGCGGCGGCACGAACGGCTTGAACATCGAGAAGGTCTGCTGAAACAATTCCATGTTGCGGCGGACATGCTCTTCGAGCGGAGCAAACGGCGTTCCGCTGAACGTGTTGGTGAGCTGCTTGCGGAATTTTTCCTGCTCGCGCGTCAGCGTGTCGATCGACTGCTCGAGATATTTCGGCACCACCATCTGCATGCTGTCGCCGTAGAAGCGGATCAGCTGGCGCAGGAACGTGGTCGGCAGCAGATTCTGCCCTGCCTTGTTTTCCTGTTCGAAGATGATCTGCGCCAGCACCGAGCGCGTGATGTCGTCACCGGTCTTGGCGTCATAGACGAGGAAATCCTCGCCATCTTTCACCATCGCCGCGAGATCCTCGAGCGTCACATAGGTGCTGGTGCCGGTATTATAAAGCCGCCGGTTGGCGTATTTCTTGATCGTGGTGGGTTGGTCTGATTTCGCCATGGCTCACACATGCACACCGAGGACGGGGGAACCCGACGGCATCGCCGGCGGGCAGACGAGCAACGCAACGCAGCAAAGTAAGCATTTTCAATGCGGTTCGGCTACCGTTTTGTGCGGCACGGTTAATTCCAAGGCATGGAGGCTGCTCTGGAAAACCGCCATCGACGCTAATTTGAATGCGTCGCGGCGTAATTTAGGCCTCGGAACGATTGACATGCCTCAATGACGTTAACAGGATGAGGCGAGAGACTGGCCAGCCAATCCGGCCGCCCGCCGTCCAAGAAACCTCAACCCCAGGAGATGTCCATGTCAGACGATGTCGTCATCGTCAGCGCCGCCCGCACCCCGGTCGGCAGTTTCAACGGCGCGTTCGCCACCATGCCGGCCCACGACCTCGGCGCGATCGCCATCAAGGCCGCCCTGGAGCGGGCGGGTATCGAGCCCGGCCGCGTCTCCGAAGTCATCATGGGGCAGATCCTGACCGCGGCGCAGGGCCAGAACCCGGCCCGCCAGGCCTCGATCGCGGCCGGCATTCCGGTCGAAAGCCCGGCCTGGGGCGTCAACCAGCTCTGCGGTTCGGGCCTGCGCACGGTCGCGCTCGGCTATCAGGCGCTGCTCAACGGCGATTCCGAAATCGTCGTCGCCGGCGGCCAGGAATCCATGAGCATGGCCCCGCATGCGCAATATCTGCGCGGCGGCACCAAAATGGGTCCGATCGAGTTCGTCGACACCATGATCAAGGACGGCCTGTGGGACGCCTTCAACGGCTATCACATGGGCAACACCGCCGAGAACGTCGCCCGGCAGTACCAGATCACCCGGGCCCAGCAGGACGAGTTCGCGGTGCATTCGCAGAACAAGGCCGAGGCCGCGCAGAAGGCCGGCAGGTTCAAGGACGAGATCGTCCCGGTCACCATCAAGACCCGCAAGGGCGACATCATCGTCAGCGACGATGAATATCCGCGCCATGGCGCCACCATCGACGCGATGGCCAAGCTCAAGCCGGCTTTCGAGAAAGACGGCACCGTGACCGCCGGCAGCGCGTCCGGCATCAATGACGGCGCCGCCGCCGTGGTGTTGATGACCGCCAAGCAGGCTGCCAAGGAAGGCAGGAAGGTTTTGGGCCACATCGTGTCCTGGGGCCAGGCCGGCGTCGATCCCAAGATCATGGGCACCGGCCCGATCCCGGCCTCCCGCGCCGCGCTGAAGAAGGCCGGCTGGAGCATCGGCGACCTCGATCTGATCGAGGCCAATGAGGCCTTCGCTGCGCAGGCCTGCGCGGTCAACAAGGACCTCGGCTGGGATACCTCCAAGGTCAACGTCAATGGCGGCGCGATCGCGATCGGTCACCCGGTCGGCGCATCCGGCGCGCGGGTGCTGGTGACGCTGCTGCACGAGATGCAGAAGCGCGACGCCAAGAAGGGCCTCGCCACGCTGTGCATCGGCGGCGGCATGGGCATCGCGATGTGCATTGCACGCGACTGAACAACAGGCAGAGTGACCGGTTGAATGATGAAAAGATCATCTGTCAACTTCAGACCACGCTGATAAAAAAGAAATGCCCGGTCTTGCGCCGGGCATTTTCATCTCTGGCGTTTTCGAACGAAGCGGGGACCCTTCGTTAAAGAAATGCCTCACGTTCAACGATCAGGCTTCGTCAGGAGACCGGGACAATTCCGGCTTAAAAAACGACCGAGGAGGAGACCGACATGGCACGTGTTGCATTGGTGACTGGGGGTACGCGAGGCATCGGCGCGGCAATCAGCAAGGCGCTGAAGGCTGCGGGTTACAAGGTTGCGGCGAGCTATGCCGGTAACGACGCGGCGGCCGAAAAATTCAAGGCCGAAACCGGCGTTCCCGTCTACAAATGGGACGTCAGCTCGTTCGACGCCTGCGCCGCCGGGGTCAAGCAGGTCGAGGCCGATCTCGGTCCGATCGATGTCCTGATCAACAACGCCGGCATCACCAAGGATGGCGCCTTCCACAAGATGACGCTCGAGCAGTGGAACGCCGTCATCAACACCAATCTCGGCTCGCTGTTCAACATGACCCGGCAGGTGATCGAGGGCATGCGCGCCCGCAAATTCGGCCGCGTCATCAACATCTCCTCGATCAACGGCCAGAAGGGCCAGTTCGGCCAGGTCAATTATTCGGCGGCCAAGGCCGGCGACATCGGCTTCACCAAGGCCTTGGCGCTGGAGAATGCCAAGGGCGGCATCACCGTGAATGCGATCTGCCCGGGCTATATCAACACCGAGATGGTGCAGGCGGTGCCGAAGGAGGTGCTGGAGAAGAGCATCCTGCCGCTGATCCCGGTCAATCGCCTCGGCGAGCCCGAAGAAATCGCCCGTGCCGTGGTGTTCCTCGCCGCCGACGAAGCCGGCGCCATCACCGGCTCGACGCTCACGATCAATGGCGGGCAGTATATGGTGTGATTGTTGCTCATCGTCATTGCGAGGAGCGATAGCGACGAAGCAATCCATCTTCGCTATTGAAGACTGATGGATTGCTTCGCGGAGTTTATCATCGGGCGCGCATTTCGCGCGACCCGTTGGCTCGCAATGACGGATCAATGACCCCCCGCACCGCCACGCTGATCGGACTGACCGCAATCCTGATGTGGTCGCTGCTGTCGGTGATGACGGTTGCGACTGGAAAAATCCCGGCGTTTCAGCTGGCGGCGATGACGTTTGCGATCGGCGCCGCGGTCGCTTTCATCAGCTTCATCTGGCGGCCCACAGCGTTCGGCGCGCTGAGGCAACCATTGGTGGCGTGGGTGGTCGGCGTCGGCGGGCTGTTCGGCTACCACGCGCTGTATTTCCTGGCGCTGCGCTTTGCACCGCCGGCCGAAGCCGGGCTGTTGAATTATCTCTGGCCGCTGTTGATCGTGCTGTTCTCGTCGTTGTTGCCCGGCGAGCGGCTGGCGCCGCACCACATCATCGGCGCGCTGCTGGGGCTCGCCGGCACGGTGCTGCTGTTCGCCGGCAACAGCGGCGGCGGGTTCGCGCCCGGCCAGATCCCGGGACTGGCTGCCGCCTTCGTCGCCGCTTTCGTGTGGGCGGCCTATTCGGTGATGTCGCGCAAGCTCAAGGCGGTGCCGACCGACGCGGTGGCGGGCTTTTGCCTCGCGACCGCGCTGCTCGCAGCAATCGTCCATGGCCTGGTCGAGGCCACGATCTGGCCGGAGACCACGACGCAGTGGCTGGCGATCATTGGGCTCGGCGTCGGTCCAGTGGGGGCAGCCTTCTTTGCCTGGGACATCGGCATGAAACGCGGCGACATCCGCGTGCTCGGAGCGGCGTCCTACGCCACGCCGCTGCTCTCGACCGCGTTTCTGATTGTCGCGGGCTTTGCCGAGCCGAGTGCAAATATCGCCATCGCCGCGATCCTGATCGCCGGCGGCGGATTGATCGCAGCGAAGGATATGGTCTGGAAGCGCTGAATCACACTCTCACTCCCCGTCATTCCGGGGCGCGCCAACGGGTCCGCGCAGAGCGCGGCCCGATGACAGGCTCCGCGCGAGCTTTGATGTGCAATTGCACATCAGAGAATCCATAACCACGATCGTGAGTATGGATTCCGGGCCTGCGCCAAGGGGCGCATCCACGATGTGCAATTGCACATCGGGGAATGACGAGCTCACGTCGGCTCCCAGTCCTTCGGCGCCAGCTCGAACGTCGCAAAATCGAATCCGGGCGCGACCGTACATCCGACCAATGTCCAGTCGCCGCTGCTTTCGGCGGATTGCCAAGTGTCCGGCGGCACGATGGCCTGTGGCAATTCGCCGGCCGCGAGATCCGGGCCGAGCCTGAAACTCCACTGCCCGTCGTCATCCACAGTCTTCAATGTCAGCGCGCTGCCGGCGTAATAATGCCAGACCTCGACCGCGTCGATGCGATGCCAGTGCGAGCACTCGCCGCGCGCCAGCAGGAAATAGATCGCGGTGGATCGCGAACGTCCATTGGCGTCGGTGCGGGCATCGCGGAACGTCTCGCGAAAGTGCCCGCCTTCCGGATGCGGCCGCAATCCAAGCCGCGCGATGATGTCGGTAGCCGCCAGCGGAAGCGCCATCAGGATTTGTTCTTGCGTTCGCGCAATTCGCCGAACACATCGGCGGGATTGGCGCCCTTCATGTGCAGCTTGGCGGCGACCGACGGATCGTCGGCGCGCAGGAACACGTTGGCCTTCTTCTCGTCGCCGAGCAGCGTCGGGATCGTCGGCTGGTTGGCGGCGCGCAGCCGCGTCACTTCCTCGGCGCGCGCTTTCAGCGCGGCATTATCCGAATCCACCGACAGCGCGAATTTGACGTTGGCCGCGGTATATTCGTGGCCGCAATACAGTTTGAAATCGTCGGGCAAAGCGCGCAGCTTCAACAGCGAATCCCACATCATCGGATAGGTGCCCTCGAACACCCGGCCGCAGCCGATCGAGAACAGGGTGTCGGCGGCAAACAGCGCCTTTTCGCCGTCGAAGACGTAGGAGATGTGATCGAGCGTATGGCCCGGCGTCTCCAGCACCCGCGCCAGCAGGCCGCCGACCTTGACCACGTCGCCATGGGCGGCGCGCAGGTCGACATTGGCGATCTTGGCGGATTTGTCGTGCGGCGCCACGACGCGGCAATGATATTTCCGCTTCAGCTCGGCGACGCCGCCGACATGGTCGTGATGATGGTGGGTGACCAGGATATCGGTCAGCGTCCAGCCTTCGCGCTCCAGCGCCTTGATGATGGGACCGGCCTCCGGCGCGTCGATCGATGCGGTCGCCTGGGTCGCGGGATCGTGGATCAAATAGCCGAAATTGTCGTTGAGACAGGTGAAAGTACGAATTTCCGCGGCCATGATATCTCCGTAAGTAAGGCGAACAGCCCCATGCGCCCAAGAAATATGGCGTTAACGCTCGCAGGGCAATGCAGGAATTGGCGCGCCGCACCAGCCAGCGGCGTGCCCTGTTGTTTTGACGCGCTTTCTCGGCGCGAACCGGTATCCACTTCGCTCGAAAACGCTATAGATTAAGCTCATGACCATCGATGTCATCGACCTCCGTGATTTCTATTCGCAGCGCCTCGGCATCGTGGCGCGGCAGCTGATCAACCGCGGCATCCGGGCGCGATGGCCCAATGCGGACGGCCAGCGCGTGCTCGGGCTTGGCTATCCGACGCCCTATCTCGGCCTGTTTCGCGAGGATTCGGAACGCTGCATCGCGTTCATGCCGGCGGCGCAGGGCGTGCTGAAATGGCCGACGGCGCGGCCGGCGCTGGCGACCCTGATCGATGAATTCTCGATGCCGCTGCCGGATGCCGCAGTCGATCGCATCCTGCTGGTGCATGCGCTGGAAATGTCCGACGATCCGGAACGGTTGCTGCGCGAGGTGTGGCGCGTGCTGGCGCCGTCCGGCCGGCTGATCGCGGTGGTTCCAAACAGGCGCGGGGTGTGGACCCGCACCGACAACACGCCATTCGGTCACGGCCGGCCCTATTCGCGCGCGCAGATCACGCAATTGCTGCGGCAGACCTGGTTCACGCCGACGGCGTGGGGCGAGGCGCTGTTCCTGCCGCCGGTCGGGAAAGGCTGGTTCCTGCGCTCGGCCATGGCGTGGGAGCGCGTTGGCGCGGCGCTGTCGCTGCCGTTCGCCGGCGTGCATATCGTGGAAGCGACCAAGCAGGTCTATCGCGCGATCCCGGCCGAGCGCACGCGGCTAATTCCATCGCTGCAGCCGGTACTGGTGCCGACGTCAACGGCGACGCGGGGATGATTTTGTAGGTGGGCAAAGGCGCTCTTGCGCCGTGCCCACCATCTACTTTGCCAGATGAACTCTGGATTTGGCGGGCACGCGGAGCCTGTCATCGGGCGCGCGTTCGCGCGACCCGGTGGCTTTGCCCAGCCTACGGTCCGAACGCGCTACTTACTCATTCCCCGGATTGAAATCTTCGCTCGGGGCGGCCGGTGCGGCCGCGCCTTCGGGGCGCGGGCCGTGCGGCCGGCGGCGACGGCGCGGGAAGCGCTCTCCGCCGCCATTGCCTTCGAACCCGCCGGGGGTGCCATTTACCTGCGGCTGCGGGCCGGTGATGAACGACGGCAGGCGATCGACCCCGCCGGCATCGGCAATCACCGGCTGCGGCTGGGGCTGCGGCGGCTGATATTGCGGCTGCGGACGATGCTCGCGATCACGATCGCGATAATGTTCGCGCGGCTGCTGGTCGCGCGGCTGGTAGGGCTGGCCTTCGCGCTGATTGTTGTCGCGCGGATTATTGTCGCGAACGTAGGGCTGCGGCTGCTGCGGAACGAAGCCCGGCTCCTGGCCGAAATGCGAGAAGCTCTCGCCCTCGTCGTCGCCTTCCTCGGCGGGCATTTCGTTGTCGGTGCGCGGCTGCGGCTGGTTCTGCCGGAACTGCTCCTGGGCAGCGGCGATCAGGCGGAAATAATGCTCGGCATGCTGGTAGTAGTTCTCGGCGGCGACCGGATCGCCGGACGAGCGCGCGTCGCGCGCCAGCTGGACGTATTTTTCCGCAACGTGGGACGCGGTGCCGCGAATCTTGATGTCCGGTCCGTTGGATTCGAACACCCGGGTCATCGGGTTTTGACCGCGCCGGTTATTGTTGTTGTTATTATTATTGTTGTTATTCCGGTTACGCATCCGCTTGTTGTTCTGACCGTTTCTCATGTCTCGCCTTTTATTCCAGCCCTGAAGTTATGCAGTTGCCGTCGTAGCCTGATCCGATCCGCCGCGCGATTGCGCGCACCGAATCACGATGCCGTCCAGATTCCTGTCGATTTCGCCAACCATCGCGTTCAGCAAAGACGCGTTCCCCAACGGCCGACATTCGTGCCAGCCGGACCAAATCATTCAGCCCGCCAAAGCAGGCCAGGTTCCTATTGCGTACGTGTTTCTTGCGTAAGTCTTCAAGCGCAATATCAGGCTTTCGTTCGCTTTGCGGTCGAGAGCAGCACAGCTTTGGCTATTGCGCTCGAATGGACCTGCGTTTTGGAACCTTTCAATCGGCGGGCTCTCGTCTCGAGAACTCTGGCCTTCACCCGTACACCTACGGGGCCAGTACCCCTGGACCGATGCTGTGGCCGGAACGTAGTCGCTCCCGGGCAATATTCCAAGCGATTTTTTTGCGTTCCAATGGGACTTTATCGGGGCATTTTGCGGCCGGCGACGGCCCTCTGGATGCCCGCCAGGTCGGCTTTTGGGGCGCCTGCAGGCGTTAATCCCGCCGCCGTCATCAAACCCTGAATCGGGCCGCTTTGGCCCTGTCCGGCCTCCACAACCAGCGCACCACCCGGTGCCAGAAGACCCGCGGCCTGCGGGATCAGCGCCCGGTAGGCGTCAAGCCCGTCGGCGCCGCCGTCGAGCGCGGCGCGCGGGTCGTAATCCCTGACCTCGGCGGCGAGGCCTGCGATGTCAGCCCCGCGGATATAGGGCGGGTTGGACACGATCAGGTCGAACGGGCCGGAGAGCCCGGTTGCGTAATCGCAGGCCACGAACGTCGCGCGATCGGCGAGCCCGGCGCGCGCCGCATTGGCGCCGGCGGTCTGCAGCGCTTCCGCCGAGATGTCGGTGCCGAACCCGTGGGCCTGCGGCAACTCCGACAACAGCGCCAGCAGGATCGCGCCGGAGCCGGTGCCGAGATCGGCGATGCGCAATGGACGACGAGAGGCGCCGTCGTTGCGCAGCATCTCCAGCGCCAGTTCGACCACCGTCTCGGTGTCGGGCCGCGGCACCAGCGTCGCGGGCGAAAGTTGCAGCGGCAGGCCCCAGAATTCCTTGTGGCCGAGGATCCGCGCGACCGGTTCGCCGGCGAGACGGCGGCGCGTGAAATCTTCCAGACGAAGCGATTCGCCGCAGTCGAGAGGGCGGTCCGCTGCCATGATCATGCCGGTGAGGTCGAGGTCGAGAACCGCGCCGACCAGCATTCGCGCATCGAGTTCGGCGGAATCGATGCCGCCGGATCTGAAGCGCGCGGTGAGCGCGCGCCGCGCGGCTTCGACGGTTCGGCCGGCGAAGGGGTCGGTCATTTTCCGAGCTCGCTCACACCTATCGACCCGTCGTCCCTGCGAAAGCAGGGACCCATACGCTGCGGCTTCTCGATTCGGGTGGTGGATGTCGATATCTCGGGCAATAACGAAGGCCTGTGGTTATGGGTCCCTGCTTTCGCAGGGACGACAACTCATTTGTGTTCACGCCGCGGAGCCCTGGGCAGCGAGCTGGGCGGCCTGATGCTCGGTGGTCAGCGCGTCGATCAGCCCTCCCAGCGCTTCGCCCGCAATCACCTGCGGTAATTTGTAAAGCGTCAGATTGATGCGGTGGTCGGTGACGCGCCCTTGCGGGAAATTATAGGTGCGGATGCGCTCGCTGCGGTCGCCGGAACCCACTTTCTCCTTGCGATCCGCCGAGCGCACCGCGTTGATGCGCTGCTGCTCGGCGTCATAGATGCGCGAGCGCAGGATGTTCATGGCCGAAGCGCGGTTCTTGTGCTGCGAACGGCTGTCCTGCATCATCACCACGATGCCGGTCGGAATGTGGGTGATGCGGATCGCCGATTCGGTCTTGTTGACGTGCTGGCCGCCGGCGCCCTGCGCGCGCATGGTTTCGATCCGCAAATCGTCGTTCTTGATATCCACGTCGACATCCTCGACCTCGGGCAGTACCGCAACCGTCGCCGCCGAGGTGTGAATCCGCCCCTGCGTCTCGGTGTCGGGCACGCGCTGCACCCGGTGCACGCCGGATTCGAATTTCAGCTTTGCGAATGCGCCGCGGCCCTGCACCTCGGCGACGATTTCCTTGTAGCCGCCCATGGTGCCTTCGCTGGCGGAGATCACCTCGACCTTCCAGCCCTGCAGGCCGGCAAAACGCTCATACATCCGGAACAGGTCGCCGGCGAACAGGGATGCCTCGTCGCCGCCGGTGCCGGCGCGGATTTCCAGCACCACGTTGCGGTCGTCCATCGCGTCCTTGGGCAATAGCGCGACGCGGATCTGCTGCTCGAGCGCGGTGTTGCGGGCCTGCAGCGTCTCGAGCTCGGCCTCCGCCATGCTGCGCATCTCGGGATCAACCGCGGAGTCCGCGATCAAGCTCGCGGTATCGGCGATCTCGGCCCGGACGGCGCGATAAGCCTTGACGGCATCGATCAGCGGATTGAGTTCGGCAAGCTCGCGCCTGATCGCAACGTATTTCTCGGAATTGAGCTGGCCAAGCAGCTGGGCCTCGAGGGAGGCGTGATGGGCGAGCAGGATATCGAGTTTGGCTTCGGGTAACATTGGGGCGTTCTCAACTGCGAAAGAGGGAGGCGGCGTTGTCGCGACCGAGCCTCGCTACAACGACAGCCCCTCGGCTTCCGCGAATGCAATCAGCTTCTCGCGGATCGACACGCTGCCGGACGGTGCGTCCAATAGCGGCATGATCATCGCTTCGGCCTTTTTGGCATCGAGATCGAGGATCAGCGCCTTGACCGGACCATGCCCGGTGGCGGACAGCGACAGCGAGCGGTAACCCAGCGCGATCAGCGCCAGCGCGCCGAGCGGCTTGGACGCCATCTCGCCGCACAGGGACGCAGCTTTTTTCGCCGCGTTGGCTTTGCGCACGATGTCGCGCAGCGCGCGCAGGATCGGCGCCGACATGGTATCGAACCGTTCGGAAACTTTTGCGTTGCCGCGATCGACCGCGAACAGGAACTGGAACAGATCGTTCGACCCGACCGAGACGAAATCGACCTTCTTCAAGAGTTCGTCCATCTGATAGAGCAGCGCCGGCACCTCCACCATGGTGCCGACGTCGATGCGTTCCGGCAGCGCGTGGCCATGCTGGCGCAGATAAGTCAGTTCGCGCTCGACGATGCCCTTGGCCTGATCGAACTCGGCGACTTCGGAAATCATCGGAAACATGATTTTCAGCGCGCGGCCGCCGCCGGCGCGCAGCAGCGCGCGAATCTGGCCACGCAATAATCCCGGCCGATCCAGCCCGAGCCGGATCGCGCGCCAGCCGAGCGCGGGATTTTCCTCGATCACGGTCTCCATATAGGGCAGCGCCTTGTCGCCGCCGATGTCGAGGGTGCGGAACGTGACCGGCTTGGTGCCTGCGGCATCCAGCACCGTGCGGTACAGCGCGAGCTGGTCGCTGGTCCGCGGCAGGCTCTGGCCGACCATGAATTGCAGTTCGGTGCGGAACAGGCCGATGCCGGCGCTGCCGGTATCTTCGATATGCGGCAGGTCAATCACGAGGCCCGCATTGATCATCAGTTCGACCGGCTGGCCGTCCTTGGTCACGCAGGGCTTGTCGCGCAGCGCCGCATATTGCGCCTGCCGCCGCGCCCGGAACCGCACTCGCTCGGCATAGGCCGATTCGATCTCGGCCGAGGGGCGGACGTAGATCGAGCCCGAGGTGCCGTCGACGATGATGGCGTCGCCGGGGTCGGCGATCCCGGGCGCGTTGGGTATTTCGCCGACGGCGGGAATGCCGAGCGCGCGCGCCACGATCGAGACGTGGGAATTGGCGGTGCCTTCCTCCAGCACCAGGCCGCGCAGCCGCTTGCGGTCATAGTCGAGCAACGCCGCGGGGCCCATCGCGCGCGCGATCAAAATGGCGTTTTCGGGAAGCTGCTCGCGCGACGGCGCATGATCCTGGCCCACCAATTGCCGCATCAGGCGGTGGCCGAGATCCTCGAGGTCGTGCAGGCGATCGCGCAAATAGGGGTCGGTCGAACGCAGCATGCGCGCGCGGGTGTCGGACTGCACGCGTTCGACGGCGGCTTCCGCGGTCAGGCCGGTGGCGACCGCCTCATGCAGCTTGTGCGACCAGCCGTGATCGTTGGCGAACATGCGGTAGGCTTCCAGCACCTCGCGGTGTTCGCCGCCCTCGGCGACGTCGCCGCGCTCCAGCATGCGGTCGAGATCGGCGCGCAGCTTGGTGAGGGCGGCATCCAGCCGCTTGATTTCCTTCGGCAGGTCTTCGGCGATGTAATTGGTGATGACGACGCGGGGCTCGTGCAGCACCACATGGCCGAGCGCGATACCGTCGGACAGGATCGCCCCGGTTTTGTGCAGGGAGTGCCGCGCCGCGGGCTCGGCGCCGGGTTGCGCCAGCGCGGCCAGTTCGCCGGAGGCGATCATCTCCGCCAGCACCATCGCGGTGGTCTGCAGCGCCTCGACCTCTTCCTCGACGTAGGTGCGCTTGGCGCGGTTCTGCACCACCAGCACGCCGAGCGTGTTGCCGGCGCGCAGGATCGGCACGCCCAGGAAGGAATGGTAGATTTCTTCGCCGGTCTCCGGGCGGAACGAGAACGCCGGATGGCTTTGCGCGTCGCTCAGATTGAGCGGTGTCGCCTCGCTGGCGACCAGGCCGACCAGGCCTTCATGCGCGCTCATCACCGTCCTGTGCACGGCGTCGCGGTTCAGACCCTCGGTGGCGTAGAGTTCGAGCGTGTTATCGACGCGCAGCACATAGGTCGAGCAGACCTCGGCGACCATGTTGGCCGCGATCAGCACCACGATCTTGTCCAGCCGCTCCTGGGCCGAGACCTGCTCCGCCATGGTTTCGCGGAGCCGTCTTAACAAGACGCGGGGGCCTCCCGACGCGCTCCGCATGTGCTGGTACCCTCCCCCGAAAGGCCAGCCTGCCGGGTGGCCGGTAGCTGGCGTGAAACGCAAGAAAAACGACAATTTTATTCATTCGGCGCCGCCACAAGCTCGCTCCCGGCCGAATCAGGATCGCCAAAAACTGTGGCACAGTTTGCGGCAGCTCACCTATCAGGCCGTATAGCCAATCGAGGCTTGCTTTGCCAAGCAAAACACCTGCCAGACGCAATAACGCCTCTGTAACGTCTCTGTCAGCCAATGCTGCGCCCGCGAAGCGCGTTATCCGCCAAATGCGGGCGGTTTGGCGGTCAAATCACGCGCCAAGGCGTAAGGGAAAAATCTGCTACTTCGATCGCCGAAAATGGATTGGAAGTCCGCAAAACCCGGCTCAACCTTCCCAAAATCACACCTGATCGAGTCCATAGAGCGTGTGCAGGGTGCGCACCGCCAGTTCGGTGTAGGCGGCGTCGATCAGCACCGAAAACTTGATCTCGGAGGTGGTGATGGCGCGGATGTTGATATTGCGCGCGGCCAGCGCCTTGAACGCCTGCGCGGCGACGCCGGCATGGCTGCGCATGCCGCTGCCGATCACCGAGACCTTTGCGACATCGGTGGCGCTGTCGAGCCGCGCATAGCCTATTCTGCTCTTGGACGCCGTAATGGTGTCGCGGGCGCGGTTATAGTCGGAAGCCGGCACCGTGAAGGTGAGGTCGGTGGTCTTGCCGTCCTCCGAGACGTTCTGCACGATCATGTCGACGTTGATATTGGCTTCCGCCAGCGGTCCGAAGATCGAAGCGGCGACGCCCGGCTTGTCCTCGATCTGGCGCACCGAAATCTGGGCTTCGTCCTTGGAGAAGGCGATGCCGGTGACGACGTGGCTTTCCATGATTTCCTCCTCGCTGCAGATCAGCGTGCCCGGCGGCGTGCCGTGCGGGTCGATATCTTCGGGCTTGTCGAAGCTGGAACGGACGAACACCGGCATATTGTGCACCATGCCGAGTTCCACCGAACGCACCTGCAGCACCTTGGCGCCCTGGGAAGCCAGTTCCAGCATGTCCTCGAATGCGATCTTGTCGAGCCGCCGCGCCTTCGGCACCACGCGCGGGTCGGTCGTATAGACGCCGTCGACATCGGTATAGATATCGCAGCGGTCGGCGTGGATGGCGGCGGCAATCGCCACCGCCGAGGTGTCGGAGCCGCCGCGCCCGAGCGTGGTGATCCGGTTGGTCTGCGGATTGATGCCCTGGAAGCCGGCGATGACCGCGACCTCCTTGCGATCCTTGAAGCGCTTGACGATCTCGGAGCCGTCGATCTCCAAAATCCGCGCCGAGGCGTGGGCGTCGGAGGTCCGAATCGGGATTTGCCAGCCCTGCCAGGAGCGGGCCTGGATGCCGATGGCCTGCAGCGCGATCGCCAGCAGGCCGGAGGTGACCTGTTCGCCGGAGGCGACCACGGCGTCGTATTCGCGGGCGTCGTGCATCGGCGACGCGTCGCGGGACCATTCCACCAGTTCGTTGGTCTTGCCGGACATCGCCGACACCACCACGGCCACGTCATGGCCGGCATCGACTTCGCGCTTCACATGGCGCGCGACGTTGCGGATTCGATCGACATTGGCGACGGACGTACCGCCGAATTTCATCACGAGGCGGCCCATGACGACGCGTGCATTCCCTGCGAGGATAAGTAAGGTAACCCGCGCGGAAACTCGAGCGCCCGGGACGAAAGCGGCGTATACATAGCGGCGCGGTCGGGGGCAAGCAACCGGGTTCATTTTCACCCGGAAATGGCGCAAATTGCTGTGGTAGCAGGTTAATTCAGGGCAGTCGTATGGGGCGTTATATCGACGAAATCCTCCAGCCCGGCGAAAAGGTGCTGTATTCGACCAATGCGCACTGGATGTTCTATTTGCCGGCGATCGCGGCCTGGATCGTGGCCCTGATCCTGCTCATCCTGTCCCGCGCAGCGACGACCGAGGGCGTCGTCCTGTTGTGCCTGTCCGCCTCGGCCGTGGTGGCGATCGCCGCGCTGTACTGGAGCGCCAAAGCCTGGTTCCATCGCTGGACCACCGAGACCGACGTCACCAATCTGCGCGTGATCCACAAGACCGGGTTCATCAAGCGGCGCACCTTCGAGATGAGCCTGGACAAGGTCGAGAGCGTCGACGTCAACCAGAGCATTCTCGGCCGCATCATGAATTATGGCGACGTCACGGTTCGTGGTGTCGGTGAGGGCGCCGAGACGATCAGGACGATCGCTTCGCCTCTCGACTTCCGCAGCCACATCACCGCGCGATAGGGAGCGGCGCACAAACCCATGGCCATGCAACAAAATTCTTCCGCCAACATGTCAGGCGCTTCCACCAGCACCGTCGACCCCGCCGAAGTCGCGAAATTTTCGAAACTGTCGGACGAGTGGTGGGATCCCCGCGGCAAGATGGCGCCGCTGCACAAGATCAATCCGCTGCGGCTGACCTATATCCGCGATGCCGCCTGCCGCAAGTTCGAGCGCAACGTCAAAAGCCTGAATTGCCTGTCCGGCCTGCGCATGCTCGATATCGGCTGCGGCGCCGGCCTGTTGTGCGAACCGTTCACCCGGCTGGGTGCTCAGGTGATCGGGATCGATCCGTCCGCCACCAATATCGCGGCGGCAAAGCTGCATGCCGACAAGGGCCATCTGTCGATCGACTATCGCTGCACTACGGCGGAAGAGATGGATGTGCGTGAACGCTTCGAGATCGTATTGGCGATGGAAGTGGTCGAGCACGTCACCGATGTCGGCGTGTTCCTCAACCGCTGCACGGCGATGCTCAAGCCGGGCGGGATGATGGTGATCTCGACGCTCAACCGCAACTGGAAGAGCTTTGCGCTGGCGATCGTCGGCGCCGAATACGTGCTGCGCTGGCTGCCGCGCGGCACCCATCAATGGGACAAGTTCGTCACCCCCGACGAACTCGCCCAGCATCTGGCTGACAACAAGCTCGCCATCACCGAGCAGGCCGGCGTGGTCTACAACCCGCTCGCCGACAAATGGAACATCTCGTCCGACATGGACGTGAACTACATGGTGGTGGCGGAGGGGGGTTAAAAAGGTATCTCGTCGTCCCTGCGAAAGCAGGGACCCATAACCACCGGCCCGCGTAATTGAGCACGAACATTTCCACATCCAACCTCTGTTTCGAGCATGTACTACGTCTACATCCTCGCGAGTCGGCGTAACGGCACCCTCTATATTGGCGTGACCAATTCCTTACAAAAGCGGCTGGAACAGCATCGCGATGGGCAAGGCTCGTCGTTCGTTAAGACTTACCGGGTGTTTCGGCTCGTATATGTCGAGTCTTATGATCGCGCAGACGAAGCAATCACTCGCGAGAAGCAGCTGAAACGGTGGAAGCGTGACTGGAAGATCGAACTGATCGAGCGCGAGAATCTTGAATGGCGCGATCTCAGCGATTTACTGGTTTAGCGCAGGTGTTTTCGTTAGCCCGAGACCTTCCCGCGGGTCGTCCCTGCGAAAGCAGGGACCCATAGCCACCGATGTCGAGATAGAAAAAGGCGATTGCCGGCGTGCCTTTTAGCGGGGGCCGCGGCGTATGGGTCCCTGCTTTCGCAGGGACGACGACGGGGGATGTCGTATGCAATCGTGAAGGTTGACCGCATGCCTCGCGCCCGGCACGGTGGCCGCCATTTCAGCCGGTCAACGAATCCCCGCACATGTTCAGCATCGCCTCGCTCTGGATTCCCTTCACCATTACTGCCGCGCTCGGCCAGGTCGCGCGCAATGCGATGCAGCGGTCGCTGACGGGGCCGCTCGGCACCTGGGGCGCGACCAATATCCGCTTCCTGTTCGGCTTTCCGTTCTCGATTGTGTTCTTTGCGGTCGTGATCGCCGTGACCGGCGACCATGTGCCGTGGCCGACGGCCCAGTTCTGGCCGTGGCTGCTGCTCGGCGCGCTCACCCAGATCACCGGCACCGGCATGATGCTGCTCGCCATGAACGACCGTTCGTTCGTGGTGACGACGGCTTACCTCAAGACCGAAGCGATCCAGACCGCGATCTTCGGTTTCGTGTTCCTCGGCGATCATCTGACCTGGCTCAAGGTGATCGCGATCCTGATCGCGACGGCCGGCGTGGTCATTGCTGCGCTGCGGCCGGGTGCCGGAAAGGGCTTTGCGGATTTGAAGCCGACGCTGCTTGGCCTTGGCGCGGCCGCGTCGTTCGCGTTGTCCGCGGTCGGCTTTCGCGGTGCTGTTATCGTGGTGCCCGGCGTGTCGTTCGTGACGGCGGCGTCCTACACGCTGGTGTTCGGGCTGTTCGTGCAGACGCTGGTGCTGACGATCTATTTGTTGTTCCGCGCGCCCGACGTGCTCAGGAAGATCCTCGGATTGTGGAGGCCCTCGATGCTCGCGGGCTTCATGGGCGCGTTCGCATCGCAGTTCTGGTTCCTGGCGTTCGCGCTGACCGCCGCCGCCAACGTCCGCACACTGGCGCTGGTCGAAGTATTGTTCGCGCAGGGCGTGGCGTATTATTCGTTCAAACAGCCGCTGTCGGCGCGCGAATTGTCCGGCATCGTGCTGATCGTGATCGGCGTGGCGCTATTGGTCGCGGTCTAGTCAACGCTTGAAAGCGATCAGCACGGCACCCGCGGCGATCAGCGCGATGCCGAGCTAGCCGTTCAGCGACGGCCGTTCGCCCAAAAACACCACGCCGAACAGCGCCACCAGCACGACGCTCAATTTGTCGATCGGCGCCACCAGCGTGGCCGGGCCGAGTTTTAACGCGCGGAAATAGCAGATCCAGGAGGCGCCGGTGCCGAGGCCCGACAGCACCAGGAAGATCCAGCTCCTGGTCGAGATCGGTCCGAACTGATTGAACTGGCCGGTCGCGAACAGGATCAGCGCCAGGCTGAACAGCACGACGACGGTGCGGATCAGGGTGGCGAGATCGGAATTGATGTCCTCGACCCCGATCTTGGCGAAGATCGCGGTCAGCGCCGCGAAAGCGGCGGAGAGCAACGCCCAGACCAGCCAGGAAGGAAAGGTGTCGGGGCTCATGAGGTATCCTTCAAACGACACCGCCCGTCATTGCGAGGAGCGAAGCGACGAAGCAATCCCTACTTTCTGTGCGGAAAAATGGATTGCTTCGCTTCGCTCGCAATGACGTGGAGCCGCCAGCTACCGTTAACGCATCAATTTCGGTCGTCCGGCAGTACCGGCAGCGGCGACACCTCGACGCCTTCGTCGATCAGCGCGCGCGCTTCGTCCGGCGAAGCTTCGCCATAGATCGGGCGGTGCTCGATATCGCCATAATGCATCTTGCGCGCTTCGTTGGGGAAGCGCTCGCCGACATTGTCGGCGTTTTTCACGATGTGATCGCGCAACTCCTTGATCTTGGCGCGCAGCTCGCGCTCCTGCGCCATCAACAGCGGCGTCGATCCCGGCGCCGCTACCTCTGTGGCTGCAACATCCGCAGGTGCTGCGGGCGCGGCACTTTCGCGGCCCTTCTTGCTTACGATCTGCGGGGCCATGATGGCCCGCTCGACCTTGGCCGAACCGCAGGCCGGGCAGTTCACCAGTTTGCGCTTTTCCTGGGTTTCATAGGCCGAGGAACTCTGAAACCAGCTCTCGAACGTATGGCCGCGCTCACAGCGCAGGTTATAGCGGATCATGCCGATCCCCGGACGAGATGCAGATGTTCCGGACCGGCCTTGGGGTCGGCGATGCCAAAACGCCGACCGTGCTGCAGCGACGGCACGGCTTTGCGCGCCGTCTCGACCTTGGTGGGATCGATCCTGGCGAGGAAAACCCCGGGCTCGACGCCGCCCTCGGCCAGCACGACGCCCCAGGGGTCCACGATCAGCGAATGGCCAAACGTTTCGCGCTTGTTCTCGTGCATGCCGGCCTGAGCGGCCGCGAACACGAAACAGCCGGTCTCGATGGCGCGGGCGCGCAACAGCGTATGCCAATGCGCCTCGCCGGTCTTGCGGGTGAAGGCCGAGGGCACCGTGAGATACGACGCGCCGCTTTCGGCGAGCGCGCGATAGAGCGCGGGAAAGCGCACGTCATAGCAGATCGTGAGCCCGATCCGGCCCCATGGCAGGTCCGATATCACGGCGGTTTCGCCGGGCTGGTAATTGGCGGACTCGCGATAGCTCTCGCCGCCGGGCAGATCGATGTCGAACATGTGGATCTTGTCGTAGCAGGCGAGCAAATTGCCGTCAGGTCCGATCAGGAACGAGCGGTTGACGGCGCGCTCCGGCGAAAAGCGCAGCGCCAGCGAACCGATATGGATGTGGATCTTCAATTCGGCCGCAAGCGCGCGATAGGCCTTCAGCGACTTGTCGTCCTCTTCGGGCGCGAGATGTTCGAACAGCGCCTTGCGGTTCAACTGCATCATGTTGCTCACCTCGGGGGTGAGCACATAGTCGGCGCCTTGCGCCGCCGCCTCGCGGATCAGTTTTGTCCCCTGCTCGAGGCTGGGCTCAGGCAACAATCCGGTGCGCATCTGCACCATTGCTGCGGTGAAAGTGTTGTCAGTGCTCATGAGCCGGCCTTTTCGCCCGCCAGCAGCCCATCGAGCCTGCCCTCGCGGTCCAAGGCGTAAAGCTCGTCGCAGCCGCCGACATGGGTTGCGCCGATGAAGATCTGCGGAAAGGTCGAGCCGGCGCCGGCGCGATCCCACATCTGCTGTCGAAGTGTCGGGTCGGTCGCGACATTGAACTCGGTGAATACGGCATTCTTGCGCGTCAGCAACGATTTGGCGGCGGAGCAATAGCCGCAGCCCGGACGGGTAAAGATTTCGATGGCAGCGGTCATGACGCGCTCTGTTGTTGAGGGTTGCCGATTATATGGGAGCTTTATGGGTGTCCACAACCCGCGCAAATACCAGCACGTCGACTGCGGCGGCCTTGGCGCGCAATAACGCCCGCGCGCAGGCATCTACCGTGGCGCCGGTGGTCAGGACGTCATCGACCAGAATCACCCGGCGGCCGGCGATGTCGGCGCTCCGGTCGCTGGCGACCTTGAACGCGCCCTGGACGTTGCTGGCGCGCTGCGACCGGGACAGGCCGATCTGCTGCTCGGTGGCCCGGACACGGCGGAGCGCTTCGGAGGCTAGTTTCACGCCGCTTTGCCTGGAAATGATGCGCGCCAGTGCACCGGACTGGTTGTAGCGGCGGCTCCAGCCGCGCCGCCAATGCAGGGGAACCGGGACCAGTATGTCGGCTTGGTTAAGTAATTCCTGACCCGCCCGCGCCATCCAGCGGCCCATCGCGGGCGCCAGATCGGTGCGGTCCTGGTATTTCAGCGCATGCACCAGCGTGCGCGCGACATCGTCATAGCGCACCGCGGCGCGGGCGCGCGCATAGGCCGGCGGATTGGCGATCGCTTCCATCGACAATAATTCGGGGCCGGGATCGTAGACAAAGGGAATGCCGAGCCGAGGGCAGAACGGCGGCGCGATGAACGACAATTTTGCCCAGCACTCGGCGCAGACGCCTTCGCCGTCGACCGGTTCGCGGCAGGCCACGCACAGCGTCGGCAGCGCGATGTCGAGCGCCAGCCACGCCGTGTGGGCCCACACGCCACGGGCGGCGTTCAATGCGCCGCGCAAATGGCCGGTAATTGAGCGTGGTGGTGATGCCTCGGCGTCCATGGGCGAAAGCTAACGCCGCGGAGCGCGATGCTCAAGTGGCGGATTGCCAGATGTTGCGGGATCGGAGTACCAACCGGCATGGCTGCAAACCCCAATGCCGCGCCCATCCTGTTCGACCGCGCCTTGCTGCGCGCACGGCAGGCGCGTGCGCAGCGCGGCGAGCCTGCGACGTTCCTGCTCGACCGCGTCACCGAGGATATGGTCGAGCGGTTGCAGGTGGTGACGCGGAATTTTTCTGATGTCGCTGATGTTTGGACACCGGGCGCGGCGCTGCAGGAATTGCTGCGCGGTCGATTCAAGTCGGTCGGCCATGTCGGGCTGGGAGATTCCGAGACCCTCCCGCTGCAGCCGGAATCGCTCGACCTCGTCATCTCCGCGCTAGCCTTCCAGTTCGTCAACGATCTGCCGGGCGTGCTGGCGCAAATCCGCTGCGCGCTAAAACCCGACGGGCTGCTGCTGGCGGCGATGATCGGCGGCGATACGCTCACCGAGCTCAGGCAAGCCTTTGCGCAAGCCGAGGCCGAATGCGAAAGCGGGGTGTCGCCGCGGGTAGCACCGTTCGCCGATCTGCGCGATGCAGGCAGCCTGCTGCAGCGCGCCGGATTTGCGCTGCCGGTCACCGACGTCGATCGCACAGTGGTGCGCTACGACAACGCCTTCGTGCTGATGGAAGACCTGAGACGGATGGGCGCGACCAATGTCATGATCGAGCGGCGGCGGACGCCGACCCGCCGCACCACCCTGTTGCGGATGTCGCAGATCTACGCCAACCGGTTTTCCGATCCCGACGGCCGCATCCGCGCCACCTTCGACGTGATCTGGCTGTCCGGCTGGGCGCCACATGAAAGCCAGCCAAAACCGCTGCGGCCGGGTTCGGCGAAGGCGAGTCTGGAAGCGGCGGTGAGGAAAGCTGCACCCAAATCAACCTGACCCGTCATTGCCGGGCTTGACCCGGCAATCCATCCACTTCGCATAGCTCTTTCTCAAGTTCGATGGATGCGCGGGTCAAGCCCGCGCATGACGAGTGTGGGCGTTGCGGCCAGTTCACATCAGCAAATCGATCAAATGCGGGATCAGCGGGATGTCCGCCGGCGGCATCTTGTAGTCGCGCAGTTTGTTGGCGCGGACCCAGGCCAGTTGCTGGCCTTCGCGCGCGGTCACCTGGCCTTCCCAGCGCCGGCAGATATAGAGCGGCATCAGCAGATGAAAACTGTTATAGGCATGGCTGGCGAAGGTCAGCGGCGCCAGGCACGGCTCGCTGACGGTGATGCCGATCTCCTCGTGCAATTCGCGGATCAGCGTTTGCTCGGGCCGTTCGCCGGGCTCGAGCTTGCCGCCGGGAAATTCCCACAAGCCGGCCAGCGCCTTGCCGTCCGGGCGCTGCGCGATCAGCACCCGCTTGTCGGCATCGACCAGCGCGCAGGCGACCACGAGGGTAAGTTTGATGTCAGCCATGCGCCGATGTTTCGCTCACGACCGGTAGTCGCCATTGATCGCGACATATTCCTTGGTGAGGTCGCAGGTCAGCACGCGGTCGCGGCCCTTGCCGAGCCCAAGGGCGATCTTGATCTGGATCTTCGGGTTCTTCATCACTTCGGAAACTTCCGCCTCGTTATAGGACGGATCACGCGCGCCGCTCCTGGCGACGCGGATGCCGTTGAACGAGATCGAAAGCTTGTCGCGGTTGGCGGGCTCGCCGGCCTTGCCGACCGCCATCACCACGCGGCCCCAATTGGCGTCCTCGCCGGCGATCGCGGTCTTCACCAGCGGCGAATTCGCCACCGACATCGCGATTTTGCGCGCCGAGGCCTTGGTGGTCGCGCCGTCGACGATGATCTCGACCAGCTTTCGCGCGCCTTCGCCGTCGCGGGCGACCTGTTCGGAGAGGTCGGCCAGCACCGCGTGAAACGCCTTGGTGAAGGCCTTCAGCCTGGGATCGCCGGCGCGGCTGATTTTCGGCGCGCCGGTGGCTGCGGCAGCGCCGGTGGCAAAGGCGAGCAGGGTGTCCGATGTCGAGGTGTCGCTGTCGATGGTAAGGGCATTGAACGTGTCTTCGACGCCGCTCTTGAGCAGCGATTGCAGCACGCTTGAGGACAGCGGCGCGTCGGTGAACACGAACGACAGCATGGTCGCCATGTCGGGCATGATCATGCCGGCGCCCTTGGCCATGCCGTTGATGGTGACCTTGGCCTTGCCGAGCTTGACGGTCCTGGTCGCGACCTTCGGGAAAGTATCGGTGGTCATGATGGCCTTGGCCGCGCTCATCCAGTCGCCCGGTGATGCGCTTTCGGAAAGCGTCGCCAGCACGCCGTCGAATTTGGTCGCATCCAGCGGTTCGCCGATCACGCCGGTGGACGCCAGATACACCTCATTGGTGCTGCAGCCGACCGCCTTGGCAGCGATCTGCGCCGTCAGTGCGGTCGAGCTCTTGCCGGTCTTCCCGGTGAAGGCATTGGCGTTGCCGGAATTCACCACCAGCGCGCGGGCAGCGCCCTTGGCCAGTTTGGCGCGGCACCACTCCACCGGGGCGGACGGGCATTTCGACTTGGTGAAGACGCCGGCCACGGTGGTCCCCTTGTCCATCACCGCCAACAGGACGTCGGTGCGCCCCTTGTAGCGGATGCCGGCCGCTGCGGTCGCGAGCTTCACGCCCGCGATCACGGGCATATCGGGGACATCGGTCGGGGCGAGGGGGGAGATGGCGGTGGACATGGGGGCAAATCCGAAAGCGACAGGACAACAAAATGGTTCGTCATGGCCGGGCTTGACCCGGCCATCCACGTCTTTGCTCTCGCTGAACGATGCTTCAAGACGTAGATGGCCGGCACAAGCCCGGCCATGACGATCGTAAATACTATTGGCTTCGCCGAAGTGACAGCGAATTTTACTTCTTCGCCGGCGCCATCTTGGAATCGGCGGGCTTGGCCGGTTCTTTGGCCGCGTCCGGCTTGGCATCGGACTTGGCCGTCTCTTCCGGCTTGTCCATGCGCTCGACCTTGGCGGCTTCGCGCAGTTTTGCGACGTAATCGGCCTGCGCCTTGCGCGTCACATAGGTTTCGATCTGGGCCTTGACCTGCTCGAAATCGGGCGCCTTGCGGTTGCGCTTTTCCTCGACCTTGATGATGTGCCAGCCGAACTGCGACTTGACGGGATCGGAGATCTTGCCGGGCTCCAGCGCAAACGCGACCGCGGAGAATTCCGGCACCATCTGCTCCTTGGTGAAGAAGCCGAGATCGCCGCCGTCGGAGGCGCCGGGATCCTTGGACTTCTTTTTGGCCAGTTCGGCAAAATCGGCACCCTTGTCCAGTTCCGCCTTGACCGCCTTGGCGTCGTCCTCGGTCTCGACCAGGATGTGACGGGCGTGCACTTCCTGCTCGCCGGTGATCTGCTTGGAAGCGTCCTCATAGACCTTCTTCATGGCCTCGTCGGTGGTCGCAGCCTTGCCTTCGGTCGCCAGCAGGCTGTCCATCAGAAGCCGGCTACGCGTGAACGCCAGGCGTTTCTTGAAATCCTCGGAATTCTCGACCTTCTTGTCCTCGGCGGCCTTGGCGACGACCTTCAGGTCGATCAGGAAGGACAGCACGTTGTCCTTTTTGGTCGCCGGGTCCATCTGCGCGAGGCTGGGGCCGAGTTCCTCTTCGGCCAGGGCGACGTCGCTCTGGCGGATCTCCGCGCCGTTGACCTTGGCCAGCACGGGGTTGTCCTCGGCGCGGGCCGGCAGGCCCAAGCCCGGAGCAATGGCCAGAACCGCCGCCAGGCAGCCTGTTACGGCTAGGGAGGCCAAGCCGAAGCGCAGGCCGGTTTTCATTTCCGGGAACGGGGAGGTCATGCAAAATCCTTGTCTTGAAGATGGGATCCTAAAGGCGGCGGGACACTCGCCCAATCATGGGGCATTGGCAACGCGAAAAGTCTGTCAAAATGATGAATTCCCGGACAGGCCGGCGCCCCAAATCGGCGCCACCAGCCACGTTGACAAGCCCCTAACCCAGCCATATCTCTGCCCGATCGTGTCAACGGCGATAGCGCTTATTTTGCTGCGTTTTTGGCCGTTGAACCTTGGATTGCTTAATTCCCACTCATTAGGCGGATGACCCCTCGATTTGGGGCTTTTGCCGCGATGCGTCACGGTGAGTTGATAGGCAATCCGGTGGACCACGTCACGGCTGCAACGCAGAACCGCTAAAGACAGGAATTCGGTATGATCGGCGCGCTCGCCCGCAAGTTTTTCGGCTCCGCCAACGACCGGCGGGTGAAGGGATATCAGTCCCGCGTCAGCGCCATCAACGCGCTCGAGCCCGAGCTCGCCGCGTTGTCGGACGACGCGCTGAAGGCCCGCACCGCCGAATTCCGCCAGCAATTGGCCGAAGGCAAGAAGCTCGACGACATCCTGGTTCCGGCCTTTGCCACCGTGCGCGAGGCGGCCAAGCGTACCCTCGGCCAGCGCCATTTCGACGTCCAGCTGATCGGCGGCATGGTGCTGCATGAAGGCGACATCGCCGAGATGAAGACCGGCGAAGGCAAGACGCTGGTCGCAACGCTTGCGGTCTATCTCAACGCGCTGGCCGGCAAGGGCGTCCATGTCGTCACCGTCAACGACTACCTCGCCAAGCGCGACTCCGAATGGATGGGGCAGATCTATTCCTTCCTCGGCATGACCACCGGCGTGATCGTGCACGGGCTCGACGATGGCGAGCGCAAGAACGCCTATGCGTGCGACATCACCTACGGCACCAACAACGAATACGGTTTCGACTATCTGCGCGACAACATGAAGTACCGGCTGGAGGACATGGTCCAGCGCGCCCACTTCTACGCCATCGTCGACGAAGTCGACTCGATCCTGATCGACGAGGCGCGCACGCCCTTGATCATCTCCGGCCCGCTCGACGACCGCTCGGAATTCTACAACACCATCGACACCTTCCTGCCCAAGCTCGACAAGACCGATTACGACGTCGACGAGAAGCAGCGCACGGTGACGCTGACCGAAGCCGGCATGGAGAAGATCGAAACGCTGTTGCGCGACGCCGGCCAGCTCAAGGGCGATTCGCTGTACGACGTCGAGAACGTCTCGGTGGTTCACCACATCAACCAGGCGCTGCGCGCGCATTCCTTGTTCACCCGCGACAAGGATTACATCGTCCGCGACGACGAAGTCGTCATCATCGACGAGTTCACCGGCCGCATGATGCAGGGCCGCCGCTATTCCGAAGGTCTGCACCAAGCGCTGGAAGCCAAGGAGCACGTTCAGGTCCAGCCGGAAAACCAGACGCTGGCCTCGATCACCTTCCAGAATTATTTCCGGATGTACGAAAAGCTCTCCGGCATGACCGGCACGGCGCTGACCGAAGCCGACGAATTGTTCGACATCTACAAGCTCGAAGTGGTGGAAATCCCGACCAACGTGCCGGTGGCGCGTCTGGACGAAGACGATGAGGTCTATCGCACCCAGAACGAGAAATACGCGGCGATCCTGGCCGAGGTGGAGCGCGCCAACGCCCGGCTGCAGCCGGTGCTGGTCGGTACCGCCTCGATCGAAAAGTCCGAAGTGCTGGCCGATTACCTGAAGAAGAACGGCTACAAGCAGATCGATTTCGGCAGCGAACACGGCATGGAGAAGCTTTATGCCGCGGCGCGCGCGGGCAAGCCGGCAAAGCTGTTCGCGGTCCTGAACGCGCGCTTCCACGAACAGGAGGCGTATATCGTCGCCGAGGCCGGCGTGCCCGGCGCGATCACGATCGCGACCAACATGGCCGGCCGTGGTACCGACATCAAGCTCGGCGGTTCGCTCGACATGCGGATCCTGCAGGAGACCGTTGGCATTACCGACGAGGCCGAGAAAGCCGCCAAGATCGAACGCATCAAGGCCGATATCGAACGCTTCCGCGAACTCGTGCTGAAAGCCGAAGACGTCGTCGAGGTCGAGCCGGCCAAGGGCGCCAGGCCAGCGAAGACGGTTTCAAAACCGGGCGGACTCTACATCATCGGCTCCGAACGCCACGAATCGCGTCGCATCGACAACCAGTTGCGCGGCCGCTCCGGCCGTCAGGGCGACCCCGGCCGCTCGAAATTCTTCCTGTCGCTGGAAGACGATCTGATGCGGATCTTCGGCTCCGACCGGCTCGATTCCATGCTGACGCGGCTCGGCCTCAAGGAGGGCGAGGCCATCATCCATCCCTGGATTAACAAGGCGCTGGAAAAAGCCCAGCAGAAGGTCGAGGCCCGCAACTTCGACATCCGCAAGAACCTGCTCAAATTCGACAACGTCCAGAACGACCAGCGCAAGGTGATCTTCGACCAGCGCGTCGATCTGATGAAGGAGGACAGCGTCGCCGAGACGGTGGCCGACATGCGCCACGCATTCGTCGAGGATGTCGTCAACAAGCACGTGCCCGAGCATGCCTATGCCGAGCAGTGGGACGTGGCCGGCCTCAAGGAAGAATTGAAGCGTGTGCTCGACGTCGATCTGCCGGTCGACGCGTGGGCCAAGGAAGAAGGCATCGCCGACGAGGAACTGCTGTCGCGCATCGAGACGCGCGTCGACGAGCACATGGCGGCCAAGGTCGCGCAATGGGGCCCCGACGTGATGCGCTACGTCGAGAAAACCATCCTGCTGCAGACGCTGGATCATCTCTGGCGCGAGCATCTGGTGATGCTCGACCATCTGCGCCAGGTGATCGGCCTGCGCGGCTACGGCCAGCGCGATCCGCTGCAGGAATACAAGTCGGAAGCCTTCAGCCTGTTCGAGGCGATGATCGCGCATCTGCGCGAGGCGGTGACGGCGCAATTGATGCGCGTCGAGATCGTGCCGCCGGAGGAGCAGCAGCCGGTCTTGCCGCCGATGGAAGTCCACAAGCTCGATCCGAATACCGGCGAAGACGAGATGGCGTTCGCCAATGCCTCATTGGTGCCGGCCGCGGTCGGCGCCGATCGCGATCCCAAAAATCCCGCAAGCTGGGGCAAGGTCGGCCGCAACGAGGATTGTCCCTGCGGAAGCGGCAAGAAGTACAAGCACTGCCACGGCAAGTACGCGTAGGCTTGCGCTGACTGTCATCATCCGCGAAAGTGGATGATCCAGTACGCCGCGCTATCTCGATTGCTATCCAAATTCCCGGGATACTGGATGCCCCGCCTCGGCGGGTGCGACCCGCTTTTGCTGTGGCAGGGTATGTCCAACCGCGCTTGCTTCATCGTCCCGAAGCGGACGCTTGCCTCGTTAGTCAGCCCGAAGTGCTCTTAAATGCCTTTAACGCGAAAGCAATAGCGACGACCAATGCCAGAGCTACTATCATTGCAAGTAGCAGCATATTCCGCTCATGCTCGGTGAGGAGAAACTGCATGAGGAGGAAAATGAATATACCGAGGCCCGAGCCTGTGCGGCCAAAGCGCCGTGGTTGATTTTGCTTCGACGCTGTTGACGGCATCAACGGCTCGCGTTGCAGACCCTCTACTGCATGATAGTCCTGGTGGATAATCGCTGGGGCGAAGGCCCCACGATCGGCGCGCAGGTGCCAAATGTAGGCGCCGAGCATTGCTGGAATTGGAACGCCGTACGTCGTCAGGGCATCAAGCCAGTGCGGCATGTGAGCGGTAGTATCTCCGCCGTGGCCGCCCCAAATCGCGTCGCAGACGCAAAACACAAACCATGCCGAGATCGATAAGGCGCCATTCAGGAGTTTCTCGTCTGGTGCTATTTTCGCGGCAATGTAGCCCGCCGGAATCGGCGCCAGGAAGAAGATTAATGTCGTTGCGGCAAGGAGCCCAGTCGACGATTTCATCTGGCCGAAGATGGCCGCCACGCCTGCGGCCCCGTCCGACGAAATAGTTGCGCCAGCCCAATAAAGAACGATCGCGAGGACCCAGCCAGTCACAAAGAATATCCAATGCGCGAGGTTGGAAACGATAAACGCCTTTGGAGATATCATCCGGAGCATCAGTGCCTCACCGAGACGAAAGGGCTGCGCTGAATACAACCATAAATCAGTGAACAAAATTAAAGCTCAATCAACCAAAAGCTCTCGCATAGGTTGTCGAGTCTTTAATCATTCCGCTCGATGATGGCGACAGTGCCTTATGATCAGGCATGGCAGGCTCCCGCAAGCTTCGGCGTGAGGATACATGCATCGGCTCGGAATTCTGTTTTGTGCGACAGCTCCGTCACTCGTGCTCTTGCAGTACGGCATCGCCAAAGCGCGGGCCAGGTGGGACGACCGGACGATCTGGGAGGCATTCTTCAGTGGCGGCATGGCCACCATCTTCGTGCTTCTTCCCGAGATGCTGTTGAAGAAGGCGTTTCCAGTCGATGTCATGTCGCCGGTTCATGGCGCTGTGACGCAAGCATTCGTGATCGCGGCGATTCCGGAGGAGATCGCGAAGTTTGCTGCGATCCTTTACGCCATCAAGCGATATGGCGCTGGCGACGATCGGCATGACGTGATTACAACGTCGTTCGCAGTCGCGCTCGGCTTCGCTGCTATTGAAAATCTCGCCTACCTTCTCGCTCCCGGAGAGTGGCCGCTGTTGGCGGCAAGCCGGGCGGTGCTGGCCGTGCCGATGCATGGCCTCAACGGCCTTGCCATGGGTTCATTTTTGACGGTGGCGCAGTTTCATCCTCGTCAGCGGCGGGTCTGGCTCACGGCCGCCCTCGCCGTGCCGATGCTTCTGCATGCGGGCTACGATTTTCCGTTGATGCTGATCACCAGGAATGAAGCTTTCTTCGGCGTCCTTCCTGCCTGGTTCCTGATGGTGGTCCTATCGACCATCTGCGTTCTGTGCCTATGCAATAAGGTGAGAGCGTTTGCGGAGCGAGTCTATGTTCCGCTCAACGGGGCCTCCAGCCCTCGACTTTCCGGCGCAGTGTTGCTGCTGCTTGTGCCAATCCTGGCCAGTATCACCCTCGTCGGCGCTGGTAATTTTGGAATCGTGGGCGCCGCCGCATTCAGCATATTGCCAGCGATCTTGGGCATAGATCTGCTGCGCACGAGTTCGAAGGTTTCTCCTGCGGCGACGGCTAAGCGATAACATTCCTCCCTGCCATGCCGCTGTTGGCACATCGCGACATTTCGCTGCGCTGCGGAACTAGTCGGCTATCTCGATCTTAGCGAAATCGGAGCGCGTCTATGAGAAGTCGGAGCGCCGGAGAGAGCTGGCGTCGGCTTGGATAATAGATGTGATAACCCGGAAACGGCTCGCACCAGTCCTCCAAAACCCGGATCAACCGGCCGTCGGCGATGGCCTCAGCGGCCATGTCGTCCAGGCAGTATCCCAGGCCGAGCCCGTCGAGCACTGCGCGCAGAGCGAGGTTATTCGTGTTGAAGATCAACTGGCCTTCCACGCGTACTGTAATCGAGCGACCATCCTTGTCGAACTCCCAAGGCAACAGGCCGCCGTGGGTTGGCAGCCGTATGCCGATGCAATCGTGTTGTGTCAGGTCCTGCGGAGTTTCTGGCCGCGGGTGACGCTCGAAATAGGCCGGTGTGCCGACGATCGCCATGCGCATGTCAGGGGCGATCCGCACAGCAACCATGTCGCGCTCGACATGCTCACCCAACCGGATGCCCGCATCGAACCGTCCAGCGACGAGATCGGCTAGCATGTTATCGACATTCACCTCGATCTTGATCTCGGGATAGTCAGCTGCAAGGCGCGCCAAAACCGGATATATCACCGTGTAAGCAGCATGTTCGCTGGCAGTGAGCCGGATTGTTCCCGCAGGGATGTCGCGAAGCAGGTTCAGCGCGGACAACTCGGACTCAATTCCCTGGAGGTGCGGCAAGACAACGGTGAGCAGCCGCTCTCCGGCCTCGGTCGGCGCGACGCTGCGGGTGGTCCGTGCAAGCAGTCTGACGCCCAGTCTTTCTTCCAGGCCGCGCATCGCGTGACTGAGGGCCGATGGGGAAATGCCCAATCGTGCCGCCGCCTTGGTGAAGCTGTGAGCTTCTGCCACAGCAACGAATGCCGAGAGGTCGTTGAGGTTTTCGCGCGCCAATTGTGAATTTTCCTCACAAGCCCATCCCGATTTCCCTCTCTTATCGAAATAGTGCGGAAGCGCTACCTGGTCAATCTGACGGCACGAATGACGAGGTATGCAATGAAGACGCGGCAATTGGGAACCAACGGTCTCAAAGTCTCTGAAATAGGTTTCGGCTGCATGGGCCTGAATTCCACTTACAGCCACTCGCTCGCCAGTGAAGAGCGCATCGCGCTGATCCGATCGGCAGTCGATCTGGGCGTCACCTTCTTCGATACCGCCGAAATCTATGGTCCCTTTACCAACGAGAAGATTGTCGGCGAGGCTTTGCGCAACGTGCGCGACCAGGTCACTATTGCGACCAAGTTCGGCTTTGCAATCGATCCAACGACCAAGGCGAACACCGGCCTGAGCAGCCATCCGGACACCATCCGCAAGGCCGCCGAGGGATCGCTGAAGCGACTGGGTATTGAGGTCATCGATCTATTGTACCAGCATCGCGTCGATCCCAACGTGCCGATCGAAGATGTCGCCGGCACCGTCCGCGACCTGATCGCCGAAGGCAAGGTCAAGCATTTCGGCATGTCCGAGCCGAGCGTCGAGACGCTGCGCCGTGCCCATGCAGTCCAGCCCGTCACCGCGCTCCAGAACGAATATTCACGGTGGACGCGTGGCCCTGAGACCAACGGCATCCTCGGCGCCTGCGAAGAGCTTGGCATCGGCTTCGTGCCGTACAGCCCGCTGGGCAGGGGGTTCCTGACTGGCGCCATGTCATCGGAAACCAGGATTGCGGAGGGTGATTATCGAAAGCTTCTGCCCCGCTTTACACCCGAAGCGATGCAGAAGAACCAGGCGCTGGTCGACCTGCTGAAGCGGATCGCGCGCGAAAAGAACGCCACCCCGGCTCAGCTCGCGCTCGCCTGGCTGCTGGCGCAGCGCCCGTGGATCGTCCTATCCCAGGCACTACGAAGCTCCATCGCCTGCAGGAGAATATCGGCGCATCGACCGTCGAGCTGACCGCTGCCGATCTCGCCGAGATCGAACGCGCAGCTGCTGCGATCCAGGTCGAGGGCGACCGCTATCCCCCGCAGCTCCAGGCGATGATTGGTCGCTGATTGAGCTGCACTCTGCGGCCCTTGGTCGCCATACCCGATCATATCCAGCGAAGGATTGCCACGCTTACGCGGTGCGCGCCTCATCGCATGCCGTTGCAAGCTCCACCTGGAATTGTCGAATCTGCTCCCAGATGAAATCGATCACAAGACGCGTGCGTGGCGCGAGATGCCGTCGCGAGGGATAGAGCAGGCTGAACGGAATACCGGCAGCGGGAAAGTCCCTTAGTACGCGAACCAGCCTGCCATCGCGGAGGTCATCGGCCACTTCGACCAGAGCGAGATAGGCGATGCCGTATCCGGTCCGAGCGGCCAGGTGCACCGCACGCACGTCGTTGGCGAGAAAGCCGCCCGACACCCGAAAATTCTTGGAGCCATCCGGCGTAACAAAGGTCCAGACGTCCGAATTCGGTCCGACGCCGTGCACAATGCAGGTGTGGTTTGCGAGATCGGCGGGACTGGATGGTTCGCCGTGCCGCTTGATGTAGCTTGGCGCTGCCGCGGCAACGCGCACGGCGATCCCGCTATGGCGCACCACCAGTGACTCATCCTTGATCTCGCCGACGCGCAGGGCAAGGTCGAGCCGCTCTTCGATCATGTCGCCGAGCCGATCACCTACCACAAGTTCGACCTTCAACCCCGGATGATCGGCGAGCAAGATCGGCAGACGTTGCGCGAGAAAGCGGCTGGCCCTCACCGTGACACCCACCCGCACGAGCCCGACAGGTGAGGCGCTCTGCTGGCCGAGCGCTGCTTCCAGCCCGTCAACACCGTCCAGCACGGGCCGGGCCAGACCCAGCAGCATCTCGCCATCGTCGGTCAGGCTGAGCTTTCGCGTCGTGCGGTGAAAGAGGCGGACCCCGAAATGTTCCTCCAGCTGCGAGACCTGGCGGGCGACCGCAGCCTGGCTGAGCTCGCGCTCACGGGCGACGGCCGAAAACGAACCCGTCTCCACCACGCGGACCAGGATTCCGAGCGCGCCGAGAAGGTCCATCGATTTCCTCGAAGAACGCAAAGATCATTCAAGGAAATGTGGGCTAATCGCGCCGATTCAAGGGGATTATGTTGGCAAAAGCAGGCACGTGAACCAAGTCGCATTTCACTCTTGCGACGCAGCCCGGAAAAGAAAGCGGGGTGTCCGATGTCAAAGCTTCTCGCAATATTGGCCACTCTGAAGGCCACTCTCATCGCGGCCAGCGTCGCCTTTGCACGCGGCGACATGCTTCCGGTCATCCTGATCTCGATCTTGCTCAACCTTACCCAGTTGGGCGCGAAGCCGATTGGCGGTGTTGCGAGACCCGGTTGCGAGTCCGCCGAGCCAAGATCGAAACCGCTGACTTCGAATGCACGCAACCAAGTCTCTGGTGATGGTTATGGAACGACCAGAGATCCTCCAACATTTGGCTGACGCACATGCATCGCACCGTAGTTCACAGGAAGCTGAGGTTCGGCCCTTTTGAACTTTCGATTGGCGAGAGGGTGCTCCGGCGCGACGGTCGAGTACTTCCCCTCGGGGACCGGGCGCTGGATATTTTGAGCTATCTTGCCGACCGCCCAGGTGAGGTCATCGCGAAGCAGGAGCTGATGGATCACGTCTGGTCGGACGTAACCGTTGAGGAAGGGAGCCTCCGGGTCCACATTGCCGCCATCCGCAAGGCGCTTGGTGACGGCCAATTTGGCAATCGATACATCGCAAACATCAAGGGACGGGGTTATTCGTTCGTCGGCACCGTCGTCCCTCTCGCAGGCAGTACGGAGAGCGGGAACGACTATGTGGCATTGAGCATACTCGGCTGCCTGACGGCCCTCTTTTCTGGCGATTTCGATATTGCAAGGGAGATGGTGGACCGTGCGGTCGCCTTAAACCCTAATTCATTGCGCGCATGGGAACAGCGAGGTTGGACTTATGTAATGGCGGGGCAGCCCGAAGAGGCAATCCGGAGTTTTGCGCGCACCATTCGGCCAAGCCCATTTGACCCGTCGCTTTTTTCAGCGTTTACGGGAATGGGCGCTGCATTCATCGGTCTTGGTCGTTTCGATGAGGCAGTCGCGGCAACCAGGAAGGCCATCCGCCAGAACGAGCTTTATCCGGTGACGTATCGTTGCCTTGCAATTGCCCTGGCGCATCTAAGGCGCGAAGCAGAAGCGAGGGAGGCAGCAGCCGGTCTGCTCAAACTCGAACCCGGTTTTCGCATTTCTGAATGGCCTGCCGGCCGACGGCTACCTCAGATCTATATCGACGGCCTCCGCCAAGCAGGGCTTCCGGAGTAATGCGCCGCCTTGTCTCGCGGCACCAACGATCGAGTAGACCGCGACTTCCGCTGTGGGCACTTTTCGGACATGCCAACTGCATTGCGCGATGTCCGCTTCCAGGGGCAGAGCGGAAAACATATGCTCACATTGAGCTTTTCCGGTTTTGACCCACAAGCGACATTTACCATCTCGTTATTATCGAGCTGTCGGAAGGTTGATTATTTGGCCTCTTTGCTATGGACAAAATCTAGATACTCGGTCCGACATCCCGCTCTTGCGACGATATGATCTCCGAGTTCGAGGTACCGATCGGACCCAATCCGGTATGGCTGCCAATAAGGTAGATTGCCTCCATTTGGATCAGGATTAGCATCAAAAACGTACCATCATGCCGCGGCGTCGGCCCCAATTCCCGCAGCCGGAAATGATTGTTGCGAAACGTGCAAACAAATGTTGGAGTGCTGGTCGAAATCGACCAAAGCCCTCGCCGGAATACCGAATGTCGCAGGAAGCGGCCGATCGGGCGAGTGCTCGACGTTTCGTCGCAACGGCGATACGGAGGCGCCAAAATGGACTATCTGGGCGCGCTGCGTATGTTCGTGCGAGCGGTGGAGGTCGGCAGCTTTTCGAAAGCTGCAATTGCCACGAATACCAAGACATCGACCGTCTCGCGAGCGATCGCCAGCCTTGAAGAGGATCTTGGTGTCAGCCTGTTTCATCGCACCACGCGCCGCGCGCATCTCACCGAGCCGGGCGCCACATTCTACGAGCACGCACGCGGCGTTCTGCGGGGCCTGGAGGAAGCGCGGGATGCGGCCTCGGCAATGGAGGGGCGGCCACAGGGATTGATCCGCCTGCATGTCCCGAGCGCCTTCGCCCGCCTGCATATAATGCCGTTCGTGCCAGACTTCCTGGCCGCCTATCCCGATATTCGTCTCGATGTCTCATTGACCGATGTGCGAGTCGATCTGCTGGCCGTCGGCGCCGACTTGGCGATCCGTATCGGTCCACTCATCGATTCCAGCATGCTCGCCCGCAAGCTCGCGCCGCACCGTCGCATTGTCTGCGCGAGCCCGGCCTATCTGGACCGCAGGCCGCCGATCGCCGAGCCGATCGATCTGCTGCAGCACAATTGTCTTGTCTATGCGCTGCAGCCGACCGATCGTTGGTTCTTTCGTCACCAGGCCGAGCCAGGCGATGCTTTCGAGCAAGTGCCCGTCACCGGCACGTTGCGAGCCGACGACTCCGAGCCGCTGCGCGATGCGGCGGTTGACGGCGTAGGGGTCGTGCTCCTCCCGACATGGCTGGTCGGAGAGGATATCAAGGCGGGTCGTCTGCGGCATGTGCTTCCCGAATGGTCTTCTATGATCGCTACGAAGCCGAGTGGCATATTCGGGGTCTTTCCTCCGCATCGCATGGTGCCATCGAAGGTGCGGGCTTTTCTGGATTTTGCCCAGAAACGGTTTGGCAGGCCGCCCTACTGGGATCCTGATTGGACAGAGGACCGGAATAAGAGCTCGCACGACGTCACCGAATAAGACGGCTCAGAGAGCGTCTGACAATCGCGGTGCGTTGCGCGCCCCGCACTAATCTTTCCCAGCATCGGGCATAGAGCGCAGCCGATCGCTAACCCACATAAGCCTTACGCCTGACGGCGATGGTTTTGTTCTAGGTTCTTAAGGAGAAGCGTAATGTCGAAACTTGGTATTGTAGGGGCGACGGCCCTGTCACTCGCGTTAGCAGTTGCGACCCCGGCCTTCGCCATGGGGCTCCGCGGCGTCCGCGGTGGCGGTGCGATGTATGTCAGCAGCGGCGGGTCCCGCGTTGCTCAGACAAGCGCGGTATCGAGCGCTGATGCTTCCTATTGCCGGAGTCTCGGGGCGTACTACGACTCGACATCCCGGGAGTATATGGACGGCACTGGTCTGTGGCGTCCTTGCCCATAAAAGCAGGAAAAGAGCGGCTCAGGCCGCTCTTTTCTTATGCTCGACACTTTCCAAGCTCGACAATCGGCCGGAGTAGATTGAAAGCTATCAAGCCTCGCACTGTTCGGGCGGGTTTTCATTCGGCCGCCTCAGTTTGAGGGCTCGAACGAGCTGAGATGAACCGATGACCGTTGCGCAGTTCTGGTTATGGCACCCTTGAGACATGCCGGGCGGTCTGACGATGTCCGCTGATCGGGGTAGAGCGGAAGTCTCGTTTCGGGGCCGTCAGGGCCGTTGTTGACCCTGGCTGTGTGAAAACGTGAAATCTTGCGAACGCTGGAGAATCTACTTCTCAGATCACGCGGCACTGGAGCTCAGTATGCTCTCCGTAGTCTCAGAAGCGGCGTCAGAAGGAATGCTTTTCTCCGCAATTTGCGCGCCGTCGCGTTTTCACACGGCCAAGACCACGGCCAAGACCCACACCGGACATCGATCTCCAAGCGCAAACGAGTTACACTGAGATCACACTGGGTGCCAAACTATGCTCACCGCCCCGCTCCCGAGATCCGCGATGAGATCGACGAAGAGCCTAATACGCGGCGGAATCATAGGCCACGCGCGGCCCCCCAACGAGCATGGGAAATGAACCGATTTTGCGGTCCAATCTAGACGCCGAGCGTGCCTGCCTTCGCGGCGGCATAGCGCTCCGCGATCTTGCCCCAGTTCACAGTGTTCCACCAGGCTTTGAGGTAATCAATGCGGCGGTTCTGGTAACTGAGATAATAAGCGTGCTCCCAGACATCGTTGCCAAACAACACCCGCTTTCCATCCATGAGTGGAGTGTCCTGGTTCGGGCGGGTCTCGATCTTGAGCTTGCCATCCTTTGTGACAGTTACGAACACCCAGCCCGAGCCGAACTGGCGTCCGCCCGCAGCATTGAAATCGGTCTGGAACTTCTCCAGGCCGCCGAGATTGCGATCAATCGCTGCCAATACCTCGCCTTCGGGCTTGCCGCCGTTTGGTCCCATGATTTCCCAGAACATGGTGTGATTGGCGTGGCCGCCAAGATTGTTGCGCACACCGGTGCGGATGGACTCCGGCACCGCCTCAAGGTCGCCCAGCACTTCCAAGACCGGCTTTTCTGCGATCTGCGGATGGTCCTTGGCAAAGCTATTGAGAGCGGCGACATAGGCTCCATGGTGTTTGTCGTGGTGGATTTCCATGGTCCTGGCATCGATGTGCGGCTCAAACGCATTGGTCGGATAGGTGAGCGGCGGAATCGTAAATGGACCGCTCGGCACAGGCTCCGGTGCGGCTGCGGGCGCTTGAGCGAATACAGTACGAGGCGCCGTTACGGCGGCCGCGATGCTCGCAGCACCGCCGAAAAAATGACGACGCGACAATGATGATAACGACATGAATCCCTCCTTAAGATGACGAGTCCGGGTTGTTAGATACGGATTATGGCGTGAAGCGACTCCGCCGATTCAACCTAACGTCCCATCAAATTGACGTGTTGGCGTGGCTTCGTAGTGAACTGCTCATGCGAACGATCGACGAAGATCGAGTCTCATGGATTGCAGCGCAATACCGGTGCAAACATTGCTATCCTGTTGGTGAACCAAGTACGTCAGCAGCTGCGTCGTTGCCATTAAACAAGAATTTATAAAGCTGATCGCTTTCACCGAGCAGGTTAGGCTGCGCCTTCACTATCCATCATGGATGTCGGGTTGTGGCACGAACCGGACCTCCAGCGACGTCCGCTATTCGGTCGCTATCGGGTGTAGACCGGACATGGCGCAGACAGCCCAGTTCGGTCGTGAATGACCCCGGCTGTGTGAAAACGTGAAATCTTGCCAACGCTGGAGAATCTACTTCTCAGATCACGCGGCACTGGAGCTCAGCATGCTCTCCGTAGTCTCAGAAGCGGCGTCAGAAGGAATGCTTTTCTCCGCAATTTGCGCGCCGTCGCGTTTTCGCACAGCCAAGACCCATTTCGGAAGTAAGAAGACCAAAGCGCGAATTCGGTGATTGAGGGCTGAACCCGCGAATATCCCGATCAGTGGCTGTGGCTCACCACTGCTGGCGGTAACGCCCACATCTTGGATGGGATTACGGACCGCGGGCTTTCCAAGCCAAGCGCACCAGCGAACTTTGCCGTCCACCAAACGGCATCCTCGATGAGCTCACAGCACAAGCTCCGTGGCCCTCACGGAGGCACCGTCCAACTCGGCAATCCGGCGGTCAATCTCACTGATCACGCGCTTCGAGAACGGCCCGAGGTGCATGTACAGCGCCATCAGCATCACGATGTAACGCAGCGCGCCTGGATTGGACTTGGCGACCTCGACGAAGGTCTTCCAGAACGGCTCGCGAACCTCCGGCAGGGCACGCATGATCTTGTATACGCTGTCGATGCCGCCAAGCCTCTTGCGCACGTCGCCATCCGGCAGATCGCGGCGCCGGTTGGACCGGTCGAGCATGACGGCAAGCCGCGACAGCCGCCCTGCATATGCCGCCGGGCTGAACACGTGCCCGAGCACGGCCTTGTAATCCATAAGGATATCACGAAGCGGACGTTTGGTGTCGAAATTGCAGCCGAGCGTGCATTGATCGCCCGCGTGCTCGACCTTCATGAGATCATGGCCTTTGTGCAGGCGGCCTTCCTGGGCTAGCCGCCGCGTCAGCTGTGTGCCAGGCAGTGCATAGAGAAGTCCAACCATGCAGACTGGAATGCTCGCCTCCTCGATGAAGTCGATCATCGCCTGCTCGATCGAGACTTTCTCGGTGTCGAACCCGACGATGAAACCCGCGGTGACGAACATGCCGTAGCCGTAAATCTTGTGAACGCACTCGGCGATGTTGCGCCTGGTGTTCTGTTTTTTCTTCATCTGCACGAGGGTCTCTGGATCCGGGCTCTCAATGCCGACGAAAATCCCGAAGAAGTTCGCGTCCTTCATTGCCTGCAACAGCTCGCTGTCGTCCGCGATATTGATCGAGGCTTCGGTCGAGAACTCGAACGGATAGTCTCGCTCTTCCAGCCAGGCTTTGAGCCGCGGCAGTAAGATGCGGAGGTTCTTCTTGTTGCCGATGAAATTGTCGTCGACGAAGTCGACATGCCCGCGATAACCGTGATCGTAGAGCGCTTGCAACTCAGCGAGAATCTGATCGGGGGTCTTGGTGCGCGGCACGCGACCATACAGCTCGATAATATCGCAGAACTCGCAGGTGAACGGGCAGCCACGCGAATATTGCACGCCAATGAAGAGATAATGATCGAACTTGATCAGATCGTAGCGGGGCATCGGGCTTAGCGTGACGTCGATCTTGAATTTCTCGGCGATGAACACGCCCTTGCGCTCGCCGCTTTCCCAGGCGGCGATGAATTGCTCGATGATTTGCTCGGCCTCGCCGATCACCTGGAAGTCCGCGTCCGCGTAAAGATGCGGGCTGGAGGAGACGTCAGGCCCACCGACACATACTGGCTTGCCGTGCAGGTGGGCGAGATCGATCAGGTGAAGAAAATCAGGCTGCTGGTTGAGCATCCCGCCGATCATTACGAGATCGGTCCAGTCGAGGTCCTCGTCCGTCAAAGGCTCGGTGTTACGGTTGACGAGACGAATGTCCCAATGCTTCGGCAGCATGGCGGCGACGGTGATCAGTCCGAGTGGCGCCGCCGGATACTTCGCGCCGACGAGTTCGCAAGCTTCCGTATAGTTCCAGAACGAGTCCGGAACGAACTTCGGATAGATCATTAGGACGCGGCAGGGACTCGTCATGTTGCTCCGGCCTGGACGTTAAGGGTCACGATGCCATGCAGCTTGTCGGGACTCAAGTGTTCGTTTCGCTCGTCGATACAGGCGTTAAGTGCTTGAAATGGTGGAAGTGTGCAACTGAGGTTCCGTTCGCACACCCAACAGTTCGACGGCCGATTGTCAGACGATCTTGCGCATAAAGTCTACTACGTCGCTTATTGGCGATTTTCGGAAGTGACCGCTCTGACACGTGATATCCGTTGTTCGGGGTAGACCGGAAGTCGCGCGGCGGGGCCGTCAGGACGGTTTTTGACCCAAATGTATGGTCCGGCCGCGCGTTGCAAGAAGATTTCGTCGAATTGGCGGCGGCGGTCTTGCATCAATGTATCCGGCCTCTGATTGGAGCCCATGTGGTGCTCCGGGCCATCATGGATATCAGCGCGCGTGCGTTCTAATTAGCGGACAGGCCTCGATTGGGCCATTTGGGTCACCAGTGTTCGCACGCGCTCGGAAGACCGAACCTCCATCTCGTCTCATCCTCTCGCAGACCTCGGCTGGAAACTGTTGATAGGGTTACGTCATCGCTTGCTCCTCATGTCGCGCAGTTCCTTTGTTCGAGCCAAGGGCCGTTCCTTCGTCCCGGCCCGCAGAACGTCGATCGCGTCGCGCGCAGGGGCGGTCAAGGCCGGCCGTCGCGCCTGGCTTGCGGCGGGCGCCGGCGTCGCCAGGCTGCGCCTTGACCGCGCCGAGCACGGCGCGAGGATCAAGCGGGTCGGACGCCTGCATCGTCGGTCCTCGTCAGCTCGAAGGCGCGTCCTTTGGCCAGCACCGCCCAGGCGATCCGGGCAAGCTTGTTGGCGAGCGCGATCGCCAGCACGTTGTGGTGTAACCGCCTCTTGGCGGCTTCGATCCAGGATTTGAGCCCGTAACGTTCCCAGTCCTTTATCCTGACCAGCACAACCCATGCCGCCTGCACGAACAGAACGCGCAGGTAGCGATTGCCGCGCCTGGAGATTTTGCCGAGGATCGTGCGGTCTCCCGTCGAGATCTGCTTGGGCACCAGTCCGAGCCAGGCGCCGAAGTCGCGGCCTTTGGAGAATACGTCTCCAGTGCCGATCGCGGCCACCATGGCGCTCGAAATGATCGGCCCGATGCCGGGCACCGTCATCAGGCGCGAACATGCCTGATCCTGACGGGCCAGGGCTTCGATCTCGCCGGATAAGCCATCGATGCGCTGATCCAGCCGGCGCCAGTCGCCTGCCAACTCCTCGATGATACGCAACATGCGGGGCGACAGGGCATCGGTGCGCGTCGCAAGGATGGTGGGCAGTTCCGTGCGCAGGAAGCCGATCCCCTGGCGCACGGCGATCCCGCGTTCCAGCATGAAGGCGCGAATCTGGTTGATGATGCCGGTGCGTTGCGACACCAGCCGCTCGCGCACCCGATGCAGCGCCTGCAGATCCAGTTGCTCCGCGGTCTTGGTCGCCACGAACTTCATCGTCGGGCGCTGCACGGCTTCGGCAATCGCTTCGGCATCATTGAAGTCGTTCTTCTGTCCCTTGCTATAGGGGCGGACATATTTGGCCGGCATCAACCTGGCATCGTGACCAAGCGATGCGAGTTTGCGGCTCAGGTGATGGGCGCCGACGCAGGCTTCCATGCCGACCAGGCAGGGCGGTATATTGGCGAGCCGCGCTTCCACTTGGCCACGCGACCACTTTTGCCGCAGCACGATGGCGCCGCGCGCATCGTGGCCCACGGCGTGGAATGAGTTCTTGCCGATATCGATGCCGATCACGGCGATCGCGGTATTGGGTATCTGAGACATGGCGTGCTCCTTGTCCTTGGCGCCCCTTGCCAGCTTCGCTTGCTGGCGGGGCAGGAGCACGGCCGGACCATCCCATTAGAAGACTCTCGGCGGCGGCATCCTCGTCGCGTATGCCATCCGCACCTGCAATGTCTCTTGCGAAGAAACGAGCCTTAAGCCTTCAGATCCGTGATCCGCATGATTGCGACCACGCTCCCATCGTTGTGCGCCTGCTCCTTTGTGTCCTTGTTGCAGGTCCAGACAAAGTTCTTCTTGGCCGTAAAGGTTTTTCCCTCCTGCTCGATCCGAAGCTCCCCCTCGGGGATATGGCAGATCATGGCATTCATCATCGGGGGACCCATAGTCTTCGATCCCGGCTGCATGATGACATCGCGCATTGAGACGGTCTTAAAACCGGGGATGAGGGATGGTGTCTCGCCATCATAAGCACGCACTACGACACCTGGCCACGGCGTCGTATCCTTGTAGCCGGTGGTTTGAGCGGCGGCGGGCTTCATCATAGCCGCCGAAGCCGCTGCCAACCCGATTCCCAGTGCTGACCTTCGATCGATCTTGTTCATCGCTTTTCTCCCGAGGTTACGCAACGAGCCGTCGCAGAAGCGGCGTGTACGTGGTGAATAGTGGTGCGAAACCGGAAAAGAGGTCGGTCTCTTAAGAGCGCGTGCCTGCCGATGGCACCAGTGCTCGTTCGCCCCCAACGGTGATTTCGGCACGTCCCGCTTCAAGGGCAACTGCATTCTACGTCACCTGACGCGCCTGAGAAACGGGTGGCTTCGCCCGAAGGCCCGATTGGGATACCGCCCGGAGGCGGCGACCGCGGCTCCCAGGAATGTCCGGAGTTGGCCCGAATGCGCAGTGTCGGACAGCGCCGACGACGTCCGATCACGGCAACAAACCGGAAGCCACCGGCCGACCGTCAAAGCGACGCTTTTGACCCTGAGCCGACGTCGCCTGCTTGTGTTGCCCATCTGGCACCCAGGTCTGTCCTTCCTGCCGAGTTTGCATTGTGGACCTGCCCACCGCTCATTATGGTCGGCGTGCTGCTGAATAGGTAAAGCGGGAGCGGCTTATGAAGCGCCTAATACCACTTATCACTCTGATCCTGCTGCTGCTGCCCCCTGCCGCCGCCGGTGAAACCACCCAAAATACCTTCGCTCCCCAGCTCCGTGAGGAGATATGGGCAATTCCTTCAGCCGTCCCATTGTTGGCGTACATGATCCGTCCGATCGGCGAAGGACCATTTCCGCTTCTGGTCATGAACCACGGAGTTTCGCTTGATCCGAGGGAACGAAGCTACTTTCCCGTGATCGAGTTTCGCGACGCCGCGATTTGGTTCGCCAAGCAGGGGTACGTCGTCGTCGCGCCTGTGCGTCCAGGATATGGCGCCACAGCTATCGAAATCCCCGAGCGAGGCCTGTTCGGGCTCTTTTTCTCAGGCGTCGGCAATTGTTTGGACGCCAACTTTCGGGATGCCGGACTTGCGATTGCCTCGATTAACAAGTGGGTGATCGAATACATGTCGGTTCAGCCGTTCATCAAGCGGGATGAAGTCGTTGTCGTCGGTCAATCGGGAGGCGGCTGGGGCGCGATCGCACTTGCCAGCCAGAATCCAACATCAGTGCGTGCCATTATCGGCTTTGCGGCCGGGCGCGGCGGCCACTTAAACGGTAAACCGAACAACAATTGCGCCCCGGACAATCTGGTTGAGGCGGCGGCCCAGTTCGGACGAACGGCCAGGATACCGATGTTATGGATTTACACCCATAACGACAGCTACTTCGGGCCCGAACTTACGAAGCGATTGGCGGCGGCTTTTCAAGCCGCCGGCGGCAACGTCGAATATCACCTCCTGCCGGATTTTGGAGGAGACGGTCATTTCATGATCGACTCAGCCGATGCCGTGCAACTATGGGCTCCGCTGGTATCCGAATTTCTGAAGAACCATCGATAGGAACGACCGTCCGTTTGTAAGAGGGGTCTGGCCATGAATCTCCAAACCGCCCGATCAATCAACAGTCCCGAAGCATGGCGATCGGTCCTGGTTGCCTTCATGGCGCTGGGCATTTCAATGGCTGGGACAGTGGCGAATAGCCAACAAGTCATCCCGTTTGGTGACGTACCCGCAACGGCCGATTTTTCCGAAGCCGAGATTGCTGCGCGAGGACAGCAGAAGCTTCCAAACCTTACCTATTCGACCTGGAAGAAACTGTGCTTCCGGGGTGCACAGGGTGCAGATACGAAAATGGTCTGCCGCACATCCATCGAAGGCACGTCCGACCTGGGCCAAATAATCCTCAAGGTTGATCTCATCGAACGCGAAGATGCCCCTTCCACACGATTGCAGATATTCGTTCCGACTGGAAACCTTGTGCAGCCCGGCATCAGACTTACCGTAGATAAGGGTACCACGATTCTCGTTCCTTACACGATTTGCTTGGCAAACGGCTGCGTGGCGGCAACTGTTCCCGAACCGGAACTCCTAAGCGAACTCGAAACCGGCAGAATGCTTTCTCTTGAAGCAGTCAATTCCAATGTCGTTACCGTCATTGCTTCGCTGTCGCTCGACAACTTTGCAAGCGCCCGCCAAGCCGTCGCTGCCCAGGTTTTCGAGCAGAAGCTGGAAGGAAATTGGGAACGGCCCACGGACGAAGGCAACAGAAAATAGCTTTGCGAATTCGAGCGGGCGCGCCGTCTTGGCCCAAGCAAAACTAAAAGTGATCGGCAGAGGGTCAAAACTGCGTTAATGACCCAAATGTATGGTCCGGCCGCGCGTTGCAAGAAGATTTCGTCGAATTGGCGGCGGCGGTCTTGCATCAATGTATCCGGCCTCTGATTGGAGCCCATGTGGTGCTCCGGGCCATCATGGATATCAGCGCGCGTGCGTTCTAATTAGCGGACAGGCCTCGATTGGGCCATTTGGGTCACCAGTGTTCGCACGCGCTCGGAAGACCGAACCTCCATCTCGTCTCATCCTCTCGCAGACCTCGGCTGGAAACTGTTGATAGGGTTACGTCATCGCTTGCTCCTCATGTCGCGCAGTTCCTTTGTTCGAGCCAAGGGCCGTTCCTTCGTCCCGGCCCGCAGAACGTCGATCGCGTCGCGCGCAGGGGCGGTCAAGGCCGGCCGTCGCGCCTGGCTTGCGGCGGGCGCCGGCGTCGCCAGGCTGCGCCTTGACCGCGCCGAGCACGGCGCGAGGATCAAGCGGGTCGGACGCCTGCATCGTCGGTCCTCGTCAGCTCGAAGGCGCGTCCTTTGGCCAGCACCGCCCAGGCGATCCGGGCAAGCTTGTTGGCGAGCGCGATCGCCAGCACGTTGTGGTGTAACCGCCTCTTGGCGGCTTCGATCCAGGATTTGAGCCCGTAACGTTCCCAGTCCTTTATCCTGACCAGCACAACCCATGCCGCCTGCACGAACAGAACGCGCAGGTAGCGATTGCCGCGCCTGGAGATTTTGCCGAGGATCGTGCGGTCTCCCGTCGAGATCTGCTTGGGCACCAGTCCGAGCCAGGCGCCGAAGTCGCGGCCTTTGGAGAATACGTCTCCAGTGCCGATCGCGGCCACCATGGCGCTCGAAATGATCGGCCCGATGCCGGGCACCGTCATCAGGCGCGAACATGCCTGATCCTGACGGGCCAGGGCTTCGATCTCGCCGGATAAGCCATCGATGCGCTGATCCAGCCGGCGCCAGTCGCCTGCCAACTCCTCGATGATACGCAACATGCGGGGCGACAGGGCATCGGTGCGCGTCGCAAGGATGGTGGGCAGTTCCGTGCGCAGGAAGCCGATCCCCTGGCGCACGGCGATCCCGCGTTCCAGCATGAAGGCGCGAATCTGGTTGATGATGCCGGTGCGTTGCGACACCAGCCGCTCGCGCACCCGATGCAGCGCCTGCAGATCCAGTTGCTCCGCGGTCTTGGTCGCCACGAACTTCATCGTCGGGCGCTGCACGGCTTCGGCAATCGCTTCGGCATCATTGAAGTCGTTCTTCTGTCCCTTGCTATAGGGGCGGACATATTTGGCCGGCATCAACCTGGCATCGTGACCAAGCGATGCGAGTTTGCGGCTCAGGTGATGGGCGCCGACGCAGGCTTCCATGCCGACCAGGCAGGGCGGTATATTGGCGAGCCGCGCTTCCACTTGGCCACGCGACCACTTTTGCCGCAGCACGATGGCGCCGCGCGCATCGTGGCCCACGGCGTGGAATGAGTTCTTGCCGATATCGATGCCGATCACGGCGATCGCGGTATTGGGTATCTGAGACATGGCGTGCTCCTTGTCCTTGGCGCCCCTTGCCAGCTTCGCTTGCTGGCGGGGCAGGAGCACGGCCGGACCATCCCATTAGCGGACTTCGCCTTGGTTAGGCCGCCTCGGATGCTGGCGCGCCGCTCGCATGTCGCGCCGTTTGCATTTTGGAACCGAAACATTTTCCAGCCTGAGTGGTTTACTCTCGGGGCTTCGCAAGATGCGAGGCATTCATGAGCCCTCTCTCGCCGAGCGACGTGTTCCTTACGGTCGCGATCATGAGCGTCACTTTCCTGACCGAGGTCGGGCTTTTCATTTTGATTGGAATGCTTTGAAAGGAGCACGCGATCTGGGCAACGCGCAGCCGATGCGAGGTCTAGGACTCCGCAAGCTTGATGGTTGAGACTGGCCATCTTCCATCATGACCTTCGATGGAAATCCGAAGCCCGTGCAATTCATCCAGCCAAACGTTTTCGACCGTGCCAGCCTTTCCGTCGGTAAGCACGACGGCTTTGCCGATCAATTCGGATTGCGCCGCACCATACTCGTTCAGAATTTTTGACGCACGGCGCTTCACCGATGGCATTGCTCGTCCATGTTCGTCCGAGCCGTCTTTGGCTCAACGGCGAGGTTTCTTCCAATGCTCGGCACTGGGAACGATTGACGGTGAGCGCTCCTCCAATTCGCAGAGCCGGTCGATTTGTTTTTTAAATCTCGTTGGTAGTTCCGGCTCTGGTTTCAGCGACGCGTGCAATCTCTCGCCGATCTCTCGAACGATGGCTCGGTTGTGTGTGTGGTCGATGTCGATGCGGTTGAGCATAACGAAGCCTCGTTCGGGTAAGAAAGCGCCAGCATCCGCCGATCTCTCGAACGATGGCTCGGCTGTGTGTGTGGTCGATGTCGATGCGGTTGAGCATAACGAAGCCTCGTTCGGGTAAGAAAGCGCCAGCATCGGCACCCACCCCTCCCGCAGCTCTCCCGCTTGCGAGCACAGCTGGCAATTCTCAACGGAACCGGAGACCGCCGCTTTTGGCTATCCGCGCGAGCGCTTGGTTTTAGAACAGCGGGCCCTGCAGTAGGAACCTTTGGCTATCCGCGACATGCGCCATGTAGTTAACGGCGAGCGACGGTCTCGTAGTTCTAAAGTCTTGACCGGAGCTTTCGTTCCCAGACTTCGGATCGTGACGCCGTTCGGACGGATGGGGGAAACAATTGGAGCGCCGAGCCGACGCATTGAGGAACTTGCCCGCGCGGAACATCGGGTCATTGGGCCCCAAGTTCGGAAGCTTTTGTCCCGGCGGCTAGGGTCAAGCAGCGCTGTGGAACCATTTCAGAGAGTGTCCGGTTAGTCTGCGGGGCCGATGGAGGAACCATCACCATGAGGATCGAATATCTTGCTGCAATTGCGATAGCTGCCTTTGCCGCTGGTTCTGGACTGGCGGTCTATTCTGTCGGCTCGCTGCCGCCCGAAAAGCAGTCCACGCCTGCCGCCACCCAATTGGCGACCCTGCTAGCTGAGTCCGTGGATCCGTTTTTGCATCGGTCCGGTGGCTAACGGCCGGCGCAACTCAAAACGCATTGGCGGCGCTGCCTAAGTCATGGGGGCATCGCGCCCGTTCGGCAGAGCGATCGGCTCGTCGAATTCACGGCCAAAGTCCGCGCGCGACGATACTTAGCGCCTCGTCCGGCAAGGAACGCTGTAACGCCTTTGCCTCACATCCCATGGCGCTCGCATCTATACGTCGCGTTCCTCGTCTGTCGGATTGAACGCGAGAATAGTTCCGCTGTTTCTGGCTATGCCACCCAAAGCGGAAGTGGCGCCTTTTTACGATGTCCGCTACCGCCGCAGGAAACGACGCGGCAGTATGTTCATGTCGACGCAGCCTTCATGATATCCAATGTTCCGCGAAGCATCATCTCAACTGCGACGTAGAGAACGACGGCCAGACCAACGTAAGCAATCCATCGATGATTTTGCAGAAGGCGCGCAATGAGGGAAGCGGCCACGCCCATCATCGCAATAGAAAGCCCCAGGCCGAAAATCATGACGACTGGATGCTCGCGTGCCGCCCCTGCGACGGCCAAGACATTGTCGAGCGACATGGAAACGTCAGCCACGATAATCTGCCAACTCGCTTGGACGAGTGTTTTGCGGGGCTTGTCTTCGCCATATGTTCCTGCGACTGCTCCAGCAGCCTCCTTCGCTTCTATGGCCCCTGCCGGGGACGCGCGCAACTCCCGCCACATTTTCCAGCAAACCCACAACAACAGAATCCCGCCCGCGAGTAGCAGGCCGACGATCAGCAGAATTTGCCTCGCCAGCCCGGCGAACAGAATGCGCAAGATCGTCGCGGCGACGATGCCGATCAAAATCGCCTTGCCTTGTTGCGCCTGAGGCAGGCCCGCAGCAACAAGGCCGATGACGATGGCGTTATCGCCAGAGAGCATGAGGTTGATCAGAACGATCTCAAATAATGTGGTCAGGACATCTGTGCTGAGAAATTCAAACACGGCTCACGCTCCCCTTCTTGCCGGGAGAATGGCCCCTCTTTCGGCCCGGATTTTTTGGCAATGTGTGTAATGGGGTTCACCGACACGTGCCCCAATCCCGTGCCGCATATCAAAACAGGGCCACTCCAACTTAACTCCAGTCCGACACCGCAGCCTGATGGCTGCCAGAGGGGCCCGGCTTGGTGGCTATCTCCTACAGCGGTGTATCCGAATGATGTTCGAACAGTTGCTCGAAAAGCCGTACCACTTGATCCGGCTCGCTAAAAATCGCCGCTGCGCAACCCATCATGGTGAATGCGCCGGCAACATCCCATAACGTTACATTTTGCGAATTTCCGTGGGCGTGGATTGCGCGGGCCACGATGGCGGCGATCGCTGCGTCCGAGAAAAGCAGAATGCTGAACGCAGGCAAGACGAATCCGGGTTCCAGCAAGCGGATCATCATGAATACTTGGGCCGCGACCAATAGGCTCAACAACGCGAGTATGCCGAATGATTCCAGCGAAGGAACATTTCTCCTTATCCACCCTGCATTAGAAGCAATCATTTGTTCCCCTTGACATAAGGGCATCCTAACCGAGCCCGCGCCGTTGATTTACTGAACGCACTTCTCCTACGCTGGCCTGAGTGACCGGTTTGCCGACGTCTCCCCGGATCACTCTTTTGTCGGCCACGTTTATCGCCGCCGACCTTGCACCAGCGTAATAACGCCAGCACCCACCACGACAAAAACGATGACGGTGGCAAGCGCTTCCACCGAGGCCAGGGTCTGGTACCAATTGTTCCAAAGCTCAAGCATGCGCTCGCCTCTATCGAAGCCGCGCCCAGCACTGAGAAAATCCCAATGTGTCGAAAAGACCTGCCTCTGCAAGCAAAAATGCAATGCTACGTTTCGTCGCGCGCGCTTTCATCGCGCGGCAACATGACTTGTGCCGTACCGGTAGTGAGGCCGCTACCGTATATCGAGCGAAGGTAGATTGCGGTCGCCGCGCAGCGAGTTGGCCGGACCGAGAACGTGAGCGGTCTTGACCTTAAACCCCGTATGCTTGTCGAGACTGGTACTGGCGGCACTTTTCGGAAGTGACCGCTCTGACGCGTGATGTCCGTTGTTCGGGGTAGACCGGAAGTTGCGCGGCGGGGCCGTCAGGACGGTTTTTGACCCGAACCGGTCGTTGCGCGCGAGAGAAAATCAGTTCTATACTCTCAAGACGCCGACAGCTGTGGAGGCGGTCATGCCCAAAGGAATCCGTCATCCTTCAGGGGATGCTGTAGCTGGAAACGGTCTGATCGACCGGCGTGCACTGCTCGGGCAGGGCGTCGCTATAGCAGGCGCGCTCAGCACGGGCGTCGGGGCCTCGCTGACAAGCGCCGCGGCCGAGCCACTCAAGGATGATCCATGGAGCCTTGAGCCCGGTTCGAGCATCAAATCGTATGAGCTGCCGTCTCGGTTTGAGAAGAACGTCGCGCGGACGCTGAACAACCCCGACGGCCTGCCATTCGTTCAAACTGCGCGTACCCCGCATCACATGCTAAACGGAATGATCACGCCGAATGGCCTGCACTTCGTGGTCGCCTATGGCGGCCCGCCCGACATCGATCCGGATAAACACCGCCTCGTGATCCACGGCCTCGTCACGCGCCCCTTGATGTTCTCGCTTGAGGCACTTGCGCGCTATCCGATGGTGTCGCGTATCAGCTTCCTGGAATGCGGCGGCAACAGCGCACCGCTGTTTTCCCCCCAGCCGCTGCAGGGCAACGTTCAGGCACTGCACGGCCTCGCGTCTTGTGCTGAATGGACGGGTGTGAAGCTCTCCACCCTGCTCGAAGAAACCGGCATTGATCCAAAGGCGAAATGGTTCATCGCCGAAGGCGCGGACGCGCCTCACCTGACACGCAGCGTGCCCGTGGCGAAGGCCTTGGACGACGCCATGATCGCCCTTTATCAAAATGGCGAGCGCCTCACGCCGAGTAACGGGTATCCGGTGCGCCTGCTGTTGCCGGGCTACGAGGGCAACATGAACGTCAAGTATCTGCGGCGCATCAAGCTCGTGGCGGAGCCAGCCATGGGCTTCTGGGAGACCAAGACCTACACGCAGCTTCTCCCGAACGGCGAGGCATACCAGTTTTATTTCCTGCAAGAAGTCAAATCGTTCATCACGCAGCCGTCTCCTGGAATGACCCTAAAGCAGCCCGGCCTTTACCAGATTTCCGGTGTCGCATATTCCGGCACCGGCCGGATCGCCAGGGTTATGGTTTCGGCCGATGGCGGGCAGAGTTGGGCCGAAGCGGCGCTGCAGGAGCCGGTATTGGCGAAGGCTTTCACCCGTTTCCACATGGCTTGGCATTGGAACGGTGGCCCCGCAATACTTCAAAGCCGGGCCTGGGATGAAGCCGGGAACTTCCAACCCACACGCGCCGAGTTCGTAGCTCAGCGCGGCGAGTTGAAGAATGTCCCACCGATCGGGGCGTTTCCCAACCAGCACTTCAACGCGGTCACTAGTTGGGCGGTCGACGCCAAAGGGCAGATCAGCCATGCCTATAGCTAGAATTTTCGCCTATAGCGCTTCGTGGGTGTTCGCTCTGAGCATCAGCGTAGCGTTCGCCGACGGGCCCAATCTTGGCACGCCTATCGACCCCGCCGACGTCGCGGCTTGGGATATCGGCGTTATGCCTGACGGCTCCGGCCTGCCGGCAGGAAGCGGTACGCCGGCGCAAGGCGAGCGGATATACGCGGAAAAATGCGTCGCCTGCCACGACAAGGACGGCAAGAACAAATTCGGTTTTTCACCACTATTCGGAGGCGGCAAGATCACCGACATATCGGCCGGGATGAAGACCATCGCGAACTTTTGGCCTTATTCCACGACGCTCTTCGACTTCATCCGTAGAGGGATGCCGTGGCAGCAGCCGAAGTCACTCACCGACGACGAGGTCTACGCTCTGACCGCGTTCATCCTGGCGAAAAACAAACTCATAGGTGAGACCGACACGATGAACCCCGAGACGCTGCCCAAGGTGCGGATGCCGAACCGTGGCGGCTTCATAATCCGTTTCCCCGATAGAATTTAAGTTGAAATGTCGGCTCATGGCACATCGCGACATTTCGCTGCGCAGCGGGATTAGTCGGCCTTCGGGCGCAGCGGCCATTGGTCAAGTCAGCAAATTTATCGGTTCACGGCCTAACTGAACCAACCTGCTCAACAAAAACGAAACACTGTCACACTGGCGACGCAGCCCAAGGAATAGAGGCAGCTCTGAATGCGTTGCGCGAAAATCGCAAATTCCTGAAGCCGATCAACGTGATTTGGGTCGTCCAGTCCCCGTCGAAAAAATATTCCGCTTGTCGCGTCGGGCAAATCAGTGGTGTTTCTCCGCCCGTCTCACCCGACAAGAGGGGCGGCTCGCGATCGTCACGAAACGCGCGGTGGGATGCGGTGGACGCGGAAGCTGCGACTGACGAGCGCGGCTGATGCGGACGGCAAAATCGTGTGGTCCTGGCGCCCCGATGCTGGCGTCAAGTTTTTGAGAAGCAAGCTTCTCAGGGATGACGGTGGCAAGAAAACCGGTCACCGGGGAGAGCGCGCTATGAGCCGTAAAACCATTGCGCAGGGAAGGCCGGATGCTCTCCGCTGAACCTGTATGCTCGTGTGCGCATCTTTTTGCACAATTTTGCACACGAGACCGCGGGTGCAGCGCGCACCCGGCTTTCCCTGCGCCCTCTGTCGAGAGAGGGCGGAAAGTGATGCAAAGCTCGGGCATTTCATGCCGCGAGAATGCGCACGCATATTCTCAAGCTGTTTGACATTCGGATCAGAAATCTTATCCCGTCATTGCGAGGAGCGAAGCGACGCGGCAATCCATTCTCTCCCCGCGTAGAAACGTGGATTGCTTCGCTTCGCTCGCAATGACGGTTGAGGCTAAGGGCTGGAAGCGCGAGCCGCGCTTACTTCACCGCCCCGAAGCGGCTGTCGAACGAATTCGACGACACGATCGGCGCCGATCCCGCAACCAGGCTATCCTTCGCGGCGGGCGCAGGGGCAGGTGCCGCGGAGGCTGTGTCGGAAGCCGACGGCTTCAGCGCGGGCTTGGCGGCGGCCTGTTTGGTCTCGGCCTTTGGCGCGGCGGCCGGATGCGGCGTTTCGGTCCGCTTGGCTTCGATCACTTTCGGCTTCGCGGGCGGGGGTGGCGCGGTGCTTGCCGTGCTCGCCGTAGCGTCGGCCGTGCCGCCGATGCCGACCTTGCGGGCGAGGTTGCTGAAGAACCCGTCGGATTGCGCGTTCGGCGCTGCATTCGCCACCCGCGTCGGTCCCGCGGCAGGGGCCGCAGCCGCTGCCGCGATCTTTGGTTCCTGCGGCGCGCCGAGCAGAAGATTATCGGACGGCGCGCGCGGCGGATTGACGGTCGAGGGAATGGTGCCGGGCGCACGTGCCATCGACAGCAGCGACAGGCTCTGGCCGTCGCCGCCTTCGGACAAGCCGGTGTTGCCTTCGGGCACCCGGGCGGCAAATATCTTGTTCATGCCGCCATCGATGCCGGTGTTCAGCCGGGCAACCGGCGTTCCCTTTGAGATCAGCTTGGCGGTCTCGGCGGCGTCCTGTTGTTCCCTTTCGCGCGTGGCGTCGGCGAGCTCATCGGGAATGGCGTAGGCTGGGCACTTGGCGGAAGCGTCGAATACCGGATCGCGGGTGGCGTTCGGCGCCTTGATGGCATCGAACACGTATTTCTTCTCGCAGAAATCGACCTTCGGCTCCTGCCGCGTGATCTCGAAATGATCCCAGCCTTCCTTGATCATCTTCCAGAACGGCATGTTCGGGTTGTTGCGATGTTTCGCCATGTTGATTGGCGTCATCTTGAACGGATAGGCCTGCAGCTGGAACGCGCGCTGGCCGCCGAAGAAGGATTCGCGGCCGAGCGAATAGATTTCCGCGATCTGTTCGTCGGTCATCGCGTAGCAGCCGCGCGACGAGCAATCGCCATGTACCATCAGCTGCGAACCGGTGCGCCCAAGCGCGCGATCGAACGCGTTCGGATAGCCGGTATTGAACGACAGATAATAGGCCGACTGCGGGTTCATCTGCGCCGGCGAGATCGCATAGAAACCTTCCGGCGCCTGGCGGTCGCCTTCACGCACCTTCGGGCCGAGATCGCCCGACCAGCGGCAGATCGGATAGGTCTTGAGCAGCGCAAAGCGGCCGGAGCGATCCTGCTTCCAGACCTCGAGCTCCGCTTCCTCCTTGAACAGCCGGACCAGGATCGGTGAGTTCAGATCCATGTCCTTCTCGACCATCGCCTGGATCAGCTTGGGCGGGACCGGCTGGTTGGCCTTGGCGTTGGTGGCGAGCGAGACTTCGTCGCTGTTGCAGCCGGCCAGCAGCACACCGGCCGCAATGGCGGCCGATGTAACGAGCGCGCGAACCAGCGTGCGATATATCAAAGGCTAAGCTCCACACCCACCGGGCATTTTACGCACCCCAACATAGCGTTCATGCCCTGAAGCCATTGTTTAAAATACTACCCTTTGGTCCCTCGCCTCGCAACCCGAACGGGGCCCCAAGGCCGGTCACATGACAGGCATAGTCAACAGAGGTTAAAGACTGGGGTCTGGGCCTAATTGCGGCCGAATCGGCTGATTCGACCAAAAATCGACGATTTTCGAGGAAATGGGCCCAACTTGCCACCCGGATTGACGAACCTCCGTCGCCCCGGCCCCGCGGATGTAGGCGCAGATCGCGCGTGAGAAGGCGATGGAGAGAGCCGCAATTGTGTCGAAGGCGACAGGCAAGCCCGCGAATGGAGACGCCTTCCGCCTCGACATCAACGCGCTGCGCGCGGTTTCGGTGGCTGCGGTCGTTGGCTACCACTTCCAGATACCGGGGTTCGCCGGGGGATTTGTCGGCGTCGATATCTTCCATCACCGGCTACCTGATGACGGGCAAGGTGCTGAACGACCTGGCGCTGGGCCGGTTTTCGTTCATTGCGTTCCTTCTGATGCGGCTGCGCCGGATCTATCCGGCGCTGGCGGTGATGATCGCTTCGACCATCGTCGTTGGCTGGTTCGTGACCTTGCCGAACGAATATTTGAAGCACCTGCTGCAGGCGTTGTCGGCGCTGGTATTCCAGTCGAATTTCGCCTTCAACAGCGACAACGGCTACTTCGCGATGGCGGCCCAGACCAAGCCGCTGTTGCATACCTGGTCGCTCTCGCTGGAGGGGCAGTTCTATTTCTGGATGCCTCTGGTCGTACCGCTGGTCTGGCGCCTGGCTCCCGCCTCGAGGCCGAAGATCAGCGCAGTGATGACCACGTTTCAGGTTGTCGCGGCGGGCGCTGTCGCTGGCGTGGTGTTTGTGGGAGAGCCAGAACGACGCAACGGGCTCGTCCTTTTTCGCCCTGCCGGCCAGAGCCTGGGAACCGTTGGCCGGCGGATTGGTCGCCATCGCAGAGTTGCAGCGCCGATCCGAAAGTCCTGCCAAGAAATTTGCCAAGAATCTTGCCAAAGCCTCGTGGTTGGAAACGCGGATGATCGCTGTCCTCGGCTGGACGCTGGTCGCAGGCTGCATCCTCTCCCCTTTCCCGGAATCGCGATGGCCGGGCGTGCTCACCATCCCGCCGATCCTGGGCGCGGCAATGATCGTCGCGGCGCGACAGGATACCGGCGCGGGCGGCTTGCTGGCGATCTCATCGATCCAGCGCATCGGCGACTGGTCCTACTCGATCTACCTGTGGCACTGGCCGATCTGGGTCTTCGCGCTGAGCTGGCTGTCCCTGCGCGGTTATGGCGCAGGCGCCACGCAAAAGACATTGATGGTGCTGGCGTCGCTTGGGCTCGGCGCAATCTCCTATCGCTTCGTCGAACAACCGGTCCGATTGCGGCGGGATTTCTGGACGCCGCGCAGGCTGCTGGCGAGTTCCGGCGCTGCGTTCGCGCTGTCCATCGGGTTCGTGGCGCTGGCGTTCCTGAACCGCGGTTTCCCAAACAGGCTGCCGGAGTACATGTTGTCGGCCGAACTGGCGCGACGGACCAGCACGCCACGGGACGAGTGTTTCAGAGATTCGAATTCCACCAAAAAGGCGACCGAGACCTATTGCAGTTTCGGCAGCGCGGAGGTCGCGGGGAGGCCTTCCGCAATCCTCTGGGGGGATTCATATGCCAACCAGTACCTCGAGCCGGTTTCTGCAGCGGCGCTCGCCGGCGGAATCCATGGGCTGATCGCGACACAGAACGGTTGCAGGGCTTTCCTGGACGATCCTGCAGGGAATTCGGGGGATCAGCCCTCGTGCCGGAAATTCAACCGCAGCACGCTGGATTTCGCGCTGGGCCGGACTGAGCCGAGCATCGTCGTGCTGGCAAGTAACTGGGCCGATGGGCTCGAGGTCTCGGCCCTGGTTGAAAAACTGCTTGCCTCGGGCAAGACCGTCATCCTGATCATGCCGCTGCTGCACTTCGGCTTCGACCTCCCGCAGCGGTGGATTGAAAATCAGGTCCGGGCCGGCAGGGCGATCGACGAATGGAAGGTCAAGGCCGATCCCGTCCTGGCGATGAACTCGCTCAGGAACGCGATGGTGCAAATTGTGCAAAAGCACCGGAACAATCCGCGGCTGGTTACAGTGGATCCATTGTCCGTGATCTGCGAGCAGGGTGATTGTTATCTGGTCAGGAACGGGCAGGCCAATTTTCGCGATACCGCCCACATTTCCAACCTCAATGCGATGCAGTTCCGGGGCGTGTTCGACGCCGCGTTCAGGTCAGCTCTCCGCGCCGGACCTGACGCCGAGAAAAAAGCCGACTGAAATCAACCGAGCTTCCGGCCGATATCGAGAAACTTCTGCCGCCGCAGCCGTCGGATGCCGTCGCCATCGAGATTGCGCAAATCGTTGAGCGCCTGCGCAATGGCGTCGCCGGTAGCCGCGATCATGGCCTTGGAGTCGCGATGGGCGCCGCCGGCGGGCTCTTTCAGGATCTGGTCGATCACTCCGAAGCGCAGCATGTCCTGCGCCGTGATCTTCATGCTGGTGGCGGCTTCCTGGGCCTTGGTGCCGTCCCGCCACAGGATCGAGGATGCCGCCTCCGGCGAGATCACGCTGTAGATCGCGTGCTCGAACATCAGCACGCGGTTCGCGGTGGTGATCGCGATCGCTCCGCCCGACATGCCTTCGCCAGTGATGATTGCGATATTGGGCACGCCCAGCGACAGGCAGGCGTCGGTGGAGCGGGCAATCGCCTCCGCCTGGCCGCGTTCCTCGGCCCCGATGCCGGGATAGGCGCCGGCCGAGTCGACGATCGACAGCACGGGGATACCGAAACGGTCCGCCATCTCCATCAGCCGGACCGCCTTGCGGTAGCCTTCGGGGCGGGCCATGCCGAAATTGTGCTTGATCCGGCTTTCGGTGGTGGCGCCCTTTTCCTGGCCGATCACGCAGATGCTCTCGCCGCGGAAGCGGCCGAAGCCGCCCATCAGCGCCTCGTCCTCGCCGTACTTGCGGTCGCCCGCCATCGGCGTGAATTCCGGGATCAGCGTGGTGACGAAATCGGTGAAGTGCGGACGCTGCGGATGGCGCGCCACCAGCGTCTTCTGCCACGGCGTGAGGTTGGCGTAGAGGTCGCTCAGTGCTTGCGACGCCTTGTCCTCGATCCGCGAAATCTCATCGCCGATGTCGCTGCCGGTCGCGGCAAGCGCGCGCAATTCGTCGACCTTGGCCTCGAGTTCGGCGACGGGTTTTTCGAAGTCGAGATAGCTGCGCATCTGATCCGGCATCAAATCAATATAGAGAGGAACATGCTTGCGGGCGAAGCGGTTTCGGTAGGGGGCAGAGAACGTTCGTATCTTCAACGATTTAGCGTGCATTCGGAGAGAATGCGCGCCGCCGGTTGCGGGCGGGTGACGGCTCTTTCGGGGGAGAAGCCGCCGAAGTCAAGGCGCGCGCGCGTTTTCGAACCTACTTCTCCGCCAGCGGATGCAGGTCGCGCACCAGGCTTTTCAGCCGCTCCTCGACCACATGGGTGTAGATCTGCGTGGTCGAGATATCGGTGTGGCCGAGCAGCGTCTGCACGATGCGCAGGTCGGCACCGTTATGCAGCAGATGGCTGGCAAAGGCGTGCCGCAGCACATGCGGGCTGACCAGCCGCGGCGCCAGGCCGGAGGCGGCGGCGAGCTCCTTGAGGTCGCGCGCAAAATGCTGCCGCGTCAGATGCCCGCTCTCGCCGAACGAGGGGAACAGCCATTTCGAGCTGGCGGCGTTTTTCTTTTTCTCCGGTTTGAGCGCCTCGATCGCGGCCAGGTAATCGGCCATCGCCTGCCGCGATGCCTCGTTCAGCGGCACCAGCCGTTCCTTGTTGCCCTTGCCGCGCACCACGATCATGCGGGCGTCGCGGCGCGCGGCCGACAGCGGCAGCGAGACCAGCTCGGAGACCCGCAGGCCGGTGGCGTAGAGCACTTCCAGCAGGCAATACAGTCGCAGCGCGCGGAGCCGTTGCGCAGGCGAAACGTCCGTGCGCGTCAATTCCTGGGCGCGCGTCAGCATGCGGTCGACGTCCGAGATCGACAGCACCTTTGGCAGGCCGCGGCCGCGTTTCGGGCCCGACAGGATTGCCGCCGGATCGTCACTGCGAATCCGTTCGTTCAGCAGAAAGCGGAACAAATGCCGCATCGCCGACAGCCGGCGGGCCACGCTGGAGGATTTGAAGCCGCGCGAATCGAGATCGGCGAGGTAGTCCCGCAGCGTTTGGGTCTCGGCGCCGGCAAAGCTTTGGCCGGCGTGCATGAGGAACTCGGAGAAATCGGTGAGGTCGCGGCGGTAGGCGTCGAGCGTATTGGCGCCCGCGCCCTGTTCGGCCGCGAGCATGTCGAGGAACAGGCTGGTCAGTTTGGCATCTGGGGGGTTGGAACGCATTCCAGGATGATAGCCCCTATTTCTTGAGGAACTTATCTGCGGGGATGGTGACGGTGATTTCCCGGGGCTTCGGGTTCACAAAATTCGCCAGCGCGAAAATGATGCCGTAGATGATTCCGGCGATCACGGCCACGACCGTCAGGAAGCGGAACAGGCTGGGCATCAGGAAGCCTCAGGTGGCAAATTAACCATTGAAATCATCGGGGAAGCAGGGCCCGACTACCTACATGTTCCTCCCGGCGTTGCAAGAGTCTCTGGCAACGGTATCGGCGGGGGTAGTATAGGTGGCGTGAACCGCGGAAAATCCGCCGATGACAAGGTTTTGATGCCCGAGACAGCCACACCGGCACCCGCCAACGCACCCCAGGACGCCGCAATCACGGCGGCCCTCGGAAGGCGTTCGATCGTGCTGGTCGGCATGATGGGCGCCGGCAAATCCACCATCGGACGCCGGCTGGCCGGACGGCTGCGGCTGCCGTTCCTCGATGCCGATATCGAGATCGAGGCGGCGGCCGGGATGTCGATCCCCGATATTTTCGAAACCCATGGCGAGCCGCATTTCCGGGACGGCGAGGCGCGGGTGATCGCGCGACTGCTCGACAACGGCCCGGCCGTGCTGGCCACCGGCGGCGGCGCCTTCATGCGCGAGGAAACCCGCAACCGCATCCGCGACAAGGCGGTCTCGATCTGGCTCAAGGCCGATGCCGACATCATCATGCGCCGGGTCAAGCGTCGCGCCGACCGGCCGCTGTTGCAGACCGAGGATCCGGCTGCGACCGTTAGCCGTCTGCTCGAACAGCGCGAGCCGGTCTATCAGAACGCCGATCTGACGATCTGGTCGCGCGATGTGCCGCACGAACGAATTGTCGATGAATGTATCGAGGCCCTGCGCGCCCGGCTGTGCGGCGACGCGACGCCGCCGACCCAGCAAACAACCGACGGAATGAGCGTCACGTGATGACTGCGCCACTGAAGCATTCGAAACCGATCACCGTCGACGTCGCGCTCGGCGACCGCGCCTATGACATCATCATCGGCCGTGATGTGCTGCAGACGCTGGGCGGACGCGTCGCGGCGTTGCGGCCGGGGGTGCGGACCGCTGTTGTGACCGACCGCACCGTCGCAAAGCATTGGCTGGAGCAAACCGAAAGCTCGCTGGCGGCGGCCGGCATCGCCACCTCGCATGTCGTCGTCGAGGAAGGCGAGGGCTCGAAGACTTATGCCGGACTGGAGAAGGTCTCGGAAGCGCTGATCGCGGCCAGGATCGAGCGCAACGATCTGGTGATCGCGCTCGGCGGCGGCGTGGTCGGCGATCTCGCAGGCTTTGCGGCGGCGATCCTGCGCCGCGGCGTTGATTTCGTGCAGGTGCCGACCTCATTGCTGGCGCAGGTCGATTCGTCCGTCGGCGGCAAGACCGGGATCAATTCGCCGCAGGGAAAAAACCTGCTCGGCGCGTTTCATCAGCCGGTTCTCGTGATCGCCGACACTTCGGTGCTCGACACCCTGTCGCCGCGCCAGTTCCGCGCCGGCTACGCCGAAGTCGCCAAATATGGCGTGCTCGGCGACGAGGCGTTCTTCACCTGGCTGGAAGCCAATGCCGCCGAGATCTTTTCGGGAAGTGCCGCGCGCGAGCACGCGATCGCGACCTCCTGCCGCGCCAAGGCCGCAATCGTATCGCGCGACGAGCGCGAGACCGGCGAGCGGGCGCTGCTCAATCTCGGTCATACCTTCGGCCACGCGCTGGAGGCGGCGACCGGTTTTTCCGATCGGCTGTTCCACGGCGAAGGCGTGTCGGTCGGCATGGTGCTGGCGGCGGAATTTTCCGCGCAGCTCGGCATGATCTCGGAAGCCAGCGCCGCCCGGGTCGAACGCCACCTTGCTTCGGTGGGCCTGCCGACCCATCTGCAGGATATCGCCGGCTTTGCCCAGGAGGGTCTCGCCGATGCCGACGCGCTGATGACGCTGATGGCGCAGGACAAGAAGGTCAAGCGCGGCAAGCTGACCTTCATCCTGCTGGAGGCCGTGGGCCGCGCGGTGATTGCCAACGACGTCGAGCCCGCGCTGGTCCGCGATTTTCTTCAACGCAAGCTGGCGAAGACCTGAACTCTGTCCGGATGAATAACTTGGATTGGATCGCGCTCTCCATCGTCGTCGCCTGTCTCTTCGTCTCCGCGTTCTTCGCGGCGAGCGAGACCGCGCTGACCGGCGCCTCGCGCGCCAGCATGCTGCGGCTGTCGAAGCAGGGCAACCGCGAGGCCGGCGTGGTTTCCAGCCTCATCGCCATGCGCGAGCGCTTGATCGGCGCGCTCTTGCTCGGCAACAACATCGCCAATATCGGCGCCTCGGCGCTCGCGACCGGCATATTCACCGCCTGGTTCGGCGAGGTTGGCGTGCTCTACGCCACCGGCCTCATGACCGCGCTGGTCGTGATCTTTGCTGAGGTGCTGCCGAAGACCATCGCCATCAATGCGCCGGACCGGGTGTCGCTTCTGGTCGCCCGCCCGATGCGGCTGATGTTGTATCTGCTGGGCCCGCTGCTTGCCGTTGTCGAAGCGATCGTCCGACTGCTGATGCGGATGCTCGGCGTCAAGATCGGCCACAATCAGCCGCTGCTGTCGCCGACCGAGCGGCTGCGCGGTGCGGTCGATCTGCTGCATCACGAAGGCAACGTCGAAAAGCAGGACCGCGACATGTTCGGCGGCCTGTTGGACCTGCGCGAGCTGCAGGTGTCCGACGTCATGGTCCATCGCACCGAGATGGTGATGATCAATGCCGACCTGCCGCCGGAAGACCTGGTGCGCGAGGTGCTGGCGACCGAGTACACCCGCATTCCCTTGTGGCGCGACAAGCCGGAAAACATCATCGGCGTGCTGCACGCCAAGGACCTGTTGCGGGCGATCCGGGCTTCCGAAGGCGACACCGCCAAGATCGACGTCTCGACCATCGCGCTGCCGCCATGGTTCGTGCCGGAGATGCGGTCGGTGTCCGAACAGCTGAAGGCGTTCCGCCGCCGCAAGACCCACTTCGCGCTCGTCGTCGACGAGTACGGCGAGGTCGAAGGCATGGTGACGCTGGAGGATATTCTCGAAGAGATCGTCGGCGATATCTCCGACGAGCACGACGTGGTGGTGGCCGGCGTCCGCGCCCAGCCCGACGGCTCGGTCGTGGTCGATGGTTCGGTGCCGATCCGCGATCTCAACCGAGCGATGGATTGGCATCTGCCCGACGAGGAAGCGACCACCATCGCGGGGCTGGTGATTCACGAGGCGCGTTCGATCCCCGAGCGCGGCCAGAGTTTCACCTTCCATGGTTTCCGCTTCCGCGTGCTGCGCCGCGAGCGCAACCGCATCACCGCGCTGCGGATCGTGGCGGTGCCGCGCGAGGCCGAAACCGAAGAGAAAAAGCCGAAGCGGGCGGGGACGGCGTTCTGAGCGCGGGTCCTCGTCACCAATTCAGAGGTAGATGGCAGGAACCTTGAGCCAGTTGGCAGAGGTGGATTGCCGCGCCGGTCTTGACGACTATCCCGGTTCCCAAAAGCAGCAGGATGCAGCCCAGTGTGGAATAAGGGCTCTCGCCGCTCCGTTGCGAATGATTGTCCATGACCGCACCAAAATAACAGGAAATCGCCCAAGCCCGCGCATCGCGCGCCGTTTCCTGCGGCCAATATGAAAAGGCCGGCGTAGGAATTCCAGACGAACGGCGCGGTCACGTCATAATGGCGGAATAAGTGTCACTGCGCTCAACCCCGTCACCCCGTTGAGGCCGCGTCGCGGCCGTCTCGAAGGGCGCAGGTGACGGATTTCGGAGAGATTATTCGATATCGATGCTGACGCCGCTCAGCTTCCAGGTGCCGTCGGCCGGAATGAAGCCAAGCTGGTATTTCACCTGCTTGGGCGTCGTCTCGAAATGGCCTTTCAGCCGCAACACGCCCTTCTCGTCGATTTTGGCGTCTTCGTCGGAAACGATCGGCTTTGCGACCACGGCGTCGAATACGGCGTGCTTCTCGATCAAATCCTTGAAGATCGTCCGCAGCTTTTCCGGCGAAAACTGGTCGCGGAACGGCTTTGATATTTTGGCGTGGAATACCGTGAAATTGTCCGCCGCCACCGCGTCGTTGAGCGACACCAGGATGCTCTTGACCAGAACCTCCTGCACGAACGGGCTCGGCATGTCCTGCGCCGAGGCCTGGTCCGCGCCGCATACAGCAAGAGCGGCAACGACGGCAGCTGCAAATCGCAGATATGCCCAATGAACCATCGGACTGCCTCTTCGATTGGCGGCAACGGCCCGGGGTAAGCCTGATCCTCGTTCAAAAGGAACCGGTTCATCGCCTGCGCGATCATCCAAAATAATGGAAAATGGCGACGGCGTCTGCCGCGATCTTGATCGGCTCAGGCGCGCCGCTCCGAATTCAGCCGCTGGCTTCCCCTGGGGCCTCGGCCTTGATCGCCAGCGCGTGTACCGAGTCCTTAAGTTCCGCCGAAAGCGTCGCGTTAATCATGCGGTGGCGTTCGATCCGGCTCTTCCCTTCGAAGGCCGGCGACACAATATACACCCTGAAATGCGTCTCGCCGCCCGGCCGGTGGCCGGCATGGCCTTCATGCAGATGTGATTCGTCCGCGACGTTGAGGCTTTCCGGCGTGAAAGCTTCACGCAACTTGTTTATGATAACGTCCCTGGTGCTCATGGCGGCGGCAATACGCTCCAAAGCCGCTGTTCGTCAATGGCGCATCCGAAGTGAGGGTTTGGCAATGTCAAGACTTGAAGCCTTGGGCATTGCGTAGTCAAAGTTAGCTATGGCGATTGATTCATCCAAATTCTTCGACTCCATTCGCATCAAGCCCAACAAGCTGAGCGCGAAGCAGCAGGCGCAGGCGCGGGAAGAATCCGCGATGTGCGAATGGGCGGGTTGCCCGAACAAGGGGCCGCACCGGGCGCCGAAGGGCCGTGAGAACTCGAAAGAGTACTGGCACTTTTGTCTCAACCACGTCCGCGAATACAACCAGTCCTACAATTTTTTCCAGGGCATGAATGCCGACGCCGTCGCGCGCTACCAGAAGGATGCGCTGACCGGCCATCGTCCGACCTGGAAGATGGGCGCCAACGGCGGCAAGAAGGGCAAGGCAGGCGCGGAGGCCGATCTGGACGCGGCCGCCGATCCGTTCAGCATGTTTAGCGAACTCAACGGCCGTGGCCGCTGGCGGCCGGGCCCGGGCGGCGCGGCCGGCGAGGCCAAGCCTGAGACCCGGAAGGTGATGAACGCCGAGCGCAAGGCGCTGCAGGTGATGGGGCTCGGCCCCGACGCGACGCTGGAAATCGTCAAGGCAAAATACAAGGCGCTGGTGAAGCAGCACCATCCCGACGCCAATGGCGGCGACCGCTCCACCGAGGATCGCCTGATCGAGATCATCAAGGCGTATAATTACCTGAAAACGGTGGTGCGGGGCGCGAGCTAGCCCTTCTCATTCGATGATCTGATCGGCGCGGCCGAGCAGCGAGAGCGGCACGGTGATGCCAAGTGTCTTAGCGGTTTTCAGGTTGACGATCAGCTCGACTGTCGTGGACCGTTGCACCGGCAGGTCTGCCGGCTTTTCGCCCTTGAGAATCCGCCCCGCATAGATGCCGGCCCATCGATAGGATTCCTTGATGTTGCCGCCATAGCTCATCAGGCCGCCAGCACTGGTGAACTCGGTGTACTCGTAAATCCCGGGTATCGAATAGCGCAGCAATAGTTCGGCGAGCAAACGGCTCTTTGCATTGAAGAAGGCGTCGGCGCCGACCAACAAAACGCCGGCCTTTTGCCGAGGAAAGTCCGCGAGTGCGGCTTCGATCTCGGCCTCGGTGCCTGCGCGCAGGATATGAAGCTGCAATCCAAGGTGGGCGGCCGCAGCCTGCACTTCTGCCAACACCTTCTCAGCCCGTGGCGGGTCTCTTGGATTCAAAAGGAGCGCGATGAGGGCTGCGGTGGGCATCAGCTCATGCGCTAGTTCCAACCGTTTTGGTCCCAACTCGGCGTTCAACTGGCTCACCCCGGTGACGTTGCCTCCGGGCCGGCTCAGGTTTGGGACGAGGCCTATGGCCACCGGGTCGCTGGCGGTGGTGAAGACGATGGGGATTGTGTCGGTCGCCTTCTTGGCCGCGAGATTGGCAGGGGTGTTGGCGACAATCACCGAAACCCGCCGGCGCACCAGATCGGCGGCTATTTCTGGCAACCGATCATAACGCCCCTCTGCCCAGCTATATTCGATCGCTACGTTCTGACCTTCGATATAGCCGCTTTCCTTCAGACCATCGCGAAATGCGGTGACGTAGGGACCATAGCCCTCCGGCCAGGTGCCATTGATAAATCCGATCACGGGCATTGCCGCTTGCCCGCGTGCAACAAGCGGCCACGCCGCCGTGCCGCCGAGCAGCGTGATGAACTCACGGCGTTTCATCGTTGGTAGTTTCCGCGCCAGCAAAGGGGTGATGCTCTTGAGCAATAACTAACACACCACCGCAACATGTTGCAGTCAAGCCGCGCTCAATCCGGCATCGCTCCGATATAGGCCGAACTCGGCCGGATCAGCCGGCCGCCGCGCTGCTGCTCGCGGGCGTGTGCGGTCCAGCCGGCCGCGCGCGCGACCGCGAAGATCGGCGTGAACGCCTGCCGCGGGATCGCGAGCGCGTCGAGCAGGATCGCGGTGAAGAATTCCACATTGGTGTCGAGCGGACGGTCTGGATTTTTCTGCCGCAACGCCGCGCGGATATAGGCCTCGACTTCGCCGGCGAACGGCAGGTCGGTGCCATCGACCGCAAGCCGCTCGATGGCCTCCTTGAGCACATCGGCGCGCGGATCGCGGACGCGATAGACGCGGTGGCCAAAACCCATCAGCCGTTCGCCGCGTTTAAGCGCGCTGTCGACCCACGGCTTGATCCGCTCGCGTGAGCCGATCGCGTCGAGCATTTCCAGCACCGGCTCCGGCGCGCCGCCATGCAGCGGTCCGGTCAGCGCACAATATCCACCGGTGACGGCTGCGAACAAATCGGCCTGGGTCGAGGCGATGACGCGCGTCGTGAAGGTCGATGCGTTCATGCCGTGATCGCACACGGTGACGAGATAGGCGTCGAGCGCCGCGACCTCGCGCGCACCGGGTTTGCGGCCCAGCATCATCGACAGCGTATCGGCGGCATGGCCGAGCGTCGCATCCGGCGCGATGGGGTCGTTGCCGCGGGCGAGCTGCACCAGCGCGCCCGCGATCACCGGAAACGCGCCGACGATGGTGGCCTCATGCGGCAGTCCATTTTCGGCGCGCAGCCCTGCGATCGCGGCCCGGAAACCGTCGACGACCGACAGCCCACGGGTAATTCCGAGCAGGTCCGGCAACCTGGCAAAGGCGCGTTCGCGGGCGGCGCCCAGTGCGGCGCGGACCCCGGCTTCGCCGACCGGCTGGCCGGTTCCGCCGCTCCATAACCTTGCTGTGACACCTTCGAAGCCGGTCTTGCGGGCGAGGTCGCCGACGTGCTCGCCGGCAATGATCAGTTCGCCGCGCTCGCCGTCGACATGGCTCAGCACGGTTTCGGCGGCCGCAACGCCGTCGAGGCCGATCGGGGTTTTGGAAAGCTGGATGTTCATGACGGGTCTCCTTTGCTGTCCCGCAAAAATCGACCCTCTCGACAGATTGATCAATCATGATTATATAAATCAATATGAAAAAATCCGCAGGGCTTTACCTCTCCGCCCGCGAGGCCTCGGCCGAACTCGCGGTCGCCCCGGCGACGCTCTACGCCTATGTCAGCCGCGGGCTGATCCGCTCGGAGCCGTCGTCGGATTCGCGCAGCCACCGTTACCGGGCCGAGGACATCCGCACGCTGAAGGAGCGGCGCGTGCCGTCGCCGGAACCGCGCGGCCTCAAAAGCTTCGATGCTGATTTGCCGGTGATGGATTCGGCGATTGCGACCATCACCGAGGACGGCCCGATCTACCGCGGCGTCAACTGCGTCGATCTCGCGGAAAAAGACACGCTGGAGCATGCCGCGACGCTGCTGTGGGATGTCGCCGGCGTCGATCCGTTCGCGGCCGACAACGATCCGCAGATTTCCGAGGAGATGCGCGCGATCGCGGACGCCGCGCGCCGCGCCGCGCCGATCGATCGCGCCATCGCCGTGCTGGCGCTCGCGGCCAGCGCCGATCCGCGGGCGTTCACCCGCGCCGCTGACGGGCGCGCCATGGTCGGTGCGCGCATTCTGCGGTTGGTGGTCGCGACCATGCTCAACACCGCGCCGTCGCCGCAGCCGCTCCATCTGCAGATTGCGCAGGCCTGGGCGCCTGACAACAAACATGCCGCCGATCTGATTCGCCGCGCGCTGGTGCTGCTGGCCGATCACGAATTGAACGCCTCGACCTTCACCGTGCGGTGCGCGGCTTCGACCGGACTGAACCTGTATGACGCCGTGATCGCGGGCCTCGTCGCCCTGAAGGGCCCGAAGCATGGCGGCGCCGGCGTGCTGGCCTCGCGGCTGGTCAGGACGCTGGTCGATAACGACGTCGCGCCCGTCATCCGCGAACGGGTTGCGCTCGGTGAACGCTTCGCGGGCTTCGGCCACGGCGTTTACAAGCGAGGCGATCCGCGTGCCATTTCAATGCTGGAAGCGCTGGCGCGCGCCGGCGCCGCGCGAAAATTCACAAGGGAAATCCCGGAGCGGATCGCGGAAGCCACCGGCGAGTTCGTCAACATCGATTATGCGCTGGCGGTGCTGGTGCACAGTTTGCGGCTGCCCGCAGGCAGCGAATTGGCGTTATTTGCCATGGCGCGCACGGTCGGCTGGATAGCGCATGCAAGCGAACAGCTGCAGCACGGCGGGCTGATCCGCCCGCGCGCACGCTATGTCGGCCCGGCGCCGGGGCGAGGGACGGCATCGAACGACAGGTGAGGCTACTCGGCGGGCTTGGCGGGCTCGATCACGCCGCCGCCGTGACGGCGGTGGATGGTCCAGACCGCGAGCGCGACAATCAACGCGCCACCGAGCACCGCAAACATCCAGAGATGCTTGCCGACATGCTCATGATGCGGCAGGCCGGCATATTCGTGCAGCGCCGAGACCGCGAGCACGCCCGGCAGCACATGCGCCGGCGCCCAGGCCAGAATCGCGGGAACGTTGACACCGTAGAATCGCAACGGCGGCATCCCGAGCGCACCGGCTGTGATCGGCACGAAAGCGCGGATCGGCGGCACGAATCGCGCAAAGAACACCGCCAATGCGCCCCAGCGATTGAAGAACGCCTCGCTTTGCGCCACCACGCCCGGATAATTCGTCATCGGCCAGGCGCTGAGGATCTCGCGTTGCGAGCGATGGCCGACCCAGAATGCGGTCCCGTCGCCGAGCAATGCACCGGCGGCAGCCGCCGCCAATACCGGCCCGAGCTGCAACTCGCCGCCGGGCACCAACGCGCTCAGGGCGAGGATGATGGTCGAGCCCGGAACCAGCGAGCCGACCACCGGGACGGCTTCCAGCAGGGCGGCAAGGAACAGCGTGAGGTAGGCCAACCACGCATGGGCCGAGACGAACGCAATCAGGGGATCAAGGAATGAAGTCACAAGGTTCCTGTCTCAATAGGGGCCAGATGCTTGATGTTCAGAAGTAACAACTCGAGGCGGAGGTAGAAAGTGCCATCCAGCCCCACCGGTTCCGGGTGGGCGGCCCGGCCGCCGGTAAAAGTGCGGCGTGATTCGCAGGGCAGCCCTCCAAAAATCGAGTTCAGCACCTATCTCAATGATAAGGCAACGGAACTTTGATTGTGCCGCGGGCTTCTGCCGGCCGTTGCTCTCTGCTAGGTTTGTGCCTGCACCCATCCGCAGCCATGCCGCAAATCTGGTTTCGGGAATGCCCGGGACCTCGGAGGATTGATGACGACCGCCGCCATGACCAAAACTATCGAGCCCGTCGGTTTGCCTGACATGAAGGTGTCGGTCCGGCAGGTGTTCGGTATCGACAGCGACCTTGAGGTGCCGGCTTATTCCGAGGTCGATCCGCACGTACCCGACGTCGATTCGGATTACCGTTTCGATCGTGCCACCACGCTTGCGATCCTCGCCGGCTTTGCGAAAAACCGCCGGGTGATGGTGACCGGCTATCACGGCACCGGTAAATCGACCCATATCGAACAGGTCGCGGCGCGGCTGAACTGGCCCTGCGTGCGCGTCAATCTCGACAGCCACATCAGCCGCATCGATCTGGTCGGCAAGGACTCCATCGTCGTCAAGGACGGCAAGCAGGTCACGGAATTCCGTGACGGCATTCTGCCCTGGGCGCTGCAGCACAATATCGCGCTGGTGTTCGACGAATATGACGCCGGCCGTCCCGACGTGATGTTCGTGATTCAGCGCGTGCTGGAAGTCTCCGGCCGTCTGACCCTGCTCGACCAGAACAAGGTGATCAAGCCGCATCCGGCGTTTCGCCTGTTCTCGACCGCCAACACGGTGGGCCTCGGCGATACCTCCGGCCTCTATCACGGCACCCAGCAGATCAACCAGGGCCAGATGGACCGCTGGTCGATCGTCACCACGCTGAATTATCTGGCGCATGACGAGGAGGTCGAAATCGTGCTGGCGAAAGCGCATCACTACCGCACCCAGGAAGGCCGCGACATCGTCAACAAGATGGTGCGGCTCGCGGACCTGACCCGCAACGCATTCGCCAATGGCGATCTGTCGACGGTGATGAGCCCGCGCACGGTGATCACCTGGGCCGAGAACGCCGATATCTTCACCGACATCGGCTTTGCGTTCCGCGTCACCTTCCTCAACAAATGCGACGAGCTGGAACGGCCGCTGGTGGCTGAATTCTATCAGCGCTGCTTTAACGCAGAGTTGGCCGAGAGTTCAGTGAACGTGGCGCTCAGCTAGTCCATGCCGTCCATTTCCGTCGAGCGCACCATTGGAAAGACCAAGAAAGCGGTGTTCGGCGGACTTATCGGCTACAACACCGAGAAGATGGGGAAGCAAAAATACAAACGCCTCGCCGTTTCACTGACCGAAGGCAACAAGATCGTCGGTGGGATTGTCGGGGAGGTCTGGACTACGGTGCTGTTCATACAGTTGTTCTGGATCGAGCAGAAGCTTCGCGGCAAGGACTATGGAACAAAGCTGATAAGGGCGATTGAAGACGAAGCGAGACGCTTTGGGGCGACGAAGTCTTATCTCGACACGATGAGTTTTCAGGCGCCGGGCTTCTACCGCGCATGCGGCTATGAGGAATTCGGTTCGATCGAAGGCTATCCAGGCGGCGTGACGCGCCATTGGTTCACAAAAACGCTATGAGCACATCCAACTCCAAATTCCGCACCGGATCGAAGGAAGCGCCGACCGAACCGTTCAAGCGCGCGGTGACGTCTTGCCTGCGCGCGATCGCGAAAAAGCCGGAACTCGAAGTGACGTTCGCCGCCGAGCGGCCGGGTCTGGCGCCGGGCAAGGCGCGGCTGCCGGAGCCGGCGCGCAAGATGACCCGCCGGGATGCGGCGATCGTGCGCGGACACGCCGATTCGATCGCGCTCAAACTCGCGTGCCACGATCCCAAGGTTCACCGCAAGCTGATGCCGGGCAATCCGCAGGCGCGCGGCGTGTTCGAGGCGGTCGAGCAGGCCCGCGTCGAGGCGATCGGCTCGCGCCGGATGGCGGGCGTGGCGAAAAACCTCACCGCGATGCTCGACGATCATTTCCATCGCGGCAAGTTCGACGAGATCACCGATCGCGCCGATGCGCCGCTGTCGGATGCCTTGGCGATGCTGGTGCGCGAACGCCTGACCGGCCTGGCGCCGCCTGCAGCTGCGAAAAAAATGGTCGATCTCTGGCGCCCGGTACTGGAAGACAAGATCGGCGCGCGCCTCGACAAGTTGAGTCGCGTCACCGAAGACCAGGCCAGGTTCGCCGATCTGGTGCATGACCTGTTGTCGGCGCTGGACCTCGGCGACGACCGCAACGCCGATGCCGATGACGACGAGAACCAGGACGAGAATCAGGACGGCGAGAACGATCAGTCCGGCGCCGAGGGCTCGCCCGATAGCGACGCCGCGCAGGAGATGAGCGCCGATCAGGCGCAGGCGACCACCGACGAGATGTCGGAAAGCGCGATGGAGAGCGCCCAGGCCTCCACCAGCGACACCTTCGACGACGGCGAACTCGGCGACGACGAGACGCCGGGCGAAGCGACGCGGCCGAATTCGCGCGGTGCCAACGAACCGCGCGGGCCGGAATACCATGCCTTTGCGCCGAAATTCGACGAAGTGATCGCGGCCGAAGACCTCTGCGACCACGACGAGCTGGAGCGGCTGCGCTCCTATCTCGACAAGCAGCTCGCGCATCTGCAGGGCATCGTCGCCCGCCTCGCCAACCGGCTGCAGCGCCGCCTGATGGCGCAGCAGAACCGGGCCTGGGAGTTCGATCTCGAAGAGGGCATTCTCGACCCCGCCCGGCTGTCGCGCGTGGTCACCGATCCCTATCATCCGCTGTCCTTCATGCACGAGAAGGAAGCGACCTTCCGCGATACCGTGGTGACGTTGCTCTTGGACAATTCCGGCTCGATGCGCGGTCGGCCGATCACGGTCGCCGCGACCTGCGCGGATATTCTGGCGCGCACGCTGGAGCGTTGCGGCGTCAAGGTCGAGATTCTTGGCTTCACCACGCGCGCCTGGAAGGGCGGGCAGTCGCGCGAAGCGTGGCTCGCCGCCGGCAAGCCGGCCAATCCGGGTCGCCTGAACGATCTGCGCCACATCATCTACAAATCCGCCGACGCCCCCTGGCGTCGCGCGCGCAAGAATCTCGGCTTGATGATGCGCGAGGGTCTGCTCAAGGAAAACATCGACGGCGAGGCGCTGGATTGGGCGCACAAGCGCCTGCTCGGCCGCTCCGAGCAGCGCAAGATATTGATGATGATTTCCGACGGCGCGCCGGTCGACGACTCCACTCTGTCGGTCAACCCCGGCAATTACCTCGAGCGGCATCTGCGCCACATCATCGAAGAGATCGAGACCCGCTCGCCGGTCGAATTGATCGCGATCGGTATCGGTCACGACGTCACCCGCTATTATCGGCGCGCGGTCACCATCGTCGATGCCGAAGAACTCGGCGGCGCCATCACCGAAAAGCTCGCCGAACTGTTTAGCGAGACCCACGGCGCCGCGCCCGCGACACATGGCCGGCCGCGCCGCTTGCATTCCTGAGAGATGCGCTCGCGTCTTAGCCGCCGCCGCTTCCTGAACTTCACGGCGGCGGGGCTTTCGGCGATGACGATGCCTGCCGTCGCGCGGGCGCAAACCGCCGTCCAGCCGCCGTCGAAACCATTCAAGCCCGACGAATATTCGGTCACCGCGCCGGTTTCGATCGAGGTCAACGCCCGGCCGTTGCCCGCGTTCGATACCCGCGATCGCTCGCATGTGCGGTTCGGTTCGCTGGAATACCGCAGCGGGTTGATTCTGACCTCGGCGTTTCGTGGTTTTGGCGGACTGTCGGGAATAAGGCTCGACGCCAAGGGCGAGCGCTTCATCGCCATCAGCGACAAGGGGAGCTGGTTCACCGGCCGCATCGTCTACAAGGGCCGGGAGATGACGGGCCTTGAAGATGTCGAGGCGTCGCCGATGCTCGGCCCTGACGGCAAGCCGATCACCAGCCGCAGCTGGTATGATTCCGAATCGATCGCGCTGGACGGCTCGTTCGTCTATATCGGCCTCGAGCGCGCCAATCAGGTGCTGCGGTTCGATTTCTCCAAGGGTTTTACGCGCGCATCCGGCGAGGTCGTGCCGATGCCGCCGGCGGTGCGCAAGCTGCCGAACAACAAGGGACTCGAGGCGCTGGTTTGGGTGCCGAAGGGCCAGCCGCTGGCGGGGACGCTGATCGCGATCTCCGAGCGCGGCCTCGATGCCAACGGCAACATCATCGCGTTCCTGGTCGGCGGCAAGAAGCCGGGCCAGTTCAGCGTCCGCCGCACCGACAATTTCGACGTCAGCGATGCGGTGCTGCTGCCGTCAGGCGATCTGTTGCTGCTGGAGCGGAAATTTTCCTGGCTCGGCGGCATCGGCATCCGGATCCGTCGCGTCGCGCTCGCTTCCCTGGTGCCCGGCGCCCTGATCGATGGCCCGGCGATCTTCAACGCCGATCTCGGCGACGAGATCGACAACATGGAGGGCATCGACGCCCATGTGACACCGGAAGGCGACACCGTGCTGACCCTGGTCTCCGACGACAATTTCTCGCCGATCCAGCGCAATCTGCTGCTGCAGTTCACGCTGGTGGAGTGATATTCGAACTTGTTCGGGCTTTGCGCCGACCAACGATCATGAAAGTCAGCTGTATCCTGTCGGCCCTCCTCGCCGCGCTCGTCCTGTTCGCCGTTATGCCGGCCCGTGCCACCAGCGAGCACGACTATGTCAAGGACGAATACGCCATCATTCGCGACGGACTTGCGCCCAACAAGCAGCTGTCGTTGGCCTCTCATGGCGACGGCGATGGCGGACGCGAGAACTTCCATGTCTGGCTGATGGCCGAGCCCGCGCACCGCAAGATCGTGGCCCTCGACGATATCGGCGGCAGATTGGATACCGGCCCCGACGCCTACTACGCTTTCTGGTCGGCGGATTCGCGCCACGTCGCCGTCACCTTCCGCAGCGAGCGCCATGTGGTGGAACTCAATCTTTATCAGATCGAAAACCGCCGCGCGCATTTGATCTCCGGCCCCAGCCTGTTCCGCGATGTGACCAGCCGCGACCCCGGTGCGGGTGACGACGAGCGCCGGAGCGTTCCCGAGTTCGAGTGGAAGGGCACAAGGCGCTTTCTCCTCAAGGAGCGCCGGCTGTTCACGACATCCGATCCCGGCTTTGCGCGCATGATGGGCGCCTACGGAAAAGTGACCGACAAATTGGACGACGGCAGGTGGTTCGTCGAATTCTCCGCTGAAGCCGACTGCATGCTGATGCCGGGCAACCGCTATCGCATCGTTGATCTCCGGGTCGGAAAATTCGGCGAATAATGCCGCCAGCGGAATGGTTCTTGCATCGCTCTGGCCAGTGAAATCGGAGCGTTTGATGAACACATCCATTCGAATCGTCTGCGTGCTGGCGGGTCTCCTCGCCGTCACCACGGGGCATGCCGAAACCTGGCCATCCCGGCTGATCAAGGCGACCATTCCGTTCGGCGCCGGCAGCGCGGCCGATGTGGTGCCGCGGCTGCTGTTCGATCGTCTGGCGATCGAACTCGGCCAGCCGATCGTGATCGAGAACCGCGCCGGCGCCGGCGGAACGCTCGGCTCGGGTCAGGTGGCGAAGGCCGATCCCGACGGCTACAGCATTCTCTCCAACTCCAACGCGCTGACGATTGCCCCGGCCATCTTCCCGAACCTCGCCTTCGACGCCACTCACGACCTCGCCTCGGTGCTGATGATCGGCTCCAGCGCCAATGTGATGATCGTGCCGAATGCGCGGCCCTGGAAAACCATCCAGGATTTCATCGCCGACGCCAAGGCCAAGCCCGGCTCGATTTCGTTCGGCTCGGTCGGCATCGGCAGCGCCGTGCATATCAGCACCGAGAAATTCCGCCTCGCCGCCGGCATCGAGGCCACGCACGTGCCCTATCGCGGCGGGTCGGAAGTCATCGCCGATATTCTGGGCGGCCGGATCGACCTGTATTTCTGTCCGCTCGCGACCGCGCTGCCGCTGATCCGCGAGGGCCAGGTGCGCGCGCTGCTGGTATCGACGCCCAAACGCGTTCCCGATCTGCCCGATGTGCCCGGTACGGTCGAGATCGGCTTGAAGGATGCCGACAGCGTGATCTGGTTCGGCGTGTTCGTGCCGGCGAAGACGCCGCGCGACATCGTCGAGAAACTGCATATCGCCGGTGAAAAGGTGCTGGCCGATCCGGCGACGCAGGAGAACCTGAAGAAGCTCGGCATCGAGCCGCTGCCGATGACGCCGGCCGCGATGGACGATCTCGTCAAGCGCGAGACGGCGGCTAACTTCGAGCTGATCAAGGCCACGGGCATCAGGCAGTAGGGGGAGGGTTGCAGCAGGCGCGGGTTGAGGAGCGGGGGGTGTATGACTACACAGGAAGCGACATCTTCCCTCGCATCCGGACATCCTCCCATGAGCGTATTGTTTTCCCCGATCAAACTGCGCGGTTTGAACCTGCCCAATCGCATCATGGTATCGCCGATGTGCCAGTACTCGGCCGTCAATGGCGAGGCCAATGACTGGCATTTTACGCACATCAACTCGCTGGCGCTGTCGGGGGCCGCGATGTTCTGCATCGAGGCCACCCATGTGGAAGCGATCGGCCGCATCACGCCGGGCTGTCTCGGGCTGTACAACGACGCCACCGAAGCCGCGCTGAAGCCGATCCTGGCTTCCGTGCGCAAGCGCTCCAAAACCGCGGTTGCGATGCAGCTTGCACATGCCGGGCGCAAGGGCTCGAGCCATACGCCATGGGACGGCGGGCAGCAGATCCCGGTCGCCGAGGGTGGCTGGCAGGCGGTGGCGCCGTCGGCGATTGCGCACAAGGCAGGCGAGGCCGCGCCGCTGCAACTCGATGCGGCGGGCCTTGCGCGAATCCGCGACGCCTTCGTGGCTGCCGCAAAAAGCGCCGAGCGGCTCGGCATCGATGCGCTGGAGCTGCACGGCGCCCATGGCTATCTGCTGCACCAGTTCCTGTCGCCGATCTCCAACAAGCGTAGCGATCAATATGGCGGGTCGCTCGAAAACCGCATGCGCTTTCCGCTGGAAGTGTTCGACGCCGTGCGCGCGGCGTTTCCGGATACGAAACCGATCGGCATGCGGGTCTCCTCGACCGATTGGGTCGAAGGCGGCTGGGATCTCGCGCAGACCATCGAATTCGTCACGGAATTGAAGAAGCGCGGCATCGACTGGATCGACGCGTCCTCCGGCGGCGTCTCGCCGCTGCAGAAAATCCCGCTCGGCCCCGGCTATCAGGTGCCGTTCGCGCAGGCCATCAAGCAGGCCACCGGCGTCACCACCATCGCGGTCGGCCTGGTCACCGAGGCGAAGCAGTCCGAAGACATCGTCGCCTCCGGCAAGGCCGACATGGTCGCGCTCGCCCGCGGCATGCTCTACGACCCGCGCTGGGGCTGGCACGCCGCCGCCGAACTCGGCGGCCAGGTCGAGGCGCCGCCGCAATATTGGCGCTCGCAACCCTCGACGCAAAAGGCGCTGTTCGGCGCCACCACGTTCGGGACGCGGTGAGGGGTTCGGCGTAGAGCCGTTCCTCAATTAATCCCCGGCGCCGACGGCGTCGAGCGAACCTGCCAGAATCGCAGCAGCCGGCGCGCGTTCTCGAGGGTTAGCTTCGCGAACGCGCCTTTGGCCTTGGCGAGCTCATGCGGCCCCATCGCGCCGGAGGCAAATCGGCTTTCCAGCACGGCGGCGACCGTGTCCCAGCCGAGGCCCGCCACCCGGCACGGAATCAGGATGCCGTCGTCGCGCAGGCTCTGCATCAGCGGACGGATGACGTCGACGGTCGATTGCGACAGGACGGCCAGTGCCGCCACCGTCTCCTCGTATTTCCGCTGCTTCGCAAAGCCCAGCAACGCTGCTTCATGAAGCTGGCCGCTCTTGTTGAGTTGATCGACGAAATGCCGCGCCGCCTGGAAGTCGCGCACTTTTGCCATCTCGCGGCCGGCGCCGGCCGAGGCTGCGGCGATGGCGCTGCGGATTTCCTCGAACAGATGCGGCGGCGCGCGCGACAGCAATCGCGACCGCACCGCCTCGGTGGCGCTGCGCAATAATTGCTGCCGGAGCTCCGCCGGCAGATCGACCCGGATACCCATGTCGACCGCAAGCTCCGGATCGGATTCGGCCTGCGCCAGCACGACGGCATACCCGTTTGCCGAAACCCGCGCGCCGGGATTGTTGACGAGTCTGCGGCTGACGCTCGGATAGTGCCGCGCCAGCAGCGCGTCGGTGACCACTTCCTTCAGCCACCAGCGGCCGGAAATCGCCAGCAGATGCTGCTCGCCTTTGGAGCCTGCGAGTTCGACCAGATCGTCGTCGCTAAGCCGCGCCGATTCGGTCAGCACGGGACCTGCGACGGAAATCTCGTCATGCCGCGCCAGATGGCGGATCACGTCCGGCGGCGCCTTCGGCACCGACGCCAGCTGCGTGCTCATCTCGGCCAGCGCGATGCGCGCGCTGACATCGGTGAGCGCCCGGATCTCGATGGTCCGGATCAGGCGTTCGAGCACGTCGCCGAACAGCTCGATCTGTTCGCCATTGCAGCCGTCGGCGGACAACAGAAACAGGTCCGTCACGCGCTTGAAGGTTTCGAGGTGTTTTTCCGCCGAGCCGGCCCTGATGGCGGCTTCAACTTCGTCGGCGATCGATCGGTCCAACATCGCTCGTCCTGAGCGTTTTAAAGCCAATTCTGGCAGGCGCGCGATCATCTTGGAAATAGCTGAACGTTCGGTAAATGCATTCTTTCTCTGCGCTGAGCGATGGATTGCTTCCGCCTTCGCTCGTTGAGCTACGGCGGACAAGTCGCTTCGCTCGCAATGACGGGTGTGTCAGCGCGCCGCGCCGCCAACCCAACCCAGGCTGTCATGCCCCGCGAAAGCGGGGCATCCAGCACGCCGCGGCCTCTCGATTCAATCACCGGCGTCTCTGGAATACTGGATCACCCGCTTTCGCGGGTGATGACAATTGGGGGTGCGGCGCGAAATTCTCTCGTCATTGCGAGGAGCGAAGCGACGAAGCAATCCATTCTTTCTTTGCGCTGTGCGATGGATTGCTTCGCTTCGCTCGCAATGACGGGTGTGTTGGCGGCAACAATCAATCTTCAAACCTCATCCTTCGCTGGTTCGACCGCCGCCACCCCCTCCGTCGGCCCCGCCGGCATCGGGATCACCTGGTGCTGCGCCGGAAAATTCACCGGCTTGTAGTTCAGCGCCGGATCGTTCATCCGCTCGATCACCGACTCGTGGACGAACGCGCCGTCCGGAATCGGGCGCGGCTCGGCGTCGGGGATGTAGAACCCGAAATACACCTTGCGCTCCGGCCATTCCCTGTATTTCGCGAGTTTCGGGATGAATTCGAGCAGCCACCAGGCGCCGTGCAGCGAATTGTGCAGCTGGTCCCTGAAGTCGGGTTTGACGTAATGGAACGGGCTATTTTTCCTGTCCTTGCCCCAGGCCAGCGTGTTGACGGTGCGCTGGTCGACCTTGAGCCCGCATTTGACGGCCTCGTCGATCATCCAGATCAGCGGATATTTCGACAGCCCGCTTTGCTTCTCGGGGTAGCCGCCGCCGATGTCGGAATGCACGCCGGCGAACCAGCACTGCAGGATATCCTGCGGCTCGGCATTGTGGGTCAGGCTGAAGCGGTTGTGCATGAAGGTCTGCGGCTGGTCCCATTTCTTCAAGCGGAACATGCAGCGGCGCTCGTCGATCGAGATCGCCTGCCGGAACGTCTGCACGCTCGGATTTTGCAGCGTGAACGCCAGCTCCTCGAAGCTCGGCACGTAAAACCGGTCGGGCCGCGGTACGATCACGCTCGCCACCGTGTCCCAGATGCCGACGAAGCGGATGGTCGGCCATCGCGTCGACAGGATGCGCGCGAACTGCGCCGCCTGGTCATCCCTGTTCGCGGGCAGCGGCCCGGCTTCGTCGGCCGCGGTATCGGTCAGCGCCTTCTGATCGACGCCATGCTGGCCGTCGCTGGAAAACTGCTTGTAGGAGGTGAGCCCGCTGCCTGCGAGGTTGACCTGCTCCGGCGAGATCAGCCCGACCTTGTGGATCAGGCCCGCCAGCACGCGCACGGTGTAGGCGCCGCGGGAAAAGCCGAACAAATAGATCTGGTCGCCTTCGCGGTAATTGTGCACCAGGAAGTGATAGGACTGCAGCACCTTGTCATCGAGGCCATAGCCGGTGGCGAGCCCCAAAATGGCGCTGAAATCCTGCCGCAGCTTCTTCCACGGGTCCGGCCGCGCCAGCGTGCCGACGCCGGGATCGTAGAACACGAGCTGGCGCGGCTCGGTCTTCCCGGTCTTGCGCAGGCAGCGATAGAGCTTGAGCACATTGGAAATGTTCTCGCTGATTTCGTTGCCCGTGCCGTCGCAGCAAATGATGATGTTCCGCTTCGCCGTTTCCATCGTTTCCGTCATGCCGCAGCTCCCGCGCTTCGCGTCGCTCTCAACCACAGGATGCTCGCTTCGGATTGGGCGGGCAAGGGGAGATCGCGGTCCGCAGTGGGCCACGCATCGTGCGAAGGCGACCGCTCTGCCGCCCCACCCCGACTGTCATGCCCCGCGAAGGCGGGGCACCCAGTACGCCGCGGCCTCTCGATTGAATCACTGGCGTCTCTGGAATACTGGATCACCCGCTTTCGCGGGTGATGACGAGTGAGAGTGTACCGGCACACCTCCGCGATCCCGCCGCCCGATCCGCGCGAGGTTTTCCAAAACATCGCGCCATCTGAAATCAGAGGGCGCAGGGAAATGCCGGGGGCGCGCTGCACCCGCGGTCTCGTGTGCAAGATTGTGCAAAGAAACGCACACGAGCATACAGGTTCAGCGGAGGCACCCCGGCATTCCCTGCGCAATGGTTTTACGGCTTATAACGCGCTCTCCCCGGCGACGAATTCCTTTTGCCACCGTCATCCGCGGATTGAAGGTTTTGCGAAACCCGGTCGGGCCAGCAACACCTCCGCGGACTTGACACCAGCAACGGGTGCCAGGACCACACGCCTTCGCCGTCCGCCTCAGCGCCGTTCGTCCAGCGTTTCATTGGGTAGCTCACGGAGTTTACCCGCCCTGCCGCCCAATTCCGCGCCTGACGCTGCAAGCGTCCACCGCATCCCGCCCCACGTCCGTGACGATCGCGAGCGCCCCTCTGGGGGACGGGACGGCGGGAGTTCTACCGGTGATTTGGGGTCGGCGCGAAGAGGAATATTTTTGCGAAGGGGGCTGGACTCGGGCATCGCCGGAAGCGGCAAGTGATTTGCCCGTCGGGCTAATTATTACTTCGCCGTCCGCTTTAGCTGATTTACGGGTGCAGTGGTCAGCTCTCCCAAGAGGCAACTCTCAAGTGCTTAGAACAAGCAGAAAACTAGCGCTCTTAGTAGTCGAAGGGTACGGAAAATATCAACTATCGTCGCCTGTCCTGTTTGCGCAATTTTGCGATCTCACGAAGAAGCGACACCACCACGCCAGCGTCCTGACGACTGCCGTCCCAAATTGAGATCGCACTGTTAGCGATCTGCTTTCGATCTTCGTCCTCGCGGGTGTTTTCATAGTAGTTCTGTGGTTCCAGTCCAAATGTTATGCAAATTTTGATTATATTTGAGCTGAAGGTCTTGAAGTCTCCGGCTACAATTCGACTTATCTGACTTTGATGTACGCCAGAATTGGCGGCCAAATCCGATATGTTCCAGTCGCGCTGCTGCATATATCGCTGAAGGTCAGCGATAAGTTTCTTCTTTCCTTCGCTTGTAATCTTCATGCAAATCTGCATACATACGAGTATGAGTTTTTGCAACCCTTTCGGCTCAAGGCCATGTTCAGGTCGTCACTGACCGCCTATATTCTCAGGAGAGCGTAATGATTTGGAGACAGGGCCGAATGGCTGCTGTGAGGGTTGGTGTCGGTCCGACGATTATGCTTCGGAGCGGGGCATGGTTCGATTTTTGCGCGCCAGCGTCCAGCGACTTTACGATTGAGGACATAGCGCACGGGCTGGCGAACATTTGCCGCTATTCCGGGCAGTGTAGCAGCTTCTACTCAGTAGCAGAGCACAGCATTCTGGTGAGTGAAACGGCTGTAGGGTTTGAATTCGAGGCGCTGTTGCACGACGCGGCGGAGGCATTCCTCGGTGACATCACCCGTCCCTTGAAGCAGATGCTTCCCGAATACAAGAGAATAGAGGCAGAAGTTGAGCGCGCTATCCTTGATCGGTTCGGAATCACGGGGAAGCTTCCCGCGCAAGTAAAGAAGGCTGACCTGCGTGTTCTTGCCGCGGAGCAAAAGCAGATCATGCCGGAAGGCACCGACGGCTGGGTGCGCGGCCAGAAAGTCGATCCCGCCCCAATCGTCGTTCGCCACCTGCCTCCCAGCGAAGCCAAACGCGTCTTTCTGGAGCGTTTTGAGACGCTGCGTCCAGCGTATGTGTTACGCAAGCCCCAAGGTGGCGGATTCTCATCGGGCAGTGAACAACGGTGACAAGTCGGGGCGGCGATGGACCCCCCTACGGCGGCATCGTAGCGGTTGAGTGTCGACGTCGGCAGTTAATCTGACATTGCATTAAGGGATGCGTATCATGTCCTTCAGAAAGGACCGCTCGCTGGACGAGCTTGCCCGCGTTGGCAACGTAGCCCAGTTTGTAAGTTTCGCGCCCGGAGGCAGCGGAGCCGTGCAGCAATTCAGCCGCGTTGCGGGCTATGAGCCGAACCACGTCTTTGGCGCGAATTATGACGCCATCGCTTCCTTGCTGGCGTCTAGTCCCGATGGCACGATCAACTTGCGCAGCTTCACGCCAGACAGCCCACGCAGCCGTGATTTTCATTATGGAATCGCGGGTGTCGAGGAGGCGCACGCCATTGCCGAGCGTCTCTCGTCCGACGGACTGTTCGTGATTGCTAACGAAACCGTGGATGTTTCCGACGGTGGCGTGTCCGGCGTCATCCAAGGAGGTGTGATTGAGTTCGCGCCTGACGACACACCACGTTGTGTGGAGAAGGAAGGCACCGCCTCGTTGCCGATCGCGTGGGGCCTTTCGATTATCCGCCGCGTCTATGGGTTTGAGCCCGATATCGTGGATGCCGGAAGGGGACGTGTCGAATTCAGCATTCATCCCAAGCCTCGAGGCTGGAAGAAGACGCATACGTTGATGTGGGAATACGAAGCGTCTGATAGCCCCCCAGCGAGTCCGAATCTGACTTGGCCAAACAGATTCAGTCGCCACATCGGAGACAAGGCGTTCGGCCTGCTTGTGGCCGACGTTATGGGGCTGCCGATTCCAAAGACGACGGTTTTCGCGCGACGTGTTGCACCGTTCTCGTTCGGCCAGCCGACCGGTTCGTTCGAGGTATGGACGCGAACGTGTCCCATTGAGCAAGAGCCCGGTCGTTTTACGACTGTGAAGGGGTGGGTCGACCCATTCAAACTTCTCGCAATCGAGGATCCCGACGGTACTGTGATCGCTTCGGTTCTCTCGCAGTCAGCGGTGCAGGCGCGCTTTTCCGGTGCGGCGATAACCGATCGCGACGGACGTCGTGTGATCGAAGGCGCGCGCGGTGAGGGCGACCGGTTCATGCTCGGCCAAAGGGCTCCCGAAAATCTGCCCGCGCAGATCGTCGCCGATGTGGAAAGTACCTACACCGACGCGGCATCGGTTATCGGCCCCGTTCGATTCGAGTGGGTCCACGATGGTGAACGCGTTTGGATCGTTCAGCTTCATAAAGGAGGAACCAACAGCGACGCGGCGATGCTGGTGCCAGGCGAGGCTGCCGAATGGGCGGTCTTCCAAGCGTCCCAAGGGCTAGAAGAGCTGCGACAGTTCCTCGCCGGATTGCCGGATGATGTCGGAGTTAGGATCGAAGGCGAAGTCGGCCTAACAAGTCATTTTGCCGATCTTTTGCGCAAAACCAGACGCCCCGCGCGGATATCGAGGCCTACACTCGAAACGGCCTGACTCGTTACGGTCCGTCGCCGGCGGCCGTGCCCGGCTTACGCCAAAGCTCCTTCTGCTTTCCGTTGTGGATGTGATGCGCGGCGACGAGATGATCGGAGATGTCTGGCACGCCCTCGCGCACCACGAGCTCGACGACGGACTTGTCGACCGACCGCGTCTTGCGTCGTTCGTCGAAAGGGTAGCCTTCCACTGCAAGGAAAGTATCGCGCCCGCGTGGCTGAGGATTATATATCGTGGCTCCGCTGTTGAGCGGGCTAAGCTCGATCCGCTCTCTGTGCGCCTCCAGCAGACTGGCCGTGTCCACGGTCAGGACTGTCTGTGGACGGCCTCGATAGGCTCGCGCGCCGAGCAGTCCACGTAGCCGGTCACGCGACAGCCAGAAAAAGGCCCGGCCGTTGAGAATTTCGAACCATTGCTTCGGGGTGAGATCTTTCGCAAGGCACTTCTTCAACGCGCTTTCGGTCATCGGCTTCTGATCCCGCACGATTGCGTTCGGAAGTCCGGGTTTCGAGATGGTCACCGATTCCGGACGCCTCTCCGATTCCAGCACAATCCGCTTTTGTCCCGTGATGCCGTAGAGATCGAGCAAGGAAGATGTGCTAAGAAGCCCGTACTTCCTGATCGACTCGAAACTTCCATCTTCCGCCATGTGCCAAAGCCGCGGAAAGTGCTTAACTAGATCGGCCTCGTTCACCGCCACGTCCTCCGGTCGATCACGCTGAACCTGTGGAAGCGTGTCGCTATCATCGACACAGGCGCGTTTGCAACCCGCTCGACCTCCGCGATGAATTCCTTCGTTTCGACGGAAAGCTGATCGAATCGTCGCGCGTTCCGGTTCTCGGCCGTTATGTAGTCGGCGAACGTCAATGCGATGTCTGTCGCGCCATTGAGCACTGCAGAGCGCCGAAGCTGCTCCCAGTCGAATTCCGCCATCCGACGCTTCGTGCCTGAGATGGTTCCGACCTCAGTTTTCTCGATGTCGTCTAGAGGAAGACCCGAGCGGTCTGCAACGACCTTCGTGTCGATCGGCAGCGCCATTGGGCCTGACGTGCCGCCAACCCGGATGGGATAGGTCCTGGTCACCATCACGACGCGGCGCACACGCGTCGGAGCAATGCCGGCGTCGGCAAGGCAACCCGAGGCCGTTGTCTCGCGTGAAGTGACGTGCGGATAGCTTCCATGGTGAAGGCTCAAGCTTGTACCTTGGGTGCCCTCAAGCATCACGCGCTGCCCCGAGGTGTAGGCATTTTCGAGCTCTCGGGATACGGAGCCGAGATAAGGCTTCAGTGCGGGATGGTGTTTGGCAAGACGCACCTTTCCACCGAGATGCGATTGGTCGTCCCTCCCGATAATTTTTCGCGCGGTGGCGGCGCCGACGCCCTGCTTTGTCGATCCGATGACCCCGAGTGTCTTCGATTCCAGGTCGATGTCCGATTGCTCAATGATCATGGCCTGCTCATCGATGACGATGCGCTTGTCGGTCAGCCCGCAATCCTGGATCTCCTTCAGGATCTGATCCGGCCAAATCGTTGCACCGGCGCCGATCAGGATCTGGGCATTGGGGTTGGACTGAGTGCCGGAAGGGAGCTGCACGTATTTGTACTTTGGATATGCGACCTTGTGGCCCGCGTTGGGACCGCCGACCCGCAATAGCACGTCGTAATCCCTTGCCAGGTGAGCGCAGACGTTTCCCTTACCCTCGCTTCCGTACTGGCCGCCGACAAGAACATCGACGAGTCTCTCCGCCTCGAGCGGAAACAAGTTGAGACCAGCTACGGCCAGCGCAAGCAGAGATGCGGGGTCCTTCGCATCGTTGTTGTGCACGACCCGATTTGCGACCCGGTCGAGTGACCAAACGCCGCTTTCCGTGGGGTCCGCCCGGACGTCTTCATAGGGGACATTCTTGTCCCAGTCAGCCTTGCGGTCTTCGTAGCGCTTCTTTGCTACGCTGTACGGCACGCTCACATGAATGTGGAAGAACTTCTCCCCGAATTCTTCGCGTAGATGGTGGATCTGACGCTCGGTGCGGACCGCGTCGATCAGAATGATGTCGCAAGTTTTCTCGTTCTGCTGGATGTATGAACGACTGCCGTCACGGACCCAAGTTCCGTCCGTATCGCGGTCAAGCCGCTTCCCGGCTTCGATCAGCGCGTTTCGTTCATTCGGAGCGCCGGTGTCCGCGAGAAGCTGGCGAGTAGAGATGCGGTGAGTCTTGAAACGCTTGAGCAATTCGCCCGCGAGGGCCGACTTTCCCGATGCGACGGGACCGGAGACGGCAATCAGATACTTCACTGAGCTTTTTCCTCTCTAAGGCAGCGTTTCCATTAGGCACGTTGGCGCGAATCGATCCATTTCAGCGACCGATGGTTGCGGTGAGATATCGTAGTTCCAGCGTCGTTCCGCAAGTTCCAATAGGAGCCCGCGGACGAAACCAGCAGTTTTTAAGAAGTATTTGTGCTGTCCAAAACAAAAACGGCCGGGTCTTTCGACCCAGCCGCTCAAAACTCTCAACCGCTAAATCAGCTTGACGAGAAGCTCAGCTCGCCTGCGCCACCGGCGCGGCGGTCGCGGCCTTCTTCTTCTGGATCGCGCGCTTCAGGTCCAGCGCGCGGGGCGACAGGTTTTCCGCCTTGGCTTTCAAGAGGAAGCTGTCGAGGCCGCCATTGTGGTCGACGGTCTTGATCGCGTTGGTCGAGACGCGCAGGCGCACGTTGCGGCCGAGCGCGTCCGAGATGAAGGTGACGTTGCACAGGTTCGGCAGGAACCGGCGCTTGGTCTTGATGTTCGAGTGGCTCACCTTGTGACCCACCAGCGGGCCCTTGGCCGTCAGTTCGCAGCGCCGTGACATCTCAACAAATCCTCTGCCATCCCCGGCTACAGGCAACGCTCAAGGCGGCCACGCGGGGGTCCAAAATCATGTCCATTTCCAGGAACCGCGGACGTATAGGGGGAGATGCCCGGACCGTCAAGGTTTTAAGGCCGGTTTTCGAGAGGCGCCCGGGGGCCGGGATGGACCGGTTCACAAGCGGTTCCAGCGACTTAAGCCATCATATAAAGGGCGCATTCGCCGCCGACATCTTGGGCTTAGCGTTTCGACCCATGTTCTGGCCGGATCACGCCGGCCGCACAGGCTTTTGAAGTTACGCTTTTCGCCTAATGCGCGTTGTTTGCCGGATATTTCTGCTTAAATGAAGCCCGATCGCGCCAATACCAGGACCGCCAGTCAGTGACACGCTGCGCCATTTCGCCCCGATGGGTGTTTTTTTGCCTGTGCGCCGGCGCATTCCTGTCGCAGGCTGAGCCAGCGTTCGCGCAGGGGCGGCTGGATGCCCAATACGAGGCGTCGCTCTCCGGGATCCCGGTCGGCAAGGGCTCGTGGACCATCGAAATCGGCGACGACACGTTTTCGGCTGCCGCCCACGGCGCCACCGCGGGGCTCTTGAAGGCGTTTTCCGGCGGGACCGGCTCAGGCGCCTCCCAAGGCAGAATCGTCAACGGCGCGCTGGTCTCCTCCGCCTATACCGCCACCACCACGACGTCGAAAAAGTCCGAAACCATCCGCCTGGCGCTGGTCAACGGCAATATCAAGGAATTTTCCATCGAGCCGGAGCCGCCGGTCGATCCCGACCGCATCGTCGTCACCGATGCGCATCGCAAAAACGTCTACGATCCGATGACGGGCTCGATGCTGCGGGTGCCCGGCAATGCCGATTTGATGAGCCCGGACACCTGCCGCACCGCCGCCGGCATCTTTGACGGCCGGCTGCGCTACGATCTGAAACTCGATTTCAAGCGCATGGAAACCGTCAGGGCCGAGCGCGGCTATCATGGCCCGGCGATCGTCTGCTCGATCTATTTCACGCCGGTCGCGGGCTATATCCCCGACCGCCCGGTGATCAAATATCTGGCCAGCCAGCGCAATATCGAAATCGCCTTCGTGCCGATCGCCGGCACCCGCGTGCTGGTCCCGTTCCGGTTGACGATCCCGACCCCGTTCGGCCCCGCGATGCTGGAAGCCACAAGTTTCGTGACCACCGCCGCCCCGCCGCGGGTGGCGAAGACGCAGTAACTCGATGATACGGATGGAGCTGAACCTCTCTGCCGTCATTGCCGGGCTTGACCCGGCAATCCATCCTCTTGAGGAAGGCTTCTTGCCTGATGGATGCCCGGGTCAAGCCCGGGCATGACGAGTTTGGCGCCGACTCCGCGCTTGACTCTTGATGGCTTCTGATTCGACTCCGAGGCCGCCTGGACTTTAAGGATTCCGCCGGAAAACCGCCGCTTGTGAAGCGCCAGGAAACTTGATCTAGTGCCGCACCATTAGCGCCAACGCGAGATGTTGCGGTGAACGAAGCCGGTTCCGGGAAGAGTCAGCGATTCGGGCGCGATTCGTTCCGGACTCGTTCCAGAGCTTAAGCCGCGACCCCAATGCGTCGCAAAGTGAGACAAAATCGGCGCAAATGGTGCCAAAAGAAATGAACTCAGGTCTTTCCCGTCATTGCGAGGAGCGAAGCGACGAAGCAATCCACACTTGCTTTGTTGCTTGATGGATTGCTTCGCTGCGCTCGCAATGACGACAGGCGCCAGCACATAAAAGAACACCTGAAAAATATGGCTTTCTCTTACTCGTCTACGTTCGGCCACGAACGGTCAAATGAACGGGCCCCCGGCGCCGGCGTTACCGCTGTGCTGGGACCGACCAATACCGGCAAGACCCATCTCGCGATCGAGCGGATGCTGGCGCATTCCAGTGGCGTGATCGGCCTGCCGCTGCGGCTGCTCGCGCGCGAGGTCTACAACAAGATCGCCGCGCGCGCCGGCGCGGAATCCGTCGCGCTGATCACCGGCGAAGAGAAGATCAAGCCGAAGAATCCGCGCTTCTGGGTCTCCACCGTGGAAGCGATGCCGCGGGATCTCGACGTCTCGTTTCTCGCCGTCGACGAAATCCAGATCGCGGCCGATCTCGAGCGCGGGCATGTCTTCACCGATCGCATCCTGCATCGCCGGGGGCGCGACGAGACGCTGCTCTTGGGTGCGGCGACGATGCGCCCGATCATCGAGCGGCTGCTGCCGGGCGCCTCCATCGTCACGCGTCCCCGATTGTCGCAGCTCGAATTCGCCGGCGACCGCAAGATCACGCGCCAGCCGCGAAGAACCGCGATCGTCGCGTTCTCCGCCGATGAAGTCTACGCGATCGCCGAATTGATCCGCCGCCAGCATGGCGGTGCTGCGGTGGTGCTGGGCTCGCTCAGCCCGCGCACGCGCAACGCGCAGGTGTCGATGTTCCAGAACGGCGACGTCGATTATCTCGTCGCCACCGATGCGGTCGGCATGGGGCTCAATCTCGACGTAGATCACGTCGCGTTTGCCTCCGACCGCAAATATGACGGCTACCAGTTCCGCCGCCTGAATCCGTCCGAATTCGCGCAGATTGCCGGCCGCGCCGGCCGCGCGACGCGCAACGGCACCTTCGGCACCACCGGGCGCTGCGCGCCGTTCGAGCCGGAACTCGTCAACGCGCTGCAGAACCACACTTTCGACAGCGTCAAAATGCTGCAATGGCGCAACTCGAAACTGGATTTTTCCTCGCTCGGGAGCTTGCAGGTTTCATTGGCGCTGACGCCCAACCATGAGGTGCTGACGCGCGCGCCGATCGCCGAAGATCTGCGCGTGCTCGATCACGCGGCCCGCGACGGCGACGTCCGCGACATGGCCCATGGCGCTAGCGCCGTGGAACGGCTGTGGGACGCCTGCCAGATCCCGGACTACCGCAAGATCGCGCCCGCGGCCCATGCCGAACTCGTGACCACTTTGTACGGGTTTTTGATGAAAAAGGGCCGGATTCCAGATGCATGGTTTGCCGCCCAGGTCGAGCAGGCCGACCGGATCGACGGCGATATCGACACGTTATCGGGCCGGATCGCGCAAATCCGCACCTGGACCTTCGTCGCCAACCGGCCGGACTGGCTGTCCGATCCCGATCACTGGCAGGGGATCGCGCGCGAGGTCGAAAATAAATTGTCCGATGCACTGCACGAACGGCTCACGGAGCGTTTCGTTGACCGCCGTACCAGTGTATTGATGCGCCGCCTGCGGGAGAACAGCGTTTTGAATACGGAAATTGGCAAGACCGGCGAAGTGACCGTTGAGGGCCACGTGATTGGCCGGCTCGATGGATTCACCTTTGCACCTGATGCAGCCGAAGCCGGCTCGGATGCGAAAGCGTTGCAGGCCACGGCGCTGAAAGCGCTCGCCGGCGAGATCGATGCGCGCGCCGAAAAGCTTGGCGCAGCCCCGGACGATCAGTTCGTGCTGACCTCGGACGGCACCATCCGCTGGACCGGCGATGCGGTTGCGAAACTGGTCGCCGCCGACGACGCGCTGCATCCGCGGTTGCGCATCATTTCCGACGAGCGCCTCAACGGCGCGCCGCGCGAAGCGGTGCAGACGCGGCTCGATCTGTGGCTGAAGACGCATATCGAAAAGTTGCTGGGGCCGCTGTTCGGTCTCGCCAAGGCCGAGGACATCACGGGAATCGCGCGCGGCATCGCGTTTCAATTGATCGAGGCGCTCGGCGTTTTGGAGCGCACAAAAATCTCGGCCGAGATGAAGGATCTCGATCAGGCCTCGCGTGCGACGTTGCGCAAATACGGCGTGCGGTTCGGCGCCTATCACATCTATTTCCCCGGGCTGTTGAAACCCGCGGCGCGTTCGCTGGCCTCGCTGCTGTGGGCCGAGAAGCAGGACAATGTCGACATGTCGCTGCTGTCGAATGCGCAGCATCTGGCGTCGAGTGGCCGCACTTCGTTCCCGGTCGACAAGGCGTTGCCGCGCGACGCCTATCGCGTGCTCGGCTATCGCCAGTGCGGCGAACGCGCGGTGCGCGTCGATATCCTGGAGCGGCTCGCCGATCTCATTCGGCCCGCTTTGGCCTGGCGCGAGAGCTCGCCCGGTGAAAAGCCCACCGGCGCGTTCGACGGCCGCGGCTTTGTCGTCACGCAGGCGATGACCTCGCTGACGGGATCGGCCGGCGAGGATTTCGCCTCGATCTTGCGCGCGCTCGGCTATCGCATGGACAAGCGCCCGCCGCTGCCGCCGAAGCCGGCCGTGGTGGAGGCGCCTGCCGCGGAGACGCCTGCAGAGGGTGTCGCGGAGACGCAGCCCGTTGAGGCCACGGCCGAAACTCCAGTCGAACAAGTAGCCGCCGCCGATCTGCCGGTCTCCGGCGATCCCACGCCGTCGGCGGCGCTGCTGCCCGAGATCACGCTCGTGCCCGCCGCGAGTGAAGAGGCGCCCGCCGTTGAAGTGGCGCCGGAACCCGTTGAAGCTGCCGCCGAGCCTGCGCCGGTAGAAGCACCAGTGGCCGAAGCGCCGCAGGAAGCGGCCGCTGCCGAGCCGATAACCGCTTCTGAAACAACCGAGCCGGTCGCCGAGACCGCACCGGCCGAAGCCGCTGCCGCCGAGGCTGCGCCGGAAACGCCCGCGGCGCCCGAACTGATCGAGGTCTGGCGTCCCGGCGGCCGTTCCGAAGAACGCCGCCCGCCGCGTCACGATCGCAACCGCCCGCGGCATCAGGGCCGTCAGGAACGGGCGCCGGAAGGCGCGCAGCCCGTAGCCGCTGCGGCCGAAGGTGGCGAGGGCGCAAAGCCGGAACGTCACCGCCACGGACGGCGCGACCGCCACCGCGATTTCCGAAAGCCGCGTGAAGGCGCGCCGGCCGAAGTCGCCGCAACGCCTGCCGCCGAAGGTGCGCCGGCCGTCGAGCCGCGTCCGGATAACGCCCGCCCCGCCCGCGAGCGCTTTGAAGGCAAGGGCAGGGATCGCGACAACAATCGTGACAACGACCGCAACAAGGGCAAGTTCGGCGGCGATCGCAACAAGGACCGCGACCGCGGCGGTCGCGACAAGGGCCGCGATTTCGGTGGCCGCGACAAGGGCGGCAAGGGCGGCCGCGACAGCGGCCCGTCGCATCGCCAATACGCCACCAGCGCCGCACCGCGCGAGCGCGACCGGCCGATCGATCCGAATTCGCCATTCGCCAAGCTTGCGGCATTGAAAGAGCAGCTCGCGGGGAATCGCAAGGAGTAGCGTTTTCGAGCGAAGTGGGTACCGGTTCGCGTGAAGAAAACGCGTCAAAACAAATAAGACTAATCTGTTTCGAAGCAGGTCTATTTGGAGCGCCAGCGTCTCGATAAATGGTTGTGGCATGCGCGGGTGGTGAAGGCCCGCACCAGCGCCGCCGCGCTGGTCGAGGCCGGTCATGTCCGCATCAATGGCGTGCGCGAAAAAGCCCCCGGCCATGCGGTGAAAATCGGCGACGTGCTGACGATCGGGCTCGACAACAGCGTACGCATCCTGAAGGTCGCCGGATTTTCCGAACGGCGCGGCGATGCGACCGCCGCGCGCGTGCTCTACGAGGATTTGCAGGGCCGGCGGGAATGACTATCTGGGGGCCATGAAACGCGCTTATCCGCGTTCGGCTTCCCTTGCGGCAGCGCACTAGCTGCGCTACGCAAACCGAGAAATTGATCCCGTTCGGAGTCCTGGATGACTTACGTCGTCACTGAAGCCTGCATCAAATGCAAATATACCGACTGCGTTGAAGTCTGCCCCGTCGACTGCTTCTACGAGGGTGAGAACATGCTGGTGATCCACCCCGACGAATGCATCGACTGCGGCGTCTGCGAACCCGAATGCCCGGCGGATGCCATCAAGCCGGATACCGAACCGGGGCTGGAGAAGTGGCTCGAGGTCAATACCGAGTACGCCAAGGCCTGGCCGAACATCACCCAGAAGAAGGAATCCCCGCCCGACGCGAAGGATTTCGAGGGCATGGAAGGCAAGTTCGAGAAATATTTTTCCAAGGAACCCGGCACCGGCGACTGATTCGGTGACGGCCTGCAACGGCGAGTTGAGACCGTTTCGGACCTATTAAGGCCCGCCGATTTAACCCTGTTGACGGTCTTATGACGGAAAGCTCCCTGTATGCGCCCGGAATCGGGCGTAAATCATTGATTTTTGCGGAAAATGTGCTATATTGGGCACATTACAAGCCGAACCCCGGCCATGCGTATCTGTGGTCCCCTTGGGTTCCCGTAAAAACTCGAACAGGGGCGTGGCAGTTTCCGCGCGCAGGCTGTGTCACAGAAAACGCGTAAAAAGAGTGTTTCCAAGAGTTCGAAGAAAGTCGCTGCGGTCAGCCGCAGCGCACCCAAAGGCCGTGCCAAGGCGCCCGTGAAGGATGCCAGGAGGGCAGCGGCCACAAAGTCCTCGAAAAACAAAAGAAGCGCAATGCCAGACAAGACTGCCAAAACTGCCGCGAAAGCGACGGGTTCGAAGACCACTGCTTCGAAGGTCGCCCCCAAGATTGCCCCCAAAGCCGCTGCCCCTAAGGCTATCGCCCATAAAGCCGCGGCGCCTGCGCCGAAGGCTGCCGTCGTCGCTGCGAAGCCTGCCGCCAAGCCGGTGGCTGCAGCACCCCGGGTCGAAGAGCCGAAGAAGGTTCTGACCCAGCGTCAGGGCTTCAAGACCAATGAATTCGTGGTCTATCCCGCTCACGGTGTCGGCCAGATCCTGGCGATCGAGGAGCAGGAGATCGCGGGCGCCAAGCTTGAGCTGTTCGTGATCAATTTCATTAAGGACAAGATGACGCTGCGGGTGCCGACCGCCAAGGTCGCCAATGTCGGCATGCGCAAGCTGTCGGATCCGTCGCTGGTCAAGAAGGCGCTGGAGACCCTCAAGGGCCGTGCCCGCGTCAAGCGCACGATGTGGTCGCGCCGGGCGCAGGAATACGAAGCCAAGATCAATTCCGGCGATATCGTTGCGATCGCCGAAGTGGTGCGCGATCTCTATCGCTCCGAATCGCAGCCCGAGCAGTCCTACAGCGAACGCCAGTTGTACGAAGCGGCGCTCGACCGGCTGTCGCGCGAAATCGCCGTCGTGCAGCATTCGACCGAGACCGAAGCGGTCAAGGAAATCGAAAGCCAGCTCGCCAAGAGCCCGCGCCGCGGCGCCAAGACCGAAACCGAAGCCGGCGCCGACGGTGAAGCCGACGAGGCAGACACGGAAGCCGACAGTGACGACGCGGCCGTGGCCGACGAGGCCGCGTAAGCGGTTTTTACGAACTGGAATTGAAAAGCCCGGTCGAGAGACCGGGCTTTTTGTTTTTCGTCATTCCGGGGCGCGCGTAGCGCGAGCCCGGAATCCATAACCACGATCGTGAGCATGGATTCCGGGCCTGCGCCAAGAGGCGCATCCCGGAATGACGAGGTCGGATTTAGTTCACCGCGATCTTGACGCGGCCGCGCGGCTTGACCTGGGCGTGGTGCCGTCCGCTGAGCTTACGTGTGCGCATCTAAAATTAGGCACCGAGCAAGAACTGCGACGGCAGGCTGCTGCCAATGGCGTCATCGCAGCCGCTTCAATTCTCCATGCAATTGGCCTCGCCCAGCACGTCGTCAACCTTTCGATAGAGCGGGAGGGCGTCCTGGCGGAAATGTAGGAATCGCAGGGGTTCTCGATGTGGATACAGATGTAGGTCCAGTGAGTAGAGCTGTAGGATACACTGTGGGAATGGTCCGCTGAGTCGGAAACTGAGATGACACCGTTCGAACTAGGCCGCGGGCATGACCTCGATATCGAGCGGCAGCGCTTCGGGAACGAGTGGCTGTTCAAGTGGTACTGCCTGAACATGGAAGGGAAGACCGTGGATGTCCCGAGCTACGATGGCGGCCGGATTACGATTGGCGGGGTTCTGTTTCAGGGGCAGGCTCAGTCGATCTATTGGCAGGCAATCGGGCGGTATTTGAACGGAAAGGTCCATGAGACCTTCCAGAAATGGGATCAGGAGACCCGTTCCTACCCGCCAGCCTTGCGGGCGTCATCCTTGGACGGGACTGAGCGGATAGCGCGGCAGTTCGTTGCAGGGGTGGCCGAGCGGTCGCTAGAGACCTTCCGAGCGGTCGCAGGACGCGGCGTTCCGGTGACCGAACCCCCGCACGAGGGAAGCGGGATGCACAGTAGGGCCAATCTGGAGATACTTCGGCTTGTGCAGGCGCATGGGGGATTATTGTCAAGTGTGCAGGGTGCAGAGGTGAAATGGTGGCGACGGTTGGTGGATGCCCTGAACATTAAGCCGGGGATGTTCGGAATGAACATTGATCTTAAAAAGTTGTTCGGCCGGCAGAAGTAACCGCCCAGCAGGGGTCACTGTGGGGTGGTCCGCGAACGATTGAAGCCGAAGGCCGAGACCGGATGGGCTCAGCGCCCGCTACGCTCGCTTGGCCGGGACGACGAAACTGGGTGCGCGCGCCGATGGCGAAGTGCGTCGATCAGCATCGACAGGACCGACGAGCGCTGATGGCGGGTCGGGTAGAAGAGGGGATGAGTTGAACCCGCCTCGCTCCTCAGGTCTTGGTCGCCTTCGCGGAATCCCGGCGCGAACGCCACGAAGGGGCCGCCGAGATCCGAATGATGGAAGGGGGTTCGTGTCGGCCGTCGCATCTTGTGTCATGCTCTTTCAGGAGACGCGCGAATTCGGTGCGATAGAGCCTGCTCCAGCGCGTACTCAGGCTGGCGAGGAATTCGAGTTCGTGGCCTGTGGGAAGCGACACGTCGGATCGATCGCGAAATGTCGCTACATCCATTGCATTCCGGCGAATTGCCAGCCGCTGTAAGGGCCGACATAAACGCCAGTCTGCAGGCACTGGGCTTTGGCGGCCGTGCACATCGGGACCCTGTCCCTCCGCGCGCTGGAAACGCGAATGCACGAGGCGGCATAGGCGCTGCAGGTTTGGGGAATCGCAGCCCTTCTCGTCGCCATCCGGTATCGAAAAGAGCGCCCTCCATCGGACGACATGCAGCACTTGCCGTTCATTCTGCTGGCCGACGCGGTGGTGAATTCGGACGACAAAGCGAGGCCGGAAATGGCGAGCAACAGGATAACGGGGAATCGCTTCATGGTAGACCTCCCTGGTTAGCCGACCAGACCTGATGTCGGCGTGACGTCGGCACTTTCAGGAAACACGGTGCTTGCGAGCGCGCGCTCATCGACCCTCAAATGATCCCTGAGCAGGCCCTTGAGCACGGCGCGCAGATCGGTGGTTGGTTTGAGGTCGCGATCCTCATAAAGCTGGGCCTGCTTCAGTCCCGGCCAGTCGGCGATCACGCGCCCGCCGCGCAGCGCGCCGCCGACGAGAAAGGCGACGGTGCCGGTGCCATGGTCGGTGCCGTCGGTGCCGTTAATGCGCGCGGTGCGCCCGAACTCGGTGACGACGGCGACTACGGTCTCGCGCCAGGCATCGCCCATGTTGGTCTCGATCGCGGCCAGCGCGACGTCGAGCGCGCCCAGGAGATTGGCGAGTTGACCGGAAGCCGCGCCCTCGTTGATGTGTGTATCCCAGCCGACAAAGCCCGCGGCCCCGACGCGCGGACCATCCGGTTTGGCGAGAAAGCGCGCGGCGGTGCCTGCGGTTTCCGCGACATAGGCACGCAAGCGCGCAATGCCAAACTCCGGAAGCTCGCCAGGCGCTGGCGCATCCATGCCGCCGGTGCCTGCAAGGGCTGCAAGGCGCACCCGCGCTTGCAGCGCAACCGCAAGCTTCGGGTCGGTGTGCTGATAGAGGTCCAGTAGCCGCGCTTGGGTGTCGTCGCTGGCTGCGAGCAATTTTTGCGGGACCCAGGACATCACGGGGGCCTTGCCGCGCACCACCAGCGGCGTGACCGCGCCGACGCCTAGCGCCCGGCTGCCGCGCAAATCCACCTGGCCGTCCGACGCCAGTTCGACCAGCGCGCGATTGAGCCAGCCGGTATCGATGGCACCCGGCCGCGCGAGCCCGCTCTCGAGGACGTCCTGGCCATCGAAATGCGAGCGCTCGCGATAGGGCGTCGCGGTGGCATGCACGATGGTTGCCTGCTGCGCCTTGTAGAGCCGGTACAGGTTCGGCATCGCGGGATTGAGGGCGAAGAAGCTGTCGAGCGGCAGCGCCGGCGTTTTGCCGTCGAGCACCAGCGCCCGGTCGCCGCGCAGGCCGATCCAGTCGGGGTCGCCGACGGGTGCTACCGCACCAAGTCCGTCGAGCGCGCCCCTGAGCACGATGACGAGCAGGCGCGGATCGCGCCCCTCTGCCCGTGCCAGCCTGGGCATCTGGCTCCATGCGAACAGCGAACCGGCACCGAGCAGCGCCTCGCGACGGTTGGGCAAATGGTGGCGAAAGCCCATCTTCACCTCCTCTGAAACTCGGATGACATGAACAGCAGCGCGAGCGCCTGCTGGCGGCTCTCGGCGCGGCCCACCGCCTGCATCACCTCGGCCGATACGCACGATCCGAGCACGTTCTCGATGACATCCTGCGGATCCACCCGGTCTGACACGCGCTCCGCAAAGTTGTTGGCGACGTCGAGCCGCCGTCCCACGCCGTCAATCCAGGATCCCTCGTCGTCCGGAAAGCCTTTCGGCGACGGCGGACGCCACAGCGGTTCACCGAGCAGCGCCTGCCCATCCGTGAACCGCTGGGGATTGGCTTGCGTGATCCCGGTTGCCCGCACCATGCCGACGACCCACTCGCTCGGGCGCTTCAGCTTGGAGGCGGGCTGCGTCCAGGCTTCGTCGGACTTCACCATCGCCCTGGCAACCTCCTTGAGATCGCCCTCGGTATCGACGAACACCTTTGTCATCCGCTCCACCAGCGCAGGCGGAGGCGCGTCGGCAACGAAATGGCGGGCGAGCTTGGTGGCCACATGCGTGGCGGTCGCGGGATGCGCGGCGAGATCGCGCAGCACGGCGCGGCCCTGCTCCACCGTTTCGTCCTCGTAAGACTTTCCCAGCACCTTCTGCGCGCCGGGCTCGTGCAAGCGCGGATTGAAGATGAATTCGCCGCCATGCTCGGGATTGTCGCCCGGCGGCACCAGCGTCCATCCGGTCAGCACGTTGGCGAAGGCGATGACGTCATCCTGGGTGTAGCCGCTGCGCACGCCGAGCGTATGCAGCTCCAGAATCTCGCGGGCGAGATTCTCGTTGAGGCCACGGGTGCGGTTGATGCCGGCGATCGAATTCGTGCCCATCGAAACGGTCTGGTCGAGATAGAACAGCATCGCCGGATGGCCCGCGGCCGCCAGCAACAGATCGACGAACCGGCCAAGCACGTGAGGGCGGATCGCCTCGCGCTCATAGGCGCCGGACATGCTCCTGATCTTGTCGGCCGAGATGCAGAAATGATTGGACCAGAACCAGACCAGCCGCTCGACAAATCCGATCTCGGCACTGAACGCAGCCTCGGTGCGAATCCGCGCCTCTTCGAGATAGATCTGCCGTCCTGGATCAGGCACGGCTTCGGCAGCCATCTTGGCCGCCATCTCACCGGCACCCGGCGTGGATCCTTCGGTCATCGCAGGCGCTTGCGCCATCTGCTGCGTTTTCGCGTCCTGTTCCTTCCTGGCGAGGATCGCTTTGGCTTGCCGCTTGGCATTGGCGTCGTTTACCGCGCGGAAGGCCTTGGCACTCGACAGGCCGGGAAGCGCGATCTCGCTTGCGGCCGAGCGTTCGAGTTCGGCGATCAGCGCGCCGCGCGGGTCGGCCCCGATCGCCGCAATCGAACCCGGGCGCGGCCCCATCCCGAACCGGTGGAGGGCCAGCACTGCCTCGGCCTTTGCGGAACTGCTCATGGCAACGCCCCGAAGGATCGGGAAGCCCGCGCGCGCCGGAAATACCTGCCGCGTCGAGCCTCGGAAATTGTTACGCCCAGTAGTGCTACGTGTTGTAGCATTTGGAAATTGTCGATGCAAGTACCGATTGAGTGACGATGGCGGCGCTTGGCAGGCCGGGTCTGAAGCGTGCTGCTCGCCCGTGCCGGCGACGTGATCGAATGAGAGGGGCGATGTCCGCTATCGCACCATTGGGACACGCCGACGGGCCTTCGAAATTGGTCTGCTTTTCGGCGAAGATCGTACGAAAAACGATGCACTTTTGGCGATTGGGCACCGATCGGGATTGCGCCGTGCGCGGGAGATGATGACGGAAATCCTTGGCGAGCTTCTCGGCGCCTTGGGAAAACAAATACCGTTAAGTATGACGCTACGTTAGTTTTTCCCTAAAAACATTCCGGTTGCGAGCATTTTTGTTTTATGCGCAGCTAAAAAGTGATTTAATTTTGAACCAAACAAGAAACGGCCGGCTCACCTTAAATGGCCGGGCGGAAGCTGTCGAATTTTCACATACTGGCAGCGGATGCGGCGTCGATGGTCGCAGCAGAGAAAATGTTGCGGCGCAACATAACCAAGAGGCGTAGCGCCTTTTTAAACAGGAGTGCATTTTATGAAGCGTATTATGATTGCTTGTGTAGCAGTAGCAGCCTTTGCGGCCCCGGCGCTGGCCGGCGGTGCCCCGACTGCAGGGCAGCCAGGGTATTACGGTCAGGTTCGCTCCACCAATGCGAGCACAACCTATAATCCTACCAACACATCGAGCCCGGTTGCCAACATCGGCGCTTATTTCTCCGATCGAGGCGCCAGCAACTCGACAGACAATATCCTCTGGAAGAACGACTTTAGCGGCATGAGCATCCCGGCTACGCCGCCGGCTCCGGTCTGCTGGTCCGGCTGCTGAGTCAAAGAGATTGGGACGGGAGAAGCTGTACGTTTCTCCCGTCCGTTTTTTCGTAAATAAGCTCCGAAAGACCTGGACGGCCTAGACCTCCGCGTCCGACCCGGGGCCGTCTAATTCGTCAGCGCTTATTTCCGCGTTCGGTAGCCTTTATCATGAACATTATTCTTCGCGCTTTCTCGGGGATCGGCAGGTCTGCGCTTGTACTGACGGGCGCGTTCGCGGTGGTCGGAGCGATCTTCCTGTTTCCGCACTGGTCCAGTGCAAATGCCCCGGCCTACAAACTCGCTACGCTTGATCGCGGCCCAATCGTCAGCACCGTGACCGCGACCGGCACCATCAACCCGATCACGACCGTCATCGTCGGTTCGCAGCTTTCCGGCCAGCTGGTCGAGATCCTGGCCGATTACAACGACAAGGTCACCGCTGGACAGATTCTCGCACGCCTCAATTCCGATCAGATCAGGTTCAAGCGCGATGCTGCCAAGGCGGATCTCGAGCAGGCTCGCGCCGCGCAGGCCATGCAAGAGGCCAAGGTGGCCGAGGCTGACTTGAACCTTGCCCGCCAGGTACGGCTCAAGCCCACTGGCGCCGTCTCCGACGTGAGCTATGAATCGGCGCGCACCGCTGCCGTCGTCGCGAAAGCACAGCTGCAAGTCGACGCGGCCAAGATCTTGCAGGTGGAGGCGGTGCTTCGCCAGGTCGAGGTGGACCTGGCCAATACCGATATTCGCTCGCCGGTGGCTGGCGTGATCATCCAGCGCAGTGTCGAGCTTGGCTCAACGGTCGCTGCTTCCCTGCAATCGCCAACGATATTTACCATCGCGGACGATTTGCGCCGGATGGAAATCGCCGTTTCGATCGACGAGACCGACGTTGGCCGTGTAAAGCCGGGCCAGCGGGCCGTATTCACCGTCAGCGCGTACCCCGGGCGCGAATTCGAGGGCAAGGTCAAGCATGTGAGGCTGGGTTCGCAAACCGTGTCCAACGTCGTCACCTACACCGGTATCGTGTCGATCGAGAATCCAATGATGGAACTGCTTCCCGGGATGACGGCGAGCGTCAAGATCGAAACCGAGTCACGGTCCAACGCGCTGCTCGCGCCAAACGCAGCGCTGCGGTGGAAACCCGCGGGAGCGGTCGTGAAGGGACCGGGTGTCTGGGTGCTCGGCGCCGATGGAGATCCCCGGATGGTGCCGGTCCGCCTCGGCGTGGGTGACGGCAGCGTCACCGAGATCACCGCTGTGGAGCCAGTCCGCGAGGTCATCGTAGGCAAGAAGCAGTGATCAGGACCGAGAACCTTACCCGACATTTTCAACTGGGTGAGCAGGTGACGGCGCTTGAAGGGGTCAGCGTTTCTATTGACGATGGAGAGTACGTCGCGATTACCGGACCGTCCGGGTCAGGCAAATCGACCTTCATGGGAATAGTGGGATGCCTGGATCGGCCGACACACGGGAGGTGCTGGATTGATGGCGTCGATACGTCCGATCTTGCTTCCGACGATTTGGCCGCGATCAGAAATCGCAAGATCGGTTTTGTTTTCCAAAACTTCAATCTGCTTGAGCGGCTGAACGCGCGGGAAAATATCGAGCTGCCGCTGATGTACGCTGGCGTGCGCCGGCGGTCCCGCCGCGAGATCGCGGAAACGGCGCTGCGCACGGTCGGTCTCGCCGATCGCGGCGATCATCTCCCCTCGCAGCTTTCCGGAGGCCAGCAGCAGCGGGTCGCTGTTGCGAGGGCGCTCGTCTGCTCGCCTAAGATTATCCTGGCGGATGAGCCGACGGGAGCATTGGACAGCAAATCCGCAAGCGAGATGATGACGCTGTTCCAGCGGCTCAACGAATATGGCAAGACCATTGTCGTCGTCACCCATGATCCACAGGTTGCCCGGCACGCATCAAGGGTGATCCGCTTTTTCGACGGCAGGGTTTTATGAACCCGTTGGAGACAATCCATACCGCCGTCATGGCGCTTCGCAATCACAGGCTGCGTTCCGGTTTGACGGCTCTGGGCATCATCATTGGGACCTCGGCGACGATCGCGATGCTGGCCGTCGGTGCAGGCGCCCGTGCGCAGGTTGCGGCCCAAGTCCAGAGCCTTGGATCCAACCTGTTGATCGTTGTCTCCGGCAATGTCAACCAGTCCGGCGTCAGGCTCGGCGCGGGCGCAGTCCCAACGCTCACAGATGAGGATGCCGCGGCAATCGGCCAGGAAGTTCCATCGGTCCAGGTGACGTCTTCGCTGGTCAGCGGAAAAATCCAGATCGTTGCGGAAGCGGCCAACTGGGCGACAAATATATACACCGTGGATGTCGGCTATCTTGAAGTACGTGACTGGGGAGTGGAAAGCGGACGTTCGTTTGAGCCGGACGAAGCGAAGGCCGGTGCTCAGGTCGCACTGCTGGGACAGACGGTGGCAAAGCAGCTGTTTCCCGACGTCGATCCGATCGGACGCGAGGTCAGGATCAAGAACGTGCCGTTCAAGGTGATCGGGATGCTCGCGAAGAAAGGCCAGTCCACCGGAGGGCAAGATCAGGATGATGCGCTGATTGTGCCTCTAAACACCGGCAGGCGCGTGCTGGGAAGCAATCAAGCAAAGTCCCGGTCGATTGCCGCCATCCTGGTAAAGGTGCGCGATGGCGAGAGCATGGTTCAAACGAGCGAAGACGCCGAGGTGCTGTTGCGTCAGCGGCATCGCCTGGCGCCACTCCAGGACAACGACTTCACAATCCGGAATCTGTCGGCGATTACGGAGGCCAGGGAGGCCGGTGTTAGAACGCTGTCCATCCTTCTGGCATCGGTCGCACTTGTTTCGCTCGTAACCGGAGGAATTGGCATCCTCAATATCATGCTGGTATCGGTCACCGAGCGAACCAAGGAAATCGGCATTCGGTTGGCTGTCGGGGCCAGGCGGCGCGACATCCTTTTGCAGTTCTTGTTCGAGGCCGTGGGCTTGTCAGTCTTCGGAGGCGTTGCAGGCGTAATCCTGGGTTTGCTTGCCGCTTTTGGTTTTGCGCACGTGGCGGATTGGTCCTTGATTGTCGAGCCCTGGGCAGTGGCGTCGGCTGTCGTGTTTTCGATGCTGGTCGGGATACTCTTTGGTTGGTACCCGGCCCTGCGAGCCTCTCGGCTTGCGCCAATCGAGGCGATACGGACGGTTTGAAGTGCATCTAGCCTCTCGACGCCCGGAAACAGTGCGCCGCGCAAATCCCGTCCTGAAGCTATTCGCGCGGATGTAGCGATTTACAGGACCGAGCCATCGCCAAGCATGGCGGGGCTCGTCGAATGAATGCTGCACTTCCGGAATTGGCGGCACTTTTCGGACCTCACGCGATGCAGTTGGCAATTGTCGATGCAAGTACCGATTGAGTGACGATGGCGGCGCCGGGCAGGGCGGGTCTGAAGCGTGCTGCTCGCCCGCGCCGGCGAGGTGATCGAATGAGAGGGGCGGTGTCAGCTATCGCACCTTTGGGACACGCCGACTGGCTTTCGAAATTGTCGGCTGTTCGGCGAAGATCGGAAGTCCTCGCGGCGCGGTCAGAACGACGAGATTGACCCCCAACCGGACATCGATGTCATACGAAGGCCCACTCGTTTCGTTCCACTTGCGGCCGAGGTAAGCGAACTCACGGTCAGTCCGCAAGGCCTGCATTTCGGAGACCCCTGGCGAACGTTGCGAGGTCCTCCGCGCGGCGAAATGGTGTTGAATTTATCAGGTTGGAGGCGCGCAAATCGGGACTGCGTTCGAGTGCCCGCGCCATGGCTTTCTGTGCTGGCTCAAGCCGCCCGGCGAGCGCATTGCTGGCTGCGGAAACGCACATCGCCAGAAGGAAAGTCGGATTGTCGCGCGTCGCCTTCTCGGCGTATGACGACGCCATGTCATAACGGCCCGCGAGAAAATGGGCATACGCCATGGCTCCATGCATGCTGAACATGGACGGATCGAGTGGGCTCAGGCGCATGGCATGCGCAGCGTGATCGAGTGCGACGTCGGGCTCACCTCTCCAAACTCTCAGCCAGGCACTAAGATTCCAAGCTTGCGCTAAGTTCGGATTGACCGTCAGTCCCCGATCCATGAAAGCCACAGCGTCGTTGAACTCATGGGCTACAAAGGCGAGTGCATATCCACCCATACACAGCGCTACCGGGTCACCTCCACCGAGATGCACTGCTTTCCGGGCCAGCCGCGTAGCTTCGGCGCTCTCCTGCACACCCTCGATCATCCAGCCACGCGCCTTGCGCTGCATGTAGCACCAAGCGGCCATGCCGTAGGCGCAGGCTAGACGAGGGTCGAGCTCGATCGCCTTGCAAAAGAGCTGGAGCGCCTCGCTGTTCGAGTCCCTGTTCCAATAACGAGCTTTCGCCAGCCCACGCAGGTAATAGTCGTATGCATCCAGATTCTCGGTTGGTTTGCGAGTGGCCCGCTTGATATCCTCACTCTGCAGCTTGGGGGCGATTGCACCCACGACGCTGGAAGTCACATGGTCCTGTAGATCGAACATATCTTCGAGCGCACCATCAAACCGGTCCGCCCAGAGATGTGCTCCGGTTTCGGCATCGATAAGCTGCCCCGCGATTCGAATACGGTTTCCGGCCTTGCGCACGCTGCCTTCGAGTAGGTAGCGCACACCAAGCTCGCGGCCGATCTGCTTCACGTCCACGGCCCGGCCTTTGTAGGTGAAACTCGAATTACGTGCGATCACAAACAGCCAACGAAAGAGCGACAGCGCCATCGTGATATCCTCCACGACACCATCTGCGAAATACTCCTGCTCCGGATCGGCACTAAGGTTCTGGAAAGGTAGCACGGCAATCGAGGGTTTGTCCGGCAGCGCCAACGCGGGTCTTTGTTCTGCTGCCGCAACACGATCCTTCACTCTGAAAACCCGGACTGGTCGCACAATGTTCTTGAGGTTCTGCTCGCCGGCATCATCGAAGACAATATCGAGTTTGTCGCGGAGTTGTCGGTAGGCATCATACGAGACACAGATGCCGCCTGGCTCCGCCAGTCCTTCCAGCCGTGCCGCCACGTTCACGCCGTCGCCGAAGATGTCGCCACGATCAATGATGATGTCGCCGACATTGATCCCAATGCGAAACTCGATCCGCTTCCCCTCCGGCACGTTTACGTTGCGCCCCACCATGCCACGCTGAACATCAAGAGCACAGCGCATGGCGTCGACCACGCTGCTGAACTCGGCCAGCATTCCATCACCGGTGTTCTTGACAACACGGCCGCGGTGTTCGGTAATCTTGGGATCGATGAGGGTGCGTAGATGATCCTGGAGCTGGACGTGTGTGCCCTCTTCATCCAGGCCAGTTAACCGGCTGTAGCCGGCCACATCGGCTGCCAAGATCGCAGTGAGTCGACGCTCGACGCGCTCGCTGGCCAAGGCTCGCCTCCGAGATAGGTGGGATGCAGTTTACGCCTCCCAGTTCCGAGAGCCAAGTAATGAGAGACAGTGTTTGGCATCCACTGAGCCCAGCGCCCTGAGGGTCCGTCCGTGGCTGATCATGTCCGGATGTGGCACCTTTGAGACATGCCAACGCGCGCCGAAAATGTCTGTTTGTCGGTGTAGACCGGAAGTGACAGGTGGGCGGCCAAAACGACGCGAATGACCCGGAACGCACTTCAACAATCCCAAACATTTATCGTCTCAGACCCTAACCGGTTCGATCGAGGCTGCTATGATCCGGAAATTGGGCACGATACGTTCTCGGTGGTTCAAATGCGGCGGCGCCATTTCATCGGCCTGATTGGAGGCGCCGCAGCGTGGCCGCTTGCAGCGCGTGGACAGCAGAAAGCCCGCTATCCCACGATCGGCCTCGTGGGGTCTGCTTCGACGGACGACGAGGAGACACGGCGTAGCATCAGGGCGTTTGAGTCTGCTTGCTCCGAGTTTGGTTGGGTCGAGGGGCGCAATATCCACGTCGTCTATCGGTGGGCAGAATCTTCCCAAATGCGCGCCGTCGTGGCCGAACTTGTGGCCTCGGCACCGGATGTCATCGTTGCCAACGGGACATCAGTCCTGACTGCCGTGCGGGAGGCGACGAATTCGATCCCGGTGGTTTTTGTCGGGATTTCCGATCCGGAAGGTGTCGGCATCGTCGCGAACCTTGCCCGACCGGGCGGCAACATGACTGGCCTCGCAAACTTCGAGCCTTCCATGGGCGGGAAATGGCTGCAGACGCTGAAGGAGATAGAGCCGCACCTGACCCAAGTCGGCGTCATCAGGTTCGCGGGGACGCAAGTGAGAATTCTGCGGAACATTGAGGACAACGCTGCTTCGAACGGCATGAAAGTCGTCGATTGCCCCGTGCACGACGGCCGCGAAATCCGGGCGGCGATCGGTGCTTTCGACGGCGAGCCGGGCACCGGCTTGATTGTGCTCCCTGATCCGATCTTCGGGACTTACCGTTCATTGATCTTTGAATTGGTTGCAAAACAACATCACCCCACGATTTACCCGTTTCGGAATTTCGCGGAGGCGGGCGGGTTGTTGAGTTATGGGATCAACATATTGGATCAGGTGCGACGATCGGCCTTCTATGTCGACCGGATTTTGAAGGGAGCGCGACCAGGCGATCTGCCGGTACAAGCGCCGACCAAATTCGAGTTGGTCATCAATTTAAAGACGGCCAGGGCGCTGGGTCTGGATGTTCCCCAGACGCTGCTCGCCCGCGCCGATGAAGTGATCGAATAAGCCCGCCGACTTCCGCAATTGGGCACCTTTGAGATATGCCCGCCTATCCTGAGAATGTCCGTTCACGGAGGTGGACCGGAAGCCGCCGATGTCCCGCCAAACCAACGCGAATGACCCAAACCGGGCTTCGGGTCAAAAACTCAATTGCCGGCGGATGCTTCTATCCCGTCGATCAGCGACATCCGGTATTTGCTGAAATGATGTCACTCATGACCTGCTTCTGAATCGAAGGCGAAGTGGTCACAGAAACATGTCCGAGTTCAGGACTGCTCTTCAGGTCCACGTTTCGCAGTAAGCCGTGGAAATGCTCGCCAGGCTGTACCGGCACTCCCAAACCATCGGAAATATAAAAATTTCTCATAAGATGGACGTTGCCGGGGACGGCAGATCTGACGACGGGGTCAAACGTAACAGCCAGGGCGACGTGGAGGCCGGCTTGCTGCAGTTGCTCTGCCATACTCAGGACCGCGCTGGCACCAAGCGAGTGACCAACCAGGACAATTGAGCTTACGCGCCCGCTCCTGCAATCCTGAATTGCCTCGTTTGCAAGAGAATTCCAAAATAAATGATTGGTTACCGTCGCACTGATATTCCTCTGGCGGAGCTCATCTGCGAGTTGATCAATGCCCGGCGACAAAACGTTCGTTAATCCCCGAAATAAATAGACCTTTTTGTGTGTACCCGGACTGTCTTGCTCAGCGAACGTTGCCGATGATGCTCCGACAACGAACAGAGTTATCAGCAAACACTTGACCGCAAAACGTGACATCGCGGAAGCCCCAGAACGGTGTGATTACGAGACTATAAGGACTAATGCATGGCTGCGCACCAATCCAGAGGAAATGTTTCCAGTGCAGATATCTGCGGTGTAATTTCGTCAGCTTGATGTCGCTCGCCGGCACCCACCGGACCAAACGGGCCGGTCCGTTGGTGTCCGTTAATCGGGGCAGACCGGAAGCGGCTGGCAGAGGGTCAAAATGGAGCGTTTGACTCACAGCAGACATCGACGTGCAGCATGTTTTCTTTCGGTTCAGTCGATCACTTCGTCGGCGTGGATCTTTGGATTTCTCTGCTGCTGCGTCGCTTTTCAACGCCACTACGGAGGTCCGAGATCGATTTTGAATGAAACGATATGGTCCCTCACGTCGCCGCGCGTAAAGCGCATCAGCGGCTGTAGAAATTTACCTTCGCCACCCCAAAAAGACTTTTGCAATAATATGGCCAGTCGTCCGTGAAGAACGCTGATTTCAGGCGGGATTGATCAAAGGTCTGGGGTAGAGAGCGCTGAGGAGTTGCCGCAATAAAAGGCTGAGCCAGCGGATCAGGCGGCGGAAGTTGTAGCCGACGGCGGCGAGGACGGCGTTGTTGGCATCGCCCCGACGGTACCAGAGATAGTTGCGGCCCATGCGGTGCTCGGCCTTGAGATGGCCGATGACGGGCTCGACGGCGGACCTGCGGCGTAGTTCGCGCTTGATCCTGGGCGTCACGCCTCGCTTCTGGCCCGACATGAAGACCCTGAACTTGTAATCGGGCGGCGCGTTGTGGCCGCGGTACCCCTTGTCGGCGAGGATGCGCGCGATGGTGTTGCCGACCAGCGATCCATGTCCGGGATTACGGTTGCCAGCGTATGACCGTCATACGGGTTGCCGGGCAGCGCCTTGGCCACTTTTCGCACCTCGCGCGACGTCCGACACGAGTCCGGAGTGCGCACAACAACGGACATCCGGTGACCACCCTGAATTTATGGGCGCGCAGCCCTACTGCGGACCCAACGCAATTCGTCCGATGGTGCCGTCCTTGACCAGGCCAATCCGCCATTCCGCCATACCGTTGGCGAAATGGGCGATGTAGATGTCGTTGCCCATGCTCGTCACGCCCCGAAACGACATCGCGCGCAGCGCGCCAAGCCGGTTCAGAATGGCCTGGTTAAAGGGAAGCTGCTGACGCGTCTGCGCCGCCATTTCGGCGGTCATGCGATCGTAATTCGGCTCACCGCGCCCCACGGTCTCGATGTATTGCCGCAGCATCTCTTCGCTTCCGGCCAGGGGAGCGGTGCGCCGCCACGCCGGGTGCTCCGGCTGGCCGTCCACCCTGGCCCCCTCGACGGTGTGATAACGCGTTTGCTGTCCCGGCAGCACGATCTCGAGACATTTCCCGGAGGCGTCTGCGACAACCCAGGGAGCATTGACGGAGGTCAGGACCGAGGACGATATGTTCTCGCCGATGGTAGTGCCGTGGGCCGTCCGTTTTCCCTCGGCGTTCAGTTGGTACAGTTGGATGTCCGCGCCGGTGGCGTTATAAAACAACACATGGACCGGCGTGGTGTCGGCCCGGGGTCTCAAATCCTGTTCCTGGGAACAGGCGGCTGTTCAGCCGGGCGCATCATTGCCGTCTGCCCGGAAGGTAACATCGTCGGCCTTGCCATCTGCTCCGAGCAGCAGCCGAATCTCCGCAAAACCGTTCGCGAACTTCACGCCATAGACGTCATAACCACCGGGGCCGACGCCGCGAAAGAAGATCGACTCGACGGCACCGAGCGCATTGAATATGGCCTGCAGCTCGGAAACCTGGCGACGGAGTTTCGTTCCCAGCGATGCACTCATCCGGTCATAATTCGGCGCGCCGCGCCGCAGGTCCTCGATCCCTCGCAGGATGGCTTCCTTGCTGCCCGGCAGCGGGGCCTGGTCTCTGAAGCGATCCGGGACTTCCGCAATTCGCCGGGCGTATTCCTCTTCGATCGCTTTTGCCCTGGCAACGCCGACCCGCGGGGCGAGCCGGGCGCCGGACGACGGGTCCTGCAGCAACAATTGCGTCACCTTGGCCTGGCCATCGCGCAGGAAAATAATGAGGTCGTCATGGCCGCCGGAAAAGGCATCGGCGCCGTAGGCCCTGACCTCGACTTGCGGCCGTCCAGTCTCACGGACCTGGAGCCGCTCACCGTCGCGGCTGACCGTGAGCACGCGGCCCGACGCCAACTGATACCAGCCGACATATGAATCGAGCAGCTGTGCATCGGCCTCGATACCCTGCAACGACAATTCGGCGATCCGCGCGGCGCGCATGTCGCGGCCGTTCTGGCTCACCGTCAGTTCGGACGGTTCCCGGTCGCTGCCGACAGCCAGAGTGATCCGGCCGGCCGCCATCGGGTAGGAATAGCTCCCATCGCCTGCCGCGGCCAATCGGAGTTTCCGTTGCCCGCTCAACTGTCCGAACAGATCGTCGTCTTCCCTGGAAACGGTGAAGATCGAGGCCCGGCCCAATGAATAGAACGAGACGTGTTCGGGCATGCGCACCGTCGCAGCTGCTGCGCCGTCAATCGCCCGCGGCGATACCGGCGCCGTGGTGTAGGTGATGCTGCCGGCCGAAACGACGATGACCGGCAGGACGGCCGCGGCCGTCCATATCCGTTTCCGCCAGCCCAGCTTCGCCGGCGCCGTGGTTGCGGCGAGAATGCGCTCCACGCGCGCGCGTACCGTGCACGCCCTTGCCATTTCCAGCCCCACCGGGGCCGGGGCCCGCCGGACGTGCTGTACGAGATCGAGCAGAATCTCGGCGTAAGACAGCCTGTCGTCGAGAACTTCAAGCGCCCTTGCGTCGCTGATGATTTCGGCCAGTTCGGCCAGCCGGGTCAGGTGCCACCACGCGAAAGGGCTGAACCAGAACACCGCACGATTGAGCGAGGCCAGCAACAGGACATAGAAATCGCGGTTGGCGACGTGGGCCCCCTCGTGGGCGAGCACCGCCCGGCGCTTCAGCCCATCCCAATCGCTGCATTGAGGCGGCAGCAGGATGGTCGATCCGAACGTGACCGGACCGGCGATCACGCTGCTCACGCGCACGCTCCAGTCGGCGGTCCAGGGTTCGCGCATCGGCTTTGCGGCGCGCACCAGGCGCCAGGTCAAATAGAATCCGACCGCCAATCTCAGCAGCAGCAGGCCGGCAACCAACGCGTAGATCGCGGTGGCAACGGCCAGCCAATCGACCACCGCGTGGCCGGCGCCGCTGATAGTGGCGGGCGTGCCGGGATCCGACGGCAGCGGCGAGGGCAGGGGCTCCGTCAAAGGACCCGTCAACGGATTGTTGGCAGGCCACAGGCTCTCCGGCGCCGGCACCGGCAAAGCGTCCAGCGTGACGGTCACGGTGGTCCAGTGCATCAGCAGCGGCATCGACAGCGACGCCACCAGCACCATGACCCAGGATGTCATATGCACGTGCGGATTTCGCACGCGAAGAAGATTCAAACCGATCCACACGACGCTTCCGAGAATGAGGCAGCGAAGCGCCGACTCTGCCAGAATCGCCAGGATCATTTCTTCCCTCCCTTCGCCTTGGCCTTCGCAACCTGGTCGGCCAGCATGCGCAACTGCCGCTGGTCAAGCATGGCCGTATCCACCATGCCGACCAGGACCTCTTCGACGGAGCCGTTGCAGAACCAGTCGACGATGCGCTGGACCGCCTTGGCCGCCACCCGTCCGCGCGGCTCGGCCGCGTGGTAGACATAGGTTCGCCCATCCACCGTGTGCGTGGTGTAGCCCTTGTCTTCGAGCCGTCGCAGCACGGTGCGAACGGTCGATTCCTTGAGCCGACGCGAGAGCCGTTCGCGCACGGCCTCGGCCGTTATGGGCGCGTTGGCCCAAACCAGTTGCATTACCTCGCGCTCGAGGTCACCTAGCTCGGGCAGGCTGTCGTCCATGTTGCCACCTTGCGATCTCAGGCCGTTTTAATGCTACAGAGCGTCGCACACGTTGCCGTTTTCGGCAACGGCTATTCTACTCATGATGGCGGGATCAGTGGGTTGGGTGATCGGTTTGGTAGTTGGTCAGCGCTTTAGCGACGGCGAAGACTAGCAGCCACGTCATTGCGAGGAGCGAAAGCGACGAAGCAATCCATTCTTTCTTTGAGGGGTGAAATGGATTGCTTCGCTTCGCTCGCAATGACGGCACCCAGTCGATCGAGATCCCGGGTTCGCTTTGCGCCCTCAGATGCGCCATTGCGCATCGGAGATGACGCGCTCCGCCTCAATCCACCACGATCTTGACGCGGTCGCGCGGCTTGACCTGGGCGTGGGTGTCGAGGCCGTTCAGGACGCGGAAGCGTTCCGCCGGGCGATCGACGCCGGCCATGCGGTGCGACAGCGATTCCACGGTGTCGCCGGGCTGCACGGTGATGACCTTGATGCGCAGCGGGCGCGCGGCCTGGATTTCGTCGAGCGTGAGGCGGCGGAACGAATTCACGGTCTCGCGCGCGTTGCGCTCGCTCTCGGTGGTCTTCTGCTTGGCGGCGAAGATGAACCGGTAGACGTCGCTGCCGAAGCGCAGCGCATAGACCTTGAACTGCCAGGCGTCGCCATGCGCGGCGGCGGAGGCCGCCGGGAACCCGTTGATGGTGAGATCTTCCGTCGACGCCTTGTCGACGCCTTCCATCCAGCCCGAGTTGAGATAATCGGCGAGCGTCTGTTCTGCCGGCACCCGCACCACGTCGAAGCGCATCGCCTGGGTGCCGCCCTCGCGGACGCCGATCACGGCCTGCGCGGTGTTGTCCAGCGTAAACGTATCGGGCGCTGCGAAGGTGAAGCCGAGTTTGGGATGGAGGAATCTGCGGCCGCGAACAAAGCCTTCTGAGGGGTCTTCGCCATAGACGATGTTGTCGATCGCCGCGAGATAAGTCTCGCGGTCGCGCTCGCCGCCTTCGGGCGAAGTGTATTGCCGGGCGTTGGCTTGCGCGTTCGCCACCCGCTCCGGGGTTGCCGGATGCGAGGACAGGAAGTCCTGCGTGCGCGGATCGAGCGAGGTCTTGCCGGCCTTCAGCGCGGCGTTGCGCTCCATCGAGGTCAGGAAGCGCGAGGCGCCATAGGGATCGAAATGCGCGCGCGCCGAAATGCCGACGCCGATGCCGTCGGCCTCAAATTCCTGCTGGCGCGAGAAGCTCGCCATCGTCAGCTTGGTTTTCGCCAAGGCCAGCGCGGTCAGATCCGGATCGTTGCTCATGTCGGTGACGACGCGGGTCACGACCGCGGCCTGCCGCGCCTGGTCTTCGCGGATCGAGGCGTGCTTGGCCAGCACATGCGCCATCTCATGGCTCAGCACCGACGACAATTCGGAGGTATCGCTGGCCAGCGCGATCAGGCCACGCGTCACGTAAAGCTGGCCGGTCGGCAGCGCGAACGCGTTGACCGCGCCGGAATTGAGGATCGTCACCTTGTAGGCCTGGTCGGGACGATCGGAGGCGGCGACCAGCCGCTCGACGGTCTTGGTGATCAAAGCTTCCAGCTTCGGATCGTCATAGGCGCCGCCATAGGAGGAGAGGATGCGCTCATGCTCGCGCTCGCTCGCGGGCGTTTGCGCCACCGTGCGGTTCGGCTTCGCCGGCGACACCGAGGGGGTCGACGAGGCCGTCTGAAACCGGCCCATGTCGCCGCAGGCGGACAGTGTAAAGGCCAGGCACAGCAAAGACGCCGCAGCCAAAAGGCGGCGGCCTGTCCTTTGCTTGGGCCATCCTGCACGCTCAGACACGTCAGCTACTCGTAATTTGCCCTAATTCCCGCCGAGCATTTCAATTTGCCCCACCCGGAGCACCTCGATTCGGGGCCCACCCCGCGCCTCGACAAAGCCGCGGACACGAATCCTCTTATTTTCGAGGGACTTAGGCGCCAGTCCCGCCGCCTCGAACGCCGGCATCATGCGCCTCGAAATAGTCACAGCAAAGTCCCGTGTCCAGTTTCGGCCGAAATTCAGGTAGGTCGTTGCCCCTGCCTGACGCACGGACAGTACCTTGCCCTCGATAACCGTAAAGCGCCCAATCCCGGCCAAAATATCGCCCGGACTTTCGGCGTTTTTTATGGCGGTGGGATCGGCCCAGGTTCCCCTTTTGGCCCCGCGGGCCTCGGCCTCGGCCGCCACCAGCGCCGAAGCGCAGTCCTTGTCGGTCGCATCGGCCGCCACCAGCGCCTCGCCGCGGCTCAAAAGCTCACTCTGAACTGGAGCCTCGGAACCCGCGAGAAACACAAAGCCCGGCTGGCGGCCGTAGCGGTCCGGCATGTCGTCTGCGCCGCGCAGGGTGACGTCGCGCCCCATCAGGATCGCCGACAGCGCCGCCGCGCCCTTTGCCCTGTCCGGGCCGGCCGGCTCGATGCCGGCGAGGCGGATTTCGCGGCCATCCTCGAGCCGAAAGGTTCTGAGATCAATCACGGCGGCGACCCGGCCCTCGCCCTGCGGCTCGAAGGAACAGGCCGCCGACATCGCCGGGCCGATCGCACTCAGCAGCGCGAGGCCGACAAGCGCGGCGACGCATCGCCTGGAACGCAAGGCCGTAGGGTTGATCACGCGGCTTGCCATCAGGCCGGTTCCTGTATGCTGCCGGTCACCGGCGTCAGCTTATTATCCGAAATTGCGACCAAGGGGGAGGCCATGGAGATCAACGGCATCGCGCATGTTTTTCTCACCGCTTCGAATTTCGAGCGCTCGCGCGAGTTCTATCGCAAGCTATTGCCGTTTCTCGGGCTGACGCCGGTGATCGATACCGAGACGACCTATTACTGCGTCGGCGGACGCACCGCGGTTGGCATCAGCGCGCCGTCGCCCGAGCATGCGGGCACAGCCTTCGAGCAAAAGCGCGTCGGCCTGCATCATCTGTGTTTCCGCGCCCGCGAGCGCGCCCATATCGACGAATTGCATGGCTTTCTGTGTTCGCCCGACGTCAAGATCATTCGCGCGCCGCGCGAGGATCAATGGGCGCCGGGCTATTACTCGCTGCTGTTCGAAGACCCCGACGGTATCAGGCTCGAGCTCAATCATGTGCCGGGCAAGGGGCTGTTGGGGTGATGTAAGGATGCATGGGCCGCGCGCCTCATGGTTCGAGACGCGCGGCGTTGCCGCACTCCTCACCATGAGGGTCCGGTGTCTGAACCTCATCCTTAAGGAGCGGCGTAGCCGCGTCTCGAAGGATGAAGCCAACCAGTTTGCAGACGCTTCCAACAGTCATTCCGCTTAGCGGAAAAACGCCTGATCGCCGCATCCGCTCGCGCCTTGCCGCTCCGCATGCCATGCGGCATGATCGCGCCAACAGAAATTGAAGTCGCAGGCAATGCGGCACAGGGAGGCCTCTATGAAGCGAATTCTCACAAGCGTGTTCGCCTGCGCGCTGGCGATGTCGCCGACATCGGCGCTGGCGCAAGGCAAGCCTCCGCTCAAGCTCGGCGGCATCCTCGATATGTCGAGTCTTTATGCCGATATCACCGGCGCCGGCAGCGAGACTGCGGCGAAGATGGCGGCGGAGGATTTCGGCGGCGAGGTGCTGGGCCGCAAGATCGAGATCATTGCAGCCGACCATCTCAACAAGGCCGACCTTGCCGCCAACATCGCGCGCGACATGATCGACAACCAGGGCGTCGAAATGATCTGGGACGTCGCGGCGTCCGCGACTGCGCTGGCCGCCGGCGAGATCGCGAAAGCGCGGGGCAAGATCGTGATCTTCAACGGGCCCGGCTCGATCCGGCTCTCCAACGAAGCCTGCGGCCCCTATACCGTGCATTATGTGTTCGACACCTTCGCGCAGGCCAATGTGACCGGGCTTGCCGCGGTCAAATCCGGCCTCGACAGCTGGTTCTTCCTCACCGCGGATTATGCGTTCGGCCAGGACCTGGAAAAGGACACCGCCAATGTGGTGGTGAAGACCGGCGGCAAGGTGCTGGGCAACGTCCGCCATCCGCTCAACACCTCGGATTTCTCGTCGTTCCTGCTGCAGGCGCAGGCCTCGAAAGCCAAGGTGATCGGGCTTGCCAATGCCGGCGGCGACACCGTCAACGCGATCAAGCAGGCCGCCGAATTCGGCGTCATGAAGGGCGGCCAGAAAGTCTCGCCGCTGCTCGCCTTCGTCACCGATATCGACTCGATCGGGCTCGAGACCGCGCAGGGCCTGTTGCTCGCCGAAGCCTTTTATTGGGACCTCAATGACGACACCCGCGCGTTCTCAAAGCGCTTCATGGAGCGGATGAAACGGGTGCCGACCTCGGCGCAGGCCGGCGTGTATTCCTCGGTGACGCATTATCTGCAGGCGGTGAAAGCCGCCGGCACCACTGACTCCGCCGCGGTCATGAAGGTCATGAAGGAGACGCCGATCAACGACATGTTCGCGAAGAACGGCAAAATCCGCGAGGACGGGCGCATGGTGCACGACATGTATCTGTTCGAGGTCAAGAAGCCGTCGGAATCAAAAGGCCGCTGGGACGACTACAAGCTGCTGGCGACCGTTCCCGGCAACGAGGCGTTCCAGCCGCTGGAAGCCTCGCGCTGCCCGCTGGTGATGAAGTGATGAAGTGACGAAGTCACGCAGTCATTCCGGGGCGATGCGCAGCATCGAGCCGGAATCTCGAGATTCCGGGTCTGGTCCTTCGGACCATCCCGGAATGACGGTGCCAACCAATAACAAAGAAAGCCACACTCCATGAGCCAGAACGAAATGGTCCTCCAGAACCTGGACAAGGGCCTCCTCACCATCACCATGAACCGTCCCGACCGGCGCAACGCGCTCAATCCGGACATGACGCGCGGGCTGGTCGAGGCGGCGCGGCGCGCGGCCGAGGATCACGAGGTGCGCGCGGTGTTGCTCAAGGGCGCCGGCGGCACGTTCTGCGTCGGCGGCGACGTGAAGTCGATGGCGGAGGGGCGGGCGCCGTTGCCGTTCGAAGCCAAGATGGCCAATCTCCGCCGCGGCATGGAAGTCTCGCGCATCCTGCACCAGATGCCGAAGCCCGTGGTGGCACAGGTCGATGGCGCCGCGGCCGGCGCCGGGCTGTCGATCGCGCTGTCCTGCGATCTGCGCGTCGCCAGCGCCTCCTGCAAGATCACCACCGCCTTCGCCAAGGTCGGGCTGTCAGGCGATTACGGCGGCACCTATTTCCTCACCCAATTGCTCGGCAGTGCGAAAGCGCGCGAGCTTTATCTGACCTCGCCGGTGCTATCAGCGCAGGAAGCCTACAACCTCGGGATAGTGACGAAGGTCGTCCCCGACGCCGAAGTCGAAGAGGCCGCGCATGACCTGGCGATGTCGCTGGCGCAGGGCCCCTCGGTGACGCTGGGCTACATCAAGCGCAACATCAACAACGCCGAAACCATGTCGCTGGAAGAGTGTTTTGACGCCGAAGCGATCCATCACTCGCGTTCCGGCGAGACCGACGACCACAAGGAAGCCGCAAAAGCGTTCGTCGAAAAGCGCAAGCCCGCATTTCAAGGTCATTGAAGATGGCCGGCTATATGAGGCTGCGGCAGATCTGCCTGGTGGCGCCGCAGCTCGAGCCCGTGATCTCGGATATCGCCGGGATCATGGGGCTCAACGTCTGCTACCGCGACGGCAACGTCGCCAAATATGGCCTCGAGAACGCGCTGCTGCCGGTCGACACCATTTTGCTGGAAGTGGTGGCGCCGTTCCAGCCCGGCACCGCGGCGGGACGCTTCATCGAGAAGACCGGCGGCCGCGGCGGCTACATGGCGATCTTCTGCTGCGACGATCCCGATGAACGCGGCAAGCACGCCAATGCGATGGGCGTGCGCACCGCGAACGTGATCACGCACGCGCCCTATCACGGCGTGCAATTGCATCCGCGCGATTGCCGCGCCGCCTTCATCGAGTTCAACCACACCGCCGGCAGCGACGATGTTCTGGGGCCCTATCCGCCGGCTGGACCCGATTGGCAGAGATCGATCCGCAAGGACGTGACGCAGGCGCTGACCGGCGTCGAGATGCAGAGTCCCGATCCCCAAGGATTGGCCGAGCATTGGGGCAAGATCATCGGCGTTGCCGCGAGCAAGAATGGGAGCGGCGAGCCCGAGCTGAAACTGCCCAATTGCAGTTTTCGTTTTGTGAAGGGTGCGAGCGATCTGATGAGCGGACTGACGTTCAGGGTTGCCGATATCGCCAAGGTGCGCGACGCCGCCAAGGCCAAAGGCAACGCAGTGTCGGGCGACGGGTTCGAGCTTTGCGGCGTGATGTCCAAGCTCGTGGCGTGAGCCGTTTTGTCGTCATTGCGAGGAGCGAAGCGACGAAGCAATCCATTCTTTCTTTACGTGGTGAGATGGATTGCTTCGCTTCGCTCGCAATGACGATCTTGAGAGCCGCGCAATAACCATGAGAGCCAACAAAATGCCGCATCCGCTCGACAGTTTCTTCGCGCCCGAAAGCATCGCCTTGATCGGCGCCTCGCGCGACCAGGATAAGATTCCGGGGCGGCTATTGTCGATGCTGCGCAAGAACGGCTATGCCGGAAGGCTCTATCCGATCAATCCGAACTACGGCGATATCGATGGGCTGAAATGCTACCGATCGATCGCGGATGTCGGCCAGCCGATCGATCTCGCAATCGTCATCATTCCGGCGCGCGCCGTGCTCGGCGCGCTCGAGCAATGCGCTGCCGCCGGTGTCAGGAACGCGGTTATCATCTCGTCCGGATTCGCGGAGGAGGGCGGCGACAGCGCGGCGATGCAGGATGCCATCGTGGCGCTGGCGAAGAGGACCGGCATGCGGATTTCCGGTCCCAATGCCGAGGGGTTTTACAGCCAGGTGCAGCGCGTCGCTGCGACCTTCAGCCCGACCGTCGACGTCAAGCCGGACGCGCCAAATCTGGTCGCGACCAAAAGGCGGATCGGCATCGTCGCGCAAAGCGGCGGCATCGGCTTTGCGATCTACCATCGCGCCAAGGCGCTCGGCGTCGCGCTGAGCTACGTCGTCAGCGCCGGCAATGAGAGCGATCTCGGCGCCGGCGAGTTTTTGGATTACATGGTGCAGGATGCTTCCACCGACGTGATCCTGCTGTTCATCGAGGGCATCCGCGACGTCGACAAGTTTCTCGCGGCGGCAAAGCGCGCGGCGGAGATGCGAAAGCCCGTCATCGTGACCAAGGTCGGCCGCTCCGGTGCGGGCGAGCGTGCGGCGGCCTCGCACACCGCCAGCATGGCCGGCTGGTCGGCGGCCTATGACGCGGTGTTCGCCAAATTCGGCTTCATCGTTTCCAACGATCTCGATGAAGCCGTGACCATCGCCGCGGTCCTGACCACCAATCCGCTGCCGAAGGGCGACCGCGTCGCGGTTCTCACCGTGTCCGGTGGCGCCGGCATCTGGGGCGCGGACGCGGTCTCGATGCAGGGACTGAAAGTGCCGGAGCTGTCATCGTCGATCCAGGGCGAAATCAAAAAACTGCTGCCGTCCTATGGTGCGACGGGCAATCCGATCGATGTCACCGCCCAGGGCGTACACTCCGGCGGCCTGCAGCGGAGCATCGACCTGCTCGACGTCTCCGATGAGGTCGACGCCATCCTGGTGGTGCTGTCGCTGTCGAGCGACATCCGGATGCCGTTCAAGGAGGCGGAGCTGAAGCCGGTGCTATCGGCGCAGAACAAGCCGGTCGTGTTCTATTCCTACACGCTGCCGTCGCATTTCGCCCGCAGCGAGCTGGCGAAATCCGGCGCCGTCGTGCTGTCGGGCTTGACGCATGCCGGCGTCGCAATGCGGCAGGCGGCGGATTACGCCAAATTCAAACTGGCCCCGCCGGCGGATGTTGCGGCGCTGCCGCCGCGCGATCTCGCACGCTTTCTGACATCTCCCGTACTGTCCGAATTCGACAGCAAGTCGCTGCTGCGCGCCGCCGGCATTGCCTTGGCCGACGAGGTGCTGGTGACGGAGCGGGGCGGGCTCGACGCCGCGATCGCGCGCGCGGGTTTTCCGCTGGTCATGAAGATCCAGTCGCCTGACATCCCGCACAAGAGCGAAGTCGGCGGCGTCCGCGTCAACATCACCACCAAGGGCGAAGCGTTTACGGCCTTCCAGGCGCTGCTCGACAGCGCACAACGCCACCGATCCAACGCCGCGATCCAGGGCGTGCTGGTCGGCCCGATGGCCAAAAAGGGCGTCGAGATCATCGTCGGCACGTTGCTCGATGCAACCTTTGGTCCGATGATCATGGTTGGCCTCGGCGGCATCACCACCGAACTGTTCAGGGATGTGATCTATCGCCCGGCGCCGGTGAGTGCGGCGGAAGCGTCCGCAATGCTGGATGCGCTGAAGGCGGCCCCGCTGCTCCACGGATTCCGCGGCGCGCCGAAGGCCGACGTCGCGGTGCTGGCGCATTTGATCGCGCAAATCTCGCTGCTCGCGGCCCAGCACGCCGGGGAGATTTCGGAAATCGAGATCAATCCGGCGCTGGTACATCGGGAAGGCCAGGGCGTGACCATCGTGGACGCGCTGGTGGTGGGGAAGAACTCAGCTGTCGTCCCGGCCCATATGCGCAATTGCGCATCAGGAGCCGGGACCCATAATCCGCGGCCGTAGTTGTGTCAGCAGGTATCTGACGTCGGTACTCTCACCGAGACGACACGGCGTATGGATCCCGGCCCAAGGCCGGGACGACGCCTTTTCTCGTCACAACAGATGGAAATCCGAGGTGTGCAGCAGTGGAGACTCTGCGGACGGAACCGGAAGGCCTGCGTATCCGCCGGCCCCACTCACCACGTGGATCGCCACGGTGTCGGTATCCGTCTTCGGCCCGCCGCTTCCGCTGCTGCCGCCGTCGTTGCTGATCATGGTCAGCGTGTCGGTGCCGCCGAATCCCGTCTGGGCGACATAGACGAAATTATGCGCCGCACCCAGCGTGGCGTCGATCTGCGCGACACTGCCGACCAGCGTCACCGTGCCGGTCCCGCTGCCGCTGACGGCGGCGCCGCCGACGGATGCGAGTGTCAGCGTGCCGTGATCGACGTGAAGCGTGGCGGTCAGCGTCGTGGCGTCGGGGTCCGCGACAGAGAGTCCTGTGATCTCGAGCGCGACATGGGCGAACGTGTTCAACGGGCCTGGAACGGTGTTCACCGGCGGCTGATTGACGTGGTCGAAACGGAACGAATTGGCGGTCGCGATGGCGGTGCCGGGTGCGGGGTCCGTCATCGTTACCGTAATGGTGTCCTGCCCGGTGGTCGCATAGGTGTGGGTGCCGCTGACCGCGAATAATCCGTTGGATCCCGCGATCGTGCCCGCCGAGGTCGTTCCGTCGCCCCAGTCGATCGTTGCCAGGAAGTCGCTCGCCAAGGCGGCCGTGTCGGTGTCGGTGAACGTTGCGACTGTGGCGTTGGCGAGCGGCTGCCCCGAGACAGCGGTTAGCGTCGTACCCTGGCCGGCCAGAACATCGTGTTCGGCGACGGCGACCGGTCCCGAACTGGTGACGCTTGCATTGTCCGAGATGCGGGTGGTCGCGGTCACCGTGAAGCTGCCTTCATCGGCGTAGCTGTGTCCGCCTTCGATCGAGAACGCGCCGTTCGATCCCACGATCGACCCCGCCGAGGTCGTCCCGTCGCCCCAGTTGATGATCGCGGTGAAACCACCGGGCAGATCCGCCAGATTGCCGTCCAGAAAGCTCGCGACCACCGTGCCGGGCGCCAGCGCCACCCGCTCGGTGGCCGAATTCAGCACCTCCTGCCCGATCAATCCGATGGTGGCGGTGCCGGTGGCGTTCACGATGGCGGTGCCGGGTGCGGGGTCCGTCACCGTCACCGTGATGGTGTCCTGCCCCGCGTTCGCATAGGCGTGGCCGCCGCCGATGACCGCGAATGAGCCGTTCGAGCCCGTGATCGTGCCCGCCGAGATCGTTCCATCGCCCCAGTCGATCGTTGCGAGGAAGTCGCTCGCCAGTGCGGCGGTGTCGGTATCGGTGAATGTTGCGACCGTGACGTTATTGAGAACCTGCCCCGGATTGCCGGATATCGTCTTGCCCTGGGCAGCCAGCACGTCGTGTTCGATGACGGCGACGTCGCCGATGCTGGTGACGACCGTATTGTCCGAGGTGCGGGTGAGGGTCGTCGTCAGCGTGAAGTCGCCTTCATCGGCGTAGGTGTGCCCGCCACCCAGGATCGAGAATGATCCGTTCGACCCCACGACGGTGCCTGGTGAGGTCGTTCCGTCGCCCCAATCGATGACCGCGGTGAAACCACCAGCCAGATCCGCCAGATTGCCGTCGGTAATGCTGGCGACGACCGTGCCGGGCGCCGTAGCCACCTTCTCGGTGGCCGAAGTCAGCGACACCTGGGCGGCCAAGCCGATGTTGGCGGTGCCGATGGCGACCGTATTGGCGGAGCCGGGCGCTGTGTCCACCAGTGTCACCGTGATCGTGTCCTGTCCCGCGCTCGCATAAATGTGGCTGTCGTGGACCGCGAACGATCCGTTGGATCCCGTAATCGTGCCCGTCGTCGTGGCCGTTCCGTCGCCCCAATCGACGATGGCCTGAAAGTCGCCCGCCACGGCCGCCGTATCGGTGTCGGTGAATGTTGCGACCGTTACGTTATTGAGAAGCGACCCCGGGTTGCCTAATAGCGTCGTACCCTGGGCGGCCAGCACATCGTGTTCGGCGACGGCAATGTTTCCAGTGTCGGTGATGGTTGCATTGTCCGAGGCGCGAACGATGGTCGCGCTCAGCGTGAAGTTGCCTTCGTCGGAATAGCTGTGGCCGCCCAGCACCGAGAATGACCCGTTGGATCCGGTGATTGTGCCCGGCGAGGTCGATCCGTCGCCCCAGTCGATGGTCGCGGTGAAGCCGCTGAGTAAATCCGTGAAGTCGGTATCGGTAAAAGTGGCGACCTTGGTGGTGCTCGCCAGGGTCAGGCGTTCGGTAGCCGAAGCCAGCACGATGTGACCGGACAGGATTCCTGCCATCAAACTCTCCACACGCTAATATCAATGTCGTCTGCGACTATCAGAAGGCGCGTTCCAGAAAGGCGAGTCTCAGAAAGTTCGGCCAGGCGGGGCAAAAACGTCCCGCGGTCTCTACGATGCGAAAAGCATCGATCTATCCAAGCGAACAATCGCTGCGGCAAATTCCATGATGTGGGGCACACCCCACCAACGCCAGCACTTTAGCAGTCAAACGAGATCGCAAACAAGGTGTCTCGATGCCGTTCGATTGAGCACAACGAGCTTATTCCCCTACTTCGTTTGACGTAGGGGGTATTGTCATAGCCGAAGCGTCGCATTGGCGCATTGAAGAACGGCGGCCGGAGGTCGCCTATGGGGCACTTCTCCCGCAAGGGGAGAAGTAAAAACTCACCGCCCGCGGAAATTCGCGACGCGGCGCTCGGCGGTGGCTTTGACGCCTTCCTTGAAATCCTCGGTCGCGCGCAGTTTGGTTTGCTCGACGAGTTCGTGGTTGGTGGCGGCGAGCACGCGGTCGGCGAGGCCCGCGCGCATGGTGGCGCGGGTCGAGATCAGGCCGAGCGGCGAGCATTCGGCGATCTCGGCTGCAAGCTTCATCGCCTCGGCGCGAACCTGATCCTGCGGCACGCAGACATTGGCCAGGCCCATCCTCGTCGCCTCTTCGCCGGTGACGCGGCGGCTGGTGTAGAAGATCAGTTCCGCATTGTTCTTGCCGACCAGTTCGGGAAGCGTCGCCGTCAGCCCGAAGCCCGGATGAAATCCGAGTTTTGTAAAATTCGCGGCAAAGCGCGCTTCGGGGCAGGTGACACGGAAGTCGGCCGATACCGCAAGGCCGAGGCCGCCGCCGATGGCCGCGCCATGCACGGCCGCGACGATTGGCTTCTTGTTGCGGAAGATGCGGACGGCCTGGACGTAGAGGTGGTTGATCGGCAGGTTCGACGCCGGATCGGTCTTGGCCTTCTCTTCCTGCTCCTGCCGGGCAGGGTCGCCGAAATTGGCGCCGGCGCAGAACGCCTTGCCTTGGGCGGCGAGCACCGAGGCGCGGATCTCGATGTCCTTGTCGAATTCTTCCAGCGCGTCGGCGATCTGGTTGATCAGCGCGACGTCGAAGAAGTTCAGCGGGGGCTTTCGGATTTCGATCAGGCCGACATGGCCGTGCTTCTCGACGCCGATATCAGTATATTTGGTCATGAGGTTTCCTCGTTGAATTAGCGCAAACCGGGCCCGCGCGCCTAGCGCAAACCGAGCCCGCGGGCGATGATGCCGCGCAGCACTTCGGTGGTGCCGCCCTGGATCGTCAGCTTTGGCGCGGTCTTGATGGCGAACGACAATTGATTTTCCAGCGTCTCGTGGTTGGTCGCGTCCGCATCGACGAAGGCGGCGAGGTCGCGCACCCGATGCGGCAATTGCTGCTCCCACACCGTGCCGATGTCCTTGACGATGGAGGCTTCGACCACCGGCTCCTTGCCGGCCTGCAGCATGCCGGCGACCGAGACCGACATCCGCCGCATGGTGTGCAACTGCGCTACCAGTCGGCCGATGCCTTCGGCGCTGCGGGTATCCGGGTTCTTGCCGACCGCGCGGACCAGTTCGGTCAACACGTAATAGGTTTCGAGGAAACGCTCCGGGCCCGAGCGCTCATAAGCGAGCTCGGAGGTTGCCTGCTTCCAGGCGCCGTCGATTTCGCCGAGCACATGATCGTCGGGAACGAAATGGTCGGTAAACACCACTTCGTTGAATTCGTATTGCCCGGTGATCTGGCCGATCGGGTTCACCTGGATGCCCGGCTGCTTCATCTTGACCAGGAACTGGGTCAGGCCGTGGCGGCGGTTTTCCTTGGTCGACGGCGAGGTCCGGAAGATCGCGATCATGTAGTCGGCGATATGCGCCGACGAGGTCCAGATCTTGGTGCCGTTGATCAGATAGCCGCCGTCGGTCTTGGTCGCTCGTGTCTTGGCCGCGAACAGATCGGAGCCGGAATTCGGTTCGCTCATGCCGATCGCAAAGCAGACCTCGCCGCGGCAGATGCGCGGCAGGATGTCCATTTTGACGTGCTCGGGCGCGTATTTGAGCAGCACCGGGCCGCTCTGGCGGTCGGCGACGAAGAAGCGCCGGGTCGGCGCATTGGCGACGCGCATTTCCTCGGTGACCACATAGCGCTCGAGGAACGAGCGCTCATGGCCGCCATATTTCTTCGGCCAGGTCATGCCGAGCCAGCCGCGCTCGCCGACCTTGCGGGAAAATTCCGGCACGTCGGTGTCTTCGCGGTTGGGCTTGTGCGGATCGAAGGTGCCGGCGGCGATTTCCTCGGCGAGGAAGGCGCGCACTTCCTTGCGAAGTTTTTCGCATTCGGGCGGCAGGCGGATCGGATCGAAACGGAGGGCTGCGGTCATGATGGGTCTCGACTTCCAAATTTCGTGAATCTCAGCGCGAAGCCACCAGCGGCCACAATTCATCGGCGCCTCTGTTGGCCACGAGCTTGCCGAGCTCGACCGCCCAAAAACTCTCGGAGCCGAAATCGTCGCGCCATGCCAGTGCGCGCAGCGAATAGCGGTGCAGGATGTGCTCGATGGTGAAGCCGATCGCGCCGTGCACCTGGTGCGCGATGGCGCCGCCCTTCTCGGCCGCTTCCGCGCAGCGGATCTTGGCGGACGCGGCTTCGAGGAACACTTCGTCGTTGAACGAGGTGCTGTTGGCGATGGCATCCGCGGCCGAGGTGGCGGCAGCCAGCGCCGCCGCGGACTCGCCGGCAAGTCGCGCCAGATTGTGCTGGACGGCCTGGAATTTCGAGATCTTTTTCTCGAAGGCGACGCGCTCGTTGGAATAGCGCACGGAAATTTCCAGCATCGATTCCAGCGCGCCGGCGATCTGTAAGGAGCGCGCGACGCCGCCCATCAGCATCAGCTGGCTCTGGTCAAAACCCTTCGGCGCCGGCTTGATCGTGATCGGCTGCACCTTGTCTAGCGTCACGGTATCTGAGTGATCGCCGCCGAGATTGAGCCCGGCCTCGATCCGGCATTTGCCGGCCTCGACCAATGCGATCGAGAGGCCGCCGTTGCCGCTCGCCAGCACTGCGATATGTTTTGCAGCTTTGCCAAAGGGCACGCCGCGGGCACGGCCTGACAGGCTGCCGTCGGCATTGAGCGTGATGCGATCCTTCGGGCTCGCCGGTATCACCGTCATCTCGCCCTCGGGCGAAGAGATTTTGGCCTGCGCCAGCAGCCAGCCGGCCAGCATGGTCTCGGCCAGCGGCACGGCGACCGCGGAACGCCCGGCGGCGCTCAAGACGCTAAAACCTTCGGCCAGGCTTGCGCCGGAACCGCCGCAATCCTCCGGCACCCATGCCAGCGGCAATCCGGCTTCCGTCAGCGCCTGCCAGAGCGGTGCTCTCCACGCGCCCTTCTTGTCGTTGTTGATGGTTTGCGCGTCGGCGAGATCGGCGAAGATTTTCTCCGCGGTCTCGGCAACAATGTTCTCACTCTCCGCCACAGCGTTCCCCGATATTGATTTGGCACGCGTCAGGTCCGGCCGTTCCGCCGGCCCCAAGTGCGGTCTTTTCTTGCGCTCAATGATGCGGAAAAGCCATAGCCGTGACAAGCGCTGCCCGCAGGGCCGCTTGCGGGGGCGGCATGAGGCTCATCAGGCGATGAATAAATTCCGCATAGCGGAGTTTCGCGGATTTGCAGGGACTTGGCCGCGCGATATGGTATGCCACCGCGAGCGAAATTCAGCTCAAAACAACAAGAGGAAATGCGGATGTCGAAGGATGGTTTGTGCGCAATCGTAACGGGCTCGGCATCGGGTCTCGGAGCCGCGACCGCGGCGATATTGGCCAAGGGCGGCGCGCGCATCGTCGTCAACTATTCCAACAGCAAGGCCGAAGCGGAAGCCACCGCCGACCTCTGCCGCACCGCGGGCGCCGACGTCATCGTCGTGCAGGGCGATGTCTCCCGCGATGAGGATTGCAAGAAGATCGCCGCTGCCGCAGCACCCTTCGGGCGTCTCGACGTGCTGGTCAACAATGCCGGCACCACCAAGCACGTGCCGCACGGCGATCTCGATGGCCTGTCGGCGGAGGATTTTCAGCGCATCTATGCCGTCAACACCATCGGGCCGTACCAGATGATCCGCGCCGCGCGCGCGCAGCTTGAAGCTGGCGCCAAAGCGTCCGGACGGCCGTCCGCGGTGGTCAACGTGTCGTCGGTCGCGGGCATCTCCGGCGGCGGCTCGTCGGTGGCCTATGCCGCGAGCAAGGGCGCGCTCAACACCATCACGCTGTCGCTGTCGCGCGCGCTGGCACCCCTGATCCGCGTCAACACGGTTTGCCCCGGCTATATCGATACGCCCTGGTTCACCAAGGGGCGCGGCGAGGCGGGCGCGAAAGCGGTGCGCGATTCCGTTGTGGCGAAGGTGCCGCTGAAGGTGGCGTCGACCGCCGACGACATCGCCCAGCTCGTATGTTTCCTGGCGTCGCCGGCATCGAGCAACATGACCGGCGAAATCGTCCGCATGGATGCGGGAATGCATCTGGTGTTGTGAAACCGTCATTGCGAGCGAAGCGAAGCAATCCATAGTGCAACAAAGCAAGTGTGGATTGCTTCGTCGCTTCGCTCCTCGCAATGACGAGGGTTTGCGGTTACGCCGTCACTTGTTCATATCGGGAATCACGCCGCGGGCGACCAGCCGGTTCCAGATGAACAACACCACCAGCGCGCCGATGGTGGCGGTGATGAATCCGGCGCCCGTTGCCCCCTGACCTTCAGCGTAATACCCGAGTTTTTGGCCGACGTATGTCGCCAGCGCCGCACCGACGATACCAAGGATAGTGGTCAGCACGAACCCGGTGGGGTTATTCGGTCCTGGGGAGAGCATCCGCGCGATGATTCCTGCAACGAAGCCGACAATGATGACCCAGATAATGCCGCCCATGGCTGTCGTCCTTTTCAATGCCGCAATAACAACAATGCCGCGGCGCGAACGACGCCGCGGGCGTGAAACGTCAAATCCGGCCGGACAATTCGTTTTCGTCCGGCAGCCGTCCGTCCGGCGTCAGATGATTGACCGCGTCGGGCAGATATTGGCTGAGGCCCTTGAGCAATTCATCGCGCGACATGCCGCTTTGCGAGGACAGCTGGTCGATCTGATCGGCGCCCAGCGCGTTGGCGAGATCGCCCGGTGAAATCGGCTTGTTGGGACCGTTGCTCACCCAGGAGTTCGCGGTGTCGCCGTGGCCCTTCTGCTGGAGCTGATTGAGGAGATCGCCGAGGCCGCCGCTGATTACGCTGCCGGCCGCGCCGCCCGCGAGCAGTCCGCCCAATCCACCCTTGAGGACATCGCTGAGACCGCCGCCCATTCCGCCGGGCAGACCGGCAGTCACATTGCCGGGCGAGGGGGCAGGTGTTGGCGCCGGCGCCGCACCGGGCTGACCGGCGGTAAAATGCTTGACAGCCTTCCAGGCCAGCAACCCCAGGATGGCCATGGTCATCGGCGACATCCCGCCGTCGCTGCCGGATTGCGCGCTCGGAGTGCTCGGACCGCGCGGGCCGTTCTGCATGCCGTTGAGTACGTCGAGTAAACCCATTGTCGTCTCCTCCCGCGTACCAGCCCCGCCGGAAAACATAGAACCCGCCCATGACGGTTACAAGGCAGGCTCGGCCAAGCCCTTGCGCGTCGAAAGGTAGCGTCGATAGGCGGTTGGCGCCAACTCTGCTACCGATGCCGGTATGAGGTTGAACGGCACATGAATGCAGACTTGGCGAATGCAGACTTGGCGATTGGCGTGGCGGGGGCCGGCAGTATCGGCTGCTTCGTCGGCGGCATGCTGGCGGCCGCCGGGCGCAGCGTAGCGTTGCTGGCGCGGCCGCGCGTGATCGGGGAAATCCGGGCCGGCGGGCTGCGGCTGACGAGCTTTGAAGGTTTCGATCAAACGATTGCATCGAGCCGGCTCGCATTGTCGGATGATCCCTCCGTTTTTAGCGAAGTTGCCGCGGTGCTGGTCACGGTCAAAAGCGCGGATACAAGCGAGATGGCCGACCTCATTGCGAGACATGCTCCGGCCGATGTCGTCGTCGTCAGCCTGCAGAACGGCGTCGGCAATGTCGCGGTATTGCGCGACCGCCTGCCCGGCCGTCGCGTGCTCGGCGGCATGGTGCCGTTCAACGTGATTTCGATGGGCGAGGGCCGGTTTCACCGGTCGACCTCGGGCGACATCGTCATCGAAGCCGACGCGGCCGGTACGGCCGAAAGATTTTCGGTACCGGGCCTCCCTATGCGCGCGACCGACAACATCGACGGCGTGCAATGGGGCAAGCTGATCGTCAATCTCAACAACGCCCTCAATGCGCTGGCCGATATGCCGCTGCGCCGGCAACTGGCGCAGCGCGGCTGGCGCAGGCTGTTCGCCGACCAGATGGCCGAAGGACTGGCGGCGATCAGGGCGGAAGGCATCAAGCCGGTGTCGCCGACGCCGATCCCGGCGGGCTGGATGCCGCCGCTGCTGCGTCTGCCGGACACCATCTTCGAAGCATTGCTGGGGCGAACGATGAAGATCGATCCCGAGGCGCGCTCGTCGATGTGGGAAGATCTGCAGCGCGGCCGCCGCACCGAGATCGACTATCTGCAGGGCGTGATCACCGAAATCGCCGACCGGCGCGGGCTGCAAGCGCCGCTGTCGCGCCGCATCGTGGCGCTGATCAGGAAAGCCGAGGCGGACGGCAAGGGCTCGCCCGGCCTGACGCCGGAACAGATCAGGGCCTGAATTGCTGGTCGTGCCTTGAAATGGCAACGATCTGGGGCGACTTTCGCCCGATGCGGCGAACGGGAGAGACGAGATGAAACGAACTCGCGCAGCGCTTTTGGCCGTTGCCGCCCTCATCGGCGGGGTTGGTGTGGTCCCGGCCCATGCCGCGCCACCCACGGTGACGCCGTCGCCGGGCTATGACGCGCGGCTGCAGGAGCAACGGGCCGCCGCGCCGGCGACGGTCTATGAGCCGGCCGCGCCGGTCGTCAGACCGGTGGTGCGGCACCGCGCTAAGCACACCCACGCGCACTGATCCGGTCCACGCTCATGCGATTCCAGATGAGGCTGTTTCTCCTCGCGCTCGGTTTTGTTCTCGGCTTCGCGGCAACGGCGGACGCCGCCGATTATGCCGGCGCGATCAGCGCCTATCGCCGCGCCCATGGTTTTCCGTCGGTGAAGCTCGACGGCAAGCTCAACACGGTGGCGCTCAAACAGGCGCAGGCGATGGCCGCGTCCGGTTCCGTCAGCCACAGCGCCGCCGGCAGTTTTTCCTCGCGCGTGGCGCCGTTGCGCAAGTCGCGCGCCGCGGAAAATATCGGCGCAGGATTTTTGACGTTCGCCGAGATGCTGAAGGAGTGGGAAAATTCAGCCGGCCATCGCGAGAATCTGCTGTTACCGGGAATGCGCCGGGTCGGCGTCGCATCGGTCGACAATTCGCCCTACCGGAAATTCTGGGCGATGGTGATCACGGATTGACCCCACCGTCGTCATTCCGGGGCGCGCGTAGCGCGAGCTGAGATGTGCAATTGCACATCCGAGAATCCACACTCACGATCGTGGTTATGGATTCCGGGCCTGCGCCAAGAGGCGCATCCCGGAATGACGACGTTGGCGTCAGCCCCGCTTGCCCTTGCTCGGCGACGAAGTGAACAGCTTCTTCAAACCGTCGATTCCCTCCGAGAGCCACGGCCATTCGCAGGAGAACGAACTCTTTGCGCAGTTGGATGCCTTGATGCGCGCGGCCTGCTTGACCGGGCTCGCCACCGGCACCGGTATCTTTTCAGTCTCGGAGCGCAGGGACACCTGCTGCACGCTTTGCGGCACTTTCTGCGGCTGCGGCTGCGGCTGCTGCTGCTTGGCTACGAATGCCGCGGTGATGGTGCTGCGACGCTGGTTCTCCAGATAGACGGTGTATTGCTGGTCGATTTTCTTCTGCTCTTCCGGCGTCGGATTGGGACCGGCGATATCGAAGGTGCGGTCCTGCATGAAATCGTAATAGGTGTAGCCGCCGCCCGGCTTGCGGCGGCCGGCGAATTTGGCGTTGCATTCGGCCAGCGCCGCCGTCTTGTCTTGCTTGGTCGCGGCCTTCTCGGCCTTGTCGGCGCATTCCTCGAAATCGACCGGCGCGCTGCGCCACCATTGCGCCTGCGCGCGCAACGGCGTGAGCAGAGCGCATCCGGCGAGCGCGGCAACAGCAAGCGCAGATGGTCGCGAGGCGATCACGGACGAAAATTTCCTTTAGTGAGTTCCCAAGAAGCGAATCGAGAGAGGCGAATCGCAAGACACGAAGCTTGAGACACGAATTTGGCGGATTGTTGCCATTTTGGCCGGGCTTGTCACCCTGGAACCGGGCATTTTTCCCGCGCGGGTTACGCGCTTATATCCCGGATGTGACCGATGGAACATAGCCGCGCACCGTTGGAATTGTTGCGGAAATTCAAACGGACGACCCGCGAGCCTCAGCGGCGGGCGAGATCAGACCGAAACCGGCGCTGCGCCAAAAACGGAACTCATGGAACCCGTCGTGCTGGCGAGGCTGAAAAGTGTCGGGTAAAGCAATGGCAGGCAACGAGCGGTATTCAACAGTTCTTCAACAGTTCTTGGGTTGACCAAACCTGTTCGCTTGAATGGTCGATGGGGCGGAGGCGATACCAAAAAGGGCGCGGGGGATGATTTTCGTATTCGTTCGTCATGGCGGTGTCGCGGCGCTGCTGCTGGGCGTGGCGGCCGAAGCGCTGGCCTGGCTGTTCGGCGCCGTGGCGCTGCAACCCGTCATGATCGTGCTTGGCGCGCTGCTGTTCTATCTCAGCGAATACGGCATGCACCGTTTTGCCTTTCACGCAGCCCCGCTGTCATGGCCGCCGGCGCGCCGGCTGCAGCACCGTCTGCATTACGACCACCATGTCGAGCCGAACCGGCTGGATTTGCTGTTCCTGCCGCTCTGGTTCCTGGTGCCGAACCTCGCCGTCGCTGCCGGGCTGTTTGCGCTGGTGTTCGGGATCGAGGCCGCGGCCTCCGGCCTGCTCGGGATGATGCTGGCGATCCTGCATTACGAATGGGTGCACTACGTCGCGCATATTCCCTACCGGCCGCGCACGCGGCTGGGACGCTGGGTCAAGCAATACCACCTGCGTCATCATTTCATCAGCGAGAAGCACTGGTTCGGCGTCAGCAATCCCACGCTCGACGGCGTGTTCGGGACCTTTCGCGGCCCCGGCGCCAGCGAAAAAAGCGCGACGACGCGGAATCTCCATTCCTGATGACAGATCCGGCGGGACATGAAGGCTCGGCGGCGATTTTGTCCGCCCCTTGGAAGCGAGCCCGGTGACATTGTGGGCGTATTCAAAGGCTGGCGATCACGCTTCCGCTCTGGTATTTAGCTCGCAACACCCGCTCACTTAAGCGGGTTCGCGGTCCCGTAGCTCAGCCGGATAGAGCGACGGTTTCCTAAACCGTAGGTCGCATGTTCGAGTCATGCCGGGATCGCCATTTTCCACAACAGCTTCTACGCACCGCCTTCGAGCAGCGCCTTGAAATCGGCGCGGGCGCGTTGCGCCTCGCGCCTGGCGGTTTCCGAGGCCTCGCCGAGGCCGAAATAGCCGTGGATCAGGCCGGCGCCTTCGTAATATTTCGTCGCGACGCCGGCGGCGGCGAGTGCGTCGGCGTAGGCCTTGCCCTCGTCGCGCAACGGATCGAACCACGCCGTGCAGACGATCGCGGGCGCGAGACCGGCGAGATTTTTTGCGCGCAACGGCGAGACGCGCCAGTCGGTGCCCTGGCCGGTATGGCTAAGATAATGGCCGGCGAACCATTGCATCACCGCGCGCGACAGGAAATAACCTTCGGCGTTTTCCACGCGCGAGGGGAAGCGCGCATTCTGTTCGCGGTCCGCGTAATTGCCGGCGACGTCGGTGACGGGGTAGACCAGCAATTGCGCCGCGAGCCTGATGCCGGCGTCGCGGCAGGCGATCGCGCTCGCAGCGGCCAGATTGCCGCCCGCGCTGTCGCCGGCGACGCCGACGCGCGCGGCGTCACCGCCGAACTCGGCGATGCGTCCGACGATGTCCTTGACGGCGGCAAAGGCGTCCTCGAAGGCGCCGGGAAAGCGCGTCTCCGGCGGCCGCCGGTAGTCGACGGAGATCACGACGGCGCCGGTCTCGATCGCGAGCAGCCGCGCCTGCCGGTCATGGGTTTCGAGATCGCCGGCGACCCAGCCGCCGCCGTGGAAAAATACCACCGTCGGCGATTTCCCGTCGGCATTCCGGTAGACCCGTGCGGCGAGCGGACCGGCGGCGCCCTGCACCCTGGTATCGTTGGCGCTCCTCACCGCTGGCGGCGGTATCGCTGCGCGCGCCGCGGCGAGGGCGCGTAACGCATCGCGCGCGCTCTGCGGCGTCATTGTCGCGGGATCGCGCAGCGGCAGCAGCGGAATGATTTCGGCGATGACGGGATCGAGCGGCGTGATCATGCGGGTCCTCACAAAAGGCAACGGCGGCAGCATAGGGATCGCGTGCGGCGCCGGCAATTGCGGCCTGCCGCACATGCGTCTTGCGTTCTGGCTGGTTGCCTCGCGCCGGACAGAAGCGGAATATGAGGTTTGGTCGAAAGAGGAGAGTTGGATGCGATCCGAGTTTGAGACCATCGTCGTTAGCCGGTACGACGATCAAATCCTGCTTGTCACGCTCAATCGGCCGGACGTGTCCAATTCGCTGAATACGCGGATGGGCCTCGATCTCATGGAAGTGTTCGAAGCGCTCTCGATCGATCTGGAGGGCCTGCGCGCCGTAATCGTCACGGGCAGCGGCGAAAAGGCGTTTTGCGCCGGCGGAGATCTCAAGGAGCGCAACGGGATGACCGACCAAAGCTGGCAAGCGCAGCACGCGATCTTCGAGCGAATGGCGCGGGCGATCATGGGATGTCCGCTTCCCGTGCTCGCTGCGGTCAACGGCGCCGCCTATGGCGGCGGCTGCGAGATCGCCGCGGCTTGCGATTTCATCTACGCCGTCAGCCATGCGCGCTTTGCGTTGACGGAAGTGACGCTCGGAATCATACCGGGAACGGGTGGTACGCAGAACCTGGCCCGGGCGGTCGGCGAGCGCAGGGCGAAGGAGCTCATCCTTTCCGGCCTTCCCTTTACCGCCCTCGAGGCCGAAGCATGGGGGCTGGTCAATCGCGTCGTCGCACCCGAGGATCTTCTGGAGACCACGCTCGGCATCGCCCGGCGGATTGCCGCCAACGGGCCGATCGCGGTACGTCAGGCCAAGCAAGCCATCCATCGCGGCATGCAGATGTCGTTGTGGGACGGCCTGGCGTTCGAGATCGAGGCCTATAACCGTCTGGTTCCCACCGAAGACCGCCGCGAAGGGGTGCGGGCGTTCAACGAACGCCGCAAGCCGGTATTCCGGGGACGTTGAGCCGGGATGCGCGGCTGCTATTCGAAGCCGGGTGCAGGCTTTAGCCCGGCCGCTTTCACCGGTTTGCGCAAGCCGAGCTTAGCGAACTTCTGCTCCGACAGCCGATAGGCCTCGTCGTACACCTTGTTGCGCTCGACGAAATAGTTGAAATATCCCGCCGGCGTTTTCGGCTCGATTTCCACCAATTCGACTTTCTTGAATTTCGAATGGGTGATGAAGCCGTCTTCGATCAAATCGTTGATACGCCTGAGCGCGTCGACCTCGGCCTTGTAGCCGACCGAAAACCACATCTCGCACTGCCAATCCTGGACCTCGAACCAATTGCTCGGTGCCCTGCCGATCCAGGCATTCGCGAGCGGCCGCGCGACAAAGACGCGGTCGAAATTGTGCAGTTCAGAGACGATACAGGAGCGATGATAGGCGCCGTCCATCCTGCCGACGGGCATGTTCTGAAACCCGTACAGCGACAGCCACAAGGCGGATTTGACGCATTCCGCATCGATCGGATGAATTTCGGTCTCGGCGGTTTCATGAGATACATAGCGCATGTCAGTTTCGCGCGGATCCTGCTTCACCTCGGCGGCATGCCTGTTTTGGAAGGCCTTGTCCGGCGGCAGCGCCTTTCTCGCGGCGTCATTGCCGTAGAGAACGCCGGTTCCCTTGGCCAGGTCGTAGCTGTTGAAAACAACACCGGTCGCGCTTTCGTTGAATATATCGGCGACGGTTTGAAAGCATTTTTCGGGCCGGTCGGGCACATATTGCTGCGCGGGGAGGAAACGGTCGGCGAAGATTTCGATCGGGCTTTCCTTGAAATTCGGCAGCGAGGCGAACCTTGCAAACGCCTGCTGGTAGGCCGGTTTGAACACGCCGGGATAGCCGAACAACATCGTCTGGAGTTGGGCGACCGGATTGCCGTCCTGGCCGGGCGAGATCAGGCTTGCCCTTAGATCATCCGCGCCACGCAGCCAGTCCGCGAGCACGAGAATCTGTCCGCTGGTCGCGGTGACCAGTTCCGGCTGGATGCCCCACGCTTTGGCGGCGGCCAGGAATCCCGCGCCGTGGGCGTTGAACCCGCCGAGGCCGGCCAGGGCAAATGCGGTGCTCATCGAACCTCGCTGAGCCGTTAATGTCGGTCTCGATACTGTATGTCGCACCAACAATGCAAAACAAGGCCGCACCTCGATCCGCTCCAGGTCGGATCGATGAAATTTCGTGCAAGTCTCGCAAGACGCGATTCGCCCGCAGCATCCGCTCCCTGCGCAAAACGGATTTGTGAATTTACCCACACATACGCATAACAATTTTTAGTTGTATTGCTGAAAGACACCTAGCAAGATGACGGGCGCTGCGCCGGCGCACGGACATACATCGGCCTGTCGGCGCGGGCGGGCGGGGAGCGAAATGACACAACAGCCATTTACGGTCGCAGATTATCTCCTCACCCGATTGAAACAGCTTGACGTCACCGAGGTCTTTCAAATCCCGGGTGACTACGTCAAGCATTTCACCCAGGCGCTGGAGCATTTCCCCGGCGTCAATGCCATCGGCGCCATCAACGAACTCGATGCGGCCTACGCCGCCGACGCCTACGGGCGCACGCGCGGCTTAGGCGCCGTATCGTTGCAATATGGCGTCAGTACTTTCAGTGCGCTCAATGCGATTGCCGGGGCTTACGTTGAATTTAGCCCGGTGGTGGTGATCAGCGCGACGCCCGGCGCCGACGCAAGGCAGATCACCAGGATGTACGACGTGCTCTATCACCATTCCACCGGCAATTTGCCGGCCGACCAGGAGGTGTACCGGCAGGTCACCGTGGCGGCCGAGACGCTCAGCACGTCGGTCGGCGCGCCCGAGAAGATCGACAATCTGCTGATTGCCGCGATCACCTACAAGCGGCCGGTCTACATCGAATGTTACAAGGAAGTCTGGGGTGAGCCGTGTCTGAAACCGTCCGACGACGTGTTGCAGCCGCTCACGTTCAAGAGCGAACCGCTGGCGCTTGAAAATGCCGTCACCGCGGCCTGGGCGCAAATCACCGTCGCGAAAGATCCGATGATTTTTGCCGGTGTCGAGGTGCTTCGTCACGGCCTGTCGGATCTGCTGCAGCAAATCATCGATGCCAGCGGATTCCTCTACACCACCACCACGCTCGGCAAGACGGTGCTGGATGAAAAGGGCAACAAGTTCATCGGCACCTATTCCGACGCCGCCTCGATCCAGAGCGTGCGCGACCTCGTCGTGCAAGCCGATTGCTTCCTGACCTTGGGCGCGATCATTACCGACGATTATCTGTGGTTCATCGAAAACAAATATGCCGACATGGTGTTGGCCACCACGGAACAGATACGGGTGGGCTATTTCATCTTCGAAGGCGTCACCATGAAGGATTTCATGGAAGCCTTGCTGGCGCGCTTCAAGAACACCAAAGGCTATCCGCTTTCGACGATAGCGCCGCCCCCGCCTCCCTATCCTGAGCCGTGGGCTTCCAATTCGGATCCGCATTGGAATGACAAGCCCGAGACCATCACCTACAACCGCTTCTTCCAGCACTCGATGAAGTTCCTGCACGACAACAACATGCTGGATCAGATCGTGATGACCTATGGTGTCAGTTCGGCGCTGTATGTGGCGACCAACGCCTACGGCCTGTCGCAGGGCAGCTTCATCGGATCGGCGGCGTGGCAGTGCATCGGCTTCGAGACCGGAGCAGCGTCGGGCGCGCAGTTCGGCAGCGGCAAGCGGGCCTGGACCGTCGCCGGAGACGGCGGTTTCATGATGGTCTGCCAGTCGCTGTCGACGCTGGCCAGAAACAAGCTCAACGCCGTCATGTTCGTGATGAGCAACGCGGTCTACGCCATCGAGCAGGTCTACGTCGACATCACCGCCTTTGAATCCGGTCCCGAACATAAGTTCGATACCTTCGATATCCTGCCCAAATGGGACTATCTCGCTTTGGCCAAGGCGTTCGGCGCCAAGGGCTATCGCGTGACGACCGTCAGCGAACTGAACGCAGTGCTGCAGGAACTCAAGAAGCCGACCGACCTGCCTTCATTGGTCGAAGTCGTCATCCCCGAAAAGGACCTGCCCAGACAGATGCTCCGGCTTGGAGTGGAGTGAAATCATGGCGAAAACCTATTCGATCTTCGGTGCCGGCGCGTCCGGGCTTTATACCGCGTGGCGGTTGCTGGACGGCACGGTGGCCGGCGAGAAGGGCAAGGCGAAGCAGCTCGGCAAGGGCGACGTCCTCGAACTCTACGACTGGGGCAAGTACGATTTCTCGAAAGAATATCCGGGAAGCCGCGCCGCCGGCGCGCGCGTCTGCACCTGGCATTATAAGGACGACGAGAAGAACGCCTATCTGGAATTGGGCGGGATGCGCTATTCGGACTGGAACGGGGATAATGGCGGCGAGGCCGGTGGACACCGGGTGGTCACGACCGTGATCAAGCAGATGGGCCTCGACAAATATTCGGTGCCCTTCAACGAATCGACCAATCCGCTGTTCTACCTGCGCACCAAGAACATGTATCTCAACGCCATCACCTCGGCCAACCCCGCGCCGTATTACGTCGATCATTACGGCGCCGACGATTCGCCCGACAACGGCTTCAACACGGTGGAGAGTCTGGCCGGGACCCAGAAGACGCTGCCGCAGACCCGGGCTGCGTGGTGTGAGTTCTATCAGAACGGCCGCATAGCCGTGGACTTGCCGGAATCGTCGGTGTTCCAGCGCGGCGAACTATTCAAGGACATCGGCTACTGGAATCTGATGTTCGACCAGTTGGGCTCGGAAGGCTACGGCTATACGGCCGACGGCAACGGTTACACCTCCAACGTCATCAACTGGAATTCCGCCGTTGCGCTGCAGTCCAACAACGAATTTACCCCTGGCACCGAATACAAGACGCTCACGACGGGCTATTCCGGTATCTTCACCGCCTTGTTCGATGCGATCGTGAAACTGGCAAAGGAAAAGGGTATCAGTTTCGAATACCACCCCGATACGAGGCTGCATTCGATCCTGAAAATCGGCAATGCGACCCGTTATTCCATCGCCACCCGCAAGAGCCCGAACAAGAAATCGGCTACCAAAACCACGGACGCGGCGTGGTTGGCGATGCCGCGCCACGCCATCGATCTGGTGGCGCAGGCCACCCGCTACGAGGACCACGAGGGCCTCGACGTTCTCAATCACCAGAAAGTACAGCTCTATCTGGAGTCGGCGATCATGCAGCCGTCTTATAAGGTGGGCATGTTCTTCGATCACCAATGGTGGACCGATACGACGAATCCGGCGCTGCAATATCCGGCGCCGATCGAGAGCTACGAAGTCACGCTGGCCGTGCTTGATCGACTGGCCAAGGGAGGCTTTCCCGCCAACTATATCGCTGCGATGAAGAACAAGGATAACGCAGTTCTCGAAACGCCGTACGCTTCAGTGCCCAGCTTCATCCAGGCCGTCGAACACGCCATCCGGGAGCGCCTCACCGTGAAGCAGGAAGAGCAATTGCTCGCGGCGGCCGTTCGCAACACCATCGGGCCGAGCGTGACCGATACGCCGATTCGCCAGGTGGTCTATTTCGGCAACAACGCGCGCGATCAAGCCGTGGCGCCGGTCTATGGCCTGCTCGCCAGTTACGACGACGAGATGTACACCGATTTCTGGAAAGAGCTCGAACTCGGGCCGGACACCAACCGGAAAGTCCCGATTTCGGAGGATACCCAGCCGCTGGAAGGCCCGCGCAAGGCGCCGCCCGTCATGGTGAAAATGCTGCGCCAGCAACTGGCGGCCATTCATTTCGGGCCGCAATCGGATTTCAGCTTCGTGCCGGAACCGCTGGAAACGCGTTACATGGACTGGTCATTGCCGCCCTTCGGCGCCGGTTACCACGCCTATGCCGCGCACTACAATATTTGCGATGTGCAGCAGAAGATCCGCAAACCCTCGCAATTGATCGACGGTGCCGACGCCGACATCTTCATCGTCGGTGAAGCCTATTCGAACGATCAGGCCTGGGTGGAAGGCGCGTTTTGCACGGCCGAGTCGGTGCTGAACGATTTTTTCGGAATCGTCCCAATTATCGACAACAAGAATTATCCGTTCATTTGCCCGACGCGTTGAGCCGTGGCGCAAGTCTATTACGCCACGCAGGCACGGGGCAGGGCAGCCGTGAAACCCGAAAGGCGAGAACCCGGCTGAATTTTCCGAAATTGCCGTTTCTTAAATTGCGACCGAATCTCTCAAGCAAATTGGAGCCTGCGCTTGATACGCTGATACCCCATTTGGTTGGTTATCCCTGGAGACCGAGCGCAGGGAACAGCCGGCTCGGCCATCCATTACTCCTCATCCAGGGAGCGGTGCGATGCGTGAGCTGGCCGCGATGGATCGGGCGCTTGATGAGTTGCTGGTGCAGCTCGGAGGGATCGTCTTGCGACTGTCCAGTCCGCAGCTGACGAAAAGCGGGGAAGAGCGGCGCGCGCTCGCGCGATCGGTCAATCAATATTCCATTTGTGCGGCGAGTTCGGACGATCCCCGCGTCCAACGGCTCAAGCTAGAACTCCAGGACACCCTGAAGCCTCGATTGCGGCTGGTTGCCAGCAGATAATCGTCGATCGCCGATAAAATCGAGATCGCCGCAAGTCGCCTCCAGCATCGAATCTTCGACGCAAGACGATTGACTTGTCTTGTAACTTGTCCAGAGTTGACGCCGAAGGCAGGTCTGCTATCTTAGCGAGCGTTGTTGAAGAGTGACCATCTTGTAGTTGCCGGTGACGGCGAACAGCAAATGCTGTTATTCGCCGAAATTCGTCGGCGGAACTCGTACCGTTGCAGGTCCGTTTGGTTGGGACGATACGAGTGTTCAGCAGGCAATTCACCGTTGGCGCTTTGGCCCTAGGCAATTTTATTGTCGGTCTCAGCATCCTTCTGCCGACGGGAATGTTGGCGGATCTGGCGTCCGGTCTCGGCGTCCCGATCGGGACCGTGGGGCTGTTGATCAGTCTTGGCGCCATCGTCGTCTGCCTGTCGCCGCCCTTTGTGGCCTGGCTCACCAGCCGCTTCGACCGGCGCCTGCTGTTGAGTGCGATATTGCTGTGGCTTGCGCTCGGCCATTTCGCTTCCGCGTTCGCACCCGGTTACGCAAGCCTGTTGGGGATTCGCCTGGCAATGCTCGCTTTCGCCGGTGCCTTTACGTCGCTCGCAGCCGGTACCGCGGCGCTGTTGGGCTCGGATGACCAGCGCGCCTCGCTGATCGCGTCGGTCCTGCTTGGCTGGGCGCTTGCGATCGCCGTCGGATTGCCGTTGATTTCGGTGACGGCGCCGCTGATCGGCTGGCGAGAGACCTACGGCCTGATCGGCGCGCTCGCGGCAGCGGGCTTTCTTGCCCTTCTGCTCGCCATGCCGAGCGGGCTCAAGGGCGCTCCGGTGATTTTTGCGACCTGGCGGGCGGTCTGCCGCAGCCGGCAATTGCTGCTGCTGTTGTTGATCACCTGCCTGCTGGCCGCCGGGCAACTCGTCGTCATCGCGTTCGTCGGACCGCTGTTGACGCAATTCACCGGTGCGACACCGCACGGGATCGCGATCGTGTTCATGCTGTTCGGCGCGATGACGCTCGTCGGCAATGTTGCCGCCGCTCAGCTCGTCAAGGGATGGGGCGCGTTCAAGACGTCAGCCGTTTTCATGGTCTGCATCGTTGCCGGCGCCGCATTATGGGCCGCCGGTACCGGTCTCTATCCCCTGATGGCCGCGGGCGCCGCGATCTGGGGTCTCGGCTTTGCCGCCGCGAGCGCGATGCAGCAAGTAAGGCTGATTGCGACGGCGCCCAGGCTCTCGACCGCCTCGGTCGCGATCAACAACACGGCGCTGTATCTCGGCCAGGCTATCGGCTCCGGAATAGGCAGCGTGCTGTTTACCCGGGGGCAATCCGATATCATGGGCTTCGTTGCGCTGGCCCTGGTCGCTTCGGCTTTCGGCGTGCTGTGGTTGACGCGGTTCGCGCCGGAGGAGTGCGGAGAAGGTTTTGTCGAGGCGTCACCGCAGTTCGATTGACGTCCTCGCCACCGGTCTCTTCAGACCACCGGCACGCGCCTGGCGGCAACCGCTGCCGGTGAAATCACCTCGATATCCAGCGGCACGCGCCATCGCTCGGTCAACCGCACGCGCGGCGCTTCGTTGCCGGCGTTGGCGCCATCGATGACAAAACCTTCGAACCCGTTGGTCATGACCTCGTTGCACTTTTGAACGTAGACCGGGAAGCCGCCGATGTAAGGCATGAAGACGCGCGGTCGCCCCGGGATGTTGGCGCCGACATACCAGGAACTGCAGGTCGACCGCAGCGAGACTTTTGACACTTCGTTGACGTGCTCAACCCATTCATCCTCAAAGTCGGGCAGCGGTTCGACGGTCGCCGCGCCGACGTCGCGCAGATGCGCCATGAAATCGGCCATCCAGTCGACGTGCTGCTCGATCGCCTGGATCATGCTCGCCAGCACGGACGGACTGCCCGGTCCGGTGATCGTGAACAGATTGGGAAAGCCCGCGGTCGCCACGCCGAGATAGGCGCGGGGGCCGGCGCGCCACTTCTCGGCCAAGGTTATGCCATTGCGGCCGGTAATCCGGATCTTGTCGAACGAGCCCGTCATCGCCGCAAAGCCGGTGGCGTAGATGATGGCGTCCAGCGGGTATCCGACGCCGTTGACTTCGATGCCGTCAGCCGTGAAGCGCTCGATCGGCGTCTTCGACACATCGACCAGTTTTACATGCGGCAGATTATACGTCTCGAAATAGCCGGTATCGACGCACAGCCGTTTGCAGCCGAACACGTTGTCCGGGCATAGCAGCTCCGCCGTCGCCGGATCCTTGACGATGCTCCGGATCTTGCGGCGCGCGAACTCGGCGATGGTGTCGTTGGCGGCTTTCTCGAACAACAGGTCGCCATAGGCGCCGAGAAACGGCAGGCCGCCGCGTTCCCACGCTTCCTGATATTGCCGTTCGCGCTCCTCCTCCGTCGCCTCCAAAGCGGGTTGCATGTTGAAGGGGAAATAGAAGCCGGTCGGCCGCGCCCGGGCCTTGGCGCGAAGCGCCGGGTAGTCGGCCTTGATGCTGCTGCGATATTCCGGGGTCAGCTTGGCGTTCCATGCCGGGACGGAGTAAGTGGCCGTGCGCTGGAATACCGTTAGCTCGCAAGCCTGTTGCGCGATGATCGGGATCGACTGGATCGCCGAGGACCCGGTGCCGATGATGCCGACGCGCAGCCCGGTAAAGTCGACGCCTTCGTGCGGCCATTCGCCGGTGTGATAGACAGGGCCGCTGAAATCCTCGCGCCCGCTGAACGGCGGATGGTTGGCCGCCGACAGGCAGCCGACCGCCATGATGCAGAATTTGGCGGAAACCTTGTCGCCGCGGTCGGTCTCGATGCGCCAGCATTTTGCGGCTTCGTCGAAACTTGCCGCGGTGACGCGGGTGTCGAACCGGATGTGCCGGCGAAGATCGAAGCGGTCGGCGACATGGTTGGCATAGGCCAGGATTTCGGACTGGGGTGCGTATTTTTCCGACCAGTCCCACTGCTGATCGAGTTCCTCCGAGAACGAAAAGGAATATTGCATGCTCTCGACGTCGCAGCGGGCACCCGGATAGCGGTTCCAGTACCAGGTGCCACCGACGCCGCCGCCGGCTTCATAAACCCGCGCCGTAAAACCCAGGCCGCGAAGGCGGTGCAGCATGTACAGGCCGGCGAAACCCGCGCCGACGACGACCGCATCGAAAACCGCGTCGACTTCCGGGCGACGTTCAGGCTCATTCAGGGGGCTGGGAACCATGGAAAATTTCCTGCCAGAGATTGTTCTTGTTTTTTTGGGTGCGCTGACGCGGTGGTCGCGGCAATCAGGCGCGTTACATCAGCCCAAAGCGCGCCGGCGGTCAATCGCGTCACGATGCCGGCGGGCCGGCGATGGTTCCGTCGCGGTCGCGGCCGGCCGAACCGCAAGTCGCACGCCGCGATCCCTGCACCCAATTGTCGCCGCGCGTAACGCTTTTCTTGTCGCGAAAATTGGCGTACAAGCATGAGCGTCAATCTATTTTCTTGGCAACTTTAAGTTAAGAGTCATTTTGCGCTTTCGCGCGCTTCGAATTTTTGCAGGGGAATGGATATGGCAACCACGCCCAATTTGCCGACGCCCGATTTTACCTACGATCCCACTTTGCCCGGCGCATGCATTGCGGGTGTGAGGCCCTACCGCAACGGCTCCTATCGGCTGGATAGCGAAACCATCGGGAGCAAGTTCATCGTCCATAATTACGGGCATGGCGGCGCCGGCATCACCCTGAGCTGGGGCTGCGCGGGCAAGGTGCACGATATCGTCAAGGGCTTTCTGGTCGGCACGCAGGATACCAAAGTGGCGGTGCTGGGCGCAGGCGTGATGGGCCTGACCGCGGCCACAAGGATGCTCGATCTGGGATTGGCGGTCACGATCTATTCGGATCGCAAGCCGCTCGAGACCACATCCTCGAAAGCGGGCGGCCAGTGGGCCGTGTCGGTCGTGGAATACTCCGGCAAAGAGCGCGAACTGACCGACATCATCAAGACCGCCTATACGACCTTCAAGGCGAGCATCGGTCAGGGTTTTGGCGTCTCCGAACGGCCCAATTACACGGCCACGTCGTCGCACAATCTGGATATCGTGATCCAGCTGGCGCCGGGCCTCATTCCACCACGGAAGTCGCTGGCGCGACTACCGTTCGAGGGCCATACCCAGCCCGGCTTCGTCTACCAGACCCTGCTGATCGAGCCGCCCATCTTTCTCGCCAGGTTAGAGGCGGACTTAAGGGCGCGCGGCGCCGTTTTCGTGAACAGGAAATTTACCGGCAAGTCCGACATCCTGGCGTCGGTGACGGAGAACATCCTGATCAATTGCACCGGCCTCGGCTCGATGACGCTGTTCAGCGATACGAAAATGCAGCCGATCAAGGGACAATTGGCGATGCTGCCGCCGCAAGCCGCGCTGAAATATCTCTATGGCCAGAACGGATACATGTTTCCGCGCGCCGACCACGTCGTGATCGGCGGGACTTTCGAGGTCGGCGTCAACAATGAGACGCCTGATCCCACGGTGTGCCAGGGTCTGGTCGATCACATCGCATCGCAATTCGGCAAGGCGCCGGTCAAGCCGCTGCCCGATATCCATATTCACCATCCGGATCATGCCCCGATCGTCAATCCGGACATCCCGGTGGCCTGAGATTTCAAGACGGATGATTTTCATCGATTGTCGGGGGCAGAGGCGTGGCTTTCACCGTTGCCGATTACATTTTGAAACGGCTCAGCGAACAACGTGTCGACCGGTTGTTCGGCGTGCCGGCCGCCTACTGCGCGCCCTTGTTCGATGCCGCGCCTAACCACGGCATCAAATCCATCGTTGCGGCGAGCGATCTGGAAGCCGGCTACGCCGCCGACGGTTATGCGCGCACCAAGGGGCTTGGCGCGGTGTCGGTTGCCTACGGTGTCGGAACGCTGAGCATGATCAATGCGATCGCCGGCGCCTATGTCGAACGCAGCCCCGTCGTCGTGATCAATGGCGGGCCGACGGCGATGAATATCGCCAATCTGCACCAGTACGACATCGTGTTCTCCCACTCGCTCGGCAAGGATGCGACCGATCTCGCCGCCTACAAACTGGTCACCGCAAAGGCTGCGCGCGCGGGCAAGGCCAGCGAGGTGCCCGCCATCGTCGACGACGCGATCTCGACCGCGATCAGGAGCAAGCGGCCGGTCTATATCGAGATCGACATGAGCATCTGGGATGCCGCCTGCCCGATGCCGGGCGGACCGCTGCCTGTCACCACGCCGCCTGCCGGCACCGAACACGCGCTTGCCACCACCATTGTCGCGCTGATCCGCGCCGCGCAATCGCCGCTGATCCTGGTCGGGACTGAAATTCAGCGCTACGGCCTTGCCGATGCGGTGGCCGGCCTGATCGCCAAACTGGGCGTGCGATGGGCGACCGCCCTGCAGTCCAAAGCCACGCTCGCGGAGCAGGGCGACGGCTGGGTCGGCGTGTACGACCCGCCGCATTCGCATGCCGATGTGAAGAACGCGGTCGAGCAATCCGATATGCTGCTGACGCTGGGATGCGTCTTTCCCAACACCTTTGCCAACCTGGTGCAGTGCTCGTTCGGCCGTATGGTCCAGGTTTATGACGGCAAGGTGAGGATCAAAGCCGGCGCCAAGCAGAATGCGGAGCTTGCTACGCTGGTTGCCGCGCTTATTACGGAGGCCGCGAAAAAGCCGCCCGCGCCGGCGCCGATCGGGGCATTGCCTGTGCCCCCGGGGCCGGCTGCGGGTGCGCTGACCTACAGCCAGGTGTTCGAGCGCATCGCAGCCTCGCTGGACCATTCCTGGCTCGTCATCCCCGATACGTTCCTTGGCGTCTATTCGGCGGCCAACCTCCCGGTGATGGGCCGCGATGGTTTTCTGTGCAGCGCGGTGTGGGCCTCGATCGGGCACTCGGTCGCCGCCGCCGTCGGTGCGTCGCTCGGCTCGAACCGCCGCCCATTGGTCGTCTGCGGCGACGGTGGATTTCACATGACGGCGCAAACCCTGTCGACCATGGTGCGGCATGGCTGCGACCCCGTCATCGTCGTGATAGCCAACGGCATCTATGGTTACGAACAGTTTCTGGTCGATCCATCATTCTTCAACAATGCGGCGAACCAGCCGCGTTCCTACGCCGTCCTCAATCAATGGGATTTCGTCAAATTCGCGGGCGCGCTCGGCGTGCCGTTCACGCAAGCAGTCGATACCGCCGCCGCGCTCGATGCCGCGCTGGCCGCGGCAAAGGCCTTCAACGGACCGGCGCTGATCGCAGCCGCGGTCGATCCGCACGGTCTGCCCGCGGAGCTGCCGTAATATTGCTGATTGCCGTTTCGACGTCGATCAGATCGCAGGAGGGAATGCCATGGAACATCCGCTTCGCGTCGATGAATTCGATGCCTCCGAAATGCCGTCATCCGTCGGCGTAGAGCCGGCCGCAGCCGCTCCGCCACCGCCCGCTGCCGCCAGCGCGCCGCTTCCGCCGCTGCCGAACCTTCCGGCAACCGACGTGCTGTTCCTGAAGCCGTCAGATGCGCACTATGCCGACTATCTGCCGGCCGCCAACAGGCGCACGCAGCTCAGCCCGTCGCTCCGCGCGGTGTGCAAGACCGAACACGCCGTCGCCGTCATGGTCGATTGGGTCCGTACCAACAATCTGAAATTTGCGGTCCGCTGCGGCGGCCATTCCTACGAAGGCTTTTCCCAGTCGGTCGATGTCGTGATCGATGTCCGCGGCCTGAGCACGATTTCGGTCGACAAGACCGCCGGTCTGGTTACCGCAGGCTCGGGCGTTTCGCTGTATCACCTCTATCAGGCGCTGGCCGCCCAGGGCCTGGCGCTGCAGGCCGGAAGTTGTCCGACCGTCGGCATCTCCGGGCACCTGACGGGCGGCGGCCATGGGCTGCTGGCGCGGTCGCACGGCCTGACCTGCGACAGCCTTCAGCAAGTCACTGTCATCGACAGCCAGGCCCGGACCTTGCAGGCGAGCGCCACCTCCGAGCCTGATCTCTATTGGGCCTGCCGCGGGGGCGGTGGCGGCAGTTTTGGTGTTGCCACGCAATTTGTGATCCGCGCCTTTCCGCTGCAGACGGCGCTGGTGTTCGGCGTCTCCTGGACCCTGTCGCAGGCGCATGCCGCGCGGATGTTCGCGGCGTGGCAGGCCTGGGCGCCGAACGCGCCCAGCACGATCACGTCGATCATGAAGGTCGGCCCCGCGGGAAATGGCCTGATCACCATGCGTTGCATCGGCCAGTCGGTCGGCACCGAGACCGAGTTGCGCAATCAGCTGCAGACGCTCACGACACTGGCGACGGCGTCAAGGCCGTTGTCGGTGCAGTCGCTGAGCTTCCTCAATGCGGTGCTGCATTTCGCCGGGCCGCTCGACTATGAGTCGGTCTACATGAAAGCCAAGTCCGATTACGTGCTGACCCCGCTCGACACGGCCGGCATAAGCGACATGATGGCGGCGGTCGCGCCGATCCCTGTCGGCGGCGTGGTCCTGTTGTGCGATTCCTATGGCGGCAAGATTGCGGATGTCGCGGCCGACGCCACCGCGTTTCCGCGCCGGGCCGGCACGCAATATTGCATCCAGTATTATTCGAGCTGGACCCGCGCGGCGGATACGCCCGTGCATGTTGCGCAAGTCGCAAAGGTCTACGCCGCGATGCGGCCCCATCTGCCGGGCGCGTCCTATGTGAACTATTGCGATCTCGACCTGCCGGATTACGCGACCGCCTATTGGGGCTCCAATCTCGGCCGCCTCGTTGCCGTGAAGCAGGAATACGATCCCGACAATCTGTTTCACCACGCCCAGAGCGTGCCGGTCAGTCTACCGGCCGCCTGAGCTTCAATGGCCTCAACTCAAAGCGTCTTGAGGTACTCGATCAGCGCCTTTCGCTCATCGGGCGCCAATGCGCGTCCGACACGGCCGTAGGCCTTCTCGTCGTTGGTGAATTCATGACCCCTGTTGGAATTTCCGCGTAGCGAGGTATCGAATTCGAACCCGTTGGTGAGGGGTTCGATGCTGTAACCGAGATTCACGGGATCGTACTCGCGGTTGCCGAGATAGAATGTTTTCGGCCGGTTCTCAGCCGCGCCCAGCAGCGCCTCGATGTTCGGGACCGAACCGTTGTGGAGATAGGGCGGCGTGGCCCAGACTCCATTGAGCGAGCGGACCTTGTAGGCGAGTTCGCCCTGGATCTTGTTGGGCATGTTTCCGTTGATGTTCGCCTTCTCCTTGTCGCTCAAGGGCGGCGGTTCCTGCTCCTTGATCCAGAAATTGACGGTGTTCTCGACCACATCCTTGAGCGCGTCCGCGAACGCGTACGCCTTGATACCGAGATTTGAGGGAAGCTCGACCGTTCGATTGATCATGTCCGTCGCCTGGGCGGGATCGGTACCGACATGGCTGATCGGGATGTTTTCGACCACGACGATCGGCTGGCCGGCCTCGTTCGTCGTCCACCATTTCTTGTTGTTGAAGTCGAAGAACTCCTTGCTCGTCACAGGCGGGCGATGACAATCCTGACAAATGGCCTTGTAGAGTTCGGCACCCTGGGCCGCCCGCGGCTCGTCGATGGGCGGGAGGATAGTGCCGGGCCATTTCGGGGATTTCAGGCCCGAGAAGCCTTTTTCCGCGCTCGGCGGATCGCCCTTGATCATGCTTTCCATCTTGTCCAGCGTCTTCACCTGCACGCTCGATTTGTACAGGCCTTTCGACGGGTCGATCAGATTGAGCTCCGCCGACACGCCCAGCGCTTCGCCGGCATTACGCACCATCGGTTGCATGATGGAGCCGTTATACTGCACCCAGTCGAACCAGGGCGTGTTCCAGATCCGCGGATAGTGCACCGGCGCCGACGAGGCGGCGTAGTTCTTCGGATTGTTGAGGTCGATGGAGAAGACCTGGTTGCCGATCCGGTTGAGCGCATCGAGGCGCCCGTAACCTTCCACGATACTGAGCGGCGCAACGCTGTCTTCGAGTTTCTTCGCCTTGTTGTACTGGTTCAGGACCAGAATGAGCTGCTTTTTCAGCAACGCGCGGTCGGCGGACGTTGCGTCAGGCCCGAGGATCCGCTCGGCAAAGCGCTGGAAGCGGAGCGGCAGGATTCGCGTCAGCAACAGCGACACCCCAATCCCTTGCTTCAGGTTGAAGAGATTGGTGAGCGCCGGGCCGCCGTCGATGATGACGGTCGTGTCCTTGTAGGTGAACCGTCCCGTATGACAGGCCGCGCAGGTCAACCCGAGGCCGGTCATGTCCTTTTTCGAGCGCGGGTTGCGCCATGGATTGCCCGATGCGTCGGACATTGTACTGCCCGACGCGAAGCCGATGGGCAGCGACTTTTTGCCGGGTTCGATCACGTCCGGAATGAAGCCGTAGCGATCCAGATAGGCCGGGTCGCTGAGGAGGCCGGCGGCCGTCAGCGTGATGACCGGCTGCTCCAGCGCCTCGAACCATTCAAGGGGTATGCCGAAGGTCCGTGTCCCCTGGTCGGCGTGATAGAACCACGCGAGCTCCTTTTTATCGTTGTTCACGTTCTGGTCGAGCCAGACGGTCTTCTTCGTCGCTTGATATTCCGGCAGGCTTACGTGGATAGCGTCGAGAAACTTGTCGAGGGCATAGATGCCGACACCGACGCCGATCACCACCACCGCGCCAAGAATGATTTTGATTTTGCGACCCATCGTCCCCGCCCCCTTATTCCGCGCTGCCCGCCGTGCTAATCATGCACTATTAAAAATCGCCAGAAAGTCACTCAGCTCTGGCGTGCCTACGAAATGAGTCACCAGCTTATAGTAGCAACATTACCCTGTCCATAAATCCGGTCTTGTGAACCGATTAACAGTTTTTACCGGGAGTTGGCGCGTTTGCCTGTCGCGCGCCGGAGACGTAGAACCCTTGAAATCGCTTGATCCGGGATTGCCGATTTGAAAGCCGCCGCACAACCGCTCCAAATCGAGATCAGCCCTGCGGCGTCGGTCTCCGCGCTTCTGGTCCGGCCGCCGCAGGCGCGCGCGTGTTACGTTTTTGCGCATGGCGCCGGCGCCGGCATGACCCATGCCTCGATGGAGACGATTGCAACGGGACTCGGCGAGCGCGGCATCGCGACCCTGCGTTATCAGTTTCCCTACATGGAAAAAGCCGGCAAACGGCCGGATCCGCCGGCGGTCGCGCATGCCGCAGTGCGCGCGGCGGTGGCCGAGGCCGCACGATGCTGTGCCGGGCTGCCGCTTATCGCGGGCGGAAAATCATTCGGCGGGCGGATGACATCGCAGGCGCAGGCGATCGCGCCGCTCGACGGCGTTCGCGGCCTTGCCTTCCTCGGCTTTCCCCTGCATCCGGCGGGAAAACCTTCCAGCGACCGGGCCAAGCATCTTTCCGCGGTCAAAATCCCGATGCTGTTCCTGCAGGGGACGCGCGATGCCCTCGCCGAACTGAACCTGCTCGAGCCCATGGTCAAAAGCCTGGGCGCGCAGGCTGCGCTGCATCTGGTGAAGGAGGCCGATCATTCCTTCCACGTGCTGGTGCGCTCCGGGCGCAACGACCGCGAGGTGATGAACGAAGTTCTGGACGCGTTCGCGGCGTGGGTTGATTCCATTATTCGCTAATCACCCGGCGCGCTGAACGCCATAGATCTTGTCGCGCTGCCGCCGCATCCCGGCGAGCCAGCGGTCCCTGCTGGAAGCCTTTCGCTGCATGTACTCGGCGACCTGTTCGTGCGACAGGATCAGGAAGCGTTCGGCCTCCATCCCCGCGATCACGATGCGGGCGACTTCGGCCGGAAGCATCACGCCGTCGACCCGCGCGGCGCTCGGACCCGGCGTAGTCATTCCCGTCTGCACCGATTGCGGGCACAGCACGGAAACGCGGATGCCACGGTCGCCATATTGAATGGCAAGATGCTCGGCGAGCGCAATCGCGGCGTTCTTCGTCACCCCATACGGCATCGAATTGAGCGAGGCCAAAAGGCCCGCCGCGGACGCGGTGTTCAGCAGATAACCCGAGCCTCGCGCCAGCATCCCCGGCACCAGCGCGCGCGCCGCGAATACGTGGCTCATGACATGGACCCGCCAGCTGACGTCCCAGTCGGCATCCGATGCGCTCTCCTGTCCCTTGCGCGACAGGCCGGCATTGGAAAAGAACACGTCGACCGGCCCATACTTGGCCTCGGCGGCCGCGATCAGCGCCTTGACGTCTTCTTCGAGCCCGACATCGGCGGTCACCGCCAGCCCGTCGATATCGCCTGCGACCGCCGCCAGCCGGTCGCGCGAGGACTTGAGGTCGGCGACCACGACGCCGCGCGCCCCGGCCGCGGCATAGGCGCGCGCGACCGCCTCGCCAATTCCGCTCGCCGCTCCCGTGACCACACAGACCTTGTTCTTGACTTGCATGTTCGGTTCCCGTTCCCCTTTTTGGCGGGGCGAGATCGGAGAGTGATACGACCGCCGACGCGCGGTCAACGTCCGTTTGCCTTCGTCCGTTTGCCTTAATGCCCGTTTGCCTGGCGATCAACTTTTCAAACGCATGGCCGGCTTGCACTGGTCTTCCCTGTCGTCATCGTGCAATGGTCTTGACGCAATCGAAGGTCTTGCCGCAATCGGAAATTTCGGAGAACTGGGAATGCTTGACGCAAGAGACGGGACGACTTCGATGGGCGCGCCGGCGGCCTCGCCGAATTGGACGGTTGAAGCAGCATGGGCGCTTTACCGGATGCCGTTCAACGACCTCCTGTTCAAGGCGCAATCCGTTCATCGGCAGCATTTCGATCCCAACCGCGTGCAGCTGAGCAAGCTGCTCAACATCAAGACCGGCGGCTGCCCCGAGGATTGCGGCTATTGCAGCCAGTCCTCGCATCATTCGACCGGGCTCACGGCCTCGAAGCTGATGGAGGTCGAAAAGGTCGTCGCCGAGGCGCGCAAGGCCAAAGACGGCGGCGCGACGCGCTACTGCATGGGCGCCGCATGGCGGAATCCGAAGCCCAGGGACATGGATGCCATTGTCGAGATGGTAGGTCGGGTGAAAGCGCTCGGCCTCGAGACCTGCATGACGCTGGGCATGCTGGACCGCGAACAGTCGGATCGCCTCAGCGCCGCGGGTCTCGACTATTACAACCACAATATCGATACGTCAGCGCGCTATTATCCGCAGGTGACCTCGACCCGCACATTTTCCGATCGCCTCGATACGCTGGAAAATGTCCGGCAATCCGGCATGAAAGTGTGCTGCGGCGGCATTCTTGGAATGGGCGAGGAAGAAGCCGACCGCGTCGACATGCTGGTCACGCTCGCCAACCTGACCGAGCCGCCGGAAAGCGTCCCGATCAACATGCTGATTCCGATTGCCGGCACGCCGCTCGCCGAATCCGCTTCCGTCGCGCCGATCGAGTTTGTCCGGATCGTTGCGCTCGCGCGCCTCATGATGCCGACTTCCTATGTCCGTCTGTCGGCCGGCCGTTCGGCGATGAGCGATGAGATGCAGGCGCTTTGCTTCTTTGCGGGCGCCAACTCTATCTTCGTCGGCGACACCTTGCTGACGACGGCCAATCCCGAAGACGAAGCCGACCGGAAGCTGTTTGATCGGCTGGGATTGCAGCCGGTCTGACCGGCCTCGCATCGATCCAATCTTTAGCCCTGGCAGAGTCCCTTGTCCCGCGCCTGGCGGATCGCCAGCGCCGCCATCAGGTCGATCATCGGCGTATCGAGTCCCGCGGCCCTGGCGAACGCGGCGGGCGCGCGGACCAGCACGTCGATCTCCATGGCGCGGCCGAGTTCGTAATCCTGCAGGATGGATGGCTTGTGGTCGGGCGCAGGCCCGGTGCGGGTGACGCGCTTGACCTCCGGGATATAGCGTTGGGCGATGCAGTTGGCCTCGTCGAGCAGGCGCGGGATGATTTCGCGCAAGGCCGGGTCGTCCCGCACCGCTCGCGCGGTTTGCCCGGTCAGCAGGCACAGCACCGACATCGACATGTTGGTCAGGAGTTTCGACCAGATCGTCTCCCGAATCTCCGGGACGTCAGGCGATTCGATTGAGGCCTCGTTGAGGACGGCGCGCAGCCGCGCGATCCGCCTGGAGGGGCGGTCGTCGCATTCCCCGATCAAGAGCCGGTTCCGGTCGGGAGAGAGATTGGCGACGACGCCGGGTTCGACCACCTCGTTCGACGAAAAGATCACGCCGCCGATGATCCGCGCTTTGGGAATGGCGGCGCGCAACCGGCCGCCGGGATCGAGAAAGCCGAGGTCGGGAACATCAGGATGATTTGGCGGCAGGCCAAGATCGTACCACCAGGGAATGCCGTTCTGGGCAAAGACGACAGCAGTATCTGCGTTCAGCAAGGGTTTGAGGCCGGTTGCGAGCGCGCCGACTCCGGTCGCCTTCAATGTGCTGATCACGACATCCTGCGGGCCGAGATCAGCCGGATCCCCGGATGCTTTGACCTTTGCGATGAACCTGGCGTCGCCGACCCGAAGCGTCAGGCCGCGCGCCTTCACCGCTTCAAGATGTGGCCCGCGCATCACGCAGGATACTTCATGCCCTGCCAGCGCCAGCCGCACCGCAAAATGGCTGCCGACGGCGCCGGCGCCGAAAATGCATATCCGCATGGGAATTGGCGTTCCTGTTGGGAGGGAGAGGGTCGAGCCGCCAGTTTCCACAAGCTTGCGCCGGAGCGCAACGGGTCATGCGATCAGCGCCACTGGCGGCGCGGAAAGCGAAAGTGATAGATCAACGTCCGCGGTCCCGGCAAGCTGCCCGACCTGACAAACGCAAATAACAAACCAAGGGATCATCCATGTCCGCCAATCCAGTGCTGTGGAACCTCGATGAACGCGGCGTCGCGACGGTCACGCTGAACCGCCCGGAGGTCAACAATGCCTATGATGCCGGCCTGATCGGCGGCGTGCTGCAGGCCATGGACGATCTCGGCAGCAAGCCGAACCTTCGCGTCGTCGTCCTGAAGGGCAATGGCAAGCATTTTCAGGCCGGTGCCGACCTGAAATGGATCAACGGTGTGCGGCCGAAGTCGCCTGAAGAGAATGAGGCGGTCTCTCGCGCCACGTTCGAAGCCGTGCAGCGGCTCAACACGCTGCCGATCCCGACCGTGGCGCTGGTGCAGGGCGGCTGTTTTGGCGGCGGCACCGGAATCATCTCCGCTTGCGACGTGGTGATCGCCGCCGACAATGCGCTGTTCTCGATCACCGAAGTCCGCTGGGGCCTGACGGCTGCGATCATCATTCCGCAACTATGCGACGCCATCGGTGTCCGCCAGGTCCGCCGCTACGCGCTGACCGGCGAACGGTTCGGCGCAGAGGACGCACGCCGCATCGGCCTCGTGCACGAGGTGGTGCCATTAGCGGATCTGGAAACATCAGGCGCCAAAGTCGTCGAGCAATTGCTGGCCAACGGCCCGCAGGCGCTGGCGGAAACCAAGGCGCTGGCGATGGAAAGTTCGTTCGGCGGAATGAGCGTCGAAGACGACGCCTATGCACGCCTGGTCCGGATGCATGCGGCCAAGCGGCAGACATCGGAGGCTTCAGAGGGCCTGGCGTCGTTCGCCGAAAAGCGCGCGGCCAGCTGGGGCGCGAGCAATGCATAATTTCGCGCTGCCGCTCAGCAACCCCGGCAAATGCTGCGCAGGCTTTTGTAAACCGCTTCGTCTTCCTGCCGCATCTGCTGCAGCGATTCCAGCGTCTTCGTGTCGGCGGTGGGTTCGGGCTTGCGCTTGGCGGCCAGCGCAGCTTCCTGACGCGTGTAACAGGCTTCCCGCTCGGCCTTGGCCTGGATGAACCGGCATTGTTCCACCGCCGCCGAGGCGGGAGCGGCGCCGATCAAGAGGCCAAGCAAAATGGATAGAAGGGTACTCAAAACCGTCGGTCTCGTCGCAATTCTGCGTTTCCCTCCTTACTTAGCCTGCCAGCCCCTTGCTCCGATAGCCAAAATCTTCCGCCCGGGGCATGATGGCCGGCACTCCATCCGGGAACCCAATTTGTCCTCCAAAACCATCGAAGAACCCGCACGCCAGATACCGCTGTATGGCGAATATGAAGTCGCCGTCCTCGGCGGCGGACCGGCCGGGATTGCGGCGGCAGTCGCGGCCGCCCGCGCCGGGCGCCGCACGCTGCTGATCGAGCGTTATGGCTTTCTCGGCGGCATGGGCACCGCGGCGGGGGTGACCAATTTCTGCGGGCTGCATGCCAATGTGCATGGCGAGATGCACCGGGTGGTGCAGGGCATCGCCTCCGACCTGCTCGCGCGCATCGACCGTCTCGGCGGGCTCAACGCGCCGCATCTCGTCCTCGGAAAAATTTTTGCGCAGGCCTACGACACTCCCGCCTACAAGATCGCGGCCGACGATCTCTTGGCCGCCCACAAGGTCGACATTCTCTTTCATGCGCTCGGCGCCGGCGTAGTGATGCAGGATGACAGGCGCATCAACGTGCTGATGGTCGAGACCAAGGCCGGCCGTCAGGCGGTGCGCGCCGGCATCTTCATCGATTGCTCCGGCGACGGCGACCTCGCGGCCTGGGCCGGCGCGCCGTTCGAGGTCGGCGATAACAACGGCAGCATGCTGTATCCCTCGATGATGTTCCGCCTCAACGGCATCGATCCGGAACGCGCCGGCGAGGCCTGGCGGACCATTCCTGCGCTGATGGAAAAAGCCGAAGCCGCCGGCACGCACCGTTTTCCGCGCAAGGCCGCGATCGTCCGGCCGCAGCGCCACGGCATCGAATGGCGGGTGAATTTTACCCAGATCGCGCGCGAGGATGGCACCGCCGTCAACGGCCTCGAGCCCGACGATCTCACGCGCGGCGAGATCGACGGCCGCCGCCAGGCGATCCAGGCGTTCGAATTCCTGCGCACCGTGCCGGGCTTCGAAAACTCCTACATCGTCGATCTGCCGCCGCAACTCGGCATCCGCGAAACCCGGCGCGTGGTCGGCGGCTATATGCTCTCGGGCGACGACGTGCTCGGCTGCGCCTCGTTCGAGGATTCCATCGGCGTCAATGGCTGGCCGATGGAGCAGCACGTCGCTGGCGATGTGATCTTCAAGTTCCCGCCGATCCCGGAATCCCGCGGATTCAACGAATTGCCGTATCGCATGCTGGTGCCCGAGGGCGTAGACAACCTGTTGATGGCGGGACGCTGCGCCTCGATGACCCATGACGGCCAGTCGGCCGCGCGCGTTTCCGGCGCCTGCTTTGCGATGGGGGAGGCGGTGGGTGTGGCCGCGGCGCTGGCGCTGTCAGGCAATACGATTCCGCGCGACATCGCGCTGGAAAAGTTGCAACAACAGCTGAAAGAACAGGGTGCCTTTATCGGGCGCGATCAGAATGTGCCGGCCGGCCTGTAAGAAATAAACGGAGGAAACCGGATGAGGAGAATTGTGCGGCTCGCACTGGTGGGCCTGCTGGCGTTGGCGGCGGGCGGGATGGCGCGGGCCGATGATGTCCTGAAGGCAAAGATCGGCGTGCTCCGGCTGTCGTCGTCGGCGCCGGTGTTCATCGCGCAGGACAAGGGCTATTTCCGCGAGGCCGGGCTCGACATCGAATTGAAATTCTTCGATGCGGCGCAGCCGATCGCGGTGGCGACGACCTCGGGCGATGTCGATTTCGGGATCACCGCGTTTACCGCGGGACTGTATAATCTCGCCGGCAAGGGCACGCTGAAGGTGATCGGCGGCATGAGCCGCGAAAGGGCCGGCTACCCCCTGATCGGTTATTTCGCCAGCAACAATGCCTATGCCGCCGGCCTGAAGACGCCCAAGGACCTTGCGGGAAAACGCATCGCGGTGACGCAAGTCGGCTCCAGCTTTCACTATTCGCTCGGCCTGCTCGCCGACAAATACGGTTTCAAACTCTCCGACGTCAAAGTGCTGCCGCTGCAATCGCTGTCGAACGCCGCCGCTGCCCTGAAGGGCGAAACCGTCGATGCCGCTTTGCTGCCGATCTCGACCGCGCGTTCGCTGCTGGATTCGGACGGCGCCAAGTTTTTGGGCTGGGTCGGCGACGAAACGCCGTGGCAGTTGGGCGCGGTGTTCGCATCGCCGAAGACGCTGACCAATAGGGCGCTGGTGACAAAGCTTCTCGCCGCGCTGGTTCGCGCCGACCGTGAATATCACGACGTGATTTTGTCGTCGGTGAAAGACGGCAAGGCAGAGATCAACGAACAGACAAAACCGCTGCTGGAGATCATTGCGAAGTACACCAACCTGCCGCTTGAGCAGGTGGTCGGCAACTGCGCCTACATCGATCCCGACGGCAAGCTCGATGTGAAAAATGTCGACAACCAGATCGCCTGGCTGCAGGAGCAGGGTTTTGTCGACAAGGGATTTACGGCGGACACGATCATCGCCAAGGATTATGTGAAGCCGGATTAGGCCGTCATTGCGAGCGTAGCGAAGCAATCCATAGCGCGGCATAACGGATAGATGGATTGCTTCGTCGCTTCGCTCCTCGCAATGACGGTGTTCGTGACGACGGACTGGAGACGCGATACGAGAATGGACCTGATCGCCGACCATATCAGCCACCGCTTCGGCTCGCTCGAGGTGCTCGACAAGGTGTCGTTCACGGTGCGCTCCGGCGAGGTGGTCGCGATCGTCGGGCCTTCCGGCTGCGGCAAGAGCACGCTGCTGTCGATCCTCGGCGGCTTGCTGCGGCCGAGCGAAGGGCAGGCCGAACTGCGCGGCGCGCCGCCGGCCGACAGTCTCAACCCGCTGACCTTCGTATTCCAGGATTTTGCGCTGCTGCCCTGGTGCACGGTCGAGGAGAACGTCGAATTTCCGCTGGCGCATACCGGGCTGAGTCCAACCGAGCGCCGCGCCGTCATCGACGACGCGCTACGCCGCACCGGGTTGACGGATTTTCGCGGCACCTATCCAAAGCAATTGTCCGGCGGCATGCGTCAGCGCGTCGGTATTGCGCGTGCGCTCGCGGTGCGGCCGGCGATCCTGCTGATGGACGAACCCTTGTCGGCGCTGGATTCGCAGACCCGCGAATTGCTGATGGAGGATTTCATCGGCCTGCTGGCCGATGGCGCGATGGGCGCGGTCTATGTCACGCATAATCTGGAAGAAGCCGTCCGCCTCGCCGACCGCATCGTGGTGCTGTCGCGGCGGCCCGGCCGTGTTCGCGAGGTCGTGACCATTTCGATGACCCGCGACGAGCGCGGCGCGATCGACGCCCGCGGCAAACTGCTGGCGTTGCAGAACGAACTATGGTCGCTGATCCGCGAGGAAGCGATCGACGCCGAGCGCGAGGTCCAGCATGCTTGACCGCGCGTCACAGGATACGCAACAGGACGATTCTGCGGCCAAGCCGCGGCCGGTGGCGTTTCGCGGCGGCGGCTTTGCGCCGGCCGCGGGCCGCTATTCCGGCTGGATCGCGCTGGGGCTGGTGATCGCGCTCTGGCAACTGGCCGGCAGCGCGGGTTGGGTCAATCCGCTGTTCCTGCCGGCGCCGTCGGCGATCGCGGTTGCGATCTACAGGCTCGCGATCTCGGGCGCGCTCTGGCATCATCTGTCCTGGTCGATCATGCGGATCGGAACGGGCTGGGTACTCGGCACCACCGCCGGCGTCATCGTCGGTTTTGCGGTCGGGCTCTCGAGCCTCGCGCGCGGCGTCGGCATCACCTTCATCTCGGCGCTGTTTCCGATTCCAAAGATCGCGCTGCTGCCGCTGTTGATCCTCTGGCTCGGGATCGGCGAGGAGCCGAAGATCGCGACCATCGCGCTCGGCGTGTTCTTCTCCACCGCGATCTCGGTCTATAGCGGCGTCGATGCCGTGCCGCGCAACCTGATCCGGATGGCGCAGAGCTTTAACGTGCCGTTCCATCTGATCGTGCGGCGGGTGATCTGGCCGGGCGCGCTGCCCTCGATCCTCGCGGGCTTTCGCATCACCGCGTCGGTCGCGCTGCTATTGGTGGTCAGCGCCGAGATGATCGGCGCCGAATACGGCATCGGCGCCTTCGTGCTGCAGGCCGGCAATCTGATGCAGACCGATCAGCTGCTCGCCGGCGTCGTGATCCTGTCACTGTTCGGGCTGGCGGTGGGGAAACTGATCAACTTGCTCGAGGTGCGGCTGTTGCACTGGCGGTGAGCGTTCTCCCGTCATTGCGAGGAGCGCAGCGACGAAGCAATCCATACTTTATGTGCGGCCCGATGGATTGCTTCGCTTCGCTCGCAATGACGGTTAAGCGTTCCCGCGGTCTTCGCGGAACAGGTCGAGCTTCTGCTGCACCGGGCGATCGGAGAAGCTGAACAGCACCGAATCCTGATCGGCCTCGTGGGTGACCCACTGCCAGCTCGGCACCACGAACAGGTCGCGCGGGCCCCATTCGAAGGTCTGCTCACCGACCCGGGTGCGGCCCTTACCTTCGATCGCGGCGAACACCGTGGCGTCGGTCGAGCGATAGCGCGCGGTCTTGAATCCCTTCGGGATCAGCTGGATGAAGGTGCCGATGGTCGGCATCGCAAAATCGCCGGTCTCGGGATTGGAGAATTTCAGCTTCAGCCCGTGGCAGGCGTCCCACTCGCCGCTGGTCTTGGCCTGCTCCAGCGCTTCGCGGGTGTAGCTGTAGGGATAGTTGAAGATCGGCGAGGTTTTTGAAGCGCGCTTGCCGTCGACCGGCAGCAGATTGTGGCCGTAGCGGGCAAAGCTGTCGCCGGCGGGCCGGGTGATCTTCTGCTGGTCCTCGTTCGATCCCTCGGCAAAGGACGCATCGAAGAACTGCACCATCGGTATATCGAGCCCATCGAGCCAGAACATCGGCTCGCTGGTTTCGTTGGAATGGTCGTGCCAGGTCATCGACGGCGTGATCACGAAGTCGCCGGGCTCCATCGCGGTCCGCTCGCCGTCGACCGCGGTATAGGCGCCCTTGCCTTCGAGCACGAAACGCAGCGCCGACTGGCTGTGCCGGTGGGCCGGCGCGATATCGCCGGGCACGACCATCTGCACGCCGGCGAACAGCGACGTCGTGATCTTGGACTGGCCGCGCAGGCCGGGGTTTTCCAGCACCAGCACCCGCCGCTCGGCTTCCTTGGCGGTGATCAACTTGCCGGCCTCGGTCATGTAGTCGCGGATCTGGTCGAACTTCCACAGATGCGGCCGGCAGGCGCTGCGCGGCTCCGGCGTGATCAAATCGCCCATCACGTTCCACAGCGCGGAAAGATTTTCGCCGTCGATCTTCTTGTAGAACGCCTCGCGTTCCGGGGTCTTCTGCACGGCTTCCATGGTCGGGCCTCCGCTGTTCTTGTTGGTTCAATTTTATTGACAGTATACTTACAATATGGCTAACGTCAACCAAGCCGATGAAAAATCCAGGCTGACTTGAAATACCAGGGGAGGTTCCGATGAAGCTGCACGGCTATTTCCGCAGCAGCGCGTCTTACCGGGTCAGGATCGCGTTGAATCTCAAGGGGCTGACCACCGAGCACCTCCCGCATCACCTTCGCAAGGGCGAACAATGCGCCCCCGCCTATCTCGCGATCAATCCGCAGGGGCTGGTGCCGACGCTGGAGGACGATGCGGGCACGGTGCTGACCCAGTCGCTTGCCATCATCGAATGGCTCGACGAGACCCACCCCACGCCGCCGCTGCTGCCGAAGGATCCGCTGCGCCGCGCCAAAGTCCGCGCCTTTGCGATGGCGCTGGCCTGCGACACCCACCCGGTGCAGAACCTCAAGGTTCTGGCCCGGCTGCGCCAGCTCGGTCTTGCGGAAGAAAAGGTGACGGAGTGGGCGGCCTGGGCCAACCGCGAGGGGCTTTCGGCCTGCGAAACCCTGATCGCGGCCGAGGCCGGTCCGTTTTGTTTTGGCGACAAGCCTTCCATCGCCGATCTCTGCCTGGTGCCGCAGCTCGCCAATGCGCGGCGCTTCGGCGTCGACGTCTCGGCCTATCCGCGCCTGCTCAAGGCCGAAACCGCCGCCAAAGCCATGAAAGCATTCGCCGATGCCGCGCCGGACCAGCAGCCCGATGCCGAGTAAGACCCCGCCGATCACGATGGATGCGGTCTACGCCGCGCCGGGCTATCTGTTCCGGCGGATGCAGCAGATCGCGGTCGCGATCTTTGTCGAGGAGTGCCGGGCCTTCGACCTGACGCCGGTGCAATATGCGGCGCTGGTCGCGATTCACACCCATCCCGGCATCGACGCGACGCGGCTGTCGGCGGTGATCGCGTTCGATCGCTCGACGCTCGGCAATGTGATCGAGCGGCTGGAAACGAAATCACTGGTCGAGCGCAAACCCGCCCGCGAGGACAAGCGCGTCAAGCTGCTCTACCTCACCAAGTCAGGCGCGGCGCTGCTGCGCGACATCGTGCCGTCGGTCGAGCGGGCGCAGGCGCGGATGCTGCAGCCCCTGAAGCCGGCCGACCGCAAGACCTTGCTGGCGCTGCTGACGCAGCTCGTCGATCTCAACAACGAGGCCTCACGGGTGCCGCTGCGCGCCGAAGACGCGCTCGAACATCTGGGAAAGTCGAACTGATGGCGCCGTCAGACGCACGGCCGGTCCTGATCGCGGGCGGCGGCATCGGCGGCCTCGCCGCAGCGCTTGGGCTGGCGCAAAAGGGCATCCGTTCGGTCCTTTTGGAAAAGGCCGCCGTGCTCGGCGAAATCGGCGCCGGCATCCAGCTTGGGCCGAACGCGTTCCACGCCTTCGACTATCTAGGCGTTGGCGAAGCCGCGCGAAGCATGGCGGTCTATATCGATCAGCTTCGGCTGATGGACGCGCTGACCGCCGAAGAGATCACCCATATCGATCTGCGCGAGGCGTTTCGCGCGCGGTTCGGCAACCCCTATGCGGTGGTGCATCGCGGCGATTTGCACGGCGTGTTCCTGCGCGCCTGCCAGGCCCACGAATTGATCGAGCTGCGCGTCAGCAGCGAGGTTGTCGGCTACGAACAGGACGGCGCGTCGGTGACGGCGCGGCTGGCGAACGGCGAGCGTATTACGGGGCGGCTTCTGATCGGCGCGGATGGGCTGTGGTCCAATATCCGCAAGCAAGTCACTGCGGACGGCCCGCCGCGGGTCTCCGGCCATACCACCTATCGCTCGGTGATCCCGACCGAGCAGATGCCCAAGGATCTGCGCTGGAATGCGGCGACGCTGTGGGCCGGTCCGAAATGCCACATCGTGCATTACCCGCTGTCGGGTTGGAAAGTGTTCAACCTCGTCGTCACCTATCACAACGACGCTCCCGAACCGGTCGCCGGCAAGCCGGTGTCCGAAGACGAGGTCATGAAGGGTTTTACGCACGTGCATGCGCGCGCCAGGGAGATCATTCGCCACGGCAAGAACTGGAAGCTCTGGGTGTTGTGCGACCGCGATCCCACGGAACGCTGGATCGACGGCCGCGTCGCGCTGCTCGGCGACGCCGCGCATCCGATGCTGCAATATTTCGCGCAAGGCGCCTGCCAGGCGATGGAAGACGCGGTGTGCCTGTCGCACATGCTGTCGCAGCATGAGGACTACGCCACCGCGCTCGAAAACTACCGCGCGCAACGTTTCCCGCGCACCGCGCGCGTGCAGTTGCAATCCCGCGCCATCGGCGAGCACATCTATCATCCCGCCGGCGAACACGCCCGCCTCCGCAACGCGATCATGCGCGCAAAGACGTCGGAGGACTATTACGGCCATCTGGCGTGGCTGTATGGCGGGACGGGGCTGGCGGGGTAAAGGCTTCCCGTCATTGCGAGGAGCGAAGCGACGAAGCAATCCATTCTTTCTTTCTGCGGCGCGATGGATTGCTTCGCGGAGCCTGTCATCGGGCGGCGCTTCGCGCCGACCCGTTGGCTCGCAATGACGATCGTAAGACCCTACATCTTCATCAGCGCCTGCCGGTCGATCTTGCCCGTACCCGTCTTCGGCAATTCATCGATGAATTTCACCTCGCGCGGGTATTTGTACGGCAGCAGCTTTGCCTTGACGAAATCCTGCAGCCGCTTGGTCGCCTCGCCGGCTTCGAAGCCGCCGCTGTTCATCACCACCACGGCCTTCAAGGTCATGCGCCGGTCCGGCAACTCGACCGCGAATACCGCGCATTCGCGTACATCCGGGTGTTCGGCGAGGCAAAGCTCGACTTCGAGCGGATAGACCCATTGCCCGGAGATTTTGATCAAATCATCGGCGCGGCCGCGGAAGAAATAAAAACCGTCGGAATCGCGCACAAAGCGGTCGCCGGTATAGATCCATCCGCCGTCGCGGATGGTCTCCGCCGACTTGTCCGGCCGGTTCCAGTACAGCGGCGTATTGGAATCGCCGCGAACCCACAAAATGCCTTCCTCGTCGTCGCCGACCTCGCGGCCGTCCTTGTCCCGCAGCGCAATTTCATAACCGGGGACGCGCAGGCCGGCGGCGCCGAGCTTTTTCTTCTCGGGCCGGTTCGACAGATAGATGTGCAGCGCTTCCGTCGATCCCAGCCCTTCGACGATCTCAAGGCCCGTCAGCGCCTTCCAGCCGTTGAAGACGTCAGCGGAAAGCACCTCGGCGGCGGACAGCGCCATCCGCAGCGACGAGAAATCCGCTAGCGGCGCGCCTTCGGCCTTGGTCAGCGACGTATAGAGCGTCGGCAATCCGAAGAAGACGCTGGGACGGAAGCGCCCGATCGCCTCGAAGACCGCCGCCGGCCTCGGCTGCCCCGGCAGCAGCAGCGTGGCCGCGCCGACCGCGAACGGGAAGGTGATGGAATTGCCGAACCCGTAGGCGAAGAACATTTTTGGCACCGAGAAGCAGATGTCGTCTGGCCCGAGTTTCAGCACGTCGCGCGCGAACGCCGCCTCGCTATAGGCCATGTCGTGCTGCAGATGCACGATGCCCTTCGGTCGTCCGGTCGAGCCGGACGAATACATCCAGAACGCCATCTCGTTGCGGTTTGTGTCGGCCTCGGCGAGGGCGGTGGGGAAATCCTCCAACCACTTGTCCGCGGGGATGGCATGGGGCACGGCGTGTGCGCCCGCGGCGCCGTTGACCACGATCAGGGTGTGCAGCGGCGTATCCTTGCAGGCGATGGCGTCGAAGCGCGAACAGAATTCGGCGTCGGCAACGGCCACGGACGCACCCGCATCCGAAAGATAAAATTGCAACAGATCCGGCGGCGTCAGCGTATTGATCAACAGCGGCACGAATCCTGCGCGCACCGCGCCGAAGAAAGCCGCGGGATAGGCCGGCGTGTCGTCTAGGAACATCAGCACGCGGTCGCCGCGGTTCAGCCCAAGGGATATAAAGCCGTGTCCCCATTGGGCGGCCTCGGCGCAGAGCTGTGCATAGCTGCGCGTGCCGCCCGGACCGGTGAGCGCCAGCCGGTCACCGCGGCCGTGGGACAAATTGTCGAACAGGATGCGGCTGGCGTTGTAGCGGTCGGGGATCGTAAAGCCGATCTCGCGCGCGCCGGCGTTATCCAACGGTACCTGATGGGCGATTTCGTGCGTCATGACCGGCTCCCGATTTTCCTCGCCGCCTCAAAGCGCGCCATGAACAACGGCGACATCGCGCGCAGGCGCGCATCGTCGATCCGCCCGGAGCGGGTGATGTAGCTGTAGGCAAAATCCAGCAAATCAAGCTTCATATGTTCGGGAAAATGCTCGTACCAGTCGGCGCTGGTGCGCGCCGCCGTCACCAGCTTTTTCACGATCGGTTTGCGTTCGGCCTGATAAAGCGCGAGCGCCGCCGGGATGTCCGGCTCGGCTTCCAGCGCCTTGGTCAGCGCGATCGCATCCTCGATCGCCAGCCGCGTTCCCGATCCGATCGAAAAATGCGCTGAATGCAGCGCGTCGCCGATCAGCACCATATTCCCCGACGACCAGTTCTCGTTCCAGATCCAGGGGAAATTGCGCCAGATCGATTTGTTCGACACCAGTCTATGTCCGTCGAGCGTTGCGGCGAATACTTGCTCGCAGGTCGCCTGCGATTGCTCGATGGTCTTGTGTTCAAATCCATAATTCTCCCACGTCGCGGCGTCGCATTCGACCAGGAAGGTGCTCATCGACGGCGAATAGCGATAATGGTGGGCGTTGAAGGTGCCGAGTTCGGTCGCAACAAACGTCTGCGACAGCGTGGCGAAGCGCCTGGTGGTGCCGTACCAGGCGAATTTATTGGTTGAATGCGAAACCGACGCGCCGAAGTCCTGCTCGAAACTGCGGCGCACCAGCGAGTTCAGGCCGTCGGCCGCGACGATCAGGTCGTAACCCCTGAGTTCATCGACCGACTGAATGAGGGTGTCGTATCGCGGCGTGATGCCGGCGTCGCGGACGCGTTGCTGCAGGATGGTCAGCAGCTCGAGCCGCCCGATCGAGGAGAAGCCGACACCGTCGATCTCGACGCTTTGCCCGCGCAAATTGAGCGTGATGTTCTTCCAGCTCTCCATCCTTGGCGCGATCGCATCGACCGTCTCGGGGTCGTCGGCGCGCAGGAATTCGAGCGCCTGCTCGGAGAACACGACGCCAAAGCCCCAGGTCGCGCCGGCAGCGTTCTGCTCGAACAGATCGATGCGGGCGTCCGGGTGGCGCTTTTTCCAGAGATAGGCGAAGTAGAGGCCGCCGGGGCCTCCGCCGAGCACGGCGATACGCACAGTCTTCCTCCCTAATTGACAGTACACTTACAATATGGGTGAGAATAATCGCTGCGCGGCCGGGACGCCAGCGTAAAAATACGGGGAACTGCGTCTTGGGTCAGTAGCAGCGACGTACCTTCACGCCGCCCACCCACACCCAGCGGCAGCCTGCGACAACCGGCTTGCGCACGACGACCGCGCCGCGATATCCGGCGCAGCCGGCGCGGTGGACGCCGCGGGCGCAGACCACCGCATTGGCGTCCGTCGGCCCGACGGTCATGGTCGCACCAAAGGCGATGACGGCGGCGGCGATGAGCAGAAAGTAACGCATGTTGATCTCCCGGACTTGTTCAGGTGGATCACCGGATTTGAACGAAGGTTCGACGGATGCCGTTCGGGCGCTTGCGCGCCGAACTCGTTCGAATTCTCGGCTGGTACCGGCGGCAGCCGTTCAAGGCTGCTCTACTTCTTCTCCGCCGCCTCCAGCACTTTCTTGCAAGCCGGCGTCAGCTTGTCGCTCTCCTTGGCGAGGCAGGCGATAATCCGTCCACCGCCCGGTACGACGCTTTTGCAATATTTTTGGTAGTCGCCCATGCAGGCGTCGCGCTGCGCGGCGGTCAGTTCCTGCGCGAACGCGGTTTGGGAAATGCACAGCACCGTGGCGGCCGTCAGGATAACGCGCAGCATTGGTTTCTTCCTTTCCAGATTGCTGTTGGTCATATCCCGCGCGGGAATCGCGTCGCCGACGATCCCCGATGGAAGGATCGCCGGCGGCGGGCGCGATTTATTGCGCGGAAAACTGGGCCAGGACGTCCTTGCAGGCGGGCGACAGCGAGGCCGCCTGCGTCGCCAGGCATTGCACGATACGGCCGCCGCCGGGCGCCACGCCGCCGCAAAGCGAGCGGACGTCGCCGCCGCATGCCGACCGCAGGACGAACAGTTGCTCGCGCGGCCGCATCGGCCGCAGCACGATGACGGCTGGCGCCGCCGGCGCTGTGGCTGCCGGAGCGTCGGTCGCTGCTGCCGCAGGTGCGCCGGCCGCCGGCGCTGCGCCACCGCCGCCGGCTGCGGCGACGGCCCTCTCGCAGGCTGGCGAAAGCTTCGATTTGTTCTTCTCCAGGCACTGCAAAGCCGGCGCGCCGCCGGTCGGCACCCCCGCGCAGACTTTTGGATAGTCGGAACGGCAGGCGCTGCGGATGGCGGAAATTTGCGCGCTGTTCGGCTGCTTCGCCGTCGTTCCCGCCGCGGCCTTGGGCGCTGCGGTTTCCGGTTTGGTGGTTGCAGCGGCCGGAGCCGACTCCGTTTTCGGTGCAGCCGGAGCGGACTCGGCCCTGGGTTCGGCCGGGGGTTCGACGGTCTGAACGGCGCTCTTGCAACTCGCGGAGAGGCTCGACATGTTCTTCTGCAGACATTGCAGCGATGCTTCACCGCCCGGCGGGATGCTGGAGCAATGCGCGATGTAATCGGAGCGGCATTGGGATTTGATCGCGTCGCGCTGGGCCTGGCTCGGCGCTTGCGCAAATCCCGGTGCTGCAGTTGCGAATGTCGCAGCCGCCAGCAGCACCCAAAGCTTCGCCGCACGTTTCAACGTGTTGATCATTTGCATAAATCCTTTTGTTGTCGCTGGAGCCGCCGCTTCAACCGAATTGAATTATGAACAAACCGGCGAAAAAACTTTCGCGGCCGACATCATTTTAGCTTTCGGGTTCCACTGCAAGCAGATTGTTGCTATTCATGGCTCGCGAAACGTTGTCGAACAAAAAGCCTTTTCCTGAAGCAAACTTCATAGAGGCACGGAAATGAGACGTACGCGCGCGCCGGCACATTTCAAGCTGGATGATATTGTGCGGCTGCGAACCGCCGCTGCTTTGCGTATTGCCTTCGTCACATTTTCTTTCGTCGGCTTAAGTGCCTGTGAACAAAATAGTTTTGTGCCGCCGCCGCCACCCAAGGTTGAAGTCGGGTTGCCGGTGCAACGCTCCATCACGCGCTACATCGAGGCGACCGGCAACACCGCGCCGATCAAGAACGTCGATCTGGTCGCGCGGGTGCAGGGGGTGCTGCAATCGATCAATTATCAGGACGGCAACTTCGTGAAGGAAGGCACCACGCTGTTCACGATCGAGCCCGATACCTACAAATTCAAGCTCGAACAGGCGCAGGCCGCCGAAGCCGGCGCGCAGGCATCGGTGAAGCAGGCCGAGGCAGACTTCAAACGGCAGTCGGATCTGGTCCAGCGGCAGGCCGTCTCGCAGGCGACGCTCGACACCTCCACGTCCGCGCGCGACAACACCCAGGCCAATTTGCTGCAGGCCGAGGCGAACACCAAGATCGCGGCGGTCAATTACGGCTACACCAATGTCGTGGCGCCATTCGACGGCGTGGTCAGCGCCCATCTCGTATCCGTCGGCGAACTCGTCGGCGCGGCGTCGCCGACCCAGCTTGCCACCATCGTGGCGCTCGATCCGATCTATGTGAATTTCAACGTCAACGAACAGGACGTGCTGCGGGTCCGGCAAGAGGCGCGCCGTCGCGGCCTGACGTCGAACGAGCTCAAGACGTTCCCGATCGAGGTCGGATTGCAGACCGACAGCGGCTACCCGCACAAGGGTAATCTGGATTACGCCGCGCCGACGCTCACTCAGTCGACCGGGACGCTCGCGGTGCGCGGCGTGCTGCCCAATCCCGATCGCGTGCTGTTGCCCGGCTACTACGTTCGTGTCCGCGTTCCCTTCGAACAGCAGGCGAACGCGCTGCTGGTCCCCGACGTCGCTCTCGGCAGCGATCAGGCCGGACGCTATGTGCTGGTCGTGAATGGCGACAACGTCGTCGAGCAACGCAAGGTCCAGGCCGGGCCGCTGGAGGGCGATCTGCGCGTCATCGAAAGCGGCCTCAAGGCCGATGATCGCGTCGTCACCGCCGGGCTGTTGCGCGCGATCCCCGGCCAGAAGGTCGATCCGCAGCTAACCAAGAGTGAAGCGTCGCCGGCTCCAGCCAAATAGGATCGGCCATGATTTCGAAATTCTTCATCGAGCGGCCGGTTCTCTCCAACGTCATCGCGATCCTGATGATCCTGATCGGCGGTGTGTGCCTGTTTCGGCTTGCGGTCGCGCAATATCCCGACGTCGTGCCGCCGACGGTGCAGGTCACGACACGCTATCCCGGCGCTTCCGCCAAGACCGTGATCGACACCGTGGCGCTGCCGATCGAGCAGCAGGTCAACGGCGTCGAAGACATGCTCTATATGCAGTCCTACAGCGGCGCCGACGGCACCTATTCGCTGACGGTAACGTTCAAGATCGGCACCGATCTCAACTTCGCGCAGGTGCTGGTGCAGAACCGGGTGTCGAGCGCGCTGTCGCAGCTGCCGCAGTCGGTGCAGAACCAGGGCGTCACCGTCCAGAAGAAATCCACGGCGATCCTGCTGTTCGTGACGCTGACCTCGCCGAAGGAGACCTACGACAGCCTGTTCCTCTCGAACTACGCCACCATCAATGTCCGGGACGAATTGTCGCGATTGCCTGGGGTCGGCAACGTCACCGTGTTCGGCGCCGGCCAGTATTCGATGCGGGTCTGGCTCGATCCGAACAAGCTGCAGGTCCGCGCGCTGATGCCGCAGGACGTCATTTCCTCGATCCAGCAGCAGAGCCAGCAGGTCACCGCGGGTCAGGTCGGCATGCCGCCGACGCCGGCGGGACAGGCCTTCCAGTACACGCTCAACGTCAACGGACGGCTCGACGACACCAGTCAGTTCGAGGACATCATCGTCAAGACCGGCACCAATGGCGATGTGACCAGGGTGCGCGACGTCGGCTGGGTCGAGCTTGGCGCGCAGACCTACAGCCAGGTATTCTCGCTCAACAACAAGCCGGCCACCGGCATCGGCGTATTCCAGTCGCCCGGCGCCAACGCGCTCGAGGTCGAGGCGGCGGTCCAGAAGAAGATGGCGGCGCTTGCGACGCAATTTCCGCAGGACATCAAGTACGACACGCCGTTCGACACCACCAAGTTCGTCTCGGCCTCGATCAACGAGGTCTACAAGACGCTGATCGAGGCCGGCTTCCTCGTCCTGATCGTGATCCTGATCTTCCTGCAGGACTGGCGCGCGATGCTGGTGCCGGCCACCACGGTGCCGGTGACGATCATCGGCGCCTTCGCCGCGATGGCGGCGCTCGGTTTTACCGTCAACATCTCGACCCTGTTTGCGATCGTACTCGCGATCGGGATCGTGGTGGATGACGCCATCGTCGTGGTCGAAGGCGCTGCCCATAATATCGAAAAGGGCATGTCCGGCCATGATGCGGCGATCAGCGCCATGGATGCGCTGTTTGCGCCGATCATCGGCATCACGCTGGTTTTGATTTCGGTGTTCCTGCCGTCGGCCTTCCTGCCGGGTTTGACCGGCAGAATGTACTCGCAATTCGCGCTGGTCATCGCCGCGACCGCGCTGTTGAGCGCCGTCAATGCCGCCACCTTGAAGCCGACGCAGTGCGCGTTGTGGCTGCGCCGCCCGGTGCCGCCGGAACAGCGCAACTTCTTCTATCGCGGCTTCAACGCCGTCTATGACCGCCTGGAGCGGGGGTACGCCCGGTTGATCGGCCGCCTGGTGGCGCACAGCAATCTGTCGGTGATATCGGCGCTGATCCTGATCGGCATCGCCGGCTACGGCCTGTCGAGGGTGCCGACGGGCTTCATTCCGATCGAGGACCAGGGCTATTTGCTGGTGGCGGTGCAGTTGCCCGACGGCGCCGCACTCGATCGCACCCAGCGCGTGCTCGATCAGGTCAGCGACCTCGCCGGCAAGACGCCGGGCGTCGAGCAGGTGATCAGCATCGCCGGCATATCGGCGCTCGACAACAGTTCCAGCCTCGCCAATGCCGGCGTCGCCTATCTGATCCTGAAGGAGTGGAGCGAGCGTGGCCCGGGCCAGGACCTCCGGTCGCTGTTCGTCGGACTGAACGAGAAACTGTCGGTGATCCCGGAAGCGCGGATCCTGGTGGTTCCGCCGCCGCCGATCCAGGGCATCGGCAACGCCGCCGGCTTTGCCATGCAGGTCCAGCTCCGCGACGGCAATTCCGATTTCGGCAAGTTGCAGGCCATCACCGGTGCCATCGTTGCCAACGCGCAGACGCAAAGCGCGCTGCAGCGCGTCAGTTCGCCGTTCCGCTCGATGGTGCCGCAGTTCGACGTCGATGTGGACCGGATCAAGACCCAGACCCTGCATGTCACCACCGACCAGATCTTCTCGACCTTGTCTTCTTATCTGGGGTCTTCCTACATCAACCAGTTCAACAAGTTCGGCCGCACGTTCCAGGTCTACGCCCAGGCGGATGCGCAATTTCGCCTGACGCCGCGGGACATTGAAAAACTGTATGTGCGCAACAGCCAGGGCGACATGGTTCCGCTCGGCACGGTGGCGAAGATCATGCCTTCGGTCGGCCCTTCGCTGATCAGCCTGTACAATCTCTATCCGTCCGCGACCATCATCGGCCTGCCCGCCACGGGCTACAGTTCCGGCCAGTCGATGACGCTGATGGAGGAGATTGCGGCCAAAACCTTGCCGCCGGGCGCCGGCTATGAATGGACGGCGATGTCGTACCAGGAGAAGGTCGTCGGCGGCCAGATCTACTGGGCTTTCGGGCTTGCCCTGCTGCTCGTGTACCTCGTGCTGGCCGGACAATATGAAAGCTGGTACGCGCCGATCTCCGTGATCCTGGCCGTGCCGCTTTCATTGCTGGGCCCGATGTCGGTGCTCACGGCGTTGCGGATCGAGAACAATCTCTACACCCAGATCGGCATCATCCTGCTGATCGCGTTGTCGGCCAAGAACGCGATCCTGATCGTCGAGGTCGCGCTCGAGCTTCATGTGCGCGACCGCAAGCCGCTGCTGGAATCCGCGGTGGAGGCGGCGCGCGCGCGGTTCCGGCCGATCCTGATGACGTCGTTTGCCTTCATCCTCGGCGTGGTGCCGCTGGTGCTCGCGACCGGCGCCGGCGCCAACGCCCGCAAGTCGATCGGCATCACCGTGTTCTCGGGCATGCTGGCCTCGACCTGTCTGGCCGTGCTGTTCGTGCCGACGTTCTTCGTCGTGGTGCAGCGGTTCGAGAACTGGCTGGCAGGGAGAAAGGCAGGGAAGGCCGGCGCGCAAGGGATTCCGCAGGCGCCGACGTTGCATTAACAAACTCGTCATTGCCGGGCTTGACCCGGCCATCCCACGTTCTGGCGGTCGCTCCGCAACAAAGGCGTGGATGGCCGGGCGTAGGCGAGCGGAAGCGACGCCGTCCTTCGGACGGCTGTGCCCGGCCATGACGGAAAGTGAAGTATCTTCGCTTTAAAAGGCCCTCACACCTTCACCATCCGCTTGCCGCGGTTTTCGCCGGCGAGCAGTCCGATCAGCGCCTTTGGCGTATTCTCCAGGCCGTCGATCACGTCCTCCTGTACCTTCAGTTTGCCGGAGGCGACCCAGGACTGCAGGTCCTTCAGGGCGGAATCGCGCTGGTCCATATAGTCCATCACGATGAAGCCCTGCATGATGAGCCGCTTCACCACGATCAGGCCCGGGACGCCGCGCGGGCCATGCGCCGACGGCACGCCGTCATATTGCGAGATCGCACCGCAGCAGGCGATGCGGCCGCGATTGTTCATCAGCGACAGGCAGGCTTCCAGAATGTCGCCGCCGACATTGTCGAAATAGACGTCGATGCCCGTCGGCGCCGCCGCCCGCAGCGCCTTGTAGGTCGCGCCGTCCTTGTAATCGACCGCGGCGTCGAAGCCGAGTTCGCTGGTGAGCCAATGGCACTTGTCCTTGCCGCCGGCGATGCCGACGACATGGCACCCCTTGATCTTGGCGATCTGGCCGACGATCGACCCGACCGAGCCGGCCGCCGCCGAGACCACGACGGTTTCACCTTCCTTTGGCTTGCCGACGTGGAGCAGGCCGAAATAGGCGGTGAGGCCGGCGATGCCGTAGACCGAGAGCAGATGTGTCATCGGCTCCAGCTTCGGCATCTTGTTCAGGTGTTTTGCCGGCACGGCGGCGTAATCCTGCCAGCCGGTATCGCCGAACACGATGTCGCCCGCCTTGAGGCCAGGCGCTTTCGAGGACACCACTTCGGCAATGCCGCCGCCGGCCATCACGGTGTTGGCCTCGACCGCTGCACGGTAGGTTGCGCCGTGCATCCAGGCCCGGTTGGCGGCATCCAGCGAGATATAGCGCGTCCGCACCAGGGCCTCGCCGTCCTTCGGCTCGGGGACAGCCCCCTTGGACATCTTGAAATGCTCGGGTCCGAGTTTCCCGGTCGGCTTTTCCACCAGCAGGATCTGGCGATTGACGGTGTCGTTCATGGCGGTCTCTCCCCTCGACTTGCGGTTCTTTTGGCAATTCTTGATGCAATTGACCGCGCATGAGGCGCTCAATTGCACACATTGTGCGCTGCATTGAACGCTAGTCGGCGCGCGCGCATTCCACAACGGGAACATTGCGGCAAGGCCGCCGATCTTTTTAAGCGTGTTGCGTCGCTCCCGAAATCTGCCAAACTCTGGGCTGCCGGAACTTACGGGGGTAAAAATGTCCAGCAGGTTTACGCAATTCATTTTGATCGCGATGGGGCTCGGCATCGTGATGGGGACACTGATTTTCAATTATCTGCCCGACAGCCGGGTGGAGATCGCAGCCGACGTAAACCTGATCGCGATGCTGTTCCTGCGCCTGATCAAGATGATCATCGCGCCGCTGGTATTTGCCACGCTGGTCGGCGGCATCGCTCATATGGGCTCCGGCGCCAAGTTGGGGCGGGTCTTCGCCAAGACCATGGGCTGGTTCGTCAGCGCCTCCTTCGTCTCGCTGCTGCTCGGCCTCCTGATGGTCAATCTGCTGCAGCCCGGCGCCAACTTCCCGGGCACGTTGCCCGACAAGGCGCAGTCGACCGGCCTGCCGGTATCGGCGTTCTCGATCGAGAAATTCCTGACCCATTTGATCCCGACCTCGATCGCGGACGCGATGGCGCAGAATGAAATCCTGCAGATCGTGGTATTTGCCGTGTTCTTCGCGGTGGCGCTGGGCGCCATGCCGGAGCGGTCGAAGCCGATCATGTCGCTGATCGACGATCTCGCGCACATCATGCTCAAGGTCACCGGTTATGTGATGCTGTTCGCGCCGATCGCGGTATGGGCGGCGATCACGGCGACCGTGGCCAAGAATGGCCTGCTGGTGCTGTGGAAGCTGATCGTGTTCATGGGCGGCTTCTATCTCTCGCTGCTGATCCTGTGGGCGATCCTGGTCATCGTCGGCTTCGTCGTCATCGGGCCGAGATACAGCCATTTGCTGCGGCTGATCCGCGAGCCGCTGATGATCGCGTTCTCGACCGCGTCTTCGGAGGCCGCCTACCCGAAGACGCTGGAAGGCCTCAATCGCTTCGGCGCGTCTTCGCGGATCTCGGCCTTCGTGCTGCCGCTCGGTTACTCGTTCAACCTCGACGGCACCATGATGTATTGCACCTTCGCGAGCATCTTCATCGCGCAGACCTACCACATCGAGATGCCGCTCGCGACGCAGCTTGCGATGCTCGCGACGTTGATGATCACCTCGAAAGGCGTCGCCGGCGTGCCCCGCGCCTCACTGGTCGTGATCGCCTCGACGCTCAGTCAGTTCGGCATCCCCGAGGCTGGCCTCTTGATGATCATGGGCATCGATACCTTCCTCGACATGGGACGCAGCGCCACCAACGTGATCGGCAACTCGCTGGCCACGTCCGTGGTGGCGAAGTGGGAGGGCGAGCTGAAGGCAGAGCATGAGCTCGGACCCGACGACGTCGTTCCCTCCGATACTGTTCCGGGTGACGCCGTATTGGCCGGCCACTGAGGGAGAGATGCATGCATCGATCTCCGGGGAGGCCGATATTGGCGGGCGGCTTGTTGCTGGCAGCATGTCTCCTGGCAACGGCCGCTTCCGCGCAGACAGCCGGAAGCGAGGGGCTTAGCCCCACGCTCGCCAATATCAAGAACACCCATACCGTGCGGCTGGGCTATCGCGAGAGCTCGCCGCCGTTCTCGTTCCTCGATCACTCCAACCGGCCGATCGGCTACAGCCTCGAATTGTGCGAGGCTATCGTCGACGAGATCGGCGTTGAGGTCGACGACTCCAATCTCAAGATCGAATACGTCAAGGTCACGTCGGACGACCGTATTCCGGCGGTGACGCAGAACAAGATTGATCTCGAATGCGGATCGACCACGGCCAACGCCGAGCGCGCCAAGCTGGTGGCGTTCTCGCCTTTGATGTTCGTGGCCGGCACCAAGCTGATGGTGCCGAAGGCCTCGGGCATCGCGGCGCCCGCGGATCTCAAGGGCAAGACCGTGGTGGTGACGAAAGGCACCACCAACGAACAGGCGATGCACAATGTCGACAAGAAATTCTCGTTGGGGCTGAACATCGTCACCGCCGGCGACCACGAGCAATCTTATCAGATACTGGTGGACGGCAAGGCCGATGCGTTTGCGACCGACGACATCCTGCTCTACGGCCTGATTGCGCGGCACAAGAGCCAGGACAAGTTCAAGGTGACGGGCGAATATCTGTCCTACGATCCCTACGGCATCATGTTCCGCAAGGGCGAGCCGCAGCTGACCGCGGTGGTCGAGCGGACCTTCCGCAAGCTCGGCTCGAACCGCGACCTGATCCCGCTCTACAACAAATGGTTCGTCTCGCGCCTGCCGACGGGGGAACGGCTCAACGTCGCGATCTCGCCGCAGCTCGAAGAGGCTTTCAAGGTGCTCGACGATACGCAAGGCACGAGCAACAACTAGGTGGCGGAATCGTAGGGTGGGCAAAGGCGCGCTTGCGCCGTGCCCACCGTCTATCCGCCTCGTTATTACGAGTGGTGGGCACGCGGAGCCTGTCATCGGGCGCGCATTAGCGCGACCCGTTGGCTTTGCCCACGCCACGAGATCATGCGGACGCGTTCACCCAAACACCTTGTCCAGCGCGGCATTGTAGGCGGCGTAGACGAGGTCGGGATGCAGTCTGCCGAGCGCTTCCATCTTCACCCCGGAATTGACTTCGAGGACTTGCCAGGCTCCGCCGGAGCGCACGACGTCGATCGACCCGAACCGGATGCCGACCGCCGTCGCGGCCTTGATCGCGAGTCCAACGCAGGCATCGCGGATATCGCCTTGTTCCAGCAGGACAGGCTGCGCGCCTGAATCGAGGTTGTGACGCCAGCTGAGCATGCGCCGCTGCCCCAGGGGCGGCACCGCGTCGAGGTCGGCCTTGTCCAGGTCGCCGGTCATGCCAGGCAGCACGCTCGATCCCTGCTCGGTCGATGTCGTTGCGAGCGCAAGCTCGCGCAGGGAATGCTTGCCGTCGCCGACGACCGACGGGCGGGTCTTGCTGTAAACGATGAGCGGAAGATCATCCAGCAGGACCACGCGAACCTCGTCTTCGATATCGACGTAAGGTGAAATCGCAAGACTCGGATAGGCGGAAAAAATCCGGGTCACGGCGCGTTCGAGTCCGGGTCTGGTCTTCACCAGGAAGACGGATTCGCCCGAGGTCCCTTCATTGGGTTTGACGACGAGACCTTCCGGGTGCTCCTCGAGTTGACGAAGCATCGCATCACGCGATCCCGATTCAGGGACATGCGAACTGAGTTTGGGGCCGAGATACAGCGTGTGTGGAATGCGGGGTACGCCGGAAAGCTTCAGGACATCGGCGGTTGCCGCCTTGTCGTTGGCGATCTGATGCGCGGCGGCGCCGTTCAGTCCGATATCATAGCCGAATGCGAGGCGGCGCCGCGATCCGCGCTGCATGACGATCAGCCAGCCGCCGGACTTAACCTCGATCGCAATTTCGTGCGCGAGACAATATTTCCTGACGGCATCGACGAATATTCGCTGGCTGGTAAGGACCACTAAATCATTTTCCCTTGGCGGCGGCTTTTGTAGCAATTAATTGCCAGATCGGCGGCAATCTCAGCAAGTTAATTACGCGCTCGTTTGGGCCTTAACGATATTGCGTCGAACCTTTTTATGAAATTAATCGACTGCCATTTCGAGTTCTCAATTGCGCGTCAGAGCATCTTGACTATCTCTGTTATCGGCGCAAATCACACGCAAGATCGTCAATGATTTCGGCCACTTTCGTGCGGTCGACGGCAGCTTAAGTCAATCGTTCTACATCAGGTCAATCGGAAAAACCAAAACACATGAGCGCATTCTATAGAGAGAAAGTTCTTTCTGTCCGGCACTGGACCGACACGCTTTTCAGCTTCACCGCCACCCGCGATTCCGGCTTCCGCTTCCAGAACGGGCAGTTTGCGATGATCGGCCTCGAGGTCGAGGGCCGGCCGCTGCTGCGGGCCTACAGCATGGCGAGCGCCAATCACGAGGAAGAACTCGAATTCTTCTCGATCAAGGTCGCCGACGGGCCGCTGACCTCGAAGCTGCAGAAGATCAAGCAAGGCGATACGATTCTGGTCGGGCGCAAGGCGACGGGTACGCTGATCACCGACAATCTGATCCCGGGAAAGCGCCTGCTGTTGCTGTCGACCGGCACGGGTCTGGCGCCGTTTGCGAGCCTGATCAAGGACCCCGACGTCTACGAGCGCTATGAGACCATCGTGCTCGTTCACGGCTGCCGGCAGGTTTCCGAGCTCGCCTATGGCGAAGAGCTGGTGGCAAAACTGCGCGACGATGAACTGTTCGGGCCGCTGTTGTCGGAGAAGCTGCTCTATTACCCGACCGTGACGCGCGAGCCGTTCCGCAACCGCGGCCGCATCACCGACCTGATCACCTCGGATCAGCTGTTCAACGACATCCACCAGCCGCCGCTCGATATCGAAACCGACCGCATCATGATGTGCGGCAGCCCGGGCATGCTGGTAGAGCTGCGCCAGCTGTTCGAGACGCGCAGCTTCCTCGAAGGCAGCCACAGCGAGCCCGGCCACTTTGTGATCGAGAAGGCGTTCGTCGAGCGGTAAGTCTGGTGTCCCGGACGCGGTGCAGCGCTTCTTCAGCGGTGCACCGCAGAGCCGGGACCCAACTTGCGGAAACATAGACCTTGGATCAGCAGCGCACCGCAAGAGCGCTGCGCAGCATCCGGGGAACGCACCTACATTCGCGCTCATTCGTCATTCCGGGGCGATGCGAAGCATCGAACCCGGAATCTCGAGATTCCGGGTTCGCGTCGTCGACGCGCCCCGGAATGACAACCACCGCCATAGCTTCCCCCGTTCCACCGCTGCTATAACGCCCCGAACGTCGCGCGGCCGGTTGCCGACGCGGCGACCCCAGGGAGCGAACAGGCGTTGTCGGTACTCGAACAGATTGGCCCGGTGAAAACGGCATTCGTTTTCGCGGGCGGAGGCAGCTTCGGCGCCATCCAGGTGGGGATGTTGCACTCGCTCGCCGCGCACGGAATTGTTGCCGACATGGTGGTCGGCTCCAGCGTCGGCGCCCTGAACGGCGCATTCTATGCGGGCGATCCGACGCTCGGTGGGGTCGAGAGACTGGCTACCATCTGGCGCGGGCTGCGGCGGCGCGACGTTTTCCCGATGAGCTGGCGGACGGTGCTGAGCTTTCTGTGGCGCCGTGATTTCCTGATCCCGCATGACGGCATCCGCAAGCTGGTCGACGATCATATTCCCTATCGCAACCTGCAGGACGCCAGACTGCCGGTGCATATCGTCACCACCGATATCATCTCCGGCGACAGCGTGGTGTTGTCGGAAGGCTCGACCGCCGAGGCGATCGTCGCCTCGACCGCGATTCCCGGTGCGTTTGCGCCGATCCGTCACAACGACTACTACCTTGCCGATGGCGCGATCTCCAGCAACACGCCGATCAAGGTCGCGGTCAAGAAGGGCGCGATGCGGCTGATCATTCTGCCGACGGGGCATGCCTGCGCGACGCAGGCGCCGCCGGTTGGCGCGGTCGCCAATGCGCTGCATGCGCTGACGCTGTTGATTGCGCGGCAATTGGTCAGCGAGTTGGAAAGTCTCGATCCTGCAATCGAATATTTCGTGGTGCCGCCGCTGTGCCCGCTGGTGGGATCACCCTACGATTTCTCGCGAACCGCCGATCACATCGACCGCGCCATTGCGACCACCGATGCCTGGCTGGCGCAGCACGGCCTCCAGCAGGGCAAGATCCCTCACGAGATGCGGCCGCATCGTCATTAGCGGCGAGAGATTCGGCGGTTACGCTGCACTGCAAAAGGCGTTCTGGATTATTGGATTGACCGCGGGAATAACTAACTTTTTCCGCGATCCGCTGTCACATCGGTGATCGCCGCACCGTATATCGTATAGTGCTTGTTCCGCTGGTTGGATTAAGCTGTGGATGACAAGGATCATCCGCCCGAGGGATAATATGGAAACGCTGCTGCTTCCGTTCTCGCCACGCTTCATCGTGCTGACGATTTGCGGCGTCGTCACCGCGCTGCTTCTTTCGATCGGCGTTTTTGACCACAATCCCAAGATTTGGGAAGTGGTGTTGGTTCCAATCCTGATCTTCGGCGCCCTCACGCTGCTCGGAGTCCGCGATCTCGTGCAGAAGAGCCACGCGGTGCTGCGGAATTATCCGATCTCGGCGCATATCCGTTTCCTGCTCGAAGAGATCCGGCCGGAAATGCGGCAGTATTTCTTCGAGAGTGAAAAGGACGGCATGCCGTTCAGCCGCGACACCCGCGCCCTGGTGTACCAGCGCGCCAAGATGGTGCTCGACAAGCGGCCGTTCGGCACCCAGGAAGACGTCTATCGCGACGGCTATGAATGGATGCACCATTCGGTGGCGCCGAAGCCGCGTGCCGAGGAGCAATTCCGCATCACCATCGGCGGTCCGGATTGCACCAGGCCGTATTCGGCCTCGGTCTTCAATATCTCGGCGATGAGCTTTGGCGCGCTCAGTCCAAATGCGGTTCGTGCTTTGAACGCCGGCGCCAGGAAGGGCGGCTTCGCGCACGACACCGGCGAGGGCGGCGTCAGCCCCTATCATCGCGAAATGGGCGGCGACATCATCTGGGAAGTCGGCTCCGGCTATTTCGGCTGCCGCAACCGCGACGGCAGCTTCAATCCGGAGGAATTCACGCGCGTCGCCGGCGACGACCAGATCAAGATGGTTGAGCTCAAGATCAGCCAGGGCGCCAAGCCCGGGCATGGCGGCGTGCTGCCGGCAGCCAAAGTCTCGGCGGAGATCTCCAAGATCAGGGGCGTCGCGATGGGCGAGGATTGCATCTCGCCGGCCTATCACCGGGCGTTTTCGACACCGCTGCAAATGATGGCGTTCATCGGCGAGATGCGAAGGCTGTCCGGCGGCAAGCCCGCCGGATTCAAGCTGTGCATCGGCCACCCCTGGGAGTTCCTCGCGATCTGCAAGGCGATGCTGCAGACCGGAATCTATCCGGATTTCATCGTGGTCGACGGCAATGAAGGCGGCACCGGTGCTGCGCCGCTGGAGTTCATGGACCATCTCGGCATGCCGATGCGCGAGGGCGTCAACTTCGTGCACAATGCACTGATCGGCATCAATGCGCGCGATCGCATCAAGATCGGCGCTTCGGGAAAGATCGCGACCGCCTTCGATATGGCGCGCGCCATGGCCATCGGCGCGGACTGGTGCAATTCGGCGCGCGGCTTCATGTTTTCGCTGGGCTGCATCCAGTCACTGAGCTGCCACACCGACCGCTGTCCGACTGGCGTAACCACGCAGGATCCAAGCCGCGCTCGGGCGCTGGTGGTGCCGCACAAGGTCGAACGGGTTTACAATTATCATCACGCCACCCTGCATGCGCTGTCGGAGTTGATCGCAGCCGCAGGCCTCGAACATCCCCGGGATATTCGGCCGATCCATTTCTCGCAGCGAACCTCGACGAGAGAGGTCTGTTCATTCGCGAAGCTCTATCCATCGCTTCGTCCGGGCGAGTTGATCGACGGCACCGCCGATCCGCGCTTCCGCGAGGCCTGGGCCATGGCGCGGGCGGAGTCGTTCCAGCCCGCGGGGTGACGTTGGCGCGGCAACTCAGCGCGCGGAGGCGCGAAACAGATCGTCGAACCGGAAGGAATATCCGACGCCGACGATATAGTTCGGGGAATTCCGGTTGAGACCGAACGCGACGTGGAAGTCGATCTGCTGGGTCCTGGTCAACAGATAGCCGCCGCCGGTATTGAACAGCTGCACGCTGCTGCCGCGGGAGGGATAATCGCCGACATATTCGACGAACAGTGACGCGCGCTCGGTGACTTTCTTTTCGAGCACGAAAGTCGCCTCCGTGGTCTGCCTGTTGGCAAGGTTGGCGGGAAAAAAGAAGGTTGTCAGCATGCCGCTGGTCCCCCAGCCGCCGCCAAGTTCATGCGACCATGGGAATTGCAGATAGGGCTGCAGACCGGGTCCGGTGATCTTGGCAGCGCCGGTGGGCAGACCCGCGCCCGCCGTCACCGACAAATTCCACGGCTCCGGAAGCGAACTGAACTGCCATTTGACGGCAGGCGCCACATTGCCGAAGCCGCTGGCCGCATCGCCCTTCAGGCGGCCGAAATAATTCGGCACGTCGACCAGAAATTCCAGGCATGGGGCAATGCCCAGCCTCAGCCAGCTATTGGTGCCGTCGAAAGTCTTTTCGGACCCGCGCCCGGTTGTGTTGATTCCGTTCTCGCTCTGCAGGCTGCCCACGGGAACGACGAGGCTGGAATTGGTAACATCGGGCCGGTCGGTGGCGATCTCCGAGCCGGAACCCGGGCACTCGCCGGCGTAGGCAATCGTCGGCGCGCCCAGGATTGCGAGAACCATAGCCAGGGCCCGGGCGAGCGACCCGCGCCTGGTGTTGACGGCTGAAGCGTCAGAACTCGCCATGGAGGCGGCCGGAGAAAATCGAGACGGGGCCACGGTCGGCATTGTAGGCGGGGTTGGCGATCAGCTGATAGTCGGCCGTCAACGTGAAGTGCGTGTCGATCGAATAGGCGTAATACGCCTCGAGGATGCGTTCGTTGCGGTAATTAAGCTGGCCGTCGCCGATCAGGAGACCGAGGCCGCCCGCGGCCAGGAAATCGCGGTGCGCGCTGGAAAGTCCATTGATGGCGCCGCCAACGCCAATCGTGTCGCTTGGGCGTCCCCAATAGCTGCCTTTGACCGACAGGCCGCCTGAAACGCTGCGATCGACGTCGGTAAACGAAAGGATTTCGTTCTGCCCGTCATTCCAGCTTGCGCGCGCGAACAGGCCAATGTCCTTGGCGATCTGCTGCTCGGCATTGGCGTAGAATCCGTATTTGGGATTATCGCGCCGGATACCCGTCATGACAGCGTTGATATCGAGCGCGGGATCCATCCCCTCGATTGCCAGCGCCTCGCGATAGTTGCCGGTGTTGCCACGATTTCCGAACACGCCGAGCCGGACCTTGCCGGGCTGATCGAAGATCGAATATCGGCCTTCAAATTCGACCACGGCGCCGCCCGTCTTGAAGACGAGGATATCGGTGTTGGGAGCGTCCGGCACCTGGAATAGGCCCGCGCGTACCGCCCAGTCCTTGCGGTTGAGCTCGACCACGGCGCCGCGGGTGTAGCCCGGCAGATCGGCGGGAAAGTCGTAGGCCGCCGACGACCACATCGCCCAGTTCATGAAATCCGCGCGCGGGTCTTTGGCGTAGGAATTGCCGTCGAAGAAGTCGCCGACCGCGAAACGTCCGACGATCAGCGTCACGCGATCGATATCGCGCTTGCCCGGCAATTGATTGGGGCCGTCGGCGACATCTTCCTGTTCGCCGCCAAGGCCGAACGTCTGCTTCAGGTAATAGCGTTGCGGACGAATTTTCGGAAACGCTGCGCCGGCTTTTTGCGCTTCTCCGTTCGGAAAACCGGCCAGTCCCAGCGTGCCGTTGAGGCCAAAGCCCTGCGCGAGCTCCGGGTTGAAATAGAACTCGCCGCCTTCCCAGAGCCGCAGCCCCAGAAAGGCCGTCGTCGTCCAGGTCTCCTGAATCTGTCCTGGTCCCGGAAGGCTGTTGGCGCCAGCGTAGGGCGACCGGAAGGATGGATAGGCTTGCGGAATAAACGTCGTCTGCGCATGCACATTCCAGTCGTTCGATTGCGCAAACGCGGATTGACCGTTGGTGAGAACCGACGGAGCCCAGGGCGTATCGCCAAACCGGTAGTTGAGCCCAAACTTGATCAGGTGGATGCGGGGATCGACATTGACGCCCGGCAAGGCGAAGTCGCTGAGATCGTACATCCGGTGCGCGAGATCGATGTAGTCATATTCGAGCTTGGCGCTCCAGTTGCCGCCGACGGCAAACTCGGCGCCGGCGCCGACGGTCCAGCCGGTGTGGTATTGCCCGGGAGAGGAGAGGATCTCTCTGCCGCCATCGTTGATATTGATGTGGCTGTGCCCCCAGGCAAAGCCACCCGTCAGATATGGCATCCACATTCCGAATGCATAGCCGACACGGCCGCGCAAAGTGCCGGTGTAGTCGATCGTCGCATTGAACGGAGCCGGTGCTCGCCGCGGCAGGTCGACCGGACTGGGGAACGACGCGTCGGCCTCGATGCCGAGCACGACGCGGTTGGAGAACTGCCTGTTGTAACCGGCTTGATAACCGCCGATCAGGCCCGTGACGCTGTGCGGAAAGAACGCGCCCTGTTCGGGAAGCGGATTGGTGCCGGCGCCCAAACCGCCGTCGCCATAACCGACATGGCCGCCGAGATAGAAGCCGGTCCAGTCATAAACCGCTTTATAGGCAGGCGCTTTCAGCGCCATATCAGCGGCGAGCGCAGGACTGCCGAGCGCGAGCGCGCCGAAGGCGGCGCCGGCAAAGACATGTCTTGGGGAGCGGCGGTCGCAGTTCATCGATGCGGATACTTCCAGCGCGAATATTCCGGCAGCGTTTTGCCGCATCACTGCAGATTTGATGGCTCGCCGCCACCCAAGAAATGAAGTCATCAACCCCGCCGCCCCCGGTCGGATTCCACAATTCTCCCGATCAAAGCCAGATCGGGAAAATGCACGATTCATTTCCGATCGTTATTGCAAGTAATTCGCAATAGCAAGAAGGATTGGGAACCTCCATGTTGGATGGCATTGCCTGATGACAATTGCGCAACAGGGTTCGGGCCAGCCGATCGAAGGGGACGGGGTGGGGGGCGAACCAGCCGGCCGGATGAGGCGCCCGCGTCGGACGCGGGAGATCAAATCAGCCGACCATCAGCAATTGGCGGCACGAGACTATGGCGGCACCCTTGACGCACTTGACCACGAAATGGGTCAGATCGGAGGCGAAGCGCTACAATTCCTGTTGCTGCGAAAGTCAGGGCTTGTGCGCAACCTCGACGGTGAGATGCGACAACGATTTGAAGCGCGCGAGCCGGTTGCGATAATAATCAGCCTCACGTTCCCGGCTGGTGACGACCGAAATGATCGCCCCGAGATGTCCCGGTCCGAGGCGCCAAAGATGCAGATCGGCGAGCGTGTCACCCCCGGCCTCAACCTCCTCACGCAGCTTGTCGGCCATGCTCCTGTCGGGATTCATATCGAGCAGGATAGCGCCGGTGTCGCGGATCAGTCCGTAAGACCAACTGGCAATGACGCAGGCGCCGACGATGCCTGCAAGAGGGTCCATCCAGAGCCAGCCAAAGGCGCGGGCGAGCAACAGGCCGACGATCACCAGCACCGATACGGCGGCGTCGGCGACAACATGGATCACGGCGGCGCGCATATTGTTGTCACGGGCCGTTGATCCATGCGCGTGTTCGTGCTCTTCGAAAACGACGGGATAATTCATCTCGCCGGTACGAACTGTTGCGGTGAATGCGTGCGGTTCAGGAATCTCGCCGTGCGACTCCAGGAAGCCGCCCTTGTCCCGCATGGCGAAAAGCTGTCGTGTGCCATCGGGACGCACGGTTTCGATTGACCACGCCTGCGCCTCGAGGGCGGAGCCGGTGATGCCGCGCAGCCGGAAGCGCGGCGGTACGCCGTCTTCAAAAACTTCGAGGACAACGAACCCGGCGGTGGTTGCGATTTGATGCGACTCGTCATGGTCATGGTCATCATGCGCGTGACCGTGTCCATGGCTATGTCCATGACCTCGGTCATGGCTATGTCCATGACCGTGGTCGTGATGCCCGCCGCTCAGCAGCCATGCGCTCGCGATATTGACCGTCAGGCCAAGGCAGGCAATCGGGATGGCCTCCCTGAAATGAATGGCGACGGGTTCGAAGATACGACTGACGGATTCATAACCGATCAGCAACGCGATCATGGCCAGCACGATGGCGCTGGTGAAGCCGGCGAGATCGCCAAGCTTACCGGTGCCGAAGGTGAAGGCCGGATTGTTGGCGTGCTTGCGGGCGTAAGTATAGGCGAGCGCGGCCAACAGCAGCGCGCCGGCATGCGTGCTCATATGCAATCCATCCGCCACAAGAGCGATGGAACCGAACAGCAGGCCGCCGACGATTTCCGCGACCATCATCATCGCGCAGAGCCAGATGACCGCCCAGGTCCGGCGCTCGCTGGTCTCGTGCCCCTCGCCGAGGAAGACATGGCTGTGAAAGGCCGCGGCTGCGCCGCTGTTATCGTCGATCATGCGAATTCTCACTTCAGATAGGTGTGGACCACTTCGATGAGCTGATCCGCCGCGTCGGCGTTAAGCGCGCCCGGATTTTTCTCGGGGTCGACGAGATGGGTGCGGATGTGGTCCTCGACCACTTCGGCCATCAGGCCCGCGACGCCGCCGCGAACGCCCGCAATCATATGCATGATGCGCTCGCATTCCGCCTCGTCGGTCAGCGCCCGCTCGATCGCTTCGATCTGGCCGCGAATGCGGCCTACCCGGGCCAGCAGCTTCTTCTTCTCTCGCACGGTATGTGTCATGCGGGCTAGATAGGGTACCCCCCTATTCTATGTCAAGCCGGGGATCGATCGCCGGGATCAATGAAATCGTTGCCAAAAAAGGTTGACCCGCCCGGGGGGACAACCGGGCGGGTCGGGTGCGGCACGGGGTGGATGAGGCGCCCGTGCCGGACGCGGAATCCACGATCAGAGCGTTTTCAAGCGAGAGCCTGCTCCGGACTTGATCCGGGGTAGACGGCGGTCGCGGGAGGAAAACGCGTCAAACCAAAAGTCGATCGTCAGTAACCGCAGTTACGCACGCGTCCGAGATAGTTGCCGTAAGCGTCGAACTGGCGAACCCAGACGCAGCGGCGATAGCCACCGTCGTAGTAGTAGCCGTCATTGCTGGCGGCGATCGCGCTGCCGACAATCGCGGCGCCGACGAGGCCGGCGCCTACGCCCCAGCCCCAGCCGATCGGCTTGGCTTGTGCCTGGGTGGTGGACGCGATCGTACCGGTAACGGCAAGGGCAGCGAGGGCAGCAGCGGCAATCCTGGTCTTGATCGACATGAGAAACTCCATCCGGTTTTAAGCGGCCATGTGGTCCGCATGCCCAGTTGGACGGAGGCTTTTCGATTCCGGTTCGAATCGCGATCGACGATGTCCGGATATGGACTATTCGCTAGATAATACAGTTACTTAGACGATCCGCAGGGGCCGTCTGAAAGCTTCATCACGTCGAAGTTATCGACATCGGCGAGCAATTCGCAGAACGCGCGGGCGCCGTGATCGAGCAGTTGTTCGCCCTTCTCGGCGGTGGCCTGTGTCGCGTCTCCGGCGGCGCCGCTCGGATGGAGATCCTGCGCCTGCCACGCGAATGGCGCCGGCCGGTGCGCCGAAAGCCAGCGATAATCCTTTTCCATCGCGATACTCGCGGGACGAAAATCCGCGATCGCCGCTTGGCGCACGGTTTCCGGATAGCGCGCCAGCATGATCGAGGTTTCGATCGCACCGCCATGGATGCCGTGGCGCAATTCTTCCGCTGGAAACAGTCCCTCCGGCGTACCGAAGCGCGACCAGCTCGTGGTGACTACCAAAAGTCCGTGCTGCGCGCGCAAATCCTGCGCGACCAGCGTCATGGCCGCACTGTTGCCGCCATGGCTCGTCACCATCACCAGCTTGCGGATTCCGGCGCGCGCGACGCTCTCGCCGAGCGCCATCCATGTCTTTAACGCGATGTCCGTGGGCAGCGTCAGCGTGCCCGGATAATGGAGATGTTCGGTGGAAATGCCGACCGGCTGCAGCGGCAGGAAGGTGGCGGGGATCGTGTCCGCCAGACGTTCCCGCACCCGCGCCAGATAGGCCTCCGCAATCATGACGTCGGTGCCGAGAGGCAAATGCGGGCCGTGCTGTTCGGTCGCCGCCAGCGGCAGCACCGCGATCCAGCGCGCGGGCTCGCTTGCTGCGATATCGGGCCAATGGATGTCGGTCCAGTCGCGGGGCGGAAGGGGAGAGGTCATCAAGCGAAGCGTTTCATTGGACGAATTTGCGAGGTAGTTTGTTAGTCCTTCCGGGGACGTGATCCCTGCCCTCGGGCGTGATTCACGTCCAGAGGACGTGATCCACGTCCACAACCACCTATTATGGGCCAGAATGATCGACGGAGTCCAACCATGAACCCGGCCTTTTTGCCGCGAACGTTAACCGCGGCTGTTTTCGCCGTTATTGCGGCGCTCGTGCCTGCGCGCGCCCAGACCCTGGACAAGGTCTCGTTCGGAACCAATTGGGTCGCGGAAGCCGAGCATGGCGGCTTCTTCCAGGCCGTTGCCGACGGCACCTACAGGAATTACGGGCTCGACGTCACCATCGTGCCCGGCGGTCCCAACAACAACAACCGGATGCTGCTGACCGCCGGCAAGCTCGACTTCTTCATGAGCGCGAACACGCTGCAATCATTCGATGCGGTGGCCAACAACGTGCCGCTGGTGACGGTCGCCGCCATTTTCCAGAAGGACCCGCAGGTCCTGCTCACCCATCCGGAAGTGAAAGTTACCAAGCTCGAGGATCTGAAGCCGCTGACGCTTTTGGTGTCGAAGGAAGGGATGACGAGCTATTTCCAGTGGCTGAAATCCGAATATGGCTTCAGCGAGAGCAAGGTTAAGCCCTACACCTTCAACTCGCAGCCATTCATCGTGAACAAGCAAAGCGCGATGCAGGGCTATGTCACCTCCGAGCCCTACGCGGTCGAAAAGGCCGCAGGCTTCAAGCCCGGAATTGTCCTGCTGGCCGACTATGGCTTCAACAGCTATTCGACCCTGATCGAGACCCGCCGCGAGATCGTCGACAAGAAGCCCGACCTGGTTCAGCGCTTCGTCGACGCGTCCGTCATCGGCTGGTACAATTATCTCTATGGCGACAACAAGCCGGCCAATGCGATGATCAAGCAGCTCAACCCTGACATGACCGACGAGCTGCTGGCCTATTCCGTCGCTAAGATGAAGGAGTATGGCATCGTCGATTCCGGCGATTCCCTGAAGAACGGCATCGGCGCCATCACCGACGAGCGGATGGCGAGCTTCTTCGACAAGATGGTCCGTGCCGGCGTCGTCCGCCGCGACATCGATTATCGGCAGGCGTATACGCTGCGCTTTGCCAACAAGGCCGTTGGTCTCGATTTGCGGCCGAAGAACTGAACCCGATGGCGGAGCCCACCTTGTCCGAAACCGGCGTCCGCGCCTCGGGGCTCGCGGTGAGCCTGCGCGGCGTGACGAAAATCTATGACAATGGCGTGACGGCGCTGGGACCGTTCGATCTCGACGTGGTCAGGGGCGAATTCGTTTCCCTGCTCGGCCCCTCCGGCTGCGGAAAATCGACCGCCTTGCGGCTGATCGCGGGGCTTAGCGCACCGAGTTCAGGCACGGTCAAATTGTCCCGTCGCACCGCGCGCGCGGGACATGCCATCGGCTTCGTCTTTCAGGAGCCGACCCTGATGCCGTGGACCAGCGTGCGGGAAAATGTCCGGCTGCCGCTGAAACTCGCGCAGGCGCCGGCGGCCGAAGCGGATGCGCGTGTCAGCGAGGCGCTGGTACAGGTCGGACTCGCCGAATTTGCCGACGCCTATCCGCGCGAATTGTCCGGCGGCATGAAGATGCGGGTGTCGCTGGCGCGCGCATTGGTGACCGATCCGGATATCCTTTTGATGGACGAGCCGTTCGCGGCCCTCGACGAGATCACCCGTTTCCGGCTCAACAACGATCTGCTGGCGCTGTGGCGCAATCTGCACAAGACCGTCATCTTCGTCACCCATTCGGTGTTCGAGTCGGTTTATCTGTCGCAGCGGGTGATCGTGATGACGTCGCGGCCCGGACGCATCAGCGCCGAGTTTCGCATCGACACGCCGGAACCGCGGGTCGAGGATTTTCGGATGTCGGCCGGCTATGCCGGCTACTGCCGCGAGGTTTCGCGTGCGCTGGCGCCGTCCTACTCCGGGCTGTCAGGCGCATGAGTTCAACGCAGAATCTTTTCCGCCTGTTGCTTCCCGTCGTCGTGCTTGCCTTGGGCATCGCGATCTGGGAATTCGTGGTCCGCGTCAACGATATCAAACCCTTTGTGCTGCCGGGACCTCTTTTGGTGTTTCAGACGCTGGTCAGCGACTGGCCGGTGCTGTCGCAATCGCTGGGCGTTACCCTGCTGACGACGCTTGAAGGGTTCTTGGCCGCGGCAGCCGGCGGCGTCGCGCTGGCGCTGTTGTTCAATCAATCGAAATGGCTGGAATATTCGCTGTTCCCCTATGCCGTGATCCTGCAGGTCACGCCGGTGATTGCGATTGCGCCGCTGTTGCTGATCTATCTGCAGCAACAGACCGCCGTGATCGTCTGCGCCTGGATCGTGGCCTTCTTTCCGGTGCTTTCCAACACCACGCTCGGACTGAATTCGGTCGATCGCAATCTGGCCGGGCTGTTTCAGCTCTATGGCGCGTCGCGGCTGCAGACGCTGCGTTACCTGAAATTGCCGGCCGCGCTGCCCTTCATCCTCGGCGGCTTGCGGATCGCAGGCGGCCTGTCCCTGATCGGTGCGGTGGTCGCCGAAATCGCGGCGGGGACCGCGGGCGCCGGTTCCGGTCTTGCCTTTCGCATAGCCGAGTCCGGCTATCGTCTCAACATTCCCCGAATGTTCGCGGCGCTGTTGCTGCTCTCGCTCGCCGGGATTGTCATTTATGGTGTGCTGGCGCTAATTTCGCATCTGGTACTGCGGCGCTGGCACGAAAGCGCGCTTGGAAAGGAAAACTGATGACTGCCGGAAATATCTCCTCTGAAAAGGTCGATTTGCTGGTCTACGGGCCGGTCAGGCCGATCCTTGAGAATGGCTTTTCGGACCAGTTCGTCCTGCATATGGCGGAAAGCCGGGGCGACCTCGAGCGATTGACGCCCGATGTGCTGGCCAGGACCCGCGGCATCGCGGTGACCTATCATACGGTGCCGGCCGACAGGAAGGCGCTGTCGCATTTTCCAAAGCTCGAGATCGTCGCCAGCTTCGGCGTCGGCTACGACCACGTCGATTCCGCCTACGCGCGCGAGCGCAATATCGTCGTCACCAATACGCCTGATGTGCTGACCGAAGAGGTCGCCGACGTCGCGATGGGACTGCTGATTTCGACCCTGCGCGAATTCGTCAAGGCTGACCGCTATCTGCGCTCGGGCCTGTGGCAGACGCAGAATTACCCCTTGAGCGTCGGCTCGCTGCGCGATCGCAAGATCGGCATCGTCGGCATGGGCCGGATCGGCCAGGCGATCGGACGACGTCTGGAAGCGTCACTCGTTCCGGTCTCCTATCACTCGCGCAAGCCGGCCGAAGGCGTGTCGTACAAGCATTATCCCGACCTGATGGAAATGGCGAAGGCGGTCGACACGCTGATCGTGATCGTGCCCGGCGGCGCCTCCACCGCGAAGATGATCAATGCCGATGTGCTCAAGGCCCTTGGGCCGCGCGGCGTGCTGATCAACGTGGCGCGCGGTTCGGTCGTCGACGAGCAGGCTTTGGTCGCGGCGCTGAAGTCGGGGACCATTCTGGCGGCCGGGCTCGATGTGTTCGCCAACGAGCCGAATGTGCCGGATGAATTGAAGGCGATGCAGAACGTCGTGCTGCTGCCGCATATCGGCTCGGCCTCCGTGGTCACGCGCAATGCGATGGATCAGCTCGTGGTCGACAATCTGAAGAACTGGTTTGCCGGCAAGCCGCCGCTGACGCCCGTCGCGGAGACTCCGGTGAAGGGGCGCTGATGTCCGGCGGTCGCATCCGGGTCGCGGTTGCAGCGCCGCTGGCGCTGCTCGCCGTGCTGGGATCCTCGGGATCGCCGGTGTGGTCGCAGGATGCCTCGACCCTGAAAAAGGACATGGTCGGCCAGTGGGAGCTCGCCACCACCGATCGCAGCAAGACCTGCGTCGTCACGCTGAAGAGCGATACGACGCCGCAGGGCCTCAAGCTCGAACTCGAGCCCGGCTGCGCCGCTGCGCTGCCGTTCACCAAGGATATCGTCGCCTGGAACATCAAGGGCCTCGGCGATATCGTCCGGCTGCAGAGTGCCAACGGCGAGGCGGTGGTCGACTTCACCGAAGTCGAGAGCGGCATTTTCGAGGGATTGCGAACCGGTGAGGGCGTCTACATCCTGCAAAATCTCGCGGCCGCCCGTTCGCTGGCCAAATCGATGGACCAGATGATCGGCGACTGGTCGATGGTGCGCGGCAACGGCCAGGCGATCTGCGGCCTGACGCTGACCAACACCGAGGCCAGCCAGGATAATTTCCAGGTCTTTCTGAAGCCGAAATGCGATGCCGCGATCTCGGCTTTCGCACCGACGCAATGGCGGCTCGATCATGGCCAGATGCTGCTGATGTCGGCCAAGGGCGAGACCTGGCAGTTCGAGGCGGACGACAACGCGCAGTGGCGAAAAGTGCCCGACAGCGCCGATCCGCTGATCATGGTCCGGGGGCAGTAGGCGCACGGACGGTTCAGCCGGCCGATTCGGGCATTCTCCCGGGAACCGGGGCGAAATTTTTCCGAAACGCGTGTCGATCCGGCCCCGGCTGGATCGTCGATCCCTATAGCGAGACAGTTTTGCGGTAATAATTGCCGCTTCTCGCCCAACAGGAGTTCATTTATGCGCTTCATGTATATCGTCACCTCCTCGCAACCCCCTCGGTCGCCGACGCCGGCGCTAATGGAGGCGATGGCCAAGCTCGCCGACCGGGAAATCAAGGCCGGCCGCATGATCGACAACGGCGGGCTGATGCCGGTCCAGACCGGCGCGCAGGTGCGCATCACCGACGGCAAGCTCAGCGTCGTCGACGGCCCGTTCGTCGAGACCAAGGAGATGATCGGCGGCTACGCGATCTTCGAGCTCCGGGACAAGGAAGAGGCCGTGGCGGCGGCCGTCGAGTTCATGCAGCTCCACCGGGAACACATGCCGGGCTGGGATGGAACCTGCGAGGTCCGCGCCTTCGCGACCCCGGGCATGGACGGCGCCTGCCAAGTCAATGTGAGCGCCCACGCCTGATGGCCGGGCCGGCTGAACGACGTCGGCGGCGATGACGGCCGCCGACGTCCATCGCACGATCCTCGCGGTCTGGCGCATCGAGCAGCCGCGGCTGATCACCAGCCTGTCGCGGATGCTGCGCGATGTGCCGCTGGCCGAGGATTTGACGCAGGAAGCGCTGCTGGCGGCGCTCGAACATTGGCCCGCGGCCGGGGTGCCGGAACAGCCCGGTGCGTGGCTGATGGCGACGGCAAAACGCCGGGCGCTGGATCATTTGCGCCGCGGCCGGATGCTGGCCCGCAAGCACGGCATGGTCGCGCTCGATCTGGCGCAGGAGCAGCAGGCGATGCCGGATCTGGACGCGGCCCTGGACGACGATATCGGCGACGAATTGCTGCGGCTGATCTTCACCGCCTGCCATCCGCGATTGTCGCGCGAGGCCCGCGCGGCGCTGGCGCTGCGCATGATCTGCGGCCTGACCACCGAAGAGATCGCGCGCGCCTTCCTGCTGCCGGAGGCGACCATCGCCCAGCGCATCGTGCGGGCGAAGCGGACGCTTTCGGAATCCGGACTCGCCTACGAAACCCCGCGCGGCGAAGAACTTTCGGAGCGGCTCGCCTCAGTGCTGGAGGTCGTCTATCTCATCTTCAACGAAGGCTACACCGCGGCACGCGGCGAGGAGTGGCTGCGGCCGCAACTCTGCAACGATGCGCTTCGCATGGGCCGTGTGCTGGTCAGGGTCGCGCCGCTTGAAGCGGAAGCCCACGGCCTGCTGGCGCTGATGGAGCTGAACGCCTCGCGCATCGCGGCGCGCACCGACCAGGCCGGCGATCCCATTCTGCTGATGGATCAGAACCGCGGCCTCTGGGACCGGCTGCAGATCCGCCGCGGCATGCTGGCGCTGAAGCGCGCGCATGAGCTCGGCGGCGCCGGCGGCTTCTACGCCTTGCAGGCCGCCATCGTCGCCTGCCACGCCGGGGCGAGCACACCGGAGGCCACCGACTGGCCGCGCATCGCGGGACTCTATGCCGAACTCTCAGCGCTGGTGCGTTCGCCCATCATCGAACTCAACCGCGCGGTGGCGGTCGGCATGGCCGACGGCCCGCAGGCCGCGCTTGCGATCGTGGACGCGCTCGCGCACGAGCCCGTGCTGAAAGCCTATCATCTGTTGCCGAGCGTGCGCGGCGATCTGCTGCACAAGCTTGGCCGCTACGAAGAGGCGCGCGCGGCGTTCGAAGCGGCGGCAGAACTTGCCGGCAACAAGCGGGAACATGATCTGTTGAAGCGCCGCGCCGCCGAGGCTGGCGCAGCGGCGATATCGCCATGATCCGTTGATGCGCGACGCCGCATGCCTGGCCGGAGGCTACGTCCCCGCAAGGCTCCGCAGCGTCGCCATGCTCGGCAGCAGGCCATAGGCCGTCCCGCGCGTTACGATGAACTGCGGCAGGCTTGGAATTTTGATCGGATTGCCGTTCGGAACCGGAATCGTGAACGACGGGTCGCTGGCGGGCGGCGGGATGCGGTTGGCGATCAGAGCATCCTGCGTGTCCAGATTGGGGGAAAACACGTCACTGAAATTATTGACGTTGATCCATGAATAGAGCTGTTCGAACTGCCCGGCCAGCGCGCCGCACAGGAACAGACCGATCAGGCCGCGCTCGCCGTCGTAGTCCGGCGGTGCCGGCGGCGCGCCATAGGGCATCCCGCGGCGTAACAGGCGCGGCACCGGTGTGTCGGTGCCGGGGAATGTCGGCTCGTCGCGTGGGTTCGCCACGCGGGAATGCGCCGCGAACGGACATTTCAACGCGGCGGTGTCGCCCGAATAGCCGAACTTGGTGGCGTCGCTGGTCTTCGGATCCGGCGCATCGGGTGACAGGATGAGCGGCGAGCCATTGCGCCAGCGGCCGACCAGCTTGGCCGCCAGCCATTCCATGGCCTGATCCTGCGAGCCGCCGATCGCCGCAACGACCTTGGGCGCGTTGTCGGTGAGAAATTGATCGAAAGCCTTGACGTCCTGATAGAGGATGCGGAAAGCGTTGTAGCACCCGTCCTTGGCAAATTTGCCTGCAGCCCCGGTTTCCGGTCCCGGCGAGAATGCCGATCCGGGATAGCCGATCAGAAAGTTGTTGGCGTCGCTCGGGTCGGTGGACGCGGGATCGGGCGGCCAGCCGAGCGCGGGATTATCAATTCCGTCGTGGTAGCCGAAGTGAATGAAGTCGCGTAGCGGCGCGTATTCTTCCAGCCGGCCGCTCCCCGACTTGAGCGGCAGAAACTCGCTCACGCCGTTGGCCTGGGCGGCCTGCGACACGGTCGCGACCAGGCTGTCGAGCGCATCGGCAGTCATCCCGTAGACATGGACGATGCAGTGGATGGCGTCCTTGGCGTAGCCGTTCCACCACAGGCTCGGATCGCTCGGGCCGGTATCTCCCAGCGATGCTTGCGACCCCTGGGACCAGGGCCCTTGCTGAAACTCGGTCGGGAATTGACCGGCCAGCGCAGGTTCGAACGTCACGATGCCGTTGTAGGTGAGCGAGATATTGAGCATCCGCGCCGGCTTGTCGTCGCCCCAGTCCTGTGCGGATTGAACATAAGGAAGCAGCGCGCGGATGAATCCGGCGGCGCCCGGCTTCCCTGCGAAAGTGAACAGCATATGGCACGAATAGGGATGCGTGTAGCCGCGCAGGATCATGCCCTGTACATTGCGCGGATCGGGCGGTGGCATCGGGGTGTTGGTCATGCGAAGTCGCTTCCGGTGTCCGTCATCAGCCGGTCACGCCGGCCGAGGCCTCGATGCTGGATGCAGTCATGGACGAGGCGCGTGACGCCGTTACGCCGGGTGTGGAAACGCGCCTTGAATCTGCCGGACGGTCTGCGGATATGTGTTATAGAGATCGTTCGGATTATTGAGATTGTTGTTGTTGATGAAGTTCTCGAATCCGGTCAGGTCGGTAACCGGCGGATTGGGTGGATTGAGCGCAATCGCGGCCAACCCCGAGAACACCTTCTGAAGCGCGCCGTTGTTCCAGAAGAATTTGAGATAGGGATTCATCGGCCCGTCGAACGTCGTGATCAGGCAGATCGCCAGAATCCCCGTCCCGCCGGGATTGGGAATCAGCGCGAGGCGCGCGTAGTGGACGATGTGCGAACCGTCGAGTCCGTGCTGGACGCTGGACACGAAGTTGGCATAGGCGAGCTTGGCTTCGGCTTGCGTGATCGGATCCTGCTTGATCGGGACGTAGAGCGTGAGCGGATTAGCCATCGGTGTGCTCCCATGAGTCGGACATGACGTGATCGCCGGTTGGACCGGTGGCCTGACGCGACACGCCATTGCGCGTGCAACTCCGGGACCGCGGATTATCTTAAGGTTGAATGTGTCAGTGATACAATTACAAGTCAAGTTGACGAAGGCCGGTTCTTGTAAAGAAAACGTGTGAGAACAAAAGTTGGAGCCCCGATTCTGATTCGATCAGAATCGGGGCTCCAGGCGGCGAAGCCGATTTGCCACAAGACGTTTTGAGTCGGGCCCTGAGGTCAGATGAACCGGAACTGGGACCGCTCGCGTTTTGCAAGCCTGGGGACCGCCTGGCCGACAATGATGTTCTTGAAGTGCTCGGTTTGCTGATGGTCCGCGAAGGCGGCCTCTCCCGCGAACACCTCGTAGAAGAAGAATTCCCGCGGCTTCGATATGTTCTGGTGGATCTGAAATTGCTTCACGCCCGGTTCCTGCTGCGCCTGCGGCAGAAAATCCTTCAGAAGGTTCGCAATCGCGCCTTCCTCGCCCGGATTGGTTTCCCAGAATGCGGTCACGACCAGGTTTTGATTCGACGCTGCCATATTTTTCTCCTGTGAACATCCAGCACCGGTCCGATTCCGACCGGCGGATGAACATCATCATGGCGATTATTTCGACAGGAATGCTTCGATAATCGTCGAATTGTTATATCGACGCCGGAACCGGCGCGGCGATCGGAGCGTTGGTCACGCGGCTCTCTCATCGGACAGTTTAAGAGGATGGACATTAGAGTTCAGCCCTCGCGTCTATTCGAAGCGTAATGCCACAATCGGATCAAGCCGCGCGGCCCGATGGGCCGGATAGAGGCCAAACGAAATTCCGACGAACCCTGCAAATCCACAAGCCAGGATGACAGCCCAGGGGCTGATCAGGATAGGCCAGCCAGCTTTCCAGGCGATTGCGACCGCTGCCGCGGCTCCCAACGCCGCGCCCACCAGCCCGCCGATCAGCGCCAGGATCAAGGCTTCGATCAGGAATTGCCACCGGATATCGCGGCGGCTGGCCCCCACGGCCATGCGCAAGCCGATTTCGCGGGTGCGTTCGGACACCGAAACCAGCATGATGTTCATGATGCTGATGCCGCCAACGACCAGCGAAACCGCGGCCACAGCGATTAACAGAATTCCGAGTGTCCGCACAGCGGCCCCGCGTGCAATCAGGACATCCGCCGGATTCTCGATCCTGAAATCGCTGGGGGCATCCCCGCGAATGCGGTGCCGCTGCCGAAGCAACGCCTCGATCTCGCGTTCCATCTCCGACATCGCGGTCGCATCCGACACCTTGATCGAGATGAAATCCAGTGCTTGGCGGGTCGTGCCGCGCACGGCGCCGAGCACGCGGCTCTGCGCAGTCGACAGCGGAATGAACACGACATCGTCCTGGCTGCGGCCAGCTGCGCCCAGCCCCTTGTTGTCCAGCACACCAATCACGGTGAATGGGACGTTGCCAATCCGAAACGTCTCTCCTATTCCCGCACGCCCATCGAAGAGCTCTTCGATGATAACCGATCCCACGATGGCAACTTTGGCTCCGGATGCGATCTCCTCGCCCGTGAAGGATCGGCCGTTGGCAACTTGCCATTCGCGAGCCACCAGATAGTCGGCATTAATTCCAGCCACCAGCGTCACCCAGTTCCTGTTTGCGGCCACGAGGGGCATGGAACGCGACAGCAGCGGGGCCGCGACCTGCGCATCCACCAGTTCGCGGCGGATGGCCGCGGCGTCCTCTTCGGTCAGCGTCGGCTGTGTTCCGGATTCGAGCCTCGCTCCCCCGGCGTTTCGGGCTCCGGGCATGACCAGCAGGAGGTTGGCTCCAAGTGTGCGGATCTTCTCCGAAACTTCCGCTTGTGCGCCGGCTCCCACCGATACCATGCAGACTACGGCTGCGACGCCAACGACGATCCCAAGCATGGTCAAGGCGCTCCGCAGTTTGTTGACGCGAAGCGCTCGGGTGGAGATTCGTAAACTCTCCAGGGGACTCATTGGGAAGAATCCAACGGGATGGCGTTCAGGAGCGAACGCTTGCCGGATGCCACGGCGTCCTCGATGATTCGTCCATCGTGCAGGGTGATCTGTCGTCGCGCGCGATTGGCGACTTCGGCGGCATGCGTAACCATGATGATCGTATGACCATCGCGATGAAGGCCCTCGAACAGAGACAGAATCTCGTCGCTGGTGCTGCTATCCAGTGAGCCGGTCGGTTCGTCGGCCAGGATGAGGGCAGGATCGTTCACCATCGCACGGGCAATGACAACCCGCTGCTGCTCTCCTCCCGAAAGTTGATTCGGCCAATGATGGCTGCGGTCAGCCAAGCCTACGCGGTCAAGCGCATCTTTGGCTGTGCGACGTCGTTTGGCGCGAGGAACGCCGGCGTAAACAAGAGGAAGTTCGACATTTTCCAGCGCGGTTGCCCGCGGCAGGAGGGCTGGCAGTTGGAATATGAAGCCGATGTCTTTTCTCCTGATGGCCGCGCGCGTATCCTCGCTCAGCCTTGCAGCTTCTCGGCCCCTGAGCGCATATTCGCCGGAATCCGGCCGCTCCAGGAGACCCAAAAGGCTCATCAAGGTCGACTTCCCCGAACCCGAGCGGCCGCGGATTGCAACGAACTCGCCGTGCTCGATCGAGAGCGACACGTTTGATACCGCATGGATGATCGTCCCCCCGGAGGGATAATGTTTTGAAATTCCAATGGTCCGGACCAGCGGCGGCATCCCAAAATCCAGTTTCAAAATCCAACCTTAGAATCCAACCTTAGAATCCAAGACGAACGCCGAAATAGCCCTTCTGCTTCTGCGAGTTCGCAATCCCGATGATCACTTGCTGGCCCTCGTTGAGCGCGCCCCCCAGCAGCGCTGCGCTGCTGTCGTCGCTCGCGCCGAGCCTCACGGCAACCGGGTCCGGTCGCCCGTCCTCGCCCACCAGCCACACCGTCGCGGGCGCCTTGGAGGAAGCGGCTGGGTTCGCACTCGGGTGACCCGATGCAGGACCGGCGCCGTTCGGCCGGAAGCGCAGTGCCTGGCTCGGAATTTTGAGAATCTCGCCGGTATTACTCACCACGATCCGCAGCTGCGCAGTCATTCCCGGCAACAGCAAGAGGTCCGGATTCGGCGCGGACACGACGGTCGTGTAGGTGACGACGTTTTGCACGACCTCGGGAGCCTTGCGTATCTGTAGAACCCGTCCGCTGAAGGTTTGATCCGGATAAGCGTCCACTGTGAACCGGGTCGCCTGGCCCGGCTTCAGCTGCCCAACATCGGCCTCGTCGATCTTGCCGTGGACCTCCATCTCACGCAGATCGTTCGCGATCTTGAACAATGTTTTGGCTTCGAGGCTGACGGCGACGGTTTGTCCCGGATTGACATCCCGCTTGATGACGATCCCGTCAATCGGCGCGCGGAGGACAGTACGTTCGAGATCAAGTCCCGCCTGATCGAGCGCCGCCTGCCTCTGCTCGACTACAGCCTCGGCATTCTCAAGATTGGCCTCGGCCATGTGCTTTTCTGCTCCCGCAATCGCAATGGCCTCCTCCTTCATCCGGATCTGCTCGAGGGAACCGCGCAGGTCGGCAGCCCCGGCGTCGCGCAGAGCTTGCACCTGACTCAAGTCTCGCTCTGTTCCGCTTCCGGTGCGCGCCAGCTCGCGCTTTCGCAGGAGATCTCTCTCCACTTCATCTTGCCTGGCCTTGCTTGCCGCCGACTGTGCCTCCGCCAATTTCCTGGCGGTCTGCGCATTCGTCACCGCGACTGTCGCTCGTTCCAGCGCAGCCTTTTCCACTTCGGCAGTCGCCCTCGCCACCCTCAGTGCGGCTTTCGCTTCACTGACGCGGGCGGCAAAGATCTCCGGATCGATCTGCGCGATCGGCTGCCCGGCCTTTACGGTATCGTTGAAATTGACGAACACTTGCGCAATTCGCCCCGACAGTTGCGAACTGACATCGACGCTGACAACTGCCTCGATTGTGCCGCTGGCCTTCACCAAAGTAGAGATGCTGCCGCGTTCGACCGGTGCGGTGAGGAAGGTGGGGACCGAGCTTTCCCGGCCATAGGTGTAGCCCAGCCCGACTATCAGCGTGCAAAGCAGACCTGCCACAACTACGAAACGCATGCGGCTATCACCCTGTCTCAACCTTTTGCCGTTCTCCTCGAGACGTCAACCCACGCCTCAACGCCAGAACGGGTTGGTCAATTCAAGCCGAACGTGTCCCGCGAGCGCGCGTAGAACGCTGCCGCTGCCATTCGCAAACAGCAGCAGCTGCTTCTCGTAGTTGGACGGCAAACCGCGACGACGGCCGCCGGAAGCGAACGAGACCCGACGCTCAATGCCGGACACCTCGCGCTATGGCACCTGTGTTGTGACCTGCAAGCACGCGACGTCGTATTGCGAAACGGCATTCGAACTTGCGGGTGTGCCGGTGTTAGCACCCGATCCAGCATAGACGGTGCCCGCTTTCCCACCGCCTGAGGTGGCGCTGGGTTCGTTGAACGGAGAACCTGGCGACGCCGCCGCATTGCCTGGCGTCGCGGTGGCAGGCGCGGTCCCGCAAGCGACCGCGGGCGAGCCGGGCTGTCCCTTGCTCGACCCCATATGGGGATTTTCAGCAAAAACCACACCAGCCGTCGGAAGCAGCAGGCTAGCGCCAATTGTGAGAGAGGCTAACACGTGTTTCATCTCTGCACTCCCTTTCAAGATTATGTTGCGCATTGGAGACAGTAGTTCGGGGAATTACGTAGAGCGTATTGGCCAACGCTCTAACTCGCGCATTGACCATCGCCGTCCAGGCGGTGGGCTCGATCGCTGCCAACAAAAACACCGGAAGGGCGCAAAATATCCCGAGCTATCCCGATTTTTTTGAACCAACCCCCTCGATCGTGCCCGAGCATTTTTTCAGGCCCGCGGGAGTCAAGATTCTGCTAGAGGTACCCAGGTAATGCGTCGCTCTCTTCGTAAATCCGGGACAATCAATGCGAAGAAGACCTGCTGCGGCGGCTGCGCAGCGATGTCGTTAAAAGGCACGGTCGTCGACTGTAGTCCAGCTCAGGTCACCGCAGCTGGTCGAGCAAAGCCGTTGCCTGTTTTAGATCTTGCGTGTCGAAGCCCTCGGTGAACCAGGCGTGGATCGGCGCTAGAAGATCGAGCGCTTCCCCGCGCCTGCTCTGATCGATCCACACCGCGGCAAGGTCCCCTGCAGCTCGAAGTTCAAGGGCTTTGGCGTGTTGGCTTCTTGTTGTGGTCAAGGCCTGGTCGAGCAGTGACAGCGCCTCGGTCCTGGCGTCTGGTTCGCCACGGACGAGCAGCGCGCGCGCCTTCAGCCGATACAATTCTGCCTCAAATATCCGTTCGCTGTTACGGCGGGTTGTAGCTAGGCCCTGCTCGATCAGCTCCAGGGCAGCCTCGCATTTGTGACTAGACAAAAAGGCCGGACACAAGAGCACGTAAAGTGCCGTGATGCCCAACTGATAACCCGCGCCACGATATTCATCCAGCGCAGCCCGGATTTCCTCGAGGGCGCTGGATGAAGGGTCAAGCAAGGTCACGCATATGCCTCGGATGGCGTGTGCCAATCCGCGCCATTGCCGGAATCCGTGTTCCTCCGACAAGGCAAGACAGCGTTCGGAATAGCCTTGCGCAGTCAATAGCTCACCGCGCAGAGCGTGGAGAATAGATGCATAATAACAAGCATACGCCTGGGAATGCGGATGACTGATGGCGTCGGCACGCTGAATGGCGCCGTCCATTCGTGTGATTGCCGTATCGGCGTGGCCGAGCAGCCAGAGAGGCCACGACATCAGAGCGAGGCCGGCCACGCCGGCATCCTGGCCAGCTGCACGCGCCGCCAGCCTATCCTGCTCGCTGCTCGCGTCGAACGCCTCGACGGCCCGTTCGATCGCTTCGCGGGCACCGAGGAGATTTCCCATGAAAAGGCGAATCATTGCCTGCCCGCGCATCGCGTTCAACAACGCTGGACGATCATCGTGCGCTTCGGCTAGATGAAGCAGGGCCGCGATCGTTTCCTGGGCCAGCGGCAATTCACCGCGAATGACGCTCGCGGTGGTCAACCAAAACATGACCTGGAGGTGCTCGGGGGGATCTCCGAGGCGCTCGCACAGCTCACGAGCGCGGGCGAACGTCGCCACCGACTTGTTCGAGGCGGGCCCTTGGGTAGCGATCAAACACGGCCCCAGAGCGAATTGGAAATCAAGTTCCAGCCGGTCCTTTGGTGCGCCATCGGGCAAATGAGCCGAGGCCTCGATACCTCGTTGCGAGTGTGCGATGGCCTCAAGGTTGGCGGAGCGCATGGCGGCCTTCTTGCAGGCCTGCAGCCAATATCCCTCCGCCTCTTCGAACAGTCCGGCCTCTGTGAGATGGTGCGCGAGAGTTTCGGGTTGAGCCTCCACAATTTCCGGGAACCGTTGCTCGAAAGCGTCTGCGATCGTGGCATGCAGCGCTGAGCGTCGGCTCTTCAGGAGTCCCGAGTAGGCAGCGTCCCGCACAAGCGCGTGCTTGAAGGTATAGATCGCGTGAGGTATCTCGCCCCGGCAGAATATCAACTCCGACCGAACTAATTGGGCGAGCGCCTCCTCAAGCCTCTCTCCAGGCAACCCGGCTACGGTGCTCAGCAGTTCGTACGAGAACTCGCGACCCACCACAGCGCCGATCTGAGCCACCTCCCTCACCGGCGCCAATCGGTCGAGCCTCGCCATCAGCGATGCGTGCAATGTGGTCGGAATTGCCATCGAGGGCAGCGGACGGTTGAGCACGTAGTGGCCCTCCTGCTCCTCCAGCAATCCGGTTTCGAGTACCGTCTTGGTCAGCTCTTCGACAAACAGGGGCACGCCATCGGTACGGGCGAGAATCTGATTCATCACCTCCTCGGGCAGCGTCTTGCCGGCCGTGACGCGGTCGATTAGCTCCGCCCCATCGTGCCGGCTCAGGCGTGTGAGCGAGACCGTCGTCACATGCGCATGACCTGGCCAGGGCGGCGTGAACTCCGGCCTCGCGGTGATGAGCAGCAGCACTCGAAGCCGCGATACCCGTTCCAATGTAAGCGTTAGCAGCTCGAGCGAGGTCGGGTCCGCCCAATGGACATCCTCAAAGAGGATGAACACTGGCAGCTGCACCGCCAGGCCATTGAGCTGATCCAAAAGCGCCGCCAATGTCATCTCCTTGCGCTTCTGCGGGCTCAGATCCGGTAGGCGGTAGCGGTCACTGGGTGGCAACGATAGAAGGCTGGCGAGAAGTGGCAACGTATAGTCCGCGTCAGAGCGAGATTGCGCGAGCAGAGCTTCGAGCTTGGCGAACTTTTCTGCCGGCGCGTCACTTCGCTCGAACCGGGCGGCCCGTTCGAGTTGGCCGATGAATGGGTACAACGCACTGTTGGTGTGGTGTGCCGAGCAGAAATAGCGCAATCTTATGTGTGGTTCGGCCTGGAGCCTTTCCTGGAGCGCTTGGGCAATGTGCGACTTCCCGATGCCCGGTTGTCCGGTCAGCACCACAACACAACCTTCGGCCCGCGCGGCATGCCGCCAGCGACGCAGTAGCAACTCGATTTCTTCGCCACGCCCGATTAGCGGTGTCAATCTGGTCTTGTGCTGCGCCTCGAAGCGGCTTTCTACTCCACTCGTCCCAAGGATCTGCCAAGCTGGCACCGGTTCTGCCCAGCCCTTAAGCGCGACAGGGCCCAGATTGCGGTATTCGAAGAGCCCCTCGGTGAGCCGGCGGGTACTCTCGGAGACAAGCACCGTACCAGGCTCGGCGAGCGTTTGCAGGCGCGCAGCCAGGTTCGGCGTCTCGCCAATGACCGCCTGCTCCTGAGCAGCGCCTTCGCCGGTCAAATCGCCCACGACCACCATACCGGTGGCGATGCCAACGCGAACCTGTAGCTTGGTGCCGATATCTGTCCGGAGGTTAGCCACGGTATCGACCAGCGCCAGCCCCGCGCGTGTCGCCTGCTCGGCATCATCCTCGTGCGCCTGGGGATAGCCGAAATAGGCGAGCACGCCATCCCCCATGTACCGTGCGATGACGCCCTCATTCCGGGCGATAACCTCGGCGATGCAGGCGTGATAGGCGCCGATTACCGCCCGCAAGTCCTCCGGATCAAGGCGGGCCGAAAGGGCCGACGAGCCCACCAGATCGCAAAACATGACCGTAAGTTGACGCCGCTCGGCACTGTCCCGCGCCGCCGGTTTGGTGTCGGTTTGGGGTGTTCGGAGGACGCCCCTCTTAAGGTCTGCGATCGCCCGCAGCATCTTGCGTCGGTGCCCAAGCAGGACGCCGAGATCCTTGAGGTCCTGCTCCGTAAGATCGCAGACGACCGAGAGGTCAATGGCGTTCTCGCCGAAGCGCTGGGCGTACTCTCCCAAGCCGATCGATGCTAGCCACTCTGCAATACCTGTCATGGTATACCTATGGCTTATGGGATGAGAATATCACATTGGAGAGGCTTGCGAAGGCACATCTGTCGACGGGAGCGCCGATCGCCGGACCTCTCGCCCAATGCAAAACAGTGGCCCCGGCGCAAAGTGGACGCTGCCAAGCGCGATGTCTGTCAGGAGTCAATCGCGTCATTTTGGTCGTTGGCCGACGACTTCCGGTCTTCCCCCGGGAGCGGACATCGTTACCGTCGGTCGGCATGTCTCAAAAGTGCCAAAAGCGGCGGTATCCGGATCGAACAGAAGATTTCTGCTTAGCCCCAAAAAAAGCCTACCTGAAAAACGCTTCAGCTCAGCCGCCGCGCATCAATGTCGCCGAGCGACACCGCGTCCCGGATGTCGCGCACGCTGTGGAAGCCGCTGCGCATTAGACCGAAGTTTGCTCGTGTCGTCAGGAGAGACTTGAGTCAGTGCAGTGGGTTAGGGTGGGAATGATCCTGTGATTGTGTCCATGTAAGGGGATTCCCAAATCGGCGAGGATATGATTCGATTCGGGCATGTTCATCGAGATGGTGCCCAATCGAGACTCTCCGCCTGCGGTGTTGCTGCGGGAGAGTTATCGCGACGAGCAAGGCCGTTCGCAGAAGCGGACGTTGGCCAATCTCAGCAAGCTGCCGCGTGATATGATCGATACGTTGAAGGCGGTGCTGAAGGGCGGAACGGTCATCGGCACTGGTCCGCAGGAACTGGAAGTCGAGCGCTCATTGCCGCACGGCCATGTTGCGGCGGCGCTTGGAATGATCCGCAAGATTGGCCTCGACCGGTTGATTCTGGGTGCGGCGAAGGATCCGGCCTCGCGACGCTGCTGCGATCTCGTTGTCGCCATGGTGGTTGATCGGTTGATTGCGCCACGATCGAAGCTGGGCTTTGTCCGCGCGATCGATGAGGAGACGGCGGTATCGAGTCTGGGCGCGGTCTTGCACCTTGGCCGGGTCAAGGAGCGGGAGGCCTATGAGGCGCTGGATTGGCTGCTCGAACGTCAGGGCCGCGTCGAAAATGGCTTGGCGCGGCGGCATCTCGAAGACGGCGTGCTGGTCCTCTATGACGTCAGCTCATCTTACTTCGAGGGCCGCTGCTGCCCGCTGGCGCGCTATGGCCACAGCCGGGATCACCGCAAGGACCGGCCGCAAATTGTCTATGGGCTGCTCTGCACACGCGAGGGACTGCCGATCGCCGTGGAGGTGTTCGACGGCAACACCGCGGATCCCTCAACCTTGAGCGCGCAGATCGAGAAGGTGAAGGATCGCTTCAGGATCAGTCGTCTGGTGCTGGTCGGAGATCGCGGCATGATCACCTCGGCCCGCATTCGCGACGAACTTAGGCCCGCGAATCTCGATTGGATCACCTGCCTGCGTGCACCGGCGGTGCAGGCGCTGGCCGCGGAAAATGGGCCGTTACAGCTGTCGTTGTTCGATGATCGCGATCTCGCCGAAATCAGCGCGCCGGACATGTTCCCAGGCGAACGGCTGATCGCGTGCCGCAATCACGACCTCGCCGCCGAACGGGCGCGCAAGCGTGAGGACTTGTTAGCAGTGACTGAACGCGAACTGGCCCGGATCGAAGCCAAGGTCCGGCGCAGGAACGCTCCCTTGCGTGACGCTGCCGAAATAGGTCTGGCGGTCGGCGCGGTTCTTAACAAAAGAAAGATGGCCAAGCACTTCGTCGTTACGATCCGCGATGGTCATCTCTCCTGGCATAGACGGCTCGATCAGATCGAGGCAGAGGCGCGCCTCGACGGCATCTATGTGATCCGAACCAGCATGCCTGCCGAGCATCTGAATGCCGCAGAAGCAGTTCAGGCCTACAAGGATCTCTCGCACGTCGAACGGGCATTCCGATCCCTGAAGAGCGTCGATCTGGAAATCCGGCCGATCCGTCATTGGACCGCGGACAGGGTGCGGGCTCATGTCTTCCTGTGCATGCTCGCCTACCATGTCGAGTGGCTCCTACGGGAGGCCCTAGCGCCGCTGTTGTTCCACGACACCGATCTGGCAGCAGCCAAAGCGGAGCGAACTTCTCCAGTTGCGGCCACCGCACCGTCAGACGTCGTCAAGGTCAAGAAGACAACCAGGCGATCGGCAGACGGTCAGCGCGTCATGAGCTTCGGTGACCTCATTGCGCATCTCGGAACACTCGCTCGCAACACCATGCACGTGCCCGCGCGCCCCAAGCACCGCTTTACCCTTCACTCCAAACCAACCGCCCTCCAGGAGGCGGCCTTCGATCTGCTCGGGCTCAATCCCGTTCGTGTCCAGTAACCGAGTAGCCTCGCGGACGAATGATCAAACCGCATCAGATACTTATGCGATTCATGGGTGAAAACTTCGGATTAGACGAGTGGCGAAACCCGGATCTCGTGGAGCCTGTCATCGGGCGCGCATTCGCGCGCTCCGTCACCTGGTCCGGCCACACTTGCTCTTGCCTTGACCGAACAGGGCTACGTGTTACCCGACGGCGGACTGGCAAAACTTGAAAATGATGAAGTTGCTGAAGTGCCACTCCGCGTTATGAGCGCTCGCTGGGCTCGTGTCGACGGAATGGCCGAGGACTGCGTCGTGCCCCGCGGCCACGTGGGGATCGTTCACAAGCGCGGTCAAGTTGCTGTGCGCAGCATCCCCGTCCATTGAGATCCCGGCTTCCGGAATTTGCGCATGCTGCTGGAAAGCAAAAGCATCGTTGCCAACGCCTCCAACCATGACCGATGGGGCGACCGGTCCGCCGGTAGAGGCTGCCGGCGCGGCTGCGAAATGAAAATTACGGAAGCATCCATCGCCACGGTGCGAACGACGACGCAGCCGCCGCGGATTCGGATGCGGTTGCAGAAGCGGATGCGTGCTCAGATGCGGATGTGAACCAGGATGCCTGGGTGCGGAAGCGGATCAATGTTGCGGTCTGGTCAGGATCGAGTCCTGCCCCCAACCGGTGCCGTTGGAGACGGCCGCAACGATCTGACCCCGATCGACCCGGCCCGTGTTACCGGCCATATACTGGTTCAGCAGCGCAAAGCTTTGGCTTGCCAGGGACGCCATGGCCTTGCCGGTCGCAGGCGCAGAATCGGTCTCGGCGATCGTCTGCGGCACGGAGATAGGCGCGGCGCCGGTGACCCCGTCCAGATGCTGCTGCAGCAGCGTAAAGCCGTGGTTTGCCAGGGACCCTATCGTCGCAGCGATCGCCTGCGGCTCGGTGGTCGCCACGGTGCTGGCAGCCTGGTCCTGGTTCAGCCACGCAAAGCCCTTGCCTCCCGGGAACGCCGTGGTCGTGTCGGTCTCTGGCGCAGGATTCGTTAGGCTGATCGTCTGCGGGGACGCCGTGGTCGCGTCGCTCGCAGGCGCAGGATTCGTCACAGTGGTCGTGTGCGGCGACGTTGTGGTCGTGCCGGTCGCAGGCCGAGGATCTGTCACGGTGATGGTCTGCGACGCGGACGGCGATGACTGTGTCGATGGTGAGGATGACGACGTCCCTGAGGAGGTTGACGACGATGACGTCGCGACCTGGAGACCGGAGAACGTCTTCACTGCGCCCGCGAGGTTCGCCGCAGCGCCGGATGCATCATGGATGCTCGCACCGTTCGCAAGATTGACCCCGGTGATGGCGAGCGCCGAGGTGTTCGTGTTGTTCGACGCGACCGTGGTGCGGAAGGTGAGCGAGCTCGTGCCCGAGCCACCGACATAGATGGCCGTTCCGCCGTCATTAAGCTTCAGTGTAGGCGTGCCAATGACTTTCACGGCCTCGTTGAAGCCGAGCGTCATGTGGTGGTATCGCCGGCGTGTTCGATTCCTGTCCCCGGTGAAGCGGAGACCTGCGTCACTGTCGGCGCGAGCGATGACCCAGTCGTCGCAGGTGCGGATGCAGATGCGGATGTGGACGGGTCGCCAAAATACTTCGCCCACGCCGCAGCCTCGAGCGGCTTGTGGTCGGCGGAACTGGTGAAGTGATATTGTCCGCCGGAGTTCGAATTCCAGACGTTCACAAAGCTGACCCTAACCCCCGATCGATGCAGCGTGTCCGCCAGCCACTGCACGAATGTCGGATTGTCGGTGAGGCCCGCGCCGTCATGGGTATTGCCTGCACTGGTCTCGGCAATTGCGAATGGCTTGCCGGTCGATTTGGCGAGATCAATCAGTTGCTGAAGCGTGGTCGCATGGCCCTCGCTGCCATCGAGTGACCATTGGTTGGAGGCCGGGTAGGTATAGTAATGCCCAAGGTTGACCGGATCTGCCGCCCATTGCTGGACGCTGGTGTCGTAGACTGGGTGGGACGAGTTGAGGACTTGCCCGCTCTTGTCCCAATCATACAAATGTGTCGGCGAGCCGTAGGGAAACACATCGCCATAGACGTCGGCGGCGATGATATCGACATACTGGTTCCCGGGGTAAGCCGTCTCGATGACGTTGCCGGCGTGGCTGTAATTCACCACGCTCGGATTCCACGCCACCTGGACGTTCACGCCCTCGGCCTGGCCCGCGGCATGCAAGACCGTGTAGATGTGCTGGAACGCCTTGACCCAATCGGCGCGTGTCGCGGCGTCGCCGCCGGCATAGGACGGCATGGTGTCGATATTCATCTCCCAGCCGGGCCGCCAGATCTGTGTCGTGAAGCCGCTGTCGGCCCAGGCCTTGACCATGTCTTTCAGGACGGAATCGTATTTCCCGGTCGCGAAGTCCTTGTAAAACTGATCAGGAGTTCCAGAGCCTGACGCCGTCGAGGTCATCGGCAACCCGATCACCGGCGTAACATCTTTAAGCACGGGCGACTGTGCCATCGAGGCTGCATTCCAGCTCGCCTGACCAACCCAACCCGAGATGGGCAGGCGCTGATCACCATATTGGTCGAGGAACTGCGGCTTGGTCTTCATCAGGTCTGAGAAGGCGTTGAAGTTTCCTTCGAAACTCGCCTCCTCGTTCGAATCAAAATAGTTCGGGTTCCCGACAAAGACGCCGAGAGGAAACGGCGTTGCGCCGGTTGTGTTCTGAGCCATGTCTTGCTGCCCCTGTTTCCTTTCATCCGTGTTTAACCCGCGATTGCGAAATAGTCGTGTCGCCTCTCGACACCTAAACGCCGCGAATCCGCCACGCACCTGGCAGTTGCCGATGGAGCTATGGAGATGCTGATGCGGAAAGGACATCAGGGAGCAAATGACTTCCGCTGTTAACCCAAACACGGACATTGAGTGGGGTCTGCAACAGGGGGCGGCTTGCCCAGGCGTCAGATCAGCTTCAATCCCTTCAAACTCGCATGTCCGTTCTTGCCGACGATGATGTGATCGTGCACGGAAATACCGAGTGGACCCGCGATGTCGATGATCGCTTTTGTCATCTGGATATCCGCCTGCGACGGCGTCGGATCGCCGGAGGGGTGGTTGTGCACCAGGATCAGCGCGGTTGCGGATAGTTCCAGCGCGCGCTTGATCACCTCGCGCGGATAGACGGGGGTGTGGTCGACGGTGCCGGTCTGCTGCACCTCGTCCGCGATCAGCCGGTTGCGCTTGTCGAGAAACAGCAGGCGGAACTGCTCCTTGTCGGCGAACGCCATACCGGTGCGGCAATAGTCGATGACGTCGTTCCACGATGACAGCGCGACACTCCGCTTGATCTCGCCTCTGGCAATCCGGTGTGCAGCGGCCGCGATCAGCTTGAGCTGGTTGATCGAGGCTTCGCCAATGCCGTCGACCTCGCGCAGCCGCGCCACCGGCGCGTGGATGACTTCGGCGAATGAGCCGAAGGTCTTGAGCAGGGTTTTGGCGAGCGGCTTGGTGTCGCGCCGCGGCAAAGCGGGATACAGCGCCATCTCCAGCAGCTCATAATCACTTAGCGCATCGGGACCGGCGGCATGGAAACGCTCGCGCAGCCGCTCGCGATGGCCGTGATAATGCGGCTTCTCGTCGGGCTGGCTCGTGGGTTCGCTGGTCTTGGCGGGCATCGGCAGCAAGCATGCCGTGCCGGTCAGCTTTTGCAATCGCGAATTGCAGGTTTCGTCAGACCGCTCCCCGATCGCGCGCGCCCGTCATAGCCCGGAAAGCTTGCGTTCGCGTCCGATGGTCAGCGCGGTCATGAGATCGACGGCCAGGGAGGCGGCGACGGCCGCGGCGCCGATCACGAACAGGACGGCGTAGTCCCCGCCGGTGCGTGCGAACAGGTATGAAAGTCCGTAGGCTCCGGCAGCCTGAAACAGGGCGAAGGTGGTGGTGGCCTGCGCCCAGGCGGCGCGTTGACCCGAGCTCGAGTGGGGCAGCAGCTCGTGAATGCGGCCGAGGACCAGCGGCACGATCCCGGGCGTGAAGCCGCCGACGATGATGCTGGAGACGATCATGGTCGCCGGTGCCGAACTGAGGGCGGGCAGCAGGATCGCGATCGCCTCGACGAGGAACGCGACCCGGAGTGCCGGGCCAAATCCCGCGCGGTCGGCGAGATGTCCGGTCAGCAGCGGACCGACGGTGGCGCCGATGCCATAGAGCACCCAATAATGCGAACCGGCTGATATTCCCTGGCCGAGCCCGCGCGCGACGAAGTCGACGAGGAACACCATGTGTGGCACCAGCGCCAGGGCATTGAGGCCATATTCGGCGCTCAGCACCCGGACGATGGTCAAGCTCCGCCCGCGCGATGGAAGATGAGCGTCGGGCGCAGATTCCGTGGCGGGCGCCTCGGTGGGCCATGCTTTCCAGCTCGCCAGCGTCAGAACGCCGGACAGCAGCCCGAGACCGTACCAGCTTTGCTTGAGACCTTGCTGCAGCAGCAGCGGAACGAGCGTGCCGGATGCGGCAATGCCAAGGCCGACGCCCGCGAAGATCACGCCGCCGACCAGGCCGCGCTTGCCCGGCGCGATATGCGGCAGGATCGTCGAGGCCGCGAGAACCATGATCACGCCGCCCGTCACCCCGGCGAGGAATCGCCAGCCAAAGAACCAGATGAACGAGAACGGCACGGAGCATGCAAAGCAGCACAGCGAAGCCAGAACCATCATTCCGCGCAGCGAGCGAACCGCGCCCAGCCGGGTGCCAAGCTCGCGTGCGATCAGTGCGCCGGCGAGATAGCCGGCCAGATTGGCCGCGCCGAGATAAACGGCATCCGCGGGGTTGAACCACTTCGCCGCTATCAATGCGGGGATCAACGGCGTGTAGGCAAAGCGCGCCAGCCCAAGCCCGACGAGCGATGCGCACAACCCCGCCGCGGCGGAGAGCCAGACCGGCCGCTCCTCCCTGTGGCGATGGGGTGTCGCCTGGCGATGATGACCGACATTCGTGCTCGACATGGACATGGGTTAGAACCCCGGATGGTCTGTGAAAAATGATGAGTTCAGATCGCAGCCATCGCTGACAGCGATGGCGCCGCGATCTTCCAATCGTCTTGCGCCGCAGCCGGTGCGGGAGCGTCATCAGTGGCCGGCGCTCTGGCCGCCATCGACATGCAGGATTTCGCCGGTGACGAAGGGGGCGCTCTCCAGGAACAGGACGGCGTCAACGATGTCCTTTGTCTCTCCCATGCGTCCGACCGGATGCAGGTTGGCGAGGAACTCGTGGGTCTCGGGCGCGTGCATCGGTGTCTTGATGACGCCGGGAGCAACCGCGTTGACCCGGATGCCCTTCTTCGCGTATTCGATCGCCAGCGACCTGGTGGCGGCGTTCAACCCGCCCTTGGTCAGCGACGCCAGCACCGACGGAACCTTGCTGTTGGCGTGATCTACCAGGCTGGTGGTGATCTGCACGATATGGCCCGAGCCCCGCTTCAGCATTTCGGCAGCGACACGCCGCGTTAGCGAGAAGAATCCGCCAAGGTTGATCGAGACAATCGATGCATAATCTTCGTCCGTGTAGTGGGTGAAGGGCTTTGCGATGAAGATGCCCGCGTTGTTGACCAGCGTATCGATGCGGCCAAAGCGCTCGATCGCCCGCGTGACCAGCCGTTCCGCGGTCTTGGGATCCGCGACGTCGCCGGCGACCGCCAGGATATCGGGATCGGAAGATGGCTTGATCGCGCGGGAATTGGCGACGACCCGGTAATTGCGGTCGCGATAGGCCTTGACCAGCTCGGCGCCGATGCCTTGCGATGCGCCGGTGATAATGACGACTTTCTGTTCTGCACCCATGATAAGCCTCCGTGATCCCTGTGAATGAAGCGGCAGGTTTGCCGCTCCGACGAGAATCAACGTAGGCTCGTGCGACGAGCGAGCGAATGCCCGCTATTCGGCAGACAGTCTTCCGCGCCGCGATCGAATGGACTCGGTGTTCCGGCTGGCTTCGCTCGACAGCCGCGTGAAGTAACGCTTGAGGCGGGGCACCGCAAAGTCGACAAAGGCGCGCACCTTGGGCACCGAGAAGCGCCCGTGCGGCGCCAGCAAATGCGCGGGCAGCGGCGGGTATTCGTCCTTGCCGAGCAGGATCTGCAGCCGTCCTTCGCGGATCTCGTCACTGATGTGATAGGAAAACAGCCGCGTCACGCCGTGCCCTTCCGCGGCGGAAGCGACCGCGGCGCGAACCGTGTTGACGACCAGCCGCGGCGCGAACTGGACCGCCCTCGGGACGGACGATCCTTCCGCCGGTGGGAAGCTCCAGGAATCCAGCCCGAAATGGGTCATCGCGATAATCTGGTGTTTCGCAAGATCGGCCGGTTCATGGATCACCGGGTGCCGCGCAAGATATCCCGGCGATGCCGCGATGACGCGGCGCACTTCGCCAAGGCGGATCGCGACGAAGCTCGAATCCGCCAGATGCGCGATGCGGAGCGCGACGTCGATGCCCTCATCGATCAGGTTCACCGGCCGGTCGAGCAGATAGAGTTTTACCGACACCATCGGATGCTCGTCCATGAAGGCGTCGAGCACTGGCCGCAGGACATCCTCGCCTGTGATCACAGGCGCTGTGATGGTCAGCGTGCCGCGCGGGGCCGAGCGTTCGCCGGCCGCAACGATGTCGGCCTCCTCGAGATCGATCAGCACGCGGCGGCAGGCGGCGGCATAGCGCTCGCCGGCTTCGCTCAGTTTGAGCGAGCGGGTGGTGCGATGAAGCAGTTCGGCGCCGACATGCTGCTCAAGGAAGGCGATCGCGCGGCTCACGGCCGCCGGCGATCGGCCGAGGCGTCGGCCCGCACCGGCGAGGCTGCCCTCGTCGACGGCGGACACGAAAACCTTCATCGCATCGATGCGATCCATCGGCTCTTCCGATCAGAGGAACAAGGGCTGCCTTGGCAAACGTCAGGCGATCATGCCTTGCCGGTCAGCTTTTGCAATCGCGGGATCGTGGCGCCGGCGGGGAAATTACGCCCCGGCCCATTCAGGTTGTGGCTGGAGGCTTCTCGGCGTGGCGCTGCGACAGCGTGAAGATCTCGACGCCGGTTGAGGTCACGCCGACCGAATGCTCGAATTGCGCCGACAGCGAGCGATCGCGCGTCACCGCGGTCCAGCCGTCGGACAGGATTTTCACATGCGGCTTGCCGAGATTGATCATCGGCTCGATGGTGAAGAACATGCCGGGCTTCAGCGCCACGCCTTCGCCAGGCCGGCCGATATGGATGATGTTCGGCTCGTCGTGGAACATGCGCCCGAGGCCATGGCCGCAGAAATCGCGCACCACGCTCATGCCCTGCGGTTCGACAAAACTCTGGATGGCGTGGCCGATGTCGCCGGTGGTGGCGCCGGGTTTGACGGCGGCGATGCCGCGCATCATGGCCTCGTAGGTCACCTCGATCAGCCGCTCCGCCTTGCGGGCGATCGGGCCGATCGCGTACATCCGGCTGGAATCGCCGTACCAGCCGTCAACGATGAAGGTGACGTCGATATTGACGATGTCGCCCTCCTTCAGCGCGCGGTCGCCGGGCATGCCGTGGCAGACCACGTGATTGATCGAGGTGCAGGTCGAATAGCGATAGCCGCGATACATCAGCGTCGCCGGATAGGCGCCATGGCTGAAGGCGAAGTTGCGTACGAAATCGTCGATCCGGGAGGTCGGGATGCCCGCCTTGACCACGTCGGTGAGCTCATCGAGGCATTTGGCGACCAGGGAGCCTGCCTTGCGCATGCCGGCAAAGGCGCTCGGTCCATGCAGCTTGATCTGGCCGGTCTTTCGCAAGGAGGTATCAGTTGCTTCGATATAGCTCATGGGCGGGTCATTTTCGGCGGGAATGGGCGGTGGATAGCTGATTTGTAGCCTAATTTAATGATCGGAGCGGTCAGTGCAAGCCAAGGTTGGCATCAGCTGGTCGGAACTTCGACCATGGTTTCGACCGGCAGCGCGCCGCCGCGGACGCGGATTTCGCGCACAGGGTAGGGTACCCGGATGCCCTCGCGCTTGAAAGCGTCCCACAGCGCCAGCATCACCTCGCTCTTGACGTTGTCCATGCCGTCGGGGTCGGCGATCCAGAAGGTCAGGGAGAATTTCATTCCGGCTTCGGTGAACTCGGTCAGGATGCAGTTAGGCTGCTTGCTCTTGATGGCGCGCGGTGCTGCCGCGGCGATTTCCATCGCCAGCTTGCAGACCAGGCGCGGATCCGCGTCGTAATTGGTGCCGAAGCCGACCTTCACCAGCGTGTTCTTGTCGGTATAGGTCCAGTTCACGACCTTCTGGGTCACCAGATCCTCGTTCGGGATCAGGAACTCGCGGCCGTCGCCGGCGGCGACCGAGATATAGCGCGTCTTCATCGCGCTGATCCGTCCCGAGCTGTCGCCGATGGTGACGAGATCGCCGGGTTTGACGGATTTGTCGACCAGCAAAATGAGACCGCTGATGAAATTGGCGACGATCTTCTGCAAGCCCAGGCCAATACCGACGCCGGTCGCACCGGTGAAGACCGCAAGCGCCGAAAGGTTGATGCCGACCGCGCCGAGCGCGATCGCGATCGCCACCACCACGAGCCCCATGCGGATCATCTTCACCAGCAGCACCTGGATCGACGGCGTCAGGTCGCTGGAGCGGTTGATCCGGCCTTCGATGAAATTGCTGGTGATGTTGGTCAGCCACAGCGCGAGAATCAACAGCGCGCCGGCCTTGATCAGAAGCAGCGGCGTCAGCCGCAGGCCGCCGAGCACGACCGCAACCTGATCCGAGTCCAGCGCATCCACGGCAAAATCGAGCTGCCCGACGATGCTCAATGCCGCGACCACCCACGCCGATACCGACACCAGCTTGACGATGAAGGCGTTGCGGATCACTGAGGTCACCAGCCGGATCATCAGCCAGGCGAGCGCCAGCTTGGCGGCCACCATGAGCATGTAACTGCGGCTCGGCCAGGTCGAGTGATACATCGTGACCCGCGCCGCGATCACCAGGATCGCGAATATCGCGGTGGAGGCGCTGGAGACCAGCACGCGGGCGAAATGCCGCAGCGGCAGCGGCCAGCGCATCGCGAGCGAGGTCATGTCGACGCGCGAGCGAATGGCGGCGTCGGCGGCATAAGCCATGCCGGCCGCGGTCAGGATCAGGCCGAACTGCAGATAGAACCAGGGCGAAGTGACCTCCGCGCCGATCGAACCCGCGGCGGAGTGCAGCAATTCGACGATGTCCTTCAGCTCAAAATCCATAGGCAATTCTCGTTTCGAGGCCGGTTCGCCCGCAGTCAAAGTTCGTTCGCAAAGCTCGCTGGCAAAATTGATTCGAATGTCCGGCAGATTCCCATAATCGGGCTGCAGACGCCATTGAAACGGCCTGCCCGCAAGGCGAGTTAGGTCGCTAAATCGGGCACATTGCCGCTATCCCGAGAAATGGGTTGGCGTCCAACTGTGGCGACGATAAGGATGCAATTGCAAGTATTTGCTCTGGTTTTAAGAAGGCGCAAGACTTCCCTCAATCAGGACTTCTCTCGATCAAGGCTTCCCTCGATCATGGCTTCCCTCGACGCGGTCAGCATAGCCATTCTTCTCGGCGCGGTTCTGGTGATGGCCGGAATCCTGTCGAGCCTGCTTGCGCTCCGCTTCGGCGCGCCGCTGCTGCTGGTCTTCCTGCTGATCGGCATGCTGGCGGGCGATTCCGGGCCCGGCCAGATCCAGTTCGACGATGTCCGCACCACCTATCTGGTGGGATCGGTGGCGCTGGCGCTGATCCTGTTCGACGGCGGACTGAAAACACGCTTCCAGAGCATCCGCACCGTGCTGGCGCCGTCGATGATGCTGGCCACGATCGGGGTGCTCTTGACCGCGCTGATCACAGCACCCGTCGCCAAATATGCGCTCGACCTGAACTGGACCGAGGCATTTTTGGTCGGCGCGGTGGTGGCATCCACCGACGCGGCGGCGGTGTTTCTGCTGGTGCACACGCAAGGGTTACGCCTGCGCCCGCGTGTCGGCGCGACGCTGGAGGCGGAATCCGGCACCAACGATCCCTTCGCGATCTTCCTCACCCTGATGCTGGTCGAATTCATTTCGAGGGGCGAAAGCTCGCTATCGCATATCGCGATGGAATTCGCCCGCGAGGCGGTACTCGGCGCGATCATGGGCGTGATCGGCGGCCGCCTCGTCGTGCTGGCGCTCAACCGCATGGCGCTGCCGCAGGGCCTGCATGCGCCGTTCGTCACGACGGCCGCGCTGGTGATCTTCGGCGGCGCGCAGATCGCGCACGGGTCAGGCTTCCTCGCGGTCTATCTCGCCGGCATCATCGTGGGCAACCGGCCGACGCGCGCGCATAATTCGGTGGTGACGTTCCTGGATGCCGCGACCTGGCTGGCGCAGATCGTGATGTTCGTGCTGCTCGGGCTCCTGGTCTCGCCGCATCGCCTGCTCGGCAGCGTCGGTCCCGCCGTCCTCGTTGCCTTCGTGCTGATGCTGGTGGCGCGGCCGGTCGCGGTGTTTCTGTGCCTCATGCCGTTCAAGTTCAACTGGCGGGAAAAGGTCTTTATCGCCTGGACCGGGCTGCGCGGCGCGGTCGCGATCTTCCTCGCGTCGATCCCGATGCTGGTCGGCCTGTCGAAAGCCTATCTCTATTTCGACGTCGCTTTCGTCGTCGTCATCATCTCGCTGTTGCTGCAGGGCTGGACGCTGGCGCCGGCGGCGCGGCGGCTGCACGTGGCGCTGCCGCGCGCCGACCGCGGCCCGCGGCGTGTCGAACTCGATCTGCCCGGCCAGCTCGAGCAGCAGCTGGTCGGCTATCCCGTGCGGGCGAAAAGCCTGTATTTCCGCCGCGGTCTGATCCCATCCTGGTCGAAGCCGACCCTGGTGATCCGCGAGGAGCACATCCTGACGCCCTCCGAGGCCGATCCGGTCGCGGCCGGCGATTACATCTATTTGCTGGCGCCGCCGGAAAAGGCAGAGGCGCTGGATCGCTTTTTTGTCGACATGGCGCCGAGTTCGGCGCCCGATCCGCATTTGCTCGGCGACTTCGTCGTCTCCGGCGAGCACACCCTCGGCGAACTGGCCGAGATCTACGGCGTGGCGGTGGACGAAGAGCAGGGCAAGCTGACGCTATCGGATTATTTCGACATTCATCTCGACCACGCGCCGAAGGAAGGCGCCGAGCTTGCGCTCGATTCCATCGTCCTGGTGGCGCGCAGCATCGGCGGCGGCCGGGTCAATGTGGTCGGCCTCAGGTTGCCGGAAGACGAGGAAGCGGCCGCGCCGCTGACGCGCGCGCAGACATTCAAGCGCAAGCTTGCGGAGATCTGGTCGTCGGTGGCGGGGGTTTGACCGCAGTACAGGCGCAGCTCGGTGGGCCGGCTCGTCGGGCGGGTCGAGTGGTCAACAAATGGCGTAAGCCGTAATCGCCACTTGCCGTTTCGGCAGTGTGAGCCCATCCTGACCAAGGATCCGGGGCCCGCTCGAAAGGACCAAGGATCAGATCGCGCCATCGCGGCTTTCCGCGAGATTTTGATCCATGAACTGCGCTTGTTGCGGTTCCGAGGTTCAGAGCGGCTTCGCTTTCTGCCCAAAGTGCGGCACCAAGCAGCCGAACGCGTGCCCCGGTTGCGGCCATCTGTGCGCACCGAATTTTGCGTATTGCCCGAAATGCGGCACCCTCGTCGCTGACGCCCCCAAAGCCGGCCGGCCGCAAGCACTACGGCCGAATCCCCTGACATTGCCAACGGTGGACCATTCGCCGGCGTTGGCGCCGAACGCGGTTGTCGAGGCCGAACAGGCATCGCGGCCGAAGCTCGACAAGATCGACACCGAAGCCAACCGCCGCACCATTACGGTGCTGTTTGCCGACCTCAGTGGCTTCACCACGATGAGCGAGCAGCTCGACCCGGAAGTCATGCGCGCGCTGCAGAACGAACTGTTCGAGGAATTGACGGCCGCGGTGCAAAATTTTGGCGGCTTCGTCGACAAGTTCATCGGCGATGCGCTGCTCGCGCTGTTTGGTGCGCCGGCCGCGCATGAAGACGACCCCGAGCGGGCACTTTGGGCGGCCCTCGACATGATCCGGCGGACAACGCAACTGGGCGAACGTTCGAAGGTATGTGCCGGTTCGCCGCTGATACTGCACATCGGCATCAACACCGGGCACGTCGTGGCGGGTGGGTTAGGTGCCGGCGCTACCAAATCCTATTCGGTGACCGGCGACACGGTGAATACCGCGCAACGATTGCAGTCGATGGCCCCCTCGGGCGAAGTGTACGTGGGGCCGCTGACCTTCCGCCTCACGCGCCATGCATTCGCCTACGAGTCCCTGGGCGATGTTGCGCTTCGCGGCAAGGTGGGCAGCGTCCTGGTCCATCGTCTAAGGGGACCGCTCGACACGCCGCGGGCAGCGCGAGGACTGGAAGTGCTCGGCCTCAGCGCGCCGCTGATCGGGCGCGATGCAGAGATTGCGCGCATGACCGACAGCCTTGAGCTGGCCTGTGGCGGTGCGGCTCAACTGGTGCGGCTGGTCGGCGAAGCCGGCATCGGAAAATCACGCCTGGTGAACGAATTCGTTACCCGCGCTCGCGATGAGGATCGCTTCGCAGGCGTGGCGATCCGGCGAGCGAATTGCTCGCCGCTGGGTGAACAATCCTACGGCACGCTCGCTGCGGTGCTGCGCAGCGCTTACGGCATCGCCCAGAAGGCTTCCGCGGCAGAGGCGCAGGCCGGGCTGACCGAAGCGTTGTCGGAGCTTGGCCTGGCGGCGGAAGAAGTCGAGCGCCTGATGCCGCTCTATTTCCATGTTCTTGGTCTCGGCGACCCTGACGCCGTCCTGCAGCATATTGAGCCGGAACAACTCCGGCGGCAGATATTCTTCGCGATCCGCACCGTGTTCGAACGGCGTCTGGCTTTGTCGCCCCTCCTGATCATCGTCGAGGATCTGCACTGGGCCGATGCCGTGTCGCTCGAGGCGCTACGGTTCCTGACGGACCGGCTGGAGCGCTCGCGGCTGATGCTCGTGTTTACCCACCGGCCCATGCTCGAAATGGATCAGTCCGGTTCGGGTCGAATTAGCCATACGACCCTTCGGCTGGCGCCCCTTGGCGTTGCTGACGGACAGAAGCTGCTCGCGGCCCTCTTCAGTCATGGCTGGCGTGAACCGCCCGGAAATCTGTTCAATCGAATTCTTGAACGCGCGAGCGGCAATCCGCTCTTCATCGAGGAGATCATACGCGGGCTGATCGATGCCGGCGCTTTGGAACGTGACGGTTCGCAGTGGCGGATCAAGTCCGATGAAGCCGCCGCTGACATCCCGGCAAGCATTCAGGCATTGTTGCTGGCGCGACTGGATCGGCTGCCGCACGAAATCCGCAGGCTGGCCCAGGAGGCCGCGGTCATTGGCCCGCGCTTTGATACGGCTGTCCTCGGTGCCACCGCGACCGAGCCGGCGAGAGTGGAAACGGGGCTCGAACTGCTGTGCGACGCCGAGATCGTCGAGGAGGTCGCGGGTGCGAACTCGATTTCGCTGCAATCCTATCGCTTCACGCAAACCATGCTGCAGGATGTGATCTATCAAAACCTCCTGTTGCAACGGCGCATCGAGATCCATGGACGGATCGGTGCTGTCCTGGAGCGGCTGTATGGGGACGACCCCGAGCGGCTCGACGACCTCATCCTGCTGGGACACCATTTCAGCCTCAGCGCGAACAAACAGAAGGGCGTCCGTTACCTCAGTGCGGCGGGCGACCGGGCGCGAGCGATTTACGCCAACGATGATGCGATCCGTCTGTATCAGCAGGCGCTCGCGGTGTTGTTGACCACCGGCGATCGAGGACCGGAACAGCTTGTGCTCTACGAGCAAATTGCCGAGCTGTGTGCGGCGGCGGGTCAGCGCAATATGGCCGAAGAGCATTACCAGACGGCGTTGGCGGCCCACCGCGCTGCCGGGGATCGCGTCTCCGAAGCGCGAATACTTCGCAAGCTGGGCCGATCGTTGTGGGATGCCGGCAAACGAGACAAGGCGGAGGCGCATTACGCCGAGGCCGCGGCACTGCTCGAAGGGATGGACGCGCCGATCGAGTGGGCGCAGCTCCTGCAGGAGCGCGGCCACCTCGCGTTTCGCATGGGCGATCACGCGGCGGCCGTGCGATGGGCAGACGAGGCGCTGGCCTATGCTCAATCGGTGCCGCCGAATCTGGACGAGCAAGCCGGGCTCGAAGCGGCCCGCGCGACTGCGGAGGCTCTCAACACCAAGGGCGTTGCGCTGGCGCGGCTTGGGCGACTCCAGGAGGCGGTGCGCGAGGTGGAGCAAAGTGTCGCAGCCGCGGAAGCCGCCGGCCTTCTAAATGTGGCCTGCCGCGGTTACACTAATCTCGGCGTGCTCTACACGATGGTCGACCCGGCGCAAGCCATCGAGGTGTGCCGGCGTGGCCTCGATGTCGCGCGTCGTATCGGCGATCTCGGCTTTCAGGCGCGTCTTCTTGTCAATCTTGCCGTTGCCTGTTGCACATTCACGGAGAGATGCACCGAAGAGGGCGTGCCGGCCGCCGAGAAGGCGATCGAACTCGACCGTGCCCTCGATCAGCGCGAGCACCTCCCGGTGCCGTTGATTGTGCTCGGGCAGATCTATCAATGCCATTTCCAGCCGGAACTGGCCGCCCGCTGCTACAACGAGGCAATTGAGGTGGCGGGCGAAACGGGCGAGCCGCAACAGTTGTTTCCGTGCTATGATGGTCTGGCGACGCTGAGCCTCGATCGCGGCGACATGCCAGAGGCCGAGCGGTATTTTGCTTTGGCACAAGATGTCTGCGCCCGGCACGGGCTCGATCCCGCAGGGCTGATCGTATTGCCATTTCTCGACTAGAGCATGATCCGGAAAAGTGGGTACCGGTTTTCCGACAAGATCATGCTCAAACAAAAAGTCTAGTAAACGTGAGGGAGGTCAATCATGTCAGAAAATCATGTCGATGGGCCACTGCAGCCGGGCGATCGTGCACCGAACATTGTGCTGGACGCGATCACGCGCCAGGGAACGATCTCGCTGGATGATTTTCGCGGCCAAAGCCCGATATTGGTGGGCTTGTTTCGAGGCCTGCATTGCCCGTTCTGCCGGCGCCATATCGCCGCCCAGGCGCAACTTGACACAGCGCTGCGCGAGAAGGGCATCGAGAGTCTCACGGTGGTCAATACGCCGATCGAGCGTGCGCGGCTCTATTTCCGCTACCATCCGTTACCCAATCTGCTCGCCGCGTCGGATCCCGAACGGGTCTCGCACCGTGCGTTTGGATTGCCCAATCTCGAGTTTACCGAGAGCGAAACCGAATGGCCGCGCAAGGTGGGTATGAACGTCGTGATGGGCATGCGGATGGATCTGCCGGGCGAATTGCCCGAGCCGATGAATCCGGTCGCGGCGACTGATGTCCTCAACAAGAAAGACGGCTACGAAATAACGGAGGCCGATCAGCGCATGCTTGCAACCGGCCACGGCCAGCTGTTTGGTCAGTTCCTGCTCGACCGCGAGGGCATCGTGCGCTGGAGTTTTACCGAAGTCCCCGAGGGTGGTCATCGCATGTTCGGGGCGCCGAGCCCGCAGGAGCTGATGTCGGCCGCCTCGCAGGTGGCAGGCTGAGCATCAGAAATCGCCTGATCGGCATCGCGGGCTTCCGCGTACTGCCCGTGGCTGGTGATCGCCACGGGCCGTATTGCTTGAATTCCGCGCGGGGTGTTTTGCCGAGAATTAGCCTTCCAGCGTAAATCCAACCCGCAAGGTGACCTGATAATGGCGAACAGACCCGTTTTCGATTTGGCCTCTCGTCTGCACGACTTCGAACCATTTCATTTCGCGAATGGTCTTTGATGCGCGGGTGATCGCATTCTGAACGGCATCCTCGATGCTTTTTTCGGAAGATCCTACGAGCTCCAGGATCTTGTAAACGTGATCCTTCATTTCGGTAGCTTGCGGCATGGCTAGCCTCCGTTCTGATGTTGTCGGGCCAATCCCGGTCTATCTCTTCCTCCCCGGGGTCTGATCGGATCGGGAGCGAAGTTCATTCTGAACGGGCTCTCAACCGTTTGAGTTCCACTGCTTCCTCTAAATACAGGCCAGCTACGGAGGCCGAACTGCGGTGACAGCGGCTCCAATGCAGACGTCCCCTGTGCATCCTGCGACCGATGCCGAATGATCGTCGTGAATGCAATCGACGCACAGGCTTAAAACGGCGGATTACGCCTTTGGCTCCAATCCGCCCTACGAGCTGACTCCCCGCTACTCGCGGTGATGACGCCCGCCACCCCTCTTTTCAGAAAAGCCTTTACTGCCTAATTCACGCCTTATTGGATGATACGATTGGCTGTCGGCGGAAGGATTCTCCCATGGCCGACAGTATGGTTAACAAGCGATTAAGTCGATTTTTACTTTGCCCGTGCACTATTGCTCCCAACAACGGGAGCGTGTCGTGACAGATTTCCAACTTGTGTTGAGAGTAGTTGGCTATATCTTTGGGGCCTGCGCTTTTCTGGCAGTAGCCGAAACCGCGATTGACGCCTGGGTACATCAGCCTATGGCGGAATTCCTCGTAAAGCGATTCGCCGACCTTATGCTGGTTTGCGTCAGCACAATTGGTGGATTGCTTGCCGGTCAGAAAATCGAAGGCCGCAAACGACTGAGGGACTAAAGCGCGCTGCCCTTGGCGCGCACAAGAGGGCCGAACTTCATAAGGGTTGCGGCCGCACACAGACCCTCTTGCATTTACCTACCCGGACTTCGCCAGAATTGCATTTCAAATCTCAACCATCACAAATCCCTTGCGACGAAATCATCTTTAAGCGGCTTGCCCTCTTCAAGACGCTTTTGCAGAGCCTCCTGCGCTCTTAGCCCGTCGTCGAGCGCATACAGCAGCGAAACCGCACCGCCAAGCGGCCCGCCAAGATCAAATCGAGTTTCTGATCGGAAGTAATGGCCATCTATTGCGTTCAGAACGTCGGCGAGCGCCTTGAGAGCCGCCTTTACATCCGCCCGGCTGCCTTCCGCAAGCGGCTCGGTATGTTGTTCAAGCGCGAGTTTGAGATCACGATGGGCAATATGCCGATTGCGCCAATCGCGGCAAAATTCCGTCTGTTTAACCGCTTCGGCGACCAATTTGCGCAGTGTCTCTTTGAGCTTGGCGTCAGTGATCAGTGCTGGCAGCGCTTGGATCGTTAGATTGGCGGGAGCCTGCTTGCCTGGAGAATTCGCCGAATCCGTCAGGCGAGCAAGATGAAGCAGCGAGTTCTCCCACAGCTCGTCTTGCAGCATTCGGAAGAAGGCAGGCGCCGCCCGATTGAGGAGATCGATTCGCTCCGGCTTAGTGCCAAATAATTCGACGTATTCCTGCCAATGAAAATGGATTGTCGCAACCGCTTGCCAAAGCGCGGAATATAGGGCGCCAAGGGCCTCGCCCATCTTGGCGATATTTTCTTTCTTTGTCTCTTCGGCCGTTCGTTCAACCATGGCCCCCCTCATGCGTCCACTATCGCGCTCGATCGAGTAAGACCGCGAGGGTTGCCCAGCGCGCTGTTCTCGCTCGACCCAATCGCGCGCATATGATTTCGCGTCGGTACCCACCGGCACGCTGAGCACCTGAAATGCTGTTTTGTTGTCGGTATTGAAAAATGTGACCTGATCGACGCTCACGCGTTCACCCATTCGGTACACCCGTGCTGGCGGTACTTCCCTCTATCCCCACAGCAGCAGTTAAATTGGACTCAACTAATGCGATAATCACTGAGCGAAGTAATAAATTCTGGGCATTACGGTGATAGTGCACTCAAATATTTTGCCTATACGATTGTCCGCCAGCTTGGCCCGTAATGACTCGATGCGGCAAATAAGTGCACCGTAATTCTGCCCATCGACTGAACGCCGATTGCCCGACGGGCAAATCAGCGTTCCGCTCGCGGATTTCCTTGTCCAGCCCTCTGCGAGAAAATATTCTATTTGTGCCGTCGGGCAAATCAGTGATTTGACTCTGCCCGTCTCACCCGAGAAGAGGGGCGGGTCGCGATCGTCACGAAACGCGCGGTGGGATGCGGTGGACGCGGCAGCGTCGGTGCGAGACGGAATCGCAGGGCGGGTTTGTCCCGTGAGCGAGCATCCTTCGCGCAAGACGACGGCGCCATAGCCCGGTTGAGCCTTTTGGCGAAGACGGGACGGCTGCGTACGGCAAAAGCGTGTGGTTCTGGCATCCGTTGCTGGTGTCAAGTCGGCGGAGGTTTTGCGAGCCCAACCGGGCGCGGCAAGACCTTCAATCCGCCGATGACGGTGACAAGACGAATTCGTCGCCGGGGAGAGCACGCTATAAGCCGTAAAGCCATTGCGCAGGGAAGGCCGGATGCTCTCCGCTGAACCTGTATGCTCGTGTGCGGTTCTTCGCACAATTTTGCACACGAGACCGCGGGTGCAGCGCGCACCCGGTCTTCCCTGCGCCCTCTACTTTCGAGGAGGGCCAAACATTGGCAAAACCTTGGGCGCATCGCGCCGCGAGAATGCAAACCATGTCCGAGGGCCGTCATTGCGAGGAGCGAAGCGACGAAGCAATCCATGCTTCCGCGTATGCCGTTCCATGGATTGCTTCGCTTCGCTCGCAATGACGGTTTTGCTGATTGAGGCTAGGCTCGGGGCAGTCCCCCTGCGGGGGCTGAGTTGCTATTTCGGCAGTTGAGGAACCGGCGGACTATCTCTAGTCTGGACCAAAGGTCGATTGACGATCTCGCGGTGGAAACGCAGGAGAAAAAACCATGTCCGGCTCGCTCGATGACCAACTCGGCTTTGCGCCCGACTACGATTCTCCCATCCCCTATATGCAGCGGACCCGCGACTACTACGCCGCGATCGGCTACACCACGCCGTACCGTTGGGCGCATTATGTCGATGCGCCGTTCCAGCCGCTCAAAAAGCCGCTTTCGCAATCGCGCGTCACGATCGTCACCACCGCCGCGCCCTATGATCCCGCGAAGGGCGATCAAGGCCCCGGCGCGGCCTACAACGGCGGCGCAAAATTCTACAAGGTTTATGACGGCGACACCTCGAAGCCGCACGATCTGCGCATCTCGCATATCGGCTATGATCGCAAGCACACCACTGCGACCGACAGCGGCACCTGGTTTCCGCTGCCGCAGCTTCTGAAGGCCAAAACCGCGGGGCGGATCGGCGAGGTCGCGCCGCGCTTCTTCGGCGCGCCGACCAATCGCAGCCATCGGGTGACGATCGACGTCGATGCTCCGGACATCCTCGCCCGCTGCCTCGCCGACAAGGTCGATGTCGCCGTGCTGGTGCCGAACTGCCCGGTGTGCCACCAGACCTCCGCTTTGGTTGCCCGCCACCTCGAAGCCAACGGCATTCCCACCGTGGTGATGGGATGCGCCAAGGATATCGTCGAGCACGCCGCGGTGCCGCGCTTCCTGTTCTCTGATTTCCCGCTCGGTAACTCGTCCGGCAAGCCGCATGATGTCGAGTCGCAGGCGCTGACGCTGGAGCTGGCCTTGCGTCTGCTGGAGACGGCTTCCGGCGCGCGCACCACGATGCAGTCGCCGCTGCGCTGGAGCGAGGACGCCTCCTGGAAACTCGACTACAACAACGTCGCGCAGATGAGTCCGGAAGAACTGGCGCGGCGCCGCGCCGAATTCGACAAGCAGAAAGAGATCGCGCGCGGCAACCGGGCGGCGTGATCTTCACCTCTCCCAAAGGGAGAGGTGAAGAGCAAGAACATTCGTCATTGCGAGCGAAGCGAAGCAATCCATGCTGCGGCACAAAGAAAGAATGGATTGCTTCGTCGCTTTCGCTCCTCGCAATGACGCTCGCAGGAGGACGCCTCAGTGACCCGACCGTTCGAAGGCGTGAAGATCCTCGACTTCACGCAAGTGCTGGCCGGCCCCTACGCCAGCTACCAGCTCGCCTTGCTGGGCGCCGACGTCATCAAGGTGGAGCGGCGTGAAGGCGAGGACATGCGCCGCACGCCGCTCAGCCGCGAATGGGCCGAACGCGGGCTCGCTCCCGGCTGGCAGGCGATCAACGGCAACAAACGCAGCCTGACGCTCGACCTGCAGAAGCCGGAGGCGATCACCATCGTCAAGCAACTCGCTGCGAGCGCCGACGTGGTGATGGAAAATTTTCGCCCCGGCGTGATGGACAAGCTCGGCATCGGTTATGCCGCGCTGTCGGCGATCAATCCAAAACTGATCTATTGCGCGATCTCGGGTTTTGGCCAGACCGGTCCCGAGCGCAATGGCGCCGGCTACGACGGCAAGATCCAGGCGATGTCGGGCATCATGGCGATCACGGGTCACGAGGAGACCGGGCCGACCCGCGCCGGCTTTGCGGTCTGCGACGTGCTGTCCGGCGCTACCGCCGCGTTCGGCGTGTCGAGCGCGCTGTTCCAGCGCACCCATACCGGCAAGGGGCCACTGGTCGACGTCTCCATGCTCGAGGCGACGCTGGCGTTCCTGTCGGGACAGGTGGCGGATTACTCGGTCGCGGGCCATCGCCAGCAATTGTCCGGCAATCAGGCCGTGAGCCGCCGGCCAACGGCCAATCTGTTCAAAGCAGGCCAGGGCTATCTGCTGCTGGCGGTGAACAGCGAGAAGCAATATCGCGCGCTGATGACCGCGCTCGGCCGCGCCGACGCGCTGGAAGACCCGCGCTTCGTCGACTGGTTCGCGCGGCAGGAAAATGAGCCGGCGCTGCGCGCCATCATCGAGGAAGCGCTGGCGAAGAAGGATCCGCGCGAATGGGAGAAAATCCTCGACGCGGCCGGCGCGCCCTGCGCCAGCATCTGGAAGATCGAGGAGGTGATCGATCATCCGCAGATCGCGGCGCGCCGCGCCGTTCAGGAAATCGATACGCCCTACGGCCGTCTGCGCTTTGCCGGCACCGGCTTCCAGCTCGCCCATGGCGGCGGCAGGCTCGATTCCATGGCGCCCGAACTCAGCGCCCACACCGACGAGGTGCTGAGCTCGCTCGGCTATGACGCCAGCGCGATCGCGGATTTGCACGCACGGGATGTCGTCTGAGCGAGTCCGGAACGCGAACTCGTGAATGCCATCGGCGTTCAATTGTTTGCGTGGGCCAAAGCCAGCGCCTATCTATTGAGACCGCGACCTGAGCGCGGCGCAGGACGAAAATGGCGAGACCGGACCGGCCATGCAGAACGAGGGTGAGACAGGTCTGAGCCGGCGCGATCTGCTGTCGCTGGTGGGCTCGGTCGCCGGCAGCGCCGCGATGTATCACGCCATGACCAGCCTCGGCTTTGCGTCGGAGTCAACCTATAACGGGCCGATCAAGCTGGAGGGCGATACCAAAGGCGCCTCGGTACTTGTGCTCGGCGCGGGTCTGGCCGGTATGACGGCGGCGCTGGAATTGCGCGCGGCCGGCTACAAGGTTCAGGTGCTGGAATTCAACAGCCGTCCCGGCGGCCGCAACTGGACCCTGCGCGGCGGCGACAGTTTTACCGAACTTGGCGGCGCGACCCAGACCTGCGGCTTCGAGCAAGGCCTCTATCTCAATCCGGGGCCGTGGCGGATTCCCTATCATCACCGCGCCGTACTCGATTATTGCAAGCGGCTGGGCGTCGCGCTCGAACCTTTCATCCAGCTCAATCACAACGCGCTGCTGCACGCCGCCAATGCGTTCGACGGCAAGCCGCAGCGCATCCGCGATATCAAGACCGACTTTCAGGGTCACGTTTCGGAATTGCTCGCCAAGGTGACGCAGCAAAGCAAGCTCGACGAAGCGGTGTCGGTGGAAGACAGGGAGATTCTACTGCAGGCGTTGCGGTCCTGGGGCGCGCTGGACAAGGATTATGCCTACAAGGCCAATCTGATCTCGGCGGATTATCGCGGCTACGCGAAGCCGCCCGGAGGCGGACTAGGTGCAGCCCCGGTCGCCGGCGAGCCCGTAAAGCTGTCGGAGATCCTGCAATCCCGGCTCTGGCGGTATCTCCAGAGTTTTGCCCTGCATCAATTCCAGACCACCATGTTTCAGCCCGCCGGCGGCATGGACATGATCGGCAGAGCCTTCGCCAGGGAGGTCGGCGACCTCATTCAATACGACGCGAAAGTCACCCGCATTCAACAGAACGATGGCGGCGTCACCGTCAGCTATGTGAATTCCAAAACGCCGGCGTCGCCGCAACTGGCAAAGGCCGACTGGTGTGTCTGCTCCATTCCGCTATCCATCCTGAGCCAGATCCAGATCGACGTCGGCCCGCGCATGAAGGCGGCGATCGACGCGGTGCCCTATGCGTCCTCGGTCAAGATCGGCCTGCAATTTAAACGCCGGTTCTGGGAGGAGGACGAGGCGATCTACGGCGGCATTTCCTATACCGATATGCCGATCCGGCAGATCTCCTATCCCAGCAGCGGCTTCAACCGCAGCGGCCGCGGCGTGCTGCTCGGCGCCTATGTCTTTGAGGGCGCCAATGCCTACGAGTTCACCTCGATGGCGCCTGTGGACCGGGTAGCGCGCGCGGTCGAGCTCGGCGCCCGCATCCATCCGCAATACCGCGCCGAGTTCGAGAACGGCATCGCGGTGGCCTGGCATCGGGTGCCCTTCACCCTGGGCTGTGCCGGAAGCTGGACCGAGAAAATGCGCGACGAGCACTACGATAATTTGTGCCAGATCGACGGCAGGATCGTTCTCGCCGGCGAGCACGCCTCCTACATTCCGGCGTGGCAGGAGGGCGCGATATTGTCGTCGCTCAACGCCATCACGCGGCTGCATGAACGTGTCGTCAGGACCTGATGCGATGCTGCCAATCCAGACCACACCCGTGAAATCGAATGCGACGAAGCCGCACAGCCATTTTCTCCTCGCCGTCGTGCTGGGCGTCGGGATGACGTCACTGGCAGCACCTGCGGCGCACGCGGACGAGGAAGCGCGTTCGCGGCCGCCGGCGCTGAGTCCGGGGTTCAGATTTACCGAAGCGACCGGAGAAGAGCTGTTCGCGAGCGCGTGTCAGGGTTGCCACATGCCGGACGGCAAAGGCGCGGTTGGCGCCGGCACCTATCCGTCGCTCGCGAAAGACAGCAATCTCGAGGCCGGAAATTATCCGGTTCATGTCGTGGTCCGGGGCCAGCGGGCGATGCCGCCGGTCGGCGCGATGATGAGCGATGCCCAGGTCGCCACCGTGGTGAATTATGTCCGGACGCATTTTGGCAACGAATACCGGGACGCGGTCAGCGCCGAGGATGTCAAGCTGGCTCGGCCGGAGAAATGATCGCCATCAGGGGGAGACGAAGATGAAACATGCAATGCTCGCGCTGGCCCCCTTGCTGCTCGGCTCAAGCGCCGTTGAAGCCGAGATCGTGCGTTATCCGATTCCCAATTCGACATTTCCGATCGCCCAGGCGGTGCGGGTATCCGGCGACGCCGTCACTTATTACGTGAGCGGTCAGGTGCCGCCCCTGGTCAACAAAGACGCCGACCCGGCCAGCCCGCAGGCCTATGGCGACACCAGGACCCAGACGGTCGGTGTGCTCAACAAGATCAAGGCGATCCTTGAAGGGCAGGGGCTCGGCATCGGCGACGTCGTCAAGATGCAGGTGTTTCTGGTCCACGACGCGCGCGCGCCGATGGACTTCAAGGCCTTCATGGAGGGATACACCCAGTTCTTCGGCGGCACGCAGCCAAATCTGCCGGCGCGTTCGGTTGTCGGCGTCGCCGCACTGGCCAATCCCGGATTTCTGGTCGAGATCGAGGTCGTTGCCGCAAAAGACTCGAAATAGTTTTGGGCCAATCGAATTGAAGGGTGGATGAGATGCGTTGGATTTCCGGTTCGGATTTAGGGTGGCGGCCGCGTCGCTTTGCTCTGCTGTGTGCGATGGCGCTGTTGTCGACGGCCTTATCAGTTGCCTTGGCGACGCCCGGGCAGGCGGCCACCGAAGGTCTCAACCCCAACCAGCAGCGCGCCCTGGACATCTACAAGGAGCTGATCGAGATCAACACGGTGACGGCGACCGGCGACACCGCGAAGGCGGCCGAAGCCATGGCCGCACGCTTGCGTGCCGCGGGTTTTCCCGATGCCGATGTCCACGCCTTCTCCCCGGCGCCGCACAAGGGCAATCTGGTCGCGCGCCTTCGCGGCACCGGCGCGCGCAAACCGATCCTGTTGGTGGCTCACATCGATGTGGTCCCGGCCAGCCGTGAGGACTGGTCGACCGACCCGTTCAAACTGACCGAGCAGGACGGCTATTTTTATGCGCGCGGCAGCGGCGACGACAAATACATGGCGGCCTCCTTCATCGCCAATCTCATCCGTTACCGGCAGGAGGGTTACAAGCCGGACCGCGATATCATCGTGGCGCTGGAGACCGACGAAGAGATTTTGGACAAAGGATGCGCTCGGCATTCAATGGCTGCTGAAAAACCACCGCGACCTGATCGATGCCGAATTCGCGCTCAATGAAGGCGGCGGCGTCGGGCTGAAGGACGGCAAGCCGATCCGCACCTCGGTGCAGACCAGTGAAAAGGTCTCGGTGAGCTACGCGCTGACGGTCAAGAACAAGGGCGGTCACAGCGCCGTTCCGGTCAAGGACAATGCGATCTACCGGCTGGCTGCGGGATTGACCCGTCTTTCGGCCTTCAGCTTTCCGGTGAACCTGAACGAGACGACCCGGGTTTATTTCGAACGTACCGCACAGATGGAGGGCGGCCAGGTGGCCGACGATTTGCGCGCGGTGTTGTCGGGACAAACCGACTCCACTTCGTTGCCGGTGGTGCGTCTTTCGGCCAATCCGGGCCTCAACGCACAATTGCGAACGACATGCGTCGCGACATTGCTTGAAGGTGGGGTAGCGATCAATGCGCTGCCGCCGCTGGCGACCGCCAAGGTCAATTGCCGGGTCATGCCCGGCGAGCCGATCGACGGGGTCAAGGCAACGCTCGAACGCGTGCTGGCCGACGATCAGATCGTTGTGACGCAGATCGATCCGCCGACGCTCAGCGAACCTTCCGCTCTCAGCGACGAAGTCATCGGACCGATCACAAAACTGTCGGCCGAATTCTGGCCCGGCGCGGTGGTGTTGCCGACGATGAGCGCCGGCGCCACCGACGGCAGCTATCTTCGTAATGCCGGCATACCGACCTACGGTCATTCGGGACTGGCGGGCGACGTCGCTGAATCGCGCGCGCACGGCCGCGACGAGCGCATTCCCGTCAAATCGTTCTTTGAGGGCGGCGAATATCTGTACCGTCTCGTCAAGGCATTCGCCGGCGGTCAATGATGTCTGCGAAACGACAGCCTCATGTCGGCGAACCACCCGACAAAACCTTCACGCCGCCGAACGCGCTGACACGTCCGTTGCGCACCATCACGATCTGGGTGGCGAGCTGGCGCATCTCGGCCGCGTCGTGGCTGACATAGACCATCGGCACATGGGCCTCGTCGCGCAGCCGCACCAGATAGGGCAGGATCTCGACCTTGCGGCTTTCGTCCAGCGAGCCCAAGGGCTCGTCCAGCAGCAGCAGCCGTGGCTTCGACAGCAGCGCGCGGCCGAGGGCGACGCGCTGACGTTCGCCGCCGGAGAGCTGACCGGGGCGGCGGTCCAGAAGGCCGCCGATATCGAGCAGGTCGGTGACGCGCGCGCGCTGTGCGGGATCCTCGGCGAGCTTGTTCATGCGCCGGCCATAGTCGAGATTCTGCCGGACATCGAGATGCGGAAACAGCCGCGCATCCTGGAACACGTAGCCGATGCGGCGCCGGTGCGGCGGCACGTGCACGCGCGCGGCGACGTCGTCGAGCGTCTCGCCATCGATCGAGATGATGCCGCGATCGGGCTTCAGCAGGCCGGCGATCATGTTGATCAGCGAGGTCTTGCCGGCGCCGGAAGCGCCGAACAGGCCGGTGACGCGGCCTTCGCTGGCAAAGGACGCTTCGATCGAGAATTCGCCGAGCTTTTTTGTGACGTCGACGCGCAGCATGGTCAATTCCCGTGCAGGCGTTTGGTGGCGCGGCGCGCGAACCATTCCGAGGCGATCAAGGCGCCCATCGCGATCACGATGGAAATCACCACCAGCCGCGCCGCCGCGGTGTCGCCGTCCGGCGTCTGGATCAACGAATAGATCGCCGACGAAATGGTCTGGGTTTCGCCGGGAATGTTGGACACGAAGGTAATCGTGGCGCCGAACTCGCCGATCGCCTTGGCAAAGCCGAGCACCATGCCGGCCAGCACGCCCGGCAGCGCCAGCGGCAATGTCACGGTCGCGAACACCTGCCAGGGCGCGGCGCCGAGCGTGCCGGCCGCTTGCTCCAATCGCCGGTCGATCGCCTCGATCGACAGCCGGATCGGCCGCACCAATAGCGGGAACGACATCACGCCGCAGGCGAGCGCGGCCCCGGTCCAGCGAAACGCGAACACGATGCCGAGATGGTCGGCAAGCCACGCGCCGACCAGGCCCCGGCGGCCGAAGGTCAGCAGCAACAGATAACCGGTGACCACAGGCGGCAGCACCAGCGGCAGATGGATCAGCGCATCGAGGACGGATTTGCCCCAGAAATCCCGCCGTGCCAGCAGCCACGCCAGTCCGATTCCGAACGGCGTCGCCACCAGCGTTGCGATGATGGCGACCCGCAGTGACAGCAGGATCGCCGTCCATTCGGTCGGCGAGATATCGAACATCAGGTCGTTGGGCTGACGAGGAACTTGAAGCCGTATTTTTCCAGAATGGCTTTTGCGGCCGACGAGCGCAGGAAGGCGAGATAGTCGGCGGTCTCCGCTTTCGCGGTCGTCGTCGCCGCCACCGGGTAGATAATCGCCGGATGGGAGTCGGCGGGGAAGGTGCCGATGATCTTGACACCGGGTTCGACCTTGGCGTCGGTCGAATAGACGATGCCGAGGGCGGCTTCACCGCGTGCGACCAGCGTCAGCGCCGCGCGCACGCTATCGGCCATCGCGAATTTCGGTTCGGCCGCTTGCCACGCGCCGAGTTTCTCCAGCGCCGCCCTGGCATATTTGCCGACCGGAACGGCCTTGACGTCGCCGGTGGCGATCTTGCCGTCGCCGGCGAGCTTCGCCAGGTCGAAGCCTTGCCCGATCGTCACATTGTCGATTTTGGAATCTTTCGGGGCGATCAGCACGATGCTGTTGCCGAGCAGATTGACCCGGGTCGGTTCGTTGATGTTCTTCCCGGCCGTGGCGTAGTCCATCCAGTCGGTGTCGGCGGATACGAACACGTCGGCCGGCGCGCCCTGTTCGATCTGCTTTGCGAGCGCCGAGCTGGCGGCATAGCTCACCGGGATCTTGATGCCGGTCTTGGCGGTGTAGGCGGCGTCGATGTCGTCGAGCGCGTTCTTCATCGAGGCGGCGGCGAATACGGTGAGGGTCTTGTCCTCCGCAGCGGCGGGCGCGTGGGCCGCCGCTAGCAGGATGACGAGGGCGGCAAAAATTCCGGATAGACGATGCATCGTGGCGCTCCGTGCGTGTTCGCTGGCGCTTTCGCGCGAGCAAATCAGGCATTGGTTCGGTCTGGGTACGACAGGCGGAAGCGCCGTTCCGGCCATTTCCTGCGACTTACGGTCGATCAGGATATCGCTAGCCGGAAACAATATCAGGCCCGGGCCTTGGGTAAAGCCTTCCTTTGCCTACTCCGTCGGCAGGATCGCAATCGAGATCGAATTTTCCCTGGCGCCGCTGACCTGCAGCACGAACGGGCTCGCCGAAAGCTCGTATTTCATGGTCTTGCGGATGCCCTCGCAATCGGTGGCGCCGCTGAAGGCTTTTGGCTTCACGAAATGCCCGTCCTGCACGATGTCGACCCAGCCGCCGGCGGAAAGGCTGATGGTGTAGAGACCGGCCTTCGGGGCCGTCTTGACGCTCGTAAAGCCGGCGAAGGTGCCCTCCTTGGGCGCCCGCTCGGGCGGCGTCGGCAGCTTGGCGTCAGCGGGCGCAGCCAGCGCCAGCGTCACGCCGGTTGACGGCAATGCCGCGATTTCACCGCCCGACGCAAGCTTCGCCCGATCCGGTGCGGTCAGCGCCGCACGCTCCCGCTCGATCGGCCATTTGAACTTGTCGCAGCCGCTCGGTTCTTCCGCCGCCCAGGCGGGGACGGCGCCGAGCAGCAGCAACGCGGCAAGCAAGGGTGCGCGCATGTCAGTCCACCGCGATCATGACGTCGGAGGCCTTGATCACGACGGTGGCTTTGCTACCCGTCTTGATGCCGAGATCGTCGACGGCTTCGTTGGTGATGGAGGAGGTCACGATCTGGCCGCCTCCGATGTCGACGCGGACATGCGAGGTGGTCGCGCCCTTCTTCACTTCGACGACGGTGCCCTTGATCTGGTTACGTGCACTGAGGCGCATGACGAATCCCTCTAAATTGCCTACCCCAAGCGCGGACATGCCGCGCGGATGTGGCTTTTGATTGAAATTTGAAGGCGGGGCCAGCGCCCCTGTCGTGACGCGCGCTTACGGCGCGGCGTCGGGCAATAGTAGCGCATTTCGGCGCTGCGGGGATAGCGGGCTGACGAAGAGTTCATTGCTTGGCGTCCGGCGCGGCCAGCACCGCTTTGCAGGCGGCCGGGAGTGCGGCCATCGTCATCGGCGGCCGCGGCTTCGACGGCTTGGTTTCAGGCTTCGGATGGATGATCGAATCCTTGAACCAGTAGGCGAGGTCGGCGGGCTTGCAGCCTTCGTCCTCCGACTGTGACGGCTGCCCCTGGCATTCCGTATTGCCGGCCGGGCATTTGATGCGGATGTGGAAATGATAGTCATGGCCCCACCACGGCCTGATCTTGGAAAGCCAGCTCCGGTCACCCCTGGCCTCGCGGCACAGCGCCTTCTTGATCGCGGCGTTGACGAAGATCCGCTGCACGCTCGGCTCCTGCGCAGCGTCGCGAAGAACCAGCACATGTCCGGGCGTGAACACCTTCGGATCGACATCGAGCCGGTCGTCGCGCACCATCATGACCGCCGACATCTCCTCACGGTCTTCCCGCGACAACATGTGATCCGGCATCGGCGTCAGCCAGATGTCGGCATCGAGCCCGATCTGATGGCTGGCATGGCCGCTCAACGCCGGGCCGCCGCGCGGCTGGCCGATGTCGCCGACCAATATTCCGGGCCAGCCGGCATCCTTGTGGGCCTTGACCGATAACCGCTTCAACAGCGCGATCATGTCGGGATGGCCCCAATTGCGGTTGCGCGACAGCCGCATCACCTGCCAGGTGTCGCCATTGAGCGGCATCTGCTCGGCGCCCGCAAGGCAGCCTTTGGCATAGGAGCCGATCACCCGCGTTGGCATCGCCGCCGGCAACACCTTGCGTGCGAACAATTCCCTGGCGCCGATCTTGGGATCGTTGGGATTGGCCAGCGGCGGCAACGGTTTTGGATTGACGCTGCCCTTGTCCTGCGCCGACGCCGTGCCGGCACTGAACAACAAGACCGATAAGCTCAGCAGGATCAGAACCAGGCGGGGCGTCATGGGGTCACTCTATTGGCACCAGCGTAGCATGGAAATGGCGCGGTATTATTTCTCGCGCAAATATTACAGCGTGCCGATGCCGCACGCGATCTTCTTCTATTACGGCTTCGCCATTCACGGCACCAATGAACTCGCGCGGCTCGGCGGTCCTGCCTCGCACGGCTGCGTCAGGCTGCGTCCTGCGCACGCGGCGGCGCTGTTCGCATTGGTCCAGCGCAACGGACCTCGCAATACGCGCATCGAGATCAACTAAAGTAGGGCGGCCGCCGACGGTTCTTAACCATTCGATAACCCTGCCCGTCATTGGCGAATATTCATGCGCGACGTCGGATTCCGCGCATTCATTGTGCAGGCGCACCTGATGTCGCATACCCGTCACCGGCAATCTGCGATTTTGCCTTGTGTCGTTGCTGCCGGCGCGATCGGCCTCGTGCGAGACCACACGCATGACGCGAGTTCGCCCTTTTAACGGGCAGCCGAGGCCGGCTGCCGGATCGGTGGAACCGGCAAGAGATACCATTTTTTCAGACACTTATCGGAGAACATTGCACGCAGAATGCGAGTGGGGCGTGGCAATGCCGATAATTCGGCCAAAGACAACCAAGAGAACGAAGCATAGGGCGATCGCCCGCATTCCCGGCCGGCCGGCAAAACCCAGTCCGAAGCTATCCGGCAGCGGCCGGCGTGTTTCCGGCGAGATCGGCGAGATCGTGCGCAAGCGCGCCGAGGTGGAGGCTGCGATTGCGGAGGCACGCAAATCGCACGAGCGGCTGCGCGAGGCGATCGACATCCTGCCGCAAGGCATCGTGTTCCTCGACGCCGAAGGCCGCTACATCCTCTGGAACAAGAAGTATTCGGAAATCTACAACCGCAGCTCGGACCTGTTCGAGCACGGCGCGCGGCTGCAGGACACCATCCGAATAGGCGTCGAGCGCGGCGATTATCCGGAAGCGATCGGCCGCGAGGAAGAATGGATCGCCGAACGGCTTACAAAACTCTACCAGCCCGGCGAGCGTCATGAGCAGACCCTGGCCGATGGCCGCGTCATCCTGATCGAGGAGCGGCTGACCGAGGACGGCGGCGTCATCGGTCTGCGCGTCGATATCACCGAGCTGAAGCAGCGCGAGGCCTCGTTCCGGCTGCTGTTCGACTCTAATCCGGTTCCGATGATCGTCTGCGCGCTGGATGGCGAACGCATCCTTGGCGTCAACGATGCCGCCGTCGAGCATTACGGCTACAGCCGCGCCGAGTTCGAGAAGCTGACGATCCGCAACCTGCAGGCCTTCGACAGCGAGCTGCCGTGGGCCGGAGACCACTCCAGCGACGAGCAGACGGCGCGGACCTGGAAGCATGTCCGGGCCGACGGTGCGCTGATCGATCTGGCGATCTATTCGCGCCAGCTCGTCCATGGCGATCAGCCGGCCATATTGCTGGCGCTGATGGACATCACCGAGCGCAAGCGCGCCGAGGCGCGGCTGGCCTTCATGGCCCAGCACGATAGCTTGACCGGGTTGCCGAACCGCAATCTGCTGCGCCAGCAAATGGACGACATCCTGCTGCACACCCGACGCGGCGCCGAAAAGGCCGCGGTGCTGGTGCTCGGCCTCGATAATTTCAAGGCGGTCAACGATACGCTCGGCCACGGCATCGGCGACAAGCTGTTGCGCGGCGTCGCCAAGCGGCTGCGATCGACATTGCGCGAGGAAGACATACTGGCGCGCCTCAACTCCGACGAATTCGCGATCGTGCAAAGCGGGGTGACGCGCCCCGAGGACGCGGTGTTGCTGGCGCGGCGCCTGCTGGAGGCGATCGGCGACCCCTATCTGCTGGACGGCCATTCCGTCGTCATCGGCGCCAGCATTGGCATTGCCGTGTCGCCCGGCGACGGCGAGGAGTCCGAAAAACTCCTGAAGAACGCCGACATGGCGCTGTCCCGCGCCAAGAACGATTTTCGCGGCACCTTCTCCTTCTTCGAGGCGGAAATGGATGCGCGTGCCCAGACCCGCCGCAAGATCGAGATCGACCTGCGCGACGCGATCCAGAACGGCGTGCTGCGGCCCTACTACCAGCCGCTGGTCGATCTCTCCACCGGACGGATCACCGGTTGCGAGGCGCTGGTGCGCTGGCCGCATGCCGAACGCGGCATGATCTCGCCGGCCGAATTCATTCCCGTTGCCGAAGAGACCGGCCTGATCAACGCGCTGGGCGGGCTGATGCTGCAGCGTGCCTGCATGGATGCCGTGCAATGGCCCGACGACGTCCGCGTTGCGGTCAATTTGTCGCCCCTGCAGTTCAGGGTCGGCAATTTGCTGTCGGTGGTGATGGACGCGCTGAAGCAGTCCGGGCTGCCCGCCAGGCGGCTGGAGCTCGAGATCACCGAGACGCTGCTGCTGGAAAAGAGCAGCCAGGTGCTGGCGACGCTGCACGCGCTGCGGTCGCTGGGGGTTCGCATCTCGATGGATGATTTCGGCACCGGCTATTCCAGCCTGAGCTATCTGCGCAGCTTTCCGTTCGACAAGATCAAGATCGACCAGTCGTTCGTGCGTGACCTCGGCTCCAACCGCGATGCGCAGGCGATCGTACGCTCGATCATCAGCCTTGGCATGGGGCTCGGGGTGACGATCACGGCTGAAGGGGTCGAGACCGAAGCCGAATTCAGCTGCCTGCGCGACGAGGGTTGCCACGAGGGACAGGGCTTCCTGTTCAGCCACGCGCGGCCCAATGCCGAGATCGTCAACCTCTTGAAGGCGCAGAGCGGCGCGGGGGCTGAAGACGAAGCGGCGCTGGTGGCGTAAGGTAGTCGAGATCGAGAACGGCATCATTGCGATCTTCTTTTTTGCCGGCGCTGCGGGGGTATTTGATGGTGTAGAGGTCATACCTCACGAACAACGACCAAGGGTGTAGCGCGCTGGTGCCGTGCGCTCTCTGCGTCGTCCCGGCGAAGGCCGGGACCCATACGCTGCGGCGGTCATGTTACGGAAGGTATCTAACGCCAGCGCACTCACCGATAGGCCGCGGCGTATGGGTCCCGGCTCAAGGCCGGGACGACGCGGGTAGAATTTCCGATTCGAGTTTCAAAGAGCTGAATATGCATGTCTTCGCGATCTCGCGGCACGGAGCGCCCGAAGTTTTGCACGAACGTTCTCCCTCGAAGAGGGAGCAGGGAATGCCGGGTGCGCGCTGCACCCGCGGTCTCGTGTGCAAAGCGCACAAAAGAAACGCACACGAGCATACAGGTTCAGCGGAAACACTCCGGCATCCCCCGCACAATGGTTTGACGACTTATGCCGCGCTCTACCCGGCGACGAATTCGTCTTGTCACCGTCATCGGCGAATTAAAGGCTTTGTCGCGCCCGGTTGGGCTGACCAAAACCTCCACCGACTTGACACCAGCAACGGGTGCCAGGACCACACGGTTTTGCCGTACGCATCAGCGCCGTTCGTCCTGCGCGCCGGTTGATCGCTCACGAGAGACTCGCCCTGCGACACCGTTTCGCGCCGACGCTGCAGCGTCCACCGCATCCCATCCCGCGTTCGTGACGATCGCGATACGCCCCTCTTGCCGGGAAAGGACGGGGCGAGCTGGTAGCGCTGATTTGCCCGACGGGGAAAGGGAAATATTTTTATCGGAGGGACTGGACGGGTTTTTGCCCGACGGGCAGTGATTTGCCCGTCAGGTGCAAAACGCGCACACGAGATGGATGGAGCGAATGAGTTTAGCCTCGGCGGGGGTCGTCGGGGAGCGGGCTCATTAGCGTGCGGCCAAATTCGGATTGATGCGAGCCTGAATCACGTCCATGGCGGCGCCATCAATCCGCAATGGCCCCTCGGGAGCCGCTATTGCTCTGAATTTATTTCCGCTTTCGGCGGCATAACAGACATGGCCGAACTTGCCGCTGGCACGCCGCGATCGCGCATGACCCCAAGCGGACCTCAAGCAAACAAGAAGCCACGAACTTTGGGAGCCTGTCCCCCGAAGTCACGAACAAATCGCTGCGCAGGTTGTTTTTGCTCAAGATACACAGCTGGCGCGGCCTTGTGCTCGACTCTCATCACCAAAGTCTGGAGCACGATTGGCCCCAATCGAGCAGCCACGTACAAGCGCCGTCCGTGCTGAGGATGCATCGTGGCTGTGCAACGACCCGTCCCAACTCTGCGGAGCGGCCGCAATATTACCTAAGGCAGCAAGCGATATTTTGCAGGAGATTGAACTCAAAGCACCTATGCGGCCAAGTGACCGGTGGATGTTGACATTTCGAACCTCAATCACCTCCGCGGTGATGGTGTTTATCGTCGCTCTGGCCGCGCTGCTGATTGCTATTCAGGTCCGGGCTCTTCATTCTGCAACGCAGGAAGCTGCGTCTGCCTATATGGACGCGACCAGCGCGAAGGCGTTGGGACGTCTTCAGACGGAGATAACCGCTATAGCGTCGTTGGTGCGTGTGCTGGCAACCAGTTCCAGCGTAGCCGATTCAAATGAAGCGACCGAGATCGGCCCTGCGATCGCACTTTTTAAAGCCGCACTGCAGGAACTGCCCCAAATGGACAGTATCATTGCCGGCTTCGAAAATGGCGCTTCGTTGGAGGTGCGGCGAACCGGTGACCTCAACGAGGAGCAGCGCGAGAAGTTACGTGCGACACCTCGCGCTGATATTGCCATCACTTTGGTCCGCCCCAGCCCCGGTGGGGAACTGCCCATGCGACGAATTTTCGAAGATCGGCAGGGCAACGAGGTTGGACAACTGGATCTATGGAAATACGGATACGACGCCCGCAAGCGGCCCTGGTATCGCGAGACGATGAAAGCCGACCGATCGCTGGTCTCATCGCCTTATCTTTCGTTTAGAATCCGCGCACCGGTGATTGCGATTAGCGCACCCCTGCGGGGCAAGGTGCCGGGCGTCGTTGCCGCCAATCTCAAGCTCGACACTTTCAGCGATTTCGTCCAGGCGCAACGGCCTGGAGAGCACGGTATCGTCTTGATTCTCGACTCGACCGGCTCGCTCATCGCCCACCCCGATTTTGCACAATTCGCTACCGGCGCGATGACACATCCAACCCGACCGCAAATGCCCAACATCAAGGGGATCAACTCGGGGGTTGTAGCGGCTGTGTTGCGAGGGTCGCATGGCCGCGACCAATACGACGGAAATATCCGTGACGACCAGGGCAACGGCTACCTGTTCAGGTTAGCGAAATTCACTCTGGGCGAGCAGCACAACGCCAACATATTGTTGCTGGCGGCCCAAGGAGACTTTGTCCAAAATGTTCGCAGGCTGCAGTTCGCTGGACTAATCCTCGCAATTATTGCTGGTGCTGCGTTTATTCCGGTCGTTTGGATATTTGGTACCGGAATGTCACGATCCTTGAAAAGCATAACGGCTGAGGCAGTTAAACTCCAGAAGCTGGCCGAGCCCACCCCCTCGCCGGTCGCATCACGCATTAAGGAAATTCACGAACTTGGCAGTGCGGTGAATCTCGCGCAGCGCACCATACGGTCGTTCGCGCGCTTCGTCCCCAAGGAGATCGTCCGAGGGGTGATGGACAAATCCGTATCCACTGAGCTTGGCGGAGTCAGAGCGGAGGTTACCGTCGTCTTCACCGACGTTAGAGATTTTGCGACTATCGCCGAGGCAGCCGACCCCGACATGCTCATGCGCCAAATGTCGCGGTATTTCTCCGTGCTGACAGAGGCTTTCCTCGCCGAAGGCGGAACAGTCGACAAGTTTATTGGCGACGCCGTGATGGTGTTCTGGAACGCACCCAATCCACAGCCCGACCATATCGAGCGGGCTTGCCGCGCAGTCCTTTCGGGCAGAATGGCGTGCGAAAAGCTCAACGCTCAGTTCGAAGCTGAAGGCCTGACGCCATTCTTCACCCGGTTTGGCATTCATGTCGGGGAGGCCGTCGTCGGCAACCTCGGCTCGATCGAGCGCATGAACTACACGGCTCTCGGCAATACGGTGAATCTGGCAGCGCGCCTTGAAGGTCTGAACAAGGAGTTTGGGACCGCGATCCTTGTGAGTGAAGGCGTCTACTTGCGGGCTCAACATTGCTTTCAGTTCAGACCCCTCGAGTCGGTCATTGCCAAGGGCATGACAAAGGGAACCCGCATTTTCGAGTTGGTCGGGGCAGCGACATGAAATCAACTTCCACGCTACGAGGTGTCATGCCAAGGTTGTTCGGTTTGTGGCTCGTGCTCGTCGTTTCGGCGGCTCACGCGGGCGAAGACACCATCAAAATCGGAATTCTTCATTCTCTGTCAGGCACCATGGCAATCAGCGAGTCGGTACTCAAGGACACGGTTCTCATGCTGATAGCCGACCAAAACAGGAAAGGTGGGCTGCTGGGACGGAAATTGGAACCGGTGATCGTTGATCCCGCGTCTGATTGGGACGCCTTTGCGAAAGAAGCCAGGGAACTACTTTCGAAGCAAAAGGTCGCGGTCGTGTTCGGCTGCTGGACTTCCGCCTCCCGTAAGTCCGTTCTGCCGGTCTTCGAGCAATTGAACGGCCTGCTTTTCTACCCAGTGCAATACGAGGGTGAAGAAAGCTCGCGCAACATTTTCTACATGGGGGCCGCGCCGAATCAGCAGGCAATTCCGGCTGTTCGATATCTGATGAGCAAGGAAGGAGGCGAAGTCCGCAGATGGGTTCTGCTCGGTACTGACTACGTCTATCCGCGCACGACCAACCGAATCTTGAGCGCGTATCTTTCCGCAGAGCGGGTATCGCCAGACGACATTACGACGATTTATACGCCGTTCGGCCATTCCGAATGGCAAGAGATCGTCGAGAGGATCAAAGCCTTCGGTTCGGAGGGAAAAAAGACCGCGGTCATATCGACCGTTAACGGAGATGCAAATACGTATTTCTATAGGGAACTCGAAGCCCAACAGGTAGACGCCAACGCAATTCCAGTCATGGCTCTCTCCATCGGCCAGCGCGAATTGCTCGGCGAGGACATCGCCCCCGTCGGGCACCTGGCGGCCTGGAATTACTTCCAGTCGATCAACTCGGCAGAAAACGAAGTGTTCGTGAAAATGTGGGCGGACTTCAACGAGCAACGAGACAAAATCACAAATGACCCGATGGAAGCCACCTTCATTGGCTTCCGGATGTGGGCGCAAGCCGTTGTCCAGGCGGGCACCACCGACGTGGATGCGGTCCGGCAGGCCATGTACGGTCAAAGGATCAAGGCGCCGAGCGGCTTCGAGGTTGTGATGAACACTAATCACCATCTTTCCAAGCCAGTCATGATAGGCAAAATAAATTCTTCCGGGACCTTTGATGTCGTTTGGCAGTCGATCAATCCGGTCCGAGCGGATGCCTGGAGCAAGTACATTCCCGACAGTGCCAAGCGTACGGCCGATTGGTCCTTTCCTTGGGTCTGCGGGGGGTGCATCGAGCCGACATTCAAGAACTGGTGACGGTCCGATTATTGGTGATCGGGGTCCTTTTGCCCTGCGATCGAGAGCCTACGCTGTGTTTTCTGTGACGGTCATATCAGTGCCGGCGGGATTCGAGCGTCGCATCAGTTGGAGACCTCTTCGACACGCAATGTCGCCCATCGGCACATCGCTTCATGTCGCTGCGATGCGGAATTTGAGCCGCAGACGGCCGATCGGCGGGAGCGCCGCGTCTTCCGATTGTTCAGACGATAGGTCAGCGCCGGCGGCACGCAGTGGCGCAGCGCGGCTGCGGGGGCTTGTCGCCGGCGTTGAGCAGGATGCTGCGGTTGCCGGCAAACTCAGCTCCGGATAAAGCTCGCGAAACGTCTCGACCGGATTGGTCTGGCAATTGAAATAGACCGCGACCTGGCCGGCGTCCGGCTTCACCTGGTCGATCCGGATCGTGCTGCCGCTCTTCGTCTCAGGCGTGAGATAACTCGGCTGCCGCCATTTCAGGGTTTCTTGCAGCGCGCCGACGCCTTTTGTGGCTTTCGCGGTATCGAAGATCAGCCGGCGCAGCGCCAGCAATTTGGCCTTGACCGACCGGGGATGGGCGCCGAACACGGCTTCGACCGCGGGATTTGAACTTCCCGCGCGCGGTTTCCTTGCCGCGCTCTTGGTCACCGGCTTCTTCATTCCACTTCGTCCGCGCATTCCAAAGAAAGTTGCGCAGACCAGGGCAATTGCTTCGCCGGCGAAAGCCGGCCTGCGCTCCCTCTCCCGCTTGCGGGGGAGGGTTGGGGTGGGGGTGCCGCCGCGAGTCAGACTGTTCGTGTGGAGAGAGTTTCCCCCACCCGTATCGCATCTATCGATGCGATACGACCTCCCCCGCAAGCGGGAGAGGTGACGCTAGGCCGCGGACACCAGATTCAACCGAAAATCATTTCCGCTCTATGCAGCATTGCGCAGGCCGGCCAGGAAGCTATCGACGCTCTCGAACAGCGCATTGGCCTGCTGGCTGAGTTCGCCGGTCGCGGCGCGGACGTTGTCGGCCAGCGCGCGCGACTGGTCGGCGGACTGGCTGGCGCCGGCGACGTTGACCGAGACTTCGCCGGTGCCGGCGGCAGCCTGCTGCACGCTGCGCGCAATCTCGCGCGTCGCTGAACCCTGTTCCTCCACGGCTGCGGCGATGGTGGTGGCGATGCCGCTGATCTCCCGGATGGTGTCGCTGATGCCGCCGATCGCGGTCACACAGTGGCCGGTGGCGGACTGGATCGCGGCGACCTGTCCGGCGATCTCCTCGGTTGCCTTCGCCGTCTGGCTGGCGAGCTCCTTGACCTCGGACGCGACCACGGCAAAACCCCGGCCGGCTTCGCCGGCGCGTGCGGCCTCGATCGTCGCATTGAGCGCCAGCAGATTGGTCTGGCTCGCGATTGCCCCGATCAGGCGCAGCACATCGCCGATCTTTTCGGCGGCGGTGGCAAGGCTGCCGACCATCTCGGTGGTTTGTCCGGCCTTGACCACGGCGTTATCGGCAACGCTGCTGGAATGGGTGACCTGACGGCCGATCTCGGTGACCGACGACGCCAGCTCCTCGGTGGCGGCGGCGACCGTGCTGACGCTGGCCGAGGCTTCTTCGGAGGCGGCGGCCGCAGCGGCCGCGCGTTGCGAAGTGCCATCGACGCTGGCCGTGATCTCGCCCGCCACCCGCTGCATGTCCTTTGTCGCCTTGGCGACGGCATTGACCACGCCCTTGACGTCGGCCTCGAAACGGTCCGCCATCTGGCGTTGCAGGGCCTTCTTCTCCAGCTCCGCCTGCTGTTTGTCGGCCTCCTGCGCCTCGCGCAGCGAACCTGCCTCGAGCATGTTGCGGCGGAACACGTCGACCGCGCCCGCCATGGTGCCGAGTTCGTCGCGACGCTCGCTGCCGGGAATCGTGACCGTGGTGTCGCCGCTCGACAGGCGGTTCATGACCGCGGTGATCGCCGTCAACGGACGCGACAGGCCGCGCCCGAGCAGAAAAGCCAGCAACACCGCACCGGCCAGGATCGCGACGGTGCCGAGGATCAGATTGCGCTGCGAGGCCGCCGCGGCCGCCTCATACTCGGTCGTATCCTTGATGATCTCCAGCACCGCGACCGGCTGGCCGGCATAGTTCCTGATCTGCCCGAGATAGAGCGCAGCGGGATGGCCGTCGAGGAAGGCATCGCGGCGCAAGGCCGCGCCATCCATCACGCCCTTGAGTTCGTCCTGGGTGGCGACCACACTGTCGCCAAACGTCGACGAGAGTTTTTTGAAGGCCTTGCCTTCGTACGAGTGCACGGCAAGGTCGATGCCGAAGCGCTTCTTGGCGCGGTCGACGAATTCCTTGCCGAAGGCCGCACCAACGTCGACATTCGCAAAGCTCTTGCCGTCACGCATGATCGGCGTCAGGCCGAAGATGGAAAGCTGCTCACGTCCGGGCTCGACGCCGACAATCTGTTTGCCGGTCTTGTTCGCTTCCACCACGGTGGATCGCCGCGCGGAGGCGTCATCGCCGAACACCTTCGGTGCATGGACGCGGTAAAAGGCGACTGCCGGAGTCTGCCAGAACGAGATCAGCGGAATTCCTTGTGCCTTCATCGACTCCATGGCCTTGCCGAGCAGCGCGCCAAGGCCGTCGCGATCGCCCTTGGCAATGGCCTCGCCGACCGGCGGCAGCGCGGCGATCACGGAACTGACTGCGAGTGCGGCCCGCCCCTCATAGTCGACGGCGGCGATGACGCTGTCATATTGCAGCTTCAGCTGCTGGTCGAGCGCAAGCCGCGTCAGGGAGCGCTGTTGGGCGATCGAAAAGCTTCCGAGGATGGCGCAGGCTACCGCAACCGTCAGCGAAATGGCGAGGATCAGTCGGGCAGCGATCGATCGAATCTTGAACATGGGGAATCCGGAGCTCCACGAAGCGAATATTCCGCAGACTCCCAGAAATTGTTTAACAACAAGGCCAATTATGGTCTCGGTAGCACTGCGGGGAGCGCATGGCCCCGATGCGGTTACCCGCTTGCTTCGGCCTCATCGCGTCGTGGGAGGCGTGGCGAGATTAGCCGAAAGTATTGCCCTGCCGGCATCCTCGTAATGGGTGTCGCGCGCCTGGATCTGCTGCGCGATGGTGTGCATGTCGCGAAAACGGCGTTCGAACTCGTTGGCGGCGAATACCGCGGTAGCGCCGGCCATGTGATAGGCGGTATCGACCACGGCGGCCGATTGATGGATGGTCCAGGTCGCGGCGATGCGGAGCGCGATGCGATGCTCCTCGGTGATGGGCTCGCCGCGCGCAAGCTCGCGCCAGACCTCGGCGGCGGTGGCGTAGAGATAGGCGCGCGCCGCGCGCAGGCTGGCTTCGGTGCGTCCGATCTTGCCCTGCACCGCGTTGTTTTCGCGCATCGCCTTGAGGCCTTGCGGCGTCTTGCCGCGCGACAGCTCGATGGTGGCATCCAGCATGGCGCGTGCGACGCCGAGCGAGGTCGCGGCAAAACCCATGCTGAACACCATGTTGGTGGTGAGCTTGTAGAGCGGTCCCTGCTCGCGCAATGCCGAGGGCACGTCGCGGAGGGCCGCGAATTTGTTCGGAATGAACAGATTGTCGACCGAATAGGAATCGGTGCCGGTGCCCTTCAGTCCGATCACGTCCCAGACGTCGTACATCGTGGCGCTGGTCACCGGAAACAGGATGGTGCGGATTTCCGGCGAACCGTCCGCCTTCTTACGCTGGGTGCCGTCGGCCTCGACGACCCGGACATGGGCCCCCAGCCAGCTCGCCTGCCGGGAGCCGGAGGCAAAATCCCAGCGCGCACTGGCCTTGTAGCCGCCGGGCACCGCCTGCACCTCATGGGCGATCGCACCCCAGGCGAGGATGCCGGGCGCGACATTGAAGATCTCGTTGGCGGCATCGGGATCGAGATAGGCCGCCGTCATGGCGCAGACGCTGCACTGGCCGAGGCACCACGCCGTGGAGGCGTCGGCCTTGGCGATTTCCTCCTGCATCTGCATGAAGGCTTCGAGCGGCGCCTCGGTACCGCCCAAGCTTTTGGGCAGCAGCGCGCGATAAAGCTCGTTCTCGATCAAGGCCTGCGTCACCGCCGGCGTCAGTCGCCGCGTCCGCTCGATCTCGTCGGCGTCGCGCGCGATCAACGGCGCAAGCGCCCGCGCACGCTCAACGAGGTCGAAACCGAGATGCTTGGTCATGCGCGTCCTCGCATTGTTGAATTTTCTGTTTTGGCGCAAATGCAATGGTGGCCTATCCGCGGTTACCGATCAAGACGGGTGGGAATGCCCGGACGGCTTTGTCACCGCGCCAGCCCGAGCACTACCAGCAACGCTCGATCGAGGTGTTCGGATGTTTCCGTATCAATATGGCCGATGACGCTCCGAACCCGGTCACGGCGCAGGGCGATCATCTTGTCCGTCATGATCTGCGAGCGAAGGCGAAGACCGTTTGACGGTGTGGCTTCGATTATTGGTCTGAGCCGCAACTTGTCCTGGAGGTCTGACGATAAGGGACAGATGACGATCGTCGAAAGGTCTTCATTGAATTCGTCAGCCTGTACGATCACTCCGGGTCTTGGTCGTCCTGGCTCGCTTGGAACCACCACCAGCACGACATCCCCGCGCTTCACTTCCAGGCGCTCCAGTCATAAGCCGCCTCGTTCCACGCATCGACGGCATCGTTTTCCGGATGCTGCGCCATCAGCTTAGCCTCCCGGCGGATGGCCGCGAGCACCTTCGGATCGCGCAAATCCGGCACCCAATGCTGCACCGGCCGCAGCCCCTGCGCGCGCAGCCGCTCGCGGCGCGATGCCATGCGCTGTCGCGGGGTAAGGGACTTTGGCTTTTTCGGGGTGGTGGTCATGCTTTGAGCGTAACATGTTACGCTCAAAGTTTCAATTAATTCGGCTGAGCCACAATGGATAGACGCCGGAACTGCAGAACTCCCGTCGCTCAGCTATCCACCTTGAGCGCGGCAATGAAGGCTTCCTGCGGGATGTCGACCTTGCCGAACTGCCGCATCTTCTTCTTGCCTTCCTTCTGCTTCTCCAGAAGTTTTCGTTTACGCGTGATGTCGCCGCCGTAGCACTTTGCGGTGACGTCCTTGCGCAGCGCGCGGACGGTTTCGCGGGCGATCACCTTGCCGCCGATCGCAGCCTGGATCGGAATCTGGAACATGTGCGGCGGGATCAGCTCCTTCATCCGCTCGACCATGGCGCGGCCGCGGCCTTCGGCGCGGGTGCGGTGCACCAGCATCGACAATGCGTCCACCGGCTCGTTGTTGACGAGGATCTGCATCTTGACGAGATCGGCCGGCTTGTAGTCGGTCAGGTGGTAGTCGAACGAGGCATAACCCTTCGAGACCGATTTCAGGCGGTCGTAGAAATCGAACACGACTTCGTTGAGCGGCAAATCGTATTTCACCATGGCGCGGGAGCCGACATAGGTCAGCTCCTTCTGCGAACCGCGGCGGTCCTGGCAGAGCTTCAAGACGCTGCCGAGATATTCGTCGGGGGTCAGGATCGTGGCTTCGATCCACGGCTCATGGATTTCGGCGATCTTGACCACGTCGGGCATGTCGACGGGATTGTGGATCTCGATTTCCTGGCCGTCGGTCAGATGCATTTTGTAGATCACGCTCGGTGCGGTCGCGATCAGGTTGAGATCGAATTCGCGCGACAAGCGCTCCTGGATGATCTCCAGATGCAACAGCCCGAGGAAGCCGCAGCGGAAGCCGAAGCCGAGGGCGGCGGAGGTTTCCATCTCGAATGAAAAACTCGCATCGTTGAGGCGCAGTTTGCCCATCGCGGCACGCAACACTTCGAAATCGTTGGCATCGACCGGGAACAGGCCGCAGAACACCACCGGAATGGCCGGCTTGAAACCCGGCAGCATGTCGGTGACCGGCTTGCGGTCGTCGGTGATGGTATCGCCGACGCGCGTATCCGCGACTTCCTTGATCGCGGCGGTGATGAAGCCGATCTCGCCGGGGCCGAGTTCGTCGACCTGCGTCATCTTCGGCGTAAAGAAGCCGACGCGCTCGACGTCATAGGCCGCATCGGTGCCCATCATGCGGATGCGGCTACCCTTCTTCATGGTGCCGTCGACCACGCGGATCAGCACGACGACGCCGAGATAGACGTCGTACCAGCTGTCGACTAGCAGCGCCTTCAGCGTCGCGTCGCGGTCGCCCTTCGGCGGCGGCAGCCGCGTGACGATCGCCTCCAGCACGTCGGGGATGCCAATGCCGGTCTTGGCCGAGATCATCACCGCATCGGCGGCGCTGATGCCAATCACATCCTCGATCTGCTGCTTGACCTTGTCGGGCTCCGCCGCCGGAAGGTCGATCTTGTTGAGGACCGGCACGATCTCATGACCCGCGTCGAGCGCATGGTAGACATTGGCGAGCGTCTGCGCCTCGACGCCCTGGCTGGCGTCGACCACCAGCAGGGAACCTTCACAGGCCGCCAGCGATCGCGAGACCTCGTAGGCGAAGTCGACATGGCCCGGCGTGTCCATCAGGTTGAAGATGTAATCCTTGCCGTCCTTGGCGTGGTACTTCAGCCGGACGGTCTGCGCCTTGATGGTGATGCCGCGCTCGCGCTCGATGTCCATGGAATCGAGCACCTGTTCCTTGCCCGCCATTTCGCGATCCGTCAGGCCGCCGGTGGTCTGGATCAGGCGGTCGGCCAGCGTCGATTTGCCATGGTCGATATGGGCGACAATGGAGAAGTTGCGGATGTTGGAAATGGGAGTGGTGGTCATGGGGCGCGGGATAGCATTGGTGCCCCCAAGCGGCAACCATATTGCTGTATTTTAAGGGGCTATCTTCACGCCAAGCTGATTCCACTGGTGCGGAAAACGCGCTACGCACAGGGCCATGTCGACTGCATCAATTTTGCCCGCCGGCGCGCGCGCGAACCGCAAACTGTCCATCCGGCGGCTGGCGGCGTGGCTTGCCGCGCACGCCAGCGATCCCAGAGCCGCCCTGTGGCTGGTCACTGGCTTCGCCGCGGTCCATGCCGCGCTGTGGACGGTGATCCTGGTCAATCTGAAGACCGGCCAGGACATCCATATGGACGTCGCGGAAGCGTTCGGCTGGGGTCAGAAGTTCCTGCTTGGCTACGGCAAGCATCCGCCGCTGTCGGGATGGGTCGCCGGCGTCTGGTTCAGGATCTTTCCGGTCGCCGACTGGGCGACCTATGCGCTGGCGATGGCAACGCTTGGCTGCGGCCTCGTAATCTGCTGGCTGATCGCGCTGCGCGTGGTCGACCACCGCCGCGCGTTCCTCGTCGTCGTGATGCTCGCGCTGTATCCGATCTTCAACTTCAAGGGTTTCAAGTACAATCCGGACCTGCTGCAGCTGGTTACGCTGCCGCTGGTGGTGCTGGCCTTTCTGGATGCGTTCGAGAAGCGCAGTGTGAAATCCGGACTGTGGCTTGGGCTTGCCGGCGCGCTGGCGCTGATGACCAAATACTGGGCGCTGACGGTGATCGGCGCGGTCGGCCTTGCCGCGCTGATCCATCCCGCACGCCTGCAGTTCCTGCGCTCGCCGGCGCCGTGGGTTGCGATCGCGACGCTTGCGGTGGCGATGATCCCGCATTTCACCTGGCTGATGCAGGTGAACTTCGCCCCGCTCACCTATGCCGGTGAATCCTATTATTCGATCGCCGACCGCACCGAAATCAACAATCTCGCACTGGGGTATATCGGCCATAATCTCGCGCTGCTGGCGTTGCCGGTGGCGCTGGCGGGCCTTGCGCTGAGCTGGCCGTCGCGATGGCGGAAATCGTTCGCGTTCTGGTCGCGCGGGGCCAATTCCGGCGTGCAGACGTCGCAGGCCCTCAATGTCTGGGTCATCCAGGCCGTGCTCGCGATCGGGCCGCCGCTCGGCGCGGTGATTTTCCAGATCTACATCAAGACCGATTGGGGCATCCCGCTGTTCTTCCTGGTGCCGCTGGCGCTGATCGCTGTTCCGCGGTTGCGCGTGCGGCAGATCGCGCTGCTCCGGATGGTGGCGAGCTGGTTCCTGCTCACGCTCGCGGTGCTGGCGGCCTCGCCGAAGATCGTCGCCTACGAAGTGAGCCAGCATCGCAATGAGGGTGCGAGTTTCCGCGCACGCTCCGAACTCGCCCGTGAGCTGACCACGGAGTGGCACGCGCGGTTTCATTCGCGGTTGCCCGTGGTCGCGGCCTATGACGATATCGGCCAGCCCGTCACCTTCTACAGCCCCGATCATCCGGCCGCGCTGACGCCGGACGAGCCATGGTCGTCCGGCCTGACCTCGCTCGATGAAGCCAAACGATCGGGCTTTATCGGCATCTGCGAAGCCGGCGACTGGAAGCTGGAAAAATGCGAGGCGTGGATGAAGCAGCATGCGGCCAACGGCGAACGCATGGTGATCACGACCCGCCGGTTTTTCCACGGGACCGCAGGTGCCGCCACCGCCTGGAACGTCATCGTGGTGCCGCCGGCCAAATAGGCGAGGCTTAGGCGATCAACGAATCCGTTTTAGGCAAAACGTCTTCGAGCGAAATGGTTGCCGGTACGCGTGAAGAAAACGCGTCAAGCGAAGAAGGATCACGTGCCTTCTTCGTTGAACTTGCCGGCGACGAGCTCGGCAATCGCATCGACCGCGGCCTGGGCTTCGGGGCCGATCGCGGAGACCACGACCGATGTTCCCGGTCCCGCGGCCAGCATCATCAGTCCCATGATCGAGGTGCCGCCGACGGTCTCGTTGCCGCGCGTCACCCAGACCTCGGCGTTGAAGCGCTCGACCATCTGCACGAATTTTGCAGAAGCCCGCGCGTGCAGGCCGCGTTTGTTGATGATGAGAAGTTCGCGGGAAACGGCGCCCGCAGGCACGCTCGCCCCGACTGCATTTTCGGGGGAGGCTTCGTCGCTCATTTGCCGGCGAGAACGCGGCTGGCGATGGTGACGTATTTGCGGCCGGCTTCCTGGGCCATGGCGATGGCGTCGGGAAGCGACCGCTCCTCGCGCACCTTGGCAAGCTTGACCAGCATCGGAAGATTGATGCCTGCGAGCACTTCCACTTTCGGGCGGCTCATACAGGAAATCGCCAGGTTCGAGGGCGTGCCGCCGAACATGTCGGTAAGGATAGCGACGCCATCGCCACTATCGACGCGGTTGACCGCCTCAATAATGTCGCTTCGACACAAATCGGAGTCGTCCTCGGCCCCAATCGTGATGGCTTCAATTTGTTTCTGCGGACCCATAACGTGTTCGAGCGCTGCCCTGAACTCGTCGGCAAGGCGCCCATGGGTCACAAGCACTAGACCAATCATCGGAAACTCCTCGCGGGTGCTTTTTGGTGCACCGCACGAACGCGCCACTTTGACCATCCAGAGCCCCCGCGCAAGAGGGGATCTTGGCTAATCTCCCGGAATTCGCTGTTGGAAAGGGGAGCCTGCGCCGGTCTATTCGGTCGCAATAGTGGGGCTGATATGGTTACCAAACCCCTTCAAACAATCCTCCATATGGTTACCGGAAGATGAACTCTCAGTTGTCGTCAGCGCGGCGACAACCAGCGGAAGGGGTGCGAAGCCCATCCCAACGAGGATTCGCGGTAATAAGACACCATTTAGGCGGGTCTGGAGCGCTTCGGGCGGCGGCAGCCGTTCCGCGTCTGCGGCGTCAAGATCCACCACGAGGGCCACCACAGCCTCACGGACGACGTCGCAGCGACGGATGCCGAGCCCCCGAATCTCGATCAGCCCGGCCAATTCCGGCACTGGCCGAACCACCAATTGTCCGCCAACTGTGTCGAGATAGACACGGTCATCGCCGACCAGGATGGCCGGCGGAACCTGCCCCGCGCGTCCGGCCAGGATCAGATCGAACGCCAGCCGGGACTTGCCGGCGCCTGAGGGACCGCGGATCAGCACGCCACGATCACCGACCAGGACGGCCGAGGCGTGCACGCTCGCCTCCGGCGTCATGGCGCCGGCAGCCTGACCACGAAACGCGCGCCCGAAACCGTAGGCCCGCCCTCGGCATCCGCGGGGCCGGCGCGATTTTCCGCCCAGATTCGCCCGCCATGCGCTTCGATGATCTGCTTGGAGATTGAAAGCCCGAGCCCCGAATTCTGGCCAAAGCCCTGATGCGGCCGGTCGGTGTAGAAGCGCTCGAAGATGCGCTCCAGCGCATGCTCGCCAATGCCCGGCCCGTCGTCGTCGATCACAATCTCGATTTCCGATCGCACCCGGCGGCAAATGATGCGGACCTTGCCGCCCGCGTTGGAAAACGACCGCGCATTGGACAGCAGATTGGAGATCACCTGCCCAAGCCGCGAATCATGGCCGGGCACCGAGAAGGTGTCGGTCGGGGTTCGGCCCTCGAAGCGCACATCGACGGCGACGCCGTCGTGGCCGAGCCGCGTTTCGTTGGCGACCGATGTCAGTGTGGTCAGGAGCCGGCGCAGGTCGACCGGCGTCATGTCCTGCCGCTGCAGTTCGGCATCGAGGCGGCTGGCGTCGGAGATGTCCGAGATCAGCCGGTCGAGCCGCTTGACGTCGTGCTCGATCACGGCGAGCAGCCGCGCGCGGCTGTTCTCGTTGCGCGCCAGCGGCAGCGTTTCCACCGCCGAGCGCAGCGACGTCAGCGGATTCTTCAATTCATGGGCGACGTCGGCGGCGAACATCTCGATCGCCTCGATCCGGCTATAGAGCGCGTTGGTCATGTCGCGCAGCGCGCCGGAGAGATGGCCGATCTCGTCGCGGCGGCGGGTGAAATCGGGAATTTCGACACGGGTCTGGATGCGGCGGCGGACCCGCTCGGCACCGTCGGCAAGCCGTCGCACCGGGCCGGCGATCGTGCTCGCGAGCAGCAATGACAGCACGATCATGACCGCGGAAGCGACGCCGCCGACCTTCAGGATGGCCAACCGCTCGGCGGTCACCATCTGGTCGATTTCGTCGCCCTGGGTCGAGAGCATCAGCGCGCCCCGGATTTCGCGGGATCGCTGCACCGGCACTGCGACCGACACGATCACCTCGCCGCGCGCGTTGACGCGCACCATGCTGCGCTTCTGGCCGCCCAGCGCATCCGCGACTTCCTGGTAGCCGTTGCCGTTCTCCGGCCCGAGTTCGCGATACAGCGGCAGATCGCCCCGATTGAGCCAGAGGCGAATGGCGATCATCGTTCGCTCCGCGAGGCCCGGCTTCTCCGAGGACGGCGGCGGCAACGGCAAGCTCCACACGATTTCGAGGCTGCGGCTGTCGAGGATCAAGCCTCCGTCGCCATCGAAGATCCGCGCGCGGGTCTTGGTCGGCAGAATCAGCGTCTTCAACACCGGCGCGACGCGCTCCGGATTGATCGAGAAATTGAGGCCGGAATACTCGTCCGGCGCGCGATAGACCTCGCCGGGCTTCAGGTCGAGCAGCCGTTCGGGATCGATGGTGATGGTGTTGGTCTGAACCGTGGCGGATGCCGCGATCGCGCCCGCGATGATCTCGGCCTGCACCAGCAGGCTCTGCGCGCGCGCGTCGATCAGGCCGGCGCGGAATTGCGAGAGATAGAGAATGCTCGCCACCAGCGCCACGAGGCCGGCCAAATTGAGCGAGACGATGCGGCGGGTGAGGCTGGAGAAGGACAGCGCGAAGAAGAACTGGCCGGCGCGGCGCAGCCAGCCGAGCGGCCGCCGCCAGCCCTTCTCGGGCAGGCTGTCGTCGGCAACGTGGTCCCCATCGAGGTGCGGGAAAGCATCCTCGTTGGTCAGGCTCGCGTCAGGCTGCGTTCGATCTAGCAATGGCCAAAACTGCCCGTTGTCTCAAATATATCCCGCGTGCGCGCTGCTCTCGTATCCTACCCCAGACGCGCGGACGCGCCAGTTCACACTGCGCAGATCAGGCTTCCTTGAAGCGATAGCCGACGCCGTACAGCGTCTCGATCATCTCGAAATCGTCGTCCACCACCTTGAACTTCTTGCGCAGCCGCTTGATGTGGCTGTCGATGGTGCGGTCGTCGACATAGACCTGGTCGTCATAGGCCGCGTCCATCAGCGCATTGCGGCTTTTCACCACGCCGGGCCGTGTCGCCAGGGCCTGCAGGATCAGGAATTCCGTTACCGTCAGCGTCACCGGCTCGTTCTTCCAGGTGCAGGTGTGACGCTCCGGATCCATCCGTAACAGGCCGCGGTCCAGCGCCCTTGCGTCCGGCTCCTTGGGAGCGGCGGTCGGATCCTTCGGCTGGCCACGGCGGAGCACGGCTTTGACGCGCTCGACCAGCAGGCGCTGCGAGAACGGCTTGCGGATGAAATCGTCGGCGCCCATCTTGAGGCCGAACAATTCGTCGATCTCCTCATCCTTGGAGGTGAGAAAAATCACCGGCAGATCGGATTTCTGCCGCAGCCGCCGCAGCGTCTCCATGCCGTCCATGCGCGGCATCTTGATATCGAGGATCGCAAGATCCGGTGGTGAGGTGCGGAAACCGTCCAGCGCCGAGGCTCCATCCGTATAGGTCATGATGCGATAGCCTTCGGCTTCGAGCGCGATCGAGACGGATGTCAGAATGTTGCGGTCGTCGTCGACCAGGGCGATTGTGGGCATGAGCCTGCTTTCAGATCAGAGAGTGGCTTAAACGGCGGGCAATTCAGCTATGCGCCGTATAAATGGGCTTCCTACGCGGTCAACGAGCAATGCAAGCTGGGCTGAAGTGTGACCGAGTTCCGCAAAAACGGTTCTGCGGGTGATGCGTTCTATCCCATATAGCACCCTCAAGGCCTGAGAAAAGGCCCTTTTTGCAATAAGATGGCTGATTGGAACCATGCAACCGCCCCCCGATTTTAACGCTTCCAGGCTGGCCCGCTCGCTGCTCCGGCGCAGCCGGCAGGGGGCGCTGGCGACCCTGATGGTTGGCAGTGGCGACCCCTATTGCTCGCTGGTCAATGTCGCCAGCCACGCCGATGCGTCACCGATTCTGCTGATTTCGCGGCTGGCGCTGCACACCAGGAACATCATTGGCGATTCCAGGGTGTCGCTGATGCTCGACGAGCGGGCCGCGGGCGACCCGCTGGAGGGTGCCCGGATCATGCTGGCGGGCCGGGCCGAGGAGGCCACGGGCGATGAAGCCGCGTTGTTGCGCCGGCGCTACCTCAACGCCCATCCGTCGGCGGAAGGCTTCGCGGACTTCAAAGATTTCTCTTTCTTCCGGATCGCGCCCTCCGGCGCCCATCTGGTCGCCGGTTTTGGGCGGATCGTCGACCTCAAACCTGGGCAGTTTTTGACCGATATTTCGAACGCGGAGGCGCTGCTGGAAGCCGAGCCGGGCGCGATCCAGCACATGAACGAGGATCACCGCGAGGCGATGAACCTCTATGCGACAAAACTGCTCGGCGCCGACAGCGCCGACTGGACATGCACCGGCTGCGACCCCGACGGGATGGATATGCAGGCCGGTGCAACAACATTGCGGCTGGATTTCCCGGAACGGGTGACCGGGCCGGGCGAGTTGCGGAAGATGCTGGTCAGGCTGGCGGGTGAGGCCCGGGCCAAGGACTAGCGGATCATCGCAGGCGGATTGAACGGGCAGGTAGGTTTCCGCGACTTAGTCGATGCCGGCGCGCGTCGCGGCGGTTAACCAACGCAAGTCGGCAGGATGAAACCGCGCAATCGATTACGTCTTGTGCTGTGGCTCGCGCTGATCGCGAGCACCGGCTTCAGCGCGCCGTCGTCGGCGCAAAAAGGCGAGACGGCGGCACTCAGCGCCAAAATCGCCGAGCTCAGCCGGGCCGGAAAATATGCCGAAGCAACCACGCTGGCGCGGCATCAGCTGGAAGCCCTGGAGAAGACCCGCGGTCCCCTTGATCGCGATGTCGCAGGCGCGCTGAACAATCTGGCGGATCTCTATGGCCACCAAGGCAGGGACGCCGAGGCCGAACCGTTGCTCAAGCGGTCGATCGCCATCCTGGAGCAGGCGGCCGGTCTCGACTCATCCGCGATGGCCCCTGAATTGAACAATCTGGCGGCGCTGTACCAGCGACAGGAGCGCTATGCCGAGGCCGAACCGTTGTTCAAGCGGGCGCTGACGCTGCGCGAAAAATCGCTTCCACAAGACCATCCCGATGTCGGGCAGTCGCTAAACAATCTAGCGACGCTGTATGAGAAGCAGGGGCGCCACGCCGATTCCGAGCCGTTGTTCAGGCGTGCGCTTGGGATCTACGAAAAAGCGGCTGGACCGGAGCATCCCGCGGTCGCGACGCTGCTGAACAATCTCGGCCAGGTCGACAAGGCTGGAGGCCGCTACGCCGAGGCCGAGCCGCTGATCAAGCGGTCGCTTGCGATCCGCGAGAAAGTGCTCGGCCGCGATCATCCCGATGTCGCGCGTTCGCTGAACAATCTGGCGGACTTTTATGAACGGCAGAGCCGTTACGCGGATGCCGAGCCGCTGTATCAGCGCGCGGTGGCGATCCGCCAAAGCGCGCTCGGCGCCGATCATCCGGATCTTGCGATGTCGCTGAACAATATGGCCTCGCTCTATCAGGCGGAGGGACGCACGGCCGATGCATTGCCGATCGTGGAACAGACGATCGCGAACGGACGGGCTCAGCCGCGCGTCGCGCTCGCCGTGTTGTTGTCGGCGCAGCAGCAACAATTGATGCCGGCCGAAAAGGCGCTCGACGATGCGCTCAACGCGGTCCAGCGCGGCACCCAGTCATCGGCCGCTTCCGCCGTGAACAAGCTGGCGGTGCGGCTGGCGGCCGGGACCGATCGTCTCGCGCAACTGGTGCGCAGGGATCAGGACCTCGCCGCGGAGGCGGAAATGCTCGACAAGGCGATCATTGCAGCGGTGTCCAAAGAGCGGTCGAAGCGCGATGTCGCGGCCGAGCAGCGGAGCAGGGAACGCCTTGCCGCTGTTTCCGCGGAACGTGCGGGTCTGCAAAAAACCTTCGCGGCCGAATTCCCCGACTATGCCGCCCTGTCGAATCCGCTGCCGATGACGGCGAAGGAGATTCAGGCGCTGTTGTCAGGCACTGAGGCCATGGTGCTGTTCTCGGTCACGGAAAAGGAAAGCTATGTCTTTGCGATCACGCAGGACGCGTTTGACTGGAAGTCCGTTCCGCTCGGCGCCGAGGCCTTGTCGCAGAAGGTTGCGCGGTTCCGCCACGGCCTTGATGTCAGTCACGCCAGCGATGCGTCCGGCAAGTCCGGACTGTTCGATCTGGCGCTTGCCAACGAGTTGTATGCGACCCTGCTGGGTCCGGTCGAGGCGCTGGTCAAGGACAAGCGGAGTCTGCTGGTTGCGCCCGCGGGCGCGCTGACGGCGCTGCCGTTCCATCTGCTGGTGACGGAAAAACCCGCGGCGGCGATCCCGGAAACACTCGATGGCTATCGCGACGCTGCCTGGCTGCTGAAGCGGCAGGCGGTGTCGGTGCTGCCCTCCGTCGCGAGTCTGAAATCGCTGCGCGTCGTTGCGCACCGTGCTCAAAGCACAAAACCGATGACCGGTTTCGGCGATCCGCTGTTCAACCCGTCGCCGGAGGGCACTGGTGATAATCGCGCCGCCGCCAAACCGGGTGCCACCAAGTCTGCGTCCCGGGCGCTGGTGACATCGGCCTATACCGACTTCTGGCACGGCGCCGGCGTCGACCGCGCCAGGCTCGCGGCAGCCTTGCCGCAACTGCCCGACACCGCCGACGAACTCAAGGCGGTCGCAAAAGATCTCGGCGTTGCCGCCGGCGATATTCATCTGGGCAGCGACGCAAGCGAAACCACCGTCAAGCGCCTGGCCCTCGCCGATTACGGCATCATCTATTTCGCGACCCATGGCCTCGTCGCCGGCGACGTAAGGGGTGTCGGCGAACCGTCGCTGGTGCTGAGCCTGCCGAAACAACCGAGCGAACTCGACGACGGCCTGCTCACCTCGAGCGAAGTCGCGCAATTGAAGCTCAATGCCGATTGGGTGGTGTTGTCCGCGTGCAATACCATCGCCGGCGACAAGCCCGGCGCCGAAGCGCTGTCGGGTCTCGCGCGATCGTTCTTCTATGCCGGTGCAAGAGCATTGCTGGTCTCGCACTGGTCGGTCGATTCGGAAGCGGCCACCCGCTTGACCACCTCGACCTTCGATCGTCTCAAAACCGATCCCCGGCTCGGCCGCGCCGAGGCGCTGCGTCAGGCCATGCTGGCCTATCTCAACGATGCCTCATCGCCCAGGAATGCCTATCCGGCGTTCTGGGGTCCATTCGCCCTCATTGGCGAAGGAGCGCCCCGTTAAGCATTCAATGGTGCGCCGCAATAAAAGATTTGGCGGGAGCGCGACTGATCGTCGCCATGACAGCGCTAACATCGTCAAAATACCTTGCGGATCAGCCTCCGCGCTGCAGCAAAAATTGATCCAGATCAAAGCCATGGCCGGAATATACCAAAACGCACGGGATCGGCTTGGCAAGCGCGGCGTTCATCAGTATTAGGTCGCCGGACCATGGCCGGAAGGCTATATTCACAGGGTCACCGCGACACAGGCGCGTTTGGCGGCATTCGCGCGATCGAGATACGCGGGTTCGAGGAGGATTCTTCGTGCAAGAGACGGGCGTGCATAACGGTGCCTTTGGCGCCGACAAATTCGGCTTAAAAAATCTTGGGGGCGTGAACTGGAACTTTGGCGCGCCCCAGCTTTACGAGCACGCGCTGCGTGCGGGCGAAGCCGTGGTCTCGGCCGATGGCGCGCTCTGCGCCGATACCGGTGTATTCACCGGCCGCAGCCCGAAGGACAAGTTCACGGTTCGCGATGGCTTGACCGACAAGAACATGTGGTGGGCCGGCAACCAGTCGATCACCTCGGACCAGTTCGCCACGCTTTACGCCGACTTCCTCAAGCACGCCGAAGGCATGACGCTGTTCGCGCAGGATCTCTATGGCGGCGCCGACCCGAGCCACCGCATCAAGACCCGCGTCTTTACTGAATTGGCCTGGCACTCGCTGTTCATCCGCACGCTGCTGATCCGCCCCGAGGCGTCGGAACTTGAAAGCTTCGTACCGGAACTGACCATCATCGACCTGCCGAGCTTCCGCGCCGATCCCAAACGTCACGGCTGCAAATCCGAGAACGTCGTCGCGATCGATTTCGCCCGCAAGATCGTCCTGATCGGCGGGTCTTATTATGCCGGCGAGATGAAGAAGAGCGTGTTCACGACGCTGAACTATTATCTGCCCGAAAAGGGCGTGATGCCGATGCACTGCTCGGCCAATGTCGGCCCCGACGGCGACAGCGCGATCTTCTTCGGCCTGTCGGGCACCGGCAAGACCACGCTCTCGGCCGACCCGAAGCGGACGCTGATCGGCGACGACGAGCATGGCTGGGGCGAGGACGGCATCTTCAATTTCGAAGGCGGCTGCTACGCCAAATGCATCAAGCTGTCGAAGGAGGCCGAGCCCGAGATCTATGCCGCCAGCAAGCGCTTTGGCGCGGTGCTGGAAAACGTGGTGCTCGACAAGAACACCCGCGTGCCCGACTTCGACGACGGTTCGAAGACCGAGAACACCCGTTCGGCCTATCCGCTCGACTTCATCCCAAACGCCTCGCGGACCGGCCGCGCCGGTCACCCCAAAAATGTGGTGATGCTGGCGGCCGACGCCTTTGGCGTGATGCCGCCGATTGCCAAACTGACGCCGGCGCAGGCGATGTATCATTTCCTGTCCGGCTACACCGCAAAGGTCGCGGGCACCGAGCGCGGCTTGGGCTCCGAGCCGCAGCCGGAATTCTCGACCTGCTTCGGTTCGCCGTTCCTGCCGCGCGATCCTTCCGTCTACGGCAACCTGCTGCGCGAATTGATCGCCAAACACAATGTCGACTGCTGGCTGGTCAACACCGGCTGGACCGGCGGCAAATACGGCACGGGCCGCCGCATGCCGATCAAGGCGACGCGGGCGCTGTTGACCGCAGCGCTCGACGGCTCGCTGCGATCAGCCGATTTCCGCACCGACAAGTACTTTGGCTTTGCGGTGCCGACCTCGCTGCCCGGCGTCGAGCCGCACATCCTCGATCCCATCAAGACCTGGGCTGACAAGGCCGAGTTCGACAAGACCGCCCGCGCGCTGGTCGGCATGTTCCAGAAGAACTTTGCCAAGTTCGAATCCCAGGTCGACGCCGAAGTCCGCGCCGCCGCGCCGGAAGTGAAGCTCGCGGCGGAGTGAGGCTGCGAACGATTCCATGACTTCAATCAAAGGGCGGCCGATCAGGCCGCCCTTTTCTGTTTCGGCGACGACCTGACCGTTAGTCCGGGAAGACCGCGTTGCTCGGTGTCGGCCGGTCGGTGATCTGCAGCCCGAACAGGCTGCCGATCAGTTCCACCGCGACCCGCGCGGTGCGGCCGCGTTCGTCGAGGAACGGATTGAGTTCGACGATGTCGACCGACCGCACCAGTCCGGAATCATGCAGCAACTCCATGATCAGATGGGCTTCGCGGTAGGTGGCGCCGCCCGGGACCGTGGTGCCGACACCCGGTGCGACCGCCGGATCGAGAAAGTCGACGTCGAAACTGACATGCAGAACGCCGTTCCGCGCTTTCACGCGTTCGATCACGCGCCTTATCAACACGCCGACGCCGTGCTCGTCGATCGCGCGCATGTCGGCCATCGCGATCGGACGATCGCGAATGAGCTTCTTTTCCAGCGGGTCGATCGAGCGGATGCCGAACAGATCGAGCTGGTCGGGCGTGATGGAGGCGCGGGGCTGGTCGCCGAGCAGGCCGTCGAGGCCGGGTTCGCCGCACAGGAACGCGGCCGACATGCCGTGCATATTGCCGGTGACGGTCGTCGCCGGCGTGTTGTAGTCGGCATGGGCATCGAGCCACAGCACGAACAGCGGCCGGCCCTTCTCCTGCCAGTGGCGCGCGACGCCGTTCACCGATCCCATCGACAGGCTGTGATCGCCACCCATGAAGATCGGGATGGCGCCGGAACGGGCCAATGCAAAGGAACGCTCGCCGAGGATCCGTATCCAGGTCTTCACTTCTTCATAGAATTTGGCATTTGCCGGTGGCGGCCCGTCCGACGACACCCCCGATATTGCGAGATCGCCGTGATCCTCGACGCAGAATCCCAACTGGTCGAGCACCCGCGCGATGCCGGCGGTGCGCAGCGCCGCCGGCCCCATCAGCGTGCCCGCTTGCGAGGAGCCGATTTCGATGGGGATGCCAAGCAGGGCGATGCGGGGATGTTTGGCGTCGGGTTCGGACATCAGGTGTCTTTCAAAGGCCGAACAACGGCGTCGCCGGTATGTTCCGCTACGCCTTGAAATACGCGATCTGCGTCGTGGTGGCGAGCAGGCGTCCGGACGGTGACCACAATTCGCCGTTCTGGTCGCCGTAAGACTTGTGGAAAATCTTGGCGTCGGCCACCGCGAGCACGCGCGTGATGTCCTCGGCGGCGAGATCGACGGCATCGGCGTGAAAATAGGTCGTCAGCGATACCGTGCCGAACGGCACCAATGTGCGCCGGGCGTGAAAGACGCGGCCGAAGAACGCGTCCGACATCGCCACCAGTGACAGCGCGTCGATTTTCCGCGGCACGCGGTCGCCGATCCATAATTTGGAGTAGGCGTTCGGCGGCGCCGATGTCGGCGTGCCCTCGAAATTCGGTTCGCCCTCGACGAAGCGAAAGTCGTATTGCTTGACCCAGGCCGCCGCGACTTTTGCGTAAGGCAGCGTCTGCTCGTACGGCTTCGCGCCCGGAAACGGCGCCTGCGGGTGCGACCATGACGGCCGTCGTTCGGCGAACACCGCGGTGGCAAGCGTCGCGACGTCGCTACCGCCCTGCGTCATCTCAACGCACCAATGCTGTGTCGAGCGGTTGGCCTTCACCAGCCGGACGTCGAGATCGAAGGCGCCCGCCGCGATCGGCGCGCAGTAATTGACGGTGAGCGACAGCGGATCGCCCGATCGTTGCGGATGGTCGATCAGCGCCCGCAGGATGGTGGCGGCGGTGGCGCCGCCGAACGGGCCGACAAAGGCCCAGTAATCCTCGCTGGTCTTTCCCTGCCAGCGGCTGTCGCCGGCGGTGACTTGCGTGGCGTCGTCGAACAGGTGTGGGGTTTTGGTGAGCATGGATGTTCTTCGGTTTTGAGAGACGCGGTGCGGTTGACGCAAATTCCGTCATTGCGAGCGAAGCGAAGCAATCCATCGTGCCGCAAGCGGAGGAATGGATTGCGTCGTCGCTACGCTCCTCGCAATGACGTGGATGCAGTATCGCGGTAATTGCGTTGAATTCAATGACGTTGGAGGTAGTGGATTTCCACTCGCCGGAATTCTATCGCGTCGCCCCGCGCTGCGCGCCCGGCTCCTGCAACAATCGCGGCGAGGCCGGATGTACCGGCACGTTCCAGATTTCCTCGGCATATTCGCGGATGGTGCGGTCCGAGGAGAACCACGGCATTCGCGCGACGTTGAGGATCGAGGCGCGCGTCCAGGCCGGCATCACCTGCCAGCGCGCGTCGATGCCGCGCTGGGCGTCGTAGTAGGAATCGAAGTCGGCGCTGACCATGTAATGGTCGAGATAGCGCAGCGCGTGCCCGATCGATTGGAACCGGGTGCGGTCGTCGGGCGAGAAGGCGCCGCTCTCGATCGCACTGATCGCGCGCGCCAGCCGCGGCGAGCGGCCGATCACGTCGCTGGCGTCGAGCCCCTGCTTGCGCCGTATCATGACGTCGCCGGCCTCCATGCCGAAGATCGCGATGTTCTCCTCGCCGACATGATCGCGGATTTCGATATTGGCGCCGTCCAGCGTGCCGATGGTCAGCGCGCCGTTCAGCGCCAGCTTCATGTTGCCGGTGCCGGAGGCCTCCATGCCCGCGGTCGAAATCTGCTCGGAAAGGTCGGCGGCGGGAATGATCATTTCGGCCAGGCTGACATTGTAGTCGGCGAGAAACACGACCTTCAGCCGTCCGGCGATGTCGGGATCGTTGTTGACGATCTCGGCGACGTCGTTGATCAGCTTGATGATCAGCTTGGCGTAGCGATAGCTCGCCGCCGCCTTGCCGGCGAAGATTTTTACCCGCGGTACCCAGTTGCGCTGGGGTTCGTCCTTGATCGCCTGATACAGCGCGACCGCCTCGAGGATATTGAGCAGCTGCCGCTTGTATTCGTGGATGCGCTTGATCTGGACGTCGAACAGCGCCGACGGATCGACCATGATGTTGTTGCGCTCGGCGATCAGCCGCGCCAGCGCCAGCTTGTTCTGATGCTTGACGTCGCGGAAACGCTGCTGGAACGAATTGTCGCTGGCGCGGGCTTCGAGATGTTCGAACCGCGAGAAATCGTCGAGCACGGCCTCGCCGCAGGCCTCGCGGATCAGGTCGGTCAGCCCCGGATTGGCCAGCATCAGCCAGCGGCGGAAGGTGATGCCATTGGTCTTGTTGGTGATGCGTCCCGGATAAAGATGGTTGAGATCGTTGAATACGGTCTCCTTCATCAGGTCGGAATGCATCGCCGAGACGCCGTTGATGCGATGCGAGCCGACGAACGCCAGTTGCCCCATCCGCACCCGGCGGCCAGACTTCTCGTCGATCAACGACACCGAGGCCCTGAAATCGATGTCGCCGGGACAGCGCTGGTCGGCCAGCGCCAGATGCGCGACATTGATGCGGTAGATGATCTCGAGATTGCGCGGCAGCAGCCGTTCGAACAGTTCGACCGGCCAGGTCTCGAGCGCCTCCGGCAGCAGCGTGTGGTTGGTATAGGACAGCGTCGCCACCGTGATCTTCCACGCTTCGTCCCAGCGGAAATTGTGCAGGTCGACCAGGATGCGCATCAGCTCGGTGACGGCCAGACTCGGATGGGTGTCGTTGAGCTGCACCGCGACCTTGGACGCCAGGCTGCGCAACTGCCCGTCGGCGGCAAGGTGCCGCTTGACCAGATCCTGCAGCGAAGCGGAGACGAAGAAATATTCCTGGCGCAGCCGCAGCTCGCGGCCCGCGGCACTTTCGTCATTCGGGTACAGGAACTTGCAGATCGATTCCGCGCGCGCTTCCTCGGCGACCGCGCCGAGATAATCGCCGGAGTTGAAGATGTCGAGCTTGAGCGGGTCAGGCGCGTGCGCCGACCACAGCCGCAGCGCGTTGACGTGCTGGCCGCGCCAGCCCACGATCGGCGTGTCATAGGCCATGGCCTCCACGGTTTCCGCCGGATGCCAGGTCGCGCGGTCGCGGCCGCGGTCGTCGCTATGTTCGACATGGCCGCCGAAGTGGATGTTATAGACCACCTCCGGCCGCTGGAATTCCCAGGGGTTGCCGCAGCCGAGCCACTCGTCCGGATATTCGTGCTGCCAGCCGTGCGCGATGATCTGGCGGAACAGGCCGAAATCGTAACGGATGCCGTAGCCGATGGCGGGAATCGCCAGCGTCGCCATGCTCTCCATGAAGCAGGCCGCGAGCCGCCCGAGACCGCCATTGCCGAGCGCGGCATCCGGCTCGCATTTGCGCAGCTCGCCAAGGCCGACGCCGAGATCGCCTAGCGCCGCCTCGAACACCTGCAGCAAACCCATATTGTTCAGTGCGTCGGTGAACAGCCGGCCGATCAGGAATTCGAGCGAGAGATAATAGACCCGCTTGCGGCCCTCGTCGTAGCTCTGCTTTTCGGCCATCAACCAGCGGTGCACGATGCGGTCGCGCAACGCCAGCGCCGCCGCCTTGTACCAGTCGCGTTTGGTCGCCATGCCGGCGTCCTTGCCGATCGCCAGCCGCAGCTTGGTGAGGATCGCGCTTTTGATCTCGGCCAGCGCCAGCTCGTCGATCGGCTGGTTCAGCGCGGGATGGCTTCCTGGGAAAGATTGTTCTTGCACTGCGTCAATCCTGACAGTGGGAGTTACTCAATGATACGCGTCTTGCACCGCAACCGAAACCGCCCAAGGGATTGTTGTACACATACGCAGGTATGATTTTATGCAAGGACCGGGCCGATTTGCGGCCTCCGCGTGGCGCGGCTTTGGTGATAACATCACGTTCGAAAGCCAAGGGATATCCACGGGATCACGATGGCTTAGGGGAGGATTGGCATGAGATTGATGATCGAGATCACTGCCGCGACGCTGCTTGTATTTTGCATCATCGCCACAAGTGCCGCCTCCGCCGCCAGCAAGGCCGGGCGCAGCGCCGATGGCCTGAGCTGTTCGTTCAGCGTGCCCGCGAACGCTTCTCCCGCGGCACGATGTGCGGCGATCAAACGGCAATGCGGCGGAAAATTCTACGCCAATTATTGCGGCGACAAGATGCTGTCGGCGATGTGAGGAAGAGGCGGTCTCAAAGCGACGTCGTCCCGGCGAACGCCGGGCCTCCTAATCTACAATATTTATTCCCTCGTCGCTCAAAGCCTCCATGATGGCTTCGATATCTTCCGACTCGGTCGTGGCTGAGGGGGCCAGCTCGTTGAGTTGATCGAAGGTGATGAAGCCTGTCGGGCGGCCAAGCTCGATGGCTCTCCGGATCACGCTCTGCAACTCCATTTTGTCGATGCTCCTGAAATTGGGGCTCCTACTAAATGGAGGGAGGACACTTCACGGCATCCTCACTTTCGTCGGAACAAATTAAGAACACTTTAGCAAGTCTTTGATATATCATTGTGATTCGGCGCAGTGCCGACACAATATCTATATCTATGGTCTATCCGAGTTAGCGAGGACTACATGTCCACCATCGCCTTCGATCAATTCGCGCTCACCCGCATTGCCGATTTCGCGCGTTCGCTGTCGCGCCTGCATCAGGCGTCACGCCGCCAGGTCGTCGACGACGATGCGATCGACCGCGAATTCAACGCGGTCTGCATGTCGGTGTGGGGCTACACCACCGACGATTTCAGCGACGATCTGTTTTCGCTGGGGGATCACGCCTGGCTCGATTCGCTCGATGAGGCCCATGCCCGCATCTTTGCCGCCGAGCAGGGCTACGACCTCGTCGACGATCAGGGCATGCTGACGGACTGGTGGGGCTATTGCTGGATGATCCTGGCCGAAAAGCGCGGCCTGCTGACGCCGGAGAACCGCGCCGCGGCGCGCGCAAGCATCGAGGAAAAATATCTGTCGGCGCCGAACGTGATCGGCGTCATCGTCGGGCGGTAGGGTTTCCCGTGGCTTTTTCCGTCGTTGCGAGGAGCGAAGCGACGAAGCAATCCATTCTGCCATCGTTGGCCGAGCTATGGATTGCTTCGCTCCGCTCGCAATGACGGTAGAGAGACCGTCCTTAATTCACTTCCGCCCGCTTCGCCTTCGGCGCGACCGTCTTCGGCACTGACGTCGTCGGCAGCGCGACGTCGCGGCTGGTTTCGGGCGTCACGGTTTCGCCAACCATTTCCACGGTCACGGGCGCGACCTTCATTTCTCCCAACCGCGCGCGGACCTCGGCGGTGAGGCCCGGATACGACGCGACCGGCGTGAAGTCGGCGGTCTGGTTGGCGCCCAGCCTGACGCCGGTATAGGCGACCAGACCGTCGGTGGTGGCCACCACATCGCCGGCGCGCAGCGATGTGTCGAGCGTCAGATCGACCGGCGCCAGGCCTGAGGGGTTCCGTCCGTTGCAGGTGCAATCGGCGCGCAGCGCCTTGCGGTAGGCGAAGGCGTTTTCACTGTCGGCATAGCGCTCGCCGGTGCTCGAGGCCGCGCCGTCGATGGTGCTGCCGTAGAACACCTTGGTGGCGCTGGCCGGACAGAACGCCTGGCAGGTCGCCACCGGCGTGGCGTTGCCGCGCATGGTCAGCGGAAAATATTTGCCGTCGCAGCTGCGCACGCAGAAGGCGGGCCCAGAGCCGGCGACGCGCGGCGCAGGTGCCGATGCGGGTTGCTGTTGCTGATTGAGGCCGAACGGATCGGCAAAGAAGCTCGCCTGCGGCGGCGCCTGTCGCGCCTGCTGCTTCTGGCCGCCGAAAAACAGATCGAACAGGCCTTCGGCGGATGCGCCGCCGGGCACAAGCATCAGCGATGCTGCAAGGGTACCGGCGACCACAAGCATCGCGCGGCGCGGCACGCGCGAAAAAGACAACTCTGTACGCAACGCTAACTCCACCCAACGCAACACGACGCACCGAAACAACACGTGCTTCAGTCGGGATTCACCATAGGACGGGATGGTAAACGAGCAGTGACCGCGGAACGGCGGGCTGAAAAGAAATGCGTCTCTTCCCCCTCTCCCGCTTGCGGGGGAGGGCCGGGGCGGGGGTGCCAACCAAATAACTGATGCCGGAGATTTCGGAGAGAGCCCCCACCCGCCGCGCGTTGCGCGTCGACCTCCCCCGCAAGCGGGAGAGGTAAGAAACATCCGCCGATCAATCCTTCAAAAACTCGCCGGCCCTGTAGAGCGAGCGAAATTCGAGCCCGGCTTCGGCGAAGGTTTCGGTCGCACCCTCTTCGCGGTCCACCATGGTGAAGACCAGCACGATCTCGCCGCCGGCGTCGCGCACGGCTTCAACTGCCTTCAGCGCCGAGCCGCCGGTGGTGGTGACGTCTTCCACGATCACGATGCGCTTGCCTTGCAGGCTCTCGCCCTTGGCGAGGCCCTCCACCGCCAGCCGCGCGCCATGCTCCTTCGGCTTCTTGCGCACGAAGAAGGCTGCGATCGGGTGGCCCTTGAGCCAGGACAATTGCGCGATTGCGCCGGCCAGCGGCACCGCGCCCATTTCCAGCCCGCCGACGAAATCGAGCTGGTCGTCCTTCAGCGCCTCATAGGTCAGTTCCGCCAGCAGCGCCGCGCCTTCGGGGTCGAGCATGGTCGGCTTGAGGTTGAAGTAGAAATCGCTCTTGCGGCCCGACGCCAGCGTGATCTCGCCGCGGCCGAACGAACGCTTGCGGATGATCTCGGCGAGGCGGGCGCGGGAGGCTGATTTGGACAAGGTTTTGTACTCGGGCGGTTGAGGCGGGCCGCAATCTATCGACGGATGGCCGCACATTCCAGAGCCGATCTCATGCCGTCAACAGCGCCCCGCAAGCCTGCCGCGGGCGCGGGGACGCCCCGTGGAAAGCGCGGTTGTAAGGTTTGCGGGTTCCGGGGTACGGGATAGCCAAGCTTTTGTGGGGGAAACCGGAATGACGATCGAACTGCACACCTGGAACACGCCCAACGGCCGCAAGATCTCGGTCGCGCTGGAGGAAATGGGGCTGCCCTACAAGGTGATCCCGGTGAATATCTCAAAGGGCGAGCAAATGGCGCCTTCCTTCCTTGCAATCAGCCCGAACAACAAGATTCCCGCGATCGTCGATCCCGATGGCCCGGACGGCAAGCGCGTCAGCGTGTTCGAGTCCGGGGCGATCCTGCTCTATCTCGGCGAAAAGACCGGCAAATTCCTGCCCAAGCCGCTGACCGAGCGCATCCCGGTCTATGAATGGCTGATGTGGCAGATGGGCGGTTTTGGGCCGATGCCCGGCCAGGTGCACCATTTCATCGCGCTGGAGCACGAGCAGGACCGCGCCTATGGCCTGAAGCGCTATATGGCCGAGACGCGCCGGCTTTACGCCGTGCTGGATCGGCGCCTCGCGACCCGCGAATTCGTCGCCGACGCCTTGTCGGTCGCGGATTTCGCGATCCTCGGCTGGGCATGGCGCCACCCGCGCCACAAGGTCGAGCTTTCGGATTTCCCCCACGTCCAGCGCTGGTACAACGCGCTGATGGCGCGCCCCGCCACCAAACGCGGCATGGAGGCGAAGCTGGATTGAAATCCAGTTGTCATCACCCGCGAAAGCGGGTGATCCAGCACGCCGTGGCATCTGTTGATGACGGAGGCGCCTCGGAGTACTGGGTGCCCTGCCTTCGCGGGGCATGACGACCTCCTACGCCCGCTTCGCCTCGAACGCCAACTTCAGCGCAAAGCCCGCAAGCACGGTGCCCATCAGCCAGCGCTGGGCCTTGAGCCAGGCCGGGCGGGTGCCGAGAAATCCGGTGATGGAGCCCGCGGTCAGCGCGATCAGCGCGTTGACGCTGACGCTGATGACGATCTGGATGGTTCCGAACACGATCGACTGCGTCAGCACGCTGCCATCAGCGGGGTCGATGAACTGCGGCAGCAGCGCCAGATACAGCATCGCGATTTTCGGATTGAGCAGGTTGGTGAGAAACCCCATTGCGAACAGTTTGCGCGGGCCGTCGACTGGCAGTTCCCGCACCTGGAATGGCGAGCGGCCGTTCGGCTTCAGCACCTGCCAGGCCAGCCACAGCAGATACAGCGCGCCGCCAAGCCGCAGCGCGTCGTAGGCATAGGGCACCGCGAACAACAGCGCCGTGATGCCGAACGCCGCGCACAGCATATAGAACACGAAGCCGAGCGCGACGCCGCCGAGCGACACCATCCCGGCGCTCGATCCCTGCGCGATCGAGCGCGAGATCAGATAGATCATGTTCGGGCCCGGCGTCAGCACCATGCCGAATGAGACGAGGGCGAAGCCGAGCAGGGCGGAGAGATGGGGCATCGAGGGACTCGCGGGAAGGGGTCAGCGTGTTTCTAGCGCGCAGCATGCTGCGATGTCATTTTGTAAATTGCACCGAGGGCAATTCGGTCTGCGGTTGCTCTCGTCCAGCCCTCCATTGTCATCGCCCGGCTTGACCGGGCGACCCAGTACTCACTGACGTATTTGATAAAGCGCCGCTGCTCGCCAAACAGGCCGGATGACCGACGGTGATCTGCCGCGAATTCTCTGGAATACTGGATCGCCCGGTCAAGCCGGGCGATGACAGCAATCCCTTAATGCGCCTCGTCCCAATTGTTCGCCGCTCTTGCATCGACCTGCAGCGGCAGCGACAGCAGCACCGCGGGGAACGGCGCGTCCTGCATGACGTGCTGCACGACCGGCAGCGTCGCCGCCACCTCGTCGTCGGGCACTTCGAAGATCAATTCGTCGTGCACCTGCAGCAGCATCTGCGCCGAGAGTTTCTTCTCGGCGAGCGCATCCTCCATCCGGATCATGGCGCGGCGGATGATGTCGGCGGCCGAGCCCTGCAGCCGCGCGTTGACGGCGGCGCGCTCGTTGAAGGCTCGGACCGAGCCATTGCTTGCCTTGATGTCGGGGTAGTAGCACTTCCGTCCGAACAGCGTGGCGACATAGCCGTGTCTGCGGCAGAACTCCTTGGTCTCATCCATGTAGGCGCGGATGCCCGGAAAACGCTCAAAGTATTTCTTGATGTAGGCGGAGGCTTCCTCGCGGGCGATGCCGAGCTGGTTGGCAAGGCCGAACGCCGAGATGCCGTAGATGATGCCGAAATTGATCGCCTTGGCGCGCCGGCGCACTTCGCTCGGCATGTCCTTGATCGGCACGCCGAACATTTCAGACGCCGTCATGGCGTGAATGTCGAGCCCGTCGCGGAACGCCTGCTTCAGCACGGGGATATCGGCGATCTCCGCCAGCAGCCGCAATTCGATCTGCGAGTAATCGGCCGACACCAGCTTGTGACCTGGCGTGGCGATGAAGGCGCGGCGGATTTTTCGGCCGTCCTCGGTACGCACCGGGATGTTCTGCAGGTTCGGCTCGTTCGATGACAGCCGCCCGGTGGTGGTCGCCGCCAGCGCGTAGGTGGTGTGGACGCGATGGGTCTGCGGATGAACGTAATTCGGCAGCGCGTCGGTATAGGTCGATTTCAGCTTTGAGACCTGCCGCCACTCGAGGATCTTTTTCGGAAATTCGTGCCCCTGCTCGGCGAGTTCATCGAGGATTTGCGCCGAGGTCGACCAGGCACCGGTCTTGGTCTTGGTGCCGCCGGTTATTCCCATCTTGCCGAACAGGATGTCGCCGATTTGCTTCGGGCTGCCGACATTGATCGGCTCGCCCGCCAGTTCCTGAAGCTCGGCCTCGACCCGCGCGGCGGTCTGGGCGAAATCGCCCGACAGCCGCGACAGCACATGGCGGTCGATCGAGATGCCGCGCCGCTCCATCCGCGCCAGCACAGAGACCAGCGGCCGTTCCAGGGTCTCATAGACCACGGTCATGCGCTCGGCGACGAGGCGCGGTTTCAAGACGCGCCATAGCCTCAAGATCACATCGGCGCTTTCGGCCGAATATTCGCCGGCCCTGTCGATCGCGACCTGATCGAACGAGAGCTTGTTCTTGCCGCTGCCGGTGAGATCGCCGTAATTGACGACGGCATGGCCGAGCCAACGCTCGGCCAGCGCCTCCAGCCCGTGCGCGTTGCGGCCGGCATCCAGCGCATAGGACATCAATTGCGCATCGTCCTGGTTGCGCAGCGTGATGCCATGCTGCGCCAGCATCACGGCGTTGAACTTGATGTTGAAGCCGATCTTGAGGATGCCGGCCGATTCCAGCAGCGGCTTCAGCGCCGCTAGTGCATCGGCGGCCTTGATCTGATCCGGCGCAAGCCCGGCATCGAACAGGCCGGCGCCGCCGCCGGACTGCTTGTGGCCGAGCGGGACATAGCAGGCGTCGTTGGGCGCCAGCGCCAGCGCAATGCCGGATATCTCCGCCTGCATCGGGTCGATCGAGTCGGACATCGCCTCGATGACGAAGTGTCCGACGTCGTGCACGCGCGCCAGCCAGGCCTTGAGCTGATCGAGGTTGTGGATGGTCTGATACTTCTTGCGATCGATCGGGATCTTCCGGATCGCTTCCTCGCGCGCGGCGGCGAGCGAGATCGGGGTGCCCTTCAGGCTGGCGGCCTTGTCTTGCCGGTCACCCGTCGCCTTGCTCGGTGCGCTCCCTCTCCCGCTTGCGGGGGAGGGCGGGGTGGGGGTGTCTCCGCGAGTGAAGAGGTCAAGGCCCCCACCCGCCGCGCTCTGGCGCGCAAGTGCGCTGCCGAGCGCGTCGACCTCCCCCGCAAGCGGGAGAGGTGTAGAAGCCTTCGCGCTCTTGTTCCCTGCATCCGCCTCGATGTCCGCAGGATCGATCTGCGAATAGTCGGCGACGCGCCGGGTCAGGGTGGAGAATTCCATCGCCTTTAGAAACGCAATCAGCTTGCGCGCGTCGGGCTCGTGCACGGCAAGATCGTCGAGCGGCACGTCCAGCTTGACCTTGTCGTCGAGCAGCACCAGTTGCCGCGAGATCCGCGCCTTCTCGGCGTTCTCGATCAACGCCTCGCGCCGCTTCGGTTGCTTGATCTCGCCGGCCCGCAAGAGCAGCGTTTCAAGGTCGCCATATTCGACGATCAGTTGCGCGGCGGTCTTGATACCGATGCCGGGCACGCCCGGCACGTTGTCGGTGGAATCGCCGGCCAGCGCCTGCACCTCGACCACTTTCTCGGGCGGCACGCCGAATTTCTCGATCACCTCTGATATACCGATGCGGCGATCCTTCATGGTGTCGTACATGGTCACCTTGTCGGTGACGAGCTGCATCAAATCCTTGTCGGAAGAGACGATGGTCGCGGTCGCGCCGCGCTCGCCGGCCAGCCGCGCATACGTCGCGATCAGGTCGTCGGCCTCAAAGCCTCCCTGTTCCAGGCAGGGCAGGTCGAACGCGCGCACGGCTTCCCGGATCAGCGCAAATTGCGGGATCAGATCGTCCGGCGCCGGCGGCCGGTGCGCCTTGTAGTCGGGGTACAGCTTGTTGCGGAAGGTGACTTCGGACTTGTCGAACACGATGGCGAGGTGCGTCGGCCGGTTATCCTCGGGCATATCGCGCAGCAGCTTCCATAGCATGTTGCAGAAACCCAGCACGGCATTGACCTGCAGCCCGTCGGATTTGCGGTTCAGCGGCGGCAGCGCGTGATAGGCGCGGAAAATGTAGGAGGAACCGTCGACCAGAAAGACATGGTCGCCCTTGGCTGGGGCTTTGGCGGCAACGGGTTTGGTGGCGGTTTTGGGGGCTGTTTTCGGCATGGCGGAAATTTAGGGATTTTTGCGCGGATTGACAGCCTTGGAAGGCGTAATTTGGGAGTGCCCAACAACCAATTTATCGTCGTCCCGGGCAAGCCAACGGGTCACGCGAATGCGCGCCCGATGACAGGCTCCGCGCGACCCCGGGACCCATAACCACCGGCCGAACGTGTTAAGCAGGCTGGAGCGACATCCAGCGTCACAACAAAAGCCGGTGGTTATGGGTCCCGGCTCAAGGCCGGGACGACAAACGACCTACTCCGCCGCCTGCAATACCGGTGCGGCCTTTTTCGGTGCGATCCAGAACGCTGCGGGGCGTTCGAACAGGAAGTTGGCATGCAGCGCCAGTGCGATCCGCCAGATCACGAGCGACGCGGCGACGCCGACAACGGTGACGATCAGCGAAACCGTGCCGATGTCGTGGATCAGCCCGCTACGCAGCAGCAAGGTCCGGGTCGCCGCCATCGGCAGAAAGAACGCCAGATAGATGACGATGGAATGCTCGCCGCAATAGCGCAGGAAATTCAGCCAGTGCATGCGCGCCAATAGCGTGCCGGTCACGATGATGGCGCAGGCGCCGGCCAATCCAAGCGCGAGCGAAACAATGGGCCATTCACTGGCGCCAAGCTCGACCAGGCTGCCGTTGACGACGGCCCACAGCGCCAGGCCTGCCAGCGCCAGCACGGGGCGGGCCCGCGCGCGATCGGACAGCGCGAACACGTAAGGCGCAAACAGATAGCCGGAATAGAAATAGACGAAGCGTGCGCAGAATTCGTCGATCACGGTCCAGCCGGTCACGACATGCGCCATCTCCAGCGCCGCGGCCAGGGCCAGAATCGCGAGCGGTGGCGTCTTGCGTGTCAGTTTTGTGACGGCGAAAAAGATCGGCAGCAGATAAATGAACCACAAGGTGCCGAACGGCTCGATGAAGGATTCCAGATAAAACAAGCCAACATGGCTCCAGCCGGCCTCGGCGGCCAGCGACGGCGCCTTGAAACCGAACTGGATCGTCACCCACAGCACGTAGAAATAGGCGAAATGCACGACCTTGCGATCGAGATAGGTGCGCCAGCCGCGGTCGATCACGACCGACAGGAAAAGCCCGGAAATCAGGAAGAAATCCGGCATCCGGAACGGTTTGGCGAACGTCACGACGAGGTGCATGAAGCCGGTCTGGTCGGCGGCCTTTTCCACGCCCAGCACCGAATGCATCATCACCACCATGACGATGCAGATGCCCTTGGCATAGTCGACCCAATCGACGCGTCCGCCCGCGGGAAATGCGGAACGCCCTGTCGGCGCGGATGTGCCGTTAGATGTCATTGTTGTCCTGTTTCGGCGTGTCGGCGGCGCATCATCGGCCGGATCGGTTTCTTTCCCCTTTATCTTACAAATGGCATGCCGTTTTCCGGCGCTTTTTACGGTTTCCCCTTTGCCGCCAAATGTTTTAAGAGGCGCACAAGTTCGAAAAACCGTTAACCATAGAGAGCGGGTTATTCCATGCGCATTGCCATGATTGGCACGGGCTATGTGGGGCTGGTGTCCGGCGCCTGCTTTGCGGATTTCGGCCACCAGGTCACCTGCGTCGACAAGGATGCTGGCAAGATCGCCGCACTTCACCGCGGCGAAATCCCGATTTTCGAGCCCGGCCTGGACGCGCTGGTGGCGTCCAACGTGAAAGCCAAGCGGCTGGATTTCACCACCGATCTGGCCGCCCCGGTCGCCGAGGCCGACGCGGTGTTCATCGCGGTCGGCACGCCGTCGCGGCGCGGCGACGGCCATGCCGACCTCACCTACGTCTACAGCGCCGCGCGCGAGATCGCAGCCGTGCTCAGGGGATTTACAGTCGTCGTCACCAAATCGACCGTACCGGTCGGCACCGGCGACGAAGTCGAGCGCCTGATCCGCGAAGCCAACCCGTCCGCCGACGTGGTGATCGCCTCCAATCCGGAGTTTTTGCGCGAGGGTGCGGCGATCCGCGACTTCAAATTCCCCGACCGTATCGTGGTCGGCACCTCGGACGAGCGCGGGCGCAAGGTGCTCGGCGATGTCTACCGGCCGCTGTCGCTCAATCAGGCGCCGCTGATGTTCACGGCGCGGCGCACCGCGGAACTGATCAAATATGCGGCGAACGCGTTCCTTGCGACAAAGATTACCTTCATCAACGAGATCGCCGACCTCGCCGAACGGGTCGGCGCCGACGTGCAGGAAGTCGCGCGCGGCATCGGCCTCGACAACCGCATCGGCTCGAAATTCCTGCACGCCGGTCCTGGTTTCGGCGGCTCATGCTTTCCAAAGGATACCCGCGCGCTGGTGAAGATCGCGCAGGACCATGACGTGAACCTGCGCATCGTCGAGGCGGTGCTCGGCGTCAACGAAATCCGCAAGCGCGCGATGGCGCGGAAGGTTTCCAACCTCGCCGGCGGCAGCCTGCGCGGCAAGACCGTGGCCGTGCTCGGTCTGACCTTCAAGCCCGACACCGACGACATGCGCGAGGCGCCGTCGATCCCGCTGGTGACCGGCCTGCTCGACATGGGCGCAAAGGTCCGCGCGCACGATCCGGTCGGCATGGAGCAGGCGCGCAAGGAATTGCCCGACATCGAATATTGTGACGATCCCTACGCCTGCCTGAAAGGTGCCGACGCCATGGTGGTGGTGACCGAGTGGGTGCAATACCGCACGCTCGACCTGGAACGCGTCAAGCGCGAGATGGCGCAGCCCGTGGTGGTCGATTTGCGCAACATCTACCGCCCCGAGGAGATGGCGGCGCTCGGGTTCACCTATGAGAGCATCGGGCGGGCGTCCGAGCCGGTGGTGTGATGTTATTGCTAAATCCGTCATGGCCGGGCATAGCCGTCCGAAGGACGGCGTCGCTTCCGCTCGCCTATGCCCGGCCATCCACGTCTTGTCTTCTGATTGCCCAAGAAAGACGTGGATGCCCGGCACATCTACGCGAAGACGCGCTTCGCGCTTTTGGCCGGGCATGACGAGTGGATGGAAAAACCTTGCCCCGCAGCTTCGACACCCCACTCCCGATCGACGCGGTGCTCGACGAACTCGCGCGCACGCTGACGGCCAACAACGCCGCCGTGCTGGTGGCGCCGCCAGGCGCCGGCAAGACCACGCGGGTGCCACTGGCGCTGCTTGATGCGCCCTGGCTGAGGGGCAAGAAGATCATCATGCTGGAGCCGCGGCGGATCGCGGCCCGTGCCAGCGCCGAGCGGATGGCGAAGACGCTGGGCGAGCGCGCCGGCGAGACCGTCGGCTACCGCGTCCGCTTCGGTTCAAAAATATCGCGGGCGACGCGGATCGAAGTCGTCACCGAGGGCATCTTCTCGCGCCAGATTCTCGACGATCCCGAATTGAACGGCGTCGCCGCGGTGCTGTTCGACGAGTTCCATGAGCGCTCACTCGACGCCGATCTGGGGCTAGCGCTGGCACGCGATGCGCAGACCGGATTGCGCGAAGACCTTCGTATCCTCGTGATGTCGGCAACCCTCGACGGCGCCCGGGTCGCAAAACTGCTCGGCGACGCGCCCGTTATTGCCAGCGAGGGCCGCGCCTTTCCGGTCGAGACGCGCTATCTCGGCCGCAAACCCGATGCACCGCTGGAGCGGCAGATGGCGGATGCGATCGCGACCGCGCTGCGCGCTGATCCCGGCTCGGTGCTCGCGTTCCTGCCGGGTGCGGCCGAAATCCGCCGCACGCAGAATTTTCTCGGCGAACGCATTCACGACGCCTCCATCGAGATCGTGCCGCTGTTCGGCGCGCTCGACGCCAGCGTCCAGGACCGCGCCATTGCGCCGGCGCCGAAAGGGTGCCGCAAGGTGGTGCTGGCGACCTCGATCGCCGAGACCTCGCTGACGATCGAGGGCGTCCGCATCGTCGTGGATTCCGGCATGGCGCGGGTGCCGCGCTACGAGCCGGATATCGGGCTGACGCGGCTGGAGACGGTGCGCGCCTCGCGCGCGGCGGTCGATCAGCGCCGCGGCCGCGCCGGCCGCACCGAGCCCGGCGTATGCTATCGGCTCTGGGACGAGCCGCAGACCGCCTCGCTCGCGGCCTATACGCAGCCTGAAATCCTCTCCGCCGATCTGTCCTCGCTGGTGCTCGATCTCGCGCAATGGGGCGTCAGCGATCCCGCGACGCTTGCATTCCTCGATGCGCCGCCCGCGCCGGCGTTGAAGGAAGCCAACAGCCTGCTCGGCGAACTCGGCGCGCTCGATGCCGACGGCCGGATCACCGAAGAAGGCAAAAGCCTGCGGGCGCTGGCGCTGCCGCCACGGCTGGCGCGGATGATCGTGGATTCGGACCGGCTGGGGGCAGGGGAGGAAGCCGCTGAAATCGCGGCGATCCTGACCGAACGCGGCCTCGGCGGCGACAGCGTCGATCTCGACGCCCGGCTCGACCAGTTCCGCCGCGACCGCTCGCAACGCGCTTCCAGCGCCCGCAGCCTGGCGCAGCGCTGGGCCTCGCAGGTGGCGTCTTCGAACTCACCGCAGGGCTCAGGCGAACTCTCCACCGGAATCATGCTCGCGCTTGCATTTCCGGACCGCGTCGCGCGCAACCGTGGCACTGGCAGTTTTGTGCTGGCCAACGGCCGCGGCGCCGCAGTCGATCAGACCTCCGCGCTGGCGCGCGCGCCCTATATCGCGGTCGCTGAGCTGACGGGCACGGCCGCGCAGGGTCGCATTCTGCTGGCCGCGCCGATCACCCAGGAAGAGATCGAATTGCGCTTTGCCGGTCAGATCGCAAGCACGGAGGAGATTTCGTTCGATCGGGGCGCGATGGCGCTGCGCGCGCGCCGCAAGCGGACCCTGCGCGCGATCACGCTGTCGGAAGCGCCGATGGCGCTGTCGCCGACGGCGGAGACCGCGCGCGTTTTCGCCGACGGACTGATCGCCGCCGGTCTCGACAAATTGCCGTGGTCGAAACCCCTCAAGCAATGGCGCGACCGCGTCATGTTCCTGCGCAAGGCGGAAGGCGAAAGCTGGCCGGATTTGTCCGACACCGCGCTCGCGGCCGGGCGGGAGACCTGGCTGGTGGCGGCGCTTTACGACAAAACATCGCTGAAGGATTTTTCCGCCGGCGATTTGTCGGACGCGCTGATGAACTTGCTGCCCTGGGAATTGCGCGCACGGCTGGAGCGCGAAGCGCCGACGCATTTCGAGGCCCCGACCGGCACCATGCTGGCGATCGACTATGAGGCCGAGCAGGGCCCGACCATTGCCGTCCGGCTGCAGGAATTGTTCGGGCTCAACACCCATCCCGCGATCGCCAAGGGCGCGGTGCCGCTGGTGCTGGAACTGCTGTCGCCGGCGCAGCGGCCGGTGCAGGTGACGCGCGATCTGCCCGGCTTTTGGCGCGGCAGCTATGCCGCCGTACGCTCCGACCTGCGCGGCCGTTATCCCCGGCATCCCTGGCCGGAAGATCCGGCCAACGCGATGCCGACGCGGCGGGTGAAGCCGCGCGGGACGTGAGAGACAAACTCGTCATTGCCGGGCATAGTAGTCTGCCCTGCGCAGACTAAATAGACTTGTCTGCGCTCCCGGCAATCCATCTCTTGAGAAGGCTCGTCTTTTTGAAGATGGATACGCGGGTCAAGCCCGCGTATGACAGCGCCCGTTAACACTTCACTCATCCTTTTCGCCGAAATGGCAGCCTCGACCGGCGTTGTTAGTCGCCGGTTGCCAGCCGGCGTGGTGATATCGGCGGCTGTATGAACCGAGTGTGGCGTCATGCGTAACATAATGATCTTCGCCGCGGTCCTGGTCGCCCTTGGCACCTTCATGGCGCAGATGGCGGACAAGCTGACGCCGGCGCCCGCATCCGCCAACGCGGCGCCGCGAAAGGCCCCGGAAGAGACGGTCGCGCAGGCCGGTAGCCGCAGTCTCAGCATTCCCCCCGATGCCCGCGGCCATTTCCAGACCGACGGCCGGATCGAGGGTCAGCGCATCGACTTCATGGTCGACACCGGCGCCTCGCTGGTGGCCTTGAACGAAAAATCCGCAGCGCGGTTTGGTCTGCGCCCCACCCCCGGCGATTACAAAGCCACCGTCGCCACCGCCAACGGCACAATCAAGGCCGCGCGCACCCGGCTTGCCAGGGTCGAACTCGGTGGCCTCGTGGTGCGCGACGTCGACGCCATGGTGCTGCCGGATGAGGCGCTGTCGGAAAACCTGCTCGGCCTGTCGTTCCTGTCGAAGCTGAAACGCTTCGAATACGCCAACGGCAAGATGGTGCTGGAGCAGTAACTGTAGTGTCATGCTCCGCGAAAGCGGGGCATCCAGTACGCCGCGGCTCCAGTTGAGATAATACGATAGTTCACTGGAATACTGGATCGTCCGCCTTCGCGGACGATGACGACCGTTCGGCCTTCAAATCTGCCGCAATTATCAACTACAAGACGCCAATCCTGCCTTCCTCTGCGCCCGTGCTTTCGCTAAGCCTGCGGCGTTGCCCCTCAGCAAGCTCACGAGGCCCTTATTAAATGTTTCCGAAGCCGAAATCCGTGCTGGTTCCGAATACCTATGCCTTTGAATCCGAGCCGATGGTGAAGGCGACCGGCTTTCGCGAATATGACGCGCGCTGGCTGTTCAACAAGGAAATCAACCTGATGGGCATTCAAGCGCTGGGCATGGGGCTCGGCACGCTGATCGCGGAACTGGGCCGCAAACAGGAGATCGTCACCGGCCACGATTTCCGCGGCTATTCGGCCTCGATCAAATACGCGCTGATTTCGGGGCTGATGGCGTCGGGCTGCAAGGTCCACGACATCGGCCTCTGCATGACGCCGATGGCCTATTTCGCCCAGTTCGACCTCGACGTGCCCTGCGTCGCGATGGTGACCGCGTCGCATAACGACAATGGCTGGACCGGCGTCAAGATGGGCGTCAACCGTCCGCTGACCTTCGGCCCCGACGAGATGACGCGGCTGAAGGAGATCGTGCTCAACGCCGATTTCAAGAACAAGGCCGGGGGCTCCTATCAATTCCACGAAAACTTTCCGGCGCGCTATATCGCCGATCTCACCAAACGCCCGAAGCTGAAGCGCAAGCTGAAGGTCGTGGTCGCCTGCGGCAACGGCACTGCCGGTGCGTTTGCGCCGCAGGTGATGGAAGCGATCGGCTGCGAAGTTGTGCCGCTCGACACCGAGCTCGATTACACCTTTCCGAAATACAATCCGAACCCCGAAGATATGGAAATGCTGCACGCAATCCGCGACGCGGTACTCGCGCACAAGGCCGATGTCGGCCTTGGCTTCGACGGCGACGGCGACCGCTGCGGCGTGGTCGATAATACCGGTGAAGAAATCTTTGCCGACAAGGTCGGCGTGATGCTGGCGCGCGACATGTCGGCGATCACCAGGGACGCGCAGTTCGTGGTCGACGTCAAATCGACCGGGCTTTTTGTCACCGACCCCGTGCTGCAAAGACAGGGCGCCAAAATCACCTATTGGAAGACCGGCCATTCCTACATGAAGCGCCGCACCAACGAGCTGGGGGCGCTGGCGGGCTTCGAGAAATCCGGCCACTTCTTCTTCAACAAGCCGTTCGGCCGCGGTTATGACGACGGCCTGATCTCGGCGATCGCGATCTGCGAAATGCTCGATCGCGCGCCGGACAAGTCGATGGCTGATCTGAAAGACGCGCTGCCGAAAACCTGGTCGTCGCCGACCATGTCACCGCATTGCGCGGACGAAACCAAATATGGTGTCGTCGATAGCGTGGTGAAGCATTTCGAGGCGCTGCAGAGCAAGGGCGAGAAGGTCGCCGGGCAAAACATCCGCGATCTCGTCACCGTCAACGGCGTCCGCGTGACCGCCGAGGACGGCAGCTGGGGCCTGGTGCGGGCCTCCTCCAACAAGCCGGAGCTGGTGGTCGTGGTCGAGAGCCCGGTCTCGGAAAAGCGCATGCACGACATGTTCGAGGCGATGGATTCGGTGCTGCGCACCCATCCCGAAGTCGGCGAATATAATCAGAAGATCTGAGGCGGGCGCCCGAGCGCACTGTCTTCTCGGCGGGCATCCCCCGCGAAAGCGGGGGATCCAGTACGCCGCGGCTCCTCGGTTCAATCACTACTGTCTCTGGAATACTGGATCGCCCGCCTTCGCGGGCGATGACAGTAACCTACGCCGCGTGCAGCGAGCCCAAAAAGCCTTCGACCTCGGACTTCAGCCGATCGGACTGCGACGACAATCCGTTGGCGGCGTCGAGCAGCTTTGAGGCCGCCTTGCCGGCTTCCTCGCTCGCCCGGCTGACGCCGGCGATGTTGTTGTTGACGTCCCTGGTGCCGTTGGCGGCCTGCTGCACATTGCCGGCGATTTCGCGCGTCGCTGCGCCCTGCTGGTCGACGGCGGCGGCGATTTCGTTGGAGATTTCGTCGATCTCGGCAATGGTGCCGCCAATCGCCTGGATCGCGGTCACGGCTTCGCCGGTCGCGGTCTGGATGTCTTGGATCTGTGCTGAAATTTCCTCGGTTGCCTTGGCGGTCTGATTGGCCAGCGCCTTGACCTCGCTGGCGACGACCGCGAATCCCCGGCCATGTTCGCCGGCGCGCGCGGCTTCGATGGTGGCGTTCAAGGCCAGCAGATTGGTCTGGCTCGCGATGTTCTGGATCAGTGTCACGACTTCGCCGATCTTCTGCGTGCCGGCGGCGAGCCCTTCGACCACGGTGTTGGTGCGGCGGGCTTCCGCGGCGGCTTTGGTGGCGATTTCGGCCGAACGGGTGACCTGCTGGGCGATGCTGTTGATCGACGCCGTCAGTTCTTCGGTCGCGGACGCCACCGTTTCGACATTGGCGGAGGCCTGCGTCGAGGCCGCGGCGGCAGCCGCGGTCTGGCGCGCGGTTTCGGTATTGCTGGCGCTGATCGACGACGACAGGCCCTGCATGTCGCCGGCGGCCACGGCGACCGCCTCGACGATGCTGCCGACCTTGCGCTCGAAGCCGGCGGCGAGTTCGCGACGGGCCGCGTCGCGTTCCTGTTTCGCCTTGCGTTCGGCCTCACTGCGATCGGCATTGGCACGCGCCTCGGCGGCGCTTGCGGCCTCGGCTTCTGTGGTCTTCTCGGCCGCCATCTCGAACAGATGCGAGAGCTTGAGCGCCAGCCAGCCGAGGACGCCGGCTTCGATCAGGAGGATGGTGACGTGAAGAACGACGCGGCCAAAATCACCGCCGTCGGGAAAGATCGCCGCCGGAAGCAGGAAATTCAGCGCCAGATGGTGCAGGGCCACCGCAACCGTGCCGACGACGATCGGCCGATAGTCGCAATAGGCGACGAGGCAGGCCAATGCTGCGAAGAAGTACATGTGCATGTCGATCTGCCAGGGGTGGCCGGCAAGCTCGAACGCAAGCACCGACACGCCGCCCATCAGGGCTACGGCGAAGATCAGCCGGGTCGACAATCCATTGCCCGAAGCGCGCCACGACATCATCGCAGCCAGCGCCATCGCGGCCACCAGAGCCGTCGGCACGATCCATTCCGTGCCGCGCATGACGCCGATCGCAACGGCAATCGGAACCTGAAGCCAGAGCACGCCAAGCAAGGTCTTGCTCGTAATCTCACGCAAATTGGCCAGCTCATCGCTTTCGATGGTCATTCCCAGTCCCCCAAATGGTATTCAAAAAAAGCGCTCTATTTCGTCAGGCAGGCGGCGACGGCCTGCGGATCCATGCTGAGCCAGACGCCGGCACCGCGCAGCCGCGTTAGTCCGTCGTGGTCATCCGGCCGCACCACCGGCAGTGACGGGATCGCCGTCATCCGGATAATGGCGGCGTTGGCGGACGCCGCAGCCGCGAACACTTGCAGGGCGCTCCACCATGGCGGGAAAACCACCGCCACGGCCTCAGCGCCGGGACGGACCTGCAGCGACAGCGCCGCGATCCAGTTCGCGACCAGCAACACGGCCGCGTTCAGCCAGGCGGGCCATCGCGTCGTTTGGATGATTCTTCCCAGCTCCATCGCGCGACCATAACGTGACGAAGCTAATTGCTCGTAAATGTTGAGTTAACGAACCGTATAAGCAGGGGGAATCGCGTGTGACGCCGGTCGGACGGCTTGCCGCTACCGTCATACCCCGCGCATGCGGGGTATCCAGTACGCCGCGGCCTCTCGATTCTATTTCGACTGCTCTGGAATACTGGATCATCCGCTTTCGCGGATGATGACAGCAGTGCTAAGCCGCCGGCACCGGCAGGGCGGTGACCGACTTGATCTTCTCCATCGCAAAGCGCGAGGTGACGTTCTTCAGCGGCACGGCGCTGATCAGCTTTTTATAGAACACGTCATAGCTCGCCATATCGGCGACCACGACGCGCAGCATGTAATCGACGTCGCCTGCCATCCGGTAGAACTCCATCACCTCGGGCATGGCGCTGACGGCGGTGGCGAAGGTCTTGAGCCAGGCTTCCGAATGATCGGAACTCTCGACCGAGACGAACACCGAAATGCCGAGCCCGATCTTGTTCTGATCGACCAGGGCGACCCGGCGCAGAATCACCCCGTCGGCCTCCAGCCGCTGGATGCGTTTCCAGCACGGCGTCGAGGACAGGCCGACCCGGTCGCCGATCTCGGCCACGGAGAGCGAGGCGTCCTCCTGCAGCACGGTCAAGATTTTACGGTCGATGGCGTCGAGGCGACGATTGGCTTCATGAAGCTGAACGGCTAGGTCGGTCATGAGAATAAAGTTCCATATGAAAGGGTTGTATCCCTCATATATAGAAAAATCTTCCAAATCAAGCCCGCTATTGATCAGCCTCCGCCGGGCCCACCCCCTGGCTTTGGCCTAAAAGTGCTTCAACCTCAGCACGTTGCGGGGCCGCGAAGGCGCCGCCGAACCGGGTGCATTTCAGCGCGGCAGCGGCGGATGCGAAGCGGAGGGCCTGGCGGATCTCCTGTTTTTCCGTGATGGCGAGCGCGAATGCGCCATGGAACACGTCACCGGCGCCCAGCGTGTCGACGGTATGGACCGGGAAGGCCGGGGTCTCCTGCAAATTGCCCTGCTCATCAAGCCAGATGGTGCCCTTCGGTCCGCGCGTTCCCGCGAGGAACGAATGCGTCAGCTTTGCGATCTTCTTCAGCGCGGCGCCGTCGTCTTTGACGTCGGCGGTCTCCTGCAGCGGCTCGCTCGAGAACACCAAATGAGAAGAGGCGTTGAGCAATCCCTCGCGCAGCGACATCGCGCGATCGACGTCGACGATCACGGGGATGCCGCGCCGGACCGCCTCGGCGCAAAGATCGGTACAGAATTCTGCGCAGCGGTTTTCGGTCAGGATGGCGGCGCAGTCGTCCAGCAGCGTCTTGGTGGGCGGCAGATGGACCTTCCACAATTCCGGATCTCGGAACGTGACGATGGTGCGCTCGCCGCTCGGATCGACCATGACGGTGGAGATCGGCGTCACCAGACCCGGCATGTGCACCACGTGCTTGGTCTCGATGCCTTCATGCGCGAGCTTGTCGAAGATAAAGCGGCTCGACGTCTCGCGCGCGTCGCCCATCGGCCCGCAGACCGAGGCGCGGCCGCCGAGGCGGACGATGCCGATCGCGGCATTGAGCGCGTTGCCGCCGCAGATCTCGTCGAAATGGGTGGCGTTCTCCTTGGAGCCGCGGGCGGGCACGCTGCGGACGCGAAATGTCAGGTCGCGCACCGGCATTCCGATGCAAAGGATGCGCGGAGGGATTTTCGGCGCTTTGGCGTGAAAGTTCATAGCGGGATCCGTCATGCCGGTTCCGCGTTCTGCCGGAACCAATGTCCGGAGTTAATGGATTGGTCCATGGTACGGTTCCCCGCTATGCGCCGGCGTTGTCTTCCCCATGCACCCAGCGTCCAAGCAAATGGTGCGCGATCGCAAACGGATGCGGCCCGGCGAGGCCGTCCGGGTGCTGGCGCTTGATCATCAGGGTCGCTTCGGCGCGGTCGAACCAGCGGGCGTCCTCGAGTTCGGCGCGGTCGACGACGATATCCTCGCTGGTGGCGCGCGCGGTGCACCCGATCATCAGCGAGGACGGGTAGGGCCAGGGCTGCGTCATGTAATAATTCACGTCGGTACAGCGTATCCCGGACTCCTCGAAAATCTCGCGGCGGACCGCATCCTCGATGGTTTCGGCGGCTTCGACAAATCCCGCAAGACAGGAATACATCCCGGCCGGGAACTGCTTCTGCCGGCCGAGCAGGCATTTGTCGCCAGAGGTCACCAGCATGATCACGACAGGATCGGTGCGCGGAAAGTGCTCGGCCTTGCAGTTCGGGCACTCGCGCTTCCAGCCGCCTTCCTTCATCGCGGTGCGGGTGCCGCAATTGGCGCAAAACCCGTGACGCTGATGCCAGGTCACCATCGATTTCGCCATCGCGATCGCGGAAAGCTGCTCCGGCGGCACCACGCCCTGCATCGCCATGCCGCGAAGCTCGGTTACGACTGCTTCCTGGCCGGTCAGCAGCTTTTCCACCGCGGCGGCCGCGATGCCCATCCCGAATATCGGCGCGCCGTCGCGCAAGCCTAAGAAGATCGTGCCGGGATTGGCGCCGAACTTCAGCGCCTCGTCGATCCGCAGCAGCACCCGCGGGCCGTCCGGCTCCTGCTTTGCCACCAGCGAGTCGCGATAGATCACATAGGCCCGGGCATCGCGGTGGCTTTCCAGCGCGAACAATTTTTCATCATTGCCGCGCAGATGCGCGGCGCGATCGAGAACATGGGTGACGAAAGCCGGCTGCCCGAGCGGAAACGAATCGAATGCTGACATGTATTCAACCTAGCCAAATCTTGCGGCGAAGCGCGCTGATGAAATTCTGCACCTCCTCGGCGTCATGCGCCAGCGGCGGCATCACGCCCCAGACCGGGCGCGGCCAGGCGACGTCGCTCGAACGGCGCGCGATAACGTGCACGTGAAGCTGCGGCACCAGATTGCCAAGGGCGGCGATATTCAGCTTGTCGCACTGCGTGACCTCTTTCAGGGCCCGGGCGACGCGGGAAATTTCGGTCATCAGCTGCGCCTGCTCGACCTCGTCGAGGTCGATGATTTCCGACGCGCCATCCCGGCGCGGCACCAGCAACAGCCACGGGTAATGCGCGTCCTTGATGACCAGCACCCGGCACAGCGGCAGGTCGCCGATGTCGATGGTGTCCTTTTTGAGCTGTGAATGCAGCGACCAGGCGGAGGCGTCAGTGGGCATATAGGTTCCCAAATGCCCGATACGCGTCGGGCTTATAGGTGCCTTCAGTGGGCACCGGTGCGGCTTCATATCAAGGCGTCATCATCCGCGAAAGCGGATGATCCAGTACCCTGCGGCCTCTCATCTGATCGATCGGCCGCCGGGTACTGGATACCCCGCTTTCGCGGGGTATGACAGCCAATGGCCCGCTTGCTTTCCGGCCCTTTTGGCCCCAAATAGGGACCGGGAGATTGGCGGTGGACGAGCCACTCGCCAACCGGGTCAGGTCCGGAAGGAAGCAGCCCTAACGAGGTCCGGATCGGGTCGCTCGTCAGTCTCCTACCTGTTTTTTCGAGCGAATCGCGCTGAGAGCGGCCACCACCGCCCTTGCGCTTGATTCTACTCCTTTCCGCAAGCCGGCCGTGAGAGACAATCAATTGCGGATCGACCGATGAACGACGCTGGCGCTCCCCCTGATCAGCCCGACAGCGCCAACCAGGGCGGTTTCGATCTTGGCGGTCAGCCTTCCGAGGTCCCTGGGGCCGGCAAAGCCTATCGGGTGCTGGCGCGTAAATACCGGCCCTCAAGCTTTGACGATTTGATCGGCCAGGAGGCCATGGTCCGCACGGTTTCGAATGCGTTCGAAACCGGGCGAATTCCGCAGGCCTGGATCCTGACCGGGGTGCGCGGGGTCGGCAAAACCACCACGGCGCGGATTCTCGCGCGCGCGCTGAATTACGAACTGCCGGACGGCTCGGTGAAGGGACCGACCATCCATATGCCTGAGCTCGGCGTGCATTGCCGAGCGATCATGGAAAGCCGGCACATGGATGTGCTGGAAATGGACGCCGCCTCGCATACCGGCGTCGACGACGTGCGCCAGATCAATGACAGCGTGCGTTATGCCCCGGCCAGCGCGCGCTACAAGGTCTACATCATCGACGAAGTCCACATGCTGTCGACCGCGGCCTTCAACGCGTTCCTGAAGACGCTGGAAGAGCCGCCGGAACACGCCAAATTCGTTTTCGCCACCACCGAAATCCGCAAAGTCCCGGTCACGGTGCTGTCGCGCTGCCAGCGGTTTGACTTGCGCCGGGTCGAGGCCGACGTGCTGATGAAGCATCTGTCCAATATCGCGGCAAAGGAGAATGTCGAGGTCGAGCCCGAGGCGCTCGGCATCATCGCGCGCGCGGCGGAAGGCTCGGTGCGCGATTCGCTGTCGCTGTTCGATCAGGCGATCGCGCACGCGGCAGGTACCGTGCGCGCCGATGCGGTACGCCAGATGCTCGGTCTCGCCGACCGCACGCGGGTGATCGACCTGTTCGATTCGCTGGCGCGCGGCGATATCGCCGGCGCGTTCAAGGAGTTTCGCGAACAGTATGACGTCGGCGCTGATCCGATCGTGGTGCTGTCCGATCTCGCCGAATTCGTTAATTTCGTCACCCGCGTGAAGGTCGTGCCTGCGACTGCCGACAATGTCGCCTTCGGCGAGACCGAACGGCTGCGTGCGCGCGAATTCGCATTGAAGCTTTCGATGCGGGTGCTGTCGCGGATGTGGCAGATGCTGCTCAAGGGCATCACCGAAGTGCAGACCGCAACCCGGCCGGCGGCCGCCGCGGAAATGGTGCTGGTGCGCATCGCCTATGTCGCCGACATGCCGACGCCCGATGAAGCGATCAGGATGATCGAGCAGAACGGCGGCGCCTCGCCGGTGGTCTCTGGCGGCGCATCGGTGTCACGGCCTGCGCCAGCCTCGACAGTATCGTCGATTTCTTCTTCGCCAATGCGCTCACCGCCCGCCGCGCCGCGCGCCGGCGCCGAGGCGTCCGCGCGTCCGCAGGCCGTCGCTTCCGTACCGGAGGCGCAGTCCGCGCCGGCGCTGCGGATCACCAGCTTTCCGCAGCTCGTGGCGCTCGCCGGCGAGAAGCGCGATCTCATGACCAAGGCGGCGCTGGAAGCCGATGTGCGCCTCGTGCGCATCGAGGACGGGCGGCTGGAAGTCGCACTCGAACGCAATGCCGCGCGCATGCTGGTCAACGATCTCTCCCGCAAACTGGAGCAATGGACCGGGCGGCGCTGGACCGTGATCGTGTCCAACGAGGCCGGACAGCCGACGCTGCGGTCGCAGAACGAGGTCATCAAGAACGAGCGCGAGCGTGCCGCGGAGGCCGACCCGCGCGTGCAGGAAGTGCTGGCGCGGTTTCCCGGCGCCAAGGTCGTCGAGGTGCGCAAGCTCGCCGCCGAGCCGCCGGAATCCGATGCCAGCGGTGAAGACCCGCTCGATCCTTCCGACAGCGACGATTGAGCGATACCCAGAAGGAAGCACGCAAGGAAAATATGAATGGCTGATTTTCTCGGCATGATGAAGCAGGCGGCGCAGCTGCAGTCCAAGATGCAGGCGATGCAGGAAGAACTCGGCAACGTCGAAGTCGAGGGCATTTCCGGCGGCGGGCTCGTCGCCGTGCGCATGACGGCCAAGATGGAAGTCAAGGCGGTGAAGATCGATCCGTCGCTGATGAAGGTCGACGAGCGCGAGATCCTGGAGGATCTGCTGGTGACCGCGCATAATGACGCGCGGCGCAAGGCGGAAGCCGCGGTGCAGGAAAAGATGCAGGCACTGACCGGCGGCTTGGCTTTGCCGCCGGGATTTGGTCTCGGCTGAAATGGCCTCTGCGGTTGCCGGTCCCGAAATCGAGCGTCTGATCCAGCTGTTGGCGCGGCTGCCGGGGCTTGGGCCGCGCTCGGCGCGGCGCGCGGCGCTGCATCTGATCAAGAAGCGCGAAGCCTTGATGACGCCGCTCGCCGGCGCGCTGCAGGTGGCGATCGACAAGATCCAGGTCTGCAAGACCTGCGGCAATATCGACACCCAGAGCCCGTGCACGGTGTGCACCGACCCGCGGCGCGACGGCAGCATCATCGTCGTGGTCGCCGACGTCGCGGATTTGTGGGCGCTGGAGCGGGCGAATGCGACCAACGGCCGCTATCACGTGCTCGGCGCGACGCTGTCGCCGCTCGATGGCGTAGGTCCCCAGGACCTCACCATCGACGCGCTGGTGGCCCGCGCGCATGACCCGCAGGTCAGCGAAATCATCCTGGCGCTGAACGCAACGGTGGATGGCCAGACCACCGCGCATTACATCACCGATCTCCTGCAGGAGGCCAACGTCAAAGTGACGCGGCTCGCCCACGGGGTGCCGGTCGGCGGCGAACTTGATTATCTCGACGAAGGTACGCTATCGGCTGCCATGCGGCAGCGGACGCTGTTCTAGAGCATGATCCGGAAAAGTGGGTACCGGTTTTCCGATAAGATCATGCTCAAACAAAGAAATAGAGTGTGATGACGATTCGAAGAAACGTCATCACACTCTAGAATCGCACAACGGAACTGATTCGACATGACGAAACAACGATTCGGCAAACGCCTGGCCTTTGCAGCAATCATGGCGGTGGCGTTTGCCGCGCCTTCCGCAGGCGCGCAGCAGGCCGAGCCCGTGCCGAAAGCGGGCAAATTGATCAGTGCCGGCGGCGTTCTTTCCGGGGAACTCAACACCATGAAGGTCCGTGGCGGTAAAGCTGGCAAGCGCGTCTCCACCTATCAGATCACCAGCGAGCCGCGCCGGCTGCCGCCGCCGAACGGTCTGTGCAACCTGGAAACCGGCCCGGAAACATTCCAGCTGATCGCCTCCAGCGATGCGCAGACCGCGCAGCTGAAGAATCTCGTCGGCAAGGAAATCTCGGTCAAGGTCGATGAAGTCGCCTGCGCCCAGGATGCCGGGCAGATGAGCGAGGCCGTGGTCACCAAGTGGAGCATCGTGACCGCGCATTGAGCTCGCGTCACAAGCTACGCTGTCATCGCCCGGCGAAAGCGAAGCGCGGGAGACGACAAGTGGCGCTAAACCTTCACCGGCCCCAATTCGTCAAAATGCCCGCGCCGCTGCAGCCAGGCCAGCAGGATCAGGCTCGGCACCGCGACCACGACGCAGATCGCAAAGAACAACGGCCATCCCGTCGCCTTTGCGACATAGCCTGCGCCCGACGATAGATAGGTGCGCCCGACGGCGGCGAGCGCGGTCAGCAGCGCGTATTGGGTCGCGGTGTGCAGCGGGTTGCGGCACAACGCGGATAAATAGGCGACGAAGATCACAGTTCCGATGGCGCTGGTGAAATTTTCGGCGGTGATGGCGAAGGCCAGCGCCCATTCGTTGACGCCGACCAGCGCCAGCCACGAGAACGAGAGGTTGGCGACCGCCTGCAGCAGGCCGCCGATCCACAGGCTTGCCGCCAGCGAATAACGCCGCGCCACGAACCCGCCGGCAAAGCCGCCGATCAACGTGGCCGCCAGACCCACGCCCTTGACGATGGCGGCGTAGTCGTTGCGCGAAAAACCGAGGTCGATCACGAACGGCGCGGTCATGGTGCCGGAAAACGCATCGGTGAATTTGAACAGCACCACGAAGGCGAGCGCGGCCCAGGCGTCGCGGCGGGTGACGAATTCCGAGAACGCGCCGATCGCGGCATGCAGCACGCGCTCGAACGCGGTTTCCGTGCGCGTCGCGGCTTCCGCGCGCGCGGATTGCTCTGGCTCGGTCGCGGCCAGCGCCGTGGCGGTGCCGATCAGCACCAGCGCCGCCATCACCACATAGCCCCACATCCAGGCCGATGCGCGCGCGATGCCGGTGCCTTCGAAGCCGCTGACGATGAACAGCGCGCCCGCGGTCGAGACCAGCATGCCGATGCGGTAGGCGGCGACATAGGACGCCATGCCGGCCGCCTGCTCGCTTTCGGGCAGGCTCTCGACCCGGAACGCATCGACGACGATGTCTTGCGTCGAGGACATCGCCGCGACCAGCAGCGCGCCAAGGGCTACAAACAACGGCGAGCGCGCCGGGTCGGTCAATGCCAGCAGCAGGATCGCCACGATCAGCAGCAATTGCGAGAACACCAGCCAGCCGCGCCGGCGGCCGAAGGTCCGCGTGAAGAACGGCACATGCAGCGCGTCGACCAGCGGCGCCCACAGGAATTTCAGCGTGTAGGGCGTGCCGACCAGCGCGAACAGGCCGATGGTGCCGAGGTCGACGCCGGATTCGCGCATCCACACCAGCAGCGTCGATCCCGACAGCGCCAGCGGCAGCCCGGAGGAAAATCCGAGCAGCAGCACGATCAGCACGCGTGGCTGCAGGTAAACGGCAAGGCCGTCGCGCCAGGAGGGCGCGGGGGCTGGCGTAGCTGAGGCTGGGGAGGCAGCTTCGGGTGCAGTCATGGAAGGGTGTTAGCAGAGATTCGGGCGTCTTTCCCTCTCCCACAAGGGGAGAAGGGAAGATACTACTCCCCCGCCTGCAGCTTGCGCGGCGCGGGGAACAGCTCCGGCGTGCCGCTCTTGACGATGCGCGGGAGTTCCACCGGCGTCTCGGTCTTGCTGAAATCCAGCTCCTCGATCCGCCCGGCGCGTTTTTCGATCTTGTCGGCGGAGATCAGGATCTGCCGGACGTCCTCGTTGACGTCGCCAAAATGCTTTTGCAGCTTCAGCACGCGGTCGCGCAGGCGGCCGAGATCGTCGCCAAGGTTGAGCACCTCGGTGCGGATCTGGTCGGCGGCGTCGCGCATCCGCGCGTCTTTGAGGATCTGCTGCATGACCTGGATCGCCAGCATCAACAGTGACGGCGATACCAGCACCACCCGGGCGCGATAGGCTTTCTGGATCACGTCGTCGAAGCCGTCGTGGATCTCGGCATAAACCGATTCCGACGGCACGAACATTAGCGCGGTGTCCTGGGTCTCGCCCGCGATCAGATATTTCTCGGCGATGTCGCTGACATGCTTCATTACGTCATTGCGCAGCTGCTGCGTGGCGTACTTCTTTTCCTCGTCGGTGCGTGCGTCGTGCAGCGCGGTCATTGCTTCCAGCGGGAATTTCGCGTCGATGCACAGCGGGCGCTGGTCGGGCAGGAACACCACGCAGTCCGGCCGCTTGCCGGTCGAGAGCGTGAACTGGAATTCGTAACCGCCCTTCGGCATGCCGTCCTGGACGATCGCTTCCATCCGCGCCTGGCCGAACGCGCCGCGCGACTGCTTGTTGGCGAGCACGTCGCGCAGCGTGGTCACCTGCGAGGTCAGCTCGGTGAGATTTTTATGCGCATTGTCGATAATGCCGAGCCGCTCGTGCAGCACGCGCAGACTGTCCATGGTGTTGCGCGTGGTCGCTTCCATCGACTGGCCGACGCGGTGGGTCACCGAATCCAGCCGCTCGTTGACGGCGCGCGCCATCTCGGCCTGGCGGCCGGCCAGCGACTGTCCCATCGCATCGACCCGCCCGGTGGCCACGTTCTGCGCCTGCAGCATCTCGCTCAGGCGTTCCTCGAGTTCGTCGGCGCGGATCGCCTGCGCCATCGCCAGTTCCGCGCCGCGGCGGCCGGAGCGCGCGATCACGATGGCGATGACCAGGAGCAGGACAAGGGCGAGCGCGCCAAAGCCGATCAGCGCGTCAATGGTGCGGATCGGCCAGTCGCCGATGACAAAAATAATCTCGTTCATGGCCTGCTTGTAGCCGATTCGCGGGTTTGCGCGAACGAAGAGGGAACATTTATGGTAAATGGCAGGTAAATTTTCGTGGTTAACGCGGTCTTAAAAATCATGGTTAAGCCGGGGTTAACGGGTTCCTCCGCGCATTGACCCCGGCAAATCAGCAGCTTAAATCGCCCGCTATGGCCTTAAGAGAAATCATCATCCTGCCGGACAAGCAGTTGCGGCTCGTTTCCAAGCCCGTCGAAAAGGTGACGGCGGAGATCCGCAAGCTCGCCGACGACATGTTCGAGACCATGTATGACGCCCCCGGGATCGGCCTTGCGGCGATCCAGGTCGCTCAGCCGTTGCGGCTGATCACCATGGATCTCGCCAAGAAGGCCGAGGACGGCGAGACCAAGCCGCAGCCGCGGGTCTTCATCAATCCGCAGATCATCTCCGCGTCGGAGGAATTGTCGATCTACGAGGAGGGCTGCCTGTCGATCCCCGAATATTACGAGGAGGTCGAGCGGCCGGCGCGGGTGCGCGTGCGCTTTACCGATCTCGACGGCAAGCTGCATGAGGAGGACGCCGACGGCCTGTTCGCGACCTGCATCCAGCACGAGATCGATCACCTCAACGGCGTGCTGTTCGTGGATTATTTGTCGAAATTGAAGCGCGACCGCGTACTGAAGAAGTTCACCAAAGCCGCCAAGCGCGCGGCGGAGTAGGCCCGGCCTCGCACGAACGAAGTGCCATCACCCTGAGGTGCGGAGGCGCCTCCTGGCGCCGTAGCCTCGAAGGGCGACGGCAGACACAAGCGACGCTCTTTCTTGTCCGCGCATCCTTCGAGGCTCGCAACAGCTCGCACCTCAGGATGACGCTCGTTATCTTGATGTTCGGTTCAAAGGAATTTTCTGCGCAATGCCTCTCCGCTTGATCTTCATGGGCACGCCTGACTTCGCGGTGCCGACGCTGCTGGAGTTGGTGGCGCACGGCCATGAGATCGCGGCCGTCTATACCCGCGCCGCAAAACCGGCCGGGCGCGGCATGAAGCTGCAGCCAACCCCTGTCGAACAGCAGGCGCGGCGGCTCGGCATTCCCGTGTTGACGCCTTCGACGCTGAAAACCCCTAAAGCGCTGGATGAATTCCGCGCGCATCGTGCGGATGCCGCCGTGGTCGTCGCCTACGGCATGATCCTGCCGCAGGCTATTCTCGATTCGCCGCCGCTCAGCTGCTTCAATTTGCACGCGTCGCTGCTGCCGCGCTGGCGCGGCGCGGCCCCGATCAACCGGGCCATCATGGCGGGCGACGCCGAGACCGGCGTCATGGTGATGAAAATGGATGTCGGCCTCGACACCGGCGATGTCGCGATGGCGGAACGGCTGACCATCGCCGATACGATGACGGCCGCCGATCTGCACGACGCGCTGGCGCCGCTCGGCGCCGATCTGATGGTGCGCGCGATGGGCGCGCTGGAACGCGGCAAGCTGCAACTGACAAAGCAGAGCGAACACGGCGTGACCTACGCCGCCAAGATCGACAAGGCCGAGGCGCGGATCGACTGGAACAAGCCGGCGCATGCAGTGTTGCGCCACATTCACGGGCTGTCGCCTTTTCCCGGCGCGTGGTGCGAGATCGCGATCGATGGTGAACCGGCCCGCGTCAAAATCCTGCGTTGCGAACCGACGAAGGGCGCGGGCACGCCGGGCGCCGTGCTGGACAACCGCCTTGCGATTGCCTGCGGCGAGGGCGCCATCCGGATTATTGAACTGCAGCGCGCCGGCAAGGCGCCGATGAAGGCTGCGGATTTCTTGCGCGGCACGCCGCTCAAACCGCCGGCGCGGCTCGCCTGATGCCCCGCTACAAGCTCACCATTGAATATGACGGTACGCCGTTCTGCGGCTGGCAGATCCAGGACAATGGCGCGACCGTGCAGGGCGCGCTGGAGACCGCGGTCAAGGCGATCTGCGGCGAGCAGGTGCGCGTCCACGGCGCCGGCCGCACCGACGCCGGCGTGCATGCGCTGGCGCAGGTCGCGCATTGCGACATCGCAAAACATTTTCCGCCGGGCCGTTTTCGCGATGGCTTGAACGCGCATTTGAGGCCGCATCCGATCGGCGTGCTGTCGGCCGAGATCGTGCCCGACGATTTCGAGGCGCGGTTTTCCGCCAAAAAACGGCATTACCGTTATCGCATCACCAATCACAGGGCGAACCTCGCCCTCGATATCGGGCGAACCTGGCGGCTGCCGCGGCATCTCGATACGGATGCGATGCACGCCGCCGCGCAGCGGCTGCTCGGCAAGCACGATTTCACGACGTTTCGCGACACCGAGTGCCAGGCGAAATCGCCGGAGAAGACGCTCGACCAGATCGACGTTGTCAGGGACGGTGACGCCATTTCCATCCTGACCTCGGCGCGCTCGTTCCTGCACAGCCAGGTGCGCTCGATGGTGGGATCGTTGGTCTGGGTCGGCGAAGGCCGCTGGAGCGCCGACGATCTCGCCGCCGCCCTCGCCGCCCGCAACCGCGCCGCCTGCGGCCCCGTCGCGCCGCCGGAGGGATTGTATCTGGTGCGGGTGGAATATTAGTGCTCTCTCAACCGTCATGGCCGGGCTCTTCACCTCTCCCCGCTTGCGGCCGCAAGCGGGGAGAGGTCGAAGCCGAAGGCTTCGAGTGAGGGGGACTCACCGCGTATTCGGTGTTTGTTGAAGCAGCCCCTCACGCCAACCCTCTCCCGCAAGAGCGGGCGAGGGAGAAGAGGCTCACCCGAAATACCGATCCAACACGCCGCGATAGATCTTTGTCAGGTTTTCCAGATCGGACACCGGCGTGCGCTCGTTGATCTGGTGCATGGTCTGGCCGACCAGGCCGAATTCGATCACCGGACAATAGCTCGAGATGAAGCGCGCGTCCGAGGTGCCGCCGCTGGTGCTTAGTTCCGGCTTGCGGCCGGTGACTTCCTCGATCGCCGCAACCGCGAGATCGGTGAACGGACCGGGTTTTGTCACGAAGACGTTGGAGTTGGAAGGCTCCCACACGATCCGCGCTCGGATGCGGTTGCCGGCGGCCTTCTCGAGACGCTCGTCGACCAGCTTGCGCAGCGTATCCTGGGTGTGATTGTCGTTGAAGCGGATGTTGAATTTCGCGCGCGCCTGCCCTGGGATCACGTTGCTGGCGGCATTGCCGACATCGACGGAAGTGAATTCGAGATTCGAGGCCTGGAACTGGGCGCTGCCGTGGTCGAGCGGCTCGTCGCTGAGCGCCACGATCAATCGCGAAATATCCGGCACCGGGTTCGCCGCCCGATGCGGATAGGCGACGTGGCCCTGCACGCCGTCGACAACCAGCGTGCCCGATTGCGAGCCGCGGCGGCCGACCTTGATGCAGTCGCCCAGCACTTCGACATTGGAGGGCTCGCCGAGCACGCAATGGTCGAATTTCTCGGCCCGCGCGGCGACCCACTGCAAGAGCTTGATGGTGCCGTTGACGGAGATGTCCTCCTCGTCGCCGGTGATCAGAAAAGAGATCGAGCCTTTAGGTTTGCCGCCATTGTCGGCGAGATAATCCAGTACGGCGGCGACGCTGCAGGCGATGCCGCCCTTCATGTCGACAGCGCCGCGGCCATAGAGAAAGCCGTCCTTGACCTCGCCGGAGAAGGCGCCGTGGCTCCATGCCGCCTCGTCGCCGGGCGGCACCACGTCGGTATGGCCGGCAAAGGTGAGGTGCGGCGCCGTGTTGCCGATGCGGGCATAGAGATTGTCGATATCGGCGGTGCCGGGCTCGGAGAAGGTGACGCGATGCACCTCGAAGCCGGCGGCTTTCAGGCGTGTTTCGAGAACGCCGAGCGCGCCGGCATCGGCCGGCGTGACCGACGGGCAGCGGACGAGGTCGCGGGTAATGGAAACGGCATCATTCATGCCCCCGCTTAACATGAGGTCCCGGCGATGGGCCAGCGCTGTGCGGAACAAATTCCAGCTCGCTTTGCTGGTCCCAGTGCGGCCTTGTGTCGCGCGGCGCCCGCGGCGCCAGCGGGTCAGGGCCGAACCGGTTAGCTTTGTTCGATCCCCTTAGGCAACACAGTTCGATGAACCCCCACAGCGAGAGACCAGACGCGATGAAGGCGAGCAACAGCACCGGGTAGGAATCGTCGAGCCGATCCTCGAACTGATGGAAGAGGCCGGGGAGGACGAAAAACGGGACCGCCCACCAGAATTTGGCGCGGTTGATGCGGCCCTCAAAGCGGAACAGGAACCGGAAATAGTCCATCGCAACCTGCCGGACGGCGGAACATCCGCAGTCCGGAATATTGGTCGCATCACGTCGATTTCGGGTTCGACTTAGTCCCGCAGCAGCTCGTTGATGCTCGTCTTTGACCGCGTGCGTTCGTCGACGCGTTTGACGATCACGGCGCAGGCGGTGGAGGGGCCCGGTTGGCCGTTCTTCAGCGGCCTGCCCGGCAACGCGCCCGGTACCACCACGGCATATTCCGGGACCTCGCCGATAAAGATCTCGCCGGTCTCGCGGTCGACGATCTTGGTGGAGGCGCCGAGGAATACGCCCATCGCCAGCACTGCGCCCTTGCGCACGATCACGCCCTCGGCGACTTCAGAGCGCGCACCGATGAAGCAATCGTCCTCGACGATCACGGGCTCGGCCTGCAGCGGCTCCAGCACGCCGCCGATGCCGACGCCTCCGGAGATATGCACGCGCTTGCCGATCTGGGCGCAGGAGCCGACCGTCGACCAGGTGTCGATCATGGTCGATTCATCGACATAGGCGCCGAGATTGACGAAGGACGGCATCAGCACCACGTTGCGGGCGATGAAGGCCGAGCGGCGCACGATCGCGCCCGGCACCGCGCGAAAACCGGCGTCGCGAAACCGGTTCTCGCCCCAGCCCTCGAATTTCGAGGGCACCTTGTCCCACCACGCCGCCTTGCCCGGGCCGCCCGGAATCGAACTCATGTCGTTGAGGCGGAACGACAGCAGCACCGCCTTCTTCAGCCACTGATTGACCTTCCACTTGCCGCCGGCCTCGCGCTCGGCGACGCGCGCCTCGCCCTTGTCGAGCAGTTCGAGCGCATGATCCACGGCGTCGCGAACCTCGCCCTTGGTCGCGGTCGAGATGCCGTCGCGGGCATCGAACGCGGTGTTGACGGTGGATTCAAGCGCGGACAGGGACATCGGGGATTCCTTGGGAGCGGGATCATTCTCAGGTGAATTGGGAGCGCTTTTTCGGGATTTGGCGGGAGAGAGTCAAGGCTCTGTCCGGTGTCGTCTCGGCCTGGTGCGCAATTGCGCACGGGGGGCCGGGACGACGCGTGGAAACAACGATGTCGCGATAACCACGTCAAGATCCGAAGAATGCGACATCGCCGTTCGGCGCCTTGGGCCGCCTTGCGGGCTGCGCCTGCCGGTGTCACATTTCTCCCCACGTCCCGCGGCAAAGACCGGGCAAACCGGCATGGGACGCTGGAGGAACGATGAAGCCCGTTGCGAGCCTGTTCGCCGCCTTACTCGTGCTGCTCGTGGTGCAGACAGCATCGGCGCAATCCAACTATCCGAACCGGCCGGTGAAGATCCTGGTCGGCTTCACACCCGGCACGGCTCCCGACCTTGTGGCGCGCATTCTTGCCGACCGGTTTTCGGAAGTCTGGGGCACGCCGTTCGTGGTCGAGGACATTCCCGGCGCCGGCAGCAACATCGCCACCGATCGCGTCGCCAAGGCGGCCGCCGACGGCTACACGTTGCTGATGGGCGGCAACCCCTCGCTCGTCATCAATCCGAGCCTGTATGAAACACTGCCATTCGACCCGATCAAGGACTTCGCGCCGATCTCGCAGGTGTTCATCGCGGCGAACGTACTCGCCGTTCCGCCCGAGCTGCCGGTCAAGACCGTGGCGGAACTGGTGGCGCTCGCCAAAGCGGAGCCCGGCAAGCTTTCCTATGGTCATGCCGGCGTGGGCACGTCGCAGCATCTGGCCGCCGAATTGTTCAAATACATGGCGCATGTCGATATTGCACCGGTGCCCTATCGCGGCACCACAGCGTTAATTCCGGACCTGCTCGCCAACCGGATCACCATGTCGTTCGCCAATATCGTGAACGTGGTGCCGCTCGCGCGCGAAGGGAAATTGCGCGCGCTGGCCATCACCTCGATCAAGCGCTCGGCGCTGATGCCCGACCTGCCGACCATGGCGGAGTCCGGATTCCCTGGCTTCGAGGCCGTGCCATGGTTCGGCCTGCTCGCGCCGACCGGCACGCCGAAGGATGTTCTGGATAAGTTGCACGGCGAAACCGTCAAGACCCTGGCGATGCCAGAGGTACGCAAGAGGTTCGATGAACTTGGCCTCGAGCCGGTCGGCAACACGCCGGCCGAGTTTGCGGCAATCATCAAGAAAGAGACACCCGAGTGGGCCGAGGTAATCAAGGACGCCGGCATCAAGCTCGGCAACTAGCCTGGCCCCACAGGCCTAACTCTTTTGGGAATTCGTCGACGCGGCGAGCCCCTGCAAGAACCCGGTCAGATCATCGGTGACATGATCGACATGATCGGCGTCGCGGCCTTCCAGCTCCCAGTCTTCGCGTACCACTTCCTCGGTACCATCAGGCACCACCAGCACCGTGGTCATGCCGAGCTGGTGCGGCACCACGAGGTTGCGGGCGAGATCCTCGAACATCGCCGATCTGGTTGGCTCGACGCCGTGCAGCCTGAGGAACTTGTCATAGGTCTGCGGCGCCGGTTTCGGCTCCAGTTCGGCGGCGATGATGTCGAACACCGCCTCGAAATGGGCGCCGATGCCGAGCCGTGCCAGCACCGCGTCGGCATGGTCGGTCGAGCCGTTGGTCAGGATCAGCTTGCGCCCGGTCAGCTTTGCGATCGCCGCGCCCATCGCCGGGTTCGGCTGCAGCGGCGAGTGATCGATCCGGTGCACATAGGCGAGGTAATCGTCGGCGCGCACGCCATGCTCGGTCATCATGCCGCGCATCGAGGTGCCGTAGCGGAGATAATAGTCCTTCTGGATCCGGCGCGCTTCCTGTGACGAAACCTTCAGGAAGGCGCCGATATATTCGCCGATCCGGGCGTCGACCTGCTGCCACAGATTGACGTGATGCGGGTACAGCGTGTTGTCGAGATCGAACACCCAGGTGTCGATATTCGTGAAGGCGCGGGGTGTTTTCATGGCTCTCTCACCCCGTCGTCCCGGCCTAGTGCGCAATTCCGCACGGGGGCCGGGACCCATACGCCGTGCAGGTGATTGATGAGCACGGTGTTAGTTGCCTTTGATCGTTGAGCCGTCATTGGCCAAAACTCAGACCGGTGGTTATGGGTCCCGGCGTTCGCCGGGACGACGAAGTAATTCATCACGGCATCGCAAATCGCAGCGTCTTGCCGCCGCCGCTCATGTCGACCGCGGCAAAGCCGATCGGTGCGAGGCCGCGGCTGCCGCAATCGCCCTGCTCGTTGATCTCGAACTTGCTCTCGCGCGTGCACAGCTCTTTCGCGCCGCCCCAGTTCAGCGGCTTGTCCTTGTATTTGACGGTGCGGTTTTCGCCGTCGACGGCTTCGGCAAAGCTGAAGATCTGTTTCGGCTGGCCGGTCACGTCGGGATGCAGGCATTTGCCGGGATCGATGCGATACCAGCCGCGGCTGGTCACGACCTTGCCGTCATCGGTCGCGACCGCGGCCATGATCTTGTGCCGCGTGTCGTTGCACCAGGTCAGCCCGGTCGAGGACGGCGACTGCACCGCGTCGATCATGGTGGTGAAGAAATTCGGCGACTGCACGATGTCGGCGCTTAGCCCGCGGCCTTTCAGGAACGCGGCCAGGGCGCCCTGCGTCTTCGGGCCATCGACGCCGTCGATCGGGGCTGCGTCATAGCCCGCGATGACCAGCAGTCGCTGGATGCCGGCGAGGCGCGCCTGCTCGTCGTCATATTCGGAGTCCTCGGCGAGATAGGCGACCAGATTGCCATCGTCGGCCTGGGTCGGCGTGATCTGGGTGAAGGGCGCCGGGGTCTGGCCGGCGCGGCACTGGCGCGCGGCGGCGATGACGAAATTCTCCGGCGCGATGCAAAGCGTATCGGTGCCGTTTTGCGGGATCGGCGAAGCGCCGTAGACGCCGAGCGCCCGGGCGTTCAACAGGTAGCGGTCGGCCATCAGCGTGCCCTGCGCCACGACGCGGCAGGCGGCGGGATCGATGCGAAACCAGCCGCGCGTGGCGGTGGCCGATTTGTCGTCGATGCCGATCGCGGCTTCGACCACATAGCTCATGCGATTGCAGAGCTTCAGGTCGGCCAGCGCCGGCGCGGACGAGAAGAACAGCGAGATCGTCGCGGCCGGCAGCGCCAGGATCGTGCGCGCCGCGTATCGCCGCATTCTTGCGCTGAAGCGGCGCTTGATCATCGGGGGCGATGGGTTCGCGCGGGTCACTTGTGGATCAGCGTACCGGTGCCTTGATTGGTGAACAATTCGAGCAGCACGGCGTGCTGCGTCTTGCCATCGATGATGACGACGCCCTGCACGCCCTGCTCCAGCGCATAGATGCAGGTCTCGACTTTCGGGATCATGCCGCCGGAAATCGTGCCGTCGGCGATCAGCTTTCGCGCATCCTTGACCGACAGTTCCGGAATCAGCCTCTTCGACTTGTCGAGCACGCCGGGAACGTCGGTCAGAAGCAGCAACCGCTTGGCCTTCAGCGCGCCCGCCACCGCACCTGCAAAGGTGTCGGCGTTGACATTGAAGGTCTGGCCGGACTTCGAGGTCGCCAGCGGCGCCAGCACCGGGATCAGGTCGTGGCCGATCAGCTGATTGAGCAGCGTGAGATCGACCTTCTCGGGCTCGCCGACGAAACCGAGATCGACCACCTTCTCGATATGCGAGTCCGGATCGACCATGGTGCGCGTCGCCTTCGACGCCGACACCATGTTGCCGTCCTTCCCGCTCAAGCCCACGGCCTTGCCGCCGGCTTCATTGATGTAGCCGACCAGCTGCTTGTTGACCGAGCCGGCCAGCACCATCTCGACGATCTCGATGGTCGCGGCATCGGTGATGCGCAGGCCCGCGGCGAATTCCGACTGGATACCGAGCCGCTTCAGCATGGTCGCGATCTGCGGCCCGCCGCCATGCACCACGACCGGATTGATCGCGGTCTGCTCCAGCAGCACGATGTCGCGGGCGAAGGCCTTGGCGGTCTCTTCCGCGCCCATGGCATGGCCGCCATATTTGATGACGATGGTCTCTTCGTCATATTCCTGCATATGCGGCAGCGCCTCGGACAGGATGCGGGCCTGATCGAGCGGGCTGATATTCGACACATCGGTCATGAAGCGGGTCTCATTATCGAAGAGGTCGGGCGGGGTTCTATCTGATTGGCGGGCAGGGCGCAAAGTGGCGTTCTTTTCCCTCTCCCCTCGTAGGAAAGCGCAAGAAAGAGGCCTGGCCTCAACTACGGGGCCATGCCGCGGCCACCGCGACGGCCAGCCAGCTCAGAATCAAAAGCGTGCCGCCCGTCGGCGCGGCCATCGGAAACAGACTGTGACCGGCATATTGCCGTAAGCTCAGGTCGCCGGCGAACAGGGCGGAGGCGATCACAAAGCCGAAGGCGGATGCTATCCCGATCCGGGCATGGACGATTGCACGCTCGGCGAGCACAACGATTCCGAGCACGGCCGTGGCATGGAACAGCAGCATCGATGACGCCGATGCCAGCCGGGACGCATCAGGTTGATGTGCGGAGGCCGCGGCCAGCACAATTCCGTCGGCGCCCATGATGCCGGCCAGAACGGTCAGGATGCGATAGGCCCGGCTCATCAACGGCGCTCCTCGAGCAGGCGCACCATGGCGGCGCGCAATTCCGGCATTCCGACGCCCGAGCGCGAGGATGTCACCAGCACATCCGGAAACGCGGCAGGATGCTTTGCCAGGGCCGCGATGGTCTCGGCGATGCACTTTTCGAGCTCGGCCGGCTTGACCTGATCCGCCTTGGTCAGCACCACCTGATAACTCACGGCCGACTTGTCGAGCGTCTTCAGCACGTCCTGATCGACGTCCTTGATGCCGTGGCGGGCGTCAACAAGCACATAGACCCGCGCCAGCGTGCTGCGGCCCTGCAGGAATTTGTGGATCAGCGCGGTCCATGACGCGACTTTTGCCTTTGGCGCCGAGGCGTAGCCATAGCCGGGCATGTCGACCAGCCGGAAGTCCGCGTTTTCGGGGCCCTGGAAAAAGATCAGCTCCTGGGTGCGGCCCGGCGTGTGCGAGGTACGCGCCAGCGCGTTGCGGCCGGTCAGCGCGTTGATGAGGCTGGATTTGCCGACATTGGAGCGGCCGGCGAACGCCACTTCCAGGCCGGCTTCCGGCGGCAGCGTCTCGATCGAGGGCGAGGCCCAGATGAACTGCCAGTCGCCGGCAAATAATTTGCGGCCCTGCTCGATCAGCTTCGCATCGGTCTCAGCGGTCATGCGAAGGTTTCCATTCATCGTCATGGCCGGGCTTGTCCCGGCCATCCACGTCTTGTTTGTTACTAACCGCCAAAGACGTGGATGCCCGGCACAAGGCCGGGCATGACGACTTGGAGATTTCGCGTCCTACGACCAGGTGTAAGTCGTCAGGTTTTCGACGCGGCCTTCCTGGCGAACGTCGCTCTCAGATTATCGAACAACTCCACCTTCACGCCATTGCGGCGCATGATGAAGCTCTGCTGCAGCACCGACAGCGTGTTGTTCCAGGCCCAGTAGATCACCAGACCCGCCGGGAAGCCGGCCAGCATAAAGGTGAAGATCAGCGGCATCCAGTCGAAGATCATCTTCTGCGTCGGATCCGGCGGCGTCGGATTGAGCTTCATCTGGAACCACATCGTGATGCCCATGATGATCGGCCAGATGCCGAGCGCGAGATAGTGCCCGAAGATCGGCAGCTGCGTCGGGTCGAAATGCAACAGGCCGAACAGCGTGAACAGATTGGTCGGATCGGGCGCCGACAGGTCCTTGATCCAGCCAAAGAACGGCGCGTGGCGCATTTCGATGGTGACGAACAGCACCTTGTAGAGCGAGAAGAACACGGGAATCTGCACGACGACGGGAAGACAACCGGCGATCGGGTTGATCTTCTCCTTCTTGTAGATTTCCATCATCTCCTGCTGCTGCTTCTGCCGGTCGTCCGGATAGCGTTCCTTGAGCGCGGCGAGCTGCGGCTGCACCGACTTCATCTTCGCCATCGAGGCGTAGGATTTGTTGGCCAGCGGGAAGAACAGCAGCTTCACCAGCACGGTCACCAGCAGGATGGCGATGCCGAAATTGCCGACCAGATGATAGAACCAGTCGAGCGCCAGGAACATCGGCTTGGTGATGAAGTAGAACCAGCCCCAGTCGATCAGGAGATCGAAGTGGTTGAGCCCGAGCTGCTTGGTATAGCCGCCGAGGCCGACCAGCGGGAAATTGATGCCGACGACGCGGGCTTCCTTGGCGCCGGCAAACAGCCGCGCATTGGCGCTGATCGTGCCGCCGATCGCAACAGTCTGCGCGTCCTGCAGATAGTCGGTCTGGTAGGTATGCACCGTGCCGACCAGGTTGGAAGAGTAGCGCGCCTGCAGTTTTGCCGCGGTGTCCGGCAGCAGCGCCGACGCCCAGTATTTGTCGGTCATGCCGAGCCAGCCATTGGTGACGTCGAAGCTGACTGATTTGGCCTCGTCGATTTTCTTGTAGCCGTATTCCTGCAGGCCCTTCTCGCCGAGATAGCCGATCAGGCCTTCATGCAGGATGTAATAGCCCGAGACCTGCGGGGTGCCGTGGCGCGAGATCAGCGCGAACGGATAGAGCGTGACCGGCGCAGCGCCGATATTGGTGACTTCATCCTTGATGGTGAAGAGATAGCTATCGTCGATCGAAATCGTGCGTCGGAAGGTGAGGCCGTCGCCATTGTCATATTTCAGCGTTACCGGGCTGGTCGGCGAAAGGCTGCCGGAGCCCTCCTGCTCCCACATCGTGGTCTGATCGGGAATGCGCGCGGTCGAGCCGGTCGCCGGAACCCAGCCGAACTCGGCATAATAGGGGCTCGCGGTGTTCGAGGGCGAGTACAGCACGATTGCAGGAGATGTCGGATCGACGGTTTCGCGGAACTGCACCAGCGCGAGATCGTCGATGCGCGCGCCCCTGAGCGAGATGCTGCCGGTCAGACGCGGCGTGTCGATCTTGACGCGCGGGGTTGCGGCAATCGCGGTATCGCGGCTGACGACGGGCGCGGCCGAGGCCGGCACACTGTTCGCGGGCGCGTTGGCGGACGGCGCCGAGCCGGCCTGCGGCGTGGTGCTGCCGGGGGTCGCCTGCGGCGTCGGCTTCACCAGTTCGGCCTGCGTCTGGGTCTGCACGCGCTGCTTTTCCATCTGCGGCACGTTGTAGAAATATTGCCAGGCGATCAGCACGATGCCGGATAGAATGACGGCGAGGATGGTGTTGCGATTGTCGGTCATCGTTTCAAGGTCTCGTCGTTCAATTCGGTTGACGGCTGGTGCCAGTGTCTGTTTTGGGCGCGTTTTGACGCGAACCGGAGGCCGCTTCGCTCGAAAACGCCTTGTCGCTCGAAAACGCCTTGGACGGTGCCTGCCGGTCGAGGCGACGGAACGCCGAGCGAAGATCTTCGAGCATGGTCGCGAAGTCGCGATCAAGTGCGGCACGACGGCCGACTAGCACATAATCATGGTGCGGTCGCATTGATATGACGTCGAGCCGCTTCACCAGTTCGCGAAGCCGGCGACGGATGCGGTTGCGCTGGGGGGCGTTGCCGTTCTTTTTGGTAACGGTGAAACCGATCCGGATCGGGCCGTCATCGTCGCGCGCACGCGCCTGCAGCACGAACGCAGTGCCGTTGGCCCGCGCGCCATTGGCAACGGCGAGGAAGTCCGCCCGCTGCCTTAGCCGATCCATAATGTAATCTCCGGAGACGCCCGGTTCAGGCGCTCAGACGCTTGCGGCCCCGCGCGCGGCGCGCAGCGAGGACCTTGCGGCCGCCGGTCGTGGCGAGACGAGCGCGGAAGCCGTGACGGCGCTTGCGCACCAGTTTGCTGGGTTGATAAGTCCGCTTCACGGGTAGTTCTCCGCTGACCGGGCAATTTGCCGCTGGTTAAAGTAAATCCGAATTGAGGTAAGTCCGGTGATGCTGGCCGGCCCAAAACGAGGCCATTTACGGCCCCAAATGAGCCGCCCCCGGTCAGACCGGGCCATCGCGGACAATTGCGCGGCTTATACGGGAGCGACCCGTTTCCGTCAATGTTGCGCGGTGCCGCAATCGAGGTTCTTTGAAACGTCGCAATTGGCGCGAATATATCTGTTTTCGCGGGGTTTTTACGGTCGAGGCGGCGGTTAACGCCGGCGGCTGGAACCGGCAGACATTAGCGATCCGTAATTTGACCGGTTAGGGGGCGGGAACGCATCCTGAACCGCAGAGCGCGAGCCGCCGGACAGGCGTCGGTTTTGCGTCGGTTCGCGCTCTGGAAAATCAGCCCTCTGGAAACAGAGGCTTTGAAGGCAGATATTGGTGTCAGTGACCGACGACCAGCCAGTAACGCAAATGCCACGGCCGACGACGCCGCGCCGGCTCGGTTTGTCCGGCAAGCTGCTGCTGCTCACCATTCCCCTGGTCATGATCGCCGGCCTGATGATCTACGTGCCTGCGATCGCGAATTTCCGGATGAACCGGCTGAACGAGCGGTTGGCGGCGGCCAATACCGCGGCATTGGTGCTCGACGCCGCACCCTTGGGCATGGTCCCGGATTCGTTGGCGCGGCAGATTCTTACCAGCGTCGGCGCGCGGGCGGTGGCCATCAAGATGGGGCAGCAGCGCCGGCTGCTCGCCAGCGCCGACCTGCCGGCTTCGATCGACCATGACATCGACATGCGGACGATGACGGTGTGGTCGGCGATCGTCGATTCCTTCGAGACCATGCTGGAGACGGGGAACCAGGCGATCCGCGTGGTGGGCCCTGCGCCCGGCGGCGCGCAATTCATCGAGGTCGTGATTGACGAACTGCCGCTGCGGCAGGCCATGTACCGGTTCTCGCGCAACACGTTGCTGGTCTCATTGGGGATCGCGATGCTGACGTCGGCGCTGGTCTATTTCGCCATGCATCATCTGTTCGTGCGGCCGATGCGGCGCCTGACGGCGAGCCTGGTCGGATTCCACGAAAACCCGGAGAGTTCGGCGCGAATCATCGTGCCGAGCCAGCGCGGCGACGAGATCGGCGTGGCGGAACGCGAATTGTCCGACATGCAGCGCGACCTCGTGTCGATGCTGCATCAGAAGAGCCGGCTGGCAGCACTTGGGCTCGCGGTATCCAAGATCAACCACGACCTGCGCAACCTGTTGGCATCGTCGCAATTATTGTCCGACCAGCTCGCCAGCGTGCCGGATCCCCGGGTGCAGCGCTTCGCGCCGAAACTGATGCGCTCGCTGGAGCGCGCCATCGCGTTTTGCCAGTCGACGCTCTCTTACGGCCGCGCCCAGGAAGCGGCCCCCGACCGCCGCGTGATCATGGTCGAACCGGTGGTGGCCGAAGTGCGCGAATCGGCCGGGCTCGCGGCCGACGCCTCGCTCGCCTGGATCAGCGCGATCGAGCGCGGGCTCACCATCGACGCCGATCCGGACCATTTGTTCCGGGTGCTGCTCAACCTCGTGCGCAACGCGGCGCAGGCGCTGGAGAGCCGGCCGAACAGCGATGCGAGCCTTCAGATCCGGATCACCGGCCGCCGCGAAGGCACGGTCGCGATCATCGAGGTCTCCGATACCGGTCCCGGTGTGCCGGAGAAGGCGCGCGAGCACCTGTTCGAGGCGTTCCAGACCTCGGGCAGACCCGGCGGCAGCGGGCTCGGGCTTGCGATCGCCGCCGAACTGGTCCGCGCCCATGGCGGCGACATCCATCTGGTCGAGGGCACCATCGGCGCCACCTTCCGGATCGCGATCCCGGACCGTCCGGTGGAACTGCTCAGCGTGCGCCATGAGCGGGCGCGGGCGTAAAGCTGCCGTTTCGCTGCCCTTTGCGGCCGTTTTCGCCCGATTTACCCGAGCACATCGATGGGCAGAACCCGCGTTCCGGACCTTGCCAATCGGGGCCGGAGCGGGTAGCTAAGGCGCTCTTCGCGACGTTTCCGAACCAATCTCGGATGCATCCGGGCTTTCAAGCCCAAGACGCCACGCGAAAAACGCGCCCGTAGCTCAGCTGGATAGAGCACCAGACTACGAATCTGGGGGTCAGGAGTTCGAATCTCTTCGGGCGCGCCATCTAACTTCTTGCAAATTCTAAGATTTGTCGTTCTTGGTTTTCCCCTTTGGGGCGCTGGTTTGCAGTTGGTTTGCAAAATCTGTTCGCGGTGAGTTCTCGAAGTTCATGATCGCCGCATCCGACAAGCCGCGAGTTCGAGCCAAATATTTCTCTAAGATACTTGTCACGGTCTTTAAGGAGTGCCCGGTCACGGAAGCCACCTGTTGGACCGTGTTCCCAGCTTCAGAAAGCAACGTTACCGCTGTGCCGCGCAAATCGTTGAAGTGCAAATCCGTGATCTCAGCCGCTTCAGTCGCCGACTTCCACTGCGAGGCGAAGTAGCGCTTCTTGTATGGCCTGCCGGTCTTGGTGGTCAGTATTATTGGTGAGCTTCTGGGAAGTTCGTCGAGCATTTTGCTAAGTGCCGCCGTGCATCGAAGCGTTATGGGAGCCGCCCGGACACCCCTGCGGGATGCCTTGCCCTGTCTCAACGTTATTGTTTGCCCGTCATACGATGACCAAGGCAGCTTTAAAATGTCGGCTTGGCGCTGGCCCGTATGCAATGCGATAATAAGTGCTCGCTGCATTTCAAGCGGAGCGACCTTCATGAAGGCTTCGATATGTTCGGGCAACCAGATCTGTTCTGACCTGTCTGCGTGATAGAGTCTTTTGAATCCTCGAACGTGGTTCGAAGTTACATGACCCCGGTCAATCGCCCAACTAATCATCGCCGACACCGCCGAGAGTCGATGGTCCGCTTCCCTGCTGCCAGACGACCTTGCGATTTTTTCTCGCCAGTCTAAGAAATCTTTCCGGACGCGAGGATCATTAAGTGCCTTTTGAGGAAGGTCACCGAGATCTTGCTCGGCCTTTGTGAGCATCCGCCGATATTGATGACGGGTGTTCTCAGCAAGCAGCTTTTCAAATTCTTCCGATAGCGTATAGGCGCGAATTAGCCCGGCAAGCGTCCCCGCCGTTCGACTGGACATTGTGGATTCTGCCAGAGCGAAATCAGAAATGAATTCGCTTGATCCCGGTTGCCCTCGCAACCGTTTGCCTGTTGCACGATGATACCAATATGTCTTGCGCGATCCATCGCGCATCATCTTGTAGGTTGGAAAGACCCCTTTAATGTGTGCGCGAACCACGATTTCTCCAAGCATCCAATGCCGATGACGGTGTTTCCTCTTTGTCGATGCCGCTCAAGCGGTCCATCGTTCTCTCAATAAGGGTACGATCAAATTTGCCGCCCGGCAATGTAGGTCCGGGGTACTTGCCTTCGCGTCTTGCTTTATCAAACCCGGTTGGGGACAGGCCAGTCAGAGCGGCAGCCTGAATTCTATTCAATCCTCGCGGTATAATGCTCGGCACCGTATCGCGACGAGAGCGTCCGTAAGAGAATTGCATTTCGCTTTTGGAAGCGAGATCTCGCCATTCGGCAGCCAGCAGCGCTTCGAAGTTGGTCCAAGGAATTTTTGCGATATTGGAAGTGCGCGTCATCGAGGAGAATCTTCGTCGTGATCATTCGTCCGTTTCCGGCTTAGGGGACAATGGATTGACTCCTCAAGCGATTCCACCGCACTCGAACTCTGCAGACGAAGGAAGTGTTTGTTTATCTTTGCAAAAGCGGAATCGCTGCGGCGAATTGTCTCGAAAGAGTCAAGAACGACACGAATCTGCGACCGCCAATCCGGAAAACGGCGGCGTGCCGCAATGTCGCCATTTGCATTAGGGGCCGCGCTGAGATTGAGAGCGCCGCTGGTAAGCGAAAATCTAGCCGCACCTCACCTACGTCGGACAATGAGATAAAAGCGCGTTCTATTGATTGAATTGAGGTCGTCGCGATGCGCTGAGTCATTGCAGCAAAAGTCACGAAGGCGCTGCAGCAAAGGCGTTTCTCGCATTCAGTTATCTTGAAAATTCCAGCGGCGACCTTACCTCAGACGATGATGACCGGGGGGACATTGAGAGCAATATCATGCCCCCTTCCAAGACGACGAAGAGTTCGACCGCCGTCGCCGATGGCGACCAACAGCTTCCCGTTATTGCCGACCGAGATCTCCCCATTGCGCCCGATCTGTTCCCCGGTGAACAGATCTCCGACACTGAACTCGTTCAGCACTACGCCAGACTTATTGGCCCAAGATGGCAGAGGCAGACGGACACGATCTTAGCAATCGCCAAGGACTGCGCCGAAGCAAACGCAAAGATTCCCGGGCGTTTAAGGAAATCGTTCTACGAACAGGCGAAGATCAGCGCTGAAGTCTTCCGGAAATTGGCCGGGATTGGACACAGCCATGCCCTTCATAATCCCGATATCGCGGCGGCACTCCCACCCAACTACTCAATCCTCTATATCGCGAAAAATATGTCTGCTGTCGAACTCGACCGCGCCATCGCGGCGGGGATCATAAATCCAAATTCCAGTCGCAAAAAGGTGGAGGAGTGGGTTGCTGATCCTAAGAACTGCCGCTATCGGGCCAAACACGAACCAGACGAGATCGCTCTCGCCAAGATGGAAGGGCGGGCTAAAGAAGTCAAAGTTCTCTTGAACCTCTGGAATGATTCACCGGAACTGGCTCGGAGATTTCGGCAATCAATGGGTGTCGTCAAAGAGGCGTTTTTCAAAGAGATTTGTAAACAGAAGCTTGGCTAAATTCTTCCATGGATCAAGGTCGAAGTCACTTGCGGCCCTGCGACCATCAATTATCCCGGGCTGCTACGATGTCGGTGCCATCTGATCGTGGCAGTCCGTAGTCGTTTTCGCCGACCCCTGTACTTTATTCACCGATCCTATTTCCCAAACGATGTGCGCGCGGCCCTCTGCGCGATGCCCGAAAATAATTTCAATTCCGGCCGTGATGGTCTGACACCGCAGCTAAATAGATTTGGCGGACGGATTGGCCCAATCAACTTCGTCTGCCGATAAATTCACTTTTCAAAGGGAGACGATAATGAGTTCAGTTTTGCACTTCGGAAAAAACCAAGGGAAGACATTGGTCGAGACCGTATTCTCCGACCCAGCTTGGTTTGCATGGGCAATCGATGTCGGCGCTTTTCATGATCGCGGTGGACCAGCACTTCAGCGCGAAGCCGAAGCGATATGGGTTAAGGCTCGGCACATACGGAAGCCACGGGGGTGTCCTGCGGGGGCGCAGGTCGCATACTATTATCAGGGCTGGAACCACAAATTCTCAGACATCAGGATCGTGATCGATGGTGGGTACGAAGAACATGCTGACCTGAAAGATGTTCTCGATTTAGGGCATGTTTGTGAGAGCGGTGGCCGCGATGGTATTGGCAACAAGCTTTTGACCAAAGCCATCAAGCGGATCGTCTTTGGCGAAAAGGCCCGCGTCACTGCCGAGCAGCTTGAGCAGTTTTTTGCCAATCCCGACAATTTCGATCTGCCTGAACCAATGCAGCAAGCAGCCGAGTGACATCCATGTCGGGGACGGACCGGCATTCAGGACGTTTCCCCGATGGTGGAGGTTGTGGAGGCTGATCAGTAACTTTCCCCAATATTGTTCGATAGTGATTTTTAGTGATGTTTAGAGAAGTTACTAGTGAACCTCCACAACCTCCACTCTTTCGAGGCGGTGGGGCAAAAAGGGCGGTTTCGAAAAGAAATTAGACATGACGAAAATATTTTTGGTGTTTCTCCGTTTTTGTCGAACAGCGAAGCTAAATAAAACGAGAGCGAAAATGGGAGACCTGAGATGCAAATGGATTCGCGACTTACTTTTCGGATGACTGCAAGGCAACTTGAACAGCTTCGTCGTTATGCCGATGAACAGCGGATAACGTTGTCCAGAGCAGCCCGCCGATTGGTTCTTGAAACTATGGCGCAGTGATCCTGCGGTAACGGTAAGTGCCGTTTCGACAGCATCATCACGTCCGACATTCAGCTTCTCAACAACAGGAGAAATAACCCAAATAATAGGAGACCATCTTAATGACGATCACTGCCAATACCACGACCGCCGAGACGCTGAACATTCCGCTTCATTATGCCCGACTCTATTTAGCTGCTGGCTATTGCCCCATCCCAGTGAAGTCTCGGGATAAAGAGCCAGTAGATAAGGCATGGCAAAAGCTTCGGCTTACCGAACCAGAATTGCCATGCAGGTTTCGGCGGGATCATAACGTTAGTGTGCTCTTGGGTGAACCATCATCTGGCATTGTTGATATCGACCTCGATGACCCTGATGCCGTGAAGCTGGCCCCATATTTCCTGCCTGAAACCGAATTCGTCTTCGGTCGGGCTTCGAAGCCACGCAGTCATTTTGTTTATCAGGTACCGTCTCCGGGCAATATTAGGAAGTGCGCCGCAGGAAAGAAGAACATCATCGAAGTGAGGGCTACTGGTGGACATACCGTATTCCCCGGTTCAGTCCACAGGGATACCGGCGAGATAATTGAGTTCAGCCATCCCATTGGGGACGAACTGTCAGTTCCGGCCCAAACAACGCGGGAAATTCTTGATGTAGCGGCCACCAAGATTGCTATTGGCTCTGTCTTGCTGGACCAATGGCCAAAAGGCATTCGCCATGATCTCTCATTGGCGACGGCTGGATTGCTGGCCAAGAATGGCTGGGCAGAAGATGAGGTTGTCCAATTTATAGAGGCCATTTGCGCAGTAGCAAACGATGATGAAGTGTCGGACAGGATCAGAGCCGTCCGAGATACTTTCGAGAGATATCGCAATGGCGAAACCGTAAGGGGTTGGACAGCATTGGTTGAATGCATTGGCCGCGACGCAGCAGGCCATATCGAGAAATTCCTCGGCGGTACGTCGGGCAATGGTGATCATCACCCACCGAGGGGGGCTGCCAATTCCAATTGCCAATGGACCAAGGCAAACTTTGCATCGGACCACGATGCCGCAATGACCTTTGCAGCCCAATGCGAGGGCAACCTTCGCTTCTCCACCGGCACAGACCAATGGTACCACCGCACGGTTCAGGTATTTGAACCGGTCGCACCGGCAATTGCCCAAGGCATTGTGGGAGATTTCGCCGCAATGGCTCAACAGCAGGTAGGTGACGATGCGGGTAAGATCAAGTCGCGCGCCAAGATCAACGCGATTCTAGAATTGTCCCGCGCTCCACTTGCCATTGGTCAGGACGTAATTGATTGCGACCCTAACCTCGTAGGATTAGCAGACGGTCGAATTCTTGATTTGCAGACCGGCGATATCGTTCCTGCCAATCAAGATGCCTTCGTTACGAAGAAGCTTGGTGCGCCATATGATCCGACAGCCCAATGCCCACGATGGCTTGGGTTCCTCGATACGATCTTCGAGGGCAATCAAGATATGATCGACTTTGTGCAGCGCGCGGTAGGGTACAGCGTGTCCGGAGAGGTCACTGAACAATGTTTGTTCATCTTGATCGGTAGCGGTGCGAACGGAAAGAGCACCTTCATCAATGCGGTTCGGCACATGTTGGGGCATTATGCTGGCGCAACGCCAATGCAAACATTGACCGCAATGCCATTCTCGAATGGCCAGACCAATGATCTTGCCGCGATGGAAGGGAAGCGGTTTATTTCCGCGTCTGACGGCGAAGCTGGTCAGCGATTGGCCGAAGCCAAGATTAAAAACATGACTGGCGGCGACCCCATCAACTGCCGCGCAATGTATAAGGAGTTTCATGATATTTACCCCCAGTTCAAACTATGGGTAGCAACCAACGACCTCCCGAAGGTCAGCGGGTCAGACGACGCTATCTGGCGTAGAATTAGGGTCATCGAATTTAGGGTCACCATTCCGGAGAGCGAGCGCGACCCCCATTTGTCATCCGCCTTGGCCGCCGAGGCTTCAGGGATTCTGAACTGGGCGCTGGACGGATACCGATCTTGGAAAGCGAACGGCTTGAAACCGCCTATCGAGGTGACCGAAGCAACCGGCAGCTATCGCAACGATAACGATCTCGTCGGTCAGTTCATCGATGACCGATGCGTCCGACAGCCCACGGCCAAATGCACAAGCAAGATGCTGCATGAAGGATACGTGCAATGGTGCAGTGACAACGGTCATACGCCAATGCCGATTAATACATTTGCCAAGGAACTGAAAAAGAAAGGATTTACTTCTCGCAAGGCTCAAAAGGGAAACGGTTGGACAGGTATCGATATCAAACCTGCATTCCAGAATTCCGACAGTGATGAAAACGTGTTCGCTCATCGGCCCCACTCGTAGCCAAGGGCATTAGTAATTCTTCGGCCTTTAAGGTTAAATCGAAACGCAACTACCCCCGACATCGTATCTCTCTATGTTGTCTCGCGAGAGGGGGGCTATGATGATCAATCTAGAGGAAGTTGAGACGCTGAGATTACTCAGAGCGTTTTCGAAAATTAAGGACCGGGCGAAGCGCCGCGAAATAATCGAGTTGGTCGAAAACCTTGTGCTGCCCAAAGCTGCACCGGATAACGGGCGGCCAAATCCTTAACGCAGGCAACAAGAGACTGCGGCCCAGCCGTGCTCTAACCGACAGCAAATAAAGACCCAATGATGTACCAAATGATTGTGGATGCAATGCAAGAACTGGCGGAGGCTGGGTCGATCTTTGGCTCGGTAAACCGGCAGAAAGGTGAAATCGAATTTCAGTTAGCGCTCGGGAGAAAACTTGAAGAATTGACAGGATTAGATGGTTGGAGTTGGCGCTACGGCAGCACCGAAGAGCGCTTCAAGACAGCGGCCCTCAAAAATAAGGAGGGAATCGAGATTGATCTTGTTGGACGCCATCGTACCAAAGGAACGGTGGCCATCGAATTGAAATACGTGATGGCAGCAGCCGATCTTGGCGCGCCCTCCGACCGAGCCGCGTTTCCTTGGGACATAGCTAAAGACTGTTTGAAACTAGATTTGCTTCGAGGTGGTCACTGCACGCCAGCCGATACTTCGGTTACGCTTCCGGACCCCAACAATCTGAAAACATGTGTAATAGCTATGACAGATTGGCCAAACTACTGGCGGGGAGAGAGACCGTTGGCATGGGCGACCAATTTTGTGAAAGCTATGCGGAAAACTCCGGTTCGTTTTGAGGGATTATTCGAAACGACGGGAGGCAATCCTGAAAATACAATCTTTAAGCAGGGACGTTGCCATATCGCGTTTGGGCTATGCTGGACCGGAGAATGGAGGCCGTACAGGTTGACGAAACAGGCGGAGCGATTCCGGTTCTTATTGTTACGTCCCGAGCCTGACGCCAAACCTCAGTGGACGCACCACCAAACCCTTAGCGTCAAGGAACAGTCGGCCATCTATCCGTTTTTGAACAACGACTCTCGCGAGGAATGGCGTAGGCGTAAGGTCTCGCCGTTCGACAATAATTCTAGCGGTCCAGTCGCGCTCTAAGCTTGCGCATTTGTTTTGTCAGCACGGCATGAAACGCCCATCCTCCGCCAGATAGCATTCCGGTCGGTTTCCAACTGGGATTGTTCGGCCGCCGCCGTATCCGCTGCAACATTTTCTGTTCGACACGAAAGCGCAGTGGCGATTGCATCCATTGTTCGAATGCCCAACGTTCCTGGGCCTGACGGATGCGATCCAGTTCACGTTGCAAATCGACAGGCGGCAACCCAGCCTGCCGTCGAATCAGATTCCGCTGCTCCACCGCAGCATAAGTTTCAAAATCGGATGGTAGCTGCCTATCATTGCCCACGGCCACATCTCCTTTTGGGAAAACCACCTTACCGGCATTGGCAGGTTGGTGCCTGAAACAGGCTCTGGATGCTGTGTGGAAGTATAGAGCATTCTAAGCCACCCCGAAAGTCGCGGGACCGAGTTCGCCCGCCCGCTACGCACCGCCCGTACCCTCACAAGATCCTTCGGTTCGGGTTGAACTTTTTACTTATCGCCCCCTCGCCAAGCCCCAAGAAAGTATGCAATCTGCGGCTGGGGCTGCATGCTAAATGATACCTACAGTTAACTTCGGCTTTTTGGCTTCTCACGATCCCATGCTTGTCCAACTTGGGGGACAGGCGGAGCGTTACTTTCGTGAAGACCCAGCCATCTCGCTGTTCAAGCTTCGTCAGTTCGCAGAGCTACTGTCGAAGATCGTTGCTGCCCGGCATGCCCTTTATCGAGATGAACGCGAGACCTTCGAGGAAACGCTTCGAAAGCTTTCTTACGCGCGGGTAATGCCAAAAGAGACCGCCGACGTTTTCCATTTCCTTCGTAAAGTCGGCAACACAGCGGTGCATGAGGCAAGGGGAACTCATGCGGATGCATTGTCGGCACTGAAGTTCGCCCGTCAGCTTGGGATTTGGTTCCATCGCACCTATGGCAAGCAACCGACCTTCAAGCCCGGAGGGTTCATCGCGCCGCCTGAACCGTCCGATGACACGGCGGAACTCCGGGCGAAGATCGAGACACTCGAACGCCGGATTGCGGAAGTCGAAGCGTCCGCAGCGAACGCCAGCAGGATCGCCACCGACAGGACTACCGCCCTCGAAGGTGCCGAAGAACGCTTGAAACGCGAGGCCGAGGAACGTGCCGTTTGGGAGGCTCTTGCCCAAGAGTTAGAAGGCGACAAAATCAAGCTTGTAAGCCGTCTTTCGGAGCTAGAACGCAGAGGCGAAGATCGCACCCCATCCGCATTGGATGTGCAGTTCAGTGTAGGACTGTCGGAGTCGGATAGGCCATTTCTCGATCAGCCTTTGCAGGATGCTGGGGTTGAGAAGCGACTCTCCGCCCTGCAAGCGGAAGCCGAGAAGTCACCAAATGCCGAAGCGCAGGCTCTTGTTGAGCGCGGCGAGCGTGCTGCTGCTCAGTATGACCTCGATGAATCTGCAACGCGGGCGTTAGTTGACCAGCAACTCCGTGATCGCGGCTGGGAAGTCGATTCTAAGTTCCTCCGGTTTGCCGAAGGAACGCGCCCCATCAAAGATCGCAATTTAGCGATAGCGGAGTGGCCCACTAAGAGCGGCCCAGCCGACTACGCTCTGTTCTGCGGACTAACGCTTGTTGGAGTCGTCGAAGCAAAGCGAAAACGCAAGAACGTATCTGCTGCGATAGATCAGGCTGAACGGTACTCTGTGGGGCTGGTCCAGCAGGCTGACTTCGGGTTCGCCGGTGGGCCGTGGGCAGATCATAAGGTGCCCTTCGTTTTTTCGGCGAACGGACGGTCCTATCTCAAGCAGATCGAGACGGAGAGCGGCATATGGTTCCGCGACACGCGCCGGGCCGCCAATCATCGCCGGGCACTCGTCGATTGGCCGACGCCTGAGGGCCTTCTGGCGTCACTTGCCATCGATCAGGATGCCGCGACCGAGGCCCTCAAGAATCTTCCATTCGACTTCGGCTTCCCTCTTCGGGATTACCAGCAGCATGCCATCGAGGCAGTAGAGCGAGGACTGGAAGCCGAACGCCGTACCATGCTGTTGGCCATGGCAACCGGCACAGGGAAGACCAAGCTGGCCATCGCTATGCTTTACCGCTTGCTCGCTACCAAACGCTTCCATCGTATTTGCTTTGTGGTGGATCGATCCGCGCTTGGTCATCAGGCTGCGGGCGAATTTTCGACCACTAAGATCGTATCCGGCAGGGCATTCGCTGATATTTTTGGGCTTAAGAAGCTTGAGGATATAACGCCAGATGCCGAAACGAAGGTGCATATTTGCACTATTCAAGGGTTGGTGAAGCGTGTGCTATTCACGGCGGATGACTCGGAAGCGCCACCAATAGATCAGTATGATCTCATCGTGGTTGACGAGTGCCATCGCGGCTACCTTCTCGACCGGGAAATGTCAGATGCTGAACTCAGCTTCCGTGGTCAGGACGACTACATTTCAAAATATCGACGGGTGCTGGACTATTTCGATGCCGTCAAGATCGGGCTTACGGCGACACCTGCCCTGCACACGACGGAGATATTTGGTGACCCGATCTTCACTTACTCTTATCGGGATGCCGTGGTCGAGGGACATCTCATCGACCACGAACCGCCGATCAGGATCGAGACCGCCCTCGCTAAGGCGGGGATCGTCTTCGAGAAGGACGAAGCGCTTGAACTCTTGAACACCAAGACCGGCGAAGTCAATTTGGCCCACGCGCCAGACGAAATTCGATTCGAGGTTGATAAATTCAACAAGCAGGTGATCACGCCCGAATTCAACAGGGTCGTCGCCGAAGAACTCGCAACGCAGATTGACCCTGCATTCGGCAAAACGCTGATCTTTGCCGCTACGGATGCACATGCCGATATCGTGGTCAGCGCAATTAAAACGGCGTTTGCAGAAAAGTACGGTGAAATCGAGGACGCGGCGGTTAAGAAGATTACAGGAAGCGTTGATAAGGTTCAGAGCCTCATTCGCTCCTTCCGAAACGATACCAATCCGAGGATCGCGGTCACGGTTGATCTTCTCACCACCGGCATAGATGTTCCGTCGATCACCAACCTTGTTTTCTTGCGCCGGGTGAACAGCCGAATTCTTTATGAGCAAATGATCGGTCGAGCGACCCGCCAATGCCCAGAAATTGGTAAAGAAGTGTTCCGAATCTTCGACGCCGTTGACCTTTATCCGCACTTGCAAGACCTGACGGACATGAAACCGGTGGTCGTTAATCCATCGATCAGCTTCGAGCAACTCGTCAAAGAATTGATTGCAGCCGAAGAAGTCGAACACCGCGAGAGCATTCGGGAACAGTTGGCGGTGAAGCTGCGCCGTAGGCTCAAGAAGATGCCTGCCGAGGCGCGAGAACAATTCGAGGCGGTAGCCGGAGAAACTCCGGAACAAACTCTGAAACGGTTGCTGGAAGCCCAGCCTGCGACGCTTTCTAAATGGTTTTCCGACCGCGCAGCTATAGGACCAATTTTGGATTGGCGCAGCGATGGCGACACGCCAAGGTTCGTTCCGATCTCGACGCATGCCGACGAGGTAGTCGCGGTTACTCGCGGTTATGGCCAAGCTGTAAAGCCTGAGGACTTTCTTGACAGTTTCACTGCCTTCGTGCGCGACAACATCAATAACATTGCCGCACTCAAGGTGGTCTTGCAGCGCCCGCGTGATTTGACACGGACGCACCTGAAAGAGTTGCGCATGGCGCTTGACCTCAAGGGCTTCTCGGAGGCCAACCTCCGCCGTGCTTGGGCGGACGCCAAGAACGAAGATATCGCCGCATCCATTATTGGTTTCGTGCGTCAGGCCGCGTTGGGTGATCCCTTGATCCCCTATGCCGACCGGCTAAATGCTGCCATGCGTGCCGTAATGGCCAGCAGAACATGGTCAGCGCCGCAGAAGGGGTGGCTCAAGCGAATCGGCGAGCAGATAGAAAAATCTATCGTGGTGGACCGGGAAACCATCGACACTAACGAACCTTTCGCGTCTGACGGCGGATTTAGACGGCTGAATAAGGTATTTGACGGCGAGCTAGAAAGCGTTATTGCCGGGATCAACGAAGAGATTTGGAAGAGGACGGGCTGATGACTACCACTACCGACATTGTTGCCAAGCTGTGGGCGCTCTGTCACGTCCTCCGAGACGACGGCGTAACCTACAATGAGTATGTAACGGAACTGACCTTCCTGCTTTTCCTGAAGATGCTAGAAGAAACTGGCAAGGAAAGCCGCTTGCCGAAGACGTACCGGTGGAAGGAACTGGAGAAGCGCGAGGGTCTAGACCAGCTTGACTACTACAAGCGGCTGCTTCTCGACCTCGGTCAGCCCACCGTCAAAGATGTTCTGGTCCGCGCCATATTTACTGACGCACAGACACGCCTTCGCAAACCCACCAACCTGAAGGCACTGACCTCCAGCATCGACCAGTTGGATTGGTTCTCTGCCCGGGAAGAAGGGCTGGGGAACTTGTATGAAGGATTGCTGGAAAAGAATGCGTCGGACAAAAAGTCAGGGGCTGGTCAATACTTTACGCCGCGCCCGCTGATCGACTGTATTGTTCGGCTGATGAAGCCTCAGCCCGGCGAAACGGTGCAGGATCCGGCAGCAGGTACGGCTGGTTTCCTTGTCGCCGCTGATCGCTTCATTAAGGATCACTCCGATGACCTCTACAAGTTACCGGAGGCGCAAGCCTTCTTTCAGCGAAATAACGCCTTCATGGGTGCTGAGTTGGTGCCCGACACCCATCGCCTCTGCATGATGAACCTGCTGTTGCACGGCATCGAGGGCGGCGTCGAGTTAGCCGATACGCTTTCACCGGACGGCGAGCGCCTATCGAAAGCCGATATCGTTCTGACCAACCCTCCCTTCGGCACCAAAAAAGGCGGCGGTCGTCCAACACGTCCGGACTTCTCGATCACAGCAGACACATCAAACAAACAACTCGCGTTCATCGAGCATGTCGTTCGCGCCCTGAAACCGGGAGGCCGGGCAGCAGTCGTCGTACCGGATAATGTGTTGTTCGAGGACAATACCGGGCAACGGCTGCGGTCATGGTTGATGGAATTGTGCAATTTACACACCATCCTGCGGCTGCCTACCGGCATCTTCTATGCGCAAGGGGTCAAGACCAACGTGCTATTTTTCCAGCGCGGAAAAGCTGACAAGGCAAACACCAAGGCCATCTGGGTCTACGACCTACGTGCAGATGCGCCAGCTTTTGGCAAAACCCGCCCTTTGACCGTTCAAGATTTTGCGGAATTTGAGAAGGCTTACGGCGGCGACCCCAATGGAACAGCCAAGCGTAAGGATCAGGGTGAGGAAGGTCGCTGGCGATCGTTCACGCGGGAGGTGATCAAGGCGCGAAATGACAATCTCGATATTTCGTGGCTGCGCGATACAGAGGTGGACACGGAGGAACACTTAACTGAGCCTGAGGACATCGCCGCTGCGATCATCGGTCATCTCAAGGCAGCACTAGAGGATATTGACATAATTTCCGATGAACTTGAGCCGGAAACGGTCGACGCGGCTGCCGAGGCAGCAGAATGAGCGAGTTGCCGGGCGCTTGGGTGCATGCTGAATTTGGTCAGCTATTTGATTTTAGAGGCGGCTCCCAACCGCCAAAGGAAACTTTTAGCGATCATCCGCGTCCGGGCTATGTTCGATTGCTACAGATCAGAGACTTTGGAAGTGATGCAAAGGCAATCTTCATAAAAGATAGTTCACGGTGGCCGAAATGCTCCGCTGACGACATTATGATCGGTAGATATGGTGCAAGCGTCGGCAAAATCCTAACCGGCAAGAGCGGAGCGTACAACGTCGCTCTCGTCAGAATGCTTTTCGATAGAGAATTGCTTGATGCGTCTTGGGTTCGATTGTTACTTCTCAGCAATCATTTTCAAGACCCCCTCAAAAGGATTTCGCGGTCGGCGCAAAATGGATTTAATAAGGCTGACCTAGAGGAGATCGATGTCCCACTCGCTCCGCTCTCCGAACAGCGGCGAATCGTCGCGAAGATCGCGAACTTGTCGGCGAATTCCAATCGTGTCCGCGAGCATCTCGATCACATTCCGCGACTGGTTGAGAAGTACAAGCAGGCGATCTTGGCTGCTGCATTTCGAGGAGAATTAACGCGGGAATGGCGTCGATTGCATCCTGATGTCGCTGGGGCGAAGCGCTTATTGGTGCGCATTCGGGATTTGCACCGGACAAATTGGAAGGAAGCCCGTCGAACACCTTTTGTGCCACTAGCTCCGCTCTCAACCCGCGACGAGAGTTTTGGAATTCCTCCGTCATGGTGCTGGGCAGCGGCTGAGGAAATTGTGGAGCCGGGCGCAGATATTGTTTACGGAATAGTTCAACCGGGCCCGAAGCTCGCAAGTGGGGTCCCTTATGTTCGAGGGACTGATATTGAGGATGGCCAAATCAAGATCGACCAACTTCTCTTCACGAGTAAGGAGATAGCGGAGAAATATTCCCGTGCCTCGCTTCAAGGAGGCGACATTTTGCTCGGAATTATCCGAGCAACCAAAGTTGCAGTCGTTCCGAAGTCGTTGGCAGGCGCCAATATAACGCAGGGGACCGCAAGGTTTCGACCTTCTAGCATTATCAGAACAGCTTTTCTGGCTCGTTGGCTTGAGGGCGGTATTGCTCAAGCTTGGTTACATTCAAAATATCGCGGAATAGACATGCCCGGGTTAAATCTGCGAGATGTTCGCAGACTTCCAGTTCCGCTCGCGCCGCTCGATGAGCAAGACGAGGTGGTGCGTCTTACTGGAACTGCGTTCGCATGGATCGAACGTCTAGCTTCCGAAACCTCCAGCGCTCGCAGACTAATCGACCACCTCGACCAAGCTATCCTAGCCAAAGCCTTCCGGGGCGAACTTGTCCCGCAGGACCCCAACGATGAACCCGCCAGTGTTTTGTTGGAACGGATTAGGACAGAACGAGAAGGTCAGGTGGCTACAAAGCGCTCAAAGCGGGCTGGGAAATAAGGAATCAGCATCGACCATGATGCCCATGGATAAGACTTGCACCAGATGTGGAGGAAGCCGTTTCAATTCTTGGGATCGCTGCACAAGCTGCCGGTCTACCACGGAGGAACAAATGACATCTCAAACATCCAGCCCGAATGTTATCGATGCAATTTTGAAAAGAATGCGGGACGGCTAACCCGTGAGATGAATCGCTAGTTGCTCATTTGTTTAGTTGGTGGAGAGACCTCTGGTCGCCCGATAATTGGATTGACGATGACCGACTTTTCCAATTTCAACGCGGTGTACAATGAATTATGCGACGCAGTAATGGGTGCGCGCTACCAGTTCTTCCGCGATCATCTGGCAAACTTCTTCGACACAATCGACCAAACGCCAGCGGCTAAGAAGATAGTCGGCAATCTGGAAAGTCAGGTCGATCTGAAGTCGTGGTACGCGGAATGCAAGAAATCCATCGGCAGCATGGTCGGGAGTGGAAGGCTTGATTGGCCGAAGGATCGAACCGATAAGTTGGCGATGCGCGTGGCGTTGTTGCGGGCATTCAGCACTGGCCAGATCGAACCCATAGATTTTACGCATGACTTTCTCTACTCGGAGAACAATTTCAACACGAACATCTCGGACATCGGGCAACAAATCTTTCAACCCACGGCTCGCGAACTCATTCGGCACATCGAACAACATTTTGACAATCCGCCCGACATCCCAGCGGCGGATCGCGTCGTCGCGGTTGATCACAACAGCAAGGGCTACCTCGATGCCGACGAGGCAATGGAGGCGCTTGAAAAGGCTATTCGAGAAGCGAACGATTTCGACGATCCCCTCGAAAGGGAACAACGTGAAGCCGAGGTGTCGGCTGCTCGGCGTCTCCTGCGAGCTACACGGGTTCGGGTGGATGCGCTGGTCGCGCTTTTAAAGCCTTTGGTCATCCAATATGCGACGAAGCTGAAAGACAGCTTGGTTGGGATAGCAGTTGCCGGAACGATAACTGCTCTCGGATATCTGTTCGGGAAGATATTCGGATAGCCTGTTCGGCCCTATCGTCGATGACTTGAGCCACCAAGGCGGTCCCTTCCCGACCGAATCCTTGGAAGGGCGATTATGCGTGACTTGACAGAAAGAGATCAAAACCCCTACGATGGCTGAGACAGGGCGGCGCGGTTCTTGGACTGCTTGGTGTTTTGGGCTGTGTCGCGAATGCGGCTCTAGCTGGCCCTGTTGCCAGCATACCCATCAACGACGAGGGATGTTTCATCGAGAATCCCCCTCGAATCGACCGTAAGTTCGTAGCGATATTCGGTCCAACGCGGTTTGTTGAAGACATCAATGTAGTCGATCCGACCGAAGACATAAAACACTTGTTTTTTTGCATTAAGCTCGGGCTTCATATCTTCCCATTGGTTGAATGGGATACTGAATCTAGAGAAAGTCTCTTGTCCCGGAGCCAGGTCAACAATCTCACCTCTTTTCGCTCTATCCAATGCGAAACTGCTTTCTCTCGGATCGATAGCTACTTTCACTTCATGAGTGTTCACTATCTCACGCGCGGGTGTCTGGCCGAAATTCTTGATGATAACTTCAATATTGGGATTAAACCCGGAATTCATCTCGGACATGACCACATCGCGCACATGGACATAGGCCCTCAACTGGCGTTCGGCAGTAGCTTCGGCATTCCAGACAAGATTGCGGGTTTCTCTAGCACTTTCTTCGGCGGCGACGGCACTGTCTTTCAAGGCAGTGATTTGTTCGGATATCTGGTCATATTGGACGTTCCTGTGAAAATCCGCCGCTTCGGATTCGGATTTGGCATGGGCGAGTTGTCTTTCGCCAGCGAAGTAGAGAAGGATTGTGGCAGTCCACAAGCCTACTGTGGAGACCGCCAAAACGAGGGTGAACATAGCGATAGGATCGCTCGTCGTCCGCTCCCAGAAGGTTTTGCATTCCTCTGTGCTACGGCCGGACTTTTCGGCGGCTTGATAACATGCCTTCTTGTCTGGATTGGCAGGCGCATATGATGTCGCCCAAGCGAGAACCGCTATCCAAAAGAGACTGGCGACTAACAAGGCCAGCGCAAACTCGCCGTTTGTCAGGCGCTTTAGCATCCCTCAATCGCCGTTCTGAAAATGTCATCATTGAAGCGATTGTTTTGAAATTCGGCAACGTACAGCGGCATGTATTTGGCGCTGACCTTGTGGAACGAGCCGACGATACCGCGCTTGAAGATGCTCCAGAAGCCTTCAATCGTTTGAGTGTGGACAGCGCCGACAATATACTGATGCTTCGCATGGTCAACGGTGGCGTGCGGATAGGTCTTGTCGAGACCCTTGTAGCCAACCCATTGATCCGTGCAGAGCAAGCTAACCTTGTTCGAAACGGCCTCGTTGACGAACGCGACCAAGGTGGAAGCGCGAACGTTATCGACGACGCGGGCGATCACGTTACCCTTGCGGCGGACAGCGCCAGCGACAATCGCTTTGCCAGAGGCGGTCGGCCCGGGCTTGCCGTCGCGCTTATCCCAATGCCGGTTCTTGGCTTTGCCGCCGACGAAGGTTTCGTCAACTTCAACGATGCCGCCAAGCTTGGTTTCGGGCTCGATGAGGGCCGCGCGGATTTTGTGGCACATGGAATGTGCCGTGCCGTAGCTCCCGAAGCCCATGACGCGTTGAATTTGAAGGGCGCTAATTCCCTTCTTGCTGGTCAGCATCAAATGGACGACGCGAAACCACTCGCGAAGCGGCTTGTTTGTGTTCTCAAAAATGGTGCCAGCAATGTGCGAAAAGCGATAGCCGTTCGCTTGGCAGGCTTCGCACTGCCAATGATAGCCCGATGCCAGCGCGTAGACCTTGGCATTGCCGCAACGCGGGCAATGCACACCGTTCGGCCAACGGCGCGCAACCAGATAGCTGCGGCAGGCTTCCTCATCAGGAAACGCCGCCTCGAATTGGGCGATAGTCATTTGATGAACTGGTTTGGGGCGCTTGACGGCAGTCATGGCGTTTCCTCGTTTGTAGGAGGATATTGCCATGGCTGAGGCTTCTGTCAAGTACCGCATAATCGCCTTGGAAGCGCGTGTCAGAATTCAACAATAAAGGGACGGATCACACAACCTGCACGATCAATGGCTTGCATGTGTCATAATTCCGTGTCATAATGGGGCATGAAAATCGGATACGCGAGGGTCAGTACCACCGGCCAGTCCTGTGATGGTCAGGTCGAACAGCTAAAGGCCGCAGGATGCGACAGGGTGGTTCAGGAGACCGCCAGCGGCGCAAAGACAGATCGACCCGCCCTTGCCAAATTGGTGGCCTCCCTGAGGCCCGGAGACACGCTGGTGGTCACGCGGCTGGACAGGCTGGCAAGGTCCACTATCGACCTTCTGACGCTTCTAAAGGCCGTTGGAGACCATCGGGCGTCGTTCCAATCCCTCGGGGAGCAATGGGCGGATACGACAACTGCTGCCGGTCGGCTGATGCTGACGATCCTTGGCGGTCTGGCGGAGTTCGAACGCGAACTTATCAAGGCCCGGACTGCAGAAGGCCGGGAGCGGGCCAAAGGCCGAGGTGTCCGAATGGGCCGCAAGCATAAGCTGACGCCTCATCAGCAAGACGAAATACGCAGGCGAAAAGCCGAGGGACAGTCTGTTCGGGAGTTGGGAAGGTCTTATAATGTTTCGCCCAATACGATTAGTCGAGTGCGGTGAAACGGTACGCATTGGCTGCTCGAAAGTAACAGAAAGTTGGGCGCTTCGAATGTTGTCCGTTGCGTCGGCGATATTGATAGCGAGATCAGGAAATCAATTGCTGCGGTTTGCGAGGAGACTCGTTGTGTCGACTAAGACCAATTTAGCTGTTCGCGTTATACTGATTGCTTTTTCTCCATTGATGAGTCGGGAAGGTTTTGCTCAAGACGTTCCTATAACCGACTGTGACAGGCTTGCAGCAAGCGATGTTGATCAGCAAAAACTTGGCGGTGGCGTGCCTCTAGAATCAATTAAATCCGACTCTGCAATTTCAGCCTGCTTAGACGCATCGAAGCAATATCCCAGTACTGCTCGTTTCGTTTTTCAGTTAGGTCGAGCCTACCAAAAGGCTAAGTTATTTGACAAATCAATGGAGGCTTATAAGCAGGCCGCTGACCTCGGTTATTCACAGTCAGTCGTTGCTGTAGGCACGCTATTCTACAATGGACTCGGAGTTCCGAGGAACGAAAGCCACGGTGCAGAGTGGTTCAGGAAGGCCGCCGACAAGGGAAATGCACTCGGTCAAGCGTTTACTGGACAGGCGCTGAAAAGTGGAAGAGGTGTCAAAAAGGATGTGAGCGAAGCCGTACAGTGGTTTCGACTATCCGCCGACAACGGAAATCCCGTTGGCCAATTGGAAATGGCGAAAAGCTATTTTGAAGGAATTGGCGTTCCTCAAGACGACACCGAGGCTGCAAAGTGGGCGCGAAAGTCCGCCGATCAAGGCTATTCTTCGGCGCAGCTTTATCTCGGCTATTTAACCGAGAAGGGTCGCGGCACCTCTCAGGATTTTGCGGGGGCAATTAAGCTATACAAATCGGCCGCCGAACAAGGAAACGCTATTGCCGCGAACAACCTCGGTAATATGTATTCGGACGGGTACGGCGTTACTAAGGATCAAAAGGAAGCATTGAAGTGGTATCGGTTGGCGGCTGACCTTGGAAATCCAAAAGCCCAATATCAACTGGGCAAGAGCTATGAGGTCGGCCAAGGCGTTCGAGACGACCCAAAGGAAGCCGTCAAATGGTATCGCCTTGCTGCCGAAGGCGGTAACGCCAATGGGCAAACGAGATTAGCTCAATTGCTCCTAGCAGGACGAGGCGTCGCCAAGAATTCTGGCGAGGCCCTTAAGTGGTTCAAGTTGGCAGCTGCGCAAGGACAACCAGCCGCACAGAACGATCTAGGGGCAATGTACGGGCAAGGCGAAGGGGTGCCTCAGGATTTTGCGGAAGCAGCCAAATGGTACGCCCTGTCAGCGGCTCAGGGTGATTCAGTCGCTCAGTTTAATCTAGCGAGGTACCTTATACTGGGCAAAGGCGTCTCGCAGGATTTTGTTCAAGCACATATGTGGTTAAATCTCGCCTCTTCGCGGGGAATGGATGAAGCAAAAAAACTTCGCGATGCGCTGGTAGTGAAGATGAATGCCCAGCAGATTGATAAGGCGCAGCGAATGGCGCGCCTCTGCCAAGCAAGCCAATTCAAAGACTGCGGTGACTCCGCTAACGGCGGTTTGCAGGATGACCGCACTCGCACGGGGAATAGATCTGATCGGTCAGTGGCCGGAAGTTCGTCCAAATCTTCGGGAAGTGGCTTTTTTGTATCGGGCGACGGCTACATCATTACGAATGAGCATGTCATCAAGTCATGCGGAAAGTTGGTGGCAACCGACAATTCTGGAGACCGACTCTCACTTCGATTCGTCCGAGCATCCACTTCAGACGATCTTGCTTTACTTAAAGCAGATACCAGCCGAGAAGCGTTTGCGCGGATACGGGAATCGGGGCGGGTCAATCAAGGCGAAGCGGTCGCATTGTACGGCTTTCCGCTTATAGGTCTCTTGGCATCATCAGGTAACGTATCGACAGGATTCGTGACAGCTCTTGCCGGCATCAAGGATAATGATCGTCAGCTACAAATTTCGGCACCGGTGCAGCCCGGAAACAGCGGCGGACCACTGGTTGATTTCAGAGCGAACGTCGTTGGGGTTATAGTCGCAAAGCTGAATGCGATTGCTGTAGCAAATGTGACGGACGATATTCCGCAGAACATCAATTTCGCCATAAAGGCTTCGTCGGTCATAAACCTTCTCGATCTCGGCAATGTAAATTATCAATCGTCCGCTCAGACAGAAGAGCTGAACTTAGAAAACCTGACGAAGAAAATTAGACAATTTACTGTTCTGATTGAGTGCTACTGATCTCGAACTGACCTTGGCGTCCCATTGGCCGCAAGCACAAACTGCTCCCTCGCGGTCCCCCATGAATAGCTTTTCAGCCACCAAAGGCGCGAAATGAGGAAGGGTGCCGGTTCCGGGTACCCCTCCGGTGAGGGCCGCAGGACGATTTAATCGTCGGCCGCCGTGTCGGCGCACATCGCAACCGCCCGACTGGCAGCTAATGAATCACCGGCTCGCCATGGAAACGACGGTGCAGCTTTTCGCTGACGCCGAAGCTGATCTCCAGGACGAGCCGCGGCGCGCGTTTGGCCAGCGAACCCATATGGAATCCGAAGGGATCCTCGACAAAGCCGAAGCCTTCAGGGCCCGTTAGTTTTACGATCGCTTCGCGGCCATAGGTCCGCTCGATCTCCTCCGAGGGGTGGCCGACCACGAGGGTGAACTGGTGCCGCAGGAAGCGCTGCCTGTGGCTGCCCACGACATAGACATGCGGGCCCGAATTTTCGTCAACCGCTTCGATGTAGAAGAAGTACTTGATCATCCTCCAATCATCGAGATCAAAATGAAACCGGTCCTGTGAGGCCAAATGGAGGTCGTAGTCTTTCGCCTTCTTGCTCGGAAAGCTCCACCACAGCCGCGTCGCGGTGACGCGCGCCTCGCCTCCCAGGTAGTTCTGGGCGATCTGCAACAATAGCGGATCCTGCTGGACGCGGCGGGCCGCTTCGCAATCCAGCACGCGTTCGAAGAAGTGGCCGGTGAGAATGGCCTTCCCGGTCGCAAGCTCGACCGAGCGATGGTCCTCGGCGACCAGCTCAATTTTGCGGTCGAAATTGCCGAAACAGGGCGTGCGTCGGGCAAAGGAAGAGATCTCCGACGTGATATCTGTCGGAAGCCTGACGCCCTGAAACAGTCCGTCTCGCCGCAACTGCTCCGTCACATGCTCGACGTCAAGTTCCGGGAAAAGCGTGTTCGTGAAATCGATGTGTTCGGGCGGAGCGGTCAACTTCCATGCGAGGCTGCGGAACAGCATCACGCGCCCCAGCGCAAACATCGGCAGCCATCGGGGATTGTCCTTGATGTCGGCTACATGCGTCGGCAAACGTTTGAGCATTCGCTGTAGTCTTGTGGCCATTTCTTGCCTCGCTGTACGCATTACGATGGAACCAGTCCTTGCAGCAATTCAGACTCCATTGTTGTTCCAAATTGGACCAAACCACGACGCGCTCTGTTATGCGGCGTACAATGTTATGCGGCGTACAATTTTGGACACACGATTGACGCCAATCCACCATGCCCGCTATCGCGTCCAAGGAAGGTAAGCCTTCCCGTCCGCATCGCGACGTCGACATTTTCCGCGACGAGATGGCCCTAAGACACTTCACGCCTCAGTCCATGATCGCTTTCAAGTGTCAGCGTCACCGCACTAGTCGGCGACCACAGGCGACTTTGTTCGCAGCTATTGCGACCACCGATTGACCACCAATATGCTGTGAACAAACGAAGCCAATCGTGAGCGAACGTGGTCAGATTCACCAGTAAACAAAGGGGATTCCGAGGGACTGTCGCCGCTCATAACGGTCTGGTTGCAGGTTAGAGGCTTGGCCAATCTTACTGCAAGGTTCAATTGCGGCTCTAACCCGGCTGGCTGAACGCCCCCAAAGAACTGCCGGATTCAAGGCGCGCGTTATCCACTGTTTGCACGATTGGGAACACGCCTTGGGGACGTGTCAATAACGTTGTCTTTTCTTTTCTCGTTTTCGGCGCAAAATATAGGTATCCCCAACGGCGGGAAACTGCGGGAGAAGTCCTTGAACGACATTTCCGAATGCCGCGAGATGGAGTTGCGCTGCCTTCAACGCGCAAGGGCAGAGCCAGAGAACAGTTGGAAGTGGTTAGGCCAAGCAGAACGCTGGCGCGAACTCGCGCATAGCCGTGTCGCCGTTAAATTTCAAAAGCCCGTTGCCCAGCAGCAGATGACGGCGGGGCCGATGCAGATGGGGCCAGACCCGATAACTGGCAGACAGCTTCAACAATAGAACTGAGACCTTGGCGGTTGCTATTGCGCTGAAGCCGAGGCCGCGCGTGGTCTGCCTTCGTTCTGGTTCGGAAACAAGTTGCCCATTTCGGGAAAGTTCTTTCCGTTCCCTGAACGTTTCTTGAACGAAAGAAGTCGGGATATTTACGGACTGGCGCAATCGGCCTGTGGTCGCTCTCAGAGCAACTAATGCGCTATCACTGCGCCCACAAAGATTGGCAGCGATCTTGCGCGCCCCCTTGATTATCGGAAGGGCGACACTGGGCGACGTGCCTGAACGGGGCCAAATGGTTTGCAATCCAGATGTAACCCGTTGTCATCGCGGGTTACCAATTTGACGTTGTTTGCAAAAAATACTGGTGATTTCAACGAATTAGATTTGACTACGAATCTGGGGGTCAGGAGTTCGAATCTCTTCGGGCGCGCCAGCAATCCAAGAACTCCTTATTTTCTGGGAATAACTCGAAAGTTCAATGGCTTCGTCCTGCCGCACTGGTATCAAGCGGTGGGATCAATGGCGCGTGTGGGAATGGGTTTAATCAAGAACGAACACGGCGTCTTTCATGTGCGCAAGAAGGTTCCTAAGGGGCTCGAAATAGCCACCGCAAGGGCGATGGGTGTCCCCAAGGAGCGCGTCTCGTGGCTCAAGGAGACGCTGGGAACCAAGGACGAAAAGCAGGCGAAGGTCCTCGCCAAACCCGTCATGATGAAGTTCGACCGCATCCTCGCGCAAGCTGAGGCGCTCCTTGTCGAGCATCCGGTGCGGACAGAGTTGACCGAAGCCGAAATCAAACGGATCGCCGATTACTTCTATGCGCATGAGCTTGGCGCGGACGAGGAACTGCGCGAGGAAGGCATCGGCTCTGACCCGGGTTTCGCAAGCGTCCACCGGCAGCTCACGGAGGCGGGGATCGAGTTCGAGACCCCATTCTCTGTTGCTGAAGAGAATGGCTCTGGCTTGTCGGATCGCATGATGCACAAGATTGAGGAAGATGTCTCAATAGTGCTGCCCGCAGCGAAAGAGGCCTTGGCGCGCGGCAACGTCAACTTCATCCGGTACGAGTTGAACGAATTGCTTCAGCTATTTCGGATCAACCTAGACCCCGCTTGCGCCGACTACCGAAAGGTAGCGCTCGCTGTGATCAGAGCAGAGGTGCGCGCCTTAGAGGACATCCGTGCGCGCAACCGGGGTGCGCCGATTGATAGCCCGAAGTTGCCTGAGCCCAGCAGCGCAGCCCCAGTGTCGAGTTGTTCCCTGCGTGCCGCCTACCAAGGCTGGGACAAAGTGGAAGCTCGTCCAATCTCTACACGAATGGAGTTCGCGCGCGGGATTGACCGCTTTATCGAGCTACACGGTGATTTGGATGTGGCTCAGATCAACAGGAAGCATGTTCGTGAGTTTCGCGATGCGGCGCAACTCGTTCCAAAGCAACGAGCAGGAAAGCTCAGAAAAGCAGCTTTGCCAGAACTTGCAAAATGGTCGCGCGAGCATCCCGGTACGATCTGTATCGGTGCAGCCACCATCAACAAATGGCTGACATGTCTTCAAGGCGTACTGAACTGGGCACGCAAGAACGGTGTCATTCCTGATGAAATCCCTTGGACCGATCCGGTAGCGGGGATGCGGTTAAAGGTTCCTCGATCCAAACGGCGACCTTGGGAGCCGGAGGAGCTTTCAGTTCTCTTCGGTTCGCCGATTTACATTCAAGGAGCCCGACCGAAAGGTGGAAAAGGCGAGGCTGCGTATTGGCTACCGTTGCTTGCGCTCTACAGCGGTGCCCGACTGAACGAGCTTGCGCCGATGTGTGCCAACGATGTGAAGTTCGATGCTCATTCTGGCGTGCGCTTCCTGACCGTCATTGAGGACGACGAAGTAGGTCGAAGCCTCAAGACCGAGAACTCCGTTCGGGCGGTGCCCATTCACCCGGAGTTGGTGCGGATCGGCTTTATGGAGTTCGTCGAGCAGATGCGAAGTTGCGATGGCCAATCCGCTCGCCTTTTCCCCGAACTGCAGCAAGGCTCCAAGGGAGGATTTGGGGAAGCATTCTCGAAGTGGTTTGGACGTTACAAACGGTCGCTCGGTATCGACAACGAAAATAGTGTCTTTCATTCATTCCGCCATGGCTTCAAGGATGCATTGCGCGCTGCGGGTGTGAACGAAGATGTCAATGATGCGCTAACGGGCCACGCCGGCGGAAATGCTGTAGCGCGGGGCTATGGTTCGGATGACATGGTCCGGCGGTTCGGCTTCGCTACACTCAATGCAGCTGTTGAGAAAGCTCAGTACAATGGCCTCCACCTATCAGGCATTCGATGGACGCCGCCCACCAAATCAAAAGCGCGCTCCGCCAATGATGTGGAATAATGCCGCCTTTGAAAAAAGGCCGCACGCGGGCTCCTGAGGAAACCTGTGTGCGGCCTGTCTGTTCGTTACGCCTTCACGAGGTAGCTCTTGCTGCCTCTACCGATGCCCGTGACGAGATAACTCACGCCAATCTCTCGGAGAGCTTTGGCGATGTTGCTGCCCCCGTCGAGCAGTTGCTCCTTGACCCTGCTTATCTGCTTCTTGCTGAGCGATAGCTGTCGTTGAATGAACGGGAAGGGCGTCAGACCCGGCTCGCGGCACCCCATCAGGGAGATGATGCCAGCGTGGGCTGAGCTACTGCGGGGCGCATACACCTTAGGACCGTCGGGCTCGAAGTCCCAAGGAACCACGTTGATCCCCGGCATGTTGGCCTGAATGTCGTCAAGGATGGCGTCCCCCTGCCAGTTCTTTGGCAACAGGACGTACACGTCAGACATCGGACAGCGGCCGTCCTCGTCTATCACACGTCTGCAACAGATGCGATTGATTGCCTGCACTACCGACGTTGATAGGTGCCGTTGCATGATGACGTTGACGAGAGTGACGCGCTTCTTGTGGGTGTTTGCTTGCAGCCACGCGGTATCCTGAGGCCCATGAGTGGCGAACAGATTGTTGATAGCGCGCCGTTGATCCATGTAGGGCAGTCCGTAGATGACAGCGACGTCGCAATCCTTCCAAGTATTCTTGCCGTCAATTGCTCCCCAGTGACCGACATTGAACTTGAGCTTGTCAGTACTGAAAGTCTCTGCGAGCGCTTCGGAGTGCTTGTGGACACACAGGAACACTGAGCGCCCGGGGGCAATCTCCTCTGAAAGACGTTTTGCGAGACGTGGGAGCCTAAGATGCTTCGTGTCATCTGTAACGCTCTTGCCAAGCCCCGAGGCTGTCCGAGCGACGTGGAGGGTCACGTTGCTGTAGTCACGCACGCCGGGCGGAATAGGAGCGACATACACGCGACCCTTGAGCAGTTGGTACAGGACGTCATTGTTCGCTGTAGCGTCCAAGATCACAGCGCCCGGTAATCCGGGAGGCAGCAAGTAGGTTGCGCCGTTGATCGAATGCTGGTCGCCGCTCTTGAAGTAGTAGGCAAAGCTCGCAAACATGGCTTCAACGTCCTGAAGTATCTCGTCCACGACTGTCGGTGCATCTTCCTTGAAGAGACTGGGGTCGAAGTCCACACCCCTCAACGCCTCACGAAGGAGCCGAAGTTCTTTAGTGACATTTTCCGATCCTTCACCCCACAGAAGTGACGTGCTGTCCCCAGCGTCTCCGGCTTCCTTCGCCTTCAACCAACGCTTCATGCACTCCAGTGTCCTGATGGCACCGGGGAAGAGCTGCCTAAGCTCATGCGGGATGCTCATCAACGCTGTCGTCAAATTAGCTGTAGTCGCTTTATTGCTGTCAACGACGTTTGCTAAGGCTTCGTCGATTATGACAAGACGCCGAGCACCACCGCGCCATTGTGAGATACGATCCCACCGCCCACGATCCTGCACGCTCCAATCCTTGGCGGCATTGAGAAACGCTTGATGGCAGATCACCAGAACATCGCTATTGAACACCTTCATGATGTCCGCTTTGTTCTTGGTATGGTGCGCCACAGCCACAACACGGCCCGAAAGCTCGTTAATCTGTTTGGCAATATCGTCAGCGTCTTCGATCAGGCGTGTAACGATCACCACGCCGACAGGCTTGAGGTTCTCCTTGGCATGGGCATTCAAGTCAGCCTGCATAGAGGCATAGAGACACGTGCCTTGGGTCTTACCGCTCCCCGTGGGCAACGGGAGCACCACGGAAGGGCTGCCATCGTCGTTGGTGGCGTTGTTGATAATCTGACGTTGGAACTCTTCTGCCATTAGCAGATGAACGTCTATCAAGGCTGGTGGCATGGGCATGTTGAGCGTCTCAGACCAATGCTTGCGCATTTGCACTGAGTAATCCTGCGGCGACACGAGAGCGAGCCCGTGCGAGCCGATAGTAGTCTGCATGAGGAATTATCCTGATAATGGTAGTTAAGAGCAACTTGTGTCAGCTCGGGGGATAAATGAGCGTGTACGGATGCTGATGGATGATGATTGAGCGGTGATGCCGCTAATGCACCCCCCAAGGCTCTAAGAATATAAATCTGGAGCCGTATAAAAGGGGGTGTGTTTCTGGTGTTACTAAGAGGCGCCAATGCACCCTCCTGAGCCCACGGAGGAGCCCTCTTAGGAGGTTGAGGGGTGCATTAATGTCGCAGACCGGGTGGTGTTTTTCCTCTCTTGTGGCCCTTCGCAGCCTTTGGGCCACCCGTGTTCCCACAGAGAAGCCCGTGGAAGCGATTTGGCTGCGTGTCTGACCCTTGTGGGGCCGGTGTATCCCAAAGCTCTCCACGGGAGCGTTTGGTGCCTCAAGGCGCCCCGAGGCACACCCGACGTGAACCGCTTCCCATGGTGTCTGCACCGGGCTCCCCCAGGGTGAGCATCGGTTTTCGTGGGGATGCTCTCCACCATCTGCGAGGATGTTCTTGGGCATGTGCGGTATGTCTTTCATTCGGCCTCTCTGCTCAGTGTGGGGAGGCGGTATATGCAGAGGAGAGGTATGCTGAGTAGTGCTGCGGCAAGCATGGTGGCCACGGCGAACTCAATGATTGACGAAGGTCGTCACCGGCTGCGCTGCAGGAAAACATGTCAAGCGCCTACCTTAGGCGGAGCAGAAGACCGATGCTTCAGACAATCTTTTTTTGGTGACCGGTTGCCCTTGGTTATACGTAGACTGGTGTCTCGTCTGTACGGAGAGTGGGGCAGCTTTCTTTCGCTTCGAGAGCTTGCCTGCGCGTCCATGGGGAACCAATGTCCCCGACGCCGCGTTGGCTTCCCAGGTCCCCGGAGGGCGCAAAATGGCTTGGCGTTGGCTTCTATTGCTCGCGGTCCTTTGCTCCCAGTCCGGTCCCGCCGAAGCGAGCGACCATCCGAAGCTCGACCTCAAGCATCGCATGTCCTGTGTGCTCGTTCGTTACTACGTGGCCCTCTACTCAGCCACTGCTGCTGAAGCCTACGCGCGGAGCAAGGGTGCATCGGATGCGGACATCGAAGCTGCTCGGCGCTGTGTTGCGGCAACGGTTACGGCACAGGGCGCATCATGAGATACCGTCGATAGTCCCCTAAGCGCCCCCGCGCGACACAGGAAACGCAAGCACGTTCGGTGCACATTCAGCCACACCATCCGGTGCCACGCCGAGACCCTTCTGGGCGACCACCACGACGCTCCGTAGCAACACCTTGCGTTGCGTGTCGTCCTTCAATTCGGCCGATGCTTCCACGAGGGTGCGAATGTGCTGCAGTGCTTCGCTAGGCGTCACTGTTGCGACCCCCTATTGATTGCCCGGTAAACGATACGCCAGCCCTGCCGGATGCGCGAGGTTCACTTTGGGGCGCTCAGGTTGGTTCGGTAGTCGTCAGCAAAGATGTCCGGGATAACCCAAACCGGACCTGAGGCGGACGTGCCGGAGGCGGCGCGAATGAACCAGCTCGGACATTTGCCCCCGTTTAGTCGCCGGTCGGAGTGATCCTGAACTCAACGACCTCAGGCCGTCCACGAAGGTAGGTAGACAGTGCCTCCGCATTTTTGCGGTCTCTACTTTTGATCGTCATGCGGTATTCGAACTGCTGGCCACTCTCGCTTAGTCGCGACGACAGGTTGGCAATCGTGAACCCGTGGTCATGGATAAGCTTGTGCACCTCTTCCTCGCCTATAACGTGATCGCGTGCAAATCTGAGCATGTGATGCGCGTAGAACTCGCTTGGCAGCCGAGCTTCAATATAGCGAAACAGAGCCAGCACAATGAGGGCGGCTGCCGTGCCGACAATGGCAGCAAACCAAAACCCGATACCGACCAAGATGCCGATAGCTGCCGTTACCCAGATAGAGGCGGCTGTAGTTAGGCCGCGTACCGTTAGGCCCTCTTTAAAGATTACTCCCGCGCCAAGAAATCCGATGCCGGTCATGATGCCCTGCGCCATGCGGGTTGGATCGGTTCGGATGGCGTCATGCTCTAGAAACGTCATCCATTGGTTTTGATAGACCGTCACGATCATAAGGATCGCGGAAGCGATGCAGACGAGGGAGTGAGTACGGAAACCGGCAGGGCGACCGTGAAAGGTTCGCTCAAACCCAATCAGCGCTCCGATCACGAGGGCGCCCGACACTCTGCCGATGATCACCATGTCTTCGTGGCCCATGGATGCCCTCTCGTTGCGATTTCTCATCTTACATCAATTTCCTCGCCGTCGATCCCATGTTATGATTGCTATTGGCGTCGGGTTGTTGACCCCGGCGCTTAGCACAAACTTCCCCGTCCCGTTCGCGGGCGGGCGGGGCTTTCTGCCCGGTTCGAAACGAGGGCACTTATGCGCCTCCAATCATTCGTCGGCGTCGGAATGCTTGTCCTACTTTTGGGGCTTGGCGTGTGGGTCGCCCTTCAATACGTCCCGGTGCACTTGCATTAGGTCGCGCGGTGGTGAAGGAAACAAAATACTTTCGGAAGCAGGCGGCTAAGGCCGAACGCATGGCGCGGACCGCTTCGGACGCCGAAATTTCCGAACGCTTCCAGAATCTGGCGAAGGCCTATCGCAGTCAGGCGGATGTGCTGAAGGCTAAGAAAAAGTCCGGCAAAAAGCGACGCTGACAGCAAGCATCCGTCAGTTAGGTAACGCCCATTTATTGCCTCAAGGATTATCTTATAAAATCGTGCGGTGATTCGATGTTAGGGTGGTGCGTTACAGCAATGGCGAAATCATCAAAGCTCGTTGCGGCAAAGCGCGGGCGGATCTTGTTGGTGAGAAGAAGGCGGGACCAGTTATGGATGTTCCCGGGGGGGCGCAGGCGCGGGCGGGAAACGGAAAAAGATTGCCTACGCAGGGAAATCCGGGAGGAGCTTCCAAAGCTCAAACTGGGGCGGTTGAAGCTCTGGAAAGAGGTCAAGGCCAAGAACCCCAAATCAGGACGGAAGATGAGCGATGCTATATTCATCGCTAGTGAAGCCTCCGGTCATCTCGCGATTGGTGACAAGAAGGAAATAGACAAGGCGATGTGGCGTAAACCGCGGGGCATCCGGCTAACACCGACCTCTCGTTACATCCGGGACAAGCTGTTCCCCAAGCGAGGTTAACTATTTCCGGGTTTGGCACTCAGCGGACTTGGCGCGAGACACGATTTACGTCTGCAACGCGTTCCAAAGCGGACATCAAAAGTTGGTGCCCAGCGAAAACCTTGGGACCACATAGGCCACCCGCTGGAAAACGAACACCCCTGCCGTGACCTCGGTGGCGGCTGACGCCCTTTAACTCGACAGAGTGAAGCCGGGGCGGCTGGGTCGACCAAAATAGGGTCCGGTGCAGTCGAAGAGGCTCATTTTCAGGCGTCCATCCTCGCCCCCTTCGGTGCAAACTGCCGGAGCCGACCTTGCTCCCCGTTCCTGATTGCGGAATGATGACGGCGCAACACAAGTGGCATCGGGGCACCGAATGTCCAACCTTGGCGAGGTCAGCCGTAAGCTCGTCGCAGTCTTCGCGGCAGGCGTGGAGGGCTACAGTCTGCTCATGGGAGCCGATGAGGTAGGTGCGCTCAGAGGGCTCACCGAGCGCCGCGCGATCCTCGATAAACTCATTGCGGACCACAGGGGCCGCCTAGCGAACACTGCGGGCAGCAGTGTACCTGCTGAATTTACTTCCGCTTTCGGCAGCATGGCGGACGTAATCGGAATTGCTGCTGGCTCGGCTCGGTCGCGAATGACCATTAGCGGACCTTCAGGATCATCTACTAACCGGCTAATTGCCCTTCACAAGGATCAAATTCGTCGCTATTCAGAGAGTTCGCCCCTCGACCTGCCGTAAGCAGAGTTGAGAAGAACACCGGCACGACGGCTGCGGGCATCACCTCATTTCAGAGTAGTCGTGCCATGCCCGATATTTCGGTTTTGCTTCTTGCTGCCTGTATGTTTGCGGGCGCTGCCCTCTACACCTCGGTAGGCCACGCGGGCGCGTCCGCCTACATCGCCCTTATGGCGCTGTTCGGCATCCAAGCCGCCGTGATGCGCCCCACCGCGCTTGCGCTCAACATCTTTGTATCTGCCTTCACGTCGTTCCGCTTCCTGCAAGCGGGCCTGTTCCGCTGGCGCGTGTTCTGGCCGTTCGGTGTGGGCGCGATCCCGTTTGCATTCGTCGGCGGATCGATCCAACTGCCCGGCCCCTACTACCGGCCCCTGGTCGGCGTAGTGCTTTTGCTCAGTGGTGTGCGGCTGCTCTGGCCGCGCGAACTAAAATCCAACCTTGAACCGGATGACCCGCCGATCTGGGCTGGCATTCTGTGCGGCATCGGAATTGGATTTCTCTCTGGTCTCACGGGCACGGGGGGCGGCATCTTCCTGTCGCCGTTGTTGCTTTTCTTGGGCTGGTCCGATACGCGCTCCGCCTCAGGCGTCGCCGCCGTATTCATCTTGTGCAACTCCGTCGCCGGGTTGCTTGGCAATGTCGCTATTGTGAAGGCACTTCCGCCCAATCTATGGGTCTATGCAATCGCAGTCGGCCTAGGCGCACTGCTGGGAACCACGCTCGGCATACAGTGGCGGCCGCCGATGATCCTCAAGGCCCTTGGCTTCGTGCTGCTAATCGCTGGCTTAAAGCTGATCGGCGTGTATTGACTGAGCTTCCGTTAGCGGCTTGGTCGTCCGCTTCTGGCCCATCGCGTCACTTCGGGGCCGTGCGGAATTTTGTTGCTATTGGCGCATAGCGGAAGTCGAGTTTCAGTACACCCCGCGCTCGGTGTTCCGTCAAATGCTCACCTACGCCACCTCGCGTTCCGTCGTATCGAGTGCGCTGGCTTTTGACGCCTGAAGGTTCTCCAGCATGGCGATGGTGGCCCCGATGTTCTCCCTTCGCGTCCTCAGGCTCCGCGCCAGCACCGAATAAGCCGGGTCCGAGAAGTCGCGAACTCCCGCGCGGGTCTCCTCGTGCTCGATGTCGGCGGTGAGGATGTCCACCGACCGAGATAGGTTGGCAATTAGTGTCGCGATTTGTAGCTCGTTTGTCGCTGCGGTTCTCTGGAGTGTCTCAAGAAGATACGAGTTTGCCATTGGTGGCCTCTGCGCTGGTATGTTTTGGTACGCGCTCGCCGCGCATTCAGGCGTACAGCAAGGGCGGTGCCAATTACGCCACTGGAGGCTCCGTAGTTCTCCGGCCGTGAACGCCGTCCTTGTAAGCAAACCGCTGCTGTTAGCTCGGCGGCGGCCGCAACCTTTAAGTCGACCATTTGAAGCCGAGGGCCGGGGCTGCACCAGATTAGGATCCAGTGGCGTCGGAGAGGCTCATTTTCGAAGAGCCCCACGGTCCTTCGCGAGCGGGTGGTGCCTACCCCCGTGGCCGATCACGTAGAATGCCAATGCGCCGAACACCGCAGCGGTCACAGTCATCTCGAATGAGACCGCGAGGACTGCGAGGAAGGCGAAGAACGCTCCCACTGTCATTGCGCCTCTCCCTGCGTTGCGCTGCCGACCGCACGATCCGAAGCTCTTGCCAGCATTAGCTTGATAGCTGTTGGAGCGTATGGCTTGCCCGTCTTGGTGGTGTGCCCAGCTTCGGCAAGCGCCGCTGAGATTTCTCTGAGTGACCGCTTGCCCCCCTTGGGCCTCGCGCGTGCCAATCTGCGTGCAAGCTCAACCGTCTCGGGCCGCTCCTCGCCGATGGACTTTCGCCCCTCGACCTTGACACCAGTGCGACGCTTCCGATCCCGAGCGCCCTTCAACTTTGCCACTAACATGGCCTTCTCGAACTCGGAGATAGCGCCGAGGACCTGCCTGATCAGCCGGGCGGTCGGCGTGTCGTCCAGGAATGAGCTTGGACTATCCGCGGCGATCAAATCGATCCCTCGCGCCTTGAGCATCGCAAAACCAACCTCCTGAACCATCAGGTCACGCGCGAAGCGGTTCGCGGTTTCGACGATGATGGTCTTAGTGCCGTTCGCCTCTAATGCCTCAAGCATCTCTGCGAAGCCGGGGCGGGTGTCGATGGGATCAGAGCCCTTCACCGCTTCATCATGATACGTGCCCACAAGCTCGATACCGCTCCGCGCTGCGAACGCTTCGATGGCTTGGAGCTGCCTGCGGCCGCTGTCCTTGTCCTCCCCAATGTTTGCCGCTGAGGAAGTCCTCAAGTAGGCAAATGCTCTGACGGATTTTGATGAGGCGCATCTTCAAGAGCCGCTTTGGAATCTCAGCGATTCGTTTCTGCATGGGTGAAGGCAGGTGCGGCGACTCTTCAGGCGGGTCCAAGAGGCGGCGCGTACAGAGCCCAATCGGGCATTTAGGTGTTATGCAACTGTTGTTTGGACTATTGATGTTTCTCTCTAGTTGTACTTCGGTCGTGGACATCGTGACGCAAATCATGGAAGGGTTCCCCACACCGGAGATACCGAAGACTAGCACAACCCCAATTTTAGAAAAACTCGGCTTGTTCAAAGAGGGGCGCTCGCTGATGGCCGACATACATGAAAGACTGAGGCGGACTGAAATTTTCCATCACGTGGGAAGGGTTTATGTGCTCTGCAAATGGTCTGACAGCACCAATTTTGAGGGCATAGGCCTGCGTTCGTCCGCAGAAATAGCCATCGTAGTATTCCTTTGAGATACCGGAGCCTGACCGAGTTTTAAGCCATAACCGCTCTGGGTGGTCCTCCAGAATCTCCGCGATATCAAACTCTCCAACCAATCGGCCGACCGGGCGGGTGCAATAGATCAACACTGTTTTGATATCCCGCCGTGAGAATATCTTGCGTCTGAATTCAAAGGTTTTTGCGCCAGAAAGGATGTTCTCAACGTGTACGGGCTTAATCGACAACAATACGCGCATTTACGTCTCCCATCTCTACAATCGTGCGAAACTGCGTCGACGTAAGTTCTCGAAGATCCCATCTTGGCTGTTCTGTGACATGGGCCTCGTCGAGTAAGCGGCCACGAGTGATGCGCCGATTGAACGCAACATTGTATGTCATGCGCGCAACATACAAACGGTCGCTCTCCACATATTGGTCTCGCAGTTCGTCTTCGGTGAAAACGCTGTGCGGGGCCGTGTATTCCAAAAATGCCTCGATGTTCGCGAAGTCTCTCTTACGACGAATTTCTTCTATAATGCAAATGGATGATGCAACCGAACGGTAGTATGCTGGCCCTTGGTGATCTGTTGTCCGGTATATTACAGCTGCGTCTCCTGAAGACATCCGGGTCAGCGGTATCTTACCGATATAGACTTTGTGGATCGTATTCGTGTGCGAGACGTCCCGAACAATTTCTCGGGATTCGTTTTTCAGGATTGAGTCAGGTAAAAGCTGCGTATGGTATTCGGGGTAGACCGCAAGTAGCCAAGCCTTCTTTCCAGCAGTATGCACAAAAGGGTAGTCGCTGATCATGTTGCCCGAAAATTGATCCAGTCGTCTCGCGTAAACCAGTTCCTCGCCGCTTTCTGTTGTCTTCGTGCCGACCTTCTGAAATCCATACCGTTCAAAAAGACGGATTAGGTCTTCATGCACATCAAAGATGGTCACGTAGATGCCGTCCATGTTTTCGTCGATGGCGGTATCGAAGATTTTCTTGAGCACTCGCTCGCCCAATTTGGTGCCACGGCCCTCTATCTTCAGGGTGCCAACCTTCAGCCATTTGAGATTCGGCAGCGGGGGGGTGACGTCAGAAACAGCGCCCTGTTCGGGCTTGAGGTAAATCATGCCGCTTATGGCGGCAGCGTCGTCCTCGACCACGTACACGTCCGAGTCTGCTTTTCGAGCAAACCAATCCGCGAACTCGACATAGCCCTTCTTGAGGCTGTCAAAGAACGGATCGTTTAGCCGAAGTTCACGGAATTTCGTTAGTCGAAGCTGCCTTGTTACCACGCTGCCCCCCCCCCCAGCCGAGTGATCACAACTCTTAGACTGATTTGCTCTGGTTTCACAACCTCATGTAAGGCGTGGGACCGGCCTTTCGGCGAGTGAAGGCAGCATCGACGCAACAGGAGATGGGGGGATCGGTGACTGGGACTGGAGCCGTCGCTGAATGGGCCGACGTTTAATCAGGCTCTAGCGTTTCGGGTCTGGCTGCAAGGTCGCCGCTACAGCTTTAAGAACGGTAACTCGTGCCACAGGTAGGCCATTTCATTCCAATACAAAAGCCAATACAAAGCGGTCGCCGGAGCGACGAAATTATCTAGTCTTTTCAATGCTAATCGGGTGGTTTTTTGGTTCCCACCCAATTGTACTGCGTGTATGGCCTTCGCGGGTTATGCGAGGTCCATGGAAAGCAGCTCCGCACGTACTTTAAGGCAAGCAAGCGAAGGCCGTTTGATGCCGACCTGCAACTGCTTGCCTTGATAAGCTGCGTAGCCCGCATGGCAGACGCTTTCATCGAAAGTGACTATGAGGGTGATCGGGTCGATCCACACGAGAAATAGATCGAAGAGCGTGTGTATGTCTGCCCGCAAGAGCAGTCCGTTGCTAAGGTCGTTGTGCGAAGCATTGCGGTAAGGAGCGATATGCGCAGCCTCGAGTAGCGCTTCTAGCTCGCAGCCGGTGACCAAGCAGCGACTGCCATAGCGCTTGATCAGACCGCGCCTGAAAGATGACTGCCCGCGCCGGACCTTGATTGCGCGAAGTACCTGCTCGCGTTCATCGGCAACGGACGGCACAAGATCCGTTTCGTGTTCCTCGTCGGCTTCGTCGGACGCAGGAGACCTAAGGAAGCCAGCCACCGCCACCATGTTCAACGCTTCTTGACTGGTTGGAAACATCAATCTCTCCAATCCAGGCAAGTCCAATTCCTCGATCGAAGTCTGATCGCCCGGCCTCAATGCAATGCTTTTGAGCTGGGTGACTGAAACAGCCTGCCCCAGACGAACGAAGGAGCTACCGAACCGCGCCACGTACTTGTCGACCGGCTCTTCGCTCTCTGAGGGGGGTTCAAATTCGTGCCCGTTGTTGCAACGCCACTTTGGGTGCTTTTTGACCCGCTCCTTGAGGCCAGTAACCCGACATACAGGGCAACGGCGTATCAGTTTGGTTCCCGGGCTGCTTGTGACCTCTTCTACCGTCGCCATTCCAAGGGCACGGTCACCGTCTCTTAGGATTATCAGGTCGCCTTTCGATACTTGTTTGTGGTTCGCTACGTTGCTGTCGAAGCTGTATCTGCTGGCGAGCTCGTCATCATAGCCACTGTTGCCGCCATACTGCCGGTCGTCGCCAACCGCGATACAACTCCAAGCTCTCGGCATTACTCTCGTCCCCCAGAGTTACAAGATGACGCTTTCGGAACCTTACGGTGTCTCAGGCTGCGCGATGCTCATCCATCAGTTGCGACATACCGCCCCCTTCGCAATGAAGGTGTAACTGAGCCGCCATAGCGTTCAAACCAGGTTCGACAGCGCAGGTCGTGGTTATGGTCGTTGCGTCGCCAAAGGAAATGCTTCTGCACTAATTTTCTGTTCCGCCAAAGCTGCCCCAGCAGCAATACCTCGGGTGCATCGAGATAATCATCGATCCAAGAATAACACCAAAGCTGCGCTTCGACGTTCGCCCATCCGTCGTCGGGAATGTCTCGATCCTGCTGCCGGGTTGTCTTTTGTTCGATAATTAAAACCGTTCGATCATTTCTATTGCGGAGCACAACATCGGGCTTGCCTCGAAGCGGAACGTTCCCCACAAGCAGATTGCTCGCCAGTAGCGGTTTGGGATCTTCGTGGAAGGCGTCAACATACTCCTTGGTCCAGTCCGATGGCGTGTAAATTCCAATGTGCTTTTGGAACCAAGTTGTCTGAATAGACAAGTCAATCAAACGATGATCAAGAATGCCCGCCTTTCGTTCAAATCGATTGTAAGCGTCCCAAGTATCTATTCCAGAGCCGGGGGAACGTCGCGGGAGGGAATATCTGTAAACCCAATCAGCGAATTCGTGCGGCAGAGCCACGGGCCGAGTTGGTGCAGGTGCGCTTTTACTCCAGTCATTCAACAACTCGTCACCCCACTCGATCAGCTAAGGAACCTCGGGAGGGACGTTAGTGTATTTTGGGGAGGTGTGGAAATCCGCTGCTTGCGGATTAGCCCCTGAGACGCCAAGGATCTCCTATCCAGCCATAATAGGGTTGGCTGTGGTACCCACAGGTGGTATCAACTGGTACGGCAGGCGTTCAAGTTATTCAATAAATATGCGGGTTTCTGTTGGCGGGCAGGTCCTCTCTTCGGGCGCGCCATTTTGCCACCACCCAGAATAAAACTGCGAACTATCCAACCGCGAATTTTTGGCAAAAAAGACGGCGGCAGTTCGCACCTGCATGCGTCGCGTCAGGGACTGTGAGATCGACCTCGGTACTCGTCCCCTCCGCGCATCGCCAGGCCCTCGACTGGAATACCGAAGGACAAGGAAGCGTACACAACGACGCTCCTGCAGCGTTCTCCGCAACCTGCTCTAAGCCGCCCGGCTATGCCCCTCGTCGCCGAACAGATGGACCTTGTTGCGGCCAGCGGCCTTCGCATCATAGAGCGCGATGTCGGCTTCCGTGAACAATTCGGTGATCCGCCGGTGATGCGGGCGGCCGACGAGAGCAGCTCCGATCGAGGCACCGACCTCGAAGCGAAGACCGTTCCAGAAAAGCGGTCGGCTCAACATCACGACGGTCTGCTGCAGCACGTGTGCGATTCGGGCTGGGTTTGTCGGAGCGCGCAGGATGATCGCGAATTCGTCGACCCATCGCGGACACGGCACGGACGGCGCGATCCGTTGTCAGCCGGGTTCAGCGCTCCGGCAACCCCGCCGCGATCATGAACTGGATGACCCGATCGGTCGCCTGGAGAAAAACCGGACTGGCGTTCTTCGTCGACAGCCCGATATTGAGCGCCGTCGTGCCGGGTCGCAGTTTCAACCCCTCTTTCATGGTCGCCTTTGCTTCGTCGATCCGACCCGCTTTCTGGTAGACCGCGGCCAACAGCATTTGCGAGCGCCCGGACGCCGGCGTAGTGGCGATCGACCGCTGCAGCCATGGGACCGCTTCTTCGCTGCGGCCCATGAGCATGTAAGCCCATCCTGCACCAAGAAGCCAGGTCCAGCGCGACACCTGCGGCGTGTCGAAACGGTCGGCTTGCTTGAACGTCGTGAGCGCGTCTTCGAAGCGTCCCAATTGAATCTGGGCCAGACCGATGTGGTACAACGCGAGTCCGTTCCACGGATCGAAGCTCAGCGTCCTGGCACAGGTCACGAGGCCTTCGACGAAACGGTTGGTCGCGGTGAGGAAGCGGCAATAGGGCTTCGAGCACCGGAATATAAGTGGGTTTGGCCCGCAGCGCGCGCTCCAGTGTCGCGCCGACCTGCGCTTCGGCCGCGACCGCCTCGTCCCGGCTGTACCAGACCAACTGGATGCCGCGCAGTTGAAGCGCCGCCAGTGCGACGGCGAGGTCGACATTGTCGGGCTCGGCGGCGAGCGCGCTCTGCAGCATTGTCTGCGCCATACCAAAACGCTCGCGCGTCGTCTGATTGATCGACGCAACCGCCTCCGCGATGACAACTTTGGCATCGCCGTCGGCCGAGCCGCCGGTCGCGGCCGAAGACTCGCCGGCCTCCAAGAGCCGGTTGAGGCCGCGCGCCATCAGATCGCCTGCTCCCGCGGCAAGCCGCGACTGCTGGAGTTGCACGTCAGGCTCGTCGACGTCGACCGAAACCGTCGCGACCGATTGAATCTCGCCGGTGGCCGTCTTGATCATGCGCGCGCGCAAGATCCACGAGCGCTCGCCGCGCTGCAATAGGCCGCGCACTTCAAAGTCCGATGACTCGGAGGGCGTGGACACGTATTCGGGGTGCGCCGCCGTCGCTGCTGATCGCGACGCGACCACCCTGGTATTGTCGATCTTGGCGAAACCATCTGTCAGGCGGTCGGTGACATCCTCCGCCATCGCCGGGCCGCGAGGGTCGTTGCTCGCGTCGACAATCGGCATCACGGCGATGATCGGCGGCGTTCGCTTGAAGATGAAGTCGGGTCGCAAGATGGGAGCCGCGACGGCAAATCCGATGATTGTGCAGAGACAAGCGACCGTGGCGACGGCCGCCGGTCCGCGTAAACCGAACAGGGGCCGCTGCGATTTTGTGAGTTCGGCCGTGGGCTCGCACGTCGCTACTGGCTCGACGTCCGCGGCCTGGATGGACAATGCCGCTTCGGTGTTGGCCGGAATGCCGGCTGGTTTGGTCGACACCTCTGCCCCAGAGACTTGGGCCGCAAACAGGTAACCGCGGCCGGACACCAGCTTGACCAACTGCCGCCGGTCGTCGCCGAGCGCCGTGCGAATCTCGCGGATGCATTGGAACAGACTGTCTTCGCCGACATGAACGTTCGGCCAGACCGCCTCCATCAGCTCCTGCTTGCTCAGGACCCGGCCGGCGTTGGCGGCGAACAGCCGGAGCATCTCGAAGGTCTTCGGCCGCAGCTTGATCGCCGTCCCATCGGGCCCACGCAGCTCCAAGCGCTGCTCATCCAGCTCGAAACCGGCAAAACCAAACACCGAACCACCTGCAGCTTCCTGATCGCCCAATCCAGCGGAAAAGTATCGAAAATGTTCTAAACGAGAACTTTGAAATGCGAATATCAGAAAAATTTCAGAATGTCTCCATCGCTTTGTCAGGACACCCCCCGCGCCCCAATGCGATGAAGCTGGTGCAGACTCGATTTTTTCGGCTGCCGGGACGATTGCGCATCGCAGATCGGGAGGAGGCCGCACACGGCCTTGCGAAGGGGGAGGTCGTAGCGTTGCGGATTGTGAAGGATCGGTTTGGGGCGGGCCGTGGGTTGCGAGCCGCCTTGCTGGCGTCGTCGGCCCTGGCATCGACACTGCCGGCGGCGGAGCCGGCGCGTGCGCAGGACGCGACCTGGCTCGCCAATCCCGGCACCGGCGACTTCAACACCGCCGCCAACTGGACCCCGGGCGCGGTGCCGAGCGGCACCGCCTTCTTCGGCACCTCCAACAGGACCGCGCTGTCGTTCTCGAGTGACACCACGGTCGGCGGCTGGACGTTCAACGCGGGCCCGTCGAACTATAGCTTCAGCAACAGCCAGTCGCTCAGTTTCACCGGCGCCGGCATAGACATCCAGGCCGGCAGCGCCACCATCACCAACAACTTCGGCTTCGTGAATTTCGACGCCACCAGCACGGCCGGCAGCGCCACCATCACCAACAACAACGGCTTCGTGAATTTCAACGCCACCAGCACGGCCGGCAGCGCCACCATCACCAACAACTTCGGCTTCGTGAATTTCGACGCCGCCAGCACGGCCGGCAGCGCCACCATCACCACCAACAGCGGCGGCGGCAGCATCATGACTGGTGGCGCCAGCGGTGGAACCGCGCGGTTCATCCTGAACGGCACCGGCCTTCTCGACATTTCAGGGCTCACGACCGGCGGCACCACGGCCGGCTCGATCGAGGGCGCCGGCAACGTTTTTCTGGGCTCGAACAACCTGGCGGTCGGCGGCAACAATCTCTCGACCACGTTTTCCGGCGTCATCCAGGACGGCGGTTTCTCTGGCGGCACCGGCGGCTCGCTGACCAAGACCGGCAGCGGCACGCTGACGCTGTCGGGCGTCAACACCTATACCGGCGCTACCACCGTCGATGGCGGCACGTTGCGGGCGGGCGTCGCCGGGGCGTTCGTGGACAATAACGCCTATGCGCTGAATGGCGGCACGCTCGATCTCAACGGTTTCAATCTCACCATGTCGTCGCTGTCAGGCACGGGCGGCACCGTCGCCTTGGGAGCGGCCGCGCTCACGATCGATCAGGCGACCGCCACGAGCTATGCCGGCGCTGTTACCGGCACCGGCTCGCTGACCAAGACCGGCGCCGGCACGCTGACGCTGTCGGGCGCGAACACCTACACCGGCGCCACCACCGTCGATGACGGCGAGCTGGCGGTGAGCGGCTCGATCGCGTCGTCCAGCATCACCAACAACAGCCTCCTGCGTTTCCTCGCCACCAGCACGGCCGGCAGCGCCACCATCACCAACATCGGCCTCCTGGCCTTCAACAACAGCAGCACGGCCGGCAGCGCCAGCATCACCAACACCAACGGCGTGGACTTCTTCGACACCAGCACGGCCGGCAGCGCCAGCATCAGCAACAACGGCTTCGTGAATTTCTTCGCCACCAGCACGGCCGGCAACGCCACCATCACCAATGACGGCGGCGGCAGCCTGTTTTTCAACAACACCAGCACGGCCGGCAGCGCCACCATCACCAACAACGGGCTCCTGGCCTTCAACAACAGCAGCACGGCCGGCAGCGCCAGCATCATCACCAATAGCGGCGGCCGCAGCTTCCTATTTGATAGCGCCAGCGGTGGAACCGCGCGGTTCATCCTGAACGGCACCGGCCTTCTCGACATTTCAGGGCTCACGACCGGCGGCACCACGGCCGGCTCGATCGAGGGCGACGGCAGCGTTTTTCTGGGCTCGAACAACCTGGCGGTCGGCGGCAACAACCTCTCGACCACGTTTTCCGGCGTCATCCAGGACGGCGGTTTCTCTGGCGGCACCGGCGGCTCGCTGACCAAGACCGGCAGCGGCACGCTGACGCTGTCGGGCGTCAACACCTATACCGGCGCTACCACCGTCGATGGCGGCACGTTGCGGGCGGGCGTCGCCGGGGCGTTCGTGGGCAATACCGCCTATGCGGTGAATGGCGGCACGCTCGATCTCAACGGTTTCAATCTCACCATGTCGTCGCTGTCAGGCACGGGCGGCACCGTCGCGTTGGGAACGGCAGCGCTCACGATCGATCAGGCGACCGACACGAGCTATGCCGGCGCTGTTACCGGCACCGGCTCGCTGACCAAGACCGGCAGCGGCACGCTGACGCTGTCGGGCGCGAACACCTACACCGGCGCTACCACCGTCGATGGCGGCACGCTGGCGGTGAGCGGCTCGATCGCGTCGTCCAGCATCACCAACAACCGTTTTCTGATATTCGAAGGCACCAGCACGGCCGGCAGCGCCAGCATCACCAACAACTTCGTACTGACCTTCTTCAGCACGGCCGGCAGCGCCAGCATCACCAACAACGGCGCCCTGGCTTTCAACAACAGCAGCACGGCCGGCAGCGCCGCCATCACCAACAACTTCGGCGGCAGCCTGAATTTCAACAACACCAGCACGGCCGGCAGCGCCAGCATCACCAACAACGGCGACCTGGACTTCCTCAACAGCAGCACGGCCGGCAGCGCCACCATCACCACCAACAGCGGCGGCCACAGCTTCATAGCTGATAGCGCCAGCGGAGGAACCGCGCGGTTCATCCTGAACGGCACCGGCCTTCTCGACATTTCAGGGCTCACGACCGGCGGCACCACGGCCGGCTCGATCGAAGGCGCCGGCAACGTTTTTCTGGGCTCGAACAACCTGGCGGTCGGCGGCAACAACCTCTCGACGACGTTTGCCGGCGTCATCCAGGACGGTGGCCTCGCCGCCGGCACCGGCGGCTCGCTGACCAAGACCGGCAGCGGCACGCTGACGCTGTCGGGCGCGAACACTTACACCGGCGGCACGACGATCAATGCCGGCACGCTGGCGATCTCGGCCGACAACAACCTCGGCGCCAATACCGGCGGCCTGACGTTCAACGGCGGTACGCTGCAGTTCGGCGCGAGCTTCGATCTGGCCAACACCCGCGCCATCACACTGAACGCGGGCGGCGGCACGTTCGACACCAACGGGTTCAACACGACGGTCTCCCAGGCGATCGGCGGCACCGGCGCGCTCGTCAAGGCCGGCAGCGGCATGCTGACACTGTCGGGCGTCAATACCTATACCGGCGGCACCACCGTCGAGGCCGGCACATTGCGGGCGGGCGTCGCCGGGGCATTCGCGGGCAATACCGCCTATGCGGTGAATGGCGGCACGCTCGATCTCAACGGTTTCAATCTCACCATGTCGTCGCTGTCAGGCACGGGCGGCACCGTCGCCTTGGGAGCGGCAGCGCTCGCGATCGATCAGGCGACCGCCACGAACTATGCCGGCGCTGTTACCGGCACCGGTTCGCTGACCAAGACCGGCAGCGGCACGCTGACGCTGTCGGGCGTCAACACCTACACCGGCGCGACCACGGTGAATGGCGGTACGCTGGCGGTGAACAGCTCGATCACCGCGTCGAGCGGCGTAACCGTCAACAACGGCGGCACGCTCGCGGGCGTCGGCACCGTCGGCAATACGGCCATCAACAGCGGCGGCACGCTCGCGGCGGGCAACGGCATCGCGGGCTCGTCGATGAATGTGACCGGCAGCCTCGCGCTGCAGTCCGGCGCCTTCTACATGGTGCAGATCAATCCGGCGGCGTCGAGCTTCGCCCATGTGACGGGCGCGGCGACGCTGGGGGGATCGACGGTCAAGGCGATCTATGCCAATGGCGCCTACGTCGCGAAGCAGTACACGATCCTGACCGCCGGCAGCGTCAGCGGCACGTTCGCCTCGGCGGTCGAGACCAACCTGCCGTCGAATTTTCATTCGACGCTGAGTTATGACGGCACCCACGCCTATCTCAATCTGCTGCTGAACTTCGTTCCGCCGCCGGGTCGCGGCCTGAGCGGAAACCAGCAGGCCGTCGGCAACGCCATCGTCAGCTTCTTCAACAGCAATGGCGGCATCCCGCTGGTCTACAGCGCGCTCACGCCCACCGGGCTGACCCAGGCCTCCGGCGAGATCGCGGCGGGATCGCAGCAGGCCACGTTCAACGCCATGAACCAGTTCATGGGCGTGATGACCGATCCGTTCCTCGCGGGCCGTGGCGATCCCGTCGGTGCGGGCGGAGCGCCGAATGCCTATGCCGGGGAAAGCCTCGCTTACGCATCGAAGGGGGAGGGTCGTTCGCAGAGCGAGCGCGATGCCTACGCGATGTTCACCAAGGCGCCGCTGGCGCAAACCTACGAGCCGCGCTGGAGCGTGTGGGCGGCGGGCTTCGGCGGTTCGCAGACCACGGATGGCAATGCGGCGCTCGGATCGAACGCCACCACGAGCCGCCTGTTCGGCACCGCGGTCGGCGCCGACTACCGCTTCTCGCCCAACACCATTGCCGGCTTCGCGCTCGCCGGCGGCGGCACCAATTTCAGCGTGACGGGCGGCGGCAGCGGCCGATCCGACCTGTTCCAGGCCGGCGCCTTCGTGCACCACACGGTCGGCGCGGCCTATCTCTCGGGCGCGCTGGCCTATGGCTGGCAGGACGTCACGACGGATCGCACGGTGACGATCGCCGGGGTCGATCGGCTGCGCGCGGCGTTCAATGCGAACGCGTATTCGGGACGTGTCGAAGGCGGCTACCGCTACGTCACGCCATGGGCCGGCGGCGTCGGCCTCACGCCCTATGCCGCCGGACAATTCACCACCTTCGACCTGCCCGCCTATGCCGAACAGGCGATCTCCGGCGCCAACACCTTCGCGCTGGCCTATGGCTCGAAGAGCGTCACCGACACCCGCAGCGAACTCGGCCTGCGCGCCGACAAATCCTATGCCGTGCCGAACGCCATCCTCACCCTGCGCGGCCGCCTCGCCTGGGCGCACGACTTCAACCCGGACCGCACCATCGGCACCACCTTCCAGGCACTGCCCGGCGCGAGCTTCGTCGTCAACGGCGCGCGGCAGGCGAGCGACTCCGCGCTCACCACTGCCTCCGCCGAGATGAAATGGATCAACGGCTGGTCGGCGGCGGCAACCTTCGAAGGCGAGTTTTCCAATGTCACCCGCAGCTACGCGGGCAAAGGTGCGGTGCGATATGCGTGGTAGCGGGTGCTCGAATTGCATCGCCGACCTGTGCATAAATATCCCATGGGGCGCCTAACGATATTATATTGCAATCTCAACAACATATGAGTTCGCAGTTTTATTCCGAATGGCGCGCCATTCAGAATAAAACTACGAATTCGCATGTGATTGAAATAGCTTTTTAATTCTTGGTTATGGAATGTCCGGCCCGCACCAGGATTGCCGCCGCGCCCGGCCACGGGCGGCGACGGTCGAGTGCCTTGCTCACAGTGTCCCGCCCTCGTTTCCGCAAGCATGGCGAAAGTTGTATGAGCGGAGCCCGACGCCTCGCGCGGGCCGCCGCCTTCTCACCTACTGCACTCGCTCGACACCGCCGTCGCAGACCCGAGCGCGGTTCGCTTCGTCATCCCGTCGCGACGACTTGCGCACCATCGCGCGTGACCGCGACTACACTTCGGTCAACTGAAAGCTCCTTTGCGGAAAGCGCGTCTGTATCCGTTGCTTCTCATGATAGGGACACCGGCGTCCGGTTAAGCTTTCGCAGACCGTCTCGCCTTCTTCCTGGTGACCGGCGGTTTCGGCACTTTGCCCGTATCCACCGGAATTTGCTTCAGGCGATCGACAAACCATCGGCCGGCGGGGCCAGGCGGTGACTTGGTCTGCCACACCGCCGACATCGCCAGAATCAAACCATCGAGAGGCACGTCCTCGATAAGCAGCGCGGAAAGGCGCCCTTCTTCCAAATCCTTGCGCACGGCATGCAACGGCATTCCGCCCCAACCCAGACCGTTGAGCAAAAAATGATGCTTGGCGAAGAGGTCAGCAAGCCGCCAGACCGTCGGCGACATGACGCCGAATTCGCGTCCCGAGGATAGCTCCGACCTGTCGGTGAGAACGATCTGGGTATGTTTTCCAAGAACTTCCTTGGGAATTTTGCCTCGGTAGGAAGTCAGTGCATGATCCCGGGAAGCAACCATGAGAAACGCGATACCGGGCAACCGCTCATAGGTCAGTGTATCCGGAATCGCCGGGAGTGATCCGACGACGCCGACGCTGCAGCGACCGTCAAGCACGGGCTTAACGGCTCCTCCGAGCGCCTCGACATAGATGCGGAGCGCCACTCCCGGGTATTTCTGCCGAAACTCCTTGGCCACTTGAGTAATCGCGTCGATCGGATAGAAGACGTCGATCACCACGGACAATTCCGGCTCCAGGCCAACCGACATGCCCTTCGCCCGGGCCTTCAGGAAGTCGACCCCGGTGATGATGCTGCGAGCATCGCCCAGAATGGCCAATCCCGCCGGGGTGAGTTTGGGATAGCGGCCAGAGCGGTCGAACAACTGCACGCCCATCTGGTCCTCAAGATTGCTGATTGTCTCACTCACAACAGACTGCGAGCGCAACAACTTGCGGGAGGCGGCAGAAAAGCTTCCTTCATCGACCGCGGCGATGAACGTGCGCAGTTGATCGAGAGAGACGGCGTCGAGCATGGGACCTACCTATCGACCAAACCGATGCTAAAACGCATGATATACTGCCCAATTGGCGGGTCATATCAACCATTGAGGTCGCGCTATTCGACTCGTGGACACTTTCTAGCTTGCGAATTACCAAGGCCTTCACCGTTTCAGGGCGGGGAAGAGGTACGATTCGTCAACGTCAGGTGCTCAGAGCGCCCATTGATCCTCCTGGTCGCTCCAATCGCTTTTGTTTAAACGCCGAGCTATCTCCTCGCTCATCGCAGGATCGGCTGCTACCGCGATAATGGCGCCGTGCTGTGTGACGATCTCGCGGCCTCTTGCCTGGACTGGGAAGTGTTCTGACCGGAGCGGCAAGCGTCTATCGGACCTGTCCGGGCACTCCCGGGCCCCGGCTACGCGTCGAAAAAGCTGAACTCCACCTGATCCAAACATTGCTTTCCTCCACAGTGTTCTCAACTGGGCTAATCTCTCCAATCCTCAGCGTCCTGTGCGTGCCAAGACACCCTGGTTGCGCAGCCGGCGGCCAATATCGGCGATATTGCTCTCTCCAATGCGCAAGGAATCCGCGTTGGTATGCACGGAGTAGTGCCCGGTCACCAGGTCGTAAGGGTGCTTGACCGCGGAGCCGAGGATGAAGCCGGCATCGGAGAGCGCTTCGAACTCGATCGCCTGATCGCCCTCCTCGAATACGGCGACTTCGCCCATCGATACCTGCTCTGGCGCTGTCACGATCCCTTGGTGCGATGCGATCCAGGCGACGTCGTGCCCCTTGGTCGGGTGAAAGGTCCAGCGCTCTCCGGCCTTGAGGCGCACGTCGAGGTAAGTGATGCTTTGAGGCGACTCGACAATGCTTTTCACACCGCCGTATTCGCCTGCGATAACCCTCGCGGGACCGGCAGAATCGAAGTCGGAAGCGTCGAGATATTGGCTTTGGGGTTCGGCAAGTTCGAGCTCGGGCGGCATGGCGACCCAGAGCTGAAAGCCCTTGATCCGCTCCTTGCCGAACATTCCGCCGGTATGCCAAACGCCACTACTGGCGCGCATCCACTCAACACCGCCGGTCTCGATGACGCCTTCGCGGCCGGTGGTCTCCTTGTAGAAAGCCTGCCCGGACAGAATTAGGGTTAGAGTCGCAATTCCTGAATGGGGATGAAATCCGAATTCTGGTGCAGTCGCCGGATCGGCGTCGAAGTAGTCGAGAAAGACGAACGGCTTGATCAGTTCACCAATGTCGCCCGGACTGACCAGTCGGGTAACGCGCCCATGCGAGTGTCCACGCGTGCGCAGAGCAATCTGCCGGGAAGTCTCTTCAGCGCGTATCGGACGCGTGAACACTGCATCGGTCTTCATTTTCGTTCTCCTGAGGTTTGGCTATCTCTAAACTTCAAAGCTCAGCCCTTGACCCGGTGAAGCAAGCCAGCAAGTTCATCGCGCCGCAGGTAGACAACCACCGCGTTGAGCAATCCCAGGACGATCGCCGGGACCGGACTGGTGTGCAGGACGAACACATGGGTTGCCACGGCACAGACCATGGTGAATCCGAGCCACAGGGCGCCGATTGAAGCCAGGCCGGGAACGAGCAGGGCGACGGCGCCGGTCACTTCCACCACGCCGGTCGCGAGGCGAAACCATTGGCCGAGTCCGATCTGCTCGAACAAGTCGACCATGAAAGGAACGCCCGCCAGCTTGGCGAGGCCGGCGGCAAGGAAAGCCGCCGCGAGGATACCCTGCAACGTCCAGGCGCCGATGCGACGCGTAGGACGAACTGATTGGATAGAAGTTGCGCTCATATTGGACTCCGTTGGGTGTGAGGTTGAAAGTGAGACGAAGCTAAGATGCCGACCGTCCGGGCAACAGCCGATTTATTTCGATGATATCCATCGGTTTATCCGATATGCGGCCGATGCCGCACCCACCCGGAGGGGTGGATGTTTTCCGCACGGCAGTGATCGGGAGATCCGTCGGAGGCTCAACGTCGCAAGGTGGTCACGCCTTCTCGGACTTGATCCGCCTTAGGCGGTCACGATGGCTCGTCGAACCTCGAGCGTTGGCGGAGTGAGTTCGATAGCAATGCCCGCGTATATCGGCGGTTTGAGCAATTCGTCGCCAGCGGCAACACGGCGCCGGGCGCACTTGCTTCCGATAGAAGGGTGTGACTGGTCAGGCCGCTCGCGGAGGGCGTCGTTTTACGTCGGCCGGTTTGTGTGGCGGAAAGCTGCAGCCAATCTCGCCGATCCACGCATAATCGACCCCAATGATGGGGTCGATCAGTTTGGCCATGCCACGCAGGCCATAGGCCCGGAAATGGCTGCCATGATTTGCCGCTGGACCGAAGCGATGACGGACGTAGCCGCGCGCCTTACGCGGCCGTGGCCGCCTCACGCGCGGGATAGTCGGTATAGCCCTGCGCGGCGCCGCCAAAGAAGCTGGCGCGATCCGCGTCGTTCATCGGCGCACCGGTCTTCACCCGTGCGACGAAATCCGGGTTGGCAAGGACCATCTGGCCGTAGGCTTCCAGGTCGGCCAGCCCCGAAGTCACATCAGCGCCGATCTTGTCGCGCGGACGACCGGGCCGGTTCACGATCAGCGATTGCTTCCACAGCGCGCGTACGTCGCCCGCCAGCTGCTCGTCGCCGGTGTGCAAGATGTGCAGGTAGGCCAGACCAAGCTTGTCGAGTTCGGCGACCAGATAGCGGTAGAGGGCCGGGCCTTCCGCGCCTTCGTCGATCCCCCACATGGTGATGCCGGGGGACAGGCGGATGGCCGTCCTGTCCGCGCCGATTTCATCGGCAATCGCCGTGGCAACTTCGATGGCGAAACGGGCGCGGTTCGCGATGGAGCCGCCATATTCATCGGTGCGCGTGTTGGCGCTCGGGGCGACGAACTGTTGGACGAGATAGCCGTTCGCGCCGTGAATCTCGACACCATCGGCGCCAGCCTCGATGGCGCAGCGCGCCGCATGGCGGAAGTCGGCGACGGTCCGGCGCACTTCCTCGGTCGTCAGCGCGCGCGGTGTCGGAATGTCCTGCATTCCTGTTGCCGTGAACATCTGACTCCCCGGCGCGATCGCGGCGGGCGCTACGGCTTGACGATGATGCGGCGTGTTGTCGGGGTGCGACATACGTCCCGCGTGCATGATCTGGATGAAGATACGGCCGCCCTTGTCATGCACAGCTGCGGTCACCTTCTTCCACCCCGCGATGTGCGCGGGCATGTAGATGCCCGGCGTGGCGAGGTAGCCCTGTCCGTCATCCGAGGGTTGAGTGCCTTCGGTGACGATCAGGCCGACGCCGGCGCGTTGGGCATAATATTCGGCGGCCAGTTCTCCCGGCGTGCCGTCGAACTTCGCGCGGCTGCGGGTCATCGGGGCCATGACCAGACGGTTTGGCAGAGTGTAGCGTCCGACACGGACGGGCGTGAATGATTGGTTCATCGTGTTCTCCTCGACAGGGCCTGGATTGCCGATGAGGAGAAACTAGGGAATGCAGCGTAGTCAGATAAGCCAGCTTATTCAGATGGGATCCATCGGCACATCGGATACAACGTCGGCGGATTCACCCTGCCATCCCGGGGAAATGGCGCTCTCGAACGTGATCGTCAGAGGCTGCGATGGGAGAGAGGTTTTCCTTAACGTGGACAAGTAACCACACCCCTTCACCCACGGCACGTCGTGCCCAAGCCGGCATAGGCGTACGAGCCCGAACCTCCGCGCGCGCGTGACCGCGCGTTTTTCAGAGCTGGTTTGCGAACATGCTTCATCGTCTTCCCGTCTTGATCTGGTCGATCGGGATCACGGGGATGGGGATATCCAGCAGCGGACGATATTTCCGATCGTCGCATGTGACGGCAATGGGATGCCGTTGGCCGCCGACGTGATGCAGCGCGCATTGCGAACGCCTTTTCAAGCGGGTATCGCCGGCGTGCCGGACCGCGTTTTCCATGTCGGCCAGCCCGTCGCGGTCGGAAATCACAGCGCCGTTCGTGTCTGTCTGGGCGCGCCAGCGATCGCCGGGGTCGGCGAGCGGACGCGCGCGGGGCAGGGGTTCGATGCGGCCTTCGCGCCGTTGGCGGCCGATGTCGCCGATCTCTTCGCAAAATGGTCGTACGTCGCGTCTTTGCCTTTTCAGCCGGGATAGCTATTGATGCGCGGCAAGGTAGCCACAATTTTGATCCCAACCTGCCATCCATGACCGCACCCTCCGTCACGCCCTCGCAAGTCCGCAGCGCGCTGCTGCTGCGCGATGAAATCGCACTGCTCGATCTGCGGCACGAGGCCGATTTTGCCACCGGCCATCCCCTGTTTGCCGCCAACATGGCGGCCGGCAGGATCGCGCTCGAGGCCGAGACGAGGCTGCCCCGCAAGGACGTGCCGATCGTCGTCTACGACGCCGGCGAAGGCCTGGTTCCGCACGCCGTCGATCGCCTTCAGGCGTTGGGCTACAACGACATTCGCCAGCTCGACGGTGGACTGCGGGCCTGGCGGGACGCAGGCTACGAACTCTTTCAGGATGTGAATTCCTACGCCAAGGCGTTTGGCGAACTGGTCGAGTCCCGCCGCCACACGCCCTCGCTGCCGGCGGAAGAAGTCGCCGCCCTGATTGCGAGCAAAGCCAATATCGCCGTGCTCGATGTCCGGCGCTTCGACGAATATGCCACCATGAACATCCCGGGCTCCGTCAGCGTGCCCGGGGCCGAACTGGTGCTGCGTGCGGGCCGCGCCGCACCCGATCCCGCGACGACGATCGTCGTCAATTGCGCCGGCCGCACCCGCTCGATCATCGGCACCCAGTCGCTGATCAACGCCGGCGTCCCGAACAAGGTGGTGGCGCTGCGCAACGGGACCATCGGCTGGACGCTGGCAAAGCAGAATCTCGAGCATGGCGCTGACCGGCGCGGCGGGATTGGTCCGTTCGAGGGCGCGCAACAGAATGCCCGCGACGTCGCCTATCGCGCCGGCGTCCGGCATGTCGGCGTGGCGGAATCGATGGCACTGCAGGCGCAGACCCGCCGCACGCTCTATCGCTTCGACGTTCGCGACGCCGAAGAATATGCCGCCGGCCACGTCGCAGGTTTTCGCCACTATCCGGGCGGGCAGCTGGTCCAGGAGATCGACATGGCCGCACCGGTGCGCGGAGCACGCATCCTCCTGACCGACGACAGGGGCGTCCGTGCCGACATGACGGCGTCCTGGCTCGCGCAGATGGGCTGGGAGACCTATGTGCTCGATGGCGGTTACGATCGTCAGCTGGAAGTGGGGCCGCCTTTAGTCTTGCCAAAACCCGATGCGGCGCATCGCTATCGCCGTCCCTACGAGGGCACCGATGTCGATACCGGCGCGATGCAGGCCTATCTCGATTGGGAGTACGGCCTCGTCGAACAGCTGCGGCGCGACGCGACCCATGGATTCTTCGTGATCTGATCGCCTGAGGCGGCGCGGCAGAAGATCAGCGCCACGCCAGCAATATCGCGACGAGAATGATGAGGCTCGCCGACAATAGCTTCCAGAACATCAGCGGATTGCGGTCGTAGAGCGCCTGCCGCTTCGCCACGGCGGGCTTTGCCCACATCGCGCCGTTCTCCAGCTCGTGGGCGAATTCGATGACGTCGCCAAAACGTTGGGTGGGATCGACGTGGAGCGCCTTGCCGATCACCGCATCGAGCCAGGCCGGCAAATCCGGGCGATAGCGCGACAGCGAAACCGGCTTGCCGAAGCGCGGCCGCGAAAACGGTTCGATCTCGCCATAGGGGTAGGCGGCGGTGAACATGCGGTAGACCGTCACGCCCAGCGCATAGAGATCGGAGTATTCGTCACCGGTGCGCCCGTTGAAGAGTTCCGGCGCCATGTAGCTTGCGGTGCCCGGAATGTCCTGCGCCGGGAAATCTTCCAGCAGCGGCACCCTTGCAACGCCGAGGTCGACCAGCCGCAATCCGCCGGCCGTCAGCAGGATGACGTTGTCCGGCTTGATGTCGCGGTGAATGATGCCGGCGCGATGCAGGGTTGCCACCGCACGCGCCAGCTTGGTGGCGATCCCGATGCCCTCGGTCAACGAGATCTGCGGCGAACGGTTCAGGCGCTGCTCGAGCGTTTCGCCCTCATAGAACGGCATCACCGAATAGAGCCGCGTCTGGCGTCCGGCGGGGACTTCGATGATCTCCCCGATCCACAGGCTTCGCACACGAGCCGCCACCCATGCTTCGCGCACGAAGGCGAGACGATATGAGCCTTCGCTGGCGACGCGCGGATGTGGAAATTTCAGCACCAGCTTGCGGTTCTGCCGCTTGTCGATGGCGACGAACAGCCGGCTGTAGCGTCCGTCGGACAGCATCTCGTCGAGCACGAAATCGTCGATGGTGTCGCCGGACGACGGCAGCTCCAGGATCGGAAGCGTCTCGATCGCATGGGTGAGTTCGTCGCGGTCAGCGGGCGGCAGATCGACGACGTCGAGCACCAGCGCGGTCATGTTGTCGTTGCTGCCGGCGGCCAGCGCCGCATCCACCAGCGCGCGGGCGGTTTCTTCCGGCGACGCGCGCTCGTCGAGCAGCACCTGCAGGCGGTCGTCGCCGAGCACCCCGTGAACGCCGTCGCTGCAGAGCAGTAATCTATCGTGTTGGCGCAGGCCAACCGCGGCATAGTCGACGCGCGCGAAATCCTCAAAACCGATGGCGCGGTTGAGCAAATGGGCGAGGTCGCCGCGTCCGGCGACGTGATCCTTGGTCAGCCGCTCCAGCCGGCCCTCGCTCAAGCGGTAGGCGCGGGTGTCGCCGATGTGAATGACATGGCAGGTGCGCCGCGACAGGATCATCGACGAGAATGCGCAGCTCATGCCGCTCAGCCTGGAATCGACGCGGCCCTGCTGATAAATCCAGCTATTGGCGGCCTCCAGCGCCCGCGAGGCGATGCGCCGGACGCCCAATGTCTCGGGAAGCGAATAGTAGGCGTCGAAAAAACAACGCACGGTCAGCTCGGCGGCTTCGCGTCCGCCCTTGTGACCGCCGACGCCGTCGGCCACGGCGGCCACGATGTCGCGGTTGAATGCGCCGGTCTGACCGAGGCAGGCCGCGACGTAGTCTTCGTTGGCGGCGCGCTTGCCGGTCTCGCTGACGAAACCGACGCGAACCTGAAGATTTCTCTGCGAGCCAATCGTCACGTCAGAGACCTGCCGAGTCCTTGAAAGTGCGGGTCGTCAGACGCGCGCTCCGGAAACCGCGCCCCATGTCGTGCGCCACCGGACCTTGACCATGGCAAGTCCGATAAAGCCAAGCAATGCCAGCGCTCCGAAAAACACGAAGCCGGCCCCGAAGCCGCCGGTGGCGGCCTTGGCGGTGCCGAGCGTCTGCGCCAGGAAAAAGCCGCCGACGCCGCCGGCGCAGCCGACCAGGCCGGTCATCAGGCCGATGTCCTGGCGGAACCGGAGCGGAATCAGTTGGAATACAGCGCCGTTACCCATGCCGAGTGCCAAGACGCCGATCGAGAACAGCAGCACCGAGATCCATGCAATGCGCGGCATCTGCAGCAGCGGCCAGCCCGCCGCGGTCGGCGCCGCTGGTCCTTCCGGCATGAAGGCGATGACGAGATAAGCGGTGATCACCACCGCAAACAGCACCGACAGGGACTTGATGCCGCCGATGCGGTCGGCGATCAGCCCGCCGACCGGACGGAAGCCGGAGCCGAAGGCGACGATCAGCGACACCAGCAGGCCCGCCGCCACGCCGGATACGTGGTACTGCACGGTGAAATACAGCGGCAGCGCGTTGGCAAGTCCGACGAAGCCGCCGAACGTGATGAAATAGAAGAACATGAACCAGCGGCTGTCCGGATCGCGCAGCAGCGTGCCATAGGCCTTCAGCGAGATCGGCTTGCGTTCGCCCGGCGCGTCCTTGGCGGCGAAGGCGTAATAGCCGAGAACCAGCAGCATCGGAATCAGCAGCAATCCGAAAACCGACTGCCAGCCGGCGTGTTCGGCGATCGATGGCGCCAGCATCGTGTCGAGCACGACGCCCATATTTCCAGCGCCCGCGATGCCCATCACCACGCCCTGATATTGCGGCGGATACCAGCGGCTCGCCTGCGGCAGCGCGACGGCAAAGGACGCACCGCCGACGCCGAGCGCGAGGCCGAAGATCTCGATCGCAAGTTTGCTGTCGAGCCCGAACCGCCAGACCCACGCCGTCGCCGCGGTGACGACGAGCTGCGCGATGATTCCGGTTCGCTTGGCGCCGATGATATCGGCGAGGATGCCCATCGGGACCCGCAGCAACGCGCCGGCCAGCACCGGTATCGCAACCAGCGAGAACTTCTCGCTGACCGCAAGATTCATGTCGCGCGCGATGTAGACGATCAACGGGCCGAGCGCGACCCAGGCCATGAAACTGATATCGAAATACAGGAACGCGGCCAGCAGTGTCGGCCAATGGCCTGCTTTCTTGAACTCAGCAAACTTCATTGCGATAGCCTCGCGATCATGCGGCCGATAACGTGCGCGCAGATGCGGCAGGTCTCGGCGCAAACAGATGGAATGTGGGTGAAAGCGAGCGCCGTTCTCGTCATTGAGACGGTCTCGATTTGCGCTAAGGGCAGCAATATCTGTGCCATCCGATCGTGCGCGGCACTTTGCCTTTAATCGCAACGCGTTGACGCTATTCCGCCGCCACGGAAGAAAATCTGCTCTGCCGCTGCGGGCGGCAAACCGCGCCACTCAAACGCGCAGGGTGGTGCTTTTTTGTGCGGTGCGAACGCCAGCCCAAGTTTGCGGCAGTCGATAAACCTATTGATATCGCTCGTGGAATCGCTGCCGCCGAGTTGGCACGCGTTTTGTATTCAAGGGAATATCGATCGTCATTGATGATGGTCAGCTGCCCGCGGATGGGCTCCCCAAAACTCCCAACAGCTATTCGATCGGTCGACGACGCATGTCGCGTCGACGCGCGGTGTCGCCGGAATTTGAAAGGCAGATGATGCTCGAGAAATTGATCAAGCAAAAGCTGGTGGTGATCGGCAACGGCATGGCCGGCATCCGCACAGTGGAAACGCTGCTGGAGCGCGCGCCTCATCTTTACGACATCACGGTGTTCGGCTCCGAGCCTTACGGCAATTACAATCGCATCCTGCTGTCGCCGGTTCTCTCCGGCGAGAAGTCGGTCGACGACATCATGCTCAACACCGAGCAATGGTACGACGACAACGGCATCACGCTGCGCAAGGGTGAGACCATCGTCATGATCGACCGCCGCACCTGCGAGGTCGTCACCGCCGAGGGGGCTCGTGTTCCCTATGACCGCCTGCTGATTGCGACCGGGTCCAATCCGATCATCCTGCCGATTCCGGGCAAGGATCTGCCCGGCGTGATCGGCTTTCGCGATATCCAAGACGTCAACAGCATGGTCGAAGCCTCCAACAGCCGGAAGCACGCCATCGTCATCGGCGGCGGTCTGCTCGGCCTGGAAGCCGCCAACGGCCTGATGAAGCGCGGCATGAACGTCACCGTCGTGCATCTGCTCGACTGCCTGATGGAGCGCCAGCTCGATCCGGTCGCCAGCGGCATGTTGCGCAAGTCGCTGGAAGAGCGCGGCATGGTGTTCAAGATGCCGGCGCAGACGCAGGCGATCCTCGGCGACGACCATGTCACCGCGGTGCGTTTCGCCGACGGCTCGGAACTCCCGGCCGATCTGGTCGTGATGGCCGTCGGCATCCGCCCGAACATCGAGCTGGCGCGGAAGGCCGGCATCCATTGCGAGCGTGGCATCGTCGTCTCCGACACGATGCAGACCTATGATGGCCGCATCTATGCGGTCGGCGAATGCGTGCAGCACCGCCGCCAGACCTATGGTCTGGTCGCGCCGCTGTTCGATCAGGCCAAGGTCTGCGCCAATCAGCTCGCCATGAAAGGCTTTGCCAGCTACCCCGGTTCGGTGGTCTCGACCAAGCTCAAGGTGACCGGCATCGACCTGTTTTCCGCCGGCGATTTCGCGCCCGGTGCGGACAAGGAAGAAGTTGTGATGCAGGACGCCGCGCGCGGCGTTTACAAGCGCATCGTGCTGCGCGACAAGAAGATCGTCGGCGCCGTGCTCTACGGCGACACCGTCGACGGCCCCTGGTATTTCCAGCACCTGCGCGACGGCACTGACATTTCGCAGATGCGCGAGCGGCTGGTGTTCGGCGCCGCCAATCTCGGCGACGGCGGTCACGCCGGCCAGAATTCGGCCGCCACCATGAGCGACGAGGCCGAGATTTGCGGCTGCAACGGCGTCTGCAAGGGCACCATCGTCAAGGCGATCATGGAAAAGAAGCTGTTCACGATCGACGACGTCCGCGCCTACACCAAGGCGTCGTCATCATGCGGGTCCTGTACCGGCCTCGTCGAACAGGTGCTCGCCTTCACGCTCGGCGGCGACTATTCGACGGCGCCGAAGGTCAAGCCGATGTGCAAGTGCACCGACCACAGCCATGATGACGCGCGCCGCGTCATCATCGAGCAGCAGTTGAAGACCATCCCCGATGTCATGAAATTCATGGATTGGAAGACCGACAACGGCTGCCACTCCTGCCGGCCGGCGCTGAACTATTATCTGCTCGCCACCTGGCCCGGCGAATATCGCGACGACCAGCAGTCGCGCTACATCAACGAGCGCGTCCACGCCAACATCCAGAAGGACGGCACCTATTCGGTGGTGCCGCGGATGTGGGGCGGCGTGACCACGCCCGGCGAGTTGCGGGCGATTGCCGACGTCGCGGACAAGTTCAAGATTCCGACCGTCAAGGTCACCGGCGGCCAGCGCATCGATCTTCTCGGCGTGAAGAAGGAGGATCTGCCCGCGGTCTGGGCCGACCTCAACGACGCCGGCATGGTGTCGGGCCATGCCTATGCCAAGGGGCTGCGCACGGTGAAGACCTGCGTCGGCTCGGAATGGTGCCGCTTCGGCACCCAGGATTCCACCGGTCTCGGCATCAAGATCGAGAAGTTCATGTGGGGCTCGTGGACGCCGGCCAAGGTGAAGCTGGCGGTGTCGGGTTGTCCGCGCAACTGCGCCGAGGCGACCTGCAAGGATGTCGGCGTGGTCTGTGTCGATTCCGGATACGAGATTCATTTCGCCGGCGCCGCCGGCCTTCACATCAAGGGCACCGAGTTCCTCGCCAAGGTGGCGACCGAGGACGAGACACTGGAAGTGATCTGCGCGCTGACGCAGCTCTATCGCGAGCAGGGCTGGTATCTGGAACGCATGTATAAATGGTGCGACCGCGTCGGTCTCGATGCCATCCGCAAGCAGGTGGTCGACGACATAGCCAACCGCAAGGCGCTGTTCGGCCGCTTCTCCTACTCGCAGCAATTCTCGCAAAGCGATCCATGGGCCGAGCGCGCCCAGCGTGGCGTCGATCGCAACGAGTTCGTGCCGCTGGCGGAATTGGAACTCGCATGACCCAGTGGATTGAAATCGGAGCCTTGGACGACATTCCGCGCCTCGGCTCGCGCGTGGTGCGGACCGCGGCGGGCGACATCGCGGTGTTCCGGGGCCAGGATGACGAGGTGTTCGCGCTCGACGACCGCTGCCCGCATAAAGGTGGTCCGCTGTCGCAGGGCATCGTCCACAACAAGCGCGTTACCTGTCCGCTGCACAATTTCGTCATCGAGCTCAGGAGCGGCGAGGCGGTCGCCCCGGACCAGGGCTGCACGCGCGTGCATCCGACCAGGGTGGAAAACGGTATCGTATGGCTGTCGCTTCGCCAGGCAGCGGCCGCTGCCGCCGAGTGAGGGTGACGCGTGTCAGTGAAGACAACCTGCCCTTATTGCGGCGTCGGCTGCGGAATCGTCGCCGACAAGGATTCCGCGGGGGCGGTCACCGTCCGCGGTGATCCGCTGCATCCCGCGAATTTCGGGCGGCTGTGCGCGAAGGGTTCGGCGCTGGCCGAAACCATCGGCCTCGAAGGACGCCTGCTCGAGCCGATGGTCGACGGCCGGGCCGCGACCTGGGATGCCGCGCTTGAGCATGTAGCGGACGGATTCAGCAAGGCCATCCAGGAGTACGGGCCGGACTCGGTGGCCTTCTACGTCTCGGGTCAGCTTCTCACCGAGGATTACTACGTCGTCAACAAGCTCGCGAAGGGCTTTGTCGGCACCGCCAATATCGATACCAATTCGCGGCTCTGCATGGCCTCCAGCGTGGCCGGCCACAAGCGCGCGTTCGGCAGCGATACGGTTCCCGGCTGCTATGAAGATCTGGAACTGGCCGATCTCATGGTGCTTGTCGGCTCCAATGCGGCCTGGTGCCATCCCATCCTTCACCAGCGTATGATGGCGGCGAAGGCCAAAAATCCCGCATGCCGCATTGTCGTCATCGACCCGCGCCGGACCGCGACATGCGAGGGCGCCGATCTGCATCTGGCTGTTCGTTCGGGCAGCGACTCCGTTCTGTTCAACGGATTGCTGGCTTATCTCGCGAAGACGAAGGCGGCCGACGGCGCGTTCGTCGGCGCTTTCACCACCGGCGCGGAGGCGGCATTGGCGCAAGTCGCCGGCCAGACCGTGGCGCATACCGCCGATGTCTGCGGGCTGGCAGGCGGCGCGGTCGAATTGTTTTTCGACTGGTTCGCCAAGACCGAACGGGTCGTCACGCTCTATTCCCAGGGCATCAATCAGTCGAGCAGCGGCGTCGACAAGGTCAATGCGATCATCAACTGCCATCTGCTGACCGGCCGGGTCGGACGGCCCGGCATGGGGCCGTTTTCGCTGACCGGCCAGCCCAACGCCATGGGCGGCCGCGAAGTCGGCGGGCTCGCCAATCAACTCGCCGCCCACATGGAGATCGAGAATCCGCAACACCGCGAATTGGTGCAGCGGTTCTGGCGTTCGCCTGTGATCGCAGACAAGGCCGGGCTCAAGGCGGTCGATATGTTCGAGGCGATGGCCGATCGCCGCATCAAGGCGGTCTGGATCATGTCGACCAATCCGCTGGTCAGCCTGCCGGACGCCAATCGCGCGCGCGCCGCGCTCGATAGCTGCGACCTCGTCGTGGTGTCGGATTGCATGCGGCATACCGATACCACACGTCACGCCCATGTGCTGCTGCCGGCGACGGCGTGGGGCGAAAAGGACGGCACCGTCACCAATTCCGAACGGCGTATATCGCGGCAACGGCGGTTCCTGCCGGCGCCCGGCGCCGCGCGGCCCGATTGGCGGATCGTTTGCGATGTCGCCCGCCGCATGGGATTTTCGGGCTTCGACTACACGAACGTGGCCGAGATCTTTCGCGAGCATGCCGGTCTCTCCGGCTTTGAAAATCGTGGCGCGCGGGATTTCGATCTCTCTGCGCTGAGCACGCTCGATGACCGCGCCTACGATGCGCTGGCGCCGGTGCAATGGCCGGTGACGCCGGATTATCCGACCGGCACGCCGCGGCTGTTCGAAACCGGGGGGTTCTTCACATCCGATCGCAAGGCGCGCTTTATCCCGGTGGTGCCGCGCCCGCCCAAAAACGCGACCAGCCGCGAATATCCCCTGGTCCTCAACACCGGCCGCATTCGCGACCAGTGGCATACGATGACGCGGACCGGCAAGTCGCCGCGGCTGATGATGCACATGTTCGAGCCGTGCGCGGAATTCCATCCGGACGATGCGCGCAAGGCCGGCCTCGACGACGGCGCGCTCGCCCGTTTGTCCAGCCCCTGGGGCCAGATGGTGGCGCGCGTGACCGTCACCGCCGAACAGCGGCGCGGCTGCGTGTTCGTGCCGATGCACTGGAACGGCGAATATGCCGGCGACGGCCTCATCAACGCGCTGGTCAATCCCGCCACCGATCCGATGTCCGGACAGCCGGAATCCAAGCACACGCCGGTGAAGGCGGAACCTGATCTGCCAAAATGGCATGCCTTTATCCTCAGCCGTCACGCGATCGAACGCCCGCAGACGGGCTACTGGGTTTCCGGACGCGCGGGCAATTGCTGGCGCATGGAGCTGGCGATGGAGGAACGGCCGGCGAGCTGGCGCGACTGGGCGCGCGCGCAGCTCCGCGCCGAGGATGCGGACGTCGAATGGATCGCCTATCGCGATCCCAGCATCGGCCGCTATCGCTATGCCAGCACTCGCGACGGCCGACTGGAGGGATGCATCTTCATCGCACGGGACCACAAACTCGTCTCGCGTTCCTGGCTGACCAGTCTGTTCGCGAAAGACATGCTCTCGCCGAAGGCGCGGATGTCGCTACTGACAGGGCAGCCGCTGGAAGCCGGCGAAGACATCGGGCCGATCGTCTGCTCCTGCTTCGGCGTCGGGCAGCGCCAGATCTCGGCCGAGATCCTCAAAGGCGCCAAAAATATCGAAGCCATCGGCCGGCGGCTGAAAGCCGGCACCAATTGCGGCGCCTGCAAGCCGGAGATCGCCAAACTGCTCGCCAACGCGCTGGCCGCGAAACCCCAGCCGGCGTGAGCTTCTGCGCTCGGTAACCTACTTGCCGGGTCCATTCCTGTCGGTGATGAACACGTCATGATGCGGGAATTTTTCGAACAATTCCGGCGGCTGGCTGAAATTGGTGGCGAGCACGTCGGTGGGGTTTCCCGCGATCCATTGTGACAGGTCGATGCCCTCATAGATCCCGGTGTTGAACCCGATCAGGATGCGCGCGGGCTTGTCGCCGACATTCTCGATCGAGTGTCCGTAGCCCTGCGGGATGTAGCCGACGTCGCCCTGGTCCAACTGTTCGGTGCGGAAGCGGCCATGGGAGCCGAACAAGGTGACGCTGACGGTGCCGTCGATGACGTATTGCCACTCGTCGGCGGTCGGATGCCAGTGCAGCGTTCGCAGCGCGCCGGGATCAAGCTCGAGCACGACGCCGGTGATGGTTTTCGCGATCGGGAAGCGGCTGGAATCGACCCGCCACTCGCGACCGCCCGGATAGACCGCGAGCGGCGGCTGTGCCAGCAGGCGATATTTGTGCGTCTCCGGCGGCAAAACCCATCCCTGCAGCGGCACCGCCGGCTCGGCGGGCGGCTGCTTGCCGCGGGCAAAATACACCTCTTCCCTGGGGAAGCTGTCGAACGCGGATTCGGGCACGCCGAAATTCTTCGCCAGCAGCGGCTTTGGCGTATGTCCGATCCAGTCGGTGATGCTGAAGGTGCCGAACTCTGAAAAGTAGCCATTGTCGAAGATCAGGATGAAATGACAGGGCTTGTCGCCAAGACATTGCAGCATGTGGCCGTGGCCGCGGGGAAAATACCAGACGTCGCCGGGGTCGAAGTCGTTGGTCTCGGCGCGGCCGGCGGGATCGATCACGGTGGTGCGAACGCGCCCCTCGATGACGAACGCCCACTCGGCCGCGGTGGCGTGCCAGTGCAGCTCGCGCATCGCGCCCGGCTCGAGCCGCATCGAAACCCCGGCTAGCCCCTTGGAAATCGGCAGTTGCGCGACGGTTGCTTCCTTGCCGTAGCTGTTGCCGATGACCTTGCCCTCTGATTTCTCGAGCGCGAACTTGAAGGTCGGCAGATCCTTGCCGGACAAAACGGGATCCGGAACGTTGTTCATGAAGCTGGGATCGCCGGCGAGGGCCGGTTGCGCCCCGCTCAGCGTTGCCAGCGAGGCGATCCCGGCTGCCGCGACCAGAAACTCCCGGCGTTGCGGATCCGACATGTTGCTCTCCCGATAGACAAAGCAATCCTCTCGCGCGCGGCCGGTCGGCCGCCGCTTAAACCAGGAAGCGTGATGAACTCACGTCGTCTAGCCGATCTGAGCCGTCATCTGATCCGCAAAGGTGACCCACCGACATTTCACGCCATGTCGCTGATTAGCACATTTCGGGCGGCAGGAGTGCCTGCCATGCGTCAATGATGGGCCGAAACGCTCTTGACGCACTCGGTCAGCAAATCGCCGGACGCGGAATGGCTGAGGTCACCGAGGCTGATCATGCCGACCATCCGCTTGCTCTTGTTGATCACCGGCAGCCTGCGGACCTTGAGCGTCTCCATATGGTGCACCGCCTTGGCGAGGTCGTCATCCTCGCGGCAGCAATGGATACCTTCGGTCATCACATCGCGCGCCATCGCGCGGCCGGCATCGAACTTGCTTTTCGCAAGCCCCTTGCAGACGATATCGCGGTCGGTCACCATTCCGACGAGTTGGTCATCCTCTCCAATCGGGATGCAACCGACGTCGTGCTCCCGCATCAATTTCGCGATTTCGGTGATGGGCGTGTTGGGGCTAACCCAGTCGACGCCCTTGTGCATCACTTCCTTGACTTTCATGGCGGATCTCCCTGGTTGGGTTTCGGACACACTTGTTGCAACGCAGCACGTCCCCCCGCTGTTCTCGACTATACAACCAATCGGGTATGGCGGGACCAGCGCCCGGCGTCGCAGAGCATCATTCCTGCGCGATTGAACCCGACGATCGCCGTTACCGTCGCTGCCATCCTCCGGAACATTTGATGAGTGGAATCCAGCAAATTCGCGCGTCTCGCATTGGACAGGGAACACGTGTGTCCACTAGCTTGACTGCCAGCGTCGTTGCGCACGCCAGACGAGACCAAACGTAATGAAAGAGAAAAAGGACATCGTGGAAAACTGGCTGCCGCGTTACACCGGCACGCCGCTTGCTGAATTCGGAGAATATGTTCTGCTGACCAACTTCGACAATTATGTCGAATGGTTCGCCGCGCAGCACGGCGTTTCGGTCAAGGGCATCGATCGGCCGATGCCCAATGCGACTGCCGAGGGGATCACCTTGATCAACTTCGGCATGGGAAGCCCGAATGCCGCGACCGTGATGGATCTGTTAAGCGCCATCGCGCCGAAGGCCGTGTTGTTTCTCGGCAAATGTGGCGGGTTGAAACGCAAAAATCATATTGGCGATTTGATCCTGCCGATTGCGGCCATTCGGGGTGAGGGCACTTCGAATGATTACCTGCCGCCGGAGGTCCCCGCGCTGCCAGCGTTCGAGTTGCAACGCGCGGTGTCGACGATGATCCGCGATCTCGGCCAGGATTATTGGACAGGAACCGTGTACACGACCAATCGTCGCGTCTGGGAACACGATGATCACTTCAAGGATATGCTGCGCCGTACGCGAAGCATGGCGATCGACATGGAGACGGCGACAATCTTTGCCGTTGGATTCGCCAACCACATTTCGACCGGCGCGCTGCTTCTGGTGTCCGATCAGCCGATGATCCCGGAGGGTGTGAAGACGGAAGCGTCGGATCGGACCGTGACCGAGAACTATGTCGAAATGCACATTAAAATCGGGATGGAGGCCTTGAAGGTCGTGCGGCGCCGTGGCCGTAGCGTCAAGCATTTGCGTTTCGAGGATGATTTCGATCGGGGGCGTGAGACGTAAGGAGGCGCCGCGTCTCGCCATGCTCATGCTTCAATCGGATTGCGGATACACCGGCCAGTGGTCCTGGATTTTTCCGCCGCGCAAGGTGATCAAGTCGCCGAATTGCAGCAACACGCCTTCGACGATGGCCGGCCGCAGAATATCTGGTCGTCCGCGTGCAGGCCTGTCGCGGGGGAGTCGGTGATGTTTTCCTGGTTGGCACTGTGGTGAGCGAACCCCTACCCCTCACTCCTCCCCACCAATAAATCGCGCCAGCGTCTCGTTGCTGTAATTCTCCCCGATCGACATCGCGCAAATCCGTGACATCTGCGTGTAGGGCAGCCCCGTCTCCTCGGCCCAGGCGTTGAACTGCGCCTGCACCTTGGCGAGGTCGCGCTTGGAGGTGACCGTCTCGGCGACGTCGAGGCCGGCATCGCGCAGGCACGCCACCACGTCTCGCGATGTCACAAAGCCGTCCCAGCCGAGGAAGCGCAACAGCATCTGGCCGGTATTGCCGCCGAGCCGGCTGCCGCGCTTGGCGAGCAGCGCCAGCAATCCGATCTCGTCGGATGCCGGCCACTTCGCCAACATCTTGCCGAAGCTGCCATGTTCTTTCGCCACGTCGCGGACGAAAGAGGCGTTGGCGCGCACCGACATGATCTTGGCGCCGTTGCGGACAATGCTCGCGTCCTTCATCAAGCCGTCCCAGAATTCATCGGGCTGCAGCGCAAGCCGGCCCGGCTCGAATCCGAGAAACGCTTTTTCAAAACCCTGCCATTTCGTCTCGATGACGCTCCAGGCGAAGCCGGCGCAAAATACCCGCCGGGTCATCTCCGCCAGCGCGCGATCGTCGCGCAATCTGGCAAGCGCCTTCAGGTCCGGCTTGGGCGGCAGCAGCTTGTTCAGCGCCTTCGGCCCGCCCTTGCGCTTCTCGGCGCGGGCGCGGATCGTCTTGAACGGGGTGGTCATGGACAAAATCCTGCTAAAGCCGGAGCTGGATCCGTAGCGACGCCGTGCGCGGCCTCTTCAAGCAAGCCAATTTTCCACGTTCAAGCCACGGATACGTTTGAACTCGCCAGAATTGGCGGTCACGATCGTGGCGCCGGTTGCATAGGCGTGGGCGGCGATCAGAAGGTCGTTGCCGCGGATCGGCTTTCCGGCCGCTTCCAGTTCCGATCGGATGCCGCCGTATTTGGCGTCGGCCGGCACCTCGAGCGGGAGCACCTCGATCTCGCCAAGCAGATCTTCGACGGCCTTGAGTAACCGCTGCGAGCCGCTCTTTGCGCATCCGTAGCGGAGTTCGGCGGCCACGATGATGCTGATGCAGATGTTGTCCTCGCCAACCCTGGCAATTCGTTTCGCGGCTTTGCCCTGCGGATTCCGGATCAGATCCGACATGATGTTGGTATCCAGCATGTAGCGGGTCAAAACATTTTCTCCCGCGCCGGCACGGGATCGACGATCTCGGGAAAGTCCTCTTCCAGCGGCTTCATCATCTTGAGCAGGGCGACCAGCCCACGCTTGCGCACCGGCTCGATCACCAAACGATCGCCGTCACGGTGCATGATGGCTTCATCGCCCGGCAGTTCGAACTCCACGGGAATCCGGACCGCCTGGTTGCGGCCATTGCGGAATAGTTTGACGTGTCTCTGCTCGGGCATGCGGTGCCCTCCATGGCATATGCCATAGACATCTGCCAAAATGCGCGCGGTCGCAAGAGGTCGCCCGGCGAAAGCGCCCGTTCGCAACCCGTTATCCGGATCAATCCACCTGCGCGCCGGATTCCCGGATGATCCTGGTCCACTTCGCCGTCTCATCGGCGAGGAATTTTCCAAACGTCTCGCCTGAAAGCGTACCGGGCTCGGCGCCCAGTTCGGTGAAACGCTTCTGCACATCGGGCATTTTCAGGATCGCTTCGACATCGCCTTGCAGTTTTGCCAGCACCGGCGCGGGCGTGTTGGCGGGCGCCACCAGTCCGAACCAGGCCGAGGCCTCGAACCCGGGCGCGCCGGACTCCGCGACCGTCGGCACGTCGGGCAACGCGCTGGCGCGGGTAGCACCCGCGGCCGCGGTGGTGCGCGGCCGACTCCGGATCAATGTCGATCCCTTCTTCGCGCGTCTCGTGCTCGCACCGCGCCTTGGAAAATTCCTGGCCGCCTACCCTGAGCTGTCGGTTGAGATCGTGGGACGCGACCGTCTCGGCGACCTCGTGACCGACGGCTTTGACGCCGCTGTGCGTTTCGGCGAGCCGGAGCCCTCGGCGCTCGTCGCACGGCGGCTCCTTGAGACAAGGATCCTTACCTGCGCCGCGCTCTCCTACCTGGCCAAGCACGGCCACCCGGCGCATCCCCGCGACCTCGGCGCGGGACGGCACGAATGCATTCACTACCTGGACCCCGTCACCGGCCGGCCGTTTCACTGGGAATTTCACCGCGGCCGGCAGAAACTGCGGGTCGCGGTTTCTGGCCGCCTGACAGTGAACAACGTCGGCACGATGTTGGGCGCCTGCGCGGCCGGTCACGGAGTGGCGCAGATCCTCGCGCTCGGGACGGAGGATCTCCTCAGCCGCGGCAAGCTCATTGAGCTGTTCCCCGATTGGTCGGACGAGCGGTTTCCGCTCTACGCATTCCATCTCTCACGACACGTGCCGCCCGCGAAGGTGCGTGCGTTCCTGGATTTCGTAGTCGGCTCGGTTCGCTGACCGCCCAATTCCCTCGTACCAAGCCAGGCCATGTCCACAAAGGGTCTTGGCTGTGTGAAAACGCGACGGCGCGCAAAATTGCGGAGAAAAGCATTCCTTCTGACGCCGCTTCTGAGACTACGGAGAGCATACTGAGCTCCAGTGCCGCGTGATCTGAGAAGTAGATTCTCCAGCGTTCGCAAGATTTCACGTTTTCACACAGCCAGGGTCAAAAGGCGAAATTCCGGGGTTTCCAGCGCATGTCTGCTTTTGCCGCAACAGCGGACACCGTTGATGGCTCGCACCGTGTCGCGGTGATGACGTGATGTCCGCGACGGCTGGCGGGGATCGTCGAAGGATGGCGGTCCCTCCGCAATCGGTCGGCAAGGTACTGTGGAGAGCGCCCCAAAGCGCGGGGACCGCGCGACCGCGCCCTTTTAATATATTTGCAATTTCGCATTACTGTCTAAATTACGTACCATCCGGTACACAAAGGCGACGGGCGATGTGGCGCATGTCGGGGATCGAGGCGCTGATCTTCATCGCGGTGGTCGCCATCGCGGTCGCGCTGCTGCTGCTTCTGCTGCTGCTGCTGCTGGCGTGAGCGATTGCACAAACCTGTACGCCTCCCGGACTTCGCTGCCGCTTCGCCGTGACGGTCATACCAAGGTTTGTTGCGGGCGATCAGAAGAGGTTATGCGACCGCACGCACGTGTAATGGAAGAACCTACCCAAATCGCCGATTGTGTCACGCAGCAGAGGCGCTGCTCGGGCCTGCACTCTGTTCGGTCGAGCATCGCAGTTGGCAGGTGTATCATGCGCAATCACGATTTAGTCTCCGATGGGTTCCTCACGCTGATAGCGGCTAGCCTCGTGCTGCTGGGTTCGAGCTTGCTGGCTTTCGCGATCGTGTGAGTTGCCCGACGGGCAAATCACTATTTTCTGTCAAGCCCTCGTTGAGAAAATATTCCTCTTTCTATCCAACCCAAATCAGGTCTAGAAATCCCGCCGTCTCATCCCGCAAGAGGGGCGTATCGCGATCGTCACGGACGTTGGGATGGGATGCGGTGGACGCGGCAGCGTCGGGCGCGTGGACGTGATTGCAGGGCGAGCTTTGGCTCGTGAGCGATCGAGAGCGCGCAGACGAACGATGTTGCGGCGTACGGTGAAGCCGTGTGGTCCTGGCACCCGTTGCTGGTGTCAAGTTGGCGGAGGCATGCCGACCCGACCGGGTGCCGGGCATGCCGTTAATTCGCTGACGACGGTGACAAGACGAATTCGTCGCCGGGGAGCACGGAATAAGCCGTAAAGCCATTGCGCGGGGAATGCCGGAGTGCCTCCGCTGAACCTGTATGCTCGTGTGCGTTTCTTTTTGTGCATCTTTGCACACGAGACCGCGGGTGCAGCGCGCGCCCGGCATTCCGTGCGCCCTCTGATTTCTGGGGCGCGAATGATTGCAGCATAACTCGGGCACATGCCGCGAGATTGCGAAGCTGTGTCTGAGATTTGAGCACCGTCATTGCGAGGAGCGAAGCAACGAAGCAATCCATTCTTTCTTTGTATGGCGACATGGATTGCTTCGCTTCGCTCGCAATGACGGCTCGAAGCCGTCAGCGTCATCGTCCCCGAAAGCGAACGATCTGGATATCCTAACAATATCAATGGCATGGCGCGTAGCCTCATTCTGCATGGCGGCCCATTAAGACCATCGCCAACATTGCATGGCGCTTTGGCCGCGAATGGCCTAAAGGGTGCCATCTCATTCAAATACGTCGGGGCCATGCGGCCGCGTATCTTCAGGCGGCACCTTCGAACCGTTCGGGTTCGGGCCTGCTCAATGTTCCGGCGTCAAACGCCAACCTAAGGTCAACCATCTCGTGACATTCCTATCCACCAATCCGCCGCTCGTCCGAGCCTTGGCGGAACGCAACTATGACCGGCCGACTCCGGTGCAGACCGCGGTGCTCGCGGACGAGGCCGCCGGCCGCGACCTGCTGGTTTCGGCGCAGACCGGATCCGGCAAAACCGTCGCCTATGGGTTGGCCATCGCAAAGAATCTTCTTGGTGATGCCGAGCGGTTCGAGCGGGCGGCCGCACCGCTTGCCCTGATCGTCGCACCAACGCGCGAGCTTGCCTTGCAGGTCCATCGCGAACTCGCCTGGCTTTATCACTATGCCGATGCGCGCGTGGTTTCCTGCGTCGGCGGCATGGATCCGCGCCGTGAACAGCGCGAACTGGCCGCGGGCGCCCACATCGTGGTCGGCACGCCGGGCCGGCTATGCGATCATTTGCGGCGCGGCCGTCTCGACATCTCGGAATTGAAAGCGGTCGTGCTCGACGAGGCCGACGAAATGCTGGATCTCGGTTTTCGCGAGGACATGGAATTCATCCTCAAGACCACGCCGGATACCCGCCGCACGTTGCTGTTCTCCGCGACCTTGCCGCGCGGCATCGTCGCATTGGCAAAACAGTTTCAACGCCAGGCCTTTCGGGTCGAGGTCGCCGGCGACGAGGGCGGTCATGCCGATATCGAATATCGCGGCATCCGCATCGCGTCAGGCGATGTCGAGCACGCGGTCGTCAACGTGTTGCGATTTTACGAATCGCCGAGCGCGCTGGTGTTTTGCAACACGCGCGAAGCCGTCCGGCATTTGCAGGCCACGCTGCTGGAGCGCGGCTTCTCGGTGGTCGCGCTGTCGGGCGAATTGACCCAGAACGAGCGAACCCAGGCGCTGCAGGCGTTGCGGGATGGGCGCGCCCGTGTCTGCGTCGCCACCGACGTGGCGGCGCGCGGCATCGACCTGCCGAACCTCGATCTCGTCATCCACGCCGATATCCCGAACGATGCGGAGGTCATGCAACATCGCTCCGGCCGCACCGGCCGTGCCGGCCGCAAGGGCGTCAGCGTCGTGCTGGTGCCGCCGGCGCGAAAGCGACGCGCGGAATTGCTGCTGAATCTCGCCGGCATCGATGCGATCTGGGGCACCGCGCCGCAGCCGGATGAAATTCGCAAGCTCGACCACGAGCGCATGCTGAAGGACGCGCTGTTTTCGGAGGAGACGACCGCGGAAGATCTGATGCTGGCGCAAGCCTTGCTCGCCGACCGGTCGCCCGAGGATATTGCTGCGGCGCTGGCGCGGCTGTATCGCGCGCGGCTGCCGTCGCCCGAGGACATTCTCGATCCCGGCCAGGGCGGTAGCCGATCCCGCGAGGATCGCGGCCGGGAGAGGGACGCACGTCCCCCACGCGGCGAGGATCGCAGCGCCGGGCCGCGACCGAAGAAGGGGAAATCATCGCCGCGTCACGGCAGCATGGGCGAAGGCAGCGTCTGGTTCCGCGCCTCGATCGGAGCCAAGAAGAACGCGGAAGCGCGCTGGCTGTTGCCGATGATCTGCCGCCGCGGCGGCATCGACAAGAACGATATCGGCGCCATCCGCATCATGGACACGACGACCGAGTTCGAGATCTCCGGACGCGCCGCGGAGTCCTTTGCGGTCAAGATTCGGCGCCCCGACAAGGAAGACAACATCCGCATCGAGGCGCTGCCCGAGGGCCCGCAGGGCGAGGCGGCTGCAGAGAAGCGGCCGCACGCGTCGAGGCGTGAAGAGGCAACGTTCGACCGCAACGCCGGCCCGGGCGATCGATCCCGCGAGGAGAGGGCGCCGAAACCATACGCCAAGCCTCACGGCGGCAAGCCCGGCCACGAAAAGGCGCCGGGATTTGACAAGGAAAGGCGTTACGATACCAAGAGGCCATTCCGCGAGAAGCCCGCCTACGCCGGAACGCCGAAGCATGACGGCGAACGCCCTGCGAAACCTGAATTCGGAAAGAAGCCTTCATTCGGAAAAAAGAAGAAAAAATTTCGCGGCTAGGTGGTCCGATGATGATCTCGACGCATGTCATCGATGAAGGATCGGCGGTGCCGCTCACCAGATCGAGGCTCGCCGGCATTCAGCCGGAATGATTCACGCGAGCCTGCCGCAGGAAACGACCATGCCCGCCTTCCCGACCTCGACCACCGTCCTCGATTCCATCCTGTTTCGCGACGCGTTCGGGACGCCCGCGATGCGCGAGGTGTTTTCGGATTTCAGCCTGATCTCGCGCTACGCCGAGGTCGAGATCGCGCTGGCCAGGGCCGAGGCGCGCTGCGGCGTGATTCCGGCAGAGGCTGCGGAAGCGATTGCCAGCCGGACCGACGTCTCGGCGCTCGATTTCGACCTGTTGCGGCGCGAGACCGATATCGTCGGCTATCCGATCCTGCCGCTGGTGCACCAGATGGTGAAGCAATGCGGCGAGGCCGGCCGCTACGTGCATTGGGGCGCGACCACGCAGGACATCATGGACACCGCCGTCGTCCTGCAGGTGCGCGCCGGGCTGGAGATCATCGCGCGGGATATCGCCGATCTGCGCGGCATTCTCGCCGGTCTGTCGAAACGCTATCGCGATACGCCGATGGCGGGCCGCACCCATCTGCAGCAGGCGCTGCCGGTGACGTTCGGCTACAAAACCGCGATTTATCTTGCGATGTTCGACCGTCACGCCGAGCGCCTCGAGCAATTGAAGCCGCGCGTGCTGGTCGGCCAGTTCGCCGGCGCCGCCGGCACGCTGGCCTCCCTCGGCGACAGGGGCTTTGATGTGCAGCAGGCGCTGTGCGAAGAGCTCGGCCTCGGCGTTCCCGTTTCCACCTGGCACGTGGCGCGCGACGGGCTTGCGGAAGTGATCAATTTCTTCGGCCTCGTCACCGGCTCGCTCGGCAAGATCGCGCTCGACGTCATGTTGATGGCCTCGACCGAATTCGGCGAACTTTATGAGCCCTTCGTGAAAGGCCGCGGCGCCTCCTCGACCATGCCGCAGAAGCGCAATCCGATCTCGTCCGAACTGATGCTGGCGGCGGCCAAGGGCGTACGCCAGCACGCCGGCCTGATGCTGGACGCCACGGTGCAGGATTTCGAACGCGCCACCGGGCCGTGGCATGCCGAGTGGATGGCGATCCCGGAAAGTTTTGTGCTGACCGCTGGCTCCCTGCATCAGGCCAAATTCGCGCTCGGTGGCCTGATCGTCGACGAGAAGAAGATGGCGGAAAATCTCGACATCAGCCGCGGCCTGATCGTCGCCGAAGCCGTGATGATGGGGCTGGCGCCCGATATCGGACGGCAGGAGGCGCACGACGTCGTCTACGATGCGTGCCGCGTCGCCAACGAGAACGGCATGACGCTCGCCGACGCGCTGTCGGAGGACCCCCGCGTTTCCGGCCGCATCGATCGCGCCACGATCGATCGCCTGACTTCGCCGAAGAACTATCTCGGCCTTGCACGGGAGATGGTGGACCGGGTGCTGGAATCAGGGAACCGTTGAAGGAACCCAGCCGTTCGCCTATCTCTGTAGCAACGACTGATTTGAGGGCCCGCCATGACCGCACACCAACGCAACGTTTCCGCCTCGATCGACCCCGTCAAACTCGACCGCCTCGCCGAAGTCGCCGTCAAGGTCGGGCTGCAGCTGCAGCCGGGGCAGGACCTGCTGCTGACCGCGCCGGCAGTAGCACTGCCGCTGGTGCGCCGGATCGCCGAACACGCCTACAAGGCCGGTGCCGGCCTCGTCACCTCGTTCCTGTCCGACGAGGAGATCACGCTGTCGCGCTATCGCTACGGCCATGATGCCGGGTTCGATCGCGCCGCCGGCTGGCTCTATGAGGGTATGGCGAAGGCGTTCGCCGCCAACACCGCGCGGCTTGCGATCGTCGGCGACAATCCGATGCTGCTGTCGGGCGAGGATCCCGCCAAGGTGGCGCGCGCCAGCAAGGCCAATTCGATCGCCTATCAGCCGGCGCTGGAAAAAATCGTCAATTTCGAAACCAACTGGAACATCATCGCCTATCCGAGCCCGGCCTGGGCGAAACAGATGTTCCCGGACGATGCCGAGGATGTCGCGGTGGCCAAGCTGGCCGACGCGATCTTTTCGGCCTCGCGCGTCGACAAGGACGGCGCCGTGGCGGCCTGGGAGAAGCACAACGCGGTGCTGCGGGAGCGGACCGAATGGCTCAACGGGCAGCGCTTCCACGCGCTGCAATATTCGGGCCCGGGTACCGACCTGACCATCGGCCTCGCCGACGGCCATGAATGGGAAGGCGGTGCCTCCACCGCCAAGAACGGCATCACCTGCAACGCCAATATCCCGACCGAGGAAGTCTTCACCACGCCGCATTGCCGGCGGGTGAGCGGCCATGTCGTCTCCTCCAAGCCGCTGTCCTATCAGGGCACCCTGATCGACAACATCGCGGTCAGGTTCGAGGACGGCCGCATCGTCGACGCCAAGGCCTCGCGCGGCGAGGAAGTGCTGAAGAAAGTCCTCGATACCGATGAGGGCGCTGCGCGCCTCGGCGAAGTGGCGCTGGTGCCGCACTCCTCGCCGATCTCGAAAAGCGGGCTGCTGTTCTTCAACACGCTGTTCGACGAGAACGCGGCCTCGCACATCGCGCTCGGCCAGTGCTATTCGAAATGCTTCGTCGACGGCGGCAACCTGACCCCGCAACAGATCGCAGCACAGGGCGGCAACGCGAGCCTCATTCACATCGACTGGATGATCGGCTCGGCCGAGACCGATATCGACGGCATTCACGCCGACGGCCGGCGCGTGCCGGTGTTCCGCAAGGGCGAGTGGGCGTAAGCGGACGCTCACGCCGACCGCTTCGCCGGCATCAGCCAAGCTTCGGCTTGTAAAAATCCGTCGCCGTTTTCGAGAACAGCGCCGTCTTCTCGGCCTCGCTGTATTGTGCGGCGATGCGCTTGAAAGCGTTGAAGATCACCTGATAGCTGCACTGGCCTTTGTCGGGCGGAAAATTGCTTTCGAACATGCACCGGTCAGGGCCGAAGGCCTCGATGCAGGTCTCGATATAGGGCTGCCATGCCGCGGCGGCCTGCTCCGAGGACGGCGGTTTTGGCCGCAGGTGAAAGTCATAGCCGAGCAGGCACATCGCGAGCCCGCCGAGTTTGACCACGACATTCGGGCATTTGGCGATCTGCTGGATCGAGGCTTTCCAGACCGGGAAAGTCTCCTCGCGCTTGCCGGCATAGCGGCCGATGCCGATCGGGCCGCCGCAATGGTCGAGCACGATTTTGGTATCCGGAAAGGCGCGGGCGAGGTCGGCGGCTTGCCCGATCTGCGGATGAAACAGCCAGGCGTCGAAGCTGAGGCCCAGCGGCGCGAGGCAGGCAAAGCCCTTGCGAAACGCCGGATCGAGCAACAGCCCTTTCGGCCGCGTCGCATACATGTGAGCAACATTCGGGTCCGCATCCCACGCGGAAGAATGCCGGATGCCGCGGAAGCGGCCGTTGCCGGCTGTGATCTCCGCCTCCAGCACGGGTTTCGCGCCGTCGCCCAGCAGGAGATTGACGTGGCTGACGATGCCGGCGCAGATCGCGGCCTTGCCGTAGCCGCCGCTCGCGGCCATCGCCGCGACGCCGTTGGCGAATTCGACCTCGCCGACCGGACGGAACGCCTCCGGTCCGCTCGCGCGGTACATCGAGCGGCAATCGACATAGACGGTGGCGGTGATGTTGTGGCCCGACGCGATGTCGGCCGACATCTCCTCGATCATGTAGCGCAGCCCGCCACGATCCCAGAGATGGTGATGCGGGTCGACGATCGGACGCTGGGGATCGATGATTTCTTCGGTGTATTGCGCAAGCCAGTCTTCGCGTGGATCGGCGTAGAGCCCGCTCTTCGAGGCGGGTGCAGTGCTGGCGGCCATCAATTTCGCTCCCCTGTTTTTTGCTTGGTCTTGCTTGTACTACACGGTCTCAAACCCCGTCGAGAATGATCACCGTCGGCGTCGACGGCAGCGTGTCGCGTGAAATCCTCAAAGTCCGTTCGCTGCGCTGATCGATCTCGAACTGCTGGCCGATCAGGCGCATGAATTCGTCGAGCGGGGTCGCAAAACGGTGCATCGGCAGCACCACGGAGGCGCGCAGCCGCCTGGTGATCTCGGAGACGCCGTCGAGCGACATGGTGTAGGTGCCGTCGATCGGCACCATCACGATGTCGAGCCGGCCGATCGCCGCGAAATGGGTTTCGTCGAGCTTGTGATGCAGGTGCCCGAGATGGCCGATGCAGAGGCCCGCGACCTCGAAGATGAAGATCGAGTTGCCGTCCTTGATCATCTCGCCGCTGGAATCTTCGCCAAAATAGCGGCGGATGTCGGTGGTGACGTTACGGATATAGACGTCGCCGATGCGCATCGCGTAGTGCGCCGGCTGTCCGTCGTCGCCCCAGCCGTGCAGCACGTGTTGAATGTGCGGATCGGGAAACAGCGAGTAATGCGTGCTGTGGGCCCGGTTCATGGTGACGATGTCGGGCAGGCGGCCAGTCCGGTAGGCGCCGCTGTAATCGGTCGCGATCCTGATGCCGCCGGGCGTTTCGATGTAATAGGTCGAATGGCCGGCATAGGTGATGGAAACTTCGTCAGCCTTGGCGGCGATGCGGCGAAGGCTGACGGGCGTCGCGCGCGGCGGCGCGTTCGCCATCGCCAGGCATTCACTGCGCAGCGGCTCCTCGGCAACGGCCGGAACGATCAACCGACACAACAGGGCGGAGACGACAGCGAAATAACGCATCATGGCGCGGCCCATCCAGACGGCGTCAGTGTATCGCCGGATTTTGCCGCCGTCATGTGCGCGACGCGAATTGCGGGGGCGGCCCATTTGCATTGCCGCTTCCCGAAATTCCATGCAAACGCAGCCTTGCGATGCTGCCGGCGCCACCTCATTCTCAGCGCGGCCGTTTCCGTTGCCGATGGAGTTCAGATTGACCGAAAAAGCCCCTGCCCAGGCCACAAGCCCTCCGCGCGCCCCTTCGTCGCGACGGCTGGAACCGCTGCATAATGTCGATGCTGGCGTGCTCGACATCGCCTATTACGAGGCCGGTCCTGCGGGCGGACCGGCCGTGATGCTGATGCACGGCTTTCCCTATGACATTCACTCTTATGTGGATGTGGCCCCGTTGCTGGCGGCGCAGGGTTGCCGCGTCATCGTTCCCTATCTGCGCGGTTACGGTCCGACGAAATTCCGCGACAAGGCGACGCCGCGCTCGGGCGAACAGGCGTCGATCGGCGCGGACATGATGGCGTTGATGGACGTGCTTGGCATCAAGCGCGCGGTGTTCGCCGGCTATGACTGGGGCGGCCGTGCGGCCTGCGTCGGTGCGGCGCTATGGCCGGAGCGTTGCATCGGCCTGGTGTCGGTGACCAGCTATCTGATCCAGGACATTGCCAAAGCGATGGTGCCGGCGCGGCCGGAGCGCGAGGTGCCGCTCTGGTACCAATACTACTTCCAGCTCGAACGCGGCCGCGCGGGGCTTGCCGCCAACCGGCGCGGGATCGCGAATATCTTGTGGAAGCAATGGTCGCCGAACTGGGATTTCGATGATGCCTGTTTCGAACGCACGGCGGTGGCGCACGACAATCCTGACTATGTCGATGTCGTGATTCACAGCTATCGCCACCGTTTCGGTCTCGCCGACGGCGATCCGCAATACGCGGAAGTGCAGCGCCGGCTGGCGGCGCTGCCGCAGATTACGGTGCCGACCATTACGCTGGATGGCGCCGGCGATGGCGTTGCGCCTGCGACCGACGGCAGCGCGAGCGCGCCGAAATTTACCGGCCGCCGGGTTCATCGCGTGATACCGCGCGCGGGCCACAATCTGCCGCAGGAAGAGCCCGAGGCGTTTGCGGCCGCGGTGATGGAGCTGATCAAGGCTTGAGCCATGCCGGATTCCGTCGACCGCCAGCGTCGTTTCATTCTCGGCACCGCGCTGTCGGGCGTGGCGGCGATCGAACTGGCGCGAACCGGCAACGCCTTTGCGCAAGGTGGGCCGTCCGTTCCCGCGGCGCGCGCGCCGTCGTCGAAACGGCTGGAGCCGCTCCGCCACATTGATGCCGGCGTTCTCAACATCGCCTGTTATGAAGACGGACCCGCGACCGGGCCGGCCGCGATCCTCCTGCACGGCTTTCCCTACGATATTCACTCTTACGTCGATGTCGCCCCGCTGCTGGCAGCGCGGGGCTTTCGCGTCATCGTTCCCTATCTGCGCGGCTTTGGCGCAACCCGTTTTCGCGATCGCGCGACATTGCGCTCGGGAGAGCAGGCCGCGATCGGGGCTGATGTGATCGCCTTGATGGATGCGCTTGGCATCAAACGCGCCGTGTTCGCCGGCCATAATTGGGGCGGACGCGCGGCATGCGTCGCCGCCGCGCTTTGGCCGGAGCGATGCGCCGGCCTGGTGACGGTGAACAGCTATCTGATCCAGGACCTCGCCCGCGCCATGGTGCCGATCGGCCCGGAATATGAAGCCGCACTCTGGTACGAATATTATTTTCAGATCGAACGCGGGCGCGCCGGGCTCACGGCCAACCGGCGCGAGATCGCCAGGATCTTATGGGAAGAGTGGTCGCCGGACTGGGAGTTTGACGACGGCACTTTCGATCGCTCAATGGCGGCGCACGACAATCCCGATTACGTCGATGTCGTGATCCACAGCTACCGGCATCGTTTTGGTCAAGCCGCCGGCGATCCGCAATACGCCGAACTACAGCTCCGGCTGGCCGAGCTGCCTCCGATCACGGTGCCCGCGGTTACATTGGATGGCGACGCGGACGGCGTTCTCCCCGCCGGTGACGGCCGCGCCAGCGCGTCAAAATTCACCGGCCGCCGCGTCCACCGAATCGTGCCCGGCGCCGGTCACAATGTCCCACAGGAAGCGCCGGAAGCGTTTGCGACGGCGGTAATGGAGGCGGTCAAGGCGTAGGAGGACCGATCGCGGCCATTTCATCGATAGACAGAGAAGGGCCATCCTTGCGTTTAAGCAGACCAAAAGCGTCTGAAATTTTTCCGGTCGGCCGGAATGCCTTCATTACGACCCGGCCGTCTGAAAGCTTTTCTATAGTAATCTGCTGACCAGGCCGCATGCCAAGATGCTTCAACAGATCATCATCAAGAGTGATCTGTCCTTCCGCTGAAATGGTAAGTGTGGCCATGGCGATCTCGTGAACGACGATTGCGCGAGCGATAATACCTACCACAACACGACGAGAATTGGGAGAGCTCACCCCCGTCGCGGGCTGATCTTCCACGTCGCGGCCAAAATCCCTGCCGTCATCAGGCCGCTGACAACCGCGGCGATCGGCATCGAGAGCGCCAGTGCGCCGGTCGCGGCCCAGCCGATCGAGCAAAAGGCTTCCGCGAATGTCGCCACCCGTGACGAGGTCTGGCGGCGGCGGAACTGGCTGCGTTTGGCCTGGACCCGGAACCAGAGCTGGATCGCGGCGGCCGATAGGGTCGCGATGATGACGCCAAGCGCGGTGACCGCAGCCTGGAGCGGCGAGGCAAATGCCAGCGCCGTTACCAGTGGCGCGAAGATGACGGCGATCACGATCAGGACCACCTCGATCTTGGCGCGAGTCACGCGCGAGGGCGGCATCGGGGCGGTCGAGACCAGGTCGGCGGCGTCCTCGCCCGAGATCGTCAGCCAGGCGAGACCACCGGCGAGCTGGCCTGCCGCCATCACGATGACCGGCGTAATCAGCACGATGGCGGCTGAAGTCTCGGAAAAGCTTCGCCACAGCATCAACGCCGGCGGCACCAGATAAAGCAGCTGCATCAGGCTCTGCGAAACCAGCCAGGGGTCGCGGCGCAGCAGCAGAAATTCCTTCCATCGCAGCGCCTGTTGCCGCGAGCCGGCGCGGAACGCGGTCACGCGCGTCCCCCGCTGCACCGTCGTTGCGGTGGCCGCGACGCGGACCACGGTGTCGGCAAACCTCGGCGACAGGACCGCCATGACGCCGCCGAGCAGCACGAGACTGGAGGCCAGCAGCAGCGCCAGCACCTCACCATTGCCAAGCGCTGCATGGGCAGGCCACCAAACCGGGCTGCCGAGATCGGGGGCAAAGGCCGTCGCGGCATCCGAGGTCAGAACCGCGAACCGCGACAAGGTGCCGTAGGAAAAGATCGCGGCAACCTGCAGCGCGATGACGAAACCGGCGCCGATCACCGCGGAGACGATCTGCGCGACGAGGCGGGTCCGGCTCGGACCGATCAATCGAAACAGCAGGACCGTGATCACGATCGCCACCGCCGCGGCCGACACGCCGATCGCGATGACGACGCCGAAGGCCGACAGCCATCTGATGCCGCCGCCGATCACGAGAACGTCGACAAAGGGTGTCGACAGCAACAGCGCCATCGCAGTGACCGATAACGCGATTGCTGCGATCCGGACCGAAAATATGTTGGCCAGCCGGACCGGCGACGACATGATCAGATCGAGGTCGGCGCGGGCATAAAACACCCGCGTCACCGATTCGATCGCCTGCGACAGCATCAGGGCCCAGGCCAGGAAGATGGTCGCGGTGATGACGATCAGCTGCGATTTGTCGAGCGGAAGCTTCAGGTCGGCGAACCGGCCGATCACCGCATAGGCGGGCAGGTGCAGGATGGCGGCAAAGATAAGCAGGCCGATCGCGGCGCGCTTTCGCTTGCCGCGGCCGCCCGTCATCATCGCGAGCCATTCGCGCCATGCCAGCCGGATTTCGTGCCGGGCAAACCAGGTCAGATCGGCCGTCGAACTCATGCGGCGGCAGCCTCGGTGTCGACCAGCGCGATGAACATGTCTTCGAGGCTGGTGTCGTTCTTGCCGTTCTGCTGGCGCAACTCGGCGAGCGTGCCTTCGGCGATCAGCCGGCCCGCGGCGATGACGCCGATCCGGTCGGCCATCCGTTCGGCGACTTCCAGAATATGCGTCGTCATGATCACGGTGGCGCCGGCGCGGACGCGCTCCTGCAGCAGTCCCTTGACGTGACGTGCCGACAACGCGTCGAGACCGGTGAGCGGCTCGTCCAGGATGATCAGCCGGGGGTCGTGGACCAGTGCGCCGGCCAGCGCAACTTTCTGGCGCATGCCCTTGGAAAATCCTTCGCAGCGCTCGTGCAGATGCGGCTCCAGCCCGAGCGAGACCAGAAGATTGTGCGCGGAAGGTTCGGATACCCTGGGGTCGATGCCCCACAGGCCGGCGACGAATTCGAGATATTCCAGCGGCGTCAGCTTGTCATAAATCATCGGCTCGTCCGAGACCCAGGCCATGATCTGCTTGGCGGCGACGGGATCGTTCAAGGCATCGATGCCGAGAATGGAGACCGAACCGGCGTCGGGCCGCAGTAGGCCGGCCACCATGCGCAGCGTCGTGGTCTTGCCGGCGCCGTTGGGCCCGAGCAGGGCGTAAAACTCGCCCGTGCGGACAGTGAGATCTAGCGCATCGACCGCGGGGCGGTCAAAACGCTTCGTTAACCCTCGCACCTGCAGCGCTGATACATCGGGTGTCATGATTTCGGGACAATCCGGTTTGCGTTGTCGCTTCCGGATCATGGACCGAAACCGTTTCGGCACGGTGAATCGCGGGCGGCAAATCGCGGCGATATTGGCGAATACCGCACCGCGGCCGCTTCTCCGCAATAGTGACTAGGTCCCGCAACCAGCGCTTTGTTGACAGGGATCGGCGCTTTTGGCTCAATTGGGCAGGACATATGCGGCTTTCAGCGCTTCCAGGGGCGCGGAAGCGGGATGCGAAACGGCGATCGTCAGAATCGCCGCGCATCCGGGGGAGGGAAGCGATGCTGGACTTCGTTCAGCAGCTCGTAAGTGGCATCGCGCTTGGCTGCGTTTACGGCCTGATCGCGCTTGGCTTTGTGCTCGTTTACAAGGCAACCGAGGTCGTCAATTTCGCCCAGGGCGATTTGATGATGCTGGGCGGCTTCTTCGCCTTCACCTTCATCGGCATCCTCGGCCTCAATTACTGGATCGGCTTTGCCGGTGCGGTCGCGGCGATGGCGCTGTTCGGCATGCTCGCCGAACGCGTGGTGGTGCGGCCGATCCTCGGCTATCCGCAGTTCTCCATCATCATGGCGACGATCGGGCTCGGATATTTCCTGCGCTCCGTCGTCGGCATGATCTGGGGCACCGACGACTTCAAGATCGAGACGCCGTTCAGCCAGGGTGTGCTGCGGATCGGCTCGCTGGTGCTGGCCTACGACAAGCTTTCGGTGATCGCTGCGACCGTTATCCTGTGCGCGCTGCTCTATCTGTTCTTCAACCGGACCACGCTCGGCACCGCGATGCGCGCCAGTTCGGAGAACATGCTGGCGGCCTATTACATGGGCATCCCGGTCAAGCGCGTGGTGTCGATCGTCTGGGCGATATCGGCCGCGGTCGCCACCTGCGCTGGCGTGCTGCTGGCGCCGATCACCTTCATTCATTCCAATGTCGGGCTGGTGCTGGGGTTGAAGGCATTTCCGGCCGCGGTGCTCGGCGGCTTCGGCTCGATCCCGGGCGCGGTGGTCGGCGGCGTCTTGATCGGCGTGATCGAGAGCATGGCCGGCTTCTATCTGGCGCAGGGCTGGAAGGATGTCGCGCCCTACATCGTCCTGCTCGTGGTGCTGCTGCTCAAGCCCGAAGGCCTGTTCGGCGTTCACATGCGCAAGAAAGTTTAAGATGCGGTTCCTGTTCAAGACCGATTATGAAGACGACATCCGGCTGGTGCCGCACAGCGGGTATTTCGTCTCTTACGGCATCCTGCTCGCGCTGCTGGTGATCGCGCCGTTCGTGCTCTCCAGCTATATCATGAGCCAACTGGTGTTCGTCTGCATCTACGCCACCGTCGGCGTCGGGCTGTTGATCCTCACCGGCTTTACCGGGCAGGCGTCCTTGGGCCACGCCGCCTTTCTCGCCATCGGCGCCTATACGGCAGCGTATTTGCAGCAATTCAACGTTCCGTTTCCGGTCTATTTTCTCGCTGCCGGGCTGTTGACCGGCGTCGTCGGCGCGCTGGTCGGATTCCCGGCGTTGCGGCTGCAGGGCATCTATCTGGTGATCGCAACGATCTCCTTCGCCCTCATCGTCGAGGAGATTTTGGCGCGCTGGGAAAGCGTGACCAACGGCAACGAGGGCATGCGGGTCAAGACCATCCAGATGCTCGGCACATCAGTGCCGCGCGACAGTCCGGCCTTTTACTTCCTCTGTCTTGGCCTGCTGATCCTGACCATCGTCGGCACGCTCAATCTGCTGCGCTCGCCGACCGGCCGCGCCTTCGTCGCGATCCGCGACTCCGAGACGGCAGCGCGCAGCATGGGCATCAACGTCTCGCTCTACAAGGTCAAGTCGTTTGCGATCAGCGCCGCGATTACCGGATTTGCCGGCGTGCTGTTTGCCCACAAACTGTCCTTCATCAGCCCGGAAATGTTCACGCTGCAGCTCTCGATCGAGTTCATCATCGTGATCCTGATCGGCGGCACCTTCAGCCTGCACGGCGCGGTGCTCGGCGCGATCTTCCTGGTCATGATCGATCCGTTCCTGACTTACCTCAAGGACGATATGCCCGGCGTGATATCGGGCATGGCAGCGACGCTCGGCGCAGGCAAGGAAACGGCGGCGCATGTTCAGGACAAGGTCGCTGCCATTGCGTCCGCCAACGGCTTAAAGGGCGCGATCTACGGCATCATCATCGTGCTGTTTGTGCTGTTCGAGCCGCTCGGCCTCTACGGCCGCTGGTTGAAGATCAAGCTCTTCTTCCAGCTGTTCCCGCTCTACAAGCGCGCCACCTTCAAGCGGCAGAAGATCTACGTGAAATCGGAGCGGAACCGATGAGCTATTTTCGCGCCGAGAATCTGTCCCTGTATTTCGGCGGCCTGAAAGCGGTCGACGCCGTCAGTTTTGTGGTGGAGAAGGGCGAGATCCTCTCGATCATCGGGCCCAACGGCGCCGGAAAAAGTTCAATCTTCAATTTGATCTCGCGGATCTATCCGCCGACCTCGGGAAAGATCTTCTTCGAGGACCAGGATATCACCCAGCAGCCATCCTACGACATCGCACGGCTGGGCATTGCCCGCACCTTCCAGAACATCGAACTGTTCGAGAATGCGACCGTGCTGTCCAACCTGCTGGTCGGCCGCCACCGCCACTCCACCACCCAGCTCTGGCAGGAATTGCTGTTCCTGCCGAGCGTGCGCGCCAGCGAGAAAGCCCATCGCCGCCGGGTCGAGCAGGTGATCGAATTCCTCGATCTCGAACCCTATCGCGACAAGCTGATCTCCGGGCTGCCCTACGGTGTGCGCAAGGTGATCGAACTGGCGCGCGCGCTGTGTTCGGAGCCGAAACTGATCCTGCTCGACGAGCCGTCCTCCGGGCTCAATGTCGAGGAGACCGGCGATATGTCGTTCTGGATCCGCGACATGAAGACCGAGCTCGGCATCACCGTGCTGATGGTCGAGCACGACATGACGCTGGTGAACCGGGTGTCGGACCGCGTGATCGCGCTCAATTACGGCCGCGTGCTGGCGATGGGCTCGCCGGCCGAGGTGCAGCGTCATCCCGACGTCATTGCCGCCTATCTCGGCGCATGAGGATGATGCCATGAGCACGCCGGACATCATCCTCAAACTCAGCAACATCGAGAGTTACTACGGGCCGATCATGGCGATCCGCGGCATCAGCCTCGAGGTGCCGCGCGGGCAGATCGTCACCCTGCTGGGGGCCAATGGCGCCGGCAAGACCACGGTGCTGAAAACCATTTCCGGCATTCTCGATCCGCAAAAGGGCTCGATCGAATTCCTCGGCAAGCCGATCCAGCGCATGGAGGCCGACAAGATCGTGCGGCTGGGCCTGAGCCATGTGCCGGAAGGACGCGAAGTGTTTCCGTTCCTGTCGGTGCGCGAAAACCTGATGATGGGTGCCTATCCACGCCGCGACCGCGACGGCGTCGCCGAGGATCTCGAACGTGTTTACGGCTATTTTCCGCGGTTGAAGGAGCGGCTCAACCAGCCGGCCGGCCAGCTTTCCGGCGGCGAGCAGCAGATGCTGGCGATCGGGCGCGCGCTGATGAACCGTCCGACGCTGCTGCTGTTGGACGAACCGTCGCTTGGGCTGTCGCCGATCCTGGTGAAGGAGATCTTCACCATCATCCGGCGGGTCAACGAGGAGCAGGGCATGTCGATCCTGCTGGTCGAGCAGAACGCCAAGGTTGCGTTGGAGACAGCGCATTACGGTTACGTGCTGGAAATCGGCCGTGTCGTGATGAACGACAGCTGCGAGCGGCTGATGCATTCAAAGGACATCCAGGAGTTCTATCTGGGCGCCAAGGAAGAGGGCGCGCGGGGTGAGCGGCGCTGGAAAAAGAAGAAAACATGGCGCTGAGAGCGACTTGGCGTTAGATTTGAGGCTCTGTTTCCGGGAAAAGACTGGCTCAAGCCGGCATCCGGGCGGATCGGGAGAGGGAGAAACGAGCATGGCCGGACCGGCAGTGCTGACGGTTGCCGACACGATCGCGAAGAGTTTTCTGCTTGCCGCGGAAACGCGTGGCGACAAGCCTGCGATCCGGGAAAAGAAATTCGGCATCTGGCAGCCGACCAGCTGGCGGCAGTGGCTGCAGATATCCAGGGATATTGCCTGCGGGTTGCACGCCATCGCCTTCCGCCCCGGCCACGTCGCCTCGATCATCGCCAATGCGGTGCCGGAATGGGTGTTCGCCGACATGGGCATCCTCTGCGCCGGCGGCGTGTCTTCCGGAATCTACCCGACCGACTCGTCCGCGCAGATCGAATATCTCATCAACGATTCCGCTACCCGCGTCGTCTTCGCCGAAGACGAAGAGCAGCTCGACAAGCTCCTGAGCTGTCGCGCGCGTTGCCCGACGCTGGAAAAGATCGTCGTGTTCGACATGGAAGGGCTGAGCGGTTTTGTCGACCCGATGGTGATGTCGCTGGCCGAATTCATGGCGTTGGGGCGCAACCACGCCCAGGGCAATGAAGCAGTGTGGGATCAGATGGTCGCTAGCCGCAGCAGCGGCGATCTCGCCATCCTGGTCTATACCTCCGGCACCACAGGTCCGCCCAAGGGTGCGATGCATTCCAACCGCAGCGTGACGCATCAGATGCGCCACGCCAACGATCTGTTTCCGTCCACCGATAGCGAAGAGCGGCTGGTGTTCCTGCCGCTGTGCCACGTCGCTGAGCGGGTCGGCGGCTATTACATCTCGCTGGCGCTGGGATCGGTGATGAATTTCGCCGAAAGCCCGGAAACGGTGCCCGACAATCTGCGCGAGGTGCAGCCGACTGCGTTTCTCGCGGTGCCGCGGATCTGGGAGAAATTCTATTCGGGGATCACGATCGCGCTGAAGGACGCGACCCCGTTCCAGAACTGGATGTACCGCCGCGCGCTCGCGATCGGCAATCGCATGACCGAATGCAGGCTGCAGCGCGAAACCCCGCCATTGTCGTTAAAGCTTGCCAACCACGCCGCCTACTGGCTGGTGTTCCGCAACATCCGCCGCATGCTCGGGCTCGATCGCTGCCGGATCGCCTTCACCGGCGCAGCGCCGATCGCGCCGGACCTGATCCGCTGGTATCTCGCGCTCGGCATCGACATGCGCGAGGTCTACGGCCAGACCGAAAATTGCGGCGTCGCCACCATGATGCCGTCGGACCGCATCAAGCTCGGTTCGGTCGGCAAGGCCGCCCCCTGGGGCGAGGTGATGATTTGCCCGAAGGGTGAAATCCTGATCAAGGGCGATTTCCTGTTCATGGGTTATCTCAACCAGCCGGAAAAGACCGCGGAGACCATCGACGCCAAGGGATGGCTGCACACCGGCGACGTCGGCTCGATCGACAATGAAGGTTTCGTCAAGATCACCGACCGGATGAAGGACATCATCATCACCTCGGGCGGCAAGAACATCACGCCATCCGAGATCGAGAACCAGCTCAAATTCTCGCCTTACGTCTCGGACGCCGTGGTGATCGGCGACAAGCGGCCGTATCTGACATGCCTGATCATGATCGATCAGGAGAATGTCGAGAAGTACGCGCAGGATCACGACATTCCCTTCACCAATTACGCGAGCCTGTGTCGTGCCACGGAGATCCAGGATCTGATCCAGCGCGAGATCGAGGCGGTCAACGCCAATTTCGCCCGCGTCGAAACCATCAAGAAATTCTTCCTGATCGAGCGTCAGCTGACCCCCGAGGACGAGGAACTGACGCCGACCATGAAGCTGAAGCGCAGTTTCGTGAACAGGCGTTACGCCGCCGAGATCGGCGCCATGTATGGCGAACGGGCGGTGGCGTAAGCCGATCTGATTTTGGAGTGACGCATCGAAAACGGCGAAGGACCAGAAGGCCCCACCCTTCGCGCAACACGGGCCAACCAAGAGGAGACTGCAATGTCGAAATCGTTCAGGGCGCTGGGCCTTGCGGTGAGCGCCCTTTCGCTGACCTGTCTGCCGGCCGCGGCCCAAACCAAGGTCACCAATGAAGGCATCTCGGCGACCGAGATCGTGATCGGCACCCATCAGGATCTGTCCGGGCCGATCAAGGTCTGGGGCGTTCCGGTTTCCAACGGCATGAAGATGGCGGTCGAGGAGATCAATGCGAGCGGCGGCATCAACGGCTGCAAGATCAAGCTGATCCTCGAGGACAGCGGCTATGATCCGAAGCGCGCGGTGCTGGCATCGCAAAAAATGGTCGAGCGCGACAAGGTCTTCGCCATGGTCGGTCCGATGGGCTCGCCGACCGTGCTGGCCGCGCAGGATATCCTGTTTGATGCCGGCGTGCTGCAGCTGTTCCCGCTGACGGCGGCCGAATTCACCTTCAAGTTCGATCCGGCCAAGCCGCAGGAGCGGCTCAAGTTCAACAATCTGCTGCCCTATGTCGAGAGCACGCGCGCCGCGCTCAAATACATGATGGAGGCGAAGAGCTTCAAAAAGCCCTGCATCATGCATCAGGACGACGAGTACGGCAAAAACGTGCTCGACGGATTCACGCAACAGCTCGATGCGATGAAGGTGCCGGCGGCCTCGGTGACGAGCTACAAGCGCGGTGCATCCGATTTCAGCGCCCAGGTCGCCAAGATGAAGTCCGACGGCTGCGACCTCGTCGTGCTCGGCACCGTGATCCGCGAGACCATCGGTGCGATGAGCGAAGCCAGGAAACTCGGCTGGGACGTCACCTTCCTCGGCGCCACGCCGACCAACGTGCTTGAAGTGCCGACGCTCGGCAAGGACGCGGTGGAAGGGCTCTACGCCGCCGCCGCTTTCGAGATTCCCTACGAGGATACGGCCAAGGGCAAGGTCAAGGAGTGGCTGGCCAACTACAAGAAGATGTTCGGCACCGACGCCAATACCCAGGCGATCATCGGCTACAACGCGGTAACGACGTTCGCGTTTTACGCGAACAAGGCGGGCAAGGATCTGACGGGTCAGAAAATGCTCGACGCGCTGGAATCCGGCGACAAATTCCTGGATATCTTCAACTCGCCGCCGACGATCTTCTCCAAGACCAACCATCTCGCCAGCACCATCACCCAGGTCCAGCAGATCAAGAACGGCCGCTGGGTGCTGATGCAGGACAATTTGATGTTCTGAGGAGACTGCTCAGAACGATGTACCTCGTCATTGCGAGCGAAGCGAAGCAATCCATCTCGCGCCGGAAAGAAAGAATGGATTGCTTCGTCGCTGCGCTCCTCGCAATGACGATCGCTACTTTTTGACCTGCCGGCCCGCTACGGCCCGCTCAGCGCGACCCCGAGTTCGATCGGCTGCAGCGCATCCGTGTTGCAGCGCCAGCCGTTGTCGGCCTTCTGAAACGCGAATGACTTTTCGATTCGGAGCCGGTGCGCGAGCGGCTGGCTCTCCCGGCTTCCCGGCGACGGTTTTGCCTGCCCCGAGCCTAAGTCCCAGCAGGTTCCGGTGCAGGTCGACGCGATCGGGCTGCAGACGGCGAATGGCGAGAGGACCTTCATTTCCACTTCGGCCGTCACCAGGGCGGCCTCGGCCGACACTTCGGTATCGAGCTGGATGATACGGCTTACGCGCAGGAAATCGCCGCAGGCGTTGGCTGAATGAATCTGCGCGATACACAGATCGACCGCGTCGGCATCGGGGGCGGGCGAAAGCTCGGACTTGCCGAACACCCGTTGCGGGTCGCCCTTGGCCGCGATGATCTCGGCGGTCTTCCGGCTCATATCGTCCGCCAGGCAGGCTTCCGACGGCGACAATTCGTCCAGCGGCACGTTTTCCTTGTCGGCCAGATGGCACTTGCGGTCGCGGGCCCGGATCCATCTGGCGTATTCGGCGAAGGCTCCCTTGGCTTCGTCGTCCTTCATTTTGGCGATCAGCGCGACAACGTGACCGTTGAGCTCCCTGTCGGCGATCGCCAGGGCGGGATCGCTGCAGATCAGCATGCCGGCGGTGGTGTTGTTCGCCAGGCAATCGAAGTTCGGATCGGCCAATATCTCGATCCGCTCTTCCGTCTCTTTCAACAGGCAGGCCTTGACCGATTGGATGTTCCGGCTTGCGACACTTAGTCCGCCAAATATCCCGCAACTCAAATTGCGGCCTCTGATCCATTCCACGTTCTCTTCGACCGCAAGCCGGCGATCGGCAATCCGGTTGATCCGGTCCTGCAAGGCATTGCTCAGCCGGGCGCCGGCGCTCTGCAGGTCGGGATCGCCGCAGAACAATTGTCCCGCCGTATCCTTGATGTCGGCGCAACGGTTCTTTTCATAGAGCGGCAACGTCTCGCGCAGCGACCGGTCGGCTTCCGCCTCGGTATCCGCGCAAGCGGGATACAGCAGTCCAACCTGGGCCGCAACGAAAGCCAGCATCATCAGGCGCATTCAAATTCCTGTCCGAAAAACAAAGGCCCCGTGGCGAATGCGCCTGGCCAGTTCAGCCGCAACGTTCGTTTGGCGACGACCGAAGCGGCTTCTCAATCGCCGCAACGAAATGAAATTGCGAGGCGGCTGTCAATCGGCTTTGCGCGGCGGCCTGGTTCAGGGACGGATCTGGCTGGGCTCGGCCAGCGAAGTCACGGCAACCGGAGAAGCAAGATCGCGGCCGGTTGCGCCGGCGAGCAGCGGCGCATCGCCGTACTGCATGACGCCATGCCGGTCGATCACAAAGGTCGGCCGGTAATTCCTGATGTCGGAATCCTCGACCATCGCCATGCGGCGGCTGTCGAGTGTCAGCCAGTGCCCATCCAGCCGCGCGGCGGCAACGGCATGGTCCTCGCCGTGGATTGTGTCGTGCATGATCACGATCCGCAGGTCGTCCGGCGCGATGCCGGCCAGCCGCAGCGCAACAAATTTCGCGATTGCGTAATCCTCGCAATCTCCGCCGCCCCTTGTCAGGGTCGCAAGCGGCGACGTCCAGACGTCGATCTCGCCATATTGCTTGAGATCGCTGACCGGCCTGATGGCGAGATTGAGCGCGCGATTGATCTCGCCAAGCCGGGCGCGGCCTTCGCGAAGTTTTGCCACATCGATAATGGCGAGGAATTGCAGCGCGGCCGAGGACGCGCAACCGTCGCGGTCGCCCTCGCAAAGCGCGAGCTGCACCATTTCATCGTCGAGACGGCGCTGCACGCCGAGCCACTTCTGGCGCAGGCCGCCGCCGGACAGCGCGGATGCCGCAAGCCCGAACGGCTCGGCCGATTTCTGGACCAAATCCTGGGCGCCGGAAGACCCCGGCGTTTCCGCCCTGAGGTCGGCCGTTCCGAACCAGAGTAAACCGCACGCGAGTATGACCTCGCGCCACGCGCGCGAATGACCTGACAACCGCATCTGACGCCCCATGTCCGGGCATCGACGGGGCTATAACCCGCTCGTGACCGGATCGTTTCGTGGGGGGCAGGATGGGCGGCGGGACTTTTAATCTGCTTAAAGCGGGCCATAACGGGCCGGAAAGCGCAAAACAGCTTAAAATTAGCCTCGCCGGTTTGCTGAAACTTTTATCGATCCTTTTAGGACGGACTGTCGTATCTTTGTGACACTTGGTATTAACTATGCCTTATCGTTGATTTCCGGTTAATATGGCTAATGTGTTCAGAATCACGTGATTTGTTAGCCAAATCACAGTTTCGACTTGGGGAACCGCGCTATATCGCCTTGCGGAATCCAAGGGAAGAAAATTGAAGTATAGGTTTTGATTTTTATACTAAGAAATACGTAAACTAACTTTCCTCCAGCTCAAAAATGATGACTTGTCTTCTTCGCTCATCGGCCATGAATACTTGTAATATTTAAGGATCGGAAGCGAACAGCTCCCTATACTGCACGCTTTGCTCAGTAATGGATGGTTCCCCACGGAACCCTCCAATGATATGCAAGCTTAGACTTTCGAATATTGTATGAATATTAACCTTAGTGGCGACGGTGCCCATTTGAGCTTTGCCGGTAAATTCGACGGTACTCTGTCTGACGGTCAGGGCTCCCAGCCCCATGGGCATGGCCATGTCGACAGCGTTTCGACTCATGCGCCAGCGGGCGCCATTATCGTCCAGGACGCCCATCTGCTCTTCACCGGCGATTTCAAGCGCTCCGGGGTCGACCTGATCCTGTCCGCGGACGACCGCAAACTGGTGCTGCACGATTACTTCAAGGGCGAGAAGCACGCCGCGCTGGCTTCGCCCGATGGTGCGCATCTCACCGGCGACATCGTCGACGCGCTCAGCGGTTACACGCAGTTTGCGCAGGCCGACGGCAGTGCCAGCGTTGCCCAGGTGATCGGCCATGTCACCAAGCTGACGGGCACCGCGACCGTGATCCGGAACGGCGTGTCGATCATCCTGAACCAGGGCGACAACGTCAACAAGGGCGACGTGGTCCAGTCCGGCTCCGACTCCTCGCTCGGCATCACCTTCATCGACGGCTCCGTGTTCGGCCTCGCGTCGAACGCGAAGATGGTGCTGAACGAAATGATCTATGACCCGAACGGGTCGAACAACTCGTCGCTGATCAGCCTCGTGCAGGGGACGATCTCGTTCGTCGCGGGTGCTACCGCCAAACACGGCGATATGAAGGTCGATACGCCGGTCGCGACAATGGCTTCCGCGGCACTGCGGTGCTGGTCGAGATCGATTTCGATGTCCCGGCCCAGGGTGGCGCGCCGCCGGCGAAATTCCAGGTGCTGGTCGAGCCGGACGGCACCACCGGCTCCTATATCCTGTTCGACAAGACGACCCTGACCCCGATCGCGACCGTCAATCTGGCCGGAACGCAAACCATCGTCAATGGTCAGGGCACCGTCAGCTTCCTGTCGTCGGCCCAGCTGTCGGCGGATGCGCAAAAGATCATCACGGACGTCTTTGCGCAGAAATTCACCGACAATACGAACCCCAAAGACACCACCCATTTCACCGATTCGATCACCCAGGAATCGCTGACGGTCAAGCTGGCGAACGGGGACACCGTCCCCGTGACAGTGAAGGTGGGCTTCGTTGCGGACAACCCTGCGGCGCTGTCCAACCCCAACACCCCGCCCAGGACCGATCACATCGATGGGCCGCCGACGGTCGTCACCTTCAACAGCGCTTTCACCGAACGTGACAATGCTACACACACTGTCACCCACAGTTCGACCCTTGATACGCTGTCCGACAAGATCAGGTGGGTCGACATCAACGCCGGCGACCTTCCGAGCGCGACTGCCAAGTTCGATTCCTTCAGCTACAAGGATGCGAACAACCACGACGTCACCGCGTCACTGACGGCGGAGCAACTGGCGGCGATCCAGGCGGTCGAAATACCGCTTACCGTGGTGCAGGACCCCGGCAACACCAACAACGGATCGGCGACCTGGACCACAATATTGCCGACAGCGCCTTCGACTTTCTTGCCGCCGGCGAGACGTTGACGCTGACCTACATGGCGCGGGTGGACAACAACTACGCGCCAAACGATGAATGGACGTTGACGCCGATCACGATCACGATCACCGGCACCAACGACACGCCGACCATTGCGACGACGGGCACTGGCATCACCGAGCGATTAGGCACCGGCAATACCGCCATCGATACGGCGTCCGGCACCGTCACCTTCACCGACGTCGATCTGACCGACCGTCCGATCGTGAGCGCGGCACTCTCCGCGTCGCATCCGTTTAGATATCTCGACGCCCAGGGCCACGACATCACCGGTTCGCTGACGGCCGAGCAACTGGCGGCGATCGCCGCCGTCGAGGTTCCCCTGACGGTCGTGCAGGCGGCGGGAAATACCCACAATGGTTCGGCGACCTGGATCTACAGCATCGCCGACAAGGCGTTCGATTTCATCGCCAAGGGCGAGACGCTGACTCTCAACTATGTGGCCGAGGTCGATGACGGCCATGGCGGAGTGGTTTCGACGCCGATCACGGTATCGATCAACGGCGCCGACATTTCCATCAACGGCACCAACGATAATCCCGTGGTCACGACGACCAGCAACGCGTTTGCCGAACTGTCGAACGACAGCCAGCCGAATCCGACCGGATCGACGGCGCTCGATACGGTTTCCGGCACCATCGGCTTTACCGACGTCGACCTGACCGACCGTCCGGTGGCGAGCGCGGCCTACACCTCGTTTACCTATACGGACGCATCCGGCCATGCGCTGTCCTTGACGGCGCAGCAGCAGGCCGATGTGGCGGCGGTCGCGGCGCCGCTGACGGTGACGCAGGCCGACGGAAATACCGACAACGGCTCTGCGACCTGGACCTACAGTGTTGCCGACGGCAATTTTGACTTTTTGGCCGCGGGCGAAACCCTGACGCTGACCTATACCGCGACCGTCGATGACGGCCATGGCGGCGTGGTGACAAAGCCATTCACCGTCACCATCACCGGCACCAACGATACCCCGACCATTGCGACGACCGGCACTGGCATCACCGAGCGATTAGGCACCGGCAATACCGCCATCGATACGGCGTCCGGCACCGTCACTTTCACCGACGTCGATCTGACCGACCGTCCAATCGTGAGCGCTGCGCTCTCCGCGTCGCATCCGTTTAGATATCTCGACGCCCAGGGCCACGACATCACCGGTTCGCTGACGGCCGAGCAGCTGGCGGCGATCGCCGCCGTCGAGGTTCCCCTGACGGTCGTGCAGGCGGCGGGAAATACCCACAATGGTTCGGCGACCTGGACCTACAGCGTCGCCGACAAGGCGTTCGATTTCATCGCCAAGGGCGAGACGCTGACTCTCAACTACGTCGCCGAGGTCGATGACGGCCATGGCGGAGTGGTTTCGACGCCGATCACGGTATCGATCAACGGCGCCGACATTTCCATCAACGGCACCAACGATAATCCCGTGGTCACGACGACCAGCAACGCGTTTGCTGAACTGTCGAACGACAGCCAGCCGAATCCGACCGGATCGACGGCGCTCGATACGGTTTCCGGCACCATCGGCTTTACCGACGTCGACCTGACCGACCGTCCGGTGGCGAGCGCGGCCTACACCTCGTTTACCTATACGGACGCATCCGGCCATGCGCTGTCCTTGACGGCGCAGCAGCAGGCCGATGTGGCGGCGGTCGCGGCGCCGCTGACGGTGACGCAGGCCGACGGAAATACCGACAACGGCTCTGCGACCTGGACCTACAGTGTTGCCGACGGCAATTTTGACTTTTTGGCCGCCGGCGAAACCCTGACGCTGACCTATACCGCGACCGTGGATGACGGACATGGCGGCGTGGTGACAAAGCCATTCACCGTCACCATCACCGGCACCAACGACACCCCGACGATCGCGACCACGAGCAATGCGTTTGCCGAACTGTCGAACACGCCACAGCCGAACCCGACGGGCTCGACCGCGCTCAATACCGTCACCGGCACCGTCAGCTTCACCGATGTCGATCTGACCGACCGTCCGGTGGTGAGTGCGAGCTTCACTTCGTTCACCTACACGGATTCATTGCACAACGCCCTGGCGTTGACGGCGCAGCAGCAGGCGGATGTGGCGGCGGTGGAAGGGGCGCTGACGGTCGCACAAACCCCGGGCAATACCGACAATGGCTCGGCAACCTGGACCTACAGCCTGGCCGACGGTGCGTTCGACTTCCTGGCCGCCGGCGAAATCCTGATGCTGACCTATACCGCGACGGTCGATGACGGCCATGGCGGCGTCATCTCAAAGCCGTTCACCGTCACCATCACCGGCACCAACGACACCCCGACGATCGCGACCACGAGCAATGCGTTTGCCGAACTGTCGAACACGCCACAGCCGAACCAGACGGGCTCGACCGCGCTCGATACCGTCACCGGCACCGTCAGCTTCACCGATGTCGATCTGACCGACCGTCCGGTGGTGAGTGCGAGCTTCACTTCGTTCACCTACACGGATTCATTGCACAACGCCCTGGCGTTGACGGCGCAGCAGCAGGCGGATGTGGCGGCGGTGGAAGGGGCGCTGACGGTCGCACAAACCCCGGGCAATACCGACAATGGCTCGGCAACCTGGGCCTACAGCCTGGCCGACGGTGCGTTCGACTTCCTGGCCGCCGGCGAAATCCTGATGCTGACCTATACCGCGACCGTCGATGACGGCCATGGCGGCGTGGTGACAAAGCCATTCACCGTCACCATCACCGGCACCAACGACACCCCGACGATCGATACGACCAGCAACGCGTTTGCCGAACTGTCGAACACGCCACAGCCGAACCCGACGGGCTCGGCGGCACTCGATACCGTCACCGGCACCGTCAGCTTCACCGATGTCGACCTAACCGACCGCCCGGTGGTGAGCGCGGTATTCTCCTCGTTCACCTATACCGACGCGTCGCATACCGCCCTGACGCTGACGGCGCAGCAACAGGCCGACGTGGCGGCGGTGGAAGGCGCGCTGACGGTCGCACAAACCCCGGGCAATACCGACAACGGCTCGGCGACCTGGACCTACAGCCTGGCCGACGGTGCGTTCGACTTCCTGGCGGCGGGCGAGATCCTGACGCTGACCTATACCGCGACGGTCGATGACGGCCATGGCGGCGTGGTGACAAAGCCATTCACCGTCACCATCACCGGCACCAACGACACCCCGACGATCGATACGACCAGCAACGCGTTTGCCGAACTGTCGAACACGCCACAGCCGAACCCGACCGGGTCGACGGCGCTCGATACGGTTTCCGGCACCATCGGCTTTACCGATGTCGACCTGACCGACCGTCCGGTGGCGAGCGCGGCCTTTACCTCGTTTACCTATACCGATGCATCGGACCACGCGCTGAGCTTGACGGCGCAGCAGCAGGCCGACGTGGCAGCGGTCGCGGTGCCGCTGACGGTGACGCAGACCGACGGAAATACCGACAACGGTTCTGCGACCTGGACCTACAGTGTTGCCGACGGCAATTTCGACTTCCTGGCCGCCGGCGAAACCCTGACGCTGACCTATACCGCGACCGTCGATGACGGCCATGGCGGCGTGGTGACAAAGCCATTCACCGTCACCATCACCGGCACCAACGACACCCCGACGATCGATACGACCAGCAACGCGTTTGCCGAACTGTCGAACACGCCACAGCCGAACCCGACCGGGTCGACGGCGCTCGATACGGTTTCCGGCACCATCGGCTTCACCGACGTCGACCTGACCGACCGTCCGGTGGTGAGCGCGGTATTCTCCTCATTCACCTATACCGATGCGTCGCATACCGCCCTGACGCTGACGGCGCAGCAACAGGCCGACGTGGCGGCGGTGGAAGGCGCGCTGACCATTGCGCAGACCCCTGGCAATACCGACAATGGTTCGGCGACCTGGACCTACAGCCTGGCCGACGGTGCGTTCGACTTCCTGGCCGCCGGCGAAATCCTGACGCTGACCTATACCGCGACCGTGGATGACGGCCATGGCGGCGTCATCTCAAAGCCATTCACCGTCACCATCACCGGCACCAACGATACGCCGGTTGCGGTGGCCGACAGCGACCAGGGCCATGTCGTCGAGGCCGGCAACGACGTCCACGACAACGTCGTTCCCGGCGTTCCGACCACGACCGGCAATGTGCTCACCAACGACACCGATGTCGACCTCACCGACACGCATTCAGTCGTTGGCGTTGCAGCGGGGACGGCGAGCGGCGTGCTTTCGACCGGCGTCGGCGCCACCATCATCGGCACTTATGGGTCGCTCGTTCTCGGTGTGGACGGAACCTGGACCTACGCGCTCGACAACAGCCGGCCCGCGACCAACGCATTGGCGCAGGGCGCGCACGCCAACGACGTCTTCAGCTACACCGAATCCGACCACAACGGCGGCACCTCGACGACGACGCTGACGATCGGAATCACCGGCACCAATGACGCGCCGGTCACCAACGATGCGCCGGTCGCCGCGACCGACCTGAATACCGGCGCGCCGGTGGTCGAGCAGGGCGTCCATCCGGGAAATACCGCGTTTGCCGGCATCGATACCGCGACGGGCAATGTTCTTTCAAACGACTCCGACGTCGACACCGGCGACACCATGACGGTGCAGGGGGTCGCGAGCGGAACACCGAGCGGTCCGTTGACGGGACACGTCGCCACCGTGGTTGCCGGTACCTATGGCAGCGTCACCATCGCGGACGACGGCAGCTGGACCTACACGCTCGATAACGGCAAGGCCACCACGCAGGCGCTGACCCAGGATCAGCACGTCGCGGACGTCTTTACCTACACCATGCATGATGCGGCCGGCGCGACCGCATCCGCGACGCTGACGATCGACATCACCGGCACCAACGACGCGCCGGTGGTTGCGGCGGTGAACGCGGGTACGCTCACCGATACCGCAGGGAACGACAGCTTCGGCAACCTCACGGGAACGCTGGTCGGGAACGACGTCGACAACGGCGATGCCGCAACGCTGCTCTATACCGCGATCGTCCCAATCAGCCATCTCGCTGTGAATTCGGCCGTCGCGGGCCACTACGGCTCGCTGACGGTGAACCTCAACGGCAGCTACAGCTATGTCGCCGACGCCGGCGCGATCAACGCGCTGCATGCCGGTACATATGCCGATACGTTCACGGTGCAGACCACCGACGTGCACGGCGCCACCGGCACCGCGACGCTGACGGTTGACGTGACCGGCGCCAACGACTCGCCGACGCTCGCCAACGTGAATGCCGGCACGCTCACCGATACCGCCGCGAATGACAGCTTTGGCGATCTCACGGGCACGCTGGTCGGGAGCGATCGCGACAGCGGTGAGACCGCAACGCTGCAATATGCCGTGCTCGACGCGCCGAACCACGTGGCGACGTCGGCGGTCGCCGGCCTCTATGGTTCGCTGACCGTGAATGCCAACGGCAGCTACGATTATGTCGCCAATGCTGCCGCGATCAACGCGCTGCCGGCGGGCTCCCATACCGACACCTTCACCGTGCAGACGTCAGACGTGCACGGCGCCACCGGCACAGCGACGTTCACGGTGAATGTGACCGGCGTCAACGACACGGCGGTGATCGGTGGCACCGACACCCAGAATTTGACCGAAACGAATGCGGTGCTGACGACCGGCGGGAAGCTGTCGATCAGCGATGTCGACAGTTTGGCGACGTTCAATGCGCAGACCGACGTGGCGGGCAGCCATGCCTATGGTCACTTCTCGATCAACGCCGCCGGGGTGTGGACGTATACCACCGACACGGCGCACAACGAGTTTGTCGGCGGCACGACCTATACGGATACGCTGAGCGTGTCGTCGGCGGACGGCACCTCGCATCTGCTGACGGTGAACATTCTCGGCACCAACGACCCGGCGGTGATCGCCGGTCAGTCGAGCGGTGCCGTGGAAGTAGCCGACGACAGTCCTGGCAATGGTACGCTAACCGTCACCGGCACGCTGACCGACACCGATGTCGACAACGCGCCCAATACCTTTGTCGCAGCGGCGGCCGGTTCGGGCACCGACCACGGTTACGGTACCTATCAGATGACCGAGGGCGGCGTCTGGACCTACACGCTCAATAATTCCAATGCGGCAGTGAAGGCGCTCGGTGAAGACCAGCATCTGACCGATACGTTCACTGTCCATACCGTGGACGGCACCGCGCAGATCGTCACCGTCGCCGTCACCGATAATGATGATCCGGACCACGACATCTATGCCGCAGACGGAACGACGCTACTCGCGGCCAGTACAGCGTTCATAAGTGGAAATAATCACAATTTCATCGGGGGGGCGACCGATAGCACGATCATCGGCAATAACGACTCAACGGCTGACCACATCAACGCGCAGGGTGGCAACGATACGATTTATGGGCGGGGCGGGAACGATACTATTCAGGGTGGCGACGGTAACGATGTCATCTATGGAGGATCCGGGAACGATACCATTACCGGCGGGGCCGGCGCGGATCAGCTCTGGGGTGGTTCGGGGAGGGATACATTCGTGTTTGCAGCTGCGGCAGATTCGACACCCGCGAGCTTCGATACGATCCAGGATTTCCAGGTTGGTGTGGATCATATCAACGTTTCTGGGCTGGGATTCGCCGCGGGTATGAGTGGCCTTGGAGCCCTGGCTGCGCACGGTCTCAATTGGTCGCAGGTTGGATCCGATACAGTGGTCCTGGGCGATACGAACGGAAACGCTGGAAATGCGGAATTCCAAATCGTCCTGAAAGGCGTGACCGCAACCAGTCTTCATCTCTCCGACTTCATTCTTGCCTAGCTTATCGCGACACCGAAGCTGAAGGTTGCACGATCATCGGGCATCGCGGTTCGATAAAATCCAGATGGGTACCGTGCAAAAATCAAAATATGTCTGAAGCGCTGTAGGGCAACGGTTTCTCTCGTGCAGATGGCACGTGCAAAATAATCCGCCATCTCCTGATGGCTTATCAAGGACCGGTTTGCCTTGGTGGCGTCTACTTGGGTGCCGCCGGCCAAATGCCTCAAATTCCTGGCGTGTGCAAACCAACCGAGCGTGATATCCAGACGACATGAAGCGACTGAGGTTATTGCGACGGTGGTTCAAGCTGCGCTTCGGCTACGCCCGGCTGGCGTGCCTCGCGCTGCTGGTCGGCTTCGCCGCGCTGCGCGTGCTCGATCCGGCCCCGGTCGAGGAGATCAGGGTCAGGATCTTCGATGGCTTCCAGCGCATCGATCCGCGCAAGAAGACCGCAAGGCCGGTCACCATTGTCGATATCGACGACAAGAGCATGGAAAAGCTCGGACAGTGGCCATGGCCGCGGACGCGGATCGCGGATCTCGTCGTGGAGCTGACCAGGCTCGGCGCTGTCGTGATCGCCTTCGACGTGGTGTTTTCCGAGCCCGACCGCCTCAATCCCGATGTCGCGGCCGACACGTTCCGCAATCTCGACGAAGAAACCCGCGCCAGGTTGCGGGCGCTGCCGAGCAACGATCAGATTTTCGCCGATGCCATCAGCGCGTCGCGCGTGGTGCTGGGCGAATCGGGGCTGCCGGAAGAACTCACCGCACTCGACAAGACCCTGCCGGTGACGGGGCTGGCGATGCTGGGCGAGGAGCAGCCGCAACGGTTCATGTTCGATTTCCCGGGCCTGCTGCGCAATGTCGGGGTCCTGGAGCATGCCGCGGCCGGGCGTGGCCTGTTTACGATCAATCCCGAACGGGACGGCATCGTGCGGCGGGTGCCGATGATTATGCAGGCCCAAAGGCCTGACGATGCCGTCGCTGACCTTCGAGATGCTTCGGGTCGCCACCGGTTCGGGCACGATCCTGATCAAGGCCGAGAAGGCCGGCATCAAGAGCCTCCGTATCAAGGGCTTTCAGATCCCGACCGACAATAATGGCCAGCTCTGGATTCATTTCGCGCGCAACGATTCCTCCCTCTACGTTCCCGCCATCAACGTGCTGGACCGGACTGTGGCGCCCGACAAGGTCGCGGGCAAACTGGTGTTGATCGGGACCTCGGCGGTCGGCCTCAACGACATCAAGACCACGCCGGTTTCGCGGGCTATGCCGGGCGTGGAAATCCACGCCCAGGTGCTGGAGAGTGCGTTGACGGGGTCGGTGATCTTGCAGCCGATTTACGGCATCGTCGTCGAATTCGCGACTGCACTTCTGTTCGGGCTGCTGGTGATCGCCTTCGCGCCGCTGTTCGGGCCGATCACGCTTGTCGCCCTCGGCGCGGTGTTTGCCAGCGCGCTGGTCGGAACGTCCTGGTATTTCTACACCCAGCACCGCCTGCTGATCGATTTCACCTATCCATTGATGTCGACCACGGCGATCTATCTGACGCTGATCTTCTCGAGCTTCGTGCGGGAGCAGCAGCAGCGCAAACAGATACGAACGGCGTTCTCGCAATACATGTCGCCCGCGCTGGTCGCGCAGCTGGCGCAGTCGCCGGAAAAACTCGTGCTCGGCGGCGAAGAGCGCGAGATGACCATCATGTTCTCCGACATGCGCGGCTTCACCTCGATCTCGGAGACCTACAAGAACGATCCGCAGGGCCTCACCGCACTGATGAACCGCTTCCTGACGCCGCTGACCAACGCGATCCTCGGGCGTAAAGGCACCATCGACAAATATATGGGCGACGCCATCATGGCGTTCTGGAACGCGCCGCTCGATGACAGGGAGCATCAGCTCAACGCCTGCGAGGCGGCACTCGACATGCTGGAGCGGGTCGACGAACTCAACCAGGCGCGCGAACAGGAGGCGCTGGAAGGTGGCCACAGATACATCCCGCTCAATGTCGGCGTTGGGCTCAACACCGGCACCTGCGTGGTCGGCAATATGGGGTCCGACGTTCGCTTCGACTATTCGGTGTTCGGCGACAGCGTCAATCTGGCGTCGCGCCTCGAGGGCCAATCCAAGGAATACGGCTTCCCGATCATCGTCGGCTCCAGGACCGCGCTTGCGGTCAAGGACAAGTTCGCGATCCTCGAGCTCGACTTCATCATGGTCAAGGGCAAGAAAGAGCCGGAGGTGATCTACGCCATCGCCGGACGCGAGGACACCGCGCAGTCCGGCCGCTTCCAGCGGCTGCGCAACCTGACCATCGAGATGCTGGCGTGCTATCGCGGCAGGGATTGGGACGGCGCGCTGGCGGCGATCGAGCGCGGCCGCCGCACCGACGAGGCGCGTTCGCTTGAACTGCTCTACAATCTGTACGAGGCCCGGATCCGCCTCTATCAGGAAAACCCGCCGCCGCAAGACTGGGACGGCGCGTTCGCGCTGTTGACGAAGTAGCCCCTCGTTTAAGCAAGCGCTGTTCGACGACTTGCGCGTAACCACGAGCGCCGGTGGTTATGGGTCCCGGCTCCTGATGCGCAATTGCGCATAAGGGCCGGGACGACGAGGAGATATTACTCCAGCCCGATCTGGGTCAGATCCTGGAACCAGTGCTGCGCCTGCACGAATTTCTTCACCTTCGGCGACAGCGCGTGCGGGTTGGTGTCGTGCACCACCCACACCAGCGCCGCGTCGTCGACGATCAGCGAATGCGCCTGCGCGATCAGTTCGTCCTGCTTGGCGGTATCGAAGGTCTGTTTGGCCTCATTAATCAGGGCATCGACCTTCGGATTCTTGTAGCCGCCCCAGTTGACGCCGACCGGCGCCACCTGGTCGGAGGCAAAGAAGCGCACGATCGCGTAGAGCGGGTCGGAGGTCACATAGGCGATGTTGTTGGCGGTGATGCCGGCATTCATCTCGTCGGCCGCGCCCTTGCGCCAATGCGTATATAATGTCTCGAGCTCGACCACCTTGAAGTCGACGTCGATGCCGATTTCCTTAAAGCTCTGCTGCAAAAATTCGTTCATCGGCAGCGACAGCATCTGGCCGGTGCCGCCCTGCGCAATGATGAAGGTGGTCTTCAGCGGCTTCTCCCGGGAATAGCCGGCTTCCTCGACCAGCTTCCTGGCCGCGGCGAGATCGTATTTGAGTTCGAAATTCGGCTTGCCGAACCAGGGACTCGACGGGTCGACCTGGCCCTTGGCGGGTTTCGCCAGCCCGTTCATCAGGCCGACGACGGCATCGCGATCGATCGCGAGATTGAGCGCCTTGCGCAGGCGGACGTCGGTCCAGGGCGAACCCGGCAGCACGCTGAGGTGATAATTCCAGACATGCGGCGTGATGTTGTCGACGATCCGCATCCCTGCGGATTTCAACTGCGGCACCGCGTCCGGCGCCGGGGTTTCGATCAAATCGACTTGCCCTGCAAGCAGCGCGTTGGTGCGCGTCAACGCTTCCGGCATCGGAATCAGGACCAGCTTGTCGACTTTCGGAATCCGCTTCTTGTCCCAGTAATCCGGGTTCTTCGACAATTCGGCGAGCTCGCGCGGCACCAGCTTTGTCAGCTTGAACGGCCCGGTGCCGGAGGGCTGGCTGGCAAACTTGTCCCAATCCTTGCCGAGCTTTTCATATTGCGCGGGGCTGGAGACCAGGAACCAGAGCATCTGGTAGGGAAAGAACGAGTCGACGGTCTTGGTCGTGATCTCGACGGTGTCGTCGTCGATCTTGGCGTAGCTCGCGACCGAGGGCAGGCGGGTCTTGACCTGCGCGCTCTGGCGCTTGTCGAATTGCGGCGCCTTGTCGTTCAAAACCTTGTCGAGATTCCAGATCACCGCGTCGGCGTTGAACTCGCTGCCGTCATGGAACTTGACGCCCTTGCGGAGGGTGAAGCGCCATTTGGTCTTGTCCTTGTCGTCCACTTTCCATTCGGTGGCGAGCCCGGGCACCAGTTTGCCGGGCCGGTCGGCTACATCCATTTCCCAAGCGACCAGGGGATCGTAGATCGTATAGGCCGTGAACTGGTAGGCGCCGGCGCCGCGATCCGGCTGGCCTGTCGTCAGCGGGATGTCGGCCATCGAAATGCCGTAGCGCACCACGGATTCGGCGTGCGCGGACTGGATGGGCAGGCCGGCGCCGACGGCCAGCGCCCAGGCACCTATCAAGCCGGCGATAAGGATCGAATTTCGGGCACGCATGATCTAAGCTCCGTTGGATGAGTATTGGGAATACCTAATGCCAAATCCTGCAAGGTTGATGCCAGAATAGGCACCGCTGTCTTTTCTTGGTGCGAAGCCGGAAGAAATGACCCATCCGAAGGTTATTAGGCGAACAACTATCCCCCTTGGCACAACCATTGCATACTCTTGCACAAGAATTAATCACCGGAAGTTGATGAGGGGACTACTGCGATGCATAACGGGAAATCGAACAAAACGGCGGCCGCGATGGTGCTGGCGGTGGCGCTGGCGGCAGGGTTGCCGGCCATGGCGGGTGCCGAAACCGTCCTTCGCATCGGCATGACCGCGGCCGATATTCCGCGCACGCTCGGCCAGCCCGACCAGGGTTTCGAGGGCAACCGCTTCACCGGCCTCACCATGTATGACGGGCTGACGATGTGGGACCTGTCGTCGGCCGACAAGGCGAGCGTGGTGATCCCGGGGCTCGCGACCGAATGGAAAGTCGACGACGCCGACAAGAAGAAGTGGACCTTCAGGCTTCGCCCCGGCGTCACCTTTCACGACGGCTCGCCGTTCAACGCCGACGCCGTGGTCTGGAATGTCGAGAAGGTGCTGAAGCAGGATGCGCCGCAGTTCGATCCGAGCCAGGTCGGCGTCACCGCCTCGCGCATGCCGACGCTGGCCTCGGCGCGCAAGATCGACGACATGACGGTGGAACTGATCACCAAGGAGCCCGACAGTTTCCTGCCGATCAACCTGACCAATCTGTTCATGGCGAGCCCTACGAAATGGCAGAAGTTTTTTGACGCGGCTGAAGGCGCCGACGCCAAGGCGAAATCGCAGGCCGCATGGGCCGCGTTTGCCAGGGACGCCTCGGGCACCGGCCCCTGGAAGATGTCGGGCTTTACCCCGCGCGAGCGGCTCGAACTCGTCAAGAACGCGAATTACTGGGACAAGGCGCGCGTTCCCAAGGTCGACAAGATGGTGCTGCTGCCGATGCCGGAAGCCAACGCCCGCACTGCAGCACTGCTCTCCGGCCAGGTCGACTGGGTCGAAGCGCCGGCGCCGGATGCGGTCGCCGAAATCAAGCAGCGCGGCTTCGTGATCAGGACCAACGAGGAGCCGCATGTCTGGCCGTGGCAGTTCTCGCGCGTCGAAGGCTCGCCCTGGAACGACATCCGCGTGCGCAAGGCCGCCAATCTCTGCATCGATCGCGAAGGCCTCAAGGACGGCCTGCTCGCCGGCCTGATGGTGCCGGCGACCGGCACCTTCGAGCCCGGCCATCCCTGGCGCGGCAAGCCCACCTTTGAGATCAAATACGACAAGCCGGCGGCGCAGAAGCTGATGCAGGAGGCCGGCTACGGCCCGAACAAGAAGCTGTCGGTCAAGATCCAGACCTCGGCGTCGGGATCGGGCCAGATGCTGCCGCTGCCGATGAACGAATATCTGCAGCAGGCGCTGGCCGAATGCTATTTCGACGTGCAGCTCGACGTCATCGAATGGAACACGCTGTTCACCAACTGGCGCCGCGGCGTCAAGGATCCCAGCGCCAATGGCTCCAACGCGACCAACGTCACCTATGCGGCGATGGATCCGTTCTTCGCCATGGTGCGCTTCCTGCAGTCGTCGATGGCGCCGCCGGTGTCGAACAATTGGGGCTTTATCAACAATCCCAAATTCGACGAACTGGTGACCAAGGCCCGCCAGACCTTCGAGCCCTCCGAGCGCGACGCGGCCCTTGCTGAACTGCATGCGGCCTCCGTCGATGACGCGGCGTTCCTCTACGTCGCCCACGACGTCGCGCCGCGCGCCCTGAGCCCGAAGATCAAGGGCTTTGTGCAGCCGAAGAGCTGGTTCGTGGACTTCTCGTCGATCACCATGACGCCGTAGACGCTATCAAGCAGCTGCGTCGCTTCCCCTCTCCCCTTGTGGGAGAGGGTGGCTTCGCGAAGCGAAGACGGGTGAGGGGTCTCTCTCCGCGGACGAAACTCCCTCATTTGAAGTGTCTGAACCCGCGGATAGAACCCCTCATCCGCCTTCGATGCTTTGCATCGAAGGCACCTTCTCCCACAAGGGGAGAAGCCAAGAAGAAAGTGACCTGTGCTTCTCTATATCGCCAGACGTATCGTCTACGTCATCCCGATCGTAATCAGCGTTGCGCTGGTGTGCTTCCTCTTGGTGCACATCACGCCCGGCGATCCCCTGGTTGCGGTGCTGCCGGCGGATGCGTCGCAGGAACTCGCGGCGCAATTGCGCACGGCCTATGGTTTTGATCGTCCGCTGCCGGTACAGTTCGGGCTGTGGCTGTGGCGCGCGGTCAATGGCGATCTCGGCCATTCCATCGCCACCGGCCGTCCGGTTCTGACCGAAGTTTTGCGCGCGGTCGGCAACACCGTAACCTTGGCGATTGCGGCCGCCCTGATCGGATTTACCCTCGGATTGTTCTTCGGCCTGATCGCCGGCTATTTCCGCGACACCTGGATCGACAAGGTCGCGACCTCGATTGCGATCGCCGGCGTCTCGGTGCCGCATTACTGGCTCGGCATGGTGCTCGTGATCATCTTCTCGGTGCAGCTCAACTGGCTGCCCGCGGTCGGCGCCGGACCCGGCGGCTCCGGCGCCTGGGGCTGGGACTGGGAACATCTGCGCTACCTGATCCTGCCCGCGATCACGACCTCGGTGATCCCGATGGGCATCATCACCCGCACCGTGCGCGCGCTGACCGGCGACATCCTGTCACAGGATTTCGTCGAGGCGTTGCGCGCCAAAGGCCTGCGCGAGACCGACGTGTTTCGCCACGTCATCAAGAACGCCGCGCCGACGGCGCTTGCGGTGATGGGGCTGCAACTCGGCTACATGCTCGGCGGCTCGATCCTGATCGAAACCGTGTTTTCCTGGCCGGGCTCGGGCCTATTGCTCAATTCGGCGATCTTTCAGCGCGACCTGCCGCTGTTGCAGGGCACCATCCTGGTGCTGGCGCTGTTCTTCGTGGCCCTCAATCTCCTGGTCGATATCGCGCAAGCCGCGATCGATCCGCGCATCAAGCGGAGCTAGCCGATGAGCGCGATTACAGATGACGCCCTGCAGGCCGCGCCCGCCACCAAGGCGCGCGGCTATTGGGCCACCGTCGGCCGCCGCATCATGCGTGACAAGGTCAGCATGGCTTGCGCCTTGATCCTGGTGCTGATTTTCGTGTCCGCTTTGTGCGCGCCGTGGCTTGGCCTCGCCGATCCCTATCAGGGCTCGATGATCCGCCGGCTCCGCCATATCGGTACGCCGAATTATCCGCTCGGCACCGACGAGCTTGGCCGCGACATGCTGGCGCGCCTGATCTATGGCGGACGGCTGTCGCTGATCATCGGTATCCTTCCCGTGATCCTCGCCTTCGTGATCGGGACCTCGCTCGGCCTTGTCGCCGGCTACGTCGGCGGCAAGCTCAACACCGCGATCATGCGCACCGTGGACGTGTTCTACGCCTTTCCGTCGGTGCTGCTGGCGATCGCGATTTCAGGCGCGCTGGGGGCGGGCATCGTCAACTCCATCGTGTCGCTGACCATCGTGTTCGTGCCGCAAATCACCCGCGTGGCCGAGAGCGTCACCACCGGCGTGCGCAACATGGATTTCGTCGAGGCCGCGCGCGCCTCCGGCGCCGGCCCCTTCACCATCATGCGCGTGCACATGCTAGGCAATGTTCTGGGGCCGATCTTCGTCTACGCCACCGGCCTGATATCGGTGTCGATGATCCTCGCCGCCGGCCTGTCGTTCCTCGGCCTCGGAACAAAACCGCCGGAGCCGGAATGGGGCCTGATGCTCAACACGCTGCGCACCGCGATCTACGTCAACCCCTGGGTCGCGGCGTTGCCCGGCGCCATGATCTTTGCAGTCTCGATCTGCTTCAACCTGCTCAGCGACGGCATGCGCAGCGCCATGGATATCAGGAACTGACGCATGAGTGAAACCAGTCCATCCGTCGAAATGCTGGCGCCGGTCGAGGACATCGGCGGCGCGGCGCAGCCGCTGTTGCAGGTCAACGGGCTTACAAAACATTTCCCGGTGCGGGGCGAGCTGTTCAGCGCGCGCAAGACGGTGCGCGCGGTCGATGATGTCTCGTTTTCGGTTCTCAAGGGCGAAACCGTCGGCATCGTCGGCGAGTCCGGCTGCGGCAAATCGACCACGGCGCGGCTGTTGATGCATCTGATGAAGCGCGACGCCGGCGATATCGTCTATGACGGCTTGCAGGTCGGCCGTGCGCTGTCGCTGCGCGAACTGCGCCGCGGCATGCAGATGGTGTTTCAGGACAGCTACGCCTCGCTCAATCCGCGCCTGACCATCGAGGAATCGATCGCGTTCGGCCCAAAGGTCCACGGTATGGCCGATGGCGCGGCGCGCACCTTGGCGCGCGAACTGCTCGGCAAGGTGGGATTGCGGCCCGAGAATTTCGCCAACCGCTATCCGCACGAGATTTCCGGCGGCCAGCGCCAGCGCGTCAATATCGCCCGTGCGCTGGCGCTGTCGCCGCGGCTGGTGATTCTGGACGAAGCGGTGTCGGCGCTCGACAAATCGGTCGAGGCCCAGGTGCTCAATCTGCTGGTCGACTTGAAGCGCGAATTCGGGCTGACCTATCTCTTCATCAGCCACGATCTCAACGTGGTGCGCTATATCAGCGATCGCGTGCTGGTGATGTATCTCGGCGAGGTGGTCGAGCTCGGTCCGGTCGATCAGGTCTGGGACGCGCCGGCGCATCCCTATACGCGGGCGCTGCTGGCGGCGATGCCGTCGTCCGATCCCGATCACCGCACCGAGACGCCGCCGATTTCGGGCGATCCGCCGAATCCGATCGACCCGCCATCGGGGTGCCGGTTTCACACAAGATGTCCGTTTGCGGAGCCGCTCTGCGCAAACGCTACGCCTAAACTCACCGCAATCGATACAATGGGGCACGAAGCGGCCTGCTACATGGCCATTCCAGGCTCGGGGCACAGCCGCGCACCGGCCCAAAAAACCAATAGAGAAACGGACAAGGGAGCAAACCCGGCATGACCACACCGACCGCAAAAGAGATCAAGGCAATGACGGATGTCGCGGGCGTGCCCGTCGACGCCGAAGTCGCCGCGCGCATCGCCAATTCCATTGGCCCGGCCTTCGCTGGCTTTGCCCCCGTCGCCGGCACGCTGCCGTTCGATCTGGAGCCGGCGGGTTTTCTGCTGGTGCAGACCGCAAAGGTTTCGGCATGAGCACCGAACCGGCTTTGATGTCGCTTGTTTCGGTCGCGAAGGCGATCGCGGCGAAGAAATTGTCGTCGCATGAAGTGACGCGATCCTGCCTGCACCGGATCGCAGAGTGGCAGCCGCGCCTCAACGCCTTCATGGCCATCGAATCGGAAGCGGCGCTGAAGGCGGCCGACGAGGCCGATGCGGCGCTGGCCAAAGGCGACAAGCGCGGTGCGCTGCATGGCGTGCCGCTGGCGCACAAGGATATGTATTACGACGTCGGCAAGGTCGTGACCTGCGGCTCGCTGATCCGCCGCGATTTTGTGGCTACCACGACATCCACGGCGCTGCAGCGCCTGAAGGACGCCGGCACGGTCCGGCTGGGTTCGCTGCAGATGGTGGAATTCGCCTATGGCCCGACCGGCCACAACGTCCATTACGGCGCGGTGCACAACCCCTGGCACGTCGACCACATCACCGGCGGTTCGTCGTCCGGGTCGGGCTCGGCGGTTGCCGCGCGCTTGACCTTTGCGGCCCTGGGCTCGGATACCGGCGGCTCGATCCGGATGCCCGCGCATTTCTGCGGCGTCACCGGGCTGAAGACGACGGTCGGCCGCGTCAGCCGCGCCGGCGCAATGCCGTTGTCGCAATCGCTCGATACCGTCGGGCCATTGGCGCAGACGGTGGAAGATTGCGCGCTGCTGCTGGGGCTGATGGCCGGCGCCGATCCCGAAGATCCCACCGCGTCGACTTTGCCGGTGCCGGATTACATGGAAGCGACCAAGGGCTCGATCAAAGGCCTCAGGATCGGCGTGCCCACCGCGTTCTATGTCGACGATCTCGATCCCGAGGTGGCGCGTGTCCTCGACGAGACCATCGCGGTTCTCAGACAAGAGGGCGCCGAAATCGTCCAAATCGAATTGCCGGACCAGCGCCAGCTCACGGCCGCATGCCAGTTGGTGCTCGCGACCGAAGCGGCGGCGTTGCATAAAAGATGGATGATCGAGCGGCCGCAGGATTACGGCCCGCAAGTCCTGATGCGGCTGCAGAACGGGCTTGCGATTCCCGGCGTGTCCTATCTCGAGGCGATGCGCTGGCGCGGCCCGGCGCTGGCGGCCTATCTCGCGGCGGTGACGGGTACCGATGCCGTGCTGGCGCCGGTAGCACCAGTGCCGGCGCCGACCATCGCCGAGAGCGATGTCGGCAACAGCGATGGCGCCGAAGCTGTGATCCAGCGGCTGACGCGGTTCACCCGGCCGGTGAACTATCTCGGCCTGCCGTCGCTGTCGATTCCCTCGGGCTTTGCGAAAAGCGGCCTTCCCGTCGGCATGCAGCTGATCGGCCGCTCGTTCGATGAGGCGATGCTGCTGCGGATCGGCGCGGCGTTCCAGCGGGTGACCGATTTCCATAGCCGGGTACCCGCACTCAAATGACCAACCTCGTCGAAATCCGCGACCTCAACATCCGCTTCACCGGCGAGCGCACGGTTCATGCCGTCAACGATCTCTCGCTCTCGCTCGGCGAGGGCGAGGTGCTCGGCCTGCTCGGTGAGTCCGGTTCCGGAAAGAGCGTGACGCTGCGGGCGCTGATGCGGCTGTTGCCGAAGAAGCGGACGCAGATCTCGGGCAGCGTCAACGTTTTGGGACAGGATGTGCTGGCCCTCAACGACGAGGCGCTGTCAGCGTTTCGCGGCCAGACCGTCTCGATGATCTTTCAGGAGCCGGCGCTGGCGCTCGATCCCGTCTACACCATCGGCCGTCAGATCTCGGAATCCGTGATGCGCCACGAGGGCAAGAGCGAGAAGGAGGCCACGGCGCGCGCGCTGGAAATGCTGGAAGTGGTGCGGATTCCCTCCGCCAAACGGCGGCTCGATGCCTATCCGCACGAGATGAGTGGCGGCATGCGGCAGCGCGCGATGATCGCGCTGGCGCTGGCCTGCAAGCCGAAGATATTGCTGGCGGACGAGCCGACCACGGCGCTCGACGCCACCGTGCAGATCCAGATCCTGCTGCTGCTCCGCGAATTGCAGCGCGAGTTCGGCATGTCGGTCATCTTCGTCACCCACGACATTGGGGTTGCGATCGAAATCTGCGACCGCGTCGCGGTGATGTATGCCGGCCAGATCGTCGAGCAGGGCAGCTTGAGCCAGATCGTGCGTTCGCCGGTGCACCCCTATGCCAAGGGGTTGCTGGCTTCGACCGTCCACGGCGCCAAGCGCGGCCAGCGGCTGGAGACGATACCGGGGACGCCGCCCTCGCTCGATCACGCGCCGACCAGTTGCTCGTTCGCGCCGCGCTGCGGCTTTGCGCAAGCCCGCTGTACCGAGCGATTGCCGCCCAATGTGCAGATCGCGCCGCACAGGATCGCAAGATGCGTTCTGGCGGAGCCTGCTCCGGCCGTTGCTGCGACCTGACCGTCGCCGCCTATCCGCCGAGCCCGGGATCAGCCCATTCTTCGATCTGGGAAGCTCCGACGATCCGCCTGGGCTGATGCGGATTGAGGGTGCCGGCGCTGGCGGTCCATCCCTTGGCCAAAATCTGCATCGCGAACAGTTTTGCGTCGACCTCGGATTTGAATGTCCGGGTCGAGCGGACCGCGCTCATCGCCCCGTCGTCCGTTTTCACGGCTTTGTCCGGCCCATAGGCCACATACCAGATATCGGCTTGTGCGGGGCAAAGTTTCCTCCGCCGGGCGGAGTGCAGATTGGGGTCGTCACATCAGACAATTATCGATAGGCTGGAATACAGCCGCGGAAATGACGCGTGCGAACCGGGGGGATTTCCAATGTACATATCGAGCGAAAGCCTGATCGTTATTCTGTTCGTCGGCCTCGTCGCCGGCTGGCTGGCCGGCAAGATCGTGCGCGGTACCGGCTTCGGCATCATCGGCGATATTGTCGTCGGTATCGCCGGCGCGTTCGTCGCCAGCTTTCTGTTTCCCAAGCTCGGCATCCATATCGGCACCGGGCTGGTCTCGGAGATCATCTATTCCGCGATCGGCGCCATCGTGCTGCTCTTGGTCGTGCGTCTGGTTCGATCCGGCGGCCGATTCTAAAAGCGGCGAATCAGCTTCGAACGGGCGCGTCCGACGGCGGCACCGCCGCGGATGCCCGTTCTGGATTCGATTCGGTCGGTATCGCCTGAGCGCCCGCAGTGACCTCACTTCGCAAATGCTGCTTCGATCTCGGCCTTGAGTTCCGCCGCGCTGAACGGCTTGACGATATAGCCGCTGACGCCGGCCTTTCCTGCCGCGATGACGTTCGCAGCCGTCATGTCGGAAGTGATCATGATGAACCGGATTTCGGCGAGCGCTTCGTCCATCCGAATTTTCTTGAGTAGCCCGTAGCCGCTCATTGGCTCCATATTCCAGTCCGAGATCACCAAGGCATATTTCTTCTCGCGCATCTTGGCGAGCGCCACCAAGCCATCGGTGGCCTCATCGACGTCGCTGAAGCCCAAACGCGTCAACAGGGTTCGCAGGATGAGCGCGGTCGCGATGTGATCCTCGACCACCAGAACCGGCATCGACAGACTCACAGCCATTGTTTTGCTCCCGTTTGCCGTCGTTCCCGCCCGGGCCTTACGCGTTTGCGGCTCTTGGCGTCGCTGTTATCAAGGTGCCGGAACGCTGTGCTCAATGCATACAAGCTCAATACGTACAATATATCCATACACATACGGGCCCTGTACTGAGCTACTTCAAGGATTTACGCATTCTTTAGCATTTCCGATTAATCTCGCTTCAATATCCGATTCTGCCGCACGACGGATAGTTGGGAATTCCGCGGATGGGGTGCCTCGTTCGGCTGCCCCGGCTGGTTGGGCGAGTGCTGTGGTGCCAGCGCATATCAGGGCAGGGAAGACGGCGCTCCCCAATGAATCTCAACATTCGAACCCGACTGAACATCCTCGTCGTGGCGGCCATCCTGCCGCTGCTCCTTCTCGCCGGCGCTTTTCTCTGGGAGCGATCGAACGACGACTATTTGAAGGCCCAATCGGAGGCCCGCAGCGCCGCGACACTCAGCGCGGCGCGCATCGACGATTACCTCAACAATGTGAATACGCTGCTGCGCACGATAGGGCGATCTATCTCTGGCGATCCGGCGGATGTCGAAAAGAACGATGCGCTTCTCCGGGCGGTCCGGGCGGATCTCCCGGCCTATGTGAGCAATGTGCTGGTCACGGACCTCAAAGGTCACAATATCGGAACGTCGCAGTGGCCTTTGACCGACAAGAGCCGAACCTTCGTAGGCGATCGCCCCTATTTCAACGAGGCGCTCGAAAAAGGAAGGATCACAATCAGCGAGCCAATCCTTAGCCGAATGTCCGGCGTTTGGGTTGTTGCCATTGCGTGCCCGTTGATCGACGCCACTGGTGCTACGCGGGCAGTCATCGTTCTTGGCACGCAGTTGGCGCGCATCAACGAGATCACTGAATCGGCAAGCTTGCCGCGGGGAAGCGCAGTCAGGATACTGAACGAGCGCGGCATCATCGTCGGCCGCACCGGTCAACCCGGGTGGATAAGCCGTGATGTCAGCGGTGATTCAACTGTCCGCCATCAACTTGAACTCGGGGAGGCAAGCGGCGAGACGGTTTGGCTCGACGGCATTACCCGCGTGACGGCGTCGGTTACGATACGGGCCGTTCCGTGGGTCGTGACGGTCGGTCTGCCCACGGATGCGACACTGGCTAACTTATCTCAGGATATGCGATGGGGGCTAATCCTGACCGTCCTGGCTATCGTGGCGGCATTTCTGCTCGCGTGGGTGTTCTCGTCGGGAATAGTCCGTCCGATTCGGCAATTGCGGCGCGACGCCGCTCTCATCGAAGCTGGAGAGTTCAGTCATCGGTCGAGCGTTCAGACAACAGGCGAATTGGCGCGGCTGGTGGGAGCCTTTAACGGGATGGCGGATTCGCTGCTGCAGGCCAAGGACGCGGCCGAGGCGGCGACGAGAGCCAAGTCCGAATTCCTGAGCGTCATGAGCCACGAGATCCGCACGCCGCTCAATGGCGTGATCGGGATGATAGGGCTCCTGGCCGATACCAAGCTCGACCCGAAGCAACGCAACTACGCGGAGATGGCGAGGCAATCGGGAGAAGCTCTATTGGATGTGGTCAACGACGTTCTCGACTTCTCGAAGATCGAAGCCGGCAAAGTCGAGCTCGAGATCATCGATTTCGATCTCCACGACATTGTCGAGAGCGTCACCGGCATGGTGGCCGTGCGTGCCGCTGCCAAGGGGCTCGAGGTCGCCAGCCTGATCGACCACGACCTGCCGGAGATTCTTCACGGCGATCCGTTCTATCTGCGCCAGATCCTCGCCAATCTGGCCGGCAATGCGGTCAAATTCACTGAGCGAGGCGAGGTGGTGTTGCGCGCCAGGCGGCACGCCGGGAACGAGCATGGGGTGACGATCCGTTTTGAAGTCACCGACACGGGCATCGGTGTCGCCCCGGAGCAACAGTTGCGCCTGTTCGAGGCGTTTGCGCAGGCTGACCTTTCGACGACGCGCAAGCATGGCGGAACCGGTCTCGGTCTCGCCATCTCCGCGCAGCTTGTGAGGTTGATGGGCGGCGAAATAGGCGTGGACAGTGAAACCGGAAAGGGTAGCACGTTCTGGTTTTCCGTTTCGCTTGGTCTCGCATCCACCCAGGTGCCGCGTCAGCGCATGAACCTGCGCGGCTTGCGCGTGCTCGCGGTCGACGACAACGCGGTCAACCGTGCCATTCTGCATGAGCACATTGTTGGCTGGCATATGCACAATGGCAGTGCCGCATCCGGCCCCGGCGCCCTCGACATGCTGCGTGCGGCGGCGGCGCGCGGCGAACCTTACGACGTGGCGATCGTCGACATGCAGATGCCGGGCATGGACGGGCTTGCGCTTGCGCGAACGATCAAGGCCGACCGTTCGATCGTCGGGACGCGGCTGATCCTCCTGACCTCTATCGGTCAAACCGGCCCTGAGCCGAACCGCGATGGTTTGTTCGATGCCTGCCTCACGAAGCCGGCGCCGCAATCACAGATCTACGACTGTCTGGCGCGTGTCATGGCAGGGTCCAATCTGGCAGCAGAAGAACTCCTGCGCGTTGAAACTCCTTCGGCCACTCGGAAACGGGCGAAGAGATCGGCAAAGCGACGGGACGGGCGTATCCTGATCGCCGAAGACAACGTCGTCAATCAGCAGGTCGCGGTCGGCGTCCTCGCGGCGCTCGGCTATCGCGCCGATGTCGTGGCCGATGGCCGCGCAGCCGTCGAGGCCGTGAGCCAGGTGCCTTACGCCGCGATATTGATGGATTGCCAGATGCCGGAGATGGACGGCTATCAGGCGACCCAGGAGATCCGTCGGCGCGAAGGAGCCGGGCGGCATACGCCGATCATCGCGCTGACCGCCGATGTGCTGAAGGACGCACGTGCCAAGAGCCTGTCGGCGGGAATGGACGACCACATTACCAAGCCTCTCGACCCACAGGAACTCGCCGCCGCTCTCGATCGATGGCTGCCGAGCGTTGATGAACTCGAAAGCCAGGCTGTCGCGGCCGCGCGGCGACCAGAGGGAGCCGTCGATCGCACTGTGCTCGACGGCTTGCGCGAACTCGAACGCTCGGGAGCGCCCGGGTTGGTAAAGAAAGTACTGGATCTGTTCCTTCTGGATACGCCGGAGCAACTGGCCGATCTGCGGGATTCACTGCGGAAGGGAGATTCGGTTCGTCTGGTCAAAGTCGCTCATAGCCTCAAGGGAAGCGCCGCTAATCTGGGCGCGCGCGAAATGGTCCGGATCTGTGCCGAGCTGCAAATGCTGGGAGAAGCTGAAAATATCAGTATTGCACCGTCGCTGATCGCCAATCTCGAAAGCCAGTTCGGATCAGTCCGCGCCGAGATCTTGTCCGACGGTGCTACGAGGTAGGCCATGCGCATTCTTGTTGCGGAAGATAACGCCGCCTCACGTCAGATTTTCAAAGCTGCGGTCATATCGCTTGGCCATGAATGCCTCATAGCATCCGGCGGTGAGGAGGCATGGCGCCTGTTCGAGACGGTCGATGTGGATGCCGTCATTAGCGATCGGGTGATGCCCGGAATGGATGGCATCGAATTGTGCAGCCGAATCCGGGCGTGTGGGAGAGACGCATATACTTATTTCATCTTCCTGACGGTGCTCGACAACAAGGCGGAGGTGCTGCGCGGTATACAGGCTGGCGCGGACGATTATCTCGTCAAACCTCTCGACATCAATGAGCTGAAGATGCGGCTGCTCGTCGCGTCGCGGGTCACATCGCTGCACCGGCAATTATCCCGGCAGTCGGCGCAACTGGAGCGGCTCAATCGTCAGCTGTTCGAGCAGTCGCGTACCGACCCGCTGACCAAACTCGGGAGCCGGCTCAAACTGAGCGAGGATCTCGAAAGCATCAATGCCAGGGTGGATCGCTATGGCCACACCTGTTGCGCCGTCATGTGCGATGTCGATTTTTTCAAGGCTTATAACGACAGCAAAGGCCACCTCGCCGGCGATGAAGTGCTCCAGGCCGTGTCGCGGGCGCTCATGAACACGGCCCGGAGCGGCGACCACGTCTATCGCTACGGCGGCGAGGAATTTCTGATCCTGTTGCCCGAACAGTCTCTCGACGCCGGATTGGTGGCGGCCGAGCGCTTCCGGCGGGCAGTCGAGCAATTGGCGATCCCGCACGATTGCAGTCCCGTAGACAATGTCGTGACCATCAGTGCCGGGGTGGCGTTGCTATCGCACTCTGACGGCAAATCGGTAGGCGCATGGTTGAACGAGGCGGACGCCGCACTCTACCGCGCAAAACAACAGGGACGTAACCAGGTCGTGCTGACTGACGCGGAATGAGGGTCTTGCTCTCGGTTGCGGCCGATATCTAATCCGGACTCTTGGGGGGCTGAGTGTCCCCCGCGAGCCCATTACTGTTTCGCGCGGCCGACGGCCTCCAGGATCCATCGCCGTACCGCGGCAATTCGCCGGTCCCGCGCCTGTTCGGTGTGGGACACCAGATAGATCGTCTCGCTGTGCGCGGGCTCGAACGCAAACGGCGCGACCAGTTTTTTACCAAAGCCCGGCCGCGCCTTGATCAGCGGCGCCATCGCCAGGGTAACGCCGAGCCCGTGCTCGGCGGCTTCCAGCATCGCCGGCACGCTGTCGAGCCAGAGATGGCCGCGCGGCTCGAGATGCGACAGCCCGGCCTCTTTCAGCCAGGCCGGCCACCCCCGCGGTTGCGTCGTGATATGGATCAGCACCTGGCGGGACAGATCCTCGGGGCTGCGCAGGCCAGCCTTGACCAGCGCCGGCGCGCAGACCGGCAATCCCTTGACCGCGACCAGCGGCTCGAATTTCAACCCGGTCGAATGTTCGCGGCCATAGCGGATGGCGACGTCGACACGCGAGGCGTTGAAGTCGGCGTATTGATGGGTGGCCTCGATCCGCAGCGTTAGCCCGGGATAGCGCTGCCTGAAATCGGGCAGGGCCGGGATCAGCACGGTCGAGGTGAAGAACGGCAGCGGTTGCAGGGCGGGGCGGTCGCGAGCCTGCTGACGGCCGAGGTCGAGGCGCTGGCCGCCGTCCGCAACTGGGGCACCGCGGTCAGCGCAACGGCTTGGTTCCTGCGGCCGACGCCGATGACGGATTTGCGAACGCAGCTTTCAGTCGTGAGCGAAGGCGGCCGGGTCAGCGTGATCGACAACACGCTGTGGCCCGCCAGCGAGGACCTGCCCTGCGCCACCGTCCGGCTGACGCTCTCGCGCGAACGCGCGATCGAGATCCCCGGGTTTGGCGATCAGGCCAGCGAGCCGGTGGATCCCTTGCAATTTCCGCTGCGCAGCCCGCACGCCGCACGGCCGGTCCTGGTTCATGGACGCGATGGAAGCGCGCGCCAGCGATGACGCCGCCTGGTTCCGGCTCAACCATCCGATCATCGACGGTGCCGGCCCGCTTGCCGGCGTTCTCGGGCCGGCCGACTGGACCCACGGCATCGCGCGGCCGTTCCGGAACGTCGTGGCGGACCCCAACCCCAACCTGACGGTTCAGTTGTTCAGGCCGCCGGTCGGAGCATGGGTGGGCGTTCGCGCGCAAACCAGATGGCGACCGGCCGCCGGGATCGGAACCGGGAGCGGCGTGCTGCTCGACGTCAATGGCGAAATCGGCCGGGTCTCGATGTCGGTGATCCTGGTGCCGTTTCCGAAGGCCGAACCCGCCTCACAAACCGCACCCACGCAGGGTTAACCGTAGTATCGGCTTTTTAGCGAAAGCCGCCCCGCGATCGATCCGGGGCGGCGGCCGGGTCGCGCGAAGAAATCGCATCAGACAAAAGACTTAAAGCCTCACCTCTTCCTGTCCCCGGGTTACGGCGATGAACTGTATTCAGGTTAACGCGACTTAAATAGACGGTCGCCATAAAGATCGGTAAAACGATCGCGTCGTCCATTCCTTTTTCCTTTTGAAGAGATCCGAATTAATGGCAGCCGCTCCCGGCGTCCGGCGATCCGAACTCGGTGAAGCGTTGCGCGCCTGCCGCGACGCCTTCATCGGCGTCGGCGTCATGAGTTGCATGATCAATCTGCTGTACCTGACCGGCTCGATTTTCATGCTGGAGGTCTATGACCGGGTGCTGCCAAGCCGGAGCGTGCCGACCCTGGTCGGCCTCGTCGTGCTGGCCGCCGGCCTCTACGCCGCCCAGGGCTTTCTGGACCTGCTCCGGGGACGAATTCTCGGGCGCATCGGTACCTCGCTCGATGAGGCCATCAATGCCCGCGTGTTCGAGACCGTGGTGCGCCTCCCGCTGCTGGTCGGCGGCCGCAATGAGGGGCTGCAGCCGCTGCGCGATCTCGACAATGTCAGGTCGTTCCTCGGCAGCATGGGCCCGGGCGCGTTCTTCGATCTGCCCTGGCTGCCGTTCTATCTGGCGATCTGCTTTGCGTTCCACTGGCTGCTCGGGCTAACCGCGCTGATCGGCGCCATCATTCTGGTGACGCTGACCCTGATTACCGAATTCATGTCGCGCCGGCCGGCCAAGGAGGCGATGAGCCTTGCGGCGCGGCGCAACGATCTGGCGGCTACCAGCCGCCGTAATGCCGAAGTGCTGGTCGCGATGGGCATGTCCGGGCGGCTGGGCAAGCGCTGGGGCGAGGCCAACGAAAACTATCTGGCGGGCAACCAGCGCGCCAGCGACGTCGCCGGAGGTCTCGGCGCGATCGCCAAGGTGCTGCGCATGATGTTGCAATCATCGGTCCTCGCGGTCGGCGCCTATCTCGTGATCCACCAGGAAGCGACCGGCGGCATCATCATCGCCGGCTCGATCCTCTCGGCCCGGGCGCTGGCGCCGGTCGATCTGGCGATCGCGCACTGGAAGGGTTTTGTCGCCGCGCGCCAGAGCTGGCACCGCCTCACCCGGCTGCTCGAGCAGATGCCGGCGTCGAACACCCAGACCCTGCTGCAGAGCCCGTCCAAGCGGCTGTCGGTCGAGGGCGTCAGCATCGTGCCGCCGGGCGATCAGCGGGTGATCGTCCAGGACGTCACCTTCGCGATCGAGGCCGGCAGCGGCGTCGGTGTCATCGGGCCCAGCGGATCGGGCAAGTCGTCGCTGGTGCGCGCGCTGGTCGGGGTCTGGATGCCGTTCCGCGGCAAGGTACGGCTTGATGGCGCCGCACTCGATCAGTGGTCGTCCGACGTGCTCGGCCGCTATGTCGGCTATCTGCCGCAGGATGTCGAATTGTTCGGCGGATCGATCGCCCAGAACATTTGCCGCTTCGATCCGGACGCCAAGTCTGAATCGATCATCTCGGCCGCCAAGGAGGCCGGCGTCCATGAGATGATCATCAAGATGCGGGACGGCTACGACACCCAGATCGGCGAGCAGGGCACTTCGCTGTCGGCCGGCCAGGCCCAGCGCGTGGCGCTGGCACGGGCGCTGTACGGCAATCCGTTCCTGATCGTGCTCGACGAGCCGAACTCCAATCTCGACAGTGAAGGCGACGAGGCGCTGACCCGCGCCGTTCGCGGCGCGCGCGAGCGCGGCGCCATCGTGGTGGTGGTGGCGCACCGGCCGGTCGGCATCGAGGCGGTCGACCAGCTGCTGGTCCTGAAAGACGGCCGCATGCAGGCGTTCGGGCCGAAGGAGACTGTTCTCGGCCAGGTGCTGCAGCGCGTCGCGCCGCCGACGCCGATCAAGATCGTGTCCGATGCGGGAGCCAAATCATGACCGCAGAACTGCGCGGCGCCCGCCGCTCGATACGGGCGCATCTGATCGTGGGGCTGGTCGCCGTGCTCGTTCTCGCCGGCGGCTTCGGCGGCTGGGCATCGACCGTGCAGATATCCGGCGCGCTGATCGCGCCGGGATCGGTGGTGGTCGATTCCAACGTCAAGAAAGTCCAGCACCCGACCGGCGGCGTGGTCGGCGAAGTCCGCGTGCGCGACGGTGACCTGGTCAAGGCCGGCGATATCGTGGTGCGTCTCGACGAGACCGTCGTCAAGGCGAGCCTTGCGATCGTGGTCAAGACGCTCAACGGTCTGTGGGCGCGCGCCGCCCGGCTCGAGGCCGAGCAGCGCGGCCTCGACAAGGTCCAATTTCCGACGGCGCTGACCGATCGCGCCGACGACCCCGACGTCAGGGATGTGATGGCCAGCGAATCCAAATTGTTCGAGGTTCGCGTCTTTGGGCGGACCGGACAAAAGGCGCAATTGCGCGAGCGGGTCACGCAGCTGAACGAGGAAATCGCTGGGCTCACCGCGCAGGAGCAGGCGAAAGACAAGGAAATCGCGCTGGTCGAGAAGGAGCTGGTCGGCGTCCGCCAGCTTTACGACCAGCACCTCGTGCAATTATCGCGGCTGACCACGCTGGAGCGCGACCAGGCCCGGCTGTCGGGCGAGCGCGCGCAATACATCTCCTCGCGCGCCCAGGCCAAGGGCAAGATCACCGAGACCGAGCTGCAGATCATCCAGGTCGACAAGGACATGGTCAGCGAGGTCTCCAAGGATTTGCGCGAGACCAACGACAAGATCGGCGAGTTCGTCGAACGCAAGGTCACCGCCGAAGATCAACTCCGCCGCATCGATATCCGCGCCCCGCAGGACGGCATGGTGCTGCAGTCGACGGTCCATACGGTCGGCGGCGTCATCACCGCCGGCGACGCCATCATGATGATCGTGCCGCAGGCCGACGCCCTTTCGGTTGAGGCCAAGGTCAATCCGCAGGATATCGACAAGCTGCAGATCGGCCAGAAGACGCTGCTGCGGCTGTCGGCCTTCAACCAGCGCACCACGCCGGAACTCAACGGCGTCGTCACCCGCGTCTCCGCCGACGTCACCACCGACCAGCGCACCGGGCAAAGCTACTACACCATCCGCGTCTCGATGCCGCCGGAAGAGGTCGCCCGCCTCGGCGACAACAAGATCATCCCGGGCATGCCAGTGGAAGCCTTCGTGCAGACCGGCGACCGCACCATGTTCTCGTACCTGCTGAAGCCGCTCAGCGACCAGTTCATGCGCGCGTTCCGGGAGAAGTGAGTTTATCGTGTCGTCCCCGCGAAAGCGGAGACCCATACGCCGCGGCCCGCGAAAAGGGCACATGGGCAGACGGCTTCTTTAACCAACGAGCATCGGTGGTTATGGGTCCCTGCTTTCGCAGGGACGACGAGCTTACTATCGCTCGTCGTACTGGTCCGGTCCCATCGCCCACGCCCATTGCTCGTGGCCGGCGGCGTAGGTGCGGTTGGTCTCTGCCGGGTTGCGGTTGATCAGCGGCCGCAGGTACATCGGGTGCGTGGCGCTGCGCACCTCGTGCTCGACCGTGAACAGGTGTTTGCCGCTGGCGGGATCGACGATTTCGCGAAAGCGGTATTGGTACTGGTTGTCCTCTTGCGAGACCAGGCCGCGATCCCTGAGTTTGCGATAAGGGCCGGAGAAGTTGGTGATGTAGATCTGCACATGGTGGCCGTCGTATTCCGGCTGCGGCCGGTCGGTCTCGCGGAATTGCAGATACTGGTCCTTGCCCACCTTGGCGCGTGCGACCGTGCCGTCGCCGTTCTTCAGTTCGGTCGCAATTCCCATGAACTCCGGATAGAAGGCGCAAATGCCTTGCGCGGTCCCGGGCGGCACGTCGAACTCGACATAGGGGATGCCAAGCGTGATGCGCCCGAAGCGCGCGGCGTCCGGCTCGTAGCAGCGCAGGCGATTACCCCAGGGACAAAGCGCCTCGACGTAGTCGTTATGCTCGCTGAACGCGAATGAAGTACCCTCTAACTTCTTCGCAACGGACGCGAGCCGGTCGAGCAGGGCCTGCCGGCCCGAGATGACGAGGGCGGTATGGCCGCGAAGCACCTGCGGCCCGCCGTTCGGCAGATGAAACTGGCTGCGGCCGACATTGACCCACATGTTGGTGTCGGACACCATCAGATAGGGATCGCGGGTCAGCCCGAGGCCCGCGACATAGAACAAGGTCGCCAGCCGCTGATCGGGCACCGTGACGTTGACGTGTTCGAGATGGATCGAGTTGCCGAGATCCTCGGCGGTGCGGTCGAATGTTGGCTGCATGGGTGCGGTCCTGGAAGCCCGTGGCCGGTAGGGCGGATTGGCGATAGCGTAATCCGCCGGACGCCGGCGATAAAGAGGCGGGTTATGCTTCGCTAACCCGCCCCACGCGTTCGGGCGCGGGTTCCACGGTCTCTGTTCGCTGCAGGGCAATAACTTTCTGATATTTAATGCCGGCGCGATGGCTCCGGCCACACCGTTTTCACGTTTCTACACCATCTGTTGAATCAAAAACGTGATCGGGACGGAAACGATGAGACGGGGAATTACGGTTCTGGCGTGTCTTTGTGCCATTACCGGTGCGGCTTATTTCGCCATCAGCAAATGGGGCATTCAGCACGAGACGCTGGATTTGTTCGACAGCGCGCGGCAGCGGCCCGTCGCTGTCGACGTTGCAGTGCGCTGGGACTACGAGATGAAGGCGAATGACGGCATCTGGAAGCTTCCGGTCGCCATCATCAGTAACGGCAATACCGTCAAGAACACCGAGTATTCGTTCCTTGCCAACGTATTTGCGGCGAGGGGATATCTGGTGGCCAGCATCCAGCAGGATATTCCGACCGATCCGCCGTTGATGACCAAGGTGGGGCTGCCCTATGTCGGTCGCCTCGGCGTGTACGAAAAGGGTGAAGCCAACATTCTGTTCGTCATCCAACAATTGAAGAAACGGCATCCGAATGCCGATTACGGTCACCTGACCCTGGTCGGGCATTCGAACGGTGGCGACACCGCGATGTACTTCGCCAAGCAACACCCGGACCTGGTTTCGAAAGTGGTTACGCTGGATAATCTGCGCGTGCCCTTCGTGCTCAGCAACAAGCTGAAGATCCTTTCCTTCCGCTCCAAAGATCCGAATTTCGCCACCGATCCCGGCGTGCTGCCGACAGTCCAGCAGGCCAAGGCCGACGGCATCGATATTGTCCCCACCCAATTTCAGCACACCTGGATGAGCGATCGCGGCCCCGACTTGGCCAAGGCGAGAATCCAGGCCACGCTCGACAAGTTTCTGGGCAACGGCAGCGCCAGTGAGCTGGCACCGGTCGACACCGGTAACTTGATTGTTTCCAACGCCGGCACGCCGCTTCCTTGAGCCATTCGCCGTACAAATTGCTCAGCCAGGCGCACCCATGATGTAGGGCTTCAGCATCGCATACATCAGGCTGTGGGTCGGCGTCGGGACGCCAAGTTTGTGGCCGAGTTCGGCGACCTTGCCGCCGAGCCAGGGCAGCTCCAGCCGGTTGCCGCGTTCGAGATCCAGCGCCATCGACGCCTTCATGGTGGGCGGCGCATGGCTGTTGAATTCGAGAATGATGTCGAGCGCATTGGAAGGCAGCGCCACGCCCCTGGCGCGGCCGACGTCGATCACTTCCTGGTGGGCGGCGATGAAAACCGGACGGATCTCCGGATCGTCGCGCAGCTTGCCGATCGGCTGGCGGGCCAGCGCCGTGATGCTGGCGTTGGTGGCGAGCAGGACGAACTTCATCCAGAGATCGGTGAGGATCTGTTCGCTCAGGACCGCATCGAACCCGGCTTTCTGACAAAGTGCCAGAAAATCCTCGGCCCGCTTGCTGCGCTTGCCGTCGAGCTCGCCGAAGATCATGCGCATGAAGGTGCCGACCTGCTGGATCGTACCGGGGGCGATGATCGACGCAGAGATCTGCGCCACGCCGCCCATCACGGCGTTGCTCCCGAGAATCGGGATCAGCCGCTCGGCGGCGTCGATGCCGTTCTGCAGCGGGATGACAGCGGTGTCGGGGCCGATCAGCGGCTTGATGGCAAGGCCTGCGCTTTCGACGTCCCACAGCTTGACGCAGAACAGCACGATATCGACCTTGCCGATCCCGGCGGGATCGTCGGTGGCATGGGTCGGCACCAGATGGGTCTCGCCGCGGCCGCCCTGGACCTTCAGGCCCGCGCTCTTCATGGCGGCCAGATGGGCGCCGCGCGCGATGAAGGTGACGTCGGCGCCCGCCTTGGCCAGTGCCGCGCCAAATCCGCCTCCGACGCCGCCCGCGCCGACAACCGCAATACGCATGGAGTTTCCTCTCGTTGACTACAGCCCGACAGTGTGGCCTGTCGGTGCGCAGGAATCCAGACACGGCAGCGGGGGGCAGCAATGAGCGACTGGTTACACAATTTGCCGGTGCCGTTGATGGCGCTGGCGATCTTCGGCTTCACCTATCTGCTCGCCCTGGTCATTTTCGCCGCCATTGCCGCGCTCGCGACCGACGCGCGGGCAAAGTCGTTCAAGGCGATCTCTCCCGGCTTGCTGCCGGTGCTGGGCATCATCTTCGGCCTGTTCGTTGCTTTCATCGCGGCCCAGGTCTGGGGTGACAATGACCGCGCCGCTGCGGCGGTGAGCCGCGAAGCCAGCGCGCTCCGCGCTGTCACGCTGCTCGGCGCCGGCCTGCCGGCCGAGCAGGAGGGCCGGTTGCGCGACCTCGTTCGCGGCTACATCGAGCGGGCAATCACAGAGGAGTGGCCGATGATGGCGCGCCAGACCGCCTCGCTGCGGGCGGCTCCCACAGACCTTGCCGTGGCGCTGCAGCTCGTTGTCGCGATGACGCCGTCAGGCGTCGGCCAGCAGACCGCGCAGCGGGAAATAATTGCCGCCCTGGGGACCGCGCTGGACGCGCGCAGGCAACGGATCATCATCAGCCAGGCGGAAGTCAATCCGGTCAAATGGTGGTGCCTGTACCTGCAGGCGATCTGCGAGTTGCTCGCGATCGCTCTCATCCACTGCGATAACCGGCTGGCATCCGGGATTGCGCTTATGCTGTTCGCGACCGGCGTGGCCGCCTCGGTGCTGCTGATCGCGGCGCATGACCGGCCGTTCACCGGTCAGATCTCGGTCGGGCCGGAACCGCTTCGGCAAATCATGCCGGGCGCGTCGACGAGTCGATGAGAGGCGCGCGCCCCTCAACGCGAAGGCGGCGCATTCGCCAGCGACGGGAACCGGCCGCAAGCCCGCCGATCCGAACGAGGCAGCTAGGCCGGTGCGGGCGCGTCCTGCGGCACGCCGGCAGGGCCCTTTTCCGTCGGAAACACGCTCTCGTATATCGCGCGAGCTTCTTCAATAAGGCGCGCCTCGTTGCGGTCGCGATCAGGTTTCGGGAACTTTATGACTTCACCCATTTGATCTCCAGGGGAGGAAGCGTCCAGCGAGAATCAAAATGCGAATATCGTGCCAGACCGGGAGCGCCGCTATCCGTACTAAACCGGGAGTCGGAACGCCGGTTGAGAATCCTCGCTGCGGGTTTTAGTGCGTCCCGGACACCTGCGATGGCGGAAAGAACCATGGCGATATGAACAGCAACATCGCCAGCACCGGATTGTACAAATCAAGCACCGATTCTTCCCGCCATTTTTTCATGACGATCACTCCCGACCGGGTGCCTCAATCCCGCTGTCCGTACACGCCCGATCCGCTGATATCTTTTCCGGTGTAGTCGGTCATCAGCGCGGTCGCGACCAGCGTGATGACGGCGCATATCGCGATGTAGACCGCGATCGCGGTTGCCGAATGAAACGACCCGAACAGCCAGGTTGCGATCAGCGGCGCCGGGCCGCCGGCGATGATGGATGCGAGCTGGTAGCCGAGCGACGAGCCGCTGTAGCGCAGCCGCCCCGTAAAACTTTCGGCAATCAGCGCCGCCTGCGGTCCGTACATCATGTCGTGCGGAATCAGCGAAAGGAAGATCGCCAGGAAGATGATCGCCTCCGATCCGGTATTCACCATCGCGAAATAGATGAAGCCGAATACGCCTGTTGTCGCCGCCCCGATCATGTACATGTTCTTGCGGCCGATCCGGTCGGACAGATGGCCGAACAGCGGAATCGCGACAAACGACAGCACGGAGGCCGACATCACCGCGGTCAACAGGAAGTTGCGCGACATGTGCAGGGTGCCGATGCCATAGGAAAAGATGAACGCGGTGAAGATATAGAACGGCGCCTGCTCGGCCATGCGCGCAAAGGCGGAGAGCAGGATTTCGCGGGGATACTGCTTGATCACCGTCAGCATCGGCGTGCGCTCGACCTTGTTCTCGGCCAGCAGTCGGGCGAACACCGGGGTTTCCAGGATGCCGAGCCGGATGTAGAGGCCGACGCCGACGAGGATGAGGCTGAGCGCGAACGGGATACGCCAGCCCCAGCCCAGGAACTGCTCCCCCGACATCTGGCTGAACGCCAGCACCGCGAGGTTGGCAAGGAACAGTCCGCACGGCACCCCGAATTGCGGCCATGACGCGATCAGTCCGCGCGACCGGTCGTCGCGCGCCCATTCCATCGACATCAGGACCGAGCCACCCCATTCGCCGCCGACACCGACTCCCTGGATGAATCGCAGGGCGGTCAGGAGCACCGCGCCCCAGATGCCGATGCTCTCGTAGGTCGGAACGATCGCCACCGCGGCCGTGGCCAGTCCCATCAACAGCAATGTCGCGATCAGGGTCGCCTTGCGGCCGATGCGGTCGCCGTAATGCCCGAAAATGGCGGCGCCGATCGGGCGCGCGATGAAGCCGACCGCGTAGATCGCGAACGCCTCCAGCGTGCCGACCCAGGGGTCGGAATGCGGGAAGAACAGTTTTGCGAAAACCAGGCCGGTGACGGTGCTGTAGAGGAAGAAATCATACCATTCGATCGCGGTGCCGATGGTGGACGCAACCACGGCGCGGCGAAGCTGAACCTGATGCTCGGATGGGCTGAGGGGGGTGGTGTGAACACCGGGTGTTGCCATGAGCGTTTCCTCCGCAACAACCCCCATTTGACACAGGCCGCAACAGGCCTTTGCGCAGCAACGCGCTGATCCGTTGCCGGTTCCAGCCGGTGCCGGCAATTGCGGCTAGACTTTAGGCGGATTGGCCGGAAGATTTTTGCACAACTTGAACAACAAACACCTACGTCGTCCCGGCCCATATGCGCAATTGCGCATCAGGAGCCGGGACCCATAACCACAAGCCTGAGTAGTTACCCGCAAATCGTCGAACGGCGTCTCTCAAAACGCGCGGCCGCGGCGTATGGGTCCCGGCGTGCGCCGGGACGACAGAAAGCGCCGATCGTTGAAATCACCGCGACAAATTCTGCAGCAGCAAATTCAACGCCGCATTGGCAAAAGCCTGCATATTCGCCTGGCGGTCGGCGCTGCCGGTTTCCAACGTGATCACGGACGTTTGCGGCCCTGCCACCGCCATGCAGCTATGGCCGGCGGCGTCGCCGTAGCGGTTGCCGGTCGGCCCGGTGGCACCGGTTTCCGACAGGCCCCAGTCGGTGGCAAAGCGTTGCCGCATCTGGCTGGCGAGCAGTTTTGCGTAAGCCTCGGACGCCGAGCGGATGCCCTTCATGGCTTCGTCGGGAATGTCCATCAGGATCCGCCGCGCGTCGCGGGTGTAGATCACGCCGCCGCCGAGGAAATAGGCGGATGCGCCGGGCACCGCGAGCAGGGCGGCCGAGATCAGCCCGCCGGTCGAGGATTCCGCAACTGCGATGGTCTGTTTCCGCTCGATCAGTTTGGCGGCGATTTTCTCGGCGATGGTAACCAGCTCTTTCATCTCAACTCCGGTGCAGGATTCGTTTCAGCAAAGGTTTGTTCTCGGCAGCAGGCTTGTCGGCGAGCGAATGATAGACCACGCGAATGAAATTTTTGCTGGCGAGATCGGTCGGCGCCCATTTGGCATCGAGATCGGCGAACGGCTTTGCCGCCACCGCGTCGTCCTCGCTCTTGCCGTCCTTCACCAGCTTCGCCATCCGGTCGCGCGCGGTGACCAGCATGGTGCGGTACTCCTTAAGCGCCGACTTGTCGGCGATCGGGCCGTGGCCGGGCACGATCCGGCTCCTGGCGTTGGTCAGCTTGAGATAGGCGTCCGTGGCCGCGATCATGCCCTTGATGTTGCCGCCATTGGCGAAGTCGATATTGGGATAGCGGCCGTTGGTGAAGGTGTCGCCGGTCGACAGCACGTTGGCGGTCTTGAACCAGACATAGGTGTCGCCGTCGGTATGGGCGTTGGCGATGTGCTTGAGGTCGGCGACGCGGCCGTTCATCCGGATCTTGAACGCGCCGGTATAGGTCTTCCCAGGCAGCGCGCCGGCCGATGCCGGCGGCGTCTTGGCGCCGGTCAGGCCGTTGGTGGTCCCGGCGGCGAGCCGGGTCTTGACGTTGACCTCGGAGACGACGAGGGCGCCGTCCCTGGCGAAGGGCTCATTACCGCCGGTGTGGTCGCCGTGGAAATGCGTGTTGACCAGATATTTGACCGGCAGGTTCGAGATCACGGCAATCGCGGCCTTGATCTTGTCATGCAGCGGCGCGAACTCGCTATCGACCATGATGATGCCGTCTTGCGCGGTCGCCACGGTGATGTTGCCGCCCTGGCCTTCGAGCATATAGACGCCGTCGCCGAGGTCGGCGGTCTTGATTTCGACCTTGGAGAAATCGACCGGGGGCGGTGCTGCGGGCGGCGATTGCTGCTGGGCGCCCGCAATTCCTGTCAGCAGCACGGCGGTGGCAACAACGGCTAATCCAGTCCGAATCATGAAATTCCCCCCGGCGCCCAAATTGTCCTGTCGCCATGTTGTCCTAGCACATGAGGGCCGCGTTTGCCGAGTTGCGGGCGGCAGGCGAGCCTGCTTGAATGCGCTGCAAGAACCAGGCGGCGCGGCTTACAAGATGCCGTGAGTGCGCGCCGCCAGGGCATGATCCGGAAAAGTGGGTACCGGTTTTCCGAAAAGATCATGCTCAAACAAGAAAGATAGAGCGGGATGACTTTTCGAAGAAAAGTCATCGCGCTCCAGCGAGGAAACATCATGACCGCACCGATCGCGGGCGGCGTGGATTGCGATCTGCATCCCGCCGTGCCGCATCTCACCAGCCTGCTGCCGTATATGAACGATTACTGGCGCGACCAGGTGACGACGCGCGGCATGACCGACCTGATCTCGCAATCCTATCCGGTCAATTCGCCGATCTCGGCGCGGCCGGACTGGCGGCCCGCGCAGGGCAAGCCGGGATCGAGCCTCGAGGACATGAAGCGGCAGGCGCTCGACCCGTATCGCGTGAGCTTTGGCATCTGCAATCCGCTGTACGGCGTGCAGATGGTGTTCAGCGAGGATATGGCGGATGCGTTCTGCCGCGCGCTGAACGACTGGCTGGTGAAGGAATGGCTCGACAAGGACGAACGCCTGCGCGGCTCGATCGTGATCCCCGTGCAAAGCATCGAGAAGTCGGTGGCGGAGATCGAGCGCTGCGCCAAGGACAAGCGCTTCGTCCAGGTGCTGATGCTGGTCATGGGCGATATGCCGCTCGGCAAGCGCCACTACTGGCCGATCTATGCCGCGGCCGAAAAACTGGATCTGCCGATCGGCGTCCACGCCGGCAGCAATTATCATAACCCGCCGACCTCGGTCGGCTGGGGCTCCTATCACATCGAGGATTACGTCGCGCAAGCCCAGGCGTTCCAGACCCAATTGACCAGCCTGATCGTCGAAGGCGTGTTCGCCCGCCACCCGAACCTCAAGATGGTGATGCTGGAATCGGGCTTCACCTGGCTGCCGGCCTATCTGTGGCGGCTGCATAAATTCTGGCGCGGGGTCCGGATGGAGACGCCCTGGGTCGACCGCGCGCCGCTGGAAATTGTGCGCAGCAACATCCGCTTCTCGCTGCAGCCGGTCGATGCGCCGCCGGACCCGACCACGCTAAATCGCCTGTTCGACCATATGCAGTCGGACGAATTGCTCCTATTCTCGACCGACTATCCGCACTGGCAATTCGACGGCGACAAGGTGCTGCCGGACGGGATTTCGGATGATCTCGTCCGCAAGATCATGATCGATAACCCGCTCGCGACATATAGTCGGTTGAAACAGCCCGCGATCAAGGAGACGACGCCATGAACATCCAGTTCCGCGACCGTCCGGAGCCGGCGCCAGCCGCCAGCGTCAAGACCGCGATCGCCGATTGCGACATTCATCCCGCCCGCGCGACGCCGACCGAGCTGTACCCGTATCTGGCAAAACGCTGGCACGAACATCTCCAAACCTACGGCAAGCACGCCTATCAGGGCATGATGGAGGGGCCGCCCTATCCGAAAGCGCAGCCGAATGCGTCGCGCCGCGACGCCTATCCGCCGGAAGGCGGGCCGCAAGGGTCGTCGCTGTCCTTCATGCAGAAGCAGCTTCTCGATCCGAATAATGTTGCACTCGGCGTCCTTAATCCGCTCCAAACCGGGCAGGGCTTGCGCAACCAGGACCTCGCCGCAGCGCTGGCGACCGCGATCAACGACTGGCAGATCGAGAAATGGACAGCCAAGGATTCGCGGCTGAAGGGTTCTGTCGTCGTCGCCAATGAAGACGGCCCTGCCGCGGCCTCCGAAATCCGCAAGCGCGCGGGTGACAAGAATTTCGTCCAGGTGCTGCTCTTGAGCCGCAATGTCGAGCCGCTCGGCCAGCGCCGCTACTGGCCGATCTACGAAGTCGCGCAGGAAGTCGGCCTTCCGGTCGGCGTGCACGCCTTCGGCTTCGGCGGCAATCCGATCACGGCGTCGGGCTGGCCGAGCTACTACATCGAGGAGATGGTCGGCCATTCGCAGTGCCAGCAGACCGCGCTGGCCAGCATCGTTCTGGAAGGCGTGTTCGAGCGCTATCCAAAACTGAAAATGGTCATGATCGAAGCCGGTTTTGGCTGGGCGCCGTCGCTGGCCTGGCGGCTCGACAGGAACTTTGAGCGGCTGCACAGCGAGGTGCCGCATCTCAAGCGCAAGCCGTCGGAATATATCCGCGACCACATCTGGTGGACCACGCAGCCGATGGAAGACCCGGAGCGGCGCGACCATCTGTTCGAGCTGATCGAGTGGATTGGCTGGGACAAATTGCTGTTCGCGACCGACTACCCGCATTGGGACTATGACGACCCGTCGCGCGTGCTGCCGGCCGGCGTCAGCGACGCCAACCGCGAAGCGTTCTATCTCGGCAATGCGAAGAAGCTGTACGGGATCGCATGATCCGGAAAAGTGGGAACCGGTTTTCCGAAACAGATCATGCGCAGAGATTAAAATGGTCCGTCATGTCATTGCCCCGGTGGACGAGTTGCCGCCGGGCACGCGAAAATTCCTCGTTATCGATGAGCGGCCGATCGCGATCTTCAATATCAAGGGCGAGTTCTTTGGCCTGTTGAACCGCTGCCCGCATCAGGGCGCGGCGCTGTGCGAAGGCCCCTTGATCGGGCTCGCGCAATCCACCGACCCCGGCGAGATCGAATATACGAGGCTCGGCGAGATCCTCCGCTGCCCCTGGCACGGCTGGGAATTCGATATCCGCACCGGGCAATCCTACTGCGACCCCAAGCGCTTTCGCGCGAAGGCGTATCCGGTCAATGTCGAGCCGGGGTCAGCCGTGGTGAAGGGGCCGTATGTCGCAGAGACGTTGGCGGTGTCGGTCGAGAGCGATTACGTGGTGGTGGATTTGTAGTTCACCGTCATTGCGAGGAGCGAAGCGACGAAGCAATCCATTCTTTCTTTACGTGGCACGATGGATTGCTTCGCGGAGCCTGTCATCGGGCGCCCGCGTTTGCGCGACCCGTTGGCTCGCAATGACGGCGCAAGACGGTGCGCCCCATTCACGCTGCCGAAACGGCCGGCTCGGACAGGTCGGGGGTGGCTGCCGGTTGTACCGGAGCCGCTCTCGCGATCAGGCGGTCGAGATTCCGGACGTTCTGCTGCTCGATGAACTTGACCGCGATCCCGTCAGGCAGCAGCCGAACGACGCGGCCGATGCACGCGCCGACCGCGAGCGGCATGCCAACGGGCGGCTGCACCGCGGCCGATACCGCAACGCCGGAGGCCGAGGCATCGATGATGAAGCAGGGATGGATCGATCCATCCGCCAGCGTCAGCATGGAATGCGGATGCGGCGGGACGATGCGCGCATGCCTTCTGCCATCGAGAATCGTCGAATCTTTCTGCTTCTTCTCAATCCAGGTCAGCATATCGGAGAGCTTCTCGCGCCTGGCGCGGGTCATCTCCAGCTCGAGCAGGAAGCTGCCCTGCATCGTGTCACTGATGCTGCCTTCGAATTTGCCGAAGTCTCGAAAGTAGGAGGTGAGACGGTCGCCGATCTTGCCGACCACGGGGACGTCGACAATCATCCGGAACGGCGACACGCGCGTGGTGCGGCAGGCAAAGGTGCGAAGCTTGCCCTGCGGGTCATACCAGTTCGGAAGCGTGTAGCTTCCGCTGACCACGACGTTCACCGCTCGCTGGTTGAGAAAATCCTGAACTGGCACGGCAATTCCGCAAGGTGAGTGGATGAGTTTGAGCGGCCGCTGATCTCTGTCAGCTTGATGGTCGCTCCTCGGCCATTCGCGACCTCGGATGCGTGGAGCGAAGACACGGCGTCATCTCTGATGCAGGGATGCGGCGGCCTCGGCACGGTGCTTTTACGGGGGATTCGTGAAAGAGAGGTAAAAAGGTAGGCAGATTTTCTGGCTTTCGGGGTGCGGCCGTGGTCGAACGTCGTGCAAAGCTTGCCCGACGGGCAAATCAAAAAAAGCTGTCCAGCCCCGCTTGAGAAAATATTCCGCTTGTCCCGTCGGGCAAATCAGCGCTACCAGCTCGCCCCATCCTTTCCCGGCAAGAGGGGCGTATCGCGATCGTCACGAACGCGGGAGGGGATGCGGTGGACGCTTTAGCGTCGGCGCGAAACGGTGTCGCAGGGCGAGTTTCTCGTGAGCGATACCTGCGCGCAGGACGAACGGCGCTTTCAGCGTACGGCAAAACCGTGTGGTCCTGGCACCCGTTGCTGGTGTCAAGTTGGCGGAGGCGAAATCAACTCAACCGAGCTTGATCAGCCTTGATCCGCCAACGACGGTGACAAGAGGAATTCGTCGCCGGGGAGAGCGCGGCATAAGCCGTAAAGCCATTGCGCGGGGAATGCCGGAGTGTTTCCGCTGAACCTGTATGCTCGTGTGCGTTTCTTTTTGTGCATCTTTGCACACGAGACCGCGGGTGCAGCGCGCACCCGGCATTCCCTGCTCCCTCTACGATCGAGGGACAGACATTCATGCAAACCTCGGGCAAATCATGCCGCGAGAAGGCGAACGTGCATCCGCTGTTTGAAAGTTGAATCGCGATCCCACCACGTCATTGCGAGGAGCTCTTGCGACGAAGCAATCCATTCTTCCTTTACGCGGTGAAATGGATTGCTTCGCTTCGCTCGCAATGACGAGGTCGGATGCTCGCAATGACGACCTTAAACATGCCCCATCATCTGCCGCTCCCGCGCATAGCGTACCAATGCGACGAAACGATAGATGCCGTGGACGAATTTGCCGTAGGGCATGGTGATGAACAGCGCGAACACCACGCCGAGATGCAGCGCCAGCAGCGGTCCCATCGCCGCCGTATCGCGCCAGAGCAGCAGCGAGATGCCGGTCAAACCGGTCAGAAACAGCATCGCAATGAAGGCGACATCCATCCCCATGCGCGCTTCATCGACCAGTACGGGATCGCGCTTCCATTTTTCGGCGAGCAATCCCACGGGCCCAATCAGCAGCCCGATGCCGCCGAGCGTGCCCAGTACCACCGGCAGATCCCACCACGCATACGGCGCCTCGCGCGCGAACAGGAAATGATAGAGCGTCGCGACGCAGGTGGCCGCAAAACACAGCGCAAAGCCGTAGAAGGTGAGGTGATGGTAGATTTTGCGGCGGTCGGTCGGCTTATCGTCCTCGTTGAAGCAGCCGACCCCGCCGCCGTCGAGATAGCGCAACTCGCCGGCATCCCGGATCGCCTGCAACAGCGATTTGGCGTCTGTTTTCATGCCGACGGGCTCTGCGATGTCGCGCCAGAACGCGCGCACGCCCATGATCAGCGCGACGATCGCATAGAGAAACGCCGCGCCGAACAGCGCCGCCATCGCGTTGTGCGGCATCAATTTGTAGAACGCGCCCGGGCCGGTATGAATGCCGAGCAATACCTGCCGGTCGGTGAAAGCCGCAAAGCCGAAGATGAAGGCAGCGACGCTGAGCGCGGCGATCACGCTGATGGCGAGGCCGTTGCGGGCGAATATGCCGGAGAACGCCCGCGGCCAGGCATAGGCCGCGTAGGACTCGTTTCGCGCGATCGCCAGCGTCTGCGGCACATTGACGTTGAACTCATGCGGCGGCGAGAACTGGCAGTCGGTGTAGCAGGCGCCGCAGCTATGGCAGAGATTGGCGAGATAATTGAGGTCGCCGTCGGAGAACGAGCGGCGCATTTCCATCGCCGGAAACACCGCGCAGAGGCCTTCGCAATAGCGGCAGGAATTGCAGACCGTCATCAGACGGTCGGCCTCTTCGAGAATCCTGGTTCCGTGCATGCTGCGCCGCTTCCTGTCCCAAAGCCAAATTGGTTATTTCGTCAGGCCTTTGCCTTCCAGCCATTTCTGGATCAGGCCGGCGATTTCGGCGTTGTTCTTGTCCATCATCATCATGTGCGAATTGCCGGTGATGCCGACCTTGGGCAGATCGACCACATCGACGCTGCCGCCAGCGGCCTTGATGCTGTCGGCGAAGGCAACGCCGGTGGCGCGGATCTTCGGCCAGCGCGAGTCGCGGTCGATGTAGTCGCCATAGACGATCAGCGTCGGGATGTTCTTCAAGCTTTCCACCTTCGCGGGATCGCCGACCCCGGCGGGCTCGATTGCGATCAAGGCCTTGACCTTGTCGGGCCGCGCCTGCGCCACCTTGAAACCGAACGTGCCGGCCTGGCTGTGGAACAGGATAATGCAGGGGCCGACGCGGTCGATCTCGGCGATATAGGCCGCGACGATCGCATCGTCAGTGGTGGTCCAGCGCGGCACGTTCTGCTTGACGAAATTCTCGTAGCCTTCGTTCGGAAACTGGCTGCCGGGCATCAGTTTTCGTTTTGCGGGATCGGGATCGTAGGAATTCGGCCCGTCGCCGATGCGAAAGCGCTCGAACGGATTGCTGGTGGTCAGAAACACCGGCTCGCCCTTGAAAATATCGGGGTATTGCGCCCAGCCGGCGCGGCCGCGTTCGACCGCATCCGAATTGTAGACGCTCCAGCCCTTGCGCAAAAAGTAATTCAGCCAGCCTTCGCGGCCATCGGGCGTGGTCTCGTAGGTGACGCCGGTGAGGCCGCCGCCGTGCCACATCAAGAGCGGATAGGCGCCCTTCTCGTTGGCGGGCAGAAAATACTGCACATACATCTGCTCGACCTGATAGGTGCCGTTCGGATCGACCTTTGCCGGCACGCCGCCCGGCGTAAAGGTGACCTCCTTGACCGGCTTGCCGCTGATCTCGACCAGGCGGCCGCCGACATGGAACGAGCCCATGTCACGCAGTGCCAGCGGCTCGGCGGCATTGGCCAACGTCGAGGCCATCAGAACAGCCGCGGCGGAAGCAATCGCAAGGCGTGGCATGGCTTCTCCCTCAGATATTGGCGGCCATTAGTTTTTCGCATTTCTGGCCGCTTCCCGTCCCGCAACCCGTCCGAACACGCTGCCGATGGTCATGCCGATGCCGGCGGCATAGCCCTTGCCGAGCACGTTGCCGGCCATGATCTCGCCGGCCGCGAACATGTTGGCGGCGGGCTTGCCGTCCTTCATCAGCATCTGCGACTGCTTGTTCACGCGGGTGCCGAGATAGGTGAAGGTGATGCCGGGCCGCACCGGATAGGCGAGATAAGGCGCCGTCTCGATCTTGCGCGCCCAATGCGTCTTCGGCGGTGTCACGCCTTCGGTGCGGCAATCGTCGAGGATGGTGTGGTCGAAGGTGCCGGGCTGCACCGCGGCGTTGAAATCGGCGAGGGTTGTTTCGAGCGCCGCCGGATCGAGTTCGAGTTTGACGGCGAGTTCGGCGATCGATTCCCCTGCGATCGGCGGGAACAGTGTCGGCATGAAGCTCGTGACAACCGTCGAATCGAAAATGATGTAGGCGATCTGGTCGGGCTGGGCGGCCACCAGCCGGCCCCAGATCGCATAGCGTTTCGGCCAGATGTCCTCGCCCTCGTCGTAGAATCGCTGGGCGTGCTTGTTGACGACGATGCCGAACACGACCGAGTCATGCCGCGTGATGATGCCGCCGTCGAATTTAGGCGCGCGGGCGTCGATCGCGACCGCATGGCATTGGGTGGGATCGCCGATTTCCTGCACGCCCTTGGCAAGCAGCATCTTCAGGATCGAGCCGCGGTTATAGGGCGTGCCGCGGATCAGGAAATTGTCGGCGGCCTCTCCCCAATATTCCCTGAGCCATTCGATATTGGCCTCAAAACCGCCGGCCGCGGCCACCAGCGCCGAGGCGCGGACATCGACGCGGCCGTCGCCCTGCTTCAGCGCGGCCGAGAGGAACATGCCGTTGTCGATCTCGAGGTCGAGCACTTCGGCGTCGTAGAGGATGTCGACGCCGAGTTTTTCGGCGGTGAGATAGAGCGCGTTCAGCATCGCCCGGCCGCCGCCGAGGAAGAACGAATTGGTGCGGCCGAGGCTCAGCGTGCCGCCGAGCGACGGCTGCCAGCGCACGCCCTGTTCGACGACCCAGCCCAAAATGTCCTTGGACTCCCGGATCATGAACTTTGCGAGTTCTTCGTCGGTCTGGCCGCCGGTGACAACCAACAGGTCGTTCCAGAATTCCTCTTCGGTATAGGGCCCGGTGAGGATGTCGGTCGCCGAATCATGGGCGCAGCGCATGTTGCGGGTGTGGCGGGTGTTGCCGCCCCGATAGAATTTCGGGGCGCCTTCCAGCACCAGCACGGAGGCGCCGGCGCGGCGGGCGCTGATCGCGGCGCACAACGCGGCATTGCCGCCGCCGATCACCAGCACATCGAATTTACGCGTCAGATCGACCATGCGCTCTTGTTATCTTGTTTGCATGGAAAGCAAAACCGGCAGCCGGCCGTCTCACGCCTGCTGCGCGGCGACCGCCTGTTCGCGCGCCTCGATCGCTCCACTGCGGTAGATGACGATTGCAGCGATGAAACCGCTCGCCGCGGCGCACATCAGCCAAAAGCCGGGGGACGCCTTGTCACCTGTCATGGCGATAAGCTTGGTTGCCGCAAAGGGCGTAAACGTGCCGAACAGCGCCGCTGCGAGAGAAAATGCCAGCGAGAAACAGGTGGTGCGAACATGCGCCGGGACGATTTCAACCAGCGCGCCCAGCATGGTGCCGCTGTAAACGCCGAAATAGAGCGAAAACATCATTCCGACCGCCAGCAGCTTACCGAAAGTCGGAGCGGCTGTGAGCCAAAGCAGCGCGGGATAGGCGGTCACAAACGACAGGCCTGCAATCGCCAGCAATACGGGCCTGCGACCGATCCGGTCAGACAGTGCGCCGCCGACCGGATTCCAGATGAAGTTGGTGACGGCCACCAGGAGGGTGACCAGAAGGCTGTCCTGGGCGGAGAGTTTCAGTTCCTTGCCAAAGGACGGCGTATAGACGGTGACGAAGTAGAAGGTCACGGTGGTCATGGCGGCCAGCATCATTCCGAGCAGGATGATCTTCCAGTTGACGGCCGCCGAACTGAAGACTTCTGCCGTGGTCGGATGTTTCTTCATGGCGAGGAATGCCGGCGTTTCTTCCAGCGTCCGGCGCAGCACGAAAATGACGGGAATGATCATGCAGCCGATAAAGAACGGAATTCGCCAGCCCCATGCTTCGATCATCGCAGCCGGCATCATCGCGTTCAGGATAAAGCCGATGATGGCCGCAACGAAAATGGCGACCTGCTGACTGGAGGACTGAAACGAGGTGTAGAATCCTCTGTTGCCGGGGGTGGCAATCTCGGAAAGATAGACCGACACGCCGCCAAGTTCGACGCCGGCGGAAAAGCCCTGCAGCAGGCGACCGATCAGCACGATGACAGGTGCGGCAACTCCGATGCTCGCATAGGTCGGACAGAACGCGATAATAACCGTGCCCATTGCCATGATCGCCAGCGTCACGATCAGGCCGAGGCGGCGGCCGATCCGGTCGATATAGGCGCCGAGCACGATCGCGCCGACCGGGCGCATCAGGGCGCCGAGCCAGAATACACCGAAGGTGTTGAGCAAAGCGGCGGTCTCGTCATGGGACGGAAAGAACGCCTTGGCGATAAGGGGCGCGTAAAAGCCGAACAGGAAGAAATCGAACTGCTCGAGGAAATTGCCGCTGGTCGCGCGCAAGATGGCGCCGATGCGCGATTTGATTTGCGGTGTGTCCGAAGTCCCCGATTGCGCCATGACGCCCCTTCTCCCCGTTACAAAGGGCCGACGGAAAAAGCTTCGCCAGCCGAGGCAGTTACCCTGCCTTGTGCGGCAATTTGGCACGCCCGCGTGGCGCGACCAACCCCGAAAACGCATAGCTCGATTGGAAAACGGCCGAATGGCGCAGCGTCAGGATTTGCCCTGTGCGGACGCGATAAGCCATTGCCGGAACGCCGAAAGTTTTGGGGAATCGGCTCTGCCCTGCGGCGAGACGAGGTAGAATCCGGCGTCGGACGGCAGTGCGATCTTGAATGGAACCACCAGCCGGCCCTTGGCGATGTCGTCCTGCACATAGGCAGTCCGGCCCATCGCCACGCCGACGCCGTCGATCGCGGCCTGCACGGTCATGAAGATGAGGTCGAAGGTCACGTCCGGCTGTTTCGAGATGTCGGTCGGCAGGCCGGCGGCCGTCAGCCACAGCCGCCAGTCGTCGCTGTTGGCGTTGCTGGTGTGCAGCAGCACATGATCCCTGAGGTCTTCGGGGCATTTCAGCGGCTTGTTTCCGTTCGCGAGCGCGGGGCTGCACACCGGGAAAAGCTCGTCCGCCATCACCCATTCGGCGCGAACGCCCGGCCATTGGCCGCGGCCGTAGCGGATCGCGGCATCGACATTGTCGCGATGAAAGTCGACCAGGCTGGTCGAGGTCGTGATCCGCACGTCGATGCCGTGATGGGCTTCCTGGAATGCGGAAAGCCGCGGCAACAGCCATTTTGCGGCCAGCGACGCCAGCGTCGAAACCGTCAGCACATGGCCGTCGTCCTTGCGCAGCAGGCGGTCGGTCGCAAGCCGCATATCGTTGAACGCGGCACGGATCCCGGGGAGGTAGTCTTTCGCCTCCGGCGTCAATGCCAGCGCGCGGTTCTGGCGGACGAACAGCCGAACCCCGAGCTCTTCCTCCAGCCGTTTGATCTGATGGCTGATCGCGGTTTGCGTCACGTTCAGCTCGGAGGCGGCCTGCGTGAAGCTTAAGTGCCGGGCCGCAGCCTCGAAGGCGCGGAGTCCATTGAGCGAGGGCAGTCTGGCGGTCATTTCCGCAATTCCAAATACATGAGTTTATCTCATGTGAAGCGGCACAAAGTGTCGTTTGTAGAAAGCCCTGATGGCGCAGATATTAGCGGCAACAGATTAGCCGTAGGAGGCCAAAATGTCTACCTGCACCCATGAATCGATGACAAATCATCATGTTCCGGGCTTGTTGAGCCAGTTGAGCGATACTTTCCACCTCTGGCGTCAGCGCTACCAGGCTCGCCGCGAGCTGGCCCAGTGGACCGACCGCGACCTGCACGACGTCGGCTTGTCCCGGAGCGATGTCGCTTTCGAAGCCGAAAAACCGTTCTGGCGGGCGTAACTGCGCAGCCGAGCCGGCGCCGCCTCTGGTGAGGGGTGCCGGCAACTTTTTTGAGATTGATGGGAGCGTGTGATGACAGCGCTGCGTTTCGACGATCTCCGGCAGTATTCCGACGTGCTGCGCTCGCGCAGCGGCAGCGCCGTGACCGTGCGCTTCGTCGAGCCGCGCGATGCCGAGGAATTGCAGAGCTATTTCCGCGCGCTCTCGACCCGCTCCCGCTACAACCGCTTCCTCGGCGCCATGAGCGAACTGCCCAAGAGCCTGCTCGAGCATTTCATCCATGTCGGCGAGGCCGAGCGGTTCAGCGTGGTCGCGACCATGGTGGTCGACGGCTTTGAGACCATCGTCGGCGAAGCCCGCTACGCCTTCAATGCCGACACCGCGAGCATCGAATTCGGCCTGTCGATCGACGACCGCTGGCAGGGCCACGGCATCGGCAGCGCGCTCCTGAAAAATCTCGAGTGCCGCGCGGCTTCGTTCGGCGCCGAGCGGCTGTTCGGCGACACGCTGCGCTCCAACGACGCCATGATCGGGCTGGCGCGCAAATCCGGCTACGCCTTCACGCATTCGCCCGACGACTGGAAGCTGGTGCGTTTCGAAAAGCATATCGATGTCGAGCCGCGAGACATTCCCTGTGCAAGCTGGCGGCTCGCCGCCCTCTCCCGCCAGGGCGCTTTGTCCTCGGCCGCGGCTTGACAAGACTGAGCCCGGTTCTGGCCAACCAGAACCGGGCTTTTTTTCTTTTGCAAAGCTCGCGTCAGCTCGCAGCGATTCGAGAGCGCTTGATGCCGTATCGGCTAGCCGGGACAGAACTCGAAAGCTTGCCGGACATCGCGCGGCGTGCCGCGTCGAACCCGTCCCACTCGGCCTTGTCGGGCAACGACGGAATGGTGACGGTCTCGCCCTGATCGAGGCCGGCAAGCGCGGCATCGACCATGTCCTCGGCCGACATCACGATCGCGGTCGGTAAATTGTGAACCGGCAGGCCGGCGATATCCCAAAACTCCGTTGCCGTCGCGCCGGGCAGGACCGCCTGGACCCGCACACCCTTCTGGGCCAGCTCATGCTGCAGCGATTGGCTGAACGCCAGCACGAACGCCTTGCTGCCGCCGTAGACGCCGTTGAGGGTCTCGGGCGAAATCGCCACGATCGAGGAGATGTTGATGATCGTCCCACCGCCGCGCGCAACCAAACCGGGCACGGCCGCGTAGGTCAGCCGGGTCAGCGCACCCACGTTCAGGCGGATCATCTCATCCATCTTCTCGACGTCGGAATTGAGCAGCGGTCCGGCCGCGCCGACGCCGGCGTTGTTCACCAGCAGCGTAATGCCGGCATTGTTGCGCAGCGTCGTCTCGATCCTCGCCAGATCCGCCTTGTCATTGAGATCGGCTGTAATGGTTTCGACCGATCGGCCGGTCTCGTTTCTCAGGCGCTGGGCCAATGCAGCGAGCCGGCTCTGGTTGCGGGCGACCAGGATCAGGTCGTAGCCGCGTTTTGCCAGACGGTCGGCGTAGATGGCCCCGATACCCGCGGAGGCGCCGGTGATCAGTGCCGTTCCCATTTTTGTGGTGGTGCTCATGTTTCTGGTCTCCTCTGATGCCCCGACGAATTCGGGCCTCTGGTGCAGATCTAGGCTTGCGGGTCGATGTCTCAAATGTCATATAAACGGCGTTTTAGGACATTGTTGGAGGCCCTCATGCAGCGCATCGGCTTCGTCGTTTTCCCCGGCTTTCAGGTGATGGGTTTTGCCGTCATCTCCGCCTTCGAATTCGCCAATGTCCATCTCGGCGAGACGGTTTACGACGTGCGGCTGCTGTCAGAGACTGGCGGGCCTGTTCCCGCCTCGATGGGCATGAGCGTCCTGGCAAAACCGTTCGGCGATGCGAATTTCGACACGCTGATCATTGGCGGCGGCACCGTGATCGAGCCGTCGACGCCGGGCCTGATCGAATTTGTGCGGCAGGCCTTGGGGCGAAACCGGCGGGTCGCCGCAACCTGTACCGGTGCGTTCATCCTGGCCGAAGCAGGTCTGCTCGACGGACGGCGTGCGACCACACATTGGTTCTATGCGCGCGATTTGCAGGCGCGGTTTCCAAACGTGAAGGTGGAGGAAGACCGCATCTTCATCGCGGACGGTCCGGTATGGACCTCGGCTGGCGCGACCGCGGGCATCGACCTCGCGCTGGCGCTGATCGAGCAGGACTTTGGCGCCGACGTGGCCCGCGCCGTGGCCAAAAAGCTCGTGGTTTATCACCGGCGCGCCGGTGGCCAGTCGCAATTTTCGGCGCTGCTGGAGCTGGAGCCGAAATCCGACCGCATCCAGGGCGCATTGGCCTACGCGAAGCGCAATCTCGCCTCGAAGCTGACGGTAAGGGAGTTGGCGAAAGCGGCGCATCTCAGCCCACGCCAGTTCAGCCGTGCGTTCCACGCTGAGACCGGTCAGTCGCCGGCCAAGGCGGTCGAGAACCTGCGCGTCGAGACTGCACGTTTGATGATGGAGCAGAGCCGCCATCCAATCGAAGTCATCGCCCGGCAAACCGGCTTTGCCGATCGCGACCGCATGCGCCGCGCCTTCCTGCGCGCCTTCGGACAGCCGCCACAGGTGATCCGGCGGAATGCGCGCGCGGAAGCCGCGGCTTGAAAGTCTAGCCCCCTTTGAACACCGGCTTGCGCTTGTCGATGAAGGCCTGCACCGCTTCCTTGTGATCGGCGGTCGTCGTCAGGCGGACCAGACGCTCGGCCTCATGGTCGCGCGCCGTGGCGAAATCGAACAGTATTGCTTCGTCGAGATTGTCCTTCATGTAGCGCAAGGCGACCGTCGGCCCTTCGGCCATCGATTTGGCCAGCGCAAAGGCCTCGCTTTGCAGCTTGTCGTCCGGCACCACGCGATTGACGAGGCCGATCGCCTCGCATCTGGCCGCATCGACCTTGTCGGCGGTGAACATCAGTTCGCGCGCCCGCGCGGTGCCGACCAGCCGCGTCAGCAGCCACGCGATGCCATAGTCGCCGCTCAGCGCCACACGCAGATAGCCGGTGGAGACGAACGCCGATTGCGCCGCGATCCGGATATCGCAGGCCATGGCGAGCGCGAGGCCGGCACCGACCGCGGGGCCGGGCAGCGCCGCGATGGTCGGCTTGCGCACCGAGACCAGCGCGCCGGTCAAGAGCCGCTGGCGCTCCTGCAGGTCGGCGACCTTCTCGTCATAGGACATTTCCAGCTTCTTCTTGTCGCGATGGGCGCCCATGCCCTTGACGTTGCCGCCGGCGCAGAAGGCGGTGCCGGCGCCGGTGATCAGGAGCACGCCGACGTCGGGATTCTCGCCGCAGGTCTTGATCATGGTGCGCAGCGCCGGCGTCAGCGTGTCCGACATGGCGTTGCGGACCTCGGGGCGGTTCAGCGTTATGATGGCGACGCGGTCGCGGATCACGCACAACAATTCGTCGGTGCCGGTGTCGATTTTGGTCTCGGTGGTCATGTTTCCCCCATTGTTTCTTTTTGCCCGTCATTCCGGGATGGTGCGCAAGCACCCGACCCGGAATCTCGAGGTTCCGGGTTCGATGCTTCGCATCGCCCCGGAACGACGGCGCCTAGAACTTCTCGACCCATGGCCGCAATTCGAGTTCCCAGGTCCAGGCGCTGCGCGGCTGTTGCAGCACGTTCCAGTAGCTGAGCGCAATGGCGTCGGGATCGAGCATCGAGTCCGGCCGCTCCGCGGGCTCAGCGCGCGCCGCGCTGCGGATGCCGCCGTCGATCACGAAATGCGCGATATGGATGCCCTGCGGCGACAATTCGCGCGCCATGCTCTGCGCCAGCCCGCGCAGCGCGAATTTGCCCATCGCAAACGGCGCCGATTGCGCGTAGCCCTTGACGCTGGCGGATGCGCCGGTGAACAGGATCGCGCCATGCTTGTCGGGCAGCATGCGGTTCACCGCCTGCTGCGCCACCAGAAAACCGCCGAAAGCGCTGATCGCGATGGTCTGCGCGACATCGGCTGCGACCAGATCGGTGAAGGCGCCCCGCGCCCGCCCGCTGGCATTGTAGACCACGAGGTCGGGCGCGCCGATCTCGCGTTCGACCAGGCCGAACAGCCGCTCGACCTCTTCGGCGTTGGTGGCGTCGCAGGCAAAGGCGCGGGCGCCGGTCTCAGTGCAAAGCGCGCCGAGTTTTTCGACCTTGCGCGCGGCCAGCGCCACCTTGATGCCTTCGCGCGCCAACAGCCGCGCCAGCGATGCGCTAAGTCCCTCACCGGCGCCCACGATCAGGGCGTTCTTGTATTTTGGCGTTTCCATGCGCGCTTTCCTTGGATGATCGGGAGTCCGTATCTAGGCGCGCAATCCGGCAAGGCAACCCGCCGCCGCCAAAACAGAATCGAGCGCGGCCTTGTCGGCAACATCTGCATATCGGGCGCGCAGCATGCCGAGCGATCGCGCGTGATACTTTTGGGGCTTCTGGATCCAGACCTTGTCGCCGAGCTTGACGCTGAATTCTTCCTGTTTTTCGGCCAGCGCCTTTTCGTTGGCCAGCGTCCAAGGCATGAACTGTCCGCCAATCTGATTGGTCAGGATCGGCATCAAGGTGGGCGCCAGCGCCGTCCATGATTCGAATACACCTTCGTCCCTGGGCCAAAGCATACGGTGCACCCAATCGAGCACATGCGGTGCACCGCCGCCGATCAAGGCACCGACCGTCGGATCGGTCCACATCTCATAGAATTGGCTCCAGAGACCGAAATCGCCGTAGGCCGGACGTGCGCCGAACAGATAGGGCCGCTTTGCAAGATGATCATTCAATAAGCCGAGCATTTCGTGGAAGCCGGCCTCGATCTGCGGCGCGGTTGCGGCGCTGGAGCCGACGAACCAGACCCGATCGACCATTCGGGCGCGCACCTGGGCTGCGAACGCGGCATGCTCCTGCTCGGTAGCGTTCGGGCTGCGCATCCGCGCGATGCGCCCGGCCGCACTAATCTGGTCGACGTCGCGGGCCCAGCGGTAGTGAAACATCCATTTGTTGCCCCACTCGTCGCCGAATTCCTCGATCAGCGCAGAGATGAAGTTCGCGACGGGGTCGCCGGGATGGATCGACGGCTCCGGGTGCAGCTTCTCGACCGCGTCGATGATCGGCGTGGAATCCTGGATACCAGTGCCGTCAGGCGTCACCACCAGTGGAATGATGGGCATCCTGGCATATTTCTCATATTCCGCCTGGCTTGCCGCATTGCGCAAAACCCATTGGTGCGGAATTCCCTTGTAGCGGAAATAGGAACGGACCTTGACCGAGTAGGGCGACATTTCGGCGCCGATGATGCGATATCCGTCCGCCATGGGGGTGCCCTCCGATTATGATGTTGACGGCGTGATCGCCTGCTTTATCGGTAGATGAGCAAGATCGGGCGGAACGAACAAGAGGCAAAAAATGCAACCACTCAAGCACGACCGTAAGGTTGCTTCTGCCGGCCAGCCGGGCCTGCTCGCGCCGGACACTTCGGGGATGAACTTTTATCGGGCCGATCCGGCGCTGACGGATCTGCTCCGTCTGCATTTGCCAGAAGCGCTGTTTCGCCATATCGAGCCGCATCTCGACCGGCTCGGCGGACTGGCCGGCGGTCATCTCGACGAATGCGCGCGCCTTGCCGACCGTCATACGCCGGTGCTGCACCAGCGCGACCGTTTTGGCCGCGACTCCCAGTATATCGAATATCACCCGGCCTATCGCGAACTGGAGAAGGCAGCCTTCGGCGAATTCGGCATTCACGCGATGTCGGTCCGCAAGGGCATTTTGGGTTGGCCGGATAAATATCCTGTGGTGGCAAAACACGCCTTTACTTTTTTGTTCAATCAGGCCGAGTTCGGCCTGGGCTGCCCGATCAATGTCACCGATGGTTGCGCAAAGCTTTTGAATAATTTCGGCAGCGAGGCGCTGAAGGCGAAATATCTCGACGGCCTGACCCAGACCGACATGAGCAAGCTGACCCAGGGCGGCCAGTTCATGACCGAGAAGGAAGGTGGCTCCGACGTCGGCACGCTGACGACGACGGCGGTGCAGGAAGGTGATCACTGGCGGCTCACCGGCGAAAAATGGTTTTGCTCCAACGCTGACGCCGAAGTGGTGATGCTGCTGGCGCGGCCGGAAGGCGCGGGTCCGGGCACGCGCGGCGTCGGCCTGTTCCTGATGCCGCGTCGGCTCGAGGATGGCTCGCAGAACCACTACCGGATCGTGCGTTTGAAGGACAAGCTCGGCACCCGCTCGATGGCCTCGGGCGAGATCAAGCTGGAAGGCGCCATTGCCTATGCGGTCGGCAAGCTCGATCGCGGCTTTGTGCAGATGGCCGAGATGGTGAATTCGTCGCGGCTGTCCAACGGCGTCAAATCCACCGCGCTGATGCGCCGCGCCTACCACGACGCGATGACGGTGGCAAAGGGCCGCGTGGTGTTCGGCCAGCGTATCATCGACCTGCCGCTGGCGCGGCGGCAATTGATGAAGATCATGTTGGCGACCGAGCAGGCGCTGTCGATGAGCTTTCTGACCGCGGACGCGCTCGATCGCGCCGAAGCCGGTAGCCAGGACGCCGCGGCGCTGCTGCGTATCCTCACCCCGACGCTGAAATTCCGCGCCACCCGCGATGCCCGCAAGGTGTGCGGCGATGCCCTGGAGATGCGCGGCGGGATCGGCTACATTGAGGAATTCGCCACCGCCCGGCTTTTGCGCGACGCCCATCTCGGCTCGATCTGGGAAGGCACCGGCAACATCGTCGCGATCGATGCGCTGAAACGCGCGATCGGCCGCCACGGCGCGGACGCGGCACTCGCCGCCGATCTGCACGCCCGCCTCGACGACAGCGCCAATGTGCCGCAGGCCTTGCGCAATCGCCTGCGCGATCTGGCCGACCGCGCCATTGGCTTTGCGCGCGACGTCGCCAGCCGGATGGAAAATGAAGCCGACGCGCGGCGCGCCACCAGCCTGCTGTATCATGTCGCCAGTGCGGTAGCGCTGGCGTGGGAAGGCGGCCGCATCCACGAGATGCGCGGCGATGCCAGGCGGCTGTTGGTGTCGCGCATGGTGATCGACCATCGCGTCGTGGCAAGCGATCCGTTCCGGCTCACGGAAAATGCGGTTCAACGCGCCATCACCGATCATCTGCTCGGTGAGCGCGGCGTCGGCATGGCTGAGGTTGGCGAATTGATTTCGGCGGCGTAGGCTGCCGGAGGACAACAAGCTCTGGTTCAAGAAATAGAAACGCGAGGGAGTATTCGATGAAGGCCGCCGTCCTGCATGAAGTCAACAAGCCGCTGGTGATCGAGGATGTCAGTGTGCCCAATCCTGGTCCGCGCGAAGTCCTGATCCGCACCCGCGTCGCCGGCCTCTGTCATTCCGATCTGCACTTCATGGAAGGGCTCTACCCGCATCCGCTGCCCGCCGTGCTCGGCCACGAGTCAGCCGGCGTTGTCGAGAAGGTCGGCTCCGACGTCACCTATGTGAAGCCCGGCGATCATGTCGTGACGTGCCTCTCGGTGTTTTGCGGCACCTGCGACAATTGCACCACCGGCCGCACGGTGCTGTGCACCGACACCACGGTGAAGATGCTGCCGGGCGCGTCCAACCGGCTGTCGTGGGCGCGGTCGGAGAAACTCAATCAGTTCCTCAATCTGTCATCGTTTGCCGAGCAGATGCTGGTGCACGAGAACGCCATCGTCAAAATCCGCAAGGACATGCCGCTTGAACTGGCGGCGCTGATCGGCTGCGGCGTCATCACCGGCTATGGCGCGGTGGTGAACACGGCAAAGGTCACGGCCGGCGAAACCGTGGCGGTGATCGGTTGCGGCGGCGTCGGCATGGCCGCGATCAACGGTGCGGCGATCGCCGGCGCCGGCCGCATCATCGCGATCGATACCAACCCGGTGAAATTACAACTTGCCACCAAACTGGGCGCCACCGACGTCGTCGATCCCCGCAACGGCGACGTGGTGCAGCAGGTGCGCGAACTCACCAGCGGCGGCGTGCAGCATTCCTTCGAAGTGCTGGGCCGCAAGGAAACCGCCGAGCAGGCGTTCGCGATGCTGGCCGCCGGCGGCACCGCGACCATCGTCGGCATGATCCCGTTCGGCCAGAAGATCGAGCTGCACGGTTTCGATTTCCTCAGGGAACGCAAGATCCAGGGCTCGTCGATGGGCTCGAACCATTTCCGCGTCGACATGCCCCGCCTGGTCGAATTCTACATGCGTGGCAAGCTGCATCTGGAAGACTGGATTTCCGCGAAGCTGAAGCTCTCCGAGATCAACGAAGGTTTTGCCGCGATGAAGGCGGGCAAGACCGTGCGCAGCGTGATCATGTTTGATGCGTGAGTGACGTCGTCCCGGCCTTCGCCGGGACGACAGTTGGGCTCACCTCGATACATGCGCGGACACCGCCAGCCATTTTCCATTCTGCTTGGCCCAGCAATCGGTGTAGCGCCCGTTGGCCGGCTTGCCGTCTGCCGTGGTATAGCTCGTGCTGGCGTGAATGATGGCGAAATCGCCCAGCACGCGAATCTTCACATCATGCGCGGCTAGATTCCTGATGGTGACCGGCACCGCTGTTTGCTTCAAAAATCCGGCGCGGTCGACCAGCGACTTGTCGGGATTGGAACAATAAAAATCCTGCGCCAGGATTTCGTCGAACCGTTTGACGTCGCAATTCTGCACCGAGGCGACGTAGTCGCGATTGAGCGACGTTAGCTCTTCGAGATCGTTGCTCATGGGTTTTCCTCCGTTTTCCCGACCCTCATGGTGAGGAGGCGCGTTAGCGCCGTCTCGAACCATGAAGCCCGTAATGTCTCATCCTTCGAGACGCGCGCGAGAGCGCGCTCCTCAGGATGAGGCCTTCTTGTCAATCATCAAACATCGGCGGCGGCACGAAGCCGCCGAACTCGCGCTCGATCAATTCCGCCAGCATCAAGGGCGTGCGATCCTCCAGCCAGGGGCCGACGATTTGCACGCCGACCGGCAAGCCAGCTGGCGAGAAGCCGGTCGGGATCGCGGTCGACGGCAGGCCGGGCAAGGTGGCGATGCCCGGCCATGCAAGCTGATCGGGATAGACGTGCGCCTTGCCATCGATGTCGATGCGGCGGGTTTCCTGATCGGCGGAATGATCGTGCGGATAGGCCGGGGTCGGCATGATCGGGCAGATCACCGCGTCGAACGTCTTGAACAGCTCGCGCCACTGCGCCCGCAGCCGCGAGCGCCCGCCGTCGGCCATCACCCAGTCGCGATGGCTCAGCGCCATGCCGCGCAGCCGCTCCGCGCCGAGGCTGAGGTCGCCGGGCGGCAATGCTGAGGCGGCGGCCTGCGCGCCGGCATAGACCTCGGGCGCAAAAGATTCGGACAGGAACGACATCAGCATCCGCATATAGAGCCGCGTCGAGGCGCCGAAGTCGGGCAACAGCGGGCTGTGGCGCTCGAGTTTGACGCCGGCCTTGCCGAGGTTGGCGGCCAGAGTATCGAGGGACCCGCGGACCACCTTGTCGGTCGGCATGACCGGATCGGTGTCGATCAGCAGCACGCGAAAATTCCTGAACTCAGTGTGGCGCGGCGGCGGCAGCGCGAGCTTGTAGGCCTTGCCGGCCTCCAGTGGATCGGGCCCCGCGATCACGTCCAGCAGCAGCGAGAGATCGGCGGCGCTGCGCGCCATCGGGCCGATTACGGAGAGATCGCGGTCGAACGGCAGCGGCGGCAATGGTGGCGGCGTGTGGCCGCGCGACGGCGCCAACGCAAATGTCGGCTTGTGCGCATAGACGCCGCAGTGAAACGCGGGCACCCGCAGCGAGCCGCCGATGTCGGAGCCGAGCGACAGCGCGCCGTAACCGGCCGCGAGGGCCGCCGACGATCCGCCGGAAGAGCCGCCCGGCGTGCGGCCGAGATCGTGGGGATTGTTGGTGGTGCCGTAGATCTCGTTGTAGCTCTGCCAGTCGCCGAGCCCGAGCGGCACGTTGGTCTTGCCGAGGATCACGCCGCCGGCGTCCTTGACGCGGGTAATCGACAGCGCGTCTTCGGTTGGCCTGAAATCCTTTTGCGCGGGAATACCCCAGGTCGTCGGCAGCCCGGCGATATTGTAGGATTCCTTCACCGTCATGGGGATGCCGAGCAGCGGCTTGTTCTCGCCGCGCGCCAGGGCAGCATCGGCGGCGCGGGCGGCGGCCAGGCCACGTTCGAAATCGCGCACGCAAACCGCGTTGATCTTGTTGTCGTGCCGTTCGATGCGGCCGATCGCGTCCTGCGCCAGTTCGACCGCCGATACTTTCCTTGCAGCCAGCGCGGCCGACAGTTCGACGGCGGTACTAAAACTCCATTGCGATTTGGCCAAGGCGTACTCCCGATCTCGTTTTCGATGTGGTGCGAATGATGCTCAGTTTGGGCCGGAGCCGCAAGAGCAATACCTGTACAGCGGCGGGCAGGCGCGCCTGCTATTGGCGCGCGCGCCGTTTGCTGTGTAGTCTCTCGATCAACAAAAAATAACTGCAAGGCTGCGGGGAGAAAACAATGAGGTCGGCTTGGATTTTGGGCGCGGTGGTCGCCTTCGTCATCGGCAACGCCACGATCGCGGCTCGCGCCGCCGAGATCCGGCTGGCCGAGCAGTTCTCGATGGGCTACCTGCAATTCAACATCATGAAGCGCGACAAGCTGATCGAGAAGTACGCTGCGCAACGGGGCTTGAAGGATTTCAAGGTGTCCTGGCAGCGCTTCAACGGCCCGGTGGCGATGAACGAGGCGCTGCTGTCGAATTCCACCGACATCGTCAGCGGCGGGGTGCCGGCCTGATCACGCTGTGGGACAAGACGCTGGGTACATCCTTCGAGGTCAGGGGAATCTGCGCGCTCAGTTCGCAGCCGTTCCTGCTCAACACCGCCAATCCCGACATCAAGTCGATCAGGGATTTTGGCGAGCGCGACCGTATCGCGGTGCCCTCGATCAAGGTGTCGGTGCAGGCGGTGTTGCTGCAGATGGCGGCCGCGGCGGCCTTCGGTGAGGATAATTACGCCAAACTCGATTCGCTCACGGTGTCGATGTCGCCGCCGGATGCGACCATCGCCATGCTCAGCGGCACCGGCGGCATCTCCTCGGCCTTCAGCGTGCCGCCGTTCCAGTTCCAGCAACTGGAGCAGAAAAACATCCATACCGTATTGTCGTCCTTCGACGTGCTGGGGCCGCACAGTTTTACGGTGGCCTGGACCTCGGCGCGGTTTCGCAAGGACAATCCGGAACTCTACGCCGCATTCATCGACGCGGTGAAGGAGGCAACCGCGATCATTGCGGCCGACCCGAAGGGGACCGCGCAGAGCTGGATCGGCGACACCGGCTCAAAACTGCCGCTCGATATGGTAACCAGGGTGGTCACCGACTCCAATGTCGAATGGACCATGACGCCGGCGGCGACGATGAAGTTCGCAAAATTCATGCACAAGGTCGGCACCACCAGGCATGAGCCGGCGTCGTGGAAAGACATGTTCTTTCCGGAGATCGGCAATCTCAACGGCAGTTGATGCGGCGCGGATGCGGTTGCAGGCGCGGCCTTCGACCTAGCCCGGCAACATCCGCTGCATGATGCGGTCGCGGTAGATGAAGAGGTGGGCCAGCGCCGCCGCCACGTGGATGCCGATCACGACCAGCAACGCCCATTCAGAATCCTGATGCAGGCCGTCGATCGTCTTGCCGGCCGCGTCATTCCCGGACGACAGCATCGGCATCGGCAGGAGATAGAAGAACGACACCGCCCAGCCGCGGAACGAAGCGAACAGCCAGCCGGTCACGGTCGTCGCCAGCACCAGAACGTAGAGCAGCCAGTGCACGGCTTCCGAGCTCAGCCGTTGCCATGGCGGCAGCGAACGCTCGGGCGCCACCGGATGGGTCAGCCGCCAAACGAATCTCAGAACGATCAGCAAAAGGATGGTGATGCCGAACGAGATATGAAAAATCATCGGCGCGCCCGGCTTCGTATTGCGATGCAGGTCCGGCATCAGCCAGCCGATCGGATATTGCACCAGCAGTAGCGCGACGATGAGCCAGTGGAAGACCTTTGCGGTGGTCCCGTATTGCAAGCGATCGGTCATGATGTTGCGGCCTTGTCCTGGAAATTTCGGGTGTACTTCGAATCGCGCGACGGGTCGGACGCGCGGCTTTGCATCAGGGCTGGTAGGGTCGCGCGGAGGCGTGCGCCATCGGGTTGACGGGTCCGGCGGCGGTGGCGCGATCGCTTGCAGCGGGATTGCTGCCGGGTACCGGGAAGGCGTATCCGACGATGGTTTTGATCACCCAGCGATCGGAGGCCGGCGTCAGCCCGTAACCGACGCCAAAATTCACGTCGAAGACGCCAAGCCTGAAATCGGTGACGGCAAACAGCGTATGCTGCTGGTCGGCAAGGCTGGCAAAGTTCCCGATCTGGCCGAAGTCGGCATAGTATTCGAGACCGACGGACAGATCCGAACCGACCTTGCGCGCGACGCGCGCCGCAGGCGCGAAGTCCGCCTGGCCATATTTTCCGAAGCCGATATCCACGATCGGGTTGACGATGAATTCCCAGTCGCCGTTGCGGACGCCGATGATGGGGCGGATCTCCATCGCGAACCGCGTCTGCGCGAATTTCGGCGTCTCGTTGCTGAACTCGAAATTGACGCCGTAGAACAAGTTGCGTTGCTCGGCATTGGGCGAGACGAACAGGGTACGCAGCTTGAAGGAATCGGACAGGAATTGCCGGTCCTGGACCGCGAAGGGCAGATAGAGCCCGACCTCCCACCAGTCGGTGATGCCATAGGCGAATTCCGGCGTGCCGTTGAGGCTGTGATTGGAAACGAGGCCGCCGGGAAACGGCGGATCCTTCAGGCCGAGCGCCACATAGTTGAGATGCTGCTGGATCGTGAATTGCCCGGGGGCCGCGATGCCGGCGTTATAAACCTGGATCTCGTCGGTAGCCTTCGCGGGCCGGCCCGGCAGCGCCGAGAGCGCCGCGCCGGTCAGCAGCACAAGGTGCAATCGAATGCACGGCCTGAAACCTCGTTTCATGATGGCTTCCGGACCGGCTAGGCCGCCCCGATCAGAATGCCGACCGCGAGCACGATGGCGCCGCCGAGCACGATCTGGAACACCGCCTGCAGGAACGGCGTGTCCATGTAGCGCGAGCGGATGAAGGCGATCGCCCACAATTCGAAGAACACCACGACGCCCGCGATCCCGGTCGCGATCCAGAACGCGTTCGGCCAGGAATCCGGCACCAGATAGGGCATCGAATGGCCGAGGCCGCCGAGCGCCGTCATCACGCCGCTGGCCGCGCCGCGCAGCCATGGCGATCCGCGCCCGGTCAGCGACCCGTCGTCGGACAAAGCTTCCGCAAATCCCATGCTGATGCCGGCGCCGATCGAGGCGGCGAGACCGACCAGAAAGGTCTGCCAGTTCTGATGGGTCGCGAAGGCGGCGGCGAACAATGGCGCCAGCGTCGAGACCGACCCGTCCATCAATCCGGCGAGGCCCGGCTGCACATATTGCAGCACGAACATCCGCCGCCGCGTCTTGTCCTCTTCCGCGCGCACGTCCGGACTGAGAATCTGGTCGGTCAGCTTGATCGCGAGCTTCTCGTGGCCCTTCTCCTCTTCGGCGAGGTCGCCGAGCAACCGGCGTACGCCGACATCCTCGGCCTGCTCGGCTGCCTTGATGTAGAATTGCTCGGCCTGCAGTTCCATCGTCCCGACTTCCTTGCGGATGGTGTCGAGCGGCAGGTTTTTCGTCAGCCAGATCGGGCGCCGGCGCAGGAATCCGCGCACGTCCTCGCGGCGGATCGGCGGCAGATGGGCGCCGAAACGCTGCTCATACATCTCGAGCAAGCGGTGGCGATGGCCTCGCTCCTCCTCGGCCATCTCCTCGAAGAGCTTGGCCGAATCCGGATAGCGCTCGGCGAGGTCTTCGGCGAAACTCATATAAATCCGGCTGTCCTCCTCTTCGGAGGAGATCGCGACGGCCAGCACCTCGCGCTCGGTCAAATCGGAGAAATTCTTCACGGGCAGCGCCTTTTTCACAATTTAGAACGGTTCTAAACTGTATAGCGAGCAGATGAGCCACGGTCAAATTCCCTCGCCAGTGGCGGCAAGGTCGATCCCGGGGCAAAACGGCGTTAGACCGGCGGAACCCTGCGGTCCCGTGCTCGTTCGAGTTCCTGCTGCATGGGTCGAAAACCGGGGGTGCTATGGACAAGGTCAAATACCGTCTCAACGATCCGCGGCTGGCGCCGCGCCGGACCAAACTCGAGATACCCGGGTGGGCCGGCAAGCGCGAACCGCGCGCGGACGGATCGCGTGAACAGGTGTGGCACTGCGTTCCGTTTTCGGAAGGCGCCCAATACGGGATCGAATTGTTTTATCCCTACGACTTCGAACTTCACGTCAGCACCAAAGACGGTCATTTGATTTTTGATGCCGATTGGGGCGAGCCCCCGGATAATGCCGCGCAGTGGCCGCCATTCCGGAATTTCGGCGACAATTTCTACACCTACCAGATCCTGCTCGATCTCAAGGTCGAGAAGGGCATGGCGATTCGCACCGAACCGCATCCGAGATTCTATACCGACCCAACCGATACCGTGCCGATCGCGGTTCCGGCGCTGGTGCGCAATTGGTGGCCGATGCTGTTCTTCACCGTTTTCAAGGCGCCGGCCGAAGGCCGAACCCACATTTTCCGGCCGAACGAGCCGTTCGCGCAGATCATCGTGATCCCGGAAGAAGCCAATTTCGAACTTGAGAAGATGGGCGAGGAGGAATCGGCCGAACGCGAGCTGCAGGCGCGGCGGATCTATCAAAGCCGGCCGACGCTTTCGGCCGGGACCGAGTGGACGTCATCGACCGATACCGTATTCGACGGCACCTACCGGCATCTGCATCGCGCGGCGAAGGAGAAGGCGCGCCACGATTAGCGACAAAAAAACGGGACCGTCACGGTCCCGTTTCTCATCATGCGATAGCGCGCGGTCTCAATAGTCGCGGCGGTAGAAGCTGTGGTGATGGTGGTGATGATGATGGTGATAACGACGGTATCGGGGCGGCACCACGACGACGCGGGGCTCATAATATCTGCGATACTGGCTGTGGTGATGGTGGTGGTGATGATGGTGATGATAGAATTGCGCCATCTGGACATTGTCCTGCGCCGACGGAACGGGCGCGGATTCATCGATCGCCTGCAGCAGCGCCGCGGCGTTCGGGATCGGCTCCAGCAAATCGGCGAATGAATTGGCCCGCAGGACATCGGTCGGGGCCGGCGCGGGCGCTGCTTCCGCCGCGCCAAATGTTGCAAGCGACGCCACCGCTCCCAATAGCCCAGCGATCTTCTTATCCATACTCTTCTCCAGTCGATGTCCCGGGCACATTGCCGGCATTCGGCAACGCGGCTTCTGAACGATGGTTCCCGCGACGTTCTCGGATGATGTCAGATCGATAATGAACTGGTGATGAACCTATCGGGTGTCGTGTTCGGTAAGCTGCTTCACGAATTGCAACAGCAAGCGACTAACCTGCTCCGGCTGCTCCTGCTGCACCCAATGGCCGGCGCCGTCGATCAGATGACAGCCGATCATGTTGGTGCAGGCTTTCGATTGCATCGCCACATAGACGCCGGGACGCTGATAGGTGCCCCAGTCCTGTTTGCCCGAGATGAAGCAGGATGGCACGTCGATGGTGCGGCCGGACCATGTCTGCAATTCGCTGGTGAACGCGCCCGAGGTGCCGCAGCGATACCATTGCAGGCCGCCCTGGAATCCGGTGCGGCCATATTCACTGCTGTAGAAGGACAACTCGCGGTCGGGCAGCCATTGGTTGGCGGCGATCTCTGCCGTCGAGGGCATCTCTTCCGCGACCGTCGCGGCCATGTCCTTGGCCAGATCCATCACATAATAGGTCGGCAGTTTTGCCAACTCGCCGGCCGACCATGATTTGAGCGGATAGGGCTTGTTGTCTTTCCAGTCCGCGCTCTTGTGATGATAGTAGCCGCGCAGGAAATCGTGCAGGCCCTGCGGTGCTTGGTGCATGTCGTTGTTCGCTTCGCGCGTCGAGTAATACCATTGATAATGTTTTCGCGGGCGCGGTAGCGCCGCCAGTTCGCGATGCACCGGATCTTCCGCCACCGGCTTGGCCGGCGCATCCGCGGTATTGAAGGGCAGTGGCGGTGCCCCCGCAAAAGGCGCGCTCATCAGCGCCACCGATCGAAACACATCCGGCCGCACCAGCGCGCACCAGGCGGCGACCGACGAGCCGAAATCGTGCCCGATCACGGCATCGATATGCGCGTAGCCGAACGCCGACACCAGGCCTAACGCGTCGCGTACCAGATTGAGCAGCCGGAACGAGGCCAGATCGCCGTCGTAGTTTGCGTCCCACCCGGTGGTGCGGCCATAGCCGCGCTGGTCCGGCGCGATCACGTGATAGCCGGCGGATGCCAGCGCCGGCATCACCTTGCGCCAGCTGAAGGCCAGTTCGGGAAAGCCGTGCAGCAGCAACAGGCAGGGCCGGCCGCGTGTCTCGAAGCCGGCTTCCAGCACATGCATGGTGAGGCCGTTGATGTTGTCGATAGTGCGCGAGCGGATGGTTGAGGGGAGCGGGATGTCAGGGAGGGTGGTCATTGTTTGCTTCCTCGTCATGGCCGGATTTATTCCGGCCATCCACGTCTTCTTATGCGGCGCGACTGTAAAGACGTGGATGCCCGGGACAAGCCCGGGCATGAAGGGAATCCAAATTCACGTCGTCCCGGCCAAGCGAAGCGCGAGCCGGGACCCATAACCACAGTTGTCTATGTTGCGCGAAGCTGCAGCCGCGATTCCATCCCATAGCTAACATCGGTGGTTATGGGTCCCGGCGTTCGCCGGGACGACAACCAAACTCGCTAAACCTTCGCCGCCGTCTTCGGCCAGTACTTGTCGCGCAGATGCCGCTTCACCAGCTTGCCCGTCGGGGTGCGCGGCAATTCGGCCTCGAAGTCGATGCTCTTGGGGCATTTGATCGGCGACAGATGCTTTCGGCAGAACACGATCAGCTCGGCCTCCAGGTCCTTGCCGGCCCTGGTCATGTCGTGCGGCTGCACCACCGCCTTGACCTCTTCGCCCATTTCCTCGTTCGGCACGCCGAACACCGCAACGTCGGCGACGCCAGGGTGGGTGATCAGCACGTCCTCGGTTTCCTGCGGATAGATGTTCACGCCGCCCGAGATGATCATGTAGCTCTTGCGGTCGGTGAGATAGAGAAAGCCTTCATCGTCGAGATAGCCGACGTCGCCGAGCGTCGACCAGCCCCTGTCGTTGTAGGCACGCTTCGTCTTCTCGGGATCGTTGTGATAGGTGAAGACCGGCGCATCGGCAAAATACACCGTGCCGATCTGCCCCGTCGGCACTTCCTGATCGTTCTCGTCGAGAATCTTGATCTTGCCGACGACGGCGCGGCCGACGGTGCCGCGATGGGTCAGCCATTGCTGCGAGGTCGAGACCGTGACGCCGTTGCCTTCGGAGCCGGCGTAATATTCGATCAGGATCGGTCCCCACCATTCGATCATTTTGGCCTTGACGTCGATCGGGCAGGGGGCCGCGGCATGGATCGCCCCGACCAGCGATGAGACGTTGTAGCGCGTGCGCACCTCTTCGGGCAGCTTCAGCATGCGCACGAACATGGTCGGCACCAGCTGCGACTGCGTGATCTTGTGCTTCTCGACCAGCTTTAGAAATTCTTCGGCATCGAAGGACTCCATGATCACGGAGGTGCCGCCCAGCGTGATCGCCATCATGTTGAAGCGCAGGGGAGCGGCGTGATAGAGCGGCGCCGGCGACAGATAGATGCTGTCGGACGACATGCCGCACATGCCGGCGCAGAGAATTTTCAGGAACGGATTCGGCAGGTCGATCGGGTTGTGTTCGGACTCGCGCTTGATGCCTTTGGGCCGCCCGGTGGTGCCCGAGGAATACAGCATGTCGTAGCCGGCTTCCTGATCCGCGATCGGCGTGGTCGGCTGCGCGATCGTCTCCCTGTCCCAGGAGCGGAAACCAGGCAGCGGCTCGTCGACCATGTAGAAAATCGGTTCGCCCGGCTCGCCCTTGACCAGCCCCTTGATCTGCTCGGCGCATTTCGGCGAGGTGATCACGAGTTTGGCGCCGCAGTCTTTGACGATGTAGGCGATCTCGTCCTGGGTCAGATAGCGGCTGATCGCGGTGTAATAGAGCCCCGCGCGCTGCGCCGCCCAGCAGATCTCCATGAACGCGAGGCGATTCTCCATCAGGAACGCGATGTGGTCGCCGGCCTTCAGCCCAAGCGAGCGGAACAGTTGCGCGCCCTGGTTCGAGAGTTCGTCCAGTTCGCGGTAGGTGATCGCCTTGCCGCTCCCCGCCATCTGATAGGCGATCTTGTTCGGCTGGGTGCGGGCGTAGATCGAGGGGTGGGTCATGGGGAGTCCTGAAACAATCAACGTGGTCGTCCCGGCCTTGAGCCGGGACCCATAACCACCGATCTAAATTGTTGAAACGAGCTGGAGCTCCAGCTTTGCATAACCGCGAATGGTTGTGGTTATGGGTCCCGGCTGAAGGCCGGGACGACACCATTTTTGTTGCAGCGCTTGCGCCTACAGCCGCTCGACGATCGTCACATTCGCCATGCCGCCGCCTTCGCACATGGTCTGCAGCCCGTAGCGCTTGTTGCGCTGCTTCAGGGCGTTGACCAGCGTGGTCATCAGCTTGGTGCCGGAGCCGCCGAGTGGATGGCCGAGCGCGATCGCGCCGCCATTGACATTGAGCCGCTCGGGGTCGGCGCCGGTGGTCTTCAGCCACGCCGTCGGTACCGCGGCAAAGGCTTCGTTGACTTCGAACAGGTCGATGTCGTCGACGGTCATGCCAGCCTTCTTCAGCGCGCGTTCGGTGGCGTGCAGCGGCGCATCCAGCATGATCACGGGGTCGCCGCCCATCATGGTCAAATGATGGATCCGCGCCATCGGCTTGATACCGAGCGATTTGAGGCCCCTTTCATTGACGACCATCACGCCGGAGGCGCCGTCGCAGATCTGGCTGGCGCTGGCCGCGGTGTGCTTGCCGTTCTCGGCGATCAGCTTGACGCCCTTGATGCCGTCGAGGCTGGCATCGAAGCGGATGCCTTCGTCGATGTGGTGGGTGTCGGTCGACCCGTCGGCGCGGGTGATCGCAAGCGCAACGATCTCGTCCTTGAAACGGCCGGCCTGGGTGGCGGCAATCGCGCGCTGGTGGCTGTTGTAGGAATAGGTATCGAGTTCGTCTTTGGAGAGGCCGTATTTCTCCGCCATCATTTCAGCACCAGTGAACTGGCTGAACATGATGTTCGGGTAGCGCTTCTCGATGCCGGGGCTCTTGTAATGGCCAAAGCCGTTCTTGGCCGGCAGCGATGAGGTGAGCCCCATCGGCACCCGCGTCATCGACTCCACGCCGGCCGCGATCACGCAGTCCATGGTGCCGGACATCACGGCCTGCGCCGCGAAATGCAGCGCCTGCTGCGACGAGCCGCACTGCCGGTCGATCGAGGTGGCGGGCACGCTCTCCGGCAGTTTCGAGGCCATCACCGCGTTGCGGCCGATGTTGTTGGACTGCTCGCCGGCCTGCATCACGCAGCCCATGATGACGTCTTCGATCTGGGCGGGGTCGGCGCCGGTCCGGTCGATCAGCGAATCCAGCACGGAGGCGGCGAGATCCGCCGGATGCCAGCCTGCGAGGCGTCCTCCCTTGCGGCCGCCGGCGGTGCGTGCGGTGGCGACGATATAGGCCTCGGCCATGTCAGTTCTCCCTGATTGTTATTGGATGGCGTTTGAAAGCTGGGCCGGATTTAAGGGGGGCTGCGGGATTTAGTCAATCAATCAATTAACTCTTGAGTGCAGCCGCGTCATGCGGTTATGTGCGGCCGGATTTCCGGACTTGGCAGCGGACTTTGGCAGTGACTTGGCAGTGATGGGATCACAGTTGAATACCAGCGTACCGACCAAAATTCCGGGCGGCAGAAATAGCACCGCCGACAAGCTGCTCGTCGCGGCGAGCGAACTGATGATCGAGCGCTCCTCGATCGAGGTGTCGCTCTCCGACATCGCGCAAAAGTCCGGCGTCAACGCCGCACTGGTGAAATATCATTTCGGCAACAAGGACGGGCTGTTGCTGGCGCTGCTGGCGCGCGATGCCGCAACCGAGATGTCGCAGCTCGAATATCTGCTGGCCCAGCCGATCTCGCCGACCGCAAAACTCCGTCTGCATATCGGCGGCATCATCCGCGCCTATCACCAGTTCCCCTATATGAACCGGCTGATCCACTTTCTGTTGCACGAGAGCAGCGCGGACGCCGCCGACGAGGTGTCGAAATTCTTTGTGGCGCCCTTGCTCGACTTTCATCGCCGGCTGCTGGCCGAAGGCATCAAGGCCGGCGAGTTCCGCAACATCGATCCGGTGCTGTTCTACACCAGCCTGATCGGCGCCTGCGACCATCTGTTCTTCGGCCGGCACGCGATGTCGCGCGCCACCGGCGTCGGCCCCGTCACCGATGAAGTGTGCCGCGAATACGTCAAGCACATGGAAGCGCTGATCTGCGGCGGCATGCTGAACTCAAATAATGACACGGCCGCAGCGGCAGCCGAATAACAAGTTCGAAGTCCAGAGAAGAAACGCCCAAGGAAACGCTGAAGGAAAGGTTTTTAAGATGCAGTTGAAAGACGTTGCCGTTCTCATCACCGGCGGTGGCTCCGGCCTCGGCGCGGCCACCGCGCGAGCCATGGCCGCCAAGGGTGCCAAGATCGGCGTGATCGACCAGAACAAGGAAAACGCCGAGAAGGTCGCGGCCGAAGTAAAGGGTGTCGCCCTTCACGCCGACGTCACCGACGAGGAAGCGATCAAGGCAGCGATTGCCAAGGCCGAAGCCGCCCACGGCATCGCCCGCGTGCTGATGAACTGCGCCGGCATCGGCGGTTCGCAGCGCACCGTCGGCAAGGACGGCGTCTATCCGCTGGCCAAATTCGTCCGCATCATCAACGTCAATCTGATCGGCACCTTCAACGTGCTGCGCCTGTTCGCCGAACGGCTGGCGACGGAAGCGCCGATCGGCGAAGAGCGCGGCGTCATTATCAACACCGCGAGCGTCGCGGCCTACGAAGGCCAGATCGGCCAGATCGCCTATTCGGCGTCGAAGGGCGGCGTGGTCGGCCTCACGCTGCCGGCCGCGCGCGATCTCGCCAGCCTCAAGATCCGCGTCAACACCATCGCGCCCGGCCTGTTCCTGACGCCGCTGTTGATGGGATTGAACGAGGAAGCCCGCAAGAGCCTCGGCGCCCAGGTGCCGCATCCGGCCCGGCTCGGCGACGCCTCCGAATACGGCAACCTCGCGGTCCACATCGTCGAGAACCCGATGCTGAACGGCGAGACCATCCGTCTCGACGGCGCGATCCGCATGGCGCCGCGGTAGTTTCTTCTTCCCCTCTCCCCTTGTGGGAGAGGGTGGCGCCTCACGCAGTGAGGCGACGGGTGAGGGGTTCTATCCGTCTGGCAACCCCTCACCGCACCGAATGCAGGGCTAAGGCCGGTGTAGCCCTCTCCCACAAGGGGAGAGGGCGCAGCAATTGGCACCGCGATCCGCCGAATGCGCTGGGAGTACGATGTGACTCAACCGCTGCTGATCGAACACGATGACGGGGTCGACCGGGTGACGCTCAATCGCCCGGACAGCCTCAACGCGCTCGATCCTGGTCTCATCGACGCGCTCAATGCCTATTTCCAAGGCCTGCAGCGCAATCGCGCGACGCGCGTGGTGGTGCTGAAAGGCGCGGGCGCGTCGTTCTGCGCCGGGCTCGATCTCAAACATGCGATGCAGCGCCGTGCCGGGCAGCAGGAACCGCCCGGGGTAACCGAATCGCTGGATTCGCAACGCCGCATTGCCGATATCGTGATGCTGATGCGGCGCGCTCCGCAGCCGATCATCGCGCTGATCCAGGGGGCGGCGGCCGGCGGCGGCTTTGCGCTGGCGCTTGCTGCCGACATCCGCATCGCCACCCGGTCGGCGCGGATGAATTGCGCCTTCATCAAGCTGGGCCTCGGCGGCTGCGATATCGGCACCAGCTATTTCCTGCCGCGCCTGGTCGGCGTGTCCGTTGCATCGGAACTGATTTTGACCGGCCGCTTCATCGGCGCCGAGCGCGCTCTTGACGTCGGCCTCGTCTCCGAGGTCGTCGAGGAAGGCGGCCTTGACGCCGCCGCGGAGCCTTACGTCGAAGCGATGATGACGGCCTCGCCGGTGGGCTTAAGGCTGTCCAAGGAATGCCTCAATATGAGCGTCGACGCCGGCTCGATTGAAGCCGTGATCGCGATGGAAGATCGCAATCAGGTTTTGTGCAGCCGCTCGGAAGATTTCAACGAAGGCATCAGGGCCTTCCTCGAAAAGCGAAAGCCTGTCTATATCAGACAATAACAACCGATAAGAACAAGGGATCCGCAAAGGACCGAATTCCGGGAGACGCAATATGAGTGGGAACGCAGCCGCAGTGCTGACCAAGCCGGCCTTTCGCAAGATCGAATGGCTGGCACGCGACATCGCGGTCGAGCGGCGGCCGGACGGCGTCATCGTCTTGAAGTCGCGGATTCCGCTGCAGGCATACGAGAAGCACATCCCGGCTTCGCTGGCGAAATGGGCCAGGGAAGCGCCGGATAGAATCTGGCTGGCGCAGCGCGCCGGCACTGAGCGGCAATGGCGCAAGCTGTCGTATGGGGAAGCCAAGCGCACCGTCGATGCGCTGACGCAGGGCTTGCTCAATCTGGGACTCGACGCCGGGCGCCCGGTCGCTATCCTGTCGGGCAATTCGATCGAGCATGCGCTGATGACGCAGGCGGCGATGCAGGCGCGGTTTCCGGCAGCGCCGGTGTCGCCGGCCTATTCCTTGATGAGCCAGGATCACCTCAAGCTGAAATATCTGTTCGACCTGATCAGGCCGGCCGTGGTGATGGTGCAGGACGGCCCCACCTTCGAGAAAGCGCTGAAAGCGCTCGATCTCACTGGCGTCACCGTCGTTCACGTCGCGCGGCCCTGCGCGTGCATCAAGAGTGTTTCCTTCGCCGATCTCGCGGCGACGCCGGTCACAGGCGAGGTCGAGGCGTCGATCGCAAAAATTACGCCCGACACCGTCGGTAAATTGCTGTTCACCTCGGGCTCGACCGGGATGCCGAAGGCCGTCATCAATACCCAGGAGATGATGTGCGCCAATGCGGCGATGATGATGCAGGTGCGGCCACGTGACCCGAACGGACCGATCCCGACCGTGCTCGACTGGATGCCGTGGAATCACACCATGGGCGGCAACGCCGCGTTCCATCCGGTGCTGGTCGACGGCGGCACGCTCTATATCGACGACGGCCGGCCGATGCCGGGCCAGATCGAGGAGACCTTGCGAAACCTGCGCGAGGTGTCGCCGACCTATTACGCCAACGTGCCGGCCGGTTACGCCGCACTCGCCGCCGCGATGGAAAAGGACGATGCGCTCTGCCGCAGCTTTTTCAAGAATCTCACCCTGATGGCCTATGGCGGCGCGCGGCTGCCCGACGATCTCTATGACCGGATGCAGGCACTCGCGGTGCGCGCCACCGGCGAGCGCATCGTGTTCTATACCGGCTGGGGCTCGACCGAGACCGCGCCGACCTCCACCGGCACCTATTGGGACACCGAGCGCGTCGGCCTGATCGGGCTGCCGTTCCCCGGCGTCGAACTGAAGATGGTGCCGTGCGGATCGAAATATGAATTGCGGCTGCGCGGCGTCAACGTCACGCCCGGCTATCTCGGTCAGCCCGATCTCACCAGCAAGATGTTCGACGAAGAGGGCTTTTACTGCATCGGCGATGCCGGTGTGTTCGTCGACCCCGAAGATCCGCTGCAGGGCATCATCTTCGCCGGCCGCGTGGTCGAGGATTTCAAGCTGACCACCGGCACCTTCGTTCACGTCGGTTCGCTGCGCACCGATGCGATCGCGGCTGCGACGCCGGTGGTGCAGGACGCATTGGTTGCGGGACAGGATCGTCCGTTCATCGGGTTGCTGGCCTGGCCCAATCTCCACGCCTGCCGGCAGATCGCAGGCAATCCCGATGCGAGCTTTGAAGACGTCGTCAAGCATCCCGAAGTGCTGGCCTTCTTCAAGCGCGGCCTGCAGGCGCACAATTCATCGACCTCAGGCGGCAGCAGCATGCGGATCGCCCGCGCCATGCTGATGGTCGAGCCGGCCTCGATCGACGGCAACGAACTCACCGACAAGGGCTACATCAACCAGCGCGCCGGCCTCGAGCGCCGCGCCGCGCTGGTGGAGCAGCTCTATGCCGATCATCCGGGAGAGGACGTGATAATTTTGAACGGATCGTAGGATGGGTAGAGCGCAGCGAAACCCATCAACCGCAACCGAAAGCCTTTCGATGGGTTTCGCTTCGCTCTACCCATCCTACAGAGCTACAGAGTCATCCAACACCGAACAGAGTACAGCGCCATGAATTTCGATTTCTCCGACGACCAGAAGCAGATGCGCGACGCGGCGAGGAAATTCCTCTCCGAACAATGTCCGCCGAAAGCGGTGCGTACCGTGCTCGACGGCAAGGCGGCTTACGACAAGAAATTGTGGAAGGGCCTGGCCGAGATGGGTTTCCTCGGCGTCGCGATTCCCGAACAATTCGGCGGCGCCGGCGCGGGCCATCTCGAACTCTGCGTGATCGCGGAAGAAATGGGCCGCGCGCTGGCGCCGGTGCCGTTCTCATCGACCGTCTATCTCGCCGCCGAAGCGATCCTAATTGCGGGCAGCGAGGCGCAGAAGCAGAAATGGCTGCCGAAGATCGCCTCGGGCGAGGCGATCGGCACGCTGGCGCTGTTCGAGGGAAAGGGCAATCCATCGCCGAAGGCGATCAAGCTCGCCGCGTCCGGCGGCACGCTCAATGGCGTCAAGAAGCCGGTCGCTGACGGCGCCATCGCCGATTTCGCCGTGGTCGCCGCGCGCACCGGCTCCACGGGGCGCGATTCCGATATCTCGCTGTTCCTGGTCGACCTCAAGGCCGGCGGCGTTGAAGTGAAGTCGCTGACCAATGTCGATCCGACCCGCGGCCAGGCCGAGCTGACGTTCAAGAATGCCAAGGCCGAGCCGCTCGGTGCGGCCGGTGACGGCTGGAGCGTGCTGTCGCAGGTGCTCGACCGTGCGGCGGTGCTTGTCGCGTTCGAGCAGGTCGGCGGTGCCGACCGCGCGCTGGAAATGGGCCGCGACTACGCGCTCGATCGTATCGCCTTCGGCCGGCCGATCGGCTCGTTTCAGGCGGTCAAGCACATGCTGGCCGACATGTATGTCTCGGCCACGCTGGCGCGGTCGAATTGCTATTACGGCGCCTGGGCGTTGTCGACCAACGCGTCGGAACTGCCGGAAGCCGCCGCCGCCGCGCGCATCAGCGCGACGCAGGCGTTCCAGCACTGCGCCAAGAACAACATCCAGGTCCATGGCGGCATGGGTTTCACCTGGGAGTTCGATTGCCACATGTATTACCGCCGCGCCAACGCGATGGCGCTCGGGCTCGGCAGTCTGTCCTATTGGGAAGATCAGCTGATCGACCGCATGCGCAAGAAGAACGCCGCTTGATTTTAGGTGTCATTCCGGGGCGCGTTGAAAACGCGAACCCGGAATCTCGATGTAATCAACTTCTGGATTCCGGGTTCGCGCTGCGCGCGCCCCGGAATGACGAGCAAGGACGACGCACATGAACTTCGACGACACCCCGCAGGAAGCCGCGTTCCGCGCCGAGGCCAAGGCATGGATCGGCGCCAACGCGCCGAAGCAATATGAGGAGGAGCTGCGCAAATCCTCGCTCGGCCGCACCCAGCTCACGGGCGCCAACATCCTCGAGGTGGCAAAGGCCTGGCAGAAGAAGAAGGCCGATGCCGGCTGGGCCTGCCTGCACTGGCCGAAGGAATATGGCGGCCGTGGCTCATCGCCGATCGAGCGCGTGATCTGGCAGCAAGAAGAGGGCCCGTTCGGCAAGCTCTCGGGCATGTTCATTATCGGCCACGGCATGTGCGGCCCGACCATGATGGCGTTCGCCGGCGAGGAGCAGAAACGCAAATATCTGCCGCCGCTGGCGTCCGGCGAAAAGGTCTGGTGCCAGCTGTTCTCCGAACCCGCCGGCGGTTCCGACGTCGCAGGCCTGCGCACCCGCGCGGAGAAGAACGGCGACGACTGGATTATCAACGGCCAGAAGATCTGGACCTCGGGCGCGCACTACTCCGATTACGGCATCCTGCTCACCCGCACCGATCCCAATGTCGCCAAGCACAAGGGCCTCACCATGTTTTTCCTGGACATGAAGAGTTCAGGCGTCGAAGTGAGGCCGATCAAGCAGGCCAGCGGGCAGTCGGATTTCAACGAGGTCTACTTCACGGACGTGAAGATCCCGGACTCGCAGCGGCTCGGCGCCGTAAATGACGGCTGGAACGTGTCGCTGACCACGCTGATGAACGAGCGCATGTCGATCGGCGCCGGCGTCTCTACGGGGTTTCCGGAATTGTTCGAATTCTGCAACAGCCTGATGCTGGAGGACGGCCCGGCGATCGAAGACCGCGGCGTGCGCTCAAAGCTCGCCAACTGGGCGGTGAAGGCGAGCGGGCTGAAATACACCAGCATGCGCGCGATCTCGGCGCTGTCGAAGGGCGACCGGCCGGGACCGGAAAACTCGATCGGCAAGCTGGTGGCGGGCTCGATGGTCCAGGACGTTGCGATGTACGCGCTGGATCTGCAGGGCGCCGCCGGCGTGCTGAGCGGCCCGGAGGACGCGGAAGTCGCCGGCAAATTCCAGGCGATGCTGCTGCGCGCGCCGGGTACCCGTGTCGAGGGCGGCACCGACGAGATCATGCGCAACATCATTGCCGAGCGCGTGCTCGGCCTGCCCGGCGATATCAGGGTCGACAAGGACGTGCCGTTCAACAAGATACCCACCAAGGGAAGAGCTTAGTCGTCATTCCGGGGCGCGCGTAGCGCGAACCCGGAATCCAGAGGTTATTGATCGAGATTCCAGGTTCGCGCCAAGGCGCGCCCCGGAATGACAGAAAAAGAGGAAGCCGCCATGAATTTCGACGACACCCCGCAGGAAGCCGAATTCCGCAGCCTCGCGCGCAAATGGGTCGACGCCAACGCGCCGAGGGAGTTCGAGGCGGAACTGTCAAAGTCCTCGCTCGGCCGCATCCGGCTCGCGAGGCACGACATGGTCGAGGTCGGCAAGGCCTGGCAAAAGAAGAAGGCCGAAGGCGGCTGGGCCTGCCTGCACTGGCCGAAGGAATATGGCGGCCGCGGCGCCACGCCGATCGAGAAGGTGATCTGGCAGCAGGAGGAGGGCGTCTACGGCAAGCTGACGCAGCCGTTCCAGATCGGCGAAGGCATGTGCGGCCCGACCGTGATGGCGTTCGGCAGCGAGGATGCCAAGCGGCGCTACTTGCCGAAACTCGCATCGGGTGAGGAGATCTGGTGCCAGTTGTTCTCGGAACCGGCCGGCGGCTCCGACGTCGCGGGGCTTCGCACCCGCGCGGAGAAGAAGGGCGATAACTGGATCGTCAATGGCCAGAAGATCTGGACCTCGGGCGCGCATTATTCCGACTACGGCCTTCTGATCACGCGGACCGATCCCAATGTGCCCAAGCACAAGGGCCTGACGATGTTCTTCCTCGACATGAAGAGCCCGGGCGTCGAAGTGCGGCCAATCAAGCAGGCCAACGGCATGCAGGAATTCAACGAGGTCTATTTCACCGACGTCGTGATCCCCGATCATCAGCGGTTAGGTGCGGTCGGCGACGGCTGGAACGTGTCGCTGACCACGCTGATGAACGAGCGCATGTCGATCGGCTCGCGGCTGGCGACCGGCTTTCCCGAAATGTTCGAGTTCTGCTCGAACTTGATGACGGATGACGGGCTCGCAATCGACGATCCCGCCACGCGCTCGAAACTCGCGAGCTGGGCGGTGAAGGCAAGCGGGCTGAAATACACCAGCTACCGTGCGATCTCGGCGCTGTCCAAGGGCGACCGGCCCGGACCGGAGAATTCGATCGGCAAGCTGGTCTCCGGCATGATGCTGCAGGACATCGCGACCTACGCGATGGATCTGCAGGGCGCGGCCGGCGCACTCACCGGCGACGCCGAAGAGGAAGCGCGCGGCCAGTTCCAGCAGATGCTGCTGAGTTCACCCTCGATGCGCATCGCCGGCGGTACCGACGAAATCCTGCGCAACATCATCGCCGAGCGCGTGCTGGGTCTGCCCGGCGATATCCGCGTCGACAAGGACGTGCCGTTCAACAAGATCCCGACCAAGGGAAGAGGCTAGCTGTCATTCCGGGGCGCCGCGAAGCGGCGAACCCGGAATCCAGAGGTTTTGGATCGAGATTCCGGGTTCGCGCTGCGCGCGCCCCGGAATGACAGGAAGAGGAAGTGTCATGGACGCAAAGACGCCGAAGCCGCGCTATGCGACCGAAGACCGCATCGGCGTGCTCGAAGAGCTGTTGGGCGAACGCTATTCGGTTCGCGCCTTTCTGCCGCGAGAGGTGCCGCGCGAGACCATCGAGCATGTTCTCACCGCGGCGCAGCGCACCGCATCATGGTGCAACAGCCAGCCCTGGCAGGTGTTGATCGCCAGCGGCGAGGCCAAGGAACGGTTTCGCAAATTGATCTATGCGGAAGCCGCTTCCGGTGCCAGGGACGACCACGACTTTACCCCGCCGCGCGAATATCTCGGCGTCTATCTCGAACGCCGCCGCGAGAGCGGCTTTCAGCTCTACAACACGCTCGGCATCATCAGAGGCGACAAGATGGCCTACGCCAAACAGGCTCTGGAGAACTACAATTTCTTCGGCGCGCCACATGTCGCGATCATCCATACCGACGAGCCGCTCGGGATCTACGGCGCGATCGATTGCGGCGCCTATGTCTCCAATTTCATGCTGGCCGCCCAGGCGCTCGGTCTCGGCACCATTCCGCAGGCGGCGCTGGCGCGGCATTCCGGGCTGATCCGCCGCCACTTCAATCTCGGCGACAACCGCCGCGTGGTCTGCGGCATCTCGTTCGGATTTGCAGACCACGAACACACGGTCAACAGCTACCGCACCTCGCGCGCGAGCGTGGCGGATACGGTGACGTTCGTGGAAGAGTAGCGTCCCGTGTCCCGGACGCGGTGCAGCGCGCAACGCTGCTCCGCAGAGCCGGGCCTCTTCACCTCGCCCCGCTTGCGGGGAGAGGTCGGATCGCATCGGAGATGCGATCCGGGTGAGGGGGACTCTCTCCGCGCACTCACGTCTTTCGAATTTGCGGAAGCAGCCCCTCACCCCCAACCCTCTCCCCGCGAAGCGCGGGGAGAGGGAGCGCATGGCGCACTAAAACTTCGGCGCCCGCTTTTCTGCAAAGGCCTTGATGCCTTCCTTGATCTCGGCGCCGCGCATGCTCTCGCGATGGCGCTGGTCGGCGGCGGCCTCATCGAGCTTGCCGTGGGCGATCTCGTTGATGGCGCGCTTCATGCCGGCCATCGCCACCGGCGCGTTGCCGGCGAGGATGGTGGCGAGCCTGTCGACTTCCTCGTCCAGCGATTCCAGCGGCACCATCGCGGTGAGGTAGCCGATCCGCAGCATTTCCGGTGCGCTGATCTTTTGCGCGGTCAGGAACAGTTTCTTCGCATTGTCGGCGCCGAGCCGCGATACATAGCGGGCGATGCCGCTCTTGTAATAATGCAGGCCCAGCCGCGCCGCCGGCATGAACATCTCTGATGTGTCGACCCCGATGCGGAAATCGCAGGCCAGCGCCAGATCGGTCGCGCCGCCATAGACGCCGCCATTGAGCCGGCAGATCGTTGGCACGCCGAGATCCTCCAGCCGGTTGACTACCACTTCAAACGCCGAGCCGGCGCTCTGCTCTTCCCTGGCGCTGGTCGCACGCTCGGCGACCGAGTTGAGATCGTAGCCGGCGCTGAAGGCGCGGCCGGTGCCGGTCAAGACCAGCACGCGAATCGCGCGATCGGCCTCGATCCGGTCGAACAGCTTTACGAGGTCGCCGAGGTCTTCCGCCTGCAGCCGGTTCAGATGTTTTGGCCGGTTGAGGCGGATGGTCGCACGGGGGCCTGATAGCTCGAGCACCGGCGCAGTTGCCGTCTCGGCGGCGTCGGACATGGTTTTCTCCATTGTTATTTGTTTTCCAGCGCGCGCCGCTTGGCCTCGGCGTCGATGGTTTCGGCGAGATCGGGATGCCGCGCCATCAAGAGGCGGAAGTCGACGAGGTCGAGCACCAGAAGCTTCGACAGCCGCGTGGTGGTGATATTGGCGGAGCGCAGATTATTGCCGAGCAGTGCCATCTCGCCGAAGAACGCGCCTTCGCCGAGCGCCACCTTCTTGCCGGGCAGATCGACCTCGACTTCGCCGGCGGCGATGAAATACATGCAGTCGCCGGTCTGGCCCTTGCGGATGATCATGGTGCGCGGCGGCAGATCCATGGTGCGCAGCATGTGGGTCACGTCGGCGATCGCGGCCGGGCCGAGGGCGGCGAAGAACGGAACCTTGCTGACGGATTCCCAGGTCTTGAGGAAATTGTCGCGGCGTGTTTCCGCGGCGAAACCGGTGGCGAGGATGCCGGTCCAGAGCCCGAACACGCCGAGGCCCGAGATCATGACCAGCGCGGCCACCAGGCGGCCGAGCGGTGTGATCGGCACCACGTCGCCATACCCGGTCGTCGTCAATGTCACGACCGCCCACCACAGCGCATCCGGCACGCTGCCGAAAGTGGCCGGCTGGACGTCGTGTTCCAGGAAATATTCGGCGACCGAGGCGAGAAACACCACCGTCAGGAAGATCACCAGCACGCTCAACAGCGGGCCGGATTCCTGCACCAGCACGCGGCGCAATTGCCGCAGTCCGGGAATTCCCGGAACCACTTTGAGCACCCACAAGATGCTCAGCAGCCACGCCGTCTTGGGGTCGACGCCGCAGACGATCGCCAACGGCACTGCGACCGCACCGGCGGCGTCGACCAGCCCGCGCCCGGACAGCGCATAGGCCCATCCGCGTTGCAACAGCACGGCGTGGCGCAGCCGCACCACCCATTCGAACACGAAGTAGGCGAGGCAGCCCCACAAGACAGCATCGACCCAGTGATGCGCCGCCTCATAGGCCGGGGTGACCGTCAGCATCACCATCATGCCGACGCCGATCGTCACCGCGACATAGGCCGCGTTGGTCATGTTGCGGCCCGCCATTGCGGTGATGAACTGGGCCAGAGCCGGGTGAACGAGCCGCTTGGACATCGGGGAATGGCGCCTGATCGGTGCAAAAAAGCTGTTAGCGGTCATGCCAAAGCGTGGCCGGTCCGGCAAGGTGCCCGCCCCCGGGAGGGCCGTCAACGACGGCCGGAGAAGGGCGTTGCCGGCGGCGACCGGCCGGCGCCGTCAGCGGCGACGCCGGACCTCGCCGGTTCGGACGCCGCCGCCCGGCAAGGTTGGCAGGAAAATTGGCCGGGATCTGTGAGAATCCCGACAAAACGTCGTTTTTTCCCCGTATATCAAAAGATGCCCGTCAACATTACGATGGCAGCGCGGCGGATACGGAATCGCGAAAACATTCACTGGTTAGAATTGGTTGGCTCCCATGGATACGTCCCATCTGGCAGAACACGCCGGAACCGCCGGCGCACTTTTCGCGTCAATCTTCGTGGTCGCCACCACGACGATGCGGACAATGATCCCGTTGCGGGTGTTCGGTATTCTCGCCAACGTCGTCCTGTTCGCGACGGCCATTCCGATCCATAATTATCTGGTCATGGTGGTGCAGGCGGTGATGCTGATGGTCAATTCGTATCGGCTGCACCAGATGCTGCAGCTGGTCCGCGACGTGAAGAAATCCGTCAACAGCGATCTGTCGATGGATTGGCTGAAGCCGTTCATGACCGAGCGCAATTGCGCGGCCGGGGAAGTCCTGTTCTACAAGGACGAGAAGGCCGAAGACATGCTCTATATCGTCAGCGGCCGCTTCCGGTTGGTCGAGTCCGGCATCGAATTGCCGGTCGGCGCCATCGTCGGCGAGCTCGGCATGCTGTCGCCGTCGAACACGCGAACCCAGTCGCTCGAATGCATCGAGGCCGGTCGCATCCTGAGCGTCAGCTACAGCAAGGTCGAGGAGCTTTACGTGCAGAATCCCGCCTTCGGCTTCTACTTCCTTCGTCTCGCCAGCGCCCGGCTGTTTCAGAACCTCGACGCGCTGGAAAAGCGGTTGGCGCAGCAGATTGCAAAAAACGCCGAAGCGAAGCCGGCTTGAGTACTGGGAGCGCGACAGTGTCAGACGACGGCGTTCTGTCTTCGCTGCGTTATCTGTTCGCCGATCTGATCGGCGAGGAGGACGATACGCCGCCGTTTCTCCCGGAGGGATTGCCGGAAGCGGTTGCGCCGGTGGCCAGCGACGCCATCCATACGCTGATCGACTATCAGAGTACGGCGTACGCTCAGCTCTATGTCGACCGGTTGCGGCGGTTCGTCGGCCGCCGCGGCGTCGATGATGCGATGCTGGGCGAGATCGCGCGGCTGATGGCTGCGCGCATGGGCTACGAAGATCCGATCCGGATCGCGCAATTGAAGCTTGCCGAAATCACTGACGCCGCCGGCAATCCGCAGCTTCAATCAACCCGCGATGTCAGGAAATTCCGGCTGGACGAACTGATCAGCGCGCTCCCCGCCATTGTCGCCGAGTACGTGCTCGATGCGCTTGAATGGGTGGGCTGGCTGCACAAGCCGGTTTCGATCAGCTTCAGCGCCGCAAGCCGGCTGGGAATTCGCCGATTGAAGCTCGAGGCGTCGCTGAAGCGCTGGCGGCGGTACTCGGTGCGCTATACCAAGGAGCGGGTCTGGGTCGAGCGCTGGCTGCACATGATCGACCGCAGCCTGACCAAGCAGCCGGCGGCCGCATCCACGATTGTGCAGACCGCGGGCATGATCGAGGGCTATGGCGACCCCTATCGCCAGGGCATCGCGGACTGGAATGCGATCATCGACGGCCTCGCCAAGCCGACCTTCGACGGTGTGCTTCCCTTGCCCGATCTTGCCGGCGCGATTACCGAAGCGCGTGCGGCGGCGCTGCCCGATCCGCGCCAGGTCGCACTGAAGCGCAAGATCGCGGAGATCCGGGCGCGGGTGCCTGCCGCCACAAACGCCGCGGCCGGGTGATCCCAAGCACTCCGTTTCCCGGGAAGCGACTCGCGATCCGATGAGGGAAAAAGGCGCCGCAAGACATGGAGTCATGCCGGCGCAGGAACAATCGTGTTTGCTGTCGGTTGCAAAATCTCATCGCGTAAACACGGAGGCCTCAAATGGCAATCGACACAAACGAGACAGGAACCCTGATTGGTAGCGACAAAGTGGAAGGCACGGCGGTGTACGGCGCTGACAGCAACAAGATCGGATCGATCGAGCGCGTGATGATCGACAAGGCCAGTGGCAAGGTATCGTACGCGGTGCTGGGCTTTGGCGGATTCCTGGGACTCGGCAACGATCACTATCCGCTACCGTGGCAGTCACTCAAATACGACACCCGCCTCGGCGGATACGTCACCGGCGTTACCGAAAAGCAGCTTCGCGGCGCGCCGAAATACGGCAACGACAATGAGTGGAACTGGGGCGACCTGACCCGGACGCGCGCGGTCAATGATTATTACGGCGTGCCGATCGTTTGACCACGCCGCGAGTTTCGCGTGTTCGGCAGTAAAGACGGTCCCGGCGCAGCAGCACCGGGGCCGTTTTTCTTTCGCGGTTGGACGCTTCCGCTTGCAGCCAACGCGCCGTAGCTATTCCGCCGCTTCGGGGCTGCCCTGCGTGTGCCCATCCGGCCCGCGGTTGAAGACGCCATAATTGGCGGACTTCACACCCGAGACGCCGTCGGCGCCGCCAACTCCCAGCCCATGTCTCAACAGCTCGCGCACGGCCGCCGCCCGGGTCGGCATGCGGTGTTGGAAACGAAAATCATCGACTAAGGCCAGTTCCTCCGGAGACAGCATGACCTGCAGTCGCTCTCCACGCATCTCGCTCATGGTGACGCACCCAAAGTTAGCCAATTGAGTAATTTGCTAAACGAGGCAACTCGACGTCGGTTCCATCAATTGAGGCAACTGTGTCAATTTAGCAAAATACTCAAGTAAAAACAATGACTTATTACCTTGTATCCGGCGCTTGGCGGGCTATATTTTTGTCTTGGGAGGACGCCATGACTGACCCCGTCAAGCTACCCCGCAAACTTTCAGACGAGCCGGAGGCACCAAAGCCGCGGCGGCCGAGCCATCAAAAAATCATCGACCAGCTCGACCGCTGGGCCAACAGTCCTGGTCTCCAACCACCGAGATTATCCGATGAGAAAACGATCTGAGCCGCATTCATTCGAGCAGCGACTGGAAGAGCACAAGCTAAGGCTTGAGGCCGAAGCCGCCAGGCTGCCAAGCGGAAGCGAACGCGATGACATTATGAAACGCATCGAGCTGCTTCAGCGGGCTGCTGACATCAACATTTGGCTCTCGCAACACGCGTGAGCTTGCTTGAATGCGCTTGAGGAGAAAAAATGCCGGCGATACGCCGGCATTTTTGTTTTGCGCGGGCGGAGTGTTCCCTACGCGCTCTGCGCGGTCTTCACAGCAACCACATTGTCGTCCTGGGATGGTGGGTGCCGCTTCAGATGGTCGCGGCGCATGCTGATCTCGTCGCGGACGAATTCATAGCCGAGCTTGAACGTGTCCAGCCCGTCGCTCGAGATAGTGCCGTCGCGCAGGCCTATCACCGCGCCGCGCAATATCCCCTCAAGTTCGTCCTGCAGCTCGTCGAGCGCATCGAGGGTTTTGGCGTACTCCATCCGCTCGCCGATATCGAGGATGGCAGTTGCAAGCTCGCCGGCCTTCTCGGGCGCGACCCGCGTGACCTTGGTGTAGATGCCGGCGAAGATCGAACCGATGACGCTCAATGCCGCCGCACCCAGATACATCACGTCGCTGTAGCGATCCATGAACGACTTGGTGTCGTCGTTGATGTATTCGGCGGCCCCCTGATGCGCGATGATAAAGGCGTCCTTGTCGGTTTCAGCGGGTTCGATCTTGGAGGCGAAGCCATCGTCCAGCGCAAGCTCGGCCTTGTTCTCGTAGATGATGCGCGCGAGGTCGCCCGCGGTGGTCGTCGACAGCCTGGATTGCGCGACCAGCAGCCACTCGAGCCCGATGGTATCGACGTCGTCGTCGGGGACCGCCGGCGAGGAGGACAGCATGCCGGTCGCCACCGTCTCTTCGGAGAGCGCCGGATATTTCCTGGCCAGCGCTTTCGCCGCGTCGATCGCGTTCAGGGTAAAGCCGCCGTGCTTGGCATATTGCTCGTAGCTCTTGTCCTTCATCATCTTCGAGGCGTGTGCGATCGCGATCACGGCGCCGAAGCCTGACGCAAAAAGCTTGTCGAAGGTCGTATTGGGCGGGGCCATCTGGACCCGGGACGCGGCGTCGGCGTTATCCGAGAGTTCGAGAACAGTGCGGACAAACGCGACGCTGTTTTCGCCGTCGGCAAGCACGGCGATCTTCTTTTTCTTCAAATCGGCGACGGATTTGATCTTCCTGCCGCCGGGGGTCAGCACCAGCACCACGTCATGTTCGAGGATCGCAAGCGCGCGCGCGCGGGCCGGGATCTTGGCGTCGGTGCGCAGGATGGCCAGATTGGCTTCCTTGCGGTCGAACTGCGCAAGCGCCTTGGTATTGTCGCCGTTGGGTACAATCTTGAGCCGCAGCCGCGACGAATTGTTCTTCAGCAGCGCGGCAAGCCTGGCGGCGAAACGGGCCTCGGGACCGTTGGCCTCGCCGACGGCAAAGACCAGCGTTTCGGAATTGCGCAGCCAGACCCGGCCGCCCCACACGGTAACGGCGGTCAGAATCAGCGTCAGGATGGAAAACAGGATGATCTGCGAGCGGTTGCTTTTGACGACCCGCGAGCGGGGAGGCGGCGTTTCCGGATGCGGCGTTGGGGCTTCGGCGCTCATGGCTCACACCCTGTCGGGGACGTCTTGCCGCCATCGCGGCGCCGCAGGCCGTCCGAAAGAATTTGTAAATGCCTAAAAAAGAACGATAATTTGCCTGCGCGCAATAATATCCCGCCCCGGCCGGATTGCAAACCGGCCCGGAGGTAACCTTACCGGCGAAAGCCATGCGCGTGGCCGTGGTATCGCCGTTCGGCCACACCATGTGTATTTCGTGCGACCTACAGGTGCATTCCGCTCCGGGAGATGCCATAAATAACGGCAACGTTCAATTTGTCCGGGTTTGAGAAAAAAATTGCGCTGACAGCCTAGACCACCGGTTTTTTTGCCACCTCTTCTGTCCGAGCAAAGGGCGTCAGCTTTGTTGTTTCCTTCCATGTCGTCGTCGGTCCCGGTTGGTTTGCTGGTGGGTTGGATGTTGCTTCTCACGGTGAAGCACATCATCGCCGATTTCGTGCTGCAAACATCGTGGATGGCGATCGGCAAGGATCAAAAGACCGGCTGGGCGATGCCGCTGCTGGCGCACTGTCTGGTGCATTTCGCCGTGGCTATGGCGCTGATCCTGATCGTTGCGCCGCGGTTCTGGTTCGTCGCGCTGATCGATTTCGCCATTCACATCACGGTCGACCGCGCCAAGGGGATTTGCGCGTCGCGCTTCGGCGTGACGCTGGAGCAGGAGCATCCGTGGTTCTGGACGCTGATCGGCGTCGACCAGGCGCTGCATCATCTCACCGGCTTCGGCCTGTCGATCTTCATGGCGGCGAATTAAGCGTCCCGGAAAAACACGCTCATCTGGTGCGGCCCGACCTTTCGTTCGGATATGGTCCAGCCCAGCGCTTCGTAGAAACGCGTCATCCGCGGCCGCGCGCAGAGATGGACGCGGCTGACACCGAGCGCAAAACAATCCTGCGCCGCGCGGTCGACCAGTGCCGCGCCGACACCGTGCCGGCGCGCGGCCTCCTCCACCCAGACGGCGGCGATCCATGGCGTCAGTTGCGGCCGCTCCGCGAGATCGGAGGCGATCACCGACGACGTTCCGAGGAATGTCCCGCCATCATGCGCGACCAGCGCGAACGGAATCGGCGCGGCGTCCATGTTTTCGCACAGGCGCCCGGAAATAGTGTCGGGCGGCGTACCGCTGGCTTCCCACCACGCCTCCCAGATCCGCTTCGCCACTGTGTCGAAGAATTCTGGACGCTGGCGAAGGTCGGAGATGGTGAAAGACATTTCCTGGTCTCAGGGGTATCGCGTCGCTTGCTTTATCTTACCCTCCGCTGGAGGGGGAGGGTGGACGCGAATGAAATGAGCGGCGGGGGCCCTAGAAACCCGCTTCTATCGGGGCGGCCAAGCGCCGGCCATGCCGCCCACGCCTGTTCCAACTCGCTCATCGGCCTCATCCTGCGGATTTGGCAGCATAAAGCGATGCAGCAAAAATGAAAAACGCTGCCGCCCGATACGCGGATGACGGGCGGTCCCGCGATCCCCCGGCGCCAGGGGAACCGGAAAAAATTGTAAGAGCAGCAACGTGGGAAGTCCGCCCTAGTGCTTGCATGATTGGCAGCCATACTTGGCGGCGTGAGGCGGGCCGTCCTGTAATGGAGATCGATAATGATCTTCATGTTGTTTGCCGTAGCCATTGCCGCCTTGTTTTTTGTCGGCTCACTCATCTTGCTGAGTTTGGGTCAGCACCTCGGCTTGCGGTATCGCAAGCGGAGCGGCACCGAGGGCACCGGAGGGTTGGCGACCGTCGAGGGTGCAATATTCGGCTTGATGGGTCTACTGCTGGCATTCACGATCTCTGGTGCGCTGCAACGCTTCGATGACCGCCGTCAGTTGGTCATTCAGGAAGCGACGGCGGCCACGACTGCGCATGACCGCCTGGACCTATTCGGCGGAGACGACGCACACAGGCTCCGGAGCAGCCTCAAAGAATACATCCGCGCCCGGGCCGATCTGTATCGAATGGCGCATGATTTCTTGCTGCTCCAGCGAGCGGAAGATTTCTCGGACCAGCAGGAAAAGAAGCTTCTGGAACTCAAGAACCAGCTATGGGACGCGGCGGTGGCGGCTTGCTCACAACCGAACTACCGTCCCGCATGCGGTTTGTCGCTGCCAGCCCTGAATAGCCTCTTCGAGGTTGCACGTCAGCGTGCAGGTGCCGCCGAAAAGCACCCACCGCAGATCATCTACTTTATGCTGTTTGGCCTTGGTCTGGGGTGCTCACTGCTCGCCGGGTTCGGGATGGCCGCGAGCGCAGGGCACAGTTGGATACACATGGTGATCTTTGCAGGAACCTTGACCGTTGCGCTCTACATCGTGACCGATATGGAATATCCGCGTCTTGGCCTCATTCGGATCGAGAGCTTCGATCATTTCCTCGCCGACGCCTACGATCAAATGCGGTAACGGCGGTGCGCGGCCAGCTTTTGTGCCCGCCTTGCAACTTCGGCCTTCTGCCCGTGGTGCTCTTGATCTTCTTCGTTTTTGCAAGTTGACCGCGGAGCTATCGCGCCTACATGCAATCCGGCAGGCCGGGGGCCTCGATGGTCGGGGATACCACCATTTCCTTGAAACAGTTGGCGCACCGGGCGCTTGCGCCGACGATCTCGCACGTCTCGTCACCGGATACGATGTCGCGCTGACATTTCGGACAGGTGTAACCGGCTTCCTTCTCGACAAAGTCATATGACGGTCCGACAAAAGCGCAGATCATGTGATGGAGGATCGGGAAAAGCTCCAGGCGAGCGGATTTACACACCGGACAAAGTGATTGATCTGCCCTGATTTGCACCAGCCGCGCCTCTCGACAATTAGCAACGCGCCTATTGAAGACCGAGCAGACGCACCAACGCGGTGGCGGCGCGATAGGTGACGTCCGTGTAGAACATGTGAACATAGACCGTTGAATTGAGCGGCGGCGGCGCAACCTCGGGAGTGAAGCGAATGCGCGCAATCTGGGTAGAGGGACGGTCACGCGCAAACAGTTGCTGCTTTGCGGGGTACACATCGGAAATTGGGAGAATTTCCGCAATCCGTCCTGAAATGCGGCGGTTGCCGAACAGCACGAGCACTTCATTGCCGACCTCGGGCTCCACCAAGCGGGCGTTCGGAATGTGCCAATCGACATAGACATCGGTCGGATCGAGGATTTCGGCGATCGGAGTACCGGCCACCAGGGATTGTCCAACAGTTGCAAGATTTGTCGAAACGATGCCGCTGATGGGCGCCAGTACTCGCCCCCCGGCGAAATTCCGCTCGACCTCATCGAGGCGGTCGCGAAGCTGTTGCGCAAACTCGTCCAGGTCGGCCAATTGGGTGACGGCCTCCGCGACCATCGCCTCTTGCGAGATGACGGCCTTGCGCGCCGCTGCACGCTCGCGGTGCATTTCCAGACGAAACGTCAGGCTCCCGGCTTGCGATCCTTCAATCTGGTCGGCGGCAGCCTCGGTCAGTTCCTTGTAGGCTCTCGCCGCTTCAAGCGTTTCCTGCGCCACCCGCGCCTCGACCCGCAGTTGCGATCTGCGGCTCGCGATGTCGGACAATCCGCGCATATAGGTGGCGACGATATTGTCCTGTTCGGGCGACCGCACCAGCCCGATCTCTTCGCCTGCCTTGACCGCAGCGCCGCGCGCCGCATTCACGGCCCTGACTTGCACGAGATAGGGAAGCGAAACGACGTGCGCCGGCGCGGAGACAGTTCCGGGACCGCTTAGGTATACCAGCGGGGCGCCGAAGTAGATGACAAAGAAGGCGAGCACCCCGAATACGCTCGTCGCATAGACGATGCGCACAAGCCGTCCGGCAGCGCGCCTCCGGCTTTCGACGGGATCGGGAACGTTCGGATCGAGCCTGTTCATGGTGACGTTCATGAACCTGATCCTTCAAGTCCGGTCAGCAAACAGCGCGCGGCGCACGCGTGGCGGCACGAAGTCATCGTGCCTGGAAGTCGCGAAGAGGATCTCTGAGGAGTAGGAGAAGAACCGGGCACACTTCAAATAGACGCCTTGGTAGAATGGAAAGATCAGGGATGCTCCAAGGCTAAACAGTCCGGAAGACCGGTTGAACAGGACAAACGCAAGCGCCAGGTTAAAGAGCGAGATCCAAAGAAGCAGAATGTAGATCGCGGCGAGAAACAGAACCGCATCGGCGCCGAATAGTGCCACAAGGTAGACGAGATAGAATGGCAGACTGAGCGTCGGAACGAGATCGAAAAGGATGAAGTCCAGTCTTTGAAGTGTATCCGGCAACCGTTCAAGCCGGTGGAAGAACCGCAACTCGCCGTACATCATGAAGCGAATTCGCAGGGCATCGCGATCCCAGCGCGCGCGCTGGCGCAGGAGACCGATACCCCCGACCGGGCCTGCCGTTTCCGCCCACGCCTCCGGTACGAAACGGACGAGATAACCCAGACGGCGCAGGCGCAGACTGAATTCCAGATCTTCTCCGGGGCCGACGTCGAGCCCACCTTGCTGGACGAACACATCGCGGCGGTACATCGAGCAAGCGCCGGAAAGGCAGGCGATCGCACCCACAATGTCAAGTATCGTTCTACCGGCACTTATCGACATCAAGTATTCGATGCTTTGAAGCCCTGTCCACAGCGAGTGGCGATCATTGCTGATTGCAATGTTGCAGCTCGCACCGGCGACGCGCGGGTCGTTGAAAGCGGACGCAAGGCGCGCCACGGCAGTTGGCTCGAAAATCGTGTCTGCGTCCACTGTCAACAGCAGGTCGCCGGTGGCGAACCGGGCCGCTGCGTTTATGGCGGCGCTCCGGCCACAGCGCGTGCCGTGGCAAATGACCATGTCGACCAAGCCAAGCGCGCGCGCCCGCTCCGCCGTCGCGCGAGTTTCGTCAGTAGAACCGTCATCAACTACGATGATCTCAAGCGGTTGCAATGTCTGTTGTCGGAGCGAGGCGATAGAAACGCCCAGACCGGAGCCGCCATTGAAAGTCGGCACGATCACGGTGACCGAAGCTCTGACCAATGCATCGTCTTTCTGAGGTCTTCTGGTCAGCCCCAGCAGCGAGAGAGAAAGCAAGGAAAACGTATATCGTGGAATGTCGAAGATCAGTGCCGCAAAAGCGAGCACGATCCAGTTCGTCCCGGCGATCAACTGCATCATTTCGACCATGCTGACTACCTTCGGCGTAAAACCGATTTGGCGTCGCGCCCGGACCGTCAAATCCCCAAGTCGATGCGGAACCCGATAGCCGGACAGAGCGCGTCATCCATATACGAACGCGGACGTTCTCGAACTCTTTAGGCTGCAGTGAGAATTGTAGAAGTTCTGACCACGGCCCGCGCCGGTACCACTCGGCGGCGCAGTTTCAGGCTTCTTGGCGATCGCCGGTTCAACCTTTCAAGTCGAGTATGCAGATTGTGCCAAACTGCGGATCGGTTGCAAAACTACGTGCATGTCTCCCCTGCGGGTATATAGTTAGTGCAGGGGAATATCCATGCGTCAGCCCGGGACCAGGAGTGAGCGCCGGATGCAAGGGGCTTTCGGAAGCGGTCCGGGCTGGTTAGCCCCGATCTTGCATTCGGACCGCATTTGGACAGCACGGCGCGGGAACTCTCCGCTTGCGGCGCGGGCAGCGCGCGTGGGGCTTCCGCGAAACCATGAACCACCCACCACCGCCGTTCCAAAGCTCGAAACGCCGCCGCCTCGCACTACCGAAGCAGCGCCAAGCCACTGCTTTTTGCGGCTCAAGCAGCGCGGTCTCTCCGCTCTAGAGAACGAGGCCGTTTTTAATATGGCGGTGATCAGCATTGGCGCTCTGCCCGTGGTTCTTCTCGCCGTGGTCCTGTTCGCCAGTTGAACGGCTGGTAGCCGCAGCTTTCGCGCCTCATCCGAACACTGTGCCGGTCGCCCGCCAGCCCTGATACATTCACGAACCGCCACGGCTCGACATGGATGGCCGAAAACGACCTGCCAAAACTGTTCGTCAACGCCGAACCGGGCGCGATCCTGATCGGGCCCGTCCGGGAGTTCTGCCGGAAGTGGCAGAACCAGACCGAGGTGACGGTCCCCGGTTCGCATTTCATCCAGGAAGATTCCGGGCCTGACATCGGGGAGGCGGTCGCGCGGTGGATGAAGGCGCATGCGATCTGACCCGCGAATCAGATGCGGCACCGCGGCTCCGATTCGGCTGCAACTGGCAAGCACCCCGCAAACACCCCGGGTGACTACTGCAGCCCTTGGTTAACCTTTCGTTAGAACATTGCACTGCATCTTCCGCACCAGGGGGAACTCCAATGTTTTCAAGCCGCGACGCCTTCGAGAACGATTTCTGTCCGGTCCGGGAGGAATTGCTCGGCGAAATGTACCGCGCCAACGCCAACGGCCTGCCCGTCCTCGTGGAGAGCGTTTCTTCCGAAGTCCGGGCCATGCTGGCGCTGTTCTGCTATCGCCGCAGCCATTTGCATTCGCTGGCGCTGGCGATCGCGGCCAGCTGCAGCGAACGCGATTTGATCCAGTTGGGCGGCCGCGTCGGCTCGACCCTCTACGCACTGTCCCGTGCACCGGCCGCACGCTCCACGCCGTCGTCCTACGGCCACCGCAAGCCGATCACGCTCTCGACCAAGCCGCTCTCGACCTTCGCGCGGGTCGAGGACGATGTCGACGACGAGGATGTCGCGGAAGCTGTGACGGCGTAAATACCCACAGCCGTCGTCCCGGCGAAGGCCAGGCGAAGGCCGGGACCCATACCGCGTGATCTAGCGGTGAGGCGACGTGGCTGACGCCTGCATTCAAGTGGCTGACGCCTGCATTCAATAATTCGCTTTGGTGGCTGGGTCCCGGCTCAAGGCCGGGACGACATCGGAGGGCAATCCATGCCTTCGCCGCGCCATCGCGCATTCGGCATCGCCGGGCATGCAGGTCCGGCAGACCTCGGGCCGCACCGCATAGATCGTGCAGGACGTCGCGACACCGACCTTGCCTGACAGCGCCGAACAGCGATCGCCGTCGCAGCGCATCCCCGACAGTCTGTCGTTGACGAATTTTTCCGGGATCAGGTCGAGCGCTGCGTCATCCTCGGTGGTGAAGCGCGGCCAGTTCTGCGAATAGCTGCAACAGGCACCGCAGGCCTGGCAGGGGCTTTCGACGCCGATGGCGGGACCGCTGTTCTCCATGGGGCCTGCTCTAGCGCGGAATGAAGCGGCCGGCCATCAGGTATCTTTCGGAGCCTCCCAGACCAGGCTCCTGCGCCATCGGGCGCGCAGCAGATCGCGCCGCTCCGGGTATTTTTCGTCGTGGTACACCGCCTCGACGACGCGGTCGGTGCGGAAACTGCGAAAATCCTTGCGCAGCTCGCACCACGCCGCCAACAGCCGCACCGTCTCATGATAGCCGACGGCAATTGGCCAAATGGTGCGCTCGGAGTCGCGGCCGTGCTCGTCGCGATAGTTCAGCGTGATCTTCTTGCCCTCGTGAATCTGCGCCCGCGTCCGCACCATGTCGATGCGGTCGGGCTCCCGGTTCCAGCTGGGGCGGGCGCGGCTTGCGGGCTCCAGCACGAACGGCCTCAAGCGCTCGGTGACCGTGTCGGCGATTTTCGCCATCAGATCCTGGGCGGCGCGCGCCAGCACGGGATCGGCGTGGCCGACCACCCATTGTGCACCGAGCACGCAAGCCTCGATTTCATCGGGGGTCAGCATCAAGGGCGGCAGGTCGAATCCTTTTTCGAGGATGTAGCCCATGCCGGCCTCGCCGCGAATCGGCACGCGCTGTTCGATCAGGGTGGCGATGTCGCGATAGATCGTCCGCTTCGAGGTCTCGAGCTCGGCCGCGATCGCATCCGCCGTCAGCGGTTTGCCGGTGCGCCGGAGCACCTGGATGATTTGAAACAGCCGGTCGGCACGTCGCATGACACGTCTCTTTTTTGCGGTTGGCCTCGCTGCTGCTGACAGCATGTTGGCAGCAGGCGGCGGTTATACCGGGACAACACCTCAATTGAAGGGAATTTGTCCATGATGATTCTTGCTGAACTCGGATTCCAGCGGGCTCAGACCTGTGTGCTGGAGCACCTGATTGCCTTTCACTTTGCCTCCGGCGACCTGCGCTGGGTGATGATAGCGCTGGCCTTGCGGTCATTCAGCGCAATGTGGGCTTTCGGCCATGAGCGCCTTCTAACCATGGTCCTGAACGCCGCCCGCCGCATCGGGCAAAAGGCCCGCTTCGCGGCGGAGATCGCCCATGCTGACACCATGGTGGCAGCAGGGGGGCGCTAGGGTCGGGCATCATATCAAGAGATCGGGAGCCTCCACATGATTACCCTCTATGGCTTTGGCACGGGCTTCGGCTTGCCCGAAATCAGCCCCTTTGTGACCAAGACTGAGGTCCAGTTGAAGATGGCCGGTCTGGCCTATCGCAAGGAAAAGGCGAAGCCGCCCAACTCTCCCAAGGGGCAGTTGCCCTATATCGTCGATGATGCCGAGAGTGTGGCCGATTCGACCTTCATTCGCGCGCACATCGAGGGCAAATACGGCTACGATTTCGACGCCCCGCTCAGTCTGCAGGCGCGGGCCCAGGCCTGGGCGTTCGAGCGCATGATCGAGCACCATGTCTATTGGGCGCTGGTCGGGGCGCGCTGGGTCGATGGCGAAAACTTTGCCAAGGGGCCGGCACATTTCTTCGATGGGGCACCGGAGCATCTGCGCGAAAAACTGCGCGAGGACGCCCAGTTCCGGGTCGCCGAGAACTATCTCTTGAGCGGTCTCGGCCGCCACGCGCCGGAAGAGGATGTCGACCTCGCCATACGTTCGCTGTTTGCGCTGTCGGTCCAGCTCGGCGACAAGCCATATCTGATGGGAGATGTGCCCTGCGGCACCGATGCCACCGCTTTCGGCACGCTGGCCGGGATACTGACGCCGTTCTTCGAGTCGAGACTGCGGGAGCGGGCCGAAAAATTCGAAAATCTCACCGCCTATGTCGACCGGATGATGCTGCAGTACTATCCGGAATTCGCCTGGGCACCGCTGCAACAGGCGGCCTGAGCGTCGTCTGTCGTCCCCGCCTAGTGCGCATTGCGCACGGGAGCGGGGACCCATACACCGCGGCCGACGGAAGAGGCGCTGTGGTAGGCGGCTTTTCCAGCCACTAGCATCGGTGCTAATGGGTCCCTGCTTTCGCAGCGACGACAATGGTTTTTGTGGTCGTCTTAGAGGGGCTGCCCGCTGGATACCCCGCCCTTCAATGCAGCCTCGAGTTCGGCGATGCGGCCGTCGCGCGTCGCCAATGCGGCCGCCACATCGGCGGCGTCGAATTTTTGCGGGATGTGCTGCGGGCAGTTGGTATCCCACGCCGAGATCCTGAACAGGATCACCTGCTCGGGCCGCGCCTTGTAGCCTTGCGGCATCAGCGATTGCACCAGCGCCGGATCGTCGTCGACCACGCGCGCCTCGCCCCAGATCTTCACCCGGCGGCGATGCGCATAGTCCATCACGAAGATATACGCCTTCGGATTTTCAGAGAGATTGCCTTGCGTGATGTACTGCCGATTGCCGCTGTAGTCGGCGAACGCGATCGTGTTCTTGTCCAGGATTTTGACAAAACCCTTCGGGCCGCCGCGATGCTGGATGTAGGGCTGGCCGTCTGCGCTGGCGGTCGAAAAATACAGGCTGTTCGTTTCCGCGAGGAAGCCGGCGAGGTTTGCATCGATCTCCGTGCGCCAGCCGCGCTGCTCGGCATCGGCGTAGGCGTCGCGCGAACCCTTTCGGGTCTGGATCGACTTGACCGCCGGGGTGAACGCGACATCGCTGGAATAGGTGTGAAGGTCTGACATCTGAACCCCCTCAAATCCGAAGTACCAAAGCCGTCTCGTTGCCCCTCAAGATGGAGTCTTTGGGAATTTAAACAATCAGGCCAATTGACACTTCACTATTGCAAGATATGAAACAATACCATGGACCGGATCGACGCCATGCGGGCCTTTGTCGCCGTCGCCGACCTGCAGGGATTTGCCCCCGCGGCGCGCAAGCTCCGGCTGTCGCCTTCCGCCGTGACGCGGCTGGTTGCGGCGCTGGAGGATCGCCTCGGCGCGCGGCTGCTGCAGCGGACCACGCGGCAGGTGACGCTCACCGATGCCGGTGCGCGCTATCTGGAGCGCGCACGCCGCATCCTCGCCGATGTCGAGGAGGCGGAAAGTTCGGCCGAGGGCGAACAGACCCGGCCGGGCGGCCGGCTGGTGGTTTCCGCGCCGGTCGGATTCGGGCGCCTTCACGTCAGTCCGGTCGTGACCGCCTATCTGAAGCGCTATCCGGAGGTGTCGGTCGATCTGCGCCTGTCGGATCGCGTGATCAATCTGGTGGAGGACGGCGTCGATCTTGCGGTCCGGATCGGTCACCTCCCGGATTCGACCCTGGTCGGGCGTCACGTCGGCGAGATGCGGCGGATCGTGGTGGCCGCAAAGGACTATCTGAAACGCCGCGGCGAGCCGAAGCGGCCCGCGGACATTGCCGCGCACGACACCATCCAGTTCGGCGCCATGACCGCGTCGCCGGACTGGCGCTTCGTCGAGGACGGAAGCGAGCTCCGCGTTGCCTGCACGCCGCGCTTTTCGACCAACAGCGCCGATGCCGCGGTCCAGTACGCCGAGCAGGGCGGCGGCCTGACCCGGGTGTTCGCCTATCAGGCGGCCGAATCACTCAAGGCCGGGCGGCTCAAAATCGTGCTGGCGAAATTCGAGGTGCCGCCGCTGCCGATCCACATCGTCTATCCGACGTTGCGGCTGTTGTCGGCCAAGGTGCGCACCTTCATCGATCTCGTGACCGAGACCAGCGACTGGCATTTTGGGTAGGCTAGGTGTGGAGCCTCAACAGGTTGTCCTCGGTCAAGCCGAGGCGGCTGATGGGTGGTTTGGACTTTAGACTGCTGTGTGGTCGATGCCAGTTATATCGATGCAGCCAGATCGGCAGGTGCTGAGCCCGATGATCTGATGTGAGATAGGCTTGGGCATAGGCCCATTCGCGCAACGAGGTTTGGACGAAGCGCTCGGCCTTGCCGTTGGTTTTCGGCGTATAGGGCTTAGTGCGCAGGTGCTTGATTTTGAGCAGGCGCAATGCCTTAGGGTAACGACGGGATCGGAAGCTAGTGCCGTTGTCGGTCATGACACGATAGACTTTGACACCATGGGCCCTGAAGAAGCGCAACGCGTTAAAGAGAAAGCTCAGGCAGGATCGACGTTTTTCATCGGGCAAGATTTCCGAATAGGCGACGCGGGAATGGTCGTCGATTGCCAGGTGCAGATATTCCCAACCGACCCTGCGGCTCTTGCTTTGGCGATCGCCGGTGATGCGGTGGCCGACTTGCTCGAAACGGCCCAGCTTTTTGATATCGATGTGGATGATCTCGCCGGGGTGTTCGCGCTCGTACCGGCGCACCGGTTCGGCCGGCTCCAGTGCCGAGAGCTTGTTGATGCCGAGCCGCTGCAGGATGCGGCTGACGGTCGCCGGAGACACGCCGACCTCGGCCGCGATCTGCTTGCCGGTGTAGCGCTGGCGGCGCAAGGCCTCAACCACGGCGCATGTGGCGGGCGCCGTTTGGCTTGGCAATGAAAGAGGCCTGGAGGAGCGGTCGCGCAAACCATCGACACCGCCTGCGCGGAACCGTCCGACCCATTTGGCGACGGTCTTTGGCGTGGTGTTGAACTGGCGCGCGGCGGCCGCTTTGCTCAGTCCCGCTGCCACACTCCGCACCATGGCCTCTCGACCTTTCGGCGTCAGGGGAGCATTCTTATGGCTGTTCATCTGGTCTCTCCGTGGAACACTGAAGCTTCGCAACCTCAGCTTCCTCGGTTCGGACCAGATGGACAACCTCCTGAAAGCCCACAGCTAGGTCGTCATTCCGGGGCGATGCGAAGCATCGAACCCGGAATCTCGAGGTTCCGGGTTCGCTCGTTTCACTCGCGCCCCGGAACGACAGCATCTCTTTTCGGCACCACCCGGAACGTGCCGTTGGCGCGCGCGATCACGACGTCGTCGGCCTTGATCAGGCTTTGCGCGAAGCAGATCGTGCTGCCGGTCTTGATCACGTCGGTCTCGACCGCGAGCCATTGCCCGACCTGCGCGGTACCGATGAAGTCGACCGCGAGCGAGATCGTCACCAGCGACGACGCGCCACCCATGCGATGCCCACAGCTATGGCCCATCGCGTTGTCGGCGAGTGCGGCAATCAGTCCGCCGTGAATCAGGCCGCGCCCGTTGGTGTGCGGCCTGGCCAACCGCAGTCCGATGATCACCGCCTTGTCCGTCCGCTTCGAATAAAGCGGCTCCCAGGGGTCGGTGAGCGGGCTTTTCCTGAAGTGGGGCTCAAAGCCGTCGGGAACGTCAGTGATGACGGGCGTGTCGGTTGTCATGAGCGGCTCGCGTGTTGGCGGTACATGCGCCATTGAACGCGATCTCGGTGACGGTTTCACCGCCTACAAAGTTTTAAACGGGATTTCGGTGACTGTTTGAAAACGGAGTGACGGTCCCCCGCCGTAATTGCGACCCGTTGGCTCCTCGCAATGACGCGGCGGGCGCCTCAGCAAAACTGCCCTAAAGCGGCAGCCCCACATAATTCTCCGACAGCGAGGCGGACGCGGCTTTCGAGCTGACCAGGTAATCCAGCTCGGCCAACTGGATCCGCGCGCCGAATTCGCCCTGGTCGGGAAATTTGTGCAGCATCGAGGTCATCCACCACGAGAACCGCACCGCCTTCCAGACCCGCGCCAGCGCTCTCGCCGAATAGCCGTCGATGCCGGCGGAGGATTTCTCGTCGTAATATTCGCGCAATGCTTGCGAGAGATAATGCACGTCGCTGGCGGCGAGGTTCAATCCCTTGGCGCCGGTCGGCGGCACGATATGCGCGGCGTCGCCGGCCAGAAACATCCGCCCGAACCGCATCGGCTCGGCGACGAAGCTGCGCAGCGGCGCAATGCTCTTCTCGATCGACGGCCCGGTGACGAGTTCGTCGACCGCCTTCTGGTCCAGCCGGCTCTTCAACTCGTCCCAGAACCGCTGGTCCGGCCATTGATCGATTTGATCGTCGAGCGGGCATTGCACGTAATAGCGGCTGCGGTGGGCCGAGCGCATGGTGCAGAGCGCAAATCCCCGCGCATGGTTGGAATAGATCAGCTCGTGGCTGACCGGCGGCGTCTCCGACAGGATGCCGAGCCAGCCGAACGGATAGATCCGCTCGAAGGTCTGGATCGCCGAGGGTTTGACGCTGGCGCGGCTGACGCCATGAAAACCGTCGCAGCCCGCGATGAAGTCGCAGGCGATCTCGCAGGCAACGCCGTCCTTGACGTAGCTGACGCGCGGATGGTCGCTGTCGAAATCATGCGGTTCGACGCCGGCGGCCTGATAGACGGTGGCGAGGCCGGCGGCCTTGCGCGCGTTCATCAGGTCGAGCGTCACCTCGGTCTGGCCGTAGATCATCACCGTCTTGCCGGTCGGGGCATGCATGTCGATGCGATGCCGCGCGCCGCCGAAGGCCAGCTCCACGCCATGGTGGATGAGGCCCTCGCGATGGGCACGCGCGCCGGCGCCGACCTGGTCGAGCAGCGCCACGGTGCCCTCTTCGAGCAGGCCGGCGCGAATGCGGCCGAGCACGTATTCCGGCGTCTGGCGCTCGAGAATCAGGTTGTCAATGCCGTAGGCATGAAGTAGTTGCCCAAGCAACAGTCCGGCTGGCCCCCCGCCAATGATTGCTACTTTTGTCCGCAATACTTGCTCCCCCCGATATTATAGGCTTGAACTTAACCGGCTTGCGGGCTGTCGTCAGCTTGCAATGATGATTATAACATATAACAATAATTGCAAAAGGCCGTCAAAGGTCTGACAAGAGGGAGAAGATGTCGATGAGGAAGACGTTCTTGGCGTTGCTGCTGGCCGCCAGCGTGACGCCCGCGTTCGCGCAGGAGAAAACCTTCGAGCTGAAGCTGTCGCACTGGGTGCCGGCGTCGCACCCGCTGCAAAAGGCGCTGGAAGACTGGGGAGCCGCGGTCGAGAAGGCATCCGACGGCACCATCAAGTCCAAGGTCTTCCCGGCCCAGCAGCTTGGCAAGGCGTTCGACCATTATGACATGGCGCGCGACGGCATCGCCGACGTCACCTATATCAATCCGGGCTATCAGCCCGGCCGCTTCCCGATCATCGGAGCCGGCGAGTTGCCGTTCCTGATGTCGGACGCCAAGGGCGGCTCGATGGCGCTCGACGCCTGGTACCGGAAATATGCCGAGAAGGAGATGAAGGACGTCAAGTTCTGCCTGGCCTTCATCCATTCGCCCTCGTCGTTCCACTCCCGGACCAGGAAAATCGTAGTGCCCGACGACGTCAAGGGCATGAAGATCCGCCCCGCCCACGCCACGATGGCGACGTTCATCACCCAGCTCGGCGGCACCAACGTGCAATCCTCCGCGCCGGAGGTCCGCGACATCATCGAGCGCGGCGTCGCCGACGCCGTCACCTTTCCGTGGGGGTCGCTGGTGCTGTTCGGCATCGACAAGGTGACCAAGTATCACATGGATGCGCCGCTCTACGTCACCACCTTCGCCTTTGTCATGAACAAGGACAAATACAACCAGATGTCCGACCGCCAGAAAAAGGCGATCGACGACAATTGCAACACTGAAGCCGCCGGCCGCGTCGGCGAGCCCTGGGGCAAATTCGAAGACGCCGGTATCGAGAAGGTCAGGGCCGAGGAAGGTCACGAGATCTACAAGCTGACGCCGGACCAGACCGCACTGTGGAAGAAGGCCGCCGAGCCGCTGGTCAAGAGCTGGGGCGATGGCGTGAAAAAGACCGGCGTCGATCCGGACGCCGCGATGGCCGAACTTCGCGCGTCGCTGACCAAATACGACGCGCTCGCGCAGTAGCGACGCTCCTCTCCCTCTCCCGCTTGCGGGGGAGGGTTGGGGTGGGGGTGCCGACACGAGTCAGACTGTTCGAGTGGAGAGAGCCCCCACCCGGCGCTTACGCCATAGCCGAAGCTTCGCTTCGGCGTTCCTATTCAAGAGCGGCCGCCGCAGGCGGCCCGTGCCTCCCCCGCAAGCGGGAGAGGTAACGGTGCCAAGCCTCACCGACCAAATGATGTTGAGCAACAGGATGTTCGGGACATGAATCGCGCGTCTATGGATCGCTTTATCGATACGATCGAATGGATCGCCGCCGGCTTCGTCGGCATCGTGGCGCTCAACATCTTCATCTCGGTCATCCTGCGCAATACGCTCAACTACGCGATCCCGGACTCCTTCGATATCGGGCGCATGCTGCTCGGCATCCTGATCTTCTGGGGCATCGCCGCCACCAGCTATCGCGGCGGCCACATCACCGTCGATCTGATCTGGGCCAATGTCAGCCCGAAATACCAGCGCTGGATCGACGTGTTCGCGACGCTGGTGCTGCTGTTCGTGGTGACGGTGCAGACCTGGACGCTGTTCGACAAGGTGCGCGGCACCTATTACGACAATGTCCTCACCTTCGAGATGCACATGCCGACCTGGCCGTTCTTCGCCGTCGCCTGGGCCGGCGACGTCTCCGCGGTGCTGCTGATCGCGATCCGCACCTACCGGCTGATTTTCCACCCGGATCTGATGCACGATCCCAAGATCAAGACCGTGGAGTAGGCGGCATGAGCACCGACGCCGTCGCCGTTCTCGGCTTCATCGCACTGTTCACCCTGATGCTGCTGCGCGTGCCGGTGGGCATGGCGATGGGCCTCGTCGGCGTCACCGGCTTCGGTTATCTCGTCGGCTTCTCGCCGGCGCTGAAACTGGTCGGCCAGACCTCGATGCGCACGGTGACCGACTACACCTTCGGCGTGATTCCGATGTTCCTGCTGATGGGCACGCTGGTCAGCAATTCCGGCATGAGCCGCGAGCTGTTCCGCGCCGCCAACGGCTTTGTCGGACATCTGCGCGGCGGGCTCGGCATTGCCACGGTGGCGGCGTGCGGCGGCTTTGCCGCGATCTGCGGCTCGTCGGTCGCGACCGCCGCGACGTTCTCGGCCGTCGCGTATCCCGAGATGCGCCGCTTCGGCTATCCGCAGTCCTTTGCCACCGGCGTGATCGCGGCCGGCGGCACGCTGGGGGCGATGCTGCCGCCGTCCACCGTGCTTGCGGTCTACGGCATCATCACCGAGCAGGACATCGGAAAACTGTTCATCGCCGGCATCATTCCCGGCCTGCTCGCGATGACCATGTACATGATCACGATCGCGCTGATCGGATATTTGCGGCCGGGCTTTCTGCCGACCGGCAAGCAAACCAGCTGGCGCGAACGCTTCGCGGGCCTGAAAAATATCTGGGCGCCGGTGCTGCTGTTCGTGTTCGTGATCGGCGGGCTTTACGGGCTGCCGTTCCTGCCGCGCTTTACGCCGACCGAAGCCGGCGGCGTCGGCGCCACCGGGGCGTTCCTGATCGGGCTGCTCACCGGGCGGCTCGACAAGGAAAAAATCCTCAATTCGCTGTTGCAGGCGACCCGCACCGCGGCCGCGGTGTTCACCGTGCTGATCGGCGCCTTGATCTTCGGATATTTCCTCACGGTGACGCAGACCCCGCAAAAGGTGACGGAGTTTCTGACCGGCCTCGGGCTCGGCCCCTACGGCGTGCTGGCGCTGATCATGGTGATGTATCTGGTGCTCGGCTGCCTGATGGACGCGATGGCGATGATCATCCTGACGGTGCCGATCATCTTTCCGGTGATCTCGCATCTCGGCTTCGACCCGATCTGGTTCGGCGTCATCATCGTGATGACGGTGGAGCTTGGCCTGATCCATCCGCCGGTCGGCATGAACGTCTTTGTCATCAAGAGCGTGGTCAAGGACGTGTCGTTCTCCACGATCTTCAAGGGCGTGCTGCCGTTCGTGGCGACCGACCTCGTTCGTCTGGTCATCCTGATCGCCTTTCCGTTGCTGGCGACCTGGCTGCCGCAACGCATGATGTCGGGGGTTCATTAGCGCGATGACGCCCGTGCTCGAAACCAGATACGTGTTCACCATCACCGCCCGCATCGGCGAAGTGACGACCGCCGGCGAGACCGGTCATGGCGTTCGCCGCATCATCCCGATCACCGGCGGTGAGGTGAGGGGCGAAGGCATCAACGGAAAAGTCTGCGCGTTCGGTGCGGATTTTCAGATCATCCGGCCGAACGAGCTGATCGAGCTCGAGGCCAGATATGCCTTCGAGACCGACGACGGCGCGGTGGTCTATGTCGAGAACAAGGGCATTCGGTTCGGGCCCGTCGATCTGCTGCAGAAGCTCAAGCGCGGCGAGCCGGTCGATCCAAAGCTGATCTATTGCCGCACCGTGCCGAAATTCGAGACCGGGGCCGCGAAATACCGCTGGCTGATGGAAAACCTGTTCGTGGCGTCAGCCGCCCGCCACGCCGACCGCGTCGTTATCGACGTGCATCAGGTGCTGTAAGTTTCTGGCTCGGCGCCCCGGTTGCCGGAGTTGGCATCACCGTCCCGCGGCTCGCGAAGCAAGCAAGGGATCGCTGCTCGAACCCGCCGCGTTCGCCAGTTGCAGGCTTCTTCGTTGAACGCGCCGACGATTTCGACGCGACATCCCTTTTTTGATCGGCCGGCAGCCCTGCACATTGCAGACGATCTGGCCCGAGCCTCTTGCGGCAGATCGCTCCGGCTTGTCCGAACGCCTGGCGGCGTACGCCATTGATGCGCGATGACAAGCGGCGAAGGCCGTCGGCTTGACATAGATCAAGCCGTTGGTTGTGGCGATTGCCTTTGCTCTCGACAAATGGAGGTCCCAATGTTGGAAGCCGCGGATGTCATAATGGCTGCCATTCGTTCGGCCTTTGACAGCTACCCGAAAGAAGGCGATCCGGAGTGGAGAAGCCCCAACTGGATCATGCCGGAGGAATGCGCGCATCTGACCAGAGTGATAATGCGGGAACTGGACGCTGGGGGCTTCCAGATCGTGAAGAAACCACCTGACGCCCAGCCGGCGCGATCTTGACGCTCGTGTCAGCCGGTTAATGGCAATCTACCGATGCGCGCCCGCTCTTCGGCACTCGATGCCTCGCATCCAGGCCAGGCCGGCACGATCCAACGCGACGCCTCTCTCATCCACGACAGTGTCTGAAACCGTCCCGTGGGAGTTTCGCGATGATTTCGAGCCAACCGAGTTTGACCGGCGCCTATCTGAGAACCCCAAGGGCCGCAGCCTTCGCGGGTATCATATTTTCGGTGCTGTTGTTCGCCGTGTTCGGGCTCATGCGGCTTTCGGTGCCGTCTGATCCCTTTGAGCCGGGTGCCTGGCTCGCGGAGGATACGACGTATGTGGCGCTCGCCATGAACCTTGTGCCTTTCGCGGGGGTAGCCTTTCTTTGGTTCGTGGGAGTGCTTCGTGACAGACTTGGTGCCCGCGAAGACCGATTTTTCGCGACGGTGTTCCTGGGCAGCGGATTTTTGCTGCTAGCTATGCTGTTCGCTGCCGCTGCGGTCGTTGGCGCGATCATTGTCGCGTTCCATGCGGCGCCCGAAGCGCTTGTGCACTCCGCCACGTTTCATTTCGGTCGAGGGTTGGCCTACGGGATGATCAACATTTACCTGGTCAAAACCGCGGCGGTCTTCATGATCACGACGTCGACCATTGCCATCTACACCCGTCTGACGCCGCGCTGGCTCGCAATCGGGGGATACGTCATTGCGGTCGTACTCCTGATTGGAAGCTCCTATTTCAGTTGGGGCCTGCTCGTGTTTCCGTTGTGGGTCTTGTTGGTCAGCCTGACCATCCTGCGAGACAGGGAAGCTGTACCAATTTCGACGGACGGTCTGCCGCCATAGCGCTACTGCATCGCAGCGAAGGTGAGGCTGCCCGAGGCCTTGGCGCGGCGACGGTTGGAGTTTTTAGGGATGCCGATGCGCTGCGTCGCTTCAACAGGTTGGCAAGCACCGGCCTTTTCAAAGAAGGCGTGATCGAGCCTTTGCTGATGTGCAAGGCGCCCCAACGCAGCAAAATAGAAGTTCTCGGCAGCGGTTACCGAACCGCATTTGTCCGCATCGTTGACGGCAGCGCGGATGGCTGTGAGGGCACCGTCCCGATCGGGTACGCGAGGGATCAATGACAGGGGTTTGATCTAGGTCAATTCGGAACTCGGTGGGAGGCGAAATTTATCGCCGGGTGCCGATTGCGCGGCATCGCATTGAACAATGCACGGCACCCCAAAATAACGGAGGAACGCCATGCTTCGCTACATTCTTGCTGCTGTGGCAGCGCTCGTTCTGGTTAGCGCCAGCCTCGTTCCCGACGACGCCTTTGCTCGTCGCGGCGGTGGCGGTGGTGGGTTTCGAGGCGGAGGATTTCACGGAGGCGGCATGCGCGCTGGCGGCTTCCACGGCGGTGCCGTTCACGCCGGGCGTATTCACGGCGGACACGGCTATCGCGTCGCAGGAGGTGTTCGGCCCACGCATCCGATAGCGGGTCGTCCGGGTCGACCGGGCTACCCTGGTCGTCCGATTGCAGGACGCCCGGGCCGTCCGATTGCGGGTTACCCGGGAGGGTATTATCCGGGTTGGCGCGGTGCAGCTTATGGTGCAGCCGCCGGAGCCGCAGCGGCGGGAGCCTATGGCTATTACAATAACTACAATAATAACTGCTCCTATGACACCTACGGCAATTGGGTGTGCCCGCAACGACAGTATCCGTACTGATGTGCTCATCAGCATGGTGGACCGCGGCGCAGCAGGGCCTCACCGCCGACGTTCCGCGGTCTGTCGATGGACCGGTGCTTTGGTGGGCGCGGAACAGGCAGCGCCGCTGCCCTATTAGCAGCCCGTGAGGACAATGGTGCGCGGCAGAAATCCGTGATCTCATGTCGACTAGTGTGCACTCAAGTACGGGACCGCGCGCGCTTTCGGCGAGTTTGTTTGGCTCCCTCATCGGGGTGCGAGCACACGTCGACATCGAGGCCGAACGATTTGCGACCGCTAGCGGCGCGCTTATCGGTGTGCCTTAAATTGAGGGGTTATCATGGCTGAAACCACGAAACTCTCCGTTGAGAAAGCCCTCAAAAAGCTGCGTGAAAGCGAGGCGAAATCGAAAGATGCGGCGCTCGATGAAAAGACTGATGCGCTGAATGAAGAAATAAAGCGCATGAGAGCGCAGAGACTGCGGCTCGATCAGAATCGACGTAAGCGCAGTTAAACCTGCGCGGGTGGTTCATCCGCCTGCGCAGGCGAAAAGTGCGAAGCATGGTTGCAGTCGACAACTTGACTTGGGCAGGGTCAAGTCAGAAGGCAGTCCCGAAGTTCGGCGAGTTCGGCGGTTTGATCCGCTAAATCTTGATTGACCTAGGTCAAGGCTGGGCGGTCGATAGGGTCCACCTTGGCCGGGAGCAAGAAAAGCGGAAAACGTCCGGCGCGGCTCCGCCCTTATTTCCCCATCGGACTGGTAGATGTCCGCCCCTTTCGATAGTCCGTTTGCCGTCTTCGCGCTCGCCCTCCTTGCGCAAGGCCTTGCGGCCCATATCGGCGATGTCCTTCGCAAGCGTGCGCATGTTTTCAGGCAGGGTGAACGTCACAAATTTTAACACCGTCCAGGCTGCGACCTTCACGCTTCTCGCGCTGATCATCGGCTTTACGTTCTCAATGGCGGTTAGCCGCTACGACCAGCGCAAGACCCTGGAGGAGGCCGAAGCCAATGCCATCGGCACGGAATATCTGCGTGCCGATCTGTTGCCGGGGGGACACCGGTGCGCGCACGCGCGAATTATTGAGGAAATATCTCGATCTGCGCATTGCTTTCTATGAAGAAAGCGACACGCGTATCGCTGCGGAAATTGGACAACAGACGGCAAGTGTACAAGACGCGCTTTGGGTTGTGGTGAGCCCTGCAGCGGCCAGCCACCCCACCCCGACGACGGCGCTTGCGATCTCCGGCATGAACGATGTGCTCAATTCGCAGGGCTACACGAAGGCTGCCTGGTGAAACCGGATACCCGTCGGCGCATGGGCGATGATGGCCCTGATGGCAGTCGCCTGTAACCTCCTGGTCGGCTATGGCGAGCGTCGCAAAGGGGAGCTCTTCCTGTTCATCCTGCCGGTCGTCGTATCCATCGCGTTTTTTCTGATCGCCGATCTTGATAGTCCGCACGGCGGCGTCATCCATGTGCACCCACATAACCTTCTGGCAGCCGCTCAGTCGATGAAGCCGCCCTAGATGCGCGTCCGCGCAAGCATCAATGCCAGCACACTGCGATCGGGTCCAACTGCAACAGGTGATCCTCAACTTGGATCATCAATGCCGTCGAAGCGACGAGCGGCGCCGGCGAGGACAAGCGGGAGTTGCTGATCGGCGCCGGGGGAGATGCGCCCGGAATGCCAGTTTGGGTCCATCAGCGGAAGCGGCCAGGCTCACTCAACCAGCTTCCTTCATCCAACGCACAATTCCCGGCCAATACGCTTCAAGCGTCCGCCTCCCCATGAACAGGCTTAGATGACCGCACGGGGCGACCGCGTGGCGAAGAGATTCCGGCTGCGTTCCCACCAGCCGCTCCACGGCGAGCAATTGTTCCGGGGCGACCACGTTGTCGGCGCTCCCGGCCAGAAGATACATCGGAAGCAGCAGCCGCGAGAGGTCGATCCTTTGCCCCAGGGCGACGAAGCTTCCGCGGGCGAGTTCGTTGCGCTTGTATAGCTTCTCGACAACTTCGAGATAGTATTTTCCGGGAACGTCGATCGTCCAGGAGTTCCAGTCCTTGAAGATGGCTTCGAGCCGCGTGAATTCTGCCGAGCCGATCGGCTGAAGGATCTGGAGAGATTCGCGAATATCGTTTGCGTCAGTCTCGTTGCCCCAAAACGGCGCGATATTGCGGCCGATAACGCGACCATCGCCGAAATTCACCAGGTTCTCAAACATGATCAGGGGAGTCGCCTCGGCGATAGCCGACAAACCGGATTGCTGCGCGGCAATATCAACCGGCGCGCCGGCCATCACAAGCTTGCGTACCTTGGCTGGGAATCGTCCCGCATAGACCAGGGATAACCAGCCCCCCTGGCACAGCCCCACGAGATCAACCAGGCCACCGACATGATCGACAAGGACATTGAGTTCGGCAAGATATTCGTCAATTCCGAGAAATCGCATGTCAGCGCTGGCTGAGCGCCAATCGGCCACGAACAGTCGTTCAATTCCGGCACCACGGAGCGCGGCAACGAGACTGTGTCCGGCTGCAAGGTCGGCAATAGCGGCTCCATGCAGCGCGAGCGGTGGGCACAGCAGGGTGGGAACGCCGCTGTTGACCACAGTAAAGTCACGGAGCCGGACTGTGCGCAGCTCCAGCGCAATCCTGCTTGGCGTGGCTCCTTCCGGCTCTTGCGCAGTGCGGGCGCCATCGGCATCGGCCGACAATCCCAGCAGATGCGCCGCGACGGACGAGGCGGTTTCTGCGGCTGATGCAGCGACGAGCGCAGGCCAGAAGAACGCCGCATAGGGGAATTGACCTCCTGGATATCGATCCATTTGACAAATGTCCGGTGCGTCCCCCCACGCAAAAACCTAGCACTTTTCGCTGGCCGTCGAGCGGGAAATGGCACAACCGGACTCACCCGATGTCCGCTTCGGGGGTCATTCGCGTCACTTCGACCATCCGCCGGTCACTTCCGGTCTACCCCGATCAACGGACATCATCAGACCGGCCCGTTTGATCCGGTTGGTGCCACGAGCGGTGATCGGCCCGCATCCGCGCGCTTCAGCTTCCAAGGACGCGCTTGCTTGCCTCGAAACGAGCGTTGGCTTCTTCGAACATGCGTCGGGTTCGTTCACCGTCGGAGTGATGCTCAAGCAGGGTCAGAGAGTCCCACTCGCTCCGCTCGGCGCCGAAAAAGTCTCCGCCATAGATGTGGATAGCACCGGTCAGCCGATCGATCGGGTTAAGAACCGAGTGGATGATGTCGGTGCCCAACGGTTCGGCGCTTCCCTCGCATAGTGCTTTGGCACTAACCGCCTCGATCTTATTTGGCGTTTCACGAACACGCCGCCAGAAGATGTTGTCCTCCCGACCCGAATAGATGCCGATTACGGCCCACATGCGATGATTGTGGGGCATCACCGTCATCATCGGTGCCCATACGACATTGATGATGGTGAGAGAAGGCGAGTGAAACAGCGTACGGATTTCAGCACGCTTTGGCTCGCCTAATCCCCTGAGGACACCGACAGGATCAGATACCGCACGTGCTAGTACCTCCCGTACCGACTTGTGCGTTGGATCTTCGGCAAAGGCTGCGCGACAGTCGGCCACGAACTGGTCTACCTCAAACATGGTGACCTCCCACGGCGAGAGCGTGGAACGATCCGACCACGAGAGGATATTCCTGCCAGGTGAAGTCAGCAATGGGGTCAAAAGCTGAAATCTCAATGGGAGCATATGTTTCCGCTCTGCCCCCAACAACGGATATAGAGCGACCACGGCGGCATGTCTCAAACGTACCAAAATCGGACTTATGTGTTGACGGCGACCTCGGTCTGACGACGCGCTCCGAGGCGGCTTTGGAGCCGCCTCGTTTCATCTCTCGTATGCTCACTGGAAGGTGTACATCTGTCCGTCGTCAAGCTTGGTCATGGTACCGGGCTTGCCCGATGGGCGTTGCGCGCCTGGTAGTCATCCCACCCGCTGTAGCCGTACCAGGGGCCGCCCGCATAGTAGGCCCTCACTGCGTAGTGAGGGGTGCTACTATTTGAACGACGAGACCAGACGCTAATTCGTCTTGATGGTCCCGTTCGCGTTGAAGTTGCCCTTCGGATCATACCCTGAGTCGTGTAGATTTTTGATATACTGGGCGCGGTCGCTGCTACTCACACCGCCCCACGCTGCGGACGGGTAACCGCCGTAGTAGGCCGCCCTGGCGCCCCGAACACTCCCACCGTAGTAAGGACCACCTGCGTAGTAACCTGTGCCTGTTTGGTAGGGGTTGCCTCCCCATCCCCAGTTAGGTGAGGTGGCCGCGACCGCGCCAGCCGTGCCGATCGCGGCAGCCGTGCCGACCGCTGCGGCGCCTGCGCCGACGACACCGGCGCCGTAAACAGCCCGCCGCGTCTGCCGGCGCGCAACACCCGCAACGCTCACGGGGGTTAGCGGGCGACCCACCCGCGCCTGGGCGCTCTCGATTGACAGCGAGATGCCACCTTGCTCAGACCAACCGAAGGACAACAATGCCGCACACGTGAAGGCAGAAGCTGCAAGGGCAGTCTTTCGTGCATGTTTCATGGGTTTTCTCCGTTGTGGGAACACCATCAATGCTTGACCCAGATCAAGGCTCCGACTTTTTAGCGGAAATGTTGATAACGTTCATGTTACTGCGGTGCTCGGCATAGGGGGTAGCGCTCCCGCGCCCCCACTTCTGCAACGGGTCAAACTCAGAAGTCCGGGCTCGCAAGCGCCAAGTCAGCTTTGCCCCCAGGAACCGACATGGTCGACCGAACCTGTCAGGTCCGTTAAGTGCCAGAAGCCGACATCAGGAAGGGGCAGGCATACGGTGCCGCAGCGGGACGGCAAACGCGGTCAGCAGCAAGCCTGCCAGCGAAAACCAGATAATCGCATATCGCATGTGCTGGCTACGAGAATGTGAACGATGCCGGACGTCTTCGTCACGATCCTGCAATGCACTGGATCGTCGGTGGCCAGCCGCCCCAGGGCCGCGCGGCTTCGCCAAGCCAGATGGGCCGCCAGTCTTCATAAAATGAGACGTTGCGGATCAGGTGCCTTTGATGTCCGATATACCCTCAACAGCGGCGCGAAGTCGAACGTCGCCGTATGTCCGAGTTGGGTCTAGGCTGTGTGTGGCAAGGAGGCCAAGGCATGAGGATAATGACCGTAGCGTTCGCTCTCGGAACGGCCCTGGTGCTGTGTAACCTGGGGACATTTAGTGTTGCAGCGCATGCGCAGAACGCCAAAGTCGTTCGTGAACCACGGGAAAGGCCTGTCATCAGGGTGCCCGTGGTAAGGACAGCTCCTTACTGGGATTACTATATTGTTCCACGATATCGTTATCGCCCTGAGGACGACCGGGTCGATCCGTGCGGCGGGCCCGTAGTGCCGGTAATAAGCTATGGGCCTCAAGAGGAAACGGTTCCGTTGTGGCTGGCGAACGCTTTGGGTCTTGGCCGTGTGCATGGTCGAGATTGGCCGTGTAAGGGTCAAAGCCGGTAATGCACCGATTGAGCAGAGAATTTCAGCTTATCCCCACAAGCCGACATCTGCGCCTTTGTGAGTACATCCCTAGAAACCAAAAGGGCCGCCTGGCGGCCCTCCCAGGGCTCCGGACGGCCAAAATGCAAACGGGAGCGGGTGGCTGAGGACCGCTTTGGCTCAAACTCAGAAGTCCGGGCTCGCAAGCGCCAAGTCAGCTTTGCCCCCAAGAACCGACATGGTCGACCGAACCTGTCAGGTCCGTTAAGTGCCAGAAGCAGAAGTTTGCCGCTCCCCCAGTTCCTCGCAATTCAATGGCCATAACTCCTTTCCCTTGGGTGCTCACAAGTTAATTGACGCTCGAAGCGACACCTGCCGTTGTTCATGTCCTCAGAATCCATCTGGCCGCGGAGTTTTTCCAACGAAATGATTAGATCGTTCTGCAGAAGAGATTGAACAACGACAACTGCGCGTGCCTGCGGGACTTGCCGGCGTTTCCTGTGTCTAGTTCTCAACGGGCAACGCCGCTGAGCCGCCAAACTTGGACGGATCGTCGTAGCTAGGGGTGTCGTCGTAGTGGGCCGCAGGCCCAGCCCCTGCATACGCCCAGCGCGGAACAGAGTAACCCAGGAAACCTTCGCTAGAGCGGCCGATAACATGATGTCGCGGGTGATGCACCGTCGCGGCACTTGCAGAAGCACACAGGGTCATCAACAGGCCTAAGGCCAAAAGGGAACGCATCGTATTTGCTCCATTCAACATCGTGGATCTCCGTTTGGGCGAGCCGCGAAGCAGCGCTCCGACGAATTTTCGCCTTGTTCATGTCCTCAGAAATCGAGTTGGCCGCGGATTTTTTCCAACGAAATGATCGGATCGTTCTGATAGGCAGAAGAGATTGAACAACGACATTGGAGTCACCTCTGGGTATTATCGTCGCTGTTCGTCGATCATCTTTTTTCACCGTCGCACTTCATGAGCCTGTGCGCTTTTCCAACGCATGCAGCCTAAGATGATCGCGATCAGCGGCTCAATTGAACGCGGGTAATCGTCCGGCATCTAAAGGTGTCACGGAACGATACGAAGGTTTATGGCGCTCGCCCTTTACGCCGACCACTTCCGCAATCGGTCAAAGTCAGAACAACTCAGCATGAGCACATGTCTTCCCGGTTACCCCTGAAAGCGGACATCGCTCGATGCAGTTGGCATTTCGCAAACGTGCCATGGCGGAAGTAGGCCCTACTCGATCACCTCCTCAGCACGGGCGAGAAGCGCGGGCGGCCTTCGCGATCAATTACCTCGGAAACCCTGACCAAGACGGTCGACCAGCTGCACCAGCACTACAAGTGTAGCGGGTGCAATCCTGGTAAATGCCCCGACACTCGGGAAATGGTATTTGCTTCAAGGACCGGCAGTCGTGATATCGCGCACGACAGGTACTTATGCATTGCTGATTAGCGGTCTGAGCCGCCGCAAAGATGAGAGAGTCGAGATCGGCGTCGCGCGCATTGAGTGTTCCCGTACTAAATGACAGCAGCAGTGCAAAAAGCACGGAGAGGTCGAAAAACACGGCGAGCGTGGAGTGACGTCGCAGTTCGTCATTGAAGTACAGCCTTTATTCATTCGCAACAGCTTCCAAACAGTTTTTTGCCTGCGTGCCTTCGTATCAATCGAAATCCCTTTTGTTCAAACCGAAGTGGGTCTGGAACAGGATTCCCCGATGTCATCCGCGACAGGATCGTTCAGCTGGCGCTGGATGAGCCAGACCTGTCGCATTACGGACTCAAGTCGGACATCGGGCCATGTCCGAAAAGTGCCAGAACGATCACCGCTCTTGGTAAGGTCGTCGGCCGCGCGGTTGCCATCTGTATGCAAATCGAGGATTTATGCCACAATACGAAAATGTCCCGTAGGCCGTAGCCTGGCACTGCTGGTAGCTTGTGAACTGACACAACCCCGGGAGGCCGTACTGTTTACCTTGTAGGCAGTAGGGATAATCGTAGGGGTCATTTGGTTGAGCGGATGCCGGTAATGCTGTGAACACCATGGCTACAAACGCTGCAACTCCAATGATCTTGCGCATTTCAATTTCTCCCCTTGATGCCAAATCCGCCAAGAATCGAAGCCTCTCGTCGGTTCGCCGTTTTCCTCTCTAACGCGAAGCGTTCCCAGTTCGGCCGATAGTTTGATAATTGAGATAGCCCCTTGAACGAGTAGGCCGCTGTGGATTGCAGACTACTCCTTCTTAAGCGGACCGCTATGCAGAATCGGCCAATCGACTGATACTTGCGCAGACTAGGAGGCAAAATAGAAGCATCGCTGTCACATAGAACTCGTCGCAAGAGGCCCTGAAGAGTGGTGATTGCTGCAGGCGGAAGCGCGCGCTGCGGACTGACTTCCGCGATGGTCAATCGCGTCGGTTTGGGCGCCCGGCAACGACTTCCGCTCTAGCCCTTAAGAACAGACATCGTCACCATCCCTCGGCATGTCTCAAAGGTGCCGCCATGAGCAGACATTTCGGCCATGCGACAGCGACTGTCGCGATCCGTGTCGGGTGCTGGCCATCAATTGTCGCTGGGAACGTGTTAGGGTGTTCTTCTTTAGTTTCTTTGGTCCCGGTCAGTTTTCGGGCGGGTGATCACCTCACCTTTGGGGGTCCATCCACTTCGATCGTCACTTTCTCGATCGTGCCTGTGAAGGTGAACGGCAGCTCATAACTGTGACTGACCGGCGTCCCGGTATTACGGCCGATCAGCAGGCCGTAACCAGTGATCGAGCTGTATTGGCCAGCCATCTTGATGTCCTTGATCTCACCCACCTTCTCGGCGTCGATAAAGAGGCTCACATCGCCCGTGAAGAAGTCGGGTTTGACTGACTGCGTCTCTGGAATACTGGATCGCGGTCACCTGGTACGAAGACGCGCTTCGCGCTTTTGCCGGGCGGCGACGAGCGGAGAGTGAAATTGAATCGCGATCCCACCACGTCATTGCGAGGAGCAGTTGCGACGAAGCAATCCATCTATCCGTTATGCCGCGACGTGGATTGCTTCGCGGAAGCCTGTCATCGGGCGCGCGTTCGCGCAACCCGTTGGCTCGCAATGACGAAATCGGCCATATTGACTCCGCCGCCAATAGTTATAAAATATAACTATTCTAGGAAGGAAGTAATAAATCCATGGGAAACGCCGTCCCCGCCGCCGCGGGTCAATCCGAATTGCTGGAGATCAAACAGACGGGCGCGGTGCTGGCCGTGGGGCTCAACCGCCCGGCGAAGCGCAATGCGCTGAACGACGGCATCATCCTTGCGATCCAGGATTGCTTCTCCAGCCTGCCCGACGACATCGGCGCCGTGGTGATCCATGGCATCGGCGATCACTTCTCGTCGGGCCTCGATTTGTCCGAACTTACCGAGCACGACGCCACCGAGGGCCTGCGGCATTCGCAGATGTGGCATCGGGTGTTCGATCGCATTCAATATAGCCGTGTGCCTGTCATCGCCGCGCTCAGAGGCGCGGTGATCGGCGGCGGGCTGGAACTCGCCTGCGCCGCGCATATCCGGGTCGCTGAGCCCAGCGCCTATTTCGCGCTGCCCGAGGGCCAGCGCGGCATTTTCGTCGGCGGCGGCGGCTCGGTGCGGCTGCCGCGGCTGATCGGCGTGGCGCGGATGACCGACATGATGCTGACGGGCCGGGTCTATTCCGCGACCGAGGGCGCGGCCTACGGTTTCTCGCAATACCTCACCGAAGCCGGCGGCGCGCTGCCGAAGGCGATGGAGCTGGCCGAACGCGTCGCCGCCAATGCGCCGTTGACCAATTTCGCCGTGCTGCAGGCGCTGCCGATGATCGCGGAGGCCAATCCGCAGGCCGGCCTGTTGATGGAATCGCTGATGGCGACGGTGGCGCAGAGCGACAAAGAGGCAAAGCGCCGGATTCGCGCCTTTCTCGACCGCAAGACCGCAAAGGTGAAACCAGGCTGACATGAGCGCCAAGCCCAACATGTCCGCACCGGCCGAAGGCCATCCGCTGCGCGCGATATCTTTTGGCAATCCCGCGGTGTCCGTCGAGCGCCGCGATGACGGCACCATCTACCTGCGGCCGAAGGCGCGGCTAGGCGATTATCCGGTGCGCATCACCGATCGCCTGCATCATTGGGCCGGGATCGAACCCAATCGCGTGTTCATGGCCGAGCGCGACGCCACGCGCGGCTGGCGGCAGATCACCTACGCGCAATTGCTGACTTCGGCCCGGCGCATTGCATCGGCGCTGCTGGCGCGCGGGCTTTCGGCGGACAAGCCGATCGTCATTCTCTCCGGCAATTCGGTCGACCACGCGCTGCTCACGTTCGGCGCGCTCTATGCCGGCATTCCGTTCTGCCCGGTATCGCCGGCCTATTCGCTGGTGTCGCGGGATTACGGCAAGCTCAGCTATTTGATGAAGCTGCTGACGCCGGGCCTCGTCTTCGCCGACGACGCCGGCAAGTTCGCCGATGCGCTTGCCGTCAACGTTTCGCTTGGGACGGAGATCGCGGCTTCGCGCGGCGCGGTGCCCGGCCGCGAGGTGACCAAGCTTTCGGATTTGCTGGCGACACCGGAGCACCCGCGGCTCGACGCGGCGCACGACGCCGTCGGCCCCGATACGATCGCAAAATTCCTGCTGACGTCCGGCTCGACCGGAAACCCGAAGGCCGTGATCAACACCCAGCGCATGATCTGCGCCAACCAGGTGATGCTGCGCGAGACGCTGGCGTTCCTGAAGGACGAGCCGCCGGTCATCGTCGACTGGCTGCCGTGGAATCACACCTTTGGCGGCAATCACAATATCGGGCTGACGCTGTTCAACGGCGGCTCGATGTATCTCGACGACGGCAAGCCGATGCCCGGCGGCATCGAGGAGACCGTGAAAAATCTGCGCGAGATCTCGCCGACGGTCTATTTCAACGTGCCCAAGGGCTATGAATCGCTGCTGCCCTATTTACGTGACGACAAGGCGTTGCGCGCAAAGTTCTTCGGACGGCTGCACGCGATGTTCTTCTCGGGTGCGGCGCTGTCGCCGTTCATCTGGAACAGCCTTGATGAACTCGCGGTGCAGGAAACCGGATTTCGCGTGCCCATGCTGACCGGCCTCGGCGCCACCGAAACCTCGCCGTTCTTCATGTCGGTTACGCCAGCGACCAGCCGCTCCGGCCATGTCGGCCTTCCCGTGCTGGGCAATGACGCTAAACTGCTGCTGAACAACGGCAAGCTGGAAGTTCGCGCCAGGGGGCCGAACGTCACGCCGGGGTACTGGCGCCAGCCGGAATTGACGGCAAAAGCCTTCGACGAAGAGGGCTTTTACAAATTCGGCGACGCGCTCAAGCCCGCCGATCCCAACGATTTCGACAAGGGGTTTGATTTCGACGGCCGCATTGCCGAGGATTTCAAGCTCGCCAGCGGCACCTGGGTCAGCGTCGGTCCGCTGCGTGCGCGCTTCGTCGGCACCTGCGCGCCGCTGGTGCGCGACGTCGTCATTGCCGGCATCAACCGCGACGAGATATCGGCGCTCGTCGTGCTCGATCTCGACGGCTGCCGCCTGATCAATCCGGCGCTTCCGCCCGACGACCTCGCCGCCGCGGCGTCCAATCCCTTGATACGCGCGGCGTTTCGCGACCGGTTTCAAAAGCTGCTGGCCAATGCCACGGGGTCGTCGACGCGCATTACCCGCGCGGTCCTGCTCGACACACCGCTGTCGATCGATCGCGGCGAAGTCACCGACAAGGGCTCGATCAACCAGCGCGCGGTGATCGAACATCGCAGCGGCCTGATCGATCTGCTCTATTCGCCGACGCCGCCGGCGCACGTGATAAGTCTTTAGCCAACGAACATTAATTCGCCAGGAGAGAACCATGCAGTTGAAGGATCAGGCCGCCATCGTCACCGGCGGCGCATCGGGACTGGGTGCTGCGACCGCGCGCCGGCTGGCAGCAGGGGGCGCCAGGGTCGCGGTCTGCGACCTCAATGCAAAACTCGCCGAAAGCGTCGCTGCCGAGATCAAGGGTGTCGCCGTGGTCTGCGACGTCTCCGACGCCGCCTCGGCGGAAGCCGCCATCGCCGCCGCCTTCAAGGCGCACGGCCCGGCGCGCGTGCTGGTGAATTGCGCCGGCATCGGTGTCGCCAAGCGGGTGATCGGCAAAGAGGGCCCGATGGCGCTCGCCGATTTCGACCGGGTGATCAGGGTCAATCTGATCGGCTCCTTCAACATGCTGCGGCTGGCGACCGCCGACATGTCGAAGCTGGAGCCGCTTGCGACCGGCGAGCGCGGCGTGGTGATTTCGACCGCTTCGGTCGCGGCCTATGACGGCCAGATCGGCCAGTCCGCCTATTCGGCCTCGAAAGGCGGCATCGTCGCGATGACCTTGCCGATCGCGCGCGAACTGGCGCAGTTCGGCATCCGCGTGCTGACGATTGCACCCGGCCTGTTCCTGACGCCGCTATTGGCCAATTTGCCGCAGGAGGCGCAGGACAGTCTCGCAGCCTCGATCCCGTTCCCGCGGCGGCTGGGACAAGCCGATGAATTCGCCTCGCTGGCGCTGCACATGATCGACAACCCCTACCTGAACGGCGAAGTGGTACGGCTCGATGCCGCGCTCCGCATGGCGCCGCGCTAGGGGATGAACCATGTTCGTCCATCGGCGCGACGTGCAGATCCAGTGGGGCGATTGCGACCCCGCCAACATCGTCTACTACCCGCGCTATTTCGCGATGTTCGACGATTCGACCTCGATCATGTTCGAGGCGGCCGGCTACTCCAAGCAGGACCTCATCCACAAATATGGCCTGGTCGGCATTCCCATGGTGGATACGCGGGCGAAATTCCATATCCCTTCAACCCATGGTGACTGGATCGGAATCGAAAGCCGGATCGAGAGTTTCAAGCGTTCAAGCTTCGAGGTGACGCACAAGGTGTTCAAGGGCGAGGCACTGGCGATCGAGGCGTTCGAGACCCGCGTGCTGGTCGGGCGTCATCCGGACGACCCGGCGCGGCTGAAATCGGCTCCGATGCCGCAGGAGATCATCGAGCGGTTCATGAAGGGCTGACGTTATGATGGGCTGACTTGAGCCCGCGCATGACCTAAAGAAGGGGCTGAATTGGTCGTCGAAATTGGTCTAAACCTTTAAAAAGATACCCAAAGGGAGGAATGAATGAAGAAGGCTCTTCTGTCCGCTGCCGCACTCGTGGCGGCGCTGGCGCTGCCGGGCTCGCCTGTGATGGCGCAGACCAATGAAATCACCATCGGCATCTCGATCTCCACGACCGGACCGGCTGCGGCGCTCGGCATTCCCGAACGCAACGCGCTCGACTTCGTGCCGAAGGAAATCGGCGGCGTGCCGCTCAAGCTGATCGTGCTGGATGACGGCGGCGATCCGACCGCGGCCACCACCAATGCGCGCCGCTTCGTGACCGAATCCAAGGCGGACATCATCATGGGTTCCTGCACCACGCCGCCCTCGATCGCGGTGTCCACGGTGGCGAACGAGGCCGGCATTCCGCATTTCGGCCTGGCGCCGTTCCCGATCAACGAGGCGCGCGCCAAATGGTCGGTCGACCTGCCGCAGTCGATCCCGATCATGGGCAAGGTGCTGTACGAGCACATGAAGGCGCACGCCATCAAGACCGTCGGCTATATAGGCTACTCCGATTCCTACGGCGACCTCTGGGTCAACGACTTCAAGGCCCAGGCCGTGCCGATGGGCATGACGATGGTCGACGAAGAGCGCTTTGCCCGTCCGGATACCTCGGTCGCGGGTCAGGTGCTGAAGCTGGTCGCCGCCAATCCCGACGCGGTCCTGATCGGCGCCTCCGGCACCGCCGCAGCCCTGCCGCAGACCGCGCTGCGCGAGCGCGGCTACAAGGGCCTGATCTACCAGACCCACGGCGCCGCCAGCATGGACTTCATCCGCATCGCCGGCGCATCGGCGGAAGGCGTGATCATGTCGGCCGGCCCGGTGATGTCACCGGAAACGCAGGCCGACACCGCGCTGACCAAGAAGCCGGGGCTGACGCTCAACGCCGCGTATGAGGCCAAATACGGCCCCAACAGCCGCAGCCAGTTCGCCGGCCATTCCTACGACGCGTTCGAAGTGCTCAAGCGCATCATCCCGGTGGCGCTGAAGACCGCCAAGCCCGGCACGCCGGAATTCCACGAAGCGATCCGCCAGGCGCTGATCTCCGAAAAGGAAATCGTCGCAACGCAAGGCGTCTACAACTGGACCGAAAAAGACCGCTACGGCCTCGATGACCGCTCGCGGATCATCCTCACCGTGAAGGACGGGAAGTACGTTCCTGCGATGTGAGCGGTTGACTGACAGTTGAAAGCGATTTGAGCCGGCGCTCTATAAAAGAGCGCCGGCTCTTTTCTTACCCTCCCCTGGAGGGGGAGGGTCGGCTCGCATCGCATATAGCGATGCGAGCCGGGGTGGGGTGACAGTCTATCGTCGTCGGAGGTGTTTCAGCGGCGTACCTCCGCGTCGCGCGAACCATAAAGCTCGACGTAAACCCGTTCGAGCACGGCCATCAGATCGCCGGTGATCTCCGAATTCCAGAAGCGAATGACACGATATCCTTCCTTTTCAAGCCAAAGCTGTCTCTCCTGATCATGCTTTGCCGTCTCATCGTCGTTATGGTGCCCGCCATCAATTTCGATAATGAGCCGCTTGGCAGGACAGAAGAAATCGACGATGTAGGGGCCGATCGGCGCTTGCCGCCGGAAGTGCGTGCCGTCTACGGGGAGTTCCTTGAGAGCGCGCCACAATATGCGCTCATGCGGGGTCGTGTTCGCACGTAGTCTCTTGGCTACTGCACGGCGGATCGCTGTTGAGACCATAGGCATCTCGCTCGCGGATAGATCACCCCACCCGTTCCCATCGGACGATGCTGCGCATCGCCGAGTGCAAGCGACCCTCCCCCTCCAGGGGAGGGTGAAGTGAAGCGCAATCCTAACGCGAGTGCAAGCCGCGCCTAAATCGCGCTCTCGCCCTCATGCGTGAAGCCGAGATAGCTCGCCGCGACGCGTGCGTTGCTGGCGATTTCATTCGCCGGCCCGTTCAAAATGAATTCGCCGAGCTCCATCACATAGGCGCGGTCGGCAATTTGCAGTGCGGCTTGCGCGTTCTGTTCGACCAGCAGCACCGAGACGCCGGCGGCGCGCAACTCGCCGATGATGCGGAAGATGTCGGCGACGATGATCGGCGCGAGGCCGAGACTGGGCTCGTCCAGCATCAGCAGCTTTGGCGCGCCCATCAGCGCGCGGCCCATCGCCAGCATTTGCTGTTCGCCGCCGGAGAGCGTGCCGGCCAGTTGCTTGCGCCGCTCCTTCAGGCGCGGAAACAGCATGTAGACGCGCTCGAAGGATCTTGCCGCGACAGCCTTCGCAATCCGGAAGGCGCCGAGCTGCAGATTGTCCTCGACATTCATGGTGGCGAACAGTTCGCGATGTTCCGGCACCAGGCAGAGGCCCGCCGCGACGCGATCCTCGATATCGAGCGGGGCCATATCCGCACCCGCGAAGACGGCGCTGCCCTTGAGCGGCAGGATGCCCATGATCGCGTTCAACAGCGTGGTCTTGCCGGCGCCGTTGGCGCCGATGATGGTGACGATCTCGTTGTCGGCGACGTCCAGCGACACCGCGCGCACGGCTTCGACCTTGCCGTAGGCGACATGGACGTCGCTGACTTGCAACAGGGCGCGCGTACCGTGATTCATGCCGCAGCTCCGAGATAGGCCTTGATCACGTCGGGATTGGTCTTGATCGCCGACGGCGTGCCTTCGGCGATCTTGGTGCCGAAGTCGAGCACCACGATGCGATCGGCGAGATCCATCACGAAGCCCATGTCATGCTCGACCAGCAGCACCGACATGCCGCCGTCGCGCAACTGCCGCAGCAGCGCGGCGAGCCGCTGCTTTTCCATGTGGCGCAGGCCCGCGGCGGGCTCGTCCAGCAGCAGCAGCATCGGGTCGACGCACAGCGCGCGGGCGATCTCGACGATGCGCTGCTGGCCGAGTGAGAGAGAGCCCGCCAATTGATCGATCTGGTCGCCGAGGCCGACGCGCTCGATCTGGCGCGCGGCTTCCGCCAGCAATTTCGCCTCGTCGGCGCGGTCGAGCCGGAACATGCTGGAGATCGCGCCGGAATGGCCGCGCAGATGCGCGCCGATCGCGACGTTCTCCAGCACGGTCATGTCGGGCACCAGCTTGACGTGCTGGAAGGTGCGGGCAATCCCCAGCTTCACGATCTGCTGCGGCGGCGCGTTGTTGACCTTGTGGCCGAGTGCGGAGATCGTGCCGCTTGTGGATGTCAGAACGCCCGTGATCAGATTGAAGGTCGTGCTCTTGCCGGCGCCGTTCGGACCGATCAGGGCGACGATCTCGCGGGCGTGCACGTCGAAAGACACATCGTTGACGGCGATCACGCCGCCGAACTGTTTTCGCGCCTTTTCGATCTTCAGCAGCACGGAAGGCGTCGGCGGCGCCCGCACACGCGCGGGCAAGGTCAGCGACGTGTCAGGCTGCTTGCGGTCCGGCTTGAACGGCAATCGCGCCATCAGCCAGGGCCAGACCCCGGTCGGCGCCAGTTGCAGCAGGCTGACCAGCAGGATGCCGAACACGATGGTCTCGAGCTGGCTCTGGCCGCCGAAAATATACGGCAGATAGCTCTGCAGGATCTCCTTCAGGATCACCACGATGCCGGCGCCGAGCACGCCACCCCAGACATAGCCGGCGCCACCGACGACGGCGATGAAGAGATATTCGATGCCGGACTGGGCGCCGAACGGGGTCGGATTGGCGGCGCGCTGGAAATGCGCATAGAGCCAGCCGGAAAGTCCCGCCAGCACCGCCGCATAGATGAACACCAGAAGTTTTGCGCGCGGTGTCTGCACGCCGAACGCTTCGGCGGCGATATGCCCGCGCCGCAGCGCGCGGATGGCGCGGCCGGTGCGGGAGTCCAAAAGATTCATGGTGAGAACCGCGGCGATCAGCACCGCGATCCAGATCGCGAAATAGATCGTGCCGGGGTCGATCATTTTGAGCGAGCCGATCGAGAGCGGCGGAATTCCGGAGATGCCGTCGTTACGGCCCAAGAACTCCAGCTTGCTGAACAAATAGAACAGCCCGATGCCCCAGGCGATGGTCCCGAGCGGCAGATAGTGGCCGGACAGCCGCACCGTGACGAGGCCGAGCAGCACCGCGGCGATGCCGCTGACGATGAGCGAGAGCGGCAGCGTCAGCCACGGCGACAGCCCATAGGTCGTGGTCAGCACCGCCGTGGTGTAGGCGCCAAAGCCGCAAAAGGCCGCCTGGCCGAACGAGGTGAGGCCGCCGACCCCGGTCAGCAGCACGAGGCCCATCGCCACCAGCGCGGCGAGGCCGATATTGTCCAGGAGCACGATCCAGAACGGCGGCACGCCCGGGATGAACGGGATCGCCGCCATGACGAGTGCAAAGACGATGAGGGGAAGCCGCTGCGCCATCGCCATCAATCCTTCTCTTCCTCGACCGCGGGGGCTGCGAGCGAACGCAGCACCAGAACGGGAAGGATCAGGGTAAAGACGATGACTTCCTTGAAATTGCTGGCGTAGAACGACGAGAACGCCTCGACGATGCCGACAATGAGTGCTGCGATCGCGGTGAGGGGATAGCTGATGAGCCCGCCGATGATTGCGGCGATAAAGCCCTTCAGGCCGATCAGGAAGCCGGTGTCGTAGTAAAGCGTGGTGATCGGAACGATCAGGATGCCTGAGATTGCGCCGATCAGCGATGCCAGCAGGAAGGCGATCTGTCCGGACAGCGTGGTCCGGATGCCGACCAGCCGCGCGCCGAGTCGATTGACCGCGGTGGCGCGCAGCGCCTTGCCCATCAGCGTAAAGCCGAAGAACAGCCACAGCCCGACGATGAAGGCGACGGTCAGGCCATAGACCGCGATGCTCTGGCCGGTGAAGCGCAGCGGCCCGACGGTGAGCGCGGCGTTCGACAGTGCCGGTCCGCGCAGGCCTTCGGCTCCGAAGAACACCAGGCCGAGGCCCTGCAGCGCCAGATGACAGCCGACGGAAGCGATCAGCAGCACCAGCACGGAGGTGTGCGCGATCGGTTGAAACGCGATTCGATAGAGGAACAGGCCGATCGCCGCGACGATCAACAGCGCCAGCGCGATATTGACCGCGATCGGCGTCGTCGGGCTGGCGAGCGCGGTGGCCAGGGTGAGGATCGCAACCGGGAAGGCGATGTTGAGCGCCACGGAACGCGCGACCCGCCGCAGCCGCAACGATTTGCGGGCGACGAACAGGTCGAGGCCGAATGCGACCACGCCCATCGCCACCGCCAGCCGCGCCGTGCCCGGCACCTGGCCGGTGGCCAGCATGGCGTAGCTCAGCGCGCCATAGGTGACGAATTCGCCTTGCGGGATCAGGATGACGCGCGTGACGGCAAACACCAGCACCAGCGCCAGCCCGAGCAACGCATAGATCGCGCCGTTGGTGATGCCATCCTGCAGCAGGAATAGCATGATCGTGGTATTCAAGACCGGCGCTCCCCCTCACGCGTCGAGCCGGCCGCGACCTTATCCGTCGGCCCGACCCTGTGATATCGGTAGTTGAAGTCCCGCCGATATTTGATATAATTCATAACAATTATCATATATAACTTCAAGGCCCGCCGTTGGGGCAGGGCTTTTCTGCCGGAATTGCGAGCCGCGAGCGATGACTGCCTCCAAGAATGCCGCCGATGTCGTCAAGCTTTCCCGCCCCGCGCGCAAGGATCCCGCCGAGGCCGCCGGGGAGGATACCTCGCTGCAGCTCGGCGAATTGTCCGAACTGCTGGGCTATGTTCTGAAGCGCGCGCAACTGAAGGTGTTCGAGGATTTTCTGCGCTGCGTCGCGCCGCTGCAGCTGACGCCGGCGCAATTCTCGGTGCTGCTGCTGCTCGACAAGAATCCCGGCCGCAACCAGACCGAAATCGCCAACACGCTCGGCATCCTCCGGCCGAATTTCGTCGCCATGCTCGACGCGCTCGAGAGCCGCGATCTCTGCGCGCGGATGCGCTCGGCCAACGACCGCCGCTCCCACATCGTGGTCCTGACCGACAAGGGCCGCGCCGTGCTGGCGCGCGCCAAGAAGCTGGTCGCCACCAAGCACGAGGCGCGTCTCAACGAAGTGCTCGGCCCGGCGAACCGCGCCGCACTGCTCGATATGATGGCGAAGATCGCCAAGGAATTTTGAAGCACGCTCCTCATCCTGAGGAGGCGCGTTAGCGCCGTCTCGAGGGATGAGTTCGCACCGGGGCCTCATGGTTCGAGACGCGCGAAGACGCGCTCCTCACCATGAGGGTTCAACCATCCGCCAAATTACCCTGAATGGCCCGTAGCCGAACACGGGCAGGCAAATTCGTGCTCGACGGGATCGCAGTGACGGTCAGGCCGCGGCGGTCTTGTCCTGCGGTTTCCGAGCGCCGCTTCCGGAAAGGAACAACCGCTCGATCTCGTGAACGGGAAGCGGCCGGCTGAACAAATATCCCTGCATCTCGGTGCAGCCTTCGGCCGTGATCCTGTCGAGTTGTTCCTTGGTCTCGACGCCTTCGGCGGTCGCCGCCATGCCCATTCCATTCGCCAGTGCCGCGACCGCGCGCACGATGTTGAGCGATCCAGCGTTGTCCGCAACATCTTTTACGAACGAGCGGTCGATCTTGATCTTGTCGAACGGGAAGCACTGCAGATAGGTCAGCGAGGAATATCCGGTGCCGAAATCATCCATCGCGATACGAATACCGAGCGCGCGCAACCGGTGAAGCACCGCGAGCGTCGCTTCCTTGTCCTGCAGGAGGACGGTCTCGGTGATCTCGATCTCGAGCCGCGTCGGGTGCAGGCCTGAGGTCGCGAGTGCATTGATGATCACCTGCATCAGACCGGAGCCGCGGAACTGAGCCGCCGAAATATTGACGGCGACTTGAAGATGGTCCGGCCATTGCGCCGCGGTGATGCAGGCCTGACGGATGACCCATTCCCCCAGCGGCACGATAAAGCCGATTTCTTCCGCCAGCGGAATGAAGGCCGCGGGCGCGACCAGTCCCTTTTCCGGATGATTCCAGCGAATCAGCGCTTCGAAACCGCTGATCTTGTTGCTCTCCAGGCTCACCACGGGCTGGTAATAGAGTTCGAATTCGCCGGCGGCCAGCGCCTTGCGCAGATCCTGCTCCATGACGCGACGGGTTTGCATTTGCTCGTCCATCGCGGGTTTGAAAAACCGGAATGTGCCGCGTCCGTCGCCCTTGGCGCGATAGAGCGCGAGGTCGGCGTTTCGCAGCAGCGTGTCGGCGCTCGATCCGTCGCCCGGACTGACCGCAATGCCGATGCTGGCGCCGATGACGGCCTGGTGGCCGTCGAGGTCGTAAGGCTGGCTCAGCAGTTCGATGATGCTTTCGGCGAGAGAAGTGGCATCGGTGGGGTCTGCCACAGGAGCCTGGACGATGACGAATTCGTCGCCGCCCGTCCTCGCGATGGTGTCGGTCTCCCGCACCAGTCCGCGCAGCCGGTCCGCGACGACCTTCAGCAGCCTGTCGCCGACGGGATGACCGAACGTATCGTTGACGGCCTTGAACTGGTCGAGATCGAGGTGATGAACCGCCAGCATCTCCCCGCCCTGGAACCGGGCGAGGGCGCTTTCGAGCCGCTCATTGAGCAGCACCCGATTGGCAAGATCGGTCAGCGCATCGTGGTGGGCCATATGCTCGATCTTGATCTCGGCCTGCCGCTGCTCGGTGATGTCTTCATGGGTTGCGACCCAGCCGAGGTCAGGCATCGGCCGATGCCGGATCTTGAAGGTGCGCCCGTTCTGCAATTCGACGATGCTGTCGGTCGGTTCGGCGGAAACTGCAACGCCGGTGCGCCAGTGCAGATACTCGTCGCGCGACATCGCGGGAAAACTGCCGGCTTCGAAGCGCAGGTCGACGATTTCAGTCAAGGGGGTGCCGGGGCCGACGCGGCCGGGCGGCAGGTCGTACATCGAGACAAAGAGGTCATTGCACACGATCAGATTGTGGCCGGCGTCGAAGAAGCACAGCCCCTGCGACATGTTGTTGATCGCGGTATCGAACTGGAAATTCCGGACCTGCAGTTTCTCTTCCTGCTGCTTGCCGAGCTCGTATTGCTGCTTGAGGCGAGCGCTGATTTCCTCCCGCGACGTGATGTCCTCGTGGGTTGCCATCCCGCCGCCGTCCGGCATCGGATACACGGTATAGGTGATGATCTGGCCGTCGCTGAATCTCTGGATCGTGGTAACGGGAACGATGGCGTTTTCCCTATGTGCGCGGATGTATTCGTCCGGCGCCGAGTGGATCTTCAATCCGAGGTTCAACCGGTGCTGAATGAGCTGGGTGATGGGCGTGCCGGGCTTCACCTGCTCGGGCGACAGCCGGTAAATTTCCATGTAGCGAGCGTTGCAGAAAACGACTTCGCGCTTCGCATTGAAGATGATGAACCCCAGCGACAGGTTGTTGATGGCCTGTTCGAGAAGCCAGCCTGGCAAGGCCGGATTCGAACCGGCCGTCGCATGGTGAGAGTCCGACATTTAGCGTTTCCCCGCCGCGACCTGCAGCGCTCCCGCATTAAGGGGCGGTGCATTACAAACGGGGCAGGTAAATCGCGCCTTTGATATGTCGCCGGCTCCGGCAAGTTCCCTCGAACTCGGTCAACAAAGCCTTAACATTTGACCGGGACGGACCGTTGGCGCGCCGGGAAATGCGTAGACTACGCCCCTTCAACCAAGATCACCCTGACGTCGTTGACGTTGGTCAGGGTCGGGCCGGTCAGCAACAGATCGCCGGTCGCGGTGAAGAAGGCGGTGGCGTCGTTGTTGTCGAGATAGGCGTTTGGGTCGAGGCCGAGCGACTTCATCTTCGCAAAGGTGGTTTGATCGATCATCGCCCCGGCCGGATCGCTGGCGCTGCCGGCGCCGCCATCGGCGCCGTCGGTATCCGCGGCCAGCGCCGAAATACCGGTCGTATCCTTCAGCAAGCCCGCGAGCGCCAGCGCGTATTCCTGGTTGGGGCCGCCGCGCCCATTGCCGCGCACGGTCACCGTGAGTTCGCCGCCCGATAGAATAGCGGTGCGCTTGCCTTCGCTGCGCGCCTGCAACGCCAGCCGGGCGTGATCCGCCGCGACGTCGCGGGCCTCACCTTCGAGATCGGCGCCGAGTTCGATAATCGCATAGCCGGCATCCCGGGCGATCCTGACCGCTGCGTCCAGCGACGCCTTCGGCCTGGCGATCAGTTCGAACCGCGCGCGGGCGAAGGCGGGATCACCGGGCTTGCAGCTTTCATTGTTGGGGTCGTCGAGCGCGCGGCGTACCGCGTCGTCGACCGCCAGATTGTATTTTGCGACCAGCGCGCGGGCGTCGGCCAGCGTGGTCGGGTCCGGCACCGTCGGGCCCGAAGCGATCGCGGAGGGATCGTCGTGCGGCACGTCCGAAATCGCCAGCGTCACGATCTCGGCGCGTTGACCGGCGCGCGCCAACCGGCCGCCCTTGATGCGCGACAGATGCTTGCGCACGATGTTCATCTCGCCGATCGGCGCCCCCGAGCGCAGCAGCGCGCGGTTGACCTGCTGCTTCTGCGCGAACGTGACGCCGTCGACCGGCGCGATCCAGTTCGCCGATCCGCCGCCGGACAGCAGCACCAGCAGCAGATCGTCGGCGGTCGCCTCCGCGGCCAGCCGCAGCGTGTCGTCGGCGGCTTTCAGCCCGGCCTCGTCGGGCACGGGATGACCGGCCTCGACCACCCTGACCCGCCGCGTCGGCACGCCGTGGCCGTGGCGGGTGGTGGCAATGCCCACAAGCAGCGCCGGGTCGAGTTCGAGCGCATCGAGATAATGCCGCTCGGCGGCCGCTGCCATCGCCGCCGCACCTTTGCCGGCGGCGAGGCAGATCACCCGGCCTTTCGGGACGGGGCGCAAATGCGCCGCCAGCACGACGTCCGGATGCGCGGCCGCAACCGCCGCGTCAAAGATCATGCGCAGGAGAGGACGTCGGTCGGTCATTGTAGTTCCCTTGACAGTTCCCTCGGCAGTTCCCCTGGCAGTTCCCCTGGCAAGGCTTCCGCCTGCAATTCAAGTGATGTCAGTTGCCGACCAGCTCGCCGCTGATGACATCGCCGAACAATTGCCAGCGCTCGCCCTTGAACTGCATCAACTGCAATTGTTCGATCGGCTGAAAATCGTCCGGGCCCGTGGTGAGCGTGATGCCGGGCAACAGCCCGCCCTGGGCGAATTGCCTGAGGCTGGCCGCCTGCTTCATGACGTTGCTGCGGGTCAGGTCGTCGCCGCACCGCTTCAGCACTTCGACCATGGTCGTGGCCATGTTGTAGCCGGTCATGGCCGAGGCGTCGGCGCGATTGACCTCCGGCATGTACTTCGCCAGCAGGTCGTCGAAAGCCTTGATGCCGGGATCGCCGGCCCACTGCGGATCGCTGACGTCCTTGGCGTAGGCCGCCGACATCACGCCTTGCGAATTGTCGAGACCTGCGGGCCGCATGACGGTCGCGGTCGAGGCGCTGACATTGGACACGATCGTGACCGGCTTCCAGTTCATCTCGCCGACCTTCTTGATGGCCTGGGCGCCGAATTTGGGCGTCGTGAAGAAGATGATGACGTCTGGATTGGACGACTTCAGCCGCACGACGTGGGAATCGATGGTCGGCTCCGCGACCTCGTAGCTTTCTTCCGCGATGATGCGCGAGGGATCGGCGCCGAAACCATCCTTCAATCCCTTGAGGTAATCCTTGCCCATGTCGTCGTTCTGATAGAGCACCGCGATCTTCGCGTTCGGCTTTTCTTTTGTCAGGTATTTGGCATAGATGCGGGACTCGCTCTGGTAACTGGGCAGCCAGCCCATGGTCCACGGGAAGGTCTTTGGATCGTTCCACTTGGTGGCGCCGGTGGCGACGAACAGTTGCGGTACTTTCTTGCCGTTGACGTATTTCTGGATCGCGGTGTTGGAGGCGGTGCCCAGCGTGCCGATCAGCAACAGCACCTCGTCGCTCTCGATCAGCTTGCGCGCCTGCTCGACCGCTTTCGGCGGGCTGTAGGCATCGTCATAGGAAATGAAGTTGATCTTGCGCCCGTTGATGCCGCCGTCGTCGTTCACCCGCTTGAACACCGCCGCCATCGCCTTGCCGACCACGCCATAGGCCGACGCCGGGCCGCTGTAGGGAACGATGTTCCCGATCTTGATCTCGGTGTCGCTGGCGCCGGTGTCGTATTTCTTCTGGGCCAGCGCCGCGCTGCCGGTCGCGGCAACGACCGCCAGGCTCAGAAATACCGTTGCGAGGCGGCGTTGGGTCGGTTCGGGCATTTCGCAAAACTCCCTGTGATTTTCTTGGGCCTCGCGGGGTGCAAGGTTTGTTGTCGGGTCAGGTCGCATTGATTAGCGCACGATCCGCCAAAGTGTAAGCGGGTTGGCGAAGAGACCATGCGCCAATCAATATTCGGCGCGCGATCTGACGCAAAACCGGCATCCACTTTTGCTGATCGCGCGCTGGAAAACAATGTTCGCAAGAAAATGCCCCCTGCGACGGTGTCGCAGGGGGCATGACGATTTGATGTTCGGGCAACCGGCCTCTGAGGCGGCTCAGCCGCCGACGTCGGCGTTGATGACCTCGCCGAACAGCTCCCATTGCTGGCCCTTGAACTTCATCAGCTGAAGCGAGGAGATCGGAGCGAAATCGGTCGGGCCGGTGTTGATCTTGATGCCGGGCAGCAGGACTTCGGTGCGGAAATCCTTCAGGCTCGCCGCCTGCTTCATGACGTTCTCGCGGGTGAGGTTGTCGCCGCACTGCTTCAGGACCTGGACCAGCGTCTGGGCCACGCCGTAGCCGGTCACGGTTCCGCCGTCGAGCTTGTCGCCTTCGGGGAAATCCTTGGCCATGAATGCATAGAATTCCTTCATGCCGGGGTCATTGTCCCACTGCTTGTCGGAGACGTCCTTGAGATAGGCAGCGGAGATGATGTCCTGCGCGTTCTCATACCCCGCCGGCTTGATCACGCTGCCGACCGAGGCCGAGACGTTGTTGAGGAAGTGCATCGGCTTCCAGCCGATCTCGGCTATCTTCTTGATGGCTTGCGCCGCGAATTTCGGCGTCGAGATGTTGATGAAGACGTCGGCGGTGGTAGCCTTCAGCTTGACGATATGATTGTCGACCGTCGGTTCCGACGTCTCAAAGCTTTCCTCGGCGACGATCATCGATGCCGCCTTGGCGCCGAGCCCGTCCTTCAGGCCCTTGAGATAGTCCTTGCCGTAGTCGTCATTCTGGTAGAGCACGGCGATCTTGGCGTCCGGCTTGTTCTTCAGGATGTACTTCGCATAGATCTGGGTTTCGCTCTGGTAGTTGGGCTGCCAGCCCATGGTCCAGGGAAATTCCTTCGGATCGTTCCATTTGGTGGCGCCGGTGGCGACGAACAGCTGCGGCACCTTCTTGGAATTCATGTATTTGTGGATCGCGGAATTCGGCGGCGTTCCCAGCGAATTGAAGATGAACGGCACTTCGTCGCTCTCGACCAGCTTGCGCGCCTGCTCCACCGTCTTCGGCGGGCTGTAGGCATCGTCGTAAGAGATGAAGTTGATCTTGCGGCCATTGATGCCGCCGGCGTCGTTGATCTTCTTGAAATAGGCGGCCTCGGTCTTGCCGATGATGCCATAGGCGGAAGCCGGACCGCTATACGGCATGATGTTGCCGATCTTGATTTCGGTATCGGTGGCGCCGGTGTCGTATTTTTTTTGCGCAAGCGCGCCGCTGCTGGATACGGCAAGCAGGGTCAGCGCGACTGACGCCACCGCCAGCCTGTTAGCGGTCGTGAGCATTAATTCTCTCCCTCGGTTCAATGACAACAATGATGTGTCGCGGCTTTCTTGATGTGAAAGCTCTTTTGACTCATGCGTGAGTTCGGCGATGTGATTATCATTTTACCGGGGACGTCACAACAAAAAGCCCCTGCGGCAAAGCCGCAGGGGCTGCTTCTTTAGTAGACAGTCTCAGCCCGTCAGCCGCCTACATCGGCGTTGATGATCTCTCCGAACAGATCCCAGTGATCGCCCTTGAACTTCATCAGCTGCAACTGCGAGATCGGTGCAAAATCGGTCGCCGAGGTGTTGACCTTGACCCCGGGCAGCAGGCCGCCGAGCTCGAGATCCCTGATGCTCGCCGCCTGCTTCATGATGTTTGCCCGCGTCAGGTCGTCGCCGCAGGCTTTCAGCACGTGCACGAGGCCCTGGGCGACGGTGTAGGCGTACATCACCGAGGCGTCGGCGCGGTTGGCTTCCGGATAATATTTATCCAGGAACTCGTTCCAGCCGATCATCCCCTTGTCGTTCTTCCATTGCTGATCGGTCGGATCCTTGAGGTAGTTCGACGAGATGATGTCCTGGGCGTTCTCGAAGCCGGCCGGCTTGATCACGCTGCCGATCGAGGCCGAAACGTTGTTGAGGAAGTGCAGCGGCTTCCAGCCGATCTCGGCGTTCTTCTTGATCGCCTGCGCCGCGAATTTCGGCGTGGTGATGTTGAAGAATACGTCGGCGCCGGTCGACTTGAGCTTGACGATGTGATTGTCGATGGTCGGTTCGGAGACCTCGTAGCTTTCCTCCATCACGATCATCGAGGCAGCCTTGCTGCCGAGCCCGTCCTTGAATCCCTTCAGATAGTCCTTGCCGTAGTCGTCATTCTGGTAGAGCACGGCGATCTTGGCGTCCGGCTTGTTCTTCATGATGTATTTCGCATAGATGGTGGACTCGCTCTGGTAGTTGGGCTGCCAGCCCATGGTCCACGGAAACTCCTTCGGGTCGTTCCACTTGGTGGCGCCGGTGGCGACGAACAGCTGCGGCACCTTTTTCTGGTTCATGTATTTCTGGATCGCGGAATTCGGCGGCGTGCCCAGCGAATTGAAGATCATCAGCACTTCATCGCTTTCGACCAGCTTGCGCGCCTGCTCGACCGTCTTCGGTGGGCTGTAGGCGTCGTCGTAGCTGATGAAGGTGATCTTGCGGCCGTTGATGCCGCCCTCGGCGTTGACCTTGCGGAAGTAGGCCTCCTCGGTTTTGCCGATCACGCCATAGGCGGAAGCCGGTCCGCTGTAGGGCACGATGTTGCCGATCTTGATCTCGGTGTCGGTCGCACCGGTGTCGTATTTCTTCTGCGCGAGAGAGGCGCTGCTGGTCGCAGCGAGCAATGCGAGGGCGGCCGAAAAGGCCCCCAATCGCAAGTGGATAGCAGGCATTTTGATCTCCCTGGATCATTGTTGAATGTGTCACGTTTTTTGGATTGGGAGCGCTTTGCGGCTCCTGGCGGCATTGAATACCTTCCGCGGGCACCCGGCAACAAAAAGCCCCCCGCGACTGGCTCGCGGGGGGCGTTATTTAGTCGAACAGGCGGCGCGTGTTCCGCGTCGCAGCAGGGCGTCTAGACCGAAGTTTTCACCCATGAATCGCATAAGTATCTGATGCGGTTTGATCATTCGTCCGCGAGGCTACTCGGTTACTGGACACGAACGGGATTGAGCCCGAGCAGATCGAAGGCCGCCTCCTGGAGGGCGGTTGGTTTGGAGTGAAGGGTAAAGCGGTGCTTGGGGCGCGCGGGCACGTGCATGGTGTTGCGAGCGAGTGTTCCGAGATGCGCAATGAGGTCACCGAAGCTCATGACGCGCTGACCAATCTGCCGATCGCCTGGTTGTCTTCTTGACCTTGACGACGTCTGACGGTGCGGTGGCCGCAACTGGAGAAGTTCGCTCCGCTTTGGCTGCTGCCAGATCGGTGTCGTGGAACAACAGCGGCGCTAGGGCCTCCCGTAGGAGCCACTCGACATGGTAGGCGAGCATGCACAGGAAGACATGAGCCCGCACCCTGTCCGCGGTCCAATGACGGATCGGCCGGATTTCCAGATCGACGCTCTTCAGGGATCGGAATGCCCGTTCGACGTGCGAGAGATCCTTGTAGGCCTGAACTGCTTCTGCGGCATTCAGATGCTCGGCAGGCATGCTGGTTCGGATCACATAGATGCCGTCGAGGCGCGCCTCTGCCTCGATCTGATCGAGCCGTCTATGCCAGGAGAGATGACCATCGCGGATCGTAACGACGAAGTGCTTGGCCATCTTTCTTTTGTTAAGAACCGCGCCGACCGCCAGACCTATTTCGGCAGCGTCACGCAAGGGAGCGTTCCTGCGCCGGACCTTGGCTTCGATCCGGGCCAGTTCGCGTTCAGTCACTGCTAACAAGTCCTCACGCTTGCGCGCCCGTTCGGCGGCGAGGTCGTGATTGCGGCACGCGATCAGCCGTTCGCCTGGGAACATGTCCGGCGCGCTGATTTCGGCGAGATCGCGATCATCGAACAACGACAGCTGTAACGGCCCATTTTCCGCGGCCAGCGCCTGCACCGCCGGTGCACGCAGGCAGGTGATCCAATCGAGATTCGCGGGCCTAAGTTCGTCGCGAATGCGGGCCGAGGTGATCATGCCGCGATCTCCGACCAGCACCAGACGACTGATCCTGAAGCGATCCTTCACCTTCTCGATCTGCGCGCTCAAGGTTGAGGGATCCGCGGTGTTGCCGTCGAACACCTCCACGGCGATCGGCAGTCCCTCGCGTGTGCAGAGCAGCCCATAGACAATTTGCGGCCGGTCCTTGCGGTGATCCCGGCTGTGGCCATAGCGCGCCAGCGGGCAGCAGCGGCCCTCGAAGTAAGATGAGCTGACGTCATAGAGGACCAGCACGCCGTCTTCGAGATGCCGCCGCGCCAAGCCATTTTCGACGCGGCCCTGACGTTCGAGCAGCCAATCCAGCGCCTCATAGGCCTCCCGCTCCTTGACCCGGCCAAGGTGCAAGACCGCGCCCAGACTCGATACCGCCGTCTCCTCATCGATCGCGCGGACAAAGCCCAGCTTCGATCGTGGCGCAATCAACCGATCAACCACCATGGCGACAACGAGATCGCAGCAGCGTCGCGAGGCCGGATCCTTCGCCGCACCCAGAATCAACCGGTCGAGGCCAATCTTGCGGATCATTCCAAGCGCCGCCGCAACATGGCCGTGCGGCAATGAGCGCTCGACTTCCAGTTCCTGCGGACCAGTGCCGATGACCGTTCCGCCCTTCAGCACCGCCTTCAACGTATCGATCATATCACGCGGCAGCTTGCTGAGATTGGCCAACGTCCGCTTCTGCGAACGGCCTTGCTCGTCGCGATAACTCTCCCGCAGCAACACCGCAGGCGGAGAGTCTCGATTGGGCACCATCTCGATGAACATGCCCGAATCGAATCATATCCTCGCCGATTTGGGAATCCCCTTACATGGACACAATCACAGGATCATTCCCACCCTAACCCACTGCACTGACTCAAGTCTCTCCTGACGACACGAGCAAACTTCGGTCTAGACCGAAGTTTTCACCCATGAATCGCATAAGTATCTGATGCGGTTTGATCATTCGTCCGCGAGGCTACTCGGTTACTGGACACGAACGGGATTGAGCCCGAGCAGATCGAAGGCCGCCTCCTGGAGGGCGGTTGGTTTGGAGTGAAGGGTAAAGCGGTGCTTGGGGCGCGCGGGCACGTGCATGGTGTTGCGAGCGAGTGTTCCGAGATGCGCAATGAGGTCACCGAAGCTCATGACGCGCTGACCGTCTGCCGATCGCCTGGTTGTCTTCTTGACCTTGACGACGTCTGACGGTGCGGTGGCCGCAACTGGAGAAGTTCGCTCCGCTTTGGCTGCTGCCAGATCGGTGTCGTGGAACAACAGCGGCGCTAGGGCCTCCCGTAGGAGCCACTCGACATGGTAGGCGAGCATGCACAGGAAGACATGAGCCCGCACCCTGTCCGCGGTCCAATGACGGATCGGCCGGATTTCCAGATCGACGCTCTTCAGGGATCGGAATGCCCGTTCGACGTGCGAGAGATCCTTGTAGGCCTGAACTGCTTCTGCGGCATTCAGATGCTCGGCAGGCATGCTGGTTCGGATCACATAGATGCCGTCGAGGCGCGCCTCTGCCTCGATCTGATCGAGCCGTCTATGCCAGGAGAGATGACCATCGCGGATCGTAACGACGAAGTGCTTGGCCATCTTTCTTTTGTTAAGAACCGCGCCGACCGCCAGACCTATTTCGGCAGCGTCACGCAAGGGAGCGTTCCTGCGCCGGACCTTGGCTTCGATCCGGGCCAGTTCGCGTTCAGTCACTGCTAACAAGTCCTCACGCTTGCGCGCCCGTTCGGCGGCGAGGTCGTGATTGCGGCACGCGATCAGCCGTTCGCCTGGGAACATGTCCGGCGCGCTGATTTCGGCGAGATCGCGATCATCGAACAACGACAGCTGTAACGGCCCATTTTCCGCGGCCAGCGCCTGCACCGCCGGTGCACGCAGGCAGGTGATCCAATCGAGATTCGCGGGCCTAAGTTCGTCGCGAATGCGGGCCGAGGTGATCATGCCGCGATCTCCGACCAGCACCAGACGACTGATCCTGAAGCGATCCTTCACCTTCTCGATCTGCGCGCTCAAGGTTGAGGGATCCGCGGTGTTGCCGTCGAACACCTCCACGGCGATCGGCAGTCCCTCGCGTGTGCAGAGCAGCCCATAGACAATTTGCGGCCGGTCCTTGCGGTGATCCCGGCTGTGGCCATAGCGCGCCAGCGGGCAGCAGCGGCCCTCGAAGTAAGATGAGCTGACGTCATAGAGGACCAGCACGCCGTCTTCGAGATGCCGCCGCGCCAAGCCATTTTCGACGCGGCCCTGACGTTCGAGCAGCCAATCCAGCGCCTCATAGGCCTCCCGCTCCTTGACCCGGCCAAGGTGCAAGACCGCGCCCAGACTCGATACCGCCGTCTCCTCATCGATCGCGCGGACAAAGCCCAGCTTCGATCGTGGCGCAATCAACCGATCAACCACCATGGCGACAACGAGATCGCAGCAGCGTCGCGAGGCCGGATCCTTCGCCGCACCCAGAATCAACCGGTCGAGGCCAATCTTGCGGATCATTCCAAGCGCCGCCGCAACATGGCCGTGCGGCAATGAGCGCTCGACTTCCAGTTCCTGCGGACCAGTGCCGATGACCGTTCCGCCCTTCAGCACCGCCTTCAACGTATCGATCATATCACGCGGCAGCTTGCTGAGATTGGCCAACGTCCGCTTCTGCGAACGGCCTTGCTCGTCGCGATAACTCTCCCGCAGCAACACCGCAGGCGGAGAGTCTCGATTGGGCACCATCTCGATGAACATGCCCGAATCGAATCATATCCTCGCCGATTTGGGAATCCCCTTACATGGACACAATCACAGGATCATTCCCACCCTAACCCACTGCACTGACTCAAGTCTCTCCTGACGACACGAGCAAACTTCGGTCTAGAGCTTCGGTTCTAGAACCGAAGCTATAGATTCTTCTTTCGACGCGTTTTCTCTACGCGAACCGGTATCCACTTCGCTCGAAAACGCTTTAGTTGCTGAGTTCGCCCGAGATGATGTCGCCGAACAGGTCCCATTTCTCGCCCTTGAAGCGCATCATCTGAAGCTGCTCGATCGGGGCGAAGTCGGTCGCCGAAGTGTTGATCTTCACGCCGGGCAGCAAGGTGTCGGGCGCAAAATCCTTCAGGCTCGCGGCCTGCTTCATCACGTTGGCGCGGGTGAGATCGTCGCCGCACATCTCGATGACCTTCGCCATGGTCTGCGCCGCGCCGTAGCCATAGACCACGGAGCCGTCGAGCTTGTTGCCTTCGGGATAGAACTTCTCGAGGAAGGCAAAGAACTTCTTCATGCCGGGATCGTTGTCCCACTGCGGATCGGCGCCGTCCTTGGCGTAGGCCGCCGACAGGATGCCTTGCGAATTCTCGAAGCCTGCCGGCTTGATCACGCCGCCGACCGACGCCGAGACGTTGGAGACGATGTGCAGCGGCTGCCAGCCGATCTCGGCGATCTTCTTGATCGCCTGTGCGGCGAACTTCGGCGTGGTGATGCTGATGAAGACGTCGGCGCCGGTGGCCTTCAGCTTGACGATGTGATTGTCGATCGTGGGCTCCGCGGTCTCATAGCTTTCCTCGGCAATGATCATCGACGCCTTGGCGCCGAGGCCGTCCTTCAGGCCCTTAAGGTAGTCCTTGCCGAAATCGTCGTTCTGATAGAGCACGGCGATCTTGGCGTCCGGTTTTTCCTTCATCAGATATTTCGCGTAGATGTGCGCTTCGCTCTGATAGCTGGGCTGCCAGCCCATGGTCCACGGAAAGTCCTTCGGATCGTTCCATTTGGTGGCGCCGGTGGCGACGAACAGCTGCGGCACCTTCTTGGCGTTGAGATATTTCTGGATCGCGGTGTTGGACGGCGTGCCCAGCGGGTTGAACACGACCAGCACTTCGTCGCTCTCGACCAGCTTGCGCGCTTGCTCGACCGCCTTCGGCGGGCTGTAGCCGTCGTCATAGCTGACGAAGTTGATCTTGCGCCCGTTGATGCCGCCCTGGGCGTTGATCATCTTGAAATAGGCTTCTTCGGTCTTGCCGATCACGCCGTAGGCGGAAGCCGGTCCGCTGTACGGCATGATGTTGCCGATCTTGACCTCGGCGTCGGTAGCCCCGGTGTCGTATTTCTTCTGGGCAAGCGCGGTGCCGCTGATCGCGGCAAAAGTGATGACCGCCGTCGCAAGCGCGGCGATTCTTGATTGTCGTCTGGACAGCATAGTTTCTCCTGAGTTCGGTTACTTCTTGAGCTTGCCAACCAGTTGCTGGGCAACTATGGCAACCTGCCTGGCGCCGTGCGGCACGAGGAAGATGACGAGGAACAGCAGCACGCCGAACACGGCGCCGGAGAGCCCCTTGGAAACGCCTTCCGCGATGTTGGGCACGAAGATGATGAAGGCGGCGCCGACGATCGATCCAGGCAGCCAGCCAACGCCGCCGACGACCATGCCGAGGAACAGCTGGATCGCGAGTGTGATAGTGAAGCTGTCAGGGGCCACGAACTGGACGGCAATGGCGCCGAGGCCGCCGGCTACGCCGGTAATGCCGGCGCTGACGCCGAACGCCAGCGTCTTGTACAGCGCGACGTTGACGCCCATCGCGGACGCCGCGATCTCGTTGTCGCGGATCGCCATGAAAGCCCGTCCGGAGCGCGATCTCAGCAGATTGACGGAAGCGACATAGATTCCGACCGTGATCGCGAGCGTGAAATAATAAAGCCACATGTCCTGCGACATCGGCAGGCTGAACGGCGCATCGGGCTTGGTGACCACCAGGCCCTGCACGCCGCCGGTCCAGTGTTCGAAGAAGCCGAGCTTGAGCAGTTGCGGCATCGCGGTTGCGAGCGCGAATGTCGCCAGCGCGAGGTAGACCCCGGAGAGGCGCAGTGCCGGCTGACCGAACAGGAAGCCGAAAGCGAAGCAGATGATGCCCGCGATCGGCAGCGTCAGCGCGTAGTTCATGTCGGCGTGTTCCATCAGGATTGCCGACGTATAGGCGCCGACGGCGTAGAACGCGCTCTGGCCGAGCGAGAACTGGCCGCTGCCGCCGGTCAGGATGTTCAACGCCAGTACGGCGAGTCCCAAATAGAGCAATTGGGTCAGCTGGAAGATGATGAAGTTCTTCACGAACAGCGGCACGACGAGCAGCAACACCAGCATGACCAGCGAGGTGCCGAAGCCGAGCGTCATCGCGCGTTTCGGAACAGCTTCGACAGCCGGGGCTTCGGTGACGACGTCTTCGACAGCGCTCATGATCAAACTCGCTTCACGATGGGCCGGCCGAACAGCCCAGCCGGTTTGACGACCAATACGGTGATGATCAGCGCAAGCGCGATCGGCAGTTTCAGTTCGTTACCGACGCCGGGAATGTAGGTCCCGGCGAGATTTTCGAAGATGCCGACCAGGAAGCCGCCGATCACGGCACCGAGCGGCGAGGTCAGGCCGCCGAGCACGGCCGCGGCAAATCCATAGATCAGCACGCCGCCCATCATGTTCGGTTCCAGGAACACCACCGGCGCGATCAGCATGCCGGCGATCGAGCCGATCGCTGCCGCCATGCCCCAGCCCAGCGCGATCATCCAGGAGGTATTGATGCCGACGAGCCGGGCCGATTCAGGCAAGGAGGCGGCCGCCCGCATCGCAAGGCCGATCCGCGTGTACTGGAAGAAGAAGAACAGCAGGATCAGCAGCAAGACGGTGACGCCGATCATGCCGGCCTGGTGGGTCGAGATCAGCTGGCTGCCGAGGAACGGCGAGGAGCCGAACGGCGTCGGATACTGCTTGATGGTGAAATCCCAGATCAGGCCGGCGACCGAATTGATGATCGCGAACAATGCGATGAAGCCGGCGACGTTGGTCAGGATCGGGGCCTTGGCCAGCGGCTTGAACAGCAGCCGCTCGATCACGATGCCGCCGGCGAACGAGAAGGCCAGCGTCAGCACGAACGCACCCCAATAGGGTATGCCCCACTGCATCATCTGCCAGGAGATAAAGGTCGAGAACATCGCCATTTCGCCCTGGGCGAAGTTGAGATGGTCGATCGCCTGGTAGATCATGACGACGGCGAGCGCCATGCAGGCATAGATCGCGCCTGTGGCGATGCCGGCCAGGACTTGATTGGTAAAAAGCTCCATGGCCGGCTCCTCAATAACCGAGATAGGATTTGCGGACGTCTTCGTTGTTCGCGATGTCCTTGGCATTGCCCGACATCACGATCCGTCCGGTTTCGATCACATAGGCCTGATCGGCGAGTTCCAGCGCCAGTTGCGCGTTCTGCTCCACCACGAGGATGGTGACCTTGTCCTCGCGATTGATCTTGCCGAGGATCCGAAACAGGTCGCGCACGATCAGCGGCGCCAGACCGAACGACGGCTCGTCCAGCAGCATCAGCCGTGGACGCAGCATCAGCGCGCGGGCGACCGCCAGCATCTGCTGTTCGCCGCCGGACAGCGTGCCGGCCTGCTGGGTGTGCCGCTGTTTCAGGACCGGGAAGTGGTCATACATGCGCTCGATATCGGAAACCACGCCGGCCTTGTCCTTGCGGGTGATGGCGCCGAGCTGCAGGTTTTCTTCCACCGTCATGGTGGTGAAGGTGCCGCGGCCCTGCGGCACATGGGCGATGCCGAGACGGACGACGTTTTCGGTCGAGCGGCCGGCGAGCGGCGCGCCGTCGAATTCGATGGCGCCGGTCGAGCGCACCATGTTGCAGATCGCCCGCAAGGTGGTGGTCTTGCCGGCGCCGTTGGCGCCAAGCAGCGTGGTCAGTGAGCCCTCGTTAAGGGCAAAGGAGAGGCCGTGAAGCGCCTGGACCTGGCCGTAATAGGCCCGCAAATCCTTGACGTTGAGCATCGCGGTCATTGGTCCTTGCTCCCCAGATAGGCTTTGATGACATCCGGGTCGGCCTGAACCTGGGCCGGCGTTCCCTCGGCGAGCTTGCGGCCGAAGTTGAGCGCGACGACGTGGTCGGCGATCGACATCACCAGACCCATGTGATGTTCGACCAGCAGCACGGTCATGTGGCGGTCGTCGCGAATGCGCCTGATCAGATCGCCGAGTATGTGGACTTCTTCATGGTTGAGACCGCCGGCCGGCTCGTCGAGCAGCAGGATCTTCGGATCGGCGGCCAGCGCACGCGCCAGCTCGACGCGCTTTTGGGTGCCGAAGGGCAGGCCGGAAACGATCGTATGGGCGACGTCTTCGAGGTCGAGATAGGCAAGGATCTCGTGGACCTTCTTGTTGACGTTGGCCTCGCCGCGGCGAACCCAGGCAAGCTTCAACGAGTCCGAGATGATGTCGCTGGAGGTGCGGGCGTGGGTGCCGACGCGGACATTGTCCATGACAGACAGATTGGGAAACAGCGCCACGTTCTGGAAGGTGCGGCCGATGCCGATCTCGGCGATCCGGTGCGGCGGGCGGGTCAGGATGCTCGCCCCCTCCATCAGGATGTCGCCGGAGCTCGGCTGGTAGAGCCGGGAGAGGCAGTTGAACAATGTCGTCTTGCCGGCGCCGTTCGGTCCGATCAGCCCGAGGATCTGCCCCTTTTGCATGTCGAAGGAGACGCCATTCAACGCGATGATGCCGCCGAACACGACGCTGACGTCGCGAACCGCCAGCAGGGGAGAATTTCCCTGCGCGAGCTGTGCCTGCGTCATCTCGTCTCGCCCATGCGATTAACAGGGCGGAAATGACCGCGCGAAATCCTTCGCCGGTGAAGATGAAGGCTACCTGATCCCCTCGACCAAACGTGCAACTTTCCCTCCTGCTTTCAACTTTTTGCTTTCTTCTTTTTTGGATTGCGGCGCCGCACCGCCCAGCGCCGCTTCGATGTTCCTTACCATCGCCACAAGGCGAGGTCCAATATCGTTGAGCAGCCGATCTTCCGTGAAGCGGAATGCGGGCGCGCCACAATTGAAGGCATACGGACCGGTTCCGTCGTTCAGCTTGAGCGCCACACCGACTGCGTGCACGTCGTCCTGCCACTCGCCCGCGGAGATGGTGAAGCCGCGCCGCTCCACCATTTCGCCGGCGCGTTCGATGCCGTCGCGCAGCCGCGACCAGCGGCTGCCGTAGTGGTCGCGCAGCTCGCGCAATAAAGAGGCACGCTCGTCATTCGGCAGCGCCCAGATATAGGCCCGGCCCATCGCGGTGGTGGCGATCGGTATTCGCGAACCGACGTCGAGCTGGACGCCCAGCGTCAAGCCGTTACGGCTCTGGCCGAAATAGATCATGCTGTGGCGGTCGCGCCCGCCGACCGCGACCGCGCCGCCGGTCGCGCGCATGACTTCCTCGCGGTAGGGCTCGGACAAATGCCGAACGCCGAGATTGGCCAGCGCGGCATACCCCAGCGCCATGGCTGATGGCGCGAGCTGATACTTTTCGAACCGCGGAACGGGTGTAAGATAGCCCAGCTTGGTCAAGGTGTAGGTCAGCCGGGAAATGGTTGGCTTCGGCAAATTAGTACGGGCGGCGATCTCTTGATTGCCGAGAAGCCCGTCGTTGGGATGGAATGCGCGCAACACATCAAGTCCGCGGGAAAGCGCGACGACGAAGCTGCGATCTGTCGCCACTTTCTTCCCTGGACGTTTCATTGGCCTGCTGCTTTGCCGAGCGCGTTGACAAGGGACGTGCTTCAAAATAACCCTCCCTGTCAAGATGTGGAATTTAATTTCGCAGTGCGAAATAGCCAGTAAACGCAAGTCGAGAACATCAACGCCAAAAACAACGCAACCAAGAACGCGTTATCCAGGGAGAGTCTCGTGAACGAAGTCGTAAAGCTCGAGCGTCATGACGTCATCGCCGTCGTCACGGTTAACAGCCCTCCGGTCAACGCACTGAGCGCCGCGGTGCGTGGCGGTATTTTCGAATGCATGAAGAGTGCGATCGCCGATCCCGAAGTAAAGGCGATCGTGCTGACCTGCGGCGGCCGCACCTTTATCGCCGGCGCCGACATCACCGAATTCGGCAAGCCGCCGAAGCCCCCGGGTCTCGCGGAGGTGCTTGTTGCGATGGAGAACTCGCCGAAGCCGATCATTGCCGCCATTCACGGCACGGCCTTGGGCGGCGGTCTCGAAGTCGCATTGGCCTGCCACTATCGCGTCGCCACCAAGGACGCCAGGCTTGGCCTGCCCGAAGTGAAACTCGGCCTGTTGCCGGGCGCCGGCGGCACGCAGCGCCTGCCGCGCGCGGTCGGTCCGGAACTCGCGGTCAAGATGATCGTCGGCGGCGATCCGATCGGTGCTGCTGAAGCGCTCAAAAACGGCCTGATCGAGGAGATCGTCGAAGGCCCGGCGTCCGGTGGTGAAGCCTTTGCCCTCAAGGTGCTGGCGGAGAAGCGCCCCCTGCGCAAGCTGCGCGATGACGACTCCAAGCTCGCGGCCGCCAAGGCCGACCGTTCGATCTTCACCAATGCGGTCGCCGCCCTCACCAAGAAGGCCCGCGGCCTGGAAGCGCCGTTCGCCGCCGCCGACGCGGTCGGCGCTGCGATCGATCTGCCGTTCGATGAAGGGCTGAAAAAGGAGCGCGAAGGTTTTCTCAAGCTGGTGTCGAGCGACCAGTCGAAGGCGCAGCGCTACGCGTTCTTCTCCGAGCGCGAGGCCGCCAAGATCGCCGGCGTGCCCGAAGGAACGAAACCGCGCAATGTCGAGCGCGTCGCCATCATCGGCGCCGGTACCATGGGCGGCGGCATCGCGATGTCGTTTGCCAATGCCGGCATTCCCGTCACCCTGATCGAGACCGGCGAAGAGCAGCTCAAGCGCGGCATGGGCGTGATGCAGAAGAATTATGAGGCGACCGCCGCCCGCGGCGGCATCCCCGCCGATGCCCCGGCCAAGCGCATGGGCCTGATCACCGGCGTAGTCGGCCTGGAAAACGTCAAGGACGCTGACCTGGTGATCGAAGCCGTGTTCGAAACCATGGCGGTCAAGAAGGAAGTGTTCGAGGCGCTGGACAAGTACGCCAAGCCCGGCGCGGTGCTGGCCTCCAACACCTCGTATCTGAACATCGACGAGATCGCGAAGGTGACGAAGCGTCCGCAGGACGTGCTCGGCATGCACTTCTTCTCGCCGGCCAACGTGATGAAGCTGTGCGAGATCGTCCGCGCCGCCAAGACCGCGCCCGACGCGCTGACGACCGCGGTCTCGATCGCGCGCAAGATTGCAAAGGTTCCGGCCGTGGTCGGCGTCTGCGACGGCTTTGTCGGCAACCGCATGCTGGCCCAGCGCGGCAAGCAGTCCGAGAAGCTGCTGTTCGAAGGCGCATTGCCGCAGCAGGTTGACGCCGTGGTCACAAAATTCGGCATGCCGATGGGCCCGTTCGCGATGGGCGATCTCGCCGGCCTCGATATCGGGTGGCGCTCGCGCAAGGACCGCGGCATCAAGTCGGAAATCGCCGATGCGCTGTGCGAAGCCGGCCGCTTCGGCCAGAAGACCGGCAAGGGCTATTACAAGTACGAGGCAGGGTCGCGTGCGGCATTGCCCGATCCGGAGGTCGAAAAACTGATCGACGAGACGCTGCAGCGCCTCGGCCGCAAGAAGCGCGTGGTCTCGGACGACGAGATCCTGGAGCGCATGATGTACCCGATGATCAACGAGGGTGCGCGCATCCTCGAAGAAGGTATCGCGGCGCGTCCGAGCGATATCGACGTGATCTGGCTCTATGGCTATGGCTGGCCGATCTATCGCGGCGGCCCGATGTTCTATGCCGACCAGGTCGGTCTCAAGCACATCGCCGACCGGCTGTCCTATTATGCCAAGGAGACCAATGATCCCTCGCTGGAGCCGGCGCCGCTGCTCAAGCGCCTTGCGGATGAAGGCAAGACCTTTGCGTCGATGGCGCAGACCGCGAAAGCGGCTTGATGGGTTCGGCGCCCTTTCTCCACGTCGTTCCGGGGCGCGCGCAGCGCGAACCGCGATGTGCAATTGCACACCGGGGAACCTCGAGATTCCGGGTTCGCGACTTCGTCGCGCCCCGGAATGACGACTGCTTTTCCTGAAAGCCCTCATGACCCATCCCGGCGAACAGTTTTATCCGCAAGGCGTTCATTGGGACGATGCGATCGCGCGCGGCACGTTGCCGGACCTGCTGTCGGAGGCGGCCGCCGCATACGGCGCGCGGCCGGCGATCGAATTCCGCGACCGGCCGATCAGCTACACCGAACTGGAAGCGCTGGTGGAGACCGCGGCCTCCGCCTTCCTCCGCGCCGGTTGCGGCAAGGACAAATCGGTCGCGCTGTTCCTCGGCAATTCGCCGGACCATCCCGTCAATTTCTTCGGCGCGCTGAAGGCCGGCGCCCGTATCGTGCATCTGTCGCCGCTCGACGGCGAGATCGCGCTGTCGCACAAGCTCTCCGACTCCGGCGCGCGCGTGCTGGTCACCTCCAACCTCTCGGCTTTGCTGCCGACCGCGCTGAAATTTCTCGACAAGGGCCTGCTCGATCGCCTGATCGTCTGCGAGGACGATCATTGGGGCAAGGTCGGGACGCCGCAGACGCCGCTGCCGAATAACCCCGCTGTTATCACTTACAGGCAATTCGTCGATGGCGCGGCAAAGCCCGCGCAATGGCCTGTTATCTCGGCCGACGACGTCGCACTGCTGCAATATACCGGCGGCACCACCGGGCTGCCGAAGGGCGCCATGCTCAGCCACGGCAATCTGACGTCGGCGGTGTCGGTCTATGACGTCTGGGGCAAGCCGGCGCGCGCCGAGCGCGACGCGATCGAGCGCGTGATCTGCGTGCTGCCGCTGTTTCATATCTTTGCGCTGACGGTGGTGCTGCTGTCGTCGATCCGGCGCGGCAATCTGATTTCGCTGCACCAGCGTTTTGATGTCGAAGCCGTGATGCGCGACATCGAGGTCAAGCGCGCCACCGCGTTCCCCGGCGTGCCGACGATGTGGATCGCGATCGCGGCACTGCCCGATCTCGACAAGCGCGACCTCTCCTCGCTGGTGAGTTGCGGCTCCGGCGGCGCGCCGCTGCCGGTCGAGGTGGCAAAAATCTTCGAGCGCAAGGTCGGCATGAAGCTGAACAGCGGCTGGGGCATGACCGAGACCTGCTCGCCCGGCACCGGCCATCCCAAGGAAGGCCCGGACAAGCCGGGCTCGATCGGGCTGATGTTGCCGGGCATCGAGATGGACGTGGTATCGCTGGAGGATCCGAAGCAATTGATGCCGGTCGGCGAAGTCGGCGAGATCCGGATTCGCGGGCCCAATGTGACCAAAGGCTACTGGAACCGGCCGAAGGAAACCGCGGAGGCCTTTGTCGGCGATCGCTTCCTGACCGGCGACATCGGCTACATGGATGCCGATGGCTATTTCTATCTGGTCGACCGCAAGAAGGACATGATCATCTCCGGCGGCTTCAACGTCTATCCGCAGATGATCGAGCAGGCGATCTATACCCATCCCGGCGTGCAGGAAGTGATCGTGATCGGCATCCCCGACGATTACCGCGGGGAAGCGGCAAAGGCCTTCATCAAGCTGCGCGCCGACGCCAAGCCGTTCACGCTGGACGAACTCAAGGCTTTTCTAACCGGCAAGCTCGGCAAGCACGAAATTCCCGCAGCACTCGATTTCGTCGAGGAACTGCCGCGCACCTCGGTCGGCAAGCTATCGCGCCACGAACTGCGCCAGCAGCAGCCGTCGTCGCAAGCCAAACAACAAGTCGCGTCGGGAGGGCGGTCATGACCACCCCCGTCGTCCTGGCCTTGAGCCGGGACCCATACCGCGTGATCTCGCGTTTGGGTGCTGTGGCAGATGCTTTTTACTACCCGCGAACGCCGGTGGTTATGGGTTCCGGCCCCAAGTGCGCAATTGCGCACAAGGCCGGGACGACGACGTAAGATTTTGCGTAACCTACGAATGTAATTCGCTCACAGGAGGATCCGATGGATCTCGCTTTCAGCAGGGAAGAAATGGCGTTTCGTGAGGAGGTGCGGGCCTTCTTCAGGGATAACGTGCCGCCGGAGACACGGCGCAAACTGGTCGAGGGCCGTCATCTGTCCAAGGACGAGATGGTCGCCTGGTGGCGCATCCTGAACAAGAAGGGCTGGGGCGTCAGCCACTGGCCGAAGGAATATGGCGGCACCGGCTGGACCTCGGTGCAGCATTACATCTTCAACGAAGAACTGCAGATGCACCCCGCGCCCGCGCCGCTCGCCTTCGGCGTCAGCATGGTCGGTCCGGTCATCTACACCTTCGGCAACGAGACCCAGAAGAAGCAATATCTGCCGCGCATCGCCAATGTCGACGACTGGTGGTGCCAGGGCTTCTCCGAGCCGGGCTCGGGATCGGACCTCGCTTCGCTGAAGACCAAGGCCGAGCGCAAGGGCGACAAATACATCATCAACGGCCAGAAGACCTGGACCACGCTGGCGCAGCACGCCGACATGATCTTCTGCCTGTGCCGCACCGACACCAATGCCAAGAAGCAGATGGGCATCTCCTTCATCGTGTTCGACATGAAGTCGAAGGGCGTCACGGTGCGCCCGATCCAGACCATCGACGGCGGCCATGAGGTCAACGAGGTGTTCTTCGACGACGTCGAGGTGCCCGTTGAGAACCTGATCGGCGAGGAGAACAAGGGCTGGGATTACGCAAAATTCCTGCTCGGCAATGAGCGCACCGGCATCGCCCGCGTCGGCGTTTCCAAGGAGCGGCTGCGCCGCATCAAGGACCTCGCGTCCAAGGTCGAGTCCGGCGGCAAGCCGGTGCTCGAGGACCAGGGTTTTCGCGAAAAGCTCGCCGCGGTCGAGATCGAGCTCAAGGCGCTCGAACTGACGCAGCTCCGCGTCGTCGCCGACGAGAACAAGCACGGCAAGGGCAAGCCCAATCCGGCGTCCTCGGTGCTGAAGATCAAGGGTTCGGAAATCCAGCAGACCACCACCGAACTTCTGATGGAAGTGATCGGCCCGTTCGCCGCGCCCTATGACGAGCATGGCGACGACGGCTCCAACGAGACCATGGACTGGACCGCCCAGATCGCGCCGAGCTACTTCAACAACCGCAAGGTCTCGATCTACGGCGGCTCCAACGAGATCCAGCGCAACATCATCACCAAGGCGGTGCTGGGGTTGTAAGAGGCGCAACACAACAGGTCGTCGTCCCCCGCGAAGGCGGGGGACCCAGTACGCCGCGGCGGTCGTGATCAACGATGGCCGCCGGCGATTACTGGATCCCCGCCTTCGCGGGGATGACAATGGAAAGCTCGGCAACAGCGTTGCCCGCGTTGAATTTTGGAGAAAGAAAAGAACATGGATTTTGATTTGTCCGAGGAGCAGCGGCTTCTCAAGGAAAGCGTCGACGGCCTGTTGAACGATTCCTACGATTTCGACCACCGCAAGAAATACATGGCGGAGAAGGGCGGCTGGAGCAAAGCCGTCTGGGGCAAGCTCGCCGAGCAGGGCCTGCTCGGCCTGCCGTTCTCGGAAGACGACGGCGGCTTCGGTGCCGGCGCGGTCGAGACCATGATCGTGATGGAAGCGCTCGGCAAGGCGATGGTGCTGGAGCCGTATCTCCCCACGGTGGTGATCGCCGGCGGCTTCCTGCGCCATGGCGGCTCGGCCGAACAGAAGGCCGCGCACATTCCCGGCATCATCGACGGCAGCAAGACCTTCGCCTTCGCGCAGTTGGAGAAGAACTCGCGCTACGATCTCCATGACGTCGTGACCACGGCCAAGAAGAAAGGGTCGGGTTGGGTGATCGACGGCGAAAAGTTCGTCGTGCTCAACGGCGAGAACGCCGACACCTTGATCGTGACCGCGCGCACCAAGGGCAGCCAGCGCGACAAGGCCGGGATCGGCGTGTTCCTGGTCCTCGCGAATGCCAAGGGCGTCACCCGCAAAGGTTATCCGACCCAGGACGGCCTGCACGCGGCCGACATCACGCTGACCGGCGTCGAGGTCGACGGCAGTGCCGCGATCGGGGATCCCGAGAATGGTCTCGCCCTGATCGAGCGCGTGGTCGATGAGGCCCGCACCGCGATGTGCGCGGAGGCGGTCGGCGCGATGGATGAATCGCTGAAGACCACCGTCGAATATCTGAAAACGCGAAAGCAGTTCGGCGTGCCGATCGGCAGTTTTCAGACCCTGCAGCACCGCGCCGCCGACATGTTCGTGGCCCTCGAACAGGCCCGCAGCATGTCGATGTTCGCGACCATGGCCGCTGACTTCGACAACGCCAGGGAACGTGCGACGGCGGTGGCGGCGGCGAAAGTGCAGATCGGCAAATCCGCAAAGTTCGTCGGCCAGCAGTCGATCCAGCTCCATGGCGGCATCGGCATGACGCAAGAGGCCAAGATCGGCCACTACTTCAAGCGCCTGACCATGATCGAAAACACCTTTGGCGACACCGACTACCATCTCCGCCGCGTCACGGATGGTGGGGGATTGGTGTAGGAACTCAGTCGTCATTCCGGGTTCGATGCTTTGCATCGCCCCGGAATGACGAACTCAATTTCCGTCATTGCGAGCGCAGCGAAGCAATCCATCAAGCGGCAAAGCAAGTGCGGGTTGCTTCGTCGCTTACGCTCCTCGCAATGACGAGCGCGAACAATTCAGGGAGGTAACAACAATGAAAAACACCCCGTTCGATCTTACAGGCACCGTCGCCGTCATCACCGGTTCGAGCCGCGGCATTGGCCGCTCTTCGGCCGAGTTGCTGGCAAAGCTCGGCGCCAAGGTGGTGATCTCCAGCCGCAAGGCCGACGCCTGCAAGGAGGTTGCCGACGGCATCAACAAGTCCGGCGGCGACGCCCACGTCATCCCCTGCAACATCTCGCGCCGCGACGAAGTCGAGGCGCTGATCTCGGGCGCGACCAAGCACTACGGCAAGGTCGACATCCTCGTCTGCAACGCCGCCGTGAATCCGTATTACGGCCCGCTGCTCGACATCAAGGACGAGGCCTTCGACAAGATCATGGGCTCCAACGTCAAGAGCAATATCTGGCTGTGCTCGCACGCGATCCCGCAAATGGCCGCGCGCGGCAAGGGCTCGGTGGTGATCGTGTCCTCGATCGGCGGGCTGCGCGGCTCGACCGTGATCGGCGCCTACGGGATTTCCAAGGCGGCGGATTTCTCGCTGTGCCGCAGCCTCGCCGGCGAATGGGGCCCGAAGGGCGTGCGCGTCAATTGCGTGGCGCCGGGCCTCGTCAAGACCGATTTCGCCCGCGCGCTGTGGGAAGACGAGGCGCGGCTGAAGCACCGCACCGCCACCACGCCGCTGCGCCGGATCGGCGAGCCCGACGAGATCGCCGGCGCGGTGGCCTATCTCGCCTCCGACGCCTCGACCTTCATGACCGGCCAGACCATCGTGGTCGATGGCGGGGTCACGACGGCTTCGGCGTAATATTCCCTCTCCCGCTTGCGGGAGAGGGTGCCGAGCGAAGCGAGGCGGGTGGGGGACTCTCCGCGAGTCCCGCTGCTGAACGTGCCCTGCGATCTTCTCTAACACCTCCCTCGCGGCTGCCCCCACCCCAGCCCTCCCCCGCAAGCGGGAGAGGGAGCGCATCGTGCTTGTGGCACGCCCCATATTGACCTTCCCCTCCCAATCCGCTTGCCTTGCCCAAATCAATCCTTCCGGGAAGCAACGCCAATGTCCTTTGTGCTGGCCATCGATCAGGGCACCACATCCTCGCGCGCCATCGTATTCCGCAGCGACATTTCCATCGCCGCATCGGCGCAAGCTGAATTCCCTCAGCATTTTCCGGCCTCGGGTTGGGTCGAGCACGAGCCGGAGGACATCTGGACCTCCACCGTTGCGGTCTGCCGCGAGGCGATGAAGAAGGCGGACCTCACCGCAAAAGACATCGCCGCGATCGGCATCACCAACCAGCGCGAGACCACGGTGGTATGGGACCGCGCCACCGGCCAGGCCGTGCACCGCGCCATCGTCTGGCAGGACCGCCGCACCGCCGATATCTGCACCCGGCTGAAGGCCGAAGGCCATGAGCCCACAATTTCGGCCAAGACCGGCCTGATCATCGACCCCTATTTCTCCGGCACCAAAGTCGCGTGGATCCTCGACCACGTTCCCGGCGCGCGCGAACGCGCCGATCGCGGCGAACTGATGTTCGGCACCGTCGATTGCTATCTCTTGTGGCGGCTGACCGGCGGCAAGGTGCACGCGACCGACGCCACCAACGCCTCGCGCACGCTGCTGTTCAACATCCATACCGGCGCGTGGGACGACGAGTTGCTGAAGATCCTGCGCGTGCCGCGCTCGATGCTCCCGGAGGTGAAGGATTCGTCCGCCGATTTCGGCGACAGCGCGCCGGAATTGTTCGGCGGCAGCATCATGATCTCAGGCATCGCCGGCGACCAGCAGGCCGCGACCATCGGCCAGGCCTGTTTCGAGCCCGGCATGATGAAGTCGACCTACGGCACCGGCTGCTTTGCGCTGCTCAACACCGGCAGCACGCCGGTGAAATCGAAAAACAAGCTGCTGACCACGATCGCCTATCAGCTCGGGGGCAAACGGACCTACGCGCTGGAAGGCTCGATCTTCGTCGCTGGAAGCGCGGTGCAATGGCTGCGCGACGGGCTCGGCATCATCAAGCAGGCCGCCGAGACCGGCCCGCTCGCCGACAAATCCGATTCCATGCAGAGCGTCTATCTGGTTCCGGCCTTCGTCGGCCTCGGCGCGCCCTACTGGAATCCGCGGGTGCGCGGCGCGCTGTTCGGCCTCACCCGAAACACCGGCCCCGCCGAGCTCGCCCATGCCGCGCTGGAAAGCGTGTGCTACCAGACTTTTGACTTATGGGCCGCGATGCGCGCCGACTGGCCCGACGCCAAGGCCGCCACCATCGTGCTGCGTGTCGATGGCGGCATGGCGGCGTCGGACTGGACCATGCAGCGCCTTGCCGATTTGCTCGACGCGCCGGTCGACCGCCCGATGATCCAGGAGACCACCGCGCTCGGCGCGGCCTATCTCGCCGGGCTGCAGGCCGGCGTCTATCCCGAGCCCGCAAAGTTCGCTGACAATTGGCGGCTGCAGCACCGCTTCAAGCCGGCGATGAGCCAGGCGACAAGGGAGCGGAAGCTCGCCGGCTGGGCGCGCGCGGTGAAGGGCGTGCTGGCGAGCGACGAGGGGGAGTGATGCGTTGATCTGCTAGGCCGCGACCAGGGAGCAAGAAGAAAATGAAGATCAAGGGTTTCAACCGCGCCATTCGACTGCTGCTTGGCTCCGCAGTGTTTGTTTCACTCACCGCCTCCGGCGTCGTTGCCCGCGAGAAGGAGAATGCTTTATCCGCCGCGCGCCAGACCAGCACCGATGTCGCCGGGTTGCAGGCGCCGGGGCAAATCCTGGTCGATGTCTGGGGCATCCCGCACATCTATGCCGGCAACGAGCACGACCTGTTTTTCCTGCAGGGCTTTAACGCGGCGCGCGACCGGCTGTGGCAGATCGACCTCTGGCGCAAGCGCGGGCTCGGACTGCTGGCGAAGGATTTCGGCCCTGCCTATGCCGAGCAGGACAAGGCGCTGCGGCTGTTTCTCTACCGCGGCGACATGAAGGCGGAGTGGGCGGCGTATGGCCCCAAGGCCAAAACCTTCGCGGAAGCCTTCGTCGCGGGCGTCAACGCCTATGTCGGCGATGTGCAGGCCGGACGGCGGCCGCGCCCGATCGAGTTCAAGATCGCCGGCACCATGCCGGATCTGTGGTCGGCGGACGACGTGGTCCGGATTCGCAGCCACGGACTGACGCGAAACGTCGCCTCCGAGGTCAAGCGCTCGCTGGTCGCCTGCGCGGCCGGGCTCGAGGCGGATCGCCTGCGGGTCAAGCTCGAACCATCATGGACGACGAAGATTCCCGAAGGGCTTGATCCCTGCAGCGTGCCCAAGGCGGTGCTGGCGTCTTACGACCTCGCCACCCGGCCGGTGCGCTTTGCTTTGGCCAAGGACCAGAAGGCGGAACTGGCGCACGATCCCGATGTGTATCTCGCAGAAGCCGACCAGCAGCGCGACACCATCGGCTCCAACAATTGGGTGGTCGCCCCGGCGCGGACCGCGACCGGCCGCGCGATCCTCGCCAACGATCCGCACCGCGGGCACAGCGTGCCGTCGCTGCGCTACATCGTCGGGCTCAACGCGCCCGGCCTGTCGGTGATCGGCGCCGGCGAACCGGCGCTTCCCGGGATATCGATCGGCCACAACGACACCATCGCGTTCGGCCTGACCATCTTCAACGTGGATCAGGAAGACCTCTACGTCTACGAGCTCAATCCCGCCAACCCGAACCAGTATCGCTATCGTGACGGCTGGGAAGACATGCGCATCGTCCACGAGAAGGAGCAGGTGAAGGGCGAGGGCGATCACGACCTCGAGCTGAAGTTTACCCGCCACGGCCCCGTCATTTATGTCGACGAGGCCAACAAGCGCGCCTTCGCCGTGCGCTCGATCTGGTTCGAGCCCGGCACCTCGGCCTATTTCGGCTCGTCCGACTACATGACCGCAAAGGACTGGAACGGCTTCCTCACCGCGATGCGGCGCTGGGGCGCGCCGTCGGAGAACCAGGTCTATGCCGACACCAAAGGCAACATCGGCTGGGTCGCCGCCGGCAAGACGCCGCGTCGCGTCAATTTTGACGGCCTGATGCCGGTGCCCGGCGACGGCCGTTACGAGTGGCAGGGCTTTCTCTCGCTCGACGAACTGCCGAAGGTCTATCAGCCGAAGCAGGGCTGGTTCGCGACCGCCAACCAGATGAACCTGCCGGACGATTATCCCGTCGCCGAGCGCAAGGTCGGCTTCGAATGGGCCGACAGCGCGCGCTGGCAGCGCATCGCCGAGGTGCTGCAGGCCAACAGGAAGATGACGCTGGCCGACGCGATGGATCTGCAGAACGACGACACCTCGATGCTGGCGCGGCGGCTGGTCGCGCTGCTGAAGCCGCTCTCTTCCGACGACGCCAATGTCAAAAAGGGCCTTGAGCTGCTGAAGGCGTGGGACGCGCGCGATAGCGCCGACAGCGCCGCCGCCGCATTGTTCGAGGTCTGGATCGCCAATCACCTCGGCGCCGAGTTGCTGAAGACCGCGGCGCCCAAGGCCGCCAATCTGATCGCGCCGGAGGCGTCCGGCATTCCGGCGATGGTTGCATTCCTTGAAGTGCCGGATCCTCGGCTCCTGGACGAGCCCGCAGCCGCGCGCGATCGCATTCTCCGCGACAGTCTGGGCAGCGCAGTCGCCGAGGTCGTGGACAGACTTGGCGAGGATTCCACCACCTGGCGCTGGGACCGGTTGCACGTCGCCAAGTTCGATCACGCGCTGATGCCGCTGGCGGACAAGGCCACGGCGTCGCAGCTTTCGGTGGGACCATTGGCGTTGGGCGGCGCGGGCAATGTGCCGCACGCGGCCACCTATCGGCGTTCCGATTACCGGTTGATCAGCGGCGCCTCGTTCCGCATGGTGCTCGATGTCGGCGGCTGGGACGCCAGCCGCACCATCAACACCCCCGGTCAATCCGGCGATCCCTTCAGCGGCCATTACCGCGATCTCGCGCCGTTGTGGGCAACGGGGCAATACGTGCCGCTGCTGTACAGCCGCGCGGCGGTTGAGGCGGCGACGGCGGAGGCGATTACGCTGACGCCAAGGTGAGGGGGGAGGTGGAGTCTCGATGACTGGACAGAATCAAAAGCTTAAACTCGAGCTGAATCCCAATCGGCTGTCCGGAATTATTGGTTCGGCAGTTATCGCCAGTACCGAAATCGTCAATCTCCATTTCAGAGCGCTTGCTGTCGACTGGGGGCCTGCAGAGGAGGCATCGGGCGTAGTTTATAAGTTCAACGCTCCGGAGTTGAACGCTGAACAACGTCGTTCGATGCACGAAAACTGGATTCTTGCAAAGGCATTTCAGGATCTATTACGCGCCGTCAAGCCCGGCCATGACGAGCGGAGAGAATAAAACCCCAATGTTCCTCATCGGCCAATACGACTCCCCCTTCGTCCGCCGTGTCGCGATTGCGCTGCGGCTTTATGGGCTGCCGTTCGAGCACCGGCCGTGGTCGACCTTCGGCGAGGCCGATAAGATCGCGCCGTTCAATCCGTTGCGGCGGGTGCCGACGCTGGTGCTGGAGGGCGGCGAGGTGCTGATCGAGAGTACGGCGATCCTGGATTATCTCGATGAGTTGGTCGGGCCGGCGAAGGCGATGATTGCGGCGCGCGGCGAAGCGCGGCGGCATGCGTTGAAGATCTGCGCGCTGGGAAGCGGGCTCGCCGACAAGGCGGTCAGCCTGATCTACGAGCGCGTGCTGCGCAAGGATCAGCTCAAGCTGTGGGTCGAGCGCTGCGAGGCGCAGATATCGGGCGTGCTGGAGGTGCTGGAAAAGGAGCGCGCGGGCGTTGCCACGCCCTACTGGTTCGGCGAACGCATCGGCCATGCCGACATCATGGTAGCCTGCGCGCTGCGCTTCACCGGCGAGGGGCATCCTGCGCTGTTCGACGCGCGCTATCCGGCGCTGCAGGCGCACGCCGCGCGCTGCGAGGCGCTGCCGCCGTTTCAGGAGATCGTGCAGAGGCTCGACCCGCCGAAGGGGTGAGCTTTTATCGCTGCGGATTCCGCTGCACCTCTCCCGCTTGCGGGGGAGGTCGACGCGCTCGCAGAGCGCGGCGGGTGGGGGAAGGTCTATCCACTCGGTGGTCTCGTCGTGGGGAGAGACCCCCACCCCAACCCTCCCCCGCAAGCGGGAGAGGGGGCGCAAGAGCCGAAAGATGGCGCGCCTAATTTGCCCGACGGGCAAATCAAAAAAAACCTGTCCAGCCCTCACAGAAAAAATATTCCGCTTTCGCCGTCGGGCAAATCAGTGGTTTGACTCCGCGCGTCTCACCCAAGAAGAGGGGCGGCTCGCGATCGTCACGAAACGCGCGGTGGGATGCGGTGGACGTGAAGGCTGCGACTGACGAGCGCGGCCGACGCGGACGGCGAAGTCGTGTGGTTCTGACGCCCCGATGCTGGCGTCAAGTTGGCGGTTGCGCATCGATCCAAATGGATCGAGCGCGGTATCCCGCCGATGACGGTGGCAAACAAGCCGGTCACCGGGGAGAGCGCGCTATAAGCCGTAAACCATTGCGCAGGGAAGGCCGGATGCCTCCGCTGAACCTGTATGCTCGTGTGCGTATTTTTGTGCAGTTTTGCACACGAGACCGCGGGTGCAGCGCGCACCCGGTCTTCCCTGCGCCCTCTGTGTTTCACGAGGGAGCGAAGTTGACGCAAAGCTCGGGCGGATCGCGCCGCGAGAATGCGAGCGCGTATCTGCTCTTTGAAATTTGAATCAGAACTCACCACGTCATTGCGAGGAGCGCTTGCGACGAAGCAATCCATTCTTTCTTTGCGTGGCGCGATGGATTGCTTCGCTCCGCTCGCAATGACGCGGAGGGATCATCCCTTCGGCCGCATCGCCTCCGGCGTGTCGGGCTGCGCCAGCGGATGTGCCGTCGCGAATTCCGGCATCGCCATGGATGTCTCGTAGATGCGTTTCACGGTCGGCCACGGCGCAAGATTGATCTGCAGCATGTCAGCCACGGTGGCGTGGCCGGCGAGGCAGATGTCGGCGAGCGAAGGCGTGTCGCCATGGCAGAAGCGGCCGGTATCCTTGTGGCCGGCAAGATGGCCTTCGAGTGCGGCCAGCGTCTCGACGGTCCAGTGCCGCCGCCACGCCGTCTGCTGGGTGTCCCGCACATTCAGTTCGTGATCGAGATAGCGCCGCACCCGCGGCACCAGCAAAGGATGGCCCTCGCAGGCGACCATCAGCGCCAGCGCGCGCACCCGGGCGCGGCCGCGGGGATCGGCCGGCAGCAACGGCGGGGTCGGGTGGGTCTCCTCGAGATATTCGATGATCGCCAGCGACTGGAACAGTGTGGTGCCGTCATCTTCGATCAGCGCCGGCAGCGCCATCTGCGGATTGATCCGGCGAAACGCGTCGGCGTGATGCACGTCGGCATCGAGATCGACGAACACGACCTCGCTCGGCAGTTTTTTCAGGTTGAGCGCGATGCGGACCCGAAAGCTCGCCTGCGATCGCCAGAAGGAGAAGAATTTCATGGAGAGACACACTCCCTTGTCATTCGCGGGCGAAAGCGCGAAGCGCGTCTTCGCGTCAGGGACCCGCGCATCCATCGATCTTCATGAGATGGATCACCGGGTCAAGCCCGGTGATGACGACTTAGGCCCCTACGGCCTTTTTCCGCCAGGCCAGATGCACCGCGCAGGTGCAACCCGGTGGGTGCGAGGCGGTGTCGTTGGCGGGGACGGCCGTTGCGGCGGGCGCCAACGGCAGCGTCGCTTGCGGGCGGTCCTGGGAGGGGATGTAGTTCAGCACCGGCGCCAGCCAGCGTTCGGTCTCGGCCACCGTCATGCCCTTGCGCGCGGCATAGTCCTCGACCTGGTCGCGCTCGATCTTGCCGACGCCGAAATAGAAGCTTTCGGGATGGCTGAAATAGAGCCCGGAGACCGACGAGCCCGGCCACATCGCGTAGCTCTCGGTCAGCTTCACGCCCGCGGTGTTTTCGGCGTCGAGCAGAGCGAACAGCGTGGCCTTCTCGGTGTGATCGGGCTGCGCGGGATAGCCGGGCGCCGGGCGGATGCCGGCATATTGCTCGAGGATGAGCTGATCGGGCGAAAGTACCTCGTCCGGCGCGTAACCCCAGAATTCCCGGCGCACGCGCGCATGCATCCGCTCGGCAAAGGCCTCGGCGAGGCGATCGGCCAGTGCCTTGCACAGGATCGAGGAGTAGTCGTCATTGGCGTTCTTGAAGCGGTCGGCGACCAAATCCTCGCCGATCCCGGCCGTCACCACGAAGGCGCCGATATAGTCCGGCACGCCCGACGATACCGGCGCGATGAAATCCGACAGCGCGGCGTTGAAACGGCCTTCGCGCTTCTCCAGCTGCTGGCGCAGGGTGTGGAAGGTCGCGATCTCTTGCTTGCGGGCATCGTCGGCGTAGACAGCAATATCGTCGCCGTCGGCATTGGCCGGCCAGAAGCCGATGGTGGCGCGCGCCGTGAACCATTTCTCCTGGACGATGCGGTCGAGCATCTTGCGGGCGTCGTCATAGAGCGAGCGGGCGACTTCGCCGATCTTGGGATCGTCGAGGATCGCGGGATAGCGCCCGGTCAGTTCCCAGGTCTGGAAGAACGGCGTCCAGTCGATGTATTCGGCGAGCTCCGCGAGGTCGTAGGCGTCAAAGCTCTTGATGCCCAAAAACGCCGGCTTCTTCGGCGGCGTCTTGGCGAAGTCGATCGTCACCGCATTGGCACGGGCGGCGGCGAGCTTCAGCCGCTTCTTGTCGGCCTGGGCGCGGAAATGCGCCGCGGAGATTTTGGCGTATTCGGTGCGCATGTCGGCGGCAAAGGCCACGCGCCGGTCGGGCGACAGCAGCGACGAGGCGACGCCGACGGCGCGGCTGGCGTCGTTGACATGCACCACCGGCCCGCCCTTGTAATTCGGGTCGATCTTCACGGCGGTATGAACCCGGCTGGTGGTGGCGCCGCCGATCAGCAGCGGCATCTTCATGCCCTGCCGTTCCATTTCGCCGGCGAGGAAGCTCATTTCGTCCAGCGACGGCGTGATCAGGCCGGACAGGCCGATGATGTCGGCGCCCTCGGCCTTGGCGGTTTCGATGATCCTGGCGGCGGGCACCATGACGCCGAGGTCGATGACCTCAAAGTTGTTACATTGCAGCACGATGCCGACGATGTTCTTGCCGATGTCGTGGACGTCGCCCTTGACGGTCGCGAGCACGATCTTGCCGGCGGCGTGGCGGCCGTCGCCAACGATGCCGTTGGCGAGGTTGCGCGCCTTTTCCTCTTCCATGAACGGCATCAGGTACGCGACCGCCTGCTTCATCACGCGGGCGGATTTCACCACCTGCGGCAAAAACATTTTGCCGTCGCCGAAGAGATCGCCGACGATGTTCATGCCCGCCATCAGCGGGCCTTCGATCACGTTGAGCGGACGCTCCACGGTTTTGCGCGCGGCTTCGGTGTCTTCCTCGATGTATTCGGTGATGCCGTGCACCAGTGCGTGCGACAGCCGTTTCTCGACCGGCCATTCGCGCCAGGCCAGATCCTGCTCTTTTGTCTGCTTCTCCTTGCCGCGGAACTTTTCCGCGAGCTGCAGCAATTTTTCGGACGCGCCGGGGTCGCGGTTGAGGATGACGTCCTCGCACACCTGGCGCAATTCGGGATCGATGTCGTCATAGACGATCATCTGCCCGGCATTGACGATGCCCATGTCCATGCCGGCATGAATCGCATGATACAGAAACACCGAATGCATCGCCTCGCGCACCGGCTCATTGCCGCGGAACGAGAACGACAGGTTGGAGACGCCGCCGGAAATATGCGCATGCGGCAGGTTTTTGCGGATCCAGCGCGTCGCCTCGATGAAATCGACGCCGTAATTGTTGTGCTCCTCGAGCCCGGTGGCGATCGCGAAAATATTGGGATCGAAGATGATGTCTTCGGGCGGGAAGTTCAGCCGGTTGACCAGGATGTCGTAGGCGCGCTTGCAGATCTCGGTCTTGCGCGCGAACGTGTCGGCCTGTCCGGCCTCGTCGAACGCCATCACCACCACGGCGGCGCCGTGGCGCCGCGCGATGGTCGCCTCGTGGATGAACTTCTCCTCGCCTTCCTTCATCGAGATCGAGTTCACCACCGGCTTGCCCTGCACGCATTTCAGGCCGGCTTCGATCACGTGGAATTTCGAGGAATCGACCATCACGGGGACGCGGGCGATGTCGGGCTCGGCGGCGACGAGGTTGAGGAACGTCACCATCGCGGCCTCGGAATCCAGCAGGCCCTCGTCCATGTTGACGTCGATGATCTGGGCGCCGTTCTCGACCTGGTCGCGCGCCACCTGCAACGCGGCGGTATAATCGCCCGCGGTGATCAATTTACGGAATCGCGCCGAGCCGGTGACGTTGGTGCGCTCGCCGACATTGACGAACGGGATCGCCGGCGTCAGTTCGAACGGCTCCAGGCCCGAGAGCCGCAGACGCGGCTCGATCACGGGAACGGCGCGCGGCTTGTGCGGCGCCACGGCGGCGGCAATCGCGGCGATATGGTCCGGCGTGGTGCCGCAGCAGCCGCCGACGATGTTGACGAGGCCGGCTTGCGCGAATTCGCCGATCAGCCGCGCCATATATTCCGGGGTCTCGTCATACTGGCCGAATTCATTGGGCAGGCCGGCATTCGGATAGGCGCATACCAGCGTATCGGCGACGCGGCCAATGTCCGCAATGTGGGCGCGCAGATCTTCCGCGCCGAGCGCGCAGTTGAAGCCGATGGTGATCGGTTTGGCGTGCCGCACCGAATTCCAGAACGCTTCCGGCAACTGGCCGGACAGCAGGCGGCCCGACTTGTCGGTGATGGTGCCCGAGATCATCACGGGCACGTCGATGCCGCGCGCCTCGGTGATTTCGGCGATGGCGTAGAGCGCGGCCTTGGCGTTGAGCGTATCGAAAATGGTCTCGACCAGCAGCATATCGGCGCCGCCGTCCAGGAGGCCGTTGATCTGCTCGCCATAGGCCTTGCGCAGGTCGTCGAAGGTGACGGCGCGATAGCCGGGGTTCGACACGTCAGGCGAGATCGAGGCGGTGCGGTTGGTCGGGCCCAGCGCGCCCGCGACAAAGCGCGGCTTGCCGTCCTCGGCGCTGATCCGCTCGGCGGCGGCACGCGCCAGTTTGGCGCCGTCAAGGTTGAGTTCATAGGCGAGGTCCGACATCTCGTAATCGGCCTGCGCGATCGAGGTCGAGGAGAAGGTGTTGGTGGCGACGATGTCGGCGCCGGCGCGCAGATAGGCGGCGTGGATGTTTCCAATCGCTTGCGGCTGGGTCAGGATCAAGAGATCGTTGTTGCCGCGGACGTCGCGGTGGAAATCCTTGAACCGTTCGCCGCGGAACGCGGCCTCGTCATATTGCAGGCCCTGGATCATGGTGCCCATGGCGCCGTCGAGCACCAGGATGCGTTCGCGGGCGGCCGCGAGCAGGGCAGTTCGCTTCGGAGAGACAGGCACGGTCATTGGATCAGGCGGCTTTCTGTGCGCCATGCGGGCGGATGCCGAGCAGATGGCTGATGGCGAACACGAGGTCCGCGCGGTTCATGGTGTAGAAATGAAAGGTATCGACGCCGTGTTTTGCGAGCTTCTGCACCTGGCCGGCGGCAACGGTGGCGGCCACGAGCTTGCGGGTCTCGGCGTCGTCGTCGAGGCCGTCGAACTTCTCCGCGAGCCAGTTGGGCACGGTGGTGCCGGCGCGGGTGACGAAATTGCGGGCCTGCTTGAAATTGTGCATCGGCATGATGCCGGGCACGATCGGGATGCTGATGCCGCGGGCGCGCACCCGGTCGAGATAACGGAAGTAGAGATCGTTATCGAAGAACACCTGCGTGATGGCGCGGGCGGCACCGGCGTCGACCTTGGCTTGCAGCGTGTCGATATCGGCGTCGAAGTTCGGGCTCTCGGGATGCTTCTCCGGATAGGCCGAGACCGAGACTTCGATGTCGGGATAGCGCTGCTTGATGCCGGCCACGAGATCGGAAGAGCTTTGATAGCCGTCGGCATGCGGCTTGTAGGCGGTGCCGATGCCGGTCGAGGGGTCGCCGCGCAGCGCGACGATGTGGCGGACGCCGACCTCGTAATAGCGCGCCACCACGTCGTCGATCTCGCCCTTCGGCGCGCCGACGCAGGTCAGATGCGCCGCCGGAGTCAGGCTGGTCTCTTTCAGGATGCGGGCGATGGTGGAATGGGTGCGCTCACGCGTGGATCCGCCGGCGCCATAGGTCACCGATACGAAGTTGGGGGCGAGCGGCGCCAGCCGGTTGATGGTCTCCCACAGGCTGCGCTCCATCTCCTCGGTTTTCGGCGGGAAGAACTCGAACGAGATCGCAGGCGAAGTGAGCGCGCGGTGCCCATCGGGCGCGGGGGGCGTAACCTCGGTCATGGCACTCAAACACTCCAAAAAAGGTGCGCGGGCGTCAGGCTTAGCTGCAGCACACTAAAATAGGCCAAACGGGACCGCTCAAACAGCCCATTAAGGATGGGAAATTGCCCACTTATAGTAGAAATATCGATTCTGATGGTCAAAAATACGTCCGGTGGGCAAGATTCTCGAAGTTGCCGAACCGTGAAAGAAGGTCAGTTTCTATGGATATAAGTACAAGAAATCGGATTGAAATGGTTAGGTTCGGCGTTGTTGGGCAGAACGGAAATATTAAGGATTTATGTTCGTCTGTCCCACTTCCAGCTGCCCGGCGACGGCATCTCCATCCCCTCCGGCGCGGGCCTGATCTGCACGGCCGGGGCCTTTGTGGCCCTGCATTGCCGCACTAGGTTAGCCGCATGATCCCGCTTTCAGTCCTCGACCTCTCCGTCGTCACCACAGGCACAAAACCCGCCGCCGCGCTGCGCAACAGCATCGATCTGGCGCGCCATGTCGATGGGCTCGGCTATGTCCGCTACTGGCTCGCCGAGCATCACAATCTGGCGTCGGTGGCGAGCCCGGCGCCGGACCTCATGATTGGGCAGATCGCGGCGGTGACCAAAAACATCCGCGTCGGCTCCGGCGGCGTGATGCTGCCCAACCACGCGCCGCTGGTGGTGGCCGAGCGCTTCAAGATGCTGGAGGCGCTGTTCCCCGGCCGTATCGATCTCGGCCTCGGCCGCGCGCCCGGCACCGACGGCGCCACCGCGCACGCGCTGCGCAGCCGGCTCGACCGCAGCGAGGGTGACGATTTTCTCGAACGGCTGCAGGAGCTGATTCTGTGGGAGACCCGCGGCTTCCCGCCCGGGCATCCCTACAACAATGTGGTGGCGATGCCGGACGATTCACCGCTGCCGCCGATCTGGCTGCTCGGCTCCAGCGACTATTCTTCCGAACTCGCAGCGCAGGTCGGCATGGGCTTCGCGTTCGCGCATCATTTTGCGTCCTATGACGCGATCGAGGCTATGACCAATTATCGCGCGCATTTCAAGCCGTCAGGCTGGCGCACCACGCCGCACGGCATATTGGCGATCGCCGCGGTCGCCGCCGAAACCGATGCCGAGGCCGAAAATCTCGCATCCTCGATGGACCTCAACCGGCTGCGCCGCGACCGCGGCCAATATTTGCCGCTGCCGAGCGTCGAGGAAGCTTTGGCCTATCCCTACACCGACGCTGAGCGCGCCTCGATCGCGCGCAACCGGACGCGGCTGTTCGTCGGCAACCCGGCGACGCTGCTGGCGAAACTGCAGCCGATGATCGCGGCGAGCAAGCCGGACGAACTGATGATCATCACCGCCGTGTACGATCACGACGCGCGCAAGAAGTCGTATGATTTGCTGGCGGATGCGTTCGGGTTGGGCAAGAAGGTTGCGGCGTAGGTTATGCCGCCGTCATTTCGGGGCGATGCGAAGCATCGAACCCGGAATCTCGAGATTCCGGGTTCGCGCTAACGCGGGCCCCGGAATGACTGACGTCACCTCTACTCCATCTTCTCGCTGAACGTCGCGCGGAAGGGCTGGGCGGGGTAGACGCCGACAATGCGGAATTCGCGCGAGAAGAATTTCAATTCCTCCAGCGCAAAGGCGAGACCCCTGTCGTCGGGATGGCCGTCGACGTCGGCGTAAAACTGGGTCGCGGAGAATTCGCCGTCGACCATGTAGCTTTCCAGCTTGGTCATGTTGACGCCGTTGGTCGCAAAGCCGCCGAGCGCCTTGTAGAGCGCGGCGGGAAGGTTGCGCACCCGGAAGACAAAAGTGGTGACCAGCGGCCCCGAGCCCTGTTCGGCCCATTTTTCCTCGCGCGCCAGCACCACGAAGCGCGTGGTGTTGTGGGCCTCGTCCTCGACGTCCTCGGCCAGGATCTCCAGGCCGTAGATTTGCGCGGCCAATCGCGAAGCGATCGCGGCGACCGTCTTGTCGCCGCGTTCGGCGACATCGCGTGCGCTGCCGGCGGTGTCGGCCGCGACGATCGGCTTGACGCCGAGTTTTCGGATGATGCGGCGGCACTGGCCGAGCGCGTGGACGTGGCTCTCCACCGTCTTGATGTCGGTGAGCTTGGCTCCGCGCGGCGCCATCAATTGGTGACGGATCGGCAAGAAATATTCGTCGACGATGAACAGGCCGGAATTCGGCAGCAAATGATGGATGTCGGCGACCCGGCCGGCGACCGAATTCTCGATCGGGATCATCCCCAGGTCCGCTTCGCCCGAGGCGATCACAGCCAGCGCGTCCTCAAACGTTGGGCAGGGCAGCGGCTCGGCGTCGGGATAGGCTTCGACGATGGCGATATGGGAATTGGCGCCGGGCTCGCCCTGGAACGCGATTTTTAGCTTCTTGGTCATGTTATCTTTCCTGGCGCCTTCTATCAGCAGCTCAGCCATTTGCCAGTATCCGGCGGGCGGTTTCGAGATCGGCCGGGGTATCGACGCCGCGGGGCACCGTGTCGACGATGGTGATGTCGATCCGCATGCCGGCCTCCAGGGCCCGGAGTTGCTCGAGTTTTTCCTGGCGCTCGAGCGGCGAGGGCGGCAGCTGCACGAAGCGCTCCAGCGCCGCGCGGCGATAGGCATAGAGGCCGATGTGATGGTAGCGCGGCCCATCGCCCCATGGCGCCGTGGCGCGCGTGAAGTACAACGCGCGCAACCGTCGCGGGCCGATCGGCGAGCCGACCGCCTTCACCACGCTCGGCGCGCCGTCTTCCTCCTCGGTGTGAATCTCGGACGCCAGCGTCGAGATATCGACCGCGGGGTCGGCCAGCGGCGGCAGCACGCTGCGGATGGTGTCGGGCGTAATGGTCGGGAAATCGCCCTGCAGATTGACCACGATCTCGGCCTTGCCCCCGGGATCGAGGGTTTTCATGGCCTCGTAAATCCGGTCCGAGCCGGACGGGTGGTCGGGGTTGGTCATCACCACCTCGCCGCCATGGGATTTCACGGCGGCCGCGATCTCCGGCGTGTCGGTCGCGACCGCGACCCGGCCGATTTTGGCGGCTTCCGCCCGGCGCAGCACATGGACGATCATCGGCAGGCCGGCAATGTCCAGCAACGGCTTGCCGGGCAGCCGGGTGGCCGCCATGCGGGCGGGAATCAGCACCAAAGTGCGGGTTTCGGTCATCGGAGCGAGGTCAAAGGCGGCGTGAAAACATGCCGGAAATAATGGGGATGGGCGGAAAGTCGGGGCGTTTATACGGGTTGCCAGAGCGCGGGCAAACCGATATCTCAACCCTGCTGAGGGTGCGGCGCGAAAGCCTGATTCCTGATGCGAATCCGCGGCCGTTTTGCCGGCCTTCAGTCGACCTTCCGGCTCTGGAGCCTGATCCAATATGGACTCCTTCGAACTTAATAAAGTGATCGGTGCCGTTCTCGGCACCTGCATTCTGCTCCTGGTGACGAGCTTTGCCGCCGGCGCGATTTTTTCGCCCGTGATGCCGGAAAAGCCGGGCTTTGAGATTGCCGTGAAGGAAGAGGCCCACGAGGGTGGGGCCAAGGAAGCCGCGGCGCCGTCCGAGCCGATCGAGAAATTGCTGCAGACCGCCTCGGTCGAAAAGGGCGCTGCGGCGGCCAAGAAGTGCGCCGCCTGCCATACCTTCGAGAAGGGTGGCCCCAACCGCGTGGGTCCGAACCTGTTCGGTATCGTCGGCGACCACAAGGGCGAGGGACGCGGGTTCAATTTCTCGGCGCCGATGAAGGCCAAGGGCGGCACCTGGGGCTATGACGAGCTCAACCAGTTCATCTCCAATCCGAAGGGTTACATTCCCGGCACGGCGATGGGTTTTGCCGGTATCCAGAAGGACAGCGAGCGCGCTGACGTGATCGCCTATCTGCGTACGCTGGCCGACAGCCCGGTTCCGCTGCCGACGGCGGCGAAATAAGATTTCGACCGTCCCGCATGGACGTCGGTGTAGCGGCCAGGCATTGCCTGGCCGTTTCCATATCCGGATCGCGTTGTCGTTATCGGGACGTTTCGCCGCAGCGGCGCCGATTACGGTCTGGCAAGATGAGGAAAAAGCAACGTAATTTGTCGAACCCTTGCCTTATATTGGGTCCTCAGTAGCGCTGGTCAGCAACAGGAATTCTGCATTTGGCGATTACCCGACGACATCTTCTGCAAGGCGGCGCTGTCGCAGCAATGGCTCCGGCGCTGGGGCTTAACCCAGGCGTTTCCGCGATTTCGCCGGCCCACGCGCAAGTCGCATCGGACGGGCTGGTCTGGCGACATGCCTTGTCGCTGTTCGGCGACATCAAATATCCGGCTGACTTCAAACGCTTCGATTACGTGAATCCGGACGCGCCCAAGGGCGGCACCGTCCGCCAGATTTTGATCGGGACCTTCGACAACTTGAATGTCACGGTTGCCGGGGTCAAGGGTGCGATAGCGGCCCCTGTCCAGCTGATTTATGAATCGCTGACGACGCCGTCGCTGGACGAAGTTTCGACCGAATATGGTGCGCTGGCGGAGGTATTTAGCCATCCGGAGGATTTTTCTTCTGTCACCTATCGCCTGCGGGCACTGGCGAAGTGGCATGATGGCAAGCCGGTGACTCCAGAAGACGTAATTTTTTCGCTCGACGCGTTCAAGAAATATCATCCACAATATTCGGCCTACTATCGCCATGTGGTGAAGGCTGAAAAGAGTGGCGATCGCGACATAAAGTTCACTTTCGATGCGCCCGGCAATCGTGAGCTTCCGCAGATCGTCGGCCAGCTTCTGGTATTGCCGAAGCATTGGTGGGAGGGGAGCGACGCCGAAGGCCGCAAGCGTGACATCGCCGCTACCACGCTGGAGAAACCGCTGGGCTCCGGTCCCTATCGCATCAAGGACTTCGTCGCCGGTCGCTCGATTGCGCTCGAACGGGTGAAGGATTATTGGGGCCGCGGTCTCAGTGCGAATATTGGCCGCAACAATTTTGACGAACTGCGCTACGAATACTTCCGCGACTCGATCGTGGCGCTTGAGGCGTTCAAGGGCGATCAGGTGGATTGGCGCACCGAAAACAGCGCGAAAAACTGGGCTACCGCCTACGATTTTCCCGCAGTCACCGAAAAGCGAGTGCTGCTGGAGGAGTTTCCGAACCGCAGTTCTGGAATCATGCAGGCGTTCGCACTGAATATCCGACGCGATAAATTCAGGGACCCGCGCGTGCGCCGCGCGCTGAATTTTGCGTTCGATTTCGAGGAGATGAACAAGCAAATCTTCTTCGACCAATACAAGCGCGTCAGCAGTTATTTCGATGGCACGGAGCTGGCTTCGAGCGGACTGCCGCAAGGCAAGGAGCTCGAAATCCTCGAGACAGTCCGCGCGGAGGTGCCGGCTGAAGTCTTTACGACGGCCTACGCCAATCCGGTGGGTGGCAGCCCGGAAGCGGTGCGCGAAAATCTGCGCGAGGGGCTCCGCTTGCTCAAAGAGGCCGGTTACGAAATTCGCGACCGCAAGCTCGTCGAGAGCAAGACCGGCACGCAATTCACAGTCGAATTGCTCAACGAGGACCCGAGCTTTGAGCGGGTCATGCTGTTCTTCAAGCCTTCTTTGGAGCGGCTCGGAATTGCGGTAAGCGTACGTACGATTGATCCGTCGCAATATGAGAACCGGCTGCGTAGCTGGGATTTCGATATCGTCGTGTCGTCGTGGGGGGAATCATTGTCGCCTGGCAACGAACAGCGCGAATATTGGGGCTCCCAGGCCGCCGACATGGCAGGGTCGCGCAACATTATCGGCATCAAGAATCCGGCGATCGACAAGCTGATCGAGCGCGTGATTTTCACCAAGGACCGCGACGACCTGGTTGCGGCGACCAAGGCGCTCGATCGGGTGCTGCTGTGGAATCACTACGTCGTGCCGCAGTGGAATTATCCGAAAGTAAGGACTGCGCGCTGGGACCGCTTCGGGCAGCCGGCGGAAATGCCGAAATACGGGTTGTCGGGCTTCCCGACGATCTGGTGGTGGGACGCCGACAAGGCCGCCAAGCTCGGCAAGCGCAGTTGAAGGGATCGCGCATGGCGCTACTCACCCGTCGGCACGCGCTCGGTCTCGGTCTCGGCATCGGTGCGCTGAGCGCCGCGCGATTTCGGCCCACATCGGCCGCCGCCGAGGACGGCGCCGAGACGCACGGGATGTCGGTGTTCGGCGATCTGAAATATCCGGCCGACTTCCACCATTTCGAATACGTGAATGTCGCCGCGCCGAAGGGCGGATTGTTTTCGCTGATCCCGTCGGCCCGCGCCTTCAACCAATCCTTCTTCACCTTCAATTCGTTCAATGCCTACATCCTGAAGGGCGAAGGCGCACAGGGCATGGACATGACGTTCGTGAGCCTGATGGCGCGCGCGAACGACGAACCCGACGCGATGTACGGTCTTGCCGCGAAATCCGTGCGGATTTCACCCGACAAGCTGACTTACCGTTTTACGGTGCGGCCCGAGGCGCGATTTCACGACGGCTCGAAGCTCACGGCGCAGGACGTCGCCTTCTCGCTGAATACGCTGAAGGAAAAAGGGCACCCGCTGATCGTGGTTCAGCTGCGCGACTTTGTGAAGGCCGAAGCGCCCGACGATGCGACGGTGATTGTCACCTTTGCGCCGAAGCGCGCGCGCGATGTGCCGCTCTTCGTCGCCGGCCTGCCGATCTTCTCCAAGGCCTATTATGCCACACGCCCGTTCGATGAATCGAGCCTCGATGCGCCGCTCGGATCGGGCCCGTACAAGGTCGGCAAATACGAGGTCAACCGCTACGTCGAATACGATCGGGTCAAGGACTGGTGGGCGGCCGACCTTGCCGTCAACCGCGGCAGCTACAATTTCGATACCGTTCGCTACGAGTTTTATCGCGATCGCGATGTCGCGTTCGAGGGCTTTTCAGGCAAGAGCTATCTGTTCCGCGAGGAGTTCACCGCGCGTATCTGGGCCACACGCTACGACTTCGCAGCCGTCAAGGACGGCCGGGTCAAGCGTGAGACGCTGCCGGATGAAACGCCGTCCGGCGGGCAGGGCTGGATCTTCAATACGCGCCGCGACAAGTTCAAGGATCCGCGTGTGCGTGAAGCCCTGGGCTTTGCGTTCGATTTCGAGTGGACCAACAAGACCGTCATGTATGGCGCCTATGCGCGCACCTGCTCGCCGTTCCAGAATTCGGACATGGTGGCGAGCGGACCGCCTTCGCCTGAAGAGCTGAAGCTGCTCGAGCCGTTCCGCGGCCAGGTGCCGGACGAGGTGTTCGGTGAGCCCTTCGTGCCGCCGGTGTCGGATGGATCGGGGCAGGACCGGACGCTGCTGCGCAAGGCCGTGCAACTGCTCAACGATGCCGGATGCGTCGTCAAGGACGGCAAGCGGCGATTGCCGAACGGCGAGATTTTCACAATCGAATTCCTGCTCGACGAGCCGTCATTTCAGCCGCATCACGCGACCTTCATCAAGAATCTCGGCCAGATCGGGGTCGAGGCCGGCATCCGGCTGGTTGATGCCGTGCAATTCCGCGCCCGTGAGGAAGCCTTTGATTTCGAGATGACGGTCCAGCGCATGAGCATGTCGGCGACGCCGGGCGACAGCCTGCGGCCGTATTTTTCGTCGAAGGAGGCGGCCACCAAAGGCTCGTATAATTTGGCAGGCGTTGCCAGTCCCGCGATCGACGCGCTGATCGAAAAGGCGATCAGCGCCGAAACCCGGGCCGATTTGACTTTCGCATGCCGGGCGCTCGACCGGGTATTTCGAGCCGGCCGTTATTGGGTGCCGCAATGGTACCGCTCCACGCACCCGATCGCTTATTGGGATGTGTTTCGTCACCCGGAAAAGCCGGCGAAGTATGCGCAGGGCGTCGGCGCGCCGGAAAACTGGTGGTTCGATGCCAACAAGGCCGCCAAGCTCGAGCAGGCGAAATAATTCATGAGCGCCTATATTGCCCGCCGTATTCTCCTGATGTTCCCGACGCTGTTGGGAATCCTGTTCGTTTCCTTCATCGTCGTTCAGTTCGCGCCGGGCGGTCCGGTCGAGCGCGTGATCGCGCAGCTTTCTGGCGCCGACACCGGCGGGACGTCCCGGATTTCCGGCGGCGGCGGCGATTTCGGCGCACGCGGCAACCCGGCCGTGGCACCCGGAAACGCGGTCAATTCGAAATACCGCGGCGCGCAGGGGCTCGACCCGGACTTCATCAAGAAACTGGAAGTCCAGTTCGGTTTCGACAAGCCGGCGCCCGAGCGTTTCGCGCTGATGGTGTGGAATTTTTCGCGGTTCGATTTCGGCAAGAGCTATTTCCGCGACGTCAGCGTGCTCCAGCTGATCAAGGAGAAGCTGCCGGTCTCGATGTCGCTCGGGATCTGGATGACGCTACTGACCTATCTGATTTCGATCCCGCTCGGCATCCGCAAGGCGGTGATGGATGGCTCCAAGTTCGATACCTGGACCTCTGCCGTGATCATCGTCGGATTTGCGATTCCCGGGTTCCTGTTCGCGATCCTGCTGATCATCCTGTTCGCCGGCGGCTCGTTCCTCAACATTTTCCCGCTACGGGGGCTGACTTCGGACGGCTGGTCGCAATTTCCCTGGTACTGGAAAATCATCGATTATTTCTGGCACATCACACTGCCGCTGATCGCGATGGCGCTCGGCGCCTTCGCCACCATGACGCTTCTGACCAAGAACTCGTTCCTCGATGAGATCCGCAAGCAATATGTGATGACCGCGCGCGCCAAGGGCTGCAGCGAGCGGCAGGTGCTGTACAACCACATCTTCCGAAACGCGATGCTGATCGTGATCGCGGGTTTTCCCGGCGCGTTCATCCACGCCTTCTTCTCCGGCTCGCTCTTGATCGAAACCATCTTTTCGCTCGACGGGCTCGGCCTGCTCGGTTTCGAGAGCGTACTCAATCGCGATTATCCGGTCGTATTCGGCACGCTGTTCATCTTTTCGCTGGTCGGCCTAGTGGTCAATCTGATCTCCGATCTCGCTTACATGTGGATCGATCCGCGGATCGATTTCGAGGCGCGTGAGGTCTGATGACGATCACCGCACCCCTGCCGGTCGAGACCACGACGCAAGCGCCGCTCGGCGAAGCCGTCCCGCCGACGCGCCACCGCTTCAGTCCTTCGCCGCTCAACCGCCGCCGCTGGCAGAATTTCAAGGCCAACCGGCGGGGTTACTGGTCGCTCTGGATCTTCCTGATCCTGTTCTTCATCTCGCTGTTTGCCGAGCTGATCGCCAACGATCGTCCCTTCCTCGTCAAATATGACGGCCATCTCTACTGGCCGGCCTTTGTCAGTTATTCGGAGACCACTTTCGGCGGCGATTTCGAGACCGCCGCCGACTATCGTGATCCCTACTTGCAGAAACAGATCGCGGCCAAGGGCGGCAGCATCGTCTGGCCGCTGATCCGCTATTCCTACGATACGCACAATCTCGACCTGCCGACGCCGGCGCCATCGAAGCCGACCTGGCTGCTGACGGAGGACCAGTGCAAGGAGGTGGTGACGAAGAAGCACCTCAACGGCTGCCGCGACCTCGAATATAACTGGCTCGGAACCGACGATCAGGGCCGCGACGTGGTCGCGCGCCTGATCTACGGCTTTCGTATCTCGGTGCTGTTCGGTCTGACGCTGACCATCATCTCCTCGATCATCGGTGTCGCCGCCGGCGGCGTGCAGGGCTATTTCGGCGGCTGGGTCGACCTCGGCTTCCAGCGTTTCATCGAAGTCTGGACCGCGATTCCCTCGCTGTATCTGCTGTTGATCATATCGGCGGTGCTGCCGCCGGGTTTCTTCGTCCTGCTCGGCATTCTCCTGTTGTTCTCATGGGTGTCGCTGGTCGGTCTGGTGCGGGCCGAATTCCTGCGCGGGCGCAATTTCGAATACATCCAGGCGGCGCGGGCGCTCGGTGTCTCCAACCCCGTGATCATGTTCCGCCATCTGTTGCCGAACGCGATGGTGGCGACCATGACGTTCCTCCCCTTCATCGTGTCGTCGTCGGTGATGACGCTGACGGCGCTGGACTTCCTCGGCTTCGGCCTGCCGCCCGGTTCGCCCTCGCTTGGTGAATTGCTCTCGCAAGCCAAGGCCAACGTGCAGGCGCCCTGGCTCGGCTTCACCGGTTTCTTCTCGGTCGCGATCATGCTGTCGCTCTTGATTTTCATCGGCGAAGGCGCGCGCGACGCCTTCGATCCGCGCAAGACGTTCCGGTAACATCATGGACGCCATCAACCAGCCTCTGCTCGATATCCGCGACCTCTCGGTGGCGTTCGGCGCCTCGGTCGCGGTCGATCATGTCTCCTTCTCGATCAGGCGCGGCGAGTGCGTGGCGCTGGTCGGCGAGTCCGGTTCCGGAAAATCGGTCAGTGCGCTGTCGATCCTGAGGCTGTTGCCGTATCCGATCGCGTCGCATCCCTCGGGCAGCATCCGGTTCAAGGGTCGCGACTTGCTGGGATCGTCGGAGCGCGAGATGCGCGGGATACGCGGCAACGACGTCTCGATCATCTTCCAGGAGCCGATGACCTCGCTCAATCCGCTCCATACGATCGAGTCGCAGATCGGCGAGATACTCTCACTCCACAATCCGGTCAGCGCCGCGACGGCGCGGGCGCGGACGCTCGAACTGTTGACGCAGGTCGGCATTCCCGATCCGCAAACCCGGCTGCAAAGCTATCCGCACCAATTGTCCGGCGGCCAGCGCCAGCGCGTCATGATCGCGATGGCGCTCGCCAACGAGCCGGATCTCCTGATCGCGGACGAACCGACCACCGCGCTCGACGTCACCGTGCAGGCGCAGATCCTGGCGCTGTTGGCTGAGATTCGCACTCGGCTCGGCATGAGCTTGCTGTTCATCACCCACGATCTCGGCATCGTGCGCCGCATCGCCGACGTCGTCTGCGTGATGAAGAATGGCAAGATCGTCGAGCAGGGCCCGGTCGAGCAGGTTTTCACCGCGCCGAAACATCCCTATACGCGCGACCTGCTGGCGGCGGAGCCGAAGCCCGATCCGGCGCCGCCGCGGCCGGACCAACCGGTGGTGATGTCCGCGGATAATCTAAAGGTCTGGTTTCCGGTCAAGCGCGGCCTGCTGCGCAAGACCGTCGGACATATCAAGGCGGTCGATGGCGTCAGCCTTGCGGTGCGCAAGGGCGAGACGCTCGGCGTGGTCGGCGAATCCGGATCCGGCAAAACCACGCTCGGCCTTGCCCTGCTGCGGCTGATCTCCTCGAACGGCCCGATCGTGTTTCTCGGCAAAAACATCCAGGGGCTGCGCTTCAGGGACATGCTGCCGTTCCGCCGCGACATGCAGATCGTGTTCCAGGATCCGTTCGGCGCGCTGAGCCCGCGCATGTCGGTCGGCGACATCGTCGCCGAAGGCCTGAGCGTGCATCAGCGCGCGCTGTCTTACGAAGAGCGCGAGACGCGCGTCATCAAGGCGCTGAACGACGTCGGTCTCGATCCGGCGACGCGTTTTCGCTATCCGCATGAATTTTCCGGCGGCCAGCGCCAGCGCATCTCAATTGCGCGCGCAGTGGTGCTGGAGCCGAATTTTGTCGTGCTCGACGAGCCGACCAGCGCGCTAGACATGCTGTTCCAGGCCCAGATGGTCGATTTGCTGCGCGAGCTGCAGCGCAAGCGCGATCTGACCTACATGTTCATCTCGCACGATTTGCGCGTGGTGGCCTCCTTGGCCAGCCATCTGATCGTGATGCGGCTTGGCAAGGTGGTCGAGGAAGGCCCGGCCGCCGAACTGTTCAAGAATCCGAAGAGCGATTACACCCGCGCGCTGTTTGCCGCCGCGTTCCGGATGGAAGCCGATCCCGATGCAGCGGTTGGGGTTTAGCGCCGGACGCGCCGCGGGCTCGGTCGCACCTCTCCCATAGGGAGAGGTGAAGAGAGACCTCGACACTTCATCCCATCCGCTTGATCGCCATCACCTCGCTGCCCGCGGCCTTGATGCGCGCGATCGCATCGCGGGTGTTTTCGACCGCGGTCGCCATATGATGCGCGTTGGCGTGGACGATGGTTGAGGCGTCGCGCGCAATCGCAACATGGTCGTTCCAGAAGATCAGGTCGCCGCGCTGCAGCTGTTTCGCTTCCGCCGGGCCCAGTTCCCGGCCAAGCCCGTCCTGCTGCATGTCGCTGTCGCGCGGACAGCCGATGCCAGCGGCATTCAGTGAAATCTGCACCAGGCCGGAACAGTCAACGCCAAGACTGCTCTTGCCGCCCCACAGATAGGGCGTGCCAATGAACCGCTCGGCAACGGCCACGAAATCATCTTCCGTCGTCTCAACGCCGCCGATATGCCGGTGCGGCAGATACCAGCCTTCGCGGATCACGGCGAACGCGCCGTCGTTCCACGCAACCGTCACGCTTGCCCCCATCGTCAGCGTCTCGACCGGCGGCAGTTTGATCGAAGCAGCGGGAAACGCAAAGGTCCGCAACGCCGTGACCTTGTGCGTCGGTGCGGCGCCAGGTTTTGTCAGCGCGGCATCAGGCAGCCAGCCGACATAGCCGTCGCTGTTGAGCTGGCCCCAGGCAAAACCTTCGCCGTTGCGGTCATAGATCGTGACGCGCTCGCCCTTCAGCGCCTGCGTCAGCAGCATGGCATCCGAGGCCGGCGCCTCGCGCAGCGGCGCCAGGGCCGCGGCAATTTCGAATTCCTCGCCGGCCACGAAGCGTGCGGCCTTGACCTTGCCTTCGAGATATTTCGCGGCGAGATCGGGCCGCGCCGGGGTCAGCCGCGGATCATCCATAGCGTTCGCTCAGGAGTTTATAGATCGCGCGCGCCGCCTGGCATTCGCCACCCTCGGGTCGCGCCGGTTTGGCCGATGGCGTCCAGCCGTAGATATCGACATGCAGCCAGCGCGTGGCCTCGGTGACGAAACGCTGGAGGAACAGCGCGCAAATGATCGAGCCGGCTAAGCCGCCGGGCGGCGCGTTGTTGATGTCGGCGGTCTTCGAATCCAGCCAGGAATCGTAAGGCGGCCACAGCGGCATTCGCCACAACGGATCGTTCTCCCCTTTGGCGCAACGCGCGACGTCCCCGGCCAGCGTCTCATCATTGGTGTAAAAGGGCGGTAAATCCGGCCCCAGCGCCACCCGCGCAGCACCGGTCAGGGTTCCCAGATCGACCAAGAGATCGGGCTTCTCCTCGCAGGCCAGCGCCAGCGCATCCGCCAGCACCAGCCGGCCTTCGGCGTCGGTATTGCCGATCTCCACCGTGACCCCCTTGCGCGACTTGAAGATGTCGAGCGGGCGGAAGGCGTTGCCGGCGACCGCATTCTCGACCGCCGGGATCAGCACCCTGAGCCGCAGCTTCAGCTTCGCGTCCATCACCATCTGCGCCAACGCCAGCACATTGGCGGCGCCGCCCATGTCCTTCTTCATGATCAGCATGCCGCTCGATGGCTTCAGATCGAGCCCGCCGGTATCGAAACACACGCCCTTGCCGACCAGCGTCACCTTGGGGTGCGCAGGGTCGCCCCAGCTGAAATCGATCAGGCGCGGCGCGCGCGGCGAGGCCATGCCGACCGCGTGAATCAGCGGAAAGTTCTGCCGCACCAGCTCGTCGCCGGTGATGCAATTGAAGCTGGCGCCGAAGCGCGCCGCGAGCGTCTGCGCGGCCTGCGCCAGTTCCTCCGGTCCCATATCGTTGGACGGCGTGTTGATGAGATCGCGGGCGAGCGCCGCGGCGTCCGCCATCCGCTGGATGTCGGCGGCATCGATGCCCTCGGACGGCACCAGCCTGACATCGGGCGCGTCGGTCTTGCGATAGCGGCCGAAGCGGTAGCTCCCCAGTGCAAAGGCGAGTGTGGCCAGTCGGACGTCGTGCGGCGCATTGGCAAAACGATAGAGGCCCGGCGGCAGCAGGCCCGGCAACGCGCCGGGCCGGAACAGGTCGCGGGATGCGGCGCTCCCCTCCTCGAGGCCGAACAGCACCTGCGCGATCCGGCCATCGGCCGCCGGCAGTGCCAGGTATTTTCCGGGCTTTGCCGCAAACCCGTTGGCGAGCGCGAATTGCCGCCCCTCGGCGGCAAGCTCGCCGCTGATCGCCTCCCAGGTCGCCTTGGTAACGAAGATAATGGGGATGGCTGAAGCGGCAGGCGCGGTCTCGAACACGGAGGGCATGCGTTTCTCGGTCGTTGCAGGGGGACGTCGGGAACCGATTAACCAGCCATTAGGGTTAACAGTCTATTGCTGGCGTGTTCGGCTGATCCTTTTCGCCCGATATCGTGAGTTAAAGTGCCATGCGTCGACAGTCCAGCCATACAGGGCATCTTGCCCGCTATCTCGCCTCCGCGGCGTTGACCGCGCTATTGGCCGTGGGCCTTGGCGGCTGCCAGACCATGTCCGACGTGACGGGATCGATCACTTCCAGGGGTGAATCGAGGGCGGAAGCTGTGCCCGACGATCCGCGCCGCGCGGTCGAGGTGTATGGCGATCGCTATCGCGCAAACCCTAAGGATGCCGACGCCGCCCTCGCCTATGGCCAGGCGCTGCGCGCCACCGGGCAGCGCGCCCAGGCCGCGGCGGTGCTCGAACAGGCCACCATCGCCCATCCCGGCAACAAGGCGCTGCTCGCCGGCTACGGCCGTGCGCTCGCCGACAACGGCAATTCGCAAGCCGCCTTCGACGTGCTCAGCCGCGCCCATTCGCCCGACAACCCCGACTGGCGCATCCTGTCGGTGCAGGGCACCGCGCTCGACAAGCTCGGCAAGCACGAGGAGGCACGCCGCTATTACGCGAGCGCGCTGCGGATCGTGCCGGACGAACCGTCGGTGCTGTCCAACCTCGGCCTTTCCTACATGCTGACCAGGGATCTGCCGAAGGCGGAGGAAACGCTGCGCCGCGCCTATGCCAACGCCCGGGCCGACGCGCGGGTGCGGCAAAATCTGGCGCTGGTGGTCGGCCTGCAGGGCCGCTTCGCCGAGGCCGAGACCATCGTGAAGGCCGATCTGCCGGCGGACGAGGCGGCGGCGAATGTCGGCTATCTCAAGGAAATGCTGAACCGCAAGGACAATCCGCGCACCGGTGCCCGAACGGTGCCGGTCGCCGCGCTCAGCCAGCCCGACTGATCAGGCAGGCGTCATCACCTGCCACCGGGTCGCGCGAATGCGCGCCCGATGACAAGCTCCCGGGTGATCCAGTACGCCGCGGCCTTTCGGTAGATCATCAAATTTCGCGAAGGCGGACTTCGGCGGGTCCCCGTGCAGGCGCGCCGAAGCTTTAGCGAAGGCGGCACGCCGGGCGATGACGGCGTCCCATCTGGCGTCCCGCCGCGCCGAAGTGCGTCACTGGATCGCCATCACCTTGATGTAGCTCGGCCCGAGAATGACGATGAAAAGGCATGGCAGGAAGAACAGGATCATCGGCACCGTGAGCTTCGGCGGCAGCGCCGCGGCCTTCTTCTCGGCCTCGTTCATGCGCATGTCGCGATTTTCCTGCGCCATCACGCGCAGGCTCTGTCCGAGCGGCGTGCCGTATCGTTCCGACTGCTGCAAGGCCAGGCAGACCGACTTGACGCCGTCGAGGCCGGTGCGCTTCGCCAAATTCTCGTAAGCCATCTTGCGGTCCTGCAGATAGGACAGTTCGGCGGTGGTCAGCGCGAACTCCTCCGACAGCGCGACCGATTGCGTAACGATCTCGGTGGCGACCTTGCGGAAGGCGACTTCGACCGACATGCCGGACTCGATGCAGATCAGCAGCAGGTCGAGCGCATCGGGAAAGGCGCGCTTGATGGAGAGCTGGCGCTTGCTGATCGCGTTCTTCAGAAACAGCATCGGCGCCTGCAGCCCGAGATAGGCCGCGCCGATGCAAATGCCGATCTTGACCGGCAGCGTTTTTTGCATATGCGTGATCACGAAGACGTACAGGATCGCGCCGAGAAACAGCACGATCGGCGTCACCGCGCGGGCGAACAGGAACGTGATGTAGGGCGCCTGGCCGCGGTAGCCCGCCATCGTCAGCTTGTCGCGCGCGGCTTCCTGCGCCAGCCATTTGGACAGGTTGAAGTCTTCCACTACCTTGGAGACGATCTGCTTCGGCGTCTGGCGCAGCGATACCTTTTCCGTCTTGGCGAGACGCTCACGCTCGCGCTGCCTGATGCGTTCGCGCTCGGAGGCTACGGCCTTCATGCGCTTGGCGAGGCCTTCGCCCGCGAACAGCGGCATCACCAGCGTGTAGGCGGTCGCGCCCGCGGCAATGGCGGCGAGCAGCATGGTCATGAACCTGGCGTCGTGAAGTTTTGTGACGAGAAAATCAATCATATTGCACCATCAGAAATCGAAGTTGATCATTTTCTTCATCACCAGGATGCCGCAGGCCATCCACAGCAGGCAGGCCACCAGCATCAATTGTCCGGTCGAGTGGGTCCACAACAGCGCGATGTAGTCGGGGGTCGTGATCCACACCAGCAGCATCACGATCGGCGGCAGCGAGCCAATGATGCCCGCGGAGGCCTTGGCTTCCATCGACATCGCCTGAATCTTTTCCCGCATCTTCTTGCGGTCGCGCAGCACCTTGGACAGATTGCCGAGCGCCTCGGACAGGTTGCCGCCCGACTTCTGCTGGATCGCGATCACGATGCCGAAGAAATTGGCCTCCGGCAGCGGCATTCGCTCGAACAGGCGGGCGCACGCCTCGCCAAGCGGAATGCCGATGGTCTGGGTTTCGATGATGGCCAGGAACTCGCCCTTCAGCGGCTCCGGCGCGTCGGCAGCGACCACCTTGATGGATTCAAACAGCGGCAGTCCGGCCTTGATGCCGCGAACGATCACGTCCACGGCGTCGGGCAGCGCTTTGAGAAAGGCCGTTTCCCGGCGCTTCTTCAGAAAGTTCAAAATCCAGCGCGGCAGGCCGAAGCCGGCGGCGAAAGCCAGGCCGGCGGAACCGAGCGGGCCGCCCCCGGCGATGAAGGTGAGCATGAAGGCGACGGCCGCAAGAACACCGGAGATGATCCAGAATTTCTGGGTCGACCAGCTCAGCCCGGCCTGGGTGATGCGGGTGCTCAGCGCGACCTTCTTGTCCTTCTGGCGGCGCGCATCGAGTTCCTTCAGCGTGCCTTCGACCTGCTCGCGGCGAGAACGCTGATTCTTGTCGGCCTGGCGCGCCGCGGGTTCGGGTCGCGCGACCGATGAACGGCGCGCCTCGGCCTTTTTCTCTCCCGAGAGCGACGGGTAGACGAAGACCCATGCCACGCCGCCGATGGCGGTGGCGGCCAGGAAAGCCAGTGCGAGCGTTTGGGTGTTCATCGCCTGCTTCCTCAACTCTTTCCGACAACTTCGGCGGCATCGAGCGCGGCCGCGAGCCGCTTCTCTTCGCCGTAATATCGCGCGCGGTCCCAAAACCGCGGGCGTCCGATTCCGGTCGAACGGTGCTGGCCGATGATCTTGCCGTTCGCGTCCTCGCCGACCAGGTCGTACACGAACAGGTCCTGGGTGATGATGGTGTCGCCTTCCATGCCCATCACTTCGGTGATGTGGGTGATGCGCCGCGAGCCGTCGCGCAGCCGCGCGGCCTGCACGACGACGTCGATCGAGGCGCAGATCATCTCGCGAATGGTGCGCGACGGCAGCGAAAATCCGCCCATCGTGATCATCGATTCGCAGCGCGACAGGGCTTCGCGCGGATTGTTGGCATGCAAGGTCCCCATCGAGCCGTCGTGGCCGGTGTTCATGGCCTGCAGCAGATCGAATGCTTCGGGTCCGCGGACTTCGCCGACGATGATGCGTTCAGGCCGCATACGCAGGCAGTTGCGGACCAGTTCGCGCATGGTGACCTGGCCTTCTCCCTCGATGTTGGGCGGACGGGTTTCCAGCCGCACCACATGCGGCTGCTGCAACTGGAGCTCGGCGGCGTCTTCGCAGGTAATGATGCGCTCGTCATTCTCGATGAACTGGGTCAGGCAGTTCAGGAGCGTGGTCTTGCCGGAGCCGGTGCCGCCGGAGATCAGCACGTTGCAGCGGACGCGGCCGATGATCTGCAGAATTTCGGCGCCTTCCGGCGAGATGGCGCCGAACTTGACCAGCTGATCGAGCGTCAGCTTGTCCTTCTTGAATTTGCGGATGGTGAGCGCGGGGCCGTCGATAGCCAGCGGCGGCACGATGGCGTTGACGCGGCTGCCGTCGGCGAGACGGGCGTCGCAGATCGGCGAGGACTCGTCGACGCGGCGGCCGACCTGGCTGACGATGCGCTGGCAGATATTGAGAAGCTGCTGATTGTCGCGGAAACGGATGCCGGTCTTCTGGATCTTGCCCGCGACTTCGATGAATACCGTGCCGGCGCCGTTGACCATGATGTCCGCGATATCGTCGCGCGACAATAGCGGCTCCAGCGGGCCGTATCCGAGCACGTCGTTGCAGATGTCGTCGAGCAGCTCTTCCTGCTCGGCGATCGACATCACGATGTTCTTGATCGCGATGATCTCGTTGACGATGTCGCGAATTTCCTCGCGTGCCGACTCGCCGTCGAGCTTGGCGAGCTGGGCAAGGTCGATCGCCTCGATCAGGGCGCCGAAGATGGTCGCCTTGACCTGGTAATAATTGTCGGACCGCCGGTTATCCATGGCGGGCGGAGGCGCCTTGGCGGGCGCGAGCGGCGGCGACGCGACGGCCGGCGCGGGTGCTTCGCGCGCAACGACGGGCGCGACGGAAGGGGCTTCCGGCGTCTGAATGGCGGGCCTGAGTGCCCGCGTGTCGCTTTCATTTCCGCTACGCTTACCAAACACGACGATACTCCAGGCGGGCGCGCTACTTGGCCCGCAACTTGTCGATCAGGGGCGACAGAAACGACATCCCCCGAGGCTTCTTGGTCTCGCCGCGGCCGGTCAGCCGCTGCGCAATCTGCAGGAACATTTCGGTGGTGCGATGAGTGGCGGAGATTTCCGCGATCATCTGGCCATTATTCGCCGCCGAGCCGAACATCTGCGGTTCGAACGGGATAGACGCGATCGGCTGGCTCTCGATCGCCTTCGCGAACTCGCTGGCGTTGATCTCGGGGCGTTTCGGCACGCCGACCTGATTGAGACAATACAGCGGCGCGCGATCGTTCGGCCGCGAGGCCTTCAGGAGATCGAAGATGTTCTTGGTATTGCGCAAATTGGCGAGATCTGGCGCGGCGACGATCAGAATGTCGTCGGCGGCGATCAGGGCGCGCTTGGTCCATCCCGACCATTGATGGGGAATATCGAGCACGATGCAGGGCATCGTGGTGCGAAGCGTATCGAAGATCGAGTCGAAGGCGTCGGCGCTGAAATCATAGACCCGATCGAGCGTCGCCGGTGCGGCCAGCAGGCTGAGGTGGTCGGTGCATTTCGACAGCAGGCGATCGATGAATGCGGTATCGATCCGGTCGGGCGAGAACACCGCGTCGGCGATGCCCTGCGGCGGGTCCTGATTGTAGTCGAGGCCGGCGGTGCCGAACGCGAGGTCGAGATCGGCGACCACGGAATCCAGCGCAAGGTCGCGCGCGATCGCCCAGGCGACGTTATGCGCGAGCGTCGATGCGCCGACGCCGCCCTTGGCGCCGACGACGGCGATGATGCGGCCGACGGCCTTGGCCTCCGGCGCCGAGAACAGGTTGCAGACCGAACGCACGATGTCGATGGTGCTGACCGGCGCGATCACGTAGTCGCTGACGCCGCGGCGCACCAGCTCGCGATAAAGCGCGACATCGTTGAGGCGGCCGATCACGATCACGCGGGTTCCGGAGTCGCATACGGTCGCGAGCTGGTCGAGGCCGCTCAGAATGTCGCTGCGGCCTTCGGTCTCCAGGATGATCACGTTCGGCGTCGGCGCCGAGCGATAAGCCTCCACCGCGGCGGCCATGCCGCCCATCTGGATCTTGAGATGCGCCTTGCCGAGGCGGCGGTCTTCACCGGCCGATTGCACGGCGCCCGCCGTCTCCACGGTTTCGCAAAATGCCTGCACCGACACGCGCGGTGCGGGCGCGATGTGGTCTTCGGCGGACGGCGGCGTGCCGTCCGGCTGCTGTTCTGGGTTCTGGCGCGCGTAGCTGATCATTTGCCTGTATCGCTGAGTTTGGCCTTTTCGGCCTCGGGATAGATCGTCGTGGTCGTTACACCCTTGCGATATTTCTCGAAGGCTTCGCTACGCCGGGCGGTATAGGCCGGCGTCTCGTCACGCGGCTGCACGAGGTCCGACGGGTTATCGATCATCGCCGCCAGATTGCGCTGGTTGGCGCAGCCGAAATTGTAATACGACTTGTTTTCGAAGTAGCTCTTGTTGTGGATCGACGGTCCGAGGTCCTCGGGCCACAGGCCGCAGGGGCCTGCAACCGCCGAGATTCTCGGATAGTTCAGCCGGATCGCCGCCATGTGGCGCGGATCTTCGGGATGATACTGGCGAACGGTGACGGCGCGCGGCGGTACGCCGGCGGCGGCGAACGTCGCCTGGATCTCGCGGAGTGACTCGGTCGCCGCCCTCGCGTTCGGCGTATCGACGGGCACATCGATGCTGATGGCGCCGGTGCCTTCGCGAAGCCAGCTCTGCGCCATCCCCATCACGTCGGCGCGCTGGGTAGCGGAAAGCCCGCCGCGGGCCTGACCGACGAAAACGATGATCGAGCGGTTCGCTTCCTGGATGGCGATCGGATGACGCTGGCGATAATCGGGGGAGTAGCTCACCGCCGCCAGATCCTCATCGGTGTGCTTGCAGGCTCCCAGCACCACGGCAAGACCGATCAGTGCGCCGGCGACGCGTAGCGCGCGGCCGCGGTCGTCGGGTATTCTGGATGTCATCTGTCGTGTCATCGTCCCGCCTCAGTCCGTAATAAAGCCGTAGGTGCCGCGATAATTCAGTGCCGGCTCGACGCGGCCCGGAACGCCGTAGATGCGATTGATGCTGCCCAGGAGATCGGCCTGCGGATCCGAGGCATTGGCAAAGCCGTCATCCGGGCGCGACAACTCCTTCTGGGCAACCGCCCGAACCACATAGGGCGTCACGATGACCATCAGCTCGGTCTGGCTGTTGACGAAGTCGCGGCTGCGGAACAGCGTGCCGAGAACCGGCAATTGCGCCAGACCCGGCAAGCCGTTGATGGCCTGTTTGGTCTGTTCCTGGATCAGGCCCGCCATGGCCATCGAGCCGCCCGAGGGAATTTCCAGCGTGGTTTCCGCGCGACGGGTCTTGATCGAGGGAATCGTCGTTCCATTGACACCGCCTTGCAAAGAGTTTTCGGTCGAGACTTCCGACACTTCGGTCATCACCCGCAGGCTGATCCGTCCCTCGGTCAGCACCACCGGCGTGAAGTTGAGCGAGATGCCGAATTTCTTGAAAGCAACCGTCTGCACGCATTGTCCGATAGCGCCCGCCGTCGTCGTTTGGCAGGTTACGCCGGTCGGAATTGGAAATTCGCCGCCCGAAATAAATGTCGCGGATTCGCCGGAGATCGCAGTCAGATTGGGTTCGGCGAGTGTCCGCACCACGCCCGCGCTTTCCATCGCGCGCAAGGTCGCCTGGACCGTCGGCGTGGCGCCGAACGACGTGGTAAGGTTGTTGCCGGGGACAAGCGGCGCATTGCTTGCGGTGAACGGGTTGGCATTGTTGAATTTCACGACCGCGGTGCCGTAATTCAGGCTGGCGTTGAGGTCGATGCCCATCTGCTTGATGATCGAGCGCTGGACCTCGGCGACCGTGACCTTCAGCATCACCTGGTCGCGGCCGCGGACCGCGATCGAATTGACGACCTTGTCCGCGCCGCCGACGAGGTGTGCGGCGAGATCGCCGGCCTGCTGCGCCTCGATCGGGGTTGCCGCCATGCCGGTCAGCACCACGCTGTCGCCGACGCCGTCGATCTGGATGTCCGAGTTCGGCAGCGTCGCTTTCAGCATGGCGCGCACGCCGTTGAGGTCGCGCTTGACGGCGATGTCATAGGCTGCGATCTGCTGGCCCGCGGAATCGAAGAATACGATGTTGGTCTGGCCCACCGCGGCGCCGATGATATAGGCGCGCTGGGCGGAGCGGACCACGGCGTTGGCGATCTTCGGATCGGCGACCAGTACATCCTTGATGTCGCGCGGCAGGTCGATCACGATGGATTTGCCGATTCCGAGCGAGATAAAGCGTGCGTTCATCTGTCCGTCGGCGGCGACGGGCGCGGGGGCGCGGTAGTCGCTCGCCACCACCGGCGTCAAGGCCGGATTGAGCGTGAGTGCGGCGACGGCCGAAAACGACAGGGCGCGGACCATAAACGCCCGCAGCATCGGCCGATTTCCCCTGCACTTCATAACGCGCGTCCTTTCGGTCACTTCTGCATCGTCAGCGGGCTCGCCACGCCGTACCGGACGACGTTGATGCTTTCGCTGCGTTTTGTTGGCTGGATCGCTTGAGTCTGGCCGAGCCCGATGTCGGATTTCGCGACAAGGACGTCCACCGTCTGCAACTGCGCAGTCGGCTCCGCCGGCGCGGCCGGCTTGTTGTCGGACCCGCTGGCAGGATATGCGGCAATGCCGCCAGCGCCGATGGCGATGGTCAGGACGACAATGCGTGCGGTATTCATACGCTTCACTTTCCACAAAACGCCGCGACGCTTCCGCCGCCGTGATGGGAGTTGACCAGTTATTCGTCAAAGCATGGTTAATGAGGCGTATCTAAATCGCCTTAACGGGAAGTTACCCGCCGCTTGTCAGCGCATCGCGAAGTGGGACAGGTCGACCGTCTTGATCCACTCGGTTTCCGGATAGACCATCAGCGCGCCGATCGCGAGCGCGATGCCATAGGGGATTCCGCTCTGCTTGTCGTGGAGCCTGAGCAGCCAGGCCTGACCCGTCAGCGGGTAGGGCAGGGGCCATTGCCGGAACTGCAGCAGCAACAGCGTGAGCGCGCCGCCGAACAGCGACGCGTAGACCAGGAACTCGAGGAGATGGTCGAAACCGAACCAGAGCGCGACCGCCGCCGCCACCTTGGCGTCGCCGCCGCCCATCCAGCCCATCGCGAAACAGGCAAAGGCCACGGTCAGGACGGTCGCACCGGCTCCGAGGTGCAAAAGCATGGCCTGCAGGCCCATGCCGCCCAGCGGCGCAAGGACCAGGAAGCCCGCCGCCAGCGCCAGCGACACCCGGTTCGAAATCGTCATGGTGAAGAGGTCGCTCGCCGCCGCGAACGCCATCAGGGCCGGAAACAGCAGAAGGCGCGCGATATCGAGGATCATGGATTTACACAGCCGTGCTGCTAACGCGGGGTCCGGGCATCGCCGGAGCCTATCTCGCAGTGGTGAACAATCAGAAAACGGCCAGGAAAGCCGCCAGGAAAGCCGCCAAGAAAGCCGCCAGGAAAACCGTCAGGGAAACGACCATGTCGGGGGTCGGCTTGAAACGACAAAGGCCCCGGATCGCCGGGGCCTTTGAAGCAATTTCGCAACGACGCTTATTTCAGCGAGGTCGAGATGGTCGTGAAGGTGCCGGTCAGCTTGGTGCCGACGCCCTGAACCGCGGTGATGATCGCGATGGCGATACCGGCGGCAATCAGGCCGTACTCGATGGCGGTCGCGCCCGATTCATCCTTCATGAAACGCGAAACGAGATTCTTCATTGATAAACTCCATGTGTACACGTGGCTGGTCGAACTAACGTTTGGTCTCGCCGGCGTTCTCAGCACCGTGACCATGTACTGACCCTACGGTGCGACAATTTCAGCGCAGTTAATTCGATCGTCGAAAAACGGCGGGAACCGGCTCTTCTTCAGCAGAGTAAACGTGGAATTAAGCCATCCGGTAAAACGCAATATTGCGCGGAATCTCTTTATATACTGGGCGCGCGAGCGGGTTGGCCGGTCCCGATTCACGGCTCCTTAAGCGCGAAGGGATACCCGTAAAGGCCTCAGATCAAACGAGGCGGCCATGTCCAATCTGCCCCTGGAAGTTGTCGAAATGGTCGGCCAGACGATGGCCAAGGTGGCGCCGGTCACGATCGGGCTGGCCCTCGTCTTCACGGTGCTGTCGCATTTCTGGGCCTGCAATCCCGGCGCGCCATGGTGGCGCAAGCGCGAGCTCGTGACCGACATCTGCTACTGGTTCTTCGTGCCGGTATTTGCCCGCGTGTTCCGGATCGGCCTGCTGGTGCTCGGCGCCAGCGTCCTGTTCAATATCAACGATGCCGACGGGCTGATTGCGTTCTACGACAATGGACACGGTCCGCTGTCGCAGCTTCCGCTCTGGGTCCAGGCGGTGCTGTTCCTCGTCGCATCGGACTTCATGCTCTATTGGCTGCATCGCATGTTCCACGGCGGCGGCTTCTGGAAATATCACGCGATCCATCATTCTTCCGAAGACCTCGAATGGATTTCCGCGGCGCGATTCCATCCGGTCAACCTGTTCATCGGAACGATCCTGGTCGATGTCATTCTGCTGGTGGCGGGGATCTCGCCGAACATCATGCTGTGGGTCGGGCCGTTCACGACGTTTCATTCGGCCTTTGTCCACGCCAATCTGAACTGGACGCTCGGCCCGTTCAAATATGTTCTGGCCACGCCGGTATTCCACCGCTGGCACCACACGTCGCTGGAAGAGGGCGGCAATACCAACTTCGCCGGGACGTTTCCAGTCTGGGACATCCTGTTCGGCACCTTCCGGATGCCGGAGAACGTGCTGCCCCAGGACTATGGCGTGGCCGACGAAGAGGCCGTGCCCGCCGCGATCGGCGGACAATTGGCCTACCCGTTCCGCCACTAAAGCGTTTTCGAGCTAAGTGGACGCCGGTTCGCGTGATGAAAACGCCTCGAGACAAAAGCTGGAGCCCGGTTCTGATGCAAAGCACCGATCTGGCTCTAGCGCATAGGCTCAGAGGTTCTCTTGATGAGCGCTAACGTCGAAACGATCCAGCCGGCGCGAACCTCCATTCTCGGCCAGGTTCCGGCCTGGTGCTGGTTCGGGATCTGGGCGTACGGCATCCTGTTGATCAACGGCAGCATACTGCTCAACGATTCCGATACCTACTGGCATATCATCACCGGCAAATGGATCCTCGACCATAACGCGTTGCCGCGCGTCGATATCCATTCCTTCACCAGGGCAGGCGAGCCCTGGATTTCATCGTCCTGGCTGGCGCAGGTTCTGTATGCTGAGGCTTATGAGCTTGCCGGCTGGGCCGGACCTGTCATTCTCGCAACGCTATCCATCGCAACGACGTTCGCCCTCCTCACGTTCCTGCTCGGCCGCCGCATTCCCGTGACCTACGCGGTTCTGACGGCGTTTGCGGCTTTCGTCCTTTCGATGGGCCACTTCTTGGCGCGTCCCCATGTGCTGGCGCTGCCGGTGATGCTTGCCTGGGTCGGCGGGCTCCTGTCGGCAAGCGAACGGCGCGAGGCTCCTTCTTTCTGGTTACTGCCATTACTGGCGCTTTGGGTGAACCTTCACGGCGGATTCGTCTTCGGCCTGGCGCTGGTGGCGCCATTCGCGATCGATGCGTTGTGGAACGCGGATCGTTCGCAACGAAGGCCGCTGGCGCTACGCTGGATCGTTTTCGGGCTAGGCGCGCTGGCCGCATGTTGTGCGACGCCTTACGGATGGGAATCGATCCTCGCGGCGCGCAAGATTCTCGACCTCGGCGAGATGTTGCATGTCATATACGAATGGATGCCGGCGAATTTCAGCAGCTTCGGCCCGTTCGAGGCATGCTTGATCGTGTTGATCGGCGGCGCGCTTTTCGGCGGCGTCAAGCTTTCGCCGCCACGAATTCTTCTGGTGCTGGGCTTGCTTCACATGGCCCTGTCGCATGTCCGGAACATCGAGATATTCGCACTGCTGATACCGCTGGTCGTGCTCACGCCGGTGGCATCGCAGTTCGGCCTTCATGGCGCCCAACTGGTCAAGACCTTTCCGGCGGCCGCGGCCGCAACGCTGGTCGCGATTCTCGGCGTCTCGACGTGGGCCTACGCTGCCAATACCAGGTTTTTGCCGGTGGCCAGCCAGTCGCCCGCGGCGGCGGTGGATGCGCTGATGGCTCGAAACCCCAAGCATATCCTCAATGATCTTCCCTTCGGGGGATATTTGATCTCGCGGGGGGTGCCGGTATTCGTCGATGGCCGCGCCGAATTGTATGGCGAACAATTCGAGATGGCGTATTTTCGCGCGCTGGACCTCAGAGACGTCAATGTGTTTCTCGATCTGCTCAAAACTTACGACATCGATGCAGTGCTGCTGACGCCGACTACCCCGGCGGTAACGCTGCTCGATAATCTTGACGGCTGGCAGCGCGCCTACGCCGACGAAAACGCCGTGCTGCATCTTCGCAAGGCCAAATGACAGTCCCCGCCGATCTCGGCGCGCGCTTTCCGAATTCGAAGTCTGCGAATGGGGCTTGCCCGCTGGCGGGCGGGCCGGGATTCTGGTAGGTCGGGCTCAATCCGGGATGCCCGGGCGCAAGCGGGCCATGCGGCGAGAGGTCTGATCACCAGAGGCGGATATGTCACTGCCCGTGGAAGTCGCCGAGATGCTCGGCCAGACGCTTGCCAAGGTGGTGCCGGTCACGATCGTGCTGGCGGCCTTGTTCTCGGTGCTGAGCCATTTCTGGGCCTGCAATCCCGGCAAGCCGTGGTGGCGCAAGCGCGAGCTGGCCACCGATCTTTGCTACTGGTTCCTGGTGCCGCTGTTCGCGCGCGTGTTCCGGATCGGGCTGCTGGTGGTTCTGGCCGCCGCGGCCTTTGGCATTCAGGACGCCGACGAGCTGATCGCTTTCTACGACAACGGCCATGGGCCGCTGTCGACCCTGCCGCTGTGGCTGCAGGCGGTGCTGTTGCTGTGCCTGGCCGATTTCATGATGTACTGGCTGCACCGCATGTTCCACGGCGGCGGCTTCTGGAAGTACCACGCCATCCATCATTCGTCCGAGGATGTCGACTGGATTTCGGCGGCGCGCTTTCACCCGGTAAACCTGCTGCTGGGGACCATCGGGGTCGACGTCATCCTGCTGATGGCGGGTATTTCGCCCAACGTGATGCTCTGGCTCGGTCCCTTCAATATTTTCCATTCCGCGTTCGTCCACGCCAACCTGAACTGGACGCTCGGCCCGTTCAAATATTTGGTCGCGACCCCGGTGTTCCACCGCTGGCACCACACCACGCAGGACGAGGGCCGCAACACCAATTTCGCCGGCACCTTCCCGGTCCTGGACATCCTGTTCGGGACCTTCCGGATGCCGGAAAGCCGGCTGCCCGACCATTACGGTGTCGATGATCAGTCGACTTTTCCGACCGAAATTACCGGCCAACTTGCCTATCCGTTCCGGAAATAGGCTGGGAACCCGAGCCGTCTTGCGGCACGGTTTGTTAACGCGACTTCGATGCGCTCCCTTAACGTTGCTTTGACCTATATCTGACTAGACTCGCTTCAGCGCCGGAAGCGTCGCTGCGTCATGTAAGAGTAAAAGCGTATGAATACTGCACGCATTGCCGTTCTGGCTATAGCCATCGGTGCTGGCGGCATTGCCGCATATCTTGCCAGCGGATCCGACAAGTCGGCCACCCCGGTCGAGCCGGTTGCGCAGTTGCAGACGGTGGACGTCCTTGTCGCAAAATCCGACATCGGCCTCGGCCAGACGGTGAAGCCAGAGGATATGCAATGGCAGACCTGGCCGTCCGCGACCGCCAGCAACAGCTTCATTCGCCGCACCGATAAACCCGACGGAACGACCCAGTTCGCCGGCTCGATCGCGCGCGCGCCATTCATCGCCGGCGAGCCGATTCGGGAACAGAAGCTGGTAAAGGCCGACGGAAGCGGCTTCATGGCCGCCATCCTGCCCACCGGGATGCGCGCGATCTCGACTGAAATTTCGCCGGAAACCGGCGCCGGCGGCTTTATCCTGCCGAACGACCGGGTCGACGTCATTCTTTCCAAGCGCGTCAAGAGCCCGGAGCCCGGCGCGCCGGACGTCGCCGTTTCCGAGATCATCCTGAACAACATCCGCGTTCTCGCGATCGATCAGGCGCCGAAGGAGAAAGACGGCACCAATGCGCTCGTCGGCAAGACCGTCACCCTCGAGCTGAAGCCCGAGCAGTCGGAGGCGCTTGCCCGCGCGCGCCAAAGCGGATCGCTATCGCTGGCGCTGCTCAGCATCGCAGACGGAAAAGCAACCACCGTTGCGACCGTCGATAACACGCTGATAACGGTTTTTCGCGGAACCACCAGTACGGATGTGCTTAGCTGCGCTCCTCTTTGCGTCCGGCGGTAGCGCGCCGACTTTCCCGCCAGCCTGGTTCCTTGCCCTGACGTTGAGCGGAGACGACTCACTGCCGGGCCTGTCTCGTTCGTGCCAATCGATCCGGGTTCGGGCAGCGCCTGCCCCAAATGGTTAACATTCGCCCAACGGAACGGGCCGTTCTGTTCCGATCGCGCGCAACACTTCCACAATCAGTTTCAGGTAATTCTTGCGGCAATTGCTCTCGCATCCCGGGGTTTCTTCGATGCCGCCTTCGCTGACCTTCGTCGCCGCATTGCGCCGGTTCCGCCGCAACCGCCGCGGTTCGGCCGCGGTCGAATTCGCGATGATCGCGCCGATGTTCATTGCGCTGCTGTTCGCGATCCTCGAGAGCGCCATGGTGTTCTTCGCCAGTCAGGTGCTCGAGACCGTGACGCAGGATTCTGCGCGCATGATCATGACCGGTCAGGAGCAGACCGCCGGCAAGAGCAAGGCGCAATTCAAGAGCGATCTTTGCGCGAAGGTCGTCGCGCTGTTCGATTGCGCGAACGGGATCACCGTCGACGTGGAGAGCTTTCCCCAGTTCAGCACCGTCTCCTTGCCCAGCCCGATCGACGCCAACGGCAACTGCCTGCCGCCCAGCAATTACAGCCCCGGTGGTCCCGGCGACATCGTCGTGGTGAGGGCATTCTATCAGTGGCCGATATTCGTCACCGGGCTCGGCTTCAACCTCGCAGACGCGAGCGGCAGCAAGCGGTGCCTGACGGCGACCGCCGCGTTCCAGAACGAGCCCTACTAGAGCAAGGCTGTGCAACCGATGACCTCAATCTGGCTTCGCCTGCGGCGCTCGGCGCGCGATTTCCGCAGGGATCGCAGCGGTTTTGCCGCGCTCGAATTCGCCATTATCGCGCCGGTGATGCTGGTGATGTTCCTTGGCACGGTCGAGTTTTCGTCCGGCATCGCGGTGAACCGCAAGGTAACGCTGATAGCAAGAACGCTGTCCGATCTGACGTCCCAGGCGGCGGTGCAGGCGGTGACCGATCCCTATCTGCAAAATGTCTTCACCGCCAGCATATTGATTGTGAGGCCGTATTCGCAGACACCCGTGAAGGCACAGATTTCGGAGATCTATATCGACTCCAACCAGAAGGCGACGGTTCAATGGAGCAAGGGGGCGACCATCGCGAGCGGCGCCACGGTGGCAACGCTGGCGCCGTCGAGCCGCAACGCGGGCGATATCGTGACAAGTCTGGTGCCGCCGGCGCTTCTGGTCAAGCAAACCTATCTGATCCTCAGCGAGGTGAGCTACCTCTACACGCCCGCGATCGGTTACGTGATGTCCAAGACCGGCGTGACGTTGAGCGATGTCGCCTATACGAGGACGCGCCAGTTCGCCTGCGTGACGTACAACAACGTTCCCGTCATCACTGGCACCTCCACCTGTCCGACGCCCTGACGCCGGTCGTCCGCAATTTCGCAAAATGAAAAAGGCCGCGCGATCAGCACGGCCTTTCCTGTTTGTTGGAATTTCCCGGTCCGTGCTCTCGCGAACCGGACCGGATGAAATTCGCTTATCCGGCGGCGCGCAGATTGTCGGCCGAAGATTTGCCAGAGCGACGATCCGCCACGATTTCGTAGGAGATCTTCTGGCCTTCACGCAGCGTCCCGAGGCCGGCACGCTCGACAGCGCTGATGTGCACGAACACGTCCATTGCCGCCGTCATCCGGCTGAATGAAGCCATAGCCCTTGGTTGCGTTAAACCACTTCACGGTTCCCATGCTCACGGGGGTAGTCCCTTCTCAGATATACAAGTCGAAACCCACTTTGCAGTGGGCTGGTGAGATCGAATTTTTGGAAGGGTCGTCAGCGTCTAAACCGGCTGTACCGGTGGATAGCTAATGTCGTCCGGCCGAAAATCGATGGGCGATATTATGCGATGGCAAGGTCCAAAACAATCCTGACGTGCACGATTTTTTGATTCGACGGAATTTCGCGCACGACATGGCCGCGTCGTGCGCGATTTCGCGGCAGGGGGAAAGCCCCTACCGGCGGCGGAACTGGCCGCCGCGCGGCGGTGCCCCGCGCGGGGCTCCGGTCGACGGGCGCTCATCCTTGTGACGGAAGATCAGCCGGCCCTTCTCCAGGTCATACGGCGACATCTCGATCGTGACCCGATCGCCTGCCAGCGTCTTGATCCGGTTCTTCTTCATCTTGCCGGCGGTGTAGGCAACGATCTCGTGCCCGGCATCGAGCTGCACGCGGTAGCGTGCGTCGGGGAGGATTTCGGTCACCAGTCCTTCGAACTGGATCAGCTCTTCTTTAGCCATGGTTGTCTCCAGATCGATCTAGGCTAGCGCTGCGGTCGATGGGTGCGGTTGGGTTGGGTATTCGGGCGGCTTTCGCGATGCAAGAAGGCGACGCCTTGAATGCTTTCGCTCTTTCCGCCCTGCGCGGGACGCGGCGACTCGTGCCGGGGTGCCTGCGGCGCGGCATTATTACCACCTCCGCGGCCGTGACGGCGAGGGCCTTTTGATCCCGGCGCCGATTCATGGGAGCGGGGCTCATGGGACCGGGGCTCCTGGGAACGGGAGTCTTTGGAACGGGAGTCATGGGAACGGGAGTCATGGGAACGCGAGTCATGGGAACGCGAGTCTTGGCCCCTGACATTGTGGGCACGCGGCGCGGACCGTCCGCCCCGGTGTTGCCGGGGCGCTGCGGCCGGCGCGGCATCGCGGCTGCCCGGCGTGCGGCGGTCTTCCCGCGGTAGCGCGATACGGATCAGCTTTTCGATGTCGCGCAGATAGCCCATTTCCTCGGCACCTGCGATCAGCGAGATGGCGACGCCCTCGGCGCCGGCGCGCGCGGTGCGGCCGATGCGGTGGACATAGGTTTCCGGCACGTTCGGCAGATCGAAATTCACCACATGGCTGATGCCGTCGACGTCGATGCCGCGGGCGGCGATGTCGGTTGCGACCAGGGTGCGGATCTCGCCGGTGCGGAACGCCGCCAGCACGCGCTCGCGGTGGTTCTGCGACTTGTTGCCGTGGATGGCGTTGGCGCGGATGCCGGCTCGTTCGAGGCCCTTCACCACCTTGTCCGCGCCGTGCTTGGTGCGGGTGAAGATCAGGGCGCGATTGACCGGTTCCTGCTTTAAGAGCTGCGCCAGGATGGCCGGCTTGGCCGAGAAATCGACCTGGAGGATGCGCTGGGTGATGCGTTCCACCGTCGAGGCCACCGGCGTCACCGCGACCCGGGCCGGGTCGCGCAACATCGCTTCGGCGAGTTCGGCGATATCCTTGGGCATGGTGGCCGAGAAGAACAGCGTCTGCCGCTTGGTCGGCAGTTTACCGACGATCTTCCGGATGTCGTTGATGAAGCCCATGTCGAGCATGCGGTCGGCTTCGTCGAGCACCAGGAATTCGACCTGGCCGAGCTTGAGCCCGTTGCTTTGCACGAGGTCGAGCAGGCGACCGGGGGTCGCCACCATGACTTCGACGCCCTGCATGACCGAGCGGACCTGGCGGCCCATCGGCACGCCGCCGATCGCCAGCGCCGAGGTGAGGCGGATATGGCGGCCGTAGGCATTGAAGCTGTCGAGGATCTGGCTCGACAATTCGCGGGTGGGCGAGAGCACCAGCACCCGGCAGGCCTTGGGCTGCGGCTTGATGCGGTTCTCCAGAATGCGGTGCAGGATCGGCAGCGCAAAGGCTGCGGTCTTGCCGGTGCCGGTCTGGGCGATGCCGACCACGTCACGGCCGGTCAATGCGATGGGGATGGTTTGCGCCTGGATCGGCGTGGGCGTGAGATAATTTTCTTCCTTGAGTGCACGCGAAATTGGATCGGCGAGGCCGAAATCCTGAAAGGAGGTCAAAAGAGGGGTTCTTTCCATTACAAAAGGCAGGCGCCCGGCGGTTTGAGCCAGGAGCGCGCGAGGGGGTGTCAGAGACACCCGCGTGTTTGGGGCGTCGGTTTTGGTTAGCTGAAGGGGCAAGCCAGAAACCGTTGGACGGGCTCAGAACACGCGGCTCGCAAGGACCTGATGATTCTCTAGGTCACGGTGCTCATATGGAACATGAACACGGCGCTTTCAAGGTAAATCGGGAAATCAAGGCTTTACCGGTTAACTGAGCCCGAACTGCGCCCCTTTTGGATGCCTGGAATCGCGGCCCGGCGCCCTGCAGCCAAAAAACTTCATGCCGGAAAATTAGCCAAACTGCCTAGTTTGCTTATAAAATAGACAGATTGCCTTTTGCGCATACATTTTTTTGGCTCAATAATTGGGCAATTTCCCCTAACTAAACCGTCGAAGAAGCAAGATTCCATAACGGTTATAATGGCTTAGATGTGCCTCACGCCGTGGCATGGTTCTTGCGATTCCGTTAACGCAGGCGGCCGTTGGGGCCGTTTCGCAGCGTTTCACGCCTGCGTCAGGGAGATGACATTTCATGCTTACACAACTTACTCACGATATAGCGACGCTGAGCCGGCGCGGCTTGCTCGCCGCGTCCGCCGGGCTGGTTTTGGGCCTGGCCGCGTTCGGCCCCGCGAAGGCGGCTGACGACACCATCAAGGTCGGCGTGCTGCACTCGCTCTCCGGCACCATGGCCATCAGCGAAACCACGCTGAAGGACACCATCCTCTTCCTGATCGACGAGCAGAACAAGAAGGGCGGCCTACTCGGCAAGAAGCTCGAGGCCGTCGTGGTCGATCCCGCATCGAACTGGCCGCTGTTCGCGGAAAAAGCCCGTGAGCTGATCACCAAGGACAAGGTCGCCGTCGTATTCGGCTGCTGGACCTCGGTGTCGCGCAAATCCGTGCTCCCGGTGTTCAAGGAACTGAACAACATCCTGTTCTACCCCGTGCAGTACGAGGGTGAAGAGAGCGAGCGCAACGTGTTCTACACGGGTGCGGCGCCGAACCAGCAGGCGATCCCCGCGGTCGACTATCTGATGAAGGACGAAAAGGTGAAGCGCTGGGTGCTGGCCGGCACCGACTACGTCTATCCGCGCACCACCAACAAGATCCTCGAAGCCTACTTGAAGTCGAAGGGCGTCAAGCAGGAAGACATCATGATCAACTACACGCCGTTTGGTCATAGCGACTGGCAGACGATCGTGGCCGACATCAAGAAGTTCGGCTCGGCCGGCAAGAAGACCGCGGTGGTCTCCACGATCAACGGCGACGCCAACGTTCCCTTCTACAAGGAACTCGGCAACCAGGGCATCAAGGCCACCGACATTCCGGTTGTCGCGTTCTCGGTCGGTGAAGAAGAGCTCGCCGGCATCGACACCAAGCCGCTGCTCGGCCATCTCGCCGCCTGGAACTACTTCGAATCGATCAAGACCCCGGCGAACGAGAAGTTTATCAAGGACTGGCAGGCCTACACCAAGAACCCGAAGCGCACCACCAACGATCCGATGGAAGCGCACGTCATCGGCTTCAACATGTGGGTCAAGGCGGTCGAGAAGGTGAAGTCGACCGACGCCGACAAGGTGATCGACGCACTGCCCGGTACTGAAGCGCCGAACCTGACCGGCGGCGTCTCCAAGATGCTCCCCAACCACCACATCACCAAGCCGGTGTTCATTGGCGAAATCAAAGCCAACGGCCAGTTCGACGTGGTGTGGAAGACCCCGGGCCTGGTGGCCGGCGATGCATGGTCGAAGGAACTCGAAGGCTCCAAGGACCTGATCGGCGACTGGGTTGGCAAGAAGTGCGGCAACTACAATACCAAGACCAACAAGTGCGGCGGTCAGGGTACCTGATATAATAAGTTCGAGAGAACGAAGGAGGCGGTGATTTTGCCGCCTCCTTCCACCTTCTGCCGGGGTCGTCCAGTGGTTGCCAATGTTTTTCACCGTCTTCGCACGCTTGTCCTTTCAGTTTTTTTGATCGCCGCCTTCGCGCTGCCGGCGTTTGCAGGCCCGTTCGAGGATGCGGTCGCCAAATTCGCCAATGACGAATTTTCCGATACCGAGGAAGCGATCGGAGCCATCGCGACGTCGGGCAATCCGCTCGCCTTTCCAATCATCAGCGCGCTTGGGGAGGACCGGCTGTCGGCCGATCCCGACACCAAGAAGGTTTTTATCACCCAGGCCGATGGCAAGATCATCGATGCCGCAACCGGCGCTGCCGTCGACAAGCTGCCGGACAACGCCGCTTCCGTCCGCCTCAACAACCGCCTGCGCCGCACCGTCGAGGCCGCGCTCGGCGGCCTGACCCTGCTGTCGCCCGACCCCGCCAAGCGCATCGCGGCGGCGCAATCGGTCTTCAAGACCCACGACGAGACCATGCTGCCGGTTGTCGACGGCGCGCTGGCGAAGGAAACCAACAAGGCGGCCAAGCAGGCCTTTGCCGAGGCCCGTGCCGCGATCCTGCTGTACAAGCAAGACGCCACCGACGTCGAAAAGCTGGAAGCGATCGCCGCCGTCAAGGCGCGCGGCGACCAGGAAGCGATGGCGCTCCTGACCGGGCTCGGCAGCGACCAGTCGCCGGCGGTTGCGGGCGCCGCGGCGAACGCAACGGCCGCCATTCAGCGCACACTGGCGTTGTGGTCGACCGTGCAGAATGCCTGGTACGGCCTGTCGCTCGGTTCGGTGCTGCTGCTGGCCGCGATTGGGCTCGCCATCACCTTCGGCGTGATGGGCGTCATCAACATGGCGCATGGCGAGATGGTGATGATCGGCGCCTACACCACCTTCGTGGTGCAGGAGACCATCCGCACCAGCTATCCCGGACTGTTCGACTACTCGCTTCTGATCGCCGTGCCGCTGGCCTTCATCGTCGCCGGCGCGATCGGCGTGCTGATCGAACGCACCATCATCCGCTTTCTCTACGGCCGTCCGCTGGAAACGCTGCTGGCGACCTGGGGCCTGTCGCTGGTGCTGCAACAGGCCGTGCGTACCGCCTTCGGCCCCACCAACCGTGAAGTCGGCAACCCCTCCTGGATGAGCGGCGCGTTCGAACTCGGGCAGATCACCATCACCTATAACCGGCTGTGGATCCTCTGCTTCACGCTGGCGGTGTTCGCGATCCTGCTCGCGATGCTGCGCTACACGGCGCTGGGGCTCGAGATGCGCGCGGTGACGCAAAACCGCCGCATGGCGGCGTCGATGGGGATCGCGACCTCGCGCGTCGACGCGCTGACCTTCGGTCTCGGCTCGGGCATCGCCGGGATCGCCGGCGTGGCGCTGTCGCAGATCGACAATGTCAGTCCCAATCTCGGCCAGAGCTACATCATCGACTCCTTCATGGTGGTCGTGTTCGGCGGCGTCGGTAATCTCTGGGGCACGCTGGTTGGCGCCCTCACGCTCGGCATCGCCAACAAGTTCCTGGAGCCGGTCGCCGGCGCCGTGCTCGCCAAGATCGCCATTCTGGTTCTCATCATCCTGTTCATCCAGAAGCGGCCGCGCGGCCTGTTCGCGCTGAAGGGCCGGGCGGTGGAAGCATGATGCCGCTATTCGCAACAGACGCCCCATCCCGGCGAGGCCTGTTTACCTCTCCCGCTTGCGGGGGAGGTCGCGGCGCATCGAAGATGCGATGCGGGTGGGGGCTCTCTCCACACGAACCATGTCACTCGTGGCGATACCCCCACCCCAGCCCTACCCCGCAGGCGGGAGAGGGAGCGCACCGCCAATGATGCCGCATGCGCTCACCCGCTCGCTGGACCGCAGCGCGACCATATTCCTGCTCGTCGTCGCAGCCCTTGGCGTGCTGATCCCGCTGTCGAACCTGCTGCTGCCGTCCGGCTCCATCTTTCAGGTACCAACCTATCTGGTCGCGCTGTTCGGCAAATATGTCTGCTACGCCGTCCTGGCGCTCTCGATCGACCTGATCTGGGGCTATTGCGGCATTCTCTCGCTCGGTCACGGCGCGTTCTTCGCGCTCGGCGGCTACGCCATGGGCATGTACCTGATGCGCCAGATCGGCAGCCGCGGCGTCTACGGCAATCCGATCCTGCCCGACTTCATGGTGTTCCTGAACTACCCGAAACTGCCGTGGTACTGGTACGGTTTCGATATGTTCTGGTTCGCGGCATTGATGGTGCTCGTGGTCCCGGGCCTGCTGGCGTTCTGCTTCGGCTGGCTGGCGTTCCGCTCCCGCGTCACCGGCGTCTATCTCTCGATCATCACGCAGGCGATGACCTACGCGCTGCTGCTGGCCTTCTTCCGCAACGATTTCGGCTTCGGCGGCAACAACGGCCTGACCGACTTCAAGGACATTCTGGGCTTCAACGTGCAGGCCGACGGCACCCGCGCCGCGCTGTTCCTCTTGAGTTGCCTTGCGCTCATCATCGCCTTCCTGATCTGCCGGGCGGTGGTGACCTCGAAACTCGGCAAGGTGCTGATCGCGGTTCGCGACGCAGAATCCCGCACGCGATTTTTGGGCTACCGCGTCGAATCCTACAAGCTGTTCGTGTTCACGCTGTCGGCCTGCATGGCCGGCGTCGCCGGCGCGCTCTATGTCCCTCAGGTCGGCATCATCAATCCCGGCGAGTTCGCGCCAGGCAATTCCATCGAGGCCGTGATCTGGGTCGCGGTCGGCGGCCGCGGCACGCTGATCGGGGCGGCGCTCGGCGCTATCGTCGTCAATTACGCAAAAACCTACTTCACGTCAGGCCCGTTGGCGCCGTACTGGCTGTTCATGCTGGGCGCGCTGTTCATCCTGGTGACGCTGCTGCTGCCGAAGGGACTCATCGGCACCTTCAATGCGTGGTGGGAGCCGTACAAGGCGAAGCGCCTGTCCGATGCCGCCGAGAGTGCTGCGCGCGAAGACGGCGTCAGCGAACCGAACCCGGCGGAGTGAGCGCATGAATATCATGGATACCCGCGCGACCTCCGCCTTGCTCTATCTCGATGGCGTGCACGTCTCGTTCGACGGTTTTCACGCCATCAACAATCTGTCCCTCACCCTCGCGCCCGGCGAGATGCGCGCCATCATCGGCCCTAATGGCGCCGGCAAGACCACGATGATGGATATCATCACCGGCAAGACCAAGCCGGATGCGGGCACCGTGCTGTTCGATGGCGTCACCGATCTGACGCGTTTGGACGAAACCCGCATCGCCGAACTCGGCATCGGCCGCAAATTCCAGAAGCCGACGGTGTTCGAGAGCCAGACCATCGAGGACAATCTCTTGCTGGCGCTCAACGTCGATCACAGCGTCAAGGGCACGCTGTTCTGGCGCGAGACCAGGCCGGAGTCTGAGCGCATCGAGCGCGTGCTGGAAACCATCCGCCTGAAGGACGCACGCAACCGGTTGGCCGGCAGCCTGTCGCACGGCCAGAAGCAGTGGCTGGAGATCGGCATGCTGCTGGCGCAGGATCCGAAATTGCTGCTGGTCGACGAGCCGGTTGCCGGCATGACCGACGTCGAAACCCATCAGACCGCGGAACTGCTGAAAGAGATCAACAAGGACAAGACCATCATGGTCGTCGAGCACGATATGACCTTCGTGCGCGAACTCGGCGTCAAGGTGACCTGCCTCCACGAGGGCACCGTGCTGGCCGAAGGGACCATCGACCAGGTGTCGTCGAATGACCGTGTCGTCGAAGTGTATCTGGGGCGGTGATCCATGCTGAAGGTCGATAACATCAGCCTCTATTACGGCGCGGCGCAGGCGCTGCGCGGCGTCTCGATCGCGGCCGAACCCGGCAAGGTGACCTGCGTGCTCGGCCGCAACGGCGTCGGAAAAACCTCGCTGCTGCGCGCGATGGTCGGCCAGTACCCGATCGCCTCAGGCTCGATCACGCTCAATGGCGACGACATCACCGGCCTCAAGCCCTACGAGCGGGCGCGAAAGGGCATCGGCTTCGTGCCGCAGGGCCGCGAGATTTTTCCGCTGCTGACGGTGGAGGAAAATCTCAAGACCGGTTTCGGCCCGCTGAAGCGCGACGACCGCAACATTCCCGACGATGTGTTTTCGTTGTTTCCGGTCTTGAACTCGATGCTCGGGCGGCGCGGCGGCGACCTCTCCGGCGGCCAGCAGCAGCAGCTCGCGATCGGCCGCGCGCTGGTGATGCGGCCGAAATTGCTGCTGCTCGACGAGCCGACCGAGGGCATCCAGCCCTCGATCATCAAGGACATCGGGCGCGCGATCTCCTATCTGCGCAGCCTCGGCAACATGGCGATCGTGCTGGTCGAACAATATCTCGACTTTGCCTGCGAGCTCGGCGACAATTTCGCGGTCATGGACCGGGGCGCGGTGAAATATGCCTGTGACCGCTCAAACCTCGATCCCGCCGAAATCAGCCGCCAGATGGCGCTGTAATTTAGTCGCGGCCCTCTCGCGGTCGCTGCCGTGGGGGATGGATGCGGACCGATATTTCGCGCGCGGCTTCGGCGACTTTCGCCGCCAACCGTGCCCAGGGCGCGGTAAAGTTCGACGTGCGCTTGCAGGATGGCGTTACCCGCCGCGGCCGGTTGCATGAATCCGGTTCGCTGCGGGTGCGGTTTCCCTCGCCCGAGGCCGAGGGCTTATCGGGGGTGTTCGTCAACACCGCGGGCGGCATTGCCGGCGGTGACCGCTTCGACATCGACATCCTGGCTGGCGAAGGATCACGGCTGACGTTGACCACGGCGGCGGCTGAAAAAGTCTACCGCGCGGCGGGGCCGGCCGCGCAGCTCAATATCGCGTTGAAGGCGGAGGCCCGCTCGCACCTCGCCTGGCTGCCGCAGGAGACCATCCTGTTCGACCGGGCGCGGATTTTAAGGCGCATCGATATCGATCTGGCGGAGGATGCCTCGCTCCTGCTCTGCGAGATCGTGGTGTTCGGCCGCTCCGCGATGGGGGAAAAGATGCTGCACGGCGAATTCGTCGATCGCTGGCGCCTTCGCCGCGCGGGCAGGCTCGTGTTCGCCGAGACCGTCCGGCTCGACGGCGATATCGGCGAAAAACTGAAGCACCCGGCGATCGCCAAAGGCGGCGTCGCGATCGGCACCGCGCTGATCGTGCCCGGCGACGCGGCGGTGGTGGAGCGGATCCGCGAGGCATCGGAATCGTTCGGCGGCGAGGTCGGCATCTCCTGCTGGAATGGATTTGCAATGGCGCGCTTCTGTGCCCAAGATGCGGCCCGGCTCCGCGCCGACATGATGGCTGTGCTCGGCCGTGCCTCCGGCGCGGCGCTGCCGCGGCTCTGGCTCAACTAACCGGTCCAAATTCAGAGTGCCCGCATGAATCTCTCCCCCCGCGAAAAGGACAAGCTCTTGATCTCGATGGCGGCCATGGTGGCGCGCCGCCGGCTGGAGCGCGGCGTCAAGCTCAACCATCCCGAGGCCATCGCCATCATCTCGGATTTCATCGTCGAGGGCGCCCGCGACGGCCGCACCGTCGCCGATCTGATGCAGGCCGGCGCCCAGGTGATTACCCGGGCGCAGTGCATGGACGGGATTGCCGAGATGATCCATGACATCCAGGTCGAGGCGACATTCCCGGACGGGACCAAGCTCGTCACCGTGCATGAGCCGATCCGATAGTCATCGTCATTCCGGGGCGACCGCAAAGCGGCCGAACCCGGAATCCAGTTATTATCTCGAACTTCCGGGTTCGATGCTGCGCATCGCCCCGGAATGACGGAGGGAAGACAAAGATGATCCCCGGTGAACTCTTCATCAAGGACGGCGAGATCGAGCTCAACGCAGGCCGCAAGACGGTGACGTTGACGGTCGCCAATAGCGGCGACCGGCCGATCCAGGTCGGCTCGCACTACCATTTCTTCGAGACCAACCCGGCGCTGAAATTCGATCGCAAGAAGGCGCGCGGCATGCGCCTCGATATCGCCGCCGGCACCGCGGTGCGGTTCGAGCCCGGCCAGACCCGCGACGTGCAACTGGTCGCGCTCGCGGGCAAGCGCGTGATCCACGGATTTCGCGGCGAGGTGATGGGCAAGCTGTGACCGGTATTCGCCACACCCACCGGCGTCATCCCCGGACGAGCGCAATTGCGCTCGCTCGGGAGGTGCGCGCTCTCTTGAGCGCGCCTCGAAGGATGGGCCACTTGCGCAAACTCAGTCATCCTTCGAGGCTCGCCCAAGCGGGCTCGCACCTCAGGATGACGACCTGTATTTTGGAGGCCGTCTCATGTCCGTAAAAATCAAACGTTCCGTCTATGCCGACATGTTCGGGCCCACCACCGGCGACCGGGTGCGGCTGGCCGATACCGATCTCATCATCGAGGTCGAAAAGGATTTTACGACCTACGGCGAGGAGGTGAAATTCGGCGGCGGCAAGGTGATCCGCGACGGCATGGGGCAATCCCAGGTCACCAACAAGCAGGGCGCGGCCGACACCGTCATCACCAACGCGCTGATCGTCGATCACTGGGGCATCGTGAAAGCCGACGTCGCGATCAAGGAAGGTTTTATCAGCGCGATCGGCAAGGCCGGCAATCCTGATATCCAGCCCGGCGTTACCATCGTGATCGGCCCCGGCACCGACGTGATCGCGGGCGAGGGCAAGATCCTCACCGCGGGCGGCTTCGACAGCCATATCCATTTCATCTGCCCGCAGCAGATCGAACATGCCTTGATGTCGGGCGTCACCTCGATGCTGGGCGGCGGCACCGGCCCCTCGCACGGCACGTTCGCGACCACCTGCACGCCGGGCCCATGGCACATGGCGCGGATGATCCAGTCGTTCGACGCCTTCCCGGTCAATTTGGGCATATCAGGCAAGGGCAACGCCTCGCGCCCGGCCGCACTGGTCGAAATGATCAAGGCCGGCGCCTGCGCGCTGAAACTGCACGAAGACTGGGGCACCACGCCGGCCGCGATCGACAATTGCCTCTCGGTCGCGGACGATTACGACATCCAGGTGATGATCCACTCGGACACGCTGAACGAATCCGGCTTCGTCGAAGACACGGTAAAAGCCTTCAAGGGCCGCACCATCCATGCCTTCCACACCGAAGGCGCCGGCGGCGGCCACGCGCCGGATATCATCAAGATTGCCGGGCTGAAGAACGTGCTGCCGTCCTCGACCAACCCGACCCGGCCGTTCACCCGCAACACCATCGACGAGCATCTGGACATGCTGATGGTGTGCCACCATCTCGATCCCTCGATCGCGGAGGATCTCGCCTTCGCCGAAAGCCGCATCCGGAAAGAGACCATCGCCGCCGAGGACATTCTGCATGATCTCGGCGCGCTCTCGATGATGTCGTCGGACTCGCAGGCGATGGGCCGGCTCGGCGAAGTCATTATCCGCACCTGGCAGACCGCCGACAAGATGAAGAAGCAGCGCGGATCGTTGCCGGAAGACAAGGGCAACAACGACAATTTCCGCGTCAAGCGCTACATCGCCAAATACACCATCAACCCCGCGATCGCGCATGGCGTGTCAAAACTGATCGGCTCGGTGGAGAAGGGCAAGCTCGCCGACCTCGTATTGTGGTCGCCGCCGTTCTTCGGCGTGAAACCCGATTGCATCATCAAGGGCGGCTCGATCGTGGCCGCTCCCATGGGCGATCCCAACGCGTCGATCCCGACGCCGCAGCCCGTGCATTACCAGCCGATGTTTGCGGCCTACGGCAAGTCGCTGACGGCGTCCTCGGTGGTATTCACCTCCAAGGCGGCTATCACCGGTGGGCTGGCGCGAAAACTCGGCATCGATAAGAAGCTGTACGCGGTGCAAAATACCCGTGACGGCATCTCGAAAAAGAGCATGATCCACAACGGCGCCACCCCAAAAATTGAGGTCGATCCCGAGACCTATGAGGTGCGCGCGGACGGCGAATTGCTGACCTGCGCCCCGGCCGAGGTGCTGCCCATGGCGCAGCGCTATTTCATGTTCTAAGGTCCTGCCCGGCAAGCTAAGCCAGAACAAAGCCGGGAGGATTTTCCGTGATCTACGTCGTTGCCACACTGACCGTCAAACCTGAAACGCGCGCCGAATTCATTGCGGCGGCTACCGCCTGCATCAAGGAAACCCGCAAAGAGCCGGGCAATATCGCCTATGATCTGCACGAGAGCGTCACCGACCCCGCCAAGATGGTGTTCGTCGAGCAGTGGGAAAATGCCGAAGCGCTGGTGCCGCACCGCGGCATGGAACACATGAAAACCTTCGGCCGCGTCGCGGTGCAATGCATGAGCGCGCCGCCGAGGATCGAAGTGATTACGCCGGAAAAAGTCGACGTCCGCTAATCAAGAAAAGCCAAGGGAGAATTTCATGATCTACGTCATCGCCACCACGCCGATGAAGTCGGAAAACAAGGACGACTTCATCAAGGGGCACAAAGCCTGTACTGCCGAAACGCTCAAGGAGAAGGGCTGCATCTCCTATGACGGCCATGTCAGCGTGAACAACCCCAATCTGTATGTGGTGGTGGAGCGCTGGGAGACCCGCGACGACCTCAATGCGCATGGCAAGGCGCCGCATATGAAGGTGTGGCGGGAGTATTCTTCGCAGATGAAGACGGCGCCGACGGTGATCGAGATCATCAGCGACGGCAAGGTGGAGAAGTTCTAAAGCGTTTTCGAGCGAAGTGGGAACCGGTTCGCGTGAAGAAAACGCGTCAAAGCAAGAGAGCGCCATGATCCGCGCCACCCGAGTTGAAGGCCAGCATCGCTGGACCCACGCCGCGGCCGACACCGTCGTGCTCGATTTCGACGACCGGCACCGGCGGCGGATGGCGATGACGGGCACGCGCGGGCTCGAATTCCTGCTCGACCTCGAAAACGCCACAGCCTTGCGCGGCGGCGATGCGCTGGTGCTGGAAGACGGCCGGCTGATCGAGGTGGTCGCGGCGGCCGAGCCGCTGGTCGAGATCAGGGGCGCCGATCCGCTGCATCTGGTCCGGGTCGCCTGGCATCTCGGCAACCGGCATCTGCCGACGCAGATCATGCCCAAAGGCCTGCGCATCCGGCGCGACCACGTCATCGAGGCGATGGTGAAGGGGTTAGGGGCGCGCATCATCGAGATCGAGGCGCCGTTCGATCCCGAAGGCGGCGCCTATGCGAGCGGCCACGCCCATGCGTCCGAGCCTGCCGCGCACGCGCACGATCATTCGTCGCACGATCATGGTCATCACCACGATCACCACAGTGATCACGATCACCACGGTGATCACGATCACCATAGTGATCACGATCACCATAGTGATCACCATCACCACGACGAGCATTGCGATCACGACCACCACGATCACTCCCATGCTCATGACCACAAGTGAGCCCTTGGCCTTCGACGACCGGCGCGGGATGACGGCAGACGAGGGCGCGGCGCTGTACCGGCTGATGACCTGGCTGTCGCCGGGCTTTCCGGTCGGCGCGTTCTCCTATTCCAGCGGCATCGAATGGGCGGTTGAGGCCGGCGATATCGTCGATGCCGCTTCGTTGCGCGACTGGCTCGCGGCGATGCTGGCGGACGGGTCCGGATTTTGCGACGGCGTGTTTCTGGCGCAGGCGCATCGGGCGGCATCCGCGCGCGATGACGCCCAGCTTCGCGAGAACGCCGAGCTTGCCGCCGCCTTCGTGCCCTCGCGCGAGCGCCAGCTCGAAACGTCCACGCAGGGCCGCGCCTTCATCGAGATCGCGCGCGCGGCCTGGACCTGCGACGGGCTGGACGAACGCGTCGCAGCCTGCGGCCGCGCAGTCGTCTATCCGGTCGCGGTCGGCGTCGTCAGCGCCGCGCACGCCATTCCGCTGGCGCCCGCGATGCACGCGTTCCTGCACGCGCTGGTGTCGAACTGGATTTCCGCCGGCGCGCGTCTGGTGCCGCTCGGGCAAACCGACAGCCAGCGCCTGCTCGCCGCGCTCGAGCCGGTGGTCGTCGTTACCGCCAAGCGCGCGCTGGAAGCCTCGCTGGACGATCTCGGCAGCGCGACGTTTCGCGCCGATCTGGCGAGCCTGCGCCACGAGACGCAGTACACGCGGCTGTTCCGGTCATGAATTTATCTATCAGCACGTCGTCCCCGCGAACGCGGCGACCCATAACCACCGGCCTTGGTTGTTGCGGAAGGTGTCGGCCATTCTGTCTTATCGATGGATCACGCGGTATGGGTCCCTGCGTTCGCAGGGACGACGAGAATTGAGGGGTATTCGCCATGTCTAATTCTCACGGCCCGCTTCGGATCGGCATCGGCGGCCCCGTTGGCTCGGGAAAGACCGCGCTGATGGACCTGCTCTGCAAATCGATGCGCGACACTTATGACATCGCCGCGATCACCAACGACATCTACACCAAATGGGACGCGGAGTTTCTGGTGCGGTCGGGCTCGCTGACCGCCGACCGCATTGCCGGCGTCGAGACCGGCGGCTGTCCGCACACCGCGATCCGCGAGGATGCCTCGATGAATCTGGCGGCGGTCGCCGACATGCGCGCCAAGTTTCCCAACCTCGACCTGGTGCTGATCGAATCCGGCGGCGACAATCTGGCCGCCACCTTCTCGCCGGAGCTTGCTGACTTAACGATCTACGTTATCGACGTCGCCGCCGGCGACAAGATCCCCTCCAAGGGCGGGCCGGGCATCACCCGCTCGGACCTGCTGGTGATCAACAAGATCGACCTCGCACCCCATGTCGGCGCGTCGCTGGAAAAGATGGACACCGATGCGAAGCGGATGCGCGGCGAGCGGCCGTTCGTGATGACCAATCTGAAGAAGAGCGAGGGGCTGGCGCGCATCATCGCCTTCATCGAGGCCAAGGGCGGCCTCCGCCCGGCGGCGAAAGCCAAGGAAAACCTGAAGGCGAGCTAGTTTCACCTCGCCCGGCTTGCGGGGAGAGGGAAAAGTGCCTCACTCCGCTAGAACTGCACACATCACACGCCGGCGAGACGGGCTCGGCGCGTTAACACTTTTGGCGCCCGTCCGCGGCACCTGAAACTATTTTGAGGTTAACCCGGAACAAATTCCTTCCTGTCCGATTAGCACTCTCTGGCGCCGCCAAAGCACGGCCCACGGCCCCCGCCGTTCATGCTTGCTGCCAACTGTAGTTGCGTACCGATGATCGCTCCTTCATTATCTCCCGCGGTTGGCCTTTGTTCTGTGTCTATTCGTTACCGTCCCGACAGACCCAAAATGCTTCCTTTGCCTCTCTGCCAACCCGACATGCCCGAGTAAGCGAGTGGTTCGGCTGGGTTTCATCATCGGCTTTCTCGCGCTGATCGGGGTTCTGCTCTCCGGTCTCGCGGCGTGGCGCGTCCACGATCAGGAATTGACGCTGGACGGCATCGCGCTGGCGCGCGCCATCGACGTCCACGCCAGCCTGGTGCAGGACCGGCTGACCGAGCGCGAGCTGCTCGCGCGCGTGGCAAGTGGCCTGTTTCGTGCGCCGTCGGTGGTGAAGGCCAACATGCTGCAGCCGCTGCGCTCCTCGATCTACGCCTTCAAGACCGATTTCGTGGTCGCCTCCTGGATCGCGCGGCTCAAGCCCACCGAGCTCGGCGCCGCGCAGGCGGAGCTCAAGAGCGCCGGCTTCAGCAACCCGGCCATTCGCGATTTCGACGACCAGCCGCTGGATCTCAAGGCCATCGACAAGCCGATCGACGTGCTGATGGACCTCGAGCCGCGCACGCCGGATACGCTGGGTGTTCCGGGCCGCGCCTATGACGGACACTCGATCGTCGGGCCGATGCTGGCGCAGGCGATGGCGACCGGCAAGCCGGTGGCGTCGGACCCGATCCCGCTGTTGCGCCAGAACGGGCCGGTCGGCCTCGTGCTCGCGGCGCCGGTGCAGCAGGAAGGCGCCAGCGAGGCCGCGGGCTTCGTCACCTTTTCCTATGAGCTGGCGCCGCTGATGCTGGCCAATGACGACCGGTCGCTGTTCTCGGTGGTGCTGAAGGACCCGCGCGATTCCCACGACGAGTTCGTCGCCAACGATTCCGCCGCCGTCACCCTGCGTGCGGTGATGCCGGACGCTCCGGCGCCGTCGATAGTGCGAACCGTGACGTTCGGGGGCCGCGACTGGTCGCTTGCCTATTATGCCAAGACCAGCGCGCTGATACGGGCGCAGCAGACCGCGGCGATCGTGGCGGCGATTGGGCTGGCGCTCACCGGGATCATCTGTGGCCTGTTCGGTTATGTCGCCTACAACAATCTGCGCCTCAGCCGCGAAATCCAGGTGCGGATCGGTTTCGAGCGCCGGCTCACAGCCGTGATCGACGAGCTCAACCACCGGGTCAAGAACATCCTGGCCGTGATCCAGTCGATCGTGACGCGAACCCTGCGCCACGGGTCGGATATGGACGTCTCGCGCGAGCTTTTGATCGGCCGCATTCACGCGATGTCGAACGTGGTGACGCTGCTCAGCGAAAGCCAGTGGCAGGGCGTGAAGCTGAAGGGGCTGTTCGAGGCCCGCGCGATCCCGCACGCCGAGCGCATCGCGGTGAACGGCCCGGATATCGCCGTCAGCGCCCGCGCCGCGCAGTCGCTGTCGCTGCTGTTCTTCGAGCTGGCGTCGCATTCTGACGAGGGCCTGTCGCTGGTCGGCAAGCACCCCCACATCGTCGCCAATTGGGAAATCGTCGGCGACGAGCCGGAGACGATTTTCCATTTCCGCTGGGAAGAGTTCAACACCAGTGCGGCGACGCGGCGGGAAGACTCTGATTTCGGCCTGATCCTGCTCGATCGGGTGGCGCCGGAAGCGCTCGGCGGCACCGCGAAACGCTATTTCACCGATGTCTCCTACGTCTACGAACTCACCGCCCCGATGGTGACGGTGGTCGACATGAGCGAACGCGACCGCACCGAACAATTGTCGGCGCCGGTGCGGCCGGTGCGGTAATGACTTCGTGGGCTCCGCGTACTCGTCGGGGCTTCTCGTCATTGCGAGCGAAGCGAAGCAATCCATTCTTTCTTTGCGTGGCGAGATGGATTGCTTCGCTTCGCTCGCAATGACGCCGATTGTACTGGCTACGAACGCAAACAAAAAAGGCGGCCCTTCCGGACCGCCTTTCTCAATTCATTCCCGTCGCTCGTCAGCTGTTGCCGCCGATCACCGCGCGCACAGTGTTGTCGGGGCCGAAATCGTCGGCGCCGTCGACATAGAGCAGGGCAGAAAGCTTCGAGCGCGCGCGGTTGACGCGGCTCTTGATGGTGCCGACGGCACAGCCGCAGATCGCCGCGGCGTCCTCGTAGGAGAAGCCGGAGGCGCCGACCAGGATCAACGCTTCGCGCTGGTCCTGCGGCAGCTTGTCGAGCGCCAAGCGAAACTCCTCGAACTCCAGATGCGCGTTTTGCGCCGGCTGGGTCTTCAGGGTTTTGGCATAATTGCCCTCGGCGTCCTCGACCTCGCGCCGCCGCTTGCGATAGTCGGAGCGGAACAGGTTGCGCAGGATGGTGAACAGCCAGGCCGGCAAGTTCGAGCCCGGCTGGAACGAGTCGATATTGGCAATCGCGCGCAGCAACGTCTCCTGAACCAGGTCATCGGCACGATCGCCATTACCCGAGAGCGAGATCGCGAACGCGCGCAGGCTAGGTACCGACGCCAAGATGTCGTCGCGAAGAGAGTCGGTGAGAGGCATTAGTCCCTCCCGTCATTTTTTACGGTTTGATCCGTTTGGCCAGCGGCCTGGGCCGCCGCCTCCGGCCCATCTAGCTTTTTGATGAGCTCCGCAAAGCGGTCAGGCACGCCCTGCCGAACCACATCGTCATACATGGCGCGGAGTTGATGGCCGATTCTGGACTGGATCTCGGCATTGAGACCGCCCTGCTTCTTTACTTCCTTCATGATCTGATCCACGCTTCCCCGAGAGTTAAGTCCCTGCATTTCAAGCGTTTTTTCTCGAAAACGGGCCTTGGCCCCGCTGCTGTCGATCAGAGCCTAATGCGAAGGTTCAAGGAAAGTTCCGAATTCTGGGAACTTTTTCTTGGAACTTTTTCGTCTCTCAGGCGTAGTCGGCGATGACAGGGGAACCGGGTCACCCCTGTTTGCTGGATGCGTCCTCCCAAAAACGAGCGCTCCAGGCGATTTCGGCCCAGGATATTTCGACCAAAAGACAAGGATGGAGTGGGGATGTCCCGATCACAGATCGTTGCTGAACATTTGCCGCTGTTACGGCGCTATGCCCGTGCGCTGACCGGAAACCAGGCGTCGGGCGACGCCTATGTCGGGGCCATGCTGGAGGCCCTGCTGCAGGACCCCGCCCTGCTGGACGAACGGCACGGCGCGCGCGCTGGCCTGTTCCGGCTGTTCACCCAGATCTGGAATTCGGTCTCGATCAACGATCTTCCCGATCTGGCGCCGCAGACGATGCCGTCGGAACGCCGGCTCTCGAACATTACGCCGCTGCCGCGCCAAGCCTTCCTGCTGCTGTCGCTGGAAGGTTTTTCGGAGGAGGAAGTGGCATTCATTCTCGCCACCAGCGTCGCCGACACCCGCAAGCTCGCCGACACCGCCGGCCGCGAAATGGCCGCCGAAATCGCCACCGACGTGCTGATCATCGAGGACGAGACGTTCATTGCGATGGACCTCGAAAGCCTGGTCAAGAGTCTCGGTCACAACGTGATCGGTGTCGCCCGCACCCATTCTGACGCGGTGGCGCTGGCCAAGAACAAGAAGCCCGGCCTGATCCTCGCCGACATCCAGCTCGCCGACGGCTCATCCGGCCTCGACGCCGTCAACGAGCTGCTCCGCGTCTTCGAGGTCCCGGTGGTGTTCATCACCGCCTATCCCGAACGCTTCCTGACCGGCGAACGCCCCGAGCCGGCGTTCCTGATCTCAAAACCGTTCCAGCCCGCGATGGTCTCCGCGGTTGCCAGCCAGGCGCTGTTCTTCCAGCGCAACTCGAAGAACCGCGTGCCGAGGGCGGCGACGGGTTAGGCTGAAAACGGTTGGAGTTGAATTGATCCGGCGCGCTGAAGGGCGCGCCGGATTTTTTTGCGACGTGACGCCAAACCTCACGTCGTCCCGGCCTGGTGCGCAATTGCGCACGGGGGCCGGGACCTATAACCACAGGATCATTTGTTAAAGGAAAGGGGTATCCGCTTGAGTGCCTCGACACAGCGGCCGCGGCGTATAGATCTTAGCCTTCGCCGGGACGACGAAAGATTCTGGCGAAGCGAATAAAGATTCTGACGAGGCGAATGAACAAAAAAGCAGGGCGCGACCGGCATCACCACGGTCGCGCGGCGTTTTTATATTTGTCCGTCACAAGCCGCTGCTGGCTTCTAACAGCTTGTTAGTTCTGCTAGAATTCGCGGATCATATTCCGCAGTAGTCCATGGAAGTTCGCGGGCGTTCGTCGCAATCCGCGTTCAATGGTGGGGCGGATGGTGGGGCGGACATGGCCAAAAGACAGTTGCATAAGCTCTCCGCTCGAGAAGCGGAGACAATCACCGAACCCGGGCGCCACAGTGACGGTGGGGGACTTTACCTCGCGATCGAGACAGGGGCGCACGGGCGGCGCCAATGGATCTTCATGTATCGTGTGCGCGGCACAAGCAAGCGGAGAGAGATTGGCCTTGGCCCGGGCAAGGGGAGGGCAAGGACGGCTTGTCGCTCGCTGATGCTCGTCTCAAGGCCGCGGATGCGCGCAAGGCGTTGGCTGAAGGCAGGAGTCCGGCCGCAGAGCGACGGACCGAGGAAGTAGCGGGCACTACGTTCGGAGTGTTCGCGGACGCCTTTTTGGCATCTATCAAAGCGGGCTTCAAAGGTAAGAACACTCTCGTCGACTGGACGCGAGATCTGAAGGTGCATTGCAAGCCCATCCGCACTATGGAGCTGGCCGACGTCAACTCGAATGATGTGTTGGCCATCTTGTCGCCGATCTGGATGACGATCAACCGCACGGCTCGCGAGACGCGAAGCCGAATTGAGCGTGTACTCGACGCCGCAGAAGCCAAGGGGTTCCGGTCTGGGAAGAACCCTGCCATGTGGAAGACATTGAAGCCGCTTTTGCCGAAGGCGAAACGATCGAAGCGCCATCACAAAGCCGCGCCCTATAAAGACGTGCCTGACATCGTCCGGGCGCTGAATGCCAAACACAAAATGGCGGACACGACGGTGAACCTCGCTGCTGAATACATTATCTTAACGGCGGTGCGGACCGGCGAAGCTCGCTTTATGCGCATACGCGAGGTCGACTTTGCAGAACGGCTTTGGACCATCCCAGCGGAGCGGATGAAGGCTGAGGACGATCCAGAAGGCAAGGATTTCGAAGTACCGCTTTGCGATCGCGCAATCGCGATCTTGAAAGCAGTCATTCCGGAGGATGCGGCCTCCGATGCCTATGTGTTTGCCGGGCAGTGGTCAGCGGACCACTCGAAGCCGCTTGGTATGAACGCGGTGCTACACGCGCTCAAGGCGGTTTACTCGCCGGAATACGAAAATTATCATCCCAACCCCAAGCAGCCGCGCTCTTCACCGGAGTGCTGGCCGTCGTCGATGTAGCATCGGATCCAATTGAGATTTATGAGTTCCTAAAATCCACGAAAGCGCCGAGCATTGATTTCTTGTATCGCGATGGAAATCACGACGTGCTACCGATCGGCAAAGCAGCTTGCCTTTCGACCGAGTACGGCGAGTGGATGGTTCGGCTCGTGGACTATTATCTTGACGATCAATCACCGACGCCCATCCGATTTTTGGACGACATAATCAGACTACTCATTGGGGGAGCTGCGCGAAAAGAAGGCGTTGGCGTCAGTGACTATGGAATTCTCGTGTTCGAAACCGATGGCACCATCGCGAAGAATGACACGTTGAAAAGCGCGTCACCTTTTGCGGATCGATTTGAAGTGAGCCGTTCCGTTTTCGACTGTAGTTTGACTAGTTTTGTCTGTTCAAATGAGTTTTCAGAGTACCATCAATCCCAGCGCCCAACATCCTCTATTTGCAGGACGTGTAGATATTTGGAAGTTTGTGGCGGTGGAATGCCGCCTCACCGCTATAGCAGGGCAAACGGGATAGATAACCCGACCATATTTTGCGCTGATCAAAAATGCCTAATTGAACACCTCATGCAGTATCTCTCGCGAAGGATGGCTGTTGCGGCATGATGCCTGTTTTCGACAGTGCGACGAGATCATCAGTCCCTTTTCCACATCTGCAAGTCGTGGACATTTTGCCTCGGGGCGAAGCTGATCGCATTCTTCGATGGTTCAAGGAGGGGGCGCCGTGGAAGCTGACAATCGCTGATTTCTATGAGCAATACGAATTTTCACTTTTGCATATTCCGTTATCACCCGAAATCGAGCGCTTGACAGAGCCCTCCTTCACGAACGTGATTTCTGCTGCGCTGGAAGGCTTATTTGAGCTTTCGCAAAAATTAAAGCTCGTGGGAATCAGTGCTCATAAGCTGACGCAGGGCCAGACCATCCGGATTCACAATGATTTTCTAGGTGCAGAAGAGACTCATCGTTTGCTCATTCAATTCAACGATGGATGGGAAGTAAGGCAAGGCGGGCTGCTGATGCTTTTTGCTTCCGATGCTCCGGAAAGCCTTCAAAGTATCGTTCTCCCTGCCCACGCAAGTGGGTTCGCATTTGAGATTTCTCCCAAGTCGTTTCATGCAGTATCGTCCATCAGCGCCGGAGAGCGCTACACGCTAGTCTATACGTTCCGCGGGATCGAATGATGAGCGCCTCCTGGGGCGGCTTGCCCACTTCTGATCAGCACGAATCGACTCGTCAGTTGGTGTTGGACGCGCTTCGCAAACCCGGCCCATTCTGGTTCGAAAACCTTGGGCCGCTGTTAATACTGCCGCGCTGGTCAGAGCTTGGAGAGAGGTATGGCATTGACCGCGAAAACTACGGTACCGCTCGCATCTTAGGTCAAACTCCCCAAGCTGATCGCACAGTAATTGGGAGTCTGTGCAAACCGGTTTTCGACGACGACCGCAAAATCTTGGTTGAATCCCTTGGGCCGCAATTCGTCGATCAATACTCCGAGTTGGGTCTGAAGTTTTATCGGTCTGATGAGGTCGGTCCAGAACTCTTAAGCTCGTTAAGGTGCGCGATCCACTTGATCTCTCTTGTTCGGGGCGCCGCAGTGTCGGTTTCTGCCGTGCTCTCAGTTTTGCACCTTCTCAAACCTAATTCTCCAAACTACGACGTGAGCTTCAGTGAGCCTTTTGTACCGTTTTCGATTTTTGTTGGGGTAGAGCGGGAAGGCCGACCTAATGATGATCTTCGGTTAGCCGAAGGAATTCTTCACGAGTGCATGCACCTACAGCTCACACTGATTGAAGGACAGATCGCGTTGATTGCGGCCGAGAAGGAAACTCATTTTTCGCCGTGGCGGCAGGAAATCCGTCCCACTCGCGGCGTGCTGCACGCTTTGTACGTGTTTCGAGCCATTCAGGACTTTTTCGCCGCCCTCATGGCGTCCGCAACCTTGAGTGAGGGGCAGTACAGGTACGCCCAACGTCGCTATGATCAGATTGATGAAGATGTGCTTCAGGTTGAAGACTTGACGATGAGCCAAGACCTCACCCCAATAGGCCGCGCTTTTGCGACGAGGCTGAAAGCGCGGAAGTAGGCGGGGAAACGAGCGGCACATCTCGGCTGACGTCGTTGATATGGCTGCTAGGTATCTGCGGCGTACAAATAGGACGAATCGCAAGGTTGACGAGCAACCGTAAGTCGGCGTGGGCTCTGGGGCTTATCCGCATCCTAATGTTCGATGGACCTCGCATCTGCGGGGTCAATCTTCGGAGCCGAAGCCCGTCATAATAAATCGCGCCAACTAGGCGCCAAATTGAATGCAATTGTTTTCCGACTCAGGCAAGGGTTCGAAGTTTCCATGTCTCCATCCATGAACGTCCTCCCTCCCAATCGAGCTGTGCGCCTCGACAATCATACGTGCCCGTACTGCGGTAACGAGAAATCCGAGGAAAATCCCTTCACTGTCGAGCATGTCGTCGGCAGGCGTTTTGTACCCAAGGGTGCACTTGATAAGAGCTGGGCGCTAATCGTTAAAGCTTGCCTACCGTGCAACAATAAGAAATCAGACCTGGAGGATGATATTTCGGCGATCACGCTCCAGCCGAACCTTGGCGAAAAGCACGCCGACCCGCTGCTGCACGCAGAAGCCATGCGCAAGGCCAAGGGCTCGGTTAGTCGCCGGACCAGAAAAATGGTCGGCGAAAGCCATGAGGAGGGTTCGATCGAAGGTAAAATGATGTCGCGTGTCGACGTCAAGTTTGGTTTCGTGTCGCCGCCACAGCTCATCGAAAAGCGCGTGCATGAACTGGCGCAGATGCACTTGCAAGGATTTTTCTACCTCATGAGTTATAACAAAGCCGAACGCCGCGGCGGCTTTCTTCCCGGCACCGTCGGGTTCGTTGCCAATGCAAATCGGCCGGATTGGGGCAATCCACTTTTGCTCGGCTTCGCCGAGAAGACGGCGTCATGGCCTCAGCAATTGGACTGCATATGTGCAAGCGGCTTTTTCAAAATGGCCATGAGGCGCGAAACCGAAGAGTCGACGGTTTGGTCATTTGCCATCGAATGGAACACCGCTCACAGGATCATCGGATTCTTTGGTGATCTCGATCAGGCGCAAGTTCATGTGAATGCGCTTCCCGAGTTGCAATGGACGCGCTGGGACGCAACGTCACGCTATCGAATGGAGGTTCCCATCGAACCAGAGAACGACACGCTCTTCTCCAATAGGTTGCCGAACGAGGAATCCCAGTGACGCTTGCCGATTAGCTTTTCGGAGCATTGTCGTCGGCTGTACCATCGAGCCATGGGACCCATGCGTCTATTTGCGAACCGCCTCGACAAAGCCACCGTGCCAAATAGCAACCTTATGAAGCCCCGACACCTCGAAGCCATCGTGAGCTACGAGTTCATCGATATCGGGAGGCGAAGCGTGGCCAGGTTTCCGAAATCCCGTAGGAGCATGAAGCGAAATGTTGACGTTCATGCCCCATTCGTCGTTGCGGAATTCCATCGGGTAGACGTTCCGCGAATAGGTCAGGATTAATGCCGGCGGCCTCTTGCCGGGCTGTCGCATTCGGTTCAATAGCGCCCGGTTTACATGCGTATCGCCAAATCCGTAGCCGCCAATCAGGATAGCGTCGGCTTCATAAACTCGCCGGATCAGGGCCGCATAAAACGACTGGAACGGTTCCACCAATAACTGGTCAAGCTTGAATCCGCCCGCGATGAGGCTGGTTTTGGGAAACGACCGGTTGTCAGATCGGCGGTCGGTGGAATTGCCCTGGTGGCCATCGAAAAATGTCCCGGACAGATCCTCTTCCCACCGAACATCGTCACCGAACGGGTGCACGAGCGATTGATGGACGCTTCCATGGAGGTGATAGGAAAAGCCCCACTCACTGCGCTCATGAATCGCCTTCGCATCGAACTGGCCGCTACTGCCAAAGCCGGTGAAGGCTTCAGGCCATGCCGTGAGGACAGCCGTGTCGTAGTTCAGATTGAAAACGCCCACGTCAAATGTTGTCCGAAGCCGGTTGAACAGAGCTTTGTATTGAGGGAAGCCGGCCTGTGCCGTGATGAGGGCGGCATCACACTGGCCCCGCATGTGCTCGGCTAATTTCTTCAACAGGTAGGTGACTTGATCCGTCACGCTTACCGTTACCGCGTAAGCCCCCGAGTTAAACGACATCCCAAGGGGCTGCCCATCCGGCGCGATAAGTTGGCGAAGCGCATGCCCGAACGGTGACGGCTCCATCCAGTGTGCCAAGCCAATCATTTCGCCGAGGACCTTCTCGAAGTTTGGTGTCGGTCGAATGCTTGGCGAAGCGGCAGCATAATAAGACTCAACCGCATCCCACGTCTTGCGGTAGTAGTTGTCCAACCGTTGCTCCTCCGCCCACTCGTCGCTCCGACCAAACATAAGCGCATCGATGGCCGAAACGGACGGCATGCCAACGGGGATGGAGCTTCCGGCGCCGAGGATGACGAGCAGCTTTTTCATACTGTGCCCAATGAGTTGTGGTCGGCGTAAAGCCCGGCGCCGATCATTGAATCCGCGTCGTTTTCCAATCGTCAAATTCTTTGGTGATGCGAATAGTCCATGTAGGCGCGTCGCCACCTTCCACATGCAAATTTGTTACGCCGTAAACGTACTCACCGTCCTCGACACCCTGCAGGCCAACAGCCCACACGGCGGCGAAGTCAAGCGTCGCAGGAATCTGCTTGGCAACCTTATTGGGGTGCCACGCGCCACCACCAGCATTGACGAATACCACGAGAGTCTTGCCGCGTGCGTACGCCGCGCCGCCCTTCTTCTGCTTGTCTTCGATGGCCGCCAATATCGAAGCCTCAACGTTCACGGCTTCTTCGCCCCGCGCCATGGGCACTAGCACATGTTCCGTCTGCCATGTTTCATCGGTCTTGGTGTCGTGGATGATGCCGTCACCGCCGACCGGGTCGCTGGTAAACGTCATCTGCTCTGCTTCGGTTTCCGAATTGGCCGCAGCACAAAGCAGCCAGTTCGCTAACACCTCCCTGGAAAGCATCCCGCCAAATCGATCGAACGGCCTGCCAGTCTGAAGATGCTGGCCGTTTCGAATGAACGGTTCTAATTCTTTGAGGGCAACCTTCAAATTCTTGAAGCGCGTAATCGGATATTTCATGTGTGCACAGGCGATCTCTACACCGGCTCCCATCGTACCCGAAGTTCCTAGCCTTTGCCGATACTGAATCAAAGCCCGCTGGAGGACACCCTTTAACCGGCTGCGCGTGTTTTCATGGCGTGCGGAGCTTCCTCAATTTCCTTGATGGCCTGGATCGCTGTACGCCCGAACTTGGATTGCTGCGACCACAGCCGAAGCAGCGCGACGTCGTCTGCGTTGCCGAAGTGACCCAGCGCCGAAAGTGATTGCTCAATCAATTCATCCAGTCGAAAAAACTCGAAATAGCCGGACTGTATTTCCGGCTTATTCAAGGCTGCACGGTAAATCGCCGCTATCTCGTGGGGAAAGGCCTGCCCGAAGGATGTTCCCACCGGCACCGACCCGGGAAGCCGTTTCATGCTTTCCGAAACCATCAAATCCGAATTGGCGAATTCACCAATCACCGACGCGGCAACGCAAGCTTCGTGTCGTGACAGCATGCGAAGCGGCGCGGCGCAGTTGAGCCTGCGGTCGGCCATCGATAGATCATCCCGGTTTAGCCAATAGAGAAGCTCGCCGCATGCCGATAGGGCCATACCCTTGTCCGACAAAACTGCATCAGCCGAGCGACCGGGCAAAGCCACACGGAGCCGGGCAAGCGCGACATGCGCCATTTCAAAGTTGCGGATAGCTTCCTGTGCCATCATGCACCTTGTAGGCGGAAGCGCAGTCCAACGCACGAGAAGCGGCCCGATACTTTGGTCCGATTGCGAAGCAAGCTCACCGATCATGGCAGAAACGAACATGGGCTCGTTGTCCACACTCTGCGCCGCCATAACGAGAAGCGCCTTCCGGTCGGCCGTGGAAAGCTCGCTCCATGCTTCGCAATATGCGCCGTCGTAGGGATGGTCGAACTGTCCGTTCCACAATCCGACCGCAACACCCCACATCAGCGGGTTGCTTTGATCCGCCAGCGCCTCGGCAATCGTCGCTTTGACGGTTGCGGCATATGCCGTTTGATCGTCATCGAGCGCGCCAAGCATTTTGAGCGCGTCGACGATCGCCGTAGAAAGCATGATGTTCTGCACCGGCGGCAACGCCTCGATGGCCGTAATCAAGGCAAGCCTTTCATCTTCCGTCATCGAATGACCCCCGAAGGCTGCCGCCTCCATCAGTTCGAGGCGCAGATGATAGGCAGCGTACCGCCAGTGACGGCTAATCAGACCGGGCAAAATTGCGGCAATGGATGGGCCCTTACGGTCGGCATATCGGTTGAGCCCGATCAGCAATCCGACCTGGCCCGGGCTCAAATTCGGTGATGCCAATCGCCCGAGAAGATTTGCATGTGCCGAGACCGTGGGTTGGCTGTAGAGCTGCCCGCTTTGAACGGGAACACAAATGCGCGCGAGGCCAAAATTCTCCCATCCGCGCGAAACATAACACGCTGCATAGAGTCCGCTGCGGAGCGCGACCTTCTGTTCCTCGGCTTCGCCCCGCAGCCGGCGATGCTCCTCCACTAGGCGCTGGTCCATTTTCCCGATGAGCCGTATCACCTCGTCAAGGCGACGGCCGGTCATCAGTTCGCAAGGGAGTGCATCCAGCACGGCACGGTCTTCGGCAAACCAATCCCGGACGGTTCCAGATTTCACCCGGATGCCCAAGAATGCCTTTTCTTTCTCGATTTCGAAGGTGACCCCGTCGATCTCTTCGTCAAGGCGACCGAGGACTTCATCAATTCGCTGGTTAGCCCAGCGCTGAGCGTCATGCCCGCATTGCCCAGCCAAGCATGCGCGGATCAGCGGCACATCGGATTGTTGAAGTAAAACTTGCCGCCGAACGACGTCGTCATCGATTGCGCCCAAGACCAGCGGCTTGATTTCGATATGCTGCGGCAAGCGCAATGCCGCTACGATGGCGTCCGGATCGCCGTTAGCGCGTCGGACGATGGCTTCCGCTGCGAACACGTTGAGGAACATTTCGTGGCTGAAGCTCACGCGATCGCCGCGCGTTTGCAGGAGGTTTGCGACCCGAAGCGTTTGCAGCAGCGCGCCGGAAACACTCTCGCGGTCGGATAGCCGGTCAAGTTCCCGCACTGACAGACCGAAACTTACACGATCCGTCATCATTCCGGCGACGCGTGATAATGCCCGGATGCCGTCCGCGGCCGCCGAGCCCAGCCGTTCTCGCACATAGGCATCGAATAGGCCGTATCGGCTGGTGCCCTTAGGTAATTGCCGCCCAAGCTGCCCGACCATCTTTGCTTCGAGACCGCTTCCCACGGTATCCAGCAGGGGCTTCAAAACATCATCTTCGAGACCGGCAGCGTGTCGCGCGATGGCCAGTTTGGCTTTCTTGTCGGGTTTCTGCACCGCGTAGATGCGGGCGGGCAGGAGATCGTCACGTTCCAGCGGCGATTGGGTCGACACAACCGCTCGCGCGTTGTAGCGCTTCACGGCTGCAGCCGTGCTGCGCGTCAGACGCTGCCGTTCGGCCGGCGTGCATTCGTTGTACCCATCTACGACGAAGAGGAGTTGGCGATCCAAGCGTTGCGCGGCTGAAATTAACGCTTTCGCCGAGTGCGCGCCCAGCAAAGCTGCTTCTCGGTCCACCACATCGCCTAGCTTTCCCTCAAAATGCTTGGCGGGGAGAATTATCGGCACAGATCCGCGCACCAACGCCGCCATGGCAATCTTATAGGAAAGCAGGCTCTTGCCGCAGCCCGACGGCCCGATCAGCAAAACACTACTTTCAGCAACTGACCGTTCGAGAACGACCTCGGATGAAAGCAGCTTACTCTCGCACTGGCAGGAGACCGGGACTAACTCGGAAGCCGGGGCACCGTATGTCTCTGTGAATGCTTCGCCGTATGCTTTCAGCAGCTGTTCGGCTTCAAGCAGGGTATGGCTTAGCGCTGTCTCAACAGACGGCACCGGGATCAAACGATGATGCTTAGCAAAGGTCCGCCACTTATCCAGCGACCAGCCCTGCCGCTTCATTGACTGGATCAGGTTTTGCAATTCATCGATGCCGGCGACCGTCACCTTGAAATCGCCTGGCGGGATCAACGACCTGGCCGGAATATCTGGCGCAAACACCAGCGATGCGTCGGGGAAGGGCACAGCCGCGCCAGCGAAATCCGCCATCGCATCTCGCACTGCGTGCATCTCATCGATGGTTTGCAGGTAGGCGTTGGGGATCTGTTTCCAGCGGCCCGAAGCGAGGCGAAGCTCCCACAAGCCGTTCTCGCCACCCCGAACCATAGATGCGAAGGCCTTGGCCTCGACGACCAGGACGCCTTGGTCAAGCGCAATGATGAGGTCAATCTGCCGCGTCTTGAGATTCACATTGGCGATAATGACGGCCGATATTCCTTGCGCCGTTAGGAATTCCACGGCGCGTGTCAACGCCACCCGCTCGGAAGCGTGTTCAATCGGGGCGCCAATAAATATCTCAATGGAGGCCATATCGGCTCTTCAAGAAGCAGAAAACGTTGGGATCGATGATCGGGGGATTATGAACGAAATATCGAGGCAATACCCGTCAAAGATTTAGGTCAGCTTGGCAGGCAGTCAATGGGCGGGCCGGGTCGGCCTGGATATTTCAGGCGCCACCGACACCTCGTCTACCGGCCCCAGCTTCGATGGCCTTGAGTGCAGCGATGGCATCCGGGATTTCCGAGACGACCCGGCATTGAAATAACTCATCCAGGGCGACATGGCGCGCCGTGATTGTTGCAAGCAGCGGGTGCTCGGTAAAAAAGGCCTGGCAGTGGCCCAACGCCGCCGAGGCGTGCTCAAAGTCGTATAGATCATTGCTCGTGAAACGCCGGGCTTTGTCCCAACGGAATGCAGCATGCAGGCTCGCATGGATATGCATGGTACGCAGTTGCTGTCTCATCTGTGATCGCTTCTTAAGGGCGGCAAGCAGCAGGTTTGCCCATTGATTCCAGAATTTCTGCCACGCCTGCGAACCGCGCTCGGCGGGCTGCTCGCCCGTCTTTTTGCAGTAGAGGTCGCCCATGACCTCCATCGCCATGTCCGCACCGAGTTCGACAGCGCCGGCAAGCTCGGCGGCGTAGGCCTGCGCAAAGCTCTTAATCTGGTCCGCGTTTTGGACCACGCCCTGGTTAATTCCAGAGGTATCGAAGTCGAGACCATCGGGCGGTAAAGCTGTCCCGAGCGTCTTGAACATTTCTTGGAACGACACTGTCCACATTCGATCGAAGAACGCCTTCTGCACAGCGAGCTCGGTTTCGGCATCGAAGCCTGTATTGCTGGGGTGGATAAATCCCCCAACGTAGCCGAGCTTCGACCATACAAGATGGCGTAGTGGATGAAGATCATCCGCGTCGCCCTCGAAACTATGAACGAAGCGAGCCACCTCCGTTCCCATCCGCATCCGCTCATCGATCAGCGCTACGCCGAGACTCAATTTATCCACGATACGCGCGGTCTCCAGACGCGAATTCATGTCGTCTTGCTTCAAAAATTCATACAAGTGGCTCTCGCTGATGGGGCAAAACACCTTGCCTTCCGCGACCAAGGTTCGGAGCTGATGAAGTAGTTCCAGCGCTGCAGCGTCAGTTCGTTTGCCTGCCGCGCAGTCGCGCAAGATGATCCAGAATTTTGTGTCGAGATAGATCGCGGTACGGTCATCAAGCGAGCGCCCCAACGCCACAACACAGCGCTCGACGTATTGATCAATCGATACTGCTGGGTTTGCGCGATGTGCGTCAATATCCATACGCCGACGTGCCCTTATTCGAACCGGCCGCTTCGTGCCTTGTCTTCCTGCGTCTCACGCTGACGCTGTCCGTCAATTTGCTTGCGAAGCTGATCCTTCGCCTGTTCGTGAGCGGCTTTCAGATCGGGCGCATCCCCGACCGGCAAATCACCCAGCAGCTTTAGCCGCGATTCCAGTTTGGTTGCCAGCGATCCGCTCCAACTCATCGGGCGCAAGCGATAGACTATTGCATCGAGAATAGCGCGGGGGTGCGGGGCGTTCTCCAAAAGCTTTCGGGCCAAGTCTGTCCACGCATGCGGTTCCTTGTCACTCGCCCGGCGGAACAGCGTCATGCCGGCTGCGGCGATGGGGTAACGGATTGGCGGATCGACGGCGCACCAATCCAGAATGACCTCATCCGGCACATCGTCGAGCGCGGTCCTGTTGAAACGGTTGAGGTTATTCAGAAGGGTCAAACTCTGCTTGCGCGACGCTTCATCACCCGAAAATAGTTCATCAAGCATAACCGACGGGTGGACATGAAAGAGCGCCTTGATCAGATCGTCCTGATCGTGAGCGTGCACTTCGTATTTGGCGACTGCCGCCATCAAATCGCGGCACAGGCGTCGAACAACCGGCACACCTTCGCTTCCGGCCAATGACGCCTTGATCACCACCGAAAGCTCATGGTCTTCGCGCGTCGTGCGGGAATCCTTCTTGTGGAAGGTATACTGCGCGAGGAGGGCGCGGCCCGCCTCCCGGACCTCGGGCACCGTTGCGCGCTTGTCACTGGCATCGGCGTGAAGCCGCATAGAAATGATTTCAAGGGCGGCGAGGAGTCCGTCGGGCTTTCGGCTGATCGCCAGCACTAGATCCCTGAGGTCCGGGCCGGCCACGGTGTCGCTGGCACGCCCCCAGGCAAGGTTATAGTAGCTGGCAATCGGCGCCTTGCCTAATTCAAGCGCCTTGTGAAGCCGGGCAAGGCCGGGCGCATCTACCACGACGTTCGCCTGCAGGATCGCATATATCGCGGCCAGCGCCGGGTGTTCGACCGCCTCATCGAGAATTGTGTTTGCCAAGGCGGCATCCCGATTGTGGAGACCGCTCAGAAAGCCGCCAGTGAAGCCAAAGCTGAGTTCATTTCCCGCGGCGAACTGCGCGACGATGGCATCCCACATCGCGCGTCGATCGTCGGCATTTTGTGCCAGGCCTTCCCCAAATGGCCTAAGCTTGCCGCTGCTGCCCTTCAGTTCCGGAAGAACCGCCCTGAATGCCTCGCCGTCGACAGCAACGTCCTTGGCAAGTGCCGACACCGCCGCTACTGCGCGCGCAGCAGCACCTTCAAAATCATTGTCTTCAAGGTCTTCCGGATCGTCGAGGTCGAGGTGCCCACCGCCCGTGCCGATGACCAGCCCGCGAACCTTGTTTACCAAGTCCTTGGGCCGGAGCGCTTCCTCGATCGATAGAAGCTGTGTCAAGATTTCTGGCGGCAAGCTCTTGCCATCATAAATCCGCGCGGATCGCGCCGCCAGCCAGCCGTCACGCCAGAAGTTTTTCGCGGAAATCGCCCGCGCTATTCGATCGAGCGCGTCATTCTGCCCGCTATTCGACCACAGGCTACGAAACTCGTTGGCAATGGCCTTCTGCACCCGTAGCGCCGCCGGGCTGTCGGACAGGGCAAACTGCTCAGCCAATGTCAGCGCCGCACCAAACCAGTCCCGGATTTCGTCGCCCGTTCTGGGATGGTATCCATAGTCGCGCGAGCGGGCGCCGAACTCAAACGCGTAGCTTGATGAGAAATGGTCCGACTTGAGCATCGTCTCCAGTGCCTCGACGCCGACCGAACGCACAGACGCGTCGGGAGAGCGCAGCATCGCTTCCACGGCTTTAAGGCGCATCACAATCGGCGCATGCGTTCCGGAGAGGGTAATGGAAAAGAGTGACGACACTGCATGGTCGGCTTCATCCTCGCCCACACCGTCGCCACGCGGCTGCCGCGCGAATTTGAGCAAGAGCGCAAGCGCCCGCTCGAAATACACCGCATCATAAGCCAGTGAACGCAACAGGCGGATGAAGTGGTTGCATTGCTTGAAGGTGGCTTCGTCGGCATCTTCGAGCGTCACTTCCATGGCTGCCAACACCGCGTCTGGCGCAACCGGAGCGACATTCTGAAACATCGCGCGGCCGACTTCTGAGAGATTGGGCAGATCGGCCAGCAATCCGCCGGGTGCCAGCCAACTCTCAACGACGGCCTTGGCTTCCTTACTGTTATCCAGATAGCCAAGGCGGCGCGAGAAGGATTGCAGCAACCGCGTCGGCGCGCCTTGGATGAGGTTTGCGGTGAGGGTTGCGCGCGGGATGTTTTGAAGGGCCATCGCAGCGAGTCGGTTCGCGATGGCGTGCGGGAGAATGGCCCGCCACACGCTGCGTTCCTGCAGCAGATCGCGCCGCTTCAATTCGGCGACACCACTGAAGACTTCGTCAGCCGTCTTTGCGATAAGGCTCCCAAGAACCGGAAGCTCGGCGTCGTCGCCCGACGTCTTTTCTCCTTCAAACGAATAGACGAGGGAGCAGGCTTGGGCGATGGAAAGCAAGCCCGCGTCATGTTCATGCCGTTGCTGAAAAAGCCGCCGAAACAAATCCGCATCGCTCAACCCCGCAATGGTCTCGTTCTTGCCGACCGTGGCGGCAAGGGCGAGCGCAACCCGGGCATTACCTCCAGAGAATTCAGCAACGGTTCTGGCATCGATTTGCGAAAGCGCAGGGTAACGCTTGCCGACCAGCGTCTCGATAAGTGTGAGCGACGAAGGTTCCAGCGTGAAAACGTCAGTGCCTTCCGGCTGGTCGTCCCGGATATCGTATTCGACCGTTAACACGCTGATGGTGGTTCCCGCCGACCGTGCAATCTCGGAAAGTTGCCGATGCAGATCGGAAGGGCAGTTGTCGATCACAAGGATGGCGTGAGTCCGCGTCGCTACGAGGTCAGAGGCAAGCCCGGGCGGCTGCGGGTCAGTGGCTTCCGTGAAATTCGTATAGATGGCCTGGGACGGATCGAGGCTGCCAGTTCCAATGCCGGGATCAAAGAGCGCTTCAACCAATCGTGTCTTGCCGACGCCAGATAAGCCCGCCAGCCGGACAACACTTCCGGGTTTGCGAAGCGCGTCACGTAGCTTGTTGATGCCATCGGTCGCCGACTGACCGTCGCCGTCATCGCTGCTGCCGGTCTTGATGCGGGCCGCATCGTCCGCGAGGTAGGCCGGGTCCGCTCCTTCGGGCACGTGAGACCATGAGCCGTAGGGATGCCAGCCCGGAACCGACTTGCCGATGCGTGCGCGGACCCAAAGGATAACACCCGCATGGTCGCGCACCCATGTTGCAACCCGCGTCCGGTCGTAGAAATCAAGCGTGAGCTTTTCGCGATCGGGAAGATCCTTCACGGCTTCCGCCATGGCGTTGCGGCGGCTGGTCAATGCCGTATCCGACGTGGAGCCGTTGGCGCTCACGATGATGTAGGCCCCGGATGCTGCTCCCAGTTCGGTGATGGATGGCCGCAGCACTCCGTCAGGCTTCATTTCGTCAAGGATAGCCGCGCGGGGCATGTCCGACTTCTTGGCCTGAAAGCCCGTTGCGGCTTTAGGGATGAAGCCCGTGATCGCAGTGCCCGGTGGCAAGGCTACACGGACGTCAAGCCCGCCATCCTTTGCGGTCTGATTTCCGCTGTAAGTTACCGCCGCGAGGGGCAAGCCCTGCTTGCGCAGTTCCGCCTCACAAAGACGCCCCACGAGGGTTCGCAAGTCTTCGTCGTTTAAGGCCGCAATATCGTCGCCCGTAATCTCAAACATGGGTTGAAACTAGGCATCCCCGCACGATGGGTCAATGAACCGGTGAAATAACCCACGCCATAAAGGGCATTTGCACAAGCCTCCGTCATCCGGCGGCACACAATCCCATCGATGCGCGGAAAGCTTTCGGAGCAAGACCGCCAGCCAATCACGGCACGGCGAGATCCATGAAGCCGGTATTGCCGCGCGCCGCCAGCAAGCTAATTATTTCCTGCACGCTCGCTTGTGTTGCCGCCGAACTGCTCTGCCTTCCAGCGATGAGGATATGTCGCAAGGAGGTCTCTTGTGCCAGGAATATCCAGCTGTTCACCAAGGGATGCTTGACGAGCGCATGGGTAATTTCGACGACGCGATCGATTGCGTCTGGGATGTTCTTTGCAAGGCCATCGACGATCCCGATGGGATCATTGGGCGCGAATCCGACCTTGAGCATGCGCAGCAGCTGATCCAATAGCCAACCGGGGTCCACCTTCCAGTAAAAGAACTGGCCGATTGTGCCGAGCTCGCTTCGATAGCTGTCGGGATCACCCCCGCCCGAAGCCAGCGTGAGCCGGCGGTCCCAGTAAGACATAGCCTGTTCCTTCATCCGGGCGTCGTCCGCGGTTAGCTGCCGACCCATAAACCACATGGCTCTGCGACGAACGGGAAGCGGCGCCGTCGCCCAAAATTGTTCCAACAACTCTTCAGGCAACGCATCATGCAGGTAGAGTACCATCAGGTATTCGGCGAGTCGGTTGCCCGACGCGTCGCCGTTTGTTGACTCATCGTTGCCCATGCTCTTGATCTGGTCCGCATAGCATCCACGGAGCGCCTCGAGCAGCGCGGAGAGGGGGCCTTGATCAGACAGAAGATGCGCCAGCCACGCCGCATCCCGCAGTTGCTTGTCGATCGGCGGAAACAGATTGTCCATCTGTCCGCGCAACCATGTTTCCCCGAAATAGAACAACCAGTTCAGGTAGCGACCGAGGATCGCGCGCGGTATCCATCCTGTCGGCGAGCGGTCCGCAAGTTCGGCCTCGAATATCCCGCGTAGATCGGGCACGAGGGCCAGTGCATCGCGGGGAGCTTTTCCGATCGCACTGTCAGAATCGCTCCAGAACCACCAAAGGAGCAGGACGCAGAGCTCGATCGCCGCGCCGCGCGGGGTTCGTTGCGCCGAGAAAAACACGTGTTTCTCGTCGCGCTGGCCCTCAGCTTTAGGAAGTTGGATTGTGGATACCCGCCGGTAGAGCGCGAAAGCGAGTGTCCGAACGGCCGCTGCATGCAAACTAGGAAGCCGTTCGACGCCGCCGCGCAATCCTGACCCAAGAACTTCAACCATAACGCGCAGGGTCCACATCCAGTCGGGATCATCCCCGGCAACCTCCCCCACATCCGGCGCGGACGCTTCTTCACGTGCAGCGATATCAGTCATCAGCGCGAGTAAAGGGCCCCACATAATCTCTGCTCTGTTCGCGACGGACTGCTGTAGCCCCTCCAGCAGCCCGCGAATGAAGACCGGCCTTAAGCGCCCGAATTTGTTTGCGTTCGCAGAGAATGCCTTGGGATCAGCGTTGGCCGCTTGACGCAGGGCATTCGAAAGCGCCGATGCGGTATGTTTTGGCAATCCGGGCTCAGGTTGCCACCTGGCCAGGAACGCGACCGTTTCGTCGATGGACTGCGCGCGTATTGCCTCGGGCGTTATCGGGCTCTCTGTCGTTGGAAAGTGGCGCTTGCGCCACGCGTCAGGGTCACCGAATTCCGCGAAAGTGGCTTCCACCGCCTCGCGGCGAGCAGGCGGTAGTGCCTCGCGCCAACCCCAAACGATGTCGCGGATCGTTGTCTCACGGTATTTTCGTTCGTCCTCGTCCGTGATTGGCCGCTTCTCGTACTGCTCGAAGCTGGCTTTATAAATCTCATGGGATGTCGCGGGGACGGCGTCGATAAAAGCCAAGATGGTCTCTTGCGCGGCGGCAGGGAGAGACGGAAACCAGGCGTTTGCAAGTTCAGCATATTCGGCAGCGCACCAATCCGCATCAATGAATGTCGTGTCCGCCAGATAGTCCTCAGCGAGCGCCGGGGCCTCGCCCGGTGCCATTGCCAGAACGTGCAACGCGATCCTCCGGAAAATCCGCGCCCGGTAGGATTGGACGGTTTCGACGATGGACGTAAGCGCCGCGCGATCCGACGCGACTGCGGCTTTTGCCAGATTGATAATGGCAGCGACCAGAGCGCCGCCTACGCCTTGCCCTGCCAGGTCATCCGTCGCCAAGGGTCCAGCGGCAAAATAGGTATAGTCCTCCTCCGAGCCCCCGCTGAAATGCTTTTCGATCCGCATTACTTGCTGGAGCAGATCACAAAAGAGCGGTATCGAATTCCGAGCGCCCGCCTTGGCAAGCTCGTTTACCGCGCCCGCAAGGTAGTGCTCGTACATCACCTGCTCGAATAGCGTGGCAAGCTGCCCTTCACGTTCGAAAACCCGAAATACGGCCCGGACGACCTGCAACGCGGCATCGACGTGCCCCTCTTGCGCCAGCGAGGCGATGAGCTTGTGGGGTGCGCTCTGATGGAGCAGGGTTTCGGATGCCAGCCAGCCTGCTACCACATCGGCGAGTGACGCCGCCTCCGCAGCAGGGAGCGCCGCGATGACGTCCATGCCTCGATGCTGCACATCCGGGTGGGTTGACGTTGCGAGCGGGCGGATCGCTTCAACCACGGTTTGCCGTGTAGCAGGATTGGATGAGCCTGCCATTCGCTGGAGATAGCCACCTACGGGCCACGTCCAGAGGCGGAGCCCACTGTCACCTTGAGGATCGGGCAGGGGTTCGCCGAGCAACCCCTTCTTCTTGAGGAGCGGCAGCCAATCGTCGGACGTCAGATTCTGATAGAAATATCCCTGCACCTGAACCGCGCCCGGGATTTCTCCCACGAAGTGTTTGATCCCTTCTGCCGGCGACATACTCGCGATCTCTTTAGCCCGATGCATGAGCGGTGCATAGCGGCGCTCCAACTGGATGGCGAGCGCTCGGATCACCGTATCGAACCGTTGCGCGTATTCTGCGCGAAATCCGTCGTCGACCTTCATGCTCAGATGAAAGGATCGTTCATGGACGCGGCCATAAGTGTCATTGAGCGCGATCCAATCTCCAGCGATATCCCCGTCCGGTGCGAGGCCAAGACGCTCGACGATTCTCTTTATCTGTTGGCGATGGCTTGACCTGGGTTTCAACGCATTCTCCGCTCGTTGAAGCGCGTGTTCGTCGAAACCTATGGTCTTGAGCGCTTTCAGCGCGTCGGCGCGCAAACCTTCCTGTGCGGTATCCTCTGGCACTATCGCGTCCATCGGGACCGCAAGCACGTGCCGTATCAACGAGTCCAGCTCGCGGAGCGCGTGGCCTGCGAGCGGCCGGGACACAGTCAGAGGCAAGGTGCCGGCCGCGAGGCGGCAGAAATCGGCATAGCGATCCGCTACGGCGGTCCCGAGCAAGCGCCGCAGGACACGATCCGTGTCGGCCTGTTCGGGCGACAAGCCGGATAAGTCAATATCGTCGTCCATTTTTAGAGTCCCTCAACACAATCGAACAAGGGCGGGCGCCATCTTGGACTTCCCCGTGCGCCGACTTGCTGGGCCAACAGGCGCCGACCATCATCTATCTATCGTAACGACAATCATCACGATGCTGCTGCTGATCAGCTGATTCAAGGCGAAATAAACGTCACCCTAAGATTTCTAAACAGGATCAGGCGATGGCCACGTCGGGCAGTTTCAGTACGGTAAGTATTTCATCGTCCGGAAGTAGGAAGGATTGCTCCTCGACTTCGTACCGGTCGCATCCTTTAAAGTCGAACCAGGCGTCCGCCGGCATCTTGCGCGGGAAATTCTGTTCAGCATCTCCGTTAAAAAGCATGTCCGCGGCGAACGTCTGTCGATCTAACGCCTTACTCGGCCATTTCCACCACGGTTGAATCATCGGCGATGATTCAAACCATCGTCGCTTCGTCTTGTTATGACAGACGATCATCATCGGAAACCTGTTTAGGAGCGTCATTTTGAACAGTGTCGCCGTGAGACTCGCGGAGAATTCATCGGCCAAATCCCGCGCGGCCGCGAGCGTTAACCTCTTTATTTTCCGCAGCCGCGGATCCACGAGGTAGTTGGGTAGGATGAGGTCCGAGGCGAACGAATCGGCCTGCCGCTCGGGATTCAACGCATCGTTGGCGAAGTTTCCGACGTCGCGGTTGGCGCAGAAGAGGACTTGTCCACGGTGATGATGCCAATGCCCCAACTCATGCCCCAGCGAAAATCGCCGCCGCTCGAGCGGACTACGGCTGTTCACTGAAATCACGGCCCTGCGTTTGGATCCGATGATGGTCGCCTCGCAACGATCCAGGGGACGAAAATTGACGACGGCCCCTCTTGTCCAGGCGATGGCTTCCAGGTCGATGTCCTTCGGATCCGTGATGCCCAACCCCTGTAGAATCCGTTCGGCATGGGTAAGCGGAATCATTCGCCGTCCGTCTCCGGATCCTGCGCTTCGAGCGCCGCGAGCTGCGCCATGTCGTCGACCGCGCCCTCTTCGTCGCTCTCGGAAAGGCCGTCGCCCTTGCGTGCGGCCATCATCAAACCGGATGCGTTGCCGCCCTTGCCGGCGCGCATATCGTGCAGTTTTGCGCGCACCGATTCTCTTTCGGCGGAAGATACCACGGTGGGTTGGATTTTGGCCGCCTTCACCGCATCCCTTGCCCGCTCTAGGCGCATCTTTGCTCCCGCAAGCTTTGCGCTGGCGTTGATGGCGTCCATTTCAGCCTCGACCTTCTCGACGTCGAGTCCCTGGGCTGCGAACTCTTCGCGCAGTTCTTCCGGCGAGGTGGCGAGGATGCTGTCGTCGAAAGCTTCGCCGATTCTTCGGAGTTCCTCCGTAGCCGTAATTTTGCTTGTCATGACGGCCATCCCTTTGGATATTTTTTGTTCATCACGCGTTTGACGCGCGAACGGCGTCGGCCTGTCGCCCGACGGACACACGCTTTATGTCACCGAGACGGAAACCAGCCGGATCTGGAGTTTCGCCATCACCGGCGAGGGGCAGGTCGAAAAAATGCCATGGCCTTCACCCAATGGCGGCAAGCTGCTGCACGGCCTTCCCGGTTACCAGCGCTTTGACTCGCTGGCCGTCGAAGCCGGTGGCAATATATGCGTTGCGACACTGGTACGAGGCGGCATCAGTGTGTTTGCCCCAAGCGGGAATATCATCGAGTTTCACGACGCCCCGGAAGTCTTTTGCACCAACATCTGCTTCGGCGGCGAGGGTATGCGCACCGCCTTCATCACGCTCTCAGGTACCGGCCGGCTCATCGCCGTCGACTGGCCGAGGGCCGGCCTAGCTCTCCATGATCCGCTCACGGCACGCCCGTAAAGCGAGAAGACCTTGAAACCCTGAGGCTGATAAGGGCTTTCATCAAAATCACCGACCCACAAATGCGCCGCGAGATTATCGAGCTGGCGGAGAAATCCGCACCGCCGAAATCTGACGGAACTTCCCCCTGACTAGCCATCTGCCTTCGCCGCCAAGCGTGTGCAAGCTAGGCCGCGATGCTCCGCAACGATCACGTGCGCGTAGAGCTCATGGCCCGACCGAAAGTGCGAGCCAGTGACGAGAATCGCAACCTCTCTCACCGCGGCGGGAAGCGACGGTCGCGATACCATAGCTTTGGTCAGGTCCCAGACGGGTTTTCCGAATTTTAGTTCGTGTACCCAGGATTCCACGGCCCCAGTAAAGGGCCGTCGTCACGAACATTGACGAACCCTTGGAAATTGGCCGCTATGCCGAGCCTCATATCTTCGTACAGCGGCTGCTGCTCGGCATTAAGGTCCGAAGGAGGAATTACGGGCAAATGCATTCATGTACTCCGTGGCTATTCGGTCGGGTTTGGTATTGTCTCTCGCTACGATGATGGCAAAGGAAATGACGACGGAGGTGCTAAGCCAGCGATGATGCCGCGCCGATCGCAAATCACCCGTGTGGCCTCCCGCGTGAGCGTTCTTGGGTCGGTGGCTAAGTCCTATTCGGCAAACTTCGACGTTTCTGCTCCACATTGTGTGCACTGATAAATTATCTCGTCCCTGCTACCAAACGTTCCCGGTTGGATCGTTTTGATAGCCATCGCGCGCGATGCCTGGCACTCCGAACAGTGCACCAACGCGTCGAAGGTGGTGTTGATTTTGTAGGACCGTCTCGATGAACTGCCTCCGCACATGGGCGACTCCAAGAGCAAGGCAAGCTGAGATAGCGCACGAGGTCGAGTTGTTCGAATGCCAATTCGTCACGATCGTCATCGATATCGTTCATGAAACAGCGATCTCCGGTGGAAAGACTTGATCGGATCGACGGAATATTTCCGGTTTATCTTTGCTGAGTTTAGCTTGTCGTATTGCATCAGCGCCCCAGAACTGGGCTAAGTGAATGGAACCCCTCATCCCTCAGTCGCGCGAGCGCGAGGGAAGGATCCGGTACTAAGTCCGGCAAACACTTCTAATTGTTATTAGACGACGACCGCATGTTGACTCGCGGGGAGAGACCGTCCCATCGTTCGATGCCGCTATGGGGCGGATTTTTCCGAAGGCCGGATAGAGCAGGGCTTCGGCGGGCCTCTCTTTGTTTCCGTTGAAAGAGTTTACGCGGAGGTGGTGGATCAGCCTGCAACCGTCTGATCGTGGCTAGGCGCACTGGTGGATGTTGCAGGGATCATCTTGGTTGCGTCCGAGATCAATCCGAGCCAGCCGGCTGCAAATATTTGCTGCTCGTTAGCAATAGTTTCCAGACGCTTTGTCATCCACTCGTTGCAGATGGCTGTCGCTTCGGACGCATTCTTCGCGGTCAGAAGCCTGGTTCCAAATTCTGCTTCGATCTGACGGATCTCCAGTAGCCTCTCAAGCCACGACCGGTGCATGTCTCTCATTCGCTCGAGCAATTTGTTGTTGAACCCCATGAGGTCTGCCGGTTCCGTCATTTTGTTCATGTTGCTTCCTCCATAGTGAACCTCCGCATGGAACGAAACGGAGGGAGGACCGTCAGATGGTAGTTAGTGGACGAACCATTAAAGCGCGAAGTCTAATTAATGATAATGCTTTTACGTCAGGAACAGTATGAAGACCTTTCATCAGGGATATCCGCCCTCGAGTAGACGACGCAACTTCGCCGGGTAGCGGGAGGCGATTCGGCGCTGACTCGAAAGCCTAGCGCCTCCTGATAACCGCCGGTTGAATACGGTTACACCCCAACTGCAAGACGTGGAGTTCCTATCGAAATCAATTTGTCGAAGGTCGATGCTTCATGAATGGTCTTAATGAGCATGCTGGTAAATATGCATTCGCATAGTCCAGAGGTCGTCACTACTGTTTCGGCGTTCGGATCTACGCCATAACTGTGAAATCAAAGTGATGTGTCGAAGGAGCCAGTGGGGTAAGATGCACATGCTCCGTGATCGCGTGGAGAAGATTTACGTTGGCTTCTATCTGATCGTCGCAATTGTATGCTGTGCGCTGGAAGCCGTATCGAAGATCATGAACTGAAGGCCCCTCATACAATTTAATCGGGAGCCAGCCCGCTGCGCAATGCGCTCGGTCGATCATGCGCCTGCAGTTGGCCTATTCGGCTTCCGAGCTATGTTGCTTCAAGGGGAGGGAAGCAATCTACACCCGAAAAAGGTGGTCAAGGAAAATTGCGCCTTCATGCAATGCGACTGCTGCACCGGGATAACGATGCGGACCATCACCAAAACTCATCAGGTTCCGGGAAATCTATGATCCTTAATCCGTCGGTCCGGATCGAGCCTGTGAGGACAGATTCCCGCGGCCCGCGCATCGTCCCGGCCAGAGTGTGCCTCTTAGCCGCACACTTGGACAGGTCGGATACGCCAGCCATGCCGGTTATGCGTGCGCCGCTGCACCACGTGGCAGCCGCCATCTTCAGAGTAGGAATCGTCGTAGCCGTAGTCGTAGTACGGATAACCGTAATCGTCATAGTAGGCGTACGGGTAGCCTAGTCCGACTGCAAATGCACCGAACGCAAATCGGCGCCCGTGGTGGAACCCATGGTGGAAACCGCGGCCGCGGAAATCATCGGCTGCGAAGGCTCCCCTGCGAAATCCGCCGCTCGCAATAACGGCTGAGCGGAAACCTCCGCCTCCGATCGCGGCTGAATGGAAACCGCCTCCGCCAAAACCGCCGCCGCGGAAGCCGCCGCCACCAAACCCGCCACCGTGGAAGCCGCCTCCACCGCCGCCGTGGAAGCCGCCACCGCCGCCGCCAAAGCCGCCGCGAGCCGAGGCGGCGCTCGGGGCAAGCATGCCGACCGAGGCCGTTGCGAATAATGCTATCATCGTCTTGCGCAACATGACCGTGTCTCCCTGATAAATCGCTCCCAGCGACTAGACGCCCCCATCGCGCGCGATGCCTGGTACTCCGAACCGTGCACCAACGCATCGAAGCAGGTGTTGATCTTGTAGGACCGTCTTGAACTGGCTCAGCACATGGCCAAGATCAAGCTTGCTATGATAGCGCGCGAGATCGAGTTGTGCGAATGCCAATTCGTCACGATCGTCATCGATATCGTTCATAACAGTGCGATCTCCGACCGAAGGAAAGGCCTAATCGGATCGATAGAATATTTCCGGCTCATCAGTGCTGATTCTACGTTGTCGTATTGCTTCAGCACGAGCGTTACAGTGAATGGGATCCTCACCCCTCAGTCGCGCGCGCGGGAAAGTGAGCGGTGCTCAAGTCCGGCAAACCGCTTTTCGAATTGTCTCCACTTGGCCCGTGCATCGAGAGCTTCCGTTCAGGCCGTCGCCCAAAACGAGACTTCATTACCGCATTTTGGCGCTTGTCTTGGCGGCAGCGCGGTCCTTCTCGATGCCAATAGCGCGGACGCGATCGCCGTCGGCAATGCCGTCCGGCGGCGCAGTGATGATACGATCATCAAGAGAAATGCCCGACTCCAGTTCGATATCGCGCCCCAGATCGCGAGCGATGGTTACGGTCTTGAACAATACGGTGTCGTCCAAGCCGACGGTAGCGACGCGCAAGCCTTTTTGGTCGAAGATCAGCGCGCTGGCAGGGATATGGAGAGGCGCGACGTCGCGCTGAAGGCTCAGGCGCACATTGGCATAGCCGCCCGGCATCAGCTCGCCCTTGGGGTTTTCGAGCGCAAGCTGCATCCGCGTGGTGCCGGAGCCGACATCGACGGATTGCGAGGAAGCTTCGACCGTCGCCGCAAAAGTCCGGTTCGGATATTCCAGCATCGAAATGACCGCCTTGGCGCCGATCTTGACCGCGGGCACGTAGTTCTGGGGCACGTTGACATAGACCCGCAGCTTGCTGATGTCGGAGATAACGAACATCGGAGGGCCGCTTCCGCCGCCCGCATTGATCAGGGCGCCAACGTCGGTATCGCGCGCTGTGACCACACCGTTGAACGGCGCGGTGATTTTCTTGTAACCGGCCAACGCCTCCAGCCGCTCGACATTGGCCTGCCCGGAGTTGACCGCCGCCTTCTTGTTGGAGAGGTCGGCGGTGCGCTCGTCGATTTCCTGCATCGAAACGAAATTCGAGGCGATCAGCGTTTTCCGACGATTCAGCGTCGCTTCGGATAATCTCGCACTGGCCTGTTGGCTGGCGAGATCGGCGCGCGCCTGCAAGAGCTGCTGGTCGAGGTCCGGCGCCTCGATTTCGGCGATCACCTGGCCGGCCTTGACCCGCGCGCCGATGTCGACGCGCCAGCCCTTCAAATAGCCGCTGACGCGGGCAAAGATCGGCGCGCGATAATAGGCCTCCAGCCTGGCCGGCAGATCGATGGTGGGATTGAGAGCCTTGGCGTCGGGTAGCACCACGGCCACCGTCGGATCGGCCTGATTATCAGTCCATTCGCGCAGTTTCGCACTGGAGGCCTCACGCGCCCGGATACCGGTGACCACGACAAGCAGCGCAGCGATGCCCGCCACAACCCCGAAAATACCCAACTTCCGGCGAGAGACCGGCGAGCTATGATCAGCGAACATGCGACACTTCCGATGCATCGCCAGTTTTTGCAGGCCGCTTCTTGTGGGCCATGCTGAATACCACCGGTACGAACATCAGCGTTGCAACTGTCGCGAAGATCAATCCGCCGATCACCGCTCGTCCTAATGGAGCGTTCTGCTCGCCGCCCTCGCCAAGGCCGAGCGCCATTGGGACCATGCCGATGATCATCGCCAGCGCCGTCATCAGCACCGGCCGGAACCGCACGAAACCAGCTTCGATCGCCGCGGCGACTGGATCGCCCAGTTCTTGGTAGCGCTCGCGGGCGAAGCTGATCACAAGCACGCTGTTTGCTGTGGCGACGCCCATGCACATGATCGCGCCGGTCAGCGCGGGCACTGACAGCGTGGTCTGGGTCGTGAACAACATCCAGACGATGCCAGCGAGCGCGGCAGGAAGTGCCGTGATGATCACGAACGGGTCGGACCACGACTGGAAGTTCACTACAATCAGGAGATAGATCAGGACGATTGCCCCCAGCAATCCGAACAGTAGCCCGGAAAACGCGCTGTTCATGGTCTGCACCTGGCCGAGCAGAACCACCGAACTGCCTTTTGGCACGTCCTTCGCGGTGTCCGCGATCGCCTTATCGACGTCCGCTGCTACGGCGCCGAGATCGCGCCCCTGCGGCGTCGCATAGATCTGCACCAGCGACTGGATGTCGTATTGCGACACCACCGCGTTGGACGTCGAGCGGGTGATCTTGGCGACGCCGCCAAGGATCGCTGAATTCACGCCGCCGTCGGCGGTAATCGGCAACGTCTGCAAGGCGTTCAACGAATCGATCTGATATTGCGGCGTCTGCATCACGATCGAATACGACACGCCGTTGACCGGATTGAGGTAGTAGGTCGGCGCAACCTGCGAACTTCCGGCGAGATTGACCACCAGACTGTTGGTCACGTCGCGTTCGGTCAGACCGACATACTGCGCACGCGTACGATCGACATCGATGTTGAACCCGGGACTGTTGGGTGATTGCTGGATCCGCGCGTCGGCGATTCCAGGAATTCGGCGAATCTTTGTGAGCAGCTCGTTGGCATAGGCGAAATTGCCCGCGAGATCCGCGCCTCGAACCTGAAGGTCGATCGGCGCCGGCGCGCCGAAATTGAGAATCTGGTTGACGATGTCGGCCGGCAGAAATGCGAAGTTGAAGCCTGGAAACTGCCGTGGCAATTGCTCGCGCAACACCTGGACGTAGTCGTCGGTCGGTCGATGACCTACTTTCAGCTTGATTTGGATGTCGCCATCCTGCGGACCGATCACGCCGGTGTTGTTGTATGTCATGTTGATGCCGCTGATCGGCATGCCGATATTGTCGGCGAGCGTTTCGATTTCACCCGGCGGAACGATCTTGCGGATCGCCTTCTGGACCTCAGCGAACTGGTTGGCGGTCTCCTCGATGCGGGTGCCGACCTGGGTCCTCACATGCATCAGGATCTGTCCGCTGTCGACCGAAGGAAAGAAGTTACGGCCGAGATACGGCGACAGCAGAAACGATGCGCCGACAAAGCCGAGGAACCCGATCACGAAGATGGGCCGATGTCTCAGCGCCAGCTCCAATAGATCGCGATAGTCGCCGCGGACGCGTTCAAAGGCCACTTCGAAGCCGCGCTGAAACCTCACCAGTGGATTACGTGAAAGCGGTGGTCTCTCGCCTTTGGCGTGATGCACATGAGGTTGCAACAGATATTTCGCCATTGTCGGCACCAGCGTCCGCGACAGGATGAACGACCAGACCATTGCAAAAATCACGGCTTCCGCCATCGGCACGAACAGAAAACGCGCTACTCCTGTCAGGAAGAACATCGGCACGAACACAATGCAGATGCACAGTAGCGAAACGAAGGCCGGAGTCACGATCTGGTGGGAGCCGTCGATGATTGCGGTCTCGACGTCCTTGCCCTGCTCCAGATGCCAATTGATGTTCTCGATCGTGACTGTTGCCTCGTCGACGAGGATGCCGACCGCGAGCGCTAGGCCACCGAGCGTCATGATGTTGAGGGTTTCGCCGATCGCCGACAGCACGACGATGGCGCCGAGCACGGCGAGCGGGATCGACGTAGCGATTATTATCGTCGAACGCCAGCTTCCCAGAAACAGCAGGATCATCACGCTGGTTAGCAGAGCCGCAATGACCCCTTCCCGTGCGACTCCAGTTATTGCTCCGCGCACGAACACAGATTGGTCACCGACGAATCCGATCTTAAGGGCGTCGGGCAGCGAGGACTTGAAATCGACCACTTTCTGTTTAATGCCGGCGATGATATCGAGCGTCGACACAGAGCCGACCTTCAGCACCATCATCAGTACCGAACGGTTGCCGTCGACGTGAACGATATTGGTCTGCGGCGGATTGCCGTCGCGCACGCTCGCCACATCGCGGACGTAGACCATCGCGCCGTTCACGGTCTTGATCGGCAGATCGCCCAAGTCTTCCATCTTAAGCGGCGAGTTGTTCAACTGAATGACATATTCGAAAGCGCCGATCTTCTGCGTTCCCACCGGAGTGATTAGGTTCTGCGCAGCAAGCGCATTGGCAACGTCCTGTCCCGACAGGCCGCGGGCCTGCAGCGCCGTCGAGTTGAGATCGATCTGCACCTGGCGCTGCTTGCCGCCGTACGGATAGGGAATGGCAGCGCCGGGCACAGTGACAAGTGGCGTGCGGAGCTGGTTGATGCCGATATCGGCTAGGTTTTGCTCGGTCAGCCCGTCGCCGGACAGCGCGAGCTGGATGATCGGCACCGTCGACGCGTTGTAATTGAGGATCAGCGGCGGCGTCGCGCCGGGAGGCATCTGCTTGATCAAGGTTTGCGAAATCGCCGTGACCTGCGCGTTGGCGGTTCGGATATCGACATTCGGCTGGAAGAATATCTTGACGATGCCGAAGCCGTTATAGGAATTCGCGACGATGTGCTCGATGTCATTGACCGTCGTCGTCAGAGCGCGTTCGAACGGTGTGGTGATCCGTCCCGACATCTGGTCCGGCGCCAGGCCAGTATACTGCCAGACCACGCCGATCACGGGGATTCGAATGTCCGGAAAGATGTCGGTCGGCGTGCGCAGCGCAGCGAGTGGTCCGATGATCAAGAGAAGAAGCGCGAGCACGACAAAAGTATACGGCCGGCTCAGAGCTATTCGGACAAGGGCGTTCATCTCGCGGCTTCCCGGTCAAACCAGAAGAAGGATGCCAAAAGGAACGACCAGATTAGGCTGGGCGAGCCAGCGTCCGTAATCACCGCCATCCCATCCTCTTCGCATTCGTTAAACAGTGGTTTGCCCTACACCGGCTTCTGGTCGGGACCCACGCACCATCCCTTGATACTAGTCAGGCGTTCAAGCGGGTATTGCGAGTGTCGACACTAACGGTGTTTGAGGTCAAAGCGATCCAATGCGAGGACCGCATCGATCAGTTCTGGTGAACATACGGCGAGCAACACGGTCGCGATAATGCTCATATCTCAGGAGCATTATGAAAATGCTTCATCAAGAGCAGCTGCTGATCCAGACGCGCGCCAATCAGGTTATCGCTGGAGAGCGTTCACCATCGGTCTGATCACTACTGCAGCAATCGGGCGCCGGCGGGGTCGGGTAGCGTTGGACGCATTCTAATCATCGGACGTTCGAAATATCGCCAACTCAGCAGTGATGCTCCGACGATGACCCGTCGATGCGCTCAGCAATCCATGTGAATAGCTCCGACAAAAGATTAAAAATTAGAGCGATCATATAAATCGGTGTTGCCAATATCTGTCGCAGGACCATTTGAGTCGTAATTTCCGGCATGATGGGTTGCGGCCCGTTCATAAGGCTTCCTGGGTTGGGTTTCACCTCCCCCGCGTCGCCAGTTTCAGTCTCTGACATCTGGCGAACATACGGTACGCAACATGGTCATGATAATGCTCATATCTCAGGGGCATTATGAAATTGCTTCATCAAGAGCCCGCAATCTCCTCGCGAGCAAGCACATCCCCGGATTGATTCTTCGGCCATTGGATTCAGTGAGGTGGCACATTGTCGATCACCCCATTCTAGCGTTTTATTCTTTGCTGCCATGCTTGGTGCCGTGCATGATGCTGTCATCATGGAAATTCTAGCCACATACGGGCGCGCAAGATATCCGGCGCTAAGCCGAATGTGTGCTTTTCAGCTGCATGCAATGACATCGGACAGCCAGCTGCGCTTGTCGGCTGGTGCTGGGATGGTTGCTAGGGCGCCCAGTCGTTCATGAGAGCAACTAAGATGCCGAAGAACGTGAGAATTGCAGCGGCGCTTACAATCAGCCCATAGGGAAGATCGCGAGCAAGGCTTTTGAACGCAGCCCTGCCGATGGCCGTCTGTTTTTTTTCCGAAATCTCTGGGCGCCTCTGCTCTGACATCCGGCAAACATACGGCGAGCAACACGGACGCGATAATGCTCATATCTCAGGAGCATTATGAGATTGCTTCATCAAGCGCAGCGACCCTAATTTCCTGGTCCACGGTTGGCTTGGTTGCTTCGAGTGCGAGCCGGCACCTTTTTGGCTTTCTTTCCGGCGCTTGCAGTAGCGCTCGTCCTGTTCACGGATCCCCGCGGCTGCAAGGCATTGGAGTTCAGATTGACGGCCTCGCGAATGAGTGTTCTTAGCCACAATGAACCTCGATCATCGTGAACACGGCTGTGCCACAGCATCGAGAGTTCGATCATCTCCGCGTGATCCTGAGGAAAGTCGATAATCCTGATCCGCGCTGAACTCGCGCAGGCCTCGGCGTAGCGACGTGGGACAAGCGTGACCATGTCCGTTGCAGCGGTGACGGCCATTGCGGTCTGCGCGTCATATACCATCATCGACGTTGAGGCGCGATGGGCCGATCGAGGTGAATCCGCTTCATCGTCCGTCTCCAGGATGACGCGAAACACGAGATCGTTACGTGACGGTGGTTCACGCGATTTGTCGGCCGCCCTGGCGAGGCCGATGGCAAGACGCGGCCAGGCGAGGAAGGCGGCATGGTCGAACGGTTCTTTAGCGAGAGGATGATGGGTGCCGATTGCCCACGCTTTCTCATCGTGAAAGAGCACTTCGGATCGGAGGCGGGGCGGAACTTTGTCAAACGCGCCTAACGCGATATCGACCTGCTGCTGGTCGAGTGCCTGAGCAACGTCAGCGCTGCCGTTGACGATCTGCAAGGTGATGCCCGGCGCAGATTTGCGCGCGAGCGCGATCAGGCTGGGAACGATCAGCGTGCAAAAATAGGAACTAGCCGCAATGACGAAGCGCTGGCGGGTCTTGGCCGGGTCGAACAGCGGGGTTGTGACCGCGCTACGGATCTCGGCCAGCGCCATACGCAGTCGTGGCGCAAGTTGGTGCGCGCGCTCTGTCGGCTGCAAGCCAGAGGGGATCCGCATGAACAGCGAATCGCCCAACACCTCCCTGAGCCGCGCGAGCGCATGACTGACCGCTGACTGAGTGAGGAAAAGACGAGCCGCCGCCCTGGTGACGTTGCGCTCGTCATACAGGATATCAAAGATCCGCAGCAGATTGAGATCGATGTCCGACATGAACCAGTCTAATTATGTTCCTGACTTATATGCATTAGCATAATCAAGCTGTGGCCGCTATTTCTTTCTGGGAGCCAAAGAACCCGCCCTGAATCCAGCTTTCGGAGGCCACCATGAAGAAGAAGGTTCTAATCGTGAGCGCGATCCTCATCACTCTCGGAGCAACCATGCCGGCGTGTGCTGCCGACCTTTCAGCTCGCCGATACACCAAGGCTCCGGCCGTCGCCGCGCCCATCTACAACTGGACAGGTTTCTACATTGGCGGTCACATCGGCGGTGCCTTCAACGGGGACAACGGTTTCGCGGGCACCAATTCCGGCAGTAACGGACAGTTCCTCGGCGGCGTGCAGATCGGCGGCGACTATCAATTCGCTCCGAACTGGGTCGTCGGCATCGAAGGCCAGTTCAGCTGGCTCGGCAACAATAACAACGGCGTCATCATTCCCGGGGGATTCGTCTTCAGCAGTAATCAGCGCGGTCTCGGATCGGTAACCGGCCGTCTCGGCTACACGTGGGGTCCAACTCTGCTTTACGTCAAGGGCGGCTGCGCTTACTCCGACTACATCGACTTTCTGACACTGAACGGCGCGCCGATCGCCTTCGCGCTTAACAGCAGCCATCACGACGGTTACACGGTCGGCGCCGGCCTGGAATACATGTTTGCCCAAAACTGGTCGGCCAAGGTCGAATATCAGTTTTACGATTTCGGCAAAATCAACTTCATCACGCCGGCCCCTCTTTTCACGCTGGGCAACACTCGCAACGACGAGCACACCGTGAAAGTCGGGCTCAATTATCGGCTCAATCTGGGCGGCCAGGGCGCCACGCAGTATTGACCTTCGCTCCCTTCAGCGCATCGAAATGAAAGAGTCCGGACGTTGCTCCCGTGCGAAGGCCACCTTGGAGAACCATTCAATCATGTTGCCGTTCGACCAGAAAAAAGGCGATTGCGCTGAGCGCCGTCCGGCTTTCGAGTGCACCGCATTGCTGCTGCAAGGAGGTGGCGCTCTCGGCGCTTACCAGGCTGGCGTCTATGAGGCGCTGTCGGAAGCCGGCATCCATCCGGACTGGGTGGCGGGCATCTCGATCGGGGCCGTCAACTCGGCGATTATTGCCGGCAACCCGCCTGAAAAGCGGGTGGAAGGACTGCGCCGGTTTTGGGAACGTATTACCTCCGATGTCTTTGGGAGTTGGACACAGGATTTCCTGGCGCCTTTGATGAAGGGCGACTGGGTCCGAGGACTCATGAACCAAGTCAGCGCCAACTCAGCCATGCTGAGCGGCGCGCCGGGATTTTTCGTGCCGCGGCTTCCGTCTCCCTGGCTTCATCCGACGGGATCGATCGAAGCGACCAGCTTCTACGATGCGTCCGGGCTAAGAAACATTCTGGAAAGCCTTGTCGATTTTGACCGCATCAACGCTCGGGAAATGCGGTTCAGCGTTGGCGCGGTCAACGTGCGGAGCGGCAATTTCGTTTATTTCGACTCGACTACCCACACGATCCGGCCCGAGCACGTAATGGCGAGCGGCGCTTTGCCACCGGGCTTTGCCGCTGTCGAAATCGACGGCGAGCGTTATTGGGACGGCGGCCTGATCTCAAATACCCCGTTGCAATGGGTGCTCGACAGCACTCCGCGTCAGGACACGCTGGCCTTCCAAGTCGATCTATGGAGCGCCCGGGGAGATTTTCCCGGCAACATGGCCGAAGTCGAAACGCGACAAAAAGAGATCCAATATTCGAGCCGTACCCGAGCCAACACCGACCAGTTCAAGCGTGCACAGCGGATACGCAACACCGTCGCCGCCTTGCTTGAGAGCCTTCCTGACGATCTGAAGGACGAACCCTGTGCGAAGCTGCTCGGCTCCATCGCCGACCGCAAGGTCTACAACATGGTGCACCTGATCTATCGGGCCAAGAATTACGAGGGAAACTCGAAAGACTATGAGTTCTCGCGCTCGAGTATGGAGACTCATTGGCGCGCCGGTTACCACGACACGGTGCGGACGCTACGCCATCCCGATGTCCTAAAGCGACCTACCGACCACGAAGGCGTCGCGGTCTTCGATCTGGAGCAGGACGGCTGCGACTAGAGGACGAAAGTTCAAGTCGCTGGGTGGGCGGAATCAGGAAACCATCTGTCCGACGAAAATATCCGCCAGGACGCCGCGGCTTCGGACATGTCGTCCAAAGTCATCGCGCAAACAAAATGAAAGAAACGTCCGATGAATCTCAAAAGCAAGGTTGCCGTCGTTACCGGCGCGGCGAGCGGCATAGGCAGGGAAATTGCGCGCATCTTCTGTCGCGAAGGCGCCAAAGTTGTCATCGCTGATCTTAATCAGGCGGGTGCCGCTGCTGCTGCGACCGAACTCGGCGATGCCGACAGCGTTATCGGCGTCGGCATGGACGTCACCGACGAGACGCAGGTGGACGCCGGTATGGCGGCGGCCGTTGCTGCTTTTGGGGGCATCGACATTCTCGTCAGCAACGCCGGCATCCAGACGGTGGGACCGCTCGACCAGTTCGAGTTCGTCAAGTGGAAGCAGCTACTGTCGATCCATTTGGACGGCGCATTCTTGACCACCCGCGCCGCGCTGCGGCAGATGTACCGCCAGGGCACCGGTGGCAGCATCATCTACATGGGTTCGGTGCATTCCAAGGAAGCCTCAATGCTTAAGGGGCCTTATGTGACTGCCAAACATGGCCTGATTGGTTTGGCCAAGGTGGTGGCAAAGGAGGGCGCCAAGCACGGAGTCCGCGCGAACGTCGTCTGCCCGGGATTCGTGCGAACACCGCTAGAGCGCTTTCCACTTGATATGGGTCACTACGCGTATCCGGCATGTCGAAAGTAGTTCGCGCACTGCTCGGGTGCAAATGTCTTGATGAGCCTGCCGATCAGCTTCATCAGCGTTGTCACGGTGCGAGCGGCCCCCTTGCGCAGCGCTGTCTTTAGCTTCGAGAATGCCATTTCGATCGGATTGAGGTCGGGCGAGTAGGCCGGCAAATAGCGCACCTTGGCGCCGACCGCTTCGACCGCCTGGCGAACGCCGTCGATCTTGTGGGTGCGCAGGTTATCCATGAATACGATATCGCCTTTGCGCAGCGTCGGCGCGAGGATCTGCTCAACATAAGCGAGGAACGATGGCCCATCCATCGCGCCGTCAATGACATAAGGCGCCGTCAGGCCATTGATGCGCAGCGCGGCAACGAGCGTCAGCGTCTTCCAGTGGCCGTGCGGCACGCTCGCAACGAGACGCTCGCCACGCGGTGAGCGGCCGCGATGCCGGACCATCTTGGTCGTAACCGCCGTCTCGTCGATGAAGACGAGGCGCGGCGCATCAAGCTTGGATTGCTCGACCCTCAGCGCGGCACGCGCTGCAGCGACATCAGGACGATCCTGTTCGGCGGCGTGCAGAGTTTTTTTTGAACGTGATGTCGTGGCGTTCGTAGAAGCGCCAGACCGAGGTCGTACCGGTTTTCAGCCGCTTCTCGGACTTGAGCCGCGCGCGAATCTCTTCGAGCGTCAAGTCCGGCTCCGCTGCGACCAGATCAAGCAGCCATTGGCGATGCGCCTCGAGCGGCGAGCGGCTGTGGCCCGTGCCGGGCAATGCCGCTACACTGCCCGTTGTCGCCCAGCGCTCGATCCAGCGGATTGCGGTCGAGGCGCCGAGACCGAGCACCCGCGCCGCTTCCCGTCTGCTCTCGCCGTCTTCGACAAGCGCGACCGCCCGCGCCCTGAGGTCTTTCGAGTATCCCTTCGCCATCGCGCGACCTCGCCGTTGCTGTCAAAGCAACTCGAATCTGATTTGCGCGCCTCTGGGAACCCCCTTACTGTTCCGATTCACATCAACCGAAAACCGCTCTAGTTGAAAAGCAAATCCCCGAGCAAGCCAAGGTACTTGGCATCTCAGAATCGGATGTTGTGCGGCACGTGATGCTGAGGGATACCGTCGATGGCGAATTCACTACGTTGACGGATGTCGCGGAGGCGGTTCAGTTCCTCGCATCTTTTGGCTCAAACGCGCTGACAGGCCAGTCCCTGGTCGTTTCTCACGGCTGGTTCATGCAATAAGACAGGGCGTGCGGAATGGTAGGGGAGACAATTTCTGCCTTGACTGAATTTGCGCGTCTACATCTTGATCAAGTTAGTTACGCGAATTGTTTCCCGCGGAGACGAAGGCCACATCGACGCATCGCGCCGGCTTGCGCGAACCCTTCAGATTTAGTCCGACCAGCTACGATTGCTAACGAAAAACGTCAGTTTCGTGGTGTTCCGCGAACACGGCATCTTTTAGAGCGGACGCTGGCCTCGCCGTCCGTCTTTTCCTTCATAACATCCTCGAGAGACGGCGCGTCCTGCATTATACGTTTGAGATGCTCCGGGCCCGGTAGCGTTATTTTTGCCTTCTCGCGATCCCTGACACGATGCTCCGCTTCAATCCGGGCCTGCGTCCAGCCGTGAGGCTGCGGCGCATGAGCCTGGCTGCGAACCGCGTGGCGGGGGTGTTTATCCGTGACTCTCAAGATGTCTCCACGAAAAGACATATACCGACTTGGTAGTTGAAAAACCAAACCGTATCGTTTATATAACAGATGTCTGTCGCGCCGACAAGTGAGACGGCGCGTGAAGAGGAAAGAATGACGCGCCGATGGATTCCATGCAGGCGGCGTGAATAGTCACCGTCGCGCCCAGAAGTTTCGAAGCCTCTGAATCCGGTGCGCGACGATACGATTCGTCGATCTACCTGTGTCCTGACGCCGACGCCGTCGAGGAAATTAGCTCAGAATTGAACGAACGAACGAGCGACAAATGACCGTTTCTTCAGCTAACAGAACTGCGCTCTTCATCGACGGGGCCAATCTTTATTCGACTGCCAAGGCGCTCGGGTTCGATATCGATTACAAGCGGCTTCTAGAGGAATTTCAGAGCGACGGAACGCTGGTGCGCGCATTTTACTACACCGCGGTCATTGAAGGTCAGGAGTTCTCGTCAGTTCGCCCGTTGCTCGATTGGCTCGATTACAACGGCTTCACCGTGGTTACCAAGCCCACCAAGGAGTTTATCGACGCCAACGGCCACCGCAAGGTCAAGGGCAACATGGACATCGAGCTTACAATCGATGCGATGGAACTTGCCGACCGCGTCGATCACATCGTGCTTTTCTCCGGCGACGGAGATTTTCGCTCGCTGGTCGAAGCCGTGCAGCGACGCGGTGTTCGCGTCACGGTGGTCTCCACGATTTCCAGCCAGCCTCCAATAATTGCCGACGAACTACGCCGCCAGGCGGACGTGTTCACTGATCTCACGGATTTGCAGTCCAGAATCGGTCGCGATCCGCTCGAGAGTCCAACTCCTCGCGAAGCCAGTCTGCATTCAACGCATTACGTCCACCGGCGAACGCCTTTGAAAGGCGTCCAGACGCCTAGGAACTTCAAGGGCTGAAGGATTCCTAAAGGTCTTCGCGGCAAGCTTCACTAAAATCGCGCAGCACGTCGACGTTTCCCTGCCTGTCGACCTTATTATGCCCTGCAAAAGCCGTCCGAAAGGACGCGGCCCCGAAAGAGCCAGTCGTGATTTTTTGGGTTGCGGATCGAGGTCCTTATCTCGGTGAAAAACACCCGGCGCCGGATGCTGAAGTTCTCCGTTGGACTTTTTCGATGTGTGTGTCGTCAAAAGAGGAGAAGGGGGAGAAGCATGAGAGGCGTAGCCACAATGCCGAGGCCGAGAGCAAGAATGAACACCGGGTGGAGCGGGGCGTGGTCGGACATTGACCGATTGCGCGTGGTCGAATCTCCTCCGGGGCTGTCCTTCGAGCGGACCACGTCCCCCTCTTGCAATCCGCAAGCGGCCGGCCCCGGAAACGGAGCAGTTCCCGCAGCCCAGCCGCTCCGCGACGTCCTGGCCTGATAGCTTGGGGGTCCCAGGCCGTGCCGTCGCTATCGCGACCCTCAGGCGCGATTCTTGTCCCCGGAAACGCGCCCTAGTAAATTTCAATCAGTGAGTTTCCATGCGGCGACTCAGTTTCTCCGTTGCGCAGTAAGGCGACGACACCTTGATCGAGCACCGATCCGCGACGAAGTTGTTTGCCACGTTGCGGGACGTTTGAAACTGGCCGCTTCCGCGGATGTCGGTAGTTCCCTTGCTTTAAGACTGGCTTTACGAAGAGCGTTCATGCCCATAGCTAAGCAAAAAACTACACTGTATTGTTTACATAATGCAGCCCACCGAACTGACAAGGAGAATTGTGGGTGACCAACAAGAGAATTGAAGCTCTGCAACGGATCAGCCGGCGGGGGATCGGTGGCCGCCCCACCCGGGACGAGGCCGTGCGGCGAGACGCGCGACTGCTCGACGTTACAACAAACCTTTTCATGGAGCGAGGTTTTGAAGGCACGTCCATCGATGCGGTCGCGGAGGCGGCTGGCGTGAGCAAGCCGACCGTCTATGCGCGCTACCACGACAAGCGGGATCTTTTTGCGGCCGTCCTGCGAGGCAGGATACGACTGTGGCTCGCTCCGTTATCGGCGGCGGCCGAAGCCCACGCAACCGGGGCCAACCCCAAAAGCACCAAGACGACTCTGCACGAGCTTAGCCGGCACATGCTCGCATACACGTTGGCGCCGGAGGCAGGTGCGCTGCAGCGGATTGTTTCGGCGCAGGCCGTCCAGTTTCCTGAGTTGGCGAAGCTCGCACATGAGGAGGGCTGGCTGCGCGCGGTCCGGGGAGTGGCAAGTCTTCTGCGACAGTCTGCCGCCCGCGGCCAGATCAAGGTGGACGACCCGGAACTCGCCGCCGACATGTTCCTCAATCTTGTGCTTGGGCACTGCAAACATCTGGTCGTCTACGGCGTCGCGGCCGATCCAAAGATAGAGGAGCGGTATCGAAAGGCTGCCGTCGACTTCTTCCTGATCGGGGTTCGAACCAAATGAACCCAACCTCGACCCGATAAACCCGCAGCAGATTGAGGTATGCATATGAACCAACGTAATGATGCCGCTGAGCAATATGCATTGGCATAATCATGTTGCCGTCGCTACGTTTTCTAGAGAGCCAGACCGCTGGGAATGAAGCAGCACATCGGCCAGCAGGTGTCCCAGGACACTCAGCAGATTCTAAACGACTACCACAACAAGCTGAGGAGAAAACCAAATGAGCTTATGCCTTGTACTGCTTCTCGTTGCCATCGGTATCAACTGGTGGAACGGCTGGTTGCCCTTCACACATCCATTCCAGACGCCATGGAGGTGTTTGAAATCTCTAGGGTCATTAACAGCCTTGCATGGCCCTGAAGGCAAAGGCGTTCAGCATCATTCGACTTTGTGACACTCAAGAGCCAGCCCGCTGGGCAACACCCCGGGCGACCGGGACCAGACGCGTTGCGTTCCGAGCCGCGCTTGCGACGGATACATCTGAGATTCTGCGAGGGCTGACATGTGATCGCAGGGTAGTTAGCAGGTCGATGGAAGCGAATTCATCCACTCTCGATTTCGTGCTGCACGACGTCGCGCGGTTGCTCAGAAAGAGATTTGAGCAAAATGCGCGCGGTTCCGGGCTGACCCGATCGCAATGGCAGGTGCTGACGTATCTAGCCCAAAACGAAGGGATTAACCAAAGCGGATTAGCGGAGCTCCTTGACGTGGAGCCGATCACGCTTTGTCGCATCGTAGACAAGCTTCAGGCCTTCGGATTGATCGAACGGCATCCGCACCCGTCTGACCGACGCGTCTGGATTCTTCATCTCACGCCGGCTGCACATCCGAAATTGATACAGGTCCGCGAACTCGGCGACATGACGAGGAGCGAGGCCTTGGCAGGAGTTTCCGATACCGACGGGTCGCACCTGCTGGAGACACTACAAGCGCTGAAATTGAACCTAACGGACGCGTGCGATTCGTCGTTGGCAGGGCATAAGCGAGCAACTCATGGCTAATCCGAACGAAACCAATCCGAAACTCTACAGCGCCGACGCTGAGCAAAGCGGTCTCCACAGTCCTGAGGATAAGATCTATCATCTGACGCGTAGTCCGCCGGAGGCCAAGCACGCGTCAGGCGCAGGCGAGGCGGCAAAGCTGGAGTTGAAAGCCCGGCCAGAGGATCGCAAGCCCGACGCACGGCCATCGGATCAGCCGCCCTTCATTCCTGCGACGCCCGATCCGGTGCGGCCGAAAAGGTCGTTGCGCCGGCCGTTGATGTTCGCATTGCTGCCCGCGGCGCTCGTCGTCGGCGGATATTTTTATGTGACCGGCGGGGCGGTGATGTCGACGGACAATGCCTATGTGCAGGCCGACATGGTCGGACTGTCTACCGACGTGTCCGGAATCGTCCGTGAAGTCTCGGTTCACGACAATCAGAAGGTCGCGAAGGGCGACGTCCTGTTCAAGCTCGACGATCTGCAGTTTCGGCTCGCGCAGGATCGCGCCGAGGCCCAGATCGGAAATACGCGAAATGATCTCGTTGCGCTGCAGGCCAGTTACCGCAACCTGCAGGCCCAGGTTGAACAGGCACAGAAAGATGTTGACTTCAACATGGTCAACTTCCAGCGCCAGGAGCAGCTGATTGCCAACAACTTCACGCCAAGGGCCACCTTCGATGCCGCCCGCAATACGCTTCAAGGGTCGCAGCAGAAGCTTGCTTCGCTGAACGCGCAGCTCGCCGGCATCGCCGCGAACCTCAACGGCAATCCCGACGCGCCGATCGAGGATCATCCGCGATACAAGGATGCATTGGCCGCGCGCGATGAGGCTGCGCGCCGGCTTGCGCACACCATCGTGCGGGCGCCCTTCGCCGGCATTGTGACCAACGTGCCGTCGCTGCAGCCCGGCCAGTATCTTGCCGCCGCAGCCGTCGCATTCAACATCGTCTCGACGGATCACGTCTGGGTTCAGGCGAGCCCGAAGGAAACCGAACTGACCTACGTCAAACCCGAACAGAAAGTCACGGTCGACGTCGATACCTATCCGGGCGAGCGCTGGGCCGGAACCGTCGACAGCATCAGTCCGGCATCCGCCTCGAGCTTCTCGTTGCTTCCGGCCGAGAATACCAGCGGTAACTGGGTTAAGGTCGTGCAACGGATTCCGATGCGCGTCCTGGTCAAGAATGCCCCCGGCAAGCCACCGCTGCGCGTCGGCATGAGCGTGGAGGTGAATGTCGACACCGGCCATGCGCGCGGATTTCCCAGTTTCGTCACCAGTCTGTTCGGGTCAGGAAGCTGAGCATGGCGGATGCCGCTGCAAATGCTCCGCGACCGATCAACCGGCCCGCGGTTACGCTGTGCGTCATCCTCGCCGTGATCATGCAGGCGCTGGATACGACAATCGCCAATGTCGCGCTTCCCGTATGGTCAAAAAATTGAGACTGCTCAAAGGCGGCAGCGTTCCAACATTTTTGGTCTTGGGCCGGTGTTGCACAACAAGCTTGCCGTGGACGCTTGAGGAGGGACGACGGGGGTCGCAAGCAATTCTGGATACCGCAGGTTAGTGCAACAATTTCAGTGCTCCATGGCAGTGCTTGAACTTCTTGCCAGAGCCACAGAGGCATGGGTCGTTGCGGCCGGGAACGAGCACCTTGTGAATCGGTCGTCGCGTATCGTCGATGGTGTCTCTCGCAGGTGCACGGCGGGCAAGCCAGTACGCATGGATGTTGCGGGCGGCTGGCGCTATCAATTCCACGAACGCCTGATGTCTCGCATCGGCATCCTGGTAAGCCTCGACTAATTCCTTCAGCCTGTCCCAGCCGCTTTCGGTGCCGTAGAGATGGATGGCCTCGAACCAGTCGGGATGCGCTTCGAAGAGCGGTTGCCAACCCGAAGGGTCGAGTGCGATGCCCTTGACGTAGCCGCAGCACCACTCGTCGACAATCGACACAGTGCGTCCTTTGTGGTCGCGTGCTAAGAAAAGCGGCTCATAATACTGCGGGAACTGGGTCAACGTGACTGCAATATCGTTCGCGTGGCGCATCAGTAGGTCAAGGATGCGTTGCGCTTGCTTCTCGCTCGTAAACTCCGGAGACTGCTTGCCTTCCGTAGAATCCCAAACCCACCGCATCCATTCCGACGGCATGATGACATTCGGCCCCGATAGCACTGCGCAGAGAAAGCCGTCGAGGCCGGACACATCCATTGCATTTTCGAGGCCGTCGTCGGAAAGCAGAAACGCGTCAAGTTCCTCGATCTCCTGATCGATCAGCGGCCTGGATTTGATCGGTGTCATTGGTCAGCCCCATTTGATCACGAAGCCTAGCTTTGCGGACTGATGAGAAGCGTCGGCCCACCGGCCATTGCCAAATGTTGATCCGGGACTCTTCCAGCTGCTCACGCCGCCTCTTGATGGTAATAGTTTAGGAGCCCACCCAGCCTCTCGCGACATTGTACCGGCTCCTCGTGACGCGTTTGCGTGACCCGACGGAACAACAGGACGTTGGACTTCCCTTGATGATTCCGCTCGGCCTGGTAATGCGCCACATACTCACTCAGCGCTCGCCGCAGGGAGCGCTCACCAAAGACAATGATCTTCGACAAACACTCCTCCTTGACCGATCTCACCCAGCGTTCGGCATAGGCGTTCAAGTTCGGACTTCGCGCAGGCAGCGGGAGCGTCTTGACCCGGCCTGACTCGATGATCGCTCGGAAGGAGATGGTGTACTTCGTGTCGCGGTCATGCAGGAGATAGCGACAGTCTCGAAGGGTGCCGCATCCCTCCATAGTCACGTTCCGAGCCATTTGCTGCATCCATTGCTCGTTCGGGTGGATGGTGATCCCGGCGATTTCCACCTTGCGGCTCTCGAGATGGATAAAGAACAGCACGTAGTAGGTCACCAGTCCGCGCAGCGTGAGGACCTCCACTGTGAAAAAGTCGGTGCCTGCCAGAACCGCCAGGTGAACCCGAATGAATGCCGCCCAGGTCGTCGTGTGCTTGCGCGCCGGTGCGGACGGCAGGCCGTGACGGCGCAGAACATTGCCGACCGTTTGATCCGAGATCTCATGCCCCAGATTGGCTAGCGCCCCAACAATCCGATCATAACCCCAGGACCGGTTCTCGTCGGCCATGCGAACAATCAATTGCTCAACTTCTCCGTCGATTCGTGGCCGCCCCGGGGCTCGACGTGCCTGTGATCCATCGAACTTGCGAGCTATGAGCCTTCGGTACCATGCTAGGATAGTGTCGGGCAGGGCGGTGGCCGCCACCTCGCCGAGGGCCTTTCGGCCCAGTCGATGTCCAATCTCGCCGAGCTTCGTACGTTCGACGTCCGAGAGCTTCAAGCGCCCTTTCAACTGGGACTTCAGGATTCGGTTTTCGGCAACCAAATACTCATTCCGTAGCAGCAGCTCTTGGTCCACGGTCCCGGTGATGTAGGCTAGGATACGTGCCCACTCCATAACTTCCCCCTCTCGCTCGCGGACCCACAATCGGCGCCATGGATCGTCCCACAAAACCTAGCGGACGACACGCGGTGAGACTACGCTGGGATGAGATAATTACCCGACTTTCTTATAGATTTAATTTTTTGGCCATACGGGATCACGAAGGTCAAATGGACGGCCTACAACCAGCGTGGCGAAGGGGTATACAGCTTCACGCCAACCGTGATCCTCGCCCGTCGCCCTGATGCTACCTGTTGAGTTGCAACGTTCTAGAACTTGATCGGCGATTTTCGATCGAACGACAGAATCTCATTGAACCTTGCCGGTCCGTAGCGCCTGCCGTCAGCGTCCGTGATGTGGACGCCCCATCCTGTTTTATGAAGGCTGTTCGCTTTAGCTACAGTCAGCGTCGGGCTGGTGTTCTGCGTTTCAACCCATTCGCCGTCCTTCGATGCATGAACGGTAAATGATTCCATTTTTTTCTCAATGAACTATCGCAAAGGCCCTAACTGACGCCTTTGCTGTAATTAATAACTTCAGACCAATTCGGCCGCGGATCGACCCAACCAACCGAGCCGCACTGCGTGCACTTGAAATGTGCGCAGATATCGTACCAGCTCCAGTCCGGGAGTCTATCCAAGGAGTGGCCGGATCAGCAACGACCGCGATATGCCACATCGCCGCGCTGTCGCCGAGATCTGCCGTGGCGTTTGCAAGCTCTCCAGGACGATCTTGAGTTTCTCATCCTCGGACCAACGACGACGTCGGCCCGTATCCACCACTTCGAGCCGCTCGACTTGGGCACTGCGCTTATCACTGTCCATAAGGACAGTTCTCAACACTGAGCCTCACCTGACAAGGCGGCCTTGAGCGAAGGGATACGAACGATTCGACTCCCGAGCCCCGGAACTGGTTGTGACGTTCGATTCTTCAGGAAGCCCCTTGCCGTCGTCAGCAAAAATCAGGGGATACTCGGTCCCCTTTGCTTGGATTCATTTATCCGATCAGTGCGACATCAATGTCGGTTTGGTCATCGAGGCAAGCATACCACGTGTCGTCCCGCCAAGAATAAATTCCCGCAGCCGGGAATGCCCGTACCCGCCCATGACAATGAGATCGGGATCTGTATCGGCTGCATATGACAGGATTGTATTTGAAACATCGATCTTGCTGACGGGAATGCGCTCAATCGTGACGTTTACTCCGTGACGGGTCAGATGGGTCGCGATATCCGCACCCGGAAGGTCTGCGCTTTTGGCGCTCTGAATGTCCGCAACAACAATACTCGCCTTGCCGGAGCGGGTAAGAAACGGCATGGCATCGGCGACCGCTCGCGCGACTGCCCGGCTGCCATCCCAGCACACCAGGACATGATCGAGTTTGAGGCGATCTTTCTGAATAAAAGGAACGATGAGCACGGGTCTTCCGGATTCGAACAGCGCCGCCTCAATGACGATATTCGTGGTCGGATGATCCCTGTCCCTTTCAAATTGGCCAATGACGGAAAGATCGAATCGTCTTGCGATATGCGCAAACTGGGTTGGTATGTCGCCACTGCCAGCTTCAATCCTGCGCGTTTCGGCTGAAACGCCGGCGCGACGCGTCGCCTCGTCAAATGCGGCGGCCACGGACTCTGCGCGTTCTTGAGCTTCTGCTTGCTGGGCTCGAATAAAGTTAATCGACAAGCCAATGCCACTGGCCATTAGCGGATAGTAGGCAAAGGCGGTCCCCACGATGTGTGCGCCGAATGTTTCCGCAACCGATAAGGCGTAATTGGAAACGCCATCTTGCGATGTCCCGTAAGACAGGTTGACAAGAATATCTTTGATCATGCGTCTGCCTCCAGTTAGGTGATCGCGTATCTACACTGATTCCAGTGCCCATCTTTATCCCGGCTCAGACAGCCACATCCGCTCTACCCAACGGACATCAGCGACCGGCCCAGCATGTCGCAAAAGTGCGACTTCCGAACGCGGTGGCGCAAAGGAACGCGGGGTGACCCTTGGGTAACCCAAGGCTCCATGCGGCACGCAATGGCGCCGTGGAGGCGGTGAAGGCCGAAGCTGATCGATACGCTGCCAACGTGCTGCCCATTATTCGCGAAGCTCAGAAGGCAGGCGCACGCACGCTCCGAGAGATAGCAGAAGCGCTCAACGCACGAGGCATCGCCACAGCGCGCGGTGGGCAATGGTACGCTCAGAGCGTCGCGAACATCCTTGAGCGTGCATAGGAGCAAATACGGGCACTCATCGGCCGTCTCGTGGCGGCGCGCGGGAAACCGCCGGTTTGATCTAGGTCCCATTTCGGGCGGACCTACGGTTCTACGCTGGCCACCCATCCCGATTTCACTATTTCGACTTAAAGGGGGCGGCCGCCGCCGAACTGAAAACTGCGGTGCGCGTCACCGAGACTGAATGCGAGTGGTTAGACGCAGGGACACATTAGTCAGCCCCCGAGGACTGCCTTTAGCTCAGGTGTTTCTAGAAGCCGCGCAATAACCTACGCGGCTTCATTTGCGCTGATTTCGGCTTCGCCAGACCATTCAAAGCTGAGCGGAAGGTTGGGTCCAGCCTTGTAGGTAAAGGGTCCGCCACCCTTGACGCCCTTGAACTTGCCGGTGCCGCCGGTCCACTGCCAAGTGCCCGAGCCGCTTATTTCTTGGCCGTTAAGCTTGCCGGTGCCTTGGAAGGTGAAGTAGGTTTCATCACCATCGGTGCTGCGCGACATGGCGTAGCCCTTCTGGGTGAGTTGGTCACCCACAATTTCTTGCTGATCGACCGCTATCCCTAATGCACCGTCAAATTCCTTGTTCGGGCTGGTGTATTTCCAAGTTTCCGTGATCTGCTTGATCACATGTCCTTCCTGACCCGGAACCGTGGAAGTTAGTTCGGATAGGACTTGAACGTCTTTGTTGACGCCACTGTACCTGGCTTTCATTGCCATTCCCTCCCTTTTGTTGAGACAGGATTGTACGAACAGGGACACTCATCGGATTTCTCACGGCGCAACGCCCGGCCACGCCTGTTTGATTTGGCCCCCCTCGGATAAGCCTACGATTCTAAGCAGGCCACCGACGCCCATTTCACTATTCGACTTAAAGGGGGGCGGAGGCCGCCGAGCTGAAAACTCCTGTGTGTTCCATCGAGGAAACGCGACTACCTGTGAGCACTTGAGGGCACGTCCGACCTGCGAGACTTCAGGCCTTACTCAGCGCTTGTCGCGTTGATCTAGATCAATGGATTGCACCGCAAACGAAAATTGACTGGCAGACGCGCACTTGGAGTTCGGTCCAATGTGCCACACCCTCGGCTTCAAACTGCTTGGCTTAAAAGGGGCGGCCGACGACAAACTGACAGCAGCGCTGTGCTTAGAGGGAAGGATGTTCTCGGTCGGAGAAATACGGGGTCTCCGATTGGCACCGCTTTTGCTCAACTGCCTACTGCGCGGCGAGCGCGTCCCAAAACAGACCAGCGCAGAGGCTACCAATGGCAAACTCGTATCTACTTGAGACACCCCGGAGAACCGCAGCGATCAACGGGCTACAAATCGCGACACTGATCGGGAGCCTCTCGCGCTCGGTGGCGCTGCTCACGGTGGACATGGAACACGAGGAAACGCGAGCAGGAGTTCGCGACCTGTCGGACCCGGCTTACCCGGTCTTGGCGCGGAGCCTGAGGGCGCGAAGGGACAACATTGGGGCCACCATTGCTATGCTAGAGAACCTTCGGGCACCAAAAGCCCGCGCGGTTGATACGACGGAACGCGAGGTGGCGTAGGTGATCATCTGACGTGAACACCGAGCGCGGGGTGTTTTCTCGTACCCGACTTCCGCTATGCGCCAATACCAACAAAATTCCACATCGCATCGAAGTGACGCGATGGGCCAGAAGCGGGTGTACAGCCGGGAGATTCTCTACCGCGACGCTGGATCATCTTGTCCGCATGCGGCAGACGCGGTAATATCGGCCACCGGGACAACAAGTGCTGAGGCGGGCGGACCGTAAAATGGGCGGCGGAAAGCGCCGCAGCAGCTCTCACCACCGAGAGGGTCATCCCATGGCGATTTACCAAAGCATGCAGCGTGTGCGATTTTCGAGCGCCGACGGCTACAAGAAGTTCCAGGTGCTGTTCGCGGATGTGCGACGCCATTTGAAGCCGCTGCCGGGCTTCCTGCATCTGACATGGTGGGTCCATCCGGACGATCCGACCTGGTTCAACGAAGTGAGCTTCTGGACCAGCAAGGAGGCGCTCGAGGACTGGCACATGACGATCTATCACAAGCACGCCAAGGCGTGGGCGGCGCAGGGCGCTATCATGGAAGATATCATTACCAACTTCGAGCTCAAGAGCACGCGCCTGCTTCGCGTCTGCCCCTGTTGCAGTCACGTCCAGGACAAGACATTCGACCTAGACCGTGAGCAGGAGACGCTCGCAGAACCGTGCCCGCAGTGCCAGTTCCATTTCCCGGTCATGCCGGAGACGGCGAATAGCACCGCCGTGTTCCGGGACGCCGTTGAAAGTCCTGCTACGTTAAAGGACGCCGCCGAGTAAGGGCCGACATGCCAAATGGTTGGGGTGAAACGAAAACCACGATCCAGTGCGTGGAGAACGGCCCCTACATGGTGAAGGGGCCGGTAGTGCTCAAAGGCGACAAGGGCGAACCGATCACGACCATGGCGGTCATGTCCTTGTGCCGTTGCGGCGGTTCCAAGAGCAAACCGTTTTGTGACGGCACGCACAGCCGGATCGGGTTCCGGTCCAACAAGAGCGGGCAGGCGTAGACGCACCGTCCGACGGCCGTCGTGTGCTCGCGCTCCATCGCCAGCCTGCTAAATGGCACCTCCACCACGGTGAGGCAGGCGTCTGTGGCAGTATAACGAAGTGGCTAGGATCAAGTCAGGGGCTCGCAGCCGGGCGAACTCTGGCGCATGACCGCTCGGGGTTCACTCGCGACCGAGCCGCGAGGGCTGTCCCTGTCGGAAACCTAATCCGGCTGGCAAGTGAGGCCGAATCGCGCAATGTTTCTGGCTTGTGAGAGAAGCTTGCGGCCTGGTCTGGTCGGTGCTGGTGCTATTGTTCCAGTCGCGGGCCTCGTTGGAAGCTGAGATCCTGATCCTTCGTCATCAGCTTAACATCCAGCTTGCGTCAGGCGAAGGCCTGGAAAGGAGGACGGATTGCGGCGCGAAACCTTTCAAAGCGATCCAGAGGGTTCGACACCCTCCCGGTAAAGGCGCAGCCTGCCAGCCGGAAGCGAGCCTTGCATGGGCAGCGGCAACGCTGTTCGTGAAGCGTAGGCAGCAGATGCCAAAGCCGTGTGGTAAGCCTCGAAATTAAGTGCCCGCTGGGGCCTCCGGTTTGTTGGAGCCGGGGGCAGCATTGGCAAGACCGCTAAGAGGTGAGGTCTTGTCGGCTCGGCCGGGGTCCTGGAGCAGGGCAAAGGCATGGGATGGATCGCCAGGCAACCTGAGAGATCCTGCTTGCATCCACGAGCGCAACATGCCGGCAGAGGGGACACCGGCTGATCAACTGTCCCAGGCCCGACGAGTGACCTCCGCATCCGTCGGGAGCGCCACGGCGAACACGAACAAAGGAGGCGCACGAGGGACCTGCGACCGAAACCATAAGGGAACAGGTGCGCGCAGGCGGGAAGTCGTAGCGTCTTCATACTACCTGTGACATCGGGAAACCGGGCTCGCCAGGACCCGAGAGAGGGAAGGGAGACGTCACGAGGAGAGAACCGTTGGAGTGAAACAAGGGAGGGGACACTGGACCCTGCAAACCTGTCCACGAACCGACAACGGATAGCCGACTTGGCGAGGACGAAACGTGGGACGGCGCTTTACTCGCTCCACCACGTCATCGATTTGGAATGGATGCTGGAGGCCTATCGGCTCACCCGCAAGGATGGCGCTCCCGGCATCGACGGTGTCACAGCGGCAGACTACGAGGCAAACCTCGAGGCTAATCTCTTGAACCTCCTGGAACGCATCAAGTCTGGACGCTATCAGGCGCCGCCGGTCCGTCGAGCGTATATACCCAAGGCGGATGGTTCGCAAAGGATGCTCGGCATTCCAACCTTCGAAGACAAGGTGGCGCAACGCGCCGTGACGATGGTGCTGGAAGCGATTTATGAACAGGACTTCTTGCCCTGCTCGTACGGCTTCCGCCCAGGCCGCTCGGCTCACCAGGCACTCAATAGCCTGCGGTACGCGATCTGGTCCAAGCGCCTCTACTGGGTGCTCGACATCGATATACGCAAATATTTCGACTCGATTTCACACACCCACCTTCGGACGTTCGTCGACCAACGAGTCACAGACGGCGTCATCCGACGGATGATCGATAAATGGCTGAAAGCAGGAGCCGTCGAAGACGGTCTCCTGCACCGCACGACTGAGGGCACTCCACAGGGAGGTGTGATCTCGCCCTGCCTCTCGAACATTTTCTTGCACTATGTGCTCGATGAATGGTTCGAGACGCAAGTGAGACCGCGCCTTGTGGGGAATTGCACCCTTGTCCGGTTCGCTGACGATGCGGTCATGGCGTTCGACAATATTGTCGACGCCCAACGCGTCCTGGCGGTCTTGGGCAAGCGTCTTGCGCGGTTTGGGCTCATGCTTCATCCCGACAAGACACGCCTCGTCGACTTCCGCCCAAGGCGAGCAGAGGGCACACGCCATCCGGACACGGGTGGAACCTCGTTTGACTTCCTTGGCCTAACCCACGTGTGGGGGCGGTCACGGCAAGGCAAGCACATGGTTCGGCAGATCACGGCCAAAGGCCGGTTTGCCCGTGCAGTGGCCGCGGTGAACGACTGGTGTCGGAGCAACCGGCACCGGCCCATCCGCGACCAGCACCGCCATCTGTCCTCAATGATGCGGGGCCACTTCGCCTACTACGGTGTTGGTGGCAACGGTCGACGACTGCGTTGGTTCGCCCATCAGGTGGTGCGGGTTTGGCAAAAGTGGTTGTCGCGGCGAGATCGCCAGAGCGTGGTCCGATGGGCCCGTCTGAACGAAATCCTGAAACGCCACCCGTTGCCTCCGGTCAGGGTCGTCCATCCTTACGCTGCTGTGAGCGAAGCTCTCCCGTGAAGAACCGGATGCGGGAATTCCGCTCGTCCGGGTCTGTGAGGGGTGGGGATGGCAACGTCCCCACCTACTCGGCGACGGCACCTGCCAAAGAGACTGACTTTGAGTGCCATGGATCGCCCGATCTTTGTTGGGCTGTCTCGTTTGGCGCCAAGTACCCTCAATGCGCTGACGATTGTGAAGCCGGAGACTGTCGTCCGTTGGCATCGTGCCGGGTTCAGATCGTACTGGCGCTGGAAATCACGACCTTGTTCCGGCCGACCGACAGTTGCGGTCGAAATACGACGGCTGATCCGCGAGATGAGCATTGCCAATCCGCTGTGGGGAGCGCCTCGGATCCATGGCGAGTTGCTTAAGCTCGGCATCGAGATCGGCCAGACCAGCGTCGCCAAATACATGGTCAGGCGGAGACACCCGCCGTCGCAAGGCTGGAGAACCTTTATCCGCAATCATGCCGACGGGATCGCGGCGATGGATATGTTCGTCGTGCCGACAATCTCGTTTGGCCTGCTCTATGGATTGCTGATCATGGGGCACGGCCGGCGACATATTCTGTGGTTTGGCGTCACAGCGCATCCAACCGCAGAATGGATCGCAAATCAGGTCACGCAAGCATGCGGTTGGGAGCAGGCTCCTTGCTATCTCATCCGTGACCGGGACGGGGCTTATGGTGAGGTCTTTATCCGCAGACTCCGATCGATAGGCATTCGCGATCGACCGACGTCGCCGCGCTCCCCGTGGCAGAACGCATTTGCCGAAAGGCTGATCGGTTCGATCCGCAGGGAATGCGTTGACCACGTCATTGTATTCAGCGAGCGCCACCTCCGTCACCTACTGCTCTGTTACATGAAATATTACAATGGGTCTCGCACGCATCTATCCCTGGAGAAAGATGCACCGGTCTCACGCGCCGTCGATCGCGCCGGGCACATTCTTTGTCGCCCAATCTTAGGCGGACTCCACCACCGATACTCCCGGATTTAATTTACGACAGGCACAGCCCGAAACTTGAAGCCTTCTAAACCCTTGAAACAAAGTAGCGTGTCCCCGTCTTAGGTCATAGGCGGCGGTTGCAGAAGCCACGCGGCAAGACGCTCTAAGCCGAAGTTTTCACCCATGAATCGCATAAGTATCTGATGCGGTTTGATCATTCGTCCGCGAGGCTACTCGGTTACTGGACACGAACGGGATTGAGCCCGAGCAGATCGAAGGCCGCCTCCTGGAGGGCGGTTGGTTTGGAGTGAAGGGTAAAGCGGTGCTTGGGGCGCGCGGGCACGTGCATGGTGTTGCGAGCGAGTGTTCCGAGATGCGCAATGAGGTCACCGAAGCTCATGACGCGCTGACCGTCTGCCGATCGCCTGGTTGTCTTCTTGACCTTGACGACGTCTGACGGTGCGGTGGCCGCAACTGGAGAAGTTCGCTCCGCTTTGGCTGCTGCCAGATCGGTGTCGTGGAACAACAGCGGCGCTAGGGCCTCCCGTAGGAGCCACTCGACATGGTAGGCGAGCATGCACAGGAAGACATGAGCCCGCACCCTGTCCGCGGTCCAATGACGGATCGGCCGGATTTCCAGATCGACGCTCTTCAGGGATCGGAATGCCCGTTCGACGTGCGAGAGATCCTTGTAGGCCTGAACTGCTTCTGCGGCATTCAGATGCTCGGCAGGCATGCTGGTTCGGATCACATAGATGCCGTCGAGGCGCGCCTCTGCCTCGATCTGATCGAGCCGTCTATGCCAGGAGAGATGACCATCGCGGATCGTAACGACGAAGTGCTTGGCCATCTTTCTTTTGTTAAGAACCGCGCCGACCGCCAGACCTATTTCGGCAGCGTCACGCAAGGGAGCGTTCCTGCGCCGGACCTTGGCTTCGATCCGGGCCAGTTCGCGTTCAGTCACTGCTAACAAGTCCTCACGCTTGCGCGCCCGTTCGGCGGCGAGGTCGTGATTGCGGCACGCGATCAGCCGTTCGCCTGGGAACATGTCCGGCGCGCTGATTTCGGCGAGATCGCGATCATCGAACAACGACAGCTGTAACGGCCCATTTTCCGCGGCCAGCGCCTGCACCGCCGGTGCACGCAGGCAGGTGATCCAATCGAGATTCGCGGGCCTAAGTTCGTCGCGAATGCGGGCCGAGGTGATCATGCCGCGATCTCCGACCAGCACCAGACGACTGATCCTGAAGCGATCCTTCACCTTCTCGATCTGCGCGCTCAAGGTTGAGGGATCCGCGGTGTTGCCGTCGAACACCTCCACGGCGATCGGCAGTCCCTCGCGTGTGCAGAGCAGCCCATAGACAATTTGCGGCCGGTCCTTGCGGTGATCCCGGCTGTGGCCATAGCGCGCCAGCGGGCAGCAGCGGCCCTCGAAGTAAGATGAGCTGACGTCATAGAGGACCAGCACGCCGTCTTCGAGATGCCGCCGCGCCAAGCCATTTTCGACGCGGCCCTGACGTTCGAGCAGCCAATCCAGCGCCTCATAGGCCTCCCGCTCCTTGACCCGGCCAAGGTGCAAGACCGCGCCCAGACTCGATACCGCCGTCTCCTCATCGATCGCGCGGACAAAGCCCAGCTTCGATCGTGGCGCAATCAACCGATCAACCACCATGGCGACAACGAGATCGCAGCAGCGTCGCGAGGCCGGATCCTTCGCCGCACCCAGAATCAACCGGTCGAGGCCAATCTTGCGGATCATTCCAAGCGCCGCCGCAACATGGCCGTGCGGCAATGAGCGCTCGACTTCCAGTTCCTGCGGACCAGTGCCGATGACCGTTCCGCCCTTCAGCACCGCCTTCAACGTATCGATCATATCACGCGGCAGCTTGCTGAGATTGGCCAACGTCCGCTTCTGCGAACGGCCTTGCTCGTCGCGATAACTCTCCCGCAGCAACACCGCAGGCGGAGAGTCTCGATTGGGCACCATCTCGATGAACATGCCCGAATCGAATCATATCCTCGCCGATTTGGGAATCCCCTTACATGGACACAATCACAGGATCATTCCCACCCTAACCCACTGCACTGACTCAAGTCTCTCCTGACGACACGAGCAAACTTCGGTCTAAGCAACGTAAAGCGATGAAAGGTTGGCGACGTTCTTTTTAGGCTGGAACAAAGAGCAAGCAACCAACTTAATCTACGGGGCCGATGTTGTTGCCTTGAGTCATTGCCTTGACCCCAAGAAACCATGCGCGTGCCGTGCGGTATCGGCAGTTAGCTCTTTCCGAGCCGGACCGCGTCAGAGCCGATTTGCTCTTGAAGCTTGCCGACGAAGCGGACCGCGACGTGCTTTGTACGTCCGATTGGTGTCGCAGGAACCCGCCAGACGGGGCCGCGATGAAACCCCTGAAGCAAGACAGTTAAGGGTTTGTACATCATGCCAGCGCACCCTTTCTCGATGCGAACGCCGACGAAACATTTCGAGCGCGAAGTTCGACGGGTCCGCCATGTGTCGGCGTGGATTGTGCTGACCGGGCAGGCGAACCAAGAGTGTGACGTGATGGACATCTCAAAGAACGGGGCGAAGATTGCCGTCCAAAGTCCCTCCCACGTGCCGCAACGGTTCGAATTGGCATTCCTTCATGACAGCACGAAGCGCCGGGCCTGCGGGGTCATCTGGCGACGCGGCAAGATGATTGGCGTTCAGTTCGTCTAGTGTGAGACGGACGCGGTCTGTGGATGTGCGGGCTGAGCTTTAAGGCAATGACGCGCGGTCTCAATTTCAGCTTCCGTCGCGCCCTTGCTGCGCGCCCAACTCTCGGCTGCGGCCTCAGAATATCTCGCGACATAGAATCGCACGACGGTGCACGACGCTCTGTGCACCAAGCCTTCAGCGGCAAAAGCCTGAGGGGCAAGGCCCATACAGATTGCTACGATGCAAAATCCGCGAATCAGCATGACCGTCCTCTTGTTGGGCCCTTCACGCCAACTCCGCTACCGGCACAGGGTTCCGAGCAAACGGGGTGAGCCGTCCGGCCCCGCTTTAGGCAGCCCGGTAAGTCTTTGAAAACAAAGGCCCTGACTGGGTGGGGGTCAGCTCGCAAGGCAAACGCACCGCCTAGTGCAAGGTGGCTTCGGCACGACGCCCTGCTAGGTGAGCCCGTTTCAGCGGTGCCGTTGGGCGCCGGGCTTGCTGCGACTCCCACCAAACGCGCAGGGCCTCCGAAGATCCCAATACCTCAGCGAGCATTGTTCTCGTAGGGTAACGCCGCAACGAAATCGCAACGAATTGGGTGAAACGAGCGTGAACAAAACGGAATGGAAGCGATCGTCACGCAAGAAAAATCAACAACTTAGAGGATGTTCACTGCGTTCGGGACGCAAGCGCCGCAGGCTCAATAAACCAATTTATAGTCGGTCTGCCGCGGTCAAATTACGCGTCAGATGGCCACCCGCAACCACCGACAGCGGCGATATGAAGTAGCCAAGCGGTCCGGCGCCCGTGAGGAGGTCGAGCTTCTTTTGCCTGCCGCAAAGGTCAAAAATTGTCGTACATGATTTCCAGGCCGCGCTTATTCGGAACGAGTGTCACCAGATCCACCAGAACACGGTCCTCGTTCCGCAAACCCTCGTAGAGAGCCGAAATTCGCTGGCGGTCGATCGCTGCCATGTTCGGATGGAGGGGAGGCGGCGGCCCCGCTGCCTCCGATAGGCCTCTTCTCGTTCCGTTCATTGCGAAAGATCGCAATGCCGCGCAGACATTGCGCGCCTCGAACCAGATCATTTCATTCCAATTCAAGTCACGCTGAACAGTTCACCACGAGGACACGATTTCGGTTTGCATCCCTACTTATTTCAAGTGGAACGCACGGCGCTCGCGGTGTCGTAGTCTACGGCGAATCGTAGCTCTCGAAGCGGCCGTACGCGCTTGATGGCTTCTTCGTAGAGCGTGTGTGCTTTGTAGGCCGCAAGTGCTGTTTCATCATCGAATTCGCCATAGACGACGACATCAAGCTCATTCTCAATTTGGTCGGCTTTTGCATTGCGCGCGATTTCGAGTCGGCGCGCGTGTGGGATCTTGGTGAGAAGCGCGAGGCCATCGATAACACGTGCGATGTCGGCCTCATTTTTGGCGCTGAACAGAACGATGTGACGAATCATAGTTACCCAGAAACTGAGATGTGATCGACCGATATTGTGGCATTGCGTCATGGCAACGCCAGTCTGTGCTGCACTCTATCCCCAATCCCCCTAGCGGCTCCATAGAGTAGGGCAACGGCCGGACGACCCTAAGTCTATCTTCATGGGAGTCCTATCGCGCCGAGCCAGGGTCGAATAGTGTTTCGTTACGTCCGCTACGATGGCAGGCGGGGTGCTGGCTCGCTCCATACGTTCTCGATTCCATTCGTCGGTGCGGTGCAGGAAGTTCGCAAGCAGCGCGTTGCCATTTTGGGTAAGTATCGACTCCGGATGGAACTGTACGCCATAGGTTGGCGCGTCACGATGCGCTAAGGCCATGATCTCTCCCTCCTCTGACCGCGCGGTTACCACGAGAGGCGACGAGAATGACTCTTCGAATTCGACTGCCAGGGAGTGGTAACGTCCGACGAGCAGCGGCGAGGGAAGGCCGGCAAAGAGATATTCGCCGTTATGCGTCACCGGCGAGGCCTGCCCGTGAAGGGGGCAGCGAGCCGCCACGATCCGCCCTCCAAATACGCTCCCGATGCATTGGTGCCCGAGACAAATCCCGAGAATGGGTAGATGGCCAGATAGCGCGCGGACAACGGCAACAGAGATGCCAGCCTCGGCTGGTGTGCGCGGACCCGGCGATATCACAATGCCGCGTGGCTTCAACCGAACGAGAGCCTCGATGTCGACTTGGTCATTGCGCACGACCTCCACGGTCGCTCCAAGCATTCGGAAGCAGCGGGCGATGTTGAACACGAATGAATCATAATTGTCGATGATTACGAGCATGATCAGTGAGGCAGCTTGCCATTGAATGCATCGAAGAGGCGTTGGGCCTTGGCGAGCGTCTCCTCGTATTCGGCCTGTGGTTGCGACATCGCGGTAATGCCGCCGCCGGCGTGAAAGACGGCCGTGCCGTTGCGGATCGTCGCGGTTCGAATTGCGATATTAGTATCCATATTTCCACTGAACCCGATGAAGCCGATAGCTCCGCAATAAACCTCTCGCGGCCAGCCTTCGATTTCGCCGATGATCTCCATGGCCCGGATCTTCGGCGCGCCAGTGACCGAGCCCCCCGGAAAACAAGCGCGCAGCAAGCTGATCGCATCCTGATCGTCGGCAAGGTCTCCTGTAACGACGGACACGAGATGATGCACGGAAGCATAGGATTCGAGACCGCACAGCACCGGCCCCTGAACCGATGGCGGTTGGCAGACGCGCGAAAAATCGTTGCGAAGAAGGTCAACGATCATGATGTTCTCCGCGCGATCCTTCTGCGAGGAGAGAAGGCACTCCAATCGGTGCCGGTCCTCGTTACCATCGCCCGACCGGGCGATGGTGCCTTTAATCGGGCGGGTCTCCACGGACCGGCCATCGAGCTTGAGAAAGCGCTCCGGCGAACTGGAAGCGATGATGAGATCCCCATAGCGCAGGAAAGCTGCGAAGGGCGCGGGATTCAGCGCGCGCAGCCGGCAGTACAGTTCGAGTGGATCGAACGGAGTACCAAGCGTGGCGCTGAACCGCTGCGCGATGTTGGCCTGGAAGACGTCGCCTGCCAGAATCAAGTCGATGACACGTTGGACAGCTTTTATGTAGGCCTCTCGGCTGAGGTTCGACGTCCATGCGCCGATCGCGTTGCGCGACAGTGGCGCTGGCGACATGCGGCGGTCGAGGAGCGCCGTCAATTCAACAGCGCGCCGTCGCGCCCGTTCGCTACGACGTACCGGATCTCGCTCCGGCCAACCGGTTGACACGATCAACCGCCTGCGTTCGTAGTGATCGTAGGCGATCACGACATCATAGAAATTCAGGACCGATTGCGGCACGCCCTGACCAGGTTTTGTCGGGGCCGGGAGCTGCTCCAGCGTCTGGTTCAATTCGTAGGCAAAGAAGCCGGCCGCTCCTCCTTGGAATGGGGGTAGGTTCGGATCGTGCTCCTGGCCATACATGGTGAGGCGGGTGCGCAACGCGTCAAATGGATCACCGGGCAGGGCCTCGCCGTTCCAGCTCGCGCGCCCATCCGCGACGGTGTAGGTGCCGAACGGGTCGCAGGCGATATACGAATAGCGACCGAGCTGCTCATGGCGTAGCGCGCTATCCAGAAACGTGAGCTGCGGTTGATCTGCGAGACATTGCATCGTCGAGACGGGCTCAGCCCAGGTCAGTTCGCGTACGTACATCGTATCGGCGCACTTTCCGAGAACCACGATCATCGGCCGTGAAGATTTCATTCTGACGACGACTTAGGCCGTCCGTCGTCGGAGAGTTTGAGGCAGCTAAGCGTCTAGATTAAGAGTGCATCGGGCGCAAGCTAGGGCCAGGTCCGCTTGGCCGACGCAAGAATTATCAGCCGCCATCCACATACCTCACAAAAATGACTCACGGCGATAAAGTCATCGCGCGATCTACCGTTCCTTGATCGTTTTCGTCCCGAAGCTGGAGTGACAAGGATCCTCGAACGGCGACGAAAAAAGAGCGGCCGTGAAAATTTCGTCTCTGCGGCTAGGTTTAGGAAGGATGATGTTCTTGCATAGCCATTATTTCGAGAACGTTTGACCGCGCGTTGCTGCCGCGCCAGTTTTGATCGACATAATGTTCTGTCGGGGATGAAGCCGCCAACCACGATTGTCATAGCCGCCTGATCCGCGCCCATCATCGCATCTGTATACCAAGCTCGAAGATTGACCGGAGGCTGAGAGCGTCCTAACGCGATGCCGTGCAACTCTGGCGCTCAAAAACGGGATATCCTCGATGCAAGTCACCCTGATGAAAGGCAAGATCCACCGTGCGCACGTAACGCAAGCGGATTTGCACTATGAAGGTTCGATCTCGATCGATCGGACGCTGATCGAGGCTGCCGGCTTTCTCCTCAACGAGCGCGTCGATATCTACAATATCGACACCGGCGTGCGTTTTTCGACCTACGTCATCGAAGCGCCTGCCGGCTCCGGTATCATCGGGCTGAACGGCGCGGCTGCGCGACTCGCGATGGCGGGCGACAAGGTCATCATCGTTGCCTACGCGAATTTCGACGATGCTGAAGCGCGCAGCTTTCAACCGCGCGTCGTCCTCGTCAACGAGAAGAACCAGAAGCTCTAGGCGCCGCCAGCGTCGAGTGCTGGCATCAGTTCGGGATGGCTCACTGCTGTGCGGACGAGGCGGGCACCAAAGCCGACAGCGGCTGAACCAGACTTGATACCAAAGAGGACAATCCACACGAGGACACGCCGGCAGTTTCAGGCTCAGTTAACTGTGCTAGAGGAAAGATAATGCATGAAGGGTTTGAAACGGATCTGCGCGAACTCTCAGGACGGGGTCGGTTACGTTCGCTTCGCGAGCGCTCCGGAATAGATTTCACGTCAAACGATTATCTCGGCTTGGCCGAATCCGAGGAATTGAGGCGTGCGGCTGCCGACGCGGTGGCGCGTGGCGTGCCGGTGGGATCGGGGGGATCGCGCCTGTTGCGCGGCAATCATCCCGAGCATGAAGCGCTCGAAAGCGAAGCTGCAGCCTATTTCGGCGCCGACACGGCGCTGTATTTTGGCGGCGGTTATGTCGCGAATTTCACCATCTTCTCGACTCTGCCGCAACGTGGGGATCTCGTGGTCCACGACGAGTTGATTCATGCGAGCGTCCATGAGGGGCTACGTCGGGGACGTGCCGATTTCGTGGGAGTTCCGCACAACAATGTCGACGCCTTCGACGCAGCGATCGTCCGCTGGCGCGCGGCCGGGGGCAAAGGACGGCCCTGGCTTTCGGTCGAAAGCCTCTACAGTATGGACGGCGACAGCCCGGACCTTGCTGAACTGCTTGCGGTCGCAGGCCGCCACGAGGCCATTGTCGTGATCGATGAGGCGCATGCGACCGGCGTGCTCGGGCCGCAGGGGCGGGGGCTCGCTGCAGCCTTCGAGGGTCGCGACAATGTCATCACACTGCACACGTGCGGCAAGGCGCTCGGTACGGTCGGCGGTTTTATCCTTGCGCCGAGAATTATCCGTGACTTTCTTGTCAACCGCGCCCGCCCCTTCATCTTCGCGACCGCCCCTTCGCCGCTGATCGCCGCGATCACACGGGTGGCCCTCGAACTCTCCCGAACCAGTCCCGAGCGCCGGGATCGGCTCGCGCGTCTGGTTCAATTCGCGGGAAGCGAGCTTCGTCGTCGTTGCAACATCGAGCCCTCCGGTTCGCATATTCTTCCCGTAATCATCGGCACCGATCGGGCAGCTGTTGCCCTTGCTGCTTCTTTGCAGCACAGAGGTTTTGATGTGCGGGCGATACGTCCGCCGACCGTTGCCGAGGGCACCGCGCGTCTCCGCATCGCGCTGACGGCGAACGTCGATGAGGCCATCGTCGCAGGTTTGTTCGAAGCCCTCGCTGAAGACATGCGAAAGGCTGCATGACCAGGCCCATCATTGTAACTGGTACCGATACCGGCGTTGGCAAGACTGTTTTTGCGGCCGCGCTCGCCGGTGCTCTTGGGGCAATCTATTGGAAACCGATCCAGGCCGGCCTCCAGGAGGAGACGGACAGGCAAGCGGTCCTGCGGCTTTCCGGTCTGTCCGAAGAGCGCGTGTTGCCGGAGGCCTACCGGCTGAAGACGCCGGCCTCGCCGCATTTTGCCGCCGAGATTGATGGCGTTGCCATCGATCCGGACGCGCTCATTCTGCCGACCACGAACCGGCCGTTGGTCGTGGAGGGGGCCGGCGGGTTGCTGGTGCCGTTGACGCGCGAAGTCGCTTACATCGATGTCATCGGGCGGTGGCGGGCGCCGGTGGCGCTATGTGCCCGCACGACACTCGGAACGATTAATCACAGCCTCCTGTCGATTGAGGCTCTGCGCAGCCGCGGCGTTCCGCTTCTCGGCATCGTCTTCATCGGGGACGAGAATGCCGAATCCGAGCGCATCATCGCCGACATGGGTCACGCCCGGCGGCTTGGCCGCCTTCCACATCTCACGCCGCTGACGGGTGACGTGCTGCGGGCGGCGTTTGCCCTCCATTTTAATATTGGTGACTTCCTGGAGGACTCTGCCGGATGAAATCGATGTCTCCGATATGGCATCCGTTCACTCAGCATGCCGTGCAGCCCGAGCCGACGCTGATCGCCAGAGGCGAGGGCGCCTGGCTCGAGACCGCCGATGGTCGTCGTATCTTCGACGCCATTTCGTCTTGGTGGGTGGTGACCCACGGCCATCGCCATCCGCACATCGTGCAGGCGATTAAGGATCAGGTGGACCGTCTCGATCAGGTGATTTTCGCCGGTTTCACACACGAGCCAGCGGAACGGCTCGCGCGACGTCTCATCGCGATCACGCCATCCGGGCTCGAATACGTCTTCTTTTCCGATAGCGGGTCGACATCGGTCGAAGTCGCTTTGAAAATGGCGCTGGGTTTCTGGCGACATCGCGGCGAGAAGCGTAGCCGTATCCTGGCTCTGGAGGGCGCTTATCACGGCGACACGATTGGCGGCATGTCGGTTGGTGAACGTGGTGTCTTCAATGCACCCTACGAGCCCCTTCTGTTCGATGTTGAGCGGCTTCCCTTTCCATCCGCAGGCCGCGAGCAGGCGACGCTGGATGGCTTGAGCGCGGCATGCCGGAATGGGGCGATCGCCGCGCTCATCGTCGAACCCTTGATTCTCGGCGCAGGCGGCATGCTGATCTATCCGCCTTGGGTTCTTGCGGAAATGAAACGCATTTGCGAAACCCACGGCGCTCTCTTCATCGCCGATGAAGTGATGACAGGGTGGGGCCGGACAGGCACGCTGTTCGCTTGCGAGCAGGCCAGCGTCACGCCGGATATCGCCTGTTATTCCAAAGGTCTTACCGGGGGTTCACTGCCGCTGGCGGTGACCCTCTGCCGCGCCGACATATTCGATGCGCATTATTCAACGGATCGGACCCGAACTTTCTTTCATTCCAGTTCCTATACAGCGAATCCGATCGCCTGTGCGGCCGCTCTCGCGAACCTGGAGATTTGGGAGAAAGAACCGGTCATGGAGCGCATAGCGCGTGTTGCCACCCTGCATACCGAAAAACTCGATCGCTTCCGCGACGACCGGCGCTTTACGAATATCCGCCAGATCGGAACGATCGCAGCGCTGGACATCGCAGCGACTGACGCCGGCTATATGGCCGATATCGGCCGCCGTCTCTATCGGGGATTTCTCGCACGGGGCCTGCTTGTCCGGCCGCTAGGCAACACGATCTACACCATGCCGCCATACTGCAGCACGGCGAGCGAACTCGACCTGGTTTATGAAGCGATCGGTGCAATCGCCGACGAGATCGAGTGAAAATAGCAGGGACACCACTCTTCCCCAAGGAGCGCCGCATCAGATTTGAGCATCTGATGTTGCGCCTTAAGCAACAGCTTGAAATAGCAATTTGAGATGGTTGCAGGTCCCAGCTTTGAACCTACCTTCGACAAGTTTCTGAGTTTAGGCGGAGGATCGGAGGAAATATCGCGGATTTGCGTCGCGTGCTTCGGCGGCTTTATGAAACCAACCGAGGTTCAGCAACAGGCTATGCAGGCGCGTACGAGCCTGATTGTCGGCGCAGAGAACTTCGACGGGCCCTTGTGACCAGGATCAAGTAACCGTTCCGCGAAGTTGCGAAGCCCGGGCCAGGAGACCTGCCAGCCGAAAATGTACGATCGGAACCTCTCGCAGGCAAAAGTCATATCCGCGCACTCAACACCTTACGATGCAGTAGCCCCTATCAGGCCGTCGCACAGAGCCTGCGCAATGCAATTGTAGCTCCAGTCGTTCTGGTGAAGCCAGTTGCCATCAAAGTTGCTGATCATCTGGTCGAAAGGGATGCCGCATTCAACGTGCCAATAGCGCATGATTTCAAACCGCTGGAACAAGGCAACTCCCGAGTCCTTCGCGATGGTCGCGATGATATTCTGCATTTGCTGCGTCGCGGACGTAGGCGCTTCCTTTTGATCGAGCAAAGCGGGTGCGAACTGGAGGTTCATCAGCACGACGTCTGCAGTGGTACCCGCGAGGTGATCGAGGCCTCTGAGAATGGCTGCCCGCACGTCATCCAGGAAATAGTCCTTCCACGCTGCGTTCGTGCCGACCTGCCAGATCACCAGCGCGGGCTTGTTGGCCAGCACGTCCTTTTTGAATCGCGCGGCCTCATCGGGAGCCTCCTGGCCGCCGATGCCAAGATTGAGAACATTGATCTTTGGCGTGCGAAACCGAGCCGAGAGGGTGGCCCCCAACCTGCTCGGATACGACGCAGCGTCACTGCTGGCGCCGTCACCTTTGGTCGAGGATGATCCGATGGCAACGATAGTCACCTCGTCTTGCTCACGCAGCGCGGAAGCAAAGCCAGACAATGAGCGTCCCAGGGCGCTTAGCGTGCCGGGCGTTTCGCAGGGAAGCGGTGCCATCGCGGCGGCCACCTACTGCAGGACCTGGTTGAGCAGATTCGCAAGTCGCGCCGCGCCCAGAGCGACCCGGTCCCGCGCGATATTGCGCGCGTTGGTCTCGTAGGCCCTGGTCAGCTCGACCGCCGTCTTGTCGGTACGGATGGGGTCCGCATAGGCATTCTGCTTCGCAAGATCGAAGCCCTCCTGGGCCCAGACGTCTGGATCGAGAATGCCGGCCTTCGCTGCATCAGGAGTGATGCCGGATATTCCGTCGTGGGTCGCGTCGTTGATCGCGCCGAAGACCGACGAATACCCGCCGAACAGCCGGTCCCAGTATGCATGCAGCGCGATGGTCTCCCCCGTCGCAGGAACGACCTTTTCTTCGTTGCCGCCTCTGTCGCCTACCGCGCCCGCAATCTGCGCCGTGTAGCGCGCAATCACGTGCAACGGCTGATGCAGGTCGCCGACCAGGTGCAACGTCCAGCTCAGGTCATACGATCGCAGGTCGTCCGTGGCACCGGACGAGGAAGGCATCACCGCGATCATCTTGTTCAGTTGGGTTACCGCGTCGACAGGCACCGGTGCAGGCAGAGGAGTGCCGTCGGGCGTAAACAGAATGTCCTTGTAGTGCCAGTAGTCGTGGTTCACGAGGTCGCTGTAACCGACGTTCTGGCCCGCGTCCGCATCTGTCACCTTGCCGTAACGGTAGTTCGGCTTCAGCTTGATATCGTCGGCCCAGGTGGCTGCGTGCACGAACGCGTACTCGCTCTCCATCCCGGTCGGTGCGCCCGCGGTCCAGGCTGCGTAGTCGGGATTGAGCTTGAGCAGCGCGTCCGCGCGGGCTTTTACCGCCGGCGTGAGTTTGGTGTACGCGATGTAGGCAATCTGCATGTGGCCTTCATCCCACCATGCCTGCGCCGGGCCGCAGCAGAAAATCAACAGCGTCGTAGCCAGGACCGTGATGGTTCGCATCTCAACAACTCCCCGGAAAACGATAAATGAATGAAGACAGATTATCTCACTCGACTTACGAGTGCAAATTTGCGAAATTGCACTTAGAATATTTCTGAGCGTCAGTCGTCACAATTCCTTTTGCTTATTCATTGATGGAAAAATCCATGTTGCTGTATGGCGAACCTGACAAGCTTTACACTATCGACGATCTTCTTCAGGGGTATGACCGGGATGACCCGATGGCCTTTGCGAAGTCGTGGGACTTCCGCACCTATGGCACCTATTTTGCGGATGGCGCCGCGACCCCGAAAACCCTGGATATCCGCCTCGCTCAGGCCGGACATGACGCCCGTATTGCGCAGGCCTTGAAGGATTTCCTGAACCGCGAGTCCAAGCCGAAACTCGTCGGCCGCGGTCAACCGTAGGTGCTTACGCGGCCGTAGCCCGGCTGGCGCGGCATCTGACCCAGGCCGGCTATCTGATTGTTACTGGCGGCGGCCCGGGAGCGGTGGAAGCTGGACACCTCGGCGCGACCTTCAGCCACGCTTCAGACGCGGCTTTCGAGCAGGGCCTCGCCGCGCTTGCAACTGTTCCTAACCTGCCGGTCCTGAGCAACGTCGTCGCTGCAAATGGCGATCCTGCGCCAGGAAAGGAATGTGCATTCAACAAGGCCCGGCTCTGGCTCAACGCGGCTTTGGAAGTGAAGGACAGCGCACCGTCTCAACGAGGAGAAAGTCTCGCCATTCCCACCTGGTTCTATGGATCAGAGCCCTCGACGCCGTTCGCGAGCGCATACGCCAAATACTTCCAGAACAGCATAAGGGAAGAAGCGCTGATTACCCAGTCGCGTGCGGGCATCGTCTACGCGCAGGGCGCCGGCGGCACCCTTCGCGAGATATTCGAGGATGGTGAGCAGAATTTCTATGCCGTGACGGCTGCCGACTTCACGCCGATGATCTTTTTCGATCCGGACGGGTTCTGGGAACACGACGCTGAATTTGACAAACACGGCGTGACGAGGCCTGGCGTCAATGTGCGCGACCTTATCCAGAAAGTGTTTCGCTATGGGCAAACTGACTCGGTTGCGGTGCTGAACAAGGTCAGGTTCACAGTCGATTTTGACGAGATTGATACAGTCCTGCGTGCTCACGCTCCGATCGCACAGCAAAGCCTGGCCTTCTCGCTGGCCTCGGTTTGAACAGAAGCGTTAGCTGTGGGGAAGCGTCATGGTGAAATAGGTGAGGGTAGGTTATTGCCGAACGATTTTCGTCAAACATCCCGAATCGAGGCGCCCCTACCGGCGCCATCAGACGAATGAATTCGAGCAAGACCGCAGGATGATCCCTTACGCGCGTTTTCCCATTGGCACCACGTTTCCATCGCTCCGCGGCACCAGGGACACGACTGCCGCCCTTGCGAGGTCTTCCAAGGCGGTCGCAATGTATTTCGCGTAGTTACGTTGTCGCTCTCCTTGCGCTGGGCTGGAGGCGCGTCACCGATTTCACGTTTAGTCATGGTGACACTCCCCAAAAGCGGGAGAGCTACCAAACCAGCGTGTCTCCTCTTCGAGTGAAATCAAGGTGCGCCTTCCGACTTTCTTCGGATGAAGACGGCCTTCTTTAATCTCCTTGTAGGCAGTGGTGCGTCCGATTCCGTTGCGAAAACAGAATTCCTCCAAACTGAAGCAATTTCGTTTCGGGTTTTCCGACTTGCTCATGGACATAGTTCTCCACACCGCTCAAACGTGAGCGGAAAGGTCAGTTTCAGGTGAATCTGAAATTTGAGTGGACTTAACGGTCGGCCGCGAGTTGCAGGCGGAATGCCTGCCGCGTCCGGCGCGAAGCACCATTCGAAACATCAGTCTTCGGTGAATCTGAAATTCGTGGATTCAACGGTCGGCCGCGAGTTGCAGGCCTATTGCCTGCCGCGTCGAGCCGCGAAGTACCATTCAGTACGTCTTCGCGGGCGCTCGTTGTCTGCAGGGCGGACCATGACGGTCCGCCGGCAGAGACTCACCACCTGTCCACTATCGTGGCTGAGTCTAGGATCAGGGAGTTGGCGCCAAGAACTTGGGCGTCAGCGTCTGCGGTGATCCATAACATTGACACTAATGCGCAAACGCAATTTTTTCAAGTCGAATGACTCTATGCGCCTCTGACGATATCCGCCTTTGGATGTAAGCGAGAAGACCAGCGTGACGCCTTGTGGAAACGTCGCGACCCAGTCTCCGGGATCTCTCGCACCGCAAAAGCGAGCAACTTTCTGAGCAAGATCGGATTTGTCTCTCGCAAATCCCAAGTACATGTCTCCGTCGTTACAAAATCGATTGTAGAAGCTCTCATTAGATCCACGTACCTGCGGTGAATAAGTAATGGAAGCTTGAACGGGATATGCTTCTTGCGCGGCCAGCCTACCGACCGGCAGCAGACCCAGAGCTGTAGCAACCGACCAAAGTTTCAGTGTTGCTTTGCTTCGCATGATTAACTCCGTCTCCATTGGTTGGGTCGACCTGGCGAAGGGTGTCGCACGATCTGCCAGCTTCTACCGTTTGGCAGCCTCCTCGCCTATCGAGCGGCGTTCTTGGGTTCGTATTCGACCGAATACGTGCCGGTGCAATCGTCGGCCATCGGTCGGAAAGCCATGTACACCTCTATCTCGGGAGGCTTGGACAGGGCATAGGGGATGAACTCCTTCTGATCGACGTCGATCTTTTCCGCGTCCTGCGTTTCGTATCCCGCGTCGTCGACCTCCTTGCTGTCCCTGCCGAAGCGCATCTCGAAAGGATCCTGCTTCGCCGTCCTGCCGCTTGGCGTCATCTTGAATCTCACCATGGGGTCTCCTGTCCTATCGAGCGGAAACACCCACATCGCAGCCCAGACGTTGATGTCGCAAGAGGCGTCGAAGATCCTGATCACCGTGTCGAAGCGGCCTACACGAACCTTGCGCAACATCATGCCGCCGCTGAAAACGCCCTTCGGAAAGGTCAAGGGCTGCGCCTTGACCCGCTTGTCGATGTCGTTCAGTTTGTCCGCGATGGTGACGTTGTTCTTCCGCAGCGTGATCTCGGCTTGATCCTTCAGGCATTGCGTGTAGATCTTGTAGAATTCGACGCCGACGGCGTCCGGCTTCAGCTTGTCCAGTACGGCGCCGAAGTCGGTCAGCTTGGCCTGCCCCGTCGCCTCGGCGCCCTTCAGGAAGCGGGTCAGTTCGCCCTTCACCTCTCCTTCGATTCCGAGCGCCCGGCCTCCGGCACAGAGCTTCATGATGTCGTCGGTGCCGGCGGCGGTGGGGAGGGATTGCGCCCGAGCGACGCAGGACAATGAGAAAAGCAACGAAGCCGCGATCAATGTGGTGCGCATCGGAAAATCCTGTTCGAAATACGAAAGCCCAGCTACTATTCTAGGTAACTTTCTGTTGACAGAGCAAGTTATCCGTGTGTCAATTCCATAGCAATCCCGTGACACGTCCCGCGCCCAGATGGCTGCCGGTCGTCATCTCGATACTCATCCAGTGCGGATCCTTCGAGCGACAGAATTTCCTGCTGGATCTCTTCCAGGAGCTCTTCGCACGTTCGTCCGGACCCGACCGCGCCATCACTCGCAAGAACCTCGATGATCCCGCCAGCGTTTATTGAAACAAGCCACACCATCGTGGCATCGAGCTGCTGCGTGAAACAATAGATGCGTCACAGACGCTCATTACCGACGGTCGCGGGAGGCCCGTCTCCATGCCGTAACCGGACCAATCCTCCCTGACCGCTGCCGGAAATGGAACTACCTGCCAAGTTATGTCATGATTTCTGCAACTAGGGAGGGAGCCGTGGCCGACGTTGAAAATTGGGTGATGCTGGAAGACCAAGAGCCGACCGAGCAAGAGAAGAAATTTGAGGAAGCCCATCGGCAAGCCACAGAACGGATCAAGGCGTACGAGGAGCGGATTGTTACCGTCCTCAAAGGCCACTTGGCTGCCGAACAGGCTCTCAACTATTTGCTGACTGTGGCCAAGCGACGAAAACGAGGCCGGAAATTTGCCGGCAAGATGTACGTTGCCAAGGGGCTCTTCGTGAAAGAGATGACCGAAGAACTCTGGAGATTGCTCGAAGTCGGCAACGACCTTCGCAACTCAATCGCTCACGGCGATAAGCAGGGCACTATCGACAACTGGATTGTCGAGCTTCGCAAAGCATTCATCGACGCGAAAGGGATGGCAACTTGAACCGCGTCGGTATCGGCATCGCTTTGATATCAACGATAGATTAACCAAGACCGACCGAACGAAATCGGCGGAACAGGACGTTCAGCGATTTCGCTCGGTGCGATGGCGTCGTTATAGCCAGATCACGCCGCAAACGAAAGCAGCCATTCTGCCGGGTTTTGGACAAAGTAAGAAAATTCAGATCATCAAATGGCCCGGCGCTTTCCGTTATGCCAGTCCCGATATCATTATCGGAACCCGGAACGCGAACGGCAACCTGGAGGTCGATGCCGTAGATTGCTATCCAATCTACGGCGATATCTCCCAGGATGAGACGGCCAGACGAGTGGTACACGTGGCGGCCGAATCCACGTTTTTCCGAAGATTTTGGATCCTGCTTCCGACGTGGTCCGTCGGTTGGCTCGTTGCATCGATGTGTGAAGATTTGAAGCTCGCTAACGTCGGCGTCGTGGACGTCGATTTGAAAATGCACGTGGCTCAGAAGGTGCTTGAGCCGACGGATCACCCAACTCCAGATCGCCGAGACATGATGCCAAGTGCAGTCGCCAAGTATTTTACTAGAATTGCGTAGTGGGGAGCGAGGGTTTCCCGATCGTTTCAGTCGGCTGACCCTTGATCAGCGGGTCCGAGGTTTGAGCCTGTGCGCCCGTCAAAACTCAAATCGGATGTAGTTCTCGCGCTTCGGCCTCGCATTTGAGCGCACGCATGGGTCACGCATCAGGCAGTCAACAAGGGTGTGTGCGACAAGCCGGAAAAGCTGAAGTCTCTATTGAATCCTTGATCGATGCGAGACCCATCGGTTTTTAGAGGATCCCTGATCAAAGATCCTGTGCCTGGCTCCAACCGAGTCTACGCGATGCCGCGAACCGCCGATCCGCTAGGTAGCGTCCGCTTGCAAGCGTTAGGTAATCGTATCCCGGGCCCAGATCTATGACGTCGGTGTCGTCGATATTTCCGACATCCACGCGTCTTCGTCGGAATGGATAAGCTAAAGTACGGCTCGTTCGATTTGAATGTAAACTCATAGATACCACCACGTCGTTACTGACACCGTCGAGGACCGCGCGTTTAGGTGGACCGAATTAACTCTTTACTTTTGACAGTGCCGGGGTTGGTGATTCAGCTTTTCGGTAAGCTCCCGCTCCATTGATGAATTTTGCTCAGTGGTGCATGTATGAATTTGAGGTTCTCACATAGCTGCTTCGAATCGATTATCCCCGGCGTGCCTAAGAAAGATTCGCGGGGTTCAGGCCCCCTCGGTCCACTGCCGGGCGCTCGGCCGCAAGCCCCTGAGGACGTGATGAAGGTTGATCCGGCCCTTTTGAGTTCGCTTACCGCGATTTGTGGCGCTTTGCGCGACGGTGCAGTCTCGCTCGTCTCGACGGTGTATGGCCAGCGTCGGCTGGATCGTCGAGATTGGCGGGAGCGGGAAATTACTAAGCCGAGGCGGCGTACGCCGCGTTCATTTCAGCGGCGAGCGCTGTAATGGCCAAAGCGGTGGTAAGCGATTTCGAATTAGGTTCCGAAGAGCAACGACTGCTCGGAATCGCAAATAGGATCCGATTGTCTGCACCTGCCGATGTGGTTCAGGAAGTGGAGAAGCTAATCAGACAGATCATCGCTATCTGGTTGAAGCCGCGCCTCGTTTTTCGGGCGACGGCCAGCGAGGCGCTGCTACTGGGGAGAGTCTGCAGGTGCCGGTGGGCTGCGCATTCCGAAGATATTTGGACGAGCTTAGAGCCCACGGTGACCAGGCGTTGCCGAGTGCGCTGGCAGTGCATAAGTATGGGGTATCGGCGGGTCATGGAACTTTCGTTCTCTCTTCCAAAATTCAACCGACACTTGAGAAATCGCCAGGTCTCCGTAAAGCCCAGCGCCACGTGAGAGTCCGTCGAATTGGCGCGGTCTTTCCATCTAAGCCAGTTTCGGTATCACGAGGTTAGCGGATCTAAGAGGTCGCCTAGTGCACGAGCATCGATTACAACCTCGAGCGGAGGTAAGCCCCCGCAACAGTTCTCGGTCATTCATTTCAAATTCGCACGCAGTTCCGCCTTTGCAATTCACTGTCCCCCCAAGGCCCCTCAGGAGACTTCTATGTGCGCCTCACTTCGTTCTGTCCTCACCGCGTTGAGCTTCGCGTGTCTTTCAGGCGCCTTCACCACTGGCGGTGCACTGGCACAGGCCAAGCAGGAAGCGCCGCCGCAGGTCGGCCAGCCGCTCCAAATCAAGCAGATCGCGCTGACCGAGAAGCAGATCCAGGGTGTGCTCGCTGCACAAAAGGATATCGACGCCATCAACTCCAAGCAGCCTGACAGCGTGCAGCCGGATCCAAAAGTGATCGCGCAACTAGATGCGGTCGTAAAGAAGAACGGCCTTGCAAGCTACGACGAATACAACGACGTGATTTACAATATCAGCCTGGTGCTCGGCGGCTTCGATCCCGCAACCAAGAAGTATGTCGGCAGTAAAGCTGTCGTCAAGCAGCAGATCGCGCAGGTCGAGGCCGACAAGAAGATGTCAGCCAATGACAAGAAGCAGGCGCTCGACGGCCTGAGCATGGCGCTTAAGTCGCCCGAGCCGCCGATCGAGAACAAGGGCAACGTCGACCTTGTCGCCAAGTATTACGACAGACTCGCCGAGCTGCTAGGCGACGACCGGGATTGATGGTTCTCTCCGCCCGAGCGGCACGGTGCTGCCATCCATTCTCCTGCGTCAATCGGGCCGTACATGATCGTCCAGTCCGACGCCATTGCTGAAAGGAAATTCACGACAGCACCAAAATTTCTTCGTTGGTGCCCGCGGAGTTCCGCCGCCATTCTCTGTGGCCTTACCATTGAGCTGTTGGGAGGCGAGGACATGATGAGCGCACGCCCATCCATCCCTGCGGGCGGCTGCGCTATCCCTTCAATTGTTCCGACCCTGATTGGTGCCGCGGCAACCGCTGCTGCTATTGGGACTGCCGCGCTGATCCTGATGCTGAAGTTCTCGGCGGAGATCGAAGTGGAGCCCACCTGGGGCAGAGGAAACGGTGATGTCCGCATTCCTCGAGGTCGTAGGTTCTCACCCGCTGATAACCGAAGATAAGGAGTTCTCGTCAGTCCGCCCGCTGATCGATTGGTTGGGCTACAACGGATACTCGGTTATCACGAAGGCGACCAAGGAATTCGTCGATTCGGCCGAAAAATTAAGGGTGAGATGGACGTCGACTTGGCAGTCAGCGCCATGGAGCTTGTCGAGTACATCGACGAACTTGTACTGTTCTCGGGCGATGGCGACTTCCGTTCCTTGTAGCAGCGCTGCAGCGACGTGGTGTCCGCGTAACCGTGGTCTCCATCATGGCTTGTCGGCCCGCGATTGTGGCGGACGAGTTGCGGCGGCCAGCCGACGTCTTCATCGATATCAACGAGTTGAAGGTTAGCATCGGCGCGATCCGACCAATCGGCTCGCCCCGGCGACCATCGTCCCTAGCCGCCGATCGGAGCGCGGCGCGGCCTTTCCCCTTAACGAATCATCGAACCCTGAAAACGAGTGCTTTAGAGGACAAGATCGTGCGTACTTATACGATAATCGTTGCCTCGGTAGCCCTTGGGCGGAACGGTCTTGTTGGAGCCCGCTGTCGCACTGCAATCCAACGGACCGGCGGTCGGCGTCGTGGATGTCGTCAATTCTTGGTGGTTTGATCGGGATGGTGATCTATGCCGGCTGGAGTGGCGGTTGCGACATCCTTGCGCTGCCATCGAATTCCCGTCCGGACAGTTCGGGCGATCCGGAGCGGATCGGGGCCGATCGATGCTGAGGGTGAGGGTGTCGCCGATCCTGATGGTTACGCCCGCACTGTTCGGAGGCTGGAAATGACCAGATGTATTGTCTGGGTGGCATCGAATCCCAATTGCGCCAACCATGCCTTCAACGTCTCCAACGGCGATTGCTTCCGGTGGCGGGATGTCCGGCCGCAGATCGCCAAGAAGTTCAGCATGACCGCGGGCCGACCTCGCACGATCACGCAACATGCGTATCGCATTCGAGCCGATCTGCTGGGGTCGCTAGGTCACCGATTACCGGCAGGCATGGAAAACCTTGCGGGATCTGAACCACCCGAATGTCGGCCTGATGCTCGACTCCTTCTATGCTTTTCCTTCTATGCTTTCGTTTCGGATATTCCGTTGAACGACATCGCCGACATTCCGGCCGACAAGATCTTCATGGTGGAACTGTCGGACTTCGCGGCCTCAGCCCTGCCTCCCATCGAGATCAGCCGGCACTATCGGCTGTTCCCGGGCGAAGGACATTCGCCGATGCAATCCTTCCTGCGCGAAGTTATAAAAACCGGATACGCCGGTTGCCTTTCGGTCGAAGTGTTCAATGCCCTGTACAGGCAGAGTGATCCATTTGACACAGCGCACCGTAGCATGGCCTGTACGACGTGCATTCTTCAATCGCTGTGATTAGCAAACCCTGCTGCGCTTAGTTCGACGAGATCATACCACTTGTTGATGTCCGCTTCTGCGCGCCAAACATACGGCGCACGACAGCATCGCGGATAATGCTCATCTCTCAAGAGCGTTATGAAAACGCTTCATTAAGGAGCGACGACCCTAGCTTCCTCCTGCACGGTCGGCTCGGCCACTTCGGGCGCGGGCCGGCGCCCTCTCGGGTTTCTTTCCGGCGCGCGCAGAAGCTCTCGTCCCGGTCGCGGATCCCTGCGACTGCGACGCACCGGAACTGAGAGTGACGGCCTCGCGAATGAGTGCTCTGAGCCACAGCGAACCGGGATCGTCATGAACACGGCTGTGCCACAGCATCGACAGTTCGATCGTCTCCACGTGATTCCGAGGAAAGTCGATGATCCTGATCTGCGCCGAACTGGGGCAGGCGGCGGCGTAGCGGCGTGCAACGAGCGTGACCATGTCCGTCGCCGCCGTGACGGCGATGGCTGTCGTCGCGTCGTAGACCATCATCGAGGTCGAGGCTCGCTGGGCCAATCGAGGTGAATCCGCTTCATCGTTAGTCTCCAGGATGACGCGAGACACGAGATCTTTGCGTGCGGGTGGTTCACGCGACGGGTCGGTCGCGGTGGCGATGCCGATGGCAAGACGCGGCCAGGCGAGGAAGGCGGCATGGTCGAACGGTTGTTTGGCGAGAGGATGATGGGAGCCGATCGCCCACGCTTTCTCATCGTGAAAGAGAACTTCGGATCGGAGGCGGGGCGGAACTCGGTCGAACGCGCCCAACGCGATATCGACCTGCTGCTGGTCGAGCGCCTGAGCGAGGTCGGCGCTGGTGTTGACGATTTGCAGGGTGATGCCCGGCGCGGATTTGCGTGCGAGCGCGATAAGGCCGGGAACGATCAGCGTGCAAAAATAAGAACCGGCCGAAATGACGAAGCGCTGGCGTGTCTTGGCCGGGTCGAACAGCGGTATCCCAACCACGTTGCGGATCTCTGCCAGCGCCACTCGGAGCCGCGGCGCAAGCTGATGCGCGCGGGACGTCGGCTGCAAGCCGGACGGAATTCGCACGAACAATGGATCGCCCAGTACATCCCTGAGGCGAGCGAGCGCATGGCTGACCGCAGACTGCGAGAGGAAAAGACGAGCCGCTGCCCTGGTGACATTGCATTCGTCATACAGGACATCGAAAACCCGCAGCAGATTGAGATCAATGTTGGTCATGAGCTAGCTTAATGATGATTGTAATAGATATGCATTAGCATAATCAGGCTCTCGCCGCTATTCCTTTGTGGGAGCGAAAGAACCAGCCCGCGAGATCCAACTGCCGGGTGACAACAATTGGAAGATGGCATCTCGGCCGCCGGCGCGGGCGAGGGATCAATCTTCGCTCACTTGTGCGCGTCGAAGATGGAAAAGTCCTGACGTTGCTTCCTGGCGAGCTACCCCGGAGAGACAATTTCAATATGTTGAAGGTCGAACAGAGAAAGGAACTTGGCGCCGAGCGCCGCGCACCCTTCGAGTGCATCGCATTGCTGTTGCAGGGGGGCGGCGCCCTCGGCGCCTACCAGGCTGGAGTCTACGAGGCGCTGTCGGAAGCAGGCATCCATCCGGACTGGGTGGCGGGCATCTCGATCGGGGCCGTCAACTCGGCGATCATAGCCGGCAACCCGCCGGAAAAGCGCGTGGAGAAGCTGCGCGGGTTCTGGGAGCTCGTTACAAATGACGTCCTCGGGAGGTGGATGCCGGATTTCCTGACGTCCTCGATGCGGGGTGATTGGCTTCGCGGTCTATTGAACCAAGTCAGTGCCAATTCGGCCATGCTGGGCGGCGTTCCGGGATTTTTCACGCCAAGGCGTCCGCCGCCCTGGCTTCGCCCGATGGGCACGATCGAGGCGACCAGTTTCTACGACACTGCAAAGCTCAAGAGCACTTTGGAAAGCCTCGTCGATTTCGACCGTATCAATGCGCAGGAGACGCGTTTCAGCGTTGGTGCGGTGAACGTGCGGAGCGGCAATTTCGTCTATTTCGATTCGACGACGCACACGATCGGACCCGAACACGTGATGGCGAGCGGCGCCTTGCCACCGGGCTTCGCCGCTGTCGAAATCGAGGGCGAGAGCTATTGGGACGGCGGCCTCGTCTCGAATACCCCGTTGCAATGGGTGCTGGACAGCGCTCCGCGTCGGGACACGCTGGCTTTCCAAGTCGACCTATGGAACGCGCGGGGAGGGTTTCCCGGCAACTTGGCCGAGGTCCAAACGCGACAAAAAGAGATTCAATCTTCGAGCCGTACCCGAGCCAACACGGATCAGTTCAAGCGGGCGCAGCGGATACGCAACACCGTCGCTGCGTTGCTCGAGAGGCTTCCCGACGATCTGAAGGGCGAACCCAACGCGAAGCTGCTCCGCTCCATTGCCGACCGCAAGGTCTACAACATGGTGCACCTGATCTATCGGGCCAAGGCCTACGAGGGAAACTCGAAAGACTATGAGTTTTCCCGCTTGAGCATGGAGACTCATTGGGGTGCCGGCTACCACGATACGGTGCGAACGCTGCGTCATCCCGATGTCCTGAAGCGACCTACCAACCTTGAAGGCGTCGCGGTCTTCGACCTGGAGCGGGACGACCGCGGCTAAGGGACGAAACCGTCTGTCCGACGCCAAACCCGTGCCGGCTGACTCCCGGCCCAGGAGATGCCTCCGAAGTCAGTCACGCAAACCAACGAAAGAAGCGTACGATGAATTTCAGGAATACGCTCGCCGTCGTCACCAGCGTGGCGAGCGGCATAGGTAGGGCAATTGCAGGGCGGTCCTCGAGCTTGCATTCGAGCCAGCATCTCCCGGACCTCGTGGATCTGCCGTCGAGTGCGACCGTGGTACCCCGACGCGCTGCGTTCAAATGCCGCAACTCGATATTGCCGAACCTGTTCCCGCCGGAGACGCAATTTCTCCATGCAGCATCCGTGAACCGAGCTGACATGCGGCAAGCTTATCACTTTAAGGAGTTGCACGAGATGGAAGTCAATTCGCACACACTTGGATTTCTGCTGGATGAAGTCGCGCGGTTGCTCAAAAGGAGATTCGAGCAACATGCGCGGGGTTCCGGGCTGACCCGATCGCAATGGCAGGTGCTGACGTATCTGGACCGAAACGAAGGGATCAATCAAAGCAGATTGGCGGGGCTCCTCGACCTCGAGCCGATCACGCTTTCCCGCATCGTCGATAAGCTCCAATCCGTCCGATTGATCGAACGGCAGCCCGACCCCACCGACCGACGGGTCTGGACTCTTCATCTTACCGGCCGGGCGGCCGAAATTGACGGAAGTGCGCAAGCTCGGCGACCTGACGAGTAGCGAGGCCTTCGCCGGGGTCTCCGATGCCGACAGGCTACACCTGCAGAAGACACTACAAACGTTGAAATCGAATCTCACGGACGCGTGCGACACTTCGCTGGTAGTGCAACAGCGAGCAATTCATGGCTGATACAAGCGAAATCAAACCGCAACTCGGCAGCGCCGTCGTGGTGAAATGCGGTCCCGCCGGTCCCAAGGATAAAATCCGTCGTCTGGCGCACCGACCACCGCGGGAACGTTACGAGTCGGCAGGGCACTTCGCCGCAGTCGGCTACGAATTACAGCTTAGCTCACAGGTTGCTGCGAGCGAGACCCGCGTCGGTATCTTCCGGATCTCGAAGTCCGGCCACGTGAATCGGAAGGATAGGCTATGGGCATCGTTCGTTTCGCTCTACGTTTTCCGCACACATACTATGTGGCGGCGGCCCTGATAATTTTTCTGGGTGTCGTTGCATCCTGGAAGATGCCCACAGACATCTTCCCGGAGATCAACATTCCTGTCGTGACGGTGATCTGGACCTATACCGGCCTTAGCACGCCGGAGATGGACCAGCGCGTCACCACCTACAGCCAGTATTCGATCAGCACGAGCGTCAACGGCATCAAGAACATCGAGGCTCAGTCCTTGGCCGGGCTCTCGGTGCAGAAGATTTTCTTCCAGCCGGACGTCAATCTCGACCTCGCCATAGCGCAGATCGTGTCTGCGACCAACAGCGTCCGCTCGGCGCTGCCGCCGGGAATCCAAGCCCCGACGGTGGTGCAATTCAATGCGTCGAGCGTCCCGGTGCTTCAGATAAGCTTGAGTTCCGATACGCTCAGCGAGCAGCAGCTCTATGACTACGGCATCTACCGAATCCGCCAGCAACTGGCCCCGATACCCGGGATCACGCTTCCGACGCCTGCGGGCGGAAAATATCGCCAGATCATGGTTGATCTCGATCCGTCAAAGCTGCTCGCCAAGGGGCTGACCCCGCTTGACGTAGTGAATGCGGTCAATACTCAGAATCTGACGCTTCCCTCCGGCACCGCAAAAATTGGCGACAAGCAATATGCAGTTCAGACCAATGCGACCCCCGCGACCATCGACGATCTCAACAATATTCCGGTCAAGGTGGTGAACGGGGCAACCGTATTCGTAAAGGACGTCGGCCAGGTTCACGACGGCTGGCTGGTGCAGCAGAACGTCGTGAGGGAGAACGGTCGGCGATCGGTTCTGCTCAACATAATCAAGAACGGTAACGCTTCGACATTGAGTGTCGTCAACGCGGTCCATAAGGCGTTACAGGTCTCGCGCGCCGCCGCACCTGCCGGCATGCAGATCCATGAATTGTTCGATCAGTCCGTGTTCGTGAAGGAATCGGTAATCGGTGTGCTACGCGAGGGCGCGATCGCGGCCGCGCTGACCGCGCTGATGATCCTGCTGTTCCTCGGATCGTGGCGATCGACGCTCGTCGTCATGATCTCGATCCCGCTTTCGATTCTTTGCTCGCTGATCGCGCTATATTTCCTCGGCGATACGATTAATACCATGACGCTCGGCGGACTTGCACTCGCGATCGGAATCCTGGTCGACGATTCGACGGTCACGATCGAGAACACTCACCGCCTGCTTACGGAAGAAAGGCAGCCGCTGCCGCAAGCCACGCTACATGGAGCAGCCGGGATCGCCGTGCCGACGCTGGTCTCGACGCTTGCCATCAGCTGCGTCTTTACTTCGGTGGTGTTCCTCGACGGCCCGGCAAAATATTTGTTTACGCCACTGGGATTGGCAGTCGTGTTCGCAATGCTGGCCTCTTACGGTCTGTCACGCACCCTGACGCCGATCACCATCGGCCTGTTGCTCAAGAATGAACACCATGGTCCAGCCGAGGGAACTCCGCGGGGCTTGTTCGCCCGTTTTCATGCGGCGTTCGAGCGACGCTTCGAGTCGATGCGTCACGCCTATTCGCGGTCGCTCAAAGAATTGCTAAAGAACCGGTTCATAGTTCCCACCGCGATGGTTCTGCTGCTAGTCCTCGGAGGGGCGATGTTCCCATTGGTCGGCCGGGACTTCTTTCCGGCCATCGATGGCGGACAGATTCAGCTTCACGTTCGTGCACCAGCCGGGACCCGGATCGAATCGACCGAGCGGAACTTCCAGGAGGTCGAAAACAAGATCCGCGAGATCATTCCCGAGAGCGATCGCGCATTGATAGTCGACAATATCGGGCTGCCGGCGAGGGCCTACAATCTGGCGTTTGCCGATGGCTCGACCATCGGCGTGAACGACGGCTTCATTCTGATCTCGCTGAAGGAGGGGCACGCGGCAACGGGCGAATACGTCCGCAAGCTGCGAACGGTGCTGCCCGAGACATTTCCCGAAGATACATTCTACTTCCAGGCGGCCGACATCGTCACCCAGATCCTCAATTTCGGGCTGCCGGCGCAAATCGATGTGCGTACCGCCGGCTATGACAGGGCCAACAATCTGCGGGTTGCGCGGGAGTTGCGCCGGCGTATCGCGGCGATACCGGGAATCGTGGATGCGCATCTGCAGCAGGAAGTCGATGCGCCGGCGTTCTATGCCACTATCGACCGCACGCGGGCGGCGCAGCTCGGGCTGAATGCGAACACCATCGCCACCAATCTCAATGTCAGCCTGAGCTCATCCGAGCAGGTCACGCCGAATTTCTGGACTGATCCGAAATCGGGAATCCCATACTTTCTAGCGGTCCAGACACCGGAGAACAGGATCGGTTCGCTGAGCGATCTCGGCAATACGCCGGTTTCCACTTCGCTATCCTCATCTCTGACCGATGTCCCGGTGCCCGGTTTGCTGAGTAACGTTGCGACATTCAAGCGAGCGAACATCCCGACTAACGCCAACCAAGCCAACATACAGCCGGTCTATGAGGTGTACGCCAGCACGCAGGGCCGCGATCTCGGAAGCGTCTCCAGCGACATCAGCAATATCGTGACCGACCTGCAGAAGCAGCTCAAGCCCGGAAACACCATCCAGGTGATCGGGCAGATCGAGAGCATGAACGGGGCATTCCTTAATCTCGGCATCGGCCTGCTGTTCGCCGCAGTGTTTGTCTATCTGCTGATGGTCGTGAACTATCAGAATTTCGGCGATCCGTTCGTTGTCATCTTAGCGTTGCCGGCGACACTGTGCGGCATCGTCACCATGCTGTTCGTGACTGGCACCACCCTGAATGTGCCTTCGCTGATGGGCGCGATTATGGCGGTGGGGGTCGCATCGGCGAACTCGATTCTTCTGGTGACGTTCGCCCGGGAACAACAGCTTGCGGGCAAAACCGCGTTCCAAGCTGCCATCGAGGCCGGGCATACGCGGATCCGCCCCGTGCTGATGACGGCGGCCGCCATGATCGTCGGCATGATTCCGATGGCTATTGGCGGTGCCGGCGAAGAGCAAAACGCGGCCCTGGCACGAGCGGTTGTCGGTGGCCTGCTCTTCGCCACGCCGACCACACTATTTCTGGTGCCGTATCTGTTCGCATTGCTGCGCAAACGTAACGACGGCAAACCACATCGCGGTGTGTTTGATGAGGTATTGGAATGAACTTGCACGAACCTTTGGATATTGAGCGAACGCTGGAGACGGACAAGAAAATTGGTGCAGCGCCGCGCCGCGCCGGTCGCCGCCGTTGGACAGGGTGGTTGCCTGTTCTCGGGTTGGTGCTCCTTCTAGTGACAGCGCTGGCTTTCGGGGCATGGAACCACTACGAGCAGCACCGACAGGTGATCGCCACCGCGGAGCAAAGCCGCGATCTGGTCCCGGAGGTCCGCGTGGTATCGGCACAGCCCGGCGACAGCATCCAAATTGTCAGTCTGCCCGCCACCACGTCGGCGTTCGCGGCCGCAAACGTGTTCGCTCGCGCCAGCGGCTATCTCGCTAAGCGCGAAGTAGACATTGGCGACAGGGTAATGGAGGGACAATTGCTGGCCGAGATTGTGGCACCCGAACTCGATCACCAGATCTCGCAAGCCGAGGCTACGCTGGGACAGCTCAAGGCGGCACTGCAGCAGGCAGAGGCCAACAGGGAGCTTGCACAGGTGACGTGGGATCGCGACAGCTCGCTGGTCAGCAAGGGCTGGCTCACGGCCCAGCAAGGATCCATCGACACTCAGACGCTCAAGGCACGGGAGGCTGCGGTCGCCGTTGCGCAGGCCAACGTGGTCGCGGAAGAAGCCCAGGTGCAGGTCCTGCATCAGCAGAAAATTTATCAGCGAGTGGTGGCGCCGTTCCAGGGTGTCATTACCCAGCGCAATGTGGATATCGGTAGCCTGGTCCAAGCCGACGCGACCAGCGGCACGTTCATGTTCACGATCATGCAGGGCAATGTGATCAGAACCCAGGTGTTCGTGCCGCAGGACCAAGCGTTCGGATTGCGGCCGGGCATCGAAACCGTGGTGCACGTGCCCGAAATCCCGAATCGCACCTTTCCAGGCAAGGTGACGCGGATCGCCAATGCCTTGCAGCCGGGGTCCCGCACCCTGCTGACGGAGGTCGATATCCCGAATCCCGACGGAGCTCTTAGCCCCGGGATCTACTGCACCATCGAGCTCCACATTCCGCGCAAGACTCCAAGCTTCAAGGTGTCTGCGGATGCGATCATCTTCAATGAAGCTGGGCTGCAGGTCGCAGTGGTGGAGAATGGCGTAGTGCATCTGCGCAAGGTCACGATCGTACGCGACCTCGGGAAAGAGGTCGAGGTCAACAGCGGCGTCAAGCAGGACGACCAGGTGATCCTCAATCCGGCTGTTGATCTGGTCGACGGCAGCAAGGTACGCGTAGGCCCGCGGGCATAACGCGGTGTCCACTACATTTGCAAGCCGCTCGGCACGTTTCTTCGCAGCGCAAGTCTGCCTAGGTGTCAGGTTCGCACTCCGGACAGGTGTCTTCGATTGATCCGAGCACATCGTCGATGGCGGCCACCGCTTCCTCCTGAGAAATCCCCAGCGGCAGATCCAGGCGATCGACGAGAAGGGTGGGCTCGCGGGTATGCGGGTCCTCGTGGTCCTTCATCGTTAGCATCGAGACTCAAGGTCCGGCGACAGCTCGTCCACTTTCTCCAGGTAGTCGATGTGGATCGTCTGGACAGACCTCAGTCCGTCGAATCTGACGCGCCGACCGCTCGGGGATCCTTGTCCAACGATTAGACCCTCACGCCTACCGTATTTGGGATGGAGCCTCCGTCCCGATGCGCTCATTCGCACTCGGTCGCCGAGCGCGAGCGGCCGCGCGCTCTGCAATGAAGCGTTTGTTTCGTCCGGGACGGTCGAGTCGCCCTCCGACTTCCCGTGAATTGCGGTCGTTCTCATTTTACAGATGCTCCCTGTAAGGCCGAGCGGATCGCGCGTCTTAGTCGCCAAATCGCGACGTTTCTGCTTCGCATTGCTGGCATCGATATGTGATCTCGTCTCTGCCGCCGAACCTCCCCGGTTTTATCGTCTCGATTGACATTGGGCGCGATGATGGGCACTCGGGACAGTGCACCAGCGCGTCGAAGAAGGTTCGGATCGTATAGGACCGGTTCGAATCGAATCTGCGCATGCTCGTTTCCAAGAGCGACGCATGCTGAGATGGTTCGTCCGACCAGGTTATGCGAATGCCAATTCGTCATGTTGGCCATCGATGTCATTCATGACTCCGGTCGAACCCCGTGAAATTTGCCAATCTGCACGGTAGCGAAGGCCGGACCTCGGGATCTTGACGAAAAGGCTGAGCGAGCGTTCGGGAGCCGAAGGTAAGGGGGACCAAGGTACGCAGAGTCAGTTTTGCTGCGGCCATCGACAACGCTCTCACCTGATCGGCGACCGCCGATGCGGTCAAGCGGGATTCATGAATTAACGTTTGGCATTCCTCTCTAGAAAGTTCCTAACGTCGCCGACGGTCAGGATCGTTTCCGCAATCTCGTCGATAATCTCGCAGCCGAATTCGTCTTCGAAGGCCATCATAAGCTCGATTTTGTCGAGGCTGTCCGCGCCGAGGTCAGTGCTCAATCTCGCCGAGCCGACCACCTTCTGCGGCTCGACTTCCAAATGCCGAACGAAAAGGTTCCTAATTCGATCAAGGTCATCCATTGCTCGACCCACCATCAGACGATCCTTCCCGCTAGGCGCGGCGCCGTCGCGTGCACGCGACGATGGCATGGCAGCTCATAGCTCTGAATGAGCGGGTTCGGCGTGATCGTGGGGGGCCGCACCAATCGGATCCGGGGGATGCGAAAAAGATGATCGAGGAAAATCGCGCCGTTCAGCATTGCGGGCACGGCACCGGGACGCCGGCGCCGAAGCTCATCAGGCTCCGGAGCAATCTAGGATCTCGAATCTTTCGATCGGGATCGGCGCGAACGACGATCTCGGTCGAATGTCAAGTGCGAGAATTGCGGCTGCGATTCCGCTCATTCCGTCCCCTGTGGTATGTCGCCTCCCTCCAAACGTGGCTGGAGGTCGCTCCTATGTCTTTGCCGCCAATCATTAGAGCGCGCGGTTTCAATATGGTAATGCTTAAATATCGGAACCATCATGAAGCGCGTTCATCATGGGACGCGATCGCGGCGGAGCTCGATTTTTCCGGCGATGAAAACTAACGGCGCGAGACCCGCGATCCTGATTTGCCGCTAGACGCCCTTGGCTTATACCTTCCATTGCGAGCTGGCGCCTTTTTGGCTTTCTTTCTGAGGCCTCCTCCAGAAACTCTAGTCATGGTCACGGGCGGCCGCTTAGGTTCGGAGCTCAGCTCGACGGCCTCCCGGATGAGGGCCCTCAGCCACAGCGAACCGGGATCGTCGTGTACGCGGCTGTGCCACAGCATCGAGAATTCGATCGTCTCCGCGTGATCCCGAGGAAAGTCGATGATTTTGATCCGCGCCGAACTCGCGCAGGCTTCTGCGTAGCGGCGCGGAACGAGCGCGACCATGTCCGTCACGGCCGTGACGGCGACGGCGGTCGTCGCATCGTAGACCATCATCGACGACGATGCCCGCTGAGCCAATCGAGGGGTACCCGCTTCGTTGTCCGCCTCCAGGATCATGCGAGACACAAGATCGTTGCGCGCCGACGGCTCGCGCGACTTGTCGACGGCCGTGCCGATGCCGACGAAGAGGCGGGGCCACGCGAGGAAGACGGCTTGGTCGAACGGTTGTTTAGCGAGAGGATGATGGGCGCCGATCGCCCACGCTTTCTCGTCACGAAACACCACCTCCGACCGGAGGCGGGGCGGAACTTTGTCGAACGCGCCCAACGCGATGTCGACCTGCTGCTGGTCGAGCGCCTGAGCGAGGCCGGCTCTGATGTTCACGATCTGCAGGGTTATGCCAGGCGCGGATTTGCGGGCGAGCGCGATCAGGTTGGGAACGACCAGCATGCAAAAATAGGCTCCTGCCGAAATGACGAAGCGCTGGCGGGTCTTGGCCGGGTCGAACGTCGGCGCCGCCACCACGCTGCGGATATCGGCCAGCGCCGCTCGCAGCCGCGGCGCAAGCTGATGCGCGCGCTCCGTCGGCTGCAAGCCCGACGGAATCTTTATGAATAGGGGATCGTTCAGCACGACTCTGAGCCGCGCGAGCGCATGACTGACCGCCGACTGCGTAAGGAAAAGACGAGCCGCCGCCCTGGTGGCGTGGCGCTCGTCGTACAGGATCTCAAAGATCCGCAGCAGGTTGAGATCGATGTCCATCATGAGCCATCTTGATGACGATCCTGAACTGTATGCATTAGCATAATTATACGGGAGGCACTATGTTTTTCGGAGGAAACGAGAATCGTCGAAATCGATTTCATGGAGAGCAACGTGAAGAAGGTCCTTTCTGCCACTGCGGCCCTCATCACCCTAGGCGCGAGCATGCCCGCACTCGCCGCGGACTTGCCGGCCCGCACATACACCAAGGCTCCCGCCTACGCGGCTATGCCGATTTACAACTGGACCGGGGTCTACATAGGCGGTCACATCGGTGGTGCCTTCACCGGGGACAACAGCTTCGCGGGCACCAGCTCCGACAATAACGCACAATTCCTCGGCGGCGTGCAGATCGGCGGCGACTATCAATTCGCGCAGAACTGGGTGGTCGGCGTCGAAGGCCAGTTCAGCTGGCTCGGCAACAGCAATGGCGTCACCTTTCCGGGCGGATTTGCCTACACCAGCAACCAGAGTGGTCTCGGCTCGGTGACCGGCCGAATCGGCTACAGATGGGGTCCGGGTCTGCTCTACGTCAAGGGCGGCTACGCCTATTCCGATTACAGCGACTCTCTCACCCTGAACGGCGCGCCGGCGGCTTTCGCTCTCAACGGCAGCCATCACGACGGATAAAGGGTCGGCGCCGGCGTCGAATACATGTTCGCTCAAAACTGGTCGGCCAAGATCGAATATCAGTACTACGACTTCGGAAAGACCAGCTTCATCACGCCCCCCCGATCTCGGCGTTTTCGGCAGTGCCCACAACGACCAGCACACCGTGAAGGGCGGTCTGAACTACCGCTTCAACGGGGGAGGCCCGGTCGTAGCGAGATATTGAACTGCGTTGACCCGAAAGCATAGAAGATCAGAGATCGGGTTCTTGCGCCGGTTTCGCGGAGCGGCGCGTCGCAGCGGGCGCGGCGCTGGAGCAAATGGTTCCTTCGGCCGGTCCTTTGGACCCTATTCCGCTTGCGTCGCTTGGGGCCGGCGGTGGATCGCGAAATCCAGAAAAATTTGTCGATTTTGTTTCGCTCGCGCTGGCTCGAGCCGCCCTTCGACGGGGACAGATTCCTCGAACTGCTATTCGATGGACTGAGCGCGATGTGCGGCCATGGCGACCAACCGTCCTCCCTTCTTCCGCCGGGTCATGCACTCGATCTCGCCATATCCATCACCGATTTCTTCGGATATCCGCGCGACTTAAAAATCAACACACCGCTCTGGATTTCGGAGCGGGAGCACGAGTTGTCCTGGGTCTTCAAGTATCGCAATCGGCCTGATCAACCCTCCGACCTCGACGACGGCAATGTCGCCGGCTTGGCACTTGCCGCCCGCGCGACATCGAGCTTTCCCGGTGCATTCCCGCCCGTCCAGCCGGCAAACCTCAGCCGGTTGCTTGCCAGGCGCGGGCTGACCTGGCCAAATCGGGCGAAGTTCATGGCTGCGAACTTCAAGCATCACATCGACGCGGGCGTGGATCCGGAAAGCGCATCGTTATTGGATGGCAGCATCGTAAATAGCAAACCGTTCTCCGCCGTCCTCAACATGATAAGAGACCAACCGGCTCATCGAGACGTCGACAGGCGCGTCGTGCACATCGAACCGGATCCGGATCGAGCATCGCAGCCGCCGGACGGGCAGATCCCAAACTTCATACGGACCCTGGAAGGCGCGATCCTAGAAATTCCCTTGCACGCACCGATCCATCGCTCACTCGACCAGGTCCACGAGTTCAACAGGATCACCCGGCGCATCCTCGAGGTCTTGAAGGCGTCCTATCCCGAACTGGCCGGCTTCGTCACGACGGTGACGGACCACGTCCCGCCGACGGGAGATCCCAGCTACACCGTGGAGCATTGGCGGGAGGCCGCCAACGCGTTGGCCGCAAAGGAGGCGAGCTACGCCTACCAAGTGTACGCGCGGTTGAAAACGTTCGCTATCATCGACTCCCTGGTCGAACTGATCTGCGAACTCGGCCGGATTGACCAGGCCTCGGCCATTCGTACGAGATTCTCCGACGAGGTTCTGAGGTGGGCCGATCGGCGCGGCGCTATTCCTCCCGAAGGATCGCTCGCCATGGCGGACGGATCGGGATCTCGTCCCTGGATCGACTTCCTGCTTCATTTCGATGCCGAGTTCCGTCGCCGCAGACTGTCCTTCGTCATGCGGGGCTTGAATCTTCTCTATTCGCAGTTGGAGGAGCCGGACTTCGGGGAAGTAAGGCCGGATCGAATCGACGATCTGAAGAGCCGCTTTCAGTCACCCTTGGGACGATTGCGCAGTCTGCGAGCCGGCGATTTCGCCAGCGAGGCGCTTCGATCCCTCGTCGTAGTGCTGGCAACGAGGCTGCGCGTCGCTGGTTACAGGAAGACGGGGGCATCGGTCGCGGCCCGGAAGGATCTGGACCGAGACATGGACGACGTCATGGAGCAGCTCCGTCAGGAATTCGATCTTTCGAACGTCGATCAGGCCGTCGACGACATCGTGGCCCTGTCGATGGCCGACGAGATGCCGAAGGTTCTACGGCAAGAGGTGCTCGTCTACTACATCGGCTTTCCATTCTGGGACGTCTGGACGTATCCGATATCGGAATGGCGTGCCGTCGAAGAGCACCGGGAGATCCGCGTCGATCGCATCAGTCCGATAGATGCCGTTCTGCTCCGGAACGGGGTACGCTCCTCGCGACTCAGGGGAGCGGAGCTAAGACATTTCGCGGGCTTCTTTAGCAGATCCCGCCGCGAGCACGATTATCTTTGGGGTCGCCTCGACGGAGCCGAGCTCCTGATCGATATCGTGGCGGACGCCGCGGCCGTCGAGGGCGCGTCGGCGGATATCGACGTCAGGGCGCTCAAGCGGGACGCATTTCGAGCGATCCTAGATACCGAAAAGCATCATCTCCTGGATGAGAGCCTGTTGGCCACAGTGAGAAGCGAGATAGACAAATTGTAGCAGCAGAAAATGCCGGCTATTCGGATTTTCGTGTGGAATTCGACGTGATGGCGCCCATGTAGATCGCCGTGCGCGGCAAGCCGGAGGCAGCGCCGATCTCGGCCGCGGGCGCTTGGATAAAGATGCAATAGACGATCAGGAGGATCAGCGCGACGCGCAGATAGGGCAGCAATTTCGCCCAGTCGCCCCCGAAGTTGGGCGTCTCGCGTGATCCAACTTCAGCAGGCTGACAAGGGGCTTTGGATGGCGAAGGAATCAGTTATTGTGGCGACGCGCCCTGCCCGACTGGGGAGCGGCGGCCGTCCCACCCGCAAGGAGGCTGTGCGGCGTGACGCGCGCTTGCTTGACGTCGCAACAAAGCTGTTCATGGAGCGCGGTTTTGATGGCACATCGATCGATGCGGTCGCGGTAACGGCCGGCATGAGCAAGCCGACCGTCTACGCACGTTATCGCGACAAGCGGGATCTGTTCACGGCCGTGCTGCGAGCCACGATCCAACGCCGGCTCGCTCCTCTATCAGCGGCGGCCGCGGCCGCCAAGGTCAACCCTAAGAGCGTAGAGAGGACGCTGCACGGTCTTAGCCGGCACCTGCTGGCCCACGCCTCGACACCTGAGGTGGTCATGCTGCGGCGAACCCTTGCGGCACAGACCGTCCAGTTTCCGGAAGTGGCAAAGCTCGGTTATGAAGAAGGTTGGCTGCGTGGGGTTCGGGCCATCGCAACCCTGCTGCAGCAGTTTGCCGACCGCGGTCAGATCAAGATCGACGACCCCGCAATTGCGGCCGACCTGTTCCTAAGTCTTGTGCTGGGGAACACCGAAAAACTCCACGTCATCGCAACCCGTCCAAAGATTCAGGAACAACGCAGAGTGGCTGCCGTCAAACTCTTCTTGAATGGCGTGAGCCCTCGCTGAGGTCCGGCTTACATCTACGAATTTGACGGTTGAGACAGGCCACTTTCCGGGGCTGCCTTTGCGGTCGATGCCAGCCTGATTGCTGCCGATGCCAAGCCGCGTTGTTGTCAGAAGATGCCCGCCCGCAAGGTCCCGCGTTCAATTTGCGAGAACGCTCGAGACGTTGCGCGCGATATCGCCAAGACCGAGACCTACGTGACGTCGCGGCGTGAACGTAAGAAGATCGAGATGCAGTTCGCGCATCTCAAGCGCATCCTGCGGCTAGACCGGCTCAGGCTGAGAGGTCCGTCCGGTGCTCAAGACGAGTTCCTCCTCGCTGCCACAGTCCAGAACCTCCGAAAGCTGGCAAAGCTGATCCCAATGTCCGCCCCCATGCCGGCCTGCGAGCAAACAAACTCACGCGCGCCTGATTCCTTGCAACATTGGCTTTGGCTAAGTCGGCGGGTTCGAATATGTGAAGCCTATTATGGTTTGCCTGCATCGACGGGGCGCCTCTCATTTTAGCTTTTGGTCAAAGGTCTGAGCGGCATCACCCCGGCGGGCGTTCGCAAAATTGTCCAGCGGTATTCCATGCGCTCACCTTGGCAAGCCGCGGGGGCCGGTGACTTGAGTTCGTAGCATGAAGAAAACCGGCCAAAACAAAATCCCATGTCTATCGAATTCGGTATTGAGAGAAATTCAGCAATATCTGTCGGTAGTCCCCAGGAAGGTATCCTTGTCCAATCCGCGGACGCCTCTGTCTTTACAAGGGTCAGGAGAACTTCATTCGGCGGATGCGCCGAGCGAACGCGGAGGCCGCGTCATGACCAACCGTTGCAGCAATCCCGAGTGCGCGCGTCCCTTCGGACTGATCCGGCACAGCTGGTGCTTCGAGCAGTTCTGCTCGACCAAGTGCCACGAGGCCTACAAGCGGCAGCTGCAGCGCAACCGGAACTATTGGAAATGCCTCCACCAATCCCCGGAGCCGGCGGCGGCCCAACGGAAAAATTGATCTGACGACCAGCGGGAGCGACGTCCAAAGGAGCGACCATGACGACCGTCGATGCGATGCTGGTGGGAGGGATACTGGCGTGGGCGCCCTCGCTGATCATATTCCTCTATATCGTGCGCGACCTGCGCGACATGCCCCCGCGATGACCTCGGTTGATCGTCCCGGAATCCATTTGTCCCTCCGGGGCGACGCGAAGCGGGCGCGCCATGATGCGCAAATCCATTGGGCCACGTACATTGCGCAGAATGGATTCCGGGTTCTCGCTTCGGCGAAAGCTTCGTCCGTTCGAGTCCGACCTGGTCCTCTATTCTGCATAATTTCGGGGTGCTTTTCCCTTATAGTGCATATTCGGCTTCGTTGTGCGCTTCGCGCCTTTGGTGGAACGGTGGACACGCAGGCTTGAGGTGCCTGTGCTTCGGGCGTCCGCACAATACAAGGGGTGGCGTCCGCCTCATTCGGCTGACGTGTGCTGGCGCATCGTCTCTGCCTTTGCAGCCGCCGTTTGCTTATGACGGCGCCGAAAGCTCTTGGCTGCAATGGCGCTGAGTCGCCGACCAGCTCCGCCCCAAGCCACCCAGGCTCGCCGCCTTCCCGGACGAGGTGGGCCGATCGCTCGCCTACATGAAGTTCCCGGCCCACAGGCGTGTCCATCAGTGGCGACGCTACTAGGACGCTGGCCGAAACCCAATTGCCGACCTTCTTCTAAAGTGCTCTACTCAGTGCTCCAGCCGGGGGTCTGCAATGAAGCGCAGTCGGCCCACGAGTGTCAGGGGTTTAGCCGCGCAAGCCAAGCCGCGACGCGGCAAGCATCATCCGCACACCAGCGAATGGGAATGGCGGGAAGTCTTCGAGCACACCCCGGTCATGTACTTTATGATCGATGCAGTTGGTACGGTCCTGAACGTGAATGCTTTGGGCGCTGCGCAACTCGGTTATTCGGTCACCGATTTGATTGGCCGATCAGTGCTGACCACCTTTCTTCAGGAAGACCGAGAATTTGTGCGAAACCGCTTCGCGGATTGCGTCAGGACTGTTGATCGATCGCACACCTGGGAAGTCCGAAAGGTCAGGAAGAATGGCTCTGTGTTGTGGGTTCGCGAAAACGCCAGAGGTGTACGTGGTGGCGATCGCGTTCTCATCCTAATTGCCTGCGAAGATATCACCGAGCGCAAGCAGACCGAAAATGCTCTTAAGCAGAACGAGGCCTATTTGGCGCGGGCTCAGGAATTGAGCCGGACGGGTAGCTTTGGCTGGAATGCTGCCACCAACGAGGTCATCTGGTCTAGGGAGACCTATCAAATCTACCAATTTGATCCGACGGAGAAGCCGACACGGGAACGCAACTACCAGCGTATCCACCCCGAAGACCGTGCCTTTACACGAAAAACTATCGAATTGGCATCCCGCAGCGGAAAGGATCTCAGTTTCGAACACCGATTGCTGATGCCGGACGGATCGGTGAAATACGCTCGCGTATTAGCTCGAGCCAGCCGAAGCGCATCGGGCCTCGAGTACGTAGGTGCGGTGATGGATATCACAGCGGCAAAGGAGGCGGAGCAAAAGCTCCGCGAGAGCGAGCAGCGTTTCCGGGACTATGTCGAAACGGCGTCAGACTGGTATTGGGTCTGGGAATCAGACCGGGATCACCGGCTGACACGCATGATGGATCACCCGAATGCCGTGGGCCTCGCGTCCTCCAGTGTGATTGGTCACCCTCGATGGGAGTTTGCATCCGACATCGAATCGGAGCCTGAAAAATGGCAGCAGCATCGGGCAACGCTCGACGCGCATCTTCCATTTCGAGATTTTGTCTATCGCGTCATAAATCGGACTGGTGCTTCGATCTACGTCCGAGCGAGCGGTAAGCCGATTTTTGATGCAAGCGGCAACTTTGTCGGTTATCGGGGTGTGGAAAGCGATATCTCGGTAGCATATCGCGCGGACCAGGCCGAACGTGACCTGCGCAAGGCACAGTTGGAGCTTGCCCATGTCATGAGGTTAACGACACTGGGCGAACTGACAGCCTCCATTGCCCATGAAATAAACCAACCGCTAACCGCAGTGACCACCAATGCCGACGCCTGTATCCGCTGGCTTTGCCGGGAACCTCCGGAACTGGACGAGGCGCGCCGCTCGGTGAAGCGGATTATTGACGACAGCAATCGGGCAAGCGAAGTGATCCAGCGGATCCGGGCACTCGCGAAGAAGACCGATATTGAGAAGGTGCCGCTCGATATCAATGACCTCGTAAAAGAGGTTGTCGCGTTGGTTCAGCGCGAACTGGTGAGCCATGCGGTGTCGGTTCGGATGGAGGAGGCACCAGCTCTAACCAGGACCTTAGGTGATCGGGTCCAACTTCAACAGGTCATGATCAACCTGATCATGAATGGAATTGAGGCTATGGAATCCGTCGTCGATCGGTCGCGCGAATTGGTGATCCGGTCGTGCAAGGACGACGGCGGCCAATTGATTGTAACAGTGGCAGATTGCGGAACCGGAATAAGCCCCGAGGTCGCCGAGCATTTGTTCGATCCATTCTTTACCACCAAATCGGGCGGCTTGGGCATGGGGCTATCGATCTGTCGTTCGATAGTAGAAGCTCACGGTGGCAGGATTTCGGCTCGCCGGAACGACGGGGTGGGCACTACGTTTCAGGTTGCTCTGCCCGTCGCATGAAAAGGAAGCTGTTGCTTCAGGCAATCTCCTATCACGATCTGCCCTGGTGCAATGCGTTCGAGTTGCGACTGCAATTCGGGAAGATCTGTGAGACAGCTCCCTCTCGTTTAGGCAGCCTCTTCGCGAGGCTTCCGAAATGGCGAGTTTAGCGGTGTAGCGGACCACTGACTCAAAGCTCGACAGATTTATCGCATCGTCGGATATAGACCCCAACACGGCTGCCCTCGCCAAGGCAGCCGTGTTGGTTCGCGAATCTTGGCCTGGATCGGCAATGAGGCGGTATGCTTGGTCTGCAGAGTAAGCCGCAGAGGCATCCGAAGCAGGCCACCGACCAGGCGGCCGACCGAAAGGCTGCGCTCGCTTTCGAGAAGGAGCAGGAGCGCCGCGAGCGCGAACGCGCGAAGGAAGAGGCCGCCCGGCAAAAGGAACGAGAGCGACGGCAGCGAGCGGTCGACGAGGCGCATAGCTCCTTGGATGCTGCTCGTCGGAAGCACGAAAAGAACGCTGCCGACATCCAAACCCAGATCGAAGTTCTCGAGGAAATGTCGCAGGCCGAAGACGCCCATTGGGAGAAGGAAAGGGAACGATTGGAAGCTGCGCTGCGACGGGCGAGAGGGTAGGGCCGAGAGAGTGCAGCGGAAACACTACCTTTTTGAAAGATGTTTCGCCTGCAAGGCCGTAACGCAGAGGAGTAGCCGACGTGCAAAAAGGGGCGCTTTCTGTAGCCGGTAGGGCGCTTAGGACGGGACTCGGCTTTATTCGTCCTTCCATTTGATCGAGCAGCCAATAGACGCCTTTTGGTCAGCCGGCGCCACACCGGTGGTCGCAATCGCACGCATGGCCTCGACAAGCTCTCGGGGCGCCCCCGCGCGAGGCGGAGTTTGTGCGGCCTTCGTCGAGCCGGCCGCGATACTTGAGCTTGCGGTCGGCATTGTAACCGAAGAAGTCCGGCGTACAGACCGCTCCAAACGCTCGAGCGACTGACTGGATCTCGTCGTGGAGATATGGAAACGGGAAATCATGAGCTTTCGCGAAGCGCTTCATATTCTCAAATGAGTCTTCGGGATAGCTCGCCGCATCGTTCGAGCAAATCGCTGCAAAGCCTACGCCCTCCGACATCAGTACGCGGGCGTCCGAAACCATGCGGTCGATCACCGCTTTGACATAGGGACAATGGTTACAGATGAAGACGACGACCGTGCCTTTTTCGCCGGCAACGTCGTCCAGTGCGTAAGTCTTGCCATCGGTGGCTGGAAGCCGGAACTCCGCCGCTGTCGTGTCAAGAACGCCTCGGGTAGCTGTTGTCGCCATATCGCACCTCCTTGTGTCCAAATATATGCTGACGACGGCCTGCCGGGGCACAGTTTCCAAAGCCTGCTCGCGAGCCGCAGGCCAGTCATTTCCGGTCTACCCCCCGACAGCCGACGTGGAAAGAAGCGTTGAGGTTGCAGGCAGCGTGGTCGGAAACATGCTGGATATGATGATTGCGCAAGCGCAGAGATCGAGCCCGCCGTATTATTAGCGCTGAGGGCAAATCGCCGTGCCGCTTGCTTTCCGTTTAGATGTAAGTCTATCTGGTTTCTCTTCGAAGTTGATCGACTAGATCTGGCTGAACCGGGTCGAACTCTAATGGCGGTTGAGTAAACGTAAGGGTCGAATCCAGCTAAGGCCTCGCCCACGAATAAGTGAATCTGCGTTTATTGGCGGTTTCATGTGGTGGGATTCCCCCACGGGCATGATGCTTGTAGCATATGGGTGTGATTGATGAATCGGCCATCCGCCAGCGATTTGAGGCGCTCGATCCTTTGCTGGACGAACGCGGATGGCGGCGTTTTGTGGCGGCGGAGGCGTTGACGGCGGGTCACGGAGGCATCGTCGCAGTGTCGCGGGCCACTGGGGTAGCTCGCAGCACAATTGGGCGCGCGCTCGAGGAATTGCGCAGTGGCGAGCACCCTGATCCAGAACGGATCCGCAGGTCGGGTGGTGGACGTAAGCCCCTGATTACGACGGATCCGCGTCTTCTCGATGATCTGCGCTCACTGGTCGAGCCGGCGACGCGAGGTGATCCGCAATCGCCGATGTTGTGGACCTCGAAGAGCTTGCGCAAGCTTACCGAGGGCTTGGGCCGCATGGGCCATACGATCGGCCGCACCCTGGTCAGCAAGCTGTTGCACCAGCTCGACTATAGTTTGCAGGCCAACCGCAAGACGCGAGAGGGATCGAACCATATCGATCGCGATGCCCAATTCCACTACATCAACGATCGCGTCAAAGAGGCGCTTGCCTCCGGCAACCCGGCGATCTCCGTCGATACCAAGAAGAAGGAGTTGGTTGGCGATTTCAAAAACGGCGGACGGGAATGGCGGCCGAAGGGTTCACCCGAAGAAGTGCGCGTCCACGACTTCGTCATTCCCGAACTCGGGCGAGCCCCCTATGGCATCTACGACATTGCCGGCAACACCGGCTGGGTCAGTGTCGGCATCGACCATGACACCGCGGCTTTCGCAACCAACGCCATTCGAAGCTGGTGGCAATCGATGGGCCGGGAGCGCTATCCCATGGCTAAAAGCCTGCTGATCACTGCCGATGGCGGCGGCAGCAACGGCTCACGGGTGCGGCTGTGGAAGCTGGAGCTGCAAAAGCTGGCCGACGAACTCGATATCCCGATCTCCGTCTGTCACTTGCCGCCAGGCACCAGCAAGTGGAACAAGATCGAGCATCGCCTCTTCTCCTTCATCACCAGCAACTGGCGTGGAAAGCCGCTGATCAGCCATCAGGTGATCGTTCAGCTGATCGGCGCGACAACTATAAAAACCGGTCTCAAGGTCCGTTGCCAGCTCGATCCCACGACCTACCCTGCCGGCAATCAAGGTCTCCGACCACGAACTCGCCGCCGTGAACATCACCCGCCATGAATTCCACGGCGAATGGAATTATACAATCAGCCCAAAGGCCCGCACCTTGCAGCGTTAGTTTGCGGACGATGCCTAAAGACCTCACGAGATCCCTTGTGGCCAGCGGTCGCAGCGCTCAGCGCGAGGCGTCGCGCGTGCAGCGTCTCAAATTGATCTTCAATTGCTTAAGCTCGGCGACGCGCTGATCGATGCGCCGCTCCCATAGCTTGTGCAGCGGCCCCCAGACCTTCGGCGGTAACGGATGGATATCCGGTAGCTTCCTCAGTTGCTCGGCGATTTCATCGAGGTTGAAGCCCGCGCTCTGCGCGAGCGTGATCAAGATGATCTTGTAAAAAGTCGCTTTGCTGTAGCGGCGCTGGCTCCCGCTCGTCTCGCGTTCGGACGTGATCAGGCCGAGCTTCTCATAGTAACGCAGCGCCGATGCCGGCACGGAGGTGCGCTCGGACATCTCGCGGATGTGGATCAGCTCATCGGCGGGCCAAGTCCATTCCGGGCACACGTACTGGACCGCGTGGTTCGCTCGCGATCGGTTGGGAAGATCCATGGACTGCAAAACCCCGTTTGATGCACTGGCGGTAAAATTGTCAGTAGCACAAAAGTGCATCGGCGCAAACGTTCCTCTTGTTTTAAAGTTGAAGTTAGCTTAAGCTTGAAAAGACATCACTCCTGTGCCGCCGATCCCCGCCAAGCCGAGGTGAATGTCGAAATGCATAAGAAGCCCGAAGGCGTGAGCTACCGCCTATCCGATCCCGCTCCCCTCTACCTTCTCATCATTCTGGTTGCCCTGGGCGTCGTGGCCGTCTCTGTAGGCCGGCTGGTCCTGCTCCTGATCGGTCTCCTCTAATGATGCCGCTCCCTGTCCTCTGTGTTCTCGTCATTGTTATCGCCAACCGCATCGTCGTTGGCGCCGCTGCGTTCGTTCTCGCGTGGCTGGTGGGGTTGCTGTGACGCCGCTGTACCGCATTCGGGTAAAGCCAAGGAGCTGGTAATGAGAACTGTAGGTGACCGTCTTAAAGATGCCGATGCGTGGTGGAAATCGGGACCGAAGGTGTCGAACACCCTCCGTGAGCGCGTCCAGCGCTACGGCCTCTATCAGGCTTTGGACATAACCTTCGGTTTCGACTGGCGGTTTGCCGACGCTGATTTTCCCCCTCCGAGGGGGCGGCTTCTGAGTGGCCTCCTCGGCACTGCCCGCCGCCTGATCCCCCGCCGCATCATCCCTAGCCGTCGGAATCCTGCCCGTGGCACAGACACTGCCTGAGCTGCGCATCGTCCCCTGCGAGGCTCGGTACCGATCCTGGAGATCGACCGATGAGGAAGCTTAGATATCGACTATCGATGTTGGTCGAAGACTTTCTCCAGCGGTGGGCGGCCGCGAAGGCTGCCGCCGGTCTCCGCAAGATGCTGCGCGAGTACGGCTTCACCGAATTGGAGTCCGGACGATGGGAAAGGCCGCTCACGCCGACGATCGATCCCATTGAGATCACGCTGCCGATGAAGAAGAGGCCGCTATCTCCTGCCCTCTATGCTTTCATCATTGTCATCGCCAACCTCGTCGCCGTTGGCGCCGTTGCGTTCGGTCTCGCGTGGCTGGTGGGGCTGCTATGACCGAGCTGCGATCATCCCCTGCGAGGCCTGCGGCGGCGACGGCTACTTCGCCGAGCCGGTGTCCCATGATCCCTTCTCCGGACGGATCAAGGAGCACCTCATCGTCTGCACCGCCTGCGCCGGCTACGGATCCGATGAGGCCGAGGTAGAGCCGGTAGAGCTGGAGGACATGGAAAGCATCCCTCCAGCCTAATCCAACCAAAAGATAGAAATATTGAACCCGCTGGGACGAAGAATTCGGGTGGTCAGCGCCCTTCAAGTCGAAACGTGATGAGGAAAGCCTAATGCCCGCTCAAATCATATCGCTCGCCGAGGCCCGCGCCCGCCCGCGCAAGGCGCCAAAATCCGACGGCTGTGTGGATGGCCGTATGTACCGAACTGTTTCCGATGTGGTGGAGGATCTGAAGATGACTTTGAAAATACTGAACAACACGGCGTCGTTTCGAACGCAGGAAAATGCGCCGGTGCAAAAAGCTTTCCTCTTGCCTTTTTTAAAATTGAAGCTAACTTGAACTTAAGCGGACATCACTGCCAGCCAAGAGGACACTTGTGCCGTAATGCGGCCACCCTATGCGGCGCACTGTGGCTCTGGAAGGATCGTATCAATATGCTATTCCGGCCCGACAAGCTCGCGCTGTTCATAGATGGCGCCAATCTTCATGCGACAAAGACGGCGCTTGGTTTCGATATCGACTACAAGCGCTTACTCAACGAGTTCCAGAGCTGGGGGCGCTTGGTGCGCGCTTACTACTACACAGCGATCAGCGAGGATCAGGAGTATTCATCGATACGCAAGCTCGTCGATTGGCTGGACTACAATGGCTACACGGTCGTTACCAAGGCGACGAAAGAATTCATTGATGCCGCCGGGCGCCGGAAGCTGAAGGGAAACATGGACATCGAACTGGCCGTGCACGCCATGGAGCTGGCGGAGCATATCGACCATTTAGTGCTGTTCTCCGGGGATGGTGCTTTCCGCATCCTGGCCGAAGCGGTGCAGCGTCGCGGCGTCCGCGTCACAGTGGTCTCAACAATTGCGAGCCAACCTTCGATGGTTTCGGATGAGTTGCGCCGCCAAGCCGATGACTTCGTCGACATTGTTGAGTTGCAGGCTTTCATCAGCCGTGACCCTACGGAGCGCCCCGCCTCGCGTGACTTGCGCCACTACTCGCCCGATCTTGCGCGGCATCGTGAGAGCTCGTCGAATTAGAGCGGTAGTGCGCTCCCGAACGAGCAGGGCTGCTGAAGCATTCGCAGAAATTGTGGTGAACTATGGCCTGCCGCCGAATAGAAATCCGCTAGTTGGGGAACCGACCATGACAGCATTGTCCATTCTCGAACTGGTCCGCGTCACCGTGGAGACCGACGCACGCGGCGCGCTGGACAACGCCCGAGACCTGGCGGCGCATGCCGAGAGATGGGGCTATCGCCGGATATGGGTGGCGGAGCATCACAACATGCCGGGCATCGCCAGCGCTGCAACCTCCATTGTCATTGCCCATATGGCGGCAGGTTCGAAGATCATTCGGGTCGGCGCCGGCGGCATCATGCTGCCCAACCATTCCCCCTATGTGATCGCCGAGCAATTCGGCACGCTGGAGCGGCTGTTTCCTGGCCGCATCGACCTCGGTCTCGGCCGCGCGCCCGGAACCGATCAGCTCACGCTGCGCGCGCTTCGGCGCGCGCCTGAAGTCGCCGAGCGCTTTCCCCAGGACGTGCTCGAGCTGCAGGCGTTTCTCGCCGCGACTGGCCCGGACCAGCGCATCCAGGCAGTACCGGCGGCCGGCACGAATGTGCCGCTCTGGATTCTGGGCTCCAGCAATTTCGGGGCGATGCTGGCGGCGGAACTCGGCTTGCCCTATGCCTTTGCCTCGCATTTTGCGCCGGAGTTGCTTATCCCGGCGCTTCAGATCTATCGTGCCACCTTCAAGCCATCAGAACAGCTCCGCTGGCCCTATGCGATGGTGGGTGTCAACATCATCGCCGCCCCGACCGACTCCGAGGCGCGGCGTTTGGCGACGACCCAACAAATGTCGTTCGCCAGCATTTTTCGTGGCGCGCGTGGGCTGAGCCAACCGCCGATCGACGATATCGAAACCTTTTGGTCCCCGACGGAGAAGGCGCAGGCAATGCGTATGCTCGTGCGTTCCATCGTGGGTTCTCCGGAGACGGTGCGTGACGGCATCGCGAAGCTGGTCGCCGAGACGGACGCCGACGAGCTCATGGTCGTATCCGACGTCTACGACCATGCATTGCGGCTGCGCTCCTTCAAGCTCATCGCCGACGCAGCTGGCGCTGTCCTGAGCGGGCAGTTGCGTGGCAGTTTTCAGCTCAAAGGAGACCAGCCATGAAGGCCGTCGGATACAAGAAATCGCTTCCCATCGATGCCGCGGACGCTCTGATCGATTTCGAGGCGCCTAAGCCGGAACCGACCGGCCGTGATATCCGGGTTGCCGTGAAGGCGGTCTCGGTCAACCCGGCTGACTACAACGTGCGCAAGCGCGCCGAGCCGCCGGAGGGCCAGATCAAGATTCTGGGCTACGATGCGGCCGGAATCGTGGACGCCGTCGGTCCCGAGGTCACGCTGTTCAAGCCGGGCGACAAGGTCTTCTACGCCGGCTCGATCCAGCGCCATGGCACCAATTCCGAGTTTCATCTGGTCGATGAGCGCATCGTCGGCAAGAAGCCGAAGGCGCTGTCCTTCGCGCAGGCCGCAGCCCTGCCCCTGACCACGATCACCGCCTGGGAGCTCCTGTTCGACCGGCTCGGCGCGGTGCCCGGCAAGAGCCTCGATCCGCGGACGCTTCTGATCACCGGCGGCGCCGGCGGGGTCGGCTCGATCCTGATCCAGCTCGCCCGCCGGCTGACCGGACTCACGGTGGTTGCTACCGCGACGCGGCCCGAATCCCAAAAATGGTGTCTCGACCTCGGCGCGCACGCGGTGATCGATCATGCCAGGCCTATGAAGGAACAGATCGAGAAACTGAAGCTGTCACCGGTCGCGCTTGTGGCAAGCCTCACCGCGACCGATAAGCACTACAAGGCGATCGCCGATTTCATGGCGCCGCAGGGCAAGTTCGGCCTGATCGACAACCCGGCCGAGTTCACTGTCGGCATGTTCAAGGGCAAGGCGATCTCGATCCACTGGGAAGCGATGATGACCCGCTCCTCGTTCCAGACGCCCGACATGATCGCGCAAAATCATCTGCTCAACGACGTCGCCGATCTCATCGACAAGGGCGTGCTACGCACGACGCTGGACCAGACCTTCGGCACCATCAATGCCGCCAACCTGAAACGCGCCCATGCGCTGCTGGAGAGCGGCAAGTCGCGCGGCAAGATCGTGCTAGAGGGATGGTAGGGCTCGGCTCCTTCATTGCAAGACCGTAGGACGGGTTGAACAAAGCAAAACCCATCCTACGCGTCTACGTCTGGTCGCGACGTGGCTCAGCCCTTTCGACGAAAGTGCATCGGCGTAAAAAGCTTCCTCTTGCATTATATTTAAGTTTAAGTTAACTTCAATATAGTGACGTCGCTGCCAGTCAAGAGGACACTCGTGCGTATGCGTCCGGCGCCGCGCCACCGACCCCGAAATCAAGATCGTGCTAAGTAAATGGAGGATTCAAATGGACAGTTCAAGCAAACTGCTTGTGTTGGGTGCAACAGGATAAGTAGGAAAACTCGTCGCAGCAAATCTAAGAAGGAGTAAAGCGAACCTTACGGTAGGGACGCGAAGTAAGTGGAATGGAAGAGCTCACAGATCAATTTGGAGCAGCCCGATTTATCGATCTCGATGATCCTCGAACTTTCGATCACCGTTGAGCGAGCGAGGAGCAGGACGATGACAGATGCGCAAATCGGCGTCGGGATTATCGGCGTCGAACCCGGCCGGAGCTGGAGCGCCGTGGCGCACATTCCGGCCCTGAGGTCGCTCCCGCAATACAGGCTCGCCGCGCTCAGCACGAGGCGTCAGGAAAGCGCCGATGCGGCGGCCCGCGCTTTCGGGGTCGAGCACTCCTTCGACAATCATCAGGCCCTCGTCTCGCACCCGGAGGTCGATCTGGTGGTCGTCTCGGTCAAGGTGCCACATCACTTCGAGCTGGTCTCTGCGGCCATCGCGGCGGGGAAGTCCGTCTATAGCGAATGGCCGTTGGGAAAAGGGCTGGACGAGGCGATCCGCATGGTGGATCTGGCGCGGGGAAAGCCGCTCAGCACGAGTGTGGGTCTGCAGGCGCGCTTCTCGCCCGTGATCAGGTACGTGCGCGACCTGATCGCCGAGGGTCACATCGGAGAGGTTCTCTCCAGCACCCTGATCGGCAAGGGACTTGACTGGGGCGCGGCCATCCCGCCCGAGCGCGTCCATGTGCTCGATCGCAGAAACGGCGCGACGGTGCTCACAGTCCCTTTCATCCACGCGATCGAGGGGCTTTGCTACGCGCTCGGCGAGATCACGGAGGTCCAGGCTCTGACCGCCCAGCGCCGCCCCCATAGCACGGTTGCCGGATCCGGCGAGATCCAGCCCATGGATGCCGACGATCAGGTGGTCGTGGCAGGGCGCCTCGAAACTGGAGCCGTCTTATCGGTACATGTTCGCGGGGGCGAGGAGGGGACCGGGCTGATGTGGGAGATCAATGGCACCAAAGGGGATCTGAAGATCACCGGGAACGTCGGATTCCCTCAGATCGTCGACCTCGAACTCTTCCGCGCCGCCGGACCTTACGGCGAGTTCAAGAAGATCGAGGTCCTGTCCAGCTATCGGACGGTGTCATCGGACCTGCCGGGTCCGGCGGTGAACATAGCCGAGCTCTATGCGGTGTTCGCTGAAGACATGCGCAATGGGACCCAGCATTGTCCCGGATTTGACCATGCGGTGACCCGTCAAGAGTTCGTCGAGGCGGTGACGGAGTCTGCGGCCACTGGACGGCGGGTGAGCGTGTCGAGCTTCGGGGCCGGCGGCCATGAGCCATCGGTTTGCCCTCGTCCTCAGGCGGCGTCCGATCAGGCGCCGAAATAGCGGGCCCGCTCGCCGCCGCGGCTGCCGGCGCAATCGCCTGTCGGCCCAAGCGCTTCACTGGTCGCCACTTGCCACGTCCTGTGGACGAAGTGGATTTCCAAATCGGCTGCTCGCTCATTCAAGGGCTTCGACGCGGATTCGGCCGCCACAGCCAGGCTGGACAGGCGCCAGGGTCACACAGCTCGGCGTGCCGGGGGCACTCTCGCAATGTCAGCCGTAGCAGTCACCCGGCCCATGCGGCTCAAAAAACAGGAGAATCTTGGATGAAAGCGTATCGAATTTATTCCGGCAGAAAGCAGGATGCACTCGAGCTCGAGCACACGGTTTCAAACCCGACAGCGCGCGAGGTCCGGGTGCGCGTGCGCGCGGTATCCCTCAATTATCGCGACCTATTGATTGCCTGGGGCCAATACCCGATCCCGAGCGATCCACCGCCCATCGCCGTTGCTGATGGTGCGGGCGAGGTGATCGCGGTCGGCCCACAGGTGACTCGCTTCAAAGTCGGCGACCACGTGGCCATCCCCTACTACCCCGATTGGATTGATAGCGAGCCGACGCCCGAAAGTGTTCATAGGTGCCGGGCGCCACCATCGACGGCATGCTGGCCGAGGAAATCGTCGTCCCCGAGGACATGCTGATTTCCGTTCCCTCCTGGCTAGAGTTCACCGAGGCGGCGACCCTCCCGTGTGCGGGCGTCACGGCGTGGAACGCTCTCTTCGTCGGGGGCGCCGCTAAACCCGGCAACACCGTGCTGCTTCTGGGAACCGGGGGAATCTCGATATGGGCACTACAACTGGCCAAAGCCGCGGGACTGCGCACCATCATCACCTCCTCCCGTGATGAGAAGCTCGAACGTGCGCGCTCCCTCGGAGCGGATCACACGATCAACTATCGCCGCAATCCCGAATGGCAGGAGGAGGTGCTGCGGATCACCGGCGGACGGGGCGTCGATGTCGTCGTCGAAGTCGGCGGCGACGGAACTCTGGGTCGTTCAGTCGCCTCCATACGCCCCGGTGGCACGGTTGCCATCGTTGGCGGCGTCGGCGGCTGGGCAACTAAGATCGAGATTCAGCCGATCCTGTTTCGAGCCGCGCGCCTGATGGGCATTTTCGTCGGCAGCCGCGCGATGTTCGAGGATCTGAATCGGTTCGTCACCGCCGCGAAGATTCGGCCGACGATCGACCGGATCTTCAGCTTCGATCAGGCGCGCGAGGCCTACGCGTACCTGGAATCGGCCAACCACTTCGGCAAGGTCGTGATCAAGGTCGGCGACTGAGCGCGATCCAACTCGAGTCCGCATCATCCGGCACGCGGTTGTCCACCGCGTGCGCTGCCGACGCTGACAAAAAGATCTGCCATACCGTCATGAGGAGTGATCCAATGAAGAAGTCAGGCGTCAAACCGCACCAAGTCGACGAACAGGTGTCTGATGCGAACATGAGCCGCCGCCATCTCATTCAAGGCGCATTGCTCTCGACAGTCGCTGCGTCCGCGCCGGTCGAGGCCGCCGAACAGTCCGCGCACCAGGGCGGTGATCCGAAAGCTCAGGTAGAGGCGATTGAACGCAAGCTGATGTGGCTGTACAGCAACGATCTCCCGAGGCATGTCAATGAGATCATGGAGTACTTCGACGACACGCCGGAGATGCTCCAGTTCGATGTCATGAGTCCCCGAGAGTTCAAGGGCACCGCTTTCCGCAAGCATTTCAACGAAGTGGCGATGTTCTCGGCGAACATCAAGGTCGACATCATGGACATGCAGACGCACGCGGACAATCATCTGGCATTCGTCTCAAGCCTGCAACGCACCTACGGAACGGATCCGAAGGGCAAGCCTTTCGAGTTTACGATTCGCGTCACCGATTGCTTCCGGAAGGTCAATGGCAAATGGAAGATCGTGCACCAGCACGTATCCTTCCCGATCGATAGCATGGAAAGCGGCAAAGCCGATTTTCAGTCCAAGCTTTGAGAATGGGAGCTATGGCGCTTCTATACTATTCCGGGCAACCCTCGCGATGGCTTTTGCCAGCGGCCGGAGGTTCTCTTGTCGAGGTCCCGTCCAGCTACCGCACGGTGTCATCGGACCTGCCGGGGCCGGCGGTGAACATCGCCGATCTCTATGCGGGGTTCGCCGAGGACATGCGAAATGGGACCCATCATTGTCCCAGATTTGACCACGCGGTGACCCGTCACGAGCTCGTCGATGCGGTGGTGGAGTCTGCGGCCAGGTCTCAGCGCGAGGCATCGCGCGCGCAGCGTCTTAAATCGATCTTCAATTGCTTGAGATCGGCGATGCGCTGATCGATGCGCCGCTCCATATCTTGCGCAGCGGCAGTTGCTCGGCGATTTCCTCGAGGTTGAAGCCGGCGCTCTACGCGAGCGTGATGTAATAGATGACCCGGTGAAAGGTCGCTTTGCTGTAGCGGCACTGGCTCCCGCTCGTCTCGCGTTCGGACGTGATCAGGCCGAGCTTCTCGTAGTAACGCAGCGACGATGCCGGCACGGAGGTGCGCTCGGACATCTCGCGGATGTAGATCAGCTCATCGGATGCCATCAAATCTGCATAGTCCATGAATCTTCCCACCGATCGCGAGCGAAACGCAGTCCAGGACGTGTGCACGCAATGGACTGCGTCACCACAATCGTCAGTAGCAGAAAAGGGCACCGGTGCCTAAAGCTTCCTCTTGCAATTTCTTGAAGTTGAAGTTAACTTCAGGATCCGATCTACCGCCAAGCCGAGAGGGCGCTCGTGCCGTACCGCCATTACTTGCTCACGCCGCTGCGTGCGGGGCTTTCCGCCATTGCCATGGTGGTCATGGCCACCGTAATCACCGCTTGCAGCAACAGCCAGGCGGAAGCCCCGCTGCCTCCGCCGCCTGAGGTCGATGCCGCCCAGGTCGTGACCAAATCCGTGCGCCAGTGGGACGAATTTACCGGGCGGATCGCGGCCATCGGTGCGGTCGACATACGTCCGCGCGTCAGCGGCTATATCGACCGCATCGCCTTCAAGGAGGGCGACATGGTCAACGCGGGCGATCTTCTGTTCGTGATTGATCCGCGTCCCTACCGCGCCACCTATGCCAGCGCGGTGGCCCAGCTCGAACGCGCCCGCGCATCGGCGCAGCTCGCGGAGGCGCAGCACAAGCGCGCGGAATCGCTGGTCAAGACCGACGCGATCTCGATCGACACCTACGACACGCGCAGCGCCGCGCTGGGACAGACCAGCGCCGACGTGCATGCGGCTGAAGCGGCGCTGGCCACCGCCAAGCTCAATCTCGACTTCACCGAGGTGCGTTCGCCGATCGCCGGCAGAGTCAGCCGCGCGCTGCTGACGCTCGGCAACCTCGTCCAGGCCGACCAGACCTTGCTCACCAGTGTCGTCTCGCAGGACCCGGTCTATGTCTACTTCCAGCCGGACGAGCAGTCCTTCCTGCGCTATCGCGAGCTCGCCCGCAAGGGCGAACGCGCCAACTCGGACAATCCAGTGCGCGTGGGCCTCGCCAGCGAATCCGGCTTTCCGCATTCGGGCACGATGAACTTCGTCAACAACCAGGTCGATGCGGCGACCGGTACGATCAACGTACGCGCGACGGTGCCGAACCCTGACGGCGTGTTCGTGCCCGGCCTCTATGCGCGCGTGCAACTCGAAGGCCGCGCCGAGTACATGGCGGTGTTGATCGACGACAAGGCCATCATGACCGATCAGGACCGCAAATACGTCTATGTCCTTGGACCGGAAGACAAGGCCAAGCGCAAGGACATCATGCTTGGCAGCGTCCATGACGGCTTGCGGGTCGTGAAGTCCGGACTCGATGCGAACGACAAGGTCATTATCGCCGGTCTCCAGAAGATCTTCGCACCGGACACCAAGGTCAAACCAAACCTGGTTGCGATGAGCGCGCGGCCCCAGTCGTAACCCGTAAGGAGATGCATCCTTGAACTTCTTCTCCAGGTTCTTCATCGATCGCCCGATCTTCGCGGCGGTGCTGTCGATCGTGATCTTCGTCGCCGGTGCGATCGCGATCCCGCTATTGCCGATCAGCGAGTATCCCGACGTCGTTCCGCCGACCGTCGTCGTGCAGGCGACCTATCCGGGCGCCAATCCCAAGGTCATCGCCGAGACCGTGTCTTCTCCGCTGGAGGAGCAGATCAACGGCGTCGAGAACATGATGTACATGAAGTCGGTAGCCGGCTCCGACGGCGTGCTGCAGATGACGATCACCTTCGCCCCCGGCACCGATCCGAACAAGGCGCAGGTGGACGTGCAGAATCGCGTTTCCCAGGCGCTGTCGCGCCTGCCGTCGGAAGTGGTCAGCCTCGGGGTGACCACGCAGAAGCAGTCGCCGGCCTTCCTCACGTTGATCACGCTGATCTCGGACGACAAGTATGATCCGCTTTACCTGCGCAACTACGCCAACATCCGGGTCAAGGACCAGCTCGCGCGCATTCCCGGCGTCGGCCAGATACGGATGTTCGGTGGCGGCGACTATGCGATGCGTATCTGGCTCGGTCCGGACAAGATCGCTTCGCGCGGCATGACCGCGGGCGACGTGGTGCGCGCCATCCAGGAGCAGAACATCCAGGTCTCGGCTGGCCAGCTCGGCGCCGAACCGATCAAGGGCGGCACCGATTTCCTGATTGCGATCAACGCACAGGGCCGCTTGCGCACGGCGGAGGAGTTCGGCGAGATCGTGCTGAAAACCGGCTCGAGCGGCGAGGTCGTGCGGCTTTCGGACGTCGCGCGCATCGAGCTTGGCGCCAGCGACTACACCCTGCGTGGCCAGCTCGACCATTACAACACGTCTATCATCGGCGTGTTTCAGGCGCCCGGCGCCAACGCGCTGGCGACGCGGGACGCGGTGATCGCGAAGATGGACGAGCTCGCCAGGCAGTTCCCGCCCGGCGTGAGCTACCGATCGGATTATGATGCCACGATCTTCGTGCGAGAATCGATCGCGGCCGTCATCCACACGCTGTTTGAGGCGATCGCGCTGGTCGTGCTGGTGGTGATCCTGTTCCTGCAGACCTGGCGCGCCTCGATCATTCCATTGATCGCCGTGCCGGTGTCGGTTGTCGGCACCTTCGCTGTTCTCTATCTGCTCGGCTTTTCCATTAACACGCTCTCGCTGTTCGGCCTGGTGCTCGCGATCGGCATTGTGGTCGATGATGCGATTGTGGTCGTCGAGAACGTCGAGCGTAACATCGAGGAAGGTCGCACGCCGCTTGAGGCCGCGCACCAGGCAATGGCCGAAGTATCCGGGCCGATCGTCGCGATCGCGCTCGTGCTGTGCGCGGTGTTCGTACCGATGGCGTTCCTGACCGGCGTCACCGGCACCTTCTACAAGCAGTTCGCAGTGACGATCGCGATCTCGACCGTGATCTCGGCGATCAATTCGCTGACCTTGTCGCCGGCGCTCGCCGCCAAATTGCTGCATTCGCACGACGCGCCGAAGGATGTGCTTTCGCGCCTGATCGAACGCTTGCTCGGCTGGTTCTTCCGGCCGTTCAACCGCTTCTTCAAGGCGAGCTCGGACAGCTACGAGGGGGCCGTTTCGCGCACGCTCGGCCGACGCGGTGTGGTATTCATGGTCTATGTCGTCCTGCTGGCTGGCACCGGGGTGATGTTCAACGTCGTGCCGCGTGGCTTCATTCCGACCCAGGACAAGCTCTATCTGATCGCCGGCGTGAAGTTGCCGGAGGGTTCCTCGCTGGAGCGCACCGATGCCGTGCTGCAAAGGATGAAGGACATCGCGCTCGGGACGGACGGTGTCGCCCACGTGATCGGTCTGACTGGTTTCAACCCCACACAGCAGACCAATACGCCGAACTATGCTGTTGCCTTTCCGATCCTGAAGCCGTTCAACGAGCGCCACGTCAGCGCCAAGGAGATCGCCGCCGACATCCACGCCAAGATCGCCCAGATCAAGGAAGGCTTTGCCTTCGTGCTGAACCCGCCGCCGGTCCTCGGCCTCGGCCAAGGCGCGGGCTATTCGTTGTTTGTCGAAGACCGCGCGGGCGCGGGCTTCGGCGCGCTCCAGCAAGCGGCCAACACCCTGCAATCTGCGGTGGTGAAGACGCCAGGCATGGGCTTTCCTTTCGTTGGCTACCAGTCCAACGTGCCACAACTCGATATCCAGGTTGATCGCGTCAAGGCCAAGGCGCAGGGCGTGGCGCTGACCAACCTGTTCGAGACACTCCAGGTCTATCTCGGCTCGTCCTATGTCAACGACTTCAACCTGTTCGGCCGCACCTGGCGCGTCTATGCGCAGGCCGATGGCGACTTCCGCAAGCGGGTGGAGGACATCGCTAACCTGAAGACGCGAAACGACAAGGGCGAGATGGTCCCGATCGGCTCCATGGTGAAGGTCAGTCAGACTTACGGCCCCGACCCGGTGTTGCGCTATAACGGCTATCCGGCGGCCGACTTCATCGGCGAAGCTAACCCGGCCATGCTGTCTTCGGCGCAGGCGATGGGCACGATGGCCGAGCTCGCAAGGCGGGTGTTACCCAACGGCATGACAATCGAATGGACCGACCTCAGCTTCCAGGAAGCCACCCAGGGCAACGCCGCCCTGCTGGTGTTCCCGGTCGCGGTTCTGCTTGCCTTCCTGGTGCTGGCGGCGCTCTATGAGAGCTGGGTACTCCCGCTCGCGGTGATCCTGATCGTTCCGATGTGCATGCTCTCGGCGTTGGCCGGGGTGAAGCTCTATGGCAGCGACAACAACACCTTCGTCCAGGTCGGGCTTGTCGTGCTGATGGGTCTCGCTTGCAAGAACGCGATCCTGATCGTCGAGTTTGCGCGCGAACTCGAATTCCAAGGCGAGGGCATCGTCGAGGCCGCGCTGCAAGCCTGCCGGCTGCGGCTGCGGCCCATCGTGATGACTTCTGTGGCCTTCATCGCCGGCACGATCCCGCTGGTGCTCTCACATGGCGCCGGCGCCGAGGTGCGCTCGGCGACCGGCGTCACCGTGTTCGCCGGCATGATCGGGGTTACTCTGTTCGGCCTGTTCCTGACGCCGGTGTTCTATGTTGGCTTGCGCAAGCTGTCCGGGCGCAAGCTGATCCAGCACGGCGCGGCCAGTCTCTCGCACGAGTGAAGCCGACAAGCGCGTGGCGTATATTCATCGGAGCTCGAGAGACAATCGTCGTCGACCTCGCGCAGCACGTAGTCGAGCGCATTGCGCAGGAACTGCGCATAACAGAACTACCAGAATGAGATTTTCAACGTGTTTGCGTCAATATGATGGACCGAATTTCATCGGTTAAAGCGGAGCACTGGGGGCATGCCGAGATACTTCTTCAACATTTGTGATGGGCACTCGCACCAAGACAAGGACGGCGAGGAAATGCAGGACGATCAGACTGCGTGGCGCGGCGCGACCGAACTCGCGCGAAGCATTCAAGAGGCCCTCCTGCCGGGAGAGCGATGGAGCTTAGAAGTCCTCGACGGGGAGGCGCCTGTTTTTCGGATTGAGGTATCTACCCAGAAGTTTCGGTAACCCAACGGACGGCAATAGATCATCAGCGCGTGTTGGCCATCATCTTGCGAGCGCGACCCTCGCGCGCAGCTTCAAGGGCTAATCTGGACGATCCGCAAGAGTTAGAGCCGCAAGCACCGGGTCGTCGCCAATTCGAGTGGACCATCCGCCGCGCGTTATCGATGCTATCGTGGGCGTTTTGCGCGATGACGGGGTGGACGCCGGCTGTCTCGCAGAGCCAGATCGTCGGTATCGGTCTGGTGCAGGGCGCGGGTCTGGGCTTCCTTTTCGTGCCGCTTAGCTCGACGGGCTTGGCCACATTATCCCCAAAAGACCGCACAGAAGGGGCTGGCGTCTACAACCTAGCCCGCAATATCGGTTCGAGCGTGGGTATTTCTGTGGTGAATGCTCTACTGACCAGGAATATCCAGATAAACCACGCCGAGATCGTGAGGCATGTCACGGCCGTGAACCGGGCTTTCGATCTTCCGGCAATATCGCAATTCTGGAATCCGGTGACCGACGCCGGGCGAGCCGCACTCGACTCGCTGATCACCACGCAGGCCGAAATCATCGCATACATCGACGACTACAAGCTGTTGATGATTGCGACCCTCGCTGTGTTCCCGCTGCTCCTCGTTTTCAAGAAGGCTGATGGTGGCGGAGGAGGCCACGCGGTAGAACTATGAGCAACGGGTGCTCGGACAATTCGATGCGCCAGATGGCCCAGTGTATTGAAGACTATGAATTGACCGGAAACTGCAAGACTATTGCGCTGGTCGCTCGTGACGGCTCCCAATGACTAGCTGAGCTGCCTGGGATTCTATTCTGCAAAATCCCATCTGATGGCACGCACCGCGCTGGCGGTAAAATAGTCAGTCGCACGAAAGTGCGCCGGCGCGAAAGCTCCCTCTTGCTTTTTATCTTAAGTTGAAGCTAACTTCAAAAGATAAAGGAAGCTTCGATGATGGAGGCGGCGATGTTGTCAGTACCGATGACAGCTCTGATCCCGGGCCTTCGGCTTTTAATAACTTTGGTGGTGTGCTCGGCTTTTCTGGCGCTAGCGGAAGCGATAGCGGAGGCGGCTCGGGCCCGACGTGGCTCGGCGTGAACGGCAATTTGCGATGACGCACGACGTCACCTGCCGCGCGGCTTCGCCCTGAGAGGAATGCGCTTGCCCGGACGTTCACGGTGCAGCACCTACTTGGCCACTCCGCTGTGATGGAGCGCGGGCTCGCAAGAAGGAGTACGAGTTGATCCTTTGAAGGGACAAAAATGATATCGCTCGACTTGAGGCAACTTGAGTACTTTGTTGCTCTGGCGGATACCGGCACCATATCCAGTGCGGCATCGCGAATTGGTATAGCGCAGCCCTCGTTGTCGGAGGCGCTCGCAAGATTGGAGCACCAACTGGATGTGCAACTCGTCCTACGCGGCGCTCGCGGGACGCAGCTGACCGAGGCCGGTGCCGTACTCGCAAAGTATGGTCGCGAGATCTTGAAGAACATCGATGCCACCCTGGAGAAAGTGCGCCATGAAGGCGGCGATGCACGAGGTCTCGTTGCGATCGGTTTGCCGCAGGGCATTGCGTCGGTTCTCACTGTCCCATTGGCCGAGACGGTCCAAGTCGAGCTTCCTTTGGTCAAGCTGCGGATCAGCGAAGGAGGGGCGGGCCATTTGTTGGAATGGCTCGCTTCGGGCAAAATCGATTTTGCAATACTTTATTATGGGTTCGATAACACCGACTTCGATGTGCAGCCTTTGCTAGAGGAGGAGCTCTTCCTTGTATCCGCCGTAGACAATTGGCCGCCGGCGGATAAGCGGACTGGTCTCGGACAGTCGATCGAATTCAAGGACCTCAAGGAGATTCCTCTGGTTCTGCCAAGCCCGCTGCAGTGCCCGTTAGTCGATCAGCTTGCGCGATCGAACTCGATTCAGCTCGACATCAAGGTCGAGATGGAATCACTTCAGCAAACTGCATTGATGGTGTCCCGTGCGAGCGCCTACACCATCATGAGCCATGCTGCCGCAATTGATTACGTTGCAACACAGCAGCTGCTCTTGGTGCCGATCGTCAACCCTGGAATTCGAGTGACCGCCCACATTGTTCGGAAGAGAAACCGATCGGTGACACGAGCGAGCTTGTCGGTTCAGCGGCTAATCCCGGTCATTCTGAAAGAGATGATTACTAGACACGGATTGAACGCAAGGCTCGTGGACTGAGCCTTAGCGGAAGGCGCGACCGTGATAATCGGAGCTCTCAGTTCCGGTACGCTGGCCCCCTGGACTTGTCCGGTGAGTTTTCCGTGCCCGTCGGACGAAAAATGTCCGATTTCGTCGAGCGTGGATGGATCGTGTGGCAAGGACAAGTCTCTCGAGGGTAGCTGCGGATCATGTCGCGCATCACCCTAACGCTCTCTTGCGAGCTTGCCGGACGGTGTGGATCTCCGACGACCGTAGGTCAGGAGCATCACAGCCAGCGTTACGTCAATCTGCGACGTTGCTGAGGCGGTATATATGATCGGAACAACACAACGGCGGCTGAACGCGGCAACTGCGTGGGATCTGAAGCTGCTTAGGGTTCAAGGGCCGACGATCAGGACGGCCCCTTGCACCAATCAGGATAAGAAAGCGGCGACCAACAAGGTGGCCGCGATTGCCCATAGCGTTGCGGTCGCGATCGTCGCGACCATCACTGTTCCGCGTTCGGGCGTCATTGTAAGCGCCCTGGGCGCCAAGCCTGTTCTGCCACCATGAGTAACCAGTTGCGGTTCTCCTCGCGGCGGGTCTCGAGGCGTTCAACGCATTTTTTTGAACAGAGGGGAGTTCGCCAGGAATAGTGTCGGATGAGACCGAACGGTCCGTCACAGATCGCGCAGCGCTTTGGCGCAGCGTACCGTCTATTTTGAAAGCTGTTGAGCATTTCTGTCTCCTCAGGTCTTCGCGTGAGTCCTAATTGTCATTCCTTCCCTTGCACTTCGTTCATCCCGATGCTGCCGGGTTGGGCATAGGCATTGGCTGATGAATTTCCGGTTAATGTTGTCGTACAGGGCATAGAAGCGGTAGCCGGCTTCTGCCTTCGCTTACCAAGGCTCCACCTATGTGCTGGCGCCGATCTACGACTGGACTGGCTTTTATATCCGCGGCCATATTGGCGGCGCGTTCGAGACTTACGACATCGGAAACGGCTTCGTGAGCTCGGGCGACCGCTCGATCTCAATTTTGGTCGGTAATAAATGGGGCTGTTCACAGCGATCGTCGATCGGAAATGTGCGCCGCCTCTCATAATCAGGACTTCCCGATCAAGAATGCCTAGACCATCGGCATGCTCACCTTCTACGTGCTTCTGATTGGGCTTGGCGTGGCGAGGGGCGATCTGCGACGACGGTCGGGGGTTGCAATTTTTGAGCGTGCCCGAGCTCGCGGCCATCACGCTCGCGACAGCACTCTCTCGCTTCGTCAGCCACTCATGGTTTGAAGCGGCGGGCAAGATCGGATCGCCTGAATATGCACGTGTACAGTACTTGTTTTGCGCTGGCGCGATCGCCGTCATGGTATTGTTGGCGGTGCGGAATTTCTGGCGAGCGTCCCTGTTGATTGCACTCTTCGGGACGGCCCTGCAGGTCTTTGTGGCCTATATGTTTGGAGCTGCAATGGTGCTCTGGTCGGGCGTCGCCGTGATTGCGCTTCTGCTCGGGGGGCTTTTCGTCAGCGGGATCACAAGCAACGCGCACGATCTACATCAATCGGGAAAGCCACGGCTGAGGGTGGTGGTCGTACCGTCCGCAGTCCTAGTTTCGCTATCGAGCGTTGACGAGACATTCCTTGGAAGCCAGACGATTCGAGAATTATACCGCGACACCATCTCGAAGACTTATCTGGAAATAAGATGCCCGACTGGTCCCGACGGTATGCGATAAGTATGTTAACGTCTGCAGGTCCGAGCGCTTAATCTACGACAACGCACCCATCGGCTCGATTGTGGGCCTGGTCCGACGGGATGCCGAAGCCGCCACAGCACGCATAAAGAAAGCTCCGCCATCTCTGAGCGGAATTTGGTAAGGCTCGCAAGCCATAGGTCTTACCTATATCTAACCGCGGCGCGGTGGCGGGCCTCTTGCGCAACTAGTGGTTTGGGATAGATTTGACAGTCGGGAAGTTTTGGCACCGATGACCGACCGTAACCTCTTTTCAGTCTATGAAGTGGCTCGCGCCGTCGCCCAGATGGGCACTGCCGCGATCGGGCTGCAGAACTTCGCCACCCGGATCATCGACCATGTCAACGCCGGTGGGCAGCTCGATGAGCAGAGCTTGGTCGAACTCGGCGCGGCCTGCATCGGCAACATCAAGAACGGCCTCGTTGAGGGGGGGGGCATCGAAGACGCGGAGACCATGCGGCTCGCGCTCGACACGCTGCAGAAATTCCTCGACGGAGTGATTCGCCGGTAGGCCGGGCCTCCCGCGGCGGTTTAGGCGCGACGAAACCAAGGATCCGCCAGCGAACCAATCACGACTGCGCCGACTGCACGATGGTGATGGCTATCGGACGCAAGGATGAGTATCTCATGGAGGTCGATGTTCGACCGGCGCGTTCGACAAGGGGGAGATCGAATTGGAGTTTCTAGAGGGTGCTGCGCGACGTCCACAAGAATGCGCCTTTGACGCCCAAAGGGCGAGAGGCGATGGTGCGAAGCGGCCTTTGCTGCTGTGCTGTTTACACTCTGGTTTGCTCTACTCGCTAAGATTGCTTATCGAATGAGGCTCGTCAGTGGGCGCGAGCGTCAGAAGCATGCAATTTCGCCGACTTAGCCTCAACAAGATTTAAATGGAGTCAAGAAGTCTCATGCGCTACCTGCTGCCCATCTTTCTCGCAATTCCCGTCCTGGTCGGCTTTGTATCCGGTTTGACCGCCGCTCCGCGAGACCGTTCGAGATATATGCCGTCGGCTCCACCAGACCTTTATTGCCTTCAAGGGCGTATTGGGGCTATCCGGGCAATTGCCAGTTCTCGACCTATAGCGAGTGCGCGGTCACCGCATCGGGCACAGATGCGTATTGCGGCGCCAATCCAATTTACGCTCTCAAGCCACGTGGACGGCAATCGCGCTGATGGGTTTGCAAATCGGCAAGAGCGGGTTGGCGAATGCAAGGTGAGTGCGCCTTCAGATCTCAATCGTGTTCACGCATCCGCCCACTTCGACCGACCCAGATCGATAGTGCGGAAAAGGGGAACCGCATAGAATTGGCTAGACCGCGAGACGAATTCAAAAATTGAAAAGGCTCCTCCGTCCAAGATTACGATGACAAGCAAATATCTCCTGGACACAAAATCAGATCAGCTCGTGAACTTAGCGAGCCGGAAAAGGGTTTGGTGGAGGCATGCCGAATTGCGCTGTGAATAGGCGTGGAATAAGACCCCCGTTTTCGGGGTGATCGGCTTCCAATCGGAACCCCGCGGACGTTGGGGCGACATTGGCTTCCAAGGGGACCATGGGGGCCAGGATTGGGATGCTGGTAGTGGAGACGATCGCAAAGATCCGCCGCCTATTTCGTACAGAAGAAGCCGATCAAGGCGATCTGCCGAGAGCTGAACCTGTCGCGGAAGGTCGTACGGAAGGTGATCCGGTCGGAGGCGACGGAGTTCAAGTACCGTCGCGGGAATCAGCCGCAGCCGAAGATCGGCCCCTGGCGTGACCAGCTCGACGCTCTGCTGCTCGCCAACGAGAGCAAGGCTTCGCGCGAGCGGCTGACGCTGATGCGGATCTTCGAGGATCTGCGCGCTCTCGGCTATGACGGGCGTTACGACGCGGTCCGGCGCTATGCGAAGACCTGGCGTCAGGCGCGAGGAGCGGCGACGGCGCAAGCCTATATGCCGCTGAGCTTCGCGCCGGGCGAGGCCTACCAGTTCGACTGGAGCCACGAGATCGTGCTGCTGAACGGCGTGACCACCAAGGTGAAGGTCGCGCATGTCCGGCTCTGCCATAGCCGGATGCTGTTCGTGCGCGCCTATCCACGCGAGAGCCAGGAGATGGTGTTCGACGCGCATGACCGGGCGTTCGCCTTCTTCAAGGGCACTGACCCGTCCGTTTGTGTGTTCCTGAAGGACCCAGCAGAATGGCCGCAAATGCCAAAAAAGCATTTCGGCCGACAAGCGCACCCGCCCCCGAACGAGACGGCTGGCGTGTTCGTTATTGTTGATGGGCAAGTTTAGCTCGTCCAAGATTTTGGACCGCTCAGCGTACGGCCATGACAGCCGGCTGTCCGAAGTCTACGAAAATTCCGCGAACATCGTGGCCGCAGTCCGAGAAAATTCGAACGCAGGATGTCGAGTCGATTATAAGAAGATCGTGACGGTTTTTCAGGCAAGGACAGTTGCGCCGTGACGCCCGCAGGGACCTTGCTCCAACGGCTGTGACAGCCGCATCTTGGCTCCGCCTTTGATCGTCATAGGCTTAACCTTGATGGGGGCGCAGTTCGATCGTTTATAATTGACCCAGTGGGCATTTGAAGTTGAACTCATAGTTGGTCACTGCGGATATGGCGACGTCTTGCGGTGTATGACCTAAAGAACGGCCGATCATGGAAGAGGCAGACCAAGGACGGTTCGTCAGTGCAGTTTCGCGACGTTCGCGACAAGCTTGCGCTCGGCCGCTCTAGCTGCAGGCCGAACCGAGGGCGAAGAATGTCTCCTACGATAGTCCACCAGCTGACGGCCTTCGTCGCGCAGAGAGGGCGGTTGACGAGCCGAAGGGCAGCGCGGGCATCGAGGCGCTCAACAGCAAGGGAGGCGTCCTCGGCCGCCCGATCGCTCTCGAAACGAAGGCGTCCGCGCGTATGACCAATTTAAGGACCGCAGCCATTCGGGTCAAGCGTGAGGGTGCGGCATTCCCAATTCAGGGGTCGCTGCGCTTAGGAAAGTGGACGGGTAGCTCGGTGGGAGGGCGGATGAGTAGGTCGGTGCGTGGCAGGTAGAAGGTTCTCAAGCGACGAAGGTAAACTCAATCTGGCGTGACGCACTTATGTGGTGTTTGACGGCTTTATGAGGTGCGTGGCAGATGGGTCAACGAAAATGTAAGCAGCGGCGTGCGTGACACCCGCTTCAGCGAACGGAGGGAACTATGACCGAAGTGGACGGGGGGCTGCGGTTGCAGACCTCGGCGGAGCTGGTGCATACCTACAGTGCGATTGCCGACGCGATCACGGCGACGGTCCTTAATGCACAGGCCGGGTTGGACCGGCTGAGCGCTCAACCGCCAGATATGGAAGAAATCCGGCGATCGCTCAATAGCATCGCTGACGACGGTAAGCGAGCAGGCGAAGTCATCGTTCGAGTTCGAGCGCTCATAGAGAACGGTGCCGACGGTGGATGGAGCCCCTGATCCTTGAGCTGATAGCTCTGCGGCGAGCGAAGTGAGGTCGCTTTCGCCCGAATGTGACGGCGCTGCTCAATTCGGATACGCTGCACGTCGAAGGCTATTTCGAGGCCAACAAACTGCTGCGCATTCATCTCGGCGATCCCGTCATGTGCGGCTGATGCACCCGCGGATGTCCGTAATAGATGGGCGGTGAAGCACCGTAGAACAGCGTCTCGTTCAACAATTCATCGTGCAGCCGACCGTTGAAACTCTCGATGAAGGCGTTCTGCATGGCTTGCCGGGCGCGGTGTAGCGCCATGCAACATGGCTCTGATCGGCCCAGGTCCTCGAACATTTGGGTTCGAGCAAAGGCTCCCCGTTGACCAGCATTTCTCTCAAAAGGATTCTCGTTGAGGGGCCGTTCCAGCAATTTGCGCTGAGCGCAAGTTCGATGCGAGCTGGCAGCAGGATCTTTTGTACGAAACGCTCCAAATCTGAACCCGAGATGGCACACTTAGATAGGAAACGGAATGTTTGTTAGTTGCGTACTGTGTCTGTCGGAGCAAAGAGCGCCATAATTTGCCATCGTGTCTGCGCCGAGGAGGGCGTCCAATTGCCCCCTCAACCAGCTAGTTACGCAGCTCTCGGAAGTTGACGGCCAAGAATAAGAACGGCCGTGAGTCTCTGAGCGACACGCCAAATTACAGGCTGGCGGAAAGCCACGCATAGTAGCGCGCTGTTTCTCGGCAGCGTGGCTCCCCGCTTTCGGGGCGGCAGAGGCGCGGCCCCGTTCTTATCTCCATTGGGGGCGGGGCGCTCAATTTCTAGTCGAACACTTGAGAGTTTGAGGGCCAGCAATGCATGATCGTGGTTGTAGCCGCGATATTCTTATTTCATGCGGCTCTTGGCTTCGTTTGTGGCTTCAGTACGAGATGGATTGCGTCGCCTCCTCGTTAAGCGCCGTATGCGATCCGTGTCTGTGTTCATGCCGTTGTGTATTTCACGCGTATGTGGCTGCCTGTCTTAACTGCGGCTTTGACGATCGCCTCTGCTGATCGCCTATCAGGAGCTTTTTTCCCTTTTCGCGAGAAGCCAAGCGCAACGGCAACGAACAGATGACGATCAAATTCCGCTGCCCGGCGGAGCTCGAAGGCAAGATTCCACCGGTGCCGGCGACGCTCGGCCTTCCGGGCTGGCTCAAGGCGATGCCGACGCGGACCTTCAATGCGATCAACATGCGCGAGGAGGATACGGTCAAGCGCTCCCCGCCGTTCGTCGACGCCATGACCTGCGGCCTCCTGCTGCCGCTGATTTGCGATCTCAGGGTCGAGAACGGCGCGATCACCTGGGACAACGACATTCCGCCCGGCGGCGTGCTGCCGCGGTCGCCTTCGGCTTCCCTGACGAAAGCCAGGTGATGGGCTCGCCGCTGTTCGAGCCCGACCGGTTCGTGATCAAGTTTCACAATCTGTTGAGCATCGAAGCGCCGGAAGGCTACGCGCTGTTCTTCACGCATCCCGTCAATCGCCTCAACTTGCCGTTCACGACGCTGAGCGGGCTGGTCGATGCGACCGCTTTCGCGACATCGACCAGCATCCCGACATGCTGACCATTTTTCAGGGCCTCCGCGAGTCTTAGCGGGGCGTCACGACCAGCCGGAATCAGCGTGCCCATTTTTACGGCGCGCATATCCTGGATGATGCGGTCGGCCGACGCGAGTTTGGGCCGGCGATACAGGATCGCCGCGTCGAGCCCGTGCGCGACGGCAGCCAGCGCGGGGAAGCTCCCAGTTGGCGAGATGGCTTGGAAAGATCAGCGCCGGCTTGCCGTCGAGCCGCAGCTGCGTGAACAATTCGTATGAGGGCTTGTCGATTTCGATCCGGCTGTCCTCGGGCCGCGCGGGATCGTAGTCCCAGATGTGATCGAGATGCGCGAATTCCGCGCCGACGCGACCGAGATTGTCCCAGACACCTGCGAGAACGGCCTCGATTCCCGCGGGCGACTTCTTCGGAAACAGGGCCTTCAAATTTGCGCGACATGCTCCCGCATCATAGGCCTGATCGACCGAGCGATCCGGCCGAAGAGGTCGGCGGTTATGATCGGATCGAAATAGCGGGCAGTACGCAGGATACCGGATTGTCAACGCCCCCAACCGCGGCTTGTCGTAGGGGCTTGGTCACATCCTGGAGTCGGGCCGTGGCCCGAAGGGGCAGACGTTGCATCGGAAAGCTAACGGCAATCTTGCCTAACACCTGTTGGTCTTCAACGTGCTTCTGTCGCGCCTCGTTGCACGACCTATGCGATACGCTCGAAGACGCCAAACGAGCCGCGCGGAGTCGAGCCGCTCAAATCACTGATCCGCTCACGACCACCTCGATCAGCTTTGGCCCGGTGCGGCTGAACGCCGATTTCATCGCGCTCTTTAACTCCTTCGGATCGGTTACCTTGATTGCTTCCAACCCAAGCGATTTGGCGATACCTGCGAAATCCACCGGCGGATCGGCGAAATCCATCCCGACGTAATGATCATCGCCATGGAAGGCGAGCAAACGCTGCTTAATGATCAAGTAGCCGCCGTTGTTTACAATGACGAACGTCAGCGGCAATTTGTGGTTGGCCGCGGTCCACAGCGACTGGACAGAAAACATCGCGCTACCATCGCCGGAATAACACACCACGGGACGATGCGGGTTCGCCAGGCTAACGCCGACGGCGGCCGGCAATCCCCAGCCTATGCCTCCGGAGGCGAGCCCGTGAAAACCGTAGCGATCGCGATGTGGCCGTAGTGCAAGTATGTGCCGGGCCGACGTAAGACCCTCGTCAACCAGAATGGCATTTTCGGGCATTGCCTCGACCAGCTGCAACGAGAGCCAGTCCGGGTCAATTGGCGAACGATCGCTCGCCTTCGTTATCTGCTCAACCAGCACGGATCGACGCGCCATCCAATTCTTCGATCTCAGCTCAGTTATCCCCTGCTTCGCGCGGGTCTGGAGTGCGTCGCCGCCGGCTACCATCAGCGCCGGCACTAGTTCGCGCAGCGTCTCCCTGACGTCAGCTTTCAACGCGATATCGACGCCATAGTTCTTGGCGAGGTCCCAATCGACCAAGCCGATTTGTACGATCGGCAGTCCATCCGGCAGAGGATCAATTTCGCTGTTAATCGACATCCGCAAGGGATCGGCGCCGAGCACTATCATGAGATCGTAAGGCGACAGCGTTTCCCGCGCCGGCTTCTGCAAGCGCGCTAGAGCCCCCATGAAACAGGGGCTCTCTGAGAGGAAACTAGCCCCGTATGGCGTTGAGGACTGATAGGCCGGGCAGCCCAGCGTTTCCGCAAGGGCGGCCGCCTCGTTCAGCGCATCGCTCTTAACGATCTCATCGCCGGTGATGACGACAGGGCGCTCGCTTTTCAAGATGCGCGTCACCAGTGCCAGTAACGATTCCTCTGAGGGTTTGACGCGCGTGTCGACGCGGGTGGAGCAGCCAAGTTCGATGTCCGCTTCGGAGTTGAGGATATCGCCGGGCAACGAGATGAACACGGGCCCGGTCGGTGGCGTGGTCGCGATCTTGGCGGCGCGGTGCACGATGCGCGGCAGGTCTACCAGACGCGTTACCTCGACAGCCCACTTCACCAGTGGCTCCGCCATCCGCACCAGCGGGCCATAGAGTATCGGCTCCGTAAGGCCGTGGCCTTGCTCCTGCTGGCCCGCAGTCAAAATCAGCGGCGTCCCTGTAAAGCTTGCATTGTAGAGCGAGCCCATTGCGTTCCCGAGACCGGGCGCGACATGAACATTGCAGGCAGCCAGTTTTCCTGAGGCGCGGCTGAAGCCATCGGCCATGGCGACGACCAGGCTTTCCTGCATTGCCATCACATAGGTGAGATCTGGATGGTCCTTAAGCGCGTGCATGATTGGCAATTCGGTAGTGCCCGGATTGCCAAAGAGATGCGTGACGCCCTCATCCTTCAGTAGTGCCAGGAAAGCCGAGCGCCCGGTGATGCGATTCTTCATTTTTCCCGCCCCTAATTAATTATCTGATCTTCCTTGTTCACCTTCGTTCCTAGAAGGCAGGCGGGTGTCAGCGACGTTGAGCTCATCGGCGCTCACATTCATGACAGCACTCATTCGTTCATAGCCTCAAGCAAGAGGCGTGTGCGATGAATTCTGTTCAGCAACTCGCTGCAAACTTTGCAGTAGTCCCAAGGCGTCATCGATTGTACTTCTTGAGCAAGTCTTGGGCGATAGGCGACTTTGCCTGTGCGGCCAGCGGGACACGTCGCACGAGGGAGAGCAACAATGCTGCCGGCATACTGGCCCAAGGAGAACCGATTCCGCACGATGCTGCGTGAGGGCCCTCCGCCAATGATTATGTGGATATCGCTTGATTCCGTGAACCTGGTCGAGATGCTTGGTGCTTATGGTGTCGATGCTGTCATAATTGATTGTGAGCATACGACGACTGGTCTTGATGAGGCCCAGAGTAAGGTCATCGCGGCGGAGCGTGCCGGGATGACGGCGTTTGTGCGGCCGTCGCATGTTGATGTTGCGGAAACGGGTCGATTGCTGACGATTGGTGCACAGGGTGTCGTGTATTCGATGATCTCGAATGCCGCCGATGCTGAGGCGGCGAATCGAGCTGTCTATTACCCCCCGCGGGGCGTGAGGGGGTTTGCCGGCCCCCATGGTCGTTATGCGCGCTGGACCAGCAATTTGGCGGCGAATGAGGATCCTGATCACAAGCTGCTCAGTAGTGCCTACATCAAGGCCGCGAACGAGAGTATAGCGACGATCTACTGTATCGAGAATGACGAGGGCCTTGAGAACCTGGAGAAGGTGTTGGAGATCGGCCGGCCGGACGGAGTCATGTTCGGTTATGGAGATTATCTGGTTTCGGTTGACTTTAATCAGGCGAAGATGGCTGCCGCGAAGCGGCGTATGTATGAGATTTGCCGCTCAAATAGCGTGGGTATCGCCTTAAACGCCGTGCCGGCGGATGATCAGGAGTATTATCCTGGGTGCTTTTTTACGGGCGGTGTTGAGGCTACTTGCATTAGCGACGCCTTCTACACCCGGGTGAAGGCTGTTCGGGCTCGAATCGCCGAGCTGGGGCTTTCAAAGTGAAAGGTATCCATGAGCGTCGGACTTGCCATTTCTGGGCGTGGTAGCGGGTCCTTGTCTGCAGTCGTTCCGGCTTCGATGGTTCGATAGAGATCATTCGTGCATCGTGTGATGCCTGGAATAGCATTGTCTCGGCAGTGCCGCGGATTTCACTCATACCGATCACCTTGCCGGCCCGATGCGGACGAAAACGCGGCACGAAAGTCGCGCATGTGAAGTAGCGCGTAAGCGCTGCTTCGAAGTTGCGCCACGCCCGGGCAATGAAGGAAAGGCGAAACGTGAATTTTGATGACACCCCGCAGGAAGCCGCTTTCCGCGCTGCAGCGAAAGCATGGATCGCCGCGAACGCGCCGAAGGAACATGAAAAGGAACTGCTCGCATCCTCGGTTCCATATGGGCTCTTGCAATTGGAAGACGCCGATGTGTTAGAGGTCGCCAAATCTTGGCAGAAGAAAAAAGCGGATGCTGGTTGGGCCTGCCTTGACTGGCCCAAGGAATATGGCGGGCGCGGCGCGTCGCCGATCGAGCGGATCATCTGGCAGCAGGAAGAGGGTCCTTTCGGCAAGCTCAGCGCGGTGTTCGCCATAGGCGACGCGGACCGACTATGATGGCGTTTGCGGCCGAAGAGCAGAAGCGCAGATATCTGTCGCCCCTAGCCTCGGGTGAAGAAGTCTGGTGTCAGCTCTTTTCCGAGCCGAGCGGCGGCTCCGATGTCGCTGGTCTTCGCACTCGCGCCGAAAAGAAAGGCGGTGACTGGGTCATCAACGGCCAGAAGATTTGGACTTCAGGCGCACATTATTCTGACTACGGTATTTTGCTCACGCGTACCGATCCAAATGTGCCGAAGCACAAAGGTCTCACCATGTTCTTCTTGGACATCAAGAGCCCGGGCGTGGAGGTACGGCCGATCAAGCAGGCAAACGGGGATTCGGAATTCAACGAGGTTTATTTCACCGACGTCCAAATCCCCGACGACCAGCGTTTGGGCAATATCGATGATGGATGGAATGTGGCGCTGACCACGCTGATGAACGAACGGATGTCGATTGGCGCGACAGTGGCGACCGGAGTCCCTGAAATCTTCGAGTTCTGCTCCAATTTGACGATTGACGATCGCCAGGCAATCGAAGATCGCGCAGTGCGCTCGAAGCTTGCTGATTGGGCCGTCAAGGCGAGCGGTTTAAGGTACAACAGCTTCCGCGCCATCTCTGCCTTGTCGCGCGGCGAGCGTCCGGGCCCGGAAAACTCGATCGGCAAGTTGGTTGCGGGCTCGATGATGCAAGACATCGCCGCCTATGCGCTGGATTTGCAGGGCGCGGCCGGCATCCTGAGCGGGCCAGAAGCCGAACTCGCGGGGAAATTCCAGGATATGCTGTTGCGCGCACCCGGCATGCGTGTTGAAGGCGGCACGGACGAGATCATGCGCAACATCATCGCTGAGCGCGTGCTTGGTTTGCCCGACGACATCAGGGTCGACAAGGATCTACCGTTCAACCAGGTGCCAAAGAGCGGGCGAAAATGATGGTGTCGGGCTTGGTAGGATGCCGGATAGAGAAGAAAGGATGATTGCGTGATGGTGATGTCGGCGGAAGCGATCGATACTCTAGCGAAGGAGCTGGTGGACGCGCGGGAGGCGCGGTCTTTGGTTACGCCGCCGTCGTCGAGGTTCAGTGGGTTCGGGTTGGCTGATGCGTATGCGGTTGGTGCGGCGATCACGGCGCAATGGGTCGAGAGTGGCCGCCGGCACGTTGTGGGCCAGAAGATTGGGCTAACGTTTCGGGAGACTTGGGAGCGGATCGGTATTGACCGGCCTGTGTGGGCGCCGGTGTATGACCAAGGGCTTCGCGAGGAAGTTGGTGAGTTCTCGCTCGCAGCTATGACGGCTCCGAAGGTCGAGATTGAGGTAGTTCTCGGGTTCGAACGCCCGGTTCCACTTGAAGCCGGGCGGGAGGAGATCGCTGCAGCGGTTGGCTGGGCTGCGTTGGGGTACGAGATTGTGGATTGTCACTATCCTGGTTGGAAGTTGACCCCACCGGACATGGTGGCCGATTTTGGTTGTCACGCTGGTCTTTTCATCGGTAGGCGTCGTCACGTGACGGCTGAGCAAGTTTTCGCGCTATCGGATTTGACGGTGACGCTGCGGTGTGACGGTGAGGAGGTCGCCAAAGGTGATGGTTGGAACGTCTTGGGTGGTCCCGTGCACTCTGTGCACGCTATGCTAGCTTGTCCCGAGGCGGCGTCGGTGCGTGCCGGGGACGTGATTTCCACCGGTGCGTTGTCTAGGGGGGCGTACGCGTCGGCTTCCGGTCGCTGCTGGACAGCGCAGGTAAACGCCGGTCCTTCACTCGAGCCAATAAAGCTGCTGCTCACATGAACCTCATATCGAGCCGGTCACAAGCCCGGCGTCAACGCAGCCGAGGTCCTGCACATCCATCCCGGTCGGATTCGCGGTTTTTGTCGAAAGGTTCCGCCTTGGATCGCCACGCGGAAAACAAACGGATGCCGCGCGATGGGTATTTCGATGGACACTCGTGCCATTTAACCGACCGCAACGAAGTCGGTGGAGCGATGGAGCTTCCGGCTCAGCTACAGACCGGCGACGCTCATTTCGTTCAAGTTCGAAAGCGTGGATGGGCTCAAGCGCGGACTATCGGTTTTCCATCATTTCGAACAGAGAGGAAATGCGTCAAGTTCGATCCTGAGTTTGCCGCCAAATGCATTTCTATCGATGGAATCAGGTCCAATAACTGTCTTGTCGTGAGCGTTTGGGACGGTGGAGCGCGGGCTAAGCTCATGTGGTCCCGTCACCTTACGGAATTCTTTCTGGCGTTTACGTCCTCGGTGAAGCTAGTCTATCGCCGATGTAAGCGAGTTCGGCTGCGCGGCGAAGAGATCGAAGTCGAATATCAGCGGAAGCCACCAAGCTCTGCACTAGACGCGGAAACGGTGCCAGAGCCGGCGCCTAGAGCATGACGATGAGCCAGAAAAGTTTCTCGCCCGATCAACTGTTAGGGATACAAGGGAATCTCAAGCGGCTGAGGCCGCGCCGAACGACAACGGCGGACCGAGCCCAAACAGCCGGCGCTGCGGCCCGAGCGAGCGGCCACTGTCGCTATGTCGCGAAGGCGAGCAGCAATAGAAATTCGTCAGCTCGCCGGCTCGATCGATGGCTTCCGACGCCGGATCCGATAGGACCGCGTCTTCTCAGTAGGGCTGCTAAGTCGAAGAAATAGTGTCGACTTCGTGGGACAGGAAGCTCGCTCACCGCTCTGTGCCGATGTGTCCTCAAAATGGACATCAAGAAATGCCTACAACCACTCAAATTGTTGGAGCAGCACTCCTGGGCCAAGGTGGTCAGGTCACACTCGCAACCGGACTCGGATCAGATGCTCGTATCAGGGCGCTTCTCGCTGACCGCGCTTGGCTAAACGAACTACGCGAGCACCGTCTCACGACGCTCAATCTCGACCGCAAGGCCTACGCGGTCCTGCTCGCGCCGGCGGCGGAAGGCGAGCTGCTCATCATCAGCCACGCGCCCGGCGATCCGCTCCTGCATTTCATTGGTAGCGTGGATTTCGCGTGGGATATCATCCAGTACTTGCTGACCGATCCCCATGACGCGGTGACGATCGTCGATCGCGAAGCCCGTCTCGTCTACATCTCGCCGATCCACGAAGCATTCTTCGGCCTGAAGCTTGGCGAAGGAAACGGCAGGCGCGTCGAACAGGTCATCGAAAATACGCGGCTGCACGAAGTTGTAGCCACCGGTAGGGCCGAGGTCGGCGCGATCCAGCGAATGCGCGGCGCCGAACGAGTCGTCTCGCGGGTACCGATCAAGCGGGACGGCCGTTTATTGGGTGCCATCGGACGCGTCATGTTCAAGGGGCCGGAACAACTGGAAGCATTGAGTCGGCGTATCAAAAAACTCGAAGGCGAACTTGAGTTTTACAAGCGCGAGACAGAAACACTGCGCGCACGCGACTATGGCCTGGAAACCATCATCGGCGAAAGCCCAGCGGTGCAGCGTTTGCGGGCATACATCGCAAAAGTTGCAGCGGTTGAGATTCCGGTTTTGATCCGTGGTGAGAGCGGCACGGGCAAGGAGTTGGTCGCGCATGCGCTGCATCAGCTGAGCCCGCGCCGCGACCGATCGATGATCAACGTCAACGCAGCGGCGCTGCCGCCCAATCTCGTGGAGTCCGAGTTGTTCGGCTACGAGCCTGGCGCCTTTACCGGGGCCGACAAAAAGGGACGCAAAGGCAAGTTTGAACAGGCCGAAGGAGGCACAATCTTTCTCGATGAGATCGGAGATATGCCTTTGGACGTGCAGGCAAAGCTGTTGCGCGTCCTGCAGGACAGGATCGTTGAGCGCATAGGAGGCGATCGTGCTCGGACGGTCGATTTCCGTCTTGTTTCCGCAACGAACAAGGACCTTCAGTCGATGGTAGAGGAAGGAGAGTTTCGTCTCGACCTCTTCTACCGTATCTCGCCCATCGTGATCGAAGTACCCCCGCTTCGCGAACGAGTGGATGATATTCCGCTGCTGGTTGCGAAGTTTCTTCAGGATTTTGCCTACCGGCACGCACGGCCAGTGCCCAGCGTCAGCGCCGAAGCATTAGCCGAGTTATCCGAACGTTCGTGGCCAGGGAACATTCGTCAGTTACAACACGAAATCGAGCGCGCCGTCGTCTTCTCGAATGGCCTCATGATCGGCATCGAGGATCTTTCGCAAGTGCCGAGACGATTTCGATTTCAGGAACTTTCCCGGACTGCCGACGAGTCCCACAGTCCACGCAAACTCAGGCACGTCATTTCCGAGATACAGAACGAACAGATCAGGGAGGAGATCGCGGCATGTGGCGGCAATAAAAAGAGGGCCGCTACCAACCTCGGCATTTCGCGTTCTTTCCTCTACAAGCGCTTGGCCGAAATCGAGGAAAAGAAAGCCTGAACAGGGTTAGGCTCATCCTGTCCATTCCGTCTACGCCAGCTAGTTTCTTAAAAAGGTGGAGTTTGCAGCGATTACAGCGTTGACTGAGAGCGTGGCGACGACGCCATCGATGGCGCGGAGATCGAGGACGAATATAGAAAGTTGTTGGTGAGGAGCGAGGTGATGCCCGCCCCTTGCGACGTGCCCTGTCCGTCTCTTGCCTCCGGCTCCGCCAGCGGCCTGATGAACCGTAAGATGCGAGAATCAGCGAACTTATGCGTCATCATCCGCAACAACCACTAGTTGTCGAACAGGGCGAAATAGCCGCCATAGACTGCCCCTCGCGGTGATATTCCGGATGCGGTGACGATCACGCGCCTGTGTCATGCTTTCGGGGGTCGGAGGGTGGGCGTCATCAATACGATTGGGCGGCGCAAGGACATTTGTTGTCGTGGAAGACACTCTTGGTTGACTCCTGAGTAGGCGCATTTGGTCAACGCACTGATTCCGCCGGATGTTTTTGAATTTACGAAACGATCGGGATGGCTGGCACGTCCCTTGCTCTGCAAGTGGTAGCTGCAACAACAAGGCTGCGCAGAAGCTGTCAGATGAGCACAAGGCCATTTCTTACACTTCATCACCCAGCGGACGCGGCGAGATATTACGAGCGCGGCCTCTGGCGCGGAGACACCTTCTATAGTCTGTTGAGCGAGCATGCGGACAGCCGACCGAATGCGATCGCGTTGCAGGACAGCCGCCGTGCCGTTTCGTGGGGCGAGTTGCGGCAATGGGTGGACGGGGTCGCGAGCAGCCTCCGGGAATTCGGCTTGGTCGGCGGCGACCGGGTTTCAATTTGGATGTCCAATCGGGTCGAGATTGTCGTCATGTTTCTGGCATGCGCGCGCGAGGGGTTGGCTTGCAATCCGTCGCTGCACAAGACCTATACCTGCGCCGAGATTGTCGAGTTGCTAAGGACCCTCTCGACGCGAGCCTTTCTGACCGAGCCGGGGTGGGGAGCAGACAGAGCCAATGTCGATCTCGACTCGATGCTCGTCAGACTGCCCAGCCTAAAGATGGTCTACTCGCCGGATACCTTCCCCGGTCCCTCACGAAACGCCACGCGGCCATGCACGGACCCCGACAAGGTCTCATATCTAGCGTTTACGTCGGGAACGACCGATACGCCCAAGTGCGTGATGCATTCCGACAACACCCTGCTTGCTAACGCGCGGGATCTGGTTGCGGACTGGCAGCACGGACCTGAGACTGTGCTGTTATCGCTTTCGCCGCTTTCCCACCACATCGCCTGGGTCGGTGTCGCGCAATGGCTGCTGAGCGGTGGCCGCTTCGTGACAGATGATGCCCCATGCGGCATGAGCCGACTCGATTGGATTAGCTCAACGGGCGCCACCTACTTACTCGGTGTCCCGACCCATGCGATGGACGTTCTCGCCGAACAGCAGCGTACCGGGCGAAAGGGGCTCGGGAATGTGTCGGTCTTCTATATGGCAGGCGCGCCGATCCCGTCAGCTACGGCAGCGGCTTTCCTCAAACAGGGCATAACGCCACAAAACGTATACGGGATGACCGAGAACTCCTCGCATCAATACACGCATCCCGCCGATCCCGCCGAGATCATCGTATCGACGTGCGGGCGGGGAGGTAAGGCCTACGAGATACGACTGTTCGATCAATCCGATCCCGACAAGGAGGTCCCGCCGGGTAATGTGGGGCAGATCGGTGGCCGCGGAGCGGCTCTCATGCTGGGTTACTTCGGCGAACAGAATGCGACCGAGACGAGTTTCAATAGGGACGGCTGGTTCCTGTCCGGTGACTTGGGCGTTGTCGATAATGCGGGCAATCTCCGCATAGAAGGGCGTCTGAAGGATACGATTATACGTGGCGGCCGAAACATCTATCCCTCGCACATCGAAGCGGCAGCGCTCCGCCACCAGAACGTCGGTCAGGTGGTCGCCTTTCCGGTGCCCGATGATCGACTTGGCGAACGGGTTTGTATCGCAGTGTCCGGGTCTGTGGAGCCGGACGACTTAGTGCAGCACCTTCGCAATAGCGGCATCTCCAAATACGACATGCCCGAATTTTTCGTCCGCGTAGACGAGCTTCCCCTCAGCCCCAGCGGCAAGATCCTCAAGCGAGAGCTTGCGCTGCAGGTGCGCCGTGGTGAACTGCGGCCAAGTCCCGTTCTGGCTAAGTCAACAGCTAAGGCTTAGAGCGTGCCTTCGAGAGTTCTTTCCATATCTGCAACTCGACTCAGCAAAGATCCCAAAGCCGATGGCAAAAATCTGTTTGAACAAGCGCGAGCGTCGGAACGAGCGAGGCGATCATGGTGTCCGGGAAAGATGCTCATGACAGGCGTCGATCGTGTCTCGACCAATTCGAGACTGATGACCCTCTCATGCGAGCCAACACAAACCGAGGGTTCTACGTCGAGATCCGCGAGATGATAATCAAAGTCGTCCGGCGTTGGCTTGTTAAGTGACATTAGCCAGCAAATCGCTACCCAAAACAGCAGGAGAAATGAGATGGTTGAGGCTTACATTGTTGCTGCCGCGCGTACCGCCGGTGGCCGCAAGGGAGGGCGTCTCGCGGGTTGGCATCCAGCTGACCTCGCCGCCACCGTCCTCGATGCGCTGGTCGAACGGTCCAGTGTCGATCCCAAGCAGATTGACGACGTGATCATGGGTTGCGTGATGCAGGCCGGCGAACAATCCGACAATGTCGCGCGGAATGCAGTTCTAGCCTCGAAACTGCCGGAGAGTGTGCCGGGAACCTCGATCGACCGACAGTGCGGCTCGTCCCAGCAGGCGCTTCATTTCGCGGCGCAGGCGGTGATGAGTGGCACGATGGACATAGTGATCGCGGCCGGCGTGGAATCGATGACACGGGTGCCGATGGGCCTCCCCTCGCAGCTTGCGGCCAAAAACGGCTTTGGACACTACAAGAGCCCGGGCATCGAGCAGAACTACCCGAACATTGTATTCAGCCAGTTCACAGGAGCGGAGATGATGGCCGAGAAGTACGGTCTCAGCAAGGTTGATCTCGACGAATTTGCCTACCAAAGTCACCAGCGTGCGATCGCGGCAACCCAGGCCGGTCGCTTCAACGAGGAGATCGTGCCGCTCGAGATCATCCGCGCCGATGGATCGAAGGACACGCACCACATCGACGAGGGCATCCGTTTCGACGTCAGCCTCGATGGCATCAAGGGTGTCAGGCTGATCGCAGAGAATAGCAAGCTCACGACGGCGAGCGCGAGCCAGATCTGCGATGGCGCCTCCGGCGTAATGGTCGTGAACGAGCGTGGACTAAAGTCGCTCGGCGTGAAGCCGCTCGCGCGGGTGCATCACATGACCATCATGGGCGGCGATCCCGTGATCATGCTGGACGCTCCGCTGCACGCCACCAAGCGTGCATTCGAAAAGGCCGGCATGACGATCGACGACATCGATCTGTTCGAAGTCAACGAGGCCTTTGCCTCAGTGCCGACCGCGTGGCTCAAGACCACTGGCGCCGATCCGGCGCGGCTTAACGTCAATGGCGGCGCGATCGCGCTCGGCCATCCGCTCGGCAGCTCCGGCACCAAACTGATGACGACGCTCCTCCATGCGCTAAAGCAGCGCAACATGCGCTATGGGCTGCAGACCATGTGCGAAGGGGGTGGCATGGCGAATGTCACAATTGTCGAGCGGCTGTAGCCGTACCGTCGGCCTGGACAACGAGGCGAAGCCGAACGCGACGCGAAGAGGCGTGGCGCTCGGAGCTATGCGGCGCGACGCGTACCGGATCGTCACTGGCAAACCTTTTGCTGCCCCTGCGTCGTGTCGGAACTCGGTTTGCTGAGGCGGCGCCAAATGCTGGCCGGCGTAGGATGGCCACGGCGATCTGACGGGACCTAAATCCAAGTGAGTCGAATCCAGATCGTAACATTTAGAACAGAGAGGCAGGGATGAACATTCAATTTGTAGGAGTGATCGGTGCCGGATTGATGGGAAGCGGCATCGCGCAGGTCTGCGCGGCTGCCGGACTAGATACGCTCCTATATGACATCAACGACGCCGCAATTCAGCGCGGCATCGCCACCACCTCATCGAATCTCGATCGCTTCGTTCACAAAGGGACGCTTTTGGCAGCACAGAAAGAGGCAATTCTCGCCTCAATCACTGGCACGACTGATATCGACAAGCTCAAGTCGGCTGATTGCATCATCGAAGCAGCCACGGAAAATCTGGAAATCAAGAAGACTATTCTAAGAGAAGTTGACCGAATATCGAAGCCGGACAGCATCATCGCCAGCAACACTTCTTCGGTATCGATCACCAAACTCGCCGCGACATTGTCGGACCCCGGCCGCATGATCGGCCTGCACTTCTTCAATCCAGTTCCGGTGATGTCGTTGGTCGAGATCATACGCGCTATTCAGACGACCGATACGACCTTCGCAGCGGCAGAAGGATTGGCGAAGGTACTCGGCAAAACGCCGATCTCCGTTCGGAATGCGCCAGGTTTTGTGGTCAACCGCATCCTGAGCCCGATGATGAACGAAGCCATCTTTGTTCTTCAAGAGGGCCTAGCCACGCGCGAATAGATCGATCTAGGTATGAAATTGGGAGCAAATCATCCGATCGGTCCATTGGCTCTCACCGATCTGGTCGGCCTCGACACCTTCCTCTCTGTGATGAATGTATTCTATCAAGATCTCGGTGATCCGAAATATCGCCCCGCAACACTGCTGAAAGAGATGGTCGACGCTGGCTATCTCGGCCGCAAGTCGGGGCGAGGCTTTTACGAGTACTGATTTCCGAGTCAGCAGGAAACGCTCCAATGTCGGCCGGAAAAAGTGCTCGCACGAGGTGGCAGGTCGAAGCTTGCCTCCCTTCGGAGAGCGTTTAATCCCGAGGACCTGCCTCCTTGAAATACAGGGACATGCCGGGGGTGTCTTCAAAAACTACACGCTCCTTGCTTCGCTCTTGGAGCAGGCCCCCTCGTTGCTCGATGAGCGAGGGAATCGCCTTTTTTGCGTTTGGCACGAAGTATGCTGATGACCCCTGTGCGGGTCTTGGCACCGTCTATCCCAGCTTGGACAGACCCGCCCAAAACTGCACTCCGTTAACGAGAGTCACATCCTGCTTAGCCTTTCCCATTAATAGTCGTGAACCTAAGATCTACACATCGGATGCCGGGCAATGTCTAAGGATCAATACGCACTATTGCTTTCGCCAATAACCATCGGTTCGCATGTATTGCGCAACCGTGTTGTAATGGGATCTATCCATACACGTCTTGAGAACGAGCCGGATCCGGTTCCCCGATTATCTGCCTTCTACTCCGAACGGGCGCGGGGCGGAGTTGCGCTCGTGATCACCGGCGGCACATCGCCGAACTTCGAAGGACGGGTCGAGGAGGGAGCGCAGGTTCTCGATTCCGAGGAGAAGCTTGGAGAACACGCGCCTATTGTCGAGGCGGTTCACCAAGCCGGCGCAAAAATCATACTGCAAGTATTGCACACCGGAATTTACGCGAAGCATCCACAGATCGTCGGCCCGTGCGCGAAGTCATCGCCGATAAATCATCGTATACCGCGCGAAATGACGACCGACGAGGTCGAGCGCACGATCGACGATTTCGTCAATTGTGCGCTCCTTGCGCGTAAGGCCGGCTACGACGGAATTGAGCTGATGGGATCTGAGGGGTATCTGATAACTCAGTTTACCGCAGCTCGCACCAACACGCGCGCCGACATGTGGGGAGGATGCTTCGAAAACCGCATTCGCTTTCCCGTCGAGATAGTGCGCCGTACGCGAGAGCGCCTGGGGCCAGATTTTCTCATTGTCTATCGTATCTCAGCGATCGACCTTGTCGAGGGTGGCCTTACCGGTGGGGAGGTCGATCTACTTGCGCGGGCGGTCGAAAATGCTGGCATTGATGCGCTCAATACCGGCGTCGGTTGGCACGAATCCGTCGTTCCAACAATCGCGACCAGTGTTCCGCGTGCGGCATTTGCATTTGCCTCTGCACGGCTGAAGAGAGTGGTTTCGGTTCCCGTAATAGCATCAAACCGTATCAATATGCCGGCGGTAGGCGAGGAGATACTTGCGAATGGCCAGGCCGATCTCGTGTCGATGGCGCGCCCCTTGTTGGCCGACCCAGATTTTGTGATCAAGGCCGCCACCGGTCGCACCGACGAGATAAACACCTGTATCGCGTGCAATCAAGCTTGCCTCGACCACATATTCACGGAACGGCTTGCGACGTGCCTGGTCAACCCGAAGGCGTGTCACGAGACCGAGTTTTTGAGACGCCCGCCGCAGGTGAAGCGTCGCATTGCAGTCATCGGCTCGGGCCCCGCCGGAATGGCTTGCTCGGCCGCTGCAGCCGAACGCGGCCATCATGTTGTGTTGTTCGAAGCCAGCGATGACATCGGCGGCCAACTGAATCTCGCCCGGCGCATTCCGGGCAAAGAGCAGGAGTTTTCTGAGCTGATTCGCTATTTCAGAAAACAACTTGAAAAGAGTGGCGTGGATATCCGTCTGGGAACGAGCGTAAAAGCGAATTCATTGATCGAGGGCGGGTACGATTGCGTCGTTATGGCTACCGGAATCAAACCACGTATGCCTGAGATCGAGGGAGCCGAGCACCCGAAGGTAGTCGGCTATGTGGATGTGATCAGTGGCCGAGCAGACGTCGGTGAACGTGTTGCTATTATTGGCACGGGCGGCATTGGCCATGACATCGCAGAACTGCTCACGGCACCGAAGAAGGGGTCGCTAACCGAGGCTGAGTTCTTCGAAACGTGGGGCGTTGATCCGAGCATCTCGACCCCTGGGGGGCTCCGAAAGCCCGTCAAAGAGGAGCCTACGCGCAAGGTCACCATGCTTCAGCGCAGTGACGTCAAGGTAGGAGCTCGTTTAGGAAAATCTACGGGCTGGATTCATCGCGCCAAGCTGAACAAGCGCGGTGTCGCGGTGATGACGGGCTGCACCTACCACATGATTGACGATGAGGGCCTTCATTACAGCATAAATGGAGAGCCGCGCTTGCTGCCGGTTGACACCATTGTTATGTGCGCTGGTCAAGATCCCGAGCAGGGTCTTTTTCAGCCCCTCTTGAGAGCCAGCGTCGCCGTTAGTCTGATTGGCGGCGCACGTTATGCCTCGGAACTCGATGCCAAGCGCGCAATCGATGAAGGCACCCGTCTCGCGTACCGTCTATAGCGGCACGAATAGTGCCGCCGCGAGATCAGTCGCTCAGAGCAGGTCGCCTCATTCATCTCGACCACATCGATCTCATGGATCAAAAATCGCGAGCGCGACATTGCGCTTCATCCTCTGCCTGTTGGGCCACGACCTTATGTCTTGGGCAATACAACCGGCAACGCTGCAGCGGGCTGATTCAACCTTCGAGCGGATGCTGGACGCAAAGCGCGCGCCCGCCGCCGTGTCGGGCCATCGCGCTGGATCATACGCTTGGATCCAAGGGCAGTTCACTGATTGGAAATACGACTCACGCAAGGCGCGGGTCGCTACGAATTAGCGTCCCGGTGCCCATCGGTGTACAGGCACCGCTACGGTGCTGAGGACGTCACACGAACGGTGGAGTGAACCGGATGAACGAATATACGGCGCCGCTGCGCGACATGCAGTTCATACTCTCGCACCTGGTCGGCATTGACGAGATCGGACGTCTGCCAGCATATGAGGATGCGATACGTGAAGTGCTTAATGCCATTCTGGAGGAAGCCGGTAGGTTTTCCGAGGGAGTGTTGGCACCTTTGAATCCCGTGGGAGATGCAGAAGGATGCCGTCGTGAAGACGGCATCGTGCGAACTGCGACCGGCTGGAAAGAAGCCTATTCTCAGTTCTGCGACGCTGGTTGGGTCGGCTTGAGGATGCCTATGCAGTACGGCGGTCAGGGTTTGCCGAAGGCTATGTCCGCGCCGGTGAATGAAATGTGGTTTGCTGCGAATATGGCCTTTTCATTGTTGCCGCCGATGGCTGCCGGTGCGGTCGACACTCTGTTGCGGGCGGCAAGTGACGAGCTCAAGGCACGGTTCATTCCGAAGTTGACCAGCGGCCAATGGACGGCCGCGATGGATCTAACTGAGCCAAGTAGCGGCTCCGATCTTGGCACGATCCGAGCCCGTGCCGAACCGCACGCAGATGGAAGCTATCGCCTATTCGGGCAAAAGGTGTTCATCACCTACGGGGATCACGATCTGGCTGAGAACGTCGTGCATCTGGTCTTGGCGCGATTACCGGGGGCGCCCCCTGGCGCGCGCGGAACGTCGATGTTTGTGGTTCCCAAACACTTGGTTCTACCCGATGGCACTCTCGGCGCCCGCAACGACCTGAATTGTATCTCGTTAGAAGACAAGCTGGGCATCCATGGGAGCCCGACGTGTACGATGAGCTATGGAGATACTGGTGGCGCAGTCGGGTACCTGGTGGGTGAGCCTGGGCGTGGTCTTGAATATATATTTGTCATGGTGAATGAGAGCCGGTTCAGTGTCGCCTTGCAGGCAATAGCTGTCGGCGATCGGGCATATCAGAAGGCCCTAGCCTATGCACGCACCCGTATCCAGGGTCGGAATGCAATAACTGGCGAACCAGGTGTTCCAATTATCAGGCATCCGGACGTCAAGCGAATGTTGCTCGCGATGCGCGCGCGTGTCATGTCCAGCCGAATGCTTGCCTACTGCTCAGCCGGCTGGGTCGATCGGGCAGAAAATCATCCAGATGGTGAGACTGCCGAGCACTATCGCAGGTTGACCGACCTCGTGATGCCAGTCGTCAAAGGCTGGAGCACTGAGCTCGGAATCGAGGTCGCCAGTCTGGGAATACAAGTGCACGGGGGAGCCGGATTCATCGAGGAAACCGGTGCGGCGCAATATCTCCGAGACGTACGCATCACGACGATTTACGAAGGCACCACGGGAATACAAGCGAATGATCTTATCAACCGTAAGGTCCTCCGAGACCGCGCTCTGACGCTCAATATCTTGATAGGAGAAATTGGGATCACGGCGCGGCAGGCACTCGACGACGGACGATTGGCCGAGCTCGGTAAAGGTCTACAGCATTCGATGACTATCCTCGAGAACGCGCGTGACTGGATTATCTCCCGCGCGAAGGCGGCTATTGGCGATGTCCTCGCGGGAAGTGTGTCCTTCCTGCATCTACTCGGAACAGTGTGCGGTGCATGGCAGATGACGCGTGCCGCCTTAGTAGCGGAGAGCCTCAAGACTGAAGAGCCTAGCAACCCAGTTTATTTGGAAGGCATCATCGAACTGGCACTTTATTATTGCGCGCAAGTACTTCCTGAAGCGGACATGCATGCGACGATGATGAAAACGGCCGGAACCGCCGTGCTGACATATGCTGAAGAGGCATTCTAGCCTCACCGGCGCCGCCGCCGGCATGGTGGCATTGTGCCCGCAGTTCATCCGGGCACACACCTGCCGCCGCGCTTATCAATACGGACCAGCGGCTTGCGCTTCGCCCCTTACAGTGAAGAATCGATGGCACCGAGAGCGCCAAGAGTACGCAGTGTATTCGTCCGAGCAAGAGTTTCGCCAAGTGTTTGTTCTGAAGACATGTGTCTTTGCCGAGGTCAGTGCGTAAGATGGCCGACGCGTTCTCTGCCGAGTGGTGCGCACCTCCGAGGGTATTCGTTGGGAACGCATGACCAGTTTGTAACGATCGTCTCCTCGACTTCCTGCTTAAAGTGGGTCTCATCCAAGTTGGCATTCAACTTGCTTACCTCGATCCAAATACATTTTTGGCACGATGATGTCGGAGATCGCGGTGATGTTCGAGGGACGGCGGAAAAGAGCGGTGTGGCGACGCAAATACGGACCGCCACTGCGTTACCCGGCAAAGTCAACTCGTCAAACGCGATCCACTCGGGCGCACTGAAACTTGGAGCACATGCCGCTGAAATGCGGTGAACGCGATCATGAAGCTGAGTAAAGGAGAGCGCTGCATGTGGCAGGATCTCCACCGGCTCCCCCATTCTCCGCGTCCGTCGCTTGCCGGTACGTGCAAGCCTGACTCCATGGAACACGGAAAACAGACTCTATGACGGTAGAACTAAGTCAGCTCGAAGATTGTGCGTTGTTGCGTTTGAATCGTCCCGAAGCGCTAAATGCGCTTTCCTTTTCGATCCTGCTCGACATTTCGAACGCGCTCGACGAGGTTGCGACCTGGAAGGTGCGCTCTCTGATCGTCACGGGCGCCGGCGACAAATCCTTTTGCGCGGGCGCAGACATCAAGGAACTCGGTGGTCGCACCGTGACAGAGCGTAAGCGCGGAGCCGAGTTCGGGCAGGCTGCGTTGGCGAAATTCGAACAGTTACCGTTTCCGTCTGTTGCGGCAATCAATGGTTTTGCGTTCGGTGGAGGTCTGGAGCTCGCGCTGGCGTGCAATTTCCGAGTGGCTGCTCGGTCCGCGAGGCTGGGTCTACCAGAGATTAAACTCGGCCTCGTCCCAGGCTACGGTGGCACTCAACGTCTGCCCCGATTGATTGGCGAAGCGAGAGCGCTGGACATGATCTTGCTTGGACGCACGGTAAATGCGGAGGAGGCCGAGCACATTGGTCTGGTCCATCGAATCGTCGACGGGTCCGCGGTCGCTGGCGCGCTGGCGCTGGTTGAGGAATTCTCGTCGTATAGTCTCATCGCCCTCAGGCTTGCCCGCGATGCGGTGGTTCGCGCGCTCGACGTCCCTATCCACGAAGGCCTTAAAATCGAGGCGGATCTTTCCACGCTTATCTTCAGCACGGCGGATTCTGAGGAAGGAATGACCGCTTTCATCGAGAAGCGGAAGGCGGTGTTCAAAGATGAGTAGGGAACAAGTGATCGTAACGGGCGCTAGCCGCGGCATAGGCGAAGCGATCGCCGCTGAGCTCGACCGACGAGGCTTCGATCTCGTAAGTCTTTCTCGGAGTGGGAAGTCAGCCGTCGGCATCGGAATGGTCTGCGATGTGACGGACGAGGCGTCGATCGCGAAAGCCGTCGCCGAGATCGGAGCAAGAGGCCCTGTCGTTGGACTGGTGAACAACGCTGGCGCGCACGAAGCAAGGCCGAGCAAAGAGTTATCGCTATCGGAATTCGAGGCCACTATGCGACTGAATGCATCTTCTGTGCTGGTCGCAAGTCGCGAGGTTTATCCGTATTTGCATAAGTCGGGCGACGGCCTCATCGTAAACATTGGATCTTTCTTCGATCGGCTAGGAGTCGCCGAGAATCTCTCATACTGCGCTTCGAAAGCAGCGGTAGGGGCGATAACACGTTGTCTTGCTAGCGAATGGGCGAAGGATGGAATTCGTGTGCTGGACGTAGCGCCTGGCTATATCGAAACTGAATTGAATCGGAGTTTTCTGAGGACGGAGAAGATCAGGAGCTGGATCAATCGGCGGGTTCCGGTCGGGCGGGCGGGAAACGTTGCGGAGGTAGCTCGATTGGTGGGAGCTCTCTTTTCGGAGAAGATCGGCTTTCTCACAGGCGAGACCATCTACGTGGATGGTGGACAGGGATCTAATCTCTGATGAAGGTCTTCGAAGGGTCTAACGAAGGGCGGCAATCTGCTGGGCAGAAGACTTCAGCACTATGTTGTCGACCGAATTGCTACGCTGCAGTGACCAGACGAGTCTCGCAGAGATTGGAGCGTCTCCTCGGCCATCGCCGAGGCTCAACCGCATATGGCCTAAATGGGGTGCTTATCGCGGAGGCTGTTGGTGGCGCGCGCTTTCGCTCGAACTTCAACTAGCCGTCGCGCGTCGGCTCGCCGACGTGTACGGGCCCATCGGATTCACTTGATCCGCGTGGCGAGGGAGCTGTGGTTGGGTCGTCGCGAAGAAGAGCGCTCGGTGGCTTTGACATGAAGCAGCAGCCTAGCCTTTCAAAGCTTTCGGCCTTCATCACGATTGTCAAGCACAGCAGCTTCCGGGCTGCAGCTGATGAGCTCTGCATGTCGCCTTCGGCCCTCAGCCACATGATGCGCGGACTGGAAGAGAGGCTGGGACTGCGCCTCTTCAATCGCACGACGCGCAGCGTCGCGCCGACCGATGCCGGAGACCGCCTGTTTCGCAATTTGGCACCGCTTCTCCACGATCTGGATCGGGCCCTGACCGACGTCGGCGAATTGCGAGATCGGCCTACAGGACGATTGCGAATCAACGCTTCGGAAGAAGTCGGCTATCTTCTCATGGGGAAAATCGTGCCCGTATTTTTAGAACGTTATCCCGAGATGCATCTCGAGCTGGTTACCGGGAGCGCGCTGATCGATATCGTCGCGGAAGGCTTCGACGCAGGCGTCCGGCCGGGCGATGCGGTGCCACAAGATATGGTGGCCGTTCCATTTGCCGGGAAAGGACGCTTTCTGGCTGTCGCTTCTCCCGCCTATCTCGAACGGAATGGTGCGCCACGAAGGCCTGAAGACCTTGCCTTTCATCGCTGTATCCGCTTCAGGCTGCCAAACGGCAAAATGTGCCGGTGGGAATTTGCCCGTCCCACTGAGGAGTTCAAACTACACGTCGAAGGCGCGGTTACGCTGGACCATATGGGGCTGATGGTCGATGCCGCGATAAGGGGGCTGGGTATTGCCTATGTCTCGGCCGAGACAGCAAAACCAGCCGTCGCGGCGGGCGAGTTGGTTGGCGTTCTGGAGGATTGGATGCCGACTTTCGCGGGCCACCACTTGTACTATCCAAGCCACAGATTGGTACCGGCCGGCTTACGCGCCTTCATCGACGTTCTGCGCGAGATAGATCGAGAGGACGACTCAATCAATCAGCACGCCGGCCGCTTCCACTACGGCGGTCGAATCGAGCGCGCCAGCGATAGCGAGCACTTGCCTCTCGTGTTTGAGGAGCAATCATGACCCATCCCTCTATCCATGCCCGCACGATGCCGAACAAGATCGCGTATCAAATGGCCTCCACTGGCGAGGCGATCACCTATCGGCAACTCGACGAGTTGTCCAACCAGGGCGCACAGCTCTTCCGTTTGCTGGGCTTGAAGGCCGAGGACCACATTGCAATCCTGATGGAGAATCGTCTTGAATTCATGGAGATCTGCTGGGCGGCGCAGCGCAGCGGGCTCTATTACACTGCGATCAGCCGATACCTTAAGAAAGAAGAGATTGCCTATGTTGTAAAAGATTGCGGCGCAAAGGTTGTGGTCACGTCGGCGAAATGCGCAGACCAGATCAGAGATCTGATCGAAGAGACATCGGGAGGGCCGATCTTCTACATGGTCGATGAGCCACTCCCAGGATTCCGCTCCTACGACAAGGAGGCGGCGGCGCAGCCGATGATGCCGATTGCCGATGAGATCGCCGGTTACGACATGCTGTATTCGTCGGGCACGACTGGTCGTCCCAAGGGCGTCAAGAAGGCTTTTGAAGGCGCCTCGATCGATGTACCGAATCCGGTTGCGAGAGTGCTCTGCGCCGACATGTGCGGCATGAATGCGGATACCCGCAGGAGACCGAAGACGTTCTCATCACCCATCCGGACGTCGCCGACGTTGCCGTGTTCGGAGTGCCGAATGAGGAGATGGGCGAGGAAGTTAAGGCGGTAGTGCAGCCGCACGATTTGACGCGCGCAGGCCAAACGCTCGAAGCTGAGCTGATCGCCTACTGCAAGTCGCGCTTATCGACGATTAAGTGCCCGCGCTCGGTCGACTTTGAAGCCGATCTACCGCGCACGCCGACCGGTAAGCTGGTGAAGCGCCATCTCCGGGACCGATACTGGCCAAAGACCACGATGAAGATCTAGTCTTTGTCGTGGAAGCGGTAATACGTTGGCGACGTTTGTCGTTCTGCGGCGCAATCGACACCTTATGAGTTGGCATTTGGCGAGGACGGCGGCAGTCTACCTCTGACACCAAAGAGTTGTCGCACTCGACCGGCAACGCTTGTTCCATGCGACAAGTCATTCGGAGTCGATTTTCGGTCATTGCAAAGCCCGGCGCGCTGGGATCCCAAGAATGTCAGTGCCTGCGAAAATCTTAATTCTCTCGTGCCCCCGCTGCGCAATCGCGGCGCAGGAGTTCCTGGTGAGACCCTGATCAACCAAGCCGATTTGGATTGTCGAAACCCTATTAGAAACAAACCGACGGCGGCTGTAAGCCCAAGCCCGTAGCAGATCTATACCAAGCACAATGATCAGATCGCAAGGCGACGGCGCGCCTCGAACCCGTTTGTGCTAGCGCGGTTCCTGGTGCCCGCACGGTCGCCATCCCATACGCATGTGCTTCTCCTGAATGATGGGTGTCTCTGCAGATTTGGTTGGCAGCTCGTGGCCCTCCCGAATCTCTTTCGTGTTGCCTCTCGCAATGTCGGTTGTCGACGTCCCGTTCGAAAGCTAGCACCCATCATGCCCGTAAGATCGACAAGCAACATCTTCGCTCTGCTAAATTCTGTAGCTCAAGGTACGCTACGTACTTTTTGAGCGCCAAAGAGTGCTGCACGCTCTGAGTATTGAGTGAGCGTTTCGTCCGATACGTACAGACTTCGCTCTCCTCTTCCAGGCGCGATCTGTCAACATGACGATGGATGGGGCGCAGGCGGCCGATCTTCCGGTCAAGGCCAAGGCGGTCGAATACGTAAAGGTCTGCTCTCCGTATGGTGCCGGATTCTATTATATCTAGGGTACAGACACGTGCATCAAGCTTGGTGGATACCTGCGCTTTGACCTCGTGCTCGCGGCGACTACTTAGGGGCGAACGGCGCGCCTGGTGGTGCGCACACCCGTCTAAGCAACTACTACACCTCTCGTGCTCGCTCAGACCTCACCATCGATACGCGCACGGCAACCGAGTACGGCCTGCTCCGTACCTACTTCGATATGCTGGTCTCGTGGACAACCGGCGGCTACACCGGGACCGGCAGCGGTACAGGGACGACGCTGTACTCTATGAGCGGGCGATCAATGGCAGAAAGCCTCGGCGGTGGTCTCAAGTGAATGCCGCACGCGTAGGGGGCAGCGAGCGGTTGAGAGTTCATTCGCGGACGCCACAGACCTGGAGTGAGGTTGATCGCGTGGCGCATCGGAGGACTTCGTGAAGCGCGGCGGGCAAGCGCTGTCGCCTCTCTCGTTCGCTTTGTTTAACGCAAGAAGATGTATCGGCGGCGGGTCATCTCGGCACTTTATGTGTCCTTCCCGAGGACACATAAAGCCAGCTGGCTAGGACATATGCTTACGATAACAAACTGTCGTGGGGCTGCTGTTCGGCAGATTTGCGTGCAAAAACGGGAACTGCCGCCATAAATGACTCAATGCCGCCGTTTGGCACGGCCGTTGCAAATGCATGTGCTGACGAAAACAGGACTTGGGTGCGGCGATTGCTGCGTTCGTGCACGAGACACACGGATTATGTTCAAAGTGAAAATTGTTCAGCCTGGGCAAGAAGGATTCGTCACGCTGCATCTTGATGAGAAATGTCTCGTCGAGGATAGCGCGCTGCGGTCGAGCAGACTGCTTTAAGCATGGTGCGTGGTAAGTGGTTCACCGCCGGCCTTAGTGAAGCTCGTTAGGAGGGACGGAACAAGTGTCAGCACATTCGGAACCTGGAGCGGGTAATCCAGCGGAAGCATTGCCCGTCTTGCCGACCGAGCAGGGATTCAATCTCCTGTCTGGCGTGAGGATCATCGATCTGACGACATCTATTGCGGGTCCGTCAGCCACGGTGCTGCTTGCGGACATGGGGGCCGAGGTTTTCAAGATCGAGAAGCCGAACGGAGGCGATGACGCACGTTCGTGGGGACCACCGTTTCTGGCTGACGAATCGCTATGGTTCCTCAGCGTCAATCGCAACAAGAAGAGCGTCGCTCTCGACTACTCCCAACCGGAGGGTCTGGATATACTCTATCAGCTGGTGCGCTGCGCTGACATTGTTGTGGCGAGCGTTCCGCCACGCGTCGCCCGAAAGCTCAAGGTTGATGCGGAGACGCTGCGGCATCTCTATCCAAACCTCATCTATGTGTCGATAACGGGCTTCGGCCTTGCAGGCGAACGATCGGACTGGACGTGTTACGATCTCATTGCGGAAGGCTATTCCGGTATCATGGATCTGACGGGTGATGCCGGGGGGCAGCCGCAGAAGATCGGCGCTCCTGCCGCGGACATGTTGGCGGGGCAGGACGCGGCGTGTTCGGCGGTTTCGGCGCTGTATGCGCGACAACAGACTGGCGTAGGCCATGTCATTGACGTTGCGCTAGTGGATTCCATGACACGTTTTCTCCGCTGCCGAATCGTGCCGTATCTGGGCTCAGGAGAAGTGCCCACGCGAAGCGGAGGTAAGGATAGCGTCATTGCAATATACCAAACCTTCGAGACGGCTGATTTACCCATCACACTCGGGTTGGGAAGCGACAATCTCTGGCAGCGATTCTGGACCGCGATTGGCCGGCCTGAGATGGTCGATATGCCCGGCATGACGACGAATGCGCAACGGCGCAGTAAGCGTCAGCAGATCGTCGCCATGATCTCAGACATCCTCCGGAAAGAGCCGCAAGATTATTGGCTTGCGCTGCTCCGCGAAGCCCGTGTTCCTGCCGGACCGATCAATTCGGTCGCCCAGGTCGTCTGTGACGGGGCACTGATCGATCGACGGATGTTCTACCGCTCCGAAACTGCTGGAGGACGGCTCGTGCCGCAAGTGGGTACGGGTATCGTGATTGATGGCTGCTCCAACGTCCCACGCGCCATGGCGCCTCGTCTTGGGGAGCATACCGAGAGCGTGCTGCGCGGGCTTCTTGGGGTTGACGAAACCCAGCTTAAAAGGCTGCACGAGAAATGCATAACTGGAGGGATGCGCCTATGAACTTCGAAACGATCATTTATGAAGAAGACGGTCCTATCGGCCAGATCACCCTCAACCGGCCCGATGACGGAAACATGTTCACGGTGGCCATGTGCCACGAGATCCGTGACTGTATCAACGCGATCCGCCGCGAAACTCGAACCCAGGTTATCGTGATAACAGGCGCTGGCGACAAGTTCTTCTGCATCGGCGGACGAAAGGAAGGAATGGAGAAGACGTCGCTCTATGCGGGTGTCCTGCCTACACTGGAGATGTACGAGTCCATCGATCGGCTGCAGAAGCCGGTGATCGCGAGCGTTAATGGTTTCGCCGTGGGCGGCGGCAATGTGTTGCACGTGGTTTGCGATCTGACTATTGCGAAGGAAAGCGCCGTCTTTCGTCAGGTCGGCCCCATGATGGGCTCGTTCGATGCGGGATACGGCACATGGTATCTGGAAGATCTGGTCGGCAAGAAGAGGGCAAAGGAGATGTGGTACGCCAATCCCAAGATCTCCGCCAAGCAGGCTCTTGAGATCGGTCTAATCAACAGGGTCGTTCCCGACGATAAGTTGAAGGAAGAGACAAGGAAGTTCGCTCTCGAGGTCGCGGACCGCGGCCCATTCGCCCTTGCGGCCATCAAGGGAGCGTTCAACGCACGCCATGGTGGCGTGTCGGGGTTGGCGCGGGTGTCGCACGATTTGCTACTTCGAGCCTATCTTGACACCGAAGAGAGCCTTGAGCTGTCTGCGTCATTTGCCGCCAGACGTAAGCCCGACTCGACGAAATTTGGGAAATGATTCCAGCGCGGGTTTGGAGATTGCCTTGAGATTGGCTTTCTGAGCGGCGTACTTGGTGGCGAATACGGAGCCAACCTCTAATGAAAATCTTCGAACAGATCGAGCGCCGGAGGAAGTGGAACGAGAACGAGCGCTTGCTCCTGGATCAGGTCGACCGCGTTGTGGAGGAGGTCATCGCTCCCAATGCGGCTCATGTGGACGAGACCGGCAAGTTTCCTTGGGCGAGCGTCGAAGCGATAAACACGCTTGGTTTGAACACGATCTTCATCCCGGAAGCTTACGGCGGCGTTCCTATGTCGTTCAGACTCTATCTGGCGGTTGTCCGGCGCATTTCAGAAGCGTGCGCGTCAACGGGCATCATTTACGCCACGAACTTTCATGCGATGAAGCCACTGATCGAATTCGGCTCCGATGAACAGAAGCACCGGCTGCTGCCGCTTATTTCCAAAGGCGGTCTTGCTTCTCTGGCGATCACGGAGGAATCCGCGGGATCGGACGCCACGGGTATGAAGACGACATTTCGTCCCGATGGTGACGCCGTCGTTGTCGATGGTTCGAAACTGTTCATTACAAGTGGTGACGTGGCCGATCGTATTCTGCTGTTTGGCAAATATTCAGAGATCGACGATCCCAAAAAGAGTATATCGGTTCTTGTTCTCGAGAAGGGAACGCCTGGATTTGAAGTGCTGCGCCTTGAGCAAAAAATGGGACATCGCGGCTCCTCGACGGCGGCTCTGAGGTTCGACAGCTGCCGTGTTCCCCGGGCAAACCTTGTCGGGAAGCCGGGCGATGGATTGGCGATTTTGCTTGAGTCGCTCAACAGGTCTAGGCCGAGCGTTGCAGCACACGCGATGGGCATCGCCATGGCTGCCTTTAAGGATATGATGAGCTACATGAACCTGCGGCGGCAATCGGGCCGCAAGATCAGCGAGTTTCAGGCCAATCAATTCTTGCTTGCCGACCTTGCGACCGATCTCGCGATGACGGACGCGTGGCTCGACTATCTGGCCGATCTAATCGAGACCGGCGTCGACGATTTCGGTCTTGAAGCGTCGATGGCGAAGATGCGTGCGTCCGATCTTGCGATGCGGGTTGCGACAGAGGCTGTCCAGATGCATGGGGGATATGGTTACTGCCGCGACTATCGCGTGGAGCGTCTCATGCGAGACGCAAAGGTCACTCAGATTTGGGAAGGAACAAATCAGGTGCATCGGCAGCTGATCGGACGGAGCTTTGCGACAAAATGAGAAGGCAGATCAAGACGGTCGGAGTCTGTGGTGCCGGCGGAACAATGGGAGCGGGCATTGCTCTTGTGTCTGCGCGTGCCGGCTTTCTGACCATTTCCTACGACAGGTCTGGCGAAAGTCTCGAAAGGGCTGCAAAAGAATCGGCGGTGTTTCTCGGAAGATCGGTCGAGCGCGGCAAGTTGAAGCCGGAGACGCGGGACGGGATTCTTGCGGTCATGAGCCAAACCACCGACATCGGCGATCTGGAATCATGTGATCTCGTAGTCGAAGCCGTATTTGAAGATCTCGGCATTAAACGCGATCTTCTGAAACGGCTTGGTTCGGTGTGTGCGGAGAACGCCATCTTCGCATCCAACACGTCTACGCTTTCGATCACGGAGATTGCGGCCGGATCGATCCGTCCCGAACGGGTCGTTGGCATGCACTTCTGCCTTCCGGCGCAGCTGATGAAGCTGATCGAGATGTCGCCGGGAATCTTGACCTCCGAAGAGGTCTTCAAGACAGCTTGGGAATGGACAGAAGCCTGCGGCCAAGCACCCGTAAAGACGGAGGATAAGCCGGGCTTCATTCTTAACGCCCTGCTGGTTCCCTTCAATAACGACGCCATTCGTGCCGTGGAAGCGGGGGTTGCTTCGGCCGCTGACATCGACACGGCAATCAAGGTAGGGCTCGGTTATAAAATGGGGCCGCTCGAACTCGTCGATCTGGTCGGCCTGGACACACAGATCCGCCTCTGCGAGGCGTTCTATCCCATTACACTTGATCCGCGAGCCGCAGCCCCTCCGCTGCTGAGACGGATGGTCGCCGCCGGTTTACTCGGACGTAAATCAGGGCGCGGCTTCTTCAGTTACGACGGCAACGCGATGTTCGGAGCTTGACTGATGCGTTATGCGATCTTTTTGAACGGCGAAAGCCGATCATTTCCCGATACCGATCCCCTTCACGCAGGAGAGACACATATCGAGCGAGCGGAAGTCGTGCTTTATAGCGGGGTGCCATTCAAGGAGGATGTCGCAAAAGCGTTGATCCTGATCGAACTCGGCGATGAGTCATTGGCGGAGCATGTTGGCGAGGAAGGCATCCCTAATGTCCTTGGTTTTGTCCGATACCGGAACGGGGACGATGCCCCTTCCAACTTGGTGGAGCTCGTCAAGCAAGCCGCTCATGGCGAGAAGATCATTTCGATCGCACGGAAATTCTTTCAATTTCGCGAACTCCAGGTTTCGGTTTCGAGCGATCAGATTGGTCGTATTATCAACCGGCTGGTCCTGGCGAAATACAACGCCGCTCTTCGGTTTATCGATGAAGGGTTGGCAACGCAGCAGGATATGGACAATACGTGCAAGCTGGGGCTCGGCTATCCGGATGGCCCGATTGAGCGGGTCATCCGCGGTGGGTTGAAGCATCACTATGCGAGGACTCAAGCGTTGTTTGAGACGTATGGGACGCCTGCCTACGCGCCGCCACGGCGCGCCATCGCGGCAGCTCGGTTTCCCCGGCGCAATGAGAAAGCCGACAAGTGACAGCCCTGGAGCTCAGTCATGAGACGTGTGGCTTGAAAGAAATGCCATCTTGGGCGGCGAGGCACGTCCGTCTGCGCGTGGTGCAGGTAAATTTAAGAGCTGAGCGGGGCAAACGGCGCGGACAAAAGGATATTTGAAATCTGCTCACGAGGTCTCTGAAGACGTTGCAGAAGGAGTGAGCTGGGGTTAGGCACTGCGTGATCGTGCTGCGGTCTCAATTCTCAGCGGGCTGAACGCGACGCCACAAATCGTCAACCGCGTAGCTATCGAGGAAGGCGGTCACGCGCGTCGCCTTTCCGTTGCGCATGGTGAGAAGCCACACATAGCTGTTTGTGTAGGGTTTCCCGTCGTTTGCCAGTCCCGAGCCGTCCATGTGCGCAATGATGGTGTCACCGTCAGCGTAGATGCCATGAATCTTCCGGAGTCGGAACCGATCCTTAGATCGCGAGAACCGTGCCTCGAACGGGCGAAACACCTTCTGGGACACTTCGGCCAGACTGTGCATCGTTCCGGAGATAAGCGAATTCCCGGGGATTGTCCACTCGACGTCCTCGGCAAGAAGTTTCTTTATGTCTGTCGGGTCCCCGGCCATCAAGGCGTTCAATGCAGCTTCGATTTTGGCTTTGTTTGCGGAAGTCACGGTGTTTTTCTCATTACTGTTCTTCATCGGTACCTCCTACGCGAAAGCTGGACCCGCGGCCGCAGCAGTACGGTGACAGGACTCGAGCGGCGACACATCATTCAAATCAAGTTAGTGCATCATATGCCAAACTTGCAAGGTGTAGCGCCCAATTGCCTGACTGTGCAGAAATCGGCAAGGTTGTCAGCGACCGAATTTGAACAGCAGCTTCCTCTTATTCTCCTCGACCTCCGTCACCATCGTTGAACACATAGCTTGGCGCGGTAGCAGAGAATGGGGGCTCCCTCGGAGCGCAGCCCAGAGCGCCTCCCAGAAGCGACGCAACGATCTTAATCGCCGGTACCATCGAGCTCTCGACGAAATCGGAGACATCGAAAAAACGTGAGCAGAGGGTGAAGCGAAGCTTTGATTTCGCGCTTCGAGGAGCGAGGAAGGTATTGAGGTTCGCGCATTGATGAACCTCGCGGCTACGGACAATACTCTGAACGAATATTCGGCCAAGCTAGCGGAGGATCACATAGGGGGCAAGGATCGATCCCGATCTGAGCGTCGTAGCTTCGTTCAGGGAGTGGCAAAATCACTTCAGGACAAAGTCGTCATTGTTACCGGCGCAGGGCGCGGTATCAGGCGGGAGATCGCGCTGGTCTGTGCGGCTGAGGGCGCCAAGGTCGTGGTCAACGACCCCGGCGGAGCGCCTGATGGCGCTGGAACAGACGCAGCGCCGGCCGAGGAGGTTGTGGAGGAAATCCGCAAAGCCGGCGGAACGGCTGTGCCTAACTTCGAGACTGTCGCCGAAGCCATTCTGGCCAGCAGAATCGTCAAGCAAGCGGTCGACGCGTTTGGAAGGCTAGATGGTGTCGTCAAAAACGCCGGCATTCTACTTCAGAAGCAAGCTGCTCGGCTTCGAGGAACTGCCCGTCAGCAGCACGAGCGCGGCACGTTGCAGCAGCGGTGAAGGATTGGGGCCCGCGGTTTGCCCACGGAACGGAAGGAGGCATCGGCCGGAAAGCATCGGAGAATATCTGATAGTATCGCCACGCCGCGAGCAGAGCAAGCTGCGCCGTTTCGGGACAAAGGTGTGCCGGACCCAGTCTGGGCTCAGCCCTCACAGCAGTAACTCTCAGCAACGCGCATGTGTGATGAATTGTGTTCAGTAGGATGCTGAGAAATATTCGCTTCTATCCAATTCCGCCTCGGTCTTAATCCTCTAGAAAAATGCCATTGCGGGCTTGAGGCATGCCGAGATACTTCTTCCACATTTTTTATGGGCACTCGCACCAAGACAAGAACGGCGAGGAAATGCACGACGATCACGCTGCGTGGCGCGGCGCGATCGAACTAGCGCGAACCATTGGCGATGCCATCCTGCCGGCAGAGGGATGGTGCTTAGAAGTTCTCGACGGGGAAGTGCCTGTTTTTCGGATTGAAGTATCTACTCGGAAACTTCGGTAACCCATAGATCATCAGCGCGCTTCGGCACCATATCGCGAACCCGGGCCGACGTGGAAGGATGACCTTCAGGTCCCGAGTCGACCCGGCTTTGAGACGCGCGTTAGCTCCAGCACGGCGGAATTGCGCCGGGCGCGACACTCACGGCTACACCGTTTGCCGTCGCACAGCTCTCTTACCGAGCCCTATTCATTGATGGCGATGGCGATACTTGGCAGCTGCACATAATTTGAAAGGAATGCCAGATTGTGGACTAGCATGAACGTCACCGTCCGGACAGGCTGACACCGACATTGTTGTGCAGGATGTCGACGCGGTCCCAGCGGTCGCAGGCGTCCCGGACCATCGCCTCGATGTCGGCTCTCTTGCTCACGTCCGCCTTGAACGCAACCGCGGTGCCGCCCTTGGCCGCGATCATGTCAACGGTTCAAATCCGGATGATGATCGACGGACAGCACCTTGGCGTCTTCGCGCGCAAAGGTCAGCGTGGTGGAAGGCGCGGCCGTTGTCGATACCTTCGCCGGGACTCAGTCCGGCGCCGACGACGATGGCGATGCGATCTCTCAGGCGCATGTCACTTCACTCCCGGGATTGGGTACTGCTGAAGTACTTCTTTGTAGTAGGGCTCGTTGTCGATTTGCATGGTGGCGAGCACGCGCACCACGGCGCAGTAGAACGCGATGGTGAGGACAAGGTCGGTCATCTCTTCGTCCGGTGAGGTGCTGCTTGATCTCAGCGGGTCGCCTCCGACATCGCGAGCTCGCCCACTATCTCGCGCGCGCCGCGCAGGATGGCCCTTGCCAATGGTTCCAGCTTCGACGGTTTTCCTTCCGTCTCCGCCATCATGGCCTGGATGTCGTCGTCGGTGACGCCGAACTCCTTGCCGATCTTCACATGGTGGGTGAACTCATATTCCGATTTCTCCAGCCATCCGACCTGCAGGATCGCGACCTCACGCAACCGCGGGTCGAGCTTGCTCCTGAAGCGGATATAGCCGCCCATGCCGCTGAAGGCGCGCGCCATGTCCGGCGAGTTCACCAGCGGCTTGTGCAAATTGGTGTTGCGCTGGAGCATGTCGCGATATTCGGGCGCGGCCTGGTCGGCTTCGAGATGGGGTAGGCGGGCCATCGTGGTTGTTCTTGATTTGCTGAGGCTGTCGGTTCAGCACTTAGAGCGCTTTGCTTCAATAATATTCCCTCCATCGCGGGAGCATCCCGTTCACGCGATAGATTGTAGTGCGCTCGGCTCGATGGTCAGACTGCCAATAAACGAGCGCCTGCAGAAGGTCGGTGGTGGCGATTTTCCGCGCGCGGTAGCCGAGAGCGTCCGTCAATTGTTCATCAAAACCGACGTAGAGGGCCTGATTGGGGGCGGCCGACACGAATGCGACACCGATCAGTTGAACAGGCGTAACGGCCCTCTCGATCGGGCGCTCGACACGCGGATGAGCGATCTCAAAGTAAAGATCCGAACCTGCGGGCGGCTAGTTCCTGTCGTTCCTAGCCGGAGGACGAGCATCGGCCGATAGGTAGCCGAGTGCAGCACGAGCCGCACCTATCTGACGAGTGCCCAGCAGGAGGTTCGAACCTAAGCGAGCTGAGTCTCGCTTAGCTTGACGAGATTCTTCACCTTTGGACGCAGCAGACCGATGAGATCACACAGGCGATGGGACTTGCCGGCGGCTCGAACAGCCAAGTCTCGAAACCGTGCAAAGGAAATCGGCGAGCCGTGAAGACCTCAAACGGAAAGCTACCGGCTCTATACGTGGCTCGCCCGCGTAAGCCGTCCATCATAATGCGGATCTTGTCCTCCGCCGAATAAGGCGTTGCGCGTCAGCTCGGTTGATGGCTCTCACGAGCCATCGGTCGATGCGGCCCCTGTCCGGCTTTTTGGTTCACCTGTTTCCAGAGATCCACTCCTCGACCCAGCCGATCGGTCTTACGCGCGCCTAAGCCGGACAGACGGCGTCAAGCCTTCGAGGTGGGCGTCAGACCAGATGCCTGTCTGACTAGCGGCGCCCTTGCCATCTGGCTGAACTTAGGAAGCGGAGATAATCACCATACCAAATCCGCCCTCTGCCCTCATACGAATTTAGCGAAACTCATCCGCCTCAACACGTCTATCAGGCAAAAGCCTGATCGCTTGTTATCGGCGAGAGCGCGAGGCAATTCGGCATAATCGGGCCGTGGGTGAAGGTCAAAGGCTGAGACAGGCGCTCTAGAGACAATCTTTCTTTCCCTCTTAAACGAGTGGCGTGGTGGTCACGATGAACCGTTCGAAGCAGAGCGGATTGATTTTCCTCGATTGGTGCCTTCCAATCAGGTAAAGCTAGTGGGCAGCCGGTACAATTCTTCAAATACCGTCGTCCCAATTGTATGTCCGGAAGAGATGTCCGCGGGATACTCGAAGAACATGTATGAACTGCCGCGCCGGAATCCTTGACGATGTGGGCGATCTCCTTCTCGGTCAGGTAGCGGCCGATTGCGTGTAATAGATCCCGCTTCGCTGTGCGGATCAGCAGATCTCCATGAAGGCGAAGCGGCTTTCCATCAAGAGCGCGGTGTGGTCGCCGGCCTTCAGGCCGAGCGAGCGAAACAGGTGGGCGACCTGGTTCGAAAGCTCGTTGAGCTTGCGATAGGTGGTCGTCTTGCCGGTGCCCGCCATCTGGTAGGCGATCTTGTTCGGCATGGGTGCGCGCGTGGATGGACGGATGGGTCATGCGTGTTTCCTCAAGGAATCAAAAGTGGTCGTCCCGGCGAAAGTCGGAACCGGTAACAAATGCTTTCTATTGTCGGACTGAGCTGGAACCCCAGCTGTGCCTAGCAACATTGTTCTATGGTTGATGAGGTGGACGGCCCCCTACGGCATCAAGTGTGCCAGAATGTTGCAAATCTCAGACAAGGGAGCCGTCCGTGAAGCAGATTATCCGCATTGGAATGGATACGCCGAAACATATTTTTCAGCTGCATGGGGTTGATGCCGCCGAGCAGCCGGTATTGCGCAAGCGGCTTTCGCGCAAGCAAATGCTGGAGTTCTTTGCCAACCTACCACCAACCGTGATCGGAATGGAGGCTTGCGGGGCGTCGCAATATTGGGCGCGGGAGCTTTCCAAGCTCGGGCATGAGGTGAAGCTGATGGCCCCGCAGTTGGTGAAGCCCTACGTATCACGGAACAAGAACGACTGGCGGGATGCGGAAGGGCTGTGTGAAGCGATGAGCCGGCCGAGCATGCGGTTTGTGCCGGTAAAGACGGCCGAGCAACAGGCTGCGCTGATGCTGACGGGAATCCGCGATGGACTGATCGCCCGGCGCACCCAGCTGAGCAACACGATCCGCGGCTACGCGGCAGAGTTTGGCCTGATCGCGCCCAAGGGCCTCGACAAGATCGAGCCGCTGTTGACGCAGATTGCGCAGGACGAGAGCCTGCCCGCAATGGCGCGCGAACTGTTTGCGGTACCGGGGCGCGAATATGCGCGGCTACAAGCCGGACTCAAGCAGATCGAGGCCAAGCTGTTGGCCTGGCACCGGGCTGATGCCCTCAGCCGGCGCTTGGCGCAGATCCCCTCGATCGGCCCGATCATTGCGACGAGGTTGGTGATGAAGACGCCCGATCCGCGTGCGTTCCGCTCCGGCCGGCACTTTGCGGCCTGGCTGGGCCTCACACCCAAGGATCATTCGACCGCCGGCAAGACAAGGCTTGGCAAGATCACGCGGGCCGGCGACGAGGACCTGCGCCGCTTGCTCGTGGCAGGAGCGACCGCGGTGTGATCCAGCAGGTTCGGCGCGGCCGCGGCCATCCCTCGCGCTGGCTGGTCGCGCTGCTTAAGCGCAAGCCGCCAAAGCTGGCCGCCGTGGCGCTCGGTTGCCCGCATCGCCTGGAAGCTGATGGCGACAGGCGAGAGTTACGATGCCGCACGGATGAATGCCATCCCGACATTCGCCGCTTAACAGATTGGCCGGCCGGCGGGTTCGCCCACCGGCCGACCCGGAGCTGCAAGAGCAGATGGAGGATCGGTCAATCAACGATGCGAGACAATCCTTGGGACCCATTGGCCGCTAGCAGGCCGCCAGGTTGTTTGGAACTCGCCTCGCGCAAACCATCTTGGCCAGCGATCAATCCGATCGCATCAACAGGCCGGACATATGGATGCAAGCGATCCGATCACGTCAAAAAGCTCTTGTGCCACGGGGGCCGTCCACATATGGGTCCCGGCTTTCGCCGGGACGACACCATTTTTGTTGAAGCGTCCTATAGCCGCTCAACAATCGTCACGTTGGCCATGCCGCCGCCTTCGCACATGGTCTGCAGGCCCCAGCGCTTGTTGCGCTGCTGCAGGGTGTTGACCAAGGTCGTCATCAGCTTGGTGCCAGAGCCGCCGAGCGGATGGCCGAGCGCGATCGCGCCGCCATTGACGTTGAGCCGGGCCGCATCGGCGCCGGTGGTCTTCAGCCACGCGGTCGGCACCGAGGCGAACGCCTCGTTGACCTCGAACAGGTCGATGTCGTCGATCTTCATGCCCGCCTTCTTCAGCGCGCGTTCTGTCGCCGGAAGCGGCGCCTCCAGCATGATGACGGGATCATGGCCCATCATGGTCATGTGGTGGATGCGCGCCATCGGCTTGACGCCGAGCGACTTCAGGGCCCTCTCGTTGACGACCATCACGCCGGAGGCGCCGTCGCAGATCTGGCTGGCGCTCGCCGCGGTCAGCCGGCCGTTCTCGGCGATCAGCTTGACGCCCTTGATGCCGTCGAGGCTGGCGTCGAAGCGGATGCCTTCGTCGATGTGGTGGGTGTCGGTCGAGCCGTCGGCGCGGGTGATCTTGACCGGCACGATCTCGTTCTTGAAATGGCCGGCCTGAGTCGCGGCAATCGCGCGCTGGTGGCTGTTGTAGGAGTACTCGTCGAGTTCGTCCTTGGAGAGCCCATACTTCTCCGCCATCATTTCAGCGCCGGTGAACTGGCTGAACATGATGTTGGGATAACGCGCCTCCATGCCCGGGCTCTTGTAATGGCCGAACCCGTTCTTGGCGGGGAGCTGCGAGGCGAGGCCCATCGGCACGCGCGTCATCGATTCCACGCCGGCCGCGATCACCACGTCCATGGTGCCGGACATCACCGCCTGCGCGGCGAAATGCAGCGCCTGCTGCGAGGAGCCGCACTGGCGGTCGATCGAGGTGCCCGGCACGCTCTCCGGCAGCTTCGAGGCCATGATGGCGTTGCGGGCGATGTTGTTGGACTGCTCGCCGAGCTGCATCACGCAGCCCATGATCACGTCCTCGATCTGCGCTGGGTCGACGGCGGTGCGCTCGACCAACGCATCCAGCACGGTCGCGGCGAGGTCGGCCGGATGCCAGTCCGCAAGACGTCCCCCCTTGCGGCCGCCGGCGGTGCGGGCGGTGGCGACGATATAGGCCTCGGCCATGTCTTTCTCCCTGATGTTCTGGATTGGGTTTCAAAAGAGATGGGCCGGATTTAAAGGGCGGCTCCGTATCTAGTCAATGGCGGGCGTTGAAGCCTTACGCTCAAAAATATCCGTACCAATCATCCTTGATCTGTAGTGGTGTCAACGAGTGAGGATCTGTACAGCAGTTCTTGGCGCAAAGGGGAAAGCCACAATTCCTGCAAGGACAGTTGCGCCCGACCTCCGAGGACCCCACGCCCACGGCTGTCGCTGCCGCAGTCTTGGTCTTGCCTTTGGTTGTCATAGGCCAAGCCTTTATAGATTTCCAGTTCGATCCTTTATGGTTGACCCAAGGGATCATTTGAAATTGAACTAGCGTTCAGTTGACGGATATGGCGACGTCTTGCGGGCGTGTGACCTAAAGAAGGACCGTACATGGAAGAAGCAGACCAAGGACGGTTCGTCAGTGCAGGTTCGCGACGTTCGCGACGAGCTTGCGCTCGGCCGCTCTAAGTGCAGACTGAACCGAGGGCGAAGAATGTCTCCTACGATATTTCACCAGCTGGCGGCCTCGTCCGCGGAGAGCAGAGTCGATCGACTGCCTGCCAACATGGTGGACGAAAGCAAGCGCATCCTGCTCGGTTACATCGGCTGCGCTGTGGCGGCTAATGACGAGCCGAAGGGCCACGCGGGCACTCGGACTCTCAGCAGCAAGGAGCGTTTCGCCGGCCGGCCCGTTGCTTCTCAATATCGGGACGACGGAACAAAGCCCCAGCGGACGATCGACAAGGCAAGCATGCTTGGGCAGCAGGGCGCAGCAATGTTGCTTTCGCCAGTTTCATCCGGCGCGACGTCGACGGTCAGCAGTCCATCTCCGGAAAGCTGAAGATGCCGATGTGCTGGGCGATCCCGGCCGCTGAGAAGATCACGATGAAAGGCAATCAGCCTGGCGTGTTCTCGGTGGCGCCAACTATCTACATGCTGATGCGCGCGGTGACAGGACGGTTGGCTGGGCGGCTACATGAAGCCGACGTCCCCGCGTATTTTGGCAAGGCCGTCGCAAGCGAGGAGTTCGGCCAAACGGGTCTCGATGTCGACGAGGTGGCTCCAGCCATCGGTACGCATCCGATGCAAAACACTGTGGGTGCGATGACGGCTGTGCAGGGTGGACAACATGAACTGGTCATTATTGCTGGCCCAGGTCCTGGCAGGCGTCGCCAATGGCGGACTGTACGTCCTGGTCGCATCTGGGCTCACGCTGCTTTGGGGCGCGCTCGGCGTCGTCAACCTCGCGCACGGGTTCATGCTCGCCGCATTCGGCGCCGCGGCGTGTATCCCGCAGTGGGGACAGAGGCGGGCTTTGTGGTCGAGTGCCTCGCCGTTCCGCTCGGCGCACTCGTCGGTACTGGGCTGGAGGATTCGCTGTTCCGCCGCGTCTATTGCTCTTCTCCTGCACGAGCGGCGAGGCGTCGACGAGGTGTCGAAATTCTTCGTCGCGCCGCTCCTGGATTCCCAACGCCGGCTGCTTGCGGAAGGCATCAAGGCCGGCGGGCTCCGCGAGATCGACCAGTGCTGTTCTACACCAGTCTGACCGGCGTCTGCGATCATCTGCTCTTCGGCCGTCACGCGACGTCGCGCGGTCGGCGTCGGCCCGGTCACCGACGAAGTCTGCCGCGATTACATCAAGCACATGGAAGCCTAGATCCTCGACGGCATGCTCAATCCGAAGAATGAAAGGGCAGCGGTTCCGGCCGGGTAACAAGTTTAAAGTCTAATGAAAGAAATGCTCAAGGAAAGGTGGTTCTCATGCAGTTGAAAGATGTTGTCGTTCTCATCACCGGCGGTGGCTCTGGTCTTGGTGCCGCGACCGCCCGCGCCATGGCCGCGAAGGGCGCCAAGATCGGCGTGCTCGACCAGAACAAGGAGAATGCCGAGAAGGTTGCGGCGGAAGTGAAGGGCGTCGCGCTTCATGCCGACGTCACCAGCGAAGAGCAGGTCAAGGCGGCGATCGCCAAGGCAGAAAGCGCGCACGGCATTGCGCGGGTGCTGATGAACTGCGCCGGCATCGGCGGTCCACAGCGCGTGGTCGGCCGCGACGGCGTCTATCCCTTAGAGAAGTTCGCTCGCATCATCAACGTCAATTTGATCGGCACCTTCAACGTGCTGCGCCTGTTCGCCGAGCGCCTTGCCACCGCCGAGACCATCGGCGAAGAGCGCGGCGTCGTCATCAACACCGCTTCCGTCGCCGCGTATGAGGGGCAGATCGGCCAGATCGCTTACTCCGCTTCGAAGGGCGGCGTCGTCGGCCTCACGCTGCCGGCGGCGCGCGATCTCGCCAGCCTGAAGATCCGCGTCAACACGATCGCGCCCGGCATCTTCTTCACGCCGCTCATGATGGGTATCACCGAGGAAGCTCGCAAGAGCCTGGGCGCCCAGGTGCCGCATCCTGCCCGCCTCGGCGAACCCGACGAATACGGCGCGCTCGCCGTGCACATCGTCGAGAACGCGATGCTCAACGGCGAAACCATCCGCCTCGACGGCGCCATCCGCATGGCGCCTCGCTAACGGCAAACTCTGCCGGAGTCCCGGCAATTGCGCACTGGAGCCTGGACCCATCCTCCCGGCGCGCATCGAGAAACCAGAGGTAACTAATCTCGAGGTTCCAGGTTCGCGCTGCTCGCGCCCCGGAACGACAACAAGAAGAAAGGTAAGCGCCATGAATTTCGATTTTTCCGACGAACAGAAGCAGATGCGCGACGAGGCGCGGAAATTCCTCTCTGAAAAGTGTCCACCCAAGGCGGTGCGCGCCGTTCTGGATGGCAAGGCGGCCTATGACAAGGATCTCTGGAAGGGCCTCGCCGAGATGGGTTTCCTCGGCGTCGCGATCCCCGAGAAGTTCGGCGGCGCGGGTGCCGGCCATCTCGAGCTCTGCGTGATCGGGGAGGAGATGGGCCGCGCGCTGGCGCCGGTGCCGTTCTCATCGACCGTCTATCTCGCCGCCGAAGCGATCCTGATTGCGGGCAGCGATGCGCAGAAGCAGAAATGGCTGCCGAAGATCGCCTCCGGTGAAGCGATCGGTACGCTGGCGCTGTTCGAGGGCAAGGGCAATCCTTCGCCGAAGGCGATCAAGCTCGCGGCGTCCGGCGGCACGCTCAATGGTGTCAAGAAGCCGGTGCCGGATGGCGCTATCGCCGATTTTGCCGTGGTGGCCGCGCGCACCGGCTCCACCGGGCGCGATTCCGATATCTCGCTGTTCCTGGTCGACCTCAAGGCCGGCGGCGTCGAAGTGAAGTCGCTGACCAATCTCGATCCGACCCGCGGTCAGGCCGAACTGACTTTCAAGAATGCCAAGGCCGAGCCGCTCGGTGCGACCGGCGACGGCTGGAGCATCCTGTCGCAGGTGCTCGACCGTGCCGCGGTGCTCGTCGCGTTCGAGCAGGTCGGCGGCGCCGACCGCGCGCTGGAAATGGGCCGCGACTACGCGCTCGATCGTATCGCCTTCGGCCGGCCGATCGGCTCGTTCCAGGCGGTCAAGCATATGCTGGCCGACATGTATGTCTCGGCGACGCTGGCGCGCTCGAACTGCTATTACGGCGCCTGGGCGCTCTCGACCAACGCTTCGGAACTGCCGGAAGCCGCAGCCGCCGCGCGCATCAGCGCGACGCAGGCGTTCCAGCACTGCGCCAAGAACAACATCCAGGTCCATGGCGGCATGGGTTTCACCTGGGAGTTCGACTGCCACATGTATTACCGCCGCGCCAACGCGGTGGCGCTCGGGCTCGGCAGTCTGTCCTATTGGGAAGATCAGCTGATCGACCGCATGCGCAAGAAGAACGCGGCGTAACGTATTGCTCGTGTCCCGGACGCGATGCAGCGCTTTGGCCGCTGCTTCGCAGAGCCGGGACCCATTGATGGACCCCGGATCAGCAGCGCACCGCTTCGCGCTGCGCAGCATCCGGGTAACGCACCGAGAGAAAGAGTACGACCATGAACTTCGACGACACTCCGCAGGAAGCCGCGTTTCGCGCCGAGGCGAAGGCATGGATATCTGCCAACGCGCCAAAGCAATATGAGGAGGAGCTGCGCAAATCCTCGCTCGGCCGCACTCAGCTCACGGGCGCCAACAGCCTCGAGGTGGCAAAGGCCTCGCAGAAGAAGAAGGCCGATGCCGGCTGGGCCTGCCTGCACTGGCCCAGGGAATATGGCGGCCGCGGCTCATCGCCGATCGAACGCGTGATCTGGCAGCAGGAAGAGGGCCCGTTCGGCAAGCTCTCGGGCATGTTCATTATCGGCCACGGCATGTGCGGCCCGACCATGATGGCGTTCGCCGGCGAGGAGCAGAAACGCAAATATCTGCCGCCGCTGGCGTCCGGCGAAAAGGTCTGGTGCCAGCTGTTCTCCGAACCGGCCGGTGGTTCCGACGTCGCGGGCCTGCGCACCCGCGCGGAGAAGAACGGCGACGACTGGATCATCAACGGCCAAAAAATCTGGACCTCGGGCGCGCATTATTCCGACTACGGCATTCTGCTCACCCGGACTGATCCGAATGTCGCCAAGCACAAGGGCCTCACCATGTTCTTCCTGGACATGAAGAGTTCAGGCGTCGAAGTGAGACCAATCAAGCAGGCCAGCGGACAGTCCGACTTCAACGAGGTCTACTTCACCGATGTGAAGATCCCGGACTCGCAGCGGCTGGGCGCCGTCAATGACGGCTGGAACGTGTCGCTGACCACGCTGATGAACGAGCGCATGTCGATCGGCGCCGGCGTCGCCACCGGCTTTCCGGAACTGTTCGAGTTCTGCAACAGCCTGATGCTGGAGGATGGCCCGGCGATCGAAGACCGCGGCGTGCGCTCAAAGCTCGCCAACTGGGCGGTGAAGGCGAGCGGGCTGAAATACACCAGCATGCGCGCGATCTCGGCGCTGTCGAAGGGCGACCGGCCGGGACCGGAAAATTCGATCGGCAAGCTCGTCGCCGGCTCGATGATCCAGGACGTCGCGACCTATGCGCTCGACCTGCAGGGCGCTGCCGGCGTGCTGAGCGGCCCGGAGGATGCGGAAGTCGCCGGCAAATTCCAGGCGATGCTGCTGCGCGCACCGGGCACCCGCGTCGAGGGCGGCACCGACGAGATCATGCGCAACATCATCGCCGAGCGCGTACTCGGCCTGCCCGGCGATATCAGGGTCGACAAGGACGTGCCGTTCAACCAGATACCGACCAAGGGAAGAGCTTGAAGACCCTCATCCTTGTAAGTCACGACTCGCTGGATCGGCTAGATTGGCCGCTGCGGTAACGGACGGGAGACCGCTTCATCCAAGGGCATTGAAGCCGTGCACTGGCCGAAGCGTGGCTGACGCATTTCATTATAACTCAAAAGTTTTGGTGGAACAGGGCATTGATGCTCGGGAGATTGAGATCGCCGCGCCGGAATTTGAGCCACTCTTTGTCAGCATCGCGAGCGAGCTGAACCCAGTCCACGAGCTTATTCGACGCAAGTGGATTGTATCTCGACTGAGGGCTAGCGCGACCTAGGCCGCGCGGCATTTATTGCGATCGCGCGTTTTGATTCTCGGGACTCCAGAGCGACTTTCAGGCGGGCGTTTCTAAGCGATGCCTGAGTGCGGGGAGCCGTTTCGCGAACTCGATCAGTTCGCGGACACCGAATTCGCCAAAAACGAATTCATCGAGTGCCTTCTGTCGTGCTGCGACGGCCCCGAATTGTTTGTAACTTTTGTCTGTCAGCGACATCTCTACGACACGGGCGTCGCTTGCGGAAGGCTTGCGCCGCAGGAAGCTTTTTTTTCCAGCTGCTTTGATTGGGTCGTGACAAATGAAGGGGCGACGCGCATCAATTTCGATACCACGTTGACCGGAACACCATTTTTCCTGTCCAGATCCGCCAAGGCCATCAAGATCATCCACTGTGGCCCAGTTATGCCAAGCACATTGGCCCGGAACGGGCGAAGCTCCTCCAGACAGACATTGATGGATCTGATCTCCCACACGAAACACCGAGCCACCTTCTCACCTTCAGCAGAGCTACTCTCGACTGCTGTTGCTAGATTAGGCGGATCCTGCGGCATCGTGTGTCAGGGCTTCCATCTTGCGCCTGTTCCTCCTTATCGCAACCAAAAAATAGAGACAAAGCCACCGGAGGAAAGTAGGTCAAACACTCGGTACGTTTCGTACAAATGTGACGCGTTTCTAACACGACGGCTGAATTAGAGACCATTCCGTACGTTACGCATGATCCTATTCCTTTCAACGGATCACCGAATTCACTAATGTTCAGAGGAGACGTCTTGTGCATTGACGAGACTCGAACAGCGGCCGGTATGACACCGATAATGCTACACGCAGGTGAGAGGGGCGAACGGAACCAAGTTGTGTGGGTGCTCCGACGATTTTCTGTTTCCAGCCGGTGAGCGCCGTGGTTCGTTGTCCTACGGGGCGGCTCCCGGTACAACGTGCAGCCTTGTGCGTGCGAGCGATGAGTTCTCTACGGAGACGTTCTCCGAACAGGAGTGCGAGTGTTCCGCAGAGAAGGGCTGTTTCCTCATCGCGCCAATTTAGAGACTGCTGCCTCTCTTCTGCGACTCTATCCAGCCGCCCACTCCTTCTGACACGGAGGTGGCGGCGGATTGGCATCAGAGGCATGCAATTCCACCGACTTAGCCTTCAGCAACATTTAATGGAGTCAAAAGCTCTCATGCGCTACCTGCTGTCCATCCTTCTCGTAATTCCCGTCCTAGTCGGCTTTGCATCCGGTTTGACCGCCGCTCCGCGAGACCGTTCGAGATATATACCGTCGCCTCCACCAGACCTTTATTGCCTTCAAGGGCGTGTCTGGGGCTATCCGGGCAATTGCCAGTTCTCGACCTATAATGAGTGCGTGGTCACTGCATCGGGCACAGACGCCTATTGCGGCGCCAATCCAATTTATGCGCTCAAGCCACGTGGACGGCAACCGCGCTGATAGTTTGCAAAACGGCAAGAGCGGATTGGCGAACGAAGGCGTGAACCGCACGGTGGTTTGCTGCTCCTGTCCTTTCGATTAAAACGGATTCTTCACGGACGTGTGGTCGGATGACGCTTTGGGAGCTCGCACCATGTCGATCAGGGCGCGAAGCGCCGCGGAAGGTTGTCTACGGCTCTGATAATAGAGGTGATAGCCTTCGATGCTGGGCGACCACTCCTTGAGTACTTGGACCAACTTGCCGGCTTTGAGGAAGGGCCGGACGAGGTCCTCCGTCAGGTACGCCAATCCGATGCCATCCACTGCCGCTTGAAGGGCTGCATCAGGACTATTCACGGTCACGACGGCCGGAGGGGAAACGATCCTTTTTCTCCCCTTCCGTTCGAAGACCCAGCGGTGCAACTCACCGTCCCGGGAAAATCGAAATGCGACGCAACGATGCGATGCGACATCGTCCGGCCTGCGCGGCACCGGGCGCTTCGCAAGATAGCCGCGACTCCCTACTACCGCTATTTGTATGGGGTGGCTCGCACGAATCGCGATCGCTTCCGCAGGTATGCGGCTTCGCTGCGCCACTCCCGCATCGAATCCTGTCGAAGCAAGATCTATCGGCGCGGGCTCGACACAGAGCTCAAGGCGCACCTCGGGGTGACTGGACACAAATCGCTCCCATATCGGCGCAATGACGATGCGCAGGATCAAATCCGTATGGGTGTAGATGCGCAAACGACCCGAAGGCCGATGCTGCTGGTCCTTCAACTCCTCCAGCGCACTTGAGATCTGCTCCATCCCAGGCCGAAGGCGCTCCAGAAGCCGAATTCCGGAGTCCGTCAAGGACACGCTGCGCGTCGTTCGATGCAGCAGCCTGACGCCGAGGCGCTCCTCGAGTTGCCGTATTGAATGGCTGAGGGCAGATGAGGTTAGCCCCAGATGGGCTGCTGCCCCGCGAAAACTGAGATGATCGGCGATTGCTAGGAACGTGTTGAGATCCGAAAAATCGCTGCGGTGCATTGATGAGTTTCCTTCAGCGGAGAGGTATAAGATTTTCATTTAGGCAGGTTTGCGTCAATACGTGAATGAGTCCTGCTGCGGCGCAGCCCAACCCGACTACCGGCAGTCTTCATATACGGGGAGCGAGGGGCGCAAATAGCGGGGAGATACGGAAGAGATGCAGGGTCTATCGGCTTCATCGGTGTCGGCAACATGGGACGCGCATGGCGCGGCGCCTAGTCGCGGCCGGCCACAGGGGCCGTGTCTGCGATCCAGTGACGCCGCGCGGGCGGCGTCCGACGCTCCGGGCTGTAGCGTAACCGTTCGCGCACTTCATTGTGCGGAGGACGAGATTATTATCCTCATGTGGCCGTTGCGGCTCAAATCATCGACGTGACAACCGGAGTCGATGGCCTCGACTGACCGCTCCCGAGTAGCCTGCGCCCCATTACAGAATCAGAGAGGCAAAGCCGGGCGCGGTTCGTCAACGCATCGGTGAGCAGAGCCCCTTTTTGAAGCGGAGCTGAGAGCGCTGGGTGGTCATAGGCGAGTTCCGTGTGACGTCGGCGATATCCTCCCGATCCTGAAAGTCATGGGTAATCAGATCCACCGACGCGTATCGATAGGTGCACGGTCAGCGGTCACTTTCCTAACGCTCGCTAACCCACTCGGCGAATGCATTCAGCTTCGTCAGCTTTGGATTTAGAGTCCCTTTTTTGGGATCCGTAAACCCCTCGCCTTTAGGCGACGGGATGCGGTAGCATCCTTATATTATTCAGACGGCGAAATCCGGCAGTCACACGATATGGGATTGCAAATATCATATCGTATGTACCCGGTTGGGGATGTCGGGCTGCGTGCAAGAGAGTTGCTACCGGAAATCAGCCGTAGCCACGAGATGTCGATCTACGCCGGGGCGATAAACCGAGACCATGTTCACTTGCTGCTTTCGATCCCTCCGCACCTGTCGGTGTCGCGCGCGGTGCAGTACCTGAAGGGAAAGAGTTCCCATAAGCTTCTGACGGAGCATCAGTCGCTGAGGAAGCGCTATTGGGGTCAGCATCTGTGGTCGCGTGGCTACTGGGTGGCAACCAGCGGCAATGTTACCGATGAAGTCTGACATCGAAGATCAAAAACCGGAAGAGCCGGACGACAATTTCAAGGTTGTGTAAACAATCGACCCGAAGGGTCGATCAATCCGGCTTCCAGCCGTAACCTGAAGCCACCGCCTTTAGGCGGTGGAGTGTTCACAGGGAGATGTGGTCTAACCACCACTTGGGTCTCGATACGGGCAAGAATCCCGGCTGTCCGCGTATCGATATGCGCAATCCACTGTCCTCGTCGAATGCCACTGCATCGATGGTGCATACGGTGTCGTCGGTGAGTGCCGCACAAAGTCCAACGAGGCCGGAGCCCTCTGCCAGTGGCTGAGCATAGCGGCGGCCAATTGCAGGAGGGCCATGATCGATGGAAGCTGAGGAAAGGCCGTCGCGAAGCAATTCTTCACAGCGGCCTCGGCCAAATGCCGCGGGCCGTAAACGAGCTCGATAGCACAAAATCATCCCAGCACTCATGAAGTTCGCTCAGTGATAGATGAAGTTGAACCTTTCATCTGAGCGGTCCTCGCGTAGGCTCGCGGGAGCCGTGGAAATCCGTGCGAATCGAAATTCGATGGCCAAAGGGTAACCTCAATTGTTCGATGCGGATTTGGTTCGACACCCAGCGTCTAACCAGCCTGAATCTCGCACCGTCCGACGCGGTCAACGCGATTAAGGCTTAGAGCGCGCAGGCTCCGGTGGGACGATTGGGGGCCGTCCGACGGAGGAGGGCCAGCAGTTCCAGCTCAACCTGCAGACACAGGGACGGCTAAGGCCTATCTGGACCAGACTGAATTAGCTATAGAATCGATGAAGCGGGACTATCGGCGGATACTTCATGATGTTGACGTCCAGCAGGCGCAAGTGGAGCTTGATCAGGCGACCTACGACCGCTCCGCGACATTGATTAAGACGGGTGGGTATTCTACATCAACCTTCCCGTCGGAATCGTCGCCTTCGCGGGCCTCGTCGTGTTCTTGCAGGGTTCAAGAAGCAACGCGAGCGAGAAGCTGGACTGGTTCGGCTTCGGAACGCTGAGCGTCTCGATAGGAGCAATCCAGATTCTGCTCGATCGCGGCGAACAGCTCGACTGGTTTGGATCCGGCGAAATCTGGATCGAGGCGATTGTGGCGGGGTTCCGCCTTTTATCTCTTTATCGTCCATACGATCACTGCGGAAAAGCCATTTATCAGGTTCTCCCTGTTCAAAGACCAGAACTTCGCGGCCGGAACGCTTTTGATCGCTGTCGTCGGCCTCACCTACTATGCGTCGCTGGCTTTGCAGCCTCCCTACCTACAAAGCCTGATGAACTATCCGGTCGTTACGGCGGGTCTTGTGACGGGACCGCGCGGTATTGGCACGATGGTCGCGATGCTCTTGGCCGGGCGTCTCGCGGGGCGCGTGGACTCTCGTCTGCTTTTGGGCATCGGACTTGGACTCACGTCTTGGGCGTTCTACGCGATGACAGGGTGGACGCCGGCGGTCTCACAGGGGCAGATCGTCGGTGTCGGTCTGGTGCAGGGCGCGGGACTGGGCTTTCTCTTTGTGCCGCTCAGTTCAACGAGCTTGGCCACATTGTCCCCGGAAGACCGCACGGATGGGGCGGGCGTCTACAACCTGGCCCGCAACATCGGTTCGAGTGTCGGCATCTCTGTCGTGAACACTCTGCCGACCAGGAACGTCCAGATAAACCACGCTGAGATCGTGACGCACGTCACTGCCGTTAATAGAGCTCTCGATCTTCCGGCAGTATCGCAGTTCTGGAATCCGTTTGATGGATGCCGGCCGGGCCGCACTCGATTCCGTGATCACCATGCAGGCCCAAATCATTGCCTACATCGATGACTACAAGCTGTTGATGATCGCAACTCTCGCTACGTTCCCGTTGCTCACTGTGGAGGGGGCCACGCTGTGTGGAGCTATTGGATCAAATCTGACATTTGAATCCCCCGAGGGATTCCCGAGGAGCCGATTGCATGCGAATCTGGCGCATGCGAACGGGTATTTCGATCATCGTTACTCTCTTCCGACCGTTTCCGTTTGGAGGCGCTCGTGCGGGATCGCAACGTGCCGCAGAAGCAGGTGTGGCGGGCTGAGATCGTCTTGTTGAGTGCAGACGGGCTCGGCACCAATGAGATCATGCACCAGACCGGCAAGTCCAAGACCTGCGTCTGGCGCTGGCAGGAACGCTTTATGCAAGAGGGCTTCGAGGGTCTGCTGCGCGACAAGACACGCCCCGCGCGCATTCCGCCGCTCGGAGCGGACGTTGCAGCACGCGTGGTGGCACCCACGCAGACCGATCCGCCAGGAGAGGCCACGCACTGGACCGCAACCATGATGGCGAAGGAGGCCGGCATCAGCGCCAGCTCGGTTCAGCGCATCTGGCGAGCGCACGGGCTGCAGCCGCATCGCGTCCGGCAATTCAAGCTCTCGAACGACCCCAACTTCGTCGAGAAGCTGCATGACGTGGTGGGGCTTTACGTCAATCCACCCGAGCATGCCATCGTGCTCTCGGTCGACGAGAAGAGCCAAATCCAGGCGCTCGATCGCACCCAACCGGGCCTGCCCCTCAAGAAGGGGCGCGCCGCCACTATGACACACGACTACAAACGCAACGGCACCACTACCCTGTTTGCCGCCTTCGACGTGCTCGAAGGCAAGGTCATCGGACGCTGCATGCAGAAGCATCGGCATCAGGAGTTCATCCGCTTTCTCAACCAGATCGAGGCTCAAGTCCCAGCCAAAAAAGCGGTCCATGTCATCCTCGACAACTATGCGACCCATAAACACCCGAAGGTGCGCAAATGGCTCGATCGCCATCCGCGGTTCACCTTCCATTTCACGCCCACCTCGTCATCGTGGCTCAATGCCGTCGAAGGCTTCTTTGCCAAACTCTCCAAACGGCGTCTCAAACGCGGTGTCTTCCGGTCGGTCCGTGAACTCAAGGCCGTCATCAACCGCTTCCTCGACCAAACCAACAATGATCCCAAGCCCTTCACTTGGACCGCAGATCCCGACAAAATCGTCGCCGCCGTCAAACGAGGGCACCAACTGTTAGATTCGATCCACTATGAGCCGTCGGGTGTTCGGACAAGTTGGAGCTTCACATGGCCAAGCGTATTAAACAACATGCAAGGGTCTCGGGAGCACCACAAGAGCACATACGTCAATGGCAGACGGGCTAGATGGAGGCGCTTTAGAAACGCCAATATGATACGCGAACTAAATACCGAGGAGACGGCCATACCGGCGAACGCCGATCTTGTCTCAATACTTGCCAGGGTTTCGAGCTTCTCGACCGCGCGCATCACAGCTCCGCGGCAGCGCATTCTCGAGCCGATGTCAAGGTCATCGACCGGTAGTTCCCTTGGGTCATCGTCGGCACCTGTAGCTATCATAGGCTACCAGACGATTGACCGGTGATGGTGGCTTAACGTAGCCATATGCTTGGTCTAGCGCGCGACTACCGATCGTGGTCATCGGCCAAGATCAGCGTATCCTTCGCGGCGGCCTAAGAACAAGAACACGCTTATGGAAGGAGCTCGATAGGGAGGGATGAATTGTACGTACACTCCAAGCGGATGCTTATCAAGAACGCCATTTTGGCGGGCCTCCCTCCAGCATGCTTTGCTGCGATTCTCCCGTTTCTCGAGCAAGTCACTCTAAAGGAACGGCTGAGCTTGCAGGGGCCAAGGAAGCCTGTCGGGCACGTTTATTTCGTAGAGTCAGGAATCGTATCGCTGAGAACAGTCGCAACCGAAGGTTTCGTGGAAATCGCAACGATCGGAGCTCAGGGAGCTGTTGGGATCTCCAGCTTGTTGGGTGGGCACCTTCCAGCGCATCAATCAATCGTGCTTCTTCCTGGAAGCGCACTCAGGATCGGCACCGAGGATTTTTGGCGCGTATTCGGCGAGTCTCCTGAATTTCGGTGCCGCCTATTGCGATATGCACAAGGCCTCGCGATACATGAGGCTCAGACCACATTCTGCGCCGTTCGGCACAAGCTCGAGCAGCGCTTGGCAAATTGGCTCTGTCTGGCGAGCGACGTCCTCGACGGCGCCGTCCTCGCGCTTCTTTGGGGGCCATCAGACCGACGGCTCGTCGCATTGACGCATGGCGGCGGCCAAACACGCCGCGCTCGGAACAACGCTGGAGTGATCCTGGCTCGAGCAGGAACGGCCCCGGCCTCGGTCAGCTGCGTCCCGCGAGCACCGCGTAGGACGAGTTGCACAGGAGTGCGCCAGCTGAGAGGCACATCCACCAGCCAGGTCGCGAACGCTGTCTTGTGACGGCCGGATCGCCTATGCCGACAAGTACAGCGATTCTGGGGAGCGCGCGCGGATGAGTGGAATTGCTGCAGGAGCCGCCGCATGACCGCTTCCGGTTCCCTATGAGTGGGACCGGCGTTTCTGGGACGCGGCAAAGAAGCAGAAGCTCGTTGTTCAGTGCTGCGGACGATGCAAAAAGGTCCGCAGCTTTCTGAGACTTATGTGTCCGAGCCGAAGCCTGGAATTTGAATGGCTCAAAGCCGGAACGGGAATCACAAGAACGCTGATCAGAAAAAAGAAAGAGAGGAAACTGCATGGCCCGCCTGCCCTATCTCGAGGCTGACCAGGTCGCGCCCGAATATCGCAACATGCTCAAGCGCAACACCAATCTGCACAAGCTGCTCGTCAACTCACCCGACATGGCGCGCGCCTTCAGTGGCGTGGGCGGCTATATTCGCATCAAGAGCAAGCTCAACCCGCGTTTGCGGGAGCTCGCGATCCTGCAGGTCGGTTGGCTCGAGCAATCGGAATATGAGTTCACCCATCATGTGAAGATCGGCAAGGAATTAGGCGTTAGCGACGACGATATCGCCGCTGTCATGGCGGAGACCGAAGGCAAGGAATCGAAGCTCGAACCGCTGGCAAGGACGATTCTCAAAGGCGCGCGCGAAATGGTGCGTGAGATTGCGATGTCGGAGGCTACCTTTGCCGAGATCAAGCGCCATCTCTCCGATGAAGAGATGGTCGACCTCGTGCTCACCATCGCCTTTTACTGCGGCGTGGTGCGTGTGCTCGCCACCATGAAGATCGACATCGAGCCTTATTGCAAAGAGGTACTGCAGCGGTACCCGATGCCGGGAGTGAAATGACGTGCGCCTGTAGGATCGTATTGCCATCGTCGTCGGCGCCGGGCAAAGCCCACGGCGAAGGCATGGGCAATGGCCGCGCCACCGCGATTACCTTCGCGCGCGAGGGTGCCAAGTTCTTGCGCGTCCGCCCAGGAAACCGTCGAGATGTATCGCGATGAAGGAGGACATCGCCGCCGCCTTCAAGGCCGACGTCACCAAGAATGTCGAGCTCAGGGCGATGGCGGCGGATGCAATGGCGCGCTGGGACCGCATCGACATCCTGCACGACAATGTCGGCGTCGATCTTTCGAGCGACGATGCCGAGCTTGCTCAGATCAGTGAAGAGGCGTCGACCGCTGCGTCGCGATCAATTTGAGGAACGGTACTTTCGCCGTCAAACACGTGATCCCGGTCATGCGACAACAGAAGAGGGGCACCATCATCAACATCACCTCAATCGCCGCGATCACGACGTACCCTTACGTCGGCTACAAGGCGACCAAAAGAACGATGATCGCCTTCACCGAGCAACTCGGGAACGCCCGACATTGCGGTTCATCGACACGGCAGCCGGCCGCGGTCGCTGACCGGCAGCTTCGGGCCGATTGAGATTGCGGTCACGGGCGCGGCTCAACATGATCGACGGCAAGACCACCGAGTGGAAGAGCCAATCGGTGCGGGCCTACCAGCGGCGCACGCTGGCCGCCGACGCACTGATCGCCGGCTGGTACCTGGCCGACACTAACACGCGCCGTATGCGCCGCGCGCTCAGCGCTTTGCTCGCTGGTGCCGTCGGCAAGGACATGGTGAGCCGAGTCTGGCGCAAGGTGAAGAGCGACTGGGACGCCTGGAATGCCCGCTCACTGGCCGAAGAGCCGATCGTGCAGTTGATCCTCGACAGCACCGTGGTGCGCGTGCCGCTCGACCGCAAGGCGACCTCGATCTTGCTGCTGGTCGTCATCGGCGGGCGGACGGTCAGAAGGTGTTGCTTGCCATCAAGAGTATGGGCGGCGAGAGTACCCAAGCCTGGCGTGCAGTGCTCGACGATCTCACCCGGCGCGGCCTGCGCCGTTCTGGATTCCTCATTGTCGGCGGTGCACCGGGCTCGCGGCCGCGATCGCCGCCGTCTGGGACGGCGTGCCGGTGCAGCGCTGTACCGTGCACCAGCACATTAACCTGCTGGCGCACGCGCCTGAGCGGCTGCACGAAGAGATCACCTCCGATTGCGACGACATGATCTACGCCGCGACGCGGGCCATTCTTCCGTCCCGGCCATCGGTCTCGCAGCAGCCGCGCGCAAGCGCGGTCAAGGCCGGTCGGCATTTGCGGCCACCGCAAGGCTGGGCCTTGACCGGCACGAGCACGGCTCGGTACGCTGGCGTGGAACGGGACTGCACGCGTGGCTAGAACTTGCCGTCGGCCGCGATTATAGTTGCTAGGCGCGGGCGACTTCGTGACGCGTCGACTGCAAGTGAGACTGCCTATTTTGCCGAGCCGAGGCGTCCGCGCAGCGGCTTTTGGCCGCCGCGGTTTCCGTTACGACACGAATCGTTCGTAGCTTTGCTCCGCCTGGGCGGCAATCAACATCTGGCGGTCGCGCATCGCCTTGACGTTGTGGAGACTGGTCCACGCCGGCTGCCTTTCTGTTGCGGATGTCCGGCTTGAAGTTGCATCGCGCGGATCTTGTTGGCGACCAGCGCTGGGCGCCCACAGGTAATCCTCGCCCTTCGTCAACAAATACCAGCAGAGCACAGTGAACTTCCGAGCCACTTCCGAGCCACGGCCGCCGCGGCGATCTGATAGCGGCGCCGCGCGCGGATGCGCACTAAAAAAGCATGCAGCGGACCGGGCGCCTTGGCCGCTGCCCAGGCCGCCTCGACCAGCATGGCGCGCGCACGACTGCGGCCGATCTTGCTCACCAGCTTCTGCGGGCTGTTGAACCGGCTGATGTCGCCGATCGCCGCCACGATCCCGGGGGCGACTGCCAGATTCACGCCGGTGATCGTCATCAATCTGTTGACCGCGGAATCCTCGATTGCGTCCTGCGCGATTTCGTGGTCAATCGCTGCCGTCAGCCCGTCAGTTCATTCTTGCCACCCCGTCACCGTTCGCCCCTTGTGCTCCACCGACAACACCTTGCGAGCTGGGAAACAATTCCATGCCCCTCACTCGTAGGTATTTCTTGTCGACTTTACCCAGGATATTTTCCGGCAACACCTCCAGAAATGCCACGTGCTCTGGGACTTTGAACGGAGCGAGGAGGCGCGTGCAATAATCGATAACTGACGTGGGGTCTAGCCGCCCTGTTCCATTGCTCACGATAAAGGCAACTATTCGCTCTTCACGAAATTCGTCCGGGATACCAACAACAGCGACCTCCTTGACGCCGCTATAGGTTGCAACCGCACGCTCCACCTCGGCCGCGGCGATGTTGAAGCCCGAGCGTTTGATCATGTCCTTCTTGCGATCGAGATACCATAAGTACCCGTCTTCATCGACATGACCGGTATCGCCGCTATTCAACCAACCTCCGGCGAACAGCTCCTCGGTCAGATGCGGGTCCTTGTAATAGCCGCCGCTTAGGCCATAGCGGGAGAACGATTGTAGCAGGATCTCCCCGCTGTCCCCGACACCGCCGTCGGTACCGTCCTCGCGCTTGATCTTAAGACGTATTCCCGGGATCGGCGGTCCGGCGCTGCCAGCTTTCCAAAGTGAATCGACGGGCGAACAGGTAGCCATCCCCAAGGACTCGGTAAGGCCATACAACTCGACCAGGCGGATGCCCCCGAATTGATCCGAGAATTCGCGCCGACGGTCGTTGTCAAGCGGCAACGCAAACTGAGCGCGTCGAACCCGGTGTTGGCGATCTTGGGGAACACGTGGATGGTTGAGGACCATCTTGACGTGAGTGGCGTTAAACGCGGTGAACGTGATGTCGTGCTCGACCAGCATCGTTGATAATTTGCTAGCGGAGAACTTCTCGATCATTACGATCGTCGCTCCTTTCAGGATGACCGGATTTACAAGCGAAACGCCTCCGTTCGCGTGATACAGGGGAAAGTAGTGCAGCAAGCGATCATCTACCGTGTAATCGAACGCACTCACACGGTTAAGCCCGGCGACGAACAGGTTTCCATGGCTCCACAGCACGCCTTTCGGCCGACCGCTCGTTCCCGACGTGTACATGATCATTGCAAGTTCATCGACGCTCGGGAATGGCTCGTCGAACCTGTCCGAATTCTCGACGAGCATGCGGTTGAGCATTGCGCTGCCAGTGTCCATCGCTCCACAGTCGACGGTAATGATCGAGCCGACGCTTGCTTGTTCGGCGGCTATTGCTCGGACGAGTGCCTCGGTCTCCCTTGCGACAATGATTGCTGCAACGTCACCGTTTGAAACCTGGTATCTGATCTCATCTTCCGCAGCGAGCGTGCTACAGGTGACATAGACGGCCCCCATTCGCTGGATCGCGAATGCGGCTGCAAGGTACTCTGGACAGTTTGGCAAGTAGATCATGACGTGCTCGCCACGACGTATTCCAAGAGCACGCAGACCGTTGGCGATCTGGCACACGGCGCGGCCGAATTGGCCGTAAGTAATCTTTAGTCCGCGATATTCGATGAACGACTTTGAGGGAATCACTTCTCGATTGTACGCGAGTGCTCGCGAAATCGTTCGCTGTCCCACCATGTCCCAGCCGACCACTGGCTTAGCCTCTTGTGTCATATAACGATCCTTACGTTAGGGCTGAACGGCTTGCCGTTTGCCCGAAATACAGCATCTTCACCTCTGACGCGACGGTCGCACCGTCGGCGTCGTGAAGAATGCGACCACTCATTCCTGATCTACGTCCGGTCCCAACTCGATAGAACGAAGCCTTCTCAAAGGCCTCAGTCGTCGCCCTTCACCACCCGAAATTCTGGCAGCATCACGTCTTCGCTGATCTTGTGGAAGACAACTTCGACGGGCTGATCTATGTGCAGATCGTCTTCCCTGAGCCCATCCATTTGCAAGCCACCGACAAGGTGAACGTCGGGGTAATCTTCGAGTTCGATGATCCCGACCGTAAAAGGAAACTTGACGAATGCCGGGTGAAATGACTGATAGAGCGTGTTCCAGGAGTAGAGTCGGCCTTTACCAGAGGCTTTGAGCCATTCAAATTCCAGGCTTCGGCAGCTCGGACACATAAGTCTCGGAAAGCTGCGGACCTTTTTGCAACGTCCGCAGCACTGAACAACGAGCTCCTGCTTCTTTGCCGCGTCCCAGAAACCCCGGTCCCATTCATAGGGAACCGGAAGCGGTCGTGCGGCGGCTCCTGCAATAACTCCACTCATCCCCGCACGCTCCCCAGAATGGCTGCACTTGTCGGCATAGGCGACCCGGCCGTCACAAGACAGGTTTCAGCGTTCGCGACCTGGCTGGTGGATGTGCCTCTCAGCTGGCGCACTCCCTCAAGGAGGTGATTCACGCCCTGGATGTAGCCTTCGGCTAGATTGCCTCCTGCGGTGTTAACGGGGATGGATCCGTTGGGAGAAATGTGCCCATCATCGACAAAGCCACCCGCCTCGCCCTTCCCGCAAAATCCGTAATCTTCAAGTTGCTGCATCAAGGCAGGCGTGAAGCAGTCATAGAGCTGCGCGACGTCGATATCCTTCGGTGCGACACCTGCTTCGCGATACACCTCAGCGGCTGCCAACCGGCCCGAACTCTCTAGAATGTTCTTCCGACCGATAAGGGAATGGCGCGGGCCTTGAATCTCGGGCATGGACGCCTGGGCGACAGCCTTCACATAGACGGGCTTCCCCTTCAGATCGGCCGCTCGCTCGGGCGTCGTCACAACCAGGGCGACCGCACCATCGGTCTGCAAGCACATATCAAACTTGCGCAGAGGAGATGAAATGACCGGCGACGCAAAGTAATCCTCAAGGGTCAAGGTCTTGTTATAAAGTTGAGCGTTCGGATTGCGGTTCGCATACGTCCTTGCCGTCACCGCAACTTTTCCAAGTTGCTCGTTGGTCATTCCGTATTCATGCATCCGGCGCCGAGCCATCATCGCATAGAGCTGAGAAGGCGCCGTGAAGCCGTGCGGCATCAGGAAGTTTTCGTAGCTAGGGTCCTGATTTCGATACAGATGATACGTATCGCCGGTCCCGGGACGGATCCCCGATCGACCATTCAGCGTCCGATAGACAACGACATAGTTTGCCCGGCCACAGGCGACGGCCAGCGACGCCTGACCGAGAAGTGCGCAGCTGGCCGATCCGCCAAAATCCACGCACGACCAGAACCGGACCAACGGCAGCCCGAGATTGTGGGCCACCAGAGCCTCTGACGCGCCGGTTTGCGCGACTCCATAACGCACGAGCCCGTCCACCTGATCGGGCTCAAGGCCCGCATCGTCAAGCGCTTCGGTGATTGCCTCAAGAGCCAGACGCAGCTCGCTGCGCCCGGAGCGCGACGAGAATTCAGTCCTGCCAATGCCGACGATCACGGCTCGATCTTTGACGCTATTCATGTCCGCTCCGATCATTCTCAACACTACCGCTTTTCAACATTACGGGCTCACGCGGAATGTCTTCGCCTGGTCGTTCGCACCTTCGACCCGACAAAAGCCGATCTTGATCGCATCAGCAGCGAGCGCGGATCCTGTCGTCGGCAGCGTGGACAGTACCAGCGCTGCAAAAAGCTCGATGTTCATCTTGCCTCCCTGAGCGCGTGAGCGCGCACCCAACTCTTCTTTTTCAATCGCCCACTTTTGCAGGCGCCATCTCACGTCGAACGGCTTTTCCACGCAGGCAGACGCGGGGTGCGCTCGTGCCCGCCACCCGCTCTTGTCCACCGCACGACGGCTCTGCTCAGCCCACGGTTCGACACCTGTGGGAGAAGTGGAGACTTTATTTTGGATACGATATCTGATATCCGACTGTCAATGCCCCCGCGGCGGACCCGAGAGCATCACCTGTGGCGAGTGCAGACGATGGGAATAAGTTCAATCCGTTTAAGCGGCGCTCGCGGAGCACGACCGCTGTCGATCAAATAAAGAGCCTTGTTCGGGAAAATATGCGACTCGGCGAAGCGGACGTTGTGAGTGTCACAGAGATCGCCTGCGCTGATCCGCAATGCGCGGGGCCCGAGACAATTGTGCTTATCATGCGAGGCAGCAAGCCGACTCAGGCCTTGAAGTTTCTCAAAGGAATTGCCGAGGTGTCACCTGACGACGTGCGTCAAGGGTGTGCCTCGGCTGTTCGGCCTAGCTCATAGCCGGGCCGTTACCGCAAATTCGTTGTCCAGGAGAATCAGAAATGAACGGCCCCACATCCACTTTCTATCAATGATGCCGATCTGATCGGTTACTTTGAAAAGCTGAGCAACTGGGGCGGAGAGGCTATTACGCCTGAGCGTCTGAACGCCTGCGAAAAAGCCGAGGAGCTGACTGTAAGTGAAGTGCATGCTTGATCTCACCTCCCGGAAACGCATCCTCCAGCGCCGCGAATGTCGGTCGCGTCGCGGCGACTTGCCGGATCTATTAAGCCTGATCGGTGCGGGCTCAAGTGTCGTCCACGAAGTGCTCGGTGATGCCGAATGAGTCCGTCAGGACGCCGGATGCCATTCCCCGGAAGGCCACGATCCTGAGAGGGTAGTTGCGCCCGACCTACGAGGACCTTGCTGGCCTTTGGTTGCCATAGGCTAAGCCTTGGTGGGTCTCCATTCGATCGTTTATGATTGACGCAAGGGGGCGTTTGAGCTGACTTGGTAGCTGACGGATCTGGCGACGTCTTGTGGGCGTATGCCTAAAGAACGACCGTTCATGGAAGAAGCAGACCAAGGACGGGTCGTCAGTGCAGTTTTGCGACGTTCGCGACAAGCTTGCGCTCGGCCGCTCTGGCCGCGGACTGAAAACCGAGGGCGAAGAATGTCACGTCGGATAGTCTGCCAGCTGGCGGACTCGACCGCGGAGAGCGGAGTCGATCGGCTACCTGCCAACATGGCAGACCAAAGCAAGCATATCCTGCTCGGATCCATCGGCTGCGCTGTGGCGGCCATTGATGCGCCGAAGGGCCGCGCGGGCATTCAGACTCTCGGCAGCAACGAGGGTTTCGCCGGCCGGCCCGTCGCTCTTGAATCTCAGGACAACGAAACAAAGCCCCAGCGGGCGATCAAGTGGGCGCGATGACGGCTGGTGCGGGATGGACAACATGAACTGGTCACTATTCCTGGCCCAGGTCCTGGCAGGCGTCGCTAACGGCGGGCTATACTTCCTGGTCGCATCTGGGCTCACGCTGCTTTGGGGCGCGCTCGGCGTCGTCAACCTCGCGCACGGGTCCTATTTTATGCTCGCCGCATTCGGCGTCGCGGCGTGTATCCAGCAGTGGGGGACCGAGGCGGGCTTTGTGGTCGGGTGCCTCGCCGTCCCAGCGCTCGTCGCGCTCCTCGCTGCTGGGCTGGAGGTTTCGCTGTTCCGCCGCGTCTATCACTCGGGCATGTGGGGGCAGCTGCTAGTGTCGTTCGGGCTCGTCCTGGTGTTGAACAACGTGACGCGGCTGGTGTTCGGAACGCGACCGCTGTCGATGTCGCCGCCGCGCCCGCTGGCCGGATTCATCGAATTGGGCTCGGTCAGGCTGGCAAGCTATCAAGTCGCGGTGCTCACGGTCACTGCAGTCGTGGCGATCTATCTCTGGGTCGTGCTGACGCGTAGCAGGACCGGCCGGCTGATCCGGGCAGCGGTCGACGATCCCCAGATGCTCGAAGCGGTGGGCGTCGACGTGCGACGGCTGCGAACCAGTGTGATGGCCATCGCAGCGCTGCTTGCTGGCATCGCGGGTGCCATCACCGTTCCTCGCGGCGCGATCAACACGGGACTGGACGTTGAGATAGTCCTCATCGCGTTTGCTGTGGTCGTGGTGGGCGGGCTCGGCTCGGTCTGGGGCGGTCTCACCGCCGCCATGCTGATCGGGGTGGCCGAGACAGTCTCGACGCTGTTCATCGACCAGGGCGGTGAAGTCATCATCTTCGCGGTCATGGTGGTCGTTCTGCTGATCAAGCCGACCGGCTTTAGCACCATCGTCGGCAGGGAGTAAGCATGCAGCAGTTTGACACAAGAAGTGTTGGTGCGCTCCTACTCGTGGGCGTCGTGTTCGGCGTGCTGCCGCTGGTGCTGCCCGGCACCATGATGCGGGAGATCACGCGGCTGGCCGTCTTTGCCGGCTCGGCAATGACCCTGAACTTGTTGGTCGGGGCAACCGGATTGATCTCGCTGGGACAGGGCCTGTTCTTCGGGGTCGGTGCCTACGTGGTAGCGATTGGCACGATCAAGTACGGCATGCCATACGGCCACACCATACTCTTGGGTCTCGCTTTGGCAATCCCGCTGTCGCTTGCGGTGGCGCTGATCTCGTTGCGCGCCCGTCATCTCTTCTTCGGACTGTTGACGCTCGCGATCGGTCAGGTCGCCTATGTGCTGGTGGCGCGCAGCTATCGGCTGACCGGCGGCGACGATGGGCTGGTCGGCGTGACGATTCCGTTCTGGCTCGACACGGACCTGGCAAAGCATTTCCTTGCGGTCGCGGTGCTAGTCGTCATTGGGCTGCTCCTGCTGCGGCTCTTGGCGTCGCCGTTTGGAACCATGCTGGCGGCGGTGCGAGACAACGCCGACCGTATCGCGTCGTTGGGCGGCAATCCACGGCTCTACGAAATCATGGTGATGGTGATCACAGGAGTCTTGGGCACGGTATTCGGCATTGTCTCCGCGACGACGGAAGGCAATGTCGATCCCAGCATGTTCTCCTGGACTGCGAGTGCTATGTTTCTGATGATGGTCGCTCTCGGCGGTCGCTCAATCTTCCTCGGTCCGATGCTCGGGACGGTGATCCTGGAGTTGTCGCGTGGCTACGTGCAGATACATTCGGCGAACTCCGATTTGGTCGTCGGTCTGATCGTCATCGCATGTGCATTGGTATTTCCGGAAGGACTGGGGCGCGCGCTCTCGGCCCTTGCCGGCAAGCTTGCAGCCCCGCGCGGAGCCGGCGATGGGGTGAACAGTCCAGTCGAAGCGGCGGAGGGACGATCGTGAACACGAATCCGCCGCCGGCGCTGAGCGCGTCGAACGTCTCCAAATCTTTCGGCGGTTTTGTCGCGGTGAGCGGCGTTTCGCTTGACGTGCTTGAGGGTGAGGCTGTCGCTCTCATCGGCCCGAACGGCGCCGGCAAGAGCACCTTGTTCGACCTGCTGACGGGACGAAAACGACCTGACAGCGGCGAGGTGCGCCTATTCGGCGAACCGGTCACCGGCTTGCCGCCCTGGCAGCGGGTGAAGCGCGGCCTCGGTCGCTCGTTCCAGGTTAGCAGTGTCTTCCGGTCTTCGACGGTGCTGGAGAATGTGCAGATCGGCCTGATGCTCGCGCGTGGGCTTTCCTGGAATATGTTCCGGCGCGCGTCGGCCACGCTGAAACCCGAGGCCGAAGCTGTCCTTGAGAAGGTGGGACTTGCGGCGAAGCGCTCCATCTCAGCAGGCGATCTTTCATACGGCGATCAGCGCACGCTCGAACTTGCGGTCGCGCTCTCCACCAAACCACGCCTGCTGCTGCTCGATGAGCCGACGGCAGGAATGGGGCGGGGGGAATCGCACGAGTGCCTCGGTCTGATCCGCGCGATCGCGGCAAGCGAGCGGATTCCGATTGTGTTCGTCGAGCACGACATGAGCGTGGTCTTTTCCTTCGCCACCCGCATCGTCGTGCTAGTAGCCGGCAAAGTGCTCATCGACGCCGAGCCGCAGGTCGTGCGGTCGGATTCTCGCGTGAAGGAGGCTTATTTTGGCGAAGACTTCTGACGAAGTGTTGCGCGTCGCGGGGATGGACGCGGGCTACGGCCACGTCAGGGTCGTCCGCGATGCGAACGTGTCGGTCCGTATTGGCGAGGTAGTGGGACTGCTTGGCCGCAACGGTGCGGGAAAAACAACCTTTATCAACGCGGTCGCCGGGCTGATCGACGCGACAACCGGATCCATTCTCGTCGACGACAAGGAGCTGTTCGGCGTCGCCCCGAACAAACGTGTGGCCGCCGGCGTCGCAATCGTACCGAGTGGCGGCCGCCTGTTCCGTTCGCTGAGCGTTGAGGAGAACCTCACGATCGGGACGAGGCGTACCACGCAGGAGCAACTCGACTACGTGTACCGGCTGTTCCCGGAGATGGTGGCGTTGCGCGCACGCTACGCAGGCCAATTGTCGGGTGGCGAACGTCAGATGGTAGCGATCAGCCGGGCCCTGCTGCTGCGGCCAAGACTGCTCCTTCTGGATGAACCCAGCGAAGGCCTCGCGCCGATCATCGTGTTGCGACTGGCCGAAGCCATCAAAGCCTTGTGCTCGTCCGGCATTGGAATCCTGCTCGCGGAGCAGAACATCAAGTTCACCGACCTAATCTGCCATCGCTGGTACGCAATCGACAAGGGCGATATCGCGCCGCTTACGCACACGAACGGTAACCGCGGGTGTTCGCGCGCGTCATCATCGGCAGCATGACCATGCAACTATCGACTCCGTCGCAACGCTGATTAAAGGAAAACGGGCTCTCATGGAGGCATACGACTACACCGTCGTCGGTGCGGATTCCCGTATCGTCGCCGAGATGCTGCCCGAGCCGGCGCCGTCAACCGACGAGCAGCTGATCGACCACATGAAGGCAAACGGTAGCACTGGCTTGCGTCAGGTCGGGACCTGCAAGGTAGGCAATGGCGTCCGACGGTGATGGATGAGCGTTTGCGGGTGCGCGGGTAGAGCGTTTGCGTGATTCGACGCATCGATCATGCCGAAGGTTACGGCGGGGAATACGAACGCGCCGGCGATCATGATCGACGAGAAGAAGGTGACATGACCCGCGGCCCCGTCACATGACTTGAGCTGAGCTCGGGGGGAACTGCTGTACGCTAATTCCAGGCAGACAGGACTATCGCAAACACCGATCAATAGAGGGGAGACAAACATGAAACGAACAGTACTTGCCGTGGTACTTTGCATGAGTGCGGCGTCTGTCAGCGCGCAAACGGGCGCGCCGATCAAGATCGCCGGCTCGTTTGATATGTCGGGGCCACTTGCCCAACTGGGCAAGGATGCCCTTCTCGGTGTGCAATATGCTGTTGAGATTCTGAACAACAGGGATGGTGTTCTTGGCCGCAAGGTTGAGCTGGAATACCAGGATAATGGCACCAACCCCGGACGCGCGATCGACCAGACCACGGCGTTGGTTCGCGGCGGCGCGGTGATGCTGGTGGCGCCTCAGTCATCGACAACCACGCTTGCCGTAACTAAATCGGTTTCCGCCAAATTGAAGGTGCCTATGTGCGTGGCGTCTGCCGGAGCCGATGAAATTACGATCAAGGAGTTTCAGCCTTACATGTTCTCGGTCACGCCCAACGTCTATCTAGAGACGCGAGCGAAGGCCGCACGGTTGGCGAAGCTGCCATACAAGCGTTACGCACTCCTGATACCCGACTACGCCGGGGGAAGGTCGACCGTTGCCAGATTTAAGGCATTCTTGAAGGCGCTGAATCCGCAAGTGGAGTTCGTCGTCGAAGATTATCCGAAGCTTGGCGCCGTCGACTACACGGCAAGCATCAATAAGATACTTGCGGCCAAGCCGGACTACGTTTACTCGGGACTGTCCGGCAACGATCTAATAACCTTCTCGAAGCAGGCCACGGCGATCGGGTTCTTCAAGAGAATCAACAGCAACTTCAACGCGATGTATGACGAAACGGCGCTGAAAGCGCTAGGTGAGTCCGCTGCCGTCGGCAGCGAGGGCTCACAGCGCGCCCCTGCGGCCTACCTGGCCAAGGCCAACCCGCAGTCGAGCGAGTACATCGGGAAGTTCAAGGCGAGATATGGGATGTTGCCATCCGACTATACGACGTTGGCCTACGACTGTGTGATGGCTTGGGCGCAGGCCGCGACCATCGCCAAGACCACCGATGCGGATCCCATCATCCAAGCCATCGAGACGAACGAGTTCAGTTCGACGCGCGGGCCCTTGCATTTTGCCAAGTATGACCACCAGGCCGACGGCCCGATTTTCGTCGGGCGCATCGAGTACAGCGACGAATTGCAGCAGCCCGTTTTAGCGGTCACCGAACCCATTCCCGGTCGCACCGTCCGGCCCTCCGAGGCTGAGGTGCTCAAGCTTCGGCAGGCGGAATAGGCAAGCCCGGCACGCAAGCACGCGGCAGGCTATCATGCACGTAGATGGATGGATATAAATCATGTTGCACAGTGTCCTCTGGCCGGGCTGCGCCTCATAGAACTGGGCGGGTGAGCCCGTCCCGTTCAGCCGCACGTTGCTGTCGGACCTGGGCACCGAGATCGTGGGCATCCATCGGGCCCCGCCAGGATGCGACGGCGGCGCGTCCGTCGAGGGCCGCTTCAACCGTACGCCGTAGCCTCGCGCTTGACTTGAAGAAGAGCGTGGCCGCAGTCGTCAAATGGGTCATCCGCGCCGAAGCCTTGGCGCAAGGCTTCGGCCGGTGTGGTGGAGAAGCTCGAGCCGGTGCCCGGCAAATGTCTCGCGGCACGTTGAGATTAGATTATTGGAGGGGGCTACTATGAGAGTGGCGAAGAGCCTTTGCTCGGTTCGGCCGCAGGTCTGATCGCGCAGGGTGGAGTACGGGCTGCCGATCTTTCCGTGAAGGCAAAGCCGGTAGAGTACGTGAAGGTATGCTCCCTGTATTATGGAGCCGGATTCTACTATATCCTGGGCAATGACACGTGCATCAAGCTCGGTGGTTATCTGCGCTTCTGGACCGCATTGAACTCCGATAGTATGAATCTGACCCCAGACTCTGGTGCTGGCGGCGCAGCGAACCGCTTCAGCAATTGGGAGTGTCAGAAGTTTTGTGTAAGAGCGGGAGATCTCCGCCGCCCCGCAATACGGCGCAGCCCGGCCGGATCGGCATTGCCGCCGTCTTCGATCGCCGATATCTCCCTGGTCGACGCCTTTTTCGAGTCTCTCGGGAACATTGCTCGTGGACCGAGACTCAGCCTGCCTCAATTGGCGATCAGAGACAGCGCCAGCAGCGTCGGCGATGAGCTTGAAGGAGCGCAGCCGCAATGCATGGTCGTAGACGTCGGATACGACGATGAGCTCGTCGGCGTCCGTCTCGGCGACCAGCTTCGCGATGCCGTCACGCAGCGTCTCCGGAAAGCCCACGATGGAACGCTCGAGCATGCGCATCGCCTGCGCCTTCTCCATCGGGAACCAAATTTAGACCGGGGGCGGAATTCGCGAGCAGCGCATATTTCTCAACGATCTACTGAACACAATTCATCATACATGCCCGTTGTTATGAGTTAGCTCGTAATGGCTGTCCTGAACCGAGGCTGGGTCCGGCGCACCCGTTGTCCCAAGGACGGCGCAGCTTCCCGGAGCTGCCTGGGCGCGCCGGACCGGGCACCAAACCGGGGCAGCACAGAGGACATCGAACCTGCCGCCGAGTAGAAATCCGCTAGTCCGGGCACGAGTGCGGCTGGAGCAGGCAAGGGGACCAGCAACTTAGTACTCGGCGGATTGATAGCCCCATGAGCCCCGGATCAGGCAAACTATGGCCCGGCCCGTAGGTCGGATAGATTTGAGAATTGGAGAGTCTTGGCACCGATGTCCGACCGTAACCCCGTTTCGATCTATGAAGTGGCCCGCGTCGTCGCCCAGATGGGTACTGCCGCGATCGGACTGCAGAACTTCGCCACCCTGATCATCGACCACGTCAACGCCGGTGGCCCGCTCGACGAGCAGAGCCTGGTCGAGCTCGGCGCGGCCTGCATCCGCAACGTCAAGAACGGCCTCATTGAGGGGATACCCCTCGAAGACGATGCCGAGACCATGCGGCTCGCGCTCGAGACGCTGCAGAAGTTTCTCAACGGAGTCATTCACCGCTAATGGGATGGTCCGGCCGTGCTCCAGCTCCGCCAGTGATCGAAGCTGGCTCGGGGCACCGAAGAGGAGCACGCCATGTCTCTGAAATCTAGCTGCGGAATCGCCGTGGTCGGCATCGATATCGGCAAGAACACGTTCCACGTTGTGGGGCACGACCGGCGTGGTCGGATCGTACTTCGACAGAGATGGTCGCGTGGCCAGGTAGAGGCGCGACTTGCCAACCTGCCGCCGTGCCTGATCGGGATGGAGGCCTGCGTCGGCGCGCATCATCTCGGCCGCAAGCTACAGGTACTCGGCCACGATGCCCGGCTGATGCCAGCCAAATACGTGTGGCCGAATAGCAAGGGACAGAAGGACACTTCCGCGATGCGGAGGCGATCGCCGAGGCGGTGCAACGCCCGACCATGAAGTTCGTTGGGACCAAGACCGCCGCGCTGCTCGACTTGCAGGCCCTGGACCGCGTGCGCGAGCGGCTGGTGAGTTGCGGTTGCGTTTTCTACGTGCCGAGCTGCCGGGCATCTTGGCGCCGCGAAACGATGTCCTCTGGCTCCGCATGGTGCACATCATCGCAGACCTGCCAGCAGATTGGCGCCGCCTGGATGCGCGCATCGAAGGTCTCTCCGGCGAGATTGAAACGCTCGTCCGCCAAGGTCAGCACTGCGAGTGCGCATACCGGGGAAGGCGACCACGCTGTCCGGCGCATGGAGACCACGTGATCCGGTCGATGACGACCGGGGCGGCGCACGAGCTTGATGGCGCCGTTGGATTTATTTTCTGATCTCAGTATTTGAGGTTCGGGTCAAGCGATAGGTGGAGCCCGTGCGCGGCGCGAAGTGACCGCCACGAGTCAAACGCAGCGCCGCGCATGGGCGGGCCGGAGGGCGCGTTGTTCATTTCTTCGCTCCTGTCGGCGGTTTCGTGACCGTCGTATCCGCGGCGCTCGGCCGCGGCGATGTGGTATCCGACTTGGCCGTCTTGGGATCGCGCATCGATGGCCCATCGAGCGCAAGACGATGGGCGTTATGCACGAGGCGGTCGAGGATAGCGTCGGCGAAGGTCGGATCACCGATGACCTCGTGCCAGGCATCGACCGGCAACTGGCTGGTGATCAGCGTCGAACCGGCGCCATAACGGTCCTCGACGATCTCCATGAGGTCGCGCCGCTGGTTGGCCGAGAGCCGGTCTGGGCCCCAGTCATCGAGGATCAGCAGATCGGCCTTGGTAAGCGTGCGGAACAGACGCGCGAAGCGGCCGTCTCCGTGGGCCAGTTCGAGATCGGCAAAGAGGCGCGGCACACGTGCGTAATGCACCGTATAGCCATCACGGCAGGCTCTCTGCGCCAGCGCACTGCGAGCGGCTGATGACGGTCCGCGGCATCGGCCCCATCATTTCGAGCGCGATGTCGCCGCGATCAGCGCCGGCGACGTATTCTCCAAAGGCCGCCACTTCGGCGCCTGGCTCGGGCTGGTGCCGAAGCAAATATCGACGGGCGACCGGACAATCCTTGACAGCATATCAAGGCGCGGTAATCGCTATCTGCGCGCCCTGTTCGTTCAGGCTACGGCACGACAATCAGGATGAGAACGGAGCGTCAATCAAGATGAGACGAGGCGGCCGAGTCAGATGATAATTGACGCTGGCCGCGGTTTGGCAGGCTGTGATTGACACTGCGCGACAGTCACGCTGCATTGTCAGCGTTAATCATGGTTTTGTCGAGCTCGTTTGGAGTGGCGTGAACGGGCGGCCGGCCTGGACCGCGCTTGCGATCGAGGGCAACTTTTCGCCGGTAGCGCTCGACGTTCATCTCGAGGATCGTGGCGTGGTGGGCCAAACGATCGATGGTCCAGCGTCATCGCCTGATTTGGGAAGATACGCCCCCACTCGCCGAACGGCTGATTGGCGTGATCAGTAGCGAGCGTCGCTCGTAACGGGCGGCGATCAGCTCGAACAGTACGCTGATCTCCGCCTGATTCTTCACATATGTGATGTCGTCGAGGATCAGGAGGTCGTGACGGTCAAGTTTGGCGATCGCGGACTCCCGAGCCAGCTTGCGCCGCGCTACCTGCGGCCGCTGCACCAGATCGGTGGTGCGTACGAAGAGAACGTGCCACCGTCCTCGACGAGAGCCAGGCCGACCGCTGCGCCGAGATCGGTCTTGCCGCCGCCGGCTGGACCGAACAGCAACAGATCGGCGCCGGTCTTCAACCAGACGTCGCCAGCGGCGAGCGCCGTCACCTGTGCCTTTGACAGCATCGGGACGCTTTTGAAGTTTCGAAGTCGAACGTGGCGAGCGTCTTGCCAGCGGGCAAACTCGCTACCACCATATGTCGCTCGATGCGACGGCGGGTACGATCGGCGGCCTCGTGTTCAGCAAGGGCGGCGAGGAAGCGGGCGGCGCGCCAGCCTTCCTTATCCGATCGCGCAGCGAGCTTCGGCCAAATCGTCTTGACGCCGGGCGGGCACGGCTCATTGAGCAGCAACTCGACGCGGGCGGCATCGATGAACGTCGCTATGCTGGTCATGCCGCCTCTCCCTGGCTGGAGTGGACCGACACCATGCTGACGGAAGCCAGCTCATCGTAGACGTCGAGCGGCCCCAGCTTGACTGCGACGCTCGGGATCGAGCTCGTCCCGGGGCGGAAGCGGTCGCGCAATGCTGCAAGATCGGGTAACCGTCCGGCATCGAGATCGATCGCGATCGCCTTGGCGAGCTCGGCTTCGCAGGCTCGCTCGTGGGCCAGCGCCAGAAGCTCGACCGTCACCTTGCAGGCGCGTCGGTCATCACCGTGTTCCCGCAAGGTCTCGAACAGACGTTTGCAATCTGCGCGCGGGAAGAGCTGGTCGCGAACATGGATGATCTCCTGAGCACAAAATTCAACTCGTGAACTTAGCTGCAAAGGTTTTGCTGGATTATTAGAGTACGATGGCGACAAGACCACGTTTCATGCGGCGGCTTGGAATGCGTTGACGCGAGCAATCCGAGAACTGAAGCAGAAACGAAGGCCGTGTGAACGGCATTGTAGTTTGCTGCCCCTGTCCTTTCGATTCAAAACGGATTCTTCACGGACGTGTGGTCGGATGGCACTTTGGGGGGAGCGCGCACCATGTCGATGAGGGCGCGAAGCGCCGCGGAAGGTTGTCTACGGCTCTGATAATAAAGGTGATAGCCCTCAATGCTGGGCGACCACTCCTCGAGTACTTGGATCAGCTTGCCGGTTTTGAGGAAGGGTCGGACGAGGTCCCCGGCCAGGTACGCTAATCCGATGCCATCCACTGATGCTTGAGCGGCTGCATCAGGACTATTCACGGTCACGACGGCCGGAGGGGAAATGATCCTTTTTTTGCCGTTCCGTTCGAAGACCCAGCGGTACAACTCACCGTCGCGGGAAAGCCGTAATGCGACGCATCGATGCGATGCGACATCGTCCGGCGTGCGCGGCACGGAGCGCTTCGCAAGATAGCCGGGACTCCCTACTACCGCTATTTGTATCGGGTTGCTCGCACGAATCGCGATCGCTTCCGCAGGTACGCGGCTTCGCGCCGCCACTCCCGCATCGAATCCTGTCGAAGCAAGATCTATCGGCGCGGGCTCGACACAGAGCTCAAGGCGCACCTCGGGGTAACTGGACAGAAATCGCGCCCATATTGGCGCTATGACCGTGCGCAGGGTCAAATCCGTATGGGTGTAGATGCGTAAACGGCCCGAAGGCCGATGCTGCTGGTCCTTCAACTCCTCCAGCGCACTTGAGATCTGCTCCATCCCAGGCCGAAGGCGCTCCAGAAGCCGAATTCCGGAGTCCGTCAAAGACACGCTGCGCGTCGTTCGATGCAGCAGCCTGCTGCCGAGGCGCTCCTCGAGTTGCCGTATTGAATGGCTGAGGGCAGATGAGGTTAGCCCCAGCTGGGCTGCTGCCCCGCGAAAACTGAGATGATCGGCGATTGCTAGGAACGTGTTGAGATCCGAAAAATCGCTGCGGTGCATTGATGAGTTTCCTTCAGCGGACGACGTACGGATATGAGATTTTCATTTAGCCGCGTTTGCGTCAATACTCCGAGTAGCAAGAGTGCATTGAGTCCGTTCCGTACCAAGTTCGCGCTCCTGTTCGAGAAGCGATCTGTTAATGCGAGCGGCGCAATCGTTCGGCCCGCGACGTGTCGTTGGAAGACGACGGTTGGTCAAGCGTGACCTGAGGGAGGGGACGAAGTGCTCACTTTGAGGTGGATTGATGACGATGGTTAATGACCTTGTTCTCCGGTCGACGGCGGGATTGGTCGCCGATCGCTACGAGGGCACTACGCGGGTGGTGGCGGGCGCTATGTGGTCTCGTTGACCTTCGTGCGATGTGCGGCAGCTCCAGCCTAGCATAAGGGGCACCGATTTCGTGCGGCCCCCGAACGCCGTGCATTTGCCGAGCTTGTTCGGCGGCGACGGCAATCTGCTCACATGAAACCAGTTTAGATGCTGCTCGCAATACCCACAACGTTGCACATGCGCCGTGCTGACAATGACTTAGGAGGACCCAAGAATGAACCAGAAAATGTCGACAGCCGAGCTTAATGCCGCGCTTGAAAAGGCCGATCTAAATGCACTGCGCATGTCGCTGCTACAGCTTACCGGCGATCCCGTATTCTCCAAGATGGAGACCTACAAGCAGCCCGTATGGGGCGGTGTCTTTAACGTGGCGATGGTCGACTCCAAGCACCACGACACAATCAAGAAGCGGGCCTTGGAGGTGCTCCTCAATCCGCCCGCGGATGTGCCACCTCCTCCCTCGTTCGACGAGTCAAAGCGTTTAATGAAGCTTTACACAGGTGACAACTACAGCAACGAATACTTGCGGCTAGGCTACGAGGAACTCGCGTTCGAACCGCACCCCCGCAACGTGGAATGGACGAAGCGTCCCAGCGACGAGGTGCTTTCAACCTATCACGCCACGGTTGTCGGCTGTGGGGCCAGCGGAATCGTCATCGCAGTTCTGCTCGAACACTTGGGCATCCCCTATACAGTGATCGAGCGGGAGTCCGGGGTCGGAGGAACCTGGTGGGTTCATAAATACCCCGACTGCCGCGTCGACATCCAGTCTCACGCCTACCAGTTTAAGTTTGAAAAGCAGTATCCGTGGTCGGAGCACTACCCGACGGCCCCTGAAAGCGCCAAGTATATGAACCATGTCGTCGACAAGTACGGCATCAGGCCACATTTGCGCCTCGCTACGCGTCTGCTGGGCGCCACCTGGGACGAGGAATCAGGCAAGTGGACCGTCAGGATCGCGGGGCCCGACGGCAAGGAGGAGATTCTCCGATCGAACTTCGTCTTCAATGCGACGGGCCAATTCACGCACCCGAAACTCCCCAAGGTTGAAGGGATCCAAGATTTCAAGGGCAAGATATTCCACTCTGCCAGATGGGATACGAGCTATTCCCACAAGGGCAAGCGGATCGCCCTTGTCGGCGCCGGAGCGACCGGTGTCCAAATGGTGCCGCCTCTGGCAGAAGAGGCTAAGTCACTGACGATCTACCAGCGAACGCCGCAGTGGGTGGTCGGTATGCCCAATTACAGGGAAAAAATCACTGCCGGAGAGCACTATCTGTCCGAGAACATGCCTTACTATTGGAATTGGCTTGTCTATGCCAATTTTGTCAAAACGCACGGACTCGAACACCTTACAATCATCGATCAGGACTGGATTGCCAAGGGTGGCCTTATTTCCGAATACAACGACAGAAGTCGTCGATACATGAAAAGCTATATTCTGGAGCAGATAGGATCGAACGAAGAGTTGGCCAAAAAGCTTATCCCTTCGTACCCGCCGATGGCACGGCGCGTTATTGTCGACAGTGGGTGGTTCGACTCGCTAAAGCGCGACAACGTCGAATTGGTAACAGACAAAATCCTTCGCTTTACGCCAGAAGGAATTGTCTCTGCGGACGGCCAAGAGCGTGAATTCGATCTCGTCGTCAGTGCCACTGGATTCGCGATCACAGACTATTTCGGCGACACAAAGATTGTTGGTCGGAATGGCAAGATACCGGCTGAATTATGGGCGAAGGATGGACCGCGCGCCTATCTCTCGCTGATGCTTCCCAACTTCCCGAACTTCTTCATCTTCTATGGGCCGAACGCGACGGCTACATTCGGCGGGCTTTACACTTGGATCGAATGCTGGGCGCGATACTCCGTGACCGTCGCCAAGCATGTCATCGAGAGCGGATTGCACTCCGCCGCGGTCACGGAGGCAGGCTATACTGCTTACAACGAGAAGAACGACGAAGCGCAGAAACTCAACGTGCGCGGCGGCGGAAAGGAATACTCGGGCAGTTACTACGTCAACGAATTCGGGCGTGCCGCTACCAACATGCCGTTCGGTGGGGCGAAATACCACGATATGTTGTCCAATCCGGATTTCAACGACTTCGACCTTCGCTGACCGCGGCTACACCCCGGCGCCAGATTGCAGTGCCAGGACACACTTTCCGGCGTTGGAGTGGAGGCATCGCAGGACAAACCGGCTATATAAATATATAAAGGAAGCAGCTTTAATGACAGCAGCAGGGTCGTATCTGCAGCCGCTTGTTCGTGAGAGTTGGCTTGAGCGTGTTCGAGAAGATGCCATCGACCCCTCATTGCCGATCATCGATGCGCACCATCACCTCTGGAATGACCGCGTTTTCCAGGGGAGGCAGTTGGCCCAGTACCTGGAGAGGGAGCTATCAGCAGACGTTTCCAGCGGCCATAACATAGTAGCTACGATTTTCGTGCAGTGCGCCTGGCAGCATCGCACGGAGGGGCCGGAGGATTTTCGTCCCGTGGGAGAGACCGAAACCGTAGCAGCTTTCGCGAGCCGCTTCGCATCGGGCAAGACGCAGGCTTGCAAGGGAATTATCGGGTTTGCGGATCTGCGCGGACCCCATCTCGACGATGTCCTGCGGGCACATCGCGAGGCGGGTGGCGGCCGCTTCCGGGGCATACGCCATTCGGCGGCCTGGGATGACGCGATGGAGCCTCAAACCTCCGTTATCCCGCCACGTGACCTGTTGCGTGATCCGCGGTTCCAAAAGGGAGTTCGCCGGCTGGGTGAATTAGGCTTCACATGCGATGGATGGCAGTACCATACACAACTCAAAGACCTTGCGAAGGTCGCCAGCCAGGCTCGTGAGACGCACATTGTTGTCGATCATACCGGCGGACCGCTTGGGTTCGGACCATATCGAGGGCGGCGCGATGAGGTTGTCCGCGAATGGACCGCCGGCATGAAGGAACTGGCAAGCCACCCTAACGTCTTTGTAAAGCTTGGCGGCTTGGGCATGTCTGTCAACGGATTCGACTATCACAACCATGACTTGCCACCGCACTCAGACCAACTTGCGACCGATTGGAAGCCGTGGATCGTGTCTTCCATAGAGATCTTCGGTGCGGATAGGTGCATGTTCGAAAGCAACTTTCCGTATGACAAGGGCATGTATAGTTACGTCTCGGTCTGGAATGCTTTCAAGAAAATAGTGGCCGACGCGTCTCCATCTGAGAAAGCATTGTCATTTCATGGTACGGCGGAGAAATGCTACTTGTTACGCTAATGGGATGCGGCACATAACCGTGCTTGATCTCGCACGCATCAGACCGCGGTAAGCGATCTGAGCCGCCGACGTTCCGAGACCTGCTGATATGAGCAAGGATGCAGCGTTCGCGGGACACATCTCGGCGAGCGGCAGGGCATGAACCGCGCCCTGTTTCTCGCGGGCCGTCCCGCCGGCACCAGTTGACTTGCAGATGTCAACGAGCCCGCACGCCCGGTGGCGAGAGTTTCACGGACCTCTACACCCGCGTCTGCCGCGCGATCGTGCGGATCACTGGCGCGGAGGCCGGCAGGGACGTGATCGCCGATCCGCGCCGCGCCGCATCAGCCGGTCGAGCCGAGGTGAAGCTCGCGTGGCGCCGTTGTCGCGCGAGCCGTACGCTACTTAGTCGACCGTGAAATATCCCGAAGCGATTGATTGGCAATAGAAATGGCGGGAATTTCGGCAATTGGATTTGCCGGAAATTGAGGTTTGGGCAGCGATTTTCTTGCAAATTCGAGTTTGGGATTCCCACGAATCTGAAGCTGTGATTCTCTGCTTTCGAGGGTGAAGAGCGGAGGATTCGATGCGGCCACGGGAGCGTCGGGAGGGCGGCGAGCAGGATCTGTTTCGGTCGCGGCTCGATCAGGCCATCGACATGGACCTCGCGCTGGTGAAGCTGGCGCGGACGATCGACTGGAGGTTTCTGGAAGAGAAATTCGGCGCCGTGTACGCCGATGGCTCCGGCCGGCCGCCGCTGCCGACCCGGCTGATGGCGGGGCTTGCGATTCTCAAGCACACTTACAACCTCAGCGACGAGATGGTGTGTGAACTGTGGATCGAGAACCCGTACTACCAATACTTCTGCGGGGAGGAGTTTTTCCAGCACCGGCTTCCGCTCGATCGCTCCTCGATGACCAACTGGCGCCATCGCATGGGCGAAGAGCGGCTGCAGGCGCTGCTGCAGGAGAGCCTGGCAGTGGCGCGATGAAGCCCGGCGATCTCGCCCGCGTCATTGTCGATACCACGGTGCAACCGAAGAACATTACCTTCCCAACCGACGCCAAGCTATTGAACCGTGCGCGTGAGAAGCTGGTGAAGCTGGCCAAAAAGCTCGGCGTCGATTTGCGCCAGTCTTACACGCGGGTCGGCAAGTTCGTGCTCATCCGGCACCAGCGTTACGCCCATGCCAAGCAGTTCAAACGCGCCAACCGGGCTTTGCGCAAGCTCAAGACCTATCTCGGCCGCGTCATCCGGGACATCACCCGCAAGATCGACGGCGATTCCGGTCTCGAAACCAAATTTGCCTCACTGCTGAGCCTGGCACGGCGCATCCGCGCTCAGGAGCGCGGACAGCGCGGCCCCAAGGTCTACAGCCTGCACGCGCCCGAGGTGGAGTGCATCGGCAAGGGCAAGCCGCACAAGCCTTACGAGTTCGGCGTCAAGGTCAGCGTTGCCACCACCCTCAAGCACAGCAAGGGCGGTCAGTTCGTCGCCCATGCGCAAGCGCTGCCAGGTAACCCCTATGATGGCCATACGCTGGAGGCCGTCATTCCGGCGATCGAGCAACTCGTCGGCAATACGATCGAGCGGCTCCACGCCGATGCCGGTTACCGCGGCCACAACGCGCCGTCCGAGTATAAGTTCAAAGTCTACACGTCCAGGCAGAAGCGTCGCGTGACCCCGGCCATTAAACGAGAGATGAAACGCCGTGCCGCCGTCGAGCCAGTCATCGGCCATACCAAGGAGGAGCACCGAATGGGCCGCAACTATCTCGCCGGCCGCCACGGCGACGCCAACAACGCTGTCCTCGCCGCGGCCGGTTACAACTTCCGCCGCCTCATCAGGTGGCTGAACGATTTTTTGCGCATCATTCTGGCGCTGCTCTTCGTGCAGTCAAAATTGCTTCCCGTCCGAAAAGGGCGTTCTTCACGGACGACTACTTAGCTCGAGAACGAAGTTCTAAGACCTGACATCTGGGAGAGAAATATGAGCTTGTTCGACATGAAAGGGAAGGTCGCCGTCATCACCGGCTCGACGCGCGGCATCGGCCGGGCCATTGCCGAGCGGATGGCCGAGCACGGCGCCAAGGTCGTGATCTCCTCGCGCAAGGCCGACGTCTGCGAGGAGGTGGCGAAGGAGATCAACCACACATATGGCAAGGGCACCGCGGTCGCGATCGCCGCCAACATCTCCGCAAAGGAGAATCTGCAAAACATCGTCAACGAAACCAACCGCGCCTTCGGCAAGATCGACGTGCTGGTCTGCAACGCGGCGTCCAATCCATATTACGGTCCGCTCGGCGGCATTTCCGACGACCAGTTCCGCAAGATTCTCGACAACAATATCGTCGCCAACAACTGGCTGATCTCGATGGTGGTGCCGCAGATGATCGAGCGCAAGGACGGCTCGATCATCATCGTATCCTCGATCGGCGGACTGAAGGGGTCGACCGTGCTCGGCGCCTATGCGATCTCGAAGGCCGCCGATATGCAGCTTGCGCGCAACCTCGCCTGCGAATACGGCCAGCACAATATCCGCGTGAACTGCATCGCGCCCGGCCTGATCAAGACCGACTTCGCCAAGGCGCTGTGGGACAATCCGGAGAACCTGAAGGCCTCGACCGCGCGCTCGCCGGTGCAGCGCATCGGCATCCCCGACGAAATCGCCGGCTGCGCCGTGCTGATGGGCTCGAAGGCCGGCGAGTTCATGACCGGCCAGACGGTCGTGATCGATGGCGGCGCGACGATCAGCTGAGACCTTTACTGAAGTGTGTCTCGTCATGGCCGGGCTTGTCCCGGCCATCCATATCTTTGCCGCGGCCTCACAAACGTGGATGCCCGGGACACGGCATGACGGAGCAAATCGACTGGTACCTACCTCACTCCACCGCCGCGTAGACGCCGTTCCTGACCAGCGAGCGGAAATATTCGCGCTGGCCGGAGGCCTGCATCATGAAGACCGCAAACAGGTCTTCGCTCGGATCGATCCAGAAGAACGTGCCGGCCTCGCCGCTCCAGAAGAATTGGCCGACCGAGCCCGAAAACGACGCCACGCCCTGGTGGGAGCGCACCGCGAAGCCAAGGCTAAAGCTGTGGCCGGGGAGGACACCAGCGGGCGAGCCGCCATTGATCAGCATTTGCGAGAAGCGCGAGTGCTACGAGGTATCATTGCAAACGGTCGCGTGACGGCCGGGAGGAAGAGCAAATGCAGGCATTGAAGACCCATGTGAATCCGCAATCGTCTCAGTTCCGTGACGTTGACACGAAATCGAGCCAGACCGACTGACCGCGCGCAGCCAGAACCCACTCTGTTCATCGACGCGGCTCCGGACATAGCATTTCCGTCGCAAAGCTTAGCCTGTGTGCGGGCAGACCTCCCCGCTCTCAGTGAAGGCTTCAGGGCATCTCTGAATGATCGGCCCTGATTCCCGACCTCACTCGATGACACGGTCGCTGAAACACCTCGTAGCGAGATAGGCGCTTGTTACCGAACGTTGGGCCGTGTCGCGTTCGATTGGTCGGCGACGGCAGAACCAAGCAGAAGCTCGCTTCACTTCTAGTATGATAGACTGTATCTTGGTCGCGATTGCGGTAGATGCAGATGCGGCTCAGCAGATCTCGGTGCACGAGACCCTCATTGTTAGCGCATGGCGAGTTGGGACAAAGATGGCCTTTGCACAAACCGGTTTGGTGGCGCGGCCCGGTGGGTGGAGCACAGGGGACCGGCTCTTCCAGCGCTAGAGGCGCACCATGCAATGTGCACGACCGTCGCCATGACTGACTACGTCAACACGTTGAGGTTTGGCGCCCGCAACAGTTCTTGAGACGGCTCGACCTTTGGTTCTGTGCCAGACAACAGTGACTATGATAAGCAGACACGCCAAGAACCTATTTGCCGTTCTCACATTGATGCGTTTGATCCAACGACCTTACTATTAGGACCGACCAAGAAGGATTCTTTGTATCGAACTCGCTGAGGACCGCAAGGATACGTATGAATATGGAGAAAGGTCTTATGCTCGCGAAGTACAGGATGTTCGGGTTTTTGGTGCATGACGTCGCACGACTGCTCCGCAAACGTTTTGAACTGCATGCGAAAGATATTGGACTGACGCGGTCCCAATGGCAGACGCTCGTGTACCTCTCGCGGAACGAGGGGACTAGCCAGTCGAGATTGGCAGAGCTGAGTGACGTCGAGCCGGTGACCCTGGGGAAGATCGTCGACCGGTTGGTCGACATCGGCCTTATCGAGCGTGCGGTCGACCCCTCCGACCGCCGCGTATGGCGCCTGCATTTGGCACCGGACGCGCGACCGAAGCTCAAACAGGCGCGCAAACTCGGTGATCTCACGCGTCGTGAAGCGCTTGCGGGCGTGTCGGAAGAGGATAGAAGTCAGCTAATGGAAACCCTTCTTACACTTAGATCGAACCTTTCAGTCACACGCGAGCGACCTATGGCTAAAAAGACGGCGGCGAATGGCCAGTCAACGAGTCCGAAGCCTGGCAACGACGTTCATCGATACAAATAGCAGCTGTGCCGTATTCTTGACGCGATCTCGGCGCCGTAGGCGATCATCAGCGCCGGATATCTCAAGGCGCCGCTCCTCGAGCCCTGCTCGGTTTCTATTGATGATGGCGCCGCTGCAATTGGCCGGCGTTATTCTCAGCCACTACCACAAGGCTTTCGACCTCGTTGGACTTTGCGCAGCACAACATGGGTGCGCATGGCAGAGCGCCTAGTCGCGGCCGGCAACAGGTACATGTCTGCAACCCCTGTGACGCCGCGCGATCTTCGACCGTAGACATCACTTACGCGTGGCGGACGGTTCGCCTGCAACGAACCCGGCCTCCCTGTTACCTACTCGGTTTTCGGACTGCCTCGTTATTTGCGCTCCTCGACTCCCGGATCTGAACACCGATGGCCGCCGGGAGGCCTACGTCGCAGCATGACTCATCCACTTGTGGACACATGACGGTACGTTAAGAATTGTTTGGCCGGCGCTTATAGGTATGAGCGGGCTTCGGGCCGAACATGACCGCAGCACAAGCCGCGATCGGGAAACTGCGTCCAGAGTATATCTCAGTCGCCAATGTGATCGCTCTTGCGAACCGTTTGGGCGTTCCGGATTACTTGGCTTTGCCGACCGCGCAGACTTTGGAGGAAGATTGGCGGTCGTCGCCGAGATCGAGGACGGTTCGGTGGTTTGCCTGACCTACGTCGAACTAAAAGTCGGCGGTTTGGGGCCGGACTTCGCGATTTTGGCATTATGCGCGGCCGATCGCGTCGGCCTGCTGATGGAGAACGGCGTCGAGGCGACGACCACGCTTTTCCGCCTCACCTATATTGGCGCAATCGTCGTACCAATGTTCAGCGGCTTTGGGAGCGATGCCATCGTCTCGCGGGTCAGCTCTTGTGGGACTCACGCGATCATAGCGCCGCACGGATTTCATCGTCGGGGCAGGCTAATCGAAACTGCGGCCGTGATCCACGAAGCAAGAGCGGCAAGATGATGCGCCGCGTGATCCGCAGCATTGCGGACTGCCCCCGGGAAATTTGTCCTCGCCAAACGATCCATCCACGCTCGACGAAATCAGATACCTTTCGTCCGACGGACATGGAAGGATCACCGGACAAGTCCCGGGCCCAGCGTACGGGAGCTGAAAGCTCCGATCATCACAGCGGCACCTTCCACCAAATCAGTCCACGAGCCTTGCGTTCAATCCGTGTCTAGTAATCATCTCTTTCAGAATGACCGGGATTAGCCGCTGAACAGACAAGCTCGCTTGTGTCACTGGTCGGTTTCTCTTCCGAACAATGTGGGCGGTCAGTCGAATTCCAGGGTTGATGATCGGCACCAAAAGCAGTTGCAGTGGCGCAATGTAATCAATTGCGGCAGTATGGGACATGATAGTGTAGGCGCTCGCACGGGACACCATCGATGCAATTTGCTGAAGTGAGTCCATCTCGACCTTAACGTTGAGCTGAATCGAGTTGGATCGCCCGAGCTGAGCGATTAACGGACACTGCAGCGGGCTTGGCAGGACCAAGGAAATCTCCTTCAGGTCCTTGAATTCGATCGACTGTCCGAGACCATTCCGCTTACCCGCTGGCGGCCAATTGTCTACGGCGGATACAAGGAAGAGCTCTTCCTCTAGCAGCGGCTTCACATCGAAGTCGGTGTTATCGAAGCCATAGTAAAGTATTGCAAAATCGATTGTTCCCGAAGCGAGCCATTCCAACAAATGGCCTGCCCCTCCTTCGCTGATCCGCAGCTTGACCAAAGGAAGCTCGACTTGGACCGTCTCGGCCAATGGAACAGTGAGAACCGACGCAAGGCCCGGCGGCAAGCCGACCGCAACGAGACCTCGTGCATCACCGCCTTCATGGCGTACTTTCTCCAGGGTGGCAGCGATGTTCTTCAAGATCTCGCGACCATACTTTGCGAGTACGGCACCGGCCTCGGTCAGTTGCGTCCCACGAGCACCGCGTAGGACGAGTTGCACATCCAATTGGTGCTCCAATTTTGCAAGCGCCTCCGATAACGAGGGTTGGGCGATGCCAATCCGCGATGCCGCACCGGATATGGTGCCTGCGTCCGCCAGAGTAATAAAGTACTCAAGTTGCCTCAAGTCGAGCGATATCATCTTTGTCCCTTTAAAGGATCAACTTGCACTCGTTCTTGCGAGCCCACGCTCCATTAAAGCGGAGTGGCCAAGCAGGTGCTGCACCGTGAACATCCCGCCACGCGGATTTCATTCAGGGCGAGGCCGCGCGGCAGGTAACGTCGTGTGTCATCGTAAATTGCCGTGCACGCTGAGCCCTCTTCGCTTGCACTAGTCGCTCTCTGGCGGTGCTATCAGATACGGCAGCGTTCCGATCAACCTACCAGTTGCCAGCGGGGTCAGCCTTCGTTCGGACGTTTGTGTTGCCACGACGGCGATCACAATGTAACGCCCTGCAGTGCACTTTCATCGTCCGCTATCATGCTCCGTTCCCGATAGCAGGCGGAAGTGAAAATATTTCAGTGATCAGGTGAGCGTTGTTCAGTCATTCACCTATCGCAAGAGCGGTACAGGAACTGATGTTCGTGGAATCAGCTGCGGATAATACGACTTGAGCTCGGCAGCAGTTCCTATACCGCTAGGCGACATAACGCTCCTATGGATGAGATTCCGACAGCGCACTTGTTCTGGTGCCAGTGAGCCAATCATGATGCGGACTTCCTACTTGATGAACAAGAGAAACCGACCAGTTACTCGGGCGAGATCGTCTGTTGGGAAATTGGCATCATCCTAAAGGACATGCTGGAGCGACGTGGTTTGCGCGCCACGCTCCTGCGGTAGTGCAGGAGCAGATGCGCGTCGACGCCACCCCTCGGGTTCGTAAATGAGACCTGAGCTCACATGGTCTCGCCCCGAATTCATTTCAAAGTAGGCGCTCGTTATGATGCCGCAGCACCTGCACGCTTTTTGCTGTAGCTGTTCCCGATCGATAACCTGCACACTGCGTCGCATCTTGCGTATCAATCCCTGCTCTTCAAAGCGGATGAGTGCTTGCGTTACGCTTGGGCGTCTCAAGCCCAGAGCCGCGGAAAAGTAGTGATGTGGAAGCGCCAGGGCGGCGCCGTCGAGGACGTCGCTCGCCAGACAGAGCCAATTTGCCAAGCGCTGCTCGAGCTTGTGCCGAACGGCGCAGAATGTGGTCTGAGCCTCATGTATCGCGAGGCCTTGTGCATATCGCAATAGGCCGCACCGAAATTCAGGAGACTCGGCGAATACGCGCCAAAACTCCTCGGTGCCGATCCTGAGTGCGCTTCCAGGAAGAAGCACGATTGATTGATGCGCTGGAAGGTGTCCACCCAACAAGCTGGAGATCCCAACAGCTCCCTGAGCTCCGATCGTTGCTATTTCGACGAAACCTTCGGTTGCGACTGTTCTCAGCGATACGATTCCTGACTCTACGAAATAAACGTGCTCGACAGGCTTCCTTGGCCCCTGCAAGCTCAGCCGCTCCTTTAGAGTAACTTGCTCGAGAAACGGGAGAATCGCAGCAAAGCATGCTGGAGGGAGGCCCGCCAAAATGGCGTTCTTGATAAGCATCCGCTTGGAGTGTACGTACAATTCATCCCTCCCTATCGAGCTCCTTCCATAGACGTGTTCTTGTTTTTAGGCCGCTGCGAAGGATACGCTGATCTTGGCCGATGACCACGATCGGTAGTCGCGCGCCAGACCAAGCATATGGACTACGTTAAGCCGCCATCACCGGTCAATCGTCTGGTAGCCTATGATAGCTACAGGTGCCGACGATGACCCAGGGCACTACCGGTCGATGACCTTGACATCGGCTCGAGAATGCGTTGGCCGCGGCGCTATGATGGGTGCGGTCGAGAAGCTCGAAACCTTGGCAAGTATTGAGACAAGATCGACGTTCGCCGGTATGGACGTCCCCTCGGTGCGCGACGTCGGCGGACAACTCGAACGACGGCCGTGCATGGAGAACCAGGCCAGAGAAGGTTCGTCGAGGGCGACTTGTCGGCGTACGTGCCTGGATAGCACTCAGCCTTTGCTTCGGTTTAGGCGAAGCCCTGCTCACCCTTGAGACGCTGCGCAAGCGGATCATGGCCAGCAGCTTCTTTAGCGCGGCTTGCTTCGGGCCCGTCGTTGAACTGATGGTCTGTAGACCGGCATCCTCTCGGAGCCTTTCAAAGCGGGGGCACTCTTCATGCTTACACTTGCCCGTCTTCAAAGCGATTAATTTAGTCGCGTATCACATTGGCCTTGGCGTTTCTGAAGTGCCTCCATCTAGTCTAGCCGTCGGTCGCGTCGGGCACATCCAGGACGGCATCGACGCGATAAAGCCGACGGTAATAACGTTCGATCAAAGCCAGCAGCAGGCGATCGGGTCAAACTGGCGGAACAGCATGCGCGGTGGAATGGCCTCGGGCGCATTGCCAGGAGATATTCGTCACACTGAAGATGCTCTTTGATGCGGCGGTCGGCCGAGCCGCTACCATGCTCTGTGCGGACGCGGCTGGACGATGTCGTGGCTACTCGACACAACGAGTTCTATCTTGAAATCCTGAGTTTCTAACGGATCCAGAAAATCGCTGAGTAGCAGAGATCGGCCAATTGAATTTGGCTTGGTGCTTATCCGGTCGCCCGTTAAGAAACCCGATTGAGCAGGGCTGGGAAGGCGAGGGCGCGCCACAGCTTGAATAGGAACAGGCACACGAGTTCTCTGAACCAGACGAGGATGCGGCGGAAATTGTGGCCGGCGGCGGAGAGGACGACGTTGGCGGCGTCGCCGGCGCGGCCTTTGAGATAGCGGCGGCCGAGGTGACCTTCGGCCTTCAGGTGGCCGGTGATGGGCTCGATGGCGGGGCGGCGCCGCAGTTCGCGCCTGATGACACCGAAGACGCCGCGCTTCTGGCCCGACATGAAGATGTGGCGGGGATTTTGCGCGTCGTGGCCGCGGTAGCCCTTGTCGACATAGGCGCGCTCGATCGCACAGCCGGTGCGGTCGATGACCTCCCCAGCATGTGAGGACCGTCGTAAGTGTTATCGGGCAGCGCCCTGGCGTGCAGCACGAACTGGCCGCCGCGGCAGGCTGGTTGTTGGTGACGATGGAGGCCTTCACCCGAACTCGTAAGGCGCGCTGGCCTTGCCCTTGCCGATGCACTCCACCTCCGAGACATGGAAGGAATACAGCCTCCAGCCGTGCTGACGCTGCTGCTGAGAGCGGATCTGCGTGGCCCGGGTCAGCGGGAGTGCGAACGCCTCTTCGAGCGCAGCCTCACCTTCGATCTTGCGGCGGATGTCGCGGATGACCCGGCCGAGCCGGCTGAGCAACTGCCGCCCCAATGCAGCTTGAACTGTTTGGCATGGGCGTAGTGGCCATCATCGCGGCGACCTTGGCGATCCGGGAATAGGATTGCCGCAGCTTGACGCCGTGCCTGGTCGCCAGGCGGTTGAGCCCCCGAATCGCCGCATGCAGCAGCTGGCATCGGCCGGAAAGCTGATGGCCTTCGGCTGCACCGTGACCCGCTCCAGGTCGTTGTTGCGTAACGCGCCGGCCTCGTGAGCCACCCGCAGGTTCTCGGCCAGCAGGCAGCTCCAGCCTGTCGCCGAGCTGCTTGCGCCAATGGCTCAGGTCCGAGCGCTCGTGCGGGAAGGCGTGCTGGAAGAACTCTTCGCCGGTGAAGTATCGGAAATACGGCATGGACCCAGCGTTCGCACAGCCCCTCATCGGACAGTTCGTAGATGTGCTTGTGCAACAACAGCCCGATCATGACGCAGGTCTCGATTCCCGAGCGGCTGTTCTCGCTGTAGAGCGGCGCCATGCTTCAGATTGATGATCTGGTCAAGCCGCGCCCGGAGCCGATCGTTCGCGCCCGTCGTCTGGTGCTTCCTCGGCCGCGTCGTCCTCTCCGATGCACCACAGAATCATGGTTCGCAGCGAAAGGGAATCCACAAACGAGATTGCAAGGTTTGGGGTCCTCAAGCGCCAAGCCCTTGCAATCTCAAATGCCCCAGCATCCGAAAAACAGACTCCCGCTCGATCGACTATCCGCCGCTTCGTTCCAGAAGACTGTCTTGGACACCACGGGAGCGAGGGCGTTCCTCTCGGTCCCCGCGAGTTCCGGTTTTCCGCACTGCCGAGGCCGCAGCTGTGGTCAGCTTTATTGCGGCGGCACGACACGAGACAAGAACTCGATCGCCATGGTACCGAACGCATCATTTCGATCGCCGACGATCATGTGCGCGGTGTCTCGCACGTTCATGTACTCCGCGCTCGGACACAGCTCTTTGAACGCTCTCACGCCGCTCTCGCTTAGGACATCGGAAAGATCACCCCTTACTAAGAGCGTCGGAACCGAAATATTTCTGGCGCAAGTTTCTAGTCGCAGCTCCATTTCGTCGGGATCGACAATTCTACGTCGAAATTGTGGATCCCAATGCCATCGATACTTACCTCGGTCATCGATGCGTAGACTCTTGGCGAGACCTTCAAGACTCTTGGATCGTTTCCGATGTGGCTGGTATTGGTTTATCGCGTCGGCGACTTCTTCCAGGGAGTCGAATCCCTCCGGTCGTAGATCCATGAAATCAAGGACGCGTTGAGTTCCAGCGCGTTCTAGCTTGGGAGCTATATCGACTAGCACCAACGCTCTGGCATCTATCTGGCTCTCACCTACGGCTATCAGACTCGTTAGGCCGCCCATCGACGCACCGACCAAAACGGGGTGGGGCTGGCCAATTTCGCTGAGCACGCACCGGAGGTCCTCCACCATTATGTTTTGGCTGTAATCGCCGTCTTCGGCCCAGCCAGAGTCACCGTGACCGCGGGCATCCAATGCAATCACGTGGTAGCCTGCTTGAGCTAGGATCACTCCAGTGTTTTTCCAAGCGTGTCGTGTTTGGCCGCCGCCATGCGTCAATACGACGAGCGGTCGGTCTGATGGCCCCCAAAGGTCTCCTGCGATCCGTACACCGTTGGCTCCTTTCCAGATGTGCATTGGGGGCAAAGCCCCCGCAAGCCGCTTACCTCGGTTCATCGCGTTCTCCCTCGATGTTCGCAAAAGGTCTTCCGCGGCGGGCGCGCGATCAGCTCGTGGGCGTGATGGCGCACGCCTGTATTTGGAGGGGCTCAGAAAATTGCAATCGGATTGACGGGAGACCCGGTGGTGTTTTTCAAGGGCAGGGCGGAGATGATGAATTGGAATTCCCAACGGTTCTCCTCGGAACAGACTGCAGCGAGTTCCTCAAGCGAAGCGTTGTCTACGAGCCACAAGCCCATGGCCACCATCCCGACTGCGTGAACCGGCGATGCCACTGCAAAGCCGGAGGGCCTGACGTCCTGTGCGACATCCGAACAGAGGACGGCTATCTCACGCTCGTGTAACCAAGGCAGACAGCTTGCATGAAGCCCGGGCGAACCGTGTTTCTCTGGCAACGCCACTCCCTTCTTCGCGCTTCTTGCGTCACGGCCATTCCGAATGACAAGGATGTCGCCGGAGCCCACTGTCAGCTGCTCGGCTTTTTCGCAGGCGTTCAGATGCTCAGGCGTAACGGCCTCTCCTGGCTCAAGCCATTCCTTCTTTTGAAGTCGCGGGATGTCGAGCAAGACTCCTCTGGAGACGATGCCGCCGCTAGCCCATTCTACGCTGCCGTCTTTTCCACCTTTTGACGTCGTGATGTTTGTTGAAGGCCGTCCGTTGTACATCATGCCGTTCCAGAAGATGTGAGACAGGCTGTCCAGGTGGGTGTATGAATGGCCGTGAAATTCCATCCCGATCCAATCGGACGCGAAGCCCATTCCTTTCTTCGGCGCGCCTTCGCCGCTTGCGGTCATAAAGTGTGTGAGCGGGCGTGGATTCTCTGGCGCCCAACGGGGCGAGATCGTTCGAGAGCATGAGACAGCGCGTCCACGTTGCACCAAGCGCGCGGCGCGAACTTGGTTCTCTGGCGTGATGAAATTCAATGTGCCGCGTTGATCTTCCTTGCCCCAGCGGCCCCAGTTGCTTAGCTTTTCAAAGTAACCGATCAGATCGGCATCATTGATAGAAGTCGATGTGAGGCCGTTCATTTCTGATTCTCCTGGACAAAGAATTTGCGGTAACGGCCCGGCTATGAGCTGGGCCGAACTGCCGAAGCACACCCAGCCGATCTCTGTGACACTCACAACGTCTGCTTCGCTGAGTCGCCGAACAATGCTCTTTATTTGATCGACAGCGGCCGAGATCCGCGAACGCTGCTTAAACGGATTGAACTCATTCCCATCGTCTGCACTCGCCATAGGTGATGTTCTCAGGTCCGCCCGGGGGCATTGACGGCGGATATCAGATATCGTATCCAAAATAAAGTCTCCACTTCTTCCTCAGTCGAACGGTGGGCTATGCAGAGCCGTGTGGGTGGACGAGAGCGAGTGGCGGCACGAGCGCATCCAGCGTCTGTCCTACGTGGGAAATGCCATTCGAGGTGAGATGGCGCCTGCAAAAAGCGGGCGATTTGAAAAGAAGAATTGGGTGCGCGCTCACGCGCTCAGGGAGGCAAGATGAACATCGAGCTTTTTGCAGCGCTGGTACTGTCCACGTTGTCGATCGCAGGATCCGCCTTCGCAGCCGAAACGATCAAGATCGGCGTTATCGCCGAACGCTCAGGCGACTATCAAGCCGTTGGTATTCCAAATTACAACGGCAGCCGCCTTGCCATTAAAAAGATCAATGACGCCGTCGGAGTCACTGTGAATGGAAAGAAGTACGAGCTCGAACTTGTCGTTGCTGACAGTCGCACCGATGAGCGACAGGCCTCGTTAGCGACCGTTGACCTCGTCACCGACAAGCACGTGAAATTCATGTTTGGTGCAATCGGCCGCCTGGCGCCGATCGTTTTGCAGTTGACCGAGCCGAATAAGGTCATCTACTTCACCTCGAGTTCATCTGCTGCTCCACAAATCGACAAGTCGAAATTCCTGATCTTGACTCTCCCGTCCGCGCAGGTGCGCGCGACGTTGACGGCCAGGGGTCTCGCGACCTTGTTCCCCCAGGCGAAGCGAGTGGCGATGCTACTGCCGCAGGAGGTAACAACTGCTGAAATGCAAGAGTTGATAAAGAAGGCCTTTGAAGGCCAAAATCTGCAGATCGTTGCGAGCGAGACGTTCCCGCAAGGCGCGTCCGATCTGTCAGCTCCTCTCACGCGGATTCGCTCAGCCAAACCGGATATTCTATTTATTGGTTGGGGCCCTGATCAGCTCGCGCCCATCGTTCGCACCAACAAAGAAGTTGATGCGGCGCCTGCGTTTTTCAGCTATGCGACGCCCTGCACGTCGGTACAAAAGGTCGGTCTCGATCGTCCGTACGGGGCAAACACCGTTGTCGGCGCAAATCTCGACAGCCCAGCGACTCCCGCTGCTGCGGAGCTTGCGAAGGAGTATCGTGAATTCATCGGAGAAGCGTCGCCGAGCAACATATATGCGGTCATGGTCAACTACGATTTCTATTTCCTTCTCGCCAAGGCGATCGAGAAGGCCGGTTCAATCGACGACACCGATGCCATCCTAAAGGCTATGCACGAGATTTCTTATGATGGTGTTGAATTGAAGTTGGATGCGGCCAACCGTTCAGAATACGGGTTGGATTTCTGTCAGGTCGAAGGTGCGGACGACCAGGTGAAGACATTCGACTTGAATCCGTGATGCTGAAAAGCCGTAGTGTTGAGAATGATCGGGGCGCACTTGAATAGCATCAAAGATCAAGCTGCGATCGTCGGCATTGGCAGGACTGAATTCTCGTCGCGCTCCGGGCGCAGCGAGCTGCGTCTGGCTCTTGAGGCAATCACCGAAGCGCTTGACGATGCCGGGCTCGAGCCCGATCAGGTGGACGGGCTCGTGCGTTATGGAATCGCGCAAACCGGCGCGTCAGAGGCTCTGGTGGCGCACAATCTCGGGCTGCCCCTGGTCCGGTTCTGGGCGTGCGTGGATTTGGGCGGAGCGGCCAGCTGCGCACTTCTCGGTCAGGCGTCGCTGGCCGTCGCCAGCGGACGGGCAAACTATGTCGTTATCTATCGAACGCTGAATGGCCGATCGGGGATCCGTCCCGGGTCAGGCGATACGGCTAAGCTGTATCGAAATCAGGACCCTGGCTACGACAACTTCCTGGTGCCGCACGGCTTCACCGCGCCTTCTCAGGTCTTTGCGATGATGGCTCGGCGCCGGATGCATGAATACGGAATGACCAACGAGCAACTTGGAAAGGTTGCGGTGACGGCAAGGGCGTATGCGAACCGTAATCCGAGGGCTCAACTTTACAACAAGACCCTGACCCTTGAGGATTACTTTGCGTCGCCGGTCATTTCATCTCCTCTGCGCAAGTTTGACATGTGCTTGCAGACCGATGGTGCGGTCGCCCTGGTTGTGACGACGCCCGAGCGAGCGGCCGATCTGAAGGGGAAGCCCGTCTATGTGAAGGCCGCCGCCCAGGCAGCCATGCCCGAGATTCAAGGCCCGCTCCATTCCTTTATCGGTCGGAAGGACATTCTGGAGAGTTCGGGCCGGTTGGCGGCCGCCGAGGTGTATCGCGAAGCAGGTGTCGGACCGAAGGATATCGACGTCGCGCAGCTCTATGACTGCTTCACGCCTACCTTGATGCAGCAACTTGAAGATTACGGATTTTGCGGGAAGGGCGAGGCGGGTGGCTTTGTCGATGATGGGCACATTTCTCCCAACGGATCCATCCCCGTTAACACCGCAGGAGGCAATCTAGCCGAAGGCTACATCCACGGCGTGAACCACCTCCTTGAGGGAGTGCGCCAGCTGAGAGGCACATCCACCAGCCAGGTCGCGAACGCTGAAACCTGTCTTGTGACGGCCGGATTGCCATATCCGACAAGTGCAGCCATTCTGGGGAGCGTGCGGGGATGAGTGGTGTTACTGCAGGAGCCGCCGAACGACCGCTTCCGGTGCCCAATGAATGGGACCGGGGTTTCTGGGACGCGGCAAAGAAGCAGGAGCTCGTTGTTCAGTGCTGCGGACGTTGCAAAAAGGTTCGGGCAAACGGCAAGCCGTTCAGCCCTAACGTAGGGATCGTTATATGACACACGAGGCTAAGCCAGTGGTCGGCTGGGACATGGTGGGACAGCGAACGATGCCGCGAGCACTCGCGTACAATCGAGAAGTAATTCCCTCAAAGTCGTTCATCGAATATCGCGGACTAAAGATTACTTACGGCCAATTCGGCCGTGCGGTGTGCCAGATCGCCAACGGTCTGCGTGCTCTTGGAATACGTCGTGGCGAGCACGTCATGATCTCCTTGCCAAACTGTCCAGAGTACCTTGCAGCCGCATTCGCAATCCAGCGAATGGGGGCCGTCTATGTCACCTGTAGCACGCTCGCTGCGGAAGATGAGATCAGATACCAGGTTTCAAACGGTGACGTCGCAGCAATCATTGTCGCAAGGGAGACCGAGGCGCTCGTCCGAGCAATAGCGGCCGAACAAGCAAGCGTCCGCTCGATCATTACCGTCGACTGTGGAGCGATGGACACTGGCAGCGCAATGCTCAACCGCATGCTCGTCGAGAATTCGGACAGGTTCGACGAGCCATTCCCGAGCGTCGATGAACTTGCAATGATCATGTACACGTCGGGAACGACCGGTCGGCCGAAAGGTGTGCTGTGGAGCCATGGAAACCTGTTCGTCGCGGGGCTTAACTTTGCAAACGCCCTTAATTACACGGCGGATGATCGCGTGCTGCACTACTTTCCCCTGTATCACGCGAACGGAGGCGTTGCGCTTATAAATCCGGTCATCCTGAAAGGAGCGACCATCGTTATGCGTGATAAATTCTCCGCCAGCAAGCTATCAGCGACACTGGTCGAGCACGACATCACGTTCACCGCGTTTAACGCCACTCACGTCAAGATGGTCCTCAACAATCCGCGTGTTCCCCAAGATCGCCAACACCGGGTTCGACGCGTTCAGTTTGCGCTGCCGCTTGACAACGACCGTCGGCGCGAATTCTCGGATCAATTCGGGGGCATCCGCCTGGTCGAAGTGTATGGCCTTACCGAGTCCTTGGGGATGGCTACCTGTTCGCCCGTGGGTTCACTTTGGAAAGCTGGCAGCGCCGGACCGCCGATCCCGGGAGTGCGTCTCAAGATCAAGCGCGACGATGGTACCGACGGCGGTGTCGGGGACAGCGGGGAGATCCTGCTACAATCGTTCTCCCGCTATGGCCTAAGCGGCGGCTATTACAAGGACCCGCATCTGACCGAGGAGCTGTTCGCCGGAGGTTGGTTGAATAGCGGCGATACCGGTCATGTCGATGAAGACGGGTACTTATGGTATCTCGATCGCAAGAAGGACATGATCAAACGCTCGGGCTTCAACGTCGCCGCGGCCGAGGTGGAGCGTGCGGTTGCAACCTATAGCGGCGTCAAGGAGGTCGCTGTTGTTGGTATCCCGGACGAATTTCGTGAAGAGCGAATAGTTGCCTTTATCGTGAGCAATGGAACAGGGCGGCTAGACCCCACGTCAGTTATAGATCATTGCACGCGCCTCCTCGCTCCGTTCAAAGTCCCAGAGCACGTGGCATTTCTGGAGGCGTTGCCGGAAAATATCCTGGGTAAAGTCGACAAGAAACACCTACGAGTGAGGGGCATGGAATTGTTTCCCAGCTCGCAAGGTGTTGTCGGTGGAGCGCAAGGGGCGAACTAATCGCTGACAGAGATCGGTCCTGTCTGAACAAGTGGATCGGACTTGAGTGTCGTCCTTGTTTAACCTGGCCGATAAGGTTACGGTCATTGCCGGGCACGCCGAGCGGATGCCCGAGGACGTCCCCATGGTGGTGGTGTTGTCGCGCAAGCTCCCAGCCTGCGAAGAGGTGACCAAGATCATCAACGACAGGCATGGCCCGAACACCGCCATTTCAATCGCCTGCAAAATCTCCGGCAAGGGAATAGTCGACGAACCGTCGACAGAACCGCCCGGAATTCGTCAAGGTTGACAGCATTGGTCTGCGATGCTGCGTCGAGGCCGCATTAGGCCCGCTTGCCGGCATCGGCGACGACCAGTTCAGCAAGATCCTCGAGAACAACATCGTCGCCAATAACTGGCGGAATTCCTACGCGTCCGCAGATGATCGAGCGCGAGGACGGCGCAATCGTCATCATCTCCTCGGTCGGCGGCTAAAAAAGGCTCGACCGCGATCAGCGCCTGTTGTATCTCGAAGGTGGGGAGTTGCAGCTGGCGCGCAATCTCGTAGTCAAATACGGCAATCACTATTTTCGTGTGAATTGCAATCGCCCCAAGTCTAATTAAGACTGACAAGGCCAAGGTGCTATGGGACGATCCAGAAACGCTCCGAAATACCGAATCGCGTTCGCGTATGCGTCGGGTCGGCCAACCGGATGAGATCGCGGGTGCGGCAATATTGTTGATTTCGAAGACAGGGGCGTTCGTAAATGGGCAGAGCATAGTTATCGATGGCGGCGTCACGATCAACTAACCCCAGACGGGAGAAATCATCCTCAGATGCGCAGGAGCGAGGTGGCTTGGCCATAAGGTCGCCCCGGCTGCCAGAAACGTTGGAAGTTAGCCCAGAAGCCTCCGCGTCGGAAAAGTCAATTAGTTCACGCATCGACGAGATGCAAGTTCAGGAGATCGGAGCACAGAAACGGCCGGTCACCTTGGTCGAATTTGTGACAGCACAACTGCGTGACGCGATCACAACGGGACGGTTGGCGCCGGGACAGCGTTTGTGGCAGGACAATCTTGCACAAGATCTGCAGGTAAGCCGCGCGCCCGTTCGGGAAGCGTTGCGCCAACTGGCCTCGGAAGGGCTTGTGACTTTGCATTCTCGCCGGAGTGCGATTGTCGCTAGTTTGTCGCCCGATGAATTGGAAGAGCTGAGTTCAATGATCATCCACCTCGAGGCTCTGGCTGCGAAGCGCGCCATTAGCCGTCTTACGACGGAACAGCTCGATGAAATGGCCGAGCTTGTGAAAAAAATGTGGCAGCGGCGGAGCAGTCCCGCCGAATGGTTCGCTCTTAATTCTAGCTTTCACCGAATTCTTATCCAGGCAGCTAATTGGCCAACGCTGCTCAATACAGTGGATGTGTGTCGGCGGAATATTTTTCGCTATGTTACGATTGAGAAGGCCTTTCGTGCTGAGGTCGCACTGTGGATCAAGCGAAACGAAAGGCTCCTTGGGGCATGCCGTGCGCGCAACATCGAATCTGCGCTAAAGATCATTCGGGAAGCAGAGGAGCACAGCCGAGCGATTCTGCAGGCAGAAATAGACAAACGACGCTGATTGATCTGCAGACGTCATCCCAGCGGAAGCGGCCTCGTCAGCAATGAATAGGACGTCAGAGATCTCGTAGATCATCTCAATTTCTCAGCACCCATGCTGCCGGGTATATCAGCATCTCTCCCGCCCCAACATTGAAGGTTCCACAATAAAGCTGGCCGACATTTCGTTTCGACACGCAGACTCGAGCGCATCGAAAGCCGCCTGCGCTCGCTCTCGACCTCTCGCAGCAAACGAGATTTGCGGTGAAGTGGGCCTGTACGGCGCGTTGAACACGTCCCAGGCGCCGGTCGACATCGCTTCGACCGCATCGGCGTGCTAGGAATGTTGCATTACGGCAACGCGTATTCGCTGGCTGACGAGACTGTCGGAGAAGACATGATCGAGATCAGTGGAAGAAAGTTTCAACGTGAGGATGGCAATGGCCGTGGGTTACGGCCACCAGGATGAAACTGCATCAATGACACGACGACCATCCACGGTATGAGTATGGAGATAGGCACCGTCCCCGAGCACAATCCTTGGCGTCTCGTCTTGAAGCGCGTGGCGCGCGAACGATGACAACCCCTTCTTTGCCATCATAGCTTGAAATCATCGCTCCGGAATGAGGCTTTGAACGCTGCCTGGAGCGCTTCCGCCGTGAGAGGAGAAAGCCAGGGTAATCGCCCTAACCAACGCACCCGTCCGATCTCGCAAATTGCACTCTCATTCTCAGCATTTCTTTCGCCAACGAACGCGACCCCAAGAATGGTGATCTGACGCTTTCGCAAAGCCTCTATCGACAGCAGAGCGTGATTGATTGTTCCGAATGCCGTCCTGGCGCAAAGCACGACTGGAAGCCGCCATCGCTCGAATATGTCAGCATAAAGTGTGCCGCCAGTCACCGGCACCATCAGTCCGCCCGTGCCCTCGATCACTAGCGGGCGCTCGCCGGTATCCGGCACATGGAGAGAATCCGCATCGATGCGAACGCCGTCAATTTCGGCGGAATGATGGGGTGAGACGGGCGTTCGAAGTCGGTAACGCTCCGGCAGGATGCGATCGGCTGAGAGACCGCCCAACCGTGCGACGAGCTCGGTATCGCTCTCAGCTTTGAGACCGGCCTGGATCGGTTTCCAATAGTTCGCGCCTAGGACATTGGCGAGCCCTGCGGAAAAGACTGTTTGTCCGATCCCGGAATCTGTGCCGGTCACAACGATCCGGTGTCTCATCGGGAATCGCCCCACTTCTCTTACCAACCCATCAAGCGTCTCGCATACATCATCTTCCCCCGACGCTAAAGCGTCAGGGAAATTCGCAAACAGCTCGTTCCCGCCGGCGCCGCTGGCGGCCGTATCCTAACGAATATCAAAGCCGGGAGCCTTCAGCGCTGACGCGAGTCGCATCGCACGCGCATTGTCGGCGACAACATAAGGAACGATTTGCGGATTCGAAGGACTCGGGGGGCGGCACACGGAGATCTCCTGATGGGTGAATGCGATCAAATTGCCCAGACATGCTGCCGCTCGGGCTCCCGCAGGATCACGAGGGCCTCACGTACGGCGACGGCCATCAACGGTCAACGAAAAGGCCTCCGATGGGCATATCGGAGGCCCTTCTTGGAGGTTAACGATAGTCGGGATATTCTCCTTTGCCTTCCTTCGATTGAACTTGTGACGTCGAGGTACGGACCATTTCGCTCCTCGCGTATTAACGTTGACAGATTGCGTTCGTTGTCGGTGCGCGAAGTTTGTACGGAACGAACCAACGTGCGCGAGCGCTCGGCAAGCGTGATGCAATGGTATCAAAACCGTACAGTTCGTACTCGATCTCGCTAAGAGCGTACTATCAGTACACAAAGTTATAAATTAGAGCACATCTCGTCGTAAGCGCAACTAATTGTACGTTACGTACGAAGTTCACGAGCCTTTTGCCAACCTAATCTGGCACCGTAATGACGCAAAGAGCGGATCGTGCGCACACGACGCTCAACGTTTGCGATGAGACAACCGGAGGGGCTTATATGAAGTTGGTTAAGAGCATTATGCTGGGCTCAACAGCGGCCTTTTTTGCTGTGAGCGGGACGCAAGCGGCCGATCTGCCCGTGAAGGCCAAAGCGGTTGAATACGTGAAGGTCTGCTCTCTGTACGGTGCCGGGTTTTGGTACATTCCCGGTACCGATACCTGTATGAAGATCGGTGGCTACTTCCGTGTCGATACGACCTTCAACGGCGGCGCCGTCTACAATCTGCCGGCCTGGTCGGGCGACGCCGGGCAAGGCGACCGCTTTAACGACTTAATAAAATCCCGCTCTCGTATGCTGTTGAGTGTTGATACTCGCACGGCCACCGAGTACGGCGTGGTCCGCGGCTTTGCCGAAGCTAAGTTCCAGTTCAACAATTTCGGCAACACTAATCCGACGTCGCTTGGCGCGGCGCCGGCTGCCATTGGCGGCTCAAATTCTAACCTGCTCAGTGGAGTTGGCGGCGGCTATGCCTTTCCTGGGTTTGCGTTCATCCAATTCGCAGGATTTACCTTTGGTAGGGCGTTGTCGGCGTATTCAACGCCTTGGGGAGGTTTTCCCGCTAACAACGGCGCACATTTGTTCGGTGGTCATGACAGCTGGGATGGCACGCCCAGCATCCAGTACCAGGCGAATTTCGGCAATGGAGTGTCAGCTTCAATCGGCCTCGATGAGCCGACTCAGAACAGCCGGGCTCCCTTGTACAACCTCGCTCTGGGCATTGGCGCGAATGGGCTCGGCGCCAATACGTACGAGGGCTTTGTGGTGCCTGACCTGGTTGGCAACGTGCGGATCGAGCAGGCTTGGGGCTTGTTCCAGGTTTCGGGCTCGTTGCACCACGTTGGCGGGAGCTACAACGTGCTGGGCGCCGGAGGTGCTCCCGTCTCCGGAGCGGATGCTCTGACCGATTCAGTGCTGTCGGGACATCCCGACTCAAAGATCGGCGGTGCGGTGATGGCCGCGTTCCAGATCAAGAACATCCCAACTGGTCCGGGCGACGACATCAAGTTCGACGCGAGTTGGGCAAAGGGTAACACAAGGCAGGTGATCTCTACCACAGGGCCGAGCCCCTCTTTCACGATGCTCGGAGGCGTGCCCGGTCAGTTCGGTCCTTCCTCAAGCTACGGGTTTGGCGCGACCACCGATGGCGTATTCCGTCCGACTGCCTTCGGTGGTGATGGCGTCATCCACTTGACGACGACCTACGGCCTTCGCGGTGGCTACAATCATAACTGGGATCCCTACTGGTCGAGTGGCTTGTACGGGGCCGCTGCTTGGGTGAAGTACGACACCACCGCTGCCGCTGACTTCTGTACAGCGTTCGGCGCCACCCATCGCGGGCTCGGCACGACTTATAGCTGCGACCCGAATTTCAGCGCTGCAATGGTCGGCCTGATCACCCGCTGGACTCCGGTCAAGAACCTGACGTTCTCGGGCGAAATCCAGTGGTTCCACCTGAATCAGAACTTCAGTGGCTTTTCGACCTTCTCGCCGGGTGCTCCGCAGCCGGTTCAGGCATGGACCTTTCGCAACCAGGATACACTATCATTCGAAGCTCGCGTTCAGCGTAACTTCTGAGGTCACGAAGTTCAGGAAAATAGCAAAGGGGAGAGCCCCCGACTGCTGAACCTGGAGAGAGCCGTCGGCGATGCCCGACGGCTCTCCTATGTTGTACTTGCATTCAGCGTTCCGTTGCCGGTTTAGCGGATTTGATACTCGATCCCCGACCGACGACTCGCGTTGCCTCCTACTCGGGTCTGCCTGTCTCGCTCTAGCGCCATTGTTGATTCTAAAGGTACGCGGTGGCGAAGAGACGACCGCAGCCGCCCTTATAGAAGTCGGTGTGCCGCCGCTGTAAAGGGGTGACCGTAGGTGGAAGAATGGTGAAACCAGCGAGGTCGCTCGTTCACCGCCTCGCCTACTTCCAACCTTCATTTAAGTGAAGGAGAAGCATCTAAGCATCGGGGAGACGCCATGGTCATTGAGCGCAATCTTCCTCCAGCAGCATCGCTAGTGGAGATTCGCGAAGCATAAATGAACTTGCCAGCCGGGTCGACCGGCAAGCTGGAATGCTACCTGTAGCATGGGGTAAGTGAATCCTTGCCCGAGCTGGGCGAGTGTCGGAAATGCGTGCAGCGGGTCATACATCGGAGCCGGCCATGAGAGGCATTAACCGCCGAGATGTGATATTGGACCGCATCATTCAACGCTTTAATCGCATCGAGCTCACGGGCGACAATCTGCGCTGGCGTCGGAAGATTCGGCTAGGGCAACCCCATCAGGCCAACCTTCCTTCAACAAATGAACGTTGCCACAAATAATGTGGCGATCATCTGTGTCGTCGACGGATCACGGCTCGTCCCCCTCAGCGCAACGGATTTTAACATATCACCCCAGCTGATTACTGGATTTTTTCGAAAGCCCAAGTGATGAACCAGAGAAACAACTCGTCTCAAAATGAATTGAAGAACGGAGCAGACGTGGGCGACTTTCCTAACTCACCGGCTCGTTTCCTGAGATTCCAGACTCAGACGAGCCATAAGTACTCGCAATCAGCTTGTAACAACTGCATGCCCTTTCCTCAAGGCACCTGCGTTCATCTATCTGCAAGAGGCCGCGCGTTTCGCGAATCAACCCGTGCTCCTCGAATCGGATTAGCGATTCCGTTACGCCAGGGCGGCGCAATCCCAAGGCGGACGAGAGGTGGTCATGGGTAACTGGAGGGACATGAGCGCCGAAAGCATCGCTCGCCAAACAAAGCCAGGACGCGAGTCGTTTTTCGCGGCTATGCCGAACGCCGCACAATCCCGTCTGAGCGCAATGCAAGCTCCGCGCTTGAACCTACCGAGAAAGATGTTCTCGGATCTCGGGGCGCTCGTTCATCACTTGACGCAACGCGCGCTTCCGGAAAGATCACAGCAGACTGATGAGTCGAAAGATGTCCACCCAACAAAAGCGAAGCGCCCAATGCTCGACGTCGAGCACAATCCCCGATAGTGCACGCGTTCTAGCGCATTCAACCGCTTTTGCCTTTACGAGAAGGTGGTCTGCCTGAGCTCCGCTTGCCGTGATGAGACCCGCTGAGCCAAGCAGAAGATCCCCAATGTGGCGTCTTATTCCGATGGCAGAGATGACCCGGGAGTACGCAGAGTTGTCTCCCTTCACCCCGCAACGGGCGGCAGCCTGGCATGTAATAACAAGCGACGTCGCGCAGGTTAGTCATGCGCCCTCCGATACAACCGGATCGTGAGCGGGCCATGGAGAATGTACAGATTGTTGTCTTGACCTGCAGAAGGCGCCTTTTTACAAGATTGGGCGCATCCCCCTTGGAAATACGAGCCGTGTTGTGACGGCAAAAATGCTTCAATCGCAGGAGGGCTGTCGCCAATGGCGGTTGTGGTCGTACTCGAAGCAGAGCGCGTGATTGCAGTTTGAATCGTTTCTGACGCCGAGCCATGCTCCGTTGCGAAGGGCCCACACCCGGTGTATCTGGCTGCTCGGCACAGTCCAAATCTGTTTGATGCAACATGATTGCAACGCGCCGCGCGTAAGCCAATGGTTTCCGAGCAGGAAAACGGCTTCTAAATCGCAGGTCGACGATCCAATGATCTGAGCCTCCTTCAAAAACGCTGTTAGTAATCGAGAGCTCGGTGCTTACCGAAGTGTCGTCACGTCGCAAAGATCACGCCCGAAGCTGGCGTGCAGTCAGCTCATCGAATGATAAGCTTTTCATACAAAACTTATCAGTTCGCCGAGGGTGCTCTCAGCAAGAGACAGCGCCGCATACAAGTGGCGAAGGTGCGCCGCAGAAAGGAATGGGCTTCGCGTCTGATTGGATCGGGATGGAATTTCACGGCTATTCATACACCCACCTGGACAGCCTGTCTCACATCTTCTGGAACGGCATGATGTACAATGGACGGCCTTCAACAAAGAAAGAATGGCTTGAGCCAGGAGAGGCTGTTACGCCCGAGCATCTGAAGGCCTGCGTCCTGTAAGTGAAGTGCATGCTTGATCTCACCTCCCGGAAACGCATCCTTCAGCGCCACGAATGTCGGTCACGTCGCGGCGACTTGCCGGATCTATTAAGCCTAATCGGTGCGGGCTCAAGTGTCGTCCACGAAGTGCTTGGTGATGCCGAATGAGTCCGTCAGGACGCCGGATGCCATTCCCCGGAAGGCGTGTGCCCTTTGCCAAAGCCACGATCCTGCGAGGATGGTTGCGCCCGACCTCCGAGGACCTTGCTGGCCTTTGGTTGCCATAGGCTAAGCCTTGGTAGGTCTCCAGTTCGATCGTTTATGATTGACGCAAGGGGGCGTTTGAGCTGACTTAGTAGTTGACGGATCTGGCGACGTCTTGTGGGCGTATGCCTAAAGAACGACCGTTCATGGAAGCAGCAGACCAAGGACGGGTCGCCAGTAGATGGTAAGAGAACTGACCAAACGGTAGATGATTGGGAGAGGTCAAAGTGCAGGTCATATCGCTTGCAGAAGCGCGGCAATCACGCCAGGCGATTACGCTTCCCAATGGAACCCGTGCTTGGTTGAGTTTCTATCTCGGTAAGCATTCCTTCCGCGCCGGCAGCGCTCATGAAGCATCCGAGCTCCATCCAACGGCATATTTAGTAGAGCAAGATGCCAACACCGAGATTCCGCCACACTATCACCAGCCTGATCAGTTTCAGTTATTTACTGATGGCGATGGAATGGTCGGCCGGTGGACGCTTAATCCGATTATGGTGCAGTTCGCGGGTCATAACACCCCCTACGGACCGATTAAGTCCGGAAGTAGGGGGCTGGAGTACATGACGTTAAGAAACGGTTGGGATCCGGGTGCCAAGTGGATGCCACAAGCTCGTGAAGAGCTAAAGAACGCGGTGCCAAATAGGCGGCGATCGCATATCACTAATCCCATCGTTCCGTTGAATGCTGCTCAGTTGGAAAAAATCCAAACAGATTGTGTATCTCTTCTACACGAAGAGGATGGACTGCAGATAAAGGTCTATCATCTGGCTCAAGGTCAAACCATACTCGGGCCCGATCCCGCGACCGGAAAAGGTCAGTTCTGGTTTGTTGTCGGCGGATCCGGTTCTGCGGGAGAGAGCAGCATTCAGGATCGTTCGTGTATCTTTGTCGAGCCGCATGCGGCGGCAGCGCAGCTGACGGCTTCCTTTACTGCGCTTCAAGCGATTATGATGCAATTTCCCCGAGACCCGCCGTAATCGCCACTATCCAGCGCCATGTGTAAGCGGGGTGGGGCTTAGCATGAACGAGGCTAGCAACATTGCCGAACAATGCAGTTCGAGCGACGATCGACAGCACCGGCGACGTCGGTATCGGCACCTCCAACCCCAAAGCCAAGCTGGATGTGAGCGGGTTGAATTCCGCGACTCCGATTAGCGCGCCACTAACTTTTACGAAAATACGGCGAGCTTTACCGCCTTTTATGTAGGTGCGTGCAAGTCTCCGGCGGTGGAGGTGGCGGCGGCACGCTCGGCGGCTCCAACAACCAGGTGTAGTACAACAAGAACGGCGCCTTCGGCGGGGCCAGCAACCTGACCTACGTCAGCTCCACCGGTTTTCTGGGCGCCGTCTCGAACCAAGAGGCCTAAGTCGAAAGACAGACAATCTTGCAAAATTGTCTTCCTTTTGTACGATGTGAACATGAAGGTTGCCCTGGATCGACCCCCATCGCTTGATAAGGCGTCATCCGAGCTTTTGTTGGCAATCGGACAACTGGTCCGCAAGCTGCGCTCGCAGTCCAATCCGAACGAAATGAACCTCTCGCAGATGAGCGCGCTGGCGCGGCTCGAGCAGTTCGGCCCGATGACGACAGCCGATCTGTCGCGCGCCGAGGCGATGAAGCCACAGTCGATGGGGACCATCCTTGCAAGCCTGGAGCAGGACGGATTCGTCCATCGCCAGCCTCATCCGACGGACGGACGGCAGATCCTGTTCGCGCTGACGGACAAGGGCAAAGAGGAGCGGCGGCAACGCGGCATCGCGAAACGCGTTTGGCTCGCGGCTGCCATGGCGAAATTCACGCCCGCTGAACGGCAAACCCTGAACGCGGCGATCCCACTGATGAAACGTCTTGGCGATGGCTGAAGGTAGTCAGCCATCGCGGAAGCCGGGCGCTTCCGGTGGCGAGGATCGGACGACGCCGCCGTCTCTAGATGTGCCCGATCCGACGGACCAGCTCGATCCCGCGATCTGGAAGATCGCCGCGGTCTCGATCATCGGCTCCTTCCTGCTGCATCTCAATGCAACGATCGCCAACGTGTCGCTCGCGAGCCTTGCGACTGAGTTTAACAGCAGCCTGACGACCATGCAGTGGGTCACGAGCGGCTATCTGCTGGCGATGACCCTGGTGATGCCGCTCAATAGCTGGGCGGTCGACCGCATCGGCGCCAAGGCCGTCTATCTCATCTGCTTCACCGCCTTCACCATCACGTCGGTGCTCTCCGGGCTCGCCTGGTCGACCGCTTCGCTGATCGGGTTTCGCGTGCTGCAGGGGATGTGCGCGGGCCTGCTTGCGCCGATGACGCAGATGATGGTGGCGCGTGCCGCGGGAAAACATCTGGCGCGGGTCATCGGCTATATCGCGACGCCGGTTCTGCTCGCGCCCCTTCTTGGGCCGGTCATCGCAGGGCTGATCCTGGAATACGCCTCCTGGCGCTGGCTGTTCTGGGTGAATCTGCCCATCGCCTTGCTCGGCCTGATCCTGGCAGTCATCGTGCTACCCGATGATCGCGAGCATATCAGGCCGCGAAACCTGGATTGGATGGGTCTGGCTCTGTTGTCGCCGGGGCTCGCGCTGTTCCTGCTTGGATCGGACAATTCCGGCGATCGCGCTGGTCTCCTCACGGTCGGCGCCGCAATTATCTTCCTGGCCGCGTTCTACTGGTCCGCGCGCCGCAAGGGCGATCGCTCCTTGATCGACCTTCGGCTGTTTTCCATCAAGGTCTTTCTGACATCCTCGATCACGCAATTCCTGTCGAACGGCGTCCTTTTCGCGGGTCAAATGCTCGTTCCCATCTATCTCATCCAAGTCTGCGGTCGCTCGCCGAGTGAAATGGCCTGGCTCATGGCGCCGCTGGGCATTGGGATGGTCTGCACCTATCCGTTCATAGGCGCTCTCACCGAGAGGTTCGGAACGCGCGCGGCTTCGGCCGGCGGCGCGTTTCTGGCCTTCGTCGGAACATTGCCGCTCGTCTATCTGGCGGAATACGGGCTGGATATTGTCGTTCTGTCGGTCGCTCTGTTCGTTCGGGGCGTGGGCCAGAGCGCCGTTGGCGTTCCCTCCTTCTCGGCTGCCTACACGGCCGTCGGCAAGAGTCAACTGCCGATGGCGACAATGACCCTCAACATTGCTCAGCGTCTGGGGGCGCCAACCTTCACGACGCTGTGCGCGACCTTTCTCGGCTGGGCGCTGAAGACGCAGCCTCTGCATCAGGCCGCGCCGACCCCTTATGCCTCTGCCTTTCTTCTTCTGAGCGCGCTCCACGCTGCCGTCTTTGCCTTCGCTTTGAGACTCCCGGTTCGGTGAGGCGAATTGCTCCTTCAAAGCGCGGTCAGTTGCATCAGTATATCAACACATCCGTTGATAAAAACGCAGGCATGCGATAACATGGATGCGGAGCGCCCGTCTGTCATGCTGACAGCGGGTGATTTCGGTCCAGGTCATCTACTTCTCCGATGGCTTCGAACACCTCGAAGAAGCATAACCCGCTCAAATCACCCAACTTAATTTCCGGTCGGCCTCTAAGGCGGATCCGAAAAATCAAAAGCCGAACTTTTGAGGCTAAGATGGTCGTCCGCGAAAACCGGTTGATTTGTTCATGGCCTCAGCGATTGCGAAACTCCGACGTCCAGTGTAGTACGCGGCGCTCAAAGAACTGTACGCCATACACTAAGCAAAGGCCTACGATGCTGAGCACGGACACCGAAGCCATCATGTTCGTAGCATTCGTCGCAGCGAGCGCCAGAATCATCTGGTAACCTATGCCGGTTCCCGAGCCCACGAACTCGGTCAGTACTACGCCGATGAGGGCGAAGCTGATCGCGTTGGGGAGCGAGGCAAAGGTCCAGGCGGCCGCGGTCGGCACTCGCACCCGCCACAGGATCTGCCGTCGTGTTGCACCGAGCGTGCGACAGAAGTCTACGAGATCTTTCTCGACGCTGAGTCCGCCTTTGTAGGTATTGAAGAACACCAAGAAGAACACCACGAACCATGCGGTGACTACCTTCGACGCTATACCGAAGCCAAAGAACATGGTGATGAGTGGCACAAACGCGATGCGCGGCATCGAGTTCAACGCCACGATGAAAGGGTTGAGTACGTCAGCTAGGGGCCGACTAATGCTAAGGGCCATGCCTACGATGAAGCCTGACCCCGCTCCGACCAAGAGGCCGCAGAATGTGGCTTGGAGTGTTTCGAACAGCTGCGGCCAAAGAGAGTTGCGACCGGGCTGTACCCACTGCCAAATGCGGGCCAGAATCATGCTCGGTCGACTGATGAAGAAAGGGTCTATAAGCGTGTTCTGCGAGACCGCAGGGATACGTGTAAGGATTTCCCAGCTGCCGAAAACGATTGAAATGACGCCGATCTGGCAAGCCAAGACCATCAACCGGCGACGTCTGTCTGCTTTACGCGCGTCATCTTGTTCAACCATAAGGCCGACTCGTGCCCCGTCAATGCTCATGGTCATCAGACTTCCGCTCGGTATTGATTGGCCAAAACGGCCCAGATGCGCTGGTAGTAGTGGGAGAACTCATCCTGCTCACGTAGTTGGAAGACGTCACGCGGATAGGGAATTTCGATCGCCTCATCCAACAGAACGCGGCTGGGTGGTCGCGAGAGAACGATGACCCGAGTCGACAGAGTAACCGCTTCGTCAAGGTCGTGCGTGACCATTACTACTGTCTGCTTAAGCTTCCGCCAGATCTCGAGCAGTTCCTTGTGAAGGTGCGTCCGGGTATGGGCGTCGAGCGCACTGAAGGGTTCATCAAGCAGCAGGATCTTAGGCTCGACGGCCAGGCTCATTAGCAGGGCGACACGGCGCCGCATGCCGCCGGACAGCTGGTGCGGATATGCTTCTGCGAAGCCGGAGAGGTGCCCGAGCACGAGAAGTTCTTTGACTTTTCTGTCAATCGTTTCCTGGCGACAGCCGGAGAACTCCAAACCCAGACCGACATTCCTGCGCACTGTGTACCACGGCAACAATGTGTCCCTTTGGAAGATGTAACCGAGCTTCTCAGGCACCTCACCTGTTTGCGGTTTGCCCGAGACGACGACGCTACCGGCACTCGGCATGATGAACTGGGCTACCAAGTTAAGGATGGTGCTCTTGCCGCATCCCGATGGTCCGACGATGGAGACGAACTCTCCCTCGTTGACCGTGAGGGAGAAGTTCTCCACCGGGCGGACGGAGCCCGCCGACGTAAGAAAGGTCTTGGTGAGATTCCTTATCTCGATCGCCGCCGGACTGACTTCTGTTGCACTCTGCACTCTTGTCCTTCCTCCGTGAATGATGTCGACGTACTTCCAATCGACGCGTACAAGCCTAGCCGAGCCCACGGGCCTTCTTCACGAAATCGAAGCTGGTGCCCCGGTTGTAGGCGACATCAGGATTGGCGAGTTCATCTGCCGTCTGCAATTCGCCTACGCGCATCACCGTCAGCATTCGGTCATAGGCATCCGCCTCGATTATGTTCGTAGAGGAAAAGATAGACTGCTTCATGAAACCGAGCGCACGGCGGAAAGCGACACGGTTGAACGCGGCGAAATAGTCCTCGAAGACCATCTCTTCAACGGTCTCCACATCTTTCTTGAGGATGAAGTCCTGCGCTTTAACCATCGCGGTAACAAAGGCGCGCAGATCGTCGGGCCGATCCTGCAGAGCGCTTTCCAGAGCGTAGTACGCAAGCCCCGGAGCTTCACCGCCGACCACGTCGTTCCAGGTCTTCTCATCGCCCGTGGAAAATACGGCGGCAGCCCAGCCGTCCGCCTGCGTTATCTGGTCAAGGTGCAGCGGCGCCGCGAAGGTCGCATCCACCTGCTTCGACTTAAGCATGGCCAAGCAGGTCGTGTTGTTTCCGACGGCGCGGATCTTGGCGTCCTCTACGCCGACCTGGCCAAGCAGATAGCGAAAGACCGCCTCGCTGGCGGATTTCGGCTGTGTGCTTGCGATAGTTTTCCCGGACAGGTCTCGGAGCGACCGGATGCGACCGCTGTCAACATCTTCCTTACGGACGACGATATTCGCCCAATCCATCTTGCGATCGATCCCGAAGATGATACGCGAACGACGTCCGGCGATTGTGAGCGCCGGCGCATCCATCGCAGCACTGAGCGCAACAAGAACTTGGCCAGCGGCCAAAACTTGACGGCTACGTGGGCCGGTCTGTGTATCGATCAGCGTGACGTCGAGGCCAGCTTCCTCGAAAAATTTGCCGCTTTTTGCAACGAAAGGCGTGAGGCAATGAAGGTCGACAGCTCCGAAGCCTACCGTCATCTTCCCTCGAGGTTGCGCGAGAGCGCGGGCGCCACCCACGGTCAAGATTGCCGACGTTGCAAGAGCTCCCTGAACGAAGCCGCGACGGTCAGATCGGAATCGATCCTTGTCCCCCATGTGATCCTCCCTTAGCTTGGTCGAATATTCGTTGTGATAGAGAACGCCTGCATTGTGTTACCTATGCCCAACTCGCGTCGAACTTGATGTCGTTGCCCGGACCAGTTGGGATGTTCTTGATCTGGAACGCGGCCATCACCGCACCGCCGATCTTTGAGTCGGGATGTCCCGGCAGATCGGCCGCTTGTGTCCCGCTCACAGCAAAAAAGGCCGCTGTCGAGCCCAGCATAATGCTATTAACCAACTTCATATAAGCCCCTCCGGTTGTCTCACTCAAACGTCGTCAGCTCACCAGAATGGCCCGACCACTCCGCCTCCCGTCGGCCTCGACCAACAGAACGTCGTCGAGGCCAAGTGGTTGAACGGAGACAATGAGCGTCGCGTGCGCACGATCCGCTCTTTGCGTCATTACGGTGCCAGATCAAGTTGGCAAAAGGCGCGTGAACTTCGTACGTAACGTACAATTGGTCGCGCTTACGACGAGGTGTGCTCCAATTTGCACAGTAACGTACACTCTGTACCATCGATCGCTAACCAAAGCCACGATCCTGCGAGGATAGTTGCGCCCGACCTCCGAGGACCTTGCTGGCCTTTGGTTGCCATAGGCTAAGCCTCGGCAGGTCTCCAGTTCGATCGTTTATGATTGACGCACGGGGGCGTTTGAGCTGACTTAGTACTTAGTTGACGGATCTGGCGACATCTTGTGGGCGTATGACATGACGCTGCTAGTCTCGCTCACGCAAGGCAAAGTTTCGCGTGCAGCAGGTCCGCTTGCACTTCTTTCGTGGACTAATGTGGGAAAGGATGCGGCTTTGAATCCGAAAGCGAAATTGCTCACTATGGAAGGTATTCGCCAGCTGCGGTCCGGGCTTACGCGACTGATTGACGGCGAGCGCTGCGTGCAGTTGGTCCACGGTTACGTCGAGGCCGGGCGTGGAGTCGCCCGATGAGCCGGCCAGATATCTTCGTTAAAGGTCGCGTCGGGATCGTCGGCGTCGGGGAGATGGGGCGTCCGATCCTCAACCGCCTGAAAGCGCGCGGCTTCGATGTCTCCGCGTACGTCCGCCGCGACGAGGTGAAGGCCGAGCTGGACGCCATGGGCGTGACGCTGGAGCCGGACGTCAAGGCGCTGGGCAAGGGCCGCGACTTCATCATCAGCTACGTCCTGACCGATGCGCAGACCCGCCAGGTGGCGCTCGACGACGGCCTGATCGACTCCATGGACCCTGGCTCGATCCTGATCATCCACACCACCGGCAGCATGAAGACGGTGCAGGAGATCGGCGAACGGGGCGCGGCGAGAGGCGTGAAGGTGGTGGACGCCGGCGGCGCTTGGCCGCCTCCCTACACCGCGCTGGGCGAGATGACCCTGATGGTAGGCGGCGAGCCTGAGGACGTGGCCCGCTGCATGCCGGTAATGGAGACCTACGCCTACCCGATCCACCACATGGGCCCGCTCGGCTCCGGCATGGCGCTGAAGCTCATCAACAACGCCGTGGCGGGGGTGCATTTTCAGGTGGCTTCCGAAGTCATCCGGATCAGCCGTGACCTGGGATTGGATGCCTTCCGCGTGCTGCGATGCCTCACCTATGCCACCGGCGGCAGCACCGCCATGCACCTGATGTGCGGGGCGACGACCGAGGAGCGGTTCTGGGAATCGAGCGGATACTTCCTCTACAAGGACCTGACGGTCGTCTACGAGGCGGCCGAGCAGATGGGCCTTGACCTGGGCATGATCGGAGAGCTGAACAAGCGGCTGATGGAGCACATCTCCACGACCAGGGCAGACAGACCGGCATGCACCTGATGTGCGGGGCGACGACCGAGGAGCAGTTCTGGGCTCGTCCGGGTACCTCTTCTACAAGGATATGAAAGTGGTCTACGAGCACGCCGGGGCTCAAGCCCCGGCGTAACCCGAAAGCTGGCTCGCTGCAGTGCGCAATTTGCGTTATGCACTCGTTCGGGACGGCGGCTGGCCTGCTGATGATGCCGTTGAACCTCGCCAGGTATTTCGGCGGCTTATCAGGTCATTCAAAGCTCGACGCTGGCGGGCAATGCCGTCGCAAGTGCATCCAAGGCGAACCGGACACGCAACGGCAGATGCGTGGGTCCCTGGCCAAAGAGCATGAGTCCTGTACGCATGACGCGCATATGCATTAAGAAATGCATCAGCTCACCTTCCGGCAGAGCTTTTGCGAAGAAGCGCCTTTAACTTTGAGGCCGGAACCCACACCATTCCACTCACCACCGCCTTCTCTCTTGCGAGGGAAAGTAGGGTGGGGACTCCGCGCTTTCGCGCGGGTCGGTGGAGCGCGCTGCCTTCTGTGCATGGCCGCGCTGGACAAGCCAGTTGAAGGCGGTGACGACGAGCAAGAGCGCGCTCGTCCCGCAGAAGACGGCGCGCATGCCGAAGTACCTTCCGAAATACCCGCCGACTATCGGCCCGATGATCTGGCCGAGATACTGGGCCACGGTCGAGTAGCCGAGGATCGCGCCGGCGATCCGGTCGGGGACGCTGTGGCGGGTGAGGGAGGTGATCGACGGCAGGAGTCCGGCGAGCGCCAGTCCCATCAGGAAGCGCAATGCCACGCGCTGCCAGCCGTTGCTGACGAAGGCTTGCGGGATGAGGAGCAGCGCCGTCGCGAGAAGACAGCCGATAACGACCTTCCAGGTGCCGATGCGGTCGGCGAGTCGGCCGAGCCGCGGCGCCGCGAGGATGCTGGCGAAGGCCGAGGCCGACATGACGAGGCTGGACATCAGCGTGATGTGCGAAGCGTCCTTTGTAAGCTGCGCCACGTAGACGATGATGATTGGCTCGATCGACACGTTGGCGAGCATCAGAATCAGAGCCGTTGCGAGCATCGCGATGACGGGCCGGCGGTCGGTGATCGCCGCCCAGGTGCTCTCGGCGGATCTGCGCAAAGCGGCATCGCGCGGAGCCTCGCGGCGCTCCTCGGGGATGAAGGCCGAGGTCGCGAGGAACGCAAGGAAGATCGCGCCGCCTGAGACGAAGAAGGTCTGCCGGATGCCGATCAGGTCGGGTAGGATGCCGCCGATCAGCGGCCCAACGAGGTTACCGGCCATGATGCCGGTCGTGAGCTAGCCGAGGGCCCAGCCGGAGCGCTCGCGCGCCGTCTGTGTCGCGATGAGGACGATGGAGCCTGACGAGTAGCCGCCGACGAGCCCGGCGACAAGGCGCAGGAGCACCAGCTGATGCACGTCCTGCGCCATGCCCATCATGGACACGACGATCGCCAAGCCGAGAGGATCGGCTTGCGTCCGTAGCGGTCGGAGAGCTTGCCCCAGAGAGGCGAGACAATGGCGGCGCCGAAGAAGGTGGCGCTGAACGCCACGCCCGACCACTGCAAGATCGCCGACGGCGAGCGCAAACCGAGGCGCTCGACGTAAATTGGCAGGCGGCACGAGCAGGGTCATGCTGACGCCCGTCGTGAACACCCCGAAAAGGCAGACATAGAAATTTCGCGGCCAATAGGACGATTCCGTGCGGTCACCTTGCCAAGCGGCGGGGGCCGGTGACTGGAATTCGTAGCATGCAGAAAGCCGGCCAGAACAAAATCCCATGTCTATCGAATTCGGTATTGAGAGAAATTCAGCAAAATCTGTCAGTGCTCCATAATATGATCGGCCTTTCTTCGTCCCGTCGTCCCCAGGAAGGATCTCCTTGTCCAATCCGCCGGTAATATTCAATCGTCGACGACGATGAGCCGGTTCTCGCTGCAATCCACAATCTCGTGAGGTCGCTTGGCTACGTGGTGGTCCATACGTTCGCGTCGGCTGAAGAATTCTTGCGTTCGCCGCACCGGAATGAGACATCCTGCGTGATAGCCGATGTCAGGATGTCGGCCATGAGCGGGCTCGAGCTGCAGGCCCATTTGCTTGCCAGCGGTCAGCGCTTTCCGTTCATTTTCGTCACGGCGTCCTCCGTTGAAAGCGATCGCGCCCAGGGCTTTGAAGGCGGAAGCGATCTGCTTTCTAATCAAACCGTTCGACGGAGACCTCCTGACCAAATGTCTGGAGACCGCCCTGGCACAAAACGGCGCGTCGGCGCGAATGAGCTCAGCCGGACGCGGCGCGAGAACCGCTATACGCAAGGATGATCTCGCCAAACGTCTGGACGAGTTGAACGCGGGCGGTGATAGCGCGACACTTCGCATCGTCGTCCTTCGAGACGAGGCAAAGACAGCATCAGACATCTTAATCAGCAGGTGGCAATTCCTCGGAGGAGGTCACAATGCGTTACGGAACCGCGCTGCTCTCGTGTGACAGTGAAGACCCCAACATCATCTCGTTGCGAAATCCTGCGGGCGAGCGCTAGTGCGGACGCCTGTGTCTTTTCAAGGGTCAGGAGAACTTCATTCGCTGGATGCGTCGAGCGAGCGCGGAGGCCGCGTCATGAACAACCGTTGCAGCAATCCCGATTGCGCGCGTCCCTTCGGACTGATCCGGCACAGCTGGTGCTTCAAGCAGTTCTGCTCGACCAAGTGCCGCGAGGCCTACAAGTGGCAGCTGCAGCGCAACCGGACCTATTGGAAATGGCTCTACCAATCCCCGGAGCCGGCGGCCCAACGGAAAAACTCATCTGACGACCAGCGGCGGCGTTCAAAGGAGCGACCATGACGACCGTCGATGCGATGCTAGTGGGAGCGATACTGGCGTGGGCGCCCTCGCTGCTCATATTCCTCTATATCGTGCGCGACCTGCGCAACATACCCCGCGATGACCTCGATTGATCGTCACGGAATCTATTCGTCCCTCCGGGGCAACGCGAAGCGGCGCGCCGTGATGCGCAAATCCGTTGGGCCACGTACATTGCGCAGAATGGATTCCGGGTTCTCGCTTTGGGAGCGGCTTCTTAGCCCGCGGCGAAAGCTTCGTCGGTTCGAGTCGGACCTGGTCCTCCATTCTGCATAATTTCGGGCTGCTTTCCCTGATTGTGCATATTCGGCTTCGTTATGCGCTTCGCGCCTTTGGTGGAACGGTGGACACGCAGGCTTGAGGTGCCTGTGCTTCGGGCGTCCGCACAATACAAGGGGTGGCGTCCGCCTCATTCGGCTGACGTGTGCTGGCGCATCGTCTCTGCCTTTGCAGCCGCCGTTTGCTTATGACGGCGCCGAAAGCTCTTGGCTGCAATGGCGCTGAGTCGCCGACCAGCTCCGCCCCAAGCCACCCAGGCTCGCCGCCTTCCCGGACGAGGTGGGCCGATCGCTCGCCTACATGAAGTTCCCGGCCCACAGGCGTGTCCATCAGTGGCGACGCTACTAGGACGCTGGCCGAAACCCAATTGCCGACCTTCTTCTAAAGTGCTCTACTCAGTGCTCCAGCCGGGGGTCTGCAATGAAGCGCAGTCGGCCCACGAGTGTCAGGGGTTTAGCCGCGCAAGCCAAGCCGCGACGCGGCAAGCATCATCCGCACACCAGCGAATGGGAATGGCGGGAAGTCTTCGAGCACACCCCGGTCATGTACTTTATGATCGATGCAGTTGGTACGGTCCTGAACGTGAATGCTTTGGGTGCTGCACAACTCGGTTGTTCGGTCACCGATTTGATTGGCCAATCACTGCTGACCCTGTTTCTTGAGGAAGACCGAGAATTTGTGCGAAACCGCTTCGCGGACTGCGTCAGGACTGTTGCTCGATCGCACACAAGCGATGATGACCCGCTCCTCGTTCCAGACGCCCGACATGATCGCGCAAAATCATCTGCTCAACGACGTCGCCGATCTCATCGACAAGGGCGTGCTACGCACGACGCTGGACCAGACCTTCGGCACCATCAATGCCGCCAACCTGAAACGCGCCCATGCGCTGCTGGAGAGCGGCAAGTCGCGCGGCAAGATCGTGCTAGAGGGGTGGTAGGGCTCGGCTCCGTCATTGCAAGACCGTAGGACGGGTTGAACAAAGCAAAACCCATCCTACGCGTCTACGTCTGGTCGCGACGTGGCTCAGCCCTTTCGACGAAAGTGCATCGGCGTAAAAAGCTTCCTCTTGCATTTTATTGAAGTTAAAGTTAACTTCAATATAAAGACGTTGCTGCCAGTCAAGAGGATACTCGTGCGTACGCGTCCGGCGCCGCGCCACCGACACCGAAATCAAGATCATGCTAGGTAAATGGAGGATTCAAATGGACAGTTCAAGCAACCTGCTTGTGTTGGGTGCAACAGGACAAGTAGGAAAACTCGTCGCAGCAAATCTAAGAAGGAGTAAAGCGAACCTTACGGTAGGGACGCGAAGGAAGGGGAAACTGGAAGAGCTCGCAGATCAATTTGGAGCAGCCCGATTTATCGATCTCGATGATCCTCGAACTTTCGATGAAGCATTAAAAAACATCACGAGCATTTTTCTAGTAACCGGTTACACCGTTGACATGCTTGTGCAAAGCAAATCACTTATCGATGCGGCAAAACGTAATGGTGTAAAGCATATTGTGCACCTGGGCGCATTCACGCGAGATCGCGACGCCTACGCTACGGTTTTCGCCTGGCATCAGATGATTGAAGCCTATCTTCGCGACAGTGGCGTTGCATGGACGAATTTACATCCTAACATGTTTATGCAAAGTTTTCTGTCAGTATGGTCGCTCACGGGCGGTGTATACGGTGCGTACACTTCTAAAGCCATTGGGTTTACCGCTTTGGAAGACGTAGCAGAAGCTGCAGCCGTGATTCTCATGGAAGGGCCGGAAAAACACAATGGAAAGGACTATTGGTTTTCAGCCGACGTGCTTACTCCGGACCAAGTGGCTGAAACTCTAACTGCGGCTACCGGCCGTAAGTTCACAGCAGCAGTTGTGAAAGCCGAAGGTTTCCAAAACGATGCCGTACAGCCTGATTCAGCATTCGAACCAGCGTATGCAAAGGGAGGATTCGAATTGTTCGAACAGGTCGAGGACGGAAGAATGGCGTATGTTGGAAGCGTAGTAGACGATACAAAGAAACTTCTAGGTCGCGAGCCGTTGTTGCTGAGAGATTGGGCAAAACGACACGCCAATGAGTTATTGGAGGTCGCGCGTAGCTAAGTGTCGGCGCAGAACGCCGCGCGCGACTGCATGCAGGATGTCGTCGGGCGTGCCGACGCCCATCAGGTATCCCGACCTTCGGCGGTAACGGATAAGTCGGTGATGTGTGGAGAGGACGAATGACCTATCTCTTTCGGCGATAAGAGTATCATGTTTATTCGTTTGACCCTTGCGAACGTGGATGATCATTTTAAACAGAAAGATGATGTGTCTCCGTGGAATGGAGACAGCTGACAACGGCGGCTGTCTCCGTGGAATGGAGACAGCTGACAACGGCGGGTATCGTTGCATATGCCTCCTTCGAGGAGGCCGAAGCAAAAGTTTTCAGGCCACGCGCAGTGCTGGTTGAAAGATAAAATCGCATATTACCAAGTTGAAAGTAACGAGAGGTCCTGAAGGCATTGTTTTCCATGGCCGTTAAAAACTTTTGCGAGGTCGGGAGTTCCCAACCGGGAAAGTTGACGGCTCGCGGGTATCGATTCGGTATGGCACGACACCTCTTTCCGCCGTACCAACGTCCAGCGGCCGTCCAATCGGTGGAAGCGCCCGATGGCGGCAATCGGTTCGCTCACAAGCGCGGCAGCCGGGGCCAATCAGGTCGGCAGCTTCGGCATCATCTAGATCGACACCTTTCGCATAGACGGTCTGGCCGGCATGAGCTACCTCGCATCCGAGGCCGACGGCGACCGCACGCGGACGGCTGAGATACGAGCCCGCAGAAAGACTGACAGTTCGTGCGATACATAGATACGTCGTTCCCTCGGGCGTGGCTGCAAGCTGAACCAAGGTGCGGCCCGGCTGCGAAAACGCTTGATGGACGTTCCACAGCGGGCAAGGGCCTCCGAAGCGGGCAAACTGGAAGCGGGTGGCGCTGCTCCGCTTCAAGACGTTTCCGGCGACGTCGATCTTCAAAAAGTAGAATGGAATGCCTGGCGAGGTCCGTCGTTGTAAAGTGCTGAGTCGGTGGCAGACCTGTTCGAAGCTCGCTCCAAACCGCCTTTGCAGGCGTTCGATGTCGTAGCGCATATCGCGCGCGGAGTTGAGGAACGATTCGTAGGGCATGACCAATGCGCCGGCGAAGTAATTGGCGAGGGCGACGCGCGCAAGAGCCGCGGCCTCGTCGTTGCTCAACCGCGCTTGACGGATCTGGCGATCGATAGTGTCCCGCTGATCAAGCAGACCGATCACGTGCGCGATCCAGAACATGCGACTTTCCGATGGCGCGTCTCCAGATAAGAATAATGTTCCAACCGTACGATCCAGGCGCCAGATCATTCCACTGTCGAGGGCTTCCGGCGCATGCTCAATTCGGATTCGGTAGGCGTCACGCAGGTACTTTACGAGATCCTCGCCCCGATTTTCGGGACGAAAATCGCGTGCTGCCGCGAGCCTTTCGGCTGCCCGATCGAGTACGTCGAAATGATTGCGCTTTGATTGGACCCAATCGCGGACTTCGTCGTAAGGGAAGCGGCTCGCGGCGCCGCTTCCCGCGTGCGCGACGCTCGTCTGCAGCAAGTGGCGTTCCTCCTCGAGAGAGAGATAAGCCCGATAGAGGTGCAAGAAGCGTTGAGTAATGTCGGGCGAAACCCGGACTACTGCATTCGCCTCATCAGGCGAGACGGCCGCGCCAAACAGCGGATCGCTGGCGCTTTCACGCAGCTCGCTTGCGAGTCGCAAATCATCATCGTCGGCGAAGTATCCCGTCTCAAGCCCAAACCGACGGCTCAGCTGCAATAAAAGCTCGCGTGTGATCGGCCTTTGGTCTGCCTCGATCTGGCTGAGGTAGCCAGGTGAGATGTCGAGGGCTTCGGCGAGTGCCCCTTGCGTTGTCCCGTACTGTTCGCGCAGCCGGCGCAGCCGATCTCCAGCAAAGATCTTCCTAGGCTTCATGGCTTTGCAAACTTTACAAATCGACAAATGCTCTCAGCACGACTGCGCACTTTGGACGCTCCTCTGATGGCGGCGGGTTTGCTAGATTTGCACAAATCGATCGAGGTGCAAAGATGCAACATCACGAGGTCCGCGTTCATCCCTCGCGAGCCAATCTCCCGAGATCCGAGCAGTTTGCCTGGAAGGTCGCCGAGGTCGCGGCCGACACCGTTCCAGTGGATCAGGACGTTGTCGACATGATCCGCAATCGGATCATAGACAATGCAGCCGTCGCTGCGGCTTCACTGAAGCGGCGGCCGGTCTCAAGCGCACGCAACCAGGCATTGGCTAATCGGCGCATACCTGGGGCAACCTTGTTCGGATTTTCCAAGGTAGACGGGATCTCTCCCGAATGGGCTGCGTGGGCAAACGGAGTCGCCGTAAGGGAGCTCGACTACCACGATACGTTCCTTGCCGCAGATTATTCCCATCCCGGCGACAACATTCCTCCGTTGCTGGCGGTCGCCCAGCATTGTGGCCTTTCCGGCGCCGACCTCGTTCGGGGAATCGCTACGGCCTATGAGATCCAGGTCAACCTCGTCAAAGGCATCTGCCTGCACGAGCACAAGATCGATCATATCGCCCATCTTGGTCCGTCAGCGGCCGCCGGCATTGGCGCTGCGCTCTGTCTACCGACCTACACGATCTATCAAGCAGTGCAGCAGGCGCTGCATGTCACCACTACGACGCGTCAGTCGCGCAAGGGTGAGATTTCGAGCTGGAAAGCCTTTGCGCCAGCGTTTGCCGGCAAGATGGCCGTTGAGGCAGTCGACCGCGCCATGCGGGGCGAGGGCGCTCCCTCGCCCGCCTGGGAAGGTGAAGACGGCTTCATTGCGTGGTTGCTGGGCGGTCCCAACGCGACCTACACCGTGCCTCTGCCCACGAGCGGTGAAGCGAAAAGGGCGATCCTTGAGACCTACACGAAGGAGCATTCGGCGGAATATCAGAGCCAGGCGCTGATTGACCTCGCACGCAAGATGGCGCCGAAAATCGGGGACCTCAACCGTGTGCGGGAGATAGTCATACAGACCAGCAATCACACCCACCACGTGATCGGGACCGGTGCAAACGATCCGCAGAAGATGGATCCGCATGCCAGCCGCGAAACGCTCGACCACTCCATCATGTATATTTTTGCCGTTGCTCTCGAGGATTGCGGCTGGCACCACGAGACGTCCTATACGCCGGAGCGCGCGGGTCGCCCTGAGACGGTCGCGCTGTGGCACAAGATCAGGACTGTGGAGGATCCCGAATGGACCCGCCGCTACCACACTCACAATCCGAAGGAGAAGGCTTTCGGTGGCCGCGTAGTTGTCATGCTCGATGACGGTCGCGTGATCGAGGACGAGATGGCGCTCGCCGATGCCCATCCGCTTGGCGCGCGCCCGTTCGGCCGCGCTGAATACATTGCCAAGTTTCGCATGCTCGCGGAGGGCGTCGTCGCCGCGAACGAACAAAGCCGTTTTCTGGATGCCGTTGATGGCTTAGGTCGGCTGAAATGCGGCGATCTCTACCGGCTCAACTTCGTGGTTGATCCCGTGTCGCTGGGTGTGTCGCGTGATCCTGGAATCTTCGATTGGAACGATCGCAGGTGGCTGCGTCAAGTGCATGGTGACGCCGAGGCATAGGAGGGCAAGATGACGGAAGCTGTCACGTCGAATGAGCCGCGTACACCGAAGAAGTCGGTTGCGCTGTCGGGAGTCCTCGCCGGCAATACGGCACTATGCACCGTAGGTCGCGCCGGTAACGATCTGCACTACCGCGGCTACGATATCCTCGATATCGCAGACAGCTGCGAGTTTGAGGAGATCGCTCACCTGCTCGTGCACGGTGCGCTGCCTACTACGCACGAGCTGTCTGCCTACAAGGCCAGATTGAGAGCCTTTCGCGGACTTCCCATGGCCGTACGTTCAACGCTGGAGGCTCTCCCTGCGTCAGCGCATCCGATGGATGTGATGCGGAGCGGCGTCTCCGCGCTCGGCTGTGTCATTCCGGAAGCGGCCGATCATGACGCCGCCGGCGCCCGTGATGTGGCCGATCGGCTATTGGGGTCGCTCGGCTCGATGCTGCTCTACTGGCATCATTACGCGCACAACGGACGCCGCGTCGAGATCGAGACGGACGATGACACGATAGGTGGTCACTTCTTGCATCTGTTGAGCGGAGCGCCCGCATCGGAGAGCCATGTCCGCGCAATGCATACTTCGCTCATCCTCTATGCCGAGCACGAATTCAACGCCTCGACCTTTACCGCGCGCTCGATCGCGGGAACCGGCTCCGACATGTATTCGGCGATCACTGGCGCCATCGGTGCCCTGCGCGGCCCAAAGCACGGAGGCGCCAATGAAGTCTCGTTCGACATTCAGAAGCGCTATGCCGATCCGGACGAGGCGGAACACGACATTCGTCGCCGCATCGAAGCAAAAGAAGTTATCATCGGGTTCGGGCATCCTGTCTATACCCTCGCGGATCCCCGGAACGAGGTGATTAAGCGGGTGGCTCGACGGCTCAGTCAAGAGGCGCGCGCGACCAAGATGTTCGATATCGCGGAGCGGATCGAGCGCGTGATGGCCGAGGGTAAGAAAATGTTCGCCAATCTGGATTGGTTCAGCGCCGTTTCCTACCATCTTCTTGGTGTACCGACGGCCATGTTCACCCCGCTCTTCGTCATTTCCCGGACCTCGGGATGGGCCGCGCACGTAATCGAACAGCGCGCGGACAACAAGATCATCCGGCCCTCAGCCAATTACATTGGTCCCGAGAGCCGCGCCTTCGTTCCGATACAGCAGCGAGGTCAAGCCTCGGTGTCGTGCGCGGCCTGAGGAGGACAGCATGCCTTATCTCGTTGCATCGAATGTCCCTTCGGCGCCCGCCGGACTGCGATTCCGCCAGCTCCTGGAGCGCGGCGGGATTCTTCAGCTGCCCGGAACTCACAATGGAATGGCTGCGCTGCAGGCGAAGGCTGCCGGCTTCGAGGCGCTGTATCTGTCCGGCGCCGCGATGACCGCGTCGATGGGCCTGCCGGACCTTGGTATTATCACGGTCGATGAGGTAACTTTCTTCATCCGGCAGATCGCTCGCGCGAGTGGGCTTCCGGTGCTGGTGGACGGGGACACCGGGCATGGCGAAGCCCTAAACGTGATGCACATGGTGCGCTGTTTCGAAGATGCGGGTGCAGGTGCGGTTCACATCGAGGATCAGGTGCTTCCCAAGAAGTGTGGTCACCTCAACGACAAAAAGCTTGCTGACCCGCGCGATATGGCGGCCAAGGTCGCCGCCGCGGCCAAAGCGCGGCGCCATCTCTATCTGATCGCTCGCACCGACGCGGCCGCAAGCGAGGGGTTGGACGGCGCGGTCGCGCGGGCGAAGCTCTATGTGGAAGCGGGCGCAGACGCGATCTTTCCGGAGGCGCTGACCAGTGCCGAGATGTTAGGGGAATTCGCTCGGCGTATGCCCAACGCACCACTACTCGCGAACATGACCGAGTTCGGCCGAACTCCATTTTTCACGGCGTCCGAGTTTCAGCACATGGGCTACCGGATGGTGATCTGGCCCGTCTCCTCGTTGCGTGTTGCAAACAAGGCGCAGGCTAATCTATTTGCGGCGCTCAGACATGACGGCGGCACGCACAACGTCATCGAACAGATGCAGACCCGCGCTGAGCTTTATGATTTGATCAGCCTAAGGGACTACGAGGCGCTGGATGCGTCGATTGTCAGAACGATGCTTCCGTAGGAGGAAGCCCATAAGGCAATCCAGTGTTGCCGCGTAGAGAGCGGTTCAACGCGATCCTGAAGGTCTTCCCGATACCGATCGGACATGTACACGACTGGCGTCACCAAATGGCCTGATCAAGTTACTCATCGGAGGAGCCGGATGCGGGAAAGCCGCACGTCCGGATCTGTGAGGCGTTGCGCCTTGCAAGCGCGTTGAAGTCTGCCGTCTGCGATGACGGCCGCGGCAAAGCCTAGCGAGCAGCCGCGAACCGAGTCTTGCGTGGCGTCCGGTAACGGCCGTTGCGAAGCGTAGACAGGGAGGTTGTAGGCCGGAATGAAGTGAACGGGAATATAGCCCCGAAATCGAACGTGATCGGAGTGGCCGACCCTGTCGCTCAAAGGGGAAGGCGGAATCGCAGGCCGCGACAACGCGAGCGGTCCGAGGTGCTCCCGGGGTTCGGTACCGCCAGCATGCAACCAAAGGAAGCAACGTGAACAAGGGAGATCCATCCGGTTCAGGCGCAAGCCTGTAGGACCTGCCAAGCCGAAGAGGTGAGAAGGGTCTGATGACTGGGTGGAAGTCAGACTGACCGATAGTACTCTGCGGTCGGGAGAGCCGGCTACATGGGGAAGCGGTCAGCGGTAGTTGAATTGTTCTTGGGCGACATGGGCTCCATTCAACGGGGCCTTCTACTCAGTGAGAAGATCAGCTGACCATGGAAACGAAACTTGAACAGATAGCAGTGAAAGCTGTGAACCAACTGCCGAAGAGCGTGGTGCGGGTAATCCGCACGCCACGTTCTGTGGGAGCCGGGGGCGGGCGACCGCCTCCGGCGACCCGGTGGCGTCGAGCGATCGACGCCCCTACTCGACCCTTTTGCGCACAGCGGGCCTGCCGAACTGGGCGCGCGTTTCATACCAGGTCCGTTGGAGCATGACCCGTTGGACCAAGGCGGCTGCTACCGTTCTCCTTGAGAACGCCGCAACGAATTGGGTGAAACGACCGTGAACAAGACGGGCTGGAAGCACTCGCTACACCAAGAAAAATGAATAACATAGAGAAAGTTCACTGCGTTCGGGACGCAAGAGCCGCAGGCTCAAACCGTGTTCTGGTGGATCTGGTGACACTCGTTCCGGATAAGCGCGGTCTGCAAAAGATCGCAATGCCGCGCAGGCATGCGCGCCTCGAACCAGATCATTTCATTCCAACTCAAGTCACGCTGAATAGATCACCACGAGGACACGATTTCGGTTTGCATCCCGACTATTTCAAGTGGAACGCACCCCGCTCGCGGGTCGTAGTCTACGGCGAAACGTAGCTCTCGAAGCGGCCGTACGCGCTTGATGGCTTCTTCGTAAAGCGCGTCTGCTTTGTAGGCTGCAAGTGCTGTTTCATCATCGAATTCGCCATAGACGACGACATCGAGCATATTCTCAATTTTGTCAGTTTTTGCATTGCGCGCGATTTCGAGTCGGCGCGCGTGTGGGATCTTGGTGAGAAGCGCGAGGCCATCGATAACGCGTGCGATGTCGGCCTCATTTTTGGCGCTGAACAGAACGATGTGACGAATCATAGTTACCGAGAAACTGAGATGTGATGGACCGATATTGTGGCATTGCGTCATAGAAACGCCAGTCTCTGCTGCACTCTATCCCCAATCCCCCTAGCGGCTCCATAGAGTATGGCAACGGCCGGACGACCGTAAGCTTATCTTCATGGGGGTTCCATCGCACCGAGCCAAGGTCGAATATTGTCTTCGTCACGACCGTGCTACGATGGCTGACGCGAGTCGACAACGCGCGGTGTTGGCGCGCTCCATGCATTCTCGATTCCATTTGTCGGTAAGGTCCAGGAAGTTCGCAAGCAGCACATCACCATCCTGGGTGAGTATCGACTCCGGATGGAACTGTACGCCATAGGTTGGCGCGTCACGATGCGCTAAGGCCATGATCTCGCCCTCCTCTGACCGCGCGGTTACCACGAGAGCCGACGAGAATGACTCTTCGAATTCGATTGCCAGGGAGTGGTAGCACCCGACGAGCAATGGCGAGGGAAGGCTGGCAAAGAGACGTTCGCCATTATGCATCACCGGCGAGGCCTGCCCGTGAAGGGGACGGCGAGCCGCCACGACCTGCCCTCCAAATACGCTCCCGATGCATTGGTGCCCGAGACAAATCCCGAGGGTAAATGGCCGGATAGCGCGCGGACAACGGCAACCGAGATGCCAGCCTCGGCTGGGGTGCGCGGACCCGGCGATATCACAATGCCGCGCGGCTTCAACTGAACGAGAGCATCGACGTCGATTTGGTCACTGCGCACGACCTCCACAGTCGCTCCGAGCATTCGGAAGCAGCGAGCGATGTTAAACACGAATGAATCATGATTGTCGATGATTACGAGCATGATCAGTGAGGCAGTGTGCCACTGAACGCTTCGAAGAGGCGTTGGGCTTTGGCGAACGTCTCCTCATACTCGATCTGTGGTTGCGACATCGCGGTGATGCCGCCGCCAGCGTAAAAGACGGCCGTGCCATTACGGATCGTCGCGGTTCGAATTGCGATATTAGTATCCATATTTCCACTGAACCCGATGAAGCCGATGGCGCCGCAATAGACCCCTCGCGGCCCCCCTTCGATCTCCGCAATGATCTCCATGGCCCGGATTTTCGGTGCCCCGGTTATCGACCCCCCCGGAAAACAAGCGCGCGCAGTAAGCTGATCGCATCCTGATCGTCGGCAAGTTCGCCCGTAACGACGGACACGAGGTGATGCACGGAGGCATAGGATTCGAGGCCACACAACACCGGTACCTGAACCGATGGCGGTTGGCAGACACGCGACAAATCGTTGCGAAGAAGGTCAACGATCATGATGTTCTCCGCGCGATCCTTGCGAGAGGAGAGAAGATATTCCGCTCTGCGACGGTCTTCGTTAACGTCCCCGGATCTGGCAATTGTGCCCTTGATCGGGCGGGTCTCGACTGACCGGCCATCGAGCTTGAGAAAGCGCTCCGGCGAACTGGAAGCGATGACCAGATCCCCATAGCGCAGGAACGCTCCGAAGGGCGCCGAATTCAGCGTGCGCAGCCGGCTGTACAGCTCAAGCGGATCGAACGGCGTGCCCAAGCGCGGCGCTGAATCGCTGCGCTATGTTGGCCTGGAACAAGTCGCCCGCCAGAATCAAGTCGATGACTCGCTGGACAGCGTCCATGTAGGTCTTGCGGCTGAAGTTCGAATTCCATGGGCCGGTCGCGTCGCGCGATGATGGCGCTGGCGACATGCGGCGCTCGAGGAGCGCCGTCAACTCATCAGCGCGTCGTCGCGCCCGCTCGCTACGACGTACCGGCTCTCGCTCCGGCCAACCGGTTGACACGATCAACCGCCGGCTTTCGTAGTGATCGTAGGCGATCACCACATCATAGAAATTGAGGACCGATTGCGGCACGCCCTGACCGGGGTGTGGTCGGAGCCGGGTGCTGCTCCAGTGTCTGGTTCAACTCGTATGCAAAGAAGCCGGCCGCTCCTCCTTGGAATGGCGGTAGGTTCGGATCGTGCTGCTGGCCAAACATGGCGAGGCGGGTGCGCAAAGATAAAGGCGCGAAGCGCTGCGGAGGGTTGCCTGCGGCTCTGATAATAGAGGTGAAAGCCCTCGACGCTGGGCGACCACTCTTTGAGCACCCGAACCAGCTTGCCAGTCTTGAGGTGAGGCTGGACGAGATCTTCCGCTAGGTACGCCAATCCGACACCATCAATTGCCGCTTGAACAGCTGCGTCGGCGTTATTCAATGTCACGACTGCGGGAGCGGAAAGGGTTTTTCTTTTACCGTTCCGTTCGAAGACCCATCGATGTACCTCGCCATCCCAGGAATGCCGGAATGCGACGCATCGATGCGATGCGATATCCTCCGGTGTGTGTGTGGCACCGGGCGCTGGGCGAGGTAGCCGCGACTACCCACCACAGCAACTTGTATCGCATTGCTCACACGAACGGCGATCGCCTCCGTAGGTATGCGGCTCCGCACCGCCAATCCAGCATCGAAACCTGTCGCAACAAGATCCATGGGTGCGGATTCCACGCAGAGCTCAAGGTGCACCTCGGGGTAGCAAGACAGAAAGCGCTCCCAAATGGACGCTATGACCACGCGAACAGCCCAATCATTTTGAGTGTAAATACGCAGACGACCTGAGGGCCGATGCTGCTGATCCTTCAACTCCTCCAGCGCACCTGTGATCTGCTCCATCCCAGGCCTAAGGCGCTCTAGAAGTCGAACTCCGGAGTCCGTCAAAGACACGTTGCGCGTCGTCCGATGTAGCAGCCTAATTCCGAGACGCTCCTCCAGCTGGCGGATCGAATGACTGAGCGCCGATGAGGGTACCCCGAGTTGGGCCGCCGCCGCCCGGAGACTGAGATGGTCGGAGATCACGAGGAAAGTGTTGAGATCGGAAAAATCGCTGCGGTGCATTGATAAATTTCCTTCAGTAAGCGACGTACGGATATGAGATTTTCATTTGGGTGCGTTTGCGTCAATATGACGATCAGGGCTTCGCGATCGAGGAGGATTGAGAAAGGCTCAGCTGCCGAGCTTGAAGTGTCCCGAGATAGACGAGCGATGCCTGCGAGTGCCTGATCTGTCAGGCGCTAACGGTGATCGTCGCCGTAAGAAAAGACTGCTTTGAGGTCGGCATCATGAGATCGCTGTTGATTGCAATTCCAGCGCTGCTGACGGTAGCTCTGGTAGCATTGAAGCTCCTGGTTCTTGTTATCCTGGAGCACTGAAAATGCTGAGGCTCCGTCATCATCATCGTCGCCGTGACGAGATAAACGATTACTGGAACGGCAGCGCCTCTGAGGAACGCCGTTCGAACTGGCCATATTGGACAATAGGTATTGCTGTGTGCGTGATCGTAATGATGGGGCTATGGAACGGATAGCGCTTTACGAATTCGTCCTCGTTTTTCTCCCAATTTCAATTGTTTCTCAGGTATCGGGTTCGCCTTGAGACGTCCGCTACAGCAAGCGGCTAGCGCCCGTCAGGGGCTCAATTGCCGAGCGCGTTAGTGAGCTTCATTCAGCGCCTGACGTAAAAAAATGAGATTTTGTTGAGGCGTTGCTCGGTCAATATGTGCGTGCAGCGTCATCGATTCGTGGGCTTTCTTGTGGGCTGCCAGGATCGGGGACCCTATCAAGTACTCACGCGCGCGGCCACGAAAACGTGGGCGTTCGCCGTACCCTCGTAAAGGAACTCTGCCTGAGTGTTTGGACCATGTTTCTAGAGTGCGTAGCATAAGCTTCCACAAGGAACAGGCCGTGCGCCACTGCAAGCCCACATTCTTTCTTACTCACGGTGAAGGCCATGGCCCCTTCTCAAAGGAGAGGTCCGCCGGAGGTTGCCGCGCTCGAGACGTCGCTGAGCGAATTGCGCAGCCGTCTGCCTCAGACCCCCGAGGGTATTGTTGTGATTTCTGGACATTGGGAAGCAAAGGACTTCCTCGTGATCGGCTCCCCGAACAGTTCACGACTACGGTGGCGTTCCTGACTGCCGCAAGATGCGATACCCGGCCCCGGGAGATCCCATTCTGGCGCGCCGCATTCTCGGGCTATCCGTAAGCGCGGTCTAGCCGGACGGCTCGATTCTCTGCGAGGCTTCGACCTTGGTGTCTATTCGATTCTCGCGGTAACGCACCCAAGCGCCAACGTGCCGGTAATACAAGTGTCGATCAGATCCGACTATGATCCGGCTGCCCACCTGGAACTCGGCCGAGCGCTAAGGCGCTTGCGCAACGAAGGGATCCTAATCGTTGGCAGTGGCAGCAGCAGTAACCCCCTGGATCCAGGCGATGCCGTAGCAGGGTCGCGGGCCTTCGATGCGTGGCTCGTAAACGCAGTTGTCGATCTTCCTCCCGTCCAGCGCCGTCGCTGCCTGCTCGATTGGAAGCGCGCGCCCTATGCGCGCATTGCTCATCCGCGAGAGGATCACCTGATGCCTCTCCTCGTCGTGGTCGGCGCCGCGGAAAACGAGCCGGGACAGGTGATATATCGAGAGGACGGTCCGAAAAGCCTCTCCAGCTACCGTTTTGGAAACTCGGTTGCCTCCACCGACACTGTCGGACTTCTGCCGTCGATATCAACTAGCAAAATCGAAGCGCAGGAAACAGCGGAGTAAACGGAGCCACGTTGGACGCTGCTTGTTCCTTCGAGTTCTGCTGTATGCCAATGGTAGGCCGTAGATGAACGCCGCTACGTTCTCCGCAGCCGCGGCACTGGCGGGCTCCGCCGTCGGCCGCTTAAGCGACTTCATTGACGAAGCTTCGCGCCTTTATACACACACAATGACGCACGACAGCGCGCGTCCGACGGATTTCGTCGGCGTACACGCGAAGATCAGCAAGATGCGCTTCATGTCTTCACCAGAGGTGATTGCGAGCGCCGAAAAGATCGTCAGCACCATCATCGAAACCTATAGCAAGCCAAATCGAGACACAGTGCAGATGAGAGCCGCCGGTGATCACGACATCGCGGATCCACTGCAGAGCTTCAGTGAGATGCGCCGCGCGGAGCTGCGCGATCTGACCCTAGTCTGAGGGAGAAAAGATGAAAGGCAAGCCTCGAGTCTTCCGGGATCCGATGGCGCCGGCGCAGCATGTGGCGGGTTGGTTGACTTCGGCCGCGATCGCGTAAACCGTTCGTTTCGAATCTCGGTTTCAGGCGGTTCGACGCCCCAAGCACTCAATGCGCTCCTCGCGTCGGACGAATGGGTAAGCGGCTTCCCCTGGCATCCGGTCTCCTGGTACTGGGGTGATGAGCGCTTCGTGCCCCCGACCACCCGGAAAGCAATTTTCGTATGGTGTGGGATACCATGTTTGCCAAGGTGCCGGCCCCCTTGGAGAGTATCCATCCCGTGCCCATCGACGCAACCCCGGAGGAATCCGCGCAGAGTTACCAGAAGGTTCTCCAAAAAGCTTACGGTGCCGACGCGCTTGACCCGAAGCGTCCGTTCTTCGATGTGAGTGATGCTGCTCGGACTTGGAGCAGACGGCCACACGGCCTCACTGCTGCCGGGTGAGCCCGTGCTACAAGAATGGAGATCCTGGGTAGCTGCGGTAACGCATGGACAGTCGCGGCCGCGGATGACGATGACCTATCCGATGATTGAGAGCAGCCGATACGTCGCGTTCCTTGTTACCCGACAAAAGAAGGTTTGCATTCTTTCGGTCATCCGCAACGGTCGTACCAGGTGCCCGCTTCTCGAGTGAGCCCGGTCGGCGAGCTCACTGGTTTGTCGATAAGGCCGCCGCGGGAAATTCCATAGTCCGGCAGCCGAAAGCGCCTACCTTATCGGCGATTGCTGAAAAAGTTTCATCCAGCGGCTGACTGCGAGGCGCATTTTCATTTCGCGCGACCGTCACAATATGACCGGCGCAGGTAAAATTCGTGCTCAGGAGCGGCGGTTTGGTGAAAATGCGATCCGAGATGACCGATGACGTGGCCCGAGCGGAGGCGACGCAAGAAGTGCGGGCCGAGCAGGGAAATCCGAAACCTGACGTGGTGCCGCTTCAACACAGATCAGTTTCCCCGAAAGGCGAAAAGAAGATCTCTCCTCCGCGCCGCCGCTGGATTCGGCCATTTCTGTTGGCGCTGCTGCCGGTCGTGCTGCTTGTCGGCGGCTACATCTACGTGCAAGGTGGCCAGATCGTAACGACTGACGATGCCTATGTTGAGGCGGATAAGATCGGGGTATCTACTGACGTTTCCGGGACTATTAAGGATATCAAAGTCCGTGAGAACGAGCACGTCACCGCTGGGGAGGTGCTGCTTCGGCTCGAACCCAGTCAGTTTCAGATCGCGGTCGACAATGCAAAGGCAAATCTCGATCAGACCGAACTAAACATAGAATCGATGAAGCAGGACTACCGGCGGATGCTTCGCGACATTGACGCTCAACAGGCGCAAGTTGAGCTTGATCAGGTGACTTACGACCGCGCCGCGACACTGATCAAGACTGACGCAACACCTCGGGCAAACTACGACCAGGCCCGCTTCACGCTTCAGTCCGACAAGAGCAAGGTTGCCTCGCTCGAGCAGCAGGCGGAAGTTCAGCTTGCCAAGCTGCGCGGCAACCCCGACATCGCGGCGAGTGATCATCCGCAGTATCAGCAGGCCAAGGCGCAGCTCGACGAAGCACAGCGGCAGCTCGACCATACCGTGGTGAGGGCGTCGTTTGACGGCACCGTGACCAACGTCTCATCGGTCGGGCTCGGCAAATATCTGTCCGCCTCGACCGTCGCATTCTATCTCGTCGATAATGACCATGTATGGGTCAGCGCGAATCCCAAGGAAACTGAGCTGACCTACGTCCGCCCGGGACAAGCGGTCTCCGTCAGCGTCGACACCTACCCCGATCTGGAATGGCAAGGCACCGTCGAAAGTATCAGCCCGGCGGCGGCTCAGGAATTCCAGCTTTTGCCTGCGCAGAATACCAGTGGCAACTGGGTCAAGGTCGTGCAGCGGATTCCCATGCGCGTGCGCGTCGAGGCAACCCGTGACCCTCGGCCGCCGCTTCGTGCCGGCATGAGCGTCGAGATCGCCGTCGATACGGGCCACAAGCGCGGTCTACCGCACTTCCTGGACGTGTTCGGCGACGGTCGGAAAGAATAGACATGAGCGAGCAGACAGCTCCGACCTCGCCAAACCGCGGCGCGATTACCGCTTGCGTTATCCTAGCGACGCTTATGCAGGCCTTAGACACCACCATCGCGAACGTCGCGCTCCCGCACATACAAGGTAGCGTCTCGGCCAGTCAGGACCAGATCAACTGGGTGCTGACGTCGTACATTGCCGCTGCCGCGATCATGACTCCGCCTACCGGCTATCTCGCCAGCCGATTCGGTGTGAAGAGGTTGTTTCTGCTTGCGGTAGCCGGGTTTACTGTCGCGTCTATGTTTTGCGGCATCGCGCAGTCGCTGCCCCAGATTGTGCTGTTTCGCTTGATGCAAGGGGCGTTCGGCGCGCCGCTCGTGCCGCTATCGCAGGCCGTGTTGGCCAATATCTATCCCAGAGAACGGCAGGGCTTCGCGATGGCCCTATTCGGACTTGGAGTTATGGCCGGTCCTATTTTGGGGCCCATCCTCGGTGGCTGGTTGACGGAGAATTACAGCTGGCGCTGGGTATTCTACATCAATCTTCCGGTAGGAATCCTAGCTTTCGCAGGTCTTGGCGTATTTCTGCAAGATTCACGAAGCAACGCGAGCGAGAAGCTGGACTGGTTCGGCTTCGCAACGCTGAGCGTCACAATAGGAGCCCTTCAGATCCTGCTCGATCGCGGCGAACAGCTCGACTGGTTCGGGTCAGGTGAGATCTGGATCGAGGCGATCGTGACGGGGGCAGCCTTTTACCTCTTCATTGTTCACACGCTCACTGCGGAAAGACCGTTCATCAGGTTCTCTCTGTTCAAGGACCGTAACTTCGCGGCCGGAACGCTCTTCATCGCCGTCGTCGGCCTCACTTATTACGCCTCCCTAGCTTTGCAGCCACCCTATTTGCAAAGCCTGATGAACTATCCCGTCGTTACGGCCGGTCTTGTGATGGGGCCGCGCGGTATAGGCACAATGGGGGCGATGCTCGTGGTCGGACGTCTGACAGGGCGTGTGGACACACGCCTGCTTCTGGGCATAGGACTTGGGCTTACATCGTGGGCCTTTTACGTGATGACTGGGTGGACGCCGGCTGTCTCGCAGAGCCAGATTGTCGTTATCGGTCTGGTACAGGGTGCGGGTCTGGGCTTTCTTTTCGTGCCGCTTAGCTCGACGAGCTTGGCCACATTATCCCCAGAAGACCGCACGGAAGGGGCTGGTGTCTACAACCTAGCCCGCAATATCGGTTCGAGCGTGGGTATTTCTGTGGTGAATGCTCTGCTAACTAGGAATATCCAGATAAACCACGCCGAGATCGTGAGGCATGTCACGGCCGTGAACCGGGCTTTCGATCTTCCGGCAATATCGCAGTTCTGGAGTCCGGTGACCGACGCCGGGCGAGCGGCGCTCGATTCGATGATCACCACGCAGGCTCAAATCATCGCATACATCGACGACTACAAGCTGTTGATGATCGCAACTCTCGCCGTGTTTCCAGTGCTCGCTGTTTTCAAGAAGGCTGATGGTGGTGGCGGAGAAGGCCATGCGGTGGAGATGTGAGCGCGGTAATTGGAAGCGGCAGGTGACCCAAGATTTTCAAGTACTATGGATGCGTCGGAGACAGTAAGATCGCCGCTATGGCTGGCCGCGATGCTACAGTCAGGTTGGTCTAATCAAAAGTGCTTTGAATTGTGGCCGAGAAGCGTGCCCAACCCGAGATAGGGCAGAAGAACACCAGAATCCAAGAATCGTCTTCGTTGAATTAGATCCGTGAGGACGGCTCGTCCTGCTCGGTTAGTACGAGCTATATCGCGTCCGTAGTTATCGAGATCGAAAATTGCTAAGGCGTCTGCGCCAAGCGGCCGTTCCAGAATCTGGGGATGGCGTAGCGTCGTTTTGGTGTCGTGGTAACCGTCGCGCAACTGCAGGCGAAGACCGCGCGGCCGCGGACGCGGAAGGCACGACAGCGCCACTGGCCTATGTTCACGGCGAGGGCACCATTCTGCCGCGGAAGCGCATCAGCTGCGGCGCGCACCCAAAGGAGCGGTCTTCCTGCTCAGCAGCTCCTTAATGCCGGTAGCCGTCGTCGGCCCTGGCTGCGTGCCATTCCCGACATAGTACCACTCGCTTGATCCCTGTGCCTGTCGTAAATTAAATCCGGGCATATTGGTGATGCAGTCCGCCCAGGGTTGGGCGACAAAGAATGTGCCCGGCGCGATCGACGGCGCGCGAGACCGGCGCATCTTTCTCCAGGGATAGATGCGTGCGGGCCCCATTGTACAACACGACGACGGAACGCCCACGGGATCGCGGAGTACGAGCTTCTTTATCCGTGGCATCCTTGGGCCGGCTGCCTGGTCCATATTCATGAGGTGGTTGAGAAGGCTGGCAGAGAGGTTTTCCGTTGCAGCCTCTCTGGTCGGGCATCTGCGCGATGGCTGGAGATTCCGGCCTGGATGTTCGATCGGGCGGCTCGCGCGACCTGGCGTGTTGGCGCCACTCCCTATGTTGAGCTTGCGGTGCTCACCGCCTTGGCAACGCTGCTGCAGGATGTGACGTCGGTTTCGGGCGCACCATCGCAATTGCGGAATTCCAGCGCAGCATTGGGCTCTCACGACGCGAATCGGGGAGATGTCCATGCCGCGCCCGCCTACCGCTCACCGCCATCCTCACAGCAATGCACGTCAGTTCGATCTGTTCTGCGATCCGCCCACCGCCGCGGCGCAGACGCCGCAATGGCAGGCGTTGCCCGCCGAGACGCGCCATACGCTGACGAAGCTGATGGTCCGCCTGATCTTCGGCCACGCCGACGGCGACCTCCGGCAAAGGGAGGAGATGCGTCATGATGTCTGAGAAGATCAGGCCGCATCATCTGGAGCGCAAGGCGATCCTGTATGTACGGCAGTCCTCCGCCCATCAGGTTCTCCACAATCGCGAGAGCAGCGCCTTGCAATATGCGATGCGCGATCGTCTGACGGCGCTGGGCTGGTCTCGCATCGAAACGGTCGATGACGATCTCGGGCGCTCGGCGGCAGGCGGCGTCGCGCGCGCCGGCTTTGATCGAATGGTGGCCGAGGTCTGCCTGGGCAAGGTCGGTGCGGTCGCGGCGCGGGAAGTCTCGCGTTTCGCCCGCAACAGCCGTGACTGGCAGCAGCTGATCGAGATGTGCCGCGTCGTCGATACCGTGCTGATCGATCAGGAGACGGTCTATGCGCCGCGTCAGGGCAACGACCGGCTGTTGCTGGGATTGAAGGGCAGCCTCAACGAGTACGAGCTCGATCTTCTGCGCCAGCGTTCGCTGTCGGCCCGCTATGAGAAGGCCCGGCGCGGCGAACTCATCGTCGCTGCCCCGGTCGGCTTCGTGAAGGTCGGCGACAGGCTCGAGAAGGATCCCGATCGCCGTGTCCAGGAGGCCATCATCCTCGTCTTCGACAAGGTGGCCGAACTCGGCAGTGTCCGGCAAGCCCTGCTCTGGTTCATCGAGCATGGGCTGGACTTGCCCGCCAAGCGCCATAATGGTGACGTGGTCTGGCGCAGGCCGCACTATACCACCATCCACCGGATGATCGAGAACCCGATCTACGGCGGCGCCTACGCCTATGGTAAGAGTCGTGTCGCGACAGGATATGATGCAGCCGCAGGCGTGATCCGACCCAGGAGCCGTCGTAAGGCGCGAGCCGAATGGCTGGCGCTGATCCCAGGCGTCCATGAGGGTTACGTCAGCTGGGAGCGGTCGGAGGCGATCCGCAAGATGGTGAGCGACAACTTGCCCACAGGCCGACATCACGGAGCGCCGAAGCACGGCGACGCTTTGCTCGCCGGCCTTGTCCGCTGCCGGCGTTGCGGACGCAAGCTGACGGTCCGCTACACCGGCGCCAAGCATAACATTCCGCGCTATTCCTGTTGGCGGGGTTCGCTCGACAATGGCGAGCCACGCTGCATCGCATTCGGAGGATTGCGTGTCGACGACGCCGTCGAGGAAGCTCTTCTGCGGGTTGTCGAACCGGCAGCGATAGCTGCGGCCGTCGAGGCCGAAGCCCAAGCGGCCAGCCGCCGCGATCAGGTTCGTGATGCGCTGGCGCGCGACCTCGAGGCGGCGCGCTACCGCGCCGATCGGGCATTCCGACAGTATGACGCCATCGATCCGCAGAACCGGCTGATCGCGGCGGAACTGGAGTTGCGATGGAACAGCGCGCTCACACGTGTAGGCGAGATCGAGACCAGGATTGCCGCGCATGATGCCTCGACATCGGAACCATCACGCTCGCCAGGACACGTCGCCGCGCTGGCCGCTGATCTCAAGGCTGTCTGGTCGGCGCCGCCGACCGACGCGAGGCTCAAGAAGCGAATCGTGCGCACCGTCATCCACGAGGTGGTCGCCGATATCGATGACGAAGCGTCAGAGATCGTTCTCCTGATCCATTGGATGGGCGGCGTTCATACCGAACTGCGCCTGCCGAGGCGTCGCCGCGGACAGCGCAACAGCATCTCCGCCGACATGCTCGCCGCCATCCGCCAGCTGGTTCTCATCGCCAATGATGATCTGATTGCCGGCATCCTCAACCGGAACGGCCTGGTGACCGGCCACGGCAATCGCTGGACACGGGAGCGGGTCACCGCGCTCAGGTCGCATCATAAGATCCCGGTCTTTCGACCGGTGCCGGATGGGAACGAGCCATGGCTCAATCTGAACAAGGCGGCGGGTTTGCTCGGAATTGCACCGAAGACGCTCAGGCTCGCCGCCGAAGCGGGCGAAATCGAAGCGGGGCATCCCCTGCCGGATGGTCCGTGGCTCTTCCGCCGATCAACCCTCGGCGAACCGGCCGCTCAGCGCATCGTTCATCGCGCGAGGCAGAACCCCAATCACCCCACGGGATCGCATCCAGATCGGCAAAACCTCTTCTCTTCAATCGCGTAGACGGATGGGTGTTATGAAACAGGATTGTAATATTTCATGTACGACAGCAGTAGGTGACGGAGGTGGCGCTCGCTGAACACAACAACGTGGTCAAGGCATTCCCTGCGGATCGAACCGATCAGTCGTTCAGCATACAAGGGGAGCGCGGCGACGTCGGTCGATCGCGAATGCCCATTGATCGAAGCCTTCGGATGAAGACCTCACCATAGGCCCCGTCCCGGTCACGAATGAGATAGCGGGGAGCTTGTTCCCAGCCGCAGGCTTCCGTGATCTGATTTGCGATCCATTCTGCGGTCGGATGCGCTGTGACGCCAAACCATAAAATCTGCCGTCGACCATGCCCCACAATCAACAAGCCGTAGAGCAGACGAAATGAGATTGTCGGTACGACGAACAGATCCATCGCGGCGATGCCGTCGGCATGATTGCGAAGGAACGTCCTCCAGCCTTGGGATGGCGGGTCTCTTCGCTTGGCCATGTATTTGGCGACGCTGGTCTGGCCGATCTCGATACCGAGCTTGAGCAACTCTCCATGAATCCGCGGCGCTCCCCGCAGAGGATTGGCAATGCTCATCTCGCGGACCAGCCGTCGTATTTCGACCGCAACCGTCGGTCGGCCGGAACGAGGTCGTAATTTCCAGCGCCAGTAAGATCTGAACCCGGCGCGATGCCAACGGACGACAGTCTCCGGCTTCACAATCGTCAGCGCATTGAGGGTACTTGGCGCCAAACGAGACAGCCCAACAAAGATCAGGCGATCCATGGCACGGAAAGTCAGTCTCTTTGGCAGGTGCCGTCGCTGGATGTTAAGCTGATGACGAAGGATCAGGATCTCAGCTTCCAACGAGGCCCGCGACTGGAACAATAGCACCAGCACCGACCAGACCAGGCTGCAAGCTTCTCTCATAAGCCAGAAACATTGCGCGATTCGGCCTCACTTGCCAGCCGAATTAGGTTTCCGACAGGGACAGGATGATTTACCGTCAATTTAATGGGTAGTCCAAAATGACGGCTGTACGACCGGCGCGATCTCTCAGAGGTGCGGCGCGACCTGGCGGCCTGGCTCGGTAAATGGAGCGGCAAATATCCCAAGCTCACCGGCTGGGTCGAGGACAACATCGAGGAGACGCTGACCTACTTCCGCCTGCCGCTGGCACATCGAAAGCACATGAAGTCGACCAACATGCTGGAACGCCTCAACGAGGAGATTAGGCGGCGTACCTATGCGGTCCGCATCTTCCCCAGTGGGGAGAGCTGCCTGAGACTCGTCAGGGCGCTCACCGTCGAGCGCCACGAGGCCTGGCTCGAAGACCACCGCTATCTGAACATGGATCTGTTGAAGCACAAGAAGGAGATGCTCAAGGCTGCCGCCTGACGATGTTCAGGCCCGCCAAAGGGGTGGACGCCACCCCTCTCCGCCGCCGTCGCTCGCCAGCGCTGCGCTTCGGGCAAGCGAGCGACGGCGGCTCCGAGGGGATGGCTCTACCGGACCCCGTGATCGATTTTGCTGAACTTGACGCACATAACTGCCGGTTACAAATTGCACCACTGTTTCCAACCACCGATTGACCACCAAAACCCCGTGAACAAACGGCGATAACAGTGGACAAAGGTACCCGAATTTCATTGATTTCATTGGTGTTTCCTTACTGATAACGACGTTCGGTGACGCAGGGGTCGCAGGTTCTTCCTTACAGCGCGTTAGATCGCGATGCGCTTCCGCAAAGGAACAACTTGGGGTTCCTCTGACAGATTCAGTAGCGGAAAATTCGCCCGAATGGTCTGCGCGACGTAGCTCGGCGACAGGTGCGCATAATGCTTCTCTGTCATGCGGGTGTCTGCATGGCCGAGCTGAGCTGCAATAACTCCCATCGGAACACCCTTCATCGCCAGATGCGACGCATAAGTATGTCGTAAGATGTGGAAATTGACGGCTGGTGAAATGCCTGCCTGCCGGCTTGCTTCAGTTAGGGGGCGTTTCTGATGCGAAGCGCCCCACGTTTTTCCATCGTCGCGCAGGAAGATCACATCGGTCCCGGGGCGGTCGGCCGTCCAAGTCTGAAAGATCTCTTGACCCTCGTCGGTAACCGCCTCTTGGCGGCTTCGATCCAGGATTTGAGCCCGTAACGTTCCCAGTCCTTTATCCTGACCAGCACAACCCATGCCGCCTGCACGAACAGAACGCGCAGGTAGCGATTGCCGCGCCTGGAGATTTTGCCGAGGATCGTGCGGTCTCCCGTCGAGATCTGCTTGGGCACCAGTCCGAGCCAGGCGCCGAAGTCGCGGCCTTTGGAGAATACGTCTCCAGTGCCGATCGCGGCCACCATGGCGCTCGAAATGATCGGCCCGATGCCGGGCACCGTCATCAGGCGCGAACATGCCTGATCCTGACGGGCCAGGGCTTCGATCTCGCCGGATAGGCCATCGATGCGCTGGTCCAGCCGGCGCCAGTCGCCTGCCAGGTCCTCGATGATGCGCAACATGCGAGGCGCGAGGACATCGGTGCGCGTCGCGAGGATACCCGGCAACTCGGACCGCAGCGAACGCAGGCCTTGCCGCACGGCGATGCCCCGCTCCAGCAGGAACGCACGGATCTGATTGATGACGCCGGTACGCTGACCGACCAGCCGCTCGCGCACCCGATGCAGTGCCTGCAGATCAAGTTGCTCCGCGGTCTTGGTCGCCACGAACTTCATCGTCGGGCGCTGCACGGCTTCGGCAATCGCTTCGGCATCATTGAAGTCGTTCTTCTGTCCCTTGCTATAGGGGCGGACATATTTGGCCGGCATCAGCCGGGCGTCGTGGCCGAGCATTTGGAGCTTGCGACTGAGATGATGCGCGCCGACGCAGGCCTCCATACCGATTAAGCACGGTGGCAGGTTGGCGAGCCGCGCTTCCACTTGGCCACGCGACCACTTCTGCCGCAGTGCGATGGCGCCGCGCGCATCGTGGCCCACAACGTGGAACGAGTTCTTGCCGATATCGATGCCGATCACGGCGATCGCGGTATTGGGTATCTGAGACATGGCGTGCTCCTTGTCTTTGGCGCCCCTTGCCAGCTTCGCTTGCTGGCAGGGCAGGAGCACGGCCGGACCATCCCATTACCGGAAGTGAAATCTCAAACCTTAATTTGAAGAAGTGGGACAGACTGGTGTTACGCGTCAATCAAGAATCAGGCGACCGACACGTGCGCTGCTGCCGCCGCTTCCGCTTCGGACCACGACGATCTCGCCGCTCGCCGGCGAGATGCCCGTGAGAGCCCGAATGTTCGCACCGTGCGTCACGACAAGAAGGATTCCGCTCCCGGTCCATTTGTCGATGACCGCGCGCGCTGGCGGTCAGGGACTCTCTTTGATCGCTCAGCACGACCACATTGCCAAATGTCAGCTCGCGTGGCCGTGTCCATGCAGCTGCACCACGGCGAGCTGAGGATTCTTTCGACCGCAATCCCTTCCGATCTGAGCCGCGCGCCGATCCTTGCGGCGTCCGCGCGTCCCTTGGCGCTGAGATTGCGCTGAGTGGCGCAGTCATCGACCCGGAAGCCCGGCGGATCGCCGGCGCCACCCGGCGCATCGGTATGGCGCATCAGGGCGACATGCCGGCCTGCGTGCAACGCGGTCCAAGCTTCGGCCTCGTCGGCGCTGGCGATGTCCGCCGCGGTGCAGAAGCCGACGAGGATTGCGAAGATGGCGAAGCGGATGCGGCACGTGGCGGCGGACCCCATTAAAAATACGCGATCAGACGCCCGGCGCAGACGGCGCTGAGCCACAGCAGAAGCGACACGAGCGCAGTAACTTTAGCGCCGCCGGACGCTTCGGCGCGCCAGAGCGCAACACGTCGCCACGGGCCGGCATGCGCGATCACGATGTTGACCAGCGCCGCCGCGATCAGCAGCAGCTTGGTCTGAAACGCAGGATTGCGCACTACATGCGCCGCATCGGCGCTGAACAACAGGAATCCCATGCTGATCGCGAGCAGAAAACCGAAGCGCGAAAAAGGCAGCAGCAATTGCGCCATCGGCTGGATCGGAATCGCGCGCCCCAGTCCGAGCAACCTCAAATCGAGCGCCAGGATCGATCCCACCAGCACAACGAAGCCGAGGATGTGCAGGATCTCGACCGCGGGATAAAGCGCGGGTGAGCTGCGCATCACATGACCGAGCGCGCTTTCCTGCAATGTCAGGAAGATCGGCGCGGCCGGCTGATGTTCCACTCTTGGTCTACCGCAATTCGGTGCGTTTGCCGTCGAGAATGATGTATTCGATCCGCGCCTCGTCCGGGTGGCTGGTATGGGGATAGCCGAACACGGTGCAGGTCTTGCCAGACGCGATGAGGTCCGGCGTGATGCCGCGCTGCTGCATGCGCGAAGGCGGCGCCAGGACGAAGCGCCAATGCTTACCGTCGACCTCCATCTCGATCTCGCAGTGCGGATTCTCGTAGGTCGATTTCAGGATCTCGCCGGTGACGGTGAACGACTTGGACGTGTCGTATCCGCCCCAGCCGTGATGGGCGATCGCCGCGCCCGGAGCAAGAGCAGTCGCCAGCGACAGGAACAAACGACGGGTGATTGATGTCATAGGCTGCCTCCGGCAATATGAAGGACAACACCGATCCGCGCCGGACTCATAGCGCAGTTTGCGTCACCGTTCAAATGACCCCGGTTGCGCAGGCCTCCAGCGCGGCGGAGAAAGCGGTATGAATACGACACCGACCGCTCGCCCGGTTCGAACTCGGCGATCGATTGGCGCCAGGAGAAGCGCCGGTGACAGGGTTCCTCCGGCAAGCGTTGATGATATCGTGGCCGGAACGCGTGAAACCTATAGCGGCCCTCTGCAGGTTGGCGCGGACCTGATGCTCCTTCGAAATCGGCGATACAGTCAGCGCCAACGGAATCCGTAGGGCGTTCTGCTGAGGCTGTCGAGTGATGTCGGCTCCTGGGGCACTTCGCAGAAGTGCGGTGGGGAACGTCTTGACGGCTGCTTACCGCGCAACAGCAGACGCGGGATGCGTCGATGTTCGCCGCTAGGGTTGCTTCACCGGCCACACCAATTAAACGCCCGAGCAAGCAGACGCGGCACCGGCAAATGGCATCCCCGATCACGTCGGCAGGAGCTTCTCGCCTTTAGGGCTTCGGGGGATTCTGGTCCTCGACCTTGGTAACGGAGTATCCGGCTTTGCGAAGAGCAACCAGCACAGCCTTGGCGAGATGGATACTTTCTTCGTCACTTTTCGTGACTTGGTCCCACATCGTGCCGTGCCCAGAGCCGGGATGATCAATGAAAGCGGTTTTGATGGCGCTTGTTATAACGATAAGGGCGTCTTCTGACATCTAGGTTTCCCGCCGCTTTCCGCTAAGCGTATCACGCTTTTGGCAGGTACGATGGCTCAACGGCACCGTGCGCAAGCATCGTAGTCGTCAGCGCCACCGGTACAGGTTTTGTTACATCCCGTTCCAGCAGTCGCGGCTTTTTCGGCGCTCTCGAAAGAGATGGCGACTACGTCAGCCGCGCTGTCTTGAAGTCGCCTCGCGACCAGCCATGCTAGCTTAGTCGATGAGACGCGTAGGAGTTATCGACATCACGGTAGCAACGCGGCGCGCCTCGGCGCATCGCAACGTTCCACCACGCGACGCTGCGCGTCGCACCACATCGCTACGCAACGCGCGAGCCGCTGGGGACATCCCGGCGGCTCTCGCGCGTTTAGCGCGGACGGTCCGCCTCAAGCGCCTGTGGCTCCGAGACGGTCATGTGAAGCGAAATACATGCGAGCGGATGAACTCGCCGCTTCGCGACGTGCCGTGATCGAGCGCCGATATCGGCCAGAGCGTTGATCAAAAAAAGGGTTGGTACTGGTGGTCTAGTTTGATTTCAGCTCAGGACGCCGCCTCGCGGCAAGGGCCTAGCGCAACCTACGGGCGCGTGAAAGCCGCCCGTGAGGGCTTGGCAATCGTCGCAAATCAGCAGACCGCGCCTAACGTTCCGGGAACAGCTTGTCGGTGGATTTGTCCAAATGCCTCTTGGTGCTTTGAGCATCTGTCAGGTGTCCAACCAGCTCTCCGGAAAGCTTGTAAATGTTCACGCCTCTGAGGTCATAGATCTTCTGTCCCTTGAGATCGAAGATGGCCGGGCCAAGGACGATCGCTACGTGGACGCCACGGCTGTTGAATATTTTTCCGTCCACGACCGACCTCCTTTCGAGGGGCCCCGCGGCAAAGGCAGCGCTTGTTGGGCAGCGATAGCGAGACAAATCGCACTCGGGCTATTTCCCCTTCGCCTTTAGCCCAGACCGCCGCATTTGCGAGATGCGGTCTCGAATAGTTTTCACAGGACGCTTGAGGTTCGCGGAAATAAACACCCACGATTTACCGGCCTCGATGAGATCGAGCAATCGCCGATCCTCCTCGGGTGTCCAATTTGTTCCGCGGTGCTGCACAGCCATCAGAATACGCTCATTTCTTCGCCTTCGCTATCGTCGCCGTTCGAGCGTGATTTTTCTAAGGTCGATATTCAATCTCATGGCGCGAGAGCGGACGGCGTGTTCGGTTCGGTTCAACTGCATTCCGATCTCACGAGCCTTCACGTCGGTGAGCGCCAACGAGCGCAGCCGTTCGTCGTCCTCCGGCGTCCACGGACTAATGTTTTTTCCCGCCGCCGTCATCGCAGCCCTATTTCTTCGACTTCAGCCCCAGCTCTACAAGCCGGCGGATGCCATCATTATCGTTTCGCACAAAGACGACCATGGACGCTCGTATGGGACCTACAGAGCCTTGCGGCGGTAGAGGCGTCTAAAAATCGACTTTCGCGAGATTTTCGGAGTCGTTCGATTTTCGACTTTTGCAACAGTATCGGCACAAATGCGCCGTGCCGCGACGTCCGCTATACTGCCGCTCTTGGGGGATAAGCGGACGTAGAGGTCGCACTTGGCAGGCTTGATAAATAGCGTCGCTTGCCGTGCTGACCGACGTGCCACCGTCGCTCGATGACGGTGCCGCGGTAGCTTCCGACCTCGATTGACCCGCCAAGGCCCCTAAGAGCCTCGCGGACTCGTTCTGCCGTTGGGGCGACATGAGCCCAGCGCTTTCCAGCTAAACGCGCACACGACTCTTCTAGCCCTCTGCGGACCACACGCAATTCCTGCGTACATTTTGGCCCGCCGGGCCTGCGCTCGGCAGGTTTTGCTTGATGTCACGCCATTTCTATAGGGCAGAAGCGAGCGTGTTACGGTTTGAGTGCTCCTCGGCAGTGGGGGTCGCGCGTTCGGGCTGACGCGTGACCGGAAGCTGCAATACAGTCGCCCTCTGGCCGCTTGAGAGATGCGTCACGAGAACGACGTTTCCGTCTGGCAATTCGAGCGCGTCATGATGTCGGTAGGCATTGCGCTGATCTATCTTGCGAAATCGAGCAACTCTGAAGTTGGGGGCCTTCGTCCAAATCCAGCTTTGATTGTGTTTCACGTCTTGATCAAAAGCCAATTCGGTCCCCGGAAGCAGGCAAACCGCCACGTTCGGTTCGCCTTCCGCCGCAAAGCTGCGAGTCCCTCCTCCCAACCCTTGTCAGCGTGCGCTTCAAGGACTGCGTTGAGGAGCTGGATCCCGGCCGGCATGGCTTCTTCCCGTTGGCCGTCGAGGACAAGAAGGGGGTTGCCAGGCTCGGACCATATTTCCTGTTTAACGTGGTCGGATGCATCGACTCCATTATCGAGGCGCAAAGCAACTTCAACGCCCTCGGTCGCGGTCAGGTCGATGGATGGCAATACGAGCGCGCCGCTGGCCCCTGGAAATGCACGCTGGACGCCTCGGTGATCGGCGGCCGGGCGTGTTGGACGGAACGCCGGTATGGCGGCAGATGGTTCGTCTCCGACCGTCTCGCGGAGTTGTTGCGGGAGCGCGGCCTGTCGGGCTTTGACTTCAAGGAAGCCTGTGAAGAAGTCTCGATCTGAGTTGAACACGAACGTTTCGGAGCCGCACATGAGCTTGCCACGGATTGAACTGGGCAACATTAACCACGCCTGATGATCGGTGCTCAGGCCTGCGCGCCTCCCTTGATCGGCATAACCTTCTTGGGATCGAGCCAGTGGTCGATCCGATCAGCCCAATGCTGCATCAGCTTCGTGCGCGAGCCGATCAGCGCGAGCGGTCCGTGCTTTTTGTAGAGCCCTTCCACAGTAGAGTTATCGAGATGCGCGAGCTGCAGCTCGACGACATCGCCATCCCATGCCTTGGCGTCCTTGATCTCTTCGTGGTGAGACAGGGTCGAGAAGGTGGTCCGGAATCCGTGGGCACAATGATCAGTCTTGGTGTCAATGCCAAGCAGCCGCAAGCGCTTGTTGAGGGTGTTGTTTGATAGCGGCGCGTCCTTCGAGCAGGAAAACGCGTACCGGCGATGGCCGGTCAGCTTCTGAACGCTGCTCAGGATTGCGAGTGCCTGCCGTGACAAAGGCACGACGTGGTCCCAACCGGTCTTCATTTTGGCGGCTGGAATAGTCCAGCGTTCGGCATCCCAATCGACCTCGCTCCACTCCATTTCATTGACCATGCCGGGGCGGGGAATGGTCAGCGCATCGAAGCGCAAAGCAAGGCCAACAACGTCACTAAACCTCGCTCTCGTCCACGGCACGCTGATGAGCTTGAAGACGCGCGTCACGTCGCGTGGTTCGGTGACGCCGGGACGCGGCGTCGACATGTTGGCAATCATCTGCCCATTAAGGTTCCGGAATGGATTGTAGCCGTCGCCTTCGACATCGGCATAGTTACAAATTTGCTCACCAATGCTGCGCACGCGGTCGCGGGTTTCCAGCTTTCCCTCGGCTTCATATGAACGCATGAACGCGAGCACGTCCGGGCGCTTGATGTTCTGCCTCAGCAGCTTGCCGAAGCGAACCTTGACGTAGCCGACACGCAGCTCAAGCACCTCGATGGTCTTGGGGTCGCGCACCGCGACGATCCTGCCGCGTTTGACTTTCTCCACCTTCTTCTTCGCGAGCCACTCGTCGGCCCATTGCTCGAAAGGCCGGGCGGCCGCCTGTCTGTGCTTGTCGAGCTGCTTCTCGGTGCTCGGGTCTTTGCCGTCCTTGAGCAGGTCTTTGGCCTTGTCGCGCTCTCGCCGCGCGTCGGCGAGCGAGAACGTGCCATCCTTGCCGTTGCCGTAAGGCCCGATGGAGTAGGTTTTTTGACGGCCGTGGAAGCGGTAGCCCATTCGCCAGAGCTTGGAGGCAGCTTCGCCGGGCCTGCTCTCGTCCGGCGTGACGAAGAGATAGAGACCGCCGCCGGTCACGTCGGAAATCTTGGCGGCGCTCCACGCGCCCTTGTCGGCTTTCGGTCGGGCGGCGCGGCAGTCGACGTCGGTCCTGATCTGCTTGGGGTTGGCGCACGCGTTATCGTTCTTGCGGACCATCTGCTTAATTCCCTCGGTTCGGAATGGCGAAGTCGCCGTGAACGTTTGTTCTCCCGATACCAACAAAAATACCAACAAATCGGACGGCTGGGATCGGATGAGAACAAACGGTGACGAACACCGATGTACGCGGAATTGCCTATTTTTCAAGGGTTTCCGAGCACTGCGCGGACGGTTGCGGACGATTTGGAACAGGCTTGAACAGCCTAGTTGGTGCCCCTGGCCGGAATCGAACCAGCACTCCTTGCGGAACTCGATTTTGAGTCGAGCGCGTCTACCAGTTCCGCCACAGGGGCCTTCGGAGGCTTGCCTTGGGGGCCGGCATCGCGAAGCGGGCGGAATATAGCGGGCGCGGGACGTGGGTCAACCCGCGCGGAAGTGATTGTCCCGTGCCTCGACAGGTTCATCCCTAAGGGATACGACGCCTTTACAGGCAGGAGATTGACCGTGACACTCGCCACCGCACGCCCGTCGCACGCCGGCAAGTCGGCCGATCCCGCGCTGACCGCGGCGCTGGCCGTGGCGATCATTGCGGCGGCGACGCTGGCGGGCGCGTGGTTCTTCCAGTTGGTGCTGGATATCCGCCCCTGTCCGCTCTGCCTCGAACAGCGCTACGCCTATTATCTCGCGATGCCGCTGGGCGCGCTGGTCGCGTTCGCGGCCATGAAGGGTGCCCCGCGTCCGGTGCTGCTGGTGGGGCTCGCCATTCTCGCGCTCGCCGCGCTCGGCAATGCCTGGCTTGGCACCTACCATGCCGGCGTCGAATGGGGTTTTTGGCAGGGGCCGACCGATTGCACCGGTCCGGTCGGAAATCTCGGCAGCGCCGGCAATCTGCTCGAGCGGCTCGACAGCGTCAAAGTGATCCGCTGCGACGAGGTGCAGTGGCGTTTCCTCGGCCTGTCGCTGGCCGGCTACAATGTGCTGATCTCGCTATTGATGGCCGCGATCGCGGCGTGGGGCCTGGTCAGGACATCCAGACTTTGATCCCTCATGGTGAGGAGGCGCTTGCGCCGTCTCGAACCATGAGGCCTCGATGCGGACATCCTTCGAGACGCGCGCTTTGCGCGCTCCTCAGGATGAGGTTCAGAGCTTAATCGTCGACGTCATCCTGCGGCCGTCCGAACAGATGGATGATGCCGGGCGTGGTGATGGTGACGAACACGAAGCGCGACAGATGATGCGCGCCGACGAAAATCGGATCGATGTGCAGCGTCAGCGCCAGCGCCAGCATGGCGTCCATCGCGCCGGGCGCGAACGCCACGATGACGTCGGCGAAGCGCACATGGGTGGTGAGCGCAATCACCGCGACGAACATCGCCGAGATGATGATGGCGATGATGAAGGAGAGGGCGACCGCCACCGAGGCCACGATCAGCGCGGCCAATTCGAGCGGCGAGGCAATCGCCGAGATCACGGCCGGCGGCGACGACGGCGCGACGCCGGTCAGCGACAAAAGTAGCGGGAGTGCTGCGGTCAGGATGATCACGCGCATGGTCTGCACCACGGCAATCGCCGGCACGTCCGCGCCTCGCTCCGCAGCAAGGATGGTGATTTGCGACAGTGCGCCGGGGCTCCCGGCCAGGAAGGCCGAGGTCTGGTCCCAGCCGTGCACGCGCTGCAGATAGAGGCTGCTGCCGAAGGTCGAGCAGAAGGTCGCGAGCGCGAGCAGCCCAATGGTCAGGGGGTAGGAGCCCATATGCTGGATCAACTGCCGCGACACCAGCGAGCCAAGGGATATGCCGAGCAGCAACAACACCGACTGGGTCAGGAGTGGCGGCACCCCGAGCGGCCGCCCGGCCAGTGCGGCGATGCCGACCGCGATCATGGCGCCGGAAATCAGCCCGCCCGGAAGGTGTGCCCACAAAAACAGCAGGCCGCCGGCGCTGCCGATGGCGAGCGTCTCGAGCGTGTTGAGAATCCTGGCGCGGCTGGGAACGGCAAGCGCGATCGTTGCGGGGATCAGGGTCACGCCGCCTTATGGCAAATCCGCGCTGGGGCGACAAATGCACCAGGCGATTGCTGCAATGCGTGCGTTTGCCTCCCCGTCAAAAGGGTGGCCGGTTTACGCTTCAGCGCAAACCGGCCGGGGACTAAACCGTGGCCATGATCCGGGTCTCTTCCCGCGCAAGCGGGCAGAAATCAGGTCATTTGGCTCGGGCTATCTGGTTCAAATCATTTGGCCTTGTCGGTCGCGCCCTTCTTGCATTCGGAACGGAATTTCTTGCGCTCCTTGCCGTGCAGCCCCTTGGCGTCGGCTTCCTTCGAGCATTCGAGGGATGCTGCGGTCCGCGGCTTCTCGGCCTTCTTTTCGGCCGGCGCCTTGGTCTCGGTCTTGGTGGCGTCCTTGGCTGGCGCCGCCGTCTGCGCGAATGCGGAGCCCGTCAACAGCAGCGAAGCAAGAGCGGCCGCAGTCGCAAGGGAGGAAATCTTCGTCATGGGACACCTCAAATGGAATGGAACGGGACAACCGTCGCGCGGTGATGATGAACCGCGGGTGAATGAAGCGGACGATCCGGCATTTTCGTGGCTACAATATTTTGAGCGAACCATTGGCCCCGCGCGTTGTCGCGAGTTCCGGTTGCGCTAGGATGGGCGCCTCCGGATCGTCGATACCCAGGAAGTGAAGAGGGAGACCAAGGATGAACATTCAAGCCAAACTATTGTGTGCGATTGCGGTATCGGGCTTCGCCGCGTTCGCGGCAACAGCTCCGGCGCAGGCGCTGACCACGCAGGAATGCAGCGCGAAATATCAGGCCGCCAAGGCCGCCGGCACGCTGAACGGCCAAAAGTGGAATGACTTCCGCAAGACCAATTGCGGCGCCGATGCCACCGCCGCGCCGGCGGCGGCCGCGGCTCCGGCTGCCGCTCCGGCGCCAGCCGCGCCGAAAGAGGCCAAGAAGGAAGCCGCGCCTGCGGCAGCACCGGCGGCGCCGTCCGGGCCCGCGGTATTTCCGTCCGCCGTGGATGCGAAATATTCCAAGGAGAGCGCCGGCAAGGCCCGAATGCACACTTGCGTCGACCAGTACAACGCCAACAAGGCGACCGGCGGCAATGGCGGCCTGAAGTGGATCCAGAAGGGCGGCGGCTATTACAGCGAATGTACCAAGAAGCTGAAGGGCTGAGGCTCTTCACCGACAAGCGCGGCCGGCTTTCAGCCGGTCGTGCCTAACCATCGCCTTCGAGCAATTTCCCGGCTGACTTTGCGACCAGTTGCGCGCGCTTGCGCGGTCCGCGTTCGAGAAACAGCAGGCTCTGGCCGAAGATGAAGCAGTAGAACAGGAACGCCTGCGCATCGGCTTCGTCAGGCGCGAGACCCGTCGCGCGATAGAGATGTCCGACATTCCTCAAGCGCGCCGCGTCGACGCTGGCCACGGCTGCGGCAGCGGCCTCGTCGGACCGGGCCCATTGCCGGATCGCCAGTTCGACCGCCATGCCCTCGGTATTCATCCGCTCCGAATAAAGCGCGATCAGCGCCTTCAGCCGTTCGCGGGCGGTAGCGCCATCGAGACTGGATTGCTTTTCGATTGCGGCGATGCGCCCCGCGCTCCAGCCCTGCAGCATGCCCTCGAGCAGCGCGGCGCGATCCCGGAAGCGCCGGTAGAAGCCGCCCTTGGTGACGCCGAGGCTCTTGGCCAGTACCTCCACCCGCACGCCTTCGACGCCGGAGCGCGCGATCTCCCTGAAACCGGCCTCGATCCAGGCGTCGCCCTTGCCGTCGGTCATTTCGGCCCCTTCTGATACGGTACCGTATTGCTAACCCATGACCCCCGTGATACGCTACCGTATCAGCAGTCGAAAGCGGGAGCGATCGATGGAAAACGAGGCGACCTATCGCGGCACGGTCTATCCGTGGCAATGCGATCATGTCGGCCACATGAATATCATGTGGTATGTCGGCAAATTCGACGAAGCCAACTGGAATCTGTTCGCCCGGCTCGGGCTGACGCCGACTTATTTGCGCGAATCCGGCCGCGGCATGGCCGCCGTGCAGCAGAACATCAGCTATACGCGCGAATTGCTGGCCGGCGATATCGTCAAGGTCAAAAGCCGGCTTTTGGAGATCCGCGACAAGTCGATCCGCTTGCTGCACGAAATGCGCAACGCCGAAACCGGCGAGATTGCCGCTACCTGCGAGATAACAGGCGTGCACATGCACCGGCAGGCGCGCAAATCGGCGTCGTTTGAGGTCAAAATCCGCGACGCCGCGGCGAAACATCTCGCTCCATCAGCGCCGGCGATGGCGTGAACGCAGATGCCGCGCTTCGTCCCCAAGAATCCGGATTTTCGCCGGGTCGCGACCGACACGTTCGAGCGGCAGCCGGCGATGCGCACGCTCGGGATTTCGCTGGCGCGGCTGGAGCCCGGCGAGGTCGACCTGTCGATGGCCTATTCGGCCGATTTCACCCAGCAGAACGGTTTCGTTCATGCCGGCGTGATCACGGCGGGGCTCGACAACGCCTGCGGCATCGCCGCTTTCACATTGATGCCGGCCGGTTCCGACATCCTGACCGTCTAGTTCAAGACCAATTTGCTGGCGCCGGCGAAGGGCGAGCGTTTTGCGTTCCGCGCTCGTGTCGTCAAACCCGGGCGCACGCTGACGGTGTGCGAAGGCCGGGCTTATGCCGAACATGACGGCGTCGAAACGCTGATCGCGACCATGACCGGCACCTTGATGGCGTTGCCGCGCCGCGAACCTGCAACGCAGCACGACAACCCTCACGCGCGGGCCTGACGGGCACATTGACAAGCGTCCGCGGCGGCCACCTGATAGGGCCCTCTCTGCGCGGACGGTCGCATGATTGCAAGCCTTAGCCTGATCCTGCTTTGCCAATTGATCGGCGAAGTTTTCGTGCGCGGCCTCGGCCTGCCGATGCCGGGCCCGGTGGTCGGGCTGGTGCTTCTGCTGCTGTTGCTGCTGGCGCGGGACCGCTTCGTCGTGCTCGCGCGCGGGCCGCTGCAAGGCGATGGCGTGGAAAGCGCGAGCCGCGGCCTGCTGGCGCATCTGTCGCTATTGTTCGTCCCCGCAGGCGTCGGCGTCGTGCAAAAGCTCGATCTGCTCGCCGAGCACGGCATCGCCATCCTGGCGATCCTGGCCGTCTCCGTGGTCATCACCTTGCTGGTGACGGTCGCGACGTTTCTGGTGGCGAACCGCTTCCTCGCGCGCGGACAGGACAGACCATGAGCGACAATCCATTTTCTCTGTGGGTCTACCTGTCGCAGTCGCCGCTGCTCTGGCTGACGGTGACGCTGCTGACCTATGCGATCACGGATGCGGCGTCGCTTTGGACGCACCGCCATCCGCTGGCCAATCCGGTACTGCATTCGATGTGGATCATCGGCGCCTTCCTGCTGCTCACCAAGACGTCCTACACGACCTATTTCGGCGGCGCGCAGTTCGTGCATTTCCTGCTCGGACCCGCGACGGTGGCGCTGGCCGTGCCGCTCTACGAAAACCGAAACGTGGTGGCGGCGGCAATCCTGCCGATGCTGGTGGCGCTCGCGGTCGGCTCCATCACCGCGATCGTTTCGGTGGTGCTGCTGTCCGAGGCCGCAGGCCTGCCGCGCGCGATCATTCTCTCGCTGGCGCCGAAATCAGTCACCGCCGGCGTCGCCATGGGCATCAGCGAGTCCCTGCACGCCGATCCGTCGCTGACGGCGGTCTCGGTGGTCCTCACCGGGATCATGGGTGCGATCATCGTCACGCCGCTGATGAACCGGACCGGAATTACCGATTTCCGCGCCCGCGGCTTTGCGGTCGGGATCGCGGCCCACGGCATCGGCACCGCGCGCGCCTTCCAGGTCGATGCGGTGGCGGGCGTGTTCGCCGGCATCGCCATGAGCCTGAACGCGCTGGTGACATCGCTTTTGGTGCCGCTGGCGGCGACGCTTTTGGTGCGCTGATCCCTGTTGCAGTGCAGGTTTGTGCTGTAGCCATGGCAGTCCGCAGAAAATTCTTCTATAGCGGTGTCAAAGTGAGTCTTCCATTTTGATCATCTCCACAACGCAAAGCCTGCTTGGACTGGCATCGGGAATGCTGGTCGGATTTTCCCTTGGCCTGGTCGGGGGCGGCGGATCGATTCTGGCCGTGCCGCTGATGGTCTATGTGGTCGGCGTGCCCGAGCCGCATGTCGCGATCGGCACCAGTGCGATCGCGGTGGCCGCGAATGCCGCGGTCAATTTATCGAACCATGCGCGCGGCGGCACTGTCGTCTGGTCCTGCGCGCTGGTGTTTGCGGCGGCGGGCATCATCGGCGCCTTCGGCGGATCGATCCTCGGCAAGATGGTCGATGGCCAGAAACTATTGGCGCTGTTTGCGCTGGTGATGCTTGTCATCGCGATGCTGATGCTGAAGACGCGTGCGCGGATCGGGCTGCCCGACGTCAAGATCAGCCTGTCCAACATGCCGGCCGTCGCCGGCCTCGGGCTGGCGACCGGGACGATGTCCGGCTTCTTCGGCATCGGCGGCGGATTTCTGATCGTGCCGGCCCTGATGCTGGCGACGGGCATGCCGATCATGAACGCGGTCAGTTCCTCGCTGGTCGCCGTCACCACCTTCGGCATGACCACCGCCGCCAGCTATGCCTGGTCCGGCCTCGTCTCCTGGCCGCTGGCGGGCCTGTTCGTCGCCGGCGGCATCGCCGGCGGGGTGGCCGGCACGCGGTCGGCGCAGCACCTGGCGGAGCGCCGCGGCGCGCTCAATATCGTGTTTGCCGTGGTCATTATTGCGGTGGCGCTCTATATGCTGGCGCGTAACTTATCCCTATCTTGAACGTAGAGTGAACTATAGCGTTTTCGAGCGAAGTGGGTACCGGTTCGCGTGAAGAAAACGCGTCAGAACAATAGGCTAGAGCCTCGGTTCTGATTGGATCAGAACCGAGGCTCTAGGCCGCAACGGGACCAGTCGGAACAGCTATGAATGATTTGATGAGATCGGAGCGGACCCGGCGTGACGCGCTTGGCTTGCTCGGCGCGGGCTTTGCGGCGCTCGGCACCGGCATCGCGCCGCGTTCGGCGCGCGCGGAAGACGACGAGGAGAAGGTGCTGACGGAAGCGCTGGTGCTGCGCGATCCCGAAATCCCGGTGGCCGGCAATGTCGATGGCGACATCACCATCGTCGAGTGGTTCGACTACAATTGTCCGTATTGCCGCAAGCTCGAGCCCGAGCTTCGCCAGGTCGTGCAGGACGACGGCAAGGTCCGCCTGGTGCTGAAGGATTGGCCGATCCTGGGCCCGGTCTCCAAGGTCGCCGCGCGGATGGCGCTGGCCGCCAAATATCAGGACAAGTTCCTGAAAGCCCACGAGGCGATGATCGGCGTCAATTCGAAGCTGACCGAGCCGCGCCTCGGCGAGCTGCTCGCGGCCGCCGGCATCGACATGGATCGCCTCAACCGCGACCTCGCAGCCAATGCCAAGGCGATCGACACCATCCTGGCGCGCAACAACGATCAGGCCAAGGCGTTCGGCTTTAACGGGACGCCCTCCTTCATTGTCGGCAAATTCCGCGTGCCTGGCGTCCTGACCATGGCGGAATTCGAGATGGTCATTGCCGACGCGCGCAAGGCGAAGGCGAGCAATTAGAGCGTTTTCGAGCGAAAGCCTGCCCCGGACTTGATCCGGGGTGGATACCGGTTCGCATAGCAATCAAGTTTACGCAGATTGCGTAGACTTATCTGCGGTAGAAAACGCGTCAACACAAGAATCCAGAGCATGATAGCGATCATGCTTTAGCGTTTGCCAGGCAAAAAAGCGCCCTCGTCAGAAACGAGGGCGCCCTGATTGGTGCTGAATCGCCGCGCGATTACTTCGACGAGATTTTCACCCAGTCGTCATGGGCGCGCCCTTTCAGGGCCTGCCAGTCGGCTGCCGCGACGTCCCAGTTAACGATGGTGCGATTGGCCTGCGCGACCTGGCCGTTGGCGATGCTCGAGGTCTGCATCGAGTCGTAGACGTAGACGCCGCCGACCAGCAGCAGCGCGCCCAAAATCATTCCGAAGAACGTTCGCATGGCAACCTCCAATGACCGCTGACAACGTGGGTAGGCGAGGATGGTTCCGCATGGTCCGGCGAATACGGCCCCAGCGCGGGCGCAATTGCGCTCATCGCGGGGCCGCGATGGCGCTCTCTGACGATCGCACCTTCGCGGGCACAGGCGGCGCGGGTGCTGCAGCCGGTATCGTCGTCGCTAGATTGAGCGCCTTCAATTCATCCGGCTTGAAGACGAATAATTTGTCGTGTGGCGTCTCCATCGCATGCACCCAGACCTGCAGATTGACGCCCATCTCGGCGAGATAGCGCAGGCAGCGCGCCGAGATGTCTTGCGTCACGCTCATCTCGTCGCGCGGCGGGCTATTGGCTGCAGAGGTGATCGCCGCCACCTGATGCACGCCGATCATGGCCCCGTCGCCGGCGCGACGCTCGATGCCGCCCGCGAGTACCAGCGGGCATGAGGAGGCGCAGTATTTTCCGGCCTCGACTTCGGTTGAAAGCTTCTTCTCGCGAATGAGCCGTCCCATCGCCATCGCATCGGCAATTGAACCCCCCGGCGAATTCAGCACCACGGTCTTGATGTAATCGCCGCGTTTGTCGATCTCGGTTGCGAAGGCTTTGGAAATTCCGGGCGTGATGGTGCCGGTCACCATCAACTTGCCGCCGCCCAGCAACTCGATCGTCATCGGGTTTGCCAGGATGCCTTCCGGCTTTGGCAGTGGCGTCAGTCGTTTGTCGCCATCCGGCAGGAGCGGCGCGAGGATCGACGGCAAGCCGGGAAGATTGAGGGAAGGCAGATTCTCCTGGATCTCGGTCGGCGCTGCCGCGAGGTCGGGATAAACGATCCATCCGTTGAGGCGGGCGAGGTCGGCCGCCAGCAAAACGATCGTGACGGTCACGACGCCGCGGAGAATCCAGCGCAGCACGGCTTCATCCGGATTGTCGGGCAGCCAGGTCTGAAAGCGTCGCGGAAGGGTCGGCATCGCCGTGCTATTTGGTGTATCGGGCCGACGACAGCGCAGTGACGTTCTCCTCGGCTGGCCCGGCAGAAGGTTCGGAATCGGACTTCGCTACCGCTGGCTCGGAGCGCTGTGCCGCTCCGACCTCGCGGGCCATCTGCAAGGCCGCGACCAGTTCGCCCACCGTCATGTTGGACGGGCTGACCGCCGGCAATCCTTCGCGCCGGATCGCGGCGTAAACCACGCACAGGATCAGGACCAGCACCGCCGGCATCAGGTCGATCGAGATCGCGCCGGCCCAGCTCGGGACGAAATCGCCGGCATAACGCAACACCGCTTCGGCGGGCGACAAGGTCTGAAACCTGATCGGTTCGACCTTCGGCATTGCCAGGATCTTGTCCGCGGCACCTGAGAGCGACGCCGCCTGCGCGGCAATCGAGCTTTCTACCTTGCCGACAACCGCATTCTGGCGATCGGCAAGATCGGCCGTACGGCCGCCCGCGGCGGGCGCGATGAAGCTCGATGACAGCGACGTCGCGGCGCGCTTGACCGCCGGCGCAACGGAGGTCTGCTGCAGATTGGCGATCACGCCCATCAGCGTCAGGGACTCGGTTGCCAATGCATCGCTGCGCGCCGAAATCGGACCGCGGTCGGAAATCAACTCCCGCATCCTGGCGAGACTTTTACTTCCCTGCTCGTACAAGGCCGAAACACGTTTGTCCGAAGCCTGGACCTGCTGGCCGAGACTGTCGAGTTGTCCGGACATTTGCGCCAGAAGCTGTACCACGGTGCCAGACCCGGCGGTGCCCGTCAGCGAACCGGCGCGTTCGGCATCGGCGAGCTTCGCGAAGCGCGACGACGCCAGCTGGATATCCGGCAACAGTCCCTGTGCCGCGATGGCGTTGGTGTTCGCGGTGTCGAGATCACGGGTATAGTTCTGCACCGTAATGGCGAGATGCTGTTGGATCGCCGCCGCGCCGGCGAGCGCCGAGGCGTTCAGCCAGGACGACATCGCCACGATCATCAGCGATCCCAGCAGTAGACAGCCGATCATCAGGCCACGGCCGCTGCGAGAGACCACATGCGGCATGAAATGCATCAGGAACACCCAGAACGCATAGATGCCGACCGACACCGCGACCGAATAGATCACCGCGGCAAATAACACCATGCCCGGGCTGCCGTTCAACAGTTCGCGAACACCGAGAAAAGTATAGACGCCGGCCGCGAGCGCAAGGATCGCGGTCGTTAGTTTCAACGTGCCTTCGAGGCGCGCCACGCCTTTCGATAGCAGCACGGAAGCAGATGAGCGGGAGGGAAGGGGTTGTTGGACGAGGGCGTCGCTCGGGGGCATCATGAAAATTCCGTAAGGTTCGAGACCAACTGAACAGCGCCCCCGCTGCTCGCGACATGCTGCATGTCTGCAGCCAGATTCAGACGAGATTATGTAGGACGCCTGCAATGATGCGGGCATCACGATGCCTTGAAACAGCGATCGGCAGAGCATCACCAACGTGTGCGAGCAACATCGGCAGGGCTCCGCTCGTGATCGCTGCCTCGCGCGGCACCGAACTCCCGCATTACGTAATCGATGAACACCCGGACACGCGGCGATAGTTGGCGATGGCGTGGATACAATAACGAGACCGGGGTCGGCGACGGCGGACAGTCCGGCAGTACAGCGACAAGCGTTCCCCGTTTCAGATCGTCTTCGACGTGATAACGCGGCACCTGAATCAACCCCAGCCCGAGGCGCGCGGCGGCGACCAGGCTCTCGGCACCGTTGACCGAAACCATCGCCGGCAACCTCACCTCGCGCACGGCGCCATCGACGACGAACTCAAGTGGCAGCAGCGTCCCGGCCGCCGACGAATGGAAGCCGACCATGATGTGGCCGCCGAGCGCGTCGACGCTCGCAGGCTGACCGATGCGATCGATGTAGGCAGGTCCGGCGCAGGTGATCTCATCAAGCATGGCGACGCGGCGCGCGATCATGTCGCTGTCCTTGATATCGCCGACGCGCACGACGCAATCGATGCCTTCGCGGATCAGATCGACCGGCCGATCGCCCTCGCTCATGTAGAGTTCGATGCCCGGATATTCGGCGAGGAATTCGGGCAGGCGCGGCATCACGAAATGACGCGCCAGCGTTCCGTGCACATCCACACGCAGCAGTCCCTTCGGCCTGGCACCGCCGAACGCACCTTCGGCATCCTCGAGATCGGCGATCAGTGACAGGCAGCGCCGGTAGTAGGCCTCGCCATCCAGCGTCGGGCTCACCTGTCGGGTGGTCCGCTCGAGTAGCCGAACCCCGAGGCGGGCTTCCAGCCCCTTCACCGCGTCCGTTACCGTGGAGCGCGGCAGGCCGAGATCCTCGGCGGCCAACGAAAAACTGCGTCGCTCCACCACCCGCGAGAAGACCCGCATCGCGTCGAACCGGTCCATCCTATTGTTCGTAATTCCCGAATTATGATGCCAGATAATGCATGATTATCCGGAAGGAGGAAAGGTCTAGCTTTCTCCCATCGGATGCGGATCAGCCGCAAAACCATGAGGAGACCAGAAATGGCAAACGAATCCAACAAGGTAGCAATCGTTACGGGCGCCTCGCGCGGTATCGGCGCGGCGGTGGCCGAGCGTCTTGCCAAAGACGGCTTTACCGTCGTCATCAACTATTCCGGCGACACCAAATCCGCCGAGGCGCTGGCGCGTAAAATCGAAAGTAACGGCGGCCGGGCGCTGACCGCCAAGGCCGATGTCAGCGATCCCAGCGCGGTGCGCGGCATGTTTGATGCGGCGGAAGCCGCCTTCGGCGGGGTCGACGTGCTGGTCAACAATGCCGGCATCATGAAGCTCGCCAAAATCGCTGACAGCGACGATGCGCTGTTCGACCAGCAGATCGCGATCAACCTCAAGGGCAGTTTCAACGCGATGCGCGAAGCCGCGAAACGGCTGCGCGATGGCGGCCGGACCATCAATTTATCGACCAGCGTCGTCGGGGTGAAGCTCGAGACATATGGCGTCTACGCCGCCACCAAGGCCGCGATCGAAACCATGACGGCGGTGCTGTCGAAGGAACTGCGCGGCCGTTCGATCACCGTCAACGCGGTGGCCCCTGGCCCGACGGCCACGGATCTGTTCCTCAACGGCAAATCGCCGGAGCTGATCGAGCGCATGGCGAAGATGAATCCGCTGGAGCGGCTCGGCACGCCCGAGGATATCGCAGCCAGCGTTTCGTTCCTCGCCGGCCCGGACGGCTCCTGGATCAACGGTCAGACGCTGCGCCCCAATGGCGGCATGGTCTGAGGCAAACAAACCAATCGCAAAAAGGATACGTGTCATGAAACAGGTTATCGTCATCACCGGTGCTTCCAGCGGCTTTGGCGCGCTCACCGCCCGCGCGCTCGCATATGCAGGCCACACGGTATACGCGTCTATGCGTGAGACCACCGGCCGCAACGCGGCTGTCGTCGCGGACGTCGAGAAATTTGCGCGCGACAACAAGGTAGATCTGCGCGCCATCGAACTCGACGTCGGCTCGCAAGCCTCGGCAGATGCGGCAATTGCAAAAATCGTCGCGGAGCAAGGGCGCCTCGACGTCGTGATGCACAACGCCGGTCACATGTCGTTCGGTCCGGCGGAAGCGTTCACGCCCGAACAACTGGCCGAACTTTACGACATCAATGTGCTGAGCACCCAGCGGGTCAATCGCGCGGCGTTGCCGCAACTGCGCAAGCAGGGCAGGGGATTGCTGGTCTGGGTGTCGAGCAGCAGCTCGGCCGGCGGCACGCCGCCCTATCTCGCGCCCTATTTTGCCGCCAAGGCCGGCATGGATGCGCTTGCCGTGGTCTATGCGCGCGAACTGTCGCGATGGGGCATTGAAACCTCGATCATCGTGCCGGGTGCGTTCACCGGCGGCACCAATCACTTTGCGCATTCGGGTTCGCCCGCCGACCGGGCGCGCGCCGCGGAATATGAAGCCGGCCCCTATGCCGGCTTCGGCGAGCAGATCATGAAGGCGTTTTCGGCGATCGTGCCACCGGAGGCCGACGCCGCGTCAGTGGCCGATGCGATCGTCAACGTCGTCGATATGCCGTTCGGCCAGCGGCCGTTCCGCGTTCACATCGATCCGACTCAGGACGGCGCCGAGGTTGCCTTCGCCGTGATCGACCGGGTTCGCAACGAGATGCTGCACCGTGTCGGATTTTCCGACCTGCTCCACCCCAAAGCCAACGGGTGAAATCCCAAACCGGCGGCGCATCATGCGCCGCTGGCTTGTTGACTATGCTCCGCGCAGCCAGTCCAGCATCGGCCCGTTCATCTCGCGCGGATAGGTGTGGCTGAGATCGTCGAGCTCGCGGTAGGTGACGTCGGCACCGGCGGCCGCGAGCGCTTGCTGCGTTTGCCGCGCCACCTGCACCGGGAACATCCAGTCGAGCCGGCCATGCACGATATGGATCGGGAGGCCGCGCGCAGCCGCTCGGCGTCGGCCATTTCCGCCATCAGCGGATGAAACGTCGCGGCGACCGGGGCGAGGTGGGTGAAGGGCGAACTGCTCTCAAATCCGGTCACGTAGCAGAAGGTGCCGCCGTCGCTCATGCCGGTCAGCAGCATTTTTCTGGAATCGACGTTCCAGCGCGATCGCACGGAATCGAGAATTCGCGCGAGGTTCGGCGTATCGGTATCGTCGCCCATCAAGGCCCAAGTACTCTTATTCGAAGTATTTCCCGTCGCCGTGGGCGCAACCAGGATCGCGCCGCGGCTGCGCGCATCGCGCAGCCAGCTCCACAGAAAGCCGCGGCCGGTGCCGCTGCCGCCGTGCAGCGCCATCACCAGCGGCCAGGCGCGATCCGGCGTGTAGTATTCCGGTACATAGAGCGAGAAGCCGCCGCGGCTGCCGGGCTCGTTGTGGTCATGCATGATGCCGGTGTTTTCGTTGCCGGGCCGGGCGAGCCGCGCCAACAGATCGGTGTCGTCGCGCAGCGAGGGATCGACAAAGAACTCGCTGACCGGCGGCAATTTCACCGACAGCGGATAGAGCGCCTCCTGCGCGCGCGTGGCGTGGCGCAGCGCGCGAAACACCGCGACGATGTCGCCATGGCCGTTTTGCACCGCGCGCAGGCCCTGATAGGCGGCCAGCGCCGCATCGCTGGCGGATTCGAGTGATGTTCGGATGCCGGCGAATTGCTCCGGCCATTGCGCCAGCCGCGGCCGAACCGCGCGCAACGCCTGGTCCGGCGCGCCGGCGGCGTGCATCACCCGGCCGAAATCCGGCGGGTTGAGATGGCGCGCAATGAAGCCAAGGGATTCCAGCGATTGCAACAGCGGCGGCAGCACGGCCACGATGTCGTCCACCACGGCCTCGCTCATCGAGGGCTCCCGTATCTCGTATCTAGTGCAGCCTTGTTTAGTGCAGTCTTGTTTAGTGCAGTCTTGTTTAGTGCAGTCTTGTTTAGTGCAGTCTTGGCGCCTTCAGCAGTTTGGCGCGATCGATCGAGGTCAGCGTCACGTCGAAGGTGACACCCTCATGATAGACCGTGAGCGGCACGTCGACGCCGGCCGGCCCCAGCGACCACACTTTCCGGTAGAAGCCGGTCTGGCTGGTGACCTTGTCGCCGTTGACGGCAAGGATCACGTCGCCGGTCTTCAGTTCGGCGCGCCCCGCCGGTCCCTTCTCGGCGATGCCGACCACAACCACGCGGTGGTCGATCTCGGTCGAGTACATGCCGAGCCACGGCCGCGACGGCCGGTTGACGCGGCCGAACTTGCGCAGATCGTCCAGCACCGGCTTGAGCAGGTCGATCGGCACGATCATGTTGACGTGTTCGGCCTTGCCCTCGCGCTCGCGTTCGAGCTGCAGGGACCCGATCCCGATCAATTCGCCGCGGCTGTCGATCAGCCCGGCGCCGCCCCAATTGGGGTGCGCGGGATGGGTGAAGATCGCCTCATCGAGCAGGTACTCCCAGTAACCCGCGAATTCCTGTTTGGCCACGATCTGGCTTGCGACCGATCGCGTCCGCCCGCCGGCGCCGCCGACCACCACGCGGTCGCCGATTTTGGTGGCGGCCGAAGAACCGAGCGGCAGCGGATCGAGATCGAGATGGCCGAGCGCCTGCACCAGGCCGAAGCCGCTTTCGAAATCGAAGCCGAGCGCGTGGCCCGACACCACGCGGCCGTCGCCGAGATGCAGCCAGACGGTTTCGGCCTCGGTGATGAGATAGCCGATGGTCAGCACCAGGCCGTCATCGATCAGCACGCCATTGCCGGCGCGTTCGGTGCCGAGCGTCTCCGCGCTGAAGGCGTCGGGCGGAATGATCGAATGCAGTCCGACCACCGACGAAAGCGTGCGGTCGAGGTCGAAACTGTAATCGCCCGGGCGCGGCTGATTGGCCGGCGGTACCTTCCATTCGGTCAACGAAACCATCCCGAATCTCCATTCAACAAATCAGCCGGAACCCAGAGTAAACCCCGGCTTTCGTCGAGAGGAAAGATCGAAAACGGCATACTGGAACCGCCGCAAAGCCGGTTCACAGTCTATCGCGGCGGCTGCCGTCCAGGAAGTGCGGATCATCTATAGCGAATACCGCCGGGATCAACCTCTGCCAGACGAGCTACTTTTCCTGCATCTTGAATCCCAGATAGGTCGAACTGGCGATTCCCATCAGCAGCAGCAAATTGGTGTCGAAGTCGGCAAACACGAAATTCCCGACCACGTTCCAGACGAAGATAACCGCCAGAACGCAGGTCCAGATCACCATCTGGAGCCGCTGCAGTTTGGCGCCTTCAGCGTCGCAGATCAGATCTTCGATGAAACCGAGCGAGGTCCTGGCGGGTGGGGCGGCAACAGCCTGGGCACCTTGAGCACCTTGAGCACCAGGAGCGGCAGCTGCAGTTTTGGGCTGGTCGATCACGATCGCCGCCAGCCCGGTGGCGCCGTTGATGCCGAGTAGCACCAGGACCGCGGTGGTGATGACGTGCAGATAGAAGCCGAGCGTCAGCCAGAGGAATATGAAGCCGGCGACCGAAAGCACCAGCCACAGCGCCATCTGGGTCCGGCCAAGGCTGTAGGTGCCGGTTGGACCATTTGGACCGAAATCGGGGGTATCGCGAAGAACGGTGGAGTTGGCCGCGAACACTACGAAGGCCGCGAGCAGAATGAACATCGCGAGGCCGCCAACCGCGAGAATCTTGGTCTTGTAGACGACCAACTCGATATTGCCCGGTGCCAGGGCGGTAGGCGCGCTGCTTTGCGTAGTAGAGACGCCGACGCTCAACGCCATGACGCCGTCGATGGTCTTGCCTGCGAGCAAGCCGCGCCAGAATTTGCCTTCGTCGGATGACGCATCGGTGTGCTCGCCGAATTGATAGGTCAGCATTTGGGGGCCGGGAACCGGCGCAGCCTTGGCCGAGAGCTTGGTCACCTCCTCGTTCAGGAACAAATTGACGGCCACGGAAGCGGGAGGGGTCGCGCCGGGCTTTTGCGCCTCGGTGGCAGCCGCGGCGACGCCCGCGACGACGACGCACAACCGGCTGCCGAGGGTGACGGATTTCGGCGAAACGCCGACAATGCGAAGGTTGCCCGCATTATCCCTGTCTTTTTGGGTTTGGTCTGCCAGTTCCACCTTGAGGCTTTCGCGGCAGCCGATCGACGTCACCGGCGGGGGGATTTCCCTTGCCATCCACACGATGCAAGCGATCAGCAGGACCGAGCCTATGGCGGCTAATGTTTTTGCCCAGGTCATTGCGTTCATGGCGTCCCCCCCAATGCTGAGGCGTCGTTCGGCGATGACGCCTCTAAAAAAATCTCGTGCCTGAAAATCGAAATTCCGCGCCAAAGAGGCGGCGGCGCTACCAGCGAAACCGGATAAAGCAATCACGTCGGAACTTATCTTAAGATTGTATAATATGAAAAAGCAACTGCCGCAGCAACGCACGGGGGCGTTTAACCGGCGAAATCTCGCGCAGGCCGTCACTCGGCCTTGGCCGGTGCGCGCCGCGGCATCAGCCGGAACGGGCGGTTTTCCTGCAGCCACGCCGCGCGCTCGTCGCGCAGCAGGGTCCGGCGGACTTTTCCGGAATCGTCGCGCAGGCCGACCGAGACGATCTCGAAACTTTCCGGATGCTTGTAGCGGCTGAGCTGGTCGGCCAGGAAGCCGCCCATGCCGTCGACGACATCGGCGGCGTCGGCGGCCTCCCGCAGTTCGAGGATGGCGTGCACGCGCTGTCCGAATTCGGGATCGGGCAGGCCGACCACGACGCAGGAGCGCACGTCGGGATGCGCGGTCACGGCGGCCTCGACCTCGGCCGGATAGATATTGGCGCCGCCGCGCAGGATCATGTCGGCCAGCCGGTCGCCGAGATAGAGATAGCCGTCGGCATCCAGCCGGCCGATATCGCCGAGCGATTCCCAGCCGTCCGCGCGGCGCTTCGGCTCGGCGCCGAGATAATGATAGGTGCTGCCGGCGCCGTCATTGGGCAGGAAATAGATTTCTCCGGTCTCGCCGGGTGCGACATCGCGGCCGTCCTCGCCGATGATCCGAAGGCCGCTGGTTTCGCCGATCTTGCCGACCGAACCCCGGTGCGCCAGCCATTCGACGCCTGAAATCACGCATGCGCCCTGCCGCTCGGTGCCGCCATAGAGCTCCCAGATCCGCTCAGGGCCGAGCCATCCGATCCATTTCTCTTTCAACCATGGCGGCATCGGCGCTGCCATGTGAAACACGATTTGCAGGCTCGACAGGTCGTAGCGATTGCGCGCCTCCTCCGGCAGCGCCCAGATCCGGTGCATCATGGTCGGCACGAAGTTGACCCATTGCACCCGATTGGCTTCGATCAGGCGCAGCGTCTCCTCGGCGTCGAATTTGACCAGGCCGGTCACGCGCCCGCCGGCAAACAAGGCCGAGTGCGATACGATGAAGGGCGCGTTGTGATAGAGCGGGCCGGGATTGAGCAGCGACGCGCCGAGCGGCATTCCCAGCAGGGGCGCGGCTGCGGTGTCCACCACCGCGGGATTATGATCGAGGATCACCTTGGGCCGGCCGGTCGAACCGCCGCTGGTCATCGCCTTCCAGTAGCGCGCCACCGGGTTGTTCAGCGGTTCGTCGGAAAAACCATCGGGTACGAAATTGGCGGGCAGCGCGTTCGGCGCATTCCAGTCGGCTTCGCCGCCGACCACCAGCGCCGGTTTGAGAATCTCCAACACCGCAGCCGCCTCGCCGCGTGGCAACCGCCACGACAGCGAGGTCGGCGTCGCGCCGCACTTCCACACTGCAAAGCTGGTTTCGAAAAACGCATTGCCGTTGGGTAGCCCGATGGCGACGAAATCGCCGGGTTTGACGCCTTTGGCGGCAAAGGCGCGGGCGCGTCGGTTGGCGCCGCGCTCCAGTTGTTCCCAGGTCAGCGTATCCGCGCCATGGCTGACCGCAACCGTGTCTTTCGGTTTGCGCTCGGCGTACCAGCGCGGCACGTCGGCCAGGGGAATCAGCATGCAGGCCTCCCGTCGTCTGGCTTTTTCCAAGCCGTTGTTTGCGAACGATGGCGCACGTTCTCGAACGTCCGAACCCTGGTCACCAGCGGGAGATGTTGTGACTCAAGACGGGCGCGGCGTCCATATGGCCGAGGCTCTCCCTTCATGCCTCTCGCGCATAGTGCGACAGCCGGTCCTTGAGCATCTCCAGCATGTCGTCCCTGATCGGATCGCGTGTTCCGCGGGTCCAGGCTGCGGCCAGCGGCAGCTTGTTCATGTCGGATGACGCGAGTCGGACGTAGCGAACACCGCGTGCAGCCATGCGTGACGTCCATTTCGGGACGATCGCGACTCCAAGATCGGCAGACACAAGATTGACGATGGTCTGCTTCTCATCGGCAATCTGGGCAATGCGCGCCTCGAGCCCGGCTTCGGCGAACAGCTTCATCGTGAGATCGTGGCTATGCGGTCGCGAACGACGTTCGGGCACGATCAGCGGCTGGTCCGCGAGTTCGGCAATGCTGATGCGCTTCTTCGATGCCAATGGATGATGATCGGAGAGCGCGACCACGGCCGTTTCATGGAACAGGAACATGAACTCCAGCCGCTTGTCCGGACTTTCGGGCGGGCGGACAAAGACCAGGTCGAGGCGGCCGGACAGCAATCGCGGCAGCAGGCGGATGGTCTTCTCCTCGGCCAACTGGACCGTGACATCAGGCCGTTGCTTTCGAAAGTCGTGCAGCAGCATCGGCAGCAGTCCGGCCGCCGCACTATCGATCGCACCGACGCGAACGGTTGCCGCCTGCTTTCGACCGCGCATCCGGAATTTCGCGGCCAGGGTATCGGCCTGCGCGAGCAGGGCGCGGGCCTCCTTGAGCAGAACGGCGCCGTCGTCGGTCAATGTGACGCTGCGCGTGGTGCGCGTCATCAGCCTTGTGCCGAGGTCCTCTTCGAGCAGCCGGACAAAGCGTCCCAGCGCCGAGGGCAGCATTTCAAGCCGCTGCGCCGCCCGGCCGAAATGCAGCTCTTCGGCCGCCGCCACGAAGCATCGCAACTGATGCAGATCCATCATTATTCTCTCCTCGACGGAGATTATATCATTTTTTTGTATAAACGGCAGCCAATTGAGTCCTGACGGCCACCGTCGCAGGGTGGCCTTCAACGCGCCGGATGGCGTGGAAATCAAAAGCAAGACAGACCAGGCGAGGAGCCCACCCCATGAGTGCCGAGCTCGAAACGCGCGTGCTGCGCAGAATCACGCTGCGCATCGTCCCCTTCGTGATGCTGCTCTACTTCATTGCCTTCATCGACCGCGTCAATATCGGCTTTGCGGCGCTGACGATGAACAAGGAGCTGGGTTTCTCGCCGACCGTATTCGGCTTCGGCGCCGGCATTTTCTTCCTCGGTTATTTTCTGTTCGAAGTGCCGTCGAACCTCGTCCTCGACAAGGTCGGCGCCCGGATCTGGATCGCCCGGGTGATGATCACCTGGGGCTTGATATCAGGGGCCATGGCCTTCGTTCAGGGGCCGAACAGCTTCTACACGCTGCGTTTCCTGCTAGGCGCGGCGGAGGCCGGATTCTTCCCGGGCATCATTCTTTATCTCAGCTACTGGTTCCCGGCGCGTCAGCGCGCCGCCGTCACCGCCATTTTCATGGCCGCGGCGCCGCTGTCCACCGTGCTTGGATCACCCGTGTCGGGCGCGTTGCTCGAGATGCACGGGGTGCTCGGCCTCAGCGGCTGGCAATGGATGTTCATCGTCGAGGCGGTCCCCGCCCTCATCCTCGGCGTCGTGGTGCTGTTCTACATGACCGACCGGCCGGAGAAAGCAAAATGGCTGCGCGACGACGAACGTCGCTGGCTGGTGAACACGATGAATGCGGAAGCGGCCAACAAGGCTGGAACCGCCAGTCATAGTGTCTGGCACGGCCTCGCCGACCTGCGCGTCATCGCCTTGTCGCTGGTTTATTTCGGGACATCGGCGGGCCTCTACACCCTCGGCATCTGGGCGCCGCAGATCATCAAGGAGTTCGGCCTCTCGTCGCTGCAGGTCGGCTTCCTGAACGCGCTGCCCGGTATCGTCGCGGTCGTTGCGATGGTGCTGTGGGCGCGTCACTCGGATCGTACCGGCGAGCGTACCTGGCACGTGGTCGGGGCCTGCGTGCTCGCTTCCCTCGGTCTGATGTTCGCCGGGTTTGCCGGCACGGTGCTCGCCGTCCTGCTGGCGCTGACGCTGGTCAATATCGGCATCAGCTCGGCAAAGCCGCCGCTGTGGAGCATGCCGACCATGTTCCTGTCGGGCTCCGCCGCCGCGGCGGGAATCGCGACCATCAATTCGATCGGCAATCTCGGCGGCTTCGTCGGCCCGGCGATGATCGGCTGGATCAAGGATCTCACCGGCAGCTTCCAGGGCGGATTGTACTTCGTTGCCGGATTGCTGGTGCTGTCCGCCGTTCTCACCCTCATCCTGGCGCGATCACAACGCACACCTGCCGCAACCGCCGCGGACGCGCTTCCCCAACGATAATCCCTCAAACCCGATTCACATGGAGAAATCAGATGCGTGAATATTCAATCGCTGCCATCCCCGCCGACGGCATCGGCCCCGAAGTCATCGCCGCCGGCACCACGGTGCTCGAAAGCCTGCAGAAGCGCATGGGCGACGTCAAGTTCAACGTCGAAACCTTCGACTGGGGCTCGGCCTATTACCGCAAGCACGGCGCCATGATGCCGGCCGATGGTCTGGCGAAACTGAAGAAGTTCGACGCGATCTACTTCGGTGCCGTCGGTGCGCCCGACGTTCCCGATCACATCACGTTGTGGGGCCTGCGCCTGCCGATCTGCCAGGGTTTTGATCAATACGCCAACGTCCGGCCGACCAAAATCCTGCCCGGCATCACGTCGCCGCTACGCAATGTCGGCACCGGCGATCTCGACTGGGTGATCGTGCGCGAGAATTCCGAGGGCGAATACGCCGGCTGCGGCGGTCGCGTCCATCGCGGCCTGCCCGAGGAAGTCGGCACCGAGGTGGCGATCTTCACCCGGGTCGGCGTCCAGCGCATCATGCGATACGCATTCAGGCTGGCGCAGTCGAGGCCGCGCAAGCTCCTCACCGTGGTCACCAAGTCGAACGCGCAGCGCCATGGCATGGTGATGTGGGACGAGATCGCCGACGAGGTGTCGAAGGAATTTCCCGACGTCCGCTGGGACAAGATGCTGGTCGATGCTATGACGGTGCGCATGACGCTCAAGCCACAGACCCTCGATACCATCGTCGCCACCAATCTGCACGCCGACATCCTGTCCGATCTCGCCGGCGCGCTGGCGGGCAGCCTCGGCGTGGCGCCCACCGCCAATATCGATCCCGAGCGCCGCTTTCCGTCGATGTTCGAACCGATCCACGGCTCGGCGTTCGACATTACCGGCAAAGGCATCGCCAACCCCGTCGCCAGCTTCTGGACCGCCTCGCAGATGCTCGATCATCTCGGCGAGGCGGACGCCTCGGCACGGCTGATGCGCGCCGTGGAAAAGGTCACCGGCGCCGGCATCATGACCCCGGACGTCGGCGGCACCGCGACGACGAAAGACGTGACCGATGCCGTGGTGGAGGCCATCCAAAGCTCCAATGTCTGACGGTCCGTCACCAACGCGCTGGAGCGACGCTGCGGCGCGAGCCGTGCTGCGGGACGTCTTCGACGCTGCGGTAGCCAGCGCCGATCCCGGGGCGGCCGTGCTGCGGCATCTGCCGGAAAGACCGAAGGGCCGCTGCGTAGTAATCGGGGCCGGCAAGGCCTCGGTGGCGATGGCGGCGGCATTGGATGCAGCCTGGGGTAACGTCGATCTCAGCGGTGTCGTGGTGACCCGGCACGGGCAGCGCGCGGCCGCGGGACGCATCGAGGTGCTGGAAGCCTCGCATCCGACGCCCGACGCCATGAGCGAGGAGGCCGGTCGCCGGATCCTGGCGGCTGTGAAGGGGCTGACGGCCGACGATCTGGTCGTCGCGCTGATGTCGGGCGGAGGATCTTCGCTGATGGTTCTGCCCGCGGGCGGGATGACTTTGGCCGATAAGCAGGCCGTCAATTCCAGCCTGTTGGCGAGCGGTGCGAATATTGTCGAGATGAACGCCGTCCGCAAACATCTCTCGGCCATCAAGGGCGGCCGCCTCGCGCTCGCCGCGCGCCCGGCCAGGGTGGTGACGCTGGCGATCAGCGATATTCCCGGCGACGACCCCGCTGCCATCGCGTCGGGACCAACTGTTGCGGACGCCAGCACGCTGGCCGATGTGCACGAAATCATTGCACGCTACAAAATCGATCTACCGCCCGCTGCGCAGGCGGTACTCGCCGCGTGTGAGGAGACGCCGAAAAGCCTTTCCGCGCAAAACTCCGTCCGCGTTGTCGCCGCTCCCTCGCTCGCCCTGGCCGCTGCGGCGCAAATCGCCGCGCAGGCGGGCCTTGCGCCGCTGATCCTGGGCGACGCGCTCGAAGGCGAGAGCCGTGAGTTGGGTGTCGTGATGGCGGGAATTGCGCGTTCGTGCCGTCTCAATGGGTTTCCCGTCGCGGCGCCCGCCGTGCTGCTGTCCGGCGGCGAGACCACCGTCACGATCGGCAAGGGACGGGCCGGGCGCGGCGGGCGCAATACCGAATTCCTGCTCGCGTTCGCCATCGCCATGGCCGGCGAGCCCGGCATTTTCGCGCTTGCGGCCGATAGTGATGGCATCGACGGAACCGAAGACGCGGCTGGAGCATTTGTCACGCCAGACACCCTTGCGCGGGCCCGCACCGCTAATCTTGACCCGCGATCCCATCTCGTCGCGCATGACAGCTACAGTTTCTTTGCCGGGATCGGCGACCTCATTCGCACCGGGCCGACCGGCACCAACGTCAACGACATCAGAGCGGTTCTGATCACCAGAGGCGGCCAACAGGCCGATTGAACCATGCGTCGCAATCGCCGGGCCAAGATCGTCGCCACCGTCGGACCGGCGAGTGGATCGCCCGAAATGCTGGAAGCGCTCTTCCTCGCCGGCGTCGACACGTTCCGGCTCAACTTCAGTCACGGCACCCATGAGGACCATGCCAAAGTCCATGCCTCGATTCGTGCGCTGGAACTAAAGATCGGGCGGCCGATCGGCATTCTGCAAGATCTGCAGGGGCCGAAAATTCGGGTCGGGACCATCAAGGATGGGAAGTTCGCCGTCACAGCCGGGCAACAGGTGCGCTTTGTCCTGTCCGGGTCCGACGGCGACGGGATGTCGATCCCGCTGCCTCATCCCGAGATCTTCGATGCAGTCAAGCCTGGCGATGATCTCCTGATCGACGATGGAAGGGTCCGCGTTCGTGTTACCGGCGTTGGTCCCGATTTCATCGATGCGAAAGCCGTCATCGGCGGCGTCATCTCGAATCGCAAGGGCGTGAATGTCCCCAGCGCAGTTCTGAATCTGTCCCCGCTGACGGCGAAGGATCGCGCCGATCTCGCCTTCGGCCTCGAATTGGGCGTCGATTGGGTGGCGCTTTCGTTCGTTCAGAAGCCCGGAGATGTCATCGAGGCCCGCGGGCTGATCGGTGATCGCGCCGGGATCATGGCCAAGATCGAAAAACCCGCAGCACTCGAACAGATCGATGACATTGTCCGTCTCTCCGACGCGGTCATGGTGGCCCGTGGCGACCTCGGCGTGGAGATTCCCCACGAAGACGTGCCGGGCCGGCAGAAGGAGTTGATCAGGTGCTGCCGCCTGGTCGGAAAGCCGGTGATCGTGGCAACGCAGATGCTCGACTCGATGATCGCGGCCCCAACTCCGACGCGCGCCGAAGCGTCCGATGTCGCGACCGCGATCTATGATGGCGCGGACGCGGTGATGCTGTCGGCGGAATCCGCGACGGGGCAATATCCACGTGAAGCGGTGGCGATGATGAGCCGCATCATCGAAAGCACCGAACGGCACAAGATGTATCGCTCGATCATCGATGCCGCCCAGCCCGGTGAGGAGGAAACCGCGCCGCACGCGGTTGCCGCCGCAGCCGCCGATCTCGCGGCCGTTCTTCATGCATCGACCATCGTCGCATTCACATCAAGCGGCACCACGGCGGCCCGCATCGCCCGCAAGCGGCCGAAGGTCTCGATCCTCGCCGTCACGCCGGATCAACGGGTGTCCCGGCAGCTTTGCCTGCTTTGGGGGGCGCACAGCGTTCTGTCCAGCGACGTCCACAGCTACGAGGAAATGGTTGATCGCGCGACCAGGACGGCGCTGGCCGAGGATTTTGCAAAGCCGACCGACGTCATTGTGGTGGTCGCCGGCGTCCCGTTTGGCGAAGCCGGCACCACCAACAATCTTCGCGTGGTTCAGATCGGCTAGGCCAAGGTCGCGCAGCTTGGAAGAAGATTGATTAAAAGTTTTCGCAAATTGCCAACCGGCCAACAACTGTTCCGGCAAAAGCTGCGCGGCCTTAAACCCGGCCTTTATGCCGAGTGATGCATCCTTTCTTCAAAAGAAGGAGGCTCGCGTCCCAATGCCCATTTTCAAATATTTTGCCGTCGTAGGATCGGCACTGTTTGTCCTCTTGTTTATTTCCGACGCCTACTTCGGCGACGGCGATTTGCGCTTCAACGGGTCGCTGTATGAAAGCGCCTTCTACGCACCTCGATTAGACGAAATCGCGGCTACAACGGAGCTTCGCTTTACTCGCGATGTCACTCCTGCGAACCGCGTCAAGGAGGTGTTTGCACAGTTCGTTCCCAACGAAAATTTGCGCGGGAAACGTTACCCCTCCGCTGCGACAATCATTCGTTAGCCGCGTGAAGGCCCTTCGCAAGGACTGCGCATTGTGCGGAATGTGCAAAACCCGGCATTTTGCGTCCGAGAGGCAAGTCAGGAGAGGCAAGTCAGGAAAGGCAATATCGGCCACTCAAAATCTGAGTGGACTACACTCCGACCTTTGAGCCGCCAACCGCAATGTCCGCCTTACCCTGACGAGCTGACATCGTCAGGTCAACCCGTCACATCCGTTCGTGCCAACAGGCAATATCGCGCCGCGGCAGGCACTGTTATCCCATCTGGAGCACGTCAACGGGGAAACTATCGGCGTTAATCTGGCCAGTCACGTCGGTCCAAAAGCAATCCACCTGATCGCCCTTGATATCTTTGACGGTCATCAATGGTCCTCCTGAACGCAGCCGAACAAGATTGCCACTCCGAAACGCAGGAGCGGCCTGGTTCTGTGTGTTTGACGGAGCAGGGGAGGAAGAGGCCGGAGCCATTCCTACTGTGTTTGTGGAAACGCCATTGCGACCAACGATCGTGAAGCCTGGACCCGAAATCGTCTCTTGCGACGGGCCTCCGACCGGCGGATTTTGGACTGCACCAGATGATGCGGGCGCAGGCCCATAAGCACCCGTGGAGCCAGCACCGGCGGAGCCGTCAGCTGTCGCATTTTGCGCAAACGCAGACGCTGCTAAAATCAAAAAGCGATCACGGAGAATGCCCGTTCCGTAGCGAATGCCCGTCCTGTTGCCAATCCCCGTTCCGTTGCCAGTTCCCGTCGCATAGCCAACGGCACCTCGGGAAATGCCCGCCATATAACGTCCGCCAATACCTCCGACGCGAGCTCCGCCGAAGCCACCCGCGCGAGCTCCGATGTGAGCTCCGCCGAAACCGCCGATGTGACCGACGCCACCGCCTCCGTGTCCTCCGCCTCCGCGTGCCTGTGCATCAGTAGCTAGAAGGCTGCCGACAAGCGCCGCACCTGCTAAGACCACCATCACTCGTCCTGTCATGACATTCTCCTTTGGAATGGACGGAGCCGTCCGCACCGGGGGCCTTGTCCGACGCTGGCGTGCCCAAGCAAAACAAAAGCTGAGGTCGCGATAGACTGAAAATGGGGAAACCTATTTGTTGCCTCCACTAAATTCACGTTTATGAATTGAACATCTGCGTGACAGCTCGAACCAAGATCAAGCGTGAAACAAATCAACGGCTCGGATATTAATCGGAGGCGAGTGCGGACACTATTTTAGCCAACCAAGCTGGACCAGGGACAGTCTCATTCTCTTGATCTGATCAGTCCCAAATGTTCGAAATTTCAGGAACGAGGCGAGTTTAGCCAATGCGTCGTTCAGACGAAGTCCGCTGTGGGTGGTCAATCGCGTCGTTTTGGCTGCTCGCCGATGACTTCCGGTCCACCCCGTAGAACGGACATCGTCAGAGCCGGTCGGCATGTCTCAAAAGTGCCCCACTAACGGACTCATGCGCCGCAGCAAACAGCATCTCCAATCGACAATTTTTTGACGGCGCAGGTGCAAGCTTGCGGGAATTTGAATTGGCGTCCGCTTTAGAGTTTCAGCGGGCTTTGCCAAAAGAGAACGCAACCGGCCATTTTTCGGCCATATTTGAAAAACCGTCAGTTGCACTTAAGGCACAGAATATCCGTGTCAAATCGCCTACCATTCAGGTGGAATTTGAAATCAAGCGCAGCTCTGCAACAACATTATCGGCGGTCGCGAGTGCATCTATCGCTTCTGATAGATCAAGAAGCGACGGAGATGGAGGAATGCGATGAAGAAATTCTTCTTGGCTACGGTTGGCTTAGTAGCATTGGGCATAGCCGCTCCCGCGTCGGCCGCTGATCTTGCCGCGCGTCCTTACACCAAGGCGCCACCCCCGGTGGTTGCTATCTACGATTGGAGTGGCTTCTACATCGGCGCCAACGGCGGTTGGGGATCGAGCCACAAGTGCTGGGATATTACGAACTTCCCCGGCGCAACTGTCGTGCCCACCTTCCGTGAAGGTTGTCACGATGCGACCGGCGGAGTGGTTGGCGGTCAGATTGGCTACCGTTGGCAGAGTGCCGGTTGGGTGTTCGGTCTCGAAGCGCAGGGCGACTGGGCGGATTTGAAGGGATCTAATGTTAGCGGTTTCATTCCCGCCTGGACTAACAATTCCAAGATTGAAGCGTTCGGCCTGTTCACCGGCCAGGTCGGGTATGCCTGGAACAACGTCCTTTGGTATGTGAAGGGCGGCGCCGCCGTGACCGACGACAAATACCGAGGTACGGTGACCGCCACAGGCGCGCTGTTCGATTCGGCGAGTGAAACACGCTGGGGTGGTGCCGTCGGAACGGGACTCGAATTCGGATTCGCACCGAATTGGTCGGTTGCGGTCGAGTACGATCACCTGTTCATGGGTAACCATAGTCGCAGCTTCACGTCGACAGGTGTTTTGGGTGCCGCTGTCATACCGGTCGGCGGCGTATTCCGCACTGACTCTATCCACCAAGATGTGGACCTCATCACCGCTCGCATCAACTACCGCTTCAACTGGGGTGGTCCGGTCGTCGGGAAGTACTGATTTTCTCGAAACCCCGGCAACTCAAGCCCCGGCATCGCCGGGGCTTTTTGTACTCGCGTTAGCGGAATTATAGATCGCGCGGATGTCGCAGTTGGGGTCAAAAGCCGAAGTCTTTGCGCCTCAAAGTAACGTCGCCTTTGGCTCGAACAGCGGACATTGATCGACGCGATCGACAATTCGGAAAGGGGTCCGTTACTGGCAACCGTTAGTCTCACTCACCGGCGACCTGTGGAGGGGTTCCGGAGGACGAGTCAGTTGGTATGAATTTCCTCAGCCATTTCAACGTGATTTGCCCCGTCCAGTCCCTCCCGCAAAATATTCCGCTTAACCCGTCGGGCAAATCACGGCTATGGCTCCGCCCGTCTCATCCCTCAACGAGGGGCGTATCCGGATCGTCAAATACGTTGGGATGGGATGCGGTGGACGCGGCAGTATTAGGCGCGCTTGGAATCGCAGGGCAGGCTTTTAGTCTGTGAGCGAACAACCGGCGCACCAGACGAACGATGCTGAAGCGTACGGCAAAACCGTGTGGTCCTGACGCCCGTTGCTGGTGCTAGATTGGCGGAGGTATATCGACCCAACCGGGTGCGGACATGTCGCTAATCCGCCGATGACGGTGACAAGACGAATTCGTCGCCGGGGAGCGCGGCATAAGCCGTAAAGCCATTGCGCAGGGAAAATAATGATGCGTATGGAATTGCAGAGAGGCGCGTGGAATATCTAAGTCATTGATCGGCCAAAGTATATCCCCATATGATGCCATACAGATTCACTGGCATTCCCACACACCATTGGGACACAACCCGGGACACGATCATGGCGCGCAAGCATCGCAACAGCAGTTTGGAAAGCCGCACCGCTCGATTGAAGCTCGCCGTCCGGCGCAAGCCGTACAGCGGTCCCTCGCTCGCGCGTGGGGTGGCACTGATGTACAGGCGCAACAAGACGAACGGCTCATGGGTGCTGAAGGCCAGCGACGGCCACGGTGCCTATTGGACCAAGGCCATCGCGGAAGCCGACGACCACGACGAGAGCAACGGCAAGACGATTCTGAATTTCTTCGAGGCACAGGACGCAGCCAAGAAGCTGGCGCGTGGCACCGATGGCAGCGCCGACACCGCACCGATCTCGGTGGACAGCGCGCTCACGGCCTACAGGCGCGATTTGGACGCGCGCGGTGCCAATCCCTATAACGCCGACTGGCCGCGCCTGCACCTCACCAGCGTGCTGCTGAGCAAGCCCGTGGCCCTGCTCACGAGCGCCGAGCTGAACAAATGGCGCGACGGCCTGCTAGGCACGATGGCACCGGCCACCATCAATCGACTCTGCGCCTGTTTGTCCGCTGCCTTAGAATTGGCCGCACAGCACGATGCCAAGCGAATCCAGAACCGTGACGCATGGGACATCGGACTTGCCAGTTTGCCGGACGCTCAACAGTCGCGCAACGTCATACTCTCTGACGACAAGGTTCGCGAATTCGTTAGTGTCGCCTATGGAATTGATCATCAGTTTGGTTTGCTCGTAGACACACTGGCAATCACTGGCGCACGACCGAGCCAAGCCGCACGGCTGCGTGTCGAGGATTTGCACGATCATCCGCTACGGCCGAAATTGGCGATGCCGAAGAGCGGTAAAGGCGGCGGTAGGAATCGGAGCGCGAAAAAGACCGAGCGCTATTCGGTGCCGATCACGGTGCAACTGGCAGCCAAGCTGAAAGCGGCAGCCAGAGGCCGTGCCGACGATGCGCCACTGCTGGTGCAAAGCGACGGCAGCCCTTGGGGCAACAATCCGGGCCAATGCTATCATCGCGAAGTGAACAAGGTCGTCACCGCCATTGGGCTCGATCCTGACGTGGTGACGGCATACTGCTTGAGACATTCCTCCATCGTCAGGGCGTTGTTGCAAAACGTGCCGATCAGATTGGTGGCGTCGCTGCACAACACATCGACCGCGATGATCGAAAAAACCTATTCGAAGTACATCACCGAACACAGCGACGACATCTCTCGCAAGGCGCTGCTGCAGCATGAGGAGCTGCAGGCAGCAGTCGCCGACAACGTCCTTGCCTTGGCGAGCTGAATGGCCCCCGTCGGATAACGAGCTTACGGTTAGTTAGTCGGTGATCTGGCGTGATTGTTGATGTCGGACCGCAGATTCATGATTTGACGCGAGAAGATGGCAACGCGCTGCGGCTCTCTGCGTTGTTGAACCAGCATATTGGGAAGTGACGGTGCTACCTATGCCTAAACGTGGCAACATATCCGCCGGTCGGCGCCTACCACCCGGAGCATCGCCGGTCGGCGCGGCGCGAGCCCATTCCGCTAATGCGACCAACGTCGTGGCATTTACTGCTCTCTCCGAAGCGCAATGGGAGACCATTCGTCCGACCCGCACCAAATGGCCAAATGGAACCGATTGGCGGCGTGAGATCGATCGGATTGGGCGAGACTGTTGGGAAGCGCGGGCCGCCAGGGCGATGTGGGTCAAGAAATTGCAGGGGAAAAATCCGCCAACGCAGCGGAAAAAAATCCATAAGGCGTGGAAATTAAAGTGCCAATCGCGGGAGGCGCTGGCGGGATTGCTCAAAGATGGTCTGCTCGATGACGATTCCCTCGATCCCGATCTCAAGTCGTGGGAGGAGAAACTACTGGAGGAGTGGCTTTCTGATTATGATGTTTGGGTTCGACCGTTTGCCGGCGAAAGCGACCCTATCCAGGCGCGACTGGAGTGGGAACTGATGCGCCTTTGGAAGAGGTCAGGCGGGAAGCTGGGCTATTCGAGAAAGAAGGAATCTGGTCGCCGGGCGCACACTAGTCGTGGCGCAGCCGCGCGGGATGACGGGCAAGACTATGCTGACGCAGAACGCCCCGGCACTCCCTATGCTCCGCTGGTCAATTTTCTCACGCTTACGCTCAACGCCATTCTCGGCAAGGCACTCAAGCCATCTGGGATTGCTAAAGTGATCGACCGCCATCGAGGGCGACGACAGAGACATGATCCGTTTCTGATGTACGCGATGCACGTCCGAATCAACGATCTCATATGATCGCTCGCGGATATCCGCGCGGTTAGGGGGCCGATAAACATGATGACACAGCCTTGATCGCAAGGTCCTGAAGTCACGGTGAGATTTAGCCGCTTCCCCTATCAATCCCGAAACTGACATCGATCGTAGCACTCTACGAAGCAGATCTAGCGCGCTCTATTGGTTCCTACACGCCACCACACGAGTAGGAGCAGACAACCCCATGGCCCGCCCACGGTGCAGGAGTTTTGCGCGCGTCATCGCATCTCCGTTCCGCTCTTCTACAAGAACCGCAACGAGATGCCGCGCACGTTCCGCGTCGGCACGCGCGTCCTGATCTCTCGCGAGGCTGCCGCGGCTTGGCGTCGTGCCCGCGAGAATGCGGCGCAGTAGTCAACTCTCGACCAGATTACAAACCCCAAACGATTTCCGGCAACCAGCAACCGAAAAGGAGAAACGTTATGTCCAAATCTCACGACAACGAGAATGCACGTGAGCACAGCTTTAGCTCGTTCTTGCTTGCAAAGGGCCTGCTCTGCCCGCACTGCAAACGCGCTGTCCGCATCGAGGACCTCTATCTCCATCTCCGTGGTTCCAGCTTTTCGATAACTTGCGACGGCTGCGACAATACTCTCATCGCCTACCACGAGTAGCGAAGATGAAATTTTCAGCACCAGCTCGCGTGCTTTCCAATGCGATCGCGCTTCCGAGCGCGATCAGCCTCCGTGCCAACAGCCCGGTCGTCGCACAACTTGCGGCGACTGGTGCCGCCGTCTCGATCCGGTGCACTGAGAACACAATGGGCACCATCGCGACCGGCGTCCCTGCGCTGATCGCTGCACCAGGTGAGACTGTCGTCTCCCTCGGTCGCCTGGCGGCCCTCGTTGCAGGTTTTGCGGCCGATGCCGTCCTCGAGATCGAGGCGACGGGCCACACGCTGAGCGTGGTCTCCGGCACCAGCCGTTTGCGGTTGCCCATCGTGCCAGTCACTGACTTGCCGCTGCCAATTGCCACTGATCAAGAAATTGGACGTGTCGAGATCAGCCGCGCGGAGTGTCTTAAGCTGCTGGAGCCGCTCGCTGCGGCCGAGGAAGCTCGCTCGCGTTTCTATCTGGCGGGTGTATTCTTGCAGAGCCTCGATGATCAACTTGTCGCCGTCGCTACTGATGGCGTCCGGTTGATCCGTACCAGTGTTGCAGCCTCAACGTTCTCGGAGGACGGCAACCTGATTGTGCCGACCGAAGTTGCAATTGCGCTGCGCCGTGTGTTGCAAAAATCTCCTGCAGCGAATGTGGTGCTCCGCCGATCCCGCACGCTGATTGCCTTTGAAGCTTCGGAGTTCTGCTTCACTGCGCGACTCGTCGATGCCGGTTACCCTGCCTACGAACGCTTGATCCCGCCGCCCTCATCAAACTCCGTTGTTTGCGACCGTCTGAACTTGCTGGCGGTAGTTTTGCGGCTGAGCGCGGCGGCTCCTAGCATTGAGACCGCGCTGGTAGCATTGTCGTGGGGACAAGGCTCCAAACTTGAGCTCCATTTGGCACGGTGTCCGCTCGACGGCGCCGATGTCGTCGCTGCCGAAGTGCACGGCAGCGCTGAGGTTGCGCTCTCGTTGCCGCAATTGTTGGCTCTGCTCAAAGAATTTTCTAGCGTGCAGATTCAACTCGAGACCGCGAATGGGCAGCCGGTTGTGATTCGTGGCGCCGGCAACAAATTGGCGCTCATCGTCCGCTCGTACTGGAACTTTGATAGCCGGCGGGAGGTAGCGTGACAACGTCACCCGCCTCTGTCCCAGAAAAGATGATCTGGGCGCCTGCCGCGTCGATCTCGCGCGCCTCGTGGCAGCTGGACGAACCCATTTTCACAAATCGTCGTATGAATCGCGATGAGCATCTCGCCGCGCGGTGGGGAGCATGCTGATGGATGAGACTGCCGACAAAAACAATACCGGTTTAGTCCCGCAAGTCACGCTGATCACGAAGCGTGACGCACCCGCGCTGATGTCGAAGCGTATCTCCCTCGACGAGCAGAAGAAGTTGCAGAGTGACGCATCAGGCTGTCGGATGGTTCAGGGCACGGCGAGTCGCGCATCCGCGGCAACAGCCGCTGATCTCGCTCGGATCATTGCAAGCTGCGGTTCTGATCAGGCCATCGCTCTCGGGGCTCTGAAAAATGAACTCCCTGACCGCGTCGAGGTGACTGTGCCGAGCATGCTCGACCGTCACCCCGGCGCCATCACCCGCTCGCGGAGCTTCATCGACTACCCGTCGGGAAGCCCTGCCTGGGCGCTCATCGATTACGACACGAAGGGCATGCCTGATGAGGTTTCTGCTCGAATCGATGCCGCGGGTGGCATGTGGAACGCCCTCTTGTCGGTGGCGCCAGAACTCGCGGTTGCTGCGCGCGTTGCTCGCGCGAGCACCTCGGCGGGTCTTTTCCGTAGCGACAACAACGAGCCGATTCCCGGTTCGAACGGTGTGCACCACTACGTCCTGGTGCGAGACGGTGGCGACATTGAGCGGCTCCTGAAGGATCTGCATGATCGCTGTTGGTTGCATGGCTTCGGCTGGCATATGATCGGCAAGGCCGGTCAGTTGCTCGAACGTTCGTTAATCGACCGCATGGTCGGCTATGGCGAGCGTCTTTGCTTTGAGGGCGCGCCTCATATTGTGGAACCGCTGGCGCAGGATCCGGCGAAACGCGTCCCCGAAGCATTCGAGGGCGACGCGATTTATTCCGACCGGGTAGTGCCCCGACTGACGGAATATGAACGTCACCGCGTCGGTGAAGCCAAGCGCGCCAGTGCCGAGGTGCTCGGCAAATCTGCTGCGGTGGTCCGCAGCGAGCACGACAATAAGCTCGCTGCTGCGATCTCAGCAAAGTCAGGAGTGCCCCTGTTGGTGGCGCTTCGCCTGGTGACGGCGCGACATCGCGGCGTGTTGTTTCCGGATGCAGAGCTGGAGTTTGATCATCAGGGTGTCGTGACGGTCGGAGCTGTGCTGGCCGATCCCGATCGTTTCATCGGTGAGTCGCTCGCCGATCCCGTGGAAGGCGTCGGTTATGGCCGCTGCAAGGCCATGGTCATGAAGTGTGACGATGGCACCTTGCTGATTCACAGCTTCGCGCATGGCCGCGGCATCTACTTCCTTCGGCACGATCTGAAATCGGCCAAGGCAGCGTTCGCACAAGCTCCTGCCGACGCCATGGTCGATCACGCCCTGGCGATCTTGGCCCAGGCGGAGCTCGAGGATGACGAACTCGCAGAGGAGAACCAAAAAGGACCGCGCGGAACGGCTTGCCCAGAAGGCTTCGGTTGAGTCGACCACCGATGGCCGCATCATTCGACCTCGGCCGGAGCCCGACGGCGAGTTGTTGCCCACCGTCACGTTCGTTGATGAGATTCTCGCTGCCGACAAAAACGAAGAGCCGCCGATGCGTAATGCATCCGGCGCTTTCGTTCAGGTGAAGGTCAAACAACCCTGGGCGCTGCATTTGCTTACTTCCGATGGTGCAAATGCAGTCGACGAAGACGTCGATGCTATGAAGGCGCCGGCTGAGCCGGTCTTGGTAGAACTTACTCCGATCGGCGTTGAGTTGCTTCTCGAGCACTATATCCGCTGGGTCGTGTACACGAGGGACGGAAGCTACTTTGGAGCACTCCCTGCGCCGTACATTAACGCCTTGATGGAGTATCCCCGAAGTGCGGTCCCGGTGGCCCGGGCAATTAACACCGGGCCATTGGTGACTATGTCAGGTCGGGTCATCGACGGCGTCGGACTCGATCGGAAAACCGGGTTGGTCCATCGGATCGATCCGGTTCTCCGCTCCTGCGTGCCCGCCAACCCACCCACCGCCCAAGAGGTCGCGGATGCGCTGAAATTTCTTCTTGATGAATGGCTTGTCGACGTGGCGCTGGATCTCGAGGGCAAGTGCACGGCGGTCATGCTGGCGCTCACTCTGCTTCAACGAGCACTGTTGCCGGAGCGTCCGGCCTTTTTTGTGACGGCTGGCCAGCGGGGTGGTGGCAAGACCACGCTGGTCCACATGATCATGGTCGCCGTCCTGGGACGACGCGCTGCTGCGGCAAGCTGGTCCGATAACGTGGAAGAGCGCAAAAAGGCGCTGTTCTCATACCTTCGCCAGAGTGTCGCGGCACTGGTGTGGGATAACATCGCGCGGGGTTCGACCATCAGCTGCCCGCACATCGAGGCGGCGCTCACGGCGTCGGAGATCTCTGATCGAGTACTCGGCGTTACCCGCGTGGAGACGGTGCCGTCATCCACGATCCAGATCTTTACCGGCAACTCGATCGCGCCGCGCGGGGACATGGCAAGCCGGTCTTTCATCTTGCCGTTAAATGTGAATCGCCCGGACCCGGAGAACCGAGCTTTTACGCATGCCGACCCACTGGCCTGGACGCAGGCAAACCGGGCGAAAATCCTGGGCGCGCTGTATACGATCCTGATCGGCGGTGCGTTGCAGCGCCCGTCGGATCAGGTTGCGAAGACGCGATTCAAGGTCTGGTGGGGGCTGATCGGTTGGCCAGTGGAGTATGCAGCAGGTCTGCTTGGCATCAAGGTGGATTGCACGGAGTTGCTGCGCGCCGGCGAATCTGGCGAGGAGGAAGCAAGCGCCTCCTCCCGGGCACTTACCGTTCTCCGGGAGCATTGGGGCGACTGCGAGTTTACGACGCGGGACGTGGTGCTGGCACTTGCGGATCTGCACTCGCCATTTGAAGAGCGGGCAGGTCCCGCCGAAGCGCTATCCGATGCACTCGGCGAACTGATCGGGAAGATCCTGGAAAAGCCGACGGCTCGCAGCGTCGGCAAGCTGTTCCAGAAGTATCTGACGAACCGGCCCGCCTGGATCGAGGACGGCGACGGCGTGGCGATCCTGCGAAAGATTCCCGGGCATGACGCAAACAAGTACCGGGTCGAGGTCTCGGTCGCAGGTCAGCCGTCGAGCTCGCGTAATGGCTCATCGGGCCAAAACAATGCTGAATTTTCCTATGAAGCTGAAAGCTCGCCGGGGAAAGTCGGGAAAGCGGGGAAAGACGGGAATGTTTTCGCGGCTGAGCGCCGGGAGGAAAGTGTAATTCCGGAGGAGGCGGTCGGCGGTTCATTTCCTTGCGGCGGGAAAGCGGGGAAAGACGGGAATGTTTTGACGGCCGAGCGTCAGGAGGAAAGTGTAATTCCGGACGAGACGGTCGGTAGCTCGCTTGCTTGGGACGGGAAAGCGGGGAAAGACGGGAATGTTTTGACGGCTGCGGGCCAGGAGAAAAGTGTAATTTCGGAGGAGAAGGTCGGCCACGCCTCAGGCTGGAGGGCTCGGATATGAATGCAGCCGACGCTCTTAAGCAGGCCATTGCAATCGGCGTCAGGATTGCGATTGACGAAGAAGAAAACTTAATGCTTGAGGCCGCAGTACGGCCTCCCAGCGAGGTTATCGCGCTTCTCTCGCGGCATAAGCCCGAGATCGTGAATCTGCTTAAGTCTGTCACTGCCAGCTACGCCGACGTATTTGCACGTTTGGAAAGCCGGTGTCCCGACCACGTGGATGAAGAGCGATGGCGGCAGTGCATCGACGATGGCCGACATTTCCTGGTGAGCTGGGGCGATCAGGCCGAAGCACTTGGATGGACAGCCAAAGATCTATTTGGACTGCACCAACCGCCCGGCGAGCCGCATCCGTCGTATCAGCGGCTTTCCCGGGACGACAAGACCGGCCTGTTGTGGCTTCTGCGAGGTCGGCTCGTTGTGGCTCTTACCGAGACCACAGCGGCGATCCGCACGACCGGCAATTCGGCGATCATCTACCGCAAGTGCCATAAACCTGCGCTCGGGCCGCTCGGGGACTCCCTGGAGGATTTCGCATGATCACCGGCGGCAATACCCCCTCTTGGGGCGGCACAACCTGAATGGATACGAAAATGCTACAAGACGACCATGTTCTGATCGAAATGACCAGCGAGCCCGATTACCGGTTTATTGGGTCTTGGTTGATGAAGGTGGCAGAAACGCAGACTTTCTGGTCGGAGGCGCTGCGCGACCCTTATTTTAAAAGCCGGGTGTTCGTAATGTGCGTCTGGGCTATGCCTCATCTGGAATGTGCTGCGCTCGAAATTCTTGGTGCATTGAAGCAGCAGGATCACGTGATAGCCGTTGACCTCAACGGAATCGAAAATCAGAGCCCCATTTTCAGTACCGAGTTTGCGATGATGGTCCACCTTGGCTTTTTTGTGCCTGCCGGTGTGAGCTATCAGATGACCGTTCCAGAATCCGTTACGCTTGAGAAGGTGCGGCTGGCCGCTCTGAAAGTTGTATCAACTGAGAAGGATGATGAGGGCGTTCAACCGGAGCGCTTACTGAATACGCTGCCTCTAGCTGAAGCTGAAGCCTGGCGATGTACCCGCCTGGCGCTGAGCCACGCAGGGTTTCGGATTCTTGAGCGGCCTTTGTTCGTCGTCGAGTGATAAGTGCAAATGGTACGGCACGAGCAGCGCGAGGTGATGCTTCAGTGCGGGTCCTTCTAGGAACGGGGCATCTGCGGGTTGCGCGAGCGCGCAATGGCTACCCAAAGTTGTATTTCAAACGAGGAGTAGGAAGTGAAATGGCAACGATAGCTCAGGCGGCCGCGCACATCTGCTGCTCGCGCGCCCAATTTGACCAATACTTGGCAGAAGGCGCGGTTACGCGGCGACCCAGCGGCCAATACGATCTCGATGAGGTGCGGCGCGAGGCGCTCACGCATCTCCGCTCTGTTGCGGCAGGTCGTGGTGGTGCTGCTGGTGACAAACTCACCGCCGAACGCGTGGCCTTGACGGCTGCGAAACGGCGGCGCGAGGAGCGCCAAGATCTACTGGAAGCCGGCCAACTTGCCCGGCTCGCGCTTGTCCGGCGGTATGTTGAACAAATGCTCTTGGGCATCCGTGATAGACTGCTCGGCCTGCCTGGCGCGACCGCTTACATGCTCGCGATGCGACCGCAAACGGAATGCTTCCAAGTCCTCGACGATGCCGTTCGCGCCGCGCTCGAAGAAATTGCTGATCCGGCCTTCGCTGCCGCGGGTGCGGCTGCTGCGGGCGTCGAGAGCAAGAGCCGTGAAGAATAGGAGAGAGACAATGACGGTGAAGAAGAAGATTGAGCTCCAGACGCGGTTGAGTGACGAGGTCCCCGGCTTTCGCATTGGCCCGAACGGTGAAGTAGAAATTATGACCCAAGCTGAGGTCGAGGCCGTGGTCGAGCGGGCAATTCGCGAGGCGATGTATCGCGCGGGCTGGCCGCGGTTGGGGCGGACGTTGCATTGATAATAGGCTAAATAGCGTTTCCGTGAATTGCCAAACTCACGGTGGTCAAGTGATTGTAGCCGAGAGCCTCCAATTTTGATCCAACGGTCGCTCGTCAGGCTCATAACCTGAAGGTCATAGGTTCAAATCCTATCCCCGCAAACCAGTACACCTCTAGACTTGGGGCCTGGGCCTCCCTCTCGATCCCAGGAAGGGCGGCCAATTGGCAGTAAATCTCGACCCCCACGCTTGTAGGGTCCGCGCGGGTGAATGGTTCGACCGACTGTTTATGGGAGCTGAATTCAGAGACGTCGAGAAGGGAGTTCTTTATTGCTTTCGCTCAGTCCGAGGATCTCGCGGCCGAGATCAAGGACAAGTTCGCGCTGCATCTGTCGATTACCGCCAGCCAGATTGGCCGCGTGCCGGTGGGATTCGTCCAGGGGCTTCCGGCAGAGCTGCGGGAGCGCGGCTAAAGGTGCTCACAAGCGGCGCACCCGTGTTGCTTAAGTCACACCTTTTGCAGCACTACCTCGAACCGCTCCAGGCTTGGGCTTTGCTCGTTGCAAAAGTCCGTTGCAAAATCGGAACGTGATTTACGGCTATCCTCCGCGGATCCCTTGCGTGGCGCCTGCGCTACTTGTCGGGTTCTATTCAGGTTCAAATCCCGTCATGGACCATAACTTGGTTAACTGGAAGAATGACCGTATTTGTACGGAGTTGCATGGGGCCTCTACCCACAAAGCGGTAACTACGAATGGACCGCGCAATTTGACGAGCAGTCGTCTAAAAAATGACCGCATTGGCAGGGTCATGGCGGCCTTGGCAGGGGCATGGCGGTTGGAGTCTTCTCACAATAGGCAAGAGAAGTTTCTAGCGGCGGCGCGTTCGCGCTGATCGCCGGCGCTCTCTTGTGAGTTGCTCTTCGAGTGCAATCGCACCTGCTCTGCGTTAGCAGAGTTGAGGAGTGAGCAGTGGATCGCGTTGTGTCCAGTACGAATGCCGAGCCGGTCGATTGGTTCCGGCTCGAGCCGCACAGCCAAGACGTTTCGTCATTTTCCCCATCTTCCATCGGGCTATCCGCCGCTCTTGCGAATGAATCCACCCGTATCCGCATCAGAAGGATCCGGCATGGTCTCGCTGTCATCTCATCAAGACGTTTTTCATTCCGAAAGTTCCGCGTCAAATTTTTCCGAAGGAGGCCACATGGCCGCACGTCACGAAGGCGCTTTCATTGTTAGTGGCATTTTCGATCTTTGCGCATCCATCGCCAATTCATTTCGTTCGAAGCCTCTATCAAAGACTGCTACCCCTACGCGCGAGATCGCCTTCATTGACCGCGATGTCGATGACCTCGCCGCGCTGCTTGCCGGCATCCGGCCTGATGTCGAACCCCTACTGCTCTCGAATCATGAACCAGCACTGCGACAGATGGCGCGAGCGGTTCAGGGCAGGGAAGGGTTGGAAACGATCCATGTCATCGCTCATGGACGATCGGGTGAGCTTTCGTTCTCGGCGGGTGCGCTGTCGGTTGAGACGATCGATCAATATGTGGCGGAGCTGGGAATCATAGGCACGGCCATCGGGGAGGCCGGCGACCTGCGGTTGTGGAGCTGTGCGGTCACACATGGCGAGCGCGGCGCGGCCTTTTTCGACGCCATAGCCCGCGCGAGCGGCGCGGATATCGCTGCGGCGACCGGACTCGTGGGCGCCAGCACGCGTGGCGGGAGCTGGGAGCTTTCCGCGCGCGGCGTGCCGGCGAAAGCGCTGCCGCCGCTCACCAGCGAGGGACAGGCCGCATACGCGGAAGTGCTGGATACCAACAACACCACGATTTCCGGAAACAACAGCACCAACACGCTGGCTGTCACTGGAAGCAACGACAAGGTCAGTGACGGCAACGGCACGAATAGCGTGAGTGTAACCGGCAACAGCAATGCCGTCACGGACGGCAACGGCACCAATACGGTTACCGTCAGCGGCAACAATAATACGATCAGTGACGGCAATGGCTCAAACACGATCATTGCGAGCGGCAGCAACGAGACCATCAGCGACGGCAACGGCGGCAACCTGATCTATGCGGCCGGTACCAACGGCTCCAACAGCATCACCGACGGCAATGGCACCGACGTCATCGTTGGCGGCGCCGGCACCGATACCATCATCGCCGGCAATGGCACCAATATCATCTATGGCGGAGCCGGGAACGATACGATCAACGTCGGCAACGGCAGCAACGTGATCATGGCCGGCGCCGGAAGCGACACGGTCGCCGCCGGCAATGGCAGCGATCTCGCCATCTATGCGCTCTCGGACCACTACACGATCTCTGGAAGTACGTTGCATTCGATAGCCGGCGACGTCGATAAATACAATGGTGGCGGCGGCACGGATACGCTCCGCGTTGTCGTCACCGCAGCCGAATACGCGGCCATCAAACCCCTGCTTACGGCCTACGCCACCTGGTTGGCGGCGAACGCCGGGAGCAATGCGACGTATTCGTTCAATTTTGCAGCCGGTACGTCCGGCACCGGAATCTCGACCGCCGGTGGCGGGCTGTCCGTCACGGGGTGGGAGTCGCTTCAGGTTCAGGTTGTCAATACCGGTTCGATCATCCTTGCGTCGGGCGCTACGTCAGCCACAGGTTCACTCAACAGTCTCGGCCTGTTCAACGACTCGGTTGGCACAAGTGCGGTCAATTTCACCGATACATTCAAGATTGTTGGCCTCGCCGCCGGCGCCAATGGATCGGCGGCGACGTCGCTCGACCCCTCGCTCACGGTGGCGCAGTATCTCCATGGGACAGCGACGTTGCCGAGCTCCTACACGGTGGCCGGAACCGATGGAACGCTGACGGTCAACGCCGACGGGAGCTACAGCTATTCCGTGACCTCCCACGCAACCAGCACTGATGTTTTTACGCTTTCAACGCTTGATCAGAATGGTTTCGTTACGTCGACGACGCTGACGTTTGGTGTCCCGGCCACCAATCATGCGCCGGTAGCCGTTGCTGATGTCAATGCGGCGAAGGAAGACACCGCGCCGAATCCGGTCGCCAGCAATGTGCTGACCAACGATTCCGATGTCGATGCGTCTGACACGCACAGCGTGACGGCCGTCAATGGCTCTGCGGCGAATGTTGGCGCAAACCTAAGCGGCACTTACGGCACGCTGCACCTCAATTCCGATGGTACCTACACCTATACGCTGAACAACGCCCAGGCCAACGTCCAGGCACTTGCTGACGGCCAGACCGTCACCGACGTCTTCAACTATACCAATTCCGACAACCATGGCGGCTCGAGCACAGCCAACCTGACCGTCACGGTGACCGGCACCAATGATGCGCCAGTGGCGGTGGCCGACGTCAATGCCGTGAAGGAAGACACCGCGCCGAATCCGGTCGCCGGCAATGTGCTGACCAACGATTCCGATGTCGATGCGTCTGACACGCACAGCGTGACGGCCGTCAATGGCTCTGCGGCGAATGTTGGCGCAAACCTAAGCGGCACTTACGGCACGCTGCACCTCAATTCCGATGGTACCTACACCTATACGCTGAACAACGCCCAGGCCAACGTCCAGGCACTTGCTGACGGCCAGACCGTCACCGACGTCTTCAACTATACCAATTCCGACAACCATGGCGGCTCGAGCACAGCCAACCTGACCGTCACGGTGACCGGCACCAATGATGCGCCTGTGGCGGTGGCCGACGTCAATGCCGTGAAGGAAGACACCGCGCCGAATCCGGTCAACGGCAATGTGCTGACCAACGATTCCGATGTTGACACGCTGGATACCCATAGCGTGACCGCGGTGAACGGGGCGGCCGCCAAGGTCGGTGTTGATGTTGCCGGGACCTATGGCACGCTGCATCTCAACGCCAATGGCACCTATACCTACACTCTCGACAACACCGAGACCTCGGTGCAGGCGCTGGCGGAAGGCCAGCAGGTTACCGACGTGTTCAGCTACACCAATTCCGACAACCACGGCGGCTCGAGCTCGGCCAACCTGACCATCACGGTGACCGGCACCAACGACGCCCCGGTGGCGAACAACGACAGTGGCACGACCCACGAGGATACGGTTCTAACGGTCTCGGCGACCAACGGCGTGCTGCATAACGACACCGACGTAGATACCAGCGATACGTTAACGGTTTCCGCGGTCAACGGCGTTGCCGCCGATGTCGGCACCCAGATCACGCTGGCCTCCGGCGCGCTTCTGACGCTCAACGCCGACGGCAGCTACAGCTACGACCCCAGCACCATCACCAACATCGAGTCGGCCCCGGCGAACTCCACCGTCGCCGACAGCTTCACCTACACCGCGACCGACGCCCACGGCGACGTCTCGACCGCGACCGTCAACATCACGGTCAACGTGCCGGCCGAGCCGGTCACCGCCACCGACGACGTTGGCGCGACCGTCAATGAGGACACCGTCCTGGTGTCGGCGACCAGCGTGCTGGCCAACGATCTGCACGGCTCGGACGACCCGATCACGGTTTCCGCGGTCAACGGCGTTGCCGCCGATGTCGGCACCCAGATCACGCTGGCCTCCGGCGCGCTTCTGACGCTCAACGCCGACGGCAGCTACAGCTACGACCCCAGCACCATCACCAACATCGAGTCGGCCCCGGCGAACTCCACCGTCGCCGACAGCTTCACCTACACCGCGACCGACGCCCACGGCGACGTCTCGACCGCGACCGTCAACATCACGGTCAACGTGCCGGCCGAGCCGGTCACCGCCACCGACGACGTTGGCGCGACCGTCAATGAGGACACCGTCCTGGTGTCGGCGACCAGCGTGCTGGCCAACGATCTGCACGGCTCGGACGACCCGATCACGGTTTCCGCGGTCAACGGCGTTGCCGCCGATGTCGGCACCCAGATCACGCTGGCCTCCGGCGCGCTTCTGACGCTCAACGCCGACGGCAGCTACAGCTACGACCCCAGCACCATCACCAACATCGAGTCGGCCCCGGCGAACTCCACCGTCGCCGACAGCTTCACCTACACCGCGACCGACGCCCACGGCGACGTCTCGACCGCGACCGTCAACATCACGGTCAACGTGCCGGCCGAGCCGGTCACCGCCACCGACGACGTTGGCGCGACCGTCAATGAGGACACCGTCCTGGTGTCGGCGACCAGCGTGCTGGCCAACGATCTGCACGGCTCGGACGACCCGATCACGGTTTCCGCGGTCAACGGCGTTGCCGCCGATGTCGGCACCCAGATCACGCTGGCCTCCGGCGCGCTTCTGACGCTCAACGCCGACGGCAGCTACAGCTACGACCCCAGCACCATCACCAACATCGAGTCGGCCCCGGCGAACTCCACCGTCGCCGACAGCTTCACCTACACCGCGACCGACGCCCACGGCGACGTCTCGACCGCGACCGTCAACATCACGGTCAACGTGCCGGCCGAGCCGGTCACCGCCACCGACGACGTTGGCGCGACCGTCAATGAGGACACCGTCCTGGTGTCGGCGACCAGCGTGCTGGCCAACGATCTGCACGGCTCGGACGACCCGATCACGGTTTCCGCGGTCAACGGCGTTGCCGCCGATGTCGGCACCCAGATCACGCTGGCCTCCGGCGCGCTTCTGACGCTCAACGCCGACGGCAGCTACAGCTACGACCCCAGCACCATCACCAACATCGAGTCGGCCCCGGCGAACTCCACCGTCGCCGACAGCTTCACCTACACCGCGACCGACGCCCACGGCGACGTCTCGACCGCGACCGTCAACATCACGGTCAACGTGCCGGCCGAGCCGGTCACCGCCACCGACGACGTTGGCGCGACCGTCAATGAGGACACCGTCCTGGTGTCGGCGACCAGCGTGCTGGCCAACGATCTGCACGGCTCGGACGACCCGATCACGGTTTCCGCGGTCAACGGCGTTGCCGCCGATGTCGGCACCCAGATCACGCTGGCCTCCGGCGCGCTTCTGACGCTCAACGCCGACGGCAGCTACAGCTACGACCCCAGCACCATCACCAACATCGAGTCGGCCCCGGCGAACTCCACCGTCGCCGACAGCTTCACCTACACCGCGACCGACGCCCACGGCGACGTCTCGACCGCGACCGTCAACATCACGGTCAACGTGCCGGCCGAGCCGGTCACCGCCACCGACGACGTTGGCGCGACCGTCAATGAGGACACCGTCCTGGTGTCGGCGACCAGCGTGCTGGCCAACGATCTGCACGGCTCGGACGACCCGATCACGGTTTCCGCGGTCAACGGCGTTGCCGCCGATGTCGGCACCCAGATCACGCTGGCCTCCGGCGCGCTTCTGACGCTCAACGCCGACGGCAGCTACAGCTACGACCCCAGCACCATCACCAACATCGAGTCGGCCCCGGCGAACTCCACCGTCGCCGACAGCTTCACCTACACCGCGACCGACGCCCACGGCGACGTCTCGACCGCGACCGTCAACATCACGGTCAACGTGCCGGCCGAGCCGGTCACCGCCACCGACGACGTTGGCGCGACCGTCAATGAGGACACCGTCCTGGTGTCGGCGACCAGCGTGCTGGCCAACGATCTGCACGGCTCGGACGACCCGATCACGGTTTCCGCGGTCAACGGCGTTGCCGCCGATGTCGGCACCCAGATCACGCTGGCCTCCGGCGCGCTTCTGACGCTCAACGCCGACGGCAGCTACAGCTACGACCCCAGCACCATCACCAACATCGAGTCGGCCCCGGCGAACTCCACCGTCGCCGACAGCTTCACCTACACCGCGACCGACGCCCACGGCGACGTCTCGACCGCGACCGTCAACATCACGGTCAACGTGCCGGCCGAGCCGGTCACCGCCACCGACGACGTTGGCGCGACCGTCAATGAGGACACCGTCCTGGTGTCGGCGACCAGCGTGCTGGCCAACGATCTGCACGGCTCGGACGACCCGATCACGGTTTCCGCGGTCAACGGCGTTGCCGCCGATGTCGGCACCCAGATCACGCTGGCCTCCGGCGCGCTTCTGACGCTCAACGCCGACGGCAGCTACAGCTACGACCCCAGCACCATCACCAACATCGAGTCGGCCCCGGCGAACTCCACCGTCGCCGACAGCTTCACCTACACCGCGACCGACGCCCACGGCGACGTCTCGACCGCGACCGTCAACATCACGGTCAACGTGCCGGCCGAGCCGGTCACCGCCACCGACGACGTTGGCGCGACCGTCAATGAGGACACCGTCCTGGTGTCGGCGACCAGCGTGCTGGCCAACGATCTGCACGGCTCGGACGACCCGATCACGGTTTCCGCGGTCAACGGCGTTGCCGCCGATGTCGGCACCCAGATCACGCTGGCCTCCGGCGCGCTTCTGACGCTCAACGCCGACGGCAGCTACAGCTACGACCCCAGCACCATCACCAACATCGAGTCGGCCCCGGCGAACTCCACCGTCGCCGACAGCTTCACCTACACCGCGACCGACGCCCACGGCGACGTCTCGACCGCGACCGTCAACATCACGGTCAACGTGCCGGCCGAGCCGGTCACCGCCACCGACGACGTTGGCGCGACCGTCAATGAGGACACCGTCCTGGTGTCGGCGACCAGCGTGCTGGCCAACGATCTGCACGGCTCGGACGACCCGATCACGGTTTCCGCGGTCAACGGCGTTGCCGCCGATGTCGGCACCCAGATCACGCTGGCCTCCGGCGCGCTTCTGACGCTCAACGCCGACGGCAGCTACAGCTACGACCCCAGCACCATCACCAACATCGAGTCGGCCCCGGCGAACTCCACCGTCGCCGACAGCTTCACCTACACCGCGACCGACGCCCACGGCGACGTCTCGACCGCGACCGTCAACATCACGGTCAACGTGCCGGCCGAGCCGGTCACCGCCACCGACGACGTTGGCGCGACCGTCAATGAGGACACCGTCCTGGTGTCGGCGACCAGCGTGCTGGCCAACGATCTGCACGGCTCGGACGACCCGATCACGGTTTCCGCGGTCAACGGCGTTGCCGCCGATGTCGGCACCCAGATCACGCTGGCCTCCGGCGCGCTTCTGACGCTCAACGCCGACGGCAGCTACAGCTACGACCCCAGCACCATCACCAACATCGAGTCGGCCCCGGCGAACTCCACCGTCGCCGACAGCTTCACCTACACCGCGACCGACGCCCACGGCGACGTCTCGACCGCGACCGTCAACATCACGGTCAACGTGCCGGCCGAGCCGGTCACCGCCACCGACGACGTTGGCGCGACCGTCAATGAGGACACCGTCCTGGTGTCGGCGACCAGCGTGCTGGCCAACGATCTGCACGGCTCGGACGACCCGATCACGGTTTCCGCGGTCAACGGCGTTGCCGCCGATGTCGGCACCCAGATCACGCTGGCCTCCGGCGCGCTTCTGACGCTCAACGCCGACGGCAGCTACAGCTACGACCCCAGCACCATCACCAACATCGAGTCGGCCCCGGCGAACTCCACCGTCGCCGACAGCTTCACCTACACCGCGACCGACGCCCACGGCGACGTCTCGACCGCGACCGTCAACATCACGGTCAACGTGCCGGCCGAGCCGGTCACCGCCACCGACGACGTTGGCGCGACCGTCAATGAGGACACCGTCCTGGTGTCGGCGACCAGCGTGCTGGCCAACGATCTGCACGGCTCGGACGACCCGATCACGGTTTCCGCGGTCAACGGCGTTGCCGCCGATGTCGGCACCCAGATCACGCTGGCCTCCGGCGCGCTTCTGACGCTCAACGCCGACGGCAGCTACAGCTACGACCCCAGCACCATCACCAACATCGAGTCGGCCCCGGCGAACTCCACCGTCGCCGACAGCTTCACCTACACCGCGACCGACGCCCACGGCGACGTCTCGACCGCGACCGTCAACATCACGGTCAACGTGCCGGCCGAGCCGGTGACGGCGTCCATCTCAGGTACAGCGCAGGAAGGCCAGGTCCTCGTAGCCAATGCTACTCATGATGCGGATGACACAATTACCTACCAGTGGCAGAGCCTTAGCGGGACCACTTGGAGCGACATCAGCGGTGGTACCGGCAGTACCTACTCGGTGCTCGAGGCCGACGAGGGTCATCAACTCCGGGTCGTTGTAACTGATAACCATGGTACGAGCGCAACTGCGACCACTGCGGCGGTAACGGACATCACGCTGTCCTTCACCTCGGCGGCGTCGATCAGCGGCACGGCCCAGGAGGGCCAGGTTCTGACCGCGGTGAACGGCACGCTGAACGACAGCGATGCGTCGGTGACCGGCTATCAGTGGACCCGCGACGGGGTCAACATCTCCGGTGCGACGGCCTCGACCTACACGGTGACGGAAGCCGACGAGACCCACGTGCTGCGGGTGGTGGAGACCGCGACGGATGCGGATGGCGGGCCGAGCACGACCTCGACCAGCGCGCCGACCGCGGCGGTGACCGATATCACGCTGGCCTTCACTTCGGCCGCCTCGATCAGCGGCACAGCCAAGGAAGGCACGCAGCTGACCGCGGTCGACGGCGCCCTCAACGACAGCGACGCGCACGTAACCGGCTGGCAGTGGCAGATCGCGAGCACGGTCAACGGCACCTATAGTAACATCGCCGGCGCGACCAGTTCGACCTACACGCCGATCGAGGCGGACGAAGGCAAGTTCATCCGCGTGGTCGAGACCGCGACCGATATAGATGGCGGGCCGAGCACGACCTCGACCAGCGCGCCGACCGCGGCGGTGACCGATATCACGCTGGCCTTCACTTCGGCGGCGTCGATCAGCGGCACGGCCCAGGAGGGCCAGGTTCTGACCGCGGTGAACGGCACGCTGAACGACAGCGATGCGTCGGTGACCGGCTATCAGTGGACCCGCGACGGGGTCAACATCTCCGGTGCGACGGCCTCGACCTACACGGTGACGGAAGCCGACGAGACCCACGTGCTGCGGGTGGTGGAGACCGCGACGGATGCGGATGGCGGGCCGAGCACGACCTCGACCAGCGCGCCGACCGCGGCGGTGACCGATATCACGCTGGCCTTCACTTCGGCGGCGTCGATCAGCGGCACGGCCCAGGAGGGCCAGGTTCTGACCGCGGTGAACGGCACGCTGAACGACAGCGATGCGTCGGTGACCGGCTATCAGTGGACCCGCGACGGGGTCAACATCTCCGGTGCGACGGCCTCGACCTACACGGTGACGGAAGCCGACGAGACCCACGTGCTGCGGGTGGTGGAGACCGCGACGGATGCGGATGGCGGGCCGAGCACGACCTCGACCAGCGCGCCGACCGCGGCGGTGACCGATATCACGCTGGCCTTCACTTCGGCCGCCTCGATCAGCGGCACAGCCAAGGAAGGCACGCAGCTGACCGCGGTCGACGGCGCCCTCAACGACAGCGACGCGCACGTAACCGGCTGGCAGTGGCAGATCGCGAGCACGGTCAACGGCACCTATAGTAACATCGCCGGCGCGACCAGTTCGACCTACACGCCGATCGAGGCGGACGAAGGCAAGTTCATCCGCGTGGTCGAGACCGCGACCGATATAGATGGCGGGCCGAGCACGACCTCGACCAGCGCGCCGACCGCGGCGGTGACCGATATCACGCTGGCCTTCACTTCGGCGGCGTCGATCAGCGGCACGGCCCAGGAGGGCCAGGTTCTGACCGCGGTGAACGGCACGCTGAACGACAGCGATGCGTCGGTGACCGGCTATCAGTGGACCCGCGACGGGGTCAACATCTCCGGTGCGACGGCCTCGACCTACACGGTGACGGAAGCCGACGAGACCCACGTGCTGCGGGTGGTGGAGACCGCGACGGATGCGGATGGCGGGCCGAGCACGACCTCGACCAGTGCCCCGACCGCGGCGGTGACGGAGATTGCTCTGCAGCCGACCATTACGGCGGGCACACATACTGCGACCGGCAACAATGGGCATGTCACGTTCATCGTGACGTTCCCCGAAGCCGTCGCGACCGTGGGAACGAATGACTTCACCCTGTTCGGCACAGCTACGAGTTCCTCAAATCCTCCGGCTATCGCGTCGATCAGTGGTTCTGGCACGAGCTATACGGTGACGGTGGACTATGCAGAGAATAAGAATGCTGGTCTGAGTCTAGGGCTAAATTTCGTGAATACCGGTAACGGGGTCCACGACACTGAAACAGGAGAAACAGGCAACCTCGCGGTCGCTACGAATATCACGACTGCACAATTCAGCAGTCTCGCGCCGGCCGGTGTTGCGGGATCAGCAATTAATATGGCACTGACAGATCCAACCTTAGATGTCAGCGACGCAATCACAATGACGATCACTGGGGTCGCCCCGGATTGGACGCTAAATGCTGGCGCTCAAAACAGCGACGGATCCTGGACGGTCAACACTACCGATCCAGCATCGCTGGCGATCACAACATCGGCCAGCTTCGCCGGAGCGGCGGTCATTCACGTCACCGAGACTTGGACCAACGCGGACGGCAGCATCGGAAGCGCAATCGTCACTGACAATGTCGAAGCCTATGCGCCGGGATCGCCGATCTTCGCGCTGTCGGGGGACGACTATCTGACCGGCTCGAGCGGCCACGATGTGTTCGTGTTCTCGCAGCCGATCGGGCATGACGTGATTTATAACTTTGACGCAGTCTCGGATCAGGTTGATCTGATCGGCTATGCCGGATTCACTGGCTTTGGCGACATTCAGGCGCATACGGCCGATGACGGTGCCGGCAACGCGGTGATCACGCTCGGAGATGGTCAGTCGATCACGCTGCACGGCGTCGATGCGAACTCGCTTACCGCAAACGACTTCGTGTTCGAACAAACGCCGGTCACGGAAAATGCCGGCAACATGGTGATCAGCGACGGCGCCATCATGCCGCTGAGCGGCGTGATCCACAATGCCGGTTCGATCGCCTTGAACTCGACGGGCGACGAGACCGACCTCCAGCTGATCGAGCATGGCATCACCCTTGAGGGCGGCGGCCACGTCGATCTGTCGGATAGTGGCCAGAACGTGATCACCGGTGCGGCATCCGACGTCACGCTCACCAACGTGGACAATACCATTTCTGGTGCCGGTCAGTTGGGAGCGGGGCAGTTGACCGTGGTGAACCAGGGCACAATCGATGCAACTGGAACCAATTCGCTCGTCATCGATACCGGTACAAACGTTGTCACCAACTCCGGAACGCTCGAGGCAACAGGAACCGGTGGACTAGAGGTCCACAGCGACCTCATCAACACCGGCGTGTTGTGGGCCAATGGCGGCAACGTCACAATCGACGGCAATGTCAGCGGCAGCGGAACGGCGCTGATTAGCGGTTCTGCTACGCTTGAGTTTGCCGGCGCGTCGGCTGACAACACCGCCTTCGCCTCCGGATCTACCGGAACTCTAGTGCTCGATCACGCGTTCGATTTCTCGGGCATCGTGTCAGGTATTGCGGCAGGCAATCATCTGGACCTTCTGGATTTCAACTTCGCCAATGCGACGTTGAACTACACGGCCAATGCGAATGGCACCGGCGGGACCTTGAGTGTCACTGACGGAGCCCATACAGCCAACATTGCTCTTTTGGGCCAGTACGACCCCGCGGGCTTTCAGACAGAGGCAGACAAGAACACGGGAACGCTTATCAGCTACCACGACCATCTGGCCTGATGCGCTGCGAGAAAATGGGTCGAGGCGAATGTTGCGGCCCCGACTTTGAACTACGATGTCCGGCGTTCGGCATTGATTTTGAAGAGGGGCGGATATTCCGCTGATCTGTGTGAGTATTCCGTTCAAAAGACCCGACGAACTCCGGCGTTTGCTGCAAAGCTGCCAGGGCTATTTCGTCACTGCCGCGATCTTCAGCTTGGCGATCAATCTGCTTTATCTGGCCGGGCCGCTCTACATGCTGCAGGTCTATGACCGGGTGATCTCGAGCGCCAGCGAGATCACGCTGCTGATGCTCACGATCGCGCTGTTGATGGCGTTCCTGGCGTTGGCTGGACTGGATGCCGTTCGCGCCCGCGTGCTGACCCGCGCCAGCATTCGCCTCGATCAGACGATCGCCGCCCGCGTCATGACTGCGATTATTGACCGCTCCGCAAGTTTCGGTGACGCGCGCAGCCAGCTGCTGCGCGATTTCGACACCTTCCGCCAGTTCGTCACCGGCACGGGCATCCATGCGATCTTCGATCTTCCCTGGGCGCCGATCTACATTGCAGTGATATTCGTGCTGCACCCCTTCCTGGGGGCATTTGCCTTGGGCTGCTGCATTGTGCTGGTCCTCATGGCCCTGCTTAACGAGTGGCTGGTCAAGCTGCCGTTGACCGAGGCCGCCGAGGCGGCCTCCCAAAGCTACGGCTTCACCGAGATGAGCCTGCGCAACACCGAAGTCGTGCGGGCGATGGGCATGACCGACGGGCTGCTGAGGCGATGGGCCCGTGATCGCAACCGCATGCTTGAACGGCAGGTGTCTGCGAGCGATCGCGCCGCCACCATGCAGAGCATCATCCGTTTTCTGCGGCTTGCCATGCAGTCGATGATCCTCGGCCTCGGCGCCTATCTCGTGATCGAGCGACTTGCAACCGTCGGCGCTATGTTCGCCGCGAGCATTCTGCTCGGAAGAGCCCTGCAGCCGGTAGAGCAGATCGTCGGATCCTGGCGCAACCTTGTTTCTGCCCGTGGGGCATTCCTGCGCATCCGCGAGCTCTTGAAAGCCGATCCCCAACGCGAGGCCGGTTTGACGCTGCCGCGCCCGAAGGGCCGACTCTCGGTCGAGGGGCTCTCCTATGTGCCGCCGTTTGGTTCGAAGCCCATCCTGCGCGCGGTAACGTTCGCAATCGAGCCGGGCGAAGTACTGGGCGTCATTGGTCCTTCGGGCGCCGGGAAATCCACGCTTTCGCGTCATCTGGTAGGTGTACTTGCGCCATCTGCTGGCGCGGTGCGACTGGACGGGGCGGACGTCTCAAGCTGGGTCAAGACGTCACTCGGCCAGCATATCGGTTATCTCCCCCAGGATATTGAGCTGTTTGCTGACACTGTTGCGGCCAACATCAGCCGATTCCAGGAGGGCGAAGACAAGGAGGTGATTCTGGCGGCGCGGATGGCTGACGTGCACGAGATGATCCTGCGCCTGCCGGATGGGTATGACACCCAGGTGGGAGAAGGCGGCGCCATACTCTCGGGCGGTTATCGTCAGCGTATTGGTCTTGCCCGCGCGATCTTCGCCAATCCGAGCCTTCTCGTGCTCGACGAGCCGAGCTCCAATCTCGATGCCGAAGGAGATGCCGCGCTCGCCGATTGCATTCTTCAACTCAAGAAGCGCGGCACTACCGTGGTGATCGTGTCCCATCGGCCGGCTACAATCGCGGTGGTCGACAAGATCCTGGTCCTCAAGGATGGGGTCGCTGAAATGTTTGGGCCCCGCGCCGAAATTATGTCGCGTCTCACGCGAGCCGTGCCGCTTCATTCGGTACAAGGTTCAGCGGGCTAGGAATCTGAAATGGCTCTTGTGGATGCTGCAATTCGGAACATGGGATCTGCTGCCGAGCGGCGCAGCAAGGGAGCCATTGGCGATCGGCCGCCAAGCGACTCCATCAAGCGTGTCGCTTTCGCTGGCTGGCTGATTATTGCGATTTTCTTCGGGGGTGTCGGGACCTGGGCGGTGACCGCGCCCCTTAATGGAGCGGTCGTTGGCAATGCTGTCGTAAAGGTCGAAGGAAACCGCAAGAGCGTCCAGCATTTGGACGGGGGCATCGTAAAGGAGCTTCATGTCAGGGAGGGCGAGAGGGTCAACGTCGGCGACCTCTTGATCGTGCTCGACGAGACCCAGGCGCGTGCCGAATACGACGTACTTACCCAGCAATATGTCGTTCTTCGCGCAACCGAAGTGCGCTTGCTGACCGAGCTTGACCACGGCTCCACGCTTGTGATGCCCGACGATCTCAAGGCGCGCTCGGAAGACAGCTATCTAAAGAGCGTCTGGAATGGCCAGGTGAGCCAGTTCGAAAGTCGTCGCGCCGCGCTCGAAGGTCAGCGCAGCGTCATCAGGGAGAAGATCAATCAGCTGGGCTCGCAGATCGTCGGCGCCGAAGCGCAGGTGAAATCCTTCACAGACCAGATAACTTCCGTGAAGGCTGAGGCCAAAGACATCGCACCACTGGTCGAGCGAGGACTGATTGCCCGACCACGCATCCTGCAGCTGGAGCGAACGGCATATGGCCTTGAGGGGCAGATTGCGGATGCAAGAGCCAACATCGCCAAAGCCCGGCAGGCCATTGCGGAACAAGAGCAGCAGATCGCCCAGCTCGACAACGATCGAATGACCGACGTCACCAAGGACCTGCGCGACACGCAGGCGAAGATGCTCGACGTAATCCCGAAGGCGATGAATGCCCGGGCCGTGCTCGGTCGCATGGAAATCCGCGCGCCCTATGCCGGAAGGGTCGTGGCGCTTACCGTGTTTTCGGTCGATGGCGTGATTCAGCGCGGCGAGAAGATCCTCGACATCGTGCCGGACCAGGATTTGCTGACGATCGAGGCGCAGATCGCGGTCGAGGACATCAGCGATATCAAGCCCAACATGCGGGCCGAAGTCCACCTCACTGCCTACAAACAGCGCATTGTTCCGATCATTCATGGTGACGTCATTCAAGTGTCGGCCGACCGTTTGACCGATCCGAAGACCAATAATCCCTATTATGTGGCGTTCGTCCGGATCGATGAGAGCGAGCTTGCAACCATGCCCAATATTCGGCTCTATCCCGGCATGCCGGCAACCGTCATGATTCCGACCATTCAGCGAACCGCGTTCGACTATATCGTCGGACCGCTGGTGATGTCGTTCAATCACGCATTTCGGCAGAAATGAACTACGGAAGGCTGCTTGAGAATCTTGCCGCGGAATCGTATTGGAAGCTTGATTTGCGCGGTGGCCTATAAGGGCCGAGCGCCACCGTGGCCCAATCCATAGGGGTTCTGCCGTTGAGGAAATCAACGAGGCGAAGCTCCAGGGTCGCTACCGAGGCTTCGTTTCGCGGGAAGCCGGTGAACTTTGAGGTCACCCAGGCCAATCGGCCAGCAGCTTTCCTTATCGCAAATGAGGCCCTGAAAAGGCGCACCATGCCGCGACGATGGTCGCAGGCTTGGCAGACGAACAAGGCTCAAGTTCGGATAGCGGCCCACCCCCAATGTTAGCTAAGGGAGCATCGGGAAATCGCTGTTATCGCTCGATAATTCCCTGCTTCTCGCATTTTTTTCGCTGTTAGCGTTAGTAGGGAATTGTGCGAGAACTCGCTGCAGCGCAGGGACTTCTCCTTTAGGGTTGGGGCCTATGGGCCAGAAAATCACAAATTCCCCGTAAAATTCCCTGTTAGCAGCGAATTCGCCGGGAGACAGGTGCGATCAGCACTGCGTCGCCAGCCAGCCAGTCTGGCGTTCGGCCAGGCTCCACGAGAGAGGTGAAATTCGGCAAACGTCTCCGGCCTTGTCCGCAAATGTTCCCATTTTGCGGAGACTAACGGCGGAGACTAGTACCTCGTCACAGTGGTTCTGACTGGTTGATTCCGAGCCAATCTAGGATGGGCAGGTCTTCCGGAGGCACGAGGATTTGGATGCTTCGGGCGACGCCGGGTTGACGCCTGATGAGACCGTTTCGTTCGAGCGTCACGATCATCTGGTGGACCGATGGCGGGCTGACTTGGAAGTGGCGCTGCATGTCGGCTTCAGCGGGCGGGCGCCGGAACATGTGCGCATAGGTGTAGATGAAAGCCAGTGCATCGGCCATGGCGCATGGTCAAGGTCACCGAGCGCCGGGCGGCAGAAGACTACGCCCACTGCATGCGCGAACTCGTCGATGTCCATTATCCCGAAGCCGCGTGCATCCGCGTCGTGCAGGACAATCTGTCAACCCACTCGGCCGGTGCCCTTTATGAGGCATTCGCACCTGCCGAAGCCCGGCGGATTCTGCGCCGCCTGGAGTTCCACTACACCCCCAAGCATGCCAGTTGGCTCAACATGGTCGAGATCGAGATCGGCGTGCTGCGCGGCCAGTGCCTGGACCGCAGAATCGACGACCCAGACTGGCTCCGCCGCGAAATCGACGCATGGGAACGACAACGAAACGCCGCGAAAAAGCCCGCGCCAAAATGCGTCACATCCAAAGAGTCATAACCACTGTGGCGAGGTACTAGTTCGATCACGACTGCCGCCCGAGGCTCGTGGTGGCTTGGGTGATCTGAGCAATGTGGGGAACGACCAGATCCCCGCGTAGGCCGCAGACTTCGATTGGCCTTCATCTTGCAGAGCCGCCACGTCGTATTGTTGGACTCTTGGCCGTAGATGGCGATGTCGCCGAGCTTCCCGCCGTGGGACTCAATGAACTTTTCAGACTGCACGAACTTGTCGCCCGAGCCGCAGCAAGGGTCGTAGACACGGCCCTTAGACGTTGCCAGCCATCGCCTACGCGCAGCCAGGCCACTCTTGCAGCCTGACCCTGACGCGTTCCCTGTCGAGGTTCGTCCCCGATCTGGAAGCCACCATGTCATGGGTCCGGCCGTGAAACCTTAAGGGGCCTGGTAAACCAAAGCTGACCGAAGCTGATGGTTTATGAATTCGCGACGTCTGCACGCGGTATGCTACTTGTCCACGCCTAGCAACGGCCTTGGCTGGCCAACTGACGGTTGCCTGAATGCGGGAACTCCTGTTCTTCGTCGCGGCGAGCTTCTGGGCGGGCGCCGCGCACGCGGCGACGCCGGGGCACGGCAAAAAAGCCGCCAATGGCGAGCATTCTCCCGCACAAATGAGGAGGGCTCTCCACCTTCAGCGAGGAGGAAGACTCGGCGGCGCGACCGGGTTAACTGGATGGCATCACTTCAGTATGAAGACTGATCGCGGAATCATGCTCCCAGCCGGCCTTGCTTAAGCTCCGGCTTGCAATCGCCGAGGGCGACCCTAGATAAGAAATGCATCTCGACGAAGGCTGGCACCTTCACCAACCTGCCCCACTGCGGCAAGGTGGTTCCACAAAAGTGGGATGTGGCCGTAGTTAGCGGCAAACTTGGCAGAGCGGTGCCAGCCCTCGTTGTTAAAGGAGGGCTATTTGACGGCACCAATTGCGGTCTCCGACCACAACCTCATCACACGCAGAAGTATCCTCGTCGGTGCGCTAGCCTCGCTGCTGTGCGCTCCCGCCATTGTGCGGGCCACCAGTCTGATGCCGGTGCGGCGGCTGCCATTTCCGTTTGGACCGCAGTATGCGGGGTTCGTCGAGCGCCTTTATCTTCATTCGCTTGAAAGCCATGTGAGAAATCTGAGAGCGGACCAAACGAGTACATATTTCAATCACCGTTTGATGGCTGTGCACGACGCCCGCCGGCAGGTAGCGTTTGCGCAGGCGCATGGATTCCTGCCGCCGTACATTTGCATCTACCGCAGTGACCGAGGGTGCATAGGATGGAAGAAATCAAAACCGCGCAACCTGACAGCCGCGCGCAAGGGCCACGACGGTCTGTGCCTCAGATCGCTGTTCTGCATATCCCGCATTCCAGCGAATAAGATCAGCAGAGTTCATTGATCTAATCCTCCCAAGCAGGAGCTACTGAATATCGTTGCCGATCGCACGCGAAGCAAATCCGGCAAGGCCACGTCGGCCGGAAGCCAACCAACTTCTCCATCAGGCCATTTCGCCCACTTCCAGCCGGTGTAGGGACTGATTAGCCAAGCACCGGGGCGGCAGTTCGCAAGGCGCTGCCGCGCACCATGAACATCCGCTATCGCCCTTGATCCTCGTGGGCGGTCAACGTCAACGTGTAGAACGGGAAGGCTTAAAAGCACTGCGGGGATGGGAATTTGATCAATGGGTGGCAGAGGGGCCTCCGCCGCGCCGTGACGTCCATCCAGCCATTCGGTATAAGGACACGGGGCATCAGGCACCTCGGACCAAGGCACACCCGTAGAGGTTACTTTGCTTTCGTCGAGTTTCGGCTTTTGCGTATTTTTCGGTTTTGCTGCCATAAATAATCCCTCCAAGGAGGGCTGACAGCTCGCGCGACCGTCTTCGTTGCCGAAGTGGCCGCATCCCCTTGCAGGAAACCACCTTGCTCGGCTTGGCAGGTTGGCGAGGGCGTCAGCCCTACTCTTGATGCAACCTCAATATGGGGGAGAGCATTGCTAAACGCAAGTCGGCGCGCCTCGTCGACATCTTTGGACTTATCTGTGGTCAATGCATGGAGTTGATGACCGGTCGGGTCGCTGTCAGACGGAGAGCCAGCGTGCCCAACCGACTACCTTTGTCAGGCATGCGAACTGTCTATGCTGATCTGCTGTAGTGAGGAAGCAACCGATTCGTTCATCGCGCGCTGCGATGTCTCAGCGCGTGATCTTCTGATGCCTTACGGCGACATCGTGATCGCATTGTCTACTGTGCTGCGCATCAAGCGCACGCTGGATGGTGGCGAGATTGATAACCTGATCTTGGACTTGGAGGCTCGCAAAGCAGCAGCGGTTGAACGTTGGCGGCGTGAGCGCTGGCGGCGGGTCGTCGTGAATGCCGCAAACTTCGTAGCATCTTGCGCCTCGTGAGGTGCAAGGGTTAGCCCGTCGGAGGTATATTCAACCGCACACGAAGGCACTGTATTCTGCCCGAGTTTAGGATCGTTGGGTTGGCGGAAGTACCCAGCTTTGGCGATCCGAGAGAGGAGCCCCGGCGCGCTACAGCGTCGGGGTGGGAGGGGGTTATCGAGAACGCCGCTCGTCTCATGACCGATTACTAGAGTTTAGCAGGAAGAGGCGCGCGCTCACGGACTGAGCCATTTCGGCTTGATGGCAGCTCACTCACGGTCGGCACGAACCGGACATGCCGCCCCCATTGGGCGATGTCCGGTTTCGAGGTGCCGGCTCAACCGGTCGACGCAACAGGCGTTAAATCTCTCTGCTGGTGTTTCAAATTGCAAGGTCTCACGTGGTCGTTCATTTAGCTGACGAGCCACTTTGTTCAGATGGGCTTGATACGATTTTCAGCGCTGCGTCGGCGCCGCGTCCCAATCGGAGCTCGCGGGCAACCGAATGCTGCGAGCCAGTTGTCACTGCATTGTGTCGGCAATGGAACTACGCCGGACTCGCTGGTAGAAGCCCGGCGCGGCACCCGTTCATCGCGAACTCGTCACAACTGGCTGCATTACGTTCTTCACAACGTACTCACCGATCTGAAGCCCCATATCCGTCCCGACGCGGGTCGAGAAGCGGTAGTGGAAGCCGGCCCAGATGCGAGCATTTGCAACCTCTTCGGTAAGGGCCGTCATGTTGGTCCAACGGTGGGTTACGCCGGGTGCCGTAGGGCTTGTCAGCGCGACCTCGGGGATGTCCTCGCCTCCCAGCACCGCCTTGACGACGGCTGCGACGCTGCCGCTCTGGATGCAATGCGAACACGGGTATTCCGGATGCATCGGCGTGTTGGCGATCGGCTGCCATGTTGCCTCACTATCGGTGGCCGGGTTGCCATCGATATCGCCGTTGCGAATTGCCGTGATCGGCCGCCAGAAATTGTAATGGTACTTGGCGTCCAACACAGCGATGATTGCGTCGTTGAGCCCAACCGCCTCCAGCGCCATGAAGCGCGCGCTGTCTACGACATCCATCTGCTTTGCGGTCACGAGTTGGCGTATCAAGGGGTGATACGCCACTGGTCCACCCATGAGCCAGAACCGGGCAGTCTCGGTCTGCTGGGCCGTTCGCTTCGCACTGATCTGTCCACCATAGTCCTTGAGTTCGTTGTAGTCTGTTGCCCACTCCTTGCTCTCCAGCGCAATCGGCGGGTTCGGCCGGAATTGGGATCCGTTGGCCATGGCGAACGGCTTCAGGTTCGGCCACATCGAGGACAGCGTGATCGCGGTCGGCACATAGACGCCAGGCGTAGTCCTCGGCCGGTAGGCATCGGGCGCATCGCAACCATCGTTCGCCCGTGCCTCCAACACTTTTGCCGCAACTGCCTCGCCGAGTGCGATGCCATCTGATTTCGAGGCGCCATCGGGAAGCGGCGCGAGGTAGGTCGCGAGGGCGGCTTTCATGTCACCCGCTGTCTTTGCATCAATTGTCGCCAGGACCGCGGCTGCTGCCGCCGCAGCAGCGACCTCCCTCGACGTGGTCGGGGCTGCAGGCAGCTGCACCAGATACGGTCGGTAGCGCCGCTCGATCGAATTGACCGCGTCGAACATCGCGGCGTGGACCATTCCCATCATCCGCTGAGCCATGTATGGCAAGGTGCCGCTAAGGCTGGCCATTGGCGTAACGACAGCGACGGCTTTCTCGTCCCAATCGGTGATGACGTTGGCGCGTGCCGACGCAGGGATGGCGACGGCAAGCGAGGCCCCGATCAAGGCGGCCGGAATTGAGCGGCTCATTGATGCACGCATGTTTTCCTCCATGATCTCTTACACTTTGAGCGCGCGTCCGATTCGGCTTAAATGAAGCGTGGGTTCGCGCTCGTGAGCCAAGCCGCCACCATCACCAGCGGAGGGCCTTCGCCGCTTACCGCATAGGCGATACTGCACGCTATCCGGGGTCCCGAAATAATCGGATGTTCTGGTTCATGGCAGCGGACGCCGGTGGGACCGACTGAATTCTAGCACCAGCGAGACGGCGGCGCACCGGGTTATTGGCAGGCCGCGCAGCCGAAGGTGAGATCTCGCGACAACGTGTTCCCGGCGACGCCGATTGTGCCTTCCGGTTTTGGCACAACTCGGACATGCCACCGTGGTCGCTCTATGTCCGTTGTTGGGGGCAGAGCGGAAAACATATGCTCCCATTGAGCTTTTCAGCTTTTGACCCAACTCGGACATTGGCAGCGCGCCGCGATAGTGCTTCCGATGACGTAACATCATAAGATGCTGGCCAGATAGGCAAGCGTGTTCACTCCAAGATCGTTTTCTGTGAAAAGCACGGAACCGGTCTCCGCGATACCGAGTGGCGCTCGGGTATCGGCGGAATCGGATGTGTCCCTAAGGACAGCGAACGCCTCCAGAGAGAGCCGCCATCGAAGGCTGTGCTGGCGCCGCCAATTGCAAGATCGTCGATTGGTTTTACGATGCTGCTGTGAGGGGCGCCGATCCGGTCACAGCTCGTCCTGGTTTCTCAGCCATGCTCGACCGGATCGCCGGCAACGGCGTTCGGCCTCGTGTCTAGCCTGCTCTTCGTGAGCTTGTCCGCACAAAATCAATGAAGGCCCGCATGCCTGCGTTCAAATGCCGGTTCCGGGGATAATAGATTGCCAAACCTGGATAGGGCGGGGTCCAGTCCGCCAGAAGCTGGACAAGGCTTCCGGTCTCCAGATCAAGAGCAGCCAATGACCGTGTGATATAGCCTACGCCAAACCCGGAGCGCGCGGCACCCAAAATAAGGCGCGTGCTGTCAAACACCAGCCGCCCTTCGGTGGCAACGCTGAAGGCTTCTCCCCGGCGCTCAAATTCCCACCGGTATCGCGCGGCACCGGACAGACGGAGCTGAATGCATTCATGCGCATGCAGATCGGCCGGGGAGGAAAGATCCGGCGCGTCTTGCAGATATAGGGGCGCGGCAACGACAATATGTTGCTGCTCGGGGCCGACCGGAATGGCCACCATGTCTTCTGGCACGAGTTCTATCAGCCGTAGGCCGCAGTCAAATCCCCCGCTGGCGATATCGATCAAAGCGTCGTCGGCCCGGATGTCGAGCCGCATATCCGGATGCTGTCTGAGGAATTCGATGAAAATGGGTTCCAGAATCTGCTCAGCACCTCCTGTGGAGGAATCGATGCGGATCGTCCCCGCAGGCCGGTCGCTATACCCGTCCAGCGCATCGAATGCCCGACCGATCTGGCCAAGTGCAGGCTGCAAGGCTTCCGCAAAGCGCTCGCCCGCCTCGGTCAGCGAAACGTTGCGGGTCGTGCGAATGAAGAGTTGAACCTTGAGCCTGGCCTCCAGACCCGCAACCGAATGGCTGAGCGCCGAAGGACTGCCGCCGACTGCCCGGGCCGCTGCACGAAAGCCACCGTACTCGACCACGGCAAGGAACGAGGCAAGCTCGGCGGGAGCGAGGTTAGAGACTGTTCGATAGAGCTCATCATTACGTACCATATTCGACGACTACACCATACAGAACGGCAACGCTACCTTTTCTCAACACAGAGAAAGGAAATGAGAATGACTGGCATCAAAACGAAGTTTGGATTTTCCACGACAGCCGCCGAGGTTCTGGATGGCGTCGACCTGACCGGCAAGACGATGATTGTGACGGGCGGTGCCAGCGGCATCGGTATTGAAACCGTGCGGGCCCTGGCGCAAGCCGGGGCTGCGGTGACCATCGCCGCCCGGCGTCCTGACGCGGCCGAGACGGTCGCAGCCGACCTGCGCGAGTCGACCGGCAACACCACCATCGATGTCCGCGAACTTGATATTGCCGACCTGGCCTCGGTTCGCCGCTTCGTGTCGAATTGGGACCGCCCGCTACACAGTCTCATCAACAACGCCGGGATCATGGCGCTGCCCGAACTCGAGCGCAACAAGGATGGACGCGAACTTCAGTTCGCCACCAACTTTGTCGGCCACTTCGCTTTGACGCTCGGTCTGCATCCGTGGCTCAAAGCTGCCAATGGGGCCCGGGTGGTATCGGTATCTTCGACCGGTAGCCTCTGGAGCCCAATACTCTGGGACGATCCCGATTTTCGATTTATCCCCTACCATCCGTTCGTTAGCTACGGGCAATCGAAAACGGCCTGCGTCCTGCTTTCCGTCGGGATTGCCCGTAAATGGAGCGCCGACAACATCACTTCGAACTCACTCAACCCTGGCGCCATTGCCACCAATCTTCAGCGCCACACGGGAGGTCTGAAGACGCCCGTGCCCTTCAGGAAGACACCGCAGCAGGGGGCCGCGACGTCTATTTTGCTGGCCGCATCGCCGGAGTGTGAAGGCGTTACAGGGCGCTATTTTGACAATTGCAACGAAGCCGAGATCGTCGACGAGCGCCGCGAGCAACCCATCGGAACGGTTGCAGGCTATGCGCTCGATCCGAGCAACGCCGATCGGCTTTGGGCCATGGCGGAAACGATGATCGGAGCGGATCAATGAGCGGGGCAAATGTCGGATTTATCGGTTTGGGAGATCAGGGTGCTCCGATGGCCGAGGCCCTTATCGGGGCGCATAGTCTCTATCTATGGGCGCGCCGCCCCGAGACGGTGCAACCCTTCGCCGGAACTGAGGCGCACGTCATGGACACGGCGCAGGACGTTGCCCGCAAGGTCGAGGTGCTGTGCCTGTGCTTGCCAGGCGACGAGCAACTAATATCCCTGCTGTTCGATCAGGGGCTGGCCAGTGAATTGCCGCATGGCGCGACCGTCATCAATCACGCCACCGGTGATCCAAACGAAGCCGAGGCAGTTGCACACCGGCTGGCGGAGTACGATCTCAATTACCTCGATGCTCCGGTTAGTGGCGGACGCCCCGGTGCGATCGCTCGCACCCTGACCTGCTTCATTGGGGGGGATGCAACAACGCTCGCGGCGTGTGAGCCAGTTCTTTCCTGCTACAGCAATGCTATTCGCCTGATGGGCAGTCCGGGCGCTGGGCAGATGACGAAGCTGCTCAACAACGCGCTCACCGTCTCAAACCTGCGCAACGTGGTCGAGGTATTCGGTCTCGCACGCCAGGCGGGGGTCGATCTCGCAGCTTTGCAGGCGGCATTGGCAACTAGCAGCGGCGGCAGCTTCATCGTTCAGGCAGTCGGCAAATACGTTACGCCCGAGAATGCCGAGCACATCGCGGAACTGAACCGCAAGGACGTTCGTGAGTTTGCCGAGGCCATGCGCCGTCAGGAGCTGGATCCCGACACCATCGTCGATTGGGCGATTGCCGGAGCTGATGGGCTGGCAGACTTGGTGGAATCAATAGGTCGAAGGCCTGACTTGCCACTGGGCCACATGTAGCGAATGAGACCCTTAGCGGACTTCGCGCCGCCTCAGTTTTGGTTCAACGGCAAAAATTGCTAGGAAGTGCCGAGTAGCCTTCCGTAAACATGATCTGTCGCGATTGGGGTAGCTCTGTGCGGAAATTCGTCAGAATTGCGCTGATTGTCTGCCTAGTGGTAGCGGTTATTCCAATCGTACTGATCGCACCATTCGGGCTGTGGGCTTGGTACAAGACTTCCCAGGTTGAGAGCTTTTATCGAGAAAACATCCCCTGCTGAGCGAGATGAACTCGTCAAGAGTTCGACCAGCGCTGAGGAAAGCCGTAAATTTCAAGACTTGGAGGACCGCTTCGTCTCGTTGGCGGATAACGAGCGAGGCCTCGCGGATGCTTATAAGAATGCCGTGCATATAGCGGAGCGGGACCGGTCCCGCGCGGCGCGGCCCTTGCTGCCGAAGAAGAGCACGTTTTTCCGACCCATTCTTCGATTGACTCTGGCTCAGGTTAACTTGGTGCGACGCCCGGTTTCGGCAGCTTGCTCAACTGCCGCGATCACCCGATGCAGCGCGACCGCGTCGTCGAAGCTTGGCGCCGTGTGGGTGCCTTCCTGCAGGTCCTTGGCCATCCTGGCGTAGTTGCGGGCGATGTTCCCGGGGATCACCTCCTCAGGGAAGCCAGTACGGTAAGACGCAGGAACCTTCAGCGTCTGGAACGCCTTCTGGTCGCCCCGCGCGCCCTTGAGCGAGAGCGGCACAAGCTGCGCGTGGCCGAAGGGGCCGGATACCCGGATATCTCCCTTCGTGCCGTTGATCTCCCAGAGGAGGCCGTCGCCGTCCCGCGCCATCCCACCGCGATAGTGAATGGAGACGGGTGCGCCGTTGGTCAATACTCCGCTCACCAGTACCTGGTCAGGAGCGGACACAGGCAACGTCTCGCCGGTATCGGCGACAAGCGCCGTGGTGCGCCTAGTGGCGAGCACCGAAGATACATCTGCGAACTTGCCCAGCACATCTGTAAGCGCAGCGAGCGTATGTCCCACCGGAATCGTCAGCATGGTGGCGCCACCAGCCTTGTCGAGCAGATAGGCATTGTCTTTCTTCTGAGGGATGACCCCGCCCCAGCCACCGCCTCGCGCGATTAGTGTGGTCGACAGCACCTCGCCGACGAAGCCGTCCGCGATGAGCTGCTTCAAATACTCAATTTCCGGGGCGACACGCGCTTGCGTTCCAATCACGCCCAACACGCCCTTGGTCCGGGCGACCGCGGCGATTTCCTCGGCTTCCGCCAGGCCGTTGCCCAGAGGCCATTCGCAATAGACGTGTTTGCCCGCTTCGATCGCCGCCTTAACGATCTCCAGATGATGGGCCACCTTGACCGTGACGGTCACGATGTCGATCTCGGGTGCCGAAACCATCTCGGCAACATTTGCGTATGCCTTCGGCAGACCCATAGCGGCGGCCGCCGCTTGGGAACTTTCCAGGCTAGTGTTGGCGACGCCGACGATCTCGAATCTCTCAGGCAGCGCGCGCAGCGCAGGGATATGACCTCTGGCCGCCCAGCTCCTGCCCGGTTGCAACCCGATGATACCCACCTTAAAGCGTTGTGCAGTCATAATGTTCGGTTCTCCATCGGCGGCCTTGTCTCAGCCTTGCTGTTATAAATACGAGACCACATTGAGGCCCACCTCATCATCGGCCGGGTGAGCATTAGAAGGCGAGCTGGTACAACTGCGCCCCAATATGCTTTGATGCATGGGCCTAAATTAGCAATTTCGGGGCATTCTTTGACCGGCGAGCGCGTGGAACGGCGGTTGGCGGCTGTCTTGGCGGCGGATGTCGCCGGGTAGCCGCCTCATGGGTGCAGACGAGGAAGGTGCGCTACCCTTCAAGTACAAAGCAGACGGATCGCTCGACCTCTATTTCCAGAACGAAAGTCCCGGCGCGGACAGGGAAGCCAACTGGCTTCCAGCGCCGAAAGACTCATTCAACTTGACCATGCGCATTTACGCCCCGAAATCGGACGCCCTCACTGGGAAGAGGAACCCGCCGCTGGTCAAAAAAAATTCTGGGGGCATCTGGTCTGATAGCGCAATAAGAATACGCGCGAGCGTCGCCCGCACACGCACTGCGGCCAATGTCGGCTCATGGCACTTTTCAGACATCGGATTGCCGGTGCGTGATGTCCGCTGTTGGGGGCGAAGGGGACATCGGGTCGCAGCGTCATGGACCGATTGTTTGCCCTTTCTCACTCGCCGCGCCTCGCCACAAAGTGCTAGGTTCCTTACGTCGGTGAGTCGTTTCCTAGGGAGTTCAATGCGACGGCGCGAGTTCATCACGCTCGTTGGCGGCGCGGCTGCTGTATGGCCGATTGCGGCGCGCGCGCAGGCGGGAAAACTGCCGACGATCGGCTTCCTGGGCGTGAGCTCGGCTGCCGCATGGGAGCCCTTGATAGGCACCTTCGAACGCCGACTTCAGGAACTCGGCTGGATCGAGGAACGCACGGTCGTGATCGAGCGGCGCTGGGCGGACGGACGCAACGATCGCTTCGCGGAAATCGCGGCAGAATTTGTGCGGCTGAAGGTCGACGTCATCATCACGGCGGGAAGCGCGGTCCCGCAGGCCAAGCAGGCCACTTCAACGATCCCGATCGTATTCGCCGTTGCGGCGGATCCGCTCGGCGCCGGGTTGGTCGCGAGCCTCGGACGGCCGGGCGGCAACGTGACCGGTCTTTCGCTTCAATCGAGCGATCTCGCAGCCAAGCGACTGGAGCTTTTGCGCAGCGTCGTTCCCGGTCTGCGGCGGCTCGCGGTGCTCGCCAATGTCGGCTACATCGCCTCCGAAATGGAGATGCGCGATGTCCAGACGACCGCGCGCACCCTCGGTATCGAGGCCGATACGCTTGAAATCCGCCGTGTCGAGGATATTGAGCCGGCCTTCGACGCCCTCAAAGGCGAGGATCAGGCGCTTTATGTGTGCATTGATGCGTTGGTCAACGCCAACGGGCGTCGCATCAACAGCCTGGCGCTCAACCGGCGGCTCCCGACCATGCTCAGCGCCCGGGAATTCGTCGCGGCTGGCGGCCTGATATCCTATGGCCCAAGCTATCAGGACCTGTTCCGGCGCGCCGCCGAATATGCCGACAAGATCCTGCGCGGCGCCAGGCCGGGTGACCTTCCGGTAGAGCAGCCGACCAAGTTTGAGCTGGTGGTGAATCTGAAGACCGCGCAAGCGATCGGCATCAGCCTGCCGCCAAATCTGCTCGCGATCGCCGATGAGGTGATCGAATAGCGTCAAGTTTGCTGCAGTGCATGAGTCCGCTCATGGCGCGAAACGGACATGGAGGGGCGGCCTGACGATGTCTGTTGTGGAGGGTAGAACGGACATGCCGTTCCAGCGCGGCCACTTCCGTTTTTGGACCCATACCGGACTTCCGAACCGACGCCATTATGTGACTGGAGCGGAGGTCTGGCGAGCTGATATCCGGCACGCAGCGAGCGCGAGGACCAACTCGGCTCTTTGCCCGTTCAACCTTTCACTCCGGCAGACCCGCCTTGCGCAAACCCTCGGCAATGCGCTGAAACTCGGCAAGGAAGACGACGTTATCGGACCACCTAGACCCATCCTGCAACCAAAGGGCAACGGTGTAATTGGGCCTGAGCCGACAAAGCTCGGCGACGGCCGCGTGAGCTTCACGCTCATGTCCCGTTATTGCGTTAGCGGCGGCGAGATCTGCGTAGGCAATCCAAAAGGGCTTCACCGCGATGGAGCGGCTGCACCAATCGATCGCCTCGTCATATTGACCGAGATGGGTGTGCGCATGGCAGACGTAGAAGTACCACGTGTTTAGGAGCGGATCACGGGGGCTGAGCTGAATGGCCATTTGGAGGGGGGCAAATGCCTCCGCAGAGCGGCCGACGCGTATCTTGGTAGCGCCGAGCGCGCCATGAGCCGGGGCGAGGCTGGGATTTATCGCGATTGCCGCAACATACTCGCCGACCGCAGCGTCAAGGTTCCTACCCTTCGCCCGCTGGATCTCGCCCTTTACAAAATGTGCCATTGCGTCACTGGGAAACCGTGACAGAACCTGGTCTACCGCATTCTCAGCATGCCGTAGCTGATCTGTGGGCGCATCGGTCCAACGATAGTTGACTTCCACTGCCAGAGTGCCTGCCAAGCCCACGAGCGCCTTCGGGAAGCCGGGGTCGATCTGGAGCGCGCGCTCGAAGAGGGCGCTCGACTGGGCCAACTGCTCGCGCGAATAGGGTTGGTTGAGCACGGCCCACCCGCGCATCGTAAGATCGACCGCGTCGGGGTTGTTGGGCCGCGTAACCTCGGCGTCGCGGCTTTCTTGGTTAGTCAGTTCGAGATCAAGCCGCCGCGCCAGTCGACCGGTGATGATATCCTGAAGTTGCATCGATTTGGACCAGTCACCGTCGACGCGCTCCGACCAGATCTCTGCGCCGGTCCGGGCATCGATCAGCCGGGCATTAATCCGGACCATTGACTCCCTCCTGCGCAAGCTGCCGTCGAGGACATAGCGCACGCCAAGTTCGCGGCCAACGCGCTTGGGGTCAACGTTCTTATAGGCACGGGCTGTGCTCGGCGCGATCACGAAGCTATCCTCGATCCGTGAGAGATCAGCGCTTAGATCGTCGGTAACACCTTCCGCAAAGTATTCCTGCTCGGGTTCGTTGCTCAAATTCGTGAATGGCAGCACGACAATCGATAGGCGATGGTTCAACGGCTGCGGCTCGCCCCAACGGATGTACCAATAACCCACACCGCCGCCAGTCATGAGCAGGAGAAATGCTATCGTTAGGCCGATCCGAGCTCGCCGCACACCACGCGCGGGCCACAGACGAAACGGGAAGCCACCAGTCATGTTCAGGAACGAAACAATCGGCAGCGTATCGGGGAGCTGCAGAGCATAGGCTCGGACCGGAAGGGCGATGTTTTTGAGGTTCTGCTCGCCCAGATCGGCGAACTCAACCCCGACCTTGCCTCGGACTTGATCGTAGGCAGCAGAGGATATGCAGATGCCGCCGGGTTCTGCGATGCTCTCAAGCCGAGCCGCAATATTCACGCCGTCGCCAAAAATGTCATTCGGCTCGGCAATTACGTCGCCGATATTAATGCCTACACGGAAGGCAATGCGCCTGTCTTCTGGGACATCGATTGTAAGCTCCTTGATACGGGTCTGGAACTGCATAGCAGCTCGAACCGCTTCGACCGCGCTCGGAAACTCGGCCAAGAACCCGTCCCCGGTGTTCTTGACGATGCGGCCGCCGTGTTCGGCAATTGCCGGGGCGACAGCGTCCGTTAGAAGCGCGGTCAGTTTGGCATGCGTAGCCTCTTCGTCGCTATGCATAAGCCGCGAATAGCCAGCGACGTCAGCGGCCAATATCGCCGACAACCTCCGCTCGACCCGGACTGGCCGCTCCTGCACCATTGGCCCGCAATCCAACCCACAGCATATTGTACGACGGATCGGACGACTGCCAAACGGGTTTTGACGGGATGCCCACCCAAGCTGATATCGGTTATTGGCACCTTTGAGACCTGCCGGCAGCCGCTTAGTAGGTCTGTTTACCGAGGAGGAACGGAAGTTGCGAAAGTGACGTCAGAGTGACGCGATTGACCCATTGGCAACATGAGGAAATGACCCCCTGGGAGGACAAGATCGGGTCTTCGGTGAGGCGAAGCAAGCCGCGAGCGAGCGCGCCCTCAGGTAGCGATGTAGTGAGCGAGCGGCTTGCGGGCGATTGCGCGCTATTTTTTCGAGACCGATTCTTTGGTCATTTATGGCCGGTTTTATGGGCGGTCCGAACGAACGCCGATGACCCGCCCTGGATCGTTTTGACGGAAATTGGCACCCGGCCACCGCCCTGGCTTCGTTCCGGATCGAGGCGGCTTTAGGGGCTTTGTCGTCGATGGCAGCAGCGAGGAGGATCGACGGGGCGGGTATTGACCCCGAAACCGACATTCCGAGCGGAAGGCGATCACAGCAGCGACATCCGCGGTCGCAACAAGATTCGTTTCGCTCTTGGACCCTGTAACCTCACTCGACCGGCATTTGGCCGATGCGCTCAGTGGGAACGGTTTCGTCTCGTTCTGGTGGCAGGGTGAACTGGAACACGGCGCCCCGTAGATCATTTGCGGCGGCCCACAACCGGCCCCCATGGGCATCGATGATGGACCGGCAGATCGACAGCCCAAGCCCCAAACCGACCGGTTTCGTCGTGTAGAAGGCCTCGAACACGCGCTCAAGATCCGCCGGCGCGAGGCCTGGACCCGAATCTCGCACCTCGACTGACACGCCATCCGGTTCGTTACGGGTGCTGATGAGCAATTCCCGCTCCTTTTCGCCGACGTCGCGCATCGCTTCGATGGCATTGATGATCAAGTTGAGTACTACCTGTTGCAGCTGGACCCGATCTCCCTGGACACGCGGCAAGCCCTCCGCCAATTGCGTCCGCACCGAGACGCTATTATTTGCGGCCTCCGTACGGGTAAGAGCAATAACCTCGAGGATGGCATCGTTGATCTCTACGGCGTCTTTTCGTGCGGGCGCCTTCTTCATGAGTGCGCGGATTCGCCCGACGACCTCGCCTGCGCGATTCCCCTCCTTGACAATAAGAGAGAGCGCGTCATCCACCTCATGAAAATTTGGCGGCTCCGCCCTTAGCCAGCGCCGAGCGGCTAACGCGTATGTGACCGCGGCTGTGATCGGCTGGTTCACTTCATGGGTGATCGAGGCCGCCAACTGGCCCGTCGTCGTGACGCGATTCACGTGTGCGAGCTCCATTTGGGCATCGAGGAGGCGCTGCTCGCTCGCGCGCAGCTTCTCTTCTGCCCGCTTGCGGTCGGTCATGTCGATGACAAAGGAAACCCCTTCGTCTCGTTTCCACTCGAAAAGCGCGCGGGCGACCAGAACCGGCACGCGTCCGCCGTCTTTGCGAAAGTACTCTTTCTCACGCGGTTGGAGGGTTCCAACCGCCTTTAGCTCTTCGATGATCTGTTCGTCGGCGCCGCGCCATTCGGCGGGCGTCAGCTCCGTCCATCGTAGTTGACCCGAGACGAGGTCTTCCCGGGCATATCCGACCATATCGAGAAAGGCCTGGTTGGCATCGATGATCCGGCCCTCAAGATCCCAGGTCACGATCCCGATGATGTTCGAATCGACCAGCCGGCGGATCCTGGCCTCCCGTTCCCCGAGGTCGGAGTACAGACGGGCGATCTCCAGCGAGATCGCCGCTTGCGACGCCAGGAGTTCCAGCACAGAGATGCGCGCGGGAGTGAACACATGCGATGCCAGCGTGTTCTCTAGATAGAGCACGCCGGCCAGTGCGGTTTGTCGCACGAGCGGAAGGCAGAAGACTGAGCGAGGTTGTCGGCGGATAATATATTCGTCGCCGGCGAATGGGTTTGGTCGCATGGCGTCACCGAGGATCACGCTTTCGCGCGTGCGAATGACATAGCGAATAAGTGAATCGGGGGTATCATCGTCGGAGAGCGCCCCTCGGCCCAGAACGATTTCGCCGCCGCTGACCTCAGCCATTGCTTCGACGCGATAGCCATTCGCCTGAGGCAAGATCAACAAGCCTCGATCCGCTCCCGCGTTCTCCAGCGCAACGGTCATCAGTCGCTCGATCAGCTTTGGTTGTTCGATTTCACTGGAAACGGCCTGAGAGGCTTTGACAATGGCGGTGACGTCCAGCTTCTGAATGGCGGCATCCATCGTCTCGGTTCGCGGATGCCCCTCGGCAGCGGCCAGGCGCGGGTGCCGTGATTCCAGTTGCCTCACCTTGCCGTCCGCCCCCCAAAGCGCAAAGCACGCGCGTGCGTTGCGCAAATGCGCGTAGCCGTTCGTTTCAAGACCGACGGCAAGGTAAAAGTGACCAGCTAGCTCGCTGGCGATAGCTTCGTTATGGACGAAACCGTTTTCGTGCGCCGAGAGAATCGCCTCTTCGTAGAGACGCATTGCGTCCACATCGCGACCCTCGATGCGCGCGATCTCCGCTGACACCAGCGCATATCTATTGCGATAGTTCTTCGGACAATTGTCGGCCCAAAGCCGAAGCTTCTTCAGTTTCTCGTCAAGTAATCGACGATACTGCTCCTGCTGAACCGTCGACACGGTGTGGTAAAGTGCCGTTAGCGTGAGCGCATGGCAGAAATGATAGGTCGCCTCGATAGGCATCGCCATGGCGGCGCCGAGCACCGGCTCTGCTTCTGCGGCGGCCTCCATTGCCTCTTCGTATCGTCCATAGAGGACGGCGAGTATCTGCTTCATGATATGATAGAAGACGATGCCGCAGCCAAAGGCCGCTTTGACGATGATAGCAAAGCAAGCCGCTTCATCGAATGTGCCGTCGTCGAAGCTCAACGGGTCTTTGGTCCTACCCTGAAGGCTCGTGACAAACTGCTGCTCCAGCCGGATCGTCTCGAAAACGGCATCGTTGCGGCTCTGCCTTGCAAAGGCTGCGTATCTGGTCGCTGACGACAGCACATCCTCGAGGACGTCTCCCTTCTCGACCAGCTGCCACACCGTTTCAAAAGCGAGAAAGCCCGCATAGACGTGGTCACCCGCTTCGAGACAAGCCGCGAAGGCCTGCTCCAGGATCGGCAGGCCTGTGGCAAAGTGTCTTCGCCAGAAATTGACGTGATCACCATGCAGGTGAAGCAGTGTGCCGCGCAGACGCGGATTGTTGAATCGCTCATTCAGCCGCAATGACAATTCCGAGAATTGATAGGCAGAGTTGATGTCGCCTACGAACGACACCAGCATGAGGGCGAAGACACCGTAAACGTAGCTCGATTGGTCGGTGTTCCCGTCTCGCATGGAGCGGTTCACAGCCTTGAGGGCGACCAGCGGGAAGAGCGATGGCTGCGCGATATAGGCACAAGGCGCCATGTCAACAAGAAGATCGATGACCGTCCGCTTGACGGGGTCAGCTGCGACAGCCGCCTCGAGAAGTTCGTCGATCGGGCGTCCGGCCAGATTGAAGGGAATGTCACGGAATTGCACTTCGACCGCTGCCTTGATGTCCTGATCGATCTCGGGAAAGGTCACGCCGAATGAGCGCAACGCGCTTAGCGCGACAGCGAGTCCCTGGTCATACTTGCCCGCCACCTGGTACAGCTTGATACGCAAGCTGTGAACCTTGGCTCGATCGAGATCTGAGGACGCCCTACCCAGAATCATTTCGAAGAGAGCGTCCGCCGCTTCGAAGTTGCCAGCCAGATATTCGCATTCCGAAAGGAGCAGGTAGAGCTCGAACGTTTCCGCGTAGCGGTGGATCCACGCATCCGAGGATAGTAGCGCGGTCGCTTGCGCCAGATAATTGCGAGCGGACGCATAGGCGGTCGAACTCTTCGCGCGCTTCCCGGCCCTCAAATTCAACGTGACGACCCGCTCGCGCTCGTCCTGCGCCAGGATGAGGGCTGCACCGCGATTGAGATGATTCACTATGTCGAAAATTGCGTCTTCGAGCGCGTCAGGCGCCGTGCTGGCCGCGAGCACTCGGCCGATCCGAAGATGCGCTGCAGGGCGCTCGGACTCGGGGATGAGGCCATAGGCAGCTTCGTGCACGCGATCGTGCAGGAATCTATAGGCACCGTTCACTCGGAAGATGAGGCCTGCCAGAACCGCCTCCCACAGTGCCGCGTGAATCTTCTCTTCGGGTTCGCCGTGAACCACCGTCATGGTGGCGATCTGGGCGACGTTACCGAGGCAGGCAAGTTGTCCCAAGGCCTTTCGCGTCGTGTCCGATAGACGGCCGAGCTTGACGGCTATGAAATCGACGACGTTCTCTGAGAAGCCCTTTGCACGAATGCGTGAGACATCCCAGGTCCACTTCGCCCTATTGTGGTCAAACTGAAGAAGCCCTTCCTCGCTGAGCGCCGTGAAGAACTGAATCGCGAAGAATGGATTGCCTTCTGTCTTTTGGTGTATCACTCGCGCAAGCGGCTGCGCGCTCACTTGGTCGCAATGCAGCGAGTCCGCGACCATTTGCTCGACAGCTTCATGGTTGAGCGGTGCGAGCAACGTTTCCTGCACTCTTGCGCCGGCGGCGCGGATCGCTCCCAGGATTCGCCTGAGCGGGTGGGATGGGCCGACTTCGTTGTCACGATAAGCACCGACCAGCAACAGATGCCTCACCTCGGGATGTGTGGCGAGATGTTCAAGCATCTCCAGTGTTGCCGTGTCCAACCATTGCAGATCGTCAAGGAACAGCGCGAGGGGATGCTCTGGTCGAGCGAACACGCCGAGGAAGCGGCGAAATACACGTTGAAAGCGATTATGATCTTCCTGCGGCGGGAGCTCAGGAACGGGCGGCTGTTCCCCCATGATGAGCGCAAGTTCCGGGATCAGGTTGACCATGAGCTGACCATTGGAACCTACCGCCTCGAGCAGGTGGCGTCGCCAGCGCGACATTTCCTCGTCGTTCTTGCTGAGGAGTTGGCGCACGAGCGACTGGAACGCCTGGGCCAGTGTTGCGTAAGGAATGTCGCGCTTGTACTGATCAAACTTGCCACTGGCGAAAAAGCCGCGCGGCGGCACCAGAACCTTGTGCAGTTCATTGACAACTGAGGATTTGCCTATACCGGCGTAGCCGGAGATGAGCACGACTTCCGTCATCCCGTCAGTAACGAGCCGATCAAAGGCCGCGAAGAGATTTTCGATCTCCGCTTCGCGTCCATACAGTGTTTCCGGAATCAGCAACCGGTCCGACGCATCGTGGACGCCAAGCGGAAACGACTCGATCCGGCCATGAGCCTCCCATTCCGCTAGACTCCGCCGCAGATCGGCCTTGACACCAGCGGCAGTCTGGTAGCGCTCCTCGGCGGTCTTGGCGAGGAGCTTCATCACGATTGCCGAGAGCGGCCCCGGGACGCCCGCGACCCGCTCGTTGGGCGGCACCGGTTGCCGCGCGATATGGCAATGCACCCACTCCATCGGATCGGCGGCGGTGAAGGGGACAGCTGCCCCGTCAACATTTCGTAAAAGGTGGCACCCACTGCATAGAGATCGCTGCGGGAGTCCACCGAGCGGTTCATCCGGCCTGTCTGCTCCGGCGCCATGTAGGCAAGCGTCCCGGCGATCACCTCCGGCGGTGCGGGCGCTTGATGCTCGCGCGGCAGACGCGAGGCAATGCCGAACCCCGTCAGCCACACCCCGCCGCTTGCCTCGTCCACAAGTATGTTTGCTGGCTTGATGTCCTTGTGGATCAAGCCTCGCTCATGCACTTGGCGGAGCGCGCCCGCGAGCGGGATCGCGATGCGCAGGAACTGCGATACGTCCAGTGGCCTGCCAAGCAGTCGATCCAGCGGCGCACCGCCGGGATCCTCAAGCACCAGCGTCATACGGCCGTTATCGTGCGCAAGCACGACGGGTCGCGCCGCCCAGTCGGCGTCAAGTTCGGACTTGAGCGCATATTCGTGTTCAAGTCGCTCGACGCAACCGGGCGAGGTTTCTTCTGCGGCAACAAGCAGGATCGGCGTCAAGCCGTTGCCGGAGCCACGGTGGAGAGCGATGTCGCCCTCGCGCAGCGGCGAGAATACGTAGCCCGAGAGCTCGTTCATGAAGGCCTCCTGGCAGGAGGACTACTTTAAGGCATTGATTAGGCTACGTTTCCTTTTGCCCGTCAACCCAAAAACAGGCAGCCAAAAATGCGATCGGTGCCATATTGTGGCTAGCCGAGAACCTCGCGGGCCTCTTGCTTATAGAGCCGAGATGCTTGGGCAAGGAAGAATGCACCGACGAAGTGATCGAGAAATCAACTGACTTCCGGTGATGGCACTTTTCGGACATGCCAACTGCATTGCGCGATGTCCGCGTCCAGGGGCAGAGCGGAAAACATAGCTTTTCCGGTTTTGACCCAGAGCCGACCTTGGATGTTTGGCCACTTCTTCGGTATGGACGGCCATGAGAGCTGTCGCGAACTGCGGCTGGAGTTGTTATGCTGCCCCTCACAGTTTAGGCCGAGGAACTGCTCCGCATGAACGAGAGTACCCACGAAGAAAGCACCGCTTCTGAGCTGCAAGATCGGGTGACCGAACTCATCGAGCAACAGACGGCCATCTCGGAAGTGCTGCGCGCCATTGCGAACTCGCCGCACGACTTGCAGCCCATCTTCGACGCCATCCTCGACAGCTCCACACGTCTCTGTCGAGCAGACGTAGTCACCTTACGTCTCTCCGAAGAAAGCGGCCTTCGTCTAGTGGCGATGCGAGGGGACCCCCTTTTGGTTAGTCACCTGTGGTCATCATTCCCCGCGCTTGCAGAAAAGGGCAGCTTACAGAGTCGAATAGCCACAAGCAGGTTACCCGCTCACATCCCCGACTTGGCAGCACTTGAAATCGATCATCGGGATGGTTCTTGGATCACGGCAGTGAACGCAGGTTATCGAGCTACCCTGATTGTGCCGTTGCTCAAAGACAATAAGATAGTTGGGACAATTACTCTGGGCCGCAAACAGGTGCAGCCGTTCACCGACAAGCAGATTTCCCTATTCAGGGACTTCGCTGCGCAAGCCACCATTGCCTTGGAGAGCACCCGCCTCGAGCGGCAATATCGCGAGGCGCAGATGGCGCTGGCGCATGCCAACCGCGTCGCTACCATGGGCCAGCTCACCGCCTCGATTGCTCATGAAATCAAGCAGCCCATTACGGCGGCACGCACATACGCCGCTGCTGCACTGCGGTTTTTCGACAAAAGCCCACCCGATGTGGCGAAGGTGAGGGAGGCGCTCACCTGCATTGTGGACCAGACCGGTCGAGCCAGCGACATCGTCGACCGGATCGGGTCTCTCATCAAAAAAGCGCCACCCCGGAAGGAGGCCGTCGACCTCAATGCGGCGATCCTGGAGGTGGCCGCCCTAACCCGCAGCGAAGCAATCAAGACCGGCGTCACGGTGGGCACGCAACTGGCGGACAAGTTGCCACGCATCCAATACGACCGGGTGCAACTGCAACAAGTGATGTTGAACTTGATCCTCAATGCCATCCAGTCGATGCGTGACGTTGAGGTCGGCAACCGCGAATTACACATCAGCACCGTGAGTATCGAGCCGGAGGGCGTGCGGGTCGAGGTGCGGGATACCGGCCATGGGCTGCGCCCGGAGAGCCTGCCGCGTCTCTTTGAACCCTTCTACACGACGAAGCCCGACGGCATGGGCATGGGCCTCACGATCAGCCGCTCGATTATCGAAGCCCATGGTGGGCGGCTGTGGGCGATCCCGTGCGAACCGCGGGGTGCTCTCTTTCAGTTGACGATCCCCGCTGACTGAGCCGCCATCCGTGATCGATGTCGCTCTTGGCACTTTTCGGACCTAGCGGGCCAAGCCAGCAAAGTCGGCTTAGCGGGGCAAAACGGACCTAGCGCCACCGCCTGCCGAAGTCATCTTTTCTGCCGCGCCAGCTCCCCCGCAAACGCCTCAAATGTGGAGCACGCCACAACAACCTGCATCGAACGTGGAGCGCTCCACGTGTCCGGTCTACGCAAATAATGTTGCGGCGGCGTAGACTTGCTGCATGAAAAACCCCTTCCAAAAAACCCAAATGCAGCAACTCGAAACCACCATCGCCTCGCTCACAAACCGCGGCGAACAGCTCGCCGCCAAGCGCGTCACGGCGCACGACGCCTTGGACAAGGCGATCAAATCCCGTCAGCAGACGCTCCTGTCCGGCGATCTCGACGATCAGCGTACCCTCGACAAGTTGCAGGGCGCGGTGGACACGGCAGCGTCCACGTTGGCGGGCATCGACGATGTGCTCGCCGTCCTGGCGCAGCAGAAGGCGGAAGCCGAGAGCCAGCTCGCTGCCGAATGCGAACGCGTCGAGCGTGCCGCAGCGGCGGACAAGCTGGACAAGCAGGTCGTCGCCATCGAGGCGGCGCTGCCGGGCTACCTTGAGCAGTCGCGGGCGCTTGCCGACGCGCTGTCCAAGATCGGCGACTGGCATTTCGAAAGCGGCCAGATGGCGGGCTTCCTCCAGAACACCATGGGCCAAATCGAAATCGCCGCCAACTTCGCGCTGGCGGAGCTGAAGGCCCTGCCCGAGGCGATCCGGCAGGGTCGGCAGGCGATCCCGCGGGAGCCCGTGCCTACGCCGGTCGCGGTGCCCGAGCCGCCGCCCACCGTGACGATTTTCATGCTGCGCAGCGCGCACTATCTCGACCATGACGGCCGAAAGCGTTTCGCGGGGCAATGGGAAGACGCGACCATGCCGGTGGCGACGGCACAGCGTGTATTGGACAAAGGCATCGCGGTCGCCGTGACCGATCCGCGCCGCGCTCAGCTCCGCGGCGCGCGCGGCGGCGATTTCAATCCGCACGCGCCTGATGTCGTCGATCTTGATGCTGTCGAGGAGAACACGGGCGTGCCGCACATCGAACCTGATCCGGTGCTGCGCCAAGCCAACTTCACCCCGGTCGACCGCAGCGCGGAAGCGCGCACGATCCAGATCGAGGTGCCGCGCCTGTGAGCAGGAAAGCCGCACCGCCGGGCTGGGAGCCCCATCGCATCACACATCGCGTCGACGGTTGGGTGATCGACCCCAAAAATGAAGACCGCATCCCGGCCGCCGTGGCCGCGTTGATCGCCCGCGCCATGCCGCAGCCTCGCGACAGCGCCGTTGCCGCGATCCGCGCGCGCATGCTCGCGCGCCACATGAAAGCACTTGGTTATGTCTAACGGAAATCCGGCCGAGGAAGGCAACGCGGAGCCTGCGACCTCTCTCGCCGGGACGGAGGCCGCTGCCTGCGTTGGGGTGGGCACCACTGACGACGGCAGCGGCCTCGATGAGCCCGATGAGTACGATGAATTGCTCGCGTCGCTCGGTCGGACGGAAGATGAGGATTTGCGCATCAGCATTCATGAAGGCGGTCACACGACCGCCGCACGCCTGCTCGGACGTGAGGTTGGCGGCGTGACTGTGAACCCGGACCCCGTCCGTGGTTACGAGGGCTTGTGCTGGGGTGTCGGCCATACGGAGGCGTTCGCGGAAGGCCGCGGAGATGCATCAGACGTTCGTAACGTTCTCGGTCCTGTTATGCCGCAAGCGGGCAAGGACCGTAGCGCCGTCTCTGACATCTACGGGAGCGTGTATGCACAATGCATCGAACTGATGGCTGGTCGAGCCGCTGAGCGAATGCTGTTAGACGAAGAACCCGCGCCTCCGGCCGATGATCTTCGACAAGCGCGCGAGCTTGCATTGCTGATCTGCTTTTCCGAAGAGGCGATTGAGACGTTCATCGCGTATTGCGATATTGCCGCTCGTGATCTGTTATTGCCCTATGGCGCGGTCATCATGACGTTGCAGCTTGTGTTGCGGATCAAGCGCGTGCTGACCGGCAGTGAAATCGACAACGTGATCGCGGACGTCCTAGCTCGTGAAGCGTTGGCGGCCGAACGTGTGCGCCGGAAGCGGTGGGACGGGGTTATCGAGAACGCCGCTCGTCTCGTGGCGGAATAGTGGAGTCGGACGTAAGGTCCTGCGCTGGCGGACCATTTTTTCGGCACGAACCGGACATGCCGACCCCATTGGGCGATGTCCGGTTTCGAGGGAAAAGCGGAAAACATCTACTCGGAGTGAGTATTTCGCCTTTTGACCCAATTCAGACATTGAGCCTGATCGCGTTTGTGGCCGGATGTAAGCCATACAGTGCCTGCGCCGTATCGGATAGAGAAACACGGCAGCACCCCTGACCGACATTCCCAAGAAGCCCGCAGCCTGCTAACGGTCGGCGCCACGCCGCATGAGCCACGATGGCCAGCAAACAGCGTGCCGGATGTAAAAGAGAAGTCCTTCTTACGACGGCCACCACACTATGCAACTCGTCAAAGCTCGGGTCGGCATTTTTCTTGACGTAGCAGTTGATACGATCATATTTGAGTTGAGACGCTCGACCCTCCGGAACGAAATGCGTCCAAGCGGTCCCGCGCCTTCTGTTTATGCCCTCGTTGTTGGCAGGAACGGGAGGTAGCAATGGCTATCGATTATATTTCAGCTTCAATTGCGCTAGCACAAGCAGGCCCTCAGGTGCCTCGGCGGCGGTTTTTCTGCGATGAGGTTGGACGGCGAGAATTTGTCTGCGGCGGAGGCGCCACTGTCTTAAGCGTGATACTTGCTACGCTCCTCGCTGGCTCAAAGTCGGTCAGGGCCGAGGTCGTCACTGGATCATTGCCTGAGCTCGACCGCGTGGCGGTTCGGATAGTGATCGATAGCTATCAGTTCGCTGTCGCCCCGAGCAGGAAGCTGCCCAACGTTGATGTCCAGCACTTTGGCTGGGGTCTCAGCGACAAGCCGCCGCGCAGAACGTTGGTCAGCGAATTCGGTCTTGCGATGCATGTCGAGTCGCGACGCGGCAACGAGACGCGCAATATCCTGGTTGATTTCGGTTTCACGCCGGAAGCCCTTCTCAACAACACGAATCTGCTTGAGATTGATCCCGCGGCCATCGACGCACTTGTGCTCAGCCACGGGCACCAGGACCACTTTGGCGGTCTCGTCGGTTTCCTGCAGGCTCACCATGGCAAGCTAAAGCCCAAACTGCCGTTGTTTGTCGGCGGCGAAGGATGCTTCTGCGCGCGCGAGTGGACTGCACCCCCGGTGCGGGGCAGCTTCGGCGTCATCGACCGCAAAGCACTCGAGGAGGCTGACGTCGCCGTAACCGTCGCGGAGAGACCTGCCCTGGTTGCCGATCACGCCGTGGCCACGGGGCAGATCAGCCAGAAGAGCTTCGAGAAGGTGCTATCACCGAGCGCAATGACCATTGGTTTCGACCGAGGCGTCGGTTGCTATCCCGAGCGCCTCAGCGAGGCGGAACGCGGTGCGCCCGTCGTACCGGATCAATTTCAGCACAAGATCGCGACGGCATTCAATCTGAGAGGACGCGGGCTTGTCGTCCTAACTTCGTGCAGCCATCGCGGCGTAGTCAACGCGATCAGGCAAGCTCAAGCCGCCTCCGGTGTGGAAAAAATTCATGCGGTGATCGGGGGCTTTCATCTCGCGCCCTATCAAGAGGAATACGTTCGAGATACGGTCAAGGCACTCCAGGAAATTGATCCGACTTACGTGGTTCCGCTGCATTGTACGGGAGAACCGTTTTACGAAGCCGCGCGCGCTGCAATGCCGACAAGGCTCTTACGCTCGTACACGGGAACTCGCTTGGTTTTCGAGGCGTGAGCAGAGCCTCAACATTTATGTCCGTTCGTGGCACCGAACGGACACGCGGCGGCCGATGAGGCCGAGGAGTCATCCTCGACGGAGGCGCTCGTGGACGCGCTGATGTACGGGCCGACTCAGTGGGCGGTCCGTTCGACTGAGTGACCACACTAGCACCCGCCGCACGGACGCCGATATGCGTGGAAACCAACAGGGAGGATTCTCATGAGCCAGTATGCTGATCCCGAAGTGCTGGTCGACACCGCCTGGGTGGTGGCGCACCGGAGCGATCCGAACGTTCGTGTCGTCGAAGTCGACGTCGACACGGGTGGGTACGACCAAGGGCACATTCCGGGTGCGATCGCCTGGAACTGGACGACGCAGCTCTCCGACACGCTGCAGCGCGACATCATCCCGCCCGGCGACTTCCGGCGGCTGATGGAGGAGGCTGGGATTGCGAACGACACGACGGTGATCCTCTACGGCGACAACAACAACTGGTTCGCCGCTTGGGCGCTGTGGCAGATGAAGATCTACGGCCATTCGGACGTTCGCATGATGAACGGCGGGCGCCGCAAATGGCTCGAGGAAGGGCGCGAGCTGACGACGGACGTGCCGCAAATCGCCCGCAGCAGCTACACGGTGCGCGGCGAGCCCGATTTCTCCATCCGGGCCTATCTCGGCGATGCGCAGGCGGCCTCGGCGCAAAAGAGCGCTGCGCTGGTGGACGTGCGCAGCCCCGACGAGTTCACGGGGCGGATCCTGGCGCCGCCGGGCCTTCCCGAGACGTGCCAGCGCGGTGGGCACGTGCCGGGCGCGCGGAACATCCCCTGGGCCAAGGTCTGCAACGAGGACGGCACCTTCAAGTCGGCAGACGAACTTCGTGCGCTCTACGAGGGCGAGGGAGTGACCCCGGATCGTCCGACGATCGCCTATTGCCGTATCGGTGAGCGCTCGAGCCACACTTGGTTCGTGCTCAAGTACCTCCTGGGCTACCCCGACGTGAAGAATTACGACGGTTCCTGGACCGAGTGGGGTAACCTCGTCCGCGCGCCAATCGAGCGCGCTGCGGCGTGATTCTCGAAGGAGAGCGCGATGCAAAGCGGAACGGTGCTGCGCGCCGAGGACTATCGGCGCCGGCGAGATCGCCTCGAAGGGTGGGACATTGGCATCGCCTCGTACAAGCTCGGCGGCCGGTACTGCTGCGAGGTAGACAATGTCAGCTCGGGAGGCCGACTGGCGCGAGGCGAAGGGGCCACCCGCGAGGAGGCGGAAGCCGAGGCGCTGAATAAGGCAAGGGAGATGTTGGCGAGAACGCGGGTGTACCCGCCGCGCTGACAATTTGCGCAAGAATCGGCGTTCGGCGGCGCTCAATTCGGGCGCGGCTTTTTGTCGTTGGAATCAGCGCAAGGCAGCGGCGCCTGCGAGGGCTCGTTGTGCTAGACTTTGAAACAGGGCTGGTCGGGCCAGGGAGCGGCGCATGGAATGTCCGAGCTGCCGGGCCGACATTCCGGAGGAGAGCAAGTTTTGCGACGAGTGCGGCGCGGCTCTCCCGGGCCGGTGCCCATCCTGTGGCGCGGCCATTCGCTCAGGTGCAAAGTTCTGTCCCGCCTGCGGTAAGAGGCTGACGGCGAGCGACCGCGACCCAACCGCCGCCACGCCGACGGCACCTATTCCGCACATCGTGTCGGCCGGAGCATCCGCCGAGCGCCGGCAGCTTACCGTGATGTTCTGTGATCTCGTCAACTCAACAGTGCTCTCGGCGCGGCTCGACCCCGAAGACATGCGTGACGTGCTGCGCGTCTACCACGTTGGCTGCGCCTGCGTTGTCGCGAGGTTCGAGGGCTTCGTCGCCAAATACATGGGCGATGGCGTGCTCGTATATTTTGGTTACCCGCACGCCCATGAGGACGACGCCGAGCGCGCGGTCCGCGCCGGTCTGGCTCTGGTTGAGACCATCGGCGCAACCGCGCTTCCGCTCCCCGGCGACCTGAAGCTGCAAATGCGCGTCGGCATCGCCACGGGCCTGGTGGTGGTCGGCGATCTCATCGGAAGCGGCGCGGCTCAGGAGGAAGCGGTGGTCGGCGAAACGCCGAACCTGGCTGCGCGGCTGCAGGGCTTGGCGGCCCCGAACACCGTCGTGATCGCCGCCGACACCCGGCGCCTGACAGGCGGGCTGTTCGATTATCGCGACCTCGGCGCCGCGACGCTCAAAGGCTTCCCCGATCCGGTCCGGGCATGGCAGGTGGTCGGTCCGAGCGCTATCGAGAGCCGCTTCGAGGCGCTTCACGCCGCCAGCACTATCACGCCGCTGATCGGCCGCGACGAAGAACTCGATTTGCTGATGCGCCGTTGGCAGCAAGCCAAGAAGGGCGATGGCCGGGTCGTGCTGCTGTCTGGTGAACCAGGCATCGGGAAGTCGCGCGTGACCGAGGCGATAGAAGAACGGTTGAGCAGCGAACCGCACATTCGGCTGCGCTTCTTCTGTTCGCCTTATCACGGGGAGACCGCGCTTCATCCCGTCGTCAGCCAGTTGGAGCACGCCGCCGGATTTGAGCGGGACGACAACGCCGAACGCCGGCTTGGCAAGCTCGAGGCGATCCTCGCCCCATCGACAAGGAACATGAAGCAGGCCACCGCCCTGTTGGCGGACCTGCTATCCATCGGCGGCGATCGCTACCCGCCGCTAAACCTAAATCCGCAGAGGCGCAAGGAAGGTACCCTGGAGGCACTCTTCGCACAGCTCGCCGGGCTGGCTGCGGCTCGACCGGTGCTGATGGTCTTCGAGGACGTCCATTGGATCGATCCGATTTCGCTCGAGCTGCTCGAGCTGACGGTGGAGCGGGTTCCGTCCTTGCGGGTGTTGCTGGTCATCACCCTGCGGCCAGAGTTCCAGTCGCCGTGGACTGGCGATGCACACGTGACGACATTGACGCTCAACCGTCTGGGCCGCCGACACGGCGCCGAATTGGTGAACCGCCTCACCGGTAACAAGGAGCTGCCCTCGGCGATCCTTGATCAAATCACCGCCCACGCCGACGGCGTGCCGTTGTTCGTCGAGGAACTGACCAAGGCGGTGTTGGAAAGCGGTCTGTTGATGGACGCGGGTGACCAGTACGTCTTGACCGGTCCGGTGCCGCCGCTGGCGATTCCAACGACGCTACATGCCTCGTTGATGGCACGGCTCGACCGGTTGGCGCCGATCCGAGAGGTCGCGCAAATCGGCGCGGCGATCGGCCGCGAGTTTTCATACGAGTTGTTGGCCGCTTTGGTCCCCCTACCGGAAAGTACCTTGCAAGAGGCCCTGGAGCGCCTCGTCCATTCCGAGTTGGTCTTCTGTCGCGGCACGCCGCCGAGCGCGACCTACACGTTCAAGCATGCACTGATCCGCGATGCGGCGTATGCGACCTTGCTACGGAGCCGACGTCAGGAGCTGCACGCGCGGATTGCGAAAATGCTGGAAGATCGGTTTCCGGAGACGGTGGAGATGCATCCTGAGATTCTAGCCCACCATTGGTCGCAAGCGGGCCTGGTCGAGAAAGCGGCCTTTTATGCAGGAAAGACTTGGCTGCACCCCAACGGCTATCAGCGACGGAAGGAGCGCCTCGGTGATTGGGAAATCGGGGTGATTTCGTACAAGCTGGGCAATCGATATCGCTGCGAGGTGGACAACGTCAGTCCCGGAACACGCCTCGCGCGCGGTGAGGGCCCCACCCGGGCGGAGGCGGAAGCGCAGGCCCTGAACGAGGCGCGCAAGATGTTGGCCGGAACGCGGGTGCGCTCCTAATTGACCTGAAGATTACGGCTCCGACGTCTCGACGACGAAAGTGCGCAACTGGATACGCCATCATGGGCGAAGCATCTGCACAACTCGGGCTCCACGCGAGAAAGTCCCGCAGCATGGAAGTCCCAGGCGCCGCAGCGGTCGCTAACATATGTCTGACATGCGCCCGAGAGGCGAGATGGTCCCTCTTGGTCGCCCACCGCCTCTTTCGGAGGTCCGGGCTTCAACGATAAGATGCGCTGTCTTGGCGAGAGTCTGGCCCGGCCGGGCGGCAACATCACCGGGTCAGCGTCGATACCGGCCCATCGATTCATGGAGCAAGCGGATTGCGCTGTTACATGAAATGTTTCCTGCGATGTCGAAACTGGCTTTCGTGACATTGCGGGTCGTATGGGAAGGGATTCAGGGCCCGGCGGTACGCGCCGCCGCCGAGACCGCAGGCATCCCCCTCATCGGACTTCCGCTGGTGTTTCCGGCCAGCGAGGCCGACTATCGATCGGCGGTTGCGAGTGCCTCGCGCGAGGGCGCCGATGCGATCATGGTTGGGGATAGTTCCTGACGTCATGAGGAACCGGGCGTTGATCCCGAATTTGATCGGTGCGGCGAAGCTTCCGGCTATCTATCCGTTTTTCGAACTCGTCGAGGCTGGCGGTCTGATGGCCTATGCTTTCGACCTGGTGGAGTTGAACAAGCGCGCGGCCAACGACATCGACGCCATCCTTCGCGGCGCAAATCCCGGCGATATCCCGTTTTATCAGGCTTCCAAATTCGAATTGTCGATCAACCTCAAGACGTCGAAGTCGCTTGGGCTCACGGTACGGACGATACTCCTGGCCAGCGCCGACAAGGTGATCGAAAAGAGCCGTGGATTGCTGCGGCGCATGAGTCCGGTTGTGGCACAACTCGGACATGCCGCCGTGGTCGCTCTATGTCCGTTGTTGGGGGCAGAGCGGAAAATGAAACCGACCGCCTGTGTACCTAACTCACCGGCTGCGCCTCTGGAAATTTCCACCTTCCGTTCAGTACCTCCGGGCGTGGGCGATAGAGCCGCACCATATAGTTCCAGCCCGGCATGGTCGGGAGGCAGTTCGGAATTTTGCCGTCGCAGCCGCCGAACCGAATGACAATAGAGCCGTCTGCGCTTTTCTTCCCTGTGAGATTGTTGACCGAATAGGCGTCGTATTCGTTCTTCTGAAAGCGGCCGTCCACGTCGTACAGAGTGACTGACCAAAAGCCATCAACGGGAACGGCGTCTTTGACGGTGAGCTTGTAGACCGTCTTGCCATCGTTTTGGCTCGGATTGACGTTGAGGTATTTGGCCTCGCTGTCGGGATTTCCGCCCCAGCCGCCGGCGCTTCCGATCAAGCGGCGCACCGGATCAACCTGCGCCTTGGTACCGAACATGCGATTTTGATCAGGCACCGTAGCGTAAAGCACCAGAAGCGCGTCCTTCACCTTCTTGTGCGTGGCGGGATCCCATTTGGGTATTTCGAAGGTGCCGGGGCTCGGCTGCGAGATTTTCACGGCATCCTGCAGGGCATGAACCTTCTTTAGGTCCTCGGGGTCACTTGGATCAACAAAGGTGCGCAACGCCAGCATCACATAGCGCGTGCCGATTTGCTGGCGGTTAAAACTATGGCTCCCGCCGTAATAGACGGCCGGTGTGTATTGGTCCTGATCAATCACAATCAGGGACATGAAGCGCTTACCGGCTAGGGGAAGCGTAACCGTCACGGGTCCCGCATCAAGGTCGAACACCGCTGCCGAGTACACCGTGTCGCGGTTGCCACGAATGACGATCTGATTGTCGACCGGCTCAATCTCGCGCCGATGGAAAAATTTGCCAACGCCGTCAGCGTTTTTAACGATATCGCCAAAATAGCTGTCAGTCTCGGCGCGCGTGAAGTTGTCGGCGGTGACGGGGACGGTGTCGACGGAAGGTTGCGTCTGCGCTGATGCAACCAAGCCAATCGAAGTGAAGATTGCGAAAGCTATCCTCTTCATCGATGCCTCCCTAACTCACCGACGCCAGCGTCCACTAGCCCCGCCAGACAATGCTACCCCTGTTTCGGCATCTGTGAAGTCATTCTTGTCGGCGTGCCGGACTACCGCGTAGTGCCGAATGCGCTGAACCGGTTCAACTTCAACAATTACTCGCCGCTTCAGAAGGAGCCGGACGGGTCCCTGAAAATCACGCTTGGCCCGACGCCGGTCGCTGGTGTTCCGGAGTCCAATTGGCTGTCTACGCCTGAAGGCAAGCCGTTCTCGCTGACGTTCCGTACCTACGTGCCGAAAGAGATCGTCAAAACCGGGGAATGGCGGCCTGCGCCGGTAGTGAAGATAGATTGAGTTACGCGATCAGAGGTCCGCTTGTCGCACTTTTCGGACCTGCCGCGATGTCCGACCTGAGTCCGTAATGCGCTCCAAAGCGGACATCGGCGAAAGCAACAGGCTTCGAGCCAGTAAGGTTGAACCGAGGCGGAGGCGGCAGCCCGCCGCGTGGGTGACCACCCACCCGCCTGTCAGGTGATCTTCGATGTTGCTGGCGACCTCTTCACACACGGACGCCAACTCAAGCAGTTCGTTCTTGACGACAGGATCATCGGTCTGCTCGGCAAGTTTCCGATACTTGGCCGCTTCGTCCCGTAGATAGTCAGGCCAATCCATGCTGCACAATACCGATTAGGCGGGCGTCGTTCCAAGCAAGGCGGCGTCCACGCCCGCCAACGCGTCGCTGCTCCTATCGATGGCAGGGTCGTGTCGCACGGTGAGTTCGACGATTTTTAGACCTTATCGACCGCGCCGGTCCAATCTTTAAATCCGCCGACGTTATAGACCTTGTCGTAACCCATATCCTTGAGGACCTTCCCGGCGAGCGCAGAACGACCGCCGGAAGCGCAATAGAGGATAACGGTCTTTTCCTTATCGAAATTCTTGTCGTGGTATGGAGAGTCCGGGTCGGCGCGAAATTCCAACATTCCGCGTGAGACGTTCACAGCGCCAGCGATCTTGCCGCTGGCACTGACTTCTGGTGCATCGCGCACGTCGACAACCAAGGTGTTTCCCTTTTTAATCATGTCACTGGCCTGATCCGGCGTGATCTTCGGAACCGCCGCGTTAGCAGCTTCCAACATCTGTTTGACGCTTGTTACCATGTGATCCTCCTTTGGTCGGGCACCGACATTTAAGCACGAAACCCGGGATGGTTCTCGCACACAAGTAAGGCCCCGGATCGCTCCGGGGCCCTACAGGGTACGTCCGTCCGCAGACTTTGGTAACTGTGACATTGTCCCAGCAACCGCGCCCGTCAATCCAGCGTCTAGGCGGCGGAACAAGCCGGGTTCGGTCATTGGTTTCTCTTCGATTTCCGCCTTCCCAATGCTTGTCCTTGCGCTACGTTCTGAACACCCGCTCGACGTGGCGGTTGAGCTCGCATCACGCCTATTCGCGCAAACAATCGGCAACCAGCATGAGCGCCTCCATAGCTGCCTGCCATTCTTCGGCGTCGTGCTCAGCCTTCGGCAGCTTGGTGATGTAGAGCGCCGCGTCGCGCAAGGTGACCAGCTTCCTACCCTTTGGCAATTCGATTGGCTCGGCAAATGGCCGGTCCCACGACACGGGCTTGACCATAACGTTCTGGATACAACGACCGCGGGCAGACCCTATCCAGAATTCTTAACCAAATTGCGACCCGCCCGGCTTGATGACTGTACGACGAACCCAAGGCGATCAACTTGTTCGAGATCAAACTTGAAGACTGCCCAAAGGGTGTTGCACGCACTCGGAGGTTGCTGTTCACTGCCCGTGGCTGAGGGGGAGCAATGACGACAGATCAGATTATAATGATTATCGCGAGTGTGCTGGGCGGGGGCATTGGCGGCCTTGCTGCAATTGCCGCCTATACACACGGTTATCTGAACACTGAGCGCGTCGAAAGACGCAAACAAAAAATTGACCTTGTCCAAGAACTGATGGCCAGCCGGTATGCGCTGGACCCAGCTTACGCAGCGTCGGACGTCGATGTTCGAGACATCAATCGTGCGATGGCGCGGATACCATACGTCTTCTCCGACAACCCATCCGTGATCGCCGCGCTCGACCGGCTCATATCCGATAAAACGACCGATAACCTGATGGCGGTCTTGGAGCAGGCACTGTCTGCTGCCGGTTTGAAACAATATGCAGTTTCTCGATCTCACCTGGCTAGGGTGTTGACCATCCCAAGGAGATGAAGCTAGGCAGCCGCCTTGTCTTCCTTGTCGACTCCTCGCGCGACGATCTTGAGCGCATCATCCGGCAACGGCCGCTGCAGCGCCTTCGCCTCATCCCACGGCGCGCGCATCCAGACATCGCGCTCCTCGTCCGTCGTCAGGATAGGATCACCGGCATCGCCTTCGGATGGATCGGCGCGGCCATCGCCTTCGGTCGTTGAGAGTGTGCGCTGCCATAGTCATTATGCCGCACTGCTTCGCAGGAACTTCTTAGGCGGTACAGCGTCCGGTCAGTCGCATTGGACCTTGTGTTCGGAGGAAGCGACAATGAGGAAAGAATTGATAGTTACCCTAGCAGCGGGTTTTCTGATGGGCGTGACGAGCCTTTCGGCCCTTGCGGCAAGCGCTTTTGAAGGTGTGTGGCAGGTCAAGGACACGGCTGGGAAACCCTTCGAGATTACACTGTCGAGTGGCGGCGTGGCGAAAGCAACACGAGGCGAGGGCATGACCGGCACATGGAAGGAAGAAGGTGAGGCCGCGGTGATTACCTGGAACACCGGCTGGACAACAAAAATCACAAAACAAGGCAATCAATACCACAAGGCCGCCTATAGCAAAGGTCAGTCACTCGACGCCGCACCGGCCAATAGCTCGGATGCACAAAAGGTGAAATGAAGGCACCGGCTTTCCAACCTTGGCCAGCCGCGCCAGTGAGGTGACGACGTGTTACGGATGTTGGTGACTGGTGGCCCGCCCGTTCGCGGCGGTGGCGGCATGCCCCAACGCATCATTGTCAGCTCGCGATCATCGCCAGCGTTGCGGATCACCGGGGCGGGATAGTCGGGGAATACACCGGGCATCGGCGGTAGGTTGCCGACGTAGCGGTTGATAACTCGGAACAGGGCGATAATCGCGGCTTGGTTGGTGGTGATCGAATACAGATTGCACATTTGGCGCTTATTTTGTAGCGGCTATCCCTTCGACGTCGGCCAGCGTCGCCAACTCATCCAGCCATAGCGTCGGCATATAGATCATTCCGTTATATGCACTTACCGGAAGAAGCAGTCCGGTTCGGCTAAGCGATGCACACAGAGGCTCAATCTCAGCCGGTTGGTAGCCGGATCTCTCCAGCGCCGATCTTAAGTGCTTCGAAAATTCGCCGGGAACATTGAGCTGCAATGAGCCTGCATCAATTTCGCGCTTGGTGGCAATGGCTTTTCCGATGACCATCAGTTCATCGCGCGTGAGTTGTTCCAGCGTATTGGCCCACTTTCTGAACTTGTCGGGGTCTAGCGCCTTGTTCTTTTTTAACCCGACTATCACCTGAGCAAGAAGTCGCAGGTTCTCTCTCGCTGCTCCATCGCTCACAGCTTTTGAAAAGCGGTATATGATTTCGATCAACGGATCAGCGTCGCTTTCGGTGAAATCGATAGGTTCAGTTGAGCCTTTTGCAATTTCCCCGATCAAGATGTCCGCAGCCTCCTTGCGTTTTTTCTGCAAGTAAGCGTCCCCAAGCTTGCTCAGCGAATTGCCACCGGGGATCATAAGTTTGGACATGACGTCGCCCGCAATGGCTGCGCCCCACGATATCAATTCATTGCCACTAGTCATCCACCCCTCTATTAGATCGTAGTTCGCGGCAGCTCATCTTTCGCCCGGCCACCATGTCGTCGCGGGGACCTTTGCTGATATCTTCGTCGGCCGCAGCGCCACCAGATGGCTCCGCTTGTAGGCATAGCCCCGGACTTCGGAGCACTGGCGACAGCGCATGTAGCGTTCGAGTTCATGGACCGGCGTGGTCTTCGGTCGCCGCACGATGTCGAGGGCAACGGTCTGATGCGTGTTGCAGCCGAGGCATTTCACTTCGAGATAGCCAAACCCGGCATTGATCGCATCGCCCAGCATCGGCGACGGCTGCGCCGGACCCTGAAAGCCGAGCATGCGCTTATTCCACGCCGCGACGGCGAGCCGGTCGGCTTCCTTGCGAGCGTCCGTCGCCCGCTCTGCCGCCGCCCGGACCGACGCGCCGTAAATCGTCTCGCGTGATTTGCTGCCCATGGCGAGAGGATGCGCCGGGCCGCGCGGGCCAGGCAAGCCGCTACCGCTTGTGGATTGGTATGGGCAGTCCCGCTAGGTCGGGCCTCTGCACATGACCAAGCTGACGGAGGCGCGCGAGATCACGCCGTACAAGTGAATGCATCCGGATGAGGAAAGGTAGTTTATGACGAGACGAGGTGGTCGGCACAGACCCTTTGGCCCTTTTTGACGGGCCGTTCCTCATACGGCTATCACCGGCCTGCCGCCCTGCGCATTCAAGGCAAGCCGGAGATTGCGCTTTGTTAACATCAGCCTTCCGTCTTTTGAAACGCCTTCGTTGACCACGCCAGTATATGGAGCGGCGTGAATAATGTCCTCGCCTTCGCTAAAGAGAACAAACGAGATATAGGGCTCGTCGTTTTCGTGGATCATCAGGCGATGCATATTCTGCCAGCCTTCCCGCTGCAAATTCCCGGTGAGCGCTCGACGAACGCCGTTCGTCAGAATATCCACGAACTCAAGACCATGCGACGTTTGCGCAGAAAAAGTAATGTCCTTGAGCAACAGCTTCAGCGAGGTTCCTGCTTCGCCCTTGTCATCTACAGAATTGAATTTTTCATAGAAGGAGTAATCGGCATTAAAGGCTTCGGGCAGCATCCATGCCGGCCGCCTCTTCGACATGCTCGCAAGCGCGCCTTGCGCGTAGTGCGCCCACCATTCCTCCCATCGGGTGACCTTGGCCGGTTCTTTCCCGTCCACGATCCACGAAAAGGAGCCAAGCTCATACGGCTTCCGTTGCGCGAAGAACGTCGTTGACCGGCTGATAACTCGGTGCAGCACATTGAATGTCGTGAGCGCCTGCAGAAACAGATTCAGCGGGGCCTGTAGGATATATTCGCTCGCTGCCTGAACTTCCGGGCGAACGTCCTCTCTGAAATTGGCTACCTTCGCCAGCATTTGCTCGCCGAGCTTCTGCTTATAATCGCGGACCGCGCTTTCCTGGTGCAAACCGAGATCGAGCGCCGTTATCTCGAACAGTGCCTCGTTGCGCATGAGAAGCGTGACGACCTTGTTTACCTGCCTCTCGTTAAGGAGCTTTCCTTTCACTTCCCCGTTGTCTTTCGGCAACCCGTCCCGAAACTTCGCATATTTCTTTTCGATATTACCCAGCATCACGTCTGGGATCACCAGCGCCCCAACGACGCTGACCGAGTTGGCTTGAAACCCGCTAAATGTCCCGCTCTCATCGATAAAGATGCGCACGTTATCGGCCCCCAGCGTAAAAATTGGGTGTGTTCAACTAAAGCCCCAACTTGTTCGTTGGATCACCTTGAGCGGTTCGTTCCTGCCGATCAATTCTGAAGGCCACGTTTCGTTCGGCTGCATCGAATAAAGCGGCAATACCCATTTCACCGATGAACTATCCGGCGTCGTGACGTAAATCTGTATGCAGACAAGATACTGCGAACCTTGCTTTTCTTTGTCCTCGCGAAAAAGAAAACCGTCCTTGTCCTTTTCCCAAGGATGTTCCTGCACCACCTTCGCGCGCACAGGCAGAACGTCTCCCGGCTTCAGCACGATATGGGTTGTTGGATTGAGAATGATGGATTTTGCGAACTGGTTATTGCATCCTGCATTCGGATCGAGGACCAGCACCAATTCGCCATAGATTTCGGTGATTACGGCTTGGCGATTTCCTGAGTTGATAAATGTGAACTCCTGATCCTGCGACAAGAGCAAACCGCTCTTATCTCGCTTCACCTTCAGCGCGTCACCCACAATAAGCCGAATATCGTCGCGCTGATAAAGGACGGTGCGATAGGCAGGGAGAGTAGCCACCGTTAGTGAGAGAGTTGAAATTCCCACCGCCAGCCAGTCGAGCCAGTGCTTCTTGTCCGCCATTTACCCGTGCCCGCCTACCTCTGTGTCCGCCTGCGAATCGGGAGTGCACACGATGGCACAATGCAAGGTAGCAGTATGGGGATTGGGACGTTTGTCCCGGTTATCCACACATGCAGTCGCGCCGCACTGCATCGTCCCGCGCGCCGCCTCGATCTCGAAGGTAAAGCCGACATGGCGGGACCTGTTTCGCCTATGTTATTGATCCGGAACGGTAGGAGAGCGCGATGGCACAACCATTGTAACCAGAATTGAAGCGAGGTGCCGATCCACATCGGCTGAATTGTACCCTTCAGGGAGGGAACGCAATGGAACAGGCGGCGAAGGAGACCGTGATTGTCGTGCACGGCACTTGGGCTGCGCCTGAGCTCGGAAAAAGCCGATGGTACCAACCTGTCGACAGGCACTCAACGGAGCCATTCACCGCCAAGCTTGATGCCGCCCTACGAGAACGCGGCTCGCCCGCTCGGTGCTGGGCGCACTGCGGGGACGGCAATCAAATCTTCCATTGGTCCGGCGAAAACAGCTGGATTGCGCGCACCCATGCGGCATTAGCGCTGGGAAACTATGTGGCTGCTCTGCAGAGCAGCGGCTGGTGTTGTCACATCGTCGCGCATAGCCACGGCGGGAACATCGTGCTCGAAGCGTTACCGCAAATCGCGGCCACGCAGCAATTTAAAGGGCCTTCCGCCAAGATCGTGACATTGGGCACGCCGTTCATGGACACGGCGTCACCGATATCAGCGAGTGCTAGGCGAATACGTCAAATTCAAGTTGTCGCGGGTTGGATGGGTTTCAGCCTCTTTATCTTTGTCCTCGCATTCGGGCTCTTCGAAACACTGATGGGAAATGATCGGTTCAATTCGTCGCTAGATTATTGGTATGAGGCAGTACTTCTATTTCTTCTTTTGATTCCACTTTTGTTATTCGTCTATCAGAGATTTAGTCGGAGGAATCGAGTTACGGGGCGGCCCGCAAGCGCGGCTGAAGGGCGACCACAAATCCTCGCCGTGGGAAGTTTGATGGACGAGGCTTGGCAGGTCCTACACCATATGCAGAATATCGCGAATCCGTTGGCCGTTCGGTCAAACATCTTCGCCTATCTGCTGTCATCGGCACGTCAAAATATTTCGCGAAGTTTCCAAATTGCCCGCATCCACGGCGCCAGATCTTATTCTGATTTAGGAACTACGGCGAAATGGATTCTGGCGATTACACACGCTCTCTTCTTGGTTTGGATGGCGTATGGAGTTTTCGTTTTCGCTTTTTTTATACAACGTCCGCCGGGGGAAAGGGACATTCTGGTTTTCTTAGCGACTGCCCTTCTCTCTATCGTGACGTATATGTTTCTCTTCGTTCTTTACTTGACACGAATGTTGGGGCCGACGTTCTATTCGGCTTTCTTGTTACCTGTTCGTTGGTGCGCACATGTCGTGGGTTTTGCCCCTAGTATTTTCACTGAAATAGCGACGTACGTGGTCCGGAGCCGAGGTTGGTCCGTGCTATTGACGATTGGTATGGGTCTCGATGGTTATCGGCACAAACCTCCCCTCGTCGAACAACATCCGAGCTATATCGAAAAGAATTTCATAACGTACGAAAATATGCCGATGGGCGCGCAGCAGCGCGCATTGGCGACGCGAAGCGCGTGGATCGGCCGCCATTTTGGCGATGTGACCGAAACTCTCGCAAAGTTGGTGATTACTTCAGCAGACATTTCGTTGCTGCTGCGCTCGATCGAATCCGATCAGTCTCTTGTCCATGCGGCTTATTACACGGACGACGAATGTATTGCCCGGATCGCAGACTGGATTGCTGGGAGAGGATGATTGGCTGGTGCCCCATGGTGACATCCGCTGTTGGCCCTTAGCGACAATACGTGGCGGCGCAGTAATTCGGTCGCTTTCGGAGCGAAGCTGACGTCGCAGCGAGCCTTTGCTGGTCGTGCGGGCGCATGAGCTAGCGCTGCGGGTTCGTCGTGTACCGTCCGACGTTGCGACCGCCCGCGTCATAGATCGTCGTCGTGTTGCCGGTCGCGGACTCGCGGCTGATCACCTTGCCTCGCGCATCGTAGTTCGTCGTCGCGCCGCCGCTGTCGGTCGAGGCGCGGCCGACGACCTTGCCGGACGAGCCGTAGATGGTGCGCTGTTGCGCCGAGGCTGCGCCGGTCAGCATCGCGAGCGCGAGCAATGCGAGCAGGATGGTCGTGGGATTCGTCATCCGGTGATCGTAGCTCGACCATCGCGCCCGCCGCCAGCCTTCTCAACGCCGGGTGGTGTCTCAGTTTGAATTTTTTGTGGGGATGCTTTGCCGGAAGTGCTGCACGGCACCATCAATTTGAACCCAATCATGTTTCGACTGTTCGAAAACCGATATGACGGGGGCTGGGTATTTTGGTTCAGCCATCGCGCCGACTGCAACGGCGATTAGCGCGGGCAGATTGCTGAGTTTCCAGTAGACTGTTGAGCCGCACTCTGGACAAAAATAGTTATGGATTGTCCCGCCGCTTGCGGCGGCGTGCGTGAACTCTTTTGAGGTTCCTGAGATGGTGACAACCTCAGCGGGGTAATAAGCGCCTACGCCGAACGGCGCGCCGGCTCGGCGTTGGCAGTCGATGCAGTGACAAGCAACGATTATCTTGGATGGTTCTTCTGGAAGTGAGAGCGTGACAGCACCGCAACTGCATCTGGCGTTGCCCATCGGGAAAGTCCCCCACCGTCTTCTGAGCTTGCGGAGCTTAACGCCGCAAAACGCTGCGGGAAATAGCAAGCACGTGCCGACGGACACAGGCGTCAGGGGCGAGCCGCAGGAAGGCCGTACAGCGCGCATCCCGCAGATTTTTCACAACAATTTATAGCTCCAGCAGTTCGGGACACAAACGAGGACACATCAGCCACACCTTATTGATTTAACGAGACTTTTTGTGTCCATGCTCTCCCTTGCGCAGGGAATGCCGGATTGCCTCCGCTGAACCTGTATGTTCGTGTGCGTTTCTTCGCACAATTTTGCACACGAGACCGCGGGTGCAGCGCGCATCCGGCATTCCCCGCTCCCTCTTTTTGAGGGAGTGCCTTCGCAAAGCTCGGGCGCATCGCGCCGCGAGATCGCTTGCGCATATGCTTCGCGCCGCCGGCATGGCTGGTGCCACGGCCGGCGCTAGGCGGGGTCCGGCGAAGCTGATAGCATTTTCGCTCTCACAGGGATCGAGGACCAGAAGATGGACAACCGCAGCGACATCTGGCGTGGCGTTGACGCGATCAAACCGCGTTTCGTCGACCTCAGCGACAGGGTCTGGGCGATGCCCGAGGTGTGCTACACCGAGGCGCGCTCTTCCGCCGAACATCTGGCCGAACTGCGCCATCAGGGCTTTCGCATCAGCGAGAATGTCGCTGATATTCCTACCGCCGTGATCGGCGAATGGGGGGAGGGCGGCCCCGTCATCGCCTTCCTCGGCGAATACGATGCGCTGCCGGGCTTGAGCCAGGAAGCTGGCGTGGCGGAGCCCCGCCCGGTCGAGGCCGGTGGCCACGGCCATGGCTGCGGCCACAATCTGCTGGGCTCGGCCGCGCTGCTCGCGGCGACCGCCGTGAAGGATTGGCTGGCCGCCCACAAGGTGCCGGGGCGCGTGCGCTATTATGGCTGTCCGGCGGAAGAAGGCGGCGCTGCGAAAACCTTCATGGTGCGCTCGGGCGCCTTCGATGATGCCGACATCGCCATCACCTGGCACCCCAGCAGTTTCTGGGAGGTGGTGGTGACGCCATCGCTCGCCAACACGCGGGCCGATTTCATCTTCACCGGGCGTACCTCGCACGCTGCGGCCTCGCCGCATCTCGGCCGCAGCGCGCTCGACGCGGTGGAACTGATGAATGTCGGCGTCAACTACATGCGCGAGCACATGCCGAGCGACGCCCGCGTCCATTATGCGCTGCTCGACACCGGCGGCATTGCCCCAAATGTGGTGCAGGCCCACGCCCGCGTGCGCTATTCCATCCGCGCCCGCGATTTGCCCGGCATGAACGAATTGGTGGGGCGCGTTCACAAGATCGCGCAGGGCGCGGCGCTGATGACCGAGACCAAAATGGAGATGCGGATCATTTCCGCGGTCTCCAACGTTCTGGCCAACACCCCGCTCGAGCAAGCCCTCCATCGCATCATGGAGGATCTCGGTCCGCCGCATTTCGACGAGGCGGACGAAGAATTCGCTGCAAAAATCCGCGCCACTTTGACCGACAAGGATATCGCGTCGGTCTATCACACGATCGGCATGGATCCGACCGACCGGCCGCTGGCCGACTTCATCGTGCCGCTGGACGCCAGGCGCAATCCGTTGATCGGCTCGACCGATGTCGGCGATGTCAGCTGGGTGGTCCCGACCGTTCAGGTTCATGCGCCGACGGTTGCGATCGGCACCCCGTTCCATACCTGGCAGGTGGTGGCGCAGGGCAAGAGCCCGCACGCCCACAAGGCCATGGTGCAGGCCGCTAAGGCCATGGCCGGGCTCGGCATCCAGGCGCTGAACGAGCCGGAACTGATTGCCGCCGCCAAGGCCGACCTCAACAAGCGCACCGCCCGCACGCCCTATGTCAGCCCGCTGCCGGCCGACGTCGCGCCGCCACTGGACATGTCGGTGGCGTGAACGGGCGAACAAAAATTTCGCAGGAGGGACGCGCGCAAGCCCCTACGGATCGAGCTCGGTATCCCAGTACAAATAATCCAGCCAGCTATCGTGCAGATAGTTCGGCGGGAACAGCCGCCCGTTGCGATGCAGCTGGTGCACGGTCGGGGCGAACGGGTGTTGCCTCGGGAACATCCGGGCCTGCTGCGGGGTCAGATTGCCCTTGCGCAGGTTACACGGCGAACACGCCGCGACCACGTTCTCCCAGGTGGTCTGGCCGCCCTTGCTGCGCGGGATGATGTGATCGAAGGTCAAATCGTCATGCGCCGAGCAATATTGGCAGATGAAGCGGTCGCGCAGGAAGACGTTGAACCGGGTGAAGGCGGGGTGCGTCGTCGGCTTCACGAAGGATTTCAGCGACACCACGCTGGGCAGCTGGATTTCGAAAGTGGGGCTGCGCACCGCGCGGTCGTAGTGCTCGACGATATTGACGCGGTCGAGGAACACCGCCTTGATCGCGTCCTGCCACGACCAAAGGGACAACGGATAGTAGCTGAGCGGCCGGAAATCCGCGTTCAGCACCAGTACCGGCCAACCGCCTTGTGAGACATGTGCGTTCAAGTAACGCTCCTGGCCTCCATATCGCTGCGAAGCAGCATGCGTTGACATACTACAGGCAGCGTGACGGGATTGTGAAGAGCATTGAGCGGCTTATCCGCCATCGCGCCGCCACGATTGCATCGGTGGCGGGAACACCGCTAAAGGGGCGGACGGGCTGTATTTGGCCGCTGACGGACCCTTGAGATGACCACCCCCTCCCGTTACCTCGAAGCGCCGCGCCGGCTGCGGGCGTTCGTTCGCGCCCATGAAACCAGCCTGGTCGTGCTTGCGGCGCTGATCGGGACCATCGGCGGCCTGGTGGTGCTGGCGATGAGCATCGCGGTGGCCGGGCTTCACGCGCTGTTGTTCAACATCAGCATCCGGGAGCGGCTCTCGAGCCAGGCCAGCATCGATACGCTGCGGGCCCTGCTGGTTCCGAGCCTCGGTGGGCTGTTGCTGGGGGTGGCGTTCCTGTGGCTGTCGGGATGGCGGCCGGCGCGCGAAATCGACCCGATCGAGGCCAATGCCCTGCATGGCGGGCGGATGTCGTTTCGCGGCAGCGTCATCGTCGCGCTGCAGACGATCTGGTCCTCGGGCGTCGGCGCGTCGGTCGGGCTCGAGGCGGGCTATACCCAGCTTTCCAGCGGCCTGGCCGCCTCATTGGGCCGCGGCTTTCACCTGCGCCGCGCCGACCAGCGAATCATGGTCGGCTGCGGTGCGGCGGCCGCGATCGCGGGTGCGTTCGGCGCCCCGCTGGCCGGCGCCTTCTATGCGTTCGAACTCGTGATCGGGGGCTATACCCCGGCCAGCCTGACGCCGGTCGGGGTCGCCGCGGTGGCCGGTTATTTCGTCACCCATGGATTCGCGGCGCTGTCGCTCGGCATCGGCGTCGGGCCGGTCGGCGATGTGCTCGGGCGCGATCTCGCGATCGCAGCCCTGCTCGGGATTCTGGCGGCGCTGTTCGGCATCGTCATCATGCGCGGCGTGGCTCTGTGCGAAGCGGTGCTGGTAAAAACCCGGCTGTGGGCGCCACTGCGCCCGGCGCTGGGCGGCCTCGCCGTCGGCCTGCTCGCGCTGCTGACGCCGCAGGTGATGTCGTCGGGCCATGGCGCGCTGCATTTTTCCAGCATCGTCTCGATGCCACTGCAAATCATTGCCGGCGTGTTCGTTCTCAAGGCGATCGCCTCGATCATCTCGCTCGGCAGCGGCTTTCGCGGCGGATTGTTTTTCGCCACCCTGTTCATGGGCGCGCTCGGCGGCCGCCTGTTCGCCGCCGGCGTCGACCTGGTGTGGCCGGGTCTGGCGCTCGATCCCAACGTCTATGCGATCATCGGCATGAGCGCGCTGTCGGCATCGGTGATCGGCGGACCGCTGACGATGTCGTTCATCGCGCTGGAATCGACCGGCAATCTCTGGCTCACCACGATCGTGCTGGTCGCGGTCATGATCTCGACCCAGATCACCCGCGAACTGTTCGGTTATTCGTTCGCGACCTGGCGATTGCATCTTCGCGGCGAAACCATCCGCAGCGCCGCCGATGTCGGCTGGATCAGGGACCTCACCGTCCGCCGCCTGATGCGGCCGGATCTGGCGACGGTCGACGCCGGCATCGGCATCGAGGAGTTTCGCGAAAAATTTCCGCTGGGCTCGAAGACCCAGGTCGTGGCCGTCGATGGCGACGGACGCTATGTCGGGCTGGCGCTGGTGGCCGAAGCGCACACCCCGGAAATCGTGGCCAAGAACGGCCTCGTCGACATCCTTCATCACCGGTATGTGGTGTTGCATCCGATCATGAACATCCAGGAAGCCATCGCCGTCTTCGACGCCGCCGAAGCGGAATCACTGGCGGTGGTCGAAGCCGGCGGCGAACACCGGCCGATCGGGATCCTCACCGAGGCCCACGCGATGCGGCGCTATGCGGAAGAATCCGACCGGCGGCGGCGCGAGGCGGTTGGCGAGATCTAGGAGACCTTCGCCAGCTTCTGCAGGCAGCGAACCACTTTCACCTCCTCCGGCATCTCGGTATCCGGAAAGCTCGTCTTCCAGTCGGTGACGCCGACCTCGCCGACATAGATGTCGCCCTTCGAATCCAAGGCGATGCCGTGCGGCGCGAGGAATTTGCCGGTCTCCAGCCCCGGCCCGCTCTCGCCGCCGAGCCGGGCGATGCGCTTGCCCTTCGAATCGACGATGCTCAGGCGCGGGCCGAGATTGGGCACCTTGCGATTGACGGCCATGCCGGGGCCGAGTTCGCCGATGATGAAGTGCGGGTGCTTGCCGCCGCAGCAATGCAGCGCGCAGGGCCGGTGCAGATTATTCCACTGCGTTTCGTATTTGCCGTTGCCGTCGAACACCTGCACGCGGTGGTTCTCGCGGTCGGCGACATAGACCCATCCATCCGCGTCGGTGGCGATGTTGTGGACGATGTTGAATTGGCCGGGATCGGTGCCGGGCTCGCCCCAGGTTTTGAGCAGCCTGCCGTCCGGCGTGTATTTGTGGACGCAGGCATTGCCGTAGCCATCCGAGACATAGATTTCGCCGTTGGGCGACAGCGCGGTATGGGTGCAGCGGTGGAACGGCTCGCCGCTCATGAACGGCGCCGGCTTGTTCGGGATGCCGATGGTCAAGAGCACCTTGCCGCTGGTCGAGCACTTGCGCACGGTGTGGTCGCCGTCATCGGTGCAATAAAGATTGTCGTCGGCGTCGATGTGCAGCCCGTGGGCGCGGTTGAACAGGCCTTCGCCCCAGCTCGTGATGAAATTACCCTCGCGGTCGAGCACCACCATCGGATGGGCGCCGCGGTTGAAGACGTAGATACGGTCCTTGCTGTCGACAGCGACCGAAGCGACATCGGTGAGACTCCATCCCGCCGGCAGTTTTGCAAAATTCTCCACCACGCGGTAGCGATGTTCGCCCGAGCCGAGAATGGTCGGCATGTGTGATTCCCCCGGATTTTTTGGAGTTGTCATTCCGGGATGGTCCGAAGGACCAGACCCGGAATCTCGAGATTCTCAGATGCGCAATTGCGCATCATAGTTCGCTTCGCGACGCGGAATGACATTTATTCACGCAAGCGCCGCCCGCGGCCCCACCCCCCGCGGCAGCAGCTCTTCCTCGATCGCCTTGATCTGCAGCGCCAGATGTTTGGAGCCGATCCGGCATTGCGCCAGGCCGCCGGCTATGAACCAGAGGCCGGGCTGGCCGGTGCGGGTGTACATGTTGCGCAGTTCCTGCTCGTCGCCAAAACCCCAGATGGTGCCGACGCGCTTTTCCACGGCTTCGCCGAACAGCTTGCGCACCAGCTCTTCCTGGCGTTTGTAGCCGGTCGCGAGCACGACCAGATCGGCGGCAAGCGTCTCGCCGCTCTTCATCCTGGCGCCGGCGGCGACGAAAATATCGATATCGGCAAACTGCTTCAGCGCGATCTCGCCCTTGACGATCAGGTCGGAGCAGCCGACGTTGAAATAATAGCCGCCGCCGCGGGTCAGATATTTGAACTGCCAGCCGGTATTGTCCTCGCCGAAGTCGAGCTTGAAGCCTGCGCGCGCCAGTCCCTCCAGCAATCCCTGTCGAGCTCTTTTGATTTCTCCGTCGTCATGGCGTGGCTCTTGCGCGCGAGCTTCAGCGGCATCGAGGTCGCGATCAAATCGTTATCCTCGAGCGTGCCGTCATTATAGGGCGCGTAGACCAGTTGCGCCGACGGTTCGATGCTGACGATCAGCGTCGGGCTGCGCTGCACCAGCGTCACCTCGGCGCGGCTTGAACAGAGGTCCTGCGCGATGTCGTGGCCGCTATTGCCGGTGCCGATGACGATCGCGCGCTTGCCCTTCCAGTTCTCGCCGTCGTCGTACTGGCTGGAATGCATCACCTTGCCCGCGAAATCCTTGATGCCGGCAATATCCGGCACGCTCGGAATGCCGCTGACGCCGGTCGCGAGCACCACGTGGCGTGGATGCATGGTGCGATTGCCGCCGTCGGCACAGCGCAGCGTCACGGTCCAGCGGCCTTCCTTCTCGTCGTAGCTGCCGCCCTCGAACTCGGTTCCGGTCCAGAAGTTCAGCTCCATGGTTTCGACATAGGCCTCGAACCAGTTGGCGAGCTTGTCCTTCGGGATATAGGTCGGCCAGTTCGGCGGGAAATACATATAGGGCAGGTGGTTGACCTGGACCTGATTGTGCAGCGTCAGCGCGTGATAGCGCTTGCGCCAATTGTCGCCGATGCGCTGTTCGCGATCGACGATCAGCGTATCGACGTTCAATTGCTTCAGCCGGGCGGCGATGCACAGCCCGGACTGGCCGCCGCCGATGACGAGCACCGTGGGATCATGGTCGGCATAGGCCGCCGAGACCTTGCGCAGATCGAGCCAGTTGGGGCCGCGAAAATCCCGCGAATAGGCATTGCCGCGCGGGCGCGCTGTCCCCAGCTGCTCCTCAAAACCCTTGAGTTCGCCAAGCTCCGTCAGCAGCGTCCAGGCTTTCAGCGTGTGGCCGTCGGCTAAGTCCGGGATCAGGCGGACGATGCCGCTGCCGCGCCCCACACCCGTCTCGAATTTGAAGATCGCCTCGATCGCATTGGTGCCCGCGCGCATCACCTTGCGCGGCGCCCGGCGGCCGGGATCGATCGCAAACCCGGACGGCGCGGCGCGGCGGGCGTGGGTCGGCAACTCCTTCAGGATCGCATCGGCGCCATTGATGGTCTGGATGTTCCAGCTCAGCGCCAGCACGTCGCGCCAGTAGCTGTCGGAATGAAACAGGGTCTCCAGCGCGCCGTCATCGGGCTCAGCCAGCGCGGCCTCGAATTGCGTCAGCCAATTATCGACCGCGAGCGAAAGATCGTCGGTTTTATCGAGCATGCGCGTCTCTCTCAGCAGCCGTCTGCGCGGCGTTTCCCTGGTCGGAACCCTATACCCATTTGGGAAGGCGCAGAAAGGGCGTGAGGAGATGCCGACTATTCCGCCAGCGACAGGATATGCCCCTGATCCGGCGGCACGCGGCGATTGAGGGTATCGAGATAGGCGGCGCGTACCGCCGCCGGCCCGCGGCCTTCGGTCACGGTGAGCCATTGGTCCAGCTTCGGCGCGAAACCTGCCCAGGCCGCGCCGAACCGCATATCGACGCCGCCCGGTCCCCATTCTTTCGCCCGTATGCGGATCTGGTCGGGTGCGAAGAACCATGCCGGCTTGGCGCCCGGCAATACCGGTTCGTCCGGCGATGAGCTGCGATGAGTCAGCCCGATCCGTCCGGAATATTTCATCTGGTCGCCGAAATGCCGGTGCAGTTTTTCGCGGAGCTCGCTGTTGCCCGCCATGTCGACGAACGCAGCCGGTGCGTTCGACGGCAGCGAGGTCACGCGATCATAGGTGACGACCTCGTCGTAGCAGCCGAGCGATTCGACGAACTTGGTATTCGATGCCGAGGTGAGGCCGATTACCTTGATGCCTTCGCGCAAATGCAGCAGATGCGCAAGCCCGAACGCGGTCTTGCTGGAGGCGCTCGAGAGCAGCACGCTGCGCGCGCCGTAGAAATCGTTCTCGGCGAGGAAATCGTCGACCAGAAACGATAGCATGAACAGCGGCCGCAGCAGCGCCTGCCAGTCGCCCTGCCGTGCGGCGAAGGCAGGGGCGCCGCTGACGCGCGCATAGGCGTTGTAGACCGGGGCGACGCCCTGGCGATGCGCGGCGGCATCGCGCAAACCGCGCTTGCTGACGTCGGCGGCCTCGATGACGAGATGCGTCGCCATCGGGAAATAGCCGAACAGGATTTCGCCCTCGGCGATCCCGGGATGTTTCGAGGCGGTCACCTCGCCAAATCCCCACACCGGAATGTTGCCAAAGCCGTTCGGCGCCGGAAACAGCTGCCAATATTTCAGCTGATCGCCTGTTACGGCGTAGGTGATGTTGTTGGCGGTGAGCGCGAAGCGCGTGACCTTTACCAGCAACGCATCATCGGGCAGCGTTGCGGCATCAGGCAGCTGTGTCTCGATCACCTTGCATTGCTGCAGGTCATCGCGGGCGACGATGAAGTCGGTGGATTTCATGGTTTCGATCCCGGCGTTGTTTTGCTGCCGCGATCTTTGCCGCCGCCTTCGGGCATTTTGCAACAGCAACATTGTTTAAAACGGACGTCGTTTGTTTAAAACAACGTTCGGCTTTTGTGACCGGTCATCATGCCCCTGTGCGAATATGGCCTTGCCAATAGGGGTCGCGCAACTTGCGCTTGAAGATCTTGCCGGTCGCTTCGCGCGGCAGTGCGTCGAGGAACTGAATCTCCTTCGGTACCTTGAAATTGGCGAGGCGGCCGCGCAAAAAATCCTGCACGGCCGCGGGAGACAGCGCAGCGCCCGGTTCGGGCTCGATGCACGCACACAACCGTTCGCCGAATTCGTCGTCGGGAATGCCGAACACCGCGCAGTCGCGCACGCCTTCCATGGCGATCAGCGCATTTTCGATTTCCGCCGGATAGATGTTGACGCCGCCCGAGATCACCATGTCGCGTTTGCGGTCGCACAGGAACAGATAACCGTCCTCGTCGAGGTAGCCGACGTCGCCGACGCTGACGAGGCCATCGCGGCCGGCCTCGGCGCGCGCCTCCGCGTTGCCGTGATAATCGAAGTCCGGCACAGATGTCTGCCGCATGTAGATTTCGCCGGGTTCGTTGACCGCGCACAGGCTGCCGCCGGGGCGAAAGATCTTGACGATACCGCCCTCGATCGCGCGGCCGACCGTGCCGGGTTTCTTCAGCGCTTCCTCGGCCGAATGCCACACCGGAATTCCGGTTTCCGTCGAGCCGAAATATTCGTGGATCACCGGCCCCCACCATTCGATCATCGCGCGTTTGACCTGCGGCGGGCAGGGCGCCGCGCCATGGACCACGAAGCGCAGCGAGGAGAGGTCGTAACGTCGCTTGATGTCGTCAGGCAGCCGCAGCAGGCGCACGAACATGGTCGGCACCATATGCATGTGGGTGACGCGGTGGCGCGCGATCAGTTGCAGCATGTCCTCGGGATCGAAGCGCGGCTCGAGCACGATGGTGCAGCCGTGACGGAACGCCAGCATGCCGTAGGAATTCGGCGCTGAATGATACATCGGGCCGTTCATCAGGATGACCTGATCTTCGTTCGGCTTGACGCCATAGGCGATCGCGCCGACGCGCTCGGACGCACTGAGCTGTTCCGGCCGCATCGCCTTGCGGCGTACGCCTTTCGGCATGCTGGTCGTACCCGAAGTATAGAACATCGGCGAACTGCGGCCTGGCGGCTCCAGCGACGGGGCGTGGCTGTCGCGCCAGGAATCCCAGTCCGTCAGTCCGGCCGGAGCTTGCATCAGCTCCGGCGCGATGTCGAACGCGGCGGCGATTTCCGGTGGCGTCGACACCACCAGCAGCCGCAGATTGCCGGGCAGGCCGTCGCGGATTTGCGGCAGCAGGTCGGCATGGCACACCAGAATATCGGCGCCGCTGTCGGAGAGGATGTAGCGGACCTCCTCGGCCTTGAGGTGCCAGTTGATCGGCACCACCGGGCTGCCCAGCGCCGCCGCGCCGCCGGCGACCTCGAACAGCGCAAAATCGTTGCGCAGCATCATGGCGACGGGCGCGCCGTCGTGCAGGCCAAGCGGTTTAAATCCCGTCGCCGCCCGCCTGATATGGGCCAGCAGTTCGGGATAGAAGATCCGGCGTTCGCCGCTGATGATCATTGCTCACTTCTCTGTCTCCTGGCGGGCTAGCGGCTCAAATCATCCTTGCAGGCCTGCAGCACGCTCACCGGCAGCGTGGCATAGTGACTGCCGGCCGCATAATTCGAATTGCTCGGATCCGCATTCGGCAGATGCTGCCATTTGGCGGTGGAACCGCGATGTCGTGCAAGTTCTAGGCGCGCGCCCGCTGCACGAAGTCCGTTCGTGCCGCCTCGAACTCCGCCTTCAGCCGCTCGACCAGCTTGGCGACCGGCGGGGCGTCGGTGATCTGTCCGATGCCCTGTCCGGAGCCCCAGATGTCGCGCCACGCCTTGGATTTGGTGTTGCCGCCGGAGCCGAAATTCATCTTGGATTTGTCGGCGGCCGGCAGGTTGTCGGGATCGAGGCCCGCGGCCACGATCGACGGGCCGAGGTAGTTGCCGTGCACGCCGGTGAACAGGTTGGAATAAACAATGTCGTGCGCGGCGTATTGGGTCAGCGCGGCCTTGTAGGCCGGATCGGCGTTGGCCTCGGTCGTGGCGATGAAGCGCGTGCCCATATAGGCAAGGTCGGCGCCGAGCGCGATCGCGGACGCAATGCCCCAGCCGTCGGAGATCGCCCCCGACAGCAGGATGGTGCCCTTGAACCATTGCTTCACCTCGCGCACCAGCGCGAACGGCGACAGCGTGCCGGCATGCCCGCCCGCACCGGCGCATACCAAAATCAGGCCGTCGACGCCCTGTTCGGCGGCTTTCCGCGCGTGCTTGACATTGATGACGTCGTGAAACACGACGCCGCCATAGGAATGCGCGGCCTCGACGATCTCCAGCGGCGGCCGCAACGAGGTGATGATGATGGGAACCCGGTGCTTCACGCAGGTTTCCATGTCCTTCATCAACCGGTCGTTGGAGGCATGGCAGATCTGGTTGACCGCGTAGGGCGCGACCTTCTTGTGCGGGTGCAGCGCCTTGTACTCGCCGAGCTCGTGCTCGATCCGGGTCAGCCACTCGTCGAGTTTTTCGACCGGGCGCGCGTTCAGCGCCGGGAACGAGCCGACCACGCCGGCCTTGCACTGGGCGATCACCAGTTCAGGTCCGGATACGATGAACAACGGCGATCCGAGCACGGGCAGTTCGAGCGTATCTGCAAGCGACGCTGGCAACGGCATTCAATCCTCCCTTGGGGTCCGAGGCCGGCGAGCGGATCCACTCCAGCCGGCGCTGGCTTATGCCGTCCATTATAGGGCTAGGGGCACCTCTGCCGTTCAATATTGAACAAGTGACATATCAAAGTTGAACACAGCTGGCCGAGCCTTCCGGAGATCGCCGATGGACTGGGACCTTTGCAAGACCTTCGTCGCGGTGGCCGAAACCCGCAGCTTCGCGGCGGCGGCGCGGCGGATGCGCTCCAGTCATCCGACGGTTGGCCGCAAGATCGCGGAACTGGAAAACCAGCTCGGTATTCCCTTGTTTGCGCGTTCCCACGAAGGCTTGTCGCTGACGTCGCAGGGGCGCAAGTTCCGCGAACATGTCGAGGCCATGGCGGCGGCGGCGTTGCGCGCCGAAGCCGCGGTATCGGCGACCGGCGCGCAGGCGCGCGGCGTGGTCAAGCTGTCGATCGGTGCGACGTTGGCTTCTCACTGGCTGATGCCGCGGCTCGGGCCATTCCTGCGCGCGCACGACCATATCCAGCTCGAGATCATCACCCATCCGTTTCCGGCCAGCGTGCGCCGCCGCGAGGCCGATGTCGTGCTGCGCCCGGTCGACAGCGGTGAAGAGAACCTAATCGGCCGCAAGATCGGCCGCCTCGGGACCGGCTTCTACGCCTCGCGCGACTACGCGGCGCGCCGGCGGCTGCCGGAACGGCGCGACGAATGGAAGGGACACAGCGTCATCGGCTTCTCCGACCGGGCGTCGAACGAGCGTCTGGCGCGCTGGAGCGACTTCATCACCCGGCAGGGATCGGTCGTGGTGCGCTGTTCGTCGCAGGGCGACATGCTGGCCGCGGCGAGGGCGGGCCTTGGAATATCGGCGCTGTCCTGCTTTGTCGCCGCCGATGACCCCGATCTGGTTCGGGTCGCGCCGCAGAAGCTCATGAGCGTGGCGGATCTCTGGCTCTTGGCGCATCCGGACCTTGTCGAACTCCCCGCGGTACGCGCGGTGATCGACTTCGTCACTGCATGCGCGCGCGAGGACCGGGTGCGGCTTCGCGGCTAGGGCTACTTTGAAATCACGCCCTCTCGCTTTTTCAGCACCCGGTAATAGCTCCACCACAGATGCGCCGCCGCGCCGCGCAACGGCCGCCACGGCTCGGCCAGCGGCGTCATTTGTTTCGCGGTCGGACGCGTCTTCAGGCCGAGCCCGATCTTCACGGCCTCCTGCACCGCAAGGTCGCCGGCGGGCCAGGCGTCGCCATGGCCGAGGCAAAACAGCAGATAGACGTCGGCGGTCCAGGCGCCGATGCCGGGCAGCGAGGTCAGCGTGTTGTGGGCGGCGTCGGCGTCCTCGTTGGCGAGCACGTCGAGGTTCAGGCGTTCCTCGGCCAGTTCGCGCGCGATGTGCTTCAGGGTCTTGATCTTGGCGGCCGACAGCCCGAGCCGGCCGAGGCGGTCGGCGCGCGCCTTTCGAATCGCGTCATGATGAAACGGATCGAAGGCGGCGCTGATGCGGGCCCAGATCGCCGCCGCACTCGCGGTCGAGAGTTGCTGGCCGCAGACGATCGCAGCAAGGCCGGCGAAGCCGGGCTCGCGCTGCCGCAGCGCCGGCATCCCGGTCTGCTCGAGAACAGGTTTTAGCCGCGGGTCTTGCTCGACCAGGGCCTGGACGGCGTCTTCGAGATCGGCCTGGGTGTTGAGATGGATGAGCATGGGAGAGACTTAGCGGGTTTCTCTTTCTTCGTCATGGCCGGGGATAGCCGTCCGAAGGACGGCGTCGCTTCTGCTCGCCCATGCCTGGCCATCCACGTCTTACTGGCACCAGTTTGTGGCCTCACTTGACAAATTTCTCACGCGGCGCCGAAGACGTGGATGCCCGGGAGCGCAGACAAGTTTACGTAGTCTGCGCAAGGCAGACTACTAAGCCCGGGCATGACGAGACCTCTTGAATGCCACCCTCCGTTTTCCGTTTTGCACCAAGCCCGAACGGTTATCTCCATCTCGGCCACGCCTATTCGGCGCTGTTGAATTTCGATCTGGCGCGCCGGGCCGGCGGAAGATTTTTGCTGCGCATCGAGGATATCGACGCGACGCGATGCCGGCCGGAATTCGAGGCCGCGATCTATCAGGACCTCGCCTGGCTCGGAATTACTTGGGAAACGCCGGTGCGGCGGCAATCGGAGCATTTTTCGAGCTATCGCGACGCGGTCGAAAGGCTGGCGGCCGAGGGCCTGATCTATCCGAGCTTTGAGAGTCGCGCGGAAATCGCGCGCCTGGTCGCGCAACGCGAGACCAAGGGAACATGGCCGCGCGATCCCGACGGTGCGCCGCTCTATCCCGGCACCGCGAAATCGCTCTCCATCGACGAGCGCGCGCGGTTGATCGCGGAAGGCGTGCCCTATGCCTGGCGGCTCGACATGGCAGCGGCCTGGGCGCGTGCCGGGGAACTCGGCTGGACCGAGCATGGCGAAGGTCCCGACGGCGAGCGTGGCGCCGTGACCGCGCTGCCGGGAGCCTGGGGCGACGTGGTGCTGGCGCGCAAGGAGATTCCGACCAGCTATCATTTGTCGGTCGTGATCGACGACGCCTTGCAGGGCGTCACCGATGTGGTGCGCGGCCAGGACCTGTTCTGGTCGACCAGCGTCCATCGCCTGCTGCAGGATCTGCTCGGTCTGCCGCAACCCGGTTACCGGCATCACCGGCTGATTCGCGACGCCGGCGGGCAGAAACTCTCGAAATCGACCGCGGCGACCGGCCTGCGGGAATTGCGGGCGCAGGGCGCAACTCCGGCCGATATTCGCGATTTGGTCGGGCCGCCGTAGTTCTACGGAGACGGCCAAACGGCTCCGTGACTCCCGTGGCCCGGCCATGCAATTCTTCGGCAGGGACGGGGTTAAGGGGAATCATGGCGGCAAAACCGCGCGCAGGGGGCACAACGCGGCTGACCAAAAAGCGGCCGGCGAAGAAGCGCGTGCCTATGCCGGCCGCAAAGGCGCGGCGCAAGCGCAATGCAACCGAGGCTGAAGCCGGCATGGTCGAAGCGGCGCTGGCGGCCTTCGCCCATGAGGTGCGCACGCCCCTGACCGGAATTCTCGCCATCAGCAATCTGCTGGCGACGTCCGACCTCGATGCGCGCGAGCGGCGCTGGGTCGACACCATCAAGGCCGGCGCGGAACATCTGGCGAGCCTTGCGACCTTGTTCGTCGACGCGGCGCGAAGCCGGGGTCCTGCCGCCGGGATGCGGCAGGATCTGTTCGATCTGCGGGTGCTTGCCCGCAGCATCGGCGATTCGCTGGCGGGGCGGGCGGCGGCGAAAGGCCTGCAATCCTCCGTCGATATCTCCGAGAAGCTGCCGGCGTTCGTGGTCGGCGATCCCGTCCGGCTGCGCGCGGCGCTGGAAAACCTGATCGACAATGCGGTGAAGTTCACCGAACAGGGCGTGGTTGCGCTGACGGTCGCGCCGCTGCGCGGTCCCAAAGGCAAGGTCAGCGTCGCCTTTACGATATCGGACAGCGGCATCGGTCTCGCGCTCGGTGAAATCAAGCGCCTGTTCCGGCCGTTCTCGCAGGCCAATGTCAGCATTGCCGCGCGTTTCGGCGGCGCCGGGCTCGGGCTGTCGTCGGTCAAACAAATCGCGCGCGCGATGGGCGGCGACATCGTCGTCGCCCCCCGGCGCGGCGGCGGAACCATCTTTACCCTGGCGGTGACCCTGACCCGCGCCAAAACCGCCAGGAAAGCCGCGATTGCCGACGCCAATGGATCTTCAGGTGCGGCCCAGCCGCTGCGGCTGCTCAGCGTCGAAGACAATCCGTTCGGCCGCGTCGTGCTCAACGCCATCCTCACCGAACTCGGCCATCATGCGGAGTTCATCGGCCTCGGCGAGGCGGCGCCGGAGCGGCTCGCGCAAGGCGCCTTCGATGCGGTGCTGATGGACATGGTGCTGCCGGGCATCAACGGCGTCGAGGCGATCCGCCGGATCCGCGCGCTCGACCCGCCGCTCGGCCGCATCGCGATCATCGGGGTGTCGGGCAGGGCTGAGGACGAGGCGGCGTCGCGCGCGGCCGGCGCCGACGCCTTCCTGGTCAAGCCTGTGAGTCCGCGCGCCTTAGCGACTGCGCTGCATGAAGCGACACGTCGTGCGGCACGTGCGACTTGATGATCGCCGCGTTCAGTTCACCGCCGTAAACAAAGATCGCGGCGATGAAATACAGGAACACCAGTGCGATAATGACCGACGCCAGCCCCGCATACATCGTGACGTAATTATTGGCGAAGCGCGCGAGATACTGGCCGAACACGACGCCCGAGATCAGCGAAGCGATCATGGTGAAGATGATGCCGGGCAGGATATGCAGAAACCTGCGGCGACCGGCCGGCAGCCAGGCATGCAGAATGACCAGCGCGACGACCAGCGCCGTGATCGTGATGCCGTAGCGCGCGAAGTTGAGGATGCTCTCGTTGGATTCAACGAAGAAGGGAATATGACGCCGCGCCGCCTCGATGAAGAGGGGACCGAGCACGATCAGGAAGGCCATCGCCAGCGCCGTGATGGCCGCGACCAGCGTGTAGCCGATCGATTCCAGCCGCAGCCAGTACCAGCGTCGCGGCTCCCCCACCGCATAGGCGCGGTTGAGCGCCACCCGCAGGGCCTCGACGCCGTTCGAGGCAAAATACACCGCGAGCACGGCGCCGATCGTGAGGATGTCGCCGCGCGACGTCGTCAGCACTTCGTGGATTTGCCCCGAGAGCGAATCGGCGACCTGTTTCGGCCAGACCTGCAGCAACAGGCCCACCGCCTGGTCGGCCAGCTCCTTGGAGCCGAAAAAGCCGGCCAGCGACGTCAGCACGATCAGGAACGGAAACAGCGCCATCAACGTCGACAGCGCGATATGGCTGGCGATTGCCCAGCCATCGTCGGCGAGGAACGTGTAAAATGCATCCAACACGACGTGATAGACGTAGCGGAGCTGTCTCACATACCACCTTGATCCGGCAATTAACGGCTCGATCCGAGAATTGGCCTAGCTTCTGATATTATTGGGCTAAAAGCCAGATCGTTAAGCCGCTCTGTCCGACGCGTTTTCTTCACGCGAACCGGTGTCCACTTCGCTCGAAAACGCTGTGGTGAGCGTGTAGCGGCCGGCTCCGCGCGGTGTTATGTAGCGCCAATGGCATCCTTCCTGAGTTCAATTGTCCTCCCCATCGCGGTTGCGTCCGTGGCGATCGTACTGCTGCTCGGCCTCATCAACATGATGCGCGGCGGCTCGCCGAACCGCTCGCAGCAATTGATGCGCTTGAGGGTGCTGCTGCAATTCGTCGCGATCGTCATCACCATGTTCGCGGTCTGGGCGATGGGCCGCTAGCGCATGATCCGGAAAAGTGGAAGCCGGTTTTCCGGAAAGATCATGCGCAAACCTTAAAGGACCCGCAAATGGTCGTGCTCAACCGAATCTATACGCGAACCGGCGATGACGGCACCACGGCGCTCGGCAGTGGCGAGCGCCGTCCGAAATATGATCTGCGCGTCAGCGCCTATGGCACCGTGGACGAGACCAACGCCGCGATCGGCGTGGTGCGGCTGCATCTGAAGGATGCGCGCGAGCTCGATACCATGCTGGGCCTGATCCAGAACGATCTGTTCGATCTCGGCGCCGATCTCGCGGTGCCCCAGCGCGACGGCAAGGCGGAGCGCCTGCGCATGCTGTCGAGCCAGGTCGAGCGGCTCGAACACGATATCGATGGCCTGAACGCGCGGTTGTCGCCCCTGACCTCTTTCGTTCTGCCCGGCGGTACCCCGGCAGCCGCATATCTGCATCTCGCCCGCACCATATGTCGCAGGGCGGAACGGATGATGGTGGAACTCGCGGCCAAGCCGGACGAGCCCGTCAGCGAGCCCGCCATCCAGTATATGAACCGGCTGTCGGACTTCCTGTTTGTCGCCAGCCGCGCCATGAACGATAATGGCGCCGGAGACGTGTTGTGGGTGCCTGGCCAGAACCGCTAAGGTAGCCATATCCGGGGGCGATTTTTGGCTTTCGCGCGTTGACCGCTGATAGCGGGACCTTTAGGTTCCGCGCCCAAGCCAACCAAACCTGAAGAATTCAAGCGAAAGAGGATCGATGAAGGTTCTTGTGCCGGTAAAGCGGGTGGTCGATTACAACGTCAAGGTCCGCGTCAAGAGCGACGGAACGGGCGTGGAACTGGCCAACGTCAAGATGTCGATGAATCCGTTCGACGAAATCGCCGTCGAGGAAGCCCTGCGGCTGAAAGAGGCCGGCAAGGCGACCGAAGTGGTGGTGGTATCGATCGGTCCGGCGCAGGCCTCCGAGACCATCCGTACCGGTCTTGCGATGGGCGCCGACCGCGGCATCCTGGTCAAGGCCGAAGGCAATGTGGAACCGCTGGCGGTCGCGAAAATTTTGAAAGCCGTCGTCGACCAGGAGAAGCCCGGCCTCGTCATTCTCGGCAAGCAGGCGATCGACGACGACAGCAACCAGACCGGCCAGATGCTGGCGGCGCTGCTCGGCTGGTCGCAGGCGACCTTTGCCTCCAAGCTCGAAGTCGACGGCTCCGATTTCAAGGTGACGCGCGAGGTCGACGGCGGCCTGCAGACCGTGAAACTGAAGGGCCCGGCGATCGTAACGACCGATCTGCGGCTGAACGAGCCGCGCTATGCGAGCCTGCCCAACATCATGAAGGCGAAGAAGAAGCCGATCGACGACAAGAGCGCGTCCGATTACGGCGTCGACCTCACGCCGCATCTCGAGGTGCTCAAGACCACGGAACCGCCGGGCCGCAAGGGCGGCGTCAAGGTCAAGGACGTCGCCGAGCTGATCTCGAAACTCAAGACCGAAGCCGGGGTTCTCTGATGACCACGCTGTTGATTGCCGAACACGACAATGCGTCGATCAAGGATTCCACCAACAAGGCGCTGACCGCGGCTGCCGCACTCGGCGCCGACGTGCATGTGCTGGTCGCCGGCGAAAACGCCAAGGCGGCCGCCGACGCCGCCGCCAAGCTCGCCGGTGTCAAGAAGGTGCTGCTGGCGGATGGTGCTGCCTATGCCCACGATCTGGCCGAGCCGTTGGCCGCGCTGATCGTGGCGCTGGCGCCCGGCTACGACGCCTTCGTCGCGCCCGCGACCTCGCGCTTCAAGAACGTGATGCCGCGGGTTGCAGCGCTGCTCGACGTCATGCAGGTGTCCGAGATCATCAAGGTGGTTTCGCCCGACACGTTCGAGCGGCCGATCTATGCCGGCAACGCGATCCAGACCGTCAAATCGAAGGACGCCAAGAAGGTGATCACGGTGCGGACCTCGACCTTCGCGGCCGCCGGCGACGGCGGCAGCGCGCCGGTGGAGAACGCCGCGTCCGCGGCCGATCCCGGCCTCTCCAGCTTCGTCGGCGAGGAGGTCGCGAAAAGCGACCGTCCCGAACTGACCTCGGCAAAGATCATCGTCTCCGGCGGCCGTGCCATGCAGAGCCGCGAGAATTTTGCCAAATATATCGAGCCGCTCGCCGACAAGCTCGGCGCCGGTGTCGGTGCCTCGCGCGCCGCGGTCGATGCCGGCTATGCGCCGAACGACTGGCAGGTCGGCCAGACCGGCAAGGTGGTGGCGCCCGAACTATATGTCGCGATAGGCATCTCCGGCGCGATCCAGCATCTCGCCGGCATGAAGGATTCCAAGGTGATCGTCGCGATCAACAAGGATGAGGACGCGCCGATTTTCCAGGTCGCCGATTACGGCCTGGTCGCGGACCTCTATCAAGCGGTTCCGGAGCTGACTGAGGCGCTCGGCAAGCTCGGAAAGTAAGCGACAGTCAAACGGCGGCCGGATGACGAAGGTCCGGCCGGTGTTGGTTTTAGGGACAGCGTTTTCAAGCGAAGTGGATCCCGCTTCGCGTGAAGAAAACGCGTTAAACATAGATTTAAAGCCGCGGTTAGAACCGAGGCTTTATGGGCATGGGCAGGCGCGATGTGCGCGCCGTTCCGGTGGATGACAATATGACGGTGCCAATCAAGAAAGTCGGCGTGATCGGTTCGGGCCAGATGGGCAATGGCATTGCGCATGTGGCGGCGCTCGCCGGCTTCGACGTGGTGCTCAACGACATATCCGCCGACCGGCTGAAATCGGCGATGGCGACCATCAACGGCAATCTGTCGCGCCAGGTGGTCAAGAAGATCATTACCGAGGACGCGCGCAAGCAGGCGCTCGGCAAGATCGTCCCGGCGGAGACGATCGAGGGATTGGCGGACTGCGATCTCGTGATCGAGACCGCGGTTGAGAAGGAAGAGACCAAGCGCAAGATCTTTCACGACGTCTGCTCGGTGCTCAAGCCGGAGGCGATCGTCGCGTCCAACACCTCGTCGATCTCGATCACCCGGCTTGCGGCATCGACCGACCGTCCCGAGCGTTTCATCGGCATTCATTTCATGAATCCGGTGCCGCTGATGGAGCTGGTCGAACTGATCCGCGGCATCGCCACCGACGACGCGACCTTCGACACCGCCAAGGAATTCGTCACGAGGCTCGGCAAGCAGATCGCGGTCTCCGAGGATTTCCCCGCCTTCATCGTCAACCGCATCCTGCTGCCGATGATCAACGAGGCGATCTACACGCTCTATGAGGGCGTCGGCAATGTCGAGGCGATCGATGCGGCGATGAAGCTCGGCGCGCATCATCCGATGGGGCCGCTGGAGCTGGCCGATTTCATCGGCCTCGATACCTGCCTGTCGATCATGCAGGTGCTGCATGAAGGGCTCGCCGACTCCAAATACCGACCGTGCCCGCTGCTGGTGAAATATGTCGAGGCCGGCTGGCTCGGCCGCAAGACCCAGCGCGGTTTCTACGACTACCGCGGCGAAAAGCCGGTCCCGACGCGCTGAGATTCGTCATTGCCGGACTTCGACCCGGCAATCCATCCGCTTCAAAGTGCTTTTCGCGAAGATTGATGGATACGCGGGTCAAGCCCGCGTATGACAGCTTCAATCGTTGCCAGGCCGGTCTGTCTCCGGCCTACTTTTCCAGCATTCGTTAACCCCCGTCCGCTAGTCTCCCCCGCGTTCGGGGTATTGCGTATGGATCTGATGAGTATGGTCTCGAGTATTCTTTCCGCTCAGGCGGGGAATACCCAGATGCAGGTCGCGGCCACGATCATGAAATCCAATTCCGATGCCGAGAAGTTCGCGGTCCAGACCCTGTTGGGTGGCCAGACTTCGCCTTCGACCGCCAATCTTGGCCCCGGTATCGGCGGAAACCTCAATATTTCCGCCTAAAACCCCGCGGCCGCCGGCTGCACCGCGGCCTTGATCAGCTTGATGGCGTCGTCGCTGGCCCATTCGGCGGGACCAGCAATGTTGGCGATCTCGCAGCCTTGGGCGTCCACCAATACCGAGGTCGGCATCCCCAGCGCCTTGCCTATGCTCTTAAGATCCTGAAAAACCTTGGCTTTCTGGTCGGTGAAATAGCTGAGCCGGGTCAGATTGGCATCTTTCAGGAAGTTTTTTGGCTTGTCGGGATCGCGGGTGTCGATGTTGATCGCGACCACCTCAAAATCCTTGCCGCCGAGCTGGGTCTGCAGGCTGTCCAGCGCCGGCATTTCCTTACGGCACGGCACGCACCAGGTGGCCCACAGGTTGACCAGAACGGTCTTACCGCGCCAGTCGGACAGTTTTCGGGGCTTGCCGTCGGCATCTTCGAAGGCCAGATCCGGCAGCCGCAAGGGGGTTGTCGCCATGGTCAGGGCGGCGACTTCGCCATGCGCCAGTGGCCCGATCTTTTGGGCGAGGCTGACGGCGCCATTGCAGGCGGAATCGCTGCTCGCGCCGCGCTTGAAGCCGCCGACCGCATAAACCCCGGCAAATCCGATCAGCGCGCCGACCACGACCGCGCCGATGGCAAGCGGGATCCGGCGCGTGGCGGGCGAGGGAAGCTGGGGCGTTTCCGGCATATCGTTTGTCATCCTGTATCAGATACGGCTATGCAGTGCCGAATACTACGGTCGAGACCGGCCCGGCGTTTCGCCGGCCCCGGCGATAAATGCAAGTTCTGGACAAGAAGTCATGAGCAACAAGATGTGGGGCGGCCGGTTCTCGGAACGTCCTGATGCGATCATGGAGGAAATCAACGTCTCCATCGACGTCGATCGTCACCTCTACGCCCAGGACATCGCCGCGTCCAAGGCCCACGCCGCGATGCTCTCGGCGCAAGGCATTATCACCGCAAACGATGCGAAAAATATCGGCAAGGGTCTAGACACGATTTTGTCAGAAATCGGCAAGGGATCGTTCGAATTCAAGCGCGCCCTCGAGGACATTCACATGAATGTCGAGAGCAGGCTTTCCGAACTGATCGGGCCCGCCGCAGGACGGCTGCATACTGCGCGCTCGCGCAACGACCAGGTCGCGACCGATTTCCGGCTCTTTGTCCGCGACACGATCGACGAGACGGACGCGGCGCTGGCCGCGTTTCAGCACGCGCTGGCGACGCGGGCGCTGGAACATGCCGCGACCGTGATGCCGGGCTTCACCCATCTGCAGACCGCACAACCCGTCACCTTCGGGCACCATCTGCTGGCCTATGTCGAGATGGCCGCGCGCGACCGCGGCCGGTTTGCCGATGCGCGCAAGCGCCTGAACGAATCCCCGCTTGGTGCCGCGGCGCTGGCCGGCACGTCGTTTCCAATCGACCGGAATGCGACGGCGAAGGCGCTCGGCTTCGACCGGCCGATGGCCAATTCGCTCGACGCGGTTTCCGACCGCGACTTCGTGCTCGAAACCCTGTCGGCGGCGTCGATCGCCGCGGTGCATCTGTCGCGCTTGGCCGAGGAGATCGTGATCTGGACCTCGCCGCTGGTCGGCCTGGTGCGGCTCTCCGACAAGTTCACCACCGGCTCCTCGATCATGCCGCAGAAGCGCAACCCCGATGCGGCCGAACTGGTGCGCGCCAAGACCGGCCGGGTGATCGGCGCGCTGACCGGCTTGCTGATCGTGATGAAGGGATTGCCGCTCGCCTATCAAAAGGACATGCAGGAGGACAAGCAGGGCGCGATGGAAGCGTTCGGCGCGCTCTCGCTGGCGGTCCGGGCGATGACCGGCATGGTCGAAGACCTCGTGCCGGACGAGGCGCGGATGAAGGTCGCCGCCGGCGAAGGCTATGCCACCGCCACCGATCTCGCCGACTGGCTGGTGCGGACGCTGAAAATGCCCTTCCGCGACGCCCATCACGTCACCGGACGCATCGTCGGCCTGGCGTCGAAGGAGGGCGTGGCGCTGCACGAACTTCCGCTCAAGGCGATGCAGGCGGTCGAGCCGAAGATTACGGCCGAGGCGCTGAAGGTGCTTTCGGTCGAGTCCTCCGTGAAAAGCCGGACCAGCTATGGCGGCACCGCGCCGAAGAACGTGCAGGCGCAGGCCAAAGCCTGGCTGAAGCGGCTGGAAAAAGAACGAAAATTGGGCTGAGGATAAAAATTTCGCTGCAATTTCATGGTTATCGGGGGATCGTCAGGTCTCGCCACGGCAACGCAATCTTTGTAAGGTGCGGCCGCTTATTGGGGATTTCGTCGTGATCAGTAACTACCGCCTGACATCATCGGGATGGGCCCTCATCCTGCTGAGCGTGATCGTGCTCGCGCTGGGCGGCTGTGGACGCAAGGGCCCGCTCGACCTGCCGCCGACCGCGAACGCACCGCCTCAGGCGACTGCGGCGCCGGATTCCGACGCCGCGCGGGCCGCTCAGCCCGGCGTGTTCAATCCGACCTACGGCGCGGATGCTCCGCCGGAGGCGCCCAAGGGCCGCAAGAAATCATTCGTCCTCGACCCGCTGCTGAACAGTAACTGAGCTGATGCGGTGGATTTGACATTCGCTACAGTGTTGCCGCGAGTCCTCCTGGCGAATGTCAAATCCAGGGCCGCATCAGAGTCATATTTTGCTAGTGTTCCTGAGGTTCTAACATTCGCAAAAGTGCTCGCTGCAAGGTATTGCGAATGTTAGAACCGGAACACTAGCCATGAATCATTTCGACTATCGCAACGGCGTGCTGCACGCCGAGGCGGTAAATCTTATCGATCTGGCGGAGGCCGTCGGCACGCCGTTCTATTGCTATTCGACCGCGACCCTGGAACGCCATTACCGGGTGTTCACCGAGGCCTTCGCCGGCGAGAAGACGCTCGTCTGCTACGCCATGAAGGCCAATTCCAACCAGTCGGTGCTGCGCACGCTGGCCAAGCTCGGCGCCGGCGCCGACGTGGTTTCCGGCGGCGAGTTGAAGCGGGCGCTGGCCGCCGGCATTCCGCCGCAAAAAATCCTGTTCTCGGGCGTCGGCAAGACCGAGGCCGAACTGCGCGCCGCGCTCGCCGCCGACATTCTCTGCATCAACGTCGAATCCGAGCCCGAACTCGAATTGCTGTCGCGGCTGGCGGTCGAAAGCGGCAAGACCGCGCGAATCTCGGTGCGCGTTAACCCCGACGTCGACGCCGGCACGCACGCGAAAATCGCCACCGGAAAATCCGAAAACAAGTTCGGCATTCCGATCGCGCGCGCCCGGGAGGTCTATGCGCATGCGGCCAAGCTGCCGGGGATCGAGGTGACCGGCACCGATATGCATATCGGCAGCCAGATCACCGATCTCTCCAAGATGGAAACCGCGTTCCGGCTCCTCGCCGAATTCGTCCAGACGCTGCGCGCCGACGGCCACACGATCTCGCATATCGATTTCGGCGGGGGCTTGGGCATTCCCTATTACATGGACCGCGAAGCCCCGCCGGCGCCGGACGCCTATGCCGCGATGGTCAAGCGCGTGACGCATAATCTCGGCTGCACGCTGATGTTCGAACCCGGACGCATGATCGTCGGCAATGCCGGCATCCTCGTCACCCGCGTGATCTATGTAAAACCCGGCCACGCCAAGAATTTTGTCATCATCGATGCCGCGATGAACGATCTGATCCGCCCCACTTTGTATGAGGCGCATCACGACATCCTGCCGGTCCGCGAGGCCGCGGAGGGCGCGGACACGATCACCGCCGACGTGGTCGGGCCGGTCTGCGAAACCGGCGATTACCTCGCGCTCGACCGCAATCTGCCGGAGCCCAAGGCCGGCGATCTCCTGGCGATCATGACCGCCGGTGCCTATGGCGCGGTGCAGTCCGGCAGCTACAACACCCGCGCGCTGGTGCCGGAAGTCCTCGTCAAGGGCGATCAATACGCCGTGGTGCGCCCGCGCGTCGAGGTCGAGGCGCTGATCGCGATGGACAAGCCGGCGCCGTGGCTGTGAGGCAAGGCGTATTTCTGGAACGATTCGTTCAAAGCGAATGCCACATCCGCTAGAGCGTTTTCCAGCGAAGTGGATACCGGTTCGCGTCAAGAAAACGCGTCAAAAAAAAAGAAATAGAGCCCCGTTCCGATTCAATCGGAACGGAAAAGGCTCTAGTCGTCGCTTTGCGCGCCTGACGTGGGCGCCGCGGCAACGATCTCGGGAGCCCGGGAGCACCGGTTCCGCCGGGCGTCGTCCGATTGGGTAAAACCCACTGCCTATTCCCGATACAAGCATGAATTCTTCTTTTTGGCCCCGGACGGTTGCTGCACCTGCCTGGTGATCTTAATGTCTTGGACTCGTGCTGGACATTTCGGGACAGCGTTGTGGCGAGCTGTTGCGCGGCCGGCTGACCGGCGAAGGCATGCGTTGATGGCAAGCGAGCAGAAGCGGAGAATTTGTACAGCTCATGATCGATCCCCTCTACGTCGTTTCGGGATTCGGCGTCGGCCTTCTTGTTGGCATGACGGGCGTGGGCGGTGGCTCGCTGATGACTCCGTTGCTGATCCTGGTGTTCGGCGTCCATCCGGCGACGGCGGTCGGCACCGATCTGCTCTACGCCGCTGCGACCAAGACCGCCGGGACCGCGGCGCACGGTTGGGCGAGGAGCATCCACTGGCCTGCGGTGATCCGGCTCGCAAGCGGCAGTATCCCGGCCAGCATCCTGACGCTCGTTATTCTCTGGCAGCTTGATCTCAGCGGCGAATCCTCGCGCAGCCTGGTCAACCTTGTGCTCTGTTTTGCGCTCCTGCTCACCGCAGTGTCGCTGATATTCCGTAAGTCAATCATGCAGCGCTATCGTCGGCGTCTGGAGCAGATCAACCCCGGCACCGCCGCCCGCGCGACCGTGCTGGTGGGTGTTGCGCTCGGCGTGCTGGTCTCGATTTCTTCGGTCGGGGCCGGCGCTGTCGGCGTAACCGCGCTTCTGCTGCTCTATCCGCAACTGCCGATGACGCGCATCGTCGCATCCGATATCGCGCACGCGGTGCCGTTGACGCTGGTTGCCGGGATTGGACACTGGGCGACGGGCGCGATCGACTGGCACCTGATGGCCGTGCTGCTGGTGGGCTCGTTGCCCGGCATCTTGATTGGCAGCTATTGTGCGCACCGCGTACCGGAAACGGCGCTCCGACTGGTGCTCGCTACAACTCTGATCGTGGTTGCCGGCAATCTTGCATCCCACGAGCTGCATTCGTCATCCTCGAATATCACAGCTTTCGCCCGCAGCACCGCCCACTGACGAGCATGTTCGCGGACGCTTTGGCGGCTCTTGCGCTAACCCATCGCCACCGCCTCACCCTTGGCCTTGTGCGTGCGCCGGTCGAGCCAGATCGTGCCGAGCGCGAGCGCCAGCCAGCCGAAATTGTAGGCAACGCCCATCAGCAGAACGATCCAGCCCGGAATGGGACCGATGGTGGCGCGATCGGAAAAATCCGCCAAGGTCGCCGCAGGCGTTGGATGGATCGCTATCTTGCCGTAATAGGCGAGCGCCTGGATGGCGAGAATCCAAACGTAGTTGCGACGCAACCGCCGCCCCGCCGCGCGGACGAACGAAATGTGATGGCGGGGCGCAGTGTAGTCACTCGCGAGAATCGCCTGCCAGCTATCGTCGCGCGCTTCACCTGTGAACATCGGCGCGTAGAAATTCAACTCCAGCCAACGGGCTCGGGCGCGCCAGACATTGAAATAGCGATAACGCCGCGCCTCCATGCCAAGAAACACCGCAAGGAGCAGCCCCACGAGCACCAGTGGCAGGGGCGAAGCCGCCGGGCTCGAAAAGGTCGTCGACAGCGCAATGCCCAGCGTGACGATCGACCAATTGGTCGTGTTGTCGAGCCGCGTTCGCCAAATCGTCGAGCGATAGACTTCGCCGCGGTAGAGATGGGCGATGGCGCCCATCTCGGCGGCATCGAAGGTGTGTCGGGACTTTGCTTCGTTGGAAACCGCAAGAGACATGACGGGGCTCCGCTTGTCCGAACAATGTTTCCGCACATCACCGGCATTGATGGCGCTGAGTCACATCATCGACGCCGATGAATCCATCGGAATTGCGATGTTGCAACTATGCGTGCCCTGAGCCCGAATTACCAGCGTCAGGTCGGGGAATGGCGCGGTGCGCTGCAATATTCCGACCGGCGCATATTACTTGAAACCACCAGGCGCGCTACCGCCCGGCCGGACGATCGGGGCTTGCCAGCGGCCTCACTTCGCCGCGTGACTGCCGCCCTTGGCGCCGCCGACCACGACGCCCGCCGCTTTCTCGATCGGCTTGATCGCCGAGGTGAAATCCGATTCCGGACCCATGTCGCGGATCACGACTTCCCAGAGCCGGCCGACGGCTTCGGCGACTTCCATCGACAGTCCGAGCGACTTCATCTCGTCGAGACACAGCCGCACGTCCTTCACCATCAATCCGGTGGCGAAACCGAAATCGAAGCTGCGCGGCAGCACGGCGCGCGGAAACTTGTCGCGGCTGGCGGTGTTCAGTCCCGACCCGGCGTTGATGACGTCGATCATCACGGCGGGATCGAGCCCGGATTTGACCCCCATCACCACGGCTTCCGAGGTCGCGACCATCGCGGTTGCCGACAGGAAATTGTTGGCGAGCTTCATGGTCTGGCCGGCGCCGGGTTTCTCACCGATGAAGAACACCTTGCCGATGACGTCGAGCGCGGGCTTCAGCACCTCGAAATCGGCGCGCGGACCTGACACCATCACCGCCAGCGTTCCCTTCTCGGCGCCGCCGACGCCGCCCGAGACGGGACTGTCGACCTGCACGATGTTGCGCTTGGCGAGCAGGCCGTGAATCCGCACCGCCATCTGCGAGCCGACGGTCGAGAGATCGACGAAGCGCTTGACGCGCTTGCCTTCGATAACGCCGCCGGTGCCGGTTGCGACCTCAAGCGAGGCCTGCAGCGAGGGCAGGCTCGCCATCACGGTCTCGCAGCGGTCGGCGATTTCCTTCGGCGACGATGCCGCTTGCGCGCCGATCGCGATCAGTTTGTCGACGACTTCCTTGCGGGTGTCGAACACCGTCAACTGATGCCCGGCCTCAATGAGCCGCCGCGCCATCGGAAAACCCATTTTGCCGAGGCCGATGAATCCGATTTCCATGGTGATGTTTCCTGGGGGTTTTTGAGACGGTCCTCATCCTGAGGAGGCCGCACCGCGGCCGTCTCGAAAGATGAATTTCTTGATCAGTCTTCCCGGCTTCATGGTTCGAGACGGCGCTGGCGCGCCTCCTCACCATGAGGGCTGAGAACTCAACCCTTGTCGATTTCGGCGAACACTTCGCGCGCGATTCGAAAACTGTCGACGCCCGCGGGAACGCCGGCGTAGATCGCGACCTGCATGAAGACTTCGCGGATTTCGTCGCGGCTCACGCCGTTGGTCAGCGCGCCCTTGATGTGCACGCGCAGTTCATGCGGCCGGTTGAGGATCGAGATCATGGCGAGGTTGAGCATGCTGCGGGTCTTGCGCGGCAGTTCCTCGCGGCCCCACACCGCGCCCCAGCAATATTCGGTGACCAGTTCCTGGAACGGCTTGTTGAAGCTGTCGGAATTCTTCAGCGCGTTGGCGACATAGCTCTCGCCGAGCACCGCCTTGCGAATTTCCAGTCCCTTGTCGTGCGTTTTCTGGTCCATGAGGTTTCCTCGATGTTTGTTTGGGCGGCCTTTGATGGCTCGACACCGGAGCTTTACGGGGTCGCAGCCCCGCAGTCACGCCTTCGTGTTATGCGTATTTCCGGGTGTGGGTTACCGCCCGAAACGGGTGCCTCATTGCCGCCGCTGTGCTAGGCTCACCTGTCGGCAACCCGGAGGCTTTATTGAGCGGCGCCACCCCCGACCCACCGGAGCCCGCGCGCGAGCCTGACACCATCGCGCGGCTGCAGCTGACGCAGGCCCTGCAGCGGGCCAAATATGCGATCGCGTGGGAACGCGCCTGGCCTAGTCTCGCGCGTCTGTTGAGCGTCATCGGACTGTTTTTGGTGGTGTCCTGGGCCGGATTGTGGCTGACGCTGCCGTTCGTGGCGCGCGCCATAGGCAGCGGCCTGTTCGCGCTGCTGGCGCTCGGCACGCTGTTCCCGTTGATTCGTTTCCGCTGGCCAACACGCGAGGAGGCCCTCCGTCGCCTCGACCGCGGCACCGGCATCCGCCATCGCCCCGCCACCGCGCTGACCGATACGCTCGCGACCAGGGATCCGGTCGCGCTGGCGCTGTGGCAGGCGCAGCGCGAGCGGACGCTGGCGTCGCTCAAGCGGATCCGCGCCGGCCTGCCATCGCCGCGGCTGGCGATCCATGACCCCTGGGCGCTGCGTGCGCTGGTCATGGTGATGATGGTCGCAACCTATGTGGCCGCCGGCGACGAACGCGCGCTGCGCGTTGCCGCGGCGTTCGACTGGAACGGCGTGCTGGCGCCGGCCAATGTCAGGGTCGATGCTTGGGTGACGCCGCCCAACTATACCGGCAAACCCCCGATCATCCTGTCGGCCGCCAACAAGGATGCCGGCACGCCCGATAGCGGGCCGTTGCCGGTTCCGGCCGGCAGCACGCTGCTGGTGCGCTCCAGCGGCGGCACCATCGATGTGGTGGTCGGCGGCGGCGTGACCGAGATCGCACCCAGCGCCGAGGCGCCGAAAGGCACCAACGAACGCCACTTCAAGATCGCGGCCGACGGCACCGCGCATGTCCGCGCCCCCGCCGGTCAGCCGCTCTGGAAGTTCACCGCCACGCCCGACCGCCCCCCGACGATTGCGCTGGCGAAAGATCCGGAACGCCAGGCCCGCGGCTCGCTGCAGATGTCCTACCGGCTCGAGGACGATTACGGCGTCACCGAAGCCCGCGCGCAATTTGCCGCGCGCCCCGGCGATACCCCTAAAGAAACCGGCAAGGAAACCGGCAAGTCCGCGGAGCCACGGCCGCTGTTCGATCCGCCGCAGTTTGCGCTGGTGCTGCCGAATGCGCGCACCCGCAACGGCGTCGGCCAAACGGTGAAGGATCTCAGCGAGGACCCCTATGCCGGCGCCGACGTCACGCTGACGCTGACGGCCAAGGACGAGGCCGGCAATGAGGGCCGCAGCGAGCCGTTCAACATGAAGCTGCCGGAGCGGCTGTTCACCAAGCCGCTGGCGCGGGCCCTGATCGAGCAGCGCCGCATCCTGGCGCTCGACGCCAACCAGAATGCGCAGGTCTTTACCGCGCTCGACGCGCTGATGATCGCGCCGGAATTGTTCACGCCGGAAGCCGGCCAGTATCTCGGCCTCTACAGCGTCGCCAGGCAGCTCGAAGCGGCCCGCACCGACGATGCGCTGCGCGAGGTCGTGGCGAGCCTGTGGTCGCTTGCGGTCACCATCGAGGACGGCAACATCACCGATGTCGACAAGGCGCTGCGCGCAGCGCAGGACGCGCTCAAGCAGGCGCTGGAACGCGGCGCCAGCGACGAAGAGATCAAGAAATTGACCGACAATCTGCGCGCGGCGATGGACAATTTCCTGCGCCAGCTGGCGCAGCAGCAGGATCGGGCGCCGATCCCCAATATGCCGCCGGTGCCGGAGGAAGTTCGCGTCATCCTCGAACAATCCAAGGCGCTGCGGGAAAAGACCGCGCATGCGACCGAAGACCAGCTGGAAGATCTGGCGATGCAGCAGGAGGCGTTACGGCAGCGCTTGAAGAACTTCCGCGATACGCACAAGCCGAGATGATCGAGCACCGATGATGATCGCAAAATTCATCTCAATGGGTCAGGAAAGTGCCAGCCGCGCGAAAGGCTGTGGGCGCGCGATGGTTGCCGCGCTGATCCTGGCGATCGCGCTCTGCGCGCCGGCGTTCTCGACCGCGGCCAAAGCCCAGGAAGCGCTCGATGAACTGCTTGAGAATGCCGAAAGGGCGATGCGGGATTCCGTCGATAATCTGAAGAGTAAGAAGACCGACGGCAGTCTCAGCAATCAGTCCGAGGCGATCCAGAATCTGGAAAAATACGCGTTCCGGCCGCGCATATTGAGCGACCGCGATCTGACGAGCATGCTCGATCGGCTCGAGCGGCTGTCGAAATCCGGTGACAAGGATGCCGCCAAGCAATTGCTGGAGCAGTTGCAGCAGATGCTGGAAAACCTGCAGATGGCGCAGCCCGGCCAGCCCGGCGACAGCGAGATGGAGCAGGCGCTGAACGAACTCGGCGACATGATCCGCAAGCAGCAGCAGTTGCGCGACAAGACCTTCAAGCAGGGCCAGGATTCGCGGCGCGACCGGATGCGCGGCAAGCAGGGCGACCAGGGCATGGCCGACCTGCAGCAGGACCAGCAGAGCCTGCGCGACCGGCTGAAGAAACTGCAGGAACAACTCGCCAAGCGCGGCATGGGGCCGGGCCAGCGCGGCGAAAAAGGTCAGAAAGGCGAGAAGGGTCAGGGCGGCGAACAGGGGCAGGGCGAGCAAGGCGACCAGGGCGACGGCGAGGACGGGCTCGATCAGGCCGATTCGGCGATGGGCGATGCCAGCGGCAGGCTCGGAGAAGGCAATGCCGACGGCGCCGTGGACTCGCAGGGCCGCGCGCTGGAGGCGTTGCGCAAAGGCGCCCAGAACCTCGCCGACGCCATGCAGCAGGGCGATGGCGACCAGTCCGGCGATGGCCCGGGCAATCGTGCCGGCCGGCAGCAGAGCGGCGGCAACCAGACCGATCCGCTGGGACGGCCGCTGCGCGGCCGCGAATTCGGCGACGATCTGACGGTGAAAATTCCCGGCGAGATCGACGTGCAGCGGGTGCGCCGGATCCTGGAAGAACTGCGCCGGCGCCTCGCCGATCCGTCGCGTCCGCAGATCGAACTCGATTACATCGAGCGGCTGCTGAAGGATTACTGAGGCGGTTGGGCGCCCGCCGCCGTCATTGCGAGGAGCCAACGGGGCCGGCCGAGGCCGGACCCGTTGGCTCCTCGCAATGACGAGTTGAGTAGCGTCGTTCCGCTACCCCTTCCTCGCCGCCAGCGCATCCGCCACCGCGGTGCGGATATCCGCCACCGAGAACGGTTTTGTCACGACGTCATGCACGATCGCATCGAGGCCGGAGGCGCGTTCGCGCTGGGCGGCAAAGCCGGTCATCAGCAGAATCGTCAGCTTCGGAAAATCGCGCGCCGCCGCCAGCGCCAGCGCGATCCCGTCCATCACCGGCATCTGGATATCGGTGAGCAGCAGATCGAAGGCGCCGTTTTCGCGGGTCAAAATCTCCAGCGCTTCGGCGCCGTCTTCCGCGGTGACCGTCTGGTGGCCGTCCATGGCGATGGCGCGCGCCACCAACAGGCGCATCGAGTCTTCATCGTCGGCGATCAGCACGCGTGGCATGGAATGTTATCTCTCGCGCGCTCGAAAACGCTCTATTAATTGACGCGTTTTCTTGACGCGAACCGGGGGTCCACTTCGCTCGAAAACGCTATGTTAGGCGTGGCCGCCGGCCAAATCCCGCTTGTTGAAGAATCGTACATCGATATTGCGGCCTTCGGGCGGCGGCGAGGCGAGCCGCGACTTGAAAAACGCTCGTTCGCCGGGCTGCAGCACCGCCTGTTCGAGCACCGCGTTCCAGGCATAGATTTCCGCGCCCTGGGCGTCGCGGACCGAAAAGCGCAGCCGCGGCAGTTCGACCGGCTTGCGGGTCTCGCCGACGATCACGCCTTCGATCACCAGCACCGGCTTGCCTTCGACGGTTTCGTTGCTGATCTTGATGTCCTTGAACGCCAGCCCGCGCAGGTTCACGTCCAGCCCCACCATCCGGTAGAACGTCGCGGTCTGCGGCAAAAGGCGCACCACGTCGGCGCGCCAGATCACCAGCGCCAGCAGCAGCGCGCCCATCGCGGCACAGGCGGTGGGCAGGCCGACCACCGGCATGAAGGGAATGCGGGGCAATGCGGGCAGCCGGAACAGCCGGGCCAGTCGCGACGCGTGCGTCGAAACGACCTCCTCATGGGCCTCGGCGTCTTCCCGGGCGACCGACGGCCAATCGGTGCCTTCCCCGGAGCCTTCGTTCCCGTCCGGCCAGTCGGCCGAAATCGAGGGGCTGTCGACCACCGGGGTCTCCTGGCCCTCGTCCTCGCGCGCCATCGCTTCCCATTCCGCGGCAGCGTCGGCCTCGGTGGTCGATTGGCCGGCGGCGGCCATCGCCGGTGCCGGCGCCGGGATCTCGATCGCGTCCTCGAGCCGTGCCAGCCACACTTCCTTGCAACGGGAACAGCGGACCGTACGTCCGGCGGCACCGAGGCTGGCCGGATTGATGGCGTAAGATGTTGTACAATGGGGGCAAACGATGTGCATGGAGCCCGATTTCCACCTTGTCTCTCTCTCGATGCTACAATGCGACCGTTAACGAACCGGAAACCATAACCGACGCAAAACCGTTTTGCCGGGTTCGCGGCCGGGCCGGCGGGCTGCACGCCCGAGACTGTGCTCGAGGTGGCCGTTCTCAAGGTTCTGGGTTCCCGGCCACGCCCCAAATCGAACGGAGCTGAGATTGGTTCGGTTCGAAAATGTCGGATTGCGGTACGGGCTCGGCCCGGAGATTCTGCGCGACCTCTCGTTCCTGATCCCGGCCCATTCCTTCCAGTTCCTCACCGGGCCGTCGGGCGCCGGCAAGACCTCGCTGCTGCGGCTGTTGTTCCTGTCGCTGCGGCCGACCCGCGGGCTGGTCAATCTGTTCGGCCAGGACGTCTCGCTGCTCGGCAAAGACCAGGTCGCCGACCTGCGCAAGCGGATCGGCATCGTGCTGCAGGATTTTCGCCTGCTCGACCACATGACGACCTACGAAAACGTGGCGCTGCCCTTCCGCGTGATGGGCCGCGACGAATCCAGTTACCGCCGAGAAGTGATCGATCTCCTGAAATGGGTCGGCCTCGGCGAGCGGATGGATGCGCTGCCGCCGATCCTGTCGGGCGGCGAAAAACAACGCGCGGCGATCGCGCGCGCGGTAATCTCGCGGCCGCAGCTGTTGCTGGCGGACGAGCCGACCGGCAGCGTCGATCCGACGTTGGGACGCCGGCTGCTGCGGCTATTCATCGAATTGAACAAGTCCGGCACCGCGGTCATCATCGCGACCCACGACATCACGCTGATGGATCAGTACGAGGCGCGGCGGCTGGTGCTGCACCAGGGACGGCTGCATATCTATGAGTAGACTCGATGAGTAGACTCTATGAATAGACCCGGCAACGAGCATGCCCCGCTGGTGGACCTCGGGCACGAACGGCCGCAGCTGCCGGCGCGGGCGCGCAACATGTCGCCGATCGTGCCGCGCGCCTCGATCTCCGGCCGCGCGCTGGTCGCGGTCGTCGCCATCATGACCTTCCTCGCCTCGATCACGACCGGCACCGTGCTCCTGGTAAGCGCGTCGGCGGCGGAATGGCAGTCGGAAGTGGCCTCCGAAATCACCATTCAGGTGCGCCCTCTAGCCGGGCGCGATCTCGACCGCGACGCCGCCGCGGTCGCCGAAGCGATGCGGGGGCAGCCCGGCATCATCGAGATCCGGCCGTTCAGCAAGGACGAGTCCGCCAAACTGCTGGAACCCTGGCTCGGCAGCGGATTGTCGCTCGACGATCTGCCGGTGCCGCGCGTGATCGTCGCTCGGCTGCAGCCCGGCGCGACGCTCGACCTCGCCGCGCTGCGCGGCCGGGTGACGCAGGCCGCACCGTCCGCCACCGTCGACGATCATCGCGCCTGGATCGAGCGGATGCGCTCGATGACCGGCGCCACCGTGTTTGCCGGCATCGGTATCCTCGCGCTGGTGATTATCGCGACCATCATTTCGGTGTCGTTCGCGACACGGGGGGCGATGGCGGCGAACCGTCCGATCGTCGAGGTCTTGCATTTCGTCGGCGCCGGCGACAGCTACATCGCCAACCGCTTCCTGCGGCATTTTCTGAGATTAGGCCTCGAAGGCGGGTTGATCGGCGGCGGCGCCGCAATGCTCGGTTTCGGCTTCTCCGAATCGATCGCGGGCTGGTTCTCGGGCACCCCCGTCGGCGATCAGTTCGCCGCCCTGCTGGGGACGTTTTCGCTGCGGCCGTCGGGCTATCTGGCGCTCGCCGCCCAGGCGGTGCTGATCGCCGCAATCACGGCCTGGGCCTCGCGGCGGACGCTGTTTTCGACGCTTGACGACATCGATTGACGGCCCGAACCGGTATCCACTTCGTGCGAAAAGCGCTGTAGAATTGGCTTGGGGACGAGGATTGCCAGCATCGCATGAGTTTGCCGCCCGACGATAATTCGCCGAACGCGCCGGCCGTGCCGCCGCGCGGATGGCTGCGCGCGACCATCGTCGCTGTGCTGGCGACCCTGTTCGTCGGCGCAGGCGTCGGCTTCATCGGCTTTCTGTCGCAACTGCACGGCGTCGAAATCAAGCCGGCGCGCAATGCCGACGGCATCGTAGTCCTGACCGGCGGCTCGTCGCGGGTGTCGGATGCGATGGAATTGCTGGCCGGCGGCTACGGCAAGCGGCTGTTGATCTCGGGCGTGCATCCGACCAGTGCGGTCAGCGACATTTCCCGCTCGCTGCCCGACAACCAGTCGCTGCTGGGCTGCTGCGTCGATCTCGACCGCTCGGCGGTCAATACCAGGAGCAATGCGGCGGAGACGCGGCGCTGGGCCCGCGAGCGCGGCTTCAAGTCGCTGATCGTGGTGACATCGAATTACCATATGCCGCGTGCTATCGTCGAATTGTCGCATGCGATGCCGGATATCCAGCTTATTCCGTTCGCGGTGGTCGGCGACAAATGGCGCGACGAGCCGTGGTGGACGAGTGGTGCGACCTTCCGGCTGTTGCTATCGGAATACGCCAAATACGTCGCCGCGGAGGTCCGGGTGCGGCTGGCCGATGCCGGGCTCGATCTCGTGCCCGATTTCGCCGAACAGCCGACCGGTTCGCCAGGGCCACACCGGCCGGCGACGGCGCTTGCCAACTAATTCCTGCAACCGATCGGGTTTTCGATGGTTCTGATTTTCTTGCGTTCGTTGGTCTTCAACGTGCTGTTCTATCTGCTGTTGGTGTGTTGGCTGATCATCGCGATCCCGACCTTCCTGATGCCGCGCTGGGCGATCCTGGGCATTGCGAAATGTTGGGCCCGCAGCAGCATCTGGCTGTTGCGCGTGATCTGCAACACCAGGGTGGAGTTTCGCGGCACCGACAAGATCCCGAAGGGCCCGCTGATCGTTGCGTCCAAGCATCAGTCGATGTGGGAGACGTTCGCGCTGATGCCGTTGTTCGAGGAGCCGCTTTATATCCTCAAGCGCGACCTGACCTGGATTCCGTTCTTCGGCTGGTATCTGATCAAGGCCAACATGATCGGGATCGACCGCGACGCCGGCGCCCGCTCGCTGAAGGATATGGCCCGCCGTGCCGCCGAGGCGGTTCGGCGCGGCCGTCAACTGATCATCTTCCCCGAGGGCACGCGCAGGCCCGTCGATGCCGAGCCGCACTACAAGTCCGGCATCGGCATGATCTATGTCGACTGCGGCGTTACCTGTTTGCCGGTCGCGCTCAATTCGGGGCTGTTCTGGCCGCGCCGCACCTTCATGCGCTATCCGGGCACGCTGGTGGTCGAATTCCTCGATCCCTTGCCGCCGGGCCTCTCCCGCAAGGAATTCAACACCCGCATTGCCACCGGCATCGAGGACGCCACCAACCGGCTGGTCGAGGCGGGGCGCCGCGAGCAGGCGCAATTGTTCGGCCGGGCGAAGAGTTCGGCGCCGGCGAAGGGTTAGAGCATTTTCGAGCGAAGTGGATACCGGTTCGCGTGAAGAAAACGCGTCAAACAAGAGTCTAGAGCTTCGGTGCGTCGCGCTTTGGCCGAGCGGCCAAATCCCCGGCAGTGCAGGACAGCGGCGAACTCCTCAAGGCGGACTGGATGTGCGACATGCCGACACAATTGCCGCAGCAGCTTCATCAGCTTGGACGCCCGACAGCTGGCGCACGAGGCAAACGTAATATCCTTTGCTGCTCTCATTCAACAAGGAGTCGCCGTTGAGTGCGAGCCAATTGCAGGCGGAACGGATGAACTGAATGGCCAGGCCTGATCTCGTATCGCGGATGGCGGACAGCTCGCATTGAGCCTGTTTCTCCATGCTGGTTTGCGCGACGACCGATCCGGAGGATGAAAGAAGCGTTCCGGCCACAACGATGATGGTCAGAATGGCTGACAGTGGGTGAGCCCATCCTTTGACCCAGCCACCGGCGCACCCATCGAGAACGCCGGGGATGCGCCAACCGGTGGCTACCTCGGCGCCCGCGGGCGGGACCATCCGGCTTTCGCAGATCGTGCCGTGCACAGGCCCCTCCAGTCAGCGGCGTGACAAACTTCATCGATCGGGGGTGCCTTGACCGCACCAGTCAGACAAAGCTGACGACCGCGGGTCGTGAGAGCAAGGCGTTTGGACCTATGGCCGGAATTTGTTAGCTGGCGCGGGAGGAGTCAAGAAGAACCGTCGGCGCGCCACGGTGCGTACATCGCGATCGTTGACTCGTGTCCGCAGTCGCCGGCGAACATTCTCAATGACTGGGCTCCGCGGCTATGGTTGGTTACTTGCCGACCTTGACTGTGAAGGCGCGTGCCGGCGTGCCGCGGAACGGAGAAAAGCATGATTGTCGACCACGTCAGGCTGCGTGCGCTTGCCAACCGCATCGTCACGGCGGGTGGCAGTTCGCCTGCCGAGGCGGCCATTGTTGCCGAGCATCTGGTCGAGTCCAATCTGCGCGGCCATGACAGCCACGGCGTGGGGATGCTGGTCGCCTATGTGCGCGACCTGGAGGCCGGGACGCTGAAGGTCAACCAGACGCCGGAGATCGTGTCGGACACCGGTACCATCTCGGTATGGGATGCCCGCGCCGGCTACGGCCAGGTGGTCGCCCGCCAGGCGGTCGAATGGGCGATCGAGGCGGCGCAGAAGCATGGCGTTGCGGTGAACGGGTTGCGCAATGCGCACCATATTGGCCGCGTCGGCGCCTATGGCGAGATTGCCGCAGGAGCGGGAATGGTGGCGCTGCACTTCGTCAACGTCGCTTCGGGACCGCCACCGGTCGCGCCCTTCCGCGGCCGGGAGGGCAGGTTCCTGACCAATCCGGTCTGCATCGCGATTCCGGGTACCGATAACAACGCGCCGATCCTGCTCGATTTCGCCACCAGCCGGGTGGCCCTGGGAAAGGTGAGGGTTGCGCACAATGCCGGCAAGCCGATGCTCGACGGCGCGTTGCTCGACCACAAAGGCCAACCCACCACCGACCCCTCGGTGATGTACAGCGAGCCGCGCGGCGTGGTGTTGCCTTTCGGCGAGCACAAGGGCTCCGGATTGGCGCTCGTGTGTGAACTGTTGGCCGGGGCCATTGTCGGCTCGGCAAGTGTCACCACGCCAACGCCGCCCGAGCGCGGCATCATCAACGGCATGCTGAGCATCGTGATCGATCCCGGCAGGCTTTCGATGCGCGACAGCATGATGAGCGAGATCGACGCCATGATTTCCTGGGTGAAATCGGCCAAGCCTGCCGACCAGGATCTCCCGGTCCTGGTCGCCGGCGAGCCCGAGCGAATGGCCCGCGCCGCGCGCATCGCCGATGGCATCGAAATAGATGACACGACCTGGGCCCAGTTGTCAGCGATCGCCGAACGCTATCAGATTCGAGTGGATACCTGAGCGGGCGCAGATGGGGTAACGGGCTATGGGCTATCGTTTCTGACCGTCGTTGTCGAGATGGACGTGTAGCTAATGCAGAAAGGCCCGGCAGCGATGCCGGGCCTTTCTCATTTGAACCAGCTCTGAACGGTTGGCTTAGAAGTCCATGCCACCCATGCCGCCCATGCCGCCGCCACCCGCGGGCATGCCGCCGCCCGCGTTCTTCTTCGGCACTTCGGCCACCATGGCTTCGGTAGTGATCAGCAGCGCCGCGACCGAGGCCGCGTTCTGGATCGCGACGCGAACCACCTTGGTCGGGTCGATGATGCCCTTGGAGACAAGGTTGCCGTACTCGCCGGTCTGCGAGTCGAAGCCGTAGGAGTACTGATCCTTTTCGAGGATCTTGCCGACAATCACCGAGCCATCTTCGCCGGCGTTGATCGCGATCTGGCGGGCCGGCGCGGAAAGCGCCTTGCGCACAATATCGACGCCGGTCTTCTGGTCGTCGTTCTTGGTACGCAGCCCCTTGAGATGCTCGGAGGCACGCAGCAGCGCGACGCCGCCGCCCGGCACGATGCCTTCCTCGACCGCGGCGCGGGTCGCATGCATCGCGTCATCCACGCGGTCCTTGCGTTCCCTCACCTCGACCTCGGTCGCGCCGCCGACGCGGATCACCGCGACGCCGCCGGCGAGCTTGGCCAGACGCTCCTGCAGCTTCTCGCGGTCGTAGTCCGAGGTGGTTTCCTCGATCTGCGCCTTGATCTGCTGAACGCGGGCTTCGATGTCGGCCTTCTTGCCGGCACCGTTGACGATGGTGGTGTTCTCCTTGTCGATCATCACCTTCTTGGCGCGGCCGAGCATCTGCAGCGTGACGTTCTCGAGCTTGATGCCGAGATCTTCCGAGATCGCCTGACCGCCGGTCAGAACCGCGATGTCCTGCAGCATCGCCTTGCGGCGATCGCCGAAGCCCGGCGCCTTGACGGCGGCAACCTTGAGGCCGCCACGCAGACGGTTGACGACCAGCGTAGCAAGAGCTTCGCCTTCGACGTCTTCGGCCACGATCACCAGCGGCTTGCCGGTCTGCACGATAGCTTCCAGGAGCGGAAGAAGTTCGTTCAGGCTGGAGAGCTTCTTCTCGTAGACCAGGATGTAGGCATCGTCCATTTCAACGCGCATCTTGTCGGCGTTGGTGACGAAGTAGGGTGAGATGTAGCCGCGGTCGAACTGCATGCCTTCGACGACCTCGAGTTCGGTCTCGAGCGACTTGGCTTCTTCCACCGTGATGACGCCCTCGTTACCGACCTTCTTCATGGCGTCGGAGAGGAACTTGCCGATCTCCGCGTCACCGTTGGCCGAGATGGTGCCGACCTGGGCGATCTCCTCGTTGGAGGTGACCTTCTTGGAGTTCTTGACGAGGTCGGCGACCACGGCGTCCACCGCCAGGTCGATTCCGCGCTTCAGATCCATCGGATTCATGCCGGCGGCAACCGCCTTGGCGCCTTCGCGCACAATGGCTGCGGCCAGCACGGTCGCGGTGGTGGTGCCGTCGCCGGCAGCATCGGCCGCCTTGGAGGCCACTTCGCGCACCATCTGTGCGCCCATGTTCTCGAACTTTTCTTCAAGCTCGATTTCCTTGGCGACGGTGACGCCATCCTTGGTGATGCGGGGAGCGCCGAACGACTTGTCGAGCACGACGTTGCGGCCCTTCGGACCGAGCGTGACCTTCACCGCGTTGTTGAGAATTTCGACGCCGCGCAGCATCCTGTCGCGGGCGTCGACGCCGAATTTGACTTCTTTGGCTGACATAATGATCTCCGTTTTCAACTCGTCAGATCCCGAGGTCCGCGCCACTGGGCGGGTTCTTGAGGGATGAGATTTGGACGGGCCTCTTCCTTCGAGACGCCGGCTGCGCCGGCTCCTCAGGATGAGGGAATGGGCTAAAGCGCTTAAGCGGCCTTCTTCTTGGCGGCGGGAACGTCGGTGAGGACGCCCATGATGTCGCTTTCCTTCATGATCAGCAGTTCCTGACCATCGAGCTTGACCTCGGTGCCGGACCATTTGCCGAACAGCACGCGGTCGCCGACCTTGAGATCGATCGGGATGAGCTTGCCGGCTTCGTCGCGGCCACCCGGGCCGACAGCGACGATTTCGCCCTGCGAGGGCTTTTCCTTGGCACTGTCCGGAATGATGATGCCGCCTGCGGTTTTCTCTTCGGCATCGATGCGTTTGACCACGACGCGGTCGTGGAGCGGACGGAATTTCATGCGATCCTCCTTGGCTTTTGTGATTATTTCTGGATTGGCAGTCGCGATGAACGAGTGCTAGCCGCTCTTCACATACGCCTGTGACACCGGGGCGCAAGGGCTTTCGCCCACGATGTTTGAGGAGGAACGCCTGCGGCGATTGCTAGCAGGCGAAGGAACATGCTGCTAATGCGTTGATTACTATGACCTATTGAACGTTTTCGTTCCTGGCGAATTGAGAATCATGCAACTGTCTTGATTGGCTGGAGGTTGCCATGGTCGAGAAAGATGCGGTTTCCAGGGATTTCAGGAAGCAGGTCTTGGGCTACGGACTGACGACAGCGGAAATCGTTTATCGCCGTCCGGATCGTCGCTGGTTGCTGCAAACTTACGTCTGGCAGGACTACGATATGTTTCCGGATTTCCCGGTCTTGAAGGATTTCCTCGCGTTCTGGGAAACAAAGCTCGAAGGCCCGCTGTTTGCAGTCACCGTCGCGCACTCAAAACTGATCAAGCCTGCCGAACTACGCGCCGTGGACGGAGTCTTCCGGCTGCATTAACGCGAGGGCTCAGAGCTTTGGGGTGATCTCTGCCGCTCATGCGCAAATTGCTTTCGGGAAATTCACTCTCTTCAAGCGGGCCAGTTCAGCGAGATCACAATCCCGCATTTTCTGCTCGCCGGCGACGACGAGGTAATCGAATAAGTGCGTGGAAGTGGACGCCAGGTGTCAGCGGCGTAGATTGGGTAACGGGCTGATGCGTTCTCCTCAGCGTCTCACTCAAGAACAGGAAGCGATCATGAATTCCGGTATTTGCCGGTGAATGTCAGCTCACCGGAGAATATCGGAAGTGACGCGCGCCGCGAATGTCAGCTTACCCGGCGGCGCTCCCGACAATATCCTGGATGATCCCACAACCAATCGCCTCGAACCTCGGACTCCCCTCAAACCTTCCACATCCATTCGCGTCGCGTTCTTATGACTGTAATGGAGCACAGGCAGGGTCCCTTTCGCCCTGGAGCAGCAAGCATTGCTGCTGGCGAAGCATGGGAGGTTGCGATGAATGGTGCAGGATCGCGTTTTCTAGCCCAGATGCCGGTTTTTCAACCGGGTTTGGCAGTAATGGTCGTTTTATCGGGCGTCGCGGGAGCCACGGTTGCTCTTGCTGACGACGATGGTGTTCAATTCAGGCCGGGAAATTTGCTGGTCAGCCGCTCCGTATACGACAACAATCCGGCAAATGTCGCGGTGGGGACACAACTGCCGCCCAACTGCGTCGCGCCCAATTGCGTGGCCGCGACGAACGACGGCTCTTATCCGTATGTCTGGAACAATTCGCTCGTTGACGGCAGCTTCGGCGTCACCGCGAAAATCGTGCTCGATCAACTCAAGCCGTCCGGCGAGTTGATCAATTCGCTCGAAGTGCCCAACAGCGCGGACCGGGGTCCCCTGACCAAGGATCAGATGGTGACCAGCTTTCCATCCAAATCCGAGATCGCGCTTAACCTTTCGACCGACGGCCGGGTCGTGACGTTCATGGGATACCTTGCGCCCGTCGATGCCCTCGATGTTTCGAATTCCAACACGGCTGCGGTGGTCGATCCCACCAACCCCGTTCCCGGAAGCAATTACCGCGTGGTTGCAGAAGTTGACGAACATGGTCGGTTTCGCTTCACGAAAACCAATGCATATAGTGGCAACAACGGACGTGCCGCGATCCTGAACGACAAGGACGGAGCGCACATTGTCTACACGGCGGGCAACGCCGGCAACGGCGCAAATCCTCAGCCAAACGGGATCATTATCGGTGCCGGATTGCAAATCCTGACCGTGGAACGGAATGCACTCGTCGCGCAAAACCCGGGCCTGCCGACGCCGGTCGGCAGCTTCAACATCACGCAACTGGGGCTGACCGCGGACAAGATCGGCAAAGACACCAATTTCCGGGGCCTCTCGATCTTCAACAACGTCATCTATACCACCAAGGGCAGCGGCGGTAACGGCATCAACACGGTCTACTTCATCGATGCGACCGGCTTCGATGCGAACGGCAGGCCGCTGGCATGCCCGAACGGCGTCGGCGTACCGAAGGCGATCGCAAGCCTGCCTGCGACGCCGATCCCTTACGACGCTTCACAGCTGCAGACGAAGGGGGTCGTCCCCTACAACATGTGCATCCTTGCGGGCCTCCCGACGAATTTGGCGAAAAAAGCGACGTCGTTCCCGTTCGGAGTCTGGTTCGCCGATGCGAAGACGCTCTACGTCACCGACGAAGGCGACGGCACCAACAGCTTTGATCCGGCTTCCGGCAAGTACAAGGCGGCCGCCGCGCAAACCGGCGCGGGACTGCAGAAATGGGTGTTCGACGCCAACCTCCGCGCGTGGAAACTGGCCTACGTACTGCAGGCCGGGTTGAACCTTGGCGTGCCATACACGGTGACGGATTATCCGAGCGGCCAAAATCCCAAGACCGGCCTTCCCTGGTCGCCCGCCAGCGACGGCCTTCGGAACATCATGGGGCGCGTCAATCGCGATGGTACCGCAACGATCTGGGCGATCACCTCGACCGTCAGTGGCAACGGCGACCAGGGTGCTGATCCGAATCAACTGGTCATGATCAGGGATAAACTAGCTGCAACCAGCCTTCCCGCGGGCGAAACTTTCACGGTGATTCGAACGGCGCGCTTTGGCGAAGTCCTCCGTGGCGTTTCGTTTACGCCAGGAACTGATCGCGATCATCTGCCCGACGATCACGATCACGATCACGATCGGCACGCCGATGCCGACTGACAATCAACGGGCTCGTGCAGTCAACGGTCAGCCGGCACAAAACTGGCGGCCGACCGTTGACGTCGATCACTGCCGCCGCGGCACGATCGGCCGCGATACGGGCAATTCGCTCGGCGAATGACCCAGAGCGCACGCGTTACCCCGGCCAAGCTGGCTGTTCGGGTGGTATCCGAAGACAAACGGCGCTAGGATCGGAAAGTTACGCGCGGCGCTGCGATTTTGTGTGCATTTTTCGAAATGGCCGCGCCAACGCGGCGCGTTATAGCGAGGAGGGCAATCCTTGGCTCGCAATCCCTTCGCGCGTCGGCTCGTTGCGGTCTTTGCGGCCGATGTTGCCGGTTACAGCCGATTGACCGGCGCGGACGAAGAAGGCACGCACGTAAGGCTGAGGGAACATCTGCAGGGCTTGGTTGCCCCAAATATTGCTGCCCATCGCGGGGCTATTGTCAAAAATACCGGTGACGGACTGCTCGCCGAGTTCGACAGCGTTATGGATGCGGTACGTTGCGCAGTCGATATTCAGCGTAGCATGGCCGAACGCAATGCGGACGTACCACCGGATCAGCGCATAGAATTCAGGATCGGCATCAATGTCGGCGACGTGATCGAGGATGCTGGCGATATATTTGGCGACGCGGTCAATGTGGCGGCTCGCCTCGAAGGCATCGCGGATCCGGGCGGTATTTGTCTTTCCGACGATGCTTACCGGCATGTACGGCACAAACTCGACGACGTCTCCTTTGAAGATGCCGGCGAACAGAAGCTCAAGAACATCGAACATCCGATCCGCGTTATCAGAGTTAGGGATCGCGGCGTCGCCGCAGAAAAAAGACCCGCCTTGGTGCTGGCGGACAAGCCCTCGATTGCCGTCTTGCCTTTCCAGAACATGAGCGGCGATCCGGAGCAGGAGTATTTCGCCGACGGGATGGTGGAAGAGATCATCACGGCGCTGAGCCGCACCCGCTGGCTCTTTGTCATCGCGCGCAACTCGAGCTTCACCTACAAAGGTCGTGCCGTGGACGTGAAGCAGGTCGGTCGCGAACTTGGCGTTCGCTATGTATTGGAGGGTTCCATCCGGAAGGCGGGAAATCGCGTGCGCATCACCTGCCAACTGATCGACGCGGTCAGCGACGCTCATCTCTGGGCCGACCACTTTGATGGCTCGCTCAATGATGTTTTCGATCTTCAGGACAAGATCGCCATTGGCGTAGCCGGTGTCATTGAGCCCGCGGTAGTCGCGGCTGAAATTCGTCGCTCAATTCAACGTCAGACCACCGACCTCACGGTGTACGACCTCTATCTCCGCGCCCGCGCCGACGCCATGTCGTGGGAAAGACTCCGATTGCTCCACGCACTTGATCTGCTCCAGCACGCGCTGGAGCTTGACCCCTGCTACGGACCGGCCCTCGTCCTGGCAGCCAGCTGCCGCCAAAACCTTGATTTGAACGGCTGGACCGAGGACCCGGAAAGGGAACGCCAGCAAAGTGTCGACCTTGCTCGCCGTGCGATTCGTGCTTCCGGCGATGACCCCTATGTTCTCGCCGAGGCGGCGTTCGTGATCGGCTACTTCGAGAGCGATATCGATCCAGCGATCGTTCTGATCGACCGCTCTCTCGAGCTCAATCCGAGCTCCGCAATTGCCTGGTTCCGGAGCGGATGGCTCAGGCTCTGGGCCGGACAAATCAACCTCGGCATCGAGCACTTCGAAAACTCTCTGCGCTTTAATCCGCTGCGGCCAGCCCCGCCGTCGCTTGGGATCGCGATCGGTCACTTTTTCGCTGGCCACCTGGAACGAGCGGCGGCGATGCTACGCCTCTCGCTGCAGGAAAACCCGACTTGGCCGCCGTGCTACCGCTTTCTGGCCTCCTGTTGCGCACATCTGGGGCGCCTCGACGAGGCGCGAGCGATCGTCGACCGCCTGCGGGATATCACGCCTTCGGTGATTCCGGGGGCCAAACACTGGCGCGTCCCGGAGCAGCGAGAGTTCTTCCTGGAGGGCCTGCGCTTGGCTGCGGGCGAAACGAAATGATCGACAGCGCTATGCGGCCAATGGGCTGTCGTCTCTCAGAGTTCTGTGGCCCTGAGCCGCCGCAAAGGACTCATGGCCTCGTCGGTCATGGGGATGCTCCCACCAATCTCGCGCGGTGGAGCATTGGCGGCGTCGACAATGAATCCGCATGGCTGAGAACGCCGTCAATTTCAAGCCGGAATGATTTCTGTCGAAATCCGTAGTTCTCCGGATTTTTCGGTGGGAGGAAGTGTTGCTATTCACTGACCGTTGGTTGCCTGAATTGCTTTCATTTTCGCATTCCGCGATAACGAGACTTCGCCCAAGTAAATCTCATAAGGCCAACATCGATGTCCCGCGCAGAGCGCGGGCGACGCGTGGTGCATTTAATTTTCGGGTATCAAAACCCACCAATCGATACGAAGGGCAGGCGCGCGATGCGCAAGGCAATCATCTCAACGGCGTCAATTTTGGCGCTCGCTCTCGCTGGTTCAGCTTTCTGGCCGACAGTACAGCCTGATGTCGAGCGCTCGGGAGACAGCGTTTACGAGACGATTTGGGTATGGCGCGTTCCCGCTTACGCAAACAATCCGTCTTGGCGCGTTCGGTGGAGTTGGAGCGATCCACTTCGGGCGCAGGCGAGATGTTGCCGCGTACTGTAACGAGCTGATTTCGTACGGGGCGAAGATTTGCCACGACTGGCGCGGAGCCGTGCGATATTTCGGACTTCGCGCTGCGGGCAGGCTCCACTGAGACGAGACCGAAAAACGGCGTCCGCGCGACCTCAGCGCGAGATGACGTGCGATCCGGAAGGCCATTCGCGTTGACCTCTCACCGGGCTCGCGCCGATTTCCCATCCGGCGCCGCCCCAGATCGTGTCTACCGCCCCGAGCTCGCCTGCGGCGTCACGAACAAAAAATATGTTTGGCACAGCGTTGGTCTGCAACGCACCGTCTTCACCGTTCGCCTGGAGTTTTAGGAAGCACCAAACGTCGGCGAGACGAGTCTCATAGCGATCATGGAGTTCGGCGATGAGTTGGTTATCGCTTGATGCTTTGTTCAAGACATGAATTTGAAATGCCACGTCATTTGTATCGTCTTCGATCTTGACGGCGAAGCGGCGCACGAAAGTCGCGCCAAGCCACGAAATCTTGACTTCCGCCGCAGTTGACGTGTTCTCCCTGAATCGTTGGCTGGCGATGAATTTGTGAGAAATCGCAGCCGTTACCGAAGAATCCGCCGAAGGATCTGCTGGTTCCACCGGAGTTGCACGCCGGGAACAGCTAACGTTGGTACCTGCACCTAAGGCGGTGGAGTTGGCAGCCGGTTCGTTCTCTATCGCGGCGAGGCGGGCGTTTCCGGCTGTGAGCAAGAGCAAAGTTGAGCAAAGGACTTGACCAAGCCGACGACGCATTTTGGTTTCTCCGAGTTTGATAAGACAAGGTAAACCGAACGTCAGTTATGTAAATAATGAAATTAACCTTTGGTTAAGGATAAACAATACATAAAATGGTAGATAATATTATGATGAATACTTCAAAACAAAGCAATCTATATTTGTATGCAACTCGTATTAGCTCCGGATGCACGGCTCGCAAATGTCGTGTCGCGCGTCATTCGGCGAACTCGTTTCGCTGAGCGCATCGCGCTTGCGAACCAGAAGCGGGATCATTCTGGATGCACATTACGCTCGGCGACATCGCCCCATTGAGCAGGCGCACTACTATAATGGCCGTGATGAGCAAGGCGTTCCGAACGTCGCCTAAATCCCAAAGACGACTGAACTGACGGAACGGCCGTTCGACGAGGTCGATGAGGCTCTTGCTTAACGAGGGTAAAGGCGATGGCGCGAAGCACACATCAGATACGTCTCCCCGCTTGGAAGATACGCTCCCGGTATGATGCACTGTTGCGAGCGGTTTGAACTTGTGAGGTCATAGGTTAGGGCCTCTTTCGTTGGTGGCCTCTTTGTTTAGACTAACTTGATGACGCCGTTTGGCACTTAGCCTCAACTAGCGCGCTGCGGCGACGTGTCCGGAGTTGAAGGTAATCCGGACTCAAGACTGACGGTTTCGACCGGACGCTCCAAGCCCGAGGCGACGTCCGATCGATCTCGTGGGTAAGAGTGGACACCAGGCGTCGGATTCATCCACTAGGGCGCTTCCCGCTCGCCCTGGCGGAGCGGGTGCAGCGGATGCGCGTCGTGCAGCATCATGGCGAGCTGATGCAATTGCGTGTCGCGAAAGCCCGCGGCCTCGATCGCTTTCACGGTCGCGAGCACATAGTCGCGGTTGACGCCGGACTGGCCGTGGCCCTGCTGCACGTGGCGCAGTTGCTCCGCCAGCGACAGCCGTCCGGCATATTGCACATGGCCGCGATCGACCACATAGGCCAGCGCGCTGACGCGTTGCCGCGTCTCGTTCTCCAGCCACAGCGAGCGTGTCACCTCGCGATAGACCGAGGTGACCTGCTCGCGTTCGCGCAAATAGGCGACGGTTGCGGCGCGGTTCTTCTCGGCGACCCGGAAGGCGATGCCGCGGCAGGCGCCGCCGCGATCGAGCCCGAGCACCAGGCCCGGCTTTTCCGGCGTCCCGCGGTGGACGAACGAGTAAACGCAGAGCGCGCGATGCTCCCCGATCAGCCGCGCCGGGACCTGTTCGAGGAATTCGAAGCCCGGACGCCACATCAGCGAGCCATAGCCGAACACCCACAGGTCGCCTTCGGAGAATTCCGTCTCGGGCAAGGTAATCGTCGACATTGCGCGCACGGCTATCAGAAGCGCAAGGCAAAACGAAGCAAATTCAGCGGCTTTTGCTGCCGGGGCAGAGCGTTTTCGAGCGAAAGCCTGCCCCGCACTTGATGCGGGGTGGATACCGGTTCGCGTTAAGAAAACCCGTCAAAACGAGAATTCAGAGCCTCGGTTCTGATACAATCAGAACCGAGGCTTTGGTCGCTTACATTTGACAAAATCGTCAGCCAAAGGACGCCGCATGCCTGACATGTCCCCCGCGCCGCGCCGGCGCCCGCTTTGGCGCCTTTTCCTCATGCCCGCTCTGCTCGTGGTTGCAGCCTGCGCCTGGAGCGGATTCTGGTTCTATGCGGCTTCCGAGGTCGGCGTGCGCGCCGACGCCTGGCGGGCCCAGGAAGCCAAATCCGGCCGGGTCTATGATTGCGGCAACCGCTCCGTCGCCGGCTTCCCGTTCCGCCTCGAAGTCCGCTGCGACGATGCCAGCGTGGCGTTGCTGTCGCAGACCGCGGGATCGCAGGCGCCGTTTACGGCCAAGCTCGGCGAAATCCTGGTGGTGGCGCAAATCTACGATCCGAAATTGCTGATCGCCGAATTCAAGGCGCCGGCCACCATATCCGAGCGGGGCCAGCCGCCGTCGATGATGGTGAACTGGAGCAAGGGCCGCAGCAGCGTGGTCGGGCTGCCCGCGGTGCCGCAGCGTGTCTCGCTGGTGTTCGACGAGCCCGCGATCGATCGCATCAAAGGATCGGTGCAGACGCCGCTCGCCCGCGCCAGGAATGTCGAGCTGCATGGCCGCATCGCCGAGGGCTCGCCGGCGGATCACCCCTTGATCGAAACTGTGTTGCAGATCGCCGGCGGCAGCGTGCAGGAGGTGCATCCGCTGCTCGCAGCGCCCTTCGATGCCGATGTGCGCACGAAGCTCAGCGGCTTGAAGGATTTTTCGCCAAAACCCTGGCCCGAGCGGTTTCGCGAAATCCAGGCCGTGGGCGGCCATGTCGAGATCGTGCAGTCGCGAATCCAGCAGGGCGACCTGATCGCAGTTGCCGCCGGCACGCTGGGCCTCAATGCCAGCGGCCGGATCGAAGGCGAATTACAGATGACGGTCGCCGGTATCGAGAAGGTGATTCCCGCGCTCGGCATCGAGAAGATGCTGGAACAGGGCGTGCCGCAGGCAACGCTCGATCGCGTCGCGCCCGGCGTCAAGAGCCAGGACATCAACGGCCTGTTCGGCGCGCTCGACCGCGCGATCCCGGGGCTTGGCAAGGTCGTCAAGCAGAACGCCAGTGTCGGCGTCACCGCCGGAATCAACTCGCTCGGCAGCGAAGCGGTGCTGGAAGGCAAGAAGGCGCGGGCCTTTCCGCTGCGCTTCGTCGACGGTGCGGTGTTTCTCGGCCCGTTGAAGGTAGGGGACGTCCCGCCGCTGTTCTGAATCTTTCCGTCGACATTTCTCCATCGTCGTCCCGGCCCCCGTGCGCAATTGCTCACCAGGCCGGGCCGGCAGCCGTGACGGTAAACACCTGCTCGCCGAACCGTGATCGAAATCGCGGGAATGCCGAGGCACGAACCCCAGTCTCTCCTAGTGAAGGCCCGCACATCAGCTGCGGGTCATGCGGAGGAGGAGAGACATGACCAGGTTCAAATTGTTCGGCGCGGCCGCGGTTTTGGCGGTGTTGATTGCATCACCGGCGTCGGCGCAGGACCCGCTGGAGGCATCGGAGCCGGGGATGTGGGCGTTCTATCATCCGAACGGCGATCTCGGTAACGGATCGGCGCGGCCGGTTGCCAATGCCCACGCGATGGCGCCGCGGCTGGTCATGAGCCACCCGATCGTGACCCGGCACGTCAAACCCCGCAAGTAACCGGCGTGCCCGGATCGAAGCGGGCTCAGTCGCCCCGGCTGGAGCCCGCTTCCTTTCATTCAGACGCGGACGCGCGCGTCAAGAAATTCCAACACCCGGCCGTGAGCGAGACGTGACGCGAAATGATCGCGTGTTCGCGACTATCGATGTGCGAATGCCGCGCTCGATCCCTGCCAGAACGAGGGGTTCATCATGCCTAACGAAGGAAACCACGCGATGCAGGACTACTATCTGATCAGCCGGGCGGCGCATGTCATCGGGCGCAGCGGCCTGGCGATGGCCGGCGCGATGTGCGGGACGTTCGTGGCCGCGCAACTGGCAAAAACCGACATCGCGGCGCTCGACACGTTCGGATTCACCGCGGCGATGGTGTTGGCCGGAATGATCGCATTCTATCTCGGGATCGATATTCCCTGGCTCCCGGCCAGCGGCGCCCGCCATCCGCCGAGGGTTGAGCCGGTCGAGCTGCTCAGCGCCGCCGGCACATTCCTCGCCGCCGTGGCCGCGCTGATCTCGGTCTGTGCCATCGTGCTCGATGAAGCGCCGCACCGCGCATGGGAGCTCGTCATTGGCTCGTGGTGGCTCGTTGGCACCGCCATGCAGATCAGCGCCGGCTCGATCGCCCGCCTGCGGCTCGCTCGGAAGGCATACCCCCAGTCGTCATCACCCGCGCATGCGGGTGATCCAGTATTCCAGAGACATCAGGGATAAAACCGAGAAGCCGCGGCGTACTGGATACTTCGCATGCGCCCGCTCTCAACCCGGCTTCTTCGTCAGATGTTCATGCGGCCGGCCGAAGTCGGGCGCGGCCGAATCCTGGCCGATCTCGACGATGCCGCGGCGGATGGCGCGGGTGCGGGTAAAATGCTCGAACAGCGCTTCGCCGTCATTGCGGCGGATGGCGCGGGTGAGTTTCGACAGATCCTCGTTGAAGGTGCCGAGCATCTCCAGCACCGCGTCCTTGTTGTTCAGGAACACGTCGCGCCACATCGTGGGATCGGAGGCCGCGATACGGGTGAAATCGCGAAAGCCGCCGGCGGAGAACTTTATGACCTCCGACGACGTCACCTCTTCGAGTTCGTCGGCGGTGCCGACGATGGTGTAGGCGATCAGATGCGGCAGGTGGCTGGTGATCGCGAGCACGAGGTCATGATGATCCGGCGTCATGATCTCGACCCTGGCGCCAAGGCCGGCCCAGAACGCCCGCAGTTTTTCCACCGCGCCCGCGTCGGTGCCTTCCGGTGGCGTCAGGATGCACCAGCGGTTGATGAACAATTCCGCGAAGCCGGAATCCGGGCCGGAATGCTCGGTGCCGGCGACCGGATGCGCGGGGACGAAGTGCACACCCGGGGGAATAAACGGCGCCATTTCGCGTGCGACCGCGCCCTTGACCGAACCGACGTCGGAAACGATCGCGCCCGGCTTGAGGAAAGCCGCGATCTCCTGCGCCACCGGGCCGCAGGCGCCGACGGGAATGCAGAGGATGACGAGGTCGGCGTCTTTGACGGCTTCGGCGTTGGTCGCCACTACGCGGTCGACGATGCCGAGTTCGGCCACCCGCGCACGGGTCTTCTCCGAGCGCGCGGTCGTGACGATCTCGCCCGCAAGCCCCTGCAGCCGGGCGCCGCGCGCGATCGAGCCGCCGATCAGGCCGAAGCCGATCAGCGCGACCTTCTTGAAATGCGGCGCAGCGTTCCCGTCAACGCTCACTTGACAGCCATCCTGGCCGCCATGAAGTCGCGCAAACCGTCGACCACGAGCCGATTGGCTTCCTCGGTGCCGATGGTCATGCGCAGCGCGTGCGGCAGGCCGTAATTGTTCAGCGCGCGCAGCACCAGCCCGCGCCTGGTCAGGAACGCGTCGGCATCAGCCGACGTCCTGCCCTGCTCGAGCGGGAAATGGATCAGGATGAAATTGGCCACGCTCGGCGTCACCTTGAGGCCGAGTTTTGTCACTTCGTCCGTCAGCCAGTTGCGCCATTTTTCGGTGTGCGTCCTGGACATCTGGACATGCGCGGTGTCCTCGATCGCCGCCACCGCCGCCAGCATCGCCGGCGTCGAGACGTTGAAGGGGCCGCGAATCCGGTTGACCGCGTCGACGATGTGGGCCGGGCCGAACATCCAGCCGATCCGCAACGACGCGAGGCCGTGGATTTTCGAAAACGTGTGCGTCACCACCGTGTTCTCGGTGGTCGCCACCAGCTCGATGCCGAGCTCGTAGTCGTTGCGCGACACGTAGTCGGAATAGGCGGCGTCGAGCACCAGCAGCACGTGCTCCGGCAGGCCGGCGCGCAGCCGCTTGACCTCGTCGAACGGCAGATAGGTGCCGGTCGGGTTGTTCGGGTTGGCGAGCCAGACGAGCTTGGTGCGCGGCGTGACGCGCGCGAGGATCGCGTCGACGTCGGCGGTGAAATTGGTTTCGGGCGCGACGACGTTCCTGGCGCCGTTCGCCATCGTCGCGATCGGGTAGACCAGAAAGCCATGGGTGGTCGAGATCGCCTCGTCGCCATGGGTGAGATAGACGTGCGCGAGCAGATTGAGGATCTCGTCCGAGCCGGCGCCGCAGATGATGCGGTTCGGGTCGAGCCCGAAGGCGCGGCCGATCGCCTGGCGCAGCACCCGCGATGTGCCCTCCGGATAGTCCTCCAGATGCGCTGCGGCGTCCTTGTAGACCGCAATCGCCTTCGGCGACGGCCCGAACGGCGTCTCGTTGGCGGACAGCTTGAACACCTTGCGGCCCGGCTCCGCCACCGGGCTCTTGCCGGGCGTGTAGGGCGCAATATCGAGAATGCCGGGATTCGGCACGGGGCGGGACATCGTTAACTCCGGGGTATTTTGGGGCGGCTTTTAGGGTTTGGCTGCCCCGTTCGGGGGCACCGTATAGCGCGTTGCGTGGCTGCCGACGAGGGCCGATGAGCGCACCGAGGCGCCGGCCTCGATCAGCGCGGTTCTGATCTTTTCCAGCCCGGTGCCTGCGATCGATACCAGCAGCGCCGCGCCGTCGAAGGCGGTATCGGGGACGGCGACGATTTCGGCGAGCGGCGCGATCGCACGCGCAATATCGGCATTCCAGCCGGAGACGCGCACGCTCCAGGTCTCGACCTCGGTCACCATCGCGTTATCGGCGACGCGCGAGACCACGAACACCGGCAATGCCGCCGGATGATCGGCACGCTCGAGGAACGGCAGCCGCGCGATGATTTTTGGCGCGCCATCAGGCTCGAGGCCGATCCACCACGGCGTGCGGCTGGAGGTGGCCGAGACCAGCGCCAGATCGCCCTTCGATTTCGCCACCGCCTCGACCGCGGCCTGCGCGCTGAAATGCGCCACATAAGGCACGACGAAGCCGAAATGAAACCGCGCCGAATCCCGCATCGCGGATTCGCCGACCGAGACATCCGCATGCACCGAGAACGGCGCCTGCACATACGTGAACGTCGAGATGATGACGCGCCAGATGCTCTCGACGGTATCGATCGGGAGGATGCCGCGATGACGCTCGACCAGTCGCCGCATCATGTCGGCCTCGCGCGCCGGACGGAACGCCGAGCCGACCTCCTGGGTCTCCTTCACCTGGATCAGGCGATCGATGATATCGCCGCGCGCCATCAAGAGCTGATGGACCTGCTCGTCGATCGCGTCGATCTCTTTGCGCAGCACCGCCAGCGAGGGCGGGGCGGGGGGTGCCTTGGACATGTCGAACCCTAACGGCCGGACGGCCTGATGCCGCCGGCAAGCAAGGGCACTGATTAGGAAAGACGGAAGCTGAAAGCAAAGAGAAACGTCGCCGCCAGGACCTGCATGGGCCGCCTGCATGGCCCACCTGCATGGCCCGGTTAACTCTGCGCTTTGGGCCTGCCTTGACGAAACGCCAGTCCGGGACTAGCTTTAACCCACTCCGTGGTCATTTGAGCCGGCCGGCTTGCAGCCACGTTAAACAACTCGCTAAACAGGCCGGGGACAGAAGTGATCCCGGCCGAACCTTATGTTCAGGCCGGGTTTTTTTATGGCCTGATTTCCGTTCGAGGATCCTCCGCGAGGAGGACGGTGCCGGGATGACCAAGGTGCAGTCGATAGCAAGTCCCGCGATCCACGGCGAGGATCGCGCCCATGAGGCCGATCATCCGACGTCGCAGCTGGCGAAGTTCGGGATGGATCAGCCGCTCAAACTCGATTGCGGCATCGATCTGGCGCCGTTCCAGATCGCCTACCAGACCTATGGCGAACTCAACGCCGATCGCTCCAACGCCATTCTGGTCTGCCATGCGCTGACCGGCGATCAGCATGTCAACAACCCGCACCCGGTGACGGGCAAGCCGGGCTGGTGGGACACCATGGTCGGCCCCGGCCGGCCGCTCGACACCAACAGCTATTTCATCATCTGCTCCAACGTGATCGGCGGCTGCATGGGCTCGACCGGCCCGGCCTCGATCAACCCCGCGACGGCAAAAGCGTGGGGGCTCGATTTTCCCATCATCACCATTCCCGACATGGTGCGCGCGCAGACCATGCTGATCGATCGCTTGGGGATCGAGACGCTGTTCTGCGTGGTCGGCGGCTCGATGGGCGGCATGCAGGCGCTGCAATGGACCGCGGCTTACCCCGAGCGGGTGTATTCCACGCTGGCGATTGCCTGCAGCACGCGGCACTCGGCGCAGAACATCGCGTTCCACGAATTGGGCCGTCAGGCCGTGATGGCCGATCCCGACTGGCGCGCCGGGCGCTATTTCGAGCACGGCACGCACCCGCATCGCGGGCTCGGCGTGGCGCGGATGGCAGCGCATATCACCTATCTCTCCGACGCCGCCCTGCACCGCAAGTTCGGCCGGCGGATGCAGGACCGCGACCTGCCGACCTTCTCGTTCGACGCCGATTTCCAGGTCGAAAGCTATCTGCGCTACCAGGGCTCGTCCTTCGTCGAGCGCTTCGATGCCAACAGCTATCTCTATCTGACGCGGGCAATGGACTATTTCGATATCGCCGCCGACCATGACGGCGCGCTGGCGCGTGCGTTCCGCGGCATCAAGACACGGTTCTGCGTGGTGTCGTTCACGTCAGACTGGCTGTTCCCGACCGCGGAATCGCGGGCGCTGGTGCATGCGCTCAATGCGTCGAGCGCGCGGGTGTCGTTTGCCGAGATCGAAACCGATCGCGGCCACGACGCCTTCCTGCTGGAGGTGCCGGAATTCTTCGACATCTCCCGGGCTTTTCTGCAGTCGGCGGGCAAGGCGCGCGGACTGGGAAACAATGGCGCTGAGCCATCATGAGCATCCAGCAGACCTTGCCGCTCGCGGGCGTCACGCCTGACCGCACCGGGAATTATCGCAGCGATCATCTTTTGGTCGCCGAGATGATCGAGCGCGGCTCAAAGGTGCTCGATGTCGGCTGCGGCGACGGCGAATTGCTGATGCTGCTGGAAAGCCGGGGCATCGACGGCCGCGGCATCGAGCTGTCGCGCGAGGGTGTCAACCGCTGCGTCGCCAAGGGCCTTGCGGTGGTGCAGGGCGACGCCGATACCGACCTCGTCAATTATCCCGACGATGCGTTCGACTACGTGATCCTGTCGCAGACGCTGCAGGCAACGCGGCAGCCGAAAGTGGTGCTGGAGAATCTGCTGCGGATCGGCCAGCGCGCCATCGTCTCGTTCCCGAATTTCGGGTTCTGGAAGATGCGGCTGCAGCTCCTGGTCGGCGGCCACATGCCGCGCACGGAAAACCTGCCGGCGACTTGGTACGACACGCCGAACATCCATTTCTGCACCATCAAGGATTTCGTGCAGCTCTGCGACGAGATCAACGTCAAGATGGAGCGCGCAGTGGCGCTCGATCTCTACGGCCGCCCCCTGCGGCTCAATCTGCCGTGGTGGTTCTGGAACATGTTCGGCGAGCAGGGCGTGTTTTTGCTCAGCCGCGGCAAGGCGAAGTGACGCCCTTGGCGTCATTCCGGGATGGTCCGTAGGACCAGACCCGGAATCTCGAGATTCTCAGGTGCGCAATTGCGCACCTAGTTCGATGCTGCGCATCGCCCCGGAATGACGTTCAAGCCATCATCGATCTCGGATCACGCACCGGCCACCTCCCGGCTTCGACCAGTGCAATAAAACGCTCGACCATCTCATTGAACAGCGCCGGCTCCTCCAGATTGAGCACGTGGCCGGATTTCGGGAAGAACGAAAGCCCCGCCGCGGGCAAATGCTGCTTCAGGAACAGGCTGGGCTCGACGCAATTGTCGTCCTCGTCGCCGCACAGGATCAGCGCCGGCGTCGGCACTTTACCGATCGCCTCCACCAGGGTGTAGATCGAGGGCCGGCCGCCCTGAAAGCTGCGCATGGTGTTGGCCGAGCCTTTGGCGTCGTGGCGGGCCAGGGCGGCATAGAAATCGGCGTGACCGCGCGGGTCTTTCAGCAGAAACGGAATCCGGCTCGGCGCCTCGCGGGTCGCTTTGGCGACTTCGACTGATCCGATCGCCTCATATTGCTCGGCGTTGGCCCGGCACTGTTTGCGGAAGGCTTCGAGATTTTCGAGGTTCGAGCCGGAGCCGACGGCGGCCAGCGTCATCGACAGCGCGCGTTCGGGCGCGTTGAGGCCGATCTGCAGCGACGAATAGGAGCCCATCGACAGGCCGATGAGATGTGCCTTTGCGATTCCGAGATGATCGAGCACCGCGAGCGCGTCGGTGTAGAAATGCTTGTAGGTGTAGACGTCGGCCGCGGGCGGCACGTCGGACGGCATATAGCCGCGCGCGGAATAGGCGATGCAGCGGTGGCCGCGCGAGAAGTAGCGCATCTGCGGCTCCCAATTGGTGTGGTCGGCCGCGAATTCGTGCAGGAAAATGATCGGTGTTCCATTTCCCGCCTCTTCGTAATGGAGACGGACATTATCTTTCGCGACGGCATAGGGCATTTGTCATTCCTTCTCGTGGGCCGCCCCGAATTTTGCAGTTAATTTTCGGGGCCGCAATGCGGCAGCACAGGATCTTTTTGGCCAAACAATGATCGCGGAATGACCCCGAAATCGTTTCCGCAGTGCCGCATGAAATCTTCCTCTCGCCACACCGAAAATTTCAAACCCGCCGCCGCGTTCGTTTCCACCCGAGTGCGATGGGGAATGGGGGGTGTCACAGAGGATCGAGTAAGTATGGTTCAGTTGTTTGCGTTTCGCCGGTCGCTTCGTCTTATCGCGCTGGCCTTGTGTTCGATGGCCATCGCCATTTCTGCCACTCCCGCTTCAGCAAGATCTCACCACGGCGCAGGGCGACACGCTCGCGCCTATCACGCCGGCCGTAATGCGCGGCACTACGCTCACAGGCACTATCGGCATGTAGCGCGCGGTTCGCGCTGGGAGCGCGGCGTGGCGCAAATGCAGGCGCGCGGCTTTGCCGATACCAATGCCAGTCTGGTGCCGAACACCGGCGGTGTCACAACGCAAGGCAGCTTCGGTTCCTCGAACGTCGTTTCCGAAGCGCGCCGCTATCTCGGCGGCAACCCGACCGGCCGCGGCAGCCTGTGGTGCGCGCGATTCATGAACCTGGTGCTGCAGCATTCCGGCTATAAGGGCACCGGCTCCGATATGGCTGCTTCCTTCGCGCATTACGGCCAGCGCGTCTCCGGCCCGCAGGTCGGCGCGATCGCCGTGATGGGGCGGCGCGGCGGCGGCCATGTCGGCATCATCACCGGCATCGATGCCTCCGGAAATCCGATCATGATCTCGGGTAATAACGGCAACCGCGTCCGCGAAGCGCCGATCTCGCGCGGCCGGATTTATGCCTACGTCATGCCGGCGAGCTAGCTCCCTTCACCTCTCCCCGACCTTTTACGGGGAGAGGTCGCCTTCACGCAAAGCGTGAAGGCGGGTGAGGGGCAAGGCACGATGGTAACCACATCGTTCGGTCTGTCCGGATCGAAGAGTGTTCGGTCCGACCGACCGTCGCCGCCCGTCAGATCCCACCGCCACATCGCCTGCCTCATCGCCTCGTGCTCGCGTGTTGGTTCCGGAACGCCGCCTCTCCGGCGTCCGACACCTCGACCCACTTCTTGTTGGGCGCTGCGTCTGCGACGTAGCTGTCGTGCCAGTTCCACCACTTGTAGGCTATGCCCAATCCTAAAAGCATCATGCTCTAGTCTTCGTCCGGCTCGCGCACGACCGGCGGTTCGTCGGCGCGGTCCTCTTCCTCTTCGTCCTCGTCCTCTTCTTCTTCATCAGGATCTCGGGGCGGCATCGTGTTGCCCATGATCACGAAGGGACTCCAGTCGATCAACCTGGTGGAAAATTCCTCGGGGATGTGTGGGGTCATGTTGTTGCTCCTCGGGTGTGGACCCTGGGGGATTTTACCCCATCTGCTCCGGTTTCCGGATGAGGGTTAGCGCCGCACGGTTTGCGGGGCATGCCAGCGGCGGTCCGCCTGCGGCGGCTCATGTTCGTGATGCCGAGCTAAGAGGCAGGTATCTCGGTCACGCCGCCAAAGCCGATGACCTCCAACTCAAAGCCGGAAGGACGGGACTCCATTTCCGGACTTCAACGCGCCCAACCGGAAGGTCCGCTTTACCCCAACGAACTGACATCGTCAGTTCGACAAGCTACCAGTCAGTCGACTTCGGAAGCGGTGTTGAACTAGGAAGCCGCCGCGATCGCGCGCCGAGGGCTTCTCGCATTGAAATAAAAATTGATCGGATAACTCAAAAAAGTGGGGATATCTCCCCAAAGCGGCTTGATTTCTTGCTTCTTCTTTTCCCCTGGGCGGCATTTGTTTAATGGGTAAGAAGAGATGACCGATCAACAATTGGCTCTTCAGGCGATTAACGAAGCGCAACTCATACTGGAAGACTACCTTCTGCCCCGGCCGCAGAACAATGAGCGTATCCTGGACAGGTTGGTGGAAGTTCTCGAACGCCCCGATTTGGCAGTCGCTGTAAGCCGCTTGCAGCGACAAAGCAGCCTCGCAGTGCGCAAATGAGCAAACTGCCCTCAATCGCTTTGGCCGCCTGGATTGCTACGCTCTTATCCGTTGGGATACCAAATGCGCAGGCCAAACAACAATGCAGCGCCGCGGCGCCAAAAAATCCGCACGGGCAGTGGTGGTCCTATCGTCTGATCGATGGACGAAAGTGCTGGTACGAGGGCAAGCCCATGCTTTCGAAGTCGTTGTTGGAATTTCCCAAGGAGGCATCTGCGCAACCCGTTTCCAACGGAAAAGTTACAAGCGTTGTCACACAGAAGCCCGGCAATCCATTAGAGGCGCAAGCCCGGACACTGAATGACTCTGATTCTTTCGAAGCGCGATGGCGCGAAAGGGTGGACATGCGATAGGCGTTGCCCCCAAAGGAAAGTCTGGAGCGCCGGGGTCGCGCCTGCGCGCCACAGGCAAATTGGTTTTTGGAGACTCGCGAACAGCGCTTGTTTTCAATCGGCGGAAACCAGCAATGCGAACGGCTGCAGATTTCAATCTCTATTACGCGGCCCCGGACCCCTGGCATATTTCTCACGCGCGATTCAGGGATAACGTGCTGCGCCGATGTCTGAAGCCATTCATCCGGGACAAATCCATTCTTGAACTCGGTTGTGGTGAAGGCCACTTGACCCAGACAATTTTTAGCAAAGCACGATCCGTGGTTGGCATTGACATAAGCGATGTAGCGATCGCTCGCGCCAAATCGCTAAACCTGCCAAATGCCAGATTTGAAAGCGCTGATTTTTTACAGGCGTCATTCGAGGGTTACGACGTGATCGCAGCCATCGAATGCGTCTACTATCTGTCCCTGGAGGAGCAGGGAGCGCTTCTGAAGAAAGTTGCCAACGAACACTCCGGCAAAATATTTCTGCTTTCGGGTCCAATTGTGGACTACAGAAGGCACTTCAGTCATAAGCGATTGATGCACGAGTTCACGACTTTAGGGTTCACTCCGCTTAAATTTTATAACCTGTCGGTTTATTGGCATCCGCCTTCATCCAGAATTATCGCTAACCTGATCAAGCTGCCACTTGGATACACTTTGCTTGATTGGATACCAGAGTCGATGATCTACCAGCGACTATACGCACTTCGAGCACCGAAACATCCCTGACTCGGATACTCGATAATCCGACGAAAGACTGTGGCCTCAGCCGGAGCAAGCAATTCGAGCATGCAAGCGACTGCTATGTCCGAGTTGGGTGTGCGCCGTGCAAAGGCGGCGCTTTCCAGTGGGTGCAAGCCCCACCCGGCAATCGCTCCAGCCGGAAGCAATCGGAGCAGTCATGGAGGTAACGAAGTGGCTGAAGCCTTCGATTAGCGTGTCACGAATTGGTGACAGCGCGAGTGTGCAGGCCGTAACGCGAGTGAACGCCGAGCAATCCTCGAAAAGGACAATGCGCAGGTCGACCCGACAACCCTATCGGGGAAGACTGATACGTCTGGATGAAATGAGCGAAGCGATACGTTCAGACGCTGCGCCGGGGGGGTAGTGGCGGCGGCATGTACACAAGGAAAGCGCACGAAACACGGGAAGCCCCAAGGCGTGGTCCGCGATGACCAACCGGAAGCCCGTGAGGGACAGGCTGGGCGCCCTGGGGTGGCGGAGAGGTTCGTAGTACCGCGGAAGCCGGGTAACTCCGGTGGAGGGAAGGGACCTCAGTTCAAGACAGACGCAATACGTGGTGAAGGACCTCGGAGATTGGGAAACCTAGTCAACTCCAATAAATGTCCAGAAGCTGCAGATGGCGTTGCACGCGAAAGCGTGAAGTCTTGTCCGAGAGCCGGATGCGAGAGATTCGCCCGTCCGGTTCGATGAGCGTTGCGCCTTGCAAGCGCGTTGAAGTCTGCCGTCTGCGATGACGGCCGCGGCAAAGCCTAGCGAGCAGCCGCGAACCGAGTCTTGCGTGGCGTCCGGTAACGGCCGTTGCGAAGCGTAGACAGGGAGGTTGTAGGCCGGAATGAAGTGAACGGGAAAATAGCCCCGAAATCGAACGTGATCGGAGTAGCCGACCCTGTCGCTCAAAGGGGAAGGCGGAATCGCAGGCCGCGACAACGCGAGCGGTCTGAGATGCTCCCGGGGTTCGTACCGCCAGCATGCAACCAAAGGAAGCAACGTGAACAAGGGAGATCCATCCGGTTCAGGCGCAAGCCTGTAGGACCTGCCAAGCCGAAGAGGTGAGAAGGGTCTGATGACCGGGTGGAAGTCAGACTGACTGGTAGTACTCCGAGGACGGGAAAGCCGGCTACATGGGGAAGCGGTCAGCGGTAGTTGAATTGTTCTTGGGCGACATGGGCTCCATTCAACGGGAGTTACGGCCTTCTACTCAGTGAGAAGATCAGCTGACCATGGAAACGAAACTTGAACAAATAGCAGTGAAAGCTCGACGCGAACCAAAACTCCGTTTCACGTCGCTGGCTCATCACATCACGCGCGATCGGGTGCGGAAGAATCTGTTGCAGATTCCGAAGCGGTCGGCCACTGGGGTGGATGGACAGACGGTGGAGACGGCGAAGAAGAGCTTCGATGGATGGATAGAGCCGATGCTCCAGTCCATTCACCGCCAAGGATATAGAGCGCCGGATATCCGGCGGGTCTATATCCCCAAACCCGGCAAGACGGAAAAGCGGCCACTTGGCGTGCCGACTGTCGCCGACCGGGCGCTCCAGCGCAGCACGGCCGAAGTGTTGTCTGCCATTTATGAGCAGGACTTTCTGCCCTGCTCATTCGGTGGCCGGCCAAAGCTCAGCGCTCATCATGCTCTGGCGACCCTCAATGAGGTCATCGCCGGCGGCAAGATGGGCTGGGTGCTGGAGGCGGATCTCAAGAACTTCTTCGGGAGTCTCAATCATGATTGGGTGCTCCGGTTCGTCGCGCATCGAGTCGGTGATCCACGCCTGATCAGTTTGATCCGGCGCTGGCTGAAAGCGGGTGTCTTAGAAGATGGAAAGGTCCATCCGAACGAGGAAGGAACACCGCAAGGGGGATCGATCAGCGTACTTTTGAGTAACCTCTATCTTCACTACGTGCTCGACCTCTGGTTCGAACGCGTGGTGAAGAGCCGGTTGCGGGGCGAAGCCCGGCTGGTGCGCTATATCGATGACTTTGTGATCTGCTTCCAATATCGATCGGACGCCATCCGTGTTCAGGACGCCTTACGCCTTCGGTTGGGAAAGTTCGGCCTCACTCTTGAGCCGACCAAGACCAAATTGGTTGAGTTTGGTCGGTTCGCGCAGCGACACGCAGGCAAACGCGGCAGAAAACGCCCGGAGACCATCTACTTCTTGGGTCTGACGCTGTATTGCACGCGAAACCAGAAGGGTAACTTCAAGGTTGGGATGCGCACCGAGAAATCTCGCTTGTGGCGCAGCCTTACGTCTCTGCAGGAGCTTATGCGGCAAATACGACATCACACGATCAGTGACCAGGTCGGCGAAATCAACGCCTTCCTACGCGGCCACTATGCCTATTACGGTGTCGCCGGGAATCTTCGGTGTCTCGTGAAGGTGTACCGCGCCGTGGAGCGTTACTGGCATCGGATGTTGCGCAGCCGCAGCTGGGCCGGACGAGCCCTCAACTGGAGCATGTTCAACCAGATCAACGAACGGACGCCGTTACTGAAACCAAAGCTGCGCCTCCCATATACGGAGTTGCAGGCTCTTGCAGTGCTGTGAATCAACTGTCGAAGAGCGTAGTGCGGCAAATCCGCATGCTACGTTCTGTGGGAGCCGGAGGCGGGCAACTGCCTCCGGCGACCCGGTGGATGTGGAAACGGAGCCATGGTGGAACCACTAAGGCACCGCCAGACCACCGCGCCACATCTCGACTCTACCATTTTCGACCGAATTAGCCTGCCTGCGTCATGTCTGGTTTGGGGGTGATCTCGGACATGCCCGGTTTGTCCGGCCGGTTGACTGTGAGCGACTGCCAGCAAGCCGAAATGGCTCAGTCCGTGAGCGCGCGCCTCTTCCTGCTAAGCTCTAGTAATCGGTCATGAGACGAGCGGCGATCTCGATAACTCTCACCGCTTCCGGCGCGCACGTCCGGCCGCTGACGCTTCACGAGCCGGGATGTCCGCGATCACCTCGTCGATTTCACTGCCGGTCAGCACGCGTTTGATCCGCAACACAAAGGCCGAAGGGGACCGGTTTTCATCTCGCGTGTTGATCGCGTCAGAGAGGCATTTGCCGGAAATTCCGTGCCTTGGCTTAATCGCGAACTTAGCGTAGCATTGGCATACTTTATGTCGCAGCGGACAAAACAAATGCGTCGCTTCCTGTTAATCTGCACGGCCATCACCTGCTTTGCGGGGGGATTGATTTTCCGTTCCTCTGAAGCGAATGCAGTCTCTTGCGCGGCATCACCGCGCCGACGAACATCGACATTCACGGATGGCCGATCATCAAGGAGCCACCTCCCAGCCCATGCCAGTGGATAAGGGTGAGCGGGGGCTACTATGTCCGGCAGTGCATTTACTAGGCTGACATGGGCGGCATCGGCGTTAGCGACACCACGATCTGCGCGGCGGCTCGCCCCGCAAACAAAGGCACGCAATATGCCGCACTCCGGAGTCAAGTTCATCGGCGAACAGTCGCTCAAGATGTTGGACTATCTCCTGCTTGACTAGGGCAAGCCACTCATTGAGCCGATCGACTGATGAAACGACGCCGACACAACAATGGCCCCGACGATATTGCACGTCGGGGCCATTCGAGATCATCAGGCCGGGTACATCCGCCGCGCCTTCCGATCAACGTGTCGCTGATTAATTGCGCCGATCTTGGGGACAATGTGGCAGCGACGTGGCCCCCGGCGCGACCCTCATTCGGAGCAGCTCTTGTCACGATCCCTTCGCAGGTCGGCTTCAAGTTCTTCGACAATGACCCGAAGCAAACACGCGGCAAGCGGATCAGTAAGCTCCCGCGACAAAAGCTGATAATGCGCGATCTGAACTTCCTGCCCTCTGAGCTGGCGATTTGTCATGAGTAGTGCCCTCCGACAAACCGACGCAGAGACGGCCGAGTTGTTTCGCTAAAGTTTTCGGATCATTTTCTCTCTTACTGAGCCGACATACCGACCGTTACTTGCGTCTTCACGACCGGCGGGGGATTCCATTTCCCGGTCAGCGCCTCCGACTTCGGGCTGTAGAGACGCATGGTCAGGTTGAAGGCTCCCTTCGGCGCCGGAAGCCAGTTGGCTTCGACGTCCTTGCCGGGACTTTCGTTCTGCAAGTACAGATCGAGCGAGCCGTCCGCATTGTATTTGAACGGCATCCAGCTGCTGACGGCGAAGCGGTTCAGGGCGTTGCCGACCTGGAACCCTTCTTGATCGTAGAGGGTGATCGACCAGAAGGCATTGACCGGCGGGGTCGCGCCTTTCGCAAAGCTAATGGTATATTTGTTTGCGCCATCGAGCGGCTTGCCGGAATCGTCGGCGAGATTGAGAGGATATATGGCGTCCTCGACCAGGTTTGCGCCAAGTCCCTGCTGCGCGAGAATAGCTCGCTTCAGGTAATAGTTGCCATATACGCCCACCGTGTCGGTGTTCATCGACCAGCCATTAGCGACCCGCGCCAACGTCGGCAGCTTCCACGCCATCAGCTTCTGTCCGTCCTGCGGCGCGGTTTCGAGCGCGCGTTGCACGACCGGATCGAGCTTGCCGATGTCAAAACTCTTGCCGGGCTCGATTCCGATTTTCTTCATCTGCGCGATCATCGGCCGATCGGTGACATGCGGCGGGTGAAGCTTGAGCAACTCGGCCGCATAGGCGAAATACACGCCAGCCGTCATGGTATCGACCTGGACTTTTGGCGGCGTCTTCATGTCGACGCTCGGGTCGGGCTTGAATTCGACCGCCTTGGGCGCTTTGCCAAAATCGGAAAGCGGCGTGACCTTATAACCCGCCTGGATCTTGTGAACGGCGTCGTAGTCCGCCGGACCATCCGTCTTGGTGCGGCCGATAAGCCAGACATAAGGCGTTGGCGCTTCGATGCGCTGCGTGTCCGCCGGAAGTTTGAGCTCTTCGGCAAACCTGTCACGCAAATCCGGCCGCCAGCCGGCCGGCGCCAGCAGAATGGTCTGCGCCTTGGTACCAGTGGTTCGCCAGCCCGGCGACGCAAAAACATCGGTCCACATGTCGAGCATCGGCAGCAAATAGTAGCGTCCATCGGTATCCGGCGCCGAGATGACGACAGGCTCCTTGGTCATATCCAGCCACGAGACCGAATAGAGCGTGTCGAAGTTGGAGCGTACGACACCCTTGAAATTGGCGGGCGGGTATTCAGGCACGTTGACGAACGTGTTCATCGGACCCCTGAAATCGGTGGTGCCGTTGGTGAATTGCTTGCGGGACAGATCCATCGACATGATGGAGTAGAAGTAGACATAGGCGTCCACCGCGATCGCGTGCGCCTCCTGCTCGGTGATGGCCGGTGCCGCTTGGGCGAGCGCCGCAGGCGCGGCCGCCGCGCCAAGGCAGATAGACAATATCAGCGTCAGAATTCCTCGAAACATGTCGAATCCTCCTTCCGATGTGTGCTGTCGTTATTTGCGGTCCGTTTCGCCCGAGTTCTTCATCCTTGTCTTCTGCAAAAAAAATCGGCTGATCGAGGTGGGCATTCTCGCTCCGACGCGCGAGAGATCGCGAATGCAACAGGGCATGCGACGCCGGCTGCACAACACGCCGTACGACGTATGCAGGATCGAACAGGATGGCTGTGAGCAGACGCTATAAAGCTAATCATTGAAGGGCGTTTTCGGCTACCTCCACGAGTATTACTCTAGCACAAGCGAGAAATGAGGGCCAGTCGCGATCATCGTTTTGATGCCGCCATATCGTCGCGCCGTGTGCCTGCCGGCGAGTTTATTCTCACGACATTTCCGGCGCCTTTTAATTGTCTCGCGCCATCGCGACGCGTTCAGTGCGCGTCACTGGGCATGTCCAGCGTTCGATCGCGCGCGACATGGATGCTCCTCTACTTCTGTGATTGCACTGCCAGCGCCGGCTGCCGGTTCGCGAACGCGCGCGCGATCGCCATGCCGGCGAACATCGCGATCACGAACAGGATCGATGCGGACGTGCCGTAGCCAAGCGCGACAAAAGCCGGGCCGGGACAGAGACCCGCCAGGCCCCAACCGATTCCGAAAATCGCAGGTCCCGAGACGACGCGGGAATCGATGTCGCTGCGGGCCGGCAGATGGAACGCTTCGGCAAAGACCGGCCGCTGCCGCTTCAGCACCAGCCGGAAGCCGATGAACGCGGTGGCCACCGCACCCATCATCACGAACGCCAGGCTCGGATCCCACGCGCCGTTGCGAATGGCCGCGAGGTCGAGAAAGTTCAGCACTTTTGCAGGATTGGACATGCCTGAAATCACGAGCCCGAGGCCGAAGATCAGGCCGATCGCAAACTGGATGACGACAGACATGGCGGACCTCACAGCAAATGCCTGATGATGAAGGTGGTCGCAAATCCCGTGGCCATGAAGACAGCTGTGGCGACGAGAGAACGGACCGACAGGCGGGAAATTCCGCAGACGCCATGCCCGGAGGTGCAGCCATTGCCCCACACCGAGCCGAAGCCAACCAAGAGACCCGCGAAGGCCAGTAGAACACCGCCGGTCTCAATCGATTGCGCCGGAAATTGTCCGGTTGCGAGCAGGAAGATGGACGGCACGGCAACCAACCCGGCCAGGAACGCCAGCCTTCCAGTCAGTTCCCGGTCGACGAACGGCGGCAGCAGGCGCGCGGCAATGCCGCTGACGCCGGCAATCCGCCCGCTGAAGGCCATCAGCATCACGGCGGCGAGCCCGATCAGGGCGCCGCCGGCAAGGGAAGCGATCGGTGTGAAGGTTGTTGTCATGTCTCACTCCAGTGGTGCCGCGACGAAGGTCTACCCGGGCTTCCATCGTTTCACCAGCGGTCCGTCTTCTCCTCGTACCGGATCGGTCTTCGGCAATTTCACCTGCGGAATCGTCTTCAACGCCTTGGCGTGATTTTCCGGCGTCGGCCGCGTGATCTGCATGGCGGGTCCGGGCGGGTAGGCGCCGACCACGCAAAAATCAGGGCTTGCGGAGATGCATTGATGCCCGGTGCCCGCGGGCAGGATGGCGACGTCGCCGGCTGATATTTCCAATTCTTTGCCGCGGTCGCCGCCGAAGCGCACGCGCGCACGGCCGCGCGCTACACCGAGCGCTTCATGCACGGTCGCATGATAGTGCGGATAGTCGTAGACGCCGTTGCGCCACATCGCGCCCCAGCCATTGGCGCCGAACAATCCCTCGATGGTTTTTTCGGGATGATCGTTGGCGACGTCGACCGCGCCCTTGTAGACCAGGAACGGCATCGGATTGTTGGGAACGAGGCCGTCGTCGGCGAAGACGAAGCTGAGCGGTTCGATATCGGCGCTGACGACGGACATAAGTTTTCTCCGGTTTTCTCCGGCGTTCTGAGGGAGCGTGATCTCCGGACAAACCAAGCCGTTTGTCCGAGAGCCGTTCCTACTGGATTTTGAACTTGAGCACTTCGTCCTTGAACTTCAGCCCGTGTCCGGGCCGCTCCGGCGCGGTGATCATACCATTGGCAATCTCGGGCGGGTCGACCCAGAGGTCGTCGATCAGCCCCATGTTCTCGCACCAGATGCCGTTCGGGATCGAGGCCAGCAGGTGCACGTTGAGTTCGGGAAACAGATGCGGCGCGATGGTGATGCCCCAGGTATCTGCAAGTGCTGCGATCTTGCGCAGATCCGTCATGCCGCCGCGCATCGGGTCGGGCTGCAGGATCGGCAGGCAGGGATTGATGAAGAACGGCCGCAGGTCGTAGCGCGTGAAATGGGTCTCGCCGCCGACGACGCGCAAATCGAGCGCCGCGGCGATGCGCTGGTAGCCGGCGAAATCATCGGCCGGCACCGGCTCCTCCAGCCAGTAGATGTTGTACTGTTCGAACTTGCGTCCCATCTCGATCGCGACGTCGGCGCTCCAGCCCATATTGACGTCGATCATGATGTCGATGTCCGGCCCGAGCGCCTCGCGCATGCGGCGCACATTGTCGAGGTCCTGCGCGGGCGTATGGACATGCGCGACCTGCATCTTGATCGCCTTGTAGCCCTGCTTCACGAAATGCAGCGCCTTATCGATCATCCCGTCGCCGCCGGCGCCGCGGAAGCAGCCGGAGCCATAGATCGGGATTTGCGAGCGATAATGCCCCCACAGCCGGTGCAGCGGCAGCCCGGCGCGTTTTCCAACTGCATCCCACAGCGCGATGTCGATCGCCGACATCGCCATCGCGGCGATGCCGCCGCGGCCATAGGTCGTCGTCCCCGTCCACAGATCGCGCCAGATCGCCTCGATCGCGGTGGCGTCCTTGCCCTTCACGCGCGGGATGATGCACTCGTCGAGACAGGCCGCGATCGACTTCATGCCGGGGCGGAACACGAACAGATAACCCATGCCGGTGATGCCACCTGATGTCTCGACCTCGCAAATGAGAATGTCGCGCGTCGCGCCCAGCGCATGGCCCTTGAGCCAGGGGTCGTCGGCCCAGGGCAGGCGCAACATCGTCACGCGCACGTCGCGAATCGTCATATCGGGGTTGGCGGAAGTCATCGGGCGTTTCCCTTATCCTGGCCAGGATCATGTTCGCCTGATCTCGGGCTGGGAAAGTCAACCACAGATGGCCGGTGCTAATCCAGCGCCGTCCGTCATGCCACCAATGCGGTTCGCCCGGATTGTCTTATTGGCCTTTCGGAATCTCGAAAACCAGGCAGGTCGTGGTGGCGTGCGCCAGCAGGCGCCCGTTGGCGTCGGTGATGCGCGCTTCCGCGGTGGCGGCGCGGCGGCCGACATTAAGCGTACGGCCTTCGGCGCGCACGGGCCCGGTATCCTCAGTCATGCCCTTGATGAAGGAGACCTTGAATTCCAGCGTGGTGTAGCCGGTGCCCGGCGGCAGCGCGGAATGCACCGCAAGGCCCATCGCCGAATCCAAAAGCGTCGCGGCGTAGCCGCCATGCACCGAGCCGATCGGGTTGTAATGCCGGAAACCAGGGATGCTGTGCATCACCACCACGCCGGGCTCGGCCGTGGAATCGAAGGGTTCAATGGTCTGCATGATCGGCGGCGCCGGCAATTTCCCATCGAAGATCGCGCGGACGAAATCGATACCGGCCATCGCCGCCATGACTTTTGTCGGCGTCAGGCCGGGGGCGTGGCTGTCGGTCATGGTGGCGGTTCTGGTTTACGATGATAGTCATCATACGATAGGGTTGATTGGCGAACCAGCAACAGACTGTCATGCCCGGACTTGATCCGGGCATCCATCATTCTTCAAAGAGGATGGATTGCCGGGCATAGGCGAGCGGAAGCGACGCCGTCCTTTGGACGGCTATGCCCGGCAATAACGCTTTAATTGTCATTGCGAGCGAAGCGAAGCAATCCATGGGGCCGCAAAGTAAGAATGGATTGCTTCGTCGCTTCGCTCCTCGCAAAGACGGTGGCGTGCGTTTTACGCCCGCTTGTTCGCGCGCATCAGATCGGCGAACCGCTTGAACAGGTAATGCGAGTCGCGCGGGCCCGGCGAGGCCTCGGGGTGATACTGCACCGAGAACACCGGCTTGCCGTCGAGCTGGATGCCGCAATTGGAGCCGTCGAACAGCGAGATGTGGGTCTGCGTCGCGCCTTTCGGCAGCGTCGCCTGATCCACCGCAAAACCGTGGTTCATCGAGGTGATCTCGACCTTGCCGGTGGTCTCGTCCTTGACCGGGTGATTGGCGCCGTGGTGGCCCTGATGCATCTTCTTGGTCTTGGCGCCGACGGCGAGGCCGAGCATCTGATGCCCTAAGCAAATGCCAAAGGTCGGCGTGCCCGACTCGATCACCTTCTGGATCACAGGCACCGCATATTTGCCGGTCTCAGCGGGATCGCCGGGGCCGTTGGAGAGGAACACGCCGTCCGGCTTCATCGCCAGAATGTCTTCGGCCGAAGTCGTCGCCGGCACCACGGTGATCTTGCAGCCTTCGCCTGCGAGCAGCCGCAGGATGTTGCGCTTGATGCCGTAGTCGATCGCAACCACGTTGAACTCGGGGGCGGTCTGGCGGCCAAAACCCTTTTCCCAGCCCCAGGGGGTCTCATCCCAGGTGAAGCGCTGGGCGGACGTCACCATCGGCACCAGGTCCATGCCCTCGAGGCCCGGCCATTCGCGCGCTTCTTCCTTCAGGCCATGCAGGTCGAACTGGCCGTCCCTGGCATGGGCGATCACGCCGTTCGGCATGCCCTTTGAGCGGATCAGCGCCGTCAGCGCGCGGGTGTCGATGCCGGAAAGCCCGATGATGCCGCGCGCCTTCAGCCATGCATCGAGATGCTTGGTGGCGCGGTAGTTGGAGGGATCTGATATCGCCGAGCGCAGGATCACGCCGCGCGCGCCCGGCGTCGCCGCCATGTTCACCGTCTCGATGTCTTCGTCGTTGGTGCCGACGTTGCCGATATGCGGGAAGGTGAAGGTGATCAGCTGCCCGGCATAGGAGGGATCGGTGAGAATCTCCTCATATCCGGTCATCGCGGTGTTGAAGCAGACCTCGCCGACGGCCTGGCCTTCCGCGCCGAGGCCGAAGCCTTCCAGCACGGTGCCATCGGCAAGCACGAGCAGCGCGGTCGGTTTGTGGTCCGGCCAGGCCAAGGGGTTTTCAGGGATTGTCATGAGCGCATTACATAGTCGCCACATCCTGCCGCGTGAAGCCCAAAACGTCGCGGATTCACACGCGTTTTCCGGCAGATTTGACAGGTGGTGCCGGGATCTTAATCTGGGGTTCCATTTTGAGGGGCCGATTTCGGCCCAAAACCCGCCAATCCGGAGCCGCGCATGGACAATACGATGCCGATCCTGCTCGTTCCGGGCCTGGTGTCATCGCCGCGGATTTTCTCACCCGTGGTCCCGGCATTGTGGCGGTTCGGCCCGGTCACCATCGCCAACCACATCCGCGACGACAATATGGGGGCGATCGCCCGCCGGATCCTGGCCGAGGCGCCACCGCGCTTTGCGCTGGCCGGGCATTCGATGGGCGGCTACATCGCCTTCGAGATCCTGCGCCAGGCGCCGGAGCGGGTCGCCAAACTGGCGCTGATCAACACCCAGGCCCGGCCGGACACGTCGGAAGCGACGACCCGCCGCCACGGCATGATCTCCCGCGCCAGGAGCGGCGAATACCGTGCCGTGCTCGACGAGCTTTTCCCGGGCTTCGTGCATCCCTTGCGGCTGCAGGATGCCGCATTGCGCCAGCTCGTCTACGACATGGGCGACGATGTCGGGCCGGAGGCGTTCATCCGCCAGCAGATCGCGGTCATCGGCCGGCCGGACTCGCGGCCGTCGCTGGCGTGGATCAAATGTCCGACGCTGGTCTTGAGCGGCGACCAGGACAACACCATCCCGAACTCGCTCTCGATGGAGATGGCCAACGGCATCCCCGACGCGAAACTGAAGATCCTGCCGAATTGCGGGCACCTGCCGCAGGTGGAACAGCCGCAGGCGACCGCGGATGCGCTGGTCGAATGGCTGCGGAGCTAGTTGTTCTGGCGGCACGAACAGCCTAGATCAATGCGCTGAGATTTCGAGAGGTAAGAACGATGCTGCGCGACGACATCAATAACGCGGTCAAGGACGCGATGCGGGCCAAGGATGAGCGCAAGCTGTCCACGCTGCGCATGGTCAATTCGACCATCAAGAACGCCGATATCGCCGCGCGCGGGGAGGGCAAGCCGCCGCTCAGCGATGCTGATCTCCTGGGCGTGTTCCAGAAAATGATAAAACAGCGCCAGGAATCGGTCGAGCTCTACGACAAGGGCGGCCGCGCCGAACTTGCGACGCAGGAGCGCGAGGAGATCGCGATCATCTCGGCGTATCTGCCAAAGCAGATGTCGGACGACGACGTGAAGGCGGCGATATCAGCCGCGGTCGTGGAAACCGGCGCCGCCGGCATGAAGGACATGGGCAAGGTGATCGCGGTGCTGAAGGCGAAGTACGCCGGGCAAATGGATTTCGGCAAAGCCAGCGGCATGGTGAAAGCGGCATTGGCGGGCTGACGTTTCCGCAGGCCGGACAGACCGCAAGCCAACATTTCAGGCATGCGTTCGCAGCCCGTTGCCCGTGGCGAGGCGTGCTGGACCTGTTGCCCAAAATAGGGAATTCTTCGCGTAGGTTTTGTACCCATTCGACAGGCAATTCCATGTCAGCTTCCGTGACCGCCAGCGTTGACGCTGCACGGCCGATGTTGTTTCAGCCGTTCACGGTCCGTGGCCTGACGCTGAAGAACCGTCTGGTGGTGCCGCCGATGGTGCATTATCGCGCCGGGCCCGGCGGCACCTGCGGCACCTTTCACAATGTGCATCTCGGCCGCTTTGCGCTCGGCGGCTTCGGGCTGGTCTTTGTCGAGGCCACGGCCGTCGAAGAGGTCGGCCTGATCAACGAGCATGACCTCGGCATCTGGAACGATGCGCAGGTGCAAAGCTTCAAGCCGCTGATCGCCTTCATGAAGGGTGAGAATACCGCGATCGGCATTCAGCTCGCGCATGGCGGACGCAAATCGTCCTCGCAGCGCGCGATGGACGGCATGGGCCCGCTCACGCCGGAACAGATCAAGGCAGGCGCCAGGCTGTGGCAACCGGTCGGCCCGACGAGCGAGCCGGTCGCGCCGGGATGGCTGACCCCGCACCAGCTCTCCACCGAAGAGTGCAGGGCGATGGTCGGTACCTGGGCGAACGCCGCCCGCAACGCGGTCGCCGCGGGCTTCGATACGATCGAGATACACACCGCCCATGGCTATCTGCTGGCCTCGTTTCTCTCGCCGGTTTCCAATACGCGCAACGATGAATATGGCGGCGATCGCGCCGGGCGCATGCGCCTGCCGCTCGAGATCGTCGAGGCGGTGCGCCGCGAAATGCCGGACACCATGCCGCTATTCGTTCGCGTCTCCGCGGTCGATGGCGCGCCGAACGGCTGGAACCTGGATGACACGGTGGCCTTTGCCCGGGAATTGAAGTCCAGGGGCGTCGACGTGATCGACTGCTCCTCCGGCGGCATTTCAGGCTCGGCGACCGCAGCACAAGTCCCGCGCGGGCTCGGTTTCCAGGTCCCCTACGCCGAACGCGTGCGCAACGAAGTGGGGATTGCGTCGATGGCGGTCGGCATCATTCTCGAAGCGCAGCAGGCGGAAGCGATCCTCGAGAACGGGCAGGCCGACCTGATCGCGGTTGGCCGGCAATCCCAGTTCAATCCCAACATCGCCCATCACTGGGCCCATGATCTCGGCATCAACCGGAAGTTCGAGGATTGGGCCCCCGAATATGGCTGGTGGCTCGAGAAGCGCATCCGAACCATGGAAGGGTTCGCCACCCCGGTCGGGGTGGTCAAGCGAGCGCCGCGGGATGCCAATTCCGGGAAGTGACTCCCGCCTGCTTTCGGAACCGATGCGGTGAACGGCGGTTTCATCTGACATCAGACAACGGAGGAACGCGATGGCCGATCAGCAAGCCGCACCCGCCGGTCCCGACCTGTCGCAGGGGATAACGCTGTCCGAGTTCTCCGGCGCGACGCTGCTCGGCCATGTCGGCGATGAAGAATTGCTGCTGGTGCGTTCGGGGGCGGAGATTTTTGCCATCGACGCCCATTGCAGCCATTATTACGGTCCGCTCGCCGAGGGCCGCGTGGATGGCGAGAGCATTCGCTGTCCCTGGCATCACGCCTGTTTCGATTTGCGCACCGGCGAAGCCACCCGCGCGCCGGCGTTGAATGCGCTGGCGGTCTGGAACGTCGAGCGCGAAGGCGGCCGCATCTTCGTCCGGCAAAAGCGCGCGCAACCGAAGCCGCGCGTGAACGCTGCGGCCGAGGCGCCCGGCAAAATCGTGATTGTCGGCGGCGGTGCCGCCGGCTTTGCCGCCGCCGAGATGCTGCTGCGCCAGGACTTTTCCGGCGGCATCGTGATGCTGAGCAGCGAAGCCGCAGCACCGGTGGACCGGCCGAACCTGTCAAAGGATTATCTCGCCGGCAGCGCGCCGGAGGACTGGCTGCCGCTGCGGCCGGACGATTTTTATAGAGGGGCCGCCATCGACCTGCGACTCAATACCGAGGTCGCATCGATCGACACGAGGGCGAAAGCCGTGGTCCTCGCCGGCGGCGAAACCATCGCCTACGACCGCTTGCTGCTGGCGACCGGCGCCGAGCCGGTGCGCCTGCCGATCCCAGGCGCCGACCTGCCCCATGTCCATGTGTTGCGCTCGCTGGCCGATAGCCGGGCGATCATCGCCTCATCCGATGGCGCGCGCCGCGCCATCGTGATCGGTGCGAGTTTCATCGGGCTCGAGGCCGCCGCGTCGTTGCGCGCGCGGGATATCGAGGTCCACGTCGTCGGGCTGGAGGCGCGGCCGATGGAGCGTGTGCTCGGGCCCGCGATGGGTGATTTCGTCCGCGCCCTGCATGAAGAGCACGGCGTCATCTTCCACCTCGGCGATACCGTCACCGCGATCGACGGCAAGCGCGCGAGCTTGAAGAGCGGCGGCGTGATCGAGGCCGATGTCGTGGTGGTCGGCGTCGGCGTGCGGCCGCGGCTCGCGCTGGCGGAAAAGGCCGGGCTTGCGATCGATCGCGGCGTCACCGTGAATGCCTATCTCGAAACCAGCGTCCCCGGCATCTATGCGGCCGGCGACATCGCGCGCTGGCCCGATCCGCATTCCGGCGAGAACATCCGCGTCGAACATTGGGTGGTGGCCGAACGCCAGGGCCAGACCGCCGCGCGCAACATGCTGGGCGCGCGCGAAGCCTTCGACGCCGTTCCGTTCTTCTGGAGCCAGCATTACGACGTGCCGATCAATTATGTCGGTCACGCCGAGAAGTGGGACGAGATCGCCGTCGACGGCGATATCGCCGGCAAAGATTGTCTGCTGCGCTACAGCAGCGGGGCCCGCGTGCTCGCCGTTGCGTCGATCTATCGCGACGCCGCCAGCCTCGAGGCGGAACTGGCGATGGAGAAGGCAACGCGCTGAATTCCAGCCGCGAGCAGGCGCGGGCAGGATTGTTATTCAACCACAGGATGTATATTTGCTGGTGCGACATTAAGTTTCAAAATTTGACTGGAACAACCCTGGGGAAAGTAATACGATCGGCGCATCCCAGCGATGTGGCGGAGGGTGCGCTCCATGCCAAATGATTCCTTTCCCGGAACGGGAAACAAATACCTGGTCGATTTTGTCGAATTCAAAGTGGTTCTCTCCTTCACGTCGGCGACGTCGCTGACCTACGTCGTTCAAAATCCCGACGGATCGCCCGGGCAAACTGAAAACGTCGTCATCAAGACCGAAAATATCGGGCCCGATTTGTTTCTCGTCACGTGGCAGGAGGGCGACACGACCACGGTCGTGCATGTCGAGGATTACGGAAACAAGAAAATGATCACCAACATCACCAATCCGGGTAACCGCTTCGAGCAGCATCACGGCACCTTCGTGCAGTTGCCGACGGACGGCGAGGGGCCGCCGACCTATGTCGACGACATCAGGCCGCTGTTCCGCAGCATGGATATCACCTGCATGGATTTGAAAGGGGTGAAGCTGGAGGACCAGGCCTGGTTGAGCACGCCGGCCAACGCCCAGCGGGTCTTCACGGCCCTTTCAAGCGGCTTCATGCCGCCGGATGGACGGTGGCCGCCGGAGAAGGTTGCGCTCTTCAAGAGCTGGATGGACGGCGGTTTTCATTGACCTCAACGATTGAGGCGGAGGCAGTCACATGCGCGGCGCCTTTTCAATTGGTCTGCTGTTGTCGATGTCGGGATTGGTTCAGCCGGGTTACGCCCAGGGCGCATTCCTGCCGTGGGGACAGCATTCCGACATGGTGGCCTGGGAAGGGTTCACCCAGATAACGGCGCCGGCGGGCAATCCGAAAGCCAGGAAAGTCGAATTCGAAACCTGGGCGTCGGACGAGGATATCTATGTCAAGTCTCCGGCGCAGTGGCCGTCGGTCGATGCCCCCAAGGTGCTGCAGCCCAGCGCCCTGGCGCGCGCCAGCATGAGAAGCGATGCCGTGGTTCGACCGTTCGCCTTTACTACCGACTGTACCAAGCCGCAGGGATTGCCGCCGGGCACCGCCGCCGCCGGTTCGACATTTCCGCCGGGTGGCTGCATCGGCGAAGAGGTTCGGCGAAATTGGGCGTCATTTCAGTACATCGTGTCCAACGGACTGGATTCGCGCGCCGGACTTGGCAAGGCGTTCGCCAGCGGGCTCAAGGTCGATTTGCCGGCCGACGCCATCGAGTTCAAGGGCGATTGGGCCAGTGTTGCCGATGTCTCCAAATGGCTCGGTGTGGATGCCGGCGTGATCCGGGGACACTATTATACCTCGTCCACGACCATCGCTGGCGTGGCGACCGAGATTGCGCTGCTGTCGTTCCACATCAGTTCGAAGCAGGTCAAGAATTGGGTCTGGTCGGATTTCGAAGGCGCGATGAATCCGGGGCGCTGCGACTTCATCGGATGCCGCGATTCGTTCGGTGCGGCCAATGCCGGCGTGACGCCGAATCCGGATCCCAATCGTCCCTACGGGGATTGCCCCAAGACCCCGGCGCTGAAGTCGATGCTGGAGAGCGCCGGGACCGATGCGGTCTGGCAGAATTACTGCCTGAAGGGGACGCAGGTGACGTTCCTGGACGAAAACGGCAAGCCGACCCTGCTGGGTAATTCCGTCATCGAGCCGCTGAATGCCAATGTGCCGCCAATAGCCCGACCGGGAATATCGATCCGTCGCACATGATCGATCCCGCCAACAAGAAGAATTTCACCGCGAACGATTTCATGTGGGGCATCAGTCTCTTCAATCTGAAGGCGCAGTAGGCTTGGGAAATCGTCCCGCGCCCGGCCGTGGGCCACCGAACCTGTCTTTCGGGGCCGCGGGCCGGCAAGCGGAAGCCTTGTCACTTGCCCAAACTTGTCGCTAGGCTCGAACCTGCGACCCCTTCCGGCTGTTCGGTGGAGGTCCAGGAAAAAGCCGGCGCATGCTTACCGAAGCCTCCAGTTACGACGAACTCTACCGCAACTTCCGCTGGGACATTCCGGCGCGGTTCAACATGGCGACCGCATGCTGCGACCGCCATGCCGATGGCACCAATCGCCTCGCACTGATCTATGTCGATGACGACGGCGTGGCGACCCGCACCTCGTTTGACGAGGTCGCCGAGATGTCGCGCCGTTTTGCCAATGTGCTGAAGGCCGATGGCCTCGTGCGCGGCGACCGCGTCGCGGTATTCCTGTCGCAGTCGCTGGAATTACCGATCGCGCATCTGGCCGCATTTCGTTCCGGCATGATCTCGATCCCGCTGTTCGCTTTGTTCGGCGAGGATGCGCTGGAATTCCGGCTGTCGAATTCCGGCGCCCGGGCGATCATCACCGACGAGAGCGGCTGGGAGAAGCTTACCAAAATCCGCGATCGGCTGCCCTACCTGCAAGACATCTACATCACCAGCGGCGCCGTTCACGCCGGCGCCAAGCCGTTCTGGACATCGATCGAAACCGCGTCTGAGGAATTTCCGACCGTCGAGACTTCAGCCGACGATCCCGCCCTGATCATTTACACCTCGGGCACCACGGGCAATCCCAAGGGCGCGCTGCATGCGCATCGGGTGGTGCTCGGCCATCTGCCGAATGTCGAGATGTGCCACAATTTCCTGCCCAGGCCGGGCGACCTGATGTGGACGCCGGCCGACTGGGCCTGGATCGGCGGCCTGATCAACGCCCTGTTTGCGTTCTGGTATCACGGCATCCCGCTGGTCGGCCATCGCGCGCGCAAATTCGAGCCGCAGGCGGCGATGGAGATGATGGCCGACCTTGGCATCCGCAACGTCTTTCTGCCGCCGACCGCGTTGAAGCTGATGCGGATCGCGAACGTCAAACATCCCGGCGTAAAACTGCGCAGCATTTTCACCGGCGGCGAGTCGCTCGGCGGCGAATTGCTCGGCTGGGTGCGCGAAACCTTCGGCATCGACGCGCATGAGGTGTTCGGGCAGACCGAGTGCAATCTGGTGATCGGCAGCAATTCGAACCTGTTTCCGATCCGGCCGGGCTCGATGGGCCGGGCGACGCCGGGCTTCGACGTCCGCATCGTCAACGACCAGGGCGAGGAGTTGCCGCGCGGAAGCCGCGGCATCATCGGCGTTCGCCAGCCTTGCCCCTGCACCATGATCGAATACTGGCGCAATCCGGAAGGCACCGCCAAGAAATACGCCGGCGAATTTCTGCTCACCGGCGATCTCGGCGTGCAGGATGCGGACGGTTACTTCTGGTATGTCAGCCGCGAGGACGACGTCATCACCACCGCCGGCTATCGCGTAGGTCCCTCGGAGATCGAGCACACGCTGATGAAGCACCCCGCGGTGGCGATGTCGGCGGTGGTCGGCATTCCCGATCCCGTTCGAACCGAATCGATCAAGGCCTGGATCGTGCTGCGCCCGGGCTTTGCGCCAAGCGACACGCTGGCGCGCGAGATCCAGGAATTCGTCAAGGTGCAACTCGCCGCCCATGAATATCCGCGCTTCGTGCAGTTCGTGGAAAGCCTGCCGATGACCGCGACGGGCAAGGTGCTGCGAAGGGAATTGCGGGCGCTGGGGTGACGGCGCCTGGCGCCGAGGCTTGACCCGGCAATCCATCTAACTTCGGAAGACTCTTTTTGAAGATTGATGGATACGCGGGTCAAGCCCGCGTATGACGATTGAGTTTGTTGACGCGACGCTTTCTTGCCTCGCCCCGCTTGCGGGGAGAGCATAGGCCGCGTTCCGCGGCCGTCCTTAAACAAGAACGCCGAAGCGAGGCTTCGGCTATGGCGCTCTTCGCGCGGCGGGTGAGGGGGGACCACATTCAACACGCTTTCAAGATTTGCGGACGGAAAGACCCCCTCACCCCAACCCTCCAAGAGCGAGCTTCGCTCCCTCGCCCCCGCAAGAGCGGGGCGAGGGAGCGCACCCCGCGTGTCGCGCGAGCGGAGACACCGAAACATTATTGACGCAGATCAATACGCTGTCATCGATGCCCTGCATCATCAAGAAAACAGATCGGGAGGGTGCGCCGATGACTTCGATGACTTCCTTGTCCGGCAAGATCGATCCGGTGGTGCGCCGCATCACATCCGCTGACATCGCCGAGGCGCTGGGGCAGGGCTTGCGCGATTTTCAGGCCGTGCCGCTTTATGGGCTGGCCTTCGGCGCGCTCTATGCCGGAGGCGGCATTGTGATCCTGCTCAGCCTGACCGCATTGGACATGATCTATCTGGCCTATCCGCTCGCAGCCGGATTTGCGCTGCTCGGTCCGTTTGTCGCGATCGGCCTTTACGAAGTGAGCCGCCGGCGCGAGGCCGCGCAGTCAATCTCCATGCGCGACATCTGGTCCACGGTCAGGTCACGCGGCGAGATCGGCTGGATGGCCTTGGTCACTGTGTTTTTCTTCGTGATCTGGATGTCTCAGGTGGGGTTCCTGATAGCATTGTTGATCGGGCTCAACGCCTCATTTTCCAATCTACGGGAATTTATTGCCATGGCGCTCACGACCAACGAGGGCCTGCTGCTTCTCGCCATCGGCAACGCCGTCGGCGCGGCGCTGTCGCTGATCCTGTTTTCGCTAACGGTCGTGTCATTCCCGCTGCTGCTCGACCGCGACGTCGATTTCGTCACCGCGATGGTCACCAGTGTGCGTGCGGTGGTGACGAGTCCTGTGCCGATGATCGGATGGGCCGCCGTCATTGTCGTCTTGCTGATCGTCTCGGCGCTGCCGTACTTTCTCGGACTTCTGGTGACGCTGCCGGTGCTCGGCCACGCGACCTGGCACCTGTATCGGCGCGTCGTCGCGCCGGTGGCGCTTTCCTAACCGTCATTTTTCCTAACCGTCATTCCGGGATACGGGCGAAGCCCGCAGACCCGGAATCTCGAGATTGTAGGAAAGAGATTCCGGGTTCGCGCTGCCGCGCGCCAGGGAATGACGAGCTTATACCCTACGGCGTCTTGATCCCCATTTTCTTCAGCGCGGCCAGCATCCGTTCCGGCGGCGCCATCTTGATCACCAGCGGCGTGCCGGTCTCCAGCACGCTCTTGAGGCTGGAGAGGATCGCGGGCCAGCCCTGGCGGCCGCCCGACAAAATGTCGTCGCTGAGCGGACGGTCATGCGATTGCAGCATCGTCAGCTTCACCGCGTCGCCGGCCTGCTCGATCTCGTAGGTCACCAGCGTCGGGCCGAGCTTTTCGATCAACTCCGGCCAGTTGACGTTGAACGTGATCGTCAGCTTCTTCGGCGGATCGCACTCGATCACCTCGCCGCTGATGTGCAGCGCTCCGTCAGGCGTGCGCACGATGTACGCGCCGCCGACCCTGAGATCGACCTCGACGGCATTGCCGAAAAAATATCTTTGGCTGAACTCGGCGGTCGTCAGCGCCTCCCACACCTTTTCCGGCGTTGAGGCGATGTAGATCGTGTAGACGATCGCGGGCTTGAAATCCCTGATGTTCATATCCGTTCGAATCCTCCGATAGATTTTCACGCCTACTCAGACCCGTTGATACCGAGCGCGGACACCGGGATCGCGATCGCCTTGCCTGTCTCCAGCAGGCTCTTGAGGCTCGACAGGATCGCGGGCCATCCTCTGGAGATGCCATCCAGAATCCTGCTGCCCGCGACAAAGCCTTCATGGGTGAGCGTCAGCTTTACGAATTGGCCGTGCGGTTCGATGTTGAAAACGACTTTGCTCGCCGGTTCGTTCCGCATGGCTTTGTCGAGCTGATGCTTGAAGGTGTAGGAGAGACGTCGTGGCCGCTCGGCCTCGAGAATCGCGCCCATGTCGGTGACGGCTCCATCCATCACCAGTGCCACGGGCGAACCGACCTTCCAGTCGGATCGCAGTTCGGTGCCGAACCAGTAGCGTTTTGAGAATTCGCTCGACGTCAGCGCGTCCCACAATTTCTCCGGCGTGGTCTCGATATAGGTGACGTAGATGAATTCCGGCTTATGCACAGCTCACCTCCTTGGCGCCGCTCGCAAGATCGGCCGGCAATGGACGTCCGGTTTCCAGCACGCTCTTCAGGCTCGCGATCACCATCGGCCAGCCGCCGGAAATGTCGCGCAGGGTCTTGCCGCCTTCGTCGAGATTGTCATGCGTCACTGTCAGCTTGACGACGGTGCCGCGCGGCTCGATGTCGAAGGTCACGCGCGAGGTGCGTTCGCGCTTCGCTTCGGCCGAGCACGGATCCCAAGTGTAGGCGAGTTTCTTCGGCGGATCCGAGATCAGCACCTTGCCCTCGACGCTCGGCTTGCCCTGGCTGGCGAATTTGTAGGGCGAGCCCACCTTCCAGTCGGACGTAACGCGATGGCCGAACCAGTAGCGCTCGGTGAAGTCGCCGTCAGTCAACGCATGCCAGAGTTTTTCTGCCGTGGTCTCGATATAGGTGGTGTAGACGAATTCGGGTTTACTCATCGCGCTTCTCCAACTGCCGTTTCAATTCGCTGAGCGCGGCGAGCTTGCCGCGCTCGAATTTCTTGATCCACCGCTCGCCGATCTGATGGATCGGCACCGGGTTGAGGTAATGCAGCTTCTCGCGGCCATGCCTGTAGGTGGTGACGAGGTTGGCCTCTTCGAGAATCCCAAGGTGCTTTGTGACCGCCTGCCGCGTCATGGCGAGGCCGTCGCACAATTCGTTCAGCGTCTGTCCGTTTTTGGCGTGAAGCCTGTCCAGCAGAGATCGCCGTGAGGCATCCGCCAGTGCTTTGAAGACTTCATCCATGGGTTCGATAATAGGCAACCAAATGGTTGCATGTCAAGAGCGTGTTTTTGGTCCGCGCGTCGGGCCGTGCTATCGTGTTGTCAGCCAACAGAGATTGGCGTTGAACTTGGGGTGGAAAAGCATGGGTGGTCGCGTCAAACTTGCGGTGTGGGTCTCGATTTCGTTGTTTGCATGCGCCGGTGGCGCCCATGCGCAGAGCCAGGTGGTCGGCGCGCCGCCGGAAGCTTCGAATATGAAGCTGGTCGGCTATAATGATTTGCAGGCGCGCAGCGCCTATCAGCCGACCATCCATCATCAGGGCGACCGCTGGATCGCCTATATCGGCCATCACGGCGGCACCGACGATATTCCGGCGCCCGTCAATCCGCAGACCGGAAAGGCCGAGCCCAACGGCACCTCGATCGTCGACGTCACCGATCCCACGCAACCGAAATATCTCCGCCACATTCCGGGTCAGGAAGGCAAATACGAATCCGGCGGCGCGCAGATGGTGCGGGTCTGCGACGGCAAGGATCTGCCCAAGGGCGATCGCAACGCGGTCTATATGCTGCGCACCTTTGGCGGCGAGGCCCATGAGATCTGGAACGTCGCCGATCCCGCCAATCCGGTGCTGATCACAAGGATCGCCGGACTGAAGGACACCCACAAGAACTGGTGGGAATGCGACACCGGGATCGCGTTTCTGGTTTCCGGCGCGCCGGACTGGCGCACCCGCCGCATGACGCAGGTCTATGACCTCTCCGATCCCGCGCACCCCGTGAAAATCCGGGACTTCGGTCTGCCCGGCCAGGAGCCGGGCTCGACCGGCGCGGTGCCGACCGAGGTGCACGGGCCGATCTCGACGGGACCATCGGGCAACCGCGTCTATTTCGGCTACGGCACCAACAAGGGCGGCTTTCTGCAGATCGTCGATCGCGACAAGCTGATCAATGGGCCGAAGGAGCCGACGCCCGAAAATCTCCGGTTGCCCGAGATTGCGCGGATGCCGATGTCGGCGCTGAACGGCGCCCACACCACGTTCCCGATGCTGGGCATGCCGATCGCCGAGTTCGCCAGGGACAAGGACGGCAAGAACCGCGACATCGTGATGATCGTCGACGAGGCGATTCTGAACGAATGCAACGAGCCGCGGCAGATGGTGTGGTTCGCCGACGTCACGGTGGAGAGCCGCCCGATGATGATCTCGAGCTACACCGTGCCGGAGGCGAGCGGCAATTTCTGCGATCGGGGCGGGCGGTTCGGCTCGCATTCCTCCAACGAGAGCATGGCGCCGGTCTATTACAAGAAGATGGCGTTCATCGCCTTCTTCAATGCCGGCGTCCGCGCGCTCGACATCCGCGATCCCTATCACCCCAGGGAAGTCGGCTATTTCATTCCCTCAATCACGGCCGCGACCGACAAGCGCTGCGTCACCATCGACGGCAAGGATCGCTGCAAGGTCGCGATCCAGACCAACAATGTCGAAACCGACGATCGCGGTTACGTCTATATCGTCGACCGCGCCAATACCGGCCTGCATGTTCTGGAATTGACCGGTCCGGCGCGGACCGTCGCCGGCCTGCCATGACGGAGTGAACGATGCGCGTCTGGCCGGCAATCACGGTTGTGGCTCTCGCGCTCGGCGCCTTGTCCGGCGGCGCGGCCTACGAGAATGCTAGCCCGCGCGCCGGCGGCTGGCTGGAGATCGCCTGGCCGTTTCCGCGCGACGGCTGGCCCGCGGGCCGCGCCTTCCGGTGCGGTGCCTGCGGTGATGCGGTCGAAGTCTATGTCCGGCCGAAAATCGGCTTCTGCAATTGCGACAGCGGGGTTGCCGATGACGATGAGGTCGACCGCGTCGCCGATCTCGACCTGATGAGCGAGCGGTTTGCGCCGCGCGAGGCGGGGAGGGTGGTCCGCGTCGCCGACATGCCCGGACGCATCCGGACCTATGATTTGCGCATGGCGGATGGATCGCAGCGAGCCGCGGTCGGCATCGCCGTGTCGCGGCGCTGCGATCTGCTGGTCGCGGTCGCGCAGGGCCGCGGCGAAGCGGCGGAAGTGCGCCGCGCGGCGCTGGAGTTTCTTGGCTCAAGTAAGATGACAAGTTGGATGACAGCATCGATGGAAGGTCGTTGAGGCGCGCGTCCTTCCTTCTCCCCTTGTGGGAGAAGATGGCATAGGCGGCCTTCCGGCCGCCGTCTCTTAGAACGCCGATGCTTTGCATCGGCTATGGCGCCGGATGAGGGGTCTCTATCCGCCCACAAGGGGGAGAACGCGCCGCTTGCATCGGAGAATGCACAACAATTGCTTCCAAAACGCCCGTTGCATTCGGGCAACACCTTCCGGAAAAGCAAATGACCGGCGGTTTGCGTCATTACGTGCCCATATTTGATCCGAAACATCAGCCCCGTCGCATTGGCTGTTCAACACGGCTCAAATGGAGCCTTTGGAGGCGACCGGATGACGAACGCGCGGCGATTTCCGACGGCGGGGGTAGCGTTGTGCGGAACGGTGGTTCTCGCCAGCTGGGTCGTCGGCTCGCTGGCTGTCCTCGGTTCCGCCAGCTTCGAGAACGCCGGTGCGGTGCCCGCCGCGGACCGCCGAGCTCCAACTCTCACGGCCGGCGCCGAAGTAGCGGACGCCCGCGAGGCGACCGCAACAAGCAACGCCGTTGTCGCTAACGCCGAGGCGGCGACGGCCGCCGAACCGGTGATGCAGACGGCCGCCGACAAGACGGCGGCCCCGGACAAACCTGAGCCGACTGTCGAGGCCGCGTTGCCGGATTCGTCGCAGAAGCAGTCGCTCGAAACGCCGCCCGTGCAAGCGGTGACGGTTGCCGAACCGGTGATGCAAGCGGCCGCCGACACCAGGGCGGTTCCGGATGAGCCGAAATCGATCATCGATACCGCCTTGCCTGATGCTTCACAGAGCCCGCCGCACGAACCACCGCCCGTGCAGGTCGCGATGGCGAGCACGTCCGATCCGGCGCCAAACGACGTCAAGGACGCCGGGAGCTCCCTCGAAATCGTCGACGAGTGCCTGGTGCCGGATATCTGCATCGACCGGTATTTGTGGGCGCTCTACCAGCGGACGCCCAAGGAGGACACCAACAAGGTAGAGGAGCGGAGGAAAGTGACCGTCAGGCGGAAGGGCAAGACGGTGACCGTCACCAGGAGCTTTACCACGCTCGTCGATGCGGACTTCACGTGGAAGGATCCGAAGGCGGCGGAAAAAGCCGGCATGGCGCTGATGGACTACGTGATCGGAGGCATGGACCGGAGCTTCAAGCTGAAGCTCTATCATGCGCTTCGCGCGGCGGAAGAGGCCGGGCTGTCGCCTGGCATCACCAGCGCGTTCCGCGATGACTACCGTCAATCGATCGCAAGCGGCCTGAAGGCGGCGAATGACAGGTCATATCATGGCGGGAGTTCTCGTGGCGGCTATGGTCACGGGCTTGCGGCTGATGTCGTGAGCGTCAAAGGCGCGACGCGGGCGCAGCGATGGACCTCCACTGAAAGCTTCTGGAAATGGATCGATGCACACGGCAACGAATTTGGAATCGGGCGCCCGTATCTCGATCGAGATCCGCCGCATCTGGCACCGATCGACGGCAAGGAATATGCCGCTCACCACGGCGGGACGAAAGCCCAACACGCGGAATCGAATGCCAAGAAGCGCACCCGGCTGGCTGTGCGGGACCATCACGGCGTGATCCGGACCACGTCGGCTCATCCTCGCAAAGCGGACCTGCTCGTTGCAGCTCAGGTCCGGAAATGACCCGGATGTATGGACCGGCTGTGCGGTGCAAGAGGCTTTGATCGACGCTAAGTCCGACCGAATGGCGTTACATTTATGAATCTACTTGATCACAACCTGGCCTAGAGCCGATCAGATGCGATGCGCATGACCTCGAGTTGTGTGAAGTGGAACGGCGAGAGGCGACTGCGGCCCGGGCATCTTGCCATTGTGGCTCTCGTCGTGCTTATCGCGGCCGGAGATCATGCCATCGCCAGAAGCGGTCAGAGCGAACGCTCGGTCGATTCGATCGAGTCGCGCACCGCCGGCGATCCGATCATGGCGATCGTTTCGCTGCGCGACCAGCGGATCACGGTCTACGACGCCAAGGGCTGGATCCTGCGGGCGCCGGTCTCGAGCGGCCAGAAGGGACGCGAAACGCCCGCCGGAATCTTCAGCGTCATCGAGAAAGAGGAGGATCATTACTCGAACCTGTATGACGATGCCTACATGCCGCACATGCAACGCATCACCTGGTCAGGCATCGCACTCCACGGCGGTGTCCTGCCCGGCCATCCGGCGTCCCATGGCTGTGTCCGGATGCCCTACGACTTCGCCGCACGCCTGTTCGACGCGACTGCGGTGGGCATGCGGGTCATCGTGGCGCCAGGCGACGTGGCGCCCGTCGAGCTTACCCATCCGGCTCTGTTCCAACCCAAGCCCGGTGCCGCCGCTTTGGCCGCCGCCCGTACCGCAGAGGCCCAGGAGGCGGCGAAGAAAGCCGCCCAGGCGAGGCTCGCCGCGGGGACGGCCGCCCGGGAGGCCGCGCGGGCCACGGCGCCCGCGCGCGCGGCAGAAAATCTGAAGCTCAAGGCCGAGGCGAAATTGGCCGCCACCGAGACTGCACTTGGTTCTGCCAACTCGCCGGAGGCAAAAGAGCAGGCCGAGGGCGCCAAGGCGCAGGCCGTCGCCAGGGCCGCGGAGCTGCAAGTGCAATGGGATGCCGCCAAGGCGGATTTGCAATCGAAGCTCGATGCCGTCACCTCTGCGCGTGAAGCCGCCGTCGCTGCGGAGACTGCGCGGGCCGCGGCGGCCGAGGCGGCGCGCCAGGTCGCGCGCGAACGCGAGCCGGTATCGGTGTTGATCAGCCGCAAGACCCAGCGGCTTTATGTCCGGCGAGCGTTTGAACCCATCTTTGAAAGTCCGGTCACGATCGCAGATCCCGATCGTCCAATCGGTACGCATGTCTTCACCGCCAGCGAGGACTCGAGCGACGATGCCCACTTGCGATGGAGCGTCGTCTCATTGGGCGGCGAACGTCCGCCCGGCGGCACGGTTGAGCCACACGGCCGGGCGCGCGGGAGTAGTGGCCGCGACGTTGAGCCGGTGCCGACGGACTCCGACAACGCGAAGGCCGCGCTCGACCGCATCGTCATCCCGCAGGACGCATTGGATCGCATCGCCGGCGTGGCGCCGCGATCTTCCCTGATCATAACGGACGAGCGGTTGAGCCCGGAAACCGGCAAGGGCACGGAATTCGTGGTGCTGTTGAGCGGCGAGCCGCAAGGAGGCATCACCAGCCGGCGACGCGGTCCGAGGAGCGATTTCCGCTACGCGCGCCCACGCGGAGCGCCTTTTTGGCACACGCCCTTCGGGAGTGCTTTTTCCAGCTGGTGAGTCCGTTCTTCTCGCGGCAACTCCGCTCAGCGAAATCGGACTTCGGGTCGAGCGCATCCCACAAGGGGAGAGAGCAGCAGGGCACGCTTTCCATCTCAGCGCCTCACGTCGCCGCGTGCATCGCACTGACGCGGTCGTCGGCTATTGCCCGTGGCTGACCAGCACGTCGCGGCACGCGGGAGAAAGCTTCGGACGATTTTCCTTGAGGCAGGCCAGAATGGTGAAGTCGCCCTGATCCATCAGCTTGCGGCAGAAACGCTGCACGTCGCGGGTGCATGCCTGTTGCTCCTGCTCCGAGCCGCTATGAGCCAGGGCGCCCGTCGAAACCGGGACAGCCAGCAGGATGAGCGCCAAGAGAACTTTGTACATTGTGTTGTTTCCTTCATGCTTCGGACAATTCCCGAACGCCGTTCATTCCATCACCATCGAATGGTCGTTTTCGCCGGACGCAGGCGCGCTCCGCAGCAGCAGGACGAGGGGAATGGCGGCAAGCGCGAGGATCATCATCAACTTGAAATCGTCGATGTAGCTGATGATGGAAGCCTGCGTTTGGATGGCCTGATCGAGCGCCGCGCGTCCGCTTGCGGTCCAGGGACTCATGGCCTGCCGCACAATGCCGCTGTCGAATGCGTGATTGAATGCCGTGACATGGCTCGCGATGGTCGCGTGATTGACCTGATTGTTTCTGATCAGCAGATAGGAGACGACCGATATCCCGACGCTGGATCCGACGTTACGGGACAGGTTGAACAGACCGGTGCCGTCCGCCCGCTGCTCGGGCGCTAGTGTGGCGAAGGTGACGGTGTTGAGCGGAACGAACAGGAATCCAAGTCCCGCTCCCTGGATGAAACCGGTCACTGCGATCGTCCACTGCGAGACGTTCGGATTCCATCCGGTCATGTCGTACATCGCCCAGGCGGTCAGCAGCAGGCCAATCAGGATCAGTAGCCTGGTATCGATCCGTCCGACGAGGCGCCCGACCAGGAACATGCAGGCCATGGTGCCGAGGCCGCGCGGGCCCATGACGATACCGGCGGTCACCACGGGGTAGCCCATCAGGGTCTGCAAATAGGGCGTCAGCAGCGCCAGCGATGCCAGATAGGTTATCCCGACGATGAAGATGAACAGCACCCCGACCGAGAAGTTTCGATCGAGAAACAGTCTGGGATTTACGAAGGAATTTTTCGCCGTAAAGGTGTGGACGAGGAAGATGTAAAGTGCCGATGCGCAGACGACCGCTTCGATCAGGATTTCGAAGGAGGAGAACCAGTCAAGTTGCGCGCCCCGGTCCAGAAACACCTGCATGGCGGCAATGGCGAGGCTCAAGCTGCCAAATCCGAGCCAGTCGAGCTTCGCTGCCGCGCTGGTCTTGGTCTCTCTCAGAAAGAACGATATGCCGGCGAAGGCGAGCACTCCCAGGGGCACGTTGATATAGAATACCCATCGCCAGCTGTAGTGGTCGGTCAGCCAGCCGCCGATCACCGGTCCCAGCACCGGCCCCACCATCACCGATACGCCGAACAGAGCCATCGCAGACCCGCGTTCTTCAACCGTATAAATGTCGAGCAGAACGGACTGGCCGAGCGGAACCAGCGCCGCGCCGAAGAACCCTTGCAGCAACCGGAACGCCACGATCTGGACCAGCGATTGCGCGATGCCGCACAGCACGGATGCCAGCACGAAGCCGACGACGGCCGTCATCAGGACGCGCTTGCGGCCGAACCTGTTGGCAAGAAACCCCGATGGCGGGGTCATGATGGCCGCGGCCACGATATAGGAGGTCAGCACCCAGTTGATCTGATCCGCGCTCGCCGACACGCTGCCCTGCATATAGGGAAGCGCGACATTGGCGATTGTCGTATCCAGCGCCTGCATGATCACGGCGAGGATGACGCACAGCGTAACCGCGGGCCGGTTGATCGGTCGCGGAGCATTTGCAGCGGCATCCGCCATGCTCAGCTTCCTGACCCGAACAGACTGGTGACGAAACTGGGAAATCCGCGCGCATGGCCGGTGTCGACATTCACCTCCACGCTCATGCCGACGCGCAGCGGTGGCTTGCCGGGGGCATTCTTGACCAGGACGCGCATCGGAATCCGTTGCACGACCTTAACCCAGTTACCGCTGGTATTCTCGGCCGGAAGCAACGAGAAGCTCGAGGCGGATGCCGGACTGATGCTGTCGACGGTTCCGGCCCAGCGCTCGCCCGGATAGGTATCGACGTCGACCGTGACTTTCTGTTCGGGTTTGACGTAGGTCAGTTCGGTTTCCTTCGGGCTCGCCTGAACCCAGACGTGATCCGTCGAGACGATGTTGAATGCGACGGCTGCGGCGGCAAGATACTGGCCGGGCTGCAGCGACGGCACGTTGGTCACAATGCCGGCGAAGGGCGCCCGCACGATGGTGTGCGCAAGCCGGCGCGCAGCCTCATCGCGCGCGGCCAATGCATCCTTGTATCGCGGATGATCCTCGATCGGCGCGTCGGGATTGCCGTTGAGGTTCGCGGCGATGCCGGCGAGCTGCGCGTTCAGCGAAGCAAGCTTCTGCTGCGACCCTTGAAGCGTATTGCGGGCGGCATCGAAGGTGGCCCTTGGCGTGAAGTTGTTGGCAATCAGCTGCTCCTGGCGCTGGAAGTTGACCATGTTGAAGTCAACATCTTTCTGTGCCTGTTCAACCTGGGCCTGCAGGTTGCGGTAACTGGCCTGCAGCGCAACGAGATCATTTCGCGTATTTCCGATCTGGGCCTCGGCGCGATCCTGCGCGAGCCGAAACTGCAGATCGTCGAGCTTGAACAGGACGTCGCCCTTCGCGACCTTCTGATTGTCGTGAACCGAGACTTCACGGACGATTCCGGACACGTCGGTAGACAACCCGACCATGTCGGCCTGCACATAGGCATTGTCCGTCGACATCACCGCGCCGCCGGTCACATAAAAATATCCGCCGACGACGAGCGCCGCGGGCAGCAATGCGAACATCAACGGCCGCCGCAGCGATCTTTTCGACGTCACGGAACCGGCCGCCGCAGCGGCGAGGGGTGGTTCAGCCGATGGCCTCGCCTCGAGCTTGCGATCGTCTGGCCGGGTTTTCAGTTCCGGCTTTGCAGCCTCGCCTGCGCGTGACGCACCCTTGGCCTCAGGCAGAATGCGCGTCAGACGATAGATCTTATCCTCAGGACCGTGGGGGCCGCTTTGCTCGGCGCCGGCGCTGTGGAATTTCGGATCGATTTCGTTCGGATTAGCCATGACTTGCTCTTTCTCTTCCTGCCGTCCGCGCATCACATGCGTCAGTTAGGTTTCGCGTCAGGCTCGCGTTCTTTCCGTCGAGGACGGCGAGAGCGCCTGCCGGTGCGGTGGATGCGGAGCAGTGACGGCGTCTACCGCCCAGCCCCCGGTGGCCTGCGCGACTGCCGCCGCCGTCGTGATGGTGGCCTGCCGCGGAAAGACCTTCTCCAGCAGCACCCGATGCGCTTCCTCGTCGCCGTCCGAGCAGCAATCGCCGACGACCAGCAGTGTGTAGTCCGCGTCGGCGGCATGGCGCAGGGTCGAGAGTACGACGCCGCTGGTGGCGATCCCCGTCAGGATCAGGGTGTCGATGCCGTTGGCACGCAATATCAGGTCGAGATCGGTCCCGGCGAAGGCACTCACCCGATGCTTGGTGACGACGATTTCCTCGGCCAGCGGCGCGACGGCGGGATGGATCTTCACATTTTCGGCACCCGCGGCGAATGCGCCCGAGGCCTTGAGCCCGTTGAACGTCGCATTTCGTTCGCTGACCTCCGGATAGCCGGCGCGGAAGCCGACGACCACATAGATCACCCGCATCCCGGCTGTGCGCGCCGCGGCAATCAGCTTCGCCGTCCGATCGAGCAGCGCCTCCGCACCGGCGGCATAGTTGTCGACGATCAGCGTCTGGAAATCCATGACGAGCAGCGCACTCGTCCGGCGATCGATCGAAAGATTGTCTGCCATTGCTGGTCCTGTTCCTGCTCGCGGCGTGATGGGTGCGGGGCGTTGCAAGCGCCCGAGCCTGGCAATGGCCGGTTCCGCGACCGGTGCGCGCAATCCGCCCTTTAAGACTAACTTTACAAGTCGCGTTCATAACGCTAACCATGCGGAAACCAAACCGTATCGTATTGTTTATATAATCCAGATCCGGGGAGCTGACAAGAGGCGGGAAATGGTCAAGTGCTCCTTTCGCCAGTTGCTTGTCCGGCCATTCGCGCTGTTGGCTGCAATGTTGATTCTTGCCGGCTGCAGCTCCCTTCCGCGAACACCGTACACCGCATCCAATGCGGCAGCCTCGACGGTGTTGGACCTCAGCGAACTGCGGAGATATGCGGACGAGCCGGCATCGAGGTTTCTCAGCACAGATGTGTATCCTCGAGCTGGCCCGGTCAGCTATCTTGCATTGTCGGGAGGTGGCGCCGATGGCGCCTTCGGCGCGGGGGTGTTGAATGGCTGGTCTGCGGCGGGGACGCGCCCCACATTCTCAGCGGTTTCGGGGGTGAGCACCGGTGCCCTGATTGCACCATTTGCATTTCTCGGCCCGGCCTACGACGTGACGTTGCGCGAGATCTATACCAGCGGCATCGCTGAAAGCCTGCTCAACACCCCAAGCATCGTGCGCGCGGTTTTCGGATCTGGCCTGTTTGGCAACACCCATCTGCGCGAGCTCATTGCCCGCTATGTCGGCCGCGACATGCTTGCGGCAATCGCCGCCGAAAATGCCAAGGGCAGAAAGCTCCTCGTCGTAACGACCAATATCGATACGCAACGCACCGTCATCTGGGATATGGGCCGCATCGCCGCGATCGGGTCCACCCAGGCGCTGGATCTGTTCAGGGATGTCCTGGCCGCGTCCGCAAGCATCCCGGTGGTTTTCCCGCCGATGCTGATTGACGCGGAAGCGAACGGGCATCGCTTCCAGGAGATGCATGTGGATGGAGGCGTGACGGCGCCGGTCTTGACGCTGCCGGAAGCATTCCTGTCGCGAAACGGAGCGCTCGCCAGAGGGCTGCGGATGAACATCTACATCCTGGTAAATGATAAAGTGGAGCGGGACTTCCAGCTGGTGCCGAACAGCACGATCGACATTGCCGCGCGCGCTTCGGCTTCCGTCACAAAGACGCAAATCCGCTCGGTTCTCTATGGGACGTATGACTTCGCCCGCCGCAACAGCCTCGGATTCAATCTGACTTACATCGACAAGGATGTTCCCTCGCCAGGCTCATTCGGTTTTGAAACAGGCTATATGCGTTCGCTTTATCAATACGGATATGACAAGGCGAAAGCCGGTGATTTCTGGGCGAAGGCGCCGCCGTCCGATGGTTCCTTGCTGGGCGGCTTTCGTTATCGAAGATCGGCTGTGTCGCAATGACAGGCGGCGCCGCCACGACCGCTGTGAAGCGTCATGCGTTGACGATCCTCCACGCCTTGGAGGAGGCGGACGCGCAGCTTGTGGGCAAGGCCGTGGTCCTCACCGACGGAACGGCGGGAACCGTGGAGGCCATCTGGCTTGACGATCTCCACGGCCTGCGAATCTCCATCAAGGGACACCCTGGAAAGCGGCCTGTTTCAGCGCTCAAATTCGCGCAAGGCTAGGCCGTGAAACCATAAATTGAGAGTGGTCGGCGGACGTCCGCTTTGGTGCGCATTCCGGACTCAAGTCCGACATTACGGCACTTCCGAAAAGTGCCAATATCGGAAGTCCAGCTCGCCTGGTGGGCTTGATCGCGTGCAGACGATCAGCAATAGTTCCTCGGCATGACAGGGGGGCTCGCATGCGTCACTCAGAACCCGACGTTGTCATCGTCGGTGCAGGGATTGCTGGCGGTGCGCTAGGCACTGTGCTGGCGCGCGCCGGCTTCGAGGTGGTGCTGCTCGAGCGCGAAAACAGCTATCCCGATCGAGTGCGCGGCGAGTTTATGGCGCCATGGGGTGTGACCGAGCTCGCGAAGCTCGAACTCTTGCAGCCACTGCGCGAGGCAGGTGCGCTGTTTACCAGGCGCAATATCCCTTATGACGAGATCTTCGCGCCGGCAGAGGCTGAGGCGCGAGCGTTCGATCTGACGAAGATGCACGCAGAAGGGTTCGGTGCCCTCTGCCTGGGCCATCCCGCGACCTGCGATATTTTCGCGCAACTTGCCACGACCTCGGGCGCCAGCGTCCTGCGCGGCACTGGCGACATATCGGTAACATCGGGATCACGGCCGATCGTCAGCTGCGTACACGACGGCGCGAGCCTCGAATTCCGGCCACGCCTTGTGATCGGCGCCGATGGACGCAACTCAAGTGCGCGCAAGAATCTCGGCTTCAAGGTGAATGCGGACAAGCCGCGCAATCTGCTAGGCGGCATGCTAGTCAAAGGCGTACCGTCCTGGCCACGCGACATGCAAGTGATCGGCGTCGAGGACCGCTTCCACTTCCTGGTGTTTCCGCAGGGTGACGATCTCCTTCGCCTCTATGGCACCTATCACTTCGCAGACAAGTCGCGTTTCGATGGTCCGGATCGCCGCGCGAAATTGATTGATGCGTTCAGAAGGCTCACCTGCCTGCCCTATGCCGAGGCGATCGCCGCATCAACTCCGATCGGTCCCTTCAACTCGTTCTCCAACGAGGATCACTGGATCGACGATCCGACGTGCCCGGGCGTAGTGTTGATCGGAGATGCTGCCGGCCACAATGATCCGATCATCGGCCAGGGGCTCTCAATTGCGCTGCGCGATGTGCGCCTGGTCAGCGAGATTCTGGGCGAGGCCAAGGCGGCGGGGCGGGAGCCCGACTTCAGGCCTTATGTGGAGGAGCGCGCCGAGCGAATGCGGCGGCTTCGCATCACGGCCCAGGTCGTGACCACGCTCCGCGTCGAGTTCGGTCAGGAAGCGCGCGAGCGACGCGCGCGAGTTGGAAAGCGCGTGGCGGCGGGCCAGCTTGCACCGCTGCCGGCGAGCCTGATCGGTCCGGAACGCCTACCGGCCGAGGCTTTCTTGCCGGAGACGATCGAGAAACTGCTGGCGTCCTAAAGCTCGGCCCATGTTCTGACCGCGCGTTAGCGCCTCATACAAGCCAGATCCATGATGGCCCGGAGCACAACACGCTCCAATCTGAGGCCGGATACATTGATGCATTGATGCAAGACCGCCGCCGCCAATTCGACGAAATCTTCTTGCAACGCACGGCCGCACCATACATTGGGTCATTCGCGTCGTTTTGAGCGTGCGCAATCCACTTCCGGTCTACCCCGATAACCAGACATTCTCAGAGGGAGTCGGCATGTCTCAAAGGTGCCAGCAACGGACTCATGCACCGCAGCAAACATACTCTCTATTCGATCACCTCGTCGGCGCGGGCGAGCAGCGTGGGTGGCACGGTGAGGCCTAGCGCCTTGGCTGTCTTGAGATTGACCGACAGGAAAATTCGCGTTGGCTGCTCGACTGGCAGATCAGCGGGCTTTGCTCCGTCAAGAACCTTCTTCACAAAATAAGCGGAGCGACGGTAGTTCTCACGCCGCGAAGAGCCATAACTGATCAAGCCTCCGGCGCTGGTGAGGTCGGAGTCGGTCGAAACGACAGGAATCCGGTGTTGTAGCTGCAGCGCTGCGATACGCACCCCCAAATCCAGGGTAGCGGCATCGGGTATGACCAGGACCGCGTCGGGTCGTTGCACGGCGATCGCATCGAAGGCAGTGTCCAACTCGCCCGGCGTCTTTACCGAGAAATCTTGGACTTTGATAGCAAGGGGGCTGGCCTCAACACGCACCTTATCCAAGAAAACCGCGTTCGAGGGGTTTGCTGGATTGAACAAGACCGCAATTGCGGTCGCATTCGGAAGCACGGTATGCAGAAATTCCAGCAGCTTCGGTGTTACGTCCTGGTTCAGTGTGGCTACGCCGGTCGTGTTGGCTCCGGGCCGCGCTAAACTTGCCACCAGACCGCTACCTGCCGGGTCATTGATGTTTGCCAGGACGATCGGGATAATGGAGGTGGCGCGCTGCGCCGCGCGGCCTGCGGCGATCGTGGTGACTATGATGACGCGAGCGCCCTGTTCAGTTAGTTCGCGCGCGTATGCGGCGAAGCGTTCATAGTGTCCCTCCGCCCAGCGCGGTTCGAGCACAAAGTCTTTGCCCTCGACCAATCCATTTTCGCGCAAGCCTTGCCTTACCGCTTCTATGAGCGGCAGGCTCGTGTCAGCGGCACCGGCGCCCATGAAGCCAATGCTCGAAGGCTTTTGCTGCGCGCTGAGCGGCAGCGGCCAAAGAACAGGCGATGCGGCCCCGCCGACCAGCATAATGAACTCGCGTCGCTTCATCACTAATCCCGCCCCGATGTTCTCAACCGAAGCGTTAACAAATTTTCAGCACAAGTCCAAGCGGTCGGATGTCCGAGTTGGGTCATTCGCGACGGTTTGCACCTGAGCCGGTGACTTCCGATCTACCCCAATGAACGGACATCGCAAGACCGGCCCGACTCGTCCGGGTTGTGCCATAAGCAGGCTTCCGTTCTCCGAGAACAGAAGAATTGCTAATCACAAAATGTAAACGGGTCACGAACCTGGCTTGCCGTCTGCCGCGCCAAGGTCGTGACCCGCAAGCAAGTGCTTTACCGCCGCACTCCAACGCGATTGACGCCGCCATTTAAATTGCCACCGGCGTTATGACGGACCGCAGCGCGCGCCACCGGACGAGGCCTGAGCACGACGCCGGCCCTCGCCACGCAACCGTGCGGATACTCAACGTACTGACAGTAAACTACGGCCCTAGCCGGTGCTGGACTGAGAGTGACACCTGCAAGCCCCAACATGAGGCTGGCCGCAACTCCCGTAACTGTCACTGACTTAGTCGAGAGACTCTTCGTCCGATGCATGGTGATCCTCCTTATCGCAAGCGAACCGAAAGGTGATGGAGCCGCTTCAGGCGCGGTCAAACTTATTGTGAGTGGCAAAGGATAGGTGATGTTGACGTGGATCAACGCTGGGTGCGACGTCGGGCTAGGTTTGCCCAAGTGCCAAGCCATGCACCCGACTGTCGGTTTTGGGTCTATGCCGACGACCTCGTGATCTTGTGCCGGAGAGGCAAAGCCGAAGAAGCCTTGCAGCAACTGCGCAAGATCATGAGCAAGCTGAAGCTAACGGTCAACGAGGAGAAGACACGAATCTGCAAGGTACCGGAAGAGGAGTTCGACTTCCTGGGATACTCGTTCGAACGGATGTACTCAGCGAGAACCGGCCAGGCGCGCCTGGGGTACCGGCCCCATTCGCGTCGATTTCGGCATGTCTGGCGCATGTCCGGTTAGGAGGTAATCTCGGAAATGCGATTGTCCCGTTTTGCCGGTTGAAGGCATCGGTTTGGACGTGATTCAAGCGCCCAACCCGGGCCTCGAACCATGCGGTATGAACTCACGGACTTTGAATGGGCTGCCATCAGGTCGCTGCATCCGAACAAGCCGCGTGGCGTTCCCTGCGTTGACGACCGGCGCGTCCTGAAGGGTATCTTTTGGGTCTTGCGCTCAGGTGCTCCCTGGCGCGATCTGCCGGATGCCCGTGGCACCACTTGCTGCAATCGCTTCGTTCGTTGGCGGGAGGCAGGTGTCTGGGACCGCATTTGGATGCGCTGGCCGCCGGTTGTCGGCCTCTAGCGAGGCCTCACGCCGTTCAGGAACAGTTTGACGGCGGCCTCTCTCCGTTGTTCCTGAATCTTTGGACGGGTGGCGATGCCGTGGTGTTTGTCGGTATTCCCCAGCACAAGGCTCAGGAACAGGTCGGCCGCAATTGCGGGATCGTCAACCTTGATCTGGCCGCGGTCGGCAAACTGCTGAAGCAGGATTGCGACGGCCCGAACCCCACGCAGCCAACCCTCTTCATATCCGAGCTTTGCAACTTCCGGAAACTGGACGGCCTGCGCCGCAAGCGTTCGGCGCAGCATGACCACCTCAGGTGTCGTAGCGTGGGCCAACAGGTGCCGGCTAAGATCGTGCAGCGTCGTCTCTACGCTCCTGGGGTTGACCCTGGCGGCCTCGGCGGCCGCCGACAGCGGAGCAAGCCAGCGTTGGATCGTGGCTCGCAGCACGGCCGTGAACAAATCGCGCTTGTCACGATAACGGGCGTAGACGGTCGGCTTGCTGATGCCGGCGGTTTCCGCGACCGCATCGATCGACGTGCAGTCAAAGCCGCGCTCCATGAACAGCTTTGTTGCGACATCGAGCAAGCGCGCGTCACGCCGCGCGGCCTCCTCACGGGTGGGGCGGCCGCCGCTCGCGCGCCGGGCAGGGCGCGTCGCCGCCATCGTTGCTTCCTTCGCCATCCAAAGCCCCTTGTCAGCCCGCCGAAGTTGGATTATGTAAACGATACAGTTTAGTTTTATCAGAATCGAATATCAATGCTCTTCGTAACATGAGTCCAAAGCGCCGAATACCCGCGCGCCCGGCGGAACCGGCCACAACGGGAGGATATCGTCAGAACATGTCGCTGAACCATGCCTGAAACGGCTTTCCACCGCTCACCGTTAGCGTCGGCGAACAACCCCCGCCCCCAAGAGCGGTCGCCGCGCGAGAGCCGCCGAGCAGCCCCCTCGGCGGCTCTTCAAGGAGGGGCAGGATGGGCCTCTGCCGGAGCGCCAATCCGAGCGCTCATTTCCGCTAGGCTTTCCCGGACAGAGATGGAGCAATCTTTCCCTGGCGATGCGATCGTGCATAATCGAAGGATCGTTTGAACCCCGCGCGAGTCTCTCATGTCCCTTCAAGCCTATCTCGCCTTCGTCGCCGCCTGCATCGCGCTGGCGCTGCTGCCGGGGCCGATCGTCACGCTTGTTATCGCCAATGGCCTGCGGCACGGCACCCGCGCGGCGCTGACCAATGTCCTCGGTGCCCAGGCTTGCCTTGCGATCGTGATCGGCGTCGTCGCGATCGGGCTGACCTCGCTGATGGCGACGATGGGCTACTGGTTCGACTGGGTGCGCTTCGCCGGTGCCGCCTATCTGGTTTGGCTCGGCTTCAGGCTCATTCGTTCGCCCGTCGAAGGCGTCAGCACGGATGCACTGCCGCCGCCGCCGCGCGGCGGCTTCTTCCTGCAGGGCTTTCTGGTGCTGCTCTCTAACCCCAAGGTGCTGGTGTTCTTCGGCGCCTTCATTCCGCAATTCATGGACATGAGCAAGCCGCACTTCCCCCAGGTGGCCCTGCTCGGTGCCACCTTCATGGTGACAGCCGTGATGAGCGACATGCTCTACGCATTGCTGGCCGGCCGCGCGCGAAAGTTCTTTTCGGCGCGCCGGACGCGGCTGGTGTCGCGGATTTCCGGCGGCTTCATGATCGGCGGCGGCATCTGGCTGGCGCTGACGCGGGCGCGGTAAACGCTCAAATTGAACCATTCGCCGCCTCGGCCCGTCTGAGCAAGGGGGCGGATTTCGCCGTCCGGTCTTCTCTGGGGAAAATCCGTGCCTGATCTGCCGTGGTACGTCTACGCGATGCTGCTTGCGCCGCTCGCGCTCGTCCTGTTTGCCGCGGCCTACAAGACGCTGCAGGTGCGCGCTATCAGGGAATGGCCGTCGACGCCGGGCAAAGTCTTCATCTCGAATTCCGAAGTGCGGGATGTCAGGGTGCTCGACGATTCCCGGGAAGACAATTACCGGATCGAACGGCGCAACTTCGCCAACATCGTTTACCAATATTCGGTCGCCGGCAAGCAGCTGCGCAACAACCGCGTCGGTATCGGCGAAGACCGCGGTAATTTCGAGGTCGCGGAGACCATCGCGAAATATCCGGTCGGCACCGATGTCACCGTCTTTTACAATCCGCTGCATCCCAACGAGGCCGTGCTCGAGCGCGACCTGCCGAAGGGTCTGTGGGGCTGCCTCGGGATCGGGACAGCGGTCGTGCTTGGAATCGTGTTCGGCGGCGTGTTCGGTCTCAATCGACTGACCGCATTCGTCTCCACCCGGCTGGTAAATCCCAAATTTTCTCCGATGGTCGTCGTATTCGGCGCCTTCGGGCTCGTCATCGCGCTGTTTGCGCTCGCGATGCGGCGGCAGTCGCAACTCGCGAAGCATTGGCCGGTCGTGCCGGGGACCATCAAGATGTCCGACGTCCAGCAATACCGCAACGCGCCGACACGAAACGGCGTGCGTGGAGAAGTCATGTATCAGCGGCAGGCGTCGTTCGCTTACAGCTACAACAACGTTGCCTACACCTGCATCGAGGGCAGCCTTGCCACCGGCGCCAATTCGACCTCGGGCTGGCTGATGCGCAAATTCACCACGGCCTATCAGGACGGCGCCGGCGTGAACGTCTATGTCAATCCGGCCAATCCTTCCGAAGCGACGCTCAACCCGCGCGGCGGCGCCTTTATAATCTGGATTCTGGGGCTGCTCGCGCTGGCGTTCTGGGGACTGGCCTATTTCGTCGCGACGCGAGGTTAGAGCGGTGGCCTCATGGTTCGAGACGCGCGGCCTTGCCGCGCTCCTCACCATGAGGGTTTAACACCTCATCCTGAGGAGCACGCGTCAGCGTGCGTCTCGAAGGATGAAGCCACTGAACTGGATGATACGCTAAATCAGCCGCTCCGCGCGCAGTATCGGTTCGATCTCGGCAAAAATCCGCGCCAGCCGGTCGGCCCAGGATTTCTCGCCGGCCGCATCGGAAATCAGGTCCTGGCGAATTTCGATTCCGGTGTTCATCAGCCCGCGCATCTCGCCGTGCACCGGGATCGTGTAATCGGTCTCGTCGCTGACCGCATAGGGCTCGTTGTCGCCGACCACGAGATCGGCCTCCGCGCGCAACAGTTTTAACAGTCGCGGCGCCAAATGCGTATCGCGATGATACAGCGTGCCGATGTGCCATGGCCGCGCGATCCCGGCATAGACAGGCGTAAAGCTGTGCAACGACACCAGCACCGTCGGCATGCCCGCATGCAGGCGCTGATCGATGATCTCCTCGATGCGCTGGTGATAGGGATCGAAAATTTGCATGCGCCGCGCCTCCGCTGCCGCGCGCGCGAGACCATCGTTGCCGGAAATCATGGTGGCTTCGCTGATCAGCGGGATCGAGCCTGCGGCATGCGGCGGGCGATTGCAGTCGATCACCAGCCGCGAATAGCGCTGCGCGATCAGATGCGCGCCGAGTTGGCGCGACAGCGCCTCGGCGACACCGGCGATGCCGATGTCCCAGGCGATATGGCGCGTCAGTTCGCGCTCGGTGAGGCCGAGATCGCCAAGTTGCATCGGAATCAGCCGGCCGTAATGGTCACAAGTGAGCAGAAACGGCGAACGCCCCGCCGCATTATGTTCATGGATCGGGGGAACATCTTCGTGACCCAGAAGTAGTGTTGTGTCGCTGGCGTTGTCCAAGAGCCTTTTCCTCAACTTTGCCTATCGAATCGGCATACCGACCTTAAAAATGAGCAGGGTTCGGTATAGATTAGCCGGCCCAAATTCACGATGATTGTTTGACGATGCCGCTCCTGACGATTCATCACAAGACCGTATATCGCTATGCCCACCCGGTGGCGTTTGGCGAACACCGCATCATGCTGCGCCCGCGTGACGGCCACGATCTGCGCGTGCTGTCCGGCAGCCTCGAGATCGAGCCGCAGCCGATGTCGCTGCGCTGGATCCACGACGTGTTCGGCAACAGCGTCGCGATCGCGACCTTCGACGAGCGCGCCGAAACGCTGTCGTTCACCTCGACGGCGACGGTCGAGCACAATCCGGCCGAGGAATTCGCGCTGACCGCGGACGATCCGGCCTATTTCTATCCGTTCCTCTATGACGACGAGGAATTTCCCGACCTGCAGCAGTTCATCACGCCGCAATATGGCGATCCGAACGGCGAGCTGTCGCTCTGGGCGCGCGGATTTCTCGACGCCGACGGACCGACGCCGACCTTCAATATCCTGAGCGGCATGACCCACGGCATCCGCGAGGCCTTCACCTATCGCAAGCGGCACGAGCAGGGCACCCAGCATCCGCTCGACACGCTGCAGACGGGATCGGGCACCTGCCGCGACTATGCACTGTTCATGATCGAGGCGCTGCGGCGGCTCGGCATCGCCGCGCGCTTCGTGTCGGGATATCTGTTCATTCCGGGCGACCGCGCCCACGGCTATGTCGGCGGTGGCTCGACGCATGCGTGGGTGCAGGTCTATCTGCCGAGCGCCGGCTGGATCGAGTTCGATCCGACCAACGGCATCGTCGGCACCCGCGATCTGATCCGCGTCGCGGTGGCGCGCGATCCGCGGCAGGCGATCCCGCTGCACGGTGCCTATCTCGGCTCGGCCGACGCCTTCGTCGGCATGGAGGTCTCTATCAACGTCGTCTCGGTCGGCGAAGCGGAGAAGGTATAGCCATGGAGATCAAGGTCGGCTTCGAGATTTCCTATGCCGCCGTACAGCCGACGCCGATGGTGATCATGCTCGGCATTCATCCATCGCGCTTTGCCGATATCGTCGGCACCGAGCGCATTGTCGCCGAGCCCAACGTGCCGATCGGATTCTACCGCGACAGCTTTGGCAATGTCTGCGGCCGCCTGGTGGCGCCAGCCGGCGGCGTCACCTTTCACGGCCATGCGGTGGTGCGCGATTCCGGCCTGCCCGATGTGGTGATGCCGACCGCGCAGCAGGTGCCGATCGATCAATTGCCGGACGAACTGCTGCTCTATCTGATGCCGAGCCGCTATTGCGAGACCGACAAGCTCACCGATATCGCCTGGTCGCTGTTCGGCACCACGCCAGCCGGCTGGGCGCGGGTCCAGGCCATCGTCGATTTCGTCCACAACCACGTCACCTTCGGCTACGAGCACGCGCATTTCATGAAATCGGCGCATGACGTCTACGAGCAGCGCGCCGGCGTGTGCCGCGATTTCGCGCATCTGGCGCTGACCTTCTGCCGCTGCATGAACATCCCGGCGCGCTATTGCACCGGCTATCTCGGCGATATCGGCGTGCCCAGGGATCCGGCGCCGATGGATTTTTCCGGCTGGTTCCAGGTCTATCTGTCCGGCCAGTGGTACACCTTCGACGCCCGCCACAATCATCCGCGCATCGGCCGCATCCTGATGGGCACCGGCCGCGACGCCGCCGACGTCGCGCTGACCACGAGCTTTGGCCGGATGGACCTGGTGAAATTCGTCGTCGTCACCGACGAGGTCGTGCCGGCGTGAGCAAAACCCTCCGTCATTGCGAGGAGCGAAGCGACGAAGCAATCCATTCTTGAGCCTCTCGCCGCCGCCATGGATTGCTTCGCTTCGCTCGCAATGACGGGTATAGAACTCCCATGATTTCAGATCGTCTCTTCGTTTACGGCACGCTGATGCGCGGCTTCGACCATCCGATGGCCAAGCTGTTGTCGCGCAGCGCCGACTTTCTCGGCGCAGCGCAGTGCCGCGGCCGGCTCTATCTCATCAAGCATTATCCGGGGCTGGTGCTGTCGGACGATCCCACTGAGGTCGTATTCGGCGAATTGTATCGCCTGCGCGAGCGCGACGCCTTGCTCGGCGAGTTCGACATGTATGAGGCCTGCGGCGCGGGTTTTCCCGAGCCGACCGAATATATCCGCGCGATGCTGCCGCTCACGCTGGACGACGGCAGCACGGGCGAGGCGTGGACCTATGTCTACAACTGGCCGGTCACCGGCCTGCCGCGCATCGCCTCGGGGAAATTTCTGGAGGGGTAGGTCTCACCCCTCCTGCACCACGCGCACATCGACCTCGCGCTCGACGTAGGTCCACTCCTCGGTGGCGCGCAGCGTCCGGACCAGTTCCTCGAAATCGGCGGCGTGCTCGGGCGCGTATTCGAACCAGGTGAGGAAATCGAAGGGCTCGCCGAGGTCGCGACAGTGGAACAGCTGGCGCGCGATCGCGGGCAGATATTTCAGGCTGGCGGCAATGTGCTGCGACTTGTCCTCGAAGATGCGCCGCCGTTCGTCCTGGGTCAGCTCCCACCACGCACTCGATTTCCGGATCGGGATCAGCGCCGCGTGCGTGGCCTCAGGGCGTCCGAGCCCGGCCTGGACGGCGGCAAGCTGTTCCTGCTCGGCGCGCTCGGTATAGCGCAGATGGCTGGCTGTGCCGGCCAGCCGCCACGCGGTCGCCGAGGGCAGGATCGGCAGCGCAATGGCCTCGGAATTAACCACCGACATCGCCGGCACGCGCGGCAGCGTCTCGCCCTTCACCCGCGAAATCGAGGTGATGCGCCAAGCCCCGCTCTGGCCGCCCCGGAAGGTCGTGAACATGGCGCCATCGAAGCGCGGAACCGGGGGAGGCGCAAGCATTACTCTGTCATTCCGGGATGCGCCCTCTTGGGCGCAGGCCCGGAATCCATAACCACGATAATGAGTATGGATTCCGGGCTCGCGACTTCGTCGCGCCCCGGAATGACGGCGGTTGGGGCTGTGAATAGCCGGGAGAAGGCCGATTATCTTCGTATTTCCCTCCGCCCACCCTGTATCCATCTTCGGTTGGCAACCGCCCCGGCACAGGAAGACTCAGTTACACTCACCCCATGCGCTTCACGCCCCAATTCCTCGATGAACTGCGCGCCCGGCTTCCGGTCTCCGAAGTCGTGGGCAAGCGCGTGAAGCTGAAGAAGGCGGGACGGGAGTGGAAGGGGCTGTCGCCCTTTCAGCAGGAAAAGTCGCCGTCGTTCACCGTCAACGACCAGAAGGGATTTTACCACGACTTCTCCTCCGGCAAGCACGGCGACATCATCTCGTTCTTGATGGAGACCGAGGGCGTCGGTTTTGCAGAGGCCGTCGAACGGCTGGCCTCAATGGCGGGCATGGCGCTGCCGGCGGCAACGCCGGATGCCGCGCGTCACGAGCAGCGCCGCAAGACGCTGTACGACGTGATGGATCTGGCCGCAAAATTCTTTGCCGACACGCTGGCCTCGCGCCATGGCGCCAAGGCGCGCGGCTATCTCGGCGACCGCGCGATCTCGCCGGCCACCCAGTTGCAGTTCCGCATCGGCTATGCGCCGCCCGACCGCTTTGCACTGAAGGAGCATCTCGGCTCCCAGGGCATTCCCGTCGAGGATATGGTGGAGGCGGGCCTGCTGGTCGCGGGCGACGACATCCCGGTGCCCTACGACAAGTTTCGCGACCGCGTGATGTTTCCGATCACCGACCTGCGCAATCGCGTCATCGCGTTCGGCGGCCGCGCGCTGGAGAAGGACGTCGCCGCCAAATACATGAATTCGCCGGAAACCCCGCTGTTTCACAAGGGCGACAATCTCTACAACCTTAGCCCCGCGCGGCAGGCGACGCATAATGGCGCAGCCCTGATCGTGGTCGAAGGCTATGTCGACGTCATCGCGATGGTGACGACGGGCTTTGCCGCCACCGTCGCGCCGCTTGGAACGGCCCTGACCGAAAACCAGCTCGCGCTTTTGTGGAAGATGGCGGACGAGCCGATCCTGTGTTTCGACGGCGACAAGGCCGGACAGAAGGCGGCGTGGCGCGCCGCCGATCTGGCGCTGCCGCATCTGAAGCCCGGCAAGAGTTTGCGCTTTGCGCTGCTGCCCGAAGGCCAGGACCCGGATGATCTTGCGCGCTCCGGCGGACGGGCGGCGATCGAGGAAGTGATCGGCGCGGCGCGCGGGCTCGCCGACATGATCTGGTCGCGCGAGATCGAGGGCGGCACGTTTGCGACGCCCGAACGCCGCGCGGCGCTGGAAGCGCGGATCGGCGAACTCTCTAACGGCATCCGCGACGAAGTGGTGCGGCGCTATTATCGCCAGGATTTGGCGCAGCGCCTGCAGCGCACCTTTGCGCCGGAAGGCGGCCGCGGCGGTTACGCCAGAGGCAATTTTGGCAAGCGCCCGGGCGGCGAATCAGGCGGCCGGTTTGGCTCCCGTGCCCCCTTCACGCCCGGGGCGGCGGGCCGATTCGGCGGCGGCGGCCGCGGGCAGGCGAACGCCGGCAGCCAGACCATCAACCGCGGCCCCTATCAGGCGGCCAGCGCCCAGCTTGCGGCGAGCCCGATCATGCGCGGCCAGCGCAGTGCGCTGTCCCGCCGGGAAGCGCTGATTTTGCAGTCCCTGATCAACCACCCCTGGCTGCTGCACGATCATCTGGAAGAGGTGGCGGCGCTGGAACTGGCCCATCCGGAGGCCAACAAGCTCCGCGCCGCCATTATCGCGGCCTTCGCCAGCGACCATCACCATTCGCCCGAGCCCGAAGAACAGGCCGAGAAAATGCGGGCCGATCTCGAGGCGCGGGGATTTTCACAAATACTTCAAAGGGTTGGGGCTGCGATCACGACCTCGGCGGTGTGGGGCGTCCAATCCGGGGCAGCAAGGGAAGATGTTCTTTCGACCTGGCAGCAGCTCGTTACCTTGCATCAGAAAACCCACGCCTTACTTAGGGAAAAGAAGGATGCCGAGCTGGCCTTGGGCGAGGAGCCGAGCGAGGCCAATTTGGCGTGGCTGATGGACGTGAGCGCCCGGCTGGTCTCTCTGGACGGCACCGAGGCCCTGATCGAGGGTTTTGGCGAGCTTTCGGGCCGGTTCCGGCGCAGCGTTTGATGAAAAAATGATGCGGACGGCTGCGGCCGGGGCCGTTAAAAGACTCGCCAAACCCATGGTTTGGCTGCAAAAACAGGGTTAAGCGAAACTTAATAGCCGCACCGTTATTGGTGCAGACACCGGCGAGACGGGGGTTCGGGGGTGGCGACAGTCTGCGCCGCCCTTTCCGCGTCGAAAGAGCGTGATCCGGAAAAAGCCTGCCCCGCACTTGATGCGGGGTGGAAACCGGTTTTCCGAAAGGATCACGCTCAAACAAAGAATAGAGCGAGATGACGTTTCGAAGAAACGTCGTCGCGCTCGGTGACATTAGTGATTCAATGCGAGATGCGGCCGCATCTCGCATGAGCGCGTTTCGGGAGCTTGATGAATGGCCACCAAGGCAAAGACGCTGCAGGTTAAAGACAAGGAAAAAGACGACAAGGCAGCGGACGCGCCCGAGAAGGATTCTCCGGACGCGCCGTCGCCGTTGCTCGATCTGTCGGACGCCGCCGTCAAGAAGATGATCAAGCAGGCCAAGAAGCGCGGCTTCGTGACCTTCGATCAGCTCAACGAAGTCTTGCCCTCCGACACCACCTCGCCCGAACAGATCGAAGACATCATGTCGATGCTGTCCGACATGGGCATCAACGTGTCGGAAGCCGAAGAGGCCGATAGCGAGGACGAGAAGGAAGAGGCCGACGACGAGACCGACAACGAACTGGTCGAAGTCACGCAGAAGGCCGTCACCGAGGTCAAGAAATCCGAGCCCGGCGAGCGCACCGACGATCCCGTCCGCATGTATCTGCGCGAGATGGGCACCGTCGAGCTGTTGTCGCGCGAAGGCGAAATCGCGATTGCAAAACGCATCGAGGCCGGCCGCGAGGCGATGATCGCGGGCCTCTGCGAAAGTCCGCTGACCTTCCAGGCCATCATCATCTGGCGCGACGAATTGAACGAAGGAAAGATATTCCTTCGCGACATCATCGATCTCGAAGCCACCTACGCCGGCCCTGACGCCAAGAACAACATGAACCCGGCGCTGCTCGCAGCCCCGGTGGGCCCCGACGGCCAGCCGCTCGCTGCCGCCAACGGCAATGGCGTGGCAGCGCCTTCGCATGTCGCCCCGCCCGCCGCCCCGCCGGCGCCGACCCCGTTCCGCGCAGCACCCGCGGCTGCGCCCGGTGGCGACACCGAGGAGAAGGATCCGGCCGAGGCCGCCGCCGAAGGCGACATGGACGACGACGAGTTCGAAAACCAGATGTCGCTCGCCGCCATCGAGGCCGAGCTGAAGCCGAAGGTGGTCGAGACCTTCGACAAGATCGCCTCCGAGTACAAGAAGCTGCGGCGCCTGCAGGAGCAGGACATCGCCAACCAGCTGCAGAGCGAGACGCTGTCTCCCTCGCAGGAGCGCAAATACAAGAAGCTGAAGGACGAAATCATCGTCGAGGTGAAGTCGCTGCGGCTCAACCAGGCCCGTATCGATTCGCTGGTCGAGCAGCTCTACGACATCAACAAGAAGCTGGTCTCGTTCGAAGGCCGCCTGCTGCGCCTCGGCGACAGCCACGGCGTCGCGCGCGAGGATTTTTTGCGCAACTACCAGGGCTCGGAGCTCGATCCGCGCTGGCTCAACCGTGTCTCGAAACTCTCGGCAAAAGGCTGGAAGAATTTCGTCCATCACGAAAAGGACCGCATCAAGGAACTGCGCCACGAGATCCAGTCGCTGGCCGCCTTGACCGGGCTCGAGATCGGCGAATTCCGCAAGATCGTGCACGGCGTGCAGAAGGGCGAGCGCGAGGCGCGCCAGGCCAAGAAGGAAATGGTCGAGGCCAATCTGCGTCTCGTGATCTCGATCGCCAAGAAGTACACCAACCGCGGCCTGCAGTTCCTCGACCTGATCCAGGAAGGCAATATCGGCCTGATGAAGGCGGTCGACAAATTCGAATACCGCCGCGGCTACAAGTTCTCGACCTATGCGACGTGGTGGATCCGGCAGGCGATCACCCGCTCGATCGCCGATCAGGCGCGCACCATCCGCATTCCCGTGCACATGATCGAGACCATCAACAAGATCGTGCGCACCTCGCGCCAGATGCTGAACGAGATCGGCCGCGAACCGACCCCGGAAGAGCTCGCCGAAAAGCTCGGCATGCCGCTGGAGAAGGTTCGAAAAGTTCTCAAGATCGCGAAAGAGCCGCTGTCGCTGGAGACTCCAGTGGGCGACGAGGAAGACTCCCATCTCGGCGATTTCATCGAGGACAAGAACGCGATCCTGCCCATCGACGCCGCGATCCAGTCCAACCTGCGCGAAACCACCACCCGCGTGCTGGCCTCGCTGACCCCGCGCGAAGAACGCGTGCTCCGCATGCGCTTCGGCATCGGCATGAACACCGACCACACCCTGGAAGAAGTCGGCCAGCAGTTCTCGGTGACGCGCGAACGCATCCGGCAGATCGAGGCGAAGGCGCTAAGGAAGCTGAAGCATCCGAGCAGGTCGCGGAAGCTCAGGTCGTTCCTCGACAACTAATTCAGATCGTCATGCCCGGGGGCCTGTCCCCGACTTGATCGGGGATGACCTGGGCATCCATCGAAACAAAGCGGCGGGCGAAAGCCCGCCGTTTCATTTTAGTGGACCCCAGCGTTAGCCTAGTTTTAGTCTTATAACATCCTGGTCGCGCGGCTTGCGGGTGCCGCCGCCCCATGGTTGTTCGATTGCACCACCCTTGGCTAAATCTACACAGATGTCTTTCACGTTCGTAACACGAAGCATAACCAAATATGCGGGGGCGCTTTGCCTGCGCCGTACCGACCGCGGAGATACCGGACCATAAGCGAACTGCGCTTGGTCAAGACCTGATATGTGTGCCAGTCGGCAGCTTCCATCGTATCGAACACGGAATCGATAAATGGTCTGGGCACTTCTTTATGAAAGAGGTCACTCATAGAGTTGACGAAGATGCGTCTTGGCTGTCGCCAACTCAGCGGTTGAGCCAACCGCTCTGGACGCAGTTTCAGGTCAAAACCATTTTCGAACGGATGACCGGGGACACCCCGAAAGCGCTCGGAAAAGCGCTCAGCGTAGCAAAAATCGCAGCCACGAGTGATCTTCGTGCAACCCGTAACAGGATTCCACGTTGCGTCAGTCCATTCGATTGGTGTCGTTGACGCCATAAGTTCACCCTAGAACAAAACAAGAACAAATACTAGTCAAAAAACAGTCTACCTGAGATCGCGACACCTTAGGTTAATGGGCCTTTCAAGCAATTGCGCTTGAATACTCGCTTGGTAAGACCATGCGATCGGTATGGAAAATGATAAGACGTGATGAGGTTCGGACGGACCTTTCGATGGCAGTGCTCCATGCGTCACGTAGCGCCACTCTCCAGCATCGAAGGCTAACTGTAGCATGACCTGCCATCGCCTCATTGTCTGGTACAACACGCGCTGCCCCGTTTGCGACGCCGGGATCGACTGGCAGCGCAACAAGCTCTTGGCCGCTGTTCGCGCCGGCCACATCTCCTTCAAGGACATCAACGAACAACCCGATGCGCTGGCGTCCTATGGCGCCTCGCTCGACGACATTCGTCGCCGTCTGCATGCGACGGACGAAGCGGGCCGCCTGATTGTCGGCGCGGACGTGGCGATCGCAATGTGGCGGCTAACGCCTGGGCAGGGCTGGCTGGCAGCGCTGTTCGGCAATCGCCTGATGCTGCCGGTGACGCGGTTTGGCTATGATCGTTTTGCGGATGTGCTGTTCGCGTGGAATAAGCGGAAGGGGCGTTGGTGATGCCGAGCGCTCCCCTCGTCATTGGCGGGCTTGACCCGGCAATCCAGCTTAAGAAAAATGATGGATGCGCGGGTCAAGCCCGCGCATGACGGCGGTGACTCAAATCGCCATCGAGATCGAGGCGGCCGGGAGACTAGTACCCACTTTTCTTGGATCGTGAGTCGTGATTCAAGATATGGATGATACCCGAAGCAAGAGAAGTCCACCTTTCGAAGAAAGATCGCAAGGTGCTTGAGGCCTGTTGCCGCTCACCGGTGACATTGCAGCGCGATTTGAAGCGGGCTCGGATCGTTCTGTTGGCGGCGGCCGGGCGCAGCACCCGGTCGATTGCCAAGGAGGTTGGGGTCCAGCCGCGGATTGTCAGCCTTTGGCGGCATCGCTACGCCGACCTTGGCCTTGAAGGGCTGCAGGACAAGCCGCGGCCAGGCAAGCAGCCGATCTATACGAAGGCCACCGACAAGCGGATTCTGCGGCTGTTGGACAAGCCACCACCGGAAGGGTTTGCGCGCTGGACCGGGCCCCTGCTGGCCGAGGCGTTGGGTGATGTTGACGTCCAATATGTCTGGCGGTTCCTGCGCAGCCACAAGATCGACCTCGTGGCTCGCAAGTCCTGGTGTGAGAGCACCGACCCGAACTTCACGGCCAAAGCCGCCGATGTTGTCGGCCTCTACGTCGCCCCGCCGGAGAAGGCCATTGTGCTATGCGTGGACGAAAAGCCTTCGATCCAGGCTTTGGAGCGAGCGCAGGGCTATCTGAAGTTGCCCAATGGTCGCGCCTTGACCGGTCAGAGCCACGACTACAAACGGCATGGCACAACAACGCTGTTTGCGGCGCTCGAGGTTGCGACCGGAAAGATCATCGCGACGCATTCAAAACGGCGGCGCCGTGTCGAGTTCCTCGACTTCATGGACAGCGTCACCTCGGCTTTTCCGGACCGCCAGCTTCACGTCATCCTCGACAATCTCAACACCCATAAGAAGAACGAGCACTGGCTAAAGGCCCATCCCAATGTGAAATTTCATTTCACGCCGACAAGCGCGTCCTGGCTCAATCAGGTCGAGGTTTGGTTCTCCATCCTGCAGGGGCAGTCGCTCAACGGCGCTTCCTTCACAAGCCTTAAGCAGCTCCAGCAGCATATCGATGCCTACATCAACGCATACAACGAAAAGGCTGAGCCCTTCGTCTGGACCAAGAAAAAAGTCCGTCAACGCCGTTTCAAAGGCCGCCGTATCACTCAGCTCTGATTCCGGGTACTAGTGCGGGACGCGGCGGCCTGACAGTAACGCCACCCGCACCGAGACCATGTGGCTGAGCCTGAACTGTGCCGCGCAGCAGGCGTAGCTCAAGGTCTAAGCAAAATCTGCAAATCTTCGCCCGCTCTTGGCCGTGATTCGCCGCCACCTTCCGCCGCGTGCATCACTCCCTGAACCAACCCGCCGCTTCCCCGCGCCACAACCCAAGCGCCGCCGCCATCTGGGCGCCGCTGCGCCCGTTCATCGCTGGCGAGGCGCGCCTCGGGTTGTTCATGGCGCAGCGGCGATGGACGGCGCGGCTTTATGAATTTGCGCGCTTCGGCGTCAAGCAGGGCTGGGCCTGCCTTCGGCAGGCGCGGTGCGGATCTGGTCGGTGGTCAGGGTAATTCCGATCATGAAGGCTCTCCTTTTGACCTCCCATGCTAAGCGAAGCCGCCGCGGAGAATTTGATGCGGATCAATGGTCGGGCGCCGCCACGAGGAACGCGCAAAAGCAGCGTTTTTGACGCGCCGCTTTCCGTCGTGGCATGATCGATTGCCGTGGGGTGAATTTTTAAGGATTTCAGTATGCTTGGACGTTGCCTGGCCGTCATTGTCGGTTTCTTGTTTGCCGCTACCCCCGCATTCGCCGCCCGCTGTGGCGGCGATTTCAACGGCTTCGTCCAAAACATCTCGGCGGAGGCGGCGTCCGCCGGCATCTCGCAAGGCGTGATCTCTCAGGCGCTCGGCGGCGTCCAGCAGGACATGGGCGTTTTGTCCTTCGACCGGCGCCAGCGCGGCACCTTCAACAAGACTTTCGAGCAATATGTCTCGACCCGCGTCGGCGCCGGGCGCATCAATGGCGGGCGGGCGATGCTGCAGCGGCATGCGGCGCTGCTGTCGAGCATCGAGCAAAAATTCGGCGTGCCGCGGCAGATCCTGGTGGCGATCTGGGGGCTGGAGACCGATTTCGGCAAGGGCGACATGGGCAAGCTTCCGGTATTTCGCGTGCTGGCGACCATGGCGCATGATTGCCGCCGCACCGAACTGTTCCAGACCGAACTGCTCTCGGCGCTCAAGATCGTGCAGCGCGGCGATCTGCGTTTGAACGACATGATCGGCGCCTATGCCGGCGAGATCGGCCAGACCCAATTTCTGCCGTCGTCCTACATCAAATACGGCGTCGATTTCGACGGTGACGGCCGCGTCGATCTCCGCCACAGCGTGCCCGACGTGCTCGCCTCTACCGCGAATTTGCTGCACACCAGCGGCTTCAAGATGGGCGCGCCGTACGGCGAGGGATCAGCGAATTTCGAGGCGATGCGCGAGTGGAACAGGGCCACGATCTATCGCAAGACGATCGGGTATTTTGCGGATCAGTTGATGGGGCGGTGATCCAGACTCCGTCATTGCGAGGAGCGCAGCGACGAAGCAATCCATTCTTTCTTTCTGCGGCGAAATGGATTGCTTCGCTACGCTCGCAATGACGGCTGGGTCTGTGAGCGGCCCGCAAAAATCAGCCCGACGGGCAAATCACCCAAAACCTGTCCAGTCCTCTTTTGAAAAATTTTCCGCTTGTCTCGCCGGGCAAATCAGTGGCGTCTCTCCGCCCGTCTCACCCGACAAGAGGGGCGGCTCGCGATCGTCACGGACGTGGGGCGGGATGCGGTGGACGCGGAGGTGCCTTTGACGAACGGCGCCAAAACGGACGGCGAAGTCGTGTGGTCCTGACGCCTCGATGCCGGCGTCAAGTTCTTGAGAAGCAAGCTTCGCAGGGGCGACGGTGACAAGAAAGCCCGATCACCGGGGAGAGCGCGTTATAAGCCGTAAAACCCTTGCGCAGGGAATGCCGGATTGCCTCCGCTGAACCTGTATGCTCGTGTGCGTTTTTTGTGCATGTTTGCACACGAGACCGCGGGTGCAGCGCGCATCCGGCGTTCCCTGCGCCCTCTGATTTTCCGAGGGTGGAAGTGAACAAACAAAACTCGGGCGAATTGAGCCGCGAGATCGTGAAGCTGTGCTTGAGAGACAAGTTGTTGTGCGACTCCTTCCCAACATAACGACGTCATTCCGGGATGCGCCTCTTGGCGCAGGCCCGGAATCCATACTCACGATCGTGGTTATGGATTCCGGGCTCGTGCTGCGCACGCCCCGGAATGACGATCGACGGGCGTGCCGTCGAACGTTACTTCCCCGCCTGCGCCGTCATCTTCTCGATCCGCTTCGCCAGCACCGCCCAGTACGTCCCCGGCCGGAACCGCTGCAGCAGATCCATGAACCGCGCGTCGTTGCCGATCAAGATCCGCGGCGCGTTCTTCTCGATGCCTTCGATGATGCGCTGTGCAGCGGCGGCCGGCGTGGTCTTGGCGATGGCATCGAAGCGGTCGATCGATTGCGCGCGGCGGGCGTTGTCGGTGACGCCAACGCCGGTGCGGGAGTTGCGGGCGATGTTGGTGGCGACGCCGCCGGGATGCACGACGGAGAGCCGCACCGGACTGTTCGCCATCGCAAGCTCATGCCGCAGGCTTTCGGAAAATCCGCGCACCGCGAATTTTGCCGCGCAATAGGCCGACTGGCCGGGCGGGGCGATGATGCCGAAGATCGAGGACAAATTGACGATGTGCGCCGCGGGCTGTTTGGCCAGATGCGGCAGGAAGGCGCGGGTCGCATGCACCACGCCCCAGAAATTGATGTTGAACAGCCAGTCCATCTGGGCCTGGTCGATCTCGTTGAACTGGCCGAGCAGGGCGACGCCGGCATTGTTGATGACGATGTTCAGGCCTGGATGGGCGGCGGTGGCGGCGGTTGCAAAATCCTGGATCTGGCCGGGCTCGCCGACATCGACGCGATGCACCGTGACCTTGCACTTGGAGGTTTTGGCGATCTCGGCCGCCACCGCCTGCAGCCCGGCTTCGTCGCGATCGGCGAGCACGAGATCGGCGCCGCGCGCGGCGAGTTCGAGCGCCAGCGCCCGGCCGATGCCACTGGCCGCGCCGGTCACGGCGGCCGCACTTCCGGATATCGCAGTCATCTGTTGGGACTCCAGGCAGGCAAGAAAACGGGGCGGGCCGCGCCAGATCGCGGCGTGGTTCCCCAACTTTCGCAAATTGGAACCGAACAATAAAGCGCTTTCGGTTTTAACCCACTTCACTTCAACGGAGACCATTCATGGGACAATCGAAGCCGCTCCGCGCCAAAGCACTCATTGTCGAAGACGACCCGATGCAGCGGGAAATGATAAGCTTGCTGCTGGAAGAGAGCGATTTGGACGTCATCGAATGTGAAAGCGCCGAGGCCGCGGAACTGGTGCTGGAGCGGAGCGGCGGCAGTCTGGTCCTGATGATGACCGACATTCATCTCGCCGGCCACATGAATGGCGTGGAGCTCGCGTATATCGCCAAGAAATGCAATCCGGATATGGACGTGATCGTCACGTCGGGAAAGCCGCTGCGGCAAGAGTTGCCGGACGGCGCGCAATTCTGGTCCAAGCCATGGGTGCCGCTCGACGTGATCCGCGAGGCGGAGCGGATGTCGTTTGCCTGGAACGTTGCGGGGAAGCCTTAGGTCGCGCGCTTCCACGACATCCCACGACGTGATATGGCGAGCCATGACACTCTCCTTCCTGCTGACCTCGCTGATCGTGGTCGTGTCCCCCGGCACCGGCGTGCTCTACACGCTGGCGGTGGCGCTGACGTCGGGCGCGCGGGCCAGTATCGCCGCCGCCTTCGGCTGCACGCTCGGGATCGTCCCGCATATGCTGGCGGCGATGCTGGGGCTGGCCGCGGTGCTGCACACGAGTGCGCTGGCGTTTGCGGCGCTGAAATGGTGCGGCGTGGTCTATCTGCTCTATATGGCCTGGCAGGCGCTGCGCGAAACCGGGGCGCTGGCGATCGATGCGCGGCCTGAGGAGGCGCGTTCGAGCCGGCGCGTGGTCGTCACCGGCTTTCTGATCAACATCCTCAATCCAAAACTGTCGATCTTCTTTCTCGCCTTCCTGCCGCAATTCATCGCGGTCGATGAGGCCCACCCGCTGGGACGGATGCTGGAATTGAGCGCGGCCTTCATGGCGATGACTTTGGCGGTATTCGTGGTCTACGGCCTGTTCGCAGCCGGCGTGCGCGACCGCGTCATCACCAGGCCGAAGGTGATGGCCTGGCTGCGCCGGAGTTTTGCGTTAGGCTTTGCCGCGCTCGGGGCGAAGCTCGCGTTTGCGGAACGGTAGGAGGGTGACTACTTCCGTCATTGCGAGGAGCGAAGCGACGAAGCAATCCATACTTCCTTTGCCGCCCCATGGATTGCTTCGCGGAGCCTGTCATCGGGCGGCGCTTTGCGCCGACCCGTTGGCTCGCAATGACGGGGCGGGGGATCGCATTGACCCAGAATCAAAAAGGCGGGCCTTGCGCCCGCCGTTTTCGAAAGATCATGCCTGGCGTTGGATGCCCGGGCGGAGCTGAGCGCCCCACCCGGGCCTGAAGTCACTTCTTCGACTTCTTGGCCTTCTTCGCCTTCTTCGCCTTTTTCGCCTTCTTCGCTTTCTTAGCCATAGTATCCTCTCAAGGGTTTAATGGATTGAAACGCGACACCGAGGCATGCTTGGCGGAGGGCTAGCCTCGCAACATCCTCGATCACAATCCCAACAGATTCGCGGCGCGCTGCCGCGTGCTGTCACGCCGCGGTCACGATGTTATCCACAGCTGTTATGCGTTTTGACGCGATTTTTCCCGAAAATGCAGCTGCGCGACGCCGTCGGCGTCGCCGCGTCACGGTTAACGCGGCCCCAACGAGCTGCGCTCTTCATCAATTTAAAACCACGGTGGGGATTGCAAAGGCCACGGTCAGAGTCCGTTAAGCGACATGGCTGCAACTTGTCTGCAAGACAACGGGGATTGTCGTGGGGGGAGACGCCTTGAGGCGCGAAAGCTTTGGGCGGGCGGATAACAGGGGAGACGCGGCCATGTGCGTTTCGGGTTTGCGATGCTGAGCGTTCCGACGCTATGGACGGTGTTCGTCATCAATTTTCTGGCGCTGGGCCTGATCTGGGCCTACGTCATGCGCAGCTATCCGTCGTTCGATGCGGCCCGGTTCTGGACCGGGTCGGCGTTCGTCGCGGCGGTCGGCGCGGCGATGGCGATGCTGCGCGTCGTGATGACGGAGTCGCTGCTGCCGCTGCTGGCCGCCGGCACGGCTCTGGTCTTTGCCGCCTGCCTCGCCGCGATGGGCATCAGGAAGTTCTTCGGCCGGCCGGTGACGTGGCGCGCCACCTTGCTGATCACGGGGCTGACCTTTGCGGGCCTCGCCATCTTCATCTTCGGCTACGACAGCGTGAAGATGCGGGTTACGATCTATTCGATCGCCCAGTCGCTGCCGCTCCTGATGAGCCTGAGACTGCTGCTGACGCCGCATGAGGGCCGCATCAATCCGGGCGCCCGGCTGGCCGGCACCGTCTCCATTCTCATCATCTCGTTCTATGCCTTGCGGCTGATCGCTTGCCTCGTCAGTGGCGGCGGCGAATTCTCCTTCCTGCAGTTCAACCAGCTGCAGTCGGCCATGATCCTGGTGCTGGTGTTCCTGTCGATGGCGCTGAATTTCGGCTTCCTGCTGATGGCGATGGACCGGCTGCGCAACGAAGTCGCTGATCTCGCGCTGCTCGACGACCTCACCGGCGTCGCCAACCGGCGGCATCTGGTGCAGCGGCTGACCGAGGAATGCGCCCGATCGGAGCGCAGCGGCCAGCCGTTCGCGCTGCTGGTGATCGATCTCGACGGATTCAAGAGCATCAACGACACCCACGGTCATGCCGCCGGCGACTTCTGCCTGCAGCATTTCACCCTGATGGCGCAGACCCGCCTGCGGCCCGGCGACCTCCTGGCGCGCACCGGCGGCGACGAATTCTGCATCGTGCTGCCCTCCTCGACGCTGCGCGAGGGCGCGATGATCGCGCGCCGCGTGCTGGAAGTCTGCCGCCTGGACGCCGAGCAATGCGTAGGCTCCGATATTCCGATCGCGGTCTCGATCGGCGTCGCGCAATGGAACCGGGAGATCGGCCCGTTCCCCGACCGCCTGATCGCCGCCGCCGACCACGCGCTTTACGACGCCAAGAAGAGCGGCCGGAATTGCTTTGCGGCCTACGACCCGGCGCCGCCGCTGGTGCCCGCGATCGAAATCCCGGCGCTGTCGGATGTGACGCTGCGCAGGCGTGCGTGAGCGTGCTATCCAGTAGGTTCACTGGATGAGAGAGCGATGATCTTCCGTCTGATTGCAACGGCGCTGTTCGCCATCGCGCTGTTTACTTCGGCTTCCGCGCAGAAGCCCGACCTCGCGACGATCGCGCGGTCGTCGGGTACGCCTGACATTCCCGGCCTGAAGATGGTTTGGCTGTCGCCCTGGGGCGACGTCGCAAAGGCCCATCCCTGGCGCAACATCATCGTGCACCAGACCGAGGGGCCGGTCGGTTCCGCGCGCGGGGGCGCCGAGGCGCAGTTCAGGAACCCGACAAGGCGCGGCGTCATGGTCTGGGTCGAAACCGACGGCACGGTCTATTGGGCGGTGGCGGATCATCTCGTCCCCACCCATACCGATGGCGCCGACCGCAACGACAACAAATATATCGACAACAGCAAGACCTATCACCAGGTGAACAAGGACACCTCGATCGGCGTGGAATTCGCCGGCAATTATCCCGACGTCACGCGCGGGCCGACCGAAGCGCAGGTCGCGGCGTGGCGGATTTTGGTGAAGGTCCTGCGCGCGCGCTACGATATCCCGCTCGATCGCGTCTATGCCCATAACTGGATCGACTTCAAGGACGCCCGCTATTGCGAAGGCTGCGCGCTGGCAAAAATGGCGCGCGAGTGGGGAGAGTAGGGCCGCGCGCCGCTCAGATCGGGTGCGTCATCCAGCGAAAGATACGGCTGATCAGTCCGGGCGGCCGCAGCGCTTGCGGCTCCGGCCCGGCCTCGTCGGGCGCGACGCAGCGCGCGTAAAAATATTCCAGAAACCTCATGTCGTTCGGCTCGGTGACGGTGAATTTCTCGTCGCCGAAGGACACCGTGTATTCGTAGAAGAACGGCCCGATCAGCGGCACGGTCGCCGGCGTCGCGCGGTCCTTGGAGATCACGAACTCGGTCGGATCGAGCCCGTTCGCGGTCATGGCCTGCTCGAGCTGCGGCAGCCTGCGCATGAATTCGGCGGAAAAGCCGCCGATGGTCGATTGCAGGGTGATCGCCACGATGCGCCTCGTCTGCTGCCGCGGCCGGCCGATGGACCGCGTTGGTCTCTCCCTGTCTTAGTCGATTGACCGGACCCACGGGTTCAAGCAATCTCGGCGCGTGGTCGGGAGGGGCACAACTTGAAGGGTTTTGGATCATGGCCGAGTTCACCGTCAATCCGCAGCGCTTCGATCCCTACAAGAATTTCAAATTCCGCGTGAAATGGGATGGCCAGTACGTCGCCGGCATCTCCAGGGTCAGCGCGCTCAGGCGGACCACCGAAGTGGTCGAGCATCGCGAGGGCGGCGATCCCTCGATGTGGCGCAAATCGCCCGGCATTACCCGGTTCGATCCGATCACGCTGGAGCGCGGCGTCACCCACGACCTGGCGTTCGAGCAATGGGCCAACAAGGTCTGGAGTTTTGGCGCAGCACCGGGCTCCGAAGTGTCGCTGAAGGACTTCCGCAAGGACATCACCATCGACATGTTCAACGAAGCCGGTCAGTTCGTGCTGTCCTACAAGGTGTTTCGCTGCTGGGTTTCCGAATATCAGGCGCTGCCCGATCTCGACGCCAACGCCAATGCGGTGGCGATCCAGCATATCAAGCTCGAGAACGAAGGCTGGGAGCGCGACACCGCGGTGGTCGAGCCGGCGGAGGCGAGCTTCGGGTAGTTGAATCTCGATCGTCGTCGCCCGGCAAAAGCGAAGCGCGTCTTCGCGATAGGTGTCCGGGCGATCAAGCGTTCCAGAGGCCGTAGTTGCTGCGCGTCGTCTCTCGACCGCCGCGGCGTACTGGGTCCCCCCGCTTTCGCGGAGGACGACAGTCCTTGAGTTGAAGCGGCGCGCTCCCAAACAAAAAGCCGGCGTTGCCGCCGGCTTTCGTTACCTCTTGCCTTGACCGCGTGCTTAGAGCGCGGCTTCCAGTGCGGCCTGTTCCTGCCGGGCAATCGTGCCTTTCACGGCCGACTGCACCTTCTCGAAGGCGCGGACCTCAATCTGCCGCACGCGTTCGCGTGACACGCCGAATTCGGCGGCGAGATCTTCCAGCGTCATCGGCTCTTCGGCCAGACGCCGCGCTTCGAAGATGCGGCGTTCCCTGGGGTTGAGCACGCCGATGGCGCCGTTCAGCGCCTGGCGGCGATGATCGAACTCTTCATGTTCGGCCATCATGACTTCCTGGTTGGGCGAGTTATCGACCAGCCAGTCCTGCCATTCGCCGGCTTCGCCGTCGTCGCGGATCGGCGCGTTGAGCGACGCATCGCCGCCGAGACGGCGGTTCATGTCGATCACGTCCTGAGCCGTGACGCCAAGGCGCTTGGCAATGATTGCCACCTGGTCGGGGCGGAGATCGCCCTCGTCCAGCGCGGAGATCTTGCTCTTCGCCTTGCGCAGGTTGAAGAACAGCTTCTTCTGGTTCGCGGTGGTGCCCATTTTCACGAGCGACCAGGAACGCAGGATGTACTCTTGTATCGACGCCTTGATCCACCACATGGCGTAGGTAGCGAGTCGAAAACCCTTCTCGGGCTCGAACCGCTTGACCGCCTGCATCAGGCCGACATTGCCTTCCGAGACGACCTCGGAGATCGGCAAGCCGTAGCCGCGATAGCCCATGGCGATTTTGGCCACGAGCCGGAGATGGCTGGTGACAAGGTGATGTGCCGCGTCGCGATCGTCATGCTCGCGCCAGCGCTTGGCGAACATGTATTCCTGCTGGGGCTCCAGCATCGGAAACTTGCGGATCTCGGCGAGGTATCGGGAAAGTCCGGATTCTCCGTTGAGAACCGGTAAGGTAGCTGTACGGGCCATTCGAGCGCCCTCCAGTGGTTCAGGCCCCCGATAGCGGCGGGCCCGGCAGACGGCCGCTTTGTCAAAGCCGGTCGGCCTGCGATGTTCCGCGTTGGATATTCAACGCAGGTGCAACATACACCAAAATGGGGCGGATAGGGAAGGATTGCTGACGTCACGTCCCCGTGTGGCTGCCATAACCTATTGGCATAACAACACTTTTCCAAAGGCCCTGCGTCATAGCGCCGCTTCGAGGGCGCTTTGCAGGAGAAGCAAATCCTCTGGTAGAGGCGCTTCCCAATGCAAAAGTTCCCCGGTCCTCGGGTGTTCCAGGGCCAGGAGGTAAGCATGTAGGGCCTGCCGGCCGAGGGCGGTCAGGGCCGCCTGGGCCTTCGGGCCGAGGTGGCCGGCCTTGGTCTTGAAGTGCGAGCCGTAGACGGTGTCGCTCATCAGGGGATGGCCGATATGGGACAGGTGCACCCGGATCTGATGGGTGCGTCCGGTCTCGAGCTGGCAGGCCAGCAGCGAGGCCACCGGCTTGCCGTCGCGCCCGGAAAACGCTTCGCGCAGCTCCCAATGGGTGACCGCCTCGCGCCCGCTTTCGCGCACCGCCATCTTTTCGCGGGCATACGGATGCCGGTCGATCGGCGCGTCCACGGTGCCGCGCTGGCGGGTCGGCACGCCCCAGATAAAGGCCATATAACCGCGCTGCATTGGCCCGGTGCGGCCATGATCGGCGAATTGCGCGGTCAGCGATGCGTGCGCGCGGTCATTCTTGGCCACCACCATCAGTCCCGTGGTGTCCTTGTCGAGCCGGTGCACGATGCCCGGCCGCTTGACGCCGCCGATGCCGGAAAGGCTTAAGCCGCAATGGGCGATCAAGGCATTCACCAGTGTGCCGGTCTCATGACCGGCGGCGGGATGCACCACCAGGCCCTTCGGCTTGTCGATGACGATGATGTCGTCGTCCTCGTAAGTAATGTCGAGCGGGATATCCTCGGCCCCCGGCTCCGGCGGGGCGGCCTCCGGGACGTCGATTGTGATCGTATCGCCTTTCGCGACATGATAAGCGGGGTCGCGGATGGGGCCCCCCTTGGCAGTAACGGAACCGGCGAGGATCAGCGCCTTCAGCCGCGAGCGCGACAGCTCCGGGCGGAGCACCGCGAGCACGCGGTCGAGCCGGAGCGAGCCCTCGTCGCCGCCGACGGTGACCTCCAGCCTTTGACCGCTATTCGAAGAAAATTCCTGTTCCAAAGATGAGCCTTGCATGACCGATACCGTTGCGCCCGAACCGACCCCCGAGCAGGCCGCGCTGTTTGCGCGGGTGCGGCGGATGATGATGATCGCGGGCCTCACCTCGGCGCTGGCCGTGGTCGTCGTCCTGATCGCCGTTGGCTACCGCCTTTACCACGGCGAGGGAAGCGCGACGGCGGCTTCCACCGACATTACCGCGACGCTGCCGAAAGGCGCACGCATCGTCGCAACCGGCGTCGCCGGCGACCGGCTGCTGGTGACCCTTGATATAGGCGGGGTGACCGAAATCCGCACGTTTGACGCGAAGACGCTCAAACCGGCCGGAAAGCTGAAATTCGTCAACGAACCCTGATTCACCGTCTTCACCGTCATGGCCGGGCTTGACCCGGCCATCCACGTCTTTTCTTGCTTGATTGGGCGGCTAGGACGTGGATGCCCGGCCTTGCAGTCGGCGAAATTCGCGGCTATTCCCTCAGGCCAACGCTCCCTTCGTCTAGCGGTTAGGACGCGGCCCTCTCAAGGCTGAAACAGGGGTTCGATTCCCCTAGGGAGCGCCAGCTAATGAAATCAATGACTTACACGACAATTTAGCGGCATTAGCGGCAGTCGTTAGCGGCAGTCGGGCGGGAGCGACTATCATCGGGGCGAGAAGCTAGCCAAGCGTCGGATGCTTCTGGAAGCGTGGTGCGCATTCGCACTGTAGCCGTACGCGCAAACAAGATGGCATGTGGGGAGGTCGAAGATCAAGCAGTTGATCGGCGACCACAAGGCAAAGAAGTTCGAGGCCCTTTACGCAGCAACTTCCTTCACGACGGCAGCGGACGCGGGACCTTGGACGACGCCGCGCGGACGCTGCGCTAGAGATTGGATTTGGAGCCACTGCTTGCCGACATCATGCAGTCGGCGCGCACCACGGTTTGTGGCGGAGTAGAAGCCCATCGCGTGGTTTGGGCGCGCTAGGGCAAAGATAGGCCGCGCGGCTATACGACATTGATCCGCAGATGATCGCTCTAGGCTTCGAACCTGCACGGGCTTTACTGAAAGACGCGCACGGCTGACCAATCGTCAACAGCGGCGCTCGATACTTTGAACCATAGAGAATTGCGCGTCCGCGAAGATCGTCCTAAATCCCATGGGATGGACGATAGCGAAACAAGGATACTCTTTACTGACACAAACGGCTTCCTTCAGGTTAAGGACCTAAAGGATATCCCATGGAAGGATCTTTTTCCGGGCGTCAAAGCCGTCGATGTTATGGTCGCACCGAGCGTCATTAATGAGCTCGACAAACATAAGACGGGCACAAATCAACGCCGTCGCGACCGAGCCCGGCTGGCGTTACAGCTTATCAAGAAGGCCTCTAGCGAGCCTGACTTTGCGCTGGTGATAAGGGATCATCCCATTCGCGTGCGCATTGTGATCTCTAGAGCACCCCGCTTCAAGTGGACGGAACACGCTAACCTCGATCCCTCAAATCCTGACGACCAGCTTGTCGCCGAGGCTTTGTCCTTTGGTAATGGCGCGGCGATCTTCTCCCACGACACTGGCCCTCTCATTCGGGCAGCGATCGCCAAAATAAAAGCTTACGAACCAGCCGCCGAATGGCTGCTCCCTGTCGAACAGACGGACGATCAGCGAAAAATTACCCAGCTTGAACGCAATCTCAAACAGGCACTAAGCCAAAGGCCGATCATCATCGCCGCGTTCGAAAACTTTGACGAGGCGACGTCAGAAATCCGGCTGCTTAGGCCGGTTCTTAAGCCGCTCAATGCAAAGGTAGGCCACCGCCTCGCCACCGCATATTTAGAGAAGCGTCCTCGCGCATCGGTTTATCCAACGAACAGCATGTGGCAGGCTGTTGGCGGCATTTCGGAAAGCCAAGTGGACTGTTATCATGCCGACTACTCGTCATTCGAAGAGAAGGTTCGGGACCACTACGCGAAACTGCACGAACACGTCTGGCATGTCGGCACAGCCGCTGCGATTGGGTATTATATTATAAATGATAGCAGCGTTGTGGCCGAGGGTCTTCGCATCGAATTTGATGTCGAGGGAAGCGGGTCGTTGCTTGCGAGCCGGGAGGACGCAGCCGAGTATATCGGCTTGTTGAAGCCGCCTAAGCCCCCGAAGGAGCCGCGCTCATTGGATTATCTTCATTCTCCGATTTCGGTGCCGGATATTCGAGATGCCATGAAGCCGCGCGATCCGGTCGCGTTTTATTGGTTCGAACGTCCGGAAATTGGAGCGAAGCACAGCGCGCTTCAATGTGAGCAGTTCCGAGCGACACGGGAATACTATGACACTATCTTCGTGCTAGCACTCGATGAGTTGCCTGCACAGTTTGATCTTCATCTGCATGTAGAGGCTGCGAACTTGCCCGCGCCGGTTGATATCGCGGCGAAAGTCATTATCGCCGAACAGGCTGTTGAATGGTCGGACCCTGTCGTGCAAGCCATTCTCCCAGAGGGCATCCGCGAACTGGTAGTTTAAGTGCAGGCTTTGGGCACAACTGCGCCGCTGGGGCTCGTCATTGGTCCCGCGCCAGTTTGCGCGGGCCAATGCGGGTCTTTGCGCGATGGGCTGAACTCACGAACGACGGGGCGGTTCGCCATTTCAATTCGTAGCAAGATACAAGACTGAAAGCGGCAGGCAATTAATATTCGGTCGTTAAGACCGCCTTTCTGACGCGCCGTCATTGGCGACAGCTTAGCCTTGGTCTGGCATCCTGCGGGTCGTCGCGCCTCCGACCATGAAAGGACGGCAAATTGCATCGGATGTTCATCACCGGCGCTACCCACCGAATTCCGCCACCCCGCCAGGCACCGAAAACCACATCAACACGACCACCGCCAACACCTGATGATGACGATGACGAGCGGGGAAATCTTCGAACCGATTTTCACACCGATGATCATACGCACCACTGTGCACCATGGTAGCCTTCGACTCGGCAACATACGGTCGATTGTGATATATTCCGGCCCGCAACGACTCATCGGACCGCGCCAATGTCATACCAGTATCGCGATATCGCCCGACAAAGACTCACGAAAGCGAAGGCGCTGCTAGCAGCGGGCGATGAAGATAGCCTCACCTACGCCTGCCTTGAGGCGCGCAAGTGCGTCGAAGCATTGGCGTATGACGTTCTTGCGTACTACCTTCGCGATGTCTCATTAAAAGCAATGAAGTTATGGCAACCAGATAAAGTGATGAAGGAGCTGATCCAGATCGATCCCGGCGCTGACCAAAGCCGAATATTGTCGATGCAGACGGAACCCGTCGGCTCTGACCCGCCTGGCCAGTGGGTCACGATCGGCGAAGACCGGCGCTTGAGCGCGCAACGAGCATCCAAGATGTACCATCAACTTGGCAACTACATCCACGTCCCGACCATCCGGCAAATGGAAAAGTCGGAGCCTCGGGACGTAAGCACCATCCGTAAGAACGTCGAACAGATCGTTCAAGAGTTGGATCACGTCGTCGCGTCGACGGTATGGGGTGTCGTTCTCGTGGACGGCATCACCTTTACCTGTGTATGCGAGACACCCATCCGACGCACCCAAAAGTTTCTCGATAACGGGCATCAACCCCAATGCGGCAACTGCGGACAAATGTTTACCGTGGAGCACGAGAACGGCAGCGAGGACTGGTATTTCGGCCCCGTCAGATTCAATTGGTTCTGCGATCAGTGCGGGATCGAGCGAGAGATCCTGCAGAGCAAGGCGGAGCTGGGTCTCGACGTGAGTTGCCCAGCGTGCGGCTTACACGCCATACTTGGTTCGATAACATCCTGGCGCGTGAAACAGGACAAACCAGATGGCGCTAAAACGTCCCCTCGTCAATCCGGCGCATCGCCAGACTGTGCGGGTTCTTAATCCTCAACCAACGCTTAACGGATAAAAAGTGAGTTTGCGGCCGTAGTTCAATGAACGGGAGCTTCCCAGGGGAAACCGGACTCGCTGGCGAGCATGGATTGTGCGAGAAGGACCTTTCCCGCGGTGAGGCGTATGACTATTCGATGGAAGTTAGATCTGATCCTTTTGAATCCGCCAAATCACACTTCTTCGATACCAGCAGCTGGGGTGAGTTTTGCGACGTCACTCTAACCTTGAAGCAAGCCTGGCAGCCCGACCGCGGCGGCTGGTTAAAAATCGACGACTATCGGTGCAGACAAGCGTTTCGGCACTTCATGAACCTTCTCAACCGAGCTGTATATGGATCTGCATTTCGTCGGCACGGCAAACGTCTTCGTGTATTACCCGTACTTGAAAAAGGCGAGGTCCGCGCCCGCGCGTTACGTCCATGGGAATGCGGCGCGTCAGGTCGATGGCATATTCATTGTGCGATTGAATTGCCCTCACACCTCGATGCCATCACCCTTGAAAAAATGATCCGCGAGTGTTGGGCGAAGGTCGAGTGGGGTCACGGCAGGATTCTTGTCCGCGACGGTGCGAACGCGGGTTGGATCGACTACATGTTGAAAGACCGTCAGAAGTCAGAGTTCGACGGTTTTCTTGACTGCATCATTATAGAGTCTTTGCACAATCCAATTGCTGACGCGTAGACGTTCTTTGGAATCGGACTCTTCGTAGACTAAGCTTGCGCAAGGGCGATTGGTTAGCAATCGCCTTGTTTTCCGCTTACGCCGCGCCAGATTGTTCGGCACCCACGCGCCAAGTGAAAGCACGCCGGAGAACCCCCTGCTGTTTTGGCGCGCCCATCTCGTTGGCGAGCGACCCCGTAGCTCGGGCAGACCACGGCCTGGCCCTCGCGCGCGTAGAGGGTGATAGATGAGGTTAACGCGGGGTAACCCCCTGCTGTTTTGGCGCGCCCATCTCGTTGGCGAGCGACCCCGTAGCTCGGGCAGACCACGGCCTGGCCCTCGCGCGCGTAGAGGGTGATAGATGAGGTTAACGCGGGGCCGCCGAAACCAATAAATCCTAACTACGCCGCCGCGGCACCGCCCAGGCGGCCCGATCCGGTCGAGCAGCATCGCGCCGCCGAAACCATAAACCCGTATTACGCCGCGCCAGATTGTTCGGCACCCACGCGCCAAGTGAAAGCACGCCGGGAAACCCCCTGCTGTTTTGGCGCGCCCATCTCGTTGGCGAGCGACCCCGTAGCTCGGGCAGACCACGGCCTGGCCCTCGCGCGCGTAGAGGGTGATAGATGAGGTTAACGCGGGGCCGCCGAAACCAATAAATCCTAACTACGCCGCCGCGGCACCGCCCAGGCGGCCCGATCCGGTCGAGCAGCATCGCGCCGCCGAAACCATAAACCCGTATTACGCCGCGCCAGATTGTTCGGCACCCACGCGCCAAGTGAAAGCACGCCGGGAAACCCCCTGCTGTTTTGGCGCGCCCATCTCGTTGGCGAGCGACCCCGTAGCTCGGGCAGACCACGGCCTGGCCCTCGCGCGCGTAGAGGGTGATAGATGAGGTTAACGCGGGGTAACCCCCTGCTGTTTTGGCGCGCCCATCTCGTTGGCGAGCGACCCCGTAGCTCGGGCAGACCACGGCCTGGCCCTCGCGCGCGTAGAGGGTGATAGATGAGGTTAACGCGGGGCCGCCGAAACCAATAAATCCTAACTACGCCGCCGCGGCACCGCCCAGGCGGCCCGATCCGGTCGAGCAGCATCGCGCCGCCGAAACCATAAACCCGTATTACGCCGCGCCAGATTGTTCGGCACCCACGCGCCAAGTGAAAGCACGCCGGAGAACCCCCTGCTGTTTTGGCGCGCCCATCTCGTTGGCGAGCGACCCCGTAGCTCGGGCAGACCACGGCCTGGCCCTCGCGCGCGTAGAGGGTGATAGATGAGGTTAACGCGGTTAACGCGGGGACGCGGGGGAGGGTGATAGTATCGAATTTTGGGTGGGATGCTCCGCGAGGCCGCCAAGCAGGAGAAATACGCCACGATCGTAGACATTGTCCGTCAAATTGCGCTGACCGGCTCCCGGCGAAGCGAGATGATCGGCTTGAAATGGACGGAGGCGGACACCGAGGCAAGCTGCTTGCGATTGGAGGACAGTAAGGAGGGTGAATCCATCCGTCCCGTTGGGCTGCCCGTTGTCGAGTATCTAGAGCGACGGCGCACCGATGATGTCGGCACATTCGTTTTCCCGGGGCAGGGCGAGGAAAACGCGTTCGGCAGCTTCCCGAGCCATTGGAAGAACATCTTCGAGGACTCGCCGCTATCCGCTGTGACGCCTCACGTCCTACGTCACAGCTTCGCGAGCATCGCCAACGATCTCGGTTTTACCGAGGTGACTATCGCGGCCCTGGTCGGCCATGCCAAGGGCTCGGTGACAAGCAAATACATCCATACACTTGACACGGCGCTGATCATGGCTGCGGACACGATCTCCGGCTACATCCAAGGGCTCCTTGACGGCGTTGAGTTCAAGCAGACCGCCTACGCGTTGGACCGCGATTCGCGAAAAGCCGCCCTGGCCCGCTTCCTGAAGAGGGCTTCAGGTGGTGACCAGGAGGAGGCCGAAGAGGAGTGGAGTCTGGCGGCTTAGGTCCTACGCCAGGCCTGTCGCGGCGCCTCGCCTCCCGCACTTCGACGGTGACGTTCAATTCTCCTCCAATGATCTCGGCTGCCTCAATGGCCTTTCGCTCGCCGCTGGAGATGATCTGCGTTGTGCCCGAGAGCCATCCAGCGTTCGCTAGCGCCTCCGTGCGTGTTCTCCCGACCTCACTTAAGCCCCACAACGGAACGGGGACGGCTGGATCTGTTTTCACCTGCGGGTGGGTAAGGTAACGTATGCGGCCGGTCATAGTTTTGATGAGGCAATCGAGGCTGGTCGGCAAGCATCGGCCAGTTAGGGAATGCCGACAATTGCGTCGAGAATCGATCCCTATAAAGTGTACAAATGATTCGATGTTTGGGCGGTGCGAAACATAATGGCGAAGTCATCAAAACTCGTTGCGGCAAAACGCGGGCGGGTCTTGCTGGTTAGAAGAAGGCGGGACCGGTTATGGATGTTCCCGGGCGGGCGCAGGCGTGGGCGAGAAACGGAAAAAGATTGCCTGCGCAGGGAAATCCGGGAGGAGCTTCCAAAGCTCAAACTGGGGCGGTTGAAGCTCTGGAAAGAGGTCAAGTCCAAGAACCCCAGATCAGGACGGAAGATGAGCGATGCTATATTCATCGCTAATAAGGCCTCCGGTCATCTCGCCATCGGTGACAAGAAAGAAATAGACAAGGCGACGTGGCGTAAACCTCGGGGCATCCGGTTAACACCAACCTCTCGTTACATCCGCGACAAGCTGTTCCCCAAGCGAGGCTAGTGGCTTATTCGCCGCTACAATGACATTGAACAGAATCCGGCATCAGCAAGCCAATGCCGACCCCGTCACAATATGGATCCGCTGTCGTTGCTGATAGCCTGGCCGTTCGGCCCGAATTTCGAAGCTCAAAATCATGGGAGGGACGAAACCCTCTGTGTGCCCGATCCGGATGCCGTGACGCGATCCGGACGGGAAATGCGCGATAGCGCAATTGCTAGACGATGCGGCGGCCGAAAAAACCCGTTCCACCGAACACGGCGACGGGGCGACGGTTCGTTGCCAGCAGGACTAAAATTCGCCAGTTAACATCGGAGCTTCTCACTGCTTGAAGTTGAGGGACCTATCCCGGGCGATCGAGGAACCACTCGCCTTGATGAAGTCGTTCCTATGCAGTCCTTTGATCTTCTTGGTGCTCAGAGAGACAGTCGCATAACGCCAGCCCGAAGCTGACGTCAGGGTGAGGTCTTCTCTCTCGGCAAGCTCATCGACTTCCCGACCAAATCGAGCGCTTTCCAGAAATTGTCGATCGAACGGTGGTCTGGACGCGGTGGGGCGCCCGCCGCTAGCTAGCTATTGCTTCTTTGCTGCTGGGCCGGGAAGCACGGCTGCCACACCTTCCGGATTGATGTTGAAGGCCAAGAATATCAATGGATCGTTGCCTGGGTTTCCCCATTGGTGCACGAGGGCGTACGGTTCATAAATCAAAGAACCTGGTCCCCTTGCTTCTGTCTTACCGTCGACCGTGTTCGCTCCGATGCCAGAAATAATATAGTACAGAGCCGCTCCGGATCGATGGTGTGGCAGGTTGGCGGGCATCTGCGCCGGAAATGTAACTCGTGTGAGATTGAGATCATAACCGCCAGATTCCAGGTCGGGAATTGGATTTGCAGTCCGATATAGCTCTCTGACGGTGGCAGGTGCTGTCTCAACAGCCCGACCCAAGTCCACAGTGGGGACAAGGAAGAAGAGGAGAAAAGTTGACGGCGCCCCGCCGCCCGCCCTTAGCGCCGCCGTCTTTCCGCCGGCGATAAACAGCCCCTCTCCGGCGCTGAACATTTTGGCCTCGCCATTGAGCGTGACCTCGGTCGATCCTGACATCTGGTAGAGTATGCCGTTGGCTGCCGAGACGCCGCTCTTCTCGTCCGGTTGAAGAGTAATGCTCACCGCTTTGAAATGGAGCGGAACGTCTGTGACGGTCGGCAGTTTGGTTGTGGCGACCAATGTTCGCGTAATTGCCAGTGGAGCGGGGGTGGTTTGTGCCGCCGCGGAAGTGGGAAGCGCGATCGCTCCGAGCAGTAGTAGTCCGGTTGTCCTGAACTGCATGATTTGCTCCCAGGTTCAGCGGTTAAACAGCGCACCATACGCGCTCCCAGCCTCTCTTGGAATGGCAGGCCGCTTCGATCTGCTATCGGACAGAAACCGGGAGCAAAGGCCGAGCAAAACTGAGTTCGTGACCGTCGGGGTCAACTAGGTGAAAGAAGCGCTCACCCCATTCTGCATCGCGGGGCGCGCTAGCTGGCTGGCATCCCGCTGCGGGGGATGTCCCGATCGGTGTTGAACTACGTCGGGCCGACGTTGCCGGAATGAATGTTACGCGGCCCTCGTGACGTGGGCAACGGGCTTGATCGTCATGCGATCGTGGTGAGCTTGAAGGGCCGCACGCAGAACCGACAATTGCTTATGCGCCTTCAATCGTCGGAAGCCCTTGTTGGCCTCGATCATGCCGGCCGCGACCCATCGCAAGGCCATACCGGCATCCCGCCAGCGTTTGACGTTGCGCGTGACGCGGCGAATGGTGCCCATCATGTTCTCGGCGATGTTGGTACAGGCGAGCGATCGACGAAGCTCCTTCGGCAGCTTCAACCGGACGACAGTCAGGATTTCGTCGAGGCCTTCGAGGATGCTGGCCGCTACGCCGGGCCATTGCTGGTCGAGTCGACGCGCGAGATTGCGGATCAATTTTTCAGCCTTGTCGGCGTCATCGAGCTCCCAGGCCTGGCGCAGCACCCGACGGGTGGCCGCATGATGCTCTTTCGGCAGGCGTTCCATGATGTTGCGCGCCTTGTGGATCTGGCAGCGCTGGATCGCAGCGGCCGAACCGAAGGTGCGGCGGATCGCCTTCGACAACGCTTTCGCGCCGTCGGCGATGAACAGTCTTGGCACCGTCGGGTCGAGCCCGCGCGAGACCAGGTTGTCCAGCAGGGCCTGAACCGTTGCGGCATTCTCGGTCGCCCCTTCCACCAGCGCCAGCGGATGCTTGTTGCCTTCGCCGTCAACCCCGATCGCGGCGACCAGCACGAGATCGTCGCCGAGATGCAGCCCATCGATTTGGACCACCAGAAGGTCGAGCGCGGACAGATCGGCAGCCATGAAGTCGGCCAGCCGCGCCGCCGACAGCGCTACGAACCTCCGCGAGGCCGCCGACTTCGAAACCCCCGATCCGGGCGGTGCCGGCACGTCACCCTCGGGCAGCCGGACAGCGCGGCCGAACCGGCGCGTCGACACATTGATCAGCATCAGGTTCATCGCCCAACGACCGAGCCAATCCTCCTCCGCCGCCGTTTCCCAGCTCGGGATCGTGACCTCGCGGCCGTCCACGCCTCGGACCCGCGGGCGCTCGACCTCGATCTTGCCGCCGTGGAAGCCGATCCGTCCCCGCGTTCGGCCCCAACGGTGCGCCCGCCGCGCCGCGTCGCGACCGTGGCGCGGCCCGCAGGCCGCCGTGACATCCGCCTCCATCATCGTGCCGAGCGCCTCGATCCCTGCCGCAAGGCAGAACCGATCGAAGCTCGCCCGCACTTCTGCAAACGCTTCGTCCACAGCCCCGGTCGCCGGCGAACCAGCCGGCGTGATATCTCTCGTCATGGCGTTGCTCTCCTTTGTGGAATCAGCACCCCGAGCCTACCGGCTCAAGGTGGGCAACGCCGACCTCTTCAGAAATTCAACAGAACCCGGGACATCCCCCCGCTGCGAGCGCACGATCGTAGAGTGCGTCAACATCGGCAACGTAGAAAATTACGCGCCCCCACCAGGACCAGCGTCGCTCGGCAGGCTGGGCGATGAGGTTGAGATAACTCGCCCCCGCTCGAAGGCTGGTGAATGACGATTGTTCTCCGCCATGCAGGATATCAAACCCCAGCGCGCGGTAGAATCGAACAGCTCGTGGCATTTCGTGAGTGTCTAGTGTGATCGCGCTGATTCCCTCGATCATGGGCAGCTTTCCCGTTTCATTTCCCAGTGCCGCCGGCCCGATGATCGTCTGCTGGAAGTGCCGCGATAAGGTCGCGTCCAGCATTTCGAGGATCGGGGAAGTCCGGTACCGGACTCATCGATGACGCCTCGCCGGCGGTGAGTTTGATCCTAACGTCATGACAACTGGGAGTATGCGCTTTCAATCGAATTTTGAGCTGCTACCGGGCTGAGGGATGCCCTGCAGGGGTAGGAGACGCTACCAGATCGTTTTCTGCTTTCTGAGATGTCGGCAATTCGCCCGCGGCGTCGAGAACGGGATAAGCCACCGAGCAGATATGTGAGTGAATTCGCCGAAGGTCGCGCAGCACGTCGAGATGTAGCGAGGTGGTCTCGATGGTCTCGGGCCGGCCTTCGCGCAGACGATCCAGATGCCGTTCGGTGGCGGCAAGCTCGGCATTGCGCAAGAGCGCCTTCTCCGTGAGAAGTTTGCGCGCTTCGTTGACATCGCTTGACATGAAGACGCCGAACGCGATCCGAAGCGAGTCCATTGTCCGCTTGTGGAACGCCGACAGTTCCTCCGCACCTTCGGGCGAAAACTGAAACCCGCGTTTGATCTTTTTGGTGGCAAGTTCGCTCAGATTCTTGTCAATAATATCGCCTATGTGTTCGAGATTGATGGCGAAGGAAATGATCTCCATCGCACGCTGCCCCTCGCGTTCGTCCAGGCTGCCGCGGGTTAGTTTGGTCACATAAAGCTTGATTGCCTCGTCGAGGCTGTCGACGCTGTTATCCATCCTGGAGACCTGATCGACCAACGCGCGGTCGTTGGTCATGATCGCGGCCATCACCTTGCGCAGCATGACCTCGACGTGATCGCCCATGTGCAGAGTTTCTCGCGCGGCGTCCGCCAACGCGAGCGAGGGCGTTTCAAGCGCACTCTCGTCAAGATACCGCGGCCGCGACGGGTCGGTTTCCTGGACCCGATTTGGGAGAAGCTCTTTCAGAAGACGGGCCATACCGTCGAGCAACCCGATAAAGATAATCGCGGTCGCCACGTTGAATGCAATGTGAAATTCGGCCGTGAGCTTGGCGAGGTCGGGTTGCCACGCCTGCAATGTCTCGGTGATTGGACGCAGAAATGGCGCGACCAGCAGGACGCCGACCAGCCGATTGATGAGATTGCCGAGCGGAAGGCGGTAGCTTGCGGGGTTGTCGCGCCGCGCTCCTTCGAACACCGGGTTGATCGCGCTGCCGAGATTGGCGCCAAGCACTAACGCCAGGGCGGCAAAAGGTGTGACGAAGTGCGCATAGGCCAGCGACATGATCAGCAAAACAGTTGCTACGCTTGAATGCACGGCCCACGTAACGACTGCGCTGAGGATGATGCACAGCACGGGGTCGCCTGTGATGGCGCTCATTAGGACGCGCACGCCAGGCGCATTTTCGGCTGGCGCCAGCGTATCCAGCAAGATGTGCAATGCCAGCAGCATCAAGCCGAGACCGATGAAAACGCGGCCGATGTCCTTGATGCGGGAGCGCGCGCCGCCGCGGAAAGCGACGAGGCCAAAAATAAAGAGAACCGGGGCGACGGCAGCGATGTTGAACGACAGGACCTAAACGATCAGTGTCGTCCCGACATTGGCGCCAAGCATGATCGCAAGCGCGGGAACGAGACTAACCAGACCCTCCGCCGTGAAGGAGCTCGTGATCAAGGCGGTCGCGGTGCTGCTCTGCAGCAGGGCGGTCAGACCAATGCCGGCGGCGAACGCGGCGAGGCGATTCCTCAAAGCTCCCGCAAGCAGCCTCCGAAGCCCAGGGCCAAAGGCGCGCAAAATTCCGCTCTGGACCATGTGCAGGCCCCAGAGCAGCAACGCCACGCCGCCCATCAGGTCGAGAAGAACGATGCTTCCCATGGTCTTCTACTTACTGAAGTTGAATCAGGGGGGCAGGCTATCGCTAAATGACAGCGAATCAATCCTTTTATTGGCCGAATGGGCCAAGGTGGAGGGCGGCGCGCGGTCGCTCCAGACGCCTGACGCTTGTTCGTCTTAAGGCCTCGCCAATGGACTTCTTCACGCTTCTTTGCTTCGTATCGTTAGTGCGCTTACAAAAGTCGCGCTCTCACCGTGGTGACGATGATTTCCGCCAATATCACGACGACAAAGATAGCGAGCAGCACGACGGAGACCTGATCCCAATAAAGCAGGTTTAGCGCTGTATCGAGCGCCACTCCGATGCCGCCAGCGCCGACAAGGCCAAGCACGGCGGATTCACGGATGTTGATATCCCAGCGAAACAGCGCGATCGACCAGAAGGCCGGACGCACCTGCGGCCAGTAACCCAGCAGCAGCGTCGACAATTTCGAAGCGCCGGCCGCGGTCAGCGCCTCGATCGAACCTTGATTTGCTTCTTCAATTGCCTCGGCGAACAGCTTGCCGGTAAATCCGATCGAGCGGAAAGCAATGGCGAATGTCCCCGCAAGTGGTCCGGGGCCAAACACCGCGACGAACAGAAGCGCCCAAACCAACGAGTTAATCGATCGCGATGTGACGAAAACGAACTTCGCAAAAAGATTCAAGGGAAGATTCGGCGTGACGTTGCGCGCGGCCAGCAGTCCCACCGGCACCGCAAGAGCGATGGCGATGATGGTGCCAACTGTGGCGATGTGCAACGTCTCGATCAGGCTGTTCAGTGTCGGCCGGATATAGCTTGGATCCAGCGGCCACATGCGCTTGAACAGATCGGCCATCTGCTCGGGCGCGTCGTAAAGAAACTCCGGAATCACATCGATGGTTCGCAACGAGATGATGAGCGCCGCCACAGCGAACAGATAAAACGCAAAACGCGACAGGCGCCTCAGCGGCGTGAAACGCTGCCACTCCCTGTCGAGACGCGCAGCTACCTTCATTGAAAAACCTTCCGCGCCCAGCCGGACAGGATTTCCGCGATCATGATGAGGCTGACGATCACGATCAGAATCGCCAGCACCACATCGAAGTCGAACCGCTGATAGGCCGTGAACAGCGAGGCGCCGATGCCGCCTCCGCCGACAATTCCCACCATGGTCGAGTTACGCAGGTTGGAATCGAGCTGATAGGTGGCGAAGCCGATGAAGCGCGGCAGCACCTGGGGCTGCACGCCCATGATGAGCACGCTGAGGAAGCCAGCGCCGGTGGCGCGTACGGATTCGACCTGTTTAGCTGAGATTTCCTCGATTGCTTCGGCAAAAAGCTTCGAGATGAAGCCTATCGAAGCCACGATCAAAGCCATCACGCCGGCAAGCGCGCCGAACCCGATCGCTTTCACGAACAAGATCGCGACGATGATCGGATGAAACGAGCGGCACAACGCGATGAAGGCCCGCGTCGGCCAGCTGATCCACGCCGGCATCAGATTTCGCGCCGCCATCAGGCCGATCGGCAGCGAAATTAGAATGCCAACGAATGTCGCGATCACGGCGATCTGCAGGCTCTCAGCAATCCCGCTAACGATCAGCTGCCAGCGCCCGAAATTCGGAGGAAACATGCGGGTGAGGAAACGCTGCCCGTGCTCGATGCCGGCAGAAAATCGCTCGGCGCTGAAGCCTAGTTGCGAGCAGGCATAGACGAGATAGAAGGCGAGCAGGCACCAGCCGATACGCGCGGTCCAATTGGAGGAGAACGGCTTCGATCTGTTCACAGGTTGGTGCGTGAGGTGGCTCATTCCATCCAGTTCTCGCCGCCGTAGATCTGCTTCAGATGCGCGTCAGTGAGCTGTTGCGGTGGCCCGTCGTAAACTACGAGTCCACCGGACATCCCAACAATCCGCGATGCAAAACGACGCGCAAGTTCGACGTTGTGAATGTTGACGATGACTGGGATGGCCCGCTCAGCGGCAAATTTGCTCAGGATCTCCATGATCTCCACGGAGGTTTTCGGGTCGAGCGAGGATGTCGGTTCATCGGCCAGGATAATCTCGGGTTCCTGCATGATGGCGCGCGCAATGCCGACGCGCTGGCGCTGTCCGCCCGATAGGGCGTCGGCCCGACGCGTCGCAAAACCTGGAAGTCCCACCGCCTCGAGCAAATCGAACGCGCGTTCGATATCCCGGGCTGGAAATTTGCGCAGCCACGCGCGCCACGCCGGAACATAGCCGAGGCGGCCACAGAGCAGGTTTTCCATCACGGTCAAGCGTTCGACCAGGTTATATTCCTGGAACACCATTCCGATCCGCCGTCGTGCATTCCGCAGCGCGCGGCCGGAAAGCTTGGCCAGGTCCTGACCACGGAATAGGACTTCGCCCGAAGTCGGCTGCACCAGCCGATTGATGCAGCGGATCAGCGTGCTCTTGCCGGTCCCGGAAGGACCGATGATCGCCGTCAGCCCTGAGCCCGGCAGTACGAGATCGATGCCGTTGAGCACGGGCGAGCCCTTGCGATACTCTTTGGTGAGCCCGCGCAGCACCAACGCGCGCGGGTCCCCAGCACGTTCACCCTTTGACGTCGTACCCTCGAAGGCCTGCATCATGGCTTCTTCGGCTGCTCGGCCTTCTTTTTGGCGGCCTCGGCTTCCCGTGCGGCTTCCTTCTCGTACGCCGCCTTGTTGTAAGGCGTGCCGGAATCTTCAGCCACTTTTCGAACGATCGCCCAATCCTTCAGATAGGTGATCGGAAAGAAGCGATCGTCACCCTCGAAATCCTTTTGCATCTCCGGCGGAAAGCGGAAATCGTAAAAGCACTTTTTTAGTTCCTCGGCGAGTTCAGGCTTGAGGTCGTGGGCGTAGGCGAAACCGGAACTGGGGAAGGTCTCGCTGCGGTAGATAATACGGAAATCGTCGGCCTTGAGCGTACCGCGCGCAATCATGCGCTCGAACACGTCGGACGCGACCGCCGCCGCGTCGTAGTCGCCGGAATCGACGCCCAATGCCGACTTGTCATGGCCGCCGGAGTAGATGATCGGATAATCCTCTCCGGGTTTCAGGCCCTGTTCCGGAAACAGCGCCTTCGGCGCAAGATTGCCGGAGTTCGAGGACGGCGCGGTGTGTGCGAATTTCTTGCCTTTGAGGTCGCTAAGTTTCTGGAACGGGCTCGACTTCTTGACGATGACGATGAGGTTGTAGCCTTCCAAACCTTTTTCGGTGCCCTTGGCAGCGAACGGAACCGCGCCCGCCATGTTGACGGCGAAGCCGACAGGTCCGGTAGAGAAGCCGGCAACGGTCAGGCGGCCGGAGCGCATCGCCTCGATCTCGGCGGAGTTCGACTGCACGGGATAATAGACCACGCGCTTGTCCATGCATTTGCCGAGATATTCGGTGAACGGCTTGAATGCGTTTTCATAGAGGGCGGGATCTTCAACCGGCGTATAGGCGAACACGATCACGCTGGGGTCGCGGGTCTTCGCGGGAATGTCGGCGACGAGATCTCTGTTGGCATCGCAATAGGCGTCGTCGAGCTGGCCGCGGTTTGCGCAATCTTCGGCCGAGGCGGTCGCAGGTGACAAAGCCGAAGTGATCAGTGCAAAAACTGCTGCAGTGCAATATGATTTCATGGAAATGCTCCCAAGGCACGAACGGCGGTTAAATCTGTCTAGCCACCCAGTGCTGGGATGGCAATTGTCCGTCTGGCGGATGCGCCCGTGTGATTTTTCGCGGCCTAGATCGCTTGTCAGAAAGGCGCCTTGACAGTCAGGAGTGCCAACTCAACACTGCAGCCAACAATAGAAAATTGTGCGCCGTAGGGGTGAGGAAACGATGATCACGACCGCAACACAGCGTTTGGCCAATTCAACTTCTCCGTCTTTACGCGGTGTCAGCAGGCGAACCTTGTTAGGCTCAATACTCGCCTCACCGTTCGTCACGCGCAAAGCCTTCGCAGCCGACGTCTTGAACGCTTATTCGATCTGGCCCGAAAACTACGCGCGGCCGATGATGGAAGCCTTCGAGAAAGCCTCGGGCATCCACGTCAAATTTATACGCTTTTCCTCAGGCGAGGCGTTGGCGCGAGTGACCGCCGAAAAAAGCAATCCGCAGATCGATGTTCTGTTCGGTGGCCCGGTCGAAACATTCACAGCCGGTCAGAGTCAGGGAATATTCGAACCCTATACACCGCCCAGCGCGGCCGATTTGCCGGCGCGGTTCAAGGACAAGGGCGGCCAATGGACCGCGATCGCCGACGATCCTCTGGTGTTCATGACCAACACCGCGTTCTTGAAGCAGAACAATCTGCAGGCGCCGGCTTCCTGGAATGATCTGCTCAATCCTGCCTACAAGAACATGCTGCAGATGGCCGATGCGCGCACGTCAGGCACCGCTGTGACGCGTATCTTCTCGGTGCTCCAGGTCCATAACCGCAACGAGGACGAAGCATTCGCCTATATGAAGAAGCTGCGGCAGAACGTGCAGCTCTACACCAAGAGCGGCGGCGGCGGCACGCTACCGGTTGGTCTTGGCCAGGCGGGCGGCGGCATCTTCTTTATCGTCGACGCTCTATTCACCCGCCAGCAGGGTTATGACGTACAGATATCGTTCCCCAAGGAGGGCATCGGTTCCGCCGCGGAATGTATCGCGCTGATCAAGGGTGCCAAGAATCCGGAAGCGGGCAAGAAGCTGATCGACTGGGCGACAAGTCCGGCGATGCAGTCGCTTCTGGCACCCAACAAGATCAACTTCATTCCGGCGAATCCGAAGGTCGAAACAGAGCCTGGCCTTGCCGCGGTACTGAAGAACGCGAACATCATCGAGATCGATGATGCATGGGCCGGCGCCAATCGGCAGCGCATCGTCCAGCGCTGGATAGCTGAAGTTCTGAACCCCTCGTGATCGATGGCATCGGTGGGCGCATGGACGCGATGGCGCGGCGTGAGCGACCCGCTGCGCCTCTTTGTGATCGTCATCTTGTGGCTGCTGCTCGGACTTTTCGTTCTATATCCGCTCGTCGAGTTGGTGCGCCGCGCCTTGAGCGACGACAGCGGCCTTACGCTTGCGCCGCTGATCGCGGCTATCAATAGCAAGAGCAATCTTCGCGCCTTCGGAAACAGCCTGCTGCTCGCGACACTGGTCGGCGTATGCGGTACATTTTTTGGGTTTCTGTTCGCCTTTACGGTGGAGCGTACGCAAGCGCCGCGTTTTTGGGTGGGACTACTCGACATTGCGACATTGCTGCCGCTGATTTCGCCACCCTTCACCACGTCGATTGCATTTGTATTTTCTTTCGGTCCCCGCGGCTTCATCACGCATGATCTTTTGGGAATGAACAATGCCACGGTCTACGGCCTCACCAGCACGTTGGCAGCGGAGACTTTGACCTATTTCCCGCTGGCCTACATGGCGCTGCGTCCCATGCTGGCCGGGATCGGCGGCGACCTTGAGGAGATGGCGTTCAGCCTCGGCAGCTCACGTTGGCGGGTGTTCCGCACCGTGACCCTATCACTAACAGTGCCGGGACTCGCAAATGCGTTCCTGCTACTATTCGCAGCTTCGCTTGCGGATTTCGCAACGCCGCTCATTCTAGCCGGCAATGAGTTCCCGGTGCTTCCGACCGAGGCGTACCTACAAATTACCGGAATGTTCGATCTAAAGGGCGGCGCGATGCTGTCGCTGTTGCTGCTGGTGCCTGCCGGCATCGTCTATTTTCTGCAGCGGAACGTGGTCGCACGCCGCCGCTACGTGACGATGACGGGAAAGGGGCGGGCCGGAGCGTCGCGAAGCGGTGTTGCGCCCTGGGCCGGCACTGCGCTGATGGCGTTCTGTCTTGCCGTCGTACTTTTCATTCTTTATCTTTACGCCCTGCTGCTGATGGCTTCGCTGGTACAGTCTTTCGGCGCCAACCATACTTTGACCCTCGGCCATTACCGCGTGATCTTCACGGAAGGTCTGCCGGCCATCGAGGACACACTGATCATCGCTCTAATCGGCATGCCGATCGGCGGGCTCTACGGCGTCATCGTTGGATATCTAGTCGCCCGAACGCAGTTCATCGGACGGCAGGCGATGGAAATCGTCACCATGCTGAATTACGCGCTGCCCGGCACTATCGTCGGCATCGCCTATCTCGGCGCCTTCAACGAACCGCCATTTCTGCTGACGGGGACCGCCGCCATCATCATCGCCTGTTATGTGTTTCGCTATAGCCCGACCGGGATTCGCACCACCATTGCGTTGTTGCAGCAGATCGATCGCAGCCTCGAAGAGGCGTCGTTCAGTCTCGGCGCCAGCAGCTTCATGACATTTCGCCTCATCATGTTGCCGCTGATCATGCCGGCGTTCTTCGCTGGGCTGAGCGTGGTCTTCATTCGCTCGATGACGGCGATCAGCGCCACGATCTTCCTCGTTTCCATCAACTGGACGCTGATCACGGTACGCATTCTCGAGAACATGACGGAATTGTCGCTCGGACCGGCAGCTGCATTTTCGGTATTTGTAATCCTGGTCGTGGTCGTCGTCACAAGCGCGCTAAACTGGGTTTTGCGACGCGTGACGGCGCCCGGTCTGCGGCTTCCCGCGGTCGAGGGCTGAACATGATCGAGCGCAGCGAACCAGCCGGCATCTGTCTAGAAGGCGTTTCGGCAACGATGCAGGACCGCAACCGCGGCGCGATCGTCGCAGTGCGCAATGTAGATCTAGATGTCAAGCCGGGCGAGCTGCTGACGTTGCTGGGCCCGTCTGGCTGTGGCAAGACCACTACACTGCGCATGATCGCCGGCTTTCAGGAGCCGAGCGGGGGTAAGATCCTTATTGCGGGCCGTGACGTGACTCATGTTCCGGCGAACCAGCGCGATATCGGTTTTGTGTTCCAGAATTATGCGCTGTTTCCCCATTTGACGATTTTCGGCAACGTCGCTTACGGCCTGCAGGTGCGGAACAAGTCCGCCAGCGAGTTGCAACGAGCGGTCACCGAGGCGCTGGAACTTGTGGGATTAGCCGGGTTTGGGGAGCGTCTACCGAACGAATTGTCCGGCGGTCAGCAACAGCGCGTCGCGCTGGCCCGCGCTATCGTCATACGCCCTCGCGTCCTGCTGTTCGACGAACCGCTCTCCAACCTGGATGCGAAGCTCCGCGTATCAATGCGCGGAGAGATCAGGCATTTGCAGCGGACGCTCAAGATCACGACGGTGTATGTCACGCATGATCAGGAAGAAGCGATGGCCATTTCCGACCGCATCGCGGTGATGGAGGCCGGCCGGATCGTTCAGCTCGATACCGCCGAGGCTCTGTACCGCCGTCCGGGTTCCGCTTTCGTCGCCGGATTTATCGGCCGGGCAAATCTGCTGCGCGCCACCGTCGAGAGCGTGAGGGACGGCCGCATGATGATCGATATCGGCGGCCAAAAGCTTGTCATGCGATCGGAAGGCGCGCCCGCTCCCGGCAATCCCGTCAGCGTCATTGTGCGCCCGGAGTCGATCGCCATCGTTGCGTCGAGTAGCGGTCCGACGGGTGTCGTGCGGACTCGAACTTATCTCGGCGACAAGATTGAGTATGAGGTCACGTTTGGTGGGCAGATGTTGAACATCGTGCGCTTCAATCCGGCAGATGACGAAGAGTTTTTGCCGGGGGATACCGTTTCTCTCCGCATTCCGGAAACAAATGTTCGGCTCGTATGAACATCGTAAGCCTCGATTTGATCCCGGCGGTCGCAGTATCTGATTTGAACACACTCATTCGCTAAGTCACTGTGGTGACTCTCGGAGACCTTATAGGAGATTTTATGCGCCGCTCAATTGTGTTGCTGACCGCCTGCTTGACTATGCTTTCCGCCGGCATAGCGTCCGCGCAGAACAGCGCGCCCCGCAATCTGATCCTGTTCGTGCCTGACGGACTACGCGGCCGGATTGTCACCCCGCAGACCGCGCCTGCGATGGCCGAGGTCCGCGACAAGGGGGTTAACTTCAAGAATTCACATTCCCTGTTTCCGACATTCACCACCGCCAACGCCTCCGCGATGGCCACCGGTCACTACCTCGGCGATACCGGTGATTTCAGCAACACGATCTACACTGGCTATCCAGTGGAGCAGGTGGGCGGCACTGTCGTTCCGTTTCTCGAGAACAATGCCGTACTGGGCAGCGTCGATGAGCATTTCGGTGGCGACTATCTGAATGAGGAGACCTTGCTGAAGCTTGCGCGCGAGAAGGGCTATAGCACCGCGGCGATGGGCAAGCTTGGCCCCACCCTGATTTTCGATCATACCGACCGGGCTGACCGACCCGGCCTGCATTCGATTGTGATCGACGATTCCACCGGCGGGAAGAACGGCGTTCCTCTCTCGCAGGAGATGCAGGACGCGCTGACCAAGGCCAATCTCCCGCTGGCAACCCCGGCGCGTGGCGAGAACGCCAAGGCGGGCGACGCCAAGACGCCCGGCACGGTTGTGCCGAATACCGCGCAGCAGGCCTATTTCGCCGACGTTGCCACCCAGGTCGTGCTGCCGATGTTCAAGGCGCGCAACAAGCCGTTCGTGCTGGTGTTCTGGTCACGCGACCCCGACGGCAGCCAGCACAACAACGGCGATAGCCTGAACAGCATCACCCCGGGCATCAATGGGCCGACATCGCTGGCGGGCATCAAGAACGCCGATAACAATCTCGCACAGTTGCGCAAGGCGCTCGATGATCTGGGTCTCAGTGCCTCGACCAACATCATCATCTCCTCCGACCACGGCTTTTCGACGATATCGAAAGAAAGCAAGACCAGTCCCTCGGCGAAAATCTCCTACGAAGACACGCCGAACGATTTCTTGCCGATGGGCTTTCTCGCCATCGATCTCGCCAAGGCGCTTGGCCTGCCGCTGTTCGATCCGAATGACAAGAACGCACGCGTTGCCGACAACGCTCACCCCAAGGCCGGCAACGGCCTGCTTGGCAACGATCCCGCAAAGCCGGATATGGTGGTCGCCACCAATGGCGGATCGGACCTAATTTATTTGCCCAACAATGACAAGAAGCTCGCGGAGCGCACGGTCAATGCGCTGCTTGAAACGGACTATGTCAGCGGCATCTTCGTGGAAGACGATCTCGGAAAATTCCCTGGCGCGCTCCCGCTGTCCCTACTGAATCTGCGGGGCAAGGCCGTCACCCCGCACCCCGCCATCGTCGTCAACTTCCGTTCGTGGTCGACGGGATGCGATGAACCCACCAATTGTTCCGTCGCCGTTGCTGATACGGTGCTCCGACAAGGCCAGGGCATGCACGGCAGTTTTAGTCGTGGTGACACCCTTAACTTCACGGCAGCTATTGGACCGGATTTCAAGTCGGGTCATGTCGATGCATTGCCTGTCAGCAATGCCGACGTCGGCATGACGGCTGCAAAGATCCTGGGACTAACGCAAAAAGCCAACGGTTATCTGATCGGTCGCGTCATGACCGAAGCGATGCCAAATGGTCCGACGCCGCAATCCTTTTCGGAAACAGTGGAATCGCCACCGGCGGCCAACGGCTTGCGTACCGTGTTGAATTTTCAGCGCGTTCGAACACAGCGCTATTTTGACGCCGCGGGCTTCCCGGGACGAACGCTCGGGCTTGAGGCCGAGGGCGGCAATAAGACGCAATCCAGACCTTGACCAGCACTAGACGAGAAACGGCGCTAAATCCGAGTGGGCCACGCCGAGGCCGTCTTAGGGGCTGCGCGCGCCGGAGCGGCCCGAAGCGATTCCCAAACCCACTGGCTAGCCCGATAGCTGTTCCCAGACGAACTGTTTGGTGCTACTTCTCGTCGTCTTTTCCCCGTCCGTCGCTTCCTTGGCCGGGACTTTTGCGCCGCACGTCGCCGAGCTTGAGGACAACTATGCGCCTCCAATCTTTCATCGGTAGCGCCATGCTTGTGTTGCTACTCGGGCTTGGTGCCTGGGTTGCCCTTCAATACGTCCCGGTGCACTGGCATTAGGACGTGCCATGGTGAAGGAAGCCAAATTTTTTCGGAAACAGGCCGACAAGGCTGAGCGAATGGCGCGCGCTGCCTCTGACCTCGAAGTATCCCAAGGTTTCTTGAACATGGCCAAGGCGTACCGCAGCCAGGCCGACGTGCTGAAGGCCAAACGAAAATCCGGCAAGAAACGGCGCTGAAGGCCGCCTCGCGGTGAGCCCGGAAAGTAAGTTCAGGGGTGTTGTTGCGCTCCGATTTTATGGTAGTTTCCGGTTGCGCGACACCCTATGCCGCGCGTCTTTCTAGACAATGTGACTTAAGCCCCGTCCAAGAATGATCCCCTGGGCGGGGTTTTTTATTTGGTTATTCAAGATGCGATTGACCTAGTTGGATCAATACCAAGTCGCGCTGCAATGATCTTCCGCTTCGGCAAGGTTTTGCTGCGCGCTCGCGCGATGGCCGAGGACAGTGATGTCAAACTCGATACACATGTCATCGTCGGGCATCCGGTGTGAGGCATCGTCGAACTTGCCAAAGAGCTTAAAGTTGAACCGCTCGTTATCGGAGCAACCGGCCATTCAGCGCTCTACGACCGGTTGATTGGCAGCCGAGCCGATCGAATTGTACAACTCGCGCACTGTCCGGTCTTGGTCAATGAAATAAGACATGTCGCCTATTGGTACGAAACTGACGTGCCATCCTGTCCAACGCATGTCCGCTGACGAGGGTTAGATGGACTTCCGAATCGACGTCAATCCTTGTCGCATCCGTTGTTGTTACGACTTGGGCCCGGCGCGTTCGCTTTGCGTCCGGAACGGTTGATCAAGGCGGCCGCTTCGTTCAAACGCACACGTATTGCCCCATCATCCCGGCATCCTGATGTTCGAGAATGTGGCAGTGATACATAAAGGGATGCGCCGGCGTGGCACGGTGATTGAAAGCGACCAGAAGTTCGGCCCTGTCTTCGACAAGAACCACGTCCTTCCAGCCGGCCAGATGAGCAGGAGGCGGCGCGCCCGCGAGCGACGAGATACGGAACGACGCGCCGTGCACGTGAAAGGGATGAGCCATGCCGAACGAGACGATTTCCCACACTTCCAGTGTGCCAAGCTCGGTTTCCGCGTCCATACGGTCCAGGTCGTGAGACTTCCCGTTGATGCACAAGCCGGGGAGCATCCCCGTCTCCGTCGGCCGTTTACCCCCGCATATCCCGCTGTCGAGCACGAACTGGCGACGGCGGACGGCCTTCTCCAAAGCGGCCGCATCGGGCTCGACAAGGCGAGCCGGAAAATCTCTTATCGTTCCTTCCGCCACCGTCGGTTCGAAGCGCATGATCGATACAAAGTCGGTGCTGCCATCCGGCGACACTGCGCCGAAGATACCCATCAGTGGGTCAGGGCCGGTTTCAAGCATGACGGGCTGGCGTTCTGCAAAATCGACAAGGATTTCGAAACGCTCGGCGGGCGAGATCCTGAGTTGCCTCATCGGAACCGGTGTCGAGAGAAATCCGGCGTCCGAAGCGATGACGCGAAACTCCCGACGGTCACTGAATCTCAGGTCGAAGTTCTGTGCATTGGCTGCGTTGAGAATTCGCAGCCGCACCACGCCGGCCCGAACCTTCGCTACCGGGCCGACCACGCCGTTGACGATGATGGTGCTGCCCCGGTTGCCGTATTGGATGGTTTGAGGGTCGGGACGGCGATCGTACAAAAGCGATCCGTCGGAATCGAACGACCGATCCTGTATAATGATGGGCACGTCATCGACTCCGTAGGTCCGCGGTAGGCCCAGGTCGGCGTCGGAGCCGTCATCGACGATGATCAGTCCCGTGAGGCCCATATAAATCTGGCGGGCCGTGTCGTGGTGCAGATTAGGATGAAACCACGCCGTCGAGGCCGGCTGCTCGATCTTGAGTTTCGGGCGCCACGTCCCGCCGGACTTGATGACTTGATGCGGCCCGCCGTCCACATCACCGGGTACCAGAAGTCCGTGCCAGTGCACCGTTGTGTCAAAGCCAAGGGCATTCTCGACAGTCATCTGCACCTCGTCGCCGCGCCGCATGCGGATCGCGGGCCCAAGGACGGGACCCGAGTAACCGTAAGCCTGTGTCGGCTTGCCCTTGAGGAAGGCGTGCCGTCCAGAGGAGACCTTCAGCTTGACCGCGTTGCCCTGTTTGGCAGCGTCGATGAGCGGAGGGATGGGCAGGTGCCGGTCGAAGCGCAACGGATCACCTTGCGCGAGACGACTGCCGACCAGCCCCCCGACGAGGCCGCCCGACATGATCGCGGCGGATCCGATTGCAAACTGGCGTCGGTTCATCGTCGATCGCAAAACGAGGCTCCTTACAACACGCCAGACGAGCAAGCGAGCCCGCGTTCGGTAGCAGTGCCGCTAGGTGTAATCGAACAGCGCCATAAATCCGAAGTCCATGTGCAACTGCTGATGACAGTGGAACAGGGTTTGGCCGGGGTTGTCGGCAATAAAGTCAACTTCCACTTCCTGGTATCCCCCGAGCATGATGACATCCTTGATAATCCCGGCTGTCGGCCTTCCCGCGATACGGGTCAGTTCAAAGCTGTGGCGATGCAGATGCACGGGATGGATGTCGTCGCTGGCATTGCGCATGCGCAGTCGATAGCGCTTGCCCTGGCGCAGGTGAAACATCGGCTCCATCTTTTCCATCGAGAACGCGACGTCGTTGATGCGCCATTCGTTGAAGCCCTGATTGGCGGCGTTGTTTTTGGTGAACGTCATGTCCAGCGTTTCGTCCGGCGCCGGCGCATTCGAAGTCGACTTTCCGAACCGGGTATAGTCCCACTTGAAGGGAGCCGGCTTGGCCCAACTCGGCTTTCCAGATCTGCCGGCGTATTCGACGACAATGCCCATGCCCCTGGTGCGGTCGTCGTCAGCGAGGTCGCCCATCAGCCAGACTCCAGGATGGTTCATTTCTACGACAGCGGAGATGCGTTCTGCCGTCCCCAGCCAGAGGATCGGGACCTTGCTCGGAGTCGGAGCGGGATTGCCGTCCAATGCGATCACTTCAAATGTGTGTCCGGGGAGGGCGAGGCTGCGGATCTCGGTCGCGCTGCCATTGACGATATGAAACAGCACCCGCTCGCCTTGCTTGACGCGGATCGGATCGCCGTGACCCAACATCCGGCCATTGATAGAGAATAGGCTGTAACCGACCTCGAAACCGTGCGGCATTCCCTTGGCCAATGAGGCGCGCATCGCGGACTCGCCGGCCTCTTCAAGCGCCTTGACCCGGGTTGCGGGGACCAGAAAGTCCATCGCCATGTCGCCGCCGCGACTGAGCGCCGGCTGGAATTCCTTGAGCATCAGGAACACTTCGCGATCGTGACGGCCCGGGTCGTTTTTCGGCTCGATGTAAACGGTGCCCACTTGTCCGCCATATTGGCCGCCGGACAGATCCGCGCCGGGCGTCAGATGCGTGTGATAGAATCGCAATCCCGCCGGCCCCGGCGTGAAGGTAATACGGCGCATACCATGTGCCGGAATGAACGGTGTTCCCTCCTCGGAGGCTCCGTCAACGTCAACCGGCAGCGTCTGTCCATGCCAGTGAAGCTGCTCCGGCGTATCGGTATCGTTGTGGATATCGACGACGACCTGCTGGCCCTCCTTGAAGCGCAGCAGGGGTCCCGGAAACTGCCCGTTATAAGTGGTGGTGGAGATGATGCGGTCCGGCGCCAATTCCACGAGCCCGTTGCCGATCCGGATCGTGTGACCCGCCGCGCCTAGCGGCGATCCTGAGGCGCTACCGTCGGCAGACTGAGCTTGGGCGAACCTGGGAAGCGCCGCCGCAAGGACGGCCATACCTGCGCCCTGTAGAAGGCCGCGACGACCCAGCGACATGCCGATTTCTCCGGTTGGCGTATTCACTATTGAATTTCATTATCGAACTGCGATAGTCAAGTTCGATCAAATCACAACCAGGGCATCTTGCCGGGATGGACCATCGCGATTTGCTCAGCGGCTTCGTTCGCCTGCATATTCTTCATCATGCTGCCGAAGGAGAATTGTACGGCCAATGGATGATCGAGGAGTTGGCCCGCCACGGGTATCGATTGAGCCCGGGAACGCTTTATCCGTTGCTGCACGGATTGGAGAAGAAGGGATACCTGGTTTCGCGCACGGAGCGCGAGGGGCGCACGGCGCGAAAATATTATCGGGCAACCCCGCTCGGCCGCAAGGCGATCAAATTGGCCACGGGAAAGGCGAAAGAATTGTTTGGCGAAATCGTGCCGGATCAGCGGCACGCGAAAACAATGAAGAAAAGCTAAGCCGATGGATGCTCCTTTGCCCACCAACACTGGAGCGGACGGCCCGCAGGGCGACTTGGACCGCGGCTCGCCCGGCGAGGTCTTTCAAGTCTTTTTGAAACTCGGCGTCACCTCGTTCGGCGGCCCCATCGCGCATCTCGGTTACTTCCGGGACGAACTGGTGGTACGGCGCAAATGGCTTAACGAGACCGCCTATGCTGACCTAGTCGCGCTCTGCCAGTTTCTTCCGGGACCGGCCTCCAGCCAGGTCGGCTTTTCCCTCGGTGTTCTGCGCGGCAACGGGCTCTTGGGCGGCCTAGCCGCATGGTTCGCCTTCACGATGCCCTCGGCCTTGATCCTGTTCGCATTTGCCATGAGCGCAGCCGCATTCACCGGACCGGTTGCCGAAGGCTTCCTGCATGGGCTCAAACTCGTTGCCGTCGCGGTCGTCGCACAAGCCATCTGGGGCATGGCGCGAAGCCTCACACCCGACCGCGCCCGCGCTGGGATCGCGCTTGCCGCAATTGCGATCGTTGTATTTTTCTCCGGATCGTTTGGACAGATCGCAGCGATTGCGACGGGCGCCTGCGCGGGTCTCTGGCTCTGCCGAGGTGAGGTCGCGCCGGTTTCCGGGTATCTGAATTTTCCGGTCACCAGGGCGGGCGGGCTCATCGCGCTCTTTCTCTTTGCAGCACTTCTCTTGATTCCTCCGTTCGTCGTCACCGCGACCGGCTCTCAAGGGCTCGCATTGTTCGACGCCTTCTACCGGTCGGGAGCCCTCGTTTTTGGCGGCGGCCACGTCGTGCTTCCGTTGCTGCAGGCTCAAGTGGCTGCACCGGGATGGGTCACCAACGAGTCATTCCTGGCTGGCTATGGACTTGCACAGGCGGTGCCGGGACCGCTCTTCACCTTTGCCGCCTATCTTGGAGCGGCGATGGTCCCGTCGCCGAACGGCGTAGCCGGCGCAACCATTGCCCTCGTCGCGCTGCTGCTGCCGGGCATGCTACTCGTCTATGGCATGCTGCCGTTTTGGGATGCGTTGCGTACGCGCCCGGCCGCTCAGGCCGCGATGCGCGGCACCAACGCAGCGGTGGTCGGCATCCTCGGTGCGGCCCTCTACAACCCGGTGTGGACTAGCGCGGTCCTGACGCCGCGCGATTTTGCGCTCGCGCTGGGCGCCTTTCTGCTGCTCACCGTCTGGAAGCTGCCGCCCTGGATCGTGGTCGCGCTGCTGGCCGCCGCCGGCACGCTCTCAGGTCTTGTGTGAGACGTCCGGCACTCGATGGGCCGGCAGGTCGGCCCCTGAAACGCTGAAACCCCGCGAATTCCGGCCACAACCGTTAACAGCATATTTAGCGGCCGCGCCGATGATGCGTGGTCCTTTTCGGGAGGCGAAACGTGCCTAAGCCAAACGACCGTTCCAATCAGTCGCGGGTGCCAGGGCTCGACCTGTTGCGCCTGGTGGCAGTGGCGGCGGTCGTTTTCTATCACTACGGATTCTGGGGGCCGGCCTCGCACGGTGTGCCGCAGGTCGCGCTTCCGTATCTCGCCTCCTACGCGCAATACGGATTTCTGGGCGTTCCCATCTTCTTCACCATCAGTGGATTCGTGATCGCCTATTCCGCCGAGGGCCGAACCCCCGTCGGCTTCGCCATCGCGCGGTTCAGCCGCATCTATCCGACTTTCGTGTTCTGCATGACGTTGACGTTCGCGACGATCCTTCTGCTCGGCGGCACGAATTTCGAAGTCAGCTTCGCGCAGTGGCTCGCCAATCTGTTTGTCGCCGCGCCCGCTCTCGGTCAATCCTATGTCGACACGTCCTACTGGTCGCTAGTGATCGAAATCGTGTTCTACGCCTGGGTGGCGACGTTCTTGGCGCTCGGACTCTTCCCGCGCCGCATCGACGCCATCATCCTGGTCTGGCTCGGCATCACCTTCGCCAACGAACTCACGATCGACGCGCCGATCTTCGAGAAGCTGTTCATCGCCGACGACAGCGGGTTCTTCGCCGTCGGGCTGCTGATCTACGAACACTACAGGGGCCGCCGGGACCTCAAGCTCTATAGCATCCTCGCGCTTTCGGTAGGTACGTCCGTCTTTCAGGCGATCCACAAGCTCGAGCACCTCGGCGTCCATACTGGCGGTGCATTTGACGCGCGCATCGTGGCCGCGATCTGCCTCGTCTCGATCGCGGTCACCTTTCTCGCGACCCGGATTCGGAGGCTGCCGCTGCCTGCCGGATTCGTCCTCGCTGTCGGTGGCATCACGTATCCGCTTTATCTGCTGCACATGCAGATGGGCTATACGATCCTCGCTGGTGTGGCTCCGGTCCGCAACGCCGAACTGTGGACCACCGCGATCGTCTCCGGAGCCGTCATCCTGGCTTGGGCGACGTGGCGATTTGTAGAACGTCCCGGTCACCGATGGACAAAGGACAGCATGACGGCCTTCGCCGCGAAACTCGGATGGAGATCGCATCCAAAAGCGACGGTCGCCAACGAGAGCACGCCAGCTTCAACTCGCAGTTAGCCTTCCGACCGAATGTCCGGGATTGGCGACGGTCGTTGAGGTGCGGTTAGATCCAGCTAGCTCCCGCTGGCTGGACCTAGTCCAAACTTCCTCTTGATGGATTGGACCGACCGAGATTGTCGTGCCTCTCACGCCTGATGAGGCGCCGTACCCCTTTATGCCGAGATGGTGGCATCAACGCATCAACTGCTCCTCTCGAGTTCAACCGCTCGGATTTATGCGAAGGCACCAGATCACGCTCGATCATTTCGGTTCCGGGATCAGCTGTGACCAAATGTGCGAGTGGGATACTTGTGCGCCAGGATCGTCGTGCCACTTCAAATGGCCAAGACCCGCCCCATTGCCGTCACGTGGGCTGGCAGCCTCGTCTAGGTGCTGAGCAGGATGCTGCTTGGCTGGCGCGAAATTGCTGCGGATCACAAAGAGCGCGTCGCAACGAGCACGGCCGCCGCCGATACGTGGAAGATGTCGCAGGCGTTGTTGTTCGTCCTATTTAGGAGGCGTCCACGATCCTCGATGCACCGGTGTGGCGGAGAGCGGGCATATCAAGCGACAGCTAACGATCACGTAACGTCACGAATGCGCTCGTTAGAACTCAAGAACATGCGGATCTTGCTGTGTCGTCGTGTTCCAACTCAGACTAGCGTGAGCGGCGGCTGCGAGCGCCAATCCGACCGCTTATGGATACGATAGCTGTTCTTAGACAGGCGGGCTTCCAACCGACGTCGTCAGTAGCCGAGCTATCTGCATTCGGTGGCGATTTTCGCCAGATTGCTTACTCGCTCGAATGAGGCAGAACTGGAATTTCGGTTCGGGCGCGCATATCGCGTTGTAAAATAAAGAAAAAGCTGGCGCACCCGACACGATTCGAACGTGTGACCTTTGCCTTCGGAGGGCAACGGTCGGCCACTCCTGCGAGATGGCAGGCCGCTGCAGCGCTGCAGCAGCTGGTCGCCAAGTTATCCTGTAAGGGAGTGAAGATCTTTTATCAGGACGGACGTGGCAAGACGTTTTCAACATCCCTTGAAGTTGGAAGAAACAAATCGTGGGCCGAGACCACATGCTACAAAAGTGATACCCTGTCCATTTGTTCCATTCGGAATTGAGTGTGCTTCACAGGATCGAACTAATCCTTGGCCGACGGGTGTCCCACTAGACGGTTCGAAAGGCGCGTTACCATCTCTCCCTTCACCGTCTCCACCTCAAGCTCAAAAGCCGAGTAACAACCAACAAAGCTCACCAGAGTTAACGTCAATCGGCAGGCGTGCTCAATGCGGCGTGATCACCGCGGATTACCGGACGCTCTTCCGGGTCGCGTCAGCCTGATTGGGTGGGCTGGCACTGTAACACATCCATTTGACGCTAATTCCGGCCGTTGGCAGCAAGGCGCAGAAACTGCCGCTTCATCGCATTGACCTTGGCGAGATATGCCGCGACGAGATGATCGCCGCAGCGCTCGCCGGCCATCATCTGAAAACCACGGTGCACGAAGGCCGAGGCGGGACCTGCGCCGCAGAGATGGATGAATGCGGCGAGATCCTGCTTCTGCTGCGGGCTTGCCGCTGCGTCTGGCGCGCGGGCAAGAACTGCCGCGACATTGTGGTCCAGGTACACGGCCGCGAGCTCGATGGCATGGCTCGGGACCGCGCGGGTATAGAGGCCAGTGAACCCGCAGTCGGTATCTAGGACAGCGTTCCCTCGGATACAGTAGCGTGCCGCCTCGGCGTAAGCCGCATCGGTCATCTGGTACATGCCCACAGCGCTCGAGGCGGGCTTGTACACAGCGAAGGGATTCCAGGTGAGCTGCCAGCGCCAGTAGGTGCGCGCCACCGGATTGCCGGTGCTTTCGACCTGCGCCAACGCGGCCAGCAGCTCGGGCGTGATCGTGCTGGTGGAATATGTGTGGAAGAGCGGTTCGTACCGCCGCCACGTTTCGATCGGTTCCTTGTCGAGCGCCCCGCCGACGAAAAAGAGCAGCTCGCTCGGCTTGCGGACAACGTGATAGACGAGGTTTGTCAGCGAGAATGCCGCGAGGACGAGCGCCGCGAGGCAAACGATCCGAACCGCCCGCGGTGCTGCGGTCAGCGTCCGTCGCACCAAGCGCGCGCCTCGCCAGCGGCTGACGCGGCGGAGCAAGGTGTTCCAGCTTTGCCTGACGCGCGTCTTGCGAGAGCGGGACTTGGCAGTGCGCGGCGAGGACACGCGGATGTTTGGCCTGTTGTGCGCCGGCATGCGACAGCCGGCCGGCGTGGTGTGATAGGGAGTGGTGTTCAGAGTGGTTCAGCGCCGGACGATGTCGCACACCGACATGGGCATCGTAGGCCCGACGACCGACACCTTCATTCTCTTCGAGAACGGTGTCGGGCGCAACCTGTCCCTGTCGGAAACCTTATCTGGCTGGCGGTTGCGCGCGCAGGCCGGGACGAAGGAACGACCGCCGGGCACGAACGAAGGAACAGTGCGAAGTGAGGAGCTATCGATGACGTAACCAACATCCCTCAGCCGGTCGTAGCGTCGGCATGCAACGCTATGGATGTCATCACCGACGAATGCTCGAACGATGTGGAGGTCCTCCAGCCCGGCACCGGAACACCTCGGGCGTGGTCCGGGCAGCTTCCGTTACTGAAGAGGTGCCCTTTAGCTCCGCAATTTACGCAAGTGCACGCCGAGCGCGCCTCAGCTAGTTCGATTGCCTCGTCGATCGCGTGTTCTACGCGGCTCGGAGGATTGGCTTCGGCCTTCCAATAGATCGACAAGCGACCGTATCGCTCCAAGATCTGGGTGAAATGTACTGGGTATCCCACCGCAGCGGCAGATACTCGCTCTGCCAACTTGGTTACGATTTCGCGCCACCCGTCACCGCAGGTAGGATAACCACTTGCAACGGGAACGCCGCGAAACGTACGGACGAACAGGTCCGGATGGAGATCGACAAGTTGCTGGTGCCAGGTCTTCGTCAACGTGCCCCCCTGTTCGGGGCATGTGGCGCCGAAGGGACTGGCCGGGCATGACTATCGATCCGTCTGGCCACCCTTGCTTCAGCGTCAAGCTGTCGCGAGAGATCAACGGCGAGTAGCGGACCTCACTCTCCAACCCACGTGCCGCCGTGAAAAGGTAGCAAGGTTCGAAGTTCTCGATGAGTCCGGCGACGAGGTTTTCTGCTTGTGGGGAGTGCCCCGAATGCAGCAAGTCTGAAAAAGCTGGAGCAATTGTCGAAGCGGCCCACGCATCGGGCCCTGCTATTATCTACCCGCCAGTCGGCCGGCGACCCAACAACCGCCAAGATAGGATTGGCGACACCTTCGCACGCAAACGCGTCGTTTCGCTTGCGCCACGACGTCTATGGCTGCGCCATCGGAGATGAACCAGGACGTGCCCGCCGTGCCCTCGGCCGGGTGGGCGAGGAGAGCTTATGGGCGTCGTTCGTTCCGCGATACGATTTCCGCATACATTTTATGTGGTCGCCGCCCCGATCCTATTTCTGGGCATCACAGCAGGCATCCAGGTGCTTACCGAGATCCTGCGCACGCGGGACCTCACGATGAAGGGCGTTCAGTTCTCAAAGGTCGCCTCCTTCTGGTATGGCGCGAGACTGGATAGACGTCTTCCACACAGGAGCGCGCTGCTCTCGAATGGGCGGAACCGCTCACTCTCATCTCCGAGACGCATGCGCCGGAGGAAATCTACCGGGACATCGCCGCCCACTTCACGGAGAAGGAAATGGTCGATTTCACGATCGGCCTGGTGAGCGTCTTCACCCGCATCGCCATGGGATCCGGGTGGGATCCCGCCTTCTCATGACATGCGATCCCTTACGTAGCAAACAGGAGATGAGTCATGACTGCGTTGAGAAAAGAGACCGACAGCCTCGGCGTCGTTGAAGTGCCCGCTGACAAGCTGTGGGGTGCTCAAACACAACGTTCCCTCCAGCATTTCAGCATCGGCCAGGATCTTATTCCTCGCGAGATGGTCACGGCCTATGCGACGCTGAAGAAAGCCGCGGCCATCGCCAACCATGCCGGCAAGCGGCTCGACGATGAGCGTTACAAATTGATCGTTCAGACCTGCGACGAGATCCTTGCTGGGAAGCACCACGACATGTTTCCGCTGCATGTCTGGATGACCGGCAGCGGTACCCAGTTCAACATGAACGTCAACGAAGTGATCTCCAACCGCTGCTCCCAACTCGCTGGCACGGCGCTTGGTAGCCACGCGCCGGTTCATCCAAACGATCACGTCAACATGGCGCAATCGTCGAACGATACTTTCCCTTCCGCGATGTGCATTGCCGCCGCCGTCAATGTGAAGCAGTGCCTTATTCCGACGGTGGCTGCATTGCGAGATGCTATCAACATCAAGGCTAAAGCTTGGGACGACATCGTCAAAATCGGGCGCACCCACATGCAGGACGCCACGCCTTTGACATTGGGTCAGGAGTGGTCCGGCTATGTCGGGATGCTGTCGGACAATCTCGAGCGGATCGAAGCTGCGCTGCAGGGGGTATACCGCCTGGCGCTCGGTGGTACAGCGGTCGGCACGGGCATCAATTCGGCGCCCGACTTTGCCGAAGCGACAGCCGCCGAGATCGCGAAACTAAGCGGCCTGCCGTTTGTCACTGCACCGAACAAGTTTACCGTTCAGGGGGCCCACGACGCGCTGGTGCAGCTTTCCGGCACGCTTCGCACGTTGGCGGTCTCGCTCTACAAGATCGCGAATGACATTCGCTTGATGTCGTGCGGCCCCCGTGCCGGCTTCGCCGAGCTTGAGATTCCCGAGAACGAGCCGGGGTCTTCGATCATGCCCGGCAAGGTCAACCCGACCCAGTGCGAAGCGCTCACCATGATCGCCGTGCAGGTGATGGCCAACGATGTAGCCGTGGGTTTCGGCGGAGCAGGCGGCTACCTTGAAATGAATGTCTACAAGCCCTTGATGATCTACAACACCATGCAGTCGATCACGATCATGACCGACGGCTGCACCAATTTCCGAACATTCCTAATCGAAGGCACAAAGCCGCACCTTAAGAAGATCAACGAATATGTAGAGCGCTCATTGATGCTGGTGACGGCGCTTTCACCGGTCATCGGTTACGACAAGGCGTCGACGATCGCGCACCATGCCATAGATAACGATCTCACTCTCAGGGAGGCCGCCTTGAAGCTGGGCTTTATCAGTGAGGCGGAATTCGACCGCATTGTCGATCCCAAGAAGATGGTGAAGCCCTACGTGGCGGCTGCATCTACCGAGGTCGACGCAGCCTGAAACTTATCACAAGCCGAGCCAAACAGGAGAACGAGATGACTATCAACAAGCATGGAATGGAACTGCTTCAGGATCCTTCACTCAATAAGTCTACGGCATTCACCGAGGCGGAAAAGCAGGCGCTTGGAATCGTCGGCCTCGTGCCGGACGTCACCGAGACGATGGACGTGCAACTGAGCCGGGTGATGATGCAGCTCGGTCATAAGACCACAGACATCGACCGCTACATCTATCTCGTCAATCTGCTCGACCATAACGAGACGCTGTTCTATCGCACCATCATGTCGGATCCGGCGCGCTTTCTGCCAATCGTTTACGATCCTACGATCGGAGAGGCCTGCTTGAAATTCGGCCATATCTATCGCCAGACGCGTGGCATGTATCTATCGATGACGCGCCAGGGCGGCGTGAAAGAAGTCTTGAGAAACTGGACACAGAAGGACGTCCGATTCATTTGCGTCACCAACGGCGGTCGTATTTTGGGTCTCGGGGATCTCGGGGCCAATGGCGCAGGCATCCCAATCGGCAAGCTGCAGCTCTACACCGCCTGCGCCGGAGTGCCCCCGCAATATCTGCTGCCCATGTATCTTGATGCCGGCACCAACAACGAGCAATATTTGCACGATCCTCTGTATTTGGGCATGCATAAAACACGGCCGCCGACCGAGGAGCTCTATTCCTTCGTCGACGAGTTCGTCGAGGCCGTGCAGGAGGTCTTTCCGAAATGCTGCATCCATTTCGAGGATTGGACCGGCGTGGACGCCGTCCGCCTGCTTCAGCGCTACCGCGACAAGTACTGTGTCTACAACGACGACGTACAGGGCACGGCCGGGATCACGCTTGCCGGCATGATCAACGCAGCGAAGATCAAGGGAACGAACCTTAAGGACGAGAGGTACCTGTTCCTCGGTGCCGGCTCGGCCGGCATCGGTCTTGCCAATCTCCTGTGTTCTGCGTTGGTTGCTCAGGGGATGACTCTGAAAGACGCGCAGTCGCGGGTCTACATGTTCGACGTCAATGGCCTGCTTGAGTCGACGCGCACTGATCTCGTCGATTTTCAGAAGCCGTACGCGCACAAGCACGCGCCGACGCGGGACTTTGTCACTGCGATCGAAAGCATCAAGCCGACGACGATCATCGGTGTAAGCACGGTCGGAGGCGCATTCACGCAGACGGTGATTGAGGCCATGTCGCGCATCAACGAGCGTCCCGTCGTGCTTGCACTATCAAACCCAACCGAGAAAGCCGAGTGCACGCCCGAGCAGGCGTATACCTGGTCGAAAGGCAAGGCGATCTATGCCGCCGGCGTACAGTTTCCGCCGGTTCAACTTGACGGGCAAACATTCCTGCCGGGGCAGGCCAACAACTTCTACATCTTTCCGGCCGTCGGAATGGCGATCTTTGCCACCCAGGCCTCGCGGGTCACTGATGAAATGTTCATCGAGGCGGCGGCCAGCGTAGCGGATCAGGTTGCGCCCGAGTTGCTGAAGCAAGGGCTCCTCTATCCGCTGCAGGCGAATATCCTGGAAACGGAAATTCAGACCGCATCACGTGTGGCCAAGCTGGTGTTCGACTCCGATCTTGCTCGTGTCCCGCGTCCTGCCGATATTGTCGGGTTCATTCGTAGCCATGTCTACAAGCCGGAATACACCGAGCTTGCGACAGCGAAAGCGGCGCAAGCGGCGTAAGTAAATCCGCTGCTCGACGAAGTCCTCGCCGCGTGGCGAGGACCTCACTTGTGGTCGGCTCCCGGCCCCTAGCCCGTGGCGCCTACAGGCATTTCCTGCGAGCGCCCATACGCACCATTTGCCCAAATACGTCTCGCGAAGGCCTGCGAGCGCTGCTGATCGAACACTCTTTTGCAACTCGAAAGAGTGCCTGCCGGCTGACGCGTATTCGCTCCACCGAACCCAGTTCTCTGTAACGATCAAAGCCATGGAGATACCACAATGACGACACGCAAAGCTATCGCGGCAGCAGCGCTGTTTGCTTTGAACATGGCGATCGCCTGTACAATCACCTACGCTATCATAACCCACGTCCTGGCTCCATTCGTCGACAAGTCCGACGACCTTCTCGGCGGGATGTGGGCCGTGGTCGCAACGGTGTTCGTGTTCAGAGACACCCGCGTTCACACCTTTTCTGCAGGAGTGGCGCGCCTTGCCGCGACGACACTGAGCATAGTGCTGTGTCTTCTGTATCTGTTGATTTTCCCATTTTCGGGCTTGGGCATGGCGGCGGTGATCGGCCTCGGCACGTTCGTGATCATGCTACTGGGTCGGCCGGACGACATCATCACGACTGGGATTACGACGGCGGTCGTCTTGGTGGTTGCGAGGATCAGTCCTGAAAACGCGTGGCATCAACCGCTATTACGGTTTGCGGACACCCTCGTCGGAATTGCGGTTGGTGTTTCCTACAGGTGGATTGGGGCTTATGCCTTTTTCCATGCTGTCGGAGCGCGGGTCCGATGATGGCCTTCCCTCAGAACCGGTCAGCAATCGCAGCGAAGCCAGCCTGCTGGGTTGCTTCGGCGAGTGCCGGCATGTCTGTACCGTCGGTTGACGATTCACTTGGCACCAAGTTGCTCCCCTTCGCGTTGAGCATGGTCGCCGGAAGCGTGGACATCATCGGGTTTCTCGGACTCGACGGCCTGTTCACCGCCCATATCACTGGCAACATCGTGATTCTTGCTGCGAAGCTTGTGGCCGGCCAGCAGGCGCCGGTGTCCTATTTGATCTCCGTCCCGGTGTTCATGGTCGTGTTGGCGCTGACCAGACTCTTCGTCACCGGCCTGGAACGGATCGGCATCGCGTCCTTGCTGCCTCTGCTCCTGGTGCAGTTCCTCTTGCTCTTGACGTTTCTCGCCATTTGCCTCGCGCGCTGGCCACGCATCGAGCCGGGTACCGCGATCATGATCCTCGCGGGCATGCTGGGCGTATCGGCCATGGCTGTGCAGAACGAGGTCGCGCGAATCTCGCTGAAGGGAGCGCCCTCCACGGCGGTGATGACGACGAACGTCACCCTCCTGGCGATCGATGTCGGAGAGATACTATTCGGCCGCAATCCGCGCGTAGTGGCGCGGCAGCGCGCCAAGCGCACCTGGCCCGCAATTGTTGGCTTCCTGCTCGGCTGCGCCATCGGTGCGGCATGCGAGTCCGCTTTTGGCCTGCGGTCCCTGATGCTACCGGCCGGCATTGCCCTTGTAGCGCTCGTCATGGGAATCACGGCGCTACGGGCTCATCCCGTGGAAAGGAAAGCAGCATGAGCATCGTCCGAATTCAAACCGACGGCCTGCGCAAAGTCGAGGTGCCCGCGGCGAAACTCTGGGGCGCCGCCCAGACCCAGCGCTCGCTCGAGCATTACCGCAGGAAGATCACCGAATATGTCAACCGTTCGCTGATGCTGGCAACCGCGCTCGCGCCGGTAATCGGCTACTGGTTCGTCAAAGAGCAGACATTCGATCGGATTGTCGAACCGGCCAACATGGTGAGGTCCTACCTCGCCGCGGTGATCTGAGGGACGCATGGCAGGCGCCATCGACCAAGGCAGGTGGGTGCCGGAAAAGACCGTCAACAGATGCGCGGAGGCTCTGGCGAACGCCGCGCGGGTCGCTGGCCCGCCGCTGCTGTTCGGCTTACGGCTCTGGGCTTCGGTCTGTCTCGCCCTTTACGTCGCCTTCTGGCTCGAACTCGACAACGCCTATTGGGCAGGCGCTTCTGCTGCGGTCGTCTGTCAGCCCCAGCTCGGAGCTTCGCTACGCAAAGGCTGGTTCCGGATGATCGGAACCGTGGTCGGCGCCATTGCGATCGTGGTGCTGACCGCATGCTTTCCGCAGAGTCGGATCGCCTTTCTCGGGTTCCTGGCTCTTTGGGGCGGTCTATGCGCTTTCGGCGCCACGGTGCTCCGCAACTTCGCATCCTACTCGGCGGCGCTCGCCGGCTATACCGCTGCAGTCATCGCCGCCGATGCGCTCGGCGCCACCGGAGGCCCGAGTCCGGAGGTCTTTTGGGTGGCAGTCTGGCGCGCCAGCGAGATCTGCATCGGGATCGTGTGCGCCGGCATCGTCCTCGCCGGGACCGATCTCGGCGGCGCACAGCGGCGGTTGGCAGCGTCATTCGCCGATCTGGGGGTTGCGATAGCGGGCGGATTTACCCGCATGCTGGCCCTTGCCGGGCAGGAACTGCCGGACACGCAGCCTCGCCGGCGCGAGCTCATCCGCCACGTGATCGCGCTCGAACCGGCAGTCGACCAGGCGCTCGGAGAATCCAGCCACCTGCGCTACCACTCGCCGACATTGCAGGCCGCCATCCACGGCCTGTTCAGAGCGCTCGATGGTTGGCGTGGAGTTGCCACACATTTGAGCCGCTTGCCGCACGACGTGGCGCGGCAGGGCGTGGAGACCATCCTGTGCAGCTTTCCACCTCAACTGGGATCGGGGCAGGAATCAGGCGCCCCGGCTCGCTGGATGGATGATCCCATGGCTCTACGTAGCGTTTGCGAGAATGCGGTGCGGACGCTGCTCGCCCTACCGGCGGACACACCATCGCTGCGGCTGCTCGCCGACGCGGCAGCGAACGTGCCGGACGGCATTCTGGACGTGCTCGACGGCCTGCAACTGCTAACCGATGCTGCTGGCCGCCCTCTTCCTGACCATCGCGGCTTCCGACTAAGTGTACCCGATTGGCTACCTGCTCTCATCAATGCGGCGCGCGCATTCGTCACGATCGGCGCGGTCGAGCTCTTCTGGCTTGAAACAGCCTGGCCGAACGGCGCCTCGACCATAGTGTTCAGCGCGATCGTCGTCTTGGTGCTTTCGCCGAGCGGCGATCTGGCCTACAGCGGCGCTATCGCGTTCGCACTCGGCACCGCCGGTGCCGTCGTCTGCGCGGCAATTATAAAATTCGCTGTGCTGCCGGCCCACGAGACACTCCCGGCCTTCTGCCTCGCCATCGGTCTTTTCCTGGTACCGGCCGGCTTCGCGATAGCCCGAAGCCGGCAGCCTGCCGCGGTCGCCGTGTTCACGGCCATGGGAATCATCTTTGTCCCTCTCCTGGCGCCCGCGAACCAGATGAGCTACGACACAGCGCAATTCTACAATTCGGCGCTAGCGATTGTCGTGGGCTGTGGCGTAGCACCGGTCACATTTAGCCTGTTGCCGCCGCTGCCACCCGCGCTGCGAGCGCGCCGGCTGGTCGCCCTAACGCTGCGCGAACTGCGCCGCGTCGCGATCGCCCCAGTGCCACCGAGATCGGACGACTGGGAAGGCCGCGTCTACGGCCGGCTTGCGGCGGTGCCGGACGAGGCCGAGCCGTTGCAGCGCGCACGGCTGCTGGCGGCGCTGTCGGTCGGCACCGAGATTATCCACCTTCGCCACATTGCGCCGCGCTTTAGAGAGGCCGCAGAGCTCGACGCCGCGCTCGCGGCCTTCGCGCAGGCAAACAGTGCGATCGCAATCGCAGGGCTGCGTCAACTCGATCGCCGCTTGGCCTCAGGTCCTTACGCCGGGCCGGAGGCGGCGATCGCGCTTCGAACGCGCAGCCGCATCCTGGTCATGTCCGAAGCGCTTGCCGAACATGCCTTTTACTTCGACTCAGGAGCGCCTGCATGAGGTTCGCCGAGATCGAGCTGTTTGGCGTCTATGTTGCGCCGATCTCGCTCATGATGGTAGCTGCCTGGCTCGTCACAATCGCGCTGCGCCGGATCGCCAGTCGCTTCGGCTTGCTGCGATATGTCTGGCATCCCGCCCTGTTCGTGTTTGCCGTTTACATCATCGTTCTCTCGTCCTGGACCGTGATAATCGCCCGCTGAGCTAGCCATGACCGTTACTGAAGTCACATCGAAGCGCGGCGACGACACGGCCTATGATCGCGATACCACCTTGTCGCTCGTGCCAGAATCCCGCGCACGCGCAAGGCGTCGCATGCAAATAATCCAATTCTTGATCACCCTGGCGACGGTAGCGCTGGCCGGGCTTCTCGGTTGGGCGATGTGGAGCGTCTATATGGGGGCGCCGTGGACGCGTGACGCCACCGTGCGCGCCTATGTCGTCACGGTGGCGCCGGAGGTCGCGGGGCGCATCGTCGAGTTGCCCGCCGTCGACAACAAATATGTTCACAAGGGTGATCTGCTGATGGAGATCGACCCGACCAACTACCGGATCGCAGTCAGTCAAGCCGAGGCGGCGGTGCAGCAGGCGCAAGCGAATGTGCAGAACATCGACGCACAGATGACCGTACAGCAGGCACAGATCAGCGCCAATCAGGCACAGCTGGATCGGAGCCTGGCCGCGCTCGTATTCGCGCAGCAGCAGGCAGGACGCTACCAGACCCTGGCGAAAGAAGGGTGGGGCACCGTTCAGAATGCCCAGCAGTTCGCGTCGCAGCTGCATCAACAGGAGGCCGCGGTGCAGACCGCACAAGAAAATCTCAACCTGGCGCATCGGCAAGTCGAGGCGCTAAAGGCGCAGCGCATGAGTGCCGAGGCAGGTCTCATGCAAGCCAAAGCCCAGCTCAACCAAGCGCAGGTGAACCTCGAGCGCACGCGCATTCTCTCAACGGTCGACGGCTACGTAACGAACCTGCTGGCGCAACTCGGTGACTACGTCAATGTCGGCGTGAGCACCATCTCGGTGGTCGATGCCAATTCATTCTGGGTCGATGGGTATTTCGAGGAGACGAACCTCGCTCCAATCTGCGCGGGTGATCCAGCCCAAATTAAGCTAATCGGCTACAGTCAAATCATCCGCGGTCATGTCGACAGCATCGCTCGCGCCATCAACGTTTCAAACGCGCAGCCCAACAATCAAGGGGTAGCGACGGTGAACCCAATCTTCACCTGGGTGCGCCTGGCCCAACGCATCCCAGTCCGGATCCATATCGATGAGGTAGCCCCCGGCGTCGTCCTGTCGGCCGGCATGACCGCCACAGTTGAAATCGATGGTCGAGGTCCGTGCATCGGCGAAGTGAAGGTGCGTCCTGGGTTTTCTGACGTGGCAAATTCGGCGAGTTGTCCCACCAGCGACGCGGCTCGAACTTGGTTGACGCGCCAACAACGACCATGTCATCTGTCGTCAGGTTATTGAATAGGTTGGTCCTCCAGTCTTTCGGCGGCCCGTGCTCTCGGAATAATCGATCTCCACCGGCATCGCGTGCGCCAACGTGACTGCCGCGCGACACACCGAGCAATATCGCGGAAATTCCAGCAATCTGGATAACCTCTCAGCACGAAATTAGATAGCCGTACAGCCAAATGACGTGCTTTGATACCCGCGGTTCGCGTGAGCGAGGCTGCTATGGCTAATGAGCGCATTCAAAGACGGCTAACCACTATCTTGGCTGCCGACGTCGTGGGCTATTCTGCGCTCATGGAGCGAGCGGAGGAGGCCACTTACGCCGAGGTCGGGCGGCTCAAGCGCGAAGTAATCGAACCTCGCTTGGCTCAATACCACGGCCGCCTGATCAAAACGACGGGCGATGGCATGCTCGCGGAATTTTGCAGTCCGATCGCGGCCGTGCGATGCGCGGTTGAGATTCAGGAACATCTCTCCTCAATGCCCGATGCGCTCGAATTGCGTATCGGGCTTAATCTGGGCGACGTGATCGTTCAGGAGGACGGCGACGTCTATGGCGAGGGCATCAACATGGCTGCCCGGCTCGAGGGTATTGCCGACCCGGGCGGGATCTTGATCTCCAGCAAGGTCCACGGCGAGGTCGAAGGCAAGCTCGACCTCAGCTTTGAGGATCGAGGGGAGCGCCAACTAAAGAATATTTCCAAGCCAGTTCGCGCTTACGCCATACGAGCCCGGACCCATAGCTCGGCGTTTGTGACGCCGGCGAACCGCGGCGAGCCGCTTCCCCTCCCCGACAGACCTTCTATCGCCGTTCTGCCGTTCCAGAACATGAGTGGCGATCCCGAGCAGGAATATTTCGCTGACGGCATCGTCGAGGACATCATCACGGCCCTATCTCGGTTCAAGTCCCTATTCGTTATCGCTCGCAACTCCTCATTTACGTACAAAGCCAGGCTCGTCGACACGAAACAGGTTGGTCGCGAACTTGGCGTTCGCTACGTTTTGGAGGGCAGCGTCAGGAAGGTCGCCGGTCGAGTCCGCATCACCGGTCAATTGATAGAAGCCTCCACAGGAGTCCACCTCTGGGCGGATAAATTTGATGGGGAATTACGGGACATCTTTGACCTTCAGGACGATGTCACTTCGAGCGTTGTGGCGACAATTGCTCCCGCGATTGAACGGGCCGAGACCGCGCGCTCGAAGCGCAAACCAACAGATCGTCGTGACAGCTACGATCTCTTTTTGCGAGGCATGGCAGCTTCCTATCGCGGGCGCACGGCGTACAAAGCACTTGAATTTTTTCACGAGGCAATCGAACTGGACGAGGACTTTGCACCAGCTTACGCGATGGTGGCCTACGTCGCTCTCGTGGAACAAGCTGTTAGCGGCTCGCCACTTTCAAAACAAAGGCGTGAGCAAGCGGTAAGGTTTGCGGAACGAGCAGCACGACTCGGTCATGATGATGCATTCGTGTTAGCCCGCTCGGCCCATGTGCTCGCCTATCTCGGACGTAAATATGACAGAGCTGCGTTGCTGGTCGAACAAGCCGTCACCCTGAACACAAACTTCGCGACTGCTTGGCACAGCAGAGGTTGGGTCGCCGTCGTAAGCGATCTGCCTGAGCGCGCTATCGAGAGCTTTCAGCAGATGACGCGTCTGAGCCCCTTGGATCCGTTGATTGTTGGCGCACTGTATGGGAGCGCGTTCGCCTTTTTTCTCGCTTCGCGATACGAAGAGGGACTGGAAGCAGCGGCACGAGCGGTTCAAATGGCGGCGAATGTGCTCTCCTTGGCTGCTGTCGTTGTCAACGCAGTCTCGTTGGGACGCCGTGTCGAAGCAGCGGACGCGGCTGCTCATTTACTCAGGGTCGATCCAAATTTTCGCATTGGACATGTGGATTATATTTTCCCCGTGCGGTCTGTTGATTCGAGAACACGGATCGGGCGAGCATTGCGCGAGTCAGGCCTGCCGGAATGAAATCTCACCCCATTGCGTCTTATTCCAGCTGGCATCCGGCGGCCTCGCGTTACACGCGAAGCTCGGGAGAACGGACGTCTTACCTCGATTGTATTTGTCACCGCTCGTTCAGACGCATGAGTTTCTGTTCGGGCGATGAAGGCGGGGCGCTCGAGTACCTGATCAAACCCTCGAAAGCAAGAACTGGTTGCTGCCGTAAGACTCGGAAGTTGCGCCGGCGCTCGCGAGAAGCCGCCAGTGCGGTGGTTATTGAGCCGGAGCGGCGGGTTGGTTCTTAGCATATCTAAGTGATAATTTGTGGAAGTGGATCTGCATCGCAAATGCGGTGCGAGCGGGGCGCAAGCTTGTGCTCGCCGCGAGCTATTGGAGGCTTGCCCCGAACCGGACCTCTCCGCGACTCAACGGGTATTTCGAATTGCTCGTCGGACCAGCTCTTTTGTATTCGGGCGCCAAGTTTGAGCGTGCGACCGGCAACAAGCTCAGCAGGGTGGGCACTCTCGAGGTGGCCAAGTCACGCCACAGGGGATCGGCGGGGCAATTTCCAGCCCGGACGGACGAAATGACAGGTGTAGCCGTTCGGATAGCGCTCTAAGTAGTCTTGGTGCTCGGGTTCCGCCTCCCAGAAGTCACCAGCGGGAGCGACTTCCGTCACAACCCTGCCCGGCCAAAGGCCAGAAGCATCGACGTCGGCGATCACGTCCTCCGCGAGGCGACGCTGCTCATCGTTAGTGTAGAAGATCGCAGAGCGGTAGCTCATGCCTACGTCGTTACCTTGACGATTGCGGGTCGTCGGGTCGTGTATCTGGAAAAAGAATTCCAGCAGATTTCGGAAACTGGTCTTGTCGGGATCGAACATGATCTCGATCGCTTCGGCGTGCGTGCCGTGATTCCGATAGGTGGCGTTCTTGACGTCGCCGCCCGAATAGCCCACCCGGGTGGACACTACGCCAGGCAACCGCCGGATGAGTTGCTGCATGCCCCAAAAACAGCCGCCAGCCAAAATCGCGCGTTCAGTTCTCCCAGCCATCGTTACGTCTCCTCTCTTGAAAACAACTTGACGTGGTTCGTATCCCTCGCTCTTCGCGGCATTGTCGGTTCCTGCGTCACGCAACGCGTTGTGCGACCACCGCAAAAGACCGTCGATGCCAATCCGAATGTAAGCACCGCTGTGCTGACGATGCGCAGGTTGGCCGCTTTCGCGCTTCAGCTCACGTTCTTGCGGGGAATGCGGCTGATGTCGGGACAGCGGCCGCTATTCCATCCGTGCGCGAACGATTCGGAGTCATCTCGGCAATCTCGACGCGAAGCGACATCCTCACGACATCCTGCTTCAGCAGATAGACCGATACAGCGAGAAGGACCAAATCCTTCATAAGAAAGGGAACGTCGCCGGCCATCGCCGGAAACCCGGCAGACGGATCCCATCCGTTCGGCGTGAAAGGGATGATCGTGACGGTCGTGATGAAGGTGACGCTGGATCCGATAGCTCCAAGAAGTCCCAATCGCTTATCCCAGAATCCTGCGTACAGGAGCGCGCAAATCGTCCATTCCGATGCACCCAGGAATCGGGCGGCTCCGCGGATGCCGAACGCAGGGTACAGCCAGGAAATGAGAGGGCTGTGGCTGATGAAGGGGATCATTGCCTGGGCCCCATATTGATGCCATTTGGTATACCCAAAGAACAGGAATATGAGCACCATTGACGCACGGAGTAAGTGATACTCAAGATCCTCTCTGAGAAGACCGAGTTTCGCCAGCATCCAGACGAGATACCTGATCGGAAAGCTGATGGTGCCGCCGCGCTCCGCCGAACGCGTCACCCTTACGATATCCTGCTTCAGCAAATAGACCGATGCTGCAAAGAGCACCACATCCTTCATGAGAAAAGGAACGTTGCCAGTCATTGCCGGGAATCCCCCGGCAACCTGATCCCAGCCGTTCGGCATGAATGGAATGATCGTCACGGTCGCAACGTATGTAATACATGATCCGATCGCTCCGAGGATCCCCACTTGCCTGTTCCAGAATCCCCAGAACAGAAGGGAGCAGATCAGCCATTCCATCACCCCCAGAAACCAGCTGCCTCCCCGAATGCCGAACGCTGGATACATCCATGAAATAAGCGGCCCATTGCTGATATAGGGAATCAGCACCTTGGCCTCGTACTCGAACCATTTTTGGTATCCAAATAGCAGGAATACGATCACCATCGACGCGCGAATTAGCAGATAGTCGAGATCGTCCTTGAGAAGACCGGACCTGGACAATGCGTTTATCAGATAATTCATCGTTGATCGCCCTGCTGGTGCAATGGGCCGCTCGGGGAGCGAGCGGCCCAAGTCTTGAGAGGGAATAGCCCGGGGCCGGACATCTTCGTTCTAATCCCAAATACGCAATGATCGCTTGTCCCGGATTGCTCGTGTCGTGCATTCTTGCGCGGAATCGTCGGGCTCCGATGTCGATCGTCGGAACGCTATCTGTCGAACAGTCGTCCCATCAAAAATGATAGACCGGGGCGTGTACTCATAACTCGCCATGTCTGCTATTCCGCCGCTAGCGGAAATCAGAAAACCACCGCTCCGTGCGATAAGTGGACGCACATGGTCCACGCGTGGAGCCGGAGTTCGCTCTTGACTACGACCGGCAAGCATCCCTTCTCGCCTGCGTCTCGGATGAAGCGACTTGGGAGGAGGAAGCGGCGTCGCAACTTCCAACAATGCGCGGGACATGGGGGAATAACCAGACCGGAGGCTGGCATGAATACCGAACGAGCTTTGCGCAACGTACGACATTCTTCCGATCTCAGTTTGGACAACACCCGGTTCGTGGATCACGTGCTGATCCGCGATTGCTGCATTTTGTGGATCCTTGAGTCAGTCGCTCCCCCATTTGACAGGATTCCATGTTTAAGCGTCATCCGAACACGTATACTGGCGCGTGGCGAATGCTCGAGCGGCCATACGTTGGCGATAGATCGAGAACTGGCGGTTACCTGGATAGCCCCACTCCGTTCCTTGCACGCAGGACCGATGCTCTACGGCGGCTGACGAGCTTGGGGTGCGGTCGTTTGCGATAACGAGGTCCTACAACTCGCCAAAGGTCGTGGAAGGCCCCTTGGCGTGAACAGAACCAGCCGTAGCGGCGCCTCTAGGCTGTGTTTCCGCTAAGCTAAACCCGGCGAGCAAGGTGTTGACCTCGCGCTCTCTCGTGATCGCAAAGCCGTCCAGCACGGTTCGGCCGCCTTCCCGGATGAGCTCGAGCGGACGCGCTGCCCATGCCCCGTCCGGTTCGTCCCTCAACACCTCATGATTGTTCAAGCTAAGTGGCGAACCTTCCATACCAAGCACAGGGAAAAACGTTTCCATAACACGCCTCCGCGAGCCGCCAGTCGCGACAATCGGTTCATGGGTTTTGGCGCCACGCCTTTTGACTGAAGCGGCGTTACAACTTTTAATGCTTGTGGGGACCGGACCTCTCTCTCCGCGCGAACTTAGTCCGTTCTCCTTCCAACCACATGGCACGTGCTAGTTTACCATTGCGGGCATTTAGGTTGGATGGATTTCGGCTCGGTTTTGCTCTACAAAATGGAGCAGGGCAGCGTCTGTCGGTTAAGGGCTTCCTGCCGACGGCGGGTTCTCGCGATGGCGGAGCCATTAGATGGTACCTCCGGGAAGCGACGTCAGTGGTATTAGCTCCCTTCAGCCCGCCTGGGAGGACGGCGACCGAATCTTCTATAGAGGACTACGCGATGGCCCTAAGGGTCAGCAAGCCATATTGGTAGTCGTTCCCTCAACTGATCCTCCGACGGTAGATAATCTTAAGCGGCTCACCCACGAATTCGATTTAAGGGATGACTTAGCCGACGACTCGTGGGCAGCGCAACCGTTGGCCCTCTTGCGTGAACAAGGGCAGCCCGTCCTTGTACTCAAAGATAATGAAGGCGAGCCACTCCAGCGGCTGGTGAGGACGCGCATGGAGGTGCAATCTTTCTTGCACCTTGCCATTTCCCTGTCGGCCGCCATTGGCCGGTTGCACGATCGCGGGATCATCCACAAGGACATTAAGCCGGCCAATATACTTGCGAATCTCGCAACCGGCCAAGTCTGGCTCACCGGGTTTGGAATCGCGACGCGCCTCTCCCGCGAGCGCCAACCTGTGGAGCCGCCCGAATTTATCGCCGGCACGCTCGCTTATATGGCGCCCGAACAAACCGGGCGAATGAATCGATCGATCGACTCTCGGAGTGACCTCTATTCACTGGGTGTCACACTCTACCAGATGCTGACAGGGCATCTTCCCTTCACCGCGAGTGATCCTATGGAGTGGATCCATTGCCATATCGCGAGGAATGCCGTCCCGCCAAGCGAGCGGGTTGAGAGCATCCCGATCGCCCTTTCCGCGATCATCATGAAGCTGCTCGCCAAGACCCCGGAGGACCGATACCAGACGGCAAGAGGCGTCGAACAAGACCTTCGGCGCTGCCTTGCGGATTGGCAAAGCCGGGGCCGTATCAAAGACTTCCCGCTCGGCGAACACGATGTGTCGGACCGACTATTGATTCCGGAGAAGCTGTACGGTCGATCACGAGAGATCGATGCCATGCTAGCCGCTTTCGATCGCGTTGTGGTCGGTGGCGCTCCAGAGTTGGTTCTGGTGTCTGGCTATTCAGGTATCGGCAAGTCGTCGGTCGTTGACGAATTACAAAAAGAACTCGTTTCAACTCGCGGTCTCTTTGCATCGGGCAAGTTCGATCAATACAAGCGCGACATTCCCTACGCCACCCTGGCGCAAGCGTTTCAGAGCCTTGTTCGTCCCCTGTTGGGGAAGAGCCCAGCGGAGCTGCAAATTTGGCGAGATGCCCTACAAGAAGCATTAGGCCCAAACGGGCTGCTCATGCTCGACATTGTGGCCGAACTGAGGCTTGTTCTCGGTGAACAGCCACCAGTACCCGAACTTCCACCCCAGGATGCGCAACGCCGGTTCCAGCTCGTTTTCCGGCGATTCATAAGTGTATTCGCAAGCCAGCAACATCCCTTAGTTCTCTTCCTTGACGATTTGCAATGGCTCGATGCGGCCACGCTCGATTTGCTCGAAGACATGCTGGTGCAGCCAGATGTGAAGCACCTGATGTTTATTGGCGCGTACAGAAGCAACGAAGTTGATCCGTCACATCCGCTCGCCCGCAGACTGACTGCTATCCGAGATAACGGAGCCGCCGTCGAGGAGATCGTTCTTGCGCCACTCACCCGCCAAGATCTGGAGCGGCTCATCGCGGACTCTGTTCATTGCACGCTAGAGCGCGCTGCTCCACTAGCCCAATTGGTGCACGGCAAGACCGGGGGGAATCCATTCTTCGCCATCCAGTTTATATCTGAACTTGCGCACGAAGAGTTGCTAACGTTTGATCCCCGCTCTTCACAGTGGTCTTGGGATCTCGCCCGTATTCATGCCAAGGGCTATACGGACAATATAATCGACCTCATGGTCGGAAAATTGAATCGTCTAACTGTCGAAGCCCAGACTGCGCTACAGCAGCTCGCCTGCATGGGTAACAGAGTGGAGTTTGACCTTCTGACGTCCGCTTATCAGGGTTCGCCGGAGGAAATGCACCGCCTGCTTTGGGAAGCGGTTCGAGCGGGCCTCATCTTTCGCCTCGAAGACTCTTATAGATTTGCCCATGACCGCGTCCTGGAAGCAGCCTACTCCTCGACACCGGAAAAAACGCGCGCCGAAACGCATCTGCGAATAGGAACGCTGCTCGCCAAGAAAACATCTCCAGAGAAATTGGAAGAAGCGATCTTCGAGATTGTTAATCAGCTGAACCGCGGCTCTCACCTCATAAAGTCCGCCGACGAGCGATTGCGCGTGGCAGAATTGAATTTGATTGCAGGGAGACGCGCCAAATCGTCAACAGCATACGCTTCAGCGCTGAAGCACCTAATTGTAGCCCGCGGATTGTTGTCCGACCACAGCTGGGATCGCAACTACGAACTGATGTTCGCGATCGAATATCTAATGGCCGAGTGCGAGCTTCTGACCGCAGATATGATTACGGCCGAAAATCGTCTTTCGATGCTGGCGGAGCGCAGCAAAAGCAGCCACCATATCGCTCTCGTCACGCGGTCACGGATAACACTTTATACCACTTTGGACCGCAGCGATCGCGCCGTGGAGGTATGCCTCGAATATCTACGTCGCAGAGGCACGGATTGGTCGCTGCGCCCCTCCAGAAACGAAGTGATGCGGGAGTACGAGCGTATCCGGTCACTCCTTGGTGGCCGACGAATTGAAGAGCTCCTTGATTTACCGTTTGTAACGGACGCGGAGTTGCTCGATCTTCTTGATGTCTTGACTGAAACCGTGACGCCGGCCCTGTTTTACGATGAGAACTTCTCATCTCTTGTCATTTGCTCCCTCGTCATCATCAGCCTTCAGCACGGCAACAGCGACGCGTCGTGCTTCGCGTATGTTTGGTTCGCCATTATATGTGGGCCGCGCTTTAACAACTACGAGGACGGATTCCGTTTCGGTCAGCTTGGCTACGAGTTAGTCGAAAAACGCGGCCTAACGCGCTATCAGGCTCGGACCTACATGTCCTTCGGCGATATCGTCGTACCATGGACGAAACACGTCCGATCTGGCCGTGATTTGGTGCGCCGCGCGTTCGAAGCTGCCAGTAAAGCAGGCGATCTGACATTTAGCGCCTATAGCTGTAACCACCTGGTCACCAACCTCATCGCAGCCGGCGATCACCTCGCTGAGGTACAGCGAGAAGCCGAGAACGGACTGGAATTTGCGAAGAAGATCAGTTTTGGTCTAGTCATTGATCACATCACCGCGCAGCTGCAACTTATTCGTACCCTTCGTGGATTGACCCCAACGTTCGGAACCTTCGACGATGAGCAATTCAATGAGCTGCAGTTCGAGCTCCATCTGGAAGAGAACGCCGCTTTGGCGGAACTAAAGTGCTGGTATTGGATTCGAAAGCTGCAGGCTCGTTTTTTCGCAGGCGAGTATAGCGCCGGTGTCGAGTCATCTTTGGTTGCCCAGCGGCTATTGTGGACGTCGCCGTCGCAGTTCGAGACAGCGGAGTTCCGCTTCTATGGTGCGCTTTGCCACGCAGCATGTTGGGATTTTGGAACGACTGAACAGAAGCAGCAGCATTTCGCATTCTTAAGAGCTCACCACGAGCAACTCAATGTATGGGCAACAAATTGCCCTGAAAACTTCGGAACGCGGGCCTTGCTCGTGAGCGCCGAGATCGCACGAATTGAAGGCCAGGACTTGATCGCTATGCGGCTATACGATGAGGCAATCCTACGTGCGCGGGAAAATGGATTTATACACAACGAGGCTCTCGCCAATGAGATAGCCGCACGCTTTTACAGCGCGCGAGGATTTGAGAAGATCGCCTATGCTTATTTGCGGGACGCGCGGTATTGCTATCTGCGCTGGGGAGCGGATGGCAAGGTACGACAACTGGAGCAGATCTATCCCCTTCTTACGGAGAGAACGGCTCGGAGCGATCCGACAAGCACGATCCAGGCGCCAGTTGAGCCGTTAGAGCTGGATACTGTGCTTAAGGTCTCTCAGGCGGTGTCAGGAGAAACCGTCCTTGAGAAGCTGATTGACACCATCATGCGCACAGCCATTCAGCATGCAGGTGCTCAACGATGTGTGTTGCTCCTTACAGAAGGGATTGACCCGGTGGTTAGGGCAGATGCTGAAGTTCAGGGTGAATCGTTGGTAGTTCATCTGCGGGACGAGCCACTTTCCGTGGCGGCGCTGCCGGTCTCTATCGTTCACTTCGTTGTCCGAACGCGCGAACGCATTATTCTTGGTGACGCTTCCGCACAGAACCAGTTTTCTGCGGACCCATACATTCGTCACCACCGAGCCCGTTCTGTTCTCTGCTTTCCGCTGCTTAATCAGGCCAAACTGATTGGCATACTCTATCTGGAACACAACCTCGCGCCCGGCGTATTCACGCCCGATCGGATGGCGGTGCTGAAGCTGCTCGCCTCCGAGGCCGCGATATCACTAGAGAACGCTCGGCTTTATAGCGACCTTCGGGAAAGGGAAGCGAAGGTTCGACGCTTGGTCGATTCAAACATTATCGGCATCTTTATCTGGCGCTTTGATGGCCGGGTGGTAGAAGCAAACGATGCCTTTCTTCGTATCGTGGGATACAGCCGTGACGATTTTGTCTCGGGTGATTTGAAGTGGAGGGAACTGACTCCTGTTGAGTGGCGTGATCAGGACAATCGGCGAGCTGAAGAGCTAAGGGCGACAGGAATTTCCCATCCATACGAGAAAGAGTACCGCCGAAAAGACGGTAGCAGAGTGCCAATACTAGTCGGAGAAGCACTTTTCGAGGAGAGGGGAGATGAAGGTGTCGCTTTTGTTATCGATTTGACCGATCGGAAAAGAGCGGAAGAAGCCGTGCGTGATAGCGAGCGGCGGTACATGCAAGTACAGACCGAACTTGCGCATGCAAACCGTCTCGCAGCGATGGGGCAACTGTCTGCTTCGATTGCGCACGAAATCAATCAGCCGATAGGATCGGCAATCACCTATGCCAATGCAGCTTCATCCTGGCTACGTGCCCAACCGCCAAACTTAGAAGAGGTACAGCAGGCCCTTGGGTTTATCGTGGAGAGCGGCGTGCGAGCGGGTGAAGTTATTGACCGGATCCGCGCGCTCGTAAAGAAAGCACCTCCTCTGAAGGCTCGACTCAACATCAACGAAGCGATCTTAGAGGTCATTGCGCTAGTTCGCGGCGAAATGGCAAAGAATGGCATTTCCGCAAAGACGCAACTTGCGGATAGCCTGCCTCCCGTTTGGGCAGACCGCGTTCAGCTGCAGCAAGTAATTCTCAATTTGCTCCTTAACGCGATCGAGGCGATGAGCGGAATGACCGCGGGAGCACGCGAATTGCTGATCCGCACCGAACCGGCACACTCGGATGCCGTGCTCGTATCCGTGCGAGATTCCGGCCCTGGCTTTCCTCCCGAGAGCGCACAGCGGCTATTTGAGTCCTTCTATACGACCAAATCCGGAGGCCTAGGAATGGGGCTCTCAATCTGCCATTCAATCATTGAGGTTCACCAGGGCCGATTGTGGGCGAGCGCGAACCTACCCCGTGGTGCAGTGTTTCAACTAACGCTGCCCGCGCTCCTGTCCGGCGAGGGGGATAAAATCAGGATATAGTGAGGGTCACGTCCGGACGAATGATCGTATCAACTGCTACGTGACCTTAGATGGTCCCTTGGGCTTGCTCAGTGCCGCCTGCAGACAGTCGGCTACGCGTGGCCCCTGCAGGTCGAGCGGCTTATTCAGAAAGCAGACGGCCCCCGCGTTGATTGCCTTCGTTCGAACGGCGTCGTTCGGGTATGCAGTTATGAAAATGATGGGTATGTCGAAACCCAAATCAGATAAACGTTCCTGAAGCTCGAGGCCGCTCATGTTCGGCATTTGTACGTCCGCAATCAGACAGTGGGTTTCTTTCAGCCACGACGATTGCAAATACGACTCAGCGGAGGCAAACGTACGGGCTGTCAGCCCGAGTGATTTCACGAGCTTCTCTATAGCTGCGCGAAACAAATCGTCGTCGTCTACGATCGATATGAGCGGAACCTCTGCCAACTCTTCGTTCCACCATCGCTAGAAAAGCTACTGGCCTCCTGGCCGGGCAGAGGGTGCCACGGACGGGTCGTTCTGGATATACTACCTGGGTGTTAGTTAGGCCGTGAACCCATAAATCTGCCGTGCGGACGGCTTGCCTGAGTCCGCTATGCTCGGATAGCGACCAAATTCCGCAGCGCAGCGAAATGACGTGAGTGCCATAGTCGGACTTAGGCGGCGCAGAAAATCGCCTAAGCATTCGCGGGCGACCGTGACACGGATGGGGTCGGCCCGACTAGGGTGGGCTGCCCTGATCTACAGGCACCGTGAAGTGAAAAGTGGCGCCGCGGCCCTTATCGGCGGTCACCCACAATCGCCCTTCATGCGCCTCGATAATCGACCGGCAGATCGATAGCCCCATGCCCATGCCGTGCGTTTTGGTCGTGAACATTGGGTTGAATATCCGATCCACGGCGCCGGCCTCGAGGCCTTTCCCTGTGTCTTCCACCGACACCATCACAAATCCAGAGTGATGGACTTCAGACCTTATGGATAGCACCCGCTCCCCATTCTTCGTGGCCATGGAGTCAATTGCGTTCGTAATCAAATTCACTAGCACTTGCTGGAGCTGAATCTGTTCGCCTCTTATCCGCGGCAGCTGTTCGTTAGGGTTGGCTTGAACGGCGACGCGATGTGTCTGCAGTTTGTCGCGAACGACGGCCAGAGCTTCCTGAATGACATCGTCGATATCAAGCGAAGTGCGGGTCCGTGCACCCATCTTGAAATGCGCCCGGATATTTTCGATCACGGCGTCCGCACGGTGTCCGGCGGTCACGACGAGCCGCAATGCATCCCTGACACGATCGAGGTCAGGCTCGACACGATCAAGCCAATTCAATCCCGCGTTCGCACTGGCTATGATCGCCCCTAGTGGCTGTTTGACTTCGTGGGCAATTGAAGCCGAGACCGCGTCGCCGGTCATCAGTCGCGCCTCACGTTCGCGACGTTGCGCCAAGACCGCGCGGAACAGTTGCGCGTAAAGCGTCGTTATCTCATGCAATAAGACAAAGAGTACAAGAATGCTGGACACGAACCCGAAGACCCGGCCGGCATACCAGCTGGCGCTGAACCGGGCTAAACCGGGAAACGAGACCAGATAGATCTCAATTGCGTACGCGCAAACAACCACCATCAGCCACAGATCGAGCACCGAACGTTGGCGGATCCAGAGCAAAAGGAGTGCAAGTGCATTCCACAGGATTAGACAACTAGCAAGATAGAGCCAGAGGGTAGAAAAATGGACCGGATCGATTAAGACGCGGGGCAAGTATGCATCAGCCGCTATGACAAGAACTGTCACGGCGCACACGACGGCTGCGGATATCGCTACACTCGAAAGGATGGTTGTGCCCACTGAGCCATCCCACAATTGCTTGGGCGGATCGGCATCCTTCAAAAGGACATATGCAATGACGAACGTAGGAAAACCGGCGTACTGCAGAACGTAGAGCCAATGCGTGCTCTGTAGCCCCGCGCCAAGCAGGCCACCTGGCGTGAACAGCCCCGGAAAGGTAAGCATCCATGGGATGACCATGAGCGCTGTGAAGAGATACCCACTAGAGATTGCGAGGAGGGCACGCGAACGCAGGATGGCGAACTGATTGAACAGCAGGACCGCGGTGATCAAGTCATTCACGAAGATCGCCGTGCCATAGGCCGGGACGAAGGCGTCGACCCGTCCCAGCTGAATGTTCGAGAGCGTCCCTGCCGAGATGAAAAGGGCGCCAAGGAAGGCGAGCGCGACCGCAAGGGCAAGCCGTCTCTGCGGCCGGCCCGGCGATAAGCTCGCAAGGGTGAAAGGCTGATCCTCTGGGACAATTACGGCCGGCTTCATCATCGGAGGGACTCTTCGCAGCGGCTCGAACGCGCGGCACGAAGCTCAAACAGCTTCGCCATTCCCATCACAGGCTGCTGTAGTTCACCGCCATTTCTGCCCATTGAGACAGTTTACAACGATTAACGAAGCGTCGCCGTCTCTGAAAACGCTAGGCTGGCAAGGTTTCCTGCGGCTGCGCACGCGCCAGTGACAAATCGTTCCGGTTCCAAGGTCCGATTAAACACCAAGCGTGGCATCAGTATATCTCCTTTGAACGTGGAGATCGATACATTGGGGTCATTCGCGACCGGGTCGAGCCAGCAGCAAGCCCGGCCATTTGCGCGCTAATGAGTCCACGCCCTGGTATCCCTACTTTTCCTCCCCCCGGATGCCGAGGTGCTCGGCAATGAGCACCAGATCGGCCAGCGATTTCGTGCCCATCTTTCGCATCATGTGACCACGGTGAATCTTCACGGTCATTTCGCTTATGCCGATTCTACCGGCGACCACCTTGTTCATAAGGCCAGCTGTCACCAGCGCCATTATTTGACGCTCACGAGGGGTCAGGGACTCAGACCGGGCTCGGATATCCAAATTGGACTGCTCTTCCCTACGACGCTTCCGGTCGCGTTCGAGAGCCCCGGTCACCGCGTCAAGCATCTCCTGGTCACGAAACGGCTTTGTTAGGAAGTCGACTGCGCCGGCCTTCATTGCCTGGACCGACATTGGAATATCCCCATGACCGGTAATGAAGATGATGGGTATCTTCACCCCTAATCGAGTGAGTTCTCTTTGCAGGTCGATCCCGCTCAGCCGAGGTAGTCTGACATCTAAGACCAGGCAGCTGGGGACGGCAGGCAGTGGACGTTCCAGTAGCTCCGTTGCGGATGCGAACGTTCTTACGCTCAGTCCGATCGAACGAAACAAACTGCTAAGTGCACCGCGGGTGAGCGGATCATCGTCGGTCACAAGTACAGTTGGGTCGTCCGTAATTGGGACGGCGGAAGCAGGAGGTACGGCTTTTTTCATGGCGCGAGTTTCCCGTTTCACAAGGTGAAAGTTTCTCATTTTCGACTGAAGTGATTCCGTAGTCATTGTTCCAAGTCCTTATCGCTAGTCTATGGACGCCTAAGTAGCTGGAAGCCGCTGCGTCAATCTGGAGGCGATTGACAGCGCGTAGTAACTTGCAGCGCCGGCGATTAAGCCCGCAATTGCCTCCGAATAGGAGGGGGCCATGTAGTGGACAACAATGGCCACGGCGGCTGCGAAGGCCCATGCCGCGAATGCGGTTAGCCGGAAGCTCGGCAGTTTTTCGATACCAGAATAGTGCCGGACAACTAATTGGTCTGTGATCATCACAGCGCCGATCGGTGGAACGAGGACGCCAAGCAAGTTTAGCCAGTCGAGAAACAAGGTCCAGATTCCCGCGATGGCTGCGATACCACCAATAGCGCCCAAGACGATCGTCAGTATCCGCATTTTGCTGCCGACAATCCGGCTCCATCCGACTGCTCCATTGTAAAGGCAGTGGGTACAGACAGATCCCAAGTTAACAAAGACGAACAGAACCGCGATGGCGGCAAGTACGTGGCCACGAGAGGTTAACAAAGGAAGAAAGTCACCACCGTTTGTGGCCGGATCTGCGGCCCCGCCGGCGCTAACGATAATCATCCCGAAGAGCTGGGCAACCATGTGCGCGACGGGAAACGCGGTGAATGTCGCGCGGACCGCGCTCGGCCCGTCCTTGGCCCAGCGTGTAAAATCCGCGGTCATGGTTCCGGAATCGGCGAAAGTGGCGATGACGATCGTAACGGCGCTGCCGAGCGTCATATTACTGGCCGTCCCAAGCCCACCATAGTCAAGAGCGCCACTGAGACCATGGCCGGCGGAGATCAAACCAAGCGCAACGAGACCCAGTACCACATATAGCGGTGCTGAAATGATTCCGATAATGGACAGCGCCCTAATCCCGATGAACGTTACTGCGGTGTAGAGGATCGCAGCAACGACAATGATCAGTGTTTCGTTCCATCCAAGCGATTGATGGATTGTTGTGCCGGTCAATCCCACCTGAAAGGCATACCAGCCGACAACAATACCCGAGAGAAAGCCGGACGCGATAGTATAACCATGTTTCCCAAACGTGTGCTCGGCTTGCAGAGCGAAGTTGCGTCCCGTAGTCCCGGCGATGTAGCTGAGTGTGCCGACGTACATCAGAAGAATAGTGTTTCCAATGACGACGGCCGCGAAAGCTAACCAGAAACCAAGGTTGTATGCGATGACGCCGCCGAATACCGCGTTAGTGAGGATCATAGGAAAACCGAACCAGACCGCTGCTACTGAAGCGGTCGATTGGCGATGAGATGTGGGCACCGGTTCGTGCTCGTATTCTTCCTCAAGGATCTTATGCTCGGTCGCCCCTCTCTCGATCGCTCTCCCGGCCATCCGCGCGTTAGCCGGCGCCTCGATCGCGGTTGAGGCAGTCACTTGTTCCAAATGCGGGGGTTTCCTAGCGCAAGCTAGCGTCTCGCTTACGCATGTCTGGTTGGTCATCATGGCGTCTTACCTCCGACTTCGCCCCCATCCACGCGGTCTTCATAGGATCGCACATGGCGCAATTCCATTCGCGCTTTCGCTGGGGCTATCGAAATAAAGAGCAGTCCGCCTTGCGTGTCGTTTAGATGAGTGCCCGTTTCGTTAACTAATTATCGAGCTCGACTCGCAATAAGTCACCTTATGCGGTGAACTAATCGAGGAGCCCGAGAGATGGAAGTTTACCGATAGAAGGAGTGCCGTTCTAATGCAGAATTCGCGCGCCCGTCGAACGAGCCGGGTACGTACCACCGAACAAAATAGGGAACTGTATCACCCGTTTGGGGCGATGTGACCCGCTCGTCCGGCAATCCGGAACGGTCAATGAGACCGCCGCCTCCCCGTGGACTCCCGTGCGCCTTACGGCTCGCCTAATCGCAGAACATCCCCTCGTCTCCAAGCGCCCGCTGGAGGCGTTTCTGCAATGTGGCTCGGTCGAATGGTTTGGCGAGATACGCAATTGCGCCCCGCTTCAGTACCCGGTCACGAGTGCTGCTGCGAGGAATTGCTGTGATAAAGATAACGGGCATTTTTATGCCGGAGTTTATGAGATGCTCCTGCAGCTGCGGGCCGTTCATTCCGCGCATTTGCACGTCAGCTATCAAACATCGTGTCTCATTGAGCAACCGCGAGCCCAAGAATGCTTCACACGATTCAAAGGTCTCGACGTCGTATCCAAACGTCTCCACGAGCCCGCCTGTTGCCACCCGGACGCTCTCGTCGTCATCTACAATGGATATCAACGGAACAGAGGTCACCGAAATTCTCCCTTTTGTTCCATATGGCAGAGGATTGGGCGCAACTCAATCGCGATTTCGCTACCGCCACTAATCAAATAAGGGGGCTGATTATCGTTTCGATTAGTCAGCTCGCCCTTTCGATGATGGGAGGCCCAGTTTGTCGGCCATTCGAACCAAATCAGCGGTCGATCGCGCGCCCATCTTCGATATGACCTGGTTCCGATGAATGCGAACTGTCATAGCGCTTATGCCGATTTCGCCGGCTATCTGCTTGGTTATGCGCCCCTCGGCTAGGAACGTCATTATCTGTCGTTCACGAGGTGTGAGCGACGCCAGCCGAGACTGAAGATCGGCTAATGCTTGGACTTCCGCGCGACGCGATCGATCGCGCTCGATGCCATTTCGAACCGCATCAAGGAGCTCCTGGTGCCGAAAGGGCTTGGTCAGGAATTCTATCGCGCCGGCTTTCATAGCTCGGACCGACATTGGAATGTCGGCATGCGCGGTGATAAATACAATAGGGGTTCGGTTATTCGCCCTGGCAAGCTGCGTCTGAAAGTCGAGACCAGAAGGGCCGGGCAACCGCACGTCCAACACGATGCAATTGGCAGGGCGCGACTTGCTCGCTCGCAAATACTCGTCGACCGATCCGAACAGCTCTGCTTTGAGGGCAACCGTCTCGAACAATCTTCCCAATGCATCACGGATCGACTGATCGTCATCGATAACGGCAACAACAGTTGGTTCCTCAGTCATGGAGCATCACCGACCATTGGGTAGATTGACCTGAAAAACAGCACCATGAGGAATTCCCGCCATTGCCGAGATATGCCCGTCATGAGCTTCGACAATCGACCGGCAAATAGACAATCCCAATCCCGTTCCATTTGGCTTGGTAGTGAAGAAGGCCTCGAAAACTTGGTCAGCTGACGCCGGATCGATGCCTACGCCCGTGTCATGGAAGGAAACCTGTATCTCGCCCTCTTTGAATGGTCCCGACTTGACGGAGAGGACCCTCGGCCGATCCTCCACGGGCGCCATTGCCTCGATGCCGTTAAGGATAAGATTGAGGATGACCTGTTGCAGCTGGATTCGATCGCCCAAGATCATTGGAAGCGATGAAGACAGTTCCGTTTTCACCGATACCTGACGTTTCCGCAACTCCCATCCCGTAAGGTCCAGTACATCGTTGATTAGAGCGTTCATGTCGAGAGGTACCCGCTCGGAGACGGTTTTGTTTATCAGGGACCGAATGCGTCCGATGATGTCGATTGCGCGATTCGCATCGCGTCCAATTAGTTGGGTAATGACGCTTACTTTTTTGATATCGGGGCTTGAGCTTGCTAGCCAATAGAGGCTCGTCTCAACGTTGCTTATTATGGCCGACAGCGGTTGCTTGATTTCATGGGCGATGGATGCGGAGAGCTCGCCCATCGCCGTGAGGCGGGACATCCAAGCGAGTTCTTCCCGAGTTTCACGAAGCGTTTCAGCGATCCGCTTGCTCTCCGTCAAATCACGAACGAATGCGCTGAATGTCCAACGGTTACCCACCTTCATGGGTGCAATTGACAGCTCGATTTGCAGCTCGTGTCCCTCCTTATGCAACCCCGTGATCTCGATGCGTTTGTTCAGTAGTGGGCCTTCGCCCGTGGTGAGAAAACGTTTTATACCAGCCTTATGCGCTCTCCGATATTCCGGAGGAATTATCTTATCAGCCAACTGCTTGCCAAGTATCTGCGCACGAGACCATCCAAATATGTCCTGCGCCTGTTCGTTCCAATCCAACACTGTGCTGTCGGAATCAATGACGATGATTGCATCAAGCGCGCGATCGACGACAAGGCGTGCTCGCTCTTCAGCGGTCTCAAGCCGTTCCTGCGCAACTTTGAAATCCTGGATATCGGCACAAGTTCCGACAAATCGAACAAGATTTCCTTTCGAATCGTGCAACGGGATAGCGCGACGTACATGCCAGTGAAAGGCTCCATCGGCATGACGGAATGGAGCTTCATAGGTCCATCCTCGGCCCGACTCGACACCGTCCCAAAATGAGCTGGCTGCGCGGTCCCGATAATCCGGATGGACGCCGGAAAGAAATGGCGGCAGATCACGCGGTGACTTTTTCCACACCGCGGGAGGCGCCGTGCAATGATCCGCGGAAAGGCCTGTGGTCTCGAGGTAAAAGCGATTGACAAATTCGCACCTACCATCGGGCGTGATCGTCCATATCATCCACGGAACTTTATCGAGAACCTCGAGCTGCGGCGGCACGGCGTCCAAAGTCGCGTTTAGCCAAGAAACCTGACTACGCAGTGCGTCATTCTGCCTGCCAAGTTCGGCTATGCGCCGGTGTTGAGCTCGACCGGCCGAGATCAGCGCTTCATATTGAGTCGACGCAATGCTCGCGCAAATCGCTACGGCGCTTCGGACAGGTTGCGACCACTTTGAAATGGGGCCAAGATCAGTTGATGCCCAGTCGAAGGATCGGAAGGGCTCGGCGATTTTGCCGCCGGCGCGTTGCGCGCATTTCTGACGCGACCGGCCAGGCGTCTCATGGTGACGACCGTTGCGACTGTTGGGCCGGTTCTTTTTTCTCGGTGGCTTGTCCGACTCTCCAATTACTCGCACACCCGACCTCGCTTGATCTTGTGCCCTTCTTTGACTGAGGCACCTTCCTTTCTCACAGAGGCGTCAGCGATTATAATGCTGTCGGAAATCCGGGGCCAACATATTTAGCGGATAGTTCCGATCCGCGCGGTTCCAATTTACTGCGCGTTGCGAGAAGATTCTTGCGTCCAACCGATGAGTTGTGGACCCGTGGCTCAGGGGGCTGCCCGTCAGGCAAGGGATTTGTGCGTCGCGTTGATCTCGGGAACTCCGATCCCGTCCCAAGCTTTTCGATTTCTTTCTTATTGATTCCGTTCAGATTTTTCTTGTTTAGCAGCTTCCCGGGAATGGGTTGCCTGCCAGGTGAGATAGCGGCCAAGTTTGGGGAATATCGCACAAGCCAGAGGTTGAGTTTTACCGCAGTGAACGCGACAAATGCTTGTGGGTACTTATTCCGTTTGCTTCGCACTTGCCGCGGATTGCCACGTGTAGAGGACGGTAAACATTCTGCCAAATAAAATGGTGACGACCCGATAATCAACGAGTGTGCCAATGTTGCGGTCATTGATCGCCGATGCAACTGCTCGCTTGAGGTAGTAGAGCATAAGTGACGAGAACCGATCCGCCTACGTGCCCTGCAGTGCATGCGCCAAGCCCCAGACTATGATCGGGGCTTGGCGCGAGGCCGAATTTCTGCCCGAAAGAAGCAAAGTATTTCTTGGTCGACCGCCGAATAGTAGCCGGCAATAGGGATCTAGGACAGTCACTTGCGGTGGCGCCGCGAAGGCGTTCGCAGGCGCGGTTCGTGCGCACTACTTGCAAAGGCGCTCATTGGATAGAACGATCGAACCGATGGCCGGCCTGCATTCAACACATCGGCATTGGGGTGATAAAAAGCGAACGCACCCGGTTCCTGTATTGCCGCCTGTGGGAACGCGGGCGATTCACCGCTAATTGACAGGAGCGCGACCGCTCCGAGAATTCTAAGCATTGTCATCTCATGCTCCTTGTCTGACCATTTCCAGAATATCGTGCTCTCTCAAGCGGGCTTGATCAGTCATGCCGTCTCTTGACTGAAATTGCGCTGTTTCATTTGCATTCTGATCTCAAAGCCAGACGCTTCGTCACCGGGCACCGGGGAAGTAACCACAAAGATCGCGCTCCGCTAGCGCGGTTCAAACAAGTGTTATGGCCTGGTCGCGCGAGCGCCCGTCGGCCGCACGCAGAAGGATTGCGAACGATGGGCAATCAGCACAAACCTTTGTTTAGTTCTTACAGCCCTCTCGGTTATCGGCGCGCACCTACGTACAATTGAGCCATCCATCTCTACCATCTTAATCTCGCTGCCAGTTCTAGATCTGTCGATTGCGTGACCGAAGGTCAACGATTTGGCCGACAGCTTGAGCGCAATCATTGTTATGGCATCGGGATCCACCTTGCTTGTGAACGAAGTGAGACAACAGAGAAGGAATGACAATTAGGACCCACGCGAAGACTAGAGGAGACAGCAATGCTCAACAGCTCTCAAAATACACGGCATGGCGCGCCAAAGCGCTGCGCGATCTGTGACGGACCGTTTGGTCTCATCCGGCATTATTCCTGGCGAACTCCCCTCTGTTCAAAGAAGTGCGTTGAACGCCTCAAGGCCCGCCGCGAGCAGAACCGCAAATGGTTATGCCAACTTCAGACCGCCGCCTAGGGCACTGCATTGAAAGTCATGCGTGAATTCGCGCGATTTCGTAATTCGGAAAACAACGAAGGTGCGCCTTGGGCCGCTTGTTCAGACTCATCCTGTGGAGTTGCTGTCTACTGGCGGGGTTGCCACTCCAGGCGCAAGAGGGTGAAGGTCAGGCGACCCTGCATCATCCTCCACAAGACCAGTGGCTACACGAAAAATTCTATTCAACGTGGCACATGCCCGACAATCCATCGGCTAGCTGTTGCAACGACGCGGACTGTTATCCGACTGAAATCCAGTACATTGCCGGAAACATCTACGCCAAACGTAGAGAAGACGGGAGGTACATTCTCATTCCGTCGGAAAAGGTGGAACGCAATAGGGATAATCCGGATGGGCGAAACCACTTGTGCGCACCGCCGCCCAATCCCTTGCACCCGTCGGATACCGTATACTGCTTCGCATTGGGAGGTGCCACATGACGCCCCCAGGGCGCCTCTCAGAGTAGAGTGCCATGGATCGCCACGGGGCATGTCAGGGGACTCCGGAAGCAAGAACATGCTGCGACGATTCCGTCAACCTGCTCTGACGCAAGAGACTGTAACGTTAGCCGTGACTATCTTGGTTTTTTCGCAATCAGTATTTATGACGGGCATCCAGGCAGATGCACGCGCAAACTAACGGAATTGATGATTGCCGCCAACGGTCCGCACAGCGGCTAGAAATGGTAATCGCCCCTTCACTTACAGCGATTCGTCGGGCGAGAACGACCGGACAATGGTGTACATCCCAGGCTCAAACTGTCCGATGGCGAGGAAGTGGCGCTCGATTACGCCGCATTGCTTCATAATCTTCAATATGGGCATACATCGCAACCTTCGTCCCATCGAGACTCCGATGAAGAACCGACGAGATTAATCCGGGCGCTCGACCAACGACTTCATCTCATCAGTAGCCGGTGCAGGAACATCAATCAATTTCTAATGATCGCAGGGATCGACTGTAAAGACGTTGATCAACGTAATTGGCTTTCGATTCCAGCTCATGGAGCGAGCCCGACATAGCTTTCGATGTTTCGAATCTAGCAATCATCACGCCGCGAGGAGGGGAGAATAACCTAGCTCCCGCGAGACTTGCACCATAACCAGATGAACCTTCTGCCAAATTTGATCAACTCGTAGCAACCTGATCGAAGCAGCCGAACTCGAAGAACTTCAAGATACGGCGTCAAGCTCGTCGATCACCCGCTCGCGGACTCCTAGGAGAGAAAAAGATGAAAACGATCGTGACGATCACCATGTTTGGTAGCGCGTTGATTCTTGCTTCGCTGGCACAAGTGGCGATAGCTGCCGACCACCTTCATGCGCACAAATCGCGCCACGTGCGGACCGTGTCCAAGGGGATCTGCGGCACTGACGCTTCGATAGCAGTCCCGGTCCTGCCAACGGTTTCAGAGCCTGCGTACTATGGCGGCGGGTGGTCGGCGCCGGCCGGTCACTGAGCCTGCCGGCGCGATCAGGCTATCTCACACACGAGCGTCCTTCGGTGCTGTTGCTTGCCAGTTACCGGCGATCTTCCGACCGTGCGCCTGGAGTGGCTCATACCCATTCGGTTGGCGGACACATACCGATGGAGAATAAGCCGCTTGCCGCCGTCGCTTTGGGCGAATTGTTTTCGGCAGATCGCTCGCAGAGGTCTAATGCTGCGATTTTGCACAGACCGATGAGAAGAACGAAGCCTGTCTTGGGCTCTAGCAAGGATGGTGGTAATAACTCATGACCGTTGACCGAGCTTTAGTTGCTATTATCGACAACGACGACTCCTCGCGAGCGCGATTGCGGATCTTGCTCGGAGCGGCGGGCCTGATGATCGAGCTCTTCAAATCGGCCGAAGAATATTTGAAGAGAAGCAGGTCTCATTCGCCCAATTGTATCGTGCTAGACGTGCGGTTGCCCGGCATAAGCGGTCTCGATCTTCAGTCCCGACAAGCAAAGACCGGACGCAAGACACCCTTGGTGTTTCTTACCGCTCAGAATGAGGTAAGGACGTCCGTTCGGGCGATGAAAGCTGGGGCCGTAGACTATCTTATCAAACCCTTTCAAGATGAAGAGCTACTCGACGCGGTGAAAAGCGGCATCGAGTGTGATCGCGCGCTGCGCTTGCAAAAAAAGACCTTGGACGAGCTACGGACCCGGCTCGCATCGCTTTCGCCTCGCGAAAGAGAGACAATGGTGTTGCTTTCAGCAGGACACGGACCCAAGCAGATTGCAGGCCAATTGGGAGTCTGCACGCACACGGCTCGCGTTCACAGTAGTCGGATTATGTCCAAAATGGGAGCGCGATCTATCGCCGATCTGGTGCGGATAGTGGACAGGCTGGGACACGTGCCTCGCGAAGGAGCCATTCGCTCTAAGGACATCGGTGTGGCCAACTGCTGCGGAGCTGCCCACCGATATTCGACCGCCCGCACTTCTGACGGCTCTTCGACGGAGGGCCGCCGCGGTCAATCTAGGTCGCCCGCCCTTTACTATCCTGAGGTCAGGACATCCCGGCCGGTGCGAGCTGGCTGCGCGAAGAGGCATTAGATCGCAAAATGACTTCCTCGCGCGGGTCAAAGTGGCCTTCCGGAGAATTGCGAGGATGATTTTGTCAACGCCGGGCCCTCGTAGGGCGTCGATTTGCTCTTTGATTTACTTCCGGACTTCCCGGCCATACCCGACATAACCACGCGACATCGATTGCAAATCTTCGGCGCTGGACACCGAGCCACCGACTTAGAGGGTCACTATTGCAACCGAAACACATCGAGGACCACAACGTCGAAAAAATTAGAGCAATCCAAGTCAATTCATCTGCGCATGAAATTGTTAGTTTTGCCCCCAGGCCTGACGGCCAACCTACAAATTCGAAACAGAATGGCCTTTCACCATGTCCCGCTTAGACGCTTATCGCGACAGCTTCCACAACGCCCGCCTGGCACGCTCGAAAAGTGGTGTGCTGGAAGTCGCGCTGCACACTGATGGCGGCACGCTCGTCTTTGACGGGCACACCCATGAACAATTCGTCGATCTCTTTCACAGCATCGGTTCCGACCCAGACAATCGCGTGGTGATTCTGACCGGCAGCGGCCAGGCCTTCATGGAGACTATTAGCCCTGAGGGCTTCGATTTCTTTACCCCGCAAGGTTACGACAAGATCTATCGAGAAGGCAAAAAAGTCCTCATGAACATCCTCGACATCGAAGTGCCGCTCATTGCTGCGGTGAACGGCCCGGTGCGGTTGCACTCCGAATACATCCTGCTCTCCGATATTGTCTTGGCCTCTCCTTCGACGGTTTTTCAGGATAAGCCACACTTCGAATTTGGCATCGTGCCCGGTGATGGCGTCCATCTGCTGTGGCAGGAAGTGATCGGCACGGTACGGGGCCGCTACTTCATCCTCACCCGCCAGGAGCTCGATGCCCAGACGGCCAAGGAATGGGGCGCCGTCAACGAAATTGTGCCTGCCGACAAGCTGCTTGCCCGCGCCCGCGAGATTGCCGAAGGGCTCGCCAAGCTGCCGCCGCTCACCACAAGGTACACGCGCATCGCGCTGACCCAGAAACTGCGACGCATCATCGACGAGGGCGTCGGATACGGGCTCGCATTGGAGGGTATTAGCGCCGCCGAGGTCGCGAGGGCCAAATGAGCAAGACGCCAAAATCTGGGTCCGGCGACGCTGCGACCGATAAAAGACCCAGCGGCACCGCCACAGGCAAGTCATGCATCGAGCCCGTACCCGTAAATCTGACGGTCAACGGCGCAGCTCGCACGATTGCGGTTGAGCCGCGCATGACGCTCCTTGATGCGTAGCGCGAAAAGTTGACGCTGACCGGCACGAAGAAGGATGCGATCGCGGAGATTGTGGCGCATGCACCGTGCAAATCGATGGTCGGCGCGTTTTGTCTTGCATGACCCTGGCGGCGATGCTGGAAGGAAAGAAGATCACAACGATCGAAGGACTAGAGAAGAATGGCACGCTCCACCCGCTCTAGTTAGCGTTCATTGAGCACGACGGATATTGCCCTAGAGTCTGCCATGGACGAACTGGCGTACGCGACCGGTGTCGATGCGGTCGAATTACGCCTGCGCACGACACCGACACCGATCCGTATGCCGCCGATTCTCCACGCGCGCCCTGCGCGAATGCTTGACAAAGGGAGCGGCGCGCTTCGGTTGGGGGCTCCGTTCCTTTTAGCTTACTGGCGGCAATGCGGCGAATATCTCAGCCACCGATGCGAGATGGCAAGTCCTCAATTCGCCTCGCCGAGTACGAACGTGAAGGGCACCACGAAGATCTCGACGCCAATGTCATCGCTGACGTGCAGGACCCAATCCCGGCAATCCTTTGCGCTGTGCGCCATGATGAGGGACCGCACAACTCCTGCAGCGTGGTCACGCGCCTCAACAAGATTGTCTACAGCGGCGCCGTATTGATCAATCAATATCCCTTGGTCACTGGAGCAATGGAAATAGACGTGGGTCACATTCTGCCTCCCTCGATTGCATTTCCGCATGAAGTTTAAGAATCGAAGCCTCAACTCTGGCAGTCTACAAAGCCGGTGCGGCTGTAAGACGAGCCGTCGTAGCGTATTTGGCCAAGACCTAACCTGACTTGTCCATTTCTCTCGCAGATGTGTCGATCGTGCTATTTCTGGTGTTTTGATGTGTTGACTAGTAACTTTCGCATTGGCGGGCCGTGGAGTCTTGGACCCCCGCCGGTCGATGCCGTCGTTTGTTACCGCGTCGGTCGCCGTTACGCAGAGTCGCGTCTTGCTTCAACTGGTAGAGCGACACGGCAAGCAGGATGATCGCAGCCGATCCCCTCGCTCCGTGGATCAGTAATGACTTGTAATGCAAATATCGTCGCTGAAAGCGCCTAGTGGCATTCCGTCTTGACCGAAGGCCAAGAGCCTGCCTAAGCCTGCGTCGTTGCCGCCGTCTGCGCTCGTCACAAGGAGGGCTATATCCGTTTCCTGTCGATGAAATCAAAGGCGCGATTAGTCACTGAACTCGATTCGTACCGTTCGCGCTGATGAGGAGCAGGTACGATCAGGCCGTATGTTTATTTCATCCGGGAATTGCGAAGCGTTAGTCAATGCGGGGAATTCGTTGCGCAGCTGTCGCGCCACGCATTTCTGTTCACTGCGCCTTTAAAAGAACGGGGCCGTAGACGGGTCTCGCGGCCCTAGCATTACAGTTGTCGTTTTTTGAAGTGGGCCCGTTGGGCGGCGGCCTGGTGAGCTCTGCGCCAGAGTGACCATGCGATGATGTGTGCGGGTTGGATCCGCTTTCGGGCGAGCCTGATGGCGATGCGGCGGACTTCCTGGATTGACCAACGGATCAATGACGGATTGGTGATATTTTGAGTTTCGCCGTGGTTCGGCGTTTCGTTTTTTTGGGCGGCGGCGAATTGGCGCGATGGCGGATCACCGCCATCATGGCGAAGGCGAGCATCACCAGGGAAACGTGGCGATGCCACCCATGCCAGGATCTGCTCTCGTTGTGATCGAGCCCGAACTCGTTTTTCGCGGTCTCAAAGCTGTCCTCGATCGCCCACCGATGGCCTTCGACCGCCACCAGCGTTTCGATGGATGTTCCCGCTGGACACCAGGTGGTGAAGAAGGCGAGATCGCCATCGGCGATACGACGACGGATCAGCAGACCTCGTGTCCAAAGACCATGATTTGCGCTGTAAAATTCTTCGACCTCGAGATCGGCCAATTCGAGATAGCACCAATCGTGCAGCCGCGGTCCTTTGGTTCCGGCCCCTGCCGACAGGCGTTTCCAATCGGACGCGCGCCGCGTCCGAGCGATGTCCGCGGCCTTGCCGGCGACCGATCGCCGCTTGCCCCAGGATTGAAATACATGAGCGCTGCTGACCCCGAGCACGTAGCCTTTGCCTGCCCGGCGTAATTGCTGTTCGATATCGCCAACACCGTAGACAGTATCACCAGCAACCCACTTGAATGGTACAGACGCGGCTATGGCGCGTGCGATCATGCTCGTTGCAAGCTTTGGCTTGGTCGCAAAGCCAGCACCGGGAGGCACATATGCGGCTTCCAGACGATCTGGATCGTCGGTCCATTCCTTCGGAAGATACAGCGCGCGATCGATGAACGCATGACCGTGGCGCGACACGTAGGCGGCGAAGACGCCGATCTGGCAGTTCGTGATCTTGCCGGCGGAACCAGTGTATTGCCGCGCCACCCCGCACGACGCCTTGCCTTGCTTGAGAAAGCCGGTCTCGTCGATCACGAGCACCGCATCGTCATCCGCCAAATGCTCGATGACATAATCGCGGACGATATCGCGCAGACCATCAGCATCCCAATCCCTGCGACCCAGGATCGCCTGTTGCCGCCAAGGACCGGGATCGCCAGCTGCCTCCGCGCGCATCCAACCGGTCTTGCGTTGCTCATCTCCGAGCAGGCTTTCCAGAAACAAGCCTGCATTCCTCGCAACACGCTCTTGCGTGAACAACGGACGTATCCGTTGCTTGATCTCACGAAGCGACGTCGCCCACAGCGCAAGCGTCTCTTCAATCGACGCTGGCCGCGTCCACGATCTTCGAATCATGGTTGCCCATGGATTCAGAAAACTGCATAAAAGGCAACTGTAGTGCTAGTCAACAGGGAGGGATTGCGTGATGTCGGGCATCTTCTGTCCGTACGCCTTGCGTGCTTGTGCTGCTGTGCCACTCTTAGCCAGTTCTTGCCAATTTACACTCCGTCAAAGCCAATTCTCGAAATAGCGCCTTCCAACAGATCGTTGCAGGATTAGAGCCAGGCCCGTGGCCATTGAAATGGCCAGCGGCCTCATGACCAAGGTCGCTGTTGGTTGCTGAATGTCCGGTGGAGGGAGACGTGCGATGTCGAACCCAGAAGGCAAAGTCGCCGTTGTCACCGGTGGCTCGAGCGGAATTGGGCTGGCGACTGCGAAGAGACTGGCAGAGGCAGGCGCCCATATCTTCATCACGACGCCAAAGCTCACTGATAAGGCGAAGGCCGAGATCGGTCCGCGGGCATTGCGCAATCTCCGCGAAGTCCGAGCAATGCAGCAACAGACGGCATACTCTAGCTGGATTACCGTGCCGGTTGGGTAGCTTCGCTCCTACCGCTGGCCCGAATAGCATCGGCGAGGAGTATGCGCGAGCATTAGCGAAGTTGAACCCGCATCGATTCCAACTCCAGGTGCACCATGAATTATGATGCGTATTTCTGCAAGCGGCTCGATGAACTGCGTAAGGAAGGTCGGTACAGAGTCTTCGCCGATCTGGAACGCAAGGTAGGCAGGTTTCCTCGCGCAACACTTCATTCCGCCCGCGGGAAAAAGGAGGTAACGGTCTGGTGTTCTAACGACTATCTTGGAATGGGACAGCATCCAGCCGTGCTGGCAGCTATGCATGAGGCACTCGACAGCTGCGGGGCGGGTGCCGGCGGTACACGCAATATCTCGGGCACTAATCACTACCATGTCCTCCTCGAACGCAATCTGGCCGATCTTCACCAGAAGGAGGCCGCGCTTCTGTTCACTTCGGGCTATGTCTCGAACTGGGCTGCGCTTGGCACGCTAGCGTCGTGCATCCCGGGTTGCGTCGTGCTTTCTGACCAACTGAATCATGCTTCTATGATCGAAGGCATCCGAGGTAGCCGTGCTCCGGTTAGGATCTTCGCACATAGTGATCCCGCTGATCTTGCGCGAAAACTCGCGGAGGTCGACGCTGATGCGCCCAAGCTGGTAGCGTTTGAATCGGTCTATTCTATGGACGGGGATATCGCACCGATCGCAGAGCTATGTGATGTTGCCGAAGAATATGGCGCCATGACGTATTTGGACGAGGTGCATGCTGTAGGTCTTTATGGATCGCATGGTGGTGGCGTGGCTGCGCAACAGGGACTGAGCAATCGGCTGACGGTGGTGGAAGGCACGCTGGCTAAGGGCTTTGGGGTCGTTGGCGGCTACATCGCAGCGTCGGCAGCATTGTGCGACTTTGTGCGTAGCTATTCGTCTGGCTTTATTTTTACGACGGCTCTGCCGCCGCACGTCGCGGCTGGCGCGCTAGCCAGCGTGCGCTACCTCAAGTCAAGTTCGACGGAGCGGGAAGCCATGCACAGCCGGGTGGCCTCGCTCAGGAGTCGACTTGATGACATTGGCGTACCGCATCTTCGAAATCCTAGTCACATTGTTCCGGTAATGGTAGGAAACGCCGACCTCTGCAGGCAGATCAGCGATGTCCTGCTGAACGAATATGATATCTACATTCAACCCATAAACTACCCGACGGTCCCGCGCGGTACAGAGCGACTTCGTATCACCGTGTCACCGTTTCACTCCGAGGCGGATATCGGGCACCTAACTGCTGCGCTCGCCGAAATCTGGTCGAGCCCCTTGGTCGAGGATTTCTCCTTTCGCGACGTTCCTGGCACAGGGTCGTGTAGAGAGCGGGCAGCGTTCCGCAGCGTCGGCCTTCCGGCGCCTCACGTCGCGGAAACAATCGGTGTCAATTAAACCATGGGCAGCTTGTTGGAATTGTTGCTTCAACATTGTTTGGAGCCCGTCAACGCTATCCAGCAACAGCGGGAGGCAGCGAAGGTCTCGGGCGGTGGCGACTGCTACCCGAGAGCCATGACGCTGATCGACCTTGCCAATCCGACCAGGTTTCTGTCGCTGACGGCGCGGCTGTTGCCCTATCTCGTGGCGGCGACCGCCATCGTGCTCACAGTCGGCCTCTATCTTTCAGCGACGGCGCCGGATGATTACCAGCAGGGCGCAACCGTCAAAATCATGTTCATCCATGTGCCGAACGCATGGCTGTCGATGTTCGTCTGGGCTGTGATGAGCGCATCCGCGCTCGGCACTCTGGTGTGGCGACATCCGCTCGGCGACGTCGCCGCCAAGGCCGCAGCGCCCATTGGCGCTAGTTTCACCTTTCTCGCGCTGGTGACCGGCTCGCTGTGGGGCAGGCCAATGTGGGGCACCTATTGGGAATGGGATGCGCGGCTGACCTCCGTGCTGATCCTGTTCTTGATGTATCTCGGGTTGATGGCGCTGTGGCGGGCGGTGGAAGATCCGTCGCGCGCCGCACGTTCGGCTGCGGTGCTGACGCTCGTCAGCGCGCTCAACCTGCCCATCATCAAATTCTCGGTCGATTGGTGGAACACGCTGCACCAACCCGCCTCGGTGTTCCGGATGGGCGGATCGACGCTCGATCGCGCCTTCCTGATTCCGCTGTTGGTCATGGCGGTCGGCTTTACGCTGCTGTTTGTCACCCTGCACGTAGCGGCGATGCGCAACGAAATCCTGCGCCGGCGTGTGCGCGCCCTTCAAATGATGCAGGCACGCGTCTCGTCAAGCAACGTGAGCGCGGCTTCGCCTGCCTCGCAACCGGCATAACGCACCATGTCGCTCGGCCCTTACGCCTCCTTTATCGTGACCTCCTACCTCGCCGCCGCAACGGTGGTGGCGCTCCTGATCGCCTCGATCGCGCTTGACTACCGCAACCAGAAGCGCCGCCTGCGTGAGCTCGCGGACAGCGGCGTAATGCGGCGCTCCTGACACAGCGCAACGGAGTCGTAGATGACCGTACAGGTGACATCCGAAGCAAGCCCGCAGCGCCGCTCATGGCTGATAGTGCTGCCGCTAATCGTCTTTTTCGCGCTGGCCGCTCTGTTTTGGTTCCGGCTTGGCGGTGGCGATCCGTCGCGGATTCCCTCCGCCCTGATCGAACATCCAGCACCACAGACGCCGTTGCCGCCGCTGCAGGGCTTGCTCAGCAACGGCGCGGAAGTGCCGGGGCTGGATCCGGCAAACTTCAAGGGCAAGGTCAGCGTCGTGAATGTCTGGGCGTCGTGGTGCGTGCCCTGCCATGACGAGGCGCCGCTTCTGACCGAGCTCGCCAAGGACAACCGGCTGCAGCTGATCGGCATCAACTACAAGGACGCGCCCGACAACGCTCGCCGCTTCCTCAGCCGCTATGGCAATTCGTTTGCGTCGATCGGCGTCGACGCCAACGGCCGCGCCGCGATCGAATGGGGCGTCTATGGCGTGCCGGAAACCTTTATTGTCGGCCGCAACGGCAAGATCGCCTACAAACTGGTCGGCCCAATCACGCCGGACAACATCGGCAGTGCGCTCATGGCCGAGATCGACAAGGCGGTCAATGCGCCGTCGATCTCGCGAAAACCCTGATCAACCGATGTAACTGAAGGTCGTAGCATTGTATCGCTCATCCTATGGATATGATTCTTGGTGGCATAGAGTCTCCGCATAAGCGGATAGGCAGCAGTGACTTCGTTGTCGCGATAGGCGCCTGATCAGCATCAGGAGCGGCAAATCCGATCGGGTGAGCAGATCCTCGAGCAAATCCAGCGTGGCTGCGTCGAGCCATTGCAAATCGTCGAGGAACAGCGTGAGGGGATGTTCCGGATGCGCGAACACGCCGATAAGCCGACGGAATACCAACTGGAACCGGTGATATCGGCGAGCGCCTCCTGCTCCTCTTGCACGAGGAGCGCGTCGTTGGCCTTAAGAATTTAACCTTCGAGCTCCGAAATCGAGATCCGAATGATGTTGGCGTCGACCAGGTGCCAGGTTCTCCTAATTAGGACACTTGCTCTGACACATTGGGACGCTCAATTGGAGCGCATACCTTTGGTCGCCGGCATCATGGCATCGTTGGCGCAAGCTCCCGCTAGGTGCTAAGCTCTACGCCTCATGATGTGATCGCCAGGAGGGCCTAGCAATGAATCGCTTTGCAATCCCATCCATCGCCTTCGTACTCCTACTCTGGCTCGCACCAACTTTCGCTCATGGCTGTCATCACGGTCGGCAATATGCCGCTAAAGAGGGCTGGCATAGACATGGAGCGCAGTGCGAGCTGCGCCACGGAATCGGAGTCAAGCAGAAAGCCGTGCGGCATCCGGAATTGGGACGCTAATCTGTTCAGGGGCTCTTTGTGGAGAGATTCATAAAGCTGAATGACATCCTCCCGCTCCTCCGGTTTCAGGTATTCGACCTCCCGTATCTCAAGTTGACTAGGTTGGCTCCCCCGATTTCTCCTCCTCGAAGGTAACTGCGGTGGCCGCAACCGCCGACAGCCGCACCGTCTGACCCTCGATATCCGCGACCAGTCCCAGGTCAATATAGTGATGGTGGCCCTTGTGTCGTCCTTCGCCGCTGTCGTTCTTGGTCAGCCTGATCCTGCCCGCTGTGATGCGATCCACAGTTCCGATGTGAACACCATCAGCTCCGATCACCTTCATATTCCTCTTGATCCCACTTTTCGTCATGTCTCTTCTCCTCGTATTAGAGTTTGTGCTTGGCAGAACGTCTTCACGCCGTTTGGTCATAAGTTCAATCCGCGCTTTCTCATCGGCAATACGTTTGCGCCACCAGATCATCGTCTGCAGCACCGGAGTAGGCGGCCGCACGCTCGATCAGCTCGAAGGTTTTCCCTTGCGGCGGCGATCTGGAACAATCTCCTCTTTGAGCTCGAACGGACCGTGCAAAGATAGAAATGCGGCCGGCCGCATATCGACCGGCCGCAGCGCCTCGGCCTGGGAGGCGGGAGGAAACACCGGCGCCTGTGAAGTTACTCGGCGAGCTCGATCGACGCTTTTTCGATATTGCTGAGACTAGAGTCCATTTGCGGCAATTCGGAGAGGTGCATTCGCCCATGCGCTCTCCATATGTGTGCTGGCGGCCGCATTGTCTTTTGCGACTACCGCGAGAATCGTAGATATCGCGCGCCGGTCATCTCGAGCCACAGACCGCCCGGCGTATCAACCGCTCTCATCAGATCGCTCTCGCAGTCTGCACACTTCAGAACCGCTCCCATCGGAGACGCATGCAAGGTCAGGGATCCCACACCGCTTACACAATCGCATGAACCGCATCGAATCTTCGCGAGTGTGATGTCGGGAGTGAAGATCCGCTGAAGGAGACATGCCGCGACTTTGCCGTCGAGCACAAGATCGGAGACGTTATTAGCCATGGTATCTATCCTCCTGATGGACCGAATCGTTCTGTCTTGATGCTGAGAGGGTCAAATCCGAGCTCTACAAGAAGACTGGCAGCGGTCTCGACGAAGGTGGTGGGACCGCAAACATAGATCGTCGGGCTATGTGCGGGTGGAAACCAGTTTGCTGCAAGCAAGCCTTTATTGATTCTTCCCCGGTGACCCGTCCAGTCCGTTGGTTGCTGGCGGGTAAGCGCGTAAACAAGGCGAAGGCTGGAGTCGCGCCGCATCATCGCCTCGAGCTCGTCTCGGTAGACTATATCTTCCCAACTTCTGGCCGAGTAAATCAGTAAGGCCGGAGGGCGGCTTGGCAACCTGTCGCGGTGACGAAGCATCGACATCAACGGCGTGATACCCGTTCCACCAGCCAGAAGATAAACCGGCTCCCTTGCGGCGCCTGTCCAGACGAAATATCCCCCGATAGGTCCGCGAAGCTCAAGTTGGTCGCCGACGCGTAGCTCATCCAGAAGGTAGGGAGAAACCTCGCCATCTTTCACTCGCTCGACGGTCAACACAAGCAATTCGTCTTCAGGTGGAGAGGCAATGGAATAGCTGCGCTGCGCTTGATAGCCATCCTCGGCTGTGAGCCTGATATCGACGTGCTGACCCGGCAGGTGTCCTGGCCAACCGGCCGGCTGCAGCATGAGGCTCTTTACGCGGTGCGTTTCCACCACGGCGTCGCGCACCTGAGCAAATTGCCACTCAAGCCGTTTGGGTGGAGAAGCGGGATTAGTCCCCGTCATATCTCTGCTCTTTCCAGGGGTCGCCGTAGTTGTGATATCCCAGTGACTCCCAAAAGCCGCGCTCGTCCTTCGGCATATATCGGATCCTGCGCACCCATTTAGCGCTCTTCCAAAAGTAAAGATGCGGCACCAACAGGCGAGCTGGCCCGCCGTGAGCGGGCGCGATCGGCAGGCCGTCATAACGAGTAACGATCATGCCCTTGCCCCCGACCAGATCAGCAACAGGGACGTTCGTTGAATAGCCACCATCGCAATGAGCCATGGCATAAGGTTCGGGAGGCTCCGAAAGCCCGGCTGCTTTCAACAGATCATCGAAGGTGACGCCCTGCCATGTCGTATCGAGCTTTGACCATTTCGTGACGCAATGAATATCGGTCTTGACCGTAGTCTGCGGCAGCGCTTCGAGCTCGGCCCAACTCCATTCCCGGAGCAGGGAACTGCCAAGCTGAAGGGCCAAATTCCAGTTTGCCACTTTGGTTTGTGGCGTTGGGCCCGCCGAAAGAACCGGGAATTCGGTTGTCACGTACTGCCCGGGCGGCACACGATTCTTCGTAGTTTGCTCGCGTCGCTTCGACCTAAACCCGCGAGAGATGTGAGCCTCATCATCCATGGAAACATGCCTTTCTTCGCCGTAAGTGCGCCGCGCGAGAAGAACTGGGACGTCTTCATCCGGTCGCCCGCCGATCGTTCGGCCTACACTTGATGCAAAAGAATTCGTCTGTCGATGGGTGCTTAGCCAAATGCATCAAGATGGAAAAAGTGAAGGCAATCGCCGACGCGCGCAGCACTCACCAACCGGGTATCTCGTGTCTGACTTACGATGGGAAAGCTCATCAGCCGCCGACGCGACCTCGCGTCCGGCCAAAGTCGCAGGAGAGAAAGAGATGCGTATCGGATTTCGGACAGCCGCCGTCGTCGTTGTGAGCAGTGCGGTCGCGACGACCTTGTTCTTTGGATCGCTCAAAAATAGCAGTGCCCAGACCAGGACTCGTTACTTGCCCGAATTCACAGCCGACGGGCAGCTTCTTCTGCCGAAGGACTTCCACGAGTGGGTGTACGTAGGGTCCCCGCTGACTCCTAACGCTCTCAATGGTGGCCAAGCAAACTTTCCGGAATTTCACAACGTCTACATCGAGCCAGGGTCGTACGAGATCTACAAGAAGACTGGTGAATTCCCCGAGGGGACGATCTTTTTCAAAGAGCTGCAGCTCACTCTTCCACAGCAGATGCCGGATGGATCTCGAACCGAACCGTCGGGCAGGGGCTATTTTCCCGGGAAATTCAACGGCGGCGATGTGACCGTCAAAGATTCGAAGCGTTTTGCCGAAACCAACGGGTGGGGATACTTCAACTTTAATCATCACGAGCCAAAGGCTCCAATGGCCAAGGTTAAGGCGAAAGACGATTGCGCTTTTTGCCATATCGCTAACGCCAAGAAAGACGAGGTGTGGACCCAATTCTATCCGCTGTTGGACAAGTGACGTGCTCGCTCGACATCGGCGGCACAGCAAGGACTGAGTCATGAGAGCCATTCGCGTCTTTAGTCTCGCCATTTCGGGAATTGGAGCGGTCATTGCGATTGCCGCCCTCAGTTCAATGCAGGCGACCGCGGTTAGCAGCGCTTCGCAAACGGAGGCAGCCGTCGACGCGCAGGGTAACCTGCACGTTCCGCGTGACTATCAGACCAGTTATCAGCAGCTCGGAAGCTGGGCCGTAGCGGCTGATGAAGGTCGAGGCGCGAAGCAGCTGCATGTCGTGCTCGCATCGCCGGGGTCTATCGAGGCCTATCGCAAGGACGGCCGATTTCCCGACGGAACGGTGCTCGTGAAAGAGGTGTTCGAAACCGCCACGAAAGAAATGACGACCGGTACTGTCAGCCACGCCGAGAAGTTGAAAGGCTGGTTCGTCATGGTGAGGGACAGTGACGGCCGCTATCCGGGCAACGCTTTGTGGGGCGATGGGTGGGGCTGGTCGTGGTTCGACGCTGCCAACCCCACAAAGACAACATCCACCGACTACAGACTGAATTGCAAGTCCTGCCACGTGCCGGCGCAGGCGACCGATTGGGTCTACGTCGACGGATACCCTGCATTGAAGCGATAGAGGGGACGCTTCGTGGAGAGTCAGACCTACCCCCTAGTCAAACCCAACCAAAGGAGTGCCAGATGGCAAAAGAGGCAATGATGAAGGACATGTCCACGGCAAAAGGCCAGCCCGGACATCTCTACATGCAAACCAACGAAATCGAGAATACAATTATCCACTACGAGCGGAGCGCGACTGGTGCGCTTGTGGAGGTGGAGCGGATCGGCACGCGTGGTGCGGGCTCAGGCGAATTCAAACCGATCAGCGGCCAAGAAAGCGCACCCAACGCTTTTGAGAGCGCGGGAAGCGTCATTCTCACATCGGATCGGCGCTTTCTGTTCGCCACGAATGGTGGAGACAACTCCGTTTCGAGCTTCCGTGTGAGCGAGGACGGCCGGCTTACACTGCTGGACGTCAAGCCGACGGGTAACCCCGTGGAAGGAAGGAGCGGGACCGCCAAATCGCTTGCATTTGCTCCTTCTACTCGAACGCTCTTCGTATTGCACTCGTTCGGCCCCGATCACCTCCGGTTGATGTCTGTTGACGCCGAAGGCAAGCTCACGGCGCGCCCGGAACGGTACACGGTCAATACGTATAGCAAGAGGAACCGCGTATCCACCATGGTCGTGGTCTCGCCCAACGAGGAGCTCGTTCTTGTCGGCACCACTTTCGACGAGCCAATCGCGCTCACAGGCCTTTATCCGGATGGGTCGCCTATTCTCTGGGTCCAGCGGGCTGGCGGCGCGTTGCACTCAATCGCATCGAATGCGCCAGATCCCGATGGCCTCGCCGTATTCCCCCTGCAAAAAGATGGCTCGCTCGGCACGGTCAGGTTCTATGACGCGAAAGGCGGCTCTCCGTTCTACATCGCCTTCCTGCACGAACGGCCGGATACCTTCGTCATCGGGTACGCCGTCGGTGACGGATGCTCCATGGGCACCATCGAGAAAGGCGGGACGGTCAGCATCGGCCCGCTCGTAAAGATCGACACGAGCGCGGGCGTCCCGTCCGAGCTGTGCTGGCTGGCGGTCTCCCCGGATGATCGAACGGTGTACGCGACGAACTTCGGCTACAGCAACATCTGCAGCTACCACATCAATGGCCGCGGCCTGGAAATCGCGTGCGATCCCGCGTGCCCGAGGATTCCAGGGGACGGCACCGCCAGGGGGCTGAACGGAACGGTGACCAGCGGCCCCGCCGATAGCTGGATCACGTCGGACGGCGCGTATCTCTATCAGATCTACGGGAATGCCTCGAAGCTGGTTGGCTACGCTACTCAGTCGGACGGTTCGCTGACGGAGATCACTAGCGTCAAGATTCCCTACAACAGTCCGCAAGGGCTTGCGGGGTTCTGATTCCACTCTCGCAAAACGGGTTCGGGCGTGACCGGCTTAGCCAATTGTCACGCCCACCCTCGCTCTGCCAGCGTCAAACGCAAGCTAAGCTAACGCGCTCTCTCTCAAGAGTTTATCGAGCCGATGTTCGAAGCAACGCACCAGCGCAATCCTGGCGAGGACTCTTGTCATCCTGGAACCTTCGGCGCGCGCGGAGGAAATGTGCGCGACGTCGATCTGGAGCGAGCCAACGGAGTTGGCCGGATCGTGCTCACTGGTTCCGAGAGAGGTACCCGAATCGCCGATGTTTACCAGAAGTTTCCCATAGGCCTCGCATTTCCAGGGATCGGCGATGATCTGGTGAAAGAGGCTGTCATCATAAACTCGTCAGGTGGCATTGCCGGTGGAGATCGGCTCGAAATTGAAGTGGTGGCGCTCAACCATGCATCGGTCGCGGTCACAACCCAGGCTGCGGAAAAGATCTACAGGGCGCTGGATCAACCCGCGCGGGTTGCGACAAAGTTGAAAGCGTGCGGCACGGCAAAGCTCGCTTGGCTCCCGCAAGAAACAATCGTCTTTAATCAGGCGCGCATTCGTCGCCAGACGGAGATTGATGTTTGCTCAGGAGCCGAGCTGATTGCGCTCGAATGGTTGGTACTCGGTCGTGCTGCGCGCGGAGAGGAAGTCGTTGGCGGGCACATATCGGACAGTTGGCACATCAGAAGGGATGGCCGCCTCATCTGGGCGGATAGTTTCCGCGTCTCAGATGAGGTGTTCGCGCAGCTGCACAGAAAGGCACTGCTCTCCAACTGGAAGGCCGTTGGAACGCTCATCTATTTCGGACCTAGTCTTGATACACGGCTGAGGATTTTGCGCGAGATAGCGGCTTCGCTCGAATGCCGGTGCGCCGCCACGATCGTCGGCGCGATCATCATTGTGCGTGTCGCCGCAGCAGCAAGTGCCGATCTGAGACGTGGGCTTCGTAGCTTGCTGGAACAATTCAGCCGAGAGCTGGGGCCAGGCCCTTTCGGAGTGCCGAAGATGTGGTCGTGTTAGTGGCCGTTACGGGACGGAGAAAGCCTTGAATCTTACACCGCGGGAAAAGGACAAGCTGATGATAGCTGTCGCAGCGATGGTTGCGCGAGGGCGGCTCGCGAGAGGCCTCAAGCTCAATTATCCCGAGAGTATCGCGCTGATTGCGGACTTCATCCTGGAGGGAGCGCGCGACGGGAAATCGGTCGCCGAACTCATGTCCGAGAGCGGCCGAGTACTGACTGAGGACCAAGTCATGGAAGGCATTCCCGAAATGATTCGCGAGATGCAGGTGGAAGCCACATTCCCTGACGGAACGAAGCTTGTGCCGGTACACAATCCGATTCGATAGGAGCTCTCGATGCGGTTAGTCCTGATCTGCATTATGTTGTCCGAAGCGTTGATCTTCCCGGCCTGCGCCCATACCGGTGTAGGGCCCGGCAATTCGTTCAGCTCCGGAGTTGCGCATCCTCTGAACGGGGCAGACCACCTCATCGCTATGACGATGGTAGGCCTCTGGAGTGTGTTAACCGGTGGCCGTGCCGTTGTGGTCTGGCCGGCAACCTTCGTGGCAGCGATGTTGGGCGGCTTTGCAGCGGCGAGCTCGGGTTTGCAAATCGTTTTCGTCGAGCAGGCCATCTGCTTGTCGGTCATCTTGCTGGGAGTGCTCGTTGCTCTCGGAGTACGGGCGCCGGTAGTCCGGGGGGCCGTGATCGTCAGTCTCTTCGCGTTCTTCCATGGGCACGCTCATGGAACGGAGGCGGCCACAGCCAGGCTTATCCCTTATGCAGCAGGATTCGCGCTCGCAACCTCTGCGCTCCATGCTGTCGGCATCGGAGCTGGTTTCTGCGTGCGGAGCTTGGTCGGAAGGCTCTTGCTGCGCGCGGCGGGTGGATGCGCGGCGGTGGTCGGATTGTCGCTATTGGGAGGCTGACGTGATCCCTGGCGAGATCTTTCCAGCATCCGACGAGATTGTCCTGAACAAGGATAGGACAGCTATCTCTATTGAGGTTGCCAACACGGGTGATCGGCCTATTCAAGTGGGCAGCCACTATCATTTCGCCGAGACAAATGCGGCCCTCGCTTTTGACCGAAACGCCGCTGTCGGTTGTCGCCTCGATATTCCGGCCGGGACGGCCGTGCGATTTGAGCCGGGACAGTCCCGCGAAGTTTCATTGATCCCTTATAGCGGTGCCCGCGTAGTCTATGGCTTTGGCGGCCGGGTGATGGGGGCTCTGCCGCCCGCAGGCGGCGCTGCGGTCAATTCTGGCAAATGAGGTAACGAAAATGCCCCACATAATGCGCCGCGCCGCCTACGCGCAGATGTTTGGCCCGACGGTCGGGGACAAGATTCGTCTCGCAGATACTGATCTGCTCATCGAGGTGGAGAAAGATTTCACGACCTATGGTGAGGAGGTGAAGTTCGGCGGCGGGAAAGTCATTCGTGATGGCATGGGACAGTCGCAGCGTACGCGCAGCGAAGGAGCGGTTGATACAGTCATCACCAACGCCCTGATTCTTGATCATTGGGGGGTCGTGAAGGCGGACATCGCTATCAAGGATGGGCTCATTTCAAGGATCGGGAAGGCCGGCAATCCGGATGTGCAGCCCAACGTCGATATAGTCATCGGACCTGGTACCGAGATCATCGCAGGAGAAGGCAAGATCATCACCGCGGGGGGTATCGACACTCATATACACTACATTTGCCCGCAACAGATCGAGGAGGCGCTCTATTCAGGTCTAACAACTATGATGGGTGGGGGAACCGGACCGGCGGTAGGTACGGCGGCAACAACCTGCACGCCAGGCCCCTGGCATATCCAGCGGATGCTCGAGGCGGCCGATGCTTTCCCGATGAACCTCGGTATTTTCGGTAAAGGTAACGCGAGCCTGGCCGCTGGCCTCGTTGAGCAGATCGAGGCTGGTGCGTGCGGCCTCAAGCTGCACGAAGACTGGGGCGCAACGCCCGCTGTTATCGATTGTTGTCTTTCTGTCGCGGACGACATGGATGTGCAAGTCCTGATCCATACTGACTCTCTCAATGAGAGTGGTTTCGTGGAGAATACTGTCACCGCATTCAAGGGCAGAACGATCCATACTTTTCACACGGAGGGCGCCGGAGGCGGACATGCGCCGGACATCATAAAGGTGTGTGGCGAAGGGAACGTTATCCCGGCTTCGACAAATCCAACACGGCCCTACACGGTGGATACGCTCGACGAAGCGCTCGATATGCTCATGGTCACGCATCATCTCGATCGTCGTATTCCGGAGGACGTCGCCTTTGCTGAGAGCCGCATACGCAAGGAGACCATAGCAGCGGAAGACATCTTGCACGATCTGGGAGCGCTCTCAATCGTGTCGTCAGACAGCCAGGCGATGGGGCGCGTCGGTGAGGTGATCACCCGTACGTGGCAGACCGCCGATAAGATGAAAAAGCAGTTCGGTAAATTGTCTGAAGAGAAAGGCGATAACGATAACTTCAGAACGCGGCGCTACGTTGCGAAATACACGATAAATCCTGCGATAGCCCAGGGTATTTCCGCCTACGTCGGCTCGATTGAGGCCGGGAAACTCGCAGACATCGTAATCTGGGATCCGGCCTTTTTCGGCGTAAAGCCCGACATGGTTCTCAAATCCGGCACGATCGCTGCGGCTATCATGGGCGATCCCAACGCTTCCATTCCCACTCCCCAGCCCGAATACTATCGGCCGATGTTCGCCGCGTTCGGCCGCTCCCTGAGCAGGAGTTCGGTGACCTTTGTCAGCCAGGCTTCGCTGGAAAAGACAAGGCAGCTCGGGCTTGCAAAGCAACTGCTTCCTGTCTCGAACACGCGCAAGATCGGTAAGCATTCGATGATCCTCAACAACGCGGTCCCTCGCATGGAGGTCGATCCGGAAACCTATGAGGTGCGGGCAGACGGCCGGCTGCTAACTTGCGAGCCCGCGAAGGTGCTGCCAATGGCTCAACGCTACTTCATGTATTGATATGCTAATACGTACTGGGCAGATATCATGACCAATGAAGAGTTCCCGTACTCGCCTCTATCGTTCCTGCGTCTGCAAAGCTGGCTTTCGCCGACCTTCCCGAACGGCGCCTACAGTTACTCGCACGGGATCGAATGGGCCGCCGAAGCTGGTTGCATCCATGACCGCCCAAGCCTGGTCGATTGGCTCGAGGCCGATCTTTGCTACGGATCCGGACGCAATGAAGCAGTCTTTTTCAGCGAAGCATATCGCAGCGCGATCGACAACGACCGGGCTAAACTGATGTGGGTCGCGGAGGTGGCGGCGGCCTCCCGCGGGACATCAGAGTTCGCGCTTGAATCGTCCCAGCAGGCGACCGCTTGCCTCAACACACTCCGCCAAGTGTGGCCCGATCGTATACTGGACTTCTTCTTGGAGATTCAGTTTCAGCCGGTACTGGCCGTTGTCCTTGGCGCTCGCTCGGCAAGGGAGCGGATTCCCGCACGCGTGGCGCTACCGGCATTTCTGCACAGCTATGTCGCCAATTTGGCAAGTGCCGGCGTGAGGCTGATCCCCCTCGGGCAAACCGACGGTCAACTCGCCATCGCGGAGCTTGAGAACGCCGTGTTGTTCGCAAGCGCGCAAGGAACGTGTGCCACGCTCGACGACCTGGGTTCCGCGGGATTCATGGTCGAACTCGCCTCCATTGCGCATGAAACCCAATATACGAGGTTGTTCCGGTCATGAAGACGGTTGAAAGCGAAAAGCCCCTTCGCCCCAACAGGTCCGCTCCCGCACATCACGGCCCGCTCCGCGTCGGAATCGGGGGCCCAGTCGGCTCGGGCAAGACGGCGCTTATAGAGGCGCTATGCAAGCATCTCCGGGATTTCTACGAGATCTATGTGATAACCAATGACATTTACACCAAGGAAGACCAGCTCATCCTGACCCGCGCGCAAGCGCTGCCGGCAGAGCGCATCATGGGCGTTGAGACAGGCGGCTGCCCGCATACCGCGATACGTGAAGACGCTTCCATGAACCTCGCTGCGATCGAGGATATGAACTTGAAGTTCCCACGGGCAGAGCTGTGTTTCGTGGAATCGGGTGGCGACAATCTCGCGGCAACCTTCAGTCCCGAGCTTGCGGACTTGACTATCTACGTGATCGACGTCGCTGCGGGCGAAAAGATCCCACGCAAAGGCGGCCCCGGCATAACGCGCTCCGACCTGCTTGTGATCAACAAGATCGATCTGGCTCCCTTGGTGGGTGCCAATCTTCAGGTTATGGAATCAGATGCCCGACGTATGCGAACTACGCGACCGTTCATTTTCTCCAATCTCAAGAGCGGACAGGGCGTCGATGAAATCGCCGGCTTCATTCTCAAGAGGGGCGGATTGGCGGCAACGACCCTTTAAGCTTGCTTACCCGGCCACTCACTCCGCCAGCGAGTTCGATCTCCTGAGGCGGTTTGTCGGGATTATCGACACGCAGTCCCACCGCTATCACGGCCACGCTTTGCGGCGTCGAGCGCCTCGGTCGCGTCGACGTAGCAGATGGGTTGCTTGTTAGCATCGTTGATCATGCGCCAGAGAACGCCCTTCGCGCTCACTTGCCGGTACTGCGCGTACCACGCATCCCTGTCTTGGGGCGTTTTGCCGGGAAAAGCACGGATGTCTTCGCCGCCCGAGCAGAGCGTGACGGCGCCTGGAGGCGTAGCATGGCAGCCGAATTCCCTGCGAGCTTCGCGGAAGTTCAACACCTCGGCGCCTTGAGCCTTGAGCTCGGCATTCTTTTCGGCCCAGAAAACACAGAAATAAGCATCAGACATTTGGTTGGCTCGTTGGCGTAGGCTCAAGCAGCGAGGGATCGTCTTTATGACAACCCGACCGCTCCTCTTGCGGGGCCTATGATGGATCGATATCAACCAGAAAGCGATAAAGGAGGCCGGCCGGAGGGAAGTCCATTTCCACTTGTGCACCAGACAGCACTTTTGAGATGAGGCGCAGGCCAAACCCCTTGTGCCGAGGCTCGCGCACCTCCGGTCCACCGTGCTCACGCCACTGCACGGCGAGGGCGTGATCCCCACCATCGGAACGAACATCCCAAAGCACTTCAACCGCTCCGGACGTAGACGTCAGGGCGCCGTGCTTGCTGGCGTTAGTCGCGAGTTCGTGAAAGATCATGTGAAGCGATAAAGCGAGGCGTGGTTCAAGCACGATGTCGGGTCCGGCGACGAGGATTCGATCTTTTAGAAAGGTGGTATGTGGCATTAGCGTTCGCTCGAGCAGTGCCACAAGAGAGACGCGATTCTCTCGCGCGCTCTCGATCAGGTTGTAGGCCTCTGACAAATTTACGATCCTGGCCATGAGAGCGACGCGATAATCGTCTGCCGTCCTGGCCTCAGTATTGTTGACAAAACATTGAACTACAGTGAGAAGATTGCGGATACGATGCTGAAGGTCTCTGACCAGTAGTTCAAGTGGCACGTCGAGCTTTGGGTGAGTAACGTCGAGATGAGGAATCGCACTCGCGGCCTCCAATGAATCAGAGATGATCGGTCTCATGTGTTTCACCTGTTGCGGGGAGAATTAACACAATGTGGCTAACAACCACGACAGATGGTCAGCTTTCTATCGAACCGAGCGTCCAGAAGCCCCTGCGTCGTGTTAAAAATCGTGATGCGCTTTTGTACGGCTTCCACTTCGGCGGAGTTCGGAGCAAAGGTGTCTCCCCGTGGCTGTACGTGAACGCTCTCAGCCACGCCTACGTTCGCCCCTGGTGGCGGAACCGAGGGTGGTTCGGCCATTGCGGCTAGAGGTGTGACAGTGAATGCCAGGAGAACGGTAACGCGTGAAAGTAAATGCATGATCTTACCTTGGAACATAGACGACCCATTCTCATCGCACTGAAGTCACTTTCTAAGCGGACGAGACCCACTGCATGAGATTAGTTCGCGCGTGCAACTAGTGACCTGCGGGTGCCGATTCCGCGCCATTTATTAGATGTGTCCACCATGAATCGGCAGGCTGCGACACTGCCGCATTGGCGTCCCAGGGGCGCCATTGCGAAATAACGTGTCTATGATGATGCTTGTGTGCGTGGTGCAGTGCGGCTGTTGCTGATTGCGTGGTCAAGACAAAACCTAGCGCCGCACAGGTGGCTTGCAGTGCTGCTGATCTCACAGACATTTCCCAACCTCAGTTTAGTGGGGGCGGAAGCCTGCGTATTATGGGTGGGCGCGATCCTGCCTGCTATTTCAGGATTGTTGCAGTTGAAGGGATCTTGTCAGATTAACGCGCGCTGCGAAGCATCGAGTACTCCGGATGCTAGGAGGGCCCCATGCGTTGCGATCCAAAAGTGCTGACAGGTTCCAGTCACTTCGCGCGCTGAGCAATTTTTTGAACAGCAGTTGTAGCGTTTCCTGCGGACATAGTGGCAGTGTCGCGGATTGATAAATTGCCAAGCCCAGCGATCGAGGTGGAGTAGCCAGCAACTGACAATGTAATTGCTTCTCTACGGCTGTTGCCGCGAGAAGGACCAAAACTTTGGTTTGTGTGACTAAAACCAAACGGGAACCTGGAGCAACCTACGTCGGAATAGGTGGTGCGAACGCCCGGGCCTATGATCTCGGATGGGTAGCATGTTGCATAAGAAACAGTAGGTGACATCGATGATGACGAGCATGCCGAGCGTTGGCCCCGGAAGGGTAAACTCACCACATGGTGGTACAGATCAAGCTGCAATTGACGTTCGAGATTTGGAGGAGATCAAACCGCTGGTCGGTATCGAATCCTGGCAGTCAAGTGGGGGCCGGTTTCTTCATCCGACTGTCCAAATTGTGCCGGTCGATTTCGTAAAGCGTCTCGGTACTGGTCGTCCCGGTTGGTTTGTGGAGAGCGTACACGCGCCGATTGGGAAGGGGATCGAACTTCAATTTCGAGGTCCCGTTCACCTCTTGGCAATGTACAATGAGGGAGCCCGCCGGGACGGAGACACTTCAATTGATGAATTTGCGCCGTCCAAGATTCGGAATTTTGCGAAGAAGCTCACATTCGTACCGGCCGGCTGCGGCTATCGAGAGCGGCTTGAAACCGCTGCGTCCACCCGCTTGACGTTTCTGTATTTGGATCCAACCGTTCTCCGAAACGATGGCGAAATCGAGTATGCGGCGAGAGTACATTTTGAGGACTCCATCGTTTGGGAAACCGCAGCCAAGTTGAAGAGTGCGATAGAGAGTGGGCAAGCAAAGAGAACACTCTACTTGTCCGCTCTCTCCAGCGTGCTCGCAATTGAGCTGTCCCGCTGTGACGATAACGCTGCGCGTGATACGGTCCTGAATCGTGGAGGCCTTGCTTGTTGGCAAAAGCGCGCTGTTGTGGGCTATATTGAAGAACATCTAGGCGAGCAAATTTGTCTCGGTACGCTTGCGCAACTCGCCCGTGTAAGCCCGCACCATTTTTGTCGGGCCTTCAAACAATCTTTCGGGGTTCCGCCGCATCAGTACCACGTACAAAGGCGCATTGAACAAGCCAAACTGCTCTTGGCAGATCGATCAATCTCGATCACGGACATCGGGTTTACGCTTGGCTACTCTCAGACGAGCTCGTTCAGCGTGGCCTTTCGCAAGAATACAGGCTGGACACCGAGCGAATATCGCAGGGAGTTCAAATAGAGCGACAACACGCGTCACCGCTCGCGCGAGCTGCTTGAGCCTGAGTTAAGGTGGGCCAAATGCTCATTCGCGGGCGGAATAAAGCCTAATCCACCGACCTCACTACCCATCGCCAAAATCTCCTTTAGGTTCTTCGCATGAATTCGACGAACGCAGGATGACAAGGAGCAAAGCGATGTCGGGATTACAAGGCAAAGTCGCCGTCATCACAGGCGGCAGCAGCGGCATCGGATTGGCGACGGCTCAGCGGTTCGTGAGAGAGGGTGCATTCGTCTACATTTTTGGCCGTCGAAAGAGCGAGCTCGACCAGACGGCCGCCCTGATCGGACAACGTGTGGCGGCGGTCCAGGGCGACGTTCAATGCATTCGTGATCTCGATCGACTCTATGCAAGAATCAGGGAAGAGAAGGGCGGCATCGATGTCCTCGTCGCCAACTCGGGTTTCATAGATCCGCAGTTGCTGGTCGACACGACTGAAGAGAACTTCGAAAAAACTTTCGGTACTAACGTGCGCGGGCTCCTCTTCACCGTCCAGAAAGCGCTTCCCCTGATCAGCGACGGCGGCGCCATCGTTTTGATCTCTTCCATCGCTGCCTTCAAGGGCATCCCCAAATATACAAGCTATAGCGCGACCAAGGCTGCCGTGCGCTCCTTTGTGCGCACTTGGACGGCAGAACTCAAGGACCGCGGAATCCGCGTCAATGCCATCAGCCCGGGAGCAATCGACACACCCATCATCGATGCGCAGTCGGCCACGAAAGAAGGCGCGGACGCGATACGGGCGAGCTTTAAGGCTGCTACACCGCTAAGTCGCGTCGGCCGGCCTGAGGAGATTGCGGCCGCAGCGCTGTTCCTGGCGTCGGACGAGAGCAGCTACGTTGCCGGCGCCGACCTCGTCGTCGATGGCGGCTTGAGCGCGCTTTGAGCACGCGAACGGATTTTGGTTGCAACCAAGAGGCTGGACATGACGAACAGCGATACCGGGCGCGTAGCCCTCGTCGCCGGCGGCAGCGGCATCGTCGGCCACTCGGTGGCTATGGAATTGGAACGGCAGGCCTGGAGGGTGCGTACGCTTGCCCGCCGGCCGATTGCGGGGATCGAGACGATCACCGAAGATCTTGCCAATCGGGACGCGATCGCGGCGGCGCTCAGGCCGGCCAGTGACACCACGCATCTGTTTTACGCGGCCCTGAGTCCGGACCCAAACCTGTCCGTTGAAGCCGAACGGAATGGCCACATGCTTGGAAATCTGCTGGACGGCCTTAACACGGTGGGGGCGCCGCTTGGGCGGGTCGTCAGCTACGAGGGGTTCAAGATCTACGGTATTCATATCGGCGCGAATGTCAGGACGCCGGCCAGAGAAAGCGATCCGCCGCACATGCCGCCCAACATCTACCTCTCACAGCGGGCGCAACTTAGAGCGCGCGCATCGAAGGCCAGTTGGGACAATGTTGCGCTCATTCCAGACGTCGTGGTGGGAGATATCTTTGGCAATCCGATGAACATTGCGCTGGTGGTTGGTGTTTTTGCCGAGCTGTCGCGCGAACTGGGTATCCCGCTGCGATTTCCGGGCACTGACAAAGCGTACCAGCAACTTGTTCAGTTCACTGATGCGGGCCTGCTTGCGAGGGCAAGCGCGTGGGCGGCAACGGAGGAGAAGGTCTCGGGTGAGGCCTTCAATATCACCAACGCCGACGTCTTTCGTTGGGAACGGATGTGGGAGGATATTGCCCGGCATCTCGGTCTCGATGTGGCACCGCCGGTGCCATTGAAGCTTGCGCAGCATATGGCTGACAAGGGACCGGTCTGGAAGGGGATTGCTGACCGGCACGGTTTGGTGCAGCCGGATCTATCCAAACTCGTCGGGTGGCCGTTTGGCGATTTCATTTTCCACACCGTGTCGGACGTCATCTCCAACGTCAACAAGATCTACGAATTCGGATTTAAAGAGCGGATGGACTCGACGAAATCGCTGATCGCCGCCATCGACAGCTTGAAGCGCCAGAAGGTGTTGCCATGAGGCCGGTGTACCGGCAACCGTCACTGTTGCGAGTTCGCCGTTTTGGCCCGGGGGCGGCGTTTGCAGCTTCGCATTTGGCGGACAAGCCGAGGAGGCCGAGATGATTGACCTTTACTACTGGCCTACGCCGAACGGCCACAAGATCACGATGTTCCTGGAGGAAGCGGGGCTGGACTACACGATCCATCCGGTCGATATCAGCGCCGGCGATCAGTTCAAGCCCGACTTCCTCGCCATCTCGCCCAACAACCGTATGCCGGCGATCATCGATAATGCGCACGGCCGACGGCGGCGAGCCGATCAGCGTGTTCGAGTCCGGCGCCATCCTGTTGTACCTCGCCGAGAAGACCGGCCGCTTCCTGCCGAACGACGTCCGCGGCCGCAAGACCGTGAAGGAATGGTTGTTCTGGCAGGTGGGCGGGCTGGGACCGATGGCCGGACAGAACCACCATTTCGGGCTTTACGCGCCGAGCAAAATCTCTTACGCGATCGAGCGCTATGTGAAGGAGACGAACCGTCTGTACGGCGTGCTCGACCGCCATCTCGAAAACCGTACATTCATCGGCGGCGATGACTACAGCATCGCCGACATGGCTGCTTCTCCGTGGATCGTTCCCTGGAAGCGCCAGCAGCAGAATTTGGACGACTTCCCGAACCTGCGGCGCTGGTTCGACACGGTGCGCGCGCGCCCCGGGACGCAGCGGGCCTACGCGAGAGGCGAGCCATACTCGAGCCGCCCCACAGTCACCGAGGAAGGCAAGAAGATCCTGTTCGGTCAGACCGCCAGCAGAGCGCGGAGGAGAAAATGACGGCCACATCTTCATCGGAGCAGCAGCAGGCGCCCGAGCGCCGTTCCATCGATCAGAGCAAGATCGCCTACCAGAAACCTCAGCCCGCAGGCATGGTGCCCGATGTATTCGTCGGCTCTGCGCTGGAGCTTGACGGCGACGAACGCGAGTGGGTCCCGCAGTCGGACACGGTCGCGTTCAGGCCGCTCGTGCTGAACGTGAGCCAGGGCTACTACATCAACATTCTGCGGGTTCGGTCCTCTGGCGTGCTGTCGCGCCACCGTCATTCCGGACCGGTGCATGCCTTCACGCTGCGCGGAAGATGGCGCTACCTCGAGCACGACTGGGTCGCGACCCCAGGCGACTACGCATTCGAGCCGCCCGGCGAGACGCACACGCTGGTTGTACCGGACGACGTCAAGGAGATGGCCACGCTGTTTCACGTGACCGGTGGGTACACTTACGTCGATCCCTACGGCGAGGCGCTCGGATACGAAGACGTTTTCACCAAGCTGGAGCACGCGATCAGGCACTACGAAGCCATCGGGCTCGGCAAGGATCATGTCAGGAGGATCGTCCGATGACGCGGCGCGAGACAGTGAACGTAGGCGGCATCCCGATCAGCTATCTCACGGCCGGCGAAGGCGGCCCCTTGGTGCTCCTGCTTCACGGCACCTATTGGAGTCGCGTCTGGCAGCCCGTGCTCGACGGCATCGCCGCCGCGGGCCTGCGCCCGGTTGCGGTCGATTTCCCCGGCTTCGGGCGCTCGGGAGGCGAGCTCACCCTGAGCGAGGCTTCGGTCCCGCGTCTCTCCGCCTGGCTGGTGCGTTTCCTCGAAGCGCTCGGGCATAAGGGACCGGTCATGGTCGCCGGCCACGACATCGGCGGAGGCGTGGCGCAGCATCTCGCGCTCGCAGGCACCGTGGAGGTACCGCGCGTGGCTGTGGTGAACGGGATCATGTACGATTCGTGGCCGGTGCCCGGCGTCGCCCGCTTCCGCGATCCGGCTGTGGCCGCCGCAACGACGCGGGACGACGTTCTGGCCGCGCGTCGCGTGTCCGTCGTGAAGGCGCTCGGCCGCCCGGCAAGCGAAGCCGAGATCACCGAATATCTAGATCCCTGGACAGACCCGAGGGTTGCCCGCTCATGGCTGGCGCTCGCGGGCGCCGCAGACCACCGGTACACCATGGAGATGCTGCCGGCGCTGCTGCAATCCAGGACGCCGAAGCTCCTGGTCTGGGGCGAGGACGACGAATTCCAGACCGTCGACTATGCCGAACGTTACGCACGCGAGATTCCGGAAACGAGGCTTGTGCGGATCAAGTCGGCCGGCCACATCCCGATGGAGAACGACCCAAAGGCAGTGACTGGAGCGCTGACCGATTTCTTTGCTACCGAGCGAAAGTGACGGAGGACGTCCATGAAGGTGCCAATCCTCGACGACTATAACGTCCTCGCTACGCCTCACATCGGCTATGTCACCGAGGATCTCTATCGGACTTTCTACGGCGACGCCGCGGTGAAAATTGCCTCGTGGTTGGAGAAACAGGCGTCGTTAATCCAACTATGGCCGGTGTGCATTCTGTCACCCCCGAGCGAATAGGAGCGCTTGACATGCGAAGCCGTATTCCGAGCTTTTTGCCAGTTCTCGCTTTGGCGAGCTTAGCGACAGTACCGCCGGCAAAGGCGGAATCATATCCGGTCTGTTTGTCGGGCGGCAGTTCGGATCAAAAGCAGTGTGATTTTGTGAGTCTTGCGCAGTGCCGGGCCACGGCGTCCGGCGACCTAGGCTACTGCACGATCGATCCGACGTTCAGATCTCGTTCGTACGCGCAATACAAAAAGCCGGCTCTACACTTAGCAGGTGGGGACAAATGAAACACCGGATAGTTCGACGAGGTTCACTAGCTTCTTGTCTGGGGCGAGGAAGACGAATTCCAGACCGTCGACTATGCCGAACGTTACGTACGGGAAATCCCGGAAAACGTGGCTCGTCCGGATCAAGTCGTCAGGCCACATCTCCGATGGAGAACGGCCCCAGGGCGGCGACCATAGCTCCGGCCGAGTTCTTTGCCGCCAAACAGTGAGCGAGCCCATGAAGGTTGCGATCCTCGACGATTACCAGAGCGTTGCGCTACGGCTTGCCGACCGTCCGGCGCCTTCTACGGCGACGCTGCCGCCAGCATCGCCGCGTGGCTCGAGGCCAACGCCGCGTGAACCGGCCGGCAAACTCTCGTGAATATCGACCGATGCCGTTGATGCGACCCAGAGCCGAGGTAACAGCTTTTCCGTTCCGGTCTGGAATAAGTCTTATCCCGGCAAGAGAGCTACCTGGATAGCAGGAACGAACGATGTTGCGCGTAGACAATCGTTGGGTGGCGCTCGAACGCCGCGGTGGAGAAGGTCCATGACGCTCCTCGTCACAAGTGCAACCGGTGCGAACGGCGCGGGCTACGGAAAAGTTCTCGCCTTCGCTGACGACGGCAAGCCGATTGGCGCCTTCGGCGACGATCCGCGCATCGCCGATCCTCGTGGGCTTGGGATCGAGCCCGTCGACAAGTTGCTCTTCGTCAACAGCGGCTCAAATCGGATTCTCGCGCTCGACCGCAACGGACAGGTCGTACGCGCAAGCAGGGCCATGGAGGGATTGAATCCGGGTGGCGGCAATTTTGGGCCGGACGGCCGCTATTACGTCGGCCTGCGCGGCGAGCGCACCATCATGGCGTTTGCGCGGAAGCTCGACAGGGCGGGCGAATATATCCTGCCGCCGCAGGTCGTGCCGTTTCCGCGCGGCTTTGCGTTCGGTCCCGATGGTACGCTGTTTCTCGCGTCCGGCATCGGTCCAGACGGCGAAGGTGACAACACCATTTTGGCGTTCGATCCCGACCGCCGCATGCGACCGTCATGGAAGGTGAGAGATCCGGAGCTCAGCCCGCTTGACCTTGCAGTGGCGCCGAGCGGCAATATTGTGGTCAGCAGCGAGCATCCGTTCGGTGCTGCGAATGCCGCCACGACCATCCGAGAATATGACCGCGCAGACGGGCATCTGGTCCGGATATTTGTTCCAAATAATCGTGTCCGATTTCAAAGGCCGCGGGGTTTGCGCTTTGGGCCGCATGCCCGGCTCTATTGTGTGGCCCAAGACGAAGTCGTCGCCTTTGATGTTGAGACTGGAAATTGTCTCGGTCCGGTCGTCACGCTGCCTCGCATGAACGGCCAGGCCTTGATCTTCTTTCCATGAAGTGAACTGTTCACAAGGAGAAGCGCGATGGAAGCGATATGCTGAGCAAAGAGTATCTGTGTACAGCCCGGACCTTGTGCCGCATCGCCCTGAACATGACTGACGAAAAGATTGCGGATCGGCTTGAGACGCTTGCTAAGCAATACGGACGTCGGGCCCAAAAGGTCTCTGTTTCGGTTTCGACCAATGCCGTAGCCCCGCCCGCTGCTCGCGGCGAACGCCACGGATGCGGCATGTCGGATTAACGGCCGCGCAGGTATGAGCCCAACCCGGCCGGCCTATTTTGTCTCCCGGCCGGCCTCCCGGCGTAGTTCAAGCAAGCTTGCATTGATGGCGACGATGATCGTGCTCAGTGACATCAGAGCTGCGCCGATGGCCGGGCTGAGGAGGATACCCCAGGGATAGGCGACACCGGCGGCCAGCGGAATGGCGATGACGTTATAGCCCGTCGCCCAGAGAAGATTCTGGACTATCTTCCTGTACGTTGCCCGCGAAAACTCCAGGATTGCAAGCACGTCCCGAGGGTCGCTGCGCACGAGGACTACATCCGCCGACTCGATCGCTACGTCCGTCCCCGCGCCAATCGCGATGCCAAGGTCCGACTCGACCAGCGCCGGCGCGTCATTGACGCCATCACCGACCATGGCCACAGCGAGACCGTTCGCTTTGGTCTCCCGTATTCTTCGCACTTTCTGATGCGGCAAAGTTTCGGCAAAATACTCGTCGAGTCCAAGTCGCGCGGCAACGGACCTGGCGACCTCTTTCGTATCGCCAGTGATCATCATGCACCGTATACCCGCCTCCTTTAAACGTGAGACCGCATGGAAGGACTCTTTTCGGATTACATCGGCCAGAGCGATGGCACCCACAAGCCTGTCGTCGATGAGCACGTAAACCACCGTATTTCCGTCATGGGCAAGTTGCTCAATCCGCTCGCTTCGGACGGTAAACCCATGCTCTCGAATACAGCCGGGGCTCACAACCTTGACGCTGCGCCCGTCGACTACACCCTCGGCACCGCGTCCCGGCAGACTCATGAACGCCTGGCTGGATTTCGGCTCGATGCGGCGTTCCTCGGCAGCGCGCACCACGGCTCGGGCGATCGGATGTTCCGATTGAGCTTCGACACCGATGGCCCAAGCAAGGACTTCATCTTCGCGCAGGTCAGCCAATGCGACCACCTCGGACACGCCGAAGCGACCCTCGGTTAAGGTTCCGGTCTTATCGAACAGCACAGCGCCCAGGGTGCGCGCGCGCTCGAAGGCGGCGCGATCGCGGATGAGAAGGCCGCTCTCCACCGAGAGTCGCGTGCTGACGGCCACGACTAGCGGCACCGCGAGACCGAGCGCATGGGGACAAGTGATGACCATCACCGTAACCATTCGTTCGAGCGCAAAGTCGAAGGCTTGACCAAACCAAAGCCACTGAATGAGCGTTGCGGCGCCTAGCAACAGGGCAATGCAGGTCAACCAAAGCGCTGCGCGATCGGCCAAGTCCTGGGTGCGAGACCGCGTTTCCTGGGCCTGCCTGACGAGGCTGATGATCTGATTCAGATAGGTTTCGTCGCCGGTCTTGTGCACCTCAAGGATGACGGCGCCCTCCCCATTGATCGCGCCGCCAACTGCTTCGTTCCCCTCGATCTTCTCGACGGGGCGCGACTCTCCCGTTAGCAGCGCTTCATTGAAACTTGATCGGCCCGTGAGGATGATACCATCCGTCGGGACGCGTTCGCCCGGCCTTACCAGGATGCGATCTCCGGGGCGTAGTGTCGCAACAGGAATGTCTTCCGCGTGGTCATCCGCCCCCAAGCGGTGCGCTGTCGCGGGCAGGAACTGCACCAGCTTTTCCAGGGCTCGCGACGCTCCAATGACTGACCTCATCTCGATCCAATGCCCGAGAAGCATCACGTCGAGAAGACTTACCAATTCCCAGAAGAACACGTTGCCAGGGAGGCCAAATATGACCGCGCTCGAATAGCTGAACGCCACGGTGATAGCGACGCTAATCAGCGTCATCATTCCGGGCTGCCAGTTCGACAGCTCGCTGACAAATCCTGAAAGGAAAGGCCAGCCGCCGTACCAGAAAACGACAGCAGAGAGGCTAAAGAGCAGGTAGGAGTCGCCAGGGAAGGCGATCCAGTGCAAGCCGAGAAGGCTTTGGATCCCAGGTGAAAGCGCGAGGACCGGAAACGTCAGCGCGAGCGAGACCCAAAACCGATGCTGAAAATCGGTGACCATCGCCACATGGTTATGTCCGGCATGGCCGTGATCCATAAGAGCATGCTGAATGGATCCGTAAGCCGTCGGCTCGCGATCGCTTCGTTGCGTGGGTACGGCCGTGTTCATTGGGCAGCCCGTCGCTCAAGAATGGAGGATGCGTTCATGCGGATCGCATGGTGAAGTCGTTCGTTTGTTGGTTTCCGGGCCTTGTACAAGAACCCACGCGAACCCGCTGTAGATTGGTTGCTGCGACTGTTTCAGCCCTGCTAAAGATTTAGCACCGTTGCAGGAGTGTCTCTTCTCGCGATGCGGCGATGGATCAGATCGCCAGTTTTACCGTCAAGTAGAGTGGATCCACGAAGTCAGCGGTGTCAACGTTTCGAGAGTAGGCAGCAGCGCACCTGGCGTCGCAGGTTGCGGGTGTCCCTCGCGCTGACACCGCTGCCTGTCACCGTGGTTCAAGCAGGTTGCTGGCGGCACGTCCTGCTAATCAAGTCTAGCCGCGCCTTGCTTGCGGTGTGCCTGCTTCCGCAGCTCTGCCGTTTCCGCGGGTTGGACATGGAGACAGTCCCGCTGCGCCACCTGCATCGGTGCCGGCAGAAGATGGGGAGCTCCTGCCGGATGGCTGCTGTGACAATCGGCACAAGACTGCGTCGAGCGAAGCAAGATGGCAAAAGCGGCGGCGTTCAGATGTGCCTACGATCAAGCACGAGATTGCACTTCGCGCCGCCGCTTGTATTCCGACGATGTGGGATGATGGGACCGGGCCGGCAGTCAGTGAGCGATTTGGAAGGCGAGTAGTGGTCGTGACCGGCGGATCGGTGGGCATCGACGGGGCGATACCACAGAGGTGAAGATCATGCTTGCCGACTCGCCCGAACTCAATATCGGAAACACGGCGTTCATGCTTGTCTGTTCCGCATTAGTGATGCTGATGACGCCCGGCCTTGCATTTTTTTACGGAGGTCTAGTTACAAAGAAGAATGTACTGACTGTTATGATCCAAAGTTTCGCGTCATTGTGTTGGACAACAATACTCTGGTTCTGCATTGGTTATTCGATGTGCTTCGGACCGACTTGGCACGGCATCACCGGTGATCCAACATATTTTGCCTTTTTGAAAGGCGTCAGCTTGAATACAATTTACACTGGGAATAATTCTGGCATTCCTCTCGGGTTGCACTTTGTGTATCAAATGATGTTCGCAATTATTACGCCTGCTCTAATTACTGGCGCGTTTGCTAATCGGGTAAATTTCAGTGCGTACTTGCTCTTCCTCACCGCCTGGCTGGTTTTCGTGTATTTCCCGTTCGTTCACATGATCTGGAGCCCGGATGGTTTGTTTTCGAGAATGGGTGTGTTGGATTTTGCTGGCGGGATTGTTGTACACACCACAGCTGGGTTTGCAGCTTTAGCCTCAGTGATATTCGTAGGGCGCAGATGTGACAGCACTGATACACCCCACAATGTTCCATTGATGGCACTAGGTGCGGGGTTGTTGTGGTTTGGCTGGTTTGGCTTCAATGCTGGATCAGAAGTCGGCGTAGATTGGGTGACCGTTTCATCCTTTGTCAACACGCAATTGGGAGCTGCTTTCGCTGGATTCGCTTGGCTTGTTTTGGAATGGACCAACGTTCGACGGCCCAATTTTGTCGGCCTCATGACTGGCGCGGTTGCAGGTCTTGCGGCCATTACCCCCGCTGCTGGTTATGTGTCCTTCGGTATCGCATCGGTAATCGGCTTTTCGGCGGGACTGGTCTGCTATTATGCCGTTGCGATTAAGAAGGTCGTTGGGTGGGATGACGCGCTAGATGTGTGGGGAGTGCATGGTGTCGGCGGGGTTCTCGGCGCCATCCTGCTCGGAGTATTCGCTGCGAAAGGCTGGAATCTACACGGTGCGGCAGGTCTATTGTCGGGCGGCACTCGGTTCTTTCTTTGGCAGTGCATTGCCGTCGTTGCATCGGCGGCCTGGGCGTTTGCCTTCAGCTATGCGGCGCTATGGCTGATTAACTGCGTCACTTCGGTTCGAGTGGATGCGGAAACAGAGAAGCTGGGGCTAGACGCTCGTCTCCTTGGAGAAGCGGCCTATTCGGAGGACCGATGACCGTCAGTTCGGCATTTGTAGCCCTGGATGCGCGAGAGATAGACCGGCAGTCTCTATCCTGCACCGCCCCGATTCAGATGAATTGGACGCGCATCCCGCACATACCGAGCATGATCACCGTCGCAACGATCCCGGCTACGACCGCGCCGACGACCATGAATCGATCGGCGAAACGCTTTGCTCACACGATGCGCCATAATGACCGCACGCCCCCCAGCCGTGAGATGCGCGAGGACGAAGAACACGCCGAACCAATAATGCTGCACGAGGCGGATGTTCCACGGGTCCTTGGTCGCGACGGGAAATTGTTGTCTGTAAAGTCTCGACGGGGTTGTTAAGCTAGCTCCGCGAAACGAAAAGAGCCCTGCTAACACGGGCAACTAAGCAACATTCGGAGCGAAACGAACCGCAAAGCGAACAGCACCTGTCAGCGACGCGCTAGGTTCAGCAAGGCTGCACTGTCCGCAAGCTGTTCGTAGGAACATTTCGTGAGTTCAACAAAGGCGCGCAACGAGCGCCTCGTGTGGATTGATCTCGGAGAAACTGCACACTACTCCTACCGGTTGTGGGCGATCAAGCAGCGCAGCAAGTAAGCCAAAGCAGCCTTCTGCGAGCAGCCGCTTCACACGATCGCGAAAGCCAGCAAGCTCGAACCCAGCAGCACGAGGCTAGCCGCTATCAGCGTGAGGAACCCATCGGAGACTAAATCGTGATTGCGCATGATACACCTGCCACGTGCGATGCTCGTCCGAACAGAGTGCAGGCCTGAGCAGCGCCTCTGCTGCGTGACACAATCCGCGATTTGGGTAGGTTCTTCCATTACACGTGCGTGCGGTCGCATAACCTCTTCTGATCCCCGCAATAAACCTTGGTATGACCGTCACGGCGAAGCGGCGGCGAAGTCCGGGAGGCGTACAGGTTTGTGCAATCGCTCACGCCAGCAGCAGCAGCGCGACCGCGATGGCGACCACCGCAATGAAGATCAGCGCCTCGATCCCCGACATGCGCCACATCGCACGCCGCCTTTGTGCACCGGATGGTACGTAATTTAGACCGTAATGCGAAATTGCAAATATATCCGAAGCGCGCGCCCCGCGGAGGGTTTCGCCCTCCACAGTACCTTGCCGACCGATTGCGGAGGGGCCGCCATCCTTCGACGATCCCCGCCAGCCGTCGCGGACATCACGTCATCACCGCGACACGGTGCGAGCCATCAACGTGTGAACCGGCTCCGAAGTTTGACCCCTTTCGGCTTCTAACCGTGACCCCGTCTAAGGAGCGGAATCTTCAGCTATCGCGATTACTTGCGCCGCGAATACCAGGGTCGAGGTTCGTCGCCGATCGGGGGTCACAGGTCGTGCCGATTCACACATCGCCTTCATGAAGTGTACTCGGCCGCTTCCCGGGATTACTCGGGCCGAGTTACGGTTCCCGTGCTATGGGATAAGAAAACCGGAACGATCGTCTCTAACGAGTCGTCCGAGATCGTCCGCATGCTGAATACCGCCTTTGACGAGGTCGGCGGCAAGCCTGGTGACTATTATCCCTGTCATCTCCGCGCGGCGATCGATGGCATCAACGCCGTGATCTACGCTCGGGTCAACAATAGCGTGTATCGCGCGGGATTCGCCACGACACAGGAGGCGTATGAAGAGGCCGCACGGCCCTTGTTCGACACGCTCGACTTCCTCGACAATCTGCTTTCGAAATCAAGATATCTTTGCGGCAACCAGGTTACCGAACCCGGCTGGCGCCTGTTCACCACGTTGGTGCGCTTCGACTCGGTTTACGTGGGGCACTTCAAATGCAACATCCGCCGGATCGTGGACTATGCCAACCTGTGGTCCTACACCCGTGAGCTCTACCAATGGCCCGGGGTCCGCGAGACGTCAACTTCGGTCACATCAAGCGCCACTACTACCTGAGCCACGAATCGATCAACCCGACGCGCATCGTCCCACTCGGACCGGCTCTCGACTTCGACATGCCTCATGCACGCGACACCCTTTCCCTTTGAACAGACCGCTCGGCCGCGAATCCATATCTAGCGTATCCCGGAGCGCTCCGTTTCGGGCGAGCAGCTTGGACCTAGATGAATTCGACGATCGAGACGAGCGCCTTCGCGATTCGCTTCTTCAAGGAACGTCGCGACGTTACGGACGTTCGGCGCCGGCAGGCAATCCAATCGGGTAATCAGGAACCCTTGCCACGGGGCAATGAGAGACCGAGCATCGCCAAGGTGGGACGCACGAGACCATTGAGCAGTTTGGCGTCGGGACGCACCCGCGCGAGCACGCGCAGCCCGACCAGCAGCGCGAGCAACATACGTGCGATATCCTCGGCCGGCTCGCTCCTCGGTATCTCACCGTTCTTTTGAGCGGCGACTGCGCAGCGATGGAAGAAGCGTTCGATGACTACGGTCTCATCAGCGACGATACGCTGCATTTCGGGGTCTTCGGGTGTCACCTCGATAGCGGTGTTCATGAGCATGCAGCCGCGATGCTTCGGATCCGCCAGCGAGCGAGCGATAATTTCGCGAAAGAACGTAGCGATAGCGCGGCCGGGTGAAAGCGAGCTTTCCAGGCGCGTGATGCGTTCCCGCAGCGTCTGATCGAGGTAATACCTCAGCGCACGCAAATAGAAGCCACGCTTGTCGCCGAATGCATTGTAGAGGCTGGCAGGAGTCAACCCGGTGCGTTCCGTCAGGGCGCGGGTCGAAGTCGCTTCGTAGCCGCGCGCCCAGAAGATATCTCCGGCCGCTGCCAGCACCTTTTCTACATCGAATTCTCGCGGACGTCCCATGCTGCCCTTCTCGCCATCCTGCCCCGGTTAGTCCGAACTTAATATGCCGCAAGCGCGAGATCGCATGTAGATCGATCGATCTAGAAACGCAAGGCTTGCGGCAGGCCGGCATTGCATCATGGCGCGTGAACGCAAGGCCAGCAACGATTCCGCTTGCGACACACGCAAGCGAGATCGTTCTAGCAGGCTAGGACATATCGATACCGCGTGCCGGAAGCACCACCACCTTGGCGCCAACCGGGACACGGTTGTAGAGATCGATGATGTCCTGGTTCATCAAGCGCACGCAACCAGATGAAACCATCGTGCCGATCGTCCAAGGTTCGACCGTCCCGTGCAACCGGTAATAGGTATCCCGGCCATCCAGATAGAGGTAGAGCGCGCGTGGCCCCAGTGGATTGTCGGCGCCGCCGTTCATCCCATTAGCATACGGACCGTACCGCTTCGGATCGCGCTTTATCATGTCCGGGGTCGGAGTCCAGTGCGGCCATTCAGCCTTTCGCCCGATGATCGCCGTACCCTGAAAATTGAAGGCCTCCTGTTTGCCGACACCGACACCGTAGCGCATCGCCTGGCCGCCGGTCATCACCAGATAAGCGTAGCGTTTGCCCGGGTCGACCACGATCGTCCCGGGGCGCTCACTTGTGGGATGGGACACCTCGCGACGGTAGAATTTCGGGTTGATCCGGCTCAGGTCCACCGCTGGAACCGGAAAGGGCTCGGTATTGATTGCGCCATACATCGACGCATAGCGTGCATCACGTTCGGAATCGAATCCGGCGAACGTCGGCCCCTCCTGCGTCACACACCCGGCGAGGATAAGTGGTGCTCCGAATACAAATGCGCGTCTATTCAACATGGTCTCGTGGTCCTTGTTCAGGGTCGGATTTATCGTCGGGCTTGAAGTAACTTGCCGTTTTGTAGCGAATGATCTATATCATAGATTTAGAGCATATGCTCTATAACTAAGCAAATGAATAGGACGACATCAAATGCGCAAGAGCGATATGACCAAACGAACATTTCTGATCACCGGAGCCAGCAAGGGTATCGGCCGCGCGCTTTCCGAAAGGCTGGCTGCTTCGGGACATCACGTGGTGGGTGTTGCGCGGCGCGCCGATGATCCCGCCTTTCCAGGAACGCTCGTCCCGGCTGATCTGTCTGACCGCCGTGCGACGGATGAAACACTGCGAGATCTCACTGCGCGGTTTTCATTCGACGGCGTCGTGAATAATATCGGATTTATTAGCCTTGGCCGAATTGGCGAAATCGATATCGATCAGCTCGAAGAGTCGTTCCGGCGAAATCTCACGCCCGCCGTGCAAGCGGTTCAGGCCGCTCTGCCTGCAATGCGCGACAAAAATTGGGGCCGCGTGATCAATCTATCGAGTCTTACGATTCTCGGTGTCGCTGATCGGACGGCGTATGCAGGCGCGAAGAGCGCGATTTCAAGCTTTACGCGCACCTGGGCGCTGGAGCTTGCGCAATACGGCATCACCGTCAACTCAGTCGCGCCAGGCCCCACCGAGACGGAAATGTTCCGGGAGAACACCCCTGCTGGAAGCGAAGGCGAGCGCCGCTTTCTCTCAATGATCCCATTGAAGCGCCTCGGCAAGCCGGACGAGATCGCGGCTTTGATTGCTTTTCTACTCTCGGAGGACGCTGGCTTCGTCACCGGCCAAACACTGTTTGCCGATGGCGGCGCATCGATTGGCAAGGCGGCGGCATAGATAAGCACGCCGCCCACCTTCTTCCGGCTACAGGCTTTCGCAAGCCGTCTAGGTCGTGTTTTCTTGACGACAAAGCGCGTCCGTTAGCTTGCGGATGAACGGCGCGGCCAAGAGCACGACAGGTAACATCGTTGCCCATGAAATCAGCCATGACGCAATCCAATGGCTGAAAAAGGATCCCTCACTAAAAAACGGCAGACAGGCGATCGCGCCAGCAATGGCGCTGGTTAGACCCGACTGAATGACGCCATAGACGAAATGACTGTAACGTTTTGGAAATCTCGGCACGTGATCGTCTTGTTCGCGCTTCGGCAATAGCAGCACGAGCCACTACGGCTCGTCAGAGGCGTGCTTTAGGCGACAGGTGACGCGGGCACCCCATCGATGAGGGTGAACTCGAGCGTTGCGCAGTTCGACCTGAGAGGAATGAGCGCCTGATAGGCCTCGGAGCGATAACACCTCTCCGCCGACTCGAAATCAGGGAATTCCGCGATGACGACGTGGGGCCGGTCATCCGGCCCCTCGAATACAATGTTCCTGCCGCCGCGCGCAATGTGACGACCGCCGAAGCTCGCAAGCACGCCCGGCGACCGACGTGCGTACTCCTGAAAGGCGACCCGGTCATGAATGATACCGCGTACAACGAAATAGGCAGACATCAGCTTACTCCTCAGGAAGCGTAATGTGGTCACGCGGATGCCGGAACTGTCCGGCTCCGTTCTCAAGTCGCGTCTTTTGTTTCTTTCGCAAACAGGACGAGCACCAGCATGGACACCACGGCCGCTGCGACCGGATACCAGAGACCCGAATAGATGTTCCCGGTCGCGGCCACGATCGCGAAAGCAGTTGCAGGCAGAAATCCTCCGAAAACCGCCGACGCCAAATGATAGGGAATTGAGATCGCGGTATACCGAATCCTGGTTGGAAACATCTCGACCAGCATTGTCACGCTCGCCGTAAATACCAAAGCACCGAACGAGAGCAGCGCCATCAAAATCAGCAGTACCATCGGTATGTTGATTTCATCCTTGTTGGCAGTCCCCGTCCCATATCCATGCTTGGACGCTGTCGCGGCCAGCAACGCGCTAAACTTTGCGGCCTTCGTCGCGGCATCGGTATCTGACGCGCGATAACCTTCAACGACGTCTTCGCCGATCTGAATACGCGCGACCTGACCGCGCGGAAGCGGCATGCTGCGGTAATTCAATCCGGCCTTTGCCAGACTGCTGGTTACGATATCGCATGAGCTGGTAAATTTGGCCGTCCCAGTCGGATCGAACTGAAAGGCGCATTCTTCCCAGTCCGCACTGACGACAATCGGCGCTTCCAACTCCGCCCTTTCCAGAGCTGGATTGGCATAGTGAGTCAGCGCCTTGAACAGAGGCATGGTGAATAGTGCACCGAGCAGGCAACCTGCAATCAGGACCTTCTTGCGTCCCACCAGATCCGCCAATTTTCCAGAGGCGAGATACAGTGGCGCCGTAAGAACGGTCGCGCTGATGACCAGGATATTCGTCGTGCTGGCGTCAACCTTCAGCGCTTTGGTGAGAAAGAACATCGTATAGAGCTGGCCATTGTAGAAGATAATGACGGCACCCATCATGACGCCAAACACGGCGATCAGGATCAATTTCAGATTTTTCCATTGACCGAGCGTCTCTGCGATTGGCGCGTTCGACATCCGGCCTTCGGCTTTGATCCGCAGGAATTCAGGAGACTCGTCGATCTTGAGTCGAATCCACAAAGAGATCAGAAGAATCACGATTGAAAAGAGAAAGGGAAGTCGCCAGCCCCAATCAGAAAACGTGCTTTCTCCCAGGAGATGCTGGAGCGGCAGGACAACCAGTAAGGAAAGCAGCAATCCGCCGGCACCCGTCGACACAACCCAGGAAACTCTGAAGCCGCGATCCTGCTTCGAGCCATGCTCCGCAACATAGATGAAGGCGCCGCCGAACTCGCCGCCAATAGCAAGTCCTTGCAACATGCGCATGATCACGAACAATATCGGCGAAGCCAAGCCGATGGATGCAAACCCGGGCAGAAGGCCGATGGCGAAAGTCGCGGTGCCCATGATCAGGATCGTCACAAGGAATGTGCGTTTGCGACCGAAGAGGTCGCCAAAGCGTCCAAAAACCATTCCCCCGAACGGACGCATGACAAATCCGGCGGCGAATCCCAGCAGAGCCAGAATGAAGCCAGCACTAGGATTGACACCCGAAAAGAAATGCTGGGCAATCTCGGTGGATAACGCGCCGACGAGAAAGAAATCATACAACTCAAAGATCGTGCCCATTGATGAAGCGGCTATGACCCGCTTCTCGACAGGCGTCATGCCAGGGCTGGTGGCGAGGTATTCCTTGCCCGCACCGCCGATGTCTTCGCCCAACAGTGCGATCTGATCGTTCTTCACCTCATATCCTCCCATTGGCTTTTTATTGAGGTTACCGCGACGCGCGCGGGTATTTCCTGTCACTCGCGTTCCGCCAGCGCTAGTTGTCGCTGTTCACCCAGGCCCTCGATCGAAAGGACCATGACATCACCGTCCTTGAGGTAGATCGGCGGCTTGCTACCGTGACCGACGCCTTGCGGGGTGCCCGTGCAGATGAGGTCCCCCGGCTCCAGCGACATGAATGAGCTGAGATAACTGATCGCCTCGGCGACGCTGAAAATCATGTCCGAGGTGTTGCTGTCCTGGGCGATCCTGCCGGAAACCTCGCATCGCAATTGCAGCGCCTGCGGATCTACAATCTCGTCGCGCGTCACAATGTAGGGTCCAATGGGACAAAACGTGTCCGCGCTCTTGCCTTTGGTCCACTGACCTCCGCGTTCGAGTTGGAAGGAACGCTCGCTCACGTCGTTCACGACGCAGTATCCCAGGATGTGATCGAGCGCGGCGCTCGCTGGTATCTTCTTCGTCGGGCGGCCTATGACGACGCCTAGCTCCACTTCCCAATCGCATTTGCTGGAATTGGCCGGCAGGATAACGGGATCGTAGGGTCCCGAAAGCGAGCTCGGCGCTTTGAGAAAGATCACGGGCTCGGTGGGTATGGCCATCCCGGCTTCCACCGCGTGGGCCTTATAGTTCAGCCCGATGCAAATGATTTTTCCTGGTTTCGAGAGGGGGGCGCCCAAACGGGTGCCCGCAGGGCAGGTCGGCAGATTGTCTGTTGACCAGCTCGACAACGCTGCCGAAAGCGAGCCTAACGTCGCCGGATCAAAATCGGCGACAATCGAAGCAAGAGATCGGATATTGCCGACACTATCTATCACACCTGGCCGCTCGAAACCCTTCTCTCCGTAACGCACCAATTTCACGTTTGTCTCCTCGTAATATCCAAGGCGGACTCTGGCGTTGCGCTTGTCGGAGCGATCGACACCGCGAAGCTGATGATAGCCGCGCCACTTGTTCCGCCTGCTTTCACCGCTTGCGGCTTACATGTTCAATTGGCGAGGGACTGAATGTCGAAGCAGATGTCTCCACGCCTGATCGGAACGCAGTCGGGAGAAAACTCCTGAAGGAACTCATGCCCCTGCTCTTTTGCAAGTGACATAAAGCGGTCCAACTGCAACATCGAGCGGACGTCGACGCCGTCGGGGTACCCGTAAATGTCATGCAGAACGATCGTCGTCCAAGGCCTGGTTGTTAGCTCAGACAACGCCCGGTTCACCCAGGCATCGGCATGCTCCCAATCGCGGGGAACGGAATTGAACAACACGCACGTTATTTTAGCGTCCGACATCTTCCGAATATCGGCCTTCCTGAACAGCTGATGGTCGATCAAGCCGGCGTTGCAGAAGGGACGAAACAATCGATCGGGATGGGCAAGGTCGCCAAGGGCATCGAAGGTGCGCGACACTTCGTCGTCGAAGAAGCTGTCTGTCGGCGCATTCCCCAAGGAGATACGATGAGTGAACGAATGGTTCCCAATCCAGTGACCTTCCGCACGCGCGCGCTCCACGACCGCCCTGGCACCCGGTCGCTCCAGATTCCTTCCTATGACAAAGAACGTCGCTTGCACGGCTTGCTTTCGCAACACGTCCAAGACGAGCGAGGTCATTTCCGGTTCAGGTCCGTTGTCGAAGGTAAGCGTAACTCGTCCCATAATTGCCTCTTGCTTCAGGATGCGTTTGCCAGTGGGCGCCGAAGGGGTTGCAGCCGATGCCAAGGGTCAGCTTCAACCCACGCGACGGGGACCATGACCCTTGCGGCGTGCGTCATCGACGCCTAGCAGTTAAGGCTGCCCTGGCATTTGTTTTTGTCTATGCCTTAACCCGGACGGTGCGCCCCAAGCGACTTGCTACTACCCCCGCCCCGCCCACTAGGTATTCAGCCGCTCACGGAGCGCTCATCGGCCAGATCCCCCACTCAAAGCCGTCTTCGTTCAGCGAGCTCGAACAGAACAGCCCGCTTTTGCCTGGGTTTAACCTCGAAGTCCCTTTTGACAGAGGAAAAAGCTACCATGCGGGGCGGTCGAGCTAAAATTGATTTTTTAATAGGATGACATAGATGATTGACTATGTGTGACGGCTTCCGCCGATGTGCTCGGAATTGGAAAGAACATGACCCTTACCCAGCTGCGTTACGTATTGGCCGTTATCGACCACGGAGGCTTTGGGCGAGCGGCTGAGCATTGTCACGTGACCCAACCGACAATGAGCGCGCAGATCAAAAAGCTGGAGGACGAGCTTGCTGTCCTGTTGTTTGAGCGCACCGGGGCGGGCGTCCATGTCACGCCGGTTGGACAACAGATCGTTCAATGCGCGCGGGCTTTGATCGAGCAAGCGCAGGCCATCAAAAGTGTCGCGCGTGGCTCGGGTGGGCTTCCTGCAGGTTCGGTTCGACTGGGTGTCGTTCCCAGCGCTGCTCCAGCACTTCTAACGACAGCGATCCGAGCGGTCCGAGAAAAATTCGACGGCCTGAAGATCGACCTACAGGAAGGCAGTCCGGTTGATCTCATCGCGCAGCTCAAGAATTACGAAATCGACTTGATCATCGGCCCGACCCCGACCGAGGAGCCGGGCCTTAGGTGGCTCCCGCTATTCTGGGAGCCATATATTGTCTCCTGTCATGGGTCCGACGCGACGAAGGATTATTCTCGACAAAGCTTTCTCGAAAGCGGGATTCCCAGCTATTTGCTTGATGAAGGGGGTGCCGTTGAGATTTTTGCAAATGGCGGAACGACGAATCTGGGGGTTGGACTGCAAGATCATTTGGCCTGGAAATCCGAAAGAGCGGGGAACGTTGCAAGCATAGCAACACTCAATGCGCTGCTATGCAGCAGCGAGTGCGTCGTCATCGCACCGTTCACCGCCACCTTGATGATCGCAGGGACAGGTGTATCCCGAATGCGACTTGGTTCGCCTAATGTGGGCCGAACACTCGGCTTCGTTTGGCGAACCAGTTATCCTTGGACGCCACGTTGCTATGACATCTACGATATCGTTCATGCCAATCTGCCGGATGGCGTCGTTGCCTTTGAGAAATTTGGTCAAGCACAAATCACGCTTGGCCTCAAAGATGGCAGTTCGGACCGGGATCAACGCACGAAGCATGCAAGAATCTCTGCTCACTCCGCGTAATGTGGATTCCAGGGATCGCGAGCGATCTGCACGAACTCTTCATGCCGTCACCTTCATCAACCTACTCGACTTCACCAAAGTCGACCTGCTGGGCTTCTCCCTCGGCGGTTGCGTCCGCAAGCCAAGGCGCTGATCACCTATCCAATGTGTATTCTCCCCTGTCACTGTCGTAAATCAAATCCGAACATATTGGTGGTGTAACCCGCCGAGAACTGGGCGACAAAGAATGCTTCCGGCCCGTTCGACGGCGCGCGAAACCGGCGCGTCCTTCTTCAAGGATAGATGCGTGCGTACCTCATTGTACAACACGACGACGGAACGCCCACGGGATCGCGGAGTACGAGCTTCTTTATCCGTGGCATCCTTGGGCCGGCTGCCTGGTCCATATTCATGAGGTGGTTGAGAAGGCTGGCAGAGAGGTTTTCCGTTGCAGCCTCTCTGGTCGGGCATCTGCGCGATGGCTGGAGATTCCGGCCTGGATGTTCGATCGGGCGGCTCGCGCGACCTGGCGTGTTGGCGCCACTCCCTATGTTGAGCTTGCGGTGCTCACCGCCTTGGCAACGCTGCTGCAGGATGTGACGTCGGTTTCGGGCGCACCATCGCAATTGCGGAATTCCAGCGCAGCATTGGGCTCTCACGACGCGAATCGGGGAGATGTCCATGCCGCGCCCGCCTACCGCTCACCGCCATCCTCACAGCAATGCACGTCAGTTCGATCTGTTCTGCGATCCGCCCACCGCCGCGGCGCAGACGCCGCAATGGCAGGCGTTGCCCGCCGAGACGCGCCATACGCTGACGAAGCTGATGGTCCGCCTGATCTTCGGCCACGCCGACGGCGACCTCCGGCAAAGGGAGGAGATGCGTCATGATGTCTGAGAAGATCAGGCCGCATCATCTGGAGCGCAAGGCGATCCTGTATGTACGGCAGTCCTCCGCCCATCAGGTTCTCCACAATCGCGAGAGCAGCGCCTTGCAATATGCGATGCGCGATCGTCTGACGGCGCTGGGCTGGTCTCGCATCGAAACGGTCGATGACGATCTCGGGCGCTCGGCGGCAGGCGGCGTCGCGCGCGCCGGCTTTGATCGAATGGTGGCCGAGGTCTGCCTGGGCAAGGTCGGTGCGGTCGCGGCGCGGGAAGTCTCGCGTTTCGCCCGCAACAGCCGTGACTGGCAGCAGCTGATCGAGATGTGCCGCGTCGTCGATACCGTGCTGATCGATCAGGAGACGGTCTATGCGCCGCGTCAGGGCAACGACCGGCTGTTGCTGGGATTGAAGGGCAGCCTCAACGAGTACGAGCTCGATCTTCTGCGCCAGCGTTCGCTGTCGGCCCGCTATGAGAAGGCCCGGCGCGGCGAACTCATCGTCGCTGCCCCGGTCGGCTTCGTGAAGGTCGGCGACAGGCTCGAGAAGGATCCCGATCGCCGTGTCCAGGAGGCCATCATCCTCGTCTTCGACAAGGTGGCCGAACTCGGCAGTGTCCGGCAAGCCCTGCTCTGGTTCATCGAGCATGGGCTGGACTTGCCCGCCAAGCGCCATAATGGTGACGTGGTCTGGCGCAGGCCGCACTATACCACCATCCACCGGATGATCGAGAACCCGATCTACGGCGGCGCCTACGCCTATGGTAAGAGTCGTGTCGCGACAGGATATGATGCAGCCGCAGGCGTGATCCGACCCAGGAGCCGTCGTAAGGCGCGAGCCGAATGGCTGGCGCTGATCCCAGGCGTCCATGAGGGTTACGTCAGCTGGGAGCGGTCGGAGGCGATCCGCAAGATGGTGAGCGACAACTTGCCCACAGGCCGACATCACGGAGCGCCGAAGCACGGCGACGCTTTGCTCGCCGGCCTTGTCCGCTGCCGGCGTTGCGGACGCAAGCTGACGGTCCGCTACACCGGCGCCAAGCATAACATTCCGCGCTATTCCTGTTGGCGGGGTTCGCTCGACAATGGCGAGCCACGCTGCATCGCATTCGGAGGATTGCGTGTCGACGACGCCGTCGAGGAAGCTCTTCTGCGGGTTGTCGAACCGGCAGCGATAGCTGCGGCCGTCGAGGCCGAAGCCCAAGCGGCCAGCCGCCGCGATCAGGTTCGTGATGCGCTGGCGCGCGACCTCGAGGCGGCGCGCTACCGCGCCGATCGGGCATTCCGACAGTATGACGCCATCGATCCGCAGAACCGGCTGATCGCGGCGGAACTGGAGTTGCGATGGAACAGCGCGCTCACACGTGTAGGCGAGATCGAGACCAGGATTGCCGCGCATGATGCCTCGACATCGGAACCATCACGCTCGCCAGGACACGTCGCCGCGCTGGCCGCTGATCTCAAGGCTGTCTGGTCGGCGCCGCCGACCGACGCGAGGCTCAAGAAGCGAATCGTGCGCACCGTCATCCACGAGGTGGTCGCCGATATCGATGACGAAGCGTCAGAGATCGTTCTCCTGATCCATTGGATGGGCGGCGTTCATACCGAACTGCGCCTGCCGAGGCGTCGCCGCGGACAGCGCAACAGCATCTCCGCCGACATGCTCGCCGCCATCCGCCAGCTGGTTCTCATCGCCAATGATGATCTGATTGCCGGCATCCTCAACCGGAACGGCCTGGTGACCGGCCACGGCAATCGCTGGACACGGGAGCGGGTCACCGCGCTCAGGTCGCATCATAAGATCCCGGTCTTTCGACCGGTGCCGGATGGGAACGAGCCATGGCTCAATCTGAACAAGGCGGCGGGTTTGCTCGGAATTGCACCGAAGACGCTCAGGCTCGCCGCCGAAGCGGGCGAAATCGAAGCGGGGCATCCCCTGCCGGATGGTCCGTGGCTCTTCCGCCGATCAACCCTCGGCGAACCGGCCGCTCAGCGCATCGTTCATCGCGCGAGGCAGAACCCCAATCACCCCACGGGATCGCATCCAGATCGGCAAAACCTCTTCTCTTCAATCGCGTAGACGGATGGGTGTTATGAAACAGGATTGTAATATTTCAGGTAAGACAGCAGTACGTGACGGAGGTGCCGCTCTCCGAACACAACAACGTGGTCAAGGCATTCCCGTCGGATCGAACCGACCAGCCGTTCGGCATATCCATTTTGCCACGGGGAGCGTGGCGACGTTGGTCGGTCGCGAATGCCCATCGATCGAAGTCGTCGGATGAAGACATTGCCATAGGCCCGATCGCGATCGCGGATCAAATAGTGGGGAGCACGTTCCCAGCCGAAAGCTTCCGTAATCTGATTTGCAATCCATTCTGCGGTCGGATGCGCTGTGACGCCGAGCCATACGATCTGTCGTCGGCCGTGCCCCACGATCAGCAGTCCATAGAGCAGACGAAACGAGATTGTCGGCACGACGAACAGATCCATCGCGGCGATGCCGTCGGCATGATTGCGGAGGAACGTCTTCCAGCCTTGGGACGGCGGACCTCTTCGCTTGGCCATATATTTAGCCACGCTCGTCTGTCCGATCGCGATGTCGAGCTTCAGCAGCTCTCCATGGATCCGTGGCGCTCCCCACAGTGGGTTGGCGATGCTCATCTCGTGGATCAGTCTGCGCATTTCCAGCGAAACTGTTGGCCGGCCACCGCGAGGTCGCGACTTCCAGCGCCAGTACAAACGGAAGCCGGCACGGTACCATTTGATTACGGTCCCGGGCCTAACAATCGCAAGCGCATCAAGAACGCGAGGGAAGACGCGATAGAGACCAACGAACACCAATCGGTCGATGGCACAGAAGGTTTGTTTCTTGGGGGCGGTTCGTCGCAGAACAATGATCTGCTGCCGCAACGCTAAAATCTCTGCCTCGATCGCTACCCGCGACCGAAACAGATCGACAACAGCCCAGACAATGAGCCTGACAAGATCTCTCATTACAGATCAGCATCGCCCGATTCTCGGTCAACCGCCAGCCAATAGGTTTGCGACAGGGACAACCGGCAACTCGTCGCCGAGTCCGCCGATGGTGAACTCCTTTTCGAGCCTACGCAAAATTGCGGACCTCGCCGGTGTCGAGATGCACGGAGATCCCACAATCGAGCAAGTGCTTCGCCAGGTAAGGGCGTTCGGATGTGACCGTGTAGAGATCGGAGTGTTGCCCCCAAGCATCGAAAAGACCTCCCTGCAAATCGGATTCGGTCGTTCTCGCAGGCACAATTGGCCGATCCGAAGACGGTCAAGTGGCTCAAGCGGATGAACCTTCTGGATCACGATATTTTTGTACGTCCGGCCGCGCGCAATGATGGATGCGTCGAACCTTTGGTTCTGATTGACGATCTATCAAAGGAGGCGGTTCAACGACTGGAGAAGGCCGGACTCCCGCTGGCCATCTTGATTGAATCGAGCCCCGCAAATTTCCACGGTTGGGTGAGGATCAGCGATGGGCCGATATCTCAGGCGCAGGCGCTACGCGCGGCGCGCATTCTTGCGGCCGATTTCGGCGGCGATCCGGGTGCTGTTGGAAGTCGTCAATTCGGTCGCCTCGCGGGGTTTACAAATCGGAAGTGCCCTTGTTTGGATCATTCATCTGGATGACAAGGTACCGGAAGTCGGCATAGCCGGTGGCCCCGTCTAGGCACGCTTCCCAGCAGGATGCCGGAGAAAGTTTACCCGGCCCGCCCGCGGCTGCTTCGTGCTCATCAACCGATTGCAATCGGATTTAGTGGCCGCTTGATCGCCTACGGCGTCAATCGGCCCGGTAATGACCCCCGGGAGCCTAGCTTTCAATCACGCGACAGCCTGATCTGCTTGCCAACGTGCTCCCGCCAGAGGCCAAGCCGTTTGATTCGATAATCAACCAACTCAGACGACGTGCCGAACACCCGCGCTATTTGCTCTGACGAGCGATTCTTGCTGACGGCATCGATCATAGCGGCCTTAGGCAAGAGGCTTGCCGAGGCAAGATAGTAAGCGTCGTGCTCTTCCTTCTCGTCGTAGGTTCTGCCGTAAGCCTCAGCCACCCGGGCGATCCTCGTGAGCTTGTGGCCGAGCAGGATGTGCCACAACTCTTCCAGCACGGTCACCCGTTGGCGTTCGACGGTGTGGCTGTCGTTCAAGAGAACGGCCCAAGTCTCGTCCTCGGCATCCAGCGGCACACTCATCGCGGACCATTCGCTGCCAGCGTCCCTCCGAAGCTGCCTTACGGTTTGGGCGTCCAAGCAGTTTGTCTTCCCGACCGGAATCATCTGTACGCCTTCAACCTCGATCCGAAGACTGTCCAGCGGCTCATCGTGCGCCAGGCCTAGATCCGCTCTGAACCTCTCTGCAGTCTTTTCGAGTTCTTCCTTCGATAGCGAAACGGCCGCGGCAGCCGACTTATCATTCATATCGCGCTGACCTTTCCGGCGGCCCTGGGCTCCCATCGATTGCCGTATGCAGTCGGCCGCCTTCAATAGCGTGCGCACGGTCGAGGACTGGACGTTTTTCCCCGCCCTGAAATGCACTAGCGCGAGGTTCTCAAAGCTGAGCCCGGCATCCTCGGCATCTGTACCAAGCCACTGCAGCAGCCGGATCTTTGAATTGTTATCCGGTTGTCCTTCTCCGCGTTCAATACGCGCCAGCGTCGAGAAACTTACGCCTACGGCTTCCGACAGGGCGCGGATGCTGAGGCCCTCGGCCTCGCGTTTCATTTTGACGGCTCTGATGAGCCTTTCTTCGAATGTGGGCATCTTCTTCCGTGCGAATGACACGCCTTGACACACCGGCACCTGCGGCGCAGAGTGTGCGGGTGACACAGACTCGCACATTTCTGATTCCAGGGGAAGCCACCTTGGCGGCGGAGACTCGGGCCGTGTTGCAGCAGGTCGGCGCTGCCTTGGACGAACACCGGCCACTTGTAGTGCGCAACCAGGGCTTGGTGGCCCTAGGTCAAGAGTCCCCGAGAGCAAAACCAGCTAAGGAGAACGGCAATGAAGGAAAAGGAAAAAGAGGATCAGCATCGCGATCACGGGAAGGGGCCGCCCGACGACAGGGGGCACGGAGATCATGGTCGGCCGGTGCCGCATCACGGATCGGCGGCGACTTGCTCCGTGATGCCTACGAAGGCCAGGTAACACGCCTTGCCGAGGCGTACCCCACGTCCCAGGCCTTCCCTGACGATGACGGAATTTGGCTTCTCGCACGAAGCTCGATCATTTCGGGCTTAGTGCGCGAGGCCACGTTTCTCGTAGCCCTTCCGTACCGGTCAGGCCTTGGGCCCCGTGCTTGGGGTTTCTGGACCACCGGTGCCGAAACTGCGTGGATAGGGCCACGCCACACCAACTTCCGAGATGGTTCGATCTGCGCCTTCTCACCGGATGATGGGGCATGGTCCGAGGGCGGGGATCTCAGGACACTGCTGGACCTCTACAGCGTCTGGACGCTGCGCCATCTTCACCTGGAAGTTTTCGGCCGATGGCCGGGAAAGCAATACAGTTTCTTCGGCGCAGACCCGCGGGTGCAAGCGTATTACCGGCAGAGCGAGTGCCAGGATAACGAGCTTTGCGGCTGCGGCTCGGAAACTCGACGGTATTCCGAGTGCTGCAAGCAATCAGACCTGCGATTGAACTTCGTTGAAATCGCCGGACTTTTCCTGACCCACACTCAGGGTGGTTTCAATACCCGACGGCCGCCGACAGCAGTGGTGGGATTCGTTGAAGGTCGATCCGCTCTTCCAAGGATAGCAGAGGTCCATTTACTAATGGCTTCCCGCTGATTCCCATGCCCGCTCCAACGTCCGGACATGAACCGCGCCGAAGGTGCCATACCCCTCGCCGCTCGCCCCATAGCATCTTCACAGTAACAGACGGTCGCCAGACTGCCTGGTTATGGCAAACTTTTGCTCGGCTGGGCTAGATGGACGTAGTAAGTTGTCAGCCTGATAGCGGCCCGCTCGGCTTAATGGCGGAGGCCTGCAGTTGAAACTAGCTTCTCGCTTCAGCACTGAGGGAGATGACGGGTTCCAGGTCCTGTGGCAGGACGGGGACCGTGTCTTCTGCCGAGGATGGCACCTCGGCGCCGACGGAAGCCGCAGCACCGTGCTGGCGGTGTCGCCCGCCGCCGAGCATCCGTCGCCTGCCACTCTCGATCGCCTTACTCACGAATATGGATTGAAGGACGACCTGGACGGGACATGGTCAGCACGACCGCTCGAGCTCGTCTGCGAAGCCGGTCGGACCATATTGGTACTCGAGGATACCGGCGGCGAGCCGCTCGACCTGCGACTAGCCACACCGATGGACGTGGGACGTTTTTTGCATCTTGCGATCAGCATTGCTGTGGCGTTGGGCAGGCTCCACCAGCGCGGCCTCGTCCACAAGGACATCAAGCCGGCTAATATCCTCGTGAACCACGCGACCGGAGCGGTCAAGCTTACGGGATTCGGCATTGCGTCCCGCCTTCAACGCGAGCGGCAAGCACCGGCGCCGCCCGAGTTCATCGCGGGCACGCTCGCTTATATGGCGCCCGAACAGACCGGCCGGATGAACCGCTCGGTCGATTCCCGCAGCGATCTCTACGCGCTCGGCATCTGTCTTTACCAGATGCTCACGGGCGCGTTTCCCTTCACGGCGGCCGATCCCATGGAATGGGTCCACTGCCACACCGCGCGGCAGCCGATGGCGCCGAGCAAACGGCTGAAGGATGTCCCGGACGCGATCTCCAATATCATCATGAAGTTGCTCGCCAAGGCCGCCGAGGAGCGCTACCAAACGGCCGCAGGCGTCGAGGGCGATCTGCGCCGCTGTCTCGCCGATTGGGAGCGTCAGGGGCGCATCGACGACTTCCTGCTTGGGCAAGACGACATACCGGACCGACTGCTGATCCCGGAGAAGCTCTATGGGAGAGCGCGCGAGGTAAAAACTTTGCTCGCCGCTTTCGAGCGCATCGTTCAAAGCGGCGCGCCGGAGCTCGTGCTGGTGTCGGGATATTCCGGCATCGGCAAATCCTCAGTTGTCAACGAGCTGCACAAGGCGCTGGTGCCACCGCGCGGACTATTCGCTTCCGGCAAGTTCGACCAGTACAAGCGCGATGTCCCCTATGCGACGCTCGCGCAAGCCTTTCAAGGCCTGATCCGCTCGCTTCTCGGCCAGAGCGAGGCAGAGCTCGCGCGCTGGCGCGCCGAACTTCTGCTGGCGCTGGGCCCGAACGGACGACTCATGATCGACCTCGTCCCGGAGCTGAAGCTTATTATCGGAGAGCAGCCTCTCGTCCCTGAACTTCCGCCACAGGATGCGCAGCGCCGCTTCCAATTGGTATTCCGTCGGCTTATCGGCGTGTTCGCGCGTGCGGAACATCCCCTTGCGCTGTTCCTCGACGATCTGCAATGGCTCGACGCAGCCACGCTGGATTTGCTCGAGGATCTGCTGACCCGATCGGATCTGCAGCACCTGATGCTGATCGGCGCCTATCGCGACAACGAAGTCACTGCTGCGCATCCGCTGATGCGCAGGCTCTACGCCATCAAGACCGCCGGCGGAAAGGTAGCGGAGATCACGCTCGCGCCCCTCGTCCGAGAGCATCTCGGGCAGTTGATCGCGGACGCTCTTCGCTGCGAGTTGGAGCGCTCCGCGCCGCTCGCGCAGCTGGTGCACGAGAAGACCGGTGGCAATCCTTTCTTCGCGATTCAGTTCATTTCTGCCCTAGCTGAAGAGGGAATGCTCAGTTTCGACCATGATACTGCGCGGTGGTCCTGGCAGCTCGATCGCATTCACGCCAAAGGTTACACCGATAATGTGGTAGACTTGATGGTTGGGAAACTGGCGCGACTACCAGCCGAAACCCAGAAAGCGCTACAGCAGCTGGCCTATTTCGGTAACCTCGCTGAGGTCAGGACGCTTTCGATCATTCTCGGAGGCTCGGATGTGCTAGTCCACGCGGCTCTATCGGCAGCGGTCCGCCTTGAGTTGGTCGAGCGCCTTAACGGGTTCTACAAGTTTATCCACGACCGTGTTCAGGAAGCGGCCTATTCGCTGATTCCGGAAGCGTTGCGTCCCGCGGTGCATCTCCGGATCGGGAGGCTGCTCGCGGCGCACATCCCTCCCGAGAAGCGGGAAGAGGCAATCTTCGAGATCGTCAATCAACTGAACCGCGGCTCTCACCTCATCACATCGGTTGAGGAACGTAACCGAATCGCAGAACTGAATTTAGTCGCCGGCAGGCGTGCGAAGATCTCGACTGCATATGACTCGGCGCTTCGTTACCTCACAGCTGGCCGGGCGCTGTTGACCGAAGAGAGCTGGCATTACAACTATGAGCTCATCTTCTGTCTCGAACATCTTATGGCCGAGTGCGAACTACTGACTGCAAACATAACGGCGGCGGAAAATCGGCTTTCGACGCTGGCGCAACGTGCCATAGGGGGCCACGATTTGGCTCTCGTCACCCGCTTGCGTCTAACGTTGTACACTACTTCGGATCAGAGCGACCGCGGTGTCAAGGTATGTCTTGAATACCTGCGACGCGGCGGCACTAATTGGTCGCCGCACCCGACCAGAGACGAAGTATTGCGTGAATATAACCGAATCTGGTCTCAGCTTGGAAATCGGCAAATCGAGGAACTCATCGACTTGCCCTTGATGACCAACTCGGACGTTCTCGACACCCTTGAGGTTCTGGCCGAACTCGTCTCACCGGCGCATTTTTGCGATGAGAACTTGTCGTCGCTCGTCATTTGCCACATGGTTAATCTCAGTCTCGAACATGGCAATAGCGGCAGTGCGTGCTTCGCTTATGTAAGGTTTGCTATCATCGCCGGGCCGCGCTTCGGCAACTACAACGCCGCAGCCCGATTCGGCCGGCTCGGCTATGACCTGGTTGAGAAACACGGATTTAAGCGTTTTCAAGCTCGAACCTACATGTCTTTCGGAGATATCGTCCTCCCATGGACGCGACACGTTCAGGCTGGTCGTGATTTGGTACGCCGCGCTTTCGATGCTGCCAACGAAATGGGTGACCTCACGTTTGCCGCTTTCAGTCGCAACCACCTGATCACAAACCTTCTCGCGGCAGGCGATCCGCTCGTGGAGGTGCAAACTGAAGCTGAGAATGGTCTCGAGTTTGCGCGGAAGATTAGATTTGGCTTCGTCGTTGGCAAGATAGCCGCGCAGCTCGGACTGATCCGGACGCTTCGCGGGTTAAATTGGAAATTTGGATCCCTCAACAATGAGGAATTTGACGAGCTTCGATTCGAGTGCCATCTGGCAAACAACGCGGCTCTGGCAGAAGTTGACTGTTGGTATTCGATCCGGAAATTGCAAGCCCGCTTTTTTGCCGGAGAGTATGCTTCAGCCCTTGACGCCGCGTTGAGGGCGAAGCGGCTACTTTGGATATCACCATCACAATTCGAAACGGCGGAGTTTCACTTTTATGGCGCACTTTCTCACGCGGCATCCTGGCTTTCCGCGTCTGCGGATGAGAAACAGCAGCACTTCGAGGCTCTGACCGCTCACCACAAGCAGCTCGAGATGTGGGCGGAGAATTGCCTGGAAAATTTCGAGAACCGCGCCGCGCTGGTCGGCGCCGAAATTGCTGGCATTGAAGCCCGTGATGTTGACGCGACGAGGCTGTACGAACATGCCATCCGCTCGGCCCGCGCCAACGGCTTTATTCACAATCAGGCACTCGCTTACGAACTCGCCGGACGTTTTTACGCGGCGCGCGGGTTCGAGGACATCGCGCATCTCTACTTGCGCAAGGCCCGCTATTATTACTTGCGGTGGGGAGCCAATGGTAAAGTGCGGCAACTCGAAGAGATGTATCCGCACCTCCGGGAAGAAGAACGCGCTACCGCTCCGACGAGCACCATCGCGGCGTCGGTCGAACAGCTCGATCTCGGCACAGTGATTAAGGTCTTGCAGGCTGTCTCCGGCGAGATCGTGCTCGAGAAATTGCTCGATATGATCATGCGCACCGCAATCGCACAGGCGGGTGCCGAGCGGGGCCTGTTGATCTTATCAACAGAAACTGAGCCGCACATACGGGCAGAAGCCGCAACGCGCGGCGACTCGGTCGTCGTCCAATTGCGGGACCAGACGGTGACCGCAACGGAGCTGCCATCGTCGGTCCTGCACCATGTCTTGCGCACTCGGGAAAGCGCCATTCTCGACGACGCGGCCACCGAGCCACCGTTCGCCGCCGACCCCTACATCCGTCAGTTCCAAGCGCGATCCATTCTCTGCCTTCCTTTGATAGCCCAGGCCAGGCTCATCGGAGCGCTTTACCTCGAGAACAACCTGACCACCCGCGTCTTCGCGGCGGCGCGGATCGCCGTGGTGAAGCTGCTCGCCTCGCAGGCGGCGATCGCGCTAGAGAACGCCCGACTGTACCGCGATCTCGCCGAACGCGAAGCCAAGATTCGGCGTTTAGTCGATGCCAACATCATTGGCATCTTCATCTCCAGACGGGATGGAGACATTGTGGAGGCCAACGATGCGTTTCTCAAGATGGTGGGGTACGACCGAGAGGATCTCGCCGCCGGCCGTGTACGCTGGACCGACTTGACGCCGCCGCAATGGCTCGACAGTACCGCTGGCGCGCTAGAGCAGATAGACACAACGGGGGCGGCTCAAGCCTATGAAAAGGAGTATTTGCGCAAGGACGGCAGCCGCGTACCCGTGCTGATTGGCGCGGCAGCGTTTGACGAAGCCCGATACGAGGGGGTCACGTTTGTGCTCGATCTGACTGAGCGCAAGCGGGCGGAGGCAGCGGCACGCGAGGTGCAATTGCAGCTAGCGCGCGCGAACCGCGTCGCCACGATGGGTCAGCTCGCGGCCTCCATTGCCCATGAAATCAATCAGCCGATTGGAGCGGCGATCACTTACGCTCAAGCTGGCTTGTCCTGGCTCCGCGCCAAACCGCCAAATCTAGAAGAGGCTCTGCAGGCACTTAATCTTATCGTAGAAAGCGGCGTTCGCGCTGGTGAAGTCATCGACCGGATCCGCACTCTCATCAAAAAAGCGCCGCCCCGGAACGAGCGCTTGGACATCAACGAGGCGATCCGCGGGGTGATTGAGCTCACCCGGGGCGAAGCGGTGAAGAATGACGTCTCGGTGCAGACGGACCTCGCGCACGGCTTGCCGGTCATCGAAGGTGATCGGGTGCAACTGCAACAGGTTATCCTCAATTTGATCATGAATGCCGTCGAGTCAATGAGCAGCGTAAGCGACGGGACGCGAGAGCTGTTCATCACCAGTCGGAAGGCGGAGCCGGGCGGCGTACTCGTGGGCGTGCGAGATTCGGGTCCCGGACTGGCGCCGGCGACTCTCGAGCGCCTTTTCGACGCCTTCTACACGACGAAGCCCAGCGGTTTGGGGCTGGGGCTGTCGATCTGCCGTTCGATCATCGAAACTCACGGCGGCCGGTTGTGGGCGACCGCGAATGTGCCGCGTGGTGCCATCTTTGAATTCATCGTTCCTGCGTGCGCGGACATTAGATCGTGATTGGATCATTCGGTCCGTCCACAATCTTTGGTTCGGTGAACGCGCCAGCCCTGGCTGCCTGTCCCTGTCGGAAACCTAACCAAAAATATTTGAAATTTTTAGCGTCAACCGATGTTCGTCAATTGATGCGTCGGATATCCGAGGATGGTGCTTGTTCGGCCTGTGTCGCGATCAACGTAGATGAATGCCGGTCCGTCGATGCGATAGTGTCCCTTCCAACCGATCGCGAAGGTGGTATCAGTCTCGTCGATGTGGATCGGTTCGGGGTCTCCATCCCGGGCCAGTCGTGCAGCGAGTTGGTCGGAAGGGTCAAGCAGCCACGCATCGCCAGATTTGCTCGAGAACAGGATGAGCTGACCGATGCTGATCACGCGTCCGGTGTGGTCGGCTGCCCGACGCTGAATGTAACGGACCTCATCGGCGAGACGAAAGCTCTTGCCGTCCACCATGCGCTTGCCCGGTCCACGCTTGATGCCGGTGTTAGCCATGGAACTTTTCACCAAATTGTTCGGCGACTTGCTGCTGTTCGTTTACCATTGCTTCGACCGCATTGTCATTCACGGCTACCTCAGTGGGCTGTCACGGCCCGAACAGGTAGTGCACTTTTTCCGAAAGGTCGTTGGCATTCCTGTGGTCAGCAAAGAGATCTTGAGCCAGCGAACGGCCGACTACCAGAACTGGGTCGAGGCCTTCGCCCGCAATCATAATATCCCGATCGAGTGGGCCGAAAAGGGGGTGCGCAAGGAAGACTATGTGCTCCCCTGGCTACGCCGAATGACAAAGAGGAACGCCTATGGCGTTTATTTCATCTTCAAGAGTATGGAACAGGGCCCGACCTTCCGGGTCAGCGTGCCGAAGTATCCCACCAAGGATCCAAACCACCGCATCCTCGCCCGCCAGCGCAGCCGCTTCACACACGACTACTTCTATATCCGCGATGAAGTTCTCGGCCCCATGGTGATGCGTGTCGCAACCTTCTTCCCCTTCCAAACGACATATTACCTCAACGGCCACAACTTCACCCCCGTCAAAAGCCAATCTTGTCAATCCACCGCTTGAGCAGGGGCACGGGAAAGCCTTCGCCGTAGCCCGCCGCTACTGTTTTCTGTTCATGGCCTAGAATTGCCCAACGCAAATCTTCGGGGCAACCGGCCGCCCGCAGACGGTCCTGCGCCCGATGGCGCAGTGAATGAACGACCTTGCGACGGTCTTCGATACCTACCCCGTTCAAAAACCTGTTGAGGCGTTTCGACGCCGCGCGCGGGTCGCCGGGGAAAAGCCGCCCCTCTATCTTGCGCGGGAGGAACGGGAGCACGGCGGCCGGAAGCGGAACGCGGCGAAGCGACTGCGGTGTTTTCCGACCGACGATGACGTAGCGGCGTCCGCCCTCTTCCATTTCGCCGTCGATCTCAAATGCTTCCGACAACCTCATGCCGGTGGACGCGAGCACGCGGAATAGCAGTTGGTCGCCTTCGTCAAGCTGGTCAAGGTTCTGCTTCACGTTCCGGATATCGGCTTCGTTCAGCGGCAGTCGCCGTTGCTTATCGTCGCGTTCCGGTACGATGCTGCTAAACGGATTGAATTTCAGTGTCGCCTCATCAATTGCCAGATTGACCGCCGCCGTCAGCCATCCGACTTTTTTCTGAATGGTCGCGCTCTTTAAATCCTGCTTCTCGTAATAATCAACGAGCTTGCGACCGTCATCCCTGCTGGCATCCTTCAACGGCTTGCCATTGGTGAGTTGCTTGTAGAGCGCCCACACCGCCCGGGCTTCGCGCTCGTAATAGCCAGTGACGTTTTTGTGCTTCAAATAGGTTTCGATTAGAGCATCGTCCGCGCTCGTTGCAGTTCGCTGGCGTTGCTCTTCGCGGCGCACAACTGCCTTTTGCTCACGCAACGGGGGTAGCGCAACTGCGAACTCGCCATTCGGTTCCTTCCGCACGATAGCGCCATTGTGATTGAGGAATATCAGTTCGCGGTCATCCGCAACAATTCGCTCGCCGTCTGGCGTGATGTGTTCCTGCCCCGGCGCGAACCGATGACGCCAACTGACTTGGATACCTGGCCTTGCCTCCAACAGCCGCATCTTGTGCTCTTGGATGTAAGGCAACGCTAGGATTTCGGCTTGGGCGCGGTCCGACGTGCCGAGCGACTTTTCCGCCCGCTCCGGGCCTTGCAACCTGACGTACCAGTTGCGCGAACCATTGCGGAGAAACAGGTAGTCGATTTTGCGGGTCATGAAATCTCCCGCGACTTCGCGCGGGTCCGTTAGCGGCAGTCGCTAGCGGCAGTGTTTAGCGGCAGTCTTAGCGGCAGTAAAATGCTTTTCATTGCAATGGTTTACAATAGCTTTGGACCCGGCTAATCTCCCTCCCCTAGGGAGCGCCAGCAAACTCAGGCACTTAGGTAGCCATCAGCCGCGTTCGCTGAATAAGACGCTGGTGAACAGCGGCGAGCGCTTGCGGAATTTACTGCCGACATTAGCAGACCACACTCGGCGCGATGCCTCACTGTGGCTGGCGCATTCGCAAAAAATTTTCTCGTCGCCCCTTGGTGTCCGGAAATATTCAAACCGCCGCTAACTTGCGCTGTCGTACGCGAGCGCCCTCGGATGTTCGCATTGACGTTGCTCGTCGCACAATCAACCCTTGTCCTGTCGAGCTTTGTGCGAATAGGAGGGCCACGTGAGATACAATCGACGTGAGAAAACTGGCGGACAACAGTCACAAGTCGGTCTATCTGCTCCGAAAGCCGAACCGAGCACGATGCCATTCACCCAGCGGCTCACCTGCACGATTGACGATGCATGCGAAGTGACCGGCTTGGGACGCACGAAGCTTTACGAGTTGATAGGAACTGGGTGTATCGTCACGACAACGATCGGACGTCGGCGACTAGTAGTGGTGCGCTCACTTCTGGCGCTCCTTGACACCAACATGTCGAACTAATGGACGTGCGACTTAAGGGAGCAACCCCACTTTGAACGCGCTTTTCCTCTGGCACTCATTTTAATGACACGACCGTGCTCCCTTAGCCGGTCGAGCTCGTCCGCCCACCACTGAATCAGCCGCACGGCTCCTGCCAGAACTTCTCTAACGCCGCAAGCGAAACAGGGCCATCTTTACCGAGAATCTTCATTGGCGTGCCGACGCTGCGCAATTGACGAGACTGCACGGTGTCCTAAGTCCGACGCGATCGTTGCCACCGTCGTCTCGCCGGCTACAGCATCCGCGATGTCGATTGCAAACGCGCGTCCGCCGATGCGCTCGGCTACGGCGTTCGCTGCATCGCCATTGAGATCGAGCACGGCGACCTTCGCGCCGCCCTCGGCGAGCTTGATGGCGGTCGCCTCGCCGAGCCCCGATCCGCCGCCGGTGACGATCGCTACCTTGTTCTTCAGGTCCATGAGTTTTGCTCCTTAATTGTTGCAGGCTCTCATCCGGGCGCATAGAGATTGCCGAGACGCATGCCGCCATCACAGTTGATCGTGGTTCCGGTTACGAAGCTCGCCGCCTCGCTACATAGCCACGCCACCGCATTACCGATGTCGATGAGCTGCCCGAAGCGCGGCAGCGCCAAGGCGTCGCGAATGCGCTTTGCGAGTTCAGCGTCGGTCGCGAGACGCGCCAGGCCTTCGGTGTCGGCGATGGGACCGGGCGAGACTGCGTTGACCCTGATGCCTTCCACGCCCCATTCGAGCGCCAGACAGCGGGTCAGCATCTCGATTCCGGCCTTGGCCGAGCAGGCATGGGCTTGCATCGGCATGGCGCGCTCGGCCTGGGGGGCTGTGATGTTGACCAGCACCGCTCCCGGTCGCTTGAGGTGAGGATAAGCGGCCGAGAGCACATTGAAGGTATCGATGAGGTCTATGTCGATGACCGTCTTGAAGGCATTGGCCGACATCTTGGCCGCCGGCACGAAGAAGTTGCCCGCAGCACCCGATACAACGATGTCGATCGGTCCCTTGGCGTCGGCGATCTCGGTCATGATCGCCTGCATGGCGGTTGCCTCGCGTACGTCGCCGGCATGATGGGTCACGTCGAGACCATCGGCGCGCAGGGCATCGGCCGCCGCCGCGATTCGGTCCGGCGAGCGGCTGACGATCGCGATCTGCGCGCCGAGCGAACCCAGCCGGTGGGCGACACCCAGGTTGATGCCGCTCGATGCGCCCACCACGACCGCGTTGCGGCCGGACAGGCATTGGGGGTCAAGGGCCATGCATGGATATCCTGATTACTAGCGGGTGAAGACAGCTTTGGTGCGTGTGAGCGGGGTCGAGAGGGCTGCCCTCACATCCTCGCGGCCCGCGAGCGCCACGATTTCTCGAGTCTCCTCGTCGAGATGCGTCGCAAGGCTGTTCGTCGCGGCGGCTTCTGTCAGCCGCCGAATGGCCGCATAAGCCGCGGTCGGCCCTTCCGCGAGTTCCCTCGCAAGATCAAGCGCGGCCGTATCCAACCGGTCGTCAGAAACCTTGCGGTCGGCGATGCCAAGAAGCACAGCCTCGTCGGCCGACATGAAGCGGGCGTCCATAAGGAGGGTGCGGGCGCGGCGCACACCCAGCGCACGGGTCAGAAAATAGCTCACGCCTGCATCGGCGCTCAGTCCAAGCCTTGAGTAGCCTGTCGAGAAACGGGCATTTTCCGAGCAGAGGAGATAATCGGAGGAGAGGGCGAGGCCAAAACCTCCCCCTATGGTATGACCACGAGCTGCGGCGATGATGGGGACGCCGATGCCAATCAGGCGAAGCTGGGTTACGTGAAAGTCGTGCGCCATTCGGCCGAGTTCAGCGGCAACATCGCTCGCGGCGGCATGCAGATGCTTGAGATCGCCGCCTAAGGAGAAATTCGCGCCTTCGGCGGTGATGAGGACCGATCGCGGTTCGACCGCCCGCACAGCATCGACGGCGGCGCCCAGGTCCGCGATCAATGTGGCGTTGATCGCATTGCCGGCATCGGGCCGCGCCAGGATGATCCGGGCGATATTGCCCAGATGCTCGAAGCGAACCAGAGGCACGCTCGGCGTCCCGCCGGGAGGCAGCTTTTCTCGTGTGCTCGCGAAAGTCATTCCATCCTCTCCATGCTGGCGGGGTTGGCGGCCTGTTCCTCATACGATCCGGGTTCTTCTGTCTCCCCAATAGCGGTCACGCAGCACGCGCTTGTAGAGCTTGCCGGTAGGGAGACGAGGGAGATCAGCCTCGAAATCGATCGAGCGCGGACACTTCTGGTGCGACAGATGCGCCCTGCAGAAGTTCATCAGCTCGTTTACCAGATCGGAGTTGGCCTTGATGCCGGGCAATACTTGGACCACGGCCTTTACCTCTTCGCCCAGATCCTCATTCGGAACGCCAAATACTGCAGCATCCGCGACCTTGGGATGAGTGATGAGCAGGTTCTCGCACTCTTGCGGATAGATATTGACCCCGCCAGAAACGATCATGAAAGTAGCACGATCGGTCAGATAGAGAAATCCGTCGTCGTCGACATAGCCGACATCGCCGACCGTGCTCATGGAGCCGTCCTGCGATAGCGCCTCCTTGGTCTTCGCCGTTTCGTTGAAATATTCGAACGGAGTCGCGGTCTTGAACCAGAGTGTGCCCGGCGTTTCCTTCGGGCAGGGCTGCATGTTGTCGTCCAGCACGTGCAGTTCGCCGAGCAGAACTTTGCCGACCGTGCCGCGATGCGCCAACCACTGCTCGCTGTCGCAGGCCGCGAATCCGAGGCCCTCAGTCGCACCGTAATACTCATGAATGATCGGTCCCCACCATGCGATCATCTGCTCCTTCACCTGGATCGGACAAGGCGCAGCGGCGTGGATTATTACCTCGAGCGATGACAGGTCGTAACGCAATCGCGCGCCCTCGGGCAGTTTCAGCATGCGCGAGAACATCGTCGGCACGAGCTGGCTATGGGTCGGCTTATACTTCTCGACCAATTGCAGATAGTGCTCCGGATCGAACCGCTCCATGATGATCGCGGTGCCGCCGTTGCGGATCGCGAGGTTGACGGACGCCTGCGGTGCCGCATGGTAAAGCGGAGCGGGGGACAGATACACGAGCCCCTCCCTGTAGCGCCATAGTTTTTGAAGAAAATCAAAGAGTGGTAGTTGCTGCGACGGTGGCTGGTCGGGCAATGGGCGGAGAATGCCTTTTGGCCTGCCCGTTGTCCCCGACGAGTACGACATGGCCGTGCCAATTGTCTCGTCTGCAATCGGCGTGGCGGGAAAACCGGCGGTGGCCTCGTCGAGATTGAGGATGCGCTCGCCGTCGCCCGAGCCGTCCACCACCAGCACGGCTTCGACCTTCGGGCACTGGCCGATTGCTGTGAGGGCGGTCGCGCGAGTCTCTTCGGATACAATTAGGACTCTCGATTCGCTGTTGTTGACGATGTAAGCGAGCTCGCCTGCGGTCAGAAACGAGTTGACGCAGGTGAAGTAGAGCCCCGCACGCTCGCCCGCGCCGCAGCTTTCGACATAGCGGTCGTTGTTCTCCATGAAGATGGCGTAGTGATCGAGGCGCTTGAGCCCGCGGCGGCGAAGAAAGTGCGCAAGGCGGTTGGTGCGTTGTTCCAGCTCGGCGTACGTTACGGCTATGCCGGTTTGCGCCATGATGAACGCAGGCTGATCGGCTCGAATTTTGGCATGCACACCTGGATACATCGGATGTCCCTCTCTGATGATTGCTGTGTCGAATTACTTCAGTCTATTGTTTTTGGCGGAGTGCGTTGTTATGCCCACGGACCGTGGGCAAGAACGGGCAGCGCTATTGGCATTGAAAAAAGCTGGAGCGTAACGGCGCTCGTTGAGCAGGACGAGATAGTTGCGGTTCACGCGTTTGAGATGCCGTGGAGCCCGGATCCGGCCAGTCGATTGTCGCCCTTCACGCGCTGTCACTGCATCGTCCCTCACCCGACACGTTGCTCGGCGGTCAGCGGCAAACGTGCCAGCTCATGGCGTTGAAGCTTGCCGGTGGTGCTGCGGGGCAACTCCTCGGAGCGCATGAACTGCAGGTAGCGCGGGCGCTTATAGCCGGTGAGCTGCTCGCGACACCAGTGGAGGATTTCGGCGCTATCGGCCGACTGGCCTTGGCGGAGGACGACCACGGCCTTTATCGTCTCGCCCCAATGCGGGTCCGGTACACCGAACACACACGCTTCTTGAACGGCCGGATGTCGGCTGAGGACGGCCTCGACCTCTGCGGGATAGACATTCTCGCCGCCGGTCTTGATCAGGTATTTCTTGCGGTCGACGAAAGTGAGCGTGCCGTCCTCCTCACGCCGCAACAGGTCGCCGGTATGGAGCCAACCGCCCTTGAACACCTCAGCGTTGGCCGCATCGTCATCGAGATAGCCGGACATGATGCTCGGGCCCCGCACCACGCATTCGCCGGGCTGGCCGACAGGCATCTCGTTCATGTCTTCGTCGACGACGCGGACCTCCATCAACGGCGAGGGTCGTTTGCGCAGGGACGGCACCTCGCCTGGGCCGGAACAGCCGTGCGCGAGCAGATAGCTCGACTCGCTCTGCCCGAAGGCGTCGTAAAAATCGATGCCGAAGGTCTCCGTCAGCCTCGCGACGACGTTCGGCATCATGTTGGCGTAGCCGATGGCGAAGCGCAGGCTCGACAGATCGTTGGCCTGCCGCTGCGGGTTGTTCATGAAGTCGGTGATCACGCCGGGCAGGAGCAGAGTCCAGCTCAGCCGCTCGCGCTCGATGCGCTCGTACATGGCCGGTATATCGACGCGCTTGAATGTCGCATAGATGCCGCCGGTGACGAAGGTCGCGTAGAGTGACTCGTCTCCGCCGCAGTGGAAGAGCGGCAGCCAGCCGACGAAACCGTCCTTCTCGGTCAGTCCGAACCATTGAGCAAGACGCAAGCCGCGGGTAGCCGCCGCTCGCTGGCTCACGAGTGCGCCTTTGGGCTGACCGGTTGTGCCACTGGTGAATAGGATGTTGTGGATGTCCGCGCCCTCGGCGATCCGAGGCGGCTCGTCCGCGCTGCTTTCGGCAAGAATGGCCTCGTAATCGTCAAAGCCCTGCACCGGCTCGAATGCGATCCAGTCGCGGATGTTCGGAAACTCGGACCCGAGGCCGTCGAGTAGCCCCGCCAGCGCACCGGAGGTCAGGACGGCACTGGGACGAGCCTTGCGGAGGCACACGGCGATCTCATCGGGACGAAGCCGGATGTTCAGCGTCGCGACAGTGATGCCGAGCGCGGCCATGGCCGCATAGCATTCAACATATTCCGGACGTGTCTCCGAGAGGATCGCGATCGTGTCGCCGCGGTCATATCCCTTGGCACGCACGGCATTGGCGAACCGCCAGGCTCGCTCGCCGACCTCGCGGTAGCGGCGCTGCCCGCCTTCCCAGGTGACAGCGGTGCGGTCGGCGAAAACGCGGAATGCGCGTCGGAAGAGAGCGTCGAGCGTGATGTCCGCCGCGATGGCGGCATCGAGCTGCCAGTCGGCTGAGCCGGAAGACGACTTACTTGTAGTAGGCAGCATAGGTGCGCCTCAGTTTCGCTTTTTCGATCTTGCCCGTGGCAGTCTTGGGCAACTCCGAAACATGGATGACGGCCTTCGGGCATTTGAACGGGCTTAGCCGTTCGCGGACGGCTGAAAGCAGCATGTTCGCGTCGATGGATCCGCCACTCTGGGTGACGACGACGGCGGTGATCGCTTCGCCCCAATGCTGGTGCGGCAGTCCGATTGCCGCTACTTCGAGTACGTCGGGATGTGCGGCCCGGATCGCGAGCTCGACCTCGATGGACGAGACGTTCTCGCCACCCGTCTTGATGACGTCCTTGAAGCGGTCCTCGAACCAGAGAATCCCATCAACGTCGAAATGGCCGGCATCGCCCGAGTGAAACCAGCCGTGGCGGAAAGCTTCCGCGGTCGCCTCGGGATTGTGCAGATAACCCGCCATGGTCTGGGGGCTGCGATAGACGATCTCCCCGGTGCTGCCGGTCGGAAGCAGCTCGCCGTTCGGTGCCATGATGGCGACCTGCACGTTGACGGCCGGCGTGCCGACAGCACCGGGATGGCTCAGCTGGTGCTGGGGCTTGAAGAATGTCGAGACCGGGCTCATCTCTGTTTGCCCGAACATAAGGCTGAAGTCGCACCCGAAGATCTCGATCGCTCGGCGAAGCTCCGCCTCCGGCATCGGCGCCATGGCGTAGACCGTCAGGCGCAGGCTGCTGACGTTGCGAGGATGTGCGAGCTGCCGTTCGACGAGCTGCTGGATCATCATCGGCAGCGCAAAGAGAACGCTGATGCGCTCCCTTTCGATGGCCTCGTGAAGGCCAGCGGCGTCGAAGCCGCGCTGGATCACCATCGAGGCCCCGACTGCGATTGCTGGTGTGCAGAGCGCGTTGAGCTGGGCCGTATGGAAAAGCGGAAGCACCACACTCAGCCGATCGTTCTCTGTCATGCGTGTATCGATTGCGGTCCCGAGTGATTCCAGATAGATCGCGAGATGGGTGCCGATCACGCCCTTTGGCGCCGAGGTCGTGCCGCTGGTGTAGAGATAGGAGAGGGGAGCGCGGTCCTCGATCGCGACATCCGGAATTTCGGAGGACTGATCGGCCGCGAGCGCGTCAAAGTCGAACAACGGCATGTCGCCGATACCATCGGGAGTCGTAGCGCCTGGCGCCTGCCTGTCCATCACGACGATACCGAGCAGCGGCGCCGGATCTTCGACGCCTGCGCAGAACTGCCTCAGCAGACCTGCTTCGACTACGGCAGCGCGAGCGCGTGAGTCCGTCAGGACATGGCTCAGTTCGTGCTGTCGCCAGAGCAGGTTGATGGAGACGCAGACCAAGCCAAGCCGCGCGCAGGCGAAATAGACGGCGAGGAATTCGGCGCGGTTGCCCGACATCAGGGCAAGTGCGTCGCCTTTCTGGAGGCCGAGCGCGGAGAGACCATGGGCGACCCGGTTGGTCCAGGCGTCGAAGTCGCGATAGGACCAGCGCTTGTCGCCGTCGCTGATCATCTCCCGCTCTGGAAACCGCTCCGCGCTCCGGGTGACGAGGTCACCGACATTGACACGGTGGATTAGGTGAGTGCTCGCGGCGGTCTGACCTTGCTGCAAAACTGACCTCGATGCCGATCTTGAAACGTCCATTCGACAGCTCCTTAGATTCGCGCCGCGGCGACAACTACGGCTCTATGAGCCCCCGCCGCTGAAATAGGGTGGTTTTCCAGTGGTCCAGGTCTCTCCCCAAAGCTGGCCGCCTCCGTCCACCGTCAACGTTTCGCCGGTCACGAATCCGCCGGAAGGACCTGCGAGATAGGCACAGGCTTCGGCGACATCCCACGGCGAACCCGCCCGCATCATCGGATTTGATCGGGGGTAGGCCGCGCGCGCCTCAGGCGTATAGACGTTCCAGCCTTCGGTCTCGATCGCACCGGGAGCTACACAATTTACCCGGATATTGAGTGGGGCCCATTCGACGGCAACGCTGCGCGAAAGGCCAATAACCCCGGTTCTCGCGGCGATCGTGTGCGCGATGCCGTAGAGGCCGTGCGTCGTGACGACCACAATGTTGACGATGCTGCCAGGATATTTGTTGTCGCGCCACTGTTGTGCGGCGGCCTGCATCATGTACCAAGTGCCGTTCAGATTGGTATTGATGACGGCATTCCAGCCCTTTACGGAAAAATCGATAGCCGGTTGAGGAAACTGCCCGCCGGCGCTGTTGATGAGGCCGTCGACGCGGCCATGCGTCTTCCAGACCGAATCGAACAAAGCTTTGACCGCGTCGGGATCCCTGATGTCGGCTGCGTATGCGGATGCCTTCAGCTTCCGTCCTGTCACGTTCGATACGAGAGTATTGAGCCTTTCCTGGTTGCGGCCGACCACGACGATATGCGCACCGAGGCGCGCGAACAACCATGCGATCGCGCGGCCGATACCACCCGCGCCGCCGGACAACACCACGACCATGTCTTTGAGGGCATCGGATGCGAACACAGTACGATGAACCGCAAGCTCATCGTTCGTCAGCCCAAGTCTATCCGGCCGTTCCAGAGTCTGATTGTCAGCCATGGGTGGCCATGTCCTTGAGCAGTTCGCCTGCGATGATCATCTTTCGGACTTCTGTCGTTCCGGCGCCGATCTCCAACAGCTTGATCGAACGAAATAGCCGGTTGATCTCCGACTCCCAGATGTAGCCGCTGCCGCCATGGATCTGCACGGCCTTGTCGAGGACGTTGTGGCAGGCCTCTGCAGCGTACATCACGGAGGCCGCCGTCAGCATGTGGATATCGCCGCGTCCGCCACCGCCGACTTCGAGCGGCGCGGCTTCCGCCAGCGTGCGATAGGTGAAGGTTCGCATGGTTTCGACCTGAACGTACATCTCTGCCAGCATCGACTGAACCATTTGGAAAGATCCGATGGGCTTGCCAAACTGCTGGCGAGTCTGCGCGTAGTCGATGGAGAGTTGCAACGCCCGTTCCGCAACGCCGAGACACAGCGGTGAGATCATAGCGCGTTCAAGATCGAGCCCGCTCATTACGATTGACACACCGCGATCTTCGCCGCCAACGAGGTTTTCCGCGGGCACCCAGCAATCTTCGAACACGAGTTCGGCGGTCTGGCTGCCGCGATAACCCATTTTTGTCAATTTCTGTGCGACCTTGAATCCGGGAAAGCCCTTTTCGACGATGAAGGCGGAAATGCCCTGCGCGCCTTTTGAGCGATCGGTCTTGGCGTAGACCAGGATGACGTCGGCGACGGGTCCATTGGTGATGTAGATCTTGCCTCCGTTGAGGACGTAATGATCTCCATCCCGCCGCGCAGTGGTGCGCATCGATCCCAGCGCGTCTGAGCCGGCACCCGGTTCGGTGAGGCCCAGCGCGCCGATTTTCCGGCCCGTGCAGAGGTCCGGCAGATATTTGCGGCGCTGCTGTTCGTTGCCGTTGCGATAGATATTGTTGGCGCACAGGTTGTCGTGCGCCACCCAGGATAGCGCCATCGCATGGTTCCAGCGTGCGAAGCCCTGCAGCACCAGGCCGGCCGCCAGAAGGTCCAGACCAGCGCCGCCGTATTCTTCGGGGATGGTGGCACCGAAAAAGCCGTTATCGCCGATAATGTGGAACGCTTCGTCCGGCCACCATTCCTCGCGGTCCATCCGTTCGGAAAGGGGATAGAGCTCCTTGTGTGCAAAGCGATCGGCCTGATCGAGGATGGCCTGTTGCGCTTCGTCGAGGGCAAACATCGATGCACGATTGTCGCCACTCAAGATGGCTTGGGACGTGGTCATGCGCCGGTTTCCTCCCAGTTTTGATGGATCCTGCTCTCTGGATCATCCCTGGTTTTATAATGAATAGAATTCATTTTGGTTTGTGTCAACGGTTGACGCGCAAAAAAATGAATGGTATTCATTATGAACGACCTGCCCCGCCTCTGAAGGTCGCGAATATTGGCGCGGGAACCCAGTCTGGGTTACGATACAGTTTCGTCATCACAGATCTGGAAAATCCCGGAGTTGCGATATGCCTGCAATAAGCGCCGAACGAATGCAGGATCGTTACGACGCAATCCTCGATGCAGCCAAGCGTGCTTTCGCCGAAAAAGGCTATGAGGGCGCCTCGATCGCCGACATCGCGCGCATCGCGCAGATATCCGACGGTCTTGCCTATCGCTATTTCCGCAACAAGCGGAACCTTCTCTTTGCCGTGCTGCAGAGGTTCTACGAGCGGATTTTGGTCGACCTCGAAACGCAGGTATTCGGCCACGATCGCTTTCGCGATCGTCTGGAAGCGCTGATCAAGCGGCATATCCAAGTGTTCGTTTCTGACACCGACCTCTGCCGTTTGTTCATCGCCGAGGTACGGGTCGCGAGCGACTACGAAGGCTCGCCTATTCAGGAGCTGAACCGGCGCTACACTTCAGTGCTGATCCGAATTGTCAAGGAAGCCGTCAAGACCGGAGAAGTCAAGCCGGACGTAAATCCAAAACTGCTTCGGGATGTTCTGTTCGGCGCAATCGAGCACCTTGCCTGGCGGCATGTCAACGGCAGAGGGCAGCTCAAGGTTACCCAGACAGGGCGTGAGCTGACCACTATGCTCACCGCCGGCATCTGCGTAGACCAGTAGCTATCAATGGCTGCTATTTCCTTTCCGTTCGAGACCGTCCTGATCGCCAACAGGGGCGAGATTGCCGTCCGGATCATTGGCTCGTTGCGCAAGCTTGGTCTGCGCGCGGCCATCGTCTATCACGAGGTCGATGCCGCAACGCCGGCAGTAGCGCTCGCCGATGTCGCTATCAAGATCTCGGGACGGACGCCCGTATCTGCTTATCTCGATGCCGAGCAGATCATAACGGCTGCCCGCACCGTTGGTGCCGGCGCGCTGCATCCAGGCTACGGCTTTCTGTCGGAAAATGCCGGTTTTGCGCGCGCGGTCGCCGAGGCGGGCATCGCCTTTATCGGCCCATCGCCCGAGGCGATCGAACTGATGGGCGACAAGATCCGCGCCCGCAATTTCGTCGAACGCAACGGCTTTCCGGTCGCTCCCTCCGCGATCGAGGAGAATGATCCCCCGACATTTCTGGCGCGGGCCCGGTCCATCGGGGTGCCGCTCTTGGTCAAGCCCTCCGCCGGCGGCGGTGGCAAGGGAATGCGAATTGTTCGCGATCTCGATCTGCTGGAGGATGCGGTTTCTCAGGCACGCAGCGAAGGACAAAGATACTTCGGCGATGGCCGGCTCTATGTCGAACGTTATGTCGAAAAGCCACGGCATATCGAGGTCCAGGTCCTGGGCGATGCTTTCGGCAATGTGGTGCATCTGTTTGAACGGGAATGTTCGGTGCAGCGGCGATTCCAGAAGATCATCGAGGAGACGCCGTCACCAGCTCTTTCGCCGCAGATGCGCCAGAGGATATGCGAAACCGCGGCGGGCATCGCTCGCGCCGCCGGGTATCGCAATGCGGGCACGGTTGAATTCATCTTTGGAGGCGGCGAGTTTTACTTCCTTGAGATGAACACGCGTCTGCAAGTCGAGCATCCGGTGACCGAGATGATCACGGGCGTTGATCTGGTGGCCGAGCAGATCGCGATTGCGGCGAACCGCCCGCTATCGTTCTGTCAGCCCGATATCTCCGCGCAAGGTCACGCCATCGAGGCCAGGCTCTACGCCGAATCGCCCGAGAGGGGCTTTTCGCCAACGTCAGGTAAGGTACTGATGCTGGGTTATCCTCACGAGCAGGGCGTACGTGTCGACAGCGGCATCGGACAGGGGCAGTCGATCACGACAGCCTTCGACCCCATGCTGGCCAAAGTGATCGTCCACGCGCCGACGCGCGATGCCGCCGTCGCCAAGGCGATAAGAGCGGTTCAGGATATCGTGCTGCTCGGATGCGAGACCAACGCCGCCTTTCTGGCTCGCGTTCTCGGCGACCCCGGCTTTCGGAGCGGGGAAGTGCACACCGGCTATCTGGACGAAAACCCGACGATCGCGTCTGGGATTGGTGGCGATCCGGACGAGGTGACCGAACTATTGGCGGTAGCTGCGCTGGTGACGCGACCGGTGCGCGATGCGGCCGATGCGGTTCCCGCACTCCACGCCGCTATCGGCGACTGGAGAAACTGATATGTTTCACAAGTTCGATCTCGGCGGGGTAATGCACGAGTTGTGGCTCGCTTCGACTGTCAATGGATACTATCTGCGCATTGTGGATGGTTGGAGCGGCACGGTTGCCCTTGCGGATGAGGGGACCGGCCGTGGCAGCCTGACCGTTGCCGGGACAAGCGAGGCGGTCGCATTCGCGGTGGACGGCGACGTGATCCATATCCACATGCGCGGTCGGACGCGTTCTTTACGCTATGTCGATCCGCTGCGCGCTCTTGCCTCCGTGGAAGGTGACGATGGTCACAACGTCGCGCGTGCCCCAATGCCAGGAACTGTCGTCGCTCTGAAGGTCGTTCCGGGCGATGCCGTGACCGCCGGCACCGTCCTGATGGTGATCGAGAGCATGAAGCTGGAGACCCAGATTCGGGCCTCGCAGGATGGGATTGTCGAACGTCTGCACGTCAAGGATGGCGACAGCTTTGATCGCGACGCGATCCTAGTCACGCTTTCGCAAGGAAACTGATGACATGCAACGCATCGTTTCGTTGACCGACACCCGAGCGCAGGAATTTCGAACCAACGATGTTCATAATCGCCGGCTTGCTGCTGAGCTCAAGGAACGACAGCGGGCTGCGAGATTCGCCAGGCCGGAGCGCGATCTTGAACGTCTGCGTCGGCAGAACAAGATGTTCGTACGAGATCGAATCCAGGCGCTGCTCGATCCGGGTACCCCGTTCCTGGAGCTGTCGACCCTTGCGGGCAACAAGGCCTACGACAACGAAGTGCCCGGTGCCGCCCAGGTGGTCGGCATCGGCATCGTCTCCGGACGCGAAGTCATCGTTCACGCCGATGACGCCAGCGTGAAGGGTGGGGCCTGGTATCCCCTTTCGGTTAAGAAGATTGTCCGTGCTCTCGACGTCGCAATTGAGAATCGACTACCGGTGGTCCACCTCTGCGACAGCGCGGGCGGCTTTCTTCCGCTTCAGGCCGAATTTTTCGCCGACCGCTACTATGCCGGCCGAATCTTTCGCAATCAGTCGATCCTGTCGAAAATGGGAGTTCCGCAGGTAGCTGTCGTTATGGGGCACTGTACCGCCGGCGGCGCCTACGTTCCGGCACTCAGCGACTACAACATCATCGTGCGGGGAACGGGCGCGATTTTTCTGGCCGGACCACCACTTGTGAAGGCGGCGACCGGCGAGGAAGTATCTGTTGAGGAACTGGGCGGCGCGGACATGCACACCAGCGTTTCCGGCACCGGCGATTATTTTGCCAGCTCCGAAATGCATGCGCTCGCCATTGCTCGCGACATTGTCGCCCGCTTCAACCGCATCCCCAAGGCGGCGGTCGACCACGTTGCGCCGGAGCCGCCCGCTTACGATCCGTCGGAGCTTTACGGGATCATTCCAAAGGACCCGCGCGTGCAATTCGATATGCGCGAGATTATTGCGCGCTTGGTGGATGGCAGCCGCTTCCATGAATACCAGCCACGGTACGGCCAAACGCTGGTTTGCGGCTTTGCGCGACTCTACGGCTATCAAATCGGGATTCTTGCCAATAACGGCGTCCTGTTCAGCGATAGCGCGTTGAAGGGCGCACATTTCATTCAGCTCTGCGACAAGAACCGCACGCCGCTCCTATTCCTTCAGAACATCACCGGTTTCATGGTCGGTCGTGACTATGAGCGCCGAGGTATCACCAAGGATGGTGCAAAGCTCATCATGGCGGTTTCCGGCGCTGCCGTGCCGAAGTTGACCGTCAACTGCAACGGCTCCTATGGCGCAGGTACGTACGGCATGTCGGGGCGCGCGTTCGATCCGCGCTTCATGTTCACTTGGCCGCAATCGCAAATATCCGTGATGGGTGCCGAGCAAGCCGCCGGCGTCCTCACCGATATCAAGGCCAGGCAACTCGCCCGCAATGGCGAGCGCCTGTCCGAGCCCCAGCTTGCGGCAATCCGCGAACCCATCCTGGAAGATTATCGCGAGCGGTCGAGTGCCTATTACGCGACATCGGAGCTGTGGGACGACGGCATTCTTGATCCTGTCGACACACGCAATGCTCTGGCGATCGCACTGAGCGCGGCATTGAACGCCCCGATCGAAGCTCCCCACTACGGTGTGTTCCGAATGTAGGGTTGAGGATTCGCGCCAATGGTCGACAATATCCCCGCCAACACGGTGCTCTCAGATGCGCCGACACAGCGCAAGCATCGCGACCGGCGCCTTCACCGCATGCGACGTGACGTTGACGATGCGATCCAACTTGTGCGCGGTCATTCCATCCAGCGTCGCCCTGATCAAGGCGATCGGCGCCAGCATGTTGCCATCAAGGGCCTTGATCCAGTCGTCGCGCTCGATCTTGCGAAAATCGCCCGGCGGCGGCCCCCCGGCGTTGTTGATGAGAATGTCTGGTTCAGCCAATTTTGATAAGCCGCTTGCCGGTATTCTCGCCGCGGTAAAGACCGGCGATCGCTCCCGGCGCGTGTTCGATGCCTTCCAATACGTCCTCCGAATAGCGCAATTGTCCATCGCGAATCCATTGGGCCAGACGAGCAAGGGCCTCTTCGAACCGAGGCGCGTAATCGAAGATGACGAAGCCCTGCATGCGTGCGCGCTTGACCAGAAGGTGACGCTCGGCGCGCGGCCCGTGCGGCCAGGGATCCCAGCTTGAAACCGAAGCGGTTCCGCAAATCACGACGCGCGCGCCGACGGCGAGATGACGGAGGACGGTGTCGCTGATCGCGCCACCGGTGTTGTCGAAATAAACGTCGATGCCGTTCGGGCAGGATGCGGCAAGCGCAGAGGCGAGGTCGCCGCTCTTGTAGTCGATCGCGGCATCGTAGCCGAACAGCTCACGGCACTGGGCGACCTTGGCCGGACCGCCGGCAATGCCGACGGTCCGACAACCGGCGATTTTCGCGATCTGGCCGACTGCCGAGCCCACGGCGCCTGCCGCCGTCGACACCACCACGGCGTCGCCTGGACGTGGCTAGCCCACGTCCAGCAGCCCGAAATAGGCGGTCACGCCATTGATGCCGGCGACGCCCAGCGAGAGCGAGAGTGGGAGATCGTCTTCCCGGATCTTCCGGCTGATGGCGGCAGGGCCGACGACGGCGAATTCCTGCCAGCCAAACATCCCCATGACCTTGTCACCCGGCTTGAAGTCGGGATGAGTGGATTGCAGCACTTCGCCGGCGGCAAACGACCGCATCACTTCGCCGATCCGCACCGGCTCGGAATAATTGGCGACACTGCTGACCCAGCCGCGCATCGCGGGTTCGACCGAGAGATAGATGTTGTGCACCAGGATCTGGCCGTCCCGTAAATCAGGAACGTCCGACTCGATGATGTCGAAATTGTCGGCTTGCGGAATATCGGCCGGCCGGGATTTCAGGATGACCTGTCGATTGCGGTTGTTCTTCATGAGTCGATGGTTCCAGCGGGAACTTAAGGACGACGAATTAGCGACGAGACGATTATCGATCCCCTTGCCTTGGTACACCCGAAGATAGTACGGCTGTGTACGATATCGGGCAAGGGTAGCCGGTCGCGGTCGGTCCGAGAAAAGGAGCGCCCGTCGATCGCCCTGAAGGCAGGAGATCAGTTTGAGGCGCAATCGTACATGGGGCGTCGCCGCCGTTCTCGTTGTTTTGGCCGCTGCCCTCGCGGCTGCGGCAGCGGAACCTTATCCCTCCCAGCGCATAACGCTGATCGTGCCATTCCCGGCCGGTAGTGCGACCGACAGCGTGACGCGGCATCTTGCCGAAAGCATCCGTGCTGCGACGAATGCGACCGTTGTGGTCGAAAACAAGCCCGGCGCGGACGGTAATCTCGCCGCGCTCGCCGTTCTGAAAGCCGAACCCGATGGCTATACGGCGTTCGTGACGACGAATTCGACGCAGGCTGCGAACATCAGTCTGTTCAATTCGCTGCCCTACGATCCCAAAGCGGACTTCGCGCCGGTGGCGGGGATCATGACGATCCCCATGATGCTGACGGTGAAGTCGGATTTTCCGGCCACGAGTGTTGCTGAATTCGTCGCGCTGGCGAAAAAACGCGAAAAACCGTTGTCGTTCGGCAGTGGAAACACTTCCAGCAGAGGGGCGGCCGAGCTGTTCAGGTTCCGTGAAGGAATCGAGATGCAGCATGTGCCGTATCGCGGCATGCCGCAGGCTTTGACCGACGTCGTGGGAGGACAGATCGATTGCGTCTTCGCCGATCCCGCGAGCGCGCAGGGCCTGGTCCAGGACGGCAAGTTGCGGGCGCTGGCGGTGACGAGTTCGAAGCGGCTTGAGACGATGCCGGAACTGCCCACCATCGCGGAAACCGGCCTGCCGGGCTACGAATTGACGGCCTGGGTCGGCGTTTTTGTGAGCGCAAAGACACCTCCCGAAATCGTCACCAAGCTCAATGATCTCGTTACGGCGTTCGTCAACAGCCGCGAAGCGGGAAAATATCTCGAGACCATCGGTGCGACGCCGTTTCCCTCGACGCCGCAGGAACTGGCAGCCTTTCAGGAAACAGATACCAGGCGCTGGGCCGAGATCGTCGCGACCGCGAAGATCGAAAAGAAGTGACGGCGTTGACCCGGCGAAGACATTGCTGTCGCGGCGATGAAGGCTAGGCGGCCTTCCTGCTCTTCCGCGGTTTGCCCTTCTTGCCGAAATCGTCCTCTTCGCGATTGCCCGGGAACGTGCTTCCGTCAGACATCGCCAGAAGATTGCGCTTCATCGCCAGCAATGCGTCCGACGTCGCCTCCAATGCCTTCCGATCAATCCCGTGGGCTATTTGGGCATTGAACTTGTCGGTCTCCTTGCGAAGTTTTTCCAGAAAGCCGCGGGCCTGCTTGGTGACAAACACGCGCTTGACGCGGCGGTCGACCGGATCCGCCTGTCGCAGCACGAAGCCGGAAGACTCCAGGCGATCGATCAATGCCCCAACGCCAACCTTGCCGACGTCGAGCTCGTTGGCGAGTTGGGTTTGCGGAAGTCCGTCCTTTCGCGAAATAAATGCGAGCACCCACCATTGCGACCGCGTTATGCCGAGCGGCGCGAGGGCGCGGTCGAACATCATGCGGCGTAGCCGGGATACGTCATGGATCAGATAGCCTAGTCGGAGGTCCCAATCGGGCAGGTCGACCATGTCAATTTCTTTCCTTCGTGCAAGAAACCTGATGCCGACGGGGTGTCGACCCGGGCGATTCAACTTATACCATACACCAGCGTATTTTCAAAAGAACGAAGTGGCGGCGGGTTGACGGTGACGGTTCGGCCGGCGTGGCGTGTCCTGAAACCAGCTGAAATGAACGGTTTCACGCCGGATTCAACACGAGAGCCGTCGGTGCGCCCGAATGAGAGCGATTTACAGATCAAGTACATTAGTGTATCAATATTACAAAGCTGCCCGGTTCAGGCAATGACCGGCGATTTGAATAGCAGGATTTGCTTATGTTCGATCGAGACCTCCTCAAAGATAAGCGCATCCTCGTGACCGGCGGCGGCACGGGCCTCGGCAAGGAGATTTCCCTAGGCTTCGCCGCCCACGGAGCGCATGTCTTCATCTGTGGCCGCCGGCCGGAAGTTCTCGAGCAAACTGCCGGTGAAATTCGTGCCCGATCCGGCGGACAGGCTGACGCGCTGGTCGCCAACGTTCGCGATCCCGACAGCATTGAAAAGATGATGGCGGATATCTGGACCACGGGACCTCTCACTGGCCTGGTGAACAACGCCGGCGCCAATTTCCTGGCGCCGACCGAGACGTTGTCGCCGCGCGGCTACGAGGCAATCCGCTCGACCATCATGGACGGCTCGTTCTACGCGGCGCAGGGTTGCGGCCGACGCTGGATTGCCGCGGGGATTCCTGGCGTGATCATCAGCAATCTCGTAACCTGGGTCTGGACCGGATCGGCCTATGTGGTGCCGGCCGCGATGGCCAAAGCTGCGGTTCATGCGATGACGATGTCGCTCGCGGTCGAATGGGGACCGAAGGGCATTCGCGTCAACGCGGTGGCGCCCGGTCCGTTTCCGACCGAAAATGCCTGGGACAAGCTCAATCCGCTCGCGGAGACCGGCGTGGGTGCGACCCAGGCGGACGAAGTTCCGTTGCGGCGGTTCGGAAAGATGGACGAACTGCGCAATCTGATGATTTTCCTGATGTCGGACGGATGCAGTTACATCACCGGCGATACCATCAGCATCGACGGCGGGCATCATCTGGCGGCGCCGAGCACGTTCGCGGGGCTTTCCGAGCTTTCGCCTGAAGACTGGCAACGGGCGCGGGAGGCCATTCAGGCTTCCACGCGCAAGGAGAAGGAAGGCCGGCCGGCCTGACGTGGGGCAGGCGGCGGAAAAGCCGGCGCGTACCGGCTGTTCCGGTGCAATTCCAAACAAGATCAGGACGGATCGGGAGAAGCGCAATGGGGCTGGCAGTCGATACAAAAAGCTTCGAATGCACCATCGACGACGGACTGGCGCACATCGTCCTCAATCAACCTGACCGCGGTAATCCGATCGACGGCGACTTTTGCCGCGAATTCAATCTTTGCATGGCGGAATTGAGCGAGCGTGACGATGTGCGATCGGTGCTGATTTCTGCTCGCGGCAGATTGTTCAGTGTCGGCGGCGATCTCGTGGCACTGGCGTCGCGTGGCGACGCGCTGCCGGTGACGATCAAATCATGGACCGCGGATTTGCACGCCGCCATCGTGCGAATGGTCCGCATGCGAGCGCCGGTCGTTGTGGCGGTGCAAGGCAACGTCGCGGGAGGCAGCGTTTCGCTGATGGCCGCGGGCGATCTGGTGGTGATGGCGAAGTCGGCGCGTATCTCGTCTGCATTTGCCAAGATCGGCTTCACGCCTGACAGCGGATCGACAACAACCGTGACCCGGCGGATCGGGGTCGCGCGCGCCCGGCGATTTTTCCTGCTGGCGGAAACGATGGACGCCGTCGCCGCGCTGGCGGCCGGGCTGGTCGACTATGTCGTGGACGACGACGCTGTCGTTGCCGAGGCCGGGAAGATTGCGCGTGAACTCGCATCGGGCCCCACCGAAGCCTATGGCGGGATAAAGCGCCTGTTCCTGGAGACGCTCAATCGTTCCCTCGAAAGTCAGTTGGAAGATGAAGCGCAGACCCTGGCCGCGATCTCGCGAACGGCGGATGCCCAAGAGGGGGTGAAGGCCTTTAGGGAGAAGCGCAAACCGAAATTTGCGGGCAAGTAGCTTTATTGATCCCGGTAAGTAGGGTCGCGCTTCTCCCGAAATGCCGCGACCGCTTCCTGGTGGTCGCTGGTTTCAAGCAGCATTACCTGCTGACGGTCCTCGATCATCAGCGCGGCATCGATGCCGGGGGCGTCGATCAGCGTATTCAACGTTTGCTTGGTCAGGCGCAAACCCATCGGCGAGGCGCGGGCCATCTCGGCGGCGAAAGCGAGGCCGGTTTCGAGCAATTTGTCGTCGGCGACGACGTCGCTGACGAGGCCGACGGCCTTGGCTCGATCCGCGCCGAGAAACCGCCCGGTCAGCAGCAGTTCCGAAGCCACGGAGAGACCGATCAGCCGGGGCAACAGATAGCCCGATCCCATGTCGCAGCCACCGACCCCGACACGGATGTAGGCGGCGTTCATCCGCGCTGCCGGCGTGGCAAAACGCACATCGGAGGCCAACAGCAGCGAGAATCCCGCGCCGCATGCGGCACCTTGAACCAGCGCCACGATCGGCTGCGGGCAGCTTCGCATCAGGCGGATGATCCGCGAGTAGCGCTGTTGCATGTCGAGCTGCCGCTGCGGACGTCCCGCGCCAGGTGCCGCGAACGCATCCGATCCGAGTTCGGCACCGGCGCAAAATGCCCGGCCATTGCCCCTGAAGATGACAATGCGCGTGGTCAGGCGGTCATGGAGACCTGAAAAGTAGGCGATCAACTCGTCGGCCATCGCGGGCGTCACCGCATTGAGGGCGTCCGGCCGATTGAGGGAGAGAATTTCAATGGCGTCACGCGCTTCGACGGTGATGGTTGTGAATTTGTCCATGTCGTGCGTTCCCAAAGGCATCATTCGTCGCCGCGACAGCAGGATGTCACGGGGTGGCGCGGATTGCCATAACAGGCCGGCGGTTCCAATTCTTCCGTGTCTGCGCTTCTGGTCCAGGCGCCGCGCAAAGCGCTTGCGAAACACGATACACCATATCATAATATAGTGTACTAATTTCTTGGCAGCGCGGCGGCCGGCCGCGCTCGCGGCCGGTCACTTCGGAGAACACGATGCCGTATCAGTCGGTCTTCAGGCCGGATCTCTTCAAGGGCAGGACGATCATCGTCACCGGTGGCGGCAGCGGCATCGGCCGTTGCACCGCACACGAATTGGTAGCCCTCGGCGCTGATGTCGCGATCCTGGGTCGTACCGCCGAAAAGCTGGCGGAAGTGAAGGCGGAGATCGAGGAGGACGGTGGACGGGTCCTGACCCAGGTTTGCGATATCCGCGACGAGACGATGGTGATCGCGGCGATTGACGCCGTGCTCGGGGCTTACGGCCGCATCGACGGGCTTGTAAACAACGCTGGGGGGCAGTATCGGGCGCCGATGAAGTCGATCTCGACCAAGGGCTTTGAAGCTGTGGTCCGCAGCAACCTGACCGGCGGGTTCATTTTCATGCGCGAGGTCTACAACCGCTGGATGGAAGCCAATGGCGGCGCCATCGTCAATATCATTGCCGACATCTGGCACGGCTGGCCGGAGTTCGCCCACTCCGGCGCGGCGCGCGGCGGGATGCTGACGCTTACCGAAACCGCCGCGTGCGAATGGTCTGCCTCAGGTGTGCGTGTCAATGCGGTCGCGCCGGGTGGCATCGTGTCCAGCGGGTTCGATACCTACACGCCGGAAATGCAGAAAAAGCTGCATGATTTCACGGCCGGCGTTCCGCTGCAGCGGTTCGGCACGGAGGCCGAGATCTCGGCGGCCATCACGTACCTATTGTCGCCGGCTGCCGCCTACGTCACGGGCTCCTGCCTCCGGGTCGATGGCGGCACGCCGAATGCGCGCACCACGTGGAAGCTCGAGCCGCATAATCGCAACGCGCCCTTTGAAGGCTTTCATCGTTCCAGGCTTCCGGAAGCCCTGAAGAAGGCGCCGTGACGCCAGTGGGCAGCGTCAATAAGATGTCGTACGCGTGTATACGAATATGCAGAGATGAGGAAACAAGATGGCCGGACTGTACTTCGAACAATTCTCTGTCGGACAAACCTTCGTTCATGAAATCCGGCGAACCGTCACCGACATGGACAACATTCTGTTCTCGTCGCTGACCTATAATCCGGCGGCGGTGCATATCGATCACGAATATGCCAAATCGACCGAGTTCGGAAAGCCGCTGATGAATTCGATCTTCACCCTCGGGCTGGTCATCGGCCTGTCCGTGCAGGACACCACCCTGGGCACGACGGTCGGAAATCTCGGCATGGAGGACACCAAATTTCCACGCCCGGTCTTTGCCGGTGATACGCTCAGGGCCGAGACGAAGATTCTGGCGGTGCGCGAGAGCAAGTCGCGCCCGACCCAGGGAATCGTGACCTTCGAGCATCGCGGCTTCAATCAGCGCAATGAGGAAGTCGCCTATTGCCGCCGCACCGGGCTGATGATGAGGCGTCCCGCATGAGATTGCGCTCCCTTCTGTTTGTGCCTGGCGACAGCGAGCCCAAATTCGCAAAGGCATCCGGCATCGGCGCCGACGCGCTGATCCTCGATCTTGAGGATGCCGTGGCGCCGCTGCGCAAGGAACTGGCGCGCGAGATGGTGAAAAACCTGCTGGGTGGTCCGGCGCGCGACTGGGCGTTCCTGGTGCGCATCAATCCGCTCGGCAGCGGGCTGGCGCTCGGCGACCTCGCAGCGATTGTCCGGCCTGGCCTCGACGGCATCCTGATCCCGAAGGTCAATGGCATGCAGGACATCGAACTGATTTCTAATTATGTCGATGCGCTCGAGGTCGCTATCGGGGTCACGCCGGGTCGTGTGAAATTGCTGGTGGTCGCGACCGAGACGCCGGCCGCCATGATCGGCTTTGCGGGTTACGCAACGCCGAGCCGGCGCCTCGTCGCCATGACGTGGGGCGCGGAGGATCTCGGCGCGGCGCTGGGCGCGCTATCCAACAAGGAAGCCGACCGAAGCTGGACGTTTCCCTATCAAGTGGCGCGGGCGCAATGCCTGTTTGCAGCTGGCGCTGCCGGCGTCATGGCGCTGGATACGTTGTATGCGGATTTCAAGGATGAGAAGGGGTTGGCGGAAAGCTGCCGGATCGCGCGCCGCGACGGTTTTGTCGGAAAGATCGCCATTCACCCCGCTCAGGTCGCGACGATCAATCAATGCTTCACGCCGTCGGAGGCCGATCTGGCGCATGCGCGCCGTGTGGTTGCGGCGTTCGCGGCCCAACCCGATGCGGGGACGCTCGGGATCGACGGCAAGATGTACGACATGCCGCATCTGATCGCGGCGAAACGTGCGCTCGCCTCGGCCGGGGAGGACGTCACATGAGTTCATTGGCGAACGAGTTCGAACCGCGAGACGACCAAGCGGCCATTCGCGAAGGCGTGCGCGGCGTCGTTACCCGCTTCGGCGACGACTATTGGCTGGCGCGCGACGAGGACGGCAAGTTTCCGTTCGAGTTTCATCGCGCGATGGCCGACGCCGGTTGGCTCGGGATCACCATGCCGGAAGAATATGGCGGCTCCGGTCTCGGGGTGACCGAAGCCGCGATGATGATGCATGAAGTTGCCAGCCATGGCGGCGGAATGTCCGCTACCTCGGCGGTGCACATCAACCTGTTTGGACCGCATCCGATCGTCGTGAAGGGTACGCCGGAGCAGAAGGCACGCTGGGTACCGCGGCTGGTCGCCGGCGAAGATCAGTGCTGCTTCGGCTTTACCGAGCCGGATGCCGGGCTCAACACGACCCGGATCAAGACTTTTGCGCAGAAGGTTCCCGGCGGCTATCTCGTGCACGGCCAGAAGGTCTGGACCTCGACCGCGCAGGTCGCCAACAAGATCATGCTGCTGACGCGGACGACCAAATACGAGGATTGCAAGCGTCCGACCGATGGGATCACGATCTTCTACACCGACCTCGACAGATCGAAGATCGATGTTCATCGCATTCCGAAAATGGGCCGCAAGGCGGTCGATTCCAATGCCATCTTCATCGACGGCCTGTTCATTCCCGAGTCCGACCGGATTGGCGAGGAGGGCAAGGGCTTTTCCTATATCCTGCACAGCCTCAATCCCGAGCGCATCCTGATTGCGGTCGAAGCGATCGGAATCGGCCAGGACGCGCTGCGCCGGGCGACCAAATATGCGCGGGAGCGCGTGGTGTTCGACCGGCCGATCGGACAGAACCAGGGCATCCAGCATCCGCTCGCGGAGAACTGGATGTATCTGGAGTCAGCCTGGCAGATGGCGATGCGCGCTGCCTGGCTCTACGATCACGACAGCCCCTGTGGCGCCGAAGCCAACGCCGCGAAATTCCTTGGCGCGCGCGCCGGCCACGACGCAGCTTGGCAGGCGATCATGACCCATGGCGGTTTTGGCTATGCCAAGGAATATCACGTCGAGCGGCTGTTCCGCGAAGTCTCGATTACGCGGCTGGCGCCGATCACCGAGCAGTTGATCCTCAGTTTTATTGCCGAGAAGGTGCTAGAATTGCCGAAGAGCTACTGAGGCAACTCAAAGGTTGCGCGAAATCAGCTCACGCATGATTTCCGAGGTGCCGCCGTAGATCCGCAATACGCGCGCATCTGCGTAGAGACGGCAGATCTCATATTCGCGCATAAAGCCGTAGCCGCCGAAGAATTGCAGGCATTGGTCGACGAGCCGGCCATGCATTTCCGTGATCCAGAGCTTTGCGGTGGACGCCGCATAGGTCGTCAGTTCGTGATTGATATGGTCGTGCAGGCATTGGTCGGCATAGGCCCAGCCTACCGCGAGATCGGATCTTAGGTCGGCCAGTTTGAACCTCGTATTCTGGAAGTTGCCGATTGGCGATCCGAAGGCGCTGCGCTGCTGGACGTAATCCTTGGTGAGATCGAAGGCCTTCTGTGCGGCGGCGATCGAATGCAGCGCAATGGTCAGGCGTTCCTGCGGCAGTTCGCTCATCAGCGAGCCCATCGCGCCGCCTTCCGCCCCCAGCAGATTGCTGACGGGGACGCGTACCCCGTCGAAGAACAATTCGGATGTATCGGAGGAGAGATGCCCAAGCTTTTCAAGGTTCCGGCCGTGGCGAAAACCGGGCCGGTTGGTCTCGACAAGAATCAGGCTCATTCCTCGCGAACCACCTTCCGGGTTGGTGCGAACCACGACGATCACAAGGTCGCACATCTGCCCGTTGGAGATGAAGGTCTTCTGGCCCGTTATCACGTACTCGTCGCCCTCGCGTACGGCACGGGTGCGGATACCCTGCAAGTCGCTGCCGGTTCCGGGTTCGGTCATTGCGATGGCGCAGACGGTTTCGCCTGATACCATGCGCGGCAGCCATTTCTTCTTTTGCTCGGGGGTGCCGTAACTGAGCAAATAGCCGCAGCAGACGTCGTTATGCACAGAGAAGTCGGTGGCGGGACCCGCGAAGCCGGAATAGCTGAGTTCCTCGATCACGACGGCGTTGTGACGGAAATCGCCACCGGCGCCGCCGAATTCTTCAGGGACCTGCGGGCAGAGCAGGCCGGCCTCGCCGCCGGCGCCCCACAGCGACCTGTCGATGATCCCGGCTTCCTCCCATCGTGCGAAATCAGGCGCGATCTTCGCCGCCGCGAAGCGCCGCACGGTTTCCCGGAACTGATTGTGTTCTTCGTCATAAACCCTGCGATGGGGTAGCATCGAGGCTCCTCCCGTTTATTCGTATCGTAGACCGGCGCCTAGATCGATGCCGTGTCAGAATGCGACCTTGTCGCCGCCCTTGAGCTCCAGGATCTCGCGCGCCTCGTCGGCGGTTGCGACATCCAGCCCCAGTCCTTCAATGATCTTTCGAACCTGCGTCACCTGGTCGGCATTGGACGCCGCGAGCTGGCCGGCGCCGATCCAGAGGCTGTCTTCCAGACCCACCCGCACATTGCCGCCGATGGCGGCCGCGATCGCCGCGACCGGCATTTGCGCGCGGCCGGCGCCCAGCACCGACCAGCGATAATTATCGCCGAACAGGCGATCGGCGGTGCGCTTCATGTGCATGACGTCTTCCTGATGCGCGCCGATGCCACCTAATAGTCCGAACACGGTCTGGATGAACAGCGGGGCCTTCACCAGGCGCTCGGTCCAGAAATAATGCAGATTGTAGAGATGACTGGTGTCGTAGCACTCGAACTCATAGCGCGCGCCGGTCGAGTTGAGCGTCTCCAGCGCGTAGCGGATATCCTTGAAGGAATTGCGGAAGACGAGGTCGTGGGAGCCTTCCAGCATCGTCGGCTCCCAATCATGTTTGAACTGCTTGTATCGCTTGAGCATCGGGAACAGGCCGAAATTCATCGATCCCATGTTCAGGCTGGCGACCTCCGGCTTCCAGACCGCCGCGGGCTTGATCCGCTCTTCCACGGTCATATAGGGCGAGCCGCCGGTCGTCAGATTCACGACGACGTCGGACCGCTGCTTGATGACACGAAGAAACGGGTCGAAGGCTTCCGGCGACTGGTCGGGACGGCCATCCTTTGGATTACGCGCGTGAAGATGCACGATCGCAGCCCCTGCCTCGGCCGCACCGAGAGCGGATTCCGCGATCTCTGCCGCCGTCACCGGCAGGTGAGGTGACATCGAGGGGGTGTGGATCGAGCCCGTGATTGCGCAGGAGATGATGACCTTACGTGCCGGCACGGCGTTTTTCCTTTTGTGGCGCGCGTTCAGCCGATACCCAGAGAGGGCATCAGCGAGTGCGAGGGAAGCGATGCGTTCATTGTCGAATCGTTAAGTGAACTTGTGGAAATCCGGCGTCCGCTTCTCGTTGAAGGCCGCAACGCCTTCCTTGGACTCAGCGGTATCGTAGAACAGCTTCACGGCATGCAGGGCGAGGTTGCTGATGCCGCGAATGTTGTCGCTGTCGGCGTTGAAGGAGCGCTTTGCCAGTGCGATCGCGGTCGGTGACCGCTGCGCCAGCTTGTCGGTCCAGTCCTTGACCGCGGCATCGAGTTCGGCGACCGGAACGACCTTGTTGACCAGGCCCATTTCACGCGCCTGTTCGGCGCTGTAGCGGTCGTTGATGAACCAGATTTCGCGCGCCTTCTTGTCGCCGATGTGGCGGGCCAGCAAGGCCGTGCCCCAGCCGGCGTCGACAGAGCCGACCTTCGGTCCGACCTGTCCGAATTGCGCGGTGTCGGCCGCAATCGTCAGGTCGCACAGCGTTGCCAGCACATTCCCGCCGCCGATCGCAAAGCCATTGACGCGTGCGATCACAGGCTTGGGAACGTCGCGGATCAGACCCTGCAACTCGTCGATCGGCAGTCCGACGACGCCGCGACCGTCATATTGTCCCTCATGCGCGGACTGATCGCCGCCGGTGCAGAACGCCTTGTCACCGGCGCCGGTGAGCACGATGCTCGAAATGTTGCGGTCGTTAGCGGCAATCTGGAACGCATGAATCAGCTCTTCCAGCGTCTGGCCGCGAAAGGCGTTGTAGACCTTGGGCCGGTTGATGATGATCCAGGCGGCACGATCGCGGACTTCGTAGATCACATCGGTGAATTTGGTCGGATCTGCTATCATCGTTAAACCTCACATCTGCTAGATCATGTTCATACCGCCGGAGACCGAGATGGCCTGGCCGGTGATGAATTTTCCGTCATCCGATGCGAGCAGGGCAATGATCCCGGCATAGTCGTCGGGTTCACCCATTCGCTTCAGGGGAATGCCGCGAACCATCGCGTCCTTCCATTTCACGGCCTGTTCGCCTTCGCCCAACACCGCCGCCATCATCGGCGTGTTGGTCGGACCCGGGCATACCGCGTTCAGCAGCACGTTCTTGCGGGCGAGTTCGCGGGCGATCGATTTGGTGAAGGAGATCAGCCCGCCCTTGCAGGCCGAGTAAACCGCCTCGTCGCTGGTGCCGACGCGGGCGGCATCGGAGGCGATATTGATGATGCGGCCGCCGCCGTGTTCAACCATCAGCGGCGCGATGGCGTGATGGGTGTTGAGCGGACCGTAGAGATTGATGCGGATGATCTTGTCCCAAAGATCCTTGTCGGTCTTCAGGAACGGCATCGGCTTGTCCCAGCCGGCGTTGTTGACGAGAACCCAGATCGGGCCGAGTTCGGCCTCGACCTGCGCGACTGCGCGATCGACCGAGGCGCGGTCGCCGACGTCGACGGTGTAGGTCGTGATCGCCGACTTCGGCGCCAGTTTCGCCGTCTCATGTCCGGCGTCGGGATTGATGTCGAAAATCGCGACCGTGCAGCCTTCTTCGGCGAGCCGAAGGGTGATGGCACGCCCGATGCCCTGGCCGCCGCCGGTAACGATCGCTACCTTGCCTGATAAGCCTTTCAAATCTCACTCCCTTGTTTTGCGGCGCATTGGCCGTTGCTTTGTTCGGGCCGCCGGCTTTGGCCGACCGGCAGACTCAGCCGCTCTTGGCGAGCGCAAAACCACATTGCGCGAACATCTGGCGGGCGATGATGGTTTTCATGATCTCGATCGATCCACCCGCGATCTTAACGATCCGGGCGTCGACATAGGCGCGCGCGATGGGATATTCCGTCATATAACCCCAGCCGCCGAATAGTTGCAGGCATTCATCGACCGCTTCGCAGTGAAGTTCGGAGGTGAACATTTTGGCCATCGCGGCGTCGACCGGATCGAGCTTGCCCTCCATGAACAGCGAAATGCAGCGATCCGTGAAGACGCGGGCGACCGTTGCCTTGGTCTTCAGGTCCGCGAGCTTGAACTGGGTATTCTGGAAGTTCGCGAGTTTTTGACCGAACAAGCTGCGGTCCGAAGTATATTCAACGGTCCAGTCCAGCACGGTTTCGACGACTGTTGCCGAGCGGATCGCCTGGGCGAGCCGTTCCTGCGACAACTTCGTCATCATCAGCGCAAAACCTTTGCCTTCCTGCCCCAGCATATTGGTAGCGGGAATGCGGATGTTCTCGAAGAACAGTTCGGACGTGTCCTGGGCCTTCATGCCGATTTTCTCGAGATTTCGGCCGCGTTGAAAGCCGGGCCGGTTGCTCTCGACGATGAACAGCGTCACGCCCTTGGCGCCGGCGGTGCCGTCGGTCTTGGTTGCGAGCACGACGAAATCGCAGAGCTGGCCGTTCGAGATGAAGACCTTTTGGCCGTTGATGACGAAATCGTCGCCATCGCGCACGGCGCGGGTCCGGATCGCCTTGAGGTCGCTGCCGGCATGAGGTTCCGTCATGCCAAGCGAGCCGATGGCTTCGCCTGACACCATCTTCGGCAGCCATTGCCGCTTCTGAGCCTCGGTTCCGAACGAAAGCAGATAGGTCGCGACCAGATCGGTGTGAATCAGAAACCCCGGCCCGCTCGCGCCGGAGCGCCATAGTTCCTCGAACACGACGACATCGAAGAGGTAGTCGAGGCCCATGCCGCCATATTCCTCGGGCACGGTGCAGCAGAGCAGGCCTTCGGCGCCGGCCTTGAGCCACAGCTCCCGTGGCACGATGCCGTCCTTTTCCCACTGCGCATGAAACGGCACGATCTCGCGATCGACGAAGCGCCGGACCGATTCCCGGAAAATATGATGTTCCTCGCGGAAAATGGTGCGCTCGATCATCGATATCCGTCCACATCAATTTAGTTAGGTAGTGTACTATATGGCTGGCGATGGTAAAAGGCAAGGCGGCGGCGCGGGCTTTTTGTATCACCGGTCGACAGGTTGGGCAGCCGAATGAGAGATTTTCTGCCCACCGCGAGATCGCTCGTTTAAACTAGTACATAGATATACGATATGCTATAGCGCGAAAATGTGACGGCGGAGACGGTCATGAGCGAGCTGGCGAAGTTGCAGCAATTCCGAGCGGAACGCACCGAAAACAATATCCTGCATCTTGTTTTCGACATGCCCGGCCGTCCGATGAATGTGTTCTCCAACGCCGCCATCGCCGAACTCTCCATCTTTAGCCAATGGTTACGCGGAAGCGACGTCACGGGTGTGGTGATCCGCTCGGGCAAGCCATCGGCCTTCTGTGCCGGTGCTGATCTGGCCGAGCTCGGATCGGCCTACGACATGATAATGGCAGCGCCGGCCGAGATGCGCGACCGTGTGGCGTTCGATCACTTCTTTCCGCTCAGCCAGGCTCTGCGTGCGATCGAAACCGCGGGCAAGCCGGTCGCGGCCGCGATTGCGGGCCTGGCGCTGGGTGGTGGCGGCGAACTGGCGCTGGCGGCCCATCATCGGGTCATGGTCGACGATCCCAAGGTTGCGTTTGGCTTGCCGGAGTCGCTGGTCGGGCTGTTGCCGGGCGCGGGGGGAACCCAACGGCTGCCCCGTCTCGCCGGAATTGAAAAGGCGCTCCCGGTCCTGCTGGAAGGTGCGCGATTGTCCGGGCAGGCAGCTCTCGCCGCCGGCGTGGTCGATCAACTCGTGCCTGCCGGCCAAGAGGTGGCGGCGGCGGAACGATGGGTACTGTCGCATCCGTCGGCGTCGCAACCCTGGGATCGTCCCGGATGGCGGCCCGCGGACGTCGATGATGCAGCTTCAATCATCGCGCGAAAGCGCGAAAGCGTTCTGGCCGAGACTCTTGGACACTATCCGGCTCCAACAGCCATTCTCGATTGCATCGGCGAGGGATTGCCACAGCCGTTTGACGAGGCGATTCGCACCGAGATGCAGATATTCTCAAAGCTCATCCAACGGCGCGAGCCGCGCAACATGATCAGGACGCTGTTTCTTGGTCGGCTCGATCATGATCGGCTTCGCAAGGCGGGCGGCATTCCCGCGCGGGTCGAACAGGCTGTGGCGGTAGTTTCCGAGGCGCTGCGGGTCGATGAAGCGGCGGATGCACCGCTTGCAGAGGCCTTCGCCCGTGCCGGCTTTCAGCGGTCGAGCAAGGCACCCGCGTTCGATGGCGTCATTGCTCAGTCCGCTTTCTGGCTCGAGGCGGAGCCTGTTACCGACGGTAAACGCGCGCTGCGCGAACGCCTGACGCGGGCATACGCCGCGGCGGACAAATGGCGGGCCACCTTCTCCGAGGATCAGCGCCGCGCGGCGGATTATCTACTGGTCAAGAATCATGGCTTTCCCGCCTACATGGCGGGCGCTTTCTCCTCCACCGAGCCTGGCGCCTGAGCGACACCGCCTTCGAAACGACCGCGATTGCGGCATAACCTCGTGAGAGAACAGCAGTGTCAAAACCCCTGACCGGCGTCCGCGTCCTCGACCTGTCGAAAGTCCTGGCGGGTCCATTGTGCGCGCAATATCTCGGCGATCTCGGCGCCGACATCATCAAGGTAGAGACCGTCGGCCAGGGCGATGAAACGCGCGGTTGGCCGCCGTTTCCGGCGCCGGGCCTTGGCACGGTCTTTCTCAGCGCCAACCGCAACAAGCGCAGCATCGCCGTCGACATGAAAACCGAAAAAGGGCGCGAGCTCGTTCATGCCCTGGCTAAATCCGCCGACGTCGCCATCGAAAGTTTCGGAACCGGTGTCGCCGAGCGCCTTGGCATCGATGCACTAACGCTTCGCGGCCTGAACGACCGCCTGATCCATTGCAGCATCTCAGGCTTCGGCCGCGCGGGGCCACTGAAGAACTCGCCGGGCTATGACGTGATCCTGCAAGCGTTTTGCGGAGTCATGTCGATGACCGGCGACGAGGGCGGCGGCTATATCCGCAGTCCGATCTCGCCGATCGACCAGATGACCGGCGTGCACGCCTTCAGCGGCATTCTGGCGTTACTGTATGCACGGGAAAAAACCGGGAAGGGCGGCGAGATCCAGGTCTCGCTGTTCGAAACGGCGCTCGGCCTGTTGGGCTATAATCTCCAGACCTTCTGGGAGCGCGGCGTGCAGCCGCCGAAATGCGGATCGAGCCACGAATCGCTCTGTCCCTATCAAGCCCTCGAGGCGGCCGACGGCCCGATCATGATCGGGGTCGCCAACGACAATCTCTGGCGCAAATTCTGCGGGGTCACCGGCTTGAACGCGATCGTCGATGACCCGAAATTCAGGACCAATGCGGACCGGGTTGCGCATCGCAAGGAAACCCTCGGTCACGTCCAGGCCGCATTGACGCAAAATTCCGTCGCACACTGGAATGAGGTCCTGACGGGCGTCGGTGTACCCTGCGCACCCATCAATTCGATCGCGCAATTGCTCGACCATCCGCACACCAAGGCGAGCGGCATCATTGTCGACTACGAACACCAGACTGCGGGCCAGCTGAAAGGCGTCGGTCATCCCGTTCTGATCAACGGGGCGGCGCGCCAGGCCGGCTTGCCGCCGCCCGTCCTGGGGCAGCACACCGACGACGTGTTGGGTGAAATCGGGTGGTCATTGGAAACCATCAGCGAGTTACGGCGGACCCGCGTGATCGGGTGAGTGTTGCGCAGCTTAACGGGGAGTTGGATAAATGGGGCGATCGACAAATACGGCCCTGGCGGCGCTGAAAATCGGAGGCCGTGTCGCTTATGAGCGCCTCGCGCGGCCTAAGGCGCGGCGGTTCGACGATGTGCCCTGTTCGCCCTATGCAGTCACGGCGGAATGGCTGACGGCCGTCTTGTGCAGCAAGGCCCCGGGGGCCATCGTTACGCACGTCGAAGTTAAACCCGCGAGCGCAGGAACCCACGAACGCCATCGGCTGAAAGTGTCCTACAACGAGGAAGGACGCCGGGCCGGTTTGCCGGTCTCGGTCTTTACCAAGTCGTTGCCCAGCATTGTCACCCGCATGATCGGCGGCTTCAACGGCACGGCGCGCGTAGAGGGGAGTTTCTTTACGCAGATTCGCCCCCAGCTCGAGATCGAGGCCCCGTTGTGCTATCATTCCGCCTATGATCGGCGAACATTTGCGGCGATCCATCTGCTGGAAGATCTGGTCGCCACCAAATCCGCGACATTCTGCAATCACAAGACCTATGTCACGCGAGCCATGGCCGACGACATGGTCGATCTTCTGGCCTCGCTGCACGGCCGCTTCTACGGTGATCCGACGCTGGCCGAACGCTACCGGTGGCTCGCCAGCTATCCCCGCTGGTTCACCATCGGTGCTGCGAAAATGGGCATGGAATACTACACCCGCAAGGCGTTTGACGCTGCCGCCGACATTATCCCGGACCAGGTCATGGCGCGCCGTGACGATGTCTGGCCGGCCACGATGCGCGCACTTGCCCTGCACGACAGCGAACCGCAGGGTCTCATCCATTCCGACGTGCATATCGGTAACTGGTACCGGACCGGCGCGGGTCAGATGGGATTGTGCGACTGGCAATGTCTCTCGCGCGGGCACTGGTCGCGCGATTTCGCCTATGCCGTGACGGCCTCGCTGACGCCCGACGATCGCCGGAGCTGGGAGCGTGAGCTGTTGGTCCGCTACATCGAACGGTTTGCAGAGACAACCGGCGTCAAACCGGATTTCGACCTCAGCTTCCTGCGTTACCGGCAGCAGATTGTGCATGCGCTCGCGATGTGGACGATCACGCTGTGTCACTCGCCGCTGTTGCCGAACATGCAGCCCGAGGACACGTCGCTGGCGATGATCGAGCGGATCACGACGGCGATGGGCGATCTGGATTCGATCGGTAGTATCTAGGATATTGGTTTCAGGGCGGGCCGGCGCGCCCGGGAGAGGGCAATCCATGTCAGATGTGATGTCACTGGAAGGTAAAACCATTGTCGTGACCGGTGCCGCGCAGGGTATCGGGCAGGCGATCGCTGGTCTCGCGATCGGCCTCGGGGCGCGGGTGGTCGGCGTCGATCTCAACGGCGACAAGCTCAACGCCCTTGCCGCGACGATGAACGGCCGGTTGCTGCCTTATGTAGGGAGCGTGGCTGATCCAGAGTTCACGGAAGCGACAGTGAGCGATGTCAAGGCGCGGATCGGCGCCATTGACGGTCTCGTCAATAATGCCGGAATCACGCGGCCGGCGATGATCGAAAAGATGACGTTGCAGCAATGGAGCGAAGTCATTTCGGTTCATCTGACCGGCGCGTTCCTCTGGACCCAGGCCGTAGGCCGCATCATGGTTGCGCAGGGGAAGGCCGGCCGCGAAAGCCCGGGCTCCATTGTGAACATCTCGTCGGACGCCGGGCGAGGTGGCTCGGTCGGGCAGATCAACTACGCCGCGGCAAAGAGCGGCCTGCTTGGCATGACGATGTCGGCCGCCAGGGAATGGTCGAAATTCGGCGTGCGGACCAACTCCGTCTGTTTCGGCGTAGTCGAGACGCCCATGACCGAAACGATCAGGGGCGACAAGTTTCGGGACGGCATATTGGCGCGGATTCCGATGGGGCGTTGGGCTGCACCGGAGGAGGCGGTCAAGCCGGTATGTTTTCTCCTCTCCGACGGCGCATCCTACATTACGGGACAGCATATCGCCGTGGACGGCGGCTATCATATCTCGGTCTGACGCTTCCTTGCACATCGAGACTGGCGCTTGACCCCACGGGCCGGCATCGACAGTTCCGATGTTCGGACACCCGCTTATCATATGCGCCAAGCGCAGAGGTCTCGCCGATGAATTATACGCAAATGCGCACGAATTGTCGCATATTTTGCTGTTGCGGGTGACAATAAAATTAGTACACTAGCAAACGAAGTGGTCGCCAAGAGCCGCGTTGCGATGTCCATGGAGGGAAGCATGAGCGAGAATCGATTTGATGCCGCCGGCCACGCGCAATCGATGCGCGATCAGGGCTTCTGGATCGACAAGAGTTTTGATGAATTTCTTCAGCAGGCCGTTGCCGCCACGCCGAGGAAGCTCGCGCTGCTGGCCGACCGCGCCGATCGCACTGAGCCGAAGCGCCTGACTTACGCCGAGCTCGGCGATCTGGTTTCGCGCGCGGCAGCCGCGTTGAAGCAGCGCGGTGTTGGTCCTCGTGACGTCATATCAGTGCAGCTTCCCAATTGGTGGGAATTCGCGGTGATTGCATTGGCTGCGTTCCGGGTCGGGGCCGTCGTTAATCCCCTGATGCCGATCTTCCGCGAGCATGAACTGAGCTACATGCTCGACTTCGCCGAAACCAAGCTTTTGATCGTACCCAAGGTGTTTCGCGGTTTCGACTACGAGGCAATGGCGCAGTCGCTGCGACCCAAATTGCTTAAACTTCAGCACATCATCGCCGTCGATGGCGAGGGGGCGAACAGCTTCGATCAGGCGCTGCTTTCCGGCAGCGAACGTCTCGGTCCGCCGCCGATCGGCGAGATCGGCGCGCTTCCCGCCGATGAGATGGCGGTGCTGATGTTCACCTCGGGCACCACAGGTTCGCCCAAAGGCGTCATGCATTGCCTCAACACGCTGCTCGCTTGCAACATTGCACTCGCCGGCCGTTTCGGTCTCGATGCGAACGATACGATGCTGGTCTGCTCGCCGCTCGGCCATATGACCGGCTTCGCGGCCGGCATGCTGCTTGGCCTCAAGATCGGTGCCTCCGTCGTCTTCCAGGACATCTGGGAACCGAAACGCGGCATTGGGATCATGGCCAATGAAGGCGTTACCTATTCGGCTGGTGCAGCGACGTTTCTTGCCGATATGTGCGAGGCGGTGGCGGCCGGTGCGACCAAGCCCAAGCTGCTGCGCAAGTTCCTTTGCGCCGGCGCGCCCATTCCGCCGGCGCTGATCGACCGCGTCTACCGCGAGCTCGATCTCAAGGTCTGCTCGCTGTGGGGCATGACCGAGGCGCTCTCCGGCACATTGACCGAGCCCGAGCGGGCGCTTGAGAAATCCTCGAAGACCGACGGCCGTCCGCTCGAGGGCGTTGCCGTGAAAGTGCTTCGCATGGACGGATCTCCGGCGCCGGTCGGGGAGAAGGGCCTGCTCAAGGTGCGCGGCGCGCAGATGTGTCTTGGCTACTACAAACGCGCGGACATGGAGCCGTTCGATGCCGAGGGTTGGTTCGACACCGGTGACATGGCCTATATGGATGACGAGGGCTACATCCGCATCGACGGCCGCATCAAGGACATCATCATTCGCGGCGGCGAGAACGTGCCGGTCTTCGATATCGAGAACCTGCTGTTCAAGCATCCCGCCGTGCTTTCGACCGCGATCGTGGGTTATCCGGACCCGCGGCTGGGCGAGCGGGCCTGCGCATTCGTGGTGCTGCGTCCCGGCCAGACGCTCGATCTGGCTGACGTGCAGGCGCTGATGGCGGAGCACAAGGTCGCGAAGCAATACTGGCCGGAGCGGGTCGAGATCGTCGCCGATCTGCCGAAGACACCCGCCGGCAAAGTGCAGAAATACCAGCTCCGCGAAGTAGCGAAGGCTTTTGCAGAAACGTCACGCAAGGCCAGCGCATGACGTCACGGCGCGGGGATCGCACCTTCGTCACGGCCATGTGCGAAAAATAGGCTGCGGTCAGAACGTGCCGGGGTACGCGCCGCCGTCGATCAGGATGTTTTGTCCGGTGATATAGCCGGCTTGCGCCGAGCACAGGAACGCGCAGGTCGCGCCGAATTCATCCGGGTGCCCGAACCGTTTGGTCGGATTGGCGGCCCTGATCTCCTCGGTAACGTCGCCGACCTCGCGGGAGGCGCTCTTCGCCAACGCGGCAAGATTCGATTTCAAACGGTCGGTGGCGAAAGTACCGGGCAGCAGATTGTTGATCGTCACGTTGTGCTCGGCGGTCGAGCGCGCGAGCCCGGCGACAAAGCCGGTCAGGCCGCTGCGTGCGCCGCTCGATAGCGCGAGCATCGCGACCGGCGCCTTCACCGCATGGGACGTCACATTGACGATGCGTCCGAACCGGCGTGCGATCATGCCGTCCAGGGTCGCCTTGATCAGCGCGATCGGCGCGAGCATGTTGCCGTCCAGCGCCTTGATCCAGTCCTCGCGCTCGAATTTCCGGAAATCGCCCGGCGGCGGCCCACCGGCGTTGTTGACGAGAATGTCGGGCGCCGGGCAGGCGGCGAGAATGACGTCGCGGCCCGCTTTTGTGGTCACATCGGCAATGACCGTTCTGGGTCGGTTGCCGGTCGCAGACGCGATCTCGTCGGCGGCGCTCTCCAGTACAGCGCCGCGGCGCGCCGCAATGATGAGGTTGACGCCCTCGCGGGCGAGCGCCATCGCGCTGGCCTTGCCAAGCCCCTGACTTGCCGCGCACACGATGGCGGTGCGCCCCTTCAATCCCAGATCCATGCTTGTTCGCTTTCAGGAGTTCGGTAAGGGCATGCCGGCGGGCTTTGCGCCCCACATGCAAAAGCTGGTTGGCTCAAAGCCGAATTGCCGCGGCCGATGCGTGGTCTCGTCCTCGATCTCGTCGACGCCGACCGAGTATTCGAAGATCATGCCGTCCGGCCCCCGGAAGTAGAGGAAACGCGCGCCGGAGGTCGGATGCCGGCCGGGGCCGAACACGATTGGCACGCGGCGCTCGCTCAGGAAGTAATAGGAGCGCAGCACGTCGTCGCTGGTCTCGACCTGGTGGTTGATGTGCTGGATGCCGGCCTTGGGCGCACGCACCAGCGCAATGGTGTGATGGATCGCATTGACGCGCATCAGCGGAATGTCGCCGATGCGGTCGCTGACGCGGGCGTTGCACACTTGCGTCCAGAACCGCTCGTCGCGGGCAGGATCGGTGGAGTTGAGGCCGATATGGCTGAAGCCGGTGATCCCGGCATCGCGGCTGGCAAAGTAACGCCGGCCGCTGCGCTCCGGCCGCACCACCAGTTCGATATAATTGCCGGTCGGATCGCGAAAGCCGATGAAGGCTCTTACCTTGCGCCGCTCGGCTTCCGGCGCAGTCCCGGCGTGAACGGCATGCCCGAGCGCTTCCAGTGTCGAGGCCGCCTCCTGCAGGCTCACCTCGTCCTCGACCTCGAAACCGACGGTCTGATCATCAGGATCGCCTTCCGAATAGCACAGCGTATGCGCACGCGCGTCGGAGCGCAGATAGAGGTCCTTCTTGCCGCGTTCGGCAATCTGCAGGCCGAGGCAGGTGGTGGCGAAAATCTCCGCCGATTCGAGATCGGGCGAGCCGAGACGAACGTAGCTGACATCCCTGAGCTGGATCATGGTGTTCTCCTGTTCATCCACCCGGCGCGCGCAGTTCCGGTATGTCCTTGCTTTCGCTGCCCCAGTCGCAGAGCGAGGCGGCGCTAAGCGGAAACTGCCGCGCCGGCCGCGGCTTGCCGTCGAGCTCCGTCATGCCGTTCACATAGGAGAAGATCAGGCCGTCCGGGCCCTCGACGTGCAGGAACATCTGGCGCGAAGCCGCCTCGCGGCCGGGGCCCTGCACGATCCTGATCTGGCTTTGCTGCATGAAGTAGCTGTTCTGCATGATCTGATCGAGCGCCTCAACCTCGAACGCCGCATACAGCAGCCCATTGCGCTTCGACGGATACAGCGCGACCCGGTGATGCAACCCATCGATCCGCAAATAGGCGATGTCGCCGACCCAGTCGCTGACCTCGGCACCAAGCGCGCGCCAGAACGCGAGGTCGCGGGCGTGATCGGTGGTGCGAAGGCCGACGCCATGAAACGCGACAATGCCGGCATCGCGCGGCGGAAAATAACGGCGTCCACTTTGCGTCGGGCGCACCACCAGATCGATCCGGTTGCCGGATGCGTCTTCCGTCAACAGTGCCGATTGCACGTAACGCCGCCGGCACTCGCTGGCCGTTGCTTCTTTCACCGTAAAGCCGAGTTCGCGCAAGCGACGGCCGATTTCCTCCAGCGCCGTGTCATCCCAGACTTCAATGCCGACGCTGGCGCCGTCTGTAGAATTCTGCCCAAGGCTCACCGTGCGAAACCGGTCGTCGGAACGAAAGGCGATCTCGCCATCCTGATCGGCGACGCGTTGCAGGCCGAAAATGTCGGAGACAAAACGCGCGCTCGCATTGGGCTCGCTGACGGCGAGGCGCACGTAGCAGACCGATGTGATCAGGGGGATGGCGCGGCCGTTGTTCATCGCGCCCGTGCCTTCGGATGCTGGGATTCCAGGAAAATCTTGATCATCCGCCGCCACACCGCGAACAGCTCATCGAACCATTTGGGATCGTTGTCCCACAGCGTGCGTAGCGCCAGGCCGCGGACCAGACTTAACGTCAGGGCCACGATGTCGGCCGACAGCGAAGGCGGCACGCCGCTGGCCGCCAGCGCTTCGGTCCAGGCGGTCTCGACCGGCCGGCGCGCTTTGCGGGAGATATCCAGGATCTGCTTGCGCACGGCCTGATCGGTCGACGTCGACAGCACGATGTCGATCGCCACCATGAAATGCTCGCTGAAGAAGAATTCGCGCGCATCGTCGATCACGGCTTCGATCAGGTCCCTCGGCCGGTTCACCGCCGCGGCACGGCGCCGGCTCAGCACCTGGGCCTGTTCAAACACATATTCGAGGGTGGCGACGACAAGCGAATCCTTGGTCGGAAAATGATGCAGCTGCGCGCCGCGGGACAGGCCCGCTTCGGCAGCGACGTCGGCGGTTCGAAAGCGGGCGTAGCCGCGCCGGCGAATCAGCTCGGAAGCGGCCTTGAGGATGCGCGTGCGCGTTTCCGCGGTGCGTTCGGCCTGGGTTCGCCGCCGCGCGGTGCCGAGCGGTCGGCGCGCGGATTTCAGCGGGGTGGGGACACGGTCAGGACGGTTTGCCATTTTCTAGACCTCGATCTGAACGTTTCCGTCGACGATGGTGACGGGATAGGTTTTCAACGCAATCTCGCACGGCATGCCGGTTGGCTCGCCGGTGGTGACGTCGAACGTACCGAAGTGGAACGTGCATTCCACGGTTTTCCCGGTGATGATGCCTTCCGCTGCAAGTGACGCTTCGCCATGGGTGCACATGTCGGCGGTCGCGTAGATCGCGCCGTCGACCCGGTACAGCGCCACGTTGGAGCCATCCGGCAGCGGCGCCTGCTTGATTTCGCCTTCGACCACTTCATTGGCCGCGCAGAGAACGACTGTTTCACCCATATCAAGACCTAAAGCATGGTGCTGCCGCCGTTGACGCTGATGACCTGTCCGGTCACGAACGATGCTTCGGCGGAAGCGAGATAGGAAACCATCGAGGCGACTTCCTCCATTTCGGCCGGACGGCCCATGGGGATGACGCTGACGAATTTGGCGGCGAGCGCGGGGTTGCTCTTGGTGATTGCCACCATCTGTGGCGTATTCACCGCGCAGGGCGCCACCGTATTGACCGTGATGCCGTCCTTGGCGAACTCGCGCGCCATGCCGGTGGTGAGGCCATGAACGCCACCCTTGGCGGCGTTATAGGCGGCATGGTCCCACAGGCCGTTGCGGACTGAATCGGCGCCCAGGTTGATGATGCGGCCATAAGCTTGCGCGCGCATCTTGGGAACCGCGTACCAGGAACACCACAGCACGGTCCAGAGGTTGCGGTCGATGGTGGTTTTCAATGTCTCCGGCGTTTGCTCGGCGAAGGCCTTGATGATGCCGCCGCCGGCGTTGTTGACGAGGATGTCGAGGCGGCCGAAGCGCTCACTTGCGAGATTGATGGTCTTCTCCGCCGTGCCCTGATCGGAGAGATCGCCGGGATGGCTGGTGACTTCGGCGTCGAACTCCCTGCTGAGATGGGCGCAGGCCTGTTTCAATCCGGCCTCGTCGAGGTCGGCAAGCACGAGCTTGGCGCCGTCCCTCGCCAACCGCTCGGCGATCGCAAGGCCAATGCCCTTGGCCGCGCCGGTGACGATGGCAACATTATCCCTGAGCTTCTTGTCCATTACCTGGGTTGCTTTCACAGAATGATGCTGACGCGGCCCTGGGCGCGAAGACCTTCGCTGTCCAGCAGGCAGCGCTTCTCCTTGATCCGGAACGTGCCATTGCCGGGCACGAGACGATACCGGTTGCTGCCGAAATAGGTATCGGTCACACCGTCCTTGGTGCGATAGGTGATAAAGGCTGAACTGACCTCGATATCGTCGCCGATATGCTTTCTGATGCGGACGTTGCTGACGAGGTGTCGCGTCCGCGAATGCGGGAACTCGGCATGCGCGGTGCGCTTCATCAGGCGCTTGACCCGCTCGCTGAGGCGGAAGCGGTCATCGGCGACATAGAACAGGTTATTGTCGGGCGAGGCGTCGACGGCGAGATCCGTCGCCGGGACGTAATAGATTGCATCGTCGGTGAACAGCTCCAGCCATTCCGGCAGCCGCCATTCATCCAGCAGTTCGGCTTCGGCGAACAGGAAATCCTCGACATCGGTGCGAGCTATCGTTTCCATCGCGGCTACTCCGTCGCTCATGCCGGCACCCTGAAAATATGCTCGTTCCAGTTCGACCAGAACGCGCGCATCTGCAATTCGTCATCGTAGGACGGGTTTTCCTTGCCCATGCCCTTTGAGATGTCGTTCCACTGCGCCTCGGCGGAGTTGCGAAAACCGCGCTGGCACTGTTCGAGTGCCTCGACGTCATCAGGCGTCGCAAAGCCGCCGGGCCCGAGAAACTCGAGGAAATTGAACAGTCGGTATTTTCGCGCCCACTCGGTCTCTTCCTTGGGGGCCAGCGCCCAGGCGCTGATATTCATGAAATCGGGTGCGGCGGGATAATAGGTTCGCACCGTCACTGCCATGATGTCGTTGATCACTAGATTGGGGAAAATGAACAGGTTCCGGTTGAAGGTGGCGATACGGTCGGCGCGCTCCTTGCCGAACCGTGCGACCAGACCATCATAGAGACGGGACAGCTCGCGCTTGCCGTCTTCACCCCAGGAGGGAATCCACTGCGCGACCGGACGACCCCACGGCGCCTTGTATTCGAGAACGGCGTGTCCCTTGCCGAGATCGCGCGCCGACCCCTCGAAGGCGACCTGTGCGAGACCGCCGGTCGTCGCCTTGAGGTAATCGAGATAAGTCGCGTGCGTCGTCAGCGCGTGGTAGCCGTCGATCGAGTTTTCGGTCAGCAGTTTCCAGTTCGCCCGCATCGAATATTCCTGCGTGCCGCCGACAATGGTCATTCCCATCTCGGCTTGGTCGCAGATCACATCGAGATATTCCTTCACCGGACCGAGATAGTCCGAGAGGCTTTCGACGCCCTTGTCGAAGCAGATGAAATTGAGATCGCGGTAACTCTCGAACCGCGCCACCTGCTGCATGCTGGAGGTCGAGCGCTCCTTGAAATCCTCGGCATAGGAGGCTTCTCCAGGCTGGCTGCGCAGCGTTCCATCGAGCCCGAATACCCAGCCGTGGTAGAAGCACTGGAAGGATTTGGCGCTGCCGTGTTTTTCGCGGCAGACCTGCGCGCCGCGATGCGGGCAGGTGTTGAGCATCGCCTTGAGAACGCCCTTGCCATCGCGGGCGAACAGGATGTTCCGCCCTCCGACCGAACGGGTGACAAAATCCCCCGGCTTGGCGAGCTCGGAACTGTGGCCGAGGTAGAGCCAGCATTTGTCGAATATCTGCGCCCGCTCCGCTTCCAGAATGTCGGGATCGACAAAGGCTGGTGTCCAGCGGGAACATCCATCGAAACGCTGGTGGCGGTCGAAGGCCATCGATGGGCGATCGAGGACAGCTTTGAAACCGCGAAAAACGAGTTCGGGCTCGATCACAACGAGAGCAGATCCTGGCATGGCTGGCACCGTCACGTGTCCCTGGTGATGCTCGCCTTCGCCATGATGGCCGCGATCCGACATCGCGCTAACCCGCCACCGCCCAAAAAAAAGAAACGGCGCCCCCCGGCAAAAGCCAAAACATATCCACGCCGCCACTGATCCGTTGGTCAATCCAGGAAATCCGCCGCATTGCCATCAGACTCGCTCGAAAACGGATTCAACCCGCACACATCATCGCATGGTCTTTCTGGCGCAGAGCTCACCAGGCCGCCGCTCAACGCGCCCACTTCAAATCAACAAAGCAACTGTAATGCTAAGATAAAGGCAACGAGCCCCGCTGATCCGGTGGGGCTCGTTTGTTTTTGAATACCAACGTGACGCCTGACCAATGTTGCGCCGAGATCGCGGCCTTGAAAAGAGCCTGTTAGCCGCATGCCCTTGATCTCTCGGTTCAATCGCCCCAATCACCTTCCAGACAGTCGCGGCGCGGCCGTCTCCGTTTCCTTTTCACTTCCACGGCTAACCGCGCACATCCAGCTAATCCATCGTGCCGTCGCGCGAATTGCCGCATGCGCTTAGCGGGGACATTTTGGGAGTTGATGTATTCCAAGGCACGTACCCAGCGGCTCTTTTGCTTGCTATCCGCATCGGGCACAACGGCTTCGATCAAAACGCGGATCGAGCTCATGCCTTTACGCCGGACAATGCCTAGACTAAGGAATACGGCGGACTTCGTCATGTAGGCAAACATAGTTTCGTACTCTACAAAGATCCGGCTGTACACCAAGTCCCGGTTCTGGCGTCTTTGCAAGAAGTCGACATCGCTACGATGAATGTGCTTGTCGATCCCCGCTGCGTGGGTGATGCAGGCTGTGGCCGGCGCAGCCAAATGATCGACTGGTATGTCCCCTCACCGGACGGTCGCGAGGTGGCGGTCAGTATTTCCAGCGACGGCTCTGAAGCCGGGACCTTGCACATGTACGACGTCGCGACCGGGAATGAGGTCGATCGGCCTATCGGGCGTGTGCAGTTTCCTACAGGCGGCGGAAGCCTCGCTTGGCGGAGAGACGGGCAGGGGTTCTGGTACACCCGGTATCCGGAACATTCGCAATTCGAAATGCGGGTGTTTTATCATGCTCTAGGCACTGACCCGACGGACGATCTTATAGTCCTCGGCGGTGAATTTGCTAGGATTGCAGAGGTCAAACTCGATAATGGCGATGGTACTGCACCATTAGTGGTATCCGTGGCCAACGGCGACGGCGGTGATTTCGAACACTTCGTAATTCCAGAAAGCGGCTCTCCAGTCCGAGTCACCCATTTTGAAGACCAGGTCGGAGCAGTTGTGGGCGCACCAGACGGGGCTCTTCTCGTCATATCCTATAAGGATGCACCGCACGGCAAGCTCCTGCTGCTCGACGTGGGTAAGTATTCGTTGGCTGAGGCGCGCACGCTCGTTCCCGCGGGAGACCGTATCTTCCGTCCGCAACATGAATTTGAGCCGCGCCCTTTGGTAATCACGACCGACCGCATTTATGCCCAGGTCGTCAATGGCGGACCGGTCGATGTGGCGGTTTTTGACCGGGCAGGAAAGTTCATCCGCACATTGCCGGGACCGACGATTGCGGCGCTGGGCCCCGTGGTGCCGGTCGGCGGGGGAAAGGTGGTCTACGGTGTCACAACCTTTCTCGAACCATTCCGGTACATGCTTTTCGACGAACTAGCCGGTACTTCGGCAGAAACTGGGCTAGCGCTGACTCGTGGCTTCGATTTCTCGGACACCGTGATCACGCGTGACTTCGCTACTGCGTCCGACGGGACTCGCATCCCAATAACCATCATCAGCCGCAACGATGTGAAACAGGACGGTACCGCGCCTCTGTTGGTGTGGGGTTATGGAGGCTATGGGAACATCCAGTCGCCGACAAACCTCACGCCCGCTACTCGTATCTGGCTCGATGCTGGAGGCGTTTATGCTCTCGCCAATCTGCGCGGAGGAGGGGAATACGGCCCGGAATGGCACAAGGCCGGCTATCTGACGCACAAACAGACCGTGTTTGACGATTTTACTGCGGTGGTGCGGCACCTGGTCGACACGAAATGGGGGGCGTCCGATCGCGTCGCGCTACGCGGGGGGAGCAACGGAGGGCTACTTATGGGGGCGATGATCGTTCAGCATCCAGAGCTCGCCCGTGCGGTACTTTCTGAAGTCGGGATATTCGACACACTTCGCGAAGAGGACTTCCCCAACGGAGCCTTCAATGTCACCGAGTTTGGAAGTGTCAAAGACCCACAGCAATTTCGGGCCCTATACGCCTACTCCCCCTACCATCACGTGGAAAAGGGTAAGGAATATCCGGCTGTCTTTTTGACCGCCGACGCCGACGACAATCGCGTCAATCCGATGCAGTCGCGCAAGATGGCTGCGGCTCTGCAATGGGCCAACAGCGGGACGAAGCCCATCCTGCTGCACACTACCGCCGGGGTTGGGCATGGCGTTAGTATCCCTGTCGACGCAGGGATTGCAACCAAAGCGGCCACGTATGCCTTCCTATTCCGCGAATTAGGGATGTCGGTGGTTGTGCCGCCACACTGATCTGTCCAGTGCGATAGGTGCTTCGTGTGATAGGCAGATGGCAAAATGGAGTAGGTCGGCTGACTGATGAGGTTTCAGCAAAAGCGTGTCAGTCAGCCCCCAAGAGGGTTTGGTCGCAAATGGGGTCAGCTTCGCGGGTTGATAAAGAAATCGAGATTACCTTATCATTCGTAGTCGCCTCCGAGTGTATACTAGGAGACCGTCTTAAAGAGGACGTTCTCGCGCAAGTGCCTGCCTGCCATGCGAACGCTTCGGAAGATCAGCCTTCCGGCGATCCCCAGCTGACCTGCCGGCTCATGTCGGCGAACGTGGTGTCCCGCCGCCAGCTAAACCACACTCGGGGGGCACGACCTGGGGTTAGCCTCTGAGAGCTGACCTTCTCGCGCTCGGCCGCTTCCGATGACGGAGCTTTATGGAGCGCTAACCGCGCTGCCCTGCCGACATATGCTGATCGTACTCGATTGCCGTTTTGCGGGCGCTTTTCGTTGGTCCGAGCTCTCGGGACTGGTTCTTGTCCCGGAGAACCTGCATCGGGCGAAATTTCGTATTTAAGTTGTTGACACCTGTAGCTGTGTTGTGGAGAATTAAATTGCGACTGCAATCTAAGGTAAACGCTCCGCAGATACCCTGCATATAATTTAGTGATGAACTCCGCTTGGATGCCTGTTTAGCTCGCCGTTTGGGTAAGCGCAAAAACGTAATTTAGCGCGGGCAGATTGGCTTTTCACAAAGGCGAGCCATCGGATGGAGGGGCTTCGTCGCCGGCGTGGGGCATTCAACTCGAATAGTCGCGACACGGCTTCGCGCCGGCGCTACCCGGACCTCAGCGTAAGCGTCCAGACGCCTTCCGCCGTGTTCGCGATCGTAGAGATCGCGGTCGCTATCACTGTGCACTCTGTCGACGAGGGATGCTCGCTGCTGTAGCGCTACGCTGGCTGACCGGTAGGAGGAATGGTGTCTCAGCTTACGACCGGGCGCGCAGGGCGCGCCATGCCACGTCCTGTCGGTTGGCAGGAAACTCTGAATCCGAACTTGACAAGGCGCGGTTTTCTAGCCGGAACCGCAGCCTTGCCCATCGCCGCCGAGACCGCGTTTGCCGATTCGGCTGTCTCGATGGACCTCGAGTTTGATTTGTCCGCGGACGGCGGAACGTTGACGGTGCGCGAATTTCCTCACCCCGCTCCCGGTCAGAAACCCGATCAAAATTTGCAGCGGAATTGGAAGGCGATCGCGGCTGCCTTCGGCCCCAAGGCATGGTTCGACCTCGCGGTCGACGCCAACGACGACAATCTCAAACACCTGAGGATCCGCGACGCGAGCTACGGCGCCACAGATTCCATCAAGCTGGAGCTTTTCTTCTCGCCCGTCCTCGCGTCCGACAAGACGCGCGTGGATCACTGGGTCCTGGAACTAACGACCGATCTATGGCGGAGCGCGACAAGGCCGGGTTCGTCCTGGACCAGCGGCAGACAAGCCTTCGGAGATTTCGCGAAGAAAAACGGAAATCTGAATCTGCTCGCGCCGGTAAATGCGGCGAGCGCGAACGTGCGGTTGGGGCAGATGTTCGATCGCCGTGTCGCAACGGACGACAAGACGGGCGAAGCGCTGATACTTACCTTTCATAATGACTGCCTATGGAGCCTCAGTCGAGAGCAGGGCGTCGCCGCGACGAGCTTCGACGGCCTCGCCAAGGCCGGCATATTCACCCTCGGGTGGTATCAGATAGAAAACAGGACGCCGTTCCTGCTCGGCTATGCGAAGGAGAACGAACAGCGTCATGACCGCGTGTCAATCTCCTCGCCGTTCCGGGTCGGCGGGACATCGGGACTCGGCGTCGGTATCCACGGTTTCGCAACTTCCGGGTCGCCCTTGGAGTGGGAGGCGCGGCAGGTCGCTTCTCCCCTTGTCCCGAAGGCCGCACAGACGTTCGTCAAGCTGACTTTCGGCGCCGCCCAACTCACGATCGTCGATGATGACGACACCACCGCCGCGCCGATTTCGGCGGCGAGCCTGTTCATCACGGAATCTCGACTGCCGATTAAGGGTCAGCGCGTCCGCCGAACGCTTTGGGGCAAGGTGACGCAAACGGACGCGTCTCTCGAATTGGGCACATTGGTCGGAAGGCTGCGCGTCAATGCGCCGGAGCCGGTCCCGGCGCCGGCCGCTCCAGCTTCGAACGCGGTCGCGCCGCCGTCCGCGTCGAACGGATCCGCGCCGCCGGCCGCGCAGGCCGCGCCCGCGCCCGGCGCCTCGATCACCACCAACCCGCCACAAGACACGGACGCGCTGATCGCCAGCGGCGACCGTACCGGGGCGCAAGACGCCACGATTTGGGCGGTGTTCGACCGAACGAAGATCAACGAGCCTTACGCAGCGCGGCGCGTTGCGGTCGATCTCTCGTTGCTGTCGAGCGATCTCGCGCTTCCCGATGTGAGCCACAGCGCGCTCACGTTCGACTCTGCGGATTTCCGTCTCGTCTATGAAGACGGCGAACCGATGAAGGAGCTGTCAGCGGGCGAATTTCCCCGCCCTCCCGCGTCGAGCTATCTGTGGGTAGGGCCGCTTGATCCCGGCGTGGAGATCGCGCACTTCGATCTGTCGCGGGCGACGCTCGCGGTCGCGCGCGATGTCGATCTCGTCAAGCTGCGTTTTCGCTTCCTCGACTTGACGCTGGTGCTGACCCCCGAGCCGGTCATTCGCCTGAGGCACGCCGAGTGTCGGGTCATCGACCTAGGCAACGGACATTTCCGCGACGACCGACCGGTGCTCGTTGCCGAGTTCGATCCGCAGCACGTTTTCGAGGAAGCCATTTTTCGCCAGAACATCCCGTTGCCCGACGTTACGGATCTGCTGGATCCAACGTTGGATCGAAACGCCATCCTCAAACAGATCGATCTCTATGCCGGCGATTCCGCGAAGCTAGTCGACTACCGGCAAGGGATTCAAGACAAGAAGGTGGCCAAAGATTCGAGCCCACCCGCGTTCAAAGACTTTTGCAAGGCCTTCAAGAACGCCGCGATCGGAGCGGGCCTCCCGCCCGACCAGCAAATCTATCTAGGCCCCTTCGCGCTCGATCCCGACGCGATGGCGATCGCGCGGCAGGTCGAGCGAAGTACGGCCACCGACGCGGTGACCGCGTCGATCGGCGCAATGTTCGACCGCATCAAGAAGTTCATCGCCGACGATAAAAACAGCAAGACGACCCATCTCCTCGCGCCCGTTACGCCGACGGGGGGCGGTAACCCGGGCCCGGACGACTATTACCTTGCAAACGCATTGCGCAACGAGGCGATGCTTGAGCAGCAAGAGCCGGTGTACGGCGTGTTCCGCGACTATTATCGCAGCGAAATGATCGGGCAGTATTACGCCAAACCCCAAGATAAGCAGACCTGGGCGCCGGCCACGCTGGATTCGATCGATGTCGAGTTTTTCGCCGCGGATGACCGCTCGAGTTGGCAGCCTACGGCAAGCGGGGCGCCGAAAAGAGTTCCAGCCGCAGACCCGCGCCACGATCGCGAAACGGCGCTCCGCACGAAGTTCATCCAACAAATCGTCGGAGACGATCCAGCAGGCTTTTCCGAACTCAGCGAGGCGCGGCTTGCGCAGCCGAGCCGGCTTGCCTTCCGTATCAATTGCACTCCGGCGCCGAATGCAACCGCGGAGGAGGCGGGGCTGAATTACAGCGCTGACGCCTCGCCGCGGGCGCCCAACAGCGGCGGGTTCATCTATCCGGAACTCGCTTTCACATTCGCCGATCTTTCCGATTGGTCGCGGCACGAACCGGCCGTCACGCTGCGCGCGCGCAAACTGTTCAGCGGGAACGCGAGCGGGATCGTACCGCCGGTCGGCGCACGCGCCGCCAATCTCGCCGATAGTGACGTGCTCTCCTATCAGGGGATCACGCGCGGTGGCGTTACGGCCGAACAAAGGCTCGGAGAAATTCGTGCCGCGCTCGCCAAAAAGCCGACACCTTACGAGACCGCGATCGAGATCCCGGCACGCCTCACGCTGTCCACTGCGCAGGACGCGATCTGGTTCGACCGTCGAAAATTGCCCTGGCAGGTCGTCCATGAGCATGCCGGTTCGGTGCCGGCGGTCGTCCCCCAGGAAACGCCAGGCGGCGAGACCGTCATGAAGCCGGGCGAGTCCGTCAGACGTTCGCACCAACCCTTGTGGCTTGCCCGGCTGGCGCTGGATGGGCTCGAGCCCAATCTGCGCATCGTCGACTCGCCCGACCTGCGGCCCAACGCGTTGACGTGGTTGAAGCCGGGCGACGTCCGCCAGATTGGGCAGGGCGCGCCGCCGCGCGGACCGCTCGCCCCCTGGTTTATCGGCCCGGAGCAGATGGACGCGGCGACGCTGACGGCCGACGGCGTCAACGCCATGATGCCTGCCGGCGTCCAAATCCCGAAGCCGACGCCCAGCGCCACGCCAACTCCGCCGCCGCCCGCTTCGGAGGCAGAACTGTGCACGCCGCCTTTGCGCGACCGCATCTGGCGCATCTTGCGCCTGCTCTGCGGCCGCGATGACGACCGTAAAACCCTCGGTCAACTACAGCTGTTCCGCTCGGCGCTCGACGCCTACGACCGGCACGAGTTGGTGTTGCTGTCCTCCGCCTACGGCCTCCCGGTCATCGGCAAGCGCAAGCCGCGCGAGGGCGATCCGGCCGGCTCCGAGGTGGCGGGCGGTCTGGTCGCCGATTCCGGCCAGATCGAGCCAGGCGACGAATTTCCGGTGCTCGATGCCGACGATGCCCAGGCAATCCAGCGCCCGCAACAACTGCGTGTGCGCGAGCTCTGGCTCAGCGCGCTCGGCGGATCCTTCATCCACGATACCCAGTTCCTTCCGTCGGCCGGCGCCAATGATTTGTGGGGCGGCAAGATATTCGACGGCTTTTCGATCGAGCGGTGGCGCGCGGAGATCGTGCTGGGCCGCGATATTGTCGGCGAGGTCGTCTACAAGGGCTATTTGTTCCCGCTCGGCCATCGCGCTTCGCTCGTCAAATTGACGGAGCGGCTGTTCCTGCGATCGGAGACGCTGGGCGTGAAGGCTGTGCTGGTTCAGCGCATCTTCGTACGCGTCGGGCGCAAGACTCAGGCCTATCCGGCGGTTGGCCAGCCATTCGACGGGCGCCTGTGGTGCGCGCGGGACGTGAGCATCCTCACGGTGCAGACGCCGGACCTGCAAGACCCTTACGAAAAGCCGAAGGTCCCAGCCAACAATCCTGAAAACCCCGTGGGAGGACGCATCAGCCTGGGGGATGCGCCCGGCCTCGCGTTCTGGCCGCGGGTCAACGAGACGCCAGAGGGGCTGGTCAAATTCGATTTCACCATCGACGGCGCCGAGACGTCGATGCCTCTGATTTTCGTCGACAATATTGCCGCTACCAACAGCGCTTCCTTGCAGGCGCTCGTCGAAACCTATCGCGGATGGAAGGATTGGCCGCAGCGCCGCACCGCCGCGCTTCGCAATCAAAACATCCGCTATGCCCAGGAAACGAAAACCGGCGATTGCACCCTGAAGACCCAAAGTATCGTCGTCAGCGTGCACGGCCGCCTCAAGAACTCTGCCGGTCCGTGGAACGGGGACCTGAGCGCTTACGACACCACGGCGATCCTTGAAGGCGCAGAGCAGCCGCCGTTCTATCCCTCCGTGGAAACGGCGACGGTCCGCCTCGAGAACGTCGAGCGCTTCAGCGGTGGCGCTCCGCAGTTGCTCGACGTGCAATATGACGGACGTTACGTCCGCTTCGGCTTTTCTGCGAAAACCGCCGATCCGAACAAGCCGACCAATCCGCTCCGAGATATTCCTCAACCTTCGCACATGCCACGCCATGTCGATGGGCAAAAACGGCGATCGCAGCGGGGCGGTCGGCCGGCCTGAGTCGAATATTGTCGCCATCGGCCGCGGCAACGGCCCGATCGGCGCAAGCGGCGCGATCATCTACGAAACGTCGGGGCCCAATTCATCCACCGATCCCATGGGCAGGCGGACGCCCATGCGGTTCCCGTTTGCGACGGTGCAAAGTTGATTGACACGCCGCCATCGCCAATCGCGGCGTTCCCGCCCCTTCTTTCGCTCGCGGATTTCTTCGATCCGCAAAATCCGTACCTGGACAACGTCAAGGGCGCAGCGGCTTGCGTGCCAGGGGGCGCCGCCTCGTTTCCGACCACCGGCGTTCCCGCCCCTCGCGCCCAGGCTGCCGGTGCGGCGGCGTCAGGCGCGGGAGCGGCGGACGCCATCCGCAAAGTCCTGAGCACCTTCTTCAGCGACAGCGCCAGAATTCTGGGCGTTGTCAGGTTTCGCGACCTGCTCCAGTTCCTGGGGTTCGACACCTCTTCGCTGCTCGGATCGACCCCGGTACTACGCGAGACGTTGCAATTCGGGTCGGACGCCGGCGCCGGCGAAGACCCGCAAGCGCTGATTCAGGACATCCACGCCCATGTGCTGGCCCCGCTACACGACGTCGTACAGAAATTGCAGACGCAGTGGCAGAACGTCAGCGATAAGATAAAGCAAGAGTTTCCTGGTCAGGGTGGTGTGAGCCTCGCGCAGATATTCCCTGAAATCGATTCAGGTCTGCATGACCTCGACGACAAGATCGCGACCGCGCAGGCGGACGATGATCCGGTTGGCTTGTTCCTCGATCTCGCCGCGGTGTACGAGAGTGCCCGCACGTTCGCCGCGGCGCTGGACCGCATTGCCTCCAATCCGGCCGCGCGGCTGCAGACGGCGGCAGTCGGGGCGGTGCAGGACTTGCTCGCGCAATTCCAGCAGCCGACGACGTTCTTCCACGACACGATGACGCAGCTCGGAACGGGGCTCGCCAGCGTACTCAACGCGGATACCATCGACTCCTGGCTGAGGAACCTGGTCAGTCAGGACGCGAGTGGGGAGCTAAACGATACCCTGACGTTCACGATTGCCCCGCCTGATCTTGTAGCCCTCGCCCAACAAACCGCCACCGGAATCGGAACTTCGTTCGACGCCATCAACACGAAGTTCAAGAGTGATTTGACGATCGACGTTTCGGATTTCGCCAAGGCCATCATTGGCGATGTTTTGAGCGGCAAGCCACTTGGCGATACCTTCAAGAACCTGCAGGCGATCGTCGCAAGCCAAGTCAGGGGGGCAGTCAAGAACGCCAAAGACTCCCTCGACGCCCAGCTCGGCGGCGTTCAACCGCAGGCCGTTTTCATCATAGAAGCGGAGCTCGATAGTTTCGCTCTGTCCGTCATCCAGGATCCCGAATACGCCCCGATGCTGCGGGATATCTATGGTGCGGTAACATTCATATTCAACCTTATCACCACTGCCAGCCTGCTGCGGACCCATATTGCCGCCGGCAATATTGACAAGTCGCTCGGAGATCTGACGGCTCTGTCGGATATGATCATCGGCGTCGGTGAGGGGTCGTTTGGCCAGATCGACAAATCTCTGAAGGAAGGCTTCAAGGGACTGCAAAGTCAATTGGCGACTTCCGATCTGATGCCGCCGACGACGGGCGCGAACTTCACGACCTTCACCACTGAAATTGCCGCCTGCAAGACCTATCACGATTGGTCGGCTGCGCAGAAGAAAAACAACTTCCCGCCGTCGACCTCGGCCCCGGCGACTTTTGAGCCGATGAAAACGCTCGATGCGTTTATCGCGACTGCGAAAACAGCCCAGACGGCGGTCAATACCGTCGCCGGCTTCGTACTGGACAACACGACAAATTTCCAGGAAATCCAAAGCAAGGCAACCGCGGCGGGCGTTGACGTTACGCCCTACCTCAACCTGATACGTGACGCCCGCGTGCTGATGAACGGGCCGCCCCTGGATCCGGCGAGTCTCGGTCTGGTGGGCGATGCCAGCGCATTGTATTGCGCCTTCGTTACGGGCCTCTCCCGAATGGGTGCGGCAGTTGCGCTGATTCCGAACACCGAGTGGACCAACGTCGACAAGGATCTTGTTGTCAAGTTGACCGGCTACGAACAGGCCTGCGCGCAATCTGCCAAAGAAATCGGCGACGCGCTGGCGAGTGCAATAAAGCGTCTTGCAGACTTCATCGAGGCGAACAAGACGGTCATTGTAGGCGCGGCCCTCCTTGCGGGCGCGCTGGATGGGATTGCCCAGCTCTCCGGCCTGTCAATCAGCAATCAATTGAAGACATACTCCAGCGACTGGAAAAACAAGGAAAAGGACGTCGCAGCCGCGCTGACGGCGACAGTAAGTGTCCTTATCAGGTTCGTGATGAGTGGAGGTGCGTTCGCCAATTCTGTAACGACGACACTTGGAAACGCCCTCTCGTCGCTGGATTCGCTGCTTGCTAAAATCGGCTTGAGCCTGGATCCAGAGGAAGGGAAGCTGAAAGCTGCCCTGAAAAATCTCGGCGACGTGTTCGGGAGCTTCGCGAACTACACCCCGATTGCCACTGCGCCGCCAACCATTTCCGGACTTCTCGCGACGCCTGTCGTGGCCACTGGCACGACGCCGACCGTCCAGTCGCTTTTTACCAGTACGACGGCGCAGACCTACCAGCAGCTTTCCGTAGCCCTGCACAATGCCGAAGCCGCTGCTTTCGCGGGATGGCGCGCACTGCAGGCGCGCGCGAAAGGACTGCCGCAATATTTGCAGCGTGCCGTCGTCGTTGCCGTACAAGCGCCGTTGCAGACGTTCAGTTCGGCTTACAAGAGCCTTCTCGACGTCCGCAACACCGCCGCGGACAAGATCAACTCGCCGTTGCTCAGTCTTCAGGCGCGCCGCTCGTTGTTCGTGGCTCCCATCTACAAGTCTCCACCTGGTGTCGACGTCAACGACCCGACCGATAATGATGCGATTCTCCAGGCTCTCGAAACCAAGGATCGCTTGGCCGAGGAAGCCGACGTCCTGAAAAGCATAGCAGCCTACACGCCGCCGGCCGCGCCGCCCGATATCATCATCGGCAATTTCGTACGCTTCCTTGACAGTTGGACCACGGGGCAGGCGGCGCCGCTGCAAGTCGCCGCAAACGTTCAGGGACTCGCAGCGCAGGTGCTCAAAGGCAACATTCTCGCGCTCATCGATGTTGCGGCCTTCCGCGACGCGATCCTCGATGCGATCGCGCAACTGGTGCCGACGAAAGCGGTATTCTCCTACGATTTCGCCAGCACGGTGACCGAAGAGCCTGATGACGACGCAATCTTCCAGGCACAATTGGGCGCGCGTTTCGTCCTCACCACCAAGGTTGAGGTCGATTTGCTGAACGGAGGGAAGACCGATTTCACGGCGGCGGGTTCGCTCGGGCCGTTTGCCATCAAACTGGTTGGCTCGGTCATCGATGCGCTTACGTTACGATTCGGCGGCGCCAGCTTTTCGGCAGGTAACGGAGCGGCTCCCCGTTTCGACGTTGCGTACCAATCTTACGAGGTTGGTCCGGCACTCGACTTCATCAGCGAGCTGCAAGCCTATTTGACGCCCAGCGACGGCGCCGGCTTCCACATCGGACCGCTCGACTGGGCACTCGGAATTGAAGTGGGTTATGGCGTCAACCTTGGCAGCATCGGCATCGGCGAAGTCTCCTTTTTCAACATCATATTCGATGTTTCCGCCGACCTTCCGTTCACGCACGACCAGGCGATGTTCAAAACCTCGCTCGGCACGCGACTGTCGCCATTCACGATCAGCATACTTCCATATGCCGGATCGGGCTACTTCTCGCTCTTCTCGGCCGCCGACGGAATCCGGGGTTTCGAGGCCTCGTTCCTCTTCGGAGGCGGCGGTTCGCTGAGTTTCGGCCCGCTGGAGGCCCAGGTGCAGGTCCAGGTTGGCACCTTTATCCGCGTTCTCAAAGTCGGAGACGTCAATACGACCGAGATAGCGGGAACCTTCCTTGCCGCCGGCAGCATGACGATCTGGATTTTCAATTTCGCAGCGAGCCTTTACGTCAGTCTGGGCGAAGACAACGGGAATATGTATGGCGAGGCGATTTTCACCTTCTCGTTCTCCGCCGGCTTCATCGACTATTCCTATTCGGTTGCGGTATCGCACAACGAACCGCAGCTCGGATCCAGTGGCGGCGAGGACAAGTCGGAGCTCGAGCCGCCGCTGCAGCCTGCCACCCGCTTTGCGGCGCTCCGCGATCGGAACGTCGTCAGCGACGCAGCCGAACCTCTGACCGTCGCGGCGGTCGGCAACGTCACCGGTTCGTATGCGCCGGCTCCGAAGCCTCAACATGCGGACGTCGTCTCCAACGCGATCTGCCAATCGGAGGACTGGAAGAAATACGCTTCCTACTTCGATTTCGACCTCGTGCAATAGGTGGCTGGTAATGGCAACTCCCTCTCTCATGGCAGTGAACCGGATCCGGGTCCGCACGTCGCTGCCTACATGCGTGTTGTCGCCAACGGCGTTGCCAGGAACGGTCGCGTCAAGGCGACGCTGATCGTCACCCCGCAATCGCCGGCTGATGGCGCGGCTACGGATTTAAATCTCGCGACATGGCCGGGCGACATCGTCAAGCATCTGGCAAGCCTTGCCAAACCGGACAAGTTTCCAGTCTGGTACAGCCTGACCGATCCCAGCAATGGCGTGACTTCGCCCGCGCGCCTGAACAAGCCGAGTTTTACGGCTCTGGCCGACGAGCAGAAAGGTTTGAACGACGTCAACACGCTCTGGCGGACGGCGATCATTGGCGCCGGGGATCCGAATCCATGGCAGACGCTCCTCGCCGACATCGATCGAAGCGCGAGCGGTCACAAGAGCTCCGCCGATCTCCAGCCGGCCTACCCATCGGATACCAGCAAGGCTGCGCTCCTCAACAACGGGGCGATCGTCGCCCTGCCGCATGACCCCACTAAAAAGACGATCGTAAAGGGTGTCGTTCCCAATCCGCAAACAGGCTACGCCATCGATACGGTGGCCGCCCGCGCGCAACGCGTGGCCCGCAAGCTGGCGATCGGCCCCTATTTGCCGGGCGACCAGGACGAATTCCTGGATACCGCAGTCCCGGACCCGGACCCCGCGAAGTTCGCCGGTCAGCGCAAAGCGAAGCTGTTGGAACGATTGAATGACTCGGTCAAGGGCACCGATCCCGACCGGCAGCGAAGTAAAGATCATTTCGACAAAGTCAAAGCTGTGCTCGGCGACCCCATTGCGGCCGCTGCTGCGGCTGCGGCTCCACCGCCAGCCGCGGCAGCAGCACCGGCTGCGGTCCGGCTGCCGATCGCGTCGGCGGCACAGGTGCTCGGCAAGCAAGCGGCCGGCAATTCGGCCGCTGCCGCTCCGCCCTCGCGTGCCGGGCACGTTTATGGCAGCTGGGCTCAATGGTCGACCCAACATCGTGATTCTTCCGCCGCGACCGCAATGGCTGCCGTGGCGGGTGCGCCGCCGGCCAAACCGAAGGCGCCGCCGGCCGACTCGCAGGCGACGCTGATTTCGATCTTTTACAGCCTGCAGGGTGATCCGATCCTGTCGCGCCTGTTCGGCTTTGCCTTCGATATCGAGTTCGACATTCCGAATGATATCAAAACCGGTGGCGATATTTGGCTCGCCGCCGGCGACCCGCCGAGTTCGATCTGGACAAAGGCGCGCTACGTGTTGCGGGACGGGAAAGACGATACCGAGCGCTTCTGGCCGGCGCCTCGCTTTGAGGGCACGAATGCCTCGGTCGCGCTCACCCGAGAACAGATTCACGGTGTCTTCGACCTCGGTCAGGGTTACGATCGGCTCAATCCTCAGCCGCGCTATTACCTGACGTCCCTTGCCGTGCGCGGTGCGGTGTCGGAATCGCTCGACGGCATCGAGACCGTCGACAAAGGCGAACGCCATCAAACGATCGGGTGGACCTTGCTCGACAGCGGGCGTGCGGCACAAACCGCGCGCGACCTTGCCATCGCCAATCATCAACGCGAAGCGCGCAGTCTCAACAAAGCGGTGGTGTTGTACGCGGAAGAGCTGACAATCGGCCGGCGCCTCGATGTCATGGCGGTGGGTCCGAAACAGAAGAGCGTGCAATGGCGCAGTCTGATGTATCGCTTCGTCGAGTTCACCAATCTGTTGCCGGCGGCGAAAGATCGCCTGGATGCGATCGTCGCCGATCGGATGCGAAAAGGGAAGATTCTCGACGAGGCGGCTTTTCAACTCGTGGCGCGCTCGATGCCGCTCGTCGGGGAGCAGGAGTCCGATCCGGACGGCAACCGCAACGTCGAGGCCGTTGTCGAGGAGGCATTCCAGTCCTGGGATGGAACGCCACTTGCGGCACTCGCGTGCAAGTCCACGGCGAACGGTTCGGGAAGCGAGGTTTTGCCGGTCAAACGGGCTTACGATCTGCCGACGTCGGATCTTCCCGGCTTGCGTCCGCCGCCCCTACGTTACGGCGTTGGTTACATCTTCTCAATTCGCTCTGAATTCCTGGGAGGCGGCTCGCCGAGTCTGGACGAAGCAACACGTTGGCATGAGGCGCAGGGCGGTAAGACGACGCTGCCTCCTAGCGATGAAAACGGATTGAAACCGCGCCGTTTTCTGCGCCACGAAGCTATCGCCGCCCCGATCTTGATGTTACCGGACCATTTGGTCACGGGAAGCAATGCCGAAATGGGTTTTGAGTCCCCCGGCCGGGCCGTCGTGCGCACGGCGACCGCGCCAGATTCCGGCGAGATGGACGCCAATCCGCCCGGTCCCGACTACATCAAACCTGCGCAACGGGCTCGCCCCGATTCCACGATGCGCGTTTTCATAGCGCCCAGGGCGGGGGTGGACTTTTGCGCTCGCCACGGAGTTTTCGACAATCCCGGCACGGCCCTGCAACGGCTCGGCGGCGGACTGTTGGACGTGGAATTCCATGTGGACAAGAAATCTGAGTCCTTCCCGGTAGCCGTGGTCAAGCGGAACGCCGGCTTCAACGCCGATCGGCTCATCTATCGCCGGGAGCCCGGCAAGGCCGGCGTGGCGCCGAGCGACGGCGACAGTTTGGGAGCCACCATCTTTCATCCGCTGAGGACGCCCGTCAAACGCGAAGCCGGCCGCGCCTATTTGCCCGACCCCGTGGCGGAGACAATGTCCTTGCGACTGCGCGTCACCGGATCGGACAAGTACCTGACAGGCAACGTACCTGTCGAACTGTACCCGAACGGTGTGGATGTCGACTATCCGAACACGCTGCCGCTTGTGGTCACGGTGGAGAAAGTCAACAAGCAGCGCCCGAAGCCGGCGCAATCCGTAGCCCAAGTATTGCTGGGAAATCCAAAGGACATCGTCCGCATTCGCGAGGGCGGCGTAATCGGGCCTGATACACTTGGCGCCGGGGTTCGGGCGCGCCATCTGCGGGTTGTGCTCGCACCGGGAGAACAATTCGATCTTGAAGCGACCTGCCTGCCCAGCGAGGCGAAACTGGCGCAATGGTTTTCCCTGCCCGAAGTGATGGGAGTTCAAAATCTTCTGGCTACGCGTTCGCCGGCGGCTGCCAACGCGCTTTGCCTCTCCTGTGGCGGGGCGCCGGTAGCGAAGCTGACGGCAGCGGTCGCCAACGTGAAGCTTGCCGCCCGGTCAGGGCTTGGCGGGTATGCGCCACCGGACGACAACGGCCTCGGCGCTGTTGCCGGGGAGCTACTCGATTGCGTCCAAAACCGATGGCAGCTCAGCGAGCTAGCAGGCACGACGACGCTCCGCGTCGAGCACGCGGTCAGCGCGCCGCAGAACGCCGTCTCGCTCGCCAAAATCGCGATCCTGCGCCCTGATCCATCGAGCGCAACGAGCCCGGCGCCTCCGGTCACGTCTGCTGCGGGGTCGTCCACGCTTCTGCTTACGGGAGAGCTTTTGGTTGATCTTGAGCAGGTGGACGCGGTCGATATCGTCGCCGAGGCGGTCAACCCAAGCGGCACGCCGTTCGACGACCCCGCCCGCGGGCGGGGCGTGCTCGCCAAGCGGGCAGGCCGTTGGCCCACCATTCTCAGCGGCGAAAGCACGCGCAAATACAAGCGCAAACGCGCAGTGTTTGGATTTGACGTTGATGTCAACGGCAAGACCACGCTTCTGCCGGAAGTGGTTACATTGCTCCGCATTCAGAATCTGCCCGATCCTCGTTCCGCGGTTAATCCTGCGTTGGGGCCGAAAATCTTCCTCGATCCCGACCCGTCCAAGGTTCGTCTGGCGCGCCTGGATTTGGCCGCGATGGACTGGGCCGCCCGCAACGCGACGCCGATCGAAATCCCCGTCGCCTCGGATGGCGATCCGAACCAACCCGGCAACAAAGTCGCGACCCGCACGGTCGGGGTGACGCGACCGCACCAGATTTCCGACACCCGCGGGCGGCACCTGAAGCTGTACGCCGTTGCGGTTTCCCGCTTTGCACGGACCTTCGAAACCGCGCCGATGTTTTCCGAGGACGGCAACGAACATCTGCTCCACCGCCGCCAGCCGCTGCACGACCGCGACCAACGCAAAACCGGAGACGCGGTCGAAGCGTGGAGCCAAGCGACCGTACGCCCGGCGCCTGCTGCCGTCAGGACACCGACGCCTTTCTTCGCGATCAGACGCTCCGCCGAAAAGGACGGCGGCGTCACGATGCAGACGCTCGTTCGCAAATGTGGCGTCAGGCTGCGTTTCGATCGGGGGATGTTTTCCGCCGGCGAGGGGGAGCGCATCGGCATCGTCCTGTGGCCGCCCAACATCGTGAAGCAGGTGAATCAGAACCCGAACGATCTGGAGGACAACACGGTCGAATTCGGCGGCCGGACGATGACGCTGAACGATTTTATCGACGCCGACCTGGGCGATGGCGGCCAATACATCTCGCGGTGGGGAGGTGACCCGATCCGTTCCGACCCGACGCCGCAGAAGGGTTGGTTCATGCCCCCGACCGCGTTCGCCTGCCTCAATCCGGCGGAGGCGGGTGAACCACAGGCGCACGACCCGAAATATGTTCCGAGCGTCAGCATGCCCGTCAGCGTGGCGAAGCCGGCGGGCTCCGCGGACGGGACCCCGGATGCCAACTCGGCGACGTTGCAGGTCGCATTGCTGACCTTCGAGCCCTATTTCGATATCGACGCCGAAGAATGGTTCGTCGACGTCGCGATGGATGCTGCCCGCGCAACCGATCCTTTCATCCGCCTGGGCCTCGTGCGCTATCAGCCGAACGCGGTCAGCGACGAACTCCAGGTTTCGACCCCCGTGCGGGTGTGGACTCAGCTGCCGCCGCGCAGGACGTTGAGCATACAGCCTCGGCCAGCGAAGAACGGCGACATCGCGTTGCAAGCCGTCGTCCGCGGCCAGGCGAGCGATGGCATCAAACCCCTTCCGGACGACGCGGCCGAGTTCCTGCTCAACGATCCGAAGGATCCAACGGCGGCTGCTGCCCGCCGAGCCGTTTGGAACCGTCTACAGGTCCCGAAAATGGTCCTGAAGGTGGTGCACGAAACGGAGGACGACAACTTCGGCAGGCGTCAGGCAGATGTGTTCCCCAGCGGAACGACCAATTTCGACACTGGGACCATCGAAGATGGCGAAATGGTGTGGTCGATTTCCGTCACCATGTCGCAGTCGCGCTTGAACGACCTCGGCCCCGGCCAATTTGTGGCAATCGTGGAGGAGATCGAAGAGCGATTGCCGGCCACCTATCCCAAAGAGCCCATCAAGCTCACCGACTTGCTGAAGGACGAGGTCGTTCTACAGTCCGGTCCAAGGTTCATCGCGAGAGTTCCGTTCTTTGAAAAGATTTCGGTAAAGTGAGTTGTCGGCGGTCATCGCCTTCCAGATATGCGGGATGGCGGATCGAAATGCGGCAAACCATGACGGGGGTATGAAATGCGACTGATACTGACGATCCTTCTTATGATCGTATCGCCCTTGGCTTATTCCCAGCCTTGTTCGTGCGGTCCGGATTATTGTCAAGGCGACGCGCGCTATCCCGCGCTACTGGCGAACAAGAAGGCGTCGTTGTCCGCCAGCTATCCGCCCGATCTCGTCGCCCTGCTTGACCGCGACGGCGCCTGCGTCGCTCGCGTGCTACAGGCGCCGGACGGCTTCAGCCTGATGGCGGTGGGCTCTGACGGCAACAAGCTGACCATATCCTGGGACGAAGACAACGAGCGGATCGCGCGCCAACAGATAATGGACGGGACAGCGCGTGCATACTACAAGTTCAACACCGCCCGGCGGTTCTCTTGTTGTAACGAGCCGAACTACGATGCACGTCCCGATTGGGACGCGACCCTTGGCATAAACACCGGCATTGCCATAGCCTGCACGATGAGCGGTAGCAGCGTCATTTGCCAATGAGGGCGGGAGTTCGGCTCGAGATAGGTAGGCGCTATCAAATAGACAATGAACTGCAGTTGCTGCCCACCCAGCTGCGCTTTATTCCGGACGAAATCTTGTTTGCGCGCCGGTAAGCTTCATCAAGGAGAACATCTAGTGTCTTTTAAGTATTTGATCACCGAATATTCAGCCAATGGAACGGCCTCGAAAGGTACGTTGAACTGGGATGCCGATAGTTGGGTTGTGGCTAGTGGGCCATTCGGCAACGGAACACTACCAACCGGTGACTATGGGGTTGTTAAGGACCAAGTCTCAATTGCTCCGCCGGATGATGATATGTACATTATCGATGGTGAGGGCAAACTTGGGTTTTTCATTCGGCTGAAACCAAATTTCGATACGGATCGCAAGGGGTTCGGTATTCATCCAGACGGAGGACTGCCTGGTACACATGGCTGTGTTGGCATTGTGGACTCCGACGCCCGTGCGTTTTGGGCTAAGTGGAACAGCACGGATATGGCAGATCGACCTGCCGTTCTAAACGTGCTGGTGTCTGTTTGAGGCAAGGTCGGAAGCGCGGTTTTTCTACAGCTCAGTGCGTTCGCCTCCGCGATATGCCGTGTCCAAGTCCGATACGAGAGCTCGAAAGCTTATCAGTTGACGCCATAACGAGATCGCCGCCCGCGTAATGAACGGCCATGCATGACCCAGCCCGGTTCGCGGAATCGCCCGTAAAGTCAAATCTAGTCAAAGGACATTCGTCCAAGCAGGTACAAAATGGCAGGTCAAATCTTCGCGCAGGTCCAGAATGTGTCGGCCGACACCGCCTATCGAGTGAGTGTTTTTGATTTGTTCGGCAACGGCAGTCGTGAAGTGAGCGGCTCCCCCTTCAATCTCAATCCGCAGGATATGTCCCCTCAATTTCCGGTTTTCCTGGATGCGACCGGCAACGGTACGATCAGATGTCTGGACGCGAATGGTCAGCCGCTCTGTCCCGACGCGCCGGTACCAAACACTAACAACAACATCGTTACGTTTCCGGCTTAAGCGACGGCGACGGAGTCGGTTCGCGGACTGATAAGGTAAGTCGCGAAAGCTATCCAGTTCCCGACTGATAAGGTTTTGGCAGAAATGGAGTCAGTCGCGACTGATAAGCAAATACGCAAAACCTTATCAGTTACTTTGCTAGCACGAGCCCGATCGCGAGGCCGATATCCGGTTTTTTCGCAACTGGCTGCTCCGACGATCCTTGCTGGCTTCGGCGGCCGTTCTCCCTATCTCCATTTAACATTTCGCGGTATAGTTGTAAACAATCAGGCGGGTTGTCGGGAGCTTGCTTGGATCGGGGCGATCAATGCGCGTCAAAGATTTTCACGAAATCTTCGAGCACGAGATCCACGCGATCAACAAACGCCGAGGTGTATGGCTGGGCATCCCAGAGGCCGCGGATAGGCATTTATAACCGGAACAGACCGCATCCTGCAGCTAGTCGCCAGGAACGCACGCCTTCGACCATGGAGCACAGCAAAATGACAATCAGGTCCGGACATTCAGTGATTGCCAAACACACCCCGCAAGCCCGTGTGTCTGCGTTTTGCTCCAAAACTGCGCTTTTACTGGCATTCATTGTCGCGTTTCTGTTCGCAAATCGTGCGGAGGCTGAGGACACCATACAGGTCGGTATTCTGCACTCCCTGTCCGGGGCAATGGCACCAACGGAGACCCCATTGAAAGATGCCATGCTTATGCTCATCGACCTGCAGAACAAAAAAGGAGGCTTGCTCGGCAAGAAGCTTGAAGCGGTAGTGGTCGATCCAGCGTCGAACTGGCCCTTGTTTGCGGAAAAAGCACGGGAGCTGATCACAAAGGACCACGTCGCTGTTGTGTTTGGCTGCTGGACCGCCGTTTCACTTCAGGCGGTCCAACCGGTTTTCAAGGAGCTCAACAGCATTCTGTTCTATCCGTCGCCTGAGAGCTTCTCTCCAGTGCACAATGTATTTTTCACCGGAGGTGCGCCCAACCAGCTCGCCATCCCGGCAGTTGACTACCTGATGAAGGATCAGGGGATAGGACGGTGGGTTCTGGAAGGCACCGACTCCAATTATCCGCGCACGACTCACACGATTCTCAAGGAATACCTGAAATCTAAGGGAGTCGCGGATCAGGACATCTCCATCAACTACACTCCGCTAGGTAATGACAATTGGCAGAATCGGGTGGCTGAAATCAGGACGTTTAGTTCTGCAGGCAAAAAAACGGCGGTGGTTTTGGCAGCCTACGGCGATGCGGGCGCGGCATTCTACAGGGAGCTGCAGTCCCAAGGTGTCAAACCGCAGGACGTGCCAGTGCTGACTATCTCGATGAACGAGGATCAACTTCCCCAAATCCAGTTCAAACCACTAGTCGGACATCTCATAGTGTCGAACTACGTTCAGTCGGTCGAGAGCCCCGCAAACGGCGAATTCATTAAGAGCTGGCGTGAATTCACCAAGGACCCGAAACGTCTGAGCAGTGCAGCGATGGAGTCCGACTTCATTGGCTTCGCCATGTGGGTCAAGGCTGTCGAAAAAGTGCGTTCGACCGATCCAGATAAAGTGATTGCAGCACTGCCTGGCATTGAGGTGCAGAACCTTAGCGGGAGCATATCCAGGATGCTACCAAACCACCACGTGACCAAGCCTGTCTTCATCAGTCAAATTAAAGAGGACGGGCGCATCAGCGTGCTCTCAAAGATTTCCGACACAAGGTCTGACGAAAAGCCGGACTGTCCAGCGTGCCCGAAATCTGGAGCCTGCCCACAAGCTATCGCTGCGACGTGTCCCACTTGCCCAAGGAGTGGCGCATGTCCTCAGTAGACGACAGGACGCAGCCAGAGTTGAGGACATTTGGTCCCTTCGCGGTCGAGGACGGGAAAGTTCGCCTCCTTGGAGTCGAAATTGGTGATTGGGGGGCCCTGCTTGCTCTCGTTGTATCAATTGCAACCTTTCTCTGGACCGTCACTGACAAGCTCCTTTTGCATCCCATCCCGCAAATAGTCGCACCGCAGACCGTGGAGTTCTGGTGTGCTCACTGGTCAAAGACAGACAAAGGTGAGGTTTGTGATTCGGATGAGAACTTATTGGTGCGTGCGGGTCCTGTTTCGGTTGTAAACCGCGCCTCCGCGCCGCATTCTTATGTGCTTGACTCGATCACAACCGAGGTTGCGCTTCTTGATGACCGCGGGACGTCCAAAAAGAGTGTTCACCTCACATGGCAGTACTTCAGCGAGATCTCTATCTCCGATGCCAAGCGAACCCCAGCAGCTCCGCTTCTGGTCGAGGGCGGCGCTGCGGTCGCAAAGGAGATAGAGTTCTATCCGCGCCTCGAAATTATTGCCGGTCCAAAAGGCAGTGCACCCGTCGCAGATAGAAGGAATTTTCTGAAGTTCGTGGATTTCAAGGGTCTTATCGGAACCGGAGCCGTTCGCGAAATCAGATTGACCTTCAATGCGAGCACGCTTGGTAAAAAGATTCTCTTTTCTGCGTCCTGCAGCATTCCGGTCGACGATCAATTCGTAAGCAACGCAAAAGGGCCATTCGCTCTTTTTGTAAGGGATTGCACCCCCGGAGCCCGAGAATAGGTGCCATAAGGAGGGTGCCATCCCAATCGATCTTTGTTTTCGCGCGCCGCAATCAACGTTTCCGCAAGAGAAATGAGTTCTGCCTCACGTTGGCGCGCGCCGAAAACGGAGTGAGCCAGCTGACTGATAAGCTTTCACGTCAAAGCTTATCAGTTGCTCTAAAAGACGTGGCACGTCGCAATGACGATGGGCGATCCTTCAATATTTTCTATGAAAGCGGGCGGCCAGAGTTTTTCGAAGCACCTGCCATTAGGTCTGATAAGATCGTGCTCTAGAACCCTAAACAACTATCGCGTGCAATCGAAATCCGAATAACTTATGAGATATAGTGTCTGACGATCTGGGCGGGGGTCATCTTGGATCAAGAGCTTATTTCGACTGGAAAAAAGATCGTTGTGCTCTCAGACGGCACGGGCAATTTCGCGGCGAAAATCTTCAGAACAAACGTATGGCGCCTCTACCAAGCACTGGACCTTTCGGCAGGGGCTCGACAGGTTGCACAATACGATGATGGCGTTGGGTCGTCGAATTACAAAGTACTTGCAATGCTCGGGGGCGCGGTTGGGTGGGGACTAAAACGAAACGTAATCGACCTCTTTATGTTCATCTGCCGAAATTATCGGCCGGGCGATCAAATATATGCTTTCGGATTCAGCCGCGGCGCCTTTACTGCACGAGTTCTCGTGAAGCTGATCTTGTCACAAGGTCTGATAACGAACTTCCATTCGGACGATGATCTGAGGTGGAAGGCCAGAGAGCTGTATCGCAATTTTAGGCGCGAGAGAAAGACACGTTTCGGTCTCGCAACCATAGGGCGGGCGATCAGAGACGTTTTTTTTGTGATATTGAATCTCATTTTTTGTGTCAGCAAACAGTCAATCAAGGTCGACCGAACGATCAAGATTGCATTTCTAGGTGTCTGGGACACCGTTGATGCTTATGGGATCCCAATTGATGAACTGAAAATGGGGATTGATCGATACATATGGCCGCTGGCGCTTGAGGATCGTTATCTGGATGAGCGGGTAGATAAGGCCTGTCACGCTATTGGCATCGATGACAAGCGAACTACGTTCCATCCGCTGCTCTGGGATGAGGGCGATCAAGTGTATCAAGACCAACTTCCATCGAGAACGGATGATGAGAAGCTAACGCAAGTTTTCTTTGCCGGAGTTCATGCAAATGTCGGAGGCGGCTATCCTGATGATGCGCTGAGTTTGGTGCCCCTCAATTGGATGATGAAGGAGGCTGCAAAACATGGGCTCGTGTTCAAGCAGTCAGCAATCGTGGACGTCGAGCAGAGCGCACTTGCTCAGGGAAGGCTGTACGATTCCAGGTCCGGCTTTGCTAGCTACTATCGGTACGAGCCGCGGCACCTTGGACCTCCACGAGATAAGCAGCTAGCTTGCATTCCATTTCCGAAGGTTCATGAAGCCGTTTTCGTTCGAATGGTTACGGGGACTGATACCTATGCGCCGTTGGCACTACCGGCGCCCGTGCGTGTTATCGTCGAAGAAACTTGGGCTGATATTCAGTCCGGCAAGAAATGTTCACAAAATATACTATCGTTAGACGAATATGCTGGACTGGAAATATCATCGCAAGGCTATCCAAAAATTGGAAAGGCGCCTCGCGGAAGCGAGGTGCTTGCGCGCGTCAAGAGTCCGGATCTTCATTTCAAGGCATTAACTTGGGATACTGTGTGGTGGCGTCGCGTTGCTTATTTTACAACGTTGTTCGCTACAGCCGCGCTTCTAATCTCACCGAAGTATTCGCTTTTGACGAGCTGGTACGTGTTTGCCATGCCCGCAACAGCATTTGGCTTTCCGGGTTTGACTGGTGCAATCGAGTCATTCTGGCGGCCTGCAGTCGATCTGCTGGCCAGCAGTCTAGACGCGGCACTTCCAAGCGCTGCCTCTCCTTGGTTGAGTGCTTTGCGAGCGGATCCGGGCAACTTCCTCACATTGCTGCTTCTTCTGATCGTCTGCATCTTTTGTGGAAAACTTATCGATCGTCGGATCAATGATCGTTCCTTCGCAAGCTATAGCGCAGCTTGGCGCGAACTTCGCTTGGAGTGGGTGAAACAGAGTTTTCGATGGCGACGGATTACGGCTTGGTGGTCGGGGCTTGCTGGCGGCGGGCTGCTCGTGCTCGTTCTCTATCTCCAGCTGAATGAGCCGAGTTGCGCCGAGAATGACTGGCTATGCTCGTTATTTCAAGCAATTCGCGCGTTGGCGAGAGTGATAGTTGGGGCGGTCCTCTTGGGCATTTTTGCGTACTCGATGTTCTCGGTTTTTATGTTGCGTCGCCTTTTCAGAGAAGAGATGACAGAAGAGCCTCGGGGACTTGCACTCCTTTTCGCTAATAGGGTGAGAAATTCGGAACGCCTGGTGAGGGCCTATCGGTGGGTTACCTCGAAAGCGCTGCCGGCAGCATTCGCGGCTCTCGTGCTCCTAAATTCGGTTGGGCTTCTCAACCGTTTCTTTTTCAACCTCCTTAGTGAATTCGGCCAAGTATGTATGGCGAATAATGCCAATGAAGATGTTTTTCTCGCGGAAGGCGAAATTAGAGTTGTTTTCCTTCAGTACTCGTCAGTCTGTCAGCTTACGGACATCAATCTGGTTCAAGGAAGCCGATATGCGTTCTGGCTGGTGTGGGACGAGGCTGAGAACGAGCCTGTGAAATCTTTGAACAAGAAGCAGCTGGCTTCGGTTGAAAAGCAGTTAAAACGTTTGCCTCAAAACTCACCTTTCCCAAATTATGGAGTGATTAAGAAGTTTCTTGCATTTCCATTTAGGCGAGTAATTTCGGAGCCCTTTTTTTCTGTTACGGCGCGGGTGGACGCGAATAGAAGCGAAGAACGCACGTTGCCTTGGGTTGGCAGCGAGAGCTTCTCACCGGAAAGAGGGGGGCCCCTCTTCCTCTACGTAAATGATATGGTTGTTGGAGTCCCCGGTCTGTATGGCGCGTTCTATTCCCAACGTGGAGGATTCAAGGTGGCTATCCAAAAGCTATCATAAAAGCTGATTGATGGACCGACCAAAATTCCTGCGACTCTGTCGCACAACGACCGCGAGCTGATTGCGAGGCGGAAAGAGTCACGGCTCGATGAAGGCTAAGCCTTCGAGCAAAATGGAGTCAGTCTATCGACTGATAAGATTTCATACGAAACGGAGTCAGTTTGTCGACTGATAAGCTTTTCGCAGAAACCTTATCAGTTGTTGGGTGGCCGCTTCTGACGCAAAGCGGCCGTTCATACGCAAACGGGATCTCGTGGTCGATAATGGTTTGCCAAGCATGGTGTCGTACCGATCGGGCGATCCTTTCGAAGTACGGAAAAGTAGGGCTCACTGAACGGCAGAATAGAGCAACCTCCGACGCCTCGGATGCATCGACCTGCCAACCCCTGACGCGCTCACGGTCGATGCCCTAAAGGCTGTGAAGGAGACGAAGAGTTGGCTTTCTAGATTTCACCAGTTTTCGCGTCTGTCGCACTTCTCCTCCCTGGGTGCGACATAGCACCCGCGATCGAGCGTCTACTCGTTCGCGCGGCTGGGTGTTGGCAATCATCGACAGTCAGAAGCAGATAATCTCCAAAACTCCCCGAATGGTGGACTGTCAGGCTTTTCGGCGCACGGCGCCCTTCCTCAAGGATGTTCGATCAAGCTGCCACGGATCACCGAATCGTCGTCGGGAGGCCCAACAAACGGCGGATGACGTAGTCGATTGATATGCGACCTGGTCCCCATGCCATGATCCCCAGGGCCATCGCAGCCCAGGTGATGTGGACCGGCCACCCGTCCGGCACGGTAAGCTCCACGATCACCGTCATGAAGAACAAACCCAAGGCAGCGAACCGGGTGACGAAACCGAGAACAAGCAGGGTCGGGAAGATGATCTCCCCGCAGCCCGACAGAAACGCCATCACGGTTGGGGCCGGAAAAGGGTAGGGACCTCCAGGAAGGTGGAGCATGAATTCGTCGGTGAACAGGGTGACCGCAGCGTCGCTCAACTGCAAGAAGCCATCCCATTTGAGAATGCCCGAGCGCCAGAACGGCACAGCCAGCGCGACGCGAAGTAACAGTTGGGCCAAGGACGGTTGTGCGATCGTGCGGACCAACAGGCTGGCGCGGTCGGTCAAAAGGGCCATCCCGCGGAATCTGTCAATGCTGGCCAAGGGTTGATCTATAGCGGTCATGGCTCGTCTCCGAATTCGGCAGCGACAAAAGCGCCGGCAGCCAACATGCCTGAGATGCTGGCACAGAGGTCGAAAGTGGCTACGGCCTCCAAAGCAGCGTTTGCTGCATGATCGAGCGTCTTGCCCTCCATTAGCGCCGTAAGGAATATCGCCCCCCCATCGGGAAGGTGACGAACCTCGACCTCGTTCTCGGCTCGAGTGATCAGGGCGTCTTCTGGCTCGGCAGCATTGATTTGGCCGACGGAGTCCGCGCTGCGATTTGCCGAAAAGATTGTGAGTGCTGCGTATTCGGACCTGACGATGTGTGTCGCCGGATGATGGACGAACGTAAGGTCGGCTAGGCGGTCCGGCGGAACAGACTCGAGTCGATCGGGTGCCAGTGAAGTGGCGTCAGCCGCGTGATACGCGTCGAGCCAGGCTCTCTCGATGCGAGCAGTGTCGGCAAGCCAGGGCATGGTCTGCGCAAATTCGTAGGTCTCGATGAAGGCCGGAAAATCACGGCCATATTCGAACAGGAGTGGTGAGGTCGGCGGTGTCTCTCGAACATGGAACCGCGCCATGGCACGAAAGAACTCCACTCCGGTAATGCGCTGGACGGCAGGATAAATCGCCGCCAGCGCGTCGATCAGACTGACGGTCACGTTGTTGCGATAGACGTTGTACCGCTTCACCGCCGCTTTCCCGTTTGGGCCGGAGACGAGTGCTGGGGTCGCCCGTTCAGGCTTGATGAGCCCTGGCGAGAAGGCGGCCGCATAGGTCGGCGCTTTCTGGACTCGCTTGTTAGGAAATCGGCTAAGCTGCATGGCTCTGATCCAGCGAGGAGGTACCCGCATAGCGGTCCAGGATCGACTGCGCGGCGGTTGATTCCGCCTTGAGGATGGGCCAGTCGGGGATGTTGCTATCCCACTCAATCAGTGTGGGGACGGGACCGCATTTGCGGATGACAATTTCGAACAGTTTCCAGACCGCATCCGCGACCGGCCCATCGTGGCTGTCGATCAACAGCAGCTCGCCCTCATCATCGGTCTGTTCCGCATGCCCCGCGAGATGGATCTCTCCCACCTTCTCGAGTGGAAAATCAGCCAGGTAGTCGAGCGCCGAATAGCCGTGATTTGTCGCCGACACGAAAACGTTGTTGACGTCGAGAAGAAGCCCGCATCCGGTCCGTCGAGCAATCGAGCGGATAAAGCCCGTTTCGCTCATCGTCGATTCACGGAAGGTGACGTAGGTCGACGGGTTCTCGAGAAGGATCGACCGGCCGATCGCCTCCTGAACTTCATCGATATGTGCGCAGACACGCGCGAGGGCATCCTCCGTGTAGGGCAGCGGCAAGAGATCGTTGAAGAAAGTGGTTTCGTGCGTGGACCAAGCCAGATGTTCAGAGACAAGTGCCGGCTCGTAGCGCTCGACGAGCGATTTGAACCGAGCCAAGTGGTCTCGGTCGAGCGGCTGTGGTCCGCCGATCGATATGCACACGCCGTGGAGCGAAACGGGATTGTCCTGGCGGATTACTTCCAGCGCTCGGTGCGGCGGGCCGCCGGCTCCCATATAGTTTTCGGCGTGGACCTCGAAGAAGCCCTTCGGCTTGCCGTCCGCCATGATCGCTGCAAGGTGCTCGTGCTTGAAGCTTGTGCCCGCTTGGCCGGCGATGGGGTGTTCCGGAAAGCGGAGAGGGTGCGCAGAGGAAACGGCTATCGGGGGGATGTTCGTTTTCATGGCGTCTCTCCGCCTTCCAGTTGCAGCAGTGTGGGGATCAGATCGGGTTCAGCGAGCCATGCTTGCCGTTCGGGAGGACGATCGACTCGCAGGTCCCGCCCTGGACCAACTTCCAGGCGTTGCCCTGGAAATCCGTCGTGGAGGTGCCCTGGCAGGTGGTGCCGGGGCCGGCGGCACAATCATTCTGACCCTTCAGGGCGACGCCGTAGCATTTCACCTTGTGGGCGGCGAGGGCAGCCTGCTCTTCGGACTTGGTCAGCGGTGCGGCGACGGCGATCGTGGCGAGTGCGCTGGAAACAGCGCCGGCGAGGATCAGTGAGCTGATAGCGGACTTTGCGGACATCAAGCATACTCCATGTTGGTTTTTGCGCGCCGATTTAGCGGCACGACGATTCTTCGGTTGATTGCAGCTTTTCGTTACACCGTGTGCCGCTCACGGATCGGTGAACGGATATCAGGCGGCCTGGCGAGCGTGAACCACCAGGAAGTCGACATCCGTCTTGGCGACCTCGATGACGTAGTTCGTCAACGTGCGCCGAGGCCCTATACGGCGAGAAGCGGCGTGTCGGGGCTTTGGCCTCCGCTCGAGGTCGATTTCCGACCCGAGCCGATGCCGCCGTCTGTAACAAAGCGGCTTGTGCCGACGAATTACCTCAAGAAGCCGGACAGTTTCAGCGCGGTCGTGCGCTGGAGCATCCGGCTACTCGATCTAGGGGATTGAGGACGGACATGGTTGGGTACCTGGATTCTATTGGGCTTGCCGGCCGTGGTGAAGTAGCTATGGCCGGTTAGGTGTTCTTCAAACGACGTGGCGTCGAAAGCGCTGCAAGAGCGAACGACCGGTCAGAACTGTTGGTCAAGGTCAATATCCGGCGCGGCCTTCGGCGACTTGCCGCTACGGCCCCAGGAAACAACGATGCGAACTGAAGCACTTGTCGAGGCACTGTCTCGTGATCTGAAGCCTGTGCGGCCCCAAAGCGCACTCCGCGATGCCATCGTTCTGTGCGTCGTTGCCGTTGTTGAGCTTGCTGCTTTTTTTGGGGCTGGGCTGATGCGGCCTGACATGCATCACGCGATGCACATGCCATCGTTCTGGTGGAAGATGGCGAGCATGGGGGTAGTTGCTGTTTCAAGCGCGACCGTCGCCCTGTTGTCGGCCCACCCCACCCGATCTCCACGAGCAGGTCTGCGATGGCTAGCGATGTGTATCGCAGCCGTCTTCGCCACGGGGTGGCTTGTCGATTCGATGCATGACGGCTTCGGTGAGTTGTTGAAGCGACTCGATTGGGAAATGGGTATTCAGTGCACGTGGAAAATGGTGGTGCTTTCCGTGCCTTCCGTCGTTGCGCTTGGAGTTCTCATTCGACGGGGCGCTCCGACGGATCGGTTCGGAACTTCGCTGGCAGCGGCGCTTGGATCTGCAGCGTGGGGAGCTTTCATCTTTGTTTTCGCGTGTCCATCCGATGATGCGCTCTACATCGCGGTCTGGTACTCAGTCGGGTGCGGTATCGTGACACTTTTCGGCCGTTCGATCCTGGCCCGACTTTTTCGGTGGTGATCTGCGTGAAGCGCGTGACTCGCTCGCGGAGGAGCGGATCGTGCGCCTGATCCCCGACGGCACCGTCGTTCGCGTCCGGCTCGACCGCAAGGCCACCTCCGTCTCGCTATTGGTCGTCATCGGCGTGCGCGCGGATGGGCAGAAAGTGCTGCTGGCGATCAAGAGTATGGGCGGCAAGAGCTCCGAGGCCTGGCGCAGTGTGCTCGACGATCTCGTCCGGCGCGGGCTGCCCAAGCCCCAGTTCCTCATCGTCGGCGGGGCGCCGGGCCTCGACAAGGCCATCGCCGCCGTGTGGGACGGCGTGCCGGTCCAGCGCTGCGCGGTGCACAAGCACAGGAATTTGCTGGCGCACGCCCCCGAGCGCCTGCATGAGGAGATCACCGCCGACTACAGCGACATGATCTACGCGACAACCTGCGAAGAGATCGAGGCCCGCCACAAGGCGTTCATCCGCAAATGGCGGCTCAAGCAACGCGCCGTCTTCACATCAGCTCTTCAAGCTCTGCCGCTTGCAACCTGCGAGATGCAGGTTGGAGTTCTGCAGTACTCTATTATCCCCTTTCGTTTTCTGAGCCCGAAGTTACGCCGAGCAACAGTAAGGCGCCGCCAATTCGCAAGAGAACCTCGTGCGTCCGCGAGACGGTTACGAGGAACTTCCGCTGTTTCCCCAAAAGCGGCCGCGCGATCTTGCTTTCTAGAGCGTACGGTCTAAATTGTGCAGGCTGGCCGACGGCAGTTCCCGACAGGACGGAATTTGGATATGATCAAGGGAGTTTGATTTGGAAGTTTTGGACGCATCGGCGGTTTCTTCGATCGGTAACCTCATGCCAGGACTTGACTGATCGACGCGCGCACATACTGAAGAAGGAGATGCACCGCCGGAAAGAAACACGCGTGGAATTTGGTTCGCGCGAGGAGCGATGGGCGGCATGGATGCGCGCGGCGATTGGCGGGGACGCTTCCGCTTACCGGCAATTTCTCGAATCGGTCACGCCATTCCTTCGGGGAACCGCGGCAAAGCGTTGTTCGCAGCTCGGAATTTCGAGATCCGAAGTTGAGGACATCGTCCAGAATGTCCTATTGGCGATGCACCTCAAACGCGGCACTTGGGATCAATCGCGTCCGATCGGACCCTGGCTGGCGGCGATCGTTCGGAACAAGGTGATCGATGCCTTCCGCAGCCGCGGGCGGAGAATCGATATTCCCATCGAGAGCGTTATCGAGACGCTGGCTTCGACCGACCCGGAGGCGGATTCGGAAAGTCATAGCGTTCGGCGGATGCTCGCAAGCCTGAAAGATGTCCAGCGATCCATTGTGATGTCCGTTTCAGTCCAAGGCGAGAGTGTAGCGCAAACAGCGAAGCGCCTCGGCATGTCCGAGGGAGCCGTTCGCGTGGCGCTGCATCGCGCCCTGAAATCGCTGGCGGCACTCTATCGCGACAAGATCTGAGAAACGATAGGCCTGCTTGGCGGCAACGTAGGCGCGCTAATCAAAATTGGTGATCGGCGCGCATGCCACGAACGGTCGCTTGCGGCGAATCATTTGCAATAGCGATCCATTTTTTTATTGTATTAGATCGATCGAGTTAAAATTATCAGACTATTTACTGCATACTCAGTAGTCGCTCGCGATGGAAAGAAATCGCGGTGAGAGATATGGATCGGTTGTTACAAATTCGCCTGAGGGTTCGAAATGTCGCCCTGATTTTGCTCGTGAGCCTGCTGGCAAGTCAGGGCGTCGGGGCTGCCGAAACCGCGCAGATCGAGGCGCTGAAACAGAAATACCTTCGCCGTCGTCGATCCCGTTTCCGAAAGACAACCCTTACACCGACGCCAAGGCGGACCTTGGCCAGGCGTTGTTCTTTGATGCGCGGCTGAGATTGCGGCCGGCCTCGCGCTCCAGCCGCCGGCTCGATTGGACCCGGTTGAGATAGCCGTAAATGTAGAGCTTGAGCATCGGCGAAGGATGGTACGCCGGCCGACCGGTCGCTGCAGGATCAACGCCATCGAACGCGAGGTCGCGCAGTTCCAACGCATCCACGAACACATCGACCGCGCGAATAGAATTGCCCTCGTCGACAGAATCATCGAGGCATTCCGGCAACAGCGTCGTCTGCTGGCGATCCGCCCCTTGAACGAAACCCTGCATCGCTTCCCCCGCCGATTCAGCAAGAGAATCATAGCATCGACCGGGCTTTCACACAGCCTGGACCCACAGCGGACCTCGGACATTCGGTCGCATTCTTCTGGCTGAAACCGCCATGGGAGCTATCGCGAATAGCGGCTGATCCGTTAAGATGCTGTTCTCTATGCAGAGCCGACGAACGGCTGCGCATGAACGAGAAAGACCTGCTGGGAGGAAGAGCCATGCGGCACCTCGTTCGGTTCCGCTCCAAGCTGCAAAGGCAAGTAACCGAACTCGTTGAACAACAGACGGCCATCTTGGAGGTGCTGCGCGCCGTTGCGAACTCGCCCCACGACTTGCAGCCAATCTTCGACACGATCCTCATCAATGCCACCCGCTTCTGCCGAGCCACGTTAGGCGGTTTGCTCCTCTTCGAGGAAAAAGACTTTCGGATCGTTGCGCGAAGAGGTCCACCGAATCCAGTTTATGCCGAGCGGTGGCCGTTAGGGCTCGTACATCCAATACACGAAGGGGGGATCCCCTCGCGCAACTCATCGAAAGCGGGTCGCCGGTCCACATTGCTGACTTGGCAGCCCATGAGGCTTATCTTCGGCGCGACCCTCTAGTCGTGGCTCTGGTCGAATTGGCGGACGTTCGGACGTGCCTGTTTGTGCCGTTGCTCAAGGACGACGAGCTAATTGGGGCGCTCGGGATCAACCGCGAACAGGTGCAGCCGATCACGGACAGACAGATTAACTTGGTTACGGACTTCGCTGCGCAGACGACCATTGCCTTAGAGAGCACCCGCCGCGAGCGGCAATATCGCGAGGCGCAGATGGCGCTGGCGCACGCGAACCGCATCGCCACAATCGGGCAACTCACAGCCTCTATCGCGCATGAACTCAAGCAGCCGCTCGCCGCTGTGGTGATCGATGGAGGTGGCGCCTTGCGGTGGCTCGCGAGACAGCCGCCGGACCTCGACGAAGCAAGAAGCTCTGTCGAGCGCATCATCAAACACGCCGACCGGGCCACCCACATCATTGGTGGCTTGCGTGATCTCACAAAGCAGAACGCGCCGCGGGCGGAGGTCGTGGACTTCAACGAGGCGATCGTAGAGGTGATAGCCCTGACCTACAGCGAAGCTGTCAAAACCGGCGTCACAGTGAGCACGCGACTGGCGCCTCAGTTGCCGCGTGTCCAAGGCGATCGGGTCCAACCGCAACAAGTGATGCTGAACTTAATCGTCAATGCCATTCAGGCCATGAGTGGTAGTGGGGGAGGCGCGCGCGAATTACAGATCAGCATCGATGCCGTTCCGTCCGAAGGTGGCGTGCGCGTCGGGGTTCGGGACACCGGCCCGGGGCTGAGCCCGGAGAGCCTCTCGCGTCTGTTCGAGCCATTCTACACGACCAAGCCCGAGGGCATGGGCATGGGCCTATCTATCTGCCGCTCCATCATCGAAGCCCACGGCGGACGGCTGTGGGCGATCCCGTGCGAACCGCAGGGTGCTCTCTTTCAGTTTACGATCCCTGCCACCCGAGCGGACGGATCGTGATCGAGTCGATGTCGCTCTTTGGCACCTTTCGGACCTCGTGCGATGGCCGAAGTGCTTCCGCTGTGAACTCAAGAGCGGACATGAAGCGTCGCAGGCCGCCGGGACGAAATCCAGCGCGAGACTACGAATTCGTCTTTGCGTTGTCGTCGGCTTATTCCCGCCGGCAACCCAGATATGGCGGACGTTGCGCGGTCGTCTTATTCGCAATGCTCGCGGCTCAGTGCCTTGTTTATCGGTTCCAGACACACTCCTCATTGCCGTTGATCCGCTCTGCCGTCAAAGTCAGTATCCTCCGGTCGCAGCCTTTCACGATTATTTTTTTGACTATCGTAACGTTTGGGCATTATCGCTCGAATAGTATGAGCGAGGGGCGCCCACATACCGGAGGTGTTAGCAATGCAAAGGAAGCTGATTTCCGTTCTATCAGTCGCTGTCGTTATGTCCGCAGTCGCATTTGGAGCGCACGCGGCAGATAAGTTGAATTACGATGCCAAGTCTTTCGCAGCAGCCCAGGCTGCCGGAAAACCCATTTTGGTTGAAATTCATGCGACGTGGTGTCCGACATGCAAGGCGCAAGCGCCGATCCTGAGTGATCTTGAAAACCAGGATAAGTTCAAGAATCTGGCGGTCTTTCGAGTGGACTTCGATTCCCAGAAAGATGCGGTCAGGGCGTTCGGAGCCCGAGTGCAGAGCACGCTGATCACGTTCAAGGGCTCCGTGGAGACAGGCCGCTCCGTTGGAGATACGAACCCGAGTTCGATTGCGGCGTTGCTCGACAAGACGAGTTGATGCTCTGATGTCGATTGGTAGCTTGGGACTGGCGTTTCTAGCTGGCGTGCTCTCGATCCTCTCGCCGTGCGTGCTGCCCTTGCTGCCGATCGTTCTGGGCGCGGCTGCTTCGGAGCACAGGTGGGGTCCCGTCGCGCTTGCGAGCGGAGTCACCCTCTCCTTTATCACGATAGGCCTGTTCGTTGCCACGATCGGCTTTACGCTAGGGTATGATGATAGCTGGTTTCGAAACATTGCGGCTATCGGGATGATCTTGATTGGTACCGTCCTGCTTGTGCCCTCATTTCAGCTCCGCGTCGCCTTTGTTGGTGGTCCCATGAGTGACTGGGTAGATCAACGTTTCGGTGGCTTTTCGAAATCGGGTTTGAGTGGTCAGTTCGGGGTAGGTCTCCTTCTTGGGGCGGTATGGAGCCCCTGTGTGGGACCGACACTTGGCGCAGCATCCGTTTTGGCGGCGCAAGGTAAAAATCTTGGTGCCGTGGCGTTGACGATGCTGATTTTCGGTCTTGGAGCGGGGCTACCGCTTATGCTGTTTGGGTCGGTGTCCCGTCAACTCTTGTTGCGCTGGCGTGGCGGTCTGTCGGCTACCAGCAAAACAATGAAACAGGCCCTTGGGCTATTCCTGATCGTGATCGGACTGCTGATCGTGACCGGTCTTGACAGATCCCTCGAAACTGGACTCGTTGAATTGTCTCCGCAGTGGTTGACGAACATTACGACTCGTTTTTGATTTGAGGGCGATGGCACGAGAGGACATTCAAGATGGCAAAGATTGCGATCGTAGCGGCGATTGCCCTCGCTATGCATTCCGCTACTGCGTCTGCAGACGATGGACTTGTCACCAAACCAAGCAAGTACTCCGTTGAGGAAACACTCGATAATTTTGAGGCTGCGATCAATGCGCAGGCCACCGGAGGCTGGGTCGTTTTTGGCCGGATCGATCACACGGCCGCTGCCAAAAAAGCCGGACTGGATATGCGCCCGCGGACGGTGATCATATTCGGCAATCCCAAAGCGGGCACGCTCCAAATGACCAAGAGCGCAACACTGGCAATCGACCTGCCGATGAAGGCGCTCGTCTGGCAGGACGACCAGGACAGAGTCTGGCTCACATACAATACGAGCGAATACAGCGCGAAGTATGTGTTCCCGCGCCACGGTCTTTCTGCCTCCGACGACGCAGCAAAAGCTCTTGAGAACTTTCTGACCAATGTGACCGATCGAAGTACTCAATAATCCTCAGCCTCACGCCCTAAATAACCGTTGAGGAAACCTCCGACCGCGAATTCAAGCAGCGCATCATCGTGACCCGGAATAACGGGCGGAATCGGCAGATTTGGGGCTGTAGTCTCGGACTGAAGCTCGATCTATTGCATGCAAGAGGACATTCGTGGTGAGCAACTCGGGAAGAGCTTCGCCCCGTGGCCGTCCAGGTCCGTAGACCACGTCGAGAGGAATGCCGTATCGTGCGAAGCGATGCAGATAATCTGCGATGTATGGATTCGGCCGACTCCAGTCGGCGCGCATTCTTATGACGTGCGACTGATGGAGCCGCGAACGGACCTCCGCGTTCTCCAGCACTCTCAAGTCATTGACCTTGCAGGTCAAGCACCATGTGGCAGTGACATCCACCAGTACCGTGTTGCCGTCGGCGATGAGGCCGGGAAGTGCAGCTGAATTAAACACCTGCCACTCCCGGTCAGCCGCCGGCTGCGAAACTGGGGCAACCGCGGACAGACTGACGACGAGGGGCACGATTGCAAGGCCGGCAGTGATCAATCCCGACCAGCGCGACGCACGGGCGGCAATTTGGCCTTTGACTGGAGCACTGATCAAGGCTCGATAACCTAGCAAGCAGGCCAGCAGAGCGGTCGTGATTCCTGCCGTCCACGCACCCGCTATGCTCCAAAGCACGAAGATCAGCCAGACGGCAGTTCCCAGCAGCAAGATGCCGAGAAATTTTCGTATAACGAGCATCCACTGGCCCGGACGTGGAAGCCACCGAACGCAGCCAGGAAACAGCGCGGCCATCCAATAGGGCAGGGCCATACCGATGCCGAGACACAGGAAAATTGCAAAGATTTCGGAAGGCCCCCGTGCCAAAGCGAAGCCGACGGCCGTTCCGACGAACGGCGCCGAGCAAGGAGTGGCCAGCAAAGTTGCGAACATGCCCGTGAGGAAGGCCTCGAGCATGGGCCCACGGGAGCGGTTGGACGCGAAGGTCATCATGGAACTTGGCAAGCCGATCGGAAGCCATTCAAAGAAGCTCGCCGCGAATAAGACCGTCAGCACCGCCATTCCCGCCAGGAACCAAGGCTGCTGAAACTGTATGCCCCAGCCGAGCGTTGCGCCGGACCATTTTAGTCCGACCAGAGAAGCGGCCAGCAGCATGAAGCTAATCGTGATGCCGGAAGCCGTTGCGGCTGATCCGAGACGAACGTCGCGCAAACTGCCGCCCGCTTGTCGAGTAAATGCAAAAAGCTTGATCGAAAGCACTGGAAGCATGCAAGGCATAAGATTGAGGATGAGGCCTCCGAGCAAAGCCGAAAGCAGGGCGGCGAGAAATACCGAACTATGCTCAGTGATCGCCTCGCCGGCGGGCACCTTGAATTCGGCGGCCCGGTTTTCGTCGATTAGTGTCAATGTCAAAAGACGGTCAGGCGGTGGCAACGCAGGAAGTCGAACGGTCAGACGGGCAGTCTTACCGGCGTCCTGCAGTTCGACCTTCGGCGCCGGCGGAATTCCATTCCCGGCGCCCTCCACAAAAAGGTCAGGCCGGACAAAAGCCCCGGCGTTGCTCTGAAGGTCAACCACGAGGGCTGGACCTGATGCTGTGCCCGCAAAGCGAGTGCCGATGACGTCTATACCTGCGGACTCCGCTGAACCTGGTACTCCTTTTCGAGCCGAATTGATCAAGGCGGACTCCGTGGAAGTCCCCTCGGCTCCGGTCGGCAACGGCAGAGTGAGTTCAGCCTGAAACGGCACGCATATATCCGAACAGGCGGCATACGTGATGGACGCTTTGATCCGGACAGGAGTGTGAGCTTGCTTCAGATATAGTTTGACCGGAAGAACCACGTCGTTCTCGTAGACGCTGCTCTGCAAGTCATCGATGACGAGACGATGTGGAGCGGGCCAGGAAATTTCGTTGCCCGAAATATTTTCTGAACCGGACCAGTCGACCATTGGTGAGACGCCCGCGTCTCCCGGGGTGCGCCAATAACCGTGCCATCCCTTGGCAAAGCGAAATTCCAAACCCGCCTCGAGCGTTGAAGCGCTAGCGATATTATCCGTCGCGGTGATTATGCGCACCGCCGCGTGACCGTCGCCCGCCCAATCGGTGGCCGCTGCACGGGCGCTGCCGGTCCACATTAATAAGCCGACCGACAGCACAACGAGAGCACGGAGGTGAGCGAGAACCATGATGCATCCAGGACAGTATCGATGTCAGTCTACGATGCCGTCGGGTGACGGCCGGTAGCCTCCAGCAAGCGCGTTCGAATTTTCACGTTTGCGATCGAGGCAGCCGGCTCGTAGACCAATGGGGAAAACGTCAGGTGATCAGGTAGAGCCGTCCGTCAGTCGGGAAGCTCCAATGATCTGGCCATCAGGCGCTTCGAGCACAACAGCGGCGTCCTGCCCTTCAGGAAACCGCTCGTTGATCTGGAGCGCGGCTCCCGACCATTCCCCAACCGATCGGATCGATCTGACGATGTTCGCCTCTTCCAATGTCCTACCGCCGTTTTCTCCGCGGCCAATCGCTGTCGTATGGTCGTGATCAAAGCCGATCAGAAGGATCTTGCCGGAGCCGCTGCCGGAGCCGACCTGTATGGAAACCCGCTCCCCGCCGTTCTTCCTGACGCTAACCGCCGCGGCGGTGCGACTTTCGCGTTTCGCCTTTTCGATGGCTGATCCGACATCGCGGCGGTGCGAGCCGACCAGCCCGGCAGCGCCATCGACGACGATCTCCGGCGTATAAGATCCATCGCCAAAGCGGTGGCCATATTGGTCCTGGCGCTGCGTAGCGGCTTGCAGCGAATACGGGTCCTTCCATCCCAGACGGTCCCAATAAGTGACGTGGAAGGCGAGCGCCAAGACGTCTCGCCGATCCCTTGATAGTTCGTTTAGGTAAGCGTTCGCCGGTGGGCAGGATGAGCATCCTTGCGAGGTGTACAGCTCCACGACGACAGGCCGTTCTGCGGCAATGGCGCCGGCAGGATACAAACCCGCGATGAGGCCGAGTGAAGTGATTAGACGCGACAGCATGGCAATCCTCCTGTGTTGGGTTCATCCGTATTCGCAATCGCGGACCGCTTTGTTACGCTTTGATTGTGGTCGCGAATGTCCCTTGAGCAAGAGCAACGGGTTCGATTAGCGTAGATTTCGGTCGAATTGCCTGAATTAGCGTGTCTAGAGGGCTATCGGGGCGCGCTCTGCGGGTGCGCAACGAACAACACGGCTGTCTTCACACGAAATCTTGAAAATACCGTGCCTCTAGCATTCGCAGACGACGCCGAGATTCCGTCGCAGAGGGTGACCCGTGCACCCCTGAGCCGCGCAGAACATCCCTACAAATCTTGCAACAGACGCTGCTCCCGCCAGCGCAACGTCGTTTGCGGGATCCAGCCTCAACGCGGCCTCCTGCGCATCTCGTCGCAGCAGGCCTTCGTCGAGAGTCAGGAGCTTGCCGTCATGAAACACGATGCGACCGCCGATCATCACGGTGTGGACAGATGAGCCGGTCTCTGCGAATACCATCTGAATCAACGGGGCGCGCAGCGGGACGAAGTGGGGACTGTCCAGTCGCAAGAACACGATGTCCGCTTCATATCCGACCGCCAATCTGCCGATCCTCTCAAATCCAAGAACTTTTGCTGACCCTTCCGTAGCGAGGTGCAGAGCGTCACTTGCTGACAACCATTTTTCTGTTTCGAAGCCATCAATGCGGGAAAGATATGACGCGAGCCGCGTCGCCTCGAACATGTTCTGGCCGTCGGAGGTGCTGCTGGCGTCCGTTCCAATGCCCACCACAATGCCGTTTTCGATCATTTTGCGAACGGGCGCCACCCCTGATCCCAGTCGCAGATTGCTGCACGGATTATGGGCCACACGAACGCCTCGTTGCGCCAATCGCTCGATATCGTCGTCGTCGAGCCAGATCGCGTGGGCCACGCTGAGGCGCTCCGAGAGGAAATCAAGGTCCTCCAAATGTTCCACCAGACTCTTGGCGTATCGAGCCTGTCCCAGAAACGCTTGCGCGCGCGACTCGGCGAGATGGGTCTGGAGCGGCACGCCGTATTCGCTTGCCAGACGTGCGCATTCGGTCAGGAATTCGTCCGAGCAGTGCAGCGGAATGGACGGGCCGAGAGCCGGCCTGATCCAACGCCGGTCGAAATCCCAATTTGTCAAAATCTGAGCGCATGCGTCGATCGTCGCCGTACCTGGCGCGGAACTGAGACTCGCATATCTTGAGCGGATGTCGTTGGGCAGCGCCTCCAAGAGCCCGGGCAGCGCCTCGTAGATAGTCTTGTCGGCGATCATTGGCGCCACGACGGCTCGCATGCCCGCGTCGCGGTAGGCACGCGCCATAGCGGAAATTCCCTCGACCGAGGGAAGCGGGAACTCGGCGGAGAGATCGTAGCAGGCAGTGCAGCCCTTGCGGATCATCTCCGCTGCGGAAAGGGCCGTGCTAAGGTACTTGTCCTTCACACCACGCGACTCGGCGCCGGACGCTCCGCCGGTGAGGAACATTTCAAGCGAGACCTTGTCGTCAACGGCACCGCGGTTGAGCGCGCCATGCGAATGCGTATGGGAACTGATCAGGCCCGGTATCAGTAACCGATCGGCGGCCGACACCACTTCCGCATCGGCGGAAACGCCAAAACCGGGCGCGTCGATCGCGACAATTTTTCCATCTTCGATCAGCAAATCCTGCAGAGAGCATTTACCCGCGGGCGCGAGGACGAGCCCTCCGCGAACGACGATTGCGTGCTTGTCCACGTCTGTCCTTGAAGATTGAACCGGGATGAAGCGGATTCTATGCAACGTTTTGGTGTTACAAGCAACAATTCTGATTCATGTCCGCCGAACTTCTCACGGGCAAACATTCTGACACGCGCATCGACATGGCTCCTCAACCAACCACGATAGCCTAAGGCTATTGCGTCATTCAATTTCAGCGCCGGAGCTGAAGTCGTGAACGTCACTCGATGTGATCGCGACGCCACGATTGCGATCCCAGCGGCAAAGCCGAAAAAGCTCAAGCTCCGGGCTTTAAAAGTGGTGTCGTGAACAGTCTTGTCAAAATAGACCAAATGGTCTAGAATGAGATATGAGAAACAAAGAGTTTGATCCTGACGATGTTTTGAAGGAAGCGCTGAAGACATTTTGGCAGCGGGGCTTCGAAGGGACCAACATGCCTGAATTGCTTGGTTCGATGGGTGTCGGGCGCGCAAGCTTTTACAACGCGTTCGGCTCCAAACGAGAAGTATTTCTGCAGATCCTCGATTTGTATTTTGAGACGGTGCGCGCTCATCTTGAAGGCTTGATCTCGGATGTGAGAGATCCCCGGAACGCCGTCGCGTTGCTAATCGATGGAATTCTCGACGTTGCGAAAAGCCCGGAGGCCAATGCGACGGGTTGGCGCGGCTGTCTGATCGGAAATACCGCGCTGGAACTCGGCGCGGACGATAAGGAGGTTGTCGCCAGATTAAAAACTGGTGTCGAGATTCTTCGGGCATTGTTCAGGAAGGCGATCTCCTTGCCCTCGAGCGCCGGCGCGAAGCGTTCGAGGCGCGAGATCGATCAGGTTGCCCTGCAACTTGTCGCCAATGTTCAAGGCTTGTTGGTTTTGGCGAAGTCCGGCCTATCGGATGCCGACATCAAGAGCGCTCGTTCCACAATGCTCGCAACGATTAGCTAAGCGCAGCCGTCACGAACCCGCACGCCCGAGCTCCAACAGTTCGTCAAAGGGAGAAAAAACATGAAAGTCATTTCCGATACGGTGCATGGGATACTGGACTATTTGACTGTCGCGATCTTTGCCCTGGCGCCAAGCATTCTTGGCCTCACGGGCTTTGCCGCATTTGTCTCATACGCGCTTGCCGCTATTCATCTTGTCATGACTGTTCTTACGAACATGCCGCTCGGGGTCGTCAAGATCATTCCGATTCGGCTCCACGCGCTGGTGGAAATGCTTGTAGGACCTGTTCTTGTGGTAGCAGCGCTGGTGTTGCCGACCATTCTCGGAGATAAACGAGAATTCTTCTTAGTTATGGGACTGGTGATCTTGGCGGTCTGGTTGCTGTCAAGCTACGGTCGTCCGGCCGTCGTTCGTCAGCCGCGTTCGACCTGACTGACGAAGATCGGAAGTAGCCCGCAATGCGACCTTCGCTGACCACGGTCGCGGCGAGCTTAAGGGTCACGCGTTCCGTCCATCGCCGTGCGGATCAACGAACAGATTCCAGTCATGCGCGAAATAGATGGTGGTCGACAAAGCGGCGGCAAGCGTCTGCTGCAGTGTGTCTGGAGGGGTGGATGGCCGGAGGTGCTGAGCGAGCGTGCGGCCATGTGACCGCGCCAGAGCACGGGTTGACCGGGTCAACGCGTGTAGTTGGCCGTTGGCCTCGAAGGGTACAAGCATCGTCCTTACCAGAGACAGGTACGTCGGCCAATAACCGAGGTGCCGATACATACTAGCGATCAATGATTTGTTCGCATCTTCGCCGAAACCATTAAGTTCTTCGATCAGACGCACCACTTCAGGCTTCAGTGATTGCATCGGCGGCAGTTCCGGCAGTTTCACTGCGAGCGGTCGGGGCGGGCCGTCCAAGGGACTAACTGTTTCCTGCTGGATCGGTTCAAGATGCATGACCAGTGCGGAAAGCACGACAAGCGCAAGCGCGTCGGAATACTGGTAGCTGTCCAGGATATCTCTTATCTTCGCTACATCGTCATTGCTCAATCCGGCAGCGGTGAGCGTGTCGGAGGAAAAGGACGATACCGCGGGAAGGTCGATCGCGCGTCGCACTGCCTCGGCATATCCAGGGGCCGGCCCCAAATAAAGCGGTTTTGCGGTTGACCACGTCCATTCAAGAGCATCCGGCATCGTCGCCAGGTTGCGCCAGACCAGATTGACGATGCTGGTCCCGAGCACTTGGCGAATATCGGCATAAATTTCGGCGACCTTGCCCGTCGCGTCCGATTCGAGAATCGATGGAACGCTTTCGTTTCTTTGCACCGTTTCCTCCGACGGTCATTCTTAGCGCGCCTCATTATTCTATCGATAGACCGCGCAATCCCATCAGCTTGATGACCTTGTCTTCAGCCTCGATCAAGTGCCATTGCATAATAGTAAAATCCGATATCGATCATTCGTATAACTAATTATGCGGCTGAGTTGCGGCTGTATAAAAGCATCAGACGGCATTGGTGAAGCAGCGGGCGATTGGAAGGCAATGTGAGGCTTCATGACGGTCCGTCGTCCGAACGTAGGGGAATTGCAACAGGCCGCGCGCGAACTCGGCCTGAATCTGAGTGACGCCGATGCCGTGTCATTTCATGGCCTGATGCAGGGTCAACTCGACGCCTACGATCTCGTCGACGACATGGTCGCGCCGTTGCCCGAAGTGAAGTATCCGCGGACGCCTGGAGTACGCCCGCAGCCGGAATACAACCCCTACGGCGCGTGGGCGGTGAAGAGCCGCATTCAAGGGGCGCGGCGCGGCAAGCTCACCGGCAAGCGGGTGGCAATCAAGGACAACGTCTGTGTTGCCGGTGTTCCGATGATGAACGGCGCGTCGATTCTGGAAGGCTATGTGCCGGAGATCGACGCCACTATCGTGTCGCGGATGCTCGACGAAGGCGCGGATATTCTCGGCAAATCCGTCTGTGAGTACTACTGCGCCTCCGGCGGCAGTCACACGTCAGCCAACGGCGTTGTCGAGAATCCAATTGTGCCGGGTCACAACGCGGGCGGCTCATCGTCGGGCTCGACAGCTCTGGTAATGGCAAATCTGGTCGATATGGCGACTGGTGGCGACCAAGGCGGCTCGATCCGGATTCCCGCCTCCTATTGCGGAGCGGTCGGATTGAAGCCGACGCACGGGCTGGTTCCCTATACAGGCATCTTCGCCGTCGAACTGACGGTTGATCACGCCGGTCCCATCACTCGCACCGTTGCCGACAACGCGCTGATGCTCGAGGTCATGGCGGGCCCTGATGGCTTGGATCCACGGCAATCCGGCGCACCGGCGCAGCCTTACACGCAAGCGCTCGCGAAAGGCGTCGCGGGTCTGCGCATCGGGGTGGTGCCGGAAGGATTCGGCCTGCTGGGCGCGGAGGCCGAAGTCGACAAGCGCGTGCGTGAAGCGGCCGAGCGCCTGGTCCACACCGGCGCGCATGTCTGTGACATCTCAGTGCCCCTCCATGCCGCGGGCGCGGCGATCTGGACGCCGATTTTCCTCGAAGGCGCGACCGATCTCATGATGCGCGGTAACGCTTACGGCACCAATATGAAGGGTGTATTTCTTGAAAGCCTGCTGGATGCCCACGCGCGCTGGCGCGATCGCGCCGACGAGCTATCAGAGACGTTGAAACTCGGCATCCTGACCGGTCACTACATGTCGTCGCGCAACCGGGGGCGCTATTACGGCAAGGCGCAGAATCTCAATCGATTGTTGACGGCGGATTACAACAGGGCGCTCGGTGAGGTCGATCTGTTGCTGATGCCGACGACGCCGATGGCGACAACACCGTTGCCGGGCCCGAACGCGAGCCGCGAAGAGATCATCAGCCGCGCGTTCGAGATGGTCGCCAACACGGCGCCGACCTGCGTGACCGGGCATCCCGCGATTTCCGTTCCCGTGGGCAAGACATCGGATGGCCGCCCGATCGGCGCGATGCTGATTGCGCGTCATCTCGATGAGATGACGCTTTATCGCGCCGCCGCGGCGTTGGAAGCCTGCTATCGGTGATGGGGCGATCACACTGTGCCGTTAATCGGAAACCCAGGGCGTAATGAACCGGAATGGCGAACTACCTACCAACTCGCCCTGCTTTGCGAGGGCGTTTCGTTGGAACCGAGTTGTCGAGCAACGCAAACACCGGTCTCACCAGACCCTCCAGCAGCTTGCGGTCAGGTCGAGCACGCGCAAGCACGCGAATGCCAAGTAAAACACCCGAAAGAAGTCTGGCGAGGTCCTCTGCCGATTGGGCCTGCGGAATGGTCCCGTCATGCTGGCCCGAGGTGACGCATCGAAGAAAAAACGATTCGACCTCGCTCAGGAACGTTGCCACGATCTGCCGGAGTTTCTCGTCATGCGGCGCGATTTCGAGCGCAGAGTTGACCAGCAAGCAACCAAGCCGCTGTTTGTCGTTCAGGGACCGCTTAATGATTTCCTGCAGGAACGCGACGATGGCATCCCGCGGGGGAAGGCTGTGCTCAAGACGGCGAATGCGCTCGCGGAAGGTCTGGTCGAGATAGCGATTGAGCGAGCGCTCGAAGAGGGCTCGCTTGTCGCCGAACGCATTATACAGGCTAGCCCCGGCGATGCCCATCTCGTCGGCCAGGTCGCGCACAGAGGTGGCCTCATAACCGTGAAGCCAGAATTGCCGGATCGCCGCGTCAAGCACGGCTGCTTCGTCAAACTCTCGCGGCCTTGCCATAATCTTTAACGCCTTTCCATTCACCGCATCGGTTATACACAGGTACCCCGAATTCCGCGATTTCTTTATCCGCATATTCGGTCTCGATCACAAAGGGCTTGCCGAGCCCGGTTTCGTTTGCGCCCCGTCCGGAATTGTCTACACGCTCATCTTCATCGGCCGCAGCGGCGAACCGTTCCCATCTGGCGTCGAGATCAACGCAGTCGTCGATGCACTTGAACCGATCGATAACGACGTGCTGGACCAGGACCTTTGGGCCATTTTGCGATGGATGATTGGCGGCGTCGGTGGTGCCTGGACCGTGGAAGATTTTGACCGAACCGGACGTCTTTATCGTGTAGCCGCCGCACCATCGAACTGACGGAGCCGGCGGGTTACCTGACGCAGCGACATCCCAGCCTTCGGCTGTCGCCCGAGGGCAGAAGAAAACTATCGCGTGGCCGATGTCGCCGCGGTCTGTCCGAACAGAAGTTTCTTGCCTTCCTCGGTGACAGCGGGCCGATTTGAATAGGGCTCGCCCACAGCGTAGGCTCGGATCGTAGCCGGCCGCGCACGAACGGCATCAAACCAGCGGCGGAGATTTGGGAAATCGTCCAGATTCTGCTGCTGCCGTTTCCATGGCACGACCCAGGGATAGGCCGCCATATCCGCGATTGTATAATCCGAACCCGCGATGAATTCGCGCCCGTTCAGCCTTCGATCGAGCACGCCATACAAGCGGTTCGTCTCGTTGACGTATCGATTGATAGCGTAGGGAATCTTGTCCGGCGCATAAATACCGAAGTGATGGTTCTGGCCGGCCATCGGGCCGAGGCCGCCCATTTGCCAGAACAGCCACTCCATGGCGGTCTTGCGGCCGCGAACATCGGTCGGTAGGTAGCCCCCGGTCTTTCTGCGAGATAGGCGAGAACGGCGCCGGATTCGAAAACGGTTATCGGCTCGCCCCCGTCGGCAGGGCTGGAATCGATGATTGCAGGCATCCTGTTGTTCGGCGAGAACGCAAGGAACTCTGGCTTGAACTGATCGCCGGCACTGATATCGACCGGATGAATCCGATAGCCGAGTCCGGTCTCTTCAAGAAACATCGTGATCTTGTGCCCGTTCGGCGTCGGCCAGTAGTACAGTTCAATCATTTGCGGCTCCTTCCGAATGTGCGCCGGCCCATCGATTCATCGTGGCCGTGAGTTCCGATGCTGGCCTGCAACGTCCGCGCTTCCTTCAGTCACAAAAGCGTGCAGTTGCCAGAACCTTCCGATGATGCAATATAGAACGAATGATCTAAAATGAAAAGAGCGGGATCATCCAGTCTCTGCCAATGTCGACGAATGCCAATCGTCATCCGAAGAATCCAACTGTGATCGAAATGACAAAGCCTGCCTTGGGTTCGAGCCGATCCAGTTTGCGGACGATTGCGCCGGGATTTGCCTGGGCCGGCCTGTCGGTCGCTATCCTCTCAGGCTGGTTCGTCGTCACGCGTGTCGGCTTCAGGCAGGCCCTCAACGTCTGGGATGTGACTGCGCTGCGCTTCGGCGAAGGGGCCATTCTGCTGACGCCAACGCTGCTGGTTGGTCCATCGCGGCTGCCGATGCGCGAATGGACTCAAGGGATTGCACTCGCCGCTCTGTGGGGGGCGCCTTTCGTTCTGCTCGTCGGTATCGGGCTTCAACTCACATCTGCGACACTGGCGTCGTCAATTACTCCAGCATTGATGCCGATTTTTGCGGGAGCAATTGGATGGGCGATGCTTGGCGAACTGCCGCGCAGGCTGCGAATATCCGGATTTATCCTGATTGCAGGCGGGCTCTTGGTCCTGATTTACGGTTATGCGTTGACCGAAGGTCGCCCAAATGCAGCCGGAGTCCTGACCCTCATTGTCGCGGCGGCGATGTGGGCCGCCTATACGCTCCACCTGCGCGGAAGCGGGCTGACTCCACTTCAGGCTGCGGCATTGATCTGTTTTTGGTCGGCCATGTTTTATGTGCCCATCTACATCGGGTTGAGCCTCTCGAATCTCCGCTACGCGTCCGGTCGAGAGCTGTTGTTTCAGTCGCTCTATCAGGGCTTCATGATGAGCGTGGTCGCAATTTTTGCTTTCAACTGCGCCATCGCATCGCTTGGCCCTAGAGCCGCAGCCGCGATCGTCGCGCTGGTACCGGTCGCTGCCACGGTGCTCGCGATTCCGGCTCTCGGCGAGGTTCCGTCATTGCCATCCGCAACCGCCGTCTGCGTTATCGCCATAGGCGTAATGCTGGCTGCTTCTTCACCTCAATCGAAAGCATCACTCAAGGCAACGGGAGAAAGCGCATGATCCGTTTCTATTTCCATCCAACACCTAATCCGGCAAAAGTCGCTCTGATGCTCGAAGAGACCGGCCTAGCCTATCAGTTGATCCCGGTCGACACCAGCAAGGGCGAACAGCATACGCCGGCGTTTCGCGCCATCAATCCGAACGGCAAGGTCCCGGCCATCGTCGATACCGAAGGGCCGGGTGGCAAGGAAGCGCGGGTATTCGATTCCGGCGCCATCCTGCTTTATCTCGGCGACAAGACGGGACGTCTGATCGGTTCAGCGGCCGACAGGCCGGAATTGCTGTCATGGCTGTTTTTCATCGCGACCGGCATCGGGCCGTTCTCGGGACAAGCCGTTCATTTCCAGCATGCTGCTCCGGAAAAGCTTGGCTATGCGGTGAACCGCTATCGCCGTGAAATCGAACGTCATTATGAAGTGCTCGACACGCATCTCAAGGGACGAGAGTTCATCATCGGGAAAGAGTATTCGATCGGCGACATTTCGGCATGGGGCTGGCTGGATCGGGCACCGCGCGTATTGCCTGGCGACACCGATCCGCTGACGGCGTTTCCGAATCTGAAGCGCTGGTTCCGCGCGATCGATTCACGGCCAGCAGTGGCGAAAGCTCGTGCGGTCGGGAAGGACCATGCCTTCAAGAAAGAGATGGACGAAGAGACACGACGCGCGCTGTTCCCGTCGAATTACGCCAAGGCGGCAAGTTGATCTTTCGGTTCAGGCCTCAATAAACGTTCACAGCATCAAGCGAGTTCAAGGATGAATCTTCAGGGAAAACGGGCGCTCATCACAGGAGGATCCAGTGGCATCGGGTTTGCGATTGCCGAAGCCATGTTGGCCAAAGGCGCTCAGATTGTCATAACCGGCCGGCGACCGGACGTTCTAAGCAGCGCGGCCGAACGGCTTCGCGCAGGCGGTGGGCGGGTTGACTACGTTGCCGCAGACGTCAGCACGGAGAAGGGCCGGGAAACGACGCTCAAATTTGCGCTGGAGAAGCTCGGCGGTCTCGACGTCCTGGTCAACAACGCGGGCGGAGTCAGGGCCGGCCGGCTGGAGGATACAACCGAAGCCGAGATACGGACCATGGTCGAGGTCGACCTCGTGGCACCGATCCTGCTGACGCGCGCGGCGTTGCCAAAATTGCGGGCAAGCACCAATGGTCTCGTTGTCAACATCACCTCGGGTATCGCGCTCGTTGCCGCGCCATTCTACGCCACCTACGCCGGGGTCAAGGGTGGGCTGGCGAAGTTCGGCGAATCGCTCCGCCGCGAACTGAACGGCGAAGGCGTGCATGTCATGACAGTCTATCCGGGGGCGACGGATACGCCCATGATGAGCTCGTCAAGTGCCGGGTCTGAGTTGGGCTTCACGCGTGAACCGGCCGCCGCGGTTGCCGATGCCGTTATTACAGGCATTGACGAAGACGCCTTTGAGGTCATTCGCGGCGGCGAAGCGCGCGCCAAAATGATAGTCCTGAACCGCGAGAATCCAGCGGCGCTCGACAAGCGTTTCCTTGACCTCAAGCCAGCTCTCGGCGAGGCGGTTCGCGATCATTCGGCGCTGTGAATGCTCAGGATATGGGGCCGGACTAATTCGATCAATGTTCAGAAGGTGCTCTGGTGTTGCCACGAGCTCGGTCTGGATTATGAACGGATCGATGCCGGAAACAACTTCGGGGTGACCGACACCCCGCAGTATATCTCCATGAATCCGAACCGCCTCATCCCCACCATCGACGATGGCGATATTCAGCTTTGGGAATCGAACGTGATCGTTAGATATCTCGCGCAAAAGCATAGCGATGGCCGGCTCTGCCCGGCCGATATCGCGACGCGATTTGACGCAGAGCGGTGGATGGACTGGCAAGCGACTGTGTTCTGGCCCGCACTGCGCCCTTTGTTCATCGCCCTGATAAGGGCGCCGCCGTCGCAGCGCGATGCGGCCGTCATTTCGAAAGGCGAAAGTCTGTCTCTGTCAGCTCTGCGGATACTCGATGCCAGGCTCTCTGACCGTACATTCCTGGCCGGCGATGCCTTTTCTATGGGCGATATTCCGGCCGCAGCGACAGTTCATCGCTGGTATGCGCTCGACATCCATCATCCTGACCTGCCGAACGTATTGCATTGGTATGATTTGATGAGAGAGCGATCGCCCTTTCGGCGGATCGTTATGACACCAATGAGCTGAAACGCAGCCGGATCTATCCGTCAAATAGCCCACGCGGTCGCCTCATGGCCGTACGATTGCGCGAAGCTGCACGGCGGAATTAAGCGATCCGACACGCCACGTATTCGCGGTCATCGACCAAAACGATTACGTGGTCACCAGGCTTTACCGGATTCAGTCCAAGCGGCGTGCCTGCCAGCAGGAGGTCCCCAGGTCTCAATGAGGCGCCGAAGCGACCGAGGTCGTGGCGGAGCCATTCGATCGCTTCGGCAGCGCCGCCTCTCATCGCCCACAACGCTCCGGCATCGATCGTTACGCCGTTGACCACAACGGACAAGGTGCGGGCGGCCGTCCAATCCTCGAGCACCGTGGTTGTATGGCGACTTGAAATCACCGCACCGGCGTTGATCCCGTTGTTGGCGACGAGCTCTGCGAGCGTTTTACGCGGACCTCGAAAGACGAAGTGATGCAGTTCAATGACTGGGAAAGCCGCCTCGATTCCACCGTTCGTGCCGATGCGGACGGCCATCTCACCCTCGATCGCGAGATTGGCGTACGCATTGTACTGCAGTTTTTCTCCGGAATTCCTGATCTCACTGCGGAAAAGACGTGCGTGGATCGGACCGCTCATGCCGAATTGCTCGACCACGCCGGATCCGATGCAGCCGACCTTGTATCCCACGACGGCGTCGCCGGCCTCGCAGCGCAAACGCGCAACCTCCATCTGGACGGCGTAGGCCTCATCCAGCGTCAGCGAATCCCGTGCTTCGGCGAAATAGGTTCCAGGCGTGCGCCTTTGGTAATCGTCCCATTGCCGTGCAGCCAAAAGTCTTGAGTACGGAACGGGATTGTGCGTTCGCCATCGCTTAGTCCAGTCTATATTTTGCGACGACATCAGTGTTCCGGGACAAGCCGTTGCCGGCGCGGGACGGAATAATGGCCATGCCGTCCCCGATCTGGATTGGCTCTTGCAAAATCGAATCGGCCCAATCGACGTATTCGAGCCAATGACGGCCTGGCGTCGCAGCGAGTAGATGCGCGCTCACTTCCGGAAAAAGATGGGACGAGACTTCGCGATTGTAGGCGGCGGCAAGCCCCGCCGCGCGCTGCCAGCCGGTGACCCCGCCGATGCGGTCAAGATCAAGCATGACGTAGTCCGACGCTCCAGCCGCCAGGGCCGCAGCCATTGGCGGCAGCCCTGTGAAGTTCTCGCCAATCTGTATGGGTGTCTTCGCGGCCTGCGCGATCAGCGCCATGTGCCGGTAGTCGTCATGCCGGATCGGCTCTTCAATCCAGTAGACGCCTTCGACATCGAGCGCCAATGCATATTTCATGGCGTCCGAAAACGTCAGCGCCTGATTGAAATCGACCATCAACCGCACCCGATCGGGCAGGCGGCGTCGCACTGCCTTGACGGCTGCAAGGTCTTGATGAAAATCGGCTCGGCCAAGGCGTAGCTTGACAGCAGCAAATCCGCTCTCAAGCAAGGCCTCGGCCTCATCGGCCGCGGCCTCCGGCGACATCAGTCCAAGCCCATTGCTGTTGTAGGCCGGGATGGGTTGCAGGTCAGCCCCCAGATAGGTTGCAAGCGGCAGCCCGGCGGACTTCGCGAGCGCGTCCCAAGCAGCCGTATCAACCGATGAAGCAACCATCGCCAGCGGACCGGTTATGCCGGGAAGCCTGAAATGACGTGAAACGCGCTGCGCGAGATCGAGCGGTGCCAACGGCAGCCCTGTCAGCGCGTCACTTAGCTCGGCGACAATCGGGACAAGTGAACGGGCAATAGACGGCAGGTAACAGAACGCATAGGCGCGCCCCTCGATGCCATCCTGGGTCAGGAGATCGACGAGCAGCAGACATGCGTTGTCGATGCTTTTTGCGCTCGTACCGAGCGGACGCTTCATCGGCAGCGTGACGGCCGTGGCCGTGAGCGAGCGGAGCGTAAGCTTACTGTTGCTCATGGCATCTGTTCCTCCTGGAGCAGGCTAAAGCGGCCAGCGGAATCCGCTAACTCGGCATCGATGACAAGATTTCGACCAGCGCGGAGAGCCCGTCGACGCGATAGTCTGGTTCAAGGCCCAGCTGATCCATCTGCATCCGGAGTGCCCTGAACATGGTCAGCGGTGCGATGAGATCGTTTTTCTGGCAGGCCTCGGCCATGGCCTCGGGCGTCACCCGCTCGATCCACGCTACTTTCAGTCCGAACGCCTTGGCACCGCAAGCATCGAACGGATTTGAGGACACGAACAGCACGTCGGCAGGCGTGACCCCGAGATTCGATTCGATCAGCGTGTAGGCATCCGGGGCCGGCTTGAAGATCTGTTTGGAATCGACGCTGATCGTGGCATCCAGGATCCGGTCCAGCCCCGTATTGCCAACAAGAGAATTGAGCATATCGGTGCTGCCGTTCGACAGTATCGCGAGCTTGCGACCCTTCATCGCCGCGAGCGTTGCCTTCGCGTCGGGATAAAGATCGAGATGGGCGTATTTGCCCATGATACGCTCGAACACGCCAGGGTCGTTCTTCAGCCCGAGGCATCGCAGCGTGTAGGCTAACGACTCGCGCGTGATGATCGAGAAGTCCTCATAGCGCTGCATCAGCGATCGCAGCCAGGTGTATTCCAGCTGCTTCAGACGCCAGATCTGGGTGATGATCTCGCCATATCCGGGGAAGGCTTCATCAGTGATCGCGGCTACCGATTGGATATCGTAGAGGGTGCCATAGGCATCGAAAACAACAGCTTTGATCGTCACAGGGTGGACCCTTTATCTCACGGGTTGTGGAGTAAAACCGATCGGCCGCGGTGAACCGCGGCCGACTTCTTTCAGCAAGCGCAGCTGCCCATCTACCCCGGCGCGACACCGGTGTGAACCTGAAGCAGGAATGCGTCGAAGCGTTTTTCGTTTTCTGCGTCGCGCCCCGAGATCAGCGTGCCCAACACGGCGCCGAGGAACCCCAGAGGCAACGAGACGATCGTCGGATTGACCAGAGGCCAGAGCGCGTCGGCGCCGCGCATTGCCGGTCCGATCATCGCCAGCACGACTGAAGAGATGAGGCCGACCGTCATGCCGCCGACTACGCCACCGGTATTGAATCTCCGCCAGAACAGCGACAGGATCAACACCGGGAAGTTGGCGCTGGCGGCTACGCAGATTGCAAGAATCACCAGCACCGCGACATTGACGCCCTGCGCGAGAATTCCGAGTGCAATTGCAAGCACGCCGATGACGACGGCAGCGATGCGCGCGATCCGGACTTCCTGTTTGCCGTCGACCTGTCCGCGCTTGATCCAGTTGACGTAAAAGTCGTGCGCAATGGCGCCTGAGGTCGACAGCGTCAGCGCCGAGACCACGGCGAGGATCGTGGCGACCGCCACCGCGGCGACGAAGCCAAGCATCAAATCTCCGCCGAAGCTGCCCTTTCCACCGCCGAGATATTGCGCGAGGAGCGGTAGCGTCAGGTTGCCGCCCTTGTCGGCGGCTCGGATTGCGTCCTGACCGACGTAATTCGCAGCGGCCAATCCGAACAGCGTGGTGCCCGCGAAGAATGCGCCGGCGAGAAACATCACCCATACCACGGAACGACGGGCCGTCTTGGCGTCGGGCACCGTGTAGAATCGCGTCATAACATGCGGCAATCCCGCCAGCCCGAACGTATAGCCGAGTCCGAGCGATATCTGGTCGAACGGATTCTTCAGGTAATTTCCGGGCAGCAGATATTTGGCGGTGTATTTCTGTTCGGCATCGGTGAACAGCGTTAGCGGATTGAAGTGCACCAGCGACAGGATCATCACCAGGATTATCGCTCCCGCGCTCAGCATCAGCACCGCTTTGACGATCTGCACCCAGGTCGTCGCCAGCATGCCGCCAAAAGCAACGTAAACGATCATGCTGATGCCGACCAAAATCACCGCCCAGTCGTAAGAAATGCCGGTCAGCAATCGCACCAGTACGCCGGCACCTGCCATCTGCGGCATCAGATAGGCGAAGTTGACAACCACGGTTCCTGCAATGGCCGCAAGCAGCGAGGTTCGTGTCTGCATCCGGCTGCGGATGACATCGCCCAGAGTATATTTTCCGGTATTGCGCATCGGCTCCGCGATCAGAAACAGCACCGTGCAAAAGGCGACCAGCGGGCCAAGCGCGTAGAAAGCGCCGTCCATGCCGTAAAGCGCGGTGAGCCCGGTGAACCCCAGGAAGGCCGCGGCGCTACACCAGTCGCCGGCCAGCGCAAATCCATTTTGCGTCGCGGTGAGCTGGCTGTCGGCGGCGTAGAAGTCGCTCGTGGTATGCGTGCGCCTGGCGGCCCAATAGGTGATGCAGAGGGTGATCAGCAGGATGACGATGAATATGCCGAGCGTGAGGTTCATCTCAATTCCCCCGCCCGGAGATCTCCATCGCAGCCCTCGCGGCGAGTGGATCGAACTTGCCGGCGGCGATGCGCCCGTAGACGATCGCGAGGACCCATGACAGCAGATAGTTGAGCGCGATCAGCGCGAAGCCCAGATTGACCGAGCCGGCGATCTTCATGCCCATCAGGTCTTTGGCGAAACCGGCGAATACGGTCAGGCCGATATAACTGACTATGAAAATGATCGTCATCGGCACCAGATACCTCAGCTTCCCGGCGATCAACTCCTTGACCGAGGCGTGCGCAGCCTCAAGCGATGTCCCGTTGCGAGCCACGATTCCCCTCCCGCGTTTTTGTCATCAAATCGCGTCCTTCACGCTCTCGGCATCGATTATGCGATGCGCGGAAGGCGCGGGGCGATTTGCGTCCCGCATTGCAGCGGGTTGGCCAGTCCTTGGGCGTCATTATGCGCAAAGCGGCTACTACGTCTGTACGGACGGTGTCTGAAGTGGCAAAATGAATAATAACGATGATCGATATCGTATTTTGCGATTATGGAGATCTCGGTGAACTTCGATATCGACTGCCTGCGCTCGTTTCTGGTCATCGCCGACACCATGAGCTTTTCGCGCGCGGCGGAAACCGTCGGCCGCTCCCAATCGACGATCAGCCAGCAGATCGCGAAACTCGAAACCCAGGTCGGCAAGGCGCTGCTGACGCGCCGCAAGGGCCGTGTGCTCGAACTGACCTCTGAGGGCGGCAAGCTCCTGCAGTATGCGCGAAAGATTCTGCAACTCAACGACGAGGCCTATGCCTCGATGTCCGATGACGTGCTGACCGGTTTTGTTCGTCTCGGGGTGCCGCTCGATTTCTTTGGACGCGATTTCACGACTTGGCTGGCGCGCTTCAAGAACAAGCATCCTATGGTCGGACTGGAGGTTGAGGCCAATCAGTCCGAAAACCTGATGAAGCGGAGCATGCGCGGCGAGTTCGATCTGGCCTTCTTCAAACAGGAAACCGGAGCAAAAAACGGCACCGTGGCGCTCCGTGAGCAGCTGGTCTGGGTCAGCGGGCCGAATTATTCGGCTGATGACAATGAGTCAGTGCCGCTGATCCTATTTCCCGAAGGCTGCGCCTATCGCCGCTTCGCCATCGCCGCGCTGAAGGACCACAAGCGGTCCTGGCATCTCAGTTTCGTCAGCCCGAGCTTTGAATGCCTCAAGTCGGCGGCGGTGGAGGGAATGGGGATCACCGTCCTCGCCCGCGCGCTGGTCGCGCCGCCACTGCGGGTCGTCCGTCATGGCATGCGTCTGCCGCAACTGCCAACGGTGGAATTGGTCTATTCTTACGGCCGGCGCAGCAATTCGCGAGTTGTCAGCGAGTTGGCTAATTATTTGGCGGACAGTTTGACCAATGCGAGGCCGGCGACAGCGACAGTCTCGGTTCTTTAGAAGCCCCTCTAGTCATGGGGGAATTCACAAGCGTGCCGTTGCCAGAGGCCGCCCACTTGTAATGTAGAACGTACGATCTAAAATGGGACAAGTGACGATTGTCACCCGATCAACCATCAGTGATCGAAATGGCGTTGTTGCGACACCGGTCGGACACGTCGATTAACATAACTGAGAGCACAGACGACATGTCTAGCGCCTTTTCACAGCTCCCCGTCTTGCCCGAAATTCGGCAGGAAGACGCTTCTGCGGCCGTCGCCCGTATCTATTCCGATATCAAGCGCGCTTCGGGCACGCCGCTCGTCAATCTGATCTACCGGCACCTTGCAACCATCCCAGGCGGCCTCGAATGGGTGTGGGGCTGCATCCGCATGAATTGGGGTTATGATGGTCTGTTGAGGGCCGCAGCGGCCATGCCGGCCGCGAATGTCACGATAATTCTTCCCACATCGCTCTGGCGTATCGTCGGACTTTCCGATTCTGACCTCACCGGCATTCGCTCTCTTGTTGCTCAGTATAATTTGACAAATGCAGCCAATATCATTGGCATCACCGCGCTCGCCCATGTCGCGCGTAACCCCGCTTGCTGCTCGAACGACGCCATGCTGGATTGGATGGAGGTACCTAGCGGAGCGCCGATTGCCGCAATTCCTTCTGTTCCGAAACTTGATGCACTAGCGCCCGACATCAGGAGTCTGGTCTACTTCGTCAACGGTCTAGGGGAGGAAGGGCAGCCGACGATGGTCGCGAGCCTGTTTCGGCATTTAGCGCTATGGCCGAGCAGTCTCGCGGTTACTACAGCGCTCCTAGCCTCGCTGGCGCAATCGGGCGAACTGACCCGCTTGCGTCAGGAAACGATACAGGCAGCCGAAAGAATCGCTGGCGAGTTGATATCGAGCCCGGGAGTGGGCTTTCCACCTGCCCCTGAAGCGGCACGAGAGGCTCTAGTGCGCGCGCTGGATCTTTTCAGGACGACCCTGATCGCCAAGATGCTGCCTGTTGGGCAAATCCTATCGCTGGCTCTCAAACCAGCTTAGCAGTCGCTTTCCTGCTAGAAAGGTTTGTCGTCTCTACTACCTGTCCGGACAACGCGATGGGAGCCGAAGCACCGGAGAGACGCCGGGATAACCTGGCCGTCATTTCTGGGCCCAGCTGGCCTCCCGCTTCAGGTCAAGTTCTGTACCGAGCGAAAGAGCCTTATCGCAACGCACGACCGATCGGAAACGCTGAGGCGACATAGCAAACACGTCAGGGCCAACGGAGAGGCACAACGGTCCAATTGGCAGCGGCGACTTCTACAACAAAAATGTGCTATTTGCGGAAGTCGTGAGCAATCATGGAGAGGATGTGCTTTCGGATCAAGCCATCTACTGCCAAGGGCCCAGAACCTCCCAGCACAAGGGCCGCAAGGCAGGCAAGGTACAGCACGTCGGTTTCATAGCCTGGCTGCCCGAACTGCGCGCCGGCAGCAGTCACCGCTATGAGCTTGATCGAGCTGAACCCGTAAGGCAGATGCACGGTAAACATGGCTACCAGCAAAACCGCTGCCATCGGTATGCTGACAAGCGTGACGAAAGCGCCCAGAATTATTGCCAAACCTCCGAATACTTCGATCATTATCGTGGACCATGCCATGAAATTTTGTGCGGGCACGCCGATCGCATGCAAGATCGCCGCGAAGGCCTCCCAGCCCCTGGCGAGTTTGGCGAAACCATGTTCCATGAAGCCATACCCGACTATCAGGCGCAGGGGAAAGGGAGCCCAGCGGGCCGTCGTATCCCATCGGCTGCTTGATAGCATTTCGATCAGGGTCGTCTTGAGAGTCATATCAACTCGGTCCCGGAATAAGTGTGAGGGGATGATTGACTTGCCCGCTCCGGATCAAACTCGAAGCATCATCACCCCATGCCCAGCATTTCGCTTGTGAAGGCGATTACGTTACGGGCTTAAGATCACTTGGGCGTGACCTGTGCCGTGCTTGTTTCGCGCGGATATCTTAAGCGAACTTGCAAGACGTTGGTCACTGTTCTCGCTGACGCAGCCGGCCGAAGCATCGTATCGTCGCGGAATGGGCTATTGCTTCCGAAAATGAGTCCTCGCCACGTATTCCGCCCCAGAATAAAAGTTATGCCGTTCCGAGGCATTGTGAACCCACCGTAGGCAAATCACGTCTCAGTGTCTGTCCGAAAACATGTTGAATCATCGGAATCATTTGTGATTCAAGGGAGGCGGTCCGAATCTGAAGGAGCGCCGATGTGGACGAAAGAGAACCGCGGTCGTTACGACCGCAGCCGGCTACGCTATCCCAGCGATTTGACCGATGAGGAATGGGCGTTGGTGGAGCCGCTGATTGCGTCAGCCAAGCGAGGCGGCAACAAGCGCACGGTGGATGTGCGTGAGGTGGTCAATGGTCTGATGTATGTGCTGAGCAGCGGTTGCCAATGGCGAGCGATCCCGAAGGATCTGCCGCCGCGCAGCACGGTGCACGGTTATTTTGACTTGTGGACTTGGGACGGCACGCTCGATCGCATCCATCACGCGCTCTATGTACAATGTCGGGAGTTGGCCAACCGAGAACCCAGCCCGAGCGCCGCCATCATCGACAGTCAAAGCGTCAAGAGCGCGGAAAAAGGGGGGCGTGGATTGACCCGCATGGCTACGATGCGGGAAAGAAGATCAAGGGCAAGAAGCGCCACATCCTAGTCGATACCCAGGGCTTATTGCTCCACGCCCTTGTACATTCGGCGGACATCCAGGATCGAGACGGCGGGGTGTTGGTGATGGCCACGCTGTTTGGCCTGCATCCATTCCTGCTGAAGCTCTATGCCGACGGCGGCTATCAGGGGCCGATCTTTCAGTCCGCCGTTCGCAAAATCCTCCGGCAAATCGACGTGGAAATCGTCAAGCGTTCCGATACAGCAAAGGGCTTTGCGGTCTTGCCCAAGCGATGGATCGTCGAGCGCACCATCGCCTGGCTCAATCGCTGTCGCCGCTTGGCCAAGGATTGGGAGTGCCTCAACCGAAAGGCCTTGGCGTTCTTGCGCCTTGCCTCAATCCGCCTCATGCTCAGAAAGCTCTGTCAAAAAACAGCATGATCCCGGACAGACTCTAACATTACAGTTGTCGTTTTTTGAAGTGGGCCCGTTGGGCGGCGGCCTGGTGAGTTCTGCGCCAGAGTGACCATGCGATGATGTGTGCGGGTTGGATCCGCTTTCGGGCGAGCCTGATGGCGATGCGGCGGACTTCCTGGATTGACCAACGGATCAATGACGGATTGGTGATATTTTGAGTTTTGCCGTGGTTCGGCGTTTCGTTTTTTTGGGCGGCGGCGAATTGGCGCGATGGCGGATCACCGCCATCATGGCGAAGGCGAGCATCACCAGGGAAACGTGGCGATGCCACCCATGCCAGGATCTGCTCTCGTTGTGATCGAGCCCGAACTCGTTTTTCGCGGTCTCAAAGCTGTCCTCGATCGCCCACCGATGGCCTTCGACCGCCACCAGCGTTTCGATGGATGTTCCCGCTGGACACCAGGTGGTGAAGAAGGCGAGATCGCCATCGGCGATACGACGACGGATCAGCAGACCTCGTGTCCAAAGACCATGATTTGCGCTGTAAAATTCTTCGACCTCGAGATCGGCCAATTCGAGATAGCACCAATCGTGCAGCCGCGGTCCTTTGGTTCCGGCCCCTGCCGACAGGCGTTTCCAATCGGACGCGCGCCGCGTCCGAGCGATGTCCGCGGCCTTGCCGGCGACCGATCGCCGCTTGCCCCAGGATTGAAATACATGAGCGCTGCTGACCCCGAGCACGTAGCCTTTGCCTGCCCGGCGTAATTGCTGTTCGATATCGCCAACACCGTAGACAGTATCACCGGCAACCCACTTGAATGGTACAGACGCGGCTATGGCGCGTGCGATCATGCTCGTTGCAAGCTTTGGCTTGGTCGCAAAGCCGGCACCGGGAGGCACATATGCGGCTTCCAGACGATCTGGATCGTCGGTCCATTCCTTCGGAAGATACAGCGCGCGATCGATGAACGCATGACCGTGGCGCGACACGTAGGCGGCGAAGACGCCGATCTGGCAGTTCGTGATCTTGCCGGCGGAACCAGTGTATTGCCGCGCCACCCCGCACGACGCCTTGCCTTGCTTGAGAAAGCCGGTCTCGTCGATCACGAGCACCGCATCGTCATCCGCCAAATGCTCGATGACATAATCGCGGACGATATCGCGCAGACCATCAGCATCCCAATCCCTGCGACCCAGGATCGCCTGTTGCCGCCAAGGACCGGGATCGCCAGCTGCCTCCGCGCGCATCCAACCGGTCTTGCGTTGCTCATCTCCGAGCAGGCTTTCCAGAAACAAGCCTGCATTCCTCGCAACACGATCTTGATTGAACAACGGACGTATCCGTTGCTTGATCTCACGAAGCGACGCCGCCCACAGCGCAAGCGTCTCTTCAATCGACGCTGGCCGCGTCCACGATCTTCGAATCATGGTTGCCCATGGATTCAGAAAACTGCATAAAAGGCAACTGTAGTGCTAAGGCGTTCGAGGTACCACAGGGTAGCATCAACGTCTCGCCTATGACGCGGGGCCAACTTCCATCCGCGGTCTAATCGTCTAGACGGGAGATCAACGCTCAGCGAAAATTTGTGTTGCAGGAGGGAGGCGTCATTTCCTGGCCATGCACCCAGATCTCCCATAGTCACAACTTCGTAAGGATCAATTTGCTCGTCACGTACGATCTGCGCGACAAGATGTGACTTGCTCACTCCGCGAGAAAGCACGTCGATCGAGTGCTTACTTCGTACGATTGTGCCTGTCTCCAATCCGGCTTGCTTGAATGCGTCAACTATCACGAACCACATAGTCTCGGTATTAACGCCGGGCTCAAATCGAATACTGAGCTGAAAGGGTGCGGTGGCCCTTATGACTGAGATAGGCACTCCGTAGGACTGGAGGTTCGTGACAATCCGCCTTGCGTGAATCAAAAAATCGCTCAGGCGGTCGGTGTCGGGTGCGGTCTCTCCGAGCTTTCCAATCCATCCGCCGTTGTGGAGCCCCAGGCGAACGTTTGCCCAATGCGCGGACGGCAAAACCTCGGTCAAATGCTCGGCAATTGAGCCGCCGCGACCTGAAGCAATTCCGACGACAATGTTTGCTTCAAGTAGCCGCACAATGTGGGCAACAATTTGCGGTGACGGCGGGCGATCATTGTCATTCGAACTGCACAACGTCCCATCGTAATCAAAAACGATAGAGCGGAATTTCTGTGCCTCAAACGCAAGCTCTGCCGCTTCAAGCGCCCGTCGTATCGTTCCGCTGCTGCGCGATGACGGCCAATGGGCTCCAAGAACTTCGTACTTCGATGTTTCGCCGCGAAGGTTGTCTTCATGCGGAGGTGGAATGAGGCTCTGGAGGTTGGCGTAGTAAAGGCGCCTTCCCAATGGGGAAATCGTCGGCTTCGCGATGTTTCGGTCTGCCGCGTTCGCTATTTTCGAGACTAAATGCATCCCGGCAATCAAGCCCGAGATTAAGTCTTTTGGCTTCGCGCCAGACAGGGGCATGCAGAACGTCGGTACCTCAGAAGGAATTTGTGGCTGCATGTCGATCCACAGATTTTCGACTGCAGGTTCGGTTAAAACCAACAGAGTGCTGTCTCTCGAACGTTCAGTTAGCCAGAGGTGACGTCCATGTGCGAAAGAACGGAAGTCTGCGAGTTGACAAAATAGGAGCGCAGCTTCGGATAGCTTGGATTCTAAATCCTCTGCTATCGGACGAAGGTTGGGCGAGAAGACAATTATGAGGCTTCCGCGCGTAGCAGCTTCATGAGTGAATGATCTTGAGGAGTCTAGCCAGGCGTCTAGGGAAAGGTCCCCGAAAGCAATCTCATCCACGCGGTATTCAATGGATGCTCCTTGTCGATCCAATTCGCCATAGGCCCGAGCGATTAAGGACGCGTCGAATACGAGGCTATTCGTGGCAAGGTAGCCATCTTTTTCGTTGAGTTCGAAAACATGCGAAGTGACGTCGTTGAGTTCTTTCACTCGTCCCATTAACGGGCTTTGCTCTCGATTTGTAATCACGTGGACCGTTCGAGAGCTATGCTGTCTTGCTCGCTGGAGTGCTTCGAGTATGTCGGGATTCTTTCCTTCGGCCGAAACGATAAATATAGGGCTGATTGAAGCTAAGCTTGGATTGCAAATGAGCTCCAGCGGAGTTACGGCCCGTGAAACGCGCCCCGTAAACGCTTCATGTAAGCTGCAAAGTAGCGAAGCTACTGTGAACGATCCGCCGGAGCCGATGGCAATAATGCTCGCCTCGCTTGCTCCAACAATCGCCAGTTTTAATTTCTTGATGTCTGCCGACGCTGCGCGTCCGACTGTTTCTCCTATCCTTGATAATTCTTGCTCGTAGGGAGTCATCTACGTTTTGCTTTCACCTTCAGCGGTCCGGCTCGACTGCGCCTTGCAGCGCTCTTTTTTGTCTTGGCTTTCTGCTTTGGTAGCGGTTTCTCGGAGGCTTTCCGTTTTCGTTCAGTCGTTTCCTTGAATACCGTCCCACTAATGAGGTCTTTGCGGAGCTCCATCAGCATTACGCCAAGCATATTCTGTCCTGAGCCTGAAACTTCGCCCCATAGGCGGTTGACCGCATTGTTGACGGTCCCCGCTTCGACGAGGCGCCGGTCGCCGGTCTCAATGAGTAGTTTGGCGAGGGTTTCATGTTGGGAGAACTTGGCTCTGAGAACCTTCCTCATACGGGCGAACTTAATACTGGCCCAGTCGGGTACTACATCCCAAACGTAGAGGCCATGGGCGGCCATTGCCGCTAACGCAGGGGTCGGCGCGGAGAGAATCCAATCACGAACTGCGGGCTTGGCAGCCTTCCCCGCCTGATAGGCATGTTCAGCAGTTGGGTATGTCTTTCCCTCAAACTCAATGGGGCTTTTGTACAAGTTACTGAAGGCACCGTAGGGCTTCTCGTTAGCTCGATAGAATTTGATTTCTTCAGTTGGTAAGGGCGAGCCGCCCGCTTCGGGCTGTTTCTTGCTAGCTTTTTGCACCATGCGTTCCCCATAGAGCTTCAGCGTCGGGCGATGCCAGTGCCGATCTTCACCCATCACTAGGCGATTCTAGCGGCTTGGTAACCGCCGCGAACAGAAGAAAATAGTGAAAACTCGGTAGCTGGATGGTGAACAGGGCACCGTTCTCACCGCTCGTTCGTTGATGCTCGACGGGGAACTACCAACATGCTACACAGCAAGAGCTGGATAGGCTAGAAAAGGCTAATAGTTTCAAAAGCTTTTGTTGTTGTTGTTGGCGAATCCCTTAGGGAGCGCCAGCTGCTCTCTGCGAAACCCACTCACTTCATCTCTTCCAGCAACTTCCGCGCGTCTCTCAACAACGCCTGAATCTTTCTTCGCTCCTCGATCGCCTCCCCAGTGAACAGCCCATGCTTCCGCGCGTTCTGGTTTGCCTTTGGCGCGCCGGACCCGTGTGCGCCGCCGTGCATGCGGCAGCGCTGCCTGCCGTTCACCGCCGGCGAGCGGCACGCGCCGCCGCAACGGGTTTTGGCGCCACAACGCGGGCTCGCCAGCATCGGGCCGGTATTTCTGATATGATCGCTCATGCCTGTGCTTTCCGCTTGGCATCCGCGGAAGCGGGCCGTCGCCTGGAGCCCGAGGCCTTTGGCGCATTCCGCGCCGCGGACACCGTGTTCTTGTCGGAAACGATCACGCTCGCATGCTGCGTGACGTTGCCGACGATGGCCTTGCCGCCGTCGCCCACCGACACGTTCTGCACGGTGATGGCAGGCTCGCCCTGGCTCCGGTAGCGGTTCAGCGCCTCGATCTGGGCGGGAAACGTGCGGGCGAGCCTGCCCAATGCGCGGGCGGCGCTGTCGTGCTGGGCGAGGTCATCGGCATTGGCGAGGTGATGGGCACATCGCATCGCCATCACATGAACCGAAACCATCTGCGCCACCAGCATGGCCTCGATGGAGTCCCTCGGCTTGATGCTCTTCACCATCGAAATCATGAAGGCGAGATTGACCTCGTCGGAACTCTCGCCGCTCGCGCTGGCCTTGACCAACTGCCTGATAATGCCATGCATCGCTTCGCGGTCGGCGACCCCCAACGCGTCAGCCATCAGCCGTTCGCCGAGCTCCGGATCCGGGTGCTCGATGGAGAAGCCGTGCGACAAAAGCCTTATCCGCGGGGCTGCGGCAGCTTTGGCCGGGTCGGTTGCGGTGATCGTGGTTGGCATAGCGAGGTCGGGAGCGGTGCTCATGTCGAGATTCCCTGGCACGCGCGAGGCAAGCGCGCGGTTCGGCCACGCGCAGGCGATCGTTCGCTGCGCCGAGGCGGCGCAATTTCAATGGTGGGGTGAGGATTTTGAGCCGCAATCGTAACCGACGCGCCCGTTGTTGCTGAGCGACGGGCGTTTACAGGATTGCGGGATGGTGAATAAATGCCCGTGATTTGCCCGACGTGTCAACTTGCTTTCGAAGCCGCCATGCCGGCCGCCGGCTACTGTGCCTGGGGTTGTTTTCAATATTTTGGGATCGCGCACGTTCGAAGGGGAGTTATCAGACGTCACCCGCAGTGATGCCGGCAAAGGCACGGTGCGATACGCAGGACCTGCGTGCGCATATCCGCGGGGCGCCTAACAGCATTATACTGCAATCTCAATAACATATGAGTTCGCAGTTTTATTCTGAATGGAGCGCCATTTTACCGCCAATCCGGACAAAACTGCAAACTCTGCGGGTGCTGGCGGAAGCTCCGCCCGGGTGACGGATGACGGTCATTTCTCGCACGTGCGCTCGCTGCCATAATTTCTTGACGGTCCAGCACGTCGATGTGACGATCACGAAACGCGCCCAGCTTGCCGGGAGTTGCCATGTCGTCGAACCTTGCGCCGCACCGAACAGCGAGCTCGCCCATGGGATGAGCCGGAAGAATCGCGTTCCACTTGCTGATCGTGTCGCCAGAGCGGCTGAAGCGGCGCTTGCCGCCCAGCACTTTGTGAGCGCCATCGACATCCTCGTCGGGATCGGGTGGCTTGACTCCGGAGCGGTGGAGCGCTGGCGCCGCGGGCAGATCGATTGTCTGGAGGAAGTTGTCCAGGTCGATCTGCCGCGCATCTCGGAAGCCATGCGGCTGTTCGGGTCCTGGGCGATCGCGAAAGGATTGTTCCCAAGCCCGACGGCGTATGTCGGTCGTACGCCGGGCCGCCCGACGCTGCGCTTCAGCCGAGGCGGAAATCCTGCGATTGAGGCATCATACCGCACACATTGGGTCTCGCCCGAGCTTTCCGAGAAGAAGCGCGAGCGCCTGGCGGAAACGGCAAGCCGCGCCCCGGAACTGGTGGTGATCCAGCCGTTGAACACGGAGTGGGTATGCAATCGGTGCGGCGGCACCGGGGATCTGTTGATGATGGAGACTCCCGGCCCTGCGTGCCTGCGCTGCGTCGGCCTCGATGATCTCAAGTATCTTTCGGCGGGCGATGCCTTGCTCACGCGACGCGCCAAATCGAAAAGCAGCCGATATGCTGTCGTCGTGCGCTTCAGCAGGACTCGTCGCCGTTACGAGCGACAAGGTCTGCTGGTCGAGCCGCAGGCCTTGGCAGATGCGCAGCAAAATCTTGAGGCGCCGCGACAGTTCTAGCTCATCCGTGTCGAAGCGCCAGTAGTCGGATTCATTGCGCAGAGAATCGAATTTTCCGGCGAACGGAGTCGGCCTCCGATTGCAGTTCCGTCAAATCACATCGTAATTTCACTACTTGGGAGTACGCAGCTTTTCGCTTCCATTTGGAAATCGGCCCGCAAGCATTTGCCCGCTTCGTTCATCGCCTCAGTTCGCTGATGCCCAATTCTGTCCATAGCCAACTGAAGTTGTAACTCGCCATTGCGCTGTTGTGATCACCGGACTTGGCCGTCCGGTTTTCCATCATTTTGAGCCATTCGGCGACCTTGACCCGTCCATTCTCCGTTTTGACTGCGGCGCGCGGCGTTTCGCCTCCGAGCACGGGAACCGGCTCATCGAGCACGCTGCGGTAGTGCCGGTCCATCTGATCATGGATGATGGCGCAACGCTCCTCCTCGGGGATAACGAACTCCTGTGGCTCGGCGACGTCGCGCGATGCCATGATTTGCTCGACCGATTCTGTCTTGACCGAAGGTTGGCCGACGCATCGGCCAAGTATCTCGGACAGCAGCGCGCGTCCGAGGTCGGAACGCTGCCGGGAGTTGACGCTGAGCACCAGGGCTTTGTTTTCCAGCTCCACATTGCCGAGCACAAGCGTACCATCTTCATGCCAGGTTTCGAAGGTCAGCGATTGCGGCGATTGCTCTCCGGCACGCGATGCCGCAGCCGGCTTTTCCTGACTGATCCAGTTCCATGACGTCGCGCTCGCCGGGCGAAACTCGGAACATGCTTCCAGGACTGCCCGGACGTCGTCGGCCGTCGTGCCGGCTGCGAGCGGATAGCGCACCTCACACATGACCAGCTCGTCCCCTTCGGCGTTGCGCAAATCGGGAATTTCCGGTGCGGCAGTCCGATCAATCAGGTCGACGAGCCAAAAGGATGTAAACATGGGGTTTATCGCGCGCAGCCTCTCCGTCGGCGAAAGGTCGGCGATCACCGTATCGTCAAAGTCTCGTCCGGTCGCTTGGGCAAGCTCCCGCTTTTCCTCGCTGCTGAGCTTTTCGAAGTTGTGCACGGCTTCGATGAAAGCTTCCGATGTTTCGTGTTCGAACGTTAGCACGCCGCCGCTGATCCGCGTTTGCGATCCCACCTGAACGACGCGCGCGGCGATGCGGTCCCATGGTTTGAGGGCGCGGGTCGCGCTCCGCTCGCTGATCAGGACGGGCTCGCCGCCGCGGATAAGGTCGCGCGCCCGAAACGACGTGCCGCGGACGATATCGCTCACTTCATAGAGGCTCATTGTCGAGTTTCGCAGTGCGGCCATGTAGGTACGAACGGACGCGGTCTCCTTCCAGCCACGGCGTTTCAGATAGTCGTCGATAGCGTTGCCGCCGTCGTCGAATTCACGGGTCAGGAAATCTTCGAAGGCGCAAGCCCAGACCGTGCTTGTGAACAGGTCTTCGCCGACGGTTGCGACGATATCGTCGATCTCAAGGCCGGTTTCGTCGCAGGTGGGCATTAGATGGTCTTCAAGGATCTGCTCGAATCGATCGGCCCAGCGATCGCGCATCGACCATTTGATCAGCCCTTCGAGCGTATGCTTGTTGGCCATGTTGCTGCTCGCGTCATCGGATGATCGGCGGCCGCATCGAGGCGACCCGCCGCAATCTAACAAACCCTCGGCATCGATTCGATCCCGAACGGGAATCGCTTGGGCGAAATCAACGGCTTTCTCGTGGCGCCCGCGCCTGCCGACGAACCCGGCGGAGCGGGCCCCGAGAGAATAACTTAGCCAAGCGATGCCGCAATATCAGCGATTGATCTGAAGAGGATAAGTGGATCGTCTTTTGATGGAATGAAACCGCGTCGCTCCCAGAACGCGGCAGTATCGACGTCAATCGCGTTGACAATCAGTGCGCGACCTCCGATGAGGCTTGCGGCCGTGACACAGCGTTGCAGTGCATGTTTGAGCAAGCCCGTGCCAATTCCCTTGTCGATCCATTTCTGATCGGTCGCAAGCTGTCCGGGTAGCAGGCAGGGGACAGGGTCGGGCGGCTGACCCGTTCGGATGGATCGCGGCAGGAGTGATGGCACGATCACCGTCGGCGCAAGGCCATAATAGCCGACCACCCGATTCGCCTCGTGAACGACGATCACCGCCGTGAAGCCCTTTTCCTGGTTGGAGAGCGCCCGCGTCTTGAGCCACCGGTCGAGAGACGGCTTGCCGCAAGAGAATCCGTCGAGAATATGGGCGGCCGTTAGTGGTTCGGGGCCGGAGATTTCCAAGCCTCAGCCCCCGGTATCCGAGCCGCCGGTCTCCCATGGCGCCGTGCGTTGGAAGAGTTCAATCATCTGCGGTACTGGACTGGCCGGTCCGGACAATGCCGCCATGAAAGCTTTGAATCCGGCGGGACTCATCCGAATGGGTACTGTCTCCATCAGCACGTCTTCGGCCGCCCTTACTGCTGCGTCGCGCACGAAGTCGGTGCGCGAACGACCGCGCAACGTTGCGGCCCGATCGATGATGGCAATGTCGGTTTCGGGCAGCCGCATCGAAAGCGGATGCTCCTTGCGCTTACCGGTTCGCGGCATGATGGACCTCCATGGCAGCAAAAATAGAGTACTGTAGCGCATTTTGCAATACAGGGGGTGGCGTTACTTGAGGCGCGGAAGCGATCGGCTGGTGCGACCCTGACTCCAAGAGTTCGGAACAGCTTCGTCTCTCAGTCCCGGGCGAGGGAGCTTCGCGCACCCGTGTCCACCGCCCCGACGAACAATCCCGACCACGAATCAGGCGGCAGGCGTCCCTCATTTCGGCTATGCTCAAGCCATGACGATCGGGATTACCGGACCCGAACGGAAGGTACCAAGACAAAGCGCCTTGGTCGGGGTCATCATTGCGGCCATTGTCGGTGGGATTTGCCTGATCCTGCTTGGGCTCGCGAGCGACTTCCTGGTTGACTGGTTGTGGTTTTCGTCGATCGGTTATCTGCAGGTTTTCTGGACAACAATCGGCGCTAAAGTCGTCGTCCTTTTTGCGGTCTGGATCGGAACTGCTGTCGTCCTTTGGTTGAACGGATGGCTTGCGGGGCGTTTTGCCCGACGGCGGCCGACGCATTCCGTCGCCGCCTTCGTGTCCAGTCTTGCGGGCAATGTGCCGCCGCCCGACCTGTTCTCGGTCATGCGCGATCGGCTGCCATGGTCCTGGATTATCGCGGGCGGCGCAGGTTTGTTCGCTCTGCTGGTTGCCGCGGCAGAAGTCGGTAATTGGGGCGTCATCCTGCGGTTTTTCTATCGCGTCCCCTACGGTGCAGACGACCCGCTCTTCAACAAGGACATCAGTTTCTATCTCTTCGTACTGCCGGCCTATATCCTCATCAAGAACTGGATGCTGCTCGCACTCGTTCTGAGCGCGCTGTTTGCCGGAACGATCTACTGGGTGCACGGCGACATTGAATATGACATTCATCGCCAATCGGTATCGCCGACGGTAATTGCGCACGGCTCGGCCTTACTCGGTCTCCTTTTCCTCGTGAAGGCCTGGTCCTACGGTCTTGACCGCTATCTGCTGCTCTATGGCGACAACGGCGTTGTCGTCGGCGCAAGCTACACCGATATCCATGTCGGGCTGCCGGCCCTGTGGCTAATGATCGGGCTGTCGGTCATTGCGGCGCTGACTGCGTTGGCAAACCTTGGGATGAGGACCTACCGGCTTCCTGCCGCTGCGTTCATACTCGTCGTGATCGGCTCGTTCGTGCTGACCGGCGTAGCTCCCGCGTTGTTCCGGCGGGTGTTTGTCAAACCAAGCGAGTTGCAGCTGGAGAAGCCCTACATCGAACGCAACATCGCCGCGACCCGGCAGGCTTACAATCTCGATCGGATCGCGGCCAAGCCGTTTGCTGCCGAACAGAAGCTTACTTCCAAGATGCTCGACGCCAACAAGGCGACAATCGAGAATATCAGGCTGTGGGACTGGCTGCCTCTGTCGGATACCTACGCGCAGCTGCAGGAGATCCGCACTTACTACAAATTCCATGATCTTGACGTTGATCGTTACTGGCTCAATGGCTCCTACCAAAGCGTAATGCTCTCGGCTCGCGAATTGCGGCCCTCCTTGCTGCCGCCGAATGCCCAGACCTGGGTCAACCGCCACGTCCTGTTTACGCACGGCAATGGGGCGGTGATGAGCCCGGTCACGCGCAAGAGCAACGAAGGGCTGCCATTCTTCTATCTGCGTGACATTCCTCCGGTTGCGGACGGAGGCCCCCAGATCCATGAACCGCGCGTCTACTACGGCGAGGAGCCCGACAGCTACGTTATCGTCAAGGGAAGCACACCTGAGTTCGACTATCCGAAGGGGAAAGACAATGTCTACGCCGCTTATGACGGCACCGGTGGCATTCCGATAGGATCGATGGTGTGGAGAGGCCTGTTTGCTTTTTACTTCAACGATCCGAACCTGGTTCTCTCAAGCTATATCACCAGCGACAGCCGGATCATGATCCGACGTAATATCGAGGAACGGATACGAACGATCGCTCCGTTCCTCAGGCTCGATCACGATCCTTATCTGGTCATCGGCAATGGGCGGATGTTCTGGATGCAGGACGCCTATACGGTGAGTTCCTATTTCCCTTCTGCGCAGCCGGCGCAAGACATGGATCTCAATTACATTCGCAATTCAGTGAAGGTGGTCGTCGATGCCTATAACGGAACCGTCGACTTTTATCTGATGGACACCGGCGACCCCGTCGCCGGCACCTACCAGCGCATCTTTCCGAACTTGTTCAAGCCGTTTTCGGCCATGCCGGCCGAGTTGCAGAAGCACATTCGCTATCCGGAGGAGCTGTTCCTGATTCAGGCGCGGCTCTATCAGAGCTACCACATGGAGGACGCCGACGTTTTCTATAACCGTGAGGATCTCTGGCAATTCCCGCGCCAGCCGGGCGGCGACGGCATCGCAACGATGGCCCCGTATTACATCATCATGCGGCTGCCCGGCGAGCCGCAGGCCGAGTTCTTTCTCATGCTCCCCATGGTGCCGAGCCGCCGCGACAATATGATCGCGTGGCTCGCTGCGCGTTGTGACGCGCCCGACTACGGCAAGCTGATTGTCTACGAGTTCCCCAAGGAGAGGCTCGTCTACGGGCCGTTCCAGATCGAGGCGCGGATCAATCAGAATACCGAGATATCGCAACAACTCACGCTGTGGAATCAGATGGGCTCGCGGGTGATACGCGGCGCGAACCTGCTCGTGATCCCGATCGAGAACTCGATCCTATATGTGACGCCGCTCTATATGCGCGCGGAGCACGGACACCTCCCGGAGCTGAAGCGCGTGATCGCAGCCGACGGTGAACATGTGGTGATGAGGGAGACGCTCGCCGAGGCCTTGTCAGCGCTGTTCGTGGAACCCGGCGCTGCGCCGGCAGTTTCAAACACCACGGAGGGGATGCCGGTGACAGGCCCAGCGGCAAGTCAAGCACGGGAGGTGCTTGATCGCTACAATCAAGCCGTGGAGCGATTGAAGTCCGGAGATTGGAAAGGCTTCGGCGCGCAGTTCGATGCAATGCGCAAGCCTTTGGAGGAGATGAACCGTCAATCCACCGGCCACTAGCACGATTGAGCTTCGCTCAAGATCATATTGCGATTTCAGGGCGAGACCCGGCCGATGCCGACTCTCCACGTCTCGCATCGGTCTGCCGGACGGTGCAATATCAGCGCGATCCAAAAGTGAGATCGCGGCTGCGCGATCTTCCCCGGCGGATCGCCCACCGTTCGTGGCTTTGGCGCATGACGCGATCGAGCGCGGGACGCGAACCGAGTGTCTTCCCGGGAATGCAGGCGATGACGGCGTTACGGTCCTCGATGCCTTGCTCATCGACGATCCATGTCTGCAATTCCTCACCGGCAAGCCGCGCGGCGATCCGGTCAGGCGTCGGATCAATGTCGTTTGCGACCGTGACGTTCATCACGATCCGCCCGCCCGGTGCGAGGCGGGAACGGATCGCGTCGCAGGTCTCGGTATCGAATTCATCCATGAAGCGAAATCCGGGGCCGCCGACGTCGATTGCAATGCCATCATAGTAGGCGCGGTCGTCGAACACGAATTTCCGGAAGTCGGAGATGATGCAGGGCAATTCGTCCGGCAGCTCGAAATATCGTTGTGCGAGGATGAAGCTGATCGGGTTGTTGTCGACGATGGTCAGCCGCTTGCCAAGGCGCGACAGCCTGGTCGCAAGCGTTCCGCCGCCGCAGCCCAGCACGAGGATGTGTCGGGAGCGGGACAGAAGTTCGTCCATCAGCTTGACGTAGGTGAACACGCTTTCGCCGTCGGGCGTTGCCTGGCTTTGCCGCACGCCTTCCTCGAAATACACGCGCGTGCCGTCCCAGGAGCACTCGACGATATCGATCCAGCCGTTCCTGCCTTGATAGCGTCCCAGCAATTTCACGGCGGATAACCACGTAAAGAGTCGAGCATCAGAATAGATGCACAGAACATCTATTATCATGTGACGTGTAGTACGCCAACACTTTCAGGAATGGCGCATAATGTTTCCGCATCTGGTGCGGGGTTCGCGACAAGTCTCGGACAGCTCGGGGACGTCCTGCGGGGCCGAACCCCCGATGATATATTTTGCATCTGATTTGATGCTTGAAGCACCAATTCGTATGGTGTAGATATATTCGATGCCAATCTCAGCGGAGACCGCCTTTTCATGATTACGGCCAACCAGCTCAGGGCGGCCCGTGCGCTCCTGAACATTGATCAGCGGCAAACCGCCGACCTTGCGGATCTTTCGGTCCCTACCATCCAGCGCATGGAAGCGAGCGACGGCGTGATCCGCGGCAACGTCGATTCCCTGATGAAGCTGGTTTCGGCACTGGAGAATGCGGGGATCGAATTGATCAATCCGGGGATGACGAGTTCGACAGGTGGTCGCGGCGTTCGTCTCAGGGAACACGTGACGAAGCCAAAGATCAAGAACATCAAGCAGTCCAAACCTTCGCTGCCGCGGACATTGGAACGGACCCGCTAACGTTGGTCTCAAGCAATGGATGTGGCGTCTTTGGCCGTTCGATCGAGCAGGGCGAGCAGTCCCTGCAAAATCATAACCGGCGGCGGCGGACAGCCGGGAATATGAAGATCGACGGGAACGATCTGCGAGACCCCTCCGACAACCGCGTAGCTGCCGGCAAAACACCCGCCATCCCGCGCGCAATCTCCCACCGCAACGACCCATTTCGGATCCGGGGTCGCATGATAGGTTCGCTCCAGCGCATCGCGCATGTTTTTGGTCACGGGCCCGGTGACCATGAGAACGTCGGCGTGGCGGGGCGAGGCGACGAACCGGATGCCGAAACGTTCGACGTCGTAATAGGCATTGTTCAGCGCGTGGATCTCCAGTTCGCACCCGTTGCATGATCCGGCATCGATTTCGCGGATCGAGAGGCTTCGGCCGAGGCGCCGCCGCGCGGCGTGCTGCAGCGCCGTCGCGAGTTCGCCGACGGCGGTCGCGTCCAGCGCGGGCGCCGGCTCCGTGAACGGTCCCTGGAAAAAACTTTGAAAGAGAAGTTTGCGCATCGCCTTCTCCTACAGGTCCTGGCCGGAATAGGAACAGTTGAACGATTTGTTGCAGAGTGGAAAGTCGGCGACGATGTTGTCCTCGATGGCGGCCTCGAGCAGCGGCCACTGAAACCAGGACGGATCGCGAAGATGGCAGCGGTCGATGCGGCCGCCGTCGAGCCGGAGCCAGACCATGATGTCGCCCCTGAAACCTTCGACCAGCGCCATGCCCTCGCGCGGTCCCGCCGCGGCGCCGACCGGCACGCGCAGCGGGCCGCCGGGAAGCCGGTCCAGAATCTGATTTGCCAGCGAAAGGCTCTGCTCCACTTCACGAATCCGAATCCAGACCCGGGCGTTCACGTCACCCTCGTCGAGCACCGGTACCTCGAAGAGCAGATCATTATACGGGGGATATCCGGGAGCGCGGCGGGCGTCGAAGGCGCGCCCGGACGCGCGGCCCACATAGCCTCCTGCAGCATATTGCTTTGCGAGGGCCGCCGTGACGACGCCGGTGCCGACGGTGCGATCCTGAAGCGAGGCGGTGTTGTCGTAGAGTTCGACAAGTGAGGGAAAGCGAACGGGGATATTGTCGAGCGTCGCACGGATGGCCGCTTGCCCTGCTTCGTCGAGGTCGCGAACAAGCCCGCCGGGAACGATGACGTCCCGCATCAGTCGGTGACCGAAGGCTGTGTTCGCCGCGCGGAGAACGTCCTCGCGCAGCACGTTGCAATGGGCCTGCATCAAGCCGAAGGACGCGTCGTTGCAGATCGCGCCGATGTCGCCGAGATGATTGGCAAGCCGCTCGAGTTCAGCAAGCAGCGCCCGCAGCCAGACCGCGCGGTCCGGCACGGCAAGTTGCAGCGCCGCCTCGACGGCCTTCGAAAACGCGTAAGCATAGGCGACGGTGCTGTCGCCGGATACGCGTCCGGCCAGTTGCGCGGCGCGCTCGACGCTGGCGCCGCGCATCAGCCCCTCGATACCCTTGTGCGTATATCCCAGCCGCTGTTCCAGCCGGACCACGGTCTCACCGCTGGCGGTAAACCGGAAATGCCCGGGCTCGATGATGCCCGCATGCACCGGACCGACGGCGATCTGGTGCAACCCATCGCCTTCCGCCGCGAGGAAGCGGTACGGCGCCGTCGTCGACAACGCGCCGATGCGATCCCCTAAGGGAAAGCGCACGCCCCAACGGTTGTGATCAAGCCAGGCGCGGCTATCGGGCAAGTCTTGCGCGAACAATCCGAACAGGTCGTTGATCGTGCGCTCCAATCGCAGCCCCGGCGGGTGGTATTTGCCGACCGAGGGATAAACGCGATCGGGGCAATCCAGGCTGACAACCGCGATATCCGCTGTGTCCCGATCGATGATCGCCATGTGTACCGTCGAGGGTTCACCCCAGAGGCCAAGCAGGCTCCAGCGTCCCTGCGCCAGTTCGCTTGCCGCAAAATTCCAGAGATGTGCATCGACCACGGCGCGCGGCCATGGGCTGTGTTGCTGGATCGTGCGGCCTTCCTGCATCAGATCGATCAGCGATGGCATATCCCGTTCATCCCTCAACTATCCAAGCAGACGAGCGACGTGCTGGAACCAGACGACGAGCGGCGCAGGAAGATAGATTCCCGCGCAAAGAACCAGTGCAAGGTGAGCGAACATCGGCACGTAGGAAGCGTCCGCCGACGCCGTGCTGCCGCGAGGCTGGCCGAATGCCACGCTTGTCAGGCGCAACGTCAACGCGCCGAAGGCCAGCAGCAGCCCGAACACCAGCGCGATCGCCAGCAGCGGCTGCCGCGCAAAGGTCGAACTCACGACCAGAAATTCGCTCATGAAGATGCCGAGCGGCGGCAGTCCGGCGATTGCGACCACGCCCGCCACGAAGCCCCAGCCAAGCACCGGATGGGTCACGGTCAGGCCCCGGATCCGGTTGATCCGCTGCGTGCCCTTGATCTGCGAGATATGGCCGACGGCATAGAAGATCGCCGACTTGGTCAGGCTGTGCATCACCATGTGCAGCAGCCCCGCGAAATTGGCCAGCGGGCCGCCCATTCCGAACGCAAAGACGATGATGCCCATGTGCTCGATCGAGGAGTAGGCGAACAGCCGTTTGATGTCGCGCCGGCGGTACAGCATGAAGGCCGCGAAGATCAGCGAGACCAGGCCCATCGTCACCATTAGCGGGCCCGGCGCGATCGCGGAGGGATTGGCGACCAGCAATATCTTGAAGCGCAGCAGCGCATAGAGCGCGACGTTCAGCAGCAGGCCCGACAGCACGGCCGATATCGGGGTCGGACCTTCGGCGTGGGCGTCGGGCAGCCAGGCATGCAGCGGCGCGAGGCCGACCTTGGTTCCGTAGCCGAGAAACAGGAATATGAAGGCGACATTGAGCAACTCGGGATCGAAGGCGGCGGCATGCCGGATCAACAGGGTCCAGACCATGCCGTCCTGGCCTTCGCCAACGATCGGCCGCGCCGCCATGTAGACGAGGATGGTGCCGAACAGCGCGAAGGCAATGCCGACGCTGCCAAGGATGAAATATTTCCACGCCGCTTCCAGCGCGGCGTGGGTACGGTAGATGCCGACCATCAGCACCGTGGTGAGGGTTGCGATTTCCACCGCGACCCACATCAGTCCGATATTGTTCGAGACGAACGCCAGATTCATGCCGAACATCATGGTCTGGTACATGGCGTGGTAGAAACGCAGGTACAGCGGCGTCAACCGGCCGGTTTCGAGCTCATGGGCGATGTAGCTCGCGCTGAAGATGCTGGTGGTGAAGCCGACGAAGGTGTTGAGCACGATGAAGACGATGTTGAGGTCATCGACCAGCACATACGGCCCCGGCTGTGGACGCTCGATCACGAACAGCGACAGCGCCGCCATGAATGTCGCGAAACTGGCCACGACGTTCAGGCGCGCGGTGAGTCGGTAGCCGGGCAACGCGGCCAGCAACGCCGCCGAGCCGATCGGGATCAGCAGCACTGCCGCCACGGGATCGAAGGAAGCCGCACTCATCGGTGCTCGCCCCGGTAGTCGTCGAGCGCGGAGACATCGACGGAATCGAAGCGTTCACGGATCCGGAACAGGAAGATGCCGATCACGATGAAGGCGATCAGGATCGAGAAGGCGACGCTGATCTCGACCACGAGCGGCATGCCTTTGGCGCCCGTGGCCGCCAGCACGAGGCCGTTCTCGAGCGACATGAATCCCACGACCTGGCTGACGGCATTGCGCCGCGTCACCATGACCAGAAGTCCGAGCAGCACGACCGAAAGGGCGAAGGCGAGATCCTCGCGCGCCAGCGGATCGGCCTCGGCGGTGACCCGCAGCATCAGCACCATGGAGAGCGCGACCAGGGCCATCCCGGCCAGCATGGTCGGGCCGATGCCCACGGCCGACTCGATGTCGCGGTGAATGCCAAGCTGCTTGACGATGCGATGCAGCGCCACCGGAATGACGATCGCCTTGAACACGAGCGCGATGGCCGCCGTGATGTAGAGATGAGGCGCTTGCTGGACAAAGGCCTGCCAGGCGACGGAAAGCGCGAGCACCACGGCGTGGAACGCAAAGACGTTGAGCAGCGAATAGAGCCGGTCCTGATACAGCATCATGAAGCTGATCAGGACCAGCCCGCCGGCCAGCGTATGCGAGACGTCGAAGGCGAGGCTGTGCATCTGCATCAGAAGCTCCTCGATACGAACAGAAGCAGCGTACCGAGCAGGCCCAGCATCAGCGCGGCCCCGAGAAACTGCGGAATGCGGAAAACCCGCATCTTCGCCGTCGCCGTCTCGAACAGCGCCAGCAAAAAGCCGGCGACGGCGAGTTTGACGATGTAGGCGCCGGCGCCGATGGCGTAGGCCAGCGGGCCGGTGCCGAACAGCGCGATCTTCCAGGGCAGGAACACGCAGGCGATCAGCGAGATATAGAGCAGGAGCTTGAGAAAGGCGCCGAACTCGATCATCGCGAGGTGACGTCCCGAATATTCGAGAACCATCGCCTCATGCACCATGGTGAGCTCCAGATGCGTGGCCGGGTTGTCGACGGGGATGCGCGCGTTCTCGGCGAGCGCCACCATGATGAGCGCGATCAGCGCCATCCCCAGCGATACCCGTAAGCCGACGTAGGACGAGGCCAGGAAATTTGCGACCGTCGAAAGCTGGGTCGAGCCGGCAACCAGCGCCATGCAGAACACGATCAGCAGCATCGCAGGCTCTGCCAATGCCGCGATCATGACTTCGCGGCTGGAGCCGATGCCGCCAAAACTGGTGCCGACATCCATTCCTGCGAGCGCCAGAAAGAACCGCGCGCTTCCGAGCAGCGCCACGATGGCGATCAGGTCGGCGGTCCAGTTGAACGGCAGGCCGGTCGCAAAGGTCGGCACCAAGGCGGCGGCAACCCAGATCGCGGCGAACGTCACATAGGGTGTCACGCGGAACAGCCACGAGGCGTTGTCGGCCAGCACCACCTCCTTGCGCAGCAGGCGCAGCAGATCGCGATAGGGCTGAAACATCGATGCGCCCTGGCGACGCACCAGCCGCGCCTTGATCTTGCGGACGAAGCCGGTCAGCAGCGGCGCCAGCAACAGCACCAGCAGCATCTGCACACCCTGTACGATGATGTCGGAGATCACGACCATATCGCGAGCACCAGCAGCAGCGTGACGAGGGTGGCGAAGACCAGACTGAGATATTGCCGGATGGTCAGGAATTGCAGGCGGTTGAGCCAATCGGCGGAATAGCCGACCGCGCCCGCGATTGGCGCATACATTCCCTCCCAGACCAGATCGTGCAATTCGATTCGGAGCCGCGCCGGCCTGGTATCTCCGGGCGCCGGCATCTCGACATGATCGCGGGCGTGGAACAGCATCGTGCCGAACACGCGGCGGATCGGCTGCGCAAAACTTCCCGCCGAATACTGCGCCGCGGGCGTGGAATCGGAAAAGCCGCAGCCCCAGGCAGGCCCCCGCCGCAGCGCATGCGAGGCGAAGCGATGAATGAAGAAGACGGCAAGCGAAGCGGATATCGTGATGAACACCATCACCAGCAATCCGTTATACGAACTTCGGCTCTCCGCGATCGGCACGATCGAAAGCCAGGGTTCATTGGCCTGGATCGGCATCCGGCCACCGAGAATCGCGGTTGTGATCGGCGAAAGCGCGTCGATCACCAGCCCCGGCAGGATTCCGGCCAGAAGGCAGAGTGCGGCAAGGATGAACATGGCGACGAGCGAGCAGCGGTCGACCTCATGGGCGGTTTCGGCCGCCGTTCCGCGCGGCCGTCCGAGAAACGTCACGCCGTAGGCCTTGACGAAGCACGCCGCGGCCAACGCCGCCGCCAGGGCCAATAGCGCGCCGACCGCGGGCACCGCGATCTTCAGCGCCCATTGTGGCAATTCCGGACTTTGCAACACGGCCTGGAACATCAGCCATTCCGAAACGAAGCCGTTGAAGGGCGGAAGCGCCGAGATCGCGACGCAGCCGACGAGAATGGCGAAACTCGTCTGCGGCATGCGATGAATGAGGCCGCCCAGTTTTTCCATGTCGCGCTCGCCCGTCGCGGTCAGGACGGCGCCGGCCCCGAAGAACAGCAGGCTCTTGAACAAGGAGTGGTTGAGCACGTGGAACAGCGCCGCGGTGAAGGCCAGCGCCGCCGCGAGCTTCAGGCCGTTGGCCTGAAAGGCCAGTGCAAGGCCCAGGCTTGCGAAGATGACGCCGATATTCTCGATCGTGCTGTAGGCCAGCAGGCGTTTCAGGTCCTTTTCCATCATCGCGTAGAGGATCCCCATGACGGCGGTGATGCCGCCGAGGATCAGCACGACCACGCTGGCCCACCATGTCGGCTGTCCCAAGAGGTCGAAGATGACGCGAATGAAGCCGTAGATCGCGACCTTGGTCATGACACCGCTCATCAGCGCCGAAACATGGCTTGGCGCCGCGGGATGCGCGAGCGGCAGCCACACGTGCAACGGCACCAGACCGGCCTTGGAGCCGGCGCCGAGCAACATCAGGATCAGCACCAATGTTGCTGCATAGGGGGTGTGCTGCGCCGAGCGGATGGCGGCAAATCCGTAATCTCCCGCCGGTCCGGCCAGCAGGCCGAAGGCCAGTAGCAGCGCGAGCGTGCCGAAGCTCGCCATCACGAGATAGACGTAACCCGCCTTGGCGTTGTCGGGTTCGCGATGATGCGCCATGACCAGCGCCCAGGAAGCCAGCGACATGAATTCCCAGCACAGCAGATAGGAAAACGCATCGTCCGCCAGCACCACCAGATTCATCCCGGCCAGAAAGGCGGGTAAGAACGGCAGCACGCGGTGCGGTGCTGGTTCGTGGTGGCCGTAGCCGAGGCCATAGAGGCTTGCCGACGCACCCCCCAGATTGACCACCACGAGAAAGAACGATGCGAGCGCATCCATGCGGAAATGGGCGCCAAGCCACGGTAGTCCGATCGGCAAGGTCAGGTCGGAGATATCAGGCACGCCGCCGAGCAGCGAGCGGATCGACCCGAACAAGGCGAGCAGGGAAACAGCCAGAGTGAGGCTGTAAACGATCGCCGTGGCGCTCTTGGCGCGGCTCAGGAAGATCGCAAGCCCGGCGATCCCCAATAATCCCGCGACACATGACATTTGCAAGACGACGGGAGCCATCAAACGCGCCCCCGCGTGCCGTTCGACGTTTTGTGCTCTGCCTGATGGTCCAGATAAGCCTTGGCCGAACCCGAATTCATCTTCAGACGCACCCCGCGTCCTTGCGAATTGCTGACGGCTCCTTCTTCAATCATCTCGATCCCGGCGGCGTCGAATGCAGCGATCAACTTGACCAGCGAATCGACATTGCCTCGAACCATCGTTTCGCTCGCCTCCATTCGCTGGAGGGTCGGCACGGAGAGTCCGGAGAGTTTTGCAAGCCGGCGCTGATCGACGCCGAGAAGCAGCCTGGCAGCCCGCAATTGAGCTGCCGTGATCATCGGTCGGAACCCCAGCCAATATCAAACATCATTCCTGCATCCTAACTAATGATGTTAAAGTGTCAATAAATGATATCTGAAATATCTATTCTAAGGGATGCTTTTCGGGCAATGGAATGCGGATTTGCGGGGGGGGCCGCGGCATACCGCGCCCCGAACCGTTCAGTGCTGCGATCGCCATGGCAACGTCGCTTGCGCCCGCAGCTACGCCGGCAAGGGCGTTGTGCGGTATGCGTGGTGACGTGGGAAGTGTGGTCGCGATAATGATCCGTGCTGCACCTCATGTTCGACCCCAAGGGCATGCGCCGAATTGGCAGGATGCGGCAAGGTGGCTGTTCGAGCGCGGCTATCGGGAGTCGGTCGGGCGCGTCGTAGACGAAAAAACCAAGGAATTGCCCAGGGCATTGCTCGCCTATCCCGATGTGAACAGCGAGTGGAAGAATCCTGTCGTGTTGCGCTTCATGCCGGTCATTCCCCTGAGCCTCGTCAATGGCGACCGGCTTTTGAATTATCTCTCAATCATGATGACGATTGGCACGCCCAGGAAATGTGCATCGAATACCTGTTCCGGCGGACGAGGCGACCGAGTGTCATCACATTGCATTGATGAGCGCTGACTAGTCGTCGAAATCGGCTTGCTGGACATTGAAAGCGCTGCGGCCGCGACCTAACTCGGGCTCCGAGGTATGCATGACGGAAACCACGACAAACAGTTGCGGAGCGGCAGGTCGCGACGTTCAGTGCAGGACGCGCCCGCTTGCCGGCGTCATCGTCCTGCTGGTTTGTCTGACGATCCTGATCACCTTCTCTGTTGCCGGAGATTGGCTGGAAAACGGCATGACTTTGGCGCAAGAGGACATCGTGACGTTGGCGCAAGAGGATATCTCGCCTTTCTGCCCGATGCCTGCGAAGCTCCGTTTTTCTCTTGCTGGCCTGTCGCGAGAGGCGAGACAGCACCCCGCTCGCTCGAAAGCCCATTTTATCGGGACAAGAGATGAGTGACCCAAGCGTGCTTGTTTCTCTCGATGGCAGCTGAGAAATTTCGACTCGCGCGTCGATCTGAGTGAGTTGTCATTCTATCGATGACTCCTGATGCCTGTTCCGGGTATAAAGTGATCCTTCAGAGCCGCTATCGCCCCTGAGAGGTCATGTGACTGCCCCCAATCCCGCCGCAGGCAAACCGGTCGATCCCGCTTCTCTCGTCAATGTGCCGCGACTGGTGACGGCCTATTTCGCGAACAAGCCCGACCCAGGCGATCCCCTGCAACGCGTTGCCTTCGGCACATCGGGACATCGCGGTTCGTCGCTCAAGAATGCCTTCAACGAAGATCATATCCTGGCGACGACGAAGGCGATCTGCGATCACCGCCGCGCCAACGGCCTGACCGGCCCGCTGTTCATCGGCATCGACACTCACGCTCTCGCTGAGCCGGCGCTGGCCAGCGCCATCGAGGTATTTGCCGCCAACGGCGTCGACATCATGATCGACGATCGCGGAGGCTACACACCAACCCCGGTGATCTCGCACGCGATCCTGAGCTACAACAAGGGCAGGACGAGCGGCCTCGCCGACGGCGTCGTCATCACGCCTTCGCACAATCCCCCCGAGGACGGCGGCTACAAATATAATCCGCCGCATGGCGGCCCGGCCGATACGGATGTCACGGCGATCGTCGAAAAGAATGCAAACGCCTATCTCACCGCCGGCCTCAAGGGCGTCGCGCGGATGCCTTACGAGCGGGCTCGCAAGGCGCAATCGACGCATCTCTACGACTATATCGGTCCCTACGTCGCCGATCTCGGCAATAGCGTCGACATGGCGCTGATCAAATCGTCCGGTGTGAAAATCGGCATCGATCCGCTCGGCGGCGCGGCCGTTCACTTCTGGCAGCCGATCATCGAACATTACGGCATTAACGCCACGATCGTGAACGACGCCGTCGATCCGACGTTCCGTTTCATGACGGCGGACTGGGACGGAAAAATCCGGATGGATTGTTCTTCGCCATTTGCGATGGCCAGCCTGATCCGGATGCGCGACAAATTCGACGTTGCCTTTGCCAACGATACCGATGCCGACCGGCACGGCATCGTGACGCCGTCGGGCGGCCTGATGAACCCGAACCATTATCTGGCGACCGCGATCGCCTATCTGTTCGAACACCGGCCGGCGTGGGGACAACCGGCGGCAATCGGCAAGACCATCGTCTCGAGTTCGATCATCGATCGCGTCGCGGCCAAGCTGAAGCGCAAACTGGTCGAGACCCCGGTCGGTTTCAAATGGTTCGTCGATGGGCTTGGCTCCGGCGCATTCGGGTTTGCCGGCGAGGAAAGCGCCGGTGCGTCGTTCCTGAAACGGGACGGCTCGGCCTGGACCACCGACAAGGATGGCATCGTGATGGGGCTTCTGGCCGCCGAAATCCTCGCCAAAACCGGCCGCGATCCCAGTCAGTTGTTTGTCGGACTGACCGAAGAGCTCGGCGTTCCCTTCTACGAGCGGATCGACGTGCCGGCGACGCCGAAGCAGAAAAGCGCCTTGAAGGCGCTGGGGCCGGAGCAACTCAATATGAAGGAGCTCGCCGGCGAACCGGTCCGCGCTGTCAGGACCAAGGCGCCCGGCAACGATCAATCCTTCGGCGGCATCAAGGTCGAGGCTGAGACGGGCTGGTTCGCCGCGAGACCATCGGGCACCGAGGACGTCTACAAGATCTATGCGGAGAGTTTTCGCGACAAGAATCATTTGAGCCTGATCCAGCGCGAGGCCCAGTCCGCCCTCGCGCGGGTGTTCGACTGACCCGCACGGGAGCCCCCTTTTCTAAGCCGGCAGGGAAAAGCATGAAGCAGCCTCACGCCACAGCGGTCTTGCCGGCATTCCTGCTGCGGAGCGTTGCCGCCGCCATCGCGCTGCTGCTGTCGCTCTCCGGCGCTGCGTTGGCCGAGCCGGTTTTCTCCTTCGACAGCTCGCCCGGAAAACTGCCCAAGACAGTTGTTCCCGTCCATTATGCGATCGAGCTCACGCCGGATCTGGAGAGCCTTGCGCTTCCCGGTGTCGAGATCGTCGATATCGAGGTGCGCGAGCCCGTGACGCGGCTGACGCTGAATGCCGTCGACACGAGTTTCGCTTCTGCCAGCCTCGACGATGACGCACAGCGCGCCGATGTTACGCTCGATGCCGGTGCGCAGACCGCGACGCTCAGCTTTGCGCAGCCGCTCGCGCCCGGCGCGCATCGCTTACGGATCGCGTTCACGGCGCGGATCAACAAATTCGGCACCGGTCTCTTTTACGTCGACTATCCGACCGGCAACGGCACGAAGCGGCTGCTCTCGAGCAAACTCGAGCCGGCCGACGCGCGACGGATCTTTCCATGCTGGGATGAGCCCGCGTTCAAGGCGACGTTCGCGCTGACGGTGACGGTACCAAGCTCGTTCCTGGCGGTCGGCAACATGCCGGTCGTGCGCGAGGAGCCGGCAGGATCAAACCTGAAAGAGGTCGCCTTCGCGCCGACGCCAAAAATGTCGAGCTATCTGTTCGTGCTCACCGTCGGCGAACTCGAACGCCTGACCGCGGACGCCGATGGCGTGACCGTCGGCGTGGTCACGACATCAGGCAAAAGCGGGCAGGGCCGCTTTGCGCTCGACAGCGCGGTGAAGCTGCTGGCGTATTACAACGATTATTTCGGCGTCAAATATCCGCTGCCGAAACTCGATCTGCTGGCGGTGCCGGGCGGCTTCAGCGGCGCCATGGAGAACTGGGGCGGCATTACCTTCTTCGAAAGCCGGCTGTTGTTCGACCCCGCGACCAACGCGGATACCGCGCGGCGCGGCATCTTCAACATCCTGGCGCATGAGATGGCGCATCAATGGTTCGGCGATCTCGTCACCATGGGCTGGTGGGATAATCTCTGGCTCAATGAGGGCTTTGCCAGCTGGATGGCGACCAAGGCCTCGGAACAGTTTTATCCGCAATGGCAGAACTGGCTGAACGGCTACGGCCAGAAGCAATTCGCGCTGGCGCTCGACGCGCGGCGGACCTCGCATCCGATCCAGCAGCCGGTCGCCGACCACAGCGAGGCCACCGTCGCGTTCGACGCCATCACCTACAACAAAGGCCAGGCGCTGATCCGCATGCTGGAGAATTATCTCGGCGAGGGAGCGTTCCGCGACGGCATCCGCAAATACATGGTTGCGCACGCCTACGGCAACACCACCACGGCCGATCTCTGGCAGGCATTGGAGAGCGCGGCCAGCAGGCCCGTCACCGGCATCGCAGCCTCCTTCACCGAGCAGGACGGCGTGCCGCTGATCACAGCCGAGACCGCGTGCACCGGCGATGCGCAGCGCATGACGCTGCGGCAGGACCGGTTCGTGATCGCGCCCAGGCAAACGACCGGCGCGGCGCCGCTGCCGCCGCGAAGCTGGCAAATCCCGGTCGCGCTCGGGCCGCTGCCCGCCACGCGGCCGGCGGACGTCGTGCTGCTTCAGGGCAGTGCCGACATTGCCGCGGGCAGCTGCGGCGAAGCCTTCAAGGTCAATCTCGGCGATATCGGTTATTACCGCGTCGAATACGGTCCCAACAGCCGCGCCGCGCTGATGAAATCCTTGGCGCAGATGCCGGTGGAGGATCGCGTCAATTTCGTCGCCGATAGCTGGGCGCTGGTGCAGGCCGGGCGCGCCGAGCCGCCGACCTATCTCGCCTTGATCGAGGCGCTCGGCCCCGACGACCGCCGCGCGGTGTGGGACCAGGTGATCGGCGCCCTGACCGGGCTCAATCGTCTGGCGCGCGATCGCGCCGAGCGCCCGGCGCTGCAGGCCTATGCCCGCGCCAGATTGCGCCCGGTGTTCGACCGGCTGGGCTGGGAGGGCAGCGGTCCGGGCGACGACGACACCACCTTGCTGCGCGCCAGCCTGATCCGGGCGCTCGGCGAGTTCGGAGACCAGGACGTCCTCACTGAGGCCAAACGCCGGTTCGGGGGCTTCCTGCAGGATCCGAAATCGCTGCCCAACGCGCTGCGCGACGCCGTCACCCATCTCGTCGGCATCAGCGCCGACCGGGCGACCTACGACACGCTGCTGGCGCTGGCGCGCAAAAGCACCGTCACCAACGAGCGCGTGCGTTATTATTACGCGGCGGCCAGCGCGCGCGACGCGACGCTGGCAGGCGACACGCTGGCGCTGACCCTGACCGACGAACTGCCGAGCACGATCGTCTCGGGCCTGATCATTACGGTCGCTTCCGCCGGCGAGCAGCCCGATCTGGCCTGGGCTTTCGTGCAGAAGAATTTCGATACGCTGCTCGCCAGACAAGGGCCGTCGTTCCGCGACCAGTTCGTTCCGAACTTCATGACCAATTTCACCGACGACGCCCATGCCGGCGAACTCAAAGCCTTTGCGCCGGCGCAATCGACCAGCGGCGGCCGGGTGATGGTGGCGCGGGCGCTGGAGTCGATTGCGATCTCGGCCGATCTCAAGGCGCGCGCGCTGCCGCCGGTCGATGCCTGGATCAGGGAGCGCAAATGAAGGAGGCGGCTGCGCCTCATTTCAATGAGCGGCGTCGAGGCAGGCATTGAGCCTGCCTTCGCCGCCCGGGACGGCCGCGCTCCAGCGCTTGAGTTGCACCTCGCCGACTTTCCGGATGTTGGCTTCGGAATAGTCGCCGCCCAAAAGCCTCCTGGTGCCTCCGAGCACCAGCACTGCCAGCGACGCGCCCTCAAGATGCTGCCGGCGGGGTTCGGCGAGATCGATGTCGAGACTGTCGACATCCCCGGCGTCTTCTATTCGCCTGCGCTCGTCCAGCAGCGCCTTGTTGAAGGCGATCGATCCTTCGCCAAAATGGTCATAGGGGCCGGTGTCGCCGGCGATGCCGTAGGCGATATGCAATCCCGCCGGCGTCTTGAGGAAACCGATGGCGATGTCGCCGAGCCCGATTCCGCCGAACTTTTCCGTGGGAACGACGAGGAACGGGACCTTTTCCGAATCGAGATATTGCGCCGGCTTGCACCCGTCGGCGCGGGTCGGGCTGGCTTTCTTGAACGTCGTGGCGGAGATGAAATATCCGGAATATTCGGACTCCTGTCCGAACCGGCAGGGATAGCCCTTATGGGTGGCCGGAACGATTTTGGTGTTGAACGCAAAGGTCAGATTGCGCTCCTTCCAGTGGATCAGGTTGAAGTCGCGCGGCCCCTCGGGCGCCCCGATCGACTTCAGCGGCAGCGGGACCAGTTTCTGATCGCGGATCAACGGCCACAACTCGCGCCAGTTCGGCAGGAATGCCGGCGCGTCCGCGGTTTGCGACTTCGGATCGGCGCGCTTCAGCCGCGCCGCACCCAGAAACAGCCGCATGCCGGCATCGGAAAAATTGTCGAGCGCACAGATCCGTCGCGACGGCTGGTCCGGCGACGGGCTGCAATCGCCGAACGGGTCCTCGGCGTGATAGGCGCGGCCGGCGCCATCGGCGTCGACCGAGATCCGGCCGAGCTTTGCGAACATCTGGCGGACGCCCGAGGGGCCGCCATGATTGTCGATCAGCACCGGAAACGATTTGGAGTCGGTGCCGCGCGAGACCTTCATGGCCGCGGCATTCATCCGGCAGGAGGGTGACATCGCCGGATCGATATTGACGAATTCGACGCGGGAGCCTTCCCGGTGGTGGGCGCTCAATTGTTCGATGATGGAGGCGAGGTCCGCATCGCTGGGGCGTTCCTGCGCCTTCGCGCCGGTCGCAGGCCATCCCAGCAAGATCGCAACCGCGAGGATTGGCGGTAGCGTCAGGAAATATGAAAAAGGGCGGATTGAACGTCGGTCGATTCCTGCATGAAGCCTTCCATCAATTTTTCCATCAATCCTTCGATCAATTTCTGGGTTCCGATGCAACATCGTCCATCACAAGCTGGTTGAGACCGCAGATCAGCGGATATGACACGTAGCCGTCGTGAAGCGCCACCACGTTGTCATACGCCCTTACATTCCACATCGGGTCGTTCGACGTGATGATCGACTGGGTCCCGCTTTTCAACAGATATTGCCGGAATTGAATCTCGAGATGGCCGTCGGCGGTCGGTCGCGGCCGGACCGGGGTGAGGTTCGGCGTCTCCCGGTCGGGGACGACCTTGCTGTCGGCGTGGACCTTGTGGTCCTTATCCGCATGGACAATGGAATAGCCGCTGTCCCAGCCCTCGTACGGCTTCAGGAAAGGATTGTGCCGCACCTTCCACAGCCAGTGATCGACCATCGCGCATTCCGACAAATAAGCCGAGCCGGCGTTGCTGTAGAGGGTCTGATGGCCGATGGTGTTGTTGGCGACCAACTCGCCGGTCGTCCCGAACGGCAGCGGCGATTGCCAATAGGGTTCCTTGAATTTGCCGTAGGGCGGGCGCATGGGGTCCATGTGCCCGATCGTCAGGGTGTCGTCGGAATCCGCATTCGTGAACGGAATGTTGCGGACCACGCCGGCGGCGAATTTCAAGGTGCCGACGATGGCGCGCTCGCAGATATTGGCCAATGGCTTCCATTTTCCGCAGGCGTCCGGCTTGCCCTTTGGAAACCATGCCGCGAGGCGATCGAGGGTCTCCGACAGCGGCTGAAAATTACCCTTGAACAGGGGAAACGCGTCGTGCGTGGCCCAGTCATAATGGGCCAGCGATTTCATCTCGTCGGTTTCCTCGTCGCGTCCCTTGAGCGTCTGCAGCTCGAGCTGCGTCAGCGCTGCCGCGGGCCACGCGAACGCCGACGTGACCGATATGTAGACCGGCGGCTGGTTGGGCGGATAGAATCCGGTATCGGCCTGGGCGCGTGGATCCGTACCCATGGTGTATTCAGGGAAATGCACGCGCAGCCGCATTTCACGCTGGATCGACGTCCACTTCCACGCCTCGGCCGCCGGATTGAGCAACACCACAAGGTTTCCGAGCGGGGGCTGCAGGACTTCGCCGGGCTTGTGCTGTCTGATTTGCTCGATCATCGCGGAATTCAGTCCGGTCGCCAGGATGTTTCCGCCGAGGCTGTGCCCGAGAATGATGAGACGCTCGGACTTCGACATGTCGGCGTTGCGTTGTTTCAGCAGCAGATCGATCTGCCGCAGCGACGAAATGACGGAAGGGGCAATCCTTTCGCTGATCGGCTTGCGGTCGAACAAGGTGAGGAGGGCGGGAAAATCGCCGACCATGGCCTTGAACAGCCCGGCAACGCGGTGGCCCAGAAAGCCCAAATTGCGGTCGGCGAAGGCTTCGATCGCGCGCTCGTTCACCCGCGCGCCGCGCCAGCCGACGAACACGGCCGTGACCGTGTAGTCGCAATCCTTGCCCATGGTCTTGCAGCGGTAATCCAGCGCGCTGGCCGCATGGGCGGCGTAGATCCTTGCGTTGGCGACGTTGTCGTCGCCGATGCGTGCATCGTGGCGCCAGCCGTGGATGAAGACCAGGACGTAGTTGTTCTTCTGCTTCCGCAGATGTCCCTCGAGGACCTCCAGCTGCGAATGGGCGAGGACGGCGCCGTGGACGCCCTTTTCGACCAGCCGGCCGGACTCCTGGAACTCGACGAAGGAAAGATAATAGGCGATCGGTCCGATCGGCCGGTCGCTGTTGTACCAGAGTGGTGTCGGCTGAGACGGCACGACATGGTACTGCAGCATGCATTCGAGACCGGTCTTGTCCCTGCCGAGCGCCCGTTGCGCGTCGTCCTCGCTGTTCTTGTAGGTCGCCAGCAGCAGGGGATTGTTCTGTTGCAGGTCGCAGGCGTTGGGATGGCTTGTCTCTTCCGGAGAGACGTAGCGGTAGGCGATGTTTCGCGGGGAAACCCAGCTGGCTTCGATGAGGAAGACCAGCAGTGCGATCGTCAGCAACACGCCGAACAGGGCCAGCCATGCTCTCAGCAGCAGTCGCGGCAACCCCATGGCCCAGCCGAACGCAACGAGGAGACATACCCCCACAAAGCGGAGAACAACGAGCAATATGGCCATGGTTATCCCTCAACCGGAACACGCACAATCCAACGGGCGTACAACAAAAAATATCAGATAGATCACAGTTGCCGGTGACCGCAGACGACATTCAAGTGGAGCAGGGGTCCGCAGCCGTCCGGTAAACGGCATCATTCTAGTTCGCAATCCGGCAAATAGTAAACGGATGCGTATTCTACTCCAGCGATAGACGAGCGGCTCCGCGGGCTTTTCGAGCGACGATCCTCGTCAAGGGGTTGCAAATGGTCCTGCAACCGTCTTGCATGACGCGCTTTCCGCAACGCTCTTAACGCTGCCCGACCGTTATATCGGCGCGTCTCAGGTTTGATTTCGCATGGCTGATTTCCACGGCGTCTTTCCCTATCTGGTCTCTCCGGTCGACGCATCCGGCCAAATCCGCACCGAGGTGCTGGGCCGGCTGTGCGACGATCTCATCAAGTCGGGCGTGCACGGGCTGACGCCGCTCGGCTCGACCGGCGAGTTCGCCTATCTCAACAATGCGCAGCGCGCGGCCGTGGTGCAGACCACGATCGAAGCCGCCAAGGGCCGCGTGCCCGTGGTCGCTGGTGTCGCCTCGACCTCGATCGCGGACGCGGTGGCGCAGGCCAAGGCCTGTCAAAAACTCGGCGCCGACGGCATCCTGGCGATCCTGGAGGCGTATTTTCCGCTCGCCGACGCGCAGGTGGAATCCTATTTTCGCGCGATTGCGGATGCGGTCGATATTCCCGTGGTGATCTACACCAATCCGCAATTCCAGCGTTCGGATCTGACGCTCGACGTCATCGAGCGCCTCGCCGCCCATCCGCGCATCGGCTACATCAAGGACGCTTCCACCAATACCGGCCGGCTGCTGTCGATCATGAACCGGTGCGGCGACAATATTAAAGTGTTCTCGGCGTCGGCCCACATCCCGGCGGCGGTGATGCTGATCGGTGGCCTCGGGTGGATGGCGGGTCCGGCCTGCATCATTCCGCGGCAGAGCGTCGAGCTCTACAACCTCTGCCGGCGTGCGCGCTGGGACGAGGCGATGGTCCTGCAACGGAAACTCTGGCGCATCAATGAAGCCTTTGCCCGCTTCAATCTCGCCGCCTGCATCAAGGCCGGGCTTGCGATCCAGGGCTACGACGTCGGCGATCCCGTCCCGCCGCAGGCGGCATTGACCGCGGATCAGCGCAAGGTGGTCGAGGCGGCGCTCCGGGACGTCGGGTGATCTGGGAGCCGTTATGCCCGGGCTTGACCCGGGCATCCACGACTTTCTTGATGGTGGAGCTAAGACTTGGATGGCCGGGACATAGGCGAGCGGAAGCGACGGCGTCCTTCGGACGGCTATGCCCGGCCATGACGATTTTCTGGGCTTTTTCTGCTCAAAACGCGGGTTGGCCTCCGACCCATCCATCCGCTAAAACCCGCCCGATCCAACAAGAGACTCGAAGGACAAACTGATGAACATTCTTCCCGACAATCTACGTTTCGGTGCGGGCCAGCCGGTCAAGCGTTTGGAAGACCAGAGGCTGCTGACCGGGAAGGGACAGTTCATCGACGACAAGCCGGAGGAGGGCGCGCTGTGGCTGTATGTGCTGCGCTCGCCCCATGCCCACGCCAGGATAGTCTCGATCGACATCAAGGCGGCGGCCGGGATGCCGGGCGTTGAAGCCGTTTACACCGGCGCCGACCTGATCAAGGACGATATCGGTACCCTCCCGACATTGGCGATCTTCAAGCGGCCGGACGGCAAGCCGATGACGGTGCCGCCGCGCCGCCTGCTCGCCCATGAGATCGTGCGCTTCGCCGGCGAGGCAGTCGCCGCCGTCGTGGCGACATCGCGCGTGCTGGCGCAGACCGCGGCGGAGGCGATCGAAATCGATTATGAGGTGCTGCCCTCGGTGGTCGATCCCATCGAGGCGACCAAGCCCGGCGCGCCTGTGGTGTGGCCGGAGGCATCAGACAATATCGTCGCCGCGATGAGCTACGGCGACGCCGCCAAGGTCGAAGCGGCCTTTGCCAACGCCACGCATACCGTCTCGCTCGATCTGGTCAGCCAGCGGCTGATCCCCTCCGCGATGGAGCCGCGCTCGACCATTGCCGAGATCGACAAGAAGACCGGCCGGCTGATCCTGCACGTGCAGTCGCAGACGCCAGGTTCGACCCGCGACCTTCTCGCCGAGTCGATCCTGAAGCGGCCGAAGGAAAGCGTCCGCGTGCTGGTCGGCGATATCGGCGGTGGCTTTGGCCAGAAGACCAGCCTCTATCCCGAAGACGGTGTCGTGGCCTATGCCGCGACAAAACTGGGAAAGAAGATCCGCTGGCGCGGCGATCGCACCGACGAATTCGTCGGCGGCACCCATGGCCGCGATCTCACCTCGACCGGCGAATTCGCGCTCGACGCCAAGGGCCGCGTGCTGGCCTATCGGGTGCGTTCGGTCGGCGGCACCGGCGCTTATAGCTCCGGCACCGGCAACATCATTCCGCTGGTGCTTGGTCCCTTCGTGCAGACCGGCGTCTACGATCTGCCGCTGGTGCATTTCGAGGTTAAATCGGTCATGACCAATACCGCACCGGTCGGCGCCTATCGCGGCGCGGGCCGGCCGGAGGCGGTGTTCATCGTCGAGCGGCTGATGGACGCTGCCGCGCGCCAGATCGGAATGGATCCCCGCACCATCCGCAAGGTGAACTACATCAAGCCGGCGCAACTGCCCTACACCAATGCGGTCGGCCAGGTGTACGATTCCGGCGCGTTCACGCATATGCTGGAGCGCGCCTCCGATCTCGCCGACTGGAACGGCTTTACCGCGCGCAAGAAGGCCGCGAAGAAGAAGGGCCTGCTCTACGGCCGCGGTCTCACCAGCTACATCGAATGGACCGGCGGGCGCGCGCACACCGAAAAGGTTTCGCTGCATGCGACCGCCGAAGGCCGGATCATCCTGCATTCCGGCACCCAGGCGATGGGGCAGGGGCTGCAAACCACCTACACCCAGATGGTTTCGGAATCGCTCGGCATTGCCATGGACAGGATCGACGTGGTGCAGGGCGACACCGATCTTGCCACCGGCTTCGGCAGCGTCGGTTCGCGCTCGCTGTTCGTCGGCGGCACTGCGGTCGCGGTGTCGACCAGCGACATGATCACCAAGGCGCGCGAGAAAGCGTCGAACGTGCTGGAGACCTCGGTCGAGGATATCGAATATCGCGACGGTTTTCTCACCGTGGTCGGCACCGACAGGCGGATCAGCCTGTTCGAGATCGCGAAAAAGGAAGACGGCGCGCGGCTCAGCGTCGACAGTGAAGGCGAAGTCGACGGGCCGAGCTGGCCCAACGGCACGCATATCTGCGAAGTCGAGATCGATCCCGAAACCGGCGTCAGCAAGGTGGTGCGCTACACCACGGTCGACGACGTCGGTATCGCCGTCAATCCGATGCTGGTGGCCGGCCAGGTCCATGGCGGCGTCGCCCAGGGCATCGGGCAGGCGCTGTATGAAGGCGTGTCCTACGATTCCGAAGGGCAGCTGCTGACCGCGAGCTATCAGGACTACTGCGTGCCGCGCGCCGACGACATTCCGCCGATTGCGGTGACGCTCGATGAATCCGCACCCTGCAAGACCAATCCGCTCGGCGCCAAGGGCTGCGGCGAATCCGGTGCGATCGGCGGCCCGCCCTGCATCACCAATGGCGTGATGGATGCGCTCAGCGAGTTCGGCATCAAGCAGCTCAACACCCCGCTGACGCCAGCCAAGATCTGGCAGGCGATCAGGGATGCGAAGGCGGCGGGGGGATAGTTGCCGTCATTCCGGGGCGCGTCGAAGACGCGAACCCGGAATCTCGCGCCACAATTTCGAGGTTCCGGGTTCGATGCTGCGCATCGCCCCGGAACGACGGCGTGTGGCGCCTACAACCCCAGCACCATCTTCGCGACGATATCGCGCTGGATCTCCGATGAGCCGCCGAAGATGGTGTAGGCCCGGCTGTTGAGATATTCCGGCACCACCGGCAACATCTCCTCGGGTATCCCAGGCTGCTCGTTGAGCTTGTAGAACGGCCGCATCGGCTCGACATAGAGGCCGTCGTTGCCGATCACCTCGACGCCGAGCCGGGTCACGGCCTGGCGAATTTCACTGACGCGCAACTTCAGCAGCGACGAGACCGCGCCCGGATTCTGTCCGGTCTGCAGCGCCGACAATACGCGCAACTCGGTCATTTCCAGGGTATCGATATCGACCTCGATCTCGGATATCCTTAACCCGATATCTGGATCGTCGATGGCGCGGCCGGTGACGTCGGATTCGGCGAGATCGGCAACCGTCTTCAGCGCCTCGCGCAGTTTTGCCGAGGCGATGCCGGAGCCGCGTTCGAACTCCAGCAGATATTTGCCATAGGTCCAGCCCTTGCCCTCCTCGCCGACGCGGTTGGCGACGGGGACGCGGACGTCGTCGAAGAACACCTGGTTGACCTCGTGATCGCCGCCGATGGTCAGGATCGGCCTCGTCGTGATGCCCGGGCTCTTCATGTCGATCAGGATGAAACTGATGCCGTCCTGCTGGCGCTCGGTGTCGTTGGTGCGCACCAGCGCGAACATGCGGTTGGCGTGGTGCGCATGCGTGGTCCAGATTTTTGTGCCGTTGATGATGTAGTCGTTACCGTCGCGCACGGCCCTGGTTTTCAGCGAGGCGAGATCGGAGCCGGAGCCGGGCTCGGAATAGCCCTGGCACCAGTAATCCTCGCCGGAGAGAATCCGCGGCAGATAGAAATCTCTTTGCTCGGGCGAACCGAAGCCGATGATGACGGGGCCGACCATCTTGACGCCCATCACGTTGACGTTCGGCGTGCCGGCGCGGGCGCATTCGGCCTCGAAGATCCAGCGCTGCGCCGCCGTCCAGGCGGGCCCGCCATATTCCACCGGCCATCCCGGCGCGCCCCAGCCCTTTTTGTGCAGGGCTCTCTGCCAGGCCATGCCGATGTCGGGATCGGAGAACACCGACGGTGTCAGCGCGGTGGCGCGCTTGATGTCCGGCGTCAGGTTTGCGGCGATGAAGTCGCGGACTTCCTGTTCGAAGGCACGTTCCTCGGTGCTGAAACTGAGATCCATGTCGCGCTCCGCTCAGGTTTGAATGCTGCGCCCGCCCAACGCGGCGTGGCGGCGGTAATGGTGGGCGCTGCCGCCGAACAGCGTGTCGAAGGCGAGCAGCCGCTTGAAGTAGGAACCGATGTCAAGCTCTTCGGTGACGCCCATGGCGCCGTGCAGCTGGACCGATTGCTCGGCGACAAAGCGCGCGCATTTGCCGATTTTTGCTTTCGCGCCCGACGCGGCACGGCTGCGCGCGGTGGGTTCGGCGTCGACCATCAGCGCGGCGCGCAACGCCATCGAGCGGGCCTCGTCGCATTGCATCGCCATGTCGGCGAGGCGGTGACGGATCACCTGATTGGCCGACAGCGGCCGGCCGAACTGTTTTCGCATTTTGGTGTATTCGAGCGTGGTGTCGAGCAGGGTCTGCATGATGCCGACCGCCTCGGCGCCAAGGGCCGCCATCGCGCGGTCGACGACGGCTTCGATCGCAGGCAGCGCGTCGCTGCCGTCGCCGAGCAACGCGTCGGCGGGCAGGCGAACATCCGACAAATCGAGATTGCAGGCCCGGCCGCCGCCCAATCTTGGAAAATCGCGCGACGCGACCCCTGGCGTGCCTGCCGGCATCAGGAACAAGCACAATTTTCCGGGCATCCCGTTGTCGCCTGCGACCCGCGCCGAGACGATGATCTGGCCGGCCGCGTTGCCGTCGAGCACCGCGGTCTTGTCGCCATCGAGACGCCAGCCGTCCGGTGTCTTGCTTGCGGCGGTTGCGACCTTGGCCAGATCGAAGCGCGCCGCGCGTTCCGAATGCGCGAACGCCAGATAAAGCGAACCGTCGGCAATTTTGGGTAACAGCGCCTGCTTCTGCGCCTCGCTGCCGCATTCCGATATCAGCGCAGCACCGATCACCACCGTCGAGAGATAGGGTTCGGAGACGAGGCCGCGCCCGAACGCTTCCATCAAAATTCCGGTCTCGATGGCGCCGCCGCCAAGCCCGCCATAATTTTCCGGAATCGGCAGCACCAGCCAGCCGAGATCGGCGAACTGTTTCCAGATCGCCGCACTGAAGCCGAGCGGATCGCCGGCCTGGCGCCGCCGACGATCGGCATCATAGGTCTCGCTGACAAAGCGGTCGGCACTTTCGCGCAGCAGCCGCTGCTCGTCGCTCAAGGTAAGGTCCATCTGATCTACTTCGCTACGGCCGGTTTTCTGACGGAAGGATGAAGGCCCGCGGGATCCACCACCATTCCGAATTCCTGCAGATTATGCGCGTGACAGAGCTGATGCAGCGCGAACGCCTGCTCGATCGCGGCCGGCTGCCCCATGACGTCGACCGAGCGATTGACCGCTTCCTTGGTCAGTTTCAGCGCAAAGGCGGGTTTGGCCGCGATCTTCTGCGCCAGCGCCATCACGAACGACGAAAGCTCCGCGCGTGGCACCACGTGATTGACCATGCCGAGCCGGTGCGCTTCGTCGGCGCTCCAGGCGTCGGCGGTGAACAGCAACTCCTTGGCCTTGCGCGGACCGAGTTCCCAGGGGTGGACGAACCACTCGACGCCGCAGACGCCCATGGTCACAACCGGATCGCAGAATTCCGCGTCCTGGCTGGCGACAATGAGGTCGCAGGCCCATGCCAGCATCAGCCCGCCGGCGATGCACTTGCCGTGCACTTCCGCGATCATGGGCTTTGCCAGATTGCGCCAGCGCCGCGTGATCTGAAGGTAAATCTCCTGCTCGCACGCGAAGCGGCCATGGGCGTTGGGCTCGGCAAAACCGCCCCAATTTCCGACCGGCGGAAAATCGACGCCGGCGGCGTTTTTACCTCCGGGGCGCAGATCGTGGCCGGCGGAGAAATGCGGGCCGTTGCCGGCAAGGATGATGACCTTGACCGAATCGTCCTGCACCGCCTGGTCGAAGGCGGCGTTGAGATCGTAGGTCATCTGCAGGTTTTGGGCGTTGCGCGCCTCGGGGCGGTTCATCACGATCCGCGCGATGGACGGTGCCGGCCGCTCGACGATGATGGTCTCGAACCTGTTTTCTGTTGTTTTCATGGATCCTCCCGGGATCGAGTTGAACCATGATGACTAGTTCGGAGACTGATAGGCAAGAACTATCATCCGCAAAAAATGAATCTGGACGCGGCCGCGCGCGGGATTACCTCGCGAGACCGTTCTGATACGTTGGCGGAAGGTTTCACCGGGAGGACTTCGATGCGTAAATTTTGGACCGTGCTGGCGGCGCTGGCGACGCTGAGCCTGACCAATTGCGGCTATAACGCGATCCAGACCAATGACGAACAGGTCAAGTCGAACTGGTCGGAGGTCGTCAACCAGTATCAGCGCCGCGCCGACCTCGTGCCGAACCTGGTCAATTCGGTGAAGGGCTTTGCGCAGCAGGAAAAGGACGTGCTGCTGGGGGTCACCAACGCGCGCGCCAAGGTCGGCAGCATTCAGGCGACGCCCGAAGTGCTCAACGATCCCGCGGCGTTCCAGAAATTCACCGCAGCCCAGGGTGAACTCTCCAGCGCGCTGTCGCGATTGCTGGTCGTGACCGAGAACTATCCGCAGCTGAAATCGGATGCCTTGTTTCGCGATCTGATGGCGCAGCTCGAGGGCACGGAGAACCGCATCACGGTGGCGCGCAACCGCTACATCAAATCGGTGCAGGACTATAATGTCGGCATCCGCACCTTTCCGAACAATTTGACCGCGATGATGTTCGGCTACAAGGAAAAGCCGAATTTTTCGGTCGAGAACGAGAAAGAAATCTCTGTCGCGCCGAAGGTTGACTTCAATCCCGCGCCGGCGGCGCCGTCGAAATAGCCAATAGTAATAGCCAACAGCAAGAATTTGACCGCGATGAACGCTGCAAGAGCCATTCTGCTTGCGCTGCTGCTGGGTTGGATTTTTCCAGGCTTGTCTCCAGCTTTGGCTGACGTCACGGTGCCGCCGCTGGTGGGGCGCGTCGTCGACCAGACCGGGACACTGTCGAGTAGCGAACTTGACTCGCTTCAGCAAACCCTGAGGGCTTTCGAAGCGAGAAAAGGCAGCCAGATCGCGGTCCTGATCGTGCCGACCACCGCGCCCGAGACAATCGAGCAATATTCGCTGCGGGTCGCCGAGGCCTGGAAGATCGGCCGCAAGAGGATCGACGACGGCGCCATTCTTGTGGTAGCCAAGAACGACCACAGGCTTCGCATCGAGGTCGGCTACGGCCTCGAAGGCGCGCTGACCGACATCACGTCAAAACGTATCATCGACGAAATCATCACGCCGAGATTCCGCAGCGGCGATTTTGCCGGCGGCATTTCCGCGGGCGTCGACCGGATTATCCGCGTCATCGACGGAGAAAAATTACCGGCGCCGGAGCAGCCGCATCGGCAAGGTTCGACGAGGTCGTTCGATCCGACCGACCTGTTCAATCCGTTCCTCATCATCCCGGTGCTGCTGTTCGGCGGCATGATGCGCAGCGTGCTGGGCCGGCTGGTCGGATCGGCCGTATCCGGCGGCCTGGTAGCGCTGATCGCCTGGTTCTTCTTCGGTTCGCTGCTCGCGGCGGCACTCTCGGGCGCGGTCGCGTCGATCTTCGTGATGTTCAGCGATGCCATCACTGCGCCTGCGCCGGGCGGTCGCGGCAGGGGCGGCTGGTCGGGTGGCGGTTATAGCGGCGGCGGCTCCTGGTCCAGCGGCGGCAGCAGTAGCAGCAGTTCGAGCGACAGCGACAGCGGCGGCGGTGGCGGCAGCTTTGGCGGCGGCGGTGCGTCTGGAAGCTGGTAGAGAGAGCTGGGACATGGGCATCGGACGCATCGGCAAGCATCTTCTCCATCACCACTGGTGGGTGCGGCGCTATTTTCCGCGAAGCGTGCTCGATGCGATCGAGCGGGCGATCAGGGCCGGCGAAGCCACGCATTCCGGCCAGGTCCGCTTTGTGGTGGAAGGCGCGCTCGACGGCGCGCCGCTGTTCCGGGATCAGCCGGCGCGGGAGCGGGCGCTGGATATTTTCTCGCAATTGCGGATCTGGGACACCGAGCATAATAACGGCGTGCTGATCTACCTGCTGCTCGCCGACCGTAATGTCGAGATCATCGCCGATCGCGGCATCGACGCCAAGGTCGGCGCGGCTGGTTGGGAGAAGATCTGCAGAGAGATGGAAACGGATTTTCGGGCTGCCAGGTTCGAGAGCGGCGTAATCAAGGGGATCGAGGCGGTGTCGCGGCAACTGGCGGCCCATTTTCCCGGCCGCGGCGGCGGACCGAACGAACTGCCGGATGCGCCGGTGGTGATGTAGCTCACCACACCGGGCCTAAACCAATGGATAGCCGGTTCCATCCGATTCCATGTGCGAGCCTACCTCCGTATCGTTAGGCCATACCCGCGTGCAATGGCGTCAGCCGGCGCTGGTTGCTACCGATCAAGGTAGAAGTAGCAAGCGGAATGCAAAGCAGCGGAACCGGACCCACGAGACGGCAGTTGCAAGACAAGGTCGGCGGCGTAACGCCCGCCGGCCTTTTTCTTGATCCAGGGGCGAGCTGAACTTCTCGACATTCTGCGAATAGCGCGTCACCTCGCACGATCAAGTTGCGTCACACGATATCTACTATCCCGCAGGATTATCGCTCTCATAACTTTCACGAACACCACGCCATCCAGCCACGATGCGAAGCCGGCAATGCTCTGAATTTGCTTCCGCTTTCACTGGCTGATGTCCGCGCCCCCGAAAGCGACCAAATAGCAGACATCTCGATATGTCCGTTTCGTGCCGCCAGAAGCGGACATCGCCGGCGGACCGGTTGCTTGCGCAGTCGCGTACAAATCACCTCAATCGCCTGCAAGCTCGATCCTTCGACAGAGCGTATCCTGCATGAAAACTGGTGCGGACGAATTTGTGCTTGCCACGAATGCGAGGCGGACGCATGAGCTTACAGTTCAACGAATTGGCGCGAAGGCGCCTCAGGACGGGCCCAGAAGATAAAGTTTATCAGGTCGTGAAGCTCGCGAGGGTTATCGACGCGCTGGCGGTGGAGGGAATCTCGGTGGAGAACGCACTTGCTGGCGTGCGCATATCCAGAAATGCAACGTCTTCGCCCGCCACGCGCGTCTCGCTCAATCAAATCATCGAATGTTACCGCAACGCCAATAAGCTTTGTCGTAATCCCCATTTTGCCTATAGCGCTGGCTTGCGATTCCACGTCACCGACTATGGGATGTATGGTTTCGCCATGCTCAGCAGCACGAATTATCGCCGAACTATGCAATTCGCAGTGAAGTACCATCAGCTCGCGACACCACTTGCCGAAATTGACTTTAAGGAGGCGGGCGGCTGCGGGATCTGGACATTTACTCCGATGGCGCATCCTCGCATTGATGCTTCCCTTTACAGGTTTCTCGTTGAAATGCAGTTCGGCATTACCGTATCGCTTCACCGCGACTTCATAGGACCCTCGTTTGCCGGGCAGGAGCTCCATGTCACGTATGGTGCGCCGGACGACGCGCCAAAGTATTCGGAGATGTTTGGATGTCCGGTGTTGTTCAGCCAATCCGAGAATCAGCTTCGGTTTGACGCGGCCTGGCTCGATCGCACGCCGAAGCTCGGAAGCGAAATAACTTATTTGACGGTGGTCGAGCTATGCGATCGCCTGATGGAGGATATTCAGCTTCGTCTTGGGCTGGCTGGCAAAGTTCGGCAACTTCTTCTGACCAAGTTGCTGCGACCGTTAAGTTTCAGCGACGTTGCAAGCAATCTAAACATGAGCGCTCGCACGCTTCGAAGAAAGCTGCGCGAAGAAAAAACATCTTTCCGCAACTTGGTCGATGAATTGCGCATGGAAATGGCAATTAGATATCTGCGTGAAACGGACCTGACGGTCGAACAAATTTCCGAGTCACTGGGCTTTAGCGACGTTGCTAGTTTTAGGCAGGCATTCCGCCGCTGGACCAAGGTGGCGCCGCATAAGTTCAGGCAGATGTCCGGCGAGACTGCGGTATCCGCCTAATCACTTGAATATTGGCCGGTTTCACCAGCTCTTTGGCCGAAACCAATCTTTTCTTGGCTCAAACTGTCGCTAAACCCTCTTTTCGGTTTGGACAGCCATGGGAGCTATCGCGAACTGCGGCTGGAGCCGTTTTACTGCGCTGACCGTCTGAGCCGAGGAACCGCACCGCATGAACGAGAGTATCCACGGAGAAAGGACCGCTTCCGAGCAGCAAGATCGGGTGACCGAACTCATCGAGCAACAGACGGCCATCTCGGAGGTGTTGCGCGCCATTGCGAACTCGCCGCACGACTTGCAGCCCATCTTCGACGTCATTCTCGACAGCGCCACACGTCTCTGCCGAGCAGACGCAGGCAGCTTACGTCTCTCTGATGAAAGCGGCTTTCGTCTCGTGGCGGTGCGAGCGGACCCCCTTTGGGTTAGTCAGCTGTGGTCATCATTCTCAGTGCTCGAAAAGGGGAGCTTTCGGAGTCGATTAGCCGCAAGCAGGTTACCCACCCACATCCCTGACTTGACGGTACTTGAAGGCGATCGTCGGGATGATTTTTTGATCGCGGCGGTGAACGCAGGTTTTCGAACCGGCCTGGTTGTGCCGTTACTCAAAGACAATGAGATAGTCGGGATGATTATTCTGGGCCGCAAACAGGTGCAGCCGTTCACCGACAAACAGATTTCCTTATTCGGGGACTTCGCTGCGCAAGCCACCATTGCCTTGGAGAGCACCCGCCGCGAGCGGCAATATCGCGAGGCGCAGATGGCGCTGGCGCACGCGAACCGCATCACGACGATCGGCCAATTGACGGCCTCGATCACCCATGAAGTGAACCAGCCGATCACAGCAACGGTCACATACGCGTTAGCCGCTCGGCGATGGCTAAGCGCGGAGCCGCCGGATTTCGGCGAGGTGAGCGAGGCGCTCGCCGGTATCATAACGGAGGGTAATCGTGCGAGCCAGGTCATCGGGCGAACCCGCGCGCTCATAAAAAAAGCGCCTCCCCGGAAGGATGCGTTCTCCATCGACAACGCGATTCTCGAAGTCGTGGCGCTGACCCGCACCGAAGCAGCGAACAATGGCGTGTTGGTACGGACGCAGCTCGCAGAAGGGCTGCCGCCTGTCCAGGGAGATCGGGTCCAGCTGCAACAAGTGATGCTGAACTTGATCGTCAATGCCATCCAGTCGATGAGTGGCGTTGAGGACGGCAACCGCGAATTACACGTCAGCACCGTGAGTATTGAGCCGGAGGGCGTGTGCGTCGCGGTGCGGGACACCGGGCCGGGGCTGAGCCCGGAGAGCCTCTCGCGTCTGTTCGAGCCATTCTACACGACCAAGCCCGAGGGCATGGGCTTGGGCCTGTCTATCTGCCGCTCGATCATCGAAGCCCACGGCGGACGGCTGTGGGCGATCCCGTGCGAACCGCAGGGTGCTCTCTTTCAGTTTACGATCCCTGCCACCTGAGCGGACGGATCGTGATCGAGTCGATGTCGCTCTTTGGCACATCGCGTCATTTCGCTGGGCTGCGGAATTTGGCGGCTATCGGGGCATAGCGGACTCTCGCGGGCCCTCCGCCCGGCAGATTTATGGGTTCACGGCCTGGAGTCCGATGGGCCAGCAGCGCCTTCCCGTATGTAAAAACTGCACGACCGCTACCTTCGAGCGAAGAAAGTCATGCGGGATCGTGGGAAGGCGCACAAAAATGCTCTGAATTTGCTTCCGCTTTCGGCGGTATAGCGAACATGACCGGACTTGCTACCGGCTCGCCCAGGTCGCGAATGACCCAGAGCGGACCTCCGGTCGTGGGCAATCCACGGATGCGCCAATCTCAAAGGAACGATTCTAGATTGCGCCGCTCGAGACGCGCGCGTCGCCAACAGATGAGTTCGCGGCGCATTCCGCTATCATTCAAATGCATGAAGACGCCGGCTCCGCAGGGTGCTTGGCGTTCGGTAGATGACTCTCGGGACGTCCCCTCATGCTCAACGGAGACCCGCTCAGCGAGAGCTATCGCGCCACCAGTCCGCAGATATCGTTGCCGACTATGTCAGCTCTTTCGAAGTGGGCTATTGCGCGGCGTTGTGGCGGAAAGTCGAACAGCCTTTGCTCGAATGCATTCTGCGCCCACTCGGAGGGCCTGAGCGAACAAGCCTCGATTTCGCCTGCGGAGGAGTTTTGCATTGTCGCTCCGGTCGGACGTAGAGGTATCGATCAACCGCTTGGTACACGGGAAACGAGCGATCCTTGATCTTTATCAAGGAGATCATAAGGTCAGTCATGGTGGATGATCCAACTGCCTAGTCCAGGCGTCGACGATGTCCGATCCACGATCACCAACGCCGGAGATAAATTTCCGCCGAGGCATCAACTATGCCGGCGGTCTGGTCGCAATTGGAGTGATCTATTTCGTCCTGGCAAAATGCGGCCTTGCTCTCGCCTCTATTCATCCCAGTGCAACGCCAATTTGGCCACCGACCGGTGTCGCGCTGGCGGCGGTGCTGTTGTGGGGATATCGGACTTGGCCCGCAATTTTCATTGCAGCGGCGATCGCCAATGCGACCACCGCCGGCTCGGTTGCCACCGCAATTGCGATTGCGACCGGCAACACTCTTGAAGCGGTTGTTGGCGCTTACCTGGTCAATCGATGGTCGAGCGGACGCAGTACGTTTTCAAGGCCAAATTCTGTCGCGAAGTTTGCTCTGATTTGCTTCGTGATCGCGACGCCGATCAGCGCCACCATTGGGCTGACCAGCCTGGCAACCGCCGGGTACATCGATCGGACCAATTTAGCGAACGCCTGGGTCACATGGTGGCTGGGAGATGTGACCGGCGCGCTGGTCATTACCCCTGCTATCGTGCTTTGGGCATCAAGCCACTACCATGCTTTCAACCGCAATGAATTTTTGGAGACGGTCGGCGTCCTCGCAACTGCGGCGATTGTTGGACTCATTGCTTACAGCCCCCTGATCGAGCAAACGCCGAGCCGAACTCCTCTGGGTTTTCTTGCGATCCTGCCAATGTTGTGGGCGGCGCTGCGCCGCGGTCCACGTGACACCGCAACAGTTGCGCTGGTGCTTGCCAGCATCACTATTTGGGGGACGCTCACGGGCGGCGGCCCCTTCACGACCGCGAACCTCAACGTTTCATTCCTGCTGGTGTTGATGTTCCTGATCAGTATTACCGTTCCAAGCCTGTTACTGAGCGCCGACGTCGCGGTACGCAAGAAAGGGGAGGAACGTCTGCGCCGCGCGCAGATCGAACTCGAACGGAAGGTCGCGGAGCGTACGCAAGAGCTTGAGCTCGCCAATGCGGCAAAATCGCGCTTTCTTGCCATGGCAAGCCACGATTTGCGGCAGCCATTACATGCGCTGGGCTTGTTCGTTGCCCAGTTGCGCACGCCGCTCAAATCGGGGGAGCGGACAAAGACGATCGAGCTGGTCGATGCAACACGCAAAGAAATGGATGAAATGCTCAATTCGCTCCTGGATATGTCCAAGCTCGATGCTGGGATCCTTATACCCACAATTACTGAATTCCCGATCGCGCGCCTGTTGCAAAAAATTGAAACGACGTTTGATCAGGCGACGCGAGAAAGGGGCTTGCGTCTACGCGTCCGGCGAAGTGACGCCTGGGTGCGGAGCGACGCCATGCAGCTCGAACGCATACTGCTCAATTTGGTATCCAATGCCGTGCGCTATACATTGCGGGGCGGGATCATTGTCGGCTGTCGTCGGCGCGGTGAAATGTTGCGCATCGAAGTATGGGACAGTGGTCCCGGCATTCCTGAGGATCAGAAGCAGAATATCTTTGGCGAGTTTTTTCAACTTGCCGCCCGAGGCCGGAACCGGTACGGCAGCATGGGGCTCGGCCTGGCTATTGTCGACAGGCTTCGCTTGCTTCTCAATCATCCAATCGACTTAGCTTCGACTGTGGGCAGAGGTTCGCGATTCGCAATCCTGGTTCCGATGGCCGATGAATGCGTCAGGTCCACCGAGCCCATCGATCCACCTCACCCAGCGGCATTTGCGGTCGAAGGCAAGGTCGTTCTTGTTATTACCGATGCTCCAATCGTGCGGGAGGGGACGGGCGGATTGCTTGGCAGATGGGGATACTCCGTCTTTACCGCCGGATCCGACGAAGCGGCACTTATACGACTTGCCGAGCGCCAACAACGCCCCGATCTTATAATCTCGGATTATCATCTTGCGAACGGAAAGACCGGTATCCGAGCCATTGAACAAATCAATGCGGCGTTTGGTTCAACCATTCCAGCGATTCTCATCAGCGGCGATACGGCACCTGAACCAGCACGTGACGCTAAGGATAGAGGATACATTTTGCTGCACAAGCCTGTCGACCCAATGCGGCTCCGCGCTGTCATGCACGAGCTCTTTATGGATCATGACGATAGGAGATATACCCGGCCGGCTTTATGACTCGGATTTCGGCGACGATTCCCAGCCCATTTTTCCTAGTTTTATTACTGCCTCGGTGCGGCTCGTTACGCTGAGCGCCTTGAGAACGACCGTGATGTGGTTTTTCACTGTCGGCACTGCCATATTGAGGGTCTTGGCAATGATCTTGTTGCTTTTTCCCTTCATCAGAAGCGCAAGCACTTCGATCTGCCGATCGGTCAATCCGAGCCCCTTAAGAGAGTCGGGCGTCGTTGGTTTATTTGTAAGCCGCGGAGACGGTGTTTCCTCCAGGATTTCCGAGGGAATGTAGATACCGCCGGAGAACACTAACTTAATGGCGTTGAGCATGACCGCTCGTTCGGTCGTTTTCGGGATGAAACCTAGAGCGCCAAGTTTGAAAGCGCGCTTGACTGTATCTTGATCATTCGAGGACGAGAGAATGATGATAGCAATGGTCGGATAGCTGTCTCGCAGTTCGCGGAGAACAGAGAAGCCATCTCTATCAGGCAAATTGATATCAAGCAAAATGAGGCTGATGTCGGGATGTTCCTCGACTATGTCCATTGCCTGACTGCCGTTCGAAGCTTCAAATATGACGGCTTCTCGCTTCAGTTGTTTCAGGACAGCGTGCAACGCCTCGCGTATCAATGTATGATCGTCAACAATGAGAACTTTCATGAAAAGCTCTCCGTCATCCCATGGCACGGAGATCCAATTGAAGAAATCATACACCCACCTTCGGGTCTTTGGCGAGGAAGAGGCTGGCGGGAAGACTGGCCCCGAAACCGTCCATCCTTCATCCTTGGCGCAACCAGCGGTTCACGGTTAGGCACTCAAGATAGAAGTCGAACGCCGTTGTGTGCTGTAATTGTAATCAGCTCACAGTGGGACACCGAAAAAGCGAGTGCGGACCACGAGAGTCGCAGGACTCAGAGTCTCCCTCGCCTATCGGCAATGGTGAATGTCCGTGATGTGTCTGACGGATGTCAAATTGATGCGGCTCTGTACGGTACCTTGATCATAGGACCTAGGAACCTCCCTGTGCGGACCTCCGGCTGATTGACGCGCTGTGCCGTTGAACGATGATCGTCAACGGACAGCCTCACGCGTTACGAGGTTCTACCAAGCGCCGCGATATTGATCGTTATCGCAATAGCTTTTGTGGCCGGGTTCGGCGTGAAGCAGATTTAGCTGCGGCGTTGTCACGATCCGGCAGTGCAGCGGCGACGTTTTTTGTCAAATTCGGTCCCACTTGAAGCGTGCTCGCACGCGGGACGGGCAACCAGATGCATGATCGAATTGCCACCCCGAAGCCATTGGTAGGCGCGCTGCCGGAGCTGAAAGGCTCCGGCCGCGATCTGCGCATTGATGCCTGCCGCGGCATCGCGCTCTGGTGCATCTTTCTTGACCATGTCCCCAACAACATCGGGAGCTGGCTGACGCTGCGTAACTACGGCTTCAGCGATGCCGCGGAAGTGTTCATGTTTGTCTCGGGTGTGACCTGTGCACTGGCCTACGGCAAGGCACGGTGGTGCGGGGGCTGGACCGGCGTGATCGGCCGGACGCTGTGGCGAAGCTGGGATATTTATGTCGCATTTCTGCTGCTCACGCTCGGCTGCGCCATCATGGTTCACTTCGCAGGCAGCGGCCATCTTGCCGACGAGAGCAATACGCGCATTCTGTTGGAACAGCCGGGCGTGACGTTCGCGCACGCGGCGATCCTGCAATACCGCCCCGTCAACACCGACGTCTTGCCGCTCTTCGTGCTTTATCACCTTTTGTTCGCGCCGCTGCTGTGGCTGCTGCTGCGAGTGCCGAACGCAACGCTCGGCGCGTCGTTGTTGCTTTACGCACTGGTGCACGTCTTCGGCTGGACCATCCCGGCATGGCCGAGCAACCACTGGTTCTTCAATCCGCTGGCCTGGCAGCTGCCGTTTGTGCTTGGCGCGTGGTGGATCATCGAGGGCAAGAGATTCCGGCCGTGGGTGACCTCGCACACAGCGCTTGTGGCTGCCGTTCTCTATCTGGCGTTCAGCCTCATCATCGCATTGAGCCGGAGCATCAAACCGCTGGAAGCGCTGGTCTCGCAGGCGCTGCTGGAACTGCTTTACCCGATGGACAAATCGAATCTCGATCCATTGCGACTGCTGCATTTTTTGGCCCTTGCGGTTTTGGTGGTATGGTTCGTGCCTCGCAATTGGCGAGGCCTGACGACGGCGGTGATGCGCGGCGCCATTCTCTGTGGCCGGAACTCGCTGCCAATCTTCTGCATCGGCGTTCTGCTTTCGCTCGCCAGCCACCTGGCGCTGCTCGACATCTCGGACGGGCTGACGATGCAGATCGCGCTCAGTGTTGGTGGCGTCCTGGTGATGATCGTGGCGGCGATGCTGCTGAACCTGATCAAGACCAGGCAGCAGCCGCACGCGAAGCCCGTCGAGCAGCCAACCAGGTTTGAGCTGGTCGTCAACCTCAAGAACCTCAAGACGGCCAAGGCGCTCGGCGTTCACATTCTGCCCACGCGGTTCACCCGGACCGACGAAATGATCGAATAAAGAGGCTGTTTGCTCCGGTGCGCGACAGCGGATGTTTGAAGGACTGTGCCTGACGGGTGAGAGTTCTGGTCGGGATCCCGTTGGGCCACCGGTAGTTCGCTTGAAATTGCCGCCGTTTGGATCGCCCGCTTCTATGTCGAAGATAGTGGCTGACTGTGAAGTATTTTACATCCCTGTGTTCTTGGCCCGGGCTAGGATAGCGAAAGGCTTCTTGCTCTTTGAAGGAAGCATCCGATGCTCGCGACAATCAAATGGAACTCCCGGTACAACGCTCGCGAATGGACGACGATGGCTGGAGCTCTCGTCGCCCAACTCAGCGTACTGAACACATTGCGACGGAACAGTGAAAGCAAACCAAGGCGGCCACTCTGGAAACACTTCGACGACACCCATCATTGGGACTCGACCGCGGAGGAATGGGTCCCCAACGATGATCAGTGATCGTGCAACGTGTTGTGCATTGCGCAGGCCGAATTCCGTGGCTTCAATATTCTCTCGCTGACGGGCCCGTCGAGCGCAGCGATCGCGTACAAGTAGTCGGTGGCGATGTGAGTTCGTGCCGGCTTGATAGTGGTCAAGCGTTTTGCTCTTGGTCGTTTGCCGACCGCTTACGGGAAACCAGCCGGATGGCCGATTCCGGTACTGTTCGGACCCCATCGGTCGCGGAGATGGTGCCCGTTCGCGGCGCTAAAGCGGATGTGCCGGGCACATCGTCGGAACGACGCGACTGACCCTCACCGGCCAGGCGCGTTCAGTGCTCATCATGAGAGCCCCGACATTTCCTGCCGTTAGCGTGTTCCGTTGTTACAAGTGCAATTGCCTCGCGCGGGGGTCGTTACGGATCGAGTGACCCGCTTACCAAGCAGCCCGAAGCTGAACGGGAATGGTGTTGAAGCCGTCGCCACTTGCATCCGATGGTTTGGCCTTCGGCTAGTAGCGAGGTGCAGAATCTGTTTGCGAAACTGTTAGAAAAACGATTTGACCGTCAGCCCCGCTGCTCGGGCATCCTGTATGAATGTATGCGCTTCCTCACTGGACATTGTAAGGTCAACGCCGCCGAGGAATTCCTCTCCTTTGGCTGTGTTCGCACGGAACATCGTCTCGTGTCTGCCTATATCGACCGTATAATCAATGTCGCTTGGTGCTTCGGGCATGGCATCCTCCTCGATCCCGAAGCGAGCATATTGTGTCGATTTCAACCGTTCCCACAAGGCGGCAATTGCGAGATAGCGCTGCGGCGCGGTCGATCGTGATTGTGGGGGTGAAGGAGCGTGCTCAGTATCTGCGGCACATCGCGTCATTTCGCGGCGCTGCGGAATTTGGCGGCTATCGGGGCATAGCGGACTCTCGCGGGCGCTCCGCCCGGCAGATTTATGGGTTCACGGCCTGGAGTCCGATGGGCCAGCAGCGTCTTCCTGTATGTAAAAACCGCACGACCGCTACCTTCGAGCGAAGAAAGTCATGCGAGATCGAGGGAAGGCGCACAAAAATGCTCTGAATTTACTTCCGCTTTCGGCGGTATAGCGAACATGACCGGACTTGCTACTGGCTCGCCCAGGTCGCGATTGACCCATACCGATTATCGAGTGATCGCGTTGCGACAATGCGCCTCATCCATCCCCAATGGCCAATTCGCAACGAATACGCCTACTCATTAATACCCAATCATCCGCGTCCGGGTCTGCCAAGCTGGAGCTTGTGGGACTTGGAATCCGTTGTATTGTGAAGCGAAGCATGCGGAATTCGCATGGCTGCAGCCTGAAGGGCGCGGTCACCATAAGCAGGCGCGAACCAACGTGCCGGTTTTTGGATGGAGACCGACATGGTCGTTGGCGGATCGTTTGACACGTTCCCCAAATTGCTTCTGCGAAATGCCGCGCAGTTTGGCAGCCGTCCGGCGTTTCGGCATAAGGATCTTGGCATCTGGCAGACGTGGACCTGGACCCAGGTCGCCGAGATCGTGCGTGCTTATGCCGCGGGTATGCAGCGACTTGGATTGCAGCCAGGAGACACCATCGCCATCGTCGGTTCCAACCGGCCGAAGCTCTACTGGACCGTGATGGCAGCGCAGACGCTGCGCGCGATTCCGGTTCCGGTCTATTCGGATGCGGTGGCTGACGAGCTTGCCTATGTCCTCGCTCACGCCGATGTAAAGTTTGTCGCCGCGCAAGATCAGGAACAGGTCGATAAGGTCTTGTCCGTATCGCACCGGGTGCCGCATCTCCGCACGATCGTTTATGACGAGCCGCGCGGACTCCGTGACTACGATCACAGCCGATTGACCGCAATCCACGATGTGATCGAAGACGGCCGCGCCGCGCTTGCGGCCAACGCTGCGCTTGGCGGGCAGATCGATGAACTCATCCGGCACGGTGAAGGTTCTGACATCTCGGTCATCCTCTACACCTCGGGAACAACCGGCGCGTCGAAGGGCGTCATGCTGTCGGCGCGGGGCTGCATCGATGCAGCGACGGATACTGTCAGATTCGACCGATTGACCGACAACGACGTGGCGCTCGCCTACCTGCCGCTCGCCTGGGTGGGCGATCATTACCTCAATTATGCACAGGGCCTTGTCGCTGGATTCTGCATGGCGTGTCCCGAGAGCGGTGAGACGATCGAGCAGGATTTGCGCGAGATCGGACCAACTTTCTATTTCGCTCCGCCGCGCGTTTTCGAGGCCATGCTGACGCGGGTGATGATCCGCATGGAGGACGCTGCGGCAATCAAGCGGCGAATGTTCAACTACTTCCTTGGTATTGCGCGGCGGCATGGCGAGTCGATTTTGACCGGAAAGCCGGCGCCGCTGTCAGGCCGGTTGCTCTATGCGCTCGGGCGCTTGATGGTCTACGAGCCCCTTAAAAACGTTCTCGGCCTGTCTTGCGTGCGCGTTGCCTATACTGCAGGTGAGGCCATCGGTCCGGATCTCTTCGCGTTTTACCGCTCGATCGGACTGAACCTGAAGCAGCTCTACGGTCAGACCGAAGCGTTCCTCTATGTCACTTGTCAGCCTGATGGAGAGATCTACTCCGATACGGTTGGTCCGGCTGCGCCGAACGTCGACATCCGCATTGCGGAATCAGGCGAAGTGCAGTTCCGCTCACCCGGCATGTTTGTCGGATATTTCAAGGATCAGGCGAAGACCGCGGAGGCCATGACGTCCGACGGTTACGTCAAGACTGGCGATGCCGGTTTCTTCGACGAGAAGACGGGACATCTGAAGATCATCGATCGTGCGAAGGATGTCGGTCGGCTGGCTGACGGCACGATGTTTGCGCCGAAGTATCTTGAGAACAAATTGAAGTTCTTTCCCAACATCAAGGAAGCGGTCGCTTTCGGCGATTCCAGGGAGTTTGTTTGCGCCATTATCAACATCGACCCGGTCGCTGTGGCGAACTGGGCCGAACGTAACAACATCGCCTTCGGTTCCTATCAGGAGCTGGCGGGGCATCCGCTGGTCTACGACATGGTGGCGAAAGATGTTGTCGAGGTGAACCGCGCCCTCGCGGAGGGAAAGGTGCTGGCGGGCGCGCAGATCCGCCGCTTTTTCATTCTGCACAAGGAACTCGACGCGGACGATGGCGAATTGACCCGCACGCAGAAACTTCGCCGCGGGTTCATCGCCGAGCGTTATGCGCCGCTGGTCACGGCGCTCTATGACGGTTCGCATGAAGCCGACATCTCCACCGAGGTCACTTTTGAGGATGGCCGCAAGGGCGTGATTGCTGCACGGATCAAGATCCGCGACTTGCAAACAACTGGTGCGAGAGAACCTCTGGGGAAGGCCGCATGAGGATGCCGGACACGAGCGAATTCTTGCTTCAGGTCGAAGGGGTATCGCTGGCTTTTGGCGGGGTGAAAGCCCTGAGGGACGTTTCGTTTGACATCAGGAAGGGCGAAATTCGCGCCATCATCGGGCCGAACGGCGCTGGCAAAACCTCGATGCTCAACGTCATCAACGGCTTCTATCATCCCAATCGCGGCGCCATCACTTTCAAGGGACGGACCCGCGCCCGGATGCAGTCGTTCGAGGCGTCCCGTGGCGGCATCGCGCGCACCTTTCAAAACGTCGCACTGTTCAAGGGAATGAGCGCGCTCGACAACATTATGGCTGGCCGCACATTGAAGATGCGCCGGGGCCTTCTGTGGCAGATGCTGCGTTACGGCCCTGCGCTGGCAGAGGAGATCGAGCATCGGAACCGGGTCGAGGAGATCATCGATTTTCTGGAGATTGAGGCGATCCGCAAGGTGCCGGTTGCGCGTTTGCCGTATGGCCTGCAGAAACGCGTTGAACTCGGCCGTGCCCTTGCAATGGAGCCTGATCTTCTGCTCCTCGACGAGCCGATGGCAGGCATGAACCTCGAGGAGAAGGAGGACATGTCGCGGTTCATCATCGACGTGAGCAATCATTTCGGCACGACTATTGCGCTGATCGAGCACGACATGGCTGTAGTGATGGATCTCGCCCATCGCGTGGTCGTGCTCGATCATGGCGTGAAGATCGCCGACGGCACGCCGGATGAGGTCAAGAAGAATCAGGGCGTCATCGACGCCTATCTCGGCGTCGCGCACTAAGGAGCATTGCGTGATCGCGTTGGGTCAATTTCTCGAAGTGCTGATCGGCGGATTGATGTCCGGCGTGCTGTATTCGCTGGTCGCGCTCGGCTTCGTGTTGATCTTCAAAGCATCCGGTGTCTTTAATTTTGCCCAGGGCGCAATGGTATTGCTCGCAGGGCTGGCGCTGGTCCGCTCGCTTGACTTCCTGGTGGCCAAGGGTTTCCCGCTTTGGGCTGCGATCATCATCGGCATCGGCTTCGCCGTCGTGATCATGGCGATAACGGCTTGGCTGATCGAGCGGTTCGTGATTGGACCTCTTGTCAACCAGGACGGCCTCACGCTGTTCATGTCCACCATCGGCGCGACATTCATCCTCGAAGGCGCTGCGCAGATGATCTTCGGTTCCGATGCTTACCCTTTGCGGCTGTTTCCGACGGATGCCTGGTTCTTGTTTGAAAGCCTCTTTCCGGGTGGAATTCTGGTCAACAAGCTGGATGTCTGGGGCGGTCTTATCGCCGGCATTCTGGTCGCGGGTCTGGCGATCTTCTTCCAGCGTACCAAGACCGGTCGCGCACTCCGGGCGGTTGCCGACGACCACCTGGCCGCACAGTCGGTCGGGATTCCGATCAACTGGATCTGGTTCGTGGTCTGGCTTGTTGCCGGTCTCGTTGCGCTGGTTGCGGCGACCGTGTGGGGCACCAAGCTGGGCGTACAGTTCTCCATCACGTTTCTCGCGCTGAAGGCCTTGCCGGTTCTGATCATTGGGGGCTTTACCTCTGTTCCAGGAGCCATTGTCGGCGGGCTCATTGTGGGTGCGGGTGAGAAGATCGCGGAGGTTTTCCTGGGGTCGTATATTGGTGGCGGTATCGAATATTGGTTCGCCTTTGTGCTGGCGTTGGCGGTGCTGCTTGTGCGGCCGCAGGGCCTGTTCGGCGAGCGAATCATCGAACGCATCTGAGGCGAGGAGTTAGTCGTGCTTTATCGCGAGGCTGGCCAATTCAAGACGACCTACGCGGAGGATATGGCGATCTTCCCGATCCGCCAGGACCGTATTGCGCTCGGTATCTTGCTCGGGATCGCCTTCATCGGGGTGCCGCTGCTGGCGACTTTCCACGTTTGGCCGTTCGCCGGCGACTATCTGCTGTGGGCCATTCTGTTGCCTTTCCTGATCCTCGCACTCGCCGCGATCGGCGTGAACATTCTCGTCGGCTATTGCGGGCAGATCTCGCTCGGCAGCGGCGCCTTCATGGCCGTCGGCGCCTACTCTGCTTACAAGTTGGGGACCGGCGTTCACATTCCGCTCGCCTGGCTTGGCTTCGCGATCTCGATTCCACCATTACCTGTGCTGGCATCCATTTTGCTCGGCGGGCTCACGGCGGCGGTCGTTGGAATCCTCTTCGGTGTTCCCAGTCTACGGATCAAAGGCCTCTATCTGGCGGTTGCCACGCTCGCAGCGCAATTCTTCTTCGACTGGGTGTTTCTGCGGGTGCCGTGGTTCACCAATTACGCGCCCTCGGGGTCGGTCAATGCACCGGCACTGAACTTCTTCGGTCTGGTCATAGGCACGCCGATCGAGCGCTATCTGCTGTGCCTGACCTTCGTAACGGTGTTCGCGGTTCTCGCGAAGAACCTCGTCCGCGGCAATCTCGGCAGACAATGGATGGCAATCCGCGACATGGACATTGCCGCCGAGCTGATCGGGATCCGGCCACTCTACGCAAAGCTCACGGCTTTCGCGGTCTCCTCATTTATCGTCGGCGTGGCGGGCGCACTCTGGGCGTTCGTCTATCTGGGCTCGTGGGAGCCGCTCGCGTTCTCGATCGACCGCTCGCTGCAGCTCCTGTTCATGGTGATCATCGGCGGGCTGGGTTCGATCATGGGGTCGTTCGTAGGTGCGGCCTTTATCCTCATTCTGCCGATCATGCTGAACTTGATTCCAACCGAGCTCGGCGTGCCGCTGTCGACAGAAACGATCACACACCTGGAGTTCATCATCTTCGGATCGTTGATCTGCTATCTTCTGATCAAGGAGCCACATGGGTTTGCCCGGCTCATTTCGATTGGCAAGGAGAAGCTCAGACTTTGGCCGTTTCCCTACTGAAGGGGCGGTCGGTGCGAAGGAAGCCGGAGATCGCAACGCGGAGCGGCGGTCGTTGGCAGAAGGAGCAAGCAAGCCCGCAAAACAAAACAAGACCCGTTACCGCAAAACCGGGCTGAAAGAGGAGGACATCGATATGGTACGCAACAAACTGATACTGGCGGCAGCCATGCTATCAGGCGCGGCGCTTGCCGCCCCGGCTGCAGCGCAAAACGAGCAGTTCATCCCGATACTGTCCTACCGGACGGGCGCGTACGCCGTGAATGGCGTGCCGTACGCAAACGGCGTGGCCGACTACTACAACCTGATCAACGAGCGCGACGGCGGCATCAACGGCGTCAAGCTTTTGGTCGAGGAATGCGAGACCGGCTACGCCACCGACAAGGGCGTTGAGTGTTACGAGCGTCTCAAGGGCAAGGGGCCGACCGGCGCGGCCTTCTTCAATCCGCTGTCGACCGGCATTACCTTCGCCCTCACCGAAAAAACCGCGACTGACAAGATCCCGATTATCACGATGGGCTATGGCCGCGCCGATTCCAAGAACGGAGCCGTGTTCGCGTACAATTTCCCGCTGCTTGGCACGTACTGGTCGGCGGCCGATATCGCGATCCAGCACATCGCCAAGGAGGTCGGTGGCTTCGACAAGCTGAAAGGCAAGAAGATTTCGCTGGTCTATCACGACAGCCCTTACGGCAAGGAGCCGATACCGATGCTGCAGGTGTTGGCAAAGAAGCACGGCTTTGAGTTTACGCCGATCCCGGTCACGCACCCCGGTGTCGAACAGAAGTCGCAATGGCTGGCGATCCGCCAGAACCGGCCGGACTATGTTTTAGTCTGGGGCTGGGGCGTCATGAACGGCACGGCAGTCAAGGAAGCGGCGGCCGTTGCCTATCCGCGCGACAAGATGATCGGTGTTTGGTGGTCGGGCGCGGAGCCGGATGTAACGCCCGCAGGCGATCAAGCCATCGGCTACAAGGCGCTGATGCTTCAGCATGGTGCCGGCAGGTTCGCCGTGCACGCCGACCTGGAGAAGTACGTCTATGCAAAAGGCAAGGGGGCGTCGGAGCCTGGCAAGGTCGGCGAGGTTCTGTATAACCGCGGCATGGTGAACGCCATGCTCGGGGTGGAGGCGATCCGCAAGGCGCAGGAAAAGTTCGGCAAGAAGCCGCTCACGGGCGAGCAGGTCCGCTGGGGTCTGGAGAACCTCAACCTCTCTGAAGCACGTCTGAAGGAACTCGGCTTCGAGGGCATGTTGAAGCCGATCAGGATTTCCTGCTCCGACCACGAGGGGGCGCGGGACGGGCGCGTACAGCAGTGGGACGGCAAGGGCTGGAAAATCATCTCCGACTGGTACACGGCCAACCAATCCGACACTGAACCGCTCGTCGACGAGGTTTCCGGAAAATATGCCGCGGACAAGAAGATTCAGCCGCGCGATTGCTCGAAAGAAAGCTGAACTCATCTGGGCGATCCGGGAGGAGCGTTCGCCTCCTCCCGGATGTTCCGAAAGTCGCAACCGTTTGGAGGGAGCAGCGTGTCAATCTCCAAGGCCGCCACGGCGACAGAAGCGGCAGCGCCGTTTCTGTCGGTCAACAATATCGAGGTTGTCTACGATCACGTCATCCTCGTGTTGAAGGGTGTATCGCTGGATGTGCCGCGGGGCGGAATCGTCGCGCTTCTCGGCGCCAATGGTGCGGGCAAGACAACGACGCTGAAGGCGGTCTCCAATCTGCTGCATGCGGAACGCGGCGAAGTCACCAAGGGCTCGATCCTGTTCGATGGCGTCGAAGTGCAGTCGCTTTCGCCAAACGATCTGGTGCGGCGCGGCTGCATTCAGGTGATGGAGGGGCGGCGCTGCTTCGCTCACCTCACTGTCGACGAGAATCTCCTGACCGGAGCCTTCACGCGCAGCGACGGCAGGTCCGCGATCGCGCAGGATCTGGAGCGAGTCTATGCCTATTTTCCTCGTCTCAGGGAGCGGCGTGATTCCACCGCCGGCTATACGTCGGGCGGCGAACAGCAGATGTGCGCGATCGGCCGTGCACTGATGTCGCGTCCGAAGATGATCCTGCTGGACGAGCCTTCAATGGGCCTCGCGCCGCAGATCGTGGAAGAGATCTTCGAGATCGTGAAGGATCTCAACGTCAAGGAAAATGTCTCGTTTCTTCTCGCCGAGCAGAACACCAATATGGCGCTCAAATATGCCAGCCACGGATACATCCTCGAAAATGGCCGCGTCGTGATGGACGGCGAGGCGCGGGCGCTCGCCGCAAATGAGGACGTCAAGGAATTCTATCTTGGCGTCGCCGGGGACAAGCGCAAATCATTTCGCGATGTGAAGCACTACAAGCGGCGCAAACGTTGGCTCGTTTAGGCGATGACGCTGAGTGATCGGCCTTCGTTGAGTGGTCCGGAGCAGATGTAATGGAGGGGCCGCCCCTCTTCTAGCCACTGGGTTCGAGTGCAATCCGGTTTGATGATGTTCCGGCTAAAGATAGTTGGTCGATGTCGCTCTTTGGCACATCGCGTCATTTCGCGGCGCTGCGGAATTTGGCGGCTATCGGGGCATAGCGGACTCTCGCGGGCCCTCCGCCCGGCAGATTTTTGGGTTCACGGCCTGGAGTCCGATGGGCCAGCAGCGCCTTCCTGTATGTAAAAACTGCACGACCGCTACCTTCGAGCGAAGAAAGTCATGCGAGATCGAGGGAAGGCGCACAAAATTGTAGTTTTTGGTAGCGGGGAGAGCGATCTTCCCGCGCGCAAAGGCTGACCTGCGCCTATCGCTGAACAGGTCACCACTGTGCCCGACGGGCAAATCAGCAGCCGTGCCGTTCATCTTCGTGTCCAGCCTCGTTCGCAAAAATATTCCGCTTTGCGCAGGACCCAAATCAGTGGCTATCTCGGCGCGTCCCGCTCCGACAAGAGGGGCGGATCGCGCGTCGTCACGAACGCGGAGCGGGATGCGGTGGACGCGAGAGCGTCAGGCGCGCAAGATGATCGCAGGGCGAGGCAACTCGTGAGCGGCAACAGTGCGCAAGACGAACGGCGCTGTTAGCGTACGGCAAAACCGTGTGGTCCCGACACCCGTTGCTGGTGTCAAGCTGTCGGTGGCGACGTCGATCCAACCGGATCGATCAGCCGTAGAGCCGACAACGACGGTGACAAGACGAATTCGCTCACCGGGGAGAGCACGGCATAAGCCGTAAAGCCATTGCGCGGGGAATGCCGGATTGCTCCGACTGTACCTGTATGCTCGTGTGCGTCTTCGATGCACATCTTTGCACACGAGACCGCGGGTGCAGCAAGCACCCGGCATTCCCTGCTCCCTCGTTTTCGAGGGTGACAGCTTTCAAAACCCGGGCGCTTCGCGCAGCGGGACAGGCGCACCTATGTGTTTTCGGCTGTTCTGGAACTGGACTGTAATGGGGCTACGCCTTCACCGACGGCCGTTCCGCAACGCGGGCCATCCAGGCCACGATGTTGCTGTTGGCCGTGTCCAGCGGTTGCCCGACCTGGCCACCGAAGTCGAGCCAGCAATAGAGCAGGATATCGGCCAGCGTAAAACGCTTGCCGCACAGATACTCCCTGCCATCCGCCATCTGGCCGTTGAGCCATTGCAGGCGGTTGGCCGCGATCATCTTGAGGCCGGGAGAGGCTTCCGGCGCGCAGGGAATCCGGTTCTGGAAAAACTTCAGCGCCTCGCCGAAGCGGTAGCCGTTGGCGAGCGGTTCGCAGATGTTAAGGTCGACCCGGCGCGTCCACATCCGGCACTCGGCGCGCTGCTCCGGCGTCTCGCCGATCATCGCCGGCTTCGGATTCTTCTCCTCGAGATATTCGCAGATCGCGGTGACCTCGGAGAGATAATGGCCGTCGTCGAGTTCGAGCGTCGGCATCTGGCCGTGCGGATTTCGCTTCAGATGATCGGCCTCGCGATTCTCGCCCTTGCGCAGGTCGACGGCCTGCTTCGGCATGTCGATGCCCTTTTCCGCCATGAACATCCGGACAATGCGCGGGTTCGGTCCGATCGAATCGTAAAACTTCATTTTGTTCTCTCTCCCTTTTTCTTGTGACGGCGTCGTTGTTGGTGCCGTTGAACAGGCCGCCGCGGCGTGTGTCAAATGGATGGATCACATTCGGCCGATGGTTCTGATCCGCAGCGAGCCGCTGCTCACGCAGAAGTCAGAGATGATAGGGGAATAAATCAGGACGTCCTGGACTCCGGCGACGCCGCGCGCGCGCTCTAATTATCGTCGAGCTTGTTGAGGTCGCGCACCGATTGCATGATCGGCTCGAAATTCGCCCGCGCGTCCAGCGCGTCGAACAATTGCGCGGTGTCCGACAACAGCGTGTGCGAGCGCTGGATGGCGATCCGCACGTCCTCCTGCGGCGTGTCGGACAAACGTCCATGGCCCGACAGCAGGATCTTGGAATTCAAGCCCTTCAGCCGCTCCAGCGACTGGATGTAGTCGGCGATGCTGCCGGAGCCGAACACGCCGCCCATCACGCCGCCGGGCATCAAGGTGTCGGCGGCGAACAACAGCCCCTTGTCCTGGTCGAACAGCGTGATACAGGCCGATGTGTGGCCGGGCGTGTACATCACATTGAGACGGAAATTGCCGAGGTCGATCAAATTGCCTTCTTCGAGCCAGATGTCGACATTGATCGGCACGTTCGGCTCGTTGAACATCTTGCGCAGCATCGAAAAGTCGTCGCGCAGCATGATCTTGTTGGCGGCCAGCCGGTGCGCGGCGATGAAGGTGCGGCCGGAAAAATGCCAGGCCGCGCCGATGTGGTCGAGATGCTCGTGGCTCAGCACCACCATGTCGATCTTGTCGGGCGGGCAGCCGACGTGATTGAGGCATTGCACGAGATGCGGATAGTTCGACGACAGGCCGACGTCGATCATGATGGTGCGCGAACTGCCGCGCACCAGATAGGCGTTCGCCGCGCGGTTCTTGAAGCGGACCTGGTAGACATCCTCGGCCGCCTGGATCAGCGTGCAGGCGTCGGTATCGAGCAGGATCTTGAACGGACTGGGTTTGCGCTCGCTCATGAATTCGCTGCGGCTTTGAAGGTGACGGCGTTCGACGCCCGCAGGCGTTTGCTGAGCGCGTCCATGATCATCAGTGCGAACGCGGGCTGCTGGCTGACCAGATAGACGAAGCGGGCGTGGTTGATCCGCATCACGCGGGTATGTGGTGCGGCCGCGATCGCGGTCGCCGAACGAGACGAGCCGTCGATCACGGCCATCTCGCCGAAGAACTCACCCTTGCCGAGCGTCACGATGACGGTCTTGCTTGCGCCCGAGATCTTGGCGATCTCGACCTTGCCGTCGAGCACCACGAACAGCTCGCGCCCGGTCGAGCTTTCCTCAAAAATGACGTCATCGACATCAAATTCGTTGATGCATTTCTCGATGGCCATGGTGCGCGCCCTGCCTTTCTGGCTGGTTGGTCGGCCCATGTTAGTCGGGAAACAGGCCAGCGCAAACGGAGCTGTCGGGATTGCCGCAGGGCAACATTGGGACAAGGGACGAAATCTCCGGCCACCCCGCCGCCTTGTTATGGGCCAGAACCGGCCCGGATCAGTTCCTAAAATTTCGGTAAGGCCTTCAGCAGTAACGATTTCGCAAGCAATAAAAGTTACCAAATGGTCAACCCGATCAGGAGATTTGAACGTGAGTGAGCAACAATCCGAGCCCATCAGCGATGAAACCGGTTTCGTCGGCACCGGGCCGGCCGCTCCCGAGCTGTCCCCGACAAACGCACCGGCGACGGCGCAGGCCAGTGTCGAGTCCCCCATGCTCGCGCCGGAACAGGAAGAGACCGCTCCCAAGCCGGAGGCGCCCAAGGTTGAGGCTCCCAAGGTTGAGGCTCCCAAGGTTGAGGCTCCCAAGGCTGAGGCTCCCAAGATTGAGGCTTCGAAGCCTGAGGAAGCCAAGCCGGAAGCGCCGCGCTTCCCCGGCAAGCTCATGATCATGTCCCCAGGCGATCGCACCTGGAACAGCGACAGCACAGCTTCAAAGCCGGAAGCCGAGAAGAGCGCCGAGCCATCGGCCAAGCGCCGGATGGCGGCGATGGCGGCCGTAGTGGCGCTGGCGACGGTAGCGGGTGGGCTCGGTGGCGCGCTGGCAACCGCGGGCCTCGGGCATTTTCTCGGCGGCGAGCAGGCGGTAGCGAAAGACAGCGCGCTGGAAGCCTCGGTGGCGCGGATCGATGCCGATATCGTCGCGTTGAAGGCCAGCGTCGAACATACCTCCAAGGTGGGGTTGAGCCAGTTCAACAAGACCAGCGATCGCCTCGACAAGGTCGAGAAGGCGCAGGCCGAGCCGGCCGCCAAACTCGCAAAACTCAGCGAGGCCGTGGACAGGCTCCGCGCCACGCCGCCGGCCGCCGTTACGGCGGCGACGGCTGTCGCGGCAAGGGAAGTCACGGGATCGGTAACGCCGGTCGCAACGGCTGCGGCTCTGGCCAAGACCGAAGTCGGCAGGTTGCCGACCGTTGAGGGCTGGACACTGCGCGACGTCGCCAATGGCGGCGCGCTGATCGAAAGCCGGCGCGGCATCTATGAAGTCTATGCCGGCGATCCCATCCCGGGCGTCGGCCGGGTCGACGCGATCCGCAAGCAGGACGGCCGCTGGGTGGTCGTGACCAGCAAGGGCCTGATCGTGGCGCGGTAAGAGATTGCACCAATAAGGACCGTCATGCCCGGGCTTGTCCCGGGCATCCACGTCTTACTCTCTTGAGGCGCAAACACGTGGATGGCCGGGCATAGGCGAGCGGAAGCGACGCCGTCCTTCGGACGGCTATGCCCGGCCATGACGGAATTATCTTCACCGTGATGTGAAGCGCCTTTTTACTTGAATAGGTCTGTTGGCGCGGTGTTAGTGAGGCATGAGCCGCGCGTTGCGATTTCCTGTTATCCTGTTCGCCCTGCTGTGGAGCGCTTTGCCGGCGCGCGCGGCGCCCGCCGCGGCGCTGGAGCGCGGGGCGGCAATCATCGATCCCGCAGCGCTGCGCGAACTCGACCGCGAACGATTTGGCCTCAGCGGCATGCTGCTGCCGATGCGATCATCCAATATCCCGCTCACCAACAGCCAGTTGTTCGCGTGGCCGTCGATGGTTCCGGTCCGCCAGGCGATCGACGGCGAGTTCGATCGATACATCGCCAGGCACAAGGCTGACATGCCGAACGAAACCATCGGCGTCGGCGACGGCTTTGATTTCCAATTATTCGACCGCGCGCAGCTTTATTCCTCCGACACGCGTTTCGTGTTGTCGGGCATCGTCAACCGGATGGACCGTGCTTACGTGTCCGAAGCAAGTTGTGGCGAGATCCGGCTGATCTATCGTCTGACCCGCACGGATGTGCCTCTGATCGGCGAAAACGCGGTTTCGCAGCGCCTGCCGATGACGCTGAATCTCGTGCTGAAGGCCAAAGGCGGTCTCGGAATCGACCAAAGCGGTGCAGCGATCACGTGCTCCGAGATCGCGCGCCGCTGGCTCGCCGCCGGCGAGTTGTCGCTGACGGGCCCGGCGCTTGCGGAAAGGCTCCTGGCGAAGGACGGCCCGCTCGAACTGATCGCTCCCGAAAACATCGACCGCATCGAAACCAATCTTCAGATCGCGCACGCGCCGAAATCGGCGCTGCGCGATTTCCGCACCGACTATTTGTTGAAGGTGTTCAACTACAATGCGCAGGCGCAGCGCTTCGAGGAAGCGCCGATGGAGAACCAGATCGATCGCGACCGGATTCTGGCCGATGACAGCCTCAGGCGGGATTTCAAGAATTGGCTGCTCGACCCCAGGCATTTTGGCGAGCTCGACCGCGGCACGATCCTGATCCCGGAAAAGTTCCTGGCCACCGGCGCGATCGCGCCGACGCCGGTTGGATTTGATGCCTCCGCGCTGCTGCCGGAGTTCGGCCTGACGCAAGGCGAGGGGGCTGCGGCCAAGCCCGTCTTTGCGGAGAGCGACGTCGTGGCCGCGCTGAAGAAGGCGGCGGCGGACGGCGTAAAACTGCAAAACATCCGCTCGGTCGGCGGTTTCGAGCGACGGCTGAACGACATCACCTGTTCGGGCTGCCATCAGACCCGCGGCATCGGCGGCTTCCATTTCCCTGGCGTGGACTGGATGGCGGCAAAGCCTTCCAATTCAACTGTCGTACCGGCCTCGCCGCATTTCTTCGGCGACCAGATCCGCCGCCGCGATATTCTTGCCGCATTGCGGGATGGCAGACCGCCGGATTACTCCCGCGGCTTCTCCAGCCGCCCGCAATCGCGCGGTAGCGCGGAATTGGCCGGAACCGAATACAGCGATGGCTGGGGCGCGCATTGCTTTCAGCCATCCGCGAAGGGAGCCGATAACGACAAGAGTTTCAGCGCCTGGGGCTGTGCGGAGGGACTGGCCTGTCAGGTGGCCGGCAAGGCCTCGCGCATGGGGATGTGTTTCGTCAAGGGCTCGCCGTAACGTGATCGTCTATCGGCGTTCCCCGGATGCTGCGCACCATGCCGCTCTTGCGGCATGGTGCGCAGCTGATCCGGGGTCCATCCTGGTTGGCGGTCATGGGTCCCGGCCCGGCGGAGCAGCGTTTCACGCTGCACCGCGTCCGGGACACGTAACCTCCCGAGATTGACAGTAGACTTACTGATCGTGTTCTATCGCGCCCAATTATTTCAGGGACGGAAATATGGACGAAGTCATTATCGTCGGCGCCGGCATCGGCGGCCTGACGCTCGCCCTTGCGTTGCACGAGGCCAATATTCCCTGCCGCATTTTCGAGTCGGCTGCCGAAATCAGGGCGGTCGGCGTCGGCATCAATCTACTGCCGCATGCCACCCGGGAACTCGCGGCACTCGGTCTTGAACAGGCGCTGGCAAAGGTCGCGATCGCGACCACGGACGCGACCTTTTTCAATCGCTTTGGTCAGTTGATCTATCAGGAGCCGCTCGGCCGCACGGCGGGTTACGATCACCCGCAATTCTCGATCCATCGCGGCGACCTGCAGCGGGTGTTGCTCGATGCCTTCGTGGCGCGCGCGGGTGCCGACCGGCTGCTCACCAACCATCATTGCGTCGGCGTCGAACAGGATGACGCCGGCGTCACCGTGACGTTCTCTGATGGGCCGGGAGGCGCCAACCGCTCGACCGTGCGCGGCCGCGTTGCGATCGCCTGCGACGGCATCAATTCCGCGCTTCGCAAGCAGTTTTTCCCGGACGAGGGCGAGCCGCGCTATTCCGGCGTCAACATGTGGCGCGGCGTAACGCGCTGGAAGCCGATACTGTCGGGCGCCAGCATGGTGCGCGCCGGCTGGCTGGCGCATGGCAAGATGGTGGTCTATCCGATCCGCGCCGCAGGCGCGGATGGGCTGCAACTCGTCAACTGGGTCGCTGAAATCGAGACCCCGACCTATCGCAAGCGCGACTGGAACCGGGCCGGTTCGCTCGACGATTTCATCGGCGCTTTCGCCGACTGGCATTTCGAGTGGCTCGATGTGCCCGCCCTGATCCGCGCCGCTGACAGCGTGCTGGAATTCCCGATGGTTGATCAGGACCCGCTGCCGCGCTGGAGCTTTGGCCGGGTGACGCTGCTCGGCGACGCCGCGCATCCGATGGTGCCGCGCGGCTCCAATGGTGCGGGGCAGGCGATCCTCGATGCACGCGCGCTGACCTCCGCGCTCAAGCAGCATGCCGACCCGGTTGCGGCGCTGGCGGCCTATGAAAAACAACGGCTGGAGGCGACCACGCGCGTCGTGCTCACCAACCGCACCAATCCGCCGGATGCGATCCTGCGCGAGGTGTTTCAGCGCACCGGCGATCGGCCGTTTGGCGCGATCGAGGACGTCATCAGCCGCGACGAGCTTGTCGGTCTTTCCGAAGGCTACAAGCAGATCGCCGGCTATTCGAAGGAAGCACTGCGCGGGTAAGGGCCGGAAAGTCCTGCCGTAATAATTGAATTCGCGCTAGGCTGGGGTGAGGCGGTCGACAAGAACCGCAGTTCGGCGTTTTTTGGGGGAGACAACGATGGCTGGTTCTCAGGCTCAAGGCAGTGGCGCATCAGTTGTTGATGTCATCGGCGCATCACTTGATGTCGCCGGCTATATCGATCAGCAGCCGGTCGGGGCTTTTCAGATCAAGCTGCTGCTGACCTGCGCGGCGGTTCTGCTTCTCGACGGCTTCGATACCACCGCCATCGGCTTTGTGGCGCCCTCGCTGGCCAAGGAGTGGGGGCTGACCAAGGCCGCGCTCGGGCCGGTGTTCAGCGCGGGCCTGTTCGGGCTGATGATCGGCGCGCTGACGCTCGGACCGCTGGCGGACCGTATCGGGCGCAAGAACATCATCATCTTCTCGACGCTGGCGTTCGGCGTCGGCACGCTGGTCACCGCGTTCGTCCCTGACGTCAACGCGCTCCTGGCGATCCGGTTTCTGACCGGGCTCGGTCTCGGCGGCGCGATGCCGAATACCATTGCCATGACCTCCGAGTTCAACCCGCAACGCCGCCGCGCCACCATGGTGATGATCATGTTTTGCGGCTTCTCGCTCGGCGCCGCGCTGGGTGGCCTGCTGGCGGCGGCATTGATCCCGCAATTCGGCTGGCGCTCGGTGTTCGTCGTCGGCGGCGCCGCGCCATTATTGCTGGTGCCGATCCTGGCGCTGAGGCTGCCGGAATCCGTGCGCTTCCTGGCGCTGACCGGGCACGCCAATGCACGCGTTGCCGAACTGCTTGCTCTCATCAATCCGAAGGCCGCGTTTGCGGCGGCGACGCAGTTCGTCGTGCATGAACCTGTTCTGGCCGGAATGCCGGTGCAGCATCTCTTCAGGGAGAAGCGAACGCTTCCCACGCTGTTGCTGTGGGTGGTGTTCTTCATGAGCCTGCTCGACCTCTATTTCCTGACGAACTGGCTGCCCACGGTGCTCAACGATCTCGGCGCCTCGGTATCCACCTCGGCGGTGATCGGATCAATGCTGCAGGTCGGCGGCGTGGTCGGCGCCTTTGCGCTCGGCAGCGTCATCGACCGCTTCTCGTTCCGCGCGCTGGCGCTGGTGTATTTCATCGCTGTTTTCGCGGTCGGCGCGATCGGCCAGCTTGGGCATTCGACCGTATTCGTCACCATGGCGATCTTCGTCGCCGGTTTCTGCATGGTGGGCGGCCAGATCGCCGCCAACGCGCTCGCGGCTGCGTTCTATCCGACCTCGGTCAGGGCCACCGGGGTCGGCTGGGCGCTCGGCGTCGGCCGGGCCGGCTCGATCATCGGACCTATGGTGGGCGGGGCGCTGATGACCGCGAAATGGAGCACGGGATCGGTCTTCATGGCGGCGGCGAGCGCGGCTTTGTGCGCGGCGCTGGCGGCATTCTCGCTGAGCCGGCTTGCGGGCATGAGCGGCGGCAAGGGCGCGGCCGACCAGCCGTCATCGTTTGATGCTACACTGAAGCCGGCGACGACAACCGGGTCTTGACCAGGACTTGAGCGGAGACCGGCCGATGAGTTCTTCCGACCAGGACAACAAGCAGCGCAATCGCGAGATCGCGGAAAACGAGGCGGAACGGCAGGCGGTGGGCGACGTCCGCGTCAGCGTCTGGGCAATCGCGCTCACGGTCATCGCCGGCGTGATCGTGTTTGGCATCGTCTGGGCGTGGCTCAATCGGTGAGCGGGATAGTCGTCATCCTGAGAGGCTGTGAAGCTATCTCGGACCTCATCCTGAGGAGCGGCGTCTTCGCCGCGTCTCGAAGGATGGCCGCGAGTCCGTGTGTTGCGTCCATCCTTCGAGACGTTTGCTTCGCCACGGGCCGTACTCATCCTTCGAGGCGCGCAAAAGCGCGCACCTCCAGCGGCAACGGCTTCGCCGTTGCGCAGGGATGACGGAGAATGTGCGAGAGGGCCGCTCCGATCTAGAGTCATCATGCCTCAGGCGTAGTGCTTGAGCCGCTTGCCGGGCAATTGCGCGACCGCCACTTGCTCGGTGCCACCTCTCCCATCGAAGGCGGATATGTCCGACTTCGACAAATTGAGATGCCCAACTCGGGTAAACCCGAGTTGGGGTGGGAGAGGTGACGAAACCGCCGTTGATGCGAGCAAGAAAGTTTAAGCGACAGTTTGGATCAAGCCACCGCGCCGGAGGCCCGCAATTTCCCGATCGCGGCCTCGTCATAACCGGCATTGCGGAGGATCTCGTCGGAGTGCTCGCCGAGGCCGGGCGGCTTGCGGGGCTGGACCTTTTTGGATCCGTCGACCCAGATCGGGCTGCTGATGGTCAGCATGGTGTCGTTCTCGAACGGCACCAATACCTCGTTATCGATCATCTGCTGGTCGTTCGGAATATCGTCGAGGATGCCGACCACGCCGAACACCAGCCCGTTGCCGTCGAGAATCTTGCGCCATTCGGCCAGCGGTTTGGTGGCAAAGGTCTCGTCGAAAATCTTGATCAGTTCCAGCGACCGCGCGTGGCGGTCGGGCTTGGTGGCAAATCGGGGATCGGTGACGAGATCCTCCCGCTCGAGGCAGCGCGCCAGCGTCGGCCACTGCCGGTCTTCATTGAGCAGCGACAGGATCAGCCAGCGCCCGTCCTTGCACTGGTAGTGGTTGGTCACCGCGTTCAGCGCGCGCTCGCGCGGGCGCCGTTCGCCGAATTTGGCGCCGACCAGCTTGGCCTGCGCCAGCACCGACGCCGCCCAGACGCCATTGGCCATCAGGTTGGAACTGACATGCGACCCCTTGCCGGTGCGTTCGCGCTTGTAGAGCGCGGTCACGATCGCGCCGTAAAATGCCATCGCGCAGGGGTGATCGCCCATGCCGGCGATCGATCGGGCCGGCGTGGTATTTTGATCGGCGCGGACCAGATCCATCAGCCCCGAGCGCGCCCAATAGGCGTTAGAGTCAAAGCCGGGCTTGTTGGCTTCCTCGCCCTTTTCGCCATAACCGGTGAATGACGCATAGATCAGGCGGTCGTTGAGATGCGCCAGATGGTCGTGGGTGATGCCGAGCTTGGTGCGGACCAGCGGCGGCATGTTGGTGATGAAGACATCGGCCTCGGCGACGAGGCGATACAGCACCGCCTGCGCCTCGGGCTTTGTGAGGTCGAGCGCCAGGCTCTTCTTGTTGCGGGCTTCCAATAGCCACGCGAAATTGTGCTCGCTGTGGGGATAGCCCGGCAGATTCGGCAGATTGCGGTAGGGATCGCCCGATCCCGGCGGCTCGATCTTGATCACGTCGGCGCCGAAATCCGACAGCACGGTGGCGGCCGCGGGGGCTGCGATGAAACTCGCGCAGTCCAGAACCTTGAGGCCGTCAAAAATGCCTTTTTCCATAGTGGCGTCGCTCCGATGAGGTTTTGTTGGTTTTATTTCGGGGGCTGGAATTACCGCGCCTGATGATCCCGATGAAGGGCCATTTGACCTATGTTGGGTGGGGGATGCAACGGGGTTGTTTCAGCGTCATTGCGAGCGAAGCGAAGCAATCCATTGTGCAGCAGGCAAGGTATGGATTGCTTCGTCGCGGAGCCTGTCATCGGGCGCGCATTCGCGCGACCCGTTGGCTCCTCGCAATGACGGGAACTACTCCTTGCCCGCCATCAGTGCCGCATTACCACCCGCCGCCGCGGTATTGATCGTCACCGTCTGTTCGGTCGCAAAGCGCGCCAGATAATGCGGGCCGCCGGCCTTCGGGCCGGTGCCTGACAGGCCGTGGCCGCCGAACGGCTGCACGCCGACCACGGCGCCGATCATGTTGCGGTTGACGTAGATATTGCCGGCCTGAAGGCCATCGATCACGTCGTCGACGGTATCGTCGATCCGCGAGTGGATGCCGAGCGTCAGCCCATAGCCCGAACGTTCGATCGATCGCAGGACCTCGTCAAGCCGGTCGGCGCGGTAACGCACCACGTGCAGCACCGGTCCGAACACTTCCTCCGTGAGTTGGCCGGCGTCGGACAATTCGAAAATATGCGGCGCGACGAAATTGCCCGCGGGCGCTGCGCCCGCGAAATGTACGCGCGCCTCCTGCTTCATCCGCGCGATATGCGCGTCCAGCCGCGCTTTTGCATCCATGTCGATCACCGGGCCGATATGGGTGGCCGGATCGGACCGGTCGCCGATTCGCAGTTCGCGCGCTGCGCCTGCGATCATCTCGATCATGCGGTCGGCGACGTCGTCCTGCACGAACAGCAGCCGCAGCGCCGAACAGCGCTGTCCGGCCGAACGGAACGCCGACGTCACGACGTCGTCGGCGACCTGTTCTGGCAAGGCCGTGGCGTCGACGATCATCGCATTGATGCCACCGGTTTCCGCAATCAGCGGCACGATCGGGCCGTCCTTGGCGGCAAGCTGGCGATTGATTGCGCGCGCGACCTCGGTCGAGCCGGTGAACACGACGCCGGCGACGTCACCATCCGCCACCAGGTTGGCGCCGATCCGGCCGTCGCCCTGCACCAGATGCAGCGCGGAAGCGGGCACGCCGGCTTGGTGCAGCAAGCTGACCGCTTCCGCGGCGATCAACGGCGTCTGCTCGGCCGGCTTTGCCACCACGGCGTTGCCGGCCATCAGCGCCGCCGTGACTTGGCCGAGAAAAATCGCCAGCGGGAAATTCCACGGCGAGATCGCGATGAAGACGCCGCGGCCGCGCAGAACGAGCACATTGCTCTCGCCGGTCGGCCCGGGCATCGCCTCGCTTTCGCCAAACAGCTTTTTGCCCTGCGCGGCATAATAGCGGCAGAAGTCGGCGGCTTCGCGCACTTCGGACAGCGCATCGTCCAGCGTCTTGCCGCCCTCGCGTTGCAACAACGCGATAAAATGCGGGCTTCGTTGTTCGAGCAGGTCCGCAGCCCTCGCCAGGATTTTCGCGCGCGTGTCCGCCGGGGTGCGGCTCCAGCCCTTGAATCCCGCGCGGGCGGCGGCGATGGCCGCATCGGCTTCCGCTGGCGTCGTCTCGACGATGCTTGCCGTCGCGGGCGCGGTTTCCGCGGCGACGGCCGAGACTAGTTGGCCCAAAGCCGCGCGCTCGCCGAATTCGATGCCGCGCGAATTTTCTCGCTGCGGCGAAAACAGATCGCGCGGCAGCGGGATGTTCGGATGCCGCGCATTCCCGGCCGTGCCGATGACATCGGCCGGACGCCGCAGCAGCGCCGCTACCGGCACCGTCTCGTCGGCGGCCAGCGCGACAAAGGACGAGTTGGCACCATTCTCCAGTAACCGCCGTACCAGATAGGCAAGCAGGTCGCGATGGCTGCCGACCGGCGCATAGGTGCGAAAAGCGATATCGGGGCGGTGTTTGCCGAGCTGCGCATACAGCGCTTCGCCCATGCCATGCAGGCGCTGGAACTCGAAACCGCTTTTTCCGTCGGCCAGTTCGAGAATGGTCGCGACCGTCAGCGCATTATGCGTTGCGAATTGCGGAAAGATCCGCGGCCGCAAGCTTAACAATTGTTGCGCGCAGGCGATGTAGTTCAGATCCGTCATCGCCTTGCGGGTGAACACCGGATAGCCGTCGAGCCCGCGCTCCTGCGCGCGCTTGATCTCGGTATCCCAATAGGCGCCCTTGACCAGCCGCACCATCATCCGCCGGTTCAGACTTTGCGCGAGGTCATCGACATAGCCGATCACATCGCGCGCGCGCTTCTGGTAGGCCTGGATCGCCAGCCCAAAGCCGTCCCAGCCCGCGAGCGATGCGTCCGCGAAGGCCGCGGCGATCACGTCGAGCGACAGTTCCAGCCGGTCGGCTTCCTCCGCATCGACGGTGAAATTCAGATCATGGGCCTTGGCATGCCGCGCCAGCTCGATCAGAAGCGGCACCAGTTCCGCCATCACCCGCGAAGCGCTCACCGCCTCGAAGCGCGGATGCAGGGCGGAAAGTTTGACGGAAATGCCGGGCCGGTCGGGCAGGGGACGGTGATCGGCGGCGCGGCCGATGGCTTCGATCGCGCGCGCATAGGAGTCGAAATAGCGCTCGGCATCATCAGCGGTACGCGCGCCTTCGCCGAGCATGTCGAAGGAGTAGCGCGGAGGATGCGCCGAATGCGGTTGCGCCCGCGCCAGCGCGGCCTCGATGGTTTCGCCGAGCACGAAATGGCTGCCCATCAGCCGCATCGCCTGCCGGGTGGCGGCGCGCACCGCGGGGGCGCCAAGCCGTTTGGTCAATCGCCCGATCGTGCCCTGCGGGGTCTCGCCCGGCTGGATCACGCGCGATGATAGGCCGAGCGCCCATGCCGACGCATTGACGAGGAATGCACTGGATTTGGTCTCGTGGTGCACGAAATCGCCCTGGCCGAGCTTGTCCTCGATGAACTGGTCGGCGGTGCGGGCGTCCGGCACGCGCAGCAGCGCTTCGGCGAGCACCATCAGCGCCAGGCCCTCTTTGGTCGACAGCGCGAATTCGCGCAGCATGTCTTCGACGCCGCCCAAGGGATCGTCATTGGCGCGGATGGCCGCGATCAGATGCGTCGCGGTGCGGTCGATTCTTTGCTCCAGCTCCGCGCCGAGTTTGGCGGTGGCGAGCAACCGGGCCGCGACCGCGCCGTCGTCGGGCGCGTACGGCGCGCTGAACGGTGGAAGCGGTGATGTCTCAGCCGGCATGACATTTCCTGAGCCTTGCCGGAATCTACTGCGGTTCCGACCGCAGTTCGATAGACAAATTGGTCGTTTTGCCATAGAAAATGAGGATAAATCAGATACCAGCGGGATAAATGAACGATATTGACAAAATAGACCGCAAAATCCTCTATATCCTTCAAGGGGATGGACGGATTGCCTAATGTTGAATTGGCCGAGCGGATCGGGCTGTCGCCAACCTCGATCGGTGAGCGGCTGAAGCGGCTGCAACGCGACGGGTTTATCGAGGGCTATGGCGCCCGGCTCAATCCGCACCAGCTGGGTCTTGGGCTGCTGGTATTCGTCGAGGTGATGCTCGACAAGACCACGCCGGATGTCTTCGAGCGGTTCGCGAAGGCCGTGCAGACCGCGCCGGAAGTGCTGGAATGCCACATGGTCGCTGGCGGCTTCGACTATCTGGTCAAAGCCCGCGTCGCCGACATGACCGCCTATCGCCGGTTCCTCGGCGAGAGCCTGCTGGCGCTGCCGGGCGTGCGCGAGACGCGGACCTACGCCGTGATGGAAGAGGTCAAGCGCGATGCGCCGCTGCCGGTCGGCTAGAGCGGCGCAGCGCTCGCCGCGACGTGATCCCCAGCCGGCGGCCGGCGCGTTGGCAGCGGAAAATGGTTGCGCTAATTCTGCGGCGGCTCTTCTATGGCAGGGATCATGAGAAACGCGGGAATGCCGACAAGGCTTGCAGGCGCGATTGCGCTATTCGTGATGGCGCTGGCCGGCATCCAGCCGGCGAAGGCGCTCGAGATGAGCCCGGCGATCGCGGCGCTCTACACCACGGTGTCGATCTATCCGCCGTCCGCGAAATCCATGACGGTTTGCTACGGCTTTGTTTGCCGCCGCCGCGAGATCCTCGATTTCAGTGCCGGCGATCGCAGCGCGCTGACGCAGATCATGGCGGCGGGTCACGCCTCGGCGGCGGCCGAGCGCGCGGCGGTGCAGAAGGCGGTGATCTGGTTCGACCGGCGCATGGGCCCGGTCATCGGCACCAACAAGCGCGTGGCGAAAGCGGATTTCCGCTATTTCGACGACAAGCATAATTTCGATTGCTGGGACACGACCCGCAACACCACCAGCCTGTTGCTGGTGCTGCAGGAATGGCAGCTCTTGAAATATCACATGGTGGGCGATCCGCATTATCGCGGCAACACGCTGGTGCTGCAGACACCGCACAACACCGCGGTGCTGGTCGAGCGCGCGACCAGGATGCAATGGGTCGTGGACCTCTGGCCGCGCGGCTATCTGCAGCCGCCGGATGTCATGACCGTCGAGCGATGGGTTACCGAAGACTGAGCAGCTGAAATGCGCCGCCGCCCAAAAGCAGTCGATCAATGCCCGGGCCGACGCGATGTTTTCATGCCCAAATCTGCAACGGTCCGAAGAACGGGACACGGCCCTTGTTCGGAAAATTCAGGAGCTGTCGAAGAAGGTGCCCTGCGGGGACAGCGGACAACAGCGTGGCACCTGCCTGTGACGCGATCGCGCGGCGCATCGATCGTACAGGTCTAGAGAAAGCCGAGCGAAGGCGGTGCTCGCTCCGCCGAACGCTCACAGTTTTTTGAGAGTTTTTTCAAGCCCCACTCCCGGATCAGGTCCGAGAGTGCGCCGTTGCCGATCGCGCTTTTGCGCTAAACCTTGAGGTTCTCGGCCGAGGTCTTGCCGCGATTGGCAATCTCTTCGTACTCGACGGTCTGTCCTTCGTTAAGCGTCGAAAGACCAGCTTTCTCAACCGCCGAAATGTGAACGAAAACGTCCTTGCCACCATTGCTGGGCTGGATGAAACCATAACCCTTGGTCGGATTGAACCACTTCACCGTACCTTTAGCCATTCACGTCGTCTCCGCGGAATCAAAAAACAAAAACGGACCGCCGGTCCCCGCACACACCGGCCTGCCCGAGGTGAGGATACGCGGGTTGGGGCAAACTGGGTAGCGCAAACGATAGCGGGGATTTGGCAAAAATGAGGTTTATGACACCGCATTTCCGCCTTTTTGCCTGTTTCGCGATCATTTGAGGCGGCCGAAATGCGGCCGGGTCACGCTCCCCCGAGCCCGGAAACCGGCCCGGCCGGCCCGCGCAGGCGGGCGCACGAGGTGGCGATAATCCGGCGTCATCGGCGGTGCGCTCCCTCTCCCGCGCTTGCAGGGGAGGGTTCGGGTGGGGGTGTTTCCGCATGATGTGCTCGTCGGGTCGATAGTCCGTTTCCCCCACCCGCCGCGCTTCGCGCCATAGCCGAAGCTTTGCTTCGGCGTTCCCATCTAAGAACGGCCGCCGAAGGCGGCCTCTGCTCCCCCGCAAGCGGGAGAGGTGAAGAGGAGCGAAGGCCGGCCGCCGGATTTTAGTACGTCGCGGCGAGATACTCGACGATCTTGCCGACGTCCGCCTCGTCGATCGGCGCGCCATAGACCTTGATCATCTTGGTCACTTCCGCAGCCCAAAAATCCTTTTTGAATTTTTCGCCCTGCGGCTGCGTCTTGATGTAGTCGGCGGAGTGACAGGCGGTGCAATTGTTCTGCACCACTTCGAGATTGGGTCCCGGCTTGAAGGCGGCGGTTTCTTCCGGAAGCGTGTAGTTCACGGGCGCCGCGGTGGCCGCAACGACACCGAGGCCTGCGACGGCGGCGAGCGCGAGGAGAAGCTGATGTTTCATGACCATTGTCCTCACGCCGCGGTGACGCGAACGGTTTCGACGACGTTGCGCAGATAACCGGCGGGATTCCACAACGGATCCATCGGCTGCGTGTCGCCGGCATTGTTGGTGGCGCGCACCTTGATTTCGCTGGCGCCCGCCGCGAGCGCGACCTTCAGCTTCCATTCGCGGAACGAATATTTGCCGAGGTCCTTGCCGAGTTTTGCCGGCGTCCAGATCTTGCCGCCGTCGATCGAGACCGCGACCTCCTTGATGCCCTTGCCGCCGTCGAACGCGATGCCCTTCAGCGTCGTGCCGCCCGGCTTGAGCCTGCCGCCGTCGGTGACGTTGGTGATGAACGAGCGCACCGTGAAGCGGTTGATCGGGATCGTCGCCTTCGGCGCGGTGCCGGGCTCGACGCTGTTGTTGGGCGTGTCCGGAATCCGGTAGGCTGATTTCATCCAGAAGCCGTCGAACACGCTGTCGATTACGGTGATCTCGTTGAGGTGTTTGACCCAATAGGTGCCGTAATAGCCGGGCACGATCAGCCGAAGCGGAAAGCCGTTGAGGAACGGCAGGTCGTCCCCATTCATGCCATAGGCCAGCATCACCTCGCCGTCGCTGGCGTGATCGATATCGAGCGCCTTGACGAAATCGGGTGTCCTGTCGCTGACCGGCCCGTCCATCCCGCTGAAGGTGACCTGCTTGGCGCCCGGCTGCACGCCGGCCATATCGAGCACGGCTTTCAGCGGCACGCCGCGCCAGCGCGCATTGCCCATCGCGCCGTTGGCAAGCTGGCCGCCGGCGACGCGCGGACTGAAGAAACCGCGGCTGTTGCCCGAACATTGATTGACGGCGACGAGCTCGACCGGTTTGAGCTTCTTGATCTCTTTCAGGGATAGCTTCAGGGGCTTGTCGACCTTGCCCTTGATCTCCAGCGTGAACTTGTCCGGATCGAGATCGTAGGGAATGTCGGCCAGATGATAGCGGACGAAAAACGCGTTGTTCGGCGTGATCGGGCCGTCGTTGAAGATCGAAAATGGCGTTTCCAGCTGCGGCGGCCGGCTGGTCAGGCCGATCATCGGGCGCTTCTGCGGGTATCTCACCAGCGGCCGTTCGCCATTGTCGAACGGCAGCATCACCGTATCGAGTGCGAGTGCCCTCGACGAACCCAGGCCCGTCACCAGCGCCGCCATGCCGGCGCGTTTCATCAATTCCCGTCTATCGAGCATCGCGCTTCCTCCGAAGCTTTTTCTGTTTGAGTCGGTCATCACCGAACTCGTCCAGCAGATGTCGCATCGCAGGGTGCCAAGTCAATTCATGCTTTCGCAGTGTGCGTATGACGTTGCGTTGCACAACCGAAAACCCCGGCCGCATCAGGCGACCGGGGCTTCCTGGACTTGACTGCGGTTGGATCAGTAGCCGCAGACGTTGACGGTGCGATACCGGTAGCCGTAGGGCGTCATGACCGGGCGGGTCACGTAGCAGCCGCCGTCGACGTCGCCGCCGATAAAGCCGATGCCGAAGCCGTGGCCCCAGTGGTGATGATAGCCACCCCATCCACCACCCCACCCGCCGCCCCAGGGCTTGGCGGAAGCAGCGGTCGGAGCCAGCGCCATGGCGCTGAGGGAAGCTGCGGCAACAAGAGCGAGAGTTACTTTGCGAAGCATGGTCGTTCTCCTTCAATGATGCGCCTCGAACGTTTCGTCTTGGCGCGGGTTTCAGTTTCAGTTCCAGTCTTACCCATCGCCCATCAGTCGCACCCCCAACAAAGGGGGTTCGAGAAAATTGCATTCCGTTCGGGGACAATTTTCTGAATGCTTGTTCAGGTGTGAGAAAAATCACATAGCGGCGCAGCGGGCGCTTACGCCGCCTCGACCTGCTCGCCAGCGACCAGCGCCGACAATGCCCGCGCCTCCGCCACGGTGCGCACGATCATCGGCTCGTTGCGGCCGCGGATCGCGACTTCCTGCTGCGGCAGGGCGTCGGCCGGCAACCCCGCCGTGGCGCGTACCTCGTCGGAGATGACTGCCTCGCATGCGAGACTCTTGGTCATGTCCTGCAGCCGTGCCGCGACATTGACGGCGTCGCCGAGTGCGGTGAACACCATGTGGTCGCGGTAGCCGATGTCTCCGACGATCACCTCGCCGCCGTGAATGCCGATGCCGAAGCGGATCGGCTCGCGCAAATCATGGCTGAGGAATTGATTCAACTCATCGACATTGGCGGCGATCATCGCCGCGGCCTTCAGCGACTGACGGCAGGCATCCTGCCGGCCGGTGGTGAGCCCGAACAGCGCCAGCATGCCGTCGCCGACGAACTGGTTCGGCCTGCCGCCGCTTTCGATCACCGCCTGCGACACCGCGCCGAGGAAGCGGTTGACGATGAACACGGTGTCGAATGGCAGCCGCTTTTCCGCAAGCTTGGTGGAGCCGCGCATGTCGACGAACATGCTGACGAGATAGCGCTCCTGGCCGACCCGGGTCGGATTCGACGCGTGCGAGCCCGCCGACGTCGCGTGCGGCAGAAAAAGCTGGAAGAACGAAAGATCGGTTGTCGGCCGCAACTGGCAGGCCAGGCGAATGGAGGGGTCAGTCGTCCCGACCCGGCCGAGCACAAAAGCCTCGCGCTGCGAAGGCTCCGGGAGCGCGCTGCAGTCGCCGATGATGCGGATGCGGCAGGTGGAGCAGCGGGCACGGCCGCCGCACACGCTAGCATGGGGCACGTTGTTGCGCAGGCTTGCCTCGAGCACGCTCAGCCCCTTCGGCACCCGAACGGTCCGTCCGTTGCCGTAGGACAAATTGACCATGCCGCCGCGGCGCTCGTGGATCGTGCGTGCGCCCTTTGCCAGCAGCACGACGACGATGAGGCCCAGATAGCCGATCAGGAAATAATCCTCGATGTCGCTCAATACGGCCTGTTCGGCCCAGGTGCCGACCTTGTCCGGCACGAGATTCTCCGCCCGCCATTCTGGACTGTCGTTGTCGACGACGTTTCGTCCGCCTTGATAGAGGCCGAGCATCGCAAGCGTCGGAATCAGCACCGCCACGGCGAGCAGAAACGGCGCAGCGGTCTTGAAAAATGCTTTCATCCGCAGCCAGAAATAGAGGCCGATGCAGCCATGGACCCAGGCGATGGTAATGACCGCGAACATCAGCCACGCCTTGAGCGGCCACACGATCCAGTACGCAAAAAACACCTGCGGATAGAGTTTTTGGTGTCCGTATAGCGCCTGGCCGATCCGCACCCCGACAATGTGGGTGATGATCAGCGCCGGAATGCTCAGCCCCAGCACCAACTGCAGCGGCTCGATCGCTTTCCAGTGGAACTGCCGGCGTTGATACAGCGCCCAGATGCCGAGCGCGGTGTGAACGAGGCAGCAGGCATAGAACACGATCCCGACTGGCGGGAATTGCCAGAACAGGATGTGCCAATGGACGCCGATGGCCAGGGCCTCCATCGAGATATTGCCGAGCGCATGATTGAGGAAATGGCTGACGAGATAGGCGAACAGCACCATGCCGCTGGCAAGACGGATTTGCCGCAGACTGATGCCGCGGACCAATGTCGCCAGTTGCTCTCGAGAAAATTCGGCCATGCGAACCATGTAATACAGTATCGGCGATAGTATTGTTTAATTCCCGTGGTGAATACCTGCAACGTCGTCCCGGCGAACGCCGGGGGGTCCATGCGCCGCGGCCCATCGGCGGGGCGCCGCGGCCTAAGTCGCTTTACCAAGCCATTCCCTTACAACGATCGGTGGTTTTGGTCCCGGCCCCCCGTGCGCAATTGCGCACCAGGCCGGGACGACAGCTAACCATTTTCCTCCGCGACACGTTGACACCCCCTTAGGGTTCTAGGAGAAAGCGCCGTGACGATAGCTCCGCCCGATAACAAAAGCGCGAAACCGGACAGCCCTGCTTTCCGGCAACTGCTGGCCGTGGTGTCGCTGATCGCGGTGCTGACATTGATGCGGCTGATCTACGCCCATGTGCTCGATCTGCGCACCGACGAGGCCTATTACTGGACCTGGTCGAAGGAGAGCGCGCTGTCCTTCCTCGACCATCCACCGATGATCGCCTGGTTCATCCGCTTCGGCACTGCGATCTTCGGCGATACCAATCTCGGCGTGCGGTTTGCCGGCATATTGGCGATGCTGGTCACGCAGCTGCTGCTCGCCGATATCGTCCGGCGCGTCACTCACGATGTTCGCGCGGTGGTGTTCGCGGTGTTGATGCCGGAGGCGGCGCTGTATTACGGGCTGTTGATGGCGAAGGTGTCGCCCGACACCGCGATGATCCCGTTTGCGGTCGCGATCCTGTGGACGCTGGTCCGGCTCACCGAGAGCGGCAATCCGCGCTGGTGGCTCGCCGCCGGCCTGTTCGCGGGGCTGGCGCTGCTCTCGAAATTCACCGCGGTGATGCTGGCGCCGGCGGTGCTGGCATTCGCGCTGGTGCCGGACTGGCGCCGGCGCTGGCTGCTAAGCCCTTATCCCTGGGTGGCGGCATTGATCGCAGTCGTCGTATTTTCGCCGGTGCTGATCTGGAATGAGCAGCACGACTGGGCGTCGTTCCGATTCCAGTTCGTGCGCGCGGTGGCGACCCATGATGTGTCGTTGCGCACGGTGGGCGAATTTATCGGCCTGCAGTTCGGCCTCGTCGGGTTCGTGATGCTCCCGGTGGTATTGTCGGGCGTGACGCTGACGGCGTGGCGCGGTTATCGCAGGCGCGAGCCGGTCGCGATCCTGCTGTCGACATCGGTGCTGGTCCCCTTCCTGTATTTCTGCTGGAAATCGCTGACGCTGCGGGTCGGCGACACCTGGCCGATGTTCCTCTGGCCCGCCGGCTTTGCCGCCGCCGCCATCAATCTGGCGGTGCTGCCGCGCGAAAATTGGTCGGAATGGATCATCCAGTCGACGTTGTGGTGGGCGAGGGTGGCCGTGATCTCCGGCATCGCCTTCGTCGTCGGCGTGTTCTTCTACTATGTCGCCGCACCCTGGAATCTGATCGGCCGGACCGATCCGGTCGGCGGCGAGGCGGGTTACGAGCAGGTCGCGGCGCGCGCGCGGGATCAGTTGAAGCGAACCGGCGCGACCTGGATCGCCACGACGGATTATCGCACCTATGCGATGTTGCGCTGGCACTTTGGCGACCGCGTGCCGGTCATCGAGATCAACGAGCGCGGCCGGTTTCAGGGCTTTCGCGATCCAGGCATGAACCTGGTGAAGGACCACACCGGCCTCTACGTCGCGCGCGAGCCGGATAATTTGCTGCCGCTGTGGGATCTCACGACCGCAAAGCGGCAGCCGCTGGAGCGGGTCGAGCGAAGCTGGCGCGGCGTCGTGATGGATACCTATGCGCTGGAGAAACTGACCGGCTGGACGCCCGAGCTTTCACCGCCGCCGGAGTCACCGCTGTTCCGCTGGCGCGTGCTGGCTGAAAATGCACGGCCGCTGATGGTTGCGGCGATCATGGCGAGGACACGGTGATTTCGTTCGAAGGCAGCGGACAAAGATCGTCGCGGCGGGGTAGCGAGTGGCTTCATCCTTCGAGACGGCGCTTCGCGCCTCCTGAGGATGAGGTCTTAGACCCTCATGGTGAGGAGCACGGCAACGCCGTGCGTCTCGAACCATAAGGCCACGGACTACGCCTCTTCCTCACGCTTGCGCAGCAAATCCTTGGCGAGGTCGGCGAGCGCCGGGCGCGGCAGGGCGGTGAACGGCAGCGGGCGGGTGACGTCGATGGCGGCGAGGCCGAGCCGCGCCGTCAGCAATCCGTTCAGCATGCCCTCGCCGAGCCGCTGCGAGAGTTTTGCGGCGAGGCCGTGGCCGAGCATCTGCTGGATCAGGCTGTCGCTCGCCGCCATGCCGCCGGTGATGGCGAGATGGCCGATGACGTGGCGCATCAGGCGGATCATGCCGAGCGTGCCCGGCCTTCCGCCATAGAGCCGCGCCAATTGCCGGATCATGCGCAACGAGGCGACGAAGACAAACAACACGTCGATCAACGCGCGGGGGCTGACGGCGGTCACGATCGAGACGCGTTGCGCCGCGTTCGAGACCAACCGCCGAGCTTCCTGATCGAGCGGCGACATCAATTCGCGCTCGGCCAGCTTGATCATGTCGGCGCCGTCGATAATGTCGTCGGCATGGTTTTGCAGCGCGGCGCGGGCGCGCGCCAGTTGCGGGTTCTGGTGCGCCAGCTTGAGCAGATCGTCGACGATGGTCCGGCTCGCCTTGCGGTCGTCGCTGAGCAGAACCTCGGCGGCGCGCAGATGCAGTTTTTCGATCGTGGCCAGCCGCGCCAGCCCGAATGCCTCGCGCGCGATCACGACGGTCAGCGCAAGGGCTGCGACCGACGCAAACGCCAGCCCGAGGAAACCCAGGCTTTCGCTTCGGGAAAACAGATCCTCGATCAGATTGACGACGCCAAGCCCGGTGCCGAGCAGCACCAGCCCGCCGACCGCCGTCCAAAACACCGCCCCCCAGCGAAGGCCGCGGCGCGCCGGGAGCAGCGGCGCGTCGATCGGCACCGGCAGCAGCGCGGGGTCGGGTTCCCTGGTGATCTGGACCGTGCCGCGGGCGGGGCGGGCGCTGTCATCCGGATCCATCACGATCACGCCGGGATCGTCGAGCTTGAAGGTCGCCGGCCGCCGATGAGGCGTTTTCTCGCTCATTGCAGTCTGTCTCCGATCAGGAACTGGAGGGCGCGGTCAAGGCGGATGTGAGGCAAGTCCGGCTCGTCCTCGCCGTCGCGTTCGAGCTGTGGCGGCCGGAACCGCAGGAAGCGGAAATCGGCCTTTTCGGAGGGCGTGCTGGAGAGGCCGCGAAACTCGCCCTTGAACAGCGCTTCGGGGTCGCTGGGCAGGTCGCCCGGAAAGGTCGCGACCTCCGTGTTGCCGTCGAACGTCTCGCCATTGGCGATTTCGCCGGGCGCGGGCATCCCGAGGATCGAGGGCAGTTTGTCCCGGCCGCGTGCGACCGTCGCCTCGCGGGTGGCACGCACGGCGGCCAGCGCCACGACGTCGATCGCGGCTCCCGTATGTTCGGCGCGATCGGCGGCCTTGGCGACCGCGCGCCGCAGCACCGCTTCGAGGCGGTCGTGGCTCGAATGATGCAGATGGTCGGCCTTGGTGGCCGCGAACAAGATGCGGTCGATCCGCGGCCGGAATAGGTTGCTCAACAAGGTGCTGCGGCCGATCCGGAAGCAATCGAGGATGCCGGTGAGCGCCGCCTCCAGATCGTGCAGCGCTTCGGGCCCGGCGTTGAAGGCGGCGAGCGCATCGACCAGCACGATCTGGCGATCGAGCCGCGCGAAATGATCGCGAAAGAACGGACGAACCACGACGTCCTTGTAGGCCTCGTAGCGCCGCCGCATCATCGCCCACAGCGAACCGTCCGGTGCGGTGCCGTCGGCAGACACGTCGAGCGGCGCAAAGGTCAGCGCCGGGGTATTGGCCAGATTGCCCGGCATCAGGAAGCGGCCGGGCGGCAGCAGGCTCATCGCAAAGCGCTCGTCGCGGCAGGCGCGTAAGTAATCCGTGAACAGTTTTGCGGCCGCGCGCGTCGCCTGTTCGTCCTCGCGACCTTCGGCGCTCAGCGTCTTCAGATGGTCATGCCACGGCGCCGCCAGTTTTGCGCGCGGCCCCTCGCGCGACAGCGCAAGGCTCTCGGCGGACCATTGTTCATAGCTCTTGTTGAGCAGGGGAAGATCGAGCAGCCATTCGCCGGGATAGTCGACGATATCGAGGGTCAGCGTGCGGTCGGCGCCATTTTGCCGCTGGTAGTCGATCACCAGCCGCAACTCGGAGATGTCGACGGTCGAGTTCGGCCAGCACCGCTCCTGGATCAGGGTGCGGACGTGGTTCTCATAGTCGAAGCGCGGCACCGCGTCGTCGGGCTGCGGCTCCAGCCGGGCGCGGGCGATCCGCCCGGTCGCGTATGGCTCGAACACCGGAAAACGGCCGCCGCGGGTCAGGCCATGGATCAGCGCCGTGATGAACACGGTCTTGCCGGCGCGCGACAGCCCGGTGACGCCGAGCCGCACCGTCGGATTGAACAGACTGTCGCCGTAATCCAGCAGGGCGCGCGCCGACAGGCGCGCTTCCTCGACGATATCTTGAAAACGGGGGGCCATGCGGGGGGCGGCGCTCGCGAGATAAAAACGGGCAAATTGGCGGGATATCACCCGGAAAGTGGCGATTGGCGGGCCAAAATCAAGCTTCACATTTCGGACGCGATGACAGGTCAAGGGTTTGAACGGTTCGTTGACCTCCTGAGACCTATGTTTTATCGCTGACGAAAGTGGCCAGGCCGACATGACTGTCTTTAGACTGAAGCAACTCGCCTCGACTTCGATCCAGGCCGCGGCCGGGGCCATGCATTGGAACTACGACCGGGCCGAGCTGATCGCCGACGGGGTCGTGCATGTCGTCGGCGTCTGTTTTGGCGTCGTGGCCGCCACCGTCCTGATCGTACTGACGGTGGTCTACGCCACCGCGCTCGACGTCGCCGCAGTGTCGGTCTATGTCGCGGGCCTGCTGGCGATGCTGGTGATGTCGGCGACCTATAATCTCTGGCCGGTGTCGCGCGCCAAATGGGTGCTGCGCCGCTTCGACCATTCGGCGATCTATGTGCTGATCGCGGCGACCTATACGCCGTTCATCATGGAACTGAAGGGCAGCTATTTCGCCATCGCGCTCCTGATCGGGGTGTGGTGCGTCGCAATCGTCGGTGTCGCGCTCAAGCTGGCGTTGCCCGGGCGTTACGACCGCCTCGCGGTCGGGCTTTATCTGGCGATGGGCTGGAGCGGCATGATGCTGTATGACAAAGTGGTGAAGGCGCTGCCGGCCATGGCGCTGGGCCTCATCGTCGCGGGCGGTGTGCTGTACAGCCTCGGGGTGATCTTCCACGCCTGGCAGCGGCTGCGTTTCCAGAACGCGATCTGGCATTGCTTTGTGCTGATGGGCGCGGCCTGCCACTACACGGCGATCCTCGATCTGGTTCTGACCTGAAAACAAAAACATAAAGGGGAGAACGACCATGCAGGTGGCTGGCAAAGTCGTGGTTGTGACCGGTGGCGGCAACGGCATCGGAAAGGCGCTGTGCGAGGCGTTTCATCGCGCGGGCGCGGCCAGGGTGGTGGTCGCCGATATCGATCCCGACAGCGCACGCGCCGTCGCCACGCCGATCGGCGGGGCGGCCTTCAAATGCGATGTCGGCAAGGAAAAGGACATCCTCCACGTCATCGAGGAGACCGAGCATCAATTCGGCCCGATTGCGCTGTTCTGCTCCAACGCCGGCATCGGCGGCGGCTTCGATCCGCTGTCGGTCAATGCCGGCGGCACCTCCGACGAACCCTGGTCGCGAAGCTGGGCCGTTCACGTCATGGCGCATGTCTATGCCGCGCGGCACCTGATCCCGCGCATGAAGGCGCGCGGCGGCGGCTATTTCCTCAACACGATTTCGGCGGCGGGCTTGCTGTCGCAGGTCGGCAGCCCGGCCTATTCCGCCACCAAGCACGCCGCGGTGGGCTTTGCGGAAAATCTCGCGATCTCGCACAAGGCCGACGGCATCAAGGTTTCGATCCTGTGCCCGCAGGGCGTCGATACCAACATGCTGCGGTCGATCCCGAAGGGCCCGCAATCCGGCGACGGCGATCTGACGCCGGAGCAGGTGGCGCAGGATGCATTGGCGGGGCTCGAGCAGGAGACCTTCGTGATCCTGCCGCACCCGCAGGTGCTCGGCTACATGCGCAAGAAGACCGAGAACTACGACCGCTGGATATCAGGCATGGCCAAGATCCAGGCCAGGATGCGGGAAGCCTACGGGAAGTGAAGGACCCTCATGGTGGGGAGGGCGATGCGTCCTCATCCGTCATTGCGGGCCAACGGATCGGCGCGAAGCGCCGCCCGATGACAGGCTCCGCGAAGCAATCCATCTCACCAAGCAAAGAAAGAGTGGATTGCTTCGCTGCGCTCGCAATGACGTGGAGGGGCCTGATCCTCAGCCCTTCTGCGCGTAGAGCAGCGGCACCGCGGAATCCACCGTCACCTCGATCAGGCTGGTGCCGTGACGCCCGAGTCCGCGCTTGAGCGCGGCGGCGAGGTCGGATGATTTGCTGACGCGAACGGCGTCGCAGCCCATGCCTTCGGCGAGCTTGACGAAATCGATGTCGGGCAGTTCGAGGCCGGGCACGTTGCGCACCTGCATCACCTGGCTGAACGAGCGCATCGCGCCGTAGCCGGAATTGTTGAGCACCACCACCGTCAGCGGCAGCTTGCGTTGCGCTGCGGTCCACAGCGCCTGGATCGAATACATCGCCGAGCCGTCGCCGATCAGGCAGACGGTCCGGCTGCCGGGACGGCCCAGCGCCATGCCGACCGCGGCCGGCAGGCTGTAGCCGAGGCCGCCGCTGGCCATGGTGTAAAAACTGTCCTGCCCGCGCATCGGCATGAACTTTTGCATCGCCGGGCGATGCGACGGGGCTTCTTCCACCAGCACGTCCTGCGGCCCCATGGCGGCGGAGAGCGAATGCAACAGAAACTCGACCGGGATCGGATCGGCTGCAGCCGGCGCCGGTGGCAATGTGCGGCCTGCGGGAATCGCGCGTTTGGTCTCGGGCAGCATTTCCAGCAGCATCGCCAGCGCCGGCTTCATGGTCGCGATGATGCTGGTGCCCGACGGCGTGACGGCGGCCGCGGTCGGATCGTCGGTGATCTGGAAAATCGTGGTGGCGCCGTCGAAGATCGAGGCGTGGCCTTCGACGTGGAAAGTGAAGACCGGTGCGCCGATCACGACCACCAGATCATGATCGCGCAGCGCGTCCGAGAGCTGGCCAGGTGAAGCGTGCAAAAAACCCGCGAATTGCGGATGCCGTTCCGGGAACGAGCAGCGCGCCGAGAACGGGCTGCCCCAGACCGCGGCTTTTGCTGTCTCTGCGACCTTCACCATGAGATCCACCGCTTCGGCGCGATCGACGCCGGGGCCGACCACGAGAGCAGGGCGCTTGGCTTCCGAAAGGGCTGCGGCCAGCGCCTTCATCGCGCCGGCATCGGGCCCGAGTTCGCGGCTGACCTTGCGGGCCTCGACCGGTTGCGTCGCCCGCGCCCAGTCGTCGATCGGCACCGAGACGAAGGTCGGCCCGCAGGGCGGCTGCATCGCGACATAATAGGCGCGCGCGATCGCCGCCGGCACATCTTCAGGCCGCGCCGGCTCGACGCTGAATTTGACGTAAGGCCGCGGGAATTCCGTCGCGCGCTCGGCATAGAGAAACGGATACAACGGCATGATCGAGCGCGCCTGCTGGCCCGCGGTGATGACGAGCGGCGTCTGGTTACGGTAGGCGTTGAAGATATTACCCATCGCATTGCCGACGCCGGCCGCCGAATGGAGATTGACGAAGCCGGCGTTGCGGCTCGCCTGCGCATAGCCGTCGGCCATGCCGACGACGGAGGCTTCCTGCAAGCCCAGCACGTAATCGATGTCGTCGGGCCAGTCGCTGAGGAACGGCAATTCGGTCGAGCCGGGATTGCCGAAGACTTTCTTGATGCCGAACGCGCGCAACAGGCCGAAGGTGGCGTCCTTGACGGTGGTCGAGGTGTTCGTGGTTTTGGCTGGTTTGCGGGACAATGCCGTATGACCTCAGTTCGTCATTGCGAGGAGCGAAGCGACGAAGCAATCCATGCCGAAGCAAAGGAAGAATGGATTGCTTCGCTTCGCTCGCAATGACGGTCTCACCACGTCGCCGTACCCTTCATCGTCGGCTGGCCCTGTGAATTCGCGGTCCACAATTCCATGCCGGCGGCGGTGTCGTTGGCATTGACCGAAAACTCGCTGCCTTCGAACAGCGGCTGCACGCCGCGATAGCTGAATTTCTTGGGCGCGGTGCCGCCATGCAGCTTGGCGGCCAATTCGACGATGAAAGCCGCCTGCAGTGGGCCGTGGAACACGAGGCCCGGATAACCCTCGACCTTGGTGACGTAATCGCGGTCGTAATGGATACGGTGGCCGTTGAAGGTCAGGGCCGAATAGCGAAACAGCAGCACGGGATCGGCCATGTGGCTTTCGCGGTGCTTTGCGACGGGGGGCGGCGGCGCAGGCTTGGCCGACGCAGCGGGCGCCGCGCCCGACATGTCGCGATAGACGATATCCTGCCGCTCGCGGATCGCGGTGCCGCGCGGCGTCGTGATCGTGTGCTCGACCGAGACGAAGCACAACACGCCGGTAGAGCCGGTCTTCATCGTCACGTCGGAAATGCGGGAAGTGCGTTTCGCCTCATCGCCGACGCGCAGCGCGTCGAGGAATTCAAGTTCGCCGCCGGCCCACATCCGGCGCGGCAGCGGCACCGGCGGCAGGAAACCGCCGCGGGTCGGGTGGCCGTCCTGGCTCAGCTGCGACATCGCAAACACCGGCTGCGCCAGGCACCAATGCGTGGTGAAGGGGGCTGCGTCGTTCGCTTTGGGTTCGCCGATCTCCTGGAACAGCGTCGCGCGCAAACCCTTCACCAGTTGCGCGGTGACGATGTCGGATGCCTCGGTGCTGCGGCCGATCCATTGCCGCAAATGGTCGAGATCGAGTTTTTCGGCGACGGCTTCGGTCATGATGATTTCGCCCGGACACGAGGGGTTTTCGGCAGTTCGCTGTGCTGGCCGATGCCGGGCACCGCGCCGTAGTGGCGGGGTTGGCCGACGAAGATCGCGGCCGGCGCGGCATAGGTTACCTTGCCGTTCGGCGTATCGACCTCGATCCGGCGCAGATGCGGATGCACGGCGAGATCGGCCATGGTGTTGACTTCGGCGAACGCGATATCGGCGTCGGCGAGCTTCTTCAAAAGCACGTCGCGCGTCATGGTCGCAAAGCTGTCGCCGACGGTCTTGTCCGTAGCCACGCGGTTGCGCACGCGCTCGACCATGTTGGCGAAGCGGGGATCGCTGGGCAGGTCGGGCTGATCAAGCACCTCGGCACAGAGCTTCTTCCATTCGCGCTCGCTCTGGATCGAGATCAGGATGCCCTTGCCATCCTTCGAGCTGAACACGCCGTAGGGCGCGATCGAGGGATGCGCCAGCGCCATCCGCTTCGGCGGATTGCCGGCTTCCGAATTGATCAGCGGCACCGCCATCCAGTCGGCCATCACGTCGAACATCGAGATCCTGATGTCGGCGCCCACGCCGGTGCGTCCGCGTGCGATCAGCGCCTCGAGGATCGACGCATGCGCAGTGGCGCCGGTGGCGATATCGACCACGGAAATGCCCACGCGCGAAGGTCCCTCCGGGCCGCCGGTGATCGAGGCCAGCCCGCTCTCGGCCTGGATCAGCAGATCATAGGCCTTGCGGTCGGCGTAGGGGCCGTCGTCGCCATAGCCCGAGATGGTGCAGCAGATCAGCGCCGGATAATCCTTGCGCAGGCGCTCAAGCGAGAAGCCGAGCTTGTCCATCGATCCCGGCTTTAGATTTTGCAGCAGCACATCCGCGCCCGCGATCAGCTGTTCCAGCGCCGCGCGCCCTTCCTTGGTGGCGAGATCGACGACCACGGAATCCTTGCCGCGGTTGAGCCAGACAAAGTAGCTGCTCTGTCCCTTGGCCGCGGCGTCGTAGCCGCGGGCAAAGTCGCCCTCCGGCCGCTCCACCTTGATGACATGGGCGCCGGCATCGGCCAGCCGCGAGCTGCAGAATGGTGCGGCGACCGCCTGTTCGACGGCGACGACGATCAATCCTTCAAGCGGCAGCATCGGCGTTCTCAGTAGGAGCGGGGCATGCCGAGCACATGCTCGGCGACGAACGACAGGATGAGATTGGTCGAGATCGGCGCAACCTGGTAGAGCCGCGTTTCGCGGAACTTGCGCTCGACGTCGTATTCCTCCGCAAAGCCGAAGCCGCCATGGGTCTGCACGCAGGCATTGGCGGCGTCCCAGGACGCGTCGGCCGCCAGCATCTTGGCCATATTGGCCTCGGCGCCGCAATCGAGCCCGGCCTCGTATTTTCGGGTGGCTTCCTTGACCATCAGCTCGGCGGCGCGCATCGCCGCGTAGGCTTTTGCGATCGGGAACTGAACGCCCTGGTTCTGGCCGATCGGACGGCCGAACACCTTGCGCTCGTTGGCATAGGCGGTGGCCTTGGCGATGAACCATTTGGCGTCGCCGATGCATTCGGCCGATATCAGGATGCGCTCGGCATTCATGCCGGACAGGATGTAGCGAAAGCCCTTGCCTTCCTCGCCGATCAGGTTTTCCGCCGGGACCCGCATGTCCGTGAAGAACACTTCTGTCGTGGCGTGGTTCATCATGGTGCGGATCGGGCGTATCTCCAGGCCGTGGCCCTTGGCTTCGCGCATGTCGACGATGAACACCGACAGGCCGTCGGTGCGCTTCTTGGCCTGTTCCTTCGGCGTGGTCCGCGCCAGCAGGATCATCAGGTCGGAATATTCGGCGCGGCTGGTCCAGATCTTCTGGCCGTTGACGACATAGCCGTTGTTGCCATCGCGTTTCGCAAACGTCTTCAGCGACGAAGTATCGGTGCCGCTGGTCGGCTCGGTGACGCCAAAGGCCTGCAGCCGCAATTCGCCGCTGGCGATCTTCGGCAGCCATTTTGCCTTTTGCTCGTCGCTGCCGTGCCGCAGCAGCGTGCCCATGGTGTACATCTGCGCATGGCAGCCGCCGCCATTGCATCCGGCGCGCTGGATCTCCTCGAGGATTGCGGCCGCCGCCGACAGCTTCAGTCCGGCGCCGTCATATTCCTCGGGGATCAGCACCGAGAGGTAGCCCGCCTGCGTCAGCGCATCGACGAACTCGCTGGGATATTTCATCTCGCGATCGAGCTTGCGCCAGTATTCACCGGGGAACTGGGCGCAGAGTTTGGCAACCGCATTGCGGATGTCGGCATATTCGTCGTGCTGGTGTTCTGTGGCGGTCATCGGAACTCAGTTGGAGGATCGAGGGCACGCATATTGGTCGTGCCAAATGCGCGGAGGCCGAAGAACTGCACCAGATCGCCGCGCTGCGCCAGTGCAAGTTCGGCATAGCCGGTTTTCACTTCGGCGAAGCCGCCCGCGCCGGCAAAACCCTTCGCCGTGGTCGATACGGCGAGGCCCGGCGGATGGCGGGCGGCGCCCAGGAAAGGGCTATGCCGGAATACGGACCGGCAACGACTCGATGCCGCGCACAAAACTGGAATAGACCCGCTTCGGCTCGCCGACCACCTCGATGCGGTCGAAGCGTTTCAGCATCTCCTGCCACACGATCTTGAGCTGCAGCTCGGCGAGCCGCATGCCGACGCAGCGGTGAATGCCGAAGCCGAACGACAGATGGGTGCGGGGCCGGGCGCGGTCGATGATGAATTCGTCGGGCTTCTCGATGCCCTCTTCGTCGCGGTTGCCCGAGACGTACCACATCACGACGCGCTCGCCCTTCCTGATCTTCTTGCCACCGATTTCGGTATCGACCAACGCGGTGCGGCGCATGTGCGCCAGCGGGGTCTGCCAGCGGATCACCTCCGGCACCATGGAATCGATCAGCGCGGGATTGTCGCGCAGCTTCTGATACTGGTCGGGATGCTCGTTCAACGCCAGCACCGAGCCACTCATGGTGTTGCGGGTGGTGTCGTTGCCGCCGACGATCAAGAGGATGAGGTTACCCATCAGATTGTCGGAATCCATGTGACGCGTGGCGTCGCTGTGCGCCATCATCGACAGCAAGTCATTGCGCGGCGGGGCATTGACGCGCTCGTTCCAGAGTTTGCCGAAATAGGCCGCGCATTCGTCCATTTCGGCGCGGCGCTGCTCCGCCGATTCCACGATGCCGCTCTTGGGCAGTGCGGTCGAGACGTCGGACCAGCGTGTCAGCTTGCGCCGCTCTTCCCAAGGGAAGTCGAACAGCGTCGCCAGCATCTGCGTGGTCAGCTCAATCGAGACGCGGTCGACGAAATTGAAGGTCTCGTTGCGCGGCAGATTGTCGAGCACCTTGATCGAGCGTTCACGGATCAGTTTTGCGAGTTCGTCCAGATGCGTCGGCGTGAACATCGGCGACACGGTCTTGCGCTGGGCCGAGTGCCGCGGCTGGTCCATCGCGATGAAACTCGGCCAGTCGTAGCCCACCGCCACGTCGCGGATCGAGATACCGCCGAGTGAGACGTCGGAGGAGAAGATGCCGTGGTTGGTATCGACATGCATGATGTCGTCATATTTGGTGACCGACCAATAGGGCTCGATCGGCGCGTTGGTGCAGTAATGCACCGGCTCTTCCTTGCGCAGCCGTTCGAACCAGGGCCACAGCGTATCGTCCTGGAACAGCTTTGGCGCGCCGGGGTGAAAATCCTTCAGCGGCGTGGCATAAGCCTCTTCGCGCGCGAGGCGCAAAAGTTCGGCCTTATCGGCCCGGATGGCGGTCTGGACGTTCATCGGATCGATCCTTGAGCGCGCGTGAAAGAGTTGATTATCCGGCGATGCGGACCGGCAACGTCTCGTAGCCTTTGACAAAGCTGGAATACACCCGCTTGGGCTCGTCCACCACCTCAATCGTGTCGAAGCGCTTGAGGATCTCTTCCCAGATGATCTTCAACTGCAGCTCCGCCAGGCGCAGCCCAACGCAGCGATGGATGCCGAAGCCGAAGGAGATGTGGGTGCGCGGCCGCGCGCGGTCGATGATGAACTCGTAGGGGCGGTCGATGGCCTCCTCGTCGCGGTTGCCCGAGACGTACCACATCACGACCTTGTCGCCCTTCCTGAATTTCTTGCCGCGGAATTCGATGTCCTCGAGCGCGGTCCGGCGCATATGCGCCAACGGCGTCTGCCAGCGGATCACTTCCGGCACGAAACTGTCGATCAATGCGGGGTTTTCGCGCAGCTTCCTGTACTGGTCGGGATGCTTGCTTAAGGCATAGATGCTGCCCGACAGCGTGTTGCGGGTGGTGTCGTTGCCGCCGACGATCAGCAGGATCAAATTGCCGAGGAAGTTCCTTGGGTCCATGTCACGCGTGGCGTCGCTGTGCGCCATCATCGACAACAGATCGCTCTTCGGCGGCTGATTGATCCGCTCCTTCCAGAGCTTTGCGAAATAGCTCGCGCATTCCAGCAGCTCAGCCTGACGTTGGTCCTCTGTTGCGACCAGCCCGCCTACTCCGGGCAACGTCGTTGCGATGTCGGACCAGCGCGTCAGCTTGCGGCGGTCCTCCCAGGGGAAGTCGAACAGCACGGCCAGCATCTGCGTGGTCAGTTCGATCGAGACCCGATCGACCCAGTCGAACACCTCGTTTCTGGGCAAATTGTCGAGGCACTCGGTGGAGCGCTTGCGGATATTGATGGCGAGCTGGTCGAGATGGGTCGGCGTGAACATCGGGGCTACGGTTTTGCGCTGCGCCCCGTGCCGCGGCTGGTCCATGGCGATGAAGCTTTCGCGCCGCAAATCGGCGGGCGCGTCACGGATGGTAATGCCGCCGAGCGACGCCGCCGACGAGAACACCGAATGGTTGGTCTCGATGTCCATGATGTCGTTGTACTTGGTCACCGACCAATAGGGACCGAACATGCTGTCCTTGCAGTAATGCACCGGCTCTTCCTTGCGCAGCCGGTCGAAATACGGCCAGAAGGAATCGGTCTTGAACAGTTCGGGATCGCCCGGATCGAAGTCGGCCAGCGGCATGGCATAAGCGCGCTCGCGCGCGGCTTCCTGCTGGGCGTCTTTAGCGAGATCGATGGTCCCGTGCATGGGTGTCTCCCTGACTGGTATCCCACCGGAGCATGGCCGAAGGGGCGATGTTTTACCCAATTACATCCCGAGCCGGGCGTCAGCGCAAGGGCGAGTTGCGCGCATTTGGCCGCATCGACGACGGGGTCCGGCGAGGGGGCGATTCCGGCCTGTTTCGACCCGTGACAAGGGCATTGGCAGGGACTAAGGCTGATTGAAACAACGTTTAATTTGCCGGAGGCCGCCCGACCATGATCCCCAACGCGTACCGGATATTCAATTTCGATCTCGGCGAGACCGCGGATGCGATTCGCGAGACAGTCCATGCCTTCTCCTCGAACGAGATCGCGCCGCGCGCCGCCGAAATCGACCGGAGCAATCAGTTCCCGCGGGATCTCTGGCCCAAGATCGGCGCGCTCGGCCTGCACGGGATTACCGTCGAGGAGGAATATGGCGGCTCGGGCCTCGGCTATCTCGAGCATTGCATCGCGGTCGAGGAGATGTCGCGGGCGTCGGCCGCGGTCGGCCTGTCCTACGGCGCGCATTCCAACCTCTGCGTCAACCAGATCCGCCGCAACGGCAGCGACGCGCAGAAGCGGAAATATTTGCCGAAACTGATCTCGGGCGAGCACGTCGGCTCGCTGGCGATGTCGGAACCGAACGCCGGCTCCGACGTGGTGTCGATGAAGACCCGCGCCGACAAGAAGGGCGACCGCTTCGTGCTCAACGGCAGCAAGATGTGGATCACCAACGGGCCGGTCGCCGACACGCTGGTGGTCTATGCCAAGACCGACCTTAACGCCGGTCCGCGCGGCATGACCGCCTTCATCATCGAAAAAGGCATGAAGGGATTTTCCACCGCGCAGAAGCTCGACAAGCTCGGCATGCGCGGCTCCGACACCTGCGAACTGGTGTTCGAGGATTGCGAAGTGCCGGAAGAAAATGTGCTCAGCGAAGTCGGCCGCGGCGTCAACGTGCTGATGTCCGGCCTCGATTACGAGCGCGCGGTGCTGGCCGCGGGCCCGCTCGGCATCATGCAGGCGTGCATGGATGTGGTGCTGCCTTACGTGCACGAGCGCAAGCAGTTCGGTGAGCCGATCGGGACCTTCCAGCTGGTGCAGGGCAAGATCGCCGACATGTACACCACGATGAATGCGTCGCGGGCCTACGTCTATGCCGTGGCAAAAGCCTGCGACCGCGGCGAGACCACGCGCGAGGACGCTGCCGGCGCCATTCTCTACGCCGCGGAAAAGGCCACCCAATGCGCACTCGACGCGATCCAGCTGCTCGGCGGCAACGGCTACATCAACGACTATCCGACCGGCCGCCTGCTGCGCGACGCCAAGCTCTACGAGATCGGCGCCGGCACCAGCGAGATCCGGCGCATGCTGATCGGCCGGGAGCTGTTCGACAAATCGGCGTAGAGCTTTTCCGGTTCAGACGACCATGGCCGCGCAATCGGGGCCTCATGGTTCGAGACGCACGGCGGCGCCGTGCTCCTCACCATGAGGGTCTAAGACCTCATCCTGAGGGTCTAAGACCTCATCCGGGCGATGTACCCGAACTTGACAGAAGCTACCCGGCATGGCGTTCCGCTACAATAATCGCTTCAACGAGGACATTTTCGGAACGGCGATTGAGGGCTGCCGATAGGTTAACATATGTCGCATTTGGTTCGGGTGATCGAGAGCAACGGCCAAACGCGCCTTAGCTGGACGTAGTTGAAGCAAACGTCGTAGTAGCCGCCGCCAAGTGGACTGTGGGCGCTCAAGAACGTCTGATTGATTGTGCCTGTACCCTCACGCTTCGGATCGAATCGGAAGGAATGGCTATTCCAAACTTCTCCGTTTCGTTTGAGAAGATCGTTTGCCACACCCGTACCGCGCCTAGCCCATGTCGTTATTTTTTCTGCCGCTAATAGTGCGATGAATTTGGCTCGATCTGTTCCGCCAAGTAGGTCGATTACGGCCGGGGAATCCGCCACGCGAACATTTGGATAACCATCGGCGATATCGTCAGGCTCTCCCGGCCACACCGCGAGCGCATCGCTGCGGTTGACCTGCAAATCTGTGTACGCCGGCCTTCCTGTCTTACGGTCGGCGAAGCAATGCACGCCATCAACCGTTGCTCATGGAAAAAGAAATACGTGAAATACGCTTTGTACCAATACCTCTTTTCAATCGGTGTCAGTGCGGCGCGCGGCCCCACCCAGGGACCGGAATCGGTTTCTTTGAGTCGCCCCCACATGCACAAACGCCCCGTCGAAAGAGCGTCCCTCAATTCATCGCCAACCTTCTCCCAACGGTTATCTTCTAGAAAATCGGGATCAATATGCTGAAAAAGGTCGGTGATCGTCCACTTCGTATCGGCATCTGGTTGTTTTTTCGCAATCCGCAATTCTGCATCCAGGTTGTCCGCTCGCTCCCTCTGCACCCAATAGAGACGGGCAGGCGCCCAGATCAGGCGAAAGAGAAAAATAAGGATGAAGGCTAAGATTACCGACGCCGCTTCAGCCAGCAGCGTGAGCAAAGCCGTCCCCCACATCAGTGCAGGTGCGGCGCTCATCGCAAAATTTCGCAGCGGGGGAAAATAGAGAAGCAGCAGGCTGTGAGCGTCCCGCCAAGAAAGCCAGCCACCGCATTAGCGAGCGTGAGAGAGCCACCCCACGCAAACTTAATGCAGGACCACCCGAATTTGATTGCCTTGCGCATGCAGCCACCCCTCCCACAACCGGGGATCGTACCCCAGAAGGCGGCTTTTGGGATGGCATTCCCGTTCTTTTCGGGTACATCGCCATCGCGTCAGCGATGCGTCTCGAAGGATGAAGTCACTGAACCGGCAGACGCTCTGACGGCTTTATCTGAGGTGTTTCTTCACGCTATTTCCCCGAAAACGCGGTGAAATCGAACCGGATCACATTCCCGGCGACAAATCTGTGGTCTAATCCTGAATTGCCGCTGCCCTGGAGTTGATCCGTGAACCAGATGAGTTGGACCCCGTCGGGACCGCCGTCGCCGCCTCCCGTACCTGGTCCGCCGCCGATGCCGGTGGCGTTTGCCGGCGATCGTGCGGATTTCTTTCGCCTGGTGCAGCGCGGCGCCGGGCTGGAACTCGTCACCCTCGGCTTTTACCGGTTCTGGCTCGCGACCGATATTCGCCGTCATCTGTGGTCGCATACGGAGATCGACGGCGACGCGGCGGAATATACCGGCCGCGGCAAGGAGTTGCTGATCGGCTTCCTGGTTGCGATGGCGATCCTGGTACCGGTGTATCTCGCCTACTTCCTCGCCGGTCTCGAAGCCGAGCGATTCAAGGCGTTCGCCAGCTTTCCGCTGTTCGTATTCTTCTATGTGTTCGGGCAGTTTGCGATCTACCGGGCGCGGCGCTATCGCCTGACGCGGACGGTGTGGCGCGGGGTGCGGTTCTGGATGAGCGGTTCGGGCTGGGCGTACGCCGCGCGGGCGACGCTGTGGGGTCTGCTGGTGATGGTGACGCTCGGACTGGCTTTGCCGTGGCGCAACGCCGCGCTCGAGCGCTACAAGATGCGCCATTCATTCTATGGCGACCTGCAGGGAAGTTTTGAGGGGCGCGGCTGGGAGTTCTTCAAGCGCGGCTGGTGGCTGTGGCTGCTGGCGCCGATCGCCTATTTGGTGTGGCCGATGGCGCCCTTCGTCTATGGCGCGTTCAGGGCGGTGGAATGGCGCTGGTGGCTGTCGGGCATCCGGTTCGGCGGCGTGCGGCTGGAATCGACGTTGCGAAAAAGCGCGCTGATCGGTCTGTACTGGAAGGTGATCGGCTGGATCGCCTTCCTTGCGGCGGTATTCGCCGCCTATCTGGTGATATGCTCGGCGCTGGTCGCAAGCATGAGCGGAACGCCGTTCGAACAGTTCTTCAAATCGCAGGAGTTCCTCAAGAGCATTCCGTTGCTGGTGCTGGCAGGTCTGGGCTATCTGATGGTTGTGCTGGCGATCAACGTGGTGATGCGGGTCTATCTGATGCGCGATCTCTGGGTCAGAATTGTGGGATCGACGATCGTCCTTGACATTGGGGCGGCGGCGAACGTCTCCGCCCGAGGCGAACTGGCCAATGCGCTCGGCGAAGGTTTTGCCGACGGGCTCGATGTCGCCGGCTTCTAGCCCATGACCGATATGCCCACCGAGCGTGGCGCAACCAGCGTTCCGTCGCCGCCTTCGGGCGGCTCGGCCATTTTTTTCGACGGGACGTCGAGCCAGCGGCGCGCGGTCACGCTCCGTTTCGCGGACCGGCTTGAAATCAGCGAGGGCGAACGGACGCTTGGCGTGTGGGCCTATGCCGATATCCGCCGCGCCGACAGTCCGCCCGGTACGCTGCGCCTGAGCTGCGTGACGGCGCCCGCGCTGGCGCGGCTTGAGGTTCGCGACGCCACGGTCGCGGCCGAGCTAGTCGCCCGCTGCAACAGAATGGACGAGAACGTTCCCGGCCGCGGCGTTGCGGCCATCGTCGGCTGGTCGCTCGCGGCCACCGCCTCGATCATTGCCGTCGTGCTGTTCGGGGTCCCGCTCGCCGCCGATCGCCTGACGCCGCTGGTGCCGGATGTCTTCGAACGGCGGCTCGGCGACGTCGCGGATGGGCAGGTCAAGGCGCTCTTCGGCGGCAAGGTTTGCGACAATGCGGCCGGGCAGCAGGCCTTTGCCAAGCTGGTCACAGCGCTTCGCGAACCCGCCGGGCTCGATCCGTCGGTGCAATCCGCCGTGCTGGCGACGCCGGTTCCCAACGCCTTCGCGCTGCCCGGCGGCAAGGTCTATCTGTTCAACGGATTGCTGGCAAAGGCGGAGAATGCCGACGAGATCGCAGGCGTCCTTGCCCACGAACTCGGTCATCTCAAGCATCGCGACAACATGCGGGGTCTCATTCACGACGGCGGCACGTCGTTTCTGATCGGACTGTTGTTCGGCGATATCACCGGTTCCGGCGCGCTGATCTTCGCGTCCCGCACGCTGGTGACGGCGTCCCATTCGCGCGAAGCCGAACAGAATGCCGATGATTTCGCCATCGACATCATGCACAGGCTCGGCCGGCCGACGAAACCGATGGGGGAGTTGCTGTTTCGCGTCACCGGAAAGGAAGGCGAGGGCTTGTCCATCATCTCCAGCCATCCCCTGACCGAGGATCGTCTGGCGCAGATGAGCCGGGAAGACCGACCAGCCTCAGGGCCGCCGCTGCTGACACCGGAAGAGTGGAAATCGCTGAAATCGATCTGCGGTCCTGATCCGAAATTGTGATCGACCGGTCCGGCCGGATATTCCTTACCGTCCGGCGGTTTTTCGCGATCTCGCCGCGGAGATTGGTGCCGAAGCCGCACTGGCCGGCTTGGCGTCCCAGACCGCCAGCATGATCGAGAAGGCGTGTGAAATCGCCGGCTCATGCCGTCGCGAAGTCAGGCAGGCCAGGCTGAGGTCGCAGGTCAGCGTGACCTTGTCGGCGATCACGTAGTTCTGCTTGCGCGGCAGGCGTTGTTCGAGCACGACGTCGCGGGCGAGACAGAGGCAGACGCCGGATTCGACGAAATCGATCATGGCTTCTTCCTGATCGGTATAGGCGACGCGCTTCGGCAAGGGGCCCAGCGGCCGGAAGATATCGTCGAGCAGCCGCCGGTGCGCCGAAGCGGGCGGTGTTGCCAGCCACGGCAGGCCGGCAAGGTCCGCCCAATCCTTTCCCGTCACCTGGTCGCTCCATTCGATGGGGGCGATGACGCGGTAGTCATAGCTCAGCAGCGGAATGAGCTGGAATTTGCCGCCTTCGATCTTGCGCTCGGAAAAGGCCGGCAGCGAAAGCTGTTCGGCGGGCGTCGCATCGACGTAATACCCGACGTCGAGTTCGCCCTTGCCGATCTGGGTCAGCACGTCGTCGCTCATGCCGTAGCGCAGGAAGACCTCGGTCCGCTGCGATTTGGCCAAGCTTCGCACGAACGGCCCGAGCCGGGTGAACTCGGGATCCAGGATGGTGCCGACCCGAAGCGTACCGCGCTGGGACTCCTTCAGCGAATCCGCCATCGTGCAGAAATCCGAGGTCGCCGATACCGCCTTGTGCGCCAGCGGAAGCAGGGCGGCCCCGGCTTCGGTGAGGGTGAAACCACCCGGGGTGCGGTTGAACAGCTGCAGGCCGGTGCTCTCCTCGAGCCCCTTCAGCTGCAGGCTGACGGCGGGCTGGGTCAGGTTGAGAAACGAGGCTGCCCGCGAGACGGTGCCTTCGCGGGCCACGGTGATGAAGCAGCGCAGGGCTTGGGTACGCGGGAGGTCGTTCATTTGAAAATCTTATATAGCATTTCCAAGAACTCATTAGACATGAATCACCCTTGTAAGTCACAACTTTTGGACGACGAAACTCTGCGTTGTCGTGTGCGGAACCCGCCACTCCGTTTCGTGAAAGCGCTGTTGAAGATCGACGATCCGGAGCTCGAGCAGGCGCTGGCCGTGATCATGGACCGGCTGGCGGCAGCGCGTCGGCCGGAGAACGGCATGCCGCCGCCGTCGCCCGAGAGCCCGCACGCCGAGCCGCCGCAGGATTGATTTGATCCATCGTCATTGCCGGGCATAGCCGTCCGAAGGACGGCGTCGCTTCCGCTCGCCTATGCCCGGCAATCCATCATTCTTGAGCGAGAAATCTTTTTGGATGGATGCGCGGGTCAAGCCCGCGCATGACGAATTGGAGATACGGCCATCAGCATCAGCCCGCGCAAGGACTGTTCACTCCGCGAGATTATTGACCTTGCGCACCCAGGCGCGCACGTCCGCGAGCACGTCCGGCAGCACCGCCTTGACCTCCTCGACCGTCATGCCGGCCTTGATCCGGGGATCGTAGAGCACATTGAGGATGTACTGGTCGTAGACGTCGAAAAAACCCATCGAGACGTTGTCGTTGAACATGGTCCAGGGCACGCTGGAGGTATCGTTGATCGGCCCCAGCGACTGCAGCAATTCCTCATAGGCGCAATCGAGGAAGACGAAGTCGCCATTATCGACGGTGAGGATCACGTCGGAATGTTCGATCTCGAACTGTTCGTTCTTGCGGAAGCCTGACAGGCACTGTGGATCCAGCGACGAGCGGATCTCCTTCGCCCGTTCGCTGCCGTAGAACGTGGTGATGGTGCGATAGAGGTCGCGGTCGCGCACCAGCTTCACCAGCACATTGGCATCGTCGCCGTTGTTGGCCATGGCGATGTCGAGATGCTGCACCCGCGCTGCGATGTCGGCCACGACTTTCGTAAGCTGGGCCTTGCGGTCCGCGCGGGTGCCGTCGGCGAACACCCGCACCGGCGTGTCGTATTTGCGGATGCGGTCGACCTTGCCGGCGAGATGATATTCGGCGCCGAACGCGGTCTTCAGAAAGCCGTCGACGATCTCACTGTCGGTGAAGCTCTTCTTCTCGGCGCGCTGGCGTTGCGCTATGGCGGGAATTTCGGCGCCGGCGGCGGGCGGCGCGACAGCCCCGCCGAGTACGGCGGCAACCAAGGCGGCTGCGAGCATTCGCGGAAATAGGGACCGGCCATTGGCGCTCATTGAAATGACGCTGCAGCAATCGGCAGAATCGCGCAAGGATTGTTTCGGGCGCGCCCAACCGCCGGAAAGATGCCGGGTTCCCTGACCGGCACGCGGCCCTAATTCTTCACGACCACCGTAGTGCCGATGGAGACGCGGCCATAGAGGTCGGTGACGTCGTCATTGGTCATGCGGAAGCAGCCCGATGATACCGCCTGTCCGATCGTCTCGGGCTCGTTCGAGCCGTGGATGCGATACAGCGTCGAGCCCAGATAGATCGCGCGGGCGCCGAGCGGATTGTCGATGCCGCCGGCCATATGGCGCGGCAGATCGGGACGCCGCGCCAGCATCTGCACCGGCGGTGTCCAACTCGGCCATTCCTTTTTCGCCGTGATGCGGTGGGTTCCGCTCCAGCGAAAACCGTCGCGGCCGACGCCGATGCCGTAGCGCAGGGCTTGGCCGTTTCCGAGCACCAGATAGAGCCGGCGTTCGGCGGTGTTGATGACGATGGTGCCGGGCGCATAATTGCTCGCAAAGCTGACGGTGGTGCGCGGGATCGGGCTCGCGCCGCCGCCGCCAAAGAAGTTCGGACCGCCGCCCATGATGTCGCGCGAGTCGGTGCCGAAGAAGCCAGAACCTCCGAAGTTTTGCGCCTGTGCGTGGCCGGCGCCGGCCAGCAGCGTCAGTGCGGCAAACAGCAAAGCAACGAAGCGGGTCATTTTCTTCCTCGCGAAAAAATCAAATACGCGATGAGTGAGGCCATAATCGCCGCGATTTCGCAAGCAACCAGTCCGTGAAGCCGCCTATTTCAAACGGTGCGGTTAAAAAAGGCAACACGCCGCAGGCGATGGCTGCAATGATCAGCTAAACCTTTGACGAAACGTGTGAACAATGATTGATCTTGATCGGCCTTCGAGAAAAATCGCGGACGGGAGCGAGACATGAACGGTGCGGAAAGTCTGGTGCGGACATTGGTCGCGGGGGGCGTCGACGTCTGCTTCTCCAATCCAGGCACCTCGGAGATTCATTTCGTCGCTGCCCTTGACCGGGTCGAGGGCATGCGCTGCGTGCTCGGCCTGTTCGAGGGCGTGGTGACGGGCGCTGCCGACGGCTATTTCCGCATGAAGGGCACGCCGGCCTCGACGCTGCTGCATCTCGGACCCGGCCTCGCCAACGGCCTTGCCAACCTGCACAACGCCAAGAAGGCGAATTCCGGCATCGTCAACATCGTCGGCCAGCACGCCACCTACCACATCGGCTATAACGCGCCGCTGACCTCCGACATCGAGGGGCTGGCGCGGCCGATGTCGGCCTGGGTGCGGACCTCGCCGGATGCCAAATCCGTCGCCGCCGACGGCGCGGCCGCGATTGCTGCCGCCAAAAGCGCGCCGCCGCAGATCGCGACCCTCATTCTTCCCGCCGACACCGCCTGGAACGAGGCCGACGGCATTGCCGAGGCGCCGGCAGAAGGCCAGCGTGCCAATTACTCCGCGCAGGCGGTGGACCATGCGGCCAAGGTGTTGCGCAATGGCGGGGCAGAGACGCTGCTGTTGATGACCGGCAGCGCGCTGACCGAAAAGGGACTGGCGCTGGCGGCGCAGATCGCGGGCAAGGCCGGCTGCAAGGTGATGGGCCAGACCTATAATCCCAGGATGGCGCGCGGCAGGGGCCGGTTCGCGATCGACCGGATTCCCTATGTGATCGAGCTGGCTTTGCCGATCCTGAAGGATTTCAAGAACATCGTGCTGGTCGAGGCCAACGACCCGGTGGCGTTCTTCGCCTATCCGAACAAGCCGAGCATGCTCAAGCCGCAGGGCTGCGAGGTGCATCGCATGACCACGGGCGCGGAAAACTCGGTCGCCGCCCTGGAAGCGCTGGCCTCCGCGCTCGGCGCCAAGCCGGAGAACAGGCAGCCGCAAAAAATGGTCGAGATCGCCAGGCCGACCGGGGCTTTGACCTACGCCTCGATCGCGCAGGCGCTGGCGATGGCGATCCCGGAAAACGCCATCGTGGTCGACGAATCCATCACCACCGGCCGCGGCTTCTTTCCGCCGACGGCGGCCGCCGCCCCGCACGACTGGCTGCAGAACATGGGCGGCTCGATCGGCTTTTCGACGCCGGTGGCGACCGGCGCTGCGGTGGCCTGCCCGGACCGCAAGGTGATCTGCATGGTCGGCGACGGCAGCGCGATGTACACGCTGCAATCGCTGTGGACGCAGGCGCGCGAAGGCCTCAACGTGGTCACGATTGTATTCGCTAATCGCATCTACCAGATTCTGCGCGGCGAATTCGACGGCGTCGGCGCCGGCGAGCCGGGCCAACGCGCGCTCGACATGCTGAAGATCGACCGGCCGACCATCGACTTCGTCTCGCTCGCCAAGGGCATGGGCGTGCCGGGCCGCGCAGTCGACAATGCCGACGATCTCAACAAGGCGTTGGCGGAAGCCATCGCCGAGCCGGGACCGCGGTTGATCGAAGTGCTGATGTAAGGGCGGCCGTCGCCGCCCGTCCTTCGGAGGCGACATGCAGGCGGAGTTGCACAAGCTTGTCGGCGCGATCCGGGAGTTCTATGCCCGCGAGGGGCATTTGTTCGAAAAGGATCTGGGCGAGCGCACGCTCACCCACCGCCTGGCGGTACAGATCGAAAAGCACTTTCCGGGTTGGGAAGTCGACTGCGACTATGATCGGCTGGGCGAGCGGACGCTGCGGCTGCCCCATGGGACGGTCGTCTCGACCGACGATCATTTCGGAAAGTCGATCTATCCCGACATCGTCGTGCACCAGCGGGAAATTCCCAACAATCTGCTCGCCATCGAAGTGCGCAAGGCGAACAACCATCAGCCGCTCGAACACGACCAGCACAAGCTGCAGGCGCTGACCGATCCGCATCTGTGGTTCGCCTACCGGATCGGCGTGCTGGTGACGCTCGGCAAGCAGCAGGTGACGTCGTCGGAGGTCTATGTCGGCGGCGCGCTGGACATGAGCCTGTCCGGCTTCTTCGCCCAGCAGCTGAAGGATGTCGGTCTGGAAGCGAGTTAGATGTATTTCGCAACACACGGACTCGCGGCCATCCTTCGAGACGCGGCGAAGACGCCGCTCCTCAGGATGAGGTCCGAGATAGCTTTACAGCCTCCTCACGATGAGCTCTCAAACCCTCATGATGAGGAGCGCGGCAGCGCCGCGCGTCTCCGGACGATGCTTCGCGTCGCCGGGAGAACCATGAGGCCCGGACTCCATCCAAGCCGAATGCCCGCTCTACGCCGCGATGCTCGGGAAGCTCAGTTCGCAGACCAGGCCTTCGGGCTTCCACTGCCGGCTGATGCTGCCGCTCAGCGTGCGGATCACGCCGTCGACGGCGCCGACGCCAAATCCCTTGCGCACGGGTTCGGCGGTTCGCGGGCCGCCGGATTCCGTCCAGTGCAGCAGAAGATTGTCGGCCGCGTCGGTTTGCCAGCTGATGTCGATCGTGCCGCTCGGTTTCGACAGCGAGCCGTATTTGGCGGCGTTGGTCGCGAGCTCATGCACGGACACCGCGATCGCCTGCGCCAGCGTTGCCGGCAGCCGGATATCGCAGCCCGTGATGCTGACCCGCCTGGCATCGTTGGCGGCATAGGGCCGGAGCTCTTCCTCGATGATGGTCTTGAGGCTGGCGCCGGTCCAGCGCGACACCGAGAACAGCCGCTGCACATTGGCCAAAGCGCTCAAGCGGCCCTGAAACGCCGCCTGAAACTCTTCCGCGGTTTCGGCCTTGGTCAATCGCAGCATCGCCTGGATTACGGCGAGCAGATTGTTGGACCTGTGATCGACCTCCTGGGTCAGCAGCATCATCCGCTCTTCGGCCTGCTTGCGGGTGGTGATGTCCACCAGCATGTTGACGGCGCCGATCAGCCGGCCGGACTCGTCTCGAAGCGGCGTCGGATAGGGCATGAAGCAGATGCGCGAGCCGTCCGGCCGTTCGGCGATCGCTTCCATGTCCCGGACCGGGCGATTTTCCTTGAGCGCAATCGCCATCGGACAATCTTCATGGGCCAGCGGCGTGCCGTCCGGCAGGAACAGCTTCCAGGTCACGCACCACATGTCGCCGATTTTCGGCGTCCGTCCGGCGAATTCGACGCAGCCGCGGTTGAAGAATGTGATCCGTCCCTGGGCGTCGGTCGTGTAGATGGCGGCGGGCAGCGCCTGCAGCAGGTCGCGGAATTGCTTTTCGTGGGATTGGCAGTCGTCCGGGGCGCCGGATGCGATGGCGGCGTGCTCGGCCAGGATCCTTTCGAGATCGGCCTCTTCCGAATGCCTGAACAAATTCAACATTATCCGCCCTGTCACCAAACGCCACACCGGTGGCAATGGTCGCTAATTCGTCACAAAGGCAAATGTTCCTGCGGGTTCGTTGCAACTGGCTAAAAATAGCGGAAATCCGCCCCGGGCCGTGATGACGTGCGCAGGCCGGTGCCGGCGAATGAGCCAAGCCAAGTGACAAAGCCAAGCGACAAGGTCAAGTGACGGGTCAAATGAAAGGGCCGCCTGAAGGCGGCCCTTCTGTGCTGCTCGCTCCGTTACTTCGCGTCGTCGCTCGACTTCTTGGCCGGCTTTTTTGACTTCTTTTTGGATGCCATCTTGGTCTTCGGTGCGTCGCCCTTGCTCATGGTGTCGCCGCTCTGGGCTGCGGGCGCCGTGGTGCTTCCGGCCTTGTCCGGCGTTTGTGCCGAGACGGTCGACGACACAAAGGCGAGGGCGGTGGCGGCGAGGATAAGTCTGCGCATCAGGTAGATCTCCAAGTGTTTTTCAGTGAAGTTGTTTTTCAGTGAAGTGTTTTTCTCCTGGTGCTCGTCCCAGGGTTTTTTTTCCGGCGCGCTTCAACGGAACCGGCACGCCCTCGGTTCCACAGCCTGGATCAGTTGTCCGTGAACAGCGCGTGTACGGCACGAGCGGGCAATCCTGCTCATTGCGATCGCAAGCGCCGTCCAGACGCTTGCGATTGCGGTCGTCGGGTTCCCGTCGCATGATCGATGCGTGCGCGACGGCTGCAGTGCCGGCAACAGGGAGTGGAACGATGGCCAAGGGCTCCGACCTATTGGTGGCGGCACTGGAAAACGAAGGTGTCGACCGCATCTTCGCGCTGCCCGGCGAGGAAAACCTCGACGTTCTGGAATCGCTGCGCCATTCGAAGATAAAGCTCGTGCTGACCCGGCATGAGCAGGCTGCGGCCTTTATGGCCGCGACCCACGGCCGGCTGACCGGGCATCCCGGCGTCTGCCTGTCGACGCTCGGGCCCGGCGCGCTGAACTTCACCACCGCCGCGGCCTATGCCCATCTCGGCGCCATGCCGATGCTGATGCTCACCGGCCAGAAGGCGATCAAGAGCGCGCGGCAGGCCCGGTTCCAGATCGTGGACATCGTCGGGGCGATGCGGCCGCTGACCAAGATGACGCGGCAGATTGTTTCCGCCGCCTCGATCCCGGCGATGGTGCGCGACGCCTTCCGCGTCGCCGTCGAGGAACGGCCGGGCCCCGTGCATCTCGAATTGCCCGAGGACATCGCCGCCGAGCCGGCCGACGCGCCTCTGATGTTGCCGCATCCGGTCGACCGGCCGGTGGCGTCCGCCGCAGCGATCGATCGAACGGTCGCGATGATCCTGGAGGCAAAACGTCCGCTGATCATGATCGGCGCCGCCGGCAACCGGCCGCGCCTCGTCGACGCGCTGTCCGATTTCGTGCGCCGCACCCGCATTCCCTTCTTCAACACCCAGATGGGCAAGGGTGCCGTCACCGGCGGCTCGAATCTCTATCTCGGCACGGCCGCGCTGTCGGAACGCGACTATGTCCATGACGCGATCGACCGCGCCGATTTGATCATCGCCATCGGCCACGACACCGTGGAGAAGCCGCCGTTCCTGATGGGCAAGGCTACAGGCGGTCCCAAGGTGATCCATGTCGGCTTCGTCTCCGCCAATGTCGAGGAGGTGTTCTATCCCGACGCCGAACTGATCGGCGACATTGGCGCATCCGTCGCAGCACTGGCCGGACGGCTGGAGGGCAAGCTTACGCCCGATCAGGGTATGCCGGAGCTTCGCAAAAACATTCTTGCCCACATCAACGAGCGCGCCGAGGACGAGCGCTTCCCGATCATTCCGCAGCGTCTGGTGCACGACGTCCGCGCCGTGATGCCGGAGGATGGCATCGTTTGCCTCGACAACGGCATGTACAAGATCTGGTTCGCGCGCAATTATCGCACCCATGTCGCCAACACCCTGCTGCTCGACAACGCGCTCGCCACCATGGGCGCCGGATTGCCCTCGGCGATCTCGGCAAAACTGCTCAACCCGCATCGCCCTGTGATGGCGATGTGCGGCGACGGCGGTTTCATGATGAACAGCCAGGAGCTGGAAACCGCGGTGCGGCTGAAGCTCGATCTGGTGGTCGTGATCGTCGAGGATTTTGCCTATGGCATGATCCGCTGGAAGCAGGCGGTCGATCACTTCACCGATTTCGGCATGACCTTTGGTAATCCGGATTTCGTCACTTATGCCGAGTCCTATGGCGGCCACGGTCATCGCGTCGCCTCCGCCGCCGACCTGGTGCCTACGCTGGAGGCGGCGTTTACGGCCGGCGGCGTCCACATCGTCGCGGTGCCGATCGACTACAGCGAGAACACGCGCGTGCTGGTGGATGAGCTGGGCGGCCGGGTTGGCAATGTGGACGCTGGGTGAGAACCAGACTGAAAGACGACCGGTGTTTTCAGGTCCCGCCAACAACTTGAAAATGATTTGTGCGCCGTTTGAAATCCATAGCGCTGGCGTGCAAGTAAAAGGTAGAGGTCGCCAGCTAAGGCGGCCCGAGGAACGATGGCCATGTGGCTTGTCTTGACGGAAGCTTGATCCGGATCTTCGCCGGAGCGGGTCTCTTTGCGCTGATCGTTTCGAAGAGCTATCTGTTGGCGTTCATTAGGTGCCGGAGTAGTAGTTGTATCCAGCAAAACGAGAATGGACTTCATTCAGGTGGGAGTTGATCTATCCTACCGTCACTGCCAGCACGGAGATCCGACTTGGGGACGATAATTTCTAGCCTCGATGCGCACAAGCACTTGCGCGCCACAATGACGGCCTGCAGCTGGCGAGCCGGTTGGCGCTCGCTGCTGATCCGGGCCTACGAGGATCCGGCAGAGGCCGAGGAATTCGTAACTCCCGCTACTCGCGATCATTTGATCGTTCTCGTTACCGGTGGCTCCTGCGACGTGGAGGTCCGCTATCGCAAGGGTTGGCAGCACTCTCATGCCGAGCCGGGCCACATTGGTATGACGGCTCCGGGACAAGCCGCTACACTGCGATGGCGGGGAAACACGACACACAGCAACCTGCAACTCCATCTTCCGGCCGCGACCATCGAACGCGTCGCACGAGAACTCAGGCGTAAAGGTCCCGCGGCCCCGATCTTGCCGAGCGGTATCGGAAGCAGCGATCCCCTGGTGAGCCAGCTGATGCTGAGTCTGAGCGCTGCGTTTCAAGAATCCGCGCCAGATCTTTATGCTCAGACTGCGGGAGAGATGTTGGCCGCCCATCTCTTGGTCAGGCACGGCGGCTACGGGGAGCCACACTACCGCAACGCGAGCGACGGCCGGCTGCGCAAGGTCGAAGACTTCATGCGCGAGAATCTCGCGTCCGCAGTGAGTCTGGAGGATCTGGCGCGCGAGGCAGGAGTCAGTCGGTTCCACCTGCTGAGATTGTACAAGAAGCTGTATGGGCAGACTCCCCTGCAGCATCTGACCTTCCTTCGCATGGAAGAGGCGAAGCGCCTCTTGAAGGGCCGGAACGAAACGATTCCGACCATTGCCGCCAGATGTGGATATGAGAATCCATCGCATTTTGCGACCGCCTTTCGGCGGGTGGTGGGGGTGACGCCGAGGTCCTATCGCCGATAGATCCATAGCAGGATCGACGAAACTGGGGGCAATAACGCGGGCATCAAAGCAATCCCGCGAGCGACGGTCCGTTCGGGCTGCAATATAGATCTCGTTCCTCAACACTCTATTGGTGCGGGATTGGTGCGGGATGACATACGTTCTCAAGATAAACGGGAAGTCGCATAAGGTGGACGTGGACGGCGAGACGCCCCTGCTATGGGTGCTGCGGGACGTTCTCAAGATGACAGGAACGAAGTTTGGATGCGGTATGGCGCTTTGCGGCGCTTGTACGGTTCACATAGACGGCGCGGCGACACGATCTTGCATCACCACGGTCGACAGTGTCGGGAAGGCCGCAGTGACTACTATCGAAGCCATCGGCGAGACTCCTGCTGGCCGGAAGGTGCAGCGGGCTTGGCTCGATCATGACGTCGTTCAGTGCGGATATTGTCAGTCGGGGCAGATCATGGCGGCAGCTGCGCTGCTGGCGAGCAATCCACGCCCGACGGACTCGGAGATAAACGACGCGATGTCCGGCAATGTATGCCGATGCGGCACCTACAATCGCATTCGAGCTGCCATAAAATACGCGAGCGAGGGAGGGCGTTAACAATGCGGCAAACCACCGACACGCTCACGCGGCCAGTATCGGGCGCAGACGAAGCAAGAGTCTCTCGCAGAGCGCTCCTGAAGGTCGGTGCGACCGCGGCAGGGGGACTCGCCCTGGCGGTTGCCCTGCCGTCCTGGTCCATGGCTGATGGAAGCGATAGCGGCGCGGTCTTGAATGCGTTCGTGAGAATTGAGCCAGACGGCCGCGTACGCTTGACCATACCGTCAGTCGAGATGGGGCAGGGGGTCTATACCTCGCTCTCAATGCTCTTGGCGGAGGAGCTCGAAGTCAAGCTCGACCAGATCGAGGTCGAACACGCGCCTCCGAATGACGCCCTCTACGCCAATCCGTTCCTACATTTGCAGGCGACAGGATTGTCATCCTCGATCCGGGGTTTCTGGTTACCCCTTCGGCAAGCTGGCGCCGCGGCGCGCCTCATGTTGATCACGGCGGCGGCCCGGCGTTGGAAAGTCGACCCGGCGGCCTGCACCGTCAAGGATGGAGTGGTTTTGCATCCGTCGGGCGCCAGGTCGCTGCCCTATCGGGACTTGCTGCGATCCGCGGCCGAATCGGGACCTCCCGCTCTCGATCGCATCAAGCTGAAGGAGCAAGGACAGTTCAGTCTCATTGGAACATCCCCGAAGAGACTTGAGGCTCCCGACAAGATCAGTGGACGAACGCAGTTCGGAATCGACGTGATGCTGCCGGGCCTGAAGGTCGCGGCGATAGCAATATCTCCGGTGCTTGGAGGAAGACCCAAGGCCGTGAACCAGAGCGCGGCACTCGCGATCAAGGGTGTGCATCAGGTGGTCGCGGTCGATGAGGCGGTAGCCGTCGTTGCTGACCATATGGGCGCTGCTAAGAAGGGTTTGGAAGCCGCCGCGATACAGTGGGACGACGGTCCTAACGCCTCGATAGATAGTAAGAAGCTCGTCGAGCAGCTCAAGAAGGCATCCGAAAGCCCGGGGGTCGTGGCGAGAAACGAGGGCCAGTTCGAGCAGGCGTTCTCCGGCGCGGCTCGGCGTTTGGACGCGGTCTATGAGTTGCCGTTTCTGGCTCACGCAGCCATGGAGCCGATGAATTGCACGGTGCACTATCGGAAGGACATCTGCGAAATCTGGGTCGGCACGCAGCAGCCCACCGTCACGCAGGCCGCGGTCGCGACGCTCACTGGAATGCCGAAGGAAGCCATTGTGATCCACAATCAGTATTTGGGTGGAGGCTTCGGCCGCCGGCTTGAGCCAGATGGTACCCTTCTCGCGGTCAAAATTGCCAAGCAGATCGACGGTCCCGTCAAGGTGATCTGGAGCCGCGAGGAGGACATCCAGCACGATCTATACCGACCCTACTACTACGATCGGATATCGGCGGGTCTCGACGAGGCGGGAAGACCTGTCGCGTGGCACCATCGGGTATGCGGCTCTTCGGTCGTGGCCCGGTTTTCTCCGCCCCTGTTCAAAAACGGTTTGGATTTCGATGCGATCGAAGGGGCTGCCGAGCCGCCCTACGCAATTCCCAACATTCTCGTCGAATACGTTCGGGCCGAGCCGCCCGGCATTACGACCGGGTTTTGGCGTGGTGTAGGACCGGTACACAACGTCTTCATCGTCGAGAGCTTCATGGATGAGCTGGCCTCCGCGGCCAGGCAGGATCCCGTCGAATTCCGCAGGAATCTTCTAGCTCACAATCCCCGAGCTTTGGCGGTCCTGGATCTTGCCGTGCAGAAGGCCGGCTGGGGTCAGCCGATTCCTCCCGGAAAGGGCAGGGGCGTCTCACTTCAGTTCGCCTTTGGAAGCTATCTTTCGCAAGTGGCGGAGGTGGCCGTCGACGAGAAAGGAAATGTGAGGGTGGAACGTATCGTCTGCGCGGTGGATTGTGGATTGCCGGTCAATCCGAAGATGATCGACGCACAAATACAGAGCGGAACGATCTTCGGACTCACGGCTGCGCTGCGCGGCGCGATAACGATCAAGGACGGCCGAGTCGAGCAAGGCAACTTTGACTCTTATCCGCCGCTGCGCATCGATGAAACGCCACCAATCGAGACCCATATAGTGGCGAGCACGGCTGATCCTGGCGGCTTGGGCGAAGCGGCTACAGCGGCTGTGGCCCCCGCGGTCACGAATGCCATTTTCGCGGCGACGGGGCGCCGCATCAGAAGGCTGCCGATACAGCCGGCCTAAAATTGGACGCCGATGGGGGGCAAAGTTGAACGCCGATCGACACTTCGGTCCCGGTCCGCCGATGCTTTAGCGAAGGAGGGCACAAGGCCGGGCATGACGAGAGTCTGAGGTGGAACCGGCGACCGTTGCCGGCGTTGTCGTTGCGGGCGGGTCTCGAGGAGAAGCGCCATGCACCGGCGATCGGCAACGGTACGGACCGACACAATGCTCGGGGCCGAAGACGATGAAGCCCTTTACGCCATCGGCTGGACCCTCGGCAGCCTGGCAATGCTGGGGACGATCGTCGCGGTCTGGATATTCGGGATGTGAGGCGTCGGCGTCGTATCGATGATCGACACAGGGGATCGACAGCGGGGATCGAACCGTGGTGATAACCAACCCACGAGAAACAAGGTGGATGCCATGACCTTCGGATATCTCCAGCCGTTTTCCTTCCAGATCGGTCCTCGCACCGGCCCCACCATTTCCCACCTCCGCCATGGCGTGACGGAGATAACCCTGAGCGACGGCCGATCCGTTCGCGCCACTCTGCACGTCAGGTCCGTCACAGCCGACCCAAGAAAGCCGGGTAAGATCGACGTGTCTTACAATGTCATCGCGGAAGTCATCAACACGCCGGACGTTCCAATTCTTGATGTGCACGAAACGATTCAGTGATGGCCGGATGATTTTATGTGAGAATGTCGCGTTCTCGAAGTCCTGATGGCGCTATCTCTGCAGCACCCGCTTGCCGCCGGTCATGAGCAGCCCGAGCCTGCGCCCAATCAACAATCCCAGCACCAGCAGCACGCACCACACCGGAAAGAAAAACAGCGTCAGGATTCCGGCGTCCTCGGGCTCCTTCTGCAGCAGCCATTTGACGACGCCGACCGGTGCGAACAAGCCGATCGCGCCGCCGGTCAGGCTGGTGATGAGGATGACGAGTTTTTGCAGGCTCATGGGCGGCTAGTTCGGCAAGCGTCCGGTGAGGTCCGACTCGCCAGGGAATTTCATCCGGATCGCCAGCGCTTCCCGGTACAGATGCGAAAAGCAGATCAGCAATGAACTGCACAACACGAAGATCGCAAAACTGTCGTAGTCTTCAGGGGTGAGGGGATTGAATTCGAAGATCGGCGGCATGAAGGCCCACCACACGATCGGGATCGCGAGAACGGCGGCAAAAATGCCGGCCGGAACGCCGCCCAAAAGGCTCGCCATCAGGATCGCGGGAAAGAACGCGGCGAAGTACAGCGTAGCGCCGAAAGAGGCCAACACCTCCTGCATGGTCGCTGCAAAAACGACAGCCAAAAATGCAGTCAAGAAGGCGGAGAGCGACCAAGGTTTTAGCTTGAGGATATAATCGGCACCATTACCCATCGAACGCCCCTGAAATCCAACGCTTAAAACTCAAGGGTATCGGAGGCGGAACACAAATAAAAGCCCGGTAAAAGCCCGGATCGGCGTGACGGCCGGGGCCAGTTTCCGGAATTGGCCGGCGCTAGAACCTGCGCGCGCAGCGCGAATTCGTAAGCCGATTCAACGTGATTTGCCCTGCCCAGTCCTTCCTGAGAAAATATTCCTCTTCTCACCTCCCCCAAATCACCGGTAGAAACCCCGCCGTCTCATCCCCCAGAGGGGCGTTGGCCATCGTCACGAACGTTGGGATGAGATGCGGTGGACGCGGCAGCGTCGTCGCGCTTTGGATTCGCAGGGTGGGCTTCGGCTCGTGAGCGATTGACGACGCGCAGACGAACGGCGCTGATGCGTACGGCAAAACCGTGTGGTCCTGGCACCCGTTGCTGGTGTCAAGTCGGCGGAGGTTTTCGTTCGCCCAACCGGGTTCGCAAAACCTTCAATCCGCCGATGACGGTGACAAGACGAATTCGTCGCCGGGAAGAGCGCGGCATAAGCCGTAAAACCATTGCGCGGGGATGCCGGAATGCTCCGACTGTACCTGTATGCTCGTGTGCGCTTTCTTTTGTGCATTTTGCGCACGAGACCGCGGGTGCAGCAAGCACCCGGCATTCCCTGCGCCCTCTTTTCTTTGGGCGAAACGATTTGCAAAGCCCGGCCAAACGCGCCGCGGGAAGGCGGAGGTTTGTTTGATGAGTACGGATGGGCCACATCCTCGGTCGTCATCACCCGCGCATGCGGGTGATCCAGTATTCCAGAGACGCAGCGATTGAACCGAGAGGCCGCGGCGTACTGGATCCCCCGCATGCGCGGGGGATGACGGCTCTGTTGTCATTGCGAGGAGCGACGCGACGAATTGGTCGCGGGGCGAGATGAGGCATGCGGTCGCTCGGCATACGGAACCTGCTGCGGTCAATTCCTCGCCGCAATTATTGAGGTAAATGAACCGTGGCAGGGCAACACAGGACGACGACATGGAGTTTCTCATCCTTGCTGTCATCATCGGCGCGAGCTTTGGCTTGGGGTATGGCGCACGCGAACTCGTTTCCCGCCAACGCCGTCACAGGCGCAGACACAGGCTCCGGGACTGGCCCGGCGAGGCGGTCCCTCGTCCGAACCCAGAGCTGCAAAATCCAGAACCGGATCGGCGGCCTGTCGAACCGGCAGGGGAGTTTGCCATCGATCTCGATCGCCTGCAGATCGCAGCGAACGACGATCGTGCCGGCCGCGACCAGCGATCGCAGGATGGACGGCGTGTCGATCCGGGAATCCGGCGAAACGAGCTTGATGTCGCCGTGCGGGATTTACTGGTCGAACTCAACCGGCTCTCATCTCACGAAGGCGCGTCGCCTGGTCCGGCCAATTTCCAGCGGTTGGGTTAAAGCCGGGATCGCGCTTTGCGCTCTGTCTGTGAATGTCTCTGCCGGGCTTGGCGGCAAAATCAAATATGGTGGACGCACAAGGGATCGAACCTTGGACCTCTCCCGTGTGAAGGGTTTTATCTGAGGTGCTAACATGGCCAGTTCTCCGTCATACGTTGGCGTGAAGGTCTGACAAAAGATGTGGTAGGCAAGCAGTCCTAGTTCGAATCGGCCGCGCATCATGACGGCAGTTGTCTCCGAAGCATCGCGGAATTTAAGCCAAGCCTGTGCCCGTTCGGGGCGGTGTGCGTGAGCAGTGAAAAGAGAATCAACGTCGACATTCGACCGCCAAAAAGGAACGGTCGGGTCGCGGTGGTAAAATTGCATTTCTACTTTTCGATTTCTGCTTACGCGGCGTTCGACTGAGAAGAGGGGATTCCGACTAGGGTTTTTATGTACGCTGGAAAAGTATCGACGGCCCGAAACTCAACTTGCCTAGACGCTTCGCCCACGGCCTCGCACCATTTCTCAGAACACCAACTGTATGACTTTTGTAATTCAGCCCATGCTTCATCGCTGAGTGTGCTGGTTTCACTTGCCAGTCGGTCTAGCTTTTCAGCGGCACGTCCGTTTCGTGGGTCGTCGGGATGCTTGGCCTGCAATGATCTGCGCCAGTTCGCCGAACGTTTCAGGCTGCCGCTAAGAGAAAAAATACAATTCTATTTGCTATTATTTATCATATTCTACTTTTGATGCCGGGTAATCCCGGCTTACTTTGTGCTCACGTCAATTAGCCGCCGTGAGCGGTGCGGTGTTCTTGTTGAATAATTTCGGCCGATTGAGCATTACTAATGCTGAACGTCTGGCACGGTGAGCCGGGTCAGATTAGACGGATAGGCCGCCAACTGAGGCGTTCGATGCGCGACTACACGACGAAAGAGAAAGTTAAGATCACGGTCGGAGCCATCTCCGCCGTCGTCACCGTCGGGTTGCTCGCGGCAATCGCGCTGGGCTTTCTCTGGATGCCACCACCGCCATAGGAAAGTGAGGCGGCCTTACTTCGGCGGTAGGTCGCCAGTGAACCAGCCAACAGCGTCGGATTTCATCGGATCATTCGGAATGGCGATTTGTTCGACGTGATCGCATTCTGAGCAGTTGAACCTGCGAAGATCAAACCCCGTAGGCCCAGGCGAAGTGCGCGCAAGCCGCATGCGCGCTCGGCATTTTGGGCAGCGGAGTTGCTGAATTGCGGACAAAGGGATTGCGGCTGGGTAATCTGTCATTGCATTCCACCTTGCTTCAGGCGGGAGCACAACGCTCTCAGTCACCGGGTAGAAGCCGAAGAGGGCGGTGATGGGATCAGTAGATTCCCCCTACACGCGGGTGTCGACTTTAGAAACATTAATTCGGCGAGCGTGAACCGCGAACGAGCTTAAATTCAAAACAGGCCACTGCACATTTCAAACTAGTACCTCGTCACAGTGATTATGACTCTTTGGACGTTGCGGGATAAGCGCGGCCCATTTTGGCGCGGGCTTTTTCGGTTGTGAACATCCATTTGATGCGGGCAGCGGCGGCGTTTCGTTGCTGCTCCCATGCGGCGATTTCGCTGATCAGACGCTTGGGATCGTCGATTCTGCGGTCCAGGCACTGGCCGCGGAGTACGCCGATCTCGATCTCGACCATGTTGAGCCAACTGGCATGCTTGGGGGTGTAGTGGAACTCCAGCCGGCGCAAGATGCGCCGGGCTTCGGCGGGGGCGAATGCCGCATAGAGGGAGCCTACGGAGTGGGTCGACAGATTGTCCTGCACGACCCGGATGCACGCGGCATCGGGATAATGGACATCGACCAGTTCGCGCATGCATTGGGCGTAATCTTCTGCCGCCCGTCGCTCTGTGACTTTGACCTTGCGCCAGGGCCGATGCACGTCGACGCAGATAAAGAGATTGACGGTGCCGTTGCGGCGATATTCGCAATCGTAGCGTTCGAGTTGGCCCGGCTCGGCGGGGATCGGCTCGCGAACCTCGCCGATGAGCTGGACCGGGCTCTCGTCGAAGCAGACCACCGGCCGGTCGGGATCAGGCGCTTCGGCATAGAGGTCGAGCACGTCTTCCATGCGGGCGACATATTCGCCATCGACCTTTGGAATGCACCACATATCCTTGCGCCATGGCTTGAGGCCGTTTTCGGCCAGCCGCCGGCGTACCGTCTCGCCCGACAGGCTCTCGTGCCCGGTGAGCTTGACCATGGCGTCGGCCAAAAGCTCCAACGTCCAGCGGGCGCGACCCTCCGGAGGGGTTGCGCAAGCCGTTGCCACCAGCAGGGCTTCCTCCTTGCCAGTGAGCTTGCGCTCCGCGCCTGGACGCGGATCCTCGCTCAGCGCCCGTTCCAGATTGCCTTCCACGAAGCGACGCTTGGTCCGGTACACGGTGGAACCGCCCACCGCCACGGCGCGGGCAATCTCTTCATCGCTGCGGCCGGCATCGGCCGCCAGCAAGATCTGGGCGCGCTTGAGCTTGCGGGCGGCCCGCTTGCCCTTGCTCAACATCGCGGTGAGTTCGCTGCGTTCGGCTTGGCTCAATTCGACCCGATAACGTACATTCATCCCGACCTCCTTGTCGGAGGACCGGACGAATCGACAAATGAATCGAAAATCAGGCGCCGCTCGCAGCCTCACGGCTCAAGGCTTCACCGAAAAGCAAGGCCAGTACCTGGCTTTCATCTACACCTACGCGCACATGTTCCGGCGCCCGCCCGCTGAAGCCGACATGCAGCGCCACTTTCAAGTCAGCCCGCCATCGGTCCACCAGATGATCGTGACGCTCGAACGAAACGGTCTCATCAGGCGTCAACCCGGCCTCGCCCGAAGCATCCAAATCCTCGTTGCTCCGAAAGACCTGCCCATCCTGAACTGGCTCGGAATCAACCAGTCATAATCAATGTGACGAGGTACTAGGCCACTGAGGTCGGAAACAGGCCAGCACCCCCTCAGCGGTACTGGCCGAAACAGGCCGCTCTCAGCCAACTGAGGCGGCCTTACGGTAGGCCAATTCGAGCCACGGCCATTTCCGCGATTTCTCGCGGCTCGCTAATGCCGGTCACGCTGACCTCAATAACCTTGCGAGCCACCATCTCACAAAGCGGGTCGTTACGATCAACCAAGCCCATCGCATGTAGGGCAAGGTTGAAGGCCTTGTTTAAAAGTTCGATTTCCTCCGGCGCGTGTTTGCCGGCTTTCAACAATCGATTGATTGGCATTGTCCCGCCCTCAGCCCGAGCGCAAGTTCCGCCCTTGTAGCACGGGAACTCCGTTCACGGGCGGAGAACTACGGAAGTACCTCCAAAAATCTAGGTAGGAGTGCAGACACGCGACCAAATTAGGCCACTACCAAATTCAAAATTGGCCACTAAGGGTCGAAAGAGGCCAGTACCCAAATGACGGAACGTCTCGCGAACCTGCTGCACGGATTTTGCACGGAAGTGCACGCCATTTCGTGCTTTGTTCTGCGTGCAGGCGCCAAACCTCAGCACAATCCACCGCCGCTCTAAACTTTAGATGTTTGATTTTGTTGAGCGTTCTGGTGGACGCACAAGGGATCGAACCTTGGACCTCTCCCGTGTGAAGGGAACGCTCTCCCGCTGAGCTATGCGTCCGGGATTTTTGGCACACGACCAGAGGCCCTAAAGCGGCGCCGGATCGTAAAGATGCCTCGTCAGAGCCCGCGATTTACGAAGTGCAGGCCCATAGTGTCAAGCGATCAGTCAGGTCAAGGGCGAAGAGATTTACGCCCCCTGCTGGCGGGCGCGGGAGGCATGCGACTGCAGCGCCCGGATCCGTTCGGCCAGCGTGCCGCCGCCTTCGGGGATGGCGGCTGGCGCCGCGGCGCCATTGGCCGGTTTAGGCGGGGTTTTGGGCGCCGCCGGTTCCGCGGCCAGCATGGCCTCGATCGCCGAATTCGGACCCTCGAGTTGCATCGCGAGTTTTGCGACTTCGGCGGCGATGTCGTTGATGCGCTCGCGCAGCAGTGCGTTTTCCATCCGCTCGGTCGCCCAGGAACTCTCGGCCTGCTGCTGGATCGCGTTGATGTCGCGCTGCAATTTGGCGCGTTCGTCGCGCGCGACGCGGAGTTGCTCCTCGACCGCGGCCTTCTCGGTGCGCAGCTTTTCGATCGCGGGCGAATTGCCGCCGCCGCTCAGGGCGGCGATCTCGACGCGCAATTCCTTGGCCATGCGGTCGGCGGCCTCGTTGGCCTGCTTGAGCTGGTTGTTTTCATATTCGCGTTCGGCGAGCAGCTTGCCTTGCGTCGCCAGCCGGCCTTCGAGATCGTTGACGCGGTTGCCGAGCATCTCGGCTTCCTTGACCTGGACGATCAATTGGCGGTCCAGATCGGTGACGCGCTGGCTCAAATTCTCAACCCGGCTGCGCGCCTCGTTGAGTTCACGCGTCGCGTTTTCGGATTCGGTCCGCTCCTGTGCGAGGCGGGCCTGGGTTGCCGCGAATTCCTTTTCGGCGTCGCCGACGCGGCCCCTCAATTCCTCGATCTGCGTGCGCACCGCGATCAGTTCGACCTGGCGGCTGTCCGCCATCAACGATCGGTCGGACAATTCGTGATTGATCTTGGCAAGCTCGCGTTGCTTGTCGGTCAGCGCGTGTTCGGCATTGCGCAGCATCTCGGTCTTGGCGGCGAATTCCTCTTCGGTAGCGCGCAACTGCTCCTTGACCGCCTTCTCGCGGGCTTCGAGCGAAAAGATCGTGGCGTTCTTTTCGCCAAGCTCGATCTTCATGCGGTTGATCGCATCGGATTTCTTGCCGAGTTCGGCGAGCTGGCTGGTGGTCTTGTTCTTGAGTTGGTCGACGCTCATCTCGAGCCGCCGCGCCGACATCGCGAATTCCGCGCGCAACTGGTCCTTGTCGGCCTGGATTTCGGCCATCGACAGCGGGGTGGCGGCCTCGAGCCGCCGCGTCGTCAGCCGGACCGCGCGGTTATGCACCAGCGGCACGATCATCAGACCGAACAGCATCGAGACCAGAAAACCGATCGCCAGATACATGATCGGTTCGATCATGGATGGTAACTCCCCGCGGCAATAAACAAATCGTTAATCACAATGCCATGGCGGACCGGCAAAAGGCCAGCCCAATGCCGCGTTAACGTGAATCGTCAACCGGAGGCGTTGCTGTCCCGGACGTTGCCCCGAAAGAGGACGTCAGAACGGGTTCCAGGTCGCGCGCGGGGTGTATTTGAGGTAGCCGATATTGGCGCCGAGTCGCAGCCCGATGCCGGAGCGGATCGGCACCAGCACGATGTTGTTGGCGGTCAGCGCGGTCATGCCGAAGCCGCCGACGATATAGGCCGAGCCGTCGATGCCGACGAAGCGCTGGTAGATCGCGTTGGTGGCCGGTAGATTGTAGACCAGCGTCATGGTGCGAGCGCCGTCGCCGCCCCAGTCGAAGCCGACCGAGGGACCCTGCCAGTAGACCCGCAAATCGCCGGCATTCTTGGTGTAGAGCGTGCCCTCGCCATAGCGCAGGCCGGCCACGAAGGCGCCCGAGCCTTCTTCGCCCAGCACGTAGCCATTGGGCAGGCCCCATTGGCTGACCGCGCGCTCGATGATGGAGGCGAGCCCGCGCGACACGTTGCCGAAGAATTTGTGCCCGGCACCGACCAGTTCGTCCGGCCCGTAGGTGTTGGGGGCGGGCTGGCGCTGTGGCGGAGGTGCCTGCGGCGGCAGCTGTTCCGGTGGCGGTGCCTGCTGCGCCGAGACGGGCACGGTCCAGCACATCAGCGCGGCGAGCGCTACCGCGGCTAGGCGTGATGCGAAAATCATAAAGAACCCCTGGTATCGAATTCCGGCCGCCACCTTAACCTGACACCAACAAGCACGGCTCTAGGTTGCGTCCAGTGTCCCCTCGACTCGAATGTTATCGGTACCAACTATGACGGCACAACGGCAGGAAAGATACGGTTGGCCCCTGGGGAAGGCCTTTTTGGCTCTATTGGCGGGCTTTTTCGCGTCTATTTGCCTTGATTTGCCCGGCTGTGATTTATCGGCCCTGGCCGCGACCACCGAACGGGTGGTGGTCAACCACTATTCGGGCCTCGCCATCGAGGGTTTCGACCCCGTCGCCTATTTCACCGATTCCATCGCAGTGCAGGGCGTGGCCGACTTCGAGGCCTCGGAATCGGGCGCGGTCTGGCGTTTCCGCAACGAGGGCAACCGCGCTTCGTTCGTGGCCCATCCCGAGGTCTACAGCCCGCAATTCGGCGGCTACGATCCGGTCGATCTGGGGCGCGGCGTGACCTATGCCGGTAACCCGCGGTTTTGGCTGGTGACGGGCGCGCGGCTTTATCTGTTCGGCCGCGAGCAAAGCCGCGACGCCTTCGCCGCCGATCCCAACCGTTTCCTGAAAGGCGCCACCGCGCGCTGGCCGGAGCTGGAACAGACGCTGGCGCAGTAAATCAGGACGCTGCCGAAGGATCGCCCCAGGCGATGAACTCCGGCACGATGAAATCCGCAGCACCCGAGCCGAAATGCAAGGCGGCGCCCTTCGAATCCGTGATCTTGCCGCCGGCGGCCGTGACCACCGCATGGCCCGCGGCGACATCCCATTCGCAGGTCGGCGACAGGCGGGGATAGATATCGACGCCGCCCTCGGCCACCCGGCCGAATTTGACCGCCGAGCCGAGCACGGCCCGAACCGCACCCGATCTCGCCGCGATAAAGGCTTCGGTCCGCTCATCGCCATGCGAGCGGCTGACCGCCACGGTCCAGGGCGCGCCACGCGGCGGGCAGGCACGCGTATGGATCGGCTCAACGCGTGGGGCCGCCCCGTCGCGCATCGTCAGCCGCTCCGCGCCGCGGCCGACGATGCCGCGCCAGATCACACCGAGCGCCGGCGCGCCGACGATGCCGAGCAGCGGCGTCCCGTTGGTTACCAGCGCCAGATTGACGGTGAATTCGTTGCGGCCGGCGACGAATTCCTTGGTGCCGTCGAGCGGGTCGATCAGGAAGAAGCTGCCCTTATACGGTAGCCGCGCCAGCTGGACGCGCTCCTCGGACAGCGAAGGCAGGTGGGGGGCCAGCCGCGCGAGGCCGTCGGCGATGATACGGTCGGCCGCGAGATCGGCTTCGGTCACCGGCGATCCGTCGGACTTGCCGTCGACCTGCATGGCCGAACGGTTGACGGCAAGGATAGCGGCGCCGGCCCGGATCACCAGATCGGTCAGCGGTTCGATCAGGCTGGCGGCGGCGTCGCGATCGATCACGGGGGGAAGTGCCTCATTCATATGCGGGGCTCATAGGCTGTTCGTGTTCCCTTGTCATGGCCGCAAGCTGGCCGCACGCGCGTCCACAGTGTATCAAGCCAGCGCGCATGCGTGATTCGTAACTGCCCGCTTCTCGCGCGGCCCTCCAGGAACATCTGATGTCTGCCACTCCGTCTCCCGGTCCCGCTCCCGATGCCCTCGAACTGGCGGCGTTGTTGTGTTCGCGAGTCTGCCATGATCTCATCAGTCCGGTTGGCGCGATCGTCAATGGGCTTGAGGTTCTCGACGATAATCCGAAGCCCGAAGACCGCGAATTCGCACTCGATCTGATTCGCAAGAGCGCCAAGACCGCCTCGGCACGATTGCAGTTCTGCCGGCTGGCGTTCGGCGCCGCCGGATCGGCCGGCGCGCAGATCGATCTCGGCGACGCCCAGAACATGGCGCGGGGCCACATCGAGGACGGCAAGATCACCATCACCTGGAATTTGCCGCGCCTGCTGTTGCCGAAGAACCGGGTCAAGCTGCTGTTGAATATGCTGGTCATTGCGCAGCAGACGATCCCGCGCGGCGGCACGCTGACGATCGATCCGGTCGGCGACGGTGAGACGATGAGCTTTCGCGTTACCGCCGCCGGTCTGAACGCCCGCCTGCCGCAAAATATCGCCGACCTCCTGAGCGCGAGTTCGACCGCATCGGTCGATGCGCATGCGGTGCAGCCCTATTATACCCGGCTGCTCGCACAGGCCTGCGGGCTCAGCGTGACGCTTGCGCCCGACGGGGAAAAAGTGGTCGTCGCCGCGTCCTGAAGCGCAGCCCGGCGCAAACATGGTTAACCAAAGGTTGATCGCCGGTCATCGGATTCGATGAAGCCGTCTTATCTCTTTGTTGATCCCGTTCTTTTCCAATTGCTCAACCAATATTAAACGGTTTGCATAGAAGCTGGCCAAATTCCGTAAGGCGCGTCGATGTCGCGTGCCCGTACGTGCGAAGGCCAGTTTCATGGATGATTTGTTGCGTGAATTTCTGACCGAGACCAGCGAGAGCCTGGATACGGTCGACAATCAGTTGGTGAAGTTCGAGCAGGACCCGAGCGACGCCAAGATTCTGGATAACATCTTCCGCCTGGTTCACACCATCAAGGGCACTTGCGGCTTTCTCGGCCTGCCGCGGCTGGAAGCGCTGGCGCATGCCGGCGAGACGCTGATGGGCAAATTCCGCGACGGCATGCCGGTGACTGCGGGCGCCGTGACGCTGATCCTGTCGTCGATCGACCGCATCAAGGAAATCCTGGCCGGGCTGGAAGCGACCGAGAACGAGCCCGAAGGCACCGACGAAGACCTGATCGAGAAGCTGCATGAGATGGCCGAAGGCGGCGCCCATGCAGCAGCGGCCGAGGTTGCAGCGGCAGCCGTCGAAGTCGCAGCCGTGCCGGTCGTTGTAGCACCACCGGTTCAGCCCGCGGCGACGCAGGGCACGCTGGTGGATCAGGTGCTCGAGCGGCCGTTGCGTCCCGGCGAAGTCTCGCTCGACGATCTCGAACGCGCCTTCCGCGAGACCGCCATCGAAGTTGCGCCCGCGCCGCAGGCTGTGGCTCCCGCCGCCAAGCCGGCTGCGCCGGCGCCGAAGCAGGAAGCCGCCCCCGCCGCTGCGGCCGAGCCTGCGGCCGCAGCGAAGGAGAAAAAGCCGTCCGTGAGGAAGGCCACTGCCGCCGCCGACGGCGATGTCCAGGAGGCCGACAAGATCGCCAACCAGTCGATCCGCGTCAACGTGGATACGCTCGAACATCTGATGACCATGGTCTCCGAGCTGGTGCTGACCCGCAACCAGTTGCTCGAGATCTCCCGCCGCAACGAGGACACCGAGTTCAAGGTGCCGCTGCAGCGATTGTCGAACGTCACCGCCGAGCTGCAGGAAGGCGTCATGAAGACGCGGATGCAGCCGATCGGCAATGCCTGGCAGAAATTGCCCCGCATCGTGCGCGACCTCTCCGGCGAACTCGGCAAGCAGATCGAACTGGAGATGCACGGCGCCGACACCGAGCTCGACCGCCAGGTGCTCGACCTGATCAAGGATCCCCTGACCCATATGGTGCGCAACTCCGCCGACCACGGTCTGGAGACCCCGGCCGAGCGCGCCGCGGCCGGCAAGGGCGAGCAGGGCACGATCCGGTTATCCGCCTATCACGAGGGCGGCCACATCATCATCTGCATCGCCGACAATGGCCGCGGCCTCAACACCGAGCGGATCAAGGCCAAGGCAGTCCAGAACGGTCTCGTCAGCGAGGCCGAACTGGAGAAGATGACCGAAGCCCAGATCCACAAGTTCATCTTCGCGCCGGGCTTCTCGACCGCCGCCGCGATCACCTCGGTGTCCGGCCGCGGCGTCGGCATGGACGTGGTGCGCACCAATATCGACCAGATCGGCGGCACCATCGACGTCAAGTCGGTGGCCGGCGAGGGTTCCTCCGTCACCATCAAGATCCCGCTGACGCTCGCCATCGTCTCCGCCCTGATCGTGGAAGCCGCCGGCGACCGCTTCGCGATCCCCCAGCTCTCGGTGGTCGAGCTGGTGCGCGCGCGCGCCAACTCCGAACACCGCATCGAGCGCATCAAGGACACCGCGGTCTTGCGGCTGCGCAACAAGCTGTTGCCGCTGATGCATCTGAAGAAGCTCTTGAAGATCGACGACGGGACTTCTTCCGATCCCGAGAACGGTTTTATCGTGGTGACGCAGGTCGGCAGCCAGACTTTTGGCATCGTGGTCGACGGCGTGTTCCACACCGAAGAAATCGTGGTCAAGCCGATGTCGACCAAGCTGCGGCACATCGACATGTTCTCCGGCAACACCATTCTGGGCGATGGCGCCGTGATCATGATCATCGACCCCAACGGCATTGCCAAGGCGCTCGGCGCCGCTGGCTCCGCCTCCCGCGAGCTCGCCGACGAGCACGCCGCGTCCCATGCCAATTCCGGCGAACAGCTGACCTCGCTGCTGGTGTTCCGCGCCGGCAATGCCCAGCCCAAGGCGGTGCCGCTCGGCCTCGTCACCCGTCTGGAAGAGATCTCGACCGACAAGATCGAACTCAGTAACGGCCGCTACATGGTGCAATACCGCGAGCAGCTGATGCCGCTGGTGCAGATGCACGGGGTCAATGTCCAGACCGCGGGCTCGCAGCCGATCCTGGTGTTCGCCGATGACGGCCGCTCGATGGGCCTTGTGGTCGACGAGATCATCGACATCGTCGAGGAACGCCTGCACATCGAGGTCGCCGGTTCCGGTGAGGGCATTCTGGGGTCGGCCGTGATCAAGGGTCAGGCCACCGAAGTGATCGACGTCGGCCACTTCCTGCCGATGGCGTTTGCCGACTGGTTCTCGCGCAGGGAGATGCGCCCGGCCGCGACCGCGCAATCGGTGCTGCTGGTCGACGATTCCGCCTTCTTCCGCAACATGCTGGCGCCGGTGCTCAAGGCTGCCGGCTACCGGGTGCGGGTCGCCCCCAATGCGCAGGAAGGCCTGACCGCCCTGCGTTCGGGACAAGTCTTCGACGTGGTGCTGACCGACATCGAGATGCCCGACATGAACGGGTTCGAGTTCGCGGAAGTTATCCGCGCCGACCAGCATCTGAGCACGATGCCGATCATCGCGCTGTCCTCGATGGTGTCGCCGGCGGCGATCGAACGCGGGCGGCAGGCCGGCTTCCACGATTACGTCGCCAAGTTCGACCGTCCCGGCCTGATCGCGGCGCTGAAGGAACAGACCGCCGAGACCAGGCGTGCGGCATAAGGGAATCAGATGATGACCAGCAAGACCGATACCATCGAGGGCACCGTTGCCGAATACGTCACCGCCGTGATCGGCGGGCAGCTGTTCGGCCTGCCGATCTCGCGGGTGCAGGACGTGTTCATGCCGGAGCGGCTGACGCGGGTGCCGCTGTCGTCGGCCGAGATCGCCGGCGTGCTCAATCTGCGCGGCCGCATCGTCACCGTGGTCGACATGCGCGCGCGGCTCGGCCTGCCCAGGAACGACGACGGCAAGCCGCCGATGGCGGTCGGCGTCGATTTGCGCGGCGAATCCTACGGGCTCCTGATCGACCAGATCGGCGAGGTTCTCAGGTTGCCCGACGATAACCGCGAGGAAAACCCCGTCAACCTCGATCCCCGCATGGCCAAACTCGCCGGCGGTGTCCACAGACTGGACGGACAGCTCATGGTCGTCCTCGATGTCGATCGCGTCCTCGAAATCGTGCCCGCCCTGTTGGCGGCGTAAATATCTGCAGCAACGCAAGCGTACTAAAAACTGAAAATGGAAACGTCCCTTTGCGGGATTGGGAAGTAGAGGCCGAAAATGAGAACATGTCTGGTCGTCGATGACTCCAGCGTCATTCGAAAGGTCGCACGTCGTATCCTGGAAGGTCTGGATTTCCAGATCGTCGAAGCCGAGGACGGCGAGAAAGCGCTTGAAGTCTGCAAGCGCGCCATGCCCGAGGCGGTTCTGCTCGACTGGAACATGCCCGTGATGGACGGCTATGAGTTCCTCGGCAATCTGCGCCGCATGCCCGGTGGCGACGCGCCCAAGGTGGTGTTCTGCACCACCGAAAACGACGTCGCGCATATCGCGCGTGCGCTGCATGCCGGCGCCAACGAATACATCATGAAGCCGTTCGACAAGGACATCGTGACCGCGAAGTTCCAGGAAGTCGGCCTCATCTGATCTCGCGTATCCGGTCCGGCGGCAGAGCGGCCTTCGGCGTTAGTGTTGTAACCGTGCCGTTTGAGTCGTTGGTGAAGTAATGAGTGTTGCGTTGACAAGTTCCCCGGCTCCGACTTCGACACGGCAAGAGCCGCTGCGGGTGATGGTGGTCGACGACTCCGTCGTGATCCGCGGCATGATCTCGCGCTGGATCGGCGCCGAACCGGATATGGTGGTCGCGGCCTCGCTGCGCACCGGCCTGGATGCGGTCAACCAGCTCGAGCGCATCAACCCCGACGTCGCCGTGCTCGATATCGAAATGCCGGAGCTCGACGGCATTTCCGCGCTGCCGCAACTGCTGGCAAAGAAGCGCAACCTCATCGTCATCATGGCGTCGACCCTGACTCGCCGTAACGCGGAGATCAGCTTCAAGGCGCTGTCGCTGGGCGCGTCCGATTATATCCCAAAGCCCGAAAGCACGCGTGAAGCCGCCGCCGCCGAGACCTTTCGCCACCATCTGATCCAGAAGATCCGTCACCTCGGCGCCAAGGCGCGCCGCGGCGCGTCCACGCCGGCGAGCCCGCCTCTGGCGCCCGTGCTCGATCGGTCGCGCGACGCATCGGCCCGTCATACACCGGCGCCGGCGGCGCAGCCGCAGCTGATGCGCCGTCCGTTCAGCATGCTGGCACCACGCGTGCTCCTGATCGGTTCGTCGACCGGGGGACCGCAGGCCCTGATGTCGCTGGTCGCCGAGATCGGACCGGTGATCGATCGTTTTCCGGTGCTGATCACCCAGCACATGCCGCCGACCTTCACCACGATTCTTGCCGAGCATCTGGCGCGCACCAGTCGCCGTCCGGCGCACGAGGCCATTGACGGCGAGATCGTCAAGGCCGGCCAGATCTATCTGGCGCCCGGCGGCCGCCATATGCGCGTCGTGCGCCATGGCGCGGATGCCGCGATCGCGCTCGACGATGGACCGCCGGTGAATTTCTGCAAGCCCGCCGTCGATCCGTTGTTCAGCTCCGCGATCGATGTCTGGCAGGGCGGCATCATGTCGGTGATCCTGACCGGTATGGGTTCCGACGGCATGCGCGGCGGCAAGGACATCGTCGCCGCCGGCGGCAGCGTGATGGCCCAGGACGAGGCGACGAGCGTGGTGTGGGGCATGCCCGGTGCGGCCGCCAATGCGGGCATCTGCGCTGCCATCCTGCCGCTCAATCAGATCGGGCCGAAACTGGTTCGGGTGTTTTCGGGAGATCGTTCGTGACGCCTTCCGACTATGAGTATCTGCGCAGGCTTCTGAAAGAGCGTTCTGGCCTCGATCTGTCTGCCGACAAGCAATATCTGGTCGAAAGCCGCCTGGTGCCGCTGGCGCGCAAGTCGGGCCTTCCCGGTATTCCCGAACTCGTCCAGAAGATGAAGAGCGGGGCCGACGCCTTGACCGCCGAAGTGGTCGAGGCGATGACCACCAACGAGACGTTTTTCTTTCGCGACAAGATTCCGTTCGATCATATGAAGGAGACGGTGATTCCGGCGCTGGTTCAGGCGCGGGCCGCCCGCCGCAGCTTGCGGATCTGGTGCGCGGCTTCCTCCACCGGGCAGGAGCCGTATTCGATCGCGATGTGCCTGAAGGAGTTTGGTTCGGCGCTTGCGGGCTGGCGGACCGAGATTGTCGCGACCGACCTGTCGCAGGCCGTGCTGGAAAAATCCAAGGCCGGTATCTTCAGCCAGTTTGAAGTGCAGCGCGGTTTGCCGATCCAGATGCTGGTCAAGTATTTCACCCAGACCGGCGAGCTATGGCAGCTCAACGCCGAGATCCGCGCCATGGTGCAGCACCGCCGGCTCAATTTGCTGCAGGATTTCTCCCACCTCGGCACCTTCGACGTGATCTTCTGCCGCAACGTCCTGATCTATTTCGACCAGGACACCAAGGCCAATATCTTCGATCGCCTCTCGCGCATGCTCGAACCCGACGGCGTGCTGGCGCTGGGTGCCGCCGAATCCGTGGTCGGCATCACCAACGCCTTCAAGCCGTATCCGGAGCGGCGCGGGCTTTATCGTCCGAACACCGCGCCGGCGGCGCGCGCCGGCGTCACGATCATGGCGCCGCCCGCGTTGAGAGCGGTGGCTTCGGCGCGTTGAGCGCGACGGCTGAGAGGCCGTCGTCTTCGCTTGATGATGCTCTACAGGATCGCGTGCGGCAGGAACCGCGACGTATTGCCGGTGATCGGATTCTCGTCCTCGCGGATCGACAGGCCGCACGGCGCATGGTCGACCAGCCAGCTTCCAAGCACCGGATGCTGACCGGAAAAATTCGGCAATGGCGCCAGCGCCTGCCGGACGAAACCCTCGGCGCCATACGGTCCTTCCTGCTCCACGAGCGTGGTGCCGGCGCTGACCAGCGCGATGTTGGCGCCCTCGCGCGAGTATAGCGGCTTGCGCACGAACGACATGCCGAGCCGCGCTGCGTTGGGATCGTCCTCGAAATAGGCCGGCAGCAAATTGGGATGGTTCGGAAACATCTCCCATAGCAGCGGAAGAATGCCCTTGTTGGAAAGGATCGCCTTCCATGGCGGCTCGATCCAGCGCGTCGGCGCCTTCGCAAGTTTTGCGCCGAACGCGTCGCGAAACATCCATTCCCAGGGATAGAGCTTGAACGCGAGCTCGATTTCGCGATCGTCGAGATCGACGAAGCTGCCGTCGTCGCGCAATCCGATGTCCTCGATGTCGATCAGCGTGGTCCCAAGTCCGGCCTGGCTTGCGGTATCCTCCAGATAAGCCAGCGTGCCGGCATCCTCGGTACTGTCGGTCATGCCGGCGAGATGAAGGTGATGCGCGCCGCCGAGTTTCTTCCAGGCCTCGATCAGGCGTTCGTGGATCGAATTGAATTGATCGGCGCGCCTGGGGATGATGTTTCGTTCGATCGCCTGTTCGAGCCAGGTCCACTGGAACACCGCCGCTTCGAAAATCGAGGTCGGGGTGTCCGCGTTGTATTCCAGCAATTTTGCCGGGTTGCGGCCGTCGAAACTCAGATCGAGCCGGCCATAGAGGCTGCCATCGTCGCGGTGCCAGCTCTCCGAAATCAGCGGCCAGAAGGCTTCGGGAATCTTCAGCCGGCCGAGATAGTCTTCATCGTCGACGGCATGGCCGACGAGCTCGAGGCACAGCGCGTCGATCTCGGCGGTCGGCTGCTCGATCTGGCGTTCGATCTCATCGAGCGTGAAGGCATAGTACGCCCGCTCGTCCCAATAGCGCTCGCCGTCGATGGTGTGAAAATCGAACCCGGCGCTTTCGGCGGTCGCACGCCAGTCGTCGCGTTCGGGACAGATGATGCGCTGCATGGGCGTTATTGGCGCACGATCTTGTCGAAAAGCCGATTCCCGCTTTTTTGGATCATGCGTCAGCCGCCGCCATGGCCGTGACCACCGCCGTGACCATGGGCGTGGCCGTGGAAGCGAATACCGCCGAAGCCGCCATAGGCCGCGCGGCAGTAAGGCTTGCCGCCCGGACCGGGCACGGCCGTATTGCCGGGACCGCAGTCCCTTCGCGGCACCAGGCCCATCGATACGGCCCCGATCGCCGCACTTCCCATCAATGTCAGCACCACACGACGCGAGCGTTTCATGGTTGCGATCCTGTTTTCTGAGGGTCCGGAGCGGGTGCGAGTTTCCATCACCTCGTGGCGTCGGGGCAAGCAAAAGCGCTCCATTTCACGGCAACGTGCGGGAAAAAGCTGGTGTGATCAACCGCCGCCGGAAAAATGCGCGGCAAAGCTGTGCGCAAACGAGCCGAAGCCGCCGCGCGTCACCCCGCCCGAGCCGGAATCGGAGCCGCCCGATGACGCATGGCTCGAGGTGGAATCGCCCGAGAAGAAACTGCTGCGGGAGGAGAAGCCTCCGCCACCCGAGCCGCCGGATGAGGATCCCCGCGGGGGGCATTCGGCGTTCATTTGCGGGATCGCCGGACCCGCCATTCCCGGAGAAGGTGGCCGGCAATTCTCGTTTGGCATCAGCGCGTAGGCGCCGCCGCCGATCGCGAGCGTGCCCATCATGAGCAGCCCGACGTGTCCGGAACGCTTCACCGGTGGCTGCGGGCCCGGCCGCGCCACAACCGGTCGGCGTTTCCCGAATTCCTTGTTCTGAGACTTATCCATGGTCAGTAGATCATGCAGGCGGCGTTGAGCGCACCCGCCGCGAGCGAGGAAAGTCCGAGCCAGATCGCAGCCGCAAGTTCGCCCGCCGCGATCCGCGCCGACAGATTCGGCACCGGTATCTTGACGATGTAATAGACGATGATCTGGACCATCAGCGCGATCGTGCTCCAGATCAGGCAATCCCAGACATTGGCGGCGTGGGCGATGGCGCTGACCACCGGCAGCACGAAGCCGAGCAGGCTCAACCCCAGGGCGATCGCCGCCGCCGGGTCATTCTCCCGGATCAACTTGAATTCATCGTGCGGCGTGACGCGGGTGTAGACGAAGAGATAGGCGACGACGGCGACAAGCGCCGCGCAGAAATAGACCAGGAACGCCGGTAGCCCGGCGAGCGATTGTAGGATCATTGAGGGCGCCCCGACTCGTCCCGCTTCGCAGCAGCATAACGCATTAGTCGATGGACGCGAAGCGCTGGTTCAATTTCGAAAGATTGACGGCCGTTCGATCCTCACGCCGCCGGAACGAACGGCCCGTGTCTGTGATCGGCTTCACAGAGAATCCCGGAATGGTCGTCTATAACGCATGCAACCTGCAGTGTTATTCGAATTGGATGACCGACGGATTCCAGCCCTGACATTTTGGAGGAGAGCGACGATGAGACGATCGATCAATACCGCACTCGTTTGTGGTTTATTTCTTCTCCCCCATCTCCCGGCTGCGGCGCAGTCGACGCCGAATCCGGCGATGACGGCGCCGGATCAGGTGGCCTGGCAGCTCTTCATCCAGGCCAATACCCGGGCCGGCGGCAGCAACTCGACATTCGAGACCTGGGCGAGCGACAGCGACACGTTCAAGCCCACCCCGCAATTCCCGACCGGTGCGACGCCGCCGGCATTGCGGCGGCCGATCCTGCCGGCGCTCGCGCGCGAGGGCGTGCAGCAAAGCGGCGGACTGCTTCCCGCGCTGCCGCCCGGCATCGCGCAGGGCGCCACCGAAGAAACCCGCCACAACAAGGCGACGTTCGACTTTATCGTGCAAAACAACCTCTACAAGGTCTCCGGCCTGAAGGCCGCGTTCGGCAAGAATTTGCAGTTCCCGATCGACTCCATGGAGGTCAAGGCAAACTGGATGGCGGTCAGCGATATTCCAGCCTTCACCAATAACCGGGTCACGCTCGCGCAGGTGCCGCAACTCTACCACGTCAACAGCTCCGGCGGCGTCCAGTATGCGATGGTGGCGATGCACGTCATCAGCAAGCTGGTGCCGAACTGGACCTGGGCGACCTTCGAGCACAAGCTCAATCCGGCCAGGTGCGATATCCTCGGCTGCAAGGATGCGTTCGGGGCGCAGACGGCGTTCGTGGCCTCGAACCCGGTCGCCGGCCAGGGTTATCCCGATTGCACCAAGACGCAGGCACTGACCGCCATGCTGGCCAATGCGGACATCGATCCGGTCTATTCGAATTATTGCCTCAAGGGCTCGCAGACCGACTTTGTCGATAATGTCGGTCTCGATATTCGCGTCGGCAATTCCGTGACCGAGGACACCTTCGTGGCCACCGCATCATGCATGACCTGCCACGGCCGGGCCGTGTTCGACAAAACCGGCAAACCGACATCGGTCGCCGGATTCCTCTCGTTCACCGCCAACGGTCCGATCGGTCCGATCGGTCCATTGCTGCCCGCATGGTACTGGACCTTCAACAGCCAGCCGCCAATTTTCGAAGGCAAGCCCGGCCTCAGCCAACTTACCACCTCCGCCGATTTCGTCTGGTCGGTTCCATTATGCGCGATCGACGATACGCAGAATCCGATACCCGCCAGCAATTGCGCCGGAAAATAAAACGGGCTGAAGCGTGGGCATGACCGGGCAAAAGGTAGCGCTCGAAGGCAGTTATCGCGCCGAACCGGAAGGCGCGACTTACGTCGGCGACGTCGATCCGGATCAGCGGATCGTCATCACGGTGCACCTGAAGCGGCGCTCGCCCGACCAGTTTCAGCCGGGCAGCGCCGGCGACCTTGCACGGCTTTCGAAGCCGATCACGCGCCGCGCGCTTTCCGCGCAGCGCCGCCGCACCCACGCCCGGGCGGCGGCGCGCATCAGGAAGCTCGCGAAGGCAAACCACGTTACCGTGCGCAGCTTCGATCTGGCCCAGCGTATCGTGGTGCTGGAAGCAACCGCGCGGACGTTGGCCGAGGTGCTGGGCGCGACGCTGCGTATCTATGACGACGGTCGCGATCGCTTTCGCGCGCGCGTCGGCCAGTTGATGATCCCAAGAGCGATCGCGCCGTGGACCCGCGCCATTCTCGGCTTCGACACGCGGCCGTTTGCGGCGAGGCCGGTGAATTTCGTGCGGCCTCTTGCCGGCGCGGGAAGCGGACCCGGATTGTGGCCGACCGAAGTCGCGGCGCTTTACGGCATCCCGCTGGACCACGACGTGTCGTCGGTCTGCGTCGGCATCGTCGCGCTGGGCGGCGGCTATCTCGCCTCCGATCTCGCCAAGGCGCTGGACGGGATGCAGCGGACGGCCCCTCGCATCATCGACAAATCCGTCGTCGTCGACACCCCGGCCGCGGAAGACGGGTCGGTGCCTGCGGCGAACGGCAACAATTTCGGCGGCGGCACGGTATCCGACCAGGAGATCGCGCTCGATCTCCAGATTCTGGCCGGTTTGCTGCCGAAGGCCAGGATCGTGGTCTATTTCGCCGGCAATACCACGCAGAGCCTGGTCGGCGCGATCAATGCGGCGATCTTCGATGACGTCAATCGGCCGCAGGTGCTTTCGGTCAGCTGGGGCAGCGCCGAGAAATTCTGGTCGGATTCGGCGCGCGACGCCATGCAGGCGGTGCTGGCCGATGCGAAACGCCTGCAAGTCACCGTGCTGTTCGCCGCCGGCGATGAGCTGGCGACCGGTGGATTGACCGACGGCAGGGCTCACGTCTGGTTCCCCGCTTCCAGTCCCTATGCGCTGAGTTGCGGCGGCACGTCGCCGACGCCGGCTGCCGGCGGAACCGGCGTCAGCGCGGAAGCGGTCTGGAACGACGGATCGAGCGGGACCGGCGGCGGTATCAGCGATGCCTTTCCAGTGCCGGCCTATCAATCCGATCTGGCGCTGCCGCCCTCCGTCAACGACGGCGCCAGGCGGCGGGGCGTCCCCGATGTCGCCGGTGCCGCCGCCGGCACGCCCGGCTATCGCATCGTCCTCAATGGCGCCGAGGTGATCAAGGACGGCACCAGCGCGGTCGCCCCCTTATGGGCGGGCCTGATCGCGATCGCCAACGCGAGGCGTGGCGCGCCGCTCGGCTTCGTCAATTCCACGCTCTACGCCAACCCGTCCTCGTTTCGCCAGATCGAGCAGGGCAACAACCGCGTCGGCGGCAAAGGTTATGACGCCGGGCCCGGCTGGAATGCCTGTACGGGATTGGGCGTGCCGAACGGCGCCGACATCATCGCCGCACTCGCCGCGGTGCCGGTGGCATGACGGCGTTGGACGCGATGACGGCTGAACTACCATGGGCTTTTGTGCTAATTAATGTTCCTTAAAGTTGCATCGAGAAACTGGTTTTGCTAGGCTAACGACGTTGTGGGAGCAAGCCATGGTTTGGGCTCTCGACAAGCAGGACTCGCCGGCAGTTGGGTCGCCGCGCGAGCAGGTTGCTACGGAAGTTGCCGGGATCGGCGCGACCGTCCGCCCGGGCAAGGTGCGCAGCTACGCCCTTCTGCTGAATGACCCTATCGCGCGCAACGACTGGGCCTGGTTCGGCGGGGCGATATTCAACCCGATGCACCGGTTGTGCGGGCAGGTCGAAGTCGAAGATCGATTTTTATGCTGTGACTGAATTTTGGCTCCCGCGCGTTTGCGACGCGGGCGCAACCGAGTTGCCGCTGAAGTAAGAGATTTTGGCCGAGTGAGGCTGCAATGAGCGTCATTGAATATCATGATTTCGAGCTAGAGATCAGTTCCGATCCGGCCGGCAGTGGGCCGCAACAATACTATGGCAAGGTGCTGCGGTCTCCGGCCGGGGAAACGCCGCGATGCAAGGTGAAGTTCTGGTTTTCAGAACCGGGCGCGCTCGCCAAGCTGCGCGGCGATCTGGAAAATGCCGTTCTGGAAATCGACGACAAGAATCGCCATGGCCTCGCCTCGCGCGGGGAAAAAGTCCTGCGCGAGTTTGGACAGGAGGTTTTTCGCAGCATCTTCGTGAATACGCCGTCGATCCAGGATCTTTATGCGCGGAGCAAGAGCAAGGACCTGAGAATCAAACTACGCATCGAGTCCGCTGAACTGGCCGGACTGCCCTGGGAATATCTCTACGAAGAAAACGAGATGCCAAGCTTTGTCAGCCTTCGGCTGCCGATCGTGCGCTATCTCGAGACGGCGGGACAGGCCGCGCAAATGGGCGTCAAGGGCCCGCTTCGGATTCTCGGCATGATTGCCGATCCGGCGACCGCGGGCTGGCCGAAACTGGACGTCATCAAGGAAAGGGATCGCATCAACAGGGGGACGGACAGGCTGCAGCGTGAAGGGCGTGTCGACTTCCAGTGGGTTCCGGGCGGGACCGGAAAAGACCTGATGACCAAGCTGCAGGAAGGCGAGTGGCACGTCTTTCATTTCATCGGGCATGGCGGCGTCGAGGAACTGGATGAAGACGGCGGTGCGAGCAGTTTCGACGAGACCGGTTTCATCGTGATGGTCGACGAGGACGGCAAGCCGGTCAAGAAGTTCGCCTCCGATCTCGCGGTGATGCTGACAGGCGCACGCAAATCCCTGCGCCTTATCGTTCTTAACTGCTGCGAGAGCGCCAAGATCAATGTCGGCGACCGGTTCGGAAATCCGGCAATAGGCCTGATGCGGACCGGATGGTTGCCGGCAGTCGTCGCTATGCAGTTTCCGATCACCGATAGTGCGGCGATTTCGATGTCGGAGGGTTTTTATACCGCCTTGGCGAGTAACAGCCCGGTCGACAATGCGATTACGACGGCACGTCAATTCATCCAGAACGGATCGCGGGTCGAATGGGGAATTCCGGTTCTGTACATGCGTTCGGCCGACGGGAAGATTTTCGACGTCGAACACAACCCGCCCCTTGAAGCGACGGCTGCAGCGGTCAAGCCTTCCAGGGAAGTGCTGCTGCTGCAGCGCGCGGAATTCATGCTCGTCGCCGACGCGGCTTCCGGCTCCTCGGAAGAACTCGAGCAACTGTGCCAACGCGGCCAGGCACTGCTTGCCGGCCTGGAGGGCGACACGGAACTTGCCGCGCGTCTTGCAAAGATCTACCTCGATCTGGGAACCCTGCAACAGCGGCAAAAGCTGATCCCGAAAGCCGCAGCCAGCTTCGCCATGATGCTGAAGCTGGATCCTGCCAGGGCCGAGTATCGCGTACGCCGCGCCAATTTCAACGCGATGGTGGGACTCTACGAAAACGCGTTGGCCGATATTACCGAGGCGATCAAGCTCCAGCCGGACAACCCCGAGTTCTACTGGATCAAGGGCATTATCTGCGGCATGGCTTCCGGTCCCGACAACAGGCGCGGCTTCCTGGATGAGGCGATCAAGGCGTACGGCGTTGCGATCTCGCGGAACGCGCAAGAACCGAAATACCTCGTCTCGCGCGCGAACGCCTATGCGCAGATCAAGAATCCCGAGAGCGCGCTGAAGGACATGGACGCGGCGATCGCGCTGGCGCCGGATAACGCGGATTTCTTGTCGCAAAGAACGAGGATCGAGCGCCAGGCGAACGCCAATCAGGCAGCGTAAGAGAGGTCAGATGCCCGCCGTGGCTGGCCTGCATTATCGAGCGTAGCCGCGCATAGGAGGCCACCGTGTCGCTTGAAACGCTTCTCAAGGGATTGAACGATCTTGGTACGCATCTGGGCGGACCGCTGATCGTCGTCCTGTTTTATTGGTTCAGGTTCCGTACGCTGAAGGGCACCCGGTCCTACACCACGCGTGCATTGTTCTATTTCGGCGTCACCATCTTCATCATTCCATTCGTCGTGATCTACCTGTTGCTTCCGGCCAAGCTGTCGCCTCTGGCGGCAATGTGGCTGGCGATCTTCGTTTGGCTGGTACCTGTTATTCCCCTTGCGTGGCGGAACTTCTGTCAGGGCATTGCCGGGATTCCGACCTGTGCGTTCGACCTCCGCGACGAACTGGCTGGATCCCCCTTCGAACTCAGACCTGAAGACTGCGACGTTATCCGGCGAAAGTTCGGGCGGATCGGCTACCAGATTGACGATTTTGTCGCCGTGCAATCAACCGCCATCCAGTCTCGCCTGCTGAAGGTCGCCGCCATCATGCACCATCTGGAGCAGTGGTGCGCGAACGGCGAAACGTTCATCGAGCGCAACTCCGAACATTATGCCGAGCTGCTGCGCGTCTTTGACCTGGTTTCGTTCAAGGCGGTTCGCACGCTCAAGAGCAGCGCGGCAGTCTACGGGGCGATCATGCATGAGGGCAAAGTGGAGCCCGACGACTGGCACGCACTCGACTCGCTTGCCGCGCAAGACAGTCCGAGCAATCAACTTCAGCTGGCGGCCCAGAACGCCGCAGGAGGCATGCTGGAGGATTTGCGCAAGGATCTGGATTTCATGCTCGACAATCTGTTGCTGTTCATTGCGCGCGGGGCATTGGCGGGGGAGGGGGATTTTGCCGGCCGCAAACGCCGGCTGGAAGCGATCGGATTCACGATGAAGGCGCCGCCACCCGGCATCATGTGGACCGTGGCGACCGCGGTGGCGGTCACGGTGGGGTGGTCGTTGCTTTGGCTGATTGCCCTGAACCGTGATATTAGTATCCCCGGGGACAAGCTCTACGGCGTCATGCGTATGTTGATAGTCACGCCGGCGGAATTCGTCGTCAGTTTCTGGCTGGTCCATTATCTCAAGCGTCATTACGCGTTCGCAAACGAGGGTATGTTCGGTCAACCTCCGGTCGGGTTCATCCTGTCGGCCGGCCTTTTGGGCGCGCTGCCGATTTTTCCGGTTCAGGTCTATTTCGACTACAATCAGTTTTACGACCGAAACTTCTGGCAGGTGGTATTGGGCGACCTGCCTGTGTTGCTGTTTCCCTGGAGCCTCGGAACGATGACCGCCCTGCTGGTGCAGGATTCGATGTGGAGCAGCTACAAATCCAGGCGGATGAAGCGCGTACTGGACGGCGTCGTGTTCGGAGCCGGCATGGTGGTGGCGGTGCTGTTGATCTCGGCCATTCACAGGGTGTCCGATATTCCGGTCATGGAGCTGCTGGACCGTACATCCACGGTCGTGATGGTCCTGGGCGTGTTCGTTTGCACCTTCGCCTTTGGATTTGTCATCGGATATCTGGTGATCGCCCGGATCCGGGAGATCTCGTCGTCATCATACGTGGCCGACAAGGCTTTGATCTCGGACCAGGCGCTGATGCGCGCGTAGCCGCGGCAGCGGTGAGGGGCCGGGACAGCCTCCCCGCAAACGAAAACCCCGCCATTTGCGGCGGGGTCCAGTCGGGAGGAGCGAGCCTCGCGGCGCGCGGAAAACCCTGAGAGATCAGGCGGGGATGCGTTCTTCGACTTCGTGCGGCTCGCGCAGCACATAGCCGCGGCCCCACACGGTCTCGATGAAGTTCCGGCCTTCGGAAGCGTTCGCCAGCTTCTTGCGCAGCTTGCAGATGAAGACGTCGATGATCTTCAGCTCCGGCTCGTCCATGCCGCCATAGAGATGGTTGAGGAACATTTCCTTGGTGAGGGTGGTGCCCTTGCGGAGCGAGAGCAGCTCCAGCATCTGGTATTCCTTGCCCGTCAGATGCACGCGCTGGCCGCCGACCTCGACCGTCTTGGTGTCGAGATTGACCACGAGGTCGCCGGTCTGGATCACCGACTGGGCGTGGCCCTTGGAGCGGCGCACGATCGCATGGATGCGCGCAACCAGTTCGTCCTTGTGGAAGGGCTTGGTCATGTAGTCGTCGGCGCCGACGCCGAGACCTTTGACCTTGTCCTCGATCCCGGCGAGGCCGGAGAGGATCAGAATGGGGGTCTTGATCTTCGACACCCGAAGCTGCTTCAGCACGTCATAGCCGGACATGTCGGGCAAATTGAGGTCGAGAAGGATAATGTCGTAGTCGTAAAGCTTACCGAGATCGACGCCTTCTTCCCCGAGGTCCGTCGTATAGACGTTGAAACTCTCGGATTTAAGCATCAACTCGATCGACTGCGCGACGGCGCTGTCATCTTCTATCAGCAAAACGCGCATGCCAGTCCCCTATAGTCGCCGCTCCGGGCGTCAGGTCGGCCGCACTTGCGGCACTCAAAACGCCTTTGAACAACTGATTCGGATCCTGACTGGATATGGTTAACAAAAACTGATTCCTGTTCGCAAGCTCTGACCGTGCAATTTTTGTCGAATCGCCCTAAGATATTGCGTCGAAGCAGCTTTTCTTATCCGTTCTCGTTCAGGCTCCACTTTAAGAGACGGGCCTAACCGACTCCTCCGACTCATCCTTCTTCTGATGGACGAGCGTTCTCAGTCACCAAAGACAGTGACGTAATGATTAACGATGCGGGTAAACACGAGGTTAAGCGCCCCGTTCAAAAACGCGGAAACTTAAGGTTTTCGCAATGAAGGCGCTCGCGGAGCAGATAGGCGACATCGACGGCGTCAATATATATGGCCGCGTGGTCGGCGTGCGCGGGCTGATGGTCGAGATCGCCGGACCCATCCATGCGATGTCTGTCGGCGCGCGCATCGTGATCGACACCGGCGGCAACCGCTTCATCCCCGCCGAGGTGATCGGCTTTAGTGGCAACAATGCTGTCGTGATGCCGTTCGCGGGCCTCGAAGGTGTCCGGCGCGGCTGCCGCGCGGTGATCGCCAATGCCGCCAGTCAAGTGCGGCCGTCGCTGTCCTGGCTCGGCCGCGTCATCAACGCCATGGGCGAACCGATCGACGGCAAGGGGCCATTGGCGCAGGGCCCCTCGCCGATGCCCTATCGCAACTCGCCGCCGCCGGCGCATTCGCGCCAGCGGGTCGGCGCGCCGCTCGATCTTGGCGTGCGGGCGCTGAATACGTTTCTGACCTGCTGCCGCGGTCAGCGGCTCGGCATCTTCGCCGGTTCCGGTGTCGGCAAGTCGGTGCTGCTGTCGATGCTGGCGCGCAACGTCGATGCCGACATTACGGTCATTGGCCTGATCGGCGAACGCGGTCGCGAGGTGCAGGAATTTTTGCAGGACGACCTCGGCGATGAAGGCCTGGCGCGCTCGGTGGTGGTGGTCGCGACATCAGACGAGCCGGCCTTGATGCGGCGGCAGGCGGCTTATCTGACCCTGGCAATCGCGGAATATTTTCGCGACGAAGGCAAGGACGTGCTGTGCCTGATGGACTCGGTGACGCGGTTTGCGATGGCGCAGCGCGAGATCGGGCTGTCGGCTGGCGAGCCGCCGACCGCCAAGGGCTACACGCCGACCGTGTTCACCGAATTGCCGAAGCTTCTGGAGCGGGCCGGACCGGGCACCAGCGCCGGCACTATCACCGGTATCTTCACGGTGCTGGTCGATGGCGACGACCACAATGAGCCGATTGCGGATGCGGTGCGCGGCATTCTGGATGGCCACGTCATGATGCAGCGATCGATCGCCGAGCGCGGACGGTTTCCGGCAATCAACGTCCTCAAATCGGTCTCCCGGACCATGCCGAAATCGGCCGACCCGGCCTATCTGCCCGTCATCACCAAGGCGCGGCAGGTGATGGCGACCTATGCCGACATGGAGGAACTGATCCGGCTCGGGGCCTATCGGGCAGGTTCCAGCGCCGAGGTCGACGAGGCGATCCGGCTGCACGAGCCGCTGGAGGGGTTCCTTCGCCAGGCCAAGGAGGAAAACGCCAGCCTGGGCACCGGTTACCAGCAACTAGCGCAGATCCTCGCGAATTTGGAAACGGAACGCTAACTTTGTCAGGCCATCATCCCCGGCGCACCATTAGCTATGCCGGCGGGGCCCTCGGGGGGAGCCGGCTTTGTCCCGCGTTCAAAATGGGACTTCTGGGGAGTATGAGTCGATGAAGTCACGTGAAACGCTGATCCGCCTGAAGAAGTTTCAGGTCGATGAAAAGCGCCGAAGGGTCACCCAGATCGAAGGCATGATTGCCGACTTTCAGCGGATGTCGGTCGACCTCGAGCGCGAAATCCAGACCGAACAGGACCGGGCCGGGATCAACGATCCCACCCATTTCGCCTACCCGACCTATGCCAAGGCGGCGATCCAGCGGCGGGAGAATCTGACCCGCTCCGCCGACGAACTGCGCATCCAGCTTGAAGACGCCAAGAGCCTGCTGAGCGAAGCCTTCGAGGAGCTGAAGAAGGTCGAACTGCTGGACGAGCGTGACCAGGCGCGCGAGCGCGCCGAAGAAAACGCCCGGGAGCAGGCCGACATGGACAGTATCGGCCTGATGCGCGCCCGCATCGGCGCCATCGCCTGACGCCTCCGCGCCAATCCGAATATTCAATCGAAAGCCCGGGCCCCAAGGCCCGGGTTTTTAGTTTGATAATGCCCTCTGTTCGGCGAGTTGGTGGCCGATTTGGAGCAGGGTATGCTACCAAGGATTCTCGACACCTCCCGGCGTAACAAGCGATGGGGGATCGCGATTGGGGGACGCTGAATGCTGACGCCAGCTGAGCTGGTCTGGCTGATTGCCGCTGTTGCCAAGGGGGATGAAGCCGCTTTTGAGCGGCTTTACGCCGCCACGCGCGCGAAACTCTTCGGCGTGGTGCTTCGTATCTTGCGGCGACAGGATCTAGCGGAGGAGGTCATTCAGGAGACTTACGTCAAGATCTGGAACAGTGCCGGACAGTTCAATCCGGCGCTTGCTTCGCCGATTACATGGATGGCGTCGATCGCGCGCAACCGCGCCATCGACGTGGTGCGCAAGCGCAGCGAAACCTCGATCGAGGAGGAGCCGACGGCGATGGAAGTGGCCGCCGATTCGCCGGATCCGCTGGCGCGCCGCGAGATGACGGAAGAATTGAAGCGGTTGCTTGAGTGCGTCGGCCGTCTGGAGCCGGATCGGCAGAAGCTGGTGCTGCTGGCCTATTACAACGGCTGGAGCCGCGAGCAGCTGGCCGCGAAGTTCGAGACGCCGGTGAATACGGTGAAGACCTGGCTGCGCCGCAGCATGATGGATATCCGGGAGTGTCTCGGGCTTTGAAGGTTCTTGGACTCTGAATGATGGCCTATAGCGAAGACCATATCGCGCTCGCCGCGGAATACGCCCTCGGCACCCTCGATGCCGACGAACGCGCGCAGGTCGAGACCATGATGGCCGTCGACACCGAATTCACCGCCATCGTCCGCGCGTGGGAGCACCGGCTCGGCGCGCTCAACCAGATGGTCGGATCGGTCGAGCCGCGGCCGATCGTCTGGGAGAACATCCGCGCCGCCGTTGGACACGCCGAGCTGCAGACGCCGATGGTGCTGCCGGAAGCGCCGCCGCCGGCAGTACCCGTCGTCGCCGAACAGCCTGCCGCTGTCGTCGAGCCCGCTCCCGTTGCGGACACTTCGAACGTGATCCAGTTGGCGGGCCGGGAGCGGCGGTGGCGCAATATCGCGTCCTTTGCCAGCGCGCTCGCGGCGGCGCTGATCGCGATGCTCGCGGTGCAGCTCTTCCAGCCGGACCTGCTGCCCGAGGGCCTTCGCCCCAAACCGCGCACGCAGGTGGTCGAGGTGAAGACCCAGGTTCCGCCGGCACAGTCGTCGGCGCAATATGTCGCGCTGCTGCAGCCAAACGGCGGCGCGCCCGCGTTCATTCTGACGGTCGACGCCGCCACCATGAATTTCACCGTGCGCAAGGTCGGCGCCGCCGCCGAGCCCGGCAAGAGCTTCGAGCTTTGGCTGATCTCCGACAAGCTGCCGCAACCGCGTTCGCTCGGCGTGATCGGGGCTGCCGATTTTACCGCGCGGCCGGTGCTGGCGTCCTACGACGCCAATACCGTCAACACTGCGACTTATGCGGTGACGGTCGAGCAGGAGGGCGGATCGCCCGACGGCAAGCCGCACTCGGCGCCGGTGTATACCGGCAAGCTGATCGAGACCGTGCCGGCGCGCTGAGTTCCTGACCCCCCCAAAGAGAAAACGCCCGTGGGGAGCGGGCGTTTTCGGTAGTCAACTTGGGGTAGTTGGGGTCTTAAATATCCACGTTGGCGACTTTGGGGGGCTATTAAAGAGCCAGCGTGAATTGGTGAATTCCGTAGGTCCTCTTAGCGTACGAGTGAATTGTTCGAACTGGTGACGGCGACCGGCTTGCCGGCCTTCATCACCCGCGCCGTCTGGGTATAGCCTTCGTCCGAACCGGTGTAGCGCGCCGAGATGCTGACGCCAGCGACCAGGATACCCGCGAAGAGGGCAACGACCACGATCTTGAGATGGGTCATGCGGTCCGCGCTGTAGATCGAATGGTTCATGGAAGTCTCCTGCCGCCCTCCTGCGTTGAGTCTTCGTCGATCTCGTTCGCAGGCAGGTTCAACACCTCACGTCAAGGAACGTAGGGATTCCTCTTTTAGTTCCACAGAGGCGATCACAAGGCGGTGAAAAGACTTGAACGGGCGCGATTGAGGAAATCACGCACAACGCGAATATCGTATTTTATGTAATTATTTCAATTAGTTAAATGCGTAGAAGGTGGGTGGTCAAAACCACCCGCGCCACTGGCTTCCCCGACAAACCATTTGCCTGTGGCGAAAAAGTCTCGCCGCCGGCGCTTGATTTGCCGCCAGCCCTAGACACTGCCGACCGTCTTCAGCCGCGCCCTCGGGTGGATTTCCGCCTGCGACAGCACGGTCGTCTGCGACCGGAAGCGCTCGACCAGCGACCGCACGAACGGGCGGATCGAAGCCGAGGTCACCAGCACCGGCGCCTCGCCTTCGCGGGCGGCCTGCTCAAAGGCGTTGCGCACCGCGGTCATGAACTCCGACAGTTTTGACGGCTGCATCGCGAGGCTGCGGTCGTCGCCGGTGCCGACCAGCGACTCGGCAAAGGCCTGCTCCCATTTGGCCGACAGCGCGATCAGCGGCAGATAGCCGTTGTGCGAGGTGTTTTGCGCGCAGATCTGCCGCGCCAGCCGGGCGCGGACATGCTCGACCATGGTGGCCGGATTGCGCGAGAACGCCAGCGCATCCGCGATGCCTTCGAGGATGGTGGAGAGGTCGCGGATCGAGATGCGCTCGGCCAGCAGCAATTGCAGCACGCGCTGGATGCCGGACACGGTGACCTGGCTCGGCACGATGTCCTTGACCAGTTCGCCCTGTTCCTTCGGCAGGTCCTTCAACAGCTTCTGCACCTCGCCATAGGACAGCAAGTCGCTCATGTTGTTCTTGAGCAACTCGGTCAGATGGGTCGACAGCACGGTGGCGGCGTCGACCACCGTATAGCCCTTCAGGGAGGCTTCCTCCTTCAGGCTGGCATCGACCCAGGTCGCGGGCAGACCAAAGGTCGGCTCGATGGTGTGGATGCCGGGCACGCCGACCTGGTTGCCGGCGGGATCCATGACCATGAACTGGTTCGGCCAGATCTTGCCGTTGCCGGCGTCCACTTCCTTGATCTTGATGATGTAGGTGTTGGCCTCGAGCTGCACATTGTCGAGGATGCGCACCGCCGGCATCACAAACCCCATTTCGACCGCGAGCGAACGGCGCAGCGCCTTGATCTGCTCGGTCAGCCGATCGGTGCCGTCGGGGCCGTTGACCAGCGGCAGCAGCGCATAGCCGAGTTCGATCTTGAGATCGTCGATCTTGAGCGAGTTCGAGATCGGCTCTTCCGCCGCGGCGCTGGCCGCTGCCGCCGCCGCCGCCGGCGCGTTCGCTTCGGCCGCCGCCGCAGCACGGGTGGTGCGGTTGTGGTTGCGCGCCTTCCAGGCGAGGGCAGCCGCGCCGCCGCCGAGCGCCAGGAACGGCAGCATCGGAATGCCCGGCAGCAGCGCCAGCACCAGCATCACGCCGGCCGACATGCCGAGCGCCTGCGGATAGCCCGAGAGCTGCCGGATCAGCGCCTTGTCGGCGGCGCCGCTGATGCCGGCCTTGGAGACCAGCAAGCCCGCCGCGGTGGAGACGATCAGCGCCGGCACCTGGGTGACCAGGCCGTCGCCGACGGTCAGCACGGTGTAGGTCTTGGCGGCTTCGCCGAAAGAGAGGCCCTGCTGGGCGACGCCGATGATGATGCCGCCGATCACGTTGATGAAGACGATCAGGAGGCCGGCGACCGCGTCGCCGCGGACGAATTTCGAGGCGCCGTCCATGGCGCCGAAGAAGCCGCTTTCGTCCTCCAGCGCCTTGCGGCGTTCCTTTGCGACCTTCTCGTCGATCAGGCCGGCGGACAGATCGGCGTCGATCGCCATCTGTTTGCCCGGCATCGAATCCAATTGGAAGCGAGCCGCGACTTCGGCGATACGGCCCGAACCCTTGGTGATGACGACGAAGTTCACGATCACGAGAATCGCGAACACGATAATTCCGATCACGAAATTACCGCTCATCACGAAATTGCCGAAGGCTTCGATGACGTGGCCGGCCGCCGCCGTCCCTTCATGGCCGTGCGCCAGGATCAGCCGCGTCGAGGCCATGTTGAGCGACAGCCGCAGCATGGTCGAGATCAACAGGATGGTCGGGAACGAGGAGAATTCCAGCGGCGCCTGGATGAACAGCGACGTCATCAGGATCAGGATCGACACCGTGATCGAGATCGCCAGAAACAGGTCGAGCACGATCGAGGGCAGCGGCAGGATCAGCACCACCAGGATGGTGAGAACGCCGAACGCCAGCGCCAGATCGCCGCGCCGCAGGATGTCGCCGATTTCACTTAAACTGGGAAACTTGTTGCTGGCGGCTGCGCCCTGACCAGCGGTGACATCGACCATGGTAGCTGCTTCCCCCCGCGAATGCCGGCTGCGGGCGCCAAACGTCTGCGCGGCGGCCGAAAGACCACCGTTTCGAAAGTGAGGCACCGCATTGGCGTCCACGGGGTTCCTCCCGTTTTCCGCGACCGACGACACTCGACTCCACTCGGCAATTTTTGCCGTGTGTATGGTTAGCAAAGGGTTAATTTCCAGCGTCATTCCGGGGCGATGCGTCAGCATCGAACCCGGAATCTCGCCCACACCCACCGCTGTCATACCCGCGCAGGCGGGTATCCAGTACGCCGCGGCTTCTCGGCTCAGGCATCAACCACCACCCCCGTCATTGCGAGCCACCGGGTCGCGCGAACGCGCGCCCGATGACAGGCTCCGCGAAGCAATCCATCGTGCCGCACAAAGGAAGAATGGATTGCTTCGTCGCTGACGCTCCTCGCAATGACGACAAAACACACTTCCGCATTCCCGCGGCGCGTTTCGCCCGGGCCTTGCAAATCGTTTTGCCCAACAAGAAGAGGGCGCAGGGAACGCCGGGTGCTTGCTGCACCCGCGGTCTCGCGTGCAAAAAAACAATAGCAAGCGCACACGAGCATACAGGTACAGTCGGAGCATTCCGGCGTCCCTGCGCAATGGTTTTACGGCTTATGCCGTGCTCTCCCCGGCGACGAATTCGTCTTGTCACCGTCATCGGCGGATTGAAGGTTTTCGCGCCCGGTTGGGTTCGAAAAACCTCCGCCGACTTGACACCAGCAACGGGTGCCGGAACCACACGGTTTTGCCGTACGCATCAGCGCCGTTCGTCTGTCGCGCCGGTCGATCGCTCACGGGCCGAAGCCCGCCCTGCGATCCCGTTCGCGTCCGACGCTGCCGCGTCCACCGCATCCCTGCCCAACGTAGCTGACGATCATGATACGCCCCCTCTCAAGGGCCAGGACGGCGGGAGTTATACTTTTGATTTGCCCGTCGGGATGAACAAGAAAATCTCGCTTCGGGACAGAAAAATGACTCGACAACGGAATTCGGCATTCGAGCAAGTGATTTGCCCGTCGGGCAATTTGGGGCGCGGACTCATGATTAGCGACAACGTAATCTTCGGCCGGACGGCGGATTACGCCTTCGGCTAATCCGCCCGAGCTCAAGTTCACGGGAATGGCTGCGGCGACATTAATCGTCATGTCGGCACACACACGACTCGGTGAAATTTAGGTCTGAATGGATATGTCAGGCCGAAGGGATGAGTAACGAAAATCAGCGCTGGCGCTACAATGGATGCGTAATATCAATCGCGATGTCTGCACTGGTTCTCGGATTGAAGTCCGCCTCGTAAGAGGCAATCTCGTCCTTGAGCATTCTGCTTTCAGATGCATCGCTGCTGGATATGTAAATTACGAAGTCCGGCTTGAGAGCGAGATTTGACAGAAGACGACGCACAGCCACCCCATCGACGATCACAGGTCGTGGCTTTTTGAGCCGGCTCGTAATGACGCGCGCTAGCGCCTCATTCAGGTAGACGAGCTTTCCTTGGTTCGGGATCAGAAACAGATCCGACTCCACCAGCGAAATATTGAACTGCCAAGCCAAGTATCGTCCGAGTGTCGTCTTCCCGACACCTGACTGCCCGTCGATCGCAATCAGCTTTCCCGGCAGATCATAGAGAAGCTGCGTCAGGGACGTGATGACCTCTTTGTATTGAGGTAGCTCTTTAGCATTCATGATTGTTGGTTGCTCCTGTACACCATTGTCAGCGTTGCCGCAGAATACAGGGCCGTAGGGCGGGTTAGTTAGCCGAAGGCGTAATCCGCCATTTTTGTCTTCGATCAGGCGGTGGATTACGCTTCGCTAATCCACTCTACGAGCTGATTTGCCGCCTTGTCACCCATGTGACTCACAAGGTGACGCGAGTCACATAACGCAACCGCGAACCGACGTATTCCTATCGCCACGAGCTGAGGAATGGTCCTCATCGAAGAGACAGGGGAATGACATGAGCAAGCTGAACAACGGCATTCGTGAACTGAACATCGATGAACTCGACCAGGTGAGCGGCGGCAACCGTAGCCAGGTGAACGACCCGTGGTATCGCGGCCCGAAGTTGGGCGCACCGCAAGGCTCAATCGCCCAGGGCGATACGCTCGACAACACGCTGACCTTCGACCAGCTGCCGTGACCGAGGAGGCCGCCTCGGTTGGCGGCCTCTTTATTTCCGATGTTTGCGCCGGGATAATTAGAGTTACGGTGACCAAGCGGCGTTGCGGACCGCGAGGCCGCTGGCTGAGTACCCACCTTCTGCATTGACTCACTGTTCATGTTTTGTTCTTAATATGTCTCTCCCGACCTGGAGGCTGTCATGGATAACAGACTTAACGAATTACGACGCAAAATCAGAACTTTACGCCGGGAAATGCTGGACTTGGAGGCGACCACCCGCGACCAAATCCGGCAAGACCAGGATTGCACGGCCTCAGCCAGTCAGACGATGGCGATGAGGAAGGAGTTGGCCGGTCTCGTCCGGCAATGGGGCATTCTCGGCGGCGGCGACCGGCTTCCGACGATCACGGAACGGTTGCGGAAAAACTCCCGCCCGTTCGTCAGGCCGAAGCCCGGACCGGAGAAAGTGCAAAAGCGCCGGCTCGTCGCCCGAGGCGCTGATCGTTTACGGTGACACCCATTAGCCGGCCGGCTAATGGGTGTCACCGTAATAGCCTGTCACAGAAATTGTCGTGTCTCACTTATGGGGTACAGTCCAGCACTGTCACCGCAGTAACCGGCGACGCTCGCTCTCGCCGGATCACTCACCTTGTTATTGCCGCGTCAAGCGAACCAGGTCCTGCCTCAGGAGATAGAGCGAGACGGCGAGCAGAACGACGTCCTTCATCAAGAAGGGGACGTTGCCGGTCATAGCAGGGAAGCCTCCGGCGGCGACGTCCCAGCCTTCCGGCATGAACGGAATGATGGTGACCGTCGCGATGAAGGTCCCGGTCGAGCCGAGGGCACCGAGAACGCCGAGCCGCTTGTCCCAGAAGCCTGCGAGCAGCAGCGACCCGAAGGTCCACTCCGAGACGCCCAGGAAATAGCTGGCGCCGGCGTGGCCGAACACCGGATACAGCCACCAGATCAGCGGCCCGTTGTCGATGAACGGGACCAGTCTTTCGAACTCGTACGGAAACCACTTCTGGTAGCCGAAGAAGAAGAACATGATCACCATCGCGGTCCGGACGACGTGGTAGTCGAGATCCTCCGCGAGCAGGCCGGACCGGTGCAGCGCGCGGACAAGCGGGTTTTGCGTGATATTTGAGAGCGTGGTCATGGTCGTGATCCTTTCATTCAAGATCTGACGAGGCGCGGCGGCTTCACGCGACTGCGGGAAAGTCGATCTCGGTGTCGTTGATGCGGTTGAAGACGTTGGTGAAGACGGTGGTCGCGAAGGCCAGGCTGATCTCCACCAGCTGGGCGTCGCTGTAGCCCGCCAGCTTGATCGCGGCGAAATCCTCGTCGCTGACGGTGCCGCTGGACTGCGCGAGCTTGCGGACGAAGCCGACCAGCGCGTCACGCCTGGCGTCGCCGCTGGGCCGCCCCTCGCGGATCTGCTTGAGTTCTTCCGGCTTCACGCCGGCGAGCCTGGCCAGATGGTTGTGGGCGGCGACGCAGTAGTCGCAGCCACCGGCGGCGCTGATGACGAGCTTGATGACCTCCTGATCGCGGTTGGTCAGGGTTCCGGCGGCGAGTGTGGCGTCGGCGAACAGGACCGACTTGAGGGCGCCGGGGCCATGGGCGGCGATGGCCGCGAAGGTGTTCGGGACGCTGCCGATGGCCTTCTTGATCTGGGCATAAACCTGGCCCGAGGGACCGGTGTCGGATTCGAGGTTGGGAACTGAAAGACGGGACATGGTGGCACTCCTTCGTTGGGGTTGGTGAACGATTGCGGAGTGACAGTATGGTCGCGCCTTGATACTTTGAATGTCGTGTTGTCTCGACTATATGCTCCATCGTCTCGTTTGGATTGCTTTCTGGAGGTCACCATGGATTGGCTAAGCCGGCTGTTCGAAATGATGCCGGTGCGTGGGCGGCTCGACCTGCGCTGCAACTACGGCACCCCCTGGCGCATCGACCAGGGTCCGGGCGAGGCGAACGAAATCCCGTATCACGCCGTGCTCGCCGGCTCCGGGACGCTGGAGGATCCGGCGGGAGGCCGATCGCTGCAGCTGAGGGCCGGCGACATTCTTCTGCTTCCCGGCAACCCACGGCACGTCATGCACGACGGCAGCGGAGCGTCGCCCCTGCCGGCCCGCAACCGTGCGTCCCTCAACTTCACGATCAGCGAGAATCTCGGTTCGGACGAACGGCTCGATCTGTTGTGCGGACATTTTGCCATCGCGCCGCCGCACGACCGGCTGCTGCGCAGCTATCTGCCGCCGCGCCTCGTCGTGCATGCCGACACTCACACTGGACAGAAGGAAACCGTCGCGCAACTCGCAGGCCTCGTCTCCCTGATGCGCCGTGAGTCCGCAGACGATCATCTCGGCGGCCGCGCGATGCTGAACGCGCTGTCGACGGCGATGTTCGCGCTTGTGCTGCGGCTCGCAAGTGAGACCGACGACGCGCCACGCGGCATCCTTGCTTTGGCTGGTCATCCACGCCTCGCACCGGCAGTGGCCGCTCTGTTCAACGAACCTGCGCGCGCATGGTCGCTGCCGGATCTTGCACGCCTGTGCAACATGTCGCGGGCAACGCTTGCGCGCCAATTCCAGGAGAAGCTCGGACGCTCGGCCAGCGATCTCCTGACCGACATCCGGATGACGCTCGCAGCGAACGAACTGAAAAAATCTTCTCTTTCCACCGGCGCCGTGGCGGAGGCCGTAGGCTATCAATCGGAAGCGGCGTTCCAACGCGCCTTCAAGGGCCACATGGGCGTCACGCCGGCCCAATGGCGCAAGATGCAGGAGCCACCCGGCCAGGATATCTTTGCAAGGCTGGTGGTCCCGGGCGACACGAATCCGACAAAGGCCGAGGGTGGCGGAGCGGTTACGGTGCCAGTGCACTCAATTGATAATTAAACTGTCGCCGCAGTTCCCCGAACGGCTCTCGCCGGGCCATGTGCGGCGGCGTTGGGGCGGCCTACGGCGGCGGGGCACATCCAACCGTTCCCAGAGTTCCGCCCGGCTATGGTTTCAATCGGGCCGTCCAAATTCTCAGCCCCAAATTTTATTGAACCTTGGCATGGCCTTTGCTGACCCAATATCGTCGGGGGGATTTCAGGGGCCCCGGGACTGAACCAACGCCGCCAAGCGATCATATTCCGCTTGGGCGGCGTTGTGCTTTTCTCAGGTGTCCTGATCTGGAATGCGGAGCGTCCCAATTTGGACGAGCACCCGCCCTCCCGGGTACTGGCCTGTTTCGATCCCTGGTGGCCCAATTTGATTTTGGCCGTGGCCTGATTTGAAGCTGTCACGAGCGAGCGACAGTTTTCGCCCGTAGTTTTCCGGTCATGAACAAAGTTCCGCCATCGAACCCCAGGTAAATCGGGTTCGGGACAAGATAGAGGCGGGGCGAATGAAAAAGGGCGATGTGACTTGCTCTGAGTGCGGAGCCGGTTTTCGGCGGCTTGAGCTGGCATCTGGGCCCGCGACCCAGGGCGAATACCGTTGTCCCACCTGTGGCGAGATTTTGGAAAAGTTCGACGGCAGCGCGTTCGTCGCCTATCGCCTCACAATCCAGCCTTCGATAAGGGGCGTGCGCGATTAAGGCCGCCCTCAGCTGATGAACTTCTTTAACTATCTGTTAAATTTCGGGCAGCATGATGCTCCCATGAGAGTAATGACGGCCACTATGGTTGCTCTCCTCATACTCAATTTTGTGGATGAGCATTTCAATGGCGCCCAATATTCCCGCGGGGCGATGGCCGTCATTGCGCACATTGCGAGATCGTTCGGCTAGGCCGCCTCAGTTGGCGGTCTTTTTCATGACAGACCCTTGCCGTCCCCTTGTCGCCGAAACCGGGATTTCGACACGGCCTTTGATGCTGCTCAATGCCGCGTTCTCCGACAATCGTAAGAACCCTCCAACGTCACCACGAACTGCCTGGGGCGGGAGCCTCGGCGATCCTGTCCGACCGGCCGACCGCGGCTTGGCACCTTTGGGAACCTACTCTCGCTAGATCCGATGTGGTGCCGAGGAGTGGTCGGAAGCGCGGGCGCCCAGGTCGTCTGCAGCGTTGCGGCGCCTTCCAGTCTTGCAGGAGGCTATGATGTCTATTGCCGCCGATCCTGACGATCTCGAGTCTGCGGTGCGCGGCGCACTATTGACGACACGGGCGACCGCGGCCTGCCCCTTCCATCCCGACGTAACGATCCGGGTCGGCGATGACGCGGCCGAGACCCATGCCTTCTATCGCGCGAGGAACCTCGTCAAGAGCGACGGCCGCGGCTGGAATCATGAGTTGCTGATGGAAGAGATCGCACGCCAACTCGCCGACGCCGCCGACCGCGTGTGTCCTCGATGTTTGGATGAGTCTTGTGCTTGAGGCCGCTGCGTGCGTATTTTGCGACCGATGGAATTCGGATCCCGAGTTGCTGAAAGGATTCTCGACCAGGTCGCGGATGCCGTGATCTATGCAAACCGTTCCGGCGAGATCATCCTGTGGAACCGCGCGTCCGCCGCTCTGGCCATTCGATTGCGAGCAGCGTCACCAGAGTTCCCCGTAGTCCGGAAACAGTTTGAGTGTCGCGTCGTAGCGCACCGGCACGATCCAGGGTAGCGCCAGCCTGAATATCGCATTCGCAAGGGCGGACGTATGGCGTGCATAGAGATCGATGGGATCGAGCCGGTGCCTCATATGCAGCTTCGGATCATAGTTTAGACCGCTGCTGCGAAACCATTTGTACCCGTTGCTGATCCCCCAACTGATCATGTCGCGAACGATGTAGTGATAAAGATGCAGGTCGAGTGCAACGGTGTAGTCGAAACCCACGTACTCAGCGTACAGCGAATCTCCTTGCACCATGCAAAGGCTGAAGGCCACCAGCGTGTTTCCGCGACGCCAGGCGAAGAACCGAACCTTATCGCTCATTCGCTGGCCGATCTGCCGGAAAAAGTCCTTGGTCAGCTTCTCGAATTGCATTTTCGAGCGCTCGAACACCTGAAGATAGAGGGGGTAAATCTCATCGACGAAACTTGCGGCATCGTCGGTGACGCTCATGCGAATGTCCGATACGCCGGCCGTCGCCGCGAGCTTCTTGCGCAATTTCCTTCGCGATGAACTCTTCAGCGCCTTTTCCGTGTAGGCGTCGAAGCTGTCATATCCGATGTCGAGCATCGTCATGGGCATGCTCGGTGCCCGCGTGAACCCGCGTTGCACGAAGCAGTGAAGTACTTCGCGATAGCGAGAAGGAAATTCCTTCAGTATGATGAGTTGCGCATTCAGCGATCTCGCCTGCTCGACGATGCCGTTCGACAAGGTTTCCGCGACGATGTGGACGGGCAGAGCTTCAGTCGCTGCGAGGTGAGCCTCCCCGGCGGAACAGCCGACCATCAAAGCGCGCAGTTTAAGGAAGCGCGGATAGAAGCGCCGGACCAGCGAAATCCAGTGGATTCGTTCAGCGCCAAGCCCTTCGAGAATATCCTGATCGACGAGGAAGAACGGCTGGATCGCCCGTACCTGGCCGTTGTTGTCGACGATCGCAAAATATCGGTACTCGAAGTTATCCCGGAGAGTGTCGTCAAGGATCTCGTAGTACCGATGATCTTTACGCTGGTCGGCGAAAGTGGATGTCCAGGGCGCGCATCCGGACAATTCGGCGCGCGACACCACGGAAATCGAGAACGATTCACGGGGCGTGCGGGAAATGCCCGGAATAATAGCGCCCATCTCTCCACTCCGCGGGGCTCCAGTGTGATTCATAACCCCGCGCCGGCTAATTATTTCCCGCCTCTTCAGTTGCGGCCGCGCCGGCGCGCAAGAAGCGTAAGAGAGAGTTTCTGACTTGGAATTCTGACTTGGAATTTAGAAACTAACATGCACGGCGCTGGAGGCCGCAGGTTCGTCGCAACGGTGAAATGAACCTGACTGCAAAAAAGAAAACTCCGTATTTACGATCAGTGCGCGCGCTGCGCGTGCACCTCGCGGGGCGAGTACGGCTGCGTCAAAAAGTCGGAACTGACACATCGAACAGGCGTTGAAGCCTTTGGGGCGGGGGCAGGTTTCCATGGTTCAGACAAGCCAGGGAGGACAGTTCATGTCAGTCAAGGCAGTCTTTCGATCGGTCCTTTGCTCTCTCGCGATGGTCGGCGTGTTCTCGCCCGCCCAAGCCCTGACCTAGCAGGAGCTTGTCGCCAAACTTGAATCCGCGGGCTATTCGCAAGTCCGGGATATCAAATCCACCGCTGAAGGCACAGCCGTCAAGGCGACCAAGAACGGCAAGGAGGTTTCCCTCGTCGTCGATAGCAGCGGCCAAATCAAAGAGCGACAGTAAGCGGGGTGGCCGAACGGGTGCGCGTGAGGCGCGCAGCCGGCGCGCGGGGGCGGGTTCATCGAAGGCGTAACCGGCCAGTTCGCGTTGGCAACCGGTGGGTTCGGAACAAGTCTTTCGTCCACGCCCGCCGGTTTCACGCCCGGCGGGCTCGGCGGCCGCATCTAAACTCTCATGAGGCGGAAGGGCTTCACTTGTTCAAGCAGTCTTGTTTCAAGCTGTCTTGTTTCAAGCTGTCTTGGCAAACATCGTCAGGACACCGTCGGCGATGTTGATAGCCACGACCTGTGACGAGTTCAGGCCCTTGGCCTTAAGCACAGCCGCCGCCTCCGGCGTCGCGTCAATAGACTTCCGGAGCGACTGAATATCTTCCTCGCGTGTGTTGGCCACGAGTTCATCCACTTTCGAGCGCACCGCCGGTTGCAGATCCTTGACGTCGACGACCTGTATGCTCCGTATGACCGTGCTGGACTGGGGAGTCTGTGCCTCGGATTGCGAGGGCGCTCCTTGAGATTGCGAGGGCGCTCCTTGTGCCTGCGCGAAAGCCGGCGTCCCCAGGGAGAGGGCTGCAATGATGACGGATGCTGTAACGATGCGCATGCTCACTCCTTTTCAGTTTGCCTGGAGCGTGATCTCCGCGCAAACGCCTGGCGTTTGTCGCGAGGGAAAGCCGGTATCCACTTTTCCGGATCATGCTCGGGAAAAACTTCTATCCACGAAATTTGGTTGGCGTCTGATTCCCATGTGGCCATTCAGTGAAACCAATGCGGCTGCAATGCGTGCGCAAGCCCGCCGGTTTACGCCGGCGGGCTTTCGCGGACGGAACCTTTGCGCGGCTCGGCAGTTTTATGATGACAGCGGCGGAACCGGGAAACCGGCAGTCGCGTATAGAGCCGCACGGAGTCACGCCCGGGGCGGCTTTATGCGTTAGACCACCCTGCGCTCCGGAGAGATATCGTGCGAATAATGAGTACATTCCACGATCGCCGAGAGTGCGGCCCTTCTCAGCGCTACCGGATCTCGCTCGCCTTTCGCGGCGCATGCAAGAATGTGCGACGCCATTTCGGCCTTCCTCGTCGACGTGCGCTTTGCCTCGGGGAGCATGACCGCGGCATCGTCAAGGACTGCCCTCATCAGTTCGATTAGCTCGGGCTGAAAAACCGCTCCAGTTGCACCCATCGCCGTCCTCCCACTCGCTACCCGTTTTCTTCTTTATCCGATGCGGTGATTTGAGCGCGTCTGTTGAACGGACGCAAAGCTTATTTTTATTGCGGCTGATCGTCGCTGGGCGTGCGGCGCAACAAGTCATCAAGTCTGCACCGTGGTTTTCCGGATAGACGCCGCATCGTCGTTTCCCTGAGAATAGGGGCATTCATCTCCTAATCGTTCATCCAATAATACTGGCGCGGTTGCCCGGCGGTTTATCAAAATCGCCGGGCTTTAAATTTGCGGGATCTTGCTTGACCGTCGCCACTGGCATCCGGCGCGGGGGCGATTGAAAGAGGCTGCCAACCGAGGCGGCCTTACTTTGGCGGCTGTAGTTCGCTCTTGAGCCAGCCGGCGGCCTTTTCAGTCTTCAGGGGATCGGGTTCGAACGTCGCTATCTTGCGGTCCGATTGCCAGAGCTCGATGGCGTGGCCGTCTCCCAGCGATGCAGCCTGTTCCCTGGCCGCGTCATCGTCGGCGCAGGTGAGATCGATGCGCTGCTTGATATGGCCATCCTCGCCTAGGACGTAAGCTTGATACTCACGCATCCGGCGGCCTCCGTAGCCGCAACCGATGGAACTTACTTGGCGTCCCACCTGGTTCCTTGGCAAGGAACCTTCTTCTTCACTGGAGACCCTTATGGGGTACCCCATAATATCCATGGAGAACGCACGGCCGCAACCTCATGACGCTCGTTAAGCGTCAGATCAGGTCACGGCTAAATTCAACCTGGACCACGCGTCGGAACAGGCCAATGCGCGTTCCGCTGGAAGAAGCACGGTTTGAAGCGCATATTCGGCGAATGACGACGATTGTCCGATGTACCAATTGCGGCGCCGAGTACAGACGCACTGAAGAAAAGTTCTTGGTGCCACACACCGGTCACGCAAACTGTAAGGTCTGCGGTGACACGCTGGAGTCTTGGCTGGAAAACACCCACGTTCCCATCTTCGAGTTGGTCAAACGTCCGGACGGAACGCCTGAATGAGGCCGCGACCTGTCGGCGTCAGGATGGCTTAACCTGGGCAAAATGAATCGCGGCCACGAAATTGGCGCGGTCCGACGAGAGGTGCACTGGCACTGTAATTCTGTCAGCGTAGTCTTCAGCCTTCGCTATTCGCGCTCACGCCGGACAAGCCACTCATCCACGTCGGCACCGGAAAAATGATCGCTCGCGCCGGGAACGTTATGGTGTCGTGATCATTCCAAATCCAAGGCGTGCGAAGCAAAACGCCAGGCAGGGGTCTCCCTATCAGGGATTTCCATTTCGTCAGCAAGAGATGGAGTTCCGCCAAACAGGCAGAGCAAGCCGATGCTTGCCGCCGCGACAAGCCTCGGATCGGCAGTTGCTGCCGGGGCGTAACCATCAGCGAAAGCAGGTCTGGCAAGCTGCGCGCAGACCGTCGGCAATCGGGGCAGGGCGCAATCCAAACGGCTGAAGGAAACACAGGCCATGAAACTGAATTCGACACAGCTGGAGCGAACCCTGAGCCAGTTTGCGGCGGAAGTGCTGCCAGACGATCATCCGGCACTCAAGCAATTGAGCAACATTTACGGGGATCACACGTTCTTTCTCGACGGGAGCGGCCTCAACGTGCTGGAGCCCGCAGACACCGCGGAAACGGACGCTCAAACCGGCGAAATTGTGAGCCTTGCCGACTGGAGCGATGCGACGCTCACAAGCCTGCGGCCGCACGAGCCGGAACCGACCGGTGTGCTCGTCGTGCTCGAAGCAAAGCACTGATCGGTTGCGACCCTGTCATTCCGGGGCGCGTCGAAGACGCGAACCCGGAATGACGGTTACTGCGAAAACCGCTGCCGATTCAGCTTCACCAAGAACCCGCCACTCGCGCCTACCCCGCCGCTCGCCGCGGCATCGCATCCGCGGCAACATCGGCCGGCGCCGGCACCTGCATCAGGATCGTCTGGTTCGCTGTTGCGATCTCGATCCCGCATTCCTGGAATCGCCGCTTCATGCGGCGGTTGAATTCGCGCTGCACCGGCCAGCGGCCGGCGTCGGTACAGCGGATCTGGCCGACGATCGAGGCCATCGCGCCGTCCACCCGGTCGACGCCCCACAATTCGAGTTGGCCGCGGATCATCGAGCGGTATTCGACCTCGTGGCGCATTTCGTCGACGATGTCCTTCAGGATCTGGCCGGCGCGGTCGGTGTCTTCCTTGTAGGCCACGTTGACGCTGACGGCGGCATTGCCGGCACCGCGGCTGGCATTGGTGAGCGTCGTCACTGCGCTGAAGGGAACGATGTGCACGGCGCCGTCGGCGGCGCGCAGGCGGATGGTGCGGATCGAGACGTTCTCGACCGTGCCCGATAGCCCCGACACCGTGACGTTGTCGCCGACCTGGACGGTGTTCTCCAGCAGCAGAAACAAGCCGGTGATGAGGTCCTGCACCAGCTTCTGCGAGCCGAAGCCGATGGCAATGCCGACGATGCCGGCGCCGGCCAATAAGGGTGCTACGTTGACGCCGATTTCGCTCAGCGCGGTCAAACCGACCACTGTCACGATCAGGCACAGCAGCGCCGTCCGCAGCATCGGCTGAAAGGTGCGCAGCCGGGCCGCGCGCGCGTAATGGCCGTCGCGCGACAGCGCATTCACTTGGCGGTCCATCAGCGCGTTCGCGATCTCCCAGATCGCCGCCGCCGCCAGCGCTGCGATGCCGATCGTCACCACCGCCGACAACAGCCGGCTGCCGATCTGGCCGCCATAGAACCAGACGATGGCGTCGACACCCCAGACCTCCAGCAGGGCCACGAAGCCGATGAAGGCAATGACGGAAGCGACGATCCTGCGCAGCAGCGGCAGATAGCGGTTGGCGCGGATTTCCAGCCCGGGGAAACGCTGCAGGAGTTCCGGGCTGATGCGGAAGCCGCGATCGATCAGGCTCAGCACCACCATGGTGGCGAGACGGCTGATCAGCGCGACCGCGACGGTGCCGACGAAATATTGCAGCAGCAGCGTGTAGCCGTTGTGGATATTGAGCGCCCACACCGCCCACAGCGCGAGGTCGAGCGCGATCGCCAGATAGTGCCACAGCCCGGCGAGACGATTGCGCACACGGGCCGCGGCGCCCTCGCGGCCGGCCGGCGCGCGAATGGCCTCGGCGACGGGCCGGCGGCACTGCAGGATGATGACGACGACAAAGAGATGCACGATCAGCATCACCAGGCGCAGCAGCGCCGCATAGCCGGCGCGATGCAGGCCGAGCAGCAGCGCCACGTTCGCAAAGGCGATGCCCGACACGGCGACGGTGACGATGCGCCGCGCCCAGATCTCGATATAGGCCGCGGTTTCGGCGCTGACACGGAACAGACCGAACGGCCCCGCCAGAGCCCGCACGACGCAGATCAGCCCGCGCGACAGGGCGTAGGCATTCACCACCGCGAGGATCACGAGGCGGGTGGTGGCGAGATCGCCGATCCCGGTCCCCAGCAACATCGTGGCGACGCCGACGAAGACCAATACCGGAAGCAGCTCGAGCGCGAGACGTCCCAGCACGAACGGCAGCCGGACCAGCGATTGCCAGGCGCGCGCCAGGCTGAGGTGCCGTCGATTCCGTTCGCCCGCCGCGGTCACATCCGCGGCCGAGGAGGGCGGATCGGCCATCGCCTGCGTCTGCGCCGGCGCACGCGCGGCTTGCGGAATGCGCGCTTCCAGCAGCGCCACCGGCCGCCTGATCAGGCGGAAGATCAGCCATTCGGCAGCCAAGGCGCAACCGAACACCAGCGCCAGTTTCCAGGCGATATTGAGCAACTGGTCATAGGCCGCGGGATCGTTGGCGGTCCGCACGATCCAGTAATAGAACGCCGGAAAGTGCGTCAGCGACCGCGCCATATAAGCGAACTCGTGCGAGATATCGCCGACCTGCTCGGACACCGTCAGCAGGAGCTGGGCGCCAAGGCTGTCCGCCGTGAGCGGAATCGCGTGGTGCGGTTCGGGCGCTGGCGGTGCGGCTTGCGCCTGCGGCGCGGGTTGGGCCGGTGGCGCGGCTTTGGCGATTGCGCGCAAGATATCGATCATCTGCGCGCGCTTGGTGTCGTCCTGCAGCGTGTCGAGGGCGCGGTTGGCCTGTTCGGGCGTCAGCGTATCGCTGCCATGGGCGGCTGAGGCGGCTGTGTGGGGAGCGGCGCCGGTCTGTGCCAGAGCAGGCCCGGCGAGCAGCGCGAAGGTGAGCAGGATCGCGGACAGGAGTTGGCACAGACGTTGGTGCGACACGAAAGCCCCTTTTTGAAAATTGTGCACGACGGTAAGGCCGGAGCCGGTATTGCCTTCGCGCAAGCGTCATGTCGGATCGCCCCTTTTCGCCGTTATCCTGTGTCGGAAGTTGGCCAGTGAGACGGCTTTGTCTTGGTATTTATTGTTGTATTTTCAATTGCAGTGCTGGGCTGCACTGTCATGGTATTACGTATTACGCGGAAGTGCTGACCACCGTGAGATCAGTCTGCCTGGCGCAGGGAACTTTCGGTTCCTCTCGGCGTCATCTAAATCGGCGTCATTTTAAGGTGACGCGTGAGGCCTGGCGCGGGAGGGTGCCATGTCGAGGTTCCGGATTGGAATTGCCGTTGTCGTTCTGGCAACCCTGCTGTCGAGTGCGGCCCCGGCCGGAGTGCGCCTTGGCATCAGCCCCCTTGGGGTCGCGAGATTCGCGGTAGGGCGCGTATTGTCGCTGGGTGGGTTACATCACCGTCGTGCCTTTGCCCGTCACGGCCAGATCCGCACGGTCTCCCTCAGGCCGCAAGACGTCCGCATTGCCATGGATTCCGGGCTTGGCAGCCCGGCGGCGCGCCGGCAGATCGTCGCGGCTGCAGCGCTGGCCGGCTGGCATGGCGGCCGCGACGCGAACGGGTGGTGGCGACACGGCGACGGCGGATATGGCTGGGTCGGGCCGCTGTTTTGGCCATTCGCCATCTACGATATCTACGACTACGCCGTCTGGGGCGACGGCACCGGCTTCTGGGACTACGGTTATCCGGACATCTATGCCGCGATCTTTGCGCCTTACGGCCATGATGATCTCGCCGCCTATGCGGGACGGGGCCCGCACGGCCCAGGACAGCTCAACTCAAGACATCTCAGCTCGAGATATCGCAGGGTCCCCTTGCTGCAGCAGCTCTGCGGCGATGACAGAAACGACGTTGCCGGCCTCGCCATCGATCAGATGCAGCAGGCAATCCAGCCGAACGAGGTGCTGCGCGCCGCCCTGGACGGTCTTGCCAACGCATTGATCCCGGCCGCCCAGATGATTCAGGCGTCGTGTCCGACCCAGACGGCGTTGACGGCGCCGGGCCGATTGGCCGTCATGCAGCAGCGCATCGGGGCGATGATCATGGCGGCGTCCGCCGTGCAGCAGCCGCTGGGGAAATTCTACGACCTGCTGGAGGACGAACAGGAGGCACGGCTCAATGCACTCGCCGAGGACCGGCGCAAGATGTCCGCCGCAAACGGGGCCACGGAAGCGCCTGCCCAGGCTTGCGGCGTGGCGCAGCCGGCCGCGTTGCAATGGCCGGCGGACGAGATCGAGGCCAGGCTGCACCCGAACGACACGCAACGCGCCGCGCTCAAAGCGCTGCAGGACGCCAACGCCAGGGCGGTCGACATCCTGAACGCCGGCTGCCAGCCGGACGACGCCACCACACCGCCCGCGCGTCTTGACGCAATGGAGGGGCGGCTCGAGGCTCTGCAGCGAGCGGTCTATCTGGTGAGCACCGCGCTCGAAAATTTCTATGCGACGCTGAGCGACGAGCAGAAGGCGCAGTTCGAGGCGATCGGACAAAAACGAACGGCGTGATCCGATCCATTGCCGTCACTGAGCCACGGAGTTACTGTAACAGTGCTTGACTGCACCCCAACGCGCCGCACGCCGTGCCGCGCGTATTTACGACGAGTGAGCGCGCCGCTTCGGTCAGCCCCGACATGCCGGGCGTGACGGGACCGGAGGTCGAATCGCTCCATGTTAAAGGCGCTCAATGGCTAAAGGGCGCATCCATCGAAGTGATCGACGGCAAGACGCAGCGTCTTGCGGCTTGGCCGCTATCGCTACTGCCGGTCTCCTGGGCTAGAACAGCAAGATACAGTTTGAACTGGTGCAGCCCACGCAGCCGAACCAGGACCATGAAGAGACGACAATGACCACACCTTGCATCATTACGGTCGCCATCACCGGTTCACTTCCGCAGAAGTCCGACAACCCGGCCGTGCCCATAACCGTCAGCGAGCAGATCGAGTCGACCCAGGCGGCTTTCGAGGCCGGCGCCACCCTGGTCCACGCGCATGTGCGCAAGGACGATGGTTCACCCACATCCGACCCAGAGCGCTTTGGGAAGCTGGTAGAGGGCCTGCGCAAGCATTGCCCCGGCATGGTTATCCAGCTTTCGACGGGCGGCCGCTCCGGCGCCGGGCGCGAGCGTGGTGGCATGATCCCGCTCAAGCCTGACATGTGCTCGCTTTCCACCGGTTCGTGCAACTTCCCGACACGCGTCTACGAGAATAGCCCGGACCTGGTGGAATGGCTCGCATCCGAGATGCGCACATATGGCGTGAAGCCCGAGATCGAGGCCTTCGATCTGTCGATGATCTTCAAAGCCGTCGAGATGCAAAAAGCCGACAAAATAACAGGTCCATTGCACGTTCAGTTTGTGATGGGCGTGAAGAATGCAATGCCGGTCGACCGCGAAGTATTCGAATTCTACACTGCGACGCTAAAGCGCCTCGCCCCGGACGCGACCTGGACAGGCGCCGGTATTGGTCGCGACCAGATCACGCTCAATCGCTGGTCGCTTGAGCTTGGTGGCCACTGTCGCACTGGTCTTGAAGACAATGTGCGCCTCGACCGCGACACCCTTGCGCCATCCAACGCGGCACTTGTCGAGCGCATCGTCGAAATGGCCGATTCGTACGGGCGCCGACCCGCTACCGTAGCAGAGACAAGGCAGTTGCTGCGGCTAAACGCCTAACGTGGCGTCCGCCGTAGCTCGGAGCGCGAAGGCGGAAGGCGTAATCCGACATTTCGTCTTCGATCGAACGGCGGATTACGCTGATCCGCCGTACGAGCCGCATGAGCACAGCGATATGCGGGTGCCTGAGGAAATCCCGGATCTCCGCCGCCGAAAAACCGCGCCGTTAACCAGCCGTTAACCAAGGACGCCGATCTTTAACCATTCACTAAGAATGGCGAGTCGAGCACGATGGACGCGATTGCGAAGGCCACACGTCAGCCAATCCGGATGAGGGGCCGCTCATACGTTGCGTTTACATTCTGTCCGGTGGTTCCGATCGCCGGCTGGCTGGAGGAAATAGACCTCACGCTCGGCCGCTCGCCCGGCTTTTTCGTCGGCAAGCCGGTGGTGCTCGACCTGTCCGCCGTGGACCTCAGCCAGTCGGCGATCGCTCACCTCGTCACCAGCCTCGAGCAACGCAACATCCGCGTCCTCGGCATCGAGGGCGTCGACGAAACCCGCCTCACCACCAGCATGCCGCCGCTTTTGACCGGAGGGCGCCACACCATGCTGACCGCGAACGAACCGAAAAAGGTGGAAGCCAAGCCGAAGCCGGCGTCGCTTTTGCTCGAAAGCCCGGTGCGCTCCGGCCAGTCGATCTTTTGCGAAGGCGACGTGACCGTGCTGGGCTCGGTCGGCTCGGGCGCGGAGATCGTCGCCGGCGGATCCATTCACGTTTACGGCGCGCTTCGCGGCCGCGCGATGGCTGGTTTCAGCGGCAATTCGTCCGCGCGGATATTCTGCCAGAAGATCGAAGCCGAACTGCTGGCCATCGACGGCTACTACCGGACCGCTGAACAAATCGACTCCGCCTTGCGCAACCGACCGGCTCAGGCCTGGCTCGAGGGCGACATCATGAAGATCACACCGCTGAATTAATTCGACTGAAGGAGATAGCGATGGCCAAAGTCTTGGTCGTGACGTCTGGCAAGGGCGGGGTCGGTAAGACGACTACCACCGCGGCGCTCGGTGCGGCGCTCGCGCAAATGGGAGAAAAGGTCGTCGTCGTCGATTTCGACGTCGGCCTTCGGAATCTTGATCTCATTATGGGGGCGGAGCGACGGGTCGTATTCGACTTCATCAATGTCGCGCAGGGCGTGGCCAAGCTTTCGCAGGCGCTTATCCGCGACAAGCGCCTCGAGAATCTGTGGTTGCTTCCGGCATCGCAGACCCGGGACAAGGATGCCCTGACAGATGAAGGCGTCAGGAGTATCATTGACGATTTGCGAACCAGATTTGACTGGGTTCTCTGCGACAGTCCGGCGGGCATCGAGCGTGGGGCTATGCTGGCGATGCGCTATGCGGACGAGGCTGTCATCGTCACCAACCCCGAAGTCTCCTCCGTGCGCGACTCCGACCGCATCATCGGAATGCTCGATTCAAAGACGGTGAAGGCGGAGCGGGGCGAGCGGGTGGAGAAGCATGTGCTGATCACCCGCTATGACCCGGCGCGCGCGGCGCGGGGAGAAATGCTCAGCATAGACGATATCCTCGAGATACTGGCGACGCCGCTGCTCGGAATCATTCCCGAGAGCCAGGACGTCTTGCGCGCGTCGAACGTCGGATCGCCGGTCACCCTGAACAATGCCGCCTGCGCGCCGGCGTGCGCCTATGCCGACGCCGCGCGCCGTTTGATGGGCGAAACCGTCGCGATGATGGTTCCGACCGAGCGAAAAGGCCTGATCAACCGGTTACTGGGACGGAGGGCGGCATGATGGATCTGCGACGGCTTTTCGGCAGCCGTACTGCTTCCGCGCCTGTTGCACGGGAACGGTTGCAGATTTTGCTCGCGCACGAGCGCGGGTTGCGCGGCCAGCCTGACCTGCTGGGACTGCTGCGGTCGGAGATCCTGGCCGTGGTATCCCGGCATGTCGTGCTCGATCCGGACAAGGTCATCGTCAGGATGGAGAGGGGCAAGACCGTTTCGACGCTTGAAGTCGATATCGAGGTGCCCAACAATTTCGAACGATCGAGAGCAGTGGCTGCGACATGATCGCCGACAGCAATAGCAACATCGCCTGGCACAGGGTCCAGTTGAAGAAGAACCGCGACGCCGTGCGGGCGCTGGAAATTGCCAGGTTCAGGACCGGCGAAATCGGTGGTGCGAGCGGCCAGACGCAAAGCACGATCGCCAAACTGAAGCAGAGGATCGCCGAATCCGAGCGATGCATCGCTGCCCATGAGCGGCAAACCAAGCGGCCGGTCGCGACCGACCTGCAAAGCCTCGCCCGCGTGAGCTGGAGCAACTGGAACGGGCTCGGCGTCAGCCGGCGCTGACGAAACGGCCAGACGGCCTGAAATTGCTGGCAGCCCTGCCGGCTGCCACCGATCTCCTTACTTGAAGGGCGGGCTGTAGGAAGCGCGAAGCTGAGCCGCTTTTTGCCGAATCGGTATGATCTCGTCCTGTGTCAGCAGGCGGGTGAGCTTCGCGTTCTGAAGGGTGCCGGCCGCGACAACGACGCCAACGATCGCCGGAGCCGCAGCGGGATCAGGCACGTCGAAGATTACCAGCACTCCTGGGCCGTCGACCGGGGTGCTGTACATCGAGATCAATTTGCCGCCGGCAGCCTCGATCAGTTTTTTGGCCGCTTCGTAGCGGCTTGTCGTCGGATTCTCCAAAATGGCGTTGATAGCGCGTGGCGTGTATTGTCCGGTGAGGCAGAAATGCATGGCGATCTCCTCTGGTGTTTGGTTCGAACAACTAGGCCCCATTGGGGCACCACCGCCCGATCTTCCCCGCACAGACCGCATGCGATGATTTTCGGCGTTTCGTTCCGCCGGATTTTTCTCGTTCACCGCAACGAAAAGGGAGGCCACTGCTTGGGGGACTGAGTCCTCTTCGCGGTTCCTCGCGGCTTGCGCCGGACGTTTCAGGGGGGCGATGTCCGGCTCCGGAAATGATGCGGAGGCTTCGGAATTCCGGCAATGAACATCATGAAGCTGTGCAGTTTCTTCGGAAGTAATCCGAATTAGTCTCGGCCCGGTCACCCACCGCCGGCGATCTGCTCCCATCCCTTCAGCGCCGGCTGCGCAAGTATCTTCCTCGCTTGTTCCAATTCGGTGGCGCGCTGTGCGGCTGAGGCCATGGCGTTGGCGGCGACGTTGTAACGGTCCGCCATATACTGAATTGGAAATATGAACTGACCGTTCGTCACCTTGTAGATGCCGAATTCCGCCAGCAGAGCCGCGACGCATTTATCGTACGCGCGATAATATTCGGCCCGGGCCGCCAGCATTTTGGAGATCACAGCGGCGATTTCCGCGTGCCGCCTGTCGACGTCCTGCATAAACCTGCTGGCGACATTCTTTTCCATATTCAGTGAGAGCGCGTAATTTTCGAGCCTGTCGCGCTCGGCCTTGAGGAGGGCGAGGTAGCGCGGCATGAATGTCGTCGCGTTGGTTTCCGCGATCTTCAAATCGCGGCGAAGGGCCTCGAGATCGCCGCGGCTCGCTGCCGCCAGGGTGATACCCCTCGAAAGCGCCGGTGGTTCAATTTCACGGGACAGCTTTTCACTGGCCGCGCTGGTCTCCAGGGCGGCCGTGGTCGCCATCGCCATCAGCTTCAGGAATCTGTTTGACGGATATCGTGCCAGCGCCTCGTCGATCGAGGCCGCATTGTTGATGGCTTCGAGCGCCATCCGGCTTTCCTGAGAGGCAATATTTTCCTGAAGCTTACCCAGGTAATAGACCCCGACCGAGAGCGCCGCCGCAACGACAAACAGGAGCACGAAGGCGATCGCGATGCGCGCCTTCGCCCTCTGAACCGAAAGTGCTGCCACGGTGTCCCTTCCTGCTCGAGCAGCGTTGTCTTACGCTTTTTCTCCCTGCTTGGCGATTGTCGGGCCCGGATGGGCAGTGGATTACGCTTCGTTTACTCAAGGCGCGCGCGCCAGAACGATCAAGCCTGATGCAATCAGGCCCACGCCGGCGGCGCGGCTGAGCCGGTGGCCGAGCGGCAGCAACTTCTCGCACGCGACATAGAGGGCGATGCCGGCGATCCAGAACAGGTTCATGATACCGCTGACGAACAGCAGCGCCATCAGGAACCAGCAACAGCCGAGGCAGTAGCTGCCGTGCCGGAGCCCCATGCGCAATGCACCCGCTGCGCCCGGCCGCCAGTGCCGGCTCAGGAACAGCACCGGGCTCTGGCAGTAGCGCAGGCAAACGCTCTTGACGGGCGTGAACTGGTAAAACCCCGCCAACAGCAAAATGACGCCGCCAAGCACGGCGCTGGTGCTCGCCATCGCCATCGACAGCAGGCCAGCGCGTTCGAGTGCCCACTGGGCCAGGGTCGCAACAAGGCTGAAGCCCGCCCATATCATGAGATAGCCACCGAGAAAGATCCAGGCATCGACGAAGGGGGACACCGACGCCGTTTGCTTGCGCTTGATGGCCGCGAATAGCAGGACCATGGGCGCTGCACTCGACACCATCATGGCGATCATCATGATCGACCACATGATGAACATCAGCGCGGCATACGACGGCGACCATGGCATCGGGTCCATCGGCATGTCGGCCATGCTCATGTCGATGCCTGCCCCGGCAAACAGATAGGTCCAGGCCAGCGCCGTCACCCCGGCAATGCCGCCTGCAACGATCAGGCGGTCATGCCGCAAGATTTGTTCGAGCGCTGACGTGTCGCTCATGGAGTAACCTCGCTAGAGCGTTTTCGAGCGAAGGCTCCGGCGCAGCATCAAGCCGCGACGCCATCGGGGGTCTGGACGACGTTGGCAAGCGAGCTATGCGTGCCCTTGGTCTCGAACTTGATCGCCCCGGTCGAGCGGATGTTGGCGGAGGCGACTTCGGCGGCCCTGTGCTCAAAGCCTTCCGGCATCACGACCTGAATGCGATGCGCAGCGCCCGTCACCGGGTTCTTGATCGGCTCGACCTCGGTCTCGAGCACACCCTTGGCGACGACCCGCGCGACGCGCCCGTTCTTGTCGAATGAAAACTCGAAGGGCGCAAACACCGGGTCGTGGATCTTGATTACGATCACGCTGAGGATCTGGAACAGCGTGCCCTCGGCGGAATGCTTGCCCGACATGATTTCGAACAGCGCCTGGCGCTGTTCCGGGGTAGCGCGCTCGTCGATAATCGGCTGCAGTTGCCCATTGCCCTCATGCAGCGCCCCGGGAAAATGCACGGTTCCGGCGAACACGAGACCATCGAGCCTGGTGCCCTCGAAGTGTCCCTTGGTGATCCTCATGCCGACCATGCCCTCGCAGGAACCGTGGGTCGGCGGGGCGTTGAAATCGCAGGGACAGCCGAACGCGCAATTGCAATTCTTGATCCATTCGCCTTCGAGGCGCCAGTCGGATGCAGCCATAGCTCATCTCCCGCAATACTTTTGGTTGGACGATGCAGCCGCTTGATAATCCCCTTCGGGTTGGAAATGTCCGGGTCAATGTGAACAGAATCAGAACCTGTGTTGCTCCAACGAGCCACACTGGATTAGCGGACTGCCATTTGCGGCCCTGATCGCAGGCAAGCATATCAGCGAGCGTCCGCGCCGTACAGGACACCATTCCTGTCTTAATTTCGTCCGTCGCCCTCGCTGGATGACGGCGCTTTAACCTCCCTCCAATCCGCCTCCATCTCCTTTACGGTTCAGTTGAACGTGCAGACGGATTGCTGCGTCCAAGGGGGACTGCCCGGTGACGAGGGACGCTTGTCGATGATTCCATGGTTCGTTTTGTTGATCCCTGCCGCTTCGTCGGCAAGCAAGGCGTGGATGCCCGGCTCAAGGCCGGGCATGACGGCGCGAAGGTAGCGGATCATTTGCGGGTCTTTTGTCGGGACAGCTGCTCGGTTTCGCCCGGGCCGGTCGTCCTTCGTCTCGAATCCGGGCTCGAATTTGGCGGGGTTGAACCAGCGATGATGCTGAAAAGACCGGGGCCTTGTTGGTGGTCCCTGACGACGCTGCCGGGAATGGAGGCGACGGCCCCGGTTCCGCCGGAGGTGCCTTGGGCCAGGGAAGGTTGCGTTAACGCCGGCACGGCAGCAGCGGCGAGCACGAAACAGGCTATGTGCGATTTCATTTGGGTTTCCTTTTGAAATCGTGTCGAAGCGCGTGTGTAGTTGTCATTAGGCTCGAACTCGTGGAGCACGTCCATGCGAAATCGTCAGATTCGCCGCTTTTGACCGGAGTGGCGATCGCGTATTCCAAGCAACTTGCATTCGGCCGCCCAAGCTGTCGTCAATCCGCCCGACGGACTTCGTTTCAAAGAATATACATTCGCTTGGCTGCGGTAAGCGCGCCGCTGCATCCCGTGCGATCGCCCCTGGCATCCAACCGCTTGGCGCGGGCCATCGTCGTCGAGAATTTCGATTGCAGGCGCTTTTGGGCCTGCTTCAAGGAAGCGGGTGTTGGCTGCCGATTAAGTTGGGCGCCAACCGACTGTGGCGCCGTCAATCCCGCGTTCGGATTTCCCGCCGACTGGCGTATGGCGGCTTCGAATTGAGCAATGTCTTCGCTGCAAGGACCGGCCTTCGCGACCGGAATACTGAAGCAGAGCACCGCGCAAACGATCAGTCCCGTCGTTCCCAAAAGTTTTGGCATCGGACCTCGCCTCCCTCATTGCTCAACTTGGGATCGTCATTGATCCCCGCTGTTATAGCCCAAATCCGGATTGCCCATAATGATCCTGTGATGCCGCGCGCCTATGCCCGGACGGCGCCGGCCGATCCGCCCTGCGTGCCCGCCTTGTGGAGTCGCGCGGCTGGATGCACTCTGGTTCGGCATTTGATCGCTTCGAGGAGCGAACAGTTGACCGATGCACCGCACGAGATATTCGATCAGTTGACGGTCGGCAGACTGCCCGACAAATTGCCCCATGAACTCGAGCTCTCGCTCAAGCCATCCGGCAGGGCTTGCCGCAGCTTAGGATTTGATCGGGCCGCATCCCGTGCGGCAAGCGGTCGGCTAACAGGGAGGAGCGAGCATGACTTCGCTGAATTTTCCGCTCTGGCTTCGCTTCGTCGTGCTGGTCGGCGTGGTCGGTCTTGCGGCCGGCGCCGGCCTGTTTGCCTATCGGTACTATACCCGCCCGGTGACTTTGAGCGTGGCGGTCGGCTCGATTGACGGCGAGGCTGCCAAGGCCATGTCGGCCATTGCAAGCCGGCTCGCGACCACCAACGCGGCGGTGCGGCTCAAAGTGGTCGACAGCGGCACCGCGCTTGAAGCGGCTAATGCGTTTGCAGCCGGCAAGGTGGACCTGGCCGTGGTTCGTGGTGATGTCGGCGACCTGTCGCAAGCGCGCGCCGTGGTCATTGTCAGCCACATGGTCGTCCTGATCGTCGCGCCGCCGGGTTCGAGCGTCGACAGCATGGACAAACTAAAGGGACGCCGCGTCGGGGTGATTAGCGCGAGCGCCAATGCCAAGGTCGTCGAGGTGCTGAGCAAGGAATACGGGTTAGATCGGCAGAAAGTATTCAAGGATATCGCCTTGACGGATGCCCGGCGCGCCCTTCAATCCAAAGAGGTTGCAGCACTGCTCGTCGTGATTCCCCTGGCGCAAAAATATTTGTCGCTGGTGCGAGGCTTGTCCCAGCAGGGGTCGAAAGCGCTGCCGGTGCTGATCCCGGTCGATTCGGCGGCGGCGATTGCCGAAACCGAGCCTGCCTTCGAGAGTTTCGACGTCCCGAAAGGCACCTTGCGCGGCGCGCCGCCGGTGCCGGATGACGATCTGACCACCCTGAGAACATCACTCTATCTGGTTGCGAACAAGAAGCTCGGTTCCGATCTGGTCGCGACACTCACGCAGACCATCATGAACGTCCGCAGGGATCTGTTGGCCGAGGATCCGATTTTCGGGCAGATCACCGCACCCAGCACCGATCAGGATGCCTACCTTGCGCTGCACCCCGGGGCGGCCGCCGTCTACAACGGCACCCAGCAGAGTTTTATGGATGAATACGGCAACTGGATTTATCTGACGCCGATGGCGCTCGGCGCCGCCGCGACCGTGCTTGCCGCGGCCTGGAAGTTCCTCGGATTTGGGGCGCCCCTGACCGGACAGGGCCCGCTGGATTCGCTCTACGCCCTCGGGCGCCGCATTCGCAAAGCCGGCTCCGAGGCCGAACTTTTGGAAATCGAGGAGGAAATCGACGCCATTCTCGGCGCGCAACGCGCCAGGACGGCGCGCGGGGACGAGAGCGCAGTGGATGACGCGACGCTGAATGTCGCCGCCCATCGGCTGGAGGGCTTGATTCACGATCGGCGATCCATGCTTGCGAAGAAGCCTGCCGTCGCCTCTGCCGCCTGATCCGGGCGCCCCGAGCCGTTTCCGTTCCGATTGAATCGGAACGGGGCTCTATTTCTTTTTTTGACGCGTTTTCTTGACGCGAACCGGTATCCACTTCGCTGGAAAACGCTCTAAACCTACAGCTTCAGCACATCCGCATACACCAGCCGCTGCTGCGATTGGCCCGCGGTGCCGGTCTGGTAGATCTCGAACTCCTCCAGCCGCAGCCGGAACGCGCGTGCGCCGCGCGGCGCCGGCAAAATGATGGGCGAAGTCCACAGCGTGGTCGCTCCCGGCCCCTTGATCGGCGTCAGCGTTTGCGTCAACAGCGGCACCCACGCGGCATCGCCGGTGGCGTTCTTGGCCTGGGCTTCGAGCGTTACCTGCAGCAATGATTGGGCGGTGTTCGCGAACAGCACGCCGGTCACCGCCAATTGCAGCAGCGTCGGGTCGAAGCCGTCGAAGGCGATGCTCGCCGCGCGGTCCGGCACCAGCTGCACGTAATCGGCGAGCACGACCCGCGACAGGTGGGCGTCGGGCAGCGATTTCGGCTGGTAGCGCGCCAGCGCCAGGCGGATGAAGGGGAAATAGGCGACGCCGGAATCGAGCTCGATATCGCAATACCACAATTCCCGGTCGACGTCGTAACCGACGGAATGTCCCGCCACCGAGATCGGTATGTTGCCGAAGCCCGGCGGCCATTCCAGCGTGAGCCCGCTGGCAATGTCGACTGCGTTGCGGAAATGCTGCGGCAGCGGCACCGCTTGCGACGGTGGCGGCGGCGCGTCCCAGATCGGGTCCATGCCCCACTGCGTCACGACGGCCGACAAATAGTCGGGGACGGTGAACGCAGTGAAGGTGCCTTGCTGCGGCGGCACGCAGCCCCACAGCACGACGCCGAGCAGTTCGCCCGCGCCCGAGGAGAACCACGGCCGATCGAGATAGACCCTGAGTCCGCCGCCGCCGCGCGCGCTGACGTTCCACGTCCCTTCGGTCTTGTCGGACCAGCCGAAGGTCGGCAGCACATACAACACCTTGGGCGCCGCCGGGCGCGCGGTGTTGAGGATGTCGAGCGTCAGGGGCACGGAGTCGCGGGTGAAATCGCTGGCCGGCCGCGTCAGGCTGTCGGCAAAATATTCGCGGAAGCGCGAGGTCGCCGTGGCGACATAGGTGACGCTGCGATATTTGGTGTCGTGAAATTCATGGGCGCCGTCGATCTTCTGCGAGATCGCGGTGCGCTCGACCGGAGTCTCGAAGGCGCGGGTTTGCGCCGGCGGCGTCTTCGGCTGCGGGCCGGAGCCGCCGTCGTCGATGGTCTCGACCCAGCTCGCATTGATGTCGAGCCTGATCGTGCTCTTGCCGCTCAGCGGGATGTCGTCGGTTAGCCGCGCCTTGGTACCGCCGAGCACGCGCGAGGCGGCCAGATCCTGGAATTGCGGCTCGATCAGCGGCTGCTGCACCGCGTGCACCAAAGTCAGAATCCGCGGCGGCGTCAGCATCCAGTGCCCGCCATTGTCGGCCAGTTGCTGCAGCACCGCGAGATTGGGCGGGCCAGCTTCCAGGATCCAGCCCCAGATCGCCAGCTTCGCCAGCGCGTCGGCGGTGGGATAGCAGCTCAGCACCACCGCGATCTCGTCCGCCTTGGCGATCCGCACGGTCAGGAAGCGCTCTTGCGCCGTCTCGGTCAGCACCGGCGCGCCGGCGCCTTCCGCCAGCACGATGCGGAACGGCCGCTCGTTCGGCCACGTCCCGGTGAAGGGAACGGTGAAGACCGTGCCCGCCGCTACGCCGGGAAGGTTGATGAACGCGGCGCCGGCCGCGAGCGGATCCGGCAGATAAGGCAGCACGAGCTGCGCCTCGGGATGCGGCACCGGCTGGTCGGGATGCGCGGGGTCGACGCCGAGATCGCCGTCCTTCTGCGTCAGCATGGTGTAGACGGTCTTGTCGAGCCCCGTCGGCGTGTCGAACATGCCGTGCACCTCGGCCGTCTCCTGCGACACTTTTGCGGGCGCGAGGTGGCGTTCGGAGGGCGCTGCGGCCGGCGTGTTGAAGTTGCTGCGGATCACGATGCGGTCGACGGATTCGCCGGGCGTCGTGGTCGGGCTCAGCGCCGCACGCAGCACCACCACGGGCGCCGCGATCGGCTCATAGCGCAGATAGGGCACCGGCTGCGGCGGAATGCTGAAAGAGGCGGGGATCGACGCGTCGGGCGGCAGGCTGTTGCCGGCGAGGTCGACGGCACGCGCGCGGAATTGGTAGCTGGCGCCGAACCGCAGCCGCGGCAGCCTGAAGTCGTTGGGCGTCAGGACCGGCTTGAACGTCACCACCAGCTTGAACTCGGTCTGCGCCGGGTTCTCGGGCGTCGCCGCGGTGTCCTGCGGCCCCACCGTCTTGCCAATCCGCGGCACCGCGAGGCTCCAGCCGGCCCAGCGGAACAGCGATTCCGGCAGATAGAGATCCGGCGATGTGCCGTCGGCCGATTGGCTGGTGGCCAGCGCCGTAAAACCTTCGTCCGGATCGAGGTGGCGGACGAGCTTGACGTTCTGGAAAGCGTAGGTGCCGTCGCGCCGGCACAGCGAATGCCATTTGCCGGTCAGGCTGTCCCAGGCATCGATGCGATAGCCGCGCGTGAGGTCGTCGGCGGCAAGCACCGGCCCGTTCTGCGGGTTGGCGACGACGGCGCCGTTTTGCGTACTCGCCGCGCCGAAGCGGTCATGCAGCTGCACCGCGCGTCCCTGGCGGGTGGCGGCGAAGCCGGCGGAGCGCAACGAGGGGAAGCCGAAGCGCTTGGCGCTGCCCGGGGTTCGCGTGACATGGTCGAGGCGGCCGAGGTTGAAAGCGAAATCGAGCATCTTGTGCGCGGCGCCGTCCACGTCGACCTCGACCGCGTCGTAGTTGCCGCCGCCAAGCTGCAGCATGCCGTCGGCGACCTCGGTGCCTGCCGCCGGCTGGAAACGCCGGCGCGTGGTGTCGATCTGGTAGGCGGTCCACGGAGACATCGGCGCTGGTCCCGCGAGCTGCGGAATGACCTGGATGTTTCCGTTCGCCGGAACGGTCGTCGGCAGTTCCACGTCGACCGCCAGGCCAAGGCGCCGCAGCAGTTCCGGATATTGCGAGAGCCGGCTCACCACGTCGTGGAAATCGAGTTTTGGCAAGGTCTGCTTCTGCAGTGGCGCCGGCGTGCCGTCGGGGTTACGCCGCGACAGGAACTGATGGAAGGTGCGGACCTGGTAGAAATCGATGGCGGGCGTGCCGAACGCGGGCGGGATGGCGTGGCCGTCCAGAAGCCGGGACTCGATCGCTTCCGCGGTGCGCCGCTCGATCTCGGGCAGCACCAGGGAAATTTGAACGAGGTCGGTGATGGTGCGCGGCGAATCCTCGAAATTGAGATCGCCGCGCGTCGGCGGCAGGTCCGGCGTCTGGATCGCCACCGCCTGGTAGGCGTTCTTCAGGAACGACAACACCTTGCGCACGGGGTAGGAGCGGATGTTCTGCGTCGTGCGCTGCTCGAACTGGTAGGAGCGCACATAGGTGTCCTTGTTGAACAGCGCCGCCCACAGCGGCGATTCCAGCGCGATCGTAGCGGCGCGGGTCACCGTGAATGCCGGCCCGCCCTGAACCTGCACCTTGAACTGCAGCGGCCCGATGGTCGCCGGCCAGTCCTGCAGCTGCGGGAAGAATTGCTGCAGCGTGCCGTCGACGCCATTGTCGGTCACCAGCCGCGGCGAGAGATAGACCGACAGCACGAGCTTGTCGCCGGCGGTCGTGAAGCCGTTGGGCAGCGCGGTCCACATCATGTTGCGAATACTCATGGCCTTCGCTCCTTACGCGGCGAACGCGTCGCAATACTCGTTCCAGTCTCCGGCCGCGATCAGATCGGCAAACGAAACGGTCGGGTCGCCGAACTCGCGCCGCAGCGACAGCGACACCGAGGCGCTGAACATCAGCACGTCCACCTCCACGGTGACCGAGGCCTCGCCGGCGATCTTGCAGGCGGCGCCGCCGCCGGCGGGATAGAAGGTGAAGCCGAGGTAGAACTCGACCGAGAGCGTGATCAGCCCGAGTACGTTGGCGGAGCCGCCGGCGCGCAGATAGCCCGTGAGCTGCGAGTGCTGGGTGGCGAAGTCGAGCTTCAGATAGACGCCCGCCATGATGTGGACGTTGGCGCTGGCCACCACCAGATCGATCGAGACGTTGGCGCCGAACTCGATCGATGCCTCCAGCATCTCGATGCCGTCGGGGCCAAGCTCCAGCCCGAAGAACCCGCCGCCGCCGAGCAGCGATACGCTGACCAGGAAGGGATGCTGGCGCTCGCTGAAGGCGAAGCGGAAGCGGATCGGATTGCCGACGAACGACAGCTCGAGCGCGGCGCCGAGCCGAATGTTCTCGATGCTGAAGACGCCGACGCCGATGCTGGGGATAGCCAGCGAGTATCCGACCGTCACCCCCTGCGAGGTCACCTCGATCGCCGGCGGGTCGGAGAAGCCGCTGGATGGAATGAGTTGCTCCAGCTGGTTCAGGAACGCCAGATCGCCCTCGAAACCGATGTCGCCCATATTGGCGCTGAGGTCGAGCTTCTTGCCGGGCGACGCGGTGAAGTCGACGGAGTTGAAATGCAGCTTGATGACGCTGAGCAGCTCGAGGTCGAAGCTGCGCATATGGCCGGTGACTGTCGCATCCGGCGTTCCGCCGCCGATCGGCGTGGTGATGACGACGTCGAGTTCCAGATTCTTGGGCGCGTCGGGCGCGGTGAAATGCAAATTGGCGACGCCGCCCGCCCAGTCCTGCACGTCGGGCTTCCACGCCAGCGTCGTCACGATCTGGGTGGGCGATCGGGTGGTCACGAGCTGCGGCGCCTTTTCCGGGGCGCCGGTGATGTCCAGGATCACCTGGATGACGTCGGAGAGCGGAACGACGCCGAGCAGCTTGGCGTCGGCGATGGCGCCAAAATATTGTTTCGGATCGAATTTGCCCTGGGAGAAGGTGTCGAGCGCGCCGCCGGTGCCGGAGACCGTGCCGAAATCGCGCGACAGGCCGCCGACATTCAAATTCGGCGTCGCGACGCCGCCGGTCTTGTCGCCGCCGAAGGCGACGCCGAGCGCGTTGACCAGCTGGATGAAAACGCCGCCCTTGTCGAAATTGCTTTGGATATAATGCGGATAGAACACGATCTGCACCGGGCTGGACGCGCCGGTGACCTGTTGCAGCGCCGGGATGGTCACTTGTGCAGCCGACGTCGTATCGAGGATGGGATAGAAGATCGGCTGACCCGGCGGCGGCGGAATAAAGACGTTGAAGAGCGCGGCGTTGAAGGTCATGGTCGACGTGTTGAACGTCGTGCCGCCAGGCTTGGTGCTGGCCGCGAAGGCAATCGACTGGCCACCCATGTCGCGCTGGCGGATCGAAAGATCGGAGCCGGTGTAGAGCGCGTACCCGCCGGTCTGCGACTGCATGTCGCTCAGCGCGATCACCAGCGGCATCGAGAAGTCCGAATTATTGCCGTCCCAGTCCGTCGCGACGATGTGGAACAGGAACGGCTGTCCGCTGACCGTCGGTATGAAATAATTCCAGTTGCCGCCGGGCGGCGTGTCGAGATTGGGCGTCACCAGCGTCGTGATGCGAATCTTCTTGAACGGAAAATTGCGGCCGCCGCTCGCCGTCGTCGTCGCGAGAAAAGTGTAGTCCTTCTCCGGCTCGGTGATCACGACGTAGTGGCGCTGCATCTGATAGGCGGTGGTTGGGCCGGTTGGGTTATCGAGAAATTTGCGCTCGGTCACCTTGACCCGCACCGCGCGGTTGCCGACGGGACAGGCAAACGCTGCGTCGATCACCTTGACGTAATTGTCCCGGCCTGTGGCCGCGCGGTGGCGCCATCCCACGATCGTGAAGGCGCCGCCGGGTGGCCAGCGTCCGTCGAGGTCGAGCCAGGCGCCCAGCGACGACAGCATCAGGCGGTCGACCTGGACGGCCTTGGGCGGCAATTGCGGATTCGAGAAGTCCGATGAACGCACCACGATCTGGTCGCGGTCCATCGTGCTCAGCGACATCAGGAAGGGTGAGGAGTCCATCGTGGGCGGCGGCCCTGGCCTGTAGTCGGGAGACCACAGCGCGCGCACCGTCCGTGTTGCCGCGGACTGCTCGTCGACGATGGGCACGCCACCCTGAATTTTCTTGACCCCGAGCCGGGTGTGCCAGAGCTCGGTCTGGGTGCCGTGCGTGACCGCGTCGGTTTGATTGGCCCAGCCGGCGGTGGCATTGGGCGAGAGAAACAGCGACCACGGCGCTTCAATCGCCGTCTCCGTCGGCTGCGGCGGCGTCGGCGCCGGTCCGCTCAAAGGCTGGGGCGGCGGATCCGGCAACGCCGCGGCGCGCGACACGTTGAGATCGTAGGCTACCCATTGCAGCAGGCCCGCGAGGTCGTACGGCACCTGGCTCACGCCGGCGCCGAGCTTGAAGACGAGGCGGCTCGGCCCCGCCGCCAGCGCCTGTACCGGAGGGCTCGCCGGCAACGGCGGCGGCACCTCGGGAAAGGCCTGGTCGACGATATTCTGCGGCCCGTTAAAGCGCGCGGTCAGCAATCCGTCGGCGGTGGCGTCGATGCGCGCAAGGCGCGGCGCCAGCCCGCCGCCGCCTTCGAGCGCGAGGTTGCCGAACAGAAAATCGAGCACCAGCAAATCGTCGCGCCGCAGCAGCGCCACGGCGAATTCCGGCAGCGACAGCGTCGGCTGTGTGGCAATAGCGGCGGCGGCCAACACGCCCCAGCCCGGTGTCGTGCCCGGCTTGGCCACGAAGTTGAGCCGCGACGTTCCGCTGAGCGCCAGCGGCGTTGCCGCGGCGGCGCCGGCGAGCGGCGCGGCCGCCTGCAGCAAAGCCGGCGCGCAGCGGTGCGTGGTCACCGTGCCGCTGGTCGCATCGAGCTCGAAGGCGGAAGCGCCGGCAGGGTTGCCGACCTGGAGCGCAAAGCCGTCCCGTTGCAGCCATAGCGGGATTGCCGGGAACTGACTGGAAAGAAAAGTCTGGTTGGTCTCGAAGTCGATGGCAAAGCGCGCGGCGCCGAGCGGGACGATCAGCGCATGGCCGTCGAGATTGGTGATACCGCCGCCGGGCGCGAAGGCAAGCTTGTCGGCGCTGGTCGATTGCGCCAGCAACGTGTGGTCCACGTCCGTCGCCGAGTTCTCGCCGGCCTCGATGTCGATTTCGTCAAACAGGTTCGGTTGCGGCGTCAGCGTGCCGATATCGAGCGCCAGCGGCGACGGCTTCAGGTCCCAGTTGAGGCTGCCGCGGTGCAACGTCATCAGCGTGCGCTTCTGCTTGGGCGTGCTGCGCAGGCTCGGTTGCCCCGGCGTCAGCACGCGGAGCAGGAAGTTGTTGGCGGATTGCGCCGCGGCGCCGAGCCCCGTGACCGCTGCGATGCCGGTGCCGGCATAGGTTGTCTGCCACTCCGGCGCAAACAGCGCGGAGGCGGCGTTCTGAACGGTGAGCTTTCCGGCGGCGCCCAGCGGGCAGGCGGTCGCGGCGAGGGTGACCGGCGAAGCCAGCCGCTGACTGCCCGCGAGCCAGCGCTCCAGCACGGATTGACCATGAAAGCCGCCCAGCGACATGGTCATGTCCATCGGTGTGCCGGTTGCGGTCTTCGCCGCGAGCGTCATGACGAAATCCGCCGTCAGGCTCGTCCCGGCGTAGAGCGCGCCCTTCAACTCGATGCGGTAGCCTGTGAGCAGTGGACCGTAGGTCAGGACCGGAGTGCCGCCGAACCACTTCTCATCGACAAGCCAGCGGAGCACACCATTGAGTTTGAAGCCGACGAGGCCGGGGCCGGTGACGATTTGCACGGTTCCGGGCAATGGAAGCGGGATCGGCGGCGGCTCGGGGATCAGCGTGGCAAGATCGCCGCGCAGGAGCGTCAGGTTCAGTGGCATCGTCCACCTCCTGTTGCGGTCCGAACGTTGCCAAAAGCGCATCTTTCCTGGGTGACGCGTTACGGCAACCCGGAGACGAGCACTGATACTATCACACGCTCGTGGCGATTGCATGATAGGTGACGTTTTTTCTTTTTCGGCTCGCCGCGAAACGGCAGCAAAGCTCCCCCATTCGAGAGTTCTCGCGGTTATCGACGCATCCGTATTGGCGTGACGGGTTATCGCTGTTCGCGCGCGGCGACAGTCCGCTGCCGCCACGCCATGGCCGCAACGCTTCGGCCGGCTATGACGATCCTGTGATCTGGTTTCGCGGTGAAGAGGGCGAAGAAACATTTCACCCGGTCGACGAAACCATTTTTGCGGAGCCTCGAAAACGGCCGGAAATCTTGGTCGGGCACTATGATGCGATTGAACGGCCAAATAATGGGAGCGCTGCCATGCTCGCCGAAAAGTTTCTTTTAATTGTCGAACCCCTGATCCGGGCCCAGGGCCAAAGCTACCCGGACGGCGGCACACGGGTCGTCAGCACGTCGCCGCACGTCCCGGTCCAGCTGCCGGCCCGGAGCGGCAAGTAAATTTGATGAGACTGCGCGCGCCGGCGTAGAGCGGGCGATGCCAGTGAATGGCCGGACAACGGTTCTAGGCGCGTGAAGAACTTGTGCGAAACGCCGGTTCAGCGCCGCACGAAGAGTATCGCGCCGTAGGTCAATCCGGCGCCAGCCAGCACCGGTGCGGCCTGATCTGTCCCGCAGGTGAGGCGGTTGGTGCCGCGTAATCCCCACGCATCTGCATGCCCAATATCGCGCCATGGCGGTTGACCTCTGGGCAATTGCCGTCGAAGTTGCGCGCGCCGTGGATATTTCTTCTGATCTTGCCCCAAATTCCGAGCTGTTCGTTCCCGACTCGCGCCGGGCATGGGCGCGGCTTGCCGTCGCCGTGCTGATCGGCTCGCTCGGCAGCGTCGGCATGTGGTCGGTGGTGGTCGCGCTCCCCGTGGTGCAGACCGAGTTCGGCGCGGGCCGGGGCACGGCCTCGCTGGCCTTTACCATGGTGATGCTCGGCTTCGGTTCCGGCGGAGTGCTGACCGGCAAGATCACCGACCGCTACGGCATCGTCACCGCGATCGGGGTTGGCATCGGCATCCTCGCCCTCGGCTATATCGGCGCCGGCATGTCGTCGTCGATCTGGCAATTCATCGTGGTGCATTTCGCCATAGGGCTGTCGTCGTCGGCGACGTTCGGTCCGCTGATGGCGGAAGCCTCGCACTGGTTCTACCGCTACCGCGGGCTCGCGGTCGCGATTGCCGCCAGCGGCAACTACATCGGCGGCACGATCTGGCCGCCGCTGGTGAACTTTGGCATGCAGTCGATCGGCTGGCGCAACACCCATATCGCGGTCGGCCTCTTCGCCGCGGTGGCGATGGCGCTGGCGCTGGTGGCGCTGCGGCTCTTGATGGGCGCCGGCACCCGCCGCAATCATCAGAACGCGCCGCCGCCGCGGGTCGATTTGCGGCTCTCCACCAATGCGCTGACCGCGATCCTGGCGCTGGCCTCGATCGCCTGCTGCGTGGCGATGTCGATGCCGCAGGTCCACATCGTCGCCTATTGCGGCGATCTCGGCTATGGCGTGGCGCGCGGCGCCGAAATGCTGTCGCTGATGCTGGGCTTCGGCATCATCAGCCGCATCGGCTCGGGGTTTTTGGCCGACCGGATCGGCGGCATCGCCACGCTCCTGATCGGCTCGATCGCGCAAGGCACCGCGCTGTTGTTCTACCTGTTCTTCGACAGCCTGACCTCGCTCTACATCATCTCCGCGATGTTCGGCCTGTTCCAGGGCGGCATCGTGCCGAGCTACGCCATCATCGTGCGCGAGGCGATGCCGGCCTCGGAAGCCGCCACCCGCGTCGGCATCGTGATCTTCGCCTCCGTGTTTGGCATGTCCTTCGGCGGCTTCATCTCCGGCGTGATCTTCGACGCGACCGGCTCCTACGGCGCGGCCTTCCTCAATGGCATCGCCTGGAACGCGGTCAACGTCACCATCATGCTGTCCTTGCTGTGGCGCGCGCGGCAGCGGCTGGCGATGGCGTAGGCTCTTACCTCGCCCCGCTTGCGGGGCGAGGGAGAAGAGCGCCTCACACCGCCTGTCCCGCCTTCAACAGACTGCACCCCGTGATCTTCAAACTGCCGTCGGGCTGCTCCTCCAGCGTATAGAGCGCTTCCCAGGCCTCACCGTCGGCGTCGATGATATGGACGCGCTGGGCGATCTGGCCGTCGGCGGCGCGCGCCTCGCCAAATTCGAAGCTCTTGTGGCGGTACACCGGCGCGTAGTTGTTCTGCACCATGTACATGAAGATGTCGGGCTGCCGGAACATCTGCTGAATCTCGGGCGCCGCATAGGAATAGGCGGCTGCAGCGTCGTCGTGGCTGAAGGCCTGCTCCTGCGAGCGGATCACGCTTTGCGCGGCGGCGATGTCGTCCGTGGCGCGGGCGGGCAGGGGGATCGAAACCAGGAATGCGAGAAGCAGGACGATGGCGCGCATGGGGCTGCTCCGTTGCCGATGCACCTGTTACGTTTTACATCGAATGCCGGTTTCCCGCCTGCGCAATTAAATTGCACCGTAGATGACGAGGCCGATGCCTGCGGCGATGAAGATCAGGCCGAGGACACGCATGTATCTTGTGTAGTTCTCTTCCGAGAACATGCGGATCGCGATGCTGGTCTTCATCCACAGGCCGCGACGAAACATCGTCGGCTTCCAGAGATAGATCAGGCCGATCAGGATCAGCGCGATGCCGTAAATCGTCCCGGTCATGGTGGCTCCCGCGGTTCTTTGGCGGTGCAGTCGCCGCAAAAGCTATATCGGCGGGAATGCGGGCGGAAGGGGTTATTGGCCCAGCGCCAGGCGCCGCAGGCCGGAGGCGGTCAGGCCGAGTTCGCCGAGCCGCCGGACCGCGTAGCCGAGGCCAACCAGGCGTTCCCAGTGCAATTGCGGGATTTCAAGCTGCGCGTCGCCCTTGCTGACCTCGAGCAACGAGGCGAACTCTTCCATACTCAGGGCAGGGTGCTGATCTGTCATTCGGCGACCTCGTCGGTCCAGACCTTGAAACTGACCAGCGTGTTCGGTCCGAACGTCTGGGTGATCGGAACGTCGGAAGCATCGCGTCCCTGAGCTATCAGGATGCGGCCGATCCGCGGCACGAAGTTGCGCGGATCGAAGGTGTGCCAGCGGCCGCCGAGATAGGCCTCGAACCAGCCGGCGAAATCGCCTGCGGCCCAGGGCTTTGGTGTCCCCATGTCGCCGAGATAACCGGTGCAGTAGCGCGCCGGAATGTTCATGCAGCGGCAGAACGTGATGGCGAGGTGGGCATAGTCGCGGCAGACGCCCTTGCCCTCGCTGTAAGCTTCGAAGGCGGTCTTGGTGGCGCGGGCGTGCTCGTATCCGAACGCGATGTGGCGATGGACGAATTCGCAAATCGCCTGCACCCGGGACCAGCCCGGCGGCGTGTTTTCGAACAATTTCCACGCGATGTCCGAGAGCCGGTCGGTCTCGCAATAGCGGCTGCCGAGCAGATAAACCAATGTGTCGGTGGGCAGGTCCTCGACCGCATGCTGAGTCGCGGACGCAAACACCGGATCAGGCAGGCCGCTGTCGCGGACGACGCCATCGGCGGCCAGACGCATCCGGCCGGCGGGTGCGACAATACGGCTGCACCAATTACCGAACAGGTCGCGGTAAGGCGTGATCGGCACTGAAGGGCTGGTGGTCAGGAAATCCGGCACGATGACGTCGGAGGCGCGCGTAAAATGCGTGCCCAGCACCATGATGACAGGGGTTGGTTGCGGGAAATCGTACAGCATTTCGAATCCGACGCGAATCTTCATTCGAAATGCTTTCCTGACTGGTATCTCGTCGAAATGGCTACGAAGCCGTCGAATACAAGGCGTTGGCTGCCTTATTCGATCAAATGCGGTCGAAAGCCGAGAAAACGATAGCTAATTGCCGCAAAAGCGCGCACGCTGCGCCGATGTCCGAACATTCAGATGTTTCGTCGCGCAGGTACGCTGGGCTGTGGGCATGACCATGCGCTCGCGGCGGGAAACGGTTCATTTCAGGCACGCGTTCCGCATCAAGGGGATCGATCGCCAGCTCGCGCCCGGAGACTACGAGGTCATCACCGACGAGGAGATGATCGAAGGTCTTTCATTTCCGTGCTATCGGCGCGTCGCCACCATGATCATGGTTCCCGGTGCGCCGCCGCAGCGTTCGGCGATGGAAATGATCTCGATCAGCTCGGTCGATCTGTCCGACGCGCAGCGCATCGACGCGAGTGCACCCCGTGACTGAAATCCCGATCGATCTCGACAAGCATCGCGGCATGGCGGCGCAAAAGGCCACCGATATCCGCCGCGTGGTCGCCGACGTCGAGGCCAACGCAAAACTGCTGCGCGAAACCCAGGGCGTCGTCGAAATCCAGCTCCTTGCCGTGCCGGCCACTTCCTGGCCCGAGGCGGTGGCAAAGGCGCGTTACGTCCTGAACCTGTATTCCGCCAGCCTCGCGCCATCCGACACCCATCACCGCGATCTCGTGACAGCAGTGCTTGCGGACCTTACCCGACTCTCCGGTGAGAACTGAACGAAACGATAGTTCGACTGAACAACTGAAAACTTCATCCATCCGGCTCGATGCAAGATCGAACGGCCCAACCGAAAGTATCTGATGCAAAATCTCTCGCCCCGTCACATCAAGACCGAGGAATCGCTGCGCCTGGGTGTCGTCTCCGGCTGGTACTCCACCAAGGTCAGCGGAACTTTCGTCTCGGGCCCGCATGATTCCGAGGCCGCCTGCCTCAGCCGGATCGCCGAGATCGATCCGCCGCCGGCCAAGAAAAAAAGATGAGCGGAGAAACAAGCAGGGTCGTTGCTCCGCTCAAGGAAGAAAGTCCGATGACGCTCGCACGCGGCAGTATCAGAGGTTACGAATACGATCGCATGGTGCTCTCGTTTTCCATGATGGACGGCGCGAGGGAAGTATCCTGCGCCGTCAGTGCCTCGGCGATGGATGATCTGGAACACGTCTCGCGCACCGCGCCGGAGCAACGCGAAGCGCAATTCCTGCGATTGCGCGACCAGATCGAGCAACGCGCGTCGCGCAAGTTCGTCGCGAGAGAGTTCGAGGGCAATCCAGCCGGCATCATCCTGCGCAGCATCGATTTTCGCGGCTGATCCGGCGACGGTTTCCGGCGTCAAAACCGGCCGCCGGCGAACTGCTCGCGCGTCACCTTTGCATCTCCCGCAAATTCTGCCTGGCTTCGGGATCACCCAGCGCCGCCGCCTTTTCGAACGATTGGCGGGCGACCTTGAGATCGCGCCGCACGCCGTCGCCCTCGTTGTAGATTGCCCCCATGCCGTTCATGGAGGAGGCATCGTTGAGCGCGATGCCTTGTTCGAACAGGCGGCGGGCTTCGGCATAATCGCGGCGGACGCATTGGCCGCGAAGGTAGAGCAGGCCGAGATTGTTCATCGCCGAGGGAAAAATTCAGCAATACCTGCGGAACCCTGCGTCTCCAGCGCCGTTGCCACCTGATCCCCAAGTGTAGCGGGAGTGGCGACCAGCCGCAGTCAGCAGTCTGAAAAATGATTAACTCTCTCACGGCCGTGATACCACAGTGCGCGAGGCCCGTCTGGTGACGGCGCGACGCTGAGGCCCCCTTCATGATGGCTCTCGATCATTCCCGCATCCCGCCAATTGTGCTCGTCGTTGAAGACGAGATGCTGCTGCGTATGCGGGTGGTCGGTATGGTGGAAGACGCCGGCTACATTTCGGTCGAGGCCGTGGATGCGGACGAGGCCTTTGCCATCCTGCAGTCCAGGTCCGATATCGCGCTGCTGTTCACCGATATCCAGATGCCGGGCAGCATGAACGGGCTCGAGCTGGCGCACGCCGTCCACATGCGCTGGCCGCCGATCAAGATCATCCTGGCGTCCGGGCAGTTGCACCTATCTCGGAGCGATATCCCGCCTGACAGCCGCTTTTTCGGAAAACCGCTCAAGTCGGGCGAAATGATCGCCGAGATGCAGGATATGCTGGGCCATGCCTGAGGTCGGCGAGGGCAAAAAATCGCGAATATCGCTGCATTTCCTGGCCAGGCTGCTGGAATCATTACCCTAAAGAAATGTCCGGAACCGGACAGATGGTGGTATTTGTTGACGATGTTCAAAATCGACCATGATGAGGACGCCTCCGGCCTGGAGTCCGATTCGACGTCTCCCCAAGAGCTTTTGGTGGCAGAGAACGTCAGCCTCCGGCTGCTGTTGACGCAGGCGAAGCTCAGCGCCGAGACCCTGCTGGCCCAGGCCGGCATCGACGCCAAGGAACGCGAGGCGTCGGACAAGCTGCAAAAGCTGATCCTGGAAGAGCTTCACCATCGCATCAAGAACACGCTCGCAACGGTGAGCGCCATTGCATCGCAAAGCCTGCGCAATGCGCCGAGCACGCAGCATGCGCAAGCCGCGATCGAAGGCCGTCTGCTGGCGCTCGGCCGCGCCCATGATCTTCTGTTGCAGGCGCGGTGGACCGGCGCGGACTTGCGAACGATCGTTCGGGGCGCGACCGAACCCTTCGATAATCCGGATACGCCCAGATTTTCGATCGATGGGCCCGACGTCCAGATCGCTTCAGGCGCCGTCATTGCGATCGCAATGACCCTCAACGAGCTCTGCACCAACACCACGAAATTCGGCGCCTTGTCGGTGCCCGCAGGACATGTCGACATTAGCTGGGCAAAGGACGCCACGGCGTCGCGGCTGCACTTCGTCTGGAAGGAACAGGATGGTCCGGTGGTCGAGGCCCCGACCAGGCAGAGTTTTGGTACGCGTCTGATCGAGACGCTCGGCAGGCAACTGAAGGGCGACGTCAAGTTGACCTACGAATCGAGCGGATTTGTTTACTCACTCAATGTTCCTCTGGACTCTCTCGCATTGTGAGCGGCCTTTGGCTGTGATTGAATCAGAACCGAAGCGTTAGCTTCCTGTTTTGACGCATTTTCTATCGCAGATAAGTCTGCGCAATCAGCGTAAACTTGATTGCTATGCGAACCGGTATCCACCCCGGATCAAGTCCGGGGCAGGCTTTCGCTCGCAAAGCGCCGCCGCAGCCGCCTTGTCGATCTGCGCATAAACCTGCCAGTCGTAGGTTTGCGGGCCGCCGCCGTCATCGGCATGAATGAAGGTGGCGCCGGCGCGTGCGCAGGCAATGCCTTCCGCGACGATTTCCTCGATCGTGTCGGGAATCCCGGGCTGCAGCGCGCGGCTCCAGCCGCCGTTCAGTGCCGCCTCGATCCAGACTTTTCGCATGGCGCTGTTTCCTTTGCGATGGTGTGAATGAATTCAGGATCTCAAAACGTCGGCGGCGTGCAGGCGCTGATCACTTCGCAGGGCTTTGCACCGACGCAGCGGAAACGGTGTGGCCGGCGGCTTTCGAAATAATAGGCATCGCCGGGATCGAGGATGTGGCGCTCGTCGTCGACGGTCACCTCCAGCCGGCCGGAGACGACGACGCCGCCTTCCTCGCCCTCGTGAACCAGCGGCACCCGGCCGGTGTCGCTGCCGGGCTCGTAGCGCTCCTTCAGGATCTGCAAGGCGCGGCCGAACAGATTGTCGCCGACCTGGCGATACGAAATCGGCTTCTTGCCGATCTCGGTCAATTCGTCGGAGCGGTAAAACGCTTTCTGCTTCCGCTCCGGCTCGAGGGCGAAGAATTCGGCCAGTCCCATCGGAATACCGTCGAGGATGCGCTTGAGCGCGCCGACGGAGGGATTCATCTGGTTGGATTCGATCAGCGAGATCGTCGAATTGGTCACGCCGGAGCGCTTTGCGAGTTCGCGCTGCGAGACCTTGTGACGCGCCCGAATGAATCGCAGCCGTCCACCGATATCGACGCTCATCGAGAAATCCCTGTTGCAGGTGTTGCGGATCGCGCAAATATGCACCTCACCCCTCAACAAGATCAATGGGTTGCGGCAGCGCAGAAAAGGGCTTGTTGCGGTCCCATTAGCGTGGTTCGGCTGCTTCAGTCAGCAATGGAGCGACGCCGTGACCCTTCATCAGATTCCGAACACCCTGCAAACCGATTCGTTCTGGATGCCGTTCACGGCCAACCGGCAGTTCAAGAAAGCGCCGCGTCTGTTCGCCTCGGCCGAGGGCATGCATTACACGACCGTCGACGGTCGCAAGGTGATCGATGGCTCCGCCGGCCTCTGGTGCGTCAATGCCGGCCACGGCCGCCGCCAGATCGCCGCCGCGGTCGAGCGGCAGCTGACGAATCTCGACTTCGCGCCGTCCTTCAACATGGGCCATCCGCTTGCATTCGATTTCGCCGAGCGGCTCGCCGAGATCGCGCCAAAGGGCCTCGACCGCATCTTCTTCACCAATTCAGGCTCCGAGTCGGTCGATACCGCGCTGAAGATCGCGCTCGCCTATCACCGCGCCGCCGGGCAGCCGACCCGCACCCGCCTGATCGGGCGCGAGCGCGGCTATCACGGCGTCGGCTTCGGCGGCATGTCGGTCGGCGGCATGGTCGCCAACCGCCGCGCCTTCGCAACCCATTTGCCAGGCGTCGATCACATCCGCCACACCCATGACCTTGCGCGCAACGCCTTCGCCAAGGATCAGCCGGAGCATGGCGCCGAACTCGCCGACGACATCGAGCGGCTGGTGGCGCTGCATGGCGCCGAGACCATCGCCGCCGTGATCGTCGAGCCGGTGCCGGGCTCGACCGCCGTGCTGCCGCCGCCGAAAGGCTATCTGCAGCGCTTACGTGAACTGTGCGACAAGCACGGCATCCTCCTGATCTTCGACGAAGTCATCACCGGATTCGGCCGACTCGGCGCGCCGTTCGCCGCCGATTTCTTCGGCGTCACGCCGGACCTGATGACGACCGCGAAGGGCATCACCAACGGCACCGTGCCTTGCGGCGCGGTGTTCGCGAGCCGCAAGATCCACGACGGGCTGATGAACGGTCCGGAAGGCGCGATCGAACTGTTCCACGGCTACACCTATTCGGCGCATCCGGTGGCTTGCGCCGCGGGTATTGCGACGCTCGATATCTACAAGGACGAGGGCCTGCTGACCCGCGGCGCCTCGCTGGCCGAATACTGGCGCGATGCCCTGCATTCGCTGAAGGGCCTTCCGAACGTCGTCGACATCCGCAATGTCGGCCTGATGGGAGCCGTCGAAGTCGCGCCGCGCAAGGACGGTGTGGGCGCGCGCGGCTATGACGTGATGGTCGACTGCTTCAATCGCGGCCTTTACCTGCGCATGAGCGGCGATTCCTTTGCGATGTCGCCGCCGCTGATCGTCGAGCGCAGCCATATCGACGAGATGGTCTCGATTCTCGGCGACGCCATCAAACGCGTGGCCTGATCCTTGCTCCAGCTGCGGTATCGAACATCGAGCGGCCGCGAGGCGATGCCGCAGCAGGAGCTTGAAGGATCGTGAAAGTTATCGTTCTCGGCAGCGGCGTCATCGGCGTCACCTCGGCCTATTATCTCGCCAGGGCGGGCCATGAGGTGACGGTGATCGACCGTCAGCCAAAACCTGCGCTCGAGACCAGCTTTGCCAATGCCGGCGAGGTATCGCCGGGCTATTCCTCGCCCTGGGCCGGTCCCGGCGTCCCGGTCAAGGCGGTCAAATGGCTGTTGATGAAGCACGGCCCGCTGGTGATCCGGCCGAAGCTCGATCCTGTGATGTGGATCTGGCTCTTGAAGATGCTGCGCAACTGCACCTCCGCGCGTTACGCGGTCAACAAGAGCCGGATGATTCCGATCGCCGAATACAGCCGCGACTGCCTGCGCGCGTTGCGCAGCGAGACCGGGATTCATTACGACGAACGCGAGCGCGGCACGTTGCAATTGTTTCGCTATTCTGCGCAGCTCGACCACACCGCCGACGACATCGCGGTGCTCAAGAAAAATGGTGTGCCCTTTGAAGTGCTGGATCGCGACGGCTGCGTCGCCGCGGAGCCGGCGCTCGCTGCGGTGAAGGACAAGATCGCCGGGGGCTTGCGGCTGCCGCAGGACGAGACCGGCGATTGCCACATGTTCACGCAGGCGCTGGCGTTCGAGGCTGAAAAGCTCGGTGTGCGCTTTATGTTCAATGTCGGGATCGAAGGGTTGAACGCCGACGCCACGCGCATCACCGGCGTTGCCACCTCGACTGGCGTGATGCAGGCCGATGCCTATGTGCTGGCGCTCGGCAGCTGGTCGCCGCGCCTGGTGCGGCCGCTCGGCATTTCACTGCCGGTGTATCCCGTGAAGGGCTATTCGATCACGGTGCCGATCACGGATCGGGATGGCGCGCCGGTGTCGACGGTGATGGACGAGAGCTACAAGGTTGCGATCACGCGGCTCGGTGACCGCATCCGCGTCGGCGGCACCGCTGAGATATCGGGCTATTCCGACAAGCTTTACGCGGCACGCCGCGCCACGCTCGACCATTCCCTGACCGATTTGTTCCCGCGCGGTGGCGACATCGCCAAGGCAACGTTCTGGTGCGGCCTGCGTCCGATGACGCCCGACGGCCCGCCGATCATCGGCGCCACCCGTTACAGCAATCTGCATCTCAACGCCGGCCATGGCACGCTCGGCTGGACCATGGCCTGCGGGTCGGGGAGGGTGCTCGCTGATTTGCTGTCGGGGCGGAAGCCCGACATCGATACGAGCGAGCTTGCGATCAGCCGGTATGATCACAGGTTTGGGTGACGGGTCGGGACCGCATCGTCGTCATTACTGGCGCCAGACCAGGCGCGATTGGTGCACGGTCCAGGACGCGCCGGGCTACACGCGATTCAGTGCCTGCTCGTGAGCGTTCAGAGCCTTCTTCAATAGCGCCGGCAACGTCTTGGCATACACTTCAATGAACGTGGCGTCGCCGTTCGACTGAGGCTCGTACGCGGCTTGCGCGGCGACGCGTACGGCCTTTGCTTCGCACTTCGCGAAGAGATGCCAGAACCAATCCGGCTTCTCGTCCATCGCCTCTTTGTGCATCTTGATAACGGCGCCGCCTACGGCACCCATGGCGCTTACGACACCCGGGCTCATGGCGCTGATGGCGGCCGGGCTCATGATATCTTCGCGGGCGTCGGTCGCGGCTGCTCGTGCTTTGCCATGCTTCGCTTGGTTCGGCATGCTCGGCTCCCTTGATTTACCCTGCATAAAAGGAGCCTAGACCGCGAAGGTTGACGGCCTCTGAAGCGACAATCCTAAATTCATATTTTCGATTTCGTTCGAGTATATCTAAATTTTTTCATCTCGGCCTTCGCCTCGGCCGTAAGGCTGCGTTGCTTCCGCCTTCGCTCGCGAGCTTCGGCGGACAAGTCGTCGCTTGCCCGCATCGCGATGACGATGAAGCTGTCTATCGCTTCCGCTTCACGCCGGGCTTGGCGCGGCCGCGTTGCGACGGTGATGTCGCCTTGCGACCGGCGTCGGGCTGCACGCGAAGCCCATCGATGAACACATCCATCAGCCGCAGCACGGTCGACTGCCAGCCGGGCTGTTCGTGCATGTAGCACATGCCGATCAGGGCGCGCAGCACGTCTTCGGGGCTGATATCGGCACGGATCTCGCCGGCGGCGCCGGCGCGATCGAGCAGGGTGCCGACCGCCTTTGTCAGGCGATCGAACGAATAGGCGTACAATTCCGAAGAGCCCTGCACGACCAGCGCCAGCGCCGTGATCATCCCTTTCTTGGTGGCGACGAACTCGATATTGGATTTGAGCCAGCGCCGCAGCGCGTCGACCGGTGAGGCGGCGCTTTTCAACTGTTCGGCAAGCTCACTGAGCTGCTCGACCTCGCGGCGATAGACGGCTTCGAACAGCGCCTCGCGCGTCGGGAAATGCCGGTAGAGCGTGCCGATGCCGACGCCGGCGCGTTTCGCCACCGCCTCCAGGCTGCCGTCCGCCCCGCCGGCGCTGAACACCGCCTTGGCGGCCTCCAGCACGCGCTCGCGATTGCGCACCGCGTCGGAGCGGGGCTTGCGAAGCGCTTCTGCGGATGCACCGGCCATCAAAAAATAATCTCGATCACGATTTGGTTAGGCTCGAGCGGATCATGCACTCATCGCGTTGTTTGAGCACGATCTTTTCGGAAAACCAATTGCCGTTTTCACCAGGAGCCGCTCTGTGGCTCGCGTCTTGCTATACGGAGGGCTCCTCCGTATATGGCGTTGAGCGCCACCTCCCGGCGCCAGACCTGAACAAGCTCGCCGGCCGACGCCGACGGGCCGCGTTTTGGATTTGTCTCCAGCTTCGTCGGAGCCTTTGCATGAATTTCCCTATCAGCCTTACCATCAACGGCGTGCGGCGGGATATCGAACTCGATGACCCCCGCGTCACGCTGCTCGACCTCCTGCGCGAACGTCTGCAGCTCACGGGAACCAAGAAGGGCTGCGATCGCGGCCAATGTGGTGCGTGCACGGTGCTGGTCAACGGGCAGCGGATCAATTCGTGCCTGGCCTTGGCGATCAGCCATGATGGCGCCGACCTATTGACGATCGAGGGCGTCGCGCGCGGCGATCAACTGCATCCGCTCCAGGCCGCGTTCATCGCCCATGACGGCATGCAATGCGGGTTCTGCACGCCGGGCCAGATCATGAGCGCGCTCGGCCTGATCCATGAAGGGCAGGCCGGCGACGACCCGGAGCGCGTGCGCGAAGGCATGAGCGGAAATCTCTGCCGCTGCGGCGCCTATGCCGGGATCACCGACGCCGTGCTCGAGGCCCAGAAGATTCTTGCAAATTCCGACCAGAGGCGCTCCGCATGAAGAACTTCGATTACATCCGACCTGCGTCCATCTCCGACGCCATCGACGCCGCCGCCGAACCCGGTGCGGCCTATCTCGCCGCCGGCACCAACCTGCTCGACCTGATGAAGGGTGGAGTCACGCGTCCGGACCGTCTTGTCGACATCACGCGCCTGCCGGGGCTCGACCGCATCGAGTGGCTGCCAGATGGCGGCGTTCGCATCGGCGCCATGGTTCGCAATGCCGATCTCGCGCACGACGTTGATTTCGCGCGCGGCTTTCCCGCCGTCGCCGAGGCGCTGCTATCCGGCGCTTCCGCCCAGCTTCGCAACGCTGCGACCGTCGGCGGCAATCTGCTGCAGCGGACGCGATGCGCTTACTTCTACGATACCGCCAGCGCCTGCAACAAACGCGAACCCGGCACGGGTTGCGACGCCCGCGACGGCGAAAACCGGTTGCACGCCGTGCTCGGCTGGAGCGAGGGCTGTATCGCCACCCACCCGTCGGATTTCTGCGTGCCGCTGGTCGCGCTCGATTCGGTCGCGGAGATCGAGGGCAGGAGCGGAAAGCGCGAAATTGCCCTCGAGGCGCTTCATCGCCTGCCCGGCGACACGCCCGAGCGCGAAAGCGTGCTTGAGCCCGGCGATCTGATCGTCGCATTACGGCTGCCGGCCGAAGCGCGCGGGTTCTCGGCGCATGCACGCTATCTCAAGGTCCGCGAACGCACGTCCTACGCCTTCGCCGTCGCATCGGCCGCCGCAGCGCTGCGGATTGAACAGGGTGTGATCCGGGATGCGCGTCTGGCGCTCGGCGGGGTCGCCGCCAAACCGTGGCGCGCGAGAGCGGCGGAACAGTATCTGGCCGGCCGCCAAGGCGACGCCGTCAGCTTCTTTCACGCGGCAGAGGCCGCGCTCGCGGACGCGAGGCCTTCCGGAAACAACGGCTTCAAAATCGAGCTTGCGCGGCGGATCATCGTGCGCGCCCTGACGCTGGCGGCAGCCGGAACGCCGGCGCGTCTTCCCGCCCTGCCGGCTTCTCACTTCTCTTCCGTTTCCGGAGCGCTTCATGTCGCCTGAGATCATCAGCCTTACCCGCGATCCCGCCAATGTCCGGCATGGCTTGAATATCGGTCAGCCGCTGACCCGCCGCGACGGCATTTTGAAGGTCAGGGGCGAAGCGCGCTACGCCGCCGATAACCACCCGCCCGGAATGCTCTATGCGGTGCTGGCGGTCAGCAGCATCGCCCGCGGCCGCGTCAGCTTTCTTGACGTGCCCGCGGCCAAGCGCCATCCCGGCGTGGTCGAGGTCATGACGCCGGCGAACCGGCCGCCGCTTGCGGAGAATCCGGACGCCAAGACCAATCCCTTCATGTTCCGGCTCGATCTCTTGCAGAACGACAAGGTGCGCTATGCCAACCAGTCGATCGCGGTAGTGATCGCGGAAACGCTGGAGGCCGCAACGGAAGGCGCCGCGCTGCTGGCGCCGCAATTTGACGTGCTGCCGGCCCGCATCGGTCTCGATTCGAACGAAAGCTTTGTGCCGCCTGTCGTCGGCATCGGCAATCCGTCCGAGGTTCGCCGCGGCGATGTCGAGGCGGGCCTTGCGGCCGCATCGAAGCGCATCGAGGCGACCTATGAGACGCCGGCGCAATATCACAATGCGATGGAGCCGCATGCGATCGTCGCGGCCTGGGATGGCGACAAGCTGTCGATCGATACGCCAAGCCAGGGGCTGGCGATGGCGCAGGGACGCATCGCCGGGCTGTTCGGCATTTCGCCTGCGAATATCCATATCCGCAGCCCGTTTCTCGGCGGCGGCTTCGGCTCCAAGGGCTTTATCTCGGGACCGCAGCTTCTCGGCATCCTGGCGGCACGGTTGGTCGGCCGGCCGGTCAAGCTCGTGCTGCGCCGTGAGCAGATGTACGGTCCGGTCGGCCATCGCGCGCCGACCCGCCAGACCATGCGCATCGGCGTGGATGGCGACGGCGCGCTCACCGCGATCGAACATCACGCCAAGACAGTGTCGAGCACGTTCGACGATTTCTTCGAGCCGGCCGCCGACGCCTCGCACACGCTGTATGCGAGCCCTGCGATTGCGACCTCGCATGAAGCGGTCCGCGTCGACACCGGGACGCCGCTGTTCATGCGGGCGCCGGGCGAGGCGACGGGATCGATCGTGCTGGAGAGCGCGATCGATGAAATGGCCTTTGCCTGCGGCATGGATCCGCTGGCGTTTCGCCTCAAGAATTACGCCGATGTCGAACCGATCTCGGGCAAGCCGTTTTCCTCGAAGGCGTTACGCCAGTGCTACGCGCAAGGTGCCGAACGCTTCGGCTGGGCGAAGCGACCGCTCGCCCCGCGCGCGATGCGGGACGAGGCAGGTATGCTGGTCGGCTGGGGCATGGGCACCGCGACGTTTCCGGCGCTGATGTTCCAGGCCGAAGCGCGGGCGGTGGTGCGCAGCGACGGATCCGGCGTGATGGAGACGGGTGCCCACGACATGGGGCAGGGCGCCTGGACCGCGTTCGCCCAGATCGCGGCCGATGGGCTCGGCCTCGATCTCGAACAGGTCGAGTTCAAATCCGGCACGTCTGATCTGCCGGACGCAGGGATCGCCGGCGGCTCGGCCCATACCGCGACCGCCGGCACGGCGATCCACAATGCCGGCGCTGCCGTTATCGCGAAGCTCGCCGATCTCGCGATGGGCGACAAGCGCTCGCCGCTGTTCGGGGCCGGCAATGCCGGCGTGATCGCGCGCGGCGGCCGCCTGCACCGTCGCGACGACGAGACGCGGAGCGAGAGTTATGGCGATATCCTCGGGCGAGCCGGCCTCGCAGAGATCGAAGCCCGCGGAAATAGCGCCGCCGACCCTGCGGCGCAGTCGAACTACGCCATGCACGCGCATGGCGCTGTGTTCGCCGAGGTCAAGGTCGATCCTGATTTGGGTCAGATCCGCGTCACCCGCATGGTCGGCGCTTTCGCCGCGGGCCGCGTCATCAATCCACGCATGGTTCGCAGCCAGCTGTTCGGCGGCATGATCTGGGGCATGTCGTTTGCGCTGCACGAGCAGGCCGTGATGGACTCCCGCTCCGGCCGGATCCTGAATGCGAACCTTGGCGAGTACCACATCCCCGTCAACGCCGACGTGCCGTCGCTCGACGTGCTCACGGTCGACGAGCACGATCCGCACGTCAACGCACTCGGGATCAAGGGCGTCGGCGAGATCGGCATCACCGGCTCGGCCGGCGCCGTCGCCAACGCGCGTCTGGCACGCGACGGGTGTGCGCGTGCGGCGTTTTCCGATCGGGATCGATGATCTCGTGATGGCGCGTCTCGGTTAGGAGCGCCTACGCTATGGGCGAAACGCAATTCACCCACAGCACCACGGCCTTGGCGTCATCGGCGGGATTTGAGAAACGGTGCGGGCGGCGGCTGGCGAAGCGAAAGCTGTCGCCGGTCTTGAGCGACCAGGTCTCGGCGTCGACGGTCAGCGTCATCTCGCCGTCCAGCACGAGGCCGGCCTCCTCGCCGTCATGGGTATAGAGCTCGTCGCCGGTGCTGCCGCCGGGCTCCATATGCACCAGAAACAGATTGAGGCGGTTCTCCGCGCCGGCCGGGCTCAGCAATTGTTTCGAGATGCCGGTGCGCCAGAGTTTCAGCTCGGCGCGCTGCGCCTCGCGCGTCACCACGCCGCCGGAAGCGCCGTCGTCGTCCGGTTTGGCGCCGAACAATGCGGCAATGCCGACGCCAAGCACATCGGCCAGCGTCGCCAATACACGCAGCGAAGGCGACGACAGGCCACGCTCGATCTGACTGACAAAGCCGATCGACAGATCGGTTCGCGCCACCACCGTCTCCAGCGATAATTGGCGCGCGCGGCGCAATTCGCGGATCCGGCGCCCGACCGCGAGATCCATCGCCGGCTCGGCCGCCTTGGCGGACGCCTTCGCCTTCCTTGCCGGCTTGCCCGCCGCCTTCGCATGGGCCTTCCTTTGGGCCTTCCTTCGGGCCTTGCCGATTGCTTTGGGCGCCGGTTTGCGCATTCTCTTGCCACCGCTCACGTCAATCCGCTTCCTTCATGTGCATGAAAACCGCTTGCAATGACTTTGGAAATGTGACCACAATTTCATATTGGTGAAAATAGGCCTGAACGGCCTTGTCCGCAACCTTCTCGTCGAGAAGCCTTCTCGTCGAGAATCGTGTGGGCGACCGCTCGGCCTTCCCTGGTACAGGAGGTAATGCGATGCCCCTCAAGCGACTCGTTCAGGCCGCTATCGCGGTTGTTGCCATTGCCGCCGGCGTGCCGGCCTCCGCGCAGCAGGTATTGAAGGTGGGCTCGACGCCAACCGGCATTCCCTTCACCTTCCTCGATACCAAGACTAACAGCATCCAGGGCGTGATGGTCGATCTCATCACCGAGATCGGCAAGGACGCCGGCTTCACGGTGCAGATCGAGCCGATGCAGTTCTCGGCGCTGGTGCCGTCGCTGACGTCGAACAAGATCGACATCATCTCGGCCGCGATGTTCGCGACCGCCGCACGGAAAGAGGTGATCGATTTCTCCGAGCCGGTCTACACCTATGGCGAAGGTCTCGTGGTGCCGAAGACCGACGCCAAGAATTACGCCTCGCAGGAAGATCTGAAGGGCGAGACGGTCGGCGCCCAGGTCGGAACCGCCTTTGTCGATGCGCTGAAGAAGACGGGATTGTTCAGCGAAGTGAAGGTCTACGACACCATTCCCGACATCCTGCGCGACGTGAATGCGGGCCGCCTCAAGGCCGGCTTCGCGGATTATCCGATCCTGGCCTACAACCTCAAGCAGGGCGCTTTCGGCGAGGTGCGGCTGGTCGATTCCTACAAACCGGCCACGGTTGGCACCGTTGCGATCGGAATCCGCAAGAGCGATCAGGAATTGCTGACCAAGATCAATGCCTCGCTCGCAAAACTCAAGGCGAACGGCGCCCTCGACAAGATTCTCGACAAATGGGGCCTGAAGCCAAAGGCCGCCTGACGCAGGGTGCAGCCGTGATCTGAACCGATGCAAAAATTCCTGAACGACGCCGCCGAGTTCCTGCCGATCCTGTTGCAGGGCGTCTGGCTGACGATCGTCGTCACCATCGGCTCGTTGTTGTTGTCGACGGTTCTCGGATTGCTGTGGGCCTTGATGCGGGTTTCCGGCGTCCGTGCGCTGACGCTGCTGAGCGGCGGCCTGATCAATGTGATCCGCGGCATTCCGATCATCGTGCTGTTGTTCTACCTCTATTTCGTGATGCCCGATTTCGGTGTGGCGATGACCGCGCTGCAGGCGTCGATCCTTGGGCTCGGCATTGCCTATTCGGCCTACCAGGCGGAAAATTTCCGTGCCGGCATCGAGGCGATCGACAAGGGACAGGTCGAGGCCGCGCAGACCATCGGTATGGGCTGGTGGCTGACCATGCGCCGCGTGGTGCTGCCGCAGGCGGTCAAAATCGTGTTGCCGCCCTACGGCAACATCATGATCATGCTCTTGAAGGACTCTTCGCAGGCCTCGACCATCACGGTCGCTGAACTCGCGCTGCAGGGAAAATTGATTGCGTCCTCGACCTTCAAGAACACCTCTGTGTTCACGCTGGTCGCGCTGATGTATCTCACCATGAGCATTCCGCTGATCCTGCTGGTTCGCCATTTCGAGAGCAAGGCGAACCGCAAATGATCGAGCTTCGCGACGTCCACAAGCGATTCGGCGCAGTCGAGGTGTTGAAGGGCATCACGGCCTCGGTCGAGAAAAGCGAGGTGGTCTGCATCATCGGCCCGTCGGGCTCGGGCAAATCGACCATCCTGCGCTGTATCAATGGTCTGGAGAGTTACGAGGCCGGCGACATCCTGGTCGAGGGCGCGCGGGTCGACGCCCACGCGCCGTCGATCGTTGATATCAGGACCCAGGTATCGATGGTGTTCCAGCGCTTCAATCTGTTCCCGCATCGGACCGCGCTTGAAAACATCGTAGAAGGCCCGATCTATGTGAAGAAGGAGCCGCGTGCGGAAGCGCTGGAGCGCGGCCGCGATCTCCTGGCGCAGGTGGGTCTTGCCGGAAAGGCCGATGCCTATCCGCCGCAGCTCTCCGGCGGCCAGCAGCAGCGCGTCGCGATCGCGCGCGCGCTGGCGATGCAGCCGAAGGCGATTTTGTTCGACGAGCCGACCTCGGCGCTCGATCCGGAACTCGTCGGCGAGGTGCTCTCGGTGATGCGCAAGCTCGCCGATGACGGCATGACCATGGTCGTCGTCACCCACGAGATGACCTTTGCCAAGGACGTCGCCGACCGCGTGCTGTTCATCGACGGCGGCGTTATCGTCGAGCAGGGCGCCGCCAAAACCGTGCTCAACCAACCCCAGCATGCGCGCACCCAGGACTTTTTGCGCCGCGTGCTGCATCCGCTCTAGACATCCGGTTGTCATCCATGAACGCGCACTCCCGTTTGCCGCTGCCGCCAAGCCTCTACGCCGATACGGCGGTGGCGCCGGTATCCACGCCGCCGCTCGAGGCGGACACAAGCGTGCCGGTCGCGATCGTCGGTGGTGGCTTCACTGGGCTCTCCACCGCGCTGCATCTGGCCGAGCAGGGCGTGCAGGCGACCGTCCTGGAAGCCCAGGAGCCGGGCTGGGGCGCGTCCGGTAACAATGGCGGCCAGGTCAATCCCGGTCTCAAGCATGATCCCGATCAGATCGAATCCGATTTCGGCGCCGAGCTCGGCCGCCGCATGATCGACTTCTCCTACGGCACCACCAATTTTACGCTCGATCTGATCCGCCGCTACCAGATCCCGTGCGAGGCGCGGCAGAACGGCACGCTGCGCGCCGCCTATAATGCCGCAAGCGCCGCCGCGATCGAAGCCACCGCGAAACAATGCATCCGGCGCGGCATGCCGGTGACACTGCTGGATGCTACGAAGATGCGCGAGATCACCGGCACCGACCGCTATCTCTGCGCCATGCTCGATGCTCGCGGCGGTGACCTGCATCCACTGAGTTATGCGCGCGGCCTGGCACGCGCCGCGATCGCGGCGGGCGCTGCCGTCCATGGCGAAACGCCGGCGCTGTCCTTGCGCCGTGACGGCGCGTGCTGGCGGATCGAAACCCCGCGCGCGGTCGTGCATGCCGAAAAGGTACTGCTCGCAACCAACGGCTTCACCGACAACCTTTGGCCGGCGCTCCGCCGCACCATCGTGCCGGTGTTTTCGTCGATCGCCACGACCGCGCCGCTGTCAGATGACGTCGCGCGCGCAATCATGCCGACGCGCTCGGTTTTGTATGAAAGTGGTCACATCACGGTCTATTACCGCATCGATCAGCACAATCGCCTGCTGATGGGCGGCCGTGGACCGATGCGCTGGATCCGTAAGCCTTCCGACGTTTCCTATTTCATCCGCTACGCAGAGCGGCTGTGGCCGCAACTGAAGGGCGTCACCTGGACGCATGGCTGGAACAGCCGGCTCGCGATCACCGCCGATCATTATCCGCATGTGCACGAGCCCGCGGAAAACCTCCTGGTTTCGCTCGGCTGCAACGGCCGCGGCGTCGCGCTGTCGACCGCGATGGGCGCGCAGCTCGCGCGTCGCCTGATCGGCGGCGCGAATGCGGAGATCGACATGCCGGTGACCGGCATCAAGCCGATCGCGATGCATGCGTTCTGGCCGCTCGGCGTCACGGCCGCGGTGCTGGCGGGGCGGGTGAGGGACCGGCTGGGGATGTAGCGGCAAGCAAGCCGATCACGCCGTCCGCCGGCTCACGTCGCCTGCCGTTGCGCGCAACAGGCGCCGGGGATGCAGTCCGTTGACGTGCCCCATTAACGGCGGATGGATCGAGTAGCCGATCAGTTCGCGGGCGCGTTCCGGCAATTGCTCGGCGACGTCGGCGGGAACGGCGAGCGCCATGTTTTCCAGCTGCCGCACCCAGCCCGCGCAATATTGCGGCGTGATGATCAGGCGCGGCCGGTCCGAGCGGTTGGCGCCGCCGCGGTGCCACAGCGTTCCCTTGGTGATCGCGAGCGAGCCTGACGGCATCATCATCTTGATCGCGTCGGGCCGCTCGCCGGCATCGCGATCGGCGCCCTTGCGGGCGAAATCCGACGGCTGCACCGCGCCCTCGACGATCTGTCCGTCCCATAAATGGCTCCCCGGAATGATCTCGGTGGCGCCGTTCACCTCGGTGGTGTCGTCGATCGCCCAGAACGTGCTGATCCCAAGCGCCGGCCGCGGCCGTGGCACCTTGGCGCCGTTGTCGTCGAAGTGCCAGGGCTGCACGGTCTCGCCCGGATGCAGGTTGATCGCGAGCAGGGCGGACAAAAGGCAACTCGATCCCAGTTCCGCCTCGGCAAAGGCCAGCGCCAGCGGATGGATCGCGAGCTCCGCGAACACCGGAGACTTGGCCAACAGCGCATAGACCCGATTGGTCTTCTCGCCCTCGAAATCGTTGCGGCCCTTGAGATCGCGCGCCAGGAACGGCGCCAGTGCAGCCCGGATTTCGGCGACCTTGGCCGGTGACAGCACGCGCTCGAAGATCACATAACCGCGACGGTCGAATTCCTCGCGCCAGGATTCGAAGGTCCGCCCCTTGAGCCACGGGGATGCTTGCTCTGCTGCGCTCGCCATGGCCTGCGCTCCCGGTCATCGGATTTTTTCAGTCGGCGTTTCCTCCACCATCTTACCGCTGCCGGTCGGCCCGACAAGCCGGGATCGGCGGCGGCAGATAAGACCGGACGGCGTCGTCGGTGAGCACATTCGCGGGAGAAGGCCGCAGGTCCGCAGCCGCAGGCTGTGTCTTTAGCGGGCTGTGTCCTTAGAAGGATTATAAATATCCGACGCCTGCATGCGCGCGATGTACTTCTCGTAGAACCATTCTAGTTTTCTTCGACGATTTAGTTTCGTTCTAATCTTCGATGTTAGACAGATTCCAATTTCGAAAACCTTTTCGGTTTTCGGAAACGCTCCCGAGCGGTGCTAGCTACACTATCGTCGCGGGGTATCGACCCCCGCAGTCTGGGGGCCTCATGTCTTTGCGTCTTTTCACGCCGCGATCCAATCCGTCAAAAGTTGCTCGAACCGGCTATCGAAACAGCGTGAGTCTGTTTCTGGCAGCAACCGCGCTGTCGACCTTCACCGGCGGAGCAGCTTTCGCTGTCGATGGCGATGCCAACGACATTCTCCTGAAGAAAATGGAGAAGATGGAGCAACGCATTCAGTCGCTCGAGGCGGAGCTGAAGCAGAAGCAGGTCGCCAAGCACGAAGAGCTCGCCAAGCCTGCCCGAACATCGGCGCTGCAGGCAAATGCCAAGGATCCCAATAAGGATCCAAATAAGGATCCAATTAAGGATGCCGATAAGGACACCAGCAAGGGTGGCAATAAGGACGCCGGCAAGGATCCCAATGCGACGGCCAGCCCCGCCGATGCAACCGATCTCCGCACCAAATCGACCGGGAAAGCGCCTGGTACGCCGACTTCCTCCCCGGATCTTCCCATTCTCGGATTGGCGGCCTCGCCCGTCGTCGGTCTCAGTATCGGTGCCTATGGCGAGATAAAATACGGCGCGATGCAGAACCCCGCGGCTAATGGCCAGTGGCAGAACGGTTTCGATGCCGCCCGGTTCGTGCTGTTGCCGACCTATGCGATCACCGATAACATCATCTTCAACGCCGAGATCGAATTCGAACATGCAGGCTCCGGGTTCGACGCCGACGACAAGCTGCACGGCACGGCGGAAATCGAGCAGATCTGGATCGACTTCAAGATCATCGATCAGTTCAACTGGCGATCGCCGGGCATCGATCTGGTGCCGATTGGTTACATCAACCAGCACCACGAGCCGACCCAGTTTTACAGCGTCAATCGGCCGGAGCTTTACAACGGGCTCATTCCATCGACGTTCAAGGCCGGCGCGAGCAGTGTCTACGGCACCATCGCGGACGGTTTGAGCTATCAGGTCCAAGTCAGTAGCAGTCTGGAGGACTTTGGCGGCGACTTCGGGCTGCGGACCGATGCCAACACCGTGCCGCCGTTCCCGATCGGTTACGCGCCGGGCATTAGCGGTCTCGATGCACTTGCTTTCGCGGCTCCGGTCCGCGGCGGTTTTTCACAGCTCAGCGACGCGGTTGCGGTTGCCGGAAAGCTGGATTTCGCGCCGGCATTCGTTCCGGGATTTGCGGGCAGCATCAGCGGCTATTACAGCCCCAATGTCACGCCACGCGGTGCCTATGCGGACACCGGAGAGTTGCTCGGCCGCACCAGCCTTGGCATCTTCGATGCCGAATTCCGCTACCGCATCCCCACCACCGGCCTCGAGCTGCGCGGCGAATATGTGTGGGTGAATTTCGGCCACCCCGAAAATCTTCGCGCCAACAACGACACCGATCCGATCAACAATGTCGGCAAGACGATGTATGGCTATTCCGGCGAAATCGCCTACCACGTTCCGCTTGGAACGATCCTGAACAGCGAGTGGGAGGCGGTGCCGTTCTATCGCTACACCTATGAGAACCTGCAGACCGGTGGCTTTGCGGGCACGGACGCGAACATGCCGACGGGGGCCGGGCAGCGCACGTTCCACACCGCGGGCCTTGCGGTCTTCCCGTCACCCAAACTGGTTCTCAAGGCGACCTATCAAAGGGTCATCGACAAGAGCGTCGTTGGCGCCTTGTCGGACTCGTTTCTTGGCGGCGTCGGATTTTTCTTCTGATCCGGCCGGGCTCGATCAAGCCTGACACCACAATGGAGGCAATTGGAATATGACGAAGTGGGTACGATACACCTTACCGGCCGCCGCGATCGTATCGATCGCGTCGCCGGCCTATTCGATGCAGTACCTTTCGATCGCCGAAGCGCAAAAACAGGCGTTTCCGTCGGCGACCAATTTTTCGGAAGTCCAGGCGGGCCGGGTCTGGAAGGCCGAGGCCGGCGGCCGCGCGGTCGGGTTCTTCATTTTCGACCGCGTCGTCGGCAAACATCTCTTGATCGATTATGCCGTCGCCCTGACCCTGGCGGGTGCCGTGCACAACGTCGAGATCCTGCAATACCGGGAATCCTATGGGGGCGAGATCCGGAGCCCGAGCTGGTTGGCGCAGTTTGTTGGCAAAACCAGCGGCAGCCCGCTCAAGATCAACGGCGACATCCGCAACATTGCCGGCGCGACGCTGTCGTCCACCCATGTCACCGAAGGCGTCAAACGGGTATTGTCGGCCTATGGCAATCGATTGCGGTAATATTCGTCGCGCCAAGCCGCTGCTCGGCACGTTTGTGGAAATCCAGGCGTCCGGCGCGAGCAAGGCCGATTTGAATGCGGGCATCGATGCCGCATTCGACGCGGTCGCGAAGGTGCATCGGCTGATGAGCTTTCAAGAGCCGGACAGCGACGTTGGCCGGCTCAACCAATTTGCTTCCAGTCATCCGGTGAGTGTCGACCCCTGGACCTACGAGGTTTTGCGGATAGCGATCGAGCTGTATTTTCGGTCGCACGGTGCGTTCGACATCACGATTGCCCCGGTTCTCCAGGCGCTTGGCTTGCTTCCCGGACCGGGCGAAGGATCGCGGGACGTCCCGCAAGCGCGAACCGCGCACCGGGTCGAGCTGCTGGGCGATAAAACGGTGCGCTTTTCCGGTCCCGGGATCGGAATCGATCTCGGCGGTATCGCCAAGGGTTTTGCGGTCGATCGCGCACTGGACGCCTTGCGCGGCTTCGGCATTGCCAACGGGCTGGTCAACGCCGGCGGCGACCTCGCTGCATTCGGCCCGGATCCGCAGACGGTTTCGATTCGCAATCCGGTCAATCCGCAAAGTTTCATGTGCGACATCAGCATCAGGAATGAAGCGCTGGCGTCATCGGCGCGCCGGTTCGATCCTTTTCGATCGGATGAAACGACGAATTCGGCGATCATCGATCCGATCACGTCCAAGCCGGCCTGCGCGATTCGGGGAACGACGGTGCGCGCGCCAACCTGCGACATCGCGGATGCGCTGACCAAAATCGTGATGATTGCCGGCACTTCCGCGGCCGATTTGCTTGAGCACTATCGCGCAGGCGCGCTATTGGTTCTGGCAGACGGCGACATCCAGATTTCCTCCGACCTGAAAGACCAGGTTTCCCTTGCGGCTTAATCCTCAATTTCGCTACGGCGTTTACGCCGCGGTCGCGGTACTTTTTTTGTCAGGGGGTGGCTGGTTTGCGGCCGATTGGCAAAAGGAGGGCGTGAACGGCGAAGCCTGGCAGCAGATCGCGGTCTATCTGCTGATGCTGCACGGCGGCGCCGCCATGGTGACCCTGCTGCTGCTGGGCGCGCTCGTCCCCGTTCACGTGCTGCGCGCTTGGCGGCGCGGCCACAATCTCGTGATGGGGTCGGTGATGGTCGCGCTGAACGCGATCCTGATCGTGACGGCGTTCGGTCTTTACTATCTGGGATCCGAAGCCGTGCGGCCCTGGATGAGCTGGGTGCATCTGGCCTTCGGGGTTTTATTGCCGGCATTGCTGGCGCTGCACATTTTTCTGGGACGGCGCCAGCGGGCTTGAGCCCATTGCGCCAGCGTTAGGCCTCCGCCACTGCGTCGCCCCAGGGCTGAACCGGCTCGGTGGCGCCACTGTTGGTGGCGCCCTCGCGCAGTACCACGCTCGGACAGGCGAACTTCATCGGCATGGTCTGGGCGCGGGCTTCCTCGTAATCGAAGCGTGCGCGCAAGGCCTCGCGTACCGGCGTCGGCAGCCGCACGTCGCCGATCACGATCGCGCCTTCGCTGGCGTCGATGCGCGGCTGATGGATCGCGGCGTCGAGGTCCATGCCGTAATCCATCACAAAGGACAGAACTTGCGTCACCGCCGGCAGAATGCGCCGCCCACCGGACGCGCCGACGGCCAGACGCCTGCCATCTGCGGCCTGCGCCAGCACCGGCGTGTAGTTGGTCAGGCAGCGTTTGCCGGGTTCAAGCGAATTCGGCAGGCCAGGCGTCGGATCGAACCACATGATGCCGTTGTTCATGGTGATTCCGCTCTGCGGCGCCACGAATTTGGAGCCGAACGCCGACAGCAGGGTTTGTGTCACCGCCGCCATGTTGCCGTCGCGATCGACCACCGAGAAATGCGTGGTGCAGGCCGGCGCCAGTGCCTCGGCGCCCAGCGCCCGACGGCCGTCGGCATCGCCCATATCGCTCAGGCGTTCGCGATAGGCCGATTGCAGGGTCGAGGCGTAGGCGGTATAGGCCGATGCGTCCGGTCCGCCGCGCGCGGGCTGCAGGCTTTGCTGCAGCAGGCGTAGCGTATGCGCAAGCGTCGGTCCGCAGGTCAGCTCCGGCGTCGCGTAGACCTTGCCGCCGCGATAGGGAATCACCAGCGGCTCGCGCAGGTGGCAGCGGAAGGACGCGAGGTCTTCGACCGATAGCGCGCCGCCGCCGGCCTGAATGTCGGCCGAGACGCTGCGCGCCAGATCGCCCTCGTAGAAATCGCGCGGTCCCTCGGCTGCGAGATGCGCCATCGTGGCTTTCAGTCTTTCCTGCGGCAGGCGCACGTGGGACCTGATTCCCCACGGTGCGTTCGGCGGCAGCCCATCGAGGAGATAGGCGGCGGCGCTCGCGGGGTAACGCCGCAGGTCTGCGGCGGAACTCGCGATCATCAGTGTGGTCCACCAGTCCACCAGCAGACCTGCACTGGCGAGGCTGACACTCGGGCCCAGCAATTCCTTCCAGGGCAGCTTGGCGTGGCGGCGATGCGCTTCCTCCATGCCGGCGACGACGCCGGGCACCGCGATCGAACCGGGACCGTGAAGATTGCGGTCGTCCTTGACGCGCGGCCAGGGGAAGAGGTCGGAGGCCGCACCATCGCCGGTGAGCGGATAATCCGCGGTGCGAAGGCTGTTCGGTGAGCGCATGCCGTAATCGATCACTTCGTAACGGTTTTCGCGCGCGCGATAGAGCACCATCGCGCCGCCGCCGCCGACGCCGCTCATCCAGGGCTCCAGCACACCAAGCGCGAATGTGGTCGCGATCACGGCATCGACGCAATCGCCGCCGGCCGCCAGCACCGCGGCGCCGACTTCGGCGGCTTTTCGCGACTGCGCGGCGACGATGCCGCCTTTGGAGGTCACCGCCGGTTTGCGGATCTGCTGGGCGTTGGAGAACAGGTCGTGCATGGTACGGGCTTTCACTGGCTTGGGATGGCGCGCGAAAACTAGGGAATGGACGCGGCCTCGTAAAGGCATTCGAACGCGGCCCTGATCTTCGGCACGGAGGCTTCCGCCAACCAAATCGTGACCGCCTTGCCTGAAACGTCCGGATATAAGCGGTGGTCAGGACATTCTCGGGAGCCGTGCTTGACCCAGGACGCTTTCATCCATCTGCCTAACCTTCGCGACCGGGTGACGTCTCCGGAGAATTCATTGCTGCGCCTGACGCCGGAAATGTTCGCGATGTGGGAAAAACGCGCCCGCGCCGCGGGATTCCCGGCGAACTGGCGATTGTCGGATGAAATCATCGAGGAGTCGCGACTTACGCTGCTCGGCAACCACAGCAACACCGACGACCTCTGGATCTACTCCTACGGATCGCTGATGTGGGACCCCGGTTTCCATTTCACCGAAGTCAGGCTGGCCGACCTTGACGGCTATCAGCGCCGGTTCACCCTGAAGATCGATCTCGGCCGCGGTTCGCGGGAATACCCGGCGCTGATGCTGTCGCTGGAAGCGCAGGCTGGCTGCTGCCGGGGATTGGCGTTCCGGATTGCTGCCGGTTCGGTGGCTGCGGAGTCGGCGATCCTGTGGCGGCGCGAGATGCTGCGGGGCGGCTATGCGCCGGCGATGGTGCCGATGGCGACGCCGCAGGGGCCGATCACTGCGCTCGCTTTTGTCTCGAACCCATCGCATCCGAGCTATGTCGGCGAACTGCCGCTCGGCGAGACCGCGGCGATCATTGCCAGCGGCAAGGGCATTTTGGGCACCAACCGCGAATACCTCGCGCAACTTGCGACACAGTTGCAGGCGCTCGAAATCGAAGACCGCTATGTCGAGCAATTATATGGGCAGGTCAATGAGAGCGTAGGCGCCTGACGGCTCCCGAGCCCTGCTGGTGAAGGTGCCGTCATCGCGGTGCGAACCGGTAGCGGAAGGTGCAGCTCGGGGCGCCCTGCATGATCGTCTGCTCGCGCGTGAGGCTGACCTCGCTGCCGCCCGTTGCCGCAATATCGAAATCGGCCTCGCATATCAAGAGCCCGCCGAGTTCGGGTTCGCCCAATGCGCGGAAGAATTCGGCGAAACGGCAGCGCGTCACGTCGATATCCAGCGCCTCCTTGTCGTGGCGCAGAATCTCGACCTCGACCTCCCGGCCAGAGACCTCGCCGAATACGTTTTGGATGGCCGCCCATTTCTTCCGCGGGCTACCCTCGATGCTGTCGCCGATGGCGGCGAACAACTGCTTCGACCAATCGCGCAAGGCTTGCTTGACGATCGCGTCCGCCTTTTCCTTTCCCAGTTCCGAACGCAGCGCCCGCAGCACCGGCACCAGCACCTGGGCCTGGATACGCGTCTTGTCGAGCAGCGACAAATTGGGATCGACCAGATAGTCGTCGAGTACGCTCATTGCTATTGCCTCCCGGAGCCGGCTATTCCCGCATTTCGGTCATGAAAACCTTTTGCGCGATTTGCCAGCGCCCCTCGATCTTCAGCAGCGACAATTGATCGGTGAAGAAGCGCGGCGGGATCGCGCATTTGAGTTTCACATAGGCCATGGTCGGACTGACGAGGTCGATGGTCAGGACCTGATCGTCGCGGGGCAGGCCCCGCTGCTTCGGCGACGACCTCACGCGAACCTTGTCCAGCCAGATGTCACGGGGGGTGATCACCAGTTCGCCGTCGTCGGTGACGCTCGTCAGCGCGCTGGTCGGATGAAATACGCTGGCAATCTTGCCGGCGTCGCTCTCGTAAAGTCCATCGAGATAGGACTGGATCACGCCTTCGATGATCTTGACGTCGTCGGTGCCGTTCATGGGGATCCTCAAGGATTGATCGCTTGCGACGCAGACCATCGCGTTCGAAATGCGCAATGCTGCGTCGCAAGCACCGATATCGCGGGCTTCGAGCCAGGCGCAAACGATTTAAATTGAGCGATTGACCCAGAAAATCTGATGCATGACACTCCGCCGATCACGGCCGAGAAAATTCCGGAAGCGACATGAGCCATCGACTGCCACCCCTCAATGGTTTGCGTTCGTTCGAGGCGGCGGCGCGCCATCTCAGCTTCACCCGCGCCGCCGACGAGCTTTGTGTGACGCCGGGGGCGGTGAGCCAGCAGGTGAAATCGCTCGAGGACGCGCTCGGCATTGCGCTGTTTCGACGTCTGCCGCGCAGCCTGGTCCTGACCGACGCGGGCGAAGCCTATCTGCCGGCCATCATTTCCGCGTTCGACATTATTTCAAAGGCGACGGAATCGGCCGCGCCGGCGTTGCAGGGGCGAACGCTGCGCCTGGGCATTACGCCGCACATCGCGCGAGCGGCCGCCTCGACGGTGCGGAAGCTTCGTCAGGCAGCAACAGTCAAGGAAGCGGTGAAATTGAGGCTGACCGACGATCTGGCCGAGCTGCTGGATGGCAGACTGGACGCCATGCTTCGCGCGGCCGGCGGCTCCCACCCCGGTCTTCATATCGATCGCCTTGTTTTGGCCGGTGTCGGTGGGACAGAAACGCCCGTTATGCTGTTGACGCATCCCGGCCTCGCCGGATGCCGCGAACATCGCAGGCTCTTGAGGCGGTTGAAGGAAATGGCGTGACCGTCACCCGATGACGGCGCCTTGGGTCAATTTGGTTGCAGCGCAGCGTATGTTGGAATCCGGATGGCAATGCAACGGGCCGCGCCGCGCCGTCAGATCCCGAAGGCCCAGACCGCAATGATGGTCCCGAGCACCGCGAGGCCGGAAATCGTCCAGCCGGTCGCGTAAACCGCATCATCCGTTTCGGGCCTGTCCACCATGGAATCGTGCCAGTGGGTCATCACAGCCTCCTGGAGTTCCCCTCTTAGCTAGGTCTCCGCCATCGGCTAAAGGTTCAACGCTCCCGATGTGATAATCGCGGCGGCGCCCGGCGGGTTCCACGCCGGGTTGGTTATTTCGTTCGTTGGAGGAAGGCGGGCAGGGCAGCGCTCAGGCTCCGCCCGGTTGGGCGAGTATGGCGACGCAGCAACGGCATTGCTCCGCGCTCACACCACCCCGCCAAGATAGAGCCGCTTGACGATGTCGTTGCCTTTCAATTCGTCGACCGAAGCGGCCGCGACGACGATCTCGCCGTGGACGATGATGTAACCGCGGTCGGCGATGCGGATCGCCTGGTTGAAGTTTTGCTCCGCCATCAGCACCGTCAGGCCGACGCGTTTATTGAGTTCGCCGATCTTGGCGATGGTCTGCGAGACTAGCAGTGGCGACAGGCCCACCGACGGCTCATCGATCAGCAACAGCCGTGGCGACGACATCAGCGCGCGCGCAATCGCCAGCATCTGTTGTTGGCCGCCTGACATGGTGCCGGCGAGCTGGCTCTGCCGCTCCTTCAGTGCCGGAAACGTGTCGAAGGCCAGCGCGAGGTTGCGATCGATGTCGCGGCGGGCGGCCTTGCGGAAGGCGCCGAGCATCAGATTTTCCAGCACGGTCAGTTTTGGAAACAGCCGCCGGCCTTCAGGCACCATCGCCACGCCGAGATCGACGATGGCCTCGGGCGACAGTTTTGTCAGATCGTGCGGCTTGCCGTCGATGGTCAACGAGATGCTTCCGCGCCCCGGCCGGACCAGGCCCGCGATGCACTTCATCAGCGTGCTCTTGCCGTTGCCGTTGGTGCCGAGCAACGCGACGGTCTCGCCGGCCTCGACATGGAGACTGACGCCGCGCAGCGCCTTCACGGCGCCGTAACCTGCATCGAGGTCGTTGATGGCGAGGCTAAGTGCCAAGATAGGCCTCCTGCACCCGCCGGTTGGCCATTACCTCATCCGGCGCCCCGAGCGCGATGATCCGGCCGGCGTCGAGGCACATCACGCGCTGCGAAAAGCGCATCACGGCCTGCATGATGTGCTCGATCATGATGATGGTGATGCCTTCGCCGGCAAGTTTGATCAGGAGATCGAGCACCTCATCGACTTCCGAAGAGGAGAGGCCGGCCATGGCTTCGTCGGAAATCAGCAGTTTCGGGTGCGTCGCCATCGCGCGCGCGAGCTCCATCTTGCGCAATTCCACCTGGCTGAGGCCCGTGGTCGGCAGGTCGGCCTTGGACGTGAGGCCGGTCTGCGCCAAAATCGCCATCACGGTGTCGCGCCGATGCGCGGCCGGGACGAAGCCGCCGGCGACGGTCGCAAAATCGAGCGCCACCATCAGATTTTCGACGACCGTCATGCTTTTGAACGGCCGCGGGATCTGGAAGCTGCGCGCAATGCCGCGGCGGGTGCGCATATGCGCCGGCAGCGGCGTGATGTCCTCGCCGCGGAACAGCACGGTGCCGGGCTCGGTGCGGAACGCGCCGGAGATACAGTTGATGAGCGTCGTCTTGCCCGAGCCGTTCGGGCCGATCAGGCCGAAGCGCTCGCCGGCGCGAATATCGACGCTGACATTGTCCAGCGCAGTGAAGCCGCCGAAGCGCTTGGTCAGCCCGCCGATCCGCAGCAAAGGCAGGTCGGGTTCAGTGGATGTCATGCTTCGCGCTCCGCGCGCTTGCGGCTGGCCTTGCGGATCAGGCCGATCAGGCCTTCGGGTGCTGCGACCACGAACACCACCAGCATGATGCCGAGCACCAGCAGGTTCACTTCCGACGAGATGGTGACGGTCAGGAGCTGCTGCGTCGTGCCGAGCAGGATGGCGCCGATCACCGGGCCGGCCCAATGCGCGGTGCCGCCGATCAGCGACATCGCGAGCACCGAGACGGAGTAATTGAGATTGAAGGCGGACGACGGGTCGGCGTATTGCAGGTACATCGCCGCGGGTGCGCCCGCCGCGCACATCAGCGCGCCGGAGATCACGCAGGCCAGCACCTTGAGCCGCAGGGTCGGCACGCCCGTACATTCGGCGGCGAGCTCGTCGTCCTTGAGCGCCTGCAAGCCGCGGCCGATCCAGGAGCTTTGCATGTAACGCGCGATCGCGATTGCCAGCACCACCAGCAGCGCCTGAACGAAAACCAGCATCTGCACATAGCTGTCGAATGGCGCCATCACCGCCGGCCGCTGCATCTGGATGCCGGCCGCACCGCCGACGAAGCGCCAGTTCGTCACCGAGGTCTCGATCACGATGGTCAGCGCAATCGTCGCGATCGAAAAGAAGATGCCCTGCATGCGCAAGGTCAACAGGCCCACCGCGAAGCCGAGCAGGGCGCCGACCGCGGCGGCCGCGGCGATCTGCACCGCAAGCGGCGCCCCCGTCGCCTTGAACAGGAATACGGCAGTGTAAACGCCGACGCCAAAAAACGCGCTGGTGCCGAAATTGACGTAACCGGCATAGCCGCCGAGGATGCTCCATGCCACGGAGAGCACGATGAACTGCAGGATCACATAGGCGGCAAAGAAGGGATATTCGTTGCGGATGAGTTGCGGCAACAGCGCGACGACGACGAGAAAAAGCGCCGCCCCGATCCAGAAAGCGATGCTGTTACGATTCATGACCGCCTGCCGAACAGGCCCTGCGGCCGGATGGCGAGAACGCCGAGCAGCATGGCGAACGAAATCGCCGGCGCCCAGGAGGCGCCGAACAAGGTCAGCACGATGGTTTCGACGACGCCGAGGATGATGGCGGCGATCAGCGTGCCGGTCATGCTGCCGAGCCCGGCCATGACCACGACGCAGAATGTCCGCCCGATATAGGCGCGGTCGAGGATCGGATCGACGGGAGCGACGATAATCAAGAGGGCGCCGGCGATCCCGAGCACGGCGGTGGCAATGCCGAACGCCCATTGCTTGATCTTGACCGGGTTGGCGCCCATCAGCCGCAGCGCCTCCTGGTCCTGCGCGACCGCGCGGATCGCGCGGCCCATAAACGTTTTGGACAGGTACAGCGATAGCAGGATCGTCAGCACAGCGGCGACCGCGAACGCGACGAGCAGCCGGAGCGGAATCCGCATATCGCCGATCCGCCAGGCCTTGCCGATATAGGTCGCGGTCACCGAGCGCTGGTCGACGCCGAACTGCAGGATGATCAGCACTTCGATGATGAAGGCGATGCCGAAGAAGAACGCAATGCCGCGCACCCCGGCGTCGCTGCCGCGCTTTTCGAATGTCTCGTAATACAGGCGGTAGGCGACAAGACCGAACAGGAACAGCAGCGGCGTGATCAACAGCCCCGCCAGCAGCGGGTCGATGTCAAAGCGATCGTTGAGGAAGAACACGGCGTAGGACGCCATCACCAGAAAGGCCGGATGCGCGACGTGCGGCACGTCGAGCAAGCCGAACGAGACCGACAGCCCGAGGCTGACGGCTGCGTAGAAGCAGCCGAGCAGCACGCCGATCACCACCGCATCGAGCAGCAGGTCCATTGAAAACAAGTGAGGTCCCCCTTGAACCGTTCGCCGCTTCCCGCAGCTCGCGCCGCCCGGTTATTCCACCGCCCTGACCGGGGCGCATTTGCCCCCAATCATGGCCGGCAGTGTGATCCACAGAAAAACCGCGAGGTTACGTCCGGGCGGCCTCAAATGGCGTGACGAGTTCGCCGGACTTCAATCTCTCCGGGAACAGGATCACCTGCTTGCCCGGGCTGCGGAACTGCTCAACGTTCTTGTCCTTGACGCCGCGGAACTGCGCCATCAGCGTCGCGGTTTCCTTGCGCTCGCCGTCCGCCGAAAACGCGATCGGACCGACGATGGTCTTGACCTCGTTGGCGTGCAGATATTTTGCGATCGCCTTCTGGTCGAGCGACCCTACGGCCTTGATGGCCTGCTCGACGAGTTGCCCCGAGGCGTAGCCGAACGGCGCCAGATAGTAGCCAAGCGGATCGACCTTCGCTTCCTTGGCGCGCGGCGTATAGGCGTCGAAGAATGCCTTGGTGCCGTCGAAGTACATGTTCGGCTCCGGCAGCCAGGTGTTGTAATTGACGACGCCGTTGAGCAGCGAACCCAGATTCTCCATCACGGCCGCGAATTGCAGGCCGACCATGCCGCCGCCGAAGATCTTGACGTTGTCCCCGATTCCGATCTCGTTCACGGCGCGCAAAATGCCGGCCGAGTCCGGCGGATAGGACGCGACATAGACGATGTCAGGCTTCGCTGCGTTGAGCGCACGGAGAATGCCGGAGAATTCCACGGTGTTTGGCGGATAGGACTGGTCGAAGACGACAGACATGTTGAGCTTCTTTGCGACCGCCTTCGCGGTCACCGCCAGATTCTGGGCGAATTCCTGGTCCGCCGCGAGAAGCGCCATGGTCTTGCCGCCGGCCTTCTGGCCGAGATCAAGGAACGCCGCCGCCCAGCTGTCGGCCGGTCCCCAGGGCGCATTGTTGAACCACATGTCGTGGCCGACCTTGCTGTTCACCTGAAACGAGAAGTTGCCCATCAGCAACAGGCCGCGCTGCTTGACCAGCGGCATGAGCGGCGCCGTCGGCACCGTCGCGTAGGGCGCGAACAGCAGATCGACCTTGTCGACATCCAGAAGCTTCGAGTAGATCGCCGGGGTCTCGGAAGCGCTCGACTTGTCGTCATAGACGATCAGTTCGACCTTGCGGCCGAGCAGGCCACCCTTGGCGTTGACGTCGTCACGCCAGATCTCGATGCCAAGCTGCGAAGCCTTGCCGCCGCCCGCAAGGCCGCCGGTTTGCGCCATGCTCATGCCGATCTTGACCGGCGGCTGCTCGGCGACAACGCCCGAGGTCCGTCCGACCACCGCGGCGGCGATCGTTCCGCCGAGAAATGTCCTGCGTTTCATTGATCCTCCCCAAGTGTTTTGTTGCCAAGTGTTTTTGTCGCCTGCCCGCGTTCGGATTCTGTGCTCCGATTTGTCGCAGACAGAAAGTTAGGACGAAAGCGCGCCGGGCCACAAGCCACAATAAGTCTCGGGTGCGGTCCTCGGCGCTTAACGTTTGTGCGAATCGCTTGCGACGAAGCTGATGCGAACGTCAAGTCCGCAGCCCTAGCTCGCCGCTGGCGCCGACGCGGGAGAATGCCCGTTCCCGGCCCCGGCGGCCGGTTTCAGGATCGCGGACGGGTCGGCGCCGACGCGTCCGCTGATCTTGTCGACCGCGCTCTCGCGTGACAGCCGCATGTCGAAGCGGATGCTCGGCAGCCCCTTGATGGGGCAGGCGGGATCGTTCGGCGTGATGTCGACGGCGAGGTCGCCCGACGAGCCGAACACGACGTCGTCCTCGAGATGCGGATCGTCGCGCAAATAGAGCGCTGTCACCAGTTCGCGATAGCCGGGAGCGCCGACCAGGAAATGGATATGGGCCGGCCGCATGGCGTGTCGCGCCTGCGCCCGGACCATGGCGCCGACGGGGCCATCCATCGGGATCGAGTATCCGATCGGCTTGACCGTACGCAGCAGATAGACGCCATCGGCATCCGTGGTGAACACGCCGCGATAGTCGACGGAGGCGGCATTTTCCTGAATGTCGTAAAGACCGTCTGCGCCGGTCTGCCAGATCGAAACGGTGGCGTTGGCGAGCGGCCTGCCGTTGACGTCGCTGACACGGCCGTAGAGCACGCACTCGCTCCCGGGCTTTACAGTGCCGGCGATCTGGCTGCCTGCCGCCAGTCTGGGCGTGGTCTCGCGGAAGAACGGGCCGAGCAGGCTGGTATGGGTGCCTTCCTCGACGGCCGTGTTGTCGTGCAGGCCGTTGACGAATGCCGAGAGGCCGAGCGTATCCGAAAGCAGAATGCATTCCTGCCGCGCCGGCGTACAGATCTTGCCGACCGCGGTCATGAATTCGATGCCCTTGATCCATTCCGCCGGCGTCAGGTTCACGTCGCGGGCGAAGGCATGCAGATGCTTCACCGCGGAGGCCATCACCTCCCGCATCCGCGGGTCCGGCGTCGTTGCCATCTGGTCGAGCACCGCGTCTGTAATGGTGTCCGGCGTCAGCTCTCGCATGCGTTCCTCCTTTGACCTGACGGATTGTGACCGCTTTGCCGCTAGCCTACCGCCGTCCGGACACGACCGCTAGTTGAGGCTGCCGGCGCGGCTGCGCCACGCGTAGCCCGCCAGGGCGAAGCGTGGCCCGGATCCTGCTTTGACAGGGGGATGCTAACCTGATCCATTTCCGATCGCTCTGGGCCTCTGCAATGGCGGAGGCATCGAAGGGTGGGAATTCAGCACCAGCGAGGGGCCGAACCGATGCAAGAGCGGGAACTTCGAGATCTGATTGCAGACGTCAAGACCGGCCACCTGTCGCGGCGGGCCTTTGTCCAAAAAATGATCGCCGTCGGCCTGACGGCACCGATGGCCAGCATGATGCTGAGCCATTCCGGGGTGGCGATGGCCGCGACCGCGGTCCCCTACAAGCCGACCAAGGCCGGCGGCGGCGGCCTTCTTAGACTTTTGTATTGGCAGGCGGTGACCCTGCTCAACCCGCATTTCGCCGTCGGCACCAAGGACCAGGAAGGCTCCCGGATATTCTACGAGCCGCTGGCCGGATGGGACAATGATGGCAATCTGGTTCCGTTCCTGGCCGCCGAAATTCCGAGCAAGGAAAATGATGGATTGGCCGAGGATGGCCTCTCGGTGGTCTGGAAACTGAAACGGGGCGTCAAATGGCACGACGGCATGCCGTTCACGGCCGATGACGTCGTCTTCAACTGGGAATATGCACGAACGCCCGAGACCGCGGCGGTCTCGATCGCCAGTTACAAGGATATCACGGTCGAAAAGGTCGACGATTTCACCGTTCGCGTGAAGTTTGCCAAGCCGACGCCGTTCTGGGCTGATGCCTTTGTCGGCACCTACGGCATGATCATCCCGAAACATTTGTTCGCTGATTACATCGGCGGCAAATCGCGCGATGCGCCGGCCAATTTGAAGCCGGTGGGCACCGGCCCTTACATGTTCGTTGATTTCAAGCCGGGCGACATGGTCCGCGCCAAGCTCAATCCCGACTACCACGTTCCCAACCGGCCGCATTTCGATACGGTCGAAATCAAGGGCGGCGGCGACGCGGTGTCGGCGGCGCGCGCGGTGCTGCAGACCGGCGAATATGATTATGCCTGGAACATGCTGGTCGAAGACGAAATCCTGCTCAAGCTGGAAAGTGCCGGCAAAGGCAGGGTGAGCATTGTCGAGACCGGCGCGGTCGAGTTCATCATGCTCAACACAACCGACCCGGCGGCCGAGATCGACGGCGAGCGCGCGAGCCTGAAGACCAAACATCCGCTGTTCAGCGACCCGGCGGTGCGCCAGGCTCTCAATCTCCTGATCGATCGCGGCTCGATCCAGAAATTCATCTACGGCCGCACCGCTACCGCCACCGCAAATTTCCTGAACGCCCCGGAGCGCGTCCGGTCAAAAAATACCAAACTCGAATTCAACATCGAGAAAGCCAACGCGATTCTCGAGGCTGCCGGCTGGAAGAAGGGCGCGGACGGCATTCGTGCCAAGGATGGTAAATCGCTGAAGTTTGCGTACCAGACCTCGATCAATGCGCCCCGGCAGAAGACCCAGGCTATCGTCAAGCAGGCGTGTCAGAAGGCGGGCATCGAGATCGAACTGAAGTCGATCGTGGCATCGGTGTTCTTCTCCTCCGATGCCGCCAACCCCGACACCTACCCGCATTTCTATTGCGACGCGCAGATGTACAACACCACCATGACGCAACCGGACCCGCAGTTCTTCATGAACCAGTACACATCGTGGCAGGTGGCGACCAAGGAGAACAAGTGGCAGGGGCGCAATGTCGCCCGCTGGCAAAGCAAGGAATATGACGAGGTTTTCAAACAGGCCGAACAGGAGCTCGATCCGGTGAAGCGGGCGGCGATGTTCATCAAGCTCAACGATCTGGTCGTGGGCGACAATTATATCCTGCCTGTGGTCCGTCGGCCCAAGGTCCAGGCCCTGAGCGCCAATCTGGTCCCGCATTTGACCGGCTGGGATAACGACCTGTACCAGATCGCGAGCTGGTACCGGGAAACATGAGATTTGATGTGAAAGTCTGGATGCGAAAAAGCTGAACGGGCGACGGCGGGACGACGATGGGAAAATACATTCTCCGGCGCCTGATCATCGCTCTTCCCAGTTTGCTCGGCATCAGTCTCGTTCTGTTCGTCCTGCTGGCGCTGGCACCTGGAGATCCGTTCGGCGAGCTCGCCACCAACAGCAATATCCCGCCCGAAGTGCGGGAGGCGCTGCGGGTGAAATTCGGGATCGACGATCCGATTTTCGTTCGTTATGTGCACTGGCTGGTCGCGATGCTGCGCGGCGACTGGGGCTTCTCCTTCTCGAGCCGCATCGACGTCGACAAATTGATCCTGCAGCGCGTTCCGACCACGTTGTTCGTGGTCGGGTCGTCGCAGCTTCTGGCATTGGCCGTTGCGCTGCCAGTCGGCGTCTATGCCGCGATGCGGCCCTATTCGATCTTTGACCAGATCGCCAACACCTTTGCCTTTGTCGGCTTTTCGCTGCCGACTTTCTTCACCGGCCTGCTGCTGATCCTGATCTTCAGCGTCAATCTCGGCTGGCTGCCCTTCGTCTACCGCGTCGATATCCCCGCCACCGGCTGGCACTGGTATTGGGAATATTTCAAGCAGGGCATTATGCCGGTCACGGTGCTCGGCCTGTTTCAGGCCGCATCCTATACGAGGTATGTGCGCTCCGCGGTACTGGATGTCATCCGCCTCGACTATGTCACGACCGCGCGCTCGAAGGGCATTGGCGAAGGCAAGGTCGTGATCAAGCACGTGGTCCGTAACGCGCTGATTCCCGTGGTGACGCTGGTCGCGCTGCAGATGCCCGCGGTGTTCGGCGGCGCCATCGTCACCGAACAGATTTTTCGCATCCCGGGCATCGGCTCATTGCTGATCACATCCATCCTCGCCAACGACACGCCTGTCATCATGGCGGTGACCTTCGTGTTCGCCTGTCTCGTCGTCGTCTTCAACCTCCTGGCTGATATCATCTATGGCTGGCTTGACCCACGCATCTCCTATCGCTGAAATTGCCGTCCCGCTCGAGGGTCGTCCGCGCCGCATCTCGCCGGGCTTCGAGGCGTGGCGAAAGTTTCGCCGCCATCGCATGGCCGTTGCGAGCGTGGTGATCCTGGCGCTGCTGGCGGCGGCGGTTTTGCTCGGGCCGTTGGTCTGGCGCCTGCCGATCAACGAAATCGATTTCACCGCGCGACTTAGTTCGCCGTCCTGGGAGCACCCGTTCGGCACCGACGATCTCGGTCAGGACCTGCTGGCGCGCATGCTGTATGGCGGACGCATTTCGCTCGCGGTCGGCTTCGCGGCCATGTCTGTGGCCATCATCGCCGGCACCCTGATCGGTGCGATATCGGGTATCTCCCGCGGCAGCGTTGACGCCGCGTTGATGTGGATCACCGACCTGTTCCTGGCGCTGCCGCAGCTGCCGCTGCTGTTGCTGGTGATCTATCTGTTCCGGGATTTCCTCAAGAACTGGGTCGGCCCGGAAGGCGGCGTCTTCATCCTGATCGTCCTGGTGATCGGCGCCTTTCGCTGGATGCCGGTGGCACGGCTGGTGCGGGCGCAATTCCTGTCGCTGCGCGAAAAGGAGTTCGTCGAAGCAGCGCGCGCGCTCGGCGCCACGACCCCGCGCCTGGTGCTGAGGCATATTCTGCCGAATTCGCTCGGGCCGGTGATCGTGGCCGGCACCATCGACGTCGCGGCGGCGATCATCGCGGAATCGACGCTGTCGTTTCTGGGCCTCGGCTTTCCGCCGGACATTCCGACCTGGGGCCGCCTTCTGTTCGACGCCAAGGATTACCTCGACATTGCGCCGCATTGGGCGCTGTTCGCGGGCGCTGCGATTTTCCTGACCGTGCTCGCGATCAATTTCATCGGCGACGGGTTGCGCGACGCGCTTGATCCCAGGAAAGTCATGTAGATGTCGAGCGACGCGCCCGTGATAGAGCTCGACGAAAAACCTGCCGGCGAAGCCGCGCTGCTGGATATCAGGGGACTCAGGACTCACTTCGCTACCGACGACGGCATCGTGCATGCGGTGGACGGCGTCGATCTCACTGTCGGGCGCGGCGAAACCGTCTGCGTCGTCGGCGAGTCCGGCTGCGGCAAGACCGTCACCGCGCTGTCCGTGCTGAAACTCATCGCGATGCCACCCGGACGCATCGCCGGCGGGCAGATCCTGTGGCAAGGCCGCGACCTCGTCCCGCTGCCGGCCGCCGAGATGAACAAAATTCGCGCCCGGGAAATCGCCATCGTGTTCCAGGAGCCGATGACCTCGCTCAGTCCGGTCTATACGATCGGCGATCAGATCGGCGAGGTGATCGCGCTGCACGAAGGATTGAGCCGCCGCGCCGTGCTGGAGCGGACCATCGACATGCTGGCGCTGGTCCAGATCCCGAATCCGAAAGCCCGAGTCAACGACTATCCGCATCAGTTTTCCGGCGGCATGCGGCAGCGCGTGATGATCGCGATGGCGCTGTCGTGCCGCCCCAAACTGCTGATTGCCGACGAACCGACCACGGCGCTCGACGTCACGATCCAGGCGCAGATCCTGGATCTGCTGCTGGACATGAAATCCCGCTTCGGCATGTCGATCATGCTGATCACTCACGCCATGGGTGTCGTCGCCGAGGTCGCGCAACGCGTCGTGGTGATGTATGCGGGCAAGGTGGTGGAGGAAGCCTCCTGCGAGAGGCTGTTCGCAAATCCCCGGCATCCCTATACCCAGGGCCTGATCCGCTCGATCCCGCGTCTCGATCTGGCAGCGGTCCGCAAGACCCGCCTGCAGACGATCGCGGGCAGCGTGCCGAAGCTGATCGATCCGCCGGCCGGCTGCCGCTTCGCGCCACGCTGCAGTTTTGCGACGGATGAATGCAGGCACGCGCAACCCGCCTTGCGCGAGCTCGAACCGGGCCACAAGGTTGCGTGTATCCATGCCGAACAGACGGTCGTCCAATGAGTGAGCCGTTGCTCAGGGTCTGGAACCTGACCAAGCAGTTTCCGATCAAAGGCGGCCTGTTCGGCCGTCAGGCCGGCAGCGTCCATGCCGTCGACGGTGTCGATTTTAACGTCGACCGCGGCGAAACCCTCGGGCTGGTCGGCGAATCCGGTTGCGGAAAGTCGACCACCGGGCGTTGCGTGCTTCGGCTGATCGAACCGAGCTCCGGCGAGATCCATTTTGAAGGCAAGAATGTCAGGCGGCTGCAGGCCAGCGAGCTACGGGCGCTGCGCCGCGACATCCAGATCATCTTTCAGGATCCTTATGCGTCGCTCAATCCGCGCATGAATGTCGGCGCGATCGTCGGCGAGGCCCTGATCATTCACCGCTTGACGAAAACCAGACGGCAGTTCGAAGAGCGTGTCGTGAATTTGCTCGAGACCGTCGGTCTGCGAGCGGATCATATGGGGCGCTATCCGAACGAGTTCTCCGGCGGCCAGCGCCAGCGCATCGGCATCGCGCGCGCGCTCGCCGTCGAGCCCAAGTTGATCATCTGCGACGAGCCGGTGTCGGCGCTGGATGTGTCGATCCAGGCCCAGATCATCAATCTCCTGGAGGACCTGCAGCAGAAATTCGGGCTGGCCTATCTCTTCATTGCCCATGACCTGTCGGTGGTCGAGCATATCAGCCGGCGCGTCGCCGTGATGTATCTCGGCCGTATCGTCGAGACCGCGCCGGCCCGCGAGTTGTATACCTCGCCCAAGCACCCCTATACCGAAGCGCTGTTGTCGGCGGTCCCGATTCCGGATCCGAAAGTAAAACGCCAGCGCATCCGGTTGCAGGGCGAGGTGCCGAGCCCAATTCATCCGCCGTCCGGCTGCCATTTTCACACCCGATGCCCGATCGCGCAGTTTCCGTTATGCAGCAGCCAGCCGCCGGCGCTCAAGCAAAGCGCCGACGGGCATTGGGTCGCCTGTCATTTGCGGTGAGAGCCGTTGCCTCGTCCTGACGGTCGCCGCGTGGCTGCGCCACGCATAGACTTCGGGGCGGGGATGGCTTGCCGAGTCGTAGCTCGCGTGCAACGCGGCCCGCCTTCGTCTTCAGTCCGTACGGGTATTCCAGGCCTCAAACCGATTTGACCTCGCCGCCATCCATCCGCAGCGTCGAGCCGGTCATCCAGCGGGCGCCCGGCGATACCAGAAAGGCCATCAGTTCGGCGATCTCCTCCGGCTCGCCATAGCGTGCGATGCCGGCTTCCTGCGGGAATTTCGCGGTCGCCTGCTCCACGGTCATGTTGTGCAGCGGCGCCCAATGCGCGAGGTAGGAACGCCGCCGGCCGGTCATCACCGGGCCGGGCAGAACACTGTTGACCTGGACGCCGTCGGCGATGCCGCGATCCGAAAAAGCCTTGGCGAGCGCCACGATCGCCGCGTTGATCGTGCCCACGGCCGCGTAGGGCGCCTTGGGGAACAGCGCGGAATTCCCCGACATCAGCACGACCGAGCCTTTGGCTCGCTTCAACGCCGGCCATGCCGCGATCGTCAGCCGGCGGGCGCCGTGCAGCTTGAGCGCAAGGCCGCCATCCCATTGCGCGTCGGTCATCTCGAAGAGATCGATTTGCGGCACCGCGCCAGCGATGTTGAGCAGCGCATCGATCCGGCCGAATGCGGAGAGCGTCTGGTCGACAATGCTTTTCGCGGCCGCTATCTCGGAAAGATCGATATCGATGACGAGCGGTTCGGCGCCGGCCGCCTTCACCGCCTCGGCCGTCTTGTCGAGATTGGGACGGTCGCGCGCGGCGAGCACGATCGACGAAAAGTCGCGTGCGAGTCGGATGGCGGTGGAACGGCCGATGCCCTGGCTCGCGCCCGTGACGATCGCTACGGATGTCGACATGTGATGTCTCCCGGTCTTCAGATGTGGACGGCGAGGAATTCGCGAATCGCTGCGGCGATCTCTGCGGCATGCGTCTCCAGCGCGAAATGGCCGGTGTCGAAGAAGCGGACGACCGCACCGGGAATGTCGCGCCTGAAGGCCTCGGCGCCGGGCGGCAGAAAGAACGGATCGTTCTTGCCCCACACCGCCAGGAATGGCGGCTTGTGCGTGCGGAAGTAGTCTTGGAAAGCCGGATAGAGCGCGATGTTGCTCTTGTAGTCGCCGAACAGGTCCAACTGGATCTCATCGGCGCCGGGGCGCGCCAGATAGAAATTGTCCAGCGACAAGCCGTCTGGAGAGACTGTCACCTCGTCAGCCGCACCATGGGTGTATTGCCAGCGCGTCGTTTCGGGCGCGAGGAAGGCGCGGAGCGCCTCGCGATTGGCTTGCGACGGCTCCTTCCAATACGCGCGAATCGGATTCCAGCCCTCGCTCAGCCCCTCTTCATAGGCGTTGCCGTTCTGCGAGATGATCGCGGTGATGCGGTCGGGATGTTTTGCGGCGATCCGAAAACCTGTCGGCGCGCCATAGTCGAAGACATAGATCGCAAAGCGCTTCAGCCCGATCACTTCGGTAAAGCGGTCGATGATTCCGGCGATGTGGTCGAATGTGTAGGTGAAGTTGCTCCGCGCCGGCATGTCAGATTGGCCGAAGCCCGGCAGGTCGGGTGCGATGATGTGGAAGCGATCGGCGAGAAGTGGGATGAGATCACGGAACATGTGGCTCGCGCTCGGAAAGCCGTGAAGCAACAGCAGCGCCGGCGCATCGGGGGCCCCGGCCTCGCGATAAAAGATCTTTAGGCCGTCCACATCCGCGGACCGGTATTTGATCGCAGTCATTGGGGTTCTCCTGGGTTTGTAACCATATTGAAGGGCAGGGAAGGTTATTGGCCGTCTTGTGTAGCTGCCGTTGGCGCGGGATCGCGGTGCCTTTTGCAGTTCCTTGAGATGGGGGGTGGCTATCTCACCGGCCTGGCGTGCGGACCGCCGTTGCGGCGCGCACGGCCTCGCGGATGATGTCCACGACGACGCCGGGCGCCGTCACGATCGGCATATGATCGACCGGATGTGAACGCACCTTCGCCTGCATGCGTTCCGCCATGAAACGCTGGGTGTCTGCGATGATCATGCGATCCTGCTCGGCCACGAGGAACCAGCTCGGACGATCCTTCCAAAGCGGCCGGCCCACCTTGACGCCGATACAGGCAGCAGCGATCGGCCGCTGAACGGCAGCCAGCAATGCCCGCTCTTCGGTGGAAGCATGCTGAGCGAACGCCTCGGCAAAGGCGTGTTCGGGAAGCCAGATCGCGCCATGCTTGTCAGGGGCCAGCAAGGGCGCCTGCGGATGCGGCGCGGCGCGATAAAACACATCCGCGACCGTCTCCCCTTCGTCGGGGGCGAGTGCCGCGACATAGACCAGCGATCCGACTTTCTCGTCGCGGGTCGCCGCAATCACGGCGCCGGCATAGGCATGGCCGACCAGCGCGACCGGGCCTTCGATCCGCTCCAGGGTCCGGTCAAGCGCGGCCACGTCGTCGGCCAGAGAGGTCAGCGGCAGCGGTGCGGCAACGACCCGGGTGCCTTCAGCCCTGAGCGGGCCGATCACCTTGCTCCAGCTCGATCCGTCGGCCCAGGCGCCATGGACGAGCACCACGCTCACATCGTTGACAGACATTTCTCACCTCCTTGCTGGTTCTCTTTGGAGTAACCTGTCTAAATGCTATATAGGGGTTACTTCCAACAAGAATAACTTGTCAAGAGGGCTCAGAGGGGTTATTTTGTGACTGAAAGATGACCAAGGCGCAGAGATGACCAAAACCCCGCACGCTCAAACGGTGCCTCAGCGCCCGCCCGCGATATTCGTCGCCGACGCGCTCGGTCTGGATTTCCTGAATTCGGTTGCGACTCCGGTGGACACGGAAATCGACTGGATCGACGACGGCGATGGTCTGCTGGCCTGGCTGGCGCAGGCGCAACTCGTACCGGCCGAAACGCTTGAAGCTTTGCGGGCACAGGCGATGCCCGGAGAGTTCGACAACGTCGCGGCTCAGGCGCGAAGCCTGCGTGAATGGTTCAGAGGATTCGTCCGGCAGCGCAAAGGGCGGCCGCTTACTTCAGCAGACCTGCGCGAGTTGGCGCCGCTGAACCGGCTGCTCGAACGCGATGAAGGGTTCGGGCGAATCGTAGCTCACGACCGCGGCCATGGCGCGGGTCTGGCGTTTCGAACGATGCGCCGATGGAGGTCGCCGGAAGCGCTGCTGCTGCCGATCGGTGAAGCGCTGGCGAAATTCGTTTGCGAAGAAGACTTCTCAAACGTGAAGGCGTGCGAGGGGCCGGCCTGCACGCTGATGTTCGCCGACCATACGCGAGGCCGTGCGCGCCGATGGTGCATCATGGCGATCTGCGGCAACCGCGCGAAACAGGCTGCTCATCGACGCCGGCTCAAGATGCAACAATAAAGCCGGCAGATGGCGGTCCGCTTCTGCTCCGTCGATCTGATGAATCCCCAAGGTGCTTAGGGCGAGTGAGCCAGATCCTTGGCCAGTTCCAAACCTTGCTTGCGGCCCTCCGCGATGCCCTGCGCGATCGCCCTCGCAATGATCTCAGCTTCATCGCAGGAGAGCCCCTTAAGGGGCGGCGTCCACGAGCGCTCGATTTGACGGGCGCGCATCAGGTCCCTGTCCGTAACGGCGAGCGGTTTAATGGGCATGTGATTCCCCCACCATAGACCAGAGGATCAAGCAGGCAGTCGTCTGCAGATCAAACTGACCCGCTCGGTGGACCTAATCTGAAACCTTTCAGAGGAGACCGCAAGGGATCAGCCATGCTATCGGAACCCAGGTTTCGCCGGACGTTGGTGCTGGCAAGGCATAGCTCCGGCACTCATTTTTCGATCCAGCAGGCTGAGCCAAGTCGTGCGCGAGGATCGCAGTGCTCGGTGTTGGCGGGGTCGTTGCTCTCCGCGCGTCAAGGTGTCCGCGGCCAGAACCGACAAGCGCTGTATGCCCTGCTCAAAGGGCCAAGCCAGAGCGACGTGCCTCGATCAAAGCGGACGTCAACAGACACCTTTGATTCATGAGTTCACGCCCTATGGCGCGAGAGTGGAATTGGATCACCTCGCATGATGCGCTGCATCATAGGCCGGTCCGCATGACGGGATCACGCGATCGCAACGCCGGGTTGAGCTTTAAGGGTGTCGCTATGCGATCAGTCAAGCCAAGGCTATAGTCCGTCGCGGATATCGAAGAAATCCGACCCCAAAGAAACCTCGGCAAGTTCGGGAGTGAATCAAGAACACGTAGGGAGGAAATCAAAATGTCGCTGACCCGTCGTCAAGCGCTGGCGTCCGCCGCCGCCGCGATTGCAAGCACCGTCGCCAAGCCCGCGATCGCCGCCAAGGAGCCGATCCTGATCGGTTATCTACCGGCGCTCACCGGTCCCTCATCCTCCACCGGGATCGGGATCAATCGCGGAGTCCAGCTCGCCGTGCAGGAGATCAACGCGGCCGGTGGCATCGACGGGCGGCAGATCGAGTTGATCGTCCGCGACACCCAAAGCGAACCGACCAAGGCCGTGAACGGAGCCGCCGAGCTCATCCACGCACACAAGGTGAGCGTCGTCCTGGGTCCAGTCAATTCCGGCGAGTCGCTCGCGGTCGTGCCGCTGCTCGCCCATGCGAACACGCCGCAGATCCATCCGTGCTGGGTCGACAGCCTGACTGATCCGAAGAAATATCCGATGTGTTTCCGCAACGCCTCCACCAACCAGCAGATCGGCGCCGCCGCCAACCGTTATGTGGTGGACGTGCTCAAGTGCAAGAAGGTGGCGGTGATCAGCGATACCACCGGCTACGGCACCGCCTCGGTCAACGCCTATGCGCCGATGCTCAAGGCCAGGAACGCGGAAATCGTCTACCAGGGCAACATCGACGCCGCCAATCCGGATCTCACAGCCGAAATCCTGCGCATGCGCTCCGCCGGAGCGGAGGCGATCATGCCCTGGAGCGTGAATCCCGGATTCCTCTCCCGTATCATCAATACACGCGGGCAGATGCAATGGGACGTGCCGATCGTGGGCCAGACCACGCTCGGCTCCGGCCAGACCCGGGCCTTGCTGGAAAAGCCGGAATACTGGGCCAGGGTCTATCCCAACAATTTCCGTCCGGTCTGCTATGACGCCGACGGCAAGCTCACCGATCGCACCGCCGCCTTCCTCGACCGACTGAAGAGCGCCAGGATCGAGCTCAGCGATACGCTTCTGTGGTGGGTCGCGGTCGGCTATGACTCGCCGAACATGATTGCGCAGGCGGTGAAGAACGCCGGCGCCGAACCGGAACAGATCGTCGGCTATCTCAACAAGCTGAACGGCTATCCCGGCGTCTTCGGCGACATCTCATTCACGCCCGAACGCCACGACGGCTATCCGGACGAGGGTATCGTCATGGTCGAGGCCAATTCGCTCAAGAATGGCGCGTTCAAGCTGGCGCCGGGTTACGGGGCTTAGGACAAACGCCTCCACCAAGATTCGTCATGCCCGGCCGTAGCAGTCAAGCGTGCGCAGACTGCGTAAACTTGTCTGCGATGCCGGGCATCCACGTCTTAGTTTCCGCGTGAAAAAGACGTGGATGGCCGGGTCATAGGCGAGCGGAAGCGACGCCGTCCTTCGGACGGCTATGCCCGGCCATGACGATGCGGAAATACCTTACTGCATCATGGCTTCGGCGATCTTCTCGGCCGCCATCAGGGTTGGGAAGTTGGTGTTCGCGCATGGCACCACCGGGAAGATCGAGGCGTCGACGACGCGCAAGCCCTGGACGCCCTTGACGCGGCCCTGCGTATCGACGACCGCCATCGGATCGTCGGCCCGGCCCATGCGACATGAGCACGAGGCGTGCCATACGCCGATGGCCGCCTGGCGCACGAAGGCTTCCAGCGCGTCGCCGTCGTTCATCACGTCGTCGAACGTGAATCCTTCGACGACGAACGTATCGATCATGTAATGGCGTAGCGCCGCCGGCCCGTCCATCAAGGCGGCGGCAATCGAGGTGAGGATTTTGTTCTTGGCATTGACCACGCCGATCTTGCGCACACGGTCGGTGTAGGAAGCCGGGAATGGCTTGTCGGTCACGGCTCTGACAGGCGCGGTCATCTGTAGTGCCGCCATCTTGCGAAAGCCGCTCATGAGGCGGTCGAGGTCGCGCCGGTCCGACAGGAGGTTGAACTCGACGACCGGCTCCGCCTCCGGATTGCGCGAGGCGAGCTTTACCTGTCCGGTCTCGGAGTAGGTCTTGTTGACGAAGGTGAGCAGCGAGGCGATCTGCGCGCCGACCGCATGCCAGGCAGACTTGCTGAGGACGGCAACGAACATGTCGCCTCTTGGCACACCGGGCAACCCGGAGGAGTAACGCAGCCCAAGCTGGATGTGGCGTCTGGTGTGCTCATTCATGCGTGCGCTGCGGCGGACGAATGACGACAATGAGATCGAGGGATGATCCATCAAGCGCTGGCCGACACCTTCAAGGCCCATCAGGACGGGAATGCCCATGTCCTTCAGGTGACCGACCGGGCCGATGCCGGAGCGCAGGAGATGCGCCGGTGAGTGGATCGCGCCGCAGGAGAGTACGACTTCGCGGCCGCGGAACTCCTGCTCTCTGCCGTCGACCACCGCCTTCACGCCGACACAGCGCGTGCCCTCGAACAAGAGCTCCTTCACCTGCGTATTGGTCGAGATGGTCAGGTTGGCGCGCCTGCGCGTCTCGCGATCGAGATAGCCCATCGCGGCCGAGACGCGCTGCTCGGCCTGATTGGAATGCGTGACCGGGAAATAGCCTTCAACGAACTCACCATTCTGGTCGGGCAGGAAATCATAGCCGGCGAGCTCGCAGGCCTCGGCCACGGCCTGCGAATGTCCTGTCCAGTGCTCCGGCGGGATGCGGCGGACGGGGATACGGCCGTCTTTGCCGTGGAACGCCCCGTCGAAGTCGAGGTCGCGCTCGACCGTCCTGAAATAGGGCAGCACGTCGTTCCAGTTCCAGCCGGCAGCGCCGCGCGCTTCCCATTCATCGTAGTCGGTCGGCGCGCCGCGATTGGCCAATTGGCCATTGATGGAGGAGCCGCCGCCCAGCACGCGCGCTTGCTCATATTTGCGCAAGGGCGGGCGTTCCTCGGGGTTGTTGTGGCTGACGACCTGGGTCGTGACTTTGAGCCCGGTCCAGTGGAAGCGCGGATCGAAATAGGCCAGGCCCGAATAGCTATCCAGAATCTCGGACGGCTCGTTGCCGGGCGGTGTGTCCTGTCCCGCCTCGCAGAGGAGGACCTTGTTGGCGCTGCTGGTGGACAGCCTGTGGGCCAGTACGGATCCCGCCGACCCGCCACCAACGATGATGAAGTCGTACACGTTTGGCGCTTCCCCTCGTTTTTATCTTGGCAAGGTAGCGCAGTTCCGTCTTTGGGTCACGCCGGTCGATTGCTTGCGCGGCTTGCCGAGCCGTAGCTCGCGGGCCGAGCAGCCCGCCTCGCCAAGAGGCTCCGGCGCGGCAGCCTTCACTCGCTTCGCGAGCGAAGGCTGGCGGGCCCGGCAGTGCTGACGGCTTGCAGAGAAATCAAGCACCTATCATTTCTTGAGACAATCGGAACTCCCGATGTTTCCTGATGTTTGTCTCAGTTCATTGTCTCGCTTGCCCCTGACGGCGCGGCAAGCGGCAGTCTCATGCGAAACGCCGCGCCGCGTCCCGCCAGGTTCTCTGCCGACAGCCGTCCGCCGTGGGCTTCGACGATGGTTCGCGCAATCGACAAGCCCATGCCCATGCCTTGGGGTTTTGTCGTGAAAAACGGCTCGAACACCTCCTTGAGTTTCTCAACGGGAATGCCCGGACCGACATCCGAAACAGAGAGCTCGGCAGAATTGCCGTCACGTGCAGTCGTGACGGTAATCCTGCGTTCAGCGCTAGGCATGCCTGACATCGCATCCATAGCGTTGACGATCAGATTCAGGATGACCTGCTGAAGTTGAATTAGATCACCTTTGACGGGAAGTGGCGTCGGTGCAATGAAATTGGTCAAGCCAACTTCCCGCGCAATCGCCAGCGCCGAAAGAAACTGCATGGTCTCGCGCACAACATCGTTGAGATCAATATGTTTGGGCTCAAATGGTGCCTTCTTCAGCAGGCTCCGCAATCGGCCAATGACTTCGCTGGCGCGCGCGTCATCCCGGCGTATGTCGGCGAGGATTTCCCCGATCTCCTGCAGATCGGGGGTCGGAGATTTGATCATGATTTCAGCTGTTTCGATGTTGGTCAGAATAGCGCCCAGCGGCTGGTTGATCTCGTGCGCGATCGTGGCGGTAAGTTCACCAGCCGTGGAAAAGCGGTTCATGTGGGCCAGTTCCGCCGAGCGTTGCCGCGATTGAACTTCGGCATAGAGGCGCCGCCGGCGCTGATACAACAGGCCGGAGATCAGCACGCCCTGCAGCAGGAACACCGCGCACATCAAGGCGATCTGCCAGCGATATTGCTGCCACACCGTCGGCTCGCGAAAACGAACCATACTGCCGGCGGGAAGCCGATCCTCGCTGACGTTCCAATGCTGAAGTTCCCGCCAGTCGTACTGCGGTACCCCAATGGCCACCGGTTGCATTTTGAGGTCACCTGGGGATTCGCCGCTCAGGATGCGAACAGCGGCTTGTGCCATCCGTCGTCCTACTTCCTCGCTGGAGAGCATCGGCCCGCCAACGATGCCCGACCCGAGGTAGCTGTCAATATAGCTGAAGATGGGCGCGTTGGTAGCCTCTCTAAGTTTCGGTAGAACCAGATCCCGGTCCAGCGGAACGCCGGCTGCGTCGACACGAAGGTCCACGTAGAATGCGGCAGAGTGCGGCGGCAGTTGCGATATGCGTTTCAACATATCTTCAAATCGCAGGTCATTGAACCATTCGAATGATATTCTGTCCGTGAAGGGCTGCGATGTACGGCGGAACTCCTCCGTCCAGAACCTCTCAAGGGGAGACGCACCAACAACCCATGCGATGTGGGTCGTGTCCGGGAGAACTTCCAAAATATTTTCGATCCACTTCCTGAAGTCCAGCGTCACCGGGACCGGTGCATCAAGCGAAGTGAGCGTGCCGTAGTTGATGGCTCGCTGCTCCGGCCCACCGATGACCAGTGGGATGGAGGGGAAGAACTGCGCCCGGTATTTCTGAACAAAAAAAGCAGCCGGCGCGCCAATCGTCACAATCAGGTCGAGCTTTCGCGTGCCGAAAAGAGCCGCCAGATAATCGACGATCGGGCCTTGCTCGTCCGGTTGTTGAAATCGTGCCCCTTCGAGCGAGGCTTCATAGAGATCGATCTTGTCTGGCGATTGCTTGAAGAGTTCCTCTCGGAAATGTCCTGCAAAGAAGGCCCAGGGTACAAATTGCGGACCGAACGAGTGCAACAGCAGCACGCGCTTCGGCTCTGCCGCAGCAGCGCTGATCGTGGAAAAAATCAGCATTATTAGAATAAGCCAACCCCGCGTCGAGCATGCCATGGCTCACGGTCCGCAATCACGCCTGTGCCAGAATGACGGTAATGTGCCACGGTGCGATGCTGACAGCCATCATTATCATTGCGCCGCAGGTGCATTCAGGGCGACGAGCGCCGACGGACTTTTTGTGTTACGATAGGGTAAAATAACAAAGAGGCAGCTCGAACAGCTGCCTCTTTCACTTCTACTGGCAGGGGTGCTGCAAGCCGTCGTCGAGGCGTACCATGGTGCGGGGCCGGCAGACAAAGCCATTGCGCGTCGCGTAGTCCTGCACGGGGTAGCCGTAAGCCGCGTAAGGACCACCGGAATAATAGCCCGCTCCACCATAGTAGGGTGCGGCAGCGATCGCGCCGGCCGTCCCGATCACGGCGGCACCTGCGATCCCAGCGCCGTACACAGCCCGCCGTGTCTGGCGGCGCGCGACACCCGCGACGCTCACGGGTGTCAGCGGGCGGCCGACCCGTGCCTGGGCGCTCTCGACTGACAGTGAGATGCCGCCTTGTTCAGACCAAGCGAAGGACAACAATACCGCACACGCGAAGGAAGAAGCTGCAAGGGCAGCCTTTGTGGCATATCTCATCGGCTTTCTCCATTTGCAAAGAACACCATGTGCATCCTACTTGCATCTCAACGGAGAGTTTGGGTGTTTCAGCCATGGTAAATCCTCATGTCCAAGCGACAGGCGTTCAGACAATCGGGGAGGCAGCCAGGGGATAACGTCGCCTGTACGGCCTCAGATCTCGTCAAATCAACGAAGGCACCCGTTGATCTAGATCAACGTGAGTTGCGCAGTGGAGACTTGTCCTACGTTCAATGTCCGCTGAGCGGTCAATGTCTTCTCAACGAGGACCCGACGGCCGAGTGATTGCCAGGAAGCTGCCATGCGTCGTGTTGCAGGTTTTGCCCACACTATTCCCGATGAACGCGCGTTAGGTGCAAAACCGTGACCGGCGGTTCATTCCTCGTCCAGTCCGCGTGGGTGACCTCAAGCGTGAACTCGCTCATCTCTGACGACGGTCAAGAAGGAGGCGCCAACACCATGAACCCTCTGCTAACGGAAATCCGACACACCCCGTTACTCTGGACGCTGATATTTGTGCCAGTCGTGCTGGTCGCAGCAAGGATCGTGCCCGAGGCTCACACGCTCCTGTTTGTGCTGGCAGTCCTCGCAATCGTTCCGCTTGCCGCCCTTCTCAGTCATGCAACCGAAGCCGTCTCCGCAAAGACGGGTGACGCGGTAGGCGGGTTGCTGAATGCGACGCTTGGGAATCTGACGGAGTTGATCATTGCGGTGACGGCGCTCCGTGCCGGAGAGTACATGTTGGTGAAGGCGTCGATTGCCGGCGCCATCGTTACCAACACGCTCTTCATGCTGGGAGCGTCGTTTCTGTTGGGTGGCCTCCGGTACCACGTTCAGGAATACAATCGCGCCGGGGGAAGGATGTATTCGGCGTTGCTGTTGATGGCTACGATTGCGCTCCTCGCTCCGGCGGCGGTCTCCGAACTGGATGTGACGCGAGGCGAGGCGATGGCTCAGAAACTCAGCGCCGGCCTCGCAATATTGCTTATCGTGGCCTACGGATTGAGCCTGCTGTTCTCGCTAAAGACGCACAAGGAACTCTTTGCGAGCGAAGAGCATGGCGAGACGGAGGAGGCCAAGTGGCCGATCGGCCTCGCGGTCGGCACGCTCCTCGTTGTCACGGTGTTGGTGGCACTGGTAAGCGAAATTTTCGTTGAGTCCGTGCAAAAGGCGGCCGAGACGTTGGGGATGAGCCCGGCTTTCGTCGGCTTCATCATCGTCGCACTCGTCGGCGCCGCGGCCGAGATGGCGGTAGCATTTTCCGCTGCGCGCAAGAACCGCCTGGACATGAGCGTCAGCATCGCGCTCGGAAGCGCTTCCCAGATCGCGCTGTTCGTCGCACCGGTACTTGTGCTCCTCAGCTACGTCATCGGGCCCAAGCCGATGGATCTGCAGTTCTGGCCGGGCGCAGTGACGATGGTGATGATCGCCACCGTCACGGCCACCTTCGTCACGAACAGCGGTCGTTCGGCATGGTTCATTGGCGCTTTACTTGTGTTCATCTACGCAATATTCGCCATGACGCTCTATATGGTTCCGCCGGGATCGCACGGACCGGTGTGATAAAGGAGGACTGCAAATGAGTGATCTCGTCGTGATCGCGTTTCCTACGGAGGCGAAGGCGGAGGAGGTTCGTCAGAAATTGCTGGCAATGCAGAAGGAGTATCTCATCGAGTTGGGCGATGCGGCGATTGCGGTGAAGGACATCCAGGGACGCATCAAGCTAAATCAATTGATCAACACCACGGCTGCTGGTGCGGTCTCGGGCACCTTTTGGGGAACCCTTATTGGCCTGATCTTTTTAATGCCGTTGGCCGGAGCGGTCCTCGGGGCAGCGTCTGGCACGCTTGGCGGATATTTGACAGATGTCGGTATCGACGACAAATGGATGAAAGAAACCGCTGCTGCCATCCAGCCCGGAACGGCAGCGCTCTTCGTGCTGGTGCGGAAGGTCACCGCAGACAAAGTGCTTGAGGGGCTCAAGGGAGAGGGTGGTACGGTACTAAAAACGTCTCTCGACCATACCAAGGAAGCGGCCTTGCAGGCGGCCCTGGCAGGGGTCCAGGCGGCCGTTCCTTCACCGCCATCGTGAGTGCATCGTTCAGTACGAGGCACCTGCGGACGCCCCGGCTGTTTGGAGGTTATTCCTGCCCAACGCTTACACGCGTCGGTAAACGGCGTTGAAGGCTCAAGATTGGGATAAGGGGCGTCACTGTGTACCAGTTTGAGGCCAACGAAAACAGGCGCGACATGCGACTGTACTTCTACAGCTGTTCCGTTACGTTTTTTGCCCTTATCTTATGTGCGCCACAGAGCGCGATGGCGCAAACTCTTGCGCCGTTCCGCTATGAAGCCCAGGCGCAACGCCATTGTCCCGTGGACACTGTCGTCTGGCTCGATTTCAGAAGCGGACGCTATTACCTGAAAGGTCAGAGGCGCTACGCGTCGGGACATACCGGCAGCTTCGTCTGCAGGAATGAAGCGCGCGATAGCGGTTACCGTCGCTCGCTGCTGGGCCTGAGGTAGGCTTATGCAAGCATTCCGGAGCGGTCCTACGTGAGCTCCAGCACCAGATGCACTGTCTGGGGGTCTCGGCGCGTGGCGGGCTTGAAGCCGAACTTTCCAAATACCTTTAACATCGCGGCGTTTTCGGGCAGAACGTCTGCCGTCAATTCCTGCAGTCGGGCATCGCTCGCGATCTTGACGAGATGACGCATCAGGATCGAGCCGATGCCGCGTCCCTGCCAGGTATCGACGACGACAAATGCCATCTCGGCCCGTCCCGGCTCGAAAACAATGTACCGGCCGCCCCCGACGATGACCTTGCGGCCGGCTTCCTCCGCGACCGCGACAATCGCGACATGGTTCTTGAAATCGATATTCATGAAGAAGGCGCGCTCCTTGTCCGAGAAGTGGCGCTTCATGACGAAGAAGCGGCGCTGCAGCGACTGCGCGCTGGCCTTTCCGACGGCAGCGAGCATGTCAGCCTCATCCTCCGGCCGAAGAGCGCGGATATCGATTTGGCTGCCGTCGCTGAGAAGCTCGCGCGCGGTGTAGTTGGTGGCCTCGGACATGGGGCCTCATATGCGGACAACGAGGCGTCGGCCTCGATCGGCGCCTGCCGATGAAGCCTGGGCCGGCTTGCGGTCGCTTGATCTGGATCAAGACTACTGCGCGAGAGGGGCAGGTAGCCTGACGGACAGCATGCCCGCTCTCAGATGAAGGCGCTCCCTTGAAAACCCTTCGCCAGTACTTGCCGGGAGACGACGTTATCCAGCTCATGATCCGGCTTGGATTGCTCGCTTTCCTGATCTACTGGACGTTCGTTCTGATCCGTCCCTTTGTACCGATCCTGGCCTGGAGCATCGTCCTCGCCGTCGCGCTCAATCCTGTCTTCGGTCTTCTTGCGAGGCTGCTCGGCGGTCGCCCGAGGCTCGCGGCGGCAATCCTCACCGCCGTCAATCTCGGGATCGTCATCGGGCCGGCCACCTGGCTCGGGTTGAGCGCGGTAGACGGGGTAAGGGACCTCGCCGAAAAACTCAGTGCTGGCGATCTGATAGTTCCTTCACCACCAGGCCAAGTCAAGAATTGGCCGCTTGTCGGTCCGCAGCTTTACGAGATCTGGAATCAAGCATCCAACAACATTCGAGCAGTCTTGCGCGAGGTTGCTCCTCATCTGAAGCCCTTGGCGGGCATTATGCTCACCCTTGCGGGCAATGCCGGCCTGGGAACACTCAAGTTCCTTTTGTCTGTCGCGTTGGCCGGCTTTCTCTTTTCCCGCGGGCCGCAACTCGTGGCGGCGGGCAGGGGTTTCCTGTCCCGGGTAGTGCCCGAGCAGAGCGAACATTTTCTGGAACTGGCAGGAGCGACCATCCGCGCGGTATCCCAGGGCGTCATCGGCGTCGCAATTATCCAGTCCTTGCTGGCCGGTATCGGGTTCAAGCTGGCAGATGTTCCCGGCGCCGGCCTGTTGGCCTTCGCGGTCATGATCCTGACGATCGTGCAGATCGGCGCCGCAATCGTCCTGCTTCCCGTGATCATCTGGATCTGGGTGGACAAGGATTTCACCACGGCGCTCCTGCTGACATTGTATCTGGGCATCGTCGGCATACTCGACAACATCCTGAAACCGCTCGTCATGGGGCGCGGCCTGACGACGCCCACACTCGTGATCTTCATCGGGGTGATCGGAGGAACGCTCGCGCACGGAATCATTGGTCTTTTTATCGGACCGATCATTCTCTCCCTGGCCTGGGAACTGGCGGTGGCCTGGATACGCACCGATCGCGCCGGCGCGAGGCCATTGCCGGACTGACTGTCGAACGTTGACCTAAGTCAACGTTCGACTCCGCGGGGCACCTTGAATGAATTACACGACAGTGAGGTCGAGACATGTCTATGAACAATGCAACGTTGCCGGGCGGACCGATGTCAGGGCTTGTCGCTTCGGCCGTAGAGTACATGATGGATGCGGGCCAGCGGAGTGTCCTGTTCCTGGATGTCATGCGTCGGCGCGGCGACCAGTATCGGGAACACATTGCCCAAACCGCGCCGCATGTCCTGCAGTATGCCGCCGAGTTGATCGTCGATGGCCGCAAGCTGGATGAGCCGGTAAATTATGCGCTCGTGCGCATCATTCCTCCCAAAGATGTCGAAATTGATCTCAACCGACGCCCCTTCATCGTGGTCGATCCGCGCGCCGGGCATGGTCCGGGAATCGGCGGTTTCAAGGCGGACAGCGAAATCGGTGTCGCGATGAAAGCAGGCCATCCCTGCTATTTCATCGGCTTCCTGCCGGAACCGATGCCTGGACAGACCATCGAACGCATCGCGCGCGCCGAAGCGGTGTTCATCGAGAAAGTCATCAGCCGCCATCCGCAAGCCGACGGCAAGCCTTGCGTGATTGGAAACTGCCAGGCCGGCTGGGCCGTCATGATCCTGGCGTCGCTGAGGCCGGAACTGTTCGGACCGATCATCGTCGCTGGCGCACCGCTTGCCTATTGGGCGGGTGTGCATGGCAAATACCCGATGCGCTATTCCGGTGGCCTGTTGGGAGGAAGCTGGCTGACTGCGCTGACCAGTGATCTTGGGGGAGGCAAGTTCGACGGCGCCTGGCTGGTGCAAAATTTCGAGAACCAGAATCCGTCGAACACGCTGTGGACCAAGCAGTACAACGTCTACTCAAAGGTCGATACCGAGGCCGAACGATACCTCGAATTCGAACGCTGGTGGGGCGGACATGTCAACCTGAATGCCGAGGAGATTCAGTTCATCGTCGACGAACTCTTCGTCGGCAACAACCTCGCCGCCGGCCGGATCAAGATGTCTGACGGTCAGACGGTCGATCTGCGCAATATCAGATCGCCGATCCTGGTATTCTGCTCCAAGGGCGACAACATCACGCCACCGCAGCAGGCGCTGGACTGGATCCTCGACCTCTACGCCGACGTTGATGAAATCAGGGCCTACGGGCAGACGATTGTCTACACGGTTCATGAAAGCGTCGGCCATCTCGGCATCTTCGTTTCCGGCGGCATCGCCAAAAAGGAACATGCGGAATTCTCCAGCAACATCGACCTGATCGACGTATTGCCGCCCGGCCTCTATGAGGCGACTTTCGAGGCCAAGGACGCGGATACCACGAATGCCGATCTCGCCGTCGGGCAGTGGGTGATGCGCTGCGAGGCCCGGACGCTGGATGACATCCGCGCCATGGGCGGCAATTCGCCGGAGGATGAACGGCGGTTTGCGGCCGCCAAGCGCGTGTCCGAGATCAATCTCGCCGCTTACCAGAAGTTCCTCCAGCCCTGGATCAAGGGCTTGGTGACGCCGCAGATGGCGGAGTCGATGCGCAATCTGCATCCGCTACGGCTTCAATACGAGCTTTTCAGCAGCCGCAATCCCTTCATGCCCGCGGTGGAGTCGCTGGCGGAGAAGGTGAGCGAGGATCGCAAACCTGTCTCGAAGGACAATCCGTTCATGGCGTTCCAGGAGCAGGTCTCCAAGCAGATCGTTCATGCGCTCGACGGCTGGCGCGATTCGCAGGAGGCGCTCAGCGAAGCGATCTTCCTTGCCGTCTACGGCTCGGCGGCGGTTCAGGCGGCCGTCGGAATCGATCCGCAGTCGGTACCGTCGCGCCGGCGGGAAATGTCGGCCCAGCACCGCGAGATGCTGCAGGCACGGATCGCCGAGTTGAAGTCCAGGATCGGCGAGGGAGGTCTTCGGGAAGCGGCCGTTCGCGGCCTGCTGTATGTCGGGTCCGCCCGGGGGATGGTGGACGAGCGCAGCCTTGAAGCGCTGCGTAACCTTCGTCGCAACGACACCGGCGCGCGGCTGACGCTGTCCGAGTTCAAGATGCTGGTCCGCGAGCAGTTCTTCATGTTGCTGCTGGATCGGGAAACTGCATTGGCCGCCATTCCGAAACTGTTGCCCGACAACGCCGATGATCGCCGTACTGCCTTTGCTGCGATCCGCGAAGTGTTGTCCGCCAGCGCCGCGATATCGGGCGAGGTCGCGAACCGTCTGCAACGCGTCGCGGAGCTGTTTGGCGTGGATGCTGAGGGATCCTCGGAGAGGGCTTCGAACGTCGCCCCTTTCGATCCCAAGGCGAAGGCGTCGTAACGCCGGTTGGAAGGATTGGGAGTGAAACGATGTCAGCCGAGACACGCCAAGCGGGAACGCCCAGCAAATATGACCGCTTGATCGCGGCGGCCAAGGCTGTTCCGCCGGTGCCGACGATTGTCGTGCACCCCTGCGACGAAACCTCGCTGCATGGTGTCGTGGACAGCGCGGCGGCCGGTATCATCCGGCCGGTGCTGGTCGGACCGGAGGCAAAGATCAGGAGTACGGCAAGCCGGTTTGGGCTCGATATCTCAGGCTTCGAGATCGTCGATGCAGCACATAGCGAGGAGGCAGCCGCAAAGGGCGTAGAGCTCATTCACGCTGCCAAGGGCGAAATGCTCATGAAGGGCAGCCTGCACACCGACGAATTGATGCGGAGCGTCACCGCGAAGGTGGGCGGCTTGCGGACCGACCGGCGGATCAGCCATGTGTTCGTGATGGACGTGCCCGCCTATGCCGAGACCCTGTTTGTCACGGACGCGGCCATCAACATCTTTCCCGATCTCGATGCCAAGCGGGACATTATCCAGAACGCCATCGATCTCTACACGCAAGCCGGCTTCGGCAGGTTACCGCGTGTGGCGATCCTGTCGGCGGTCGAAACCGTCACCTCCAAGATCCCATCCACGATCGAGGCGGCGGCGCTCTGCAAGATGGCCGATCGCGGGCAGATTACAGGCGGCATGCTTGACGGACCGCTGGCCTTCGACAATGCGATCGATGTGGAGGCGGCACGGATCAAGGGAATCAAGTCAGAGGTTGCCGGCCGGGCGCAGATCCTGCTCGTTCCCGACCTCGAGGCCGGCAATATGCTGGCGAAGAATCTAGCCTACTTCGCCAAGGCGGATGGTGCCGGCATCGTGCTCGGCGCCCGGGTGCCCGTCGTTCTGACGTCGCGCGCTGACTCGGCGCGCGCACGGATGGCGTCCTGCGCGGTGGCGGGGCTCTATGCCCATGCAAGACGTCAGCATGCTCCAACGGTTGCCGCGTGATCGCCATGGATACGATCCTTGTCGTCAATGCAGGCTCCTCAAGCGTCAAGTTCCAGGTCTTTTCGATTGAGGGAGAGGGGAAGCTACGCCGGCTGATCAAGGGCCAGATGGATGGCATTGGCAGCCGTCCTCGTCTGCGCGCGAGTGGTGCGGACAGCGATCCGCTGGCCGACCGCGCCTATCCGATCGAATCGGTCCCGGACATTCCGGCCGCGATGGGTATCGCCGGCGCATGGCTGCGGGACGAGCTTCGCATCAACCCGATGGCTGTCGGACATCGCGTCGTTCATGGCGGTCCGGATTATGACCGGCCGGTGCTGATCGACCATGGCGTCGTCGCCAGGCTGGAGCGGTTCGTCGCGCTGGCCCCGCTTCATCAGCCGCATAACCTGGCCCCGATCCGCTCGCTTCTGGCCAATTTTCCGACTCTTCCGCAGGTGGCCTGCTTCGACACCGCGTTTCACCGTACGCATGACGCGGTCGCGGACTACTATGCGATCCCGCATCAGCTTCATGCCGAAGGCGTGCGGCGTTACGGATTTCACGGTCTCTCGTACGAATATATCGCGAAGACCTTGCCGCAGATCGCACCCGAAGCCGCAAAGGGGCGGGTGATCGTCGCGCATCTCGGTAGCGGCGCTTCCATGTGCGCGCTGAAGCAAGGACGCAGCGCCGAGAGCACCATGGGCTTCACCGCCCTCGACGGACTTCCCATGGGAACGCGCCCGGGGCAAATCGACCCCGGCGTCGTGCTCTATCTCATCTCCGAAAAGGGAATGTCGGCATCCAACGTGCAGAATTTCCTCTATCGCGACTGCGGATTGAAAGGCCTCTCCGGTGTCAGTAACGATATGCGCGAGCTGGAGGCGAGCAAGGATCCCAAGGCGAAACTGGCGATCGATTATTTCGTCTACCGGATCGGGCTCAACGCCGGCATGCTGGCGGCCGCGTTGCAGGGCCTCGACGCCTTCGTCTTTACAGCCGGTATCGGGGAAAACTCGGTGGGCGTGCGGGCTCGCATCGCCGATCAGCTGGCATGGCTCGGCGTTGCGCTCGATCCGGCCGAGAATTCTCGCCACGCGCGCCTGATATCGCGTTCCGACAGCCGTATTCCGGTCTACGTCATACCGACCGACGAGGAACTGATGATCGCGCAGCATACATTGTCGCTGCTGTTGAACAGGCCATCGTCCAGTGCCAGACATGAGAGGGTGTCATGATCCCCGTATTCCCCGATACCAAGGTCGCGCTGAAGGGCAAGAAGGGCCTGATCGTCGGCATCGCCAACGATCAATCGATCGCCTGGGGATGCGCCAAGGCCTTTCGCGCGCTTGGCGCCGATCTCGCCGTCACCTATCTGAACGATCGCGCTAAAAAACATGTCGAGCCGCTCGCACAGGCGTTGGAGGCACCGATCTTCATGCCAATGGATGTCATGGTCGAGGGTCAGACGGAGCAGGTGTTCGAACGGATCGGGAAAGAATGGGGGCAGCTCGATTTCCTGCTGCACTCGATCGCGTTCTCTCCGAAGGAGGCGCTGCATGGACGCGTGGTGGACGTAGGCCGTGACGGCTTCCTCAAGACCATGGATGTCTCATGCTGGTCGTTCATGCGGATGGCCCATCTGGCCGAACCGTTGATGAAGAATGGCGGAACCATATTCACCATGACCTATTATGGCAGCCAGATGGTGGTGGAGAACTACAACGTGATGGGCGTGGCAAAAGCTGCGCTTGAAGCGGCCGTCCGGTACGTGGCTGCAGAACTGGGCCCGAAAGGCATCCGCGTTCACGCGATCTCGCCCGGGCCGCTCGCCACGCGCGCGGCGTCGGGGATCCCCGAATTCGACGAGCTGATGGACAAGGCGCAATCGAAGGCGCCGGCGCGCAGTCTCGTCAGCATCGACGACGTCGGTAAAGCAACCGCGTTTCTGGCGCTCGACGGCGCCAAGCTCATCACCGGAAGCGTCCTCTACATCGACGGCGGCTATCACATCATCGATTGAGCGCGCTTGGCGCGCTCCGGCGCACCGCTTTAGCGATAGTGCAGGGCGATCAGTTCGGCGACGCAAGCCGGGCGCTTGCCGCCCTCGATCTCGATCACGAGATGATAGTTTACGCGCAAGCCATCTGGCGGCACGTCCTCCGCTTCTGATATCGTGACGCGGCCGCGCAGCCTTGAGCCCGCCGGAACCGGCGCCAGATACCGTATCCTGTCCGCACCGTAGTTCAGGGTATTGCGCAAGCCCTTCAAACCGATCACCGATCGAATGAAGAGCGGCGCGAGCGCGAGCGACAACAGCCCGTGGGCGATGGTGGTGCCGCCGGGCAACTCCTGCTTCGCGCGCTCTTGGTCGACATGAATCCACTGCTCGTCACAGGTCGCTTCGGCGAAGAGGTTGATCCGCCCCTGCGAGACCTCGATCCAGTCGCTCGCGCCAATCTCTGTGCCGACGGCGGATTTGATCTCTTTGAAGTCGCTGAATATCCGCATGTGCGTTACCCGGTCAGATCTTCATTTCGGGGACGGTGTCGGGAATGACGAGCTCCGCTTCCGTTACGGCCATAACCTCGGCGATGCTGACGCTCGGCGCGGTTTCCAGCAGGGTCGCCCTACCGTCGAGGAACGCGATGACAGCCATGTCCGTCACGACCAGGCTCACCGGCCTTGTCGATGTGAGCGGCAGGGTGCATTTGGCGACGATCTTTGATTTGCCCTTCGCGGCGTGCTGCATGGCGACGATAACCCGTTTGGCGCCGCTGACGAGATCCATCGCTCCGCCCATTCCTGGGACCATTTTGCCGGGAATCATCCAGTTGGCGAGATGTCCATGCCCGTCGACCTGCAGGCCGCCCAGGACGGTCACATCGACATGGCCGCCGCGGATCAATCCGAAGGACATCGCGCTGTCGAAGGTGCTGGCACCCGGCAGGGCGCTGATCGGTCGGCCGCCCGCATCGGTCAGAAGCGGATGAGCCAACCCTTGCTCCGGTATCGGTCCCGTGCCGATCAATCCGTTTTCCGACTGGAAGAACACCTTGAGCTCAGGCGGAACATAGTTGGCGACCAGCGTCGGAATGCCGATCCCCAGGTTTACGAGGTCGCCGGTATGGAGCTCCTGTGCGACACGCCGGGCGATGATTGTCTGTGCATCCATGGTTCACCCGTTCGTAATGAGGTAGTCGACGAGCGGCGCCGGGGTCACGACGTGGTCGGGTGCAATGACGCCCACAGGCACGATGTGTTCCGCCGTCACGATCACGGTGTCGGCGGCCATCGCCATGATGGGATTGAAGTTGCGTGCGGTCAGCGCGTAGGTGAGGTTGCCGAGGTAATCTGCCAGAAAGGCGTGAACCAGGGCGAACTTCGCCCGCAGCGCGGTTTCGAGCAGAAATGTCGTTCCGGCTACCTCGATCTGGCGCTTGCCTTCGGCAACCAGGGTGCCGACGCCGGTCGGCGTGAGCACCCCTCCGAGACCGCAACCACCGGCACGAATGCGCTCGACAAAGGTCCCCTGGGGTACGAGATCGACGGCGACCTGGTTGGCCAGCATCTGCTGCTGCGCCTTCGGATTGAGGCCGATGTGGGTTGCGGTCAGGCGCGATACGAGAGTCGCGTCGAACAGCTTGCCAACGCCTTTCCCGGGTACGGCAGCGTCGTTGCTGATCACCGAAAGGTCGGTCTTTCTCTGTCTGACGACTTCGTCGAGCAGGCGTTCCGGTGTTCCGACACCCATGAATCCGCCAACCATGATGCTCGAACCGGGCGGGATCATCGCAACGGCTTCTTCAACGGAAACGGCCCTCATGACTGAAACTCCAGCCAGTAAGCGATCAATGAAAGGGCGGACGTGACTGACATGTTGATGAAGCCCTTCAGCGCTCCTTTGATCTGCATCAAGGCTTCCCACTATTCCGTGCGAGGGATGGTAATGCCGACTCCTTCGAGCGCTTCGGCCCATAGCTTGCCAATCTCGGCGTGACGCCTTTCAAGGGCTGCGCTCACGGCGTTGCGAAACGGCGCGAGTTCCGGGCCCTTCAGGAAGAGGATTTGCGCCTGCAGCAGGCGGCCGCTCTCGAACTCGATGCGGCGCAGCGCCATCACAAAGGGATCGTCGGCGTTGGCTTCCACCGGGAGCAACGCGGCCGGCCGGATGCCGGCATGCACGGCATGCGCGAGCGTCGCGAGGCCGGCTGCCACCGCCAAGCTCCGATCCGGGATCCCTTCCATCGGCGCTGGAAACCATGCCGTCTCCCAGGACGCAGCCATATAGCCCAGGGTGAGGTCCGGCACCCACGAGGTTGCGCGCAGCAGCAGGGAAATGATTTCGCTCTCACGATGGAGCTGCGCGTTCAATTCGGTTTGCCAGGCGGGATCGAGCTTCATCGGCAGGGTGAACGCGAACTGCCTCGCCAATGCGCCGTGGGCCGAGATCAGGAACGCTGCGACGCGCGTCTGCTGGCGCGGGGGCACGCGGCATTGGGAATCCAGTGGTCCGAAAAATTCGCTCATGGATTCATTCCCTGCGTGGGAATGGCGCGCAGATGATCGTAGCCGGCTGGAAACGGAGCTAGCGCGCCGCCGGCTTCTTCCGGGGCGATCCACACGGCCTTGTTGCCTTGCCAGCGACCGGCAAGAACGTCTTCGGCGAAGCGCGCCAGCAGGTCTGCCGTGAGAGCCGGTTTCTCAAGGGTGAAGGCGTGATAGGCACGTGGAATGATCACGAGCGAACTGTTGGGAATGTGGACGCGCAAGGTTTCGTGCAGGGCGCGTGGCGTCAGAAAGTCGAACTCGCCGTTCAGGATCATGGTCGGCACGCCGATTGAAGCGAGCTGCGGCGTCAGCGGCTCGAAATCAAGGAAGGATTCCATCAGGTTCTGCAGGGCGTAGACGTCGTTGACCAGCCAACCCTGGCGCTTCACGCTGTCGAGCTTGTCCAGCAACGGCTTCAGCCATTGATCCGATAGATTCATCGGCAGCAGCAGATCCTGCAGATAGCTGGTGCCGCCGAGGATCAGCCCGGTGCGCATGGCGTTGCCGAGCAGAAGGAGTTGCGGCGAGAGCTCCGCGAAGCAACTCATCGGCACCAGTCCGGAAAGCCGCTTGCCATGCGTAATGGCATAACGAAGCGCGATCAGGCCACCGAAGCTGATACCGCTGAGAAAGACGGGGCCGTCCCCGAGCTCGCCGATCAGCAGATCAAGCGCTGCAACCTGGTCGTCCTGATTGATGAACAGCGCCGGCTTGTCGGAAGTGCCCTGGCCAAGCAGATCGAATGTTGCGACGCGAAATTGTTTGGCGACCAGCGCGTCGCGATAGGCCGCCCACAGCTCGGCATATTGCGTGAGCCCGTTCACCAGGACATACGCGGGGCCGATGGCGGGACCGTCGAGCTCGTAGCGGATTCGGTACGATCCGTGGCTGAGGAAAGGCATCCCGGCGGTCCAGCGATAATTGGCGCTGATATCGTTGCCCGCACCGTCGGGATTCCCTTGAGTTAGATCAAAGGACGGGTCGTCATCACACCTAGCCTTCGGCCAAGGAATTGTCGGGAGGAATTCGCCATGATTGGAAGACAAGCTATTAGGCGATGCTTCATCAGCCTGTTGTTGCTTTTGATCGGCACCTCGCTCGCTATCGCACAGCCGTTCACGCGGCGCTCATCGCAGATGCAGCATGACGGTTTGAAGAAAACTTACGAGATCGCTGACTTCCGCCTCGGCGGCAAGTACGACCTCGCAGATCCCTCCAAGTGGGAAAATGGTGGTGAGGGTGGAACGACCCTGGAATCGCTCGGTGCCGGCAAGCTGCGGACGGCCTACATCGCAATCGGCACGCCGCGCCGCAACGCGGCAGGCGAAATCACCAACGCCGTGATCATCAACTCGTATTACTCAGGCGATTCCACTGACATGTACGAGCAATGGGTCAAGGGTACCGCGCTGTCGGGCGGTGTGCCCGTGATCGGTTCGGGCAGGCCGATCGATACCGACCGCTACTACGTCATCATGGTCGATCCGCTCGGGACCTGGGGCGCCAGCAAGCCATCCGACGGGCTTGGCATCAAGTTTCCGCAGTACAGCTATTACGACATGGTGCAGGCGAACTATCGCATGCTGCGTGATCATCTGAAGGTCGCGCGGGCAGCGTTGATCACCGGTGTCTCGATGGGCGGCACGCAGACCTATGTCTGGGGCGTGATGCATCCGGAATTCATGGGCGCGCTGATGCCGATCGGCGGTACGACGCAATCGGACGCCGAGGATCCGGTCGGCAACTGGACCTTCCAGATGATGACCGCCGCAATCGAGTCCGATCCGGTGTGGCAGGCCACCAAGGGGGACTACTACAAACTAGCCAAGGAAAAACATCCCGTGCCAGGCGTTGCCTTCGGCTGGTCGGTGCTCGGCCTGACCGGCTATGATTTTGCGTTTCGCACCACCCAGAGCTTCGCTTCGGTGCAGCCGGAAGTCTTCTACTGGGATCCGCCGAACGAGAAGGCCGGTCTCAACGTGACCAATCGCGCCAAGATTTACGACGCGGTCGATCTCGTGTGGCGCAACCGGGTCGGCGAGACCCATAACGTCAATCCCTATCTCGGCCGCATCCAGGCCCGCACTATGGTGATGCACATCACCAATGACCTGTGGCTGAACTTCAAGCTGGCCGAGCGCGCGGTCGACCGCGTGCCGGGAGCGCAGTTGATTGCCGAGGAAAGCCCGGTCGCCCACTACGGCGTGTTCTCGATCGTCAACCACCGGAAGAACGATCCGAAGTTCGTCGCGTTCATGGACGACGTTGCGAGCCTCGACCGCGCGCAGCAGTTCGTGGACAAGAACTATCGTGTGCCCGCCGTGGCCGCGAACATCGATCCGGCGAAGTCGTTCTGGAAGGAGTTTGTGACCTATCCCTATCCGGTCAAATACGCGACCGCGAAGGACAGCCGCGGCACGTCCTGGCAGATCGGCTACATGGATGAATATGCCGGCACGGACAAGGATCCGAAGGTTCTGGTCATCATCCATGGCAAGGGGGCGTTCGGCGGGCACTACGGCAACATCATGCAGTACGCCCTGCGCAGCGGCCTGCGCGTGATCGTGCCCGACCTGCCGCATTACGGTATGTCCGGGCCCGGCAATCTCGACAAGAGCCCGGCTCGCACCATGCAGGACATGCGCGAAGTCGTGTATGATCTCGTGGTCAACCAACTCGGCGTCAAGAAGGCAGTCTATCTGGGCCACTCGCTCGGCGGCCAGTTGGTCCTCGGTTACGCCTTGACCTGGCCTGATGCGGTGCAAGCGCTGGCGCTCGAGGCGCCCGCCGGTCTCGAGGAATATCCGCGCGAGATCGCCATTTCCAAGGACAAGAAGCTGCCCCTGTTCGACGCTTCCTTCGCTCGCGACTTCGACAAATGGAAGCAGACCTGGGATCAGACCGGCATCCTCGCCTCGGAAATCGCCCGTTCCGAGCAGAACATCCGCGACTTCTACTATTTCAAGAAGCGAGATCCAGTGACCGGTGTCGTAGCTGCTTCCAAGAGCGGCTATTTCATGAACGACAGCGAGTATGCCAATTTTCATACGGACCAGCGCGTCGGGCTGACCAAGGGTAATCCGAAGGAACTCGAGCAGTGGTCCAACGTCTTCATTTTCGACATCTACACCATGGTGGCGGAGCTTCAGCAGGACGATCCGAAGAACCTTTACGAACGGCTTACCCAGATCAAGGTCCCGATCTTCGTCGCCTTCGGTGACAAGGAGCCGTTCATTCCGGGTACCGCCTTCAATGGTCTGACCGACCTCGGACGCGATATCATTACGCCGTTCATGACCCGCATGACGAATGCAGGTAACCGGCCGATCCTGAAGATCTATCCGGACACCGGGCATTTCATCCACACCGACAACCCGGTGGAGTATCCCGTCGACGTCGTGGACTTCGTGACCAAGGGAACGATCGACACCAGCTCACCGCTGGCGATTGATCGCATGATCCGCGGGGCTGTCGTATCGGCACTTCCGGTGGCGCCGACGCCGCCCGGCGCGTCGCCTACGGCCGGCCTGAACAAATAGGACCGCCATGGCACGGTTGCAGGCGGGCGAGGTTCATCTAGGTTGGCGGGAATGGGGAAGAGGCGACGTCACCGTCGTCTTCATCCACGGCAATCTCGCCAGCAAGGACTGGATCGAGCTTGCCGCACCGCTGTTTCCAAGCGGCCTGCGCGCGATCGGAATCGACTGGCGTGGCTGTGGCGAAAGCGATCGCCCAAAGCCGAATGCCGACTATTCCAATTACTCGATGCAGCAGCATGCTCAGGACATGCTGGCGGCGCTCGACGCGCTGGATGTCAGGTTCTGCCATCTCGCCACCCATTCGACCGGTGGCATCATTGCCGCGCGGATGCTCCTGATGCAGCCGCAGCGGTTCGGGCGGGTGTTCGCGCTCGATCCGGTCACGCCGCTTGGCATGTCGTTCAATACCGAACAGATCGGTCTTTTCCGTTCGATGATGGCGAGCAAGGAATTGACGCGGGCGGTGATGGCAACTGCGGCATCCTCGTTGTTCGTGCCGGAAAGTCTCGCGCCGAGCGTCACCCCAAGGTTCCGAGACGGGCTCGGAGAGATCCAGGCGCTCTTCGAACGAATTCTGGAGCAAACGTTTGGTGTCTCCGAAGGCATCTGGATCGGCACGCCGGTCAACCTAACCCGCGAGCGGGAGAGTGGCGAACTTGAGCACCGGATGCCCGATATCCACCATCCACACCTGGTGTTGTGGGGCGAGTGGGATGGCTGGATTCCTCCGGCGGATCTCCGGGCGATGGCTGCGGCAATGCCGGACTGCCGGCTCGTTCTTGTGCCCAGCATCGGGCATTCGATGAACCTGGAACTGCCGGCACTCTACGCCGGTTATTTCGGTGCATGGTTCGGGGGGCTTTCAAAGTAGTCGATCGGGTGCGTTCTTCAAAAGGAGTTAGTCATGTCAGATGCCAACCTTTCCGCCGACAAGATCCGTGCGATGCTGGCCGAGGCCAACGGGCGCCTTCGAAAGGCCAGCGCGGAGTATTTTGACCTGCTCGAGAAGGGCCTGAGTTCCTCGCCACTGCCGGTCGCCGACCAGGCCAAGCAGTTCTGCGGCTACATGCAGCGCAACGTGACCGCGACATTCGATCTCGGCGATAAGCTGATCACAGCCAAGGACATGCAGGACGCGGTCAAGATTCAGTCCGAGTTTTTCCAGGACCAGATGCGCTCGCTGACCGACCATGCAAGGACCATGGGCGAGTCTGCCATGAAGGCCGCGACAGGCGTCTTCACCCCAAAGAGCTGAAGGTAGTTGCAGGGCCGGCCGAGGCGCTCGAAGATACCTCTGCCGGCCTGATCAAGCGTGGGACGGCTATGGCGCTTCAATTCCTGGTTTGCGGCGTCATCAGCGTGGTCAACATCATGATCCATGCGCTGGTGACCGTCGGCGCGGTCGGCATTGCCCGCTCCGCGGGGTTGCGGCACACCCTGTGGCCGAGATCGCACTTGATGGCGGTGATGGTCGCGACCGCCGCGGTCCTGATGCTGGCGCACACGCTGGAGGTCTTCGTTTGGGCGCTGGCCTATGCGATCGTCGGTGCGGCGCCGGCCGGCAGCGATCTGCTCTATTTCGCTTTCGTCAATTACACCACGCTCGGTTATGGAGATATTACGCCTGTGCAAGCATGGCGACTGACGGGTCCGATGACCGCGATGAACGGCATCCTGATGTTCGGATGGTCAACGGCCGTTCTGTTCGAGGTGCTGCGCAAGACGCTTGAGCACCTCGCGTCGGTCGGCGCCCCCGCGGTCAGTTCTGAAGATCGAGGCTAGCGAGGTGCTGGCGATCCAGGAGCACGATCTGGCGCTGATTAGTGCTGATGAATCCGATGACGCCGAGTCCATGCAGTCGCGATAGCGCCCGGGATACCGTCTCCAGTGTCAGGCCTAGATAGTCGGCGATGTCGCGCCGGGACATCGGCAGAGGCATGACGCCGGCCGCCGTCAGTCGTCGGTCCATCTCGATCAGGAAAGCGGCGACCCGCTCCAGCGAAGTCTTGCGGCCGAGCAGCAGCATGTGGTCTTCCGCATGCTGCAGGTTGCACGTGGTCATGCTGAGCAGGTTTCGCGAGACCATGGCATCGCTCTCAGCCACCATCTCGAGGCTGCGCCGCTTGATAAGGCGAACCGTGGTGTTCACGATCGCCTCCGCCGTAAACCGATGTTCACCTCCGTTTTCCAGCCCGAAGATGTCGCCAGCCAAGTGAAATGCGCCGATCTGTCGACGGCCGTCGGACAGCAGCTTATAACTTCGCACCGCACCGATCTTGACCTGATAGACGTAGTCCGCCGGCTCCTTTTCGCCGTAGATTTCGGCTCCCTTATTGTAGGTAAATTCGTTTAAACTGACTTTTGGGTTTGAATCACTCGTTATTCCGAGTTCGCCAAGAGAGGTGGGACGGGGTGCCGGATCGGTCGTGATGCGGACAAACATGGCCAACTCCTGAACTGGTCGTTGAGATGGTTCCTCAGCCTTTATGGATATTTCGCCGCAAGGAATGCGGCGCCGCTTTACCACTCCCGCTCAGGTTGATGTACGACGAAGGCGATATTTCGAACCATTGTCTCAAGGTTCATTGTACCAAAGGACAGGACTGCGATACGATGCCTGAAATGAGACCGGTCCTGACACGGATATCATACCGGCACCACGGTGATCACGCTTTGACCTTAGTCAAGCGGAAAGGCGTTAAGATCGCGGCCACGGCGTGCCGCCAAATGGTTGAACTGTTTGTCGAATTGAGAATGCAGCTTTACCTGCGCACTTGAGGGCGACGGAGACCCTCGGTGATCGAGGCGATGCGGGAGCGGGATTTTGGCGGTCTTGAATGTCGGCCAGGAGGCGAAAAATTGAATGGCCTGGTTCACGTGGTGGACGACGATGCTTCGTTTCGGACGGCGATCGGGCGTCGGCTGAAACTTGCAGGCTATGAGGTCGAAACCTATTCGTCGGCACAACAATTGCTGGACGTCTTACCGGGCGTTGAAAAGCCGGGATGCATCCTGCTCGACGTGCAGATACCGGGATTGAGCGGCCCCGAACTGCAAGGTCGCCTCATCGAGCTCGGTTCGATCCTGCCGATCATCTTCGTCACCGGGCATGCCGACACGCCTACGACCGTGCGAGCCATCAAGGCGGGCGCCGAGGATTTTTTGACCAAGCCGGTATCGTCAGAACAACTGATCGAGGCGATCGAGCGCGCCATGACGCACTACGAGTCGGCACGCCATCAACGGAACGAACTCGATTCCCTTCGCAGGCTGGTGGCGAGCCTCACGCCGCGCGAGCGGCAGGTTTTCAATCTGATCGTCCGCGGAAAGATCAACAAGCAGATCGCCTATGAGCTGGGAACAACCGAGCGCACGGTGAAGGCGCATCGCCACCAGGTGATGGAGAAGATGCAGGTGCATTCGCTTGCCGAACTGGTTTCGAACGCGGAGCGGCTTGGCATGCTTGAACCCAACCGTGATTCAAGCACCTAGTCGATATCCTGACTCTGCGCTCTGCGTTCCCCCAACGATCCTGTACATAAGGACAGTATGAAGCTTTCGTGACGATGTGTTAAAAGGGGGATGCAATGGCCAAACCTAGAAAATTTGCAGGTAGAGCGACATCTTGCCAACACGCAGGTCCATTTTTGTTGTGGACGACGACCCGTCAATGCGCACGGGCATCAAGCGGCTGCTGAGAGTTCACGGCTTCCATTCAAAATTGTTCGAGTCGGCCAGTGCGCTGCTCTGCCACGAAGATTTCGGCGAGGCGCTTTGCTTCATCCTCGACATCAACTTGAATGGGGAATCGGGCATCGCGCTGTGCCGGTCTCTCTCGGAGAAAGGGGTGAGGCTGCCGGTCATCTATATCACCGGCAACGACAGCGAGGCGAACCGCGCGGCCGCGATCGCGTCGGGTTGCATAGCCTACCTGACCAAGCCGTTTGCTGCACCTTCGCTCATCGAATCCATCGAAAAAGCGCGCGTCGCCGCCGCTTAGGCGATCCTTGGCTCATTCATCAATGTCCTGTTCAAACGTCTGCGCGGCCGCTCCCTTGTGTACCGAGGCGAACTGACCAAGCGGCAGCGACGTCGTGAGCGTTAAGAGGCTCGAATCCACGAATTCCAGTCGCAGGGTCTGCCCGGAGTCCATTTCCTCGACCATATTCGGGTCTGCGACAGCGCCTGCGATGCAGGCGTTGGTGAGGCACCAGGTGTAAGGCACACTATAGGGCTTGCCCTGGTCGATCGTAAGCTTGGCCGGCTTCGGCAGATACATGCCGACGGGGGAGAACACCTGCAGCCGCGCATTGGCGTCACCTTCACGCTCCACGATATCGACGCGGACCGCCACCTGGCCGGTCGCGAACGTGCCGGTGATCGAAGTCCGGCAGATCATTTTCGCGCCGCCCGGCTTGAAGCACAGCTTCTTCCAGTCTCCATAAGCAATGTCCTTTACCTCTCGCTGGCCGCGGGGCGCGATTTCTGTCGCCGCGGGTTTCTGTGCGGCGGTCGAACTCTGTTGCGACACGGCCGGCTGGCTGACCGCAATGCCTGCGGCTCCCGCCAACAACAACGCTGCGACGGCAGGGATCGCATGAATGCATCCTGGCCGCGGGTCGGTGCGATGTGATCCCGTCATATTTGCGCCTCCAGTGGTGGCCCTTCGCTATCCCTGCTCATCGAGAAATTTCGTCACGACCGGCGACCAGATCGGGATGGCGTCGGGGGAGCCGATAAAGAAATGCCCATCGTTGCCGAACGGGGGCATCAACCTGTATTCGGCTTTGCCACCTGCCGCGGTAAACGCCTCATGCATGCGTTTGGACAGGGCAGGGCCGAAGAAGGTATCGTTCTCGATATAGATCCACAGCATCGGTATGCGCGACGTCCGGCCGAATTCGCCGGTCGCCTCCACCAGTTTGTCGGGAGCGCAATTATTGTTTGGCTTGCCGTCGACACGCCCGCCACGGCCGGCGGCGAAGGTGATGATCGCCTTGACCTGGGGTGGGTTCAGGCTGGAAAGCGCGATCGAGGCCCACCCGCCGGCGGATTGCCCGACGACGATGACGTCCTTCGGCAGGATTCGCTTTTCGGCGGTCATGTAGTCGATGATCCAGAGGTCAACTTGCGCAACCGCCAGGCCGGGAGCACGGAAATTGGGATTGCTGCACTTCCCGACCTTCGAGAAAAACGGGCCGTAGAGACCATGCTCGGGTATGTCGATGGCCGCTGCGCCATATCCGGTGCCGACGGGGGCCACCACGAGATAGCCGCGTTTGGCAAACCACTTGGCTGCGTCGCGGAATTCCACAAGCGGGAAAAAGCTGCGGCCGGTCGGACTCATTGAAACGCCATGATTCATGATCGCGAGCGGGAACGGCCCGTCGCCGACCGGCCGCACCAAATAGGCGAACATCGGGAGCGGCAGCGGCAGCGCCCAGATCTCTTCCTGGATGGGGCGGGATTTGGCCTGATCGTCCGCGCGCGACGGCGTGATCAGGGTGGCGAACAGCAGCAGTAGCGCAGCGACCGGGCTTCGTAAGTTCTCCTGACACATTTTACGACTCCCTTGATGTAGCAACCTGACCAAATGCTCAGCCAACAAAGGTGCAGGCAACGATGATCGGCCCGAGCACGGTTAGGACAACGTTGCCGACGGCGTAAGGCACGGCGACGCCGAGCACCGGGGGCGCGGCGGTTTGATCGTGCATCGATTTGATTCCCGGAACTCGCGGAAAGCTTGATCCAGATCAAGCCGCACCAAGCCTGAGGGCGTCGCTTATCGAGCCATACCGGATCCGCGACAGCCTGCGTCTTGACATGAGTTCTCTGGATATTGCCGCCAGTCCGCCGATACGCTGCGATGAAACGGTGCAGATCGCGCTGCTGCTTGCTTTCGCCGGTGGCTATATCGACGCCTATACCTGGATTATCCACGGCGTCATGGCCAATGCGCAGACGGCCAACTTGGTCTTGCTCTGGGTTTACGCCACGGTTGGCGAGTGGGAGCGAGCGCTTCACTTTGTTCCTCCAATTGCCGCGTTCATGGTGGGCGTCGTCATTGCCGCCTGGCTCCGTCGCTCCACAGGGGACCGGGCCAGCGCGATCAGTACGCTGGTCGAAATCGTGCTGCTGGTCGCGGTCGGTATCCTGCACAATCGGCTGCCGGACCTCGCGGGTACGCTTGGCATTTCGTTCGTCGCGGCGATGCAGACCACAATTTTCACCAAGGTCGAAGGCGTGGCCTACAGCTCGGTGATGATTACCGGCAATCTGCGCCAGGCGATCGAGGGATTATTCGCCGTGGTCTCCGGACAACTCGGCTCGTTTCGCCGCCCCGGTATCTTTGCAGCATTGTGCGTCGCGTTTGGCGCAGGGGCAGCGGTCGGCGCCTACGCAACGAAGAGTATCCCGGACCTCGCGCTTGGCCTGCCCGTGGTCGCACTGCTGATCGCCTTGCTTCGTTGCGAGATACGCTCCACTGAGGAGCGCACATGAGATTCCGCTCGGCTCAGGTAACCGGCTGGACACGGATTTTTCCGCCCTCGAAGTGGCTTGCTGAATACAGACCATCCTGGTTGCGCCATGATGCAATCGCCGGAGTGACGCTCGCCACCTATGCGATCCCGGTGTCACTGGCCTATGCGGGCCTTGCCGGGTTGCCGCCGCAGGTCGGCATTTACGGTTACATGCTTGGGGGCCTCGGCTATGCCCTGTTCGGGTCGTCGCGCCAGCTTTCGGTTGGCCCGACATCCGCGATCTCGCTCATGATTGCCGGTACCGTCGGGTCGCTCGCCGGGGCAGACGCGGCGCGATACGCACAGATCGCAAGCCTTGCTGCATGTGCCGTAGCGCTGCTTTGCGTGATCTCCTGGTTGTTCCGGTTGAGCATTCTCGTCCGTTTGGTCAGCGACAGCATTCTCGTCGGCTTCAAGGCGGGGGCCGGGCTCACAATCATAATGAGTCAGTTGCCGAGCCTGTTTGGCGTTGCCGGCGGCGGCCACAATTTCTTCGACCGGGTAATTCGGCTTGCCGGTCAGCTTGCCGACATCAACCCGTTCGTATTGGCAATAGGGCTCGTTGCGATCCTGCTCTTGCTCCTCGGCGAACGGTTTCTGCCGGGGAGGCCGGTCGGCCTCACCGTGGTGGCGGTGTCGATTCTCTTGGCGACCTTGTTCGGGTTTCCAACCCTGGGCATACCTGTCACCGGAAACGTCCCGGAAGGATTGCCGGCTTTCGAGGTGCCTGCCTTCGGCATGCTGGAATTCGAAGAGCTATTTCCCATCGCAGCCGGATGTCTGCTGCTGGCCTATATAGAAGGTGTTTCGGCGGCCCGGAGTTTTGCCGCGAAGCATGGATACCGCCTCGATGTCCAGCAGGAATTTCTGGGTTTGGGGGCCGCCAACCTCGCAGTCGCGTTTGGCCATGGCTATCCCGTTGCCGGCGGCTTGTCGCAATCCGCCGTTAATGACACGGCGGGAGCGCGCACGCCCCTGGCATTGGTGTTTTGCTCTTCGGCTCTCGCGCTCTGCCTGCTCTTCTTTACGGGGTTGCTGGCCAACCTTCCCAAGGCAGTGTTGGCTGGCGTTGTCTTTGCCGCCGTTTACAAGCTGGTCGACGTCCGCGCGCTGCTTCGCATGTGGAGAGTCAGCCGGATCGACTTCTACGCCGCGGCAATTTCGCTTGTGTCCGTGCTGTTGCTTGGGATTTTGCAAGGTGTCCTCTTGGCAGCCATTGCATCGATCTTCCTGCTGCTGGCCCGCGCGTCGCAGCCGAACGTAGCGTTTCTCGGACGGCTTCCCGGAACGGGTCGCTATTCCGATAGCGCCCGCCACCAGGGTGTAGAGCCGCTGGTTGGCGTCATCGCTTTCCGCCCGGAAGCCTCGCTGCTTTATATCAATGCCGAGACGATCTTGGAGACGGTTTTGCAGGCGCTCCGAAAAGCGTCCGACATCAAGCTGGTCGCCTGCGATCTCTCGGCATCTCCCTACATCGATCTGGCGGGGGCGCGCATGTTGCACGATCTCCATGATGAACTGGCGTCCCGTCATGTGGCGTTCTGCATCGTCGGCGCCCATGCGCAGTTGCGTGATCTGCTGCTGGCGGAAGGACTGGCGGAGAAGACGGACAGTGGTGAGTGGCTCCGGACACTCGACAGCGTGCTGGGCGACTGCAACGCCGAGGAACGATCCGATCTCCGCGAGGATCGGCCGCCTCGACTGTAAAGCTTAAGCGCCGATCAAATGCAAAGCCGCCCGTGCCGTCCTGTTGCATTGCGAAGTGCACCATTCACCGGTGGCCTGGCGTGTTCGTATTGAGAGAGCGCGACCCTTGACTTGAATCAAAGGAGTAGGGGGCCGGGGGGCCACGATCCAACGAGCCAACGCCCTCGCGAGGATCGGGAGAGAGTCATGTCAAAGGACGCCAAGCTCGCACAGAAGCGCATCGATCAATTCCTTTCCGGGCCCGGTGGACGAGCGGACGACTGGCGCGATCTGGTAGAAGGCGCCAAAGTGTGGGCTCGAGGCGGGGATCGTGCGAACTACGATGCCGCGCTGGCCGATCTGTCGGTGACGGAGGAGTTTCACGGTTATCCCGGCCTGCATTTGATGGCGGCGTTGAGGGAAGCGGCCGCAGCCGGAGACGCCGGAACGTCGCTCTCGCTTGCCACGCGGATCACGCAGGCCCTGACGACGAGGTCCTTCCGTCAGCACGCCGGCGACTGGAGCCTGAAAGATGACGGCAATGGGGAGGCTCCCGACCTCGTGCCGCCGACATTCGGGCAGCAAGCGGTACGCCGTCCCTATTTCGAAACCCTGATCGTCACCGGTCTTTCATCCGGCGACTGGTCGGCGCTCGCGACCGAATGGCGCAAGCTGCGACGTCCTGTCGATGCGTTCGTCTATGAGCCGGTCATCGTCGGAAGCCTGGAAGACGCCTTCTGCGCGGTGATGTTGAACCCCAACATCGCGGCCGTCATCATCAACGAAGGCTTTGCCCTTCGCTCGCGCCATAACGCGGCCGTGCTCCGCCCCATGATGACGGCCGCCGGTCTCAACGATGAGTCCGATGCTTCCGCGCTCCGGCTCGCCCATATCATCAAGCGGGTGCGCCCCGAGCTTGATCTGTATCTGATGTCCAATCGCGATGTCGAGGAGATGGCTGGAAGCCCCGATGCGAACGTGGTTCGGCGGATTTTCTATTCCATCGAAGAGCTTTTGGAGCTTCATCTCTCCATCCTGGAAGGCATCCAGGATCGCTTCGACACCCCGTTCTTCGACAACCTCAAGAAATATGCGCAGCGCCCGATCGGGACCTTTCATGCGCTGCCGATCGCGCGCGGCAAATCCGTCTTCAGATCGGACTGGATCCGTGACATGGGCGAATTCTATGGCCTGAACCTGTTCCTGGCCGAGAGCAGCGCGACCACCGGCGGTCTGGACAGCCTGCTGGAGCCGACCGGCAACATCAAGAAGGCGCAGGACAAGGCGGCCCGTGCGCTTGGCGCGGATCGCGTCTTCTTCGTGACCAACGGCACCTCGACGTCGAACAAGATGGCCGTTCAGGCGCTGCTCGCGCCAGGCGACATCGCGATCGTCGATCGCAACTGCCACAAATCGCACCACTACGGAATGGTGCTGGCAGGCGCGCAGCCGCTCTATGTCGAAGCGTTCCCGATGACGGAGTATTCGATGTATGGCGCGGTGCCGCTGAAGACCATCAAGCAGGCGCTGCTGAACGCCAAGGCCGACGGCCGGCTCGACCGGGTCAAGATGCTTGATCTGACCAACTGCACCTTCGACGGTCATATCTACAACACCCGCCGGGTGATGGAGGAATGCCTCGCGATCAAACCGGACCTGATCTTCCTGTGGGATGAAGCCTGGTTCGGCTTTGCGCGCTTTTCGCCATTCCTGAGGCGGCGCACCGCGATGGGGGCCGTCAACGAGATCGAGGCGTGGATGCACGACCCGAAATCGGTCGCGGCTTACGAAAAGCAGCAGGCAGAACTCGGCAAGAACCCGTCAGACGAGGTGCTGCTCAAGACCCGGCTCATCCCCGATCCGCGTCAGATCCGGCTGCGCGTCTACCAGACCAATTCGACACACAAGTCGATGTCCGCTATCCGGCAGGGCTCGATGCTGTCGGTCAAGGATGTCGAGTTCCATACCGTCGAGCAACAATTCAAGGAAGCTGTCTTTACCCACGCCTCGACTAGTCCAAACCAGCAGCTCATCGCAAGTCTCGACGTCTCGAGACGCCAGATGGAGCTCGAGGGTTATGGGCTCGTGGCCAATGCGATCGAGATCGCGATCGCCATTCGTCGGGCGGTCAACAACAATGCACTGATCTCGAAGTATTTCCGGATTCTCGGTGCGGACGCCATGGTGCCCGCACAATATCGGCAAAGCGGCTTTACAGACTATCTGGCGGCGAGCGCGAACTGGGCAACCGCCCTGAAGAGCCTGGATGACGATGAGTTCTGCCTCGATCCGACCCGCATGACCCTGGTGTGTGGCATGGCTGGATTCGACGGTACGCAATTCAAAGGCATCCTGGCGAATGAGTACAACATCCAGATCAACAAGACCTCCCGCAACTCCGTTCTGCTCCAGTCCAACATCAACAACACGCGCAGCGACGTCGCGCACCTCGTGCGGGTGCTGGCCGAGATCGCCGGTGAAGTGGACCGCGGCCTGACGCAGGGCGGCGCCAATGCGAAGAAGACGTTCGAGGCGCGGGTGAAGAGCCTGATGACCGATGTGCCGGACCTGCCGAACTTCTCGCATTTCCACCCGAGCTTCCGTGGCGATGCAGGCACCAGGACCAACGAAGGCGATATCCGCAGCGGATTTTACGCGGCGTATGACGCGGTGGGTTGCGAATATATCCGTCTCGCCGACCCCGAGATCGACCGTCGCCTGAAGGCCGGGCCCGATCTCGTCTCCGCCAGTTTCGTGATCCCGTATCCGCCGGGCTTCCCGATCATGGTGCCGGGCCAGGTCATTACCCAGGAAACCATCGACTTCATGCGCAAGCTCGATGTGAAGGAGATCCATGGCTACGACGCCAAGGAAGGCTTGAAGCTCGTACGCACCGAAGCCTTGGCGAAGATCGGAAGGCCGAAGCCTGGCGCCGCACCGAAGCTGAAAGCTGCATCATAAAGGGGGGAATGACGACCATGCAGGGCCTTTTTTCATTCCTTCAGCAGAATCCATATCTGCTGCTGTTCTTTGTTGTCGGCCTCGCCGTATGGATAGGGCGCGCCAACATCAAGGGTTACGGCCTTGGCATGGTCGCCGGGGCGATCGTGGTCGGCGCTGCGCTGTCGGTGACAGCGTCGCTATATGGTGTGAAGCTGGAACTAAACAATTTTGCCAAGAGCCTGTTCTATTACCTGTTCATGTACGGCGTCGGCTTGCGCGTCGGACCCTCCTTCATCAATAGCCTGAAGGGCGATGGCCTCAAATTTACTGTCCTGGCGCTGGTGTCGAGCGTGCTCGGGCTTGCGCTTGTCGTGCTCGGTACGAAACTGTTCTCACTGCCAACTGGCGCGGCTGGCGGCATGCTTGCGGGCTCACAGACCATGTCCGCCGCGATCGGCTCCGCCGAGCAGGCAATCACGTCGGGTGTCGTCAAGCTGCCGGAGGGCATGAAGCCCCAGGACGCCACCGGCATGATCGCGCTCTCCTACGGCATCACTTATATCTGGGGCACGGTCGGCATCATCCTGATCTGCAAGTATTTGCCGCGCTGGTGGGGTGTCGATGCCAAGGCGGCGGCGAGGCAGTATGAAGCCGAGTTCGGCGTCAGGGATCTCGAAGGCGGTGGCCTGACCGGGTTCCGGCAGTTTGGCCTTCGTGCCTACCGGCTGGAAAATCAGGCTCAGGTAGGCGTTAGTATTGCCGATTTCCGCAGGAGCAATCCCGAATATCGTATCGTCAATGTGTCCCGAGGCGGCGAACAGCTCGGCGCCGATCCCGGTCTCGTGCTGCAGAAGGGCGATATCGTAGCGCTTGGTGGCTCGACCGGACACCTGACCGAGAAGATGGGGCTGATCGGTACCGAGGTTGCCGACGCCAAGGCGCTCGGCATTCCCTTGGACCAGGCCGAAATCCTCATCACCAACAAGGACGTCGTCGGGCGCACTTTCGAATCGTTCCGCGGCGAAGCCATGGCTGGTCAGCTTCAGGTCACCAAGGTCGAGCGTGGCGGCGTGACGATTCCGGCCGGTCTCAAGACCGAACTGCAGCGGATGGATATCGTCTCGGTCGTCGGCTTGAAATCCGCCGTGAATGAACTCGCGGAAATGTGGGGCCGCATTGCTAGAACCAATTCGGCTACCGACCTCCTCACACTCTCCGGAGGCATGATTTTGGGACTTCTGATCGGCATGATTTCGTTCCCGGCCTTCGGCGCCTCAATCGGCCTAGGAAACGCCGGTGGCCTGCTGTTGTCCGGTGTGATCGTGTCGTCCGTCGTCTCGCGGCTGCGTTTCTTCGGCAACACGCCAAATGCGGCGCGCAATGTGCTGGAGGACCTAGCACTACAGTTGCCTTTTATGCAGTTTTCTGAATCCATGGGCAACCATGATTCGAAGATCGTGGACGCGGCCAGCGTCGATTGAAGAGACGCTTGCGCTGTGGGCGGCGTCGCTTCGTGAGATCAAGCAACGGATACGTCCGTTGTTCAATCAAGATCGTGTTGCGAGGAATGCAGGCTTGTTTCTGGAAAGCCTGCTCGGAGATGAGCAACGCAAGACCGGTTGGATGCGCGCGGAGGCAGCTGGCGATCCCGGTCCTTGGCGGCAACAGGCGATCCTGGGTCGCAGGGATTGGGACGCTGATGCCCTGCGCGACATCGTCCGGGACTATGTCATTGAGCACCTGGCGGATGACGATGCGGTGCTCGTGATCGACGAGACCGGCTTTCTCAAGCAGGGCAAGGCATCGTGCGGAGTGGCGCGGCAATACACTGGTTCCGCCGGCAAGATCACGAACTGCCAGATCGGCGTCTTCGCCGCCTACGTGTCGCGCCACGGTCATGCGTTCATCGATCGCGCGCTGTATCTTCCGAAGGAATGGACCGACGATCCAGATCGTCTGGAAGCCGCATATGTGCCTCCCGGTGCCGGCTTTGCGACCAAGCCAAAGCTTGCAACGAGCATGATCGCACGCGCCATAGCCGCGTCTGTACCATTCAAGTGGGTTGCCGGTGATACTGTCTACGGTGTTGGCGATATCGAACAGCAATTACGCCGGGCAGGCAAAGGCTACGTGCTCGGGGTCAGCAGCGCTCATGTATTTCAATCCTGGGGCAAGCGGCGATCGGTCGCCGGCAAGGCCGCGGACATCGCTCGGACGCGGCGCGCGTCCGATTGGAAACGCCTGTCGGCAGGGGCCGGAACCAAAGGACCGCGGCTGCACGATTGGTGCTATCTCGAATTGGCCGATCTCGAGGTCGAAGAATTTTACAGCGCAAATCATGGTCTTTGGACACGAGGTCTGCTGATCCGTCGTCGCATCGCCGATGATGACCTCGCCTTCTTCACCACCTGGTGTCCAGCGGGAACATCCATCGAAACGCTGGTGGCGGTCGAAGGCCATCGATGGGCGATCGAGGACAGCTTTGAAACCGCGAAAAACGAGTTCGGGCTCGATCACAACGAGAGCAGATCCTGGCATGGCTGGCACCGTCACGTGTCCCTGGTGATGCTCGCCTTCGCCATGATGGCCGCGATCCGACATCGCGCTAACCCGCCACCGCCCAAAAAAACGAAACGGCGCCCCCCGGCAAAAGCCAAAACATATCCACGCCGCCACTGATCCGTTGGTCAATCCAGGAAATCCGCCGCATTGCCATCAGACTCGCTCGAAAACGGATTCAACCCGCACACATCATCGCATGGTCTTTCTGGCGCAGAGCTCACCAGGCCGCCGCTCAACGCGCCCACTTCAAATCAACAAAGCAACTGTAATGCTAGGCCTCGTTGTCTTCGTGGCGATCGTCGGCGTTAATGCCGGTGCGGGGCTCCTCGCGCAACTGACCGGTGCGATCGCACTGAAAATCTTCATCGTCGGCTTCATCGCCTGCACAATCCCGCCATTCATCGTCTGGGCGATCGGCTTTCACGTCTTCAAGATCAACCCAGCCGTGCTGATGGGCGGCGTCGCCGGTGCACGGTCGCACTCCGGCCCGTGTCGTGAGGCTGCGGTGGAGATCCAGAGTTCCGTGCCCTGGATCGGATTTCCGGTCGGCTATGCCGTGTCGGGCATCCTGCTTACCGTGTTCGGATACTTCGCAATGCTCCTGGCCTAATAGGCTGACGTCATAGTTCAGAGGAAAGAAAGTCATGAGGAAATTTGTCAAACGCGGCCTTCTCGCTATCCTGCTTGCGGGCGTCGTCGGCTTCAGCACACCATCACTCGCCGAAACCGGCCAGGTCGCAGTGGTCTTTACCAAGGGCGGCTTCATTGTCGGGGTCGGCGGCGGCGAAGGGGTGCTGGTCTTTCGAGGCAAGCGCTATCCGTTCACCGTATCGGGCATGAGCGTCGGCTTCACGATCGGTGCCTCGACCACCAAGTTCGTTGGACGAGCGCTCAATTTGAGGGGGCCAGCCTCGATCGAAGGCACCTACAGCACGGTCGGAGCCGGCGGTGCCGTCGCGGCCGGGGCTGGAGGCGTTCAATTGCAGAATGCCAATGGCGTGATCTTGCAGCTCAGCGGCCCGAAGGTCGGCGCGGAAGTGTCGGCTGCGGTTGGCGGAGTAACGATACGTTTGAAGTAGATTTTGAACCGGATCAGGCCGCGATTGCGCGGCCCGATCCTTTCAGTAGCGCTCCGCAACGAACTTCATCCCGCGCAAGCCCGTCTGGTCATTATAGCGTCCCTTGTCGGAACGCTTCGGTAGCTTGACCTTGTCCTTCCGCATGCGCTTGTACGGGATCAGTTGCAAGATATGCGCGATGCAGTTCAGCCGTGCCCGGCGTTTGTCATCGGAGCGAATGAGATACCATGGTGCGTGCTTCGTACTGGTCGCCTTGAGCATCAGGTCTCGCGCCCGCGAATAGTCGTACCATCGTCGGTACGATGCCAGATCCATCGGGCTCAGCTTCCATTGTCGGAGCGGATCCGCGATCCGCGCCTCAAAGCGGCGCTCCTGCTCGTCCATCCCGACCTCCAGCCAGAGCTTGATCAGGATGATGCCGCCTTCGATGATGTATTGCTCCATCTGGGGGCAGAGTGAAAGGAACCGCTTGTGCTCGGCCGGCGTACAGAAGCCCATCACATATTCCACGCCGGCGCGATTGTACCAGCTCCGGTCGAAGATCACGATCTCGCCTGCAGCCGGAAAATTCTGCATATACCGCTGAAGGAACAGTTGCGTCTTTTCGCGATCCGACGGCGCGGGAAGGGCGATCACACGAAACACGCGCGGGCTGACCTTTTCCGTGATCGCCTTGATCGTGCCGCCCTTGCCGGCGGCATCCCGGCCTTCGAACAGGACGATGACCCGAAGCTTGTTCGCCTTCACCCATTCCTGGAGATGGCAAAGCTCCACCTGGAGCTTTGCCAGCTCCTTCTCGTAGACCTTGCGCTTGATCCGTGTCGCGTGCGCTTCGGCTGACATGCTCACCATTCCGTTGCTTGAGGTTCAATTCGGCCGGACTGCCCTCAGTCTCCCCAGGCAATGGTGATGGCGATGTCGCCCGGCACGCCTCCCGAGTAATCGATGATCTGGTAGCTGATGCGATAGCCCCGGGGTTTCAGGTAGTCGGCCCAGAGCTGAAATATTTCCTTTGGAATTCCGGTCAGCGTGTTTTCCCAGCCCGCCTCCTGCTGATTGATGGCGCGGCCCTTGTCGGTGCACAGCGAGTTGGGGAACCGATATACTTGCACTTCCGTCAATCCGTTTCGTACCGCCCGCTGGATGATGGTCGAGGCGAGCTGGATTTTTTCTTCCTCGGATTTGCCTGACGGGCGGTTTAGCCGCTCGATCAGGGCCCGCTTCTCGGCTTCGGCGGCAGCTGCAAGACGCGCGTATTGGTCTGCCTTTTCGGCCTCCTTGAGGGCCGCTTCCTTACGAATCTGCGTCGCGCTGGGGATGAGATCATCGATGCTGTCGGGCATGGCTGATGGCTCCTGAATGGTTGTTCTGTTCGAGGGTTCGCGCTAGGCTAGTTTCGGTCGATGTTGTTCCCTTGATCCAAATCAAGAAATCCCGCGCGCGGCGTACCCAACCTGTATCTACCCACTCAGGTCTTCTTGGGGAGAAAGCATTGAGCGAGCAGCTTCATCCGATGGCCCCGCACCATCTGCCTTTCTACCTCGCGCCGGGAAGCGGGGTCGATACGCTGATGGTGGTGATGGGAATCTTCCTCGTCGGCGTCGTGCTTTGGGTGGGCACGTTGTACTGGCGCCTGCATAGCCTTCCCGAACGGATGGCGCACAAGTCACAGAAGCTGCAGTTCGAGATCGTGGCCGTCCTAGGCCTGATCTCGCTCTTCACGCATATCCATGCGTTCTGGGTCGCGGGCCTGCTGCTCGCGCTGATCGATATCCCCGATTTCGGTACGCCGCTGCGCAGCATTGCCGATTCCGTCGAGAAGATCGCCGATGCGGCGCCGGGAGAGGCGAGCGAGGCCGCTCAACCCGGTCCGCCGCCGACGGAACAACCCCGTCCCGCCAAGGAGAAGGAGCGCGGCCATGTTTGAGCTCATGTTCTGCTCGCTCCTGACGATATTGCCCGATTACCTCTTCCGCCGCTATGTCCAGGGCAAGCGGTTCGGCAAGGAAATCACGTTCTTTTCGATCTGGTACGAGTTGCGATGGGGCATCACGGGTTGCCTGATGCTCACGGTGTCGCTGATCACCATGATCTTCTACTTTCATCCTTCAACGACCAGCGCTGCGCTGTATTTTCGCACGGTCCCGATACTCCCCGAAGGATCCGGACGAGTCGCGGAAGTCAATGTCGGATTCAGCGAGCCGGTGAAGAAAGGGGAGGTCCTGTTCCGGCTGGACAGTTCAAAGCAGGAGGCTGCTCTCGAAACAGCCAAACGGAAAGTCGCCGAGGTTGATGCCTCGTTCACGACGGCACAAGCCGACGTAACCAAGTCCGAAGCCCAGATCCAGGAGGCAAGGGCGGCGCATCAGCAGGCCAAGGACGAATTGGACGTCAAATCCGACTTACAGCGTCGCAATCCTGGTATCGTGCCGCAACGCGATATCGAAAAGTTGCAGGTGTTGGTCGATCAACGACAAGCCGGGATCGATGCCGCGACGGCCGCGAAGCAATCGTCGGTTCTGCGGGTCTCAACCCTGTTACCGGCGGAGAAAGCAAGTGCCGAGGCCGCGTTGGCTCAGGCCCAGGTGGATCTCGACAAGACCTTCATTCGCGCCGGCGTCGATGGGCGTGTGGAGCAGTTCCTTGTTCGTGTCGGTGACGTGGTCAATCAGCTGATGCGGCCCGCGGGGGTGCTCATCCCGGAGGGCGCCGGCCAGCAGTCTCTGCAGGCAGGCTTTGGCCAGATCGAGGCCCAGGTCATGAAGGAAGGGATGGTCGCGGAAGCGACCTGCATCTCGAAACCCTGGGTGATCATTCCGATGGTCGTCACGACCGTGCAGGATTACATCGCCGCCGGACAGTTCCGAACCGGGGAGCAGCTGATCGATCCGCAGAATATCGCCAGACCGGGCACCATCCTGGTATTTCTGGAGCCGCTCTATAAGGGCGGTCTCGAAGGTGTGACTGCGGGCAGCAGCTGCATCGTCAACGCCTATACCGGCAACCACGAGGAAATCGTTGCGAAGGAGACCAGCACGGGCCGGAAAATCGTTCTGCATGTCATCGACGGCGTCGGACTGGTGCATGCGTTGCTGCTGCGCATCCAGGCACTGCTCTTGCCGATCAAGACACTGGTGCTCAGCGGTCATTGACGGAGGCTCAAGGGGGAAAGCCGATGATTGCGCTTCGAGAGCTGGTTCTTGCTGCAGCAATTGCGGCAGGCTCCGGCCTGTCAATACCGCAGCAGGTGAACGCGTTCGAGCTCACCGGCGCATGGGCCACGAGTGCTGACCAATGCAGCAAGGTATTCGCCCGCAAAGGGCGCGCGAACCAGGTCAATTTCACCAATTTCTCCGGCGTGTACGGCGGCTTCATCGCCGAAGCCAATCGCCTGAGAGGGAAGTTCGAGAGCTGCCTGATCAAGTCGAGGAAGGAAAGCGATCAGATCATCAATCTGGTCGTCGCTTGTGCCTCGGGCATCATGGTTTCAAACGTCCAGTTCTTCCTCAAGGTGCTCGATGACAACACGATCACCCGCGAATTTCCGGGCATCGAAGGAATGGACGTGACATATCACCGTTGTCAGATCTAGCGGACGAACGACCGCACCATCGTCAAAGCACACCACTGACGGATTTCTGCGGAGAGCCGCGTGTCGGGTGGTGCGCTTTTCACGATCAGGCTTCCGATTGCTGCGGTAGATCAACTTCAGCCTGATCCCGGCGGCCGCGCTGCTCCTGCGCTGCAGCGAGCGGTAACGGGGTTTCCTTGATCTTTATCAAGGAACGAGCTTGCCTCGGATCGATGCTTGCCGCGAGGAACCCCAAAGGAGGGTGTGATGTTCCGCTGCGGCAAGACCCTGATCGCGCTTGCGCTGGTGATGGCGATCCCTGTCGCCTCCTTGGCGCAGACGGCCGACAAGCCATCTGCTCCCAGCAGCCAGGCACAACCGGCGAGCCAACCTCCGCCAACTGCAGAGCTGTTGAAGCCCGAGCAGCTCGAAGCACTGGTTGCGCCGATCGCGCTCTATCCTGACGAGCTGCTGGCAAACGTACTGGCGGCCTCGACCTATCCGTTGGAGGTGGTGCAGGCCGATCGCTGGCTGAAGGAGCGCAAGAATCTGAAGGGTGATGCCTTGAAGAAGGAGGTCGACAAGCAGGCCTGGGACGACAGCGTCAAGGCGCTTGCCAGCACGCCGGACGTCATTTCGATGATGAGCGACAAGGTCGACTGGACCAAGAACCTCGGCGACGCGGTTCTGGCGCAGCAGCCGGACGTGATGGACGCGATCCAGCGCCTTCGCTCCAAGGCCTATGACAACAAGAAGCTGGTCACCACCAAGCAGCAGAAGGTCAGCGTTCAGACCCAGGAAAGCAAGCAGGCTATCGTCATCGAGTCGGCCGATCCAGATACGATGTACGTGCCGTACTATGATCCGGCGACAGTTTATGGAAGCTGGCCCTACACGGATTATCCACCCTACTACTTCGGCTACCCGTCCTATATCGGCGCGGGCGTGATCGCGACGGGCCTCGCCTTCGGCGCCGGCTGGGCGATCGGGCGCTGGGGCAATTACTGGGGCGGCGGATGCAACTGGGGCAACCGCAACCTCTACGTCAATCACTACAACAAGATAAACAACATCGGGAACAACTGGCAGCACAATCCGGCGCATCGCCAGGGGGTGCGATACAACAACGCCAACGTTCAGCAGCGCTTCGGCAACAACAATCTGAAAGCCGGCGCCTCGAATCGGATGGATTTCCGGGGCCGCGACGGGCAACAGGTGCTTCGTCCGGGGCAGGATCGACCGGGCGGAGGAGATCGCGTTGGAGATCGCGCCGGCGATCGCACTGGCGACCGCGTCGGGGATCGTGCCGGTGGTGCTGGTGACCGCGGCAATCGCCCGAGCACAGCGGATCGCGCCAAGGGCGGCGGCGATCGTGCCAAGGCCGCCAAGGGTGGTGGGGATCGTGCCAAGGCCGCGAACCGCGGCGGCAACGCCGCGCGTGGTGGCGGTAGTCGCAGCTCCGCCCTGAACGTGTCGTCGGGTAGGGCGGCCGCTGCGCAATCGGCCCGCGGTCGCGCCAGCATGGCTAGCATGGGTCCGCGGGGCGGTGGTGCTCCCAGCTTTGCCGGGCGTGGCGGCGGCGGCGGCGGTGGCTTCCGAGGCGGCGGTGGCGGAGGAGGCGGCTTCCGCGGTGGCGGCGGTGGTGGACGGCGCTCCGACATCGCATTGAAGCACGATGTTGTATTGCTCGGTTATCTCGCCAATGGCCTCGGCTACTACCGCTTCAGCTATCTCGGCAGCAGCAAGGCCTATGTTGGCGTCATCGCGCAGGAAGTGCAGAGCCTGATGCCGGCAGCCGTGACCCGCGGCCAGGACGGGTATCTGCGGGTCTACTACGAAAAGTTGGGGCTGCGGTTCCGCTCCTACCGCGACTGGCTTGCCGGCGGCGCAAGGATCCCGACGCCATCGGAGGTCTTGCCATGATCATGTTTCAACCGCTCCGATTTCGTCGCGCGTCGGCGACCGTCGCTGCCATTCTGATGTTGGCGCTGTCGATCTCCATGGCCCGGGCTCAGCAGGCCTATTCCTCGCCGGAGGACGCCGCGGCGGCGCTGGCCGCCGCTGTCAAGACTGGCACGAAGGGCACCATTATGAAGGTGCTTGGTCGCGGCGCCGAAGACATTGTCGAATCCGGCGACGATGTCGCCGATGCCGAGATGCGCCAACGATTCCTCTCCGCGTACGACGCGAAGCATTCTGTAAAGGCGGAAGGAAACAAGAAGGCCACGCTCATCCTGGGCGCGGATGACTTCCCGTTCCCGATCCCCCTGGTCAACAACAAGAGCGGCTGGGAATTCGACTCGGATGCGGGGCGTATCGAAATTCTGTATCGTCGCATCGGGCGCAATGAACTGGACGCCATCCAAACCTGTCTGGCCTTCGTGGATGCCCAGAATGAATATGCCGAAAAGGATCGCACCGGCGAAGGGGCGGGAGTCTACGCCCAGCGCATCGTCAGTAGCCCCGGCAAGAAGGACGGGCTGTTCTGGCGCGACGATCGCGATCCGAGTCCGCTTGGCGAACTGGCGGCGCAGGCGTCGGCCGAAGGGTACAAGGTCGGAGAGCAGGCGGCGCCCTATCATGGATACTATTTTCGAATCTTGAAGGGGCAGGGTTCCGACGCGCCGGGCGGAGCTTTGAACTACGTCGTCAGGGGAAAGATGATCGGCGGCTTCGCGCTGATCGCATATCCCGCCGAGTACGGAAATTCCGGCGTCATGACTTTCATGGTCAATCATGCCGGTACCGTTTACGAAAAAGATCTCGGAAACCGGACCGAGGGCATCGCAAGACGTACCTACCTGTTCGATCCTGATCAGACCTGGAAAAAGATCGATGTGGCGGTTCCTTGAACGCGGCAAAGCCGCAACGATGTTGTCTGCGTTTCGCGTCGCCGTGATCGCGCTCTTCGCAGTAGTTGTTCCGGCAACATCATCGCTCGGGCAGGCGGCCGGCTACGTCCGGGTCAAGTTCGTGAAGGCGGGTCTGATGATGGGCGCTGGTGGCGGCAGCGGCGTTCTGTCGTATCTCGGTCGCGACTATCCATTCAGAATTTCCGGTCTCAGCCTGGGTGTTACAGCTGGAGCATCTGTCATTCGGCTGGAAGGATGGGCTTCAGGCATAAGGGAGGTGAACGACTTTGCCGGCACCTACAGCTCCGCCGGTGCCGGCGGCGCCTTCGTTGGCGGCCTCGGAGGCATTCATCTACGGAATGCGAAAGGCGTCGTCATCGAATTGCAAGGACCGAGAGCGGGAATGGAGTTCGCCGCTAACATCAGCAGGATCGCGATAGCGCTGAAGTGATGGCCTATGATTTCACTTCTCCCGCTCCGTCCCTAAAGCGCCGTGACAGGCAAGCGAAGCGGTCTTACCGCATGAACAGCACAATAAACGCTAGTGCGACCGGCACCAGTCCCAGACCAATGACGCAAATTTGGAACACAAGGTCATCTTTCATAACGCCAGTAAGACTAGGTCCAAATCGGCGGGCAGCCCAGTGCAGTTTGTGCCACGGACGGAATTAGGACCGTGCTGACCCTCAAACCAGCATTTGGAGAAGGCTGTGCGCCGCAGACGATACAGTTGTACCGCGAGTGGGGATGGACAGAGCGTCCGCGCCGCGCAGCCACGCCGCTTTGGCAATCGGGGCTCCGGATGCTTAGTCGGACCATGCAGTTTGTGCCACCTTGCGGGGTGGCCTCACAATTCCCACTCAATTGATCCAAATCAAGCCGAGAACCAGCTGCGTCCTAAAACTGACCGCACTGTTTTAACCCGCCAAGGGAGGTCGCCATGAAGACGTTTAACGCGAAACGGATGCTGCTTGCCGTTGCTGTCCTGGGTTTTGGAATATTTGCCTCGATCGACTTGCCGCAAAGCGGCGGCCTTGCGCTGTCCATCCAAAGCGCCGAAGCCAGGGTGGGACGACCAGCTACCCCCGCTAGCGTTGCCGGCGTTGCGCGTCGAACAACGCGCCGAGCGGTCGTGGGAGGAGCGGCTGTCGGTGCCGCAGCTGCAGGCACGGCTTGCGTCCGCGTTCTTGTAAATGGCGCATACGTGTGTCGCTGATGCACTTCTTGCGGGTGACTCAAGGTCACTCGCAAGAAATGTTGACGATATTTACCGCGAAGGTACTTCCAGCCTGGTTAGAGCGCAGCTAACGGGAGAATTGCTGTTGCCTGACGACGGTTTGATCAGGTTTGAAGCAACCAGACATCATGATGGTCTCAGGAGCGACGAGAGTTCTCTTCTTGGATACGAATACGTCTCGCTTGAATCAACACGCTTTCGGTTTCTCGCTGCCAAGTTTTGGCAGAGGTCTGACGTAAAGGGATGGCGATAAGTTGCACTCGCGCGCGCAACGGCCCCGGACTTGGGGGTAACCGGGGCCGTCGCCTCTCACGAGAGCGCGACGCGTGGGTCGAACATGCGCTAGCGGAAACGAATGCCAGAAAGCTTGACTGCGCAATTGCCCGAAGGTGCAGTATCCGACTGTAAGTTATTTCCTGATTTGGAAGCCGCGCGCCAGGTCCGGCGAAACCAGATAACCATTGACCTATATCAATAAGTAGAAGGCTTTGTGGCAAACCATAGCAACCTCGAAGGCGGATTATTCGAGGCATGAAGATGAAGTTGGCGGGCCGTCTGCTCCTTGTTCTCGCAATAGCGCTGGTGTCGGCTAGTGCGATGTCTCCGCAATCCTCAACCGAAACGGAGATCCGTATCGGCAATCTCATGCCTTATACCGGACCGTTGGCTGAGTTTGCAGCTATCGGAAAGGCCGAGTCCGCGTATTTTGACATGATCAACGATCGCGGTGGCATCAACGGCCGCAAGGTCCGTTTCATTTCCCTCGATGACAAATCCGATCCAACCGTTGCGCTCGACCTGACCCGTGGATTGGTCGAGAGAGACAACGTCCTGCTGATGTTCGGGTCGTTTGGATCGGCCGCGAATCTGGCGGTGCGAGGCTTTTTGAATGAAAGGAAGGTTCCCCAACTGTTCGTTGACTCGGGCGCCGAGCAGTTGATCGCGCCGGATGCGTTTCCCTGGACCATGGGCTGGCAACCGTCGTTCCGTGCCGAGGGTCGCATCTACGCTAACTACATCGAGGCCTCCTATCCGCAGCGCAAGATCGTAGTGCTTTGGCAGAATGACCAGTTCGGGCGGGACATCTTCAAGGGAATTGAGGAAGGACTTGGCGATTTGGCCCACCTGATCATTGTCGACGTCGCCTTCGATATCGCGGACCAGTTTATCGATGGACATGTCTCGATCCTGAAGCGCTCGGGTGCCGAGATTTTGGTTTTTGCGGGCGTACCGTCCACCGCCTCTCATGTCATTCGATTGGCGGCGGATATGCATTGGCACCCAGTCGTCCTTCTGAACGATGCGGCCGCCTCGATAGGTAACGCCTTGAACCCGGCGGGTATTGAAAACTCCGCGGGCGTGATCTCGGCATCCTTCCTGAAAGATCCAAGTGACCCGGCATGGAAGGATGATGCGGGGATCAAGAACTGGCTGTCCTTCATGGAGAAGTATTATCCGAACGGAGACAAGGGCAGCAACGCCGCGCTTTACGGCTACGCAGCCGCTGAAACGCTCGCGCAGGTATTGAAACAATGCGGCGACGATCTCTCGCGCGAAAACGTGATGAGACAAGCAACCTCACTGAGGGAAGATGAGCCCTCCGCGTTGCTGCCGGGCGTCAAGATCAACACGGATCCTGAGAATTTTCGTCCGATAAGACAGCTGCGATTGGTTCAGTTCGACGGCCGGACTTGGCAGCCAATCGGCGACGTGATTGAAACCGCGTTTTCTGACGCGCGGAAAAGATAGCTGTCGTCAGCGCGACATAGACGAAGTCCCGCGCAACGAATGGCGTTCATGCCCGATGTCATAGGCTTCGGTAGATAGATCGTGATCCCTGCTTCCTCTAGCACTATTCTGCGGGCGAATCGGGAGCTTCACCGATCTTATGGATGGCGACGTTGACCGTCATGCCCAAGTAGTCTTTCGCTTCACCCAACCGCGAACCTGCCAGGGGAATTGCCTGACCTGGCTGTCGGGCGACCGCCACCGGGATCAAATCAAAGCAGGCACTGATTTGGTTGGTTGGGTCGTAATCCAGCCTGCCGGCACTTGGGAGAAATACCTGTAGCCACGCGTGGGTTGCTCCAGACCCGCTCATGCCGACCGCGCTGCTATCCAGCGCCCCATCGTACATCCGGATCCTCGGCGTGAGGACGCAGATAGCTGGCAAGATCGGTCCACTCGTCGGGTGTGCAAAAGAACTTTGTTAGCAAGCACCGTCAGTGAGTCCCTGACTCCATTTCTGCGAAAACCTGCTCATCGGTGTTGATCGGCGTATCTCAATGATTTCAATGGTCTGGCCCAGGGTCGAAAGCCGCGTTCGGCGAACGACCGCCTGTGGCACACAGTAGCCACGTAAGGAACACACGCCGAGGTGCTCCTTGCGCTTTGAGCCTCGATAGGTTTTAAGCCCGGTGACTCATGACCACAGGCATGAACGAGAAGCGAACTGCGTGGGTTTGCCGCGCTTTAAACAGAGTGACGCACCCCCCCGTAGCTCATGCGCTTTAAAGCTGTTCTGAGCCTCCACAAAGGAATCCATCATGGCCAAGATGACCAAGAATCAGTTGATTGATGCAATTGCAGAGGGAACGCAGGTTTCCAAAGGAGACGTAAAGGCCGTCATCGAGCAGATGGCGACTGTAGGCTATAGGGAACTGAATGAATCCGGCGAGTTCGTCATTCCCGGCTTCGTCAAAATGTCGGTCGTGAACAAGCCTGCTACTGAAGCCCGCAGCGGTGTAAATCCTTTCACGAAAGAGCCTATGGAGTTTGCGGCCAAGCCAGCCAGCAAGTCGGTCAAGGCGTCACCCCTGAAGGTTGCCAAAGATGCTGTTTGAAGCGGACGGGTTGGTTGAGGCGTGTTCGTTCGCCTGTGGGTAATTCCATCCTACCCTGGACAGGCACTTCCACCCGCACACTATGCGCCCCGAGACGGAATCTCTGGAGGGCCTAGCTAGGGGGACAGTCTCGCAAAAGCCATGCGGTGTAATGCCCGCGTGGCCTTTCGTCTTTTTTTGTCTGACCGTAAAAACAGGGACCTTGGGTGAACGGCCCCGTCTGGCGCAAAGCGGCCGCAGGGACGGGGCGCCAGCCGGGTGACCGGCTTCAACGCTTCTTGGGCGCTGGCCGCCAGGCACAACGCGTGGTCGTCGGCGTGTCCGGACCATCTCCAAGATGATCAGTGAAGATGCTCCATCTCAATCCGACAGGGACCGGTTCACGGGGTGCGCGGACGGGATCCCGGCGTCTGGTCCAACCCCCTTGGCGAGGTTGCTGGCAATCCATACGACCTTCCAAGGACAAAGGGGAGCGTACCAGCCGAGCCTCCGGAAGACCTTATCCTCGCCGCATCTTCTTGCAATCGCCGAGGATTATGGACTTGAGGCCATGAAAAACCATGTAATATTGACCGAGCGGTCAATCAATGCTGGTTCAGGCAACGCGGGTCTGCGGACTCGCCCGTTGTGTGATTTGGAAATTTACCTTTATTGATTTAGATCGTAAATCGGTCGAACGCCGATTTGGCAGACAACGGAAGATGATAATGGCTCGATCCCGCGCCAAGGACTACGACGACAAACGTCTGTTTATCCTGCACCGCTCGGCTCAGCTCTTCGCGGAATCGGGATACGTCGGGACGCCGATGAACACGATTGCGGACGCCTGCCGCGTCTCGAAGGCGCTTCTCTATCACTACTATCCGGACAAGGAGGCGATCCTTTTCGATATCCTGTCCTCACATCTCGAAAAGCTGGTCGCGGCCGTCCAGAAGGCCGATGAAGAGACCACGAATCCCCAAGCTCGATTCAAGACGATCGTCGCGACCCTTCTCGAGCTGTACCGTCATGCCGATGCCGAGCATCAGGTGCAGATCGGAAGCCTCAAGCTCCTGCCGAAGGACAAGCAGGAGCCGTTGCTGGCGAAGGAGAGGGTTCTGGTCGACATGCTCGCCGATGCGCTGGCCGCAGCGCGGCCGAGCGTGAGCCACAAGCGCATCTTGAAGCCGCTCACCATGTCCGTCTTCGGGATGTTGAACTGGCACTATCTTTGGTTCCGCGAAGGCGGCTCGATGACGCGGGCCGAATATGCGGACCTCGTCACGCGCCTTGTCCTCGCCGGTGCCGCCGACGCGGCGGCGGCGGTATCCCGAGCGAACGGCAAGTCCAAGCCGGCGAGCAAAAGCCGTCAGAAAGAACTGCTCTAAGGCGTCACCGCAGGCCATCGCTGACGCCTTAACGCGCATTGCGTCGGGCATGGTTTTTTTACCGTCGCACCCGGCCCGACCGGCTCAACTCCTTCACCGCCGACATGCACGGCGCTCTCCTCGCCGCGTTGTCCGAAGCTGAGCACGACAAGGCCTGCCGCGCGCTGATCTTGACCGGCGCGGGACGCGGATTTTGCGCGGGACAGGATCTTTCAGACGGCGTCTTTACGCCGGGCGAGACGCCCGATCTCTCGGTCCCGATCGCCAAGTACTACAACCCGCTCGTGCGCAAGCTGCGCCAACTACCGATGCCTGTCGTCTGCGCGGTCAACGGAGTGGCCGCCGGCGCCGGCGCGAACGTGGCGTTCGCCTGCGATATCGTCATCGCCGCTCGCTCGGCCAAATTCAATCAGGCCTTCGCCAAGATCGGTCTCGTCCCCGACTCGGGCGGCACCTGGTTTCTGCCGCGCCTCGTCGGCGGAGCACGAGCGCGAGCGCTGATTCTGCTCGCAGAGACCGTTCCGGCCGAAAAAGCCGAAGCCTGGGGAATGATCTGGAAGACAGTGGAGGACTCGGCGCTGATGGCGGAGGCCCATCGGCTCGCCGCCTACCTCGCCCGCCAACCCACCGACGGTCTCACGCTGATCAAGCAGGCCCTCGATGCCTCCGAGACCAGCAGTCTCGATCAGCAACTCGACCTCGAACGGGATCTTCAGGGTCGGGCAGGCCGCACCCCCGACTTCGCGGAAGGGGTGAGCGCGTTTCTGGAAAAGCGGACCGCAAGCTTCGTGGGGCGGGTGTAGGCGGCAAGCTTTCAATAAGACCAATCCGCGACCGGGGCGGGCAAGACGCATCATCGATCATCGACCAAGGGGTAGACTTCAATGACACAGCCTCGAACGAACTGCGCACTGCCGGGCCAATCGGCGGAGGACGTCATGAGGCTTGCAAGCTTCATCCGCGGAAACTGGTCGGTCGGCCGGGATTCGACGGAGGTGCTCAGCGCCGTCACGGGCGACGTAATCGCACTCGCAACCGGCGGCAGTTTCGACATGCGGGAAATCCTCGCTTTCGGGCGCACGGTCGGCGGCCACAATCTGCGACGGCTGACCTTCCATCAACGCGCCGCCATGCTGAAGAAGCTTGCGGAGCATCTGACCGAGCACAAGGAACCACTTTACAAGCTTTCGTTCCAGACCGGCGCCACGCGGACTGACGCCATGATCGACGTCGACGGCGGAATCAACACATTGTTCGCATATGCCGGCAAAGGCCGCCGCGAACTTCCCAATTCGAAGTTTCTGCTCGACGGAGACATCGAGGGGCTCTCCAAGGGCGGTACGTTCGTCGGCCAGCACGTCGTGATGCCGCTGCGCGGCGTGGCCGTCCACATCAACGCGTTCAACTTTCCCTGCTGGGGCATGCTCGAGAAGCTGGCCCCTGCCCTGCTCGCAGGCGTTCCTGTCGTCACCAAGCCCGCGACAGTCACGTCCTACGTCGCCCATGAACTCGTGCGGACGATCATCGAATCCGGCATCCTGCCCGAGGGAGCGCTGCAGTTCGTGGTGGGTTCGACCGGAGATCTGTTCGACCACCTGACCTGCCAGGATGTGGTTTCCTTCACCGGATCGGCCGATACCTCGCAGAAGCTGCAAAGACACCCGGTGATCTCGCGCGAAGCCGTCCGGTTTGTCGCGGAGAGAGATTCGCTCAACGCTGCCATTCTCGCGCCGGATGCGACACCTGGAAGCCCTGAGTTCGACCTGTTCATCAAGGAGGTGACGAAGGAGATGACGGTGAAGGCGGGGCAGAAATGCACAGCCATCCGCCGCGCCCTCGTGCCTGCGGCACACGTCGATGCGGTCGTATCGGCGCTCCGCGAGCGTCTATCGAAGGTGACGGTCGGCAATCCCGAACTCGATTCCGTCAGGATGGGACCGCTGGTGGGACTCGCTCAGAGAAGCGACGTGCTGACCAATCTGACGCAGCTCCGCACCGAAGCGGAGATCGTCGCTGGCGACATCGACAACTTCCGGCCCATCCAGGCCGACGCGTCGCGGGGCGCGTTCGTTCCGCCGATCCTGTTGTATTGTCCCGATCCACGGGGCGCGACCCGCGTCCACGAGATAGAGGCATTCGGTCCCATCTGCACCGTCATGGGCTACGACGGCCTGGACGACGCCGTCGCGCTCGCGAATCGCGGCGGCGGCAGTCTGGTCGCCTCCGTCTACACGCACGACGCCGCGACCGCTGCCGAGCTCACGTTCGGCATCGGGAGCTTCCATGGACGCATGATCTTCATCGATCGCGACTGCGCCAGGGAGCAGACGGGTCACGGGTCCCCGATGCCGCAAATGGTGCACGGAGGACCCGGAAGAGCCGGCGGCGGCGAGGAACTGGGCGGCGTACGCAGCCTCCATCACTACATGCAGCGTACCGCGCTGCAGGGCTCGCCCGCGATGCTCGCCGGCGTTACGCAACGGTGGTCGAAGGGCGCTCCCGTCCTCGACGGTGAGTTCCATCCTTTCCGCTATCACTTCGAGGATCTCGACATCGGCCGAACGTTCATCTCGAAAGAACGTACGATCACGCTGGACGACATCGAACACTTCGCCCACTTCACCGGCGATACCTTCTACGCCCACATGGACGAGGAAGCGACCAGGGGACATCCCTTCTTTCCGGGCCGCGTCGCGCACGGATATCTCCTGCTGTCGTTCGCGGCCGGTCTGTTCGTCGATCCCGAATACGGCCCGGTGCTGGCCAACTACGGTTTGGACTCCCTGCGCTTTCTGAAACCGGTACAGCCCGGTGAGGCCATAAAGGTCAGGTTGACCGCCAAGGAAAAGGCTCCGCGCAACAAGCAGTACGGCGAGGTTCGCTGGGACGTCGAGATCACGACAGGAACGGGCGAAACCGTCGCGACCTACGAGCTTCTGACGATGAATGCGATGCGGACATAGGATCCGAAAAGGGATGGCGCTCCATTTCCGTTCAATTCTCGGTACGCTGTCGAGCCAGCGCAACTCGAGCATAGGAAACCAGCCGACGGCATCGGACCCGATCCGAGGACGCGCGCCGGAAACGGCGCCGGTCGTCGATCACCCCGGGACGCCGGCCGATGCCGTGAGCAACGCCGGGAGCGACTGGGCGAAGGAGATCCTCGATCTCATCGAACTCGAAGTGGGGTCGATGATCCGCCGTCTCGAGCGCGCTGCCATTTCGGTCGCCGGCGGCGCCGAGGCCACCGCGTCGACGCTAACCACCATCCGACGGCGCACGGACGCCCTGATTGGGCGCACGAGCTCCGCGCAGGTGACCGCGACAAGTTTCTCACAAGCGGCGGAAAAGTTCACGCTGTCGGCTCATGATATCGCCGCCCAGGTGCGCGACGCGCGCAGACTTGCCGATCTCGCGAGCACAGCCGCCGAGGAGGCGCGACTCAACGTCGACAGGCTCAGGGCCTCGTCCGCCGCCATCGGAGACGTCGTCAACCTCATCGCGCAGATCGCCAAACAGACCACGCTGCTCGCACTCAACTCCACCATCGAGGCGGCGCGCGCCGGGCCGGCCGGCGCCGGCTTCGCGGTCGTCGCCACCGAGGTCAAGGGCCTGGCGGTCAAGACCAAGGACGCCACCGAAGAGATCAAACGGAAGATCGACGCACTGCAAAGGGACGCTGCCGGCTCGGCAGACGCCGTGCATCGCATCTCGCAGGCGATCGAGGCGATCCGGCCGGTCTTCGAGAACGTTAACGGAGCCGTCGACGAGCAGAACCGGACTACCGGCGAGATTTCGAACAACGCCACCTCCGCCTCCCAGTTCATCGTCGCGGTCGCCGACAACGCCGCCGAGATCGACAGCGCGACCAGGGAAGCGGCGGCCCATGGAGACGACGTCGCCAGCGCCGGCAAGGCCGTCACCAACTTCGCGCAGAAGCTGAAGTCCCGTTGTGCGGTCCTGCTCCGCCAGGGCGAGCGCGAGGATCGGCGGAAGATCGAACGGTTGCCCTGCAATCTCAAGATCGAATTGAGGACCTCGAACGGCGCGATCATCACCGCACCCGTCTACCAGATATCCATGGAAGGCATCCTGATAGGGGGGCCGGACGTCGGCCGATTGCCGGAGCGCGAAATCGTGGATGCGACGCTGGAAGCCGCGGGCTCCTACCGGATCCGGCTCGTCGAACATTCGAAGGCAGGGGCGCGAGCACTGTTCGAGCGCCCCGACGCACATCTCAGCGAGAAGATCGAAGACATCGTCTGGTCGATCCACGAGGAGAATACCGAATTCGTGACCCGCACGATGCAGGCCGGCGCCACGCTTGCGATGATCTTCGAAACCGGCGTCACGAGCGGAGCAATTTCCACCGACGACATGTTCGACACCAACTATGTCGAGATCGGAGGCACCAATCCGTTGCAATATCGCAGCCGGATCCTGTCCTGGGCCGAGAGAGCGCTTCCAGATTTCCAGGAGAAGTTCCTGGCTGAAAACCCCACCCTGGCCTTTTGCGCGTGCCTCGACCGGAACGGCTACCTGCCGGCCCACAACAAGATGTACTCGCACCCGCAGCGCCCGGGCGACGTCGCCGGGAATACGGCCAATAGCCGCAACCGCCGTATCTTCAACGATCCCGAAGGGCTGGCCGCCAGCCAAAATCTGCGCTCCTACCTGATACAGAGCTATGCGCGCGACATGGGCGGTGGCAAAAACATCATGCTAAAGGAGATCAGCGTGCCGATCCGCGTCAACGGTCGGCACTGGGGCTGCTTCCGGACCGTCTGGACGCCGCATCGCAGGGGCGCAGCCGCATCGTGATGCCCCTCCGGATCTGGAAGAAAACCGTCTAAGGCGGGAGTGAAAGTGACAACTCTGGACCGGGCGGTGTTGCTCATTTAGCACGCGTCATCGAAAAATCGTCTGATCGCAGAAGGTGTGCCCGGTAGTCGACAGACGACCGGTGAAATCGCGAACTAGCCTCATGCCCGCAGTATTTGAACGCCTTGCGGGTCGGGGGCGGGTAGTGAGTTTTCAGATTACAGTTCTCAAGGTGTTGGCCGGATATCCAGAAGGACGCGCTTCGCTGGAAGAGCTGAGGCGCGCGGTGGCCATTCTAATTTCCAGTGGCCCAGACTGGACTGACCGGACAAAACGTTGGGCGGCGTGTGTGCCTGGCCTCGATATCTTTACCCAAGCATTGGTCTTGCGTGACACGTCCGGCTGGCAGATCACCGAAGCTGGCCGAGCTTTGCTCGCCTCGATCGAGGCGTCGCTACAGAAGATAATACCAGAAGAGCCGAGCGGCGCCGTTGTTTTACTTGTCCGACCTCCCGCTGCACCACCTCCACTCCGGCGCGCGGGCACGAAGCGTCGCCGGGTGCGTCACCGCCGGACGGCTGGCGCCAGCGCCTAGTCAGTGACATTGGCCGAGCGGCCTCATTCTGGACCAATTTGATCACGAGGCTTGGAGCCTCTCTGCATAGGGGGCTCCCACGTGATTAGAGCCGTCGCGCTTGGAGTGGCTTGCCTGGCTGGACTAGGTGTTATTGCTGCAGCTGCGAAGAAATCCGCGCCGCCGCCCGCGCCAGAAGTTGTCATGCCTGTAGTGGCCGGTAACAAGGCTGATCGCCTGCCGCTTGTAATCAATCAGGACACGCCGACGGCCGCTGAGAGGGTGGATGTTGTGTATGTTCGGCCCAGCGAACCACCAGCACCAAGGCAAGCCGCTATTCCACCGCATCGGGACATTACTCCTCGTCATTGGCACGATCCGCATGATCTCAAGGCCAAGGCCGCAAACAATAGAGCCAGCACCACAAAGGAACCAAAGAAGGACGCCGCTGATAAGCCTCCAAAGCAGGTTAGTGAAGTTAAGCGGTGTCGTTCTGACGGGCTGGATCCACTCCTAAGAAAGCTGAACTTATCACCCCCGTGTGATTCCTGACGTCACTTCAGCGATCCGGCTCCATTGCGATTAATGATCGCCCTCTGCCCAATTCATTCCGGCCCAAGCCTTGCGGCTGATTCGCCGTTAATGGTTGGTTTAGTTCCAAGCATGATCATTGGGGACCACAAGGAGTCCGATCATGCAATTGCACCAGGCGAATACCTTGGAAAGGATCGAGTCGGCTGGAGATGAAGGCAGTAGCGAAGTCATAACGCAGCCTGCGACGGGGGAGCCATGGGATTTCTCAAGTCCCAATGGAGATGAAATCCTGGCGTTGTTGAAGCCAGACGGTGATCGAAAGCGCACTATTTGGCTGGTCGCAAGCGCACTGGTTGCGGGCTTTGCATTGGGATGGGCTGGCGGCTTTAGTTGGTACGGTCCTGCAAATATCTCGGCCCTCAATCCAATCACTCAGACAGAAACGCCTTCGCATCGAGTTGCCGAAACAAGGTTGGGCGGGAAGATCGAAGGCGCCCGAAAGACGACGTCCACGTTAGGTTTGCGAACACCATCAGGCGCAACTCAGATCTCCGCAGTTGGAGCGAGCGTTTCCGCCAAGCCTCTAGCCGCGGCGTCGGATGGGGCTCAATTATCTGTGGAACAAGCAGATATGACGCCGACCGGCTCGATAGCGCCCAAGGGACCTATGACGCCGGCGCCAGAGACAGGACCGACGACCATTGAGGGTTGGACAGTTCTTGACGTTCGAGGCGGAACCGCGGTCCTCGGAGGGCCCGATGGGGTTCGGATGGCAAAGCGCGGCGACACAGTGCCCGGCATTGGGCGTATCGACTCTATCGTGCGTTGGGGCAACCGCTGGATAGTTGCAACAGCTAGCGGATTAATCGCGACGCCGTAAGCCCTGCAAACGCAAAGCGGCTCAAGATCGATCGCCCCAACGAACTATAACGCTCAATTACCGTAAGTCAGGATTGCCCGGCAGTCATCGTCGGTCCGTGTCGCTTGAGCACCGGCATCAGCGCTTGGGTCGGTACGTCACGGCACTAGCGCACTGACCATGGCCATGCCGATGACGGTTGCGGCTTTTTAGCTTGCGGCCGCGCCGGGGTTGGCGCCGGCTTGTGCGTCTGGGCGACATTGGTCGACGGCCGCGGACGCGGCACTGGTATTTCGGGCATCACCTTTGGCTCTTCGGGGCTCACCTTTGGCTCTTCAGGCGTTACCTTTCGCTCTGAAGCGTTGGCGATGACGCGGGCCAGTTGTTCCTGGCTTGCGTTGAGCCGCTCGGTAACCGCCTCGCTTTCGCGCGCCATCTGTATTTGGGTCGCCTTGATCTGGTCAATGATATTGTTGTTGCGTGCCATTTCTGCGTTGCTCGCCTTGAGTTGGCTCGCGACATTTTCATTGTCGCGGACCAATTGTTCTTGCCTCATCTCGAGCTGTTCGACCGCTTGCCTCAAGGTAGCGAGATCGCGCGCTATCGGTTGGAGCTGTTGCGCGAAGTCGGACGACAGGGCGACCGCGTTCGGCGCGACATTAGTCGGCGCGGCGTCCTTCGGCGCGGCCTGTGTCAGAGGTGCTGGGTCTGAGGGGGCCATCGTCTCCGTATGAACGGAGGACGACCACCACCAGGCAGCGACACCAATGGATGCTGCCAACAGAGAACCGACGAAAGCCAGGTAGCGCCAATCCGCCAATCCATGAATCGTTGCCCGCGGAGCGCGAAACGTCTTCATGCTGGTCGGCGGGTCCGAAGGATTGACTCCCGCTTCGCGCGCCAAGTTCGAAAGCTGCTCCTCGAAGCTCGCGAACTGCCCTTCCGCGAGTTTGTCGTCCAGCGTGGAATCCATGTGGGTGCTCCGTATCAAACGCAATGTCTCCCGCCTGAGAGCGATCCGCGCATCTGCGCTACGGCGAGCTAACATTCAACGGAACGCAGATGGTTTTTTGCAGCCTGCGTAGCTTCCTAGGGATGAGCATGCAGCCTGCACGTCACATCGCCTCTTTTATAAGCTCACCCCTGAACTGTCCCTGCGTTTTTAACGCAGCCGACGAGGCGGAACTATGTTCACGGCCGGAGAACTACGGAAGGAACCCTTACTCTTCCATCTGGTCCCAGCGCATCCAAGTTGAGCCCCGTCTCGCTGCGGCATCTCGGTCGAGCTGGCCGCGCTCGCGATCCAGCACCGGGTGCCAGCGGTCTACCAGAACCGAAGCTTCGCCGAGGCGGGCGGCTTGGTCAGCTACGGTGGGAGCACCGCCGAAGCGTGGCACCTCGCCGGGGTCTATGCGGGCCGGATACTTCGCGGCGAGCGCCCGGCCGACCTGCCTGTGCAGCAAGCGACCAAAGTGGAGTTGATCCTCAATGGTAAGACCGCCAAAGCACTCGGCCTCAGCTTGCCATCATCGGTGCTTGCCCGCGCCGACGAGGTGATCGAATAAGTCGCTCTTTGCTGCGGCGCATGAGTCCGGTTTTGGCACGAAACGGACCAGCCCGGCCGGGATGATGATGTCCGTTGTTTGGGGTAGACCGGAGTGCGCCGGGAGACCGGCAAGGAGTAGATGGTGCAAGTCCATCACGATGAAGGAGTAGCGAACCGCATCGACCCCGAGTCATGCGCAGGTGCCCGCGAGGGTATTGGCGAAGCGTTGACAGGGGAGCGCATAGGCCAGCCATTGAGCCGCGAAAGTACCCTCATCCTGGGTGCCGACGTCGTTCCGGTGACGGAAGGCAACACGGATGGGCGCGATAACGCGAGCGCCCAGACGACCCGGCGTGGTCTTAGACACTGGCATGTGCGGACGCTCTTTGCTCGGGAACCGGGAGATCTCATGGTCGGCCAGCGCCACATGCGTGCTGCACTGGTCCGTGTCGGGAAGGCGAGGAGCCGTAGCCGATGATGTACGATCATGAGAAGTCTGACCCCGCCATAGTAGCTGGGAAGCCGACGAACAAAGCCGGGCAACCGGCTGCGGAGTTGGTGGAGCCAAGGGCGGGGGCCGAGGGGAATGTGAGTCAGCAAAGCACGGGCCGGGCACAGTACCGGGGAACCGTGTCACAGGCGCTGAAGCGCATACGGAATTTCGTGAGAATATCACGACGCGCCGTTAGACACCCAAGGTGGGAGCCGTATGCCCGAATTGGGCCCGTACGGATCTGTGCGGGGGCGCGAGGTAACTCGCGTCCCTACCGCGAAAGTCGCGCGGCGGGGCCGTCAGGGCAGCTTTTGACCCACTTCAGACCGAAACCGCCGCGCGATATAAAAGGGGGATGGTCGAACGAGTAAGCGAGAGCACTCTTGGACCACTAGAACCATGGAGGTCTGCGTGGAGAAAAAGAGACCTTACAAGCCCTTTCGCTACAAAGCTAAGACCACTTGGAGTTCTGCGCGGCGGGGTTTGCTCTCGGCAGAGGACAAACCGAATATCATCGTTGGCAGCCCGCCGGAATTCAAAGGCGAGCCCGACATCTGGGCGCCTGAAGAACTACTCGTCGGCTCGGTTAACACATGCATGATGCTGACGTTTCTCTCTCTTGCTCAAGCGCGAGGCTTGACCCCGGCTAAATATGAAAGCGAAGCCGAAGGCCTGCTTGAGCACGTCGAAGGCAAGTACCGTATCACCGAAGTGACGGTTCGACCTCATATAACCCTCAGGGGCGAAGCGGAGCTTGAGCGTGCGCGTGAGATCATGGAAAGCGCCGAAGCACAGTGCTTCATTTCAAATTCTGTCAGGTCACAGGTTAAGCTCATGCCGGAGTTTGTCGTTCCCGCGTCGCCAAAGTGAGAACAAATGGCTCCGACCGCATGGTCCGCTCTTGGCACTTTTCGGACATGCCGATGAAGTCGCTGCATGTCCGCTATTGGGGGATCAGCGGGCCTTACTCAGACGCGGCCTGAGGTCTGAAAATGACCCATTTCAGACGTCCGACGCTTGGACCTATGCCGAAAATTGCTTACGGTTGGCTTGAGAGTGTTGGGAGCAGGATTGGCAATGAAGCGACGAGAGTTCATTACGCTTGTTGGCGGCGCTGCGGCATGGCCGTTGGTGGCACGCGCGCAGCGGTCTACGGGCATGCCGAGTGTTGGCGTGTTGATGACGGTCGCAGAAGGCGACCCCGAGAGCCATGCACGCATCATGGCGTTTAGTCAGGGATTGGCGGGCCTCGGCTGGAAGCAGGGCGAAAATGTCCGCGTCGAATACCGGTGGTCGGCCAGCAACAGCGAACTCATTCGGCAATATGCTAAGGAGTTGGTATCGCTCGCGCCCGATGTAATTCTCGCCAATGGCACGCCAGCAGTCGCGGAACTGAAAAAAATCACCAGTTCGATTCCGATCGTTTGCGCGCTGGTACAGGATCCGGTAGGCCTCGGCCTCGTGAAAAGCCTGTCGCATCCGGGGGGCAACATTACCGGCTTCACTTTCGTCAATCCGGAATTGATCGGAAAGTGGATCGGACTTCTCAGGGACGTAAAGCCGCACATCACCCGAGCGGCGCTGATGTTCAATCCAAAGACCACTCCTTTTTTCTACGATTTTCTCCGTGAAATCGAAGTCACGCGCCAACCGGCAGGCATCGAACTCGTCGCAATGCCGGTCGGCACGCCCGATGAAATAGAATCGACTATCAACGTTCTGAGCAAACAGCCGGGCAGCAGTCTGATCATCCCGCCCGACCCCTTCAACGTCGATCACATCAAGCGGATCGCTCAGTTCGCCGCACAAACCCGGTTGCCTGCTGTCTCGGTCTATCGGCCGTTCGCCGTCGAAGGCGGGCTCATGACGTATGGGCCGGACGCGCCGGAAATCTTCCGTCGATCCGCCGCCTATGTGGACCGCATTCTTAAAGGCGCGAACCCTGCCGAGCTTCCGGTACAACAGCCGACAAAGTTCCAACTCATCGTTAATCTCAAGACCGCGCAGTCGTTCGGGTTGACCGTGCCGCCGACGTTGCTCGCGACCGCCGACGAGGTGATCGAATAGTTCTGCCGTATTGCTGCGGTGCATGAGTCTCCTGTTGGCACGTTTGAGACATGCTGACCGGCACCCAGGATGTCCGTTTCTGGGGGAAGACCGGATGTGAGCGGCGCACGGTCAGAACGGCGCTTTTGACCCTGAGCTGCCGACTGGCCGGGCCGACGTTTACGTCTGCCGCTGGGGGAAGACCGGACTGGGTTCGCGAGATCCGTTACTATCGGGTTTGCCTCATCGCGTTGGGTGCATAGAATTGGCCGGCGCGCTTTGCTTGTGCGAGTGACTAAGCGTAACGCTGGATAAATTGCACCTTGATCAACAAAGTCAGAGCCAACGAGGAGTATAAACTCCTTCAATTTGGCTTCCGGGAAAGCGCACGCAAATGGTGCGCGCGTAAGGTTGCAGCGGCCATTGCCGACGGCGGATAGCAGTGTCGCCCCTGGTTTCGATTTTCCACGTTAGAGGTGGCCGAATTCTTGCCGGCTGAATTCTGCGCCTCTACGAACAGGAAGCAGCGTCACGCGAGTTGGAAGAAATCGGTTTCGGCAACAGCGCGATCAATGTTTGGGTGCGGGATGCCGATGGCGAACGTTTTCACTGCTTGCCAGGAGCTGATCGTACAATCGATCGATCTCGCGCGCCTGATGGGGCGTGACATCCTCCTGATGCAAGGCTCTAAGCTCATGCTCGGTTGGCTGGTAATCGCGACCATTGCGAATCGGCCATGGTCCCTTGTGAAGTGACGAGGCGCCCTCTGCAGATCCGATGTTTGCCAGCAATAACGACGCCAGAGCCAATGCGGCCCCAAAGACAATCTTGCTTGACATGGCTCCCTCTCAATCAGCTATCGAGCTCAGACGTAAACCCGGCTAACCCGGACCGGTACACCATCGTCGGGATAGTCCAAATGCTATGAATGCCGATCTTGCGGGAATCAGAATTCCCGACAGCAAACTCGCTCGCGAAATAATGGAGCTGGTGCGGGACACGGAAATCACCGCTGCTGTTCAAGATCAATATTCATTGCACGACTCCTGGCGATTGATCATGAGAGAAGATCGCCAATGCGAAAGCGACTTTTACCGAGGTGTTGGACATGAGGAAGTTCCACTATGTTCACGAGAACGCCGAATGCGTGAAGCTGAGGTAGGTTCGCAGTCCGCCGGCGCCATTAACTTTTGATTTAGAAAGCACTTCGGTGCGGCGTTCGGTCATGGAAGCCCACGGTGGCCGGCTGTGGGCCACGGCAAACCTACCCCACGGTGCCACGTTTCAGTTCACCCTGTCGGTGAACGCAGACACTGCGTCGTGAGGTTGCGCCCGTAAGTCGTCCAAAGAACAGGCGGTCCGGCCACGAGTTCAGCTCTGGGTCAAAAGCCACATTTGAGGAAGGTCCGGTTTTGCAAAGCGGACATCCTGACTACAGACGCTGGCGCCATCGAATGGTCCACTCAGTACTGATTGGCGCCGCTGTTTGATCCCATCGTGCGGGTTTTGTTTCGCGGGCTGGCACATCCGGGACGACGGTGACGGTACCGTCAGAAAAATCCGGCACCGATATCAAGACCGAAAGATGCCACGCAAAGAGAGGCGGCCAAACCAATACGGCAAAACAGTGCGACGGTCTTGGGGGGTTGAACGCTGGTCTGCGTTTCGGGAATGACGCGCATGTAAACGTTTGAAATGACGTTCATAGCAATCTCCAAAATGTCCGCCCTGGAAATGCATCGGGCGCGGAGTTTGTAGGCTCAAAAAATTTTAGAAAGCCCCTTCTTTCAATTTGAATGAAATGCATCAATCGGCGAGACACCAGCGACGTTCATGGAGCCAGCGGCGCGGCGTGGCAGTGGAGCGCCGGTTCAGCGCCCAAGTCTCACAGCATCTTGCGGCAACGCGCTCGTTGCGATTGGATAAGCCCTTAAACGGGGGAATTTCATAAATGACAGGTCCACGCCCAGCCGGGCGCCCTTGGACACCCGCGGAAGAGGCTCAATTACGTGAGCTTATTATATCCCGGGTCAAGGTCGGTCTGCTTGCCAAGAAACTGACACGCTCTCCGGGTGCCGTTTATGCCAGGATAAACTCGCTCAAAAAGCCGCCCCGCGACTTAGCGTTCGGTAGGCAGCCCCGCTCGCTCCCTTCCGAGCGTTTGGCACAGGCGAAAGCTCTGAACAGCGAGCCAGAGCGCTGACGGTTAAGGGTGAGCGAGCAGCCCCGGGGTGTCAAGCGAACCCGGGGCAAATCGGTGCGCCGCCAAAGCGATTGAAAAATGCCGGTCCCACTTCTGAGATTGGCACGAACCGGACCATCAGCGATGTCCGCAGTTCGGTCACTATCGGGGGTAAACCGGACATGGCGAGGAAAGCCCAATTCGATCAAGGGATCGACCGCGCGGCGAAACCTCAACCGCGCGTTGACTAGAGACTGCAATTTTGGGGCGGCGGCTCCCGCAATCGTCCCCGTAGAAACGAGCCTGCACGCCCACCTTGACCGGCCGGCCTTTCCAATAAAGGCTTCGTCAAAACGCGCGCGTCGATTGAACAGGGATAGATGCCGATGCCATCGATTGCTGGAGCCATTGGGAAACGCATCGCTGGCGCTCTATTGATCGCGTTGGGAGGCTTGGTCCTAACCACGCCGCTCGTAGCCGGTCGATGGTCACTTGCGAGCCTCGGGCTTCCTCTGATCGCGATGGCGATTGCAGAGGCATATATCGCTTTCACATCGCCGCGAGGCGCCGAGGCGAGTGCCTATCTGCCTAGTGCGCTTGCATTTCTCGCCGGAAACGTCCTGCTGCTCAGCTCAGCCCTCGTTGGCCACGGATTGCTTGTCTTGCTGATAGCAATTCTGACGGTCGATGGATTTGGAAAAATCATTGTCGCGTGGCGCAGTTCGCATTCGGACCGCCTCCCATTAGTGTTGAACGGACTCTTCGATCTCACATGTGCGTCGGTGATCTGGTATCTCAGTCGTTTCATCGGCATCGTTCAGGCCATTGGCATCATCGTCGGCGCCTACGTTGTTGCCGCAGGCTGGCGGTTGCTGATGGTGCCGGTTGAACCGGTCGCACCAGATACGGCCGCCAACGTCTCAAACGTTCACCCGGACGCAGGGTTGGGCGTTCCCGGGAACGAGACTTTTGCCCGTTTGCGTTCCGAGACCGACAGCGGATTTCAGTTCGTGCGCGCCGCCGATCTATTGTGGATATCAACGCTCGGGATCGTGTTCCTGGCGATCCATGCCGGCCGGATGCCACTAACCGATGACACGCTCGGCCGCATTTCCCCATTTGTTGCCACGGTCGGAGACGTTCTAATGACGCTCGTCTTCGCCACGGTGCTCATGCTTCCAGCGCGCCTGGCTTGGCGTCGCGTGACCAGACCGGTCGAACGTCTGGCATGGTCCCTGCGCTTAGATGCGGAGCAAGGGGCTGTACGGATGAATCCGGTGGCGGACTGGCTGATGCGTCGATGGCTGGAAGCCCGATTTGGTTTTAGCCTGCGCCTGCGGGAGGCGCGCCTCTCGCTGCCGTTCGCGCTGATCCTGCTGCTGCGGCTCGGCCTGCCGGTGACTGCCTTCTTCGTGGCGTTTAATCCGATCTGGGGTTTCAGCTGGTACTTCAACACTGAAAGCTGGGCGACTGGCATTTATCAGAAGCTGACAGAGTTGCGGGTCGATCCATGGCGCGCCAACATGATCGAGGCCGTGACGCGCGCCTACGGCGGCGGCGATGAGCTCTTTCGGATCGATCCGCAGGGCACTGCGGGAAAGGGCGACTTCAGCTTCCTCGTAATCGGCGATCCGGGCGAAGGCGACGCTTCCCAATATTCGCTGGCCTCGCGCTATCTGAAGCTCGGACAGAGCGATGACGTAAAATTTCTCGTGATCTCTTCGGACGTCATCTATCCGGCCGGAGCTATCGAAGACTATGAGGCTAAGTTCTATCTCCCCTTCCAAGGGTTCGCAAAGCCGGTTTATGCGATCCCCGGCAATCATGACTGGTTCGATGCGCTCGAAAGCTTCAACGCGAACTTTCTCGAACCCAAGGCGGCGCGTAGCGCAATGGAAGCCCGGGTCGAAGCCGATCTGGGATTGACCGGCACGAATGCGCGCCGGATCGACAATCTTATGGCACACGCAGCGCGTCTGCGCCGGCTATACGGTGTAAATATTGGGATCCAGCGAGGGCCCTTTTTCGAATTGCAGACCGATGATTTTGCCCTGCTTGCGATTGACACTGGCATCTTACGCACCGTGGACGAACGACAACTGGCGTGGATCGAGCGAGCCCTCGATCGAACTCGCGGTAAATTCACCATGGCCATCGTCGGCCATCCACGTTTCGCAGGCGGCCACGACATTCCGCCGATTGCCGAAGGCCAGGATGTCTCCGAATCTTCGGAAAAGTTCGCTGCGCTCTATCGGCTCCTGGCGGCCCACAACGTCAAGGTCGCCATGGCCGGCGATACGCACGACTTTGAATATTACCGGGAAAACATCGTCGGCGACGGCCCCGCTCGGGTGATGCACCACTTCGTCAATGGCGGCGGCGGAGCCTACCTCAGCATCGGCACGGCCCTCGACTTTCCGAAGGAGCCTGCTGCAGCGGACTGGGCGTTCTACCCGAGGACTGACCACCTTCGCGCCAAGATGGATGCCGAGATGCCGCTATGGAAGCAGCCGTTCTGGTACTGGATAAAGTGGTTTAGTGCTTGGCCGTTCAGCGTTGAGGCTTTTTCCGGCATCTTCGATTTCAACCGCGCACCCTTCTTCCAGACCTTCATGGAAGTGCGGGTCGAGAGATCGAAGAAGCGCGTAGTCCTCATCCTCAACGGCGTCCACGGTCCGCTGCAGTGGAATGACCTGCAGGCCAGTGGCGCAGTCATCTCACTCGGTGTGAAACCCGATGATCCAGTTGAATTCACTGTCTCGATGGATCGTCAGTGATCGACCCAATGTCGCTTATTGGCACGAAACGGACCAACCGGGCCGGTCTGACGATGTCCGTTGTTTGGTGGAGACCGGAAGTCGTCGGGGTCAGAACGACGAGATTTACCGATTGCACGTCAGCCTCAGGTGCGTGTAGGCCCGCGTCGCCGTGACCGGGCGAGTCGGCACGCAAGCGGCGCGGCTCGCCCTGGACGCCAGCGGGATCCCGTCAATCCGGAATCTTCACCTGTCCGGGCGTGAAGGTGATCTGTGCACCCGGTGGTGGCGCGGCGGCGATCGGCGGCACGTTGCCGGCCGTGATCGGCGGCGCACCCACGCCGCGCGGCGTTGTGTGGACGACTTGACTGGGCGGCAGCGGGCGTCCGTTCCGCAGATGGGCGTACATGAGATCCATAGCCTGGATGAAATAGCGATGCAGAGGGATGAACACGGTGTTGTAGCCGGGGAATTGATTACAACGCGAAAACTGCCCGGTCGCCGCGTCCACCCCATAATGCATTCCCACCCCGCAGGCGCCCAACCTAAGCCTGAGCCATTCACTACCTGCGATGGTAGACACGGACAAAACTACAACCACAAGAGGATATACGCGAAATGCTGGAGTCGCGTGCGTCGAGTCCCCACATTCTTACCTGATCGCCCAGGCGAAATGGATCGCCGTCACTTCGTCGAAGCGCGTCCCGCTCAAAACCGACGGAACCTGACGCGGAGCAGGTTCGGGCTCAACGCTAGACGAGATGGAAATCCGCAGCCGTCAGGCTGGGGTGCTGGGTGTTGGGTGATGGTGATGGCGTGGTTGGCATCAAGCGTGAGGACGCTGTCGGCCCCGACCCCCGAGGGGAGCGTCAGGACGTGGTCTCGTCGATGTCTCAGTCTGGCACGAACCGGACCAACCGGGCCGACCTAATGATGTCCGTTGCTCGGGGTAACCCGGAAGTGGCGGTTCGGGGCCGTTAGGACCGTTTTTGACCCAACTGAGACATTGGCGCGGGCTTCTGTCCCGCGTTTTGCGTTTAGGACCACGGCGGCTCTTCGCTCGCCCCGGCTGCCTCGTGGTGGATCGTGACACCCGCCGAACGCAACCCGGTCAGCAATACAGTTCTTACAGAGGCAGGATCGAATCCAATATCCTTGGCGTTTGGTGGATGTGCTTCGCTGCCCTTCAATCGGAGCGCCAAGTGCAATTGCTCGCAAAGGTGCTGAACGACGAGATTGACCTGATCGTCAGTCATGATCTGCTTTTCCTGCTACCATTTTGCTACCCAACTAGGTAGCACACATGAAAATAGGGCGGTACGTGATTGGACCGCCCCAAGGATCAACGTCTGGGATGGAACCGTCTGGCATGTGTCATATCTGTCTCACGCAGACGTATTTCCCCAGGGGGGCTGTTCTGCCGCACTCTGGACGTATTCGAAGGTCGATTATCACTCCTTGCTTTGGAGGGACTGTCAGTAGGTTGCTGCTTGTTCTTCTGACCTAAAGGAGACGTACCGTGATGAAAATTGTGACTGTTGCGGTTGCAACGCTCGGCATGGTGGCTGCCGCGAGCGCTGCCGACCTCCCGCACCGACAGCCCGTGCCCGTCTATCCGCAAGCTCCTATTGGCAAGATGCCGATTGGCAAGACCCCGATCGGGAAGACACCGATCGGGAAAACGCCCGTCGCGGCACGATACTGATAGGCCTCGCTGAATCAGTGAAACGACGAAGCGTGGCCAATAGAGCGAGGAGACTATGCCGGCTTGGGGGATTCGCGCTGGCTGTTTTGTTGCCGTGCAATTTCCAATCGGCTTCCGGACGCGAGATCGACACTCGCGTCGGATCGGAACGCTTCACGTCCCAGGAACTCCACAAGCGCACCGCTAACGCGAATGCGCTTGAGTCCCGTGAGGCCAGTGAATCCAAACCGGCAGCACAGTCGACGGCAAGGCTGGGATCAGCAAAGGGCCCGTACTACGTCGATTTCCGAGCCAGAACGGCGGCAAGCTGGGGCCACGCCTTCGTCTGGTATGGGAAGACGAGCGAGCGACAAGTTGAAGTCGCAGGCCTCACCCCTGCGGGAGACACCTTGGCTTATGTACTTGGGCACGTGACGTGGGTGCCGTCCGAGACCGGCGCAAGTTACGGCGATCTTGATCCGCAATACCTGACTGCGAGTTACCGAGTCTACTTGAGTGAGACAGACGCAAAAAGAGTTTTCGCCTATATCAAGAAGTTGCAGGCGACTTCGCCGGTGTGGAACGCTGAAACGTTCAATTGCACAGGATTTATCGGCGACATCGCAAGTTTTATGGGATTGAAAGTTCCTAATCGCTGGCAGCGCCCTGAGAATTACGTCAACAGCCTCAAGGCGATGAATGGTGGGCGCCAGATGGTCCACCTGTCGTCAGAACAATAGCTCGCGCTTGGCAAGATATAAGCCTGCCCTATCGGTTGCCATCGAGCGCATGAGTCCGCTGTTGGCACAAAGCAGACGTGCTGAAGGCCAGCCCAAATGTCCGCTTCTGAGCGTGATGCAGACATCCGCAAGCCCTTCGCGCTCATCGCGTCATCACGACCGACGACGACAACAGCGACATGTGACTAGGGTCACAGTAGCGGCGGAAGCGTTGGGCCAGTGTGCCCGCACAGCGACGGATGGTCCGCGCTGGCTTGAATGGAGAAGATGATGAGCAAGACTACTACTCATGTAATCACTGCGAAGAGCGAAGTTTTGGACGTGCGCGATGAATTGTCCCCTCAGGAACTCGAAGCGGTGTCTGGTGGCGACGTTTCCGTCGAGGTCTTCGGCCACAAAGTAACGAGTAGCGATGTTGCCAGTGCGGCCAAGTGGGTGTGGAACAAACTCTTCTAGTTGGAGCTAAGCGCGGCCAGCGCGAACTCTTACCCCCTGCGCCTGGTGTGCTCTTTTTCATTTTGCTTCTCTGGCGGGTACGCACCAGCGACGGTTGGTCCGCGCTGGCTTGAATGGAGAAGACCGTGAGCAAGACCAACGACACTTCGAACATGAACACGGAACGAGAACTGAGCAACGACGAACTGGATGCGGTGAGCAGCGGCGTCTTCGACTTCGGCAACCTTATCGCCCAGACCAATAACGCAACACAGGTGGGGGCACGCCTGCAGGACCGCCGGATGTGTGGGTGGGTTGTGCGTGGGTGCCGCAGTGGTGGTGACCAGCCAGTCCCGACAGAGGGATGATCCGCGCTGGCTTGCATGGAGAAAGATGATGAGCGACACTAACGACAACTCAAAGCTCGATCACCGAGAACTCACCGATACCGAATTGGATGGAGTGAACGGCGGCCTCGTTGTGATCCCGATCATCGGCATCTTGGTCGGTCTGTTACTCCCCGCAGTTAATTCTGCTCGAGAGGCTTAACCGACTAGATCGATGTGGCTTACTGAGAGCTTACGACAGCGCATTTCCGTTTTTGGCACAAAGCGGACATCGCGGTCATATCGGCGAATGTCCGCTCTGGGGTGCAACGCGGACATCGCGCCGGCAATGACGGCGTCGGCGGCGACAACGGCCGTCACCTGATGCCGGCCTGCAACGAGACCAACGTCACCCTGGCCCCGGCGCTCGATGGCACGTTCAGCCTGATCCGGTAGGCGGCAATCGGCACCGAGCTGGTGCAGAGCTTGGTGAACTGGATGCGGCGCTACCCTGAGCTGAATGCACTGACCTCGGACCAACTGGTCGGCTTCATCGAAGGCAAGCTCGTCGAGCACGGAATCAGAAAGGTGATTCCGCAGGACGATCTGCTCGGCTATGCCTACCGCCTCTTTGTCAGAAGCGCGCGGCTGAAGAAGATAGTCGAGAAAGCAATCGAAGATATTCAGGATCAGGACGACCTTGTCGCGCCGGTCGATCTTCGCGAAAGCGTCGCCGAGTATCTGCTGCAACACCCAGAATTGAGTTGGGACGCAGCGGTCGCCGCGATTGCTGATGAGGTTGATTTGGATGAAGGGGTCGGCGACTGAGCGAACCTATGCGGCGTGTGGGTGGGCGGCAAAAACGACGCGAGTGACCCCAACTCGGACATCGCACCGTCGCGTCAGATGTCGGTCGGCACCATTTCTTCCTCGCTGTCCGATCGCAATTTTGCTGAGTTTCCTCATTTGCTTTGCTTGAGCATCGCTTCGAGTTCTTCTTCGAGCGATCGCGGCGAAATGCCGAGCATACGAAACCCCGGCAAGTTGTCCGAGGCTGTGGTGTCGATCTGCATAAGCTCGACCTGATTGCGGGTGAGGGGCGGGTGCGGCAAGATTTCAGCGACGCCGGCAAGTGCCTCCCATAAGGCAAACGGCATTCGCATCAGCACCGGCCGCAAACCTGCGGTACGGGCAATGGTTCGCAACAACTCCTCGTATGAATAGACGCGTGGGCCGGCCAGTTCGTAGACAGGATACGGCTTTTTGCTCTGCCGCAGAACTTGTGTAATCGCCGCAGCAACATCATCCGCGTACGCCGGCTGGAGCCTCGTCCTGCCGTCGCCGAATATCGGATAAGCCGGCAGGACCCGAAGCAGCCTGAGAATTGTCGTGAGAAAGCCGTCGTCCGACGCAAACATCACTGCTGGGCGTATGATAACCGCGCCAGGGAATGCGGCCTGCACGGCCGCCTCGCCTTCGCCGCGACTGCGAATATAAGGCGAAGGCGAGGCCGCGTCGGCGCCGATTCCTGATAGGTGAACTAGCCGTTTGGCCCCGACCCGCCGCGCTACGCTCGCGATCCTAGCGGCCGTTTCGACGTGCGCCGAATGAAATGTATCGCTTCCGTGCTCGACGTACAGGCTAATGGCGTTGACCACGCCATCGGCGCCCGCAGCGGCGGCCTCTACGGAGCGCTCGTCGTGTGCGTCGGTGGCGATCTGTTTGACGTCGTCGCCCTCACCCCCCCTGGGATGCCGCGAGGCGACGCGCACCTTGGCGCCGGACTCGCACAAATAGCGCACGACGCGACGGCCAACAAAGCCAGTTCCCCCAAACACGGTTACGCAGCTCATTCGCTGATCGATCCAATGATCCTGGGCGACGCTCTTGATTGAGCCGTCAAGCGCAGTGCGGACTGCCTCAGCGGCCTCTGCCGGCGAACTCCCTTTGTTGACATGATGCCCGATAACATCGATCAAAATTTGCGCCGCGGGGCCGACAGTCTGCCACTCTTTCATTGCTTCATCGATCAGCGGCTCAGCTTCTGCGTACAGCTTGTGCGCCTGTTCGATGATCGGCTGTGCCCGATTGAGAAGATCGATCAGCGCCTTGCTCGCCGGCAACGATTTCTCAATTTGCCTAAGTTGTGCATCGCTGAGACCGGAAACGTGACCAATGAGGTCAATGAGCCAGTGCTTCAACATAGTCCACCTTGCTGTTGGCTTTACCGCTGGCCAATTACCCGTTCTAAACGGACAGACGACCTGCGCCCTTTGGGTATCCGTTTACACCAAATGGCCCGCGAAGGCTGCTGTTGGCACCCTTGATACATGCCCGCCTATCCTGAGAATGTCCGTTCACCGGGGTAGACCGGAGTGCGCCGGTGTCCGGTCAAACTGACGCGGATGACCCCAACCGGACGTTGCGCGCCCCAAGGCGGGAACTGTGGTATCCTCCGTCAAACGCGATGGGACGGTTCAATGAAGCGGCGGACCTCAAACGGCACTTGCTGCTCGTGCTGAGCGTCCTCCTGTCCTGCGATTGCACACGGACCTGAAGATAGCTCTCCCGGGTCTCGAGGAGGACCAACGTCGTGAAGCGAGACTTCGACCTTATCGTCTATGGCGCGACGGGTTACACTGGCCGTCTCATCGCCGAATATCTGGCGACGTCCTATCGCGGCGACGATGCTCCGTCCTGGGCGATCGCAGGACGCTCGACCGACAGGCTCCAGAGGGTGCGTGCCGACATCGGCGCACCGGGCGATTTGCCTTTGGTTAAGGCGGATGCCGCCGAGCCGGCCAGCCTGCGTTCGATGTGCGAGCGTGCGGCCGTGATCATCACGTCGGTCGGGCCTTATCAGCTCCACGGTCCCGGGCTTGTGGCGGCCTGCGCGGCCACGGGCACGGCCTATGTTGATCTGTGCGGCGAACCGGCTTGGATGCGGCGCATGATCGACGCCCATCACGAAGAGGCGAAACGGACCGGCGCGCGCATCGTCTTCTCCTGCGGCTTCGATTCCATCCCGTTCGATCTCGGTGTGCTCACGTTGCAGGAGAAGGCGCGCGAGAAATTCGGACGCCCGGCGCGGCGGGTCAAAGCTCGCCTGCGTAACGTGAAAGGTGGCATGTCTGGCGGCACCGCGGCGAGCGCTCAGGCAACGTTGGCCGCCGCCGCGCGCGACCCGGCCCTGATCCGGCTGCTGACCGATCCCTTCGCGTTGACGCCGGGGTTCACCGGGCCGTCTCAGCCGTCGGGCCTCATCCCCCATTACGACCCGAGCATGAACGTGTGGCTCGTGCCGTTCCCAATGGCGCCGATCAACACCAAGAACGTGCACCGCACGAATTTCCTGTTGGGTCATCCCTACGGCACGGACTTCGTTTACGACGAGATGATGGTCGCGCCGGGATTTGGGGAAATCGCTCGCGTGTCGACGGAGACGTTCGCCACGATGGTTTCCTTGTTCAGGACCGGCGGCCTCAAACCCGGCGCAGGCCCGACTCGGGAAGAGCGCGAGAAGGGCTTCTACGACATCCTCTTCCTGGGCGAGCTGCCGGATGGCCGACGGGTCGAAGCGGTAGTTACGGGCGACCGCGATCCGGGCTACGGCTCGACCAGCAAGATGATCGCCGAGAGCGCTCTCTGCCTCGTGCGCGACGTGCAGGGCGAGGGCGGCACCTGGACGCCGGGCGCGCTGATGGGGCCGGCGTTGCGCAAGCGTCTGAAGGAGCGCGCCGGCCTCACCTTCAGCGCGCGTTGAGGTAACGCTCGGAACTGCAGCGGCGTGCGGATTACGTGGATCGTAACCAACGAAAGCGCGGCCTGGCGAGCGTGAGCCTCAAATACGGGTTCAAGGGCCGCTTCTGGCCCTGATTGGAAGAACGCGGCGACCATTGGATACGTCGGCTTCCGCGCGCAGACCGGACGCGGCTGGCGCCGGCCCGGACTTCCCGCGTCTGACCCAGCCGACATCGTAGCGCGGCTGCCGTTCGACCGCTTCTCGGCGACTTCGCAAGTCGACGAATCTCAGAGACCGTGGATAGCACTATATTTCGACTTCGAGGCCAACCTCCACGACCTGCGCGGGCGGAACTCCGAAATACGCCGCCGGGAGGTTGGCGTTGAGGTGCATTGTGGCGAACAGGGATTTTCTCCAGACCGCCATGCCCGCTACTTTATCGGTCGCGATCACCATCACGCGCCTGAAATAGTAGGTAATGTTATCGGGATCGATGCCGGCAAGCTCGGGCTTGCGGCAGGCAAGCCTCAGTCCCTCCATCACATCAGGTGTTTCCATGAAACCGAAATGGAAGAGGACGCGCGTAATGCCCGCGCCGACCGGGACAAGCTTGACGCGCTCACTGGCTTCGACCCGCGGCTCGTCGACAATGATAGACGCGATAAACAGCACGCGCTCATGCAGCACGCGATTATGCCGCAGGTGATGGGTCAGGCAGAGCGGGATCCCGGTGGTCGCCGCGGTGAAGATCGCCGCCGCCCCGGGCAGCCGTATGGGCGGCGTGTTGATGACCCACTCGATGAACGCGTCCTCCGGCTGGCGCAGCTTGGAGCGCTCCTGCTCAAGCAACTGCCATCCGGTGCGCCAGGTCAGCATGAGGAATGCAATGACGCTTGCCAGCAGGAGCGGGAACCAGCCGCCTTCGACCAGCTTCGTCATGTTCGCGGCAACGAAAACCACCTCGATGACGAGGAAGAACCCGTTCACCGCCACGACCAGAAGCGGGTTGTAGCCCCATCTCAGGGCGACGAGAGCGGCCAGCACCGTGGTGATCGCCATCAGCATCGCGACGGCGATGCCATAGGCCCCGCCGAGGGCGTCGGACGAGCCGAACTGGAGCACGGCGGTGAGCGTGCCGGCCGCCAGCAGCCAATTCACCACGGGGATGTAGATCTGCCCCTTCTCATGGCTTGCCGTGTGGTGCACCCGCATGCGAGGCAGGAAGCCGAGTTGCATTGCCTGTTGGGTGAGCGAATACGCGCCCGAGATGATGGCTTGTGAGGCGATCACGGTGGCGATGGTCGCGAACGCCACCATCGGGTAATGCGCCCATCGCGGCACGAGCAGGTAGAACGGATTCTCGGCCGCATGGGGATCGGCCAGAAGCAACCCTCCCTGGCCGAGATAATTGAGCATTAAGGCGGGTGACACGATCGCAAACCACCCAAGCTGGATGGGCAGCCGGCCAAAATGGCCCATGTCGGCATACATGGCCTCCGCGCCCGTGAGCGTCAGAAAGGCGGCGCCGAGCACGGCGAAGGCGATGCCGGGTCCCGCGTGACTGAGGTAGAGAACGGCATGATGGGGGCTGATCGCGGCGAGGATGGCTGGGCTTTGCATGATGCCCTTGAGGCCGAGCAAGGCAATTGCGACGAACCATACGAACATCACCGGCCCGAAAATGTTGCCGACGAACTCCGTTCCCTTGCGCTGCACCAGGAACAGGCCGACGAGGATCGCGATGGTGATGGGAACGACCATTGGTGCCAGGGCGGGAGCGTCGATCTTCAGACCTTCGACGGCGCTGAGCACCGAGATCGCCGGCGTGATCACGCCATCGCCATAGAGCAAGGCTGCCCCGATCAGGCCGACGACGAGCAGGGAGGCGCGCGCGCCTCCGCGCGGTGCGTGCCTTGCATCCAACAGCGCGAGCAGAGCCACGATGCCGCCCTCACCATGATTGTCGGCGCGCAGGATCAGAATGGCGTATTTGAGTCCGACGATGAGAAGAAGCGCCCAGAAGATAAGCGACACGGTGCCTGTGACCGTTTCTGGCGTGGGCGCCCCGCCGGCGGCGACGGCCTGTTTCAGCCCGTACAGCGTGCTGGTGCCGATATCGCCGTAGACAACTCCAAGTGCCGTCAGCACCGCGGCGGCGGGCAGCTTCTGGGGATCTTGCCGCGGCCTCCCCTCAGCCTGAAGGACCTGGGCCATGCGCACGTCCCTTCCGACGGTTGCGCAAAGTATGCATGAAAATGCTGCGCTGGGAAGCGGGCCGTGCGGTCAACGACGGTATTGAGCTAACAGGCGCATCGGCCAAGTGGTATCTCGCAAACGCGAGATGTTCGGTCGCAGAAGGCTTGTCGTCACGCGCTGCGGGTCCGCGGAATGGCGAAACGCTCGCGTCCGCTTCCGCCCATCTGGGACGTGATGCTGAGGCCCGTGAGGCCGCGGCGCGTCTGCTTGAGGTCGATCCCGCCTTCACAATACCTGCGTGGATCGCTCGGGGCGGGACAGCAAACATGAAGCCGTCGATTGAGGCTCTTCCGAAAGCGGGGTTTCCCGAATGATCCGTGCTCACTGGCGTCGACGAGGTGATCGAATAGAACGCCCTTTTGCTTCGGTCATGAGTCTGGATTTGGTCCGTACGCGATGAGCCCGATCCATGGCCTGGCGTCGGCTTTCAGGGGCAGATCGGGCATGATCGAGACTGGGCCAAATCGACGCGAATGACCCACACCAGAAGTCACCCACTGACTCACCCTGACGGTATCGACAGCTTTATTGCTGACGCTGCAGTCTATGTTTTGGCGGGTCTGTCCCCGTAATTGCCCGATACCACGCGGCGTCTGATTGAACGCGCGCTCTGGCAGCGGCAAGGTCCGATTGTCCCCGATAGAGCTGACTTAGGGCGAGATAGCAATCGGTGCGCGCCGGTCCGTGAGGTATCGCGTCGCATCTCACCTGCGCGCTCGCGACGCCGGAAAAACTTGCCAGCAAAATTACGACGACACTTTCGGTCCAATGTGTCATGCCACCTCCAGATCGGATTTCAGCTTGGGCCCAAGCCGACATGCGAAGTGATCGCCACAAGGTATGCTGTCAGGGGTCGAGCGGGCAAGGCCGGATGGAGCGACGGCGTCCGGTTGTTGACCCATCGCCGCACTCAAGGCTTGCTTCCCTCCGCTTTAGATGCGCTCAATCGGAGCGGAAGTCGCAGGGCCGGATGCAACTCTCACGTCCTCATAAGTCGATCGGACGGCATTGAGTACCGCTTCGTCCGACGACGTGACCTCATAGAAGGTGCTGTCTATCGCGCGTATGACGACCCATGCGTCGCTCTGTTCTGGGAGTGTCGCGGCGAATTGCCCCCAAATGACCTGCCATGCTTCATGAGCGGCCTCCGAAAGCGCTGCACCGCTAACCGATGAACCACTGGCCGCAAGCATCTCCAGCTTGTCTTGTCCCGGCTGACCTGGTCCCGTGATCATGAATTCATCAAAGGAACGGCCAAGTGCCTGATGATATGCTTGAGAATGCGCCCGACTTCGCGGGCAGCCTTGATGGGAGCCGGAAGTTTCTGGTCAAACTGGGTGGTGTTCCAGTTGACCTTGGTCAGAGCAAGAACCTCTTCGGCCAGCTTGGGAAGCGCGCTAGACGCGCGAATTTTGTTGTTTTCCCCCGCACGCTACGCAGGCGAACGAGATGGCCCGCAACCTTGCACAGCCGTCGCCCGCTGGTTGGCGGTTCGGCCGCGCGAAACCCATCCGGCATAGCGATTGCCAGACACTAGGCACAGACCACAATCTGTCAATTTTACCACAATATCAATTATTTACACAATATCGTATACAACATACAAAAAATGATTGCTGATACGCGCCAAATAAACCAGACTTCGATTGCCGGTAATTGGAGAGAATAATGAGCAATACAATCTCAGCCGTCGCGGCGACCGACGTAGCCAAACCAACCGGTGTTCGTTGGAAGATTTTTCTTCTGATGCTGTTTCTGATCTCGATCAACTATATCGACCGCGCGTCGCTCTCGGTCGCGATGCCGCTGATCTCCAAGGAATTCGATCTCGATCCTGCGATGCAGGGCTTGATTCTCAGCTCGTTCTTCTGGACCTACGCGTTCATGCAGGTTCCAGGCGGCATGCTTGCGGATCGTTTCAAGCCGCGAATCGTCATCGCATCGGCGACGATTTTCTGGGGAGCGTTCCAGGCTATTGCGGCGGTGGCCACGAACTGGCCGGTGTTGCTGTTGACCCGGCTTGGACTGGGTGCGTCGGAAGCGCCGATTTATCCCGCGGGCGGCAAGCTCAATGCCATCTGGATGACGCAGACCGAGCGGGGGCGCGGTGCGACGCTCCTCGACGGTGGCGCACCGCTGGGCGCGGCACTGGGCTCGATCGTGATCGCGTGGCTGATTGCAGCCTTCAATTCCTGGCGCATCGCTTTCGTCATCGCCGGTGTCGGAACCATGCTGTGCGGACTGCTGGCCTGGTATTACATTCGCAACGCGCCGCGGGAGCATCCGTCAGTCAATGAAGCGGAGGCGCGTTACATCGAACAGTCGCACGCGCTGGAAGACGCAGCCACCCCGGCGTCGCGCGGCGGAAGCTGGATGTCCTACTTCCGGTATCGCTCGGTCTGGTGCATGTGCCTCGGCTGGATGTTCTTCAACACCACCTTTTATGGCTTGCTGACCTGGATGCCGACCTATCTGTTCAAGGTTCACCACTTTGACATCAAGACGCTGGGCGGAGCTTCCTTCATCATATTCTTCTCCGGCTTTGTCGGCGAACTGGTCGGCGGCTGGATTGGTGACTTCTGGCGCAGCCGCGGAGGTTCGCCAAACCTGGTATTCCGGACCTTGTTCGGCATTGCCGCCATATTAGCCACGATATCGATCTTCTTCGTGGCCTATGTGACAGATCCGGTCGCCGTCGTGGTGTTGCTGTCCGCCACCCTGTTTTTCCTGCGCTGGTGCGGGATGTATTGGGCCATTCCCTCCGCGCTCGCGGGTCGCGGAAAATCCGGATTCCTCGGCGGGTGCATGAATCTCGGCGGCAACATTGCCGGCATCCTGACGCCGCTGATCGTCGGCTTGATCGTTCAGGCTACCGGATCCTATTTCCTGGCGTTGATGTACTTTGCCGCCGCCGGCGTTGCGCTGCTGATCTGTTCGACCTTGATCGATTACAGTCGCAAATTGCCGGTCTGAACACGGTATCGGTGGGGTGGAGATGACCGCCCCACCGGGTTCATAGTCATGAGGCTTTGTATGATCACGCGGCCGGTCCGTCTCGGTATGCTGACCCCATCGTCCAACACCGCGCTTGAGCCGATCACCAACGCGATGCTGGCCGGCAGTACGGATATCTCGGTGCATTTCTCGCGCTTCAAGGTCACTGAAATCGCCTTGTCGGAAACCGCGCTGCGCCAATTCGACGACAGTGAAATCCTGCGTGCGGCAGAGCTTCTGGCGCATGCCAAAGTCGACATCATTGCCTGGAACGGAACATCGGCAAGCTGGCTGGGGTTCGAGCGGGACGAGCGCTTGTGCGAACGTATAACCGAGGCGACCGGCATCCGCGCGTGCACCACCGTGCTCGCCTATCGCGATCTGTTCCGGCGCCTCGGGACGACGCGCATCGGACTGGTGACGCCCTATCGCAGGGAAGTCCAGGACAAGATCATTGCCAACTGGGGCTCCGAAGGACTGCAGTGTGTCGCGGAGCGGCACCTTTCGCTGCAGGACAATTTTTCGTTCGCGGAAGTGCCGGAAGCCGAGGTGGCCGGCTTGATCGAAGACGTCGTGCGCGAGGGCTGCGACGCCGTAGCCGTGGTCTGCACCAACATGCGCGGCGCCGGAGTGGCGCATCGTCTGGAACAGCAGCTCGGAGTCCCGGTATTCGATTCGATTGCGGTAACGCTGTGGGCGTGCTTGATCGCGGCCGGAATAGATCCGCGGCGTATCCAGGGCTGGGGTAGCTTGTTCACGAGGCCTGGTCTCGCGGGTCCCGCGAGCCCGCTCGTGGATCGTCCCCGGGATGCTCAAAGGCACCAATCCTCATGAACCGTACGAAATCGACCGCGATCGGGACCAAGGCCAAGACCCGGCCCAAGCGGCCACGGGATGTGGCGGCGCTTCCGCGACGGCTGCTCCGTGTGCCGCGAACCGGCCTCCATGAGCGGGCCGCGACACGGCTTCGTCTGTTGATCGTCCGCGGCGATTTTGCGCCCGGACAACAATTGCTTGAAGCCGATCTGTCCGATGCGCTCGGGGTCTCGCGGACGCCGTTGCGCGAAGCCCTGAAGCAATTGGCATCCGAAGGTCTGGTCGAGCTTCGCCTCAACCGAACTGCCATCGTCGCGCCGCTGCGGCGTGACGAATTGACCGAACTGTTCGAGGCGCTGAGCGGCATCGAAAGATGCGCGGCGGAACTCGCCGCAACACGGATGGAGCCGCGCGATCTGGAGCAGCTCGAGGCGCTGCAGGCCAGCATCGAATGGCATCACGGCCGCGGCGAAATGCGTCACTATTTTGAGATCAACCAGCAAATTCACCGCGCCATCGTCGGTTTTGCCCGCAACGGCGTGCTGAAGGCCACCCATGACGTGTTGCTGCCGCGCGCGGAGCGCGCGCGCTTCTTTGGCCTGTCGGTTCTCGGACGATGGGATGAATCGGTACGCGATCATCAGGAGATTCTGGAAGCCCTCAAGGCTGGCGACGCCAGCCGTGCAGGACAATTGCTTGGGCACCATGTCCGCCGCACCGGTGAGGTCGTGGCCAGTGCGCTGCCGATGCAGGCGGACGATGCGGATGCCGCGAAACCGCCGCGCAATGTCCGGGCCGCAATGACGAGAAAGGCCGGTCCGTGAAGATCCTGCTGCTCAATCCCAACACCACCCGCGCCGTGACCGATCTGCTCTATAGCGCCGGCACAAAGGTCATTTCGCCGGGAACCGAACTGGTTGCAGCGACCGCCGAGCGCGGCGTGCCCTATATCGCCACCCGGGCCGAAGCACAGATCGGCGGCGCGATTGCGCTCGAAATGCTGGCTGCGGCCGATTCCAGCGTCGACGCCGCGATCATCGCAGCGTTTGGAGATCCCGGCCTGTTCGGGGCGCGAGAGTTGTTCGACATTCCGGTCGTCGGCCTTGCCGAAGCGGCGATGCTGACAGCCTGTATGCTGGGTCGCCGGTTTTCCATCGTGACGTTCGCTCGCGCGCTGGCGCCCTGGTATCAGGAATGCGTCACCATGCACGGGCTCGATGCCCGCTGCGCCGGCATACGCACGCTCGACGGCACGTTCGAGTCCATTTCCAATGTCCAGGCCGAGAAAGAGGACATGCTGGTTTCACTGGCGAACCGCGCGGTCGAACAGGACGATGCCGATGTCGTCATTTTGTCCGGCGCACCGCTGGCTGGCCTGGCAGACAAGGTCCGTGATCGAATTCCGGTCCCGGTGGTCGATCCGACCGCGGCCGCCGTGCGCCAGGCTGAGACGCTGGTCACGCTCAAGCCGCGCAAGGCCACCGCCGGGACGTTTCGTCGCCCGGATCCGAAGCCGACGATCGGATTGGCGAAGGCACTGGCCGCGGTGATCGAGCACAGGCGGTCTTCCGACGCGAAAGGAGGGTCGCTCTGATGCCGTTCGACACCATCATTCGCGGCGGCACGATTGCAACCGCCGCAGACACGTTTGCCTGCGACATCGCCATCCGTGACGGTCGAATCGTGGCGCTGGGCCACGATCTCGGGGCGGCGGAAACGATCATCGACGCGAGGGATCGGCTGGTCTTGCCGGGCGGCATCGACAGCCATGTTCACTTCGCCCAGCCCTCGGGCGACGGCATCGTCATGGCCGACGGCTTTGCCACAGGCACGCGTTCGGCGGCATTCGGCGGCAACACCACAGTGCTGCCGTTTTGTCTTCAGCAGAAAGGCCAAACGCTCCGCGAGGCGTTGCGGAATTACCACGCGCAGGCGGACGGAGAATGTCATGTCGACGTTGCCTTTCATCTCATCGTCACCGATCCGACGGATCAGGTGCTCGGGCAGGAACTGCCGGCGCTGGTGCAGGATGGCTACACCTCGCTCAAGGTGTTCATGACTTATGAAGGCATGGCGCTTTCGGACCGCGAGCTTCTCGAAACGATGGCGGTCGCGCGCGAGACCGGCGCGGTGCTGATGGTGCATGCGGAAAATTTCGATGCCATCCGCTTCCTCACCGACCGCCTCGAGCGTGCCGGCAACACCGCGCCGCGCTTTCATGCGACCTCGCGGCCGATCCCGGTCGAGCGTGAGGCCACGCATCGCGCCATTTCGCTTTCCGAACTCGTCGACGTGCCGATCATGATCGTGCACGTATCGAACCGCGGGGCGATGGAAGAAATCCGCCGCGCCCAGCAACGCGGACTCAATGTGATGGGCGAGACTTGCCCGCAATACCTGGTTCTGACGGAGAAAGACCTCGACCAGCTGAACATGGAAGGCAGCAAATACGTATGCTCGCCGCCGCCACGCGACGTTGACAGTCAGAAGGCGTGTTGGGAAGGCCTGCAGCAGAACGTTTTCTCGGTGTTCTCTTCGGACCATTGTCCGTTCCGCTACGACGATCCGCACGGCAAGCTCGCGCCCAAGGGGCGTACCAGTTTCCGGTGGGTGCCGAACGGAATTCCAGGCGTAGCGACGCGTCTTCCGATCCTGTTCTCGGAAGGCGTCGTGAAGGGCCGAATTGACCTCAATGCTTTCGTCGCGCTCACCGCAACCAATCACGCCAAGATTTATGGTCTCTATCCGCGCAAGGGAACGATAGCGGTGGGATCGGACGCCGACATCGCATTGTGGGATCCGAAACGAAAGGTCACGATCCGCCACGACCTCGTCCACGACGGTTCGGACTATACACCGTATGAAGGGCTCGAAGTGACGGGCTGGCCGGTCCTGACCATGGTCCGCGGGCGCGTGGTCGTCGATGACGGCGTCCTGGTCGGCGCCAAAGGCCACGGCACCTATTTGCAGCGAACCAGGCCGCCGGCTCGCCCCGACTCGGCGCAACGATAAACCAATAGCTGGACGGAGACCGACATGCCCTATGCCACCACGGACGACGGAGTGCGCCTGTATTTCGAGGAAACCGGATCGGGCCGTCCGCTGATCCTGGTTCATGAATTCGCCGGCGATTTGCGCAGCTACGAGCCGCAGATGCGCCATTTTGGAAAACGCTATCGTGCCATCGCCTTCAACGCACGTGGTTTCCCGCCGTCCGACGTGCCGGAGCACGTCTCCTCCTATTCGCAGGCTCGCGCCGCCGATGACATCCTCGCTGTGCTCGATCATCTCGGCGAGCCGCAGGCGCATGTTATCGGACTGTCGATGGGTGGATTCGCGACGCTCCATTTCGGTCTGCGACATCCGCATCGAGCGCTGTCACTGTGTATCGGTGGCTGCGGTTACGGCGCAGAACTCGACAAGCGCGACACATTCCGGGCCGAAGCCGACGTGATAGCCGGCATGATACGGACCGACGGCATGCCGGCATTCGCCGAACGATACGCTTATGGGCCGACCCGCGTTCAGTATGAAAACAAGGACCCCCGCGGCCACGCCGAGTTCAAAGCGATGCTGGCCGAGCATTCCGCGGTCGGATCAGCTAACACTCAGCAGGGTGTTCAGAAGGAGCGCCCGTCGCTTTATATGCTAGTCGAAGAAATGCGGCGCATCATCGTGCCGACGCTTATTATCACCGGCGATGAGGACTGGCCGTGCCTTTTGCCGGGCATCCTCATGAAGCAAAGCATTCCATCGGCAGCCCTCGTGGTGATGCCGAACGCGGGTCATGCCATCAATATTGAAGAGCCGGGTGAATACAATCGGATCGTCGGCGATTTCCTTTCCCAGGTCGAAAGCGAGCGCTGGCCGAGTCGCGATCCTCGCGCCGTCAGCGCTTCCATCACCGGAATGCAAAAGGGATAGCGTCGCCTGTACGCGACGGAGATCGTTGCCGTCCGTTCTCGAATCAGAACCTGCCCTGCACGTGGACCAGCGCGATGGCCGTCTGCTCGAACCTGTGAGTAATCGACGCCACGGGCGATTGATGCGTCTCCCTCCGTCGAGGGACGTTAACCTGAGTTGCAGAGGCTCGGAATCGAATTAGATAGCTATTTCAATAGCATTGAGTTCGTAGTTTTATTCTGAATGGCGCCATTCGCTAATACTCTCCACTACGACCAATGCCTGTTACCGTAGCATTACCATAAGCAATCGTTGCTAGGATGGTGATGCGCAAGCGATGCGCCTCCCGGGCGCAAAAAACTCTTCGCTGGCGAGATAGAGTTTCACGCGACAACTAGATAGCGGAGCGTGTTTTTGCTGTTACGCCGCGGCCCCGATCATGGACCGTAGCCAAAGCTCGAATGACTGCTTCTCGCGCAAAGCGGGCATTCGCGTGTCGCTCGATTGATGTTCGCGCTTAGATAAGCAAAGGGGCGAGTGAGCGCTTCAAGCGGACTGTTAGTTCGGAGCTCTCCGTGCTGTTCTCGTATCTTCGCATACGACGGCGTGACTTCACGAAGCATTTTGCAGAACGTCCGCGTAACGTGGGGAAGCGTTCGCCCTTGTATTTTGACGATTGCAAACGTTTCGTTCGATTTTGCAATCCGTGAGGGTGAGTGACGTGACCCCAATTGTTATAATCTGCGCGAGCGCCAACGTCTTCCGCTCTTGTAGTCGATAGCAGCGTCGAAGTGTGCCTCGTCGCGGCGCCCGTTAATAATCTGTTAACCAACGCAGCCTAGCTTGCGGTCATCGCCCGGTCATCATCAGCCGATTACCGTCCGGTTCGTTCTAGGAGAACAGCCGATGTCCGTTGAGGCGCTGACATATACCGCTCTAGGTGCCCGCCTGACAGTCTCGCCAGAGGCCGCTCGTTCGCTTGCCAAGCGACGCCGGTTGCCGCGCTCACTTTCGGATGATGGCAAAGCCCTAGTGAGCGTTGATCTCGCTGAAATACAGCATACGCCCCGGCCGCCACGTGGTCGCCAGGCAGCCATGGTCGCCCCATTTGCGGCAAAGATCGAGGCATTGAAGGCGGAGATCGTGCGGCTCGAAGCAAGGGCAGCGGATGACAGAGCAGATTTCGAGCGCGAGTGCGAGCGCTCCGCTCGCCTGACGGTTGAGCTGCTGCAGGCGACTGCCGAGACTATGGCAGCTAAGGAAGTGACCGCACGGCTTGAAGATGAGGTGGCGGCTCTGCGAGCTGGCGGCTCGGTCGACAGCCACGGACAAGCTGCACGCCGACTGGGATATCTAGCCGCGACCATAGTGGAAGCAGACCGCAAGGCTTGTAGGTAGCAAGCCGTGTCCTCTCATTCCCCAGCTCGCCGGAGCAACGTGAGGCAAAAATGACCGACATCACCGATATTCGCGAGATGAAGGCGCGTATTATCGTGTTTGGGGTCGGCGGCGCCGGCGGCAATGCCGTCAACAACATGATCGCGGCCGGGCTGCAAGGCGTCGACTTCATCGTCGCCAATACCGACGCACAGGCGCTCACCATGTCGATGGCCAAGCGCGTCATCCAGATGGGTACCCGGGTGACCGAAGGCCTTGGCGCCGGCTCGCAGCCCGAAGTGGGGCGCGCCGCAGCCGAAGAGGCAATCGATGCGATCCGCGATCATTTGACCGGTGCACACATGGTGTTCGTTACTGCCGGCATGGGCGGCGGTACCGGCACCGGTGCAGCCCCCATTATCGCCAAGACCGCACGTGAGCTTGGCATTCTCACCATCGGTGTAGTCACCAAACCATTCCACTTCGAGGGCCAGCGCCGCATGCGTTTTGCCGAAGCCGGCATCGCCGAATTGCTGAAGGTGGTGGACACCCTGCTGATCATCCCAAACCAGAACCTGTTCCGGGTGGCCAACGAAAAGACCACGTTCGCCCATGCCTTCGCCCTGGCCGATCAGGTGCTTTATTCGGGTGTCGCCTGCATCAGCGACCTTATCGTCAAGGAAGGTCTCATCAATCTGGATTTTGCTGACGTTCTCGCCGTGATGCGCGAGAAGGGCAAGGCCATGATGGGCAGGGGCGAGGCTTCTGGCGAGAAGCGCGTGCTCAACGCCGCTGTGGCTGCGATTTCCAATCCATTGATCGAGAATCCCTCGATCAAACGCGCCAGTGGCCTCATAATCTCCATCACCGGCGGCAAGGACCTGATGTTATTCGAGGTCGACGAAGCTGCCACCCGCATTCGCGAAGAGGCCGACCAAGACGCCAACATCATCGTCGGCGCATCTTTCGATGAAGGTCTGGAAGGTATCGTCCGCGTCTCGGTGGTGGCGACAGGCATCGATAATCTCGATCCGGCGCACCAGACGCAAGCAGCGGAAAGCTCACTCACGGAACTCGCCGGCAGGCTGCGCAACGACAGCCGTCGCATCGCCGGCCGCATCGAGCGTAGTCCACTGCTGCCGCAATTAGAGAGTCCGCTGGTCCTCCCAGCGGCCCGACACCCCGAAGGGTGGGCGGCAAACCCGAATGCGGAATATGCGCGCCCCGCGGCTCCGGAGGGCCTCGATCCGTACGGTCGCTCCTTTCCTGCGCGTAATTTGATCGAGGAAAACGTTCTCGATATCCCGGCCTTCCTGCGCCGCAAGGCCAACTGAGCCGTCGCAAGAACGGGCGCAACTCTTCTCATGCGGTTTTGCACGCGAGCGAAGTACGGATCGCGCGGATCGCTGGAAAATACTCGACTGGGAACAGAGGAGGGCCAACATTGGGAGGGGGCAGCTCGCTCTTTTGCAACTGCAAATGGGGATGGCTTGTTATCGCGAGCTTTCCCCACAGAGGCCTATCATAGCCGATTTCGGCCCGCCAAACCTGCGAATGAGCATCGAGGCTCTGTGAGGTCCGCGCGCACCGATAATTCACGCAGCTGTGCTGTGCGGGTTCTCCGCAGTTTCTCTTTTTTCCACCTCCTTGGAGCGAGACAGCCATATTGGAAAGCGGATTAAGCGAAGTAAGCGATCATTATTATCTTTTGGCAGTTCGGTCGGCGCCTCGTTGGCTAAACACGGGAGATCCAGTGCAGCGTGGCCGACTCGCACCGCATCCGCGCGTCGGTCCAGTTCGCGCAATAAGGGATCGACTACGGTTTCAACTTCGGCGGCGACGGACGATAGAAAGTTATTAAGCTCGCGAGCTTCGGGTACGACTGCCGCCGCCATCTCGGTCGCCTCGCAGAGCTCACTGACGACAGGCGCAAACGCGCTGGCAGTTTGTATGATTCGTTTTTTTATCGCTTCGATTTCGCCTAAGACGTGATTGCGTTCCCGCCGTTTTTTTTCCTCAGAAAGGCGGGCTTCGATTTCGGCGATCTGAGCCGTCAGTGCCGTGACATCAGATGCAAGTGCGTCGCGCTTTCCGCGCGCGCGATCGAGATCGCGGCTGAGATTGTCCACTAAGTCGTTCTCTCCGAACATTTTTTGCTCCGCGTAGGACAGCCGGAACGCGAACTGCCAGCCTGGCTAACGAACGAAAAGGCAAGATCGGCCGACAAAGGCATAGACTTCGTTCGCGTCGCAGGGGGCCGACATGGTGAGTCAAATTCCCTCCAAATCATTTGCATTAGGCGACCGTAGGGTTAACAAATGGTTAATTTCAATCTGATGCAGCAGTGGTTCCCCACAGCGGACTCTAGCGATCTACAAAACGGAAAAGTCCCTGCTACCCGCGTGCAGTGGAATCTCACCACGCACTGAGCAGGGCATTTTAAGTTAGCACTAGCAGCCGGGTTAAAATTCGAGCACCGACAGAGCCGATCAGCTGGCAAACGAGCTCGATCCTGTCCCCAAATGGCTTTCAGCGCACAGGACGGAATAGCGCAACGTCATCCGCCAATCGCTCGCGACAGGTCAAGCCCTGCTCCGCTGGGCCGCCGGAGAGGGGCGCAAGATGCCCGCTGGAGTTCATTCTTCAAAATGTAGACACACGACCGTCACGCGAGGAACAAGGCACAACCGCGAATCCAGCACAAACAGGACGAAGGCTTGTGGCTTGATTCATACTTGAAATCTGGAGCGATCCCAATGTTGAATGCAGGTGGGAATAAAGCAATCGGGAAGTCCAGCCCGCGCAAGGGGAAGACAGAGCGGCAGGGCAGGAAGGTCGAGCCGCGGAAGCAAGCCGGCGAACAACAAGGCCCCGAGGCGGAGCCCAGGCCGGATCATTTGCAGGACGCCCAAGAACAGATCAACGAACAGATCAACGAGCAGATCAGCGCACCGGTCGCGTCGATCGACATCTCTCCACGTGAAACTTCCGCAACTGATATCATCCCGACCGTCCCTACCGTATCGGCCGAGCCCGTAGCGGTCAGCATTGCAACGATCGCCAATGCCTATGGCGCCTACACCGGGAAATCGGTCGAACTCACCTGGTCCTTCCTGGAGAAGCTCGCGGCCGCACGGTCGCTCGATAAGGCGTTTGAGGTTCAGACGGAATTCGCGAAGCAGGCTTTCGAGACCGTTTTTGCTGAGTCGCGGAAGATTCACGAACTCCACAGCGAATTGGCCAGGCAGAGAGTTGTGCATCTCGAAGGCTTCGTGGCCAGGATGACCCAAACCACGTTCGTGCTGCGCGCTACACGTCACTAGCGCGCAGGGCGAATCGGCGCGGCGCCAGTCGCGCCGCGGCGCGCTGCTACCACGGTGCGACCGTCAAACTCTGCGAGTGCATGCACCACGCTGTCGTACCCAAAGGCCGTGCTGTCCGCGTCACCGACGCCGACAACAAGGAGCTGTGTCGCAGTCGATCCTGTACCCAGATGGCGTTCAATGCGCAGGGCAGAGCGCTACGTCGTTCTTCCTGATGGCGGCCATGCATAGATCGGGCGGCGGTTCACAACCTCGATCGTCCCGAGCGCCAGCACGACGAACACGACGAACACCAGCACCACACCGTCCGGCCTGACCGACCGCTCCGCTTTGCGTTCGATGATGGGCGGCCGCTCCACCGCTGCGATATCAACCCAGCGCGCGGCAAGAGGGGATGGCTCCGTGTCCACCCAACGATCTATCCATGGCTTGCCGGCGACAGCATCGTCGTCCCCATCACGACGAGCATCCGCGGTCACCCCGAGCGGCTGCACAGGTCCGTTGTCAACCAGCACTTCCGACCCGGAATCGCGCCACTTGGGCTGGTCAGTCGATTGTTCAACTTCACGAGCGGGAGTTTTTTGACGGGCGGGAGTTTTTTGCTGAGCCTTTTGGAGGCTGGGGCGTCGTGTCGGAGTCGCATCCCAGCAACGATCTGGGCCGTGCCAGTAGATGTGTCTGCGCCGGATTCTGAAATCTTACGCTCGCTACTATAATGAGACGCGGACGCACTTGGCCCTGGATAAGGATGCGCCCGTTTCTCGCCCAGTCAGCGAACCGGCGTGGTCAGGTCACTTGCCATCCTGGGCGGACTTCATCACCACTACCTCAGGGTTTAGGTTTTCGGTACACACAGGCCATTCGTACGCAAACAGGATCCGTGACTGATAAAAAAATAGAGAATCCATCGGTTTGGAACCGGGCTCGGGGAGGGGCGCTTAACCATTGCACGAGCGTGCGCGACGCTCTTGACCGACAACCAAGTAGATCGCTCCCCGTTAGCGCCAGAATTTTGGTTGACCGAAATAGTGCGTCGAAAACGGCCACCGACGTGGGCGGACGATGGTCATCGTGCGCCGCCGTAGCGGCAAGCTCGATGAGGAAACCGTCCGGCAAGAGCTCGAAGGCAACATCTGCCGCTGCACCGGTTACCACAACATCGTCAAATCGGTGCTCGATGCGGCCGACCGCATGAAGGTTTCGCAAGCGGCGGAATAGCTGCCGCAGGCTACCCAAATTCAAGACCGCCGCGTTTCGATCGAAATGGCGGAAACAATAACTCCGGTTGGGAGGATAGGACTTGGGCGTTGAAGGCATTGGCGCAAGCGTCGTGCGCAAGGAGGATCGCCGTTTCATTACCGGCAAGGGCCGTTACGTCGACGACTTCAAGCTGGTGGGCCTGACCCATGCACACTTCATCCGCAGCCCGCACGCGCATGCCAAGATAAAGAGTATCGACGCGTCCGCGGCGATGAAGATGCCGGGCGTGGTCGGGGTGCTGACCGGCCAGCAGATCGTCGACGACAAGGTCGGCAATTTGATCTGCGGCTGGGCAGTTACTTCGAAAGACGGCTCGCCGATGAAGATGGGCGCGTGGCCGGCGATGGCGCCGGAGACCATGCGCTTCGTGGGCCAGGCGGTCGCGGTCGTGATCGCCGAGACCAAGAATCAGGCCAAGGACGCCGCCGAGGCCGTCGTCGTCGAAGAAACCGGGAGGATAGGTTGCTCCCGTGACCTTCGGCGTGGCGGTACGGAGTGTCTTTATGAAACGCCTCGCACCAGCGACCAGTCGCAAAGTAGCCGGTTGGACACGCGCTACCGTCTTCGGCATGCGGTTGGTGCCGTCAGGTTTCGGCGTGCGGTACGGAGTCTCGGCAAGCGAGGGAGAAGCGCGGAGGAGCAAAGTTGAAACGGCCCGCGAAGCGGTCCGCAAGAAAATCTGCTCCTTCACTAAGTAATTGATTTTCTTGGTGGGCCCGGCAGGACTCGAACCTGCAACCAGACCGTTATGAGCGGCCGGCTCTAACCATTGAGCTACAGGCCCCGCCGCGGCGGCCGCGGGGCGCGGCCGGCAACGGTGCCGGGATCGTTTACAGGGTGACCCGCGATCCCGCAATGCCACCTTCAATCCACCGAAACGCCGGCGAATTCGACCACTTTCCGCCATTTCTCGGTCTCGTCCGCGATGAGTTTGCCGAATTCGGCCGGGGTCATCGGCTTGGGGATGCCGCCGACTTCGGCCAGCCGCGCCACCAGTTTGGGGTCCTTCAGGGCCTCACCGATGGCCTTGTTGAGGAGGTCGACGATCTCCGGCGGCGTGCCCTTCGGCGCCGAGATGCCGTAGAAGCCGACCGATTCGAATCCCGGCACGGTCTCGGCGATGGCGGGGATTTCGGGCACGGTGGACCAGCGCTGCGGCGAAGTGACGCCGAGCGCGCGCACGCTGCCGCCGCGCGATTGCTCCAGCGCCGAGGGCAGATTGTCGAAGATCAGCTGCACCTTGTTGGAGATGATGTCCGGAAACGCGATCGCCGATCCCCGGTAGGGCACATGCACCATGTCGCATTTGGTCATCGCCTTGAACAGTTCGGCCGACATGTGCACCGAGGTGCCGTTGCCCGAGGAGGCATACGAGATCTGGCCCGGATTGGCCTTGCAGTAGTCGATGAATTCCTGGACGGTCTTCACCGGCATCGCGTTCGACACCACAAGCATGTTGGTGAGCTGCATGATGCTGGCGACCGGCACGGTGTCGCGGATGAAATCATACGGCAGCTTCTTGTAGAGCGAGGTCGAGATCGCGTTGTTGGGCGCGACGAACAGCAGCGTATAGCCGTCGGCCGGCGAACTGATCGCCGCGGCAGCGGCGATATTGCCGCCGGAGCCGGCGCGGTTCTCGACCACGAACTGCTGGCCGAAGCGCTCCGACAGCCACTGGCTCATGATGCGGGCGACGATATCGACCGGGCCGCCGGCAGCAAAGCCGATCAGCCAGCGCACCGGGCGGTTGGGATAATCGGCGGCGGAGGAGGGCGCGACGCCCGTCGCGAGGCTTGCAAGAACTACCAGGCTGAAAAGACTGACGCGTAAAAATCCGATCATGGGGTTTCCGTTATTTTCTTCGTTGCTGCAGTTCTACGTTTCGAACACGATCTAGTCCACCGACACGCCGGCGAACTCGACTACCTTGCGCCATTTTTCGGTCTCGTCGGCAATCAGCCTTCCGTATCCTTCCGGAGTGAGCGGCTTCGGGACCCCGCCGATCTCGGCCAGCCGCGCCACCAGCTTCGGATCCTTCAAGGCCTCGTTGACCGCCTTGTTGAGGATGTCGATGATTTCCGGCGGCGTGCCGTTGGGGGCAGACATGCCGTAGAACACGCTCGATTCATATCCCGGCACGGTTTCGGCGATGGCTGGAATCTCGGGCACGCTGGGCCAGCGCTGCGGCGAGCTGACGCCGAGCGCGCGCACGCTGCCGCCGCGCGCCTGTTCCAGCGCCGAGGGCAGATTGTCGAAAATCAGCTGCACCTTGTTGGAGATGACATCGGGGAAGGCGACCGCCGATCCGCGGTAGGGCACGTGCACCATGTCGCATTTGGTCATCGCCTTGAACAATTCGGCCGCCATGTGCACCGTGGTGCCGTTGCCCGACGAGGCGAACGCCACCTTGCCCGGATTGGCCTTGCAATAGTCGATCAGTTCCTGGACGGTCTTGACCGGCATCGCATTCGAGACCACCAGCATGTTGGGCACTTGCATGAAGCTTGCGACCGGTAGGGTGTCGCGGATGAAGTCGAACGGCAGCTTTTTGTAGAGCGAGGCCGAGATCGCGTTGTTGGCGCCGCTGAACAGCAGCGTATAGCCGTCAGGCAATGAGCCGATGGCGGCCGCGGTCGCGATATTGCCGCCGGAGCCGGCGCGGTTCTCCACCACGAATTGCTGGCCGAAATGTTCCGAGAGCCATTGGGCCATGATGCGCGCGACGATATCGACCGGGCCGCCGGGAGCGAAACCGATCAGCCATCGCACCGGGCGGTTCGGATAATCGGCGGCGGATGCCTGTACGCTCCCGGCGACGACGCCCAGGAGACAGGCTGCAGCGAACGCCGCCGCGCGCAGAAATCCCGTCATGGCCGCCCCCGTCATTTTCTTGTTACCGTTGCGCGCATGCTTTCATATATCACCGCGATTGCCTACAACCTCCCGCGCGTTGATTGGTCATTTCGCACGAGACGACACTTGAGGCCGAAAATGAAACTCGCCCATATTGCGTGTGCCACAGCACTTCTGCTGGCGGGGAGCGCCGCGGCGCAAGACGGAGGCAAAACCATTACAAACACGGCCATTACAAAGACCACAATCAGCCTGGGAACGGCGACGCCGGGCGGCGGCTTCCCGCTCTACGGCAATAGTTTCGCCGAGGTCATGAACGCCGCCGACCCGATGCTTTCGATCGAGCCGCGCAACACCAAGGGCTCCAACGAGAACATTCCGCTGCTGGAAGCGGGTAACCTCGATATCGCGCTGGTAGCGGGGGAGCCGTCCTACGAAGCCTTCATGGGCATCGGCCGGCCCGCGACCAAACTCAAAATCCTGACCGCGATGTATTCGAGCCCGGGCATGTTCGTGGTGCGCGCCGATAGTCCCTACAAGACGATCCGGGATCTGGTCGGCCAGCCCGTTGCGTTCGGCGCCAAGGGCTCGGGCCTGCCGATCCTGTCGCGCTACATGCTCGACGGCATCGGATTGAAGCAGGACGAGGATTTCAAGTCGATCTATCTCGATCGCGCCGGCGACGGCCCCGCCATGGTGCAGGACGGCCGCGCCGCGGCACTGTGGGGCGCCGGCATCGGCTGGCCCGGCTTCAAGGCAATGGCGGAAAGCCCCGGCGGCGCGCGATTCATCGCCCCCGATGCCGGCGAGATCGCGCGCATCCGCGCCAAACACACTTACCTGAAGCCGCTGACCGTTCCTGCGGGCAGCTATCCGAACCAGAGCGCGCCAATTTCGTCGGTCGGTTCGTGGAGCTATATCCTGGTACGCGAAAGCCTGCCGGATGAGGTGGCCTACCGGCTGGCGAAGACGCTGCACGGGATCGAAGGCGAATTTTGCAAGAAGCTGTCGCAGGCCTGCGAGACCACGGCCGCCAACACGGTCGCGGCCGCGCCGAATGTCGATCTGATCCATCCCGGCGTGCTGAAATATTTCCGCGAGATCGGCGTGGTGAAGTAGGGCGCGATTCCATCCGCCGTCATTGCGAGCGCAGCGAAGCAATCCATCTCTCCGCACGCGCCGCGGCATGGATTGCTTCGTCGCTATCGCTCCTCGCAATGACGTGGTGAGGCTCATATTCAATTTCCAAACGGCTCTCCGATGTCGTCGCCCGGCTTGACCGGGCGATCCAGTATTCCAGAGGCGCCTGACCTTAGCCGATAAGCCGCGGCGTACTGGATCGCCCGGTCAAGCCGGGCGATGACGGCTGAGGGACGCAACTCCGCATTCTCGCGGCATGATATGCCCGAGGTTTGCCTGAACTTCCGCCCTCATCAAGAGAAGAGGGCGCAGGGAAGACCGGGTGCACGCTGCACCCGCGGTCTCGTGTGCAAGATGCACATAGAAAAACGCACACGAGCATACAGGTTCAGCGGAGGCATCCGGCCTTCCCTGCGCAGTGGTTTACGGCTTACTTCGCGCTCTCCCCGGTGAACGGGCTTTCTTGCCACCGTCGCCCCTGAGAAGCTTGCCTCTCAAGAACTTGACGCCAGCATCGCGGCGTCAGAACCACGCGACTTCGCCGTCCGCGAGCGCCTGCGTTCGTCTTGCGCAAGTATCGCGTCCACCGCATCCCACCGCGCGTTTCGTGACGTGCGCAACGCCCCTCTCGTCGGGTGAGACGGCGCAAGCTGGTAGCGCTGATTTGCCCGACGGGGCAAGAGGAGTATTTTCTTAAGATAGGCTTGACAGGAAATCTTGATTTGCCCGTCGGGCAAATTGGTCGCATCCGAAAACGGCAGTTCGTCATTGCGAGCCAACGGGTCGCGCGAATGCGCCGCCCGATGACAGGCTCCGCGACTTGTCCGCCGCAGTTCTTCGAGCGAAGGCGGAAGCAATCCATAGTGCCGCTCGCCGTGGCGGGCGTGGATTGTTTGTGGGCAGGAATAGAACGCAGCCTTGGGGCACACTCATCGGCCGGTTCAGTGCACCGTCACCGTAATTCCAACGCCACAGCCTTAAGGGTTAATTCGAAATTGCAGTTGCCAGTCGCATTTTAAGTTCTAGCGTAACGATAGTCGTGCGGATTGGCCGACGCCTCATCAACCCCGGCCATGCGTACCGGGCGATAAGGGGCCACCGCTCTGCCCCAGGGCGACGGCCCCGCCGAAATAAGCAATGTGCGACGGAACCGGCGCCGTGCCGGCAGTTGCGGAATGAGCCGCCCGGCGATCGCCCGGGCGGCTTGTTCTATGCGGTGCGCGCCACCTCCAAAGCAGCTCTTGCCATATCTCGAATAATGTCACTCGGAAAATTCAAACCGGGCAGGCATTGAAAGCCCTATTCGTGGCCTGCGATTGGTTTCAACTCAATGGCACGCGAAGCCGCATCGATTCTCTTCGGTGATTGCCGATTGCATCGGCCTATCCCCAGCGCCAATTGACTGAATGACCTTGCTGTGGAAGGTCCACGCCGCTTCGGTTGCGATGGTTCCAAGCCGCACTTGAAGTGCAGCTAGAATTACGGTGACACCCATTAGCCGGCCGCTGGTCAAGGGCGCGAAGGCCGGCTAGATGATCTTCAGTGCACTAAAGTGACTTATCGCACCTTTGCGAGCAGCGCATGGCCCGTCTTGCCTGTGTCTTCTTCGACCATCCGCACCACGTCTTCCGCGATTTAGCTGCAGGCCTGTCAGCCCTTCTACGTTAACCCGTTCGGGACAAACCAACTCCGGTATGACGATTTGCCTCGGTCACGGTTTTAGGTAGGCCCAGCCCTCCTCCTGCAGTTCCATCACCCGCACCACGCCTGACTTTACCACCTGCGCCTGAGAGACAATCGGTATGTCCTTGTGCTCGGCTTCGTGCATTTTTTCCTGGGTGTTGCCGCAAGCCTTGAACGATACCTCCGGCGTACTCAGCGCCATTTGCTCGATTCGAGCCTTCACCGGCGAGGTGTCATCGCGAAGCATATGCAGGCCAGGCCCGAACGTGATTACCTCGATTTTCACCTTCTCCCCGAGCTCCTTATAATATTGCGTAACGTTCGTTGCGTTGTTCAGCGCGAGATTCATCGTGGCCGGGTCATTCGTGTTGACCTGCAGGATCAAACGGTGGGTTTTGGAAACGGGGACGGCCCGGGCCATTGCAGCGAGAGGGGATCGCTTCCGCGCCTGTGTGGCGGCGAACCGTCTCGTCGAGTGTCTCCCAAGCCACCGCCCATGCGTGGCTCGATCCGTCTTGATCGATCCGGAATCCGGGGTGGTCGTTATCGGTCCCGCGTATGGGGCCGGGGTCGTTGTTGTCGGCTCGGAATATTGGGCGGGGTTGGCCGTTGACGGTCTCCAGTATGGGCCGGGGCTCGTCGTTTTCGGCACCCAGTATCGTCCGCCTTGCTCCGCCGCGGCGATTGGCGCGGTAAGCAGGACCGCGATGGCTCCCATCGCCGCTGCCTTCGCAATATGCTGAAACATGCTCATCGTGTTTCTCCTTCGCAAAATCTCGTCAGAGACCATCAAATTGTCCGGCGCTTCGCGACGGCATGTGGCCTTGCACTCCGCGGCCATCTTTGCACCATCTCCACCCTGAGCCAGATCATTCCATCGAGGGTATGCGAACAACGTCGCCTGCGAACGCGACGGATTTCGGATCGCCGACACGGCTACCGGGATCTGCACCTCGTTGATGCGGTCGCAAATCGCATGATCATCGCCGTGGCCTGCGACTGTTGGTTTGGTGTACTCGCCGCGGCAACGGATTGAGAGACATCATCGCAGATTCGCTTGACTATCGCTTTGCGATAGTGAGCTCGCAGGCGAGCACCTCGCTGTTCAGTTCCACAGATCGTTGCGACTCCTATGTATCTGTATCGCTCGACGTCGCCGGCAGCATTATGCATTCGCCTACACGCGATCCCTATGCCTCTCATGGAGAACCCACCTACCTCTTTCGGGTTAGGCTGTGAACCTGTAGGGGGCTGGGGTATTCGCAACAGCGCTTGGGTCGCGGCCCCATGAGATGAGGCGAGCCAAAGCGCCACCGGTCAGCTAAGTGCACCATAATTCCGTCATTGCGGGCCAACGGGTCGCGCCAAATGCGCGCCGCGACATCGGCCTCTTCATCGATACCGTCTACAACACCGAGCGCCTGCACTCCGCCCTCGGCTACAGCCCGCCTCTTGAGTTCGAGACAAACTTCACGCTATCCAAAACCACCTGACACAACCATGATCAACGCCCTGTCACCGAAATTGTCGTGTCTCACTTATGGGGTGCAGTCCAGCACTGTCACCGTAATTCATCATGACCAAATTATTTGTGGATCAAGGGGGTACTGGGCGGAGCCTCTGGGGCGGCGGGCGTGATCGCGAACGTAACCCACGCGGTGTAGCCTTCGGGTCGGTTCTCGGCCGCAAAGTCCTTATAGGCTTTCAAATTGAGATAGCCCTGATGCTCCTTGCCAAGGGGAAACAGGAAGCCGATCTGGGGGCCAATGCCGGCCACACGGCCTTTGAAATCGCCGAGCTTTGCACCGGCGCCGCTGTCGCCGGTAAGCTGCTGAAAGAAATAGCCCGCGATCCCGACCTGGACATTCTTGCTCACGAATTGCGATGCGGCCCAGTCGACATGAAAGTCGATGCCGTTCTGGTATTGCAGGTCGTGGTTGATGAAGTTGTACGTCAGGCCGCCGACCACCGAGAATTCATGTCCGGTCTTCGGATCGAAATAGGTGTAGCCGGCACCGCCGTCCACCGCCACCCAACCGAAGCTGAGATTGGCAAGGCGGGTATGGTCGTAAGTGCCACTCGGGATATTTCCGGTGACATAGATCATCGTGTTGTGAACACCCTGATTCCACTTCAGCGTTCCCTGATAGAACACATCAGCGAAGGTGGTCCGGTGATCCGTGGTGCTGCCTGAGATCGTACTGCCTCTCGGCCCGGTCAGTGTGGCGTCAATGCCAGCTTCTCAAGCAGCTTGACGATCTCGGCATCGTCGACAACACCATCGTTCTGTACACCACCGACAATGGCGCCGAACAATTCTCCTGGCCCGACGGCGGCACCACGCCGTTCCGCGGCGAGAAAAACGCCAACTGGGAAGGCGGCTACCGCGTCCCCGGCATGATCCGTTGGCCGGGCGTCATCAAGCCGGGCACCGAGATCAACGAAATCGTCTCGCACGAAGACTTGGTACCTACATTGGTGACCGCGGCCGGAGAGACGAACGTCACGCAAAAACTCCTGACCGGTTATCAGGCGGCCGGCAAAACCTTCAAGGTTCATCTCGACGGCTACGACCAACGCGATCTGCTGACCGGCACCGGCGCTGGCAAGCGCAAGGATTTTTTCTATTGGACGGACGACGGCAATCTCGCCGGCCTGCGCTATCCACGCAGCAAAAGAGCCCCGACGCTGTAGCGCGCCGGGGTTCTTCTCTCGGATCGCCAACGCTGGGTACTTCCGCCAGCCCAACGATCCTAAACTCGGGCAGAATACAGTGCCTTCGTGTGCGGTTGAATATACCTCTGACGGGCTAACCCTTGCACCTCACGAGGCGCGAGATACGACGACGTTTGCGGCATTCAAATGTGTTCCGCTCATCCCCAGGAACAGTCGTTTGGCACGGCCCCAAAACATAATGCGGATCGAATGTTATGAAATTTCGCGGCCCGTTCGCCGAACGGCGTGAAGGTTTGAGCGCGCGCTATCACGCTTCGCCTGGCAATATTTGACCAAAGGAAAAGACAAGCGCACAGTATCCATGCGGTGCAGCCGGGTGATGATCGTCAAGAAAATGGGGCCAACCCAGCCCGCGCTTCCGATGAGGGGGTGCACGACAACCAGGGAGATTGAACATGCCGCTCTACATGTATCAGGCAGCCTACACTGCAGAATCTCTAGCCGCCCAGCTTAAGAAGCCGGAGAACCGAGTTGAAGCCGTGGGCCGTTCTGTGTGCGAGGCCGTCGGGGGTAAACTCGTTGGTGGTTGGTACTGCTTCGGTGACTACGATCTCGCCCTCGTCGCCGACGTCCCGAACAATGAGAGCATGGCTGCCATCGCGCTGGCCATTGCCGCAGGAGGCGCCGTCAAGTCCGCCAAGACGACCGTGCTGATGACCGGGGCCGAAGCGGTAGCGGGTATGAAGCAGGCGGACGCGGTCGTGAAGGTCTACAAGCCGGCCCGATAGGCAATCGTCGGGTGGCAAACAACCTTCGATAATACCAGCTTCCTTTAGTCCTTAAATTACGGTGACGGTGCACTTAACTGACCAGCGGCGCTTGGATCGCGGCTCCATGAGATGGGGCGAGCCAAAGCGCTGTTGGTCAGTTAAGTGCACTGTCATTGCGAGCCAACGGGTCGCGCGAATGCGCGCCTGATGACAGGCTGCGCGAAGCAATCCATGCCGCTGCGCGGGGACAGATGGATTGCTTCGTCGCTTGCGCTCCTCGCAATGACGGGGAAGGTTTCCGAGTCAATTGTCAAAGAGCCGAGGGAAGGCAGCAATCCGCCTTCTCGCGGTGCGATGTGTCCGAGGTTCGCGCCATTCGCTCACGCTACTTCTTCACCAGCGAACATTCCGGATTCGGCGGACCGAACGCGTCCTCTCCGGAGATCTTCGCCAGGATCTTGTAATAGTCCCACGGATATTTCGACTCTTCCGGCGACTTGACCTGCACCAGCATCAGATCGTGCACCATCAGATTGTCCTCGCGCAGCTTGCCGTTGCGGGCGAAGAAATCCTCGACCGGTTTTTCGCGCATCTTGGCCGCCACCTTGAGCGGGTCGTCGGTGCCGGAGTCCTTGATGGCGTTGAGGTAATAGGTCACGGACGAATAGACGCCGGCCTGCCACATCGTCGGCATCCGGTTCATCTTGGCGAAATAGCGTTTCGACCATTCGCGGGTCTTGTCGTCCATGTCCCAATAGAACGATGTCGTCAGCAGCAGCCCCTGCGCGACGGGAAGCCCGAGCGAATGGATGTCGGTGATCAGCACCAGCAGCCCGGCCATCTGCTGGCCGCCCTTGATGACGCCGAATTCGCCGGCGGTCTTGATCTCGTTGATGTTGTTGGGCGGGCCGCCGGCAATGCCGATGATCTTGGCTTTCGAGGCCTGGGCCTGCAGGATGAAGGACGACAAATCGGGCGTCGCGAACGGCGGCTTCACCGAACCGAGCACCTTGCCGCCGTTCTTGACGACGACGGCGGAGGCATCCCGCTCGAGCGAGTGCCCGAAGGCGTAGTCGTCGGTGATGAAGAACCAGCTGTCGCCGCCGCGCTTGACCACTTCCTGCGCGGTGCCGACCGCGAGCGCGCGGGTATCGAACACCCACTGGATCGCGTAGGGCGAGCAGAACTTGCCGTGGAAATCCGCAGATCCCGTCGAATGGGTGATGAACAGTTTCTTCTTTTCGTTGGCGACGGTCTGCACCGCGAGGCCAACCGCCGAGACCGGCACGTCGACGATCAGATCGACCTGCTCGGTGTCGTACCAGCGCCGCGCCAGGCTGGCGCCGATGTCGGCCTTCAATTGATGGTCGCCGACGATCACGCTGATCGGCTTGCCCAAAACCTTGCCGCCGAAATCATCGACCGCCATTTGGGCGGCGGTCACCGAGCCCTGACCGGTCGGCGTCGACGCCGGCCCGTTCATGTCGGTGAGCACGCCGATCTTGACGACGTCATCGGACACTTGCGCTGATGCCGCCGTTGAGGCCAGCATCGCGGCCGCGAGTGCCCCAAGTGAAAAGCCAAGTGAGAATAGGTTTTTGCCGAACATCCTGTCTCCTCCCGTTACCTCCGGCACATTGGCCGTTATTGCTTGACCGTTTTGCTTTTACCGGGACCTGGAGCCCCGGCCAGATTGGTTTCTTTTGCAACTATTTTCAGGCCGGCGTCAACGCGCCTTCAGGCTAATGACCCCGCTCCGGACCGCGGCAGGCTGTATATTTTGGGACCGATTCAGTACATACGCGGGCCATGGTTACATCCCAGCGCCTGCCGGCTTCGCTCACCCCGCTCGATGCGGCGCTTGGCGCGTTGCTGCGCGATCGGGGTCCGGTGACGCCGGTCGAGCTGCCGCTTGCGGAAGCCTTGGGCTGCATCGCGGCCGAGATGCCGCCGCTGGCGGCGCATCCGCCGCACGACATCGCCGCCAGCGACGGCTTTGCGTTTCGCTCGAGCGACCTCGTCGGCGCGTCGTCCTATTCGCCGCTGCCACTCGCGGCAGCGCCGCGCTGGGTCGAAGCCGGCGACGCCATTCCCGGCGGCTGCGACTGTGTGCTGGATTCCGATTCCGTGGATCAATCAGGGCCGCTTATGCAGGTGCTGGCGGAGGCGATCCCGGGGCAGGGCGTTCGCCGCGCCGGCGCCGATATCGCCGCGGGAAGTTTTGTCACCGAGGCCGGCCGGCGCGTAGTGGCCCGCGATCTCATGATCGCGCGCACCGCGGGAATGGAAAAGCTGAGGGTACGCCGTCCGCGGCTGCGCATCGTCAATATCTTGGGCGGAACGGTGACGGCGGATTTGATCGCGGAAAGCGCGCGGGCCGCCGGCGCCGACGTCGCCTGCGTCACTTCAGCTTCACGCGACGCCGCGTCGATTGTCCGGGCGTTCGATGGCCCGGCCTGCGATCTGCTGCTGACGGTCGGCGGCAGCGGCGTCGGCCGCACCGACGCGGCCGTGACGGCGCTGGCCGAACGTGGCGAGGTCCTTAGCCATGGCATCGCGCTGCAGCCCGGCCGCACCTCGGCCGTCGGCCGCCTCGGCACGACGCCCGTGGTGGCGCTGCCGGGCGCGCCGGAACAGGCGTTCGCGGCGTGGTGGACGCTGGCGCTTCCCGTGCTCGATCGGCTTTCCGGGCGCCGGCCGCGCAAGACGCTCAATCTGCCGCTGGCGCGCAAGATCGCCTCCGCCGTCGGTATCGCCGAGATCGTGCTGCTGGAGCAAAAGCAGGGCGTCTGGATCACGTTGGCGACGGGGGAACTCTCGCTCCATGCGATCGCGCGGGCCGAAGCGTGGCTCGCGGTGCCCGGGGCTGCGGAAGGATTTGCTGCGGGCACGCCGGTCGATGCCTATATTATTATGTTGCGGGAGTGAGATGGATTCGCGCATGACCAAGACGCCGCTGCAGAAAAACCACGACAATGTCGACCAGGACCAGTTCCTGACCATCCTGACGCGCGAAGACGCATTGGCGCGGTTCGAGGCCGCGTTGTTTCCGCGTCCGGTGCCGAGCGAACAGAGATCGCTTGGCGATGCGCTCGGATGCGCGCTCGCGGAAGATATTGTAGCACCCATCGACGTGCCGCCGTTCGATCGCTCCAATGTCGATGGCTTTGCGGTGCGTTCCGCCGATCTCGCGTCCGCCGGCGAAGCAGCAGCCGTGCGCATGATGCTGAACGATGAAGTGATCGCCTGCGGCACTCAGCCGATGCGGCCGGTCCTGTCGGGCACGGCAACATCGATTGCGACCGGCGGTCCGGTGCCGCGCGGCGCCGACGCCATCGTGATGGTCGAACATACCCAGCCGGCGGGTCCGCGCGCCATCGAGATCCGCCGCGCCGCCTCGCCCGGGCAATTCGTGTCCTATGCCGGTTCCGACATCGCGCGCGGCGAGGCGCTGCTGCGCGCCGGCACCGTGATCGGCTCGCGCGAGATCGGCATGCTGGCGGCCTGCGGCATCGCGCAGGTTTCGGTCGCGCGACCGATCCGGGTTGCTGTCATCTCCACCGGCGACGAACTGGTGCAGCCGGGCGCGGCGCTGCGCCCCGCCGCGATCTACGACAGCAATGGCGCGATCGTCACCGCGGCGATTTCCGAGAACGGCGGCGACGCGATATTTCTTGGCGCCATCCCCGATGACGAAGCGCAACTCGAAGCCGCGATGCGCCAGGCGCTGCAAACCAGCGACATGCTGGTGCTCTCGGGCGGCACCTCGAAGGGCGCGGGCGACGTCTCCCACCGCATCATCGCGCGGCTCGGAAGACCCGGCATCATCGCCCATGGCGTCGCGCTGAAACCGGGCAAGCCGCTGTGTCTTGCGGTGTGCGACGGCAAGCCGGTGGTGATCCTGCCGGGATTTCCGACCTCGGCGATGTTCACCTTCCACGACATGATCGTGCCGGTGCTGCGGCGCATGGCCGGCCTGCCGCCGCGTTCGGACGCCAAGGTCACGGCGAAAATCCCGGTGCGGATCGCATCCGAACTCGGCCGCACCGAATTCGTCATGGTGTCGCTGGTCGAGGGATCGGACGGATTGATCGCCTATCCCACCGGCAAGGGCTCCGGCGCGATCACGTCGTTTGCGCAGGCCGACGGGTTTTTGCGGATCGATGCGCTGGCCGATCAGATGCCGGCGGGGTCCGAGGCCGAGGTGACGCTGTTCACGCCGCATGTGCGGGTGCCGGATCTCGTCATCGTCGGCAGCCATTGCACCGGCCTCGATCTGGTCACGGCGCCGCTGGCGTATGCCGGGCTTGCCGTGCGTTCGATCGCGGTCGGCAGCCTCGGTGGCCTCGCGGCGGCCAAGCGCGGCGAGTGCGATTTCGCGCCGATCCATTTGTTCGACGAGAAAACCGAGAGCTACAACACGCCGTTTCTCGGCCCCGGGCTCGAACTGGTGCCGGGCTGGCGGCGGATGCAGGGCATCGTGTTCCGCAAGGGCGACACGCGTTTCGAAGGCTTGAGCGCCGAGGCTGCGGTGCGCGCAGCGCTGGCCGATCCCGCCTGCATCATGGTCAACCGCAACCAGGGCGCGGGCACGCGCATCCTGATCGACCGGCTGCTCGGCGACGCCAGGCCCGACGGCTACTGGAATCAGCCGCGCTCGCACAACGCGGTCGCCGCCGCGGTGGCGCAGCATCGCGCCGACTGGGGCATGACGATTGCGCCGGTCGCGCATGCGTCCGGTCTGGGTTTCATTCCGTTTGCCGAAGAGCATTATGATTTCGCGCTGGTGACGGCGCGCAAGCAGCGGGCGGCGGTGCAGGCCTTTCTGGAGGCGCTGGCGTCGGAAGAAGGCCGCAAAGCGCTGGCGCGGGCGGGATTTCGGCCGGCATAGGCGATACCGGTTTTGCCTCGCGCCAAAAAAAGTCCGGGATGGGGGAATCGATGGCAACGCCGCTCACGATTGCGATTGTCGGTGCCGGCATGGGCGGGCTCGCGTCGGCGGCGGCGCTGCGGCGCGTCGGCATCGACGTCACGGTGTATGAGCAGGCACCGCAATTCGCCAGGCTGGGGGCCGGAATTCAGATCGGCTGCAACGCCATGAAAGTGTTGCGCGGGCTGGGGCTCGAATCCCGCTTGCGCGACGGGTCATTCTATCCGCGCTCCTGGAATAACCGGGATTGGCGCACCGGCGAAGTCAAGTTCGACATGATTTTTGGCGAGACCGCCGAGCAGAAATTCGGCGCGCCCTATCTGCTGGCGCATCGCGGCGACCTGCACGCCGCGCTCGCCAGTGCGGTGCCCGACGAATGCATCAAGCTCGGGCACAAACTGGTTGGCTTGGACGAAACCGGCGACGGCGTCCGGCTTGCTTTCGCGAACGGCGAAACCGCGGTCGCCGATGCCGTGATCGGCGCCGACGGCGTTCATTCCGTCGTGAGAGACATGTTGTTCGGCGCATCGCCGGTGCAATTTACCGGCCGCATCGCCTACCGCACGACCTATCCTGCCGCCCTTCTGAACGGGCAAAAAATAGACGACTGCACCAAATGGTGGGGCGAGGATCGCCACATCGTGATCTATTACGTCAAGCCGGACCGCAGCGAGATCTACCTCGTGACCAGCCAGCCGGAGCCGGATTTCCGGATCGAGTCGTGGTCGGCCAAGGGCGACGTCGGGGAATTGCGATCGGCCTTCGCCGGCTTCGATCGCCAGGTCGAAACCGTATTGGCGGCGTGCCCGGATGTGCACAAATGGGCGATCGTCGATCGCAATTCGCTCGAGCGCTGGTCGGACCGCAACGTGACGCTGCTCGGCGACGCCTGTCATCCGATGACGCCCTACATGGCGCAAGGTGCGGCGATGGCGATCGAGGACGCCGCGGTGCTGTCGCGGTGCCTCGACGGCCTGGAGCGGGACCAGGTTCCGAGCGCCTTCCGCCGGTTCGAGGCGAGCCGAAAGGACCGCACCGCGCGCGTGCAGCAGACGTCGCGGGCCAATATCTGGCTCAAGGAAAAAACCGACGGCGACTGGGTCTATGGCTACGACGCCTGGACAGTTCCGTTGGCGGCGTAATGAGGCATCTATTTTATTTACGGGATGCGCTGACATATTTGTCGAAGGATGAAGGTTTGTCGAAGGAAGAAGGGTCGTCATGGCGGCGCTGTTCGGCCTCGGCGATCGCGCGTTGTGCAGCCGGCGGCAGGATTTTCGGCTCCGACGGCACCTCGACGATCTCATCGCTCCCTGTTGCCAATCGAGCCAACCGCTGCAGCCGCGTAATGGTCACCAGGATGTCCAGCACGAAATTGATCGTCCGGAGCACGACGATCAGAAAGCTCCAAAGCGGCTCGAGCATTGAAGACTCTTATAGCCCGAGGGCAAGCTGGCACATTGTTCCATGGTCGCTGTAGACCGCCGTCAGGTTCAATGGCGATCGAAAGGTTGTTTCCCTGACCAGGCCGTGTACTCATAAAATTGGGTGCTTAGGTCAGGCACGCTTTTAAGGGGCCGAGCAAGCGTTCCCTTGTATAAGGCTCAGCTCACGCTGCCGTGCCGGCAGGCGGCAAGAAAAAACGCAACGCTGCGCGCCACGTGCGCGTCGATCTCTTCGTCCAGCGTCTTGAGGTCCACCTCGAACAGCGCCCGGAGCAGCATGGGCACGGCGATGAGATCGAGGAAGAAACGAGCTGTGGTTGTCAGGCGCTCCGGAGCAAAGGCTGGCAGCGACCGAAGCTCGTCGGATTGCGTCAACTCGCCCAGCAACCGGACCCCAAGTTCAGTGCTGAGATCACGCGCCGTCCGGCTGACTGTGCTTGCCAGATCAGGGAAGCGGCGCGCTTCTGCTACAGCCAGCCGCATCAGCGCGATCCTTTCGCTGTCCAAACCCCAGTGCAGCAGGGTGCTGGCGGCGCTCGTGAGGCGCTCCTCGATTGTTGAGCCGGTTGGCACCCCGGTCTTGAACTCGGTGATCCGAGAAAGGATGTCCCGCGTCACCACGTCGATGAATAGCGCCCGCTTGTCGCGGAAGCGGGCATAGATCGTGGCCTTTCCAGAGCGTGCAGCCTCGGCGATCTCGTCGATGCTCGCGCCTTCGAACCCGCGCTCCAGAAACATTTTTCGCGCCGCATCGAGGATGCGCGTGTCAACCTCGCCGGCAAGCTCCTTGGGCGGCCGGCCAACGCGCACTGTGGCGCGCTTTGCCTTCGCCGCCGGTATCTTCTTCAAATTGCTGGTTTTCATGGCGACTTCGACCGGGCTTTCAGGTTTCCGCTGAGCATCTCATCTACACGCATGTGTGATGCTTGTAAACAGAACGGAACCGTCTAGTTCCTATTGACAGACTCGTTTTCCCAGGTTATTTTCGCACCGAAACGGTACAGTTCCGTTTCGTTATACGAGCAGGAGCGGCAAGCATGTTCGAAGACAAGGTTTTGGAACGGGGCGAACGGGTGCGCGAAGGCGTCGAAAGCCCGCGATCTGTCCCGGCCTCGCACGATCCCAGTTTCGAGTCCGACCGACAGGAGGTCACCGCGCGGGCTTCGTCCCCGCAAGAAAGCCCGGCTGCCAGAGCGCCTGCCTCACCCGTTCCGGCGGAAACCGCGCGGCCGGAGGCGACCGGCAAGGAGCGCAGGGCCAGCTTCTTGCGTCGCCGCCCCGTCGTCTCCGCCATCGGTGCTGTGCTCCTGGCCTCCGCGATCGCCGGCGGCTACCTCTATATGGACTACGCAAGACATTTCGAGTCCACTGATGATGCCTTCGTCGCCGCGCGGCAGTTTTCAATCGCGCCGAAAGTCTCTGGCTACATCACCGCCGTCCCCGTCACCGACAACCAGTATGTCAAATCCGACGATGTGATTGCCCGCATCGATGACCGTGACTATCGCACGGCGCTCGAGCAGGCGCAGGCGCAAGTCGCGGCGGCGCAAGCCAGCATCGAGAACATCGATGCGCAACTCGATGTGCAGCAGGCCCAGATCAGCGCCAACCAGGCCCAGGTCGACCAGGCACAGGCGGCGCTAGTGTTCGCACAGCAGCAGGCAGCGCGGTACGAGCATCTGGAGCAAACGGGCTATGGCACCGTTCAGAACGCCCAGCAATACACCTCGCAACTCCACCAGCAGCAGGCTGCGCTGGCGAGCGCGCAGGCGACGCTGAAGCTGGCGCAGCGGCAAGTCGAGGCGCTCAAGGCTCAGCACAACAGCGCCGTCGCGAGCCTCGCGCAAGCCAAGGCCCAGCGCGATCAGGCAGAGCTCAATCTCTCCTACACGACGGTGACCGCAGCCCAGTCGGGGCGCGTCGTCAACCTTGGCGCCGCCGTCGGTCAATTCGCCCAGCCTGGCAACAGCCTGACGATGTTTGTGCCGGACGAAATCTGGGTGACGGCGAACTTCAAGGAGATTCAGCTCGACCACATGCGGCCCGGCGATCCGGTGACGCTCGCGATCGACGCCTATCCGGAACGCAGGATCCATGGGCATGTCGAGAGCGTCCAGCCCGGATCAGGCACCGCGTTCTCGCTGCTGCCGGCCCAGAATGCCACCGGCAACTACGTCAAGATCGTGCAGCGCGTGCCGGTCAAGATCGTCATGGACGATCCGCCGACGGACGTTGCGCTCGGCCCGGGCATGTCAGTCGTCCCGACCGCGCGGGTTGATTTGCGGCCGTCCCTCTATGAGCGACTGAGGAGATACCTATGAGTGCCGCTGCGATCCAAGTCGACCCTCCCGCATCCGCAAGCGCCGGCGCGGTCAACCCGTGGGTGATCGCGATCCTGGTCGCGGTCGCAAGCTTCATGGAGGTGCTTGACACCACCATCGCCAACGTGGCGCTGCCCTACATTGCCGGCGGCATGGGTGTGAGCGAGGACGAAGCGTCCTGGGTGGTCACCACCTATCTCGTCGCCAACGCCATCATCCTGACCGCCTCCAGCTTCCTGGCCCGGAGGCTGGGCCGCAAACCCTTCTTCCTGATCTGTCTCGGCGCATTCACCCTCAGCTCGTTCTTGTGCGGCTTTGCCCCGAATCTGAATGCGCTGCTGTTGTGCCGCATCCTGCAGGGCTTCGGCGGTGGGGGCATGGTGCCGGTCGCGCAGTCGATCCTGGCCGATTCGTTTCCGCCGGCGAAGCGCGGCCAGGCCTTTGCGGTGTTCGGCGTCGCAGTCGTGGTGGCCCCGGTGGTCGGGCCGACGCTCGGTGGCTGGCTGTCCGACAATGTCTCCTGGCAGTGGTGCTTTCTGATCAACGTGCCGGTCGGCGTGATCGCGCTGGCGCTGATTGCGCTCGTCCTGCACGAGCGCCCGACCGCGCGTGCGGAAACACGGCGGCAGCAGCAAGGGGTCAGGTTTGATACCGTCGGTTTCATGCTGATCGCGACCTTTCTCGGCGCGCTCGAGGTCGTGCTCGACCGCGGCCTCGAGGACGACTGGTTCGGCTCGTCCTTCATCGTGACGTTCACCGCCATCTGCGCCCTGGCGTTCGTTCTCATGATCCCCTGGGGTCTGACTCGCCGCAATCCGATCATCGATCTGCGGATGGTGGCGACACGCCAGTTCGGCGCCTGCTTCCTGGTGATGCTGGCGACTGGTGCGATCCTGCTCGCGACCACGCAATTCCTGCCGCAACTGGTGCAGCAGGATTTCGGCTACACCGCCACCTGGGCCGGCCTCGTGCTCTCGCCAGGCGGGGCGGTCACCATGGTGATGATGTTCGTGGTCGGCCGTGTGGCAGCCAAGGTGCAGCCCAAATATCTGATCGTCGCGGGCGCGGTGCTCTGCGGACTTTCCATGTACGCCATGACCAACGTATACGGGGATCTCGGCTTCTGGTTCATGGCGCGCTCGCGCATGCTGCTCGGCGTTGGACTGCCGCTGATCTTCGTGCCGATCATGGCCGCATCCTACGACGGCATCGAGCCATCCAGGACCGACCAGGCCTCCGCCTTGATCAACGCAGCCCGGAACACTGGAGGTTCGATCGGCGTTTCGATCGTCTCCAACGTGTTGACGCACCGCGAGCAGTTCCACCAGAGTCGACTGGTCGAGCAGGTGATCCCTTCCAACCTGCAGTACCAGGACACGTTGCAGCGGATCACGAGTTTCTTCGCTGGCCATGGCAGCTCATTGGCCCAAGCGCATGATCAGGCGATCCAGTGGATCGGACAACAGGTGCAGGCACAGGCATCGTACCTCGCCTACATGGATGCCTTCTGGGTCTTGATGCTGATCTCGCTTGCCGCGGTGCCACTTGCACTGATGCTGCGGACGATCAAGCTCGGCGGCGCCGTTCACGTCGGCCATTGAGGATCGTCTCGTCTGAAGCCAGGATCGATGCTGAGAACTTGCCATGAAGAACGGCGCATGGGTCAACATACCGCCCAAAAGCAATCGCAACGATCGGATCTGCTCCAGCCCTTATCTCTACCGCGCCCGCAACCGAGTCGAGCGGTTTTTCAATAGGATCAAGCAATGTCGTCGGGTTGCGAGCGCTACGACAAACTTGCCGCCAACTACCTGGCCTTCGTCCAGCTTGCGTCAATCAGGCTCTGGCTGCGCGTTAATGAGTCCACGTCCTATGCGCCGGGAGCCCCGTCCAACTCCGCCAGCCTTTCCGCTTCCGCGATGTCGTCCATGGTGTTGGCGTTGAAGAACGGATCGAGCGGCGCGGTCGACCATGTCACGGTGGCGAGCTTGTAGCGCGCGGTCCAGCGGTCGATCTTCCTGATGTCCTCGACCACCAACGCGTGGCGCAGTTCTTCGCGCAAGGCGACGCTCCATAGTCCGATCACCGGATGCGACTGGCCGTCGGATGCTGCGACCGCCAATTGGGCGTTTTGTTCTGCCAGCGCCTGATACAGGCGTGCAACCAGATCGCGCGGCAGGAAAGGGCAATCCGCCGCCGCGCTCAACACCAGCGACACTTTTGGCCGGTTCGCGGCCGCCCAGTCCAGCGCCGCCAAAATGCCGGCAAGCGGTCCGGGAAAATCGGCGACGCCATCGGGAATGACGGGCAAGCCGAACGCCGCAAACCGCGCGGGATCGCCGTTGGCATTGAGAATCAGCCCGTCGCATTGCGGTTTTAATCGCGCGATCACGCGTTCCAGAATGGTGCGGCCGCCGATCCGGCGCATCGGCTTGTCGCCACCGCCCATTCGCCGCGCCAGGCCGCCGGCGAGCAGCACGCCGGGAATTCCCGGCGCGTCCCTTGACGTCGCCAGCGCGCCCTTGCGCGTCGCGTCAGTCTTCACGTTGTTCGCCCTTGCGCTTGTGCCGCGCGGATTCTTCTTCGACGTAATCGAGATTCTGGTCGTAGATGATGCGCTCCTGGCCGGCCAGCGCGATGAAGCGCTTGCCGCGCGTGCGCCCGACCAGCGTCAGCCCGACCTGCCGCGCCAGCTCGACGCCCCAGGCGGTAAAGCCGGAACGCGAAACCAGGATCGGAATGCCCATCCGCACCGTCTTGATGATCATCTCCGAGGTCAGCCGGCCCGTGGTGTAGAGAATCTTGTCGGCGGGATCGACGCCATGGCGATAGATCCAGCCCGCGATCTTGTCGACGGCGTTGTGGCGGCCGACATCCTCGGTGTAGCAGACAGGCGTGCCTTCCTTGCACAGCACGCAGCCATGGATCGCGCCGGCCTCCAGATAGAGCGAGGGCATGGTGTTGATCGCATGCGTCATCTGGTAGAGCCAGGAGGTGCGCAACTCTGCCTTCGGCAGCGCCACGCTTTCGACGGCTTCCAGCAGGTCGCCGAACGCCGTGCCCTGCGCGCAGCCCGACGTCTGCGTCCGCCTCTTCAGTTTTTGTTCGAAATTGGTGTGGTGCTCGGTGCGCACCACCACGACCTGCAAATCGTCGTCATATTCGACCTCGGTGACGATATCGTCGTATTTCAGCATGTTCTGGTTCAGGAGATAGCCGAGCGCGAGATATTCCGGATAGTCGCCGATCGTCATCATGGTGACGATCTCCTGCGCGTTCAGGTACAGCGTCAGCGGCCGTTCCACCGGCACCCTGATCTCGACGGTGGCGCCGCTCTGATCGGTGCCGGTGACGCGTTCGGTCAGCCGGGGATCGTCCGGGTTGGGCACGATCAGGGGGACGGGGGCTTTGTCGATTTTCATCATATCGCGAGGTTAGCATGACATTGCATCCCAGCCGATATAAAGCATCTCAGAGCATAAGCGAAATGTGGCCAGAAACGTCATTGCGAGGAGCCAACGGGTCGCGCGAATGCGCGCCCGATGACAGGCTCCGCGACGAAGCAATCCATCGTTTCACCAAGCCGTGAAATGGATTGCTTCGCTTCGCTCGCAATGACGGTGGGGATGAACGGGATGAAAGTGATAGGCCTCGCGGGATGGAGCGGCGCCGGCAAGACCACCTTGCTGACGCGGGTGATCCCGCATCTGACAGAAAGGGGCTTGCGGGTTTCCGTCATCAAGCACGCCCATCACGCGTTCGATGTCGACATACCCGGCAAGGATTCCTGGCGGCACCGCGAGGCCGGCGCCGCGGAAGTGCTGGTGTCCTCGACGCGGCGATGGGCCCTGATGCATGAGCTGCGCGGCGCCGATGAGCCGCGGCTGCCGGAACTGCTGGCCAAATTGGCCCGGGTCGATCTCGTCATCATTGAGGGTTTCAAGCGCGAGCCGCATCGCAAGATCGAGGTGCACCGCGCCGCCAACGGCAAGCCGCTGCTGTTCCCCGACGATCCCGGCGTGGTCGGCATCGCGACCGACACGGCCGTTGAAACCACGCTGCCGACGGCCCATCTCGATGATATCGAGGCGATTGCGGCCATGATGCAGCGGTCCGCGATATCGGTCGAGGACGTGCTGGCGAAAAGTTTTAGCGAGGGCTGAGACGGAAGATGGCGCAATTGTCCGACGATTGCTTTGCCTTCGGCGGTCCGATGATGTCGGTCGATGAAGCTGTCGGCATCATCGCCGCGCGGGTGACCAGGGTCGAGGACGTCGAGACCGTTGGGCTCGCGGATGCCGATGGACGCGTGCTGGCGCGCGACATTGCAGCACCGTTGCCGCTGCCGCCGTTCACCAATTCCGCCGTCGATGGCTATGCGGTGGCGGGCCGCGATCTGCCGCAAGGCGAAGCGCAGGCGTTTACCGTGAGCGGGCGGGTGCAGGCGGGCGGCTCGGTGCGGGCGCCGGTCAAACCCGGCGAGGCCATGCGCATCTTTACGGGCGCGCCGATGCCGGAAGGCGCCGACACGGTTTTCATGCAGGAGGATGTCCGCCTCGAAGACGGCAAGGTGGTGCTTCCCGCCGGCCTGAAACCCGGCGCCAATGTCCGTCCGGCTGGCGAAGATATTCCGTCGGGCCATGCGGCGCTAACCGCCGGCCAGCGCCTGCGGCCGCAGGATGTCGCGCTCGCCGCGGCCTTTGGCCTGACGCAGCTTGGCGTTGTCAGGCGGATCCGCGTCGCGGTGTTCTCCACCGGCAACGAACTGGTTTCGCCGGGGGAGGCGCGCGCGGCGGCGCAACTGTTCGATTCCAACCGTTTCATGCTGATGGCAATGCTGGCCCGGCTCGGCTGCGAGGTCGGCGACCTCGGCATCCTCAGGGACGAACGGACCTCGCTCGCAAGCGCCTTGAAGAAGGTGGCCGGCGACCATGATCTGATCCTCACCACCGGTGGCGTGTCGACCGGCGAAGAGGATCACGTCAAGGCGGCGGTCGAGAGTGCCGGCAAGCTCGTGCTGTGGCGGATGGCGATCAAGCCCGGCCGCCCCGTCGCCATGGGAATTATCGGCGGCACGCCGTTCATCGGCCTGCCGGGAAATCCGGTCGCGAGTTTTGTCACCTTCGTCCATGTGGTGCGGCCGACCATCCTGGCGCTATCCGGCGCAAAGCTGCAGCCGCTGGTTCCGATGCCGGTCCGCGCGGCCTTCACCTACAAAAAGAAGATCGCGCGCCGCGAATATGTCCGCGTCACCTTGCGCAACGGCGTAGACGGCGGGTTAGAGGCGGTCAAATTTCCGCGCGAGGGTGCCGGCCTGTTGTCGTCGCTGGTCGACACCGACGGGCTGGTGGAGCTCGACGAACGGGTCACCCTTGTCGAGCCCGGCCAGACCGTCGGGTTTTTGTCCTATGCGAGCCTGCTCTGAATTGCATGCGGCTCGTCTTCTTGATCAAAAAAGCGGATAAATGAAAAGACAGGTGCACGGGTCCGCCCGCTCGCGGCTTCTCGCTCCGGTGCTGCTGGCCGCGATGTGGCAGGCTGTTGGCCCTGGAATTGCTAGGGTTCGTATGATTGCGAGTTCATGTGATTGCGACAGGTAATCCGGAGCGATGAACATGCCTATTCAGTTCGAGCCGAAACGGCCTGGATCTTACCGCCGATGGTAAGCGCGCTGATTTCCGTTGTCCTGGGCAGTGTGCTGGGAGGCCTTGCGCGCTATTTCGTTTCGGGAATCATCGCGAGGCGTGTCGGCGAGACGTTTCCATGGGGCACGCTCACGATCAACGTCAGCGGCGCTTTCCTGATCGGTGTCTTTGGCGCGTTGGCGCGCGACAACGCATCGCTGTTTGCCTCGCCGAATCCATGGCTGTTCGCGGTGACCGGTTTCCTGGGCTGTTATACGACCGTCTCTTCGTTCAGTTTGCAGACGCTCGCGCTGGCGAGAGACGGAGAGGGCGGCCGCGCCATCGGCTACGTCGCGATGTCCGTAGCGCTGTCGATCGGAGCCGTCGCCGTGGGTTTTGCGCTTGTCGATCTGTTGAGATGAAGGGGGATCCCGGACAATGACCAGCGGCACTCCCGCCAGCACGAACTGGAATACCGCGATCCTCTACGGATACGTCGCGACCGGCAGCGTCATAGGTGGCGTTGCACGCTATCTTGCCTCGCTCATCATCCTGTCGGGCCCGGGATTCCCGTGGGCGACCCTGTTCGTCAACGTCACCGGCTCGTTTATTATCGGATTTTACAGCACCCTGAGCGGTCCCGACGGAAGGTTGTTCGCGAGCGCCCGGCAACGACAGTTCGTCATGACCGGGTTTTGCGGGGGCTACACCACGTTTTCAACCTTCAGCCTGGAAACATTCAAGCTGCTGCAATCCGGCATGACGCGGATGGCGTTTACAAATATCGCGGTCTCGACCGTGACCTGGCTCCTGGCCGTGTGGCTGGGATATGCACTGGCAAGCCGCCTCAACCGTTTGAAAGGGAGCTAACGATGCAAATCCCAAAACAGGCGCTACTGCTCCGCGTGTTCATTGGCGAGGATGACAGGTTCGCCGGATCGCCGCTGTACGAGGCGATCGTGCTCAAGGCGCGCGAGTTGCACCTGGCCGGCGCAACCGTTCTGCGCGGCGCGCTGGGGTTCGGCGCATCCAGCCGGCTTCACACCACGAAGATCTTGCGCCTTTCGGAGGACCTGCCGCTGGTGATCGAGATCGTCGACAGCGAGGACAAGATCAACAGCTTCTTGCCGACGCTGGATTACATGATGACCAGTGGCCTCATCACGCTCGAAAAGGTGCAGGTTCTTCAATATGGGGCGAAAGCCACCGCCTGATCGCATAGGTCCAGGTTCCGGTCGGAAACCATTTCGGCCTTGCCAATGGCCGATACCGGGGTAGGATTGGCCAGTGATCAAGGGGATGGAGTCCCCCAAAACCGCCATTCTGGCTGATGACTCCTGCAACGCGTTTGCGTGAGCAGGAGAATATTATGCGCGGTCATCGCCGAGCGGTCCTCATTGGGTCCCCACCCAGCAAAAACATACCTGCCAGCTCCTTCCCGCGCGGGAGGACAACATGACCAGCGTCTGGGCGTTGGCGGCGCTGTGGCTCGGCCTCGCGTTGATCGCGAGCCTGTTGTCGATCTGGTTTCGGGTATCGACGGCCCTTTCGGAGATCGTGGTCGGAACGATCGCGCAACTCATCATCGGCGCGGTCATCGGCCAGGCCGTGCTCGGCACCGACGAATCCTGGGTCAAGTTCCTGTCGGGCATTGGCGCGATCGTATTGACGTTCCTTGCGGGCGCAGAGCTCGATCCCGTCGTGTTCAGGCTGAAGTGGAAGGAGGCCGCGGCGGTCGGCCTCGCGAGCTTCTTGTTTCCCTTCCTGGGATGCACCGCCGCCGCCTATTACCTGCTGGGCTGGGAGCCGATGCCGAGCTGGCTTGCCGGCGTGGCGATGTCGACCACTTCGGTGGCGGTCGTCTATGCGGTGATGCTCGAATTCGGCTTCAACAGGACGGACTACGGAAAGTCCGTTCTCGCCGCGTGTTTCGTCACCGATCTTGGGACGGTGGTGGCGCTCGGTCTGATCTTTGCGCCGTTCACGTTCAAGACGCTGGTGTTTCTTGTCGTTGGCGCGGTCGTGTTTCTCGTTCTCCCCTGGCTGACGCCGCGCTTTTTCAAATTGTATGGAAACCGGCCGTCGGAGCTCGAAACCAAGTTCCTGCTGTTGTGCCTGTTCGGAATGGGAGCGCTTGCGAACTGGGCCGACAGTGAGGCCGTGCTTCCGGCCTATCTCATAGGCATGGTGCTGGCGGGAACGGTCGGAAAGGACCACGCGCTCATCCGGCGGCTGCGTACGCTGACGTTCGGATTGCTGACGCCATTTTATTTCATTCGCGCCGGCTCGTTCGTTTCGATCCCGGCGCTGGTGGCGGCGCCTGCGGCATTCCTGCTGTTTCTGGCGGTCAAGATCGGGGCAAAAATCGCCGGCGTGTATCCCGTAACCAAGCTGTTCGCCGCGCCGGATAAGGAGGCGATGTATACGACCCTCCTGATGTCAACCGGGCTGACCTTTGGAACCATTTCCGCGCTGTTCGGCCTTTCGCACGGGATCATCAGCCAGGCCCAATACTCGTCGCTGGTGGCGACAGTGATCGCAAGCGCAGTGATTCCGACCGTGATTGCCAACGCGTTCTATCTGCCGCGCCATTTGTTGCCGTCGTCGGAAGCGGCGCCAATCGAAAATTCCGATCGCCCCGGCGTTCTGGTCGCGCCGGATCAAGCCGAATAAATGGAGGCTTGCGCAATGTTCAAGACCATCCTGCATGCCAATGACGGGTCGAGACCCGCTTTCAGGGCGCTCGATCTCGCGGTCTCCATGGCCAAGCGGAACGCGGCGGTGCTTCATTTGGTTTGCGTGGAGGAAATCCCGCCAATGCCGGAGTACATCGAGGAAATACGGGAAGCCAAGGGAGTAGCCGCGCGCCGTTTTCATCCGATCGTCGAGCGCGTGCGCTTTCAGGCCGAGCAAAACAGCATCAAGCTGCAGATCCACGTCGTCAGCGGCCATCCCGTCCGCATGATCGTGGACCTCGTGGATGAGATTGGCGCCGATCTCCTCGTTATCGGGGCGACCGGGCATTCGGCGTTGTACGAGCGCATGGTCGGCAGCCGCGCCGACCGCATTGTTCAGCTGGCGGCTTGTCCGGTACTGGTGGTGAAGTAAGCCGAAACCATTGTCGGGCGCGTGGCGCCGCGGCCGGAAGCCGAGGTGATGTCCGTTGACGAGGATAGCCGGCTTCGCCAAGTATAGCTGCATGACCACGACAAAACTCGATCTCACCGGTCTCAAATGCCCGCTGCCGGCGCTGAAAACGCGCAAGGCGCTGAAATCAGTCGCACCCGGCGATTTGCTGGAAGTGCACTGCACCGATCCACTGTCGGTGATCGACATCCCGAACCTGATCCGCGAAACCGGCGACAAAGTCGAGATTACCGAGCGGCACCAAAACCGGATCGTGTTCCTGATTGAAAAAGCAAATGGCCTGATTGAAAAATCGAATGGCTTGTCGCCTGCAGCGCGGTAGTCGCTCTGGTTGATACCTACCTTTTGCCTATCGACACCCGTCCCGCCTTCTGTCCCAATTATCATTCTCCGCGGGGCTGCGGAGGTCGAGGCGCGTCTGTGGCAGGGCATGACGCGCAGGTTGGGGCAGGCCACATTTCCGGATCCAGGCCGGCACCGGCATCGGGCATATCCTGTCGCGTCGGGGGTTGGAATTCTTGGGATGCGCTTATCGATCCCAGCGCGTCCCGGAATTGTGCGAGGCAGCAAAGTGGGAGCTGGTTCGCTGCGGTGCTGAGCAACGGGATCGTAGGTGGCAGACCTGCCCGGCAAGGGCGGCTGCAGGGGGAGGCAATCGATGACGACTATTAGCAGCACCGGCGCTGTGTCGGGCGCGCGCGAGGGAATCCTCGATCGCGAACACACCATCGCCAAGGCGGGCTTCAATCGCTGGCTGGTGCCGCCCGCGGCGCTTTGCATTCATCTGTGCATCGGTATGGCCTACGGCTTTTCCGTGTTCTGGCTGCCGCTGTCGCGCGCGATCGGACTGACGGCGCCGAAAGCGTGCCCGGACATGGGCCTGTTCCAGGAACTGTTCACCACCACCTGCGACTGGAAAGTCGCCAGCCTGGGCTGGATGTTCACATTGTTCTTCGTGCTGCTCGGCGTCTCCGCCGCGATCTGGGGCGGCTGGCTCGAGCGCGTCGGCCCGCGCAAGGCCGGCGTCGTGGCGGCGCTGTGCTGGGCCGGCGGCCTCTTGATCGGCGCCTTCGGCGTTTACGTGCATCAACTCTGGATCATGTGGCTTGGTGCCGGTGTCATCGGCGGCGTCGGTCTCGGCCTTGGCTACATCTCCCCGGTTTCGACCCTGATCAAATGGTTCCCCGACCACCGCGGCATGGCGACCGGTTTCGCCATCGCCGGTTTCGGTGGCGGCGCCATGATCGGCGCGCCCCTGGCTAACCTCCTGATCAACTACTTCAAGACGCCAACCTCGGTCGGCGTCTGGGAGACCTTCGCCACCATGGGCGTGATCTATTTCGTCTTCATGATGATCGGCGCGTTCGCCTATCGCGTGTCACCGGCCGGCTGGCAGCCGGAAGGCTGGGCGCCGCCGAGCGAGAAAAAGACGATGATTTCGGAGCATCACGTCCATCTGAAGGACGCGCACAAGACGCCGCAATTCTGGCTGATCTGGGGGGTGCTCTGTCTGAACGTGTCGGCCGGCATCGGCGTGATCGGTATGGCTTCTCCGATGTTGCAGGAGATCTTCGCGGGCAAGCTGATTGGTCTACCGACCGTTGGCTTCAACGCGCTGACCGCCGATCAGAAGGTAACGATCGCCGCGATCGCAGCAGGCTTTGCTGGTCTGCTATCGCTGTTCAACATTGGCGGCCGCGTATTCTGGGCGTCGCTGTCGGATTATATCGGCCGCAAGAATACCTATTACTGCTTCTTCCTGCTTGGCATTGCGCTCTACGCGCTGGCGCCGACCTTTGCGGCAATGGGTTCGAAACTGTTGTTCGTACTCGGCTTCGGCATCATCCTGTCGATGTATGGCGGTGGCTTCGCGACCGTGCCGGCCTATCTCGCCGACATGTTCGGCACCCAGTTCGTGGGCGCCATTCACGGCCGGCTGCTGACGGCGTGGTCGACCGCCGGCATCATCGGTCCGGTGGTGGTGAACTACATCCGCGAGTTCCAGCTCGCGGCCGGCGTTCCGCGCGATCAGCTCTACAACACCACGATGTACATCCTGTGCGCGATGCTGATCGCAGGGCTGATCTGCAATTATCTGATCAAGCCGGTCGATCCGAAGTGGCACATGAGTGCCGCCGAGGTCGCCAGGTTGCAGGCGGCGAGCGCGAAGAACGCGGCGGCGGTGCAGACCGGCTCGTTCGGCATCGACAGGGGCGGCTTCGACGCCAAGGCCGCGCTGTTCTGGGCCTTCGTCGGTATCCCGCTCGCCTGGGGTGTCTGGAAGACGCTGGAAAGCGCGGTCAAGATACTCTGATCGAACATCGCGTGGCCCGCGGGACGAACATATTCGTCCCGCGGCGCCTTTCGTCTTTCCGTCCAATTCAACGATTGACCCAAACGACTGACCCAAGGGAATTTCCCAATGCTTCGCACCGGAACTTGTCTCGCTGCCATGCTGCTTGTCGCTGGCACGCTCCATACGGCTTCGGCCCAGACCGCCACGCCCGCTGCCGCGCCGGCCGCCACCACGGCTGCTCCTGCCACGGCCAAGCCGTCCAGGATGAAGCTGACCGCCGACAAGCTCAGGGACATGAAGGCCAAGTGGAGCGCCAACAAGGGCAAGCTCAAGGCTTGCCGCGTCGATGTGAAGAAGCAGGGATTGGTTGGCGACGACCGCTGGTTCTACATCGAAGACTGCATGGGCAAGAGCTGATCGCCCGGGTTCGCTGACGGCGTTGCAGAAGGGGCATGACAGCAAAGCTGCATGCCCCTTAAATGCTTATTCAGACGCCATAATTTCTCTTGGCATCTGGCATGCCACGGATTAAGGTCGCCGGGCTGAACAAGCAGGAACGAGACGTTTTCAATGGTTCATGACGTGCAAAAAGTCCGTCCGTTTGAGCATCCCGGCGAGGGACGCAAGCGGGCCAAATCGACCCCCAAGGGCCGCCAGGTCGATCCAGCCGCGGCGCACGAGATCGAGCTGCTGCTCGGCGACCGGCCGCGGCGCCGCGATCTCCTGGTCGAGCATCTGCACCTGATCCAGGACAAGTATCATCAGATTTCCGCCGCGCATCTCGCAGCCCTTGCGGACGAGATGAAGCTGGCGTTCGCGGAAGTGTTCGAGACCGCGACCTTCTATGCGCATTTCGACATCGTGAAGGAAGGCGAACCGGATGTCGCGCCGCTGACCATCCGCGTCTGCGACTCGCTGACCTGCGCGATGCTGGGTGCGGAAAAACTGCTGCAGGAATTGGAGAACAAGGCCGGTCCCGGCATTCGCGTGGTGCGCGCGCCGTGTGTCGGCCGCTGCGACACCGCGCCGGCGGCCGAAGTCGGTCATCACTTTGTCGATCACGCCACGGTTGCCAATGTGCTCGCCGCCGCCAAGGCCGGCGAGACCCACGCGCATCTGCCCAAATATGTCGACTACGATTCCTATGTCGCCGGCGGTGGCTACACGCTGCTGAAGCGCCTGCGCTCCGGCGAATTGCCGAAAGAGGATCTGCTCAAAGCCCTCGACGATGCGAGCCTGCGTGGTCTCGGCGGCGCGGGTTTTCCGACGGGACGCAAATGGCGCGCGGTGCTCGGCGAGCCCGGACCGCGGCTGATGGCGGTCAATGGCGACGAGGGCGAGCCCGGCACCTTCAAGGACCGCTATTATCTCGAGACCGATCCGCATCGCTTTATCGAGGGCATGCTGATCGGCGCGCATGTGGTCGAAGCGACCGACATCTACATCTACATCCGCGACGAATACCCGGCCTCGCGGGAAATTCTCGAGCGCGAACTTGCAAAGCTGCCGCCGGGTGGGCCTGTGCTGCACATGCGCCGTGGCGCCGGCGCCTACATCTGCGGCGAGGAATCCTCGCTCTTGGAGAGCATCGAGGGCAAGCGCGGTCTGCCCCGGCACAAGCCGCCTTATCCGTTCCAGGTCGGACTGTTCGGCCTGCCGACGCTGATCAACAATATCGAGACGCTGTGGTGGGTGCGCGACATCGTCGAGAAGGGCGCGGAGTGGTGGAAGAGCCACGGCCGCAACGACCGTCACGGCCTGCGCAGTTATTCGGTGTCGGGCCGCGTCAAGAACCCCGGTATGAAACTCGCGCCCGCCGGCATCACCGTGCGCGAATTGATCGACGAGTTCTGCGGCGGCATGGCGGAAGGACATAAGTTCCGCGCCTATCTGCCGGGCGGCGCGTCCGGCGGCATCCTGCCGGCCGCGATGGACGATATCCCGCTCGATTTCGGCACGCTGGAAAAATATGGCTGCTTCATCGGCTCGGCCGCGGTCATCATCCTGTCCGAGCAGGACAGCGTGAAGGGTGCGGCGCTGAACCTGATGCGCTTCTTCGAGGATGAGAGCTGTGGCCAGTGCACGCCGTGCCGGGTCGGCACCCAGAAGGCCGCGATCCTGATGGAGCGGCCGGTGTGGAACCGCGAATTGCTCGACGAATTGGGCCAGGCAATGCGCGATGCGTCGATTTGTGGGCTCGGCCAGGCGGCCTCGAATCCGCTGACTTCCGTGATTAAATACTTCCCAGACGAGTTCAAGGACGCTGCGGAATGACCAAGATTCAGTTCGAACTCGACGGCAAGCAGGTCGAGGCCAATGCCGGCGAAACCATCTGGCAGGTGGCACACCGCCAGGGCCGCGAGATCCCGCATCTGTGCTACTCGCCCGAGCCGGACTACCGGCCCGACGGCAATTGCCGCGCCTGCATGGTGGAGATCGAGGGCGAGCGGGTGCTGGCGGCGTCCTGCAAGCGCACGCCGAGCGTCGGCATGAAGGTGAAGACCGAAAGCGCGCGCGCGGTCGCAGCGCAGAAGATGGTGATGGAATTGCTGGTCGCCGATCAGCCGGCGCGCGCAACCTCGCACGATCCCGAATCGAAATTCTGGCACTGGGCCGAAAAGGTCGAGGTGACCGAGAGCCGGTTTCCGGCGGCGCAGCGCTGGGAGGGCGATGCCAGCCATCCCGCCATGCGCGTCAATCTCGATAGCTGCATTCAGTGCGGCCTGTGCGTGCGCGCCTGCCGCGAGGTGCAGGTCAACGACGTCATCGGCATGGCCTATCGCAGTCACGAATCCAAGATCGTGTTCGATTTCGACGATCCGATGGGTGAATCGACCTGTGTCGCCTGCGGCGAATGCGTGCAGGCCTGCCCGACCGGCGCGCTGATGCCCTCGGTGATGCTGGACGAGAACCAGACCCGCGTCACCTATGCGGACCGCAAGGTGGACTCGCTGTGTCCGTTCTGCGGGGTTGGCTGCCAGGTCACCTACGAAGTCAAGGACGAGAAGATCATCTACGCCGAAGGCCGCGACGGCCCGGCCAACCACAACCGGCTCTGCGTCAAGGGCCGCTTCGGCTTCGACTACATCCATCACCCGCATCGCCTGACCAAGCCGCTGGTGCGGCTGCCGAATGCGAAAAAGGATTCCAACGACCAGGTCGATCCCGCCAATCCGTTCACGCATTTCCGCGAAGCCTCGTGGGAAGAGGCGCTCGACATCGCCGCAAAAGGTCTCGTGAAAATCCGGGATGAGAAGGGCGTCAAGGCGCTGGCCGGCTTCGGTTCGGCCAAGGGCTCCAACGAGGAAGCCTATCTGTTCCAGAAACTGGTGCGCACCGGTTTTGGCTCCAACAATGTCGATCACTGCACCCGGCTGTGCCACGCCTCGTCGGTGGCGGCGCTGATGGAAGGCCTGAATTCCGGCGCGGTGTCGGCGCCGTTCTCGGCGGCGATGGATGCCGAAGTCATCATCGTGATCGGGGCCAATCCGACCGTGAACCATCCGGTGGCAGCGACCTTCATCAAGAACGCGGCGAAAAAGGGCGCCAAGCTGATCGTGATGGACCCGCGCGGGCAATCGCTGTCGCGTCACGCCACCAAGCATCTGGCGTTCAAGGCCGGCAGCGACGTCGCGATCCTGAATGCGATGATCCACACCATCATCACCGAAGGCCTGACCGACGAGCAATATATCGCCGGCTATACTGAAGGCTATGACGAGCTCAAGGAGCGCATCAAGGAATTCACGCCGGAAAAGATGGAGCCGATCTGCGGCATTGCGGCGGAAACGATCCGCGAAGTGGCGCGAATGTATGCGCGCTCGCGCGCTTCCATCATCTTCTGGGGCATGGGCATCAGCCAGCACGTCCACGGCACCGACAACGCGCGCTGCCTGATCGCGCTCGCGCTGATCACCGGGCAGGTCGGCCGTCCCGGCACCGGCCTGCATCCGCTGCGCGGCCAGAACAACGTGCAGGGCGCCTCCGACGCCGGCCTGATCCCGATGTTCCTGCCGGACTACCAGCCGGTCGGCCGCACCGATCTGCGCGAGCCCTTCGAAAAACTCTGGCATCAGGACCTCGATCCGGTTCGTGGCTTGACGGTCGTCGAGATCATGAACGCGATCCACGCCGGCGAAATCACCGGCATGTATATCGAGGGCGAAAACCCGGCGATGTCGGACCCCGATCTGCAGCACGCCCGTGAGGCACTGGCCAAACTCGAGCATCTGGTGGTGCAGGATCTGTTCGTCACCGAAACCGCGTTCCACGCCGACGTGATCCTGCCTGCCTCGGCGTTCGCGGAAAAATCCGGCACCTTCACCAATACCGATCGCCGTGTGCAGCTCGCGCGCGAAGTGATCAAGCCGCCCGGCGACGCAAAGCAGGATCTCTGGATTATCCAGGAAATCGCCAAGCGGATGGGGCTGCCCTGGAACTACGCTGGACCTGCCGAGGTGTTCACCGAGATGACGCAGGTGATGCCGTCGCTGAACAACATCACCTGGGAACGGATGGTGCGCGAGGGCGCGGTGACCTATCCGGTCGACGATCCCGATCAGCCCGGCAACGAGATCATCTTCACCACCGGTTTCCCGACCGAAAGCGGCCGCGGCAAGATCGTGCCGGCGCGGGTGGTCGCGCCCGACGAGATTCCCGACGACGAATATCCGATGGTGCTCTCCACCGGCCGCGTGCTGGAACATTGGCATACCGGCTCGATGACCCGGCGCTCCCAGGTGCTCGACCAGATCGAGCCCGAGGCGGTGGCGTTCATGTCGCCAAAGGATATGCGGCGCTTAAGCGTCTGGCCCGGCGATTTCATCCGGCTGGAGACCCGCCGCGGCGCCGTCGAGGTCAAGGTTCGCTCCGACCGCGACGTGCCGGAAAACATGGTGTTCATGCCGTTCTGCTACGCGGAGGCGGCGGCGAACCTGTTGACCAATCCGGCGCTCGATCCGTTCGGCAAGATCCCGGAATTCAAGTTCTGCGCCGTGCGCGCGGAGAAGGTGGAACTCCGCTCGGCGGCCGAATAGCCGCGACCGGCTGGCGTCAAAAGTTCAAGCGCGAAAGAAAGATCGCGGCTTTTAGGGCGATGATACTGGCGAGGGCACCTCCGACCGTCAGGACGGCAAGCGCGAACTTGCTGAGCCGCTTGATCATCGCCAGACGAGCGTTCGCCGTACTCGTTCCGGTGATGTCACGCCCACCCGATGAATAGCGGGCCGGTTTGAATGGGCCGCCGGTGTGCGCCAGCATCGTCATGTCAGGAATCCTTCACCGTTGTAGCGCGCCGGGCTTATCCGCCGATCGAGGCTGCCATTCTCTGCAGATGGCGCGTCACGAGGCGCTTTATCGATCCAAGATGCGGGACCAGCGCATTGCCCTTGTTTTCCAGGTCGAGCTCGAACCGATGAGAAGGGAATATCGTCGCGCATCCCGTCGGCCGGCTGTTGTTCCTTGCAAAGGACAGGGCAGAGTTCTTGAACAGGAAAAGCCCGCCGATTCTTCCCTTCGCGTCCCGGGCAACCCAGAAGCCTTCCTTGTTACGGCCGATGAAGAACCCCGGAATTGCCTCGCTGACGATGCTGGAATCGAGTGGCTGAAATTGCGTATTGACGCTCGCGGGCTCGTCGCCCGGCGGCGTGCGGGCGTGTTCGCGGCGCGCGTATTCGGCCTCCGCTGCCGCATCCTGCATCTGGCAACTGACAAACCTGTCGATCGTTTTGCGCACAGCAGCCAGCACGGCCCCAAGCCGTCCCGCAGCGGGATACGCGGTATGGAAAGTGATCGCGCCCATCGCGGCCTCCTTGCGAATCTAACGGCCATGATGTGCAGGCAATGCCGTAGGAATACGAGACGGATCGACCGTGGATATCATAGGAGAAATATAGGAATTGACGCCGCCGTAGATGTTTATGCCGCCCTTATGGGAGGAGGCAGGAGATCGCCTCGATTTCCTATGCGATCGTCCGCATCTTGGCACCAGGCGCCCGCAATGCGGGCAGACGGTGGAGATCTACCATGGCTCACTTGCTCACTGGTGAAGATAAATTCCGCGATGTGACCTACGACGATGATTATCGGTCGTATCTCGCCAGCCGGCGCGATTCATCGGGCGACTACCGGTTTGCCCGATCGCAGACGAAACGCGACCGCGTCCGGATGCGCAACGCCTTAAGCCGCGTCAACGGCTTCCTGAAGAACATGATCGAGGCCATCGCCAATTCGAAGGTACGCCGCATGCAGCGCGAACTCGAACTGCGCGGCATTCGCTTCGACCGGGACACCAACGATTGGGTGGCGCGCCATTCCGGGTCGACGGAGCGTTCGCGATGAGTTCGGCGGCTCTTGTCGCCCTTGTTCGCGGCGCCCTCAGATCATTGGTGACGTTCTTCGGCCCATCCTGGGATGGGCCGGTCAAGCGTTACCATCCCGAGCAACACTATATGCGCGGTCCCGGGCCGAAATGGCGGGAGAAGCACTTGCTGGATCGAGCATCAGCCGGCGGCGCGTGAGCCCTTGATACGGTCGCGCACCACCCGTGCTCCAACGCATCGAGTCAAACGTTGCCGCGGGCGGAAAGTCCCTGGCCGATGTCGACCGTTGCCGCAACCACCCGTCGCAGGCGGTCATCGTCGATCCGTGCGAGGTATTGTCGCAGGATCGCAGCGTCTCGGCATATCGCAGGATTGGCAGATGCCAGGCGCGTAGCGTTCTGGCGTGCCGCTCGATTCCGTGAGCGGCTGGACTCATCCGGGTTGGGCCTGCCCTGCAGCAATGGAATCCTCGCAAGCACGCGGTGTGGGCCAGCTTTCGACCGGACATGCGATATCCTCATCGCCGATCTCCGCGATCGCGCCCGCGACCTCCGCCTTTGCGGGGTCGCCAAGTTCAACGAGGGGCAGGCGGGTCGCCGGAGACATGAAGCCGAGCAGGCAGAGCGCGTATTTCAGGGCGGCCGGGCTTTCCCTGGCGAGAGCGGCCGCCAGCGGCGCCAGCCGGTTCTGCAGGTATCGCGCGGTCTGTAGCCGCTCCTGCCTGCAGTTAGAAAAGATGGCCTGGCACAGTCCCGGCGCGACGTTCGATATCAGGGATACGCAACCGTCCCCGCCATTGGCAACGAACGCCAGCGCCGTTGCGTCGTCCCCGGACAACAATCGAAATCCTGCCGGCAGCTGTGGCCGCAAGCGCAGCAGCCGCACGATATCGCCGGCGCCGTCCTTCAATCCGATGAAGCGCCTCGATTCGGCCAGCCGCAACAGCGTGTCGTCGGACAATTCGCGCATGGTCCGGGCTGGAACGTCGTGCAGGATGATGGGCAGCCCGCTCGAGATCGCAATCGCCCGGAAGTGCGCGTGAATTCCGGCCTGCATCGGCTTGTTGTAATACGGCACGACCGAAAGCACCGCATCGGCCCCGGCCGCTTCGGCGCGCTGTGTCAGCTCGATCGCCTGACTGGTTGAATTGGATCCGGCTCCGGCGATGACGCGGACGCGGCCTCGCGCCACTTCGACGGCGGCGCGGATGATGCTTTCTTGTTCGGCCGGCGTCAGCGTGGAGCTTTCGCCGCTGGTTTCGCTGACCAGGATCGCGGTGACGCCGGCTTGTATCTGGCGCTCGCAGAGCTTTGCGAATACCGCCAGATCGACTGCACCCGTTTCATCGAAGGGGGTGGGAATATCGGGTATGTAGCCCGCCAGCCAGGTGGCCGGATTTGAAGATGCTATCATTGGGATCTTACGCCGCGTTTTGCATCTCGGTGAAGCCTTGCCGAATGGCCGAAAGCACGAAGCCCTGCTGGCATCTGACGCCGGCCTCGATCCGAAAACCCATTTGCTCGAGCTTGCCCCGGACTCGCAGCCCGGCACCGGTTTCGTGGCAGTCGATCGTGACCGCGATGGCGGCGCTGGCGCCGAGGAATTGCGATATCCCGGTAAGCGCGGTCTCGATTGCCTGAAGGGAATTGTGGCCCGTGATCAGGCCGACCGCGTGCTGGCCTTTCGGGACCCGGCAGGTCGTGGTGGTGGCTACCCGCATGAAACCGCGCCGGCGCAGCGCAAGATAGAGTTCCAGGCTGCCGCTGCCGGCAACGATGGCGCGATGCAGGTTGGTCAAGCGCGTGAGCCCGATCATGGTATCGACGACCTGCTCCCGGTTCGAATCGGAATGAGGCTGACCCATCTTGCTCTCCTTGTGGGGAAGTCTGTCCGGCCTGTTACGCGACGTGCCGGGCTGTGGCGCCGGCGACCTGCGATGCGGGACCGGAAGCGGGCGTGCCGCCCATGTCGAGTTCGATTTCGAGTGCCAGTTCGACGATGGTTTCGGGATGGTGGCCGTTCTCGAACAGCGCGTATTTGACGGCTTGCGCGCGGTTGACGAACAGCCCGCCATAAAGGCCGTTCTGTTCCTGGGCGACCCAGTTGCCGCGCCTGTTTCTGCCGATGAAGACGATTGCAGACGGAGAACTACACGATGGAGGTTCGACGAGCTTCACGTTGGTATTCCTTCCAGAGATGGGATAGTGCGCGCCCAATATGTTTCCCGCCGGATATGAAATCGAGCGTGACAAGGCGGCGATCTCATAGGAGCCGCATAAGCCAGGCGCCGTTAAAGCGATTGGTTGAGGCCGTTGACCAGCATGCAAATGGCGGCATAGGTCACCGTTTCATCCCACTGATTGAGCTCGGCATCGAGTGGAAGCTCGCGCCGGATGACGGCGATGCAGGCGCTGAGGATGGTGGACATCCACAGCAAGGCGGCCAGGCTCCTGCCGAAGCCGATGCCGCCGAACATCGCGAAAATGACCAGGATAAACATCCGCATGCCAAACCGGATCAGCACCTGGGCCGATCGCAGTTTTCGCGGGTAATTTGACAGCCGTATCACGCGCGTAAATCCGGAAGCCGGAGAGGCAACAACTCGCGGCCTTACGCGAAATTATCGCTGCAGACCGGCTCGTAGAGCTGGTTAGTGTCCCGCGTCACGGCAGGAACGCTGGTCCGGATCGAGGGCACGCTGATGCGCTCAACCTCGACGAATGCGCTCAATATCGCGAGCGCCAGGTCGGCGTGTCGGGCCTCGACCGATTGATCGAGCCAGTCCGGCAGCTCGCGCTCGCGCGACAGTGCGCAATACCATTCGCCTTCATCATAGGCGATGCGGCGAACCTGCCATTGCGGCAGTTCGAGATCGATTAGCGCCAGCGCCGCATCGGTCCAGCCGCCCGATTGAATCAGCCGCTCGACGTGCGCGGTCTTGGCGGTCTGTCCCTGGGAGGGAAAGCGGCGGCAGACTTTGCTGATGATCTCCGACATCAACGCGGCCGTCACCGCACCGGCGTCGCGAAGCCGGTCGACCAGTTCGGCGGGATTTTGATGTTCTGAAAGCAGCGGCATGACGTCATCTCGTTCAGGGCGCAGCCAAAGGTGCTGGCCACGCTGCCAAAATGGCCAAGACGTCATTTGAAAACGAGAGGGAATGGAAGGCTGAGATATAGGAATTTCATAAGCGCGTATTTCGACGAAAAGGCGACGCTATGTGCAAGCCCACGATTTCGTCGGCGACCAGGTTAAATTGCGAATTTGACCACCCGTGTTCGGGAAAATCGCGTCTTTATGGAATTCCTATAAAACTCGACGTGCTGCCGCCTCGAAATCATACACCCGAAGTGGCACGTCACAGCCACTGATACGGAAAATCGGGATTGTTGCGGAGAGATCCCGCTCAATCGATTGAAACCGTCTTGCCGCGCACGGAAACGAGGCGCGAAAAGGAGCATCCCATGTTGGACATCGTCATGCTGGCGCTCGGCCTCGGCTTCTTCGTGGCGGGCATAGGCTACGCCTACGCCTGCGAACGGTTGTGAAGAGGAGAGAGCCATGATTTTCGATTACTCGCTCGCCGGTCTCGTTTCGCTGGGTCTGCTGTTCTACCTGACCTACGCGCTGCTGCGCCCCGAGCGCTTCTGAACCTGCATCCAACGGCAATTCCCCAAAAGGCAATCCCATGACCGTCATCGGCTGGATTCAAATTCTTCTGTACTGCGCGATCGTGGTCGCGCTGGTGAAACCGCTCGGCTGGTACATGACGCGCGTCTTCAACGGCGAGCGCACGTTCCTGTCTCCGATCCTGCGGCCGGTCGAGGCCTCTCTGTACTGGATCGGTGGCGTCGATGAGAAGCGCGAGCAGCATTGGCTGACCTATACGGTCGCGATGCTGCTGTTCCATGTCGGCGGCTTCCTGATCATCTACGGTCTGATGCGGCTGCAGGCGCTGCTGCCGTTCAATCCGGCCGAACAATCCGCCGTCGCGCAGGATCTGTCGTTCAACACCGCGATCTCCTTCATCACCAATACCAACTGGCAGAACTACGGCGGCGAGAGCACGCTGTCCTATCTGGTGCAGATGCTCGGCCTGACGCACCAGAACTTCCTCTCGGCTGCGACCGGCATCGCGCTGGCGGTGGCGCTGATCCGCGGCTTCTCGCGCTCCTCGATGCGCACCATCGGCAATTTCTGGGTCGACGTGACGCGCTGCACCCTCTATGTGCTGCTGCCGATCTGCATTGTCTACACGCTGTTCCTGGTCTCGCAGGGCATGCCGCAGACGCTCGGCGCCTATGTCGACGCCACCACACTGGAAGGCGCCAAGCAGACCATCGCGGTCGGCCCGGTCGCCTCGCAGGTCGCGATCAAGATGCTGGGCACCAATGGCGGCGGCTTCTTCAACGCCAACGCCGCGCACCCCTTCGAAAACCCGACGGCGCTGTCGAACTTCGTGCAGATGATTTCGATCTTCGCGCTCGGCGCCGCCATGACCAACGTGTTCGGCCGCATGGTCGGCAACCAGCGCCAGGGCTGGGCGATCCTGGCCGTGATGGGCGTGCTGTTCCTGTCAGGCGTCGCCGTCACCTATTGGGCCGAAGCCAACGGCACCTCGGCGCTGAGCGCGCTGGGGCTGACCGGCGGCAATATGGAAGGCAAGGAAGTCCGCTTCGGCATCGTGGCGTCCTCGCTGTTCGCGGTGATCACCACGGCCGCGTCCTGCGGCGCGGTCAACGCCATGCATGACTCGTTTACCGCGCTCGGCGGCATGATCCCGTTGATCAACATGCAGCTCGGCGAAATCATCGTTGGCGGCGTCGGCGCCGGCCTTTACGGCATGCTGCTGTTCGTTGTGCTGGCGATCTTCGTCGCCGGCCTGATGGTCGGCCGCACGCCGGAATATGTCGGCAAGAAGATCGAGGCGCGCGAGGTCAAGATGGCAATGCTCGCCATCCTGGTGTTGCCGCTGATGTACCTGGGCTGGACCTCGGTGGCCGTGGTGCTGCCGTCGGCGGTCGCATCGATGGCCAATTCCGGCCCGCATGGGTTCACCGAGGTGCTCTATGCCTATACTTCGGCGACCGGGAACAACGGCTCGGCCTTCGCGGGTCTGACCGGCAACACCTTCTTCTACAATCTGACGCTCGCCTGTTCGATGTTCGTCGGCCGCTTCTTCATGATCGTGCCGGCGATGGCGCTGGCGGGCTCGCTCGCCAACAAGAAATCGATCCCGCCCTCGGCCGGCACCTTGCCGACCACGGGCAGCCTGTTCGTCGGGCTTGTCGTCGGCGTGATCCTGATCATCGGCGGTCTCACCTTCTTCCCGGCGCTGGCGCTCGGGCCGATCGTCGAGCACCTCGCCGGCAACGCCAATACCCTGTTCTGATCGAACGCATTTCGGAGTTACGCCCATGGAAACCATGAAACTGCAGAAAAAGGCGACGGCCTCGGCAATGCTCGATCCCAAAATCGTGATGCCTGCGATCCGCTCGGCCTTCGTCAAGCTCGACCCGCGGCTGATGATCAAGAACCCCGTGATGTTCGTGGTCGAGACCGTGGCCGCGCTGACCACGGTGATCTTCGTTCGCGATCTGGTGACGGGCGGCGCAAGCCTCGGCTTCACCTTCCAGATCATTCTGTGGCTGTGGTTCACGGTCCTGTTCGCCAATTTCGCCGAGGCCGTTGCCGAAGGCCGCGGCAAGGCGCAGGCGGAGTCGCTCCGGAAGACCCGCACCGAGAGTCAAGCCAAGTTGCTGACCGGTTCCGACAAGACCTTTCGTCTGGTCTCCGGTACCAGCCTCAAGGTCGGCGACATCGTGCTGGTCGAGGCCGGCGACAATATTCCGTCCGACGGCGAGGTGATCGAAGGCGTCGCTTCCGTCAACGAGGCCGCCATCACCGGCGAATCCGCGCCCGTGATCCGCGAATCCGGCGGCGACCGCTCGGCGGTCACCGGCGGCACGCAGGTATTGTCCGACTGGATCCGCGTCCGCATCACCGCGGCACAGGGCTCGACCTTCATCGACCGCATGATCAAGCTGGTGGAAGGCGCCGAGCGGCAGAAGACGCCGAACGAGATCGCGCTCAACATCCTGCTGGCGGGCCTCACCATCATCTTCGTGTTCGCGACCGTGACGATCCCGAGCTATGCGACCTATGCCGGCGGCTCGATTTCCGTTGTCGTGCTGGTGGCGCTGTTCGTGACGCTGATCCCGACCACCATCGGCGCGTTGCTGTCGGCGATCGGCATCGCCGGCATGGACCGGCTGGTGCGCTTCAACGTGCTGGCAATGTCCGGCCGCGCGGTGGAAGCCGCCGGCGACGTCGATACCCTGCTGCTCGACAAGACCGGCACCATCACGCTGGGCAACCGCCAGGCGACGGCGTTTCGCCCGGTGCGCGGCGTGACCGAGCAGGAGTTGGCGGACGCGGCGCAACTTGCCTCGCTGGCCGACGAAACCCCGGAAGGCCGCTCGATCGTCGTGCTGGCCAAGGAAAAATACGGTATCCGCAGCCGCGATATGGCGGAACTCAACGCCACATTCGTTCCGTTCACCGCGCAAACCCGGATGAGCGGCGTCGATGCCGGCGCGTCGTCGGTCCGCAAGGGCGCGGTCGATGCGATCCTGAATTACGTCAATGGCGGGAGCCACATCGTCGCGTCAGGAAACACGGTGCGTGCGATCCAGTCGGCGGGGCTGACGGATGTCGCGCGCGAGATCCAGGCGATTTCCGACGAAATCGCCAAGTCGGGCGGAACCCCGCTCGCGGTCGCCAAGGATGGACGTCTGCTTGGCGTCGTGCAGCTCAAGGATATCGTCAAGGGCGGCATCCGCGAACGCTTTGCGGAACTCCGCCGCATGGGCATCCGCACGGTGATGATCACCGGCGACAACCCGATGACCGCGGCCGCGATTGCCGCCGAAGCCGGCGTCGACGATTTCCTGGCGCAAGCCACCCCCGAAGACAAGCTGAAGCTCATTCGCGACGAGCAGGCAAAGGGAAAACTGGTGGCGATGTGCGGCGACGGCACCAACGACGCGCCTGCGCTCGCGCAAGCCGACGTCGGTGTCGCCATGAACACGGGAACGCAGGCCGCGCGCGAGGCCGGCAACATGGTCGACCTCGATTCCAACCCGACCAAGCTGATTGAGGTGGTCGAGATCGGCAAGCAATTGCTGATGACCCGCGGCGCGCTCACCACGTTCTCGATCGCCAACGACGTGGCGAAATATTTCGCCATCATCCCGGCGATCTTCCTGGCGTTCTATCCGCAGCTCGATGCGCTCAATATCATGCATCTGGCGAGCCCGCAGAGCGCGATCCTGTCGGCGATCATCTTCAACGCGCTGATCATCATCGCGCTGATTCCGCTGGCGCTGAAGGGCGTGGCCTATCGTGCCATCGGTGCCGGCGCGCTGTTGCGCCGTAACCTGATGATCTACGGCGTCGGCGGCATCATCATTCCCTTCATCGGCATCAAGGCCATCGACCTCGTCGTCGCGGCCTTGCACCTGGTCTAACCACACGCGTCATTGCGAGGAGCGAAGCGGCGAAGCAATCCACTCTTTCTTTGCGGCTCTATGGATTGCTTCGCTTCGCTCGCAATGACGGTCACTAAGGAGATACGGTTATGTTAAGAGAATTCCGTCCCGCCATCATCATCCTGGTCCTGCTCACGCTGATCACGGGCCTTGCCTATCCCCTCGCCATGACCGCGATTGCCGGCGTGATCTTTCCGAAGCAGGCCCAGGGCAGCCTGATCGAGAAGGACGGCAAGGTGGTTGGCTCCGCCCTGATCGGCCAGGAGTTCAAGGACGACAAGTATTTCCACGGCCGGCCCTCGGCGACCTCGGCGCCGGATCCGGCCGATTCGACCAAGACGGTTTCGGCGCCGTACAATGCGGCCAATTCCGGCGGTTCCAACCTCGGCCCGACCAGCAAGGCGCTGAACGATCGGGTCAAGGAAGACGTCGAGAAGCTGAAGGCGGAAAATCCGTCCGCGGCGGTGCCGGTCGATCTCGTCACCACGTCCGGCAGCGGCCTCGATCCCGACATCTCGCCGGAAGCCGCGCTGTTCCAGGTGCCCCGGGTCGCGAAGGCCCGGAACATGCCGGAAGACTTGGTCCGCCAGGTGGTCGTGATGAACACCCAGGGCCGTCTTGCCGGACTGCTCGGCGAGCCGCGCGTCAATGTGCTGACGCTGAATTTGGCCTTGGATCGCGCCGCATCGAAATAACGAGTGTCTAGGCTGGACCCAGGCTGAGGTCTATATTGTCATAATGGTCCAGCAGCGCCGCGATTCCGAACAACGCCCCTCGCCGGAGGCCCTGCTGGAGGCGGCCCGGCGCGAGGACAGCCGTGCCGGGCGGCTCAAGATCTTCGTCGGCGCCGCTCCCGGCGTCGGCAAGACCTATGAAATGCTGCAGAGCGCGCACGCCAAATTGAAGGCCGGTGCCGACGTCGTCGTCGGCGTCGTCGAGACCCACGGGCGGGTCGAGACCGAGGCGCTGCTGGTCGGGCTTGAGGTTCTCCCGCGCAAGCGGCTCGAATACAAGGACCAGTTGCTCGAGGAGATGGACCTCGACGCGCTGATTGCGCGCCATCCGCAGATCGCGCTGGTCGATGAACTCGCCCACACCAATGCGCCCGGCAGCCGCCATCCCAAGCGCTACCTCGACGTCGAGGAACTGGTCTCCCACGGCATCGACGTCTATACCGCGGTCAATATCCAGCACATCGAAAGCCTCAACGACGTGGTCGCGCAGATCACCCATGTGCGGGTGCGCGAAACCGTGCCGGATTCGGCGTTCGACCGCGCCGACGCAATCGAGCTGATCGACCTCACGCCGGACGATCTGATCCAGCGGCTTAGGGAAGGCAAGGTCTACGTCCCGAAACAGGCCGAGCGCGCGCTCGAGCATTATTTCTCGCCGGGCAATCTGACCGCGCTGCGCGAGCTCGCCTTGCGGCGGACCGCCGAGCGGGTCGACGAACAGCTCTTGACCCATATGCAGGCCAACGCGATCGCGGGCCCCTGGGCCGCGGGCGAGCGCATCCTGGCCTGCCTCAGCGAGGATCCGCGGTCGGCGGGGCTCGTGCGCTACACCAAGCGGTTGGCGGACCGGCTGCATGCGCCATGGACCGCGATCAGCATTGAGACGAGGCGGAGCCTGCAACTGACCGACGAGCAGCGCGACCGGCTGGCCGACACGTTGCGGCTGGCGGAAGCGCTGGGCGGCGAGGCCATCACCATTCCCGGCGTCGGACGCCGGATCGCCGACGACATCATCGGCTTTGCGCAGGCCAACAACGTCACGCAGATCATCATCGGCAAGTCGACGCGCTCCCTGTGGTTCGAGCTCAGGCGCGGCTCGGTCGTCCACGACCTGGTGCGGCGCGCCGGCAATATCAGCGTCAACGTGATCGCCGGCGAGGAGCTCGCTGCGGAGCCGGTTCCGAAGAAGACCGTGCGCGCGGCCGAGCGGCCCGAACCGTTCGATCCCAAGCCGTATCTGATGTCGCTGCTGATCGTGGCCGTCGGCCTCGGCGCCGCTGAACTGATTCAGCCGATGTTCGGTATCGAGAACGTCGATCTGGTGTTCCTGACGGCCGTGGTCGGCGTCGCGGTTCGTTACGGGTTGTGGCCATCGCTGTTCGCCAGCGTCGCGGCATCGCTGAGCTACAACTTCTTCTTTCTGCCGCCGGTCTATACCTTCACCATCACCGATCCGACCAATGTCGCCGCGTTCTTCTTCTTCATGCTGATCGCGATCCTGGTTTCCAACGTCGCCGCGCGTGTGCGCTTGCAGGCCGATACCGCGATCGGCCGGGTGCGGACCACGGAGTCGCTGTACGCCTTCAGCCGGAAGCTCGCGGGTACCGCGACGCTGGACGATGTGCTGTGGGCGACCGCCTATCAGACCGCCCTGATGCTGAAGGTGCGGGTGGTGTTGCTGTTGCCCGAAGAGGGCGTCCTTACCGTCAAGACCGGCTACCCGCCCGAGGACGAACTCGACAAGGCCGACCTTGCCGCGGCGAACTGGGCGTGGGGTAACGATCGCGCGGCCGGTCGCGGTGCGGATACGCTGCCGGGCGCCAAGCGCCTGTTTCTGCCGATGCGAACCGGACGCGGGCCGATCGGCGTCATCGGCATCGACGACGACAGGACCGGACCGCTGCTCGCGCCGGACCAGCGCCGGCTGCTCGACGCGCTGATGGATCAGGGCGCGCTTGCGATCGAACGCGTGCAGCTGGTCGAGGACATGGACCGGGTCAAGCGTACCGTGGAATCCGATCGCCTGCGGTCGGCGCTATTGACCTCGATCTCGCACGATCTGAAAACACCGCTGGCCTCGGTGCTGGGCGCGGCCAGCACGATGCGCGATCTTGCGAGCGGCCTGAGCGATGCCGAAAAGCGCGATTTGCTGGCAACCGTGATCGACGAATCCGAACGGCTCAACCGCTTCATCGCCAATCTGCTCGACATGACCAAACTGGAATCCGGCGCCATCGTGCCGAATACCGCGTTGCACGATGTGGGCGAGATCGTCGGCAGCGTATTGCGGCGCGCCAGCAAGATTCTCGCGAGCCACAGGGTTTCGCTGGAGCTAGCCGCCGATTTGCCGATGCTGGAACTCGACGCCGTCCTGTTCGAGCAGGTGCTCTTCAACCTGCTCGACAATGCGGCGAAATACGCGCCCGCCGACACCACGATTTCGATCAGGAGCTTGCGGGAAAGGGATTTTGTATGCCTGCAAATCATCGACGAGGGCGACGGGTTTCCGCCAGCGGAGTTGGAGATGGTATTTGACAAGTTCTACCGCGCGCAAAAGGGCGACCATGTCCGCCCCGGCACCGGGCTTGGCCTGGCGATTTCGCGCGGTTTCGTCGAGGCCATGCGCGGCACGATCCTGGCCGCCAACCGCTCCGACCGCAGTGGCGCCGTGCTGACCGTTCGGCTTCCGATTCCGGCGGCATCAAATGCATTGGACACCGCCGCATGAGCGCCGCACCGATCAAGGTTCTCGTCATCGACGACGAGCCGCCGATCCGCAAGCTGTTGCGGATGGGGTTGAGCACGCAGGGTTACGAGATCCTGGAAGCCTCCAACGGCAAGATCGGGCTCGAATTGCTGGCGCAGGATCCCGCCCTCATCATTCTCGATCTCGGCTTGCCGGACATCCAGGGCCATGACTTGCTGCGCATGATTCGCGGGCGCAACGACAGCGTCCCGGTCGTTGTGCTGTCGAGCCGCGGCGACGAGGCCGGCAAGGTCCAGGCGCTCGATCTCGGCGCCGACGATTATCTGACCAAGCCGTTCGGGATGGACGAGCTGCTGGCGCGGATGCGCGCGGCGTTGCGGCATCAATTGCAGGTCCATGGCGAACGCCCGGTATTCCGATCGGGCGACCTTGCGGTCGACCTGGTGCGCCGAATCGTCAAGGTCGGCGAGAAGGACGTCAAACTGTCACCCAAGGAGTATGAGCTGTTGCGCGTGCTGGTGCAGCATGCCGGCAAGGTGCTGACCCATCGGTTTCTGCTGAAGGAGCTGTGGGACGAACTGACCGACGCACAATATCTGCGGGTTTATGTTCGCCAGCTCCGGCAGAAGATCGAGACCGACCCGGAGCGTCCGCAATTCGTGCTGACCGAAACCGGCATCGGCTACCGGCTGCGCGCGCCGGACTAGGTTGCCAAACCCACATATCATCCGAGACCGGATCGATGCTAGGATGCGTCCTCTTGGAGCGACCATGAAAATTTCCGATCTGCTGTCGCCAGCGGACGTCACGATCGACGTCCGTGCTTCGAACAAGGCGTTGCTGTTGAAGGAATTCGCAACCAGGGCCGCGGCTGGTCTTGGTCTGCCCGCCGATCGGGTTGCGTCCTACCTGCTCAAGCGGGAAGAACTGGGATCGACCGGAATAGGCAAGGGCGTCGCCATCCCCCATGCCCGGTTGCCGGATCTGCAGCGGCCCTGTGGGCTGCTTGCGAAACTGAAGCAACCGATCGAATTCGACGCCATCGACGGGCAAGCGGTGGACATCCTGTTCGTTCTGTTGTTGCCCGCGGCTGCGGAGACCGAAGCGCTCGCGGCACTCGCGCTGGTGGCCCGGACGCTGCGGCCGCCGGAGAATCTCGCGCGATTGCGGGCCGCCAAAACCGCATCCGAGCTTTATTCGGCGATCGCCTGAGGGCCGCGCATCTCGGCGGCGTGGTCCGGAACTTTCACGAGCTGCGCCGATTGTTTCCCGGTAACCGGGAGAAACACCATGGCACGAAAATATTCGAAGAAGGCTTCCGCCGATGTCGAGCGCGCGATGAAGAAGCGCAAGGCCGGCACGTTGAAGAGCGGCCGGTCCGGCAAGACGGTCAAGAGCCGCAAGCAGGCGATTGCGATCGGCCTGTCCGAAGCGCGGGCGAAGGGCAGGAAGGTGCCGAAGAAGGCGTCCCGGAAGCGGACAGCGGCCAAGGCCCGTAAAGCCGCTTGACGGCCACTGGGCCTTTCCAATCGGCGCAAGGAGCAACTACACTCTCCGGGGCGAATTCGCGACCCCGCGGCGCGTTTCGCCCGAGTCGTGCAGATCGAGTTGGGAAACGTCGACCGTGTGAGGCTTGACCGTGTCGCTGAGAAACCTGTCCACGTACCGGAAGAAACGTGATTTCGAAAAGACCGACGAGCCCTCCGGCGAGGTCAAGGTCGCGCCTGCAAAACACCGCCGCTTCGTGATCCAGAAGCATGATGCGACAAGGCTGCATTACGATCTCCGGCTGGAGTTTGACGGTGTCTTCAAATCCTGGGCGGTGACCCGCGGCCCATCGCTCGATCCGCACGACAAGCGGCTGGCGGTCGAGGTGGAGGATCACCCGCTCGATTACGGCGATTTCGAAGGCACGATTCCCGAGAGCGAATATGGCGGCGGCACCGTGCAGCTCTGGGACCGCGGCTACTGGGAATCCGACGATCCCGACCGCGGCTTCAAGAAGGGCGATCTGAAATTCACCCTGCACGGCGAGAAGCTGCACGGCAGCTGGGTGCTGGTGCGGATGAAGGGCGATCGCTACGGCGGCAAGCGGACCAACTGGCTGTTGATCAAGCACCGCGACGCGTTTGCGAAGGAAGGCGAGGCCAACGCGTTCGTCAATGCGGATCTCTCGGTCGCATCGGGGCGATCGATGGCCGAGATTGCCGAGGGCAAGGGCAAGGCGCCAAAGCCGTTCATGCTGGCCAAAGGCGGCAAGACCAAAGCCGACGCGGTCTGGCATTCCAATCGTGGCGAGGCGGCCGAGGCCCGCGCCAAAACCAAGGCGCCGTCGCCCAAGGCGCGCGCTGCCGCAAAAGCACCGAAGGCCAAAAAGGTCTCGTCGATGCCGGATTTCGTCGCGCCGCAGCTTTGCGCCTCGGTCGAGCGCCCGCCGAATTCGGATGGCTGGTGCCATGAGATCAAATTCGACGGCTACCGCGTGCAGTTGCGCGTTGAGGACGGCGAGGCGGCGCTGAAGACCCGCAAGGGGCTGGACTGGACCGAAAAATTCCAAGGCATCGCCAAAGCCGCAAAATCGCTTCCCGACGCGTTGATCGACGGCGAGATCGTCGCGCTCGATCGCAACGGCGCGCCGGATTTTTCGACGCTGCAGGCCGCGATCTCCGACGGCAAGACCGGCGGGCTCATCTTCTTTGCGTTCGACCTGCTGTTTGCCGATGGCGAAGATCTGCGCCCGCTGCCGCTCGGCGAACGCAAGGCGCGGCTGAGGAAATTGCTGGAGGCCCGTAAAGGCAAGGACGGACCGATCCGCTATGTCGAACATTTCGAAGGCGGCGGCGATGCGATCCTGCAAGCGGCCCGCAAGCTGTCGTTCGAAGGCATCGTCTCCAAAAAGCTCGAGGCGCCCTATCGTTCCGGCCGGTCCGACCACTGGACCAAGGCCAAGTGCCGCGCCGGGCACGAGGTCGTGCTGGGCGGCTGGAAAACCACCAACGGCAAATTCCGTTCGCTGATGGCCGGCGTCTATCGCGGCGATCATCTGGCCTTTGTCGGTATCGTCGGCACCGGGTTCGGGCAGGACACGGTTCGCCGCATCATGCCGGCGCTGAAGGCGGCGGCGTCGGACAGGAGCCCGTTCGGCGGCAAGGACGCGCCGAAGAAAACCCGCGACGTGCATTGGCTGAAGCCTGAACTGGTCGCCGAAATCGAATTCGCAGGCTGGACCGACGGCGGCAATATCCGGCAGGCGGCGTTCAAGGGCCTTCGGCAGGACAAGCCCGCCATCGAGGTGGAGGCGGAGAGACCATCGATGACCAGGCTTGCCAGACCGGCCGGGAAAGCCGCGACGACAGCCGCACGGCCGGCGGCGAAGAAATCTGCCGAAGTGATGGGCGTCGTGATCTCAAAGCCCGACAAGGAGCTGTGGCCGGATGCCGGCGATGGCGCCGGGGTGACGAAACTCGACCTGGCCCGATATTTCGAATTGGTCGGCGAATGGATGATCGGCTATTTGAAAGGTCGGCCATGCTCCGTGGTCCGGGCGCCGGATGGCATCAACGGCGAAAAATTCTTTCAGCGTCATGCGATGCCCAGCACGTCGAATCTGCTGGAACTCGTCAAAGTCTCCGGCGACCGCAAACCCTATTTGCAGATCGACCGGATCGAGGGTCTCGCGGCCGTGGCACAGAGCGGCGGGCTCGAACTGCATCCCTGGAACTGCGCGCCGGATGCCTATGACGTGCCGGGGCGGTTGGTGTTCGATCTCGATCCGGCGCCGGAGGTTGATTTCTCGGAGGTCATCGAGGCCGCCAGGGAGATGCGGCAACGGCTGACCGCGGTCGGGCTGGAGAGCTTTTGCAAGACCACCGGCGGCAAGGGCCTGCACGTCGTGACGCCGCTGCTTCACGGCGCCAGGGACAGGGTGACGTGGAAGGAAGCCAAGGCGTTTGCGCTGGGCATCTGCCAGTGGATAGCGAACGACGATCCCGGGCGCTATCTGCTCAACATGTCGAAGAAGATGCGCAGTGGAAAAATCTTCCTCGATTATTTGCGCAACGACCGGATGTCGACCGCGGTTGCGGTGTTGTCGCCGCGGGCGCGCGAGGGCTCCACCGTCTCGATGCCGCTGACCTGGGCGCAGCTGCGCGGCGATCTCGATCCGAAGCGCTACACCGTACGCACCGTGCCGGCGCTGCTGGTGAAGACCAAAGCGTGGGAAGGATATCAGGATGCGGCGTCATCGATAAAGGCGGCGATGAAGAAGCTGGGGACTCAGATCTGACTCCTGTCATTCCGGGGCGCGACGTAGTCGCGAACCCGGAATCCCAAGTTGTAGCGCGAGATTCCGGGTTCTCGCTGACGCGAGCCCCGGAATGACACTGTGCCTCAGAGCTTCCCAAGCAACAGCAATATCAGCAAGATCACGACCACCAGACCAAGTCCGCCACCGCCGTAATAACCGGTTCCGTAAAACGGTCCGCCGCCGACGCCGCTGAATCCGCCGAGCAGCGCGATGACGAGAATGATGAGAATGATCGTTCCGAGTGACATTAAATCTCTCCTCAGCCCATAGGCCTGTTTGCTCTCTGCCTTCAGCAGGAAAACGAACGGCGACTATGAAGGTTCCATTTGGTACGTCGCGACAGCGCGCGCACGGCTCTTCTTTTCGAGCGATCTGGAATTACATGCTGTTGGATCAAAGAGGATTTCAGCGATGTCCGCACCATTGGTCGTTTCGATTCCACATAGTCTCGGCCGCGAAGAAGCCGTGCGCCGCCTGAAGACGGGGCTGACGCGCGCGGCTTCGAGCGTGCCGGTGTTGCAGGTCGATGAGGAAAGATGGGAGGACAATCGCATGATCTTTCGCGTTCGCGCATTGGGACAAGCGGTCGCGGGCCAGGTCGATGTCGCCGACGATCATGTGCGCGTGGAGGTCCTGCTGCCGTGGTTGCTGCAGCGTTTTGCTGAAGCAGCCCAGGCTGCGATCCGCAATCGCGGCAGTCTGCTGCTGACGAAACGAAATTGATGCGTTGCGTGTGATTGTGCCTTGCAGCAAAGAAAAGTTTTCGAAGAACAGACGCACTCCGTAGTTTCATCAGCTTACTGGTAACGAATTTTGTGGGATCATGCAGGCCTGCGCGGGAGGAGGGAACCGACCTTCGTCGTCGGCACGACAACCGCCGGGCCGCCCGGCCATCGATCCCGGGCGGCCTTCGCATTTGCGAAAGGTCGGTTACGCGCGAATTCGTTGGCGCGCCGGCTTCGAAGCGCCGGCGACGCTGGCCTTGAGCACCGCAACCGGCAGATACCGGAAGAGGGTCGAAAGCTCGCTTTCGCCAGCTTCCGTCGCATATCCCTTGAGGTCGATCGCGCCATCGAAGGCATCGGCGCGCGGCCAGGTGCGTCCACCTTCCGTGAACGCCGCGCAGGATTTCGCGACCGCGACAATGGCTGCATCGCGGCCGCGCCGCCGCGCAAAGGCGATGACATGATCGCGATGCCGCCCGCTCACGCCCAGTGGCTGATAGTCGCCGTCGGCAAACACATCGGCGAGTTCGGTCCGCAGCTTCAGGAGCTGTCGGGTCCACGCCAGTTTCAAATGGCCATTGGTCCAATGCCGCGCGAGGTGTTCCCAATCCGGTGTTTCGACGGCGGTCAGCACCGTACCGCGCCCGGCAAAATCCACCGGCCGCCGGTTGTCCGGATCGACCAGCGAAAGATCCCAGAATTCCGTGCCCTGATAGAAGTCCGGCACACCGGGCATCGTTGCCTTCAGCGTAAGCTGGCCCAGCGAATTCAATGCCCCCAGAAACGATACGCGCCGCGCCAGGGTTTCCAGCGAGTCCAGGAATTCGGCTGAGATGGTGCGATCCAGAATCCGCGCGATAAAGGTCGTTATTCCCGCCTCATAGGCCTGGTGCGGATTGAGCCAGCTGGTTTCCTGCTTGCCTTCGCGCGCGGCCTTCAACGCATAGGCCTGCATTCGCTCCAGAAATTTGTCGTCGCCTGGTTGCCACGCGCCCAGCAGCGCCTGGTACAGCATGTATTCGAACGTCGCCGAGGGCGCGCGCATCGCGCCTTTGGTGACGAGATGCGGCGCGTTGAAAATTTTCCAGCGCGCCACGGTGCTGGCCCATTCGCCAGGGATTTCGGCGAGCGCCATGATCCGGGCCCGTGCGTCCTCGCCACGCTTGGTGTCGTGGGTCGCGGTTGCCGTCATGCCGTGCGGCCATTCCCTGGCGCGCGTCTGCATCATGGCGTGAAAGCCGTCGACGGAAAGCGCTTTCGCCGAGGGATCGCCGCCGACCTCGTTCAGGGCCAGCAGCCGGTGGTAACGGTAGAAGGTGGTGTCCTCGAGCGACTTGGCCATCAAGGGTCCGGTGAATTGCTGCACCTTCAAGGCAAAGCGCCGGACCCGCGGCGCGCTGTGCGCCGCGCGTCCCGGCTTGATCAAATCCATGGTCAGGGTATCGCGCAGGAAGTCGAAGATGCCGTCATCGGCGGCAAACCAGTCGGCCCGCGCGCGCTCGATCGTCGCAGATATCAGCGCGCGGTCATGCGCGGCCGAACCGGACGACGTCAGATAGGTGCGATAAACCGGGAAATGCAGCACATAGAGTTCGAGCGCCTGCCGCAGGCTGTCGGCGGCATAGTCGCGGGTGGAGTAATGTCCGCTGGCGATCCGCGCCAGCAGGCGCGTCAGCACCGTGAATTCGCTGGTCAGCAGGGTTTCCAGCACCCGGCGCTTGGCATCCTTCAGGATGGGTTCGAGTTTCGGCGATTGATTGCTGATCTGCCGCCAAATCTCGTCGAGCGGCGCGAGGCCGTTGCCGTCGACCAGCGCATGGGTAATCGCATTCATCCACTCATAGCCCGTGGTGCCGTGAACGCCGGCAAAGGCATGCATCTTTTCATGCTCGCCGAGAATCTTTTCGATCACCAGATAGAACGGCCTGGCCGCGCCGCCCTGGGCAGAACGGATCAGGCGGCGCAGGCGCTGAAAATATTGCGCGGGATCGCGCAGGCCGTCGATGTGGTCGAGGCGGAGGCCCTGCAGCGTTCCCTCCGCGATCAGCTTTTTGACCAGGCGATGGATGGCATCGAACGTGCCGGCATCCTCGACCCGCAATCCCGCCAGCGTGTTGATGTCGAAGAAGCGGCGGTAGTTGATGTCGCTGGAGGCCAGCCGCCAATGGCCAAGCCGGTAATGCTGGCGTTCGAGCAGGTGATGCAGCGCCAGCGTTGGCGTGGCGCGATCGGGCCCGGCGCGGTAGGCGGCAAGCCCGCGTTCGATGATCGCAGGCCCTCCGGCGATCGCTTTCAGCTCCGCCTTGAAGGCGGGTGCTTCCTTGCGGTTGGGGTGACGCAATCCCCGGTAACGCGAGGCGAGGGCGAGGATGGCCTTGCCGGCCGGGCTGGCTTCAGCCGCGGCTTCCTTGACGATCGTGCGCAAAATCTCGCTGTAGCGTTCCGGCGCGATCGGCAGCCGATGCTCGAAATACCAGGCGGAAAAGCCACCTTCGGCCGCATCATAGCGCAGCTGGATCTCGCCGCGCTCCAGCGCCTGTCCGTAGGACGAGCCGATGATCGGCATCAGCACGCCGCCGCGGGCGCGATACGGCAATTGCTCCCAGTCGACGTCGAACGACGCCGCATGCGGCGAGGCCGGACCCCATTCCAGCACATCCAGCCACCACGGATTATCGGCAAAATGCACGCCGACATGGTTGGGCACGAAATCGAGGATCAGCCCGAGATCTTGCTGCTTCAGCGCAGCGCTGAGCCGCGCGAAGCCGGCCTCGCCGCCGAGCTCGGGATTGAACCGGGTGTGGTCGACGATGTCGTAGCCATGCGTGCTGCCCTTGCGCGCCTTCATGAACGGCGAGGCGTAGACATGCGTGATCCCGAGCGCCTTCAGATAAGGCACGACGGCAGCTGCGGCGTCGAAGTCAAAATCCGCGGTGAGTTGCAGGCGGTAGGTCGCGATCGGGATCGCCGGAGGCATTTGACTATCCGATGTGCCAGCGCACCGACCATGCGGGCATGCTCGCACTCAACGCGCTACCCCACAGCAGGGTTCCCTGCATGTGAGGGGACGCATGGCTGACGCCGCGTTCCGACAGGTTGGCCGCGAGCCGCAGCGTGGTCCGGTCGCCCATGCGCCAGTTTGCCGTCAGCAAGCCATTGGCGGCCGCATGCGCTTCGCCAAAGCGGGCGCCCGCAAGCCGTGGCACGATTTCGCGACGGCGGATGGCGAGCAACTCCCGCACCAATGCCAGCCGCGTCCGTCCGGGCTCGCCGTCGCGGGCGGCCCAATCCAGCACCGCCGACCGGGCCGTCGATTGATCGAGCGGGTCGGGAATCCCGTCGCCATATCTGGCATAGGCGCTGGCGAACTCCCTGCGGCGTCCGTGGCGCACGGCATCCGCAAGGTCGCCGTGGAAATCGCAGAAGAACGGAAACGGCGCCTTCGAGCCCCATTCCTCGCCCATGAACAGCATCGGCACCATCGGCGCCAGAAGCGTGATCGCAAGCGCCGCTTCAATCGCCCTGGCGCTCACCGTGCTTGCAAGCCGGTCGCCGAGCGCGCGGTTACCGATCTGGTCGTGGTTCTGCAGGAAGTTGACGAAGGCAATGGGCGAAAGGCCGCCGCTTGGCTCGCCGCGCGGTCGTCCGCGGCGATGCAGGGATGCCTCGCCCTGATAGATAAAACCGGAGCCGAGCGCGCGGGCGATATCGGCGAGCGGAGCGCGCTGATAGTCACGGTAATAGGCGTGGCTCTCGCCGGTCAGCAGCACATGCCAGGCGTGGTGGTAATCGTCGTTCCACTGGGCGCGGTATTGGCCATGCGGCGTCGCTTCACAGGGCGCAAGCAGGCTTGTGGCATTGTCGTCGTTTTCGAGCACCAGATGGATGTGGCGGCCGGTCTCAGCAGCGAGTTTCCCTGCTGCGAGGCTGAGATCATGCAGCATCGAGATTTCGCCAAGCTCGGCAATCGCATGCACGGCGTCCAGCCGCAGCCCGTCAAAGCGATATTCCCGCAGCCAATAGAGCGCGTTCTCGATCGCGAAATCGCGCACTTGCGCCACGCGGTAATCGATCGCGCTGCCCCACGGCGTCTGCGCGTCCGTGAAGAAGCCCGGCGCATAGCGGCCGAGATAATTCCCCTCGGGGCCAAAATGATTATAAACCACGTCGAGCAGCACCATCAGCCCGCGCGCATGCGCTGCATCGATCAGCGCCTTGAGGTCGTCGGGGCTGCCATAGGCGCTGTCGGATGCGTACCACAGCACGCCGTCGTACCCCCAGTTGCGGCGGCCGGCAAAATCCGCCAGCGGCATCAGTTCCAGCGCGGTGATGCCGGTTGCAACCAGGTGATCGAGCCTGTCGATCATGGCGCGGCAGGTGCCTTCGGGCGTGAAGGTGCCGACATGGGCTTCGAGTACGACCGCTTCGCGCCACGGCCGTCCGCGCCAGTCGGTGGTCCGCCATCGATAGGCGGCGTGATCGATTATCTCGCTCGGGCCCGAGACATCCTCGGGCTGGAAGCCGGACGCCGGATCGGGGACGTCGATCTCGTCGTCGATGCGGAATTTATAGCGTGTGCCGGCGCCGACCCCGGCAATCTCGGCGGAGAACCAGCCATCCTCGCCGCGCATCAGGGCGTGAGGCTTCTCCAGCAGCAGATCGACACGCTTGGCCGCCGGCGCCCACAGCCGAAACAGCGTGCCGGCCTTCGTCAGCTGCGGGCCGAATTGCCGCGCATTCATACCGAGCCCGCAAAGGCGAGCACGGCGCGGGGCGGCGCCTTGCTATCGGCCCCGGCGATGAAATCGGCGGAGATTTGTTTGCCGACGGCGGTGTTCAGAACCTGCCGCCAGCTCTTGTATCCGGTCGTCCTGGGCAATTTGAATGGAATCTCTTCGGGCGCTGCATTCAGAACGATAAAGATCGGCGCCTGACCTTGTTCCATCGGCCCCAGCACATAGGAGAGAAAGCGGCCTTCCGGGAAATTCCAGTCGGATTCCTTCATCTCTTCGGCGGCGGGTGTCAGCCACAACACGCCGTAGGAGCCGTCGGCGCGACGGCCGTCGAGCCAACGTTGGCAGCGAATCTGCCTGAAGTAGCGCCGCAACGCGGTCAGCTGAGCGATGAAATCCGTGAGGTCGTCGCCGTCCTTGCCGAGGTTGGCCCAGCCCACCCAGCCAACCTCGTTATCCTGGCAATAGGGATTGTTGTTGCCGGACTGCGAATTGCCGACCTCATCGCCGGCCAGAAGCAGCGGCGTACCCTGTGCCAGCAGCAAACACGCGAGCTGGTTCTTGCGCAGTTGACGGCGCAACCCGATGATCTCGGGATCGTCGGTCGGTCCCTCAATGCCGCAATTATTGCTGTGATTGTCGTTGGAGCCGTCGCGGTTTTCCTCGCCGTTGGCTTCATTGTGTTTCTCGTTATAGCTGAACAGATCCACCAGCGTAAAACCGTCATGGACGGTGATGTGATTGATGCCGGCGCGCGGCGCGCGATTGTCGTGGTGAAACAGGTCGGACGAGGCGGTCATGCGGCCCGACACTTCGCCGATCAGGCTGCCTTCACCGCTCCAGTAGCGCCGCATGGAGCTACGATAACGGTCATTCCATTCCGACCATTGCGACGGGAACGCGCCGACCTGATAGCCGCCCAGGCCGAGGTCCCAGGGTTCCGCGACCATCTTCACCGTCGAGAGCACCGGATCCTGCCGGACGGCGGTGAGGAAGGCGGCATTGCGGTCGTAACCGTTCGGCCCGCGCGCCAGCGTGGTGGCGAGATCGAAGCGAAAGCCGTCGATGTGGCAGACCTCGACCCAGTAGCGCAGCGAATCCATCACCATCTGCAGCACGCGCGGATGGGTGAGGTTGACCGAGCTGCCGCAGCCGGTGAAGTCGTCGTAGTACCGCGGGTTCTCCCGGTTCAGCCAGTAATACGACGCGTTGTCGATGCCGCGGAACGACAGCGTCGGGCCCATATGGTTGCCCTCGGCGGTGTGGTTATAGACGACGTCGAGCATCACCTCGATGCCGGCGTCGTGCAGCCGCGCGACCGTGGTACGAAAGGAATCGAGCGCGTTGTCCTGGGCGTAACGCGGCTCCGGCGCGAAGAACGCCAGCGTATTGTAGCCCCAGTAATTCGACAGCTTCTTCTCCACCAGCACCCGGTCGTCGATCAGCCCGTGGATCGGCAGCAATTCGATGGTGGTGACGCCGAGACGCCGGAGATGATCGATCATCGCGGGCGAGGAGAGCCCGCCATAGGTGCCGCGCAGGTTCGGCGGCACGTCGTCGCGCCTCTGGGTCAGGCCCTTGACGTGGGCCTCGTAGATAATGGTGTCTTCCCAGGGAATGTTGGGGCGGATTTCGCGGCGGCCCCAGTTGAAGGTCTCGTCCACCACGACCGCCTTCGGCATGCCGCGGGCATTGTCGCGGCGGTCGAAGGAAAGATCTTCGCGCGGGCTTCCGGTGCGATAGGCGAAATGCGCATCGCTCCACACCAGCCGCCCGGCAAGCCGCTTGGCGTAGGGATCGAGCAGCAGTTTGTTGGCGTTGAAACGATGGCCGTGCTCAGGCGCATAGGGCCCGTAGACGCGATAGCCATAGAGCTGTCCGGGCGAGACGTCGTTGAGATAGCCGTGCCAGACGTCTTCGGTCCGTTCGGGCAATTCGATGCGCTCGAGCTCGCGGCGGCCCTGGCCGTCGAACAGGCAGAGCTCGACCTTCTCCGCATTGGCCGAGAAAAGCGCAAAGTTGGTACCGCGTCCGTCCCAGCTTGCGCCGAGGCGTGCGGCCGTTCCCGCGGTCAATCGCATGCATCAGCTCTCCGGTACCAGAAAGATCGCGGCCAGAGGCGGGATTGTCAAATCGAGTTCGGGCACGAGGCCTTCCCGGGTCCGGACTTCGCCGATATTGCCGACATTGCTGCCGCCATAATGCGCGGAGTCCGAATTGAACACCTCGTGCCACTTGCCGGCAAACGGCACGCGGACGCGGTAATCGTAATAGACATTCGGCGAGAAATTCACCACCACGAGGCATCGCGCCCGCGCATCGTTGCCCTTGCGGATCCAGGCAAAGACGTTGCCACCCGCATCGTCGGTGATCACCCATTCGAAGCCGCCCTGGTCGCAGTCCATCTCATGCAGCGCCGGCAGCGCGCGATACAGCCGGTTGAGATCGCGGATCAGGGCGTGGATGCCGGCATATTTCTTCTGCTCAAGCAGATGCCAGTCCAGCGAACGATCGTGATTCCACTCGCGCTCCTGGCCGAACTCGCAGCCCATGAACATCAGCTTCTTGCCGGGATGGCCGAACATGAAGCTGTAATAGGCCCGCAAATTGGCGAAGCGCTGCCACTGGTCGCCGGGCATGCGGCCGAGGATCGAGCGTTTGCCGTGCACGACCTCGTCATGCGACAGCGGCAGGATGAAATTTTCCGAGAATGCGTAGTGCAGGCCGAACAGGATATCGCCGTAATGGTGCTTGCGGTGGATCGGATCCTTGCCGATGTAGTTCAGCGTGTCGTGCATCCAGCCCATGTTCCATTTGTAGCCGAAGCCGAGCCCGCCAAATTCGACCGGGCGCGACACCTGCGGCCAGGATGTCGATTCTTCCGCCGCCGTGGTGGCCTGCGGGAAGCGCGCGAATACCTCGGTGTTGAAGCGGCGCAGGAAGTCGATCGCCTCGAGGTTTTCGCGGCCGCCATATTTGTTCGGAATCCAGCCGCCTTCCGGCCGGCTGTAGTCGAGATAAAGCATGGAAGCGACGGCATCGACGCGCAGGCCGTCGACGGCGTAGCGCTCCAGCCAGAACAGCGCGTTCGACACCAGGAAATTCACGACTTCGGTGCGGCCGTAATTGTAGATCAGCGTACCCCAGTCAAGATGGCGGCCCTGCTGCGGGTTGGCATGTTCATACAACGCGGTGCCGTCGAACTGGCCGAGCCCATGCGGATCGTCGGGGAAATGCCCGGGCACCCAGTCCAGCAGCACCGCGATGCCCTCGCGATGGCAGGCGTCGACCAGGGCTGCGAAATCCTCCGGGCCACCAAAGCGGCTGGTCGGAGCAAACATGCCGGTCGGCTGGTAGCCCCAGGAGCCGTCGAACGGATGTTCGCTGACGGGGAGGAATTCGACGTGGGTGAAGCCGAGATCGCGCACATAGGCGGGAAGCTGTTCGGCGAGATCGCGATAGCTCAGCCATTCATTGTTGCCCTTGCGCCGCCAGGAGCCGAGATGGACCTCGTAGATCGAGACGGGCGCGCCGAGCGCATTGACGCCCGAAGGCGCGGGGCGCGGATGCGGAATTCTGGTCTCGTCGAATACGATCGATGCCGTCTTGGGGCGGACTTCGGCGGCAAAGGCCAGCGGATCGGATTTCAGCGCCAGATGCTGGCCGTTGCGGCCGATAATGTCGAATTTGTAGTGATCGCCGTCGCGGGCGTGCGGGATGAACAGCTCCCAGTAACCGACGCCGCGCACCCGCATCGGGTGCCGCCGGGCGTTCCAGAAATTGAAATCGCCGACCACGCTGACGCGCCGCGCGTTCGGCGCCAGCACCACGAACGCCACGCCGTCGACGCCGTCCAGCGTCATCGGATGCGCGCCGAGCTTGTCGTAGATGCGCTGATGGGTGCCTTCGCCGAGCAGATAGAGGTCGAACTCGCCCAAGATCGGCGGAAAGCGGTAGGGGTCGTCGAGATCGACGACCTTGTCGCCGAAACGGGCGCGCAACTGGTAACGCTTCGAGCCGTTCGGCAGCGCCCCGGCAAACAGCCCGGAATCGTGGATCCGCGCCAGCGGCGCCGTCTCGCCATGCTCGCCGACCGCTTCCACGTTGGAGGCTTCCGGCAGGAACGCGCGCACGACGTTCTGATCCCCCTCGGTATGAAGGCCGAGATAATGGAAGGGATCCGAGTGGCGGCCTTCGATGATCGCATAGGCCTCGGCGGGTAGTTTGGTCATGAGGCCTCAAGGGGCTGTTGCGACATAATTCGAAGCATTCCGGTCAGGGGTACGCGCAGCCATTCCGGCCGGTGCGACAGTTCATATTCGATCTCGTAGAATGCCTTCTCGAGCAGGAAGAAGTTCAGCAATCGCTCGGCAGCGTCGGGATTGGCCGGCCAAAGGCGCTGATTGGCCGCGGTCTCGCGATAGCCGGCGAGGAACGCCGCGGTTGCCCGGTCGCGCCATTCGGCGAGCGCAGCGGCGAGCCTGCCGGCGTCATCGTGAGTTACTTTTAGCGCGCGCTCAAGGGCGGCGGTTGCCGAATAATCGATCGAACGGATCAGGCCGGCGACGTCCCGCGCCGCGGGCGCCTTGCGCCGGCGTTCGGAGATGGTGCGCCTCGGCTCGCCTTCGAAGTCGATGATGAAGATGTCATCCTTGACGATCAGCATCTGACCGAGATGGAAATCGCCATGATGACGGATATTGAGCCCATCGATATCGCGCGGCATCAGCGCCTTCAGGCGATCCGGCAGGGTCGACTGGTAGGTCAGCAATTGATCCGCCAGCGGACGATCGGCCTCCTTCAGCGTATCGCGCCGATGCATCAGGGTATCGAAGACACGTTCGGCACGGGCCATGACATCGCCGATCCAGCGTTGTACGTCCTCGGGACGGGTCGGCTCTGGCGCGAAATCGGGAAGATCTTTATTGCTCGCGAGCGCGGCATGCATTTCGGCGACGCGCTGACCCGTTTGCGACATATAGCGCAGATAGGGCACCTGTTCTTCGCTTTCGCCGGGATGTTCGCTTGCCGGCAGCACGCGCTGCTCGTCGACAAAACGATCGAGATAGGCCGCGGTCACCGTCCAGGCGTCGCCCTGATTGGCAACAAACGCATGGACGATCCCGACCGCGCTTGTCCTGTCGCCCTCGACCAGTTCAACGCTGCCGAGCAGTGCTGGCGTGTTGGCGAAGCCCGCGACCTCGGTCAGGAAACGCCCCATCTCGATCTCGGGGTTGATACCGGCTTCCAATTTTCGATAGATCTTGACGACATAGTCGTCATCGACCAGCGCCGTGCTGTTGGACTGCTCGGTCTCGACGGAGCGGATGCGCTCGGGCTGCCTGATTGGCTTGTCGGAGAAACGGCTGGTCGGCTGGAATTCGAGCCGCAAACCCTGTTCGCCTTCCTCGATGATGAGCGACTGCCGCAGATTGCGCAGCAGCAGCGCGATGAAGATCTGGTCGGTGGCGACATCGAGCAGCGTTCCCTCGCGCGCGCCCTGACGAACCGCGGCGAGGGCGCGCGGGTTATAGCGCTCGCGGTCGAAGCGTACCCATTCGATCTGCAGCGGCAAGACATGGCGGGTCGTCGCGCCACGCTGCGTCGTCTCGAAGAACGCGAGCCACGGCCGGTTGTCGCCGATATCGCAGAAGGGGATGGCCGACACGAGGGTCGGCTGGATCGCTTTCGCCGAACGTTCCGGGTACCAGCGTGTGCGTGCGAGGTGGCCCGGCAAGACGTCGCGCTCGAACACGCCGCGGGTACGCGCCAGCGAGACCCATGTCGAGTTCAGCGGCACCACCAGCGTTTCGAATTCCGGCACGGCTCTGGGTACCGCCGGTTCGGATTTGTCACGCTCCTGAAGCTGGAACCAGTAGAAGCCGTAGGGCGCCAGCGTGATCATGTAGGGCAATTCGCCGATCGTCGGGAAACGCGTCCTGCCCAGCATTTCCAGCGGGATGCGGCCCTGGAACGCGGACAGATCGAGCTCGGTCGCCTGTGCCGACCGCGACAGATTGGCGACGCAGAGGATCACCTCGTCCTGATTCTGGCGGACGTAAGCCAGTACCGAACGGTTTTCCGGGCGGATGAACGTCATCGTGCCGCGGCCGAAGGCCTGCGTTGATTTGCGCACCGCGATCAGCCGCTTGGTGGAGCTGAGCAGGGACGACAGGCTGCGCGACTGCGCCTCCACGTTCACGGACTCATAGCCGTAGACGGGGTCCATGATGGTCGGAGCATAAAGCCTTGCCGGATCGGCGCGGGAGAAGCCGCCATTGCGATCCGGCGACCACTGCATCGGTGTCCGCACGCCGTTGCGGTCGCCGAGATAGATGTTGTCGCCCATGCCGATCTCGTCGCCGTAGTAGATGATCGGGGTGCCCGGGAACGACAGCAAGAGCGAGTTCATCAGCTCGATCTTGCGGCGGTCATTGTCCATCAGCGGTGCGAGCCGGCGGCGGATGCCGACATTGATGCGGGCGCGCGGATCGTTGGCGTAGGTCGACCACAGGTAATCGCGCTCGACGTCGGTGACCATTTCCAGCGTCAGCTCGTCATGGTTGCGCAGGAACAGCGCCCATTGGCAGTTGCCGGGGATATCCGGCGTCTGCCGCAGGATGTCGGTGATCGGAAAGCGGTCTTCCTGCGCGATCGCCATGTAGATGCGCGGCATCAGCGGGAAATGATAGGCCATGTGGCATTCGTCGCCGCGGCCGAAATATTCCTGCACGTCCTCCGGCCATTGGTTGGCTTCGGCCAGCAGCAGCTTGCCCTTGGCGTAGGCGTCCAGCTCGCGGCGCAGCCGCTTGATGATGGCGTGGGTCTCGGGCAGGTTCTCGTTGTTGGTGCCGTCGCGCTCGCACAGATAGGGGATGGCGTCGAGCCGGAAGCCGTCGACGCCGGTATCGAGCCAGCGCTTCATCACCTGCACGAGCGCGCTCACTACGCGCGGATTGTCGAAATTCAGGTCCGGCTGGTGCGAAAAGAAGCGGTGCCAGTAGAACTGGCCGGCTTCGGGATCCCAGGTCCAGTTCGACTTTTCGGTATCGGTGAAGATGATCCGCGTGCCCAGGTATTTCTGGTCGGTGTCGCTCCAGACATACCAGTTGCGCGCGCTTGATTTGGGATCGCTGCGGCGGGCGCGCTTGAACCAGTCGTGCTGGTCGGAGGTGTGATTGATCACGAGCTCGGTAATGACGCGCAGGCCGCGTTTCTTGGCTTCCTGGATGAAGCGCCTGAAATCCTTCATCGTCCCGAAGTCGGGATTGATGTCGCCATAGTCGGCGATGTCGTAGCCGTCGTCGCGGCCGGGGGAGGGATAGAACGGCAACAGCCACAATGCGGTGACGCCGAGCTCCTGCAGATAGGGAAGCTTCTCGGTCAGTCCCGCAAAGTCGCCGATGCCGTCATTATTGCTGTCGGCAAAGGCCTTGACATGAAGCTGATAGACGATGGCGTCCTTGTACCAGAGCTCGTCGGCGGTCTCGGTTGCGGTCAGTTCCTTGGTGTCGATCGATGACAGTACATTCATGGCCGCTGCCTCACGCCAGGCAGCGGAACAGCACGGCGGGATCGCGTGCCGGGTCGATCCGCAGGCGGATGCCGCCCCACTCGATCGGGTAACGCTCGCCGGTGACGAGGTTCTCCACCGCCGCGACATTCCGGCGGTCGTTGCCGGTGCCGACCTGGACGTCGCCGAGCGGCAGCCAGAATTCGTGGACGTCGCGCGATAGCGCAATGGCGACCGCAACCGTGTTGGTCTGGTCGACCGACTCCTTCACGAAGCCGATCACGTTGCCGTCCTCGACGGAAAGGAAGCGCAAATTGCTGGTCTGCTGCAGCGCCGTGTTGGTGCGGCGGGCGAGGTTGAGATCGCGGATATAAGGTTTGATGTTGCCGGGCCTGTCCCAGTCCCGCACCTTGATCTCGTATTTATCGGAATCGAGGTACTCCTCGCGGCCCGGGATCGGCTCGTGCTCCAGCAGTTCAAAACCGTTGTAGAGGCCGTAGGTGCTGGACAGCATAGCCGCCAGCGCGACGCGGGACTTGAACATCCAGGGCTCGCCGCTCTGCAAATGATAGGGCAGGATATCGGGCGTGTTGACGAAGAAATTCGGCCGATAGAAATCGCGCTCGGGATAGCGGGTCAGCTCGGTCAGATATTGCTCCAACTCCCAGCGCTGCGTGCGCCAGGTGAAATAGGTATAGGACTGGGTGAAGCCGAGTTTCGCCAGACCCTTCATCAGCTTCGGCCGCGTAAAGGCTTCGGCGAGGAAGATGACGTCTGGGTGGTGCAGCTGGATCTGATGGATCAGCCACTCCCAGAACCGGAACGGTTTTGTATGGGGGTTGTCGACCCGGAAGATTTTTACGCCCTGATCGACCCAAAACAAGACCACATCGCGAAGCGCATTCCATAACGCCCCGGCGTCTTCCGAAGAGAAATCGGGATTGACGATATCCTCGTATTTCTTGGGCGGGTTTTCTGCATAGCGCATCGAGCCGTCCGGCCGGCGCTTGAACCATTGCGGATGCTGCTTGAGCCATGGATGGTCCGGTGCGCATTGCACGGCGAAGTCCAGCGCCACTTCCATGTCGTGCTGCTTGCACGCTGCCACGAAGGCGCGAAAATCTTCCAGCGTGCCCAATTCCGGGTGCACGGCGTCGTGGCCGCCTTCGGCACCGCCGATGGCATACGGACTGCCGGGATCGGCTTCGGCGGCGGCCACGGCGTTGTTGCGGCCCTTGCGATTGACTCTCCCGATCGGGTGGATCGGCGTGAAATAGACGACGTCAAACCCCATCGCCGCGACGTCAGGCAGGCGATCGATGCAATCCCTGAACGTCCCGTGCTGGCCGGGCGTCTTTCCCTGGCTTCGCGGCACCATTTCATACCAGGTGCCGTTGCGTGCCCGCGGCCGGTCGGCGACGAACGGGTAGAGCTGCGACCGCGTAAGGTCGGGCCGCAACTGGCTCTCGGCCATGGCCTCTTTCAGTTCGGGGGCGAGCAGCGGCGCGGTATCGCCGGTCTGCAGATAATCCTCGCATTGTTTGAGGATGACAGCCGCCGCGGCGCGCCCTCCGGCCTGCGCCTTGGTGAGCAAGCCCGCGCCCTCGATGGCGTCGAGGGTGAGGTCGGCGCCGGCTTTCTGTTTCAGCTCAAAGCCATGGCGCCAGGTGGCGAATTCGTCGGTCCAGGCTTCGATCGCGTAGACATATCGGCCCGGAGCGTCCGGGACGAAAGAACCGCCCCAGCGGTCGTTGCTATGGAGGGTCATCGGCTCGCGACGCCATTCCCGGTCGAACTCGCCGCGCCAGACCAGCGCTGCGGCGACCACGTCGTGCCCGTCGCGATAGACATCGGCCCATACCTCGACGCGCTCGCCGACGATTCGTTTGACCGGAAAACGGCCGCCATCGATCAAGGGATAAACATCCTCGATATGGAAAGCGCCGATGGCACTCTCGACAGTTTGCGTAGTTTTGTTCACGGTGATGCCGCCATTGGTGTGGAAATGACGTCCCGGTCACAGGAAGGAGACGCGCCGAGCCTATATACAAAGCCGCTCGCCGGGCATTGGTTCCCGGGGAACGCCGGGCAGGGCAGAACGTTAAACATCGTCTATCCCCTTCCTGTATTTAGACAATTTCGCGACGCCTCTTGGGTTGTTGCGTGCAAAGCGCGTGCCGAATGGACCTTTTCGCTCAAGCCAGAAACCGGGGAATCCAGACCGAATTTATCGACGGTCAAGGCCATCGCCGTGTGACGGACGCGGCGGCGCTCAAGATCATCCTGGATTCCCTGCCACCGCAGACACCACGCCGCCTGCTCGCTGAGCCGGTCGTGGTTCGATCCGGCCAGCCCGCGCGCAGCGAACTGTCGCAGGCTGCCACATTGCCCCTGCAATGGAAAATCGTGGCTGGCTCTAAGGTTATCGCCGAGGGAAGAACCTCCGATCACGTTATCGTCTGGCCACAGGACTTGCCGCCGGGTGTCCACCGGCTCAATCTGACCGATGCGTCCTCATTCACCGAAGATGTGCCGCTGATCGTGGCGCCGGCAAGGGCCTTTGGCGGGGATTTCGACCGCTGCTGGCTGCTCGCGGTCCAGCTCTATGGCGTCCGCTCGGCGCGCAACTGGGGGATGGGGGACTTCACCGACCTCCACGGCCTGATCGAATTGGCGCACCATCTGGGTGCCGACGGCGTCGGCCTCAACCCGCTGCACGCGCTGTTCGACGACCGGCCCGGCGATTGCAGCCCGTATTCGCCCAACAGCCGGCTGTTCCTCAATGCGCTCTATATCGATGTCGAAAAACTTCCCGAATACCGCGCCGATCCCCAGGCCAGGGGCGTGCTCGCGCATCTGCGGGCCAACGACGTGGTCGATTATGTCGCGGTGGCCGGGCTGAAATGGCGGGCGTTGCGGGCGGCGTTCGACGCCTTCAAAATCAATCCAAACGCCGAACGCAAGCAGGATTTTGAAAAATTCCGCGCCGACCGCGCGCCATTGCTGTCGCACTTCGCCTGCTTCGAGGTGCTGCGGCACAAGTTCAACAAGGCCTGGTGGGAATGGCCGGAGCAATGGCGGCAGCCCGACGAGGCCAGATGCGCCGGCTTGCGCAACGGCGCCGACGCGCCGGAAATCGAATTCGTCGAATTCGTGCAATGGACCGCCGACCGGCAATTGCAGGCGTGCAAGGATCACGCGCACCGGCTCGGCATGAAGGTCGGGCTCTATCTCGACGTCGCCGTCGGCGTGCAATCCGGCGGGTTCGATGCCTGGAACGAGCAGGCGGCGATCTCGCGCCATCTCGGGATCGGCGCGCCGCCGGATCCGCTGGCTCCCGCCGGGCAGGACTGGGGCCTCGCGGGTTTCAATGCCGCCGGGCTGGAATCGCAGTCGTTTGAGCCCTATCGCGAGATGTTGCGCGCCTCGATGCGTCACGCCGGTGCGATCCGGCTCGACCATGTGCTGGGCTTGGAGCGGCTCTACCTCGTGCCGCGCGGGTTCAGTGCGGCTGATGGCGTCTATATGCAGATGCCGCTCGAGGCGCTGCTGGCCGTGACCGCGCAGCAAAGCGTCGCGCATCGCTGCGTCGTGATCGGCGAAGACCTCGGCACCGTGCCGGAGGGCTTTCGCGCGCGGATGGCCGATTGGGGCATCTGGTCCTATCTGGTGATGATGTTCGAGCGCGAGGATCACGGCCCGTTCAGGGGCGTCGACCATTACGCGGCCAATGCGCTGGTCACCTTCAATACCCACGATCTCTCGACCTATGCCGGCTGGCGCTCCTTCAGCGATCTGAAGCTGAAGCGCTCGCTCGGAATGGATCCGGGGGAGAGCGACGATGCGCGCTGGCATGCGCTGACCATGCTGGACGATGTACTGCGTCACCATGCCATCGACAACCACGATCTCTATTCGGTGCTGCAGTTCCTGGCGCGAACCAAATCCAGGATGCTGGCGGTCTCGCTGGAGGATCTGCTCGGCCTGATCGACCAGCCGAACATCCCCGGCACTGTGGACGAACATCCGAACTGGCGGCGGCGGCTTCCAGTCTCGATTGAGCATATTGCCTCCGCCGTCGACATCGACGCGCTCAAGCGCGCGATGCGTGAGCGCGCCTCGATTTGATTTAAAACGGTATTGAAACGTGTCGTGCCGAATCGAAGATTATGGGCTGATCGGCGACTGCGAGACCGCAGCGCTGGTCGGCCGCGACGGATCGATCGACTGGCTGTGCTGGCCGGCGTTCGATTCCGACGCCTGCTTTGCGGCATTGCTCGGCACATCGAAGAACGGCCGCTGGCAGATCGCGCCCTCGGGCAAAATCACAAAGACCTCGCGGCGTTACCGGGACAACACGCTGATCCTGGAAACGCGATTCGAGACCGCCGATGGCGTGGTTGCCCTGATCGATTTCATGCCGCCGCGCGGCAAGGCCTCCGACGTGGTCCGGCTGGTGCGCGGTATCAGCGGCCGGGTGAAGCTGCGGATGCAGCTGGTGATCCGGTTCGGCTTCGGCACCGATATTCCCTGGGTCAAGAAAAACCCGGATGGTTCCGGGCTGCTTGCGATTTGCGGCCAGGACATGACGGTGTTGCGAACGCCGGTCGAGACCCGCGGCGAAGATTTGACCACGGTGGCCGATTTCGAAGTAAGCGAGGGTGAAACCGTCCCCTTCGTCCTCACCTACGGACCCTCCCATCTGCCGGTGCCCGAGCCGATCAATCCCGCGCAGGCCTTGCAGGATACCGAAGATTTCTGGACCGAATGGCGCAGCCACTGCAGCTATGACGGCGCCAATCGCGATCTCGTCATGCGCTCGCTGATCACGCTGAAGGCGCTGACCTATGCTCCGACCGGCGGCATCGTCGCCGCGCCCACGACCTCGCTGCCGGAAAAGCTCGGCGGGCAGCGCAATTGGGATTATCGCTTTTGCTGGCTGCGCGATGCCACCTTCACGCTGCTGGCGCTGATGAACTCCGGCTATACCGAGGAAGCCGCGGCCTGGCATAATTGGCTGCTGCGGGTGGTGGCGGGATCGCCGGCCAACATGCAGATCATGTATGGCATCATGGGCCAGCGGCGCCTGCTGGAATGGGAAGCTGGCTGGCTGCCCGGTTACGAAGGAGCAAAGCCGGTCCGGGTCGGCAACGCCGCGCACGCGCAGCTGCAGCTCGACGTCTATGGCGAGCTGATCGACGCTTTCCACCAGTCACGGATGGCGAAGCTGCAACTCGACGAAGGAAGCTGGGCGCTCGAATGCACTGTGCTCGAGCATCTCGCGGACGAATGGGATCGGCCGGACCACGGCATCTGGGAACGGCGCGGCGACGGCAAACATTACGTCTCGTCGAAAGTCATGACCTGGGTCGCCTTCGACCGCGGCATCAAGAGCGCCGAAAAATTCGGATTCAAGGCGCCGCTCGAGAAGTGGCGGACCCTGCGCGATACCATCCATCGCGAGACCTGCGAAAACGGCTTTGATCCTGAACTAAACGCGTTCGTGGAGTCCTACGGTTCGAAACTGCTCGATGCCAGCATCCTGATGCTGCCGTCGGTCGGGTTCCTTCCGCCGTCGGACCCTCGCGTTCGCGGCACGCTGGCCGCGATCGAAAAATATCTGATGCGGGACGGATTCGTGCTGCGGCACGATCCCCGCGAAGTATCCGACGAAAAGCAGCCGATCGAAGGCGCGTTCCTGGCCTGCAGCCTCTGGCTCGCCGACGCTTATGTGCTGGCGGGAGAGACCGCAAAGGCGCAAGCACTGTTCGACCGCGTGGTCGCGGTCGCCAATGATCTCGGCCTGCTGGCCGAGGAATTCGACCCCGGCGCCGGCCGCCAGACCGGCAATTTCCCGCAGGCGCTGACGCATATCGCACTGATCAACACCGCGCATAACCTCAGCGACGCCATGAAAACCACCGAGAAGCCGGCGGTGCAGCGGTCGAAATAGCTCGATCCATCGCGCGTCGCGTGGAACTTGTGAGTCCATCGTCGATTATCTGGGGAAATGCGAGGAGGTTGACGGATGGCTCGCCTGTTCGTTGCGGCTGCTCTTGTGTGCTTATTGTCGAGCCCCGCGGTGCCGGCCAATTTCGATGCGACCGCAATCAACAATGCCGAATTCCGCGGCAAGCTTCCGGCCGAAGACAAAGCGGACGCGGTGATCGTCAAGGTACAAATTCTTCTCGACCGCGCACTGTTCTCTCCCGGCGAAATTGATGGCAAGCTCGCCGAAAACACCCAAAAGGCGCTGCGCGCCTTTGCCGACGCGAAAAGCCTGACCTTTCAGAAGACGATTACGCCGGAGTTCTGGACGACGCTTACCCAGACCGGTCAGGATCCCGTCATCACCCAGTACACGATCGCCGCAGGCGACGTGAAGGGGCCGTTTCTGAAAAAGCTTCCAGCGAAGATGGAGGCCATGAAGGACTTGAAGGCGCTGAGCTACACCAGTCCGCAGGAAGCCATCGCCGAAAAATTTCACATGAGCGAAGCACTGCTGTCGGCGCTCAATCCCGGAAAAAAGTTCGACCGGGCCGGCGACACCATTTTTGTGGCCAACGTCCTCGACAGGCCAGGCAAGGTAACGATTGGCCGCGTAGAGGTCGACAAATCCCGACAGGCGGTCAGGGCATTCGATCCACAAGGCGCACTGGTCGGTGTCTTTCCGGCCACCGTCGGCAGCGAGGAGAAGCCTACGCCGGGCGGGACCCTGAAAGTCGTCTCCGTCGATGCCAATCCGACTTACCGCTACAACCCTCAGTACAAGTTCAAGGGAGTGCGGTCCAGGCGACCCTTCACCATCAACCCGGGGCCGAACAATCCGGTGGGAGTATACTGGATCGGACTTTCGGCCGAGGGTTACGGCATCCACGGCACGCCGAACCCCGCCAAGATCAGCAAATCCGAATCGCACGGCTGCGTCCGGCTAACCAATTGGGATGCGACCTGGCTCGCCGGCAATATCAAGAAAGGCACGCCGGTGGAGTTCGTTGAAGGTGTGCCGAGTGACAGGAACGCGCAGAGGTGAGGGCCCGAACATATCGTGCCGCTAAGCAAGCTGGTTAATCTCCAGAACCCTCTCGATCGCCCTGGCGAAGCCGTCATTCTCGTTCGTTTCGGTCACGTGGGTGGCGCGTTTCTTGACGTCGTCGGTGGCGTTGCCCATTGCGAACGAGATACCGCTTTTGGCAAACATCGCCAGGTCGTTCTGCATGTCGCCGATGGTCGCAATCGCGTCGGTCGAAATGCCCAGCCGCCTCGCCATCGCCTCGACGAATGTGCCCTTGTCGTGGCCGGGCGGCGTCACGTCGAGATAGTAGGTCTGCGAGCGAACCGCGGTGGCCTTTGTGCCGACCGCATCCTGCATGACCGCTTCGCAGCGTTGCAGCAGCGCCGCGTCCGAGCTGGCGCCGACGATCTTGCAGGCGGCGCCGAGATGAGGCGTGAAATCCGCGATGATGGAAGGGTCATGCTTGATCGCGCGCTTCTCGTGCGGAACGTATTCGCCGTCGGGGTTGCGCGTGTACCAGCGATCGTTGGTGAACAGCCAGATATCGACGCCGAATTCGATGAGCACATCGAGGCTGCGCCGGGCGGTCGCGGGCGGTATCAGATGCTGCTCGATCGGTTTCAGTTGCGCATCGACGATCGAGCTGCCGTTGAAGGCGCCGACCGGCAGCGTAATCGCGAGCGGCGCGATCAAAAATCCCATCCCGATCGTCGGCCGGCTGGAGACGATGGTGAAGCCGATGCCGGCTGCATGCAGTTTTCGCACCGCGGCCCTGGCGGCTTCGGTGAGCACCTTGTCCTTCGTCAAGAGCGTGCCATCGACATCGGAGACGACAAGGGCGGTGCGGGTCATGAGTGTTCCAATTTCAATTGGCGGATGATGTCATCGACGATGGTCTCGACCGTCGCATCGATCGATACCGTCACGGGATGTTCGTTTGCGTCCGGCGGCTCCAATGTCTGGAATTGGCTGGTCAGCAATCCCGGCGGCATGAAATGCCCCTTGCGCGCGGCGAGCCGGCCCGCGATCAGATCATAAGTTCCGTCGAGAAAGACGATGCGGACGTCGTCGCGCCCGTGCACGAGGATGTCGCGGTAGGCGTGCTTCAGCGCCGAGCAGGCGATGACGGCGCGTTGGCCGGCTTTGCAGACGCGGTCGATCTCGTTGGCAATCGCCTGCAGCCAGGGCCAGCGGTCCTCGTCCGTGAGGGGATGGCCCGCGCTCATTTTCGCGACATTACTTGCCGGGTGAAACTTGTCGCCGTCCTCGCAACGCCAGCCGAGGCGTGCGGCCAGGCGGTCGGCGATGGTGCTCTTGCCCGAGCCGGAAACACCCATCACCACCAGCGCGCAAGGGTTGGCTGCATCACCCACGAAAATGCTCCGGCAGCGCCGCCTGATCCACCAGCCAGATCGTCTCGCCCAGGGATTGCGCGCGGTTCGCGGGCAGGTTCTCGCCTGCGAATACGCGCGTCAAGATCGCGCGCTTTTCGGAGCCCGCGACCTCGAACAGCATTTCGCGGCACGAGGCCAGCGCGGGCAGGGTCAGCGTGACGCGCGGCACAAACGGCTCGACATGCGCCTTGGGGACGCCGACCACCCAGCGTTTGGCTTCGTCCAGCGCCGGGTAGTTTGGAAACAGCGAGGCGGTGTGGCCATCGGGACCGACGCCCATCAGCACGAGATCGAACAGGGGATGCGAAGCATCCAATTCGTCCGCGCCGTAGAACGATTTCAGCTCGTGTTCGTAAAGCTCGGCGCTTTTGTCGGGATCGTCCGGAGAGGCGGTATCGGTCGGAATCGGGTGAACGTTCGGCTTCGGCGCGCATTCGTCGAGGAAGGCGTTTCGCGCCATGTTCATATTGTTGAGCGGATCGCCTGCCGGCACAAAACGCTCGTCGCCGATGAACCAGTGCACGCGATCCCAGGGGATCCTGCCGCGATACGCTTCGGTCGCGAGCAATTGGTAGAGCGCTTTCGGGCTCGACCCGCCGGTCAGGCAGATCGCGATGCGGCCGGGATTCGCCGCAATCCTGGCGATAACGCGTTCCGCGGCGGCGTTCGCCAGCGCCGCCGGATTGGCGACCGCGATGACCTTGCGATGATCGCCGATGGCCATGGTCAGGTCAGCTTCCGCCAGCTTCGGCCGTCGCGCTCCAGGAGATCGTTGGCCTCTTCGGGGCCTTCGCTGCCGGGTTCGTAGATCTTCAGTCCCTTGCCGCCGGCGTTCTTCCAGGCGTCCAGAAATGGCTGCACCGCCCGCCAGCCGGCCTCGACGCTGTCGGCGCGCTGAAACAGGATGTTGTCGCCGATCATGCAGTCGTAGATCAGCGTCTCGTAGCCGGTCGAGGGTTCGGCCTGGAAGTAATCCTTGTAGCGGAATTTCATCTCGACGCCGTCGATGTTAACGGCCGGTCCCGGCACCTTGGTATTGAACTGCAACGCGATGCCTTCGGTCGGCTCGGTCGAGATGATCAGGTAGTTTTGCGACAGCCGGTCCACCGGCGTGTCGCGGAACATCGCGAACGGCGCCTGCTTGAACTTGATCGCGATCTCGGTGCGTTTGGCGCCGAGCGCCTTGCCGGTGCGCAGGTAAAACGGCACGCCGGCCCAGCGCCAGTTGTCGATGGTCAGTTTCAGCGCCGCGTAAGTCTCGGTGGTGCTGGTGGGCTTGACGTCCGCGGTCCGGCGATAGTCCTCGATCTCGGTGTCGCCGATCCTGCCGGCCCGGTATTGCCCGCGCACCGAGTTTTGCAGCGCCTCCTGCTCGGTCTGGGTCTGGATCGCCGCCAGCACTTCGGCCTTTTCCGAGCGCACGGCGTGCGCGTTGAACTTCACCGGCGGCTCCATTGCGACCAGCGACAGCAGTTGAAACAGATGGTTCGGCACCATGTCGCGCAACGCGCCGGTCACGTCATAGAAACTGCCGCGATGGCCGACGCCGAGCTTCTCGTCGACGGTGATCTGAATATGGTCGATGTGATTGCGATTCCAGATCGGCTCGAACATGCCGTTGGCGAAGCGCAGCACCAGGATGTTCTGGACGGTTTCCTTGCCGAGGTAATGATCGATCCGGTAAATCTGATGCTCGTCGACGAGCTTCAGCAATTCGTTGTTCAGTGTCCTCGCCGAGGCCAGATCGGTGCCGAACGGCTTCTCGATCACCAGCCGCCGCCACGAACCGTTTTCAGCCAGCATGCCGGTGCGGCCGAGCTCGCGGCTGATCGGCAGGAAGCCGCTCGGAGGCGTTGCGAGATAAAACAGGCGATTGCCGCCGGTCTCGCGCGCGGCCTCAAGCCTGTCGAGCCGATCGCGCAGCGCATCGAATGACGCCGGGTCCTTCGGATCGGCCTCGATGCAGGTGACGCAGGCGAGCAGCCGTCTGGCGAGCGCGTCGTCGACCTTGCGGGTGGCGAACTGGTGCAGACCTTTGGTCAGGCTCTCGGTCAATTGCTCGCTCGACATGCCCTTGCGGGCGATGCCGACGATGCAGAAATTTTCCGGCAGCAGGTCGTTTGCGGCGAGGTTATAGAGCGCAGGGATCACCAGCCGGTGGGCGAGATCGCCGGTCACGCCGAAGATGACGATGGAGCAGGGATCGGGCTGTTTTTGTTTCGCTTGACTGACGGTCATCTATCTCAGGCCTTTGAACCCGGCTTCTTCGGAGGTTCCTTGTGGCCGCCGAAGCCCGCGCGCATCGCCGAAAGAATTTTTTCGGCAAAGGTATGCTCCTTGCGCGAACGAAAGCGCGCAAACAGCGCCGCGGTCAGCACCTCGGCGGGCACGGCCTCGTCGATCGCGGCGTTGACGGTCCAGCGGCCTTCGCCGGAATCCTCGACGAACCCGGAATAGTTATCCAGCGTCTGGCTCGTCGCGAGGGCCGAGGCGGTGAGATCCAGCAGCCATGACGGGATCACGCTGCCGCGCCGCCAGACTTCGGCGATATCGGCGATATCCAGATCGAAGCGATGTTCCGGCGGCAGCGCGTCGATATTGGCGTTCTTCAGGATGTCAAAACCCTCGGCATAGGCCTGCATCAGGCCATATTCGATGCCGTTATGGATCATTTTGACGAAGTGTCCGGCGCCGACCGGACCGGCGTGGATATAGCCCTGCTCGATCCTGGCGTCGCGGCCTTCGCGGCCCTCCGTGCGCGGGATATCGCCGATGCCCGGCGCCAGGGTCTTGAAAATCGGATCAAGCCGGCCGACCACTTGCCTGTCGCCGCCGATCATCATGCAATAGCCGCGCTCGATGCCCCAGATGCCGCCCGAAGTGCCGACGTCGACATAATGCAGGCCGCGTTCCCTGAGCGCCTTGCCGCGGCGGACGTCGTCCTGCCAGAAAGTGTTGCCGCCGTCGATGATGACGTCGTCGGCCTGCATCAGCTTTGCAAGCGCATCGATGGTCGCCTCGGTGATCTTGCCGGCCGGCAGCATCACCCAGGCGGTGCGCGGCTTGGTCAGCTTGGCGATGAAATCCTCCAGCGAATCCGCGCCGACCGCGCCGTCGGCCGCGAGTGCCGCGACCGCTTTGGGATCCTTGTCGTAAACCACGGCCGTATGTCCGCTCTTCATCAACCGGCGGACGATATTGCCGCCCATCCGGCCGAGGCCGATCATACCAAGCTGCATGCTGGAATTTCCTTAAGTAAGCGCTTCGGTGATCGCGGCGTCCAGCGCGGCGAGCGCCGGCCCCAGGCTGCCCTTGAGATGGACGCGAAGTGCACGCCGGCCGCGCTCGGTGAGCACGTCGAAATCGCCGCGCGCCTGCGCCGCCTTGATGATGCCGAAGCTGGCCTTCTGGCCCGGCACCGGCAAATCCTCGGCGTCGTCGGCAGTAATCTGCAGGAACACGCCGCTGTCGGGGCCGCCCTTGTAGGCCTGCCCGGTCGAGTGCAGGAAGCGCGGCCCGAATTCGGCGCAGGTCGCGACGTGGCGCTTGTCGCGCACCGCAAGCCGCATCTTCTGCAGCGCGTCGATGAAGGCCTTGTCGCGCTCGATATAGGCCAGCAGCGCGACATAGTCGCCGCTGCCCGAGCGCGACAGATGCGCTCTGATCCAGGAGCCGAGATCGCCGTCGGCGCCGGCCTTGCGCAGCGCCGCCGCGTTGGCTTCGTCGGTATAGATATCGGCTTCTGCCGTGGCCATCACCGGCTGCTCCGCCGGCAACGCGCCTGACTTCTCGAATGCGCCGGTCAACTCGCGCGTCTTGATCTTGGCGGCTTCGACGTCGGGCTGGTTGAACGGATTGATGCCAAGAACGGCGCCGGCCACCGCAGTCGCCATTTCGAACCGGAAAAATTCCTGGCCGATGTGGTCGATCGACTTCATGACAATGCGGACGACCGGGTGTCCGGCGGCCTCCAGCGCGGCGAGCTTGTCGTCATGGCTTTCGTCGTCCTCGCCCTCGGTGCGCAGATCGATGAAGAAGCGATCGTTGCCGTAGAGGGAGGGATCGCCCAGCGGTTCGCCGTCGATCGGGATCAGGCCCTTGCCGTCCTTGCCGGTCGATTCCGCGATCAGCTGCTCGGCCCAGGCGCCAAAATCGGCGATTTTCTTCGACGACGAGATGGTGACCTTGTCGCGGCCGTCGAGACCGGCGAGGCCGAGCGCAAGCCCGAGCTGCACGCCGGGATTTTCATGCGGCGGCACGTCGGCGCCGCAGGAGCGCACCATGGCAAGCGTGTGCTTGATCAAGGTCCTGGTATCGATGCCGGCGGCCGCCGCGGGCACCAGGCCGAACGGCGACAGCACGGAGTAACGCCCGCCGATCGTGGGATCGCCGTTGAAGATGCGCGCAAAACCTTGTTTGGTTGCGACCTTCTCCAGCGAGGAGCCGGGATCGGTCACCGCGATGAAGCGATGGCCGGCCTTGTCGGCCCCGATCGCCCTGGAAACCCGATCGAAGAAATAATCCTTCATCGCGTTCGGCTCGGTGGTGCCGCCGGATTTGCTGGAGACGATAAACAGGGTTTTGGAAATATCGATCGCCGCCTCCATCGCGCGCACCTGCGCCGGATCGGTGGAGTCGAGTACGTGCAATTTCGGAAAGCCCGCTTTCTTCGCAAAGGTTTCCGCCAGCACTTCGGGACCGAGGCTCGAGCCGCCCATGCCGAGCACCACCGCGTCGGTAAATTTCTGTCCCTTCACGCGCTGTGCAAAATCCTGGTAGTCGGCGACGTCAGCCGCCGCGGCGCTGTTGAGCCAGCCCAGCCATTTGTTTTCGTCGTCATTGGTCCAGACCGATTTGTCCTTCTGCCAAAGCCTGCGGATCCTGGCCGACGCACGCCAGTCCTCGGTACTCTTCTCGACCGCCTTTGCGATGCCGGGGCCGAGCGCCAGCTTCTGGTGATCGATGCCACCGCCGAGCGACGCCGCCCGCTTGTGCGCGACCGCGCCATACAGCTTGTCGGCGGCATCGGCGAATTGCTTGACGCCATCCTTGACCAACTCCGCCGTAATCGCGTCGAGCGAGACGCCGGATTTTTCCAGCTCTTCGAGTACGTGACGCGCGTCCTCGATATTCTCTTCCAGGCTGTCGCGCGGCTTGCCGTGATCGCGGAATGCGTCCAGCGTGGCCGGCGGCACGGTGTTGATGGTATTGGGACCGATCAGCTCCTCGACATAGAGCACATCGCTGTACGCCTTGTTCTTGGTGCCGGTGGACGCCCACAGCAGCCGCTGCGGCTTTGCGCCCTTGGCTTTGAGCTTGTCCCAGCGCGCGCCCGAAAACAGCCGCTTGTAGTCCTGATAGGCGAGCTTTGCATTCGCGATCGCGACCTTGCCCTTCAGCGCGGCCAGCCGTTCTTTCTCGCTCGGGTCGTTCGCCTTGGCGATCTTCTCATCGAGCTGCTTGTCGACGGCGCTATCGATGCGGCTGACGAAGAAGCTCGCGACGCTGGCGACGTGAGAGGGATCGCCGCCCTTGGCGACGTATTTTTCCAGACCCTTGAGATAAGCCTCCGCCACCTCGCGATAGACCTTCTGCGCGAACAGCAGCGTGATGTTGATGCTGATGCCTTCGCCGATCAGATGTTCGATCGCGGGCAGGCCCTCCTGTGACGCCGGCACCTTCACCATCAAATTCCTGCGCTTGACGTCCTTCCAGAGCCGCTCGGCTTCCGCGATGGTGCCTTTGGTGTCCATCGCCAGATACGGCGACACTTCGAGGCTGACGAAACCGTCGTCGCCTTTCAATCGGTCATAGACCGGGCGCAGCACGTCGGCGGCGTGCTGGATGTCCTCGATCGCGAGGTGCTCGAACAGGTCGGCGACGGGGCGATCGCCCTTTTTTAAGGCATTGCCGATCGAGCCGTCATATTCGTCCGAACTGCCGATCGCTTTTTCGAAGATCGACGGGTTCGAGGTGACGCCTTTGACGCCATCGGTGTCGATCAGCTGCTTGAGGTCGCCTTTGGCGACGAAGCCACGGGCCAAAAAATCCAGCCAGACCGCCTGGCCGTGGTTTTCGAGTGCTTTGACGGGATTCATGGTGCCTGTTCTGTTCGATATGGACGTTTTCTCGGGTTCCCGACAGCTTTCGGGCGGTAGGCCGGAATGTCAACAATTGGTTGGCGGGGCTGCTGGACGGAATAAGCGCATCCAGGGGGATAACGCCATTCACGCCAGTTCGATCCCCTGGATTTGATCCCATGGAATCGCTGCAATCTTTGCACAATTTTGTGACGACAGCCGTGGCTGGTGACGGCGGTCCCGCCTCGGGGCCTCAGATAGAGGTAACCCCCTGGTCGCCCTGTCTGCTTCAGCGCAGGCTAGCGTTGATCTTGTCCAGTGCGGCGGAGCCGGGGCACAGCGCCGTCTCGTCGAGCGTATTGAGCGGCGTCGCGACGGTGTCGAGATGATCGTGCAGGTCGCTTGCTTCGGGATCGATGTGAAGCAGGCCGGTCACGATCTGGCCATTGGCGGCGTGCTTTTGCAGGAACGTCATCGCCGCCAGTCGGTCATGCACGTCATAATCGGCGTCGATCTTGCGCAGCGCCAGTCGCGTGCCGTCGTGCTGTTCGACCACCTGCACCGTGCCCGGCGCGTAATCGACGGTGATCGGGTCGCGGCCGGTGATGACGTCGAGGCGGTTCACCGCGTCGTTGTGCTCCCTCACATAGTCGAAGCTCTTGGTCGAACCGCTGTGGTTGTTGAAGGCAATGCAGGGGCTGATCACGTCGATGAAGGCTGCGCCCTTGTGTTCGATGGCGGCGGCGATCAGCGGCACCAGCTGGGACTTGTCGCCGGAAAAGCTCCGCGCCACGAAGGTCGCGCCGAGCTGCAGCGCGATCGCCACCAGATCGACGGCGTTATCGGTGTTGGTCACGCCCTTCTTTGACTTCGAGCCGCGGTCGGCGGTGGCCGAGAACTGGCCCTTGGTCAGTCCGTAGACGCCGTTGTTCTCGACGATATAGGTCATGTTGACGCCGCGCCGGATCGAATGCGCGAACTGGCCAAAGCCGATCGAGGCGCTATCGCCGTCGCCGGAGACCCCGAGATAGATCAGGTCGCGGTTGGCGAGATTGGCGCCGGTCAGGACCGACGGCATCCGGCCATGCACCGAGTTGAAGCCGTGCGAATTGCCGAGGAAATAGTCCGGCGTTTTCGAGGAGCAGCCGATGCCGGAAATCTTGGCGACGCGATGCGGCTCGATCGACAGCTCGAAACAGGCCTCGATGATCGAGGCGGTGATCGAGTCGTGGCCGCAGCCGGCGCACAGCGTCGAAATCTTGCCTTCGTAATCGCGGTGGGTGAAGCCGAGCTCGTTCTTGGGCAGGCCGGGATGGCTGAATTTCGGTTTTGCAATGTAGGTCATGACACGGCCTTGCGCAGAGGAGTGACCTTGAGATGGTCCTGATGGTCGCCGATGGCGCCGGCGATGAACCGCGCGGTGATCGGCGTGCCGTCATAGTGCAGGATCGGAATCAGCCGGACCGGATCGATGCCGTTTTCGTTGACGATCAATGAGCGAAGCTGGGCGTCGCGGTTCTGCTCGACCACGTAGACGAAGTCGTGATCGGCAATGAAGCTCGCCACGCTGGAGTGGAACGGGAAGGCGCGGATGCGCAAGCGGTCGAGCTGGTGCCCGCGCGCTTCCAACAGCCCGATCGCCTCGTCCATCGCCGGCGACGTCGAGCCGAAATAGATCACGCCATATTTGGTCGGCTTGGCGGCGTTGGCCTGCAACGGCCGCGGCACCATGTCCTGCGCGGTCTCGAACTTGCGTACCAGCCGCTGCATGTTGTCGGCGTAAACCGCGCCTTCCTCGGAATAGCGCGCGTAACGGTCGCGCGAGGTTCCGCGGGTGAAGTACGAGCCCTTGGTGGGATGCGTGCCCGGATAGGTGCGGTAGGGAATGCCGTCGCCGTCGACGTCGAGATAACGGCCGAAGTCGCGGCCGTCGTCGAGCATTTCCGCGGTCATCACCTTGCCGCGGTCATATTGCCTGGCGTCGTCCCATTTCAGCGGACGAGAGAGCCGGTGGTTCATGCCGATATCGAGATCGAGCATCACGAAGATCACGGTCTGCAGCCGCTCGGCGAGGTCGAACGCCTGCGCCGCGAAGTCGAAGGCTTCGGCCGGATCTTCCGGGAACAGCAGGACATGCTTGGTGTCGCCATGGGACGCGTAGGCGCAGGCGATGATGTCGCATTGCTGGGTGCGCGTCGGCATGCCGGTCGAGGGACCGGCGCGCTGGATGTTCATGATTACAGCGGGGATCTCGGCAAAATAGGACAAGCCGATGAATTCGGTCATCAGCGAGACGCCCGGTCCTGATGTCGCAGTGAAGGCGCGGGCGCCGTTCCAGGCCGCGCCGATCACGATGCCGATCGACGCGAGTTCGTCCTCGCCCTGCACGATGGCATATTTCGCTTTTCCGGTCGCGGGGTCGTGGCGGTATTTCTTGCAGTGGCTGGTGAAGGCTTCCGCCACCGACGACGAGGGCGTGATCGGATACCAGGCGCACACGGTCGCGCCGCCATAGACGGCGCCGAGCGCAGCCGCGCTGTTGCCCTCGATGAAGATGCGGTCGCCGACCTTGTCGGCCTTCTTGACGCGGAGCCCAATCGGGCATTTCAAATTCTGCAGCGCCCAGTCGCGGCCGAGATGCAGCGCATGGACGTTGGAGGAGAGCAGCTTTTCCTTGCCCTTGTACTGTTCGGCAATCAGTTGCTCGACCAGCTTCGGGTCCATGTCGAGCAGCGCGCAGAGCGCGCCGAGATAGATGATGTTCTTGAACAGCTGGCGCTGGCGCGGATCGGTGTAGGTCGAGTTGGTGATCGCAGTCAGCGGCACGCCGATCACCGTGATGTCCGCGCGGAATTTCGACGACGGCATCGGCTTGGTCGAATCGTAGAACAGATAGCCGCCGGGCTCGATCGAGGCGACGTCCTTGTCCCAGGTCTGCGGGTTCATCGCCACCATCATGTCGACGCCGCCGCGGGCACCGAGATGGCCTTCCTCGGTGACGCGCACCTCGTACCAGGTCGGCAGGCCCTGGATGTTGGAGGGGAAGATGTTGCGTGGGCTGACCGGCACGCCATGGCGCAGGATCGAACGCGCAAACAACTCGTTGGCGCTGGCCGAACCCGAGCCGTTGACGTTGGCGAAGCGGACGACGAAGTCGTTTACGCTGCTGATCGGGCTTTGGACTGACATGTTGATCCCGCGTGAGTCATATCGATGAGGTACTTTTGCATGTCCCAGGCGCCGGTCGGGCAGCGCTCGGCACAGAGGCCGCAATGCAGGCAGACGTCTTCGTCCTTGACCATCACGCGCCCGGTCTTGAGCCCGTCGGCGACGTAGAGCGCCTGGTCGTGATGCGGCGAGGGCGCCTTCAGCCGCTCCCGCAAATCCGCTTCCTCGCCATTCTCTGTAAACGTGATGCAATCCATCGGGCAGATGTCGACGCAGGCATCGCATTCGATGCAGGCGGGCGCGGAGAATACGGTCTGGATATCGCAATTCAGGCAGCGCTGCGCTTCGCCGAGCGCGAGCTTGACGTCATAGCCGAGTTCGACCTCGGTGCGGATATCCTTCAGCGCGATCACCTTGTCGCGGTGCGGCACCTTGTAGCGCTTGTCGCCGGAGATATCGTTGTCATAGCTCCACTCGTGGATGCCCATCTTCTGCGACGAGACATGCACTTCAGGAAGCGGACGCTCGGTAATTTCTTCGCCGGAGAGCAGCTTGTGGATCGACAGCGCGGCGTCATGGCCGTGCGCCACCGCCCAGATGATGTTCTTCGGGCCGAACGCCGCGTCGCCGCCGAAGAACACTTTTGGATTGGTCGAGCCGAAGGTTGTTGGATCGACCTGCGGCATGTTCCATTTGTCGAACTCGATGCCGCAATCGCGCTCGATCCAGGGGAAGGCGTTCTCCTGGCCGACGGCAACCAGCACGTCGTCGCAGGGAATCGTCTGGTCCGGTTCGCCCGACGGCACCAGATTGCGCCGTCCCTTGGCGTCGTATTCCGCCTTCACCTTCTGGAAGGTGACACCGGTGAGCTTGCCGCCGTCATGGGTGAAGGCGACCGGCACCATGAAATTGAGGATCGGAATATCCTCGTGCAGCGCGTCTTCCTTTTCCCAGGGGCTCGCCTTCATTTCCTCGAAGCCGGAACGCACGATCACCTTGACGTCTTCGCCGCCGAGGCGGCGCGCGGTGCGGCAGCAATCCATCGCGGTGTTGCCGCCGCCAAGCACGATCACGCGCCTGCCGATCTTGCTGACGTGCTCGAACGAGACCGAAGCCAGCCACTCGATGCCGATGTGGACATTGGCCGCCGCTTCCTTGCGGCCGGGGATATCGAGCTCACGGCCGCGCGGCGCGCCGGAACCGACGAAGATCGCGTCGTAATTTTCGCCGAGCAGCTTCTTCAGGCTGTCGATGCGATGGCCGCCCTTGAATTCGATGCCGAGGTTGAGGATGTAATCGGTTTCCTCGTCGATCACCGAATCCGGCAGCCGGAATTTCGGAATCTGGGTCCGCATCATGCCGCCCGCCTTGGGGTCGGAATCGAACACCGTGCAGTGATAGCCGAGCGGGGCGAGATCGCGCGCCACCGTCAGCGAGGCGGGACCGCCGCCGACGATCGCGATGCGCTTGCCGTTCTTGGCCGACGGCTTCGGCATGCGGTGCTTGACGTCGTCCTTGAAGTCGGCCGCGACGCGCTTGAGGCGGCAGATCGCAACCGGGGTTTCCTCGACGCGGCCGCGGCGGCACGCCGGCTCGCAGGGCCGATCGCAGGTGCGTCCCAGGATTCCGGGAAACACATTCGATTTCCAATTGATCATATAGGCGTCGCTATAACGCCCCTCTGCAATCAAACGGATGTATTCGGGAACTGGCGTGTGAGCGGGGCAGGCCCATTGGCAATCGACCACTTTGTGAAAGTAGTCCGGCGCCGAGATATCAGTCGGTTTCATTCCTACCTTGTCCGCGTGAACATCGAGAACAGCGCGGCCTCATTTTGCCTGCGAACGCTCAGTGGTTTTTGAATTGGATCATAGGCTTATCTTATTAGAGCCATTCCAGACGCTGCACAAAGGCAATTTTGGGCGATCTCCAGCTTTCAACTGCATGACCGGCCTGACATTACTGTAATCTCGCGTGATGCGGCAGTGCAGCATGTGCGCTGCGGTTCGCCGTCGCCGGAATCGGCAGGAATCCTTTGCTTCCCAAAAGAATTTCTTAAGCCCGGCTCAAGGTGTTCCATTAATAGCCCCTTCATCCGCCGCAGCTAGCGTCGCCGGCCTTTGCAGTTCCTAAGGGAACGTCGAGTGCCGCCCGGTTTGGATGGTCGTCCAGGCCGACCGCGCCGGTCAGATGCTGGATATCCGCGATCGGATTGTAGACGCCGCGCTAGGAATTTGCCGCACCGGCATCGGTGGTCCGCGTGGCGAGGTAAATAGCTGCGACGGCTGCAGCCAGAATTCCGGACGCGGCCCCGACACCGAGCGCCCAGCGCGGTCCGAACGTGTCCGCAATCCACCCCACGATCGGTGCGCCCACCGGCGTCCCACCCAATGCGATGGCAAGCAGGATCGCGATCACGCGCCCGCGCATCCCCGGCTCCGTTGATGTCTGCGCGAGGCTGTTGGTCGATGTCGTGAAGGTTTGCGCAGCGATACCGATGACCACCAGCGCGATCCCGAACAGGACGTAGCTCGGCATGATGGCCGCCGCCGCGCAGCCGATGCCGAAGATGGCGGCGCCCGCGAGCAGGAGCGGAATGCCCGGCCGCGGCCGCGCCGCTGCCATCAACGCGCCAAGAACCGAGCCCGCGGCCATCATCGACGTCAGCAGGCCGTATTCGGCGGCGCCGGCATGAAAGACCGTGACCGACATGGTCGAGATGAAGATCGGAAAGTTCGATCCGAACGTGCCGATCAGGAAGAGCATCAGCAGCACGACCTTGAGATCGGGCCGCCGCCAGACATAACGAAAGCCGTCGAGCAGGTTGCCGCGCGCGCGGGTCGATCGCTCGTCCGGACGAAGCTTGTCGGCGCGCAGCAGGATCAGCGAGCCAAGCACCGCGACAAAGGACAGCGCGTTGATGAGAAAGACCCAGCCCGAACCGACGCCTGCGATCAGGGCGCCCGCGGCAGCCGGGCCGATCATCCGCGCCGCATTGAAGGACGTCGAGTTGAGGGCCACCGCATTGGGGAGGTGACGCTCGTCGACGAGTTCGGCCACGAAGGTCTGCCGCGCAGGCGAGTCGAAAGCCGCGGCGCAGCCGAGCAGGAACGCAAATACGTAGACGTGCCAAAGCTGCACCAGGCCGCTGACGACGAGAAGCCCGAGGCCGAGCGCCAGCACCCCCATCGCGCCCTGCGTGCAGAGCAGCACCTTGCGCCGGTCCATGTGATCGGCGACGAAACCGGTGAGCGGCAGCAACAGGATCTGCGGACCGAACTGCAGCCCCATCACGATGCCCACGGCGGTCGCGTTGTGGTCGGTCAATTCGGTGAGAACGATCCAGTCCTGCGCCGTGCGCTGCATCCACGAGCCGATGTTGGAAACCAGCGCGCCCGCAGCCCAAATCCGGTAGTTCGGGTTTTGCAATGATTTGAAGGTGCCCTTCAAGCGGCGCTCACAAGCGCCGCGATCTGTTCGGTCGTGCCGGTCTCGCCGAGGCACGGAAAGATTCTCTGAATGCTGTGATCATGCGCTTCGAGGCTCAGATCCGTCATCGCATCTACAGCGAGTGCGACATTGAAGCCGAGTTCGTAGGCGTGACGCGCAGTGGACTCGACGCCGACGCCGGTGGCGACGCCCGCGATGACGACCTGCGTGACGCCGGCTTGTCGGAGCCGCTGTTCAAGATCGGTATTGGTGAAGGCGCCCCAGGTTCGCTTGGTCACGACGTGATCACTGGATTGCCGGTCGAGTTCGGGCACAAGATCGGTCCAGCCTGCAGGCATTTCGCCACGGGCGCGCGATTGTTCGCTTCGGCCCGGCGCGCCGCCGGCGACATTGATGAGGACGACCGGCAGCCCGCGGCGGCGGAAGGCGCCGAGCAGCTTTACGGCGTTCGCCATCACATCTGCCATCGGATGCGCGGTGGGCAGGCCGACGATGCCTTTCTGCAGATCGACCACGAGCAGGGCTGTTTTTGCATCAAGCGTACTGATCGTCATACTCATATTCTCCATGGTCTGAATGGCGTGCCTTCGAGGCGCCGGCCGCGGTTCACGTTTCGACGAGGCGATTGAGGAGCTTCACAGCGACCGCAAGCTGGTCCTGCTCCTGCGGCGTGAACTTCGTCTGGATGGTCTTGAGCAGCCACTCCGTCCGGGCCGCCCGGCCGGTCCTGATCAGTGCAACGCAGGCGGGCGTCAGCGACAGGATGGTTTGCCGGCCGTCGTTCGGGTCCGGAGATCCCTTGACCAGTCCCGCGGTTTCCAGCGCCGCAACCGTCGCGCCCATGGATTGCGACCGGACGCCTTCCATCCGCGCCAGCGCCGTGACCGTCGTCGGGCCATTGCGGTCGAGATGCCCGAGAACGGAGGTCTGGGACGGCGTCAAATCGCCTGACGATGCCTGCTCCCGCAGCCGCCGCTTCAACTTGCCGCTCAGCGCATGAAGATCATGGGCCAGGGCGTTTGCAGTCCTGGGATCGGTGAGCTGTTTGATCATGACCCCCCAGTTAGCAGATATGAAGGTAAACTACAAAGGAAGACTTCATATATTGCCATGGCCATCCGCGCACAAAATCGTGTTCGTGCCGCCGGACTGGGTTGATGGCCGGCCTACACGCCTGCCAGATCGCTTTTCGCGATATCCCACATCAGATTGTAGACGCCGCTCGAGACCGTCTCGGCCTTGAAAGCGGCGAAACGCGCCGCGGCAGCCGGGACCGCATTCACGTCCGTGGCATCGATCAGCACGAACCAGTCGCCGGCGCCGGGATTGGGGGCCGAGGGATCGTCGGTGATCGGCTTCGACAGAAGAGGATCGCTCTCGATCAGGTGCATGGAGATGATCCCGTCGAGTTTTGCGGGATCGAGCTGATCCCGCAGCGCGGTGCGCAGTTTCTCCGGGCTGCCAGCGGCCGGCCGAAGGCGGATGATGCCGAGCGCCGCGCCGCGGCCCGTTCCGCGGCTAATCGTAATGCGCGCCACCGCGCGAATCATGTTCTTGAAGCGGGAGATGTTGGCCTTCGACCAGGCGGTCTGGTTGGCCAGCGCGGTGCGATAGGCCGGGCTGTCCAGCACCTCGAACGTCGCGGTCGAGTACAGGCTGAGATATTTCGGTTTTCCGTCATGGGCGACATAGCGCCGGGCTTCGATAAAGCCGTTGATGGCGACGCGCTCTTCGAGATGCTCGCGGTCGTACCAGCGGTTGAACTCGGCCTCGTCGGCGGGGCCTATATCCATCGACGTCAGCAGCATGCCTTTTCCGGCCAGCGGCATCTCTGAAAATCCTTATCTGGTCATTCTGGAAGCGAGATCGGCGACGGCCTTCATCACGGCGTCGCGGACGCCGGGATCGTACAGCGTATGTCCGGCGCCCTCGACAAACCTGATCTCGGCGTCGCGCCACACCGAGCCAAGCGCATGCGAGGTGGCCGGCGGGCACAGCAGGTCGTAGCGGCCTTGCACGATGATGCCGGGAATGCCCGCGAGCTTGTCCGCGCCGGCGATGATCTGGTTCGGCTGCATGAAACAGTCGTTGGCAAAATAATGCGCTTCCATGAACGGGGTCGCCGGGAGCGCCCGCGAGGAGTTCAGCGACGGCAGATCCAGCCTTGCGCGATTGGGGGTGTGCTCCGACAGGATGCGTTCGGTGTCGTGCCAGGCCCGCGCGACCGGGCCGTGAACGGCGAAATCGGAATCGAGAATGCGCCGCCAATAGGCATCGAGCGGCTGCCCGCGCTCCTCCGGCGGCAACGCGCTGAGGAAGTCCTCGTGGAGACCGGGATAGAAGCGCGGCAGCACATCGAGGAACGCGTTTTCGAGTTCGGCGCGGGTGCCGAGGAAGGTGGCGCGCAGCACGATGCCGCTGACGCTGTCGGGATGCGCCTGCGCATAGGCCAGCGCCAGCGTCGCGCCCCAGGAGCCGCCGACCACTATCCAGCGCTCAAAGCCGAATCTTTCGCGGATTTTTTCCAGGTCCGCGATCAGATGCGCGAGCGTGTTGTCCTCGCGCCGTCCCTTCGGGCGGCTGCGGCCGGCGCCGCGCTGATCGAACAGAATGGCGTGGAAACGTTCGGGATCGAACAGCCGGCGGTGATCGGGCTGACAGCCGCTGCCGGGCCCGCCATGCAGATAGACCGCGGCAATGCCGCCGATGCGGCCGATGCTTTCGACATAGATCTCATGGCCGTCGCCGACGGCCAGCTGCTCGGAGGTCAGCGGCGCGAACGGATCGGATCGGTGATGTGAGGATTTGCCGGCGTCGGCGTCAGGCGCCATGGTCGCCTTCCGTCTCCAGCGTGCCGCCGGCGAAATTGCGATAGAGGAAACGGTCCTGGTGCGCGGCGGCCTCGCGCTCGGCCTGCTTGAAGATCTGCTCGTGCATCGGCGACAGCGTGCAGGCCGGATCGGTGTTGCCGGCGTCGCCGGTCAGCGCAAAGGCCTGGCAGCGGCAGCCGCCGAAATCGACTTCCCTGAACTCGCAGCTCTTGCACGGCTCCGGCATCCATCCGGTGCCGCGATAGCGGTTGAAGGCTTCCGAATTCTGCCAGATCCAGGCGATCGAATGGTTCGAGCGCACGGATTCGAATTCGAGTCCGGTGATGCTCTCGGCGGCATGGCACGGCAGAATCTTGCCGGCGGGCGAGATGTTGAAGAACTGCCGGCCCCAGCCGCCCATGCATTTCTTCGGCCGCAGCGCGTAGTAATCCGGCACCACGTAGTCGATCGCGAGCACGCCCTTCAGCCGTGCAGCGGCTTCCTCGACGATGCGGCTGGTCTCCTCGATCTGCTCGACGGTCGGCATCAGCGCGGCGCGGTTCTTCAGCGCCCAGCCGTAATACTGGACATTGGCGACCTCGAGCCGGTCGGCGTCGAGATCGACCGCCATCTGGATGATGTCGGACAGCTGATGCAGGTTCTGGCGATGCATCACCGCGTTGACGGTCAGCGGCAGGTCGAGTTCGCGCGTCCATTTCGCGGCCTCGATTTTCTTCGCATGTGCGTGCTTCAGCCCGGCGACGCGGTCGGCCACGACGGGTTCGTTGCCCTGGAAACTGATCTGCACGTGGCACAGCCCGGCATCGGCCAGTGCGGAAAGTTTTTCTTTCGTCAGCAGCACTGCCGACGTGATGAGGTTGCTGTACAGCCCGACGTCGCTGGCCTGCTGCACCAGTTCGACCAGATCCTTGCGCGCGGTCGGCTCGCCGCCGGAGAAATGGATTTGCAGCACGCCGATTTCGGCGAGCTCGATCAAAACCTTCTTCCACTCCTCGGTGGTCAGTTCGCTGCTGCCGCGATCGAGTTCGACTGGATTGGAACAGTAAGGGCATTGCAGCGGGCAGCGGTGCGTCAGCTCGGCGAGCACGGCGAGCGGAATGCCAAAGGCTTCCGCGGTCGAGCGGCGGCCTTCCAGCACCGCGAGCCCGTCGCTGGGGCCGGGGGATGCCGCGTTGCCCTGGCTGAGAATTTCACTCATGACGTCTTCTCGCGCGCTTGCGTGAGAAATCCCTTGTCGGCGAGGTCCTGCAGCATGGCGATCACGTCGGTCGCGATGTCAGTGCGGTCAGCGGCGTATTTGGCGGCGAGCTGGTCGACCATGTCCGAGACGCTGCGGACGCCGTCGCAAAGCTGCAGCACTTCGACCGCGATCTCGTCCGGCGCCAGCACGCGCTCCGGCGCCAGAATCACCCAGACCTGCCGCGTCTCATCGAATTTCAGCCTGGTATGCCGCGGCAATACCGGCCGGCTCGCCTCGCTGACACTGATGTTGCGGCTGGCCATCTTCAGCCTCTAGTCCGGTTTCGGCACGAACGCACCGGGCGGGATGTGCCCGTCGACATAGGCATGATACAGCGCGTCGAGCTGAACCCATAGCACATTGGTCTTGAAGATCAGCGCGTTGCAGACCGCCTCGCGCTCCGCGGGGGTTTTGGCGTGCTGCTTGACGTATTCCAGCGCAAAGCCGGCATCGCGCGGCGCCTGGGTCAGGCGGCGGCTGAAATAGCTCATGATGTCCGGATTGACGAAATCATAGTGCTTCAGCATCCCGGAGATGCGCTCTTCATGCAGGTTCGGCGCGAACAATTCGGTGAGCGAGGAGGCGATTGCCTCCAGCGGCGTCTTGTCGCGGCAGAAATGCACGTAGGCTTCGACCGCAAAGCGCGTCGCGGGGAGGATGCCTTCGGTCGACTCCACATAGGCGCTGTCGAGCCCTAGTCCCTCGGTCAGCTTGAGCCAGCGCTCGATGCCGCCTTCGCTGCCGATGTCGCCATCGTGGTCCTCGATGCGGTGCCGCCATTCGATGCGGGTGGCGCGATCGCGAAAACGCGAGATCACCATCGCGTCCTTCAGCGGGATCGTGCTCTGATAAAAGTATCGGTTGAGTGCCCAGGCCTGGACCTGGCCCTTGTTCAATTTGCCGCCGTGCAACAGCCGGTGAAACGGATGCAGGCTGTGATAGCGCGTCGCGCCGATGTGGCGCAGCGCCGCCTCCAGTTCGCCCGCATTGTTGAGCGGGACGCCCTTGCCGATCGATAGCGCGCTCGTGGCATTGGTGGTCATGACGTTCACAGCGTGATCTCCGTTCCGTCCGCCGGGATTTGCCAGCCGGCATGTTCGGCGGCCTTGCGCTCGTCCGAGCCGCGCAGCAGCGCCGGGTTGGAGTTGTTGATATGCAAAAACACCTTTCGGCCGATATCGAGGCCCTTGAGGCTCTCGATCGCGCCGTGATCGCCGGACATCGAAATATGTCCCATGCCCTGTCCCGTCTTGTTGCCGAGGCCGGCGACCACCAATTCGTCGTCGCGCCACACCGTGCCATCGAAGAAGATCAGCGGCGCCCCGGCAAGCCGGGATTTGAGATCGTCGGTCACGCGCGCGCAGGCGGCAAGAAAATAGAAGTATTTGCCGCTCGCCTGGTCGGCAATCCGAAGCCCGAGCGTGTCGCCCACGCCGTCGCCGCCGGCGGGATGGGCCTTGCCCTCGAGATACCACGCGCCCTTGCCGGGAACCTCGAACGGCAGCACTTCCAGCCCGGAAGGCGAGCCATCGGGCAGGGCCGGCTCGAAGGCCAGATCCACCGCGATCGGCTGCCGCTTCACGTTCTTCTCGTTCAGCACATTAAAGATGCTGTTGGATTTCAGGATCGCAAGCACCCGCTGATGCCCGTAGATCGTGAATGGCGAGCCCTCGCGCATCGACAACAGCCCGGCGACGGCATCGATTTCGCCGTTGGTCAGGATCACGCCCGCGATCGGACTGTGACGAAGCTTTCCAGCCTTGGGATGCAGCTGCGGCGTCGCGATCAGTTGCTGGCGAAGATCGGGAGAGGCGTTGATCAGGAACCAATGCTGGCCGTCGGCGCTGACCGCGATCGAGGCTTGGGTGCTCTGAAGCTCGGGATGCTCGCTTCGCGCTGTCCGGCACACCGGACATCCGCAATTCCACTGCGGAACGCCACCACCTGCCGCGGCGCCCAGGACGACGACGCGAAGCATGATCCGTCTCCTGGAGATTAAACGCTTGATAAAAACGCTGGTGATAGAAACGCCACGAGGCGGACACCGGCCTGAGACATGATTCCACGATCGGGAACGTGTCAGGCCCGGAGGTCCACCTGCGCTGGACGTCTAAGTGTCGCTGCCGCTTACTTGCGGGTTGCGCACATATACATGTTGATTTCCATGCCGACCGGCACTTCGACGATCTTTGGTGCTTTCCAGGCCATTTGGCTCTCCTTTTTGGAACCGGACGAACTCCGCCCTCGGTCGTAAGGTAGTTCGGATCAAAAAGTTCGCCAGTGAAATCTTTTGTCATAAGCCGCTCCAGGGTTATGCTGCATTGCAAGAGAATTCACGGAGTTGTGCGGGCGGTCGTGGCCAAAACATCGGGCGATCAAGCATTTCGCGGTTGTTTGCATCGCCACCGATACCAGCTTTTGGGTCGACGGAGCGTTGACGGTTCCGGATAAAGAACTTGTGAGATTCAACCGGCCTTCCGACTGCGGTGGGCCACTACCGGAGCAGGTTTCCGCCGATGCCACGATATTTCTTCAACACCCGTATCGGCGATGAGCTGATTGCCGACCCCGAGGGCGAAGTGCTCCGTGATCCGGACCGCGCCTGGGAAATGGCGCGCGCCATGATCCGGGAACTGCTGAAAACCGAGGGTGCCGACGGCGCCCTGTTGAAGGCGGTCATCGAAGTGACCGATGACGCCGGCGAGGTGGTGCTGGAATTTCCGTTTACCGAGGCGATCCTCGACGTCCCCGACCGCTCAATCACAAAGCATTGACGCAACAGACACAGTCATTCCGGGATGGTCCGAAGGACCAGACCTCAGATGTGCAATTGCACATCGGGGAATCTCGAGATTCTCAGGTGCGCAATTGCGCACCTGGTTCGCGCTTACGCACGCCCCGGAATGACGTTCTATAATTACGACCGCGCTACACCGCCGGGCGGGATCTATTCCGGCAAGTTTTCCGATTGCGCATCGGCGGACAAATATCGGAGACTGCCGTCTGGAAAGCCACCGGCGCCGGCATGGTATTGCCCGCGCGAGGAAATCAAGGCTTCCGTCAGGGGAGAACGCCATGTTGAGCTATTCGACCGCGCCGCGCAGCCTGTTGCTGGCCGGCGCCTTATTCGGTGCATTCACGTTTGCTGCTGCCGCGCAGCAGCCCGCCAGTCCGCCAGCCGCGGGTGCTGCGCCCGCCGCGGCGCCGCTTCCTCCGGGGTCGCCGTTGATCGGACGACCGGACAGCGAAGCCGCCGCCAAGCTCGCGCCGGTTGCGCCGCCTCCGATTCCGGCCGCGCCCGACAAGCTGCCGCTGGCCAAGCTCAAGCTGCCACCCGGCTTCAACCTCGAAGTCTATGCCGCCGGCATGGCGAACGCGCGCTCGCTCGCCGAAGGCGACAAAGGCACCGTGTTCGTCGGTAGCCGCCTGGTCGACAAGGTCTATGGCATCGTCAACAAGGACGGTAAACGCTCCGTCAAGGTGATTGCATCCGGCCTCTACCGTCCGAACGGCGTCGCGTTCAAGAACGGCACGCTCTACATCGCCGAGCTCTCAAAGGTCTCCAAGATCGACAAGATCGAGGACAATCTGGACAGTCCGCCGAAGCCGACGATGATCTATGACAATCTGCCGAAGGACGAGGCCCATGGCTGGAAGTTCATCGCCATCGGGCCGGACAACAAGCTTTATGTTGAGGTCGGACAGCCCGGCAACAACGTACTGCACGACGATGCGCACGGCCAGATCCGCCGGATGAACCTGGATGGTACCGGCGCCGAGGTCTATGCGCTCGGGGTGCGCCATAGTGTCGGTTTCGACTGGAATCCGGCAAACAAGCAGATGTATTTCACCGATAACGGCCGCGACTGGCTGTCGGAAAGCGTTCCGGAGGATGAGCTCAACCGGGTGACCAAGGTCGGCGAGGATTTCGGCGCGCCCTATTGCTGGCAGGGCAACATCATCGACCAGGAACACGGCTGGGGCAAGAACTGCAAGGACTACACTGCGCCGGTCGGCCTGATGGGCCCGCATGTCGCAGCGCTCGGCATGCGGTTCTATACCGGCAACATGTTCCCGAAGTCTTACAAGAACGCGATCTTCATCGCGCGTCATGGCTCGTGGAATAAATCCCAAAAGCAGGGCGGTGATGTCGTCGTCGTCAAACTGAACAAGGACGGCACCATGAAGTCGATGGAGCCGTTCATGACCGGCTTTCTGGAAGACAACAAGTATGTCGGCCGCCCGGTCGACGTGATGGTCGCCAAGGATGGCTCGCTGCTGGTCTCGGACGACTGGAACGGCGCGGTCTATCGCATCACCTACGGCAAGCCGAAGGTCGCGGCGCAGTAAGAAAGTCAAAAGCGCCAAGCATCAGAAACCGTCATTGCGAGCGAAGCGAAGCAATCCATCGAGCCACAAGCAAATGGATTGTTTCGTCGCTTCGCTCCTCGCAATGACGAAATAGGAATGAATCATGCGTAAAATAATAGCGGCGCTGGCGTTTGCTTCCATCGCCTTTTCGGCCAGCGCCGAAACCATCGAAGAGCGTGCGGTCGCCTGTTTCGCCTGTCACGGCGAGCACGGGCAATCGGAAACCGAGAACACGCCCTCGCTCGGCGGCCAGCAGGCGCCCTATGCGCTGATCCAGCTCTTCATGTTTCGCGAAAAGCTGCGCACTTTCGAGCCGATGAACGAGACGGCGAAGTCGTTCACCGACGACGATCTGCGCGCGTTTTCCGACTTCATCGCCACATTGCCGAAGCCGGTGCCGCCGGCCGATGCCGGCGATCCCGCGCGGATGGCGCAGGGCCAGGCACTGGCGCACCAGTACCTCTGCAACAACTGCCACAATCCCGATTTTTCCGGCAAGGAAAATGTCCCGCGCATCGCCAACCAGCGCGAGGACTATCTCGCCAAGACACTGGCCGAATACAAGGACAACAGCCGTCACGGCTATGACGGCACCATGGCCGACGTGATGGGTTCGGTTACCAAGGAGCAGATCGCCGATCTTGCCTATTACATCGCCCGATTCCGCTAAAATCGTGGGCGGTGCGCCGCTGGCCATGACGTCTGCCTGACGCTACAAGACGGGCGTCAAACGGAGTTTTACATGCAAGATCTCTGGCGTCTGTCGGCTGCAGACCTCGCCGCGCTGATAAAATCGAAAAAAGTCTCGGCCAGGGAGGCGGCAACCGCCGCATTAGCCCGGCTGGATGCGGTCAACCCCAAAATCAACGCCGTCATCGACCACCAGCCGGCCGAAGTGCTGGCGCAGGCCGCCGGCATCGATGCCGCGATCGCGCGGGGCGAAGACCCAGGCTCGCTGGCGGGCGTGCCGGTCACGGTGAAGGTCAATATCGATCAGGCAGGCTTTGCCACCACCAACGGCCTGAAATTGCAGCGCGACGCCGTTGCCGCGACCAACAGCCCGGTGGTCGACAACCTGCGCAAAGCCGGCGCCGTCATTCTCGGCCGGACCAATTGCCCGGCATTTTCCTATCGCTGGTTCACCACCAATCTGATCCACGGCGACACCAGGAATCCCAGGGATCCCGGCATCACGCCGGGCGGCTCGTCCGGCGGCGCGGGAGCTGCGGTCGCGGCCGGCATCGGCCACATCGCGCACGGCACCGACATCGCGGGCTCGATCCGCTATCCCGCCTACGCCTGCGGCGTGCACGGCCTGCGGCCGACGATGGGCCGCATCGCGGCCTTCAATGCGGCGCTGCCCGAGCGGCCGATCGGTCCGCAGATCTCGGCGGTGTCCGGCCCGCTGGCGCGTACCATCGGCGATCTCAGGATCGCGCTGGCGGCGATGTCGGCGAAGGATTTCCGCGATCCCTGGTGGGTGCCGGCGCCGCTGGAGGGACCTGCGATGCCAAAGCGCGCCGCGATGTGCCTCAACCCCGACGGACTGGATCCCGTAGCGGAAGTGAAGGCGGCGGTTGCCGATGCCGGCAAGCGGCTGGAGCGCGCGGGCTGGATCGTCGAGGAAATCGCCACTACGCCGCCGCTGCGCGAAGCCGCTGACCTGCAGACCAAGCTCTGGCTCGGCGACGGCTATGAGGCGCAACTCGAAATGGCCGAGCGCGAGGGCGATCCCGGCGCGCTGGCCTGTCTGCGCGGCAACAAGACAAAGGTGTTTCCGTTCGACCTATCGAAGACACTGACCCGGCGCGCGACCTTGACGCGGCAATGGCTGGAATTTTTCGAGACATACGCCGTGCTGCTGATGCCGGTGTCCGGGGAATTGCCGTTTCCCGACCAGCTCGACCGCAAGGACGATGCTTCGTTCGCGCGGGTGTGGCACGCGCAAGTGCCGCAGATTGCCATTCCCTTCATGGGGCTTCCCGGGCTAACGGTCTCCACCGGGCTGGTGGGCCGGATTCCGGTCGGCGTTCAATTGGTGTCCGGCCGTTACCGCGAGGATCTGTGCCTTGCCGCGGGCGAGGCGATCGAAGCCGGCGGCACGCCGTCGGCGGCGATCGATCCCGCCAGTTAGATCGAGAGAGAATGATGTCGGGCATTTATGATTTCACGGCGCAGTCGCTGGCTGGCGAGGATGTTCCGCTCAAGCGGTACGAAGGGCAGGTGCTGCTGATCGTCAATACCGCCAGCGCCTGCGGGTTCACGCCGCAATACAAGGGACTGCAAGCATTGCACGAGGCGCTGTCGCCGCGCGGCTTTGCGGTGCTCGGTTTTCCCTGCAACCAGTTCGGTTCGCAGGAGCCGGGTGACGCCAAACAGATCGAGCAGTTCTGTGAAAGCAAATATGCCGTGACGTTTCCGATGTTCGCCAAGATCGACGTCAATGGCGGCAATGCGCATCCGCTGTATAATTATCTGAAGAGCGAGAAATCCGGCCTGCTCGGTTCCTCGATCAAATGGAATTTCACCAAATTTCTGGTCGATCGTTCGGGCAAGGTGGTCGCGCGGCACGCGCCGACCGCGACACCCGAAGGCCTGAAGAAAGAGATCGAGGCGCTGTTGTGAACGAGAAGAGCGAGACCATGAGCGACCAATTGCCCGACCGTCTGTCGACCGATCCGAAGAGCCCCTATTACAATGAGGAGGTGCTGGCGCGAGACGTCGGCATTCGCTTCAAGGGCGTCGAGAAGACCAATGTCGAGGAATATTGCGTCAGCGAGGGTTGGGTGCGCGTCACCGCGGGGAATGCCAAGGACCGCTACGGCAATCCGCTGACCATCAAGGTTCACGGCCCGGTCGAGCCGTATTTCCGCGACAAGACGTCGTCCTGAACGTCATTCCGGGGCGGTGCGAAGCACCGAGCCCGGAATCTCGAGATTCCGGGTCTGGTCCTTCGGACCATCCCGGAATGACGTGCCTAGCAGCCCCGAAAGCCAAACCGCCATGTCCGTCCGCATTGTCGACGTCTGCGAAATCACAAAGCCGATCTCCTCGCCGATCCGCAACGCCTATATCGACTTCACCAAGATGACGACCAGCCTCGTCGCCGTCGTCACCGACGTGGTGCGCGACGGCAAGCGGGTGGTCGGCTACGGCTTCAATTCCAACGGCCGCTACGGGCAGGGCGGATTGATCCGCGAGCGTTTCGCGCCGCGGCTCAAGGAGGCCGATCCGAAGACGCTGCTGGATTCATCCGGCGGCAATCTCGATCCGGACAAGGTCTGGTCGACGCTGATGTCGAACGAAAAACCGGGCGGCCATGGCGAGCGTTCGGTCGCGGTCGGCACCATCGACATGGCGGTGTGGGACGCGGTCGCCAAGATCGCGGGCAAGCCGCTGTTCCGGTTGCTGGCCGAGCGTCACGGCCTTAATCCCAACCCGCGCGTGTTCGTCTATGCCGCAGGCGGCTATTATTATCCCGGCAAGGATCTCATCGCGCTGCGCGGCGAGATGCGCGGCTATCTCGATCGCGGCTACAATGTCGTCAAGATGAAGATCGGCGGCGCGCCGATTGCGGACGACCGCGAACGCATCGACGCGGTGCTGAAGGAAATCGGCAATCAGGCGCAGCTCGCGGTCGACGCCAACGGCCGCTTCGACCTGGAGACCGCGATCGCCTACGCAAAAATGCTGCGGGAGTATCCGCTGTTCTGGTACGAGGAGGCCGGCGACCCCCTCGATTTCGCGCTGCAGGCCGCGCTCGCGGAGTTTTACCCGGCGCCGATGGCGACCGGCGAGAATCTCTTCAGCCATCAGGACGCGAAGAATCTCATCCGCTATGGCGGCATGCGGCCCGACCGCGACTGGCTGCAATTCGATTGCGCGCTATCCTACGGGCTATGCGAATATCAGCGCACGCTTAGCGTACTGAAAACCCACGGCTGGTCGCCGAATCGCTGCATCCCGCATGGCGGCCACCAGATGTCGCTCAACATCGCAGCCGGGCTCGGGCTCGGCGGCAATGAGAGCTACCCCGACCTGTTCCAGCCCTATGGCGGCTTCCCCGACGGCGTTCGTGTCGAGGGTGGCCACATCACCATGCCGGATCTGCCGGGCATCGGGTTTGAAGGGAAGTCGGATCTCTATGCGGAGATGAAGGCGCTGGCGGCGTAGGGCGTCTGCGGGCCGCGCCTTGCGCGGACTCGGTGGCGGCCTTCAGAGAAAGCTCTACTGCAAGTGCGAAGGCGGAGCCTACCTTCCGCTTCTATCTGCTCTACGACAAGATCTGTCGCGAGGACATCCTGGTCCACGCCTATCGGCTCGCCCGCGTCAATGCAGGTGCACCGGGGGTGGATGGGAAACGATTTGACTCCGGATGGAATAAAGGTCTAGCAGTCTGCTGAAAAAGCCCTCGCAAAGGCCTGCGGTTGATGATTCAATCATAATCATGAATCGTTGGGGGGCTCGCATGCGGGGCGCTTTTGCGGATCAGGGCGGGTTGTTTTCGTACATCTCGCCAGAGGCACGGGTGCCTGCGAACCACCCGCTGAGAAAGATCCGGGAGCTTGTCCGCGATGTTTTGAGTGAGCTGAGCCGTAACCTTGGGAAGCTTTACGCCAGCGAAGGACGACCCTCGATCCCTCCAGAGCAATTGCTGAGCGCATTGTTGCTGCAGGTGCTTTACGGCATTCGGTCGGAACGCCAGTTGATGGAGCAACTGGACTACAATCTTTTGTACCGCTGGTTCGTGGGGCTTTCGCCGGACGACCCGGTCTGGGACCCGACCAGTTTCACCAAGAACCGCGATCGGCTGCAGAACGGCGAGGTGTTTGCAAAGTTCATGGCCAGGCTTCTGAACCATCCGCAGGTCAAGCCACTGTTGTCGGACGAGCATTTTTCGGTGGATGGAACGCTGATCGAAGCCTGGGCTTCACAGAAGAGCTTTCGTCCCAAGGACGGGAGCGGTGACGATGACGACGGCACGAACTTCCATGGCCAAAAGCGCAAGAACGACACCCATGCGAGTACCAGCGACCCAAACAGCAGGCTTTATCGCAAGGCGGCCGGGCGGGAGGCGAAGCTCTGCTATATGGGCCACGCCACCATGGAGAACCGGCATGGCCTGGCGGTGGCCGGCATGGTCACGCACGCCAATGGCGCCGCCGAACGCCGAGCCTCGGAGATCATGCTGAAGGCCAGGAGCAAAGCCGCCGGCCACCGCATCACGGTCGGTGAGGATAAGGCGTACGATACCGCCGATCATGTGGCCAATCTTCGCGCCATCAACGTGACACCGCACGTGACGCAAAACAATGCCGTCACCAAAACCGGCAAGACCCGCAACAGTGCCATCGACGAACGAACCACGCGGCATCCGGGGTATGGCATGTCGCAATCACGCCGGGCGATGACCGAGTGCATCTTTGGTTGGGGCAAGCAGCACGGGACCATGCGCAAGACCAAACATCGCGGCATCGGTCGCGTCGCCGCCGATTTCCTGCTCAATCTGATCGCCTACAACCTGATCCGCATTCCCAAACTGTTAGCTACGTAGCAGTGCCGGGTGGCAACACCGCACTCAGGCAAACAAAATTGCCTCAAGCCAGTGAACACAGCACCTGAAATTTGACCGACAGCGTCACCGAGACAAAGAAAACTCAAATTTCCGGGTTTTTTCAGCAGACTGCTAGTCTTACTGCGTCACAAAAGAAGACGCTGCGATTGCCGAATGCAACAGGGACAGCGTGAGAGGTTCCGGGCGATGGCAACGATCAGTCTTCGCCGCATCGTCGCAATCGAGTTCGGGATGTGACGTTCGGGTCGCAGTGGCGGAGCCTCTGGGTCGGTAACCGTTGGAAACCGCAAGTTTCTTGAACGGCCTGGTGGAACGAGATCCCGAGGGGGGAATCGTCTCCCTCTCGGAGACCAGGAATCCGTAGGCCGCGATGCACAGCGTAGCGTGGTGGTGGAAGCCACGCCAACCTCGCCCTTCGAAATGCCCGAGCCCAACCTCTTGTTTGAGATCCTGATAATCGCGCTCGATGCGCCATCGCAGCTTGGTTAGATCGACTAGCCTTCCGAAAGTGATCGTTTCCGGCAACGTTGAAAGCCAGTATTTGGTCGGCTCGTCCTCACCTTCTGGCCATTCGATCAAAAGCCATTCTTCCGGTCGGCTTTCGGTGAGCTGGTAATCTCGATGCGCGACGCAAACGCGCGCGCGAGCGAAGCGCGACGATAGCTGCTCGGCCGCACCCTCTCGCCACTTGATCGTGCGCCAGACCCGCTTAGGAAGGCAAAGAGCAAGCTCCTTGACCGAAATCGGTTGATGCTTGTGATCGCGGCGCAGCAGCTTTGGTGGTCGCCCTTTGCCCGACCATTTTTTCGGCGGCAGCGGCGCCGTGTCGGATGTCCACACCGTGGTGTTTGGCAAGATACCGGCCACATAGGTCAACCCCAACGCGCTGATGCTGGTCCGCAGGTCCGTGTTGCAGCCATATCCGGCATCCATCAGCACCACACCGCGAGCAAGCCCGGCTCTGCAGGTCGCTTCGATCTGCTCAAGCGCGATCTCTGGCTTGGTCTTAAAGCTGATCTCCTCGGGCACGCCCGCTTTGCGCCGACGTTTCTTATCTGCCGCCCATTCCTGCGGCAGATAGAGACGATACATCGCCGGCAGACTGGCGTGATGATTGGCAAGCGACAGGGACACCGCGACTTGGCAGTTATCCTGCTTGCCGAGCTGCCCGCAATATTGACGCGCCACACCGACCGAATGCGCTCCCTTCTTGGGAAAACCGGTGTCATCGATGATCCACGCTTCGATCGGTCCATGGCGCTCTATCGCCGGCAGTACCATCTCACCCACTTTGGCCAAAACACCCTCGTCAGACCAAGGCGATTGGCCGACGAAGTGCAGCAGCGACTGATGCTGCGCCGCCGTCCGATCAGGTGCCGTCACCGCTGCCATCGGCTCAACGCTTTTACGCTCCCCCGGCATGATTAAGCCGATGCAATAATCAAACAACGGCCGGGCCCGGTCCGCATGTCCGATCACGCTCACAAGTCCCTCGACAAAAGCCGAAAATCGCGATTCACTGCCGTCTGATGTCCGGAGATCCATATCTGCCCCCGTTGCCGATGCCTGAATCTCAACCGCTAACTGATTCTCACAGGACCTCGCCCGCGACCTTTTGAATCAGACCCTTTTCTGACTCAGTAAGACTAGTGCTATTTCTAGTTTCAAATAAAAATACATCCTCAGATAAAAATACATCCTCAGATAAAAATAAATTCTAGTAAAAGTTGCATTTTCTGCTGCGCTTGTCCCCGACATCACCTCCGCCTAGCCAGTACTCCTCGTCTGTCCCTCCCCTGAAATGGGGCGGCGGCCGCTTCGAGGCAAACTCTTTCTGAAAAACACGCGCATCCCGGTGTGCCACTTCCTGCTGATTGCGCCAAAGGAGACCGCTGAAATGGCTACTCCGCTAACCCGCACCCTTTACGTGAACAACGAGCTCAAGACCGTGACCGTCGCGGACGACACGGAACCGTTGCTGTACGTCCTGCGCAACCAGGTGGGCACGCAAGGCGTCAAATTCGGCTGCGGTGTGGCGCAATGCGGTGCCTGCACCGTGATCGTGGACGGCGTCACCAAGAGGTCATGTATCACGCAGCTCAAGACCGTCGCCGCCGGAGCGCACGTGACCACCCTTGAAGGACTCGGGCAGCCGAATAATGCCAACGGGCTGCAAGGGATACAGAAGGCCTTCTATGACAACCAGGCGGGGCAATGCGCCTACTGCGCCTCCGGCATCATCATGGGCTCCTACAACTGGCTGCAGGGGCGGCGCGCTGCGGGCAATACCGCGATTCCCGCCGACGACGAAGTAACGGACTTCCTGTCTGGCATCGGGCAGACACCGCCATTTGTGTACCTATGTCGTTGCGGTACGCACATGCGCATCGTCCGGGCGATCCAACAAGCTTCGCAGGGGATGTAATCATGATGACCACCACCCGCATGACCCGGCGGCAGTTCTTCGAGAAGCTCGGCAAGGGCAGCCTCGTCGTCGGCTTCAGCCTGTCGCCCGTGGCTGCTTCCATCCTGGCGGAAGAGGCGCACGCGGCAAGCGTCGACTCGCAACTCACGATCCTGAGCGGCATCGCAAGCGGTTCTCCTCCGCAAAACGACGCATGGCTCACGATCGATCACCAGGGCAAAATCACCTTGTTCAGCGGCAAGGTGGAGATCGGCACGGGCACCCAGACAGCGTTCTCGCAGATCGTGGCCGAGGAATTGTACGTGGACGTCTCCACCATCACCTACGTGCAGGGCGATACCAGCCAGACCACAGACCAGGGCTTCACGGCGGGCAGCAAATCGATCCAGGTGCAGGGCCCGCTCGTCCGACGCGCGGCGGCTACGGCGTTCCAGGCGCTGCTTGGCCTGGGCGGAAGCATCGGGATCGGTCCCGAGAAGTACGCCAAGCTGTTCAACGGCCAGCAGATTACGTTGAACAGCAATGCCTCCGCGGCGCTCAAGGATCCGAGCAACTACACGGTCGTAGGCAAGTCTGTCCGTCGCCTCGACCTCCTGGACAAGTTCACCGGGAGATTCGCCTTCGTCTCCGACATCGTCGTTCCCGGAATGCTTCACGGACGCGTCGTGCGCGTCAATGGCGGAACCGTCAGCAAGGCCAAGAACGCGACCTTCCAGTCACTCGACGATACGGCGGCGCGGACCATCCCGGGATACGTGCAGACGGTCCAGAAGGGGAATTTCGTCGGGGTCGTCGCAACCACCGAGTGGGCGGCGATCCAGGCGGCGAAAGCGCTCCAGGTCACTTGGACCAATGGTGCGCCGCTGGTGTCCGACTCGGTCGAGGCAAACTTGCAGGCAGCCCTGACGAATGGCGCGAATGTATACTCCCCCAACAAGACCCAGGAGGTCGTCGGGAACGCGGATTCGGTTTACAACACGGCGCCCGCCAACCTGAAGTTCACGCGGGACTACTATTCGCCCTACCAGATGCATGGCTCAGTCGCGCCTTCATGCGCCCTGGCGAACGTCACCTCAGCTCCCGATGCGAATGGGATCCAGGCGACGGTCTGGTCGGGCACGCAGGGCGTATACCCGTTGCAGCAGGCTATCGCGGACATCCTCGGGCTTTCGCCCTCCAAGGTCAGGGTCATCTACGTCGAGGGCCCGGGTTGCTACGGCCACAATGGCGCCGACGACGCGGCCGCCGATGCCGCGTTGATGTCCCAGCTCCTCGGGCGACCCGTGCGCGTGCAGTGGATGCGCTGGGACGAGCATGGATGGGAGCCGCTCGGCCCCGCGATGGCGCACACGCTGAAAGGCGCCCTCGATGCGGGCCGCAACGTGGTTTCATGGAGTCACACGGTGAATACGCCGCCGCACAACAGTCGACCGGGCGGCGGGGGTGCCCTGCTCGCCGGTCAGGAAACCGGGCTCATTCCTTCGAACCTTCCAGCGGTATCGATCAATTCGGGGACGCGCAACGGGCCGGTGAACTACAACTTCCCGAACATCAAGCTGACCGAGAACAACGTGCAGCCCTATCAGACCAACGGCGGAACCACGCTCAGGCCATTGGTGAACACGCTGCCGCGGTCTACTGCGCTGCGCAGCCTCGGGGGCATGTCGAACTGCTTTGCCAACGAGTCGTTCATGGACGAGCTCGCGATGGCGGCAAATCTGGACCCTGTCACGTTCCGCAAGAATTACGCATGCGCACTCAGTGGAGGCTCGGGCTCCGCCACGAGCGTGCCGGTCCCGGGTACCGATCCGCGAGCCACCGCCGCGCTCGACGCGATGGCCCAACAGGCAGGATGGGGCAACTCCCTTGCGTCACCAACCAAGGGCGACGTTGCGGGCAAGGGGGTCGCCTTCGCACGCTACGAGACCGTGGAAACCTACGTGGCGGTATACGCCGAGGTCGAAGTGACGAACGCGACGGGGGAAGTGTGGGTGCGGCGGGTGGTCGTCGCTCACGACTGCGGCCTGATTATCAATCCGGATGGGCTGAAAAATCAGATCGAAGGCAACGTCATCCAGGCCATCAGCCGCACGCTGATCGAGGAGGTCGGGTTCAACACCACCGGCGTCACGAGCTTGCTCTGGGCCTCCGCGAATCCAACAGCTCCGCCGGGGACCATCTACCCCGTCGTGCATTTCAACCAGGTGCCGTCGTCGATCGAGATCGTGCTTCTCAATCACCCCGATCAGCTCACGCAAGATCCGGCCAATGTGCCTTCCTGGGGTGCCGGCGAGCCTACGATCGGCCCGGTCGCGCCGGCCATTGCCAACGCGATTTTCAGCGCAATCGGCAAGCGGCTCACGGTGTTGCCGATCACGAAGCCGCGTGTCTTGTACGCTTTGACACACTGACGACGCGACAGCCCTGAAAGACGCCGCACCTTCGGGTGCCGCGTCCACAACGGGTAGGCACAAATGAACATTCGATGGGCAGAGCTCCGTTTTCGCGGGAACTGTCGAAGACCAGCGTGGTCGGCTGTTATCGACTGCCGCCGATCCAAACGCTGCGCCCGATGACCGCAATATCGACGAGAATCAACTCGGCCGTTGGCGTCCTGTTGATGACCCATGAAACAGTCGGCCGAAGCAGCTTGCCGAAGCGTCGGTTCCCGGATTGGCGCGATCGGGCTACGGCGGCTCTTGCGGTCGTGATCGTGACGGCAGGCACCGTTCACGCCGAGGTGCGTGTGAAGGGAGACGCCAGCGCTCTTCAGGTCGTCGCGACCCAATCCAATGTCGCCGAAGTACTTTCCGCACTCGAATCCGCATTTCGGTTGCGGGTCAAGACGCCGATTGTCCTCGACAGAGCCATCGGCGGCACCTTTACCGGCTCGCTCGCACGGATATTGCGGCGCATGCTGGAAGACTACAATTACCTTATTAGATGGCAGGCAACCGAAATCGAGGTGACCGTCATAGGGCTGACGGGTGATAGCGCCGCCGTGTTCCCGCGGCCGCGGCCGCCGAAGAGTCCTGCTATGTCGCTCTCGGAATCCGTACGGCTGAAAAGTCACTGACGGAGTAACGTGACCGAGACGCCAGCTCATCCCGCGGGCTGGCATTGGATCTGATCGACATCGTCGTGTTGTTGCTGACGGGGTTGCGCCGCACCGGCCGCATTGACGCTCGAGATCACGATAAAGGGGCGCCGCTCGATCCAAGCCTCGCAGTGTACATCGATATGATCGATCACCTTGACAATCCGGCTTGGAATATCTGGCCCAAGAATCGCTTTGACCTCGGCGGCGCTCGTGATCGGCACCCTGGTTGAAATTACTCGACCGCTCTCGGAGACGCTTCGATCCCTGATCTCTTGAATCTGCCTATCAGCGCGTTTCCGAATCGGATCGTCGGAGATTCGAAAAGTTTCCAACTTGCTATTGAAAGCAAGCAAACAACCGTAATGCTGCCGAATCTCAAAATCTCTTGCGACCACACTGGTGGTAGCGGCGGCTGGAGTCTCCAATAGACGGTATAAAAAACCAGCGGGTGAAGCAGGTAGATCGAGTACGAAGCGTCTCCAAGCAGCACACCCAATCTCTCCGCTAGAAGTCTTTCATCGAACTCGATATTTATGAATCCGACGAGCAAGAAGAATAGCGCAAATGGAAATGCCAGCTGTCCGATCGTCTGCGTAAATAGAGCGAGCAGGCCAATTCCCACCGCGACTGGGAGCCAGACGCCGAACCGTTTCGTATAGCCATTGGCGGCGAAGGCAACGATTCCCGCAAGGAAGTTCGGATAGTAGCTGGCATACTGGTGAAGAAACCAGGGCAGCGTCAAGACTTGATCTGCAATAGCGCCAGCGCACAAAAAGACAGACAGCCCGAAAAGGCCGACGTTTGGCACCAGCAACGCGGCCAAGGCATAAAAGGCAAGTTCGTGCTGTAGAGACCAGCCCACGTCATAGAATGGGAAACCTTCCGTCGGCAGCAGAGTGAGGCAGTATGTGAAAAATGCCGGCGAACTGCGTGTTGGCATTCCCAACGCGATCACGGACAAGCCCAGGAAAAGCAGCGAGGTTACGATCCACAGCGGATACAGGCGAAATACGCGTCTAACCAAAAATTGGAGTGGTCGAAAATTTGGCTTTGCCGCCACAAGGCAAATCACAAATCCACTGATTGAAAAGAAAAAATTAACGGCAATCCAACCGTACTCCTTCAAGAACGGTATGGGGTAGGACGTTCCGGGGAGAAATGGCATCGTAACATGCCATGAATGGAAATACGCAATGCCTAGCGCTGCGGCGGCTCGCGCAATTTGGAGCCCAGGTAATTTGTTCTGTGGTTCTGCCAAGCCGCAAGCTAACCAGACAAAACTTCGTCCATCAAGGTCATGTCTGTTCATGGCGCCTGACGGGCCCGCCACCCGGGCCTCATGATGTCCGCTCATCGGGGTGGACCGGACGTGACTGGTCGGCGGTCAAAATTCCGCGAATGGACCCCAACTGGACGTTGGTCCCAGCCCGACAAGCACCCGACGTGCTCTGAAAGAGGCGGCCGATGGACTGATGGTCGCTCCCACTCCAGAATCACCGAACAATACGTCGGTTCGCTCCTCCTCGAAAAGAAACGGCCTCAGCTCGGGGTACCGGCTGAGGCCGTCATTCCATCGGATGCCTGGGGGCACCGTGCATCCGGTAACCCGTCACTAAGTTACCACGGCGACATTGGTTCCTAAAGACTCGCGCCGCCAGTTCAATGCTTGCAAGTTTTGTCAGCGGCCAAAGCCGTCTCAGCTGATGCCTTTGATGTCCTCAGAGGTAAGAGCATGCAGAAGTTTTTCTTCGATATGAAGGATGGCGTCCCGCATAGAGATAAAGTTGGGATCGAATTCAAGACAAATGCTGAAGCGATTGGGCATTGTAAAGAAATTGCCCAGCACTTCCGCGACGAGAGCCTCCGCGACGACCAGGACCTTGAGATATTCGTGGTCAACGAGTTGGGGAAGGAAATTTATCGCGAGTTCGTCCACCGCGAGCCGGACCAACGCGATTAGCGTTTGATGCGACGGCGTTTGTAGTGACGTATCCCAGCGCTCACATCGCAGCATTGAGCCGAGCGGCATATCGCCGAGGCCGTAGAGATAGTTGACCCATGTTGTTGCGCGCAAAGACGATTCGCATCGGCGCGTGCGACCAGAGTGCCCGACGGGCAAATCAGTAAAAGTCTGTCCAGCCCCTCTGATAAAAATATTTCGCTTAACACGTCGGGCAAATCAGTGGTTTGACTCCGCGCGTCTCACCCAAGAAGAGGGGCGGATCGCGAGTCGTCACGAACGCGCGGTGAGATGCGGTGGACGCGAAGGCCACGACTGACGAGCGTGGCTGATGCGGACGGCGAAGTCGTGTGGTCCTGGCGCCCCGATGCTGGCGTCAAGTTGCGCTGGGTCATTCCAGCGCGGCGACGGTGACAACCAAGCCGGTCACCGGGGAGAGCACGCTATAAGCCGTAAACCATTGCGCAGGGAAGGCCGGATGCCTCCGCTGAACCTGTATGCTCGTGTGCGTTTCCTTTGTGCACTTTGCACACGAGACCGCGGGTGCAGCGTGCACCCGGCTTTCCCTGCGCCCTCTGCTTTCCGGATGGCGCGAAGTTGACGCAAACCTCGGGCATCTCATGCCGCGAGAATACGGACGCACATCCTCCAGTCGTCATCGCCCGCGAAAGCGGGCGATCCAGTGCGCCGCGGCCTCTCGGCTCAAGCACTGGCGTCTCTGGAATGCCGGATCGCCCGGTCCCGGCTACGCCAAGGCTTCGCCGAGGCTTCCCTATGCTGGCTCGCCGAAGCTTTAGCGGAGGCGGCAAGCCGGGCGACGACAAGTGGGAATGGGTTTTGAAGATTGAACCAAATGCTTCAGCGTCATTGCGAGGAGCGAAGCGACGAAGCAATCCATCTCTCCGCAAGTGGCGACATGGATTGCTTCGCTCCGCTCGCAATGACGTTGGGAGGGCAGTGCACGGATCGGACAGCGCTGCCGTTGGAGGCCTACGACAGCCGCATATCCAAAAGCCTGCGGCCTTCGTTCTTGAGCAGCTTCTTGACCGCGCTGGAGGCGGCGATCTCGCCCTGGTTAGCGTAGGCTTCGTGGTTCTTTTCGATGTCGTCGAGCCGGTAGAGATAGTTGACCATGATCCCGGCGGATTCGCGCAGGCCCTTTGGCGAGAGATCGCCGAGCCAGTCGATCCGCTCCAGCCGCGCGCCGTTGCCGATGTGGAAGCGCGCGACCGAATCGATCAGCCGGCCCTTCGGCGTCCGCGCTTTCAGGAAATAATGCGCCGCCAGCGGCTCCAGCACGCCGCGCAGCTGCGCGGTCAGTTCGGCATTTTCGAACCAGTCGGGCTGGTCGAGATTTTCCAGCAGCGCCCGCTCGTCGTCCGACACCGGAACGTCGGTGGCCTGTTTCAGCCATTGCACGAAACCGGGCACCGGCGACAGCGTCACGAAATTATCCAGCTTCGGCAATTCGCGCCGCAATTCCTCGACCACCTGCTTGATCAGGAAGCTGCCGAACGAGATGCCGCCAAGCCCGCGCTGGGTATTCGAGATCGAATAGAACACGGCGGTGCGGGCCCGTTCGACCGGCACCGGCTGGCGCTCTTCGGCGAGCAGCGGCGCGATCGCGGTCGGGATCGACTCGGTCAGCGCGACCTCGACGAAGATCAGCGGTTCATCGGCGAGCTGCGGATGGAAGAAAGCGTAGCAGCGCCGGTCGATCGGATCGATACGGCGGCGCAGATCGTTCCAGTCGCGGATTTCATGCACGGCCTCGTAGCGAATAATCTGCTCCAGAATATTCGCCGGCGTAGACCAGTCTATCTTGCGCAGCACGAGAAATCCCCTGTTGAACCAAGAAGACAGCAGATGCACCACGTCGCGGTCGACGGCGGCCAGATCCCGGTTGCCCTTCATCACGGCAAGCAGGTCGGCGCGCATCGCCACCAGTTCGCTGGTGCCGCCGGGCGCCCGGTTGAGCCGGCGGATCAGCTCCTGCCGCCGCGGCTCGGAGGCGAAGTGAAGGTCGCTGGCGTCGTCGTCGCTGGGCTGCGTGCGCCAGCTCTCGATCGCCTGCGACAGCTTTTCGCGGTCAGGACCGTAGTCGCGGGCCAGCGCCTCGAAGAACGTCAGCCGGCCGGCGGCGTCGAGGTGGTGGTAGCGGTCGAGCACCTCGCGCGCCATCGCCGTGCCCGACGCCTCGCCGCGGCCCGACAGCAACGCCTGGCACAATTCGAGCAGTTCGGAGGCGTCTTGCCGGTCGCCGGACGACCCACCCCGCCGAAGCAGGGTCCGCCCGCGTTCGGAGATCGTCGAGAGCAGGTCGGAGAAAAAGGCGTTGGCCATTGGCTGGGTCGAATCCGGGTGATGCCGAACCTTACATGGGATTTAGGTCCGAGCCGATCACAATCAAGGGCATGGATAGTACGGAAATATGTCATGCCTCGACAAAGGTATAATCGGTCATTGCCGGGCCATAGCCGTCCGAAGGACGGCGTCGCTTCCGATCGCCTATGCGTCCGAAGGACGGCGTCGCTTCCGCTCGCCTATGCGAAGGACGGCGTCGCTTCCGTTCGCCTATGCCTTCTCGGCAAACTTCGTTGGCGTCTTGCCGGTGACCTGGCGGAAGGCGTGGGAAAACGCCGGGACGCTGGCATAGCCGAGGTCGGAGGCGAGCTGCTTGACCGAGACATTGGCGTCCGTCGACAGTTTTTCGATCGCCGCCGCAATGCGGGCGCGCTGACACCAGGTCTTGAAGCTCAACTGCGTTTCCGACGAAAACAGCCGCGACAGCGTCCGGGCCGAGGTGCCGACCGCCCGGGCCAGCGTCTCGATTTCGTGCGCCCCGGTCGGATCGCCGAGCACGATGTCGGCGGCGCGCCGGCAGCGCGGCTCATGCGGCAGCGGAATGAAGGTCGCGGAATCCTCGGCCTGATGCAGTTCGAGCATGACGAGCCTGACCAGCAGCGCGGTGCGGTCAGCGATATTGCGCTCGTCGAACAGCGCGAGGATCGCCTGATGCAACAGCGGCGACACCCTCACCACGAATTCCGCCGCCAGGCTGGCGCTGCGCTTTTCGCGGCCAAGCCAGGCCACATCGAAATACAGCGTGCGCATCTGGATATCGGCGAGCACATCGATCGCATGCTCGAACAAAGCGGGGACCCAGACCGCACGGTCGGGCGGCACCAGCCAGCGGCCCTTGGGCGTCGTCACCTGCATCGTGCCCTTCGCCGCATAGACGAGTTGGGCCTCGCGGTGCATGTGGGTGTCGAGCCGGACTCCCCTCTTGTAGGCGCGCGCGACCAGATGGATGCCATCGCCGGTGGTGCGTTGGCCCCTCAAAAGAGCAGCTAGTGGCGTTTCGGCGACAGTCATTGGCGACATCCCGTCAGGACAAGAATCTATAATCTATTCCAGGGATCAAGAGGATTCGACCAGGGAATTTGACCATGAACAGCCCCAGCCGGGTGATCGGCTTCGTCAACGCGGCCCATTTCATCGACCATTATGCGATGCTGATCTTCGCCGCCGCCGTCATCGTGATGGGTCCTGCGCTCGGCATGGCCTATTCGGAGCTGCTGCCATATGCCACTCCGGGCTTCGTCGCCTTTGGCGCCGGCTCGCTCATCACCGGCTGGCTCGGCGATCGCTGGAGCCGCCGCCACATGATGGTGATCTTCTTTGCCGGCATCGGCGCCTCGATGATCGCGGTCGGCTTCGTGCAGACGCCGCTGCAGCTTGGCGCAGCATTGCTCGCGATCGGCCTGTTCGCCTCGATCTATCATCCGGTCGGCACCGCCATGATCGTGTCCTATGCCGACCGGCTCGGCCGCGAGATGGGGCTGAACGGCGTCTGGGGCAACCTCGGCGTGGCGTCCTCGGCGCTGGTCACCGGCGTGATCGGCCAGTATCTCGGCTGGCGCTGGGCCTTTATCGTCCCCGGGATCGTGACGATCCTGATCGGCGTGGCCTTCGCCAGGCTGATCGTTCACGAGGACCGCTCGGGATTCAAGCAGGCCGCGGCGCAGGCGCGGGTGGCAAAACAGGACATGTGGCGCGTGATCCTCGCGCTATTCATGGTGGTGATTGCGATCTCGACCACCTTCAATGCGGTGACGGTGGCGCTGCCAAAACTGTTCGCGGAGCGGCTGGCCGACCTGACCAAAAGCCCGGCGCTGCTCGGGGTGATCGCGGCCTGCGTCTATGTGTTCGGCGCGATGACGCAATACACCATCGGCAAGCTGATCGACCGCTATTCGCTCAAAGCCGTCAGCCTGCCGCTGTCGTTCGTGCTGGCGCCGTTCCTGTATCTCGCGGCCACGCTGTCGAACCTGCCGCTGATTTTGGTATCGATCGGCATCGTGATGGGCGCGTTCGGCCAGGTCACGGTCAACGACGCCATGGTCGGCAAATACACCAGCGAGGAATGGCGCTCGCGGGCCTACTCGGTGCGCTATTTCATCGGCTTCACCGCGGCCGGCGCCTCCGTCGGCCTCGTGGCCTGGCTGTACGAGCACGGCGGTTTTGTCACCATGCTGCATGCGTTCGGCGCGCTGTGCCTCCTGGTGATCGTGGCCGCGATCATTCTGCCGACCGAAATCAAGGTGCCGGCGGCGCAGCCCTAGTCGATTTTCGGCAGTACCACGCCAGATGAATGAAGGCATGCCTGTCGTCCGGTCATGCCGCGAATGCGAGAAGAGGGATAGCTGTACGTCCAATCAGGGGTGGGCTAGGTTGCAGACAATAATCCGGGCGAAGCCCCTGGGGGATGTCGTGCAATTTCAGCTTGCCGTTGTCTCGATCCTTGCAGCCACCAGTTTTTGCGTACCCGCGGCCCAGGCGCAGGTTTCCGACGATCTCGTCAGGATTGGCGTACTCAACGACCAGTCCGGCCTCTATGCCGATCTGGGCGGCCAGGGCTCGGTCGTGGCCGCGCGCATGGCTGTCGATGATGCCGGCGGCACCGTGCTGGGCAAGCCCGTCGAGATCATTTTCGCTGACCATCAGAACAAGGCAGACATCGGGGTGGCCGTCGCGCGCCGCTGGTTCGAAACCGGTGCCGTCGACATGGCGATCGGATTTGACAACTCCGCGGTGGCGCTCGCGGTCGAGCAACTCGCCGCCGACCACAACCGGGTCGTCATCGCCGGCGCGGTCGGGAGCACGGCTTTCACCGGCAAGAGCTGTACGCCGACCGAGGCGTCCTGGGTCCACGACAGTTATGCGCTCACGACCAGCCTCGCCAAGGCGATCGTGGCGGAAGGCCGCGACACCTGGTTCTTCATCACGGTCGATTATGCGTTCGGCCATTCCCTGGAGGCGGACGCGACCAGCGCGGTACTGGCGGCGGGAGGCAAGGTGCTCGGCAGCGTGCGGCATCCGCTCAGCACGTCGGACTTCAGCAGCTACCTGCTTCAGGCGCAGGCGTCCGGTGCGAAGGTGGTGGCATTCGCCAACTCCGGCGGAGACATGGTCAACGCCGTCAAGCAGGCGAACGAATTCGGACTGACGAAAAACCAGACCATGGTCTCGTTGCTGGTATTCATTTCCGACGTTCACAGCATGGAGCTGAAGGCCGCGCAGGGACTGAAGTTCGTGACCGCGTTCTACTGGGATCGCAACGACGAGAGCAGGGCCTGGTCGAAGCGCTTCTTTGAGCGGCACGGGAAAATGCCGACCATGGCGCAGGCCGCCGCCTATTCGGCCGTCCGTCACTACCTCACATCGATCGCTGCCGCGGGCACGGATGAGGCGAAGGCGGTCATGGTCAAGATGCGCGAGATCCCGGTGAACGATTTCTACACCAGCAACGGTCGCGTCCGGGAAGACGGCCGGATGGTTCACGACATGTATTTTGCCCAGGTAAAGAAGCCGTCGGAGTCGACCCGGCCCTGGGACTATTACAACATCCTGGGCGTGATCCCGGGCAATCAGGCGTTCCGTTCGCTGGCCGACAGCGGCTGTCCATTGGTGGCGCACTGATTTTGGTCGAACAGGTCTAGTTGCCGGCCGTCAGCACCGGGCGCACGCTGTCGATCTCGGCAATGATGAAATCGAAGAATGTGCGGACGCGCGGCATATGCCTGAGGTCGGGGTGCGTCAGCAGGTAGATCGGTGAGTAAAGTCCGGGCAACGGACCGAGCACTGAGACAAGATCGGCCTCCCGAACCGCAAGCGGCATCGGCAGCGGAGCAAGGCCCGCGCCCGACTTCACGGTCATGAGCAGCCCCGGCACGGTATTGCTTCGGGCAACCACCTGCGCATTCGGAGCCACCGACCGAAGCCATTTGGCGGCGTGGTGATCCCTGATGTCGCCGTCGAACTCGATCACCGAATGACCGGCGATGTCTTCGGCCCGTTCCACCCGGCCGTGGCGCTCGAGGTAGCCGCGGCTGCAATAGAGCGCCCAGGGCACATCGGCGATTTTGCGCCCCACCAGCGTCTCCTCGTTCGGGTTGCCGGCGCGTATCGCCACATCGGCTTCGCCCTTGGCGATATCGAGGAAGTGGTCGCTCATGATGAGTTCTACCCGCAGGCCGGGATGGCGGCTGTGAAAGGTCTCGAGCAGCGGCGATTGCATCAATCGATAGCCTATGGATTCCGAGCAGGTCACCCGAACCGAGCCGGTCGGCGTTTCGTCCGCAGCAACCAGATAGCGCTCGAGCGAGACGATCGCTTTCTCGACCTGTTCAGCCCAGGGCTGCAACTCCGTGCCGAACTCGGTGAGCCGGTAACCGGTCGCATGCCGGATCACGACATTCCGCCCGAGCCGCTTTTCCAGTTCGGCCAGCCGGCGGTGAACGGTCGACTGGCTGAGATTGAGCGCCTTCGCGGCCGCGATCGTGCTGCCATGGCGGGCCACCGCCAGGAAATGCCGAAGATCGTCCCAGTCAAACATGAGCTATTCACTCTTGACTTCGCGCGACGCAATCTTGCGGCTGCCGCATATGAGAAAATACGCCTAAGCGTAGCCCATTAACAATCGATACTGAGGGAGGCAGGCGGTCATGCTCGGGAAATCTTTCCATTTATTGGCGGCGTCGGCCCTGGCCGTCGCGTTGTTCGCCGGCGAAGTTGCAGCGCAAGAGGCCATCAAGGTCGGGCTGGTCATGCCGCTCACAGGTGTTTTGGGCCCGGTCGGAAAACAGGCCGTCGCCGGCGCCCGGCTCTACATGGCGCAACATGGCGACATGGTCGCCGGCCGCAAGATCGAGCTGGTCGTCCGGGACGACGCCAGCGTTCCCGACAATTCGAAGCGGATAACCCAGGAGCTGATCGTCTCGGACAAGGTCGCCATCCTGGGCGGCGGCCTGACGCCGAACGTGCTGGCCATTGCGCCCTTGGTCAACGAGAGCAAGACGGCGACGGTGGTCATGGTGTCGGGGACCTCGATCGTCACCGAACGGTCGCCCTATTTTGTGCGCACGAGCTGGACCCACGCCCAGCAGGCGAGCGTGCTTGCCAATTGGGCGGCGAAGAACGGGTCGAAGCGCGCCACCATCATCTCCTCCGACTGGGCGCCGGGGCACGAGGCATCCGGGGTATTTTCCACGACCTTCACCCAGGCCGGGGGCGCCATCGTGGAAGCGCTCAAGGTGCCCTTGGCGAACCCCGACTTCGCGCCGTTCCTGCAGCGCGCCCGCGACGGCAATCCCGATACGCTGTTCGTCTTTGTTCCCGCCAGCCAGGCCGCGATCCTGGCCAAGCAATTCGTCGAACGCGGGCTGGATAAATCCGGCATCAAGCTGATCGGCCCCGGCGATATCGCCGACGACGAAGACCTGCCCGGCATGAGCGACGCCATGATCGGCACCGTGACCGCCGGCTTCTATTCCGCCCATCACCCCTCGGCAATGAACAAGGAATATGTCGCCGCCTTTCAGAAGGCCAACGCCAATGTGCGGCCGAACTTCATCAGCGTCAGCGCCTATGACGGCATGCACCTGATCTATGAGGCGCTGAAGAAGACCGAAGGCAAGACCGACGGCCCTGCGCTCGTGGAGGCCATGAAGGGAATGGCGTGGGAAAGTCCGCGCGGCCCGATGTCGATCGATCCAAGAACCCGCGACGTGGTTCAGGACATCTACATCCGCCGGGTCGAGAAGGTCGATGGCGCGCTGTATAGCGTTGAATTCGAGACCTTCAAGGCGATCAACGATCCGACCAAGGTTGCGAGCAAGTAATCCGGACCATCCGACAACGAAGCCCCGCCCTGCGGGGCTTCGCGATTGTCCGGCCCCGGGGTTCGATAAATTTACCGGATCGATCAGCAATTTGCGTTTCAACATCTCCCGCGATCAACCAAAATGGTCGGTGAAGGCCCGCTGATCAACAAGGGCCGATGGGAGGAAACCGATGTCCAGTCAACAGCCGCTTGTCGTCGGCCTCGTTTTGGGAGCCATGATGATGACCGGACCTGCACGCGCCGACGCCCTGAAAGACGAAATCGCGCCGACCGGCAAGCTGCGGGTGGCGATCGCGATCAGCGCGGCCGGCGGCGCGTTCTGGTCGACCAGGACCAAAGCCGGCGGCTATGCCGGCGTACCCGTCGATCTCGGCAAGGAAATGGCCGCGCAGCTCGGCGTGCCCGTCGAATACGTCGTGCATAACAACTCCGGGCAGATCACCGACGCCGCGGCGAAGGGCACCTGGGATGTCACCTTCCTGCCGAAGGACCCGGAGCGGGAAACCAGGATGTCGTTCGGGCCTGTCTATGAGGTCGCGGACGCCACCTACATCGTCAAGGCCGGTTCGACGGCCGCAAATTTCCAGACGCTCGACCAACCCGGCATGAAGGTCGCCGCCGTCAACAACACGACGACGATGCGCGGCGCAATCGCGCATCTGAAGAACGCCAAGGTCACCGGCTATCAGACCTATGACGAGATCTTTGCCCTGCTCAAGAACGGCGAGATCGACGCGTTCGCGCTGTCGCGCGACCAGCTCAATGCCATGGCGAAGAAGATTCCGGGCACGCACGTGCTGGATGAGACCTTCAAGCAGACCGTCACCGCGGTGGCGGTGCCGTTGAACCATCCGCTGTCGGCCGCGTTTGCCGCCAAGTTCATGACGGACGCGACGACCAACGGCACGCTGCGTAAGGCCTATGACAATAACGGGCTGAAGGACAACCCGATCCGGACGAAGACGAAGTAACGGGCGATTGTTTCGATCCTAGCAGCTCGCACGAACTATCCCCGTCACCCTGAGGAGCGCGCTCTTGCGCGCGTCCCGAAGGGCGACGGCCACGGTCCGGATCGCTCATCCTTCGAGGCTCGCTGCGCTCGCGCCTCAGGATGACGGTGGTGGAGATGTGTCGAGCAAAGTAATCTCGTGCTAATTCGTCGCGCTCGCCGGGATCGGATCGAGGCCGCTCTTGACGAGGGTGTCGCGGGCAGCGGGCGAGGCAAGGAACTTGGTCAGTGCCCGGCCGGCGTCGGGTTCTTTCGACACGCTGAAGACTGGATTGCTTCGTCGCTTCGCTGCTCGCAATGACGTGGAGAGAGTCAACTCAAGAATTGACGTGCACGAAATCCCGCAGCAGCGGATAGATCTCGTTGTTCCAGCGCCGGCCCGAGAACACGCCGTAATGGCCAACGCCGGCCTGCATGTGGTGCACCTTGCGATAGGCGCGCACGCCGGTGCAGAGGTCCTGCGCTGCCAGCGTCTGGCCGATCGAGCAGATATCGTCCTTCTCGCCTTCGACCGTCATCAGGCCCATGCGCTTGATCGACGCCGGGTTCACCGGCCGGCCGCGATGCGTCAACTTGCCTTGCGGCAGCAAATGCTCCTGGAACACATCGCGCACGGTCTCGATGTAGAACTCCGCCGGCAGATCCATCACGGCAAAATATTCGTCGTAGAACGTCTTGATGATCTCGGCCTTTTCCTTCTCGCCCTTGGCGAGATGATCGGCGAGATCGATGTGCTGCTTGATGTGACGCTCGAGATTCATCGACACGAAGGCCGTGAGCTGCACGAAGCCGGGATAGACCTGCCGGAACGCGCCCTTGCACTGAAACGGCACGTAGTTGATCAAATTCTCCTGGAACCATTTGATCGGCTTGCTCTTGGCGAATTCATTGACCTTGGTCGGCTGAATACGGGTGTCGATCGGCCCGGCCATCAAGGTCAGCGTTGCCGGTCGCGCCGGATGATTGTTCTCCGACATGACCGCGGCTGCCGCGAGCGCGGAGACCGAGGGCTGGCAGATCGCCACCATGTGCGAGCGCGGGCCCATCTTGTCGAGGAAGGTGATCAAATGGTCGGTGTAGTCCTCAAGGCCGAATCTGCCGGCATTGAGCGGAATGTCGCGCGGATTGTGCCAGTCGGTGATGTAGACGTCGTGGTCCTGCAGCAGCGTCTTGACGGTGCCGCGCAACAATGTCGCGAAATGGCCGGACATCGGCGCCACCAGCAACAGCCGCGGCTGTTCCGGCCCATCCACTTTTTTGAAGCGCAACAGCGAGCCGAACGGCGTCGAGAAGGTGACTTCTTCCTCCACCTTCAGTTCCCGGTTGCCTACCATCACGCCGTCGATCCCGTAGGGCGGGCGCGCGTAGGTCAGCGAGGAGCGTGAAATCAATTCAAGCGCCGCCGCAAGCCGCCCGAACACCTTGTCGGAGACGCCCTGCGGCACGAGATTAAGATATTTGAGGGCTGCTGCGGCTCCGGTCCGCCACGGCGCCGTGAGGTCCATGTGGTTCTGGTACGCCTGGTACATCATTGACTTCATTCCGGTCCGCCCCTTCCCGTATTGCTATGCAATATCGAAGCCAAGGCGGCATCAAACGGCCTCGAAAACTGGCACGTCGCTTGCTGCGTCAGAAGCCGGTAGCATAGGCATTGGGCACGGGCCGCGAACCATCGGGGCGAGCGGGAGTGCCCGTTTGGCCGTAGAATCGACGTGCAGGCGTGAGGGAATGGCCTATGGCAAAAACAACACTGACCATCAGCAGCAAGAACTACTCGTCGTGGTCGCTGCGCGGCTGGCTGTTGACCAAATTCGCCGGACTGGAATTCGAAGAGGTCGTCACCGCACCCGACGATGCATCGGCGCGGGCCGAAATCCTGCTGCTGTCGTCGTCGATCCTGGTGCCGTGTTTACGGCACGAGGGCGCCACGGTCTGGGATACGCTGGCCATCGCCGAGTATCTCAACGAGATCATGCCTGCCGCCGGACTGTTGCCGCCGGACCGCATCCACCGGGCGCATTGCCGCTCGATTTGCGGTGAGATCCACTCGGGCTTCACGACGCTGCGGGCGTCGCTGCCGGTCAATCTGAAGGGCCATTTCCCCGGCTTCAAGATCTGGTCGCGGGCGCAGGCCGATATCGATCGGGTATGCACCATCTGGCGCGAATGCCTGGCCGAATCGGGCGGCCCGTTTCTGTTCGGCGAACGCACTATGGCGGACGCCATGTATGCGCCCGTCGTGACCCGCTTCATGACCTATGACGTGAAGCTCGACCCGAAGCTCGCGGCCTACGCCAAGACGATCATGGCCATGCCGGAAATGCAGGAGTGGATCGAGGCCGCCAAGGCCGAGCCGGCCGATATCGAGGAACTCGAGGTCGAATATTAGGCAATGCGCGCGGCGCTTTGCCCGTTTGAAGGGCTCAAGCAGCGGGCAGGGTTTGCTTAAGGCCGGTGCTGCCGACGATATGCGCGCCGCCCGTGTTGCCGGGTCGCAGACGGCGCGCCGACAATCGCCCAACTCGAATTCCGGTATCTCGCCAAATGCTTCGGCGGCTTTGCGGCGGCGCTCGTCAAAATCGCCGCAGTGCAGCGCGGCTGGCGTGATTTTCGCATAGCACCATACAGCCGTGAACGCGACGATGCGACGCTGCCGAAAATTTGGACGCCTTGCGTAGTCGCGATCTCGCCAATGAGAACCGTGGAGGCTTCAATGAATCAGCATGCTGTCGTCGGCAAATTTTCGCATGTCAAACCAACTGATACCGAATTCAAGGGCGGGGGTCTGCGCGACTTCTTCCTGTATCGCGACCTTGGCATCGCCGACGCCACCGGCGGCCAGGTGATCTGCCATCTGGTCAAGGCCAACCCCGATCTGCCCCCCGAGGAAGGCACCGGCTGGCACAAGCATCTGTGCAATTTCCAGATCGTGATCATGACCAAGGGCTGGGCCCGCTTCATGTACGAGGACAAGTCGACCCTGGTGCAGGCCGGCGACGTCGTGCATCAGCGGCCGGGTATCACGCACTATCTCTACGATTACTCGGAGGACATGGAGTATCTTGAAATCGTCAGCCCCGCCGATTTCGAGACTGTCGACGTGCCGCCGGCCGTCGACAAGGTGCCGCCGCCGACGCCCTGGAAGTGACGGATATGTCGTCGCCGGAGGAATTAACTTTTGTCGTCGGACGCTGGGTGCAGCCGATTGTCGTGGTGCTGGATATGGTGCGCCGCCTGCGACTGCGGTCGACATCTAGCCGTGAACAGGGGAGTACGGCACTCAACCACTGATTCGGACGCGCTTCGTTCCGTCGGCGTTCCGAACCTTAAGACGGCGCTCGTGCTCGTCGCATTTTGGCACAGGGCGTGACGTGTCAGGCGGTGCCCGCCTGTTTGAGGCGAGGCAGCCGCCATCCAATGACCGTCGCCTCCACGGCGCCGCCGGTTCTCTCATTGCGCCATTGACCATCGATAAAGCGGCAGGCGAACGGCAGCTGATAGGTGCCGCTGTGATCCTCGCAAAGCACCTCCACCGACTGGTCCGGCGGCGGCTCGCCGTTGCCGTCAAATTGCATCAGCCGCTTTTCGCGCGTTGCCATCGCATCATTCTCCGTTGCCGGGGCCTGCAAACGTCGGTTTGAGTTCCGCGGCCAAAAGTCTATTGCCTGTAATCCACGAAACCACAGCGCCCGAATGCGGTATCAGTGTGGTATCTCTGGCGCCGCACGCAGGCTTCGAGCAATTTGCCGTGATGAACGCTTTTTGAATGAGGATTTGATGATCGGCCGGACTGTTCTTTTCGTTTTGGCGTTGCTGATGCCCCATCTCGCCGCGAGCGCCTATGCGCAGGATGTTCCCGGCATCGAAATCTGCACCGTTGAAAAGACCATGGAGCGGCGGACCAGCTGCCTGCAGAGCAATGTCGACTTCCTGCAGAAGACGATCAGCAAGCTCGGCCTCGACCATCAGCAGAAGCTTGATGCCGCCAACCGGCAGATCGAAGGGCTGAAAAGCGCGCTCGCCACCCTGCAGAAGATCGTCGACGATCTGCAGGCGGCGCAGAAGAAGACGGCGGAGGATTTGAAGAAGAAGGCCGACGCGCCGCCCGTCAAAGACGGTACGCCGCCGACGAAGGATGCTGCGCCTGCCGCGAAGGATGGCGCGAAATAGTTTGGTTCACAGCACTCCGTCATGGCCGGGCATAGCCGTCCGAAGGACGGCGTCGCTTCCGCTCGCCTATGCCCGACCATCCACGTCTTTCTTGTTGCCGCCAAGACGTGGATGCCCGGCACAAGGCGGGGCATGACGATGTTGAAACAGGGTACTACCTGGTCAGCTGCTCTTCTCGCCGCTCATCACCGGCCCGAAGCGTTCCCAGGTCTCGCCCTTGAAGCGCATCATCTGAAGCTGCTCAAGAGGGGCGAAATCCGTCGGGCTGGTCTTGATCTTGGTACCCGGCAGGAAGATTCCGATCTCGAAATTCAGGTTCGCGGCCTGCTTCATAACGTTCTCGCGGGTCAGATCGTTACCGCACTGCCGCAGCACCTGCTCGAGCCCCTTGGCAACGCCATAGGCGAACACGGTCGCCGCGTCGTCCTGGTCGCCTTCCGGATACCATTTGGTCATGAACGCCCGCCACTCGTTCATGGGCGGATCGTTCTTCCAATCGGGATCCTTGGGATCCTTCAGATAGGCGGTGGAGAGAATACCCTGGCTGTTCTCGTAACCGGCCGGTTTCATCACGCCGCCGATCGAACCCGATACGTTGGTGAGGAAATGGACCGGGTGCCAATCGAGTTCGGCGATCTTCTTGATCGCCTGCGCCGCGAATTTCGGCGTGGCGATGTTGATGAAGATGTCCGGATTGGCGCCCTTGATCTGCACCACCTGGGAATCCACCGTCGGCGAAGCGGTCTCGTAGGACGATTCTATGACGATCAGCTTGTTGGCCTGATCGCCGAGGCCGTCGCGGAGCCCGATGACATAGTCCTTGCCGAAATCGTCGTTCTGATAGAGCACGCCGATCGTCTTGCCCGGATAGTTCTTCAGGATGTAGGCGGCGTAGATCCGCGCTTCGGTCTGGTAGTTGGGCTGCCAGCCCATGGTCCAGGGAAAGTTCTTCGGATCGTTCCATTTGGCCGCACCGGTCGAGACGAAGATCTGCGGCACCTTCTTGGCGTTCATGTATTTCTGGATCGCGGTATTGCCCGGCGTGCCCAGCGGATTGAAGATCAACAGCACCTCGTCGGATTCGACCAGCTTGCGCGCCTGCTCGACGGTCTTCGGCGGGCTGTAGCCGTCGTCATAGGAGACGAAGTTGATCTTGCGGCCGTTGATGCCGCCTTCGGAATTGAGCTTGTTGAAATAGGCCGCTTCGGTCTTTCCGATCGTGGCATAGGCGGACGCAGGGCCCGAATAGGGCATGATGTTGCCGATCTTGATCTCGGTATCGGTCGCGCCTGGATCGTATTTCTTCTGGGCATTGGCTGAACTTGCGACCGCGACGGCTAGAAGTCCCGCAAGGCATACGGATGTGGCATGGCTCAAGACACGGTAGTGCATCATCGTCCTCCCTGACGTGCTGGCCGAGGCTCATGCAGTCTTCATTTTAGGGCAGCTTGGTGAGCCGTCGGATCAATGCAGGATTGCAGTATGCACGATTGGGAACATGTTACCAGTACTGCCAATTCCGCTTGGCGGAACGGGCGGCGGTTCCGGCGGGGCGCGAGGATCGGAGCAAGGACTGTCAAGTGAAGCGCGCAGTAAACGAGCATGATGCGGGCGCTTCGAATGAAGGCCGTCGTCCATGAATCCAGCCCAGAAGGCACTCTGGTACATCGAAAGCCATCTGGCTCAGCCGTTGACGCTTGACGAGATCGCAGGCGTTGGCGGCGTCTCGCGCTTTCACATGGTGCGGGCGTTCGCCGCTGCCACGGGGTTTCCGGTCATGCGCTATGTGCGTGCCCGGCGTCTCAGCGAGGCCGCGCGCGCACTTGCCAACGGCGCACCCGACATTCTCAGCCTCGCGCTGGATGCGGACTACGGCTCTCACGAAGCATTCACCCGCGCTTTCCGCGACCACTTTGGCGTGACGCCGGAAATGGTTCGCGCCGCCACATGCCCGGATAAACTCAAGCTTCAGGAGCCGATCAAGATGGATTCCACCGCACTCGACCATCTCAAGCCGCCGCGTTATGAAACCAGCAAGCCGTTGCTCGTCGCCGGCCTCGGCGAGCGCATCACCCACGATAACCAGGGTGCCGGCATTCCCAACCAGTGGCAGCGCTTTCACCAGTCGGTGGACAACATCCCCGGCCGGATCGGCAAACTGGCCTACGGTGTCTGCTGCAACGGCGACGACGCCGGAAATTTCGACTACATCGCCGGCGTCGAGGTGACTGATTTCTCCGACCTGCCGCGCGAATTCAGCCGGGTGCGGATTCCCGAACAGAAATACGCGGTGTTCACCCATGCCGATCACATCTCGACCATCCGCCGCACCGTCAACACGATCTGGAATCACTGGCTGCCGATGTCGGGGATGAAGGCCGCCGACGCGCCGAACTTCGAACGCTATGACGAGAAGTTCGATCCGCTCACCGGCGATGGCGGGCTGGAAATCTGGATCCCGGTGAAGGAGTAGGGCGTTTTCAAGCGAAGTGGGCACCGGTTCGCGTGAAGAAAACGCGTCAAATAAAGGCTTGATATCCTGCAGGGCTGCCCTGCGCCGCTGATTTCCCCGCGCTTGCTTGGCAAGCGATAGCGACTTTGCCATAACATCGCGCAACGAATTGTTGCGCGTGCGGGATCGACGACGGAATCCACCTGCAGCCAAAAGCAAGCCGGGAGGATTTCATGGCCAATGTCCGCGTTCTCGCTACCGATCTGCAGTTTCCGGAAGGGCCGGTGGTGATGCCGGATGGCTCCGTGGTGCTGGTCGAAATCCGTGGGAAACGGCTGACGCGGGTTTATCCGGATGGGCGCAAGGAGGTCGTTGCGGAAATTCCCGGCGGGCCGAACGGCGCGGCGCTCGGGCCCGACGGCAAGATGTACATCTGCAACAACGGCGGGTTCAGCTGGATTCCGACCAAAAATACCATCATGCCGGGGCCGCAGCCGGACGATTATGCCGGTGGTTCGATCCAGCGCGTCGATCTGCAAAGCGGCAAGGTCGAGACCGTCGTCGACAAATGCGGCGAGCATGCCTTGCGCGGGCCGAACGATCTCGTGTTCGACAGGCATGGCGGGCTGTGGTTCTCCGACCTTGGCAAGCGGCGCGCCCGCGACATGGATGTCGGCGCATTCTACTACATCAAGCCGGGCATGAAGGAGATCGTCGAGGGCGTGCACGGTATCCTGCCCGCCAACGGCATCGGACTGTCGCCGGACGAACACACCGTCTATATCGCGGAGACCCCGACCGCGCGGCTGTGGGCCTACGAAATCTCCGAGCCCGGCACGGTGAAGCCGCGCGACGTGATCTATCGCGGCGAACGCGGCAAACCGATCGCGGGCCTCGGCGGCTACCAGATGTTCGACTCGCTTGCGGTCGAGGCGTCCGGCAATGTCTGCGTGGCGACGCTGATCTCGGGCTGCATCTCCGTGATTGCGCCCGATGGCACCCTGGTCGAGCAGGTGCCGACCGGCGACCGCGTCACCACCAATATCGCCTTCGGCGGGCCCGACCTGAAGACCGCCTACATCACGCTCTCCGGCAAGGGCGAACTGATCGCGATGGACTGGGCGCGGCCCGGGCTGGCGCTGAATTTTCTGAACAAGTGATGGCGATTGAGATAGTCCTCATGGTGAGGAGCGCCGCACTTGCGGCGCGTCTCGAACCATGAGTTGGTTACGGTGGCTTCATCCTTCGAGACGCGCTTCTAGCGAAGCGCTCCTCAGGATGAGGGGAGAGGAAACGTCAAATGCCATGGCTTGAACCGGTTACCCTCTACGGCACGCATGCACGGCTCGAGCCGCTGTCGCAGGAACATTGCGACGGGTTGACCGAAGCCGTGAAGGACGGCGAGCTCTGGAAGCTCTGGTACACCTCCGTTCCGAGCGCCGAGGGCATGCTTAGGGAAATCGACCGCCGGCTGGGCCTGCAGGCGGCGGGATCGATGCTGCCGTGGACGGTGTTCGATGCCGGCGGCCAGATCGCGGGCATGACGACCTACATGAACGTCGATACGACGAACCGCCGCGTCGAGATCGGCTCGACCTGGTACGCCAAGCGTGTGCAGCGCAGCGGCGTCAACACCCAGTGCAAATTGCTGCTGTTGACGCACGCCTTTGAGTACCTCGATTGCATTGCGGTCGAGTTCCGCACCCATTTCTTCAATCACCAGAGCCGCCGCGGCATCGAACGCCTGGGTGCCAAGCAGGACGGCATTTTGCGCAGCCACTCGATTGCGCCGAACGGCACGTTGCGCGACACCGTCGTGTACAGCATTATCGCCAGCGAATGGCCGACGGTGAAGGCGCATCTCAACTACCAACTCAACGAAAAGGCGCGGTAAATTCTTCAGCCGCGTTAGAAACGATACGATGGAAACGTTCGATTACGTGATTATCGGCGCAGGCTCTGCCGGCAGCGTGCTCGCCAACCGGCTCAGCGAGGATCCCGGCACCAGCGTGTGCGTGCTGGAGGCGGGGCCCAGCGATTGGCATCCCTACATCCATTTGCCGGCCGGCTTCATCAAGACATTCCACATGAAGAGCGTCAACTGGGCCTACCAGCAGGAGGTGGGCCCCTGGACCGGTGGCCGCAGCATCTATGCGCCGCGCGGCAAGACGCTCGGCGGCTCGTCGTCGATCAACGGCCATATCTACAACCGCGGCCAGCGCCAGGATTTCGACACCTGGGCGCAGCTTGGCAATCGCGGCTGGGGCTATCCGGACATCTTGCCCTATTTCAAGCGGCTGGAGCGCCGCGTCGGCGAGGGCGATGAAACCTATCGCGGCCGCGACGGCAATCTCACCGTCACCACGATGGATTGGCAGGATCCGCTGTGCGAGGCGTTCATGGCCGGCGCCATCAGCCTCGGCATTCCCCGAAATCCCGATTACAACGGCGCGATCCAGGAGGGCGTCTCCTACGCCCAGCGCACCATTCAAAACGGCCTGCGCGTCAGTGCGGCGACCGCGTTCCTGCATCCGGCGCGGAAGCGGCCGAATGTCCATGTGCGCACGCACGCGCATGTGACCAACATCATCCTCGAAGGCAAGCGCGCGGTCGGCGTGCGCTACATCAAAGGCGGCAAGGGCGGCGTGCCCGTTGAAGTCCGCGCCAACAAGGAAGTCATTCTTTCCGGCGGCACCTACAACTCGCCGCAACTGCTGCAATTATCCGGCGTCGGATCGCCGGAACTGCTGCAATCGCTCGGCATCGAGGTGCGTCACGCATTGCCCGGTGTCGGCGAGGGGTTGCAGGATCATTACGCACCGCGTTCGGTCGCGCGCGTCAAGAACATCAGGACCATCAACGAACTCCGGCGGGGGTTAAGCCTGTGGGTCGAGGCGCTGAAATGGGCCACGACCCGGCGCGGCCTGCTCTCGCTGTCGCCGACCATGGTCTATTGCTTCTGGCATTCCGGCGAGACCACCGAAAGCTCCGATCTGCAACTGACGTTCACGCCGGCAAGCTACAAGGAAGGCGTGCAGGGCCAGCTTGAAGACGAACCCGGCATGACCATCGCCTCATGGCAGCAGCGGCCGGAGAGCCGCGGCTATGTCCGCGCCCGTTCATCCGATCCGTTTGCGCCGCCGATCATCCAGACCAATTATCTCGTCGAAGAACTCGATCGCCGCGTCGTCGTCGCCGGCATGAAGCTGGCGCGGCGGCTGCTCGCCTCCAACCCGCTGGCGCGGTATTACGCCTATGAGGATTTTCCCGGCCCCAACGTGCAGTCCGACGACGAATTCCTGGCGGCGGCAACCCAGCGCGGCACCACTACCTTCCATCCCGGCTGCACCTGCCGGATGGGTCCGGCGGACGCCAAATGGGCCGTGGTCGACGACCAGCTGCGCGTGCACGGGCTGCAGGGCCTGCGCGTGGTCGACGCCTCGATCATGCCGCGGATGATCTCGGCCAATCTCAATGCCTCGACGCTGATGATCGCCGACAAGGCCTCCGACATGATCCGCGGCAAGGCCGCGCCGGAGGCCGTGAAGTTCGCGCAGTAGGTATTGAGCGATTTCCGGTTGCTTGAATCATTGCCGCTTTTCCCGTGGCCTCATGGTTCGAGACGCGCGAAGATGCGCTCCTCACCATGAGGGTCTGAGACCTCATCCTGAAAGGCTATGAAGCTATCTCGGACCTCATCCTGAGGAGCGGCGTCTTCGCCGCGTCTCGAAGGATGGGGCCAGCGAAGTGGAATTGCCTTAGACTAAGGGGCAGACCGCCTCGGGCCGGTACAGCGTGTCGATGGTGACGGTGCCCACCGCGCGCGACACGCACGGGCAGATCTTGCGATTGTCGCGCTTTTGCTGGTCGCTGAAGAAGACGTCGCGATGATCGATCTCGCCGTTGATCGCTACAACGTCGACGGCGCAAACCCCGCATTCGCCGCGCTGGCAGTCCGACATCACCTCGAAGCCGGCCTCGTTCAGCACGTGGAGCATGGAGCTGGTTTGCGGCACCACCAACTCGGTGTCCGAATTCTTCAGCCGCACGCGGAACTCCGCCGTCGGCAACAGTCCGCTGGAGCCGAAGGTCTCGTAGCGCAGATCGGCGGGTGGGCGGCCTGCGTCGTTCCAGGCGCGGCGCGCCGCTTCCAGCATCCGCATCGGGCCGCACATGATCGCGATGGCGTCATCCGGCAGCGCCTGAAAGGTGGCGTCGAGATCGATCCGCGCGCCTTCATCGCTGGCGTGAACGATCAGCCGATCGCCCAGCATCGCCGACAGTTCGTCGAGATAGGCGGCGTCCGCGCGCGACTTCACGGCATAGTGCAGGCGGGCGTCGATATTCCTGCGGCGCAAGGCGCTGGCGATGCCCACGATCGGCGTGATGCCGATGCCGCCCGCGATCAGACAATAGCTTTGCCTGTTCCAGTCGATGTCGAGCAGCGAGGCCGGGCTGGAAATCTCGATCCGCGCGCCCGGCTTCAAATGCCACATCCCGCGCGAGCCACCGCGGCTGTCCGGCGCCAGCCGCACCGCGATGCGATACCTCTCCGGATTGCGGTCGCCGACCAGCGAATAGCAGCGCCGCTGCGGTTGTCCGTCGACCAGGACGGCGACGCCGATATGGCTGCCGACCGGGTAGGGGGCGACCTGCCCGCCGTCGGGACGAAGCCTGATCTCGCGGATCATTGGTGTCACGTCGGTTGTCGCCTCGACCGTGCACCAGTTCCATTGCTCGGCAAAACGCATGGCGGTGTTTCCTCGCTATTCGGCGGTCGCCGATTTGAGCAGCGCCAGCGCGGGCAAAAGCTCGAGATGGCCGCGGTTGCGCAGCACCAGCCGCAGATTGCGCGCAGCGAGGCGGGAATGCTCGCGCATCACGGCCTCGGCGCGAGCGCCTTCGCGGTTCTCGATCGCGTCCAGCACGATGCGATGATGATCCTGCCCGATCAGCAGGATCTGGTGCGCCTCGGGCAGCGCCGATTGCGCCATCACGAACCCGCTCGGCGAGGCAAATGGCAACGCCGAGACCCGGTCGATCTCCCGAATCAGCGGCGCGCTGGCGGAAAGCTCGGTGAGCAGCGCGTGAAAGCGCGCGTTCAAGGTCACGTACGCGGAAAAAACCTCTTCCGAAACCCGGTCCTGCCGGACCAGCTGGTCGAGGTCGGCGAGACATTCCTTCAGCGGCTCGAGGCTGCGGGCGCTGGCGCCGCGCTCGGCGGCGAAGCGGGCGGCGAGGCCCTCGAGCGTACCGCGCAGCTCGATCGAATCGAGGATGTCGCGTTCGGTGAACGCCTTCACCATGAAGCCGCCGGAGGGAATCGCCTGCAGCAGGCCTTCGTCTTCGAGCCGGACCAGCGCCAGCCGCACCGGCGTCCGCGATACGCCGGTGATTTCGACCGCCTGCAGTTCGGAGATGCGCTCGCTCGACCGCAGCCGTCCGGACAGGATCAGGTCGCGCAGCGCCAGCTGGGCGCGCACGGTCTGCGAGACCGATCGTTCGGAATCGCGCTCGTTCATGGTTTTACTCCGCGGCTTGCGCGTTTGGCGGCGAGGTCTCTTTGGCCACCATCCGGTCGATCACGCGGCGCGCCCACATTGCGCCCGCGTCGATGTTGAGATTGTAGAAGGTGCGGTCCGGGTTCTCGCTGATGGCGCGCTGCTGCGCCTCGAGGATGATCTCGTCCTCGTGGAAAATGCTGGCGACGCCCTCGCGGATCTCGGTCGTCAGCTTCTGCTCGGTGCGGCGGTGGCTGCGGACGAAGGCCCAGAAATAGTGGCAGGTGGTGTCGGTCTCCGGCGTCATGGTGTTGAGCACAAAGCCGTTGACGCCCTGCGAGCGGTCGCCTTGCGGCGCGCCGCTGCCCGCAGGCGCGACGCCGACGTCGATATTGACGGTGCCGGGCGCCTGAAAATGGATGATCTGCCAGCGGTCGACCGGACCGGGCTTTTGCAACTGCGCCGCCCAGAACGGCGGCGCCTCGATGCCGTGCATCCAGCGCGTCACCGTCACGGTGCGCTCGCCATGGGTGACGTCGAACGGCGCTTCGGCGACGTGCTCGTTGCCGATGCTGGAGCCGTGCACGAAGGTCTCGTGGGTCAGGTCCATCAGATTGTCGACCACGAGCCGGTAATCGCATTTCACATGGATGGTCTTGCCGTCGCCGGCCCAGTCCGGATCGTCGTTCCAGTGCATATCCGGTACCAGCGCCGGATCGGCCAGCGCCGGGTCACCCATCCACAGCCAGATGAAGCGATGGCGTTCGACCACGGGATAGGATCGCACGCAGGCCGACGGGTTGATGGTTTCCTGCGAGGGCATGTAGGTGCAGCGGCCCTGCGAATTGTATTTCAGCCCGTGATAGCCGCAGACGACGGTGTCGCCGTCGAGCCGTCCCTTCGACAGCGGCACCAGGCGATGCCAGCAGGCATCCTCCAGCGCCGATACCTGCCCGTTGGACTGGCGGTACATCACGACATGCTTGCCGCAGATCGTTCGCGGAAACAGCGCGTGCTTGAGATCGACATCCCATGCGGCGGCGTACCAGGCATTGAGCGGAAAGGGTGTCGGCATGGCTGAACTCCCGTACGACAAACTGAGCTCAGTGTGTATACAAGAGGATCGCGAATATCGCAAATACTGGAATATTTAGGTTCTATAATACCTTTAAGGTATACATTTATTTGGATAAATGCGTCTCCAGGCAATAAAAAACCGCTCCCGGGCGGGGAGCGGTTCAGAAATCTGGCAGGCCTTAGCCGAGCAGCTGTCAGGCGATTGGCGTGGCTAGCCGTACACGAACACGTGGTCGTTCATATCGATGGCCGGGAATTCGTCCTTCTCGGCCCAGTAATCCTGGTTGTGCTGCCATTCCGGCTTGTCGCCGCGCTTCGGCAGCAGATGCATGCCGCGCATCATGTAGCCCGGATTGAAATTCTCCGGATCGATCCAGGGCAGCAGCGGCATGTTGTGGTCTTCCGGCCGCAGCGCCGGCGCCACCTTCCTGGCGCCGGTCTGCTTCATGTGGTTGAGCAGCTTGCAGACGAAGTCGGCGACCAGATCGACGCGCAGCGTCCAGCTGGCGCGGAAATAGCCGAATACCCAGACCAAGTTGGGCACGCCGGTGAACATCATGCCGCGATAGGTCACGGTATCGGCGAAATCCAGCGGGTTGCCGTCGACGGCGAATTCGATGTCGCCGTTGGCGGAGAGGTTGAAGCCGGTCGCGGTGATGATGATGTCGGCTTCGAGTTCCTTGCCCGACTTCAGCAGAATGCCCTTCTCGGTGAAGCGGTCGATCTCGTCGGTGACGACCGAGGCCTTGCCGGACTTGATGCCCTGGAACAAATCGCCGTCGGGGATGAAGGCGATGCGCTGCCGCCACGGCCGGTATTTTGGCGTGAAATGGGTGGCGATGTCGTAATCCTTGCCCAGATAAGCCTCGACCGCGGACAGCAGATCCTTCTTGGCCGCCTCGGGCTCCTCAAAGGTCTTGCGGGTGAAGGCGTCCTGATCGAACAGGATTTTGCGCCGCGTGATTTCGTGGATCCATTTCTCGTCGACCTGCAACAGGCGCAGCTGCTCGGCGATCTCGATCGCGTTGCGGCCGGTGCGGAAATAGGTCGGCGAGCGCTGCAGCATGGTGACATGCGCGCAGTCACCCGCCAAGGCCGGGATCAGGGTCGCCGCTGTAGCACCCGAGCCGATCACGATCACACGCTTGTTGTTGTAGTCGAGGTCATCAGGCCATTTCTGCGGATGGACGATCGGGCCCTTGAACCTGGCCATGTCCTTCCACTCCGGCGTATAGCCTTCGGTGTGGCGGTAATAGCCCTGGCACATCCAGAAGAAGTTGGTGGTGAAACGAACCGTTTCGCCGGTGTCTCCTCGGGTGGCCTCGATGGTCCAGAGATTTTGCGCGCTCGACCATTTCGCCGAGGTGATGGTGTGCTGATAGCGGATGTGGCGGGCAAGATCGTTCTCCTCGATCACCTCGCCCATATATTTGAGGATCTCGGCGGCGCTCGCGATCGGCGCGCTGGTCCATGGCTTGAAGCGGTAGCCGAACGTGTGGAGATCGCTGTCGGAGCGGATGCCGGGATAACGGTGGGTGCTCCAGGTGCCGCCAAAAGTCTTCTGGGTTTCGAGGGCGACGAAACTCGTGCCCGGGCACTGCGTGGTCAGGTGATAGGCGGCGCCGACGCCGGAGATGCCGGCGCCTGCGATCAGGACGTCGAAATGTTCGGTCGTGCCGGGCGCAGTTGTGTGAACTTGGCTTTGAACGTTCATATTCCCTGATCTTTTGTTTGTTGCGTCCGCGTAACTGAGGTGCCGGAACTTGAGCCCCGGCACGTTCAGTGGCGAATTACACTTCCCTGCGGCTGAGGAACGCCAGCCGTTCGAACAGATGCACGTCCTGCTCGTTCTTGAGCAGCGCGCCGTGCAGCGGCGGGATCAATTTGCGCGGGTCGCGTTCCCTGAGCATTTCCGGGGTGATGTCTTCGTTCAGCAACAGCTTCAACCAGTCGAGCAGCTCCGACGTCGAGGGCTTCTTCTTCAGGCCGGGCACTTCGCGCACCTCGAAGAAGATCCGCAACGCTTCTTCCACCAGGCGCTTCTTGATGTTCGGGAAATGCACGTCGACGATCCGGCTCATGGTGTCGGCGTCGGGAAACTTGATGTAGTGGAAGAAGCAGCGGCGCAGGAACGCGTCCGGCAGTTCCTTTTCGTTGTTCGAAGTGATCATCACGATCGGGCGCAGGCTCGCCTTGATGTTCTCGCCGGTCTCGTAGACGAAGAACTCCATGCGATCGAGCTCGAGCAAGAGGTCGTTGGGGAATTCGATGTCAGCCTTGTCGATTTCGTCGATCAGGAGCACCGGACGCTTGTCGTGGGTGAAGGCTTCCCACAGCTTGCCGCGCTTGATGTAGTTGGAGATGTCGGAGACCCTGGCATCGCCGAGCTGGCTGTCGCGCAGCCGAGACACCGCGTCGTATTCGTAGAGACCCTGCTGCGCCTTGGTGGTGGACTTGATGTGCCAGGTCAGAAGCGGCGCGCCGAGCGCTTTGGCGACTTCCTCGGCCAGCACGGTTTTGCCGGTGCCGGGCTCGCCCTTGATGAGCAGCGGGCGCTCGAGCACGATCGAGGCGTTGACGGCGATCTTGAGATCGTCGGTGGCGACGTAGTCCTTGGTACCGGTAAATTTCATAATACCCCGTATGGATAGGTTTCATTTTGATACTAGTGGAAAAAGCCGGCAGGTCTACCGCGGATTCCGCATAGGCCGTTTCAAACAATGTTGGAGGCAACTTCGCGCAAGGGCGCGCTGTTTCCGCCCTGCGGAATGCATCGCGCGCAGCAAATCCTTGCGGATTGTTTGTCAGAACTGAATAGCTGCCAGCGGGCTTTACCGTGGCGGCGGCCCTTGACGGGGGCCCCCCGGCGGGCGATCTAGAGAGCATGTTCCTGCAATTCTTCACATCGCTGCGCGACGCCCAGGTCCCCGTGACCTTACGGGAATATCTGACGCTGATGGAGGCGCTCGACGCCGATCTCGCCGAGCAGACGGTGGAGAATTTCTACTACCTCTCCCGCGCCGCTTTGGTGAAGGACGAGCGCAACCTCGACAAGTTCGATCGCGTGTTCGGCACCGTGTTCAAGGGACTGGAAAGCCTCCTGGACGCCATGGAGAAGGCGGACATTCCCGCCGAATGGCTGAAGAAGCTCGCGGAAAAATACCTTACCGAGGAAGAGAAGAAGCAGATCGAGGCGATGGGCTGGGACAAGCTCATGGAGACGCTTCGCCAGCGCTTGAAAGAGCAGCAGGGCCGCCATCAGGGCGGCAACAAATGGATCGGCACCGCAGGGACCTCGCCGTTCGGCGCCCATGGCTACAATCCCGAAGGGGTGCGGATCGGCCAGGAGAAGAACCGCAACAACCGCGCGGTAAAGGTCTGGGACAAGCGCGAGTTCAGAGATCTCGACGGCAATGTCGAGCTCGGCATCCGCAACATCAAGATCGCGCTGAGACGTTTGCGCAAGTTCGCCCGCACCGGCGCGCCGGACGAACTCGATCTCGACACCACGATCAAGGAAACCGCCAATCACGGCTATCTCGACGTACATATGCGCCCCGAGCGGCGCAACGCGGTCAAGGTATTGGTGTTCTTCGACATCGGCGGCTCGATGGATTCGCATATCGAGCAGGTCGAGGAGCTGTTCTCGGCGGCCAAGACCGAATTCAAGCACATGGAATATTTCTACTTCCACAACTGCCTCTATGAAGGCGTCTGGAAGCAGAACAAGCGCCGCTTCACCGACCGCACGCCGACCTGGGACGTGCTGCATAAATATCCGCACGACTACAAGGTGGTGTTCGTCGGCGACGCCTCGATGAGCCCTTACGAGATCATGGTCCCCGGCGGCTCGGTCGAGCACGTCAATGAAGAGGCCGGATCCGTCTGGCTCGACCGCATCACGCGCACCTATCCGCATGCGGTGTGGCTCAATCCGGTGGCGCAGAAACACTGGGACTATTCGGAATCCACCACCATCATCCGCCGCCTGTTCTCGGAGCGCATGTATCCGATCACGATCGAGGGACTGGAAGGCGCGATGAAGGAACTGGTGCGGTGACATCAGTCATTCCGGGATGGTCCGAAGGACCAGACCCGGAATCTCGAGATTCCGGGTTCGATGCGGAGCCTGTCATCGGGCCGCGCTTCGCGCGGACCCGGTGGCATCGCCCCGGAATGACGGGCCAAGAAAAATTGAGAGGGAATGCAAAATGCCCCAGACCATTCACCGCGGTATCAAATCCCTGATCGACGAAGCCAATGCCGAGATCGAGACCGTCAGCGCGGCGGACGCGATCAAGGCCGCGCAGAGTCCCGACGTCGTGATCGTCGACATCCGCGATCCCCGCGAGATCGAGCGCGACGGCAAGATTCCCGGCGCGTTCTCCTGCACCCGCGGCATGCTGGAGTTCTGGATCGATCCGGCGAGCCCGTACGCCAAGCCGATCTTCCAGGAAGACAAGAAATTCATCTTCCACTGCGCCGGCGGCATGCGCTCGGCGCTGGCGGCCAAGACCGCAAAGGACATGGGCCTGAAGCCGGTCGCCCATATGGGCGGCGGCTTTGCCGCCTGGCGCGACGCCGGCGGGCCGGTCGAAAAGTGGGAACCGAAGAAGAAGGGCTGAGGTTGACGCGCCTTCGCTCTCTCACTTCGTCATTCCGGGGCGCGCGCCAGCGCGAACCCGGAATCTCCTGGAACAACTTCTGGATTCCGGGTCTGCGCCTGCCGGCGCATCCCGGAATGACAACGAGGATCTTCCACACATGACCACCACCGACGATCCGCTGGTCTCCACCGACTGGCTCGCCGCACATCTCGACGATCCCACTGTCCGGATTATCGATGCCTCGTTCAAGCTGCCGGGCGTGCTGCCGTTGCCGCTGGATGATTATCTCGCCGCGCATATTCCAGGCGCAGCATTTTTTGATGTCGACGCGGTTTCCGATCACAATGACCCGCGGCCGCACATGTATCCCGACGCCGGGCAGTTCGCGCGCGATGTGGCCGCGCTCGGCATTTCCACCGGCGATACCGTGGTCGCCTACGATTCCGGCAGTTGGGTCGCAGCACCGCGGGCGTGGTGGATGTTCCTGTCATTCGGCTATCGCAACGTGAAGGTGCTGGATGGCGGTTTGAAGAAATGGACCAGCGAAGGCCGTGCGACGCAATCCGGCAAGGTCACGCCGAAACCCGGACAGTTCACGGCCAGGCTCGATCCCAGTTACATCCGAAGCCAGCAGCAAGTGCTCGCCAATATCGAAACGCGCGCCGAGCAGTTGGTCGATGCCCGCCCGCGCGGGCGTTTCGAAGGTACCGTGGCTGAGCCACGGCCGGATTCCCGCTCCGGCCACATTCCCGGCAGCCGCAATGTGCCTTACGCTGAATTGTTCGACGCCAGGACCGGCGCGATGAAATCGCTCGATGATCTGCGCAAGGCATTTGCCGGCGCCGGGGTCGACACCACGAAACCAATCGTGACCACCTGCGGCTCCGGCGTCTCCGCGCTGGTGCTGACGCTGGCGCTGTATCGCCTCGGCGTACGCGGCACCGCGCTCTATGACGGCTCGTGGGCCGAATGGGGTTTGCCCAACGGACCGCCGGTTGCGACCGGCCCGGCCTGAGTGACGCACGCCGGCCGCTTCACGGAAAATTGCTGCGACCGGTGGTCGCAAGCGAGGGTGGTATCGCAATTGCGGTATTACATCCGAGATGCACGGCAGCCGAACGCGCGCTGCCCAAGGTGTCGGATCATGCGGACAGGTCGATGGGCCTTTTGGCTGCTCTTGCCGGCCGCGGTCGCGGCCATGACCACGGGTGTCAACGCGGTGGCCGCTGAACATGTCGAAACGCTCGCGACGTCGGCCGGTGCGCCGGTCGCGCTCGGCACCGGGCCGGTGGCTGTGACGCTTGCGCCTCCGACTGCCGGCAAGGCGCTGTCCGCGCGGGTCGCAAGCGTCGGCGAGAACCGCAAGGTCTATCTCGTCGCCAGAGGGCTCGGCACCGACGAGCCGCCGGAGACGATCTACCAGATTTACCTCGGGCTACCGCCGGGCGTCGCGCCAAGTCCCGACGCGATTTATTATGTCGGCTCACTGAATTTCTTCCATGCCGTGGGAGCCGCGCGATCCGATCCGCGCTTTCTTAGTTTCGACGTGACCGCGCTCCTCCGGACGCTGCAGTCGCGCCATTCGCTGGGCGACACTACAACCGTAACGATCGTTCCGGCCGGTAGGCCCCGTGCCAGCGCCAAGCCTGTCATCGCCGAGGTCGCGCTGGTCGAGCAGTAGCCTGTATCTGCAGCCAAATGACGCAGCAACCGGCAATTTGATCCGGCAATTAAAGATTGCATTTTGTTGTGTCGACACCCTCGATGCGGTAGTCTGCGCGCGATCGTGCGGATCATCACAACCGAGGGAGGTAGACATGGCGGAGCTGTCGCGTCGTCATCTCGTCGTCAGCGGGCTTGCCGGAGCAGGCGCGAGCCTAATGCCCGGCTCCATCCGGGAAGCGAATGCCGCAACGTCGATCCGGTACAATCTGGCCTCGCCGAACGGCCAGGTGATGCTCAAGAAATATGCCCAGGCCGTGAAGCTCATGATGGCGCTACCGCCAAAGGATCCGCTGAGCTGGACCTTCCAGTGGTACACGCACGCGGTGCCGACCAATACCACCAAGGCGGCGGCGCTGACGCAGATCTTCGGGCCCAACCCGTCGCCGAACAAGACGCTGGCCACCGAGATGTGGAACACCTGCCAGGGGCACTTCGCGGCCTCCGGCGAGCCGTATTTTTGCCCGTGGCACCGGATGTATGTCTGCTACTTCGAGGAGATCATCCGCGCGGTCCTGAAGGATCCCAAGTTCACGCTGCCCTACTGGAATTATACGGTGCCGGCCGGCTATGCCGTGCCGAAGGAATTCCGCCTGCCGAATGACCCGCTGTGGGGTCCGCTGTATCGCCCGAACCGCAATCCGACATCCAATGCAGGGCAGCCGATCTTCGCCGCCGGCGGTTCGGCCAGCGATATGAGTCCTGCGCCGGCGATGGCGGAAACCCAATATCTGCCGAGTGGCGCGATACAAGGTTTCAACCAGACGCTCGACTTCGGTCTTCACGGCAACGTGCACGTCTTCACCGGCAACAGCCAGGGCATGGGCCAGATACCCTGGGCCGCGAACGACCCGATCTTCTGGATGCATCACTGCAACATCGATCGCATCTGGGCGAGTTGGAACAACGCCGGTCACGCCAATCCCAACACCGCGGCGTGGCAGGGCAAGGTCTTCATATTCGCCGGCCCCGACGGCAAGGGCGTCAAGGCGATCGTGAAGGATTACACCAACACCAAGAAGTGCGATTACCAATATGATCAGCTGATCGGTACGAAGCTCGTCGCTTCGGTTGCCGAGTCGCTCGCGCCTGCGGCGGCCGCGGCTCCGGTGACGGTGGCGAAGACACAGAGTGGACCGGTGGCGCTTGGCGCTGCGCCGGTTCGGGTCAGCCTGCAGGCCGCTGCATCTCCCTCGGCCGCGGCGTCACCGTTGTCCGCCAGGCTTTCAGCCCTGCCGGAGAATCACCGGGTCTATCTGGTCATCAACGACTTCAAGGCCGATGCGCAGCCGGAGACGCTGTTCCGCGTCTATCTCGATCTGCCCGACAATCCGCCGTCCGATCCGGTCAACAGCCACTATGTCGGATCCTTCAATTTCTTCGCCGCGGTTGCGCATGGCGACGACCACGACCACGCGGATGTTGCCCGGTCGATCAGCTTCGACATCACCGACATTGCCGCCAATCTCGATGCCAGGGGTCTGTTGAAGGCCGAGCACGCAGTGACGATCGTTCCGGCGAAGGCGCCGGCCGCGGACGCGAAAGCGGTCGTCGGCAATATCTCGTTCGTCGAGCAGTAGGGCGAGCCCGCGAAATTTGCGGTGAAGCGCGCCTGTCCCGCGCGCTTCGCTAGCGCGCTCTCGGCGTGATGGAGGGTTGTGCGAACGGATTGGCTTGTGGCTGAGCCGCCGCTGCCTGTCGCGCAATGCGCGCGCGTCGTGCGATGCGCCGGCGTTCCCGGGCACGCTGCGCCCGCTTCCCTGCGGGTGTTGCGTCGGCTTTTGCTGTTGTGGCCGGATTGATCGCGACCGCTGGACCGCCCAGCGTGGCGATCCTGGTCGCTGCGATGCTGGTCTCGGGCGAGGGCACCACGGCCGGTTGCTCGGACGCCACCGGCGCGGTTTCAGTGACCGGTGGCGCAGTTTCTGTGACAGGCGGCGCAGTTTCGGTGACCGGTGGCGGCGTTTCGGCGATCGCTGCGAGCTTCGGCTCGTCGGTTGAAGCGGGCGTCTCGGCTGGAGCTGGGGCGGTCGGCATGTCGAGCGCAGTTGCTGCAGTCGAGATGTCCGGCTTCGCCGCCTCCGGCGGGGACGCGTCCTCCGGCTTCAGCGCCGCCAGCTTTTCGGGCTCTGCCGGCGGCACGGCATCCGCAGCCTGCTCGGTTGGTGCCGCAGCCACGGCAACATTGTCCGGCGTATTCTCCTCGACCGGCGGCTCGACGCGCAGCAGCGCCAGTGTCGGCGCTGGCGCTTCGCTCGGCTGCGCAAACACGGTTTCAGGCGGTGGCTGTCGCGACGGCATGCTGGCAAATTGCTCATGCGCGGCACGCAACAGCGCCGCCGCGCCAAGCCCGAAGACCAGGACCGACATCGACAGGATGATCGCGGCGAACAGGAAACGAAAGCCGGGGAGCATGGTCGCGGGTTCCGCCTTTGGCGGGGGGCCCTTGGATCGGGCCGTTGAGACTTGAAGGGAACGCGGTGACCACAAAGCCAGCTTCGCACGCCGCGAATCAGACCGATTCGAGAATATCGCAACGCTTCGACGCTGTTCGTTACAAAATATGCGGCCGGCGCTCGCGATCGGGCGGCAGAGCCATGTTTTTGCGGAGGTGAGGCATCTTTACCGCAGCTGTCACGGGCGATCACAAAATGACCGATTTGGGCCGAGTTTCGCTGATTTGTCTTGAATGCGCCGCTATCTTCGGCCATCTGCCGTTAACGGTCCGGTGTGGCTTGGGGACTATATAAAAACGATGATGATGAACCGCATTCTGACGATTTGTGCTGCCGTGGCTGCTTGCGCGGCGGGAGCTTCGCTTGCCCAGGCGCAACAGAGCTATCCGGTACCCCCCGGCTCGGTCTATTCGACGGCTCCGGGACCCTATCCGCCCGGCGGCTATGTCGTCGATGAACGCCGCGGCCCCGGCATGCCGGATTTCGATGCCCTGGAAGATGACGACGCGCCGAACGCGCAGAGTTCGACCGCGCTGCCGCCGCCCGGCCCGGTAATGTCGCCGGACGACCCGCGTTATGGCCGCCCGATGGGCGCCCCGGTTTATTCCGATCGCGGCGCACCGGTGCCTACAGGCCCCGTTCTTTCTCCGGACGACCCGCGTTATGGCCGTCCGATGGGCGCCCCGGTCTATTCCGAACGCGGCGCACCGATGCCGACAGGTCCGGTGATGTCGCCGGATGATCCGCGTTACGGCCGCCCTGCCGGTCCGCCGCCGGTGATCTATTCCGACCGTCCGGATGGCCGCGTTCCGGCTGCGGGCGTGATGTATCCGAACGACGATCGCGGCTTGCGTCCGCCGGAGGCCGTCGGCACCGCGCCAAGCGTCACCGGAGCGGTTCAGCCGCAGCAATCGCCTGTGGGCGCCGATGGCAAGCCGATGGTGCTGTCCGCACTGCCGCCCGATGAACAGCCGGAAACGGGTCCTGCGCAGCTCGCGCCCAATTTGCGCCGCCAGGAAGTTGCGTTCGCGACCAAGGAGCCCGCGGGCACGCTGGTCGTCGATACCCCGAACACCTACCTCTATTACATCCTCGGTGGCGGCCGTGCGATCCGCTACGGCGTCCGCGTCGGCCGCGACGGCTTCACCTGGACCGGCGTGCAGAAGATCACCCGCAAGGCGGAGTGGCCGGATTGGCATCCGCCGACCGAGATGATCGAGCGTCAGCCCTATCTGCCGCGCTTCATGGCCGGCGGCCCCGGCAATCCGCTGGGCGCCCGCGCGATGTATCTCGGCTCGACCGTGTACCGCATCCACGGCACCAACCAGCCCTCGACGATCGGCAAGTTCGTCTCCTCGGGCTGCATCGGCATGCTGAACGAGGATGTCTCTGATCTGTTCGAGCGCGTGAAGGTCGGCACCCGCGTGGTGGTGCTGCCCGGTGGCCCGCCGCCGGGAGCTCTCACCGCGTCAGCCGCGCCGCCGCCCGGTGGACCCGCGGCGCCGCGTCCGGCGTCCGCGCAGTTGGCCCAGCCCCTTCCGGGAACGCAGCCGACCGTGGTGCCGCCGCTGCCCGCACCGGTGACGGTGCGCTGAGGCCGCCGATCGTCCGCGACATCATCCAAAAAGGCGCGCGATAGCGCGTCTTTTTCGTTGCGACTGCGAAGAGGGCTAAGCCAGCTTCTGCAGCGGTTCGCCCATGAACCAGGCGTCGATGCCCTCGACCATCTGGCTATAGTGATTGCGGAAACTGTCCTCGGTGACGTAGCCGAGATGCGGCGTCAGCACGAGGTTGTCGAGTTTGCGGAAGGGATGATCGACCGGCAGCGGCTCGGCCGAGAACACGTCGACGGCCGCGCCCGCGATCTTCTTCTGTGTCAGGGCTTCGAGCAGCGCGCCTTCATCGACGATCGGCCCGCGCGCGGTGTTGACGAGGTAGGCGGTCGGCTTCATCCGCGCGAGATCGGCTGCTCCCACCAGCCCGCGCGAGCGCGGGCCCAGCACCACATGCAAGGTGATGACGTCGGCGGTCGCAAACAATTCCTCCTTGCTGGCGTAGCCGACGCCGACTTCCTTGCAGCGTTCGGCCGTCAGGTTCGGGCTCCAGGCGATCACGTTCATGCCGAAGGCCTGAGCGAGCTTTGAGACCTTGCTGCCGAGCTTGCCGAGGCCGATCACGCCCAGCGTCCGGCCTTCGATTTCCATACCGACGAACTTTTGCAAGGGTTCGCCGGCATGCATCCGCGCGCTCTCGCGGCCGATATTGCGGGTCAGTTCCAGGATCAGGCCCATCGCCAGCGGCGCGGTGGGATCGCGTCCCCATTGCGTCCCGCACAGCGTCACCTTGTGGTCCTTGGCGGCATCGAAATCGATCGCGGCATTGCGCATGCCCGAGGTGATCAAGAGCTTCAGCTTCGGCAGGGCCGCAAACAAGGTGCGCGGAAACGGCGTCCGCTCGCGCATCGCGCAGATGATCTCGAAATCCTGCAGCGCGCGGGCCGCGGCCTCGGCGGTCGCAAACGGCTGATTGAACACCGTGACATCGACGCGGTCGGAGATTTTCGACCAGTCCGCGACCCTCAGGGCCAGATTGAGATAGTCATCGAGAATTGCACAGCGCAGCCGCGTCATCGGAGGTCCGTTCCTGGCGAGGATGACGGCGGGAAAGAGCCGTCGGGGAAAGGTCGCCATGGTTGCGCGCAATCGGCAGGCGCGCAAGCGGACTTAAAAGGAGACTTGCCTCAAATATCCGGGAAGGTCAGCCCGAACGGGCCTTGTGCTTGGCGCGCCAGGCGGGGCCGGGGCCGCGCATATAGTGCAGTTCCGGCCGATAGGGGTTGAACGCCCGGGCGAAGAACTGGCGCCAGAAGGCGCGGAATTCGGCGAACAGCCTGACCAGTCCATCGCGGCCGGTCGCCGGGTGCGAAACGGATGCCGAAGTGATCGTAGCCATGACGCGAGACCTCTGTTTTCACCGCGGCTTTTGCCGCCTTGGACGCACTGTTGGACGTCGTGAAAACGAGTTTTCGCCTCATTAATTAAAAGTTAGTTTCAATTAGCGTGATTTGGCGCACACATGGTGTCCATCCCGTATTCATCCGTGGTGAACGGATGGAAAACACGCCCCCGCGGTTGCCCTTTGGGGGCCGCGCCGCTACATCAGCGGCAGCAAATTTCCGATAAATCCAACGGTTTCCAGGGGATTCGATGGCCCGTCAGTTCGTCTATTTCATGCAGGGTTTGACCAAGAGCTATCCGACCCGGAAGGTGCTCGATAACGTCCATCTCTCGTTCTACCCGGACGCCAAGATCGGCGTGCTCGGCGTCAACGGCTCAGGCAAGTCGACGCTGCTGCGGATCATGGCCGGCCTCGACAAGGAATATAACGGCGAGGCATGGGTCGCCGAGGGCGCCCGGGTCGGCTACCTCGAACAGGAACCGCATCTCGACGCCACCAAGACGGTGCGCGAAAACGTCATGCTCGGCGTTGCCAAGCAGAAGGCGATCCTCGACCGCTACAACGAACTGGCGATGAACTATTCGGAAGAGACCGCCGACGAGATGACCAAGCTGCAGGACGAGATCGAGGCCGCAGGCCTCTGGGATCTCGACAGCAAGGTCGATCAGGCGATGGACGCGCTGCGTTGCCCGCCCGACGATTCCGATGTGACGAAACTTTCGGGCGGCGAGCGCCGCCGCGTCGCGCTCTGCAAATTGCTGCTCGACCAGCCGGAACTGCTGCTGCTGGACGAACCGACCAACCATCTCGACGCCGAGTCGGTGTCGTGGCTGGAAGGCCATTTGCGCAATTATCCCGGCGCGATCCTGATCGTGACCCATGACCGCTACTTCCTCGACAATGTCACCGGCTGGATCCTCGAACTCGACCGCGGCAAGGGCATTCCCTACGAGGGCAATTATTCGTCCTGGCTGGTGCAGAAGCAGAAGCGGCTTGAGCAGGAAGGCCGCGAGGACGCCGCGCATCAGAAGACGCTGGCGCGCGAGCAGGAATGGATCGCGTCCTCGCCCAAGGCGCGCCAGGCCAAGTCCAAGGCGCGCTACCAGCGCTACGAGGACCTGCTGAAGCAGGCCAGCGAGAAGCAGAACCAGACCGCGCAGATCACGATTCCCGTGGCCGAGCGGCTCGGCCAGAACGTGGTCGACTTCGAAGGCCTCAGCAAAGGCTTTGGCGATCGCGAGTTGATCGACAATCTTACCTTCAAGCTGCCGCCGGGCGGCATCGTCGGCGTGATCGGCCCCAACGGCGCCGGCAAGACCACGCTGTTCCGGATGATCACCAAGCAGGAAACCCCGGACAAGGGCTCGATCACCGTCGGCGAGAGCGTGCATCTCGGCTACGTCGACCAGTCGCGCGACGATCTCGACGGCAAGAAGAACGTGTGGGAGGAGATATCCGGCGGCAACGAGTTGATCCTGCTCGGCAAGCGCGAAGTCAACTCGCGCGGTTATTGCTCGTCGTTCAACTTCAAGGGCGCCGATCAGCAGAAGAAGGTAGGCTCCCTGTCAGGCGGCGAGCGCAACCGCGTGCATCTGGCCAAAATGCTGAAATCCGGCGCCAACGTGCTGCTGCTCGACGAGCCGACCAACGACCTCGACGTCGACACGCTGCGCGCGCTGGAAGAGGCGCTGGAGGATTTTGCCGGCTGCGCCGTCATCATCAGCCATGACCGCTGGTTCCTCGACCGCATCGCCACCCACATCCTGGCCTTCGAAGGCGACAGCCATGTCGAATGGTTCGAAGGCAATTTCCAGGACTATGAGAAAGACAAGATGCGCAGGCTCGGACAGGACAGCATCATCCCGCATCGGGTGAAGTACAAGAAGCTGACGCGGTGAGCTCGTTGATCTGAGCTATCCCACCTTCTCCGCCAGCCACATCTTGATGAGCGACTGATACGGCACGTCGCGCTTGTTGGCGGCGATCTTGATCTGCTCCAGAAGGCCCAGTGGCAGACGAATTGAGATCGCTGTGGTGGACGGCTTCAAGTTTGGAAAGCGCACACGCCCGGCTTTGCTCCAGTCGACGTAATCGCTGGAGTCGTGCGTCTCCCGGAATTTCCGCTCCTCGGCTTCGGTCTTGAAGGCGGGACGTGGTTTTGGCTTCTTCACAGTCTTCCCCCGATCCCCCGTTGGTCGGCCTCGGTCGGCATAGTTCACAATGATCAGCGCTTGTGATAATCTCATACTATGACTGAGCCCGACAACATTGTTCTTGAGCATCTGCGTCATATTCGCGGCGCGATTGATGACGTGCGCGACGACATTCGCGAGATCAAGCAGCGCGTCGGAAATCTTGAGAATCAATATGCCAGTATGTCGAATCGACTTGATCGGATGGACGTACGCATCGAGAGAATTGAACGACGCCTCGATCTGACGGACGCGTGAGCGGGCTGTTGAACGTCCGTATCACATCGGCTCTTGGCCTGCTGCTCCTGGTGCTGGCGCTCAACTCTCCCGCCCGCGCCGCCGATGCCGCCTTCACCCAGTTCACCGCCTCGCTATGGCCGGAGGCGCAAGCGGCCGGCGTGTCGCGCGCGACCTTCGATGCCGAGACCCGCGGGCTCGAGCCCGACTACAAATTGCCCGACCTGATCCTGCCGGGACGGCCCGCGACCGGCGCGCCGTCGCAGGCCGAGTTCGTGCAGGTGCCGGCCGATTACGTCAGGGAAGCCTCAATCGCGCGGCTGGCGGCGGAGGGGCAGCGATTGATGGCGAAGCATCGCGCCGCGCTGACCGAGATCGAATCCCGTTTCGGCGTGCCGGCGTCGGTCGTGCTCGCGATCTGGGGCCGTGAAACCGACTTTGGCCGTTACACGCTGCCCTACGACACGCTGCGGGTGGTTGCGACGCAGGCCTATGTCGGCCGCCGCAAGGATCAATACCGCACCGAATTCATCCTGGCGCTAAAAATCCTCGGCGAGGGGGCGGTGACGCGCAAGGACATGCGCTCGTCCTGGGCCGGCGCCACCGGCCTCACGCAATTTCTTCCGTCCGAATACTACAAGCATGGCGTCGATTTCGACGGCGACGGCCGCGTCGACATCTGGCATTCGGTGCCGGACGCGCTCGCCTCCGCAGCACAGCAACTTGTCAACAAGGGATGGCAGAGGGGCGTGCGCTGGGCCTATGAAGTGCGCGCGCCTGCCAATGTCGACTGCACCATGGGTGTGCCTGAAGTGACGAAACCGCTTGGCGAATGGCTGCGCGCGGGCTTCGTGCCGGTGCGCGGACAAAAGTTGAGCGCGGCCGAACAGGCGCAGCCGGCCTCGCTGCTGCAGCCCGAGGGCATCTACGGCCCGGCCTTCCTGACCACGCAGAATTACTTCGTCATCAAGGAATATAATTTTTCCGATCTGTATGTGCTGTTCGTCGGTCATCTCAGCGACCGCATGCTGAGTCCGCTGCCGTTCGCGACGCCGTGGTCGGCGTCGTCCCAGATGCGCACCAAAGATGTCGAAGCCATGCAGCGCCATCTGACGCAGATCGGTCTCTACAAGGACAAGCTCGACGGCAAGGCCGGCATGCAGACCCGCGCGGCGTTGGGGGCATATCAGAAGTCCGCCGGCCTGAAGGTCGATTGCTGGCCGAGCGACGCGGTGCTGCGTTCGCTCGGTGCGGCACGCTGAGCCAGGCGACGAGCGCAAAAGAAAAACCCGGCCGAAATCTCGGCCGGGCTTGAAATCAAGGCGCGTAGGTTTCGCGCCGGTCGGTCAGATCAGTTGCAGTACTCGACGCGGCGGAAACGCCAGCCGTAACCATCCCAATAGCGCTCGCGAACCATGCGGCAGGGCGGGGGAGCTTCTTCCACATACACCGGGCCGCCATAGGCCGGGCGGCTGGAGGCGATCGCGCCACCGACGATCGCGCCGCCGATCAGGCCGGCTGCCACGCCTGCGGCAACGCCACGCTGGGCGCTGGCGGGTGTCGCGGCGAGCGACGCGGCGATCGTTGCGACCGCGACGAAGGCAGCAAATGTCTTCTTCATGTCTAGGGCTCTCCTGGAGATGGCGCCTTCAGCCGACGCCGGGTTTAAGGTAACTCGCACGCTGGTTTCGAACTGGCCGTCTCGCCAAAAAGCGCACAACAGTCAACCGAAAGTAAACGTCATGGCCTGATGGGCGGAAAAAACGGTTTTTTCAGGCCGCAACAGGCATACGTCCCGGAAAACCAATGGTTTCTCGGGACGCTGCCGTCGATTTAATGTCGATTTAATGAAGGTGAACGGGATCAGTCGCAAACCCTGACGTTGCGAACCCGCCAGCCGTAGCCGTCCCAGAAGCGCTGGCGCTGCCAGACGCAGGGCGGCCCGTAATAGCCGGGATCGGCGACATAGGCCGGGCCGCCATAATAGCCATAGCCGGGGCCGTAGTAGCCGTTCTGCGATGCGATCGCGCCGCCGACGATGGCGCCGCCGATCAAGCCTGCGGCGACACCCGCAGCTACGCCGCGTTGCGCCTGGGCAGGGGCGGGGACCGCCACAGCCGAAATCGCCAGCGTGGCGACGGCAGCAAGTGCCACCAATGTCTTCTTCATGGCCTCACCTCTCTCGTGGGAGCAAAGGACTGCGATAAGCGGTCCGTCGCAGTGAAAGTTCCACATTTCTCTTGAATGATCAATGAACGGCGGTGCCTCATTTGGCGACGAATGTCGGTGGTGGTTAGGCGCTTTTGCGGTGCAAAACGGCGGTTTTTCGGCCACCCGCCGAGAGGATCCAGATGAGCGGGATGACGGCATTCGTGATCGCGGTCGGCGGCACATCGCTGATTTGCTATCTGCTGATGAACCGGGTGCAGAGCCGAAGCGCGCGACGCAGCCCGGCTGGCGACGGCTCGGCCGACGGGGCGAGCTACGATTCCGGCGCCGGCTGGCATAGCCTCAACTGGTTCGGCGCCGACAATTCCACTTCCGACCATTCGGGCCCATCGGGCGACTCCGGCGGCGGGGATAGCGGAGGCGGCGATGGCGGCGGTGGGGGTGGCGACGGTGGTGGCGGAGGCGATTGACGCTACCCTGTCAGATCGGCAGATCCGCGTTTGATGCCTGCGGCGCAAGGGTTTTTTAGACCCGTTCCAAACTGCTTTAGCCATCACTTTGGAATTGCTTGAAAGTGAGGTTTTTCCTTTTGCATCCCGTCCCGGCGTTCAATATCTGTGAGTTGAGCATCACCGATGGGCCTGCCGTCTCTATGATTGTTTGTTCCTGTAACGTCCTCAGCGACCACGATGTCCGCAATGCCGTGGTCGCCGCCGGGGAGCTGCCGCGCAATGCGAAGCAGATTTATGGTTGCCTCGGCTGCAGCGCGGAATGCGGCCGGTGCGCGCGTACCATCAAGACCATCATCGACGAGGCGCTCGGTCCCTGTGCCAAGGCCTGCTGCTCCGGCTGTCCGCATACCGCTGCGAACGACGAACCCGCCCACGACTTCGCACTCGCGGCCTACTGAAAATCCCTGAATCTGTCGGATTTCGCCGTTCCCAACGCTTTGCTCCGGGACCGGTTGCCCTTGTCTCTGAACTGACTTAGAAGCGTTCTAAACAATACTTCAGGCTCGTTTTAGCCTCAAAACCCGGAGTGCACCATGCAGGGCGACCCAAAAGTCATCGATTATCTCAACAAGGGCCTGCGCAGCGAACTCACCGCCATCAGCCAGTATTGGCTGCACTATCGGCTCCTGAACAATTGGGGCCTGTTAGAAATGGCCAAGGTCTGGCGCAAGGAATCCATCGAGGAGATGGAGCACGCCGACAAGTTCACCGACCGGATCCTGTTTCTCGACGGCTTCCCCAACATGCAGGTGCTCGATCCCCTGCGCATCGGCCAGAACGTCAAGGAAATCATCCAATGCGATCTGGACTCGGAGATCGCCGCGCGCGCGCTCTACCAGGAAGGCGCGACCTACTGCCATGGCGTCAAGGACTACGTCTCGCGTGATCTGTTCGAAAGCCTGATGAAGGACGAGGAGCATCACATCGACTTCCTCGAAACCCAGCTCGATCTGATCAAGCGCATCGGGCTCGAGCTCTACACCCAGAAGCACGTCGGCGGGCTCGAGAGCGAGCACTAGCTAGACTAGAAGTTCATGCAACGCCCAATGCTGTCATCGCCCCGCGAAAGCGGGCGATCCAGTATTCCAGAGACGTCAGTGATTGAGCCGGAAAAGCCGCGGCGTACTGGATCCCCCGCTTTCGCGGGGGACGACGACCAGCTTTGGAGCAGCGGGGAATTGCGCGCTCACAACTGCGTCTTGTAACGCGCCTCGACCACGGCCTGCTCTTCCGGCTCGCCGAGGTGGGTCTGGTCGTGGATCACTTGGCTGATGCTGGGCATGACCGTGCGTTCGACCCGCGTATCCGCCGACCACAATTTTGAGCGCATCAGCGCCTTGCCGCAGTGGAAATAGGCCTCGTGCACGTCGATCCGCAACACCGCGCGCGGCGGTTTGCCGAACTCCACCATCGACGCCAGCAGGTCTGGATCCGCCGACACCTTGCCCTTGCCGCCGACGCGCAGCGTCTCGTCGATCCCGGGCACGAAGAAGATCAACTGCACGAAGCCGCTTCCCTCGACGATGTTGCGAAAACTGTCGATGCGGTTGTTGCCGGAACGATCCGGCATCAGCAGCGCGTTCGGCCCGGCGACGTGGACAAAGCCGGGATTGCCGCCGCGCGGCGAAGCATCGACGCTGCCGTCGGAGCCCGACGTCGCAAGCACGCAGAACGGCGACATCGCGATAAAGTTTTTCGCATGGACGTCGATTTCCGGCCGCGCCTTCGCGATCACGCGCTCGGTGGGTTTTGGATAGATCGAGGCAAGGTCGCAAGGAGCAAGGTCGGTCAAGGAGGGCCTCCGGTCAGGTTTCGGCCAGAGTATCAGCAAGCGCCGACGGCGTCATCTCGACGCCATCTAAACTGCGTCCGCCGGCACGAAACAGCTGATGATGATGCTGCCGCGGTGGTGCACGTACCACACCACGGCTTCGCCGACCGGATTGCCGCGATCGCGGATGATGGCGCGCTCGGGCACCGCCATCCACTGACCCTCGATCGGAACCCAATAGGCGCCGTCGCGGAAATCATATTCGGTCTTATGGCCGTCGGAGATATCGCAACACGGCACACCGTTCGGCGCCATCACGCTCTTGAACCAGGCGCGGATGTCGGGCGGCACGTTCTCGTATTGACCATTGTCGAAGGCGATCGCCGCGTTTCCCAGCGTGGACAGACAGGCAAGCAAAACGATATGCGCCAGTCTTCGCATTCGATCCTCCACATTGCCGCATCGTCGGGCGCCGCGTCGCGCGTCATGACGACGAATCCGGAATGCGATTAGGCCCGAGCCGGGATGCGGATGCACGCTCAAAAAATGAGCGCCGCGGCCGATGAAAAATTGATGCGGTGCGAAAATCAGGCCTTGTGCTTCGCGCGCGGTTTCGCGAGCGATTGGGGCGCGATGTTCTGCCACGCCATGATCAGCGCGCTTTGCAGCGTCACCGGACCGGCCTTCGCAAGCCGCACATTGGTGCTGCCGCCTCTGCCCCATCCGCCCGGCACCGGGCGGAAGATTTCAGGCTCGGCCTCGATCAGCATGGACTGCTGCTCCGGCGTCAGCTTCACCATGCCCCAGTTGTCGTCGGGATAGCCGAGCGTGGCGAAGATGCGCTTGCCGACGCGGAAGTCGGCGTGGCCCTGATGGGCGCCTTCGATCGCCCCGGGCAGCCCGAGCGCGACGCGGCGGAAACGGTGTTGCGACATTGTGTGCTCAGTTTGGGTCGCGTCGGCTCACATCGTCCGCTGTGGCGCGATCTGCAGCAATTCCTGCAGCTGCCGGCTGTAGAATCTGGCGTTGCCGGTGGTGAGATGGCCGCGCGTCTCGGTGCTGGCGGGGATCAGATAGAGCTTGCCGTTCTTGATGCGCTTGATCGCCGCGTCGGTGATGCCGGTTTCCGGCGGATTGCGTTCGTCGTCGGCGGCATTGATCGCCAGCAACGTGGCCGCGATCTTCTCCATCCCGGCGGACGGATCGTAGTCGTGCGAGGCTTCCCACTGATAGATGTAGTCGTTGGCATCCGCGGTGACGGCAGTCGCCAGCCGTTCGTCGACCATCTTGTCGGCCTGGGCCGCCGTCGGCGCCAGCGTCTGATAGCCGAGCGTGCCGCCGCCGGTCGCAATGCCGTAGGCGTTGATGGCGTATTTCATCATCCGCGGCTGCGCGGTGTAGTTGCCTGAGTTGTAGTCGGGGTCGTTGCGGATGGTCTCGAGCATCATCCGCCGCAGCATCCAGTTGCGGGCCGCCATCGCGGTCGGCTGCGACGCCATCGGCACCAAGGCATCCATCATCTGCGGATAGCGCACGCCCCAGATCCAGGTATGCATGCCGCCCATCGAATTGCCGATCACGAGCCGCAAATGCTTGACGCCGAGGCCCTCGGTGACCAGGCGGTAATGCGCGTCGACCATGTCGTTATAATCGTACTTCGGAAACGCCGTCTTCATGCCGTCGGACGGCTTTGACGATTTGCCGTGGCCGATGCCGTCCGGGATGATGATGTAATATTTCGACGCATCGAGCGGCTGGCCCGGCCCGAACAACTGGCCGGCGAATTCCGCCGTCAGCATCCGCGACGCATCGCCGCCCGAACCGTGCAGCACCAGCACCGGCTGGCCGGTGGGTTCGCCCACGGTCGTATAATGCAGCCGCAACTCCGGCATGGTCTCGCCGGTGTGGAACTTGAAATCCCGGGCGATCCAGTCGCCCTGCTTCGGCGCTGGATAATCGGCCGCGACGGCGGCGAACGAGGTCAAAATAAATGCGGCGCACAGCGCCGCCCGCAGCAATTCCATGACGTTTCTCCCAGTGCATCGGCCGCCTTGCCGGGGCCTCTTGGGGACAAGCCTATCATGTCGGGAAAACGGAGCCGAGAACGAAGCATTGGCGGACCTGCGGAAAATTTTTGGAAGGGCGCAACCGGAGCGGGGAATATTACGCCTTGTCCTCGACGTCAGTCTCCGGGCGGTCGTTGCCGGCGGCGGTCTCGGTGTGCCATTTGCCGTCCGCAGTCTCGTATTCGATCGCTTCGGTGCGGCCGGGCACGCGCTGCTCGGCGGCCACGCGTCGGGCGGCAGCCAGCGCCGCGGCGTGCGTCGCGAACGGTTCCGAGAACACCCCATCAACGGTGTAAGCCCAGCCGCCGTCGTGCTCGACGATCTTGTAGGTGACATGGCTCATCGGGGAACTCGCTTCCTGGTACTGGAAACCGGGGTGAACGCAGGGCCTATTCTATGACAGAATAGGCCAGGATGTCGCAATTTGCATGGGCTGATCGTCCTTGGGAAAGCGATCCGCCCGCCGCCCGGGCTTCAGGAGAATACCATGTGCCGCAACATCAAGACGTTGTTCAATTTCGAACCGCCAGCGACGCCGGCCGAAATCCATGCCTCTGCACTGCAGTTCGTGCGCAAGCTTTCCGGGTTCAATTCACCGTCCCAGGCTAATGCCGAAGCGTTCAACCGTGCCGTTTCCGAGGTCTCCGATTCCGCCCGGCGTTTGCTGGCGTCGCTTCAGACCAATGCGCCGGCGCGAGATCGCGAGGTCGAGGCCGAGAAGGCGCGGGAGCGGTCGCGGGCGAGATTCGGATGACGCGCGTCTTTGCGGTGTCTGCCAGGTCGATCCCGGCTTGCTGATAGTCTTGCCGGACTGATGCTGGCATCGCGACGCAACGCAACGGCGCGATGATATCCAGGCTCCGAAATTTTCTCCGCGCTCAACGTGACGTATCTCACAGTACGGCTCGGCGCTGGCGTGCATGATGGCATCTCGTCGCAGCCATCGGAGAAGCGCCATGAACCGGACAACCCAGCTCAAACTGTGCTCGCTCGCCTTCGCGGTAATGTGGACCGGCTGGATGCTGTGGGCGAACGAACCGGTCGATCGCGCCAACATCGTCATGCTGGTCGTCTGCGGCGCTCTCGCGGGCTCGGCGTGGTACTACGCCATGCGCTGGTTACTTCAATTGATCCGCCTGTTGCCGCCGCACGATGGTCCCGTTAAGCCGGCACAATGGCGCCGCGCCCATCGCTGTTAGGTTCGTGGCGGGAGGTCTTTTTGGGCACTGGCTTTTCATGCCATTCCGGGCAGTATGATCATCGATAAATTCGGCTACAAGGAATGTCCGCGCGATTAAGCCGGGACCGGAGAGGCTGTTGATGGTCTGGTATGCCTACGTCGGCTGGTTTTTCGCCGGCGCGTTTCTCGTCAACGCCATTCCGCACGTCGTGCAGGGCGTTTGCGGCAACCGGTTTCAGACGCCGTTCGCGTCGCCGCGCGGCATCGGCGAATCCTCCGCCGTGCTGAACGTGATCTGGGGGTTCATCAATCTCGCCATCGGCGGCGTGCTGCTGCAAAGCTTCCTTCCCGAGCGATGGCCGCCGCCGTGGACGCTGTGTGTCGCGGCGCTGACTGGCGCGCTGGCAATGGCATTGTACCTCGCCAATTATTTCGGCAAGGTCCGCAACGCCGCGCCGCATCCGTAAGCGCGTCTACTTCTTGTCCTTGCGCCGGTGCTTCTTCTTTTTCTTGCGATCGCCGTCGTCATCTTCCGGATCCCCGGAGGGGTCGTCGACAGGCTCGGCCTCCGTCAGCGCCTCGCGTACGGCGGCTTCGCGTTCGGCGGCCTCAAGCTCGCGCATGTGCCGGTGATCTTCCCAGGCATCGAACACCAGGTGCAGCCACGGCATGATCTGTTCGATCGACGGTAATTGGCCGGGCGGACCGGCCTCGCCGCGCGGACCGGCCGGGCCTTGCGACCCGGGCTTGCCCTGCGGGCCGGCGTCGCCTCGTGCGCCTTGCGGGCCGGGTTTTCCTTGCGGGCCGGGCTTGCCTTGTGGGCCGGGCGCGCCCTGCGAACCGGCCTTGCCCTGCGGCCCCGGTTTGCCGCGCGCGCCATCAGGGCCGCGTTTTCCAGGATGACCCTGGGGTCCCGGACGTCCCGGTTCGCCCGCACGGTCGCGCGGGCCTTGCGGTCCCGCTCGTCCCTGCCGGGGTGATGTGTCGTCGGCCAATGGCATGCTCCGCGAATTGAAGCCGTTTTTAGCAGACGTTGGATGACGGCTTCAATTGCGCGGCAGGTGCTTTTGCACGGGATCAACAGTCCACGTCCCATTTCACCGGCAGATTGAGCCGCCCGCGAAACGCCCAGCCGCCGATCCGCACTGGCTCGCCGGGGTCGAGCCGCAAGCCCTTCAGCCGCGCGAAGATGCCGGGCAGGGCGACGTCCGCGACCATGGCGCGGGAGGCAAAGGCGCCGGCGCAGTAATGCGGGCCGGCGCCGAAGGCGATGCTCTTGGCGGTATCGCGCGTGATGTCGAAACGGTCGGGATCGCCAAAGCAGGCTTCGTCGCGATTGGCCGAGCCGAACATGAAGAACACGCGATCCTCAGGTTCGAAATCGACGCCGCCATAGGACCAGGGCTTGGCGACCCGGCGCGGTGACATCCCGATCGGCGCGATCCAGCGCGCATATTCCTCGAACACGTCGAGCCATGTCGCGCCGCCCTCGCGCGCCAGCGCGAGCTGGTCCGGATGCGTCAGCAGTGCCCAGACCGTGCCGGAAATGGCGTCGCGCGGTTCGTTCTGCCCGCCCGAAATCGCGAGCTTGATGTTGGCGCGAATGCTTTGCATCGGCTGGCCCGCGGCCAGGAGCACGCTGAGGATCGAGGTGTTCGGGTGCTTCGTCACCACCGGAATCATGTCGTCGATCGCCGCATCGATTCCGGCGGTGGCGGCATGGCAGCGCGCCTCGACCTGGCTGTCGCCGGTGTAATTGGCGATGCCGTCGATCATCGCCTGCGACCAGGCGTCCATGTCCTCAAAGCGCATGTTGGTCAGCCCGGTGACGTCCTTGAGGCATTCGGCCGACAGCGGCAGCGCGAACGCCTTGCAGAGATCGCCGCTTCCGGCCGGCGCCAGTTCGTCGAGGATACGGTCGGCGTGGGCTTTGAACTGCCGGATCCAGGTATCGCGCACGGTGCGCGGCGACACTGCGGGAAACATCGCCGCCCGTTCCGACATATGCGCGTCGCCGTCCTTGCGCATCATGTTGTGGCCCATCAGCACATTCATCAGGCCCGCCGGCTGATGCGAGGAGAACACGTCGATGCGCTTCTCCTGGCTGAAGATATCGTCGCGCCGCGTGAAGACGGTGGAACCGAGCTGCGGCACGAAGGCGATCGGCGCCTGTTTCCGCATCCTGGCCAGATCCGGATAGGGATCGGCCCAGAACTTCTGGACGTCGATCTCGTAATGCGGCGCGTTAGACATGCGGCTGCCCCTGGGGATTCGCCCCATCCGGGACTTCCCGCCCGGCTGGCGCCAGCCTAATCACAATGCGCGGGCACGTCGATTCCGTCGGCCGAATACAGCCTGATCTTGTTGCGCAGGGTGCGCACCGAAAACCCGAGCACGCGCGCGGCGCGCGTCCGGTTTCCGTCGCAACGCGCCAGCGTTTGCAGCACGAGCTCGCGCTCAATCTCTTCGACGGTAGAGCCGATCAGCAATGGGACGACTTCATTGAGGGCCAACGAAGGCGCCGGAGTTTCCGGCGCGACCAGCGTGGACGCATGTGACATGAACACCTCCCGATCAACGCCCGCTTCTGCGCTGAAGCGGAAACATCGGAACCAACTACCCCAAGCAAGTGCGACCGTGGGCGGAGTCGGTTAACAAGTTCTTAACGCAGGGCTGAGGGGCCCATAAGGCCCGAGGAATACCCAGAATTCGCCACGATTGCCGCTCGCCACGCAACCTCAGATCGTCCGGTAGCCGCCATCCACCATCACGATCGTGCCGCTGACATAGGCGGAGAGATCCGAGGCGAGGAAGATCGCGGGACCGACGATGTCCTCCGGCTTGCCGGGGCGGCCGAGCGGGGTGTGGTCCATGAAGACCTGCACAAGCGCCGGATTGCTGGCGCGCATCTTCTCGTTCAGCGGCGTTTCGATGAAACCCGGGCCGATCGCATTGACGCGCACGCCATCCTTGCCGAGTTCGGCGGCGAGCGCCTTGGTGAAGCCGAGCACGCCGTGCTTCGAGGCGGTATAGGCCGGGGAACTGGGCGTGCGCAGATGCACGAACGACTGGATCGAGCCGATATTGACGATGCGTCCCTTGGCGGCGCGCAACGGCTCGAGAAACGCATGCGTGACATTGAAGACGCCGGTCAGGTTGATGGCGATGATGTCTTCCCAGTCGTTGATCACGGCCTCGGCCGCGCCGAGCATGCCGTTGCGGCGGGCGATGCCGGCATTGTTGACCAGAATCGAGACTTTTCCGACCTTGTCGGCGACCTGCCTGGCCATCGCGACGCAGTCGTCGCGTTTGGTGACATCGAGGGCGAAGCTCTCGGCCTTGCCGCCGGCGTCGCGGATCTCGCTGACCACGTCGGCCGCCGCCTTGTCGTTCATGTCGAGCAGCACGACCCGCGCGCCCTCGCCGGCATAACCTTTCGCGATCGCGCGCCCGATGCCGGAGCCCGCGCCGGTGACGACCGCGATGTGGTTTTGGAGAAGGGGCATGGGGGTTTCCTCTGTTTTGGTTCTCAGACGATTCCAGACAAGCTAATTCAAACCTGAGGAATCTGAAACGCCAAGCCATGCCGGCGCGTTGCTATCATCCATTTTCGGTAATGCCATTTTTGGTGATGCCAATTTCGGTGATGCCATGGATCAGCAGCTCAAGGCATGGAAATCGGCCATCGAGCGGTTCTGGTCGGCCGCGACGCTCGACTATCGCGAAGTGGCGCGACTGGCCGCCGAGATCGCGGCAGTCAGCGCGGACGAGACGCTGCGGCAGGCGGCCGCGCAGGCGCTGCCGAGCCTGCGCAATGCGTCGCTCACCTCGGCGGATCACCGCGCCAGGGAAGTCGCGCGGCGGCGACTCAGCCTCGTCAGGGATGTCCTGCATACGCTGACCGCGCCGCGGTTCGGCAAGCGCGGCTTGGCGCCAAAAACGCTGACGCCGGAAGAGCATTACCGCCAGATGCTCGGATTGCCGTTCGGTGTCCGGCTGGCGGCAACCGAGATCCATCAAGCCTACAAGCGCGCGGCCAAGACCATGCATCCGGATGGCGGCGGCAACGAGCGGGAGTTTCGCGAGCTGTCCGCGGCGCGGGATGCGCTGATGAAGCCGCGTCAGGACCCCTAGCGCCTCGCGCCGCTTGCGCTAGCTGACCGCCTCGTGAATCGCGCGGCAGTGCCGCACGATGTTGCCGTGCGCGGTCACGAATTGCTTGAGCGGGGTATCGATGTCGTAAAAATAGATGTTGGCGATGAAGCCGTAGATGCCGGCGTCGATGCTGGTCGGCGTTTCGCCATGGACATAGCCCTGCGGCGGAATCAGCGCAGCAATCGCGCCGAGATCGGCGAGCCCGCGCGCCATCGCGGCATCGGGATCGTAACGGCCGATGCCCTGGTAGTAATAGCGCTGGGCATTGAAGGCCTGCGCCTTGGTGAGGCCTTCTTCGGTGAGGCCGGGATGTTCGCGCAGCAGCGCATCGCGGAACGCGTGCCAGTAGCGCTCGTCCTTCCAGCGCGAATAGGACATCACCCAATAGAGGTCGTCGAGCATGCGCGTGATCAGGAGGTTGGTGGTTCGCTGCGCGGTCGTGAGTGCGGCATCGATCGGCGGCCGGTATTTTGCGGTCACGTAGCCGAGGATGGTCTCGCTGTCGCCGACTGTATCGTCGCCGTCGACGATGTAGGGCAGCTGGCCGCGCGGCGCCTTCGACGCGTCGAAGATGTGCTCGTGCCGGAACGGCACGCCGGCGAGCCGCAGGAAGGCGAATACCTTCAGGCCGTAGCCGTTATTGTCGGCGACGCCGAACAGCGTGGGGTAGGAGTAGAGTGTGAGCATTTGGGACGGTCCATCGGGTGAGGAGAGCGGCCTGTCCGCCGTAGCTCGAAGAGCGAAGGCGGTGCCCACCATCGCACAACCGGACCATAAAAAAAGGCCGATGAGACTGATCTCATCGGCCCCGATCCCGAGCTTGATCTAAAGCCGTGATCGAAGTCTTCGCGGGGAGACTACGCGCTTACTGTTGCCGCATCTTCTGATAAGCGCCCGTGGCGTAGCTTCGTACGTGGGGATCCTTGTCCTGTTCGGACATGGTCTTCATCCGCGCGGCAAGCGCCGGTTCGTCGATAGCCGCGGCCGATTTCATTGCCCTGATCCGAACGCCGGCCTCCGAGTCATTCAGCAATTGTGTGGTGACGCTCACCGCATGCTGGGTCGGAAGCTTGGCGGCGGCGGCGGCCGCCGCCACCCGCACGACGTCGTGACGGCTGCGCGCCGCCATCGCCACGATGTCGTGCGCATTGCCCTCCGAGATCAGGCCGGCCAGATAGGCGGCCTTCGAGGCGATCCGCGGTTCGTCCTCGGCGACCAGCGCCTGCAGCTGCGGCAAGGCGCCCGGGCCGAGCGCCAGCGCCAGTTCCGGATAATCCAGCTCGTCCTTGTCGATCTCTTTGCGGACTTCATCCAATGTGGCCATTGACGCCTCCTATGAGGTCAGCGGGCTTGCGATCATGGTGTTGATCTCGGACTGGATCAGATCGGGCGGCGGGTTGGTGATGTTCCAGGTGCCGTTCCCCGTCATCAGCCGATCGTTATCGTTGACGTGGACGAGGCCGAGCACATGGCCGCATTCGTGACCCATGGTCCAGGGCGAGGCCACTGAGGTGATTACCGCGGCCGGCCGTCCGTCCGGGTGGGCGGCGCACCCGTTCAGCGGCGGCACCGTGGAGCGGACGAAGTAGACGCAGATGTCGTTGGCGCCGGCATTGTTGCGGTGGCCGAACAGATCGTTTTGCTCTGCCGTGGTCGAGCCCACCACGCAGGTGCCGACGTCGAGGTCGTTGAGCAGCGGCAGGTTCAGCGTTTCCTCGCTGGCGATCACGACGTCGATGCCGACGCCGGCATAGACGTCGCGCATCGACTGCATCATCTGCGCGCGCGAGATCGTGGTGGGTTCGCTCAGCACCTTGACGTGAACGCGAACCGCCTCGGACTGGTCCCACCAGGTCGAGTAGATGCGGCCGTCGGTGCCGGTGACGAACAGATCGAGATGGTCGGGATTGCGCGCGATCGGGGTGATCGGCGACGTCAGCGCCGCAGCACCGCCCGAGACGTTGAACCAGTTGGCCCAGCCGCTGCTCTGGTCCCACCAGGTCGAATAGATGCGGCTGTCGGTGCCGGTGACGAACAGATCGAGATGATTGGGATTGCGGGCGATCGCGGTGATCTCCGAACCGAGCGCTGCGGCGCCGCCGGAGACGTTGAACCAGTTCACCCAGCCGACGCTCTGGTCCCACCAGGTGGAGTAGATGCGGCCATCGGTGCCGGTGACGAACAGATCGAGATGGTTCGGATTGCGGGCGACCGCCGTGATCGGCGAGCGCAGCGCCGCGGCGCCGCCGGAGACGTTGAACCAGTTGGCCCAGCCGCTCGCCGCATCCCACCAGGTCGAGTAGATGCGGCCGTCGGTACCGGTGACGAACAGATCGAGGTGATTGGGATTGCGCGCAATTGCCGTGATCGGCGAGCCCAGCGCCGCCGCGCCGCCTGAAACGTTGAACCAGTTGGCCCAGCCGCTGCTGGCATCCCACCAGGTGGAGTAGATCCGGCCATCGGTGCCGGTGACGAACAGGTCGAGATGATTCGGGTTGCGCGCCACCGCGGTGATCTTCGAACCCAGTGCGGCGGCGCCGCCGGACACGTTGAACCAGTTGGCCCAGCCGCTGCTCGCATCCCACCAGGTGGAGTAGATGCGGCCGTCGGTGCCGGTGACGAACAGGTCGAGGTGATTGGGATTGCGCGCCACCACGGTGATCGGCGAGCCCAGTGCGGCGGCGCCGCCGGAGACGTTGAACCAGTTGGCCCAGCCGCTCGCCGCATCCCACCAGGTGGAGTAGATGCGGCCGTCGGTGCCGGTGACGAACAGGTCGAGATGGTTGGGATTGCGCGCGATCGCCGAAACCGGCGATCTCAATGCCGCTGCGCCGCCGGATACGTTGAACCATGAATGCCAGCTCATGCACGCCTCCCATTGTCAGAGCAAATGATCGGAGGGGGATGCTAGCACAACACAATCTCAAAGCGAGTGAACTGGCTCACGGCGCGCGACGCCCCGGCTTGTCACGTCAACAAGGTTGTCGTATCGCGGATCTTATCGAGAGATACGTGCAATTATCCGATCATTCGCGATATCCGACGCTCAATTACAGGTAGATTGCGTGTAAATCGCGCCTGAGATGGAAAATTGCCGGGCAACGGCGGGGTTTTTGTCCCGCATTTTCGTCGAGCGCGCCGGGCCGCAACGCGCGGATGCAAATGTGGCGAACGAGGGTGCGCTGATTTGTCTCGCCGTGCGGTTTGCCGTTCGTCCTACAGCTGATGGCCGCCACCAACTATTTTGACGAATATGAAATCGGCCCATCCGTGCAAGACTTCGCCGACAAATACCATGATCGCGATAAATACAATAATTCGCATCCTTTGATGATGCCGTTCTGTCGCCCGCCGAATCCGTGTGTTCTCTATTAGCGATCGATCCGAAGAGGCAAACTGCCCCCGTTGGGCGGCAGCTTCGTCCCCCTTGTTGAACGCTTCGAAACGAACTTCGCGCTGTACCTGAAGAATGATCATCAGGGCGCCGATCGCGGAAAGGCTTGCCCCCATCCTGTTGGCCAGATGTGGGTCGTCGTAGTAATAGCTCAAACCGAAAGACAGGATCACGTATAAAACGAGCAGAAAAATAAGTGATACCGTGGAGATCTTTGTCATCTCACGACTCTCTATTCTTTAATCCCAATAAGATTCCTCAATTTTGGACGGGTATATGAATTTCATTCCCGGAGCTCGCTTTAGATGCCAGGTGCCGCTGAAGAGCGGATGGACGCAATATCTCAGGTGATTGGCAAACCTGATCTTGTTGTGCGAGTTGAAGTGAAACAATCCATATTCGTAGTATTGCGTGTTGCGATTTGACTCGTCCGGATCGATAAATCCCAAAACCCCTATTTCATAGAGTGTTCTCCACGGATCGTCGGTTTCCATGGAAACGCTCTTGCGCATTCTTTTTCCAACCGAATGCAGTTCGCTAAGGGTGCATATCGTCGGCAATTCCGAGAGAACGTGTTCGCAGGCGATGATAAGCTCCTTATAGACCGGCATATAAGGTCTGAGAATTTGCCGTGCCAACGCCGACTCGCTTTCGTCGACGGCCTTTACGATTGCCGACGACGTTATGGTTCGCCAACTTGCGGTTTCCTGGTGAGAAATGCTGATGGCCCGGCTGAACAACAGGATCAGTTCTCGGGGCAATAATTGCGAATGACGGACCAGATACGCAACGGAATCTTCCTTTTGACCATACTTGTTCGTGACGTATTTCGGCATCACGGCGCCATAAAAGGTCATCAAGTTGTCGCGGTGAGAAAAATTCAGTTTTGAAATGTCCGCAATGAAGTTCTGATCCTCGGCCAGATGAATCTTCAGAAATTCGCGAAACCGCTCCGCCACTATTTTCAGGAGGTCGACCGGCTTCCAATGAAGTCGCGAATAGCTCGTAGCCGGAGACAGATCTCGGGTTTCGTTGGCTACATGTGTAAATAAATGCGGTTCGACCTCTTCGGGCACGCAGCAATAGATTTTAACCCGATCGTATGAGTCGCTGAAGTTGGTGATGCATCGGAGCAGCCCGGCAAGGATACGGGAGAAGCGCGGAGACGTTATTGGATACAGATCGAGAGAGTCTATGATGACAAAGCAGCGTCGTTTGGTGGCGCTGAGATATTTCAGTACGCTGTCTCGGGTCAGTTCAAACGCCTTCTGCAACGTCTCGCTCGTTATGGATTCGCGAGGGTCTATGATGTCGCGGCCTTCAATGAATTTAAATACCAGTGGAAGCTTCGATCGGTAGTCTATCGGGTTCGATTCTGAAGACGCGTCCCGAAAGATCTGGTTGAATATTGCTTGCCACAGATGACGCGCCCAGAAACGAGCTGCCGTTTCCGGCAATAGATCATCCCACATCGGCTGCGAACCGAGGGAGTGGTAGCAATCGATTCCGACGAGGTTCACGATCTCGTCGAGGTGATCCCAGGATTGAATGAATACATAGATGTCGTGATTATCGTTGATAGCGTCATCACGGCCATAGAAATAATGTTTGCGGCCGGAACCGGCGAGCATGGCCGCGACGATCGCTGTTTTGCCGGATCCCCTCCGGCCGAGAATTATTGGATGCAGATCGTGCAGCGCCAGGTCGAAGGGTTCGGCCTGGTAAATGAGCAGATTAACCGGGTCTTCATCTTGCTGATCATAAGCGCGTCGACGCAAAATGCGTTCGTGACGGATTGGCCCAAGCGGTTCGTCTGGGGTGAGGAAATCTCGAAGCGGCACGATTGTTCTCCGCTGCAACCCGAGAGGGCAATTAGACTAAACCCGCTGTAGGGCGACCGCAAGTCTCTCGATCGCTGTTGGACCATCCAAGGTTGAAACCGATCCCCCGCGCTGATCACCAAAGGCCTGGCGGAATCGCTGGCGCCGTGATGGTGCGTAGCACGACCCACGACACCCGATTGCTCTCCTGCTCTGCATCCAGATCCACGCCGCTTGCCACCCCCTTGAAAGCGGCGCTTGTGCACGATCGCGTTCACATGCGGCCGAACCGCCCGGCAGCTTTGCTGATCCGGCCTGCGGAGCGGGCAAAGCGCGCGTAGCGGGACCGTGGGCCGGGCAATCCGCAGTCCGCGCTGCGGAATCAACGGGGCGCGCTTCGCATCGGCCCATTGGCTCATTCCGGCCGTGCTTGCTAGACTCGGTCAAGCGCGATTCGACCTGCCTCGCAACGCATGCTCGCAACAATCCCCGGGAGACCTGAACCATGAAGATGTCATCCGCCATTCGTGCCGCGCTGGTCGCGCTGACGGCGTTCGCCGGCCTGTCCTCCGCCGCCGACGCCGACGACGGCTTCGTGTCGCTGACGATCTACAAGGCCGGATGGATCATCGGCGGCTCCGGCGGCGGCGGCGTGCTGAATTTTCGCGGCCGGAGCTATGGGCTGTCCGCCGGCGGCCTGGACTACGGCCTGGTGTTCGGCGGTTCCAGGACGGTGCTGCGCGGCCGGGTCAGCAACATCGTCAGGCCGTCGGATGTCGCCGGCGTCTATGGCGCGGCGGGCGCGGGGCTCGCGGTCGGCCGCGGCGCGCGCGCGATCGTGCTGACCAACCAGAAGGGCGCGGTGCTGGAACTGACCGGCCAGCAGGTCGGCCTGATGGCCAATGCGGATCTGAGCGGGCTGGCGATTACGATGAAGTAGTACGGGTGGGCGGTCTCTCCACGTCATTGCGAGCGAAGCGAAGCAATCCATCTATCCGCTGGCTGAAGCATGGATTGCTTCCGCCTTCGCTCGTTGAGCTTCGGCGGACCCGGTCGTCGCTTGCGCTCCTCGCAATGACGGGGGGAGGACTTCCGATTCACATGTCAAACAGCAATGCGGATACGCGTCCGCATTCTCGCGGCGCGATCCGCCCGAGCTTTGCGTCACGTTCCACCCTCGTAAAGCGCAGAGGGCGCAGGGAAGACCGGGTGCGCGCTGCACCCGCGGTCTCGTGTGCAAACATGCACAAAAGAAAACGCACACGAGCATACAGGTTCAGCGGAAACACTCCGGCCTTCCCCGCGCAATGGTTTTACGGCTTATAACGTGCTCTCCCCGGTGACCGGCTTTCTTGCCACCGTCATCCCCGAGAAGCTCCCTTCCCGGAAACTTGGCGCCAGCATCGGGGCGCCAGAACCACACGCCTTCGCCGTCCGCATCGGCCACGCTCGTCAGTCGTGGCCTTCGCGTCCACCGCATCTCACCGCAACGTTCGTGACGATCGCGACCCGCCCCTCATTCGGATGAGACGCGCGGAGTCAAACCACTGATTTGCCCGACGCGAAAAGCGAAATATTTTTCGCTGGAGGGCTGGACAGGTTTTTGCTGATTTGCCCGTCGGGCAGTTTTTTCATACCTCGCGCCTCAATAGAGGCCGTCATTCCGGGGCGATGCGAAGCATCGAGCCCGGAATCCATTTCGACGCCCGCGCATGACGCCCGATGGATTCCATGATGTGCAATCGCACATCATAGCTCGCGCCAAGAGGCGCGCCCCGGAATGACGGAGGATGAGGACCGTAGGGTGGGTTAGCGAAGCGTAACCCACCGTCCCTTAGGCTTGTTCGAACCAATTGCGCATCGCGCGATCCTGAATAGGATAGCGTGAGGCAGACTAACGGCATGAGGTTCGCGATGCCCCTCAACACCGACAAGATCGACGACACAGCGCTGGCGCTGCTCTATCTGACCTTGCACGACGACTGCAGGGCCTGGGAAAGGATTTGACTGGGGGGTGCTCGGCCGTCTGCACGACAAGGGCATGATCCACGATCCCGTGGGCAAAGTGAAGTCGGTGGTTTTCACGCCAGAGGGGCTGGAACGGGCGAAGGAATTGTTCGAGACGATGTTCGAGAAGTGAGCAGTCGGGCCGGTTGGTACAGGGTGGGTAGAGCCAACGGGTCGCGCGAATGCGCGCCCGATGATAAACTCCGCGAAACCCACCGTTTTTCCACTCGCACTCAACTCGTCATGCGCGGGCTTGACCCGCGCTTCCATCAAACACGAAGATGCGCTTCGCGCGATGGATTGCCGGGCATGGGCGAGCGGAAGCGACGCCGTCCTTCGGGCGGCTATGCCCGGCAACGACGGCTTTCCTACGCCTTCAGCGACGCCACGCCCTCGATCTCGATCAGCATCTTCGGATCGGGCAGCGCCTGCACCACGCAGGTGGTGCGGGCGGGATAGGGTGCGGGGCCGAACGCGCCGGCATACAGCGCATTCATCGCCGCGACGTCGGAGGCGCGCGTCAGCAGCACGTTGACCTTGACCAGATCATGGACGGTCGCGCCAGCCTCGCCGAGCACGCGCTTGATGTTGGTGACGACGTTGGCGAACTGGGCTTCGAAGCTGTCGGGCAGGGCGCGGTTTTCGTCAAAGCCGGGGATGCCGGAGATGAACAGGAGGTCGCCGGTGCGGGCGGCGAAGGAGAGGGGCGGGGCTTTGACGCCGGGTGGCGGGGGGAAGTGTTGGATGGGCATGAATATCTCCAACTATCTTTCTCTTGTTAGTCGGGTACCTTCTCGCCCCCTGATGATTGCGGACGAAGGCAGCACAGTTTTCCGGATGCCGTTCCGATTAGGATCATTCTCTTCCAAATCGCGGGAGTTGAGCAGATGCCTGCTACAATCTTCTGACTCGGATATGGACCGGCTTTGAACTCGGAAGGGTTCTTCGGCCAAGATTCTGGCTCGTCTACGCTCGTAGGGCTTTCCGAGGATTCAAACACTTCGACCGAATAGGACGAAAGCAGCTTTCTAGTCTTGAGATCCAGAACGGACAGAACGCCGTTTATGCGCGCCACATACAGCAGCTCATCCTGAACTATCGGTGACGACCAATTCTGAAAATAGCTATCGTCAAGCCTCTGTCGCCACATCCATTTGCCATTATCGAGCGAAAATGCATGGACCGCGTCATTGTACGAAAATGTCGAAAGAAGCAAATTATTCCAAACAGCCGGCACGATGCGCGAGTTACCGAACTCTGGCACTTCACTTCTGGAAGCGGTCTGTACACGGCCTGCATCCCAAAGCTTCTCACCCGTTTTCAATGAGAAGCAAACGATCGGAGGACGGCGATCATAAGTATTTCGGGCATAAGACACTACGGCGCGATCAGCTTTAACAACAATGCTCGAAATGCCCCGGACTTCCAGCATAAAGTCGAACTGTCCGGAGGCCTTATGTGGCTTTACTTCAAACATTGTTCGGGAGTTGATCTGGTCATCAATCAACTCCGCCAATGTTATGACTCCTGCTTGGGAGGCCACCAGAAATGACGCAGAAGCAACCCTTGTCGGATTTGCTCGAACTCCATAAGGCAATCTCCCTAGCACCGAAAACCTTTTGGCTCTTGTATCGTATTGGATGACCTCACCCGCGTGGGAAACTAGGATTCCAATCTTTCCGCTTGGTCGTTCGAGCTCGATTGCTCGAGTATAGACGGGCTCCTCCGCTTGGAATTTGCTAAAGATGAGGCCGGAACCTACATCTATTGCAAACACCTTGCCGCTATCGGTTCCAACAAGAAGTACATTGTCGACAATGGAAATCTCGTTTGCATCAGAATATGTCTCGGTGAACCAGATAATCCGTCCAGAATTCAAGTCGATGCAATAGACGCCGTCCTTAGGATCATCGACGTTCCAGAGTGCTCCAGACGAACTTAGAAAGGCGACGTCTTCCCGTACGATAATGTTGTTGCGAGAGTGCATACGACCAACATCGATCGACCAAAGAAGTACATTATCTCGCTTCAATTCTGAAAGCGGTTGTCCGATCATGGACGATGCCCTTTGATAATGGCCGTGAGTCGGTCGGCGAACGCTGCAATTTCACTCGGCTTCACTTCTTCCCACTGCAGGTCCTGCAGGTCGATTTGTCCCACGCGTAATGATGGCACCTCGCACTTTTCCGATACGATCGGAAGCACGAAGACTTCATTGTCGGGCATTTCATTCATTAGTTGCAGTGCCGTTCGAAATTCCACTTGGACATATCCGCGTTTGCGAACGGAGCGTGGCGATAGCAGGAGGGCCACATAGTCCGCATCTCGGATTTTCTGGTTCAACACGGAACTCCAGCGTTGGCCGATTTGCAGTCCCCTTCCGTCATAAGGTGTCGGCGGCTTGTCCATCCAAGGATCAAGCTCCGCGACCTCAAGCGCAAGATAAAGCTCGCACGCGTAGGCGTGATCTTCCTTCGCATACGAGATAAATATCATGCGTCGGCTTCAAACAGTTCGTTTTCACAACACCCGATTACTCTCCTTCACCTTCTCCGCATCCAGATACACCTGACCGCCCATCTCCTTGAACTTCTGCGACATCGCCGCCATGCCATCCTCGATGGTGCCAGACACCGTCATCCCCACACTCGCCGGATCGTTCAGCGTCGCCGCATAATCCCGCACATCCTGCGTGATCTTCATCGAGCAGAACTTTGGGCCGCACATCGAGCAGAAATGCGCGACCTTGTGGGCTTCCTTCGGCAGCGTCTCGTCGTGATAGAGGCGTGCGGTTTCGGGGTCGAGGCCGAGGTTGAACTGGTCTTCCCAGCGGAAGTCGAAGCGGGCGCGGGACAGGGCGTCGTCGCGCAGTTGGGCAGCCGGGTGGCCCTTGCCGAGATCGGAGGCGTGGGCGGCGATCTTGTAGGTGATGACGCCGACCTTGACGTCGTCGCGGTTGGGCAGGCCGAGATGCTCCTTCGGCGTCACGTAGCAGAGCATCGCGCAGCCGAACCAGCCGATCATGGCGGCACCGATGCCTGACGTGATGTGATCGTAGCCTGGCGCGATGTCGGTGGTCAGCGGCCCCAGCGTGTAGAACGGCGCCTCGCCGCACTCCTTGAGCTGCTTGTCCATGTTGATCTTGATCTTGTGCAGCGGCACATGGCCGGGGCCTTCGATCATGACCTGGCAGCCCTTCTTCCAGGCAATTTGGGTGAGCTCGCCGAGCGTCTCCAGTTCGGCGAATTGCGCGCGGTCGTTGGCGTCGGCGATCGATCCGGGACGCAGGCCGTCGCCGAGCGAGAACGACACGTCGTATTTGCGCATCAGGTCGCAGATTTCCTCGAAGTTTGTGTAGAGGAAGCTTTCCTTGTGATGCGCCAGGCACCATTTTGCCATGATCGAGCCGCCGCGCGACACGATGCCGGTGACGCGGTTGGCGGTGAGGTGGATGTAGGGCAGGCGCACGCCGGCGTGGATGGTGAAGTAATCGACGCCCTGTTCGCACTGCTCGATCAGCGTATCCTTGTAGAGCTCCCAGGTCAGTTTCACCGGATCGCCGTCGCACTTCTCCAGCGCCTGATAGATCGGCACGGTGCCGATCGGGATCGGCGCGTTGCGCAAAATCCATTCGCGCGTGGTGTGGATGTTGCGGCCGGTGGAGAGGTCCATCACGGTGTCGGCGCCCCAGCGGATCGCCCACACCATCTTGTCGACTTCTTCCTCGACCGACGAGGTCACCGCGGAGTTGCCGATATTGGCGTTGATCTTGGTGAGGAAATTGCGGCCGATGATCATCGGCTCGAGTTCGCCGTGGTTGATGTTGCAGGGAATGATGGCGCGGCCGCGCGCGATCTCGCTGCGTACGAATTCCGGGGTGACGAAGGCCGGCACCGAGGCGCCAAAGCTTTCGCCGTCGGCCAATGCGGCCTCGGCGCGTTCGAGCTGCACCTTGCGGCCGAGGTTCTCGCGGGTGGCGACGTAGATCATCTCCTTGGTGATGATGCCGGCGCGGGCGAATTCGAGCTGCGTGATCATGTGGTCGCCGGTGCCGCGCAGCGGCTTGTGGTGGGCGGTGAACGCCTTTGCCGCATGCGAGGCGCCGACATTGCCGTTGTCTTCCGGCTTGATGTCGCGGCCTTCATACTCCTCGACGCCGCCGCGCTCCTTCACCCATTCGATGCGCGCGCGGGCGAGGCCGGCATTGACGTCGATGGTCACGGCCGGATCGGTATAGGGACCGGAGGTGTCGTAGACGGGCAGGTTGGGCTCGCCGGCACCTTCGCTCAGGATGATCTCGCGCAGCGGCACCCGCACATCGGGCGCTTCATCGGGCGTGACCCAGATTTTTCGCGAGGCCGGCAGCGGGCCGGTGGTGACGGCGGGAAGCGTGGTGTCGGGGTTGGAGCGGATGTTCATACTGTATCCTCCTTTATATTGTTGTCATTCCGGACGGTCCGCGGCGCGGACCGATCCGGAATCTTGACGTTATTGCGCGAGATTCCGGGTTCGCGCTGCGCGCGACCCGGAATGACGCTGGTGGAAATTTTCCGTCATTGCGAGCCAACGGGTCGGCGCGAAGCGCCGCCCGATGACAGGCTCCGCGAAGCAATCCATAGTTCGGCTGGTTGTGAGATGGATTGCTTCGTCGCTTGCGCTCCTCGCAATGACGGCTGTGATAGTTTCGGAAATTCGTCACGCGGCCTCCGCGTTCTGGTCGAGCCAGGCGCGCACGCGCGCATCGGGGTCGGCGTTCTGGGTGACGTCGCTGACGACGGCGATCGAGTCGGCGCCGACGGCGAAAATGTCGGCGGCCTGTTCGAGCTTGATGCCGCCGATCGCGACCAGCGGGATGTTGCCGATGCGCTTCTTCCACTCGGTGAGTTTCGGAATACCCTGCGGCGCAAAGCGCATCGATTTCAGCGTGGTCGGGAAAATCGGCCCGAGCGCGATGTAATCGGGATTGGCGCGCAAGGCCGTCGCCAGTTCCTCGTCGTCATGGGTGGAGATGCCGAGCGTCAGCCCGGCTTTTCGGATCTCGCCGAGGTCGGCGCCGACCAGGTCTTCCTGGCCGAGATGCAGATGCTGCGCGCCGGCCACGATCGCCGCGCGCCAGTAATCATTGACGACCAGTTTGGTCGGCGTGCCCCTGGTCACGTCGAGCGCATCGCTGACGATCTGCAGCGCTTGACCGTCATCAAGTTCCTTGGCGCGCAACTGAATGGTGCCGACGCCAAGCTTGGTCAGGCGCTCGACCCACGCCACGCTGTCGACGACGGGGTAGAAGCGATCAGGATACGCGCGGCGATCTGGATACGCGTGGCGATCAGGATACGGCATGCCAGAAGGGTGTCCCGATGACAGGGGTTGAAGGGGAGGCGAAATCGCGGGCTTCCATCAGCCCGGCCTCGTATGCGGTGCGGCCGGCCTCGACGCCCAAGCGAAACGCGTTGGCCATCGCGATGGGGTCGGCGGCTTTTGCGATTGCCGTGTTGAGCAGCACGGCGTCGTAGCCGAGTTCCAGCGCGCGGGCCGCATGCGACGGCGCGCCCAGGCCGGCATCGACCACCAGCGTCACATCGGGCAGGCGGTCGCGCATCAGTTTCAGCGCATCGGGGTTGATGACCCCCTTGGCGCTGCCGATCGGCGCCGCCCACGGCATCACAACCTTGCAGCCGGCATCGACCAGCCGCATCGCGACGGAAAGGTCCTCGGTGCAATAGGGAAACACCTCAAAACCGTCCTTGATCAGGACGGCAGCCGCCTCGACCAGGCCGACCACGTCGGGCTGCAGCGTGTCGTTGTCGGCGATCACCTCGAGCTTGATCCAGGAGGTGCCGAACAATTCGCGCGCCAGCTTTGCGGTGGTCACCGCCTCGCGCACGCTGCGGCAGCCGGCGGTGTTCGGCAGCACCGTGACATCGAGCTCGCGGATCAGCGACCAGAACGCGTCGCCGGTCTTGCCCCCGGCGGCTTCCCGCCGCAGCGACACCGTGACGATGTTGGCGCCGGAGGCGCGAATGGCGCCTTGCATGATCGCGGGCGACGGATACAGCGCGCTGCCGATCAGGAGGCGGGAGGCGAAGGTTTTGCCGTAGAAGTTCAGCATGGTTTCAGTATCCTTGCGTGTCGCAAGCCGAGGCCGTCATCCCACCCATAGCTTGTCATCCCCGCGAAAGCGGGGATCCAGTATCCCAGAGACCTTTCGATTGAACCGAGAAGCCGCGGCGTACTGGGTCGCCCGGTCAAGCCGGGCGATGACAGTTGAATTTGTTCGACGCTCATCCCCATCACCCTCCCTGCCTTGGCGTGATGATCTCGATCTCGTCGCCGGCCTTCAACGCCGTCTCCGCCCAGCGGCTCTTCGGCAGCACGTCGTAATTCACGGCGATCGCGAAATGCGTGCCTTCGTATTCGAGCTCGGAGAGCAGCGCGTCGACCCGCGACGCGTTGATCTCCCGCGCCTCGCCATTGACGATCACGCGCATTGCATCACCTCATTGTCGATCACGCCGCGCTTGACATAGCCGAGCGTCAGTTCCGCCAGCGCCGGCGCCAGCAAAAACCCGTGGCGATAGAGGCCATTGACCGCGATCCTGTCGTGGTCGATCGCAATCCGCGGCAGATGGTCGGGAAACGCCGGCCGCAAGCCGGAGCCGAATTCGACGATCCGCGCCTCGGCAAACGCCGGATGCACCGCATAGGCCGCACCCAGCAACTCCAGCGCCGAGCGGACGCTGACGCCGGAATCTTCGGCCTCGATCGAGGTCGCGCCCAGCATGAAGCGGCCGTCGCCGCGCGGGATCACATAGAGCGGCCAGCGCGGATGGATCAGCCGGATTGGACGCGACAGCTCGACCTCGGAGGTCTCGACGATGATCATCTCGCCCTTGACGCCGCGCAATTCGGGCTGGGTGTCGCGCGCGGCGAGTCCGCGGCAATCGATCACGATGCCGTCGAGGTCTTTGGCATCCGCGTCGCTGTTGAATTCGATCCGGCCACCGGCGGCCGCGATGCGTGCGTGCAATTCCGGCAACACCCGGCGCGGCTCGACATGGCCTTCACCGGCATAAAACAGCCCGTCGCGAAAGCGGCCTTCCAGCGACGGTTCGAGTTCGCCGAGAGCGCGTGCGTCGAGCCGCTTGTGACCGGTGGTGAGCTTGGCAAAGCGCTCGAAATCGGCGCGCTCGCGCGCATGCGCCACCACCAGCGAGCCGTTGAAGGGGGTCTGCGGAAACTGCTCGCGCCAGAGGGCGAGCGAGCGGACGCCGAGCCGCGTGATCAGGGGTTCCGAGGTTTCGGCCTCGCACCAGGGCGCCAGCATGCCGCCGGCCCAGTGGCTGGTGGATTCCGTCATGGCCGCGTCACTGCGCTCGTGCAAGGTTACGGCATGGCCGGCCTGCGCGAACAGCAGGGCTTGCCAAGCGCCGGCAATGCCTGCGCCGATGATGGATACGGGGGAATCCCCCCCCGGCTTCGAACTCTGGTACATCCCTGTCCCTTCGCCGGCATGACCCGGATCAGGTTCAAAGGGTCACCGCGGTCTCAAGGCCAAACCGGCCCAAAGCTTGCGGTATCTCAGCTCCTCATCGGAGCTCCCCTCGGAACGGGGCTAATGTAGGCCGATCGGCGGGGGTGTCAACGGACACTGTCTCGTCATGCCCGGGCATAGCCGCCCGAAGGACGGCGTGCCCCGCCTATGCCCGGTTATTGGGTTGGAACCTGCTGAGCGTTGGCGTCGACGGGGCTATTCCGCGGTGCACCCGCGAGCACCGGTTCGGATTGTCGTGCGCGTTCGTGCCGCTGGCGCTTTGCGGCGCAGTAATAGCCGCTCGCATAATAATGCATGGCGCGGTTATGGTCGCTACCGGCGGCGTGATAGGCGCCGGCAAGATACTTGATGCCGTAGATGAGATTGGTCTCGGGATCGCGCAGGCCTTCAGCCGTGCCCGTGTAGCCAAGGCTGCGGGCGGTCGCGAGCTTGATCTGCATCAGCCCGATGGTGCCGCCGCGGCCGACCAGCGCCGGCTGGTATCTGCTCTCGCGCACGATCACGCGATGCACCAAAGCTTCCGGCACGCCGTTCGCCTGGGCATGGGTCGCGACCAGCGTTTCATATTGCGCACGTTGCTGCGCCTGCGCATCCGCGCCGCACGATAGCGCGGCGATGGCGGCGAGCCAGACGGAAGCCAGCATTCGTTTCATCTGAAATGGTCTCGAACCCTGGGATTTTCCGAGTTCCGCTTTCACACCCCAATTGTTGCGGCCGGCGGGCGGTGATGTGGCGAAATTCCGGCATCGAAGTTGAAATGAATCGTTAAATTCTTAACGACTGTTTGCCGCACGCATCGCAGCGACGGATTATCGTGCAAATGATTCAAGAGAGGTCTAGGATTTGGCGCGACAGGCAGCAGACCTGTCTCATCCAAAAAAAATTGCTACCTGGGAGATGCGCCATGGCCCGTTCCGATTTGCCTCGTGGAAATCCCTGCGCTCAATGCGGCAAGCCGATTGCGAAGCCGGACTGGATCGAAAGCGCGCCGGGCCGCACGTCCTATCTCTGGACCTGCCGCGCCTGCGATTATCGCTTCGAGGCCATCGCGATCTACGACGAATCCCAATCCGAACATGAGCCACTCGCGGCCTGACGCGCTTTAAGTCTTCAAGAAGCTGGTCTTCAAGAAGTCTTTACGCCGCCGACTTCTGCGTCTGCTGCTGCACGGGCAATTGAATCCGCGCCACCAGTCCGTGCGGCTGCCGGTCGTGCAGTGACAGCGTTCCGCCGTGCGCGAGCACAATGGCGTTGGCGATGGAAAGGCCGAGGCCGAAGCCCGTTGTCTCATCCATGTTGCGGGCGTCGTCGCCGCGCACGAACGGCTCCAGCATGTTGATCTTCTGCGCATCGGAAATGCCGGGACCATCGTCGTCGACATCGATGGTCACTTGGTCCGCCGATACGCTGAGGCGGATCACGGCTTCCGCGCCGAACCTCACTGCATTCTCCACCAGATTGGTGACGCTGCGATGCAGGTCGTCCGGCCGCACGGTCGCCATCGCATGGCCGGGGCCGACATAGGCGACCTTGCGTCCCATGTCGGCGAATTGATCGGTGATGAGCTGCAGCGTGCTCGCGATATCGACCAGCGTCATCGATTCCAGCCGGCGGTCGTTGCGCAGGAACGACAGCACCGATTCCAGCATCGAGCGCATCTGGTCGAGATCGCCGAGCATGCGGCTGCGATGGGTTTCGTCCTCGATGAATTCGGTGCGCAGCCGCATCCGCGTGATCGGCGTGCGCAGATCGTGGCTGATGGCGGCGAGCATTTTGGTGCGATCTTCGATCAGGCCGGTGATGCGCTCCCGCATCCGGTTCAGCGCCTTCGCCACCGAGCGGATTTCCTCGGGGCCGCGTTCCGGCAGCGGCGCCGCGGCGCCGTTGAGGCTGAAATCTTCGGCGGCTTTTGCGAATGACGACAGCGGCGCGGTCAGGGCGCGCGCCGCCCACAGGCCCAGCAGCGTGACGCTGATGACGGCAAACAGCAGCGTCATCATCCACGGCCCGGCCCAGAACGGCGGCCGCGGCCGCTGGTCCGGCATCAGGTTCGCGGCAATCATCGCGCCGTCCGGCAACGCGATGCCGATCCGGCTGGTGTAGACGTCGGGCGCCAGCGCGAAAATGCGATAGCCGTTGCCGAGGCGGCGATGCAGGCCGCGCAGGCCGGGGGCTCCGGGTTCGTCGGCTGCCGGCGCAGCATCCTGGCTAAGTTGTTCGATGCCGAGTTGCGGAAATGCGCGCGCAATATCCGCCGACAGCCGCGGCCGTTCCGAAACCGGTGCCGCGCCGAGCAAATGGGCTGCCGCGGCGAGCTGGGCGTGGCCGCGATCAAAGGACGAGTCCGGCTGGTCCGGCCGGTGGATCAGGAAGCTCGTGGTGATGATCAGATGCAGTGCCACGATCGAGGCGACCACCAGCGCTGCGATCTGTCCGCTGATGCGTTTCAGATTCAAAAAGCCTGTCAGCTTCATGATCAGTTGCTGGCGGCCGTGACCGCCTCGACTCTTATGGGTTCAACTCTTGGGGTGAACATATAGCCGCCCGAACGCACCGTCTTGATCATGGTGGGTTCTAGCGGCTCGGCTTCGATCTTGCGCCGGATGCGGCTGACCAGCACGTCGATGCTGCGCTCGAACGAGCCGGCGTTGCGGCCCTGGGTGAGGTCGAGCAGGCTGTCGCGCGACAGCACGCGCCCGGGCCGCTCGCAGAAGGTTCGCAGCAGGTCGAATTCGGCGCTGGTCATGGCCACCCGCGCGCCGGCGGGATTGCGCAGCTCCCGCAGCCGCAGATCGATCCGCCAACCCAAAAATGCCAGCGCGGTCGCGCCCTCGGTGGCGCTCGCGGTGCGGGCCGCCGCCTGCCGGCGCAGCACCGCGTTGATGCGGGCCAGCAATTCGCGCGGATTGAACGGCTTGGCCAGATAGTCGTCGGCGCCCATCTCGAGGCCGAGAATGCGGTCGACGTCCTCGCCGCGCGCGGTGAGCATGATGATCGGCGTCTGCGACTCGGCGCGCACCTTGCGGCACAGGCTCAAGCCGTCCTCTCCCGGCAGCATGACGTCGAGGATCAAAAGATCGACGCGGTGGTCGGTCATGGCGCGAACCATTTCGCGGCCATCGCTTGCCGTCGTCACGTTGCAGGCGTTGGTGCGCAGATATTTCGCGATCAGTGTCCGCGTCTCGCGGTCGTCCTCGACGACTAGGATATTGGGCGCTGCCTGGGCCATACCGACCTTTTGTCCGTGATTCGGGGCATTCGTCGAAGGATTTTTGTTTCGCAATGTTTCCAGCGCGATCCTTGCAACAGGTCGTAACAGGCCAAGTGGGCGGCGAGAAGGCCTCGTTAAGATTATTAACCCCACCGTCAGCGCGTCTTGCACGAACTCTCTGCGAACTCCCCAAGAACCTTGGAGCTATCATGACCTCGATCTCGGCGGCCTCCGCCAGCACCTACCAGTCGCCTCTTCAGAAGCTGCAGGCTGAGCTGCAGTCGGAAGTCACTTCGGGCGTCATCAGCTCGTCCGATCAGGACGCGCTGTCGTCGGCGCTGACTGATATCGATACCTCGCTGCAGAGCAGCCGGGCCAGCGACCAGACGAGCGGCACCAGGCCTTCGCCCGGCGATCTCAAATCCAAGATCGACGACCTCATCAATGGCGAAGTCTCCAGCGGCAAGCTGACCAGCGACCAGGCCACCGAATTGCAGGGCGTGTTCAAGGCCGCGTTCGCCAACGGCCCCGGCGGAACGGACGGTGCCGGTGGTGCGGATGGCGCAGGCGGCGCTCATGGCACCCACGGCCATCATGGCGGCCACGGCGGCCCGCCGCCGGCTGATGATTCGTCTTCGACCGACAGCAGCAGCTCGTCGAGCACCACTTCCGCCGACGACATCCTGAAGCAGTTTCTGCAGTCGCTGCAGGACTCGCTCTCGGCCTCGTCATCGAGCACTTACAGCGCAACCGGCACATCGAGCGCGTCGAGCAATACCAGCTCGTCCTTTTCCGCGCTCCTGATCGACTACCAGACCTGACATCTTGCCGACGCGCCGACGCGCGTCGCAGCCATCCTTTCCGGAAGGGGAAGGATGGCTGTCGCATATTTCGCAGTGCGGGAACCGGTTGCCGATTGCGACGTTGAGCCCTTTATTGATCTGTGGAGGGTCCGATGGCATCTGACGTCATGACCAAGCCGCATCAGTTGATCGCGAGCGATCGCGTCGAGGGCACTTCGGTGCGACGGCCGAACGGCGATATGATCGGCCACATCGAACGGCTGATGATCGACAAGGTCTCCGGCAAGGTTTCTTACGCAATCCTGAGCTTCGGCGGGTTTCTCGGCATGGGAACCAATCTGCTTCCGTTGCCCTGGGGCCGGCTGCGCTACAATGTCAGGGTCGAAGCCTATGAACTCGACATCGATGATGACGAGTTGAAGCGCGCGCCGTCGTTCCGCGCCGACAAGGATTTCGACTGGGGCGATCGTTCGCAGGAAGCGGAACTGCATCGCTATTACGGCATACCGCCGTATTGGGCCGGTTTCTGAGCGCGTGTTCCCTTGGAACCGTTGTCGAGGTGACGGGTTTTCTCAGTATCATTTTTCGAACTGAGGAGAACCGATATGTTAGCCAAATATACCATCGCCGGCCTGGCCGGTTCTGCGTTGCTGGCAAGTGTCGCGTTCGCGCAGACGCCGACCGCGACCACCGACCGCAGCAACATGGCGCCGGCCGCCGCATCCGATACCTCGTCGTCGTTCCAGGGCAACTGGCGCGCGTCGAAGGTGGTCGGGCTCAGCGTCTACAACGACAAGAATGAAAGCGTCGGCTCGATCAACGACCTCCTGACCGACAAGAGCGGTAACATCAAGGCCGTGGTGATCGGCGTCGGCGGCTTCCTCGGTGTCGGCGAACATCTGGTTGCGGTATCGTTCGACAAGGTCAAGTTCGTCAACGAGCCGATCGTCTACACCGGCGCAGCCAACCTGCCGAATGCGGGCGGCGCCAGGCCGTCCTCGACCACGACCACGGGAGCGGCGACCACCAATACCGCGCCCAGCGCGGCCAACACGGCGAAGCCAAATCCCTGGTATCCCGATCATGCCGTGTACAACGCGACCAAGGATGAGTTGAAGGCAATGCCCGAGTTCAAATATTCGACGGAGTAAGTCCGCGAAGTTGCGAGAACTTGAATGACTCATGGAAACGCGCCCGGGCGACCGGGCGCGTTTTTTGTTCGGTATCTCTCGACATCGTCATGGCCGGCCACGGCCGTGCTTCGGACGGCTATGGCCGGCCATGACGCGATCAATTTGCGGTCATCCGAATGCTGCACCGCATCCTATCAGCGCCGATGTCCCGATGTTAGGCTCTGCTCGCGGCAGGAGCACCTGCGTCCTGCCTGACAACAACGGGAGGACGACATGGCGGATAGCGTCTACAAGGTCATTGAGCTGATCGGTACCAGCAAGGATTCCTGGGAAAAGGCGGCCGCGGTGGCCGTCAACCGGGCCGGAAAATCCTTGCGCGATCTTCGTGTCGCCGAGGTGGTCCAGCTCGATCTGCAATTGGACGCCAAGGGCAAGATCGAAGCCTATCGCGCCAAGTTGAAAGTCTCGTTCAAGTTCGAGGGTTCGTAGACGCTTGCTAGGCTTAGCCGGGCCTACCCTGCGATCCGAGCACCAACGCGCCCGGTTTTGCCGGGCGCGTTTTCTTAGTTTCGTCATTGCGAGGAGCCACCGGGTCCCGCCTCCGGCGGGCCCGATGATAAACTCCGCGACGACCGCGTCCGCCGAAGCTCAAGGAGCGAAGGCGGAAGCAATCCATTCTTCCTTTGTGGTGCGATGGATTGCTTCGCTCCGCTCGCAATGACGTTTTTAATGCGTCACGAGCGGGCAGCCGCCCTTGTCGAGCGGGCGGAATGCCTCGTCGCCGGGCACGGTGGCGATCAGCTTGTAGAGATCCCATTCGCCCTTCGATTCCGACGGCTTCTTCACCTCGAACAGATACATGTCGTGGACCATGCGGCCGTCGATGCGGATCTTGCCGTTCTTGGCGAAGAAGTCGTTGATCGGGGAAGCGCGCATCTGCGCCATCACTTTCGGCGCTTCATCCGATCCGATCGCCTCGATCGCCTTCAGATAATGCATGGTCGCCGAATAAAGCCCGGCCTGGATCATGGTCGGCATGTGGCCGACCTTCTCGTTGAAGCGCTTCGAGAACGCGCGGGTCTCGTCGTTCATGTCCCAGTAGAACGCGTCGGTGACGATCAGGCCCTCGGTCGCCTTGGCGCCGAGCGCATGGGTGTCGGTGATCTCCATCAGCAGCGCGATCATCTTCTGGCCGCCCTGGGTGATGCCGAATTCCGAGGCCTGCTTCAGCGCATTGGTGGTGTCGCCGCCGGCATTGGCGAGCCCGATCACCTTGGCCTTGGAGGCCTGCGCCTGCAGCAGGAAGGAGGAGAAGTCCGACGAGTTGAGGGGATGGCGCACGTCGCCGAGCACCTTGCCGCCGCTCTCCTTGACGACGTTGGCGGCGTCGCGCTCCAGCGCCATGCCGAAGGCGTAGTCGGCGGTGACGAAGAACCAGGTGTCTTCGCCGCGCTTGACCATCGCCTTGCCGGCGACGTTGGACAGCGCATAGGTGTCGTAGGTCCAGTGCACGGTATTGGGCGAACAGGCGACGCCGGTGATGTCGGAAGAGCCGCCGCCGGAATTGATGTTGATCTTGTTCTTTTCGCGCGTCAGCGCGGAGACCGGCAGCGCGACCGAGGAGGTCGGCACGTCGAAGATCGCGTCCACCTTGTCGTTGTCGTACCAGTTGCGGGCGATGCTGACGCCGACGTCCGGTTTGTTCTGATGGTCGGCGGCGACCACCTCGACCGGCTTGCCTTTCACTTTGCCGCCATAGTCGGCGACCGCCATCTGCACCGCGGCCAGCGAACCCTTGCCGGTCGCATCGGCATAGAGGCTGGACATGTCGGTCAGCACGCCGATCTTGACGACGTCGTCGGAAATTTGCGCGCGCGCTGTGCCGCCGGATACGGCGAGTGCGAGGCCGGCCGCGACCGCGGCTGCGAGTGATTTCATGATTTTTTCTCCCAGGCTTCTTGTTGAGGGCTTCGGTTGAGGGCCTCTTCTATCCGGCTTTGCGAGCGCCCGCCAAGCCAACTTTTGGGTATGGCCCGACGGCAGGGTCCCACACCCAATAGAAACTGTCATCAGGCACCTTGTCCCGTCAGCCGCTCTCAGCCCTTCACCAAATCCCCCAGCAAATTCGCCCCCACCGTCAGCTTGGCGAGCGTCAGGCCGCTGGTAGCGATCTCCTCGACCGAACGGCGGATGCGCGCAGCTTTGGGATGGGCCGCGAGCCAGTTCTCTGCGGCCTGGTGGCCGGATTTGCCGTTTGCAAGCATATCGGCGACCAGTCTTCTTTCGGCGGCGGCGATCTGGTCAACGGCGCGGTCGATGGCGAGACGTTCGAAAAAATCGTTCGCCGTCACGCCGCGTGCGGCGGCGATGATGCGGTCGAGACCGAAATAGGCCTCGGCGGCGAAGAAGGTCGTGGCGGTATCGCCGATGACACGGTTGGTGCGTTCTGCGACCGTTACGATATCGGGTGCGGAGACCAGGGTGTCGAGATCGGCAAGTTCGCCGGCAAGTTCCGCCGGGACGCCGCCATCGGTCAAGTCTTGCCGGTGCTTGCTGCGCGCGGCCTGGATGTCCTGCGGCAGGGCATTGTCGAGCCCGGCGGCGATCTCACGGATGCTGGGGCCGAAGCGCGAGATCACGGCTTCCAGACCGGCGCTGAAATCAACATTGCGCACATACCAGACCACGCGGGAGTGCAGCAGATCCTGAACCGCGGCGTAGAGGCCAAGCTGCAATTGACCGTCGATCCTGTTGTCGAGCGCATCAATCGCGTCGTTCAGCCGATTGAGGCCGTAGGATTCATCCACCGCCACGAAGGCCATGGCGATGGTGGGCACGTCGGCATCGGTCTCGTCGATCAGGCGCACCACGCAAGCCGGTCCGCCGCGATTGATCACGGCATTGGCGAGATTAGTGGAGATGATCTCCCGCCGAAGGCGATGGAATTCCACCGAGTCGGGGAATTTGTCCCGAACCTCGCGTGGGAAGTATTGGGACAATTCGCGGGCGAGATAGGGATCGTTGGGCACGCCGCTGGCGAGCAGATCATCGTAGAGCGTCAGCTTGGCGTAAGCGAGCAGCACGGCAAGTTCCGGCCGCGTGAAGGGCTGACCGCGCCGCGTGCGCTCGGTGATCGCCACATCGTCCGGCAGGAACTCCACGGCGCGGTCAAGGAGGCCGCGTTGCTCCAGTGATTGCATCAGGCGGGCGAGGAAGCCGTTCTCGGCCACACCCTTGCGTTCGGCCAGCGAAAGCGCCAGCGTCTGCAGATAATTGTTGCGCAGCACCAGCATGCCGACCTCGTCGGTCATGGCGGCAAGCAGGCTGTTGCGATCGCTCTCGCTGAGGCGTCCATCGCGTTCGGGGCGCGCCAGCGCGATCTTGAGATTGACCTCGACGTCGGAGGTGTTGACCCCGGCCGAATTGTCGATGGCGTCGGTGTTGAGCTTGATGCCTTTCTGTGCCGCTTCGATGCGGCCGCGCTGGGTCGCGCCGAGATTGGCGCCTTCGCCGACCACCCGGGCGCGGACATCCGCGCCAGTGACACGGATCGGATCATTGGTGCGATCGCCGACCTGATCGTCGCTTTCCCCCGAAGCGCGGATATAGGTGCCGATGCCGCCAAACCAGAGCAGGTCGACGCGTGCCTTGAGGATTGCCCTCATCACCTCGAAGGGTGTGGCTTGCGGCCTATCGAGATCGAGCAACGCCCGCACTTCCAGTGCGAGCGGAATTGCCTTGAGCGAACGGGAGAACACACCGCCGCCCTGCGAGATCAGCGACTTGTCATAGTCCTGCCAGCTCGACCGGGGCAGGTTTAACATGCGCCGGCGCTCGGCATGGCTGATAGCCGGGTCGGGCGAGGGATCGATGAAGATGTCGCGGTGATCGAAAGCCGCGACCAGCCTGGTCGCCGGCGAGAGCAGCATGCCATTGCCGAAGACGTCGCCGGACATGTCGCCCACACCGGCCGCGATGAAGGGCACGGTCTGGATATCGGCGCCGAGCTCGCGGAAATGGCGCTTGACGGCTTCCCACGCACCGCGCGCGGTGATGCCCATCTTCTTGTGGTCATAGCCCTGGCTGCCGCCGGAGGCGAAAGCATCGCCAAGCCAATGGCTCTTCTCGGTCGAGATTGCGTTGGCGATGTCGGAAAAGGTGGCGGTGCCCTTGTCGGCGGCGACGACGAGATAGGGGTCATCGCCATCGTGCCGCACGGTATTGTCGGGCGGCACGATGGTATCGCCATCGAGATTATCGGTGAGTTCGAGCAGCGAGCGCACGAAGATGCGATAGGCTTCGGTGCCTTCGGCCATAAAGGCATCGCGATCGGAGGGTGGCGGCAGGCGTTTGGGCACGAAGCCGCCTTTGGCGCCGACCGGAACGATGACGGCGTTCTTGACCTGTTGTGCCTTGACCAGGCCGAGGATCTCGGTGCGGAAATCCTGCGGCCGGTCGGACCAGCGCAAGCCGCCGCGCGCCACCTTGCCGAAGCGCAGATGGATTCCTTCGACACGCGGCGAATAGACGAAAATCTCGTAAAGCGGCCGCGGCGCCGGCAGGTCCTCGATCTTGCGGGCTTCGAATTTGAAGGAGATCACCGGACGCGGATGCCCGTCCTGGCCGATCTGCCACAGATTGGTGCGGATGGTGGCCTGCACCAGATTGGTGAAAAGGCGCAGGATGCGGTCTTCGTCGAGCGAGGCGACCGATTTGAGTTGCTCCTCGATCTCGGCGAGGATGATCGTCTGGCGTGCGGAGCGCTCGGCATCGGTGGCGACGAGGCGCGGGTCGAAGCGGGCCTGGAACAGAGCGACAATGCTGGTGGTGATCGCGCTGTTCTTACGCAAAGTCTCCCACATATAGTCCTGGCTGAACGGCGCGCGGATCTGGCGCAGGTAGCGGGAGAGGGCCCGGATCGCCGAAATTTCGCGCCAGCTCAGGGCGGTCCGCAGAATGAGGGCGTTGTAACCGTCGGATTCGGTGCGATCACCTGCCACCGCCATGATCGAGGCTTCCAGGCGATGGTTGAATTCCGTGTTGATAACGATCGGCTTGCCGTCGTTGGCCTCGATCGTCATATCGTGCAGCCAAACCGGGGCGGGTGCCGGCGTCGCGCTGGGCACTATCTGATAGGTGCGTTCGTTGACGACGCGCAGGCCATGATTTTCGATCACCGGCACCCGGTAGGACAGCGACATGGGCGCGCCGCGCGAGAAGACCTTGAGGCCGAAGCGCGTCGGATCGTCCTCGCCCTCGATCCGGTAGACCGAAATCGCCACCGGACGAGCCGAAGTGAGCTTCTCGATGGTCGCGATATCGGTAGTCGCCTGTGAGGTGCCAAAGGCTTCTGTGTAGCCGCCGGTGAAGGCCCGGGCGTAACGGTTGGCGAGCATGCGGGCTCGCATGCCGTCAGTGGAGGTGGCGAGCGCGGCTTTCAGCTTGTCGCCCCAGGTCGCGGCGATGGCGCTGATCTCGGCTTCCAGCGTCGCGCGCGCGATGACAGGCGTATCGCCCTCGTAGCGCCCGATGATGTAGTGGACCCGGACAAGCGATCCTTCGGGGAAAGAGATGTAGGAGGCTGCAAGGCGCCCCTCATAGACTTGCGCCAGAAAGGCCGCGATGCGCGTACGCACATCGGTGTCATATTTCTCGCGCGGAATGAAGACGAGGACGGAGACGAAGCGGTCGAATTTGTCGGTCCGTGCCAGCGCCCGCACGCGGGGTCGCTCATAGAGCACCAGGATTTCCATGACGAAATTGTAGAGCGTCTCGGCATCGACCTGGAAGAGTTCGTCGCGCGGATATTCTTCGAGGATATGCTGGACGGCCTTGCCTGAGTGGCTGTCCGCATCGAAGCCGGCGCGCTCGAGCACCTGCGCCACCTTGTGGCGGACATAGGGGATCTGCCGCGCCGAGCGGGTATAGGCGCCCGAGGTGAACAGGCCGACGACGCGCAATTCGCCTTCGAGCCGGCCGTCGGGCGTATAGAGCTTGATGCCGACATAATCCATGCGGACACGGCGATGAACGCGGCTGCTTACGTTCGCCTTGACCACCATGAGAACGGTCGGCTCGCGCATGAATTCGCGGATTTCCGGCGTCATCACCACCATTTCGGTGCCGCGGCGCAGGACCTTCACATCCGGATCGCGCAAGATGCCGAGGCCTTCGCCGGTAGAGATGTCGTCCGGCGCATCAGTGTCGGGCGAAAAGCGATATTCGCGCAGGCCCAGGAAGGTGAAATTGTCGGCGCAGAGCCATTGCAGGAACTGGCTGGCTTCGGCGACCTCGTCGATCGGCAGCGGCGGGGGACTGGAGCTGAAGGTCTTGATAGCCTGTTCGACCCGGGCGCGCATGGCTCGCCAGTCGGTGACGCAGGCGCGCACGTCGTTGAGCGTTTTGGTGAGGCCTTCGATCAGCTTCTGGCGGTCGGCATCGGCGTCCAGACGCGCGATGTGGAAATGGATCAGGCTTTCGCGCTCGCCTCTTGCCCCATCTGGCAGCGCCTCGCCGTAGAAACGCAGGAGTTTGCCTTGCTCATCGCGCTCGACAGCGATGATCGGGTGGGCGACTAGCGTGACTTCGATGCCCTGCTCGGCGAGCTCCGCCATGGTGGAATCGAACAGGAAGGGCATGTTGTCGTTGAGAACTTCGAGCACGGAAATCTCGCGCCCGTCCGGCATCATCGGATTGATAACGCGGATATCGGCACTGCCCGCCGTGCATCGCTGCACATGTTCCCAGGCCTGTTCTGCGAGGAAGGCCAGGGAAGTCGCATCGTAGTTGGCGAGGTCTTCGATATTGGTGTGGTCGAACAGAAGCTCGGCAAAGGCCCGGGGCGTCTTGCCCGGCTGCATGCTTGCCGCTGCCTCGCGGATCAGGGTCGCGCGAGCTTTGTCGTCACGCCACGCCATAACGTCCTCCCTCTGTAGCCGCGCCGTCTAACCGCAGCGCTATTGTCTGCCTGATATTGGAGTGCAACTTTTGGGGCGCCATTTCCCCTGTTGTTGCAACGCAGGCATCTTGGCGGAGCAATACGATCGTCATCGTGCCGCCAAGTCTCAGCGGACGCAGCAGAGCTAAGGGCCATAGCGAGCACGATCCGCGCTAGCGCGATACGATGCTTGGAAACGACTGGCTTTCCCGTCTTCTGAAATTGTCCGCTTACGGCGCCAGTCTAGAGCTCAATTGTCGTCCTTACTATGTAATTTTGACCGGTTTTGATGCGTTGCATGAGATGCGCGCGGCAAGCAGAGCTTGCCAAGTTCCAGCTTTGCCGCAAAGGAGACCGGCGCATTCAAGCGTTTTGTGTTGCATGCCGTCGACGCCACCGGCATCGTGCACGCGATGCTGTTGCGGATCCAGGCCCTGCTGCTGCCCATCAAGACGCTGGTGTTGAGCGGGCACTGAGTCCCGTCCCAATGCTCCTCGCAGGCCGATTCATAGCGCCGGCAACGCGCTGACGGCGGCGTTGATGACGCCTTCGGTCTCCACGATCACGCGCAGCGTCTTGGAGTCGAAGGCGATGCCGGCCAGCCGCAGGCTGTTGATCTCGGCATCCACCCGCACGCCGTCCTCGTTCTTCTGGAAGTCGGCGATGACGGCGGCGATCTTCCTTTGCGCATTGCCGGCGAACGGCTTGAGGTCGACGATCAATTTGTCCGCCAGCGCTTTTTGCAAATGAGGCATCGCCGCACGCGCCGCGGCTCCCAGGAGGCCGAACGCGGCCTCGGATTCGACCGCCAATTCGACATCGGTCAGCCGCAGCGTCTGCTGCGCCTGATCGAGCACGGGCCGGCCCCAGACATGCACGGTGGCCTCGCCGCCGAGGCCGAGGAAGCTCTTCTTCTCCTTGGCCTTGACCAGCAGCGAGATCAGCAAGCGGTCGCCGGAAGCCGCGACGCTGGCATGTTTGACGGTGACGTCGACCGCCCCCGAGCCGTCCTCGGGAAACGTCTTGCCGACCAGCTGGGCTTCCACCAGCTGACTCAGCGCGACGAACGATATATCGACCGGCAAGCCGATCGAGACGCGGCCCGGCGTCGGCGGCACGATGTCGATCGTCGCCGGGAACGGACAATTGGGCTTGGTCTCGAGCTCCGTGACGCGGGTTTCGGCCTCGATGCCGAGCGTCAGCGTGACCGCCGACGCGTCGACGCGCGGCTGTGCTGCGATCGCGCGGGTCGGCCGCAACTCCAGCCAGAGCGGCGGCACGGAGGTGGCGCCGGTGCCTTGCAGCGGGATCGAGCGGCAGGCCTTGGCCCATTGCGCCCGTGCGTTCTGCTCGAACGCGGTATCGTTGCGCATCCGTGCCTGCACCGCGGCGAGCTGATCGGCGACCGTCTTGTCGATCAGCGGCTTGACCTGTGCCGGAACGTTGACCCGCGCGCCCGCCACCGAAAGGCTGGTGTCGCCGAGGTTCACCTGCGCCGCGAGGTTCGGCTCGATGCGCCAGGCGGCGGCGATTTTCGGCCGCGCGGTGATGACGACATTGCCCTTGATCTCGGCGCTGGCGTTGAGGTTCTTGATATTCACGCTGCCGATCTGCTTGGCGACATTGCCGCCGAGCAGGCTGCCGAGCGCATCGCCGACCGCGCCCGTCGCCTTCGCCGACAGCGAGCCGGTGACGTTGAGGGTTCCGGTCAGCGGCGTTGCCAGCGACAGCACATCCTGCGCGCCGGTCGCCGCGATCGGCCCGCGCTGGGCGGTCCAGCCGATATCGGCGTTCTGCAGGATCTGCGAGATCGGATTCTCGGCCTTGCCGTTGAAGGTTTTTGGCGCGCCGCGATCGGCGGCGTCGCGGATCGCCGACAGCGCAACCGCGACCGGTACCATCACGATGGAGCTGCGCGGCGCCGGCGGCAGCGGCGGCACTTCGACCAGCACGGGACCGCTGACCGTGGCGCGCGGCGCCAGCCAGTCCATTGCCTTCAGGCTGATCAGGAACGAGACCGCGACGATCGCGCCCCCGATCAGAATTGTCTTCAGATGCATCGGCAGACGCATCGTCCCCCCGAACCGATTGAGCCCAAACGGGTTCTACAGGGGAGGGGAAAGGTGCGCCAGTGAGGGCAAATTGATGTCCACCTTGCGGCCGGTATTGCCCGGCAGACACATTTGGGCGATTTCTACCTCACGGGCTTCATCCTTCGAGACGCATCGCTTCGCAATGCTCCTCAGGATGAGGTCTCAGACCCTCATGGCGAGGAGCGCGTCTTCGCGCGCGTCTCGAACCGTGAGGCCCCCGGGGGGAGCGGCAATGTTCGACCAACCGGAAAGCGCTCCAGGCGATCGTGGCCAAAGCGAAAACGGCCCCGGCGAATGCCGGAGCCGCTCTTCCGAGGCTCGAATTCCGGTCGGTTTAGCGGATGGCGGTGCCGAGATCGGCGCGGCGGTCGGTCATCGGCAGCACGATCACCTTGGTGCCGACATTGACCCGCGAATAGAGGTCAGCGACGTCTGCATTGGTGAGGCGCAGGCAGCCCGACGAAACCCGGGTGCCGATGGTCTCCGGCGCGTTGGTGCCGTGGATGCGATAGACCGAGCCGCCGAGATACATGGCGCGGGCGCCGAGCGGGTTGCCGGGGCCGCCGGCCATGTGGCGCGGCAGATAGGGCTGGCGGGCGATCATTTCCGGGGGCGGGGTCCAATCCGGCCATTCCGCCTTCTTGGTGATGGTCTGGGTGCCGGACCAGGTAAAGCCCTCGCGGCCGACGCCGATGCCGTAACGGATCGCCTGGCCGCCTCCGAGCACATAATAGAGATAGGTGTTGGGGGTATCGATGATGATCGTGCCCGGCGCCTCGCGGGTGGCATAGCTGACGACCTGGCGCTTCAGCCGCGCCGGCATCTCGACCACGCTGCCTTCGTCCTGGGACGGGGCGGCCTGAACCGGCGGCGGCGCCGCTTCGGTCTGCGGAATCAGCAGGAAGGGAAACAGCGGCAGCGGAGCGGCTGCGGCGGAAGTGGAAAAAGCGACGGTGCCGATGGCCAGCGCGCCCAAAGCGGCCGCAGCGAGGCGGGTATTCAGCCTGATTGAGTTGAACATTGTCGTCCCCTGTTTTGGCGCCCTGCGCGCCAGTTCGGCGCGTCGTTGGGCAGATCATTACAGGGCAGGCGTTTCGGGACGTTTGCACGAAACCGCCAAAATGGTTTCATCGCGGTAAGGAATTGTTTCTGGACGGTTTCGCGGCAGCGCTGGTTAACGTCGCCTCACCGCAGCGATCTTGCCGTCCCCGGGGACGCGCGGCGGGGCAAATCTAGCCGACGCGCACGCGGGCCACGCCGGCGGCCGAGGCGGTCCCCAGCGTGAGGCGGCGGTCGGTGACGGCGTGATGGAATTGCTCGAGCGCCAGCCCGAGCACGGACAGGTCATCTTCCTGGATCGCGCCATCTTCGTAGCAATCGAGCGCCTCGCGCAGGACGGCGTCCGCCTCGCCCTGCATCTCCGTCAGTTCTTCCGGCGTTTCGGCCTTGCGCGCCCGCGCAAGCAGGTCGAGCAGATTTTCGCGATGCGCGACGTATTGCTCGCGTTCGTCCCGCCTCCAGTAATGCTGCAGCCAGGCGCCCCCCGATCCCAGGCCCGAGAGCAGCAGAATGACGCCCCAGATATAGTCGCTATATTTTTCGAGGAAGGTGCGCTCGGTGCCGTCGATATAGGCCGCCGCGCCCTGGTGTGCCGGCAGCGCCGCGTCCTTGTCGGTGTCCGGCTTTTCGATCTTGGCCGCAGTCGGCAATTCCCTGGCGAGTTCGTGGCGCACCGTGAACAACTGACGGGCGAACGCGCCGACCGCGGTGTCGGACAACGACTTCGGCGCGATGATCAGGTGGTTGACGCTGACGGTATCGATCTTGTCTTCCGGCCGGGCCGGCGATGAGGCGAAAATGCTGCCGGGAATTTCCTCGGCTTCATAGAGCGGATGTTTCTTGGCGATGGCTTCCGAGACATCGACCGGGAGGAATTTCGGCTCGCCGCGCGCGGTGGCCGTCGCGGCGATGGCGTCAGCGGTGATCTTGCTGTCGAGCGGGCCGACCGCCATGAACGCATCAAGGGTCTGGTCGCGCGCCATCTCGGCGATTTGACTGGTGGCGAACTGCGTCACCGCGACCTTGTCGGGATTGACGCCCGACTCGGTCAGGATCACGCGCAGCAGCGTGACATTGGCCTCGCTCCGGCCGATGACGCCGATGCGATGTCCGGGAAGTTCGTCGATGCCCTTGATCTTCGGCGTCGGCGTTTTCTTCGAGCCTTTCGCCGCGAGACCCGACGGTGCCCACAGCACCACGACGTTCTTGCGCAGGATGGCGACGGATTCGGCGTAGGCCGGCAGGTTCAGATCGCCGCGCGCAATCGCAAGGTCGGTCTTGCCGGTGGAGAACAGCGCGATGCTCTCGGTCGCTCCTGCGGTCGTGATCGGCGCCAGCCGAATCGGGCTTCGCTCATTGGCAAAGGTCTGCGCCAGCAACTGGACCAGCTTCTGGTCGTCGCTGCCGGGTGGTCCGACCGCGATCCGCAAGGTGACCGGCCGCAACACGTAATAGACCGTGCCCGCGGCGACGCCGAACAGGAAAATGCCGACGGCGAGGATCAGCAGCGAATAGTTCTTTCGCTTCCGTCGCGGGCGGCGTGCAGCAATGTTTTCGTCGGGGTTTGACATCGTACTGTCACGTTACACGAAAAAACGTGGAAGCGGCCTTAAAAAACAACCTTACAGATCGATGACGTCATACGCCTGAAATATCCATGTCCTTAACGTCAGGAAATTGAGAATCATCGAATCTCGGGTTCCCACGATGCGGATATTGATCGCGACCGACGCTTGGCACCCGCAGGTGAATGGCGTCGTGCGGACGCTGACCTCGCTGGCCCGCAGCGCCTCGGCGCTCGACGCCGAAATTAACTTTCTCACTCCCGAGGGGTTTCCATCGGTTGGAGTCCCGACCTATCCGGGCTTGCGCGTCGCGCTGCCGAACCGGCGGGAGATCGCGCGCCGGATCGAGGCCGCCGCACCCGACGCCGTTCACATCGCGACCGAGGGACCGGTCGGCTGGGCGGTGCGCGCCTATTGCCGCCGCCGCAAACTCGCCTTCACCACCTCCTACACGACGCGCTTCCCGGAATATGTCGCGGTCCGCACCATGATCCCGGCCAGCGTCGGCTATGCGGTGCTGCGGCATTTTCACGCGGCCTCGAGCATGATCATGGTGGCGACCGACTCGCTCCGGCAGGAATTGAGCGCGCGCGGCTTTCGCAAGCTCGGCTTCTGGACCCGTGGCGTCGACACCGACCTGTTCAGGCCGGAGCAGCCGGCGGAACTCGATCTGCCGCGGCCGATCTTCATGACCATGGGCCGCGTTGCGGTCGAAAAGAATCTCGAAGCGTTCCTGGCGCTGGATCTGCCGGGAACCAAGGTCGTGATCGGCGACGGGCCGCAGAAGGCGGCGCTTCAACTAAAATATCCGAAGGCGAAATTCCTCGGCGAGAAAAAGGGTCAGGATCTGACCGCGCATCTGGCCACCGCCGATGTCTTCGTATTCCCGAGCCTCACCGACACCTTCGGCGTCGTGCAACTCGAGGCGCTGGCGTGCGGCACGCCGGTTGCGGCGTTTCCGGTCACCGGCCCGCTCGACGTGATCGCCGATCATCCGATCGGCGCGCTGGATTGGGATCTGCGCAGCGCCTGCGTCCGTGCGCTCGGCATGTCGCGCGAGGCGTGCCGGAATTTTGCGCTGGCGCGTTCCTGGGAGAACAGCGCGCGCCAGTTCATCGGCAATCTGACGGCGTTGCAGCCGAGCCGTTCGCTGCGGCCCGCCCGCCGCGTCGCCGGCACCAGCGCTGTGCAAGGGTAATCGAGAATTCATCGAACGAAAGAGACGAGAACACAATCATGGCAGAAATCATCAAGCTCGACTTCGACCGTGCAATGGTCGAGACCGCCTACGATCGTTGGGCGCCGATCTACGATCTCGTATTTGGCGGCGTCTTCAGCAAGGGTCGCAAGGCGGCGATCCAGGCGACCAACAGGATCGGCGGCCGCGTGCTCGAAGTAGGCGTCGGTACCGGCATCTCGTTGCCGCAATACGCGCCGCACGTCAGGATCTTCGGCACCGACATTTCCGAGGCGATGCTGCAAAAGGCCAGGAAGCGCGTTACCGAGCTCGGCCTCAAGAACGTCGAGGGTCTCGCGGTGATGGACGCCGAGAAACTCGAATTCCCCGACAATTCCTTCGACGTGGTGATGGCGCAATATGTCGTGACCGCGGTGCCGAACCCGGAAGTGGCGCTCGACGAGTTCGCCCGCGTGCTGCGGCCGGGCGGCGAGCTGATCATCCTGACCCGGGTCAGCGCCGATGCCGGCGTGCGCCGCTTCATCGAGCAGCGGCTGCAGCCGGTGGTGCGTCCGCTCGGCTTCCGGACCGCCGAATTCGCCTGGTCGCGCTATGCGCAATGGCTGGCCGGCGCGCGCGGCATGGAATTGGCGGAGCGCCGTCTGGTGCCGCCGCTCGGCCACTTCTCGCTGGTACGATTCCGCAAGATCGACGTCGCCGCCGCCGCGTGAGTCGGAGCAGCGCGGCGCTTTCGCCGTCGCTGCACGGGTTCATATGTCAACATCATGATGTCACATGCCGGACATCGAATCCCTGTAACCATGATCCCGAAAGAATTTTGGGGGAGACAATGATCAAGAACTTCCTGCAGGAACTGCGAACCCAGCGCTGGGACGACCATCGCTACTATCATCACAGCCGCATCAACCAGTCGCTGCACTTCGTCAGTTCGGTGAGCTTCCTGGTCGCCTATGTGATGCTGTTTGTGGATCCGATGGTGTCGGCGCTGCTCGGCTGGCTGGTCTCGATGACGTCGCGCCAGGCCGGCCACTTCTTCTTCGAGCCCAGGGGTTACGACCACGTCAACCACGCGACCCATGAGCACAAGGAAGAGATCAAGGTCGGCTATAATTTGCAGCGCAAGGTCGTGTTGATGGCGATCTGGGCGCTGTCGCCGCTGGTGCTGTACTTCGATCCCACCCTGCTCGGTCTATTCAAGCCATGGGTCTCATTCGCCGACTTCACCCGTCAGGTGGCGAAGGTCTGGCTCGCGGTGGGTATCGGCGGCCTCTTGTTCCGCACCATCCATCTGTTCTTCATCCGCGATATCGAGACCGGCCTGGTCTGGATGACGAAGATTCTCACCGACCCCTTCAACGATTTCAAACTCTATCACAAGGCGCCGCTGTTCCTGTTGAAGGGCGAACTGATCGATCCCGGCCTCGAGAAGCACGTCAAGCACGCCTGAGAATTGACTTCGGATGCCCCTAACGTTCGTCATGCCCGGGCTTGTCCCGGGCATCCACGTCTTGGCGGCACAAAGAAGAAAGACGTGGATGGCCGGGGATAGGCGAGCGGAAGCGACGCCGTCCTTCGGACGGCTTTGCCCGGCCATGACGAGGAATAGAACAGCGGAGTTACCGCAGCCGCTTTCGCGTCAGCATCTCTTTCAGGATCTGCCGCTTGATGCCCTTGTTGGTGAGGGCAGCGTCGTGCCACCACCAGCCGTCGCGCTTCATCTTCTCGGCGGCGGCGACGAAGCGGTCGGCTACCGCGGCAAAGTCGGCATCCGTATAGTTCAGGCTGAAGATCAAGCGGCCGCTTCCGACCCAGCTCAGCGCGAGCCCTTCGGCGCGCAGGTAATATTGAAGCATCCAGTTGTAACGGGACGGCTCGGTATAATGCACCATCCAGATCGACGACAGATTGCTGACCCGCACCGGGAGATCGGCTGCGGCCAGCCTGTCGTTCAACGCCTTGGCGCGCCCGTTCCAGGTTTCTTCAAGTCCGATATAGACCGAACGGAAATTGGGACTGGCGAGCCGGCCGAGGAATTCGTCCATCGCCGTCATGACGTAGGGGTGCGAGTTGAAGGTGCCGCGGGCAAAGCAGACGTCGGCCGGCCGGTCGTCGCGGAACCGGCGCATCAGATCCTTGCGGCCGCAGACCACGCCGACGGGCAACCCGCCCGCGAGACTCTTGCCATAGGTCACCATGTCGGCGCGGATGCCGAAATATTCCTGCGCGCCCCGGTGCGCGAGGCGGAAGCCGACAAAGACCTCGTCGAAGATCAGCACGATGCCGCGCTCGGTGCAGACCTCGCGCAGCTTCTTCAGCCATGCCGTGTAGGCGTCGTGATCGAACTTTCCGATTCGCGAACTGTCGACCAGCGCGGAATCGCCGGGCGCGTTGGCGTTGGGATGCAGCGCCTGCAGCGGATTGACCAGCACGCAGGCGATGTCGCGGCGCGTCTTCAGGACATGCAGCGTCCGCTCCGACATCTCGGCCAGCGTGTAGGTCTCGTGCGGCGAAACAGGATTGCCGACGCCGGGCTGCACGTCGCCCCACCAGCCGTGATAGGCGCCGGCGAAGCGCACCAGATGCGAGCGGCGGGTGTGATAGCGCGCGAGCCGCACCGCCTGCATCACGGCCTCGGTGCCGGACATGTGGAACGAGACTTCGTCGAGGCCGGAAATCTCGCACAGCCGCCGCACATTGTCGGTTATGACGGGATGATAGGGCCCGAGCACCGGCCCCAGCACATGCGCGCGCTCCTCGGCCTTGGCGATGCACTCCTTGTAGAAATCGTTGCCGAAGATGTTGACGCCGTAGGAGCCGGTCAGGTCGTAGGACACATTGCCGTCGACATCGGTGACGGTGACGCCGGCCGAGGACTGCACGAAGGTGCTGGTCGAAAGATGCTCGCGCACCAGGCGGCTGTACTGAAACGGCACCCGGTAGGCTTCGGTGAATTGCAGGTCGGAGATCCGGCTGGCCGCCTCCGCCGTCATCTGCCGGCCCTTGGCGTAGCGTTCGCCGTAGCAACCGGCGAGGCGGAAGAAGCCGTCCTGGCGCTGCATCGCCACCGCGGACGGCGCGCCGTCGGAGCGGAAGAAATCGTCGATATCGAATTCGTAATGCGGCACCAGGCGCGCGACCATCCTGGACATCTTGGAATGTCCGGTCAGCGAGCGGTGCTTGGCCCGCGACAGCGCCAGCCGCGCCTGCAATTTGGGGAAGGTCACCGCGGCGCCGGCAATCGCGGCGGCGGACAGCGACAGAATCGAAAGGGGCGAATCCATGCCACCAGCGCTAGCTAATCCAGCTAACAGAATAATGACAATCCGGGGCCTGATATCCAGCCTGACCCAGCAGGAGGACCTGAACTTCCTCTTGACCAACCGCATCCCGCGGGCGGCGCTGACCCGGTTCATGGGCTGGTTCGCCAAAATCGAAAATCCGCTGCTGCGCGACGCCTCGATCGCCTGCTGGCGGCTGTTTTCCGATCTCGATCTGTCGGAAGCGAAGAAGACCGAGTTCAAGAGCCTGCACGATTGTTTTACCCGCGAGCTTCGCCCCGGTCTGCGGCCGGCCGACCCCGATCCCGCCGTTGTCGCCAGCCCGAGCGACGGAATCATCGGCGCGTTCGGAAGGATCGAGGATACAAAACTGTTTCAGATCAAGGGCGCGCCCTACGCGCTGCTCGATCTGCTCGGCGACCCCGCCTTGGTGGAGCAACATCGCAACGGGCGCTTCGTCACCCTGCGGCTGACGTCGAGCATGTATCACCGCTTCCACGCGCCCTACGATTGCCGGATCGAGCGGGTCAGCTTCATCCATGGCGACGTCTGGAACGTCAACCCGATCGCGCTGAAGCGGGTCGAGCGGCTGTTCTGCAAGAACGAGCGCGCGGTGCTGCAAACCCGTCTTGCGTCAGGCGAGGCGCTGACGCTGGTGCCGGTCGCCGCCATTTTAGTGGCCAGCATCCGGCTGCATTTCCTCGATGTCACGCTCAACGCGCAAAGCAAGGGGCCGGTCGTGTTCCCGTGCGATGCCAGCGTCCGCAAGGGCGATGAACTCGGATGGTTCGAACACGGATCCACCATCATCGTGCTCACGCCGGATCATTTCGAGTTTTGCGACAACGTCATGGAAGGCGCGCGCATCCGCGCCGGCGAGCCGCTGCTGAGAAAACCGTCGGCGTAATCTCGATTCCGCCGCGCGCTTCGCTATATAGTGGTGATCGCAGCAAAATTCGAAATCCCAAATTTGGGAAGAGAGATGGCGCGGACGCCTGTTCTGGCGGCGGGAGGCATTGTGCTGCGGCTGGAGGACACGCCGCTGATCGCGGTGGTGCGCCTGCGCAAACGGAACGAATGGGTGTTGCCCAAGGGCAAGCTCGACGACGGCGAGACGCCGCGTGCGGCGGCCGAGCGCGAGGTGATGGAAGAAACCGGACATGATGTTGCCGTGCACGAATTTCTGGGAACGCTGGTTTATGAATCCCGCGGAGGCGCCAAGGTCGTGCACTATTGGCGCATGGACGCCGGTCGCGATCCGGTTCGCGAACTGATGCGCGACGTGAAAGCGGTCGAGTGGTTGCCGCTTGCGGATGCAGTCGAGCGGCTCTCGCGCGGCTATGAGCGCGCGTTTCTCGAAAATGTCGGGCCGATCGCCCTGCAGGCCGCCGGCAGTGTTGCCGAAGCCGACGGTTCGGCCGGGGTTGGGTTCGAACCGCGCGAGATCGTTGCGGTGGGCGATGACGTTCCAGGCCCGCGCAGAAGCTTCGCGCAACGAGTCAGGGACTGGCTGCGGCGCGCGGCCTGAGTCTTGCGCCACGCGAAATCGTCAGCGACGTTTTTCCTTCGGCGGCTTACCGCCCCTGGGCGGAGGCGGCAATCGACGCGGCGGCGGCGCCGGCCGGTTTTGCAATCCGGGCCGCTGCAGGCCGGGCGCGACAGGTGCAATGCCGGGCGGATGCGGCTGGGCTTGTTGCGGCACGCCCGGCTGCGGCGTGGCGGGCTGCGGCGCGGCCGGCGGACGAGCGCCGGGTTGCCGCACGCTTGGTGGCTGCACGCCTTGTTGCTGCCCACCTGGCTGCTGCACGCCCGGCGGCTGAACGCTTGGCTGTTGAACGCCGGGTTGCTGACCGCCTTGCTGCTGAACACCTGGCTGCACACCGCCCGGCGGCTGCGAACGCGGCAGTGGCGTGCCGCCGGGTTGACCGGGCAACGCCTGGCCTGATCGCGGCGGCACCGTCGCTTGTCCCGGCTGCGGCTGGGTCGATCCCTGCCGGTTCGGCGCGCCCGGTTGTGGCGGCTGACCGGGACGATTTGGCTGACCGGGCTGCGGCGGTTGTCCAGGACGATTCTGTTGACCCGGCTGCTGCGGGCCCGTCCGGTTCTGTCCCGGCACGCCGTTTGGCTGTTGCGGGCCGGATCGGCGCGGCGGGTTGCCACGGATCACGCCGGGATTGGCGCGGCGGAACGCGCGCTGCTCGTCGACGACCTGCCGGCCGACGGTCTGTGCAGCGTGAACCTGACGCACAAAACCCTGGTCGCGCGCGATTTGTTGCGGCGAAATCGTCAGCGGCACCGCGGCGACGCGCGCGCCTCCCACGCCGGGCCGGATGTTGAAGCCGCTGGCGCCTTGGGTCAGGAAGCCGAGCCGCGCGCCGGCGCGGTCGTTGACCTCGATCCGTCCGACCTTGCCGTCGGCGTCGGGATAGAGCTTGATCGCGACATTGTTCGGATTGTTGGCGGCCGCGCCTTGCGGCACTTCGACCAGGCCGGTGGTGCCGCGAATACCGAGCGTTGCGGTCGGCGTGGTGATTTTCATGTCGCCGGTCTTTGCCACCGACGCGGCCACGAAGGCCACGGTGCCCTTGGCGACGTCGAATATCGCCGAGTTGTTCTTGCCGCCGTCCTCGTAGACGTAGTTGTCGATCGTGATCTGCGAACTGGCCTTGAGGTTAAAGGTGGTGGCGTCGTTGAAGGTGACGCCGAGCGTCGAACTCGCCGCGGTCTGCACCAAATCGTTGAGATAGATGTCGTCCTTTGGCTTGAGCGGCGTGGTCTCGTTGCTGCGGGTGACGCTGGCGCTGCCGGTCAGGGTTGCGACATTGCCGATCGGCTCCTCGACGGCGGGCTGGGCATCGGCGGCCGGTGCGGCGGGATTGGGTGCAACGGGCGCCGGTGCGGCAGGCGCCGCGGGTTGCGCCGGTGCGGGCTGTGCCTGCGCCACTTGCGTGATGTCATCAGGTGCGGCGAAAACATCCGTCGCGCCGACGCAGCAGACGATGAGCAGGAGCGCGAATGAAAACCAGCGCCGCATCACGACAGATTCCGGGCAACGAGGGATTGGACGAAGAGCGGAGGGGGATATCAGCCTTGCCGGGCTGAATGCAGGATGAACGTGGCCGTTTTGTTGTCACGGCCGGCCAGAACGATGAAGCGCCACCCGGATTCCTGGCCGTGGCGCATTGTGACTTTATAATGGATCGGTCAGCCGCGCTTGTTCCGCATTTCGTGGCGAGGTTTTCAGAGCGTCATTCCGGGATGGTCCGAAGGACCAGATCTCAAATGCGCAATTGCGCATGAGGGAATCCTTGGATTCTCAGGTGCGCAATTGCGCACCTGGTTCGATGCTTTCGCATCGCCCCGGAATGACGGCTCGAGGCGCGTTTAGCTGACGCGTTTCCAGGTCTGGCCGCCGCAGAACATGCCGCCGAAGGCGCAACCCTGAACCTTGAGGGAATTGGTGCCCTTCAAGGCGATCGTCGAGTCGTAGTTGCGGCCGCTGTCCGGATCGTGAATCCGGCCGCTCCATTTAGAGCCTTCCGGTTTCATGTTGATCAGGATCTTCTCGCCGGACTTCTCGGCATAGCCGCAGAGATTGGCGCCGCACTCTTCGATGCGAACGTTGCCTTTATTCTCTTCGGTCGCCCAGACGCCGAGCGGCGTGGTCGGCGCAGGAGCGGGTGCGGCGGCGACCGGAGCCGGCTGCGGCACGGGTACAGCGATTGCGGCAGGCGCCGAAGCCGAGGGCGCAATGTCGTTGGCCACGGGTGCGGCGGTGGCAACCGTGGTCTGGGCCGGGGCTGGCGCCGCGGTGGTCGCTGCGGGCGCAACGGGTTGGGGTGCTGCGGCCTGAACGGGAGCGGGGGCGGGCGCCGATTTTGCCGGCGGCGGACTGGAGACGGTATCGTCATCGTCGTCGGCGTGGTTGGACTTGAAGCCCTTGAAGCCCGGCGCCGAAATCTTGATGCAGGACAGCGAGTCGCAGTTACGCGGCGCTTCGATGTGGATTTTCTGGCCTTCGATCTCGAACGAAATGCCATTGCCGGCATGCGCTGAGGTGGTGGCCATGAACAGCGCGGCGAGAACAATGAGCTTCTTCATGCGAGCCTCCTGGGCGGCCGGTGAATGCGTTGGCGCTAAACTTGCCAAGACCCTACGCGCCGTGAACGGTCCGTTCCGTGATGTGCGTCACGGGGAGGGTGGGTGACCCAAATCACATCCAGGACGGCCTCGATCGGCCTAGTTTCTCCGTGCTACCGGGGAGGTTGCGATGCGACGATTCTGGTTTCTCGCGCTGCTGATGGTGCTCAGTCCGCCCGCTTATGCGGGTTCGTTCTCTTTCTCGATCGGCGGACATCGGATCCACATCGAATCGTCGAGGTATTGCCGTTCGACGTCATGCGCTTCGGTATCGATCTCTGGCATCTATCAATCGCGCCGCGATCGTGACCGTTATGATGACGACAATCGCGATACGGTCGATCCGGTGAAGGCGCCCGCGGCGCCGACGCAAACCGCTGCGCCGATTATAGCGGCCGCACCCGCCAACAATCCCGCCGTTCAGCCCGCTGCCGCCGCGCCGCCGCCGGCGGTGTTCAAACCGGCGGCATCCACGACGCAGATCGTCGCCGCGCCGCCGCCACCGCCGCCCGCTGCGCCGCGGGTCGAGAAGCCGGCCGAAGCCGTGCGGCCCGCGCCCGCTGCCACGCCGCCGGTCCTGAAGGTCTCGCATCACGTGCAGGACATGGAGGATGAGCCGGCCGACACGCCGGTCGGCGACTGGCTGACCGAGGCCAAGGGAACGGTTCGCATCGTCAAATGCGGCCGCGCGCTGTGCGGCTATGTGCTCAACACCTCGTCGGACGACAAGGGCGAGGCGGTGCTGGTCAACATGAAGCCGAAGACGGACACGCGATGGACCGGCAGCGTCTACAGCCACGACAGCGGCGATACTTACTACGGCACGATGGACATCAAGGGACGAAACACGCTCCGCATCGAAGCCTGCGCGCTCGGCCGGTTCTACTGCTCGGGCAACAACTGGACCCGGATCACAGCCAGGAACGAGCCGATGATGTCGTCGCGGCAGACATTGCCGGAGCCGCGGTCGTAGCGAGCATGTCGCGGCGCCGTGTGCGCCGCCGACGTTTCCGATTTGTAATCGATGCGGTTCGAACCGCTCCCTCCATCGGATGCGACCGATAGCTGAAACGCTATTCGCCCGAGATGGAGACCGATCATGAAAGGCCTGAGCCTGATTGCCATGTTGTTGCTGGGCAGCGCGATCAACGCCCATGCCGACAACGACGTCTATAACAATACCCTGAAACAGCCGCGCGGCGACGATGCCCTGCACGCCGACACTGCGATATGCGATGCGCAATTCGGCGCACCCCGGAATGGCGTGCCGACATCGCGGGCCTACAAGAGCTGCATGCGCGCGCATGGCTGGCGCTTCAGCCATACGATCCGCGAGCGGGCGAAGCGCGACGATCGCTATCCCGATCCCGATAATCCCGGAATGATGTGCAGGGATTTTACGATTGGCGGTGTCACCGGATCAAGCTGTTCGAATTTTGACTAGCGGGATTGAACCGGGCTTTCTCTCGGTACCGTGCACGGGGCACACGACGGCTGATGCACATGATAACGCCCGGTGGAGGGACCACCGGGCGCCAACGTTCAGTTCTGTACGAAAAGCCTAGAACACGCCGAGCACGATGGCGCCGACGAAGGCGAATGCGATATACGCGGTCACAATGCTCAGTTTGCTGACGAGTGGCATGGGAAAACTCCCTTGGTTCACCTCGTGCCCGCGCATAACGCACGAGGCTAGCAATGCGTTCCCGGCGTAAAAAGTCAGCGTTGCTGTCGGTTCCCGCCTCTCCACCGCACCCGGCCCCCGGCAACGTGGTTAAAAATTAGTAAAATCAACACGTTGAAGAGTCCTTAAATAAATTGGTCGAACCTGCGGGGATGACGCGCGGAGTTCGTTTGTATCTGGTCGGCTCCTTCGTCCTTGTTTCGCTAGCGGGCTGCGGCCGCGGATTCTTCCAGTCCGCGGAGCGCGAACCGTGGCGGGCCGAGGCCGAGGTCGCATGCCTGAAATCCGGCGCGGTCAAGGAGACCCCGGAACTGGTCCGGATCGATCCGATTTCCGGCCCCGGCGTCTGCGGCGCGGAATTCCCGCTCAAGGTCGCGGCGCTGGGCGAGGGCAGCGGTACCTTTGGCTATAGCGACGAATTGCGGCCGCCGGGCACCATCGGCAATCAGCCGCGCTGGCCGATCGCGCCGGCAGCCGCGCCCGCGCCCTATTCGGACAATGCGCTGCGCCAGCCGAATTACGCAGCACCCGCCAATGGACCGATTTCGCTGTCGGCGCCGGGCGTAGCTCCCGAGGAAGACGAAATCGACCTGCCGGCCGAGGGGACGCCCGACCAGGTTGGCCGTTACATGAACGCGCCGGCCTATCCGCCGCGCGAGCGCTATTCGTCGCCTTCCCCGGCGCCTTATTCACCGTCTTATTCGCAGCCGCCGGTCGCCGCATCACCTTTGCCGCGGCTCGGGCCCGCGCAGGGCGATCCCGTCACGTCGGTCGGCCCGGTCGCGCTCAAGCCGACGGCGACGCTGGCCTGTCCGATCGTCTCGGTGCTGGACCGCTGGCTCGCCGATTCCGTGCAGCCGGCGGCGCAGCGCTGGTTCGGCGCGCGCGTGGTCGAGATCAAGCAGATCTCCGCCTATTCCTGCCGCGGCATGAACGGCAATCCGAACGCGCATATTTCCGAACACGCTTTCGGCAACGCGCTCGACATCGCTGCCTTCACGCTCGCCGACGGCCGGCGCATCTCGGTGAAGGACGGCTGGAAGGGCCTGCCGGAAGAGCAGGGCTTTCTGCGCGACGTGCAGGCCGCCGCCTGCCAGCAGTTCAACACCGTGCTGGCGCCGGGCTCCAACCGCTATCACTACGACCACATCCACGTCGACCTGATGCGCCGCTCCAGCCGCCGCATCATCTGCGAGCCGGCGGCGGTGTCGGGCGAGGAAATCGCGGCGCGGGTCGGCGGGCGCAACCCCTACGCCTCGCGCGACCCCTATGTGACGGGATCGCTCGGCGGCCGCAAAGTGCCGCCTCGGCACAAGGCTGGGGTCAACGAAGAAGACGAATTCGAGGACGAGTAGAGCCAAGCTCAATCCTCGGACGCGGGATCGCCGCGCTCATCGAACAGCGTTCTCAGCAGGCGCCACAATTCGCGGTGGCCCGCGGTTTGCCCGCCCTGGGTCAGGTAATCCGCAATGTCCATCGTGACCGTCTGGAACTCGATCGTGCCACCGGGACTTGCCTCCAGATGCGCGACCTCGCGCTCGACATACAGTCTCTTGCTGTCGGTATCGAACACCAGGGTACAGCGGTCGGCATGGGTGGTTTCCGGCCCTTGGACCTGACGATGCAATTCCCGCTTGAGGAGAGCCATGCTCCGCTCCCGATGATGACGATGGCGAAATTTTGCTTGCTCAACTTTGCTAGCTCAGCAAAGTGCGGACCATCGTGGCGGCGTTATAGATTTCGATCTGAAGCATCGGATAGGCCGATTTCAGTTTCCGCGCCGATGCCTCCGCAGCCTCGGCCGTGGCAAATTCGGATTTGAAGTGGCCGTCAACAACCACCACGAACCCTTCTGTGGGCGGCCGATCGGCCCGTGGCGCTTTCTTCGGCTCCGGCTCGTCGATTGAGAGAAGTGGCTTTTTCATCGGGGTCACCATCGAATGGCTTCCGGCCTGCCGCTCGGCATTTTACGCCAGTTGATGGCTTTTGTCTTGACTTGGATCGGGTTCGCCGCGCCCCCGGCGGCCTAATCGACCGGACGACGCGCGGCGTAGGCGGTACGCAGCCCCGGGACAAAGCCGCATCCTTCGTAGAACCGGTGGACGCGCGGGTCGGCCCGGCCGCTTTGCAGCAGCACGTGATGGCAATCCCGCTCCCACGCTTCAGCCAGGGCCGCCGCGATCACCGCGCGGCCATGACCGCGTCCCCAATAATTCGGATGGGTGACGACGTTTTCGATAATCCCATGCTGACGGCCGCCGCGCAGCAGGTTGGGAACGGTAATGAGCATGCAGGTCGAGACGATCGTTGCGTCCGCTTCGGAAACAAAAACCGCAAGGCCGTCGCGCGCCAGCGTCTCCTGCCAGATCTGTTCGGCCCTCGCGCGCGGCGCTACCGCACGGCTGACGTCGGAGACCGCAAACAGCGCCAGCAGCGCGTCGAGATCGGCGGCATCGGCAAGTCGGGCGGCGGGCATCAGGCCAACCTGTTTGCAGCGGTTGCTAGGACGGGCGCTACCATTCGGTGCAGAAATATTGTCGCGGAATCGCGCGATAGGCGGTGTAGCGATAATGCGGCCGGTAGGCGTAGCCGCGATAGAGCGCCGGTGGCACGTCGTAAAAGGCGCCGTGATAATAATTGTAAGCCGGCCCGTCGCTGCAGCGGTAGGGAACCTCGCCGACGCTGCCGATCCGGCGCACGCCGATCTCGTAGGGGACATCGGGCCAAAGCACGCGCGCTTGCGCCGGTTCGGGCAAGGACGCCGCGATCGCGGCCAGCGCCGCGGCGATGATCGGAGCCAATGTGTTTCTCATGAGCACCCCCCGCAATGACGGTTCGCCTTGCGGGGATTGTCACCCCGGGGCGCCGTCGTGTCCAGCGTCCGTGGCGCCGGGGGGCGCCGTGGGTCAATGTCGCCTGACGCCGGCGAAGCTGGTCGGGAGCGGAAATGAACAGTGCCGCAACGGCGGTGGCGCGGTCCGCGCCTTACGAAGCCGCCAGCTGCTCGAGAAGATCCCGCACCACGCCTTCCAGCAGATCGAGCTTGTAGCCCGTCATCGGCAGCGGCTTGGCTCCCGCGGTCGCTTCTCTTGCGGCGGTCGCGATGTTCGCGGCGCTCGCGCGCTTGCCCTGCAGGGCAGCTTCGGATGCGGTTAGGCGCAGCGGCACCGGCGCGACGCCGCCGGCGGCGAGCCGGATGAACTGGAAGGCGCCGTCGTTGATGACGGCACGCGCGCACACCTCGACCAGCGGCCACTCGGCGTAGCTGCGGCTGATCGCGCGCTTGTAGCGCGCGCGCTCGTTCGGCAGGGCTAAGGGAAGCTCGACACCCCTGATCATCTCCCCCGGCTTTAGCGCGTTGTCGGAGGCACCGTTGGAGCCGTCGCCGAAGGCCTCGGCGATCGTCAGCCGGTCCCTGCGGTCGGTGATGATCGTGGCGTCATAGGCCAACAGCGCCGCGGCCATGGTCGAGGGATGCGGCGCCACGCAGGGGCCGAGATCGAACGCGACGCCGTAGAGGTGATTGCCCGATCGCGCCGGACAATCGGTGCCGCCCTTCTTCAGGCAGGCAATGTGCGGATTGCGGAAATACCAGCAGCGCGAGCGCTGCGCGAGGTTACCGCCGAGCGTGGCGAGATGACGGACCTGCGGCGTCGCCAGCCCAAGCGCTGCGGCCGCAATGCCGGGATAGGCGGCAGCGATGGCGGTGTCGGCGGCAATGGCGGCGATGGTGGTGAAGGCGCCGATGCGCAAGGTCCCATCCGCGCCCCAATGCATGCTGGTCAAATCTGACGCCGCGGCGATATCGATCAGAGGCCCCGTCGAGACGCCACTGCGGCGGCGTTCGGAAAGGTCGGTGCCGGCGGCGCGGAATTCGGCGACATGGATGGCTGCGGAAGTCATGCGGCGGTCCTCCCTTTCAGGGCGGCAATCAGGCGATCGGGCCGGATCGGAATTTCGGTCAGCCGGATGCCGGTGGCGTTGCGGATCGCGTTGGCGAGCGCGGGTGAGGTCGGCACGGTCGCGACCTCGCCGATACCGACACTGCCGCCGAGCACGTGGTCAAAACCGCCTTCGTCGAAATGCACATCGATTTCGGGAATGTCGGCAATACCGGGGATCCGGTAATCCTCCATGCCGGCGGTGAGGATATCGCCGGTGCGCGGATCGGTTTCGCGCGCCTCGTAGAGCGCGTAGCCGAGGCCCTGAATGACCGATCCCGCCGCCTGGCTGTGCGCCAGCGCGGGTGCGGCAATTTTGCCGACCGCGATGCCGGTGTGAATATTGAGCACGCGGACATGGCCGAGCCAGGTATCGACCTCGACCTCGATCACCTGCACCGAGCTCGGCACGCCGGCGCCGACCGCGAGGTTGGAGAAGCGGCGCAGCATCCAGCCGAAGATCACGCCCATGAATCCCGCTTCCTTCAGCGGCGAGCGCACGCCGGGCGACGTTGGCTTGTCGTCCTCGGGCCGCACCGCGGAGACGCGCAGATCCGGCGAGGCCGCGAGCAATTCGCGCCACGGCGCATTGGAGCCTTTGACCGGCTTCCGCTTTGCGTTCTGCTCGATCGCGGCTTTCAGCTTTTGCACCGCGAGCAGCGCCGGTGGGATCATCGAGGCGGTCGAGCGGCTGCCGCCGGCGCCCGGTCCTTCCGGCAGATCGGACGCGCCGATCCGCACTTCGATCTCGTGCGGCTCAAGTCCGAATTCGCGCGCCACGGTGTTGGCGATCACGGTGCGGCTGCCCTGGCCGATGTCCTGCGTCGCGCAGCTCGCGACCAGGCGTCCGCCAACGACTGCGAGATCGACCTTGGAGCCGGGCTGCCAGAGATAGAGCCAGTAGCCGGTGGCGACGCCGACGCCGCGACGGTAGCGGCTGCTTTGCGGCGCCGCGCTTTTCGCGTTGCGCCAGACATCGAGCGAGGCGGCCCAATCGTACAGCCGCTGCCGATTGGGATAGGGATCCCAGCGCTTGCGCAGATCGATCGGATCGACCTTCATGCGAATTGCGGCCTCGTCGATCGCCTGCTCCAGCGCGAACGCCATCGGCGGTCCGCCCGGGCCGCGGAACGGCGCGCCGGGCGGCAGATTGCTGATGACGTCGAAGTCGACGAGTTCCTTGGCCTCCGCCGGATAGATCAGCCGGGCCAATGCGGCCAGCGTCGAATTGGTGGCGGCGCCGGTGTCGGCATGCGCGGTGAGCGACAGCGCCTTGAGACCGCCCTGCGCGGATGGCAGCAGCGCGATCTTGATCTCGGCCGCCGGCCGGTAGCCGCTGACGGCAAGCTCTTCGTGCCGGTCGTAGGCGATCCGGACCGGCGCCTTGGCCTCGCGCGCGAGATCGATCGCGGCCGTGGTCTCGATGCCGAGCGCGCCCTTGGAGCCAAAGCCGCCGCCGACATGATCGGCGATCACGCGGATCTTGTCGTGCGCGAGCTTGTAGCGCTTTGCCAATAGCTCCATCACGTGAAACACATTTTGGGTAGAGGCGTGCACCGTCAGTGCATCGCCATCGAAACGCGCGACGGTGGCGTGCGGCTCGAGGCAGGCATGCGATTGCGTGCCGGTGCGAAAAATTTCCTCGACCAGAAGGGGATTGTTGGCCGCGCGGGCTTCACTGACCCAACTGCGAACCTTCTTCGGCTTTTGCGAAAACGCCGCCGAGGGACCGCGGACATTGCCGTTCCAGGCCGCCGGCCCGCCGGCGCCCTCGGAAACGTTGCCGGCCTTCTTGCGGTTGGCCTTGTCGAACACGACCGGCGCGCCCGGCTTGCGCGCCGCATCCAGCCCGATCACCGACGGCAGGCGTTCGCTTTTGATTGTGATGGCGGCGATCGCGGCCAGCGCGGTCTTGCGGTCCTTTGCCGCAACGGCCGCGATCGGCTGGCCGACGAAGCGCACCATGCGGTCGTCGCCGAGCAGCGAGATCGCAGCACCCACATCCGCCATCGCGCGCGCCGGCGCCAGATCGATCTCGGCGATCCGTGCATGCGCCCATTGCGAGCGCAGGATCACGCCTTCGAGCTGCCCGTCATGGTGGATGTCGACGGTGTATTTCGCTGATCCCGTCACCTTGGCGCGCGCCTCGACGCGCGGCGAGGCAAAATTGTCGCCGTCGAACTGGCCCGAGCAGGCAGCGGCGACCGCGCGAAAAATGCCGTCATAGGCGCCGCAGCGGCACAGATGCCCTGATAATGCCGCACCGATTTCCTCGCGCGACGGCGCCGCCGTTCCCTTTGTTGCGCGCCAGCGATCACAGAACGCTACCGCCTCCACGATGAAGCCCGGTGTGCAGAACCCGCATTGCAGCGCGTCGTGCGCCATGAAGGCCTTCTGCACCGGGTGCAGTTTTTCCGCGCCGATGCCTTCGATCGTCGTGATGGACTTGTCCGCGGCATGGCGCGCGGGCATCAGGCAGCTCACGACCGGTTCGCCGTCCACCAGCACGGTGCAGGCGCCGCAGACGCCGGCGCCGCACACGAGCTTGGTGCCGGTGAGCCCCTGCGCGTCGCGCACGACATCGATCAGCAGCGCGTCGGGATCGTCGGGGAGGGAGGCTGTGCGGCCGTTGATCGTCATGGTGCTCATTTGCGATCTCCAGATTTTCGGCGGGCGGATTTTTTCGAAGGCGTTGGTTTTGCGGAACGCGGCTTCGGCAATGGGCCGACGGCGCCGGCGACCAGCGTTCGCAGCATGATGGCGAGATCGGCGAGGAACGCGTCGCGCGGCTGCATCGCCGGATGCATTGATTTGGCCCCGTTGACGGCCATCTCGATGCATCGCGCCAGTTCCTGCGGCGTCATGCCGTCGCGGGGCATCAGCCGCTGCCTGGCGCAGACCTTCTCGATGGTCGCCGCCAGCTGCGCGGCATAGAGTACGGCATATTTTTGATAGAGGTCGCGGCCATGAACCAGATGCTCGGAGAACAGCTCCTCGATATGGGGCGAGCCCTCGAGCGAAGCGAGCAACTGCCCGAGCCGTCCGCTGACCTCCGCGGTGAGGATATCGGCGAGGCCGAGGTCGGCCTTTTCCGCGGCGTTGGCGGCGGCGATCTCGGCGGCGAGCGCGCTCTGATGCAGCCGTTCGATCACGGCGCGGAACAGCGCTTCCTTGGACTTGAAATGATGATACAGCGCCTGCCGCGTCAGCCCCGCGGCCTCCGCCGCCTGCTCGATCGACGACCGCCGAAAACCATGGTGGCGAAACACCACCATCGCGGCGTCGAGAATGCGGTCACGGGGGCTCATTTGACGATTTTGACATAAATAGACGAAGTGTCAAATGACGAGGGCGTGAATGGGAAGGGGAGGGAAGGACGGCGCTTTTGTGCGCGAATCCTCTGGGCTAATCGGCCGCAGGAGCCTTCTCGCAGACTGACCTTGATTTAAGCCCGTAGGACCTCCTACTCGCGGATAGAATCCTATCAATGACGTGTGCTGTTAGTCTGGTTCGCACCCTTGACGGCGAGGCGGGCTCGCACCTTGCCATCGATTTCGCGCCCGGTGGCACGCTTCCACTTGCGGAGTTCGTCGACCGTCAGGATGACCTTTACAACTTGATCCTTCAGCGGGCTGCCCAAGGCTTCGATGCCTGCTTGAGCGTCAGCCAGCCATTCCTCGTAGGTATCATGGAGATCAGGGCAGATGCGTTTGAGTTCGTTCCACTCCTCGCGTCGGAACCAAGCGAGAGCAACCACAGAAACGTTTGACCGCTCCATGTCATTTCCTTTTCCTTCGCCAGAGCTGTAGGGCGGATTCGCGATGGTGTAATCCGCGTTTCACCGACGATAAAGTGGCTACGGCGCTGCACGATCGACCCATCATTTCGGCAGCCCGTGCTCGTCATAGCCGAGAATCTCGTCCGGGTTTACTTCGACGTCGGGCAATGCCGCATAACTTTTGCCGCAGCGACATCGTCGGTGCGCCGGCGCCGGCGCTCGCGGGCCAGTCGTTCACGCAGTGCCACGGTGACGGCAGAGGTCAGGCTCTCGCCAGTGAGCCGCGCGAGCTCAGTCGCCAGTTGGTGAGCTTCATCGTTCTTGATGTGCAGATGCATGGCGTGCGTCTCAGGAAACGAGGGCTTAGGAATGTTACATGAATATTCTACTACCATTCGCGCAAGATGAATTGACGGCTAACCCGTCCGAAGGGTTCTAGAACTGATCAATTCACCGCGCCGAAGGCGTTATAAATAAGTTTCTTGAACGCAGGCGTAATGCGCCAGCGTTCATTCTGGGTCTGCTCCAGTAGGATGTAGACCATGTCCAGTTTCGGATCGACGCCGAAGTAGGTCCCGCTGCCGCTATCCCATTTGAGTTCGCCGATCGAACCTGGCGGCGTTGGTTTGGCATTGCCCGGGTCGGTGCGCACCGCAAAGCCATAACCGAAGCCGAAGCCGTCGCCTGGAAAATAGAAATAGTCCCGCGCTACCCCGGAGTCGCGGCCGATATGGTCCGTCGTCATCGACGCGAAAGCGCGCATGCTGAGATAGCGTTTGCCGTCATATTGCCCGCCATCGAGAATCATCTGCGCAAAACGCGCATAGTCGGTCAGCGACGACACCAATCCGCCGCCGCCGGACTCCCATTCCGGATGCGCGCGGCGGTCAGCCTCCGCGCTTTTCAGAATCGTATCATCGGGCAGGGGCTCCGCCATCCGGGCGCGTTCGTCGGCGCTGCCGAGAACGAATTTGGTGCTGGTCATGCCGAGTGGATCGAAGATGTGCTGCTTTTCGAATTGATAGAGGCTCTGCCCGGATACGATCTCGATGATGCGGCCAACGACATCGGTTGAATGACCGTAACGCCAGAGCGTGCCGGGCTGCCGCGCCAACGGCAATCTGGCGATGCGCTCGGCAAACACCTTGTTGTCGAACTGCCCATCGAAAAGGCCCGATTCCGAATAGGCCCTGTCGATCAGCTTGCCGCCGATATAGTCGTAGGTGATACCCGAGGTATGCCGCAGCAGATCCTCAATGGTCAGCGGCCGGTCCAGCGGCACAAGCTTCAGATAGTGTGTTCCGTCCGCCGCGACGGAACTGACGCCGACCTGCACGTCGGCAAATCCCGGAATGTATTTGGAGGCGGGATCAAACAGCGAGAGTTTGCCGGCATCGATCAGCATCATCGCCGCGACGCTGGTAATGGGCTTTGTCATCGAGTGGAGTGCAAAAATCGTATCGGGCGTCATCGGAAGATGGGTCGCGACGTCACGGACGCCGAAACATTTGAGATAGACCGGCTTGCCGTGCTGCTGGATCAGGACGACGGCGCCCGGCAACTTTTCGCCGGCGATCTCATTGTCAAAAAATTCGGTGATACGCTGCAGTCCATCCGCCGAAGGAAGTTGAGCGCCGGCCGCCCGGCCTGGCTCGACGGCTTTGATGCCAATCACGATCGATGCGGCTGCCAGCATGATCCGGGCGGCACCCGACGCCGTGCCGCGGCCGAATTTCCTGTGAGCAAAGGTTGCGATCATTGCTCCCCCCGGGTTGTCCGGAGCATGATCGGTTCTGGTTGAAGCAGAACCGAAGCCCCAGATTCTTGTTTTGACGCGTTTCCTGCCGCAGATGCGGACAGTACCCCCACCGTACCGATAGGCAATCCAGCGCGTCACCGCTCTGGTGACTGCCCGACGGGCAAATCAGGAAATTCCTGTCAAATCAACTCAAATCAGGTCTAGAAACACCGCCGTCTCATCCCTCAAGAGGGGCGTTGGCCATCGTCACGAACGTTGGGGTGGGATGCGGTGGACGCGGCAGCGTCGGGCGCGCTTTGGATTCGCAGGGTGGGCTTCGGCTCGTGAGCGATTGACGACGCGCGGACGAACGGCGCTGAAGCGTACGGCAAAACCGTGTGGTCCTGGCACCCGTTGCTGGTGCTAAATCAGCGGAGGTTTTCTCGGGCCCAACCGGGCCTGACAAGACCTTCAATCCGCCAATGACGGTGACAAGACGAATTCGTCGCCGGGGAGAACTCGGCATAAGCCGTAAAACCATTGTGCAGGGAATGCCGGGATGCTCCGACTGTACCTGTATGCTCGTGTGCGCTTGCTATTGTTTTTTTGCACACGAGACCGCGGGTGCAGCAAGCACCCGGCGTTCCCTGCGCCCTCTTTCGGGCGGAAGAGTTTTCAACAGCTCGGGCGTATCGCGCCGCGAGACGCGAACTCACGAGAGCACCGTCATTGCGAGCGCAGCGAAGCAATCCATTTGGCAGCACAAAGAAAGAATGGATTGCTTCGCTGCGCTCGCAATGACGTGGACATGTCAGTGCTACCCTCTGTCGTCATCGCCCGGCTTGACCGGGCGACCCAGTATTCCAGAGGCGCCAGTGATTGAACCGAGAAGCCGCGGCGTACTGGATACCCCGCATGCGCGGGGTACGACGACCTTTAGTGAGGCCGCCGCCTTCCGCTCAGCTCGCCTTCGCCCGATACGCCGCCAAAAACATCCGCGTCGCGCTTTCGACGACCTCGTCCATGCGCTCGGCCGAGGGTGCGGGGGCGGCCTGAAACACGAACGGCAGGAACAGCGACGCCTTGCATACTTCCATGAACTGCGACGCCGCGAGCTGGCAGTCATCGATCGCGAGGTCGCCCGGCGCAACATGCGCCTTTAGATATTCGGCGAGGCGGTTGATGGTTTTTTCCAGCACGCGCTCGTAATAGCGGCGGCCGACGTCCGGCATCCGTTCGGCGATTGCCATCACGGTGCGGATGGCGGAGCCGCCGCCCGGCCGGCACAGCAGTTCGTTATAGGCCTTGCCGAATTCCAGCAGCGTGGTCGCGACATCGCGCGCGGGGTCGAAATTGAACACGACCTGGCCATGCTCGAGCGCTTCGCCCTCGACGATGGCTTCGAACAGCCGGTTCTTGTCGGCGAAGTAGACGTAGAGCGTGCCCTTGGAAACCCCGGCGGCACGCGCGATCTCGTTCATACTGGCGCCGTCAAACCCGAGATCCATGAACACCTTGCGGGCGCCATCGAGGATCTGCCGGCGCTTCGAGGAATCCTCATCGCCGACCAGATGAAGCGGGTTGGGGGTGGCTGCAACCATTGGTTAGCTTTTTCGCAAAAATTTCAACTCAGGATACGCACAGGTAGGAATTTTGACCCTATGATCCGAGTCATGCGAATATATCTTGACCGAACCGTTCGGTCAATGATAATTTGAAATCGGGTGGTGTCGCAGGCTTGCTGTCGGCCGCCTCGGCATCGCGACATTGTATTGAGGAGGCCGGTAATGGCCGCAGCGAGAGACCAGGCCGCACGCATCGTTCGCACCGGGCCGGAGACGGCAGAGGGTGAGGCTGCGCGTGATAATTCCGCCCATCTGGCGGAGCAGCTCCGGACTCACGTCGCGGAAGAAACCCGGCGGCTTCCCGCGGAGCCGCCGGCCAGCCCTGCGACCGAAAAGCCGGCCGCGCCGCCTGCCAATGCCGCCGCTCAGGTCGAGCCGAAATCGGGAAAGCGCAAATTCGTGATGATGGGCGTCGTCGCCTTGCTGGCGCTGGCCGCCGCGAGCTACGGCGCCTACTACCTTCTCGTCGGGCGCTTCTATGTCTCGACCGATGACGCCTATGTCCGCGCCAACAACACCACCTTGGGCGCGCGGGTGTCCGGGCACGTCGCGGCGATCCTTCCCGGCGACAACGCCATCGTTCACACCGGCGACGTGATCTTCAAGATCGATGACGGCGATTATCGCATCGCGGTGGATGCCGCGCGCACCAGGATCGCGACCCAGCAAGCCACCATCGACCGTATCGGCCGTCAGGTCGCGGCGATGGAAAGCGCGGTCGAACAGGCCAAGGCGCAACTCGTCTCCGCGGAAGCCGGACTGAAGCGCGCCGGTCTCGACTTCGACCGCCAGCAGGCGCTGAGCACCAAGGGATTTGCCTCGCGCGCCACCTTCGAAGTGTCCGAAGCCGGCCGCGACCAGGGCGTTGCCGCGGTGAAATCGGCGCAGGCGGCCTTTGACGCCGCGCGCGACAGCGTCGAAGTGACCAAGGCGCAGCAGAACGAGGCCCGCGCCCAGCTTGCGGAATTGCAGACACAGCTCGCCAAGGCCGAACGCGACCTCGACTTCACCTCGGTGCGTGCACCGGTCGACGGCACCTTCTCCAACCGCCTCGTCAACACCGGCGACTTCATCACGGCCGGCCAGCGGCTCGGCAACGTGGTGCCGCTCAACGACGTCTTCATCGATGCTAACTACAAGGAAACCCAGCTCAAGCGCATCCGCCCCGGCCAGCCGGTGACGATCAAGGTCGATGCCTACGGCCTTCGCAAATTCGAAGGCACCGTCGACAGCATTTCGCCCGCGGCAGGCTCGGTGTTCACGCTGCTGCCGCCGGACAACGCCACCGGCAATTTCACCAAGATCGTGCAGCGGCTGCCGGTCCGGATCCGGGTGCCGAAGGGCGTCGCGACGCAAAACCTGCTGCGTGCGGGCATGTCGGTTTACACCACCGTCGACACCCGCGAGGGCGCAGCCGATGCGGACAGCGAGGTCGACCTCGATTCACCGTTGATGATTCATCCGCAGTAATTCCTTGCGCCTCGGGCGAAGCCCGGGCGCGTGATCTGGGCAAATCATGGCTGACGCCACCACCGCTCCGCCCTCGATGATGAACACAGGAGCGCCGCCGTCCGAGCGCATCGCGCCGCGACGGCTGTTCGCGTTCCTGATCATGGTGTTCGGGATGTTCATGTCGATCCTGGACATCCAGATCGTGTCGGCGTCGTTGTCGGAAATCCAGGCCGGGCTCTCGGCCAGCTCCAGCGAAGTGTCGTGGGTCCAGACCGCGTATCTGATCGCGGAAGTGATCGCGATTCCGCTGTCCGGATTTTTGTCGCGCGCATTCGGCACGCGCTTGCTGTTTGCGATTTCCGCCTCCGGCTTCACCATCGCGAGCTTCCTGTGCGGCTTCTGTTCCTCGATCGAGCAGATGATCCTGTGGCGCGCGATCCAGGGCTTCCTGGGCGCCGGCATGATCCCGACCGTATTCGCGTCCGCCTACACGGTGTTTCCGCGTTCGAAATTCTACATCGTCGGCCCGATCATCGGTCTGGTCGCGACGCTGGCGCCGACCATCGGCCCGACCGTCGGCGGCATCATCACCGATTGGATGTCGTGGCACTGGCTGTTCTTCATCAACGTCGTTCCCGGCATCGGCATCACCATCGGCGTGCTGATCCTGGTCGATTTCGATCAGCCGAACTTGAAGCTGCTGGAGCACTTCGACTGGTTCGGCCTGTTCGCGATGGGCGGTTTTCTGGGCTCGCTCGAATACGTGCTGGAGGAAGGCCCGCAATATGAATGGCTGCAGGACACCTCGGTGGCGGTCTGCGCCGCGGTTTGCCTGGTTTCCGCGGTTGCCTTCTTCTGGCGGGTGCTGACGGCGCGGGAGCCGATCGTCGATATCCGCACCTTCACCGACCGCAATTTCGCGATCGGCTGCCTGATCTCGTTCTGCGTCGGCATCGGCCTCTACGGCCTGACCTATGTTTATCCGCGCTACCTCGCGGAAGTGCGCGGCTACAGCGCGCTGATGATCGGTGAGACCATGTTCGTCTCGGGGATCACCATGTTCCTCACCGCGCCGATCGTCGGACGGCTGATGACCAAGATCGACATGCGCCTGATCATCGCGATCGGCCTGATCACCTTCGCGATGGGCTCCTACCAGATGACCTGGATCACGCGCGATTACGATTTCTATGAATTGCTGATCCCGCAGATCCTGCGCGGCATCGGCATGATGTTCGCAATGGTGCCGACCAATACGATCGCGCTGGGGACCTTGCCTCCCGAACGGGTGAAGAACGCTTCGGGTCTGTTCAACCTGACGCGCAATCTCGGCGGCGCGGTCGGCCTGGCCGTCATCAACCAGGTGCTGAACGAGCGCACCGATCTGCACATCGTGCGGCTGCAGGAGCGCGTCAACTGGGGCAACGCCACCGCGGTGGAGACGCTGAACATGTTCACCCAGCGCCTGCAGGGCGTGGGCGATGCCGCATTGATGGCGATGAAACAATTGTCGCAGATCGTTCACCGCCAGGCGGCGGTGATGGGCTATGGCGACGCCTTCTTCATGCTGACGATGTTCTACATCTGCCTCAGCCTTCTGGTCATGCTGCTGAAAAAGCCCGCCGCATTGCCGTCGGGAGAGCCGGGGCACTAAAGCGTTTTCGAGCGAAGTGGATACCGGTTCGCATAGCAATCAAGTTTGCGCAGATTGCGTAGACTTATCTGCGGTAGAAAACGCGTCAAAACAAGAATCCAGAGCATCGGTTCTGATTCAATCAGAACCGATGGTCTAGCCGCATGCGCCGCCGGCGCGGCTTGAAGGTCACACTGTTGCGTTGAACGGCCCGCTCACGCGGTTGTCATATTGCCATTCACCCGTGATGCATTTATAAGCAGCGCATCGTCGCTCGAACCGGGGAGGATTTGCATGATTTCGATGTATTCGCAGATCGCGCGCCCGCGTCCGATGTCTGTGCTGGATTTTCGGTCGCACTGCTGACCGCGCCTGCCGCCAGCTTTGATCGGGCCTGACATCCCGATCTCCAGGCTTCCCAACGACTTACAGATATTTTTCACGACGCCCGGATCAGGTTTTGTGCCGCCGCGCGTCCATCCAGATGGAGCCGGCGTGCGCGCGAACCGCGTAGCCGGATGAGACCATGACCGCTCAAGCCAACAAGCGTCCCGCCGCGATCCGCGTGGTGATCCCGTTCGTGTTTCGCCACTGGCTGGAACAGCCCGTGCGCGCCTCGCTCGTCGCCGGCGGCCTGCTGGGCGCGACCGCGGCCGACCTGTTCATGCCGTTGTTCTCGGGCCGTCTGGTCGATGCGCTGACGCTGGGCGCGTCCGACCCTGCTGCGCGTCATGCGGCGCTGGCCGCGTTTGGCGGCATCGTGGCGCTCGGCCTGCTGTCGATGATCCTGCGCCTGACCGGGTTGCAGGCGATCGTGCCGTTCACGCTGAAGATCATGTCGGATGTGGCGCGCGACGCCTTCATGCGCGTGCAGCGATTTTCGACCGACTGGCACGCCAACTCGTTTGCCGGCTCGACCGTGCGCAAGATCACCCGCGGCATGTGGGCGCTGGATCTGCTCAACGACACCATTTTGATGGCGCTGGCGCCGTCGCTGACGGTGCTGTTGGGCTCGATGATCCTGCTCGGGCTGCACTGGCCGTCGCTCGGCCTCGTGATCGCCGTGGGCACCGTGATCTATGTGTCGATGACGATCGCGTTCTCGGTCAACTACATCGCACCCGCCGCGCGAATCTCCAACGCCTGGGACACCAAGGTCGGCGGCACGCTCGCGGACGCCTTGACCTGCAACGCGGTGGTGAAATCGCTCGGCGCGGAAGCGCGCGAGGACGCGCGGCTGGCCGGCGTCATCGGCCGCTGGCGCACGCGGGTGCGGCGAACCTGGCTGCGCTACAACTACACCTCGACCGCGCAGCTTATGGTGCTGCTGTGCTTCCGCGCCTCCGTGATCGGCGGCGCGATCCTGCTGTGGATCGCGGGACGCGCCTCGCCGGGCGACGTCACCTACGTGCTGACCAGCTATTACATCATCCACGCTTACCTGCGCGATGTCGGCATGCACATCAACAATCTGCAGCGTTCGGTCAACGACATGGAGGAACTGGTCGCGATCCATGGCGAGCCGATCGGCATTGCCGATGCGCCGGGTGCTGCGCCGATCGACATCCAGGGCGGCCGCATCGTGTTCGACGCCGTGACCTTCCTCTACGGCGGTCACCGCGCCCCGCTCTATGACGGCCTCACCGTGGATATCCGCGCCGGCGAGCGCGTCGGCCTAGTCGGCCGCTCCGGCTCGGGCAAGACCACGTTCGTAAAGCTGGTGCAGCGGCTCTACGACGTCTCTGGCGGAAGGATCCTGATCGACGGCCAGGATATCGCTCACGCGACCCAGCATTCGCTGCGCAGCCAGATCGCGATCGTGCAGCAGGACCCGATCCTGTTTCACCGTTCGCTGGCGGAGAACATCGCCTATGGAAGGCCCGGCGCCAGCATGGCTGCGATCGAGCAGGCCGCGCGGCTTGCCAACGCGCACGAGTTCATCCTGCGGCTGCCGAAAGGCTACGGCACGCTGGTCGGTGAACGCGGCGTCAAACTGTCGGGCGGCGAGCGGCAGCGCGTGGCGCTGGCGCGCGCGTTCCTGGCCGATGCGCCGGTGCTGATCCTGGACGAGGCGACGTCGAGCCTCGATTCGGAATCGGAAGGCCTGATCCAGCAGGCGATGGAGCGGCTGATGAAGGGCCGTACCTCGATCGTGATCGCGCACCGGCTGTCGACGGTGCGCAGCCTCGATCGCATCCTGGTGTTCGATCGCGGCGAGATCGTCGAGCAGGGCACCCACGCCACGCTCACCGCGCGGGCCGGCGGCATCTATCGCGGGCTGTTCGAGCGGCAGGCGACCGAGTTCGGCGAGGTCTCGGCGGCGGAGTGAGATCGTCAGGTCATTCCGGGGCGGCGCCAACGGGTCCGCGCAGAGCGCGGCCCGATGACAGGCTCCGAGCCGTACCCGGAATGACCGTGTTGATCGGCGCTGCCCGTCCGCGCGTGCGCGTCGAAATCGCAACCGTCGCGACCACGGCGGAGGCGAACAGCACGATCTGCGGCGTGATGGTCTCGCCGTTGAGGAAGGCCGCGAGCACGAAGGTGATGAAGGGCTGCAATAATTGGATCTGCGAGACCCGCGCGATGCCGCCCATCGCCATGCCGGCGTTCCAGGCGAAGAACCCGATCCATTGGGAGAAGATCGCAACGTAGAGCAGGCCGAGCCAGGGCTTCAAGGCGATGTGGCTGATGTCGGCCGGCATGCTGAGCGCGGCGGCCGGGATCGAGACCGGCAGCGCGATCACCAGCACCCAGCTGATGACTTCCCAGCCGGGCATCTGCGAAGTGAGCCGTCCCGAGAACGCGTAGCCGATCGCGGCGACCGCGACGGCGGCGAACAAAAGCAAATCGCCGGCGGAGAGTGTGCCGCCGCCTTGCCGCAGCGCAAACGCGACCACCAATGCGGCGCCGCCGACGGATGTGATCCAGAACAGGGGGCGCGGCCGTTCATGGGTGATGGCGACGGCAACCAGCGCGGTGGCAATGGGGAGAATGCCGAGCACCACGCCGCCATGCGAGGCGTCGACGCGCTGCATCCCGAGCGACATCAGAAGTGGAAACAGGATGCTGACGCACAGCATCGTGATCACGAGCTGAAACCACAGCGCGCGCGGCGGCAGCGGCCGGCGCAGCACCAGCAACAGCGCCAGCGAACACAGTCCGGCGATCGCGGTGCGCAACGATGTCAGTGCAATCGGATCAATTTCAGATACCGCGATGCGCGTCGCCGGCAGCGTGCCGCCGAAAATCGCCACGCCGATAAGGCCGAGCAACAGACCAAGACGTTCGCGCGATACCGAGGACGACATGACCGGAGAAGACATGGCGCGAGTGGTTAGCTCGTTTGCTTATGCGCGTATAGTTTTTTGCGCACGCCGCATGGCGGCCATGCGACGGTGCGCAATTTTGTCAGTGCAATCGGATCAATCCGCACTGCTGCTAATGGCCGACGCTGCTCCACACCAGTCCGATCCCGGACAGAATCAAAAGCCCGAGCACGACGTCACCGAAGTTTCGATCGCTGAGCGCATGATAGGTCCGTGTGCCGAGCCACGCGCCGACGAGTGTTCCTGGGAAAGCGCATAGCACCAGCCAGATGATTTCAGGTTTGACGAGGCCGGTTGCGATCTGCACGCAGAGCGCGGTTGCGAGGATTGTCCAGTTGAAAGTCTGGAAGATGCCGCGGCGCTCCTTCTTGCCCCAGCCGCGCACGCTCGCCCACAGAATGGGAATGGGACCCGAGAGTCCGGCGAGACCGCCAAGAATGCCGCCGGCGAAGCCGATGGCGGTGTCGGCCCATTTGCCGCCGAAGCGGAAAGCCATCGGCGTGCGCTGAAAAAACAGCGCGGTCGGAAACACCAACAGCAGCACGCCGATGGTCAGTTTGAAGACCTTGGGATCGGCATGGGCGATCATCAGGATACCCAGCGGCACGCCGGCGAGGCCGCCGACGATAAAAGGCCAGACCAGACCGAAGTCGATGCTGCGCCAGATGCCCGGCAGCGTCGAGGTTTGTGCGATGACCGAACAGATCAGGACCAGCGGCACGGCCATCGAAGGCGGCAGCACATAGAGCCAGATCCCAAGCGCCATCAGCGCAGTGCCGAAGCCGGCAAGGCCGGACACGAAACCGCCCGCGAGCGCGCCGAGGAAGAGGAGTGCGTAGGCGGTCGCGCTCAATCTGACTTTTCTCCTACGTCATTCCGGGGCGATGCGAAGCATCGAGCCCGGAATCTCGAGATTCCGGGTTCGCATCTTCGATGCGCCCCGGAATGACGGATGTGTTGGGGGGCGAACGTTTACACGAGGCAGCCCGCAGGTACTATCGCAATCAACGATAACTCCAAGGGGAAACGGCCGAATGAATTCAAGCTCCGCCAAAACCTTTCTGGTCTGCCACGGCGCCTGGTCGGCGGGATGGGCGTGGAAGAAGATGCACCCGCTGATGCAGGCCGCCGGACATCGTTTGGTCACGCCGTCCTACACCGGGCTCGGCGAGCGGGCGCATCTGGCCAATCCTTCGATCGATCTGGAGACCCATATCGAGGACATGCTCAACGTCATCACATACGAGGATCTGCGCGACATCGTGCTGCTCGGCCACAGTTATGGCGGCATGGTCGCAACCGGCGTCGCCGACCGCGCCCGCGACCGCGTCGCGCAGTTGATCTATCTCGACGCCTTCGTGCCGCGCGACGGGCAGTCGCTGTTCGATCTCAACGAATCCGGGCGGCAACATTTGCAGGACGCCGCCAAGAGCGGCGACGGCTGGCGCGTGCCGCCGCTGCAGACGCCTCCGGATACATCGCCCGCCGACGTCGAATGGCTGGCGGCGCGCCGCGTGTACATGCCGGTCAAATGTTTCGAGACCAAGCTCAAGCTGCAAAACGGCGAGCCGACCTTGCCGCGCAGCTACATCTACGCGACGCGGATCACGCCCGCCGATACGTTCGGCCCATTTGCCAAGCGCGCCCAAGGCGAAGCGGGCTGGCGCTTCTACGCGATCGACGCCAGCCATTCGCCGAACGTTACCGCGCCGGACGCGCTGACGGCGTTGCTGGAGAAGATTGTCGCTTGACGTGTCATTCCGGGGCGATGCGAAGCATCGAACCCGAAATCTCGAGATTCCCCGATGCGCAATTGCGCATCTGAGGTCTGGTGCTCGCGCACCAGCCCGGAATGACGATTTCCTAAATGGCGAAGGGTCCGGCGCGTCACGCCGAACCCTTCATTTTTAGAGCATCAGCCAGCCTGTAAGCCGGGTTCTGTAGGGCACCACCCGCTTTCGCGAATGATACGTGACGGCCATTCCTCTGGGACCATGTTCGCACATGGCCTCGAGCAACCTACCCGGACGGCGAGCCTGACATCGCCCTGCGGTGTTATCGCTTTCGCGAACAGCCCGCGTTGCCGTCCCTATTCGGTTTTGCTCCCGGTGTGGTTTGCCATGCCGTTTCCGTTGCCGGACCCGCGGTGCGCTCTTACCGCACCTTTTCACCCTTACTGCCCCCTCCCTTTCGGGTGGGGGAGCGGTTCGTTCTCTGTGGCACTGTCCCTGGGGTTGCCCCCGCCGGACGTTATCCGGCACCGTATGTCGATGGAGCCCGGACTTTCCTCCCCCGCAGCCTTTCGACCATAGCGGGAGCGGCCGTCCGGCCGACTGACGCCCCAAGGCATGGGGGTTCGGGGCCACAAGGTCAAGCCGATAACAGCTTCAGCCGGGCTCAAAATAAATTATCCTGAAGATGTCGTTTTGCGCGGCCCCCGTTCGACTGGGTGTCGGCGATCCAGCCGATCAAGAGGAGTATTCGAAATGCAGTATCTGTTGATGATCTATCGGAACGAAGCAGATTTGGGCCGTATGACCGCGGACGACCGCAAGAAAATGACGGCGGAATACGGTGTGTTCACCCAGTCCATCATCCAGAGTGGCCATTTCAAGGCTGGCGATGGGCTGCAGCCCACAACGACCGCAACCTCCGTGCGGGTCCGCGACGGCAAGACTTTGACGACCGATGGCCCGTTCGCGGAAACGCGCGAACAGCTTGGCGGCTACTATCTGGTCGAAGCCAAGGATCTCGACACCGCGCTCGGCATCGCCGCGCGGATTCCCGGCGCTACGACCGGCACCATCGAAGTCAGGCCGGTCATGATCTATGACTGAGACCTCGCCGTCATTCCCGGTTGTGCAATTGCACATCGTGGATGCGCCTTCGGTCGGCAATTGCCGATCTGAGGCGACAGGCTCTGATGTGCAATTGCACATCATAGCTTGTGCGGAGCCTGTCATCGGGCCGCGCTACGCGCGGAGCCGTTGGCACGCCCCGGAATGACGATTATTGAATAAACCATGACACCAACCGAGATCGAAAAAATATTCCGCGACGAGGCGGGGCGGGCGCTGGCCACGCTGATCCGTCTCGTCGGCGATTTCGATCTGGCGGAAGATGCCTTGCAGGATGCCGTCGCGGTCGCGCTGGAGCGCTGGCCCAATGGCAACCTGCCGGCCAATCCGCGGGCGTGGCTGGTCAATGTCGGCCGCAACAAGGCGATCGACCGCGTTCGCCGCAACATCGCGTTTCGCGGCAAGCAGCAGGAGCTGACCCACGAACTGCTGCTCAACGCGTCGCCCCCGTGCGAGGCCGCCGACAGCGTGCTCGACGACGACATGCTGCGGCTGATCTTTACCTGCTGCCATCCGTCATTTGCCGCCGAGGTCCAGGTCGCGCTGACACTGCGCACGGTGTGCGGGCTGACCACGGCGCAGGTCGCGCGCGCGTTTCTGGCGAGCGAAGACGCGATGGCGCAGCGCTTGCTCCGTGCCAAGCAGAAGATCCGCCTCGCCGGTATTCCCTATGAGGTGCCGGAGCGCGAAGCGCTCGAACCGCGGCTGCGCGGCGTGCTCGCGGTGATCTATCTGGTGTTTACCGAAGGCTATGTCGCGACCTCGGGCGAGGATCTGATGCGGCCGGATCTGGCGCGCGAAGCGATCCGGCTGGCGCGGCTGATCGATGCGCTGATGCCCGGACGCGGCGAGATCATGGGACTGCTCGCACTGATGTTGCTGCACGACGCGCGCCGCGCCGGCCGCGAGACCGCGGGCGGCGACATCGTTTTGCTCGAAGAGCAGGATCGTGCGCTGTGGGACGCCGGCCAGATCGCCGAGGGCCTCAAGCTGGTCGAGGATGCGTTGCGGATGCCGGGTCGGCCGCAATCCTACACGGTGCAGGCGGCGATCGCGGCCCTGCACGCGCGCGCACCCAATTATCAAGACACCGACTGGCCGCAGATCGCCGGCCTCTACGAAGTCCTGCTGCGCATCAGCCCGTCGCCGGTGATCGAACTCAATCACGCCGCCGTGGTGTCGATGGTCGACGGCCCGGCGCGGGCGCTCGACCTGATCGACGCGCTGGAAGCCCGCGGCGGTCTCAAGGGTTATGAAATGCTGCCGGCGGTTCGCGCCGATCTGCTGCGCCGGCTCGGCCGTCATGACGCGGCGCGCGAAGCCTATCTGGCGGCGACGGCTGCGACGCAACTGGAGCCGCTGCGGCGGCTCTATGCGCGGCGGATCGCGGAGATGGGTTGAGTTCAGTGCGCTGCGACCGCCTCGTAGATATCCTCCTCCTGCGCGGTGTGGAGGCGGACCAGGGTCTCGACGGTCTCGATCAGGCGCTGGGCGTCGCGAATGAGATAGCGGTCGACCTTCTCCGACGGCAGATCCTCGGTGACGCGGGCGAGCAGCCGGGCAACATGCAGGATCTCGCGGTGCGCGCGGCTCATCGCGGAGAGGCCGTGGCTCTCGCTGAGAACCCTGGCGAGCTGCGGATAGACCTGACCCTCGTCGTCGCGCTCGTGCACGACAACCTGGTCCTGCACCAGCCGGTTCGCCTCGGTGATCAATGCGGCCGCGTGTTCGGGAACGGCATCGTCGAGCGCATCGACGATCGATCGCAGCCGGTCGAGGCTCCCGATCAGCGTAACGTGGTTGCGATGCAGCTCGCGCCCGGCTTCGGCGGTCATGCGCTTCCCGGTGCTGGCGTGACCGGGATTCAGGGCGCGCAGCGCGTTGAGGATCACGGCAACGTCGATCACCTCCTGAACGATGGCGGCCGGAACCGGCATCAGCCAGCCGAACATTCCAGCCAGCATCGCCAGCGTCGAAAGCGCGATGCCGGCCACGATGCTTTCGATGGCGATGCGCCGCGCCCGTTGCGCGATCATGATCGCTTCGCCGACCCGATCGAGGCGATCGGCGAGGATCACCACGTCGGCTGCCTCGGACGAGGCGCTGGCGCCGCCGGCGCCCAGCGCGATCCCGACATCGGCGGCGGCCAGCGCGGGCGCATCGTTGATGCCGTCGCCGACCATGATGCTGGGATGAAGCCGCTGTTCGGAGCGCACTGCATCGACCTTGTCGGAGGGCACGCGTTCGGCCAGCACCGCGTCGAGATCGAGGGCGGCGCCGATGGCCTGCGCGGCTCCGGCACGGTCGCCGGTGACCATGATGATGCGGGCGATGCCGGCGTCGCGCAGCAGCCGGATCGCGCGCGGGGTGTCGGAACGAAGCTCGTCGGCGAGCAGCAACGCGCCGATCGGCCGTCCCTCGACCGCGACGAACACGATGAGCGCCGAACGCCACGAGGCGCGGCGTATCGCCCGCGCTGCCCATTCGGCAACGTGCCCGCCGGCAATCACCATCTCGCGTGAGCCGGCGCTGACCTGCCGTCCCTCGATCACGCCTCGCAACCCCGAGCCCATGGATTCCCGCACCTGTTCGGGCAGCTTGAGGCTCAGGCCGCGTTCGGTCGCCGCCTCAACGATGGCGCCGGCGATCACATGATGCGACGCCTGTTCGAGCGAGGCACCGAGCATCAATACCTGTTCGGCGGTTTCGCCCGGCGCAACCTCGACCGAAAGCAGCCGCGCGCCGCCGACCGTCAGCGTCCCGGTCTTGTCGAACAACACGGTATGGGCGCGCGCCAGCGCCTCCAGCAGGCCGCCGCCTTTGACGAGAATGCCGCGCCGGGCCGCTTGCGCAACGCCGGCGATGAAGGCCACGGGCGCAGCCAGAATGAGCGGACACGGCGTCGCCGCGACCAGCACGGCGAGGCTGCGAAGCAGATCGCCCGAGATCAGCCAGGCCACGAAGGCGAGCGCCAGCGTGACGGGCAAAAATATCAGCGCATAACGATCGGCCAGTCGCACGAACGGCGCTTTCGCGGTCCGCGCGGCGGTCACCAGACGCACGATGCCGGCATAGGTGCTTTCGCCTGATAGCGCCGACACCGTCATTTCAAAGGTCTCGCCGGCGTTCAGCGAGCCGCTCAGAATGGCCGCGCCGCGCGCCTTCGTCACCGGGATCGGTTCGCCCGTCAATGCGGACTCGTCGATCGTTGCATTGCTCGAAGTGATGACGCCGTCGACCGGAACCACTTCGCCGGCATGCACCAGCAGCCGGTCGCCGACTGCCACGGTGCCGACAGGCACTTCCTCGACGCCGCCATCGAGGCAGCGGTGGGCCTCGCGGGGGGCGCGGTCGACCAGCGAGCGCAGATCATGCTCGGCCCGGGCAACCGCGATATCCTCGAGCACGTTGCCGCCGGAATACATCAGCGCCACGACGGCGCCGGCCAGCGGCTGGCCAAGCGCGAGCGCCGCGCTCATCGACACCAGCGCGATCGCATCGACGCCGAACCAGGAGGTCCCTGACGATCGAGAACGCCAGTCCCGCGACCACAGGTATCGTCGCAAGCATCCAGCTGAGATCGGCGAGATCGGAGCGACCGGCGAGGTAAGCAACGATCCCTGCCGATAATCCCGCGATCGCGACCGCGACCAGTGCCCAGCGCAGGACGCGCTCCAATGCCATCGACCCATTCCGTGCTCATGCCGCCATCGCGGCTTGTCGCCGAAAATGCGCCTGTCAGGCTTGATGGAAATCAATTGGCCCGGCCGTGGGCGCTAGCTCGAAGCGGCGACCGTCGCTTCGGCCGGCAAGCTCGCCAGCAGCGCATGCAGCGTGGTCATGGTCGAATGATCGGCGACGCCGTCGACGCGGGCGGGGCGGAAGTGGCGCTGGAACGCGGTGACCACCTCCATCGTGGCGCCGTCGAATTTTCCGTGGGTGGGCACGTTGTAGCCATAGCGGGCCAGCGCCGCCTGCAGGCCCGCGACGTCGTCACTGATGCTGCCGAGCTTGAGCGCCTCGCTGCGCACGATCGGCGCCGGCTGCACCCAATGGCCGACGCCGGAATTGGCCAGCGAATGCCACGGAAATTTTTCGCCGGGATCCTTCTTGCGGGCCGGTGCGACGTCCGAATGCGCGAGCACGCGATGCGACGGCACCTTGCGGCGGAGCATGATGCCGCGGCACAGCGCGATCACGGCGGCGATCTGGCGCAGCGGGAAATCCGGATAGCCCCAATCGTGGCCGCGGTTGATGATCTCGACCCCGATCGAGCAGGAATTGATGTCTTCCTCGCCGGCCCAGAACGACGCGCCGGCGTGCCAGGCGCGCTTGCTCTCGGGCACGCATTGCACGATGCGGCCGTCCTCCAGGACGATGTAGTGCGCGGATACGTCGGTGCCGGCGGTGCAGAGCTGGGCGATCGCGCCTTCCACATCCGGCATGCCGGTGTAGTGCAGCAGGATCATGTCGGGCAGGCGGCCCTTGTTGCGGTCGCCATAGTTCGCCGACGGGATGACGTCGGAAGCGATCGAGGAATCCGGGGTAAAAGTCTGCATTTCGGCGTTGGCCCTGGGAACGGGGAGGGCACGTTGACGCTTCGAATCGATACCGGCAGATGCGAACGAACCTTGGGCCATAAGAAAACTCAAACCGGGCAGGAGAACGGCAATACGACGCTTTAAAAAATGAACTGTATTTACTATTCCTTTACCCTGTCATCCGCGCAATCCGGCGGCCGCCCTTCGCTTCGCATTTTGCCTGAGTGTGTGCGGCGGGCATCACCGGGTTCCCGGCGGTTAAAAACCGCGCAAATCCGGTGGCCGACCGTCAACGCTTTCTTAACGCTAAGTGCCGTTACTAAGTGGTGAAGAGCCGAACCGGTTTTGGGGACGGCCGAGGCCCTCTTTCACGCTCGAAACGCCATGGCAGGCCAGCAAATTCCGTACGGAAATGAGGGTTTGCTGGTCGGGGCGGGAAACGGCGATCACGCCCTGCGAGGGCTCTTTGGCCGGAAAAGGCTGGCAAAACGCGGGGATTTGAGGCGCAATGGGCCCGTCGGCGTCCAATTTCTGTTCCGTACGCTGGAATGTGCCAGAGACCGGCGCATGACCTCGGCTGCGCCTCGTCATATTTCCGTTCTCGGCCGCGAGGCGGTCGAGATGCTCAATCCGCGCGCCGGCGGCATCTATATCGACGCCACCTTTGGCGCCGGCGGCTATAGCCGCGCCATCCTCGACACCCCGGGCACCCGGGTCATCGGCATCGACCGTGACCGGTCAGCGATTACCGGCGGGTTCGATCTGGTCGACCGTTCGGGCGGGCGGCTGACCCTGGTCGAGGATCGGTTTTCCAACCTCGCCGAGATTTGCGACGGGCAGGGGGTCGAGGCGGTCGACGGAATCGTGATGGACGTCGGCGTCTCCTCGATGCAACTCGATCAGGCCGACCGCGGCTTCTCGTTCCGGCTCGGCGGCCCGCTCGATATGCGGATGGGCCATGACGGCCCGACCGCGGCCGATGTGGTCGCCAGGGCGTCCGAGGCCGATCTCGCCAACATCATCTACATCTTCGGCGAAGAGCGTCACTCCCGCGGCGTGGCGCGGGCCATCGTCGCCGCCCGCAAGGAAGCGCCGATCACGACCACCCAGGCGCTGGCCGACATCATCGGCAAGGTGGTCCGCTCCAAGCCGAACGAGATCCACCCGGCGACGCGCACGTTCCAGGCTTTGCGAATCTTCGTCAACGAAGAGCTCGACGAACTGCATCTGGCGCTGGCTTCGGCCGAGCGCGTGCTGAAGCCGGGCGGCCGGCTGGTGGTCGTGTCCTTTCATTCGCTGGAAGACCGCATCGTCAAGGATTTCCTTAACCAGCGCAGCAAGGCGGCCGGCGGGTCGCGGCATTTGCCCGAAGTGGCGCAGGCAGCGCCAAGTTTCCAGATATTGACCAAGCGGCCGGTCACGCCCGGCGACGCTGAGGTCTCGGCCAATCCGCGTGCGCGGTCCGCCAAGCTGCGCGCGGCCGAACGGACCGCGGCGCCGGCGCATGCGGCGGGTAGCTTGCCGGCCTGGCCCGTCCTCGCCGACGTGATGCGGGGAGGCTGATCATGCGGATCATCCATTTCCTCGTCATCGGCATGCTGGTGTTCGCGGCCGCCTATGTCTACCGGATCAAGATGGAATCGACGTCGCGCACCGAGAGCGTGCTGCGCCTGAACGCGGAAATCCGCGAGCAGCGCGACGCCATCGCCACGCTGCGCGCGGAATGGGCCAGGCTCGACGCGCCGCTGCGGCTGCAAGGTCTCGCGGACCGGCATCTGGAACTGAAACCGGTCAACGGGACGCAATATGACCAGTTGAAGAACCTGCCCGAGCGGCCGCCGAACTTCGCGAAGCCGGGCGCGCCCGATCCGATCGGCGCGATGATCAACACCATCGAGGCCGCTTCCGACGCCGAGACGGTGACCGGTTCGGTGCCTGCGCCGGCGCCGGGAGATCAGCAATGACCGATCAGGCGCTTGCGAAGACCAAGCCTGCCGAGCCTTGGCGGCAGCGGCTGATCCGCAGCCTGCTTTACGGGCGCAATGTCGATCGCACCGCGAAAGCGCGCGCCCGTGTCGGATTTGCGATCCTGGCTTTTGCGGCGATCTACGCCGTGCTCGCCGGACGGCTTGTGATGTTCGCGGTCGGCGCCGACAGCCATGGCGCGCGCCGCACCGCCTCGCAGGACGCGATTGCAACCGCGCGGCCCGATATCGTCGATCGCAATGGTGAGGTGCTCGCCACCGACGTCAAGGCGCCCAGCCTGTTCGGCGAACCGCGCCGGATCATCGACAAGGACGAGGCGATCGAGCTTCTGACCGCGACGCTGCCCGACCTCGACACCGGGGAGGTGCGCGACCGTCTGTCGTCGAAAAAGGGCTTTGTCTGGCTGAAGCGCGAAATCACGCCAACGCAGCAGCTGGACATCCATCGCCTCGGCATTCCCGGCATCGGCTTCCTGCGCGAGAACAAGCGCGTCTATCCCACCGGCGCCGAAGTCGCGCACCTGATCGGTCTGGTCAATATCGACAACCAGGGCATCGCCGGGATGGAGAAGTGGCTCGACAATAACGGGCTCGCCGATCTGCACCGCGCGGGCTTTGCCACCGACCGGCTGCAAAAGCCGGTGGAATTGTCGGTCGACCTGCGGGTCGAACACGCCTTGCGCGATGAACTCATGAAGGCGAAGGAAAAGTTCAAGGCCAAGGCGGCCTCCGGCATCGTCTCCAACGTCAAGACCGGCGAGATCGTCGCTTTGGTGTCGCTGCCCGATTTCGATCCCAACAACCCCCGGGAGGCGCACGATCCCGATCGCATCAACCGGCTGACCACCGGCGTCTACGAGATGGGATCGACCTTCAAGGCATTCACGCTGGCGATGGCGCTGGATTCCGGCAAGATCAACCTAAACTCGATGTGGGATGCGCGGGGAAACCTGCACTACGGCAAGTTCACCATCCATGACAGCCACTCGCTGGGACGTTTCATCAACACCAAGGAAGTGTTCACCTACTCGTCCAATATCGGTGCCGCGCGGATCGCGCTCGGTCAGGGCGTCGAGGCCCACAAGGCGTTTCTCGCCAAGATGGGCCAGTTGCACCGTCTGCGCACCGAATTGCCGGAAAGCGCGTCGCCGCTGGTGCCGCGCCGCTGGAGCGAGTTGAACACCGTGACCATCGCGTTCGGCCAGGGCCTGTCGGTAGCGCCATTGCAGGCGGTGATGGGTATCAACGCGCTGATGAACGGCGGCTACCTGATTCCCCCGACCTTCCTGAAGCGCAGCGAAGAGGAAGCGACGGCGCTCGCCAAGCGCGTGATCAAGCCGGAAACCTCTGACAAGATGCGGTTCCTGATGCGCCTCAATGCCGAGGTCGGCACCGCCAAGACGGCGGACGTCAAGGGCTACTATGTTGGCGGAAAAACCGGCACCTCCGAGAAGGTCATCAACGGCCGCTACGCGAAGAAGCAGGTGCTGAACTCGTTCACCGCCATCATTCCGGCGGATAATCCGCAATACCAGCTGCTGGTGATGCTGGACGAACCGAAGGCGCTGCCGGAAACTCACGGCTTCATCACCTCCGGCTGGAACGCGGTTCCGACCGGCGGCAAGGTCATTGCCCGCATCGCCCCGCTTTTGGGCATCGAGCCGCGGTTCGATTTACCGCCGTCCGACCGCCTCATTCTTGCGGCATCAAAGCCAACCCAGTAAGGCGTAGCTGAGAGGCGCCGGACTGCGCCGGCCGGACTGGAAGATCATGAGACTTCGCGACCTCTTCGGCGATGACGCCACGATCGAGCCGCAGGCCGATGCGGTCGTGGCCGCCGATGCGACCGAGGTCAAGGGCCTCGCGGTGGACAGCCGGGCGGTAAAGCCGGGCGATTTGTTCTTCGCGCTGGCCGGCAGCAAGACCGATGGCTCCCGATTCATCGATGCAGCGATTGCCTCCGGAGCCGTTGCGGTCGCAGGCGACCATCCCTCCACAGCCGATCGTCGCGTGCCCTTCGTCGTCACGCCGAATCCGCGCCGCGCGCTGGCGCTGGCCGCGGCAAAATTCTATCCGCGGCAACCGTCGACGATCGCCGCGGTGACCGGCACCAGCGGCAAGACCTCGGTTGCCGCCTTCACCCGCCAGATCTGGCAGCGGCTCGGTCATGCCTCCGCCAGCATAGGCACCATCGGGCTGGTTTCGCCGAAGCGCACCGTCTACGGCTCGCTGACCACGCCGGATCCGATCGCGCTGCATCGGCAGCTCGACGAGATTGCAGGCCATGGCGTCACCCATCTGGCCTTTGAAGCGTCATCGCATGGGCTCGACCAGTACCGGCTCGACGGCGTTCGCATCGCCGCCGGCGGTTTTACCAATCTGTCGCGCGACCACATGGATTACCATCCCGACGTCGCGCATTATCTCGCCGCCAAACTGCGGCTGTTCCGCGATCTCGTGGCGGCCGGCGGCGCAGCTGTCATTTCGGCCGACCATGAGTGCTCACAGCAGGTCATCGACGCGGCGCGCGAGCGCGGTTTGCGGATCATCGCGGTCGGCCGCAACGCCGACGGGGCAGGTGAGGGCATTCGTCTCGAGGCCGCATCGATCGAAGGTTTTGCGCAACAACTCGCGCTCGAACATCGCGGCCGCCGTCATAGCATCAAGCTGCCGCTGGTTGGCGAATTCCAGATCGAGAATGCATTGGTCGCCGCCGGACTGGCGATCGGCACCGGCAGCGCGCCGGATGCGGTGTTCGCCAGCCTCGAACATCTCGAGGGCGCCAAGGGCCGGCTGGAGCGTGTCGGCGAACATAATGGCGCGCCGATCTTCGTCGATTACGCACACAAGCCGGACGCGCTGGCGAAGGCGCTGCAGGCGCTGCGGCCCTACGCCAGACGCAAGCTCGTCGTCATCTTCGGCGCCGGCGGCGATCGCGACGCCGGCAAGCGGCCGTTGATGGGGGCGATCGCGGTCGAGAATGCCGATCATGTCATCGTCACCGACGACAATCCGCGCAGCGAGCAGCCGGAAACCATCCGCGCCGCAATCCTTGCTGCTGCGAAGGGTGCCAAGGATATCGGCGATCGCGCCGAGGCGATCCGGACTGGGATTGCGGCACTGGAGCCCGGCGATGCGCTGCTGATCGCCGGCAAGGGCCACGAGACCGGCCAGATCGTCGGCGACAGGACGCTGCCGTTCAGCGATCACGATGCGGTCGCGGCAGCACTGGCAGCGAGGGTCGCATGAGCGCGCATTTATGGACCATTGCCGACGTCGCCCGCGCCCTGGGCCTGGCCGGAAAATTTCCCGATACGACGATCGAATTCGTCACCCAGGACAGCCGCCTGGTGAAGCCGGGATGTCTGTTCGTGGCGTTGAGCGGCACGCCGAGCGGCGGCTTTATTTCGAGTTTTGCCAGTGCGCGCGACGGTTGGGAATTTGCAAAGCAGGCCGAGGCGGCCGGCGCGGTGGCGATGATCGTGCCGCACCGGATCGAGGGCGTGAGCGTGCCGCAACTGGTGGTGAAGGACACGCTGATCGACGGGCTGTGGACATTGGCGCGCGCGGCGCGGGCGAGGTTCAGTGGCCCGGTGATCGGCCTGACCGGCAGCGCCGGCAAAACCAGCACCAAGGAATTTCTCGCCGCCTATCCCGGCGCCTATGCCAGCCCGAGCAGTTTCAATAATTTCTGGGGCGTGCCGCTGACGCTTTGCAATGCCGGCCCCAAAGCCACGCTGTGGGTGGTGGAAATGGGCATGAACCAGACCGGCGAGATCGCGCGGCTCAGCGAATTGACGCAGCCGACGGTGGCGCTGGTGGTGAATGTGCAGCCGGTGCATCTGGAAAAGCTCGGCAGCCTGGAGGCGATCCGGCGCGAGAAGGTGAGTATTGCACAGGGTCTGCCGAAAGCCGGCGTGCTGGTGCTGCCTGGGGATGTCGAGGCGCCGGAATGGAATGGAAAAATCATCCGCTTCGGCGATGCGTCCAAGGTGCGGGCGTTGAAGCATTCGGCGCAGGGCGAAAGCTGGAACGTGGTCGCGCAGGTAGGCGGCAAGCAGGTTGAATTCGGCCTGACGCCCGGCGCGCCGCATCGTCTGCAGAATGCGCTGGCGTCGCTGGCGTCGATTCACGCCGCTGGCCTGGATGAAACATTACTGGCGAAAGAGCTCGGCAAGGTCGGCATCATGAGCGGGCGCGGGGTCGAGCAGACCGCGCACGGCGTGACCGTGATCGATGACAGTTTCAACGGCAACCCTGCCAGCATGGTGGCCGCCCTCGACAGCCTGAAGGCGCGGCCGGTGCATAACGGCCGGCGCATCGCCATTCTCGGCGACATGCTGGAGCTCGGCGCCGATGCGCCGGCATATCATGAAAAGCTGGCCGGGCATCTGCCGGGCATCGATGGCGTGTACTGCGTGGGCCCCTTGATGCGGCATTTATACGACCTGGTGCCGGCGGAAAACGGCCTCGGCTGGTACGAGGACCCGGCCACGCTCGAGCCGCAAAAAATCGCGACTTTACTGCGGGACGGCGATGTCGTGGTGGTCAAGGGCAGCAAAAAAATGTTTTGGGTCAACAAGTTTGTGCCAAGGTTGCTGGCCGCCCTACAGGCAAGGGCGTAAACTGCCCATGCTTACGACCCGCTTTTCCGTGCGGCGATTCGCTAGGCACGACGCGGTCATGATCAAGGTTTTGCTTGGTTTGCGGCTGAAAGCGATTATCAACACACCCGCAAGGCGCTTTCCCGGCAAGACGGCGAACGAAGCCGCGGTATAGGGCATATTGAATGTTTTACTGGCTGATCGAACTCTCCAATACCGTTCCCGGCTTCGGCGTCTTCCGTACCCTGTTGAACGTGTTTCGCTACATCACCTTCCGCACCGGTGGCGCGATGGTGACCGGGGCGCTGTTCGTCTTCCTGTTCGGCCCGTGGATCATCGACCATTTGAGGCTGCGCCAGGGCAAGGGCCAGCCGATCCGCACCGACGGCCCGGCGTCGCACATCGTCTCCAAGAAGGGCACGCCGACGATGGGCGGGCTGATGATCCTTTCGGGGTTGGTGGTCTCGACGCTGTTGTGGGCCAATCCGCTCAATCCCTACGTCTGGATCGTGCTGGCGGTGACGCTCGGCTTCGGCTTCGTCGGATTCTACGACGACTATCTGAAGGTCACCAAGCAGACTCATGGCGGTTTCGCCGGAAAATTCCGGCTTGCGATCGAGGCGGCAATCGCGCTGGCCGCCTGCTACGCCCTGGTGCGGCTCGGCCGCGACGTGTCCTCGACCTCGCTCGCGATCCCCTTCTTCAAGGACATGGTGTTCAATTTCGGCTGGTTCTTCATCATCTTCGGCGCCTTCGTCATGGTCGGCGCCGGCAACGCGGTCAATCTGACCGACGGACTCGACGGGCTTGCGATCGTGCCGGTCATGATCGCCGCCGCCAGTTTCGGCATGATCGCGTATCTGACCGGAAACGCGGTGTTCTCCGATTATTTGCAGATCAACTACGTCGCCGGCGCCGGCGAACTGGCGGTTGTCTGCGGCGCAGTGCTCGGCGCCGGATTGGGATTTCTCTGGTTCAACGCGCCGCCGGCCTCGATCTTCATGGGCGATACCGGCTCGCTTGCGCTTGGCGGCATGCTGGGTGCGACCGCGGTCGCGGTCAAGCACGAGATCGTGCTGGCCGTGATCGGCGGATTGTTCGTGCTGGAAGCGGTCTCGGTGATCGTGCAGGTGGTGTCGTTCAAGCTGACGGGAAAGCGCGTGTTCCGGATGGCGCCGCTGCATCATCATTTCGAACAGAAGGGCTGGACCGAGCCGCAGATCGTGATCCGGTTCTGGATCATCTCGGTGATGCTGGCGCTGGCCGGTCTCTCCACGCTGAAACTGCGGTGAGCATTTGATTCCCGTCACCTCCTTCGCCGGCAAGACGGTCGCCGTCTTCGGCCTCGGCGGCTCCGGACTTGCAAGCTGTCACGCCCTGAAGGCGGGCGGCGCGGAAGTGATCGCCGGGGACGACAGTACCGACAATGTCGTCAAGGCGGCCCAGGCCGGTTTCATCACCGCCGATCTGCGAACCGTGTCGTGGGCGAATTTCGCCGCGCTGGTTCTGACGCCCGGTGCGCCGCTGACCCATCCGGCGCCGCACTGGAGCGTGCTGGCGGCACGGCAGGCCGGTATCGAAGTGATCGGCGATATCGAGCTGTTTTGCCGCGAACGAAGGCGTCACGCGCCGGAGGCGCCGTTCGTCGCGATCACCGGCACCAACGGCAAGTCGACCACGACGGCGCTGATCGCGCATCTGATGAAGGTCGCCGGTTACGACACCCAGATGGGCGGCAATATCGGCACCGCGATCCTGTCGCTGGAGCCGCCGCGGATGGGGCGGGTGCATGTGGTCGAGATGTCGTCCTACCAGATCGATCTTTCGCCCTCGCTCGATCCTTCAGTCGGGATTCTCCTGAACGTCAGCGAAGATCATATCGACCGCCACGGCACGCTCGAACACTACGCCGCGGTGAAGGCGCGCCTGGTCGCCGGCGTGCAGCCACAGGGCACGTCCATTGTCGGCGTCGACGACGGCTGGTGCCGCAACATCGCCGACCGCCTCGACCGGGCCGGCAAGCGCGTGGTGCGCATCTCCGTGAAGAATCCGCTGCCCGACGGCGTCTATGTCGAGCGCGAAACCATCGTGCTTGCTTCCGGCGGCGCGCGCAGCGAAATCGCAAAGCTCGGCGGCATCGGCTCATTGCGCGGCCTGCACAATGCGCAGAACGCAGCCTGTGCCGCGGCCTGTGCGCTGGCGATGGGCATTGGCGCCGATGTCCTGCAGAACGGCCTGCGCAGTTTTCCAGGCCTCGCGCATCGCATGGAGCAGGTCGGCCGCCGCGGCAATGTGCTGTTCGTCAACGACTCCAAGGGCACCAATGCCGACGCGGCGGCACATGCGCTGTCGTCCTTCGGCGACATCTTCTGGATCGCCGGCGGCAAACCGAAACTCGGCGGCATTACGGGCCTGACCGAATATTTCCCACGCATCCGCAAAGCCTATCTGATCGGCGAAGCCGCGCCGGAATTTGCGGGCACACTGGGCGATCGCGTGCCGCACGAGATATCCGAGACGCTCGACGTCGCGGTGGCCAATGCCGCACGCGACGCGGAGGCATCAGGGCTGGCCGATCCCGTGGTACTGCTGTCGCCGGCCTGCGCCTCGTTCGACCAGTACCGCAATTTCGAAATCCGCGGCACGAAGTTCCGCGATCTCGTCACGGCGCTTCCGGGCGTAAAGCCGGTGGTGTGAGCAACCACAACCGTCATCGCCCGCGAAAGCGGGCGATCCAGTATTCCAGAGGCCTCGCGGTTCAATCACTACGGCCGCGGCGTACTGGATACCCGCTTTCGCGGGTATGACGACCGTTTGTGAGGTGGCACTAGCCAACATCTCAAAAGATTATGATCTCATTAACCCCTTGGAAACCATCCTGCGCCACCAATGGGCGTTACCTCTGCCATTTGGGGACGCCCATGCTTGCCCGTGACCAACGCACCCCGTTTTCCGAATGGTGGTGGACCGTCGACAAGCCGCTGCTGGCAGCGATCATCGCGCTGATGCTGGCTGGCGTCATTCTGTCGCTGGCGGCGAGCCCGCCGGTGGCAACAAGGATCGGGCTCGATCCCTTCCACTTCTTCAACCGGCACATCCTGTTCCTGCTGCCGTCTTTCATGGTGCTGATCGCGGTGTCGTTCCTGTCGCCGCGGCAGATCCGCCGATCCGCGCTGCTGGTGTTCGCGGTCTCGATCGCGCTGATCGTGGCGACACTGCTGCTCGGTCCCGAGGTCAAGGGCTCGCGGCGCTGGATCACGCTGCTCGGCGTCAACATCCAGGCCTCCGAATCCGCCAAGCCCGCCTTCGTAGTGATGGCGGCGTGGCTTTTTGCCGAATCGACCAAGCGCCCGGAAATGCCGGCGACCTCGATGGCGCTGGCGCTCCTGATGATGCTGGTGTCGCTGTTGGTGATGGAGCCGGACTTCGGCCAGACCATGCTGATCCTGATGGTGTGGGGCGCGCTGTTCTTCATCGCGGGCATGCGGATGATCTGGGTGCTGGGGCTCGCGGGCGCCGCCAGCGCCGGCTTGTTCGGCGCCTATTTGCTGGTGCCGCACGTCGCCGGCCGCATCAAGCGCTTCATGAATCCGGCCTCGGGCGACACCTTTCAGGTCGACACCGCGATGGAGGCGTTCTGGAACGGCGGCTGGTTTGGGCTAGGGCCCGGCGAAGGCATTGCCAAGCGCAGCCTGCCGGACAGCCACACCGACTTCGTGTTCGCGGTCGCGGCGGAAGAATTCGGCATCATCCTGTGCCTGGCGCTGGTCGCGCTGTTCGCCTTCGTCGTGATCCGCACGCTGTCGCGCGCCTACGCCACCGAGGACATGTTCGCGCGCTTTGCCGCTTCCGGCCTTGCGATCCTGTTCGGGGTGCAGGCCGCCATCAACATGGCGGTCAATCTGCAGCTGATCCCCGCCAAGGGCATGACGCTGCCGTTCATCTCCTATGGCGGTTCGTCGATCGTCTCATTGGCTTACGGCGTCGGCATGATGCTGGCGCTGACCAGGCTGCGCCCGCGCACCGAGATGGAATCGATCAACGATGCCAGCGCGGCGCGCGGTTACGCTTGACCTGAGGGGAAAGACGCGCTTTTCGTCATTGCGAGGAACGAAGTGACGACCTGTCCGCCGTAGCTCGAAGAGCGAAGGCGGAAGCAATCCAGCTTCCTGGCCTATGAATTGCTTCCGCCTTCGCTAAAGCTACGGCGGACAAGTTGCTTCGCTCGCAATGACGGCACTCGGTTCGCGAAGATTGCAACAATGAATTTAGCGCCTTTGATTCTGCTGGCCGCGGGCGGTACCGGCGGTCATCTGTTTCCTGCCGAGGCGCTGGGCGTCGAGCTGATCAAGCGCGGCCTGCGCGTGCGTCTGGCGACCGACGCCCGCGCGCTGCGCTACAGCGGGTTGTTCTCCAAGGACATGATCGACGTGGTGCCGAGCGAGACCGTGCGCAGCCGCAATCCCGTGTCGCTGGCACGCACCGCCATCATGCTGGGCTATGGTACCATGGTGGCGCTCAATCTGGTGCGGCGGCTGAAGCCCGCCGCCGTGGTCGGTTTCGGCGGCTATCCGACCGTGCCGCCGCTGATGGCGGCACGCTGGCTCGGCGTGCCCGGCATCATTCACGACGCCAACGCAGTACTCGGCCGCGCCAACCGCTTTCTCTCCAGCCGCGTCGACGCGGTCGCGACCTCGCTGCCCGGCGTGCTCGATCGCGATCCTTCGCTGGCCGGCAAGACAACCACCGTCGGCACGCCGATGCGTCCCGCGATTCTTGCCGCCGCGGCGGTGCCGTTTGCGACACCCGAACCGAATGGACCGCTGCGCGTGCTGGTGGTCGGCGGCAGCCAGGGTGCGCGGGTGATGAGCGATATCGTGCCGGGCGCAATCGAGCGGCTGGAGCCGGTGCTGTGGGCCCGTCTGATGCTGACGCAGCAAGTCCGCGAAGAGGACATGGCGCGGGTCCGCGCAGTGTATGACCGGCTCAAGATCAACGCCGAACTGGCGCCGTTCTTCGGCGACCTGCCGGCGAAGCTGGCGTCGAGCCATCTGGTGATCTCGCGCTCCGGCGCCGGTACGGTCGCCGAACTCGCCGCGATCGGACGGCCCTCCATTCTGGTGCCATTGCCGGGCGCGATCGATCAGGACCAGTTCGCCAATGCCGGCGTGCTGTCGCAGGCAAATGGTGCTTTACGGATTCCGCAGACCGAATTTACCCCCGACCGGCTGGCGGCGGAAATCTCCGCGCTGGCCGCCGAGCCCGCCAGGTTAACCGCGATGGCCACGGCCGCGCGCAGCGTCGGCAGGCTGGATGCGGCGGAGCGGCTGGCCGATCTGGTGATGAAAGTCGCCAGAATCTAGGCGCTTGCGCACAAAATTGCCCTTGTCATGCCCCGCGAAAGCGGGGCATCCAGTACGCCGCGCCGCTGATTTGACTCACGGGGGGCGCGGAATACTGGATCGCCCGCCGGAGCCTGTCATCGGGCGGCGCTTTGCGCCGACCCGTTGGCGGGCGATGACACCGAGGAACAACCATGAGACTGCCGCGCGAGATCGGACCCATTCACTTCGTCGGGATCGGCGGCATCGGCATGAGCGGCATCGCCGAGGTGCTGTGCAATCTGGGCTATACCGTGCAGGGCTCGGACGCCTCCGAGAGCGGCAACGTCGCGCGGCTGCGCGACAGGGGCATCACGGTCTCGGTTGGCCACAAGGCGGAGAATGTCGACGGCGCCGACGTGGTCGTGGTGTCGACCGCGATCAAGCGCGACAATCCCGAATTGATGGCGGCGCGCGCGCAGCGGATTCCCGTGGTGCGACGCGCCGAAATGCTCGCCGAGCTGATGCGGCTCAAAAGCTGCGTCGCGGTCGCCGGCACCCACGGCAAGACCACGACCACCACGATGGTGGCAACGTTGCTCGATGCCGGCGATCTCGATCCGACCGTGATCAATGGCGGCATCATCAATGCGTACGGCTCCAATGCTCGTCTGGGCGCCGGCGACTGGATGGTGGTGGAAGCCGACGAGAGCGACGGCACGTTCTTGAAACTGCCATCCGATGTCGTGATCGTCACCAACATCGATCCCGAACATCTCGATCACTTCAAGACCTTCGAGGCGATCCAGGACGCATTCCGCAATTTCGTCGAGAACGTGCCGTTTTACGGCTTTGCCGTGATGTGCACCGATCACCCCGTGGTGCAGACCTTGGTCGGCAAGATCGAGGATCGCCGCATCATCACCTACGGCGAAAATCCGCAGGCCGATGCGCGGCTGATGGATCTCACGCCGATGGGCGGCGGTTCGAAATTCAAGGTCGCGTTCCGCAACCGCAAGACCGATGCCACGCGCGAAATCGCCGACCTCCTGCTGCCTATGCCGGGACGGCACAACGCGCTCAACGCCACGGCCGCGATCGCCTTGGCGCATGAACTCGGCATTTCCGATGACATGATCCGAAAGGCGATCGCTGGCTTCGGCGGGGTGAAGCGGCGTTTCACCAAAACCGGCGAATATGACGGCGTCACCGTGATCGACGATTACGGCCATCATCCGGTCGAGATCGCAGCCGTGCTGCGGGCGGCGCGCGAATCCGCCAACGGCAAGATCATAGCGGTGGTGCAGCCGCATCGCTTCACCCGCCTGCAATCGCTGTTCGAGGAATTTTGCACCTGCTTCAATGACGCCGATGCGGTCGTCGTCGCTGAAGTCTATCCGGCCGGCGAGGCGCCGATCCCGGGCATCGACCGCGACCACTTTGTGCTCGGCTTGCGCGCGCATGGCCACCGTGAGGTGATTCCGCTGCAGAGTTCTTCGGAACTCGCCAAGGTCGTCCACGGCATCGCCGGCCGCGGCGATCTCGTCGTGTGTCTCGGTGCCGGCAATATCACGCAATGGGCCTACGCGCTGCCGGGCGAATTGAAGGCGCTGGGGTAGCGTTGATGTTCCCCGACATCACGCCCGATCTTAAGGCCGCGATGCCCGAATTGCGCGGGCGGTTGCTGGCGAACCAGTCGCTGGCCGAGCTGACATGGTTTCGCGTCGGCGGTCCGGCGCAGGTGCTGTTCACGCCGTCGGATGAAGACGACCTGGCTTATTTCCTGTCGCATCTGCCCAGGGAGTTTCCGGTCACTGTCGTCGGTGTCGGCTCCAACCTGATCGTGCGCGATGGCGGTATCCCGGATGTCGTGATTCGGCTGTCGCCGCGCGGGTTCGGCGACACCAGCGCCGAGGGCGACATCGTCAGCGCCGGCTCCGCGGCGCTCGACAAGCGCGTGGCGGAAACGGCGGCGGCGGCCAATATCGGCGGCATGGAATTTTTCTTCGGCATCCCCGGCTCCATCGGTGGCGCGCTGCGCATGAATGCGGGCGCCAACGGGAGCGAGACCCGGGACGTGCTGGTCGAAGCCACCGGCATCGGCCGCGACGGCGCCCGGCATGTATTTTCCAATGCCGGCATGAAGTTCGTCTACCGCAACAGCGGCGTCGATCCCGCGATCATTTTTACCTCGGCGCGCTTTCGAGGGGCCATCACGGCGCCGGAAGCGATCCGCGCGCGCATGGCCGAGGTGCAGACCCATCGCGAGACGGCGCAACCGATCCGCGAAAAGACCGGCGGCTCGACCTTCAAGAACCCGCCCGGTCACAGCGCCTGGAAACTGATCGACGCCGCCGGCTGCCGCGGTCTTCGCGTCGGCGGCGCGCAGGTGTCGGAGATGCACTGCAATTTCCTGATCAATACCGGTGATGCCACCGGGCATGATATCGAAACCCTCGGCGAGACCGTGCGCGCGCGGGTTAAAGATAATTCCGGAATCGAGCTACACTGGGAAATCAAGCGGGTTGGGATTCCGGCATAGTCGTCATTCGGGGGCGCGCACAGCGCGAACTACGATGTGCAATTGCACATCGGAGAATCCAGAAGTTGTATAGATAAGGAGATTCGGGGTCTGGTCCTTCGGACCATCCCGGAATGACGGAAGAATTGGCGGATCGAAACATGCGGATTACCATTCTCTTCGGCGGCACCAATAAAGAGCGCCTGGTTTCGGTGGCGAGCGCGCAGGCGCTGCATCGTGCCTTGCCGGAGGCCGATCTCTGGTTCTGGGATGTCGCCGATACCGTGCACGAGGTCCGCTCCGAAACCCTGCTCGGCCACACGCGGCCGTTCGAGGATGAATTCAAGCCCGGTAATCGCGGCATCGCGTTCGAAGCGGGGCTCGACAAGGCCAAGGCGGAAGACCGCCTGCTGGTGCTTGGCCTGCACGGCGGCCGGGCGGAGAATGGCGAGTTGCAGGCGATGTGCGAGATGCGCGGCATTCCGTTCACCGGATCCGGCTCGGCATCCTCGCATCTCGCCTTCGACAAGGCCGCGGCGAAACGCTTTGTGGCCATCGCGGGCGTGAAGGCGCCGGCGGGCGTTGCGCTTGATGACATCGAGGCCGCGTTCGCCGAATACGGCAGGCTGATTGCAAAACCGGCCAAGGATGGATCAAGCTACGGCCTGATTTTCGTCAATGCGAAGCAGGACCTCATCGCCGTCCGCAACGCCGCGAAGTCAGAGGAATATCTGATCGAGCCGTTCGTCTCCGGTATCGAAGCCACCTGCGGCGTGCTGGAGCAGGCGGACGGCGCGGTGTTCTCGCTTCCGCCGATCGAGATCGTGCCTGCGGAGGGCGCGTTCGACTACGCCGCCAAATACCTGTTGAAATCGACCCAGGAGATTTGCCCGGGCCGCTTTTTGCCCGAGACCACGGCAGAGATCATGGATCAGTCGATCCGGGCGCACCGGGCGCTGTCGTGCACCGGCTATTCCCGTACCGATTTCATCGTCTCGGCGAAGGGGCTGATCTACCTCGAGACCAACACCTTGCCGGGCCTGACCCCGGCCTCGCTGTATCCGAAGGCGCTCAAGGCGCAGGGGATCGATTTCGCCGATTTCCTGCGCGACCAGATCGTGCTGGCCGAAAAGCGCAGCCGGCCATAGCAGGAATGGCCTGACCGCCCGGCTATTCGCCCCTTGGCGAAGGGAACCGGGCGCGCCGGACGATTTATTGCGAAAATCCTAACGATTGCGCGGCAAAGTGCTCACAAGGCACATCAAAACACGCCCTGAGCGCACCGGTTTTACACTTTGTTTACCAGGAAGTCCGAAGGTTAACGCTGGCGGCGCATGTGGCGCTTGGCTGCCGGGGCGCGAGCAGTTGCGGATTTCCGCTTCGACGATCGCATCGAGGGAAAAAAGGCCTCTTCTGACTGGAGGTCCAAATCCAGCCCGGCATGACCGAGACGTCATTTGCGCCAGAACTCGCAAAGCCTTTTGCGGGAACAACATTTGACGAGCTCGTGCAATGGATGGTGCAGGACGCCTCGCTCGATCGCTGCGATCGCTGGGGCCCCAAGCTGACCTGAAAGCAGCCGCTATAGGAGCGGTCGTGCTGTTGCGCGAGCGGCTGGGCCGACGCCGCGTCCGCGCCAGGCCGGCGCTCGATCGCGCGCCGCCCAACCGCCTCATTCTGGCGCTCGAACGTTATTTGCCGCACCGGGCCGGTATTACTTTGACCGTGCTGATGCTACTTGGCAGCGCCGGCTTCGGCATCGTCAAGGGCGGCCATGTCGACGAATTGACCCAGGCTTTGAGCGATACCCGCAATGCGCTGGCCAATTCCGCCGGATTCCGCATCACTACCGTCGCCATCAACGGCCGCAAGCAGTTGAGCCAGGACGAAGTGCTCGCGATCGGCGGCGTCAACGGCCGCTCGTCGCTGTTGTTCCTCGATGCGGCCACCGTGCGCGACAAGCTCAAGGCCAATCCCTGGATTGCCGATGCCACGATCTTGAAGCTTTATCCCGGCCGGCTTCAGATCAACATAACCGAGCGGTCGGCATTTGCGCTGTGGCAGGAGGACGGCCGGTTGTCCGTTATCGCCGACGACGGCGCGGTGTTGGAGCCCTATGTGTCGCGCCGCTTCGTCACGCTGCCGCTGGTGGTGGGCAAGGGCGCCGATGTCAGAGCCAAGGATTTCCTGGCGCTGCTCGACCGCTATCCGCAGGTCCGCGCCGTGACCAAGGCTGCGATCTTCGTCGGCGAACGGCGCTGGAACCTACGGCTGAAGGACGGTCTCGATGTCCGCCTGCCGGAAAACGACGTCGGCAATGCGCTGGCGGCGCTGAGCAAGCTCGACAAGGAAGACAAACTGTTCTCGCGCGACATCGTCGCGATCGACATGCGCCTGCCGGACAGGCTGACGGTGCAATTGTCCGAGGATGCGGCCAAGGCCCGCGAAGAGCTGTTCAAGGACAAGAAGACCAAGAAAAAGGCCGGCGACGCATGACCGGCCTCGATCGCAATCAGACCCCGAAGACGCGCCCGATGGCGCAGAAGCGCACCGCGCTGGTGGCTTCCCTCGATGTCGGCACCAGCAAGATCGCCTGCATGATCGCGCGGCTGAAGCCGTGCCCGCCGAACGAGGCCTTGCGCGGGCGCAGCCATGCGGTGGAATTGATCGGCTACAGCCAGATCCAGTCGCGCGGCGTCAAGGCCGGCGCGGTGGTCGACCTCGCCGAGTGCGAACAGGCGGTGCGCCAGGCGGTGGCGCTGGCCGAACGCATGGCCAAGGTTCGCGTCGAATCCGTTTTGCTGTCCGTCTCCGGCGGCCGGCTGCACGGCCAGCTGGTGGAAGCCGCGGCCGATATTCGCGGCGGTTCCGTCACTGAGGCCGACATTACCCGCGTGACCTCGACCGGCATGCGCCACGCCACCGGCGAGGGCCGCACCGTGCTGCATGCGCTGCCGGTCGGCTACACCCTCGACGGCGCCAAGGGCATCCGCGACCCCAGGGGCATGGTGGCGCGGCAGTTCGGCGTCGACATGAACGTCGTCACCGCGGACGCCACCGTCGCCAAAAACCTGATGCTGGTGGTCGAGCGCTGCCATATCAACGTCGAAGCCATGGCGGCCAGCCCCTATGTCGCCGGCCTCTCGGTCCTGACCGACGACGAAGCCGATCTCGGCGCCGCCGTGGTCGAGATGGGCGCTGGCTCGACCACGATTGCAACCTATTCGGGCGGACGATTCGTGCACGCCTCCGGATTTGCGGTCGGCGGGCAACACATCACGATGGATCTTGCACGCGGTGTCGGTGCATGCATTGCGGATGCCGAGCGAATCAAGACTTTATACGGCACCGCGCTGACCGGCGGATCCGACGCGCGCGAGCTGATGTCCGTTCCCACCGCGGGCGACGAACGCGATGCTCCGCAGATCGTCTCGCGCGCCACGATCGCCAACATCGTCCGGCATCGCGCCGAGGAGATTTTTGAAATGGTCCGGGACCGGCTCGCGGATTCCCCCTTTGCGGCAGAGCCGAGGGCGCGGGTTGTCTTGAGCGGCGGCGCTGCGCAGCTCACCGGCACCGTCGAGCTGGCCACCCGGATTCTCAACCGGCCGGTCCGGATCGGCCGCCCGCTCGGCTTCGGCCGCATGCCCAATGAGGCGAAGGGCCCGTCGTTTGCGGTGCCCGCGGGCCTCCTGGTCTATCCGCAATACGCTCATCTGGAACACGTCGAACCGCGGCATACGCGGCAGCTCAGAACAGGGACTGACGGCTATTTCGGAAAGGTCGGACGATGGCTTCGCGAGGGCTTCTGATGACTGGATCCCAGACCAAACGACTTTCACCAACTCCCGCGGCCGCCGGCCGGGGCGAACCAACGCGCGCGTAATCGAGAGGCAACCATGGCACTCAATCTGACCCCCCCTGACATCAGCGAGCTGAAACCGCGGATTACCGTCTTCGGCGTCGGTGGAGCAGGCGGCAATGCCGTCAATAACATGATCACTGCCGGGCTGCAGGGCGTCGATTTCGTCGTCGCCAACACCGACGCGCAGGCGCTGACCATGTCGAAAGCCCAGCGCATCGTGCAGATGGGCACGCAAGTCACGCAGGGCCTCGGCGCAGGTTCCCAGCCCGATGTCGGCGCGGCCGCGGCGCAAGAGGTCATCGACGAGCTTCGCGATCACCTGAGCGGCGCCAACATGGTGTTCGTCACCGCCGGCATGGGCGGCGGCACCGGCACGGGTGCAGCCCCCGTCATCGCCAAGACCGCGCGCGAGATGGGCATCCTCACCGTCGGCGTGGTGACAAAACCGTTCCACTTCGAAGGCCAGCGCCGCATGCGCACCGCCGAAGCCGGCATTGCCGAGCTGCACAAGGTGGTCGATACGCTGCTGATCATCCCGAACCAGAACCTGTTCCGTGTCGCCAACGAAAAGACCACCTTCGCGGACGCCTTTGCGATGGCCGACCAGGTGCTGTATTCGGGCGTCGCCTGCATCACCGACCTGATGGTCAAGGAAGGCCTGATCAATCTCGACTTCGCCGACGTCCGCGCCGTGATGCGCGAAATGGGCAAGGCGATGATGGGCACCGGCGAGGCCACCGGCGAGAAGCGCGCGCTGACTGCGGCCGAAGCTGCGATCGCCAACCCGCTGATCGATGATTCATCGATGAAGGGGGCGCGCGGCCTCTTGATCTCGATCACCGGCGGCAAGGACCTGACCCTGTTCGAAGTCGACGAAGCCGCCACCCGGATTCGCGAGGAAGTCGATCAGGACGCCAACATCATCGTCGGCGCGACCTTCGATGAAACCCTGGATGGCATCATCCGCGTCTCCGTCGTTGCCACCGGCATCGAACAGGCGATCATCGCGCGCAACTCCGCGGCGCCGCCCGCCGTCGTGACCAACAGCGCGGCGTCGACGCCGGACAGCCGTCTGGCCGATCTGACCGCGCGGCTGCGCGCCGACAATCAGCGCCTTGCCGAACGTGCCCAGAAGCTCGATCCGATGGCTCCGGCCGCAGCGCCGGCTCCAGGCGCCGCCGCGCCGCAGCGCGCGGCGAACAGCGTCGAGCGCGCGGCACTGGCCGCCATCGCCGCCGCCGTCGCCCCGGAAGCGCCGCCTTCGGCGCCGCTGCAGCCCGCCTCCTATGGCGACGTCACGGTTCGTCCGATCGCGCAGAAGCCGTCGCTGTTCCCCGATCATGATATCGCCCGCGTCGAGACCGAAGAGCCGGCGACGCCCGACACCTTCATCCCGCAGGCGGCTGAGCGTCCGCCGGTCCGTGCTCCGCGGATGCCGAAGTTCGAGGATCTTCCGATGCCGGCGCAGGCCGAAATCCGGCAGGCTCGCGGCGAGGCCGGGGAAGAGCACCCGCAGAAGACCCGGCTGTCGCTGCTGCAGCGGTTGGCCAATGTCGGCCTCGGCCGCCGCGACGAAGAGACCGAGCCGCCGATCGAGGCGCGCGCCTCGGGACCGGCGATGGCGCCGCTCCCCGAACGCAAGCCGCAGCGATCGGTCGCCCAGCAGATGGCCGGTAACGAGCCGGTATCGGAGTATGCAAGACGCCCGGCGCCGCAGGGTTTGGACGTTCATGGCCGCCCGGCACCTGTTGCCGCGGCGCCACAGGGCGACGACCATCTTGATATCCCGGCCTTCCTGCGCCGGCAGTCGAACTGAAGTTTGTTACAATTCTGGTGACTAAAAAGGTCCCGGCTGATCCAGCCGGGGCCTTTTTCTTTGGCCCTGAAACAGGTCGCAGCTGGGTGATCAAGAAGCTGATATTAAATGATTAATTATGAATTCCGTGATCAGATGCCGCGGTCGAAACGGCCCTGAACCGTCCCGTAATTTGGTTAAGCTTGGGCTTGAATGCGGCAGAGATAGGGTAACAATCGGTAAAAAAGCGTGAGTTGGCGCGCTTTGGGGCTGTGACTATGGTCTGCCGTGACTTGGGGATGCCTAAAACTCGAATCAGCACGTAAACGCTGGTTCCTGCGTTTGGGTTAAGTCGGGTAGTGGGCGATTATCGCATGAAGTTCAGCCGTCAAACGACGCTTCGGTCGCATGCCACCGTGACGGGCGTCGGCGTTCATTCCGGTTTACCGGTTAGTCTTACGCTTGGACCTGCACCCATCGATGCAGGTTTTATTTTTGTCCGCACCGGTCTGGATGATTCCGACCGTGAAGTTCCGGCCACCGCCGAATCCGTCATCGCAACCGATCTTGCGACCGTTCTCGGCGACCGCGACGGTCCGCTGGTTTCCACCGCCGAACATGTGCTGGCTGCTCTGCGCGGTATGGGCGTCGACAACGCCATCATCGAAGTCGACGGTCCGGAAGTTCCGATCATGGACGGCAGCGCGGCGGCCTTCGTCGCCGCGATTGATCAGGCCGGCATCGTTACACAATCCGCGACCCGCCGTTTCATCCAGGTGCTGAAGCCGGTGCAGGTTGCGATCGGCGACTCCTTCGGTGAGTTGCGCCCCTATGCCGCCGGGTTCCGCGCCGAGGTTGAAATCGACTTCGCAAACCCCGTGATCGGGCGCCAGAGCTACTCGCTCGATCTCAGCCCGGAAAGCTTCCGCCGCGAGGTTGCGCGCGCCCGCACCTTCGGCTTCATGAACGACTTCGCGCGACTCTGCAGCGCCGGCTTCGCGCTCGGCGCGTCCTTTGAGAATACGGTGGTGTTCGACGGAACCCGTCTGCACAACGCCGAAGGCCTGCGCTACAGCGATGAATGCGCCCGCCACAAGGTGCTCGACGTGGTCGGCGATCTCGCATTGGCCGGCCTGCCGCTGCTCGGCGCCTATCGCTCGGTGCGTGGCGGCCACAAGCTCAACCACGCGGTGCTGACGGCGCTGCTGGCCGATCGAAGCGCCTGGCGGGTGGTCGAGGCCGAGACGGCGCGCCGTCCGCGCAGCCATGCCGAAGCCGGCGGCGGAATGGTGGGCGGCATGATTGCCCCGGCCTACGGCCCGGACGTTTCCTGATTCCGTACACAGGCGTTTTCTGCAGTAACCACAATTGGTAACGATGGTTTTCGGCCGCCTTAATCCGGGCGGAATGGCTGCGTATTCGGTTGGTTAACGACCATTTTTCGGCTACACAGGCCCTACGGTCGCAAGATAAGGCATCACTGGCGCGGGGGAATATTGCGTCCATGATCGCGGTTCATGGACGGGCGGGCTCCATCATTAACCGCATCATAGGCGTCAGGTCTTAAATTCCATGTCGGCACAGCGGATGACGCTCGAACAACGCAAACCATCGGGCTATGGCAGCCTCAACCGGGCCGCGCGGTCGCTTCGGCTGGCGGCGGGCCTGATTGTGCTGGCGATCCCCCTGAGCGGATGTGGCACCGGTTCGCTGTGGGACAAGTTCCTCGCCAAGGACGACACCTTCGTGGAAGAGCCCGCGGACAAGCTCTATAATGAGGGCTTGTACCTGATGAACCAGCGCAAGGAGCCGAAGGCGGCGTCGAAGAAATTCGAGGAAGTCGACCGCCAGCATCCTTATTCCGACTACGCGCGCAAATCGCTGCTGATGTCGGCCTATGCGTTCTACACCTCCGGCGATTACGACAGCTGCATCGGTGCGGCGACCCGCTACGTCACCCTGCATCCCGGCAGTCCGGACGCCGCCTACGCGCAATATTTGATCGCGGCTTCGCACTATGACCAGATTCCGGACATCTCCCGCGACCAGGGCCGCACCGAGAAGGCGATCGCGGCGCTGGAAGAGGTGATCCGAAAATATCCGACATCGGAATATGCCACCACCGCCAAGGCCAAGCTTGAAGGCGCGCGCGACCAGCTCGCCGGCAAGGAAATGGATGTCGGCCGCTATTACATGGAAAAGCGCGACTACACCGCCGCCATCAACCGTTTCAAGACCGTGGTCACCCGCTATCAGACCACGCGGCATGTCGAGGAAGCGCTGGCGCGGCTGACCGAGGCCTATATGGCGATCGGCATCGTCGGCGAGGCGCAGACCGCCGCCGCCGTGCTTGGCCACAATTTTCCTGACAGCCGCTGGTACAAGGACGCCTATAATCTTGTAAAGTCCGGCGGTCTCGAGCCGAGCGAGAATCAGGGCTCCTATATTTCCAGGGCCTTCAAGAAAATGGGTCTCGGCTAGGAATTTACTTCGCATGCTGGCGCGTCTGTCGATCCGTGACATCGTCCTGATCGAACGGCTCGATATCGAGTTTTCCCGTGGCCTCGCGGTGCTGACCGGCGAGACGGGCGCGGGCAAATCCATCCTGCTCGATGCCTTCGCGCTGGCGCTCGGCGGCCGCGGCGACGCGGGCCTCGTCCGTCACGGCGTGGAGCAGGGCCAGGTTACGGCCGTGTTCGATGTGCCCAAGGGCCATCCGGCCGCGGTGATCCTCAGCGATAACGGCCTCGACGATACCGGCGAAATGATCCTGCGCCGGGTGCAGCTTGCGGACGGCCGCACCCGCGCCTTCATCAACGACCAGGCGATCAGCGTACAGACCCTGAAAGCCATTGGCTCGGCGCTGGTCGAGATCCACGGCCAGCATGACGAGCGCGCGCTGGTCGATGCCTCGACCCATCGGCAGTTGCTCGACGCCTTCGCCGGGCTCGAGAAGGACGTCGCGGCACTGGAACAGCTTTGGGAGGCCCGGCGCACCGCCATCACCGCGCTCGAAGAACATCGCGCCAGCATGGAGCGCGCAGCCCGCGAAGCCGACTACCTCCGCCACGCCGCCGACGAACTGAGGACGCTGGCGCCGAAGGACGGCGAGGAAACTGCGCTCGCCGAACGCCGCACCACGATGATGCAGGGCGAGAAGATCGCCGGCGATTTGCGCGAGGCGCAGGAGGCGGTCGGTGGTAACCATTCGCCGGTGCCGGCGCTGGCCGCCGCGGTGCGCCGGCTGGAACGCCGCGCCGCCAATTCGCCGGCACTGGTGGAACCGGCGGTGAAAGCGATCGATATCGCGATCAACGCGCTGGAAGAAGCCGACCAGCATCTCCAGGCCGCGCTGATTGCGGCCGATTTCGACCCCGCCGAACTGGAGCGGATCGAGGAGCGGCTGTTTGCGCTCCGTGCCGCGTCGCGCAAATATTCGACCGCCGTCGATGGCCTGGCGGCGCTCGCGGCCAAATACGCGGATGATGTGGCGCTGATCGATGCCGGCGCCGACCAGTTGAAGAAGCTGGAGGCCGCAGCGTCCGAAGCCGACAAGCGCTATGGCACAGCGGCGGCGAAACTCTCGGCGGCGCGGACCAAATCCGCCGAAAAGCTCAACAAGGCCGTCAATGCCGAACTCGCGCCGCTCAAACTCGAACGCGCGAAATTCATGACGCAGGTCGAGACCGACGCCAAATCGCCGGGGCCGCAGGGCATCGACCGCATCGAGTTCTGGGTGCAGACCAATCCCGGCACCAAACCGGGGCCGCTGATGAAGGTCGCTTCCGGCGGCGAGCTGTCGCGCTTCCTGCTGGCGCTGAAGGTCGTGCTGTCCGATCGCGGCTCGGCGCCGACGCTGGTGTTCGACGAAATCGACACCGGGGTGGGCGGCGCGGTGGCCGACGCGATCGGCGCCCGGCTGGCGCGGCTCGCCGGCAAGGTCCAGGTGATGGCGGTGACCCATGCGCCGCAGGTCGCCGCGCGCGCCAACCAGCATTTGCTGATTTCCAAGGACGCGCTCGACAAGGGCAAGCGCGTCGCCACCCGCGTCAACGCGCTCGCCGCCGATCACCGCCGCGAGGAAATCGCCCGCATGCTGGCCGGCGCCGAGATCACCGCCGAAGCGCGCGCGGCGGCGGATCGGCTGCTGCGCGCGGCGACGGCGTAATTCGCTGTCATTCCGGGGCGTGCGAAGCACGAACCCGGAATCTCGAGATTCCGGGTCTGGTCCTTCGGACCATCCCGGAATGACGAACTTAGTTGCAGATCGATTCGTATAAATCTTCCCACTGCGGGTTCTGCGCTTCGATCAATTGAGTCTTCCAACTGCGCTTCCATTTCTTTAGTTCTTTCTCGCGGGAGATCGCCGAAATGGGATCGTCATAGATTTCGAACCAAACCAACCGTGTGATATTATATCGGGATGCAAAACCGGGGACGGCCTTTGTTCGGTGTTCGTAAATCCGGCGCACGATATCGTTCGTTACGCCAATATAGATCGCTCCGTCCCTTCGGCTCGCGATGATATAGACGTAGTAGTTCATGACTGTCGTTCGCAACCTTAAACCAGACGTCATTCCGGAGCGCGGATCCGGAATCTCGAGATTCCGGGTCTGGTCCTTCGGACCATCCCGGAATGACGGGCTAGAATTTCCATCATGATAGCAAAATCAAAAAAAGTAGCGCCTCTTGACGTCGCCAAGCTCACCAAGGCCCAGGCCAAGGTCGAGCACATGCGGCTGGCGCTGGAACTGGAAGGTCACGACAAGCACTACTACCAGGACGATGCGCCTAGCGTCACCGACGCCGAATACGATGCGCTGCGGCAGCGCTACGACGCCATCGAAAAGCGCTTTCCGGAATTCGTCACCTCGGACTCGCCGTCGCAAAAGGTCGGCGCGGCACCCTCGGGGCGTTTCAAGAAAGTGCGCCACGCGATGCCGATGCTGTCGCTGGACAACGCCTTCGCCGAACAGGACGTGCTCGATTTCGTCGGCCGTATCGAACGGTTTCTCAAGCTGCAGGACGACAAGATCGATTTTTCCGCCGAGCCGAAAATCGACGGGCTGTCGATGTCGCTGCGCTACGAGGGCGGCGAACTCGTCACCGCCGCCACCCGTGGCGACGGTGCGGAAGGCGAGGACGTTACCGCCAATATCCGCACGCTGGAGGATGTGCCGCAAAAACTGAAGGGCCGCAATGTGCCCGACATCTGCGAGGTCCGCGGCGAGGTCTACATGACCAAGAAGGCCTTTCTCGCGCTCAACAAGAAGCAGATTGAGGCCGGAGAAGCTCCGTTCGCCAATCCGCGCAATTCGGCGGCCGGTTCGCTGCGTCAGAAGGATCCGACCATCACCGCCTCGCGGCCGCTCGGGTTTTTCGCCTATGCCTGGGGCGAGATGAGCGCGATGCCGGAAGAAACCCAGTCCGGCATGATCGGCTGGTTCCAGCGCTGCGGCTTCAAGACCAACCCGCTGACAAAACTCTGTCACTCCACCGATCAGTTGATCGCGTTCCATCGCAAGATCGAGGAGCAGCGCGCCGAGCTCGACTACGACATCGACGGCGTCGTCTACAAGATCGACCGGCTCGACTGGCAGCAGCGCCTCGGCTTCGTGTCGCGCACGCCGCGCTGGGCGATTGCGCATAAATTCCCGGCCGAACGCGCCATGACCGTGCTCCGCGATATCGAGATCCAGGTCGGGCGCACCGGCTCGTTCACGCCCGTCGGCAAACTGGAGCCGGTCGGCGTCGGCGGCGTCATCGTGCAGAACGTCACGCTGCACAATGAGGACTACATCAAGGGCATCGGCGGCGACGGCGAGCAACTGCGCGACGGCCGCGATATCCGGATCGGCGATACCGTGGTGATCCAGCGGGCCGGCGACGTGATTCCGCAAGTCGTCGACGTCGTCATCGACAAGCGGCCGAAGAACGCAAAGGAATTTCACTTCCCGAAAAAATGCCCGTGCCCGCTGCACACCGACGTGGTGCGCGAGGAGACCGCGACGGGGGAGGAGGGCTCGCGCGCCCGCTGTACCGGCGAGTTCGCCTGTCCGTTCCAGAAGATCGAGCATCTCAGGCTTTTCGTCTCGCGCCGCGCCTTCGACATCGATGGGCTCGGCGAGAAGCAGATCCAGTTTTTCTTCGACGAAGAATGGGTGAAGGAACCCGCCGATATCTTCACGCTGCCCAAACGCAACGCCAAGCTGAAGCTGGAGGAGATTGAAGGCTACGGCGAGACGTCGGTGCGCAACCTGTTTGCCTCGATCGAGGGCCGGCGCAGGATTTCGCTCGAGCGTTTCATCTATGCGCTCGGCATGCGTCATGTCGGCGAGACCACCGCGCTGGCGCTGGCGCGCGGCTACGGTTCCTGGCAGGCTTTCCACGACGCGGGGCTGAAGGTCGCCAACGGCGACGAGGAGACCATCGCCGAGATGGATGCGCTGGACCAAATCGGCGACACCGTGATCAAGAGCGTCGCCGCCTATTTTGGCGAGAGCCATAACCGCGGCATCGTCGAGCGGCTGACGAAAGAGGTCGAGATCCTCGACGCCGAAAAGCCCAAGAGCAATTCCGCCGTCGCCGGCAAGACGGTGGTGTTCACCGGTTCGCTGGAAAAGATGACGCGCGATGAAGCCAAGGCCACCGCCGAGCGGCAGGGGGCCAAGGCCGCGGGCTCGGTGTCGAAGAAGACGGATTATGTGGTCGCGGGGCCGGGCGCAGGATCGAAGCTGGCTGAAGCCAAGAAGCACGGGGTAGCCGTGCTGACCGAAGACGAGTGGCTGAAGCTGATCGGGGAATAAGCTTCACAACATCCCCGACTCTTCCTCCTCTGCCTGTTCGATCAATTCCTCGCTGACCATCACCGTTCGCCGCGGCACGATGAAGATCATGGTCGAAGCGCAGAGAATCGATATCGCAAAAATCGCCGCCGTCAGTGGCAGCGTGCTGGTGGAATGGCCGCCGAGATAGGCGCCGAATTGCGAGACCAGCGCGCCGATGCCCTGCTGCAAAAATCCCATCGCGCCCGATGCGGTGCCGGCGGCGTCGGGGCGAACGCTGATGGCGCCGGCCGCCGAATTCGACATCACGAAGGCGTTGGCGACCATCACGATCATCTGGGTGCCGAACAGGAATGACGGCGCCTGATTGTATCCGGTGATGCTCCAGACCAGGTTCAACAGGCTGCCGCCGAGCTGCAGTGCCAGCCCGAACCAGATCAGTTTCTCCAGCGAATGGCGCGGCGCGAACCGCACGCAGAACAGGTTGCCGATCAGATAGGCAAACCCCGTGGCCGCAAACCACGCGCCATATTCGGCGCTGGTGCGGCCCATCTGCGTCACCACGATATAGGGGCCGCCGCCGGCGAAGGTGAAGATGATCTGCGAGGCCAGCACCTGGCACAGCACGTAGCCGATGAAGGCGCGGCTTTTGACCAGGCTGCCGACATCGCCGCGAAATCCGCCGGCTTCGCTGCGGTCGCGGCGCGTCTCGGGCAGCGCGAAGGCAATGAAGACCGTCACCGTCAGCGACGCTGCGGTGATGAGATAGAATATCGCGCGCCAGCCGAACGCGGTTTCCAGCAGGCCGCCGGTCAAAGGGCTCAGCATCTGCGCGATCATCATCACGGCGATGACGAGGCTGATCATGCTGCTGATGCGGTCGCGGCTGTAGAGGTCGCGGATGATGGCGCGGCTGACCACCATGCCGGTGGCGCCGCCCAGCGCCTGCAGGAAGCGCGCGGCGATCAGTTGCGGCAGGGTTTCGGCGAAGATGCAGCCGGCGCTGGCGGCGACCATCAGGCCGAGGCCGCACAGCAGCACCGGGCGCCGGCCGAATTTATCCGACAGCGGCCCCATGATGAGCTGCGAGCAGGCGATGCCGACCATATAGAGCGACACGGTCATCTGCGCGACCGAGATATCGCGCCCGAACGTGGTCGCCAGCACCGGCAGCGCCGGTACCAGCATATAGAGCGAGATCGGCGCGACGCCCGTCATCAGGACGAGCATCAGCAGCATGACCTTCGATGTCGCGAAGCTGTTGCTGTCCGTCGCCGCGCCGGGCGGCTTGCCCATCACGCCATGCATTCAGGTGCGATCCAATTGTGAATCGGACTGTAGCGGGATCGCTTCACGCGCGGATACGGCCGTTTCGGCATGCGGCTATTCCGATTTCGGGAGGCGAGGCGATGATGTTTCGCCTTGCGAACCAAATGCCTTTGTCGTCACCCGCGCGACAACCGGGGTTGTCATCACCCGCGCATGCGGGTGATCCAGTATTCCCGAGACGTCAGAGCTAAACCGAGAAGCCGCGGCGTACTGGATCCCCCGCCTTCGCGGGGGATGACGACCGTTGGTGCGGTCGTGATAACGTCTACTTCAGTTCCGCCGTCGCCTCGTCCAGCCACAGCTTCGTGGCGTTGTCGTTGAGATGCGGACGCACCTCGCGGTTGACGCGGGCGTGGTAAGCGTTGAGCCAGTCCAGTTCCGCCTGGCTCAGCATGTTCACATCGATCAGGCGCCGGTCGATCGGCGCCAGCGTCAGCGTCTCGAACGCATTCACCGGCTTTTCGGAGCCAGCGATGTCAGCGCCGACAACCAGTTCGAGATTCTCGATCCGGATGCCATAGGCGTCGGTCTTGTAATAACCGGGCTCGTTGGAAAGGATCATGCCGCGCTTCAGCGGCGCGGTGCCGAGTTTTGAAATCCGCGCCGGGCCTTCGTGGACCGAAAGATAGCTGCCGACGCCATGGCCGGTGCCGTGCTCGAAATCGAGACCGGCCTGCCACAGGAACTGCCGCGCCAGGCTGTCGAGCTGCGCGCCGGTGGTGCCGTCGGGGAATACCGCGCGCGTGATCGCCATGTGTCCGCGCAGCACGCGGGTGAAACGGTCGCGCATTTCCGCCGTGGGTTCGCCGATTGCCAGGGTGCGGGTGACGTCGGTGGTGCCGTCTTCATATTGCGCGCCGGAATCGATCAGCAGCAAATCGCCGGGTGAAATCCGCCGGTTGCTCTTGCGGGTGACGCGGTAATGCACGATGGCGCCATTCGGCCCGGTGCCGGCAATGGTGGGAAACGACACATCCTTCAGCGCACCGGTCTGGCGGCGAAACGTTTCCAGCGCCTCGACGGTGTCGATCTCGGTCAGCGCGCCTGACGGGGCTTCGCGATCGATCCAGGCCAGGAACCGGGTCAGCGCCACCGCATCGCGCTGATGCGCCGTTCGCGTTCCCTCGATCTCGGTGATGTTCTTCACCGCCTTGAGCAGGCTCACCGGATCATTGCCGCGCACCGGCTTGCCGCCGGCCGCCACAATCAGGCGGCTCAACGCATCGGCCGCGGTCGCGGCGTCGAGCGCGATCGCCACACCCTGCTGCGCCAGTTCGTTAAGCTGCGGCGTCAGCGCGTCGGGCTCCCTGACATCGGCGGATTGCTCGAGATGGTCGCGCGCCGCGTTCGAGAGCTTGCGGTGATCGATGAACACAGTCGGGCGGCCGTCCTTCGGCACCAGTGCATAGGACAGCGGCAACGGCGTATGCGAGACGTCGGCACCGCGGATGTTGAAGGTCCAGGCTACCGCGTGGCTATCCGACAGCACCAGCGCATCGACGCCGAGTTTTGCGATTTCCAGCCGGATCCGTTTGAGTTTCTCGGCTTCGATCTCGCCGGAAAATTGAATGCCGTGAACGGCGACCGGCCCGAGCGGCGGCGCCGGGCGTTCGGTCCACACCGAATCCAGCGGATTGCCGTCGATCGCGACCAGTTCCGCGCCGGCCTTGGCGCAGGCCGCCTGCAGCCGCTCGGCTGCCGCCGAAGTATGCAGCCATGGATCAAAACCGAGGCGGTCGCCGGCGGTCAGATGCTTCGCCAGCCAGTGTTCCGGTGGCGGATCGGCCAGCGGCTCGATATGCCAGGCCTTGCGGTCGACCTGTTTGGCCGCTTGCAGGGTATAGCGGCCATCCACAAAGACCGCGGCTTCCTGCGTCAGCACCACAGCCAATCCGGCCGAACCGGTGAAGCCGGTGAGCCAGGCCAGCCGCTCTTCCGACGGCGCGACATATTCATTTTGTTGCTGATCGGCGCGGGGAATCACGAATCCCGTCAGCTTGCGCCGCGCCAGTTCCTCGCGAAAGGCCGACAGCCGCGCGCCCAGCGCCACACCGCTTTCGGGTTCTTCGAATGTCTGGAAATGAGCTTCGAACATCGTCTGACCACTTTAGGATTGGATGGAGAAGTCCGCAATGCGGCGAGAATCACCGCAATTTGGCATAAGTTATGCTTGGATCGTGCTGCCTGCGTTAGACCGGGCGGAACGGTTTCCATAGCAAGTCGTTCACCCAACGATGCCCGGGGGAAATCCAGGAGTGTCTCAACTCAACGAAGAGGGGATGCACGATGCCTGCTTTCACGTTTGAGAAGATTTCGCCACCGGTGCGTCGCGGCCCGATTCCACCCATCGAGAAAAAGCAACGCGGCGTTATCGTCCAGATCCTGGGTCGCTTTGTGGAAGCACGCGTCAAACGCGCCATACGCGAAGAAGAAGAAAAGGGCGTCATCGCCCGATACAAACCTCCCGAATAGAGCCCATCGCTTTCAGATGCCGACCGATCAACGACGTCCCTCCTGCACCTGGCCGGAGGGGCGTTTTGATGTGGCGAGCGGGGATGGCGCCATCTTTCGTTGATGCGTCGTCACCCGGCCTTGCGCAACAGCAGGCTGCTCCAGCCTTCGATCCTGAGATGCCGTACTGGCACCAGACCCCGCGCCCGATAGGCCGCGATGACCGGGCCGGCCTGATGCGTCAACAGGCCCGACAGGATCACCAATGCCGAGCGTGCCAGATGCCGCGCCATCGGCGTTGCCAATTGCCGCAGCGGATTGGCGAGGATGTTTGCCAGCACCAGGTCGAACGGGCCGCGCTGCGCGAATTGCGGAGCCGCAAAACCAGTCGCGCGGATCGCCTGCACCAGATGCCCGGTTTCGTTCAGGTGCGCATTGTCGTGGGCGACGCGAACCGAGGCCGGATCGATGTCGCTTGCCAATACCGCGCCATGCAGCGCCTTGGCCGCGGCAATCGCCAGCACGCCGGTGCCGGTGCCGAGATCGAGCACGCGCCGCGGCTGATACGCTTTGAGGACATGATCGAGCAGCAAGAGGCAGCCGCGCGTGGTGCCGTGATGGCCGGTGCCGAACGCCAGCGCCGCCTCGATTTCGATGCCGAGCTTGTTGGCCGGCACGCGCGCGCGGTCATGGCTTCCGTGCACGACGAAGCGCCCGGCCGGGACCGGCACGAGATCCTCGAGCGCAGCCTTGACCCAGTCCCTGGCTTCGACCGTGTCGAACGCAATGTGCTGCGCGACCTCGTCGCCGGCGGCGAGGCCGACCAGCTCGCGGATCGAGGTCTGATCGGGCGCATCGGCAAAATGCACGATGATGTCCCACCGTCCGCTTGGGCCTTCAAACGCCGATATCGCGGCCTGGCCCTCGAAAAAGCTTTCGGTCAGCAGATCGACGACGTGCTTGGCGGTCTGCTCGCTGCCGATGGCGAAGCTGGCGCGGTGGGTGGACGGGGTGCGGGTGGAGGTCATCGAATGGTGGCAGTCATTGAGAGGCCGGAAACTCGAAACGGGCGATCTTGCGTAATTACCCGGTAATCGGGTCGCGCAACAACCCTGCTTTCCCGATGGGAGCTCGACGCACCACGAGGAATTCGGCTTTGAAATCCGTGATTTGGGGTTATTCGCGGCGCCGTTTCGTTCAAACTTGAGGAGTATTCGCGTTTCAATATCCAGAAAAGTTACACCTCGTCCATTTAAACAACCTTAGATGTTGTTCCGTAGATTCACCGATGGAACTTTTGAGTACCCTTTGTTCCAAGGGATCAAAATGAGGGCAGGACCGAACATGAAGACGCTTATTTCAAGATTTATTAAGGAAGAATCCGGCGCCACCGCGATCGAATACGGGCTGATCGCAGCCGGCATCGCAATCGCGATCATCACCGCAGTGCAGGGTGTTGGCACCCAGCTCAGCGCGAATTTTACTACGATCAGCACCTCGCTGAAATAATCGAACAACCCGCGGCGTTCTCGGGACCGGGCGGCACGTCGTCCGGTCTTTTTTTGTGATGGTCGGCCGGCGCCAAACCGGCCGAAATCCACATTACCGGGACCTCCGAACCGGCGGGCCGCCCGTTTCCCAGCCCGATTTCCTCCCGTCAGAAATCGTCAAAATCCGCCCTCCCTGCTATGCTGGCGAAAGCACGGAGAGGAGCCGGTCATGGCGGAAATCAATCGTAAACTTTACCAGAGCTGGCGCGGGCCTGGCCCGGCCGATCAGGATCATTGGTCGCTGGTCTTCGATCCCGACACCAGGCGTCTGCTGGTGCGTCACGAATGGCAGACCTCCCGGCATGACGGTTTCGACGAACTGGAGCTTGCGGAATTCCTGAAACAGTCCGGAGCTGCGCAAACGGCGTTGATCGACAGCCTGTTTCTGGTTCCGGCGGACGCCTGAGTTCACAGGCTTATCAACCGAACATAGCCTGGTTTTTCACAGGCTCCGGCCGCCGATGTGCACGGTCCGTGCACCGGCTCCTGCACAGACTTATCGGCCGGTTTTCCACAGCCTATCCACCGGCTTTTCAACCGGCCATCCACTCATTCATTCGATCACCTGTTCGGCGCGCACCTGGATGGTCGGCGGGATATCGATGCCGATGGTGCGGGCGGTCTTGAGGTTCAGGGCCAGCTCAAACTTGGTCGGCAGTTGAATCGGCAGGTCCACGGCTTTCTCACCCTTGAGGACCCGGTCGACATAGCCGGCGGCGCGCCGAAGCAGGTCGGCCTGATCGGCGCCGTAGCTGAGCAGCGCGCCGGCTCGGGCGTACTCGCTGAATTCGCCGACAACAGCAATCCGCGCGTCTATACCCGCCTTGCAGATGTCGGCCGTCAGCGCTGCGGTCAGAAAGTCGCGGAGCACGATCATGGCCGTGCCGCGCATCTCGCCCAGCGTTTTGAAATGCTCGACGACGGTGGCCGTGGAAAGCGAGCTCAGTCCAAATTTGACAGGCTCCAGCCCCGATTTCCTGGCGTCGGCCATCGTCTGTTCACCCCATGTGAATGAGGGGTCGGTTGCATTGTGCATGACCCCGAGCGTTTTCAGCCCGGGTATCAACTCTTTCAACATCTCGATCCGTTTGGCGGACATCTCCTCACCGAGCGCCGAAAAGCCGGTCAGGGTACCGCCGGGGTGGGCGAGGCTCGAGAACAGTTCAGGCTCACTGGCTGTAGCAGGCAGTGCGATCGCAACGACCGGAATCTTGGTCAGGCGAACCAGGGCGCGCGACATCGCGGGGCCCGGCGAAAGAAACACGTCGACGGGCAGTGCTGCCAATTCGGCGATCAGGGCGCGGGCGCGTTCGACGTTGCCCTCGGCGTTACGCTCTTCGATCACAATCGTGCGGCCCTCGATGTAACCGAGTTCACTGAGGGTTTGGCGAAAGGGAACAATGGCCTGGCCATCGACGGAAGCTGAAGCCAGCCCGATGAAGCCCACGATCGGAATGCGACGGCCGCCGGGCTGTTGCTGGCCTTGCGCTGAGAGTGGCCAGGCGGTGACCGCCCCGCCAAGCATCGTGATGAAATCGCGCCGCCGCATTCAGGCTCCTTGACGAGAGCGGACATCATACCGGTTGAAATCAGGGCAATGGAAGGGGCGAGGACCTTAACTCAGCCAAACAGCGCGCGATGATCCCGCAATATCACCCGCGCGGCGTTGTGGCCGGGGGCGCCGGTGACGCCGCCGCCGGGATGGGCGCCGCTGCCGCAATGGTAGAGGCCCTTCAGCGGCCCGCGATAATCGGCGTGTCCCAGCATCGGCCGCGCCGAGAACAATTGATTGAGCGTCAGCGCGCCGTGGAAGATGTCGCCGCCCAGCAGGCCGAACTGGCGTTCGAGGTCAAGCGGCGACAGCACCTGCCGGCCGATCACGCTTGACGCAAAGCCGGGCGCATATTGATCCACGGTCGCGATCATGAGATCGGCGACCTCGTCGCGATGATCGTCCCAGGATTTGCCGTCGGGCAACTCCGGCGCGACATGCTGGCAGAACAGGCTGGCGACATGCTGGCCGGAGGGGCTGAGCGAGTCGTCGAGCGTCGAGGGGATCAGCACCTCGATCACGGGCTCGCGGCTCCAGCCGTGCTCACGCGCGTCCTGCCAGGCGCGATCCATATAGCCGAGGCTCGGTGCGAGGATGATGCCGGCGGTGAGGTGATCGCCCGCGCCGGGCAGCGCCGTGAACGAGGGCAGGGCATTCAGTGCGACGTTCATGCGAAAGGTGCCGGAGCCGTTGCGCCAGCGCGTGATGCGCTCGAGAAATTCCGGCGCCAGCGCATCTGAAGGGACCAGCCTCGTGTACAGCAGTTTCGGGTTGACGCCGGAGGCGACGTATTTGGCGCGGACGGTTTCGCCATTGTCGAGGATGATTCCGACGGCGCGATCGCGTTCCACAATCACCTGGCGCACCCCGGCATCGGTTTCGATCTCGGCGCCATGGCCGCGCGCCGCGCGCGCCATCGCTTGCGTGATCGCGCCCATGCCGCCGATGGCGTGGCCCCAGACGCCCTTCTTGCCGTTCACCTCGCCGAAGGCGTGATGCAGCATCACGTAGGCAGAGCCTGCGGCATAGGGGCTGGCGTAATTGCCGACGATGGCGTCGAAGCCGAACAGCGCTTTCACCAGGTCGCTTTCAAAGCGTTCGTCCAGCATCTCGCCGGCCGAGCGCGTGAACAGGTCGAGCAGGTTGCGCTGCTGCTCCAGCGACAGTTTTCGTAACGCATTGGCGGTGCGGAGCGCATTGAAGGCTTCGCGAATCGAACCGATGCCAAAGCCCTCGACGATATTCGGCGGTGCACGCAGCACGAATTGGCGCAGCACGTCGGCGATCGCTTCAAGTTCGCGGGAGAATGCGTCGATGCGGCCGGCATCACGCGCGCTGAGCCTTGCAACCGACTGCTGCGTGCGGCCTTCGCCGGTCAAGAGATAGCTGCCATCGGGGGCGGGCAGGAAATTCTGCACCCGCCGTTCGACGATCCGCAGGCCCTGCTCGGCCAGCTTCAGATCCGAGATGATCTGCGGGTTGAGCAGGCTGACCGTATAGGCCGCGACCGAATTGCGGAACCCGGGATGGAATTCCTCGGTCACCGCCGCCCCGCCCACCACCTTGCGGCGATCGACCACCTTCACGCGCAGGCCGGCCATCGCGAGATAGGCCGCGCAGGTGAGGCCGTTATGCCCCGCACCGATGATGACGACGTCCGTTTCGTTCATGTCCGCTTCAAGAAGGATTGATTAGTTTTACCGCCGTCATTCCGGGATGGTCCCGAAATCCCTGGATTCCGGGTTCGCGCTTCGCGCGCCCCGGAATGACGTTTCACTCCACTCCTTAGCGAAGATGTGAATGTCCGCACAGCACCAAATGACGAATTCGACCACACCCCCCGCATTGCTCGCGCGGTTGCCTTGTGCTCCATTGCGGTTTCCCGGCAGGCCCTTGCCGGACGTCCTGCCGCCGGCGCCCGCCGGGTTCATGCCGGAGCTTTCATGACTTCCAAGCCGTCCGCCTCGCGAAACCGGCTGGTGCTGGGCGTCTATACCGCCGCGATCTTTGTCAGCGCACTGTTGCTGTTCTCGGTCCAGCCGCTGTTCACAAAAATGGTGCTGCCGCGGCTCGGCGGTTCGCCGGCGGTGTGGTCGGTGGCGATGGTGTTCTTCCAGTCGCTGCTGCTGGGCGGCTATGCCTATGCGCATTTCCTGATGCAGATCCGCAACCGCGCGATTCCGGTGGCGATACACCTGGTGCTGCTGGTGATCGCGCTGACGACGCTGCCGCTGTCGATTGCGGGCGGGTGGGGCGAGCCGCCGAATTCGGGCTATGCATTCTGGCTGCTCGGCCTGTTCGCGGTCTCGATCGGGCTACCGTTCTTCGCGCTCGCCGCCAACAACCCGCTGCTGCAGGCCTGGTTTGTCCGCACCGGTCATCCCAGCGGCCCGGACCCCTATTTCCTCTACGCCTCCTCGAATATCGGCAGCTTTCTGGCGCTGTTGTCCTATCCGGTGCTGCTGGAGCCGATGTTCACGCTGCGCACGCAGAACCTGATCTGGACCAGCTTCTATGGCCTGTTGATCGTCCTGATCGCGAGCTGCGGCGTCCTGCTGCTGGGTTCACCGGCGGGCGCCGCCGCGCTCAACATGCCCACTGAGGGTACCGACGCGCCGGCGCCGTCCTGGATCGTGCGGGCCCGCTGGATCTTCCTGGCCGCGGTGCCGTCGGGCCTCTTGATCGCGGTCACCGCGCACATCTCCACCGACGTCGCCGCCGCGCCGTTATTGTGGGTGCTGCCGCTGTCGCTTTATCTCCTGACCTGGGTGCTGGTGTTCCAGTCGCGCCCATTGCTGCCGCACAAATGGATGCTGCTGGCGCAGCCGCTGGCGATCGCTGGCGTGATTATTCTGCTCGCGGTCGGCGGCGAACAAAATTTGCTGCTGACGCTCGGCGGCCATCAATTGTGTTTCTTCGTCATCGCGATGGCCTGCCATGGCGAGCTGGCGCGCACCCGGCCACCGGCAAAATATCTCACTGGCTTTTACGTCGCGCTATCGTTCGGCGGCATGGTCGGCGGATTGTTCGCCGGCCTGATCGCGCCATTCACTTTCTCCTGGGTTGCGGAATACCCGATCCTGCTGGCGCTGGCCGCGCTGTGCCGGCCGCCCGGCGGCGACGCGCGGCTGCCGCGCTGGAGCGGCTGGTATTGGCCGTTCCTCGCCGTACTCGCGGTCGCGCTGATCGGACCGTCTTATTCGCCCGGCAAGATCATGAACTGGCTCGACGATTACCGTGTCTGGATGATCGGTGCGGTCGGCGTGCTCTCGGCGCTGCTGGCGCTCGGCCTGAACGCCAGCCGCTGGAAGATCTTTGCCACCGTCGCGGTGGCGCTGGTGCTGCTGCGGGCCTACCCGTCCGACGACGGGCGGGTGGAAACCGTGCGCAGCTTCTTCGGCGTCCACAAGATCGTGGTGACCCCGAGCGGCCAGTATCACGTGCTGATGCACGGCACCACGATTCACGGCGCCGAAAAATTCAAGAATGACGACGGCACCCCGGTCACCGGCCGGCCCGAGCCGATCACCTATTACCACAAGGACGGTGGCATCGGTCAGGCGATCACGGCGATCCGCGAGCGCAAGGGTGCACCGCTGCGGGTGGCGGTGATCGGGCTCGGCTCGGGCACGCTGACCTGTGCATCGCAACCCGGTGAAGACTGGAAGTTCTTCGAGATCGACCAGTCGATGGTCGATACCGCAAAAGACCCGAAATACTTCACCTATATCCAGAATTGCGAGCCGAACCTGAAGCCCGTGATCGGCGACGCGCGGCTGACCTTCGCGCGCGAGCCCGACGGCATCTACGACCTGATCATCGTCGATGCCTATTCGTCGGACGCGATTCCGATTCATCTGGCGACCGAAGAGGCGATGAAGATCTACAAGGACAAGCTGGCGCCGCAGGGCGCTGTCGTGATGCACGTCTCCAACCGGCATCTGGAGCTCGCCAGCGTCATCGTCGGCATTGCCGACGCCAACGACATGAAAAGCTGGGTCTACAGTGAGGATTCCGGCCGCGACAACGAGTACATCTTCTCGACCTCGGTGGTGGTCTCCGCGCGGGAGGAGGCCGACGTCGGCAAGCTTGCGTCCTCGGATGTCTGGGCCGAAACCGAGGCCGATGAAAACCAGCGGGTGTGGACCGACGATTACTCCAACGTGCTCGGTGCGGTTTACCGGCGGCTGCGCGACGGCGAGCAGTAATTCTCAATCTTCGGGGATCGGCTGCCGGAGCGATCAGTCGAAACGAAAAAGACCCCGCGGGTTTTGCAGAATGGCCATGCGGTCGTCGGGGTCGCCGACGATCTCGGCGAAGGCGGCGAGAGCCCTCGCATAGGTCTGGGTGCTTTCAAACTGGGTATGGGGCCAGTCGCTGCCCCAGATCAGGCGGTCGCGACCCAGCGAGCCGCGCAGCAGGACAAAGGCCTCGCGGGCGATCCGATTGCCGTCCTCGCCGATCCGGTAGGGTGCGGAAACCTTGACCCAGAGCCGGCGCGATTGGCCGAGTTTCGTCAGCGTCACGAGACCGGGGTCTGCGGCTCCCGTCCCGGCATTGGGCAGTGCATAGTGATCCAGCACGACGTTGACGCCAAAGGCGAGCAGTGCCGGCGCCAGCGCGGCCAGATCAATCGCGGCGCGCTGCACCTCGATTTGCCACTGCAGCTTCGCCGCACGTTCAAGCAACCCGCCCCAGGCCGGAGATGCGAGATCGGGCAGCGGCTTGCCGACTAGATTGAGTCGTAATCCCACGATACCGGAATCGTTCAGGCGGTTGAGATCATCAGACGTTATATTGGGTTCGACCACGGCGATGCCGCGCAGCCGGCCGCGCGCGGCGAGAACGCATTGCACCAGATAGGAATTGTCGGTCCCGAGGAAACTCGGTTGCACCAGGACGCCGTTGCTGATGCCGTTATCGTCGAGCTGCTGCAAATAGAGATCGAGCGGGGCGTCGTAGCCAGGCGCGTAGCGGCGGGAATCCGCGAGCTGAAGGCCGCGATGGAAGACGTGCGAATGCGTGTCGATCATTATCGGCTGCTTTTGAGATGGCTCGGCGCGCGCGGGGATGGCGGCGTAACCCAGTCCCGCCGCCACGAGAGATTTGCCGAACGTACGCCGGCTGATACGGGCTTGAATGGTTCCGGTCATCGGGCCGTCCGTTTCAATTCGCGGCGAGGTTCGGCGTGGGAGCCGGCAGCGGCGCGGTATCGGAAAAGGTCTTGCCGCGGGTTTCCGGCAGCAGCAGCACGGCAACAAACACGAGCGAGTAGGCGAAGGCCGCGTCCAGTCCGATGGCGGCGCCCAGTCCCAGATGCTGGCTGAGATATCCGACCAGGATCGGAAAGCCCGCCGAAACGATCCGGCCGAAATTGTAGCAGAACCCGACGCCGGTGCCGCGAACGCCGGCGGGGTAGAGTTCGCTGAACAGCGCGGCCATGCTGGCGGGAATACCGGCGGAGAAGAAGCCGAGCGGAAATCCGAGCACCAGCATCTGTGCGTTGGTGAGCGGCGCGAACACGTAAACCAGCACGGTGAGCACGCAGGCGGAGGCGAACACGGCGACGTTCGCGCGCCGGCCGATGCGGTCGCTCAAAATGCCGCTGGCGACACAGCCGCAGAAAAACGCGACGATGATCACGGCAAGGTAACCGCCGCTGCCCAGCACTGACAATTTGCGCTCTTCGCGCAGGAACGTCGGCAGAAAGGTGGTGAGGGCGGCGTATCCGCCATGGGCTCCGACGCCGAACAAGCCGCCGATCATGGTGGCCCGCAGCACGTCGGGTTTGAAGATGCCGAACAGGGTTTGCAGCGGAGAGGCCCGCTGCGCGGCCGTGGCGATCGCGCGCGCAGGCTCCGGCACGCCCCGGCGGACGTAGAAGATCAGCAAGGCGGGCAACAGGCCGGCGGCAAACATCGCGCGCCAGGCGATATCCGCCGAGAGATGCGAAAATAACACCGTGGCGAGGATGACCGCTGCGCCCCAACCGACCGCCCAGGCGCTTTGCACCGTGGCCAGCGCCTTGCCGCGATGCTGCGGCCGGATCACCTCGGCCATCAGCACTGCACCGGCGGCCCATTCGCCCCCGAAGCCGATGCCTTGAATGGTCTTGAGGATCAGCAATTGCGAATAGCTTTGCGCGAAGGCACAGGCGAAGGTGGCCAGCGCAAACCACAGGATGGTGATCTGCAAGGCCTTCACCCTTCCGTAGCGATCCGCCAGCGCGCCGGCGATCCAGCCGCCGAAGGCGCCTGCGAACAGGGTGACGGATCCCAACAGTCCCGCCTCCGTCTTGCTGATCGCAAAAGCGGCGATCAGTGCCGGGATCGCAAGGCTGAACATCTGGATGTCGAGCGCGTCCAGCGCCCAGCCCATGAAACACGCCCAAAATGTCTTGCGCTCCGGCGCGGAGCTCTCCTGGTACCAGTTCGACATCGTTTCCTCCCAGAACCGCGCCGGCCATTTTGGCTCGGCGTTAGCCGTCAGCGAATTTCCACGTGGTAACGGAATTTATCGGCGGCGCCGCGCGAGCGGCGCCACTCCAGCGGCTGCCGCGCCAGATCGTAGGCAAGCCGCTCGATGACGATCAGCGGCGCGTGCGGTTGAAGCCGCAGCAGTCGCGCCTTCATGGTATCGGCGGTCTCCACCGTCAGCGTTTCCTCGGCCGAGACAACCACCTGTTCGCAGCGTTCCTCGTACAGCGGATAGAGCAGATCGCCGAATTCACCGGGATCGACCGCAAGCAGCGGTTCGAAGCGAGCCCTCGGCAGCCAGATATCCTCCGCCAGCAGGGGCAGGTCATCGATCAGCCGGAGCCGCACGAGGTGGATAACGCCCTCGCGTGGACGGATGCGCAGCGCCGAGGCGACTGCCGACGGCGCCGGCATCGCCTCGCGGCGCAGGATGCGGCTGACGGGAATGCGGCGTTCGCCGGTTTCGGATTGAAAGCGGAAAAACCGGAACATCGAGGCGTTGAAGCGGGTCCGCTTCACGAAGGTGCCACGGCCTTGCTGCCGGTCCAGCACGCCCTCGGCGACCAGCTGGTCCACGGCCTTGCGCACGGTGCCGATGGCAACACCGTGGCGCTTCGACAGATCGGCCTCGGACGGGATCGCATCGCCCGGGCGCCATTGTCCCTCGGCGACCGCCGCCGCTAGCATGTCGCGCAATCGCTGGTACAGGGGTAAGCGCAGATCCAAATTCATATAGTCATCTATATGACTGAGGAGACAGGAGTCAATTGGTCCCGTTCGCAAGGCTCAGGCGTATCGGGCGTTCTGGTGGGGTGGAGTCTTGCCGACACATCCGGCTTCTGCGGAACTCGCAGGTCCCTCGGACATTCTCTTCCTGCCGCGCTTGGGCGGCCCAAGGAGAGTTTTCAAATGAAACGTCTATTGCTGATCGGAATCGCCGCCTGTGCGTTTGCGGCATTGCCGACGCTGTCCGCCTCGGCAATGCCTCACGCGACCGCCGACACGCTGGTGAGCGATATCGATAGCCCCATCATTCTTGCTCATGGCGGTCATGGCCATGGACATGGGCACATGGGACGCGGTGGTCGCGGACACCACTACGGCTGGGGCAGAGGCCGCCACCGCGGCTGGCACTGATCAATACTCCAGACAACTCCGTTGGAGGCCGCCTTGTTGGCGGCCTCTTTCATTTGGCCCACATGCAATGTCGCAAGCTCAGACTCGCCAAGCGTCCACGGACTCCGCGGGCCGATCAATGAGTGTGTGCCCGCTGGCGTTTTCGCGCGAACCGGTATCCACTTCGCGCGAAAAAGCCAGGGTGGCGTGATGTCGGGATGGCGCGTTCTATTCACGATGGTGGTGACCTTGACGCTTGGACAGGCCGACGCTGCGGAAGATTTCCTTGGCGGCGCAAAACTCTACGCCGACGTGGCGCGCTACGCCGCGTTCGGCTCGCATCGGTTCGGCTCGCCCGGCGACCGTGCCACGACCGACTGGATTGCAGGGGAATTGCAGGCCGCGGGCTTCAACGTCGCGTTCCAGCCGGTCGTTCTCGGCCGGCAGTATGTTGTCGACCGCGCGACGGCCGAAGTGGATGGCACGACGGCCGCGGCGACGCCGTTCTGGTGGCCGCCGGAAGACAAGAGTTCGTTTCATCTGACCGCGCCGATCACATCGCAACGTCGTTGCCCGGCTCGGCGCGGGCAAGGGGCCGGCCATTGTCGTGTCGACACCGATGACGGGCTGGTACAGTTGCGTTTGCGAGCGCGGACCGGGGATCGCCAATTTTCTGGCCCTTGTCCGCACCGTTGCCGCCGAGAAGCTGCCGGGTGATTTCGTCTTTGTCGCTACCGCCGGACATGAGATCGGTCATGACGGTATGGAGCTGTTTCTCAAGCAGGGCGCGCCGCCTCCGCGGGACACGCTGGTCTGGGTGCATTTCGGCGCCTCCAACGCCTCCAACGCCTGCTACGCCTGGACGGCAGGACCGCAGGGTTTCACGCGGGAAGACAAGGTCGACGTTGCGCTTCGCTCGATTGTGCTCAGCCCTTCCGCCGCGCCTCTGGTCGGCGAAACTTTTGCGGCGATCGAGGCGAGGCGCCTGATCGCGGAGAAGCAGGCGGTCGGCGAATTGCGCGACGTGCACGCGGCGGGCTATCGCAATTTCTTCGGGATGGCCGGCCTGCATCGCTTCTTCCATACGCCGGCCGACGATGTCCGCACCACCAGTCCGGAAATTCTCGAACCGGTGGCCCGTGCCTTCACTGAGGCCGTCCGCAAGGCCGCGGAGCGTGGCGAGCGCGCGTTCAGATAGGGCCTCGTCTCTCGACGTGAAAAAGGATCGACGCGCCGGCCGCGCGTCAATCCTGGTAGGTGAACAGCCCGCGTGGCTGATAATACGGCCGTGGCTGGTAATAATTGCCTTGCGGCGCCGGCGCATAGCCGCGATTGACGTAATATTGCTGCTGCGGCTGCGGATAGGCCTGCGCGTCATAGACGCGGCGGCTGCCGGGCGGCGCCGGATAGCGTGCCTCGTTGGAGCTGCCGTCGGCCGGATAGATGTAGCCGTCATCGGCGCGGGCCTGCGGCGCTGGCTGCTGCTGCGGCGTCAGCACCATCGGATCGCCGGCGGAATCGTATTGCTGCTCATATTGCGGCGCCGGAGCGCGGCGGGCGACGGCGGTGTTGCCACGCGGCCGCGGGTTGCGGGCCAGCGCGACCTGGGCCGAGCCGGTCAGCGTCACCGTGGTGTTGAGCACGCCTTCTTCCTGCACCAGCGCATACAGCGTCGAGGCATTGTCGCGCGACAGCCGCACGCAGCCATGCGAGGCGGGCGTGCCGAGACGGCCGACGGAATCGGTGCCGTGAATCGCATGTCCGATCTTGGTGAAGAAGATCGAATGCGGCATCGGCGCGTCGTCGAATTCCTTGGAGTAGTGGTCCTCTTCCATGCGGAAGGCGCGGAACGAGCCGTTCGGCGTCTCGCGCGAGGGGATGCCGGTCGACACCGGCCAGTGATAGCGCGCGACGCCGTCGATGGCGACGGTCATCTGCTGGTTGTCCTTGTCGATGGTGATGGCGACTTTGGCTTGCGCGGCGCCGGTGGCGAATAGCATGAGCCCGGTGAAGGCAACGAGGAAGGAACGCATTTTACCTATGGCCTCCAGGCCTCTTTGACTTAGGCACCTGATTGCAGTACCGCGGCTCTCCGTCCCCCCGGCATTCACTATGCCCGGAATCCGGCTTCGGTTCCAGTGGCGCGCAACCCGATCGTTAATCCGACATCCTGACTTTTTCGCGAGCGGTGACGGGCCCGCGACTCGAATTCGTCACAGATGCGCAACGATTTGGCCCCAAGGCCGTTTCAGAATCCCGCCTGACGACGCGATTGCCGCGGAATTTAAGGAATCCGGATGAACAAAACCAAGGTTAAGACGGCAGCGCCTGTTGCCAGCCTTCCCGTGCGGCAGATGCTTGCGGCCGCCGCCATCATGCTCGCGCTGCTGGCGATGCCCTTTGCCGGGCATGCGCAGGGCATCGTGCGCGGCGCCCGGGAGGGTTCGTACGAGGGCAACCGGATCGCCGGCCCGGTGGGTGGCGTGGTCGGCGGCGCGGTCGGTGCCGGGGTGGGCGGTGCCATGGGCGCGGTCAAGGGCGTGTTCGGCATATCCGATCATGGCTATCGCTGCCGGGGCTATTACAATCGCCACGGCCACTTCCGCTGTTATCGCTGACGCGCTTTCGCGCGTCAGTTCTTCAGCCGGTAGCCGGTCTTGAAGATCCACCACACGATGGTCATGCAAACGACGAGAAAGCCCACCGTCATGCCGAGGCTCAAGGTCACGCTGACATCGGCGATCTCGTAAAAGCTCCAGCGGAAGCCCGAGATCAGATAGACCACGGGATTGAGCAAGGTGATGGTGCGCCAGCCCGATGGCAGCATGTTCACCGAATAGAAGCTGCCGCCCAAAAACGTCAGCGGCGTCACCACCAGCATCGGGATCATCTGCAGCTTCTCAAAACCGTCAGCCCAGATGCCGATGATGAAACCGAACAGGCTGAAAGTCACCGCCGTCAGCACCAGAAAGGTCAGCATCCAGATCGGGTGATGGATCTGCAGCGGCACGAACAGCCCGGCGGTGGCGAGGATGATGAGGCCGAGGATGATCGATTTGGTGGCGGCGGCGCCGACATAGCCGAGCACGATCTCGAAATAGGAGATCGGCGCCGACAGCAATTCGTAGATTGTGCCGACGAATTTCGGAAAATAGATGCCGAACGAAGCGTTGGCGATGCTCTGCGTCAGCACCGACAGCATCACCAGCCCCGGCACGATGAAGGTGCCGTAGCTGACGCCCTCGACCGAAGTGATGCGCGAGCCGATCGCCGCACCGAACACCACGAAATACAGCGAGGTCGATACCACGGGCGAGACGATGCTTTGCAGCAGCGTGCGCCAGGTGCGCGCCATTTCGAACAGATAGATCGCACGGATCGCCTGGAAATTCATGGCGCCCTCACCAGGCTGACGAAGATGTCTTCCAGCGAGCTCTGCCTGGTATCGAGGTCCGAGATGCGGATGCCGGCGTTTCTGAGGTCGCTGAGCAGGCTGGTGATGCCGGTGCGCTCGCCCTTGGTGTCATAGTTGAAGATCACTTCGCGGCCGTCTTCCGACAGTTCGAGGTTGTAGGCCGCCAGATCGGCAGGTATCGCCTCGACCTTGTTTTGCAGATACAGCTTGAGCTGTTTCCTGCCGAGCTTCTGCATCAGCCCGGCCTTGTCCTCGACCAGGATGATCTCGCCCTTGTTGATGACGCCGATGCGGTCGGCCATCTCCTCGGCCTCTTCGATGTAGTGCGTGGTCAGGATGATGGTGACGCCGGACGCCTGCAGCGTCCGCACCACTTCCCACATGCCCTTGCGCAGTTCGACGTCGACGCCCGCGGTCGGTTCGTCCAGGAACAAAATCTGCGGCTCGTGCGACAGCGCCTTTGCGATCATCACGCGGCGCTTCATGCCGCCGGACAGCGTGACGATCTTGTTGTCCTTCTTGTCCCACAGCGACAGATCCTTCAGCACCTTTTCGATGTGCGCGGGATTCTTCGGCTTGCCGAACAGGCCGCGGCTGAAGCTGACGGTCGCCCACACCGATTCGAACGCGTCGGTGTGCAGCTCCTGCGGCACGAGGCCAATCAGCGAACGCGCGGCGCGGTAATCGGTGTTGATGTCATGGCCGCCGACGGTGACCCGGCCCTGGCTCAAATTGGCGATGCCGCAGATGATGCTGATCAGCGTGGTCTTGCCGGCGCCGTTCGGTCCCAGCAGCGCAAAAATCTCGCCGCGGTTGATATCGAGATTGATGTCGTTCAGCGCCTTGAAGCCGGAGCCATAGGTCTTGGACAGATTGGAGACGGAAATGATGGGGGACATGGCGGCTTGATGATGTGATTGGAAGATGCCGGAAAGGATGACGCGGCAGTGTGGCCCGGACGGGACAGGGGGTCAGCAGCAGATAGGGGCCTGAAGCGGGTTCCGCAATCAGCCGAAAAAATTATTATCTCTTTTTCGCCGGCTTTTTAGCAGCCGATGCCGAGCCTTTTGCCGCCGCTGCCTTGGGCTGCTCGCTCTGCTCAGGCATTTTCGCCACCGTCATGATCTGCGTCAGGTTGTTGGCGGGGGCGTTGGGACGGGCCGGGTCGAGCAATTGTTCCTCGCCCAATCCCACGGCCTGCAGTCGCTTCGACGAGATCTTGAAGGTGTTGACCAGGATGTCGCGGACCGCATCGGCCCTTCGCTGGCTGAGAAGCACGTTGTTGTCGCGCCGGCCGGTCGATTCGATATGGCCGACGATCAGGAATTCGTAGGGCAGCAGCGTCGAATTGACCAGCGCGTCGGCTATCCGCCCGATCGTCTGATAGGATTCCGGCCGGACGATCGGCGTGTCGGCATCGAACTGGATATCGACGCTGAAGCCCGGCAGCTTGGTCAGCTCGGGGGCAATCGGCGGCCGCTTCTGCGGCGGCGGCTCGTTCTTGCCCCGCGATTTCGATCGCTCTGCCGTTTGCTGGCGCAGCGTCACAAGATTCAGATCCGGCGGCGTCTCCAGGCCGCCGAGCTGGGTGACGAAGTCGCTCTCGGCCTTGTATCCGGCGTCGCCGATCGCCTGGTTGCATCGGGCGGTGAGGTTGCTGATGCCCAGCAGGCAGGCGATGGATTTTGCGGCTTCCTTGGCCTTGCCGCTGCACTTCTTGACGATTTCGTACTCGCATTGCCGCCCGACATTGGCGCGCGCCGCAATGTGCTTCTGAATCGCGTCGAGCGCGCCGGGATAGTCGGCCTTGCATTGGGCCGACATGGTATCCTGGTTCTTGTAGAGGCAATCCTTGGTGCGGTTGGAATCCAGATTGACGCCGCGGCAATTGGCGTCGAGGTCCGCCCCGCAGCTCTTGCCCAGCGTCGCGGCGGCATCGCCGAAACTGATCGTCTGCGCCGCCGCCAGTGACGGCGCGGCGAGCAGAAGGACCAACAATGTCGGCAGACCCCGGATCATGGCTTCATCTGATACGATGAAGTCGCAGGCGGTCAAGGGCTCCGGCGCAACAGGACCAGACTAAAAGTCGGGGTTGCCGCGAACCCGGCCGCTTTCTAGCCAACGGAAATTGACGGCTGACGCGCCGGGCTTTCAGTCGGCGCGCCACGGCTGGCGGTGGGCACAGGTTTCTGATTCGAATTTCAAACAGCAGATTCGTCGTCGCCCGGCATAGACGTCCGAAGGACGGCGTCGCTTCCGCTCGCCTATGACCGGGCGATCCAGTATTCCAGAGGCCTCCGGCTTCGACGAGAAGCCGCGGCGTACTGGATGCCCCGCTTGAAGCGGGCATGACAACCGAGGGAGCTGAAAGAGAAAGAGCAAATACCTTCGCGTTCTCGCGACACGATGCGCCCGAGTTGTGCAAATTCGTTACCCTCGAAAAGCAGAGGGCGCAGGAAAAGCCGGGTGCCCGGAGCACCCGCGGCCCGTGTGCATTGGTAGTAAGCACACGGTAGTCACCACGAGTATTCCGGAAATCACCCGGCTTTCCCCGCGCAATGGTTTTAACGGTTTCCTTCGTGCTCTCCCCGGCGACGAATTCCTCTTGTCACCGTCGTCGCGCGGATTGACGGTTTTGCTCGTCCCGGTTGGAGCTCGCAAAACCTCCGCGGACTTGACATCAGCAACGGATGCCAGGACCACACGACTTCGCCGTACGCAGCGACCTCACCAAACGCTTCGACCGGCCGTGTGCGGCCTGCCGAAGTCTTGGCGAAGGCGTTGAAGCGCCGTTCGTCCTGCGCGCTGGTGCTCGCTCACGGAAACCGCCCTGCGAACACACTTGCGTGCCCGACGCTGCCGCGTCCACCGCATCCCACCGCGCGTTTCGTGACGATCGCGAGCCGCCCCTCGTTCGGGTGAGACGCGCGGAGTTATGCCCTTGATTTGCCCGTCGGGGTGAAGCGAAACATTTTTGCACGAGGGGGTGGACAAGGGATTTCGATAATCGGCAAGTGATTTGCCGACGGGCAAAATCACGGGGTGATTTGATGCACGGAGCGATGGCGTCACGCGCCGCGTGAGCGCACGCGGGTAATTCCATCAGGGCGACAATGTGGGCCTTGACGTGGTCCGCGATTTCTGGGCAAAGCGGACGTTTCGCAGGCTTTGACGTTCCACAAACATTGCTTACGCTCAGCTTGAGGGCGTGGGAGAGGCTGAGGGTGCCGTCGCGGGGTTGGTAGGAATTGAGTGTGGCGTAGTCTCCGGGGTGATCAACCTCGAATCATCCGGCGTTGAAGCGTCGGACTGGAGACCACGCCATGACGAGCACTACCACGAAGCCTGATTCTTTGCAGCCTGCGGCCGATATGGCCGGCGATCTTTTCGACAATTGGTTTGATCCGCTTGAGGCCGAAGTGCGGGCTCGATCGCGTGAGTTCATCGAAGAACTGCTCCGCGGCGAGCTCGAGGCGGCACTTTCGCGGCCACGTTACGGGCGCATCCCGATGTCCGGCAACGAAGGAAGAGCGAGCGTTGCGGGCCACCGCCACGGCAGCCGGACGCGATCGCTGACCGGCACGTTCGGACCGATCGAGATCGCGGTGCCGCGCGCCCGTCTGACCACTGCCGATGGCAAGACGACCGAATGGAAGAGCCAGACGCTGCGGGCCTATCAGCGGCGCACACTGGCCGCCGACGCGCTGATCGCGAGCACGTATCTCGCTGGCACCAACACGCGGCGGGTGCGTCGCGCGCTCGCGGCCTTGTTCGGCGGGACGGTCGGCAAGGACACGGTGAGCCGGACCTGGCGCAAGGTGAAGAGCGACTGGGACGCCTGGCACACCCGCTCGCTGACTGGAGAGCCGATCGTGCGCCTGATCCTCGACGGCACCGTGGTGCGCGTGCGGCTCGACCGCAAGGCGACCTCCATCTCGCTGCTGGTCGTTCTCGGCGTGCGCGAGGACGGCCAGAAGGTGCTGCTCGCGATCAAGAGCATGGGCGGCGAGAGCGCCGAGGCCTGGCGCACTGTCCTTGCTGACCTCATCAATCGCGGGCTGCGGCGTCCGGAATTCCTCATCGTCGATGGCGCGCCGGGGCTCGACAAGGCCATCGCCTCCGTCTGGGACGGCGTGCCGGTCCAGCGCTGCACGGTCCACAAGCACAGGAACCTGTTCGCACATGCCCCAGAGCGGCTGCATGACGAGATCACCGCTGATTACAACGACATGATCTACGCGACGACGCCTGAGGAGATCGAAGCGCGCCGCAAAGCCTTCATCCGCAAATGGAGGCTCAAGCATCGCGCCGTCGCCGACAGCCTGGAGGAGGCAGGAGAACGCTTGTTCACCTTCACGCGCCTGCCGCCGAGCCAATGGCGCAGCGTGCGCACCACCAATGCAATCGAGCGGCTGCACGAAGAGTTCAAGCGAAGAATCAAGACGCAAACCGTGCTGCCGTCAGCAGACACCGCAGCCATGTTGTTCTGGGCGCTGCTCGCCTCTGGACAGATCAACATGCGCAAGGTCGATGGATGGCAGACGCTCGCCGTAAAGCCTGGCAATCAGCCGATTGACCTCGCAGCCTGAAACGATACCCTCATGTTCCCGGAGAATGCGCCACGCCCAATTCCAACCACTTCTCCGACGGCACCAGGCTGAGAGAGTATGGCGCGTAACATTCTGATTCTGGGAGCCTCGTATGGCTCATTGCTGGCGACAAAGCTGCTGATGGCGGGTCACAACGTGACTCTGGTTTGTCGGAAGAAGACTGCAGAACTCATCAATCGCGACGGAACCGAGGTTCGCATCAAGCTGCGTGACGAGGCGATGCACCGGGCGATTTTTTCGCGCGATCTGCCTGGCAAATTGGACGCGGTTACGCCCCCCGACGTCGATCTTTCCCGTTACGATCTGGTTGGTCTTGCCATGCAGGAACCGCAATACACCAACCATACGATCCGGGTTCTGATGATCAAGATCGCCGAGGCGAAGCTGCCTTGTCTTTCGATCATGAACATGCCGCCCTTGCCCTATCTCAAGCGGATCCCCGCATTGGCGGAAATGGATCTGGAGGAGGCATACACCAATGCCCAGGTATGGGAACGGTTCGAGCCGGGACTGGTGTCGCTCTGCTCGCCTGATCCGCAGGCTTTCCGCCCACCGGAAGAGGCGGCGAACGTCCTTCATGTCGGCCTGCCGACAAACTTCAAGGCTGCGGCCTTTGCCGATGAACAACACAACAAGGTGCTGCGGGAGCTGGAAGCGGACATCGACGCGGTGAAGCTGGACGGCCAGGACGTTCCGGTAAAACTCAAGGTGTTCGATTCGCTGTTCGTCCCGCTGGCCAAATGGTCGATGCTGCTGACCGGGAATTACCGCTGCATCACGCTGCACGAACCGCAGTCGATCCGCGACGCCGTGCACGGCGATCTGAAGCTCTCGCAGTCGATCTATGACCATGTCGACGCCATCGCGCGGCGTCTGGGGGCCGACCCGACGGATCAGGTTCCTTTCGCAAAATATGCCAAAGCGGCGGAAAGCCTCCTCAAGCCCTCATCGGCGGCCCGCGCGGTGGCCAGTGGAGCGCCTTTCATCGAGCGGGTCGACCTGCTGGTGAAGCTGGTTTCGGATCAGCTCGGCGTGCCCAGTGCCGAGATCGACCGCACGGTCCAGACCGTCGATCAAAAATTGAACGAGAAGATCGTGGCGGGCGGATCCGGCGCGCCGTAACGCGCTCCATCGCGGTTCGAGAAGGGCGCGCCGCGGTCGACGAAGATGGGCACCCTCTTTGAACCCTCCGTAGGTCTCTCGGGGCGCATCCAATCGATAGTCATTGCCCTTGATGTTGAAGACGACCCGGCAAACCGTTCGATTGCTTGCTCCAAGATCATGCAAGCAGCCGTTCACAGACAGCGATTTCAAACGGACGCCTCGGTCGGTTCTGACATCGTCACCCGGTTCTTTACGCTGGGACGCTCCTGCATCCTTGCGTGCCAGGCTTGAAGAGCCGTGCATTCCGCAGGCACCGGCAGCTCCACGAGCCCCGCAAAGATCAAACCGCCGATGACCGTGATGTCGGCCATCGAGAAGACCTCACCTGCGACGAACGGCTGTCGCTTTAGAATGGCATCGAAGTAGTGCATACCCTTTAGGGCTTTGTCGCGCTGACGGAACCCCCACTCAGCGTTCTGATAAATCTCGACGTCGGGTCCAAGCCCCGGTGTGGCGTGGTGGAAATAGATACTGATGGCGTCGAGCAGCTCCAACTCGGCGCGCTTGCTCATCATGTGGATCACGCCCTTTTGGCGCGGTGTCCTGCCGGTGAGTGTGGGAGCGCCATCAAGCGCGTCAAGGTATTCGGTAATCGCCGTGCATTCGCTAATGAAGGTCCCGTCGTCGAGTTCGAGCACCGGCAGTGTGCCTGAGTAGTTCTTGGCGAGGAACTCGGGCTTCTTGTGCTCGCCTTTCCAAAGATCGACCGACACAAACTGGACACGCGGCTGCAGGTTCTTCTCGGCCAAGGCAACACGGACGCGAGCCGGATAAGGGCCGGTGGGCCAATCGTAAATCTTCATCACTATTTCCTTTTGTCTACCTGCCACTTGGTAGGTAACATATAGAACTTCAAACTTGCCCGGTCAACGCCTATCTGCCACTTGGTAGGTTGGCTACGAAGCGGTGAGGCAGTGAGATGAGTTCAAGTTCTCGGGAGGCCATCCTGGCGGCCGCCAGAAGGACCGCACAGGCGCATGGCTACAGCGGCTTGAATTTCCGCGATCTCGCGGATGACGTGGGCATCAAGGCAGCTAGCATCTACCATCACTTCCCGAGCAAGGCCGATCTGGGCGCGGCAGTAGCGAGGCGCTATTGGGAGGACACCGCGGCTCACCTCGAGTCTATGTTGGCCGGAACCTCGGATCCGGTCCGCTGCCTGCAGCAGTATCCCGATATTTTTCGCAAATCGCTCGAGAGCGAAAATCGCATGTGCCTCTGCAGCTTCATGGCCGCCGAACATGATGACCTGCCGGAAGCGGTGAAGAAGGAGGTCCAGACCTTTGCCGATGTCAATGTTGCGTGGCTGAGCAGGGTTCTGTCCGCTGCGGCCCTGGTCAGTTCCGAGGAAAGCGAGCGGCGGGCTCGCGCCATCTTCGCCGCCGTCGCCGGCGCCCAGCTCATTGCGAGGAGCCGCTCGGATATCTCGCTCTATGACGCGTTGATCGACAGCTATCGCGTGGCGGGTCTCCTACCGGCATAAAGGATGCGATCTTTCATGCCGACGCGCGGCGTTCGGGAATTACGGTGCCGGTGCACTGAACTCGTCATCGTAATTCATTGAGATTGTGAGACGCGCAACAGCGGTTGCAACTGGACGGCTTGCATCGCAAGAACGGCGGGTCTCGGCGATGATAGCGTACCGAAGCGGCGCACCCGACACGATTCGAACGTAAGCCTCGTCTCGATCGCACTCGCGATTTCCAGGTCGGTCAGGGTTCGCGGTTCGGATCTTGAATCACCTGCGCAGCGGCGCCATCCTCGCGAAACGGCCGATGGCGACGGCACTCATGCTCTGAAGTTTACTTCCGCTTTCGACGGTACAAGGCCGCACTTTGCTGCTGGCTCAAGCCGGTCGCGAATGACCTGACGGCGACATTCGGTAAGTCGTGACGACATCTGCCGAGTTTATGACCCGGTTTCCGAACTATTCCTGTTGAGCCCGCGGGTAACGGCCTGTTCGACCCCAGTAGCCTGGTTTGATTTTGGCAGGGGCCTCATTTGCGCTGTGTACACAAGTGGACAGACCCAGCGACGCTGGCAGAGTATTGTAATTCCATCACCGCACGCTCCCGTGGCTTTTATCGGTGATGAGAACGCCGGTTGCGCTCCCGCCTCCCTCGAACAGGAGCAGCGCCATGCAGCAGCAGCGCCGCCGTTTCAAGCAAACAACAACATTAGACCAGCGTTTGTCGGAGCAAGCCGAGCGGCTTCGAAAAGAGGCCCAAGGCACGCCACGAGGGGTCAAGCGGGACGATCTACTCCGTAGAGCCCGGCAGGCTGAAACCGCTGCGCACATGCAGGAATGGATCATGTCCCCCGGACTACGCGCGCCTCAGTGAGCATTGAAACAACCGACGCTGGAGTAAGGCCGCCTCAGTTGGCGGCCTCTTTCATATCAGGCAAAGCCGGCGATGTTGCCCATTGGCACATCGCGTCATTTGCGGCCCAGCGGACATGGCGGCACTTGCTGCTGGCTTGAGCCGATCGCAAATGACCCAAAGCCAACTTGGACTGCGCGAACGGGATTTCGCCTAACCGGGCAACTGGACTATGCTTGCAATCGGTCCGGTTCAATTTCATTCTCGATTTAGTGCGGAGCGGAGGCGAAGCGATGCGACGCCGCAATTTTTTAGCATTGATGGCAGCCGCAGTATCCTGGCCCAAGAGAGCTGCCGCGCAAATTGCGAAACCAAGGCGCATTGGGCTTATGGCCAATCTGCCATTGCCGCCCATTCAGAGATTTGTTCAGAAATTGACGCAGCTTGGATACGTCGAAGGAAACAATATCATCATCGAATACCGGTTTGGAGAGGGCAGAGACGACCGCTTTCCTGCGTTTGCCGCTGAGCTGGTGGCATTGCCTGTGGAGGTAATTGTTGTTTGGGGAAATCCTGCTGCATTTGCGGCGAAACGCGCCACAACAACCATTCCGATCCTGATCGGCGCCGCTGGTGACGTCGTGAATACCGGTTTGATTGCAAGCGTCGCTCATCCGGAGTCCAACCTCACTGGATTTGTTGCGTTGAATGTGGAGCTGGAAGAAAAGCGCGTCGAACTGCTTCGGGAGGTCATCCCAAATTTGTCTCGCGTCGCGGTGTTGGCAAATTCCTCAAATCCACTGGGCCGCGTCAATCTCGATACGGTCCATCGGGCTGCCCAGCGACTGGGAGTTACAGTCGAGGTGTTCGATGCCAGAAACAGCCAGGACGTGGGGAGTGCGCTCGCCGAAGTGAAGGCATCTCAGCCTGACGCGGCGTTGGTTGCAGCCGACACTTTGCTTTTGAGCGAACGAAGGCAAATAACGGAAATGATGGCGGCGAGCCGCATCCCGGCGATCTACGCATTCAAGGAATTTTCTGACGCCGACGGCTTGTTGAGTTATGGCGCCGATCTCTCTGTCCTTTTTGAACGTGCTGCCGATTATTTGAACAGGCTCTTGCAAGGTGAGAAGCCCGGCAATTTGCCGGTACAACAAGCGACGACCTTTGAGCTGATCATCAATCTAAAGGCAGCGTCGGCTCTCGGTCTGACGATTCCAGCGGATGTCCTGATACAGGCGAATGAAGTGATCGAGTGATGTCGCTTCCGGGCACATCGCGACATTTCGTTGCGTTGCGGAATTTGGTCAAACCCTTGTCCGAGCCGGCCTGCCGCGTCACGTCGGAGCAGTTTTTCCGGGAGTCTTCGATCCTGCAGGCGATTCGGTCGCAGGCTTTATGCGAATGCGCATCAAGCCGCCTTTCGGTCGCTCGATCTCGAATGAATTCGTCTTTCGCACCAGGTCGCTCAGCTTTCGAAAGCCGAAGGTTCTGGGATCAAAATCAGAGGCGAGGTTGGAAAGCCGCCCTCCGACTTCTCCCAGAGGAACCCAGCCGTCCTCGCTCTCCATCTGTTCAATCACCTTCTTGATGATGGGCGCCGCCGAGCTAACGGGCTGGAGAGGCTCCGGCGTTGGCACGGCATCCCTGTTGTTGTTCGTCGCGCCGGGGAGCAGATTCTCGGTGTACACGAATTTTCGACAGGCCTGCCGAAAGCTCTCCGGGGTTTTCTGCTCGCCAAACCCGAAGACATCAACGCCTTGCTCGCGGATACGGGCGGCGAGGCGGGTAAAATCGCTGTCCGACGAAACAAGACAAAATCCGTCGAACCGGCCGCTATGCAGCAGGTCCATTGCATCGATGACCAGCGTGATGTCGGATGCATTCTTTCCGGTCGTATAGGAAAACTGCTGTTGCGGTATGATGGCGTATCTGGACAGTTTTTCCGCCCAGCTCTTCGAGCGAGGATCGGAGAAATCGCCGTAAATGCGACGGACGCTTGCCTCGCCTATCTTCGCGATCTCCTCGAACAGTCCATCCACGATCTTTGCGGAAGCATTATCGGCGTCGATCAGAACAGCGAGGCGAGGCGGGCGTTCGGAAGGCATGATGTATCCCCTAAATGGCTATGACCTGGGATCAATTCCGGGAGCCGATCATTGCGTCGAAATCAGCAATTTCGCCCGACGGCGTTCAGTGACCGCCACTTCTGGCTTACGCCCGCTCCACGAAACTATCGACCACCTTCTTCTCGCCGGCCTTCTCGAAGGCGATGGTGAGCTTGTTGCCGTCGACCTTCACCACGTTGCCGTAGCCGAATTTCTGGTGAAACACGCGGTCGTCGAGCGAGAATTCGGAATTCGTACCGGTGGATTTCGCCACCAGTTCGCCTTCGATCACCATCGGGCCGCGCTTGTTGCGCGAGAAGCCGCCGCCCGCTTCGTTGCGCGAGTAGGCATCGCTGCGCGAGCCTGAGGCATCGCTGCGCGAGCCTGAGAAAGACGACTGGCTTTCCTCAAAACCGCCGCGGTCCGACCCGCCGCGGTTCTGGTTGCGGGCGCGGTTGGCCTGGGCGCGCTGCCAGCCCGGCGTCGTATAGCTGGAGCCGAAGGACTCGACGTTGTCGAAGCGCGAGGGGCCGTAGCCGCCGGAGCCGCCCCAGCCGGAGCCCCCCTTGGATTCCGTGATCTCGACATTCGGCGCCGGCAATTCATCGAGGAAGCGCGACGGGATCGTGGTCGACCAGGTGCCGTGAATGCGCCGGTTGGTGGCGAAATAGAGCTTGGCGCGGCGGCGCGCGCGCGTCAGCCCGACATGGGCCAGACGACGTTCTTCCTCGAGGCCGGCGCGGCCCTGTTCGTCGAGCGTGCGCTGGCTTGGAAACAGGCCTTCCTCCCAGCCCGGCAGGAATACATTGTCGAATTCCAGCCCCTTGGCGGAATGCAGCGTCATCAGCGACACGGCCTCGTCGTCGGCGCCGCCGTCGCGGTCCATCACCAGCGAGATATGTTCGAGGAAACCCTGCAGGTTCTCGAACTCCTCCATCGAGCGCACCAGTTCCTTGAGGTTTTCCAGCCGGCCGGCGGCGTCGGCGGAACGGTCCTTCTGCCACATCTCGGTGTAACCGCTCTCGTCGAGCACGATTTCGGCCAGTTCCGTATGCGAGGTCACCTCGCGCCGGGCGCGCCAGCGGTCGAAATGCAGGATCAGGTCGCGCAGGCTCCCGCGCGCCTTCGGTTTCAGTTCGTCGGTCTCGACCACGGCGCGCGCCGCCTCGAACAGGGGAATGCGGCGCTTGCGGGCGTGGTCGTGCAGCATCTGCACGGTGGCGTCGCCAAGGCCGCGCTTCGGCACGTTGACGATGCGCTCGAAGGCGAGATCGTCGGCCGGCGAATTGATCACGCGCAGATACGCCAGCGCGTCGCGGATTTCGGCGCGCTCATAGAACCTGGGGCCGCCGATCACGCGATAGGGCAGGCCGAGCGTGACAAAGCGGTCTTCGAACTCGCGCATCTGGAACGAGGCCCGCACCAGGATCGCGACCTCGTTGAGGTTCTCACCTGATCGCTGCAGCTCCTCGATCTCCTCGCCGATGGCGCGGGCTTCCTCTTCCGAATCCCAGGAGCCGGTGACGGTGACCTTTTCGCCGTCGACGTCCTCGGTGCGCAGCGTCTTGCCGAGCCGGCCTTCGTTGTGCGCGATCAGATGCGAGGCGGCGGCGAGGATGTGGCCGGTGGAGCGGTAATTGCGCTCCAGCCGGATCACTTTGGCGCCGGGAAAATCGTGCTCGAAGCGCAGGATGTTGTCGACCTCGGCGCCGCGCCAGCCATAGATCGACTGGTCGTCGTCGCCGACGCAGCAGATGTTTTTGAGCGGCGAGGAGGGTGCCAGCCCGGGATGCGCGCCGATCTCCCTCGCCCCGCTTGCGGGGAGAGGGTCTTCCGTCATTCCGGGATGGTCCGAAGGACCGGACCCGGAATCTCGAGATGAGTCCTCATTATATTGAGATTCCGGGTTCGCATCTTCGATGCGCCCCGGAATGACCGGAGAATCCGAGTGCCCCGGAATGACCGCAGAAAGAGGCGCGCCCGGCTTGCTCGCCGCCTGCGACAGCAGCCTGAGCCACAGATATTGCGCGACGTTGGTGTCCTGATATTCGTCGACCAGGATGAACTTGAACCGGTTCTGGTATTGCCGGAGCACATCGGGATGTTCGCGGAATAGCCGGATGTTCTCCAGCAGCAGATCGCCGAAATCGGCGGCGTTGAGGATTTTCAGCCGTTCCTGATAGCTGGCGTAGAGCTTGCCGCCCTTGCCGTTGCCGAACACGGCGGCCTCGCCTGCCGGCACCTGCGACGGCGTCAGCCCGCGATTCTTCCAGCCGTCGATCAATCCGGCCATCATGCGCGCCGGCCAGCGCTTGTCGTCAATATTCTCGGCCTGCAGCAACTGCTTCAAGAGCCGGACCTGATCGTCGACATCGAGCACGGTGAAGTTGGATTTGAGCTGCACCAGTTCGGCGTGGATGCGCAGGATGCGGCCGCCGATCGAGTGGAAGGTGCCGAGCCACGGCATGCCCTCGACGGCCTGGCCAAGCATCTGGCCGAGCCGCAGCTTCATCTCGCGCGCCGCCTTGTTGGTGAAGGTCACCGACAGGATTTCGTGCGGCCGGGCCCGGCCCTGGCTCAGGATATGGGCGATCCTCGTGGTCAGCACGCGCGTTTTGCCAGTGCCGGCACCGGCCAGCACCAGCACGGGGCCGTCCAGGGTCTCTACCGCGTCGCGCTGCTCGGGATTGAGGCCGGTGAGATATTGCGGGGCCGCCGAGGCCCGCGCACGCGCGGCGATGCCGCCAGCGGCAGGCTGGTGCTCGGGAACGCCGTGATGGGGCAACTTGCTCGGCTCGGTCATTGCGAATCGTCTTGTCCCCACGATGGCACCATGGGGCGGTGAAGGGGAGCCTTCTTAGCAGGGATTAAGGGCCATATAGGGTCTCTTCGGCCGTTTTGACAGGTTTTATCCCGCAGCATCGGCAGGTTGGTTTTCGCGACCCAAGCGCGACTTTGTTCCTCGAAAATCCGAAAATTTCCCGGTTTAGCGGCCAGGAACCAGCATTCTCCGGCCGGATTGTTTCTGCAGTCGCGGCGCGGCGTTCTCAGCCGTGTCGATTGAGGCAGAAAACAGAGGATCGGATCATGCTGAGTTGGGTCGTTACGTTTCTGATCGTGGCGTTGATCGCAGGCATTCTGGGCTTCGGTGGTGTCGCCGGCGTCTCCATCGAAATCGCCAAGACGATCTTCTTCATCGCCGTCATCCTGTTCCTGGTGTCGGCGGTAGTTGGGCTGGCACGCGGACGCACGCGGGTCTAGCCGGACAGGATTGTTATTTGGCGCATGATCTCTGGACAAACGAAGTCGTTTGTCCGGGAAAACCGGCTTCCACTTTTCCGGATCATGCGCTACTTCGAGGGCATCGCCACTTTCCGGCCGATGCCCTCGGGGCGCGGCACGGCCGCATGCGAATTGACTACCGCCTCGATGCGGGCGCGGATGTCTGATGGAAACGGCGCGGTCTTGCGTGCATTCATGTCGATATGGATCGTCATGTTTTCCGAGGTGGCGGAGAGCCAGCCCTCGGTGGCGTGACGCAGTTCCTCGAACGTATGGATCCGCTTTTCGTCGGAGGCGAGCAGATAGACCGAAATCTGCACGGGATCGCCGAGGTGGATCTCGCGCAAATAACGAACATGGCATTCGGCGGTGAAGGTCGAGCCGTGGCGTTCCTTCATGTAGCCGGGGCCGATCCCGAGCTGCAGCCACATCTGGTCGATCGCGCGGTCCATCATGACGTTGTAATAGGCCATGTTGAGATGGCCGTTATAGTCGATCCATTGCGGTTCGATCTGCATCACCGAGGATAGAAACGGCGCAGGCGGCAGCGGCATATCCCGGACATCCTTGATAGTATCCTTGGCGTCGGCAACGGTCGTCATCGCGCATCCCTGTTTGTTCGATCTGGTCTCTTGACCCCTTATATATCCTTTGCCACGGTCGTCTAAAGCCGGGAGGAATTTGGCGTGGCGACAACAAGATTGGACAATTTGCAACGACCGGAGCCGCAGGCGCTGGCCAGCGCCATTGAGGCGCTCGCGGCGCGGTTCGGCAACCGGCTGATCACCTCGCAGGCGGTGCGCGAACAGCACGCCCATACCACCACCTGGCTGCCGTCGCAGCCGCCGGACGCGGTGGTGATGGCGCAGGAAACGCCTGACATCCAGGACGTGGTGCGGATCTGCGCTCAATTTGGCGTGCCCGTGATCGCGTTCGGCACCGGCACCTCGCTGGAGGGCCAGGTCAATGCCCCCGCCGGCGGCATCTGCATCGACCTGCACGACATGAACAAGGTGCTCGAAGTCCACGCCGACGATCTCGACTGCGTGATCCAGCCCGGCGTCACCCGCAAGGCGCTGAACGAGCATCTGCGCGACCAGGGCATGTTCTTCCCGATCGATCCCGGCGCCGACGCCTCGCTCGGCGGCATGGCCTCCACGCGGGCGTCCGGCACCAATGCGGTGCGCTACGGCACCATGCGCGACAATGTGCTGGCGCTCAAAGTGGTGCGCGGCGACGGCGAGATCATCACGACAGGCACGCGGGCGAAAAAGTCCTCCGCCGGCTATGATTTGACGCATCTGTTTGTCGGCGCCGAGGGCACGCTCGGCATCATCTCCGAACTCACCATCAAGCTGCGCGGCATTCCCGAAACCATCGCCGCCGCCGCCTGTTCGTTCGAGACCGTGCGCGGCGCCTGCCAGGCGACGATTCTGGCGATCCAGACCGGCATTCCGGTGGCGCGCATCGAACTGCTCAACGCCGAGCAGGTCAGGGCCTGCAATTCCTATTCGAAGCTGACGCTGCCGGAGACGCCGCTGCTGCTGCTGGAATTCCACGGCAGCGAAAACGAGGTCGCCGAGCAATCGAAGAATTTCAAGGAGATAGCCGGCGAATGCGGCGGCGGCGATTTCACCTGGACCACCAAGCCCGAGGACCGAACGAAACTCTGGCAGGCGCGGCACGACGCCTATTGGTCGGTGAAGGCGCTGCGTCCCGGCGCCGGCGTGGTCGCGACCGACGTCTGCGTTCCGATCTCGCGGCTGGCCGATTGCGTCACCGAGACCGAGGACGATCTGAAGCGGCTCAATCTCCTGTCGCCGATCGTCGGCCATGTCGGCGACGGCAATTTCCACTGCTCGCTGGTTTGCGACGTCGACAACCCGCAGGAGATGGCGCGCGGCGAGGAATTCATGCACCGGCTGGTCGAGCGCGCGCAGGCGATGGGCGGCACCTGCACCGGCGAGCACGGTATCGGGCAGGGCAAGCAGAAATATCTGAAAGCCGAACTCGGCCCCGAGGCGATCGACGCCATGCGCGCGCTGAAGGCAGCGCTCGATCCGCAGAACATCTTCAATCCCGGAAAGATCGTGCCGGCGGTCTAGCATCTCGTCTTTCCGGCGTGTCAGTCCGCCCTCTTCCCGTAGGCGCGCGCTGGCTCCGCGAACGGAACTTTTGCTTCCTTTCGGCGTCTTTCCAGTGCCGCAGCATCCGCGGCGTGGTGCAGGAGGGTGCCATGTCTAAATCGGCCATCGGAATTGCGGTCCTTGTCGTGGCGGCGCTGCTGTCGGGCGCGGCTCTCGGCAGGGGCGGCGGCGGAGGTCACGGCGGCGGTGGAGGCGGAGGTCACGGCGGTGGCGGCCACGGAGGTGGCGGCCATTTCGGCGGCGGCCATTTCGGTGGTGGAGGCCATGGCCATTTCGGTGGTGGCGGCCATGGCCATTTCGGCGGTGGAGGCCATGGCTTCGGCCACGCGCATTTTGGCGGTGGGCACCATGGCGGTGGAAGGTTCGCAATATCCCACTCGTTTTCGCACGGGGGTTTTCACGGCAATCGCTCGTTTGCCGGACACGGCGGAGCGAATTTCAGCCATATCCGAAACGCCGCGGTCGCATCGGGAGGCGCCCGCAACGCGATGAACTCGCTGTCGCACGCCGGTGGATTGCGCAACGGGCGCCTGCTCAGCAATCCCGCGGCACGCGCGCAGGTCGCCGCCGGTCTCGCCATGGCGGGCTGGCACGGCAGCGGCGCCAGCGGGTGGTGGCAACACGGCAGCGGCGGATACGGATGGGTTGGTCCGCTGTTCTGGCCGTTCGCCTATTTCGACATCTATGACTATGCGATCTGGGGAGACGGCTTCGGCTTCTGGGACTACGGCTACCCCGACATTTACGCCGGAATATTTGCGCCCTACGGCTATGATGATCTGGCAGGCTATCTGGCACCGCGCCCGTCCGGGCGACGGCACGCCAGGGTCGCCCCGTTAGCAGAGATGTGCGGTGACGACAGCCGCGATATCGCCGGCCTTCCGATCGTCCAGATCGAGACGGCGATTCAGCCGACCGAAGCGCAAGGTGCGGCACTCGACGAACTCGGCAACGCATCGATCTCGGCCGCCCAGACCATTCGTGCGGCATGCCCGACGCAGATCATACTGACGGCGCCGGGGCGGCTTGCGGTCATGCAGCAGCGCATCGAGGCGATGATGTCAGCGGTCGCCGCCGTGCAGCCGCCGCTGGAGAAGTTCCATGCTCTGCTGAACGACGAGCAGAAAGCCCGGCTCAATGCGCTCGCTGACGATCAGCGCAGGACCGCCGCGGCCAACCATGCCGGAGCGCCGCTGGTTCCAAGCTGTGGCGCCGCGCAGCCTTCCGGCGTGGAATGGCCGGCCAGCGAGATCGAGGCCAGGTTGCACCCGAACGACACCCAGCGCGCCAGTCTTGCCGCGCTGCAGGATGCCGGTGCCAAGGCCGCCCAAATGCTGAAGGCGGCTTGCCGGACGGACGACGCAATGACGCCACCGGCACGGCTCACCGCGATCGACAAGCGGCTCGATACCATGCTGCAGGCCGTCAAATCGGTGCGTACCGCGCTTGAGAATTTTTACGCCACGCTGAGCGACGAGCAAAAGGCGCAGTTCGAGGCAATCGGACCACGGCGGTCGGCGTAGCCCAAACCGGCTCGCAATCATCAAGGCTGGCGGCAGAAACCCGCACCAGGCGGCGCATCGGCTTTGCCTGAGGATTTTCCAGCCTCTGTTGCCGGAATGTCACCACCGGCGGATTTCCCGGGATGAAAATGCCGCCGTCGGGTCATGTCGTCCGTTTTTGCGGAGCGCACCGGCCGCAGATTCCATATGTCGATTTTATTTTTAAAGACTTAGCAATGCGATGGTTCAACAAGCGTAAGCCTGAGGACGTCTGGAACGAAGCCATTCAGTGGCCGATCGGCGATATCGAGGCTGCCCACCGGATACGCGACATCTGCCGTTCTGCCGCCGATAGCGCCGAAAGGGTCGGTCGTCTGACCGACGGTGTGGTCTCCAGGAAGAAATCGGATGGCCATAAAAACAACGATGCATCCGAACGCTACCAACGCGCCGCCAGGATCGCGATGGAAATCGCCCTCAAGATGTCCGACGACTTGCTGCGCGATTCCGCCGTGCGCGAGATTCTGCGCCTGTGCCTGAAGGCGGACGATACCAGGACGGCGCAGATCTTGTTTCGCGCGATTCAGACGGCATCCATCCGGGGCGATGTACTGAACGAGCATCCGGCGTTGCGGCCGTGAAGTTGCGTGCCGGGCCACCCTGACGACGCGGTTCCAGCATGACTATTCTATCGCCGCGCCCGTATTCGGAAAATTCATCTTCAGTGACGCAAAAGGATTTTTGACACCAACCCCAGGACCATTGTGAGGCTGATCATTGTGGGCTACTGGTCCCGAAAATAAGAAACAAAAAGCTTTGTGAGGGGAGATTTTCGATGACCAGCGACGCCGTGCTGGCGGATGGTCGTGCCGATCGCCGCCAAAGAATTTGGGCTATTTTCGGAAGTTCATCCGGCAATCTCGTCGAATGGTTCGATTTCTATGCCTACGCATTCACAGCGCTTTATTTTGCGCCGGCGTTCTTTCCAAAGGGTAATCAAACCACTCAGCTTTTGCAGACCGCAGCGGTGTTCGCGATTGGCTTTCTGATGCGGCCGATCGGGGGCTATGTCTTCGGTTTCGTCGCCGACAAGTACGGCCGCAAGAACTCGATGATGATCTCGGTGCTAATGATGTGCGCGGGGTCACTCGCCATAGCCATACTGCCGACCTATGCGAGCATCGGAGCCGCGGCGCCCGTGCTTCTGCTGATCGCGCGCATGGTACAAGGGCTGTCGGTCGGCGGCGAATACGGCACCAGCGCCACTTACATGAGCGAGGTGGCGCTGCCGGGCAAGCGCGGCTTCTACGCGTCCTTTCAATACGTAACGCTGATAGGCGGACAGTTGCTTGCCTCACTGGTTGTCCTGATTGTTCAGCTGGCGCTGTCCGACACCGAACTGAGAGCTTGGGGATGGCGTATCCCGTTCTTCATCGGAGCTATCTTCGCGTTGGTCGCATTGTTCTTGCGGGCGTCGCTCACTGAGACGTCATCGGCTGAAACCCGCTCGCGCAAGGAAGCCGGCTCCTTGCGCGAAATCTTCAAGCACCACACCAGGGCTTTCCTGACGGTCCTCGGCTTCACCGCGGGCGGATCGCTGATCTTCTATACATTCACCACCTACATGCAGAAATATCTCATCAACACCGCGCATATGAACGACCGCACCGCGAACATAGTGATGACCGCGGTGCTGTTTACCTACATGATCCTGCAGCCACCGTTTGGTGCATTTTCGGACCGCTTCGGCCGCAAGACGTCAATGCTGTTGTTCAGCGGCCTGGCAACTGTTTGCACGGTGCCGCTCATGTACGCCATTGGCGATGTCAGGAGTCCCTACGCTGCGTACGGTTTGATCGTCCTGGCGCTCGCCATCGTGTCGTTCTACACGTCGATCAGCGGCCTGGTGAAAGCAGAAATGTTCCCGCCCGAGGTGCGCGCGATGAGCGTTGGCCTGGCTTACGCCCTTGCGAATGCGATCTTCGGCGGCTCTGCCGAATACGTCGCACTTTGGTTCAAGGACAGTGGAGCGGAAACCGACTTTTATTGGTATGTCACCTTTATGTGCGCCGTTGCCTTCGTTGCCTCGGTCGTGATGCCGAATCCAAAAATCAAAGGTTATCTGCAGGGCCAAGGAACCGAAACCTAGCGCGGCTATTGTTTTGCGCGATTCAGACGGCATCCATCCGGGGCGATGTACTGAACGAGCATCCGGCGTTGCGGCCGTGAGCCGCGGGGGAAGGGCCCCTGTTGCTCGTTCGGTGATGCGCCCGCCGGAAGTGGCCATCGGCAATTTCACATGGCTTGCCTCTGTCGTCCTGCGCTACCCTTCCAGGAAAAGGGAGGCGCGCGCCATGCTGATCACGAACGTCCGGGCACACCACGTCCGGATCCCCTACGATGCCGGGGTTGCCAGTTTCCGGCAGGGCGCGTCGGCCATCGCCGCGCTCGACATGATCCTGGTCGAGGTTTCGACCGATGCGGGACTAACCGGCTGGGGTGACGCGTTTGGCTATGTCAGCCCGCGAACGACGGCGACGGCGGTCGATGAGATGATCGCGCCGCAGGCCCGCGGCCTGGAGGTACCGGACGCCGAGGGCATCCCGGCCTTCATCGAGCGTATCCAGCGCAATCTGCATCTGTTCGGCCGTTACGGCATTACGATGTTTGCGATTTCCGGCCTCGATATCGCGCTGTGGGATCTGGCCGGGAAAATGCAGGGCGTGCCGCTGCACCGCCTGATCGGCGCGCGCAAGCGGGCGCGGATTCCCGGTTATGCGAGCCTGCTCCGGATCGGGACGCCCGAATCCGTGGCGGGCGAATGCGCAACCGCGCTGCGGCGCGGCTACACCGCGATCAAACTGCATGAGACGACGACGCCGGCCGTATTCGCGGCGCGGCAGGCGATCGGGGCCGGGATTCCGCTGATGGTCGACATGAACTGTCCGCTGGATGGAGAGGAAGCAATCGCGTTCGCGCAGGCTTGCCGCCCTGCCGCCCTCAAATGGCTGGAGGAGCCGGTGTGGCCGCCGGAGGATTTTGCGACCCTGGCCGACGTGCGCGCGAAGGGCGGGCTCGATATCGCCGCGGGCGAGAATGCCTGCACGGTCCATCAATTCCGCCAGATGATGCAGGCGGGCGCGGTGAGCTACGCGCAGCCGTCGGTCACCAAGGTCGGCGGCGTTACGGAATACCTGAAAGTTGTCGCGCTGGCCGATGAGATGGGCGTCAGGCTCGCGCCGCATTCCCCGTATTTCGGACCCGGCCTGCTGGCGACGCTGCAACTGCTGTCGCTGCGCGATGACGGCACCTTCGTCGAATTGTTTTATATGAACCGCGCCGCCTGCCTTTGGCGCGGCCGCGTCGATACCGGTGCCGACGGCACCATCGCGGTGCCGGAGGGGCCCGGACTGGGCTACGAGCCGGACAAGGAAGTCATGGAGCGGTATCGGGTCTCATGACGGGGACGCCAGCGTGCGGACGGCTTCATCGACGCTGCGGAAGATGTGCTCTCGCGGCAGCACATCGTACAGCTTGAAACGCTCGAACGCCTGTTGGGCCCGTGTCGATTCCAGCCGGGCGATGGCGACCGTGATGCCATCCTCGTGGCATTGCCTGATGAGATTGATCAATGTCTGCGCGGCGGTGAAGTCGATTTCGATGATGCCGGTGGCTTCCAGAACGAGCAGCTTTGGTTTTGGTGTCGCGGCATTGAGAACATGAAGCACGTCGGCGCTGAAACTTCCTGCGTTGAGGAACGACAGCGGCGCCTGCAGGCCGACGACGGCGACATCAGGATGGCGTTCGCCGGCGACGTGCTGACTTGCCGGCCACCAGATCGTGGTGCCGGGCACCTGTTCGAATTCGATCAGCCGCGCCCGCGTCGTGGTCCAGATGCCGTGCAGCAGCGACAGCCCGATCCCGACCGCGACGCCCTGTTCGATCGGCAGCACGATGATCGCGGCCGCGGTCGCGACGATCAGCAGGAATTCGCCGAACGACTGGCGATAGATCTGGACGATCTGCCGGAGGCGGATGATGCGCAGCGCCACGAACAGCAGCACGCCGCCGAGCGCCGCATCGGGAACGTGGCGCAACAGCGTGGCGCCGAACGCCAGCAGTGCCAGCACGATTGCCGCAGCGAACAGTCCGGATAGCTGCGACCGTCCGCCGGTCTCGGACACGATGCCGGTCCGCGGCGGGCTGGCGTTGACCGGAAACGCACCGAACAGGCCTGCCAAAATGCTGCCGGCGCCGGCGCCGAGAAAATCGCGATCGACGTCGGCGGGCTTGTCGGGGTCGGAAGGGAACGACCGCGTGGTCGCCGCCGTCTGCACCATCACGACGATTGCGATCAGCAGGCTCAGCGGAACGAGCTTCGCCCATTGCTGTGCAGCGATGTCCGGCAATGACGGCGTCGGCAGACTTGCCGGAACGGTGCCGACCACGTTGACGCCCTTGCTCTCGAGGCCGGCTGCGATCACGGCCGCGGTGGCTGCGACCAGTCCGATCAGCGCACCGGGAATTTTGGCGCTGATCGCCTCCGATCCGGCGACCACCGCAAGCACGCCGAAGCCGATCGCAACGGTATAGAAATTGGCATCGCCAAGATGCCGCGCCAGCACCCCGATCTTGTCGAGCATCGGTCCCTTCGGCGCTTCCAGCCCGAGCACGCCGGGCATCTGCGAGACCAGGATGTGCACGGAAATGCCGGCGAGAAAGCCGACCATCACCGGCGTCGACAGCAGATTGGCGATCCCGCCGAGCCGAAACAGGCCGCCGAGTACCAGGATCACGCCGACCATCAGTGCCAGTGCGACCGCGAGCGCCTGATAGTCGGGCGAGCCGCTTGCGGCCATCAACACGAGCCCACCGGCGAAGATCGGCGTGATCGTCGAATCGGCGCCGCACGACAGGAAGCGGTTGCTGCCGAGCATGGCAAAGCCGATCGATCCCGCGATGAAGGCGAAGAAGCCGATCTGCGGCGAGAAGCCGCCGAGGCGGGCGGTCGCCATCTGTTCGGGGATCGCGATCGCCGCCAGCGTCAGGCCCGCGATCAGGTCACCGGGCAGATAGCTCGGCTGGAACGAAGCCAGCGAGCGGAAGATCGGCCAGGCGTGATCGGGTTTATCGGCGGCTTCCGTGGCCATCGCTGCTTCGATCCCTCCGAACAAATGTCTTCGGGAATATTCCGCTATCGTGCGGCCAAAAGCCAGCGGCGTAGTGGCGTTTGCACCAGCGAAGTCCGTGCTTAGTTAGGCCGTGTACTCATAAAACGAGAGATGTCCGCTTTCGGAGCTAAAGGAGACTCGCGCTGGCCACACCAGAATTTCGCATTTTTGACCCATACCGGAAAGTCGCACCCGCTTCATTCAAAATTGAGCATTCTGCGCGTCTAAGGTTGCCGAAATTCATTTTACAACCTAATCCTGCTTAGGCGGCCCATTAATCGACGGGTGCCGCCGAAAGGGCGATGTCTCCTGCCAGGCACCTTAGGTCCAATCACATGAAGCAAAAGCTTCTTTGGAGCAGCGCTCTAAACCGGATCGTTCTTGCACTCGCTGCAACAATTTCTGTCGCATCGATGAGCCATGCGCAGTCCGGACAACCGAAGCGTGTTGCCGCGATCTTGCCAGATATCGCGATGCTCATTCATGGACCAAGCGGTGAAGATTCATACAAATTGACGAGCACAGGGGATGATACTGTGACGCTCGAGGAGTTTGGTGATCGACGCATGCCTCTTGAGATACGTCAGATTCCAGACAAGAAATGCGTCTTTGTCGCCACAAGCCAAGAGAAGGATGGGTTCGATGTAGTGCAACTGGATCTTTCGAAATTCGACGGGACTTATCAGCTTTGGGAAGCTTGCGGCGGGCCGGCCTCCGCTCCCCCTGAGAATCGGTGCACCTACTCTCTTCATTTCAGTTCGCAGAAGCAGGCGTTTTGCTATTCGCGGTTTCCAAAACTGGACTTTGACTTGAGTAAGATTCCGTTTCCTGACGGTGCCTGCAACGCCTACGCGCTCGGTGCGCGAGAAAAGAAGTTCTATACCAAGTACATCGATGCTTATGAGCGCATTAAGGAGCAATGTGGGGGGTAGCCAAATTCCAGAGCGTTCCCGATTGATGAGTACGCACCCTATTTCGGACGCGCCTCGGTGATGGACCGGCGGATTGCCGCGAGCGGCGCATTGTCGTCGAACGCAAGGCTTTCGCCCTGCATCTTCACTCCAAGATCACGCCAGAGGGCTGCCAGATCGGGTGTCACCGGCTTCGGGCCCATCTCGTCATGCAGGTGCGTCAGCACGTCGACGCCGACGGCCTTGTCGGCGGTGGAAAGAACCCGATCGATCGACCAGTCCTTTTCGTGGTTGCCGCCGGCGGCGAGCACGCCGCGCATCGCGTCCTGCAGGCCGAACTTGTTGCCGGTGCGCTTGCGGATTTCGATATCGGCGAGCAGGCAGAACATCGCGCCGCCCCAATATTTCCGGCCCCAGGTGTCGGTATTGTCGAGTCCCTGATCGCCGGCCTGCGGCAGGCCTTTCGGCATGTCGCGCATCATCGCCTGCCAGATCTCCTGCGCCGTGAGGTCGCCGGCCTGCACCCGCGCGATCGGCTCGACATAGACGGCGAGGCCTTCCGACAGCCAATTGTAGCGATCGTCGAGGTCGGGCAGGGCGGTATGCACCATCTCATGGACGATCACCCAGTCACGCTTGAGATTCTCTTCGGTGGAATCGCGGCCGAGCGGCAGGCGGATGGCGGCGCCGCGATAACCCCAGGTGGTGCCGCCGCGCACCCGCGCTCCATCGACCGGCACGATCAGCAGGCGCAGCGAGCTGACGGGAAACCGGCCGTAATAGGTCGAGACCGCCCTGGCCGACGCCCTGATCCAGTCGAATATTTTTTCCCGGGGCAGCGCGATATCACCGGATGCGAACGCGACGTGGATGGTGCCGCCCGACACCTCCAGATCGGTTTTCGGCAACCGGTCGAAGGCGTCATAAGGCATGCGATCGCCGCGCAAATATTCCGATTGCGCGTCGGCGCGGAATGAGGCCAGGCCGGCCAATGCCGCCGCTGTCATGACGGCCATGACGATCCAGCGGAATCGCCCGGCGTTTTTCATCGCGACACGCTTCGGATCGGGTTCGGTCGCGGCTTTGCGGTTGATGGCTCTGCCATCAACGCGGCGGCTTGCTCGTTGAGATCGTTGAGAATCGCGGCGAGCAGGATTTCGCCCTTGGCCGATGTCGCCAGCGTCGGATCGCCATAGCTGCCGGAGCGGCTGTAATTCGGCGAGTTTTTGTCCGATGGCGTCAGGCGGCCGGGCGCGTCATGTTTCAGGGCGGGGCTGGCCTCGGCGCGCGCCATGTCGACCAGCTGCGGCGCCAGCGCCAGCATCAGCGAGGTCTCGAGTTCATCGGCATGGCTGCCGTGGCCCTGCGCGGCGAGCGCTTCGCCGGCGCGGCGATAGCGCGGGCCTTCGTAAATGCGCAAATGCGTGATTTGGCCGGTGTCGAGACGCGCCAGCGCGCGTTCGACCGGGGCCAGCGTGCTGATCCCGGTATTGAGCACGAACAATTTTTGGCAACCGCTATCGAGGATCCCCGCGGCGATTTCATGCACGACGGCCTCGAAGGTCGATGCGGAAAGGCTGCTGCTGCCGGCATATTCGGTGAAGGCGGGATAGTAGCCGTAGGTCAGCGTCGGCCAGACCAGCGCGTCGATCCGTTCCGCCAGTTTGGCCGCAAACCATTCGGCCTGGATGCGGTCGGTATTGAGCGGCAGATGGAAGCCGTGCTGCTTGGCCGCGGCGCCGATCGGCAGAATGGCCGCGGCGCCCTCAGCGATGCGCCGCGCGACTTCGTCCCACGTCAGGCGCTCGATAAAATTGCGATCGGTGTCGGTGCCCATGCCGGGCCTTTCATTTAGTCGCCGGCGGAAACGCCCGTCAGGCTTCCCGAACTGATCCAGCCGTGCAGATAGCCCGCGCCGCGCGCCGCCGCGCCATCGGGGTCGTCATAGGTCGCGAGCATCTCGCAGAGCACGCCGAAGGGGATTCCGTTGGCGGCCTCGTCCCACATCATCGCCTCTTCGGTGGGGAGTTCGCGAAACATCGGCGTCACGTCCTGGCGCCAGATCAGGAGGCGGGCAGGCTCTTCCAGCAGCTCCGCGCCCGGCGGGGTCTCGTCGTTCTTGAGCGCCATCCAGATCGCCGGCGCATTGCTGTTGAGATCGAGCCTGCGCGCGCTGGGGTGCGGCTGAAAGGTGAGATCGTTCCACACCTCCGGCGCAAAGCCGGCCATGTCGGCCAGCGCCAGCACCGGGCCTTCCGCGGCGTCGAAGGCGTCGTTGAGCGCCTTTTCCAGCGCGGCGAGGTCGGACAGGATCGGATGATCGCAATAGGGCGCGGTCGATTTCAGGAAATCGGGCAGGCCTTGCGAAAACCGGCGCAGGTTCGGATGTTCCGACGGCCTTGCCCTGACATAGGCATGCCCCATCTCGTCGAACGTCTCGTCGCCGAGATAGAGGTGCAGCAATTCGTGGTCGTTGCGCATGGCCTCGACCAGCCGCGAGCCGTAGGCATAGCGATAGACGCCGAACAGCGTTTCGCGTTTCTCCCTGGGGCTATCGAGAATTTCGGCCAGAACCGTATCGTCGCCGGTCAGAATGCCGCGCTGGAATGCGCCCTGCTGCCGCGCAAAATCGCTCATCCCGCCAGCTTGCCCGGCAGCACTTGTTCGGCGATCTCGCGGGTCCGGTTGACCTCCAGCAGCAGTTCGTCGAGCGGCGGGATTTTGTCGTCGCGCTCGATCATGGTGGAGACGCGGCCGAAACGTTTCAACGCTGCGACATAGAGATCCCAGACATCCTCGCATACGGGATGATCGTGGGTGTCGATGATGTGGGTGCCCATGTGGCTGTGGCCGGCCATGTGGAACTGCACCACGCGGTCGGGAGGGATGCCGTTGAGAAAGGCGAGCGGATCGTAGCCATGGTTGAAGGCGCTGACATAGACGTTGTTGACGTCGAACAACAGCCAGCATCCGGAGCGGCGCGACAATTCGGCCAGGAATTCCCATTCCGTCATTTCGGAATTGTTGAACTGGACATAGGTCGAGACGTTCTCGAGCACGATGGCGCGGCCGAGGAAATCCTGCACCAGCTGCACGCGGCTGACGACGTGATCGAGCGCTTCCTCCGTGTAGGGGATCGGCAACAGATCATGCAGATTCTTGCCATGCACGCCGGTCCAGCACAGATGGTCCGAAACCCATTTCGGCTCGACCCGTTTGGCGAGGTCTTTCAGGCCCTGCAGATATTCGAAATTGGGCGGCGCGGTCGAAGCGATCGACAGCGATACGCCGTGCATCACGACGGGATAGCGCTCGCGGATCCGGTCGAGCGTGCGCAGCGGCTGGCCGCCCGGCAGCATGTAGTTTTCGCTGATGATTTCGAACCAGTCGATCGGCGGATTGCCGGAGAGGATTTCGTCGTAATGCTGCGCGCGCAGGCCGAGACCGAAACCGAGGAACGGCGGCTTGGTTGATGTCGTCGGGCGGTCCGCAAGCGCCGCCGCGGAAGTCTCTGGCAATCTGCTTGCGACGTTCATGTCGTCTCCGCTCGAACGGCCAAAACGCGTAAGACTGCAAAACCGTCTTGGCCGTCAAATTATCATGGAAATGAGGCCCGGCATACCGGGCCCCAGTTCCGGATCGCTGTCGAATCAGGCGGGCTCGTACTTGCCCTTGGCGGCGTCGCACTTTTCCTTGGTCATGGCGGAAAAACCCTGACCCTTGCAGGCGTTCAGGCCCTTGCAGGCATGGTTGCCGCCCTTGCAGGCGCTCTGGCCCTTGCAGGCGTTGGCGCCGACGCATTTACCTTCGCCGGCGGCGTAGGCCACGGTCGACATGGTCGCCCCGGCCAGGAACAGCGTGGCTGCAGCGGCGGCGATTGCGGCGCCCGACCTGGAAGTCATCTTCATAAGCATCTCCTCCAAAAGAGAGTGTGACGGTGCAGCGCCCGCAAGCCTTGACAGTTCCCGGCTGGCAGACTGCACCCAGCAATAGCTACGCGCGGGATTAGTCCTGGTTACGCGGCCTGCCAACTTTATTTTTGGCGGTGGCCGCGAAACGACGAGGGCCCGGCACCGCCGAGCCCCCTTCGCCTCAGCCCTGAAAGGTCAGCCCTTGACGTAGGCGCCGCCCTTGGCCTTGCACTGCGCCTCAGACATCATCGAGAATCCGGTTCCCTTGCAGGCGTTCAGGCCCTTGCAGGAATTCGTGCCGCCCTTGCAGGCGCTCTGGCCCTTGCAGGCGTTGCCGGCCATGCACTTGCCTGTCGCGGCATTCGCCGGGGTCGAACTGGTCGACGCGACCGCACCGGCCAGGAACAGCGTGGCGGCGGCGGCGGCGAGCGTGGCACCGGACTTGGAATTCAACTTCATGACGTTCTCCTCGATGATTGTTTGAAGAAAAATGTGACGCCGTGAGCATCCGATGATCGTTCGATCACGAACCGCACAACGAACGGAGGTTTGGACAACAAGCAAATCGCGGAGGCTTCGCGCAGCATCCTCGGGCCACCGCGATTTGAGTGCTCATCCAGAAGCAGCTACGGGGCATCAGTCGATTTGGTTACAGAGTTTCAAAAGAAAATTTTCTTTTTGTGGGTTTGGACATCCCGTCCATGTCTAACACCGCCGCCCCAAGAGTATTTCGTTGCGCGGCAAGGAATGCTATCGGCGAATGCCGGTGGCCAGGAAAGCGTGGTGCTTCAAGCCATTACACCGCGTTTCGGCCCGATCCCGGTTGCGTCGCACAAGGAGCGGGCGCGTTCGATCAGTTCAGCGCCGCGCGCGAAGGTTTCAGCTTCGCCATTTGCTTGACATTGGCCTGAAGCTCCTCGGCACTGAAGGATGGAAACGAGCAGATGCGGTTGCTGCAGGCGAACGCCGCGGGCTCGCCGAGATCGGGATATTCGACATCGGGATTGGGCAGTTTGCCCTCGCGCAGATCCAGCCACTCCAGCCGCTTGTACCGGGCCGGCAGCGCACGCGCCAGGGCGTGCAGGGCCTGCGCGCGAGAATCGTCCTTGTGCCCGACGATCGTCAGATGGGTCGGCTCGACCGCCAGTTCTTCGTCGGCGAGCAACGCGCCGGGCAAAGGGCGTGCCATCTCGTCCGAAGCGCCAGCGAGATAGCGCATCGCATGGGACGCCTGCTCGCGATAGGCTTCATTGCCGTAATAGCGATTGAGTAGGTTCATGAAGCGGGCGACCTGAATTTGGTCGTCCGTCAGCTTGGCCGGCTTTGCGAACACGCCGGTTTTTCCTTCCGAGGTCTTCGAGGTCAGGAAGCCGCCGGCCTCGTCCCGGAATGTGGCGACGAAATCGCCGGCTTTGGCGGCCGAGGCAAGCCAGTCGCGGTTGCCTGTCGCGGCATAGAGATCGAGGAAGGCCTGCCCCATCGCCAGTGTGTCGCCGAGGAAGGGGCCGCCGCGATCTCTTTCGCCGTGGCGGAAGCCGCCGCCGGGCAATGAACGATTATCAATGGCCCATTTTGCCGCCCGTTCGGCCATCGCCAGTATCCTGGGATCGTTGGTGACGTCGTAATAAGCCGCCAGTCCGGAGATCGCCCAGCCATTTTCCCGCGCGTACAAATTGCTGTCGATGCGCGGCATGCCGAGCTTGCGGCGGTCGCCGTCCGATAGCGCGTAATATGTGTGGCCGTCGGTGTCGTGATCGAGATCGGCATCCTGGCTGACATAGAACGCGCCGTCGGAATTTAACAGGAAGGAAGCGAGATTGCGCTCGATGTCGCGGGCGGCGGCGAGATATTTCTGGTCTTTCCACAATGCATAGGCCTGGCTGTATTGCCGCAGATATTGCGCCTGGAACGACATGATCTTTTCGAAATGCGGTTTGCTCCAGGAGCCGGCTTCGGAATACTGGAATACGCCGCCCCATACCGGATCGATCAGCGCGATCGCGGCATCCAGCGTCTGCCGGGCGCGCTTGCTTGCCGTGGCATCGCCGGCCTCGGCGCGAGTGATCGCCAGATCCATGCTGTCGGCGTCGATGTATTTCTGGTTCTCGCCCCAGCCGCCGAGTCTGTCGTCCCAGGATTCGTCGAAATTCTTCGTCAGTTCCGCGCGTTGCTGTTTGGAGAGAAACGCCGACGCGGCCGGCTTGATCTCGAAGGCTTCGCCGACCGATGGACCCGGCGAGGGATCGTCGATGATGGCCTTGAGCAGCGCCTGCATCCGCTCCGGCTCGATGTAGCCCCTGATCTTGGCGATCTCGGTGCCGTCGGGGCCGAACACGATCGTTGCCGGCCAGCCCCAGTCGCCGTAGCGGTTCGACAGGTCAGGATTGGCGTCCTGATCCACGCGAACCGGCAGGTATTTGGAGGCCAGAAGTCCCTGAACTTCGGGGTCCGCGTAGGTGGTCTTTTCCATGACGTGGCACCAGTGGCACCACACCGCCTCGAGATCGAGGATCACGAAGCGCTTTTCGGCCGCAGCACGGGCGAACAGATCGTCGCCCCAGTTGCGCCAGGTCGGCCCCTCTGCTGCCGACAACGGCGATGCCGCAAGTGCGGCAATGGCGACGGTGGCGATGCGGACGAATTTCATGGCGGCTCCCGGAGTTGTTTCGACAGCTACGTGCGCGGAAAAATCCGGGCTCAGACTTTCCGCGATGTCACGGGAACGTGAGGGCTCCGGCCACAATCAGTTGGATTCTCAAGTGGATTCCTGGGGATGCCCGGCCGCATTCACCAGCAGCCGGTCCAGCGACGCGGCGCCGGGGCCGGCGATCGCGAGCCACATGAAGGCGGCGAAATAGGTCATCTCCTCGAAGCCGAGCAGGGTTTCCAGCGAATCGATGTCGCCCCATTTCGCCGACCTGATGGCGACCAGCATGACCACCGCCAGCATCGCGGCGGGAATCCTGGTGAACAGGCCGAGGATCAGCATGACGCCGCCGAAGAACTCGACGCCGGAGACGAAGGGGGTGAGGATTTTCGGGAAGGGAATGTCCCAGCTGACAAAATTCTCGGTGACCTGCGCCAGATTGGTGAGCTTGCCCCAGCCGCTCAGCATGAAGGTGTAGCCGACGATCAGCCGCATCAGCAGCGGGCCGGCCCAGGAGAAATACGACGCGATCCGCGCCGGCAGCCGGATGAGAAGATTGACTATGAAATTCATGCGAATCCCCCTCGAAACGATTGTCGTTAATCGAAGCCGCCGCGGCGGCTTGGCTAAGCAAACGCATAAATGGGCGGCCGCGATGGCGGCAACCTGGTCCTGGCAGGAGTTTCGCTGCGGCTGGCCCGCTTGTTACGGGGGACCTAGCCGAAATTTTGCAGCGCCGGGAATGTCTCCAGCAGCCAGATCGAGACGCTGGAGACGGCGCCGGTCAAAAAGCCGATGCCGGTGATCACCATTAAGATGCCCATGGCGTGCTCGACGCTGCGGAGATGCCGCTTCATCCGCGTGAATAGCGACGAGAACTGTTCGATCATGAACGCCGCCAGCAGGAAAGGAATTCCGAGCCCGGCAGAATAGACCGCGAGCAGGCCCGCGCCCTTGGTCACGGTGGCCTCGGCTGCGGCAACGGAAAGGATCGCCGCCAGTATCGGGCCGATGCAGGGGGTCCAGCCGAACGCGAAAGCCAGCCCCATCACATAAGCGCCCCACAGCCCGACCGGTTTCGGCACGGTCAGCCGGCCTTCGCGCATCAACAGGCCGATCCGCGTCAGCCCGAGGAAATGCAGGCCCATCACGATGATGACGATGCCGGCGACGATCGACAGTTGCGCCGACCAGGCCCGGATCAGGCCGCCGATCAGCGACGCGCTGGCGCCAAGTGCCACGAACACCGTGGAAAAGCCCAGCACGAATATCACGGCCGAGGCCATCACGGCGCGCTTCGAGGTCTGCGCGGTCTCGTCATTGGCGACGTGCTCGATGGTCGCGCCGGTCAGGTAGATCAGATAGGGCGGCACCAGCGGCAGCACGCAGGGCGACAGGAAGCTGACGAGACCGGCGATCAGGGCCGCCGGGATGGAAACATCGTGCATTTCGTGACCTTTGGAAGTGGCCGCCTGACATAGCGCGGTCTTGGCTTGTACGAAACAAACAATCCAGAAGTTTCGTAACCGGCAGGTTCACGGCTGGTCACAGAGCTGTGTCCGAAGGACCCGGATGGCCTCGCCAGCGAAACAAACGCTGCTATGTTCCGTATTGCGGTAGCGAACCCGCGGTTAAGGACCCCCATGCGCATCGGTATCCGCAGCGCCATTTCGGCCCTCGTGCTGACGTCGATCGTCGTCAGCGCCGTCGGCGTGCATTTATTGTGGTGGCGGACGGCGCAGCAGGTCAGCCAGACCCTGGCCGATACCATCAATGACCAGATCGTGTCCGCGGTTGGCGACGAATTGCAGTCGATCACCACGGAGGCGCGGTCGTCGCTGACGGCGGTGCGGACGCTCTTGATCGAAAAAGTGTTCGACTCGCGCGACGCCAAAAAGCGCGAATTCGTGTTCCTTTCGCAGTTGCAATCGCAGCCGACGATTTCGTGGGTCGCCTTCGCATGGCCGGACGGGTCGTTTTTCGCTGGGCACAAGCTCGGCGATTCCGGCCTTGAAATGCTCGAGATCACGATGCCCGATCGCAAGCTGCGGATCGACCAATACGAATTCGCTGGCAACAACGACATCCGGCTCAAGTCCAGGCGGGTCGAAGACACCAAATATTCCGTCACCGATCTGGAATGGTTTCGCGAAGCCATGCAGTCCGGCGACGAACATTGGTCGACGCTGACGACCCATCCGACCAGCGAGCGGCTGGCCGCGGTATTCGCGGCGCCGATCGATATCGATCAGAAGCGGGCCGGGGTGCTGGCCGTTATCATCGAACTGACCCGGGTCTCGAATTTCCTGTCGCAGCTCACGGTCGGAAAATCGGCCGGCGCCTTCCTCCTCGACCGCGACGGCGGCGTGATCGCTTCGCCCGATGCCGACGCAGACGAGCTGAATGCGCTGAAGACCAATCATCCGCTGTTTCCGGTCGCTGTCGACGCGATGCGCCAGTCCGGCAGCGCCTACGACCCCGGCAGCGGCGAGGCGTTTCATTCACAGGTGACGCGGGAGGGGAAGGCCTATCAGGCGGTGCTGACGCCGATTTCCTTCCCGGGCTGGTCGCTGGTGACGGTGGTGCCGGAGTCGGAATTCCTCGGGCCGGTGCAGATGACGATCCGGAAATTGCTGGTCGGCCTTGCGGTGCTGATCGTCTTTGCCGGGCTGTTGTCGGCATGGCTGGCGCAGCGCCTGATCGCCGCCCCGCTGATCAAGGTGATGGGCGAGATCAGGCATGTCGAGCGCTTCGACCTCGACAAGGTCGAGCGCCATCCGTCGCGGCTGACCGAGATCGAAAACCTTTCCGGCGCCATCGGCGACATGGCGCAGGGCCTTGCCGCGTTCAGGAAATACATCCCGGCCGATCTCGTGAAGCGGCTGGTCAGCGACGGCACCGGCGCGCGGCTCGGCGGCGCGGTCAGGCCCATGAGCGTGATGTTCATCGATCTCGCCGGCTTCACCGGCATGTCGGAGCGGCTGGGCGACCGCATCATCCCGCTGCTGTCGCGCTATTTCGATTCCGTGTCGGCGCAAGTTCAAAGTCACGGCGGCACCATCGACAAATTCATCGGCGACGCCGTGATGGCGTTCTGGGGCGCGCCGGCGGCAAATCCCGATCATGCCGTCGATTGCTGCCGCGCCGCGCTGGCCTGTCAGTGCGCGATGGCAGAGGCCGGCCTCGTCGACGACAACGGCCAGCCCGTCAGGATCAGAATCGGCGTCAATTCCGGCGACATGCTGGTCGGCAATATCGGATCGGAAGTGCGGCTGAACTACACCGTGATCGGCGATGCCGTGAATATCGCCAGCCGCCTGGAAAGCACCAACAAGGTCTACGGGTCGACGATCATCATCGGCCCCGAAACGCGTCGCCTGGCCGGCGACCGCATCGTGGTCCGCGAACTCGACCGGCTCGCGGTCTATGGGCGCGCCGGCGGCCTGCAGATCTACGAACTATTGGGAATGTCCGATGAGTTCACCGGCGCACAGGACTGGGTGAAATCTTATGAAGCCGGGCTGACGGCATGGCGTGCGCGGGATTTCGCGGCCGCGATCGGCGCGTTCGAGAAAGTGATGGATATCCGCAAGGACGATACGGCGTCGTCGGTGATGATCGAGCGCTGCAAGCAGCAGCTGCAAAATCCGACCAGCGACGATTGGGATGGCACGACCATCGCGCGAACGAAGTAGAGGTTGCGAGGGCGGAGGATTCTGGTGCCGACGTGCCTCAGCCCTTCGGTCGCACGGCAAACTCGCGTCCGCGAATCCTGACCAGATCATCGGCGGAATTTTTCAGGAGGACATTGGTCGCCGCGCGCGCGCCTTCGGCATTCCCGGTCGCAATCGCTTCCAGCACGGCGTGGTGCTCGACCAGCGCCCGTGTGCGGTGCGAGCCGCGGGCGGCGATGGTAAAACTCTGACGCAGGGTGATGTCGAACATCTGCGCGATCGGCCAGAAGAACTCGTTGCCCGTTGCAAAGTAGATCGCCTGATGGAAGATAATGTCGGCGGCCACGAATTGCTCGTCGAGCTTCGCCGCCGCCATCCCCTCGTAGCCGGTGCGGATCAGCGCGATGTCTTCTTCGCCGGCGCGGCTCGCCGCCAGCGCCGCGGCTGCCGGTTCGACCGCGCAGCGCAGCTGAAACAGTTTGGCGAGGTAATCGTCCATATCTGCGGTTTCGAGGCGCCAGCGCAGCACGTCGGGATCGAGCTGATTCCATTTCTGGGGCGGGCGAACCCGCGTTCCGCTCTTGGGGCGCGATTCAACCAGGCCCTTGCCGGTCAAGGTCCGGATCACTTCGCGCACCACCGTCCGGCTGACATCCATCATTTCGCAAATCTGCATTTCGGACGGCAGGGTTTCGCCGGCGCCGACGTCGCCACGCACAATGCTGATCCCGACCCGGTCCGCGACCTGGCTGTGAACGTTGCGGATCAACGCGTTGGAGCTTTGAAACATCGGAAAGCCTTTTGGAACGTGCGCCGGGGGCAGCCGCTCTTGCAAACGTCATTCGTTTAGTCATACAATATGATTAAAGCAGTGCCAAGCTCCGCCGCGACTAGACGGCGGGCGAAAGAAAATCCGTTCCCGGGAGGAGCATCATGAGGTCGAAGCCGCTCAGCCGTCGCGTCATTCTGCAATCTTCGATCGCCGCGACCGCCTGGATCGCCGCCGCGCCCGCCCTCACCGGGCAGGCCCAGGCCGCCACGCTCAAACTCAAATGCTCGTCGTCGCTGCCGAACGATCCCAAATATGCCAACGGCCGCGTCTACTACGACAATCTGGTCAAGAACCTGAAGGCGAACGGGCTTTCCGAGCAGATCGACGTCACCTTCTTTCCCGACAATCAGCTCGGCCAGGAAATCGACGTCATCAATTCGGTCAAGCTCGGCGTGATCGACCTGATGGTGTCGGGTTCGTCGATCTCGGCCAATCTGGTGCCGCTGGTCGGCACCTTCGACCTCGGCTATCTCTTCACCAGTTTTCTGCAGCAGACCAAGGCGTTCGATGCCGGCGCCGCCAAGCCGATCGAGGATGCGCTCCTGAAGGGCGCCAACATCCGGATCATCGCCTGGGCCTATAATTTCGGCGCGCGCAGCGTACTGGCGAAGAAGCCGGTGAAGACGCCGGAGGATCTTGCCGGCCTCAAGATCCGGACGCTGCCCAATCCGATCATCACCGAATGTCTCCGGCTGATGGGCGCCGCCGCCACGCCGCTGGCGTTCGGCGAAATCTACACGGCGCTGCAGGCCGGCGTGCTCGACGGGCTGGAACATGATCCGCCGACGATCCTCGCCAGCAAGTTCTACGAAACCTCGAAACATTATGCGCTGACCCAGCATATCTTTTCGCCGCTGGCGATCTATTTCAGCGACGCCACCTTCAACCGCATGGACCCGAAGCTGCGCGAGGGATTCCTCGACGCCGCGAAAAAGGCCGCCGCCGACAGCCGCACCCACGGTCTTGCGGTCGAGAAGGAGGCGCTGGCCGCGCTTACCGAGAAGGGCGTCACCGTCGTCGAATGCGACAAGGAAGCCTTCCGCAAGCGCGTGCTGCCGCAAACCGACAATTTCATCAAGGCCCGCCCCGAGGCGAAACCCGTCGTCGACATGATACGCGCGACGCAGGCTTGAGGCGCGTGGCCATGTCAATCGCCGCGGCGTCGCCAAGCGGCGGCCACCGGATCTCGGCTACGCTGCTCTCGGTGAGCGACGCGGTCGCCGCGATTTTGCTCGCCGCCGATCTCCTGGTCGTCTGCGTGTCGGTGCTGCTGCGCTTCCTGTTCAATGCGCCGGTCGAGTGGGCCGACGACGTCGCCCGCGGGCTTATGGTCGGATCGAGCTTCTTCGGCGCCGCCAGCGCGCTGGCGCGCAGCGAAAATCTCGGCGTGGCGTTTTTCATCGACCGGCTGCCCGCCGGCATCCGGCGCCTGGTCGATGCCATCGGCGCGCTGCTGGTCACGGTCATCGCCTTCTATGTCGCGTTCAACGCCATCAAGATGGGCTGGCTGACCACCGGACAAACCTCCGGCTCCGGCCTGCCGCTGGAACTGACGTTCTATCCAATGGGCGTCGGCGCGCTGTTCATGACGGTGTTCGCGGCCGAGGCTTTTTGCGCCCGCCACCTCCGCGACATGGTCGCGGGAGCGCTGGCAACCGCGCTGATCGCCGGACTTTATCTCGCCTGGGATTTCCTGTCGCCGGATTCGGTGCCGTCATCAGGGACGCTGATGCTGGTCGGCTTCTTCATCACGCTGTTTGGCGGATTGCCGATCGGATTCGCGCTGGCGCTGGCGGCGCTGATCTTCATCTGGGTCGAGGGCACGCTGCCCGGCGTCATCTTCGCGCAGCAGATGGCGCGCGGCATCGACAATTTCGTGCTGCTCGCGATCCCCTTCTTCATCCTCGTCGGCTATCTCATGGAAGCCAACGGCATGTCGGTTCGCCTGATCGAACTGCTGCAGCGTGCGGTGGGCCGCATGCGCGGCGGCCTCAACGTCGTCATGGTGACGTCGATGGTGCTGTTCTCGGGCATCTCGGGATCGAAGATGGCCGATGTCGCCGCCGTCGGCTCGGTGCTGATTCCGGCGGCGCGCCGCTCCCGGCAGAATCCCGGCGGCGCGGTGGCGCTACTGGCGGCGTCTGCCGTGATGGCCGAAACCATTCCGCCCTGCATCAACCTGATCATCCTCGGCTTCGTCGCCAATCTGTCGATCGGCGGATTGTTCATGGCAGGGCTGCTGCCGGCCGGGCTGATGGCCCTGGCCCTGATCGCGGTGTCGATCATCTTTGGCAAGCGCGCGCCGCCGGCCGAGGCTGACAAGCCGCAAATTCCGATGTCCGACCTGTGGAGCGGCGCCATCGCCTCGTTCGGCCTGATCTTCATGATCTTTGCCGGCTTCAAGAGCGGCTTTGCCACCGCCACTGAAATCTCCGCCTTCGCCGCGGTCTATGCCATCGTGATCGGCAGCATCGTGTTCCGCGAACTCAGCTTCAAGACCGCGACCCACAGCTTCATCCAGTCGGCGACGCGCTCGGGACTGGTGCTGTTCATCGTCGCCGCCGCGCAATCGCTGGCGTTCATCCTGACGCTGCAGCAGGTGCCGCATGCGGTGGGCGAGTTGACGCTGTCGATATCGGGAACGCACGGCGTCTGGCTGTTCATGCTGCTGTCGATCGCGGTGCTGATCGTGATGGGCTCGGTGCTCGAAGGCGCCGCGGCGCTGATCATCTTCGGGCCGCTGTTGCTGCCGGTCGCGGTCAAACTGGGCATCGATCCCCTGCATTTCGGCGTCGTGCTGGTGATCGCGATGGGGCTCGGCCTGTTTGCGCCGCCGCTGGGCCTCGGGCTCTACGGCGCCTGCCTGATCGGCAATGTGCCGATCGAACAAACGATCAAGCCGATCATGGGTTATCTGGGATTGCTGCTGCTGTGCCTGCTGGTGATCGCCTTCGTGCCGGCGCTCTCGACCGCATTGCCGCGCGCCCTCGGCTATTAGGAGATACCGTATTGAAAGTGCTGTTGGCCCACACCCCGCAGATGCGGCGCCAATATTACGGCGAGCGCAGCCTCGGCGGTTTGCGCGCGGTGGCCGACGTCAAATTGCACGAGGGTGACGACGCGCTCGATGCCGCGCACCTGATCGACGCTGCGCAAGATGTCGATATCATCGTCGCCGACCGCCTGACGGAAGGGCAGGGTGACATCTTTGCAAAGCTTCCAAAGCTGCGCGCCATGGTCCGCTGCGCGGTCGATATTCGCAATATCGACGTCGCGGCGGCGTCTGCGGCCGGCGTGCTGGTCACGCGCGCCGGGCCGGGCTTCATTCAATCGGTGACGGAACTCGCGCTCGGCTTCATGGTCGACCTGTCGCGCGGCGTTTCACGGGCGACTGCGGACTACCACGCAGGCCGAAAGCCGGAAGTCGTCATGGGCCGGCAGCTCGCCGGCAGCCGCCTCGGCATCATCGGTTACGGCAGCATCGGCCGCTATCTTGCCGGGATTGCAAAGGCGCTGGGGATGCGGGTGCTGGTCGCCGATCCCTTTGCGGCCGTGGACGACGCCAGCATCGAGCATCTGCCGCTCGACGATCTGCTTGCACGTTCCGACTACGTCGTCTGCCTCGCCGTCGCCAACGAGCAAACCGAGAATCTGATCGGCGCGGCGGCGCTGGCGCGGATGCAGCGCCACGCCTTCTTCATCAATCTGTCGCGCGGCAATCTGGTCGACGAGGCGGCGCTGGCCGCCGCATTGCGCGAGAACCGCATCGCCGGTGCTGCGATGGATGTCGGCCGCGCGCTGGATCAGATGCCGACGCCGGAGCTTGCAAGACTTCCAAACGTCATCGCGACCCCGCATATTGGCGGACTGACGCCGCCCGCAATCGAAAGCCAGTCGCTGGAAACGGTTCGGCAGGTCGGCACGATTATCAAGGGCGAGGTTCCCGTTGGTGCCGTCAACGCTGTTCATTGGACGCGCCGTCCATGAGCGGTCACCCAACTCCAGGTCAACTCCAGGGGAGAGAACAATGAAATCGCGCGTGCTTCGGCTTGGGACTTTTGTGTGCCTCGCATTGTTCGCCAGCTTACATTTCGGCGTTGCATCGGCCGGCGCCGCGACGGTCGTGGCCCTCGGTGCGAGCAATACCTACGGCAAGGGCGTGGCGCGCAATCAGGCCTATCCCGCACAGCTCGAAGCGATCTTGCGGGCGAAGGGGTTGAACGTCCATGTCGTGAACGCCGGCATCAACGGCGACACCACGGCAGGGATGTTGGGACGTCTGGACCGGGTGGTCCCGAACGGCACCAGCGTCGTTATCCTGCAGCCGGGCGGCAACGATGGACGCAAGCACAGCGCGGATCGCACGGCCGAGATTCAGAGCCGGCTGAGCGCCCGGGGCATTCCTGTCATCATGATGGCCAACAACATGCTGAAGGGCTTGCCGCATCAGCCCGACGGCCAGCATTTGACGCCGGAGGGCTATCACATGGTGGCCGAGCATCTGGCGTCTCAGGTGGCGGCCTCGATCGGCCGCTAGGAACCGGGCTCATGTAGCAAGCATCGCGGTAATGTCGCGTCATCCGGTCATAAACGCTGGACAAGCTGTCTGCGTCAGGCTCAAATTTGACGCGCGAAATTCAACCGCGGCCGTGAGCCGCGGAGCACGAGCGAAACGGACGCCCGCAGCCAACGATGGGTGCCGAATAAGGAAACCAAAGGGAGCATCACATGGCCATTTCACGTCGTGACGTCATATTGGGCAGCGCGGGCGCACTCGGCGCTGCAACATTTTCATTTCCAAAACCCGCCATTGCCCAGACGGAACCGATCAAGATCGGTTGCCTGGCCGCAATGACCGGGCCGAGTTCGGCGCCGACCATCGGTTTCAACCGCGGCGTCTACTTTGCAGCCGACGCGATCAATGCCGCAGGCGGCGTCAAGGGCCGCAAGCTCGAGATCGTCATGCGCGACACCCAGGGCGATCCGACCAAGGCGGTGAATGCCACGCAGGAATTGATCAGCCAGGCCAAGGTCCACGGCATCTGGGGGCCGCTCAATTCGGGCGAGGCGCTGGCCACCACGCCGATCATGGCGCGCGCCAAGATACCGAACATCCACCCTTGCGTCGTCGAAACGCTGATCGACACCACGAAATTCCCGAACGCCTTCCGCATGGCGCCGTCGAACAGCCAATGGGACGACGCCGTCCGTAACTACTGCCTCAATATCCTCAAGTTGAAGAAGATCGCCGTAATCGGCGACACCACGGGCTATGGCGTGACCGCCGTCGGCGCGTCGGTGGCGGCGTTCAAGAAGGATGGCGCCGAAATCGTTTATCAGGCCAATATCGATGCAACGCAGCCAGACATGACGCCCGACTTGCTCCGAGCGAAAAACGCCGGCGCCGAAGTCATCGTGGTGTGGAGCGTCACGACCGGCATGGAAGCGCGCATGTTCAATACCCGCGCCGCGATGAACTGGGATGTCGCGTTCGTCGGCCATCCCTCGCTATCATCGGGCGAGATCGCGGGCCTGGTCGAGAAGCCCGCCAATTGGGAAAAGGTCTACGCCATCGGCTACAAGAGCGTCAGCTATGACGGCGCCGGCAAGCTGCCCGCCAAGACCCAGGATCTGGTCGATCGTCTGACCAAGGCGAAGGTGGCGATGAACGACACGCTGCTGTGGTGGATCGCGGGCGGCATCGACGCCGTCGAGTTGTTCGCCAAGGCGGTCGAGACCAGCGGATCGACCGAGGGCCCCGGCATCATCGCGTATCTGAACTCGCTGTCGAAATACCCGGGCTATTTCGGCGACTACACCTTCAACCCGACCCAGCACAACGGCTATCCGACCGACGAGATCGTGATGTCGCAGGCGAGCACCGCCAGGAACGGCACCTTCGCACTGGCGCCGGGATACACGTAAGCGGCCGGAGAGGGCGCAGCCAATGCTCGCCTCCATCCTCGCATCGGGTCTTGCGGCGGGCGCGATCTACGCGCTCGTCGGCGTCACCTACAACACCATGTTCTCGACCTCGCGGGTGATGAGCTTTACCGCGGGCCAACTCGCCATGCTCGGCGGCGTGTTCGGCTCGATGTTCACGCTGAAGCTCGGCCTGCCGATCATCCCAGGTCTTTTCCTGACGCTGCTGGGGTGCGCGACCATCGGCATCATCACCGAATTCGTCGCGGTACGGCCGGTGCTCAAAAATCTCGACCAGCACCTCTACGTACTCTCGACATTGGCGCTGGCGCTGATGATCCAGCAGGTCGCGGCGATCAAATGGGGCACTGAGCCGCAGCCGTTTCCGCGCCTGATCGGGCTCGGCAGCGGGGTCTTTGACGAAAAATTCTGGCTGCCGGTGGTGGCCTGCGCGATCACGATTCTCGGCCTCGAATATCTCTATCGCGGCACGCTCGTCGGCCGCGCCTTCGTGGCGATCGCGGAGGATAATTTCGCGGCGCGCGCGCTCGGTCTGCCCGAGCGTAATCTGCGCGTCGCCAGTTATGCGCTTGCCGGGGTCGTCGGCGGCATCGCCGGATTTTCCGGCGGCGAATTGCTGCTGGCGTTCTTCGCCAATGGCGCGCTCTTGAATTTCTACGGTTTTGTGCCGGTGGCGCTTGGCGGACTGGGCAACAACCGCGGCGCCGTCGTCGGCGGGCTGGCGCTCGGCCTGTTTCAGCAGGCGGCGAACTTCCTCGTCGGCGGCATCTTCTCATCCGTCGCCGTGTTCACGCTGTTCATCGTGGTTCTGCTGGCGGCGCCGCAAGGCCTGTTCGGCGCGTCGACGGCGCGGAGGGTGTGATGACGGCCGTCACCGCAACCCCGGCCCGTCACGAGACCGCGACGATCCGCGCGGCATTGCCGCAGCTGGCGCCGTTCCTCGGCATTCTGGCGCTGGCGGTGATCCTGCCTTTCATCAGCAACGACTATTGGGCGCTGATCGGCACCCGCGCGGCGATCTATTGGGTGCTGGTGTCCGGCCTCAATCTGGTCGTCGGCTTCGCCGGTCATCTGGCGATCGGCTATGTCGCGCTGCTGACGCTCGGCGCCTATACCACCAGCGTGCTGGTCGCCGGCAATGTGCTGCCGCCGGTACCGGTCTTTGCCGCGTTGCCGGTCGCGGCCATCGTCGGCGCGGTGTTCGGCGTCATCGTCGGTCTGCCGGCGCTGCGCTTGCGAACCTTCTATTTCGCAATGTCGACGCTCGGCTTCGCCACCATCGTTACCCAGATCGCATTGGCCTGGCAGAGCGTCACCGGCGGCGGCATCGGTATATCAGGACCGGAATTTCCCCCGCCGTTCAATACCGCGTGGGGATTTTACTTTCTCTGCACCGGCTTTGCCGCGTTCACCACCTGGATGAGCGCCAACATCGCGCGCAGCCGGTTCGGCCGCGCTTTGATCGCGGTACGCGATGCGGAAGTGGCGGCGGAGGCCACCGGCATTTCGAAACCGAAAATGCTGATCGCGATCTTTCTGTTCGCCGGCGCGCTGGCGGCGATCGCGGGCGGATTGTTTGCGAGCCTGCAAACCTACATCACGCCGGACGCCTTCACCTTCGACCTGTCGGTGCTGTTCTTCATCGCGATCCTGATCGGCGGCCGCGGCTCGATCCTGGGGCCGATGCTCGGCACCATCATCCTGACCATTCTGCCGGAGATCGCCGCACCGCTGGCGGCGTGGTCGACATTTCTCTACGCGGTGTTGCTGCTGGTAATCGTGCTGGTGATGCCGGGCGGCATCGCGGCACTGCTCGATTTCCGTAACCGGCGCCCGCTCGCCAGCAACCGCGCGATTCTGCCGCGTCCCGCCGCGCTGGCCGATATCGTGCGCCAGCGCGCGGGCGGCAGCGCGCTCGCCTTGCGCGACATTTCGCTCAGCTTCGGCAATGTGCGGGCCATCGACGGCCTCGATCTCGATGTCGCACCCGGCCAGATCCACGGCCTGATCGGTCCCAATGGCAGCGGCAAGACCACCACGCTCAACGTGATCTCGGGCTATTACGCCGCCAAGGCCGGCACCATGGCCCTGGGCGATGCAGCGCTGCCGCCGGGCATGCCGGCGCTGCGGGCCGCGCGCGGCATTGCGCGCACCTTCCAGACCCCGCGCGTGATCGGCGAAGCGTCGGTGCTGCAGAACGTGATGATCGGCGGCACCATCGAGGGCAGGGCGACCTTTGTCGAGGCGATGCTGTCGCTGCCTCGAAACCGGCAGGACGAGCGCATGCTCGCTGCCAAGGCGCGGGCGCTGCTGGGTGTCGTCGGACTCGAGCCGCTGGCCGAGGTCCGCGCCGACCGCTTGCAGCACAGCGAGCTGCGCTTCATCGAGATCGCGCGTGCGCTGATGCTCGATCCGGATTTCCTGCTGCTCGATGAGCCCGCCGCCGGTCTTTCCAGCGACGAGATCGAGCGGCTGGCCGGGTTGATCAAGGCGATCAGCGGGCGCGGCACCGGCGTGCTGCTGGTGGAACACCACGCCGACCTGATCTTCGACATCTGCCACCAGGTCACCGTGCTCAATCTCGGGCGTACGCTGGCGGCGGGAACGCCGGCCGAGATTCGCGTTCACAAGGAGGTCGTCAGTGCTTACCTCGGCGGCTGAACCTCTGCTCGCCGTGACCGCGCTGGAATCCGGCTACGGCAAGATCCGCGTGCTGCACGGAATCGATTTCTATGTCGCCGCCGGCGAGGTGGTGGCGCTGCTGGGCCCGAACGGCGCCGGCAAGACCACCATGCTGCGCGCGCTGTCGGGATTGCTGCCGGTCAATTCGGGTCAGGTGCGCTTCGACGGCCGTGACATGACCAACGCCACGCCTCGCGACGCGGCGCGCGCCGGTCTCGTGCACGTGATCGAGGGCCATCGCGTGTTCACGCAGATTTCCGTCACCGACAATCTGTTGCTGGCCGGCTATGATTTGCCACGCAGCGAGCGCGCGGCGCGGGTCGAGGAAGCCTTGGCGTTCTTTCCCGAAATCGCCGAGAAACGTTACGAGCGCGGCGGCGCGCTGAGCGGCGGGCAACAGCAGATGCTGACGGTGGCACAGGGCCTGGTGCGCCGTCCGCGGCTGTTGATGCTCGACGAACCCTCCGCCGGGCTGTCGCCGGTGCTGGTCGACCGCGTGCTCAACGTCATCGGCCAGTTGCGCCGGCAGGGCACCGCGGTGCTGCTGGTCGAACAGCTCCTGGAAAAAGCACTCGCCGCCGCCGACCGCGTCTACGCGCTGGTGCAGGGCAATATTGTGCTGCAGGCGCCGACCAGCGAGAGCAATCTGCCGCAGCGGCTTGAGCATGCCTATTTCGGGCACGAAAGCCACGCATTGGATGGCCGGCCGGCCGCGCCCTGAGCGCAAGCGCGCCTTGACGATTACCGGAACGCGCTCGTGCGTTACGGCGGATCAACATCGCCGCCACCCCGTTTGCCAATTTCCGGGGGTGAGGTCGGTACATCGTGCGCTGGCGGGATCGGCGGATTGGCAACGCGTCGCGCCAGTTGCGGTGCCGCGACACTGGTACCTGTCAGACGAAATACCCCGCCGCTCCTGTTGGCTCCGGCACGTATGCCGCCGAGAGCGTAGGACTCGTCGCAGGGCAGCACGAAGTCCGGACCGGCGCGGGGACCACTGCGCGCGGGGCCGGCCGATGAATAAGACGACTTGCGTCCGTTCGAAAGGATGTAGCCACCGGCAACGTGCACGCTAGGAACGCTGGCGGTGGCAATCCCGTTAAGGGTGCCATTGCGACGGATGAGCGATCCGGCCTTGTCGAACTCTCCATCGTTTCGCGTGCAACCGGCCGCGGCCGATCGGGTTCGTTCCCACTCCGGGTCGACAAAATAGGAGCGCCTGGCGCCGGAGCGCACGTCCATGTTCGGGTCGCTGCGGGCCACATAGGCATGGACCTCGGCGTTCACGCCAACGCCATCAACCTGGATCGTCCAATCCCCGTGCTCGGGGACGAACCCGCCCGCCGCTATGGTGGGCTCGACGGCAAGCAGCCACACGGTGTTGTTACCCCATGGGAGCGGGGCGTACGCTCCGGTGAAGGACGGAACGGGGATGCCGGTGGGTGGTGGAATGGGACCGGTGGTAGATGTGGAAGTGAGGCCGCTGGGCGATTTAAGCGTGACGACAACACCGCTCGCATTGTTCTTTTTCGTCCAAACCTCGGCAAAGCAGAGTACGGAATTGTCGGGGGGAATACGCCACGTCCACTCGACATGGTCAGGCTCTGTCATAGTGTTCCTTGTGAAAGCGATATGGCCCTCGCTTAGATAGGCGTTGCCGGCAGCCAGACAGATCTCAAGCTTGAGCTTTCCCGCCGAGCCGTCGAACATCGTGACAAGGTCCGTCAGCGCGCTCTCCAGTTCCGCCGTGCCGTCGTGCGGTCCGGTCGTCGGCCCATAGCTGACGTTGATCACCACGTTCTTTGTTTTGCTCGGATCGACGAATGACAGGATGTAGTAGATGGCGTCCACGACATACGCCTTGAGCCATACGCCTGTCGCGTCACGGATGCAGTCCTCCGAGAATTGCACGAACACCACGTCGGCGCCGGCGGCAGGATCGGCGCCTGGCTGCCAGCTTGGTGGGTCGCGGCGGCCGATGCGCGCCGAGATCGGGACGCGTCCTGCGATCGCGTCCATCACATGCGCGCCGTGCGACCGCTGGCGCATGAGGGTCTTGAATCCGGCCTCGGCGTAACAGCCATCCTCGTCGACGCTGCCCGCGCTCGTCGAATGCAAATTGATCCACTCGTTGAGCCCGATCTTTCGCGAACCCGTGCCCGGCGGCTGTGAATCGCGCAGGAACTCGAGGCCATAGTGGAAGTCTGGCAGGATCTCGCCGAACTCGGAATTACTGTCGACTGGGATCGGCGTCCTGCCCAGGTTCTGGTCCCAGATGCCCCGCACTCGCGTGCCCGCCGCCGCGCCCGAGATAAACTTAACAAAATGGGCGGCGGCGAACGGGCAGCCGTCGTCGACCACGCCGATCAAGAGGTCTGTGGGCGGGTCAATGCTCGCCGTACGATCGCGCAGAATAGCCCTGCTGATCAACTTTTCGGCGGTCGGCTTTACCGGGAGTGACAATTCGACCCGGGAAACATGGTTGTTCCAGCTGCCAAATGTCGGCGGCCCGACCGCCGCCTTGGAGGCCCGCATCGTGGCATATCGGGAGTTCGGATCGGCCGGACCGAACTCGATACCTGGTTTGTGTTCATGTTTGTCGTCATCCATCTCTCTCGCGAACTCTGTTGCTTGCTTGGCGTCCTTGAACTCCACGAGCAGGAACAGCTTGAAATTCTTGTCATCGAAAAGTTCGAAATACTTGAAGTTCGTAGCGATCGCGTACCGGAGGTACGGGTCAAAACAACTCGGCAATTCCGCTTCAGCCATGGAACGTTCTCCACTTCGGATTGCAGAACGAGGCTTCGCCTAGAGGAATCTACCCGACCATTCCGCCTTGGCCGCGTTCCATAATTGATGCAGCAGGAGGGACTGTGTGATTGGCCCTCCCACGGATTCGGAATAGAAGTCGCCCGCGGAGAGTTGCTGGTCGGGGCTGAACGGATTGAAATCCCTGTGGGGGTGGTTGTCGCCGTAGCCGGCGTTGAATGTGCGGCTCTTCGATGCCGTGCTCCCCAGACAACGCCCGACAAAATACTCGCCCAGAGCCACGCCCAGCATGCGTCCTGCAATGCTGTCGACCGGGAAGTGGACACCCGCGACGACCCGGTTGGTCGCGATGCGTGCCGCCTGACGCTCGAGTTGCTCGATCACCGTCGCGTGCTTTGGTGGAGGTGCAGTCGGAGTGGGATCGAGGTTCAGCAGCGCTTTCAGCACGTGCGCAACCGCGTAGGCCTGCGTTGCGTGTCCCATCGGGAAGGTTCCGTGCCCCGGTGTCGTGATCATCGGCTGTACCTGGGCGTTGTATTCGACCGGACGATAGCACCCCAGCGCGTGCTTGAAGCGCATTTCCACGTACACGCAGAACTGCAGCGCGATGTTGATGAGTTCGAAGGTGCGTCTGGTCCGCTCGGGGTGCAGGTACACGATCGACGACCAGAAAGCGTATTGGGGATCGATCTGCGCCAGGATTTCCGTTGCACGTTCGTTACGCAGTTCGGCCCAGTTGAGGACTATCGGGATCTGTTTCTCGAATGTCGCTTGTGCCGGACGTTGGATTTCCGCAATCACATATGTGGGCGATAGGACCTTGAATGCGTTGGTGCCCGACGCCTGAAGGGTGATGCCTTGCAGCATCTCGCCGACCGCCGTGTAGGCGCGAACCCAGGCGTCCCACCGTTCCATTTGCACGGGGTCATCGATACCCGGCAACGCCGGCTCGTAGTAATGGGGCGGTGTCTCGGGAACGACCGTGATCCCTTCGCGCTCAAGGATAAGCGCGTCCACCATGATTGGATTGGCATAGACATCGCCCAGTGTGCCGAGTATGGCGCCGCCAGCCCCCCCGGCCCCACCTGCACCACCGGCCCCACCTGCTCCGCCAGCCCCACCTGCTCCGCCAGCCCCCCCGGCACCACCCGCACCTCCCGCTCCGCCCAGTTGGCTCATTTTGGCCTCCCTGTGAGTAGTCCTGTGAGTAGTTAGGTCAGCTTTCCGACGGCACTCCTGTCATTGCGCTGCAATTTGCCCGGTTCTGCTCATTTCAAATGTGCATTTTTTCACACAAGTGAGATATTTTTCCACGATCAATGCCGGCTGGAGTTGTCGTTTCCCGATGGCAAGCCTGCCATTGCCAGGCAGCGCGCCCAGTGCTGGCCCGTTTCGAGCTGTCCATTCGGCATGCGTGCAATGTATTTTTCCACCGTCAATTCCGGCTCGAGCTCCCGCAGCTTGTTCAGGGCTTCGCGCGCCTCACCCGTTCGCCCCTGAGAGACGAGCGATATCGTGAGTACCCGCCACGTGGAAGGATGCATGCGGTTGAGCACCAGCGACGAGCGCGCAAGCCTTTCGGCATTCACGTATTGATGCGCGGAAAGCTCCGCTGTCCCGCCAAGCGACTCGAAATAATAGCGCTGCGGATCGAGCGGGGAGAGTGCCATCGCGCGGCGCGTCGCATCCACCGCCGCGTCCCCGTCGCCCTTGAACGCGCTGACTGTGCCCCGATAGAGCCAGCCGAGCGCATGGCTGGGGTTGGCATTCACGGCCGCGTCGCAACGCTTGCCGGCGGTGTCCAGGTCTTTCAGCAGGTGACAATAGACGAACCCTTCGGTCGCCAGTGCAAGGGCGTCCGACGGGTCGCGTTCGAGCGCAGCGCGGGTGGCGCTCAACGCCTCGACAGCTTCGCGCTTGCGGTCCTCCGACCAGCCGCGCGTCACTCGCAGGATGTACCAATTGGCAAGCCACGCGCGCGGGGCTGCAATTCGGCTATGCCGGTTGATGAGCTCCTCGAGGATCTTGCGCGTCTGGAGGAATTCATGCTTGCTGGAGCGGTGCATCAGCTTGATGCTGCCAAGCAGCAATGAGTAACTCTCCAGGTTCGGCAACGGCTGGGTCATGACATGTTCGACTTCGGCGTCAACTACAGAGAGATGCACCGCCGCGGCGATCCGATGTGCCAGCTCACTTTCGGGCTTCAGCAGATCGCCAATTTCCCCACCGAGTCGGTCGGTCCAGACCACCCGGTTCGTGCGCGCTGCGGAGAGTTCCGCAGTCACCAGAAGCTTGCCCCTATCCACGACATATCCGCCGCTGAGTATATAGGTGGCGCCGAGATGGGCCGACACTTCCCCTACATCGCTCGCGCGGCCCCGAAACACGTTGGTCGAGAGGCGTGAAATCACTTTAAGGTTCGCCGCCTTCGACAGCCGCCAGATCACACTGTCCGCAATCAGGTTGCCGATATCGAAGTGTTCAGGCGAGTTGTTTCTCGCGCTGAACGGAATCACGGCGATAGTAGGTTCCATGGCGGCCCCATAGTCGCGTCTTCCGGTAAGGCTCGGGTGAGGACTTGCCGGCCCGACCCGATACGCTCGAACCGGCTTGTCAAAGTGCTTGAGAATGCATTCGCCGAGGTCTTCGCAGGACGCATCCACCCCATGCGTCAGTTCGTCGCGCGCCGCGGCGCTGCCGATCGTCTCGCCCGGATTCGCCAGGCTGGCCAAGGCCGCCGCCAGTTGCTCATGGGCTGACGCACTGGCGATTGTCTCGCCCGGTCCGGCCAGCGTTGCCAACCGTGCCGCCAGGTTTATGCCTGTCCCGTAAATGTCGATCCCGTCGCTCCACGCCATCGCGGCGTTGACTCCGGCGCGAAGGTTAAAATGCCGATGCTCCGGGATGTCGACATTCTGCGCGGCAAGTGTCCGGTGCATTTCTGCGGCGGCGTCGACGGCGTCGGGCACCACCTCAAAACGCGCCATCAGGCCGTCGCCAAGGCTCTTCACCATGACGCCGCGATGGCGCGGCAGTATTTCAGTGGTGACGATACGGATGAAATCTGCCCATCGGCGAACAGTGAAGGCTTCTTGCTCCCCCATGAGCCGCACCGACTCCACGAGGTCGACCAGCAGCACGACGGTCTCTTGTCGCACGAGTCCAGCGCCCCGAACATCGGATCGCTCGGTCCGGGCGCCTTCATTGCCTTTGTCCACCGCATCATCGCTCATGTTGATCCAACTTCGCGATCCCGGCCTTTTCCATTTTAGATGGTATGGAACCGCGCGCAAGAGGGCCCGCGAGAAGCACTCCGAATCGTCGGCAACTTGCCAAGGCATGCGCGCACGGCCGAAATTGCGAGGCGATCAGCTGATTTTGGAAATGCCGGATTGGGCTGTGCAGCAAGCTCGCGTCCCGGTACGGTACCAGAGAACGTCATGCGATCCTGAGCAGCGGATGCGACGGTGATTGCAGATCGACGCATCGCCGAGAAATATCCGAATCACCAACACATCGAGACAATGGACACGAAAAGGCCCCAGATGCGGCTTCCCTTCTTCTACGGCTGGACCATCGTCGCGGTGACGTTCGTGACCATGGCGATCGGCGTCAATGCGCGCACCGCGTTCTCGCTGTTCTTTCCGCCGATCATCGGCGAGTTCGGCTGGGAACGCGGCGTCACGGCCGGCGCGTTTTCCTTCGGCTTCGTGGTTTCCGGCGTCGTCAGTCCGTTGATCGGCCGGATGATGGACCGCTACGGCCCGCGCGCGGTGATGGAGATCGGGGTCGCGCTGATGGGCGGCGGATTGTTGCTGGCGCCGCTGACGACGCTGCCCTGGCATCTTTATCTCACCATCGGCGTCATGGTCGGCGCGGGCAGCGTTTGCCTCGGTTATTCCGGTCAGTCATTGTTTCTGCCGAACTGGTTCATCCGCCGCCGCGGCCTCGCCATGGGCCTTGCTTTCGCCGGCGTCGGGATCGGCTCGGTGACGCTGCTGCCATGGGTGCAACTGATGATCGAGCAAACCGGATGGCGCACCGCCTGTACCGCGATCGGTATCCTGGTCCTGGCGGTGCTGGCGCCGATCAACCTCTTGCTGCGCAAGCGGCCTGAGGATATCGGCCTGCTGCCGGACGGCGACGCCGCGCCGTCGGCCACCTCAGTGAAACCGGTTTCGAACATCGTCGATCCGGTCTGGGCCGGCACCGACTGGACGCTGCGGCGCGCGCTGCGCACCGCGCGGTTCTGGTGGATCGCGCTCGGCTATTTCTGCGGCCTGTACATCTGGTACGCGGTGCAGGTGCACCAGACCAAATTCCTGCTCGATATCGGGTTCAGCCCCAATGTCGGGGTGTGGGCGCTCGGCGTGGTCAGCCTGCTCGGGATTCCCGGCCAGATCTGGCTCGGCCATCTCTCCGACCGGATCGGGCGGGAATGGATATGGGCGATCAGCTGCGCCGGCTTTGCGATCTGCTTTGCGGCATTGATCGCGCTGAAATACGCGCCCGTGCTGCCGCTGGTTTATTTGATGGTCTTCACCCAGGGCGCGCTCGGCTATGGCCTGACCTCGGTGATGGGGGCGGTGGTGCTCGAAATATTCCAGGGCAAGCATTACGGCGGCATTTTCGGCACCATCATGCTGGCAGCGCTGGCGGGCGGCGCCGCGGGTCCGTGGGCGACCGGATTCCTGCACGACCTCTATGGCAATTACAGCATCGCCTTCGCGATCGGCATCGTGGTCAGCCTGCTCTCGGCAGTGGCGATCTGGCAGGCCTCGCCGCGCAAGGTTCGCGCGGTCGCCGGGCAATTGCACAAGGCGCACGCCGGCGCCTGAAGCGCTTGGTCAGGCCGACGCGATTCCGATCGCTCTCCGCAGATCGTTGATGGCGCGCAGGAAGCTGTCAGGTGGCGTTGTCTCCGGATCGATCAGGCGGTGCAGACGAAAACCGTCCTCCATGGCCAGCAGGATCGCGCCGGTCCATGTCGGGTTCAGCACGGCGTTCCTGCCGCTGCTCTTCGACGTGGTCTCGACGATATCGGCGATCAGCTTGCGCCGGGCGCGGAGCCGCTTGGCGAGTTCGGGCCTGCGCTTTTCGGCGCGCGCCACGAACAGGATCATCTCCATGTGCAGCAGGGGAGAGCGGCCGAGCGGATCCTGCTGGCTGCGGTCCATGCTCTTCAGCGCGTCGAGGAAGTCCGCGAGGTTGTTGTGCCTGGCAAGCAGATCGAGATTGCGCCGGATCGATTGCTCGACGTGATCCTCGATCATGGCGATGATCAGCTCGTCCTTGCTCTTGAAATTCGAATAGAACGCCCCGCGGGTAAAACCGGCCGCTGCTGCGATGGCCTCGATGCTGGCGCCGCCGATGCCCTGGTCCTCGAACACGCGCGCGGCCGCCTCGAACAGCTTCTCGCAGGTATCGTCCCGGGTCGGTCGCGTTCGAACTCTTGACATCCTGCCATTTTAGGGCAGAATGCAACTCGATACAATAGTGTATCGAGTTTCGATCCCGGTTAATATGCGCCATGTGCTAGAATGCGCAGGCGTTTCAGCGCTCCAACGAATTGAGGTCACCATGAACGAGCATGTTCAGACCGAAGCAGGCGAATCGCTTTTCAATCCGCTGGCGCCCGAGTTCATTCGCAACCCCTATCCCTATTACGAGCGATTGCGCACCACCGATCCGATGCACCTGACGGCGCATGGCGCCTTCGTCGCCAGCCGTCATGCCGAGGCCAGCCTTGTCCTGCGCGACAAGCGCTTCGGCAAGGATTATGTCGAGCGCACCATCCGGCGTTATGGCCCCGACATCATGAAGGAGCCGGTGTTCCGCAGCATGAGCCATTGGATGCTGCAGCAGGACCCGCCGGATCACACCCGTCTGCGCGGCCTCGTGGTGAAAGCCTTCACCGCGCGGCGGGTCGAGGACATGCGCCCGCGGATTCAGCAGATCGTCGACGAGACGCTTGATCGCATCATCCCGCAGGGCAAGATGGACCTGATCGAGGACTTTGCGTTCCGGCTGCCGGTCACGATTATCTGCGACATGCTCGGAATCCCGCCGGAGCATCGTGAGGTGTTTTATGCCGGTTCGCGCGATGGTGGGCGCATCCTCGATCCGGTGCCAATGACGCCGGCCGAAATTGCGCAGGGCAATGCCAACAACGCTATGGCCCAGATGTATTTCCATCAGCTGTTCGAACTGCGGCGGAAGAGCCCGGGCGACGATCTGACCACGCAGCTGGTGCAGGCCGAGGAAGACGGCAGCAAGCTCTCCAATGAGGAACTGACCGCCAATATCATTCTGTTGTTCGGCGCCGGCCACGAGACCACAGTCAATCTGATCGGCAACGGGCTATTGGCGCTGCATCGCAATCCCGATCAGCTGGCGCTGTTGAAGGCCAATCCCAATTTCATCACCAACGCCATCGAGGAGTTCCTGCGTTACGATTCCTCGGTGCAGTTGACCGGCCGGGTTGCGCTGGAAGACATCGAAGAGCTCGGCGGCAAGAAAATCCCGAAGGGCGAAAGCGTGCTGTGCCTGCTGGGGTCGGCCAACCATGATCCGGCCGTCTATCCGGACCGGCCGGAACGGCTCGATATCACGCGGCCCAACGTGAAACCGCTGTCCTTTGGCGGCGGCATCCACTTCTGCCTCGGCGCCCAACTGGCGCGGATCGAGGCGGAGATCGCGATTTCGACCCTGCTGCGCCGGCTGCCGGACCTGCGGCTCGATGACGCGGAGAACCCGGAGTGGCGGCCGACCTTTGTGCTTCGCGGGCTCAAACACCTGCCCGCAAGCTGGTGATCGGGCGGGCATAGCGTCCGGTTCGGTGGCTTCATCCTTCGAGACGCCGCTTTCGCGGCTCAACGATGCTTCGCATCGCCGGGAGAACCATGAGGCCACCGGACAAGCGGAATTCGCCCCAGCGACTTATGCCGCTGTGACTTCGCCACACTTGTCTCTATATATTGGGCTGCTTCGGCGCTGAGTTTTGCGTGGCGCGGCCGCGTGCCGGGGCGGGCTCAAGGGGAGGCACCGTGCAGACGACGCTGCTCGGCCTGGCAATCGCCATTATCATTGCGCTGGTGGCCGCGCTCGTCGGGCCGTATTTCATCGACTGGAACCAGTTCCGGCCGCAATTCGAGGCCGAGGCGACGCGGATCCTCGGTACGCAGGTGCGCGTCGGCGGCAAGCTCGACGCGCGGCTGTTGCCGACGCCGTCGCTGCAGCTGCGCTCGGTGGTGGTCGGCGGCGCCAACGATCTCGGCAAGGTGCGCGCCGACAAGCTCGACGTGGAATTCAGCCTGGGCGCGCTGATGCGCGCCGAATGGCGCGCCACCGAACTGACCATCAACGGCATGTCGCTCGATCTCGGCCTCGATCCCAGGGGCCGGATCGACTGGCCGGCCTCGACCGGACCGTTCAATCTGGGATCGGTGGCGATCGACCGCCTCAATCTCACCGGTCGCGTCGCCCTGCACGATGCGGCGAGCCGCGGCACCATCGAACTGAACGACATCGCCTTCTCCGGCGACGTGCGCTCGCTGGCCGGCGCGATCCGTGGCGACGGCAATTTCATGTTGTCGGGCGTGCGCTACCCGTTTCGCATCTCGTCCGGGCAGGGTCCCGACGGCAATGGCACCCGCGTGCATCTCAACATCGATCCCGGCCAGCGCGCGCTCGCCGCCGATCTCGATGGCGTGCTCACGCTCGAGGCGCGGGCCCCGCGCTTCGATGGAGCGATCACGCTCGCGGTGCCCGCCGGACAAAGAGGCACCGCCGACGACGTGCCGCCGCCGCCGTGGCGCATCGCCGCCAAGGTCAAGGCCGACACTTCGGCCGCGCGGCTCGACGCGATCGAGGTGAGCTACGGCGCCGAAGAACGTGCGCTGAAGCTTTCGGGCAGCGGCGACATTCGCTTCGGTGCCTCGCCGTTGCTTCACGTCGCGCTGTCGGCGCGCCAGCTCGATGCCGACAGGTTTGTCGCCAAGGACACTGTCAAGGACAGCAAGGACAACGCCGCCGAACCGGTTCGCGTGCTGCCCGCGCTGCGCACGCTGCTATCTGGAATTCCGCAAACCCCGATCCCCACACAAATCGAATTCGCCTCCGAGCAGATCATGCTGGGCGGGCGCCCGTTGCAGGATATCGCCGCTGAACTGGCCGGCGACGGAAAATCCTGGACCGTTCACCGGCTGGAGTTTCGCGCGCCGGGCACCACCCGGGTGTCGTTGAACGGTGCGACCGCGCAAGGCGCTTCACCGGACAGTTTCAAGGCGGCGCTCAACGTCGAATCCTCCGATCCGGATACGCTGCTGACCTGGCTGCAGGGCCGCGGCGATCTCGCCTCTCGCAGCCAGAAGCCGCTGCGGCTGCGCGGCGACGTCACGGTGTCGCCCGGCGGCTTTGCCATAGACGCCATGAAAGCCGAGATCGACGGCGGCGCGGTCGACGGGCGGGTCGCGGTTTCGCATCGTGCGGCGAACAATGGCTCGAAGGTCGACGCGGCATTGAAGGCGGAGCGGCTCGATCTCGATGCCGCGACGGCGTTTGTGCGTTCGCTCGCCGGTCCGCAGGGCGAATGGCCAGATGAGGCGCAGCTTTCGCTCGACGTCGGCCGCGCGATGTACGCCGGCCAGGAAATGCGGCCGCTGTTCGCCAAGGTCCGCTACAGCCCGAAGGAGATCGTCATCGACCGGTTGAAGATCGGTCAGCCCGACAACGTCATGGTGGATGGCGGCGGCAATTTCGATCGCGTCAATGCGACCGGAAAGCTGGTGCTGGATTGCACCGCGGCGTCGCTGGGACAGTTTGCCGGAGCTGTTGCACCATTTGCGCCATCGATTGCCGCGCGGCTCAATGCGGTGGGAGCAGGGCCGGGCCCGGCACGGATCAAGCTGACGCTCGATCTCCTCAGGAACAGCAAAACTACGGCTGGCGATCGCGTTGCTGCGTCCGCCACTCTCGATGTCGACGCGCCCCCGCTTAAAGGTCACATCAAGATGGGGGCGTCACCGCTGATCGCTGCGATCCGCAGCGCCGATCTCGAAGCGCTCGGCCGCGACGAGATCAGCGTCGAAACCAAATTTTCATCCGAGCAGGGCCGCGCGTTGCTAACGCTGCTCGGCCTCGATCGCGCGATCGCGGCCGGCGATGGCCCGGCGCAATTCGAGGGCACGGCCACCGGCGCGTGGCGGGCGCCGCTGCGGCTGAAGGCGAGGGTGTGGGGCGCGGGGCTCGATGCCGATGCCGAGGGCTCGGCCGAGCCTTGGGCGCCGGAGGCCAAGGCGAGCGTCAATCTGCGGATCCGCAGCGCCGATCTCGGGCCGCTGCTCGAACTCAGACCGTCCGACAGGCTCGCGAAGGACATCCGCGTATTCTCGCGCGTTTCGCTGGCCGGCAACCGGCTGACCTTCGACGATCTCGACAGCATCATTGCAGGCTCGCGCTTGCGCGGGCGCGTCGCGCTCACGATGGGGGACGAGAAAAACATCGAGGGCGAAATCGGACTCGACCAGCTTTCGCTGGCGCCGGTATTCGCGCTGGCGATCGGCGCCGCCGGACACGATGCCGCCGAACCGCTCGGCGCCGGGCTGACCAAGGGCTGGCGCGGCAGCATCGCGTTTCAGGCGCTGCGCGGGTTGCTTCCGGGCGGCAGCGAATTGCAGCCGGTCAGTGGCATGGTCAAGGGCGACGGCCAGTCGCTGACCTTCGATGCCCTCAAAGGCAAGATCGGCGGCGGCGAAGTAACCGCCAATGTCGACGCCCGGCAAAGTGCAAATGGCATTGCCTTGAATGCGAGCGTTCAGCTCAGTAGCGTCGACGGCGCGGCGCTGCGTTATCGGAACCTCGCGATGCCCAGGGGCCGCGCGTCGATGCAGATGACGCTGGCAAGCCAGGGCCGCAGTGCGTCGGCATTGACCGGCGCGCTGTCCGGCAGCGGCACGGTGACGCTGGAATCCGCCGTGATCGCCGGGCTCGATCCGCGCGCCTTCGACGTCGCGATCCGTGCCAGCGACGCCGGTCAGGCCAAGGACGACGCCAGGCTGAAGCAGTTCGTCGAGCCGGCGCTTTTGGCCGGCACGCTGTCGGTGACGTCGGCGCAAATTCCGTTCAACATCCGGGACGGCCGGATTCGCATCGGCGCGACCGCGCTCGATGCCAATGGCGCGCGTGCCATCGTCTCCGGCGGCTACGATATTCCCGCCGATCAGGCCGACATCCGCGCCACGCTGGCGTCGGCATCGGCCGGAACGGCGACCAGCCGTCCGGAAATCCAGCTGTTCGCCGAGGGCACGCCCGATGCGTTGAATCGCACCATCGATGTGACCGCTCTGTCGTCCTGGCTGGCGGTGCGGACGATCGACCGCGAAACACGGCGGCTGGATGCGATCGAGCGCGGCGAACCGCCGCCACCGCTGCCGACGCCGGTCCCGGTTGCGATCCCGCTGCCGACCGAGCCGGCGCTGGCGACGCCCGAGGCCAATCCTGCCAGCCCGCAGCCAACCGACGTGCCGCCACCGCCGCGCAGGCCGCTGCCGAAGCCCAGGGTCGTCGCGCCGCGGCCGCCATTGGTGCCGCCGGTCGTCAATGCGCCTCCACCGCCGCCGTCGGTGGCGAGCCAGCCGCAGGTAGCGCCGCTGCCGCCGCCGATCGACGTCAAGCCGGCGCCCGGCGTGCTGAAGCCGCGACCGCGGCCGCCGCTGTCGCTGACGCCGCAAGTCGCCAATCCGCCGCCGCAACGGCCGGCGTTGCAGAACAGCAATTAGGTTCTGACGACAGGTCGAAGCAGAAAACTCAACCGTCATCCTGAGAGGCTGTGAAGCTATCTCGGACCTCATCCTGAGGAGCGGCGTCTTCGCCGCGTCTCGAAGGATGGCCGCGAGTCCATTGTTTTGTCCATCCTTCGAGACGCTTGCTTCGCAAGCTCCTCAGGATGAGGTTTGTACTCTCCGTCATCCTGACGTGCGCTCGGCGGCGCAATTGCGCCGCAGACTTGCGCGCCTCGAAGGATGGGCAACGGCGGTGGCTGTTATCCTTCGAGGCTCGCCGAAGACGGCGAGGACCTCAGGATGACGGTCTAGAGTAGGTGTGCTCAATCAAGCCAACGCCATGAAACCCTAGAGCCAGATCTCCCGCTCGATCCCGATCGCCTGCAAAAATGTCGTGTCGTGGCTGACCGCGATCAGCGCGCCGTCAAAATCTTTCAGCGCATTTTCCAACTCTTCGATCGAGGCGAGATCGAGATGGTTGGTCGGTTCGTCCAGCAGCAACAGGAACGGCGGCTGCGGTCTTGCGAACACGCAGGCCAGTCCCGCGCGCAGGCGCTCGCCGCCGCTGAGCGTGCCTGATATCTGCAACGCCGCCTTGTTGCGGAAGGCAAACCGCGCCAGCGCTGCGTGCGCATCATTGGCGGACAGATCAGGATTCAGCCGGCGGAGATTATCGAGGATGCTTGAGGCCTGATCGAGCAGGCCCACATGCTGGTCGAGTACGGCGACGCGATCGGTCGGGCGGTGGATGGTTCCGGCGCTGGGCTTGAACTCTCCGGCGATGAGCCGAAGCAGCGTGCTCTTGCCGGTGCCGTTGGCGCCGCGGATCGCGATCCGCTCGGGGCCGCGTACTTCGAATGACAGCGGGCCGAACAAGGCGCGGCCGTCGAACGCCATCGCCACGTCGCTGAAGCTGACGAGTTCGCGGCCGGCGGGCAGATCAGTCTTCGGCAGATCGATCGCCAGTGGCGTCAATATTTCCACGCGCGCGCGGGCTTCCTCGAGCGCTTGCGCGCGGTCGCCGATCAGGCGGTCGGCGAGATGGCTGTCGCGCGCGCCGCTGTTTTCGGCGCGCTCCTTCTCCCGGTCCATGAACATCTTGTCCTCAATGCCCTTGGCCCGCCAGGCGCGGCCGGCCTTGTCGCGGCGCGCCTTCTTCTCCTTTGCTTTCTGAACGGCGCGTTCGGTGTTGCGCAAGGCATCCGAGGCACGATCAAGATCCGCCTCGGCGCGGGCTCTCGCGGCATCGCGTTGTCCGGCAAAGGCGGACCACGCGCCGCCGAACAGCGTGACGCCGATCGGCGTCAGTTCAATGATGCGATCGACGTGCTCCAGCAGCGCGCGGTCGTGGCTGGCGACGATGACGCCGCCTTGCCAGCGTTCGAGCAATTGCGCCACCGCCAGCCTTCCGTCGGCGTCGAGATTGTTGGTCGGCTCGTCCAGCAGCAGCAGGTCCGGGGCCTCGATCAGGAGACGCGCGAGTGCCACCCGCGTGCGTTCGCCGCCGCTTAAGGACGCGATCGGGCGATCCAGCGCCAAATCAGGCAGGCCGGTTTCCACCAGCGCGGTCTGCAGCCGGGTCTCCAGCGTCCAGTCGGCTTGCGCGGCATCGTCGAGCGAGCCGTCGCCCTGTTCGAGCCGCCGCAGCTGCGCGAGATCGCCGGCGATGCCGAGCGCCTGGCTGACGGATTGGCGCTCATCCGCAAGCTGGGCCAGCACGCCGATCGAGCCTGTGCGTTGCATCGACCCGCTCGCCGGTTCGATTCCGCCCGCGATCAGATGCAGCAGCGTCGACTTGCCGCAACCGTTGCGTCCGACCAGGCCGGTTCGCTCGCGCCCGAGCGCAAGCGTCAGTCCGTCGAACAGCGTGCGTCCGTCAGGCGTGGTGAGGGAGATGGAATCCAGAATAACAAACGCGGACATGGAGAACTTCCGGAATGGACAGGTTTCGCGGAGCGGTGAGGCTGGCGATATCCATTTCGGTCTCCATGGGGTTTGAGTTCGGTCCTTGTTTCTAGAAACTCGGCGTGCTCAGCGCAAGCGGATTTAGCCGGCGCCGAGCGCCACCGCGATCTGGTAGGTCGCCAAGCTCGCGACATAGGCCAGCGCCAGCATGTAGGCGAAGGTGATCACCATCCATTTCGAGCTGCCGGTCTCGCGGCGGATCACCGCCAGCGTCGAGGCGCATTGCGGCGCGAAAATATACCAGGCCAGCAGCGACAGTGCGGTGGCGAGGCTCCATTTGGTGGCCAGCACCTGCCCGATCTGCTCGGCGGCTTCCTTGCCGCCCTCGATGGCGTAGACGGTGCCGAGCGCTGCGACGGCGACTTCGCGCGCCGCCATGCCCGGGATCAGCGCCACGGCGATCTGCCAGTTGAACCCCAATGGGGCCAGCAGCGGTTCGAGCGCCTTGCCGATCATGGCGGCGAAACTGTAGTTGATCGCCGGGTCCTGCGCGCCGGCCGGCGGCAGCGGGAACGACGCCAGGAACCAGATCAGCACCATCATCGAGAAAATCGTGGTGCCGGCGCGCTGCAGGAACATCTTTGCCCGCGTATAGATGCCGATGGCGATGCTTTTTAGGCGCGGCAGCTTGTAGTCGGGCAATTCCAGCATGAAGGGCGCGGGCGCGTAGTCGCGCAGCATGAAGAACTTGATCAGGAACGAGACGCCGAGCGCGCTGGCAATGCCGACCGCATAAAGGCCGAACATCACGAGGCCGCGCAGATTGAGCCAGCCCCAAACCTGCGTGTCGGGAATGAAGGCGGAAATGATCAGCGTGTATACCGGGATCCGCGCCGAACAGGTCATCAGCGGCGCGATCAGAATGGTGGTCAGCCGGTCGCGGCGATTGTCGATCACCCTTGTGGCCATGATGCCGGGAATCGCGCAGGCAAAGCTCGACAGCAGCGGGATGAACGCGCGGCCGTGCAGGCCGGCGCCGCCCATGATGCGGTCCATCAGGAACGCCGCGCGCGCCATGTAGCCGAAATCTTCCAGCAGCAGGATGAACAGGAAGATGATGATGATCTGCGGCAGGAACACGATCACGCTGCCGACGCCGGAAATCACGCCGTTCTGCAGGAAGCTTTGCAGGAGCCCGGCGGGCAGGGTGTCATGCACCAGCTGGCCGAGGGCGGCGAACGCCGACGACAGCGCTTCCATCAAGGGCTGGGCCCAGGCGAACACCGCCTGGAACATCACGAACAGGATCAGCGCCAGGATCGCCAGCCCTGCCACCGGGTGCAGGGCCACGGCGTCGATGCGCGAGGTCCAGGTATCGGGCCGCGTCGGCAGGCTGACGGTTGCCGCGATGATGCGATCGGCCTCGCGCTGGGTGGCGCGCAACTGCGCGACCGTCAGGGGCTCCCAGAGATTTTCCGATGCCGGCAACGGGCCCTCCGCCGAGATATCGTCGGTCAATCGCAACAGATCGGCGGTGCCGCCCTTGCGCACCGCGATGGAGGTCACGACCGGCACGCCAAGCGTCTGCGACAGCTGCGCCACGTCCACGGTGACGCCGCGCCGCGTCGCGATGTCGAACATGTTGAGCACCAGCGCCAGGGGCCGGCCGGTGCGCTTGAGTTCGAGCACGAGGCGGATGGTCAGCCGCAGATTGGTGGAATCGGCGACGCAGAGCACCAGGTCCGGCACCGTCTCGCCGGGCGTCCGGCCGAGCACCATGTCGCGGGTGATTTCCTCATCGGGGCTGCGGCCGCGCAGCGAATAGGTGCCGGGCAGGTCGACCAGCGAAACCTGACGTCCGAGCGGCGTGACGAACGACCCTTGTTTGCGCTCGACGGTCACGCCTGGATAATTCGCGACCTTTTGACGGCTGCCGGTGAGCGCATTGAAAAGCGCGGTCTTGCCGCTGTTCGGCGTGCCGACCAGTGCGAGATGCATCAATGGAGCTTCCATGGCGTAAAGTCCCGTTCGCCTCAGGCGACAATGATGGCCATCGCCTCGCGGCGGCGTACGGCGATGGTGACGTTCTCGACGCGGACCGCGATCGGATCGCCACCCACGATGCCCTCATGCAGCACTTCCACCCGGGCGCCTTCGACAAAGCCGAGTTCGATCAAGCGGCTTTCGAGCTCGATGTCCGACAGCGCCGAGCCTGAATCGGCCGTCGCGATGCGGTGGATCACGCCGGAATAGCCGCGTTTGGCCAAACCCAGCGGTAATTGCGGGCGCGCGTCGTTTGCTTCGGTCATCGCCTGTCATTCCAATCGCGGAGCGACAGGTCAAGCGCGCTGGTTGCAACGACGCGTGAGCTTAGAACGATTTTAAATAGTCACATGGCGCATCGCCGGCATCAGATCCGGGTTTGCGTGGCTGCGACGGCTCGCTCGAAAACGCGTCTAGGCCTGCGGCCTTGCATCCGAAGGCGCTGCGGCTGGCACGGCGCGGGTGCGGAAATAATCCAGTACGAAAAGACGGATCGCCGACGACAAATTGCCCTGCTGGCGGTTGCTGTCGATCTCGCCGACCAGTTCGGACAGCGTCATGTTTCGCAGGCCAGAGATTTCCTTCATGCCGTTCCAGAAGGCCTCTTCGAGGCTGACGCTGGTCTTGTGACCGGCGACCACGATCGAGCGTTTGACGACGGGCGACTTCATGATGCGTCTCCGCCATCGATCCGGTGCTGATCCAGGAGATCGCGGGCGCGATCGCTGCTGATCTCATCGCGCGCGCGTTCGGATTTGGTGCGGCCGAACCGCGCCCGGTTGGCATCGGCCTGTTTGGCCGATTGCTCTTTCTCGCTGCGCTTCTTGAACCGCTTCAGGTTGACCAATTCCCCCATGCCCACCTCCATCATCCCATGGCCGGAAGGCGTGAGAGCTTGTTGCGATAACAAGCTTGGTCGCGCTGCGCGCAAGCAGAGTAGATGGTCATCCAGAATCCCCGTTCGACGCTCTCTGATAGCATCAAAAAATGTATTTCGCTCTGCGAAAACTAAATATTTTGTGGCTCTACCTGCGTCAACGCGACGCCGATAGATGACCGGCCCCATTCCTTAAGCGGAATGATCTATAATTATACCACGCACTCACCCGTAGTTTCCCGGGGCTCGTACGACGATCAGCCCGGGTGTGTCATTTTGTCCGGCTGCACCAGACGATCGAATTCCGCTGCAGTAACAAAGCCAAGCCGCACAGCCTCTTCCTTCAATGTGGTGCCGTTCGCATGCGCCGTCTTGGCGACCTTTGCGGCGTTGTCGTAACCGATCCTGGGCGCGAGCGCGGTCACCAGCATCAGCGAACGTTCCATCAAGTCCCGGATGCGCTTTTCGTCGGCGCGTATTCCCACAACGCAATGCTCGGTGAATGAACGAACCACGTCCGACAGCAGTTGGATGGAATGCATCATACAATATGCCAGCACTGGCTTGTACACGTTCAGCTCGAAATGGCCCTGGCTGCCGGCCACCGTGACCGCGGTCTGGTTGCCGAACACCTGGCAGCAAACCATTGTCATCGCTTCGCATTGGGTCGGGTTGACCTTGCCCGGCATGATCGACGAGCCCGGTTCGTTTTCCGGCAGGATCAATTCGCCGAGGCCGGAACGCGGGCCCGATCCCAACAGGCGAATATCGTTGGCGATCTTGAACAGGCCGGTCGCCACCGAGTTGATCGCGCCGTGCACCATCACATAGGCGTCGTTGGAGGCCAGCGCCTCGAATTTGTTGGGCGCGCTGCTGAAAGGCAGTTTTGTAATTTTGGCAACGTGTTTGGCGAACAGTTTTGCGAATCGCGGTTTGGAATTAAGCCCGGTGCCGACCGCGGTGCCGCCTTGCGCCAGCGGCAACAGATCCTTCACCGCGACACGAAGCCGCGCGATGCCACTCTCGACCTGGGCGGCGTAGCCGGAAAACTCCTGACCGAGCGTCAGCGGCGTCGCATCCTGGGTGTGGGTGCGGCCGATCTTGACGATTTTCGCAAAAGCCTTTTCTTTTTTGCGCAATTCGCGGTGCAGCTCGCCGAGTGCCGGGATCAGGTTGGCGACGATGCCCTGCGCCGCGGCGATATGCATCGCGGTCGGGAATGAATCGTTCGACGACTGGCTCATATTGACGTGGTCGTTGGGGTGGATCGGTTTCTTGGCGCCGAGTTCGCCGCCGAGCATCTGGTTGGCGCGGTTGGCGATCACCTCATTGAGGTTCATGTTGGTCTGGGTGCCGGAGCCGGTCTGCCACACCACCAGCGGAAAATGATCGTCGAGCTTGCCCTCGATCACCTCGCGCGCGGCGCGGGTGATGGCCCCGGTCCGGCGCGCGTCGATCAGGCCGAGCTCGCGATTGGTCTGCGCGGCGGCGAGCTTGACGATGCCGAGCGCATGCACGACCGGCATCGGCATCCGGTCCTGGCCGATGCGGAAATTCTGCTTCGAGCGTTCGGTCTGCGCGCCCCAGTAGCGATCGGCGGCAACGTCGATCGGACCGAAACTGTCGGTCTCGCTGCGGGTGGATTTGTTTCGCGATGTTGCTGGGGATCGAGCCATGAATAATGTCCGTTGCGCCGCGGAACGGCGGGACGAACATTCTACAGCATGATCCGGAAAAGTGGGTACCGGTTTTCCCTCGCGACAAACGCGGAACGCGTTTGCGCGGAGATCATGCTCAAAACAAAAAGCCAGACGGGATGATTTCTCGAAGAGAAATCATCCCGTTGCAGCGTCGCGGAATTTCGCGCGCGAATTATTTCTTGCGAAAACGATCCAGCCGCACCACTTCGGCGCCTTCGCTCGGCTTGGCCGGCTCGGCCTCGCTCTCGGCCGCGGACTCGGTTGCGGCAACCGGCAAGGCCGGGGCCGGAGGAACGGCGGGGAGTTTTGCCGCCGGCGTCTCGACTTCGGCCTCGGTCGGTTCGAACTGCAGTCCGAACTTCACCGAGGGATCGAGAAAACTCTTGATCGACGCGAACGGGACCACCAGCCGCTCGGGAATGCCGCCGAACGACAGGCCGACCTCGAAGCGATCCTCGGTCACCACCAGATCCCAGAACTGATGCTGCAGGATGATCGTCATCTCTTCGGGATATTGCGCGAGCAGCCGCGGCGACAGCTTTACGCCTTCGGCCGTGGACAGGAAGGTGATGAAGAAATGATGCTCGCCGGGCAGGCCGTGTTCGGCGGCGTCGGTCAGCACACGGCGCAGCACCCCGCGTAGCGCGTCGCGCGTCAGCACGTCGTAACGGATGTGATCGGTCGCCATGGTAGTCCTGTTGTGTTGAGAAAGTGACGCCGCCGGTCGCCCGACTCGCCTTTTGCCCCATGGTACCCCGGCGGGGGCCGCAGGTCAGCAGGCGTCATGAAGCGAATTTGCAGCAGAAATGCCCGGCCGAGCGGCAAATCGCAAGGAAGTGAAGGAATGAAGTGGAGGCTTCTGTTGCCAGGTGCCTCCGGACCCCGCCTGACGGAGCTTAACCCATCAGGACTTTAGACTTGGTCTTTCAAACTGCGTTACGCAGCCTGAGCAACCGGAGCATAGTTGTCGTTTGCAACTATTGCATAGCCCGATAACGGCGGAACCATACCGGGAAAAAACACGCCCTTTACGCCCTCGTCGATCCTGTTTCGCCCCCACCGAAACCCGCCGATTGGAAGGGTGGGCTTGGGTGGAGGCGCCGGGTACTGCCCCCGGGTCCGAATGGTTTATTGCGACGGCAATTTATTTCCATAGCCGGCGAACCGGCACCCCCAATATAGGGTGCAAAAGTTGAGAAAAACAGAGCCATTGCACCCCGCATTCCGCGCCGCAAAACGCGCCAATTTTGCATTGGTGTCGGCCCTGCGGCTCCGTTAAATCTGGAGGCATGCCTCCGGATTCCTCGCCGGCCGCCGTCCCGGCGCCGGATATTGCAGCCGCTCACCCGCCCAACCGGCCCGGCTTGGCCGAGTTGTTCTTTGCGTTCGCCAAGATGTCGCTGGCCGGCTTTGGCGGGGTTCTGGTCTGGGCGCGGCGCGGCATCGTCGAGCAGCACCGCTGGATGACGGCGGAGGAATTCAACGAGACCTTTGCGCTGTGCCATTTCCTGCCGGGGCCGAACATCGTCAATCTGTCGATGGTGTTCGGGGCGCGTTTCCGCGGCATTGCGGGCGGCATTGCGGCCTTTGCCGGATTGCTGCTCCCGCCGATGGCGCTGATGACGATTTTGGGCGCGCTGTACGCGCGATATGGCGAAATCGACGTGTTGCGGCGCATCCTGGCCGGCGTGTCGTGCGCCGCGGTCGGGCTCGCGATCGCGGTCGTTTTCCGAATGATGATGCCGCTGATCAAGAAGCGCGACGTGATCGGCCTTGGGCTGATGGTCGCGGTTTTCATTGCCATCGGCCTGCTGCGCCTGCCGCTGGCAGCCGTGCTGCTGGCGGCGACCCCGCTCAGCCTTGCCATCAACTTCGTCATGCGGCGGCGGACGAGCCCATGAATTCCGGCGACAATCCCATCGCGACGCTGGTCTGGACGTTCGGCCTGATGTCGCTGTTTGCGGTGGGCGGCGCCAACGCCGCGATTCCCGAAATGCACCGGATCGCGGTCGACATTCAGCATTGGCTGACCGACAAGCAATTCGCCGACATCTACGCCATTTCCCAGCTATCGCCGGGGCCGAACGTGCTGATCGTGACCCTGATCGGCTATTCGGTTGCGGGAATTGCAGGTGCGCTGGCCGCCACATTGGCGATGTGCGGCCCCACCGCCATGCTTGCCTATTGTGTGAGCCGTTTTCTGGCGCGATCGAGCCAGTCGCGCTGGCCCGCGACCATTCAGGCGGCGCTGGTTCCGCTTTCGATCGGCCTGATGGGCGCCAGCGGCTTGATTTTGGCGCAAGCCGCCGACCGGACCTGGGTCGCGGCCCTGATGACGGCCGCCGCAGCCGCGCTCGCCTTTGCCACCCGGCTCAACCCGTTCTGGATGCTGCTGGCCGGGGGGCTGTTGGGTTTCGCTGGCGTTGTCTGAGGAAAATCGATAGGCAGGACAGGGGTCTGCACCAAGCACCATCCAAACAGAATGGGCGAGAAGCCCTGTTGGGGAGAGAGATCGATGAGTGATTCGCCGGGCCACGTGCCGGTCAAATACATCATGCCGAAATGGGTTCGTGGTCCGCAGGATTTTGTCGGCGGCATCGCGCTGATGGCGATTGCGCTGTTCGCGCTGTGGGCGTCGAGCGATCTGCAGGGCATGCACGGGTTCTCGTTCGGCGCCGGCACCGCGCCGCGGATGTTCGCCGTGCTGCTGCTGGCGCTGGGCGCCGCGATCACGGTCGTCGGAATCGTCACCGAAGGTCCGCATCTGGCGCACTATGCCTGGCGGGGTCCGCTGTTCGTGTCGCTGGCGATCGTTTCCTTCGCCATCACGATCCGGCCGCTCGGCCTTGTGATCTCTGCGTTCGTCAGCTTCATCGTTTCGGCGCTGGGCACCCCGGAGACGAGGTGGAGGGAAACCATCATCGTCGGCATCTGCCTGACGATCGGATGCAGTCTGCTTTTCCCCTATGCGCTGGGGCTGCCGCTGCAGCTCTTCCCGCGCTTCCTGGTTCAGTGAGGGCGCGATGGTCGATCTCTTTCACAATCTCGGCCTCGGCTTTGGCGTTGCCTTTTCGCCGATCAATCTGATGCTCTGCCTGATCGGCGCGCTGGTCGGCACGCTGGTCGGCGTGCTGCCGGGCATCGGCACCATCGCCACCGTTGCGATGCTGCTGCCGATCACCTTCGGACTGCCGCCGGTCGGCGCCCTGATCATGCTCGCCGGCATTTATTACGGCGCGCAATATGGCGGCTCGACCACCTCGATCCTGGTCAATATCCCGGGTGAGGCGACGTCGGTCGTGACCACGCTGGACGGTTTCCAGATGGCCAAGCAGGGCCGCGCCGGCCCGGCGCTGGCGATCGCCGCGATCGGCTCGTTCTTCGCCGGCTGCGTCGCCACCGTGCTGATTGCGGTGCTCGGCGCGCCCTTGACGAAACTCGCCCTGGCGTTCGGGCCTGCGGAATATTTCTCGCTGATGGTGCTCGGCCTGATCTTCGCGGTGGTGCTGGCCAAGGGTTCCGTGCTCAAGGCGATCGCAATGATCGTGTTCGGGCTGTTGCTGTCGATGGTCGGCTCCGACATCGAGACCGGCGCCTCGCGCATGGCGTTCAACATTCCCGAGCTCGCCGACGGTCTTGGCTTCGCGACGGTGGCGATGGGCGTGTTCGGGTTCGCGGAAATCATTCGCAATCTCGACGCCGGCGCCGAGATGGACCGCGATCTGGTGCAGCAGAAGATCACCGGGTTGATGCCGACCAGGAAGGATCTGAAGGACTCGTTCCCGGCCATCGTCCGCGGCACGATCCTCGGATCGATCCTCGGCATCCTGCCGGGCGGCGGCGCGGTGATCGCTTCCTTTGCGGCCTATACGCTGGAGAAGAAGATCGCCAAGGATCCGTCGCGGTTCGGCCGCGGCGCGATCGAGGGCGTGGCGGCGCCGGAAAGCGCCAACAACGCAGCGGCCCAGACCTCGTTCATCCCGCTGTTGACGCTCGGCATTCCGCCCAACGCCGTGATGGCGCTGATGGTCGGCGCGATGACCATTCACGGCATCGTGCCCGGCCCGCAGGTGATGCAGAAGCAGCCCGAGCTGGTCTGGGGCATGATCGCCTCGATGTGGATCGGCAATCTGATGCTGATCGTCATCAACCTGCCGCTGGTCGGCATCTGGGTGCGGCTGCTGCGGGTGCCGTACCGGCTGATGTTCCCCTCGATCGTGATCTTCTGCGCGATCGGCATCTATTCCATCAACAACGCACCCGTTGACGTCGTGCTCGCCGGCGCCTTCGGGCTGGTCGGCTACTGGCTGATCAAGCACGATTTCGAGCCGGCGCCGCTGCTGCTCGGCATGGTGCTGGGACCGCTGATGGAAGAAAACCTGCGCCGCGCACTGCTGATCTCGCGCGGCGACTGGTCGGTGTTCCTGACCCGTCCATTGTCGGCGGTGCTGATGGCGATCGCGGCCTTCCTGCTGGTGCTGGCATTGCTGCCGACGCTGCGCAAGAAACGTGACGAAGTGTTCGTGGAGTCAGAGAGTTAAGCGGTTTCCGCAGGGCCGGTAAATCAAGGGCGGAACCTGGGTTCCGCCCTTGTCGTTTTGGGGCGGAACTCTCATTTTTCCGGGTATAATGCCGCCATACGGCCGAATCGGTGCTGTCGATCGGCCGCAGGACCGCTAAATCGTCTTGCCGCTAAATACGCCTTCCGGACAAGGCCGAGATACCGACCGCCATGAACCAGTACCACGATCTGCTCGAACGGATCCTCGCCGACGGTGCGGAGAAGCACGACCGCACCGGCACCGGCACGCTGTCGATCTTCGGCCACCAGATGCGCTTCAACCTGTCGGCCGGCTTTCCGATGCTCACCACCAAGCGGCTGCCGCTGAAATCGATCGTGCACGAATTGCTGTGGTTTCTGGCCGGCGACACCAACATCAAATACCTCAGGGATAACGGCGTCTCGATCTGGGATGAATGGGCCGACGCCAATGGCGATCTCGGGCCGGTCTATGGCTCGCAATGGCGGTCGTGGCCGGCGCCGGACGGCCGCAGCATCGACCAGATTTCCAACGTCATCGACATGATCAAGCGCAACCCGGATTCGCGGCGGCTGATCGTCAGCGCCTGGAATCCGGCCGACGTCGACAAGATGGCGCTGCCGCCGTGCCATTGCCTGTTCCAGTTCTATGTCGCAGGCGGCAAATTGTCGTGCCAGCTCTATCAGCGCTCGGCCGACGTATTCCTCGGCGTGCCCTTCAACATCGCCTCCTATGCGCTGCTGACCATGATGGTAGCCCAGGTCACGGGCCTGAAGCCCGGCGACTTCGTTCATTCATTCGGCGACACCCACCTCTATTCCAACCACCTCGAGCAGGCCCGGCTGCAGCTGACGCGCCCGACGCGGCCATTGCCGGTCATGAAGATCAATCCGGACGTGAAGGACATATTCGCGTTCCGCTACGAGGATTTCGTGCTCGAAGGCTACGACCCGCATCCGCACATCAAGGCGCAGGTTGCCGTATGAGTGGCTGTATGAGCAGCGGTCTGAGCGATTGAATGCCGCTCACCATCCGCCGCGCGCGTCCCGGTGAAGCCGGACTTGTCCTGTCGCTGGTTCGCGACCTCGCCGAGTACGAAAAATTGCTCCACGAGGTCGAAGCCACCGAATCCGACATCGACTTGGCGCTGTTCGGCGAGCAGCCGCGGCTGTTTTGCGAGATCGCCGAGTGGAATGGCGAGCCGGCAGGTTTCGCGGTGTGGTTCATCAATTTCTCCACCTTCAGCGGCCGCTCCGGCATCTATCTGGAAGATCTGTTCGTCCGCCCGGCGCTGCGTGGCAAGGGCATCGGCAAGGCGCTGCTGGTGAACCTCGCCGGCCAATGCGTGGCGAACGGCTGGTCGCGCCTGCAATGGTCGGTGCTGGACTGGAATACGCCGTCGATCGAGTTTTACAAATCGCTGGGCGCGGTCCTGATGGACGAGTGGACGGTATGCCGGGTCACCGGCCCGGCGTTGACCGCGCTGGCACAGGGGGCGCGCTGATGGAAGTCATGCTCATCGTGGCGGTCGCCGAGAACGGCGTGATCGGCGCCGATGGCGCCATTCCGTGGCGGCTGAAATCCGACATGCAGCGCTTGAAGGCGCTGACCTGGGGCAAGCCGGTGGTGATGGGACGCAAGACTTTCGTCTCGATCGGCCGGCCGTTGCCCGGGCGAACCAATATCGTGGTGACGCGCGACCCGGATTTTCGCGCCGCCGGCGTGGTGGTGACCAATTCCTTCGCCAACGCTCACGCAATCGCCACCGGCGACGCGCTGCGTCGTTTCGCCACTGAGATCGCGGTGATCGGCGGCGCCGAAATCTATGCGCAATGGATGGACGAGGCCGATCGGCTGGAAATCACCGAAGTGCATGCCCGGCCTGACGGCGACACATGTTTCGCCGCAATTGAGCCTTCGGTTTGGCAAGAGGTCGCGCGCGTGCGGAATCCGGCCGGTCCGGCCGATAGTGCCGACTTTTCCTATGTGACATATCGCCGGCGACAGCCGCATTAACCGCGCTAACTAATGTTTGCATTGACAATTGTGGCCTCAAGCATAGCTCGTTCGGCAGGGAAGCTTGCGTTGTAAGGGCCCGGGCGGTCCCCTATAAAGCCGGGCGGAGTTGCGAGGCTGGGCATCGTGCCCAAACCGGTGGTCCCGGACCCCGCCTTAGGAGATTATCGATGCCGTGGAAGAATCAAGGCGGGGGCCCCTGGGGCTCGGGTCCGAAAGGGCCGTGGGGCTCCGGTCCGCAGTCGGTCGGGCCACGGCCACCCGATCTTGAGGACCTTCTGCGCCGCGGTCAGGACCGGCTGCAGCAGCTTCTGCCCGGCGGCCATTTCAGCGGCATGGGCATCGCGCTGGTTCTGATCGGCGCCCTGGCGATCTGGGGATTGTCCGGCTTTTTCCGCGTCCAGTCCGAAGAACTCGGCGTCGTGCTGCGCTTCGGCAAGCATGTGCGCACCGTGCAGCCCGGCCTGAACTATCATCTGCCCTATCCGATCGAGACCGTGCTGCTGCCGAAGGCGCTGCGCGTCTCCACCATCTCGATCGGCATGACCTTGATCGACGATCCGGCGCGGCGCGGCCGCACCATGCGCGATGTGCCGGAGGAAAGCCTGATGCTGACCGGCGACGAGAACATCGTCGACGTCGACTTCACGGTGTTGTGGCGGATCAAGCCCGACGGCGTCGGCGATTATCTGTTCAACATCCAGAACCCGGAAGGCACCGTGAAAGCGGTCGCCGAAAGCGCGATGCGCGAGGCCGTCGGCAAGGCCAACATCCAGCCGATCCTAACCGGCGCCCGCACCACCACGGAAGCCAACGTCCAGGAACTGATGCAGAAGACGCTGGACAGCTATGGTGCAGGCATCCTGGTCCAGCAGGTCCAGATGCAGAAGGTCGACCCACCGGCGCAGGTGATCGATTCCTTCCGCGACGTCCAGGCCGCGCGCGCCGATCTCGAGCGGCTGCAGAACGAAGCGCAGACCTATGCCAACCGCGTCGTTCCCGATGCCCGCGGCCGCGCCTCGCAAATCCTGCAGGTCGCCGAAGGCTACCAGCAGCAGGCAATCGCCGAGGCCAAGGGCCAGAGCGCGCGCTTCCTGAAAGTCTATGACGAATACAAAAAGGCGCCTGATGTGACGCGGCAACGGATTTATCTGGAGACGATGGAGCGCGTGCTCGGCGGTTCCGAGAAGCTCGTCTATGACGGCGGCGGCTCGCAGAGCATCGTGCCGTATCTGCCGCTCAGCGAGTTGACGCCCAAGCGGCCGCCCGCGCCGGCCACGACCGGCCAGCCGCAGCAGGGTGGAGGCACGCGATGAGATCTCCCATTGCAGGCATCGTTACCCTGATCGCGCTGTTTATCGTCATTATCGTCGGCTACAGCTCGGTCTTCACCGTAGCCCAAACCGAGCAGGTACTGGTGGTTCGGCTCGGCGAGCCCATCCGCGTCGTCTCTGAGCCGGGCCTGAACTTCAAGGCGCCGTTCATCGACACCGTGATCTCGATCGACAAACGCATCCTCGATCTGGAAAACCCGTCGCAGGAAGTGATTGCGTCGGATCAGAAGCGGCTGGTGGTCGACGCCTTCGCCCGCTATCGCATCAAGAACGCGCTGCGCTTCTATCAGAGCGTCGGCTCGATCCAGGCCGCCAACATCCAGCTCACGACGCTGTTGAACGCGTCGCTGCGCCGCGTGCTGGGCGAGGTCACCTTCATCACGGTGGTGCGCGACCAGCGCGAGGCCCTGATGGCGCGGATTCGCGATCAGCTCGACAAGGAGGCCGACGGTTACGGCATCCAGGTGGTCGACGTGCGGATCCGGCGTGCCGATCTGCCGGAGCAGAACAGCCAGGCGGTCTACCAGCGCATGCAGACCGAACGGCAGCGCGAAGCCGCCGAGTTCCGCGCCCAGGGCGGCCAGAAGGCGCAGGAGATCCGCTCCAAGGCCGATCGCGAGGCGACCGTCATCATCGCCGAAGCCAACTCGACCGCCGAGCAGACGCGCGGCGCCGGCGACGCCGAACGCAACCGCCTGTTCGCCGAAGCCTATGGCAAGGATCCGGATTTCTTCGCGTTCTATCGCTCGATGACCGCGTATGAGACCGGCCTGAAGAGCAGCGATACCCGCTTCCTGCTGCGGCCGGATTCGGAGTTCTTCCGCTTCTTCGCCAATCCCGCCGGTCATCCGTCGGCGGCCGCGGCGCCAGCCGCGCCGAAGCCGTAAACTTAGCCGGCAAGAACTTAGCCGGCCCCGCACAAGATCTGAGCGAAGCGGGTTCCGCTTCGCTGAACCAAAAAAACGCGTCAAACGGGAGGTTGCCATCCGATGAGGTCCATAGCGTTCGCCGACTTCCTCATCGGTTTGGGAATCCTGTTCGTGCTGGAAGGCCTGCTGTTCGCCGCCAGCCCGGCCTGGATGCGCCGGGCCATGAAGAGCGCGCTGGCGACACCCGACAATATCCTGCGCGCCGTCGGCATCGGATCGGCGGTCGCGGGCCTGGTCCTGATCTGGTTCGTGCGGCGGTAGCGGCTGGTTCCGCTTGTTTCGTCATTGCGAGGAGCGAAGCGACGAAGCAATCCATTCTTTCTTTGCTTGGCGCGATGGATTGCTTCGCTTCGCTCGCAATGACGGGTGGGGAGAAAATCGCGTTGCGAATCAACGGAATCGTTACCCGTTGCCGGCCGGTTTTTCGCCGAAATGTCCGGCTCAAATGCTTGCGCCGCAGGCCGGTTCGGGCGCACTGTGGATCCCAAATCGACCCGCTGGAGAGAAGCCGATATGACCGCTGCCAGACCCGCCGTGAGCCGTCGCCTGCGCCTGATGGGAGCTGTGATCATGCTCGGCGCTGCGAGTATGCTCTGCGCGGCGCCGGCGTTCGCGCGGGGGCCGGACGGCATTGCCGACATCGCCGAGAAGGTGATCGACGCCGTCGTCAACATCTCGACCTCGCAGACCGTCGAAGCCAAGGGCGGCGGCGACCGGGGCGCGATGCCGCAATTGCCGCCGGGTTCGCCGTTCGAGGAATTCTTCGACGACTTCTTCAAGAACCGCAGGGGGCCGGGCGGCGACTCCAAGGGCGGCAACAACGACATGCAGCCGCGCAAGACCAATTCGCTCGGCTCCGGTTTCATCGTCGATACCTCGGGCATCGTCGTCACCAATAATCACGTCATCGCCGACGCCGACGAAATCAACGTGATCATGAACGACGGCACCAAGATCAAGGCCGAACTGGTCGGCGTCGACAAGAAGACCGATATCGCGGTTTTGAAGTTCAAGCCGGTGAAGCCGCTGGTCGCGGTCAAGTTCGGCGATTCCGACAAGCTGCGGCTCGGCGAATGGGTGATCGCGATCGGCAATCCGTTCAGCCTCGGCGGCACCGTCACCGCCGGCATCGTCTCGGCGCGCAACCGCGACATCAGCCAGGGCCCGTACGACAACTACATCCAGACCGACGCCTCGATCAATCGCGGCAATTCCGGCGGACCGCTGTTCAACCTCGAGGGCGAAGTGATCGGCGTCAACACGCTGATCATCTCGCCGACCGGCGGCTCGATCGGTCTCGGTTTCGCGGTGCCTTCGAAAACCGTGGCCGGCGTGGTCGACCAGCTCCGGCAGTTCGGCGAGCTGCGCCGCGGCTGGCTCGGCGTGCGCATCCAGCAGGTCTCCGACGAGATCGCCGAAAGCCTCAACATCAAGCCCGCGCGCGGCGCGCTGGTCGCCGGGGTCGACGACAAGGGTCCGGCGAAGCCGGCCGGCATCGAGCCCGGCGACGTCGTCGTCAAGTTCGACGGCAAGGAGGTCAAGGACCCGAAGGATCTGTCGCGCGTGGTGGCCGACACCGCGGTCGGCAAGGAAGTCGAGGTCGTCATCATCCGCAAGGGCGCCGAGGAGACCCGTAAAGTGACGCTCGGGCGGCTGGAGGATACCGAAAAGGTGCAGCAGGCCGCCGCCAAGGCCAAGGAAGAGCCCGGCGAAAAGCCGGTGACGCAAAAGGCGCTCGGCCTCGATCTCGCGACGCTGAGCAAGGATCTGCGGTCCAAGTACAAGATCAAGGACACCGTGAAGGGCGTGATCATCACCGGCGTCGACGGCACCTCGGACGCCGCCGACAAGCGGTTGTCCGCCGGCGACGTCATCGTCGAGGTGGCGCAGGAAGCGGTGAGCAACGCCGCCGACGTCAAGAAGCGCGTCGATCAGCTCAAGAAGGACGGCAAGAAGTCGGTCCTGCTGATGGTCGCCAACGGCGACGGCGAACTGCGCTTCGTGGCGCTGAGCGTGCAATAGCCGGGCGCTTAACCTCGCCCCGCGCTTGGCGGGGAGACGTCGGCGCGCAGCGCCGGGTGAGGGGCGGGAGCCTCAGCCCGCCGGGCGGCCGCGCAGCATCCCGGCGATGCCGAGGTCTTCGTCCAGTTCGGGCCAGTGGATGCCCATCGCCATCAGTTCGAAATTCCCGCGCGCCGCAGCGCTGGCCTCGCGGAGCCGCGGATACCAGGCCAGCGGCGTCGCGATCCTGCGGCCATCCGCCAGCGTCACCACGAGTTCGTCGGCGGTGAAGGCAACCGAGACCGGCCTGATATCGCCGACATCAATTTCCAAAGTGCTCATGCCATTTGCCTTCGAGCAGATCGCGTTGCGATCTCAGGTGACGGATAATAGCGCCGATTTCATGCGCAGGAAATCCCGCATTGACCGCGACTGAGAGGTCATGCAGCCAGAACTTGGCTTCGAAATCCCCGGCCCGGACGTGGACATGCGGCGGCTCGCCGCGTTCGTTCGAATAAAAGAACGCGCGATAGGGTCCCCAGCGCAGGACGGTCGGCATTCAGTCCTCGTCGTCCGGTTCTTCGAGAAGGCCCGGCTCAAGCGTAGCGCCGGCGCGCGCGAGATTCAACTCAAGCAGCTTTGCGAGCGCCTCTTCCTCGGAGATATCTGTTGGCCAGCCGTAGGCCGCCGCGACGGTGGCATCGAGATCGCGATGGGCGTCGGCCAGCCATTGCGGGCGCTGGTTGTAAAGATTGGTCAGCGTGCGGGTCTTCAGCGTGACGGCAGCCTGCGAATCCTTCGGCACGATACGGTCGGGATAACCGGGCACGACCTCCGGCTCCATCTTCACTAGTTCGGGCGGATTGAGCCAAACGTTACGCAACTCGTGGAGCCGCTTTGCTGCTTTCGCAATTTCTTGCGCGCGAGGATCGTGTTCATAACCTTCTGCCGGAATGTTCGGCGTTAACCCTTCAGGGAAAGGGAAGGTCTCGAAACCAAGACTTGGAGTGTATTGGGGATCGTTCCCGACGCCATGCCATCCACCAAGACGAAGGGACCACGCTTCGTGGAAACGGGAGTGAATAATACCGAATGTTGTGTCGTCGTTTCGAGCGATCGCAACCAAGCGAGTATCAGGGAGCATTGGTGCTGTAACCCAAGCGAACAATCGGTGCTTGGCGACGCGCGGCGTAACCATAAAACGGTTGAGACGCGACGTCGCAGACTTCAAATCGGCGCCAGATCGTCCCAAACGCCACCAATTCTCGCGTCGCTGTCTATCTCGATTGGTCGACCGAAAGGGTTTGACGATTTCGCGCAAATATTCGAACGGCAATTCGAAAAGACTTGCCTCCGCCTCGGCTCGCTCACCAAAATCAATTATCCATTTCCCTCTTGGTGAGCGAACAATATCTGTCCCGTTGGCCCAGGGAACGAGCACATCGCTATTTGGTCTACCGTGTGGGTTACGAGGAGCCTTAAGCCATGTTCTGGCAACATCTCCCGATACTTCAAAAGCACCGACCTTAACAGGACCTTGGAATCCGATTCCCAAATTGTCTGAGAGACGTTTTGCGCTCGTGAGATTGGCACTACTCGAACTTAAATCGGAGTTGATGACAGAAACAGATACCCCATTTAGCATCCGGTTGCCGTCATTCGAACCGAAGCAAACAATGCAAACTCGAACGTCCGCACCATCAACCGTCCATTCCTCGTCCGACCACGCTTCAAATATGTTCGTTGTAAGCTGAATACTATCCAGGACAGTTCGGCTGACGCCACGCCGGATCGATTGCGTTGCAACCAAGCCAACCTTGACTTCGTTGGAGTGCTCGACAGCGTCTCGCGCCTTTTCGAGCCAATAGATAACAAGATCGGCTCCTCGCGGAACACGCTTATCGTAAAGATTGAATAGCTCGCTTACATAACTGTCGCCGAGCCTCCTCTGAGCACCTGGCCGCCCAGAAAGGGAGGATTTCCAATGATAAATTCCGCCTCGGGCCACGCAGCTTCGACGAATGAGCCATCGTCCTTTGTCGTGATCAGCGCGTCACGGCATTCGATCGAATCGAGTTTGCGCAGGATAGGATCGGGCCTAGCATGAATCCCATTGCGCAGCCGCCACTGGATATCACCGATCCAGATCGTAGTGCGCGCAAGCTCAGCCGCGAGACGATTGATCTCAATGCCGTGTACGACCTCCGGGCCGATTACGGGTATACGGGGCGATAGCCCCAATGCTTCGCATTCGAGATTGGCTTTTAACTCGATGTCCTTGACGCCCTGCAAGGCGAGATAGAGAAAGTTGCCGGAACCGCAGGCGGGATCTAGGATAGTAACCTTGCGCAGCCGTTCGAGGAACTTTGCCCGCGGCTCTTCGGCCTTTGCCATCGCATTGTCGAAGGCGCGCCCCTTCTTAAGATGCGCCACCTCGACCAGCTTCTGCGTCTCGGCTCGCGCTATCTCCCATTCCGCACTTAGTGGGCGCAGAATCACCGGCGCGACGATCATCATGATCTTGTCGGGGTCGGTATAGTGCGCGCCGATCTGTGCGCGCTTGTCGGGATCGAGAAAGCGCTCGAACAGGGTGCCGAAAATCGTCGGATCAATCAGGCTCCAGTCGAGGCTGGCCGCCGCGATCAGCAGGCCGATATCGCCATCATCGAGTCGGATGGCGCGTCGTCCGTCGAACAGGCCACCGTTGAAATGCGCGATGTCAGTGAGATCGAACTCGCCGCCGTGCTCCATCGCCTCGAACAGCGAATTGAAATACTCCTGCGCCCTATCCGGCCTCTGTCCCGCACGTTTGAGCAATTTGGGGAAGAAGCCCTCCGGCAAAAGCTTGACGCTGTTGGCAAAGAAACAGAATACGAGCTGGTTGACGAAGTGGGCCACTTCCTCGGGCGTGCTTCGGCCCTGCAGCCGCAGTGCGATCGTGGAGAATTTGTCGGCAGCCTCTTTGGTGAGGCCAGCACGGGTTTCCTTGGGCCGCAGCCGCTCGGGGTCGTGGAAGACAGCCCATAGAATCTCGCGTTTTTCCGGCTGCGCGAGATCGTCGAGTTCTATCTCGTACTGTTTCGGAACCGTGTTGGTCCAAGCCGTACGGATGATGAAACGGTCGGTATCGCAAACGACTTGAAGCGGCGGATTTTCCAACGCAGCGGCGTAGCGCACGAGCTGTTCCATCGCGACGTTGAGGTCGCGCTTCTTTTTCTTGTACTCCCATGCAAAGAAGTTCTTCTTCCAGACATCGGCAAAGCCTTCGCCGCCCCCGGTTTTTGTGGCTCCCTTCTCGAAAGTGAACCACTCGCCGGTCGGGTCTGCCGAAACCGGGTCCTCGTGCTCGAACAGCTTGCAGAGGTCGAGGAAGTGGGTATGGGCAGCCGCCCGCTCGGTGAGCGCGACGGGCTTCCATTTTTTGATGAATTCGGCCGGAGTCATGATTCAGCGATAGCAGGAAATTCGGTCATCGGAATAGCCTGCGTTCGACTATATACCCAGTTCGTAGGCGGATTGAGCCGACCCATGCGCGGTCGCTCAACGAGAAGGTGCAAGACCTAATCCGCCATTCGCTTGCGATGAAGATGGCGGGTTACGCCCGCCGGGCCGCGCTTCGCGGCAGCCTGTCGGCTCAACCCGCCCTGCGAAGCTGCTTCGCGGCGCGCGCAAGAGTAATTCGATGCCGCGGCTGCGACAAAACAACGCGACGGGCAAATCAGTAAAAACCTGTCCAGCCCCCAGCTAAAAAATATTCCGCTTTCGCCGTCGGGCAAATCAGCGCTACCAGCTCGCCCCGTCCCACCCGACAAGAGGGGCGCTCGCGATCGTCACGAAACGCGGGGCGGGATGCGGTGGACGCTGATGCGCCTTTGACGAATGGTGCGTGAGGCGGACGGCGAAGTCGTGTGGTTCTGGCGCCTCGATGCTGGCGTCAAGTTCGTGAGAAGCACGCTTCTCACGGGCGACGGTGACAAGAAAGCCCGATCACCGGGGAGAGCGCGTTATAAGCCGTAAAACCATTGCGCAGGGAATGCCGGATTGCCTCCGCTGAACCTGTATGCTCGTGTGCGTTTTTTTGTGCATGTTTGCACACGAGACCGCGGGTGCAGCGTGCATCCGGCGTTCCCTGCGCCCTCTGATTTCAGACGGGCGGGATGTTTACCGAAAACCTCGCGCAAATCATGCGGCGAGACCGCGAAGCTGTGTTTGCGAATGAAGACACAACCACTCTCATCAAGCCCGGGCATGACGACCGAGTTCGTTGTGCTATCCCTCCACGAACTCGTCGCGCCGATAGCCCTGCACATACAGCAACGCGGTGAGGTCGCCATGATCGATCCGCGCGGCGGCGGCTGCGGCGACCGCGGGCTTGGCGTGATAGGCGACCCCGAGGCCGGCGGCCTCGATCATGCCGAGATCGTTGGCGCCGTCGCCGGCCACCAGCGTGTCGATCTCGTCGAGATCGAACGACTCCGTGAGTTCGATCAGGGTCGCAAGCTTGGCGGCGCGGCCCAGGATCGGCTCGGCGACTTCGCCGGTGAGCTTGCCGTCGCGCACCTTCAATTCATTGGCGCGGTTCTCCTGGAATCCGATCATCGCCGCGACGGCGTTGCTGAACAGCGTAAAGCCGCCCGAGATCAGGCAGGTATAGGCGCCGTGCGCGCGCATGGTCATGACCAGCTCGCGGCCGCCCGGCGTCGGCGTGATGCGCTTTGCCAGCACTTCATCGACCACGCCGACCGGCATATCCCTCAAGAGCGCGACGCGCTCGCGCAGCGCAGGCTCGAACGCGATCTCGCCGCGCATCGCGCGTTCGGTGATGTCGGCGACGTGGGCCTTGAGGCCGGCGAAGTCGGCCAGCTCGTCGATACATTCCTGGCCGATCATGGTGGAATCCATGTCGGCGAGAAAAAGCTTCTTGCGCCTGACCGCCCGAGGCTGCACGACAATGTCGATCGGCAGATCGCCGCGCGCCTGGCGCAGGCGGTTCTCGATGGCCTTGATATCCTCGCTTCCATCGAAGGGAATATCGACGGCCACTTCGTCGAACAGCCACTGCGCCCTGCCGGGCGAGGGCAGAACGGCCAGCGCGCCGTCGACGATGGTGGAGTCGAGCGCGGGGTTGGCGGGATTGCAGATGAGCGTGGCGACGAGAGACATGCAGGCGAATTCGCAAGTTGAGGGCAAGGCGGTGCTTATCGCAGGGCCGACCGCCAGCGGCAAGTCGGCGCTGGCGCTCGATTTGGCGCAAAAAACCGGCGGCGTGGTCATCAACACCGATTCCATGCAGGTCTATCGCGATCTGCGCATCCTGACGGCGCGGCCGACACCGGAAGAGGAGGCGCAGGCGCCGCACCGGCTCTACGGCCATGTCGACGCCGCCGTGAATTTTTCGGCCGGTGCGTGGGTGAGCGATGCCGCGAAGGCATTGGCGGAGGCGCGTGCGCAAAACCGGCTGCCGATTTTCACCGGTGGTTCCGGACTCTATTTCAAGGCGCTGACGCGCGGGCTTTCGGCGGTGCCGCCGATCGCTGCCGAAGTGCGCGAGGACGTGCGCGCAAGGCTGGAGCGCGACGGCGTCGAGGCGCTGCATGCGGCGTTGGCGCAAAAGGATCCCGTCTCGGCCGAACGTCTGAAGCCGCGTGACCGCACCCGGATCGCCCGCGCGCTTGAAGTCGTCGAAGCCACCGGCCGTTCGCTGACCGACTGGCATCGCGAAGGCCTGCCGCCGCTGTTGCCGCCGGACGAATTCAGTGCAGTGTTCCTCGCGCCCGAGCGCGAAGAACTGTACGCGCGGATCGATGCGCGGTTCGATGCGATGCTTGCCGCCGGCGCGCGCGAAGAAGTCGCCGCACTCGCCGCACGAAAGCTCGATCCGTTGCTGCCGGCGATGAAGGCCCATGGCGTGCCGGTGCTGATAAGGCATCTGAAGGGCGAGATTACCCGGGAGGTGGCGGCGGAAATCGGCCGTGCCGACACGAGGCACTACGCAAAACGGCAGTTCACCTGGTTCCGCCACCAACTGCCGGAGTTCGAATGGGTGAAGCCGGAAGCGGCGAGGGGGTGGGTTTCGGCTGTCATTCCGGGGCGCGAAGCGAACCCGGAATCTCGAGATTCCGGGTCTGGTCCTTCGGACCATCCCGGAATGACGACGAGGTCGTGAGCGGCCTTGTGCATGGCAGGAACGGCGAAATTCGCACTCGCCGAATGCTGGGAAGCCCGCTAAACTCCGAAAATCGCGCCGAGTGGCCGCCTTCCCTTGACTTCCGGGGTCTGGCGGCTATAAACGCGCAATCTTTGGGAAGTCCGAGCCGCAAAATGCGTAATATTATTACCAAACTCCTTATCGTAGTCGTACCCAGGCGCACCGCCGGGGATGGCTGAGGCCATCCACATTCAGGCGGTGTGCATGGGGCCTCTGGGGCCCTTTTTTATTTCCTAAAATCCGAACCGAATAAGCCGCGCTTAAGACAGCGCATCCGGAGCAAGCCAAGGAATACGTCATGACCGACAAGAGCCACGACAAGAACCAGATGACGGGAGCCGCGATGATCGTGCGCGCGCTCATCGATCATGGCGTGCAGCACCTGTTCGGCTATCCCGGCGGCGCGGTACTTCCGATCTATGATGAGATTTTCCAGCAGAGCGAGGTCGAGCACATCCTGGTCCGGCACGAGCAGGGCGCCGGTCATGCCGCTGAAGGCTATGCGCGCTCCACCGGCAAGCCCGGCGTGGTGCTGGTGACCTCGGGTCCCGGCGCCACCAACATGGTGACGCCGCTGACGGACGCGTTGATGGATTCGATTCCGCTGGTCTGCATCACCGGGCAGGTGCCGACGCACCTGATCGGCAATGACGCGTTCCAGGAATGCGACACTGTCGGCATCACCCGGCCCTGCACCAAGCACAATTGGCTGGTCCGCGACGTCAACGACCTCGCCAAGGTGCTGCACGAGGCGTTCTATGTCGCGACCACCGGCCGTCCGGGGCCCGTCCTGGTCGACGTGCCCAAGGACGTGCAGTTCGCGACCGGCACTTACCATCCGCCGCGCAAATCCGACGTGCATGTGTCCTATACGCCGCGGGTGAAGGGCGACGCGGCGCAGATCCGTAAAGCCGTGGCGCTGCTGGCGTCCGCCAAACGCCCGGTGATCTATTCGGGCGGCGGCGTCATCAATTCCGGCCCCGAAGCGTCAAAGCAGCTGCGCGAACTGGTCGAGGCCACCGGCTTCCCGATCACCTCGACCCTGATGGGCCTCGGGGCCTATCCGGCGACGGGCAAGAACTGGCTCGGCATGCTCGGCATGCACGGCACCTACGAAGCCAACCTGTCGATGCATGATTGCGACGTCATGCTGTGCATCGGCGCGCGTTTCGACGACCGCATCACCGGCCGCGTCGATGCGTTCTCGCCAAACTCGAAGAAGATCCATATCGATATCGATCCGTCCTCGATCAACAAGAACATCCGCGTCGACGTGCCGATCATCGGCGATTGCGCCAATGTGCTGGGGGACCTGCTGCAGGTGTTCAAGGCGGAGGCGAAGAAGCCGGATATCAAGGCCTGGTGGCAGGAAATTGCAAAGTGGCGCGCGCGCAATTCGCTGTCCTACAGGAAGAACAGCGATATCATCCTGCCGCAATTTGCCATCGAGCGCCTGTTCGAGGCCACCCGCGGGCGCGACACCTACATCACCACCGAAGTCGGCCAGCACCAGATGTGGGCGGCGCAGTTCTTCGGTTTCGAGGAACCGCACCGCTGGATGACCTCCGGCGGTCTCGGCACCATGGGCTATGGCCTGCCGGCGGCGCTGGGCGTCCAGGTCGCGCACCGCGACAGTCTCGTGATCGATATCGCCGGCGACGCCTCGGTGCAGATGACGATGCAGGAGATGTCGACGGCGGTCCAATATGAACTGCCGATCAAGATCTTCATCCTGAACAACCAGTACATGGGTATGGTCCGGCAGTGGCAGCAGCTGCTGCACGGCAACCGGCTGTCGCACTCCTACTCGGAGGCGCTGCCGGATTTCGTCAAGCTTGCGGACGCCTTCGGCTGCGTCGGCCTGCAGGCGATCAAGCCCGGTGATCTCGATGGTGCCATCAAGGAGATGATCTCGATCAAGCGCCCGGTGCTGTTCGACTGCCGGGTGGCGGCGCTGGAAAACTGCTTCCCGATGATCCCGTCCGGCAAGGCGCATAACGAAATGCTGCTGCCGGCTGAAGCAACCGATGAGGCCACGGCGTCCGCCTTCGCCGGCGGCAAGGCGCTGGTGTGAGACGAACGGATGTTTGATCTCAGGGAACTCGAACGTGCGCATGGGATCGTCGGCACCGCGGTGCCGCCGACACCGGCGCATGCCTGGCCGCTGCTCGCCGAGCGGCTTGGTACGAGCGTTGTGGTCAAGCATGAGAACCATACGCCGATCGGTGCCTTCAAGGTGCGGGGCGGGCTGGTCTATCTCGAGCGCCTGAAGCGCGAGCAACCCAACTCGCCCGGGATCATTTCCGCCACGCGCGGCAATCACGGCCAGAGTCTCGCGTTCGCCGCGCGCCGTCACGGCTTGCGGGCGACGATCTGTGTGCCGCACGGCAATTCGGTCGAGAAGAACCGCGCGATGCGGGCGTTCGGCGCCGAACTGGTGGAGCACGGCGAGGATTTCGAGGCGGCGCGGGACGAGGCGGTTCGCCGCGCCCAGTTCGAAGGGCTGCATATGGTGCCGTCGTTCCACCCCGACCTGGTGCTCGGGGTCGCGACCTACGCGCTCGAACTGTTCAGGACCGCACCGGACCTTGACGTTCTCTATGTGCCGATCGGGCTGGGCTCCGGCATCTGCGGCTGCATCCTGGCGCGCGACCTGCTCGGCCTCAAAACCGAAATCGTCGGCGTGCAATCGGCCGAAGCGCCGTCCTACGCGCTGTCTTTCTCGGCCGGCACGGTGGTGACGACCGAAACCGGCAATACGCTGGCCGACGGCATGGCGACGCGGATTCCCGTCGCCGATGCGCTGGCGATCATCCGCAAGGGCGCGTCGCGGATCGTGCAGGTCACCGACGACGAGATCGCCGCCGCCGTGCGTTTCTATTGGGCCGACACCCATAATCTTGCCGAAGGCGCGGGCGCCGCACCACTTGCCGCGGCGCTGCAGGACAAGGCCCGCAATCGCGGCAAGCGCGTCGGCCTGATCCTGAGCGGCGGCAATATCGATTTCGATCTGTTCCGCCGATGGGTTGGGACGGATGCTGCTGTCGCTGCAGAAACAGCGATGGCGTGAAGGAAAGTATCAAGGGGACGACAATGAACCAGCCCGCATCCGCCTACTTCCTCGAAGAGCGCCACGACCCGACCGAGTCGCACACGCTCTCAGTGCTCGTGCAGAACGAGCCGGGAGTGCTCGCGCGCGTGATCGGGCTGTTCTCCGGCCGCGGCTACAACATCGAAAGTCTCACCGTCTCCGAGACCGAGAGCCAGAAACATCTCTCCCGCATCACCATCGTCACCACGGGCACGCCGATGGTGATCGAGCAGATCAAGCATCAGCTCGACCGCATGGTCCCGGTCTACCGCGTCGTCGACATGACGCTGACCGGCCGCTCGATCGAGCGCGAACTCGCCATGGTGAAGGTGCGAGGCGGCGGCGACAACCGCGTCGAGGCTCTGCGGCTGGCGGATGCGTTCCGCGCCCGCGTGATCGACGCCACCACCGGGAGCTTTGTGTTCGAGATCACAGGCAATTCCGCCAAGATCAACCAATTCATCGATCTGATGCGTCCACTCGGCCTCGTCGAGGTGTCGCGCACCGGGGTTGCCGCGATCGGGCGCGGGCCTGAGGGGATGTGAACCATGCTGGCGCGCGACTGGTATTACAATCAACGGCGGCAGCTTGGCTTGGATTCTGCGGTTGCGTCGATCTACGACCGGCATGACGACAGCGATATCCGCGCGCGTGCGGCGCTGACCATGCTGGGCGTACAGCGCGGCTGGCGGGTGGCCGATATCGGCTGCTGCAACGGCGTGCTGGCCGTTGAGGCGGCGCTGATGGGCGCCGAAGTCGACGCGATCGATGTTTCGCCGGCGATGCTGGCGCTCGCCAATATCCAGGCCAAGGACCGCAGGGTCGCGATCCGCACCCAGCCGGCGGGCCTGTTGAGCTTCGCCTACCAGCCGAATTCCTATAATTTGATCGTCAGCGAGTTCACGCTGCATCATCTGCCGGATTTCTGGAAGGCGGTGGCGTTGTCGCGGATCTATGCCGCGCTGAAGCCCGGCGCGAACTTCTACCTGCGCGATATCGTCTTCGTCAGCATGCCCGACGGCGTCGAGCGCGACGTCGAGGCGTGGGCCGATTTTTCCATCAAGAACCATGATTTCGAGCGCGAGAGCGTGGTCACCCATATGCGGGACGAATATTCGACCTTCGGCTGGGTGGTCGAGCGCATGTTGACCGACGTCGGCTTCACGCTGGAATCGGTCGATTACCACGCGCCGCTGCACGGCACCTATCTCTTGCGCAAACCGAAGCCGGACCAACAGAGCTAGAAAAAAATGAAACCGGCCGATGTTTGCATCGCCGTCCTGGTGGCGGTGATCTGGGGGCTTGCGTTCGTCGCGAGCCGGGTCGCGCTCAACGAATTTTCGCCCGAACTGATGACGACGCTGCGCTTTGCCATCGCCGCGGTGCCGTGCCTGTTTGTGCGCAGGCCTGACGTCTCGTGGCCGCTCTTGATCGCGATCAGTTTTACGCTGTTTCTCGGCCAGTTCCTGGCGCAATCCATTGCCATCGCGCAGGGCGTTCCGGTCGGGCTGACCAGCGTGATCGTGCAGAGCCAGGCGCTGTTCACCATCGGCTTTGCGGCGCTGCTGTTCGCCGAATTGCCGACGCGGATGCAGACCATCGGCATCGCTATTGCGACCGTCGGCCTGCTGATGATCTGCGGCACCGTCGGCTATGATTTCAGCGTTGGCGCGTTCGCGGTCCTGATGATCTCCCCGGTCAGTTTTGCAGTCGGCAATCTCTTGCTGCGGCGCGCGCAGGACGTGCGGATGTTCGACCTGTTCGCGTGGCTGTGCCTGACAGCCGCGGTCCCGCTGTTCGCGCTGACGCTGGTCAGCAACGGGCCGCAGCCGACCTGGCACGCGCTGACGCAGATGTCGCTGACCGGCCTTGTCTGCATGCTCGGCCTCGGCGGGATTTCCACCAGCATCGCCTACTGGCTGTGGGGCCGGCTGTTGCGGGATTACACCGCGGCACAGGTGGTGCCGTTCGCGCTGCTGGTGCCGTTTGTCGGTTCGGCGGCGTCGAGCGTCGCGTTCGGCGAAACCTTTGGGCCGCTGCGGCTGGCTGGAATGGTCACCGTGGTCGGCGGCATCGCGGTGATGCTGTTGTCGAAACGCGCGAAAACTCTGCCGAAGATCGCGTGAGCCCCGCCATGTCGCATTCGCTGCTGATCGCCTTCGTGATGTTTGCCACCGTGATGTTCTTCACGCCGGGGCCGAACAACATCATGCTGCTGTTGTCGGGGCTCACTTACGGCTTCCGCCGGACGCTGCCGCATGTCGCCGGCATCACAATCGGCTTCGCCTTTATGGTGGGCGCGGTGGGCGTAGGTCTGGGCACCATCTTCATCGCCTACCCGGTGCTGCAGACGATCCTCAAATACGCCGGGGTCGCCTATCTGATTTATCTGGCCTTAGCGATCGCGATGTCCGACCCGGTGGCGCCGGAACAGGACAACCGGCGCGGGCCGATGACCTTCTGGGGCGCGGCCATGTTCCAATGGGTCAACGCCAAGGGCTGGGTCATGGTGATCGGCACTATCACCGCCTATGCGGCGATTGCCGCCTATCCCTGGAACATCGTGATCCAGGTCGGGCTCAGCCTCATTCTGGGAGTGGCTTCATGCACCGCCTGGGCGCTGTTCGGGAGCGCGCTGCGGCCGGTCCTGACCTCCCGGAGGCTGGTGCGGGCGTTCAATATCATCATGGCCTTGCTGCTGCTGGCCTCGCTCTATCCGGTCTTCATGGACGCATGATGCCGCACCGCGCCATGCGAGATGGGGGTTTCCCCTGAGGGGCAAAATGCTCTAGACAACGCCGGAAATTCGCGGGCGCCCGGCGGTCCTACCTACCCGAAAGCCTGATTTAATCGGCCATTTCCGGCCCCCCAAAGAGGAAACCACTATGCGTGTTTATTACGATCGCGACGCCGACCTGAACCTGATCAAGGGCAAGAAGGTCGTCATCGTCGGCTATGGCAGCCAGGGCCACGCCCATGCGCTGAACCTGAAGGATTCCGGCGTCAAGGACGTCGCCATCGCGCTGCGCAAGGGCTCGGCCTCGGCCAAGAAGGCGGAGACCGCCGGTTTCAAGGTGATGGAAGTCGCCGAAGCTGCCAAATGGGCCGATCTGGTGATGATGCTGACCCCCGACGAACTGCAGGGCGATATCTACCGCGATCACCTGCACGACAACATGAAGAAGGGTGCGGCGCTGGTGTTCGCGCACGGCCTCAACGTGCATTTCAACCTGCTCGACCCGCGTGCGGATCTGGACGTGCTGATGATCGCCCCGAAGGGCCCCGGCCACACCGTGCGCTCGGAATATCAGCGCGGCGGCGGCGTGCCCTGCCTGATCGCGATTGCGAAGGACGTCTCGGGCAATGCCCACGACCTCGGCCTCAGCTACGCCTCGGCGATCGGCGGCGGCCGCGCCGGCATCATCGAGACCTCGTTCAAGGAAGAGTGCGAGACCGATCTGTTCGGCGAGCAGGTGGTGCTGTGCGGCGGCCTGGTCGAATTGATCAAGGGCGGCTTCGAAACGCTGGTGGAAGCCGGCTATGCGCCCGAGATGGCTTATTTCGAGTGCCTGCACGAGGTGAAGCTGATCGTCGACCTGATCTATGAAGGCGGCATCGCCAACATGAACTACTCGATCTCCAACACCGCCGAATACGGCGAATACGTCACCGGCCCGCGCATCGTCACCGACGAGACCAAGAAGGAGATGAAGCGCGTGCTCAACGACATCCAGTCCGGCAAGTTCGCGCGCGACTGGATGCTGGAGAACAAGGTCAACCAGACCTCGTTCAAGGCAACGCGCGCCAAGCTCGCCGCCCATCCGATCGAGGAAGTCGGCGAAAAGCTCCGCGACATGATGCCGTGGATCAAGAAGGGTGCATTGGTCGACAAGACGAAGAACTGATCGTTCTTTGTCCACCGGCGTCTAGGACAGGGGTCGCGCATTGCGCGGCCCCTTTTGTCTATCCGTGGGGCGCGGTCCGTAGGGTCGGCAAAAGGCGCGCCTTTGCCAACCTCGCGCTCACCCCAGCCGCAGCGCCGTGAGCACGGCACGGCGGTCGAAATAGGGGCGCTCGCACACGATCCGGGCCGAGCCGGGGGAGAATCGACGCAACCGCCGTTGCGCTATCGCTCATGTGCGATTTGCCGATCGGGCTGGTCGAGCGCGCGCTGGTTCAGAGCGAGCCCGAGCAGGTTCTTATTCTGGCGAAAGCCATCGATCTTTCGTGGGATACGACGAAAGCCATCTTGACCTTGCAGGCCGGCCGCAGTGGCGTGACGAAAGAACGTCTGGACGAATGTTTTGCAAGCATTTTCCGGTTGAAGCCGAAGACCGCGAAGGCCGCGCTGCAGTTTTATCGGCTGCGGGAGCGGGCGAATCGCGATCCCGTGCATTGAATGGAGCCGTTCGGCACGCTCCGGAGTGGTCCTCGCGCGCACTGTCGCCGCTCTCCGCCGCAGCGAATCAAACGAGGATGACCTGCTTCTCGGGCTACTTCTCGATCCTGTTGTGGAGCTGCCAGAAACGCACGGTGCGCTGGGCCGTCTCCATCGACAGCTTCCTGTAATCCCGCTCTGCCACCTTCAGCGTTGGTTCGTCGATCGGGCGCGGCGCAGGCCGGTTGCGAAGGATCGTTTCGACGGTTGGCCAGTTCAGGCGGGCCGACCTGCAGGGGATCAGGACCAGATCGGCGCGGGGGCCTTCCAGCAGCCGGGCCATCATTTCGGTCGGGGCGTCGTTGAGAAGCGCGAGCGCGGCTGCGATTTCGTCGAATTTCCTGGCTTCGGCGAACGTGAAGACGGCGGCGTCGTCCAGCTCGTGCAACTCCTTCATCAGCTTGACGAGCTGCTCGGCCACCTCGAAATTCCGCGCCGATGAATCTTCCCCGCGCACGATGTCGTTCAGCACCCGCTTGATTTCCTCGAGCAGTGCCGGCGGCGCAATGGCCATGAGCCGGGCGCGCACCGCGTCCTTGGCGCGGCGCAGCAGGTCATGCAGGAACTTGATCGGGAGATCGAGGCGAAGGCCGAGGATCTCGACCAGTTCGTCGTCGCCTTCGGCGCGCGCCACGATGCCGGAATAGCCGGTCTCGGAGAACCGCGCGCTGGCGTTGTTTGCAAGCCTGCGAATGACCCTGGCTTCGCCGCGATTGACGATCACGTCGGTGACAGCCTCCGGCAGGTTTTCGCGCGCTGAAATCGCCAGCAGATGGGACTGGCCCTTGGTGCTTGCAATCTCGACCAGGGCCTCGGTTCCGAGGCGGCTGGAATGGGTGAGCACGTCGCCGGCGACGGCGATTTCATCGTCCCATGCGAGATGCCGGATAACCTCGAACGGCGCGTAATCGAGCGGCGCCAGCCGCTTGCTGAGTTCGGCCCTCGCGCGCGTTTCGACGCGGGCGATCAAAAGGCACAGCACGTCGTCGAAAACCTGGACCTGCTCGTCGCTGAGGCGGTCGCCGTCGTTGAGAAAGAGATCCGTCACCTGTCGCAGGGTTTCGACCCGTTTGGCTGACGAGCCGCCCCGGACGGCCTCCTCGAGTTCGGCGATGATCGAATGAGCGGGCTGTTGCTGCATGCACGGGAGTCCAGGGACAGATTCAAGCTTTGAGCCAGACAATGACGGTCGCCGCCTTACACTCGCGTTAAAGCGGCGTCCGTCAATGGCACGGAGTGAAGCTGACCGTTAGGCAACTGTAATTATTCTGTTTTTCACGTGAGCACGTGCAGCAAAATCATTCGTTGCGCGGAGAGACTCCGGTAACCCTGTCGTTCTTGCTGCGCTGCAGCCGGACGCCCTTCGCGCGGCAAATGGTCTCTGGCGATCGCAATTCGGCGGGCGGGCCGCGGCTTTCGGTAACCCGGTCCGGCTGCTATCCTTCGTGCCGTTCCAGAAAAAACCGATCGAGGAAACTGTCCGACAGAAGCCGTCAAATTTGCCCGCACCGGGGGGAGGAAACTCATGAAGCGTACGCTTAAGGATTTCTTCACGACAAATTTCGTCAGGGCGCTTGTCAGGGCGCTCGGACTTTCCGGACTGATCATTGCCCTGACGACGGTGTCGGCCGTCGCGCAAAAGAAATACGACACCGGCGTCACCGACACGGAAATCAAGATCGGCAACATCATGCCGTATTCGGGGCCTGCTTCGGCCTACGGCATTATCGGCAAGACGATGAGTGCGTATTTCCGCATGATTAACGACGATGGCGGCGTCAACGGCCGCAAGATCAACTTCATCAGCTATGACGACGCCTACAGCCCGCCGAAGACGGTGGAGCAGGCGCGCAAGCTGGTCGAGAGCGACGAGGTGTTTTTGATTTTCGCGCCGCTCGGCACCGCGAGCAATGCGGCGATCCAGAAATACATGAACACGATGAAGGTGCCGCAGCTGTTCGTCGCCACCGGCGCCTCGCGCTGGGGCGACCCCGAGCATTTTCCGTGGACCATCGGCTGGCAGCCGAACTACCGGGCCGAGGCGCGCATCTACGCGACCTACATCCTGCAGCATTACCCCAACGCCAAAATCGGCGTGCTCTACCAGAACGACGATTTCGGCAAGGACTACGTGCTGGGTTTGAAGGACGTGCTGCGCGACAAGTATGACAGCATGGTCGTCGCCAGCGTGCCCTATGAAATCAGCATGCCGACGGTGGATTCTCAGGTGGTCGCGATCAAGACCGCCAACCCCGACATCTTCGTCAATATCGGCACGCCGAAATTCGCGGCGCAGGCGATCAAGAAGGTTGCCGAACTCGGCTGGCACCCGATCCAGATCATGACCAACGTCTCCGCCTCGGTCGGCGCGGTGCTGAAGCCCGCGGGCCTCGACAATGCCACCGGCATCCTGAGCGCCGGCTATCAGATGGATGTCACCGATCCGCAATGGGATAGCTATCCCGGCATGCAGAAATACCGCGCCTTCATGGCCAAATATTATCCGGAAGCCGACAAGTCCGAGAGCGGACCGCTGACGGCTTTCAACACCTCGACCGCCCTGGTTGAGGTGTTGAAACGGTGCGGCGACAATCTGACGCGCGAGAACGTCATGAAGGTGGTGGCCAATCTCGATTTCGAGATCAACACCTACATCCCGGGCATCCGCATCAAGACCTCGCCAACCGATTTCTATCCGATCGAGCAGGTCCAGATGATGAAATTCACCGGCGCGAAATGGCAGCTGTTCGGCCCGATCATCGACGGGCATGCGGAGTAGGGCAGTACTTCGCCTTCCCTTTTGGGGGAGGAGCGGAGCCGGCGCCCGGCCATGGGCAATCGGCATGGTGCAAACACGGGCTAGCGGGTAGCATTGCTTCCTGAACGCGCAGTACCGCCGGGGCTTGCGCGACTGCGGGGTACGATATGCGTTTGCGCGACTGTCACAACTTTCATGATTTCCGACGGTTGGCGCAACGACGGCTTCCGGGGCCGATCTTCGACTATATCGACGGCGCAGCTGACGACGAGGTGACCTATCGCCGGAACACGGCAAGCTTCGAGCGTTGCGACCTGCTGCCCAGCGTCCTCCGCGGCGTGGAGACCGTCGATATGTCGGTGACCGTGCTGGGGCAGAAGCTGGCAATGCCGGTCTATTGCTCGCCCACCGCGCTGCAGCGCCTGTTCCATCACGACGGCGAACGCGCCGTCGCGGCGGCTGCGGCCAGGTACGGTACGATGTTCGGCGTATCCTCGCTTGGCACGGTCAGCATCGAGGAATTGCGCAAGGCGCACGATACGCCGCAGGTCTATCAATTCTATTATCACCGGGATCGCGGCCTCAACCGTGCGATGATGCAACGTGCCAGGGAGGCCGGGGTCGATGTCATGATGCTGACCGTGGATAGCATCACGGGCGGCAATCGCGAGCGCGACCTGCGTACCGGGTTTTCCATCCCCTTCAGGCTGACGCTCGGCGGGATGCTGCAGTTCGCGATCAGGCCGATGTGGGGCATCAACTACCTGACGCATGAGCGCTTCAAACTGCCGCAGCTGGACGAGCACGTCGACATGAGCGGTGGAGCGGTGTCGATCGGCAGGTACTTTACCGAGATGCTGGACCCGTCGATGAACTGGGACGACGTCGCCGAAATGGTCCAGCTATGGAATGGTCAGTTCTGTCTGAAGGGGATCATGACGGTGGCGGATGCGAAACGCGCGGTTCAGATCGGTTGCACCGGTATCGTGCTGTCCAACCATGGCGGCCGGCAGCTCGACGGCTCGCGGGCAGCTTTCGATCAGCTGGCCGAGATCGTGGACGCGGTGGGGGACCGAATTGACGTGATCATGGACGGGGGAATCCAGCGCGGCACCCACGTCCTGAAGGCACTGTCGCTCGGCGCCAAAGCCGTCGGGGTCGGACGCCTCTATCTTTATCCCCTCGCGGCGGCGGGGCAGGCCGGCGTCGAGCGGGCGCTTGGGCTGATGCGGGCGGAGATCGAGCGCGGAATGAAGCTGATGGGCTGCACGGCGATCAACCAGCTCTCACGTGAAAATCTGCGGTTTAGATAATTGCCTCGAGGGTTTCGGTCGAGCGCTGGGCAGGATTGTTGCCGCGAAGAGCATTTCTCATCCCGCCATCGTCGTTCGTCGACGACGGGCCAGCGTCGACGCGCGCGGTCTGTTGGTCCCAATCGGCGACGGCGCCGAAGGCCTTGCGTCGCATTTCGCGCCGTTCTTCATGCGCGCCTTGAGCTCGTTGCTGGCGCAGACCAGCCGCGCGCGCAACTCCTGCGCCTGCACGATGTGACGGTCGAGCTCGTTCAGCTTCCGCGCGATATGCCCGATCAAATAGTCGCGGCGCAGGCCATGCTCCCGGGTCTCCGCCAGTGCTCCCTTGATCTCGTCGAGCGTAAAGCCGAGTGATTGCGCCTGCAGGATCATCGTCAGCGCCTCAGCCGAATTCTCGTCATATTCACGGTAGCCGGCCTTGGTCCTGCGCACCGGACGCACCAGGCCTTCGTCCTCCAGGAAGCGGATCTTCGACGGCGCCACCCCGAACCGCCGCGCCAGTTCACCGATCTGCATGGCCGTTGCCTCCTTCGAATTAGCTTGACCTTCAAGTTAGGTTGAAGGTGTAACCTGCGCTCATCCGTCACCGAATTCAAGGTCAATCCATGCACACACCCATTCCGCCGTCGTCGCTGTTCGCTCCCCTGACGCTGCCGAACGGCGCGGTCGTTCCCAACCGTATCGCGAAGGCGGCGATGGAAGAGAACATGGCGGATAGCGGCCAGATCCCGGGCGAAAGCCTGCGGCGGCTCTACGAAAGCTGGGCCCAGGGTGGCGTCGGCCTGATCCTGTCAGGCAATGTGATGATCGATCCAACGGCGCTGACCGGACCCGGCGGCGTGGTGCTCGACGAGCGCCAGCCGATCGAGCCATTCAAGGCCTGGGCGCGGGCGGCGAGGCGTGGTGGCAACCAGGCGTGGCTGCAGATCAATCATCCTGGCCGGCAGGTCTTTGCTGCGATGGGACAGGAGGCGGTGGCGCCGTCGGCCATCGGCGTCAACATGGGTGCTTATTCGCATCTGTTTCCGGTGCCGCGCGCGCTGGATGAAGCGGGCATTGCTGCGATTGTCGGGCGTTTCGTCACCACCGCCCGACTGGCCGAGGCCGCCGGCTTTTCCGGTGTGCAGATCCATGCGGCCCACGGCTATCTGATCAGCCAGTTTCTTTCGCCGCTGACCAACCGGCGCACCGATGCATGGGGTGGCGAGTTGCAGAATCGCGCGCGGCTCTTGCTCGATGTGGTCAAGGCGGTGCGAGCCGTGGTCTCACCCGGCTTCTCGGTCGCGGTCAAGCTGAACTCGGCCGATTTCCAGAAGGGCGGCTTCGAGGCGTCGGATGCCGTGCAGGTAGTTCGCTGGCTCAACGAGTTGCCGGTCGATCTCGTGGAATTGTCCGGCGGCAGTTACGAAAGCCCGGCGATGCAAGGCGCGCCGCAGGCCACGGAAGGCGCGCCGCAGGCCGGCAGCACCGCTGCGCGCGAAGCTTATTTTCTCGACTTTGCCCGTGACATCAGCGCGGTGGCGCGGATGCCGGTCATGGTCACCGGCGGTATCCGCCGGCGCGCCGTTGCCGAGCAGGCGCTGAAGCCAAGCGGGGGCAGGCCGGGCGTCGCCCTGGTCGGCATCGCCAGCGCCATGGCGTTCGAGCCGAAGCTGCCCGAACGATGGAAGCGCGGCGAAGCGCTTGAGATCGAGATCCCGAGCGTCGGCTGGCGCAACAAGGCCTATGCAAGCCTTGCGAGGATGGCGCTGGTGAAGCTGCAATTGCGCCGCCTCGGCAAGCGCCGGCAGCCGAAAGCTGACGCCAGTCCACTGCTGGCATTGATCCGCCAGCAGATCATCACCAAACGGCGCACCCGGCTTTACCGGGCCTGGGTGTCACAGGCACGGCTCGAACCGTCCAGCGCATGATTTTATGTGCGGCCGGGGACTGGTTTTTTGGCGCTGAGTGCTAGAAAACCGTCCGGAGAGGAAGTTTATCATGAAATCTGTCGTCATCACCGGCGCGTCCACCGGCATCGGCTGGGCTACCGCAAAACTGCTGCTGGACCGCGGATTTCGCGTTTTCGGCAGCGTGCGCAAGCAGGCGGACGCCGACCGCCTCAAGGGCGAGTTCGGCGCAAACTTCACGCCGCTGATTTTCGACGTCACCGATGAGGCCGCGGTGCTGGCGGCGGCGCGCGAGGTCCGCAACGCCCTCGACGGCGAAACGCTCTCCGGACTCGTCAACAATGCCGGCATCGCGGTTGCCGGCCCGGTGCTCGAACTCGCCGCCGACGAATTCCGCCGCCAGTTGGATGTCAACGTCATCGGGCCGATCATCGCGACGCAGGCGTTCGGGCCGCTGCTCGGCTCCGATCCGTCGCTGAAGGGACCGAAGGGGCGCATCGTGATGATCTCTTCGGTCGCCGGCAAAAATGGCAATCCGCTGACGTCGGCCTATTCGGCGTCGAAACATGCGATCGAGGGGCTGTCCGAAAGCTTGCGCCGCGAGCTGATGCTGTTCGGCATCGATGTCATTATCGTCGCTCCCGGTGCGGTGAAGACCCCGATCTGGAGCAAGGCCGAGGAAGTCGATATTTCCGCCTACCAGAACTCGCCCTATTTTCCGGCGCTGAAGGGGATGCGGAAATACATGCTCAAGCTTGGCGAAACCGGATTGCCGGCGGAGAAGATCGCCGAGCGGATCGCCGAGGCGCTGACGTCGGCCAATCCCAGGGTGCGCTACCAGATCACGCCGGACTCGATGCGGTACCTGATGATGGCGATCCTGCCGAAACGGATGCTCGACAGGATCATCGCCAAGCGCCTCCGCCTGATGCCGCCGGCGTGACCATCATGCCGGGACGATTGATTGTCATCGCCTCGATTGTCGCGCTGGCGTCGGCGGCCCATGCCGGCGACCAGGGCGATCCCGACAAATCCTGCGACGGCAACACCTTCGAAATGGTCGAGTGTCTCAAGGCGAAGACGGCGCAATGGGACAAGCGGATGACGGTCGCTTACCAGCAAGCCTTGAAGGATGCGGTGCCGCAGCAGCGTGAGCAATTGCTCGCGGCGCAGCGGCTATGGATCCAGTACCGCGACGCCAATTGCCTGTATTACGGCATGGGCGAGGGCACCATCGCCCGCTTAGATGCCGGCGAATGCATGCGCAACATGACGCAAGCGCGTGCCAAGGAACTGGAAGATATCGGCCACCAATAAAAAGCCAAAGCTGCCTGAAACACCGGTTTCGCAGGAGTCTCGCGCATTCCCGCTCGACTGGAGTGATCATGACAATTGGCAGGAACAAGGCGGAATTGACCCAGCTCGCGAACGAAGCGCTTCGCAACCAGCCGGGATGCGAAACCGCTGTCATCACCGATCTTCACGCGTTGCCGAATGGGCGTGGAACTCGCAACTGGGAAATCCCGAATGTCATCCTCGGAGATAGCCTGATCAGTGACGTCGACCGGGCGGTCATCACCATTCACCACCAGCTTGGCCGCAAGTTCCATTTGCTCGGGGACGACTGACGCCCGCGCTATCCCGCCCCGACAGCATGCGGCGTTCGCGCCGACGCCATGCTGGATCATCCGCAGCGCGAACACCGCCAGCAGCGGGATCAGGAACAGCGCATATGGCGGCATGTCGGGAATCCGCTTGCCGAACGAGACCATGAGCTGAAACAGCAGATAATAACCGCCTGCGAGATGCAGCCTGCGCCAGGCTCGCGGGCCGATTGCCGCAGCGGTGCGGTCGAACGAGGTTGCGGTCATCGCGATGATGACGATGCAGCCGATGCCGCCGAAGACGTAGGAGGCAAGCGACGTCGCGGCGGCAAAACCCACGGGATCCATCACCGCGAAGCGATCTGTTCATTGAGGGTATTGCCAATCGACCCGGCGCGGCGGCGCGGTAACCTATCTTGGAAAGGGTCCGATCAGCTTTTGGTAGTGCGCCTTGACCGAAGCGTAGCATTCGCAGGCGCTCGCCCTCAAACCGTCCGCGTTCACGATCTGAATTTTGCCGCGGGCATATTTGATCAACCCCGCTTCCTGCAGCGTATGCGCGACTTCCGTCACGCTCGTCCTTCTGACCCCCAGCATCTCCGCGAGGTATTCCTGCGTGAAGGGCAGATTGTCGTTCTCCGACAAATCCCGTGCGCGAAGCAGCCAGCGGCACAGCCTGGCCTCCACCTGGTGGGTGGCGAAACACGCCGCCGACTGCTGGGCCTGGGCATACACGGTTTGCTCGTGTCGAATGAGCAGCGAAAACAATTTGGGGCTCTGCAAGGCTACGGATTTCAGCGCGTCGATATCGCAGACGGCGATTTCGCCGGCCAGTTGAACGATGCCGCGGCTCAGCGATATTTTTCCGTCGAGTGCCGCGGAAGCCCCTAAAACGCCATCCACGCCGACCATCGCGGCTTCGATGATTTCTCCGGTTGAAAGGGTGACGACGAGCGATGCGACGGCACCGGTCGGAAAGTAGACGTAACCGATTCGCTCGTCCGCCTCGAACAACACGTGATGCTGTTCGAAATATGCGGGCTTCAAATGCGGTGCGAGAAGCTTCAGATCGGACGCAGAGAGCAGGCTGAGCAAAAGGTTCTTCATAAAATGCGCTCCTGATGACAGGCGGGAGCGGTGCCTTGGCGCGATACCCGATAATTCCTGGACGGTACGACAGGTAGCGGACATAGCAAGGGAATTATTTCCGCTTGTGTCAGGTACCGGACAGACGGGTGCAGTCTTTCGAACAAACTATTTGGCGCACAGTTCTGCTGCGGCTCGGCGTTTGGATTGGGTCAGTGAGGCATGCTTACTTTGATCGAGCGTCCGCGTTGCCGCCGGTGCCAAACCCGGATGATGCTCGCGCGTATCGCGCCCCTGCCTGACGGGTCGGAGGAGCGGACCTTCGAATGCGCGAAATGCGAGCTCATCGAGACCCGGACGGTCGCAGATCCGCTGAAATCGAAAACTGTTGAACGGCTAACGACCAATGTCCGGCCGCGGCTCTGAGCAAGACCTCAGCCTGATCCAGATCATGATACGCGTTGCAATAGCCTGCGCGCTGACCGCGATGATCGCGATCGGCGCCTTCCTCGTGATCCTGTTCGTAGCCGGGACGGGTTGAGCAGGCGGCGTGGAGCGCGCGCAGGGTTAACTGGCCGCGTAGATGCCAGCCGCCAGCGCAATTCACATCTTCGGCGGTCTGCCCCGCTTCGCAAACAACAGCCCCTGCATGTCCACCGCATTCCTGAGAACGCCGGCGCGTTTCATCGCTTCGGTCCGCTCAGGCCCAGGCGCCAGCGCGCGGGCTTGTTCGAGGGCTGCCAGCGCCTCGGTCTCCAGATCGAGTTTGGGCCGCGGGTTTTTGATCGGTCGGGCCATCGCTTCAGTTCTTCGGCTTCAATGCGTCGATTTGGGCTGGATTGGTGGCCCGGCGTTCTGGATTGAGCCCGGTGCGGTTGCGGGCTGTCCGGGCTCGGCGGCGACCCAGCCCGCGGCGTCGGCCTCGAGCGGATCGATAGCCTCGATCCTGGTTTCGGTGTGAGCACAGCCTGGGCATTGATAGCTGCGGTGCTCGAAACCTTCCGGTCCAGCCGTGACGGCAGCCGTTATCATCCGCGTGTGGCAGTCGGGACAGCGCGGACGGTGGATAGGCAGTAGTTCCGGATCGGGTTTCCTCATCCCGGCCATGGCTCAAAACTAGCGCCGATCTGAAAAGCCTGTCTGTCCGGTCGCCGACAAAACCCTCGAAATTGGGACTGCCAGCAGGTGGTCGGATGAGGCCGGACGGCCCCGCCCGAGATGGTGTGGCGCGGTCCAGCCCCGCGCGAACCGCCAGAACCTGGCTGCCACCGGCAAATTCATTGCCTGTTCATGACGGTTCCACTACATTTTCATGACGCGACGCAGCTTCCGGATGCGCCGTGCGTCTCCTGGTCGTCGCCAGCCAAGGCATTAGTATTGCGCCGGGTAATGTTGCGTCCCGCCCATGGCGCCCGCGCCGAATCAAGGCTCTTCCGTTACCGCCCTTGCCGGCGGCATCGCCGCGATCGGCGTCTGGCGGCTGTTGGCCGTGGCAGCACCCCATCTGGCCGCGCTCGCCATCATGCTGCAGACCGAAACCGATTTCGGCGCGCGCACCGGCTTTTTGCTGTCGTGGGGGATCCTGAACTTCTTCTTCATCGCGCTATTGCGGCGCCCGGCGCTGTCCGGCGCGCTGTCGCTGACGCTGGTGGTGGTTTTGGTGCTGCTGTCGCGGCTCAAGCACGACGTGGTGCAGATGACCGCGAACTTCGTCGACCTGATGGTGATCGATCGCGATACCGCGGCCTTCCTGTTTACAATCTTCCCCAATCTGCGCTGGTCGGTGATCGGGGCCGGCCTCGTCACCATCCCCTTGATGTATGCGCTGTGGTGGCTCGATCCGTTCCGCATCCGCCGGTTGCCGGCGCTGGCCTGCTGCCTCGCCTGCCTTGCCGCCCTGGTCGGATACGCCTTGGCCTGGCCGGATGAGGCCTGGCGTGGCTATTACGACGACGGCTATTTGTCGAAATTTTCCCGCTCCGGCGTGACCGCGGTATCCGACTTCATCAAATACGGGTTCATGGAATCGGATGCGGTCGCCACCGAGCGCCTCAAGGTGCCGCTGGTGGACTCCTGCCATCCGGCGGGACGGCGGCCGAACATCATCATGATCCATGACGAGTCGAGCTTCGACATCCGTCAGGCCGAGGGCATCAAGGTGCCCGCGGGCTATGGCAGCCATTTCCAATCGTTCGACGGCAAGGAGCGCACGTTCCTCGCCGAGAGCAATGGCGGGCCGAGCTGGTTCACCGAATATAACGTGCTCGCAGGCCTCTCCTCGCGCTCGTTCGGCCGGTTCGCCTATTTCGTCACCCGGATCGCTTCGGGCCGCGTCGAGCGCGGATTGCCGCTGGCGCTGCGCCGCTGCGGCTACACCACGCTGTCGCTCTATCCGGCGTTCGGCGCCTTCATGAGCGCGCGCAGCTTCCAGATCACGACCGGCATCCAGCATTTCTATGACGCGCATGATCTCCACGCCAAAGACATCGAGCCGGACAGCTTCTTCTACGACAAGGCTCTGAAGCTGATCGCCGAGCAGCCGCAGGGGACGCCGCTGTTCACCTTCGTCTACCTCGCCGCCAATCATTTTCCCTGGGAAACCCGATTCCGGCCCGACCTGATGCCGTCCTGGCGCAAGCCCGGCAACGAGCCGGTGGTCGACGAATATCTGCGCCGGCAGACGATGAGCGCCAACGATTTCTCGGCTTTTATCGCCGGGCTGAAGAAGAAGTTTCCGGCACAGCCGTTCCTGATCGTGCGCTACGGCGATCACCAGCCGGAATTCTCGCCGCATGTGCTCGACCCCGGCCTCGACGAGGCCGGCGTCGGCAAAAAGCTGGAGAATTACGACCCGCGCTACTACGGGACCTATTACGCCATCGATGCCGTCAATTTCGAGCCGGTGAAGAGTCCGGCCGTGATGGACACGATCGACGCGGCCTATTTGCCGCTGGTGATCCAGGAAGCCGCCGGGATTCCGCTCGATCCGTCGTTCGAGGAGCAGAAGAGCATCATGCTCCGCTGCCAGGGGAGGTTCTACGACTGCAAGGACGGCGCGGAGGCGAGGCGCTTCAACCGGCTGCTGATCGACGCCGGGATGATCAAGGGGCTGTAGTATTCGTCATTGCGAGCCACCGGGTCGCGCGAATGCGCGCCCGATGACAGGCTCCGCGAAGCAATCCATCTGGAAGCGCCAAGAAAGAATGGATTGCTTCGTCGCTTCGCTCCTCGCAATGACGCTTTCGGTTCTCAGCCCTTTTTCACCGCGCCAAGTATCCGGTCCGCTTCCACGCGCCAGTCCGTGCTACGAGCGAAGGCTTCCGTGCCTTTCGCCCCGAACAGTCCTTCGTCGGCGAGGTCGGCGATAAAAGCCTGGCGTTCGGCGGTTCCTTGCGCCGACCATGGCGTCAGGCCGGCCTCGCGCACGGTCTCGGCGACTTCGCGAACCTCCTCGCTGCGGCGGCGGCCATGCTCGATCACGCGCTGGAAGAAATACGCGCCCTGTTTCTCCCAATCGATGCCGGGAAAGGTTTCCTTCATCGAGGCCAGCACCGCGTCCTCGACGCCGTAGGCACGGGCGGTGGTGAAGGCCTCGATCACCATCGCCTCCATGCCCTTGATCATCACGCTGCGGCACATCTTCACCGCCGAGGCGACGCCCAGTTCCTGGCTCGCCACCTTGGCGTCGAAGCCAAGCTCCACCAGTAGTGGCGCCAGCGTCGCCGCACCGGCGCCACCCAGCAGCAACGGCACCTTGATGCGGTAGGGCGGGATCGACGTCATCACGGCGCCCTCGACATAGCGGCCGCCCTTGCCGTCGATCAGATCAGCCGCGCGCTGCTTGGCGCCGGGCGAGGCCGAATTGAAGTCGAGGAACCAGGCGCCCTGTTTCACCGCGCCCGCGCAGGCTTCCGCGACCGGGACGGCCTGGCTCGCGGTGACGGCGGAAACGATGAAGTCGGATTGCGCAGCGAGATCGGCATGCGACGTCGTCAGCGCAACCCCATGCGTGGCGGCGTGATCGCGCAACGCGCCGCCGGCCTGGTCGCTGCGCAGCTTGATATCGTAGGCGGCGATCTTGACGTCCTGCTTGCGCAAATCCTCGGCGAGAATCCGGCCCACTTCGCCATAGCCGACGAGGCCGATATTCCAATGCCTGGGTTCGGTCGATGTCGCGGTCATTCCAAACGATCTCCATGCTCGGTTCGGTTGCCCGGTGAAGGGCGACGCGGTTACTGCTTTTGAATTCCGGCCTTCTCGATCACCTTCTGCCACTTGTCGATGTCGGACTGCAACCGGGCCGAAATCTCCTGCGGCGTACTGGCCTTGGCCTCGATGCCGAGTTCGAGCAGCCGCTTTTTCACCTCGGCGTCGGCGAGTATAGCCTGCAACGCGGCGTTGAGCGCGTTCACGATCTCCGGCGGCGTGCCGGCCGGGGCAAACAGCGCATTCCAGGACACCACGTCGTAACCGGTAACCCCGCTTTCGCGCACGGTGGCGAGTTCGGGCGTGCTTTCCGATCGCACCAGACCCGATGACGCCAGCGCCCGCAATTTCCCGTCGGCCAGATTGCCCTTGATCGAAGAATAGCCGTCGATCATCAGCGCGATGTCGCCCTGCAGCTGCGATACCATCACCTCGGGCGTGCCCCGAAACGGAATGATGGTGAAATCGATCCCGGCCAGCGTCTTGAACAATTCGGCCGACAGGTTCTGGGTGCTGCCGATATTGATGGTCCCGACATTGAGCGCGCCGGGTTTTGCCTTTGCCGCAACGATGAAGTCGCCAAGGGTTTTGAATTCCGAGCCGGATCCCGTCGCGAAGATGAAATCGAAGAACCCCAGGCTGGAAACCGGCGCAAAGTCCTTCAGCGGATCGAACGGCAATTTCTTGAACAGGGAGACGCTGATCGCGGTGCCGTTGGAGAGCAGCGCCAGGGTGTAGCCGTCGGGCGGCGACGAGATCACGGTTCGGGCCGCGGCGATGCCGCCGGCGCCGGGCTGGTTCTCGACGTAGAAACGCTGCCCGAGTTTGTCGCCGAGCTTTTCCGCAACGATGCGCGCGGTGGTGTCGGCAATGCCGCCGGGCCCGAACGGCACGACGATACGCACGGAGCGGTCGGGGTAACCGGCGGCATTGGCCGGTGGCGAGGCCGCGGGGGCGAACAAGGCAAGCGCCAGAATGAGGCGGGCGGCGGCGCGATAGAAAAACATCATCGGCAATTCCTTGCTCCCAAAAATCCAGCATCCGGTGTCGCGCTAGCGTTTCCCGATCTTATCCCACAGCCAGCGCGCCACCGCATCCGGCGAGGACGCGCCGTCGCCGCCGGCGGCGCGCAGATTGGCCTCGCGCATCGCGGCAATGTCGATCCTGCCGAGCAGCGGCTGCAGCGCCTCGCGCAGCACCGAATCGGAAGCGCGCTTCGGCGCGAGCAGCACGATGGCGTCGTAGGGCGGAATCGCGTGTCTGGGATCGTCGAGCACCACCAGATCGTATTTGGCAATCAGCCCGTCGCTGGTGTAGCCCGCGATCACGTCGACTTCGCCGGAGGCGACGGCGGCGTACATGAAGTCCGGCTGCATCTGCCGCTGGGTGCGGAACGGCAGGCCGTAGGCCTGCTTGATGCCGGCCCATTCCGGACGCGAGAAGAATTCATAGTCGGCCGCGATCGACATCGACGACGCCCGCGACGCCAGATCGGCGATGCTGCGAATGCCCAATTGTTCGGCGCGCCGGCGCGGCATCACCAACGCATAGGCATTTTCAAAGCCGAGTTCGCCCAACAGCGTGATGTGCTGCTGCGCCAGGGTCGCCTTCAATTCAGCCAGCAGCACGTCGCGCGGCTTGATATCGCTGTGATGGAACTGGTTGGCCCACAGCGTGCCGGAATAATCGACATAGACGTCGATATCGCCCGATGCCAGCGCATCGAAGATGACGTTGGAGCCGAGGCCTTCGCGCGAGGTGGCAGAGAGCCCGGCCGCCTGCAGCCGCTGCGCGATCAGCGCCGACAGCACATATTGCTCGGTAAAGGTCTTGGCGCCGACAACGTAATTCGATGCCGAACGCGACATCGTGGGCACCAGCGTGGCCGCGACCAATGCCGCGATGCCGACGCCGCCAATCGCCGCGCGAATGCGGCTGCGGTTGCGCAAGCCGTTTTCGATCAGCGCCAGCAATTGATCGACCGCGAGCGCCAGCACCGCGGCGGCGAGGCAGCCGAACAGCACGAACACCCAGTTCTGGGTCTGCAGCCCGGCAAAAATGTAATTGCCGAGGCTGGTCTGGCCGATCGGCGTCGACAGCGTCGCGGTGCCGATCACCCAGACCGCCGCGGTGCGGATCCCCGCCATCATGACCGGCAGCGCCAGCGGCAGTTCGACCGTGAACAGGGATTGCTGCGGCGTCATGCCGACGCCTTGCGCCGCTTCCAGGATCGCGGCGTCGACGCCCTGCAGGCCGGTGATGGTGTTGCGCAGCACCGGCAGCATCGAATAGAGCGCCAGCGCCAGCACGGCCGGCAGGAATCCGAAGGCGGAGAATCCGGCTCCGAACCACGACAGCGACAGCGCCGCGAGCGCCAGCAGCAGCGGATAGAACAGCGCCAGCAGCGCCAGCCCCGGCACCGTCTGCACGATGCTGGCAAGCCCGAGCAGCGCGCCGCGCAGCACCGGCCGGTTACGCGCGATGATCGCCAATGGCAGGCTGACCGCGAGCCCAAGCGCCAGCGCGGTGACGCTGACGCGGACATGATTGCCGAGATAATCCGGCAGATGCGCCAGTGCCTCATTCCAGCGCGGATCGGAGAACAGGTTCATGCCGCGCCATCCCGCGGCAACAAGGCCCCGAGCCGCTCGGCCTGCCGCCGCGGCGTGCGCAGCAATTCGCCGACATAGGCATCGCCGCTGCCCGTGAGTTCGGCCGGCGTGCCCTGCGCCAGCAGTTTTCCGCCGCGCATCACGGCAACGCGGTCGGCCAGCAATATGGCTTCGGTCATGTCGTGGGTGATCATGACAGTGGTCAGGCCAAGCTTGCGATGGAGATCGCGAAAATCGTCGCCGAGCGCATCGCGGGTTAAGGGGTCGAGCGCGCCGAACGGCTCGTCCATCAGCACGATACGCGGTTTTGCCGCGAGCGCGCGCGCTACGCCGACGCGCTGGCGCTGGCCGCCGGACAATTCATGCGGCAGCCGGTCGCGGTATTGCGCGCGGTCGAGCCGCACCAGATCGAGCAGTTCATCCACCCGCGCGGCAATCTCCGCCGCGGGCCAGCCGAGCAGTTTTGGCGTGACCCCAATATTGCCGGCGACGCTGATATGCGGAAACAGTCCGCCGCTCTGGAACACATAGCCGATGCGCCGCCGCAGGCCGATCGGGTCGACGCCGCTGATATCCTCACCTTCGACCGTGATGCTGCCTCCGTCGGCCTCGATCAGCCGGTTGGCCAGCCGCAGCAGCGTGGTCTTGCCCGAGCCGGAGCCGCCGACGATGGCCAAAAACTCGCCCTCGGCGACGTCGAGCGAGACGTCGTCGACCGCCACCACGCGCGCAGCACCCCGGCCGCCGTCAAAAGTCTTGCCGACATGCGTGTAAGCGATCAGCGGCGATGCTGGCATTCGTCTGATCTCACCCCCGTGGCATTCCCAACGGGCATAGTGATAGCCGAAAAAGCGGGCAGGTCGTGAGCCGCGCAGTGGCTTTTATTCCGGGAAGCGGACGTGCTTTGGCTGGAAATCCGCGGGTTCCACCCCGCTGCTATACTTTAGTTCCAGTTTCGCCATCGTGATGCGATCTGCGGCGGAGTATGGCTTGCTGCGCTTGCAGTCGCCGCTATAGTTCGCGCCGAACAGCTCATTAAGAGGCCTAATAAAGTGGAGAGAACAATATGATAAGAACATTCCGCCTCCCATTTTGGACATTGCAAGGGTTCCTCGGTGCGACTGCCCTGGGCCTGTTGGCGACGGCATCCAGCGGCGCCCTGGCCGCGGACCCAATCAAGATCGGGGTGATCGCGGAAGCCCAGGCCATTGCCGGCGCCTCGATCCCGCAGGCGGCGCAGTTGGCCGCCGACGAGATCAATGCGAAAGGCGGCGTCGACGGACGCAAGATCGAAATTGTCAGCTACGACAACCACAGCTCTTCGGCGGATTCGGTGCGTGCCTTCCAGCGCGCCGTCAACGAGGACAAGGTCAATGCCGTTATCTCCAGCTATATCAGCGAGGTCGTGCTCGCGCTCGAGCCCTGGGCCTCACGCCTGAAAACGCCGTTCGTGACGCCAGGTGCGGCCTCGAACGAAATCAGCAAGAGCGTTCACGCCGATTACGAGAAGAACAAATACACCTTTCACGGCTATCTCACCTCGGCCGCGCTGGCGATGTCGGTCTGCGACGCCGCCAAGGATCTGCTGGTCGATCAGAAACACATGAAGACCGCGGTCATCATGAGCGAGGACGCCGCCTGGACCAAGCCGCTCGACGTCGGATATGAGGAATGCCTGCCCAAGATCGGGTTGAAGGTGCTGGACCACATCCGGTTCTCGCCCGATACCACCGATTTCACGCCGATCTTCAACAAGATCGAGGGCTCCAAGCCCGATGTGATCATCACCGGCATTTCTCATGTCGGCGTGCAGCCCACGGTGCAGTGGAAGAACCAGCAGGTGCCGATCGCGATGTTCGGCATCAGTTCGCAGGCGACCAACGAAACCTTCGGCAAGGATACCAACGAGGCGGCGGAAGGCGTGCTCTATCAGGGCGTGTCCGGTCCGAACGTCGCGGTAACCCCGAAGTCGGTCCCGTTCGCCGAAGCCTTCAGGAAGAAGTACGGCAACTATCCGTCCTACGCCGGTTATACCTCGTATGACGAGGTCTATTACATCGCCGATGCCGTGAAGCGGGCGGGGTCGACGGATGCCGACAAACTGGTCGATGCGCTCGAAAAGACCGATTGGGAAGGCACCATCGGCCGCGTCCAGTTCTACGGCAAGGACGATCCGTTCACCCATTCGATCAAATACGGCAAGGGCCTGATCACCGGGTTGATGCTGCAATGGCAGGATGGCAAGCAGGTGTCGGTCTGGCCCAAGGAAATCGCCAAGAGCGAGCTGAAATTCCCCAGCTTCGTCAAGGCGACGAACTAAGTCTCGCATACATCAGCTCCCGGGCCCTGCCGGGAGCTGATTCATATGCCGCACCCTTCCTTTCCAACAGGCGGCCGGGCCGCCCTGGCCATTCATAAATGCTTGCGTTCCAGATTCTGATCGATGGCTTTGCCATCAGTGCGTTGTATGCGCTAGGCGCGACCGGCTTTACGCTCATCTTCGGCGTTTCGGGCGTGCTCAATCTCTCCCACGGCGCCATCATGGTGGCGGCAGCGGTGGCGGCTTGGGCCGCCGCCAGCGTGCTGCATGTGAACCCCTATTTCGGCGCGCTGATCGGGGTCGCGGTCGCGCTTGTCGCCGCGTTCGCGACCTACTTCGCGGTCGTGCGGCCCGATGCAGAATTCGCGGCTCATCCCCAACGAGGAGAAGGAAATCTTCGTCCTCACCGGCACGTTGCTGTGGGGGATCATGATCCAGGAACTGATCGCCTATTTCTTCACCAACAATGCCAAGACCGTGCTTCCGATCGTCGAGGGCGTCGTCGATGTGCTCGGCGTGCGCACGCCGAGGAACGAGATCTTCACCGCGGTGGTCTGCTGCTTCGTCATCGGCCTGCTCTGGCTATTGGTGAACCGCACCCGGACCGGCAAGGCGGTGCTGGCGGCGTCGATGAACCCGCGTGGCGTCACGCTGCTGGGGCTCGAACTCACGCGCATCTATGTCGTGGTGTGGGCGATCTACGGCGTGCTTGCCGGGATCGCCGGCGTGCTGCTCGGCATGTTCCTCGGCGTGAGCTCCTACAGCGTGGGCCCGCTTACAGCCAGCGCATTCTCCATCGTCGTGCTCGGCGGGCTCGGCAGCGTCTCCGGTTCCCTGATCGCCGCCTTCGTCGTCGGGTATCTCGAGACGCTGACGGCCTATCTCGTCTCGCCCGCCTATCGCACCATTCCGGCGCTGCTGCTGCTGGTGATCGTGATGTATATCCGGCCTCAAGGCCTGCTGGGGAGGCGTTGACGATGGCCGGGTTCTTCAAGTCGCGCCTGTTCTTCATCTCGCTCGTGACCGTGATCGTCGCCGCCACGTTGCCGCTCTACGTTTCCGGTTACATCCTTGGCCTCTTGACGGTCGCCTTCTATTTCGGCGTGTTCGCGATGGCCTGGGACCTGCTGTTCGGGTTCGCCGGCGAAGTGAATTTCGGGCCGACCTTCCTGATCGGGGTCGGCGCCTACACCGCAGGCATCCTCAACAATCAGTATGGATGGTCGGTCTATCTGTGCATCGTGCTCGGCGCGCTGGCCTCGGTGATCGCAGGCCTCGTGTTGGCGCTCCCGGCGCTGCGGGTGCGCGGCCCGTATTTCGGGCTGACGACGCTGGTCGCGGTCTTGATGTTGCAGAATTTCATCGTGGTGTTCGCCGATCTTACCGGCGGCGAGATCGGCTTGACGATCCCCGACGTCATCACCATCAATGCCGGCGCCAATTACTGGATCGCGCTCGGATTCATGACCATCAGCGCCGCGATCCTGTACGGGCTTTCGCAATCGCCGGTCGGACTCGTGCTGCAGGCGAGCGGGCAGGACCCGGTCCAGGCCGGCGCGCTCGGCTTCAACATCGTCAAGCACAAGCTGGCGGCCTTCATCGTCAGCGCCTTCTTCTCGGGGCTCTCCGGGGCGCTGCTGGTGTTCTACTTTGGCACCGCGTCGGTCGGCACCGTGGTCGACGTGGCGGTTGGTGTGAACGTCATCGTATCGGCGGTGCTGGGTGGCCGCCGCACCGTGCTGGGCGCGGCGCTTGGCGCCATCTTCCTGATCGTGGCCGGCGAATTCCTGAGGCCGACCGGCGAACTGGCGACGTTCATCGTCTCCGCCGTGGCCCTGCTGGTCGTGCTGTTCTTCCCCGGCGGTTTCCTCGGAGCGGCCTTGTCACGTGAGGCGCGCTCCTGATGGATGAACTCGTGATGGACAAGACTGTCGCAAACGCGCCCGTTCTCGAGGTCCGCGGCCTGACCAAGCGGTTCGGCGGGCTGACCGCCGTCAAGAATCTGAGCTTCGATCTGCGTGCCGGTGAGATTTTTGGCCTGATCGGGCCGAACGGCTCGGGAAAATCGACGGCGATGAAGAGCGTGATGGGCATCGAGCGTCCAACCGCGGGCGAGGTCGTGTTCCTGGGCGAGAACGTCGCCGGCCTTCCCGCGCACAAGATCGCGCGCAAGGGTTTTGGCATGGTGTTCCAGCATTCGCGTCCGCTGAACCGGCAGACCGTGCTCGAAAACATCATGGTCGCGCTATTACCCGACAGCCTGTTCATGCTGTTCCCCGACAAGGCCCTGAACGAGCGCGCCAAATGGATCGCGGAGCGCGTCGGCCTCGGCGCCGTCATGGACCGTCGACCGCCGACATTGCCCTTCGCCGATTTGCGCCGGCTTGAGCTTGCGAAGGCGATCGCACGCGATCCGAAGGTGGTGCTGGTCGATGAGCCCTTCGCCGGGCTGACGCGCGGTGAGGTCGACGTGTTCTCCGAATTGATCCGCAGCTTCCGCGACGAAGGCCGTGCGGTGATGCTGGTCGATCACAACGTCAAGAGCGTTGCCGCATTGGTCGATCGTGTCCTGGCGATGTATCTCGGCGAGGAAATCGTCACCGGCAAGGCCGACGAGGTGATGCGGAACGAGACCGTGCGGCGGGTCTATCTCGGCGGCGCCCTCGAAATCCATGCGCGCCCGGAAACCAGCTTCAAGGACAAGGTGCCGCTGTTGCAGGTCGAGAACGTCAGCGTGCTCTACGGCAAGGCGCAGGCACTGGAGAACGTCTCGATCCATGTGCATGAAGGCGAGTTCGTCTCCATCGTGGGTCTCAACGGCGCCGGCAAGACCACGCTGTTCAATACCATCTCGGGTTTCCTACCCTATAGCGGTGAGATCCTTCGCGGCGGCGAAAAGCTGCGCGGCATCGGCCCGGCGCGGATCGCCCGCAGTGGTCTCGTGCAGTGTCCGGAGTCGCGCGAATTGTTCGGCGAGATGTCGGTGCGCGAGAATCTCGATCTCGGCGGCCACCATCTGACCGAAGAGGCGAGGGCAACCCAGCTCAGCTGGCTGTTCGAGCTGTTTCCGATCCTGAAGGAGCGTCAGGGCCAGATGGCGCAGACCCTTTCCGGCGGCGAACAGCAGATGCTGGCGATCGGCCGCGCGCTGATGATGCAGCCGCAGATCCTGATCCTGGACGAGCCCACCCTGGGACTCGCGCCGGTCATTCTCGAACTGCTGTCAAAGGCGCTGGAAAGATTGCGCCAGACCACCTCGATCACGGTCTTGCTGGGCGAGCAGAACGTGACCTTCGCGCTTCCGCATGCCGACCGGGTCTATGTGCTCGAGCACGCGCGGATCGTCTGGGAAGGCGATCCCGGTCGCTTCGCCGCGGAGGCCGGCGCCGGATACCTTTAATCTCGGCACTAAAACAACAAGCAAAGAAAGGGAGAACACCGTGCGACGACCATTTGATATTTCGAGTCCGGCCCGCCTCGTCCCGCTAGCGTCGGCTCTTGCCCTTTGTCTCGTTGCCCCGGCTCACGCGCAGTCCGGAGATCCCATCAAGATCGGCGTCATCGCCGAAGTGCAGTCTATCGCGGGCGCCGCGACCCCCGGCGGCGCGCAGATCGCCGCCGACGAGATCAATACCAAGGGCGGCGTACTCGGCCGCAAGATCGAGATCGTCAGCTACGACAACAAGAGCTCGTCGGCCGATTCCGTGCGCGCCTTCCAGCGCGCGGTCAGCGAGGACAAGGTCTCGGCGGTGATCGCCAGCTATATCAGTGAGGTCGTGCTCGCGCTGGAGCCGTGGGCTGCGCGGCTGAAAATGCCGTTGATCACGCCGGGTGCTGCGTCCAACGAGATCACCAGGGCGATCCACAACGACTACGACAAGAACAAATACACCTTTCATGGTTATCTGACGTCGGCAGCCCAGGCCCAGCTCGTCTGTGACGCCGCCAAGGACCTGCTGGTCGACCAGCTCAAGTTCAAGACGGTCGCGATCATGAGTGAGGATGCGGCCTGGACCAAGCCACTCGATATCGGTTACGAGGCCTGCTTGCCGAAAGCCGGATTGAAGGTGGTCGACCACGTGCGCTTCTCGCCCGACACCACCGACTTCACGCCGATCTTCAACAATATCGAGAGCAAGAAGCCGGATGTGATCGTGACCGGTATCTCGCATGTCGGCGTACAGCCGACGGTGCAATGGAAAAACCAGCAGGTGCCGGTCCCGATGTTCGGCATCAGCGCGCAGGCGCTGAGCCCGACCTTCTGGGACGACACCAACGCCGCCGCCGAAGGTATTCCTTCGCTCGCGGTCGCGACGCCGGACGTTGCCGTCACCGCGAAGACCAAGCCGTTCGCGCAGGCCTTCAAGGCCAGGTTCGGCACGGCTCCGGCCTACACCGGCTACACCACCTATGACGAGGTCTACATCATCGCGGAGGCGATCCAGCGGGCCGGCTCGACCGATCCCGACAAAATGGTCACCGAGCTGGAGAAGACCAATTTCGAAGGCACCATCGGGCGCATCCAGTTCTACGGTAAGGACGACGAATTCACGCACGGCATCAAGGCCGGTCCCGGTGCGGTGACTGGCCTCGTGTTCCAGTGGCAGAATGGCAAGCAGGTCACGGTGTGGCCGAAGGCCGTCGCCGAAGGGAAACTCAAATTCCCTGATTTCGTGAAGCTGTCGCAGTAACGACGGGTGCAGTGACCGCTGCTCGCAGCGCTTACCCTCCCCTCCAGGGCCCCTCCAGGGGAGGGCAAGAACTCGCGTTTCATCTCGTCACGTTGAACTTGCCGTCTGTAACCGCTAAGGCATCTCCAAACGCTTCGAGAGGGGGGACGTGGTGGATCCGGCACAGCCGAATGCGGTCGCGCTTGACGATGCGACGGTGGCGTTTCGCCTGGCCGATGCGCGCGTCTATACCGCGGTCGAAAAGGCCAACCTTGCGGTGGCGCATGGCGAGTTCGTCGCCATCGTCGGGCCCACCGGATGCGGGAAATCCACGCTGCTCAACGTCGCCGCCGGGCTGCTCAAGCCGGCATCGGGGTCGGTCAGGATCTTCGGCCAGCCGCTGACGGGCCTGAACCGGGATGCCGGCTATCTGTTCCAGGCCGATGCGCTGTTCCCCTGGAAGACCGCGATCGACAACGTCGCCATCGGCCTCGAGATCAAGGGCGCGCCGCGCGAGCAGGCGCTGCAGCGCGCGCAGGGCTGGCTGACTTCAGTTGGTCTCGGCGCCTTCGGCAACCGTTATCCGCATATGCTTTCGGGCGGCCAGCGCAAGCGCGTCGGCCTCGCCCAGGTCCTGATCCGCGATCCCAAGATCCTCTTGATGGACGAGCCGTTCGGGCCGGCTCGATGCACAGACCCGGCAGATCATGGGCAATTTGCTGCTGGAATTATGGAACGCCGACCGCAAGGCGGTGCTGTTCGTCACCCACGATCTCGAAGAGGCGATTGCGCTGGCCGACCGCGTCGTGATCATGTCGGCAGGGCCAAGCGCGCGCATCATCGGCGACTGGCGGGTGTCGCTGCCGCGCCCGCGCGACATTTCGGAAGTGCGGATGGAAAAGGACTTCCACGAATTGCACCGGGAAATCTGGAGCGTGCTGAAGGACGAAGTGATGAAGGGTTATGCGCAATCATCGCAAGCGGCCGAGGCCGGCTGATGCCCCGTTCGACGCTTCTTGCCCTGCAAGTGCTGGTCGCCGTCGTCGTGCTCGGGCTGTGGCAGTTCTTCGCCACCGTCCCGGTGTTCGGCCGCATGGTGCTGCCGCCGTTTTTCTTCTCCAACCCGGTCGACGTTTTCAGCCAGATCGTCGCATGGTTCCAGAGCGGCGTGATCTGGAAGCACCTCGTCATCACGCTGTGGGAGTCGATTCTGGCGTTTGCGATCGGCTCGCTCGGCGGCGTCATGGTGGGCTTCTGGTTCGCGCGCCAGCCTCGCGTCGCTGCGGTGTTCGATCCCTATGTGAAGATGGTCAACGCACTGCCGCGCGTGGTGCTGGCGCCGATCTTCACGTTGTGGCTGGGCTTGGGCATCTGGTCCAAGGTCGCGCTCGGCGTCACGCTGGTGTTCTTCATCGTGTTCTTCAACGTCTATCAGGGCGTCAAGGAAGTCTCGACCACGGTGCTCGACAACGGCCGCATGCTCGGCATGAGCGAGCGGCAGTTGATGCGGCATGTCTACTGGCCGTCGGCGCTGTCGTGGATGTTCTCCTCGCTGCACACTTCCGTCGGCTTTGCCGTGGTCGGCGCGGTGGTCGGCGAATATCTCGGCTCCGCCGCAGGCCTCGGTTATCTGATCCAGCAGGCCGAGGGCGTGTTCGACGTTGCCGGCGTGTTCGCCGGCATGTTCGTGCTGTCCGCCTTCGTCATCCTGATCGACATGGGCGTGACGCTGGTGGAGCGGCGGCTGCTGATCTGGCGCCCGACCGCGGCGGACGGGCGGGGGTAGGTTCTCCCTGTCATTCCGGGGCGCGCGAAGCGCGAACTACGGTGCGCAATTGCGCACCTGAGAATCTCGAGATTCCGAGTTCGCGCTTCGCGCGCCCCGGAATGACGGCGCGAAGCCGCGCCCTCAGTTCAGCATCTTGATATCATCCGGCGTCTGCGGCGGCGTCTTGATCGCGATCGCCTTGAATGGCCGGCTATCGGGCTTGGTACCGCCATGCGGAGTGCCGTGGGGGATAATGACGAGATCGCCCGGCTTTACCCTCACTTCCTTGTCGCCGAGCCAGATCGTGCCGGTGCCTTCGAGGATGTACTGCATCTCGTTGGCGATCGGATGCAGGTGCTTGGGCACGTTGCCGTCCTGGACCGAGACGGTAGCGCCATCGGCGGAGACGAACATTTTTGAGCGCAATCCGCCGGCATTGGGGGGTGCAAGCGCGTCTCCTTCCAACTCGCCGGTATGAATGACCTGCGCCGTGATGCTCTCGGCGGCCAGCGCCGGGCGCAGCAGGTGCGTGACGCCGCAGCCGGCGGCAAAGGCCGCGGCGATCGAAAGCGTGGTGGCGATGCGATTCATGGATAGTCCTCCCAGTTTTTTGTGATGCAATGGTATGCCGCGAAACCAGCGTTGACCAGCGCGTGAGCCTGCATGGCCCGGCGAAAGATCATGCGCGCGGCCCGGAATAAACCCCGGTTTTTGCGGTCGCACCTTGGCACCAAAGTCGCCTTCTCAAGGCGTGCGCGCTGCTCTATCTTGCCGCCAACTGGAATGGAGGATTCCCATGAGGAAGATGTTTGGCCGGCTGGCCGGAGCGCTGTTGGCGCTGGCGCTGACGTCGGGCTTTGCCGCAGCGCAAAGCAAGATCACGGTCGCGGTCGGTGGCGGGGCCTGCCTGTGCTATCTGCCGACGGTGCTGGCCAAGCAGCTCGGCGAATTCGAACACGCGGGGCTCGCCGTCGACCTGGTCGACCTCAAGGGCGGCTCGGACGCGCTGAAGGCGGTGCTCGGCGGCAGCGCCGACGTGGTCTCCGGCTATTTCGACCATTGCGTCAACCTGGCGGCCAAGAAACAGGAACTGGTGTCGTTCGTGGTCTATGACCGCTATCCCGGGCTGGTGCTGGTGGTGTCGCCCTCGCACACCGGCGAAATCAAATCGATCAAGGATCTGGCCGGCAAGAAGGTCGGCGTCAGCGCGCCGGGCTCGTCGACCGATTTCTTCCTGAAATACCTCTTGAAGAGAAACGGCCTCGATCCGGCCAGCGCCGCCGTCATCGGCGTTGGCCTCGGCGCAACCGCGGTGGCGGCGATGGAGCAGGGCCAGATCGATGCGGCGGTGATGCTGGACCCCGCGGTCACGGTGCTGCAGGCCAGTCATCCCGACCTGAAGATCCTGAGCGACACCCGCACGCAAAAGGATACGCTTGCGGTGTTCGGCGGCGAATATCCAGGCGGCGCGCTCTACTCGACCGCCGCCTGGGTCGGCGCGCACGAGAAAGAGGTGCAGGCGCTGACATCGGCGATCGTCAATACGCTCGCCTGGATTCATTCGCATTCGCCGGAAGAGATCATGGCGAAGATGCCGCAGGAAATGGTCGGCAAGAACAAGGAGCAGTATCTCGCGGCGCTGAAGAACACGATCCCGATGTATTCGGAGACCGGCAAGATGGATCCGAAGGGCGCCGACGCCGTGCTCGCGGTGTTCAGCGAAAGCTCGCCGGAGGTCGCCAAGGCCAATATCGATGTGACCAAGACCTGGACCAACAAATACGTCGATCAACTCAAGAAGACGACGGGGTTGAATGCGAAGTAACGTGCAGCGATGAATGGCATGACGGCTCCGGTCATTCATCGCGTCACGTCGCTTGATCTGCCCGTGCAGCCATGGTCGTGGCCGTTCGCCGCGGCGCGGCGCGCGGATATCGATGCGCATTTCGCGGCTCAGCAGCGCGAAAAGCCGAAGCTCTGGAACGGCCGCGTTCTGCTCGGCCGCAATCCTGTTTTCGCCGGCGACCGCTTCACGGCCAGCTATTTCGAGACCGATTTCGCCAGTTTTCTGGCGTGGCGCGACTGGGGTTTTCCGGACAAGGACGTCTTCAACGGCTTCGGGATGGGGGCGCTGCTTTCCAGCGACGGCGCGTTTGCGCTGGGCGAAATGGGCCAGCATACCTCGAACGCGGGGCGCATCTATTTCCCGTCCGGCACCCCCGATCTCGACGATATCAGCGGCAGTGCGGTCGATATTGCGGGCAGCGTCGCGCGCGAACTCGAGGAGGAAACCGGGCTGACCGCGGCCGAATATCGCAGCGAGGCGCATTGGCATTGCGTTTCCACCGGCCCCGCCGTTGCGATGATCAGGATCCTGCGCGTCGATTTGCCGGGCGAGGTGCTGCGAGCCCGGATTGAAGCCAATCTGGCCTTGCAGCTATCGCCCGAGCTTGCGGCGATCCATCTGGTGCGGGGAACAGGCGATCTCAACGCCGCGATGCCGCGCTTTGTCACGGCATTCATCGAAGCGCAGCTTTCCAGCTAACCCCGAGTTGCAGGCGTTGGCGTGCTCCAGGGGGCGCGTGGGTCCGAAGGATGCGTATCCAATGCGCTTGACATCGGTCGAGGCTCCCCGTGTGATAGGCGCCAACAAAATACAAGAAAATGTGGTGCACAATCTTCCAGGGAGGATTCCATGCTGGTGCGCAGGGTTGCACGCCTGTCCGTTGGGCTGTTTGCCACGTTAGTGGTGCTGGGCATGGCGATTTCCGCCGACGCCCAGGAAAAGAAAATCAAGATCGGCGTGATCTACGACCTGACCGGTCCGCTCGCGGGCGGCGGTTCGGAACTGCAGTACATCGGCGCCAAGATCATGCTCGACCAGTACGGCAAGACCGGGGTTGAGGGTTACAAGGTCGAGGCGGTCTACGCCGATGCCCAGAGCAAGCCCGATGTCGCCATCAACGAGGCCGTCCGCCTCATTGAGCAGGAAAAGGTCGACATGCTGCTGGGCTTCTTTTCGTCGGCGCAATGCGTGCCGGTGGCCGCCCGCGTCGAGCAGCTCAAGAAGTTCATGTGGATCACCACCTGCATTTCCTCGGCGGTGCTCGCCGACAAGAATTTCAAATATGTCTTCCGCCCTCAGGCGAGCGGCGACCAGTTTGGCCTGATGACGATGGATTTCATCGCCCAGAACTCGGTGGCCAAGTTCGGCAAGGAGCCGAAGGACCTGCGGGTTGCCATCATCCATGAGGATGGCGCCTACGGTGTCGATGTGGCCAAGGGCAACGAGGTCGGCGCCAAGAAGGCCGGCTTCAACCTGGTGCTGAAGGAGGGTTATTCGGCGACCGCGCCCGATCTGTCCGCACTGGTGACGAAGTTGAAACGGGCCCGGCCCGACGTGATCTTCCACACCGGCTACAATCCCGACATCACGCTGCTGTTGCGTCAGGCGCGCGAGCAGGGGCTGAAATTCGGCGCGCTGGTTGGCCATGGTGCGGGCTATGGCGTCTACGAAAAGCTGAAGGAAGGCCTCGGTGGCGATGCGAACTATATCTTCGACACCGATCCGATCTCGATCTGGCTCGCCAACCAGAAATCCATGGATCCGAAGCTGCCGCTGGTCATCAAGATGGTCGGTGAGGAGTTCGACAAGGTCAAACCAGGCGTGGCGATCCGGTCTGCCCATGTCGGTATGGCCGCATCGAACACCTACGTCTTCCTCACCGAAGTGCTGCCGCGCGCGATCAAGAAATACGGTGGCGTCGATCCCGACGCGCTGCGCAAGGCGGCGCTGGAAGTCGACCTTCCCGAAGGCGGCACCATGCTCGGCTTCGGCGTCAAGTTCTTTGGCGAGGGAAGGGCGATGGCCGGGCAGAACGAACGCTCGTTCCCGGTCGTCATCCAGTACATCGACGACAAGTCCTATGTGGTGTGGCCGAAGAGCCAGGCGCAGCGCGAGGCCGTGCTGCCGCTGCCGGCGGGTACGACCTATAGTTACAAATAAGTGGTGGCTCTCAGCTTGCGAAAGGGACCGCCGTGCTCGTAGTCGAGGGCCTGATCAAGCGCTTTGGTGGCTTTACGGCCGTCAACAACGTGTCGTTCCGGGTCGAGCAGGGCGAGATTCTCGGCCTGATCGGCCCGAACGGCTCGGGCAAGAGCACGATCTTCAACATGCTGTCGGGCACGCTGGTGCCGACGGCAGGCTCGATCGAGTTCGACGGCGCGGAGATATCGGGCGTCGCACCGCACCGGATCATCAACCGCGGCGTCGGCCGCACCTTCCAGATCCCGCGGCCGTTCCATCGGCTGACGATTTTCGAGAACGTGGCGCTGGCGGGCTTCTATGGCCAGGGCAGCCACAGCCGGGCCAGGGCCGACGAAGCCGCCGAACGCGCGTTGGCCATGGTCGGCCTGCCGACCGATCGCCATGCCGGCGTCGATGGCCTCGGCGCCGCCGGCCTGAAAAAGCTCGAACTGGCAAAAGCGCTGGCGACCGGCCCAAAATTGTTGCTGGCCGACGAAAGCCTCGGCGGGCTCGACGAGACCGAGATGGATGCTGCCGCCGATATGCTGCGAAAGATCCGCGACGAACTCGGCATCACCGTCATCTGGGTCGAGCACATCATGGGCGTGCTGATGCGCGTGGTCGATCGCGTCATGGTGCTCGATCACGGCGAGAAGATTTCGGAAGGGCTGCCGTCGGCGGTCGCGAGCGACCCCCGGGTAATCGAGGTCTATCTCGGCACCGATGCGGATTCGAGCCAGGTCGCGGCCGCCGAAGCGCGCCGCCGCGCGGGGGCCTGACATGCTCGAGCTCAGATCGGTCGATGCGGGTTACGGCAGTTTTCAGGCGCTGTTCGGCGTCAGCCTGGAAGTGAAGGCCGGCGAGGCGGTCGGCGTGATCGGTCCCAACGGCGCCGGCAAGACCACCCTGATGCGGGTGATCTCCGGCCTGATCCGGCCGACCAAGGGCGCGATCACGATGGAGGGTACCGATGTGCTGGCGACGCCGGCGCACCGCATCGTCAGCCTCGGCATTGCCCATGTGCCGGAAAATCGCCGGCTGTTTCCGCGGCTCACCGTCGACGACAATCTGAAGATGGGCGCGTTCATGCCGGGCGCGCGCGCCAAATATGCCGAGCGGCTGGAATTCGTATTCGACCTGTTCCCCCGCATGAAGGAACGCCGCAGCCAGATGGCCGGGACCATGTCGGGCGGCGAGCAGCAGATGTGCGCGATCGGCCGCGCGCTGATGTCGAACCCGAAACTGCTGCTGCTCGACGAGCCGTCCGCCGGGCTCGCGCCGGTCGTGGTGCAGCAGGTGTTCGAGCTGGTGAAGCGGATCCGCGCCAGCGGGCTTACGGTGTTGATCGTCGAGCAGAACGTGCAGCAGGTGCTGCGCGTGGTCGATCGCGCCTATTTGCTCGAAGCCGGCAGCCTTCGCGCCTCCGGCACGTCGGCGGAGATGATGAGCAGCGACACCATCAAGCAAGCGTATCTGGGCGTGTAGAGCGGGGGCGGCGATGCAGGCGTTTCTGGATATCTTCGACATCTATCTGCTCGAAGCCGTGGTCAACGGCATCCTGCTCGGCGGGGTGCTGGCGCTGCTGGCGCTCGGGCTCAATTTGATCTTCGGCGTCATCGACGTGACCTGGATCTGCTACGCCGAGCTGGTCATGATCGGCATGTACGGCATGTATTACCTGGTCCAGGTCTTCGGCGTGCCGTACTGGGCCGCGGCGCCGCTCACCATTTTATTGGTCGCAGCGCTCGGGGCGGCGCTGCATTACATCGTCATCGCGCCGCTGTTGACGGCGCCGCCGATCAACCAGCTGCTGGCGACCGGCGGCGTGCTGTTCATCCTGCAGAGCTTTGCCACCGTCGCCTTCGGCATCGACTTCCGCAACCTCGGCATCCGCCTGCCGGTACTGGCGTTCGGCGAGATGCATTTCAGCTACGCGCGGCTGTTGTCGTTTGCCGCCGCCCTGATCGGCATGGTGGCGGTCTATCTTTTCATGAAGCGTACCTTTACCGGCACCGCGATCCGCGCCATCTCGCAGGACCGCCAGATCATGTCGCTGATGGGCGTCGATACCAGGCGCATCTACCTCATCACCTCGGCGCTGGGCGGCGCGCTCGCGGGGCTGGCGGCCTGCCTCCTGGTGCTGCAATACGACGTGCATCCGTTCGTCGGGCTGTCGTTCGGCCCGATCACCTTCCTGATCTGCGTGCTCGGGGGCTTGGGCAATTTCGTCGGCGGCTTCATCGCGGCGTTCGTGTTCGCCGAAATCATTTCGCTGGGCGGGCTGTTCTCGGACCTCGAATGGGGCTACGTGCTGGCCTTCGCCTTCTTCATCGTCATGATGTTCATCCGGCCCGGCGGCCTGCTGGCGAGGCGCACGTGAACCCGCGATACCTTGCCTGGGCGGCCGGAATAGCAGCGCTGATCGCGCTGCCCTTCGTCTATCGCGACCCCTACCATCTGCACATCCTGGTGCTGATCCTGATCTGGTCGTTCGCGTACACCTCGTGGTCGATCATGGGCCGCTTCGGTCTGGTGTCGCTCGGGCATGGCGGCTTCATGGGCGTCGGCGCCTATGTCACGGCGCTGTTGTGGAATCATCTCGGCGTCTCGCCATGGATCGGCATTCCCGTCAGCATGCTGGCGGCCGGGGTGCTGGCGCTCGTCGTCGCCTATCCCTGTTTCCGCTTCCGCATCACCGGCCATTATTTCGTGCTGGTGACGCTGGCTTTGTCCGGCATCGTGCTGCAGGTCATCACCGCCACCCGCGACTACACCGGCGGGTCGCTCGGCTACACTCCGAACCGCACCAAGGGCAGCGCGTTGCTGGCGCTGCAATTCGACGACAAGGCGACGTGGTACCTGATCGCGCTGTTCGTCTGGCTCGCGGGACTGTTGATCTGGCGCTGGGTCGACCGCAGCATGAGCCGCTATGCCATGGAGGCGATCTCGGAGGACGAGGACGCGGCTGCTGCGGCCGGCGTCAACGTGACCGCCGAAAAGCTCAAGATCACGCTGATCTCGGCGCTGATGACGGCGCTGGCGGGTGCGCTCTACTGCCAGTACCAGATGTTCATCTCGCCCGACACCGTCAGCGGCATCTCGGTGTCGCTGCAGATGGTGTTTGCCGTCATTGTCGGGGGCGTCTACGTGTCGCTCGGGCCGACGGTCGGCGCCATCATCACCATCCTGCTGGCGGAAATCCTGCGCATCGGCTTCGGCACCAAGGCGGTGGGCTGGGACAACCTCGTCTATGGCGTGCTGCTGGTGCTGTTCATCATATTCCTTCCCAAGGGCATTCTTGGTAGCGTGATCGCGAGATTGAAAACGCAACTCAAGATGCCCCAGAGATCATGAGCAAGAAACCGACGCAGCCGCTCGCCGACGAGCTGAGACCCTTCATCGCGCCGTTCCGCTTCGACGGATCGGGTGAATTCCATCTCAAATCGCACAAGACCGACGAGAAGGGCGGTCTGGACAAGGACAAGGCCGAGAAGATTCTCGATGCCAACCGCAAGCGGCTGAACGATTTTCAGGAAAAGCTGTATGCGCAGGACCGCTGGTCGCTGCTGCTGATCTTTCAGGGCATGGACGCCGCCGGCAAGGACTCGGCGATCAAGAGCATCTTTGACGGCGTCAATCCGCAGGGCTGTGAAGTCCATTCGTTCAAGCAGCCGTCGACGCTCGAACTCAATCATGATTTCCTGTGGCGCAGCATGATCGCGCTGCCGCAGCGCGGCCGCATCGGCATCTTCAACCGTTCCTATTACGAGGAATGCCTCGTGGTGCGGGTGCACCCGGAAATCCTCGGCAAGCAAAAACTTCCCGCCCGGCTCGTCACCACGGACATCTGGCGCGACCGGTTCGAGGATATTTCCGCGGTCGAACGCTATCTGGCGCGCAACGGCACCGTGATCCTGAAGTTTTTCCTCAACGTATCCAAGGAAGAGCAGCGCGCCCGCTTCCTCGACCGGCTGGAGGAGCCTGCGAAGAACTGGAAATTCTCGCTTGCCGATATTTCCGAGCGCGCGACGTGGGCCAAATATCAGGCCGCCTATCAGGAGGTGATCCGGCATACCTCGACGCGATCGGCGCCGTGGCACGTGGTGCCCGCCGACCACAAATGGTTCGCCCGCGTTGTGATCGGCTCGACCATTGTCAGTGCGCTCGACCGGCTCGACCTGCATTTCCCGAAAGTCGACAAGGCCGAACGCAGCGAATTCAAGCAGGTGCGCGAAGCGCTGCTGGCGGAAGGCAAGGGCGACGAAGGGAAGAAGGCGGTGAAGTCGGCGAAATAACGACGGTCGTCATACCCCGCGAAAGCGGGGTACCCAGTACGCCGCGGCCTTCCGGCTTCGACGCCGGTCTCTGGAATACTGGATCACCCGCTGGAGCCTGTCATCGGGCGGCGCTTCGGCGCCGACCCGGTGGCGGGTGATGACAACAGCATGCTGGGGTCTTTTAGGTCACCCCTCCTGACCATCTTTTGGCATTGCGGTTCGCCACATTTCTCGTCTAGAACGACCTCGGAACGTGGTCCCGGCAACCAACCGTCAATGGTTTTCGCCGAGGATTTGCGGGTCAAAGGGTTTGGCAATGCTGATTCGCAGCGAAAAGTTGGGAGTTCGGGGTGGAGCGGCCGAGGCTGCCCCCGCGATTCCGGCTGCGTCCCTGCCGACCCTGCTTCTTGGCGGGCTTCTGCTTCTTATCGGCCCCTGAGGGCCGTCTGGGCGGTTGCGCCTGGGCACTCAGGGGTTCGCGCGAGATCACCAGACCCTTCAGCGCCTAGAAAACAGCGCACGACCCATAAGGAATTCTTCCAATGACCACCGCCCCCAAGTCCGAGAAGGACCGCGTAATCGTATTCGACACCACCCTGCGTGACGGCGAGCAGTGCCCCGGCGCCACCATGACGTTCGAGGAAAAGCTCGAGATCGCCGAAATGCTCGACGACATGGGCGTCGACGTCATCGAGGCCGGTTTCCCGATCACCTCGGAAGGCGATTTTCAGGCCGTCAGCGAGATCGCCCGCCGTTCCAAGAATTCGGTGATCGCCGGCCTGTCGCGGGCCAATCCGAAGGACATCGACCGCTGTGCGGAAGCCGTGAAATTCGCCAGGCGGGGCCGCGTCCACACCGTGATCGCGACCTCGCCGCTGCACATGCGCGTCAAACTCAACATGACGCCGGAGCAGGTGATGGAGCTCTCGATCGCCAACGTCACCCGCGCGCGCAACCAGATCGACGACGTCGAATGGTCGGCCGAAGACGGCACCCGCAGCGAGATGGACTACCTCTGCCGCATCGTCGAAGCCGTGATCAAGGCCGGCGCGACCACCGTCAATATTCCGGACACCGTCGGCTACACCGTGCCGGAGGAATATACCCGCTTCATGCGCACGCTGATCGAGCGGGTGCCGAATTCCGACAAGGCGGTATTCTCGGTGCATTGCCACAACGACCTCGGCATGGCGGTGGCGAATTCGCTGGCCGGCATCGCCGGCGGCGCGCGCCAGATCGAGTGCACCGTCAACGGCATCGGCGAGCGCGCAGGCAATGCCGCGCTGGAAGAAGTCGTGATGGCGATCAACGTCCGCAACGACGTGTTTCCGTGGTGGAACAAGATCGACACCACGATGCTGACGCGGGCCTCGAAACTGGTGTCGGCGGCGACCTCGTTCCCGGTGCAGTACAACAAGGCGATCGTCGGCCGCAACGCGTTCGCGCATGAGAGCGGTATCCATCAGGACGGCGTGCTGAAGGACGCCTCGACCTACGAGATCATGCGGCCCGAAATGATCGGCCTGAAGAAGTCGTCGCTGGTGCTCGGCAAGCATTCCGGGCGTCATGCCTTCGTGCACAAGCTGGAGGAGATGGGCTACAAGCTCGGCGCCAACCAGCTGGAAGACGCGTTCTCGCGGATGAAGGCGCTGGCCGACCGCAAGAAGGACATCTACGACGAGGACATCGAGGCGCTGGTCGATCAGGAGATCGCGGCTTCCCACGACCGCATCAAGCTGACCTCGCTGACGGTGATCGCAGGCACCCATGGGCCGCAGCGCGCCACCATGAAGCTCGACGTCGACGGCCAGACCAGGATCGAGGAAGCCGAGGGCAACGGTCCGGTCGATGCGGTGTTCAACTGCATCAAGGCGCTGGTGCCGCACGAGGCGAAGCTGGAGCTCTATCAGGTCCACGCCGTCACCGAGGGCACCGACGCGCAGGCCGAGGTGTCGGTGCGGCTCGCCCATGAGGGCCGCTCGATGACGTCGAAGGCGTCCGATCCGGATACGCTGGTGGCGTCGGCCAAGGCCTATCTCGGCGCGCTCAACAAGATCGTCATGAAGCACCAGCGCGACAAGACCGCGGTGGCGGCGAGCTGAGGCGTAGCGTCATTCCGGGGCGATGCGCAGCATCGAGCTACGGTGCGCGATTGCGCACCTGAGAATCTCGAGATTTCAGGTCTGGTCCTACGGACCATCCCGGAATGACAACGCTGATAAGTGCATCCGGACAGCCGCCACACCGTCATTGCGAGCGAAGCGAAGCAATCCATCCCGCCGCGCCGGGAAAGAATGGATTGCTTCGTCGCTTCGCTCCTCGCAATGACGGCTGGGCATAAAACGCGTTTATCGCGCTTTCGATTAGAATCATTTTCCAACGAAGTGCGTTGTTCCGCCCTAATTTGAGATTTATAGCGCGATCGTTGGCGCTAACGTCCCGACGTCCATCATTCGTCAGGACGTCGCCCATGTCCCTGGAAACCATCGATCTCGACTCGCCGCAGCGTCAGCGCTGTGCAAAACCCGCCGAAGGCGCGCTGCTACGCCGGATCGATCTCACCACCTTGCGGCTGTTCATCGCGGTCTGCGACGAGCAGAACCTGACGCGGGCGGCGCAGCGCGAGCGCATCGCGGCCTCCGCCGTCTCCAAGCGGATGAACGATTTCGAGCTCGCCTTCGGCGTCACCCTGTTCAAGCGGCTGTCCAAGGGCATGGCCCTGACGCCGGTCGGCGAGGCGCTTTTGCACCACGCCCGCGTCACGCTGCTGAACGTCGAGAAAATCGCCGTCGAACTGTCGGAATATTCGCAAGGCGTCCGCGGCCATGTCCGGATGCTCGCGAACCTTTCGGCGATCGTGCAGTTTTTGCCGGAAGATCTCTCCGCCTTTTTCAGCGCCCATGAATTGCTGCGGGTCGACCTGCAGGAGCGGCCGAGCGGGCAGGTGGTGCGGGGCATCGAGGAAGGTGCCGCCGAAATCGGCATCTGCTCCGGCGAGGCCGAGACGCGCAGCCTCGAGGCATTTCATTACCGCACCGACAATCTGGTCGTGGTGGTGCGCGCGGATCACCCGCTGGCGGAGCGCGATCATTTGCTGTTCACCGACACGCTCGACTTCGACCATGTCGGCCTGCATGCGGCGAGTTCGATCTATTTGCGGTCGCAATACGCCGCGACCCAGGCCGGCAAGTCGATGCGGCTGCGTATCAACGTACCCGGCTTCGACGCGGTCTGCCGCATGGTGCAGGCGAATATGGGCATCGGCCTGATCCCCGATCGCGCCTTCGAGGTAGTCGGCGCCGGCATGGGGCTTCGATCGATCCGGCTGCGCGACGAATGGGCGAAACGAGAACTCCGGATTGTCGTGCGGGACGCCGCGCATCTTTCCGGCACCGGCCGCCTGGTGCTCGATCATCTCCGCGCCGCGGAGCAACCGGCGCACAAGATCGTTCGCGCCCATCCAACGTGAACCAATTCACATAAGTCCCGCACAAGTTGTGCTAAGGCGGGCGTCAGCGAGTTGGACACGCGGGAGGACGGTCATGGCGACGCCATTCACGTTCGAGGCGGTAGCTAACGATATCGCGGTTAGCGGCGGGGAGGTCAGCCTGGCCCTCGACAAGGCCGGCAATCCCAGCATCGCATTTTCTCAGGCAGGATCCGGCCAGATCATCGTCGCGCGACGGAACGGCGGATCCTGGACGCACGAGAACGTGCCGGGGAGCTTTATCGGTGTCGACATAAGGCCCTGGCTGGCGATCGATTCCACGGGCAATCCGAGGCTCGGCTATCAGGACTTGAGCAGCGGTGAATTGATCCACGCCGTCAAGAGCGCCGGTCAGTGGTCGTTCACGCATATCTCGACCAAGCTCACGCCGATTCAAGGGCCCGGCGGAGTTGCGGGCGTTACCTTCGCGCTCCATCCGGGACGACTGGATACGGAGAGCCGCGATGTCGGGTATTTCGTCTATGTCGATCTGGCGACGGACGGCATCGGCTTTGCGCATACCGGCAGCATCGGGCCCACGCCGGTGACGGTGCAAGTCGACACGACTGAACTGACCACGTTCGCCGATCCGTCGGTTTCATTCGATCCCTCGGAAAACTTCTTTGTCGGCTATGTCAGTTTTTTCCACTCGGGCAGTCCGCAGGACTTCGTTTCGGTCCGGGAGACGCATGTGGTGGACATCGAGCAAGGCACGTTTTCCACGCCCGCCGTGATCGAAGGATCGCAGCAGATCAATGTCAGGCGGCCGACGTCGATCGCGCGGACATTTTCCGATGGTTGCCTGGCCTATTTCGACATGGCCAGCAAAATCTTGAAAGCCAGCGTCTCGTCGGGCGGATTCTCCGGCATCGAGACCGTCGCGGCCAACGTCAACAACATCGTCACCCCATCGGCGGCGGCGAACCGAGGCGACTTTCGCGTGGCCTATTCCGACACCGACGCGATCAAGCTGGCATCCCGCAGCCCATCCGGCACCTGGACGGTCGAGCCCGTCGATGCGGTGAGCGCAGGATCGCCGTCGCTCGCCTACGACAACGCCGGGACCGCCAACATCGCCTATGTCGCGGGCGGCACGCTGAAATACGCAAGACGGTCGGAATGAGACATGCGTCCTGGTTGCGAACGCAGGACGTCGCGCGGCTTGGACAAATCTTAATCTGCGAGGCGACGGTGACAAAAAGGAATTCGTCGCTGGGGGAAGCACGAAGGAAACCGTTAAAACCATTGCGCGGGGAAAGCCGGGTGTTTTCCGGCGCAACCGTGGTGACTACCGTGTGCTTACTACCAATGCACACGGGCTGCGGGTGCTCCGGGCACCCGGCTTTCCCTGCTCCCTCTGTTGTCGGAGGGACGAAGTTTCTGGCACAGCTCGAGCGCATAGCGCGGCGAGATCGCGGATTTATGCCTAAAATTGGAGTGCCGTCATTGCGAGGAGCGAAGCGACGAAGCAATCCATCCTTTCTTTCCGCTGCGGCATGGATTGCTTCGCTTCGCTCGCAATGACGGTCGGGAAGAGTTCCCCCGGCGCCAGCGTTCTGCAACGGCGAACTCCCCATTAGCCAACCTCTATTGGACGCGGGCGGTGAGGCCGGGCACAGCGTTCAGCGTTGCGCCTTGCGAACGATTGTCCGTCAAACGGGCCGGCAGCGGCTGATCCGGACGGAATGGCGCATTTTGCAGTGCAGCAAATTCACAAAATAGCCCCTGCTAAAGGGGCAATGGCATTCCGGCCGGCTTCTCTGTATTGGTGCGGCTGACATACAAGGTTCGGGGCGGCGTTTTCGCTCCTCAATGGAATACGCGGGAGGAAACATGCGTAAATTGATATTGGCTGCGGCGTCGATCGCGGCCCTTGCTCTGGTTGGGCCGGCCTCGGCGCAGGCGCCGATCGTCATCAAGTTCAGCCACGTGGTGGCCTCCGACACGCCGAAGGGCAAGGCGGCCGACAAGTTCAAGGAACTGGCCGAGAAATACACCAACGGCAAGGTGAAAGTCGAAGTCTATCCGAACTCGACGCTCTACAAGGACAAGGAAGAACTTGAAGCGCTGCAGCTCGGCGCGGTGCAGATGCTGGCGCCGTCCAATTCCAAGTTCGGGCCGATCGGCGTCAAGGAGTTCGAGGTGTTCGATCTCCCCTATATCCTCCCGGATCTGGTGACCCTGCGTAAGGTGACCGACGGTCCGCTCGGCGCCCGGCTGCTCAAGCTGCTGGATGCAAAGGGCATGACGGGGCTGGCTTACTGGGATAACGGTTTCAAGGAGATGACCGCCAACAAGAAGCTGCTCACGCCTGCCGACTATAAAGGCGTAAAATTCCGCATTCAGTCGTCGAAGGTGCTGGAGGCCCAGTTCCGCGCGCTTGGCTCGATCCCACAAGTCATGGCGTTCGGCGAAGTCTATCAGGCGCTGCAGACCGGCGTGGTCGACGGCCAGGAGAACACCTGGTCGAACATCTACACCCAGAAAATGCATGAAGTGCAGAAATACGCGACGATCACCAACCACGGCTATATCGGCTATGTCGTGGTCGTGAACAAGAAGTTCTGGGACGGTCTGCCCGCAGACATCCGCGGCGAACTCGACAAGGCGATGAAGGAAGCCACCGCTTTCGGCAACGGCCAGTCGGCGAAGGAAAACGAGGACGCGCTCGCCGAGATCAAGAAAGCCGGCAAGACCGAAATCATCACGCTGACGCCGGAGCAGGACGCTGCGATGCGCAAGGCGATGGAGCCGGTCTACAAGGATGTCGCCAGCCGCGTCGGCCAGCCCTTGATCGACGAATTCCTCAAAGAGACCGGCGCGGCCAGCCACTGATAGACATGGTTTGAAGGGGAACGCGCTTTATTCGTGCCGTTGAGAAGGGACATCCTTCGTCATGCCCGGGCATAGCCGTCTGAAGGACGGCGTCGCTTTCGCTAGCCTATGTCCCGGGCATCCACGTCTTGCTTCTCGAAAAACAAAGACGTGGATGGCCGGGAGCGCAGACAAGTTTACGTAGTCTGCGCAAGGCAGACTACTATGCCCGGCCATGACGAATACGCGATAAGTGGGGAAAGTTCGAAGATGCTTCGTATCCTTGATCGGCTTGAGGAAATCATAATCACCTCGCTGATGGGCGCGGCGACTGTGCTGATTTTCGTTTCCGTCGTGCACCGCTTCGGCACCGGAATATCGTTTCTCTATCCCTTGTTCATTCAGATCCACATCGCCTGGGCCCAGGAGCTGTGCATCTACATGTTCATCTGGATGGCGAAATTCGGCGCCGCCTACGGCGTGCGAACCGGCATCCATGTCGGCGTCGACGTGCTGATCAACCGCCTCAACGACCGCTGGCGCAAGGGCGTCATCCTGTTCGGCCTGTTCGGCGGCGCGCTGTTCACCGCCATCGTCGGCACCATGGGCGCCAAGTTCGTCATCGAGCTGATGTCGACCGACCAGGTTTCGCCCGATCTCGAATTGCCGAGCTGGCTGGTCTATGCCTGCATCCCGCTCGGCTCCTATCTGATGTCGTTCCGCTTCATGCAGGTGATGTGGACCTACTGGAGCACCGGCGAGTTGCCGCACCATGATGCGGCGCATGTCGAAGGCGTGGTCGTCGATCCCAAGGCGCCAATCTCGCTGGGAGAAGCCTGATGAGCGCCGCCCTTATCTTCGGACTGCTGTTCGCGTTGATGCTGACGGGCATGCCGATCTCGATTTCGCTCGGCCTCACCGTTCTGACCTTCCTGTTCACGATGACGGAAGTGCCGATCGAAAGCGTCGGCCTGAAGCTGTTTTCCGGTCTCGACAATTTCGGCATCATGGCGATTCCGTTCTTCATCCTGGCCGGCACTTTTCTCACCCGCGGCGGCGTGGCGCGGCGGATGATCGCGTTCACGACCTCGCTGGTCGGTCATTTGCCGGGCGGACTGGGCTTGGCCGGCGTTGCGGCCTGCGCGATGTTCGCGGCGATCTCTGGCTCCAGCGTCGCGACCGTGGTGGCGATCGGCTCGATCATGATGCCGGCGATGGTCGAGCATGGCTATCCGCGCCGGTTCGGCGTCGGCGTGATCTCGACATCGGGCGCGCTCGGCATCCTGGTGCCGCCGTCGATCATCCTGGTGCTGTACGGCGTTTCCACCAACACCTCGATCGGCGCATTGTTCATGGCCGGCATCATTCCGGGTGTCATCCTGGCGCTGATGCTGGCGGCAGTGACTTTCTTCGTGGCGCTGCGCAACGGCTATCCCAAAATGCAGAAGGCTACACTCGGCCAGCAATGGACCGCGTTCCGCGAAAGCATCTGGGGCCTGCTGCTGATCGGCATCGTGCTCGGCGGCATCTATGGCGGCATCTTTACGCCGACCGAGGCGGCCGCGGTGGCTGCGGTGTATGCCTTCTTCATCACGGTGTTCGTCTACAAGGAACTCAAGCTCACCGAAGTGCCAAAGGTGCTGCTGCAGGCCGCGTCCATGAGCTCGATGCTGCTCTACATCATCACCAACGCGGTGCTGTTCTCGTTCCTGATGACGCATGAGCAGATCCCGCAGGAGATGGCGGCCTGGATCATCGACAAGAATTTCTCGATCTGGATGTTCCTGCTGGTGGTGAACGTCATCCTGCTGCTGGCCGGCAATGTGATGGATCCGTCGTCAATCCTTCTGATCATGGCGCCGATCCTGTTTCCGCTGGCGACCAAGCTCGGCATCCATCCGGTTCATCTCGGCGTCTTGATGATCGTCAACACCGAAGTGGGCCTCTGCCATCCGCCGGTCGGGCTCAATCTCTACATCGCCTCCTCGATCGCGAAGATGGGCATCAGCGAGATCACCATCGCGGTGCTGCCATGGCTGTGCGCGATGCTGGCATTCCTCGGCCTCATTACCTACGTGCCGGAGATTTCGCTGTGGCTGCCGCGGCTGCTCGGGATGATCTGAAGAAAACTTCATGCAGATTACATCTTGGTAAGAGAGAGGCTTATTTCCAACTTGTAAGTTGAATGCGCAGGCACGCGGGCTCATCTTCAGGCAACCTTCAAAGGAGGTTTCCATGAGGAAATTCGCTATTGCCGGCATCGCGGCCCTCGCCATTGCCGGTTCGACCGCCGTCTACGCCCAGCACCGCCATTGGGGCTATGCCCACATGCGGATGAACCCCGAGGACAGGGCAGCGTTTGCCGATGCACGGATCGCAGCCGTCCATGCCGGGCTCAAGCTGACGCCCGATCAGGAAAAATTGTGGCCGCCGGTGGAAACCGCAGTGCGGGATTTCGCAAAGCTGCGGATCGATCGCGCCAACGCGCGGATGAACGCCGAGAAGAATGATTCTGCCGACGCGCAGAAGCCGGACGATCCGGTCGCGCGCCTGCGCGAACACGCCGACAACATGGCGACGTCAGCGACCGCGATGAAGAAAATCGCGGATGCGGCCGACCCACTCTACAAGACGCTGGACGACGGCCAGAAGCGGCGTCTCGTCGCCCTGACCCACATGGGCCATCGGTTCGGCGGCGTAGGCTGGCATCGCGGATTCGAGCACGGCATGATGGATCACGGCGGTGACCGCGACCGCGACGATGGCGGCCGCGATCGCGGCTTCGACCGCAACCGTTACGATCGGGATGGCGGGCCGGACCGAGGCGGCCCCGAGCGGCTCTGACCGCTGACCCCTGAACGTTGGAAAAGCCGCCGGGTTCCGGCGGCTTTTCTGATTCCCGGATCGGATTCGGCGCCGCGTCCATTCTCGATGTTTCATTTGCGCAACAGTGGAAGGCTAAAATTTCACTGTTGAAGTCACCCACTTGACCAACCTTTAGTTGCGGTAAAGATTAGTCGACTTAAAGACTTGAGCTAAGAATTTACTTTTACGAATTGCAGCTGGATGGGCCTCCGGTGGGCCGGGGGATAGCGCCGCTTTTGGGCGGCTCTGATCGAACGTCGCAATACGAATGCGTATTTCTTTGCGTGGCGGGGCAAATACGTCTGGCAGTGACGCGTGCGCTCTCGGAGGCGTTGGCTGGGGGCAGCAATGGATGCGGCTACTGGGAAAAGAGGCCGGGATACCGAGCGAACTGGCGCGCCACACGCTTTCTGGGCGGCCGCGGCGAGATTGGTGCTTCCGCTGCTTTCGTTGATCGTTTCTGGATGCTCCATCCACCCGGTGCAGCAGGATGTCACCGGCGTGCCGCCCGTCGACATTATCCATCACATCCGCTGCGAGACGCGGCTTGCGATCGAGGACAAGGCGATCGAGCTCCTGCTCGCCTACAAGGGCGGGCAACACGAACCCTCGATAAATCTCGCAAAGTCGCTGCAAACGCAACGCGGTCAGGTCTGGAAATTTGATCCCAGAATACTCACCACGCAGGAAGAGCGTGCGTTCTACAACAGATACATCCGGACCGGTATTGCCTACGATTTCACGCTCGATATCACCGAAGACAACAAGGCTGCGTTACTGGCGGACCCGGTGCGACTCATCACAAACGGAGTGGCCGGTATCGGTGTGGGTGCAAGCGGTGAGTTCAGCCGAAACAACGCGCGGCGCTTCATCATGAGCGACACGTTCGCCAAACTGCTGGCTGATGACCATCTGGTTTGCGGCAGCGAGGGAGTTGAAAATTTTGTCTATCCAATCGCCGGCAGGATCGGAATCCGTGAGCTGATTTCGACGTTCATCGATCTGAACGAAGATAAAAGCCTGCAAACCCTGGACTCCGGCAATTCCCGGGTCTTCGCCGACACGATGACATTCCTGACCACGCTGACCGGATCGGTGAGCCCTCATGTCGAAATTGCGCCGGTGGGGAGCCAATGGGGTGTGGCAAGCCCCACCAGCTTTAGCGCCTTCGCGCAACGGATCGACAAGCACATGGTGACCATCGGCCTGTCTATGGATATCTCCAAGGGTGTTGCGGGCGCGGCTGTGCTGCCGCTTGCGGTTGGAAGATCGGCGCTGCAAAAGAGCAACGTTGTTTCACCGGCGGAACAAAGCGCGCTGGATGCGGTTCGGCAGGCAAAATTGGACGCATATCTCGAGCGGGCCACGCATTAGCGGCGTACCGGGGGCTACGAGCGCTCGCTCCTGCCGGAGATCCTCGGGGCAGCGACAATGGCCGCCGGACCGGTCCGGGCGGCCGCTATTGACGCCCTCCGGCGGACCAAATGGAAAGCCCTTGAAATCGGGCGGCTTTTTACCGTTCCGGGCGCCTGCCAAAGGCCGGGAAAACTCCTGCTCCTTTGCTGGACATCGCGGGGTCGCTTTGCTAAACGACGCCCTCTTGCGAAGGCTTTCCGGACCCGGTTCCGGGCGCATAGCTCAGTTGGTAGAGCAGATGACTCTTAATCATCGGGTCCCAGGTTCGAGCCCTGGTGCGCCCACCAATCGCCTAGCAAGATCAACGACATACTAGTATCCAAAGTTCGCACTCATGCGCTGCGAGCTTTGGGTCACGCTGGGGTCACAACGATCCACCAAAGGGTGCCCTCGCTGTTTGGCTAGTCTAGACTGAGAAGGTGAGGGGCGGTCGGCCGTGAGTCGAACTTGGGGGCGCGTGTTTACCGTCCGCGCGGAGCCTTCGGAATCATAATCTTGGGGTCGGGGGTTCGAGTCCCTCTCTCGCTACCATCTTAACCCCCGACAGAGAACTTTCGGGGAACAGCGGCTCACCGATCAAGGTAGCCAACCTTCCATTGACCTTCACATGAACCGGTTTGCCCGGTTCCGTGCGTTCTACGATGACATGATCGATAAGTTCTCTGACAGCGGCGACCATCTCGGAGTCCATCCGGTTGTCGCGGATTGCGACGGCGAGGTTCTCAACGACGGACAGATAACGTTGCTGAGTTGTCGGATGCAGAGAAACGGTGACCGGCTCGCGAAGGTCTTGGAGTTCAATCAGGATTTGCTGCTTCATTGCATTCAAATCCGAAATCTTCCCCGTAAATTGAGAAACGGGATCATGCGAATTCATCAACGCTTCAGTCAGTCGGCCAATTTGACGTTCGATTTCCCCAAGCTTTCGCTCAAGGTGCGGTCTCACGTTATTCGCATTCGCAACGAGGCGCTTTCGTTCATTCAGATAGGTTTGAAGGAAGAGCCGAATTGCGCTCGGGTCTATCAAATGTTTGCGTAATCCGGACAGCACAGCTTGTTCGATCTGGTCCAGATAATAGGTGCGGTTATTAGCGCATGTCCTAGAGTTGTGGAATTGGGTACAAATGACCCGGGTGCCACCGCGATCCTCGCCTTTTATGGACATTCCGCCACCACAAACGGCGCATCTCAGTAATCCACTCAGCAACCTTTTCGGTTTGCGGCGGTGTGACGCTGTAAGATTGCGACGTTCTTGTCTTATACGTGCAACCTCACCAAATTGTTGCGGTGTGATAATTTGGAGGTGCCGGGCTTCGGCCCGATGCCATTCGGATTCTGGATTAGGACGCGATATACGTTTCCGGGTCTCGGGGTCTTTCAACATCCGGACCTTATTCCAGACGAGACGCCCGCAATAGATTTCATTACCCAGAATTCCGTTGTGGCGATTGTTCGAACCAGTCAATGCGCCGGGTTGCCAGTATTCGCCGCGCGGCGGCTTCACCCCTTTCTTATTCAGGTCGTCGATTATCTGTCGAGATCGCATGCCTGATGCATATTTGGCATAAATGCTTCGAATGACTTCAGCTTCAGGTTCGTCAATAACCCACTCGCCCGGTTTTCCCGGAGTGGTCCTATAGCCATAGGCTAAACCGCCAGCGTGTTTGCCCTCCCGAATATTGCCAGCCGCTCCGCGACGAACCTTGTGAGCAAGGTCTGAAAGGTAGAAGGCACTGACGATACCGCGAACCCCGACCTGCATCTGATCGGCGCGACCTTCGTGGACGGAAATGATGTCAATGCCGTAAAACGTCAGTTTTTTGAAGATTGCCGCCATGTCCTCTTGATCCCGGGAGAGGCGATCCAACGACTCGACAATAAGAATATCGAAAGTTCCGGCTTTTGCGGCCTCCATCAATTTTTTGATGCCATCTCGTCCGTGCGTGGAAACACCGGACTTGGCGCGATCCTCGAACTCAGCAATGACTTTTGATTGCTCTCGTTTGGCTTTCTCACGACAAAGGACGAACTGATCTTCAATCGAACGTTCCGATTGAAGGTCAGTCGAATACCTTGCGTAAATGGCGGCCCGCTTCATATTTTCCTCATGTCTCATCAGAACCCGAATCGTCCTTTCTGTGAAGGGAATTTCTGGCTTCATGATCGGAAAGCGCCATCATTCGAGCGATGGCTTCTACTAACCGCGCAACGTCCGCCGTTAGATGACCAGCCGCAGTTGAATGCCTCGCTTTTGGCGGGGATTTGGCCAATTTCAGCCCAGCGCCCCCTTGCAGGGTGACGAAGGCTTAAGGGCTTTTTCAAACCACCGACGCTGGAATCCTTTGGCAATGCCATCGTTGAAGCGGATGTTTTTCGACCTGATATGCAGAGGACGAAGTAGCCGGGCCAGCTTCTGCGTATCGCGCAGGTATTGCCCGGACCAATCTTGGCCCTCGACTGTCAGTAGGCTCTCGATGAGTGTCGATGTCGGAAGCCGGTCAGCATTTCTCTGGTCGAAAATGGCGAGGATATCTTGAAGCAGACGAACGAGATCATCGTCATCTCGGTCTGATGTCCATGCGTCCTGTTGTAGGCCGCCGTCAAGGTAGTGCTGCGCCGCAATGGCATCAGCAACCGACAGCTTCTCAATTTTCGACATAACAATCCCTTCAGCGCGAAGCCAAAGGGGGTTCTTCCCTTTAAGCTTTAGCGTCGAAGGCTGCTGCACCGATGACTTACGTCCGGGCCGACGTTTGGCAAGGGGCTGCGGCAGGCGCAACGAGGCCAGCCCAAAAGCCCGGCTCGGCCGCAATGATCATGATTATCTGCCCCTGTCGTAAATCCATGATCGTTTGGAAGCGAAAATGGCGATCACGTCATTTCAAAAGCCGCAGCGACAGGCTCGGCTTTGTGATTACGATCTGACTTTTGAAAAGCGGCCTTTTGCAACGGCATGATCAGGACTTTCGTCGCCCTCCGTAAAATCAGAGAAAATTTGCCCCGTGTTCACGATTCCGTGATTGGGCTGAAACCGCGATTCCACCCGTGTTTTGCCGTGGGGAGATTCCGTTGGGCCATGGCCATCAGTGGTTCTTATGAAATGTTACGATAAGTGCACTGTGTAGTTGCGGGATCTCAATGCGAACCGCATCCCTAGATGAGTGTTGACGTTGACGACGCCGATGGTCGAGGGGCTACGAGGGTGTGTGCGTGACTTCCCGCAAGGCGATCCCGCCGTTGAACGGCAAGAGCGAAATTGGCTTTAAAGATTTTAGAAATCTAACTTGCCTTCCCTCGGAAGTCCGTAATCGCCTTGCCCGAATTGCCGAAGCCCAGCTTGATCATCCGGAGAGCAAGACCGATTTACTGAAATCGATTTTGGCCCATCGGTACGATCCCGAGCGGGGCTTTTATGTCCCGCTATCGGCTAGGCCGAATCTAACAAACTACTGGACCGAAGACATCGCGACTTTGCCCGACGCAGTTCATTCAGTCGATGGATGGAATCTGACGCTATTCTCGAACCCTCTGACGATGCCGCATAGCGGATCGAAACCAAGCCTGAGAGCGACGAACGCTGGATACCTCATCGTCACCCATGAATTCGATGGCGAAACACCAGAACAGTTCGCGGAAGTACTGGCTTGGTCATTGGACTCGGGAGCGTTCGCACAACTCGATAAAGAACTTCGGAAATATCGCGACTATCGCGGATACACAAGCGTATTCGCCGGACGCAGGTCTATTCACTTTCATTTCCTTTTTGACACCCGACATCTCAAGTACGCGCCGTTTGATGTTGATCTCGCGCTCCGTGTTGCCGAGCAAGATTCTCATGCGGCAATTATGACGAGAGCATATAATTTTTACTGGGAATTCGTTCACGATCTTATTCAGAAAATCCTGAAACCTTCGGTTCCGTCCGACCTACAACTGAATTCGTACGTCCACTGGCGGCGAACGCCGTATGGCATTCGGATTTTAGAGAAGCCTTCGCCGATTTTCGGGTTAGATGCAGGCACCAAGGTTCCACAGATCGTCATCAAAGAGAACATCAGGACGAAAGCTGCCAAAGGCAGCGACGCTTACATCGTCCCAGAGGTGTTTTCGGTAGCCACGCTGTTATCGAAGCGGAGTTCAACTGATCGTCGGGCCGGGTTAAGTGTGCACGATCACGACACAGCGTCGATGTTTTCCGAAGCGCACCTGATCCTCACCGGCGAATGGGGCAAATTTCCAAAACTGGCATCGATTCAGCCGTGCGGAGATGGGTGGGTGTTCAGGTTCTATAACCATTCGGGCGATACCAGCCCCGACACGTATGTTCGGGGCGACTACAAGAAGCTGGTCTTAGTCGGAAGTAATACCCCGGCTGGGAACTACTTTCTCCCTGACGACATGACCGCGAACGATTTCGGCGATTATCTCGCGATCTTGTCCGGCCAGCAGCCATTGGTGCGGACTATTGATACGCCAATTGTTGAAGGTCCCGGGTCTGAATCGAATGCCGGTCTTCACCGGAAGCAGTCGGAGATAGAAAGAAACTGGCCATTGCCGATGCGAGGTCTGCCATTGGCGCAGGTAATGGTCGAATACAGGAATAAGTTAAAGGGTGCAGTGGCCGCCTGCCGCGATTTCGAGGGTATGTATTCTGATTGTATCATCTTGTCAGGCGAGGGAATCGGAAAAACCACAGCCCATATGCGGTTCGCTGTCCAAGAAGCTTTATTTACCGCGCTCGACGGTAAAGGAGATCAGCAACGGTTCAACGCATTTGCTTTTCGCAGTCTTGGACAGGCAGAGGAAAAGGCCGCTGAGGCCGAGGAGAAGACCGGCTGCAAGATCGTAATCATCAAATCGTTTTGGGCGCACTACGAGGATGCCTGTGAGATCGAAGGCATTGAACCGCTTCCTCGCGCCCACTTTCATGACAGGTCGATCAATGGCGTTCTGAAAACTATTCAGGAGAGGCAACCGACCGTGTTCGACCGGTTGGAAACGATCCGATGTAACATCTGGCCGATGCATGGGGACAGACCCAATTTTGACGCGGCTGATACCCTAATTTTCACAAGCCATCCGACTGCATCAAGCTGGGCATTCAGCCAGATGACCCGGACATGGTATCACCCAGAATTTAAACCGTTCACGGACCCTGATGAGCAGGCCACACTGCGAAATCGGTTTTTGTTCGATAAGGTCATCTACGACGAACCTGAAATCGATGAGTTGCTATACATTATTCCTCAGAATCTATTTCGGCATCTGACCCAACAGCATGAAGCCGTCAACTGGAAGGACCTTCCAGTCCGCAAGCAGCGCGAATTGTACGAACAAGCGTGGGGGACTGGCGTACTTGGCAACGAAATGACCTTCGAATCCTATGAAGAACTGATGCGCATCCGACTCGACAAACTAGATCGGGTTGAAGTCGATTGCGACGCCATTCCGTTTGGCCATGACAATGTTGCCAAAGAAGATGGAAGCAAGACCGGTATATATCGCCAGCAACATGGCAATGCCTTCTATTTGGGTCCTAAGCAATGGCTGGCCCACAAGGGAACGCACTGGGCATTTCTGACTACAGAACGATTGGTGACAGATGTCATTGAGCAAGCATACGGCAAGATACCAAAAAGATTAATGGCGTTGCGGCTCGACAATATGCCGGATGTTTATCCGATCCGCATTCCAATCTTTCTCGATGTTTGGGCCGGTGCTGATAGGCCCGGCAAACAGAAAATATCCGTCCTCGCCAAGGAAATATTGAATGGCAATAGCAACGCGGTGGTAGTGGCCGATGGTGTTGATGATGACATTGGCGCAATGTCATTCCAGCGGATGAAGGGTCGCAATGATCTCGCCGATAAAGATGTCTATATTATCCTGACTAGTTTAGCACCGGAACTGTATGCCCGACTGAATGTCATCGGCCAATGGCTGGGAATTCCGGACATCATCGAACTGCATTACCAAGGTCTCATCAATCAGGCTGTCGGTCGAAATACAGGTTTCCGGCAACAGAATCATACGAAGACGGTGGTGATTTGTTCGCATCGGCTATGGAAACAGACGATATCAAAACTGAATCTAAAACGGCCCCGGGCGCTTCTGTATGAGACCGGGCAAAAGCCATGGTGATCGGTACCCGGCGCAACATGATGAATGGCTGAACCTCGGCCTTCGCCCTCGGTGGCTGCGCTCCGCTTCGCTGCGCTCCGCCAACTCGATTTTGATTCTACGGTTGTGCTCCAGTCTTTGAGGGTACCCCCCCGGTCAAGACCGATCCCTAATAAGATATCATAGGGAGTGACCTTGTGCGGGGGGGGGGGCGGTGTCCATGCCCCAGCGCGCCGAAATAGGTCTCTATCTCCAACCAATCGTCCTAAAATAGTGTTTCCCGGGCTTACAGTGGCTCTGGATGGCCCTAACCCTTTCCGGGTTGGCTCTGGCCCGTCCTACGATTCCAACATCAATAGGACAAATATACTGGTCGGGATCGCGAATGCAGTCCCAATCACCGCTCCCGAAGCCTTCGCGCCAATTCGTCTATCAGCCCTGCCAGCGGCGGTCGGTGAGTCCACTAGCCCCGATTCCTTATTCCACCATCAAAGATTTGGTCCCTCTACGGGCAGTACATCAGGCCAGCCCAAACCGCTGTTCTTGTTACCGTGTGACATTCGCTAAATAAATGTACCGCAAAGAAAGCGCACTACGGAAGAGGGAGAAAACAAATGGGAATATATTTTACCTTCAAGACGGAAACTTCGTTGGATAAGTTCATCGCGATGGTAAGGAGAAAACAAATCGATGTGGAGATCTTACCAAATCCAAAGGGGCCGCCATGTGAAGCCACATTAACTCACTGCGGAGTCATGGTGACGGTGGGCACTGATGCAGAGGGCAACGTTGCATGTGTGACACCGGAAAACGCTGACCGCGAAGTAAACGAAGAGATTCTCACTATGCTCGCGGGGATGTTCGAAGACGCTGAATTGATTTTGGAACATACATGGTGACCATGATGATGATCAAAGACCGCGTTCTCTCTCATCGCATTGATGCAGCCACTAAGGGCCGTATTACAACTCTGCTCGGCAATCGCTACTCGTCGATATCGGATTTTGTGCGGCAGGCCATTCAAGACCTGATTGCTAAGGAAGATGCTCATCGGAATCGGTGGACAGTCCGCTGACGAAACCGGTGGCCGGTCATTTGAGAAACTGCGTCAGCGTTCAATTTGGCTGAATCTTGTGCTATATTGGCCAACATGGATATCGAACTACGAAACCGTCTCCGCGCTGAAGCTCGGTTGCCCCTGCTGGACGTTGGGGCTGAGAATAAACGGCTGGCGGCGGTACGCGAGCAAGCCGCCTTCGAACGCGAGTGGCAACGCCGCAGACCAGAGTTCGCCCATCAATGGGTGGGCAACAGTGATGGTTGGCTGACCAACATGGGTCGCTACTCCCGTGCCCGCCAGCAGGTGCGGAAGGAAATCCAAGAGAGGCGCGATTGATGCCAGTGACCGGTGGCATATCAACTGACGATATTCTTATCGAGCAAGGATACAAATTGGTCGAGGACTGTTGGGAGAGTGACGGGCGTCTAACCTACTTGCATAGTGAAAACGCCGACCGCCATTTCCTGTCAGTTTTAACGAGAAGCCTCCAAAGTGGTGGATGGACACCGAATCGAGCCAAGTTGCGTTCGTTCAATCACGCCGAGAGCGGTGAATTTATCGAAGTTGAGCCGGGCGGTTCTGACGCAAGCGGGCATCTGCTTCATCGCTTGAAGGCGGCCGATTAGTTTAGGTCTGCGTCGATCTCTCACGAAAAACGATATCACGCGAAAGGGGAGCAAGCTTGGTCACTGAAAATGTCGAAATTCAAATTCAAGATTCAGGAATTTGGCGCACCGTGCATGTTACACAGAATGAATCACAGCAGATTTTGATAAACATGAAATCTATCCAATCGCGATATCCTGATCGGCGCGTTCGAGCCGTAAGCGATGGGCGATTGATAGATTTGCTGGGTTGAGGGGACAAATGGGAGTCTATGACAAGCTTCGCGACCATCTTCGTGCAGCGCGATTCTCTGAGATGGTGCTGACATTCCGGGAAATCGAGGACATCATCGGACGCCCGCTTCCGAATAGCGCAGTTCGTCCTCAATGGTGGGCGAATGAGACAAACCCGAATACAACCCGGTCACAACGAATTGCGTGGCGCGACGCGGGATATGACGCCTTCCTGATCAGAGATGCTCACAAGGTGAGATTCAAGCGGCAGTAGGCGGCTGGTGAAAAATTTCAACTCGGAGAACTCAAGATGTGATTCTCTTAGAATCAAAATAATGATTGCAGCTTGTCACACCATCGACCCACTATCTGGTTAGACGACCCTCGCCAACAGGAGGGCCTTATGCGAAAGTCACCATCGCCAAAGATTGCGCCATCTGAGTTTGCACCAGACTTCGTTTCGACGCTGCGGTCTATTCTCGACGCGGCTGTAGATCAGATTGATGTCGGCAACCGGACACCCGCGACAAAAGCGAAAATGGCGCAACGAATCCTGCGGGCGGCGTCCGTCGGATGGAATCACTGACCCGGTGACGCTAACTGCTTTCGCGGTTGAGGATGGGAAGCAGCCTGCGGATTAGCGCAAGGGTCTCGCTGCTTCATTCTGCTGATTCTGGTTCAGAAAAACCTGCATAGTGACGCCAAATCGGGCTGGGATTTCTCCGAAATAATATCACTACCAATGAAACGCGCCCGGAGAACGCTGCTAGGCGGTCACCGATAGCGGCGCTGAATGTTGGGCCAGTATCGGCTTTTGCCGGGGTACGTGCCATGCATCGGGCAGCGCCAGCGAGAGCCGGGTGATCAATCCCCGGTCTGCGCCCCAAACTACCACACAGGAAGGAAAGGGTGCTGAATTCTCGCCATCACCGAACTTAAGACGACCGCGCAACATGAAAACGTCAGCATGTCCGGCGACAAAATCATGCCAATAATTTGAGTCGGGTCTGGCCGGGATCAGGGCCACAACCACGCACCCGCGTCGTCCTTCATCGAAACATTTGCGAACCCAGTCGGCGACGCCACGGCCATATGGTGGGTTTACAAAGCATCGGCCCTTCCAGCGGGCAGACAGGCCGTCATCAACCTCGGTCAGTAGTATCTTGGCTTTCACCCTTGCCCGACGCCGGTCTGAGGTCGCTGCACAGGGGTCAAGGTCGAATCCTCCCACCGTCTCTGAAAGGGCCTTGGCCAGCCATACGGGGGTCTCCCAGAGATTATTCCCGGTACTGTTACCTGCGTGGGTCAGGAAGCCTCTGGGCGCGTCAGGCCGGGCCAGATAGAGGCCAGCGCCGACCGCACCGGCATATGCCTCCAACGTCCCAACGAGGCCGCCACCGGTCTCTACCGCTACCAAGGTGTTGCGGCTGACCCCCAGCGCCTTCGCCAGCTTTCTGCGACTTACCTTCCGGCGCTTCCGGGCCAGAACCATCGCTGGTCCAACCGGTCCGGCAATTAGTTGCCGTCCTCGCAATTCGAGGCCCAAGGCGTTCAGGACCGAATTCAGGCTGGATATCCGGCCACGGCCCTTTTCAACCGCCTGCACCGCCGAAAGACCGATATGGGCCTGTTCTGCTAACTCGGCTTGCGTTAGCCCTTCGGCCTTGCGGGCATCGCGAAAAAGACGGCCCAATTGGCTCTGGAATCCAACCAAATCCCGACCCCCATCCTGTCGAATGGCCCAACTATACGGATACGGGTTGAACAAAAGGTTAGGGACAGACGCGCAGCTTTGGATTGCACAATGATCGCGGATCACCAATAACTGAACAAGGCAAAATCCTTCGGGGGCAGAATGTTCGAACAGACTTTCAAGAATATAGATGACGTTCTGTGGAAAGAAGCCGGTTGCACCACCGAACTTGATTACACCGAGCAAACGTCATGGATTTTGTTTCTCAAATACCTTGACGACCTCGAACGGGAACGCGCGTTGGCCGCTGAGTTGGTCAGCAAACCCTACTCGTTCATCATCGACAAGCCGCATCGTTGGTCAAAATGGGCCGCGCCGAAAAAGTCTGATGGTAGCTTCGACCACGACAAGGCGCTGACCGGCGACGATCTGATCGCATACGTGGACGAGAAGCTGTTTCCATACCTGAAGTCGTTCAAGCAGAAGGCCGATGGCCCCTCGACCGTTGAGTACAAGATCGGCGAAATCTTCGGTGAAATCGAGAACAAATTTAGAAGCGGCTATTCGCTTCGCGATGCGTTGGAACTGATCGATGCCCTGCGTTTTCGTTCGCAGGCTGAGAAGCACGAACTGTCTGCGCTGTACGAAGCTAAGATCAAGAACATGGGCAACGCCGGTCGCAACGGCGGGGAGTATTAGACGCGCGGCGGGCTTAGAGTTTCGGGCCAGACGAACGGCGGACTAGGCGCACTTTTGGTCGGATTTATTTGTACAAGCAGCGCCTTTCGTAGCGGACCGGAGCAATTTCGAATAAGCTCAACGTCAAGTTGGAGCAAAGCAGGGCGGGTTTTGCGAGTGATCGGTAATTCCAAACGACCATTGACAGTGACAGATGAGACCGTCGTTGCAACGCATCTCATAGTGACCGTTCACGGAATTCGTACGTACGGTCATTGGCAAGAGCGGCTTGAGAAACTTGTGACAGCAGAGGCTGGCGATTCGATCGAATTCGTAAATTATAAACTCGGCTACTTCTCCGTTATCGCGTTCATGCTGCCAATTTTTCGCTGGCTAGTCGTCAGAAAATTCCGGATGGAGTTCGTAAAGTTGTGCGCCCGTAGGCGGCGCGACCGCATTGATTTGGTTGGACATAGCTTCGGGACCCACGTCATAGGCTGGGCCATTGCGGGGTTGGACCCTAAATCGGGGATCGTTATCGACACCGTCATACTTGCGGGAAGCGTGCTGCGAGCCGGGTTCCCTTGGCGCGACTTAATCGGCCACCGGGTCAAGCGTGTCATCAATGATTGTGGAACCGGCGACAAGGTGCTGCTGCTCAGCCAATTTTGCGTTCTCTTTACCGGTATGGCGGGGCGGACCGGGTTCAGCGGGGCCACGAGCAACGTGTTTCGCAATCGGTACTCCGAGTTTGGTCATAGCGGGTATTTTGAAGACAAAAACCGACGACCTTCAGATGATTATATGATTCAGTTCTGGGTCCCGCTGCTGCAGGGAAGTGGCAATTCAATCCAGTTCGACCAGCGTCGTTCTGGTCCCCTCGACGGTCTCATGACGGTTCTTGCGAATAACGCAGAGCCCGTCAAATTGATGGTCTATTTGACGCCCGTTTTGGTTTTGTTGGCAATTTTCCTACAGCTATATCGCGAGGCCGACCGACAACGAACCATTGCCGTTTCGCAACGAGATCAGGCCCTCCTTTCGCAAAGCCAGTTTTTGGCCGAAGCCGCTGATAGAAGCAGAGCGGGGGGGGATTCAACGACGGCGGAATTGCTGGCTCTTGAGGCGCTACCGCGCGATGGCTACGACCGCCCCTACTCACCGCAAGCCGAGGGTGCATTATTTGCCGCTTGGCAAACGGTTTCAGAAAGATTCGTTCTTCAGCGCAACAAGCCTGTCCGTACTGCAATGTTTAGCCCCGACGGCAAGCGTTTGCTTATCTCCTCCGGTGCGGTAGCCGAGTTGTGGAACCTGGAGGAAGGAAAGGTAGGAACAGTCTTCCGCGGACACACAGACGCTATCGTGAGCGCCAGATTTAGCCCTAACGGTCGCCAGATCGTTACCGCATCCGCTGACCAAACGGTTCGAATATGGGACGCAGACTCTGGAAGCAGCTTGTACACTCTGTCTGGCCATGTGCGTGGGGTTTGGACCGCCGCTTACAGTCCGGACGGTCATCGTATCGTAACAACGTCGGACGACGACACTACACGAATTTGGGATGCGGAGTCAGGTGAGGCAATTGCAGTGATCGGGAAGGCCTCACCTGCTAAGAGGCAAGAGTTTCAAGATGCGCACGGGCGGACGATCACTATCATGCCGCCGATAAATGGCGATCGAATTTATGAAGCCTCATTCAGCCTCGACGCCGAAAGGATTGTCACAGACGGCGACGATTTCACAGCAAAAATCTTTAGCGCGAAAACCGGCCGACTCTTGATGGTTCTCCAGCACACGGACGCGGTCCAGACGCTTGAGTTCAGTTCAGATGGCTCTCGTATCGTTACAGCGTCGCGGGACGGTGTTGCTCGGGTGTGGGATGCCGGTACCGGACAAACGACAGCGGTTTTCCAGACTGAAGGTGCAAAGATAGCGCAAGCTCACTTTAGCTCTGACGGGCACCGGCTGTTGACGACTTCAACTGACAGAATAGCTCGAATTTGGGACGTTGAGTCGACCAAGGTTCTTGTTCGGCTCGCGGAGCATCCAGACGGCATTGAAGAAATCGCCTTTAGTGCAGACGGACGCCGAGTGCTGACCTCATGTTCCGACCTAAGTGTGCGGATCTGGGACGCGAGTACCGGCCAGCGACTTGCAATTTTGTCAGGGCACACTAGCCAGTTGACGAGCGCTACATTCAGCCCAAATGGTCGCACCGTTGTCACCGCGTCTAGCGATGGCACAGCACGCATTTGGGATGTTGAGCCCGAGAAGGCCTTCACAACATTTGAGGGGCACGATCGAGAGGTCGAGGCTGCGGACTTTTCCCCAAATGGCCTACGCGTCGTGACGGCTTCTAACGATCATACCGCGCGCGTCTGGGACGCCAAAACCGGCAATGCGATATTCAAGCTGGAGGGGCACGATCATCGTGTGCGCGCAGCAAGCTTTAGTCCAGATGGACGACAAATATTGACTGCATCTTGGGATAGCACCGCTCGCCTTTGGGACGCCGAGAGCGGCACGTTAATCAAGGTATTTAAGGGTCACGAGGGACAAATCTGGGCCGCCGCTTTCTCTCCGGATGGTCGACTTATCGCCACAGGTGCAGACGACCAGACCGCGCGCGTCTGGGATGTGGCTTCAGGGCAGACCTTAATAATCTATCACGAGCATTTCGACACTGTTCGAGGCGTGATGTTTAGTAGGAATGGGCAACGTCTCGTGAGCAGTTCAGACGACCACACTGCTAGAATCTGGGACGTGAATACGGGGAAAACAATTTCCGTCTTTGAAAAAACGCAACTCGCCGCACTTAGCCCTGATGACTCAAAAATCCTTGTATGGTCTGGCAACAGTGGCCGAATTTTAGACATCAAGACTAACCGAGTCCTTGCAACCTTTAACGGACCTCCAGGATACGCTGAATATGTCGCGTTTAGCCCTGATGGTCGACGGGTCGTGACCGCGTTCTCTGATAAGGCAGCCTATATTTGGGACGCGGAGACCGGAAAAATGATTGTGCCCCTCCGAGGTCACGCAAGCCGTTTGAACAGTGCAGTATTTAGTCGGGATGGGCAGAGCATTGCCACAAGCTCTAACGATAATACAGCCCGTATCTGGCGCGTATTTCGGAGCACGCGAGACTTGGTCCACGATGCAAACAGAGCCGTTCCACGATGTCTAACCCAACTACAACGCTCTGCATTCGCTCTTGAAGATGAGCCTCCAGCGTGGTGCATCGAACTGGAAAAGTGGCCGAACTCTTCTGTCTCGTGGAAAAGATGGCTCGTTGATCGTAAGGCTGGTCGCACGGTGCCCTTGCCGACCGCTACCGCGGAATAGTTGAGGCCATTTCGCCCCCGGACGAGCAACCGCGATGGAAAGTTTTGGAAGTGGTACACGTTGGTGGTATCAAGCTGTGCGGCTGGAACAGAAATTTCTATGAGAATACAAGCGCTTCACCATTTTGGTGTCGCCTCTCTTCGGGCGCGCCACCCGATGACGCGAAAGACCCGGTGACGGTCGCTCTTGGCCCCGGATTTTATCGAGGACGTTGGACCGGTGGTGGCTTTGGGCCTTGCGGACACAGACGCCTATCGGGAATGTTTGGAACTGCGGATGATGAATCCGCCATTCGGAGGTTCAATCTCTCCCAATGGCGTGCTTACGAATCTCCAACACAATCAATGGGAAAGACGGGCGGCTGTTGTCGGGGTTTAAGGCCGTAGCGGTCTCTCGCTACCACATTCCCGGTAAACCCCTGGAATCTCTCGTCTTGACCGATCGCTGTTACGCTTGAGGGATGTATCAATGATACATCTGCGTGAACCCCTCAGCAATGGCCACGAAGGCCGATCGGATTCTCTAACGTAGTGGAAACGTTAGATCGTAGCGGCGTTGCTGTTTGCACCCACATCAGCATGACCGGTGGCTTTCTGCGCTGCCTCCTGGTTCATCTTCGGCGGCCTGCCCCGCTGAGGCTGGTGATGCCTTGCCTTGTCGGCAGTAGCATGTAGCCTGCTAACGAAGTCACGCTGCTGGACCGCCTCGGCGATGTGATCGACCAGCGCCTGCACGTCATGCCTGTCACGCAGAAACGCTGCCCAGCCCGCATTCGCAACGGCCTGTGCTATGTCACGCGGCAAAGCGCTTTGCGCCGCCTCGAGAGCCCTCTTGGCGGCCTCGACCGACGCTTCATAGCCCTGGATTGGGGGCATCTATTGCTCCTTTCATAAGATGAAGCGGGCCTCCATTGGCCCGCAGTCTAGATGTCTGCACCCAGGTGGACGGTTTCAAGGGACGCATCGTCGGACCAATTCTCTAGCTATGCGGCGCTTGTGTCTTGCTTCGCGGCGAACGAAGGTTGGGAAACGCATCAACCAACGTGGGTGTTGAGCATGTTCCCGACAGCAGAGACGAGCCTCGATACCATTGCAGTCTATGAGCACGACGCTATCAAGTTCGTTGGTCAGTACGCCCGCGAGTGCGAACCGGATGCCTGCGATATCCCCGGCGAGCAGTTAGTCGTGTTGGCGGTACGCTGGTTTCTGAACACTCACGATCGCTGGTCGGAAGCCTATGTTCGTCGCCTTGCGAACGCCCTGCAGCAGCGGCTGGCACGGTTTGTGGCGATGGAGTTAATCGATGATAGCCCCGACCCAGAGAAATCTCTGCTCTGGGCTTTGAAAAACAAGCGGCCTAGGTCGACGGACAAGACAGCCAAGGCCGATAAAAAGAGCAAGGAAGTGGTCCATAAAAAGAGAGTTGCCGCCAAGAAAAAGAAACGGAAAAAATATCGCAAATCGATCCGGGTGCAGGAGCTGCGTGCGCTCATCAATTATTTTCGCGACAAGGCTGACGGCTTTTCTCTCTGGACCGCGGGATATCTCCTGATCGCCTCGCGCATCGGCTGGCGGCCCGGCGAAATCGTGGCGTTGCGGCGTGAGGGATATCTTCTGCGGGCCCAGGCGGAAAAACACAGCAACGGCCGCGGCCTCGCCGGTACCTGCGAAGTGGATATCAGCGCCTATCCCGAATGGGTCGTTGCTCGCATCGACCAGTGGATTGCTGACATCGGGAAATGGGGGGAGCGGTACGAGGGATTGTGGAATTTGCGGGTGGTTATGAATGCTCGCCTTGCGACGGCATGCAAGTCCCTTGGCATTCGGCGCGTCTCGACATACACGCTTCGGCACTTCGCCATTTCGTGCATGAAGCGGAGCGGGTTTTCCAGATCGGAAATAGCGGTGCTCGTGAACCACGCGACAAATAGGACTGCCAGTGAAAAATATGGTAAGGCCCGCAGCGGAATAAAGAGGGCGAAAAAAATGCTGCGCTTCCAAGGAACGCGACTGGACCTCGTTCGCGATGAGGCTCGTCCCTATCGCGCCAAGGTCGAAGCCCCGCCCACGTATGCCGCGCCACCGTAGTATTTGTGGACGGGACTGACTCCTCTCGGCGATTCCTTCTACAAGCAATTCAAGCCGATCCTCGAAGCCGCTGGTGCGGCCGAGACCGGGTCTTGGCTCACATGCCGCGCGTCATCTGTTCGGAGCGCAATTGAAGAAGGAACTGGTGGCTGTGGAGGATGGCGCCGATCTGCTCGACCACGGAGGCGACACGAGACGAGCGAGCGGTGCTGCGAGGCGTATGCGATCGCCACGTTGCCCCAGGAAATCAATTTCATTCCTTGGGTAACGGAGAAGCAGGTGGCGCCGTTTTCGTACCCCCCGCGCTCAAAACGGCGAAAGGCTTCCCCTCAGCGCAGCGAATGGAAAACCCGGTTTACAACCGCTGAAGACGGAAGTCGGACTCCCTTCCGGGTCGGCTACCATTCGCATTTTTGGCGGCGACCGGCGGCGGCAAGTGCGCGAACGAGGCGCCCCTACCCGGAACCCAGCGCATTTCGGGGACTTAGCCCAGAAGCCAACCGACGAGTGAAGAAACATGTGGCTAGTCGGCCGAAAAAGACTGGCCGGCTCATTTGGGGCGATCAGCCTGAGATCAGGCCAGCTTGACCGCGTGTCAGCCAGTCCTACAATCCTCGGTTTAGGGCGGGGGCCATATTGGCGGGAACATCGATACGAGACAGGCTTTTGGCGGACCGGCGAGCTCTCCTCGATCTGGGTACGCGCAACAGGCTGATAAACATTCCCTTGCGGACAAAGAACATCCGCGCGATTGAGATCGTGGATTGCAAGTCGGTAGAGGTTTTCGACCTTCTAGGTCAAGCGAAGCGCTGTACCTTCGTCCCCACCGAGGGAGACAAATCCACCTCGGTGGCTGACGTATCGATGGGGACGACGACGGCAATATCGACGCGCAGGCGGCAATTCCTCACCATGATGTCCCCAGATGTCATCGCAGACATTAAACAGGCCGGGATCGAAGATTACCGGGCAGCTTGGGATGTCCTGGAGGAGGCGGCGCGGGACTGGCTGAAGCGGAGGAAAACCAGGAGAACCTCCTGAAACTCCTCCGTTTATTCTTGCGGTTGAGCAATTGGAGCGGTTCAATCAATTCCTGAAGGGCCAATAGATGAAGCTGTTTGGTTATCTTCCGGAGTCCCTATTCCAGCCTCTCGCAGGGCCAAAGAAGCACGTCTATGCCCGTCTCCTGATGCGCCTCTACGAGAAGGTGTACTCGGCCCGAATTCTGGAGACACCGCTCAGGGAAGAAGTCGTAAGGCAGATCGAGATCGGGCTTTCCGAATCCGGGATCGGATCGACGGACGAACTGTCGGAGGAGGGCGCCGAAGATCAGGGCACGAGCCAGGCCCACTATCTCGCCTACTATCGTCTGCGCGACACCGGCTGGCTGACGGAAGAAACGGAGAAATGGCGCGTCTACGTCGACATGAATCCCGACGCGTTCATGGTGCTGGGCGCAATCACCGACTTCGGGAACAGCCGCGTGCGTGTCGCCGGCGCCGTGGTCGACGTAAAGAACAATCTGGAGGCCGCGTTCCGAGAGCCCGAGACCATGGCACAAGGTCTCGCCAACGCACATGAAACGGCGGCGCGTTTCGCCCGTAGCATGCGACGCATCCTGGCCGGTATGCGCGAGATCGAAGACAGGATCCTCGGCAATCCGAACGCCGCATCCATCCTCCGGACGTTCTTTCAGGACTTTGTCGATGGATTGCTAATTGCCGATTACAAGCAACTGAAGACGTCGAACAACCCTTATCGCCATCGACGCACCATCACCTCCTTGGCCGCGGACATGCTCAGCGATACGGATCGGATCGGGAAGATCGCCCGCGCCTATGTTGATCAGGGCGTCGTCGCCGGCGGGGGTACGGTCGCATCGGCCGAAGAACGCGTCATCACAGAACTGGAGAAGATCAGGAGCGTCTTCGAGGACGTCGGACCCTTCATGGACAAGATCGAGGATTTCCGGGATCGCCTCGAACGTCGCATCCGCACGACCGTCCACTACATGGACGTCATGGGGGAAGGGTCTGCGGAGCGGATCGCCAGACTGATCGAAGGCCTCTCCGCGCTCAGAGCCGGTCGCGGTTGTCTGAACAAAAATTCCGCGTCGATAAGTGGAGCCTCTGCCGAGGTTAGGCCGCCGCGCGGAGCGGCGGAAGGTTGAAGTAAGCTTGATCCGGGGTCATGTCGTCAAGACTCGAATGAGGACGTCGGCCGTTGTAAAAGTCGAGATACCGGCCGATCGAATGTCGCGCCTCGCCGACGGATTCGTAGGCTCGCAGATAGACCTCCTCGTATTTGACGCTACGCCACAGCCGTTCGACGAACACGTTGTCCCGCCAGGCCCCTTTGCCATCCATGCTGATGGCGATGCCGTGGCTGGCAAGCAGACTGGTGAACGCCGCGCCCGTGAACTGCGAACCCTGGTCGGTGTTGAAGATTTCCGGCCTGCCATGACGAGCGAGAGCACCCTCCAACGCCTCGACGCAGAAGGCCGCCTCCATCGTGATCGACAGCCGCCACGACAGAACACGACGTGTCGCCCAGTCCAGCACCACGGCGAGATAAACGAAGCCGTGCGCCATCGGAATGTACGTGATGTCCATGGCCCAGACCTGGTTCGGCCGCCTGATCTCGATGCCGCGCAGCAGATACGGATAGATCTTGTGGCCGGGCTCGGGCTTGGTGGTGCGCGGACGGCGATACAGCGCCTCGATCCCCATCCGCCGCATGAGCGTCTTCACATGCCGGCGGCCGATCTTGCACCCCTGCAAAGCCAGCAGGCCTCGCAACATACGCGAACCGGCGAAGGGATACTCCAGGTGCAGCCGATCGAGACGCTGCATGATCTCGAGGTCGGCTGAAGAGACTGGACGCGGCAGATAGTACACGCTGCCGCGGCTGACCTTCAAAATCTCTGCCTGCTTGGTGATCGGTAGATCGTGTTCACGATCGATCATCGCTTTGCGCTCAGCCATCCCGCCTTGGTGAGCGCGCCTTCTAAAAAATCGTTCTCCAGCGTCAGCTCTCCGATCTTGGCGTGCAGCGACTTCACATCGACCGCTGGCGTGGCCGGTGTCCCGCCTCCCGGTCCGAAAATCTCGGAAGCGCTTGCCTCAAGCTGCGATTTCCATGTCGTTATCTGGTTGGGATGGACGTCGAAATGCTCCGCCAGTTGGGCGATGGTTCGGTCGCCCTTGACGGCGGCCAGAGCCACCTTCGCCTTGAAGGCCGCTGAGTGGTTCCGCCGGGGTCGTCTGCTCATGGTCTCTCCTGTTCACGGCGATTATCGCCGCTGTCAGGCAGAAATTCCACTTATCGTCCTGTCCAAATTTCCGCGACCGGCTCTCTCGACGACGATGAGGTCGAGATCCGCCTCCGGTCCCCGGACGTCGGACTCCCCATCACCTCGCTCGCGCTGTACACCCCGCCGCCCCCGAGAGCGCCGCCTGAGCGTACGCGCTTCAAGGTGCCGAAGCAGGACCCGTATCTGCGAGCCTACGTCCAGGCCACGACCGAGTTCGACCGCATGGTCCGCGTCACGGACCAGAAGCTGCTGGAATTCGTCCGTCGGCAGATGCAGGGGCGGAACCGGGCGTCTTCCGGAGAGATCGATATCGAAAGTATCCCGGACTTCTTCGCCTACCGCGCGTTGCCGAACCTTGCTGCGATCGGCCGGTCCGTGCGGCTGGGCGAATTCACGATCGCGCTTGATGAGGGACGCACCGCCAACGACTGGATCGACGTGACCGCCTTCCGGATCGAGCGAACGAGGACCGCCGCCGATGCTGCGTGATCTTTCAAAACTCATCGACGACGAAGACTCCGAAGGCGGTGACGGCGATCAGCTGCAGAAGGAGTTGCGCCAGGCGGCGCAGCAGCTCTGGCGCGCCCAGTTCATCTACGAGAACGACTGGGGCATGAAGACCTCCTACGAGATACTGCGGCGGCACATGGGCTATTTTGAAAACCTGTTCGACGCACTCGGCTATCGCGTCGTTGGCAGACCCGTCGACGGCTACGTCGGCCTGGTGGCGAGCGAACTTCCTCCACGTCAGAGCATGAAACTCGATGAAAGCCTGCTCCTGCTGGTGCTGCGCCTTCACTACGAAGAGGCCTTCACTCGGTTCGAGGCGAAGGAGTTCGGCGAGGTGGAGGTCGAGAGCGAGCAGATTTTGCAGATTTACGAAGACCGGACGCACCGAGAGCGGCCCAACTTCGGGCGGGTGAAGGAAATCCTCGCCGGCTTCCGGCAGCGCGGTCTGGTCCGGATCGTGGAGCAGGACGACAAAAACTTCGCGCTGTTCCTGCGACCGGCGCTTCCGATCGTGGTCTCGAAGGACACACTCGGTTCTCTCGAGGAGTTCGTCTCGCGCTCCACCACGGCCACGGCTGAGCCCCACGGCCAGAGCGAGGTCCAGACGTGATCGAGCTCCGTCGCATCATCGTGATCGACTGGTATCTGTTCCGGGCGCAGCAGGTCGACATGCGCGGCATGACCGCCATCATCGGGCCGAACGGCGCCGGAAAGTCGGCGATCATCGACGCCGTCCAGACGGTCCTCACCGGCGCGAGCATGGCCAGCATCCGGTTCAATCCGAGCGCTCAAAGCAACGTCAGAAGCAAACGCACGCTGCGCGACTACTGTCTCGGCGTCGTCTCCCTGGACGAAAAAGGCGAGCGGTCGGAGCCCACCCGTCAGAATGCATACACCTACATCGTCCTGGTTTTCGAGGATCTGGATGACGGCTCGGCGGTGAGTTTGGGCGTGGCCTTTTCGGCATCCGCCTCGAGGAGTGATGAGTCCTGCGAGGCCCGTTTCATCGCTAAGGGAGCGCTGACAAAGGACGATCTCCTCGCCTCGGTCGGCGATGACGAAGTCGAGACGCTGCAGTGGCATGCGGTACGCACCTCGTTGCGCGCCCGGGACATCGAGGTCGACGACGCATTCTCGAGCGCGACCGACTTCGTCGCGGAGTCCCTCCGAGCGCTGTCGCCGGCGGGATTTCCACTCGATCCCCGACGTTTCCAGAAGGCATTCCGGAACGCACTGCTGCTCAAGCCGGTAGACAACCCCACGGAGTTCGTTCGGAACTACGTCCTCGATGTCCAGCCGATCCAGGTCGACCGGCTCCGGCGCAGTATCGAGCATTGGCGTTTCCTGACGTCTCGCATCGAGGAATTGAAGGCCCAGAGCGCCAGCCTCACCGGGATCCTCCGGATAGTCGCTCGAGCCATCGACAACGAGCGGATCATCGCGGTCACCAATTGGCAGATCGCCCGCCTCGAATGGGAAGGTTTCAGCCGCGAGGCCCGGCATCAGGAGGATAGCCTGATGCAGCTGCGGAGCGCGGCGACCAAGGCAGAGATCGAAGCGACCGTAGCCGCGACCCGGCATGCGACCCTAGAGACGGAGCACAAGACGGTCGAGCTTTCGATCAAGACTAGCGACGGCGAACAACTTGCGCTGATGTACGAGTCCGACAAAAACCTGACGCTGGGCCAGCGCTCGAACGCCATGTCTCCGGTCAAGGAAATCGAAGGGCTCATCGCCTCGATCAGAACGGCGGTCGAGCGCAACCTACTGGTACGCCGCGACGACGTTCTGCACGCTCTTCTCAGCGCGGTCGTCGTCGCGCGAGGAAGAGCGCCGCTTTGGGACTGGGACAAGACACTGCCCGAGGACTGGCGGGAGGCGGCCTCCCATCTCGACGCCGCGCTGGACGCCGTCGATCAGCAGCGGCTCGAGGACATCCGCAAAACCTTTTCGGACGCGCATTTCCATGCTCGCGTCGCGACCAAGAACCTTCAAGACCGCATCGATCTGATCGACAGCAACTTGAAGCGGATGGAGCAGGGGCTCAGCCCGATCGAAGGGGGCACCAGGGACCTCATAAGACAGCTCGCTTCGCACGGCATCGAAGCAACGCCGCTATGCGAAGTGGTTGAGATCAGGGACGACAAATGGCGGATGGCGGCCGAGGCCGTTCTCGGCCGCTCCCGAGAAGCCTTGATCGTGGAGCCCGCAAGGGCGGTACAGGCCCTGGAGATCTTCCGTGAAGGCGGAGAATACTCCTTCAAAGATGCCGAGGTCATCAACACGACCAAGACGGACAGCACGCGGCCGGCCGAAAAGGGCTCTCTGGCGCAGATCATCAGCACCGAAAACCGTTACGCCCGAGCTTTCCTCAACTATCGCATCGGCCACCTCATGTTGGTCGAGACCATGGACAAGATGGTCGCCGCCGAGAACGCCATCACCCCCGATCTGGTAATGCAAGGTGGCCGGACGGTCCGGAGACTGCAAAAGCCCCGCTACCTGAAGCTCGGCCGCGCCACGCAAGACCAGATGCGCCAACAGCTTCAGGCCGAGCGACAGGAACTCCTGCAGCAGCTGGCTGAAAGAGCGCGGGACGTCGGACGGTCGGAAGAAGAAGCCCGCCTCTTCGAAGGCATGTTTGCGCAATTCCAGGCGATACGCGGCGCCAGCCTGACCTGCCTCGACAGCGGCGCCGCCATGGCCGCCTTCGATCGAAAGCTCGGCGAAATCCAAAAGAACATCGAGGACGCCAGACGCAATCGCGATCCCAAGCTCTTGGCGGATTTGGAACGCTTGAAAGCCGCTGTCTCGACCGCCGCAGGCATCAAATCCTCGACGCAGCGGGCGTTGACCGAAGCGCAGGGCGCGCGGGACCGGGCCGAAGGCGCGTATGAAAGCTACATGTTGAAGAACCGCGACGTCCTGTCGTCGACCCGGCGCTACCGCGCCCGGCAGGTTAGGGAAGGTTTCCCTCAATCGACGACTATGCACGATTATCAATCGGAGATTGGAGGGATCGTCACCGACACGATTCCGAACCTCATCGCGGGCTACACTGCAGACCGCGATCGGCGCTCGACCGACCGTCGCTCTAGCCTCATGCGTGAAATGACCAATACGCTGAACAAGCATAACCAGGACTTCCACGTCAGCCCGCCGTTCACGGCCGAAGAGGCGACCCCCGCCGCCGTCGAACAATGGGCCACGTCCGAAAAGCAGCGGCTCGATGCGCACGAACTGGTCCAGTACGAAGAGCAATGCCGGAACGCAGCAAGCGAAATGACCTCGGCGTTCCGCGACGACCTCCTTCACCGGCTGGACGACGCCTTCACCGGCATCAAAGCGACTTTGAATGAGCTCAACCGCCACCTGAAGGACCGGCAGTTCCACGGGCGGGACTACTACTGGTTCAAGGCGATGGAAGCACCGACTCACGCCGACATGATCGACCTGGTCAACGAGTCCCGCCGTCCCGACTTCAACCTGCCGCTTTTCGGGGACCGCAGCGAGGACGCCAATACCCCGATAATGCGCGCCGTTCGCCAGATCGAAGAGATCCTTTCAAACCCGGAGGCCCGGACCGAGGAGGTCGAAGATCCTCGGAAATACTTCAACTTCGAACTCTACATCCAGGACGAAAACGGCAAGATCCGGTCGTCGCTGTCGAGCCGAGCAGGGACGGGCTCCGGAGGCGAGGGGCAGCTTCCGTTCTACATCGCCATCGGAGCTTCGCTGGCCGCGACGTACCAGAATCGGCGAACCGGCCAGACTGGCCTGTCCCTTGCGATCTTCGACGAAGCGTTCAACCGCCTGGACACGAAGGCGATCGGCGCCTGCTCGGATTTCATGCGTGATCTGGGGCTTCAGGTCGTGCTGGCCACCCCCGATGAAAAGCGCCACGTTTTCATGGAGGTCGTCGATACCGTGGTGAACGTCAATCGCCTCGGTAACCAGGTGATGATCGACACCGAACTCCTCACCGCGAAGGCCCGGGACGAACTCGTCGCTGCCGATCCTTACCGCAAGGGCTTCGACGTATTCAAAGCAGAGGCCGTCGCCGCCGAGAATACCGCAGCGACTCCACAAGACCAGGCAGCTGAATGACGGACGTCCGCATGACCGAGGCCGGCGTCGAGTTCCTCGAACGTCTGCTGGAACGAAGCGAGCGGAATCCGGATCGGTCCCGCCCGGCGTCCGCCACTCCGCAGTACGACAACCTTTCTACGGCGCAACAGGTCGGCCGCTTCCACGATCTCATGGTGGCGGCGGAGAGATTCGGCGCCGTCGAGGTGCAGCGGGGCCGGAGAGACCGCGGCCACCTAATCGAGCGCGTGCGTGTCCGAGATCCCGATCTGCTCGCCCGCCACCTGGGTCGTCCGACCGCGGCCGCGACCGCGCAGCGCGCCCGGGAAGAACTGCTCCCAGTAGCTGGAACGGGAGAGCCATGGGTGGCCAGCCTGCTGGACGAGATGACCGGCCGTTGGATGAAGGGCGAGCCAGCCTACCGGCTGACCGCCGCCCAGACCGAAGCCGCCAAGGAGTTCTTCACGCTATTGGCCTCCATTTCGCGGCAGGAAGCCCGAGGGCTCGACGCACGCACGTTCTCCTTCCGGGCGACGAACGACACAAAGGCCTTCGATCGCCACGCCTCCCGGCTCGCTGCCGTTGTTGGTCTCCAAATCGGTCAGCCTGGCGCTGCGGGCGATGTCGTCTGGACCCACATCGGGTTGGAGCGATTCAGCCACCCCGTTCACCTCAAGGGACCGGTTGTCGTGGAAGGGCCAACCGGTCTTCTTGTGGACGGCGCCGCCAAGCCGTTCGCATCCATACACCCTGAGATGCTGCCTTCGCTGAGGATTAGTCGTCCGCCAGCGTATGTACTCACCGTCGAGAACTACGCGAGCTTCAATCGACAGGTCCGAGAGATAGAAAGCGACGGCCTGATCGTTTACCTCGGTGGATTTCCGGCTGCTGGCGTCATCGCACTGCTTGATCGCGTGCTCAGGGGAATCCCGAGCGCCGTTCCCTTCCTCCACTGGGGCGACATCGATAGCGGAGGATTGCGTATATTCAGACTTCTCGAAGAGGTTTTACCCCGGAGACCGACGCCGCATTTGATGACGCAGCAATTGGCGGAAAGTGCCGGACAGCCAACCGAACCAGATCCAAGCCTAGTCTCCGTCGCACGATCCGACAGCGCGGTCGCGGCGTTGGCTCAATGGCTTGCGTTTGATAAGGTGCCAATGACTTTGGAGCAGGAAGCGCTCGATCCGGTGCTCCCACGATAGTCGAACCTACCGCTTCATGAAGCGTTCGTAGGTGTCCTCGAGACCCTTACCCTCGTCCCAAGCCTTCGGTTCGGCTCCTCCCAGGTGCAGCAGGGTGTAGGCCGTGTCGTACTTCTCGCTTCTGAACGAAAGTTCTCGAGCGCGCTCGTTGAACCACACTCCCGTCGGGTGATCGACGCCGGCGCGGACATCCGGTGAACTGCTCCTGTGCGACGGCGGATGCAGCCGGCAAAGGGACGGGACCGCGGCTGGTGCGGATGAACGCACCACTGATCAGCGCTGGTTTGCTCGACCATGACCATTTGACAAAGCCGTCAACTGAAGTGACAAGCAGCGCCCTTCGTTCGGTGTACCGCAGCCATCTTAGAATGGCGGCCACAAGGGAGACTTCGTACCGATCGGCGCAGTTTCCCAGCACGTCGAAGTCAGGCTTGTCCTGCGGCGACACCTGCTTCCTGAAATCGTCCAGAGGCATCAGTAGCCAAGAGGCGAATTCGTTGGCCTCGCGCTCGACCTCGATCTTTGTCCGCCCGTCGACGTCAGCCTCGCTCGAGTGGATTCCGTCCGGGTACTTCTTCCTGTGGAGGAGATAGTGCCCGAATTCATGCGCGACCGTGAACCTCCTCCGCCCCGACGATTGTCCGCCTCCGTAGACGATACCCCATCTGGTTCGCGACTCGGCGGGCACGAGCGCACCGGCGAAGCCATCCAGGTCTTCTTCCTTCACCGCCACGATGGGATCGCCGGGAAAAAGCGATCTCGACGTCTCCATCGCGAGTTCGCCGATGTCGAACTTGTAGCGATTGGGTGGGTTGGCGATATTCAGCAATTGATTGAAGTGGTTTGCCCACCGCTGGACACCCCAGCCCTCAAAATCCATGGCTACTTGTCCAGCGCCTTCGCCAACCGGCGCAGCTGAGCGCGGGCCTCCGGCGACATAGCCTCATATTCCCGAAAGAATGCTTTGTCCTCGGCTGCCTCCAAATTCTCCGTCGGATCCCCTCCCAGAAGGTAGTCGACGGTAACATTCAGGGCCTTCGCCACCCCAGCGAGCTTCTCGCCGGAGGGACGGGGAACTTCCTTATTTTCCAGCTCCCAAAGGTACGATTTGCTCAGGCCAGCTTGTTCGGCAAGCTGATCTAAAGTAAATTTCTCCTTTTTTCTCAGTGACTTGATGCGGTCTCGAATGCTTTCGGCCACGTGCTGACCCCTCGGTACGTGTGTTCGGAGTAGCAGCATAGACTCTCCTTGACTTCCGGCAAGCAGTTTTATAAGTTCGTAGTAGCGATACATAACATAGCGCGGAAGCAAATCTGAGGATTTGAGCTTTATGCGCCATTTGGGGCTGAGATATGGGCTGTGCCCAAGACATCGACCGGCAGCTCGACCGGTTCCTCCTGGCGCATTGCCCCGATCCGGCATTGATCCGCTGCGCCATCGCGCGTTCTCAGCTCGTCACGGTCGCCGATTTCCTGCCGGATGAAATCATCTGCAGTCGCGGGGATCGTGTTACCGGCTGCTGGCTGGTCTTGAGCGGCCAGATCGAAATCAGAGCCGATCAGCAGACCGTCGCGTTCAGAGGTGCCGGCGAGATGGTGGGCGAGCAAGGGCTGCTCCACGTCTTGGCCGGGAAGACCGGCACGCGAACCGCAGACATCAAGGCGTGCGGCTCGGTCCGTTTGTGGTGCATCGATGCCTCATTTCAACAAGACCTGACCGACGCGGAAAAGGTCGTCTGGATCCAGACGCTGGCCGACATCGTGAACTTGAAGCTGGAGCAAGCCACGCATGGTCGTTCCGAGCTTAGGAGCTCTGCCGCCGAACACGAACTGCTCCTCCGGCGCTTCTCGGACGGTGATGCGCTTGGCATTGTGAAGATGGCTGCCGTCGGCCAGGCGGGCCCGATTCAGAATCGCAAGGCCGTCGTCTACTTCAGCGACCTCGCCAACTTCAGTGTTTGGGCCGCGGACAAGCAGCCCGTCGACGTCGCCCGTCATCTGCGCAACCTCGCGACGATTCAAATCGATTTGATCCGGAAGGCGCATGGCCAAATCGATAAGCTGATGGGCGACGGCGTGATGGCCTATTGGTTCATCGATACCCCCGAACGCGAAATGATCGAGCCGCCGGCGGTGGTCGATTGCGCCCGGAAGATCGCCGAAGAGAGCATGCGCTACATCGAAGACCAGCGGCTCGACCTTGGAATCCGGATCGGCCTTCACGCCGGCGATGTCTCGTTCGGCGACTTCGGCGCGGAGAACAGGATCGCGGTCACGATCCTTGGAGCGACGGTGAACCTCGCCGCCCGCTACGAACAGGCGAAATCGCCCGACCTCGGGCAAATCCGCATCAGCCCCCATTTGCGGGATCTCATCGTGCGATCCGGCATCGACTCCGACGCCTTCCGGGGACCAACGAAGGTGCAAGTGAAGCACGGCGTCGAGTTCGACGTCTTTTCCATCTGAAGGAGCCGCCCGATGTCTTGGAATGCAGACCGCGCCCAAACCAGAATCCGCGAGTACCTGAAAACGGTGCCTGAAGTCGATCGCCACGTGGCCCTCGACAGCGCCACCATGGCCAAGCGCGGGCTGTTGAGCCGCATGCCGCTGAGCGAGGCGTTCGTGGTCGAAGGCGCCCATGTCTACGGACAGCTTTTGGATTTCGAAGATTTGGTCGCTGAACGGGGCCAAGAGACCGAGGCGGCGCACCGCCGGCTTTTGGGTTTCTTGCACATGCACTACCGCGTGTGGGATTCGATCGTCGACGGCGACGATGGCGATCGCGTTGATTACCACGGTGCTCGGCTGCACGCCGTCATCGCATCCCCGGTGGGCGACCCGGCCGCTCAGATCGAGCGGGCCGTGGCGCTTGCCCGCAAGCTCACGGAGGCTGCTCAAAGGGTCGGCCAGGCCCATGGGTTCCCGTCGCGCATTCGTTTCGGCATCGATCATGGAAAGTGCCTTGCCATGACCACCGGCCGCGGTGCCCATGAGAAGGACACGCTCTTCCTGGGGCGGCCGGCAAACCACGCTGCAAAGCTGGTGGCCGCGGGAGCCGAGCAGGGCATCTTCCTGACCGAAACGGCTCAGAAGCGCGTGGCGGCGGGAGCCGTGCGCAAGTCCGCGGGCGTCATGACGCTCGATGAGGCATTCGTCCAGGGGGCGGTGAGGAAGTACGGCTTCGACAGCCTCGATCGGACGGCTTCGGCGGTCGCTCTCGACTCCGCCGAGCCAATGTTCCGCTTCAAGCGCCCCGCGCTGCCGTTGTCTACGGTCAAGTTCAGCGAGCTCTCGCCGGCGAATTCACTCCGCATGGGCATGGCCTCGATCTTCGCGGACATCGACGGGTTCACCAATTTCGTCGACCAGGCGATCCACGGCGGATCCGACAAGATCCGCGAGGCGGTCAAGATTGTTCACGTCATCCGGGAGGAGCTCAACGCCGTGCTCAAGGACGATTTTGGCGGCAAGCGCGTGCGCTTCATCGGTGACTGCATCCACGGCTGCGTGGCAGAAGGCGAACGCGCCGATGACGCAGCAAAAAGCGTGCGGCAGGCGGCCTTGTGTGCCGCCGCGATGCGATCGTCCTTTGATCTCTGCCTGAAAATCGTCGGATCGAAAGCCGCCATCGATCTCGCGGTCGGGATCGAGTATGGCCAGACGCCCGTGACGCGCCTGGGCCAGCGCGGCCAAGAGAGCGTGCGCTGTGCGGCAAGCCATGCAACGGTTGGAGCCGAGAGGGTACAACAGCAAATCGAGGGCGGCGGCGTCCGTCTCGGGCCCGCTGCTGCTGCCGTTGCTGACTTCTCCGTGCGCAAGAATTTCGGGGCTGGTCGCTTGATGACCTACGACTCGGCGGCAGACCTTCTCGGGGCGGTTTCATCGCCCGTTGTGCAGGTGGTGCGCGACCAGCCGGCCGCTCGCTCTCACGCCAGCAGCCTGTAGTCCGAGAACACCAGTATGGCTTCTCCGCGGCCGCCCATAGAAAGCATCATGAGGGCCGCTCCGGACTGGGCGGAAGTGACGTTTATCCACGTCAACGAAATCAACGTCGATGCCCTAGCCGTTCGCGCGAGCGGAAACTTGTCGCGCCTCTATAGGTTGGCGGTGGCGTTTGATGGCAGGGAAGTGCTTGCCCGAGAAAGAGTTGGTGCGAAGTTGTTGCCTGACTTCTGCCCGGAAAGGCACATCAACGCAGGCGGCTCGTTTTGCCTCGGACTGAACGCAGGCACGGGGATTGGCGATGTTACCGCGCCCGTATGGTGGGTGAAACTAAAGTCATTCCTGTTGTGTCAGGATACGGCCAGTGAAACTGGGGTCTGGCCAGACTACGCTCAGATGTCCCACGGCGACGCCGGCGAAATCGAAGCTAAGGCAGAGCAGATCGCGGAATCAATTGGTCGATTGGGCGACCTCCATCGTGCGGTCAGGTCGGATGAGGGGCCCATTGCGGCCTGCTTGGACAAGGTCAGAACGACTGGGCAACTCCGGAATGGTCGCAGCGCTTGCCTGTGCGGTCGGAAGGATGGAAACGGACGGTCGCTACTTCGGCGTGAATGCCACAAGCTGGGTTGTCCGATCGAGTTGGAGTTCGCACGCCGGCAGGAGACAAGGCGTTTCTGGGAGGCAGCGCGAGGCCAGCCGTGCTGTCGTTCGATGAAAAATTGCCCGTTGGCTGACCGCGCAGCACTTTTCCCCGACAAACGACCATCATTGAACACGGTTGACTTGTAATGTCGCGACAACCATGGGTAATTCTGAGCCCTTTTTCCAAAATTGCTAAGGGATCGTCTATGGTCAGATCGCTGATTGTCGCAGCGTGCGTCGTCGGAATGTCAGCCTTGGCATTTCTGCCGTCGGCGAAGTCCGCCGAACAAAACAATCCGTCTCAGATCGATGGAAAGCAGACGCCGGCGCCTGCCCAACCCCCTGCGGATGCGCGATCCACTCCCCCCACTCCAACGCCGGCCCTTCCGGGGAGAACTGGCGAGGCCGTAGCGGCCCGAAGTAACGATCCTCAGAAACAGTGCGTCAAAGCAGGGGAGTTTGCGGTCGAACTGAAATCCGGCCGAAACCCGGTAGGCGGCACGATCGTGTTCGCAACGAATTTTCTGCCGACAAACCAACGCGTGGACGTCGGCGTGCGAGCGCCATTCGTGGATGGCGTGAGGTATTTCGCGGGCATCGACTACGGGGACGGTGAAACCTATCTATTAAAAAGACAAGACGTGGTGACACGTCGGGCCGCGGAGTCTGACCTGCTCGTCAAGAAGCACCTGCTGGAGCCCGATCAGTCGATCGTCACCTTGAACATGGGTGACGACTTCGCCTGGCTTTGGAACCGGGTCGATCTCTATCTGTACACCTGCAACAGCCCCGTCGGCGAATCTCCAGGGCGTGTTTCCGTCACGACCGTCCGCCTGAGTCCCTATTGGCTGAGCATCGGGATCACCGTCGGCGAGGTGTTCCTCCTCTACGTCTGGATAGCGTTCGCGCTCCGCAAGCAAGACCACACTTTGGCGTCCTTCGTGCGCGCCCTGAACCCGGCTCGGGTCACTGCAGGCCCGGACGGGAAAGGAAGTCTGTCCACCTTCCAGACCCTTTCGTTTTCCTTGGTTGTCGTCGCACTGATTTCCCTGCTGCTTCTGCAGACAGGAATGCTCACGGACATCTCTGGAACAATCCTGACACTGCTCGGGATCAGCGGGATCGGCGCCACGGTCGCCAAGGGCGCCGATGCCCAACGCAATAACCTGTCCGCCGAGAACAGGGCGTGGCTTCTGCGTCGAGGCTGGATTCCGATGGCCAAGGCGACCGTCGATCCGTCGAACGCCTCGTGGCGCGACTTCTTCACCACGGACGGGGTCTTCGACGTCTACCGTTATCAGAGCTTCATCTTTGCACTGGTCGTGATCGGAGCTTTGATCGCAGCAGGCGTGACGCAACTTTCCACTTTCGTCATTCCGGACACCATCCTCGGCATCGTCGGCCTCAGCCAGGTCGTCTACATCGGTGGGAAGCTCGTGACGCCGACGAACATGTCCGACCTGAACGCCGCCATCGCCGGGCTGCGGACGGAAGAAAGCAAGTTCAAGGATGCTGCAACGAGCGCCAAACAGGGGCCAGTGGCAAGTTTGGCGGACGCCATCAATTCCGCGGGCCAAGGCGCGTACAGCGCGTACAGGGAAAAAGCGAAGGATGTTGCGGTGATCTTCACAGCGGAGACCGGCATCGTCGTTGGAGACGCCTCTCTCGATCCTGCTTTGGCTTAGGCACAAGGAGCACGAAGTGACCAAGAACATCCTCATCTTCGCCGACGGCACGGGTAACGAAGGCGGCTTGCTGCCCGACGAGAGCCGCACGAACGTCTACAAATTGTACCGTGCGACGCGGACCGGGCCAGAATCGATCATTGATCCCAGCAAGCAACTGGCTTTTTACGTACCCGGCATCGGAACGCCTACGCCCAGACACAACAGCTTTCTCGACCGAACAAAGGAGTCTGTCCGGCAGATGTTTGGGGTGGGCCTTACCGAGAAGATCATGGACTGCTATGTCGCGATCATCGGCGTCTGGGAGCCTGGCGACCGCATCTACTTGTTCGGCTTCAGCCGCGGAGCCTACACGGCCAGGTGTCTTTCCCACGTACTCGAAGTGTGTGGCATCCCGACAAAGCAGCCGGGCCTCGAAACCCTGAGCCTCGATCCGAAATCGCTACGGCGGATCGCGAAGGAAGCGGTGGCCTGCCTCTACAAGCTGGGCATGCCGATCACCGACGAGAAAACGCTGGCGGAGAGAGAGGCGAAGTTTCGTGCGGACTACGGCTCCCAGATCGGCCGGGCGGCAGGAGCTTCCGCCTATTTCATCGGAATCTGGGATGCTGTCGCGGCGATCGGAGTGCAGCGCTTCTTCCCCGATTGGGCGTACGACCGACACTTTTCGCCCGATGTGCAATATGCGCGACACCTCCAGTCGATCGACGAGGGCCGAAAGGACTTCAAACGCGTGGCGTGGGGAGGTCGAGGAACAGTCATGTGGCCGGACAGGAAGGACGAGCCCGAACAGTTCGATCAGATCTGGTTTGCCGGCAATCACGCCGACATCGGGGGAAGTTACCCCGAAAACGAATCCCGGCTGTCCGACATTACCCTGAAGTGGATGGTCGACTTCATCAGCAAAAAGATCCCCGAGCAAACCCGCGTTATCGTCGACGAAGGCCTGCTGAAGCTCTATCCGTCCAGCGACGGGATGATGCACGACGAGTGCATGGTCGGCGTGGGCGGCACTTCCCTCAATTGGGATCGGGCCGTTCGCGACGTCCCCGACACCGCTCAGCTTCACGAGACCGTCTACGAGCGTCTCGCCATGAAGTCGGTGCGAAACTACACGAGCTTCGGACCCTACAGGCCGGCTGCGCTGGAAAACCACTTGAAAGCGAAAAAATTCTTCGAAACCGACCGAGGCGCGGCTGCGGTCATGCCTCCGCCAACAGCGTCGGTATCACCGGGGCCCGAGACGCCGTAGAAAGCCCGCGATCGCTTCGCACCACACGGATCGTGTCCCTGGCCGGCAGAGGCTCTAATGCGGTCGGACGTGCCGGGCCTGCCAGGTCGGGACCGCTCCCAGCGCGATCACCCTTGCCGCTGGTTGTCGGGCTGCCAGCGTCGCGGGGAAATCGTGTCAGCTGAAGTCGACGAAAGCGAGTTTCAGAACGCTAAGAAGTCCAAAAAACCGCCTCGAAATTTTTTCGTGCGTCAAATTCAGCAAATCGAAATTTGGACGAAATTCTTTCGGAAGATCAAGGCAATGGGATAATCGAGTCATTCTTAAAGGTGCGGATCGAGTCGTTCTTAAAGTGAAATCGAGTCGTTCTTTCGTAGTCCGCACAAAGTTAGCCGCAAAAATTGCGGAATTGGTGGTCCCATCAGACATAAGCCCGCAACCAGGCCGTTATCAACGGATGATACTAACCATTGGACTACGAGTACAAACATTCATCACATACAAACGGAGTTGTCGCACCAACTGATAAGAAAATTACACAAAGCGTATCAGTTTAGCCGCACTTTTTGTCTCTTGCTTCATAACGAGCGGTTGCGGACGGTGGGTTCGGCGCAATGGGCAAGGGTCCTACTCCGCTGCCTCGCCCTTAACTTCGATCATCAGCACGTCCAGGCTTTCGATCTCCTGCATGGCGCGACCGGCGATGCCCTGGAGATCCCCATAAAGTCCGGCGGTGGAATCGAGCACGCCCCTGAGCTGCTCCTCGCGCTTGGCCCACAGCCGCATCATGGTCTTGCGTTCGCGATCGAGGTCGGCCTGCATGTCGGTGAACTTTTCGACGATGGCGTCGATGCGGTGGCGGAAGCGGGGGCCGGTCAGGTAGGCATAGACCATCTCCATCTTGGTCTGCTGGCCTTCCTGCGCCTGGCGGCTGGCGGCGACGTCGATCAGCGACTGCCGAAGTGCGATGGCGAGCGGGATCGCGAACCTGGGCTCCGTGACCCAGACGTTATCAACGAGGTCGAAGGTCTCAATTCCCTTGGGAAGCGCAGTCGAAACGATCAGCGCGATCTCCGCTTTGGCGGCGCGTTGATCATCGCGTAGTTTCGCGAGCCAGCCGTCGTTCCAATTCCGCGTGCGCTTGGACTCCCAAAGGATGGTGCCACAGGCCTGACCGCCGGGGCCAAGCACGCGGTGCACCACATCGCCGCCGAACTCGCCCTTGGCCACCGGCTCGACCAGGTCACGCGGGAAGCGGCTGCGGAGCAGGGATTCAAGTTCGATCTCGAGCGCTTCGCCCTGCAGCTGCTGCGAGCCCTGGTCGGCCCGGCGGCGCAGTTCCTCGATCTGGCGCTGCATGCCGGCGATCTGGGTCTCCTTTTCGGTGACCTTGGCCTTGAGTGCGTCCTCCGCCTCGAGCCTGGCCTTGTCGCGGACGGCAGCGAGATTCTCCTGGACCTTCTTCTCCACCGTGAGGTCCATCTCGCGCTTGGCTTCCTCAAGCTCCCGTTCCTTGCGCAACATCTGGGCCTGGACCTGCTGGGCTTCGGCGAGCTTCGCGTTGTTGGTGGCGAGCATCTGCCGCAGGTCCGCAAGCTGCCGGTCGCGCTGGCCGAGATCGTCAGCGAGCGCAAGACGCGCCTTTTTTGCCTCGGCTTCGGCGATGGCAGTGCGCTCGGACCGCAGCTTGGCCGCGACCTGTTCGTCGATCGCTTCGCGCGCCTTGGCGAGGTCGTCCTGCGTTTGCCTGAGCTGGGCCTCACGACGGCTGAAATCGGCCTCCTTGGCCGCAAGCTGCGCCTCGAACTGCTTGCGGGTCTCGGCGACCAAGGGCGCCGCAAGCGATTCGTTGAGCTTGATCTCGGTGTGGCAGTTCGGGCAGGTGATCTGAGGGTCGGTCACGGTGTCGGTCCTTTGGTGATTGCGCGGGATTGTATCGGGATTTCCGCCGTGGCTCGGGCCGAGTCGGGGCGTTATCCCCGGCAATCGCGCCGGTCGTGGCAATGGCGACACCCTGTACTGTGCTGTCTGTTTCGGCTTCTCGGCGGGGTCGTGCTTCATGGTCAGTTCCTCGTGGCGCGGAGGTCGCGTTCGCGCAGGATGGCTTCGACGATCCGGCGCAGGCGGCGCACTGAGCCGCCACGCCAGTGCCGCGCGACCGCGGCATGTTCGGCACCATCGAGAGGTAGCACCCAGCTTTCGTCGAGGCCGCGTTCTCGGGCGAGGTCGGCGATCACCGCCGGCAAGAGGCTGTCGCGATCTTCAGCGGCTGGCTTTCTAAAGGTGGCGACACGAAATCGGTCGCGGATCGGACTCGGCAGAGGATCAAGACTGTTGGCTGTTGCCACGAACGAGACGTGCGATAAGTCGAGGTTCGTCTGCAGCGCGGGATCCGGATAGCGCGCACTAGTTTCGGGTTCGAGGAAACCGAGTAGACAATCCCATAGCCGTCCATAGTCGGTGCGGGTCGCGGCCTTCTCGATCTCGTCTATGAGGACGAGCGGATTGGCGATTTTGCCTTGGGCAACAGCGAGAAAGGGATGGCAGGGTTCGGCCGAATACCAACGCCGGTCGGTTCCCCCGAATGTGGCGCCGTCGGCACGGGACGCGTCTTCGCGCCAGACGCTCAGACCGAGGATCTCTCCGAGCCGCCGAGCAAATCGGCTCTTGCCGCCGCCGGGGTCGCCGACCAAAAGCAGCGGCCGCAGCAGGATCGTGGTGCGCCCAACGAGGTCGGCAAGTGCGAAATCGATGACGTCGATGGCATAAGGGAATTCATAGATCAGTGTGCTGCGCACCTCGTGCAACGGCGGCACCTCGACCAGCGGCAGAGCAGTGTTGATGATGCTCTTCAGCGGACCGATGATGTCCTTGAGCTTGACGTTTTTCATCTCCTCAGGGCTCAGGCGAGCGACCACCAGATGATGTTCGGGCACGGCTTCCGCGGCAGCATCTGAAGCCTGCTCCGAGCGCTCGGCCGCTTTTTGATCGTCCTCCTTCTTCCTCCGACGCTCTTCCTCCGCCTTGACTTTCCGCCGGGCGGCAACGGCGGCCGCGGTGACGCGATGTTCCGCCATGCGATTACCGAGGAAGGCCGCGTTTTGCGCCGAAGTTGCCCTCGGCAACAGGTCGGTGCAGGCCGGCAGCGCCGCCCAGCCGAAGGCGAAGCGCTCGAGATCGCAGCAGAGCTCCTCCTCGGCATGCCTGGAGGTTGTCTGGAAAGCCTGGATCAGCGCCTTGCCGACCCTCCGGTGGTCCTCGAAGTAGGTCCGCTCGCGCGGCGTCGGCAGGCACAGAAGCCGCACGCAGTCGGCAAGGCTGCGCAAGTTCGGCTCGTTCCGAGTGACGGCGCGGTGGTCGAGCTCGGCCGCGAGCACAAGTCCGGCATCGACGCCAAGCGCCGCGGCCCAGGCCGCATTGTGGGGGAGCTGCGGACACAGCTCGTCGATCTCTGCGATCAGCCGCTGCTCGACGTGGTCGGCGCTGTCGGTGACGAGCATGGCGTAGCGCAGGAGCCGGGGTAGGTTCTTCAAACGCTCATCCCAGTCTGACGAATCGGCTGCCGCTCCGGTCGAGACGGCGTCGTCTGCGCCGGCGCCGGCAGATCAATGTCGTCGCCATCGTCTGTCGTGCTCATGACTCTTCCTCCGAGCCGTCGCCGCCGACAGCGCTGGAGGTCGCCATCCGTCTCAGCACGCGGCGGAGACCATCGCGATCGAGCGGCGGACCGAGCTTGTAGAAGCGCGAGAGCGAGCGGGCCCATGCGCCATCGGGATCGGCGAACCACAGCGGCGTGGTGGCGGCCGCGCAATCGCCCAGCAGGGGATGGCCGGTGACGCGGCCGATCAGATGCACGCCTTGCGGGGTGATCGCCGGCACCCAGTCCGTAAGGAGCGGAGCCTTCTGCAGCACGACCGGCGGGACTGGGCGCCCGCGTTCGAGGCGGTCGCAGTCATCGGCCAGGGCGCGGAGCCGGCGGCTGAGGTCAGGCGTAACGTGGGCGGGATCGAGGAAAGGAAACAGGCGCGTCAGCATGGATGAGCACTCGAAAATGTTTGGGGAGTGGGGAAGGGGTGCCTGACAGTGTGAAGGGCGTCGCTCACTCGATCTCCACCGTGAAGGCGCCGTCGAAGTCCGGGTTTTCGGGCCCGTAGCCGTGGGGATTGCAGACGATCCGGGTCCCGCCGACGCGATAGTCGCAGGAGTTGTGAACGTGGCCATGTACCCACAGCGTCGGACGGAACGCTTCGATCGTTGCGGACATGTCAGACACGAAGGCCGCCGTTACCGGATCAGTCCGGTACTTCGGCAGGATCGAATTCCAGTGGACGGGGTGATGGGTGACGACCACCGTGGCGCCGTTGAATCCCGTGGAAAGCGTTGCGTCGAGGTACGTCTTCGAGCGGTGGTGCAGCAGCGCAGCTTCCTGCGGCCGGAATCTCAGCCACGGTTTCTTCTGCCAGCCGATCAAGCGGTGATCGTTCATGCCGGCCGCGCACGCGTTCATGGTCGCCATCTGGTTCGCGTCGCCGAAGATTCGGTAGTCGGTCCAAAGGGTCGCGCCGACGAAGCGAACCCCGTTGACCACGACCGTGGCGCACTCCAGGAGGTGGAGGTTAAAGCTGGGAGCCCGTGAACGAGCGCGCTCGAGCTCATCCGGAACGAAGCGGCGATAATATTCGTGGTTGCCGAGCACCATCAGGATCGGAATGGACATCGGAACGATCCGCCGCGAGTGCTCGAAGGCCTGCACCGGACCTTCGCAGGTGTCGCCGGCGACGATGACGGCGTCGATGCCGTCGACGATCGTAATTTTCTTGATCGGCATCACATCGAGATGCAGGTCCGAAAACACTTGAACCTTCATGCGCTCTCTCCGTCGCGGTGACGTTCCTGGAAGGCCGTGAGCAGCACGGCCTCGGCCTGGCTGAACTTGCGCGGATTGCTCGAGTAACGCAGTCCGCGCGTGTACCAGGACGCGGCCAACTCGGTGGCAAGCCCGTGATTGAGGTCGGTCAGACCGATGACCTGCGCCATGACCAGCGCAGCCGCCGCGTTCCGCGCGAGCGCGCAGCGGCAAAGCGCCGTCATCGCGATGTCGACGGTCAGCGTGGCCGTTTCAATCGGCATCAGGGAGAACGCGACGCCGATGGCCGCCGCCGCATCTCCCGCGAGCGCGGCCGCGAGATCGTCGCCACCATGGAGCACGCCGATCCGCTCCACCGTCGTGAGCAGGAGGATCTGCTCGGCGTCGCGAAACGCATCGGACGGCAGCGTTCGCCACCATTGCAGGGGCGAGACATTTTCGGCCTTGAACGGCCACGGACGATCCGGCGGCCTCTTGATCCGCCAGGCCGGGTTGTCGATGGACGCGTTCGCCGCGACCGATCCGCGATCGATCGCGAGCGGAGCGCTGTCAGCGCCGGCACGGCGGGGTTCCTTGTGCCGGAGCTTGCGCTCCGGCACCTTCGTGTCATCCGTCATGGTCGACATCCTTACGCCGCGATCAGGATCGGCCGCGGATAGCGCGGCGGCTGCCACTTGCTGGAGTCGACATGCGCGCCGGTGACGACCTTCGCCGCGATGGCCGCGGACGGGAAGCGGACGGCGACGCACAGACGCTGCCGGTCCTGCACGCCCGGGATCGCCACGAGCGCCTCGGCGTCCATCAGCTCGTCACGCCGCGTATCGACGATCTGCGGCGCGCTCGGGTTGACCGTGCTGCGGACCTCGGAGCCCGCCAGCACCACGAAGCCCTCGGGCGTCGGATAGCCCCTCGCCCAGAGATCGCCATAGACGAGCTCGAGCTCGCTGCCGACCGGCGGCGTGGCAACCACGCCGATCTGCATCGGGCCGGCGTCATCGAGCCCGACGGCGTCGGCCTCGACGACCGGGCGACGCTGGCTGGCGAAGTTGGAGCGCAGCACACGGCACCCGGCGTCGAACAGCAGGCGCTCGCCGTGCTCGACAAAGATATCGAGCGAGGCGCGGCGGTGGCTCGGCAGCTCCAGGACCTGCGGGTTGGCGCCCTTCATGATGTCGACCAGGCCGGCCTGCTCGGCGATCTTGGTGAGGCGGTACTGCAGATAAAGAGCCGCGGTGGTGTCGAACCAGGCGCCTTCGTACCCCGAGATCACGTACACCTCCCGCGCGAAGCTCTTGCTCTGGTCGCGGTAGTGGTCGGAGAGGCGGCGGCCGATGTTGCCGGTCTCGCCGATATAGGCCGTGCAGTGGTCGGCCAGGACGTAGCAGGCCGGCACGGCGGCCCGCGTCATCGACATGTCCTTGATCATCGCGGCCGGGAAGGCGGACACCGAGAGGCGGCCGACATCGTCGTGCACCTCACGCAAGCCCTCGATGCCGCCCATCGGACGGTGGACGTTGGTGCAGGCGGCCTGCACCGAGCTGTTGGCAGAAAAAAGCGTCATGGTGGTTCTCTCTTTCTCGTCAGTTGTGTTTGAGAGATCGAAAAGCCCGGCGCCGTCGAGCCTGAGCGCACACGGCGACCCCACCCCCAACAGAGGGCGGCGGGCATACCCGGCCGTCCCGACTTTCGCCCGTCGGCAACGGTCGACGCCGCGTTTGAGCGCCGTGACCTTGCCTGGAGAGCTGGACGGGAGACGAGCCGGTCCGTGCAACGCTTGCGTTGCCGACGTCGAGCTTCGCGATCCGGCTAGTCGATGGAGGAGGTGGGGGTGGAGGGGGAAATCCCGTCCGGGCACGGCGTCGCGTTGGCGGCGCCGCGATCCCGCAGCCGGCGCGCGCAGTCGACGGTCTTGCCGATGTACATGGCCGCGCTGTCCTTCAGGATGTAAGCCGCAGGCATGGACGACGCTTCGATCGCCGGCCGGGTCGGGAAGGGGATGGACGTGACGGGAATGGTCTCGGGGCTGCCGGACATGCCGGGGTGCTCAGAGAACGGGGACGGGAACGGCGAATCGCCGTTATACTGGCTCTTAGCCATGATCGACTCCTTTAAAGTCGGTTGTGGTCAGGCCGTTGTCGTGTGTTGCAAGCACCGGCAGCGGCCGCCTTCGCAGGGATTGCGATCGGCACGACTAATATGGGGTGGCTTGCTTTGGAATTGCAAGTTCCGCCCCCGCTCCGCCGAGCGACATGGTTAATTGGCGTTCACAAATGGCGCCCCGGGCAGTCGGCGTCGATGCGCGCCGCGGACGAGGCGGCCACGCCGCTTTAACCGCGCATCATGGTTCGCAGGCGCGCGCACTGAGATCTCGGCACCCGCGCCGTGCTGGCCGCCGATAGTGTCCCCTGAGCGTGGTGTAGCTGGCGGAGGCTCAGCCTCCGGTGCTGGCTTGGCGACGGTCCGGCCGGCGGGGCCGCGAGCAATGCGGCCGGCCCGATGCTGTCAGAGATAAGCGATCTAGCCGCCTTCGGCGGATTAGATTGACGTGATTTGGCCCACTTGCTCAACGAGATGCGCAAGGGAGGGGCGCTGGGTCGAACCGATTGCCGAAGTATTGCGTTTCGCTGGACACCAGCCCCTCGCGGAATTCCATGATGCTCACTGCATAAGAGGGGATGCCGTCGTAGGTAAGGATGAATTCGCGCCCACTGGGCAATGCACGAACTCGGACTGCAATACGAATGTCGTCCGATACTACCTCGCTCCGGCGAAACGAAGACTCCTGAGTATACGAAGTTGAATCCGCGTCAGAAGATCCCGCTGCTCCAGGATGGCTCATTCACCATTGGAGAAAGTGCGGCGATCGTAACGTATTTGTCGCGGACCTATTCGAAGCCGGACAGTTCGCTTGTCCCCGATGACCCCGCGGAGTTCGCCCGATGGCTCGAATGGTGCATTTTTATCGTGTCCGAACTGGATTCCACCAGTCTTTACGTTATGCGGCGTCACGGAACCAACCGGGGCCTGGCGCATATCTACGGCGCGGCACCCGGAGTTGTTGAAAAGGCCGGCGAGTATTTCAGACAGCAATTGCATCACGTCGAGGTGTCTCTGGAGGACGGACGGCGCTACCTGATGGGCGATCGGTTCACCAGCGCAGATATCCTTTTGACGACGTGTCTGGTCTGGGCAAACGAATACGGCGTGGGGATCTGCGACAACGCTATGCCATATCTGGAAAGGGTAACCTCCAGGCCGGCTTACCAAAAGAGCCGAGCCGTGAACGCCGCCGAACTCTAGTTTCTCGAAAAGTTCAACGACATGCGCGACGATCTCGATCGCGAGCGCAAGGTGATGACCAAGTTGTGGGCAAAGCGCGAAGAGCAGCTCGGAGGCGTCCTCGATTCCACGGCTGGCCTCTACGGCGATCTTCAGGGCGTTGCCGGTCGGGCGATGCAGGAAATTGAAAGCCTGGAGGTTCAACTGATCGATAGCAACGTTGCCGGTTCCACCAACTGACTCTCAAGCTTCGTAGCCTCGGCAGATCGTCTAGATCTGTCGTCGGCGCTCCCAACTCAGGTCGTTACGAGTTTCTACCGGACGTTTCCGAACTCTTGATGAAATTTGCAGCTGCTTCTGCCGAATTGCAGCCAAACGCGTTGCCTCATTCGTGTTTTGCACGGGCATTGAAAAACTCAGCGAGGTCGACCCGGAGAGCGTCTGTCAGCCTGGCGAGAGAATCGAACGTTGGGTTTGCATCCCCGGCCTCGATGGCGCTGATCAGGGCCTGCCGGGTATCTGCCGCGCGGGCTAGTTCCTGCTGCGACATCTCGCGCATCAGCCGAAGCTTGCGAATGTTTCGAGCTAGAATGCTACGCGACGAATCCTTCTCTTTTCTGCTCATTCACCACCTCAGCCGTCGGCCGCGTGTTCTGACCGACCGGCTGTCCATTACGCCGGCTGGGTGCGGAACAAGGTTACTACGAGGCTGGAACTTAAAGCTATTCGTATATCGAATTCGTAGACCGGTGGGAGGGCGGACTGGGTTCCTTTCAACAGTTATTGATGTCGCAAGGCTCGACAAGTCGCTTGAAATAGTTGAGCCGCGGCTCATTATTCGACGTGACGCATCTGGTGTCCAGTTGCATCGGGGCCGGGCGGTTCCCCTCGTTTTGATTGCCGCCCGTATGGATATCGCAAGTCGGCGCCTGCGTCATTCCAACAGGTCAATCTTCCAGCCGGCGGCTTTGTGGCGACCAAGAGCCTCAGACGCTAGAGTGCAGGAGCACCGCCGCGAATGCGCTGTTCGACACCCTCTTTGCTGCATCCGACCGAAGGTAATCGCATCGACGTGGCCATCGCCGACCAGTGTTCGGGCGTCTCAATCGAAAGCGCCGAAGGGTCCTCGGCGACTAAGAAGAACCTTGCGTTTCTTCAAGTCCACGATCTCATCCGCGGTAAGATTTCGCTCCGTGAGGATCTCTTCGTTGTGTTCGCCTTGGAATGCCGGTACGCCGGGGGCAGGCAGCTCAGACCGACTGAATATCCACGGGTTACCTGGCATGCGTACCGTGCCGCCAGCACGGTCGTCGATCTCGACCACCGCGTTCCATTCCTTGACCCAATCCGATGCAGCAAATTCATTAACAGATCGAATCTGACCGATTGCGAGTCCACCCTCGCTGACTTGAGCCTGCAACTGCTCGAGATCGTCAAAAGTTCCGAGCCACGCTCTGACCTCCGCGAGCAATGAAGGAAGGTTCTTGCGGCGGAGGTTCGCTGTTGCATAGCGAGGATCCCGTAGCAGGTCGCTTCGCCGCATCATGGCGCAGTAGCGTGTGAACATCGGCGAATAGATCGGACTGCCCGCGATGGTCAGGCGGGTGCCGTCGGACATCTCAAAAATGTGGGACTCGTTGGCCGATAGCGCGATCGGCTCGCCGTCGGTATCGATTCCAGACAGCAGGGCGCCGGCACGTTCGTTGACCGACAACATCGTCGCCGCCATCGAAACGTCGACATATTGTCCCTCACCGGTGTTGTTGCGGTGCTGCAGGGCCGCGAGTACAGCAATCACCCCTTGCAGTCCGGTGTAGACATCGGCATGGCTGCAGGCATCGCCCCGGGCTTCAGAAAGCGCTTCGCCGAAGTGATCTTGCACGATTTCCGTCAGGCCTGTTTCGGCCTGAACGGTCGGCGCGAAAGCGGGCCGGTTGCGCCAAGAGGTCGATTGTCCGTATCCGCTCAGCGAAACATAGATGACGCGCGGGTTGAGCGCGCGGACGTCTTCGTACCCCAAGCCAAAGCGCGCAAGCGTACCGGGACGGAAATTCTCGACGATCACGTCGGCCTCGCGGCACATGTCGGTCACGATTGCGCGCGCTTCCGCATAATTCAGGTCGATGCTCAAATTCCGCTTTCCGGCGTTCTGCTGCACGTAGTACAGCCCTAGCCCGTCGACGTGCGGCAACGCAACCCTGCCGAGATCGCCAGCCGGCGGCTCGATCTTCGTCACGTCAGCGCCGAGATCGCGCAGCGCCTTCGTGCAATGAGGCCCGGCGAGTACGCGGGTGAAGTCGACAACCCGCAATCCTTCCAAGGGAGCTGGCATTATCAATCTCCTTCGAAGACTGCTGTTGCCGGGCCCGTCGAGAAGAAAGCGTCGAAGCCGCGTTGCCGATCTTTGGCCTTCCAAATCATGTCGTTGATTTCGACCTGCCGTTCGTCGGCGGCTTCGATTCCCCAACGTGCTGCGAGATTCGCCTGCAATTTGATGCCTTTGATAACCTCCGTCGGCCCTGCCGCAAGCTGCCGCGCCCAGGTCATCGAAGCCGATCCCAGTTCGGCTTCGGATACGACCAGGTTGATAATGCCCCAACGCTCGAAGGCCTGGGGGGTGTGACGACGGCCAAGCATCGCGATTTCCTTGGCCCGCGCCGCGCCGGCGCGCTGCGCCAGTCGCTGCGTGCCCCCGAGCAATGGCAGGAGGCCAACGGTGACCTCCACCTGCCCAAGGAATGCCGTGTCCGCCGCGATGATCATGTCACACGTAAGGGCTAGTTCCAGTCCACCGCCTAACACGCCGCCGTTCAAGGCGGCCACCGTCGGCACGGGAACGTCTTCGAGGCTCTGGAGCGCCGCTTTGAACTTCGATCGGTCCGTATGGATTAAGGTGGTGGTGCCGAAGGACTGGATCTCGGCGCCGGCGCAAAAGTGACGCATCGAGCTACGCAACAGGATCGCACGGCAACCATCTGCCACAACCGCCCGATAGGCTGCGATCAAATCTTCGATCAACGCGTCGTCGATGAGGTTATGGGGCGGCTTTGCGAGCGTCACCACGCCGACCTTGCCGTCGATTTCGTAGTTTACCGTTGTCATTCGTTTCATCCCTCGTTGAATTTGACAGCAAGTCGACCTGTCTGATCCAGTCGGACGCTTCGAGCAGTTGAGCCGCTTCCTCGCGCTGCAATTTCGACGACCGCGGCGAAGCTGACAACGTCAAACTGCGCCAATTATGATGTTCAAAACTGCCAAATTGTGGGACAAACGACAGCGACGGGGGCGTCCATTCGTGCCACACCGCAAGGCCTACGCTGTGAAGAAGAAAATGAGGGAGATCAGATTCATCACGCCGGTATCCGGCGACCCGGACGCGCCAACCCAGAATCTGTTGGGGTTGGGAGCACTTGCGGCCGAACTCGCGTCGGAAGGCATTTCGGTCAAGGACCTGTTTGCGAGAACCGGCGTCAATGTGGCGCAGCTCGAGGACGCTCACGCGCGCATCTCGCATCGGCAACGTCTGGCCATCTACCGGAACGCCAAGCGGCTGGCGAAACGATCCGACATCGGATTGCTGGCCGGGGCGCGGCAGAGGATCAGCGACTATGGGATATACGGCTATGCCATGGTAAGCAGCCCGACCTTCGGCGACGCGCTGATGTTTTCGCTTCAGCATGTCACCATGGCGGGGCCTGCGGTCAAACAGATCAGTTTCAGGGTCGACGGCCGAACGGCGATCCTGCGCAGCCACGGTCTTGATACCTTGGGCGATCTGCTGCCGTTTGCCGCCGAGTTCTGGCGAAGCTCCATGACCTCGCTGTTCAGCCGGGTGCTCGAGACGCCATTTCCGTCGACGCGCATGATCTTTCCCTTTCCGCCGCCCGTTCATTGGCGCAACTACGAGCGAATGTTCAACTGCCCGGTCGACTTCGATGCCGAAACCATGGAATGGCATTTCAATGCCGATGTTCTGGGACGACCTTGCCCGAACGCTAACCCAATCACGGCGAAGATCTGCCAGCAGGTCTGCGATGTAGTTCTGACCGAACAGCCCGGCGATTCGGATCTGGTCCGGAAAATTCGCTCGGCTTGTCTGAATAGTCCCGGGCGGTTTCCCGCAGCCGGCGAAATCGCAGAGAAGTTAGGATTGTCCCTGCGAACCCTTCACCGCCGTCTGGCCGAGGAAGGGCTGTCCTATCAAACGATCGTCGACAGGATGCGGCAGTCGGTGGCGACCGAGCTTTTGGAAAACACGCATATGGGTATAGATCAGGTCGCCGAGCGGGTCGGTTTTGCGGATGCGACGAGCTTTCGAAAAGCGTTCAAGAAATGGACCGGCAACGCGCCATCCGACTTCCGCTTAGGACAAGATCGACAGGAGCATATGACCCGCCAGAACTAGCGACAACCCCACTGCTAGGGTGAGAAGCTGTCCGTAGCGCAGGTCCTCCGGGTCGACTCCTTCCATCAACGAGAGTGCGTATACGGTCGACAAAGAGCATTCCATGGTTTTTCCCCTCAGCAGGTGAGTTACGCAGCTGCCTTTCCAGCAGGCACAAATTCGGCAGGTTCAATTCTTCCGACGCATGATCCAAAACCGATGGACGTGTATCCGTCACGACTGCAACGGCCCTTGAAGACAATCTCATCTCCGTCCAGCAGGAAACCTCGCTTTTCGCCATTCGGTAATGTCACGGGCTTCGTGCCGGCCGCCGTAAATTCGAGCATGCTGCTCAGTTCCGCCGGTTCGGGCCCTGAAATCGTTCCCGTGCCAATGAGGTCACCAGGCTGAAGATTGCAGCCGTTCACGGTGTGATGGGCGACCATCTGCGCGGGCGTCCAGTAGAGGTGCCGCGCGTTCGACGTTAGAATTCTGACGGCTGCCTCTTTCGCATCTCTCATCCGCTCGGTGGAAAGAAGAACCTCCAGATGAACGTCAAGTCCACCTTGAGCCTGGTCGACCTCGTCGAACAGGTAATCGAGAGGCCGAGGATCTCCATCCGGTCGCGGCATTGCTGGCGTCCGGAACGGCGCGACGGCGTCGGCGGTGACGATCCAGGGCGAAACGGATGTTGCGAAACTCTTGCTGAGAAACGGTCCGAGCGGAAACATCTCCCATCGCTGCACGTCGCGCGCGGACCAGTCGTTGAGCAACGAGTATCCGATAATCTCTTGTGACGCGTCCGCAATTCGGATGGGTTTACCTAACCTGTTACCACCTGCGACGTAAAATCCTATTTCGAGTTCGAAATCCAGCCGTTCGCACGGTCCGAAATTCGGGGGCGTACCCGGCTCCGCTGGCGGTCGCTGGCCGAGGGGCCTTCGCACGACTCCTTCTCCGACCTGCACGGAGGATGCTCGCCCGTGATAAGCATGCTTTGCGGATCGCGAAAGAATGCGGCGGGCATTCGTGCGTGTATTCGGACTGCCGCCGCAGACGATGCGCCGGCACGTGCGGAGGGGCGCGCGACTTGTCCGTGACGTCGTCCCGTCGGGCTCGCTGCCCGCGCTCCTTGATGCCGATCTGGCGATTGCCCAGGAGCCAGCCACCCTTCAAGGCAACGCGCCATCATTCCGGGAATTTCTTGCCGAACATCGGCAATCCGCTTTGCGACTCGGCCCTGGTCACTTCGTCCTGCAGCACATCCCAATGTTCGGCGCGCACGATCGGGCGAGATACCTGCGGTAGACATCGGGCCGGGCTTATTCCTAGCAGGCGCAAGAGAGCCTAGGGCTCACCATATGTAGTCTTGCGCAGCATCTCGATCTTGCGACGACAACCACACTGGTCAGGTTAGTCGCTGGCGCGGAGGCAAGTTAGAAATGAAAAAGATCAGCAAACGCATTTTCGCAGCCGCTGTTTTCCTGGCCGTTGCTACTAACGCGATCGCTGGGTCGGGCTACGATGGATCTTGGAATCCTGTTTTCCTAACGCAACGGGGTGCCTGCGATCCCACCTACGATTTCGTCGTCAACATCTCGAACGGGATCATAACGCATCCTAATCTCTTGAAGTTCAGAGAATATGTCGCGAAATCGGGTGGCGTTCGTGCTTCGGTCACCGTCGGAGATGAATGAACGGCACCGGCTCGATTGGCCCGGTGAGCTGCCTCCCGGGCGTCGAGGCCCACGTTGGCAGAGACAGCGCCAATCAGCCCAGGCTTAAAACAACTCGAAAAAGAGATTTTTGTAGTTGTCGAACATGGCGGCCTCCTATGCTTCGAATTGCCCGCATCTTAACCGTCCCGCCGGTCCCGGTAATCGGCGCCAAATGACTAAGGCTGCACCAAAGTTGCGTCAGAGCCAAAGTTGAACGCCGATTGACATCGAGCACTTCGAACATCGCGCCGTCTGGAATCCGGACGAATGTCGCGTCGAGATGCACTTGGTCAGCCATCGAGAACAGGTCGTCGAGATAGGGAGTGGGTTCTCGAATTCGGCACGGGCGAGATGATTCACACCGAGAATTCCTCCAAGTACCGGCCGGATGTGTTCCGGAAGATAGCGGAAGAAGCCGGATGGCCGGCTTCCCGAATTTGGACGAGCGACAATCCAGAGTTCGCGATCTTCTTGCTGAAGGCTCAGGCGCAAGGTGGGTTTTGCACTGTTGGTCATCTTGCTCCGCCTCAAACACATTGCGGCTCTGTGCAGAGTCATCATCAGACAGTGTCCTCGTCGTTCAGGCGCTGCGAGTGCCGCCTTCGAATGGAGCACGTTCACGCCATGTTCGGGTTCTGAGTCCTAAAAGGTGGCAGATACGGCGTTCTGCAGGACTTGGGATCATTTAATCTAGAATCGAAAATCGGATCGCTGGCGCTTCCGGGTGCCAGCGGGCTGAGCCGTTTGGGCGCGCATCGTCAGTTCTCAATGGGACTCTTTGAATGCCGCACGAAAAGATGGAGAGCTTATAAATGTCGGGACTGCTCGACCTAGTCGTGAAGGCGCACGGCGGAATAGAACGCTGGAACGCCGTTCGCGCCATCGAGGTTACCTTTAATTTCACAGGAGCCTTGCTTGAGCTCAAGGGATTTCCCGGACATTGGCGGCCCACCGCGTTCATCGACGCTCGTGAGCCCCGTACCGTACTCGAGCATATCGGGGGAGACGACCGGCGCTGGGTGTTCACTCCCGAGCGCGTGTGGATCGAACGGCCGGATGGCTCTCTCGTTGAGGAGCGGGGCAGTCCCCGCGCAGCATTCAAAGGGCATGAAAGATCCACGCCGTGGGATCATCTCCATCTGACCTATTTTCTGGGTTACGCAATGTGGAATTATCTCACCGCGCCGTTCTTATTCACTCGTCCAGGATTCAAGACCAGGGAGCTGCAGCCGCATTCGGAGAGCGGAGAGACTTGGAGGGTGTTGGAAGTCACCTATCCAGACGATATTCCTGCCCATTGCTCCGTCCAGCTGCTGTACTTCGGAGAGGACGGAATGCTTAGGCGTCTCGATTACGTAACTGACGTACTCGGCGGCGTGGCGGCGCACTACTGCTATGATCCCAAGAACTTTGACGGACTTACGATTCCTACGTTTCGCCGTGTGGTGAGGCGGACACCCGAGGGTCCGAAGTTGGCGGGGCCGACCTCGTTCTCCCTCGACTACTCGCACCTTCGAGTTATCAACCAATAGCCATGTGATCGTCTGCCATGCGCCATTCCGCGTGCGGACAAGGTCACCAAACGTAACTGTTGTCCTGAAGCGTCTCGTCGATGTGGAGTGCGGAATGCCGTTCCTTTTCCCGACGATTCGTAGCGCGGTCACTTGATTCACCCAAACCCGAAGGAGTCCGAAATGACCAAGACCACACCAGAACAGAACAAAGCTCTCGTCCTCAAAGCATTCGACACATTATTCAATAAGCGCGACTACGCCGCCGCCGAGCGCTTCTGGTCAGATCGCTACATCCAGCACAGCGCGCACATCGCGCCTGGCCGCGAGGGACTGTTCGCCCTGATCCGCACGGTGCCGGAGACGCTGCGCTACGAGAATCAGTTGGCCGTGGCTGAAGGTGACTACGTCATCACTCACGGCCGTTTCTCCGGTAACGGCCGTCCGGCCGCCTGGATCGCCGCCGACATCGTGCGCATCGAAGACGGCAAGCTCGCGGAGCACTGGGACGTCCTACAGGACGAAGTGACGAAAGCCGATTCCGTCAGTGGGCTGCCGATGTTCGGCGACCGCTTTCCCTCCTGATCGCTCCATCGCTCATACCCAAACAAAGGTCACACCCATGAACTCTTAGGCAACACGATCTCCATCGCCGGCGACGGATCTGGTACCGGCCGCAGGCTCGCCGAGGCCCTTCACAAGCTCGGCAATAAGATCATCATCGCGGGACGCCGGCGCGGCCAATTCGAATCCGTGATCACGGCGAATCCCGGAATGGTGAACCGTGGAGCTCGACATTACCGATCCCGCGAGCATCGATCGGGTGGCGGCCAAGTTGATCGCCGATCACCCGGGTCCCAATGTTCTCATCAACAACGCTGGCGTCATGCAACCGGACGCGGCCGCCGGCAAGGTCGATGACGCGGTCATGGTTTCCACCATCACGACAAAACTGATGGGACCGATCCGGATGACGTCCGCGCTCATCGAGCATCTCAAGGCCAAGGAGAACGCCGTCGTCGCCTATACCAGTTCCGTACTCGGCTTCGTGCCGCTGGGCGGCTACCGCGGTCTATTCATCGACAAAGGCGGCGTTGCATTCGTATATCCTCTCGCAGCGCTTCATGCTGCAGGGCACGAAGGTTCGAGTTCTCGAAATTGCGCCCCTATGGGTCCGTACGGAGCTCCTGCTTCGTTAGAATCGGCCGCGGCTAATCTCAATTTCAGGGATCTCGATGCCGTTGATCGGGACCTCGGATGGCCGCCGACATTGCACCGGGAGCTCATTTTTTCTTTGAGGGAACATGTCTTAATCCGAGCCCGCGGCTAATTCGACGATACGACGCCTCTTATCTGTGTGCTTGGATTCGCGATGCGGCGACGTTGATGGATGTTTCCCGCCATATGTCACACGCCATCAAGTTCCGCCACGCCGCAGACCAGAAGTCCTGGAATTCATCCCCATCGGAGCCAACGTTATGTCAGACAGCAAACGGAAAATTCTTGTGACCGGCGCAACCGGTCAGATCGGCGGCGCGCTGGTGCGCCTTCTCGCTGCCGAAAGCGAGCTGCGGGTGGTCGCTGCCGCTCGGGACCAAGGAAAGGCAACGAGCCTAAGCGTGCCGGTGGTGATGCTTGACTATGACCGTGAGGAGACCTTGGCGCCCGCTCTCGAGGGTATCGACAGCATTTTTATGGTGACGGGATATACCGTCGATATGCTCAAGCAGAGCAAGGCCATCGTCAACGCCGCGAAGCGGGCCGGTGTGAAACATGTCGTTCATCTCGGTGCGCCGGGCGACGATGACACCAAGGTTGGTCACTGGGGATGGCACCAGTTTGTCGAACGCTACATCGAATGGTCGGGGATTTCTTTCACCCACCTGCGGCCCGAGATTTTCATGCAGAACCTACTGGGCTACGGCGGAGCCAAGGCGGACAGTAAGGGCATCATTCGCCACTATATCGGCGACGCGCGCATCAGCTGGGTCGACTGCGACAACGTCGCTGCCGTCGCTGCTGTGGCGCTAAAGCGTCCGGATATCCATGCCGGAAAGACCTATCATCTCGGCTATGAGGCCAGGAGCCACTCGGAAATCGCCGAGATTCTAACCCAGGTCCTCGGTCAACAATTCATCGCTGAATCACGCCCACCCCAAGAGTTTCTGGAACAGATGCTGGCCGCTGGCGCAGACCCCGCTTATATGAAATGCGCCTATCAGAACTGGATCGACTACGAAGCGAGGGCGATCCCCGGCCAGGACGCCGTCTACGGCAACTTTTTTGACCTGACCGGCCGCAAACCCACCACCTGGGCCGAATTCGCCAAGCAGCATGCCGAGGCTTTCAAATATTGATGCCGACGACAAAAAGCTGAAGGCACGACAACATCGTTCACCGGCTAGAACAGCTTTGCATCGTCCGGGGAGACACCACGGTGCCGCTGCCAAATAAGTCACCCTGGCGTCGTGGCGGCCTTTCTTGCCGTGAGCCGTTTCCACCAAGCTACGGGGAGCATGACTCTTTGCATGTCTATTACGATTGATGTGACTTTGCCGCCAGATCTCGCCGCGCATGCGGCGTTCACCCGCGTTTTCCGCCCCGGCCACTTGACACTTGGCTTCGTTATGCCTCTGGAGGCCTATCCAGACAGCCCGCTGCCGACCTTAGCCGATCATGTCGATCGAGCCCGTCAAGCCGATGAAGCGGGCTTTGCGGCTCTGTGGTTGCGCGATGTTCCCTTTCTCGACCCCTCCTTTGGGGACGTCGGGCAGATACTCGATCCCTTTGCTTACGCGGGGTTCCTTGCGGCGATCACGAAGCACATCAGTATCGGCACTGCTGGGGTCGTGCTGCCGCTTCGGGATCCGTTGCTCGTTGCCAAACAGGCGACCAGTGTCGATCACCTTCTCGGTGGCCGCTTCCTGCTGGGGCTGTCGTCTGGCGACCGGCCCTCGGAATATCCGGCCTTCAGATTGGATTTCCGAGATCGTGCAGACCGGTTCCGCGATGCGGTCGACATCATCAAGGTGGTGACACAGGAGAGCTTTCCGCAGCATCGGTCAAAACATTACGGCGTTCTTGATGGTTCGATCGATCTTGTCCCCAAGGCGGCCGCCGGGCGTCTGCCATTGGTGGCAATTGGACGCGCGGCCCAGAACCGGGATTGGCTCGCGGCAAATATGGACGCCTGGATTTGGCACGGCCCCGACGTGTCTCAACTTTCCGCCATTGTACCTCAGTGGCGCGCGCTCGGCCCGAAGGCTGTGTTTAAACCCTACGGGTACGGCGTGATGTTCGAATTGCTGGAAGGCCCACATGCGCCACTTCAGCCCGGCCGCTATCTGCGCGCGGGGAGGTACGCCCTGATTGATCTGTTGCGCCGACATCAGGCAGAGGGCGTTTCGCATGTCATGCTGAACATGAAGTTGAGCCGTCGGCGGGCGGAGCCGATCATAGACGAACTCGCCGAACACGTCCTCCCTCTGTTTCCAGCTGGTTAGATCATCGGCGGGGAATTGGATGGCCTGTTAGAAGGGCTGGAGACCCAATGGGGGCTGTAAGAAGTCTCGAGTGCTGCTATCTCGTCAGGGGTTAGGGCGACCGAGAGTGCCGCCACGTCGTCCGTCAAATGATGAGGCGACGACGACAGACGCCGTAACTCCTGATTTCTGAGCGACCCATGGCAAGGCGACCTAGGCTCGCGAAACGCCTCTTGTCTCTGCGATAACACCAACCTACTCAACAACACAGCGGTCAGCATCCACGGATTGGGCATAGAGTTTCTGGGCCGACAAAATCGGTGTCCTGACGCTTGCTCGTCTCGTCCCAAATACGGGTGAGGGCCCGCGCGCCAACGGACTCCAAGGAAGTACTGCGATCTTTTGGTCGGCGCACAGGAGCAGCACGCTCTTCTTCACGACAAAGCAGATTGACGTGGTTTTGCATGCTGACAAACTTGGTCCAGCCATGCAACTCGGGGGTATAGAGGGCTTTGGCGAACTGCCAGGTATGGAGATTTGACGCCCCGATTTAGCTAACCTTGCCGGCTTTTCGTCCCAGCGATGGATTTGGCAGAGATCTACGTAATCGGTGCCGAGACAGGGCAAACTGTTGTCGATCTCTGTGAAGATATAAGCCCATGCCATTAGGGCCGGGATGCATACGGCCATGAAGCTTGGTTGCGATCACTACGTCATGGCGCGGCACGAAGTCCTTGAGTGCCTGCCCACAATCTCCTCGAACGTGCCGTCGGAATAAATATTCGCCGTGTCGAAGAAATTGATCTCGAGATAGAGCGCCAGACGGATGAAAGGCCGGCTTGTCTCTTCGTCAAACGTCCAAGAATGGAAGCCTCTTTCGGGTAGGCCATAGATCATGGATCCCAAACAGAGGCGGGACACCTCAAGGCCCGTTGAGCCAAGCTTCCCGTAGTCCATAGTGGAGCAAAGGCATTTGGGCAAAGATCGCCAGCGGCTGCTGTTGACGGCTTGCCGTGGCCCAGGGCTCGGGCCACGGCCAAACCCACTGAACTACAGTGCCGCCCGGCTCCGAACGAACTCACGCTGGTCGGCAAGCTTCCGCTGCGAAGCGGCCGTCATGTTGTCGGGCTGCCAATTCGCGCCATGGTCAAAGGTGCATCTGACGCTATTGATCCCGGGAAAGTCGGCGAGCACGCGCTCGATCTCCATCTCGAAATAGGGCAGCGCGTGACACAATGGCGAGGTCATGCAAAGGGCGATCTCCACGTCTCCCGATATGAACTCCACCTTCTCGACCATCCCCATCTCGACAATCGACAAAGGGACTTTGGTAGCGGCGCTGCATGGGTCGACGACCTCATGCAGACGCGCAAGCACATCCTCTTCCGTAAGGGCTGTCATTTTGCCAAGCCTTTCGAGAGAGAGGTCTCAAACGGTGCCGCCTTCCCTTTGGCCCGCGCGATGGCGAACTCATCACCCTCGATGTTCTTGGCGACGGTTTTCGGGTCGAGACCATGCATCCGCAGGTAATTGAGCCCAAGGATTTTCCGTTTGACCTCTTCGGTGATTTCCGGGAGCCCCTCGCGCTCGCGCATTTCCTCGGAGAAATGGAAATGTTCCCAGAACCACTTGAGCGGCGGCTCGGGGTGCAAAACACTGGCACCCGACGCCCACATGAGACGATCGAGCGCGCCTTCACCAGCATGGGTGATAAGGCCGGCGATGACCCTCTGGAACGCGCCCGGCTTAGCGACAGCAAGGTTCGACGTGGTTTCGAGGTTCACCCAGACGTTTGGGAAGCGCGCGAGTTGAAACGCCGTCTCCTCGATGAACGCGAAACCACCATGCACGACCTCGAACTGCAAATCGGGGAATGCCGCGGCGGCCGCGTCGATGTCGTCCATGCGGTAGTGATCCATGGGCACCGGCCCAAGGGGGATGGCCTTATGGATGGCGATGGCCTTGAGCCCCAGATCGAGGGCCCGCTGAAAGATCGGAAAGGCAAGTTCCGGATCATCCATGTGCCATCCGACAACACCGTCGGCCGTGTAGCTGTTCGGATAGAGCTTGATGCCGACCGGCTTCAATTCGTCGACTTGCTGCTCGAGCGAATCAAGCGCCTGCTCGGGAAACATCGGATCCACGCCGGCATAGACCTGGAAGCGATTGGGCCATTGTTCCCGGGCTTCCTTGGCTTTCGCTACACTGCATCCGCCGTCTTTGAAGGCGTTGATCGGCGTGACGTGATGACAGGCGAAATCGTAATCGCTCTCGACGAACAGCATCTTTGCCGTCTCCGGAAGCGTCCAATCGCGCGCAAAGTTCTCGTAGGAAAGCCTGTGTCCCACGGGGGAAAGACCGTAGTGCGCGCCATGGAAGGCATCGACGACGGCCTTGGAATAGCGGCCCGCTGCGTAGTTGTCTTCTGCAAGATTATAGCTGTGCGCCGATGCGTCGACGACCAATACGTCCTTAATCATGGATCTTTTCCTTCGGTATCATCCATATCGTTTCGATGACCGAATAGCCTGCGGTTAGGCCGTGGCCTCCTCGAGCACAGGGAAGTCGGTGTAGTGGCGCTCATCGCCGCCCCAGAAGGCGTCACGGACGTAGGGGTTGAGCGGCGCGTTCCGCCGAATGCGCTCAGGTAAATCCGGATTGGATGAAAACCACCGACCAAACGCAACCGCATCCGCATCGCCACGTTGAAGGATCGCCTCGGCACCCTCGCCGACAAAGCCGCCGGCCGCGATGATCGGCCCCTTGAATATCTTGCGCAGCTGCGCGGCGGCGACGGGCTCCGCATTTTCAAAACCGGCTTTTGCGTCATCGCCCTTGATGCGCGGCTCGATCAGATGGAGATAGGCAAGGCCAAGCGGATTGAGCAATTCAGCCACCCGGCTGAAAGTCCCTTCCAGATCACTGTCGACCATATCGTTCCATTCGCCGCTCGGCGACAGACGCACACCAATGCGGTCCGCGCCACGAAGCGCCGATACCGCTTCGATCACCTCCAACAAGATACGGGCGCGGTTATCGACAGACCCACCATAGGCATCCGTCCGCTTGTTGCTGCCATCATGGAGAAAGCTGTCGAGCAGGTAGCCATTCGCGCTATGGATCTCAACGCCATCCATGCCCGCTTCGAAAGCGCGACGCGCCGCATCGCGATGCTCACGCACCACTTGCGTGATGTCCTCAACGCTCATGACTTCGTGCGGCGAGACCGGTTGCCATCCGTCCTTGGTGAACGCCACGGTGTTAACCGGGACCTCGGAAGGGCCGATAGGCGCACGCCCGCCGGTGAGATCGACATGCGACGTACGACCGCAATGGACAATCTGCGCGACGATCTTGCCCCCTTTTGCGTGGACCGCGTCCGCGATCCTGCGAAATCCGTCGATCTGGCTGTCGTCGTAAAGGCTGGGGGCTCCCAGATAGCCTCGAGCCCGCATTGAGACGTTTGACGCCTCGATGATGATGAGGCCACCCTTCGAAGCGCGTTGACGGTAATATTCGACCATCATGTCGCTCGGGCTGTCATCCGGCTTCGCGCGCAGGCGAGTTGTCGGTCCATGGACCACGCGATGCGACAGGCTGATCGCCCCAAGCCGGGTGGGCGAAAACAGCTTCCGTCGGGAAGAAGAATTCATGGCTGGCTCCATTAGAAAGAGATCGACTAAAACGTCGGTCTCGCAGAAATAGACATGCCAAGAAGTCCGTAGTAGACTTTAGCTCGTAACATCATTTGTGAGATGAAGTCACAATGGCCAGGCTGGATGTAAATCGCTCCGGCGAGATGGAAGTCTTCGTACGGGTCGTCGAACTCGGCGGATTTTCCGCTGCGGCGCGCGCGCTTCGCATGACCCCCTCGGCGATCAGCAAGCTTGTCGGGCGTCTCGAGGCCAGGCTCGGCGTCCGGCTGGTCAATCGCTCGACGCGGAAGCTTCAGTTCACACCGGAAGGGCTGCTGTTTTACGACCGCAGCGTGGGACTGCTGGCCGACATGGACGAGGTCGAGCGATCCGTCGCCGAAGCCGAAGTTCCGAGTGGAAAGATCAGGGTGAGCGCCAACGTCCCGGTCGGGCGGCAATTGCTGTTGCCGATCGTTCCCGCCTTCCTCGACGCCTATCCAAAGCTCTCTTTGGAGATATCCCTGACGGACCAGCTGATCGATCTGCTGGAACAGCGGACCGATGTGGCCTTGCGCAGCGGCCCGCTCAAAAGCTCCCAGCTCGTCGCGCGCAAACTCGGCGCCGCGCGGATGATGATCGTCGGGTCACCGGACTATTTCGCACGATATGGTGTTCCGAAGACGCCGGGCGAACTGGCGCAGCATAACCGTCTTGGCTTCAGCTATACCCGAATGGTGAAGGGCTGGCCCTTGATCGACGATGGCGTGAAAAAATCCATATCGTCCTCAGGCAACGTCCAGGTCAGCGACGGCGACGCGTTGCGGATGCTTGCCGTCAGCGGCGTCGGCCTGGTTCGATTGGCCTCTTTCATGGTCCGGGATGATATCGCCGCCAAACGGCTCGTCCCTATTCTTGAGGAGTTCAACCCAGGCGATCTCGACGAACTGCATGCTGTTTATCTCGGGCTAGGTGGGCTCCTGCCGATCCGGATCCGCGTATTCTTGGATTTTTTGGTCCAGCGGAGCAAAATCAGCGAGACTCCACTGACCAGGAATGCCTGATCGGTCGGAGGTCTTGCCGCCGTGCGACCGAGACACTTCAATCCAAGGTGCTGGACCGCCCTAGGACGGATCGACATTCAGGATTGAACGAAGCCGCTGTCGCGGCGTGCGTGGCGAGGTGGCGTAGATCGCCTCTTGGCTGAGAGGATGTGGGTGTTGGAGCCCACCCCCTCAGACAGGAGTATTGAGATGGCCGATTTGAGCCCTCTTCGCCGCCGCATGATCGAGGACATGACAGTCCGTAATCTGTCGCCGGCGACGCAGCGATCCTACATCAGCGCGGTTTCGAAGTTGAGCCGCTATTTCGGCAAATCTCCGGATCGGTTGGAGCTGGAAGACGTCCGCGCCTTCCAGGTGCATCTGGTCTCGACCGGCATCTAATGGCCGGCGCTGAACCAGATCGTCTGTGCGCTACGGTTTTTCTACGGCGTCACGCTCGGCGAAGCGGCTGTTCCGGAGCGCATTCCCTATGCGCGACAGCCCCTTAAGCTGCCGGTGGTGCTGAACGCCGACGAAGTGGTCCAGTTCCTCGAGGCTGTGTCCAGCCTGAAGAGCCGCGCCGCGCTGACCACCGCCTATGCGGCCGGACTCAGGGCCTCCGAGGTCGCGGGACTGCGGATCGAAGACATCGACAGCGCCCGCGGTGTCATCCAGGTGCGCCACGGCAAAGGCGCGAAGGATCGCAACGTGATGCTGTCGCCCCAACTGCTTGGCATCCTGCGCACCTACTGGCGGCTCGCCCGGCCGCGGCTTTATCTGTTCCCGGGACGCGACGAAGATCATCCGATCGATCCGACCGTGTTGCACGCCGCTTGCCGGTCGGCGGTGAAGGCTGCGGGACTGACCAAGCGCGTCACGCTGCGCCACAGCTTCGCGACACATCTTCTGGAGAACGGAACCGACATCCGGATCATCCAGGTTCTGCTCGGACACACGACATACTGCCCGCGAACAGCCGGTTGAAGGCCGGATCACTTACCGGTTCCATCCTCGCTACAGTGAGACCGTGGTCATCACGCGACGGCTTGAGCGCAGCGGCGTCCAGTTCGTGGTTATTCGACAGCCGGAAAGTTCGCTTGCCTGTCTGCCCGCCTGGATGACGCAGGAGGCCGCGTCGCATTTCGAGATCAGCGATAAGCCACGTTTTTCCCTTGATATTTTGCAGTCCCTGCGCACCGAGGTCGATGCGCTTTTAGGCTTTCTCCTATCCGAATCAAAAACGGAGGAAGCCAATAATGACGCGCCGATCCGAAAATCTCCAGCCGAGCCTTTTCGAGGAGGATACACCACGCATCGACCTGGCGGCCGAGCAAAAGGCCAATCTGGCGCCACTGGTGGAGGCCCTGTTGCGCGAGATCGCAACGGCGCTTGCAAAGGGGGAGAGCAGTCATGACCAAGATCACGACTGAGTATCTTGCACGCAGCGCCTGTGTCTACATCCGTCAATCGACAGCCGATCAGCTGACACACAATCATGAGAGCCGGCGTCGCCAATATGGGCTCGCCGATCGCGCCAAACAGCTTGGCTGGACCACAATCGAGGTCATTGACGATGATCTCGGCCGCTCGGGCGGCGGTATCGCCCGCCCTGGCTTCGAGCGCCTGTTGGCGACAATCTGCGAGGGGCGCGTCGGCGCCGTGCTCGCGATCGAGGCGTCTCGGCTCGCGCGCAACGGTCGCGACTGGCATACGCTGATCGAGTTCTGTGGATTGGTCGGCACCATCATCGTGGACGAGGACGGAATCTACGATCCTCGCCATCCCAACGATCGGCTGCTGCTCGGCATGAAGGGAACGATGAGCGAGCTGGAGTTGTCGCTGTTCCGCCAGCGCTCGCAGGAGGCGCTGAAGCAGAAGGCGCGCCGCGGCGCGCTGATCCTCGGCGTGGCAGCAGGCTATGTGAAAGTCGGGCGCGATCGGATCGAAAAGAACCCGGATCAGCGGGTCCAGGGTGCATTGCAGCTCGTCTTCTCGAAATTTTCCGAGTTCCAAAGCGCGCGTCAGGTCCATATCTGGCTGCGAGACGAAAGCATCGAGTTGCCGGTGAAATCTCGCAAAGGCGAGGCGCGCGGCATCATCTGGAGATTGCCGGCCTACAATATCGTGCATAACATTCTGAACAATCCGATCTATGCCGGCGCCTATGCGTTCGGGCGAACGACGAGCCGAGTGAGCGTCGAGAATGGCCGCAAGCGCGTGCGGCGCGGCGTGCATCGGCCGATGGCCGAATGGGATGTTCTGATAAAGGATCATCATGAAGCGTACATCACCTGGGACGAGTTCGAGAGGAACCTGCGCGTGATCGCCAACAATGCGACCGGCATGAGCAGTGCGACGGCCAGAGGTGCGGTCCGGCAAGGAGAGCTATTGCTGGCCGGGCTTCTGCGCTGTGGCCATTGCGGACGCAAGCTGCACGTGCACTGCAGCGGCAAGATTGGTCGCTATGATTGCTACGGAGCCCGCACGAACCACGGCACGGAGCGATGCATCACGATCAGCGGCTTGAGCATCGACGCCGCAATCTGCAAGGAGGTACTGCGCGTTTTGAAACCGCTCGGCATCGACGCTGCCGTCAAAGCGATCGAGACCCAGACGAGCGAAACGACGGCCGCACAACGACAGCTTGAGCTTTCCCTTCAACAGACGCGCTATGAGGCAGCCCATGCGCGTCGACAATACGACGCCGTCGATCCCGCCAATCGCCTCGTGGCTGGCGAACTGGAACGACGTTGGAATGAGGCGTTGCAGGCCGTTCACAGGATGGAAGGCGAGATCGCCGCCATCATCGCGCGGCGGGCGCCGCCATTGGGCGATCAGGAGCGGCAACAGCTGCTACAACTCGGCGCCGATCTTGAGCGCGCCTGGACGCATCCGGCCGCCACTGCGGCGACGCGCAAGCGCATCTTGCGCACAGCGCTCAATGAGATTGTCGTCCGCAGGGACGGCGCGATCATTCACGCAGTCTTGCATTGGCAGGGTGGAAGCCACACCGCACTGCAGATCAATCAGCGACTGAATGCGGCCGGCCGGCGCAATCCTCGTGTTCCCGAGGATACAGTATCGCTCGTTCGCGAATTGGCCCGGTTGATGCCGGATCGGCAGATCGCACGGCTGCTCAACCGCTCCGGCAAGACCACCGGTCACGGCAATGGTTGGACCGAGCAGCGCGTGCGCGGCTTCCGCAAACACTATGAGATTGAGGTCTATCGTGACGGCGAATGGACCGAGCGTGGCGAGATTACACTCAACGCCGCTGCTGGGGCCATCGGCGTTTGCAAAATGACGGCTCTGCGCATGCTCCGTCGCGGCGACGTCAAGGGCCGACAAGTTTGTCCCGGTGCCCCCTGGGCGATCAAGGTGGAGGACGTGGCCGTTCTTGCCGCCCGGAAGCGATCAGTAGGTCCGGTAACACCAAATCCTGCTCAACCAACCTTTGAGTTTCAATGAGATAAGAGGATGCGTATTATGGCGCGTGACTGCTCGGGCACAATAATCTGTCGTCAACGGCGCGCTACACGCAGGTCGCCACCCATACGATCCGGGCGACGCAGAGCCCGCTCGACCGCCTGTCGCTGGAGGTGACGCCACCGGGATGACAGCGCGTCGGGATGCGGGTTATGGCTCGCCCCGACGTCCGCCCGCACAGGGCCGCCATCGAGATTGCCGATATCTTGCGCCGGCATGGCGACGCCTATCGCCGTTTGCATGCCGGTCATCTCGGTCGGGTCGAGCGGCGCGTGATGAGTGCGATCGTTGCGTGCCGCACCGAGGCGCTCGGCGGTCACATGGAGGCTTGCGACGACTGCGGCATGACACGCATCGCTTATAATTCCTGCCGGAATCGGCATTGTCCGAAGTGTCAGGGGAAAGCCAGGGGAAAGCCCGAGCCGCGTGGCTTGCCGCGCGAGAAGCCGACCTGCTGCCGGTTCCCTACTTCCACGTCGTCTTTACGCTTCCTGCCCCGATCGCCGCGATCGCTTTCCAGAACAAGGCCGTCGTCTATGCCATCCTGTTCAAGGCCGCCGCTGAGGCGATGACGACGCTTGCTGCCAATCCGCGACGGCTCGGCGCAGAGATCGGCGGCGTCGCGGTCCTGCATACCTGGGGACAGGCGCTGACGCATCATCCCCACATTCACTGTGTCGTGCCGGGCGGCGGCCTGTCACCTGATGGAACACGCTGGATCGCCAGCCGACCGAACTTCTTCCTGGCCGTCAAACCGATGTCCCGGCTCTTTCGCAGGCTTTTTCTCAAACGCCTGATCGCGGCCTTCAACGCCGGCGCCTTGCGCTTCTTCGGCGATCTTGCATCTCTTGCCGAACTCGACGCTTTCGCTGGTCGCATCAAAGCCATGCAACGCGTCAACTGGGTTGTTTACGCCAAGCGGCCCTTCGGCGACCCCGCACAGGTCCTGGCCTATCTCGGCCGCTACACCCATCGCGTCGCGATCGCCAACAGCCGGCTCGTCGCACTCGACGACGATCATGTCGCCTTCTCATGGAAGGACTATGGCCAAAACAGCGCGACAAAGATCATGAAGCTCAAACCCGACGAGTTCATTCGCCGCTTCCTGCTTCATATGCTGCCCGACGGTTTCCACCGCATCCGCCACTTCGGCATCATGGCCAACCGCCATCGCGCTGCCAAGCTGGCCCTTTGCCGCGAACTTCTCGATCATGAGCGGAGAGCCCTAAACGATGGCCAGCCAGCGCCTGTGGATTCGGAAGCTCAAACCTGGGCCGAGGTTCCTGCCTGTCCCGATTGTGGTGGCGTCATGCGCATCATTGAGCGTTTTCGACACAGCTTCAGCCGCTCCAGCCCTCGAACATCACCGTTCCGATGCGACACATCGTGAGCCAAGTCATGCCGTGCACGACGATCATCATTCGTCATTCCGCTCCCAGCGTCTCGATCATCGCGGACGATGTCGAATCCGTGCTGTCACACTGCGCGACAACAACCGTCCATTGCAGCAAAAAGTCTATCGCGATCTCCGGCCAAGCGCGTCTAATCTCAACTCTTCCCCGATGCGCACATCTCGTGTCTCTGTCTCACGCGACGAGCCAGCAGATCGGGCCTTGCGATCTCGAACAATCCCCATAGCTGCAAAACCGCGCATAGCTTCCCCGCGCCTTCGTTCAATCCGGCTTCAATGAGGTCGCGTCATAAGCGCCTGCCGCGCCCTCGCGTGAGCGCGACCTCACAGAACCCTCCAGATTCCCAAGCGGCTTGATCGCTGATTCATAGGGGTCCGTGATTTGGCACGGGCTTTGGCTCTGGGGATCAACCGATACGAGTTGAGCGAAACACAATGGGCGAAGATCGCGCCGTTGCTGCCCGGCAAGGCGAGCGCCCCCGGGCGAACGGCTGTTCGCGGGTGCTGCGATCCGGGGCACATTGGCGCGATCTCCCGCGTATTCAGTCGCCTTGGTCCAGTGGCGCGGCTGGCTCGGAGTTCGGGGCTGGCGGCTCAAGCGTGCTGGCGCAGGAAATCTTCGACAAGAACATGGAGGAAGCGCGGGGATGCACAAAGGCCGGTGCGTGTATTTTCGAGCAACGCCATTCCCTGAACATTTTGAATGCGCTGCCTGAACAGATGGACGGCACCGCCGGCCGCGAGATTGTGGTGTCAGCAAGCCTTCCTTTTCCGATGCCCGCTTTGCCATGTGTCGACATCGTTAGGAGGACTGAAGTCGTCGCGCGGGGTAGTCACGACGAGCGAAGCAGGTAGACCCAGCATCGAGCACGGGCTGCGAACCGCGCGACAATTCTCAAGAAGGGACCTAACCGATTCACTTCACGTCCCAGAGCTGCGATCTTCGCTCGGGGCGGCACGAGTAGTCCGACGGCTGTGATAGCGCCGCACGCAGCGATGGCGGCCATCGCAAACGCCCATGTAGCGTACAATCTGCGATCGATAAGTGCGCCGCTCAGAAGGGGGGCTATGATGTTGGCACACGACATGAGCGACTGATTGAGGCCCATGATCATACCTTGACGATTGATCGGAACGCTTCGCGACAATTCCGCCGTAAGCGTCGTTCGAATAAACATTGTGCCGAGGATGATCAGCGTCAGAGAGAGGGCGAGAAGGCTAATCCTTCCCACGATGGCGATTCCCAAAAATCCCGCCCCCATGCACGCAAAGGCGATCACGACAATGATCCCGTCGGACGCGTATCGACTAGCTCGTGTGATCAATAGGCCTTGGACAATAATATTGATGAAGCCAGCGTAAGCGAACACTCCGCCGAGCTCCTTGGCGACGCATATATTATCGCCATTGACGGTTGCCAGCTGGGTTGGCCCGACGCGCGCGGGACCACGCAGTTGCCGTTCGGTGTCGAAACCGTATTTCCGGTCGGTCCGCTGCGGTACGAACTCAATCCCGACACCGCAAAAATTAAAGGCAAGTCAATCTCGGAACGCTTTGTGATCATCAATCAAAACGGCAAGCCCGTCGCGACGACGCCGTTTGTTGATCCCGTTTACGCGGGTGTAGCCGACGCCGCTGAAGTCCGAGCGAAGGACTACGTTGTTTGGGACGACGAATTGCCTGGCTTTGGACTCCGCGTGTTTGCCTCAGGCAAGCGGAGCTATGTCATCCAGTATCGAGCCGCCGGCCGCTCGCGTCGCTATCGGAGGCCGAGTACCGAACACTAGGGCAAATGCTGCGAGCGGCCGCCCAGGAGGAAAAGTACGCGACGACGGTAGATATAGTTCGCCAGATCGCGTTGACCGGCTGCCGGCGCAGCGAAATGATCACCTTAAAATGGACGGAGGCCGACACCCAGGCGAGCTGCTTGCGATTAGAGGACAGTAAGGAAGGGGAATCCATTCGCGCAATCGGCCTACCCGTTGTCGAGTATCTTGAACAGCGTCGGATCGGTGCTCTCGGCACCTACGTCTTCCCGGGTCAAGGCGAAGACAATGCCTTCGGCAGCTTCCCGAACCATTGGCAAAAACTGTTCAAACACTCTCCACTCTCAGATGTGACGCCACACGTCCTGCGACACAGCTTTACGAGTATCGCCAATGATCTTGGTTTCGCCACGAAGCTGTGCGCGGTCGTCTTCGGAGAAAGCTGTTTCGAGCGCCGAAATCGCGTCCGGAGAAACGCGACGAAGTCCCTGCTCGAATCCACTGATGGTCGGCACTTGAGAAACGACGGCCCGTACCCGGCGATCGGTGGCGCCAAGTACGAGGGCGCGAGCGGTGAAACCGTGTTCCGAGCTGGCTGCCATGTCATCGCCTTTTGCGTCCATTCGAACTTGATCGCGACATCGCCGAGTCGAGCTTCACTCGGTAGCTACGCGGACGATCAGTTTGCCAAAGTTTCGGCCATCGAGCAGGCCGATGAATGCTTCCGGCGCATTGTCGATACCGTCCACGACGTCCTCCCTGTAGCGAAGGCTCCCCGAAGCGATCCACTCGGACCCTTCACGGTAGAACGCCGGGCGCTGATCGACGAACTCACGCTGGATGAAGCCGCGAACGAGGAGGCTCTTGCTCAGGATATCGCGCATCACGAGTGGAAGACGATCCGGTCCCGGAAAGCCGTCCGCTCCGTGGTTGTACTGCGCGATCAGACCGCAGACCGGGATGCGGGCGAACTCATTGAAAAGTGGGAAGACCGCGTCCCAGACCCTTCCGCCCACATTCTCGAAGTAGACGTCGATACCCTCGGGGCAGGCTGAGGCAAGTTGCGCCGCAAAGTCTGGCGTGCGATGATCGATCACTGCGTCGAACCCCAGCTCATTGCGTACGAAGGCGCATTTGTCCGCTCCGCCTGCGATGCCGACTGCGCGTGCGCCCTTGATCCTTGCGATTTGCCCGACCGCCGAACCGACGGCGCCGCTGGCCGCCGCGACAACGACCGTTTCTCCGGGCTTCGGCTGGCCGATTGTCAGCAGGCCGGAATAGGCCGTGAAACCGGGCATACCGAGAACGCCGAGCGCCGTGGTGATCGGCGCTTGCGACGGGTCGAGTTTCCGCAGTCCGTTGCCGCCGGAAACGGCGTATTTCTGCCAACCGGAATGAGAGAGAACGATATCGCCCTCGGAAAAGTCGGGATGTCGCGACCGGACGACTTCGGCGACGGTGCCGCCCTCCATGGTATCTCCGACTTCGACCGGCTTGGCATATGATTTGGCCGCATTCATGCGCCAGCGCATGTAGGGGTCGAGAGACAAGTAGAGTATCTTCAGGAGGACCTCGCCCTCGGACGGCTCCGGTGCGGGTCCGTCCTCGAGCCTGAAGTTGTGCGTCGTAGGGGTGCCATCCGGTCTGGAGGCGAGGAGAATCCGGCGATTGGTATAGGTGGACGTTGCCATGCTGCTTTAACTCCGTGGGGTGATCTTGCCGAGCGCATAGGGCTCATAGAGAGTTTTGTCTGTCATGCTTTGCCTTTCGCCTTGTCGAGATTTCTGCAAGCACCGGTCGTTCCATTCAGAGGCAGCGCAGCGGTCCTGCCACGAAGGCCCGCCTCATCGGCATTGTAGCGATGCACCCGATCCTGCAGCATTTGGTGGTCCATCCCGCAGCTCTGTGCCGCAGCCTTTCGGTCAATTCCTTCGACAACCAGCGCCAACGCCAGCATTCGACGCGACGCCAAAACGTCCTTCGTTTTCCCCGACGCAGCCCGAAGCTCGCTCGCCGTCAGGTCGTCACGTGTGATCTCGATCCCCGACATCGTCCCTGCCTCCTCCGAAAAAACAGAGAATCACGAACAAGCAATTCGGGAATCCCAGAGTCAGCATCATCGGCCGCTGGTATAAGACCTTTTAGGACGAGTGCTCATCGCTAATGATTTACCGAGGCAGTCAGGTAGAATTTCGGACCGGCTACCGCAATCGATTCAACGCTTCACGAGAGCGTCCCGACGACGAAATTGCTCGCGAGTTGCAGAAGCTCTCGGCCGGTCTGGATTTTTCCCGCCGATGTGAACAATCCATGCGCATGGCGCGGCAGATGGTGGTGTTCCACCTGCGTGCCTGCACGCGCAGCTGCGCCCGCATAAGCGATCCCTTCATCGCTCAGCGGATCGTGGCCGACCGTTACGATAAAAAGCGGCGGCTGCTTTCTCTCGGCCGTCAACAATGGTGACAGCCGTGGGTCGGCAAGGTCGAGCCCGGCAGGCACATAGTGATTGCCGAACCACCGCATCGAACTGGCCGTCAGCGGAAAACCCGACTTCACGAGCTGATAGGAGGGCGTCTCCCGGCTGAGGTCGGTCACAGGATACAGCAGGACCTGCCCGAGAATGCGCGCCGTATCCAGATGCTGGCTGGCTTCGTTGGCGAGCACTGTCGCCAAGCTTCCCCCCGCACTATCGCCGACGAGCACCACCCGGGTGACATCGGTCCGCAACGCTTCAGCATTGCCGGCAAGCCATTGCAGCGCCTGGCGACAATCATTCAGGGGAACCGGGAACTTGTGCTCCGGCGCCAATCGATAGTCGATCGCCGCCAGGGCAAAGCCGGTTGCGTTGCAGATATGGCGGCAGAGCGTGTCATGCGTGTCGAGGCTGCCGAGAACCCAGCCGCCGCCGTGAATGAAGACGATCAATGGCAGGACGTCATCGGCCTCCACGCCGCGCGGGCGATAAAGGCGGATCGAGGCGGTCGCGCCATCCACCGGATACCCGTGGGCGGCCACGCTGCCCACCTCTTCGGCAGGCAGGCCATTGGTCTTGCACGACGCGAGGTAGTTGGTGCGGGACTGCGCCAGCGTCACGTCCTGAAAGGATATCGCGCCGTTCGCCCGGAAAGCCCGAATCAGATCAGCGGCGTCGTCGGCGACCTCGGAGAGGGGTATGGGCTGATCGGCACTCTTCATCGCCGCGATCCTCGTTCAGACGCCTGGAAATCGGCGATGTCGAACCACGCGGCCTGGCGATAGGCGTCGGCCGTACCGGACCAGTTGTTGATCACCTTTCCGGCCGCGTTCTTGTACCAGCTGGAGCAACCGGACGAGAAGGCGGAATGCGTCATGTCGCGTTGCAGCTTTTCGTTGAAGCGGTCGAAGACACCCTCATCCACGTCGAGCGCGATCCGGTCGGCCGACGCCGTCTTCATGGCCTGCAGAATGTAGTTCTGCTGAATCTCGAGCATCGTGATGATGGAATTGTGGTTCAGGTTCGTGTTCGGGCCGTAGATCATGAACATGTTGGGGAAGTCGGGTACGGCCATCCCCAGATAGGCTTGGGCGCCGTCGGACCAGGCGTCGTCGAGCTTGACACCGTTTCTGCCCGTGATGCGCAGATCGCCGTGGAAGGCCTGGCTTTCGAAGCCCGTTCCGAAAATGACGATGTCGAAACCATGGCGCTCGCGATCGTCGGTGACGATCCCATCCTCGTCGAATTCCCTGATGCGACGTGTTTCGAGATGCACGTTGGCCCGCGTCAGCGCGGGAAAATAGTCGTCGGAGCGCAGAATGCGCTTGCATGCGAATTCGTAGTCGGGCGTCAGCTTGGCGCGCAGCTGCGGATCAGGAATCTGCGCTTCGAGATGGGCCAGGGCGATCGCCATTCCTTCGGCCTGCTCCTTCGTGCTGTGCTGCGTGCGCTGGAAGCCGGCCTCGCGGAACGCGTGCAGATGCCGGCGGCTTGCCTCGAAGCTCTCCGGATCGCGTTCATACGCGTCGAGCTGCTCGTCGCTGAATACGATCTGGTTGCGCGGCATGATCCAGTTGGCGCTGCGCTGGAACACGGTCAGCTCGCCGACGAGCGGAGCGATCTCCGGAACGTATTGCACCGCGCTCGCGGCATTGCCGACACTGGCAACGCGCTTCCCCGCAAGATCGATGGCATAGTCCCACTCGGCGGAATGGAATTTCGCGCCGCGAAACCTGTCAAGGCCGTTGAAAGCCGGCACGATCGGCCGATTCAGTTGGCCCCAGGCCGGCACGAAGAACTCCGCCACGTAACGGTCGCCACGTTTCGTTTCGAAATGCCAACGCTTGGTCGGCTCATGCCAATTGGCCGATATGATCTCCGACTCGAAGAGGATATGCGCGTCGAGAACGAAGGTTTTGACGATCGTCCGCATATAGGCCAGCAGCTCGTCGCGCCCGGCATACATCCGGCTGACGCGACGATGCGGAAGGAATCTGTAACAGTAGAGGTGAGCTTCGGTATCGCAGGCCGCGCCGGGATAGACGTTGTCGCGCCAGACTCCGCCGATGTCGTTCCCGCGCTCCAGGATGAGAAAATCATCGTCGCCGTTGCGCTTGAGCTGCGCGCCCATGCCGAGGCCGCCGAAGCCCGCGCCGAGGACAAGTGTGCGAATCGTTGTGATGCTGCTGTCGGTCATGGAAACATATTCTCTCAATACGTGATGTCGCCGGTTGCCCTGGCCCGCCAGTCGGCCTTTCGGTGTTCCTGGCGGGCCGGAAGCTCGCGCTCAGTGTCCGTGAATTCGCCCATGCTCCGCGTCGACATCGTGCAACGAGATGTTGCGCGTTTCGCGCAGCAGGCCCAGCGCACCCAGCGACAGGGCGATCACACCCAGGAGATAAATCACGATCGGAAGCGTTGCCGCGTAGTTGCGCAGCAGGATCGTCGCGACCAGGGGAGCGATCGAACCCGCGAGGATGGAGGAGATCTGATAGCAGAAGGACACGCCCGAATAGCGCATGCGGGTCGGGAAGATCTCCGAATAGACGGCGGCTTCCGGACCGTAGCAGAGCGCCTGGAAGAACAGCCCGACGCAGATGGCCAGCGTCACGTAGAAAAAGTTGCCGCTGTCCAGGACTGAAAAATAAACCAGCGCCCAGGGAACGAGACCCAGGTATCCAAAAAGGATGCAGTGCTTGCGCCCGATCTTGTCGGAGAGATAACCGCCGTAGATCATCGCAAAGAACTGGAACATGTTCGCGACGAACATAATCAGCAGGACCGTACAGAACGGCATTTTGACTTGCACGGTTAGATACGTAATCGTGAATACGACGATCGTGTAGTATACCGTATTTTCGCCAACCCGGATCAAGGTTCCAAGCAGGAGCTGCTTCGGATATTTGAGCAGCACCTCTTTGATGCTGGCGGATTGCTTGATGCTGTTCTGCTGCTTCTTTTGTGCCTCGACGAAGATCGGAGCATCCTCGACGGTGGCCCGAATATAGTAGCCGATGAAGATGATCACAGCCGAAAGCCAGAACGCAATTCGCCAGCCCCGGACGAGGAAATTCTCGCTCGAGAGCGCGAAGGAAAGGCCGAAAAGCACGATGCTCGCCAGCACGTTGCCGGCGCATGCCGCTGCCTGGGGAAAGCTGGCCCAGAAGCCGCGCTGGTCCGCCGGACTGTGCTCGCTCACGAGCAGAACGGCGCCACCCCACTCGCCGCCAACGGCAAAGCCCTGGACGAAGCGCAGGAAGACCAGGATGGCAGGAGCCCAGAAGCCGATGGAGGCGAATGAAGGGATGCAGCCCATCAGGAATGTCGAAAGCCCGACCAGCAGCAGGCTGAACTGCAGCAGCTTTTTGCGGCCGAACTTGTCGCCGAAATGGCCGAAGACGATTCCGCCGAGCGGGCGGGCGGCAAAGCCGACGGCATAGGTCGCGAACGCCGCGATGATGCCAAAGAGCGGGCTGTCGACCTTCGGAAAGAACAACTGCCCAAAGACGAGTGTGGCGGCGACGCCGTAAATGAAGAACTCGTACCACTCCGCGATCGTGCCCGCCATCGAGGCCGCGACGACTTTTCTGATGTCAATGCCTTCGGTCTTGGCGGGGCTGTCGGCGCCGGCTTGGATAGTCGCGCTCGTCATCGGATTTCTTCCCTTGAGTGATGTTTGAGTGATGTTATTGTGCGTTTCCGAGCCGGCAACGCCGGCCGGGCTAGAATGCTTCGCGGTAGAGCGTCAGGGCCCGGCTCTCGTCGAGCTCGACCGGATTGTTGACGAGCAGGCGTTGCTGGAGCATCGCGTCAGCCGCCAAGGTGGGCAGGCTGTCTTCCGTGACGCCGACGTCGCGCAGCCGTCGCGGAACGCCGCTGCGGTCCATGAGATCGCCCATGAAACCCGCAAAGGCCCGGGCTCGCTCGGCGGCTGGCGCATCGCTGGGGCCCAACACAACATCGGCCAGTTCGGCATAAAGGTGGGCCACGGCAGGGGCGTTGTAGGCCAGGACCGGCCCGAGCATCAGTGCGTTGGAGAGCCCATGGGGAATGTGATAGCGGCCGCCGAGCGGATAGGCCAAAGCGTGGACGGCCGCGACGGGGGCATTGGTGAACGCCTGGCCCGCCAACATCGCGCCGAGCAGCATCGCCTCCCGCGCGCGCCTGTCGCTCCCGTCCCGGCAGGCCGTGACGATGTTGGAGGCGAGCAGGCGCAGCGCCTCCCGTGCGAGGGCGTCGGAAATCGGATTCTTCTTGTGACGGGTGGTATAGGCCTCGATCGCATGCACCATGGCATCGATGCCGGTGGCCGCCGTATGTAGTGCGGGCAGCCCGAGTGTCAGCTCGGCATCGAGAATGACAAGGTCGGCGAAGAGCTGCGGCGCAACCACGCCCATCTTGGTCGTCTCGCCGGTCGTCATGATCGAGATGTTCGTGACCTCGGAGCCGGTTCCGGCGGTGGTGGGCACGAGCGCCAGCGGCGCGCGCGATCCTTGAACCTTTCCGATGCCATAGAGATCGCCGATCGCCTGCTTGGTCCGCAACAACACCGCGGCCAATTTCGCGACATCGAGGGAGGAGCCCCCGCCGAGGCCAAGCACCGCCTCAGATCCCGCCGCCAGGCTGACGCATTCCGCGAGAACGCTCTCGGGCGGATCGGCAACGACGGCGTCGAAGATCGTGACTTCAAAACCGTGCTGCGCCAGGGAAGCCTTGGTGGGCTCAAGGAGTCCGGCCTTATGCAGCCCGGCGTCGGTCACGACCAACAGCCTGCGGTGTTCGGACCAGGCGCCTAGGATTTCACCCAGTCGTCTCGCCGCCTGCCATTCCAGCATAATATTGGGGACGGTCCTAAAACTGAAATTATTCATCGAATGGCTCATCGTCGATATCTTTGTCTGGAGGCGCGATATTCGTGTTAAATCGCGGAGCACCAGTATTTAATCTCAATATATTCATCGATTCCGTAGCGAGACCCTTCGCGTCCCAGACCCGATTGCTTAACGCCTCCGAAGGGGACGACTTCATTGGAGATCAGGCCGGTGTTGTGGCCGACCATGCCGCACTCCAGCCGCTCCACGACGCGCCAGGCGCGTGCGTGATCACGCGTGTAGAAATAGGCGGCGAGCCCGTATTCGGTGTCGTTCGCGAGACGGATGGCGTCTTCCTCCGTCTCGAAGCGGAAAACGGGAGCCAGCGGTCCGAACGTTTCCTCGTGAGCCACGAGCATGCTTTCGGTTGAATCGGCGATCACCATGGGGGCCAGGAAGTGGCTCTGCTCTCCGGCACTGGGGGCGCCAGTCACCAGCCTCCCGCCCTTGGCAAGGGCATCGGCGACATGCTCGCGCACCTTGCTGACGGCAGCGGCATCGATCAAGGGTCCGATATCGACACCGGGCTCGAAGCCGTCGCCGACTTTCAGCGTGGCAACCTTGGCCGAAAGGCGCTCGACGAACGTATCATAGATGCCGGCCTGCGCGTAGATGCGATTGGCGCAAACGCAAGTCTGCCCCGCATTGCGGAACTTGGCCGCGATCGCTCCATCGACCGCGGCGTCGAGATCGGCATCGTCGAAGACGATGAACGGCGCGTTTCCGCCGAGCTCGAGCGAGATGCGCTTGATGGTGCCGGCACACTGGGCCATCAACTGCCTGCCAACCTCGGTCGAGCCGGTAAAGGAGAGTTTGCGCACTTTCTCCGAGCTTGTCAGCACTTCGCCGATGAGCCGTGACGGGCCGGTCACGATCTGCAGGACGCCGGCCTCATGAGCCAAGGCGACGATGGCCAATGCCGTCAGCGGGGTCTGCGTCGCCGGCTTGACGATCATCGTGCAGCCCGCGGCCAGGGCGGGGCCGGCCTTGCGGGTGATCATCGCCGCCGGAAAATTCCACGGGGTAATGGCGGCGCAGGCGCCGACCGGCTGCTTGAGGACCGTGATGCGCTTGTCGGTCGTTGGCGCGGGGATGATGTCGCCGTAGAGCCTCTTGCCCTCTTCCGCGAACCACTCGATGAAGGACGCCGCATAGGCGATCTCGCCGCGCGCCTCGGCGAGCGGCTTGCCCTGCTCGGCCGTCATGATCCGTGCTAGGTCGTCGGTATTGGCCGTGATGAGATCGAACCAGCGGCACAGGATCGCCGAGCGCTCACGCGCCGCCAGCGAAGACCAGCCACCCAACGCCGCGTCGGCGCGCTCTATTGCCGCTTCGATGGCTTCCCGATCAAAACTCCGGACACGGCCTACGATCGCGCCGGTGGAGGGATCGGTGACGTCGATGGCAGGCCCTCCGGTGGTGGGAAGCCAATTCTCAAGCTTGCTCGTAGGAGCACGGTCCACAGTGTACGCCAAAGATCACCCATTCATCTAATTGGTGTCGCGAATCTTGGTCAAACCCTTTTTGTCATCCCTTTGCCTTGCAACCGCCAGATCAGATGATCAATTCGGTCCTGGCCAAAGAATGGCTCCCCCTGGAACGCAAACGTCGGCACGCCCCAATGTTCTGACGCGGCATGGTCTTTCTCATTCGTCGCGATGATAGCCTCGTATCGCTCTGAATCCGCCGTGATCGCGGCATCGAGGTTTTTGAGATCGAAGCCAGCTCGCGACGCTGCGCGCGCAAGATGGTCGCCTTCGTTCCATCCATCGGTGCTTCCATCCCACAGAACAGGAGCGATAGCTTCGGCAAATTCCAGAGAACGTCCTTCGGCCTGAGCAGCCGCGCACAGCCTCGTTAGTCGATGAATGTAGGGCTGGTCGACCGCTACCTCGAGCGTTGTCATATCCTGTACAATCGGATCGGGGCGTGGAAGGCGGAATGGTATGCCATCATGAAGCGCAACCCTCGTACTGTCGAGATAGACGTACTTGGCGAAATTCGGACTCGCGGTTTTGAAGAAATTGGGTATACGCACCGCTATCGGATAGACCGGCCGTAATCTGACGACGACATTGTACGAATTCACCATTTTCCGCGTCTTCGTCAACGCGAGGTAGCTATACGGACTGCGAAACGAGAAGAACATGTCGACGACGAAAGTCATGTGTAAGGCTCCGATGGCAAGCAATTGACAAGTCCGGTGTGATGAAGGCGCCGTCCCTCAAGCATGATGTAGATGACCAAGCTGCTGAACGCGGGTGTGCGTGGCCTCGGCCGGCTGCTTTCTCGCCGGCGGTCTCGCTTGGTTGAGCGCTGTGCGACCCTCATGCCCGAATGAGAGACCGGCGCGCTGAGGCGCGGCCATTTATCTCCTGAGCGGTCTAGTTTTTTGTCACCAGCGGGCACTCGCTTTGAGTGAGCGGACGGAAGGCCTCCTTGCCGGGAATTTTCGCCAATACCTGATAGTAGTCGTATGGCTTTTTGGACTCGGCAGGCGTCTTCACCTTCATTAGGTACATATCGTGGAGAACGCGGCCGTCCTGGCGTATCTCGACCTCTTTGTTGTAGGCATCGTTGACGCGAAGCTCTCGCATTTTCTTTGCGACGACCTCGGAGTCTGTGGAGCCTGCTGCTTTAACAGCGCTAAGAAAATGATGGACGCCGCTGTAGGTGCCCATTTGCACCATGGTCGGTACGCGGCCTTTCATCTGACGGACAAACTTTTGGCTGATGTCCCGGGTCTGGTCGTCAAGATCCCAATAGAACGACGTTGTCAGGAGAAGCCCTTGTGTGACCTGGAGCCCCACCGTGTGAACCTCGGTGATAAAGATCAGGAGGCCTGCGAATGTCTGGCCGCCTTGGACAATTCCGAATTCCGATCCCTGCTTGAGGGCATTGATCGCGTCCGCTCCTGTGTTGGCTAGTCCGATGATCTTGGCTTTCGAGGCTTGTGCCTGCAGGAGGTACGAGCCGAAATCGGAACTATTCAACGGGTGCTTGACGGACCCAACGACTTTGCCGCCTGCCTCTTCCACGAACCTTGTGACATCGCGCTGCATACTGTGGCCGAATGCGTAATCTGCACTCAGGAAGAACCAAGTGTCGCCGCCTTGTTTGACCACCGCCTTTGCCGTTCCGTTCGCCAGGGCATAGGTGTCGTAAGTGAATTGAAAGGTTGTGAGAGCACATGCTTTGCCGGTGAAATCAGTTGTCGCCGCGCCGGTCACGGCAAAGATCGTTTTTGACGATTTCGCGACTTCATTCATGGCAAGCGCCGCGGCAGAGGAGGCACCGTCCGTAATAAGGTCGATGTGGTCGACGGCAATCAACTTTCTGGTGAGGGCGGAGGCGACATCTGGTTTGTTCTGGTGATCGAAGGCCAGGACTTCGATCTTACGGCCCAGCAATTCGCCGCCAAATTCCTCAACCGCCAAGCGGGCGCCGACCACCGATCCCAGTCCTCCGGCGTCTGCATAAGGACCGCTTTGATCATTTATCACCGCTATTTTGATAGGCGGATTTTCTTCCGAGTAAATTGGCGATGTAGACATCGCGATCACCGCAAAAGCGGTCAGCCATTTGATTTTCATTTCCATCCCCAACCGCACGTGCGGCCGCCGTTCGAAGCGCGCTGACCGTAATGTTCGACCATCATGTCGCTTGGGCTGTCATCCGGGGTTCGCGCGCAAGCGGGTTGTCGGTCCATGGACCACGCGATGCGACAGGCTGATCGCCCCAAGCTGGATGGGCGAAAACAGCTTCCGTTGGGAAGAAGAATTCACGGTTAGCTCCATTGATTGGGGATCGACTAAAACGTTGCTCTCGCAGAAATAGACATGCCAAGAAGTGCGCAATAGACTCTATTGCGTAACATCTTTTGTGAAATAAATTCACAATGGCCAGACTGGATGTAAATCGCTCCGGCGAGATGGAAGTCTTTCGTGCGGGTCGTCGAACTCGGCGGAGTTTCCGCTGCGGCGCGCGCGCTTCGCATGACCCCCTCGGAATGCCCGACTGCGGGAGTCTTAAAGCGGACCTCGCGCTCACCTTGAAGGGGAGCGATGATTTCGAATCGTTAGCTATTGGTATATGGTCTGATTGCGCTGGTCGCGATCGTCAGTTGGGTCTGGCTTCTGACGTGGATTGTCGCGAAGATTGTGCCGTCGCTCTAGCGAGCGGCGAAAATGCCGCGTCGGATCCAACTAGTGTTCAGTAGGCCAGGGGGCGATCCAAAGTGGCCTTCCAACCGACGCCAAAACGCGGGACCTCGACGTGTTCGAGACGGCGGCCTAGTTCAGGTGATCCTCGAACCAACCAATGGCGGCAGCGCTCGATTTCTCGAATTGCCCGAGGTACGGATCGAAGTGGTCTCCTTGGATCGTGACGAGCTTCTTTGGTTCGAGCGCCCGCTCGTAAGCGGCCAGTGCCAGGTCCGTAACGGTAATCGTGTCGGCCAATGCGACGATCATGAGTAACGGGGTAGGCGAGATTCTCGGCGCCCAGATGCCTGGCTCATACATCCGCGCAGCTCTCGTTGACTGGAGGGTCACGGAATTTTCCCAGGCGCCGTCGAGAAGCGGCTGCAGGTAGAAGTCGATGGCGGGTTTCGAACGGTAAGCCGCAGGGACGGCAGGGTCAGCGCCGACGATCAGTTGACGCCGCGGCGGTTCGCCACGAAGCTGTGCGCGGTCGTCTTCGGAGAAAGCGTTTTCGAGCGCCGAAATCGCGTCCGGAGAAACGCGACGAAGTCCCTGCTCGAACCCGCTGATGGTCGGCACCTGAGAGACGACGGCCCGCTGTCCCTGTCGGAAACTCAATCTTGCTGGCAACTGATATCGAATCGGGCGATGCTCCTGCCTTATGCGAGAGGTCTATAGCCTAATTTGGTTGGCGTTGGTCGGAGCGTTCCGGTCGCGGGCCGCGCTTGAGGCTGAAAACATGATTCTGCGTCATCAGCTTAACGTGTTGCGGCGGCAATTGCCGAAACGGCCGACGTTCGGGATGCTGGACCGTCTGATATTCGCCGGCTTGTATCGTTTGGCTCCGAAGGTGCTGGGCGCCTTGGCGATCGTGAAGCCGGAGACCGTGATTAAATGGCACCGCGCGGGCTTCAGATCGTACTGGCGGTGGAAGTCGCGGCGCCGTGGGGGCCGACCAACTGTAGCGCCTGAGATACGCAAGCTTATCCGCGAGATGAGCATTGCCAATCCGCTGTGGGGAGCGCCGCGGATCCATGGAGAACTCCTCAAGCTCGGCATCGATATCGGACAGACCAGCGTGGCCAAGTACATGGCCAAGCGAAGAGACCCGCCATCCCAAGGCTGGAGGACATTCCTTCGCAATCATGCCGACGGCATCGCCGCGATGGATCTGTTCGTCGTACCGACAATCTCATTTCGTCTGCTCTACGGCTTGTTGATTGTGGGGCATGGTCGACGGCAGATTTTATGGTTTGGCGTCACAGCGCATCCGACCGCAGATTGGATCGCAAATCAGATCACGGAAGCCTGCGGCTGGGAACAAGCTCCCCGCTATCTCATTCGTGACCGGGACGGCGCTTATGGGGAGGTCTTCATCCGAAGGCTTCGATCAATGGGCATTCGCGATCGACCGACCTCGCCGCGCTCTCCTTGGGAAAATGGATATGCTGAAAGGCTGATCGGTTCGATCCGCAGGGAATGCCTTGACCACGTTGTTGTGCTCAGCGAGCGCCACCTCCGTCACCTACTGCTGTCGTATATGAAATATTACAATGGGGCCCGCACGCATCTATCCCTGGAGAAAGATGCGCCGGTCTCGCGCGCCGTCGATCGCGCCGGGCATATTCTTTGTCGCTCAATCTTGGGCGGACTGCATCACCAATATGCCCGGATTTAATTTTACGACAGGCACAGGTCGCTTGATGACGCATACCTTCCACGAGCTGGTCATAGGCGGCGTTCTAGTTGCGCCCTTCATTTCATACGCGGTCGCGGCGCTTTTTGTCATACTGACTGATAATTCGACCGATCCTGCACCTGGTCGGATTTTCGAGAATGTTTAGTCACCCATCAATTGCAGAGCTCAGCCTCTACGTGACTGTCCTGGGCCTGCTGGTCTTGATCCTATGAGGGAGATGTCCGTGGCCACCACCAATCCGGAACGAACGGTCCCACGCGAAGCATCACAGCCGGCATCGCCGGGTTCGGCGCCCGCCCAAGCCGAGACGTCGGACATTACGTCTCAAGTCCATGAGGTCGCGCGTACGACCTCTGATCATCCGAGGTCAGACACGTTAAAGACTTCGGCGCCTTCCGCGCGAACCCGCGGAGCTGGGCTTTGGTTGTCCGTTTCGCACAGGCTTGCGACGCTTGCCATCGTGCTGCTTGCGGTTCTGGTGTCAATCGTGACGTGGGACATTTACGTGACGGCGCCGTGGACGCGCGATGGTCGCATCCGTGTCCAGGTCGCCAACGTCGCTCCTGAAGTCTCGGGAAAGATCATCGAGCTGCACACGGTCGACAACCAGTTCGTACATAAGGGCGACGTTCTGTACCAGATCGACCCCTTCGATTTCGATGTTGCACTGGGTACGAACAAAGCCGTGCTGGTACAGAAAGAAGCCGATCTGCATGTGAAGGAGCTGCAATCCCAGCGGCGGCTGCACCTCTCGGATCTCGCGACCACCCCGGAAGAGCAGCAGATTTTCGAGGGAAGCGCCATACAGGCGAGGGCCGTACTGGATGCGGCACGACAACAGGTAGCCCAGGCGGACATCAATCTCCAACGAACGCAGGTGCGCAGTCCCGTGAACGGCTACGTCACAAATCTACTGTTGCGGCAGGGGGACTACGCGCACGAAGGCGTAAGCAACATTTCGATCGTCGACACCGATAGTTTTTGGATAGACGGCTATTTCGAGGAAACCAAACTGGCCCGGTTATGCGTGGGCGACCGGGCCGAGGCCAAATTGATGGGCTACGCGATGCCGATCATCGGCCATGTAACGACGGTGACGCGCGGCGTCAGCGTCTCCAACGCGACGGCCGGCGCCCAAGGCCTACCCAATATCGATCCGGTCTACACCTGGGTGCGGCTGGCTCAGAGAGTGCCGGTTCGAATTGCGATCGACAACGTTCCGGCAGGTGTGCCGCTGGTGTCCGGCACTACAGCCACAGTCACAATACGTGGCGAATCGCCCATCGAAGGGGTAACCTGGATTGGGCGCGGGGTCTCCGTTCTGCAGACCAGCCTGTCCGACCTCCTCCACGGACTATCATCAAGGCCGGGATGCATTCCTCCTCAAACATGAGTCTGCTCGATGGCTGTGTGGGCGACATCCGTCGTCTGCTCGGCGGCGGCAGCGCGCTCGGTGTGGCCCAAGCGTTCGATCGATTGTGGGAAGTCGAACGACGCATCGAAAAGATGCGGTGCCGCCATAGACAGCATCGGGCGTAGGGAGGCGGAGGCGATCTGCGTTTCCTGAAATTCAGACGAAAGCGGGAGGTAGACCGAACGCTGGGCTCTGCCGCACCATAAAGGCATTCACGTAGCAATAACTCCCGGACAGGCGGCTGTCCCGCCTAGCGCGTTTCCTTCGGAATAGAGATCGCACGCGATGGTTATGTCGTGTTAGTTTTCTTGTGCAATCCGAGCCCCTGCACAAGAGAAGGAGATATCGGGGTGCTTGATCATATTCTCAGATTTATGACGCTTGGCACCGTCATCGTTGGCAGCATCGCTATCTACGCTGCGCTGCATACCAACAACCGGCGTCTAGGAGCTGATATTTACCTTAGATATTCCGACCGGATCTCCGATCTGCGGCGAAACCTCCCGATCAGCGCGTTCGTTGAACAAGATCCTCCCGGCGACGTGGAAAAGACGCCAGAAGAACGTCGGGCGGCGCATGAGATCATCTACTCAATCTTCGAACTTTATGAGCTAAAGGTGCACGGTTTCCTTCCGCCGGCGGTCTGGAAGATCCGAGAGCCCGATATTGAGGCGCTTCTGTCGCTGCCGTTCTTCCGGCAGGAACTGAAGGTGTTGGAAAGCAGGTTTGCAAATCACCCGCGCTTTGCAAGGTGGCTCGAACAGGTTAGGCGGATTAAGGCTTAACCCGGTTGCGAGACGCGAGGCTTCGGCTCGGTCCTGATCGATTATCGGCGTGGGGATTGAAACTGTTCGGATTCATTCGGACTCACATGGCGCTGTTGGCTGGGACTGACTTTTTCACCGCCTAGATGCTGACGCTGCGCGGGCTGTTGACCTACTACGTGCTGTTCTTCATGCATATCGAGAGCCGCCGGGTGTACGTCGCCGGGATCACGGTTCGTCCCAACGAGGCATGGATGAAGCAAATCGCCCGGAACGTGACCACGGACGATTGTGGTGCGCTTCGGGATTGTGCGGGAAGCTTCCGAACAAAACGTAACAACAAATTACATCCCTTCACTGGCAGGCCAAATGCGGGGATGGGAGGCTGAAGGTCAGTCGCCCAGTCCTTTGGAGCCGTCGAACCCGGAGTGGTTCTTGAAAACTGCATTTGGAGGAATGCCATGAAGAACCCCATTCTCGCCGCCACGCTCGCAGGTGTGACTCTAAACTCTGCCGCGGCACAATCCGGATCGAAGGCCGGTATCAAGAACGTCATTTTGGCGCACGGCGCATTCGCCGACGGCTCCGGCTGGGAAGCTGTCGCCGGAATTCTCAAGAAAGACGGCCACACGGTATCGGTCGTGCAGCACCTAGAAACATCGTATGCGGATGACATCAAGTTCACAAAGGCCGTGATTGACCGGCAATCCGGGCCGGTGGTTCTCGTGGGCACAGCTACGGCGGGGCCATTATCACTGAAGCTGGCAACGATCCAAAAGTTGCGGTGCTTGTTCGTGCTGACCATGACGTGCGGCAACACCAACGCGCCAATCTTACATGATCGACAAAAAGACGGACGCCATGATCCTGAGGCTGCCACGCGATCAACCACGCCGATCGCAATCAATCAACTAAGCGCTTAGGCCCCAAAATGACTGTTCTCCCATCCGTTGCTCTCCAGAAGCCCCCGCTCGATGGCGTCACGGTCATCGATATGTCGCGGGTGCTATCAGGCCCATATTGCACGATGGTTCTGGCAGACCTCGGCGCTCGAGTGATCAAGATCGAGCGGCCGGTGATCGGGGATGACACCCGCCAGTTCGAACCATTCAGCAAAGGACGATCCGGGTATTTCATGGCTTTCAACCGCCACAAGGAGAGTATCGCACTAGACCTCAAGACCCCATACGATCGCGAGATTCTCGACGCAATCCTGGAGGCCGGGGACATCCTCGTCGAGAACTTCCGCCCTGGTGTGATGGACCGTTTGGGCTACGGGTGGGAGACTCTCTCCATGCGGTACCCCAGGCTGATCTACGCCTCGATCTCCGGCTACGGCGACAGCGGTCCGCTCCGCGATCAACCGGCATACGATATGATCGTCCAGGCCGTGGGCGGCGCCATGAGTCTTACCGGTGAGACAGACGGGCCGCCGCTCAGATTTGGACCGTCCATCGCCGACCTCGGAGCAGGAATGTTCGCTGCGATCGGCATCTGCGCCGCACTTGCCGGTCGAGCCCGGACAGGCAAAGGTCAAAAAGTAGACATTGCCATGCTCGATGGCCAGGCGGCCCTTCTGGAGCATTCCTTGGCGCGCGTGGCCTTGGAGCCGACAGTGCCGACCCGAAGCGGTGCTCATCACTCCACGCTGGCGCCGTTTGGCGCCTTCACTGCGTCAGACGGCGATCTCGTCATTGCCGTGGCAAACGACGCCCTGTTTGGCAAGCTTGCCGCCGCTCTTGGCCAGCCGGAACTAGCCGACGACCCTCGCTTTCTTACCAACCCTCGCCGCGTGAAGAATCAGTCCGCTCTTAAGATTGAGATCGACCGGCTCCTCAGCCTTCGCACGATAAAGGACTGGATCACCGTGCTGCAAGTCGCCGAAGTGCCCTGCGGGCCGATCAATTCGGTCGACAAGGTGCTGCAGGACCCGCAACTGCTTGCACGTGAAATGTTCATATCTGTCTCGGATGCGGAGGGGGTCTCTATTCAAACAGCCAACAATCCGATTCGTCTCTCTGACGCGGGCAAGCGCGCCACGACCGCACGCTCGCCTATGCTTGATGAGCATCGTGAATCCCTCATCCGGGAGTTTATGACCACCAATGATCATATCAAGCTCGATCAAATCCGGCAGCTCGATGCGAGTAAGGATTTCGAGCCCTCGTTTGTAAACCTGGCGACGCTTAAATAGGAATCCAATCATGGCAGACGAGAACAAGTCGGCGCAAGCCGACCTATACGAGACGGTCAAAGTGGAGACCTCGGGACGCGTTGGTGTGGTTCACCTTCATCGGCCTGACGTCCTTAACGCGCTAAACGCGAAACTTTCTCATGAGCTGCTCGCGGCGCTGCGTACCTTCGACCAAGACGAAACGATTGGAGCTATGATAGTCACCGGCTCCGAACGCGCCTTTGCGGCCGGAGCCGACATTGCGGAAATGGCGCGCAAAACGCCGGTGCAGCTTCGCAACGAGAACTACTTCGGTGCCTTCGACGAAATCGCCAAACTCTCAAAGCCCATCATCGCCGCCGTGTCGGGATATGCTCTGGGTGGGGGCTGCGAGCTCGCTCTGATTTGTGACATCATTATCGCAGCGGAGAGTGCGCAATTCGGGCAACCGGAGATCAAACTCGGTACTCTGCCGGCCATAGGGGGATCTCAACGCCTCACGCGCGCTATCGGGAAATCGCTGGCAATGGAGGTGATCCTCACGGGCCGGATGATTACCGCGGCGGAAGCCAAAGCTACAGGCATGGTTGCCTCGGTCGTTGCTCAGGACGATCTGATGCAGGAGGCGTTACGCCTCGCCAATACAATCGCAGAGTACAACTTGCCTGCTGTTTGTGCCGCAAAGGAGGCGGTCAACCGCGCCTTCGAAAGCAATCTGGCGGAAGGCGTCCTGCATGAACGGCGCCTGTTTCAGGCATCCTTCGCAACCGAGGGCCAGCGGGAGGGGATGAACGCCTTTCTCGAGAAGCGGGCCCCCGTTTTTCCTCATCGCTAAGGTCCAACAGGGCTTTAGTTCAAACCTCGTTTCGAGGATGGGCCCGGCACCAATCCGGAGGAGTGGATCGAGATGCGTGAAGACGGGAGGCCATGACAATGGCCAATGCAGTCGAAGACCTCGGAGAATATGACTACATTGTCGTAGGCGCCGGCAGCTCAGGCTGTGTCGTGGCCAATCGGCTGAGCAAAGACGCTCGCAATAAAGTTCTGCTGCTCGAAGCGGGCGGCAAGGACAACTACATCTGGATTCATATTCCGGTCGGGTACCTCTACACCATGGGTAATCCGCGCACCGACTGGTGCTTCAAGACGGACCCGCAGGCCCATTTCGGCAACAAGATGTTGAATTATCCGCGCGGCAAGACACTGGGCGGTTCGTCATCGATCAATGGAATGGTCTATATGCGCGGCCAGGCAGGCGATTACGATGCATGGCGCCAGGCGGGGAATGCAGGTTGGGGTTGGGATGATGTGCTGCCCTATTTCATGAAGTCGGAAGACTATTTCGATGGTGCCGGCCCGTTCCACGGCGTCGGTGGCGAACAGCGTGTCGACAAGCCGCGGGTCCGGTGGGAACTGCTCGATGCATTCCGCGACGCTGCCGCCGAGGCGGGCATCCCAAAGATCGCGGACTTCAATGCCGGCGACAACACTGGCTCCGCCTATTACCCGGTCACGCAGAAAGGCGGCTGGCGCTTCAGCACGGCAGATGCGTTCCTTCGTCCCGCCTCGAAGCGCACGAATCTCCGCGTGCAGACGAAAGCGCTTGTCCACCGTGTGGAGCTTGAGGGCGGCCGCGCCAGCGCCGTACTGCTTGAAGTTGGCGGCAAGGTGTTGCGGGCGCGCGCTCGAAGCGAAATCATCCTGTCTGCCGGTTCGATCGGCTCGCCTGCTTTGCTTGAGCGTTCGGGGATCGGTGGCGCCGAGCGACTGCGTACCTTCGGTATCCGCCCGCTGGTGCACCTCGAAGGTGTGGGCGAAAACCTGCAGGACCACGTCATGCTCCGATGTGCGTTCAAGGTCGTAGGCGCGTCCACGATGAACACTCGCGCCGGCTCGCTGTGCGGCAAAGCTATGATCGGGCTCGAATATTTGCTGACCCGATCAGGCCCGATGTCGATGCCGCCAGGCCAGGTTGGGGCCTTCGCGAAGACTGATCCGCGCTTCGCGACCGCCAATGTGGAATACACGGTACAGCCGCTCAGTCTGGCCGCTTGGGGCGGCGACCTCGACCCCTTCCCCGCCTTCACCGCCGCGGCCATCAATCTCCGACCAGAGAGCCGAGGAAGCGTGCATGTCAGCTCGGCTAAGCCCGAGGACCCGCCGCGCATTGATCCCAATTACTGGTCGGCGGATGCAGACCGGCAAGCCGCAGTGGACGCTGTAAGGCTAACGCGCAGGATCGTCGCCCAGCCGGCGCTCGCCAAATACCGACCGACCGAATTCCGGCCGGGCCCGTCATTCCAATCCGACGCGGACCTCTTAAAGGCAACCAGAGAGATTGCGACAACAGCCTTCCATCCTGTCGGCACCGCGGCGATGGGAAAAGGCCCGCGCGCAGTCGTCGACGACCAGTTGAAAGTCTATGGAGTGCCGGGCTTGCGGGTCATAGACGCGTCGATCATGCCCAAGATCGTGTCGGGCAATACCAACGCGCCCTGCATCATGATCGGCGAGAAGGGCTCAGCGATGGTTCTCGCCGCCGCGAAGGACCGTAACGCGGCGTGGCCCGCCCATCATTCCCGAGCGTCCGAACTCCTCCAGCATAAGGATTGAGACCATGCCACTACTTCGTTTTGATCTGATCGAGGGGCGGGACAAGAAAACCGTCACCAAATTACTCGACGCCGCGCACGATGCCGTGGTCAGGGCGCTGGGGGTCCCTGTCCGAGACCGGTACCAGATTGTGCATCAACACCCTGAGCACGAACTGATTGTCCAAGACACCGGGCTCGGAATTGAAAGAAGCAAGAACGTTGTGCTGCTAACCATAACAAGCTTCCACCGAAGCGACGAGCTCAAGCAAGCTCTTTATAAGGCGTTGAGCGAAGAACTCGAGCGTCAGTGCGGGATTGCGTCCAATGACCTGATGATCTCCGTCGTCTCGAACACAGCATCGGACTGGAGTTTCGGCTTCGGCGCAGCCCAACTTCTTAAAGGCAAGCCCGCCGCCTAGCGCGCTGAGTCTGCTCGAACGGCGACGTGTGAACTTCCCAAGGAGAACAAACTTGGCAAAAGGATATTGGATCACCCTTTATCGTTCGGTTTCCGATCCGACCGCGCTGACGGCATATGCAAAACTTGCGGGGGCGGCGATAGCCGCCAATGGTGGCCGCTTCCTTGCACGCGGCGAAGCCGTCAAAGCCTATGAACAAGGGATTATTCAACGCACCACGGTGACAGAGTTCGATAGCGTCGAACAGGCTATCGCTGCCCACGACAGCCCCGCCTATCGAGAAGCCCTCAAAGTGCTCGGCAATGCTTGCGAACGGGATGTGCGCATCGTCGGGGGCGTGGGTTGAAATTCTCAACGATGCGCAGCCCGCGGGCCAGGGGCGCCGTCGACTGTGCGATGGCCGATCCGATGCAGGTCGCCGGCATTACGGGCTGGCTTCGCGCTGCGACTATAGCCACAGCCGGAATTCAATTTTCCAATCACGAAACACTACATCAATTGGGCGTTCGTTGATCCTCGCGATCACGATTCATGGACATCACAAGCGCACGATTGGGAAGGTGTCTTGGGAACATGGATGCGCGGCGAAGGGCAGCTCAATCTACCGCGTCGTTACGCCGAGGCGTCTGACAGGCTGATGAAATTCGCACCGACGCTCGCAGCCTGAGACGACTGCCTGACATATCGGATCATCCCATGGCAAAACTGACGATCAACGGTGAACAGAAATCGTTTGATGCTCCGCCCGACATGCCACTGCTCTGGGTGCTTCGTGACATCCTCGGTTTGACCGGAACGAAGTTTGGTTGCGGCATCGCGCAGTGCGGCGCATGCACCGTGCACATCGATGGCAAGCCGGTACGGTCTTGCATGTTGGCGGTCGGCGCTGTGCGCGACCGCGCCGTCACGACGATCGAAGGAATCGCTTCGACATCGGCCGGTGCAAAGGTGCAAAAGGCCTGGCTTGATTTGGAAGTGGTCCAGTGTGGCTACTGCCAATCCGGCCAGCTCATGTCGGCAGCTGCATTGCTCGCCAACACGCCAAATCCCGACGATTCCGATATCGATGCCGCGATGGCGGGAAATATCTGCCGATGCGGAACCTATGTGCGCATTCGAGCCGCGATCAAGCAGGCGGCTTCAGGACGTCAGTCGTAGGAGGGGCGCATGACAGTTGTTCAGAAGGGTTCTGAAGGATTTTCGCGTCGTTCCCTGTTGACCTCGGGATTGGCGGGAGGATTTCTGTTGGCGTTCCATCTTCCTGTGCGCGCATTCAACGAGTCGGTACAAGCTAGAGATGCTGATACTGGCGAGTTCGCGCCGAACGCTTTCATCCGCATTGATGGTTCCGGTAGAACAATTCTGGTCATGCCCCAGGTCGAAATGGGGTAGGGCGTCTACACCTCGATACCCATGATTTTGGCCGAAGAGCTCGACGCCGATTTTTCGCTTGTGACGCTTGAGCATGCGCCGCCCAGCGACAAGCTCTACGGCAATCCGATGTTCGGCATTCAGGCCACCGGTAATTCCAATTCCATCCGGGCGTGGTGGACGCCCTTGCGCACCGCCGGCGCCAGCGCGCGCGCCATGCTGGTTCAGGCGGCGGCGCGGCAATGGCAGCTCGATCCGGCAAGCTGCACGACCGCCAAAAGCGAGGTCATGCACAAGGAGAGCGGGCGCAAGCTTTCCTATGGCGAGTTGGCGCAGGCCGCGAGCAGCGAGGTGCCGCCCAAGGACGCCCCGCTGAAAGACCCGAAGGATTTCGTGCTGATCGGCAAGCCGCTGAAGCGGCTCGATACGCCCGACAAGGTCAACGGCAAGGCGATCTACGGCATCGACGCGATGCTGCCCAATATGAAGTTCGCCACGCTGAAGGCTTGTCCGGTATTCGGCGGCGGACGGTCTGGCTGAGAGCGGATTGCGAAATGCCAAGCTTGGCTCCCGCGCCTGTGAAGCTGCGCTCCCTTGCGACCGCCAGAAACGCGAGGAGGTCGCCTGCGTTCTCGCGGTTCATTCATTACCTCCACTAATGATTCCAATCAGTTTCTATCACCTAATCTTCCCAGCCCGAAAGAACTAGGTTCAGCGTGGTCGACCGGAATCGCGGCGCCCACCGACATGGACGACGTCCCGTCTTTCGCCGCGAGCGAAGCGCCGGTCCAATGATCCTGCAATACAAAATGAGGCGTTGGATGAACCCGATCTACGACTTCAAAGGACAGGTGGCCCTTGTCACCGGTGCCGCTCAGGGCATGGGACTGGCAACGGCACGGATGTTCGCCGAGAGCGGCGCCTCTGTCATTTTGGCCGACCTGGACGGCGATCTCGCCGCAAAGGAAGCCGAGCGGATCGTCAGGGACGGCGGCACCGCAATTGGCTTGGCCTGCGACGTCGCCAACGAGGCGCAGGTGGCGGCGATGGTCGACCGCGCGGTCGCAGAATACGGACGGCTCGATATGGCATTCAACAACGCCGGCATCCAGGTGCCGCCATCGGACGCAGCCGAGGAGCCGATCGAACATTTCGAGCGCGTCACCGCGGTAAACCAGCGAGGGGTCTGGGCCTGCATGAAGCATGAGCTGCGCGTGATGCGCGATCAAGGAAGCGGCGCGATCGTCAATTGCTCTTCTTTGGGCGGTCTCGTCGGCCTTCCGCAACGCGCAGCCTATCACGGCACCAAACACGCCGTGCTCGGAATGACCAAGAGCGCGGGTGTCGAATATGCCCCGCGCGGCATCCGCATCAACGCGGTCTGCCCCGGCACAATCGACACGCCGATGGTCGGCGACATGCTCAAAGGCCAGGCCGACGCGATGGCCGAAATCATGAAGCAGCAGCCAATCGGCCGCCTCGGTCGGGCCGAAGAGGTCGCGGCCGCCGTGTTGTGGCTATGTAGTCCGGCCGCGAGTTTCGTAATCGGCGCAGGCCTGCCGGTCGACGGCGGCTTCACCGCGCACTGAGGGCCATACCGCCAAGACTGCCGATCTGAAGCATTCGCGCGGATTCAGCGGGCGGGGCCACGTTCAAAAAGAAGGAGTTTCCGATGAGAACCCTCACGACGATCACCTTTACGCTTTGCCTGGTGGTACAGGCCACTGCCCAGACGGCAGCGACCAAGATGGAAGGAACCAAGGTCATGCCTGCGACAGAAGACATTCGCGCCGTCGCGCCGGTCCTCGAAAAGTATGCCAAAGGCGTCGTGCTCGGCGATCTATGGAAGCGGCCGGGACTGTCGGCGCGCGACAGGAGCGTCGTCACTGTCGCCGCTCTGATCGCGCGCGGTCAGACGGTCGAACTGCCGAACTATCTCAATCTCGCGCTCGACAACGGCGTAAAGCCCGCCGAGATCTCGGAGATCATTACGCATCTTGCGTTCTATACCGGCTGGGCCAACGCCATCGACGCCGTTCCGGCAGCAAAGGACGTGTTCAAGAGCCGCAATATCGGAGCCGATCAACTGCCGCCAGCTTCCGGACCGCAACTTCCCTTGGACGACGCGGCGGAGTCGCAGCGCGCCACGCGAGTCGAACAGCAATTCGGAAAGATCACGCCTAGCCTCGTCCAGTACACGACCGATGTGCTGTTCCGAGACCTCTGGCTGAGGCCGGGACTCGCGCCACGGGACAGGAGCCTGGTCACCGTCAGCGCCCTGGTCGCGACCGGCCAGGTCGCGCAGATCACCTATCATTTGAACCGAGCGATGGACAACGGGTTGACGAAGGAGGAGGCCGGAGAGGTCGTCGGCCATCTCGCCTTCTATGCGGGTTGGCCCAACGCATTCTCGGCCGCGCCGGTGGTCAAGGAAGTCATCGAGAAAAGGCCCCGGTAGCAATGTCGTACTCTCGTCGACAAGTTATCGTCGCCACCACCGGGTTCGCTGCATTCGCGGCGACGGGCGCCAGCGCGGAAACCTCGAACGTGCAGTGCAGGAGTTTAAACATGGATATCGACATCAAACGAAACGGCTCTCGTCCCGCCGCCAAGGGGTCTGCGGACTGGTTCACCGGATCGGTCCGCATCGACCCTCTCTTCCAAGCTCCGGATCCCGCACGCGTCGGCGCCGGCCAAGTCACGTTCGAGCCTGGCGCTCGGACAGCTTGGCACACGCATCCGCTTGGGCAAACGCTGATCATCACAGCAGGGCTCGGCTGGGTGCAGCGCGAAGGCGGGCCCGTCGAGGACGTTGGTCCAGGCGACGTCGTGTGGTTTCCGCCCGGGCTGAAGCACTGGCACGGCGCTTCGCCTACCACCGGAATGACGCACATCGCTATCCAAGAATCGCTAGGCGGCAGAAACGTGGATTGGCTAGAAAAGGTCAGCGATGAGCAATATCGAAAATGACAAATGTGCCCGTTCGGTCGGAAAAATCGAACGATCCGTTCAGCGATATTTTTGCGTCGGCGAGCTGATCGCTGCAATTCGTGAAACTCGTGAAGGGGACGTGAGAGATGAGCGAAGCGACACCAAGGACTCCTGCTGAAACAGACCAGCGGCCGCGAGACTGGATGAAGCGATCACAGATTGAAGGGCTCGCTGCATTGATTGTCGGCGGCGGGAGCGGCATGGGTGCAGCATGCGCGCGGACCTTCGCGGCCAACGATGGGCTGGTGATCGTGGCCGATCTCAACCTGGAGAACGCGGAGCGGGTCGCGTCGGAAATCCGCGAAAGCGGAGGCAAGGCGTCGCGCGACGTCTGGACGTGTCCAAGCGAGTGGACATCGATACAGCAGTGCAAAAAACAATGGCTACCTATGGTCGACTCGACGTGCTGATCAACTCAGCGACATGGAGCGCCAACTGTATGCTCGAAGATGTGGACATGCGCGACTGGGAGACAGCCTTCCAGACCAATGTCCATGGGCCGTTACTACTCGCCCGGGCCTGCCTACCGCATTTTCGGAAGAGTCCCGCACCAGCAATCGTCTTCGTCGGATCGTTGGCTGGCGTCGTGGGCTACGCCCGAAAGTCGGCTTATAGCACTACGAAATCCGCCGGATGCGATCGACGTACTCATTGGGCGCCAGCTGTTCGGCGCTTGGGTTGGGATTGAGGATCGTCTTCTTGATGTCCTCCGGCGAGCGAAACCCGCCTTTGACTTGCATCATCCGAACGACGGTCAGCCACGACATCATGACGGCTTTGAGAATCATGATGGAAGCGGCGATGGCATAGGTGTTGAAAAGGGGATTCTGAAAGCTCAGCTTGTCCATTGCTCCTGCCCTCGCGTTCCTGCGATCCGCAATCATTCAATCATGCGAAAGCACTTGATGGCTAGGCGCGTGTCCGGGCGTTAGATGGCAAGCGGCGGGCTCGGGCGGGTCGGCGTTCCGGCAGTTCTAGTCGATTCCGGGCGGGCACTCCGGGCAAGTGTCGCCGATCGAGTCCAGCACCTCCGCGATCGCGACCGCGGCGGCCGGCGGGGAGCAACCGGGCGGCGGGTCTTCGCAAGCGATCTGGAGAGCGCGCTCGCGGGCGTGCGGGTCGGCGCGTCCTGCATCCAGCCGTGCTCCTCGCATTCCCGGATGGCGGCGCCGCGCTATAGAGGACGGCGAAGATCAACTTGAGACCATTGCTAAGCGAGCGGCTTCACCAGCGCCGAAATCCTTCGCCGCCTCTTTCAGCGACGCCTGGGCGTGAGCCCGACCGCCTACAGGCAGCGCTTTCGATCGGCGCGCTGAGCGGCATAAAGGCGAGACGACGTTGCGCGCCTTGAGAGTGGTCGAGTCCCGGCCTGACCGCGAGACGGCTCCGATCCCAAATTTGGCACAAAAGGTGGGACGGATGGCATGGTCTGGTGGGGTCCGGGCTCGGTACACTCCGCCCGCATGCTGAGCCGCGGAGTGTACCGATGGAAGACGCAAAACAGATCGCCCTTCGCGCGTTGACCGGCGCCTTCATCGACCGGGATCCGAGTGTGGTTGAGCGCTATTTCGCCCCCGACTACATTCAGCACAATCCCGCCATTTCCAAACGGCCGGACCGCCATTCCCGGTCTTATCAAAAGCTTAAGCAAAGATTTTTCCTATGAGCCCGGCATGGTCGTGGCCGAGGGCAATTTGGTCATGGTGCACGGCCGCTATGTCGGCTGGGGACCGAAGCCGATGGTGGCGGTCGACATTTTCCGCGTGGTGAACGGCAAGTTGGTTGAGCACTGGGATGTGATGCAGGAAGAAGTGCCCGCATCCGCGACGGCGAGCGGCAATCCCATGTTCAGCCCGATCCGCAGCGGATCGTGACGCCATCACCACTGGGCCGTTATAGTTCAGCGCCGGTAGCTCCATCAGAACAACATCCATGCCTCGCGAGCATGGAGCCAGCCTACAAAGTCTTCTTCAAGCGGACTAGCGGTCTATATAGCAAAAATGGGACGTCAGCCAGGACGAGCCCACGTGGGAACAGTCGCGCAGCGGTTTCCCGATGTTCGGCTATAAATTCCCGGCCTGAGGAGTGGTGAGGATTGACTTGGGCGGCGCCGGAGAGTGTGATGGCAAAGCGAGATATCTTCAACAGGCGAATGCAGCACATATTGCGGCTGTCCGATGAGCTCGCTCCAGTCATCAAGACAATTCAAAAGAATTCCCTGGCGGCGACGCGGTGCGAACTCGTCATGCCTTTTGACGCCGTGACCAACCCGTCGCCTCGCGACGACGCCTATATGATCGTCATACAGATACACGGAAAGAATTCCCGCGAACTTTGGTTGGACGGCAAGCCGATAAAGACCGACCCGCTCCATGCAGGCGGCGTCGTGTTTCACGACATGCGCCAAGGCCCACGGTTCTATTTCCACGACCCTCTCGACTCGGTGAATTTTTATCTGCAGCGGAAGACTCTGGATGCGATCGCGGACGACGCTGACGCCCCGAGGATTTCCGATCTGAAGTTTACTCCAGGCGTGGGCGTCAGGGACCACGTTGTAGGGGAACTCACGCAACTGCTTTTGCCGGCGTTCGATAACCCTGAGCAGGTCTCCCGGCTCTTTGCCGACCATATAAGCCTGGCTTTAGCCACTCATATCGCTCACGCGTATGGAGGCATGAGAAGCGTCGCCGTGCCCTCGCGAGGCGGTCTCGCCACATGGCAGGAACGGCGGGCAAAAGAGTTCATGAGCGCAAACCTTCAGAGAGATGTTTCTCTTGCGCAGCTTGCGACGGAATGCTCGCTATCGGCCGGGCATTTCGCTCGCGCGTTCCGGCGTTCGACGGGTCTGTCGCCGCACCAATGGCTACTTCAACATCGGGTTGATGAGGCGCATGGACTATTACTCGACCGTAGGCTCTCGCTCGCCGAGATCGCACGCGCCTGCGGTTTTGCCGATCAAAGCCACTTCACGAAAGCCTATACGCGTCTGCGTGGTATCTCCCCAGGCGCTTGGCGGCGGCGACAGCAGGCAATTACTCCGAAGTCCTGAATAGGCGAACAGCAGCCGTGGTCCTACTCGATTCGAATCGAACAGACCAAGGATGTTTCGTTTTTACAAGAGCGCGCACGCCGGATCGCGTAGCTTTACGAAGTACCAGGAGTGTCAGAAGCGGAATGGGATGTGCCCAAACCGCACCGACTCACATTTTGGCAGGAAACGTGGCCCAATGGCATGGCCCAGGGGAATGCCGGCTCGGTAGAATTCCGATTACAGCAATTACAGCAGCGAGTAGCGGAGGGCGAAGTGGGAAAAAAGATGTCCACCTATCGCGCAGTGCAGGCGGTCAGTCCTGGAAAGCTGGAGCTGACCGAAAAGCCGTTGCTCGATCCGCCTGCCGGTCAGGTCCGCATCCGTGTCGAGGCGTGCGGCGTGTGTCATTCAGATTCCGCGACCGTAGAGGGGATCTTGCCGATCGAGTGGCCGCGAGTACCCGGCCACGAAGCGGTCGGACGGATCGACGCGATTGGAGAGGGCGTTGAGGGCTGGAAGCTGAACCAACGGGTCGGCATCGGCTTTCTCGGCGGCAACTGCGGATACTGCGACTATTGCCGCGACGGCGATCTCGTGAACTGCACCAACCAAGGCTACACCGGTGTGCAGCACGATGGCGGCTACGCCGAGATGATGATCGCCAAGGCGAGTGGCTTGATTGCTGTGCCGGACGACCTCTCCTCGGTCGATGCGGCGCCCCTGCTATGCGCTGGCCTTACGACCTTTAGCGCGCTCAGAAACGCGCCGGCGCGGGCAGGAGACCTGGTCGCGGTATTCGGCGTCGGCGGACTTGGTCATCTCGGCGTGCAATACGCGCGTCACATGGGTTTCGAGGTTGTGGCGATCGACCGCGGCGACGACCGCGCCAATCTTTCGAAAGAGCTGGGCGCGCATCACTATTTGAACAGCTCCGCAGCCGACGTCGCAAAAGAGCTGCAAAAGCTTGGCGGCGCGCAGGTGGTGCTGGCCACGGCGTCGGGCGGCAAGGCAGTGGCCGCTGCCCTCGGTGGCTTGCGGCGCGGTGGCGTGGTGATTTCGCTCGGTGCGACCGATGAGCCGATCGAGGTGTCGGCATTCGAGCTTCTCTTCAAGCAACTTGGCGTCGACGGCGCCCTGACGGGCACCCCGCGGGCTGGCGATGCGACGCTCAGATTCAGTGCGATGAGCGACGTCGCCGCCATGGTCGAGACCATGCCGCTCGAACGGGCGGCGGAAGCTTATGCGCGGATGATGTCGGGCGAAGCCCGTTTTCGGATGGTCCTGACCATGGTGTAGGCCTCACCGTCATCAACAGCAGCCCAAGGGGCTTATATGAGCAACAGCCTAGATCTGAAGGCGATCACCGAAAAGTTTTTTGCCGCCTACGACGGTCATGACGTCGACGGCATGCTGGCTCTTTGCGCTGACGGCGCGCAAGGACGGTATCTTCCTTACGGCAAGAAAAGCGACATGCCGATCCGGGGTGGCCTTGAACAAATCTGGCGCGGCCTGCTGGGGGCAGTGTCCGATTTCGGAGTCGAGGTAGTTGAGATGATCCAGGGCGAAGGCAACGTCGTCGTCGTACAGGCGTTGCTCGGCGGCGCCATGCCGGCGGGTGTCCCTGGCCTTGTAACGAAAGGCAAGTCCGACCGCATCGCCCACGCCTACATCATCCGCTACAGCGCGGAGGGCAAAATCATGCGCCTGGATTGTTATTGGGACAACACCGCCATCAACGCTATTAAGGCGAGCGTTCTGTGAGCGCACGCGAAGACGTCCTGTCGAGAAGATGCGGCGTACCGCGTCGCGTCGCTGAGAAAAAGTCTGTAGGCAATTCTGACGTCTGGCGGTGGTTCCGATGAATCAATTTCAGAAAATATTCGACGCCCAGAAAGCGCTCTTCGCCACCGGGGTCACACGCAGCTACGAATGGCGCGTCGACCAACTCGATCGCATGGCCCGCATGATCAGGGAGAACGAGGCGCGCTTCCAGCAGGCGATGGCGAAGGAATTCAAGACGGCCTCGCAGGAATACATCTTCGAGACAGCGGCATCGGCTGGCGAGAGCGAGGTCCAGAAGAGCCAGCTGAAAGAGTGGATGAAGCCGGTCGAAGCACCGGTGCCACAGTTCCTGGCCAAAACCGGCCATAAGGGGATGATCTATCGCGAGCCCTACGGCGTGGCGCTCATCATCGGCCCCTTCAACGGACCCCTGCTCCTGCTGATCCGTCCGGCGCTGGCGGCGCTCGCGGCCGGAAACACCTGTATTCTCACGCTGAGCGAAGCGCTCCCGGAAACGACCAAGGTGCTGCTCGACCTGATCCCGAAATATTTCGATCCGGCGGCCGTAGCCATGGTAGCTGGCGGCAAGGAACAGAACACCGAGCTCCTGAAGCTCTCGTTTGACTTCATTTTCTTCACCGGCAGCACCTTTGTCGGCAAGATCGTTGCGCAAGCGGCAGCGAAAAACCTCACGCCCGTTCTGCTCGAACTCGGCGGGATGAACCCGGCGATCGTCGATGAGACCGCGAATATTCCCGATGCGGCGAAAAAGATCGTCTGGAGCGCGATGGCCTGGGGCGGCCAATGGTGCACCTCGCCGGGCTACGCCTATGTCCATGAGTCCGTCGCAGACGCCTTCGGCGCCGAGGCCAAGAAGGCCTTGGTTGAGCTCTTCGGCAATGACCCGAAATCCAACTCCGACTACTCGCGCATCATCAACGCCCGTACGGTCGACCGGCTGGCCTCGCTCATCGATCCCGCCAAGGTGATCGCCGGCGGCAAGTCAGATCGCGATGCGCACTATCTCGATCCCACGCTTCTGTATCCCGTCACCTGGGACGACAAGATCATGGAGGACGAGGTCTTCGGACCCATCCTCCCGATCCTGACCTATAAATCCTTCGATGAGGCGATGGCGCGGATGGCGAAAACGGGACGTCCGCTCGCCGGTTTCATCTTCAGCCGCGATCAGAAAACCATCGACCGGTTCATCGGCCAGCTGTCCTTCGGCGGAGGCGGCGTGAATCTGGTGAACGTTCACCTGTTCGTCGAGACCATGCCGTTCGGCGGCACCGGATCCGCCGGGATGGGCCACTACTACGGGAAATACGGCTTCGATGCCTTGACACACGCCAAGTCGATGCTGATCTCGCCGCCCGACGTCGCAATCGAACATCTCTACTCGCCCTTCACCGAGGAAAAGAACCGGCAACTTGCGGGATGGTTCGCGTACTGAGGCGCTCATGGCCCGGTCTCATCCTAGACCAATGCCGGCCTCTCTCACGCTCAGAGGCGCTGCAGTGGGCCGCAGCGGGTGTCGACGGGTGCATAACGTAGGCTTTGCTGAATGGAAAAAGCCATGACTTTGGCACGCGTAAAATCGGTGGCCGGTGTCAGGATTGCAGATACGGCCTTATGCAACGCGGCCGTGGACCTGTTGGAGTCCTGCTCACTCGCATTTCTCTGCTCGCATTGTCTGCGCACGTACATTTTCGGAAGCCTTGCCGTCAGGAGTATCGGACGTTCGGTGGTCGATGAGGAGGCCGCGTTTTACGGGGCGGTTTTGCACGATCTTGGCCTGGTCCCGCCCTATCGCGGCGACAACCGGTTTGAGGTGGATGGCGCCGAGGCAGCTCGCGATTTCTGCACAAGGCACCACGTGTCACCCGAGCGGGCCGATCTGGTTTGGAGGGCGATCGCCCTGCATACCTCCCCGGGCATCGCCACACGGTTGGCAGACGAGATAGCGTTGGTCCATCTCGGCGCCGGCCTCGACTTTCTGGGTCTTGGCCTCGATCAGGTGTCGCCACAGGTTCTCGAGGAAATCCTCGCACAATACCCGCGGATGAAGTTCAAATCGGAATTCCGCGATCTCCTTGTCGCGCACTGCCAACACAACCCCGCCGCACAAGTTCTGACCTGGACCGACGATGTTGCCCGCACCGCCGGCTGCACGTTGCACGGCCGTCCAATCCCGACGGTATCACAAATCATGGCGGCAGCGCCCTGGGACGAATGACCCGAACCCGTCGCTCTGAAGTTACGTTGGAATAGATAGGAGATAACGCGCCTTGGGTATCACGCATCCCAAATTTAAAGCGATATGACTCCCGCCCGCAATGTCGGTTGTAGCCACCAATCAAAGGATCAACAAGAGCTTCAAGAACGCGGTCAAACTCTTCTTCGCTGCCGCGTTGGCGGCAAACGCTCTTTCCGCATTTCTCGCACATGCCCAGGGGACCACAAAAATGACTGAGCAACCGAAGGCGCTAACCACCGATAAATCCGTGCCCGGCTATTGGCGGGTCACGCTGAATAACCCTCCCATCAATGCCATTACCGATCGCATGTACGATGAGTTCTATGACCTGGTGGGTGAAATCGAAGCCGACCAGTCGCTCAAGATCGTCACCTTCGAGAGCGCCAATCCAGACTTCTTCATCGCCCATTACAGTAGCGCTGAGCCGCGCAGCCGGTTCGGCGTGCCGCGCTGGATTGAGGCAGCCGATCGTCTTTCCAAGAGCAGTGTTCTGAGCATTGCTGTTATCCGTGGCAGGGTGCGCGGCGGCGGAAGCGAATTCACAATGGGCAGCGACATCCGTTTTGCCAGCCGGGAAAAAGCGATCTTCGGCCAACCTGAGGTCGCCACTGGACTGATCCCGGGTGGCGGCGCGCTCGACAGGCTACCCCTGCTGGTCGGTCGTGCACGAGCAATTGAGATCATCCTTGGGGCGGATGATTACGACGCCGACACCGCGGAACGGTACGGCTGGATCAATCGGGCAATACCCGATGCTGAACTTGACGCGTTCGTGGCGAATTACGTCCGCCGCGTCCTTTCGTTCGACAAACAAGCCTTGAGCACTGCGAAGGCGGCTATCAATCGAACTGGTCTGGCCGATCCCGCACAGTTGAAGGCCGTACAGGACACCTTCTTCAAGTCATTCGCGTGGGACGGCGCAAAGAAGCGCATTCCCGTCCTGATCCAGCGGGGAATAGGAAAGCCTGGCGAGTTCGAGCTGAATCTGGGAAGGAACGTCGGAAATCTGGTTTCCGATTCCAAGTGATCACCGACTGCCTTTGACACCCCATTCTTACGGCGTTGGTGCACCGGACGCCGATGCTTCTTGTCGACGATGCCATCGATTGGGGGAGGCAAAAGCCAGCCGAGCGTAGTCATGTAATGCGGTTGGCGTCATTGGCCCCGTCTTTCGCCTGCCCTGGCGGTAATCCCCTCAACAGCTCGTGCTGCCCCGATCGATAGCTGAGCAGATCGCGGCTTGATTGCAGTCCTACGCTATCACTGGGAGGGCGATCGGAAAGAGCACCAGAATCGAGCAATGTGACCTCCGCCTGCGGCGGCAGCCGTCGAGTCCGCCGTGTGGATGCAATGGCCGGTTTTGGCGCAAAGCTGCCGTTCACAGGCATGTCCGCTCCTGGGGGCGGAACGGAAGTGAGATTTCGGGATCATCCGGACCGTTGATGACCCGAAGCAGAAATTGCAATCGTTCGCGGCGAGGTAACCTACGGGTAGGTGATAGGGACTTCGATTCCGATCGCTTGCGAGTTCGATTAGAGACGGCCGGCGAGCGTTAGGTCCGCGCTTCAAAGTTGATGTCTGACTTCACGAATCTTCTGCCGCGAGGCGCAGCCCTCAGATCCAGCTTCCGCCGCGAGTGGCTCGACGGTGGTTGCCGAACCGGCTCACGCCGGTTCGGCAACGGCGATCACGACCGAATGAAAGCGAGCAAGTCGGAATTGATCACGTCTGCATTCGTTGTGCACATGCCGTGCGGAAAGCCGGGATAGACTTTGAGCCTGCTGCTCTTGAGAAACTTGGCCTGAAGCAGTGCGGCGTCCTTGTAGGGTACGACTTGGTCGTCGTCGCCCTGCATGATGAGCGTCGGCACCTTGATCGCTTTCAGATCTTCCGTCTGGTCGGTCTCCGAGAAGGCCTTGATGCCGTCATAATGAGCCTTGGCGCCACCCGTCATGCCCTGGCGCCACCAATTCTGGATAATTCCCTGCGAAACCTTCGCACCCGAGCGATTGAAGCCATAAAACGGACCGGATGCCACATCGAGATAGAACTGCGACCGGTTGGCGGCCAGCGCCTTGCGGAAGCCATCGAACACCTCAATCGGGGTCCCGTCGGGATTTTTGTCGGTCTTGAGCATGAGCGGCGGAACAGCGCTGATCAGAACGGCTTTGGCGACGCGACCCTGAGGCTCACCATACTTCGCGACATAACGTGCCACTTCGCCGCCGCCGGTGGAGTGGCCGATATGGACGGCCTTGCGGAGATCGAGATGCTCGGCGACCGCAGCCGCATCGGCGGCGTAGTGATCCATGTCGTGCCCGTCGCTGACCTGCGTCGAGCGGCCGTGGCCGCGGCGATCATGGGCGACGACCCGGAAGCCTTGGGCGACGAAGAACAACATCTGAGCGTCCCAGTCATCCGAGCTGAGCGGCCAGCCATGATGAAAGACGAGGGGCTGCGCGGTCTTCGGCCCCCAATCCTTGTAGAATATCTGCGTCCCGTCTTTGGTCGTTACAAATGTCATGCTCTCGGCTCCTTTTGTCTGGGCAGCAGTTTTATGGGTAGATTGGGCGGTCGCGGTGCTGAGGGAAAACAACGGAGCCGCAGCCGCGACAGCACTTGCTACAAGAGCCGTCCGCCGGGAGATCAAACTCTCCCTATCCCCTGCGTCCTTCGATTTCATCATGCCTCCTTGTTCGGGGGCGAACGCGAACTTCGAAACCCCTGAAACTTCAAAACGCGCGCTTTCGGACTGGTCCGAGGCCGTGGCGGGCCCCGGTTCCATCCATTCCTTCACTGCGGGGGTGTAATGTTTCCCCGCTGCACACGCTAGTCTGAGCTAGGCTCAACTCGCAAAAGGGAGCAGTTTTTTTCAAGTGGCGATTCGAATTGGATGACTTCAGCGTTTGCATGCTCTTCCCGGCGCCGGTTGCATTTCATGGTTTGCAGCGGAAACGCCCAATGGCCGACAGATTTTTAAATGACGCGCGCTCGTTCAATGGCGTGTCCAGCGATGACGCGGTGGCAGGTGGATTTGCGATAGTCCGCTTTGCCTGTGAGCAGTCGCATTTGGCAGGTCAGGTATTGGCACAAAGCGTTAGTTTGTGCAGTGCATGGCCATGTCCGGAGTTGCACTATTCGGATATGGCTAATCTGGCGGGCGATGTCCGCTTCTGCGTGAAGAGCAGACATCGTTTTTATTCGATTTGCTACTGGCCGCTTCTGGCGCAAAGGGGTCATTCGGCAATTCGAAAAGTTTACCTGGTGAGCGCATCACCTGACGGGATCTGAAACGAGGCTACGATTTATGAAGTGCCGTACCTGAGCGGCGCGTGAACCCACATTACTTCCGGCGCTCGACAGCTCCCTTTCAGCGTCCGCGAGCCGCTTTCCACATAGTCATTTTGACCAAATTGGTTTTTCTTGAGCTAGGCATTACCGGAATCGAAACGACCAGCGCGGTGCGCCGAGGACGGGCCAGATTGGCATGGCCATGGTGATCGCCTTGGTCATCTCGAAGCTGGACGAGTTGACCGAGGCGATCGCGGACTCGTCGGCCGCATACTGGTCGACTTGCAGGGCGCGGATTCTACGTCGTCGAGGCGAAGTCCATGTTGCGCCGCCTGAGCAATTGCCTCGTCGATCTGGCCGACCGCGAGGGCGAGCTCAGCGGGTCAACGGGCGAAGCGCTGGCGCCGTCGTCCTGGGGCGAACGCCCGTTGCCGTTCTGACGCGTCAACAATGAGTGGGTGGCGCTGCGGCAGGCTCTCATTGCGAGGCGCACGGGTTGCTATAAGGCTTCCAGGACGCCATCCTAAGACCGAGCGGCGCAGGTCGCTTGAGTTTTGGTCTCGTGACCTCGGGCGCCAGAGGGCGTAAGAAGACCGCGGCGTCAGCACCATTACGTCGACGCCGACCCACGAAGTTCCACCTCTTGCGACTGCGTTGAACGAGGCGACTCCGCAGTCGATCGTTCGCACCGAGCCAGAGTTGGGGAATAGGAGGCATCAAGTGAGTGTGGATAGCACTGCGTTTGCGGCCGACGCACTTAGAGCTGACGTAACCGCCAGGCGACGATCAACGTCCGCGGTGGGTACGGTTATCGATGGCATTCAAGCTGACGTCAGCGAGGGGCGGCTGGTAGCCGGACAGAAGCTGACCGTCGAGGCGCTCACTCGTCAATACAGTGTGAGCCGCGGGACTGTTCGAGAAGCGCTGAGGAGACTCGCCGCGGAAGGGCTCATCGACTTGCGTTTCAACTACGCTCCGAGAGTCCGGATGTTCTCGCGCGAGGAACTGCGCTCGGTTAACGAGGCGCGGGCTGCTATCGAGGCCGAAGCGGCGGCGCTGGCTGCGCGCCGATACGCCACCTCAGACCGCCAGCGCGAATTCGAGGCGCTATCCGCTGCAATCGAGAAGGCGGCGTTGGAACAGGCTCGGGAGACCTTCTTAAGCCTCAACCGCGCGCTTCACGACCTGATACTGACGATCGCCGGCAATCCCGTGATCCGTGATTTTGCGCGGCAACTGCAGTTGCAGATCTTGCAAAGCCAGATGCGCCAATACGACAGCAGCAATTCCTTCATTCCAATTGCGCAGCAGGAGCATCGCAAGATCGTCGAAAGCATCCGCCGTGGCGACCCTGACGCTGCCGCGGCGGCGATGCGAGCACACCTCGTTCGCCAGACAGAGCTGTTCGCGAGCCTGCCAGAGAGCTTCTACTCCGCCGAGGAGTAGGGTTTAGGCCTAGGCCATTCTGCGGGCCGAAGAGTCTTTCGAGGCCGCGTGCGCGACTGCTTTCGACGGACGAGAGTCTCGCGAGATGCCAGGCGCTGCCGATAGTAGGGAAGCCGGCATTACAAAGCGGTAGCCACGCCCTGGAATGTTCGAAATATAGCGGACTTTCTTCCTGTCATCCCCGAGTGCCTTGCGCAGCGTCACCATGTGGACGCGCAAATTGGACTCGTCGACGAAGGTATTGGGCCATGCTTTTTCGATGAGGGTCTGGTTGCTGACGATCTCGCCGGAGCCTTCGATCAGTGCAATCAGGATATCAAGCGCACGACTACCGATCTCTACCGCGACGCGGTCCCTTTTGAGACGACGCTCAGCGAGACAGAGACGGAAAGGCCCGAACGAATACGTGCCCTTCGATAGAGCAGGTTGTCCCTTGTCAGACATGACGTCCTGCCGAGAACATGACAGCTATTGATCTCCCATGCTCTTATGCGCTGCTCCGAGCTGCTGTCAATCGGCATAAGAGGGGATTTTGGGAGCCTGTCCCGCGAAGTCACGAACAGATCGCTTCGTAGGCTATTTTTGCTCAAGATACACAGCTGGCGCCGCCATGTGCTCGACTCTCATCACTAAAGTTTAGAGCAAGATTGTTCCTAATCGAGCAGCCACGTACAAGCGCCGTCCGTGCTGAGGATGCATCGTGGCCCAACTCTCCCCCACTCCAGAAGCTGGCCGATCCCACCCCCTCGCCGGTCGCATCACGCATTAAGGAAATTCACGAACTTGGCAGTGCAATGAATCTCGCGCAGCGCACCATACGGTCGTTCGCGCGATTCGTTCCTAAGGAGATCGTCCGAGGGGTGATGGACAAATCCGTATCTGCTGAGTTTGGCGGAGTCAGAGAGGAGGTTACCGTCGTTTTTACCGACGTTAGAGACTTTACGACTATCGCCGAGTCAGCCGACCCCGACATGCTCATGCGCCAAATTCGCGGTATTTCTCCGTGCTTACAGAGGCTTTCCTCGCCGAAGGCGGAACAGTCGACAAGTTTATTGGCGACGCCGTGATGAGCCGTGCACAGGGAGGACAGCAATGAAGGCCGTTGGATACCAGAAATCGCTATCGATCGAGGACAAGGACGCCCTGCTCGATTTCGAGACCGCAAAGCCGGAACCGAAGGGACGCGATATCCGCGTTGCGGTGAAGGCCATCTCGGCCAATCCGGTCGACTACAAGGTCCGCAAGCGCGCGGCGCCGCCAACAGGCGAATACAAGATTCTGGGCTTCGATGCCGCAGGCACCGTCGATGCGGTCGGACCTGATGTCTCCCTCTTCAAGCCGGGCGATGAGGTCTTCTACGCCGGCTCGATCCTGCGCCAGGGGACCAACTCCGAATTTCATCTGGTCGATGAGCGCATCGTCGGCAAGAAGCCCAGGACGCTGTCATTTGCGCAGGCGGCAGCGCTACCGCTGACCTCGCTGACTGCCTGGGAGTTGCTGTTCGACCGCCTCGGCGCGCTGCCCGGCAAGAGTTTTGATCCGCGCACGCTGTTGATTGTGGGCGGCGCCGGAGGCGTCGGCTCGATCCTGACCCAGCTCGCGCGCCGGCTGACCGGCCTAGCCGTGGTAGCGACCGCAACGCGACCTGAATCACAAAAGTGGTGCCTCGAGCTCGGCGCGCATGCCGTGGTCGACCACGCCAAGCCGCTGAAGGAGCAGATCGAGAAGCTGAAAGCACCGCCGCTCGCGCTGGTCGCAAGCCTCACCAACACCGACCAGCACTACAAGGCGATTGCGGAAGTGATGGCGCCGCAGGGCAAATACGGCCTGATCGATAACCCCGCCGAGTTCAATGTTGCGGTGTTCATGGGCAAGGCGATCTCGGTCCACTGGGAATCGATGTTCACCCGCTCATCGTTCCAGACGCCTGATATGATTGCCCAGCACAATCTGCTAAACGACGTCAGTGACCTGATCGACAAGGGCGTGCTGCGCACCACGATGCACCAGACCTTCGGCATCATCAACGCGGCGAATTTGAAGCGCGCCCATGCGCTCCTGGAAAGCGGCAAGTCGCGCGGCAAGATCGTGCTGGAGGGGTGGTGACACGAAGGATGTAGGGTGGTTAGCTTCACACCAAAGGACCAGGACTTTGGCAATGGATGAGATTGTTACCGAACACGATGGAAGCATCTTGCGCATCCAATTGAACCGCCCGGTAAAGCAGAGCCGCGCGATCTAAGGCATCAAGATTTTGCTGGAGCCATCAGGTGAGCGCATGCCATCCTGTCCGTTTTAGTCCGTGGTCGAGGGCCGCGGCGATCAAAAGAGGTAAAATAGGATTACCGAGACAGACATGCAAACGCCGCCGCCCTCAATGATGCCCGCCGACATCGAGCAAGGCATCGCAAAGGACGCGCAAGAGAATTTGGACCGGCTCGACGTGGTCAACGTTCCGACTTATGGCGGCTCGGCGCCGTGGTACGTCGGCCAAACAACCGAAGGGTTGCTTGAAGGCGTGATCAGATACCAGATGTATCTTGAGGACTCGGTCGCGCACGACCCTGAGCCCGACATCACGATTAACTGGCAGCCGAACGGCGATTACACCGCGCAGATCCAATACACGAACGCTGATACCGGTGAGACGATGCCTGCGCTGGTTGTGGAGGTGACGGAATAGTACGCGGATACTCAGACGCTACTCAAGTGGGGTGAATTTCGTCGCCGAGACCGTCACCCTATCGCCTGCTTCTGCGCGGTACTGAGCCCTCGATGGCGCGTTCCAGTGTGCCTCGAAGGCCGCTTCGTCGCGGTAGACCTCAAAGAGCATCAACCGCGTATCCTCTCCATCGCGTGGCCGTAGGACTTCGAATTGGAGCGTACCGGGCTCATCGCGCAGGCATCGCGCCCTGTGCGCCATGAGAAGGGGCAGTAACTCTTCCATACGTCCGGGAGCGACCTCTATGGTCGCCAGGATGGTCAACTTTGGCATTTGGCCGCCTCCTCACTGATGGACCGAAGCGTAGCATACTAGATTTAAAGAAAGCGGCCGGTGCCGGATTGCTTGAAACCGCCAAAGGGCGCCATCGGTCACGAAATCGACATCAACAAAACTTGATCTCCACCCTTCATCTAGCTCATCCATTTGAACTTGCTGCGTGCTAATGAGTCCGCGCCCCAAGAGAGCATAGGCAGACAGCTGGGTTCAAGAAAAAATTACTTGAACAGCTGTGGGATCGTTGCCATCGGACTGACAGTTGACGCTCATGCGATGGGACAGCCTCATCGACGATGACCGTTTCCGGTGCCAGTCGCGACGTCAGATCCAAGGAGCTACAAAATGCGGATCTACAGTTTGGCCCTTTGACCGACGCTTATGGACAACGGCTTGGCAAGGCATTGCGAGTCGGAAACGCACCCGCGATCGTTACCCGGGCATTGCGTACAGCTGATATGGCGGTCACGGAGATTCGATGCGATAATCCGCTGCCGGAATTGAGCGGCTCGATGCAGCCGGAAGATGCTTTTATCGTCGCTTTGTACCTTCGCGATTCTCCCAATTGCGAATGTTGGGAGGATGGCCGACGAGTGTCGGTGTGGGACCAGCGGATTGGCGAGAGTTCTCTCCATGACCTGAAGCGAGATCCCGCCGCGCTCATCCGCAATCCCTATCAATGTCTGGCTTTCTATCTGCCGCGTGCGGCGCTGGACGCGATCGCTGACGATGCCAACGCGCCGCGAATTCGCGATCTGAGCTATAAGCCCGGCGCGGGCGTCAACGACGTCACGATTTCCGGCCTGGGGAGCTTGCTGCTGCCCGCCCTCAGCCATCCCGACCAAGCTAACCCGTTGTTTGTCGACCACGTCCTGCTGGCGGTCGGGGCGCATATCGCTCAAACCTATGGAGGCATGCGGCCAGTGTCGCGGCCGGCCCGGGGTGGGCTCGCGCCCTGGCAGGAGCGACGCGCGACGGAAATTCTTCGCGCCAACCTCAAAGGCGGTGTGGCGCTCAGGGAGGTGGCGCGAGAGTGCGGCCTGTCAGTGGGTTATTTCTCGCATGCCTTCCGTCGCACGTTGGGTATGGCGCCGCACCAGTGGCTAATTGAGCAGCGCGTCGCGCTATCCAAGGAAAAGCTGCGCGATGACGGGCTGTCGTTATCGGATGTGGCCGCGGAGTGCGGCTTCAGCGACCAAAGTCACCTCGCGCGAGCTTTCAGACAGACGGTCGGCGTAAGTCCGGGCGCGTGGCGTCGGACTCTCAAGCGATAGCAAGAGGGCCCGCGCGGTGCAATGTCGTTCACTAGCACAAACCTTATTTGGCGAACTGACATCACTCTTATCGCGCTATTTGCGGAGCGCTTGCGAGATTGAGCGCTATCGTCCGCATTGGGCGGCTGCTTCCCTCCCGCATCGAGGGCCGCCCTGCAAGCATCGCTTAGGTTGGCGTACTTCTCTTTGAGGCAAATCGATATCTCATCTGCATCCGGGATGAACGCGCTGCAAAGTCTGAACACGTCAGGGGTGCAGGCCAAGCGCTGCTCCGGTGTTCCTTGTGAGGAGAAAGCGGGCGTGGCCGTTGTGGACAGCAGGGCCGCCGACACGCACAAACGCGCCAAAGGCATCGGCCGAAGCAGTTTCAATTCGCAGTTTTCCACGATCATCCGAGCTTTCATGCAGGCCTCGATACACGTTGGCTGCAGCGCGCTTGTCGCGAAATGTCGGAGTTTGTAACTTTCTGCCCCGTTGTCGCTCTTGCCTCGCAAGAACGGGGCGGAGCATCGAGGAGATAGCGAGGTTGCCCGGTTCAATCGGCTTCGCATAAACACCGGGCGCGCACGAACCACCAAGTCATACGTTTGTCCAAGCGTTGGAATCGACGCCAACGCTAACAGCTCACGTTCAAATAATGCGCTGATAGGCTATCGGTGGTGGGACGAGGAAATGCTTAAAGGATTCACCGCTCCTCGCTCCCCCTTGGGTGTCGCCGCTTTAGTCCCGCCGCCACCCTGGCATTTTGCAGGCGACGTCCTGGCGGTGGTGTTCTGGAATGATCCCGATCTATCGCTCAAATCCTTCCGATGGGTGTCGAACTTGACAAGAAACGTCCGGGGCACGCCGTCGCACTTTTCGCAGACTACCAATTTACCGCGCAGAACGATGAGTATCTCGACCTCGCCAGATATCAAAGTCGCAGCTTTTGCGTTCCGCCCGCAATCACGGTTGATGCCAACAAACGTATTCGATGGCACATTGAAGGAGGTCGCGGTCGAGATGGTTCGACCCTGCCGTATCAAAAAAGCGCAGTAAGGGTACCCGTCGGGTTTCGATCGTGGACACCACTGCGAGGCGATATAGCCGCTAAGTAAGGACGACTCATAAAATTGAAGTGTCTTAGCTGAACCGAACCAATGCCGTTCAGGCCGCCGATTTCGGAGCCTACGAATGCGATGGGTAGAAGCGGTTCAACAATCTGAGTTCGTCCGGTGCACCGGCGCTGGTCGGTGCATCCTTCGTGGCGATCCCCACCATCGTCTTCATGTTGTTCATAACCTCGGCATGAGACAGGCGTTTGGTCAAAGTCCATCCAGCTGGAGGCGCGACCTTGGGAGCCGGCGTGAGCCGATAGGACGAGCCCCCGCCAATTATCTAGCCTTCGTCTAGCTCGCATCCATACGCATTTGGCAGCGTGCCAATGAGTCCACCCCCAAAAGAGCATAAAGCGGTCAGCTGGGATCACGTCCGTTCAAGAATAACTTGAACAACTGTGGGATCGTCGCACCGGAAAGATAGTTAACGCTCATGCGACGGGAAGGCCTCATGATGACCGTCTCCGATGCCGGTCGCGACGTCCAATCCAAGGAGCAAAAAAATGAGGATCTACAGTTTGGCCCTTTGAGCTATTGAGCGAGTGATGACCGAGACTTATGGACAACGGCTTGGCGAGGCATTGCGAGTCGAAAACGCACCGGTGATCGTTACCCGGATATTGCGTGCAGCTGATATAGCGGTCACGGAGATTCGATGCGATAATCCGCTGCCGGAAATGAGCGGGTCGATGCGGCGGGAAGATGCTTTTGCCGTCGCTTTGCACCTCCGCGATCGTCCCAATGGCGAGTATTGGGAGGATGGCCGACGAGCGTCGGTGGGCGACTTGCGGGCCGGCGAGAGTTGTCTCCATGACCTGAAGCGAGATCCCAGAGGTCTCCTCGACAAACCCTATCACGTGCTTTCATTTTATCTGCCGCGTGCGGCGCTAGACGCGATCGCTGACGACGCCAATGCGCCGCGAATTGGCGATCTGAGCTATAAGCCCGGCACGGGTGTCAACGATGGCACGATTTCCTGCCTGGGGAACTTGCTGCTGCCTGCCCTCAGCCATCCCGACCAAGCTAACCCGTTGTTTCTCGACCACGTCCTGCTGGCGGTCGGGGTGCATGTTGCTCAGACCTATGGCGGCATGCGGCCAATGTCGCGGCCGGTCCGGGGTGGGCTCGCGCCATGGCAGGAGCGACGCGCGACGGAAATTCTTCGCGCCAGCGTCAAGCGCAGTGTGACGCTCATGGAGGTAGCGCGAGAGTGCGGTCTATCAGTGGGTTATTTCTCGCACGCCTTCCGTCGAACGCTGGGCGTGTCGCCGCACAAATGGCTAATCGAGCAGCGCGTCGTGTTATCCAAGGAAAAGCTGCGCGATGACGGGCTGTCGCTATCGGATGTGGCCACGGAGTGCGGCTTCAGCGACCAAAGTCACCTCACGCGAGCTTTCAGACAGACAGTCGGCGTAAGTCCGGGCGCATGGCGTCGGGCTCTCCAGCGATAGCAAGCGAGCCGTATTATCAGTACTGTTCAAAAAGCGGATCGGGCAGCATGGAGCACGATCCAGCGACCCGAATGACCTCACCGTAGGCTCGAGCGCATACGCGGGGCGCCCCATCGGTTTGGATACGACCCTGCGGTGCTCGCGCAACAGTTCGTACTCCAGAGCCGCGAGAGGACTTTACTCGCGACGCAGCTCTGACCGGCAAATCTGGCCGATTGGCGCCCCCAATCAACGCTGAGTTCGGGATTGCTAGACCGTGGCGTCAGAATTCCGCCAGCGGTCGCACGAACCTTTTCAACCGCTGCGCTCGAGCTGGTTCGCGATTGTTTTCAAAGGTGACGAAAGCGTCGCGCTTTTCAGACGTGGAGTTAGAAGCAGAACCGTTCCAGAGACGACAGTCTCATCAAAGATGATCATCGGCTTGCGCGGCATAATCACGATCGAACTTTGAGTTAACACGATCCTGATCGCAAGAGAGGTACGACATGTCGAGGCCAATTGAAATCTTCTCAAGACGCGGTTGCGAAGGCAGTTAATTTCGCACGCTTCTTCGCCGATGCCGAGGCGCTCTATTCCTACGAAGGCACCTATCAGATGCAAAATCTGATCAGATGCAAAATCTGATCGTCGGAAAAGCTATCACCGGCCATGGCGCCTTCGTGTGACATCGCAGCGGCCGGCACTTTGAGGCCGGCCGCCCTCATCCAGGAGATATGATCATGGTTTTGCAAGCTGCAGCGACTGCAACAGTATCCAACCCCTTGCCCAGGGCGGCATTGGCGCTTGCGAATGTTCAGTACGAGAAAAAGGGTTCGATCGCCTATGTGATGGTCAACCGGCCCAAGGTGCTCAACGCGCTCAATACGCCGACCTGGACCGATTTGCGGGCTGCATTCGAGGATGCAAAGGCCGACGCTTCCGTGCACGGCGTGATTCTCACCGGCGCGGGCGACAAGGCCTTCATCGCCGGCGCCGACATCAGTGAACTCGCGCATGTCGACGCCTATGAAGCGGAAGAGTCCAGCCGGTTCGGGCAGAGCGTGCTGGACCTCATCGAAAATCTCGGCAAACCGGTGATCGCGGCGATCAATGGCTTTGCGCTTGGCGGCGGTTGCGAGACGGCGATGGCTTGCACGATGAGGATCGCGGCGGAGCATGCCAAGTTCGGGCAGCCCGAAGTGAAGCTGGGCCTGCTGCCCGGTGGTGGCGGCACGCAACGCCTGCCGCGCTTGGTGGGCAAGGGCCGTGCGTTGCAGTTGATCCTCACCGGAGAAACAATCTCGGCCCAGGAAGCCTATCGTATCGGACTCGTCAACGAAGTTGTCCACGCGGCCAATCTCATCGCGCGAGCCGAGACGATCCTGAAGCAGATCTCCGCCAACGCGCCGATCGCCGTAAAATTCTCGCTGGAAGCGGCCAACAAGGGGATGGACACCAGCCAGGCCGAGGGATTTGCGCTCGAAGCGTCCTATTTCGGCATCTGCGCCGCAACGGAAGACAAGAAGGAAGGCACTTCCGCCTTCCTCGAGAAACGTGCACCGCAGTTCCGCGGTCGGTGAAACGGTCGCCGCACACGGCGATCTGGAAAGGACGACTATGGCAAGCGACAATATATTCTCTGGACTGAAAGTGGTGGATCTGGCGAGCTTCATCGCCGGCCCCAGCGCCGCGGTGATCCTGTCGGACTTCGGCGCTGACGTCATCAAGGTGGAGCCACCACACGGCGACCTATGGCGAATTGCGAACCACCTGCCGCCGCAGCCGGTCTCCGAGGATGCCTACCCTTGGCACCTCACCAATCGCAACAAGCGGGGTATGGCGCTTGATCTGAAATCTCCGAGCGCCCATCAGGTTCTCGAAAAACTGGTGAAATGGGCCGACGTTCTCATCGTCAACACACCACATCCGGCGCGTGCGCGACTGAAGCTTGAATATGACGACGTGGTGCAGTGGAATCCACGTTTGATCTACGCCGACATCACGGGCTTCGGCGACAAGGGACCCGATGCGGATCTCCCCGGCTTCGACATCACGTCGTATTGGGCGCGCAGTGGATTGTTGTCGATGACACGCGATGCGGGTGCGCCGCCGACCTGGCCGGTAGCAGGCAGCGGTGACAATGCCACCGCCGTCGGGCTCTATTCGGCGATCGTCACCGCCCTGTATCGCCGTGAGCGCACCGGAGAGGGCGCGCATGTCACGACCTCGCTGCTCGCCGAAGGCGTGTGGTCCGCCAGCGTCTCGATCCAGGCCGCGCTGTGCGATGCAAAATTCTTCGGGCTGCACGATCGCAAGAACCCCGCCAATGCGGCAATGAACGTCTGGCGCGCCAAGGATGACACCTGGTTCGTTCTCCTCATTACACCCGACAAGCTGGCAGCCGTCGCCAAGGCCATCGGCCGCCCTGATCTTCTGACCGATCCGCGGTTCTCCGATCCAGCGAAGCTGATGGCGAATATGCCGCAGCTCACGGCGATCCTCGACGAGATATTCAGCGCCGAGCCGATGGCCCATTGGTACGAGGTGTTCAACGGAGTCCATGTGACGTTCGGAGCTGTGCGCGGGCCGCAAGAGGTGATCAACGATCCGCAGCTGCGGGCGAACGACATCATCGTTCCGCTCGAGGGCGCCGGCGGCAAGCTGACGTCCACCATCTCTAGCCCGCTTCAGGTGCATGGCGTCGCCAAAGTGCCCGCCAAGCGCGCGCCGAAGATTGGAGAACACAACGAGGAAGTTCTCCAGCAGCTGGGATTCAGCGCGACCGAAATCGATGGTTTGCGTGCGAGCGGTGCGATTCCGAAGGCGAAGGTACATGCTTAGCGTGACGACATTGTTCGGGGCGGCGGGTGCCGCACCGGACTTTCACTTGCAGTGAAATGGTGGACGATCGGGAAACAGGGATTGGCCGATGGAGCGATGCGGAATTCGTAAGAGCCGTGCATAGGGGAATTGGGAAGAATGGAGAGGATCTCTATTCTGCCTTTCCGTACACGGCCTATGCGCTGCTTTCGACCGACGACGTCCTTGCCATCCGTGCCTACCTTTCAACTGTGCGACCAGTGTCGCTGCGGAACACCGGCAACACACTCGTTTTCCCGTTCAACCAGGGGTACTCGCTGAGAGCCTGGAAGCTGTTTGTGCCGACCAGGCCATGGGAGCCGTCCGTGGCCCACGGCGCGACGTGGAATGTGGCACGACATGTACGATTCGACTCTCGACATCCAGAATTGCGAGTGAGGTTGATGCTTGCAGGCAACGTCGTAAAGTGCGGGGTCTCTGACAATGGGTCGGCACCTGAATCCATCCGGCACGGTCGAGGGCTTACGATCGTCCGCGAGTTGGCCAGCAGTTTGGGTGGCCGCGTTCATACGTCTTGCGCCGCCGAAGGATCTTCTTTCCTTCTCACCTTTCCGTTGACTGAGGCCGAGCAATGCGCCGCCGGCGCGACTCATGATGTTTTGAAGCGGAAGAAGATGGGCCGCCCTCGGCGGTTGATTTGCACTGGAGGCTTCCTACTTCGGCATCTGCGCAGCGGCCACCGAAGACAAGAAGGAAGGAACCTCCGCTTTCCTCGAGAAACGCGCAGCAGTTTCATGGGCGGTGAATTTCAAGCGCAAGCAAAGCCGATGACGTGCCATGGCAAGTCTTGATTCCTCTCACGCGGCGACCGAACGGTTTCGGCTGACCAGCTCGGACGGACTGTGCCTCGCGTGCGCGCGTTGGGACAGTCGCGGTCCAACCCGCGCCGTTGTTCAGATCGCGCACGGTAGGGGCGAGCACATGGGGCGTTATGCCGGCACCATCGAGTTTCTCGTTGCGGCCGGATTGACGGTTTACGCCAGCGATCACCGGGGGCACGGCCTCACCGCTCGCTCGGCATCGCATTTCGGGGAATTCGGCGAAGGCGGTTTTGAATTGCTCGTGCAGGACATGGAGCGTCTGAGCGAGTTCGCCAGTGACGAAAATCCCGACCTGCCGCTGATCCTGCTTGGCCACGGCATGGGATCCTTCGCCGCGCAAAGATACGTCATCGATCACAGCCACGATGTCGATGGATTGGTGCTCTCGGGATCGGGCGCGCTTGATGGGTTGGCCCGGGCCGTGGTTCTGGCGCCGGCCGGCAGCAACCTCCTCAATGCCGCCTTTGAGCCCGCGCGCACGCCGTTTGACTGGCTCAGCCGCGATCAGGCTATTGTCGATGCGTTCATGGCCGACCCCCTCTGCTTCGCGGACCTCCGCCCCGAAGCTCTTGCTTCCTTTCTCGGCACCGCACCGCGGCTGTGCGATCCCGTTGCGCTCCGGAAGATCCGCCGCGACCTGCCGATCTATTTGTTCTCGGGTAGCGAAGACCCCGTCGGGCAGCAGCTGCGCGGGCTTCACGTGCTGATCGATCGCTACCGGGATGCGGGGCTACGCGACGTCTCGTTCGATTTCTATCCGGGCGGGAGACACGAGATGCTCAACGAAATCAACCGCCGCGACGTCCAGACCAGTCTGCTCGGCTGGATCTCCCAGCAAGTTGAAAAATGGACGGCGAGCGTGGCCGCATTGTTGGCGTAAGTCCGGGCGCATGGCGTCGGGCGCTCAAGGAATAGCAAGCGAGCGGAGTTTCCTTCGGATTTCGTAGGCTGCACCGGGGGCGCTCAAAACAGCGGGTCGGGTGACATCGAGCGCGATCCAGCGATCCGGACAACCGGCACAGTAGGTCCGCGCTATGCGACGAGCACCAGGATACGACCCTGCTGGTGCTCTCGCAACAGTTCGAACCAGTCCGCGATACCGACACGCAGGCCCGTCGAAAAAGATCCTGCAGAGCCGCGAGAAGACTTTCAACTCGCGACACAGCTCTGACGGCAAACTCTGACCGGCAAATCAGGCCGATGGGCGCGCCCCCAATCCAACGCTGAGCGGGATGTGCAGGATGACTAGATCTCGGAGATAGAACTCTGCTCGCCGTTGAACCGAACTTTTTCAACTGCCGCGCTCGACCTCGTTCGGGAGAACGCTGGAGAATGAGGCGCCACGCTCTTCAGAAGTAGCGTTAGCAACAGAATCGTTCGATCGACGACAGTCTCATCAAAGATCATCATCGGCCCGCGCGGCATGGTCACGTCGAGCTTTCGACTAACAAAACGTTAGTGCGACGGTGGTTGTCTCGCGCCTCGCCGCCGGCCACTCTGCAAATGGAGATTCTTATGAAGTCGCTGTCCACGATCGCAGTTGCCGTGCTATTGATCGCTATGCCCGCTTGTTTTGCCCAACAGGTTGTTGGGTCTACCAAGCTCGGCGTCGCCAATGTCGAACTACGCGACGTCACGACGGGCTGGAGCACCAAACGCCAGGTCCTCGGGAAAAACGTCTTCAATGACAACGGTGAGACCATTGGGAAAATCGATGACATCATCGTGGCGCCCGACAAGGCGGTGTCATACGCCATCGTCGGCGCAGGCGGCTTTCTGGGCGTTGGCCGCCACGATGTGGCAATTCCGGTGGGCCAGCTGAAGGAGAATGGTGGAAAATTCATCCTTCCGGGTGGTTCGAAGGACGCAATCAAGGCTTTGCCTGAATTCGAATATGCGGACAAGCAATAGTCACAAACAATGAAGCGCTCCGATGAGCCCGCTAAGCGGGCCATCACTGCAACAAACCTCGAAATTGATAGGAGAGCTTCAATGGGTGCTAACTCAGAGCTACTAGAATCCGCTGGCGCATAGACAAGCCTCATCTGGCCTAGTTGAAGTGGCTGGATCCCGATCGGAGCCGGGATCCAGCCGAAAAGCTGTGCCTTGAAATAACAAGGCTTGCCTAGCAAAAGGGCCGGACCTTCGTGCGGTTAAAGAGCGTGTCCGACAAGCCGAAAAACGGCATCTTGACCGGAAGCGTCCCGCTGATCGCGTTGGCGATTGCGGCGGTGCTGTTGCTCAGCCTTGGCGGACCCACCTCGGCACAGTTTTTCAATTTTGGCGGATTTCAGCAGCGGCCGCCGCCGCAACGCGGTGACGGCAGGCTCGGTGGCGGCTGGTTTGGTAACGACACGTCTGGTCCGTTTCAGCAGCGCGCGCCCCAGCCTCGGTGGCATAGGCGGAGGGCCTCGACGCCCGTGCGCGAGGATTTTTCAAGGGCCCCGCCGCCTGAGAAGCGCGACACAGTGCCCGAACGCAACGTGCTCGTGCTCGGCGACGCCATGGCCGACTGGCTCGCTTACGGCCTTGAGGACGCCTACACCGAGCAGCCCGCCATCGGCGTGATCCGGAAGGTGAAAACAATTTCCGGCCTGATCCAGTACCAGCCCAAGGGCGCGCCTGCCGATTGGGCGGCCGCTGCAAGGAACATCCTCGCCAACGAAAAGCCCGACGTCATCGTGGTGATGCTAGGCCTCAACGATCACATGACGATCCGCGAGCCAGCTGCCGAGAAAAGCGAGAAGCCGGCCGACAAAAACGCGCGCAAGCCGGACAACAAGCCTCGAGATGTGAAGCCGAAGGACAATGCTGGCAACAACACGGCCAAACCCGACGACAGGGCGGCCGACGACGAATTGCCGCGGGCCGATGCAGAGAATACCGACGCGCCGCCGGTGGCGCTGGAGAAGAGCACGCGTTCGCCGAATGGCATCTATGAGTTTCGCGACAGCCGCTGGGTCGAGCTCTACACCAAGAAGATCGACGAGATGATCGCGGTCACGAAGTCGAAGGGCGTGCCGGTGGTCTGGGTGGGATTGCTCGCGATCCTCGGACAGAAGAGCACCTCGGACATGCTGTTTCTCGACGCGCTCCACCGGGACGCTGCGGGGCGCGCTGGGATCACCTATGTCGATATCTGGGACGGATTTGTCGACGAAGCAGGGGGCTTCCTGCAGAAGGGCCCCGATCACGAAGGCCAGATCCGCCAGTTGCGCACCGATGACGGCGTCTATTTCACCAAGCCCGGCGCGCGCAAACTCGCCCACTATGTCGAGCGCGAGATCACCCGTCTTCTCGCTGGGCGCTCGGACCCGATTGCGCTACCCGCCGAGCCTGCAACCCCCGCCTCCAAAGCAGTCCCCGGTCAGACCGCGCCGCGTCCGTTGGCGGGGCCGATAGTGCAGCTGGTCGCCGCTACCGCTAACAGCGACCAATTGCTCGGCGGTCCGGGGGCGCCGCGGGCCGCGGTCGACGCGCTTGCCGCGCGGGTCATGATCAAAGGTGAGCCTTTGTCGGCGCCGGCTGGTCGCGCCGACGACTTTACCTGGCCGCGCCGCGAAGTCGAGACGCCCGTAGCATCGGCATCGCCCAGTGGCTTGCGCGATGTGCGCGCCCAGGTGACGGCGCCGGCTACATTGCTAAAGCCGAAAAGCATCGCCGATAAGAAGTAGGTCGGCCCGACAGCAGGACACCGCGCACTGCGAGGCTTGCACCGAATGTCCGCTTGGCGGTTTGTTCGCAGCGCTGAACATGACGGCAAACCCTCCTCGACTGATTGATCGCTTTCGGACAGCCTTGCGCGGTGCCGCTCCTCGCAAGCTTCATCGCCATCATGCGAGGGAGAATGATGGACGCGTCGCCGCTGGCGTGAACCAAATCGCGGATATTCCCGTTTTGAGGAATCTTTCAGGCGGAGACCGGTTCGATCAGGAATGCGTGAGTTCGATCCCTCCCGCTCCTGTCCCTGTCGAAAACCTCATCCGGCTGGTGAAAGACCGAGAATCGGGCGATGCTGCTGGGTCATGAGGGATCTATGCAGGCTGATTGGTTGGATGGTTGTCGATCTGTTGCGGTCGCGGGTTGCGCTCGAGGTAGAAATTTGGATGCTACGGCAGCAGATAAACGTTCTGCGGCGGGCGGCTCCAAAGAAACACGCCTTCAGCGCTTTAACGAGGGATTTGCTCCCAGCCGCAAGCCTCAGTGAGCTGATTGGCGATCCATTCGGTCGCTCGCGACCTCAGACCGAAAAACGGCAGCCGACTCGCTTTCGTTGCCTGTACGAGTCTTGGTCGCAATCCTCGTCGTTCTTGCGTGGTCCGCGACTGCTTCTGTTCGCTATTCCTTGAGCGCCCGACGCCAGTCGCGCGGAGTTACGCCAACAAGGCGGGTGAAGTGATGCGTGAAATGACTTTGATCGGCGAAGCCGCACTCCGTGGCAACATCGGCGAGCGACAGCCGCTCATCGCGCAGCTTTTCCTTTGCCACCTCGGCGCGGCGCTCCATTAGCCATTGGTACGGCGTCACTCCTACGGAACGGCGAAACGCGCGCGAAAAATGGACCCTCGACAACTGGCATTCCCGCGCCAGCTCCCTGACCGGCACACCACCGAGGTTGGCGGCGATTATCTCCTTCGCGCGTTGCTCCTGCCATGGCGCGAGCCAACCCGGGACCGGCTGCGACACTGGCCGCATGCCGCCATAGGTCTGAGCAACATGCACCCCGACCGCCAGCAGGACGTGGTCGACAAACAACGGGTTAGCTTGGTCGGGATGGCTGAGGGCGGGCAGCAGCAGGCGCCCGAGGGTGGCAATCGTGACGTCGTTGACGCCCACGCCGGGCTTATAGCTCAGATCGCGAATTCGCGGCGCGTCGGCCTCGTCAGCGATCGCGTCCAGCGTCGCACGCGGCAGATAAAATACCAGCGAGTGATGGGGCTTTTCGAGGAGAATGGTGGGATCTCGCTTTAGGTCACAGAGACAACTCTCGCCAGCCCGCAAGTCGCACACGGACGCCAGTCGGCCATCCTCCCAATATTTTAAACGGGGAATATCGCGGAGGGACAAAGCGACGAGAAAAGCATCTTCCTGCTGAATCGAACCGCTCCTTGCCGGCGGCGGGTTATCACATCGAATCTCGGTGACGGCCATATCAGCGTTACGCAATGCCCGGGTAACAATCGCAGGTGCGTTTTCAACTCGCAATCGATCCCCAAGCCGTTGTCCATAACCATCGGTTCTCACTGGCTTCATCATCGTGCCCCACTCCGTTCGCCATGCGTGTAATGCTACGCCGCTACACACGCTAGATTAATGTGAGGGCAGGCTCAATTCAGCAGAATGGAGCCGTTTTTTACAAAGGCCGACAGATTCCTAATAAGTAACGCGCGGCTCGTTCGATGGTGTGTCCGGCGTTGACGGCGATGGCAGGTGGATTTGCGAACAGTCCGCTTTGCACAGTGAGCAACTAGGTGGGGGATTCAGGTCCGGGCCTAGCGGCGCCGGCTCTTGAGCGCGTGTTCGAGGCGTTCTACAGCACGAAACTAGGCGGTCTGGGGCTTGGACTATCGATCTGCCGATCGATTATCGAAGCGCATAACGGACGATTGTGGGCGAGCCCAAACGTGCCATGTGGCGCTATCTTTGGCTTCATTGCGCCTACTCATCCGGCCGCCATCGTGAGTGGAGTGCCGCTTCGGGATCTGCGACATGGCAGGCATCGAGTCTGGCAGGCAGCCGATCAGTGGTGGTGAAGAGTAATGGGATCTTTACGGTCATGTAGGCTGAGCGTCTGCGCTAGGTAACGCAACTTGGGCTAGGGCTTTGTGGCCACGGAACAGCAGCCGCCTGTTGGGCATTGCGCCCGGGACGGTACGCGTACACGCATCGCGACCGAGGCCGCGGCGATCGGTCCCTGCGCGGCCCTGCTGTGCGAGAAGGTCCTGACCGATCGCCCGCATCCTGAACAGGGCTTCCGGGCCTGCCTCGGTATCGTCCGTCTCGTGAAGGGCTTCGGCCGCGAGCGGGTTGAAGCGGCATGCAGCCGGGCGCTCGATATCGGCGCACGCACCTATGGATCGGTCAGGTCGATCCTCGACAACCGGCTCGACCAGGCGCCCGCGCCCCGGCCGGCGCAGGATGATCGCGCCATCACCCACCCGAATATCCGGGGATCCCGCTATTATCACTGAAGGAGATCATGATGCTGCAACATCCCACCCTCGACCGACTGAACGCGATGGGGCTGGCCGGCATGGCGAGAGCGTTCGGCGAACTTGCCGCCAATGCCGAGGCTGAACGGCTCACCCATCCCGAATGGCTGGCGCTGCTGCTTGACCGCGAATGGGGCTTCCGCCACGACCGCAAGCTCGCCGCCCGGCTGCGCTTCGCCAAGCTGCGGCATCAGGCGGCACCCGAGGACGTCGATTATCGCAGCCACCGCGGCCTCGACCGGGGGCTGTTCCTCAAGCTCGTCGCCGGCGACTGGATCGCCGCGCACGACAATCTGGTCATCTGCGGTCCGACCGGCGTCGGGAAATCATGGCTGGCCTGTGCGCTGGGCCACAAGGCCTGTCGCGACGACCGATCCGTGCTGTATCAGCGCGTGCCCAAGCTGTTCGCCAGCCTGGCATTGGCACGCGGCGACGGACGCTATGCCCGCTTCCTGGCCAAGCTTGGCAGCGTCCAGCTCCTGATCCTCGACGACTGGGGGCTCGAGCCGCTCGACGCTCAGGCCCGCCACGATCTCCTCGAAATCCTCAAAGAACGCTATGGCCGTCACTCGACGATCATCACCAGCCAGTTGCCGATCGCGGCCTATGCCGACGCCATCCTCGACCGGCTCGTCCACAATGCCCGCCGTCTCGACCTCGACGGCGACAGCATGCGCCGCGCCAAATCCCCTCCAGAGGCTTGACGAAAGCCGCGAACGAAACAACAACAGCCATAGCCAGCACGGCCCCATCTCCGGGGGGCGACATCGTCTCGGAACAAGGGCGCGCAATCATCTCGGAAACGAGGGGCGGCTTCGTCGGAATCGGCAGTCAGGCCGTAGTTTCGCTGCATAGTCGGCGATCGCCGGACCAGCCATTATACCTAGGTGCACGTCCGGCAGCCGCGTTTCAGGCTCAGCGATGAGGCTCCTCCGATAGCCTGTCGAGTGCCGCCCGGCCAGCGATCGGAGGTTGGCGCTTGTGATCGCGCCCTGACAACAGATTTTCACAAGAATTTACACCTCGACGTCCAATCCAAGGAGCTACAAAATGCGGATCTACCGTTTGGCCGATTGAGGGGTAGAGGGAGCATGACCGAGGCTTATGGACAGCGGTTTGGGGAGCGATTGCGAGTCGAAAATGCACCCGCGATTGTTACCCGGGCATTGCGTACCGCCGATATGGCCGTCACGGAGGTTCGGTGTGATAATCCGCTGCGGGAAATGAGCGGTTCGATTCAGCAGGAAGATGCTTTTCTCGTTTGTTTGCACCTTCGCGATCGTCCCCGTCGCGAATATTGGTTGGATGGCCGACGAGCGCCGATGTGCGACTTGCGGGCCGGCGAGAGTTGTCTCCATGACCTGAAGCGAGATCCCAAAGCTGTCCTCGACAAGCCCTATCACACTCTGGCTATTTATCTGCCGCGTGCGGCGTTAAATGCGATCGCTGACGAGGCCAACGCGCCGCGAATTCGCGATCTGAGCTATAAGCCGGGCGGGGGCGTCAGCGACGTCACGATTTCCAGCCTCGCGAGGTTGCTGCTGCCCGCCCTCCGCCATCCGGACCAAGCTAACCTGTTGTTTCTCGACCACGTCCTGCTGGCGGTCGGGGTGCATGTTGCTCAGACCTATGGCGGCATGCGGCCAATGTCGCGGCCGGTCCGGGGTGGGCTCGCGCCATGGCAGGAGCGACGCGCGACGGAAATTCTTCGCGCCAGCGTCAAGCGCAGTGTGACGCTCATGGAGGTAGCGCGAGAGTGCGGTCTATCAGTGGGTTATTTCTCGCACGCCTTCCGTCGAACGCTGGGCGTGTCGCCGCACAAATGGCTAATCGAGCAGCGCGTCGTGTTATCCAAGGAAAAGCTGCGCGATGACGGGCTGTCGCTTTCGGATGTGGCCACGGAGTGCGGCTTCAGCGACCAAAGTCACCTCACGCGAGCTTTCAGACAGACAGTCGGCGTAAGTCCGGGCGCGTGGCGTCGGGCTCTTCAGCGATAGCACGCGAGTATCGTAATTATCAGTACCGTTCAAAAAGCAGATCGGATGACATCGAGTGGCGGTCCATCAATCCGAATGACCTCACCTTAGGCCCGCGCGCATAGGCAGGCTCAACTAGATACGACCCTGCTGATGCTCTTGCAATAGTTTGAGCCAGCCTCTGATCTCGACACGTAAGGCGTCGATCAATCACAAAACCGCGATGTGACTTTCCCCGCGACACAGTTCTGGCCTGGCAAATCAGGCTGATTGGCGGGTCCTAATTCAGTTCTGGAATGACTGGACCGCGGCGCCAGAACTGCGCCAGCAGTTGAGCCGACTTCTTTCTCGACCTCGTTCGCAATTGCTCTCAGAGCGGGCAGAAGCGTCGTGCCTTTCATACGTGGAGTTAGAAGCAGAACCGTTCCAGAGACGACAGTCGGATCAAAGATGATCATTGGCCTGCGCGGCATACTCACGGTCGAACTTTGAGTTAACGCGATCCAGGTCGAAAAGAGGTGCGGCATGTCCAAGCCGCTATTGAAATCATCACAAGACGCTGCGAGGGCAGCTATCCCGCGCCTGTTTGTCCTTGAGTTGAATGCCGGCCGCATTCACTCCATGAATATCGACGGTTCCAGCCGCAGGACCATCGTGTCGGATTGCCACTTGCCCGATGGCATCGTCGTCGATGTCGAGGCCGGACATATCTACTGGACTAACATGGGCATCCCAAACCTGAATGACGGGTCCGTCGAGCGCGCCGACATCGACGGCAAGAACCGCAAGACCATCGTCGCGCAGGGAGACACCCACTCTCCGAAGCAGATCATTCTCGATAAGAAAGGCGGCAAGCTCTATTGGTGCGACCGTGAGGGCATGCGCGTGATGCGCTGCAATCTCGACGGCTCGCAGCTGGAGACGCTCATCGAGACCGGGCACGGCGAAGCCGATAGCCGAGATGCGTCGCGTTGGTGCGTCGGGCTGACGATCGACCCGAAATTCGGACATATCTACTGGACGCAAAAAGGTCCAGACAATGCCGGGCTCGGCCGCCTCTTCCGCGCCAATGTCGAAATCCCCGCCGGCCAGACTGCAGCCAACAGATCCGACATCGAGATCTTCTTCGACAAGTTGCCGGAGCCGATCGATCTCGAGCTCGACCACAAGAACCGTGTTCTCTACTGGACCGACCGCGGCGACCCGCCGCGCGGCAACACAGTGAACCGGGCTTCGGTCGACAACAAGCCTGCCGAGCCAGAGATCGTGGTGACCCATCTCATGGAGGGGATCGGTATTGCGCTCGACGTTCCAAACGATCGCATGTTCGTGACCGATTTCGCCGGCTCAATCTATTCCGCACGGCTCGATGGATCCGGTGAACGAAATTTCCTCTATGCGCAGGGCAACCTCACCGGCATCGCATATGCCGAAATCCCGGAGGAGAAGTGACATGTCGCAAAACAAGCCCATTCGCCGCATCGCCGTCATCGGCACGGGCGTCATCGGCGCAAGCTGGACCTCGCTCTTCCTTGCCCACGGCCTTGACGTGGTGGCGACAGACGTTGCGCCAGGCGCGGAAGCAGCATTGAAGCGCTTTGTTTCAACAGCGTGGCCCGCGCTGCAACGGCTCGGCCTCGCACCCGGTGCCTCCCAGAACAGGTTGTCATTCACCGCGGCCCTGGCGGACGCTGTCAAGGACGCCGATTTGGTCCAGGAAAACGGGCCCGAGAAGATCGACTTCAAGAAGGCGCTCTATCGCCAACTGGATGAGCTGCTGCATCCCAGCGTCATCATCGCCTCAAGCTCATCGGGCTTGACCATGAGCGAAATTCAGTCGGGCGCCGCGTCCCATCCCGAGCGCTGCGTCATCGCCCATCCGTTCAATCCGCCGCACTTGATCCCGCTGGTCGAGATCGTCGGGGGAGCAAAGACATCGAAGAATACGATCGAGCGCGCCGCTGAATTCTACACGTCGATCGGGCAACGGACGGTGCGCGTCAACAAGGAAATGCCGGGGCATGTCGCCAATCGCCTGCAGGCGGCTCTGGCCCGAGAGGTTTATTACCTTGTCTCCGAAGGTGTGGTGAGCGCCGCCGATGTCGACACCGCTTTGTGCTGGGGCCCCGGCCTGCGCTGGGGCGTCATGGGCAACATGATGCTCAACCATCTCGGCGGCGGTCCGGGCGGCATAGAGCACTTCTTCCAGCAATTTGCGGGCCCGATGACGGCCTGGTGGAAGACCCTCGGCTCGCCGGTGCTAACTCCGGAAGTGCAAAAGAAGCTCATCGACAGCGTTCATGCCGAGGCCGGATCGCGCTCGATCGACGAACTCGCGGCGGAACGCGACGACGTCCTGCTCGGCCTGATTGAGCTGCGCAACAAGGCGGCCAGGTCGAGCCAAACGAAATCGACGGAGCCTGTCTCCTGAGGCCAGGCGCTACCCGGCGAGATCGATCAAACGTCCTTCAACTTTCTCCAGCATTGGGAGTTCCGAATGCCCACCGCAACCGCAGCAAGCAAAACCGCCGCGCCAAAGCCAGTGCCTGTACCCGATGGCGATTTCTATCAGCTGATCGAACTTCTCACGCCCGAGGAGAAGGCGCTCGTCAAAAAGGTGCGGACATACATGGAGACCAAGGTCCAGCCGATTATCAACAAGTACTGGGCCGACGATGCATTTCCATTCGAACTGCTGCCTTCGTTCAAGGAGCTTGGCCTCGGAGGTCTCGGCTTTGAGGGTTACGGCTGCGCGGGCGGCAGCCAGAAGCTGTTCGGCTTCGTCGCGATGGAGTTGGCGCGCGTCGACGCGTCGTTCTGTACATTCTGGGGCGTACATAGCGGCCTGGCGATGGGTTCGATCTATCTTGATGGGTCCGAGGAGCAGAAGCAGAAATGGCTGCCGCAAATGGCGCGTTTCGAAAAGATCGGGTGCTTCGGGCTCACCGAGCTGCTGGTCGGTTCGGGAACAAGCGGCGGACTGACCACGACCGCCAAGCGTGAGGGAGATAGCTGGATTCTCAATGGCCAGAAGCGGTGGATCGGCAACTCGACGTGGTGCGACCTTTCGATCATCTGGGCGCGCGATCTGGCTGACAACCAGGTGAAGGGATTCATCATCGAGAACAAGTCGACGCCCGGCTTCAGCGTCGAAAAGATCGAGCACAAGATCGCACTCAAGGTGGTCCAGAACGGCCAGATCACGCTGAAGGACGTGCGGGTGTCGGAGGCGAATCGCCTACAGGGCGGCAATTCGTTCCGCGATACCGCGCGCGTGCTGCGGATGACGCGGTACATGGTGGGTTGGGCGTCAACAGGCATCCAGATGGGCGCATTCGAAGCAGCCCTCAAATATGCCCAGGAGCGACTGCAATTCGGCAAGCCGATCGCCTCGTTCCAGATGATTCAAGATTTGCTCGCCAAGATGCTTGCCAATCTGACCGCGTGCCAGTGTTTGATGCTTCGCCTGGCGCAGCTTGATGATGAAGGTAAGCTTGGCGACCATCACGCGGCGCTGGCGAAGGCGTTCTGCACGGCGAAATCGCGCGAGACGGTCTCGTGGGGACGCGAGGCGCTGGGCGGCAAGGGCATCGTCGCCGACTACAATGTTGCACGCTTTTTCGCCGATGCCGAGGCGCTGTACTCCTACGAAGGCACCTATCAGATGCAGAATCTGATCGTCGGCAAGGCCATCACCGACCACGGCGCCTTCGTGTGACATCCCAGCGGCCGGCGCTCCGACGCCGGCTGCCCCTCATCCAGGAGATATGACCATGGTTTCGGGAAACGCATCATTGACCGCTTCGCCTGCAACAGCACCAAACTCCCTGCCCAGGGCGGCATTGGCGCTTGCGAACGTCCAGTACGAGAAAAAGGGTTCGGTCGCCTACGTGACGGTCAACCGGCCCAAGGTGCTCAACGCGCTCAATACGCCGACCTGGACCGATTTGCGGGCCGCATTCGAGGATGCAAAGGCCGACGCTTCCGTGCACGGCGTGATTCTCACCGGCGCGGGTGACAAGGCCTTCATCGCCGGCGCCGACATCAGTGAACTCGCGCATGTCGACGCCTATGAAGCGGAGGAGTCCAGCCGGTTCGGGCAGAGCGTGCTGGACCTCATCGAAAATCTCGGCAAGCCGGTGATCGCGGCGATCAATGGCTTTGCGCTGGGTGGCGGTTGCGAGACGGCAATGGCTTGCACGATGAGGATCGCGGCGGAACATGCCAAATTCGGGCAGCCCGAGGTGAAGCTCGGGCTGCTGCCCGGCGGCGGCGGCACGCAACGCCTGCCACGCCTGGTGGGCAAGGGCCGGGCGTTGCAGCTGATCCTTACCGGCGAGACGATTTCCGCGCAGGAAGCCTATCGCATTGGCCTCGTCAACGAAGTTGTCCCCGCGGCCAATCTCATCGCTCGCGCCGAGACAATACTAAAGCAGATCTCCGCCAACGCGCCGATCGCCGTGAAGTTCTCCCTGGAGGCGTCGAACAAGGGGCTGGACACCAGCCAGAGCGAAGGCCTTGCACTGGAAGCTTCCTACTTCGGCATCTGTGCGGCAACGGAAGACAAGAAGGAAGGCACCTCCGCCTTCCTCGAGAAGCGCGCGCCGCAGTTTCACGGACGCTGAATTTCGAGCACAAGCGATATCGGACATTCCCCATGGCAAGGCCTTCTCCCTCCCGAGTTCCGACAAAGCGCTTCCTGCTGACCAGCTCCGACGGACTGTGCATCGCGTGCGCCCGCTGGGGCAGCCGCGGCCCGGCCCGCGCCGTTGTTCAGATCGCCCACGGGATGGGCGAACACATGGGGCGCTACGCCGTCACCGTCGATGCGCTCGCTGCGGCAGGTCTCACCGTCTACGCCAACGATCATCGCGGGCACGGCCTCTCGGCCCACTCGCGATTGGGAGAACTGGGCAGGGGCGGCTTTGAACTTCTCGTCCAAGACATGGCCCGCCTGAGCGAGATCGCCAGAGGGGAAAATCCCAACCTGCCGCTGCTCCTCTTGGGGCACAACATGGGATCCTTTGCGGCGCAGAGATACGTCATCGACCACAGCCACGAGATTGATGGTTTGATCCTCTCGGGATCGGGAGCGCTTGAAGGCTTGGCCCGGGCCGCGCTTCCGGAGAACGCGGGCAGCAACCTCCTCAACGCCGCATTCGAGCCGGCGCGCACGCCTTTCGATTGGCTGTGCCGCGATCGGGCGATCGTCGATGCGTTCATGGCTGATCCCCTCTGCTTTGGAGATCTTCACCGCGACTCTCTTGTTTCGTTCCTCGGCACCGCGCCGCGGTTGTACGATCCCGTCGCACTCCGCAAGATCCGCGGCGATCTGCCGATCTATTTGTTCTCCGGAAGCGAAGACCCTGTCGGACAGCAACTGCGGGGACTCCACACACTGATTGACCGTTACCGCGATGCCGGGCTGCTCGACATCGCCTTCGATTTTTATCCGGGCGGTCGACACGAGATGCTGAACGAGATCAACCGGCGCCAGGTCCAAACCCGCCTGCTCGGCTGGATTTCCCAGACACTGGAAAAACTGAACGACAATGACCGCCGCGTTTCAATCACGCCCGAACTTCAACACTAAGGAGACGAACATGCCGAACGACAACATCTTTTCCGGACTCAAGGTGGTGGATCTGGCGAGCTTCATCGCCGGCCCCAGCGCTGCCGTGATTCTTTCCGACTTCGGTGCCGACGTCATCAACGTGGAGCCGCCGAACGGCGATCACTTGTAATGAAAGTCGCTAAAGCGGCGACCAAAGGGCACCAAATTCGGATGCGGAATAGCACAATGCGGCGCTTGTACCGTACACGTCGACGGCCGTCCCGTTCGGTCCTGCATGTTGCCGGCGGCGAACGTGGGCTCTCGCAAAGTGACGACGATCGAGGCCATCGGGCAAAAGGAGTGCGGGCGCAGGATCCAGGAGGCGTGGCTCGAACTGGAGGTCGTCCAATGTGGCTACTGCCAGTCGGTCAGATCATGAGCGCGGCGGCTCTCATCGAGCGCAATCCTGCCCCCGATGATGCTGAAATCGATGCGGCGATGGCCGGAAACATCTGCCGTTGCGCGACATACGCGCGCATACGCGCCGCGATCAAGTCGGCCTCCCGCACATGACCGAGCACCTGTCGATTTCCCGTCGCAAGTTGATCGTGGGTGGGCTCATGGTCGCCTTCTGTAGCGCCCGAGCACGAGCTGCGACGTCCGAAGCGACAGGTCCGAGCGCAATCGGCGGTTTCGTCCGCATCTCGCTAGAGGAAGGCATATCGCTTGTGATGCCGAGCGTCGAGATGGGTCAGGGCATCTACACCGCGGAAGCGGCTTTGCTGGCCGAGGAGCTCGACGTACGTCTCGATCAGATCGTGGCGATTGCCGCTCCGCCCGACGCATCGCTTTACGCGCAGCCTCTCTTCAAGGCCCAGATGACGGGTGGGTCCACCTCGATCCGGGGATTTTGGACCCCTCTTCGGCAGGCGGGGGCCGCTGCGCGATCCATGCTCGTTGCCGCGGCGGCGCAGGCTTGGGGAGTGCATCCGGACGAATGCGCCACGAAGGACGGCGCGATCCTGCATTGACGGGCCGGGTGCTAAGATACGGAGAGGTCGCTGAATCGGCCGCGACCCTGCCAATACACGAAGATCCGAAGCTGAAGTCGCTCGGTGAGTTCAAGATCATCGGCAAATCCCAACGTCGCATCGATACGCCGCCCAAGGTGAATGGGAGCGCGGTTTACGGGATCGATGTGACGATAGACGGAATGAAAACCGCAGCCGTCGCGATCAGCCCCGTGGACGGAGGCGGGGTGAAATCGGTCGACGAAAGTCGCGCACGAACGATTCCCGGCGTAATCGACATCTTGCGCATCGACGACGCAGTAGCGGTCGTCGGCGAACACTATTGGGTCGCTCACATCGGCGTTAAAGCACTGGAAATCGATTGGGAGTTGGGGCCGAACGCGAAGATGACCACCGCATCGATCCGCGCCGAGACCGCGAAAGCGGCCGATGAGGGTACGCCGATCAAGGCTCTCGATCGCGGCGACGTCGAGACCGGGCTTGAGCGCGCGACGAAGCGAGTGACAGCCGAATACGGGCTTCCGTTTCTGGCTCACGCGACGATGGAGCCGATCAATACGACCGTCCATGTTCGGCCTGACGGCTGCGATATCTGGGTAGGCACTCAGACGCCCGTGGTGGCTCAGAAGCATGCGGCCGGGATCACGGGACTTCCGGTCGATAAGGTGGCGTTGCACAACCATCTGCTCGGGGGAGGATTCGGGCGCCGGCTCCAGGCCGATACGATCGAGCAGGCCGTTCGTTTCGCCAGGCAGGTCTCTTACCCCCTGAAGATCATCTGGACGCGAGAGCAGGATATCCGGCACGATCGTTTCCGCCCCTGCTATCTCGACAGACTAACAGCGGGTCTGGACGAACAAGGCCGGCCCTTGGTCTGGACCCATCGCACCACGTCGGGAACGGTCAGACGCTACTTCGACGAAGACGGCTGGCCGGAAGGAAAGCTCGATAAGGATGCCGTCGATGGAGCTTGGGACAGCCCCTATGCGTTCCCAGCCATCAAGGTCGACTGGATCAGACACGATCCGCCGGTCAAGCTGAACTGGTGGCGCGGCGTCGGCCCTACGCACAACGTTTTCGTCGTCGAAAGCTTTCTGGACGAGTTGGCGCATACCGCGGGACAGGATCCGATCGCCTACCGGCGGGCGTTGCTCGATGCCAATCCGCGTGCGATGGCCGTGCTGGACAAGGTTGCCGACGCCGCGGGCTGGAACAAGCCGTCAGAGCCGAGGTCAGGGCGCGGGGTTTCGCTACATCAGAACTTCGGAACCTACGCCGCTCTGGTCGTCGAAGTCGCAGTGGCCCTCTCGGGCGAGATCTCGCTGAAGAGGATCGTGGCAGCCGTCGATTGCGGCATCCAAATCAATCCGGACATCATCCGCGCACAGATCGAAGGCGGCGTTCTGTTTGGACTATCGGCCGCTCTGTTTAACGGCATAACCTTCGATGAGGGACGCGTCGCAGGGCAATTTCAACGACTACCGACAACTTCGCATCAACGAGACGCCGCCGATCGAGGTCCACCTTTTGGATAGCGGCGAGAAGCCAGGCGGCCTCGACCATCCGGTCCGAAGGTCATCGCATCTGACGCCTTGCAGCAACCCGGTGTTACCGATCGAAAAGCCGGATACTGGCGAAAGACCCGGTCTTACAGGAGTTGCGCGAATGCTTCGCCGATTGCTTTTCGCGAGCTCGATAGTGTTGGGGCTGGTCTTTGCCGCGGTCTGTTACGCCGAGATGTTCGGGTTCGATTAGGGCCGAAGATTGTAAAGCGTGGCCATGCGCATGCCGCTGGCTTCGATCAGTTGCAAGATCGAGGACAGATTGAAAATCGCGGGGTTAAGCTCAGAATTGTATCGGCCGCATTTCTTCGAATTCGTCGCGGCACGCGTCGCTGAAGCCTCGCAAAAGATCGATTGTGCCATCGATCGCCATTTCGCGCAGCTCGACGAAACTTTTGTCCGGCTCCAAATAGGTGTCCAGGATTTTTCGGGCGACTTCTTCGGCTCTCTGGATTACCGTCTTTGAAGACACTGCCCGCATCCCGCTCAGCTTCGCGTAAAGACCGACCAAGCCGGGGATGTCGGCTGCAGAGTGCTGGAGAGCATCAATGTAACATTTGGCGGCGTCCTCGATGAAATCACCGTAAAGAATCTGCCGACGGCTCTTCTCGTGAAGAACCCACTCGGCGCGGACCTGGCTTCGGTAGCTCAGCCATGTCGCAATTCCGCTCGCCAAGCCGCCGACGGCGGCTCCGGTAAGCGCGGCAAGCGCAGAGATGATCGAGACGTTCATAGGTGCAATCCCAAACAAACTACGGCATCCGGCAATCATGACCACCGAGCCTCACAACGACTATGACACAGACGACCGCGGCCCTTCGGAAATCAGCCGTGATCTCCGTTGCCCCGACAGATAAGACTAGAACCATTGCGTTTGGACGCGGAACCGGTTCTGAAGCTGCGGCAGCGCGAGCACGTGTAGCGCGGCCCACACCAACCAGGTCAGAAAGCCGCTGCTGCGCCAATGGCCGGCCTCGGATGGCGAAGTTCTTGCCAACCACCGCCATGTTGCCTTTGTTGCGGTACCGAAACGGCCGGCCATCCTAGCGTCCCCTTATTCGGTTGGCGATGACCTGTCCGACAAATCGGCCCTGTTGAATGGCGGCCTGCGCCACGCCGGGGACGGGGTGACCATCCTGGGTTATCGAGGCGGCATCTCCGACCACAAAGACGTTGGGCGCCTCGGGGATATCCATGAACGCGCCCACGAAGGCGCGCCCGGCGCGGTCCGTCTTCGTCCCCAGCATTTTTACGACAGGCGAGGCGCTAACGCCCGCTGTCCAAAGCACGGTGGCGCCGGGAATGCGGGCGCCAGCCGCGATGACGCCCTGCTCGTCAACCTTGTCGACCTTGACGCCAGTCGAAACTTCAACGCCGAGCTTCGTTAGCCGCTTGGCCGCCTTTCGCGACAGCGATTCCGCAAATGTCGGAAGCACGCGGGCGCCGCCGTCGAGCAATACAATTCGGCTCTTGGCAGGGTCGATCTTGCGGAAATTTTTGCGCAGTGTGATCGTGCCTAGTTGAGCGATCGAAGCGGCAAGCTCGACGCCGGTCGGGCCGGCGCCGACCAGAACGAAGGTCATTTGGCGCGCGCGTTCCTTCTCGTCATCGGTTGACTCCGCCAGTTCAAACGCACCGAGGATCTTGGTTCTGATCGTCTCAGCGTCGTTGAGGCTCTTGAGGCCTGGCGCGAACCGCGCGAACTCGTCGTGACCGTAATAGCTCGGCCGCATTCCAGCGGCGATCACGAGGAAATCGTACTCCATTTCTCGACTGCCAATTCCTGGGCAAAATGGCCTCGACGGTGGGCGCCCCCGGGTCGATGCCCTTAACCTCCGCCAGCAATACGCTGAGGTTCGTCTGTTTTGCCTCAAGCTGCCGAAGTGGCGCCGCTATCTCGGCTGGCGCCAGAACAGCGGTGGCGACCTGATACAGGAGTGGCTGGAAAATATGATGATTACGCCGGTCGATCAGCGTTATTTTGACATTGGCTCGCTTGAGCGCCCGCGCGGCCGCGATACCGGAGAAGCCTCCGCCAACGATCAGGACGCGTTTTTTGCCTGGCAGCGTCTTTGCAAAAGGCGGCTTTTCTTGTGGAAACGATTTGGTCAGAACTGTCGCCATGGAAATTCCTCCAGATCCGAAGGTACCTCGGTCTCTGGTATGGATATGGTCGTTGTGACGGCCGCTCTTGAACGGCCCTACGGTGCATGGAACGTTCACGCCGTTTTCGTGTTGGCGTGGATAGCGAGCCCTTCAATAGCTGGCGCGGGCGGACCGCCCAAGGTAATCGCCGCAACGATCAGGAATGACATGGCGCCGTTCGTTACGACGCTCATAAGCCTGCCTCGATGATCCGGCTATCGCGAGCTTTACACCGGCCTGCCTTAGAAAAAGATGGCCGCTTGTTGAAACCCGCACGGATTATTCTGAAATCATGCGAGTGCGCCGGACGTCCCTGAATTCGTCAACGGACAGTTTTGAGCATGTTTGGCGTAAATCCCGCATCTGCGTTCAATCGGATTTGGCCGCGCGAAGACATATTGAGTGCAGCTTTGAGACGCGGTTCGAGCTCAACACGACGGCTCTCACTTTAGATGAAGTATTACACAACCGGCGCACTCAACCTTCACCGGAGCCCCCATGAACGAGCAATCCAAACGACCGCCGTTGGCCCATGCATCGGGCACGCCGGTCGCGGATAATTTTAACATTCAGACCGCGGGGCCGCGCGGTCCCGCCTTGCTGCAGGATGTCTGGCTGGTCGAGAAGCTCGCGCATTTCGCCCGCGAAGTGATCCCTGAGCGCCGCATGCACGCCAAGGGCTCCGGCGCCTACGGCACCTTCACCGTCACGCACGACATTACGCGCTTCACTAAGGCCAAAATCTTTTCAAAGATCGGCAAACAGACCCCGATGTTCGCCCGCTTCTCGACCGTCGCGGGCGAGCGAGGCGCCGCGGACGCCGAACGCGATATCCGCGGCTTTGCCCTGAAGTTCTATACGGAAGAGGGTAACTGAGATGTCGTCGGCAACAACCCGCCGATGTTCTTCTTCCGCGATCCACTGCGCTTCCCTGACCTCAATCACGCTATCAGGCGCGATCCGCGCACCGGTATGCGCAGTGCCGATAACAACTGGGACTTCTGGACGCTGCTGCCTGAGGCGCTGCACCAGGTCACGATCGTCATGAGCAATCGAGGTATTCCGAAAAGCTTTCGTCACATGCATGGTTTCGGCAGCCACGCGTACAGCTTCCTCAATGCCGGAGATGAGCGCGTCTGGGTCAAATTCCACTTCCGTACCCAGCAGGGCATCCAGAATCTGACCGACGCGGAAGCCGAGTCTCTCGTCGGCAAGGATCGCGAAAGCCATCAGCGCGATCTGTTCGAAAATATCGATGCCGGCAATTTTCCGCGCTGGACGCTGTTCATCCAGGTGATGACGGACGCTCAGGCGAAGGCATTCAAATTCAATCCTTTCGACCTGACCAAGGTCTGGCCAAAGGGTGACTTTCCGCTGATCGAGGTGGGATATTTCGAACTCAACCGGAACCCCGAGAACGTCTTTGCCGAAGTCGAACAGGCCGCGTTTTCTCCCGCCAACATCGTGCCGGGCGTCAGCTACTCACCGGACAAGATGCTGCAGGGGCGCCTCTTCTCTTACGGAGATGCGCAGCGCTACCGACTAGGCGTCAATCACCACCACATCCTGGTCAACGCACCGAAATGCCCGTTCCAAAGTTATCATCGCGACGGCGCCATGCGCACCGACGGCAATCTCGGCGCGACCCCCACCTACTTCCCCAATAGTCGCGGCGAGTGGATCGATCAGCCGCAGCTTAACGAGCCGCCGCTGGAGCTTGAAGGCGCAGCCGCACATTGGGACCATCGTGTCGACGACGATCACTACCAGCAGCCGGGCGACCTTTTCCGTAAGATAACGCCTGCCCAGCGGCAAATCCTGTTCGATAACACGGCTCGCCAGGTCGGCGCCGCAGCGAAGCACATTCAGGAGCGCCATGTCGTAAACTGCGCCAAGGCAGATCCGGCCTACGGTGCGGGCGTCGCGAAGGCGCTAGGCATGGATTTGAAATAAATCAAGATTGGGGTGGAGTAGGCCTCGCTCTCGTCGCCAGCTGAGGGCGCTCCGCGCAGCGTCTGTCGCCCCCGATCGGGTACCGCTCCTGTCGTTCAAACAGGATCTTCGTAACGCGGCAGGTCAAGGAATTGGACTCGGCCGCATCGACGCGGAATAGAAACGGCACAGGATTCGATATGAGGAGCTTATTCAGTCTGGCTACGTTCGCCATCGGGGCGCTGTGCTTCGTGGCTTTCCTTACCAAGGTAAGGCCAGCTTCCATCATCGTAGCACCTTCGCCGAGCGAGCAGGTGCGAGCTCAGTGATGCGTTCGGTTTTTCGGGTATGTCCCAAAGGCGAAGCTGATTGCTCAATTTTCAAGAGCGGTAAGCGGTGCCTATAGCCCGCTATTTCATGTTTGTTGGAGGCACGCTTGCGGCTTTGTTGTTCATCCCCGGCTGGCTTCTGCCACCCCCCCGAGGAACATTCGCTGATCAGTCCGTCGCCCTCGATAGAGCGGTTATCCGGATCAAGTCCGCCCACAAATGGCCGGAGGAGGTCATTCTGGACACCAGTCAGCCGACCATCACTCCTCCCGTTACCATGGACCCTCCGGAGATCCAGTCGTCGATTTCACCACCGCCTAACGAAACGCCGGATCCGTCGAATCTTGAAGCTACGGCCCTGTTCCAGCCAGATACACAGCCGGCTGTAATCCATCATCCAACCCCGCAATCCAAATTCCGCCTGGCAAGGAACGCCCGATCGAGGCGCGCAACCAGAGGCCCAGTTATACACCGCCGAACAGTAATGGGCGGGGATTGTTGCCAGTTTTGGTGGATTGATAGCGGTCAAATAAGCTCGAATGCCATGCGGCCCAAGCGTGCTACGTCGTCATGGCCCTATTAACGAGCGTTCGATCGGAAGAAATTGCGCATCTATCATCTAAATAAATCAGCAACGTCCAAGATCGTCCAAGACACATCCGTTATCCTTGCAGCATCAAGAGGAGCCGAAATTCACCGCTTATTTCGCGTTACGTTTGACCGCGCGGGCTAACCGGCATCTCGCATTGGGAGCAACCTTGCATGACCGAATACCTGATCGCCGCGCGCGCTGTGGTCATCCTCTGGACAGGTTTCGCAGTAATGCCGGCCGAGATCGTCTTTGACGCGATTGAGGCCGAATTGGAGCGTCGCGGCGTCGGGCTATGAAGGCCCCTGTCCGAAGCTATTCACTATGTGCGTCGTTTGAAACGGCAGCGCCATCCGAACGAAACCACGGCGGCCGCTGTTGGTCGGAGAGAACAACTCGTTGGAGCACGTAATGACGGAGCACATCGCGCATTTGGCGAATTCCGATGGATCTTTGCTTCTTCGAGAGTTGGACCACAGAATAAAAAACGAACTGACGTCCGCGATATGCGCGGTTTCAGCTAAAGCGGTGCAGTCGGATAGCGTGATAGTCAAGGCCGCGCTGCTCGAAATTGTGGACTTCCTGCATCAATGGGCCGACGTTCATCACGCGCTGCACATGCCGGATCAGGGGCGCCTCACCGATGCCGCGAGCTACCTCCAGCAGGTTTGCTTCGCCATTACGAAATACCGACTGGATTGCCTGGCGATACGTGTCTTGTATTCGGCGGATGATCTAAGGCTTGAAGGAGGACGCTGCTGGAAGCTCGGACTGATCGTCTCCGAGCTACTCACCAATGTGGCACGCCATGTAAAATTCGACGCTGAACTACCAGAATTGCGAGTGAAGTTGATGCTCGCAGGCAACGTCGTAAAATGCGGGGTCTCTGACAATGGGGCGGCACCTGGCGGGCGATTTGAGGATTTCAGCCAGGGTGGTGGCTTTCCTGCACCCGGACGACCTTCCAGAAACTGCAAAGGCTCTTTCTCACACAGTTCAGACCGGAACTTATTTCCAGGTTGTGCACCGTCTTCGTCGAGCGGACGGCGAGTTTCGTTGGCACCATGCTCGTGGCGAGCCTCTGCGCGACCGAGAGGGGCGGATCATCCAGTGGTATGGCCTTTCTGTTGATATCGATGAAGCCAAGAAGGCCGAAGATCGGCTACGCCGCAGTGAATCCTATTTGGCGGATCCTCAATGCCATCGAAGCGATGCGCGATATCGGCGAGGAAATGCGGGAATTGCTCATCAGCAGCCGTAACGAACCGGATGGCGTGTCAGTCGAGGTGCGAGATTCAGGTCCAGGCTTCGCGCCGGCGACTCTTGAGCGCGTGTTCGAGGCGTTCTACACCACGAAACCGGGCGGTTTGGGGCTTGGGCTATCGATCTGCCGGTCGATTATCGAAGCGCATAACGGACGATTGTGGGCAAGCCCTAATGTGCCACATGGCGCTATCTTTTGCTTTACTGCACCGGCTCATCCGGCCGCCGCATCGTGAAGATGCAAGGCTGAGTGTCTGCGCTAGGCAACGCGACCCGGGCTGCGCGGCTTTGTCGGTGTCAGTTGCAACTGGTCGGCCATCCGCGCCAGGTCAGGCAAGGACGATGCCCGCATCTTGCGCATCACCTGGCCACGATGAACTTTTACCGTGATTTCGCTGACGCCGAGGTCGGCTGCAGTCTGCTTGTTCAATCGCCCGCTCGCCACGAACGCCATGACCTCGCGCTCCCGCGGCGTCAAACCTTCGAAACGAACTTTCAGGTCGGCCATGGCCCGTTCCTGATCGAGCCGCGCTTTATCATGGTCATGACCGAGCTGAATCGCTTCCGGCAAATCCTGCTCCCTGAATGGCTTTGTCAGGAATTCGATGGCGCCGCCCTTCATCGCCTGCACCGACATTGGAATGTCGCCATGTCCGGTGATGAAGATGATCGGCAGCTGTCCTTTGGCACCTGCCAGTTCGCGCTGCAGTTCGAGTCCGCTCTGGCCGGGAAGCCGCACGTCAAGCACCAGGCAAGCGGGTCCTTCTGGCCGATCCGCCGCGAGAAATTCGCTCACCGATCCGAACAGGCTGACCCGAAAGCCCGCCGATCGAAGCAGCTTGCCTAGTGAGTCCCGCACTCCCGGATCATCGTCGATGACCATCACTGTTGGCGGTTGCTCTACCAGGTGTTCCTCGCTGACATGCGCATTAGCTTTGCCATTCCTCCAAGAAACATAATGAGATTACCGCGTAGGCGATAGGACGACCAGCCCCAATATCCAAGGAAAAGCTGCGCGATGACGGGCTGTCGCTATCGGATGTGGCCACGGAGTGCGGCTTCAGCGACCAAAGTCACCTCACGCGAGCTTTCAGACAGACAGCGGCGTAAGTCCGGGCGCATGGCGTCGGGCTCTCCAGCGATAGCAAGCGAGTCGTATTATCAGTACTGTTCAAAAAGCGGATCGGGCAGCATGGAGCACGATCCAGCGACCCGAAGGACCTCACCGTAGGCTCGAGCGCATACGCGGGGCGCCCCATCGGTTTGGATACGACCCTGCGGTGCTCGCGCAACAGTTCGTACTCCAGAGCCGCGAGAGGACTTTACTCGCGACGCAGCTCTGACCGGCAAATCTGGCCGATTGGCGCCCCCCAATCAACGCTGAGTTCGGGATTGCTAGACCGTGGCGTTAGAATTCCGCCAGCGGTCGCACGAACCTTTTCAACCGCTGCGCTCGAGCTGGTTCTGGTTCGCGATTGTTTTCAAAGGTGGCGAAAGCGTCGCGCTTTTCAGACGTGGAGTTAGAAGCAGAATCTTTCCAGAGACGACAGTCTCATCAAAGATGATCATCGGCTTGCGCGGCATAATCACGATCGAACTTTGAGTTAACACGATCCAGATCGCAGGAGAGCCGAAGACATGAAAATTCTCGTCCCCGTGAAGCGTGTAATCGACTTCAACGCCAAGGTCCGGGTCAAGCCGGATGGCTCGGGGGTCGACCTCTCCAACGTGAAGATGTCGATCAACCCCTTCGATGAAATCGCCGTCGAAGAAGCCGTGCGTCTTAAGGAAAAGGGCGTGGCGAGCGAGGTCGTCTGCATCTCCATCGGCCCCCCCGCGGCGGAGGACACCCTGCGGACCGGCCTGGCCATGGGCGCCACGCGCGCGGTCCTGCTCACCCACGATGGAGACCTCGAGCCGCTGGCGGTGGCCAAGGCGCTTGCCGCGGTTGCCGCGGAGGAAAAGCCAGACCTGATCATCCTGGGCAAGCAGGCGATCGACTACGACTGCGACCAGACCGGCCAGATGCTGGCGGCGCTCCTCGGATGGCCGCAGGGCACCTTCGCTTCTAAAATCGAGGTGAACGCCGCCGACGTGGTTGTGACCCGTGAAGTGGACGGCGGCCACCAGACCGTGAGGCTGCAGCTGCCGGCGATCGTGACCGCAGATCTGCGTCTCAATCAGCCGCGGTATGCGAGCCTGCCCAGCATCATGAAGGCCAAGCGGGCGCCGCTGGAGCGCAAGCCGCTGGCCGGCCTGGGCTTGGACACCGGCGTGCGCCTCGAAGTCCTGAAGATGGCCGAGCCGCCTCACCGCAAAGCCGGCGTGAAGGTCAGCTCCGTCGCCGAATTGGTGAGCAAACTGAAGACCGAAGCGGGAGTTTTCCAATGACAAGCCTGGTATTGGCCGATCACGACAACGCGTCCCTGAAGGACTCCACGGCCAAGGCCGTCTCCGCGGCCCATCTGCTGGGCGGGGACGTCCATGTCCTGGTCGCCGGCCTGAATTGCGTCGCTGCGGCTGAGGCTGCGGCGCGGATCGATGGGGTCGCAAAGGTGCTGCACGCCGAGGCGCCCCAATACGAGCACATGCTGCCGGAGCCCCTGGCGGCCCTAATCATCGCGCAGGCCGCCGGCTACGACGCCTTCCTCGCGCCTTCGACGGCGAGCGGCAAGAACGTGATGCCGCGGGTCGCCGCGGGGCTGGACGTCATGCAGATCTCCGATGTGATGAACGTGCTCTCGCCTGACACCTTTGAGCGGCCGATCTACGCCGGCAATGTCATTGAGACGGTAAGGTCCAAGGACGGGAAGAAGGTCATGACCGTCCGCACCACGGCCTTCCCGCCGGCGGCCGCCGGCGGCGTCGCGGCGCCGATCGAGACCCTCGGGCCGGTCGCGTCACCCGAGATTTCGACCTTCGTCAGCGAGGAGCTGACCAAGTCCGAGCGTCCTGAGCTGACGGCCGCCAGGATCGTGGTCTCGGGCGGTCGGGCGCTCCAGAGCCGCGAGAATTTCACCAAGCTGATCGAGCCGCTTGCCGAGAAATTGCACGCCGCGGTCGGCGCCTCGCGCGCCGCGGTGGACGCGGGCTACGCGCCCAACGACTGGCAGGTGGGTCAGACCGGCAAGATCGTGGCGCCGGACCTCTACATCGCCATCGGGATCTCGGGCGCCATCCAGCATCTGGCGGGCATGAAGGACTCCAAGGTGATCGTGGCGATCAACAAGGACGCCGACGCGCCGATCTTCCAGGTCGCCGACTATGGCCTTGTGGCTGACCTGTACACGGCTCTGCCCGAGCTCGACCGGGAACTCGCCGCCATCGGCAAATAAATAGTCCGCCGTCGTCGCCGACGACCGCGCTCGTCCCTGACATCCACCGGAGATCAACATGCCGACCTACAGAGCCCCCGTCGAAGAGTCGCTGTTCCTCATCAACGACGTCTTCCACATCGACCGCTACGCGAACCTGCCAGGGTTCGCCGACCTGTCCCCCGACATCATCGAGGCGACCCTGGCCGAGGCGGCCAAGCTCTGCGAACAGGTGATCGCGCCGCTGAACCGGGTCGGCGACATGGAAGGCTGCACGCGTCACGACGACGCGAGCGTCACCACGCCCACCGGATTCAAGGAAGCGTTCCGCCAGCTCACCGAGGGCGGCTGGATGGGCATCTCGGCGCCCGTGGAATACGGCGGTCAGGCGCTACCTGGCGTCATCGGCAACATCGTCAATGAGTTCCTCGCCTCGGCGAATCTGGCGTTCTGGATGTATGTGGGCCTGACGCAGGGGGCGGTCGACGCCCTGATCATCCACGGATCAGCCGAACAGAAGGCCACCTACCTGCCCGCCATGATCGCCGGCAAATGGACCGGCACGATGAACCTGACGGAGCCGCAATGCGGCACCGATCTGGGGATGGTGCGCACCAAGGCCGTCAAACAGGCCGATGGCTCCTACCGGATCTCCGGGACGAAGATCTTCACCTCGTCCGGCGAACACGACATGGCCGAGAACATCATCCACCTGGTCCTGGCGCGGATCGAGGGCGCGCCTGCGGGCACGCGGGGGCTTTCCCTGTTCGTTGTCCCCAAGTTCATCCTTGAGGCCGGCGGCGCGCTGGGCCCGCGAAACCAGGTGTCCTGCGGCTCGATCGAACACAAGATGGGAATCCACGGCAACTGCACCTGCGTGATGAACTTCGACGACGCGGCCGGCTGGATCGTGGGCGGAGAGAACCACGGCCTCAAGGCCATGTTCACGATGATGAACCATTCCCGGCTGGGCGTCGGCATCCACGGCATGGCGATCTCCGAAGTCGCCTACCAGAACGCGGCGGCCTATTCTAAGGAGCGCCTGCAGGGCCGCTCGCTCACCGGACCGAAGTTCCCTGACAAGCCGGCCGACCCGATCATCGTCCACCCGGACGTGCGGCGCTCGCTGATGACGATCCGGGCCCTGACCGAAGGCGCCCGCGCGCTGATCGTCTGGACCGGCCTCAAGCACGACATCGCCAAAGGATCGGATGACCCGGCCGTGCGGGAACAGGCCGAGGATCACCTCGCGTTGATGACGCCCGTGATCAAGGGCTACTGCACCGATGGCGGTTTCACGAACGCCGTACTGGCCCAGCAGATGTACGGCGGCCACGGTTACATCGCCGAGAACGGCATGGAACAATTCGTGCGGGACGCCCGGATCAACCAGATCTACGAGGGCGCGAACGGGGTGCAGGCCATGGACCTGGTCGGGCGCAAAATCGGCCTGGACGGTGGCCGGCCGGTGAAGACCTTCTTCGCCGAGGTCGAAGCCTACCTTGCCGGGGCGGCGAAGGATGAAGGCCTGTCGTCCTACGCCAAGCCGATGCAGGAGGCGTTGCGTCACCTGCAGCAGGCGACCGGCTGGCTTGCCAAGAACGGGCCTGCAAACCATGACGACCCGGGCGCCGGCGCCTGCGACTACATGCACCTGTTCGGCCTGGTGGCCTTCGGCTTCATGTGGTGCCGCATGGTCGAAGCGGCGCGCGCAAAGCTGCCGCAGGCGGCCGGCGACGCGGCCCAGCGCCTGAACGCCAAGCTCGTCACCGGTCGGTTCTACATGGAACGGATGCTGCCCGAGACCGCCATGCGCCTGGCCCGCATTCAGTCGGGGTCCGCGAGCACCATGGCGCTGCCGGCGGACGCCTTTTAACCCCCCACGCGGCGTTAGCCAGAAAGCGACCTTACGATGTCCGCACCCTTACCGCCGCGCGAGTCCATGGCGTTCGACGTCGTCATCGTCGGGGCTGGCCCCGCCGGCCTTTCGGCGGCGATACGGCTAAAACAGCTTTCGACAGACCTTTCCGTGGTCGTGTTGGAGAAGGGGTCGGAGGTCGGCGCCCACATCCTGTCGGGGGCGGTGGTCGATCCGATCGGCATCGACGCCCTGCTGCCAGGATGGCGAGATGATGAAAATCCGTTCAAGCAGCCCGTCCTCGACGATCGGTTCTACTGGTTGACCGCTGGCAGCGCCGTGCGGCTGCCCAACATCCTGATGCCGCCGCTGATGAGCAACCACGGCAACTTCATCGTTTCGCTCGGTGACGTCTGCCGCTGGCTCGGACGGAAGGCTGAGGCGCTTGGCGTCGAGATCTATCCCGGCTTCGCCGCGACGGAGGTCCTCCACGGCGACAAGGGCGAAGTCCTGGGCGTCGCCACCGGCGACATGGGGATCGGAAAGGATGGCGAGCCTCGCGACGGCTTCACTCGCGGGATCGAGCTTCGCGGCAAATATACGCTCTTCGCCGAGGGGGCGCGGGGAAGCCTGTCCAAGCGCGTGATCGAGCGGTTCGGCCTGGACGCCGGCCGGGACCCGCAGAAATTCGGCCTCGGCATCAAGGAGCTGTGGCAGGTCCCCGAAGACCGCCATCGGCCCGGGCTCATCCAGCACAGCTTCGGCTGGCCTCTCGACCTCAAGACTGGCGGCGGCTCCTTCCTCTACCACTGGGGCGACCGGCTGGTGTCGGTGGGTTTCGTGGTTCACCTCAACTATCGCAACCCCTGGATTTCCCCGTTCGAAGAGCTGCAGCGTTTCAAGACGCACCCGGCGATCCGCGGGAATTTCGAGGGCGGCAAACGCATAGCCTACGGCGCGCGCGCGCTCACCGAGGGTGGCTGGCAGTCGGTGCCCAAACTGGTGTTCCCAGGCGGCGCGCTCATCGGCTGCGCCGCGGGCTTCATGAACGTGCCGCGGATCAAAGGCAGTCACAACGCGGTGCTGTCGGCCATGCAAGCGGCGGAGAACGTCGCCGCCGCGATCGGCGCCGGCCGCGCCCACGATGAGCTGCCCGACTACGAAGCCCAGTGGCGGGGCTCGGCGATCGGCAAGGACCTTCGGCGGGTCCGCAACGTAAAGCCCCTGTGGTCGAAGCTGGGCACCGTCGTGGGGGTCGGGCTTGGCGGTGTGGACATGTGGACCAACACGCTAGGCTTCAGCCTGTTCGGCACGCTCCATCATGGGCATCCGGACTCAGCCACGCTGCAACCGGCCAAGACCTTCAAGCCGATCGATTACCCGAAGCCCGACGGCGCTCTGACCTTCGACCGTCTGTCGTCGGTGTTCCTCTCCAATACGAACCATGTGGAGAACCAACCGGTCCACCTGCACGTGCTGGACGGCGACGTGCAACGTCGATCCGAGCACGACATTTTCGCCGGCCCTTCGACCCGCTATTGCCCGGCCGGCGTCTACGAGTGGGTTGGCGAAGGGCCAGATCTGAAGTTCGTCGTCAACTCGCAGAACTGCGTCCACTGCAAGACCTGCGACATCAAAGACCCCAACGGCAATATCACCTGGGTCCCGCCCGAGGGCGGCGGCGGCCCCAGCTATCCGAATATGTGAGCCGCGGAGTTCAGGTCATGATCAAGCGGTCGGGACCTTGCCGCACGCGGCGGAGGGTCCGCGGCGGCCTCGCGCTTGCCGCCGTCGCGGCCGGAGGCGCCCGCGCCGGCGAAGCCTCGGCGGGCGACCTTGGGGTGGCTCTGGAGGACGCCCTGACCGATCCATCGCCGTCGCACTTCTATGCGAATCTTGGGCCGGGCGTGCTCCTGTTCGACGCCGGCGCCACCGTCAAGGAACACGGCGTGGCCCTCCCGGGCGCGACCATCAAACTCGACCCCAATACGACGCTGATCTCCGAAGTGGGCTATCGCGACATACAAACAACGCCCTGCATTGCTCCTTGGAAGATTTCTATTCATTTAGGAATTCGGCGTGTGGGAAGGAACAGACCATGAGATGTCGCGACAGGATTTCTAAGGCACCACGGCGTTCAAGCTCAGCCGCGCAAATGACTCGCACAATGTCTTGTCTTCTTCCTTCCTGCTTTCGTGACGCGGCCCGATGACCAACGTCGCAGCGAGGGTTAGCAAAATAACGACTGATCTCGGGGGCCCTCAACCCGATACGATCTTGTCCTTTGGCCCCTTCAGGCTCGCACCGCTCAGGAAAGCTCTTTTTGAGAATGAGTGCCCGCTAAGACTGCGCAGCAGAGCTCTCGACATTCTGACCCTCCTCGTTCGGCGTGCCGGCGGCGTCGTGACCAAGGAAGAGATCATTCGGGAAGTTTGGCCGGACACGTTTGTTGAGGAAACGAATCTCCGGGTAAATATTGCCGCAATCCGGAAGGCTTTGGGTGACGGGCGGGATGGCAGACGGTACATCGTCAACATACCAGGCAGAGGCTATTGCTTCACAGCGCCGGTATCATGCCTCAATGTTGCGCCTTTCTCCGAAGCGAAGATCGCATCAACTCCGTCTGCATCAAATCTGCCCACGCGGATAACCCGCGTAATCGGTCGGGATGATGTTGTGGCGACAGTCAGCGAATTGCTGGCTGAACACCGTTTCGTCACCATTGTCGGCCCAGGAGGAATCGGCAAGACCACCGTCGCCCTAGCGATCGCCCCTAAGCTCGCCAGCCGTTACGAGCATGGCGTTAGATTTATCGACTTGGCACCCCTTGCCGATAGCCAACTCGTCTCAACGGCATTCGCAAGCGCACTCGGGCTTTCGATCACGTCCGACAACCCACTTCCGAGCACGATCGCTTATCTCCAGGATAAGTCCATGCTGATCCTGCTCGACAACTGCGAGCACGTGATTGGCTCGGCAGCAAGTCTGACCGAAGATGTCCTGAAAGCTGCGCCGAACATAAGCATCCTGGCGACAAGCCGGGAGGCCATGCGGGCTGAGGGCGAGTGGATTCATCATCTAGCGCCAATGGATCTGCCAAAGTCTGAGCCAGGCATCACCGCGGAGTTCGCCCTGAAGTTCTCAGCCGTTCAGCTGTTCGCGGAACGAGCTTCAGCCGTCAGTGATTCTTTCGAGCTTTCGGATGAGAACGCCTCTGTAGTTGTGGGCCTTTGCCGCCGACTGGATGGGCTCCCGCTTGCGATCGAGCTCGCTGCTGCGCGCGTTAATCTATTCGGTGCGGAGGCACTGGCTGCGCGGCTTGACGACCGGTTGCTCTTGCTCAGCGAAGGCCGCCGCACCGCGTTGCCTCGACATCAGACCCTGTATGCGACATTAGACTGGAGCTACGACCTTCTGACGGAGGATGAGCAGGCTATCCTCCGCGCGATATCGATCTTCAAAGCGGCGTTTAGCATGGAAAGCGCGATGTCTGTCGCGACAACCGACCATCTATGCAAAGACGCCTGCATGGACGGTCTTGCGAGCCTGTCTGAAAAGTCATTGCTGCAGATCGACGTGACCGGACCGACGATTAGATGCCGTCTGCTCGACAGCACCCGAGCCTATGCGCTCGCGAAGCTGCGGGACGCCGGTGATCTATGTTTGCTGTCGTGTCGCCACGCCGAGCGTATTGTCGAACTCCTTATCCAAGCCGAAGAAGACTGGGACGAAATAAGCACCCCCGAGTGGGTCGCGCTTTATGGCCCAATGATCGACGATATCCGCGCTGCCTTGCGCTGGTCACTCTCGCCCGAGGGCAATGGACAGCTCGTCGTTAAATTGGCGGCGGCCGCTATCCCCCTATGGATGCACCTTTCCCTCCTCAACGAATGCCGCGAATCAGTGTGTACGGCACTGAACCGCGCCGATGACGCATCCTGGCTGTCGGTGAACAACACTCATCGGCGAATGAGACTGCTCGCTGCTTCGGGGCTGTCGATGATCTACACCAAAGGCCCAGGCCCTCAAATCGAAGAGGCGCTGAATATGGCATTCGCGCTCGCGACGAGCCTTGGAGATACTGACTATCAGCTCAGGGCGGTTTGGGGATTGTTCGTTGCCACCTTCAACGAAGGCAATTTCCCGACGGCTTTGGGGCGGGCCGAGATTTTTCGCAGGGTCGCGGCGACTTCTTCCAATCCCAATGATCTAAAGGCAGGTAACCGCCTTTTGGGCTTTGCCTTGCATATGCTCGGCCGCCAAAGCGAGGCGCGAGAGTATGTGGAGGGCATGCTCAGAAGTTACGTCGTTCCGACGAGACGGTCGGATCACGTCCGCTTCCAATATGACCAGCGCGTTGCAGCCCGCGTACCACTCTCAGCTATCCTGTTTCTACAAGGCTATTCGGATCAAGCGATGGAGAACGCAACGCGGGCGGTCGAAGAGGCTCAATCGATCAATCACGCGCTCTCACTCGGCTACGCCCTCAGTACGACAGCCTGCCCGACGGCTCTTTTGACGGGAGACCTCACGACTGCCGAGCGGTACGTTTCGATGCTTACCGGCCATTGCGCCGCACACGGTCTCGGGCCGTGGCGAGCATGGGGACGATATTTCGAGGGCCTGTTGGCGGCGCGGCGAGGCCAGTTCGCTTCCGGAATACAGGGAATGGCGGCAGCTCTCGATGAGCTGAAAACCACCGGCTTCGGACTCCGCTATACGTTCCTTTTAGCCGAATATGCTGACCTCCTCGGCAAAGCAGGACGTGCGAACGACGGGCTCACCGTTATCGACGAGGCTTTGTCCCGCTGCGAGCGGGGCCAGGAGGGATGGTGCTTACCCGAAATCCTTCGCATCAAGGGCGAACTCTTGCTTCAGGCAGAGACGGCAAATTCCTCTGAATTGGCAGAAGAGCTGTTCAGGAGTTCGCTTGAGAAAGCCCGTGCCCATCGCATGCGTGCCTGGGAACTGCGGACCGCGATCAGTCTCGCAAAGCTTTCCTTGACCCAAAAGGGGGAGGCGGACGCGCTTACTCTGCTTTCATCCATCTATTCCGAATTTACCGAGGGATTCGACAGTCCTGACCTTGTCCAGGCCAGAGACCTGCTGAAGCTTCACCCCAACCATATTGGCCGCCCAATATGAGTGGGTCGAGGATTGGGATGGGCTCCTGGCTTAATATCTTGGATGAAAAGGCTGTCATCCATCGGCTCGACTGCTCGGACCGACAGGTGCCGGATGGCATGACAGACACTATGACTGGAGACGTCCTGGCGATATCTCTCGGGGATGAGATTATTGTCTACGGCCTGGCGGTCCGTCCCGCGTATGAGGCATTGAAGAGCCAACTCGGCCAATATGCCGGCCTATTGTTGTTGATCTATGGCAGCCCGCGCGCCAATTGCCCGGATTTGGAAGTGATGGCGGTGGCGGCCGACCAGTTGCGCCAAACAGTCGAGTTGCTTGGCTCAGTGCGCCTACCCGCGGGGGCAGTCAATTACCACCGCAGCCTCCAGGAAGCAGCGCACCAGCTCGAGCAGGTACACCGCGACCTGGTCAACGGCTTGCGTCAAGTAGACCAGAGGGAGGAGGCGCATCGCCGCCTTAAGGTAGCTCAGGCTCTGCTGCACAAGGCCTCTGACACTCGTTTTGCCATGACCATGGTAGATTTTGGAAGCAGCTGCTGCAGCTGCGCCGAGCCCAAGACAGGGCGCTCGCGGAGCAAAGGAGCAGAAGAAAAAGATGGCCGACTATTCCATCTGGGTTCTCGAATATGCGGCCGCGGAGGATTTCAACAAAAGCGGCATTCTCTACGGCGCCCATAATCAGGGAACAAAGAAGCTTCCCTTCTGCTATGTCGTGATCAAAGGGCGCGGCCACACGGCAATGGTCGATGTCGGCTACGATAACAAGGCCTATGGGAAGCAACTCGCCGACAAGTTCGGCTTGACCAATTGGCACTCTCCGCGGGAGGTGCTGGCCGACATTGGCCTGACCCCTGAGGATGTGGATACCGTCTTTGTCAGCCATGCCCATTTCGATCACTTCGGTAACAGCGAAGATTTCCCGAATGCCCGCTTCTACATTCAAGAACGGGAGGTCTCCAAATGGGTCTGGGCCATGTCCTTACCCGAGCGTATGCGCTGGATGATGATCGCGGTTGATCCGAACGACATTCTCCGCTGCGTCCAGCTGGCCAAGGATGGGCGCCTTGTGTGTGTGGATGGCGTAATGATGGATGCGTTGCCGGGCATCGACCTGCATCCGGCTTTCGACAGCCATACGTTCGGCAGTATGTGGATCGAAGTGCGCAATGACGGCTCAGCCCAATCGGCCGACCGCTGGATCCTCGCCGGCGACCTGATTTATGACTTTGGTAACCTGGCGTCGGACGGAGGCGCGGTCGGGGTGGAAACGATGTACACGCCAGTTGGCCTGGGTGTTGGCAGCCAGACTAACCTCGTGCTCGCTACGGAAGCGATGATGAAAAGCGTGGCCTACGAAGCACGACGCGTCATTCCCGTTCACGAGGAGCGCCTGAAGGACGCTTTCCCTTCCCGAATCACGCGCCACAGTCTGCGCGTCACGGAAATTTGTCTGGCCGACGGAGAAGCCTCGAAGGTCGCCTAAAGCTGATGGGGTGGACGCCCCCCGACGGCATCGATGTGCCAAAGTGGAGGTGTTGAAGCACCACTGAGGGAGGCGTCCGTGTCGCAGGTTATCACAATTGGTCTGGATATCGCCAAGAACGTTTTTCATGTGCACGGCGCGGACGCGCAGGGCGCGATGGTGTTCAGCCGCAAGGTCACGCGCGGTAAGCTGCTCGAGTTCTTCGCGATCCTTGAGTGCATTCTTGCGGCGACAAATTGATCGATCAAGCTCGCAGACTGCTCTCGCGTAACGAAGCGATCGCCGCCGCATAGTCCGGCGCGCCAAAGATCGCAGTCCCCGCGACGATCACGTCGGCGCCCGCTTCAATGGTCCGGCGGACCGCAGCAGAGTCCTGTCCCCCATCGACTTCGATATAAGGCGCAAGTCCGCGCGCGTCACATCGCGCGCGAAGCTCGGCAATTTTTGGCAGCATTTCGGGAAGGAAGAGCTGGCCGCCAAAACCCGGATTGACCGTCATCACCAGCACGATGTCGACCAGATGCAAGACATACTCAATCCAGGCGACAGGCGTGGCCGGATCGATGACGACGCCCGGGCGAGCACCCAGCGAGCGAATCTGGCTGAGTACCCTGTGGAGGTGGACGGTTGAGCCGGGCTCGGCTTGAACGAGAATATGGTCGGCACCAGCGACGATGTAGCGCTCCAGGCTTCGCTCGGGTTCGACCACCATCATGTGCAGATTGAGCGCCTTTTGGGTATTTTGCAGGATCGCTTTCACGATTCCGGGACCGAATGAGATTTCCGGCACGAACCGCCCATCCATGATGTCGATGGATCCAGTCGGCTCCGGCCTTGTCGATCGCGCGCACCTCTTCAGCCAAGCGGCCGAAGTTGGCAGCGAGAACCGACGGAGCGATTTTCAGGGCTCGGGTCACGGTCGAGAACTCCTTCTTCATAACCGTTGGGCTGATTACGCTGGCTGAGCGACCTTCCGCCGATCGTCACCAACTCGACGCTCGAAGGCGACGAATTCCCAAAGCCGGGCGCGTTCGAGCCGCGGACTTGGCGCGCCGTCGGCCACCCGATGCGCAGTTACGGCTTCAGACACACGCCGGCAGCGAAGTTCCTGGCAAGCCTCGTCTCGCCGCTCGGTCAGGCTGCTGCATAGTCGGCGATCGCCGGACCAGCCATTATACCTAGGTGCACGTTCGGCAGCCGCGTTTCAGGCTCAGCATGATGCTCCTGCGATAGCCTGTCGAGTGCCGCCCGGCCAGCGATCGGAGGTTGGCGCTTGTGATCGCGCCCTGACAACAGATTTTCACAAGAATTTACACCTCGACATCCAATCCAAGGAGCTACAAAATGCGGATCTACAGTTTGGCCCTTTGAGCTATTGAGCGAGTGATGACCGAGGCTTATGGACGACGGCTTGGCGAGGCATTGCGAGTCGAAAACGCGCCGGCGATCGCTACTCGCGTATTACGCACGGCGGATATAGCAGTTACAGAGGTTCGATGCGATAATCCGCTGCCGCAAATGCGCGGTTCGATTCAGCGGGAAGATGCTTTTCTCGTCGGTTTACACCTCCGCGATTTTCCCAATCGCGAACATTGGGAGGATGGCCGAGGAACGCAGGTGTCCGACTTGCGGGCTGGCGAGAGTTGTCTCTATGACCTGAAACGAGGGCCCGGTGCTCTGCTCGACAAGCCCTATCACACTCTGGTTTTTTATCTGCCGCGGGCGGCGCTGGACGCGATCGCAGACGAGGCCAATGCGCCGCGAATTGGCGATCTGAGCTATAAGCCCGGCGCGGGCGTCAACGACGTCACGATTTCCTGCCTGGGGAACTTGCTGCTGCCGGCGCTCAGCCATCCCGACCAAGTCAACCCGTTGTTTCTCGACCACGTCCTGCTGGGGGTCGGGGTGCATGTTGCTCAGACCTATGGCGGCATGCGGCCAATGTCGCAGCCGCCCCGGGGTGGGCTTGCGCCATGGCAGGAGCGACGCGCGAAGGAAATTCTTCGCGCCAACCTCAAGGGCAGTGTGGCGCTCAAAGAGGTAGCGCGAGAGTGCGGCCTGTCAGTGGGTTATTTCTCGCATGCCTTTCGTCGCACGTTGGGTATGGCGCCGCACCAGTGGCTAATCGAGCAGCGCGTCGCGCTATCGAAGGAAAAGCTGCGCGATGACGGGCTGTCGTTATCGGATGTGGCCGCGGACTGCGGCTTCAGCGACCAAAGTCACCTCACGCGAGCTTTCAGGCAGACGGTCGGCGTAAGTCCGGGCGCGTGGCGTCGGACTCTTCAGCGATAGCAAGCGAGTATCGTAATTATCAGTACCGTTCAAAAAAGCGGATCGGGTAACATCGAGCGCGATCCAGCGATCCGAAGAACCTCACGGTAGGTCCGCGCGCCTACGCCGGGCACTTCATCGACCTGGATACGACGCAGCTCTGACCGGCAAATCAGGCCGATTGGCGGGCCCCCTAGACCGTGGCGTTAGAAATCCTCCAGCGGTTGAACCGAACTTTTCAACCGCTGCGCTCGACCTCGTTCGTGATTGTTCTCAAAGGAGGCGAACGCTTGGGAATGAGGCACCGCGCTCTTCAGAAGTGGCGTTAGAAACAGAATCGTTCCTGCGACGACAGTTTCATTAAAGATGCCTATCGACATGCGCGGCATGATCACGGTCAAGCTCTGAGTTAACATGCTTCAGACCGCAACAGGGGTGCGACATGTCGAGTCCGTCATTGAAATCCTCTCAAAGCGCTGGTGCGAGGGTGGTTGTCCCCGCGCCTCGCAATCGGCCGCTCATGCAAATGGCGAATCTTATGAAGTCGCTGTCCACGATCGCAGTTGCCGTGCTGTTGATCGCTACGCCCGCTTGTTTTGCCCAACAGGTTGTTGGGTCTACCAAGCTCGGCGTCGCCAATGTCGAACTACGCGACGTCACGACGGGCTGGAGCACCAAACGGCAGGTCCTCGGGAAGAATGTCTTTAATGACAACGGTGAGACCATTGGGAAAATCGATGACATCATCGTGGCACCCGACAAGGCGGTGTCATACGCCGTCATCGGCGCAGGCGGCTTTCTGGGCGTTGGCCGCCACGATGTGGCAATTCCGGTGAGCCAGCTGAAAGAGAATGGTGGAAAATTCATCCTTCCGGGTGGTTCGAAGGACACAATCAAGGCTTTGCCTGAATTCGAATATGCGGACAAGCAATAGTCGCAACAATGAAGCGCTCCGATGAGCTCGCTAAGCGGGCCATCACTGCAACAAACCTCGAAATTGATAGGAGGCTTCAGTGGGTGCTAACTCAGAGCTGAGTGATTTTCAGAGCGCAGTGAGAACCGCACTAGGTGAACACTGGAAGTGGTTCGTGTTTCAGGGCATCGTCATGCTCGCCTTGGGATGTCTGGCTGTGGCGGAGCCGGTCATCGCATCTGTCGCGGCGGGCATATATATCGGATGGCTGTTTCTGTTCAGTGGCCCGCTCGGCCTGGTCACCATGTTCTCGGCGCACGACGCATCTGCATTCTTCTGGATTCTGCTGACCTCGGCTGTTTCGCTTGCCGTAGGAATCCTCTTGATCTGGAAGCCTGATGAGGGGACCGTTTCACTTACGCTCGTGCTAACGGCTTTCTTCATCGCGGAAGGCGCCTTCCAAGTCGGAACTTCGATCTCCTATCGCGATGTCTTGCCCGGTTCCTGGGGCAGTCTGCTCGCAAGCGGAATCACGGATCTCGTTCTTGCGGGGCTCATCATTTATTTTTGGGGGCTCATCATTGATTTTTGGCCGCAGAGTGCGAGTTGGACGCTCGGCCTTATCGTGGGCACCAATTTGATCTCGACGGGACTCGCAATTCTCATGACCGCGATTGAAGTCCGCAACGTCGGAAAATCCAGGTGATCGTCGAAAATCAGCTCAAAGTCCCCCGGCTAGGAAAAAATATGAAGACGATATTCATTACAGGTGCTTCAAGCGGATTGGGGAAAGCCACCACGAAATTGTTCTCGGCAAAAGGGTGGAACGTCATCGCAACGATGCGAACGCCCGCTAAAAGGAGCTCAGAAGCTTATCCAACATCTCGGTCCTCGAATTGGATGTTTCCAATCCGAAGCAAATCCATGAAGTGGTGGAAGGGGTAACTTCGAAGGGAAGTGTGGATATCGTGCTGAATAATGCGGGGTATGCACTGACCGGTCCACTCGAGGCCAGTTCGGATGAGCAGGTGATGACGCAGATAAACACTAACGAACTCGGCGCGATCTTGGTGACCAAGGCCTTTATTCCGCATTTTAGAGAACGAAAATCCGGCATGTTCTTAACCACGACTTCAATCGGCGGTCTTGTGTCGTTCCCGTTAAATGCTGTTTACCACGCTACGAAATGGGGCTTGGAGGGCTTTGCCGAAAGTCTCGCCTTTGAGTTGAAGCCTTTCAACATCTCGGTGAAGACCATCAGCCCTGGCGGTATCAAATCCGATTTCATGGGCAACGCGCAGATGGTCGAAGATAAAAACTATGCCGAGAGTTTTCAAAAAATGTTGGCGATGTTTGGAGATGCGCTGCCGGGAAGCAGGCCGGAGCAGATTGCAGAAGTCGTTTATGCAGCTGCGACAGACGGCAGAGAACAGTTGCGCTATGTGGCGGGAGCGGATGCAATCGCAACTTATCAGCGCCGTGCGGATGTCGGAAGTGAAATGTTCCATGGAGAACTGATGAAAAAATTCTTGGGCCAGACCATCAATGGAGGATAGGCAACCTCTGTATTACGGGTGCGCGATTTGCACGATGGTTGCGGGTGTGAATTGATCGTTCAAAGGCATTAGCAGTCCGCTGAAAAGCCTTGAAATGGAAAGGATGGCATTACCAACATTCAAATTGGTCCGGTGATCGCGATCGTCTTAAGCTGCACTATTTGGAAAGGCGCACATGGTCATGAACTGTGACGGTGAAGAAAAATGATCGACGAACAACGACGATAGTACAAACAGGAGACTACAATGCTGAACCGCTCAGAAATCCTTAGGTGTGGCAGAGCCGCACGATACGCAGTTTGTGACGGCAAGCTTGGTCTCGTCCGGCACCACTCGTGGCGGACCCCGCTTTGTTCCAAGAAGTGCGTCGATCGTTTCAAAGATCGCCGGGCAAGGGAACCGTTGAACGAGGAGCGCGGTACATGAAGCCATTCACCCCTTGGGAACGTGGAGGTAGCTCGTGAACAACACCGCCGATACCGTTTTAAGATACGCCGAAAGCGTTGCCTAGCAAATCTGCGTTGTTGAGTCGGAATACAGGTCATGCCTTCCTTTCGTCAGTTGCTCGTCCTGTCATTCGCTATTTCGACGGGATTCTTTTCTCTTGCTGGCTGTAGTTCTCCTCCCAGATCACCCTATACGGCATCCGATGCCGCGTCCGCGCGGGTATTGAACGTCAATGAACTGCGCAGATATACCGATGAGCCGGCAGCAACGTTCCTCAAGGAACCACCTGTAAGTTTACGTGCCGGTCCTGTCAGCTATCTTGCCTTGTCGGGAGGCGGGGCCGACGGTGCTTATGGCGCGGGTGTGCTGAATGGCTGGACCACGGCAGGTACGCGCCCAAAATTTACAGTCGTTTCGGGGGTGAGCACGGGTGGGTTGATTGCGCCATTTGCATTTCTTGGCCCAGCCTACGACGGCACATTGCGGGAAGTATACACCAGCGGCATCGCTGAAAGCCTTCTGGATGCGCCAAGCATCTTGAACGCGCTCTTCGGATCAGGCCTGTTTGGAAACTCGCGGCTTCGCGAGTTGGTGGCCCGCTATGTCGACCAGAATATGCTCGCGGCAATTGCAGAGGAACACGCCAAGGGCAGGGATCTTCTTATCGTGACGACCGATCTCGACACCCAACGCACAGCGGTATGGGACATGGGGCGCATTGCTGCGGTGGGGTCTCCCCAGGCGCTAAGCCTGTTCCGTGATGTCGTGGCCGCATCCGCAAGTATCCCGGTGGTTTTCCCGCCGATGATGATTGACGCGGAAGCAAACGGAAATCACTTCCAGGAAATGCATGTAGACGGTGGAGTGACGGCTCCGGTGCTGACCTTGCCGGAAGCATTCATTTTACGAAACGGAGCGTTCGTCCGAGGTCTGCGTATAACCATCTACATCTTGATCAACAACAAGGTTGAGCGAGATTTCCAACTGGTGCGGAACAGCACGATCGACATCGCGGCGCGGGCTTCGGCTTCCGTCACGAAGACGCAAACCCGCTCCATTCTCTATGAGACTTTTGACTTCGCTCGCCGCAACAATTTCGGATTCAATCTGACCTACATCGACAAAGGCTTTCCGTCGTCAGGTTCCTCCGGCTTTGAAACGAACTACATGCGTTCTCTTTATCAGTACGGATATGACAAGGCCAAAACCGGTAATTTTTGGGTCAAGGTGCCGCCACCGGATGATGTCTCATCAAGCGGTTTCCGGTTTAAAAGTTCCTCGATGTAGTGGTGGTCTAAAGATCATACCTGCGAGCGAAGTTCGGCGGGTGTGTTGGTAAAATCTAGAATTCTCTGCCGATCACGGAAGGGAAGAGCGTCAATGTCGACCTGGGTGAACGCGGCCGACCATGACTGCACCTTGGCCTACGTCCCGATACTGTCTTATGTCGTCGTCGAAACTAAAAAAGTTACACTCGGCGAACTTGGCCACGTCTGGTCGGGATCGCTCAAGGCCGGCAGCATTGGAGTCGAGCGGCTTCTTTGGCTTCAGTGCGTTTAATGCGGACGGGGAAACCTTGCATTGAACTTCGGCGGGCCCATTCAGCATCGTGAAAAGGGCAATTCCGTTGTTAATACTCCGACGAATAGCGTAGGCCCATCTAAATCGTCGACCGAACATCCAAGACGGAGACGATGGAATGCCGCTAAATCCCCCATTAAAGGGAACGCGATGCCCACATTGTTCGGCCCCATCAGACCTGGAAGTGTCGAGTCACCTAATGATGGCTCCGCTGAAGCGTGCCCGCAACACGCGTGACCATGTACCAACCACGATCATGGTGGAATATTATGTTCAGCGCGTCAGCGCGCGGCTGATCCTGAGCGAGGCCACTGGCGTCAGTCCGCAAGGGGAGGCGGGCGAGGGCTCCGACGATCTAGCCACAGGAAAGCCCGGCGTCAAGCCGATCCATCCGCAACATCTCGCCCGACTGATCAGCCAACATGCTACCGAGAATGCGATCTTCACCTTCGTCGTCGGGACACCCAGCATTTGGGCGCCGCGCTATTTGAAGATGAATGGCCGCCGCCGGTTCACAGCAGGCCGAGCTGTTAATCATCCTGCGGCAACTGCGGCCGTCTATAAAACCTAAGGAAATCGACACTTGTTGAACTAGGGCGCGAACCCATAATTTGGAGGAGCAGCGGACGTCTGTTTTGGTGCTCATAGCGGACTCACGTCGGACTTCGCGCGAGGTCCGAAAAGTGCCAACGGCCGACATTGAAAAATGAGCGATGGTAGAATGGCGGAAGCCTCACTGTTCTCCGGCCGACTTGCAAAAGCGCTGCCTCAGCTCGTAAAGGCGATACCACAGACCGCCTATCGTTACGTTGACGAGTATTTTCTGTAGCGCCGACCACGATCGAGGTGCTTGATATGGATCAGGGGCATCCTTGTTCGGGGCTGGGCATCGTCCCGCCACATCAAGTAGACGCGCGCCTTGACCAGTGACCCAGTTTGAAAATAACAGCGGCCTTAGGTCCGGTACGGGACCGACGCCCTGCCCACATCCGGGTTACGGTTCCCCATCCCGTAAATTACAGGGGGTGGAGCACGATGAACCATCCATGGATGGAGCGATGACCGGAGCTTATGGACAACGGCTTGGCGAGGCGTTGCGGGTCGAAAACGCACCGGCGATCGTTACCCGGGCATCGCGTACAGCTGATATGGCCGTCACAGAGATTCGGTGTGATAATCCGCTGCCGCAAATGAACGGTCCGATTCGGCAGGAAGATGCTTTTTTCGTCGCTTTGTACCTCCGCGATTCTCCAAATCGCGAATCTTGGGAGGATGGCCGACGAGTGTCGGTGTGCGACCATCGGATTGGCGAGAGTAGTCTCCATGACCTGAAGCGAGCTCCCGCCGTGCTCATCCACAAGCCCTATCACTTTCTGGCTTTCTATCTGCCGCGTGCGGCGCTGGACGCGATCGCTGACGACGCCAACGCGCCGCCAATTCGCGATCTGAGCTATAAGCCCGGCGCGGGCGTCAACGATGTCACGATTTCCCGCCTGGGGAGCTTGCTGCTACCCGCCCTCAGCCATCCGGACCAAGTCAACCCGTTGTTTCTCGACCACGTCCTACTGGCGGTCGGGGTGCATGTCGCTCAGACCTATGGAGGCATGCGGCTAATGTCGCGCCTGGCCCGGGGTGGGCTCGCGCCATGGCAGCAGCGACGCGCGACGGAATTTCTTCGCGCCAACATCAAGGGCAGTGTGGCGCTCAAGGAGGTGGCACGAGAGTGCGGCATATCAGTAGGTTATTTCTCGCACGCCTTCCGTCGCACGCTGGGAGTGGCGCCGCACCAGTGGCTAATTGAGCAGCGCGTCGCGCTATCCAAGGAAAAGCTGCGCGATGACGGACTGTCGCTATCGGATGTGGCCACGGAGTGCGGCTTCAGCGACCAAAGTCACCTCACGCGAGCTTTCAGACAGACGGTCGGCGTAAGTCCGGGCGCGTGGCGTCGGGCTCTCCAGCGATAGCAAGCGAGCATCGTAATTATCAATACTGTCTAAACAAGCGGTTCGGGTAACATCGAGCGCGATCCAGCAATCCGAATGACCGCGCCGTAGGCGCGCGCATACGCCGGGCGCCCCATCGACCTGGATACGACCCTGCTGGTGCGTCGCAACAAGTTCGAACCAGTCCGCGATATCGACAAGCAAGCCGTCGAAAGATCTCCAGAGACGCGAGAGAACTTTACTCGCGACACAGCTCTGACCGGCAAATCGGGCCGATTGGCGTGTCCCCAATTCAACGCTGAGCATAAGTTCAGGAATGGCCAGATCGTAGCGCCAGAATTCCGCCAGCGGTCGAACCAAACACCGCTGCGCTCGAGCTAACTCGCGATTGTTATCGAAGAGGGCGAAAGCGTCGTACTTCTCAGAAGTGGAGTTAGAAGCACAACCATTCCACCGACGGCACTCTCATTCAATATCGCCGCAAGTATTGGTGGCACAGTCGCGGTCAAACGCTGACCGATTCGGCATCAGATCGACACACGAGAAGGGCCGTAAATGAAGCCAGTCACTGGTGGAAAGGAGGTAACTCGTGAACAACACCGCCAATGCTGCCCCGCACTTCATTCAGCGTCGGGTCATTCATATCGTCTTTGCCTCGACTAGCGGTCACACGGAGTACGTCGTGGATGCTTTGACCTCTTCGTTGAAGAGCATCACGCCAGGCTGGGAGATCGAGGCAACCAGGGCCGAGAAAATGAAGCCACAGGATTTGCTAAGCGGAGATGTTCTCCTGCTCGCCTCCGCGACCTGGAATACAGGGGGCACCGAGGGACAATTGAATCCGCACATGTGGGCTTTGCTCCATGACAAGGCGAAGACTCTGGACCTGGCCGGCAAGCCTTGTGCGTGCATCGGACTAGGAGACCATCGATATTTCTACACGGCGCGAGCGGCGGATCATTTGCAGCACCACGTCAAGGTCCATCATGGCCGGCTCATTGTTCCAACGCTTAAAATCACGGACGAACCCTACGGCCAGGAGGAAGCAGTAACAGTCTGGGGCAGACAATTGGTGGAAGCGTCGAAACAGATCGATTGGTCCTAGGCGATGCCCCGCATATCTCTCAAAATGGTCGGCGCGTCCGGACAGGGAGTAAACTCCATTGGCGCGATTATCGCCAAAGGTCTCAAAAGATCGGGATTTTGCGTGTTCGGCTATCGCGAGTATCCCTCGCTCATCAAGGGCGGGCATGCGAGCTATCAGCTGGACATCTCGAATCAGAGCATCCGCAGCACGGAAACAAAGGTAGACGTGCTGGTCGCGCTTAACCATCACGGGCTCGAGCTGAATATGGAGGAACTGAAGCCGGGAGGGATCGTGCTGCACGTGACGCCCGGATGGCAGTTTCCGGAGCATCATCAGAAACTCATCGCGGAGCGAAATCTTCGCGTCATCTATTTCCCGGTTGATGATATTCTCAATCGCCTTGGTGCGAGGGCAATTCTGTCGAACGTGCTGCTGACCGCCTTTGTCTGGTCCATGCTTAACCAGGATGTCGATGTCCTCAAGTCTCTCGTCGGAGAGAAGTTTGCGAAGAAGAAAGCTCTGGTCGAACTCAACATGCGATGTATCGATGAGGGATATTCCTTTGTCGATCCAGAGCAGGGGAGGATCTCCGTCGCGTTGCCGCAGCCCGACAAAGGCTTCGCCGGCCACCTTTTGATTACCGGCAGTCAAGCGATGGGGCTCGGCGCGGTTCATGCGGGGGTGCGGCTCTATGCCGGCTATCCGATGACGCCCTCAAGCCCGTTGCTGTCGTTCATTGCCGAGCTCGAAAACAAGACTCACATGGTGGTCAAGCAGGCGGAAGACGAAATCACCGCCGCGCAGATCGTGAGTGGGGCGATGTACATGGGAACCCGCGCGCTAACCGCCACCTCGGGTGTCGGATTTGATCTTATGAGCGAGACACTGTCTCTCGACGCCATGATCGAGAACCCGGCGGTGTTTGTGCTCGCGCAACGCCCCGGTCCGGCGACCGGCTTGCCGACCTGGACGGCTCAAGGTGGTCTCTTGCAGGCCGCGAACTGCTCTGCTGGCGAATTCACGCGCTGCGTCATGGCGGTCAGCAACAGCCAGGACGCCTTCGATTTGATGCCGGTCGCATTCAATCTGGCAGAGCAGTACCAAATCAGTGTCATTGTCCTCACCGACAAGCAGATCGCCGAGGCGCTCTACACCCAACACCCCTACGATCTGGAAAAGGCCGAAATTGATCGTGGCCGGCTCGTCGTCGATCCCGACAAGCTGAAATTCCTGAAATCGTCTGATCGATTTGACCCGCACGCCAAGGGCGGCGTTTCGTTGCGATGGCTTCCCGGCAGTGACGCGGCGACCTATTGCGCCCAGGGCGATGAACACAATGCTGTGGGCGCGGTGGATGAGTCCAGCCTGAATACCAGGTTGCAAATGGAAAAGCGGTTGCGGAAGTTCCATGGATTAAAAGCGGTGCTGCCCGCACCTCATTTGAGCACCGGCGGTCGCAGCGCGAAGACAGCCGATTGGATGGATGCAGGCGACGAAATCGAGTTGCTCGCGATCGGCTGGGGAAGCACCGGTGACGTGTTTCAGGACGTCATGCGCAGCGCTGAACTGCGCGGGCGGAAGATCGTGTATTTGCACTACACCTATCTCTGGCCACTCCGCACCCACGAGCTTCAGATCTTGGCAAAGCGGTCAAAACGCATTGTCCTGGTGGAGCAAAACTATCAGGGGCAGTTGGGCATGCTCATCAGGATGGAATGCGGCCTGGACATCCCGGACAAAGTTCTCAAGTACGACGGCCGGCCGTTTTTCTACGATGAGCTTCTTGCATCGGTGATGGAAAGATGTGCGAGCACGTCGGAAAACGAACAGAAGCTTTCCAGTCTCGAATATGCAGGTACCCCATCATGAATATCGCGCTGCAGACCCGCCCGCCCGCTCTTTCCGACTACTATTCGGAAACCAAATGCATCTGGTGTGACGGCTGCGGCAATTATGGCATTTGGACGGCCGTTAAGTATGCGCTGGTCGAACTGAATTTACATCCGTGGCAGGTTTGCCTTTGCTACGATGTCGGTTGTCACGGCAACGGCTCGGACAAAATCGAGGGCTACCGCTTCCACGGGCTCCATGGTCGCGTCATCCCGTTTGCAGCAGGCGCGAAGCTTGCAAATATGAAGCTTCCGGTCATCGCCTTCGGCGGGGATGGCGCGACCTTCTCGGAGGGTATCGGGCATTTGATTCACGGCGTGAGGAGCAACTATCCCATCACGTTCGTCCTGCACAACAATACGAACTACGGGCTGACGACCGGGCAGGCGAGTTCGCTCACGCCACAGGGCCAGCCCATGAACACAAGTCCCAACGGGATTCCCGAGCATACGTTGGCGAGCATGGATCTGATCTTCGCGCTCAACCCCACCTTCGTTGCCCGTGGCTTCAGCGGCGACATCAAACTGATGACGCGCATCCTCAAGGCCGCGATTCAGCACCGCGGCTTTGCCTTCGTCGAGATGCTCCAGGCCTGTCCGACATACAACCACTTCACGACGCACGAATTTCTGCTGGAACGGTACTTCGATGCGAATGCCGGAGGCCACGACCCAGGCAATCTGCAGCAGGCGAAGGCGCTCGCTACGCAGGTTCAGGAACGCATCGCCTGCGGCATTCTCTATCAACGCGAAGACGCTTCCGACTTCTATAGCCGGCTAATTCCGCGGCAAGGCCTGGAAACGACCTGCGTCGAGGAGGTGAGGAGGTATGATGTGAGCGAGTATTGGAAGGAACTGGTGTAACTAAAGTTAACCGTTGGGAACGCGACGACGCGGGCTTCGAACTTGATCATTTCCTTCATCCGTCTGTTCGAGCGATGTTGGCAGCGCCGGCGCCTATAGTTGTAGCTCATGGTCTGGTCTCCCGCAGCGCCAACGATCGGAAATTCCGCGAAGCGGCTCTGTGGTGGTCGCTGGCTCATGGCCAGAACGACATTATTGTGCTGGCCAGCGCGCCTCGTCTTAACTGTTCCGCGTCGATCTAAATGAGTGGGCCAATGTCAAAGAAACAACTATTCGTAGCCCTATTATCGCTGCTGATCTGCGCACCCTCCCATGCCGGCACTACGTTGCGTGGCGAAATCAGCGCGGCTCAGGAACAGGATGCAAGCGGCAATGGACTTAGCGACGAGGCGATCAGCCGTGAACTTGACTTGTTCCGAGGCGCGGAAATATCACTGCGCCAGGCGATGAAGATCGCCGACAGCCTCCACCCCGGTTCGAGGATCGTGGATGTCAGTTTTGATGGCGGCTCCGGCTCATCCGTTTATCGCGTGAAGACGTTTCGGCTGGATCGCATCTGGGAAGATGCGATCGACGCCAGAACAGGCGAGGTTGCGGGCAATGCTACAGTGTCTTCCATGAGCGAGTTGAAGCTAGAGGACCGCCTCAACTTGATCGCCATGCAATCGGTCCGGCAAGAGCTTGCAGATGCAGTGTTCGTAGCCGAGGATAGCACGTCAGGAAAGGCGCTCAGCGGCGGACTGATGAACGAAGCTGGCAAGTTGATTTTTGTGATCGTGGTGCTGTCCGGCACTAACCTCAAGCAGGTCATGCTCGAACCGCCGAGTGCCAGCAACCTGGAAACGCTTCCGCATCGTTCAAGGCAGCATTGACGTCTAGGATCAGGCCTCACTGACGAAAGACAATTGTTGGCCTTCAATGCCGTTTCCGTCCCCCACTATCGGCGATGCTAAACGTTCGGCTGACGCATCGGCAACTGACATCATCAATTGCGCATGAAGACGCTCGCCGAGCGGCAGCGTCCCCGCTCGTTAAGCGACGCGGTCAAGTGGCTGCTGGCGCGGCAACTGAGTGGCGACCGGCCAGATATCCTGGCCGTGGCACGCGGACTCGGCGTAGGCGAGCGCTCCCTGCAGCGCCGCCTTGGCGGCGAAGGCACCAGTTTCCAAGTTCTCTTGAACGCGGTGCGCCGCTCGCGTGGGCGGAAGCTGCTTGCGGACCCTGCTCTCGACATCGACGAAGTGGCGTTTCTGTTGGGATACGAGGGCCAGAACTCGTTCTTCCGTGCCTTTCGCAAGCGCCCTTTGGCTTGCGAGCCTTCTAAGGCAGGAAGCCGCGGATCTTGCAAGCTTGATCCAGAAATCACGAGAGTGAGTTGGGATCGAGGCGTTTATCGAACCACAGGCCATACGCAAGTAATCGCACGCTCTCTCGCCGTGTCCACGAAACAGTCAAGGAGGTGCTCGTGACGATCCCCGAACTCGCGGAGAAGGCATGACTTGTATTCTCGTCACGCACGAAATAGGTTTCGCCCGCGCAGTCGCCGAACAGATCTACATTAACGATCATGGAGGCATCTTCAGCACAATCCCCACGATCGGAAAGGAGCATGCCCTTTCCAGAGACGACATTCTCGTCCAAGACAATCAAGTTCGATCCTAAGATAGCTTCGGCCGGAGGACAATTTGCCAGCGGGTGGCTATGGATAGTTCTGAACTGGACAAACTCGCCACCTGGTTGATGCACGGCGCGCGCTCGGCGTCGACACCCGCCGATTTCCTCAAGCAGATGTGCGAACGGCTGGTCGCCGCCGGCATTCCCCTGTGGCGCGTAGGCGCTTTCGTGCAGACGCTACATCCCGACGTGTTCGGCCGCAGCTTCGTGTGGCGGCAGGGCACTGAGGTCGTTGTTACCGACGCTCCCTTCGACATTCATGACTCGCCGCAGTTTAAGAACAGCCCGTTTCCGAGTCTCTACAGCAGTGGCCAAGAAGGGCGCTATCGTCTCGACAATCCCGAGAGTCGGCGCTTCCCTTTCTTCGATGACGTGCGTGCGGAAGGGGCAACGGACTACATCGCCGTTCCCTTGCTGTTCACCGACGGCACTATTCATGCATCTAGCTGGACCACGAAGGTCGAAGGCGGCTTCACGGATGACCATCTCGCGGCCCTGCGATCGGTGATTCATCCTCTCAGTCGGCTCGCCGAGATCCACGCCATGCGCCGCACGGCAGCTGCGCTGCTCGACACCTATGTCGGCAACCGTGCCGGCGAGCGCATCCTGGCGGGACAAATCCGTCGTGGACATGCAGAAGCGATGCAAGCCGCGATCTGGCTATCCGATCTTCGCGGGTTCACCTCGCTATCCGATCGCCTTCCCGCGGAAACTGTCGTGGACATCCTCAACCGGTATTTCGATTGCCAGGTGCCAGCCATCCGCGAGCACGGTGGCGAAATCCTGAAATTCATGGGCGACGGGTTGCTTGCCGTGTTTCCGATCGCGAAGGACGGCGGCAATCTCGCCGAGGTCTGCGGCCGCGCGCTTGAGGCCAGCCGCAAGGCCTCCGCCAATGTCAATGCCATGCACTATCCGAGCGGTGATGAGGTCGAACGCTTTCGTTTTGGTGTGGCGCTGCATATTGGTGACATCCTGTTCGGCAATATCGGCGGCATAAGCCGGCTCGACTTCACCTGCATTGGACCCTCCGTCAATCTTGCTGCGCGGCTGGAGAAGATCGCGAGCCGCCTGCATCGCACTGTGGTGGCATCAGCCGCCTTTGCCGGGGCTTGCCACCAGGACTGGGTCGATCTCGGCGAATTTTCAGTCGCCGGGTTCTCCAACGCTCATCGCGTGTTCGGCTTGCGAGACGAGGTGATTGATCCTGCGGCAGGCTGATCGTCGGCACTGCACGGGTATCAAGCTGTTGGTCCGGCGAGTCTGAGTTCTATCGAGGAGCGCTGCCGAGAGCACCGGTCGCCAACGCCAGCGTGGCAGCTGCGGACAAAGCCGTGCTGTAAGCATCGGTCGACGCGTTTCGAGCTTGTAGAAGCTGGGTTTGAGCGATGTTGACATCGGTGATTGAGCCGACGTGGTTGCGGTAGCTGGCGAGTGCGCTTTCGAATGTCGTTTGTGACGCCGCGGCAAGCGCATTTGCAGCGTTGTGGGCTGATAGGCTTGTACGAAGCGCATTATCGGCCACGACCAGCTGTCGCACCGCGTCGTTCCGGCGACGCGTGAGCAAGGCCCCCGCGCTATCGGCATTATTGCGGGCTTGTTCCAGTAAAGCCGCCCGAGTGCCGCCGTCGTAAATCGGGACGGTCGCGCCGACGAGAACGCTGCTGGCGACACGGGAGGGATTGATATTGGCCGTTCCCGACTGCTGGCCGAGTCCCGGAATGGAGCTGATCGAAAGATTTGCCGCATTATAGGCGGTTGTTCCGCTCAGAAAGACCTTGGGCAGGAACTCCGCGACGGCAGCATCCACGTCGGCATTTGCGGCCTTTTGCGCGGCATAGGCGGTTAGGATATCCGGCCGGCGGGCAAGCGCTGTGGAAATGACGCTTTGGATTGAAGCCGCCAGGTCCGGTGAAAGTCTGCGGTTGGCCGCAGTAGCTATGTTGATCCGTGTGAGCGGCGAAATCCCCATGGCCGAAATCAGATTCAAATAGGCATTTTCTGCAGCGCCAGTGGTTTGGACCAGCGCGAGCTTCGCCTGTGCGGTGGCCTGGTGGGCTTGGGAAACCTCCACCACCGTTCCAATGGCGTTCTTGTAGCGATCGTTTGCCGCCGCTTCCACATCCTGCGCGTTCTTCAGCGATTGGCCGGCGCTGGCGGCGCGTGCGCGAGCCGCGGAATTGGCATAGAAGGCAACGCTGACGTCGTAGATGATCTGCTGATGGGTCGCATTGAACGCGATATTTGAGATGATCGAGCCTTGCTTGGCGGCTTGCACCTTGGCCGCACGTTCGCCGAAATCGAATAACAGCCATTCCAGCGATGCGGCTGCAATCGCGCCGTGTGCCTCAGCATTGGTGGAAAGGCTGGTTCCCGCTGCCGACACACTTCCTTGATTGTTGAGATACACCTCGGCGGCAGTCGCTCTCAATCTCGGAAGATACGCGCTCTCGGCAATGCCGGTGGCGAGCGCCGCATTGCGAGCATCGTTCCAGGCAGTTCGCGTCAAAGGGTTGTTGCTTTGCGCTATGTCGATCAACTCAGGGAGCGAATAGACCTTCCGCCGGTCCAGTCCGAGAGGTGCCGGCAACCCCGTAAGATCGGTATTGACGGGTAGCGCGTAACTCGCCTTGGATTCTATCGAGGGTTTCGCACCTGGGACAATTTCACCGGTCGTCGTCGTCGTCGGTACCCAAGGCTTGTCGGCGCGGTCGGGTGCCATGTCGACATCCCATGCGGCGCAGCCGCCAAGACCCAACAAACAAATGGCGGCAACAATACTCGGTTTAAACTGACGCATGTACCTCTAGCCCCCCACCCCGGCGCACGAACGCAGACTCCAGGACTTCAAGATCAGCCACGACAAATCCATCGACGGTGCAGGGGGCGCGAGGGTCTTTGCCGGTGTTGCTGGGAAGGCCGTTTTGGCTCGGCGGCATCGTTACTTCCACCAACCGAGTCCCGCTGCTCAACTCGTTTGCCAACGTATCAAGCCGATGGGCAACAGCTCGGCTCGCCGCCGACTGCTCGTTCGAAAGCAATAGCAGAGGCCCCATTAGCGCGCGGATATGGCGGATCGCGCGGGCGCGAGCGGTGAGCCGGAACTGAGGCGATCCGATCCTCGAGGATTCGTATGCGGAAAGCTCGACATCCTGGCTGATCACGCCCATCGCGCCAGCAGCGTCGGTTGCAAGGCTGTCGCGCCGCGAGCGGCTTGTAGCGTTTGTTAGATCGACGAGGCGGCGAAGCAGGGCAACAAGCCCTGGGTCAATGCGGCGGATCACGGTGACCGGCCAGATATTCGTGAATATGAGATAAGCGACGACGTTCCCGAGCAAGATGCCGATGATTCGATCGCGGGCAATCGTGAGGTCGAAAGCGGGGCTTGGCCCCTGGATTACGCAGAGGAAAAATGCAAAAGCCAGCTGGTAGCCCATATAGGAGATGCGCGGACTTCCGGCAGCCACCCATGCGGAGACAAGGCCCACGACGAATACGACGATCAGCAAGGCGCCGATCGATGTCAGGTGCGGAAGCAGAAAGACGATTGCGGCAAATCCCAATCCAGCACCGATAAGGGCGCCCAAGATCCGAAGCGTAAACTTCTCGATCGTCTCCGCCGTCGTTCCCAGCGAGACCATGTAGCAAGTGATGAAGGAAGTATGAATCCCGGGCCAATCAACCAGCAAATAAGCTGCATAGCAGAACATGGCCGCGGCGGTCGTCTTTAGAGCGTAGTAGACGTGATCGGGATTGGTAAAGGCATCGGAGAGAAAAAAGCCTGCTTTGGCGGCTTCGACGATGGGCAGTTCGGGGAGAGGGCGTTCGGTGAAACGTCGCAACGCTTCCTTCATGTCGGCAAGCAGCGTGGCCGTGACCGGCGGCAAATCCTCCTCGCCATGCTCGATCGCAACGTCGACAGGATATCCTCCCGCGCGAAGGATCGACGCCATCTCATCGAGCGTGTCCGCAATCTGGCCACGGAGGGGCGGGGGCATCGTCTCCGACTGCGTACGATCTGCGAAGTCGACCAGCAGCAGGATAGTGGTGATGCTGTCTGTCGCGTGGCCAAGTGCTGCGATATCGGCCGGAGGCGAGGATTTCTCGATGCCCGCCATTTTCAGCCAGGTTTTCAGTTCGGTGACGCCTTCCGAGAGGGTCTCCTCGAAAGCGTCGCGGACCTTCTCGTCGCCGTTGCGCATCAGCGACGCAGCGAGCGCCAGACGATGCGCAAGCGCCTGCTCAAGAAGTCGTCTCGGGGGCGGACCAAGAACAAGATTGAGCGCGATCGATACGGTGGCGGGGATGGTGACGAACAGCCAAGCATAGAGATAGCCGCGCGTTGCGAGTTCTCCGACGTGGGCATCACTCAAAAGGTCCAGTCCGTACCCGACGATCATCGCAATGATGGCGGCCAGCGGCTTTAGCTTGCTGGCGGAAGCGAGGAACAGCAGGCCGAACGACACCACGGTTATGCTGATCACTCGCCACAGCGGCTGGTCGATCACCGCCGTCGCTACCAGCATAAGTATGCCGACGAGCAGCGATATCAGGATCGTGAGCACGATGCTGATGATCACACTCTCCATTCTGTCGCGCTTCATGACGAAGAATGCGACATAGGCCGTAAGCGCCGGATCGGGTGTCTGGTAAATTTCGACGACAAGCGTTGTCAGCGCGCAGGCCAGCGCAAGCCGGATGGAGAACTCGAGACGGCCCGGAAACGGACGCAGCAGCGCCAGGCGCTCGCGGAATTGCTGCCCAAAGCTATCTACATGCGCGGCCATGCTTGACCTCAACGACCGCGCTCGCGCCGAGCCGCATCAGCTGCTGTTGCGGCTGCTCTATCCGTACCCTCACTGGAAACCGCTGTGCCACGCGCACCCAATTGAGCGATCGCTCGACATAAGGCAGCGACTTCGGAAGATTCACGCGATCGGTGTCCAGGACACCGGTTCCGAGGCCTTGCACGATCCCCTTGAGCGGTCGTTGACGATCGATCATCGAATGAACCGTCACGCAGTCGCCAACGGAAATCGCGTCCAGATCGGTTTCCCGGAAGTTGGCGACGGCGAACCATTCCTCGGTGTTGACCAACGTAAAAAGCGTTTGAGAGGGCGCGACCATCTCTCCCGTCGACACGCTCAATCCGACAACGCGGCCGGCATGGGTTGCGCGGACAGTGGTGTCATCCAGCCCGCGCTGGGCTAACGCCAACGCAGCTTTTCGGGCCTGCACATTGGCCCGGGCCGCGGCGTCGGTATCGATGGCGGTGATGGCGGCCGCCTCCTGAACGTGCGCCTGCTGAAGGGACGTTTCCGCGTCGTTCCGCGAAGTCTGGGCTTGGTCGAGCTGTTGGGTCGGCACGTAGCCCTTTGCGGCCAGCGGAGTCAGCCGTTCGACGGTGCGCTTGGCGAGTTCCAGATTGGTCTCCGCGCGCTGTACTTGCTCGGCGGCAACTTTGGCGGCGGAGCGCTGGGTCGAGAGCAGCCGTTCCTGGGTATCCAGCGAAGCCTCGGCAATGGCCAAATCGGCTTCGGCCTGGGCTACCGCGATGCGATGCGGCACCGGATCGATTTGGAACAGCAGGTCACCCTTGGAAACGAGTGTGTTTTCGGAAACCGGGATTTCGATGATCCGACCGCCGATCGCCGCGGCGACGTGGACGACATCGGCATCGATCGTTGCCGCGTCGGTCCATGGCATCACGGCGTTTCGGCGAGCGACGTAAATCGCGATGCCAATCGCCGTCGCGATCAGCAGAATGGAAATCAGCTTGCCGATCGGCAGCGAAGGTGCCCGTTTTCCCGCGGTCTTCATCGTCAGCGCCCGAAACAAATGAGCCAGACCAGCAACGCAAAGATAGCGCCGAGCGACGTGCAGAGCGGGAGTTGAAACGGCAGAACGTCGGTAAGGTTACGGGCAGCGAAAAAGATCCGCGCGCCGAAGGCAACGAAAATGCCGAGTACGGCGCAAAGCAGCCACGCCGGAAAAAAAGCTCCGAATAGATCGAAGGAAGGTGCGCCTGCTTCAGAACAACCGCACAGCGACAGCAGCGGCAGCGCAAGGACGCCGGCGCTGACAGGACGTCGCTTGATCCGGTGCTCCGCCCAATAGGGATGTCGTGCCACCAGGTATGGCAGCGCCTTACGCCAGGATAGTGCTGCGACCTTCATACGAACTCTGTGCCAAGCTGCGATCTCACATGACGGTTACGGCCGCCGCGGGGACGACGTTCGCATCAGTTCGGACATATCGCGTCATCTTACGCAAGCACAGCGTCGAACTCTTGTCGAAAACTGCTCTAATCGCAGCACCACGAAACCGGGCGGTCTGGGGCTCGGGCTGTCGATCTGTCGGTCGATTATCGAAGCGCATGCCGGACTATTGTGAACGAAGGCCTAACGTGCCACGTGGCGCTATCTTGGCTTCATTGCGTTTGTTTATCCGGCCACCGGGCACGGCGCATTCCTATGTCTGTGTAGGCGCCAGCAGCATGTCAACAAAGGCAAAGCCCCGGTGACGAAAAATCTTCCATCATTCTTCGGCGTTCCTATCAGGGTCATCGGTCACTTGAGGCGGGAGTGTTGTCCGGCGCGCTCACCGTAGATCATTGCACGATCCAGTTTTGAGCGCAAACGTACGAAAAATATTCGTGGCGTCCAATCATACGACGCTCGTTCGTGAGACTGTCATTGCTGCTAAAAGTTCCGACGGATTGGCCGCCCGATTGCAAGGAGTGACGACAAATGACACTGCAGGACGCGAAGGTGCGCGGGACGGCGCCGCTCGCCGTCCAATCTATCCTCGAATTCGGTGAAATTGATTTCCGCGGCTCTCACGGAAATGTTGGCGGATATGTTCGCCTTATATCTCAAAACCAAGAATTTCCATTGGTATGTATCCGGTCCGCATTTTCGCGACGATCATCGTATGCTGGACGAACAAGGTGCTCAAATTCTTGCGACGACAGATGCGATAGCCGAGCGGGCCCGGAAGGTCGGAGGAACGACGATCCGCTCCATCGGACATATTTCCCGCCTCCAGCGAGTATTAGACAATGATGCCGACTACGTCACCTCGCTCGACATGCTGGCTGAGCTCCGTGACGACAATCTCCAGCTTGCCGCCCGTCTGCGGGAGACCCATAGACTGTGCGGCGAAAACGGCGACGTCGCCAGCGCGAGTTTGATCGAGCCCTGGATCGATGAGGCGGAGGGCCGAACCTGGTTCTTGTTCGAGAGCAGCCGACGCGGTGCTTTGGCCGGCGCCGGACGCAGCGCTGCGGCGCTTGGAACTAGCAAGGTTTCTGCGAACGGCCGGGTTGGCATGTCCCCCGTATGATGACTTGGACATCAGAGACGCATGTCCTCCCTCGATGCGCTCTGGTGGAAAACTGACACCAACAAAAACGGCTAGTTCTGCGATATTTGTTGTCGATGCGGGGCCGTCAAAAAATGTGTCAACAGATGTGTCAATAACCCTTGAGAAACCATCGCCATCGGCTGACGAATTGCCTAGCCGTACTCGGGAGCTTGCTCGATGGCGGCGCACATCATGCTGCAAGAAAGCGGTGAGAAGTATCAATCGCAACGGGTTAATTTCGCTGATGCAGAGCAGCGCTCTGAGGCATACTTGAAGATTAATCCGCAGGGCCGCGTGCCCGCGTTGATCCTTGATAACGGTGAGCCTCTTGCCGAAAATACTGCGATGCTTCCATATTTGGGCAAGCGATTTGGACTTTGGCCGACCGATGCAATCGCCGAGGCGAGGGTATTGTCACTCATAGGCTTCTTGGCGACGAATGTTCACCCTTCTGTCGCGCACATGTGGCGGCCAGAGGCCTTAGACGAACGCCACCCAGTCAGCTTACAGCTGAGACAGGCGTCATCGTCTGCAATACAAGTCTGACGAGATCGACCTGCCGATGTGTACCGGTTTTATCGAATGTCGTTCGCAAGTGCCAGCGTGCAGTCTCGAAGGCGATGCTGAGCGCCGCGGCGCATCAGCGAGTGTGGCGCCTTGTGCAAGCAAGCCTGTCAGGGCCGCTTGGCGAGGCGAAAGGCCGAATACGTTTGCTAGTTTGCCCAAATCCAAACGGGGTTTCTCGTCTGGCTGTTTGACGAACATGATCGCCTGCGCAGCCGGCATGAAGAATCTCTCGGAATTTTCCACGCCGAGCGGCATTACGGTGGAAATTAGGGCCGGTCGCCCCGAGGGCCTGGGGCTCGGCGAGCGCGGTCCCGTGTGGTGGGGCGACGGGTCGCCGGATCTCAACCGGCACATGGCGAAGAACACACTTTATGCCGAGTGGTATGCGAAACTAGCTCGCTCCGACCAGGGAGGAATGTGAATTGCCAAAAGCCGCAATCTTCGATCTCGACGGCACGCTTTTGGACTCGGTGGATCTCCACGCGTTGGCATGGCAGGAAGCCATGCTCAAGTTTGGCCACGATGTGAGTTTCGAACAGGTGAGGGGCCAGATCGGCAAGGGGGGAGACAAGCTCATTCCCGTATTCCTTTCCGCTGACGAACAACGAGACCACGGCAAAGAACTCGAAGAGTGGCGAGGCAACCGTTTCAAAACCGAATATCTGCCGCTTGTACGTCCCTTCTCGGCGGTCCCGGACCTGCTCCGGCGCGTGCGCGACGCTGGACTTCAGATCGCGGTTGCTTCCTCGGCCAAGAAGGATGAAGTCGACCAGTATCTCGACATCGCAGGCATCACCGATCTGGTGGATCTGAAAACGTCTTCGGACGATGTGGAAGAATCCAAACCCGCACCGGACATCTTCGAGATCGTTCTCAAGAAGCTCAAGATCGAAGGCGCCGACGCCGTCGCGATCGGTGACACGCCCTATGACGCTGAAGCGGCAGGGAAGGCTGGCGTCGCGACCATCGGCGTGCTCTGCGGCGGGTTTCCTGAGAGTTCGCTGAGGCAAGCCGGATGCGTCGAGGTGTATCAGGGGCCTGCTGCGCTACTAGCTCTTTTCGAACGTTCGTTGCTGGGCAAGTAGCCAAACATCGTGCCTCAGATCCTGCGCCCTTGGCTCAGCCCTCGATTTGCGTCTCAAAATAGAAGCGATATGGCAGCGCTAACAAAGACTTCCAAGCGATCGGCGTTGAGCGCGGGCATTCTGGCCTACCGGAAAGGCGCTGGCGGGCTCGAAGTTCTGCTCGTTCACCCCGGCGGTCCGTTCTGGCGCCAGAAGGACGATGGCGCCTGGTCCATCCCGAAGGGCGAAATCGATGCCGCGGAAGATCCAGAGCAGGCGGCGCGACGTGAGTTTGCCGAGGAACTCGGCACCAGCGCCTCGATTGGTCGGCTGCAGGCCTTAGGGGAGGTTCGTCAGCGAGGAGGGAAACGCGTCATCGCATTCACCGGCGAGGGCCATTTTGATCCCGCGGCACTGGCGAGCAATACGTTCGATATCGAATGGCCGCCCCGAAGCGGTCGGCGACAGAGCTTTCCTGAAGTCGACCGCGCGGAATGGTTCGATATCGAGTTCGCACGAACGAAGATGCTCTCCGGGCAAATGGAGCTTCTCGATCGTCTTTTGGCGATGACGGGTGAGAGCGCCGGGAAATGATGTTCAGGATCGGAATCATTTCGGACACGCACGGCCTGTTGAGGCCCGAGGCGGAACAGCGCCTGACGGGCGTCGACCACATCGTTCACGCCGGCGACATCGGGCGTCCCGAAATCGTCGACGCGCTTCGCCGGATCGCGCCAGTCACCGCCATCCGTGGGAACGTGGACAACGGCGAGTGGGCCTGCGAGTACCCCGATACGAAACTGGTGCGCCTGGCGGGAATTTCGATCTACGTTCTGCACGACCTGAAGACGCTGCAGATCGACCCCGGCGCCGGTATCGACGTGATCATTTCCGGACATTCCCACGTACCGAAGATCGACACGGTCGGCGGCGTCCTCTACCTGAATCCCGGCAGCGCGGGACGGCGGCGCTTCAAGTTGCCGATCACGCTTGCGACGCTCGAAGTCACGCCTGAGGGCATGCGACCGGAAATCCACGACCTTGGAGGCGACTGAACGCATCGCCGTGAAGGGTTCGCTATTTACGCGAACGTTCTCGTTCGCGCACGACATCCTTCGCTCGCTTGTCGGACCTCAGTCCAAGGTAGACGGGCTGGCGCAGTTCGCCCTTGCCCGTCCACTCCGCGAATTTGACCTCGGCAACCAGTGAGGGCCTGACCCAGGTCGTGGCGGCCTCGTCTTTCACTTTGGCAGGAAAGGGCGATTTAGGAGCCGTCAGCTCACGAGCTTGGCGTGGAGGTCTTCCAGGACCTTGTGGCTGAAGCCAGCGCCTACATGTCCGATGTAGCGCCATGTGTCGTCTTCCCGCACGGCGAGGACCAGGGCGCCGAAGAACGGCCGGGTGCGCCTGGGCGCCGTGAATCCGGCGATCACCACTTCCTGCCAATCCGGGGTGCGGCTTCCGGACGTATACGCGCTGTCGGCGCGCTTCGCCATGACGCCTTCCAAACCCCTCCGCTCTGCCTCGGCAAAGAATTTGGTACCATCCCCTTTGCGGTGGGCGCTAAAGGCGACCAGCTTGTCGCGCGGGAGAATCGCCTTCAGCCGCTTCTTGCGTTCGAGGAGAGGCTGCTTGCGCAAGTCCACTGCGTTCTCAAACATGAGATCGAAGGCGCAATACAGGAGCTTCGCTTCATGGCGCAGCGCATTTTGGAGCAGCTGGAAATGCGAGATGCCGTCCTTTCCGATCGCGACGAGGTCGCCGTCGATCACGGCGTCGCCCTTCACGCACTCCAGCGCTTTGGCGACTTCCATATAGTTGCGGCTGATGATCTTGCCATTGCGGCTGTAGAGCGCAAGCGCCTATCGCCGTGTAGGAGTCTGATCGACTTCCGGTGATTGAGTTGCCGGTTGCCAATGCCATGCATTGAAAAGCGGAAGAACGTTCAATGCATCGCAGCCGCATTCAAGATTAACCGCCAGTTCTAAGCGCATCCCGCTTTCGTCCGTCTGTCCCGTTCCCGACATTTCAAATCAAGCCACTGTGGCTGAAACACTTGGCTTCAGATACGGCTGGTTCACCCGGCACAAACCAGCGCAGAAGCGCGAAGTCTGAGCGGGTCTCGCACGCCGTCCGCCGCCTGCTTCAAGATGTGCTGAGCCATCACAGATTTGAGGGTTTCAGATTTGGAACCATCCGGGAGAGCCGCCCAAGCTTCATCAAGGGACCGTTCGGAGCAGAATCAAGGTTTCGGGATCATATTGGGCCATCGCAGCACCTTCAGAAGCCACTCCAAACGCTGACCCCAGGGCTGTCTGCTAAGTTCCCGACATAGCTGGAAATAAAGCTCGCTTTCCCCCATCAAAGGCCTAAGCGTCTGTGCATTATCGGCATACCTTCTGGGCGCCGCTGACTGAGAGTTCGGTAACGCTCCCGCCTGTACTCGGGAGCATGACATGCGCAATTCCGGTAATTTGCTATTGGCCTCTCTTTCCGAGAGTGACGCAGCCGCTCTGCGGCCACACCTGAAATCCGTCCATCTGGACCATGAGCGGGTTTTGTTTGAGGCCGGGGGAAAGGTCTCGGACATCTACTTTCCGACAGGTGCCATCGTCTCGCTTGTGGCGGGTCTTTCCTCTGGAGAGCTAATTGAAGCGGCGATGGTCGGCAAAGATGGTGTCGTCGGCACCTTCGCCGCGCTTGGTGGCAACGTCCCCATCAATCAGGCCATAGTTCAACTCGCCGGACCCGCGCTAACGTGCAAAATAAGTGAGCTCCGAAGCGCGGTGCTTCAAAGTCAGTCCTTGCTATCAACGCTGTTTCGGCATGAGCAAACGGTCTATGCGCAGGCGAGCCAATCGGCTGCATGTATGGCAGCCCATCAGGTGGAAGCGCGACTATGCCGATGGCTTCTTCGGTCAAGAGACTTAGCGGGCTCGGATAGTCTACAGTTCACCCAAGAATTTCTTGCCGAGATGTTGGGCGTCAAGCGAACCAGCGTGACGTTGCATGCGCGCACGCTGCAACAGGCCGGAATGATAAAGTATTCGAGGGGCCATATTCAAATCATCGATGTTGAAGCCCTGCAGGAAACCGTCTGCGAATGCTACGACACCGTCAAATCGTACTACCAAGCATTGCTCGGGCCGCAGTCGGCATAATTCTTCCAGCCTTCTGGTGCGGCCGGCCACGTCAGCTATGCCGCCGAAAGCGGAAGCAGAGCATAAGCCGCTCCGTCATTGGCCAATGCGGGTTGATGGCGCTGCTCGTGGGTGCCGCCGACTAAGAACCGTTGACCAACCCCGCACGCGCCGCAGCGCGGCTTCCAATCGCTCCTTCTCCTTATCCCAGCGGGCTTCCTCGGTTCGCGATCTCTTCTCGAGTGCCTCGACCTCGGCCTTGATGGCGGCGGCCCGCTTCGCGTGCTCCTGCTCCGCCTTCTCCAACGCAGCCTGCGCCTTGTCGACCGCGTGTTGACGGCGTTCACGGTCCTTCTGCTTGGCGGCCTCTTCGCTCGCCCGTTCGCGCTCACGACGCTTCTGCTCCTTTTCGTAGACGAGAGCGGCCTTTCGCTCCGCCGCCTTGTCGACGGGGCGAGAGTAAAGCTGCTTCGCTTGACTGCCTTTCGACTTGCGGGCGGCCTTCTTTGCCCCGGAGCCGCCTAGATTGGTGGGCAGCTCAGCACGCTCGCCGAAGGATCCGTCGGATCCGACGGGGCGCCGGAGCACAACGCCCGGTTTCGCCATGGCCGCGGCGATGATGTCCGGATCGTCGCTTTCCTTCGCCGCGCCCTGATGGAAGAGATTGCTGTCCGCCCCCCACGCTTCCAGAGCCGCTTTCATCGACGGCGCCGCGATCGCCAGATCGAAGAAGCCCAGCGAAGTCTGATAGGTTTTCAATTTCCTGGCCATCGGCCTGATCCACCCTGCCCGATCGATCGTCAATGTCGCGCACGCCACGGCGCCTGCGGAACACGACGTGGCCTCGAAGCGTTCCCTCATCCTTGAAGGACTTCCATGCAGTTCGCAACGCGCTCTTAAAAGGATTGCCCTCGAATGAGCCGGACGTCGACCCTGCCCAAACGCCTGCAGCCGATGCTCGCTACGCTCACCGACGCGCCGTTCGACGATCCCGGCTGGGTTTTCGAGGACAAGTACGACGGATTCCGGATGATCGCAGAAATCCGCCGGGGCAAGGTTGGACGAAGTGCAAATCCGCGTTCCGCTGCCGCGACCGACCAGACCGAGCCGGACTTCCAGCTGTCGGCAAATCTAAGGAACATTTACGGACGCGGGGTACCCCGCATCGTCCTTCCGAGCGGGATGACTTCGCTTTGTGTTGACCAAATCCCAGATCGGCGGCGATCCAACTACGGTACGCAACGAAGCAATGAACGCGATCACTTTTGCGGGCGGTTCCGCAAGTGCCCTCAGCACGTAAATTCCACCCGTTTCTCCGTCTGCGCCAACCGCTGTCGCCAGAAGACGCCTCAATGAGCCAGCCGCTATGTCCTGCCCAACGACCCAACTTGGCAAAAGAGCAATGCCAAACCCGGACAATGCTGCCTCTCGTAGTGCCTCGAAGTCATCGCATCGGAACACATCCCGAATACCGGCGAGCCGTTGATTCGCTTTTCCAAGCAAACGGGACCAGCCCAGGACATCCGAGCCGTGCAACTTGTCGAGCAAGCGATGCCCTGCCAGCGCTGCGATTGAATTCGGACGGCCAAATTTGTCGAGATAGTGCGGACTCGCGACCATTCGCATTTCATGCGCGGCCAGCTTCGTTGCTATCAGAGAACTGTCCGCGAGTTGGCCGACTCGAATAACGGCGTCCAGTCGCTCAGTTACCGGATCGGCGATGTGTTCGCTCAAATCGAGCTCCGCATTCAACTCCGGATGTTCCGATAGCAAGGCCTCGAGAGCGGGCACCACATAGCGCTTGCCGAAGGTCGGAAGACTGGCAATCCGTAGCACCCCGCTTACAGCGCCGGTGAGCGCAAGGACCTCGCCTCGCAAATCGGCAAGGTTATCAAGGACCGGTTGCGCCCGCTGCAATACCAATTGGCCAGCACTGGTTGGTACCAACGCGCGGGTAGAACGGGTCAATAGCGGCACGCCCAGATTTGCTTCAAGCGCGTCGATCTGTCGTACGATCGAGGAGTGCGTCATTGAACGCCGGCGCGCGACGGCCGAGAAGCTGCCGAGGCGGCAGACTTCAACGAAGACCGAAAGATACTCGGCGAACCTCACATTTTCCATCTGTGCATTTTGTGCACAGTTGTTTCTGTCAAGCAATCCCTTAACCGGCGCTGGCCGGTCGTCTAGTGTTCTTCTGTCCAATCGAAAAGTATACCAAGTGAGTGACATCATTCTTAAGGACAAAATCCTGTCGTCGTCCGCTTACAGCCATGTAATCGCTGTTCCGCAGGCGAAAATCGACATCGCGCACTGGTTGCTTAAGCTCGCCGAACCGAAATATCGGCGATGCTGTCCGCCGGATCACATAAGCTGTGGCTCGACCTTCACCGACGACGGCACGCGGATGTCAATCAACGTCGAGATGATTGGACGGACAGTGACGCTCCAGCATTATATCGCGGAGACCGCTACAGCGCATCTTTGCCGCATGATCTCCACGTCGGATGGGTTCACGCAAAACGGCCGCACGCGCGTGCAGATAATTTGGACGCTCAGCGTGAAACCCCGTCGACGACATTCACTACGAATGACTAACAGCGTTGTCGCTCATCCCACGGCAGCGTTCACGGACTTCATCGCCGCGCGCAACACCAGCTTCGAACCGGCCGCTGACGCCGGGCAACGCGGTGGCGAGCATAATCGGCGTGATAAGCATCGCGCACCGGGCGTCGGCTCTGCAAAGAGCTCTCCTCAACTGAATTCGATGGCTGGACCGCGGGCTTCAAATGCCCCAGGGCGTTGTGAAACCTATAGAGGAAGTGATGACCGAGGCTTATGGACAACGGCTTGGTGGGCGATTTCGAGTCGAGAGCGCGCCAGCGATCGTTAGCGGAGCATTGCGTACAGGTGATATCGCGGTCACGGAGATTCGAAGCGACAATCCGCTACCGGAGATGGCCGGTCCGATTCAGTATGAAGATGCTTTTGTCGTCGGTTTGAAACTCCGTGATTTTCCCGCTCACAAATATTGGGAGGATGGCCGACTGACGCCAGTGTGCGACTTGCGGGCTGGCGAGAGTTGTCTCCATGACCTGAAACGGGCTCCCACCGTTCTCCTCGATCAGCCCTATCACACTCTGGCGTTTTATCTGCCGCGTGCGGCGTTAGATGCGATCGCTGACGAGGCCAACGCGCCGCGAATTCGCGATCTGAGCTATCAGCCCGGCGCGGGCGTCAACGACGTCGCGATTTCCGGCCTCGGGGGCTTGCTGCGACCTGCCCTCAGCCATCCCGACCAAGCTAACCGGTTGTTTGTCGACCACGTCCTGCTGGCGCTTGGGGTGCATGTCGCTCAGACCTATGGAGGCATGCGGCCAATGTTGCGGCCGGCCCGGGGTGGGCTCACGCCATGGCAGGAGCGACGCGCGAGGGAATTTCTTCTCGCCAACATCAAGAACGGTGTGGCGCTTAAGCAGGTGGCGCGAGAGTGCGGCCTGTCAGTGGGCTATTTCTCGCACGCCTTTCGTCGCACGCTGGGAGTGGCGCCGCACAAGTGGCTCACTGAGCAGCGTGTCGAGCTATCCAAGGAAAAGCTGCGCGATGACGGGCTGTCGCTATCGGATGTGGCCGCGGAGTGCGGCTTCAGCGACCAAAGCCACCTCACGCGAATCTTCAGACAGGCGGTCGGCGTAACTCCGGGCGTGTGGCGTCGCGCCCTCAAGCGTTAGCGAGCGAGAAGCAAAACATAACCTCTAGTAGAATTCGTCGGGCGGCGTCAAAAGAACTTTCACCTCACTGCCTTTTCCCGGATCAGGTTGATCATGGCGCGCAAGGCGGCGGGTACATGCCGACGTCCGGGATAATAGAGCGACAGGCCTCGAAAGGGCGGCGTCCATGCATCAAGTACGCGAACCAGCGAGCCGGCCGCGAGATCGGCCGCGACATTCCATTCGGTGAGATAGGCTAGGCCGACCCCGGCCCGCGCCGCCGCCAACATTAAATTGGACTCGTCGAGGATCAGCGGTCCTTCACCGTCGATCGCCAGCGTTTCGCCGTGGCGCTCGAACTCCCAACGATAGATGCCACCGCTCGGCAGTCGGCTGCGGATACAGCGATGCCGAGAGAGATCGGCAGGCGTGCGTGGCTTCGGATGCTGCTTGAAATAGGCCGGCGATCCGACAACTGCGAAACGTTGATCGCGCCCCAGCGGCACGGCGATCATGTCCCGCGGCACCATTTCAGCCAGCCGCACGCCGGCGTCGAACCCATCAACGACAATATCGACCAGTCGTCCCTCAGTGACGATGTCGACCGTCACGTCGGGATATCGGCGCAGATACTCGAACACCAGCGGCTCCATCTGCCGCGCCGCGCCCGCCGACGTGCTGATGCGCAATGTTCCGGCCGGCGTCTCGCGATGACTTCCCGCCCGTTCCATTGCTTCTCTGATCTGGCCCAGCGCCGGCGCAACGCCGGAAACGAACTGCTCACCAGCCTCGGTCAGCGACACGCTGCGCGTTGTTCGGTGGAACAGGCGCACGCCGAGTTTCGCTTCCAGCGCGGCGATGGCATGGCTCAACGCCGAGCGCGACATGCCGAGTTCGGTGGCAGCCGCTCGGAAGCCGCGGTGGCGCGCCACCGCCAGCACAGCATCAAGTTCGATTAATCCCGATGACCGCATTGTCCGGATTCCTGCACCACTTCTTGCAGAATTATACACCTTATCGCACCAACGATAACGCCCTATCTTCCGATCCATCCACCGTTCTCTGGGAGAGAGTGCCATGCGCTTCATCGACAAGATCTATATCGACGGCGGCTTCGTCACACCGCACGGGACTGAGCTCTTTGACCTCCACAACCCTGCGACGGCGCAGGTCATCGGTCGGGTGCGCCTCGCCGACGCGGAGGACGCACGCGCCGCTATCGCTGCCGCCAAACGCGCCTTCCCGGCCTTCTCGCGCACGAGCAGGGCCGAACGCATCGCCCTGCTGCGGCGGATGCATGCCGCCATCAAGGCGCGTCGGGCGGACCTGCTGGAAGCAATCGTCGAAGAGTATGGCGCACCCGTCTCGCGTGCCGGCTTCATGGCCGACCACTCGGCAGATGTCCTCCTCGATATGGCGCAGGTGCTGGAGGATTATCGCTTTACACGTCACGTCGGCACCGCCGAGGTGATGATGGAGCCTCTGGGTGTCGCTGGCCTCATAACGCCCTGGAACAGCGATGCCAGCTTCATTTGCGGCAAGCTCGCTGCCGCCATCGCGGCCGGCTGCACGACGGTCATCAAACCGAGCGAGATGAGCGCGATCCAGACACAGGTGGTAACCGAAGCGCTGCATCAGGCCGGAGTACCGGCTGGCGTGTTCAACATCGTCACTGGCCGGGGCGAAGTCGTCGGCGCCGAGATCACCGGCCACCCCGATGTCGCGAAGATCTCCTTCACCGGGTCGACCGCGGTCGGCAAAGCAATCCTGCGCGCCGGCGCGGAGACGATGAAAAGGATCACGCTCGAACTCGGCGGCAAGTCTCCCACCGTCATCCTGGACGATGCCAATCTGGCCCAGGCGATTCCGTTGGCCATCGGTGCGGGCTTCATGAACAGCGGACAGGCTTGTATCGCCGGCACGCGCATCCTCGTGCCACGGAGCAGACTCGGTGAGGTGGAAGAGCTTGCGAAGGCGGCGGTCAGACAGGTCAAGACCGGCGATCCGCGCGACCCCAAAACGACCGTCGGCCCGATGGTCAGCCAGAAGCAATGGGATCGCGTTCAACGTTATATCCTTATCGGTATCGACGAGGGCACGCTGCTTGCCGGCGGCGAGGGCAAGCCGGACGGGCTCGACGGCTGGTTCGTGCGGCCGACGCTGTTCACCAACGTTCGCAATGACATGACCATTGCGCGCGAGGAGATCTTCGGGCCGGTTCTGTCGATCATTCCCTATGCAGATGACGAAGAGGCGATCGCCATCGCCAACGACACGGTCTGCGGCCTGCAAGCGTATGTCCTGTCCGGCGACACGGATCGTGCTAGACGAGTGGCCGACCGGATCGTTGCCGGTCGCGTGCTGATCAACACGCTGGCCCACGAGCCGATGGCACCGTTCGGCGGGTTCAAGCAATCCGGCATCGGCCGCGAATACGGCGACTTCGGGCTGGAGGCGTTTCTTGAGCCGAAATCCCTGCTCGGCCTCCACGCCGCCTGACACGCCAAATCGTCAACAATGCCGGCGGCACGGTCAGCTCAGTCGATATAGAGAGCTCGGTACAGCAAACGACTCACGAAATCGGCATCAACAAAAGTCGATCTCCAGCCCGCGTCTAGCTCGCATCCATCCGTGCTTGGCTGCAAGTCCGCGCCCAAAAAGAGCATAGGAAAACAGCGGAGATCACGTCCGTTCAAGAATTGTCTTAGCAACTGTGGGATGGTCGCCGTTGGACTGGCATTGACCTTCATACGAAAGGAAATCTTCACTGACGATGACCTTCCAATGCGAGTCACGACATCAGATCCAAGAAGCTACGAAATGTGGATCTGCAGTTTGGCGCTTTGAGCGATTGGTTGAGTGATGACCGAGGCCTATGGACACCGGCTTGGTAGGCGATTTCGAGTCGAGAGCGCACCGGCGATCGTTACTCGCGCATTACGCAAAGCGATTATAGCAGTCACAGAGATTCGATGTGACAGTCCGTTGTCCGAAATGTATGGTCCGATCCAGCAGGAAGATGCTTTTCTCGTCGGTTTATACCTCCGCGATTCTCCAAATCGCGAATATTGGGAGGATGGCCGACGAGTGTCGGTGTGCGACCAGCGGATTGGCGAGAGTTGTCTTCATGACCTGAGGCGAGTTCCCACCGCTCGATACGACAAGCCCTATCACACTCTGGCGTTTTATCTGCCGCGTGCGGCGTTAGATGCGATCGCTGACAACGCCAACGCGCCGCGAATTCGTGATTTAAGGTATGAGCCCGGCGCGGGCGTCAACGACCTCACGATTTCCGGCTTGGGAAGCTTGCTGCGGCCCGCCCTCAGTCATCCCGACCAGGCGAACCCGTTGTTTGTCGACCACGTTCTGCTGGCGGTCGGGGTGCATGTCGCTCAGACCTATGGAGGCATGCGGCCAATGTCGCGGCCGGCCCGGGGTGGGCTGACGCCATGGCAGGAGCGACGCGCGAGAGAAATTCTTCAAGCCAACATCAAGCACGGTGTGGCGCTCAAGGAGGTGGCGCGAGAGTGTGGCCTATCAGTGGGCTCTTTCTCGCACGCCTTTCGTCGCACGCTGGGAGTGGCGCCGCACAAGTGGCTCACTGAGCAGCGTGTCGAGCTATCCAAGGAAAAGCTGCGTAATGACGGACTGTCGCTATCCTGCAGAATTCCACAGTAACCGTCCAAATGGATCAGGAACGAACAAGAGCGTCGGAAGTAGGTCGGCTACTCCTCATCCGGAACCAAGAGGAGCAAGTCACATGTCCAAACTTGCAATCGTTACGACAACTTTGCCTGCAATCGGCCCCGTCCGACTTGACAAAGGATGGCGTTCCGAAAACCTGGCGCCGGAGGCACGAGATCGATGACCATCCGTCGAGCTACGTGCCGGGCAAACGGCATCCGCCAGTTCTACCTCGAAGCCGGGGCCGGTCCCCCAGTGGTCCTCCTGCACGGTTTCCCGCAGACCAGCTTCGCTTGGCGTTTCCAGATTCCAGCGCTTGACCCCCATTACCGCGTGATTGCTCCGGACCTGCGTGGGTACGGCGAGACCGACAAGCCGTCGAAAGGCTACGACAAGAGGACAATGGCCAACGATATCGTCGAGCTCTTGAAGACGCTCGGCGTCGGGCGCGTCGCATTGGTCGGCCACGATCGCGGCGCGCGGGTCGCGACCCGCCTCGCCAAGGACCACCCGAATTTGGTCGACCGCCTGGTCGTCATCGACAACGTTCCGACCCGCATCGTCGCGCGCGAAATGAACGCGAAGATCGCCCGCGAGTATTGGTTCTTCATGTTCCACCAGATTCCTGATCTGCCAGAGGCATTGATCGCCGGACGCGAGGACATCTGGCTTCGTCACTTCTTTTCCGACTGGTGCCACGATCCGATGACGATCTCCGGCGAGGCGTTCGAGACCTATGTGAGAGCCTACAGCGCCCCCGGCGCCATACGGGGCGCGATGTCCGACTATCGTGCCAGTGCAGAAGACGTCGCGCAGGACCTTGAGGATGCCGACCGGAAGATCAGGTGCCCCGTGCTTTCGCTTTGGGGCGCCGATTTCGGCGCCGTCGGCCGTCTGTTCGACATGAAGGCCGTTTGGAGCGAGATGGCAGAAAACCTCTCAGTAGCTCCGATCGAACGCTGCGGCCATCTTCCGCAGGAAGAGCAACCGGAAGCCGTCAACAGGCTGCTTCTCGACTTTCTCGACGGATGGGCCGGTCAAACTGGAAAGCAGATACGGCGAGAAACATCCAATGCGCGTTGAGCTCAGACAAGAAACGTTCTTCCCCGCTGGACAATGCTCCGTCCGCATCGACCGAGATGACAAATGATATCGCTTAACGTCAACGGACGGGACTATGCCGTGCAGGCTCCCGATGACATGCCATTACTCTGGGTCCTGCGCGATCTCCTGAACCTCAAGGGGACCAAATTCGGATGCGGGATCGCGCAATGCGGCGCGTGTACCGTGCATGTGGACGGCCGGCCCGTTCGATCTTGCATGTTGCCGGCCGCGAACGTCGGCTCGCGCGAGGTGACGACAATCGAGGCCATCGGGCAAAAGGAGAGCGGGCGCAGGATTCAACAGGCGTGGCTCGAACTCGAGGTCGTCCAATGCGGCTACTGCCAGTCGGGTCAGATCATGAGCGCGGCGGCTCTTATCGAGCACAATCGCTCTCCCGATGATGTTGAAATCGATGCGGCAATGGCTGGAAACATCTGCCGTTGCGCGACCTACGCCCGCATACGCGCCGCGATCAAGTCGGCCTCACGCACATGACCGGGCACCTGTCGATTTCCCGACGCAAGTTAATCGTAGGCGGCCTCATGGTCGCCTTCGCCTGTAGCGCCCGAGCAAGAGCCGCAACGTCCGGAGCGACAGGACCGAGCGCAATTAGTGGTTTCGTCCGCATCTCGCACAAGGGGGGCATATCGCTGGTGATGCCGAGCGTCGAGATGGGTCAGGGTATCTACACCGCGGAAGCGGCCTTGCTGGCCGAGGAACTCGACGTACGTCTCGATCAGATCATGGCGATTGCCGCGCCGCCCGACGCATCGCTTTACGCGCAGCCTCTCTTCAAGGCTCAGATGACGGGCGGGTCCACCTCGATCCGAGGATTCTGGACTCCTCTTCGGCAGGCGGGAGCGGCTGCGCGATCCATGCTCGTTGCCGCAGCGGCGCAGGCTTGGGGAGTGCACCCGGACGAATGCTCCACGAAGGAGGGCACGATCCTGCATTCATTGACGGGCCGTGTGCTGAGATACGAAGAGGTGGCTGAATCGGCCGCGACCCAGCCGATGCCCGAAGATCCGGTACTGAAATCGCGCGAAGAGTTCAAGATCATCGGCAAATCCCAACGTCGGATCGATACGCCGGCCAAGGTGAACGGGAGCGCGGTCTACGGGATCGATGTGACGGTCGATGGAATGAAGACCGCAGCCGTGGCGATTAGCCCCGTGGACGGAGGTAGGCTGAAATCGGTCGATGACAACCGTGCGCGAAAGATCCCGGGCGTCATCGACGTCTTGCGCATCGACGACGCGGTGGCAGTTGTCGGCGAACACTACTGGGCCGCCCGCGCCGGCGTTGAAGCACTGGATATCGATTGGGAGTTGGGACCGAACGCGAAAGTGACCACCGCATCGATTCGCGCCGAAGCAGCTAAAGCGGCCGATGAGGGCACGCCGATCAAGGCTCTCGAACGCGGCGACATCGAGACCAGCCTCAAGAACGCGACGAAGCGGGTGACAGCCGAATACGAACTTCCGTTTTTGGCTCACGCGACGATGGAGCCGATCAATACGACCGTTCACGTCCGTCCCGATAGTTGCGATATCTGGGTCGGCACTCAGACGCCCGTGGTGGCTCAGAAGCATGCGGCCAGGATCACCGGACTTCCGGTCGACAAGGTGGCGTTGCACAATCATCTCATCGGAGGAGGATTCGGGCGCAGGCTCCAAGCGGACACGATCGAGCAGGCCGTTCATTTCGCCAAGCAGGTCCCCTATCCCCTGAAGATCATCTGGACGCGCGAGCAGGATATCCGGCACGATCGCTTTCGCCCCTGTTATCTCGACAGGTTAGCAGCGGGTCTGGACGAGCAAGGCCAGCCCATGGTCTGGACCCATCGCACCATATCGGGAACGGTCAGGCGTTACTTCGCTGAAGACGGCTGGCCGGAAGGAAAGCTCGACAAGGATGCCGTCGATGGCGCCTGGGACAGCCCCTATGCGTTCCCAGCGATAAGGGTCGACTGGATCAGGCACGATCCGCCAGTCAAGTTGAACTGGTGGCGGGGCGTCGGCCCTACGCACAACGTTTTCGTCGTCGAGAGTTTCCTGGACGAGTTGGCGCATGAGGCAGGGCACGATCCGGTCGCCTACAGGCGGGCATTGCTCGACGCCAATCCGCGCGCGATAGCCGTGCTGGACAAGGTTGCCGACGCTGCTGGCTGGAGCATGCCGTTGGAGCCGAGGACGGGGCGTGGGGTGTCGCTACATCAGAACTTCGGAACCTACGCCGCTCTGGTCGTCGAAGTCGGAGTGGCTCTCTCCGGCGAGATCTCCCTGAAGAAGATCGTGGCGGCCGTCGACTGTGGTATCCAGATCAATCCAGACACCGTCCGCGCGCAGATTGAGGGCGGCGTTCTGTTCGGACTATCGGCCGCTCTGTTCAATGGCATTACCTTCGATGAAGGGCGCGTACAACAGGGCAATTTCAACGACTACAGACAACTTCGCATCAACGAGACGCCGCCGATCGAGGTCCACCTGTTGGATAGCGGCGAGGGGCCCGGCGGCCTGGGCGAGGTGGGCACGGTATCTGCGGCCCCGGCGCTCGGGAACGCGATCTTCGCAGCGACCGGCGTCCGCCTCCGCCGCCTGCCGGTCGAGCGGAGGCTGTTGTCCAAAAGGGAAAGCTCATGAATCGGCGGCGCACGCTCATCACTATAGGCGCTCTGGGTGTCGTCGGTGCGATTGCGGCCGCTTGCTTCTTCTTCTGGCCTGCCTCTATCGAGGCGGTCCAGGCCACGGACGCGCAACAAACCGGATCCGCACTGGTCGCGAAGGGTGAGTATCTGACCAAAGCGGCTGATTGCGCCGCCTGCCATACGGTTCCCGGCGGCAAACCATTCGCGGGCGGGCGTGCCTTCAAACTTCCGTTCGGTACGATCTATTCGACTAACATCACGCCCGATCGGGAAACGGGGATCGGCCGGTGGAGCGATGCGGAATTTGTGAGAGCGCTACATCGGGGAATCGGGAGAAATGGAGAGGATCTCTATCCCGCCTTTCCGTATACGGCTTATGCGCTTCTGTCGACCGACGACGTGCTTGCCATCCGTGCCTATCTTTCGACCGTGCTGCCGGTGACCGCGCGGAACGCCGATAACACGCTCGTCTTCCCTTTCAACCAACGGTACGTGCTGAGGGCCTGGAAGCTCCTGTTTGTGCCGACCAGGCCATGGAAGCCGTCTGCGACCCACGACGCCGCATGGAATCGCGGATCGTATCTCGCCGAAGCGCTCGCGCATTGCGGCGAATGCCACACCCCCCGCAATCTGATGTTTGCGACGAAGAGTAGCAGGAAGTACGCCGGGGCGGTCGTTGACGGGTGGAAGGCGTACAACATCACCTCCGACAGTGAGACCGGCATAGGCGCATGGTCCGCCGCCGAAATAGAACAGTATCTGTCTTCCGGGCACGCGCCCGCACATGGTAGCGCCGGGGGTGGCATGGCCGAGGCGATCGATCTCAGTCTTCGTCATCTATCTTCCGAAGACATTGCCGCGCTGGCCCGATATTTGAGGACAGTTCCGCCGCAACGATCCGAACTCGCTGCCCGAGTCGTCCGCGATCCGGGCACGTTGAATGGCGCTACAGCGTGGTCACCCGGAGCGGACCGCGACGAGAGTGCTGGCTTCCAGGTATTCGCTTCGGCGTGTGCGAGTTGCCACGGCTGGGACGGCAATGGTCAGCAGACCGGCAATGCTGGACTTCGCGGCTCCCGCAGCGTGAACGACCCCGATGGCACAAATGTTGTCCGCGCCGTACTTGAAGGCATCAAGATTGGGGCGCTTGGTGGCCACAACACGATGCCCCCATTCGCCGACGCATATTCCGACGCGGAGATCGCTGCCGTCAGCAACTACGTCATCGGGCATTTCGGCGGCAAGCAAGGCAATGTCACGGCGGCAGAGGTTCGTGCCTCTCGCGACTGAGCCATACCGTCAGATGAAGCGAAGTTGAGACCTGTGCAAATCATTGCGTTCCCAGCGCTGGCGCTGCTGATTTAGCGTCTTGTCGCAAACGCGAGCGGTCACGGGATCGCTGCGACGAAGTTAGGGAGTGTTGCGCTTGGCATTTTTTTTCCTCGCCCTGGGACAGACTGCGTCGGCGGACGCAGGATTGCAGAGAAGCTGAAAAGCTGTGTATCGGCGTGGGGTCCCGACGCCGATCGGCGAGCTAAGTTATTGATCTACTAAGCGGTGGAGGGGTCAAGCTTCGGCGCTTCCTCACAGACCAGAAGCGCTGGCCGAAGCTTGCAAAAGCTTTCTCCAGGCGCTTTGATTGAACGTCAAGCCCACGGGTTGGGTCTTGGAGCATTCGGTGATCAGTAGCGGCTCTGCGCTTCTCCTTCAGGCCTGATCAAGTGACTCCTTCTGGCGGATGCGTCGCAATCTAGAAGATTCTGGCTCAAAGCCGTCCGGTCGGACATAATGGCCAACATGAAACTTCAACCCGCCAGGCACGCGCCCACCAGCGATTCCGAGCCCCGCCACATTGGCATTCTCGCTTATCCGGGTGTGGCGTTGCTCGACGCTGTCGGTCCGCTTGAGGTCTTTGCCGCCGCAAATATCATTCTCGCCGAGCGTAAACCACCTTCTGCCAAGGCCTACCACGTCGAGGTCTGGTCCGAACACGTCGGAGCGATTGACGGATCTTGCGGTGTTAGCTTGAACGCGACGCGCTCGATTGCGACGGTAGCACCTTTCGAGCTCGATACCCTGATCGTGGCGGGCGCGCCAGGAATCGACAACCCCGCCTCCCGGCCATGTGTCGACTGGCTCAGGCAGACCACCGGAGGAATTCGCCGGGTGGGCGGAATCTGCACTGGCGTTTTCCTGCTCGCGGAAGCCGGCCTACTGGACGGTTGCCGCGCCGTAACACATTGGGCTTTTTGTGATGAATTGGCGCGGCGCTACCCTGCGATCCAGGTCGAAGCCGATCCGATTTTTCTGCGGGACGGTCGCTTCTATACTACGGCCGGCATGACCGCAGGAATGGACCTCGCCCTGGCGCTGGTGCAGGACGATCTCGGGCGCGATGTAGCACTTGCTGCCGCCCGATTGATGGTGCTGTTTCTCAAGCGGCCTGGAGGCCAGTCGCAGTTCAGCGCTCATCTCGCAGCGCAATTTGATGGGGATGGTCCCATCGGCGAACTGCAGCGCTGGATTCTCGACCACCTGTCCAGCGATCTGACGATCGAGGCGCTTGCTCAACGCGTGCATATGAGTCCCCGCAACTTCGTGCGTAACTTCGAGCGGGAAGCGGGCGCACCGCCCGGCGTGTTCGTGGAGCGCGCCCGCCTGGATGCGGCGCGCCGCGCTCTCGAAGATGACGAGTATCAAATTGAAACTATCGCCAGGCATTGCGGCTTCACCAGCGCCGAGATTCTTCGTCGCCTCTTTCAGCGGCGCTTGGGCGTGAGTCCGACTGCTTACAGAAAGCGCTTTCGATCGACGCATTGAAAGCGCCGCAGGAACGGGACGACCGGAAGATCGACCGACGGCTTACGCATGGTCGGAGATCGGCGCCCGCCTGATCGCGTCGCCGTACCCCTCCCGGTTTTTGGCACGAAACGTGGGATTAATGGCATGGCCTAGGGTGGTGCCGCGTCGGTAGAATTTAGCGGCATCGGCGGGCGGCGGAGCGAACGCAGTGGGAAACGCCAAACAAATCGCGCTTCGTGCATTGACCGGCGCTTTCATTCGGCGGGATCCGAGCGTGGCCGAACGCTATTTCGCCGAAGATTATGTTCAGCACAACCCCGCGATTCCTAACGGACGGGCGGCTATTCCCGGCCTCATAGCGAACTTGAGCAAGGACTTTTCCTATGAGCCCGGCATGGTCGTGGCGGAGGGAGATTTGGTTATGGTGCACGGCCGCTATGTCGGGTGGGGACCGAGGCCAATGATCGCGGTCGATATCTTTCGTGTGGCGAAAGGTAAATTGGCCGAACACTGGGATGTAATGCAGGAGGAAGTCGAGGCGTCCGCGACGGCGAGTGGCAACCCCATGTTTGGCGATTGATGTGCGGCCGCGGAGCGATGTCAAAAGCCACATAGAATTTTTATATCAATACCGAGACGCTGTAGAGCAACACCACCCCTCCTGTTTGGCAGGAAGCGCAGACCAATAGGAGAGGTGTGGATGATCCAGGCTTGAATGTAAGCGACGGAGGGGATTATGGCGAAATCGAAATCCATGTATCGCGCGGTGCACGCGGTGAGCCCGGGAAAGCTGGAGCTGACCGAGAAGCCGTTGTCTGATCCTCCGCCACAGCATGTCCGCATTCGCGTCGAGGCATGCGGCGTATGTCATTCGGATTCCGCGACGGTCGAAGGAATTCTGCCGATCCAGTGGCCCAGAGTGCCTGGTCACGAAGCGGTTGGACGGATCGACGCCATCGGAGACGGAGTCGAAGGCTGGAAGATGGGCCAGCGCGTCGGTGTGGGCTTCCTCGGTGGCAGTTGCGGGTACTGCGTGTACTGCCGCGATGGCGATCTCGTGAACTGCGTGAATCAGGGTTACACCGGCGTACAGCACGACGGCGGCTATGCCGAAATGATGATCGCCAGGTCGAGCGGTTTGATCGCTGTGCCGGATGATCTTTCCTCCGTCGATGCGGCGCCCCTGTTATGTGCCGGCCTGACGACCTTCAGCGCCCTCAGGAATTCTTCGGCGCGAGCCGGAGACCTCGTTGCGGTGTTCGGGGTCGGCGGGCTAGGCCACCTCGGCGTGCAATACGCGCGGCGGATGGGGTTTGAGGTCATCGCGATCGACCGCGGGGCCGATCGGGCCGAGCTTTCAAAAAAACTGGGCGCTCATCACTATATCGACAGCGATACGACGGACATCGCCAAAACACTCCAGGAGCGCGGTGGCGCTCAGATGGTGCTGGCTACCGCTTCCGGCGGCAAGGCGGTCGCAGCCGCACTCGGCGGCCTGCGGCGCGGCGGCGTTGTGATTTCGCTCGGGGCCACCGATGAGCCGATTGAGTTGTCGGCGTTCGAGCTTCTTTTCAAGCAACTCAGTGTTGACGGCGCCTTGACGGGTACGCCAGAGGCGGGAGACGCGACGCTCAGATTCAGCGTCCTTAGCGACGTCGCCGCCATGATCGAAACCTTGCCACTTGAACGCGCCGCGGAGGCCTACGCGCGGATGATGTCCGGCAAGGCGCGCTTTCGGATGGTTCTGACCATGGTGTAGGTGGCACTTGCAATCAATAACGCCTGGGAGAAGTGAGAATGAATAAAGACAACGATGTGAAGGCGATCACAAGAAAGTTTTTCGCCGCCTATAACGCTCATGATGTCGATGGCATGCTGGCTCTTTGCGCCGAAGGCGCACAAGGACGATATCTTCCTTATGGCAAGAAAAGCCTCATGCCGATCCGGGGTGGCCTTGAACAAATCTGGCGCGGCTTGCTGGGGGTCGTGCCGGATTTCGGTGTCGAGGTAGACGAGATGATCCAGGCCGAAGGACACATCGTCGTGGTACAGGCGCTGCTCGGTGGGGCCATGCCGGCGGACGTTCCTGGTCTTGTAGCGAAAGGCAAGTCCGATCGCATCGCCCACGCCTATATCATCCGTTACAACGCGGAAGGCAAAATCACGCATCTGGATTGTTATTGGGACAACACCGCGATCAACGCCATCAAGGCGAGCGTTTTGTGAGATGTCCGGAGAAACCGCAATGAACAAGTTCGAGGATATCTTCAAGGTGCAGAAGGCGCTGTTCGCGACAGGCATCACGCGTACGTACGAATGGCGTGTCGATCAGCTCGACCGTATGGCTCGCATGATCAGGGAGAACGGCGAGCGCTTTCAGAAGGCGATGGCCAAGGATTTCAAGACGGCCTCGCAGGAATACATCTTCGAGACCGCTGCATCGGCTGGCGAGTCCGAGGTCCAGAAGAGCCAGTTGAAGGAATGGATGAAGCCGGTCGAGGCGCCGATTCCAACCTTCCTGGCCAAGACCGGCCACAAGGGGATCATTTATCGCGAGCCATACGGCGTGGCGTTGATCATTGGGCCATTCAACGGGCCCCTGCTGTTGCTGATCCGCCCGGCGCTGGCAGCGCTCGCGGCCGGCAACACCTGCATTCTCACCCTGAGTGAGGCGCTCCCGGGAACGACCGAAGTGCTCCTCGACCTGGTCCCGAAGTATTTCGATCCGGGCGCCGTGACCGCCGTCCCGGGCGGCAAGGAGACGAATACCGAGCTGCTAAAGCTGCCTAATGACTTCATCTTCTTCACTGGCAGCACGTTTGTCGGCAAGATCGTCGCCCGGGCGGCTGCGGAAACCCTCACGCCGGTCCTGCTCGAACTTGGCGGGATGAACCCCGCCGTCGTGGACGAGACCGCCAACATCCCTGATGCGGCGAAGAAGATCGTCTGGGGGGCGATGGCCTGGGGCGGCCAATGGTGTACCTCGCCGGGCTACGCCTATGTCCATGAGTCTGTCGCGGACGCATTTGCGGCCGAGGCAAAAAAGGCGCTGATCGAGCTGTTTGGCAACGATCCAAAATCCAATTCCGACTATTCGCGGATCATCAACGCGCGTACGGTCGACCGGCTGGCGGGGCTCATCGACCCCTCCAAGGTCATCGCTGGCGGCAAGTCGGATCGGGATGCGCATTACCTCGACCCCACGCTCCTCTATCCCATCACCTGGGACGACAAGATCATGGAGGACGAGGTCTTCGGTCCGATCCTGCCAATCCTGACCTACAAGTCCTTCGACGAGGCGATGATGCGGATGGCGAAAACGGGACGTCCGCTCGCCGGCTTCATCTTCAGCCGCGACCAGAAAGCCATTGACCTGTTCATCGGCCAGTTGTCCTTCGGTGGGGGCGGCGTGAACCTGGTGAACGTGCACCTCTTCGTCGAGACCATGCCGTTTGGCGGCAGTGGGTCCGCGGGCATCGGCCACTACTACGGAAAATACGGCTTCGACGCGCTTACCCACGCCAAGTCGATGCTGATCTCTCCGCCCGACGTATCGATAGAACATTTGTACTCGCCCTTCACCGAAGAAAAGAACCGGCAACTTGCGGGATGGTTCGAGTACTGAGGCGGTCATGGCCCCGGTCTCATCCTGGACGGATGCCGTCCTCCCACACGCTCAGAGGCGCTGCGGCGGGCCGCAGCAGGTGTTGACGGGTGCATAGCGCAGCTTTGCGGAATGAAGAAAGTCATGACTTTGGCACGCTTAAAATCGGTGACCGGTATCAGGATTCCGGATACGGCCTTATGCAACGCGGCCGTAGACCTCTTGGAGTCATGCTCACCCGCATTTCTCTGCTCGCATTGTCTGCGCACGTACATTTTCGGAAGCCTGGCCGTCAGGGGTATCGGACGTTCAGTGGTCGACGAGGAGAAGCGTTTTGCGGGGCGGTCTTGCACGATCTGGGTCTGGTCCCGCCCTATCGCGGCGACAACCGGTTTGAGGTGGATGGCGCCGAGGCCGCTTTCTACATAAAGCATCAGGTGTCGCCGGAGCGCGCCGATGTGGTTTGGCAGGCGATCGCGCTACATACCTCGCCCGGGATTCCCACACGGCTGGCGGACGAAATAGCCATGGTTCATCTCGGTGCGGGGCTCGATTTCCTGGGTCTCGGCCTCGATCAGGTGCCGCCGCAAATGGTCGAGGAGATACTCGAAAAATATCCGCGCATGAGTTTCAAAGAAGAATTCAAAAACCTTTTGGTCGAGCACTGTCGGCACAATCCTGCCGCCCAAATCCTGAACTGGACTGACGATGTTGCGCGGACCGCAGGCTGCACACTCCACGGCCAGCCCATCCCGACAGTAACACAAATCATGTCGGCCGCGCCGTTTGATGAGTGACCCGTATTTTGGTCTATATAGCTTGCCGGTGGATGCAACACATTTGCAACACGGCTTTCCTAACCTATTGACATTGTTTCAGGCAAAGCGGTTTCCTAAACCGTAGGTCAGATGCCGACTGAATCCAGGCCGCAAGTCGGATTACCGGTTTTTCGGGTGAGCTAAGGAAGATCGTGGCGACTCGCCAAGAATTCCGCGTCAGCGTTTCGGATCAGCCTCCGCACGGCCGACTACAAGGTCGCCGCGGCGAGGGCGGCCCGAATAGGCTCGTGGATGTTGAACGTGAAGGCGGCGGATGATCCGGAGGCGGCACTGAAGGCGTTGTGGCCCAGGCTGCAGGTGCTTGCCCTCGAGCCGGCCCGGGACGAGGCGGACTACGTCGAGCGGTCCGCCTTCCAGGCCATGGCATTCGAGGCCCAGTATCGGGTACGGACATTGGGGTTGAAACCCAATGCGGTGGTCCCGGGCTGGGACGAGCATTTTGTCGCGCTGGTCCGGGAGAATTCGAGAGCGGCGAACGCCCGCGCCGCTGCCAACTCGGTCGAAGGGCGGTTGGAGCGGCGCCGCCAGGAGCTCTCTGCTCAAGGTGCCGAGCTTGCGCTGCTTCCGCGCGCGCCGGCTGCCGCGTCTTCCACGTCTGCTTTCGGTAGCCTTGCTGCTAATTCTCTAGTCGCAAATGGCGACAAACGCAGTCGGTTGTCCGCTGTGCTGGCGCGCTTTTTAGATTTGCGGGAAGGTGAGGATGGGGACCGCAGCGCTGCAAACGACATTGCTCCCATCGTTCAGTTCGCCGTCGATCTGTGGCAGGACCCCTGCCTGCAAGACGTCGGACCCGATCAAATCGTCCAGCTCAAGCAGGCGATGCCGGAGATCCCGACGACCGAGGGGCTGCCGGCAGACAAGCGGTCGCTGTTCCAGCGCTGGTCGATCGCAAAGGAATGCAATTATGTCTTCGTGAATTCCGACGGCAAGAAGATCAAACTAACCCGGGTCTCCGAATCGACGCTGCGGAAGCGCTATCGCACCGGACTAAACACATTCTGGAAGTTTCTGATCAACAACGGGTATGCGTCGGGTCCGGCTCCGGACTTCTCGAGCAGCTCCAAGAAAAATCCTCCGGCGGTCGAACGCGACGCGTTTCAGGAAGATGAACTTCTTGCGTTCCTCAGCAGGCCCCTGTTTACGGGGTGCGAGAGCATCAGCCGCACGTGGAAAGTTGGCCGCTTCTTCTGCCAGACCTTCTTCTACTGGGCGGTCTTGATTCAGCTGCTGTGTGGCATGCGACCCGGCGAGATCTCCCAGTTGCGCTGCGTGGATGTCGCCTTGCTTTACGACAAGTGGCATTTCCGCTTCGCCAAGCGCTCTCTGCTGGCCGAAGGCGATGAGGATGACGACGGCCCCCACGATGCCGCCGACACGGCCCCTGGGGGCAACGACGCGAAAACCAAGAATGCTTTCCGGTGGATTCCGGTTCATCCGCTGCTGATTGAACTCGGACTCCTTCACCAGCGTGACGCCGTTGTGGACGATTATCTAGCGCGGAAATTTTATGAAGTAGGCGGCAAAGACAAGCTGACGGCCCCAGAAATCGTGAAGCTCACCGACGAAGCAAGGCAACAATGGCTGTTTCCGGACTGGAAAGTCTACGTTCTTCCGACCGGAGAGATTCGCTGGTCGCAGGCTGCCTCGAAAGTTTGGCAGTACGTGAAGTCGAAATTCAAGATGACGCGGCAGGGATTGGCCCTCTATTCGGCACGGCATACGTTCAAGGGCTTCATTGACGATGTGAAAGGTCTTTCGGATCGATCGCGAAGGATCGTAATGGGCCACGCGCCGGCGGTCGATACGCCGGGCGGCTACGGTCCGAAGAGCATTACCGAAGAGCAGGCGGACGTCATTCTGCAACTATCCAATCGCACGATCGACCGCATGTCGATCATCCTTCTTGATGCAAAACGCAAGGCTGACAGCGGGAAGCTCAAGCGCGTGGAAGCTTGGCGCAACGACGAGCGGACCGGTGACGTGAAGCTGCAGGATGCTTTGGAAGAGCGTGCGAAACAGTACCGCTGAATCTTGCAAGGTTCCGGTCTCGCCTATCGTCCTATGAAGTTGCACCATCCCAACTTTGCGCACTGACAAGACGCCGCGGCGGCAGCGGGCGTCCGCTCGGTCCACGGCGCAGTGAGGTCAAGGCGACCAGGATATTCCTATTTCCACAACCTCGCCACTAGAACAATGGCCTCGGCAAGACGCGCGAGGTCGAACGCTAACGGGGGTGAGAGTCCCCCTCCCTCTCCGCCAAAAGCCCGCAGAAATCCAGGAAATTCAAATTGAATCGATGAACTAAGGCTTTTCGAAAACGGCCGGTGGTACACAGGGGTGGTCCACCATGGGTCTTCGAATGCTGTCGCCTTGGCAAAATCCCCGCAGCCGCTTCTAACGGCCGTTGCGAAGCGTAGACAGGGAGGTTGTAGGCCGGAATGAAGTGAACGGGAAAATAGCCCCGAAATCGAACGTGATCGGAGTAGCCGACCCTGTCGCTCAAAGGGGAAGGCGGAATCGCAGGCCGCGACAACGCGAGCGGTCTGAGATGCTCCCGGGGTTCGTACCGCCAGCATGCAACCAAAGGAAGCAACGTGAACAAGGGAGATCCATCCGGTTCAGGCGCAAGCCTGTAGGACCTGCCAAGCCGAAGAGGCGAGAAGGGTCTGATGACCGGGTGGAAGTCAGACTGACTGGTAGTACTCCGAGGACGGGAGAGCCGGCTACATGGGGAAGCGGTCAGCGGTAGTTGAATTGTTCTTGGGCGACATGGGCTCCATTCAACGGGAGTTACGGCCTTCTACTCAGTGAGAAGATCAGCTGACCATGGAAACGAAACTTGAACAAATAGCAGTGAAAGCTCGACGCGAACCAAAACTCCGTTTCACGTCGCTGGCTCATCACATCACGCGCGATCGGGTGCGGAAGAATCTGTTGCAGATTCCGAAGCGGTCGGCCACTGGGGTGGATGGACGACGGTGGAGACGGCGAAGAAGAGCTTCGATGGATGGATAGAGCCGATGCTCCAGTCCATTCACCGCCAAGGATATAGAGCGCCGGATATCCGGCGGGTCTATATCCCCAAACCCGGCAAGACGGAAAAGCGGCCACTTGGCGTGCCGACTGTCGCCGACCGGGCGCTCCAGCGCAGCACGGCCGAAGTGTTGTCTGCCATTTATGAGCAGGACTTTCTGCCCTGCTCATTCGGTGGCCGGCCAAAGCTCAGCGCTCATCATGCTCTGGCGACCCTCAATGAGGTCATCGCCGGCGGCAAGATGGGCTGGGTGCTGGAGGCGGATCTCAAGAACTTCTTCGGGAGTCTCAATCATGATTGGGTGCTCCGGTTCGTCGCGCATCGAGTCGGTGATCCACGCCTGATCAGTTTGATCCGGCGCTGGCTGAAAGCGGGTGTCTTAGAAGATGGAAAGGTCCATCCGAACGAGGAAGGAACACCGCAAGGGGGATCGATCAGCGTACTTTTGAGTAACCTCTATCTTCACTACGTGCTCGACCTCTGGTTCGAACGCGTGGTGAAGAGCCGGTTGCGGGGCGAAGCCCGGCTGGTGCGCTATATCGATGACTTTGTGATCTGCTTCCAATATCGATCGGACGCCATCCGTGTTCAGGACGCCTTACGCCTTCGGTTGGGAAAGTTCGGCCTCACTCTTGAGCCGACCAAGACCAAATTGGTTGAGTTTGGTCGGTTCGCGCAGCGACACGCAGGCAAACGCGGCAGAAAACGCCCGGAGACCATCTACTTCTTGGGTCTGACGCTGTATTGCACGCGAAACCAGAAGGGTAACTTCAAGGTTGGGATGCGCACTGAGAAATCTCGCTTGTGGCGCAGCCTTACGTCTCTGCAGGAGCTTATGCGGCAAATACGACATCACACGATCAGTGACCAGGTCGGCGAAATCAACGCCTTCCTACGCGGCCACTATGCCTATTACGGTGTCGCCGGGAATCTTCGGTGTCTCGTGAAGGTGTACCGCGCCGTGGAGCGTTACTGGCATCGGATGTTGCGCAGCCGCAGCTGGGCCGGACGAGCCCTCAACTGGAGCATGTTCAACCAGATCAACGAACGGACGCCGTTACTGAAACCAAAGCTGCGCCTCCCATATACGGAGTTGCAGGCTCTTGCAGTGCTGTGAATCAACTGTCGAAGAGCGTAGTGCGGCAAATCCGCATGCTACGTTCTGTGGGAGCCGGAGGCGGGCAACTGCCTCCGGCGACCCGGTGGATGTGGAAACGGAGCCATGGTGGAACTACTAAGGCACCGCCAGACGAAAGGGGCGGCAACAGATATGTTCTACCTAACGCCACCGCGCCACATCTCGACTCTACCAATCGCGTCATTTGCGCCGTCGGCCGACTACTTCCGGTCTTCCGCTGTAAACGGACGTCGTCAGGGCCAGTGGGCACGTCTCAAAAGTGCCGCCAGAAGCGGACATTTCATTCAGTACTGGAGCGAACCAACAGTCGCTGCTCAAAGGAGAGCTTTGCCTGTACTACCAATTCGCCGGGCGGGAACCGGATATGTCGGTAATTGGGGGTCTTTGGAGCTTATCTGTGGCCGGCCCGTTCACCACGGGTTCAGTCCAAATGACTAAAGCTGAATTGGTCACAACGGCTGCAGGAATTCCTGACGACGTTGTAGGCGCAGAATCATTGTTGATTTCCAAAGGGAGCAAGTTTGATGATCAATCGGCGTCTCGCACTGGGACTGATCGCGACGGCCACCACGATCGGCGCGTCTCGCATCGCCTTCGCGAAGGAGAAACATCATCTCAACGGAAAAGACCTCCTTGGCGAAAAAATCAAAAAGAATGGCAAGCACAAGATCCATACGACTGGGAAGAAAGCTGATGTCTTTGCCGAAGTGAGCAACGGCAAGGTCACCTCGGTTACCGCCGCTGGAATGCAGGTTAAGAAAGTGAGGTCACGTCAGAAGCTGGCCGACACGACCCCTGGCATAACGCTTGCCAGCATGCAACTCGCACAAGCCGACATCTACTACTACGGCTATTGGGTCTATGACGATCTGACTGACTACTACTATTGGTTCCCAGCTGACTATGTGATCGTCGATTCGTCCTGGATCGACTACGTGGCTTAGGATGCGGGAGCGATCGGCCGAGGATCAAGCTTCGGCCTGACCTGCGCCGTGAGGCTCCCACCTGTGGGCACATGGGTGACTGACCACAACGCTCGCTTCCCAGCGAGCGTTGTGACGGCAGCTTCGGGTCAAACGCGTCGTTTTGGCCGCCCCCCCGATCACTTCCGGTCCACCCCATAGAACAGACATTCTCACGGTTTGTCGGCATGTCTCAAACGTGCCAAGAGCGGAAATGGCTTACGGTCGGGGGCGGACGGTCTAATCCCCGGAAACGCAATCGTTCAGCGATGACACTGCCGTCCACGTTTCCTATAGTGTACCCAAACGGGCTAAAGTGCCCTGGCGCGGCAAGGCGCAATCTTGGGGGCCTTCCTTGACCGGAGAGCGGGTTGTACGGCGACTGGCGGCGGTTTTGGCGGCGGATGTCGTTGGCTATTCGCGCCTAATGGGGCGGGACGAGAACGGCACGCTTACTCGACTGAAAGCCCACCGCACAGAGCGTCTTGAACCGATGCTGGCCCGGCATGGCGGCCGGCTGGTCAAGCTCACGGGCGACGGCGCGCTAGTTGAGTTCTCTAGTGCCGTGGACGCTCTGGGTGCTGCGATCGAGTTCCAAGAAGCAATGACCGAGGCCAACAAGGTTCAGCCCAAAGACACTGCCATCGTCTTCCGCGTAGGCCTTCACCTTGGCGACCTTATCGTCGATGGTGATGATCTCTACGGGGACGGCGTGAATGTCGCGGCACGGCTTGAGGCCGAAGCACCACCGGGCGGCATCGTGATTTCGGGCAATATGCATGACGCAGTGGCGGGCAGGCTCAACGCCAACTTCGACGATCTTGGCGCGCTGTCGCTGAAGAACATCGAGCGGCCGGTGCAAGCGTTCGGCGTGAGGTGGGAACCAAGTGATTGGAAGGTGTTGGCATCGCCGGCCGCTGCAACATCGAATTCTGCAGCGTCATTGGCAGCCGAGGCTCCACTTGCGCTTCCAAATAAGCCGTCGATTGCAGTTCTGCCCTTCCAGAACATGAGCGGTGACCCGGAGCAGGAGTACTTCGCCGACGGGATGGTCGAGGACATCATCACCGGGCTGTCGCGGATCAAATGGCTGTTCGTCATCGCGCGTAACTCGACATTCACCTACAAGGGCAAGCCGATCGACGTAAAACAGGTCGGCCGTGACTTGGGCGTGCGCTATGTGCTGGAAGGCAGCGTGCGCAAGCTCGGCAACCGGGTGCGAATCACCAGCCAGCTGATCGATGCGACAAATGCCGCGCATGTCTGGGCCGAGCGCTATGAGCGCGCGCTCAACGATGTATTCGTCTTGCAGGACGAGCTTACCATGAGCGTCGTCGGCGCAATCGAGCCGAGCCTGCGCCAGGCCGAGATCGAGCGCGCCCGGCGAAAGCGGCCGGACAGCCTTGACGCCTACGACCTCTACCTGCGTGCTCTCCCGGATGCTTTTAGCGGCATGCCCGAACTCTCCGCCAAGGCATTGCCGCTGCTTGAGCGTGCGATCGCGATCGACCCGGACTACGCTATAGCCCATGCGGCGATCGCCCTTTGCCATCATTCCCGCTATCAGCGGGCCGGTTGGCGGGAGGAGGACAAACTTGCCGCGCTCCGCCATGCGCGGATCGCGATCGCCGCCGCCGACGATGCAACGGCGCTTGGGGCTGCTGCCTTCGTGGTCGGCTCCGAGGATCGGGACTACGATACCGCATTCAACGCCTTTAATCGCGCACTGGCATCAAGCCCGTCATCTTTTGTCGCATTGAGTTTCGGCTCGATGATCTACGGCTGGGCCGGCGATTACGCGACCGCGGTCGAATATGGCGAGCGGGCGATCCGCCTCAGCCCGTTCGATGCGGCCCTGCACCTGCCCTATAACGGCCTAGCCTATGCGCATTATTTCGCCGGCGAATTCGAAGAGGCGGCGCTCGCAGCCAGCCGATCCGCGCAAGCTAATCCGCGATTTGGCCCACCGTGGGTCGTGCGGGTCGCCGCGTTAGCCGTGCTGGGGCGGGAAGACGAGGCGCAGGCGAGCGCCCGGCGCCTGTACGAGCTGTTGCCGAATTTCACGGTCACCCGGCTGATGGCGTCCGATTTTAGCAGCCTCGAACACCGCGCCATGCTGGCAAAGGGGCTTCGCCGAGCCGGGGTGCCGGAATGACGGCGCGCCGAATCTCTGCCATCGCTTCGGCCATCCGCCATGGCCGCTCTGGGTCAATCGCGACACTTTCGCCAGTTACCGGCTACTTCCGGTTCTCACCGGACAGCGGACATGGCCGGACGGGCATGGCAGGTCAGTTTCGGACTCATGCACTGCAACAACAAGAAGCTTTATTCGATCACCTCGTCGGCCGTGGCAAGCAGGGTCGGCGGTACCGCAAGCCCGAGCACCCGTGCCGTCCTGAGATTGAGCACGAGTTCGAATTTGGTGGACCGCATCACCGGTAAATCGCCCGGCTTCTCGCCTTTGAGAATACGGCCGGCGTAGATACCGGTTTGGCGATAGGCATCGGCAATGCTGGCGCCGTAGCTCATCAAGCCGCCAATGCTGGCGAACTCTTTGAGGTGATAGGTCGCGGGCAGCGCATCGCGAGCCGCCAGCGCGACCAGCCGTTCCCGATGGGAAAACGTGAAAGTACCTGAACCGATGAGCAAGGCGCCGGCCCCGCGCTGGACGAATGTTGCAAAGGAAGTATCGATTTCTCGGTCGTTGCTGGCATCCAGAACGATGAGTTTTTGCCCGGACACCTGCGCTGCGGCTTGTACGTCGCTTCGTTCCGCCTCGGTATTCGGAGTGTTCGGGTGAACCAGCATGGCAATCGTCCCGGCCTTCGGGACGAGCTGGCGCAGCAGTTCCAGTCGCTTCGCCCCCAACACGCCTCCGAAAAAGCTCACCCCCGTAACGTTGCCGCCCGGCCGGTTCAGTCTGGCGACAAGACCCTCCCCGACCGGATCGCCTCCGGCCGCGAACACGATCGGCACACTCGTGGTTGCGGACTTGGCCGCAAGCATCGCCACGGCATCCCCGACAATCAAGGCCACAGGCCAGTGGATCAGCTCATCCACCAGAGCCGGCAATCGATCGGTCCTGCCCTCTGCCCAGCGAAATTCAATCGCAACATTTTGGCCCTCGACGTAGCCCGTGTCCTTCAAGCCCTGGCGGAACGCTGTTACGAACTCCGTTGCGTCCGCGGCCGTCGTGCTGCGCAGAAATCCGATCACCGGCATCGACTGCTGCGCGCGGGTAGCAAACGGCACACTCGCCGCCGCGCCACCGACCAGTGTGATGAACTCGCGCCGCTGCATGTAACCCCCTGAGAAAGCGCCTTGTGCAAGACTTAAAGCCCAGCACTTTGCGACTGTCCAGCGCGGAACAAATGGCACTCACCTGGCTTTCGACACGACAACTCCTGATGTCTCAATTGGGTCAAAAGCTGAAAAGCTCAATGTGAGCATATGTTTTCCGCTCTGCCCCCAACAACGGACATAGAGCAACCACGGCGGCATGTCCGAGTTGTGCCATTACCGGAAATAGCGGAAATGGCTTCTCTTACTCTATCACCTCGTCGGCCTCGGCGAGTAGTGTCTGCGGGATGGCAAGACCGAGACTTGTCGCCGTGTTACGATTAATGACGAGTTGAAATTGCGTCGGCGCCTGAACCGGCAGCTCCGCAGGCTTTGCGCCACGTAAAATTCTGTCAACGTAGGCTGCGGATTTAGCAAATAGGTCGACCGGATCGACGCCATATGACATCAGCCCGCCGTCCTTGGGAAAATGCGCGTAGCTATAAATCGAAGGCAGCCGATATTTCGCCGCAGCTTCGATGATGGTCGTTCTGTTCTTCGACGTCGTCACATCGGGAAGCACCAAAAGCCCGCTTTTAGGATTGCCCGCGAATGCGCGAATTACCGGTTCAAGCTCTGCGGCATTCCGGAACGGACTAGAAATCACATCAACGCCCAACTTGGGGCCGATGGCCTTGAGGTGATCGGTGTACAGTCCATACACCGGCAGCGTATCCGGATCGTACATGACCCCAATACGTTCAATCTCGGGTTCAATATCCCTGAGCAGGCTGGTCCACTTGCCGGAGAGGCTGATCTCATAATTGGTAAAGCCGGTGATATTGCCTCCCGGCTGCGAAAAGCTATTCACCAGCTTTGCGCCAACGGGATCGACCACCTGCACGAATATGATGGGAATTGTATCAGTCGCCCGTTGGAGCGCGGTCGCGATATAGGTCGATTGCGCGACGATAGCGTCGGGTTTCAACGATACAAGCTCGGTTGCACAAGCGCGCGCTCCCGCGGTGTCCCCTGGCGCCCAGCGAAATTCTAGCTGAATATTGACACCGTCTGTCCATCCCAATTTGCCCAGGCCCTCTCTAAAGACGGCGATCCTCGGCGGCACATCCGGATCGCTTTCCGGAAGTCCCATCAAGATTCCGACCCGTCGCATCTGACCTGGCTGCTGCGCGCGAGCAACAATCGGCCATACGGCCGTCACGCCCAATCCGGCAATAAATTCTCTTCGCTTCATGTGTCCTGCTAAATCAAACTGACGGCCTATCCCTAGCATTTTCTTGCCCAGAAACGAGCGTGCGGGGACCAACTTTATGGATATTTCGCAAGGGAATGTCCGAGATGTGTGCCAAAAGCGCCGTTTGGACGGCGGGTCGGCGACTTCCGATCTTCCCCGATGAACAGACATCGTCAGCGTTGGTCGGCATGTCCCAAAAGCCAGAAGCTGACATTTTCGGAATGCTGACTTTAAGCCGCGAACAGGTTTTCAATTGTCTCTGGCAGGAAAGCTTCCGGCGGCAGGCGCTCGGGACCGATCAGCACAGCCGGGTAAGGCGACAGGCGACGCTCAGCTGCACGCATAGTCACGCGGGCCCGGCGCGCTTTCGCGTCCGGACCGAACTCCACCCTGAGCTGCCTTGCAAGACGGGCCGCGATCCTCAGCCGGCGCATGCGTTCACGCCGTTCCTCGACATAGGGTGCGAAGTCGCTCTGGCTCCAGTCGCCGCCGCCGGAGAGGAGAATGTCCCTCATCAATCGCACATCCCGCAACGTAATCGAGACACCCTGTCCGGTGATGGGATCATTGTGGCCGGCAGCATCGCCGATCAGCACGACGCCAGGTACCGTCGGATCGTCGATCCAATGATCCTCATTTGAAACTCCGTTCAGTGGTCCAATCGGCGTGCCTGCTGCAATAGCCTCGCCCAGCGGCAGACAGTTCAACCGAAAGGCACGGAGCATCTGGGCTTGCTTGTCGGGGCCGGCAAATCGCGCGCGGTCAGCAAAATCGTAACAGGCATAGAGGCGAACTAGATCCTTGCCCTGCGGGAAGACCAAATAATGAAGCCTGTCCTCGGTTCCGATCGCCTGCACGTCGCGGGGCCAATCCGGTACATTGGCCACCAGCATGCCGCAGATAATACTGTGCGGCGGATCGGCTTCGACGCGAAACTCAAGCCGCTTCCTGACTTGCGAATTGCGCCCGTCGGCCCCGATGACGAGACGGGGCGACAGTGTTGTCGTCACTCCGTCGTGGACAAAGGACACCGCAGGCCGAGCGCCTGGCGTCACCTCGATGTGCTCGACGCGCCTGATGAACCGAACGCCGCACTTAACAGCCGCGTCGTGAAGGATATTGCACATCAGCGGATGACCAATGCACAACGCTCCTGGCGCTTCCGGATGCATCACGGTCATATCCATCGCATGCTGCTCGGCGGCATCCGACGGCCAGATTTCGTCGTACAGAACGTTGCGCGAGATGCAGAGGCCGCCGTGCTCCCGCAGCAGATTGAGAAGGTCGAGCCGCTTCGCCTCCGCGACGCCCCAGGGAGCGATCCATTCGCCGCGAACCCGATCGGGAAAGACGCTCTCGCGTTCGAGCACGACGATCTTGATGCCATCGCGGGCGAGCACGCTCGCCAGCGCACCACCGCCAATGCCTCCACCCACTATCACGATATCCGGCGATGCACTGGTCATCATAATCCCCGTTTTATCGACAATCGATTGCGCAAAAACGGGACTATGGAGCAACTTTCGACGATTGACGAGAGGCAACTACTCCAGCCCAGATCAGAGGGGCGAAGAAAACATTGCTCTTAGGCCAATGAAAATACGCTTCCAAGCGCCCGCTATGGGTCAAAACCAGCCCAGACCGGTCCGAAACGCCACTTTCAAGCGGCGCAGCAAACAGTTATTCGATCACCTCATCGGCGTTAAGCAAGATACCTTCGGGTATAACGAGGCCAAGCGCTTTTGCGACCTTGAGGTTGACAACGAATTCGAATTTTGTCGGTTGTTCGACGGGCAAATCGGCGGGTTTGGCACCCTTGAGAATCTTGTCCACGAAGGTCGCCGCCCGTTGAAAATAGGCGGCATGATCGGCCGAATAGGAGATAAAGCCTCCTGCGCGCGTGGTATCGCGATAGCTCGAAATGATGGGCAGGCGATGCTTGGCTGCAAGTTGAACGATTAGTGATGTGAATGACGCGAACAGTGGCTGGATCATCACTGCTTGCGGCACTGATGTTCGCAAACGCGGCTTCAAAATCATTGGGACCGTCGACCATCGCCGGATGGAGCGTGAGAGCGGCCCGTGTCGCCGCCGACTGCACGTCCGCTAGGTAGGGACGAGTGAAAGGATCGCTGCGCGAGGCCAGAACAGCGACGTTCTTGAGACCCGGAATGGCGTCGCGGAGGAGGTTAAGCCGCTTGCTGCCGAGTTCGGCTTCCATGGAGGAAAGCCCAGTAACGTTGCCCCCTGGCCGGGAAAGACTGCCGACGAGCCCGGTTTCTAGCGGCGCGCCCGCCGGTGACATTACGATCGGAATCGTAGTGGTGGCCGTCATGGCGGCTTTAACCGCCGGCGTGTGATGGGCTACAATAATATTGACGCCAAGCTTGACCAATTCCTTCGCTTTTTCGACGGCACGGCTATAAAGCCCGTCTGCGTAGAGCCATTCGATCTCGATGTTACGACCCACAGAGTATCCAAGGCTTTGTAGCCCGGCTTGGAACGCATCTGGAAACGAATGCGGCGCCGCCTCTGCTACGAGCACGCCGAGAAGCGGCACTTTGTTGAATTGCTGCGCTTCGACCCTTTGTGAGGAATTTGATGCCGTAAGGACACCGCCGATGAGCCCTATGAATTCGCGCCGTTTCAATGCACCGCCCCCACTGTCAATGGGACGTGCCTAACACGATTACAACCTGGAGTCGCCTACAAAATCGCGACAGGTTTCGCGATGCGCCGATTTCCGAGTTGGGTTGAGCAAGAAGTATCGTGTCATCGCTCCTGACCTGCGTGGATACGGTGAAACTGACAAGCCATCATTGGCTACGACAAGCGCAATATGGCTAAGGACCTACGCGAACTCATGCGAGCGCTGAAAATCGACAAGATCGCCTTGGTGGGACACGATCGGGGGGCGCGTGTGGCTACCAGGTTTGCAAAAGATCATTCCGACGCCATCGATCGTCTCGTCGTCGTCGACAACGTGCCGACGCGGATTGTCGCAAGAGATTTCAATTTTTCGAAGATGGCCAAGACCTATTGGCTGTTTCTGTTTCATTTAAAGCTCGACCTACCGGAGATATTCAAAGCACGAAGTCGCTGCGCTCCAGCCCGCTGCGCGGGGGCAAGAGCCGAGAGGCCGGTAGCGATGGAGAGGACAGCGATAGCGGGGGTGCCACGATCAACTCGCGTATTGTCGGCGTGATCAAGAACAGCAAGATCATCTGCGGCCGGCCCCGTCTTACACGGCGAACCACATCTACCCAGCCTACAACGCAATGACAAAATTGGCTTGACGAACAGCGCAAACCAGTTTGCTTGAAAGTGCCGTAGGTATTTCTGCTCACAAGAAATTGATTTACACTATACCACTGAATGCAGATCGACCGATTAATCGCGCAACAGTTGTCGGATGCGCTATTTCTACTACGCCCAACTATCTGAGTACACGGGCCAACAAAATTAAATCCCCCATTTAGCAACAATCGTGCCAAAACGCTTAAGTTGTGCACGCATTCGAGGCCGCCACTCTTCGAATTTTCCTAAGTCGAGCACCTCATAGCACTCGCTGCTCCGCCGGTGCCAAACTTCCCGCGACTTCGTGCCTTGGCGCTTTTTGGACGCCGGCCAGTTGAGCATGCGGAGGAGCCACCTTGTTGCCGGCGTCCAAAAACCTACACAATCGCGGACATAGGACAGGGTCGGTCGAAGAATGACGGTATCTCGTTCAGTCCGTACGAGGGTCCGCCTCGAACAAGTGCTTCTTCTGGCTTAAACCATCTTTCGCTGCGAAATCGGGGGACGAGATGTCTTGGCCGCCAAACCTTTTGCGGTAGGTTCCCGGCGTTTCGCCCATAGCCTTGCGAAATACTCGTGCAAATGAGGCCACGTCGCTGTAGCCGAGGGCTTGGGCAATCTCTTTCTGCGAGAGTTCCCCTCCACCCAGGAGCTCGCGCGCTCGCGCAATGCGAACACGCCGAGAATACTCGATTGGGGTCATACCCGTTGCACTTGCAAACCGCCGTAGCAGCGTTCGGCGTCCCAGTCCGGCCGCCGTCGCCAGGGCCGCAAGGGAAACGCCTCGTCCGTCCCTCATATGCACCCACTCTTGAGCCTTCAACACGGCGCCATCTCCGTGCGTCTGAGGAGGAGCAAAGCCAGTAAAATAGCGCGCCTCACTCGCTTCTGGGCCATCAAGAACAACGCGTGCGGTCTCCGCCCTTACGGCTGGGCCAAGAATCCTGCCGACGAGAAACAGGCCAAGATCGACCCATGACAGAAATCCGCCCGCCGTGATGATGTCGCCATGACCAATGATGCGCCGATTTGTGTCGACGACGATTTTCGGAAAACGCTTCGCCAGCGCCATTGCGTACATCTGATGCGTGGCAACCGACTGCCCGTCCATCAGACCCGTTGCGGCAAGGATAAACGCGCCCGAGCACAGGGAAACCAAGGCGGTGCCGGCGGCATGACGGTTACGAACCCACGAAACAACGCCGGCAGGTATATCAGGATCTGGGTCCACCATGGTGGGCGGGATGATTAACGTCCGCGGCTGTGGGCTGTCGCTCGGTGCGCTGTCGTAGATGCATGAAAGATTCGCGTCGGACGCATCGATGGGCTTCCAGTGCGTGACGCGAAGCGCGGTTTGGCCAGATCGCCGTTGATCGAGTGCAATCGTGCAGGCGATGCTGAACAAATCGGTCAGGCCCAGGATACATGCCACCTGTGCGCCGGGGTAATCTACGATGCCGACCTCGTGTGCGGCTCTTTCAGACATCGCTTTGTCCCTCCCGATCAAAACTCTGACCCTTCCGGCAATTGAAGATGCCGAGGGAGCGGAAACATCTTAGCAAAATCAGCATCGGTCGAAGGAACTGAATAATGGAAGGCGCTGCGACATATCGGGCCGTCCAGGCGGTGAGCCCAGGCAAGCTCGAGCTAACCGAAAAGCCGGTGATCGATCCGCCAGAGGGCCATGTCCGCATCCGTGTCGAGGCTTGCGGCGTGTGCCATTCGGATTCAGCGACGGTGGAGGGAATCTTGCCGATCGAGTGGCCGAGGGTGCCTGGCCACGAAGCGGTCGGGCGGATCGACGCAATCGGAGAAGGCGTCCAAGGCTGGAAGATGGGCCAACGCGTCGGCGTCGGATTCCTCGGCGGTAGTTGCGGCTACTGTGTGTACTGCCGCGATGGCGATCTCGTGAACTGTACCAACCAGGGCTACACTGGGGTGCAGCACGACGGCGGCTACGCCGAGATGATGATCGCCAAGTCAAGCGGCCTGATCGCAGTGCCGGACGATCTCTCCTCGGTCGATGCGGCGCCACTGTTGTGCGCCGGCCTGACGACTTTCAGCGCGCTCAGGAACGCGCCGGCGCGGGCGGGAGACCTGGTCGCGGTGTTCGGGGTTGGCGGACTAGGCCACCTCGGGGTGCAATATGCACGTCACATGGGGTTCGAGGTCGTCGCGATCGACCGCGGAAGCGACCGGGCCGAGCTTTCGAAAAAACTGGGCGCGCACCACTATATCGACAGCTCCACCACCGATGTCGCCAAGGCGCTGCAGGCGCGTGGGGGTGCGCAGGTGGTGCTTGCCACCGCCTCGGGCGGCAAGGCGGTTGCCGCCGCTCTTGGTGGCTTGCGACGCGGTGGCGTCGTGATTTCGCTCGGCGCGACCGATGAGCCGATCGAGTTGTCGGCGTTCGAACTTCTATTCAAGCAACTTGGTGTCGACGGCGCCCTCACGGGTACCCCCGAGGCCGGCGATGTGACGCTCCGATTCAGTGTGCTCAGCGACGTCGCCGCTATAGTCGAGACCATGCCGCTCGAGCGGGCTGCGGAGGCCTACGCGCGAATGATGTCCGGGGAAGCACGTTTTCGGATGGTTCTGACCATGGCGTAGGCCGCGCCGCCAACAGCAGCCCCAATGGAGGTCATATGAGCAACAATCCAGATGTGAAGGCGATCACCAAAAAGTTTTTTGCCGCCTACGACGCTCATGACGTCGAAGGTATGCTGGCTCTTTGCGCTGACGGCGCACAAGGACGATATCTTCCCTATGGCAAGAACAGTGTCATGCCGATCCGGGGCGGCCTCGAAAAAATCTGGCGCGGCTTTCCGCAGGCCGTACCGGATTTCGGGGTCGAAATAGCTGAGATGATCCCAGGCGAAGAGAACACCATCGTGGTGCAGGCATTGCTTGGTGGGACTATGCCGGCGGATGTCCCAGGCCTTGTAAAGAAAGGCGAGGTTGGACGCATCGCGCACGCTTATATCATCCGCTTCAACGCGGACGGCAAAATATCGCGCTTGGATTGTTACTGGGACAACACCGCCATCAACGCCATTAAAGCGAGCGCTTTGTAAGCATGTTCCGGAGAAACCCAATGAACAAGTTCCAGGATATCTTCGACGCGCAGAAGGCGCTGTTCGCCTCCGGGATCACCCGTACCTACGAATGGCGCGTCGACCAGCTCGACCGCATGGCCCGCATGATTCGGGAGAACGAGGGGCGCTTCCAGAAGGCGATGGCCAAAGACTTCAAGACCGCCTCGCAAGAATACATCTTCGAGACCGGGGCGTCGGCCGGCGAGTCCGAGGTCCAGAAGAGCCAGTTGAAAGAGTGGATGAAGCCGGTCGAGGCGCCCATCCCACGCTTCTTGGCCAAGACCGGCCACAAGGGGTTAATTTATCGCGAGCCATATGGTGTGGCGCTGATTATCGGCCCGTTCAACGGGCCCTTGCTCTTGCTGATCCGCCCGGCGCTCGCGGCGCTCGCGGCCGGCAACACCTGCATTCTGACGCTGAGTGAAGCGCTCCCGGCAACGACCGAAGTGCTGCTCGAGCTTGTCCCGAAATATTTCGATCCGAGCGCCGTGACCGCCGTGCCGGGCGGCAAGGAGACGAATACCGAACTCCTGAAGCTGCCTAACGACTTCATCTTTTTCACCGGCAGCACATTCGTCGGCAAGATCGTCGCGCGGGCAGCCGCGGAAACCCTCACGCCGGTTTTGCTCGAACTCGGTGGAATGAATCCGGCGATCGTCGACGAGACCGCGAACATTCCCGATGCGGCGAAGAAGATCGTCTGGGGTGCGATGGCCTGGGGCGGCCAATGGTGCACCTCGCCGGGCTACGCCTATGTCCATGAGTCCGTGGCGGACGCCTTCGCCGCCGAGGCCAAGAAGGCATTGGTTGAGCTATTCGGCAATGACCCAAAATCCAACTCCGACTACTCGCGCATCATCAACGCCCGTACGGTTGACCGGCTGGCCTCGCTCATCGATCCCGCCAAGGTGATCGCCGGCGGCAAGTCAGACCGCGATGCGCACTACCTCGATCCCACGCTTCTGTATCCCGTCACCTGGCATGACAAGATCATGGAGGACGAGGTCTTCGGACCCATCCTGCCGATCCTGACCCATAAGTCATTCGATGAGGCGATGGCGCGGATGGCGAAAACGGGACGTCCGCTCGCTGGCTTCATCTTCAGCCGCGACCAGAAGACCATCGACCGGTTCATCGGCGAGCTGTCCTTCGGTGGGGGCGGGGTGAACCTGGTCAACGTTCACCTTTTCGTCGAGACCATGCCGTTCGGCGGCACCGGATCCGCCGGGATCGGCCACTATTACGGCAAATATGGCTTCGACGCGCTCACCCACGCCAAATCGATGCTGATCTCCCCGCCCGACGTGGCGATCGAACACCTATACTCGCCCTTCACCGACGAAAAGAACCGGGCGCTGCATCAGTGGTTTGAGTATTGAGGCGAGCATGGCCTTGGCACGTTTGAAATCGGTGGCCGGTGTTACAATTCCGGATACGGCGCTGTGTAATGCCGCAGTCGACCTGTTGGAGTCTAGTTCACCGGAGTTTCTCTGCGCTCATTGTCTTCGAACATACATTTTCGGTAGCCTTGCTGTCAGGGGCCTCGGCCGTTCGGTGGTCGATGAGGAAGCCGCTTTTTGCGGCGCGGTTTTGCACGACCTCGGACTGGTTCCTCCTTACCGGCGCGACAATCGGTTTGAGGTGGATGGCGCGGATGCTGCTCGCCAGTTCTGCTCAAAGCATCAGGTGGCGCCAGTGCGCGCCGATCTGGTTTGAAAGGCGATCGCCTTGCACACCTCTCCGGGGATCGCAACTCGGTTGGCAGACGAGGTAGCATTGGTCCACCTCGGCGCCGGGCTCGAGTTGTTGGGTCTAGGCCTTGATCAAGTGCCGCCGCAGGTCGTCGAGGAAGTGCTCGAAAGATATCCGCGGATGAAATTCAAAGCCGAATTCCGAAATCTGTTGGTCGAGCATTGTCGGAATAATCCGGCCGCCCAAGTCTTAAACTGGACCGACGATGTTGCGCGCACCGCCGGCTGCAAGTTGCAGGGTCAGCCAATTCCGACGGCATCACAATTGATGTCGGCCGCGCCGTATGACGAGTGACCCGACTCATTGGCCGGCTTTCTTGGGTCGCGTTTGCTGGGAAGCAACGCAACCAGTGGACCGCACATTGGCGATTTGAGGGTCTGCATTGCACAAAGCTGCAAGCGGTGCGCCGAATGCCCGCTAATGGGATGGTCCGGCCGTGCTCCAGCCCCCGCCAGCGATAGAAGCTGGCTCGGGGCAGCGAAGACAAGGAGCACGCCATGTCTCAGCAATCCAATTGCGCAATCGCCGTGATCGGCATCGATATCGGCAAGAACTCGTTTCACGTCGTGGGACACGATCAGCGTGGTGCGATCGTGCTGCGGCAGAAATGGTCACGTGGCCAGGTCGAGGCGCGACTTTCCAACTTGCCACCGTGCCTGATCGGCATGGAGGCCTGCGTCGGCGCGCATCATCTCAGCCGCAAGCTGCAGCTATTCGGCCACAATGCCCGGCTGATGCCGGCCAAATACGTGCGGCCGTATTCGAAGGGACAGAAGAACGACTTCCGCGATGCGGAGGCGATTGCCGAGGCGGTGCAACGCCCGACCATGAAGTTCGTTGCGACCAAGACCGCCGACCAACTCGACCTGCAAGCCCTGCACCGTGCCCGCGAACGCTTGGTCAGTCAGCGTACCGGCATCATAATCAGATCCGCGCCTTCCTGCTGGAGCGGGGTATTGCAGTCCGACAAGGTCTGCGTTTCCTGCGGGCCGAGCTGCCGAGCATTCTGGCCATGCGCACCGATGATGTTCTGTCGCCCCGCATGTCGCGTGTCATCGAGGCGTTGGCTGGAGACTGGCGTCACCCGGATGCACGCATTCAAGAACTCACCGGTGAGATCGAAACGCTCGCCCGTCAGGATCAGCACTGCGAGCGGCTGATGACGGTACCCGGCATCGGCCCCATCATCTCGAGTGCGATAGTGGCTGCGATCGGCACCGGAGACGTGTTCTCCAAAGGCCGCGACTTCGGCGCCTGGCTCGGGCTGGTACCGAAGCAAATCTCGACCGGAGACCGGACGATCCTTGGCAGCATATCAAGGCGCGGCAATCGCTATCTGCGTGCCCTGTTCGTTCAGGCGGCCTGGGTTGTGCTGGTCAAGCTCGGGCCAAAGCATTGGGAACGCTATGGGCTCAAGTCTTGGATCGAGACCGCGAAGAAGCGACTACACCACAACGTGCTCGCCATTGCGCTGGCCAACAAGCCCGCCCGCATCGCGTGGGAACAAGGGACGCGCCTTCGCGTGCGTCAAGACCGATACGATGGCGTCCCATCCAGCGTGATCCTCGCGCCGTGCTCGGGGCCGTCAAGGCGTGGCCTGGCAGCATGGAAGCGAGAGGCAAGGCCCGCGCGACGGCCAGCCTTGACGGCTCCTGCGCGCGGCTCGTCTGAACGTGCAGGTCGGGACGAAGGAACGGCCGCTAGGCACGAACAAAGGAACAGCGCAAAAAGAGAGCTTTCGATGACGTAGCTTAATCCGCCCGCCGAGGTCTGCGAGAGGATGAGACGACGATGGAGGATCGGTCTTCGCGGCGCAGGCGAACACTGGTGACCCCAAATGGCCCCGTTCGAGGCCTGTCCGCTAATCAGATCGCATGCGCGCTGATATCCATGATGGCCCGGAGCAACACAGCTCCAAGCAACGGCCGGATACATTGATGCAAGACCGTATCTACCGGATCGACGAAAACCTCTTGCACCGCATGGCCGGACCATACATTGGGTCAAAACGCGACGTCGCGGGGAGGGCAGCTTTTGGCGCAAAGCGGCCATTCGTGGTCTGGGCCGAACCGGCGCACGCTCTAGGGTTGCGAGCTTCTTTACGATCGACACGTCGAATGCACCACCAGCACCGTCTTCAATGATGCTCACCTTGCACAAAATCGGGCACATGCCACGTGGAATCGGGAATGATGGTCGACCGCATGACCGCGATCGTTTGGAGCGATGCAGCGAGCGGCAGGTCTCCGAAAGCGAGTTGGCACATGACGTATGTCACACCAGCCTCAACGACCTGTCTCTTGAGCGTTTCCCGCACCGTGGAAGGTGATCCGACCAGGCAAAAACCGTCGTCCAAAGCTTGCTCGAACGACTTCGGCAGATTCGGCGGAGCGGGCAAATTGCGAGTGCGCGACAGGAAGGTGAATGTACTGAGCCAGCGCGCATAGGCTGGAGCGGCCAGAGCACGCGCCTCAGCGTCGGACCCGGCAATCACCACAATGCGAACCATGCCAAGCAGCGGCATATCTTGCGTTGGTCGCGTTTTCCAGTGTGCCCGATAAGCGTCCGTAATTGCTCGAATCGCGATGCTCTTTCCGACACAAGCAATATTGATCGAGTTCTCCGCAGCCCATCGGGCTGTCTCAGGCTTCGTCGTCCCGTACCAAAGCGGTGGATAGGGCTTTTGGATGGGTGAGAGCGTGATCGGTACGTCAGTGAAGCTGAAATGGCGGCCGCTGTACGTAAGGGTATCGGTTTCCATGGCCTTGATAACAATCTCAGCCGCCTCGCTGTAACGGTCCTGTGCCTCCGCGGCTGAAACGCCGAAGAAGGAAAGCTCAAGCGGGACGGCGCCGCGGCCAATACCAAGATCGAGTCGGCCCCCGCTCAGCTGGTCAAGCATGCAGATTTCTTCGAAAGCGCGCAGGGGGTGATATAGATTCAACAACATCACCAACGGTCCGAGCCTCAGCTTTCTGGTGCGTTGCGCCACTGCGGACAAGAACAAGTTGGGCGACGCCGCCAGACCATGTGGCGTCCCATGATGCTCTGCGACGTGGTAGGCGCGAAAACCTGCCTCATCGCACGCCGAGGCGATTTCCAATCGGTCGCTGTACTGCTGGCGAAGGCTCCCGCCCGCATGATCTAAATGATCAAAAATGCCAAAGCTCAGGGTGGGCAACATTTGTTGGGTCTGCATTGCAATTCCTCTTCACGTTTCATGACCGGGCAGGACGATGCCTGATCATCTTCCGCGGTAGGTAGGCAAAGCTCCTTGAGCAATTGCTCATAGACCGCGACGTCTCGTTGATGCTCGGCACGCATGGCTTCGGACCAGCGCCGGAACATGGAAGCCGGCATTCCGCCTGGCGCTCGTTTTACCGCGAAGGCCGCGGCGCCGATGAATTGCATCCGATAGCGTCCCACTCTGGCGCGAAGGGCGGCCGGACGAAGCGCTGGTCTTTCGGCAGAGCGGCGATAGCGGCGCGATCCTTGTCATCAAGCTGGGTGCCAAGCGCGTCAAGATTGGCCTTCTGGCTTTCGAAACGGGCGGCCTTCGGAATCACGATGACACCCGTCTGGTCGAGGAGCCAGGCAACGGCCATCTGAGCGGCACTACAACCGTGCTTGTGGCCGAGGAAGGCGAGCGTGGGATCACTTGCCGCCCGCCCTTGCGCGAGGGGCGCATAGGCTGTCAGCGGAATCCCCTTGCCGCGCAGATAGGCGAGCATCGGCGCCTGCGACAGGAACGGGTGGTATTCGACCTGGAGGCTGGCAATCGGCGCGCCGATCTCCTCCACCGCGCGACGGATCATCGGCAGGTTGAAGTTGCACACGCCGATCGCGCGCGTCAGGCCGCGCTCCCGCAGCGACATCAACGCTTCCAGCGTCGCTGCCATGTCCATGTCTCGTGACGGCCAATGGATCATATAGAGATCGACCTGGTCGAGCCCCAGCTTCCGCAGACTGGTGTCGAAGGCGCGGTAGAGCGCATCCGGCGCAAGCTGGTCATGCCAGACCTTGGTGGTGATAAAGAGCTCGTTCCGGTTCACGCCGGACGCCGCGATGGCCGCGCCGACGGCGGTTTCGTTGTCGTACATCGCGGCGGTGTCGATATGTCGGTAGCCGAGCGCGATCGCACTCTCGACGACCGGCTGGGCGTCGGCTCCCGGCATCCGGAAGGTGCCGAAGCCGAGGCGAGGCATAGCAACACCCTGTGTCATGATCGTCTCCATGATGTTTTCCTTTCTCGGATTTCCTGCCGGCGGGTCGGTGCGGTCACCCTTTTGCGCTGCCGGCAGGCGGCAAGCCATCACAAGGGCGGCGGCGTCAGACGGATGCTTTGGCCTGGCTCGCCCTGACGAGTTCGGCGATGACGCTTTCGAGTGCCGTAGTGCCCTTCACCGCCGACCGGCCGTGCTCGCTGAAGTCGATCCAGCCCTCATTGAAGCCGTCGAGCATCCGGATCCGAGGCAATGGATTTCGCGTTCCCTGAGAGCGGAAAATCTGCTCCCAGCTCTCGCGCGGCACCGTCTCGACCCGGACGGGGCTCTTCAGCACCGTGGCGAAGGCCCGGGCGAGATCGTTCGGCGATATGCGTGCGGGCCCCTCCAGTTCGACGACCCGCGTCCCGCTCCAGTCCTCGCGGAGAAGCGCGGCGGCCAGGCGCCCGACATCCTGCGTCGCGACCGTCGGGAACAGCTTGTCGGCCGGCTGCAGGAAGCTGCGCAGCACGCCTTCGTCGCGCGCCGAGGGAATGTCCCAGAGCGCATTCTCCATGAACCAGCCGGGCCTCAGGAAGGTGACCGGAAGGCCGATCTCCTGCAGCGACTGTTCCATCAGCGTGCGCTGGGTCAGCAGGTTCTCGTGCGGCGCATCCGCGCCGATGGTCGACAAGCAGACCACCTTGCCGGGACGAGCCTCAACCAAAGCCGACGTTACGGCGGCGATGACGTGCCTGGCCTCGGGAAAGCCGGGCTCCGGATCGAACTCGGAGGGCGGCAGGATGAATACGCCCGCGGCACCCCTGAAGGCTGAAGTCAGGCTTGCCGCGTCGTCCATCTCGGCCAGGGCGACGTCGCAGCCCCGAGTTCTCCACTCCGCCGCCTTGACCTCGTCGCGCAGAACGGCGCGGACGGGCAGTCTTTCGGCGAGAAGGGCGCGCGCAAGCGCGCCGCCGACCTTGCCAGTGATTCCGGTGATTGCGTACATGATGGTTCTCCAGAAGGTTGATGTCGATCGCGCAGGGCTCAGGCGAGCCCGGCATAGAGGCCGCGCTCGAACTCGCCGTAGAGCGCGACGACCCGCTCGTCGAAGAAGGGCAGGATCTGGGTGAAGAGCGCGCCGGTGACGTGCTTCACCGGGTCGAGCCAGAAGTAGCAGTTGAGCAGGCCCGCCCAGGAGATGCTGCCGGCGGAGCGCCCGTTTGGTCCCGGCTGCATGTTGATGTCGAAGGACAGGCCCCATTTATGCGGCTGTCCCGGGAACTGGTCGAAGCTGCGGGAATAGGGCGGCTGCGCCGAGCGCATCTCCTGGACGTTTAGCTCGCCGATCTGGTTCTGCATCATCATGGCAACCGTCTCCGGACGCAGGATTCGGACGCCATGCAGCGCGCCGCCGTTCAGCAGCGCCTGCAGGAACGCCATGTAGTCCCGCGGCGTGCTGAAGGCGCCGCCGCCGCCCATGAAGAACTCCGGCCGTTGCGGCATCTCGAAGGGCGCCGGATCCAGCCCGCCATCGGCGCGGCGGTTGTGGAAAGTGGCTACGCGCCGCTTCTGCTCGGTCCCGATCAGAAACCCCGAATCCTTCATGCCGAGCGGCGCGAAGATGTTCTCGCGGAAGTAGATCTCGAGCGACTGGTCGGACAGCGCCTCGACCAGCTTGCCGACCCAGTCCATGCTGATGCCGTATTCCCACCGCTCGCCAGGCTCGAACTCGAGCGGAGCCGTGAAGGCGGCGTTCTTGCAGGTCGCGATGTCGGGCATGCCCGTCACCTTCTCGTAGCGGGTCAGAGCCTCGCTCCAGATCGAGTAGGTGTAGCCGGAGGTATGCGTCAGCAGATGGCGCACCTTGATCGCGCCCTTGGCCGGCCGCAGTCGCGGCGTTCCATCCTCGCCGAATCCTTCGAGGACCTGCGGCGAGGCCAGCTCAGGCAGGTACTTCGCCGCGTCGTCGTCCAGATGCAGGCGGCCCTGCTCGATCAGTTGCATGCAGGCTGTTGCCGTGAAGGCTTTGGTCATCGACAGGAGCCAGAACACCGTGTCCACTGTCATCGGCGCGCCGGTCGCAACATTCGCCTTGCCGAAGGCGCCCTCGTAGACAACGCCCTTCGGCGTGGCCGCCATGGCGACGACACCGGCAACGTCGTTCTTTGAGACGCCTCCCCGCAAGGCGGCGTCGATCGCCTTGAATCTTACTGACGAGGCGGCCGGCGTTGTCCCGGCCAGGGTGGGGCTGACCGCATCGAGAGCCAGAATGGCCCCCAGCATTCCCCCGCGCTGAAGCATCGTTCTGCGTGTGAGGTGGTTCATGGCTAACTCCTTTCCGGATCGAAGGAAATCCGATTTGCTCGGCCGCTCACCGCCGATGTTGCTAAGACGTCACCCTTGTAAGCCGTGCCATGACGTGATTCACGCTCATTAGAATCAATGCTACAGTGACTCAGATTCACTGCTTATCCGCCTCGGAGTGAGGCGCCGGCGGAGACCTGCAGAGGCGAAGGGAGATCGAATGGTTTTCGACACGCGGCTTCTGACCGGCGTCGGTGTCCTGACAGCGGTTACGGAGGCTGGGAATTTCGCCCGCGCCGCGGAGATGCTCGGCCTGACGCCGTCAGCGGTGAGCCGCGCCGTCGCGCGTCTGGAGGCGCGGGTCGGCGTGCGGCTTTTCGATCGCAATCCACGCGAAGTCAGCCTCACCGAGGAAGGCCGCCGCTTCCATGCGCAGGTGATGCCGCTTCTCGCTGGCCTGGATGAGGCGACCGCCGAGGTCGCGGGGGCGGCGGCGGTCGTGCGCGGCCGCCTGCGCGTATCGGTGGACCCGTGGTTCGCGCGTACGGTGCTTGCGTCGAAGCTCCAGCAGTTTCTGGTCCGCTATCCTCTGCTGTCGGTCGATTTCTCCACCAGCAACTATCGCCAGGAGATGATGACCGGCGTCGACGTGGCGGTGCGCTTCGGTCCCCCCGATGAGTCATCCCTCATCGTGCGCAAGCTGCTGGAGACCCGCATCCTGACGGTCGCCGCTCCGGCCTATCTCGAAAAACACGGCGAGCCGCGATCACCGCACGACCTCGTCCATCACGAGGCGCTTCTCTTCCGTGATCCTCAGACTGGCCTTCCTTTTCCATGGGAGTTTCACCGAGGCGGGGAGATCGTCGAGGTCAAGGTCTCCAGTCGCCTGGTGTTGGATGATCCTTCCGTCGCGGTAACAGCCTGCGTGGCGGGTCAAGGCATTTTCCAGAGCCTCGCGATCGGCTTGGCGCCTTTACTATCGCGAGGCGAGCTTGTTCAGATCCTGCCGGAATGGTCGGAAGAACTCTATCCGCTCTATGCCTATCATCCCTCGCGCCACCTCCCGCCGGCAAAGGTCCGAGCGCTTCTGGATTTCATCCAGGAGATTGCGGTCTCGACATAATTGGCGCTCGGTCAGAATCGGACTGAAGTACGCGTCGGGATCGAGAAGGCTGTCCGGAGTGTTGGGCCAGGCGTCTGGAGCGGCCATTCGGGCGAGACACGATGTGCAGGTACGTGGGCCGCGCAGAGAAATTGACCACCCGCGCCATCCGACATATCGAATCCGAATATGCATGATGGACGAAGTGATGGTTAGCCGGCCCAAAGCGACAATGACTGAACGACCACTTTTGGCGCAAAGCTGCCGCTCACGGGCATGTCCGTCTTGTCGGTGCCGGCTCAACCGGAGTACGCAACATAGGCGTTAAATCTTTCTGCTGGGGTTCAAATGTAAGGCCTCAAGGTTCTTCCCCAAAGCTTCCGCCAAGTCGGTTGCCGAGTTCGAGACGTTCGTGTCGGTTGCTTGTTTTGCGGCCTGGGTTTGCTGATGTCGCTGAGCGTCCAGCAGTACACGATTGGAAATTCGCGACGCGTGTTGAATGGTTGAACGGACACTAGGATTCCAGCCCAGACTCGCGTCGCCGATCAAAAACCGTTGGCCTGCAGCGCTTTCTGTGGAGCCACGGCGGTCCGTGTCGGCGCACTGTGGACCATCGCTGTGGACCATTCAAGTCGCCGCGGGATAACTGGCACAGCGACGCCCTGGGTGGCTAGGGCCTGGGCTGGCGCCACGAGACTCCATCTTGCCGAACCTGGTAGATGACCGGCAGGGCGGCCTGACGGCCCCGGTCGGTCGTGGCCCCGGGGGTGTGTAGCCGGGCGGTAGCGGAGCCGCTCGCGAGCGCGCCCGCAATGCCAGACGTTGGGTCCGGAATACAGGTTCTCGATGGCGGTTAAGGGCGTCGCTCGCTCATTCCATTGATGTTCCTTTCGATCAGAAGCCAACACCAGCGGCTTCGAATTTGTGGGGCTTATGCCCGCACGCGCGTCGTCTTCAAGGCCGCTCGTTTCGGTCGCCTTCGGCTCCCTGCCAACTCCGCGCCGCTTCGCGGTGCCCTGCGGGCCACCTTTGAAACGCGCCGCTTTTCCGCGCGGGCCTTTGTGCCCCACGAAGGCAAGGTGCATGGCTTTCAAACCAAGACGAAAGGCACATCACATGAGCAAGACAACCAACCCCCCGAGCCACCGGGTTTACGCCGTGACCAAAAACGGTGAGCGCAGTTTCTGGCAGCCGATAGGCGCTGCCTGGGTCCACAGCGACGGTTGGGGTTTCAACGTGAAGCTCGATTAGGCCCGAACTCGTAAATCCAAAAGCGTTGGCGGACGTCCGCTTTGGCTCGCATAGCGGACTCAACTCGGACATCGCGGCATGTCCGGGATGTGCCATGTGTGGACGGCTCCGAGTTGGCAAGAGGCTTTCTTCACGTATGCAGCATTGGTCGGTGCAGCCATGTGTTCGGCCTGTAGGTGCGGTTCACATGACCGCTGGCCATAATGCCCTCCGCGGATCAGGTCCCGGTCAACAACCCGCATTCGACAATGCGATGGCACAAGTGGGGTGTCCTGACCGCCGGATCGACCGGCTCTGCATTACGTGCTGTTCGCCCTCCCAACCTTCACATCACGCCGGCTGTCCGGCGCGATCTCGTTTACGCCGCCAGCGCGGCGGGTTGCTTGTAACGCTCGCCCTTGGCCATCATGGCCCAGGCCATCCGCGCAATCTTGTTGGCAAGCGCGATGGCGGCGACCTTGGTCGGGCGCCGCCCCAACAATGCCGTGAGCCAGGGCCGATGCTGGGTGCCGTGGATCTTGGCGTAGCGGATGACGGCGAGTGCGCCGGCCACGAACAGGCTGCGTAGATAGCGGTCGCCCTGTTTACTGATGCTGCCGAGCCGGTCCTTGCCCCCACTCGAGTGCTGCTTCGGAACGAGCCCAATCCAGGCCGAGAAGTTACGACCTGACCGAAAGGTCCTGGGGTCAGCAACACTCGCGACCAGGGCGGTCGCCAGCATCGGGCCGACCCCGGGAATGTAATGCAGGCGCTTGCTCGTTTGGTTGGATCGGTGCCAGGCCATGATCATCCGATCGAACTCCACAATCTGTTGCTTGAGGCGGAGCAGTTGAGTGCCGAGCGCGGCAAGACACGCACGGGCCACCTCAGGCACCCGTTTGTCGCTTGGGTCGGCAACAACATGCAGCAGTTCCGTGACCCCTCTACGCCCGACCGGCGCGACAATGCCGAACTCGGCAAGGTGCGCTCGGATCGAATTAATCACCGCGGTCTGCTGGCGGATGAACAGATGGCGGGTGCGGTGAAGCATCAAGCAGCTCTGCTGCTCAGGCGTCTTGGTTGGCACGAACCGCATGTTGGCTCTGGTGACCGCTTCGCAGATCGCCTCGGCGTCAGCAGCATCGTTCTTCTGCCGTTTGACGTAGGGCTTCACGTAAGCCGGCGGCATCAATCGAACGGTATGGCCAAGTGCCTGGAGTTCGCGCGACCAATAGTGGGACGAGGCGCAAGCTTCCATGCCAACCAGGCAGGGTGGCAGTTTCTGGAAAAACGCCAGGACGGAGCGCCGCTTCAACTGGCGGCGGATGGCCACCTCGCCAGCGGCATCAACGCCGTGAACCTGGAACACCGACTTGGCGAGGTCGAGGCCGATTGTCGTGATCGTCTGCATGGGTAGCTCCTCTGAATCGTGGGGCCTTTAACAGCGCCCGCATTCATGGCACTTGCGTGCCGGTGGAGGAGCCGTCCACAGCATCAACAAGAGACTCATGCACCGCAGCAATGGCGGCTTTCATTCGATCGCCCCGGGCACGTGCGATGATTGTGGTAGACACGTCGAGGCGACCGAAGCCCAAGGGAAGGCCACCAGTCACACGGCTCGTTCAAGCCGTGTGTCAATTTCTTCCCTTAGCAAGATGAAATCGATGGGCTTGGTCAACAAGCCTTCCGCACCACTTTCGATCGCCTTGCGTTTGGTTTCGGGATCGCCGTAAGCGGTAATCATGATAACGGGCACGTCAGGCCGCAACGCTTTAACTTTGGGCAGCATTTCGAGGCCGGTCATCCCGGGCATGTTGATGTCCGAAAGGATCAGTATCAGCGACTGTTCAATCGTGTTTGCAATGCGCGCCAGCGCGTCCGCCGCTGAAATGGCAAAATCCATTACAAAACGTTGCGCGCGCAAATCCCGCCGGAACTGCTGGCGGAACAGCGCCTCGACGTCGGGCTCGTCATCGACCACAAGAACCAATACGCTCACGTCTGACCTCTGATTTTGTTTGAAAAATTGCTCGTCCGCGGCAAAACGATCGTGAATTCCGTAAAATCTCCGGGTTCCGTCTCGACCTCGATCCTGCCGCCGTGTTGTTTCACGATAATGTCGTGGCTCATCGAGAGGCCAAGCCCGGTCCCTTCGCCCGCGGGTTTCGTCGTAAAGAACGGGTTGAACATCTTTTCCTTCACATCGGCCGGGATGCCGGTGCCGTTGTCGCGAATCCGGATTTCCACCCTGTCGCCCAGATTTCTCGTGGTTGCACTGACAACCGGCTCAAAACCCGAGTTGCCGATCTCCGTCTTGCGCTTGGTTACGGCGTAGAATCCATTCGAGATCAGATTGAGGAATACGCGGGTGATCTCCTGCGGAAACAACTCGATCATACCCGCCATCTCGTCGAAGTTCCGTTGCAGGGTAACGTTGAACTGCGGCTTCTCGGCCCGCGCGCCATGATAGGCAAGATTGAGGCTCTCATCCAGGAGTGCATTGATATCGGCGGGCCGATGCTCGCCGGTCCCTTCGCGCGAATGCAGCAGCATGTTCTTGACGATGGAATCGGCCCGCTTCCCGTGCTGCACGACTTTGTCGAGATTGTCCTTCAAAAGGCCAGTCAATTCATCGACTTCCTCGCGGATCTTATCGCTGAGTGTAGCCGATTTGAGCGCCTCATTAAGTTCGTCGGTCAATTCCGCTGAAAGTGCTGAGAAGTTATTGACGAAGTTGAGCGGGTTCTTGATTTCGTGCGCGATGCCGGCCGTGAGCTGGCCGAGCGAGGCCAGCTTCTCGGTTTGAACCAGGCGGTCCTGCGCGGTGCGCAAGTCGTCGAGCGAAGCGGCGAGTTCTTTGGTTCGCGCCTGCACCTCGTCGAACAGGCGGACGTTCTCGATAGCGATCACCGCCTGGTCGGCGAAGGTGGTCACAAGTTCGATCTGCCGGTCGGTGAACGGGCCCGGCGTGGTCCGCGACAGCGCCATGGCTCCGATCGGCTGCGCTTGCCGCATCAGGGGGACGGCCAACATCGCGCGAAACCCAGTAAGTTCCTGCCACGAATTGTTGCTGAATTCCGGGTCGATCAATACGTCGGGTACGTGCGCGGTTTGGCCGTCGAGCACGGCCCGACCGCTCATCGTGCCCCGATGCGGTGCCGCGGCGAGCGACTTTCTGAACTCGAACTTATCGGAATGTGGGCCGAAATAGGAAAGCGGCTTCAGAACACCGCCCTCTAAAAGCAGCAGCATACCCTGATCTGCGCTGCAGAGCGTCGAGGCCGAGGCGACAAGCGTGTCGAGCACGGTCTGCAGATCGAACGCCGAGCGGCTGATGACCTTGAGCACGTCGGCAGTCGCGGTTTGCTGTTGCAGAGACTCCGTGAGGTCACGAGTTCGCGCCTGCACCTCGTCGAACAGGCGGACGTTCTCGATAGCGATCACCGCCTGGTCGGCGAAGGTTTGGATCAGATCGATCTGCCTCTGCGAAAATGCGCCGACGTGATTGCGGCAAAGAGCAAATACGCCGACACCTCGACCTTCTCTCATCAAGGGCACTATCAGGATCGCCCTGAAACCGATGGCCTGCTGGAACGTTCGCACTCGAGAGGTTGTATCGCTCGCAAAGTCCGGAATATTCGCGACGGTCCCGCTCAGGACGGAACGGCCCATATAGCTTTGATCATCGATCTCGACCCTGGTCTGCCTTAAGAAGTCAGCCATTTTCACGTCAAAAATATCGGAAATGCCGCGGAGAGTCAGAAAATTACCGTCCCGAAGAAACAAGGCGCTCAAATCGGCTGCGCACAACTCTGATGCCGAGCGCGCGAGCGTGTTCATGACGGTTTCGAGATCAAACGCCGAGCGGCTGATGACCTTGAGCACGTCCGCGGTCGCTGTCTGTTGCTGAAGCGCCTCGCTGAGGTCGCGGGTTTTCGCCTGTACCTCGTCGAACAGCCGCGCATTTTCGATTGCGATCACCGCTTGATCGGCGAAGGTCTCAAGCAGCTGAACGTGGTGCGCAGGAAACGTACCGGTCTGTATCCGCGTGACGCTCAGGATGCCAATCGGCGCCCCGCTGTTCATCAACGGCGTAAACACCATGCTGCGATAACCACGCAAGCGGGCTAGTTGCCTGTTCAGGGGCGGCACATTTTCCGCTTCCGTATCGGCAAACTGCACGGTTTCGCCGCCCCGAACCAGCGCGAAAGGCGGAAACTCGGAAAGCGGCCTGGGAAACGATGCCTTCATCGCTTCGTCCGCTGCTGCATTCGTCGGTGTCAATGCGACTAGATGGAGCGCGTCGCCAATAAAGAGCATTACTGTGGCTGTAAAGCCCCCGATCAGCCTTTTGGCGCTCGCCGCAATCGCTTCGAACACGGGCTGCACGTCCGACGGCGACCCGGCGATAACCTTCAGAATGTCGGCAGTTGCGGTTTGTCGCTCCAGCGCCTCTTTGGTCTCGTTGAACAGCCGCGCGTTTTCGATGGCGATCACGGCCTGGTCGGCGAAACCTTGCTGAAGTGCAAGCTCCTCGGCCGTGAAAGGTTCGGGGCGGTCGCGATGCACGATGAGAACGCCGATCGCCTTGCCCTCGCGCCTTAGCGGTGTGCCGGCCATCGCGCGGGTGCCCGCCGCGCGCGCGGGCGGAATACCGGGCCAGTCGGCGATTGCGGGATCGGGATTGTCGAGGTCGCGAATGTGGACCTGCCGGTTTTCGCCTAACACCGTGCTCGGCAGGTTGCGCGCGCCAAGCCGCAGTCGCGCCGCAGAAACCTCCGCGGCGATACGTTCCGAGCCGGCACCGACGTTGATCGACTGGCCCCATTCGTCACCCCGGGCGATACGAATCGTGACGCTGGAAGCGCCGAACAGGCGCGCGGTGGTCTCGGCAACCTTTTGCAACGCACGCTCGGCATCGCCCGGCGCACCGGCGATGGTGCTCAGGATTTCGGCGCTGCAGGCCTGGCGATCCCGGGCGGCGCGCAACTCGGCCAGCAGCCGGGCGTTTTCCTGCCTGAGATCGGCCACCACGTCCTGGGGAAGCCCGGTCATTCACTCAAATCCATTTTGCCTTGCGCCTGGCGGCACCGGGCTCAAATAACAGAGATACCCGTCTGGGTTGCTAATTCATATGACGGACTGACTTGCAATGCCACTCGTCCGTCCAACGGCCAGTATCTGATTATTCCACCCCGGACGCTGCTCGGCCAGCGGCATCAGGCCCCTTTGGCCGCGATCGCCGAAGGCGCGCCGCCCGTAGTCACAAGCACGGCCACAGACCGGCGGACCAAGTCAGCCGCCAATTCCGGCAACCGATCCAACCGGCCATCCGCGAACCGGTAGTCGATAGAAAGGTTCTTGCCTTCGGAAAAGCCGGCTTCCTCCAACCCTTTTCCGAACGCGGCGATCAACCTCGCCAAATCCCTTGCCGACCGAGTGCTGAGAAATCCGATCACCGGCATCGGCGCCTGCTGCGCACGCGCCGCGAACGGCACGCTCGCCGCCGCGCCGCCGAGTAGCGTAATGAGCTCCCGCCGCTTCATTCGATCACCTCGTCGGCACGTGCAAGCAGCGTCGGCGGTACGTCGAGCCCAATGGCCTTGGCGGCTTTCAGATTCACAGCGAGCTCAAATTTTACGGTCGCCTGCACCGGCAGATCGGCAGGTCTGGTGCCCTTCAGGATACGGTCGATATACGAGGCAGCCTGGCGAAATTGATCGACGGTATCGCTGCCATAGGAGAGCAAGGGATACACCGCCGGGAGGCGATACCGGTTGGCCAGCTCAAAAATCATTTGCTGGTGCTCCGTGGTGACTGCATCGGGCGGCACCAGCAGGCCGGCGTCGGGAGTGTTGGCGAACGTCTCGATGCTGCGCGAAATGTCGTCACGGCTCCGGACGGCGCCCGGGATGAGTTCGACACCGGCAACGGGCGCCGCCGCTTGGAGAGCCTGAAAATATCCGGTCCACCGGGCGGTGTTTCCTGGACTGAGCAGGACAAGGAGGCGCGCAACCCGAGGGGCCATCTCCTTAAGAACTTCGAGCCATTTCCCACTCATGGTGTATTCAGCGTCTGTGAAGCCGGTCATGTTACCGTCCGGGCGGGCCAAGGTTGCGACGAAGCCGCCGCCGACGGGATCCGCTACTTGCACGAAGACGACCGGCAGAGAGCGTGTCACCTGCTGCATCGACTGTGCCCCTAGTACACCCTGGGCCAGGATCACATCTGGGTTGGACTGCAACAGATCAGCAGCATGACGTTCAATACGTTTGATATCGCCGTCACCGAATCGATAATCGATCTGGACATTCTTGCCTTCGATCCAGCCGAGGCTTTGCAATCCCTCTTGCAGGGTCTTCTTTCGGGCGGCGGCTACCGGAACCTTCTCACCACTTCCGGTCCACCCCGATAAGCGGACATGCCCAGAGTTCGTCGGCATGTCTCAAAGGTGCCATGTGTGGACGGCTCCGGGTTGGCAAGGACTTTCTTCACGTTTGCAGCATTGGTCGGTGCAGCCATGTGTTCGGCCTGTAGGTGCGGTTCACATGACCGCTGGCCATAATGCCCTCCGCGGATCAGGTCCCGGTCAAAAGCTCGCATAGTCAGCGGGCGATCGGGATCGAATACGTCAAAGACGGAAGGTCCATCAGGCGAAGGTGACGCATGAAGTCGTCTTGACGGCCGGGGCGTTCGCCACGCCCAAGCTCCTGATGCTTTCAGGGATCGGACCTGCCGATCACCTGGCCCAGTTCGATATCCCAGTCGTCGCCGACCTGCCCGGCGTCGGCCAGAATCTGCAAGATCACAACGAAGTCTTTCTGTCGCTTTCGACGAAGGGCCCATTTGGTTATTTCGGCGAGGACGCAGGGATCAAGCTGATCCGGAACGTCATTCAGTATTTCGCTTTTGGCACAGGCCCTATCGCTTCCACGGGATCCGAGACGATGGCGTTCGTCAATTTGGACGATCCCGCCGGGCCGCCCGATATCCAAATCTATTGCATTGGTCTGATGTGGCCAACACTGACGGTCAAGCCACGCAACGCCGTTACGCTTCTGGCCAATTTGGTTCGCCCGCTTTCCTACGGGTCCGTCCGCTTGAAGTCGGCGCTTCCAGAGGATGACGCTGAGGTCGATCCGAATTGGATGAGCGATCCGGAGGACACGCGGCGCCTATTGAAGGCGCTAAAGTATCTCCGGACGATCGTCGCAACAGCACCGTTCATTGACATCGTGGAAGAAGAGCTTTCGCCGGGACAGGCAATAACGGACGACGCGGAGCTCGTCGAATACATGAAAGCGACGACGCAGAGCAACTTTCACCCGGTCGGCACCTGCCGAATGGGCAGGGCGGAAGACCCCACGACCGTGGTCACGCCCGACTTGCGGGTCAAGGGGATAGACGGCCTTCGGGTTATGGACGCCTCCATTATGCCCAGGATCATCAGCGCCAACACGAACGCCACCGTCATGGCGGTCGCCGACAAGGGCGTCGATCTTCTGACTGGGACCTACACAGGGCGCGTTGCCGCCGCGCAGTAAACCTGCCCGGCCATTGGGACCACGCCTTGTCCACGACGCGAAGCCCGTCGCCATCCTTCGGAATGGCGTGTACAGGACCTGAGCCACCAGGCTGCGGCGGCAAGCTCCTGAAGGTTGCGTCGGCTTCCAGCAGTTTGGACAGCTGGGGCGCAGCGAACTCGTGGGAGAGTGGCACCGTGAGCGGTTATGGAACGGCCGCTGTTGGCGCGAAGCGGCCGTTCGTGCGCAAGCAGCACTTCGTGACTGCCGTGAGTTGAGGGCCTATTAGTCTGGAATCAGGCTCGGGAGGGGGCCGGAAAAAGTCCCTGTCCCGGAATTCCTTCGGCATTCGGCTGGCAGCTAACCCTTGATGAAGGCGAGTAGGTCTGTGTTGATGGTGGCCGCTTCGGTCGTGGGCATGCCGTGCGGAAAGCCCTTATAGGTCTTCAGCGTCCCTTTCTTCAGGAGCTTGGCTGACAATGGCCCGGCGGCCACATAGGGAACGATCTGATCGTCCTCGCTATGCATCACCAGCACCGGCACGGCGATCCTCTTGAGGTCTTCGGTGAAATCGGTCTGCGAGAAAGCGACAATGCCGTCGTAATGCGCCTTGGCACCGCCCGTCATGCCCTGACGCCACCAATTCTGGATAACGGCCTCAGAAGATTTGGCGCCCGGCCGGTTGTAGCCATAGAACGGACCTGAGGCGACGTCGCGATAGAACTGCGAGCGATTGGCCGCGAGCTGTATCTGAAATCCGTCAAAGACTTCCTTGGGAAGGCCGTTGGGATTGGCCGGCGTCCTTACCATCAACGGCGGCACCGCGCAGAGAATGGCCGCCTTCGCCACCCGGCTCTCGCCATGCCGCGCCAGGTAATGCACCACTTCGCCGCCACCGGTGGAATGGCCGACGTGAATGGCCTTCTTCAGGTCAAGATGCGCTGTCACGGCAGCGAGATCGTCGGCATAATGATCCATATCGTGGCCTTCGCCGGTCTGGCTAGAGCGACCATGGCCGCGGCGGTCATGGGCGATGACGCGATAGCCGTGATTGAGGAAGAACAGCATCTGCGCGTCCCAGTCATCCGATGATAGCGGCCAGCCATGGCTGAACACGATGGGCTGACCGGAGCCCCAGTCCTTATAGTAAATCTCGACACCGTCTCTGGTCTTGATGGTCGTCATCATTAGCTCCTGTCGTACGTGCCTCGTTATCCGCTATGCCGTTACTTCTGCGCTTCAATCGTCGCGCGTGCTTTCGGTTGAACTCGTCCTCCAATGGGTGACAGGGCCGTTCTGCTCCGGCACGAAGTTCGCCATGTCGAGCAGTCTGACGAACGACATGGTGAAACAGGCGGCGTGAGCCGCCCCAAGCAATTCCTCCGGATTGGTGCCCGGCTTTTCACCGTAGCGGCTGAAGAACGTGTAGGGATAGGTTTCCAGCGCGTGGCTCTCGGTCGAGACCGAGCCCTTGCCTTCACGAAGGCCGCCCTTGTTCCAGGCGGCAGATCCAAAGTGTTTCATGGCTCCTTGCTCCTTTCGTGCTCTGCACGTGCTGGGCTCGTCAGGCTTGCTGTCCCGCGGCTTCGAGGATCAGCCGCGTGATTTCCTCGGGATGGGAAATCAGCGACAGATGGCTGGCCTTCACTTCGATGGTCTTGGCGTTCATCCGCTTGGCCATGAAGCGCTCAAGGTCCGGATTGATGGTGCGGTCTTCCGTTGAAACCGCATAGTAGCTCGGTTTCGATCGCCACGCCGCGTGCGTGGTCTTGCCTGTGAGCAGAGCCTTGTGGAATGGTTCCTGCACGGCATAGAGCACCCTGGCTTTCGCTTCGGGCAGGTCGCCGGCAAAATCGTGAAGGAAAGCCTGCTCGGAAAGGCGTCCTTCATCACCGTCGAAGACAATCCCGGCGGATGCCGGGGGCGTCGGATATGTCTTGGCCAACGCCGTGTAGTCCTCGCCTGCATCCGGTGCCCGCGCCGCCACATAGACAAGCGCCGACACGTTCGGATGCATGCCGGCCTCGGTTACGATCATTCCGGAGAAGGAATGCCCAACCAGGACCGTCGGACCATCCTGCCGCGCCAGCACGCGCTCGGCCGAGGCTACCGCGTCAGGCAGGGTTGTCAGCGGGTTTTGCACGGATGTGGCATTGAGCCCCGCTGCCTGCAATCGTGCAATCACCTCGGACCAGGATGACCCGTCGGCGAACAGCCCGTGCACAAGGACGATGTTTTTGGCCGTCGGCGCCGGCTGTGCAGCGGCGGCGGTGCCCTGGACAAGAGTGCCCGCTGCCCCCGCGGCCACCATGCTTACGAATGCGCGTCGATTCATTGGATACCTTGGCCGAAGATTGTCTTGGCTATTCATGGAAGTTCTCCTTTGCGTAAAATTAGAGTTGGCTACTGGGACGGTAGCGTTAAAGGGGACGTTCTCGCTCCTTGACACCGTGGCGACCGCAGATCGAGACAGAATTGCGCGCGCTGATCCGGCAGATGAGCACAGAGAATTTGCTTTGGGGTGCGCCGCGCATCCACGGCGAACTGCTCAAGCTCGGGTTTAGCGTCGCTCAATCAAGTGTCGCGAAGTATATGGTCAAGCGACGCGGGCCTCCAAGTCAGGAATGGCGGACCTTTCTGCGAAACCACGCGCCGGACATCGCCGCCATGGATTTGTTCGTAGTACCGACCATTGGCTTTAAGCTGCTGTATGGCTTCGTCATCATCCGGCTTGATCGCAGAGATCTCGTCTGGATCGGCGTCACAACCAACCCGGCGGCGGAGTGGGTTGCACGTCAGATCACCGAGGCTTTTCCTTGGGATGGCGCTCCGCGCTATATGATCCGAGATCGAGATCGAATCTACGGCACTGTCGTCACGCGCCGACTGCGTGCCATGGGTATCCGAGACAAGCCAATTGCACCGGCCTCGCCTTGGCAGAACTGCTTTGCCGAACGGCTGATCGGATCGATCCGGCGCGAGTGTTTGGACCACATCATTGTCCTGGACGCGGAACATCTGCGTCGGATTCTGAAAAACTATGCGGACTATTACAATCCTGTTTCATAACACCCATCCGTCTACGCGATTGAAGAGAAGAGGTTTTGCCGATCTGGATGCGATCCCGTGGGGTGATTGGGGTTCTGCCTCGCGCGATGAACGATGCGCTGAGCGGCCGGTTCGCCGAGGGTTGATCGGCGGAAGAGCCACGGACCATCCGGCAGGGGATGCCCCGCTTCGATTTCGCCCGCTTCGGCGGCGAGCCTGAGCGTCTTCGGTGCAATTCCGAGCAAACCCGCCGCCTTGTTCAGATTGAGCCATGGCTCGTTCCCATCCGGCACCGGTCGAAAGACCGGGATCTTATGATGCGACCTGAGCGCGGTGACCCGCTCCCGTGTCCAGCGATTGCCGTGGCCGGTCACCAGGCTGATGGGCGGAGGACTGCCGTACATACAGGATCGCCTTGCGCTCCAGATGATGCGGCCTGATCTTCTCAGACATCATGACGCATCTCCTCCCTTTGCCGGAGGTCGCCGTCGGCGTGGCCGAAGATCAGGCGGACCATCAGCTTCGTCAGCGTATGGCGCGTCTCGGCGGGCAACGCCTGCCATTGCGGCGTCTGCGCCGCGGCGGTGGGCGGATCGCAGAACAGATCGAACTGACGTGCATTGCTGTGAGGATGGCGGTGAGCGGTAGGCGGGCGCGGCATGGACATCTCCCCGATTCGCGTCGTGAGAGCCCAATGCTGCGCTGGAATTCCGCAATTGCGATGGTGCGCCCGAAACCGACGTCACATCCTGCAGCAGCGTTGCCAAGGCGGTGAGCACCGCAAGCTCAACATAGGGAGTGGCGCCAACACGCCAGGTCGCGCGAGCCGCCCGATCGAACATCCAGGCCGGAATCTCCAGCCATCGCGCAGATGCCCGACCAGAGAGGCTGCAACGGAAAACCTCTCTGCCAGCCTTCTCAACCACCTCATGAATATGGACCAGGCAGCCGGCCCAAGGATGCCACGGATAAAGAAGCTCGTACTCCGCGATCCCGTGGGCGTTCCGTCGTCGTGTTGTACAATCCTGTTTCATAACACCCATCCGTCTACGCGATTGAAGAGAAGAGGTTTTGCCGATCTGGATGCGATCCCGTGGGGTGATTGGGGTTCTGCCTCGCGCGATGAACGATGCGCTGAGCGGCCGGTTCGCCGAGGGTTGATCGGCGGAAGAGCCACGGACCATCCGGCAGGGGATGCCCCGCTTCGATTTCGCCCGCTTCGGCGGCGAGCCTGAGCGTCTTCGGTGCAATTCCGAGCAAACCCGCCGCCTTGTTCAGATTGAGCCATGGCTCGTTCCCATCCGGCACCGGTCGAAAGACCGGGATCTTATGATGCGACCTGAGCGCGGTGACCCGCTCCCGTGTCCAGCGATTGCCGTGGCCGGTCACCAGGCCGTTCCGGTTGAGGATGCCGGCAATCAGATCATCATTGGCGATGAGAACCAGCTGGCGGATGGCGGCGAGCATGTCGGCGGAGATGCTGTTGCGCTGTCCGCGGCGACGCCTCGGCAGGCGCAGTTCGGTATGAACGCCGCCCATCCAATGGATCAGGAGAACGATCTCTGACGCTTCGTCATCGATATCGGCGACCACCTCGTGGATGACGGTGCGCACGATTCGCTTCTTGAGCCTCGCGTCGGTCGGCGGCGCCGACCAGACAGCCTTGAGATCAGCGGCCAGCGCGGCGACGTGTCCTGGCGAGCGTGATGGTTCCGATGTCGAGGCATCATGCGCGGCAATCCTGGTCTCGATCTCGCCTACACGTGTGAGCGCGCTGTTCCATCGCAACTCCAGTTCCGCCGCGATCAGCCGGTTCTGCGGATCGATGGCGTCATACTGTCGGAATGCCCGATCGGCGCGGTAGCGCGCCGCCTCGAGGTCGCGCGCCAGCGCATCACGAACCTGATCGCGGCGGCTGGCCGCTTGGGCTTCGGCCTCGACGGCCGCAGCTATCGCTGCCGGTTCGACAACCCGCAGAAGAGCTTCCTCGACGGCGTCGTCGACACGCAATCCTCCGAATGCGATGCAGCGTGGCTCGCCATTGTCGAGCGAACCCCGCCAACAGGAATAGCGCGGAATGTTATGCTTGGCGCCGGTGTAGCGGACCGTCAGCTTGCGTCCGCAACGCCGGCAGCGGACAAGGCCGGCGAGCAAAGCGTCGCCGTGCTTCGGCGCTCCGTGATGTCGGCCTGTGGGCAAGTTGTCGCTCACCATCTTGCGGATCGCCTCCGACCGCTCCCAGCTGACGTAACCCTCATGGACGCCTGGGATCAGCGCCAGCCATTCGGCTCGCGCCTTACGACGGCTCCTGGGTCGGATCACGCCTGCGGCTGCATCATATCCTGTCGCGACACGACTCTTACCATAGGCGTAGGCGCCGCCGTAGATCGGGTTCTCGATCATCCGGTGGATGGTGGTATAGTGCGGCCTGCGCCAGACCACGTCACCATTATGGCGCTTGGCGGGCAAGTCCAGCCCATGCTCGATGAACCAGAGCAGGGCTTGCCGGACACTGCCGAGTTCGGCCACCTTGTCGAAGACGAGGATGATGGCCTCCTGGACACGGCGATCGGGATCCTTCTCGAGCCTGTCGCCGACCTTCACGAAGCCGACCGGGGCAGCGACGATGAGTTCGCCGCGCCGGGCCTTCTCATAGCGGGCCGACAGCGAACGCTGGCGCAGAAGATCGAGCTCGTACTCGTTGAGGCTGCCCTTCAATCCCAGCAACAGCCGGTCGTTGCCCTGACGCGGCGCATAGACCGTCTCCTGATCGATCAGCACGGTATCGACGACGCGGCACATCTCGATCAGCTGCTGCCAGTCACGGCTGTTGCGGGCGAAACGCGAGACTTCCCGCGCCGCGACCGCACCGACCTTGCCCAGGCAGACCTCGGCCACCATTCGATCAAAGCCGGCGCGCGCGACGCCGCCTGCCGCCGAGCGCCCGAGATCGTCATCGACCGTTTCGATGCGAGACCAGCCCAGCGCCGTCAGACGATCGCGCATCGCATATTGCAAGGCGCTGCTCTCGCGATTGTGGAGAACCTGATGGGCGGAGGACTGCCGTACATACAGGATCGCCTTGCGCTCCAGATGATGCGGCCTGATCTTCTCAGACATCATGACGCATCTCCTCCCTTTGCCGGAGGTCGCCGTCGGCGTGGCCGAAGATCAGGCGGACCATCAGCTTCGTCAGCGTATGGCGCGTCTCGGCGGGCAACGCCTGCCATTGCGGCGTCTGCGCCGCGGCGGTGGGCGGATCGCAGAACAGATCGAACTGACGTGCATTGCTGTGAGGATGGCGGTGAGCGGTAGGCGGGCGCGGCATGGACATCTCCCCGATTCGCGTCGTGAGAGCCCAATGCTGCGCTGGAATTCCGCAATTGCGATGGTGCGCCCGAAACCGACGTCACATCCTGCAGCAGCGTTGCCAAGGCGGTGAGCACCGCAAGCTCAACATAGGGAGTGGCGCCAACACGCCAGGTCGCGCGAGCCGCCCGATCGAACATCCAGGCCGGAATCTCCAGCCATCGCGCAGATGCCCGACCAGAGAGGCTGCAACGGAAAACCTCTCTGCCAGCCTTCTCAACCACCTCATGAATATGGACCAGGCAGCCGGCCCAAGGATGCCACGGATAAAGAAGCTCGTACTCCGCGATCCCGTGGGCGTTCCGTCGTCGTGTTGTACAACGGCGTGAGAACGCATCGGTCATTGAACGAAGATGCGCCTGTCTCTCGCCAGGTTCAGCGATCCGGCGTCATAAATTCGCGCGCCATACTGGGCGGACTTCATCGTCAATACGTTCGGATTTAGATTTTCGGTACACACACAGTCCAGTGCGGCTTCTCGGCCTTGAGGCGGACAATCAGGCTCTCGATCTGCTCCGGCAGCTGGTTGGCATAGCGCACCGGCCGCCTCGATCGATCGCTCAGGGCTCAAGCCCGTGCTCCTTGTAGCGATCGAAAATCTTGTAGCCGGTCTTGCGGGATACGCCGAATTCCCGGCACACGTCCGTCATGGCCTCCCCGTCCAGCAGGCGGGCAACAAAGCGAAGGCGCTCTTCCATAACCGAACTCGCTTTCCACGGCATCCACACCTCCCGCTTGCGAAAAAGCGAAAAGTGTAACCCATGTGTCCGGTACGAAATGTCACCTATGTCTCGGGTCGCTCACCTGAAATCAAAGAGTTAGACGCTTCCGCCGCCGGCGGGCTCCTCGCCAAAAATCTCATAGCAAATCCGTAGCAAGGGTTCGGTGCGAATCCTTCGTAAGCGATTTTCCACCGGCAGCCGTCCGCGTAACAGTTTTTCGATGGCCTTAATTGATTTTCGACGGTGAGGGCCTGCAGGATTTGAAATTCCTACACCTCGCGCCGGTGCGGCGAGCCCATGCGGCATCAACTAGTGCATTTATTCAGCACGGAACTAGTGTATTTATACGGCATCAGACTAGGGTATTTATACGTCGCTGACCCTGGAGGTCCTCAGCCGGGCTGCGCCGTCCGGTTGCAATCAGTTTGCGTTGTGCGACTTCAATCAGTTTGTGCAGATGCGGCCACGCCCTTGGAGATTTTACGCTTGGGGCCGGATGTACCATTCACGTTCGCGCTCTGTTTCCGAGGCATTCCTTATGTTGTCGTATGAGACAAAAGTTCACGTTATGTCGTCCGAGTACCCGCGCCAGCACGGCCACATCGACGCCGGCGTCGACGATGACGCGACGATCAGTCCCGATCTCTATCTCCATGCGGTCGCTCGCCGGTGCGGCGGGAACCGACGGCGCCGGATCCGCCACGACCATCGCCCGCGCTAAGCCGGATTTCTGCTCCTCAGCGCCATCCGGTTCTGTACAGAGCGATCGTCGCCAATTCAGCAACAGCGAGCGCGAGATGCCGTACCGCCGCGCGGTCGACGAGATCGCTCGTGGCGTCTCCATGCTCTCCGCAAACGAGCCGCGCCGGTGTGCTCAGCGCACGATTTCAGAAAGGACGTCGTAGGGAGTGGCCTGGGAAGGAGCGTAGGCGGATTTCGGTCGACGCCCCCCGTTACTACCCTAGAAAAGTCACGCGCAATTTGGGAAAAAGTAACGCCCAATTTGGAAAATGTAACGCGCAATTTGGGTCAGTCGAATCTCGAATTGTCCGTTACATAAGTCCGAACTGAGCGTTACATTTTCCAAATTGGGCGTTACCAATCCTGTTCTTTCCATAGGCCGCATCCTTCACGGTCGGAAAGCCGTGTATTGTCGCGCCGCGGCAGACCGTCTTTTGTCGCGTTGCAATTACTGAGATCGAAACCAAGGAAGCCGCTCACGTCCGCACCAATGTATGAATGAAGCTCGCCGACAGCTTAAATTTGGGGCTTGCAAGAGGAAAGCCGCCCAACGCTGCATCCTCCGCAGAACCAGCCGCGAGGGACAATCATGGAGCGGGCTGGCCGGCAAGAGTAGCAAGGCATCCAACGCTGCGGCTCCCGCTGGGGGCCAATGCTTTCCGAATGCGGAGTCGTGTCCACGATCGCGGAATAGCTCGAGCCTGAAGTCATGGCGGAGATGCCGTCGACGTGAGCGCCCGGATGCGGGCTTGGGCTAGTCGACATGGTTCGACGTCTAGATGTCAGCGAGGCGCACACGAGCGGCAAGGCGTGCTTGCAGAGTGCCGCACTGAGATGCTACACACGCAGCGTGTCGCTCCGGTTTTGTGAGTTTTTTCAATCGGTTGGGTGCGGCGCGGTTGTGGCTGAGTACCCTCCCGCCCCAGCCAGGCAGTCCGATGGGCGCAGAAAATGCCCAGGGTACTCGCAGAAAGGCCCGCCAATGGCGGGCTTTTGGGAATTAGCTTCCTGTCTCCAAACTCCGATTTGGGACATTTGCTCAGCCAATTTGGCGATAGTCTCCGGCTCACGTTTGAAAAACTCCCGTTTTCGGGAGATTGAGGCCGGAGACCGGGTTCGATAGCCACTGCCGCGTCGAGTAATGCCGGCATGCTCTGGTTTCCCGTTCTGATTGCAACCGATTAGTTACTCGGAGCGGCTCCGTCGGTGAGTGGCACAATAGTGCTGGGCTCCTCGGATATTTCCTCGGGGACGGCCCTCAATCCACGGCTGGCGACTATGAGTCGGGCCAAACCAGCCGGGGTTCCGGTATGCAATAGACGGCCTCAGCGTAATCGTGCGCTGGGGCCGTTTTCTTTGGATGTCGGAGAGGCCAGACCGGCGCGGTGGAGGCTGATGGATTGATATGCATTGAACAGACGGCAGGGACGACGCCTTGGCCGTGCTGGAGTGCATGAGAGAGTTGGTCCTTACATTCCTCCAGTCGGACGCACCTGAGCCGGCGAGGGCGACGATCGTAACGCTAGTCCGAGATTGCCAAGACTTATCAGCCTGAAAGCACGTGGCCCGCCGGTTCACGCCGGCGGGCTGGTTTCCTTGTCACACGACCGTAACATGAAGATTGCTACGTTTGGCTGCTGGGGATTTGAGTGCCCGGCCGGGGAAATACCAGTGGGACCGAGCGATCATACTCCGCTTGGTGGCAGCTGTTTTGGGAATGCTTTACCCCTGACCTCCAACCGCGGTGCATCACTCACATGCCTGAATCGTATACTCGTGCCGAGCCGTCTCAGCTTCCGATCGAGCGGCATCGTTGCCCCCGGTGTCACAACCACATGATGCTGGCACGTATCGAATATCCCAACGGTTCCAACGTCCGAACGTTCGAATGTCTGCGGTGCGATCATGTGCAAAAAATGTTGGTCGAGTACGTGATGTGAGTGGACGTCGGTGGGGCGGGCGAGCTTAAAGCTGCACAGTCTGTGTCATCCGGACGAGGAGAGGTGAGTCTCGCCGGGTTAACGCCGGCGGGTTTTTCTTGTTGGAATGGTCAGTCGACCAGTCGCAGCACTCTACCCCCATGATCGGTAGGCGGCCGGCTCACGGTCAGTTTATTGCAAACGCTGTCTGATCGCCGAATAATCCCGCTGCGAAAGTGTTGTATGCCTAGGAGCGACCTTCGTCCAAGGGAGGGAAGGCATAATGCGAAAAACGATTATGGCCCTGTTCGCACTGGCAGCGGTCGGCTTGGTTCAGCCAACTGCGGCATTCGCTCGTGGCGGCGGTGGCGGTGGTGGCGGCGGACACGGAGGTGGCGGCGGCGGTGGTGGACACGGAGGCGGCATGGGCGGCGGTGGTGGCTTCCATGGCGGTGGATTTGGTGGTGGTGGCTTCCACGGCGGCGGTGGTGGCTTCCATAGCAGCGCTGGTTTCCACGGCGCTGCTTTAGGTGGAGGAGGTTTCCGCGGTGGCGGCTTTCATGGACGTTTCGCGAGCGGTGGCTTCCACGGTGGAGGATTTCACCGAGGCGGATTTCACCGACGTGCGTTTGTAGGGTTCGGCCTCGGATCCTACGGCTACTACGACGGATACTATCCCTACGCGTACAATGACGACTACTACGATGACGGCGGTTGCTACGTTGTCCGTCGCCGCGTGCATACCCGCTACGGCTGGCGGGTTCGACCGGTCCAGATCTGCGGATAATATGCTGCCTGAAAAGACCCGCCGGTTCGCGCCGGCGGGCCGCTTCTGTCGTTTCAGGGCCGGGGGCGTCGTCGCGCTTCAGCCAGCCGACTCTTAAACCGAACCGGCTTAGGATCAGCAACTACGCCCGTCCCCTTGCAGGTCGGGCACGGCTGGTTGGGTTTGATCGGTTCACCAAGAACCGCATCTTGCATTTTTACGATAATTCCTTCGCCTTTGCAGTTGGGGCATTGCATGACTTTTCTCCAAGAATCGCGGCCCGGTTGGTCCGCCGCTGGAGCCTGTCAGGACCGCGTGCTCTCGCAACGCACTGCCAACTTTTCATTGGTCTCGCTTCAGCTTCCGCTTTCCCCATTGCGTATCCGTGCGGTCCGGGTTGAAGACGCGCTCGACGTGGCGGTCCAGCGCTCGCATAACTCCGATCCGCGCAAGCATCGTTGGCCCGTTCCGCTCGACAACCAACATCAGCGCTTCGATCGCGGCTTGCCATTCCGGGAAAGCCGCTTCCGTTTTCGGAAGTGCAGTGATGTGATGGGTTGCTGCGTCGCGCAAGGTGACGAGTTTCAGACCGTCGGGTAGCGGTATCAGCTCCTCGAACTTGCGCTGCCAGCCGCGTTCTGCCGCCACGGACCTTATCGCTCTGGCCCGGTACCGCGGCTTGCGAACTTGAGATCAATGGGCGTTAGCGTGGTCGGAGGTTTGAGACCATCGTCTTCGTATCGCGCTGCCAAGTCCTGAAGGCGCCTCTTGATGAAGGGATCGGCCGCCTTGTCTGCCAAATCGCGCACGGTTTGGGCGCGTTGCATCTTAAATTCCTGGTCCAACATGACTGAACCCCAACGCTACTGAGTGAAAGGCCGAATGCTAGATCAAAACAATGGCCGGAAAAATAGGGTAATGGGGTCAGGCGAACAGGCCGGCATCGGCTGAGTGAAGCAGCCTGCATGGGCAAGGTTGGACGCATATCCAAGCCCCGCCATAAGGCAGGGAAAACCCGGCCCTAGCGCTGGGGCTGAAGCGAGACCATCGTGGCCATCCGGTCCTCGGTCAGCTGGGCCTCAAAGGCGGTCTCGTCGAAGTGTGCATCGCTGAACGTGGAAAAGCGCGCGGTCCGTCCGCGCATGGTTTCGATGAATTGCTGCTGGCTCACGATGATGTCGACCACGTCGCGGAACCTGGCCTTGCGGACGAAGTCCAGGCCGCGCTCCGACTCGCGCCATACCTCGTCGGGGGGGTCTCCTCGCGTGAGGAGGTCGGTGATGGCGTGGTTGGAGCTGAAACAAGCAATGGCAAGGTCGCCAGCTTCGACGCCGGCGCGAAATGCTGCCCGGATGTAGTCAAGGGCGGTCTCGATCGGCTGTGTCCAGAGGACGACCATCTCCATGGGGAAGTAGGTCTTCGCCTTGCAGGCCACGAACTCGTACCTCTCGACGAGCTCGCAGGCGACTTTTCCGAAGCGGTAGCCGTCGATATAGCGCCGGTACCTCGAACCGAGGGTCGTGCCGAACCAGGAGTAGGCCTGGGCGGAAGCGTCGGTCGTCCCATACCTCATACTGACGTTCACCATGTGGCAGAGGTGCAGGCGGACCAGGTTGATGTCGGTAAAGTACGCCGGCGCGAACAGGACCGACAGCACCCGCATCGCGGCCTGCATGTCAGGGTCGGTCATGAGCGGCAGGTCGATCAGGCTCTCGATCGGCCGTTCGCCCAAACTGGTCCAGACCTTCTCGTACTCGGCGTCAACCTGTTGACTCGTGGGATGCGCCGGCATCTCGATGCCGAAGAGGCGCAGGCACTCCAGGGCGCTTTCGACGCCCTTCGGGTTCTCCGATTTCATGACGTGCAGATCGATCTTGAGACGATAGGCGGCCGCCCTATCGATCTTCGACGCGCCTCTCTCTAGCAGCTCCGCGATGAGCCTCTCGGCCTCATAGAAGTTACCGCTCAGGTATTCGCACTCCGCGCGTTCGAGCCACAAGGCGAACGCGAGCTCGTAGCGGCTCATCCAACCTTCGCGCCAAGCAGGGTCATTCCTGTGGACAGGTAGGTGCACGCCGAGGCGTACGCGGTGGACGCCTTGGCCTTCCTCCCGGCACGCAGCTCGATCGCCACCACCTGGGCTTTCTCGTCGGGGTCGACCAGGAGCTCGGCGCCCCGATTGAGCTGGTTCGCGACATCGAACAGATGATCGGCGAGATCGTTTTGCGTCATGCTCGCGAGCAGCGCGCGGCCAATGCGCAGGTGGACATCGGCGCGTTGCTCGTCGGGAATCAGCGAATAGGCCGCCTGCTGAAACCGGTCATGCAGGAATTTGCAGGCGCTACCCTGATGGACGACGAGGCCGGCGTGGACGGCTTCCCACAGAGCGGCGTGCATCGCCTCCGCTGTTGTCCCGTGAATGAGGGACAGAGTAGCGATCTCGGCGACGTTGCCCAGGCACGCGAGCTGTTTCAGGACTTCCTGGGTGGTGGAAGACAACCGCTTCAGCTTCCCGGCCAAGAGGTCCACGACGTTATCGGTGTAGCTCTTGGCGCGGATGCGATCGATGTTCCATTGCCATGCGGATGCGACTGGGTCGAATGCGAGCAGCCGCTCGTCGGCCAGGGCCATGAAGAACTGGATCGCGAAGAATGGATTACCAGCGGTCTTCTCGTGCACCAGTTGCGCCAGGGGCCTCGCGGGATCCGGCGCGCAATGCAGGGCATCCGCGATGAACCGGTTGACATCATCGAGCCCGAGGGGTGCCAGCACTATCTCACGCACCCTCACATCGGCATCGCGGATAGCATCGAGGGTCCGCAGAAGCGGGTGCGCAGGGCTGATCTCGTTGTCCCGGTACGCTCCGACCAGCAGCAGGTGCCGCACTTCCGAGTGCGTCACCAGATGTTCGAGCAGGTCGAGCGTTGCTCTGTCCAGCCACTGCAAATCATCGAGGAACAGCGCGAGCGGGTGCTCCCTGCGCGCGAACACTCCAAGGAACCGTCGGAAAACCATCTGGAAACGGTTCTGCGCATCCTGCGGCGGCAGCTCCGCGACCGGCGGCTGTTTGCCAATCACGAGTTCCAGCTCGGGAACGAGGTTGACGATGAGCTGACCATTCGGGCCTAGAGCCTCCCTGAGGGAGTCCCGCCAGCGGCCAAGCTCGGCGTCGGTCTGGCTCAGGAGCGAGCGGACAAGGCTCTGGAAGGCTTGGCCGAGAGTGGCGTACGGGATGTCGCGATTGTACTGGTCGAACTTGCCGGAGGCGAACAGGCCACGCGGCGGGACGAGGGCCTTGTGCAGCTCGTTCACCACCGAGGACTTGCCGATGCCGGAATATCCGGACACCAGCACGAGCTCCACGGTGCCGTCCGCCACGACCCGGTCGAAGCAACCGAGCAAAGTGTCGATCTCGCGCTCGCGGCCGTAGAGCTTCTCCGGGATCAGCAGCCGGTCCGAAACGTCGTGCGCGCCCAGCGGAAATGGCCCGATGCGCCCGGTCGCCTCCCATTCCGCGAGGCAGCGCCGGATATCAACCTCGGCACCAGCGGCCGTCTGGTAACGCTCCTCGGCGGTCTTGGCGAGGAGCTTCATCACAATTGCCGAGAGCGGCCCCGGGATGCCCGCGACCCGCTCGTTCGGCGGCACCGGTTGCCGCGCGATATGACAGTGCACCCACTCCATCGGATCGGCGGCGGTGAAGGGGAGCTGTCCCGTAAGCATCTCGTAGAAGGTGACGCCGCCCAGTGCATAGAGATCGCTCCGCGAGTCCACCGAGCGGTTCATCCTGCCAGTTTGTTCCGGCGCCATGTAGGCGAGCGTGCCCGAAATCACTTCAGGCGGCGCCGGGGCTTGGTGCTCGCGCGGCAGGCGCGAGGCAATGCCGAACCCCGTCAGCCACGCGCCGCCGCTTGCCGCGTCCACCAGGACATTTGCCGGCTTGATGTCCTTATGGATAAGGCCGCGCTCGTGCACTCGGCGCAGCGCGCCGGCGAGAGGGATCGCGATGCGCAGGAAATTCGTTACGCCCAGTGGCCGGCCAAGCAGTCGATCGACCGGCGCACCGCCGGGATCCTCAAGCACCAGCGTCAAGCGGTCGTCGTAGCGCGTCAGCGCGACTGGTCGTGCCGCCCAGGCAGCGTCAAGTTCGCCCTTCAGCGCATATTCGTGTTCGAGCCGCTCGATGCAACCCAGCGACGTTTTTTCCGCGGCAGCAAGCAGGATCGGCGCCAAGCCGTTGCCGGAGCCCCGGTAGAGGGCGATGTCTCCTTCCCTCAGCGGCGAGAATACGTAGCCCGAGAGCTCCTTCACGAGGGCCTCCTGCCCGGAGGACTACCTTAGCACATTGATTAGGTTACGTTTGCTCTCGCCCGTCAACCCAAAGTTCGTCGAGTACATGCGTTCTGGGTCCATTACGGCGTGTTGACCGGCAGTGCGGCTACCGGCCGCAGAACCGCTCCCACAGAGGCGCCTGCGGTGGGGACGATTTGAAGGGGCTTCCAATTTAATTCGGCCGCCTTCTTCAAGGCCTGGGCAGTGAACTTGGCCGATGTGACATTGACGAACACATCGGCCTGCGAGGCCTTAAGCTTGACTATTCGAGAGTCTAGAGGCGGCTCGGATACTTCGTAAGCTTCTTCGCCGACGATATAGCCATTACACATCTCCAGCTAATTCGTAGCACTCACACTGAGACAACTCGATTTCAGTCGGTCCAACCTACCTCGCAAGCCAGATACCCCCTCAACTCCATGAAAATGCGAACCCCGTCTTCCCAACAAGGGCGGTATCGATACCGGTTCTCCTGAACAACAATCCAGCCGTTTTCAAACACGTCCGGATCCGCTTCGACTAGCCTTGTCAACATGCGCGACCCAACCTCAGGCCACAGGCCAACCAGGCCGTTAGGCCTTCCTTCGAAGTAGTCACGTTCGTTCGCAGACAAGGTGCAGAGAGGGCGAGCCCAATATACGTCTGGTTCATCCATCCTGGGTGTGTTGAGTTCGAACGTCGCGTGCCCCCGCGCCAACTTCAAAAGCACACGCTTTACCCTATCTTCCTCGGTCGCCCAGACGGGCCCCGCGTCGGTTTCAGTTCTAGCTCGCTTCAACCGCTCAACCAACGCCGGGCTATTCTTGAGGATGTTCGCCACCTTGCGCCGCTCCACCAATTCGGGATCGGCTTGCCCAGTTGCGGCGCACTCCAGTATGCAAGCGAGGTACTCTTCGTCTGACCCGAGCGAGTTGTTGCATGCAAAACACGCGGCACAGCCGTCCACGTTGGCAGGCAGTGGCTCGTCCAAGAGTAGTTTCGATGGCACGTGGTCCAGAGTGTCGGCCGGGCCGCCACAGTGAATGCAGCCGCCGATCTCTCGCTCATCACCGGTAAACAATACCCGCCGCAACTGATTCCTCCGCCTGACGAAGCTAGATTACAGGTGGAGCGTATGGCGGGATTCGACAAGTTGGTATCGGAAAAACGACGGATTCCTATGACTGCACTCTAGAAAGGACCCCCCTCGGTTTTTCCGCGGTCAAAAATTGGCGAAAAAATCGAGACGAAATTCGTTAGGTGTGTCAGCGGGATGGGAAATCGAGTCGTTCTCAAAACGAAATCGAGTCGTTCTCAAAGTGTCCGCACATAAATTTCGGAATTGGTGATCCCGTCAGACATAAGTCCGCAACCAGGCGGTTATGAACGAATGATTCTAACCATTGGACTACGAGTACAAACATTCATCACATACAAACGGAGTTGTCGCACCAACTGATAAGAAAATTACACAAAGCTTATCAGTTTAGCGGCACTTTTTCGCTCTTGCTCCATAACATGCGATTGCGAACGTCGTGTCTGGCGCAACGGGCAAGGCGTCCTATTCCGCCGCCTGGTCCTTCACCTCGATCATCAACACATCCAGGCTCTCGATCTCCTGCATGGCGCGGCCAGCGATGCCCTGCAGGTCGCCGTAGAGGCCGGCGGTGGAATCGAGCACGCCTCTGAGCTGTTCCTCCCTCTTGGCCCACAGCCGCATCATGGTCTTGCGTTCGCGATCGAGGTCGGCCTGCATTTCGGTGAATTTTTCGACGATGGCGTCGATGCGGTGACGGAAGCGCGGACCGGTCAGGTAGGCATAGACCATCTCCATCTTGGTCTGCTGGCCTTCCTGCGCCTGGCGGCTGGCGGTGACGTCGATCAGCGACTGCCGAAGTGCAATGGCGAGCGGGATCGCGAACCTGGGCTCCGTGACCCAGACGTTATCAACGAGGTCGAAGGTCTCAATCCCCTTGGGAAGCGCGGTCGAAACGATTAGCGCGACCTCCGCCTTGGCGGCGCGCTGGTCATCGCGCAGCTTCGCGAGCCAGGCGTCATTCCAATTCCGCGTGCGCTTGGACTCCCAGAGAATGGTGCCGCAGGTTTGACCGCCGGGGCCAAGCACGCGGTGGATCACATCGCCGCCGAACTCGCCCTTGGCCACCGGCTCGATCAGGTCGCGCGGAAAGCGGCTGCGGAGCAGGGATTCAAGTTCGATCTCGAGCGCTTCGCCCTGCAGCTGCTGCGAGCCCTGGTCGGCCTTCCGCCGGAGTTCCTCGATCTGGCGCTGCATGCCGGCGATCTGGGCCTCCTTCTCGGTGACCTTGGACTTGAGCGCGTCCTCTGCCTCGAGCCTGGCCTTGTCGCGGACGGCACCGAGATTCGCCTGCACCTTTTTCTCTACGGTGAGCTCGACCTCGCGCTTGGCGTCTTCGAGTTCACGCTGCTTGCGCAGCATATCGGTCTGGGCTTGCTGGGCTTCGGCGAGCTTCGCGCTGTTCGCGGCCAGCATCTGCTGCAGTTCCGCAAGCTGCCGGTCGCGCTGGCCAAGATCGTCAGCCAGCGCCAGACGGGCTTTCCTTGCCTCGGCTTCGGCGATGGCAGTGCGCTCGGACCGCAGCTTGGCCGCGACCTGTTCGTCGATCGCTTCGCGCGCCTTGGCGAGGTCGTCCTGCGTTTGCCTGAGCTGGGCCTCACGACGGCTGAAATCGGCCTCCTTGGCCGCAAGCTGCGCCTCGAACTGCTTGCGGGTCTCGGCGACCAAGGGCGCCGCGAGCGATTCGTTGAGCTTGATCTCGGTGTGGCAGTTCGGGCAGAGGATCTGAGGGTCGGTCACGGTGTCGGTCCTTTGGTGATTGCGCGGGATTGTATCGGGATTTCCGCCGTGGCTCGGGCCGAGTCGGGGCGTTATCCCCGGCAATCGCGCCGGTCGTGGCAATGGCGAAGCCCTGCGCGGTGTCGTCGGTTTCGGCTTCTCGGCGGGGTCGTGCGTCATGGTCAGTTCCTCGTGGCGCGGAGGTCGCGTTCGCGCAGGATGGCTTCGACGATCCGGCGCAGGCGGCGCACCGAGCCGCCACGCCAGTGCCGCGCGACCGCGGCATGTTCGGCACCATCGAGAGGCAGCACCCAGCTTTCGTCGAGGCCGCGTTCTCGGGCGAGGTCGGCGATCACGGCTGGCAAGAGGCTGTCGCGATCTTCAGCGGCTGGCTTTCTAAAGGTGGTGACACGAAACCGGTCGCGGATCGGACTCGGCAGAGGATCAAGACTGTTGGCTGTTGCCACGAACGAGACGTGCGATAGATCGAGGTTCGTCTGCAGCGCGGGATCCGGATAGCGCGCACTAGTTTCGGGTTCGAGGAAACCGAGCAGACAATCCCATAGCCGTCCATAGTCGGTGCGGGTGGCGGCCTTCTCGATCTCGTCTATGAGGACGAGCGGATTGGCGATTTTGCCTTGGGCAACAGCGAGAAAGGGATGGCAGGGTTCGGCCGAATACCAACGCCGGTCGGTTCCCCCGAATGTGGCGCCGTCGGCACGGGACGCGTCTTCGCGCCAGACGCTCAGACCGAGGATCTCCCCGAGCCGCCGAGCAAATCGGCTCTTGCCGCCGCCGGGGTCGCCGACCAAAAGCAGCGGCCGCAGCAGGATCGTGGTGCGGCCGACGAGATCAGCGAGGGCAAAGTCGATGGCGTCCATTGCATAGGGGAATTCGAACAGCAGCTTGCTGCGCACCTCATGCAGCGGCGGCACCTCGATCAACGGCAGGGGAACGTTGATGACGCCCTTCAGCGGACCGAGGATGTCCTTCAACTTGGTGTTCTTCATCTCCTCGCTGCTCAAGCGCGCGACCATCAGGTAATGGTCGGGAACAGCTTGCACGCCAGCCAAGGAAGCTTGGTCCGAGACCTCGACGGCCTTTTCTTCGGCCTCCTTCCTCCTGCGCTCTTCCTCCTCCTTGACCTTACGTCGCACAGCATTGGCGGCCGCGGCGACGCGGTGCTCCGCCATGCGATTACCGACGAAGCCGGCGTTCCGCCCCGCTGAAGTTCCCCGCCGCAACAGGTCGGTGCAGGCCGGTAGCGCCGCCCAGCCAAAGACAAAATGCTCAAGGTCGCAGCAAAGCTTTTCCCCGGCATGCTGAGAGGCGGCCTGGAAAGCCTGGATCAGCGCTTTCCCGACCCTACGGTGATCCTCGAAGTAGGTCCGGTCGCGCGGTGTCGGCAGGCACAACAGTCGTACGCAATCGGCAAGGCTGCGCAAGTTCGGCTCGTTCTGGGTGACGGCGCGGTGGTCGAGCTCGGCGGCGAGCACAAGTCCGGCATCGACGCCAAGCGCCGCGGCCCAGGCCGCATTGTGGGGGAGCTGCGGACACAACTCGTCGATCTCTGCGATCAGCCGCTGCTCGACGTGGTCGGCGCTGTCGGTGACGAGCATGGCGTAGCGCAGGAGCCGGGGCAGGTCCTTCAAACGCTCATCCCAGTCTGACGAATCGGCCGCCGCTCCGGTCGAGACGGCGTCGTCTGCCGCCGCCGGCATCGTCGGTCGTGCTCATGCCTCGTCCTCCGAGCCGTCGCCGCCGGCACCGCTGGAGGTCGCCATCTGCGTCAGCACGCGGCGGAGATCCTCGCGATCGAGTGGCGGCCCCAGCCGGTAGAAGCGCGACAGCGAGCGCGCCCATCCGCCATCGGGATCGGCGAACCACAGGGGCGTGGTGACAGCTGCGCAATCCCCGAGCCGGGGGTGGCCGGTGACGCGCCCGATCAGCTGCACGCCTTGCGGCGTCAGGGCAGGCAACCAGTCCGTAAGGAGCGGGGCCTTCTGCAGCACGACCGGCGAGACGGGGCGCCCGCGTTCGAGGCGGTCGCAGTCATCGGCCAAGGCGCGGAGCCGGCGGCCCAGGTCAGGCGTAGCGTGGGTGGGATCGAGGAAAGGAAACAGGCGCGTCAGCATGGATGAGCACTCACATATATGGGATGGGGGGACTGACAGTGATGGTCGTCGCTCATTCGATCTCCACGGTGAGGGCGCCGTCGAACTCCGGGTTCTCGGGCCCGTAGCCGTGGGGATTGCAGACGATCCGGGTCCCGCCGACGCGATAGTCGCAGGAGTTGTGAACGTGGCCATGTACCCACAGCGTCGGACGGAACGCTTCGATCGTTGCGGACATGTCAGACACGAAGGCCGCCGTGACCGGATCAGTCCGGTACTTCGGCAGGATCGAATTCCAGTGGACGGCGTGATGGGTGATGACCACGGTGGGGCCGGCGAACCCTGTGGAAAGCGTTTCTTCCAGGTATGACTTCGAGCGGTAGTGCAGCAGCGCGGCCTCCTGCGGCCTGAATCTCAGCCAGGGTTCCTTCTGCCAGCCGATCCGACGGTGATCGTTCATGCCGGCCGCGCACGCGTTCATGGCCGCCATCAGGTTCGCGTCGCCGAAGACTCGGTAGTCGGTCCAAAGGGTCGCGCCGACGAAACGAACCCCGTTGAGCACGACAGTGTCGCACTCCATGAGGTGAAGGTTAAAGGCCTGAGCCCGTGAACGAGCGAGCGCGAGCTCATCCGGGACGAAGCGGCGATAAAATTCGTGGTTGCCGAGTACCATGAGGATCGGAATGGACATCGGAACGATCCGCCGCAGGTGCTCGAAGGCCTGCACCGCACCTTCGCAGGTGTCGCCGGCCACGATGACGGCGTGGATGCCGTCGACGATCGTAATTTTCTTGATCGGCATCACATCGAGATGCAGGTCCGAAAACACTTGAACCTTCATGCGCTCTCTCCGTCGCGGTGACGTTCCTGGAAGGCCGTGAGCAGCACGGCCTCGGCCTGGCTGAACTTGCGCGGATTGCTCGAGTAACGCAGTCCGTGCGTGTACCAGGACGCGGCCAGCTCGGTGGCCAATCCGTGATCGAGGCCGGTCAAGCCGATGACCTGAGCCAGGACCAGCGCAGCCGCTGCGTTCCGCGCGAGCGCGCAGCGGCAAAGCGCCGTCATCGCGATGTCGATGGTGAGCGTGGTCTCTTCGATCGGCATCAGGGAGAACGCGACGCCGATGGCGGCTGCCGCGTCGCCTGCGAGCGCGCCCGTGAGATCATCGCCACCATGGAGCACGCCGATCCGCTCCACCGTCGTGAGCAGGAGGATCTGCTCGGCGTCGCGAAACGCATCGGACAGCAGCGTTCGCCACCATTGCAGGGGCGAGACATTCGCGGCCTTGAACGGCCACGGACGATCCGGCGGCCTCTTGATCCGCCAGGCCGGGTTGTCGATGGACGCGTTCGCCGCGACCGATCCGCGATCGATCGCGAGCGGAGCGCTGGCAGCGCTGGCACGGCGGGGTTCCTTGTGCCGGAGCTTGCGCTCCGGCACCTTCGTGTCATCCGTCATGGTCGACATCCTTACGCCGCGATCAGGATCGGCCGCGGATAGCGCGGCGGCTGCCACTTGCTGGAGTCGACATGCGCGCCGGTGACGACCTTCGCCGCGATGGCCGCGGACGGGAAGCGGACGGCGACGCACAGACGCTGCCGGTCCTGCACGCCCGGGATCGCCACGAGCGCCTCGGCGTCCATCAGCTCGTCACGCCGCGTATCGACGATCTGCGGCGCGCTCGGGTTGACCGTGCTGCGGACCTCGGAGCCCGCCAGCACCACGAAGCCCTCGGGCGTCGGATAGCCCCTCGCCCAGAGATCGCCATAGACGAGCTCGAGCTCGCTGCCGACCGGCGGCGTGGCAACCACGCCGATCTGCATCGGGCCGGCGTCATCGAGCCCGACGGCGTCGGCCTCGACGACCGGGCGACGCTGGCTGGCGAAGTTGGAGCGCAGCACACGGCACCCGGCGTCGAACAGCAGGCGCTCGCCGTGCTCGACAAAGATATCGAGCGAGGCGCGGCGGTGGCTCGGCAGCTCCAGGACTTGCGGGTTGGCGCCCTTCATGATGTCGACCAGGCCAGCCTGCTCGGCGATCTTGGTGAGGCGGTACTGCAGATACAGAGCCGCGGTGGTGTCGAACCAGGCGCCTTCGTACCCCGAGATCACGTAGACCTCCCGCGCGAAGCTCTTGCTCTGGTCGCGGAAGTGGTCGGAGAGGCGGCGGCCAATGTTGCCGGTCTCGCCGATATAGGCCGTGCAGTGGTCGGCCAGAACGTAGCAGGCCGGCACGGCGGCGCGCGTCATCGACATGTCCTTGATCATCGCGGCCGGGAAGGCGGACACCGAGAGGCGGCCGACGTCGTCGTGCACCTCACGCAAGCCCTCGATGCCGCCCATCGGACGGTGAACGTTGGTGCAGGCGGCCTGCACCGAGCTGTTGGCAGAAAAAAGCGTCATGGTGGTTCTCTCTTTCTCGTCAGTTGTGTTTGAGAGATCGAAGAGCCCAGCGCCGTCGAACCTGAGCGAGCACGGCAACCCCACCGCTAAAGGGCGGAGGCATGCCCGGCCGTCCCGACTTTCGCCCGTTGGCAGGGTCGACGCCGCGTTTGAGCGCCGTGACCTTGCCTGGAGAGCTGGACGGGAGACGAACGGTCCGTGCAACGCTTGCGTTGCCGACGTCGAGCTTCGCGATCCGGCTAGTCGATGGAGGAGGTGGGGGTGGAGGGCGAAATCCCGTCCGGGCACGGCGTCGCGTCGGCGCCGTGATCCCGCAGCCGGCGCGCGCAGTCGATGCTCTCGCCGATGTACATGGCCGCGCCGCCGTTCAGGATGTAGGGCGCGGGCACGGGGGACGCCTCGATCGCCGGCATGGCCGGGAAGGAAGCGCGCTTGACGGGAATGGTCTCGGGGCTGCCGGACATGCCGGGGTGCTCAGAGATCGGGGACGGGAACAGCGAATCGCCGTTATACTGGCTCTTAGCCATGATCGACTCCTAACTAGTCGGTTGTGGTCAGGCCGTTGTCGTGTGTTGGTAGCACCGGCAGCGGCCGCCTTCGCAGGGATTGCGATCGGCACGACTAATATGGGGAGCCTTGTTTCCGAATTGCAAGTTCCGCCCCCGCTCCGCCGAGCGACATGGTTAATTGGCGTTCACAAATGGCGCCCCGGGGGGTCGGCGTCGATGCGCGCCGCGGACAAGGCGGCCACGCCGCTTTAACCGCGCATCATGGTTCGCAGGCGCGCGCACTGAGATCTCGGCGCCCGCGCCGTGCTGGCCGCCGATAGTGTCCCTTGAGCGTGGTGTTGCCGGCGGAGGCTCAGCCGCCGGTGCCGGCTTGGCGACGGTCCGGCCGGCGGGGCCGCGAGCAAAGCGGCCGGCCCGATGCTGTCAGAGATAGGTGATCTAGCCGCCTTCGGTGGATTAAATTGACGTGATTTGGCCCACTTGCTCAACGAGATGCGCAAGGGAGGGGCGCTGGGTCGAACCGATTGCCGAAGTATTGCGTTTCGCTGGACACCAGCCCCTCGCGGAATTCCATGATGCTCACTGCATAAGAGGGGATGCCGTCGTAGGTAAGGATGAATTCGCGCCCACTGGGCAATGCACGAACTCGGACTGCAATACGAATGTCGTCCGATACTACCTCGCTCCGGCGAAACGAAGACTCCTGAGTATACGAAGTTGAATCCGCGTCAGAAGATCCCGCTGCTCCAGGATGGCTCATTCACCATTGGAGAAAGTGCGGCGATCGTAACGTATTTGTCGCGGACCTATTCGAAGCCGGACAGTTCGCTTGTCCCCGATGACCCCGCGGAGTTCGCCCGATGGCTCGAATGGTGCTTTTTTGGCCATCGCCGACCAGTGTTCGGGCGTCTCAATCGAAAGCGCCGAAGGGTCCTCGGCGACTAAGAAGAACCTTGCGTTTCTTCAAGTCCACGATCTCATCCGCGGTAAGATTTCGCTCCGTGAGGATCTCTTCGTTGTGTTCGCCTTGGAATGCCGGTACGCCGGGGGCAGGCAGCTCAGACCGACTGAATATCCACGGGTTACCTGGCATGCGTACCGTGCCGCCGGCACGGTCGTCGATCTCGACCACCGCGTTCCATTCCTTGACCCAATCCGATGCAGCAAATTCATTAACAGATCGAATCTGCCCGATTGCGAGTCCACCCTCGCTGACTTGAGCCTGCAACTGCTCGAGATCGTCAAAAGTTCCGAGCCACGCTCTGACCTCCGCGAGCAATGAAGGAAGGTTCTTGCGGCGGAGGTTCGCTGTTGCATAGCGAGGATCCCGTAGCAGGTCGCTTCGCCGCATCATGGCGCAGTAGCGCGTGAACATCGGCGAATAGATCGGACTGCCCGCGATGGTCAGGCGGGTGCCGTCGGACATCTCAAAAATGTGGGACTCGTTGGCCGATAGCGCGATCGGCTCGCCGTCGGTATCGATTCCAGACAGTAGGGCGCCGGCACGTTCGTTGACCGACAACATCGTCGCCGCCATCGAAACGTCGACATATTGTCCTTCACCGGTGTTGTTGCGGTGCTGCAGGGCCGCGAGTACAGCAATCACCCCTTGCAATCCGGTGTAGACATCGGCATGGCTGCAGGCATCGCCCCGGGCTTCAGAAAGCGCTTCGCCGAAGTGATCCTGCACGATTTCCGTCAGGCCTGTTTCGGCCTGCCGACTTCCGTATCCGGTTGGCGCGAACCTCGCGATTGTCGACGCCTCTGGAAATCCAATAGTAATACGCGCCTGCCTTGCCGAAATGGGCCTGCATGAATTCCAGCGTCTGATTGCGCATGTCGAGGCCGGTGTGGAGGCCGAGCGAATTCATCTTCGCGCTCGTCGCTGGCCCGATGCCGTGGAATTTGCCGACGGGCAGCGTCTCGACGAACCCCGGGCCCATCTCCGGCGTGATGACGTACTGGCCGTTCGGTTTGCGATGGTCGGAGGCGAGCTTTGCCAAGAACTTGTTGTAGGAGATGCCGGCGGATGCGTTGAGCCCGGTCACTTCCTTGATCTTGGCGCAGATCGCCAGCGCGACGTCGCGCGCCAACGGTATGTTCTGCAGGTTCTCGGTGACGTCGAGATATGCCTCGTCTAGCGACAGCGGCTCGACGATCGGCGTGTGATCGGCGAAGATCTCGCGGATCTGCTGCGAGACCGCCTTGTAGACCTCGAAGCGCGGCTTCACGAAGATCAGGTCTGGACACTGTCGCTTCGCCGTCACCGACGGCATCGCGGACCGCACGCCGAACTTGCGCGCTTCGTAGCTCGCCGCCGCCACGACCCCGCGTTCGCGGGATCCGCCGACGGCGACCGGCTTGCCGCGGAGTTCCGGATCGTCGCGTTGCTCGACGGAGGCGTAGAACGCGTCCATGTCGACATGAATAATCTTCCGCTGGCGAAGCGGCGCTTGATCGATCGTGAACGTCGTATCGTCTTCGAGGTCGGGCAAGAGGATTACTTGTTGGAACGAGTTCGGGCCGGCTTTCGGCGTCAGGGCGCCGCGGTGGTGGTATCCGTCTCTGGAGGCAACAAAAGTGAAATCCAGTATTGCGGAGGAACGGGTAGCCGGTAGTGCCTGCAGGCAGTCAGAATTAAAGGAAAACAGCCTACCCCGATGGCGGAAAGGCTGTTGAACCAATCCGTCGCTTTGCAGGCCGCGAGCAGAACTTTGAGTAGATCTTTACCACCGGCGCTCGTAGGAAGATCGGCTAAGGCTGCGCCGTGAACGGCGTCGTTCAGGTAGAAGTGCTTCTCGCTTTCCTCGTCCGGGAGCCAAAGCTGCAAAGTGCAATGAGCAAGTGGGCCGGCGATGAGTTCCTCCAGCGAAGCGATGCTTTTCACGTCTCCGAGTCCGGCGGCAAAGGCAAGCAACAAGGGAATCAACACGCTGCCGGAAGTGACCTCTCGCCTGTATTCGTCGGTTTGGGCTTTCGGATGCGCGAGCAGGTCGGGATAGTCGGTCAGAGCAGCGGGATATCTGCCGTGGCTTACGACGGCGACCTTCAAGCGGTGCACCATCTCCGATAGCCACCCCGCAACGTCCGCCTGCGCGTGGCCCATCAGGGTCGCGAGCGAAAGGAAGAGAGCCAGTTCGATCGCATGCTCATCCATGATTGGCAGTAGCAAAGATGGATTGTTCGCGATCATGCTGAAACCGCTGGTGACATGCTTGCGCAGTCCCGCGATCTGCTCGGCATTGAGGTCCCGTCCGCTGCGCCGTCCCAACCAAATCATCCAGTGGCCGGTCAATGCCAAACGCCCCAACGTATCGAACATCTTGAGGTTCACGTCGGTCGGCTCGGTAGAGTTAACGGCGAACGAAAGGGCGTGTTGTCGAAACGAACATCCTCGTCCGAATCTCCATCGACGATCGCGATTAGCCTTCCGAGCGTTGCGTCGGCCGCTTTCATACTCCGCGGCTTAATCGCGCCCAATGCGGCGATTGCCGGCTGCCTTCTGGCGTCGGCCGCGGCAATGAACGACGTCGCGGCGGTTTCGTCTCCAAAAGCAACGAGGGCATCCACCAGTATATCGCGGTCGAAAGCGGGATCCGACCGTGCCATCTCGACGACTTCCTTCGCGCGCTCTGGGACCTGTCCGATCCAAATACGTAACGTGCCACGCGGCAGTGCCGCGAATCCGCCGATTTGCTTTTCGATACGGCGGATCAACTCCAACATGTCGGACGGAGTTGCCTTCATGTCGGGTATGGCGTTGCGGTAGACCTGTTGAATCGTGAAGAAATATCGCCGGTCGAGACCCTGAAATTCGGGCGTGGCGCTTAACGCGAGCAAATCGATGCTTTGCGAGTTGTGCAGCGCCGCCAACCGGGCATGCAACTCCTCCTGCACGGTCGTGTCGGCCGGCCGATGCAGTTCTCGAATATTCGAGCAGGCTCTACACTGATGCCGTTACCCTACTTGTTCAACGCGCGACCGAGAGTGGGGATATTCGTGAAGGTGTCGATCCGGTCGATTTGCTAGGAGCGCTGGGGGCTCTTGCACACGGAAGCGCACGGGCGGACTGGCAGGCGCGCGCACTACGGCTTCTTGATATTCTAATGGATGGATTGCGATGCAAGCAGCCGATACGGCTACCGACGCCGGAATAGTGCGGTAGCGGGAAGAACGGATAGTCGGAAAGAGAAAAAATCATCCGGGGACGCCGCCTCGGGTGTCGGAACCAAGGTCCCCCGTTCGTCTTGAATCCGGATCAGTAATCGGAGTTCCCGCCATGGCCCCCCGCGCGAATTGGAAAGGCTTTCTGCGTCTTTCGCTCGTCACCTGTCCCGTCGCGCTCTACCCGGCTACGTCGGAGTCCGAGAAGGTCTCGTTCAACCAGCTCAACCGGAAGACCGGCCACCGGATCAAGTACGCAAAGGTGGATGCCGACACCGGCGAGGAGGTGTCCAACGAGGACATCGTCAAGGGCTACAAGGTCGACACCGACACCTTCATCGAGGTGACGAAGGAGGAGCTCGAGAACGTCGCCCTGGAATCGACGCGAACCATCGACATCGACGAATTCGTCGACCGCAGCGAGATCGACCCGAGGTACCTGATCCGTCCTTACTACCTGGTGCCGGACGGGAAAGTCGGCCACGACGCCTTCGCGGTCATCCGCGAAACCATCCGGGAGATGAACAAGGTCGCGATCGGACGCGTGGTTCTGACCAATCGGGAGCACATCATCGCGCTCGATCCGCTGGACAAGGGCTTGATGGGAACGTTGCTGCGCTATCCCTACGAAGTCCGCTCCGAAAAGGAATATTTCGACGACATCCAGGACGTCAAAGTCACCAAGGACATGCTCGATCTCGCCAGGCACATCGTCAATCAGAAGGCGGGCCATTTCGAGCCGGACAAGTTCGAAGACCAGTACGAAACCGCGCTCCTCGATTTGATCAACCAGAAGCGCGCAGGCAAACCCATCGCCGCGAAAGAGCGGCCGCGCGGCGAGAACGTGGTGGATCTGATGGACGCGCTGCGCAAGAGCATTGGAGGAGGCGCGGCGCCCCCGACAGAGGCGCCGAAGAAGTCAGCCAAGAAGCCGCGCAACGCGGCGGCCGGTCAGAAGGAAATGCTGATGCCGATCGCTGGCAAGAAACCGGCGAAGGAGACGGTGGCGAAGAAGCCGGCGGCCAAGCCGCAGCGGAAGTCGGCCTAGCGTCCGCGATGGCTTCGCGGAAACCGCAGAGCGCCGGGCTCCTCCTGTTTCGAAAAGGTGCCGCCGATCTCGAAGTCCTGCTCGGTCACCCGGGAGGACCATTTTGGCAAAAGAAGGATGACGGTGCCTGGAGCATCCCGAAGGGCCTGATCGGCGCCGACGAAGCGCCGCTATCCGCCGCTCGGCGCGAATTCGCCGAAGAGACCGGGTACGACCCGGACGGAGACTTCTGGCCGCTCGGCGAGGCGCGGCAGCCGGGCGGCAAGATCGTTCAAGCTTGGGCCGTCGAGGGCGACTGGGATCCCGCACTCATCAGCAGCAATACCTTCGAAATGGAATGGCCGCCGCGCTCCGGACGCCGTCGGAGTTTTCCGGAGATCGACCGCGCCGCTTGGTTCGGTATCGCCGACGCACGACGGAAGATCCTGAAGGGACAGACGGTTTTCGTCGATCGATTGCTTGAGGCTTTGGGTCCTAGCCCGCTGCCTGAAGAGGGCTTCGGGTGGTGACCAGGAGGAGGCCGAAGAGGAGTGCGGTCTGGCGGCTTAGGTCCTACACCAGGCCTGTCGCGCCGCCTCCCAAAGAGCTTTGTCCGCTACCTGCAGGTTTACGTTTCTCGCGACTGGGCCTTCGAAGTTACCGAAGGTTCATGGAGGTTGACATGGTTGGATAGCGAGCGTATCACCGCCACGATCTATCGGTAGATAGATTGCGCCGCTCAGTGACGCGCGGCAGCCGATGGTGACCCGCTGCTCAATGCTGCGCGGCGGGTCACGGTCGCCGGCAGCGTGCGCAAGCAAGGCTTCGACTCCAAGTCTGTCTGCGATTTCACCATTGAGCAATCTATGAACGGGAGGATGACAGTGAGCCAGACCAAGAAAGCCAAACAGTTCGCCGCCCTTCACGTCAAAGGGACGCCATTGATACTTTACAACGCGTGGGATGCAGGCAGTGCGAAAACGATCGTCGATGCCGGCGCGACGGCGATCGCGACCAGCAGTTGGTCTGTCGCCAGTGCGCAGGGATATGAGGACGGCGAGGACCTTCCGCTTCCTCTTGCCGAACAGATCGTCGAGCGGATCGCGGCGGCAGTCGACGTGCCTGTGACCGTGGACTTCGAAGGCGGGTATAGCGACGATGATCGCAAGCTGGCCTCGAACATTTCCAGGCTTCTCGATCTTGGAATCATCGGGATCAATTTCGAGGACCGCGTGGTCAAGGGCAGAGGGCTCTACGACATTGATCGACAGGCGAAACGGATCGCAGCGATTCGCCATGCTGCCGAGCGGAAGGGCGTTCCCCTCTTTATCAATGCACGGACTGATGTGTTCTTAGGTAACAGCGGCGATGTCGACGAAGCTCTGAAAAGAGCGAAAACATACGCGTCGGCCGGGGCGTCCGGCTTCTTCATTCCCGGGCTGACCGAGGCCGACCATATCCGTCGGATTGCTGAGGAAGCGACGCTGCCGGTCAACGTCATGGTCATGGAAGGCGTCCCGTCGAACGACAAACTCGCGAAACTGGGGGTTGCCCGCGTGAGCTACGGGCCGATTCCGTACATCGAGACGATGGAAGCCCTCCAGAAGAAGGCGGGCAAGCTCTTTTCGTAATGCGCCCGCGACGTCTGGAGGACGGCCAATCCTGCGACGCCCTTGCAAGGATTGTGAGTAAACTTGCGCCGCGAAGGATACGGCCAATTCCGCGGCGCCGTTTGCCCAGATATCCTCATCTTCGTCTCGTGGACGTGGACCAGGACGCTTTCTATAGGGCCGTTTGAGCACGCAACGGCCCCCTTTTACGACGGCATGACAAGCCACTAGCGCAAAGTCTACCAAAGGAAGATCCCATGTATTATCAAGTCGTTTCGCAGTGCGTCCAGTCCTTGAAGAATGTGGAGGTCTTGCTCGGCAAGGCCGAACAATTTGCATCTGCCAAGCAGCTTGACGTCCGTGTGCTGTTGAGCGGCCGTCTTGCGCCCGACATGAAGCCCTTGATCTACCAGGTGCAGAGCGCTTGCGACTATGTCAAGGCCGCCGCCGCCTGGCTTTCGGGGCAGACGCCTCCAAAGCACGAAGATAATGAGCAAACCCTCGAAGAGCTGCGCGCTCGCATTCGGAAAACCGTCGATTTCGCCGAAAGCGTACACGAAGCACAATACGAAGGCGCAGAAGGCCGCAAGGTCAGCCTTTCGTGGGTTCCCGGGAAGGTCATCGGCGGCGAGGACTATCTGCTTCAGATAACGATTCCGAACGTCTATTTTCACATTGCGATGACGTACGCGGTCCTCCGCAACGGCGGCGTCGACGTCGGCAAGATGGACTTCCTTGGGCCAATGAATTTTGTCCAAGCTTGACAAGACAGGCTCTCCTTTCTTGCCCGGACCCTCTCGGCGCCGATCGGGGGCGCGGTCGCCCTGCGGCAAGCCGTCCGCTCACTACAAGTCGAGCCCCCAAGAAGAATCTCCAGATTCGATGCCCGTGAAACGCGCTTCAGCGAAATACACCAGCAGTCCCATCAGCAGCATGGACAACCTGTTCGGGGAGCCTGAGCTGCCTGCCGGTTTCCAATATATCCCGGATGCAATATCGACCGCCGACGAAAAGAGCCTCGTTCAGCGATTTGAAAAGCTGCCCCTGAAGCCTTTCGAATTTCACGGCCATCAAGGCAATCGCCGCATATACACCTTCGGGCACAGGTATGTCTTCGCAGGCCAAGAGCCACGCGCCGATGCGAGCATTCCCGATTACCTTCTGCCGCTCACCGACGTTGCAAGCCAGATCAGCGGCGTACCGGCCGAGGCGTTTGAACAGCTCATGGTGACGGAATATGCGCCGGGTGCTGGAATCGGCTGGCACCGCGACCGACCGTCGTATGAAGATATCGTCGCAGTGTCGTTTCTCGCGCCTTGCACATTGCGGCTGCGTCGGAGGCTGGGGGAGGGCTGGGAGCGCCGGTCCGCGCATGTCGAGCCACGATCGGTGTATTTGCTCCATGGCCCGGTGCGGAACAGCTGGCAGCACAGCATCGCGCCGATGGACGTTCTGCGCTACTCCGTGACCTTGCGTACGTTTCGCCCTGGCCGAAGCTCCTCGAGCGATTAGCGTTCCACCATTGCGGTTGTCAGATCGGCGAATAGATGGGGCGAAGTGATCAGACAAAACGTCCGCGGCGATGGTGACGTCGCTTCAGCCCGGAGCCGGGAGCATGACAGCGCGCTTTCGCGCGATCATCAGGCGACTGCGAATGTGGACCCGGTAAGCCCCGCAGTCGCCTGACGAACGCAGAGATGTCGCCATAGGCACGCGCAAGAATCAGGCCTCCTTCCAAGGCCGCCATCACATGGAACGCCCGAGCCACAGCATCCGCTCCGCCAATTCTGCTCGAAAGGTCGTCGATGCAGCGTCGAAAGAACATCTCGATTTCCTGCACGATCTCGGGCGGTAGACCGCCCGCTTGAGCGCCAAGCATGCCGCCTAGACACATCCGGCCATCCCGTTTGATCGCGCTGCGAAATACGGATCGATAGATCGCAATCACGTCGTCGCCGCTCTCATCCTGCCGCCGCGCAACCATTTCGAAGAAGCGATCCCCGTACCGGCGCGCGACCGCAGCGGCCATTCCCGCCTTGGTCGGGAAATGGTGGTGGACACTGGCGCTCTTGATGCCGATCTCGGCTGCGAGATCGCGGAAGCTGAAGCCACGGTAGCCCGCTTCGCGAATGCGAGCCTCGGCTAGGTCCATCAGGCGCTCTGCCGTTTCGTTCATCGCATTTCCTATCTCTACTGATAGATAGACGTTGACGGCAGAGATTTCCAGAGTTATCCCGTGCTCTACCTATCGATAGAGCGAAGTAGGACCTCATGAGCAACGAACAGGATACGCCGGCCGTTCGCCACGTCGACACGCCGTCAGGCCGAATCGGTTACGTGGAAGTGGGATCGGGACCGGTCGCTCTCTTCGTGCACGGCGTGCTGCTGAACAAGCACATGTGGCGCTACCAGCTCGGCGCGCTTTCGGATTTTCGGCGCTGCATCGCGGTCGATCTGCTTGCGCACGGCGACACGGAGATCGCAGCGGCTCAGGATGTGTCTGTGACCGCCAACGCGAAGATGCTGAAGGAAGTGCTCGACGCGCTGCATATAGATCAGGTCGATCTGATCGGAAACGATAGCGGCGGCGGAATTTGCCAGATCTTCGCCGCGCTCAATCCGGATCGGGTGCGGACGCTGACGCTCACCAACTGCGATACCCATGACAACTGGCCGCCCGAAGCGTTCAAACCTTTCGTGGAAATGGTTGCTGCCGGCGGGCTGAGCAAAACCCTCAACGCAATGCTCGGCGACAAATCGATCTATCGCTCGCCAGGTGCGCTTGGCCCGGCCTACGAGCACCCCGAAGCCGTCAGGGATGAAGATATCGAAATCTACCTGCGGCCACACCTGCGCAACGAGCAGCGTACCCACGATCTGGAGCGCTTCGTCGGCGCATTCGACAACAAGCACACTTTGGCCATCGAGCCCCAATTGCGTCAGCTCAAGGCGCCGACGCTGATCGTCTGGGCCACGGACGATGTCTACTTTCCGGTGGAATGGGCGCACTGGCTGGCCGAGGCGATCCCAGGAGCGAGACCGCCTGTCGAGCTCTCCGGAGCGCGGCTTTTCTTTCCCGAGGAGCGGGCGGACGCATTCAATCGGCTGCTGCGCGGCCATTGGGCCGGCTGACCAATCTGACCCGTACGATTCGGCGTCGCACGAACCGAATCCCCATCAGCGAGGCACTTGGTATGCTGCTGGACGACCGACTGGCCCAAATCGTTCCGACGCTGACTCCGGCTCAAATACAGTTCGCTCTTCGTTTCGCGAGCGGTCCTGAGCGGCGTTTTGCACCGGACGAAAAGCTTCTCGATGTCGGCGATCGGGACATGGCCGTGTGGCTGGTCGTCGAGGGGGGCATCGTTGCGAGCCGACGGGATGGTCTGGGCCGGGAGGGGATATTTGCCACCGGCGGACCGGGTCAGTTCAGCGGAGAAGTAAGCGATCTTGCCGGGCATGCCTCCTTGGCCATGGTCTGCGCGGGACCGGACGGGTGCACAGCCTATCCGTTCGATCTCCCTCACCTTCGAGCTCTGCTCATCAGCAGCGCGGACATCGGTGAACTGATGATGCGAGCCTTTATCCTGCGGCGCGCCGCGCTGTTGGAGGGGGACAGCGTTGGCTCGGTCATCCTTGGAGAAGCGGGATCGCCGGCGACGGTTCGCCTTCGGGGCCTGCTTACCCGGAACAGCTACCCGCACTCGCTGATCGATGCAGGTGGTACTGAAGGTAAAGCCCTTGTCGAGCGCCTCGGCGTGCAGGCGGCCGATTTGCCGATCCTGATCTGCCCGAACGGGACGGTGCTGCGGCGGCCCAGCGATACTGAGGCGGGAGTAGGGCTGGGAATCGTTCCCGATATTAAGCCTGGAACGACGTACGACGTGATCGTCGTTGGCGCGGGCCCGGCAGGCCTCGCTGTTGCCGTGTATGCGGCATCGGAGGGGCTCTCCGTTCTGGTTGTCGATAGCCGCTCGTTCGGTGGCCAAGCGGGCGCCTCCTCGAGGATCGAGAACTATCTGGGATTTCCGACCGGCATTTCCGGCCAGGCGCTTACGGCGCGCGCATTTCTTCAAGCTCAGAAATTCGGTGCTCAATTTGCGGTGCCGGTCTCGGTCGTCGAACTCGATTGCTCGCAGCCACCGTTGCACCGCGTGGCACTCGACAATGGCGTTTCAATTTATGGACGGACGGTTGTGATCGCGTCGGGCGCGCGTTACCGGCGGCCAGAGATCGAAAACCTCGACCGCTTCGAGGCAACCAGCGTCTCGTACTGGGCGACGACGATCGAGGCGGCCCTGTGCGAGGGCCGCGATATCGTTCTCGTCGGAGGAGGCAATTCTGCGGGGCAGGCGGCTGTCTTCCTCGCCGCGCACGCGCGCCAGGTACATCTGGCTGTCCGCTCATCGGGCCTCGATGCCTCCATGTCCCGCTACCTGATCGACAGGATCGAGGCGACGCCCAACATCGACTTGCGGGTCCGCACCGCCGTCACCGGATTGTCGGGTACGGCAGATGGTACACTGGAAAGCATCGACATGACCTGCCGTGAGAGCGGCGACAGTCGCCGGGTCGACGCACGGCACATGTTCTTGTTCATCGGTGCCGATCCCAACACGCAGTGGCTCGATCGGCGTATCACCCTGGACAACAAGGGCTTCGTCGCCACCGGTAGCGATCCGCAATTGCCGTTGGCAACCAGCAGCCCCGGTGTTTTTGCGATCGGAGACGTGCGGCGCGGATCGGTGAAGCGCGTGGCGGCCGGCGTCGGCGAGGGTGCCGCGGCTGTGGCTCAGATCCATGCCTACCTCGCCACCCTTCATTCGTAGTCCATGGTGACTTAAGCGGATGGAGCGTCGGCGGCTTGTCGCAGGCAGGTGAGGCAGTCGAACTGCCTTTGGTCGGCGTACCCGGACCTCCTGCTCGACCTGCACATCGACCCCGCCACCTATGACGACGCTGCACGAAGCGCGGTGCCGGCAGGTCGGTGGCAAACATATGCTGCGTGTCCCGCTCTAGGATGAGCGCGTTCCAGCCGCCCGGATGAGCCGCCAACTCGCCAGGCTTGCAAAAACTGCGACGACCGCGGCAACGGAGAGTGCAGCACCGAAGCCGGCTGCTACGCTGGCGTGCACCGTGCCTTGGAGGGCGATTCGAATCGGATCTGATAAAGCGACAAAGCACCGCTCGCGTCGCCGCCCACGATCCGAAGGCTCAGGTCGTGCCAATCGATCCTCTGATCGAGCACGAGGGGCTTTCCAAGCCTTCGAAGGTTGGCCTCGGCCACGCCCGCGAGCACTGCGCCCAGCCCCGCGACACCGGCGATGATGCCAATGAACCGCGTCGTACTTGCCAATCCGGAGGCCATTCCGGCGCGCTCTGGCGGAACGGAGCTGACTTGAGCTTTCGCCGTCTCGCTGTTGAGCAGGCCCGCGCCGGATCCCGTGATGAACATGCCGATCGCAGCCGTCCAATATGCGAGGTCCGCCAGCACGGCTGCTGCCGCGATCGCATTGCCAAGCGCGACCAATCCAAGACCAAAGCTCAGGATCGCACGGCTCGACATGCGCGTCGCGAGCCTGCCGCCCACGCTGGGACCGATCAGCAGCGGCAATGCGAAAGGTATCATTGCGAGACCTGCGATCGCCGGCGAAAGAACAAACGCATCCTGGAGATAGAGCGGCAGGATCGTCATCATGACCTGTGCCGCGGCCGCGTAACCCAGCATAGCGACGGCTGCTCCGGTGACGGTCGGATCGCGGAATATCGACAGGTCGATCATCGGGCGTGGGTGTTTGCGTTCGGCAAAAACGAACGCCACAAGCAGGACCGCGCCCACGGCTAATCTGATGATTGTCGGCGCACTCTCCCAGCCGATGCTATTTGCATCGATCAGAGCCCACACGACGCTGAAAAGACCGGCGCCAAAGAGGAGGATTCCCCGATAGTCCAAGCCTGACGCTTTCGGGTCGCGAGATTCCGCGACCGACGTCAGGGCGAGGACGATCAATCCGGCGCCCAACGGCAAATTGATGTAAAACGCCCATCGCCATCCCAGATAGGACGTAACGAGGCCGCCGAGGATCGGACCGAGAGGCGGCGCCATGCCCATTACGGTGCCCCAGATCGCGTAGACGCGGTCTCGTTCGTGAGGTTCGAATCCGTGTGCGACGACGGCCAGCGACGACGTCAGCTGGAGCGCGGCGCCGACCGCCTGCAATGCGCGCGCCCCGTTCAGCGTAGCGAGATTGGGTGCCGCACCGCAAAGAAAAGAGGCGAATGTGAAGATCGACAGCCCGATAAGCAGCATGCGCCGCCGCCCAAGACGGTCGGCCAAGGCGCCTGCTGGCATCAGCAGTGCTGCGAACGGAAGGATATACGCGCTGACGACCCATTCGACATCAGTGAATCCGCCGTGCAGGTCGCGCGCGATAGACGGCAGCGAGACCGCGACAATGTTGGTGTCGAGCATGATGAGGAAGGGCGCGCCGGCACAACAAAGCAACATGCGCAGCTTCCGGCCAGAAAACCGAGCCGTCGAAGACGGTGACATGGCGTGAGCCTGCGGCTGTCCCGCTGCCTCACCGAAACTATTTTCGCCATTTCTGAGCACGAAACCATCCATTCCGCTATTCCGCGACCCTGCGCGATGAGCTCGGCTATGCAGATCAATGACAAGAGGTCCTGCCGACGCGCGGACGATCCGCAGGGATTTCGCAATCTCAATCAGGAAGTGGGAAGCAGAGCCTGTAAGGACGCTTCGTAGGTGGGATAGTCGGTGTAGCCGCGCGCGGTGTAGCCATAGAAGGTGCTGCGGTCATATGGGTTCAGCGGCAAGCCGAGTTCGATCCTCCTGGGCAGGTCGGGATTCGCGATGAAGTGACGGCCGAAGGCGATTAGGCTCGCATCGCCATTGACCACGCTTGCCTCGGCCGTCTCCGGATTGAATCCACCGGCTGCGATGACTGGTCCCTTGAAGATCTTGCTCAATTCCTGGGCTGCGACCGGCGCCTGCGCTTCGGCAACGGTCTCACCGCCCTTCACCCGCGGTTCGATGAGGTGAAGATACGCGAGCCCGAAGCCGTCGAGCCGCTCTGCCACCGAGCGGAACAGCGCACGGGGGTTGCTGTCGCCCATGCCGTTGAACGTCCCGCTTGGCGCGAGTCGAACCCCGACCCGATCCGCACCCCAGACCTCAGCCAACGTCTGGACGACCTCGACGAGAAGACGCATTCGATTCTCGACCGTACCGCCGTATTGGTCGGTCCGCTTATTGGTGTTGTCCTGCAGAAACTGATCCATCAGGTGGCCGTTGGCCGCCATCAGTTCGACACCATCGAAACCCGCCTTCTTCGCGTTCTGGGCGGCCGCGCGGTACTGTTCGAGAACACCGGCGATTTCCGCCGTCTCCAGCGCTCGATGCGGCGATGTCTGACGAAACCCGTCACGCGTATCGACCACGATGCTCGGATCAGCCCAGTAAGTCGGATCGACAGACGCCGTGACCGGCTGCGATCCAGTGATCGAGACATGTGTCGTGCGGCCGGCGTGCCAAAGCTGCGTGAAGAAGTATGCGCCCTTGGCGTGAACTGCATCCGTGATCCGTTTCCAGGCCGCCACATGGTCGTCGGCGTAGAGACCGGGCGCATGGTAGTAACCTCGCGCGGATGCCGCGATCGCCGTCGCTTCCGTGACGATCAGCCCGCCGTCAGACGCGCGCTGCGTATAATATTCGAGCTGCAAGTCGCTCGGAATGCCCGTCCCTGGCTGCGCCCGTAGCCGACTCATCGGCGGCATGACGACACGGTGTTTCAGTGTGATGGGCCCGATTTGAACCGGCGTGAAGAGTTTCTTTTGAACGTTTGTACCCACTGGGATTCTCCGTTCGTGACGGGCCTGCGCCGGAAAGGGAAGGGAGGGGCGTGACGGGGGAGGTTGGCCCCGCGCGGTCAGGCGCGGGACGGATCACCGATGTCGGACGTCGACCTGGTCACGAGCGATCACTGCCTGCCAGCCATGACGCCACCGTCGACCGGAAGGATGACACCGGTGATGAAACTCGCCTGATCCGAGGCAAGGAACAGAAGCGCCTCGGCCGCGTCTGCGGGCTGACCGTTGCGGCCAAGAGGGTGCATCGCATTGAAGGTCGGCAAAACGGTCTTCACCTGTTCTGGTGTCAGGAACGTGCTGAAGACCGGTGTCTCGATCACGCCGGGCGCGATCGCATTCACGCGGATCTTGTCGGGGGCGAGCTCGATCGCGAGGTTCTTGACCAGCGCATGGACGCCACCATTGGCCGCCGAATAGGCCGATGATGGCGTGGCGCCGATCGCCTGCAGGGCCCACATAGAGCCGGTCTGCACGATCGCGCCGCCGCGGCCCGCAGCCTTCATGGCCTTCGCCGCCGCCTGCGCGATGAAAAACTTGCCCTTGAGGATGATGTTCAGGAAACGATCGTATTCCTCTTCGGTGACATCGAGGAATGGCTTCGGCCCGAAGATGCCGGCGTTGTTGAAGAGCACGTCTATGCGGCCGAAGCGATCGAGCGCTGTCTTTACCGCTGCTTTTCCTGTCGCCGGCAGGGAAATGTCGCCCACATGGGCGACCGCGCGCTTTCCGGTCGCGTCGATTTGCTTGGCTGCGGCCTCAGCTTTGGCGGCATCGCGTCCGACGATGACGACAGAACCGCCTTCCGCGACGAATCGGGTCGCCACTTCCTTGCCGATGCCTGAACTGCCACCTGTGACGATCGCGACCTTGTCCTGAAAGCGCATGGGTAACTCCCTGGTGAATCTACCTATCGATAGATTTATGAATTTCGGAGAACTAACCCCTGGAAGCTGGATGCGTCAAGCCCGATCTATCGATAGAGAGGAACGATTTTGTGACGGGCGGCGGAAGGACTGACGATTTCGCTGAAAGGTTTCCCTCGATGTCGTTTCGCTGAGCAGGGAGAGGTGCAATTGCGAGTGCGGAGCGGCCTCAGATTTGCCGCGGGCAAATGCTGGCTTTGTTTTGGTGAACCACGGAGCCTATCGGTGCGTCGTCGGGCCACGTTGTATGTCAGGATAATATTGTGGGCTCTCACGTCGATCGAACATGCCGTAGTCACGTACGATGCGCACGACGCGATGACGAACAGCGTCAGCCTCGGTGACCAGCTGTGGTTCAAACTGCTCAGCGGAGTTGCGGTCGCGCCAGGTCGCCAACAATGCAAGTTTTCCCGCATTGTAGATGCTTGAGAAAACATCGTGGTCGATCAGGGCCGGGTGCCTTCGATCGAGCGACAAGCGGTCAGCGAGCTCCGACGGAGCCAGCGACCCAGCTCCAGCCGACGCTGGCAAAGCCTCGGTAAGCGTCGCAAACTTTCCGGCACCGACTTCCGTCTCGTCCAAACGCTGTTCAACCAGAGGGGCGCCATCGGGAAGCGCCGTATCCGACACGACTTCGCCAACCCGCAAACGATAATCTTGAAAGACATCGTCGCGCCCGCGTTGTTGAGTCTCGTGGTGTCTGGCGATGGTGCGCCATCTCACAACGGACTTTTCGTCTCGCCATGTGGAATGCGACAGGATCCACCCCGGCCGACGCGCGCTTTCGAAGCGCTCGTTGTCGATGAACCCGTCGATGCCCTCTAGGATCGGCTTCAAGTCTTTCGCAAGAGCGAGGTAAAGGTCGAATTGCTCTTTCTTGGGATGGACTTCGAAGATCACCGAGAACATCTTGATCACCCAGCTTGCCTGAGATTCGTGCCCGAGGGAGGGGTGATGTCTTCCTGTCGCGATCGACGGGCCGAAGCCCGGCCAAGGGCCCGAAGATCAGGCTTGCGAAAGACGTTCGCTGCCCTGCTTAGCATAATGCCCTATCGATAGATAGACTGACAGGCGCATTGTTTTTTGATCTCTGTAAGCCCTACCTATCGAGAGGTAGCCACGGGAGCAGATCCAATGAGTGACGTCGCCGCCGCCATCATGGACGCCGCTGAGCGGAGAATGCGGAAGGGCGGCTTCAACGGTTTCAGTTTTCGAGAGATTGCAGCGGACGTGGGCGTCAAGAGTTCCAGCGTCCACTATCATTTCCCGACCAAGGAGAATCTCGCGGCTGCCGTCATCCAGCGCTATACCGCACAGACGGCGGATTTGATCGAACGGGAGCTCCAGAAGGAGCCAAACCCGGTGAAGGTTTGGGTGAAAGCGTTCCGAGGGACCCTGCACTCAGAGGATCGCATGTGTCCATGCGCCGTGCTCGGTGCGTCAACCATGGATCTGCCGTTGGAAGTATCAGCGGAAGTAAAGAAGTTCTTCAAGATGTGCCATGAAAAGCTCGTGCAGGAGGGCCTCTCGTCGGATGAGGCCTCGCAATTGCTGGCAACGATCACGGGCGCATTGGTGGTGGCCAATGCGGTAAGTGACTTCGCGACATACGATCGAGCTACGCGTGAGTTTGCCCGAGCGTGGAAACCTGCGCCGGCGAAAGTTGGTCGCCAGCGCTCGAAGTAAGCCTCGAACTCGTGCCGCGTGAATTCTGTTTCGAGATCACGGCTAACGAAGGACCGCTTGGCGGAAGCGGCCAGCCACAGGGCCGATCGGCCCGGCGCTCCCATCCAATGCGGCGACTGCGGCGTCGACGTCCCGGAAGACAGCTGTCGGAGGGCCAGTGCTATTCCGCCGACGTCATCTACGCCTGCTGGCTGCTCTACCGGGTCTGCTGTCTGCCTCTTCTCACAAGATGGGACGAGTTCGTGCGTCCCGGTCTTGCGATCGAGGAACCGGGACGAGGAGGTCTTCGGTAGGAGAAACGAAGAGCGGGGAGGTACCCGCGCGATGTTCGATCTGACCTTTCTCGGGACGTCCGGCAGCGTTCCTTCTGCCGATCGCAATCACCCGGGCCTTCTGGTCGAGGCGGGTGGCCGCCGCATCATGGTCGATTGCGGGGAGGGCACGCAGCGCCAGCTGCTCCGGAGCGGCGCCGGATTCCGCAGATTGGATCGCCTGCTGCTGACGCATGGCCATTTCGACCACGCGCTCGGCATTCCCGGTCTTTTCTCCACGCTGCGGCTGCGGCAGAGTTCCGACCTGATGACCATCCATGGCGGGCCGGGCACGCTGGATGTCGTCGTCCGGATGCTCGCGGGTCTGTGGGGCGAGGGGCGGGCGCCCATTCCGCTCGAACTCGTTCCGCTGTCCGAAGGACAGGTCTTCGACGCCGGCGAATTCACCGTCGACTGCTTCCCGGTCCGCCACCGCGACACCGACAGCTTCGCGTTCACGTTCGAAGCGCGTGCGCGGCGGCATCTGTTGCCCGAGCGGCTGGCGGCGCTAGGCGTCCCGGACGGACCGGCGCGCGGAGAGTTGGCGGCGGGACGACCGGTGGCGCTGCAGGACGGCAGGACGATCGACCCTGCAGACGTTCTGGGGCCGCCTGCGCGCGGCACCAAGTTGGTGGTGGTCGGCGACACCGAAACCACGGGCGGCTTGTCTGAGCACGTCCGGGACGCCGACCTGCTGGTGATCGAGGCGACCTTCCTCGAACGCGATGCCGCCATGGCCCTCGAATACGGCCATCTCACCGCGGCGAAATCGGCCGAGCTTGCCGCGGCCGCCGGCGTGAGGCGACTCGTCCTTACGCACATCTCGGGCCGCTATACCGACGAGGAGATCCTGGCGGAGGCGACAAAAATATTCCCGAACTCCCGAGTGGCGGCTGACCTCGATCGACTTGCGGTCTGAAGCGTTGCCGACGATGTCCACGAAAGAACATGTCGAATGGCTAAGAAGCTAAAGACCTACGAAACTTCGCTGGGATTCTTCGACCTTGCGATAGCGGCGCCCTCGATGAAGGCCGCCTTGGAAGCCTGGGGCGCCGACAGCAATCTCTTTCACCAGGGCGCAGCCAAGCAGAGTGAGGATCCGGACGTCGTGGCAGCGACCATGGCGAAGCCGGGCGTCATGCTCAAGCGTCCTGTGGGTTCGAATGGGCCCTTCAAGGAGCATGCCGAGTTGCCGACGAATCTAGGTAACGCCACCGCACGACCATCTAAAGCCGCCCGCAAGCCGGCCGCCCGCAAACCGAAGAAGACATCCTCCCGGCCGGCCGACAAGGCGGCGGAGCAGAAGGCCGCTGTCGCCTACGAACGGGAGCAGAGGAACCGCGAGCGTGAACAAGCGAAGCAAGAATCCGCCAGGCAGAAGGAGCGTGATCGCCGGCAGCAGGCCATCGACAAGGCGCAAGCGGCGCTGGACAAGGCCGAGCGGGAGCATGCGGACAGAGCCGGAGCCATCCAGGCCGAGGCGGACGCTATCGAGAAGAGAGCGCAGGCCGAAAATGCCCGCTGGAGAAAGGAGAAGGAGCGATTGGATGCGGCGCTGCGGCGTGCTCGGGGCCAGAGTTCCTAGTGCTGATGCCGCCGGTCAAAGCTGTCCGGCGATCAAGTCATATTCGGAGCGGATCCGCTCCTTGCCATAGAGCCGCTCAAGGCGGCGCACCGTAAAATGACCACGGGCGACATCCTGGAAATGCTCGATGAACGCGTAGTTCACCGCTGCACCGCCGAGGGCGCCGACGAGGGGCAGGGCTTGCGCCGCAACCTTCTGCGTGACCACCAATCCGAAGCGTGCAGCGACCTGGGTGACGAACTTCAGCAGGATGGGCGCACCTTCCTTGAGGAGGCCGCGTTCGGCGACGAACCGGGCGGCTTCCGTCACTGTCTTGGCGAGCATACCTCGAACAGCGAAGTATCCGCTCTCCGATGCGTCAGCCGATCCAGCCCGCCCGCCCAATGCGAAGACCTCGACGCAGGCGAGGGCGGTCTCCGGATCGGACAGGTCCTCGCCCTCGCTGCGTGCGATGTCCGCGATCGACCGCAGCATGATGGTAGTCGAAACCGGCAGTTCGACCGGAAGCGCGGCCAGTCCAAACGTTCCTCCCGCCGCGCCCGATGCCGTCGCGAGCACCCGATGCAGAAATTGCGAATTGATCCGGGGTGAAGACCGGAGCGTGCGCAACGCGACCTTGAGCGCCGCTTCGAGCCCCTTCGAGGTGGCGGAAGCGATGGCTTTGGAAGCGAAAGAGGGAAGCGCGTAACCTATAAGTTCGACGGGCTTGCCGACGAGGTTGGTGAGCCGGCCGGCAAGGCTCGGATGCTCAAGCGACTTGACGGCCCTGCGCAGGGCTTCGCGGTCCTCGATGGTGATTTCTGAGGTTTCTTGCAGCGACAATTTTCATCCGGTTCGTTTGGGGGCGCCTGAAAGAACAAGTGAGCTGCGGCCGAGTTCCCTGTCACCGGAGTGCAATCACGATAGGCGTCGGCTCGTTTCCAGAATTTCCAAAGTCGCACGGTCCTTCCCGTCTGGATAGAACGCGGCGATGGCTTCCGCAAAGAGTTCCAGCTTCGAAACGGCGTCGAACAGCGTCATGTACGACCGGAATTTCATGTCATCCGGAGAACCGAGGATATCGGTTATGGTCTTTTCGCTTGCCGCCAGAACGAGGCCTGTGCATCTGCCTCAGTAATAATTGGCGAGGAAAACGGCCGCGCCAGATGGCGCTAATTCCCGCGCTCGAAAAGGACTGTTTCCTTGTCGCCATCTTTAATAATCACTTGCCATTCAGCAGACCAAATAGAATTAGCCGAGTCAGGGCCCGAAATCTGGTTTCCGCTCGTAATGCTATACGTGAGGGTGTGTAGGTTCGGCCCTCTTACGCGAACTAGCACGTCTGTGGGTGTTATGATGAGTGAACCCATGCCTATCGATCCGGCACCAGCGGCGCCGCTGATGATGTTCGCAATCCCTGGCTTTGGGCGAATGATGGCGGCAGGTACTGAAACTACTACCAAGGTGTCTAGGTCATCAACATCCACCAAAGAGGGCTGGCGTCTCCCATCTTGCTGTTCCAAGTTGAGGTCTATCATAGCTTCTTTGCCGTCAGCGCGGATGACCTTTAAAGCAGGGGAATGGTCTCCGGTCAGAGGGTGGAAGAAAAAGTCACCCGCTTTGAGGGCGCTAAACTTGACATTGGAAAACGGACTCTCGAAGTTCATATTGCACCTATGGGTGACTGGTTTCTACGGCTGAGTGCTACGAAGGAAGTAGGGAGGCGGGGCAACGGCCGCTGGCAGAGGAAAAATCTGCTGTTTCAGAGCACCAGAATTGAATCTCCCCTGATAATTGAGGTAGGTGATTAAATTTCGCGTATACCAGAAGAACGCTTCCTGTCTGAGCAAGAGCTCTTCATCGATAAAAAAGAACTTCAGAGTCGTGAGATCGCGGACTTCGGCTGGTTCCTTTGCCAGTTCCTCGACGGACACATAGCAGAGCGTCTTTCCCATGTTGGGGTCGTGCCAGTAGGCGTGTGCGTACTTGTTTCTGATCCGAAGGCAATGCTTCATCGCAGCGATCATGCTGTCGAATTCGGTTTCTAAGTTGACGGCCACGTAGGCAGTCCGGCCGAGTCCATCAGCGATGTCGATACGGTTGGATTCCCCTCGCACCCTGAACATGACTTTAAGCGTGGCGTTCAAATCAAATGATCTCGCCACCTGAACGCAATTCATCAGGTCGAGTTCAAGCTCGCCATAATCGACCAGCAATCGGCCAATGACCGACATTTCTCGCGGGAATGTATTGTGGATCGGGAACATCACCGTTTCCGGTCTCTAAGGTGGCCAGGCATCGATCCGTGTTCGGGGTGGGGAGACAAATTCAAATTCTAGTGGGGTGACCAATGGTGACGGAATAGGGTCTTGCAGCATGGCGCGGTAGCCGACGGGCAGTTGGTCGGCCGGGATGTCACGGCACCGCAGGTAAATCAAGAATCCCGCGCTTTCCCGTTTCCCGTGCTCGATCTTGTCGGCGATGTCGCGAAGTTCGTCCAAGGTGAGCCACGTGTAAGTCGAGTCGGGCTCTCGCCTGGAGATCGGTTTTGTCAGATAAAGCTTATCTGTGTCGCCACCGAAAAGTGTGGGATACAGCTCGGAATGGAGCAGGGTGTTTCGAGCGTTTGAGCACCAGTTGAAATAATCGATTAGTGACGAAACGAATGCTAGGGCAGCCGGCTCTTTCTCGTATGTATCGAATATCGTCCTGATGGCCTTAAGCTGGGACTTCTCGTTAAGCGACGAGTAGTAGAGGTACACCAACTCGTAGGGCATGTGCTGTTGGGCGCAGTGGTTGGCGTAAATCGTGACGAGACCGCGCTCGAACGCGCTGTATCCCAAGGCAATCACGCCCAGAGCATGGATGTGATCCCGCCGACCCCTGTGGTAGCTCGGCCATTCCTCCGTCATGGTTCAACCGGGTTCGGGACGTTGACAGCCATGACGTTGAGAATGATCTCGCGCGCCGGATCGTCCTTGCTGGCAAAGACGTACCTGAAGCGAGTCTCGGTCTCCTGTGTCGGACTACGCTTGCAGTTCGGATGCTCGGTAGCCGTCTCGACCATCTTTTTGACCATGGCGGTGAAGTTCTTATTGCGATTGAACATGACAAGCGCAGCTTTGGTGTCGCGCCACGTCAGGTATGCAAGCAACTGGTCGAGGGCGTCGGTCACGGTCTGTGGGCCGTGCCAGTATTTGCACTCAGCGATAAAGACGTTCCTGTTGTTCTCCCGAATAAGGATGTCGGTCTTTCCGCCCGCATTGAAGGTTTCGCCTGTCGCTCGGCCCTCGTAATGGCCATTTAGGACGACAAGATAGAAGTCCCTCAGATGTTCTTCCTCCAGGCGTTCGAATGCTGTGGGGCTGCGCTCCATCATCACGGACATATCGTCCATGACTTTGAGCATGTACTGGTACTCTGCTTCCGCTATTGCAGGTTCTGGCTCAAACTTCGTGGTTGCTGGGAGCTGGGGCCTGATCTTACGCCTGACCTGTACGTGGGTCATCGGAACATGGCCGGCGCGAATCATCGGGTAACCGAGCGACGCGGCAATGTTGCGAGCGTTCAATATGCTTTGTTTGCGCTTGTGTGTACCGAAAACCCTATCCGGGTTTATCGAATGATAGAATCGGCTAAGTTGGCGCGATGATCGCGCTGATCTGCTTCGTTCTGGCCGTGCTGGCCTCGCCATTCAAGTCGAACATCCGGCTTGAGGCGGAGAATGCAGTGCTTCGACATCAGCTGATCGTCTTGCGACGCAAGCTGAAAGGCCGGGCTCGCCTCACGAACAACGACCGCTGGTTCTTGGTTCAGCTGTATCGCTGGTTCCCGTCGATCCTTCCGGTTCTCATGATTATTCGACCCGAAACGCTGGTACGTTGGCATCGGGCCGGCTTTCGCCGCTATTGGCGTTGGAAATCGTGTCGACGGGGCGGGCGACCGCAGATCGAGACAGAATTGCGCGCGCTGATCCGGCAGATGAGCACAGAGAATTTGCTTTGGGGTGCGCCGCGCATCCACGGCGAACTGCTCAAGCTCGGGTTTAGCGTCGCTCAATCAAGTGTCGCCAAGTACATGGTCAAGCACCGAGGACCACCAAGCCAGGGGTGGCGGACCTTTCTGCGAAACCACGCGCCGGACATCGCCGCCATGGATTTGTTCGTAGTACCGACCATTGGCTTTAAGCTGCTGTATGGCTTCGTCATCATCCGGCTTGATCGCAGAGATCTCGTCTGGATCAACGTCACAGCAAATCCGACGGCGGAGTGGGTTGCACGTCAGATAACGGAGGCGTTTCCTTGGGATGAGGCTCCGCACTACCTCATCCGTGATCGCGACCGGATCTATGGCAGCGTCGTCACCCGCCGATTGCGCTCCATGGGCATCCGGGACAAGCCTACCGCACCAGCCTCGCCTTGGCAGAATGGATATGCTGAAAGGCTGATCGGTTCGATCCGCAGGGAATGCCTCGACCACGTCATTGTATTCAGCGAACGCCACCTCCGTCACTTACTGCTCTGTTACATGAAATATTACAATGGGACCCGCACTCATCTATCCCTGGAGAAAGATGCACCGGTCTCGCGCGCCGTCGATCGCGCCGGGCACATTCTTTGTCGCCCAATATTGGGTGGACTCCATCACCGATATGGCCGGATTTAATTTACGACAGGCACAGGTATCGAGAGCCGGCGGCCCGGAGCGATGGTAGCCAGGCTTCGACGGAATTCCTCGACTGCTCCGTGATATCGAATTGGACTGGTCGACCAGTCTTCTTTTGTACGATCGTTGCTCGTTGCCGCACTCTTAACCCAGAGCAAATGTCGTCCAGCCGTAATTTGACCAGATCGCAAGCGCGCAGCTTGCTGTCGATTGCTAGATTAAAGATTGCAAGATCGCGCTTTGATCCTGCGATTTCTAACCGAACTCGAATCGACCATACATGCTTCGGTTCGAGAGGCTTCTTCTGGCCGACGAGCAATCGTTTGTTCCAAGGTTGACGACTGGGGCTGACACGACGTACAGGCATAGGGGATCCTCCGCCATCCCGCCCACCGCGTCGCTCTCTCGTGAGCGGTTCATTCAATGACGAGCGACCATTTTTGCGCGTTTATGAAGGCGCGACATGCCACTTCTGGCGCAAGGCGGACATTCGCCGAGACATCACGGTCGGCATGTGTTGGACAGCGGAAGTGGGAGTCCTGCTGGAGGGATGATCCGAACTTAGAATAGGTCGGGTCGGTATCGTCAGGATTTGAGAACAGGACGAGGGGAGGAGCAACCGTCATCATCGTTCTACCGATGGTTGGGTTTTCCCGGCGGGGCGATCAACGTAAAAGCGCTCGCCGCTGCTACGGAGCAGATGACTGCGCCCATCGCTGCGGCGACGCCAAAAGCTGAAAGCAAAGCAGGTCCGGATGACGCTATCACAGGTCCAATAAGGGCTGTAGCAACCAATCCGCCAGTACGCGCTGCTGCGCTGTTCAGCCCGGATGCTGCACCCGTGTGGTGGCTGTCGACGGACATCAACACTGCTGTCGTGAGCGGGGCGACCGCACCAGCCATTCCCAAAGCAATCACGACCATCGCGGGAAATACCCCGAGCCAATAGCTTGTGTCCGATCCGATCCGCACCGCCAGGAGAAACCCGGCCGCGACGATAACCGGTCCTGTGATCAGCAGCCATCGTGGACCCACCTTGGCTGCCAACGCACCGGCGGCAGGCGATGCCACGGCGATTACCAGTGGCAGGGGCAGGAGCGCAGCGCCGGCCTGCGTCGCGGCGTAACCGCCCGCCTGAATCAACACATAGGGCACAAGCACGAACAACCCGCCGAGAGCGCCGTACAGCAGGAGTGTCAAAAGCGTGAGGCCGACGAAGCTTGGAGATCCGAACAACGAGAGCGGCGTCATGGCCCTGTCGCCAAGCCGTCGCTCCGCAGACAGGAACAGGAGCAAGAAGATTAGGCCCGTTCCGAGGACGACGAAGGCGGAAGGCGACCAGGCCCGCCCTGATCCTTCGGTCAACGCCCAGGTCGCAAGGGCCAATGCAGCCGTGACCAGCGCTCCACCTAACCAGTCGAGACTGCCGGCTGCGTCGTCGACGTTCCTGTCGACGTAGCGGGACGCCAGTATGATCGCAGCTGCAGACAGCGGAACGTTGATCAGAAAGGCAAGGCGCCAACTGCCGGCATCGATGAGCCACCCGCCAAGGACAGGACCGATCGCGCCCGCAGCAGCTCCGGTCGCCGCCCATATGCCTATCGCCCGGCCTTTCGCCTCTCCAGAGAAACTCTGGCCCAGGATCGCGAGGCTGTTTGGCATCAGCATTGCGGCGCTTGCTCCCTGCACGACGGTGGCACCAGCGGCAACGCATCGAGCTCGGCCCCGCGGTCGAGGCTGGTCCCAGCGATTCGCGCCAGATCCACGCGTCCGTTTTTGGCCGCCCTCTGGACGACGCGTTGTATGGTGCGCGGAGACTTGCCGGTTTTTTTGGCGGTATCGGCGGTAAACGACGCATCCGCCAATTTGGCGGTTGCGTTCCGTCCCATGGCGGCGTTAGCGGCGACCGCGCCCACGGCCTTGGCCTTGCCGTGCAGCTGCTCATGGAGCTCTCGGCGGCGATCGATAAAGATCGCTTCTTCGGCGGGGCTGAGCGGGGCACGAACGAGGTTTTCGTCGATCTCCCACAGCGCGGCCTGGGTGTCGGTGAGTTCGGCCACGCGGCAAAGAATTCCGTCCTTGCCCTGGAGATACGCGGCGTTGATGCGCTGCAAGCCGCTGACCAGCAGGAATTTGCCGGTATTAAGTAAATCGGGACGGACCACCGGAGGCTGGATGACGTCATAGGTGGATAACGACTGGACGATCGTGACGATGAACCCCTCAACGACACCACGCAGCCGCTCACCGATTGCGATGTCAGCCAGTTTCACCAGCCGGAAATCACCTGCGTTTCGAGTATCGAGGGGGTCGTCCAGCGGTTCACTGAGGGGATTGGGCGGCAGCGGGGTCGCTGCGCTGGCCTCGCGAGCGTCGTGGCAGCCCTGCGACAAAGGGGCCGGATAAGTGGCATCTGGGATCTGCTGCGCGAGCGATGCCGACGACGCCCCGAGCTGTGCTGGCGTATGATCCGGAGCCAGCGCGGGCGGCAGTCCATCTTCACTAGAATCCGGCATTGAACCTCCAGCGACCATTGCCATATATTCAGAGACATCGAGCTTTACTGGTGCGCCTGTTCTGTTTTGTGCTACGGTCCGAACGTTCAAAGGCGATGCCCACATCTCAGGGCTCAACTATTCCAGCTCCCTGGATGCCCATCAAATCGCTCTATTCGCGCAAAATTTGTTGACGCGGCCTGAAAGGCTCAAGCGAGATTCAGTGCTGGTGCAAAATTGGCAGAAAAGTTTTCCACGGGAAAATTACATATTGCCCCAAATAGCGCTTGTTTCGATTGACGGCCTATCGATGTCATCATCGGCAATAGCCGGTAGAGCGGCGCTGATCGTGATCAGTCCTGCGCCTCTCTGACTTCAGCCCCTCTCGAGCGGAGTTTGGTTGATCAGTCGGGCACGGTCCGCGCGGCACAAAGACTCGCTGATGATGCAGACCGGTATGAAAAACTCCTGATCGCGCGCAAATCTGGTGTCGACGCTTGAGCGAGCCACGACCCAATTGGGCTCTCGCCGTGACGAACTATCGGCTCACCGTCAATCAGATCGTTCCGATGGCTGACCGCATCCTTCGCGGCGAGGCTAGCTACGACACCTGAGATGCTGTATCATAGACACTAGACACAGGCGACGTTTACCGCCCCGATTCATTGTTTTTGTTGAAGAAAATTACCTCGTGGTAGCGGCTCCCTCTCTCGCTACCATCTCGCCGCTAAAGCATTGAATTCAATAGAACTTGATCTGGTGCCTCTCGCTACGAAGGATGTCACACGATTACATCCGCGGGCTGATCTTGGCAATAATCAAGCGCGCCCGTTGATTCCGCCAGTTCGAGAAGCGGGCTTGTCGTAGACCGCGATGACTCTTAATCATCTAACCATCGGGTCCTAGGTTCGAGCCCTGGTGCGCCCACCACCCAGTCCTTGGGTTGAGACCTTCGCCGGCTCGTTGAAGCCCCAGCATCGCTTGAAACAATACGAACGGCGACCCAGCCGCCCAAGCCTGCGGCACGTTCGCACCGAGATATTGCACCGGGAAACCTGTCGGATCGCGCTGCAAGCCGGCATAGAGTTCGGGCAATTGATTCAGCAGGAAGCGGCTTGCGGCACCGCTGATGTCGCCTGCTAACGCTGCCGCTTCTGTGTCAAAGCCGTAATGCCGCACGCCCAGCGCAATCAACGAATTGCCATGCGGCCACGCCGCGCGACCCCTAAAACTTCCTATCGCTCCGGAGCGTGGTCGGTCATCATCCCAGCGCCATTCGCAGTCCGGTTTCAATGAATTCCTTGTCGCCCGGATTCCACACCGTCATGTGCCCCCAGATGGAAGGAATGACGCGACAAATGGCGTTTGGTATATTGCTCGCCTCAAATTCGCTGTCGGCGGGGGGGAAGTATCGGTCATGCTCGCCCGGCATGATAACGGTGCGCGCCTTGATCGATTTAAGCGCTGCGACGAAGTCGCCGCCAAAGGTGGGATTGTCCGACACGTCCCCGTCATCCCAGGTACGCAACAAGGTCAGAAGATCGTTGGCGTCGGAATGGATGAACGCATGCTCCCAGAAATTGATCACGAATTCTTCGGGCGTCGCGGCGCCAAACTGGCGATAGGCTTCGGTTCGAAAAAACGGTTCGGAGAAGCCCCAGCCGGCATAAATCGCGGCAAATGCCTTGAGACCGGCCAGCGGCGGCCGCGTGTAAAATCCTTCCGCAAAAACCGGATCGAGCTGTAGCGCTCGGCGCAGAGCCAATAGGAATACCTTGTTGTAATTCGCGGTCCGTGCCGAACAGCACATCGGCGCAATCGCCTCCATCATGTCCGGATATTGCACGCCCCACTGGAAGGCCTGGCATCCCCCCATTGACCATCCAGCACAACGAGTTTGATCCGGTCGACTCCGAGGTGTTCGGTCAGCAGCATGTGCTGCAGCCGGACGTTGTCGAACAGCGTCACGCGCGGGAATCGGGCGGCGTTGAACGGCGCCTCCGTGTTGCTCGGCGACGACGAGACCCCGCCGGACATCAAATTGGCGAGCACGACAAAATGCTTGTCCGGATCGATGGCACGACCCTGTCCGACCAAGCACAGTTCGGACTCGCGATGCGTGCCCGAATACCAGGACGGGATGACCACCACATTGTCTCGACCGGGCGAAAGATGGCCAAGGGCCTTGTAGGCAAGGCGGGCGACCGGCAACGCGCTACCCTTTTGCAAGGTGAAGTTGGGGGCTTCGAAAACCTCAAAGTCTCTCATCACTAGACTACCTCCGAAATTCAGATTGCGCGCTTCTTATGCCGCCATAGCTCCAGACGGTGCGACTGCCGTTCGGCAGTCGGTCTATCTGGCTGTCCCCTAGTTTTCAGGCTGCGACCGGTCCTCGTAGAAATTCGCGCGCCGCCACGTTCGAGTACTGTGGCCGCAAGCTTTGGGGGTGCCAAAGTTTCAAATCCGATTGTTCAATTTGGCAAACGATCCTCGTCGCGAATTTCGAGCGCTCACTTTGGCAGAGGTCCCATGTAAGCGGAAGCCTCGCTGGTTGCGCCCCTGTCGTGCCATCAGAGTCCATTTTCAATGGTGATCGCATTGCTGGTGCCTGCTTACAACATTCGATGATTACGTTACATCGAGGGTGATACTGTCTCGCAGTATTGGGATTGGGATCCTGGCGACATCCTGTTCGCGAACTCTCGAATTAAAACGTGTCTCTACGCCTGAAAATCTCGCGACCCGCCCGCATCGCCTGCCGCCCCGGAATCGAGACTTATCCTACAAACCGATGAGCTGTGCGCGGTTGAGCTCCCGCAATTCCTGCTCATGCCGTGAGTCCTTCTATGATCTGATTCGCATTAGTAACGAAACCAAAGCAAAATTTAACGTTCCAAATTGTTGCCTCACGGCAAAAGTCGGGCGAGGTGGTTCCACAGCAATCCTCCACGAGCACGCAATTGTAGCCGAGAAAATGCGCGTCAGTCAGCGAGTGCAGCACGCATTGATCGGTGTTGACTCCGCTGAAGAACAAAGTCTTGACGTTGAGGTTCTTGAGGATGCTATCCAATGGCGTATCCCAAAAGCCGCTAATACGATATTTGTCGACCTTAATGTCTTCAGGAAACTGATCAAGTTCGTCGACGACAGCGGCCGACCAGCTGTCCTTCTCAAGCAAATGCGCGCCATTACCGGGCAGTGCGCCGCCAATGCCTATACCATTGCCGTCGCGATTGAAAACATACAGTGTGGTCGGCGGCAGGTTTTTGCGATCCGGCCGGTTACCCCAGTTAAGCCAGATGATCGGAACCCCGCTCGCGCGAAGCGCCGGGAGCAGACGCTGCAATGGCTTGATCGGCGCACGCTCGGGGGTGAGGTCCGCACCAAGCCAATCGACCCAGCCGCCGGGAGCACAGAAATCATTCTGCATATCGACGACGATCATCGCGGAGCGTTTGAGATCGACCGTGATGGTTTGCGGTTCCGCAGCGATGGTCGCCAGCAATGGCGTTGCGGGCGGCATCGAGAGATCGACATGCGTGGGGCTTACCTTCCAGGCGTAAGCGCCGTCACCAATTTGCGCCATGCCGGCGTCATCTTCTGCAATGGGCATCAATTTCGTTGCCATCTCGCTTCTCCTAACGCTGCAGCCGCTGTTTCGGAGATAAAAATAAGCAAGGCATGTGCCAAACAATGGCAAGCGAGGATCACTCGCGTTCAATCGGCATATTGCGACGGCCTCCGATCCGGCCGCTCTCGCATTCAATCCTGCAGAATTCGACGAACGTTCGGGCCGCAAGATTGAGGTTTTTTGCGCGTGGCCATGCGATGCCGATGTTCATTGTAGGAATATTCGCCGCGACCTCCCGCACCTCGATCCGGTCTCCCTCCAGCGACCACGGCCGGTACATCGTGTCGGACAGGATCGTTACGCCGTTTCGAAACGCGATCAGACCCCGCACCGCTTCGACCGATTCGGTTCGCACGACGATATTCGGTTCGAGCTGGTGAGCTTTCCAATACGAATGAGTCGAGGTTTCTGCATCGTCGATCAGAAGCTGGATGTAAGGTTGGCGCGCCACGTCGTCGAGCGTAATAATTTCGGCATTGAGCAGGGGATGCTTGGATGGCAGCCAGAGCCGGCGCATGGAACGAACCAGCGTATGGCTGACCAAGTCAGCGTGCTTGGATAGGTTCGACACCAGCATCAGGCCGAGTTCGTATTTTCCGGAAACAAGGCCGGCTTCGATGTCGCTCCGCTTCACTTCCTGGATCGACACTTCAATGGCCGGGAAACGCTGGCGGAAGTGCGCGAGCAAAGGCGCAAGAAAATATCCGCTGATCGTAATTGTGACGGCAAGCTGGATACTGCCCGAAATATCGTGGGTCGGCCGCGTCATGGCATAGCCGGCGCTCTCCACGGCGGAGAGAATGTTCCTGCAATGCGCGAGAAGCCGGTGTCCTTCGTAGGTGAGCGTGAGTCCGCGCGGATGGCGGTCGAACAGCTTCATTCCCGATACGGCGGTGAGTTCTGCGACCGCCTCGGTCACCGCCGAGGGCGAAATGCCGACCATCGAAGCCGCAGCGCTGATCTTCCCCGTCTCCGCCACGGCGACGAAATAGCGAATTTGACGAAAGGTGACTGAGGCCATGAACCGGTGCGGCCCATGGAGTGATTGCAGTTCAGGTGCGCTACCGATCTCCAGCTTATTCATGAGGCATATTTCTGCACCGCTGCATCATTCTTAATCGAAGATCATTCGGAATTTCCGAGATCATAGATCGTAAAACGCAAGTTTACAAACGCATGGCCCGGGCTTCACTCTTGTTCAACCGCCATCAACAAAATAGCCGCATCACGCCTTAGCGGGCGAATGCAACCAATGATCGCAGAGGAATGAGAATGACGCACAGACTCAAAATTGCTGAATCTTTCAGCGGGATCGCGCGCGCCTTTGTCGTCGCCATCGTTTGCGCCATCGGTCTCGCGGCGAGCAACATCAATGCGGGCGCCGTGGAAATGTCAGCAGCGGCGAAAGCCGTCGTCGACTACGACAAGGCCTTCACCACCCCGACGAAAAAATATCGGATTGCCTATCTCACCGAGTGCGTGGACAATCCCTATTGTCTGGCGCGCCTCGAAGGTCTTAAGGCTGCGGCGAAGAAATACGGGTTCGAATTCAAGATATTCGATGCGAACTTCAGCCCGGCGACCCAAGCCAAGGTTGTCGAGAATGCCGTGACCGAAGGTTTCGAGGGCTATCTGTTCGGGCCTGCGGCCGCGCAGCCCGGATGCGGTCTTTACAACCGCTTGTTGAAGCCCACCGGCAAATCGGTGGTCTCAATCGATATCGCAATGTGCGGCGATGCCGACTATACGCCCGGCCTTGCGGCGACGCTCACCATGCAGGGCCCCTACCACTTCGACAACATGCTCGACAACGCGTTTGCCTCCTGCAAGGGGAACTGCGAGGTCGCGGCGGTCGGCGGCTTCGTCGGTTCCGATCTGTTCACCTATTGGGAGAACGCCATCAAGAAGGCCGCTGCCAAATACCCGAATGTGAAGGTCGTCGTTGACGAGCCCGCCAATTTCGACCCGCGTATCGCGCTGAAGAAGATCCAGGATGCGCTGCTGGCGCATCCCAACATCAACATGGTCATCTCCTCCTGGGATGACATGTCGCGCGGTGTCGAGCAGGCCGTGGTTGCCGCGGGCAAAACGCCGGGCAAGGATGTCAGCATCTTCTCCGGCGGCGCCACCAAGGTCGGCGTCGACAAGGTCAAATCCGGCAAATGGGCTTCGACGATGGCCTATCTTCCCTACCAGGAAGCATATTACGGCGCCGTCGCGCTGATGATGGCGCTGGATGGCAAGCCGATCAACGCGCACATCGACGAGGCGCTGCTTCCCGAGATCGTCAATACGACCGGCACCGTCTTCATCAGCAAAGCGAATGTCGACAAGTACAAGCCGGTTTACTGAGCCAGCCGGACGAAAACTCATGCGTGCGGGTCCAAACCTCCCGCACGCATGAGGAAGCGAAGCAAAGCGGTGATCGAGCAAATAATGGGGAACAAGACGGCAGAGCGCCGAAACGCGCCGATACGAAAGCGTGATTCCAATTCGACAGTTGCGATCCGCGTACGTAACGTATCGAAGTCCTTTCCAGGCGTGCAGGCGCTGCGTGGGATCAATTTTGAACTTCTGAGCGGGGAAGTGCACGGGCTTGTCGGCGCCAACGGCGCGGGCAAGTCGACGTTCATCCGAATGCTGTCCGGCGCAAGCCAGCCCGACACCGGCACAATCGAGGTTCAGGGGGCACCGCTGCTGTTCGAAGATCCCCGGCTGCAGCGGAGCATGGGCATCGCCGCCATCTACCAGGAACTGACGATCATTCCGGAGATGTCGGTTCTTTCCAATGCCTTTCTCGGCAAGGTTCCGAAACGCTTCTTTTTCACCGACAAAAGGCGGATGGAACGCCGCTTTGCCGAGTTGTCGCGCTGGATGGGCCTGAATATCCCGCCGCATGTGAACGCCGGCACGCTCTCGGTCGCCAATCAGCAGATGATCGAGATCCTGCGGGCCGTGCAGACCGACCAGAACGTGCTCATCATGGATGAGCCGACGGCGCCACTGGGTCCCAACGAACGCGCGAGACTGTACGACCTGATCAGTCGCCTCAAGGAAAGTGGGGTGGCAATCATCTTTATCTCGCACGATCTCGATGAAGTCCTGAAATTGAGCGACCGGGTCTCCGTGATGCGGGAAGGCCTGCTGGTCGAGACCCGCAATGCTTCGAAATGGACCAAGGACACGCTGGTTCAGGCGATGCTGGGCGATGTCCAGATCGTCCCCGGCAAGAAGCGAAGCCATGCGAGGGACGTTGAACTGTTGCACGTCAGCAATCTTGCGCTGCCCGGTCGACTGTCCGGCCTTTCCTTCGGTCTTCATCAAGGCGAAGTTCTCGGAATAGGAGGACTGGTCGGAGCCGGACGCACCGAGGTGCTGCGTTGTATCGCCGGGGCCGAGCCTTCGGCACAGGGATCGATGCGCTTTGCCGGTATGGATTGCTCCTGGCCACGAACCATTCGTGAAGCGATCGGACGGGGCATCGTTCTCGCTCCTGAAGACCGCAAGCGCCAGGGCCTCGTGCTTTCCCGTTCGTCGCTGTCGAACCTTATGCTCGCCGACCTTCACGCCGTGGCCGCAGGGTCGGTCATCGACCGGAACAAGACGCGCACACGGGGCGAGACGCTGGCCCGTCAACTTGGATTCAATCCCGAACGGCTCGATGCCGAGGTGCTCAACCTGTCAGGCGGAAACCAGCAAAAGCTTGTGCTCGGAAAATGGCTCAACCGAAAACCCAGGATACTCCTGCTTGACGAACCAACGAGAGGCATCGACCTCGGCGCCAAGCAGGAAATCTTTCAGGCGATCCGCCGCCTCAGCGACGAGGGCATGGCGGTGATCCTGGTCTCGTCCGATCTCGAAGAGGTGGTCGAACATTCAGACCGCGTCCTCGTCATGGCGCGCGGCCGCCAGATCGACGTGCTCGACGGCCGCGACGCCACGGTTGAACGGATTCTGAATTTGATCTTCGCGGTCGAAAGCCGCGCCATCGACGCGGGAGTAAACTGATGAGCGAAGTGAACCTCCTTGCCGGGAGGCCGGCACGGCAGACCGCCGGTTGGCGCGCACAGTTGCCGACGTTGATCAGGGTCTACGGCATCATCCTCACCCTTGTTTTGTTGCTGACCGTGGTCACGATCGGCAATCCGGCGTTTATTTCGCAGCAGAACGTCTTCAACATGGCGTCGCAATGGGCTCCCGCGGGAATCATGGCGGTGGGCATGACCTTCGTGATTCTCACCGGCGGCTTCGACCTGTCGGTTGCGTCCGCCTACTCGCTTTGCGCGGTCGTCGCGGCCTATGTGGGGCAAACCCACGCGCCGTCGATTGCGTTTGTCGCGGCGATCGCGGTCGGTCTGCTGTTCGGGCTTGTGAACGGCATCCTGGTCGCGGTGGTTCGCATCAATCCCTTCATCACGACGGTCGGCAGTGGCTTCATCATCAATGGCGTGGCTCTCGTTATGACCCAGAACGCCGCCTTTCTCGTCGACAATGAGGACTTCGGAATCCTGGGGGCGGGGCGTTGGCACGGCGTGCCCTATTCGGGGATGCTGCTTGTGATCTTCCTCGTCGTCTTTGGCTTTGCTCTCGCTCGCACTATCTACGGCGAAGCCATCTACGCGGTCGGCGGAAATTACGAAGCAAGCCGTCTGTCCGGGATACGAGTCAGGGCGGTCGTCGCGAGCGCCTACGTGCTGATGGGCGGCTGCGTCGGTCTCGCGGGCTGCATCGCGGCGTCACAGCTCAGTTCGGCGCAAGCCAATCTCGATCCCGGCATTATCTTCGACGTGCTGACGATCGTGGTCGTTGGCGGCACCTCGCTCTCAGGCGGCTCAGGTGCGATGTGGCGAACCGCCGTCGGTCTCGGGATCATTGCGACGATCTCAAACGGCTTCGTGCTGCTCGACATCAGCCCGTATTATCAGTCGATCATCAAGGGCTCGATCATCGTTGCTGCGCTGGCGCTCGATACTGGATTGACTCGTCTGGTGCGAGCCAAATGAACCGCGCCAAGCCGTTTACGCAGCACTTATCGTTCTCATCAGCCACCGGGGTTTAGCATGAGTTTCACGTTGAACGAGACCACGATCCGCGACATTCAGGCGGCCTATCTCGACGGGACACTGACCTGCGTTCAATTGGTTCAGGCCTATCTGGATCGAATATCGGCCTACGACCAGAGCGGCCCCGCCTTGAATGCATTCGTCAAGCTCAATCCTGCCGCGATCGAGGAAGCCGCCGCGCTCGACAGGATGTTTGCCCAGACCAAGACGCTGGTGGGCCCGCTGCACGGTATTCCAGTAGCGGTGAAGGATCAGGCCGAGACCAAGGGTATCGAGACGCGGTTCGGATCGGTCGCGCTGTCGGGTTATGTTCCCGAAAAGGATGCCACCATCGTCTCCAAGATGAAGGCCGCCGGAGCGATCATTCTGGGCAAGACCGCGATGCCGGATTTTGCGACATCTTGGTTCGGCTATTCCTCGGTGAACGGTGAAACCAAGAATCCCTATGATCTCGATCGCGATCCCGGCGGCTCCAGCGCCGGCACCGGAGCAGCGATCGCAGCGAATCTCGCGACCGTTGGAATTGGCGAAGACACCGGCGGCTCGATCCGGCTGCCATCCAGCTTCAACAGTCTCGTCGGCGTGCGGGTGACGCCCGGCCTCATCAGCCGGGCCGGCCTATCGCCGCTGGTGGTCTTTCAGGATACCGCCGGGCCAATGGGCCGAACGGTGACCGATACCGCAATCCTGCTGGATGCGCTGGTCGGCTACGATTCCCAGGATCCCTACACAACTGCGTTTGTCATTGCCGATCACAAGGGCAGCTACACCCAAAATCTGGACCCCGACGGACTGAAGGGCGCCCGCATCGGCGTACTCAAGGAAGCGTTCGGCAGCGACGAGGATCCCGACTGCGCGCAGGTCAACGCGGTTGTTCGCGCCGCCATCGCGCAGATCAAGTCCGCCGGCGCGGAGATCATCGAGGTCAGCTTGCCCAATTTGCTGGACTTCGTCGTCGAAACGTCGCTCTACATCACGCACTCGCGACACGACATCAACAAGTTCCTGTCGTCCCGCCCGTCATTGCCTTACGCGTCGATCGACGCGATCTACAAGGATGGGCGCTACCACAAGAATCTCGATCTGATCGACGACATCATGACCGGACCGGCGCATCCGGACGAGGACCCGAGCTACTATCGAAAGCTCGCCGCAAGGGAAGCCTTTCAGCGTGCCGTCGTCAAAATCATGGCAGACAACCGCCTGCTTTCAATGTGCTTCCCGCCCAGCCAGGTGCTGCCGCCGACCCGCGAAGAACTTCGCAACGGTCGCTGGCCAGTCCTCGGCTTTCCGACCAACACGCTCATCGCAGCCCAAACTTGGTTGCCGTCGATCTGCCTGCCGGCCGGTTTCACGAAAGGGGGACTGCCGGTAGGCATAGAGATGGTGGTATTGCCTTATCACGAACCCGATCTGTTCAAGGTCGGCTATGCCTTTGAGCAGGCAACCCGTTATCGCCTTCCGCCACAGAGCACACCCCCTCTTTGATTTTGTGTTTTTCTGCATCAAGAGGCGACTTCAATTCGTGATCTAACTCGCCGGCGCGATAACAAGAAAGGAAAGATTGCGAAAGGAAAGATTGCATGAGATTGTTATATGCATCCGTGGCTTTGATCGGTCCAGTGAGTTCAGCATTTGCGACCGAGACTTTGTATCGGTGCCCGGACGGAACCGCTGTCCAAGCCGTCTTCAGCGCACCTGGCCTCACGGGTACGGTGCGGCTGACTTTCTCAGGGTAGCGCCGCTCCTTTAAGCTTCCGCAGGTGCTCTCCGCCGATGGTTGAAGGTACGCGAACGACGCCGTCGAATTTTGGATCAAGGGCAGCGAAGTCGCGACTGACGCGTGGGCATCCGTGCCTTAACCGGCCGCGCTTACATGGATGAGCATTCTGGCGTGAAGGCCCATGGGTTGGAAGTTACACTTGGTCGGTTCATCACGCTGTCTGCTGAAGCCGCAGCGCTACACGCACCCACCTGATCGACCCATCGAGCCCTGATCATCACATTTCAATGCTGCGTCTCGCCGAGACCGGTGTGTGCCCAAACGGTTTCATAGCGGCCAGTCCGTTTGGACCATCGCTTGCGGCCAGTATCGAACACGACCCTCTTCAACGAGATCCTGGATTGCCGCTTTAATCGCGATACGGAATTGGGCCGGATCCACGGGGATGTCTTTTCGTGTCATATCGAAAATCCTCATCTTGGGTTGGTGTGGCGAACAGCTAGTCTAGACTAGTCGGCCGCTTCAATTAATTTGAGCGGAGATGGGTTTTGTGATTCGATTCCGTCGCAACGCGGGCGACGGAGGCAATCATGGCTGCCAAGGAGATTTCGGTAAAGAAGTATGTTGTTCGGCTGAGCGGCGAGGAACGCGAACAGCTTGAAGCGCTGATACGGAAAGGCAAAAGCCCGGCGCAGCGGCTGCTGAAGGCTCGGATATTGTTGAAGGCCGATATCTCGGAAGCCGGTGCAGGTTGGAGTGACAGCCGGATCATCAAGGCTTTGGACACCAGCGTTTCCATGGTTTACCGGGTGCGAAAGCAATTGGTGGAGGAAGGCTTCGAGGCTGTGTTGAGCCGCAAGCAGCGGGCGACACCGGGGGTTGCTCGGATTTTTGACGGCGAGAAGGAAGCCAAACTGATTGCCCTGGCTTGTTCCAAGCCGCCCAAGGGACGCGCGCGCTGGACCCTGCGGCTGTTGGAGAAAAAGGTCGTGGAACTGAAGATTGTCGATCGTGCCAGCGACTCAACGATCGGAAGGACGCTAAAAAAAACATTCTCCAGCCCCACCGCCGACAGTGCTGGGTCATTCCGCCGAAGGCCAATACCGCGTTCGTAGCCGCCATGGAGGACGTGCTGGCCGTCTACACGCGACCGCGCGATCCTGATCGTCCGCTGGTGTGCCTGGACGAGACCTCAAAGCAACTGCTCGCCGAAACGCGCCTGCCGATCCCGATGAAACCGGGACGTCCGGCCCGTTGTGATTACGAGTACGAGCGCAATGGGACCGCCAACCTCTTCATGATGTTTGCGCCGCTCGAAGGCTGGCGCCACGTCAAAGTCACCGATCGTCATACCGCCGTGGACTACGCTCACGTCTTGAAAGACTTGGCCGATGTCCACTTCTCAAGCGCCAAGACCATTGTTCTGGTTCAGGACAATCTCAACATCCACAGCAAGGCGTCACTTTATGAAGCTTTCCCGGCTGCTGAAGCCAGGCGCCTGGTCGAGCGCTTCGAATGGCACTACACCCCAAAGCACGGCAGTTGGCTCGATCTGGCGGAATCCGAACTCGGCGTCCTGTCGTCCCAGTGCCTCGATCGCCGGATTCCCGACAAACAGACCCTCGTCGAGGAAATCGCTGCTTGGCAACACGACCGCAACGCCAACCACACCAAGGCCAATTGGCACTTCTCAACATCCAACGCACGTATCAAACTCAAGCACCTCTACCCCTCAATCTGAATGAATCGGGCGACTAGGCCAGAAGCTTTTACCCCCATTCCGCGCATGCGGGCACCGACGTCGATGCGCGGACCCTGGCTCGCGGCCCGCGCCGCGGCGCCGACAGCGGCGATCCCCGTAGACCTTTCTCACCACCAGCCGAGAACCCAGCCCGAGCGTCGCCATCATCGACAGTCAAAGCGTCAAGAGCGCGGAAAAAGGGGGCGTGGATTGACCCGCATGGCTACGATGCGGGAAAGAAGATCAAGGGCAAGAAGCGCACTCCTAGTCGATACCCAAGGCTTGCTGCTCCACGCCCTCGTGCATTCGGCGGACATCCAGGATCGTGACGGCGGGGTGCTGGTGATGGCCACACTGTTTGGGCTGCATCCATTCCTGCTGAAGCTCTATGCCGACGGCGGCTATCAGGGGCCGGTCTTTCAGTCCGCCGTTCGCAAAATCCTCCGGCAAATCGATGTGGAGATCGTCAAGCGCTCCAATATAGCAAAGGGCTTTGCGGTCTTGCCCAAGCGATGGATCGTCGAACGCACCATCGCCTGGCTCAACCGCTGCCGCCGCTTGGCCAAGGATTGGGAGTGCCTCAACCGAAAGGCCTTGGCGTTCTTGCGTCTCGCCTCAATCCGCCTCATGCTCAGAAAGCTCTGTCAAAAAAGATCATGATCCCGGACAGACACTAAGGGTGCAGACTCATGAGAAGCCGGTCTATCGTTTGATCGACTCCAAATCCACCTTTCCTCTTCGCCGTGACGGCGGCATTGTGTTCGAAAGAATGTCTGTTGCAATCTTGGAGGAAAATACCCGAATGATGGCCCGCAATAGTCGAAAGCAGCCTTTGGCCTCCATTCATCGTCAACGGACTTTACGTGTCTTAGGTACAGACATTTCTTTACTGGAGGCTGTTCGACAGAAAGCGATCAGAGATCTTGGATTCAATATCGAATTCGAGGTGCTCGACTTCCCGAATTGCCAGCGCAAGGCGGCGCTCAATCCGGAGGCCTATGACGTCTATGATCAGTGCTTTCATAATCTGGCGATCGTCTGGTTCTGGGGCGCCCTGCAACCCATCGACACGACTTGGTTAAGCAATTGGACCAAAGTCAGTGCGCTGACCAAGTCGGGCGGCGTCGGCAAATATGCCAGCAGGGGCTTCGGTGACGCGCCAATGCACAAGCTTTATGTGCAACCCGATCATTCACTCGGGCCAGAAGAGACGCGTTATATCGCGATGTTGCCGACCGTCCACAATTTCGATTCTTTCGGTTATGACACGCGGGTTTTCAACAGAGACGGCAATGAGCGCGAGAGCTGGGCTATGCTGTTCGACCCGCGAGCACATGGAAAGCTTGCGTTTGTTGACGAGCCCGCGATCGGCCTTTTCGACGCAGCGCTGGCTGCCGAAGCCATGGGGGCTTTGCGGTTCGAAAACATCGGCAACATGACCCCGGCGGAGATTGGCGCTCTTTTCAAGTTCTTGAAAGACAAGCGTAAGGAAGGCTTCGTTCATCGTTGCTGGCGTACGGGCGAGCAAGCCGCCAAATTGTTCAGGGACGACGATGTGGTGATCCAGAGCATGTGGTCGCCGGCTTACAACGAGTTAGGAAGCGCGGCTGCCGTCGTGAAGGAAGCCGTTCCGGCGGAGGGCTATCGGGCCTGGCATGGAGGACTTAGCATAGCGCGCCATGTCTCGGGGCCGATGCTTCAAATGGCTTGCGAATACATGGATTGGTGGCTTTCAGGTTGGGCAGGAGCAGTGATGGCTCGACGAGGCTACTACATGTCGGTGCCCTCAGTGGTCGAGGAGCACCTGAGCGCTGCGGAATGGAGCTACTGGTACGATGGCCAGGAGGCGAGCCAGGATATCTTGGCTGCCGATGGCGAGACGATCATCGTTCGACGAGGTGCAAGGCGTTCCGGCGGAAGCTATCTGGAGCGCGCGCGTCGCATTGCGCTTTGGAACACCGTGATGGACGAGCACAATTATGCAGCCCGTGCATGGACCAGGTTCGTCTCCAGCGTGAACGGTAAACCGAGATGAGGAAAAGCATCAAGCGTTACGAGCTTGTCGCCGCCGCATTGAGGTCAAATATCGTTTCGGGGCGATTGGAAACAGGCCTCGTTCTGTTGGAAGGCCCGATCGCCAACCTCATGAAGACGAGCCGGGCGCCGGTGCAAGCCGCGTTGCGAATCCTGGAGGAGGAAAAGCTGATTCGCCGTTTCGACGGGCGCGGCTATCTGGTCGGTCGCGCCGGAACGTCGGTGGCGCTGATTCGACGTGACATCGGCAAGCTCGATCTTCGTATCCCCAACGAAATCAACGCCGCGCTCCAGAATCGAGGTCTTTGGGAGGTTGTCTACGAGGAAGTGGAATCCGCCGTTGCCGCTTGTCTGATTTTTGGCGAGTTTCGCATTATCGAGTCGGAGCTCGGCGACTATTATGGCGTCAGCCGAACCGTCGTCCGCGATGTGCTTGGCCGACTGCATGAGCGCGGCATCATCGCCAAGACCTCGAGTTCTCACTGGATTGTAGCTCCCCTCACGGCGGAGTCGGTTCGAGAGCGTTTTCAGGTTCGACGACTCCTGGAGCCCGAAGCGCTTCGCCTGGCTGGCGATCGCATCGACCTCGAGAAGATCGCTCAATCACTGCAACGTGAGCGAGTCCGCGACCCGGCTAAACAGGGCGCGGCAGACTGGATGCAGCTTGAGCGGGACCTGATGGAATTCTGCATCTTTCGCGCGCCGAACCAACATCTCCTCGAGCTCATTCGTCATAATCAGATGCCGCTTGCGGCGGCATCTCGGGCACTGACCAAGCTGGGACTGCCCGAGGATGAGATTGCGGTCGGCGAGTACCTCATGCTGTTCGAACTCATTACAGCGCGCGCGATCGATGCAGCGGCGATTTACCTGAGTAATCATCTGACCGCCTTGGCAGAAAAGAACTTGGCGAGGCTGAAGATCGTCGCGGTCATTGGTGAAGCGCCGGTCGGGGTGCCTTACCTGTCGTTGCGCGAGTCCGAATAACGGATATTGAATTCAATAATCATTATTTTGAAGCTTGATCGTTTTCGCGCCAGAGAGTTGGTGCGGAAATAGGCAGCTTTATGAAGATCGGATGTCGCATGCTCCTCTCTACGAAATTAGGTTGCATACATTAAGCATTTTTGCTTTCCTTGGTTCAACGCCTTCGCGCAACGCCGTGCGAACCAAGAAGGGCATGTCGATCTTGTCCGAAGAACCCATTTTGAGACTGGAAGGTCTGACGAAGCGGTTCGGTCGTCACGTGGCTTTGGGCGACGTCACGTTTGCCGTCGAACGCGGCGAGTACGTTGCGCTTTTAGGGCCGAGCGGATCTGGCAAGACCACTCTGTTGCGTTCTATCGCCGGATTCGAAATCCCGGATGCCGGAAAGATATTCCTGTCCGGCCAGGAAATCACTCGCGCGAACATCTATGAGCGCGGCATCGGGTTCGTGTTTCAGAACTTCGCGCTTTTTCCTCATCTGTCAGTGAAGGACAACGTCGCGTTTGGCCTCCGAAACGGGGCCAAGCGGTTACCGAAAGACGAAGTGCTGTCTCGCGTGCTGCAGACAATTGCAATGGTGGGACTGATGGGCCTCGAAGAACGCGGCGCCGCTCAAATATCGGGTGGCCAGAAGCAACGGGTCGCGTTAGCCCGCACGTTGGTCATGCAGCCGAAATTGGTTCTTCTCGACGAACCGTTGGGTGCGCTCGACGCCAATCTGCGATTGCGTATGCGCGCGGAGCTTCGGCAAATCCGTGAACAGCTTGGCATTCCATTCCTGCATGTGACGGGGAGCGAAACCGAGGCCTTGGCGATGGGCGATCGCGTGATCGTTCTGGACCAAGGCCGCATCGGGCAATTTGGCAAGCCGGACGAAGTCTATAACCGTCCGGCCACTCCAAATGTCGCCCGCTTTCTTAATCGCTACAACGTGTTTGATGGCGCTCTCGACGGCGAAGTGTTTACGAGCGCTTACGGACGCTTCGCTTTCGGCGTTCGCATGCCGAGTGCGAGGTCTGCCTATGCCGTGCGCTACGACCGGTTGGTCGCCAAGCAAGCGGGCACTGTCTCCCGGGCGCCGGCAATCAGGGTCAACTATGTCGCTAGCGAGTACCTCGGCGCAGCGATCATGCATTTCTTCGAAACGAACGACGGCAAAGTCGTGGAAGTCGAGCACCATCTCAGCAATGGCCCGCCGTCCACATTTTCCGAAGGCCAGGCCTACGATCTGACCTGGACTGCAGAAGATGGCATAGTTTTTGGATGAGTGGTGGGCATGAGTTCTATCGAAGCCGTCGTCAGTAAGACAGAGCAGCCTGATCGAGGCAGAAGTGGCGCGTTGCGGTCCTATCTGCTGATCGCGCCCTCCGTCATCTGGATGGCTTTATTCCTGATCCTTCCCTTGGCGATGATCGTTTACGTCTCGTTCTGGACGCAGTCGACCTTCAAGATTGAGCCGAAGCTGACGCTCGATAGCTGGCAGACGTTTTTCGGCTCCGACACCTATCTCAATTCGTTATGGACCACGATACGGATCTGGCTGATCGTCCTGATCTCCACGTTCGTCCTTGGCTATCCGACCGCCTTGTTTGTAGGCCTGTTTGTCAGGAATAAGACCCTGCAGACAGCGCTTTTGGTCCTGTGCGTCATCCCCTTTTGGACGTCGTTCTTGATACGCGTGATCGCGTGGCGGCCTATGCTGGGGAAAGAGGGCGCCATCAACATCCTTCTGATGAAGTTCGGCTTCATTCATCAGCCGATCGAGGCCCTGCTGTTCACTGAGCTTTCGGTCGTGATCGGCATGACCCAGATCTATGTGGTGTTCATGGTCGGCCCCATCGCATTCATGCTGGGACGCATCGATCCTAACATCATTGAGGCCGCGCGGGATTTAGGCGCAGGTTTCTGGCGGATTTTGCGTAAGATCATCTTTCCGTTGAGCCTGCCCGGCGTCGTCGTTGGCGCCATGTTTGTAAGCGTGATGGTGCTCGGGGAATTCGCCACCAGCGCCGCGCTGTCAGGACGCAAGGTGAACCTGCTCGGCAATATCGTCGTGACGCAGGTTGGCTCGTTGAAATGGGCGCTCGCGTCGGTCGTGGGCGTCATCCTCACGGTGATCATGGGTTTTGTGATCGCGGGGCTTCTGCGCATCGTCGATCTGAAGAAGGAGCTTTAGGAGCGATGGAGTCGCGCGTCTTCAAGCCGATGCTGGCCGTCTATGTGGGATTGTTCCTGCTGTTTCTCTATGGGCCTTTCATCGTGCTCGGCATACTTTCGTTCCAGCAGGGGCCGGAAGGCGGCCCGCAATTCCCGATTACCCAGTGGTCGATCTTCTGGTACCGGGACATTTTTGGCCTAACTCCTCCGTCCCGAGTGGCCCCGCTTCCCATTGGGGTATCGCTGTTCCGCTCGCTCGTGCTCGCGGGCATGACCATGATTACCTCTACGGTTCTTGGCGTCATGGCCGCGCAAGCGTTCAGGAAGAATTTTCCTGGAAAAACCGTGAGCTTCTACTTGATTGTGCTCGGCATGATCGTCCCCGGGATTCTCGTCGGTCTGGGTTCGGGGCTGGTTGCGACCACCACCGGGATTGAGCGGCATTGGTGGAGCACGGCATTTGCAACGCATGTCGTCTATACGCTGCCCTTTGCATTTCTCGTGATGCTCGCGATCTTCAACCGGTTTGATGCCTCCGTCGAGGAGGCTGCCTGGTCGCTTGGCGTCTCGCCGATCACGACGTTCCGCAAAGTGACGTTTCCGTTGATATTTCCGGGTGTTCTCTCGGCGATGTTGTTCGCGTTCACGCTGTCTTATGACGAGTTCTCGCGAACGTTGTTGTCTTCCGGCCGCGAGCAAACGCTGCCCCTTGCGATTTACTCGACGTTCTCGGTCGAGATTCATCCGAACGTGTTCGCCTTTGGTGTGCTCACAACTCTGTTTTCGTTCTCGCTGCTCGCTGTCTACGCAATTCTCATGACGCTGAGCGTGCGGCGAGCCAAACGTGTGGCAATCCAGGAGGCGGTCGGATGAAGACGGCGATCGTCACGGGATCGGGCTCGGGAATCGGTCGCGCGGTCGCGATACGGTTGGCCGCTGACGGCTATCGGGTCACGGCGAATGACATTCTCCTTGATCAGGCCGAAAGCGTTGCCTCGCAAATCCGAAGCAATGGTGGGGAGGCGATCGCCATTGGCGGCGATGTTTCCCTTGAGGATGATGTCTCTTCGATCGTAGCCGCTTGCCGGAGCGCGTTCGGCGATCCCACTCATTTGATTAGCAACGCCGGCCATGTGCATCAGGCTCGTTTTACGGAACTGACGCCCAAGGATTTCGATCGGATGTTCGCCGTGCATGTCCGCGGCGCTTTCTTGATGACCCGGGCCGTGCTGCCGGCCATGCTTGCCCGCAACGCCGGCGCGATCGTCTACACGGCTTCGCAATTAGGGCAGATCGGCGGTGTTGAGCTCGTTCACTATAGCGCCGCCAAGGCGGCCATTATCGGTCTTGCCAAATCGCTCGCGCGCGAAGTGAGCGCACAGGGCGTTCGGGTCAACGCGGTCGCGCCCGGCCCAATCAATACGCCGCTTGTTCGAGCGCTTTCGCCGGAGTGGCGAAAGGCCAAGGCGGCGGAACTACCGTTGGGACGATTTGGCGAGCCGGAGGAGGTCGCGGCGGCGATCGCTTTTCTGTGTTCAGGTGAGGCAAGCCTGTTTGTCGGGCAGACAATCGGGCCCAATTCCGGAGATGTGATGCTGTGAGTGCGACAGTCCTCATTACAGGCGCCGGCATCGGTATCGGTCGGGCAACGGCTAAGGCTTTCGCCAAGGCCGGCTACAAGGCCATCGTGACCGATATTCTTGAAAAGGAAGGTCGCGCTGTTGCTGCCGAAATCGCCGACGCCGGCGGAACTGCGGAGTTTCACAAACTTGACGTGCGTTCGACGACTGACGCGGACGCGCTCGTTGCTGCCGTTGAACAGAAGCACGGGGGCATCGACGTCATCGTGGCGAATGCGGGCATCGCGCACAAGACGCCGCTCGCCGCGTTAACCGACGATAAATGGGATCATACCCTGGACATAGACCTGAAGGGCATCTTTCGCGTGGTCAGGCCGGCTCTCGCCGGCATGAGAAGACGCCGGAAGGGAGCCATCGTCTGTCTGTCGTCGATCATGGGCGTCGCCTACGGGTGGGATGAGCACGTGCACTATTCATCCGCCAAGGCCGGCGTCGTCGGTCTTGTCCGCGGGCTGGCGGTTGAACTCGCCAAGGACGGCGTGCGGGTCAATGGCGTTGCGCCCGGATACATTCGCACAGCGCAACTGCTGTCCGAGGAGCATTCGTTGGGGCCTGTTGGCGCCGAGAAGGCGGGCGAGTTCATTCCGATGGGCCGGATCGGCGAGCCTGAAGAGATCGCCGACGTCATTCTGTTTCTTGCATCCAACGCTGCTCGATACATGACAGGGCAGGTGGTGGTGGTGGACGGCGGATTGTTGGTGGGACGGTACTGAAGCGATTGCACCTTCCAGGTGAATACGTGACGCAGTGACAACAGAGGTGAGGTTCAAATGTCTGGTTATCAAGTCTCGCGCAGAAATTTCATGAAGGGAACGGCGGGTGGCCTCGCCCTTACTTCGTTCGGATCGCCATTCGGAGCCCAGCAGGCCTTCGCGGCGGATCTTGCCAGCGAAGAATTGCGCACGGTGGGTCTTTCGGTCACGGTCCAGGAACGCATTCTCGCCGACTTCAAAGCCAAGTCCGGCGTAAAGGCCGTCTCCGGCAAGGGGGCGATTTTCCCGGACGCGCAGACCGAACTGCTGTCGGGCTCGACCGCCTACGATTGCTGGGAAACGATCGGAGAGCGCCTGCCGGCAGTGATCGAGACCAACAAGATCGAGTCGATTCCGGTCTCAGCTCTGAAGAGCTGGGCCAATATTCGCGACACCTTCACCAAACCGAACCCGAAATGGGGCAAGGGGCAGCAAATCGCGGGGCAAATCTGGACGGATGACAAGCAGACCGCTCTCTGGATGGTGCCGACGGTTTATAATTACGACTCGATTGGTTATCGGCCGGACCTCGTTTCGAAAGAAGAGGCCAGCACGTGGACCGCCATTTTCGACGACAAATTCAGAGGCAAGACCGGCCTGAACGTCGATCCGCTCATCGCGTTCGGCCAAGCCGTGCTGGCGATGAACTCGTTGGGCTTGCTACAGGTCCCCAATCCCGGCAATCCGGATAAGAAATCGATCGACGAGGCTTCCAAATTCCTCATCGCCAAGAAGAAGAATGGCCAGTTCCGTGCGCTATGGGGCGACTTCGGTGAACTCGTCAATCTGCTCGCGTCGGGCGAAATGATCCTGGCTGATGCTTGGCAACCGGCCGTTATGGCCGTGAAGGCTCAGGGAAAACAGTGCACCTACGCGGTTCCCAAGGAAGGCTACCGTGCCTGGTCGATCGGCGTCTCCCCGATCACGGGCACGCCGAACAAGGAAGCCGTGATTGCCTATGCCGATTACTGGCTCTCCGGCCCGCCGGCCGCCATCGTGTCCGAACAGGGCTACTATTCGCCCTCGACCGACATCAAGAAAGTCATGTCGCCCGACAAATACGCCTTCTGGTACGAGGGCAAGCCCTGGAAGGGGGCGCCGGAGCGCGGCATCAAGGAAGGCGATTTGCGAGACGGCGGCTCGCTCGAACAGCGCGCCTCCACCGTCGCCTATTGGCATCAGTGGCCGGATGAATACGACTACCTGATGAAGAAGTGGGACGAATTCCTCAGCGCCTGATTGATGGCAGGTTTCGAACCTCACATTTCCTTTGAGCGGGTACTCCCGCGTCTTCGGGCGCGGGACATGGAGCCAATGAGTACAGCAATGTCTGGAACTGTCGCGTGACTATCGATCTGCAACTCGTCGGTGTCGGGAAAGTCTATGACAATGGTACGCCCGCGGTTATCGATTTCGATCTTGAGGTTTCGAAAGGCGAGTTCATCGCGTTTCTGGGGCCATCGGGCTGCGGCAAGACAACCACACTCCGAATGATCGCGGGATTTGAGGCGATCTCGTCGGGCGACATCTTCATTCGGGGCAATCGGATCAACGATGTGCCGCCGGAGCGCCGGCCGACCGCGATGATCTTTCAGAATTACGCACTGTTTCCGCACATGACCGTGCGCGCAAACGTTCGTTTTGGTCTCGATGTCAAGAAGATGCCCGCCGCCACGCGCGACGCCATGGTTGAACGCATTCTCGAAAAACTTGGCTTGACCGACATCGGGGACCTCAAGCCGGAGCGATTGTCCGGCGGGCAAAAGCAACGCATCGCGCTCGCACGGGCCCTTGTGGTCGAGCCGGACATCCTGCTGCTCGACGAACCCTTGGGTGCGCTCGATGCGAACTTGCGCAAGAGCATTCAGAATGAACTCAAGCTGCTGCAGCGCCGTTTGGGCATTACGTTCGTGTTCGTAACCCATGCCCAATCCGAGGCGTTGGCCCTTTCGGACCGCATCGTCGTCATGAACGCCGGCCGTATCGAGCAGATCGACGCTCCCTATGAGCTCTACACCCGTCCTCGCAGTCAGTTTGTGGCGAAATTCATCGGTCGCAATGCGCTGATAAACGGCAAGGTGATTTTGGCGGACACCAACGGCTGCCGGCTGGACACGGCCTTCGGCGAGCTTGTTGGCGCGTCCAAGGTGGCGATGCGCGCCGGAAGCACGGCAAGCCTCGCGGTGCCCGCAGAAGCGATCGACGTTCTGCCAGCCTCGACGCCGCTGAGCTATTTCCCTGAAATCTATGGTGGCAATCCCATCAAGGGAACCGTCGAGTCGATCCAGCAGGTCGGACACATCGTCCAACTGGTCATCATCGTTGGCGCCACCCAACCAATCGTCGTTGAGGGGCATGCAGACAAATACGTCGGCCGATTCCAGGGGGGTGAGGACGTGTTGCTCGCCTGGAAAAAAGACGTCGCCACGCTCATCAGCCGTTAGCAACGCTGCATCCTCGATGGAAAGCGTTTAGTCGAACCGATAAACCGCATTATGGAAATTTGACGATGCCAGAGGTTTTTCCGCACCTTTTCTCTTCGACGAAACTGGCGGGCTACACACTGAATAATCGTATCGCCATGGCGCCGCTAACGCGGCAGATGGCGGAGCCCGATGGAACGCCGACGGACGAAATGGCGGCCTATTATGCGCGGCGCGCGCGTGGCGGCTGCGGCCTGATCATTACCGAGGGGACCTACCAAGAGGATCGACTAGGATGCCGCGCCTATCTCTCGCAGCCAGGCGTCGCCAACGCAAGGCATGTGGCGGGTTGGCGCAAGGTTACGGATGCGGTCCACAAGCACGGAGCCGTCATCATCCTGCAACTCATGCATGGCGGCCGTGTCACGGATCCCCGATGCCTCGCTCGAGGCGAGCGGTCGGTGAGCGCCAGTGCGACCAGGAGCGACGGCTGGACGCTCTATACCGATACCGACGATGAAAAGATAATTCGGAATATCGAAGGAGACTGGCCGAAGGTCACCTTCGGTTCGGCGCGTGCGCTGACGATATCCGAGATTCATCAGGTCGCTGACGGCTTTGCCGCTGGCGCCAAGCGCGCCATGGAAGCCGGCTTTGACGGAGTGGAGATCCACGGGGCGAACGGATATCTGCTTTATCAGTTCATTCACCCCAAGACGAATCTGCGGACCGACGAATTCGGCGGCAGCCCGGAAAACAACATTCGAATCGTCACGTTGACATGCGAGGCCGTCCGCAAGGCGATAGGGCCGGGCAAGATTATCAGTTTGCGCCTGTCGCAGGACGGTGTCGACGACTTCACGGGGGCGTGGCTTGGCGGCGTCGCTTATGCCGAACAGATCGGCAAGGTTTTAAAGGACTCGGCGGCGGACGCCTTGCATTGGTCGAGCTTCAACTACCTTGACAATCGCGACTCGAGTTCGACGACCCCGATGCCCACTGCGTTACGCGAGGCCTCAGGGCTTCCCTTGATCACCAACGGCGGCATCGCCGACGGCCCACAGGCCGAGATGGCGTTGACTAGCGGCGCAGCGGACATTGTCGCGGTTGGACGACCGATTTTTGCGCAACCAGACTGGCCTTACATCGTGCGTTCGGGGGTCCCTTATCCCTGGGCCGAATTCGACCGGAAATACGTCATCCGACCACCGCTGGATTATGGGCTCGCCTATCCGATGGCGATCAATGATCCGAATTGGGCGACGAGTTGGTGAACGGATGCCAGCCATGAAAACGGAATTTCAACGCCCGCGCGGACGGGCCGAAGCAATCCATGAGGGAGCAAGATCATGATACGTGTCGGCGTTGATGTTGGGGGTACGTTTACCGACATTGTCCTGGAGCAGACGACCGTCGGCGCCAGTCAGAAAATCTTCGTACACAAGGTGTCGTCGACCCCCGCAGACCAATCCGTTGGCGTCGTTCAGGGCGTGGTGGAAGTATGCAAGATCGCTGGAGTGTCGCCGGGAGATATTGATCTAGTGTTGCACGGAACCACCGTGGCGACAAACATGGTGATCGAGCGCAAGGGCGCCGATGTCGGCATGATAACCACCCGCGGATTTCGTGACATCCTCCATATGGCACGTCACAAGAGACCGCATAATTTCTCGCTGCAATTCGATGTGCCATGGCAATCGAAACCGCTGGTCAAGCGCCGTAATCGATTAGTCGTGGACGAGCGGCTGCGCCCGCCGACCGGGGAGGTCGAGGTACCGCTTGCGCTCGATCAGGTCGAGGCCGCGGCGGAGCTTTTCAAGAAGCGCGGCCTCAAGTCGATTGTCATCTGTTTTTTGTTCTCATTTCTCAACAGCGAGCACGAGGCGCAGGCCCGCGACGTCGTCAAGCGCGTGATTCCCGACGCGTTTGTTTGCTGTTCGCACGAGGTGGTGAACGTCATCCGGGAATATGAGCGGTTCTCCTCCACGGCAATGAACGCCTATATCGGTCCGACCACCGCGCTGTATCTCCGGCGGCTGGAAGGTCGCCTTCGCGAAAACGGCATCGCGGCCAAAGTGCGGATCATGCAGTCGAACGGTGGCATCTCCACGGTCGAAAATTCCTCGCTGCGTCCTGTAGGGCTCCTGCTTTCCGGACCGGCGGGCGGCGTCATTGGTGGACGCTGGACTGGTGAATCCAGCAAGACCAAGAACGTGATCACCATCGACGTTGGCGGAACGTCGGCCGACATCTCGGTGATCCAGAACGGCGAACTGAGGATCAAGAATCCACGCGACACCGAGGTTGCCCATCTGCCCGTGCTGGTGCCGATGATCGACATTGACGCCATAGGCGCGGGCGGAGGCTCAATCGCTTATCTTGATCCAGGCGGGGCGTTCCGCGTCGGCCCGCGATCGGCCGGCGCCTCTCCGGGGCCGGCATGTTACGGCAAGGGCGGCAAGGAGCCTGCCGTAACCGATGCGCAAGTTGTATTGGGTCGGCTTGATCCCGAACATTTTCTTGGCGGTGATCTGAAAATCGATCCTTCGCTGGCCCACGCGGCGGTTGAGCAATATGTGGCCAAGCCTCTCAATCTCAGCGTTACGGACGCCGCGCTCGGAATTCTGCGGGTGGTGAACAACAATATGGCGCTTGCCATCAATGCAAACTCGGTCGCCAAAGGCATCGATCCCCGCAATTTCACGCTGATGGGCTTCGGCGGCGCCGGCCCGCTGCACGCAATCGCGCTGGCGGAGCTGATCCGCGCCAAGGATACCATCGCGCCTCTGCATCCCGGCATCACGGCGGCGATGGGTCTGCTTCTGACGGAGCTTCAATACGAATATACGCGGTCGGTACTTGTGGTCGCAAACAAGGCCGGAAAGGCCGAATTTGAACTCGTGAACAAGATTGTCGCGGATTTGAAGGCGGAAGCCCGCGAACAGTTGCTCTCGGACGGCGTGCCTTCCGATATGCACCGTTTCGCGACCGTTGCCGAGTGCCGCTACGTCGGGCAGGGCTTTGAATTGCGCGCCGCGATGCCAGACGGGCCGCTCGGCGAAAACAATATCCATTCGGTCGTCAAGAGCTTCTTCGATGCGCATAAGCTGGCCTATGGCCATGCGTTCGAGGATCAGCTGGTCGAGATCATCACGCTGCGGGTGGTGGGCTCCGCCGCGACCGAGACGCTGAAGTTGCCGGAACTGGCCCATGGCGGCCGCGCCAATCCGAAGACTGCCGAGCTCTACACCCGCCACACCGTTTTCGACGACGGAAAAGCGGTCCCGACGCCCCGCTACGATCGCGCAAAGCTGCTCGCCGACGATGTCGTCAGCGGCCCTGCGCTTATCGTTCAGCACAATTCCACGACGTTGGTGCCGCCGGGTTATTCCGCCAACGTTCTTTCGCACGGCGATATGCGCATCGCGCGCTTGGGTTGAGGGAGGTAATAAAAATGGATCAGGGAACAATGGCTGCAATCGATCCGATCACGCTGCAGGTCATCGGCGGCGCGTTGCATTCGATCGCCGAACAGATGGGCAATGTCCTTTATCGGATGTCCTATTCGTCGATTATTCGCGAAAGCCAGGATCTGGGCGCCGGCCTGTTCGATTGCGACTTCAACACGTTGTGCGAGTCGGATTCGACGCCGATGCATATCGGCTCGCTTCCCGGCTATCTGCGCGGCATCGAGAAGTCGATCCCGCTGAATGCCTGGAAACCGGGCGACTGCGTCATTCACAATCATCCGTATTATGGGGCGAGCCATTCGCCCGACATTGCGATTGTGATGCCGGTTTTTTTTGAACAAGAACTCGTTGGCTTCGCCGCGAATACGGCACATCACGTCGATATCGGGGCCGCGACGCCGGGACTGATCATCGACGTGCCCGACATGTTCGCGGAAGGCATGCTGTTCAACGGCATCAAGCTCTACGAAGAAGGAAAACGCAGCGAGAGCATGTGGCGCTATATCAGGGACAACACCCGTGTACCCAGTCTTGTGATGGGCGACCTCGAGGCGCAGATCGCCTCAGCCGAATTGGGAGTCAAGCGTTTTCAGGAATTGCTCGGCACTTACGGCAAGGAAAACGTAATTCAGACGACGCGGCAACTGATGGATTATACCGAAGCGATGTTGCGCCGTGAGATCGCCAAGATTCCCGATGGCGACTATACTGCGGAAGGGTTTCTGGACGACGATGGAAGAACTCGCGGCAAGCATCTGCCGGTGAGGGTGACGGTGAAGAAACGCGGCGACGGCGTGGAGGTCGATCTGACGGGTTCTGCGGAGCAATCACCGACGGCCTTCAACGTTCCTTTCGAGGGATCGACCAAGGTGGCGTGTTATTTCGCCTTCCGCGCGCTGTTGCTCGATACCTATACGCATGAGGAGCATATCCCGCAGAATGAGGGGTCGTTCCGCCCGGTAAAGGTTACCGCTCCGCTCGGTTCGATCTTCAATCCGATTGCCCCGGTCGCGGCAGAAGCCCGCTTTTGCCAGATCCAGCGTATCGTCGATCTCATCATCAAGGCGTTGTCGCCGGTTCTTCCTGACCGCTGCACCGCCGGCAATGCGGCGACGCTTTCGTTCGCGGCTTTCTCCGGTGTTCGCCCGAACGGCGAGTATTGGGTCTTTTTGGAAGTGAACGAGGCGGCGATGGGCGGCCGTCCAAAATCGGATGGGCCCGATACGGTGGAAGAGTTGATGCGCAACACGCGCAACAATCCGCTGGAAGATCTTGGCATGCATTTGCCGCTGATCTGCGATCGCTATGAGTTGCGCGACGACGTCATGCCGGGCGCGGGCAAGTTCCGGGGCGGGCAGGGTGTCGTGAAATCGCAGCGCTTCTTGACGCCCGGCTTCGTCACCCACGAGTCTGACAGGCATGACGATGCGCCATGGGGCGTATTCGGTGGTAAGCCAGGTTCCGGCGGCAAGTATGAGATTTATAATGCCGGCAAGCCTCACGAGATTGCTCAGTATCCCGCGAAGTTCTCCGGATTGCGCGTGAGCGAAGGCGATGTCGCCTGCTACTTTTCCCCATCGGGTGGCGGCTACGGCGATCCGCTGGAGCGCCCCGCGCAGCAGGTTGTCGAGGATGTGCTCGACGATTTCATTACGCCGGAGCATGCGCGCGAAGCCTACGGTGTCGTGTTGAAATCCGCAGATGACGGCTTTGCCTGGGCGCTCGATGCTGCCGCGACGGAGGTGTTGCGGTCATCGATGCGAGCTTGACGTTGCGTGCGATCTTGCGAACCAGAGCCATCGAAGGATGAATTTCATGTCGCGCGTTATCGATCTCTCGCTTCTCATCGAAGACAATATGCCGGTGCATAAGCTGTTTCAGCGCCCGGTGTACACGGTCCACATGACCCATGAGAGCGCGAAAGCCCATAATCTCGGGGTGCCGGGCGACGCCATGACGTTTCAAACGAACTTCATCGCCATGGTCGATCACGTCGGTACGCATGTCGACGCTTTCCGGCATGTCAGTCCCGGCGGCAAGTCGGTGGACGAGATGCCGCTCGATCTGTTCATGGGCAAGGCCGTCTGCTTCGATCTGCGGCATATTCCTGATCTGGGTGAGATTACCGTCGAGGATATGGAGAGGGCCGAAGCCAAATGCGGCACGAAGGTGAATGGCCACATCGTGCTGCTCTGCACGGGTTTTCACAAACGAAATTATCCGTCGATTGACAGTGTCTGGAAGAATCCGCTGCTGACCGTCGAAGCGACGCGCTGGCTTCACGATCGCGGGTCGCGGATGCATGGCGTCGAGGGACCATCGACGGATAAGCCGACCGACAACATCTTCGCACAGCATCGGCTTTGCCGGGATCTTGGGATCTCGCATTGGGAGTGGCTGGTCAACCTCGAAGAATTGCTGGACGAAAAAGAGTTTCAGTTCTTTGGTGTCCCTCTGAAATTCAAGGGCGGGTCGGGTTCGCCGGTGAGGGCTTTCGCGGTGCTGAATGGATGATGCGCAGACCCGCAGTTGTCGCGATCGCCGCGTTTCAAATATTGCGCAGAAAGTTGCGCGATCGATGGCTTGGCGGCAGGCTTCGCTTGATCAGGTGTTCGGTGGGGCAGGGCGCGTTCAATTTGCAACTTACTGAGGTTCGTCCAACTTTCTCTAACTGACCCTCGGAGGGCACATGGCTACGATCAATTGTGATATGGGTGAAGCGTTCGGGCTCTATCGGATGGGCGACGACGCGGGCCTTATGCCTTTGATTGACATCGCGAACGTGGCGTGCGGTTTCCATGCTTCCGATTTCAACCACATGCGATCGACGGTTCGGCTGGCCAAAGCGCACGGCGTTGCGGTGGGTGCCCATCCCTCGTTGCCGGATTTGCAAGGGTTCGGCCGACGTGAAATGAAAATCGGGCGCGAGGAGCTAGCCAACTGCCTGATCTACCAGATTGGCGCCTTGAAGGGCTTCCTCGAAGCCGAAGGCATGGAACTCAACCATATCAAGCCCCACGGTTCACTATACGGAATGGCCGCGCGCAATGAAGACACCGCGCACGCGATTTGCGACGCTGCGGATGTGTTCAAGACCCCCTTGCTCGGTATGGTGGGAACGCTACATGAGACCATCTACTCCGCTCGCGGCCATCGCTTCCTGGCCGAATTCTACGCCGATCTCGACTACAATGATGACGGAGGGCTCATCATCACGCGAGAGCACGAGGCGAAAGATCCTGCCGCCGCGGCTGCCAAATGCCTGCGCGCCATCTCGGAAGGCAAAGTCACGACCGTCGGCGGCCGCGACGTTCGCGTGGGCGCGGAAACGATCTGCGTGCATTCGGACACACCCAACGCCGTCGCGATCGCGTCGGCGGTGCGCGGTGCCGTCCCGCGTCAAGCCAATCGGCCTCAAGCCTGAGAGGGTGCCATGCCCAAAGAACTTCTCGCCCCTTTGCCCGGAGTGTTTTATCGCAAACCGGCTCCGGACAAGCCGCCCTACAAATCCGAGGGCGACATCGTCGCGGTCGGCGACGTCGTCGGATTGATTGAAGTGATGAAGTCTTTCATCGAAGTCCACGCTGAAGGGAGCGGCAAGGTCGTTCGCTTTGTCGTCGGCGATGAGGAGCCCATTATGGCAGGTCAGCTGCTCCTGGAGATCGAATAGGCATGCCCATCTCTCGATTGCTAATCGCAAATCGCGGGGAGATAGCCGTGCGCATTCAGCGCGCGGCGCGGGAGCTCGGCATTAAAACCATTCAGGTTTACAGCGCCGCCGACGCCGACTCGCTGGCGGTTCGCATGGCGGACGAAGCGATTAATATCGGTCCTTTCCAGGCGGCGAAATCCTATCTCAACATCGAAGCCGTTCTCGCCGCAGCCAGGGCGACCGGCGCGGACGCAATTCATCCGGGCTATGGCTTTCTCTCCGAGAATCCGGTCTTCGCGGACGCAGTAGAGGCGGCCGGGTTGATTTTCGTCGGTCCGAAAGGCGAGACGATCCGAACCATGGGCGACAAAGCCGCGGCTCGCGGTGCGGCGCAAAGGGCCGGCGTACCCGTCGTGCCCGGTTCCGAAGGCCATGTCGCCGATCTTGATGAAGCGGTGAAGCTTGCGGAGAAAATCGGTTTTCCCGTCATGATCAAGGCGTCGGCGGGTGGCGGCGGACGCGGCATTCGCATCGCGGAAACCGTCGAAGCGCTTGGCGCGGCGTTCGATCAGGCCGCCGCCGAGGCCAAGGCTGCCTTCGGGGATGCCGGGCTCTATCTGGAAAAGTTCATTGGCAACGCTCGCCATATTGAAGTGCAAATTCTCGGCGACGGCGTGAACGCGATTCACTGCTACGAGCGGGAATGCTCACTGCAGCGGCGTCGGCAAAAAGTGTGGGAAGAAGCTCCGGCCCCCGTGCTTTCGCTCGACGTGCGAGAGGCGCTCTGCGCCTCGGCCGTCGCCCTTGCAAAGTCTGTGAGCTACCGAGGCGCCGGAACGCTCGAGTACCTCTATGACGAGGAAAGCCGCTGCTTCTATTTCATTGAGATGAATACCCGCATCCAGGTCGAGCATCCCGTGACGGAGATGATCACCGGGATCGATCTGGTGCGCGAGATGATCCGTATCGCCGGCGGCGAACCGTTAAGTTACCGGCAGAGTGACGTACGCTTGAGCGGGCACGCGATCGAGGTTCGCATCAATGCGGAGGACGGCTCGCACGATTTTCGCCCGTCGCCCGGCAAGGTGACTGCGCTGCAGGTTCCCGGAGGCATGGGCACGCGCTTCGACACGCTGCTTTATGCCGATTATACGGTGTCGCCTTTCTACGATTCTCTGCTTGGCAAGTTGATCGTGTGGGATACGTCGCGCGAGATGGCGCTGCGCCGCCTTGGCCGCGCGCTCGGCGAACTAAAAATCGACGGCGTCATTACGACGGCACCCTTGCTTCAGCGCCTCGTGGAAGTACCCGAGATCCGTTCGGGAGCATTTCACACGCGGTGGTTGGAGCAATGGCTCATGACGACGACGAAGCCGCAAGACGCCATGATGGAGCAAAGCAACCAATGAGCAGCCGCTATTCGTTTGGAGGCGATGAACATATCTTCGTCGAGTGCGATGAAGCGATGTCGCTGGAGGCCTTCTTCAAGAGCTTGTCGGTCACCAAGGCGGTGCGTGCCGCCCAAATTCGGGGCGTTACCGAAATATGTCCGGCTAATGCCTCGTTCCAGATCAAGTTCGATCCCGACGTCATCAAGCCCGACGATCTCTTGCGCGAGTTGAAATCGATCGAAGCCGCCGCAAGCGGCGGGGATTCCTCGCTCAAGACACGGATTATCGAGATCCCCGTCCTGTACAACGATCCCTGGACGCACGAAACGCTGATGCGTTTTCGCGATCGCCATCAGGCGCCCGACATGACCGACGTCGAATACACCGCCAAAATCAATCACCTCGACGGCGTTGATGGTTTTGTGAAGGCGCATTCCGACGCCCCTTGGTTTGTATCGATGGTTGGGTTCGTGGCGGGCCTGCCTTTCCTCTATCAGATGGTCGAGCGTCAGCGACAAATCCAATCGCCGAAATACCTGCGGCCACGCACCGATACGCCCAAGCTGACCGTCGGGCATGGCGGGTGCTTCGGCTGTATCTATTCGGTGCGAGGCGCCGGCGGTTATCAGATGTTCGGCATCACGCCGATGCCGATCTACGATCCCAATCAGGAGGTCAAGTATCTCAAGGACTTCATGTGCCTGTTCAACCCAGGCGATATCGTGAAGTGGCGGCCGATCGATCGCGCCGAATACGATCAAACCGTCGCAGACGTCGAGGCTGGAAAATTTACGCCGCGGATGACTGACGTCACCTTTTCACTGGAAGAATTTCACACCGACATCGACGGAACCAACGCCAAGCTGACGGGGGCGCTCCATGGCCATTAAAGTCGTCAAACCCGGTCTTTCGACTACGGTGCAGGACCTTGGCCGACCTGGATATTACCATATCGGCATCCCGATCTCGGGCGGCATGGACCGGTTCGCGCTATGCGCCGCCAATTGGCTCGTCGGCAACAAGGAAGACGCCGCTGTTCTCGAAGCGACGTTCCAGGGTCCCGAACTGGAGTTCACGTCCGATGCGACCGTCGCGGTCACTGGCGCGGAATTGCCGCCAAAGGTCGACGGGCAGCCCCGCGCCACCTGGACCACTTTCAAGGTCAGGAAGGGCCAGACGCTGGCGTTCGACTTTTTGAAGGCGGGAGCGCGTGCGTATATCGCAATCTCGGGCGGCGTCGATGTGCCGGTCGTTCTCGGTTCGCGCTCGACCTATACGCTTGGCGCCCTTGGCGGATATCAGGGCCGCAAGCTCGCTGCGGGTGACGAATTACCTCTGGGCTTCGGCGGAGAAATCGCCGAGGGCCGTGCGGTCCCGGCACGACTGCGTCGTGCGCCCGGTTCTCCCGCGGAATTGCGCATGATGTCGGGCCTTTATTGGCATCGCATCACCGAATCGGCGGGCCAGCACTTCTTCGAAGACACCTGGAAGGTGGCGCCGGAGGCTGATCGGATCGGTTACCGCTTCCGTGGCGGTCGGTCGCTGGACTTTGTGCCGCGCGAACCGCCGTTCGGGGCTGGCTCCGACCCCTCCAACATTGTCGACGCCTGCTACCCCTACGGTTCTATCCAGGTGCCGGGCGGGACCGAGCCGATCATTCTGCATCGCGACGCCGTTTCTGGGGGAGGCTACTTCATGATCGGCACGGTCATTTCCGCCGACATGGACCTGATCGGGCAATTACAACCGAACGCCCCCGCGCGCTTCACACCGGTTACGATGGAACAGGCATTGGCGGCCCGACATGATCGGGAGAAACTGCTCAACGAGGTCCGCGAAAGTCTATAAGGCATCGCATCGGCGACCGGAGCGTATCAGTCGGGACAGACGCGGTAGCGCGGTTGTATGTACCGCAAATCGCCTGTCTGGCTTTCCCTCGATCTTGTCCGGCCTGCCTCTTGTGTGTACCGAAAACCTGATCCGAGTTGATGAAGCGATGGAATCGCCTAAGCTGGCGGAATGATTGGGCTGCTCTATTTCGTTCTGGCCGTCCTGGCCTCGCCATTCAAGTCGAAGTTGCGGCTTGAAGCTGAGAACGCCGTGCTTCGACATCAGTTAATTGTCTTGAGGCGCAGGCTGCATGGTCGCGTCCGGCTCACGAACCATGATCGCTGGTTCTTTATTCAGCTGTATCGCTGGTTTCCGTCAATCCTGCAGGTTCTCACAATCATCCCGCCCGAGACCCTCGTGCGTTGGCATAGGGCCGGATTTCGCTGCTACTGGCGTTGGAAGTCGCGCCCACGGGGAGGGCGACCGCAGATCGACACGGAGCTGCGCGCGTTGATCTGGCGAAGGAGCATGGAGAATCCGCTTTGGGGTGCGCCACGCATTCACGGCGAACTGCTCAAGCTCGGGTTTGAGGTCGCGCAGTCGAGCGTCGCCAAGTACATGGTCAAACGGCGAGGCCGTCCAGCCAGGGATGGTGGACCTTCTTGCGCAGCCACGCGCCGGACATTGCCGCGATGGACCTATTCGTTGTTCCGACCATCGGTTTCGACCTGCTCTATGCTTTCGTCATCGTCCGGCTCGGCCGCAGAGAGCTCATCTGGATCAACGTCACAGCAAATCCCGCGGCTGAACGGGTTGCGCGTCAAATAACGGAAGCATTTCCTTAGGACGAGGCTCCGCACTACCTCATCCCCGATTGCGACCGCATCTATTGCAGCGTCGTCACGCGCCGATTGCGCGCCATGGGCATCCGGGACAAGCCTACCGCACCAGCCTCGCAGTGGCAGAATGGGTTTGTCGAACGGCTGATCGGATCGATCCGCCGTGAATGTGTGGACCACATCGAGATGCATTTGCGTCGGGTCCTGAAATCGTACGCCGACTATAATAGCGTCAGAACCCATCGATCATTGGAGAAGGATGCGCCGGTCGCTCGCAAAATTCAGCGAATCGGAAGCATCACATCACACGCCATCCTGGGCGGACTTCATCACCACTACGCCCGAGCTTACGTTTTCGGCACACACAGTCCATCGAAAGCAGCGTTCCACCGTAGCAGATTGCTATTCTTGAGAGGTCACCCAATACAGCTGGCCACATTTCGGGGATGAAGGCGGCCTCGTAAATTCGATTTACCAACTCAAGGTCATCGATCATTGCGGGCCCTCGGTTAGCCGGACTTGGAGCGAGGAGCAGCTATGGAGCATCACCAACATTCTTCAATAGCGGCAAAAACGTCGCGAATTCGGCCCGGTGATGGATCCCGAGCTTTGCGATGAGGCCCCTTTGAGCTGGTTAGCGAGATGGTACGCAGGACGTTTTGACTCTCCAACAGTTCACGACGAAATGTTGACCTGGGTAGCCCGGGGGCGTTGTCGGCTTCGCTAAAAATTCTTATTTGATCCATCCCAAGAGCGGTGCAAGAAGCGCCACGAGTTCGGCTTGCCGATGCACGCCCGTCTTTGCGAAAATACTCTTGAGTTGACTTCGCCCGGTTTCCTTGGCGATGCCGAACTGCTCTGTAACCGTTTCGAGCGCTTCGCCCGAAGCCAGTCGCGCCGCGAGCCGAGCTTCGGCCTCGCTCAATCCGAAGGCTGCCTGTAGCGCAGCCTGCGGTGGCCGCGAGACATCGTCTGGGTCAATTAAAATAACAATGGCCTGGCAATCCCCGAGGGCATTGGCAGTCATGCTTGCAAGTTTTACGGGATACGCAAACAGAGGTCTCCGACCCGTCCGGGGTAGCGGCACCGGCGGAGAAAGGCCGCCGCCAATACGTCGCCACAACAAATCATGAAGGGCGCGGTCCAATGCGTTGGTGGGACCCCTGTCCTTCGCGACCAATTTCCTTTTCGTGATCCGGACATCCCCGTTCAGAAGCCGCTCTGCGGAGGGATTGGCCTTGAAGGCTTCGCCCATCCGATTGATCAACACCACGGCGGTACCGCTGACTTCAAATGCGTCAAGTGCTCCATTCGTTGTAGCGCACCCCATGGCACGAGCAAGTGCGGCAGTTGCCGAAAGACGGCTCGACAACAGCGCAAGTTGACGTTTTTCTGTTTCCGAGAATGGGCCTTGCTCGATCGTGCGCTGGAGAGACAAACACCACAAGTCATCCCCGCAACCAACCCCGACGCCGGCAAACCACCGCAAACCGTGCGGGGCCAGGAACTCCTGGTAATACGGATCGCGTTTTATTCGATCAGGGCTTGAAATATCGAGATCGTCAAAGACGCCTCGTTGCATGATGATGTTGATGCCGCGATAGCGCTCATCCCGCAGATACCAACTTTGCCGAAAATACGTGTCGGCCGATTCACTCATCCGTTCTGTGAACGGGATGTTCGGAATCAGGCCGCCTTTGATGGGGAAAAGAAGGGCTCCGAAACTCTCAGTGAGCGCGGTTGCGGTATCCAGAGCCTTCACCCACGAGGCGGGATTGAGGGCTGCGTCGGCAAAATCCCGCTCGATGGGTTCAAGATTCCAGTCCGGCACGGCTTCGTCCCCAACACTTCCGACCGAGGAAACTGAACTCAGTGTCCCGGCCCCCAAAGCGAGTGGGTAATACCAAATGGTAGGTTACCTCACCCAAATGGGTCAAGACCCTGAATTAATTTTACGTAAACATCTCAACGACTTTCCGTATTTTTGCGGGGTTTTGGGCAGTTTTTTAAGCCAAGGATATGGGTGACTCGAATTGTGAGCGTGGAAGATCGCGCAGGGATCGAATCCGCGCGGGATCCTCTAACGAGGGTCTCCCAGCATTTGCTACCGGAGAAATTAAAACGGGGGCAGTCTGATGACCGTAATTACCTACAACTGGATTGACGGGACGAGCGGGACCTGGGGTACGGCAGCGGACTGGTCTGGCGGAGTGGTTCCGGACGGCACGAGCAACGCGACGATTGCCGGCAGCAGGACGGAGACGGTGACGGTTTCCGCCAATCTGCTGACGCTTGGCGATGCGAATGCGACGCTGGCGGTGACCGCCGACCACTTTCAAGAGGGCAGAACAGAACCACCCAATGGGTCCCGGACCACTACGATAAAGTCGCCGGCAATTTCCTCGCCGCCGAAGCTCGTTGAAACCTAAGATAGCCTTGATGTTGCAGTCCGTGCGCCGATTTTTTGCAAGGAGTTTTCAATGACTTCATATTCTCTGACGTCGAATTCCGACATTTTAACAGGAACGTCCGGGGACGATACGTTTTCGGCGACCTCCACGACATTGAACGCGACGGACAGCCTGGATGGCGGTGGCGGATATGACACGCTGCTGCTGACGGGGGGCGGCACGTTCGACCTGTCGACGCTGGCGCAGTTCGTCAACTTCGAGGAAGTGGACGTTTCGGGCAGCGCGAATTTGACGTTGCGCAACGGCGTCAATCTGACGGTCAACACGTTGGCGACTGGCGAGACGGTTTATCTGGCCAGCGGCACGGTGACGGTCAACAGCAATGGCAGCGATGCCTATTATTTATCGACGGGGAACGCGACCCTTAATAATCTTTATTCGGATGCGGTTTACCTGGGGACGGGCAATGCCGTGTTGAATGCAACTCGAGGAGCTTACATCTATGTTACGGATCCGTCGCAATTGCACGCCGGCGACTCTATAAACCTGTCGACGATCTATGGAAGCTATCAGACGTATGTCAACTTGAATAAAGCTAACGCCGAGTTTGACCTTACAACAATATCGATAAACAATAATTCAGACCCGTACCTCTACTTAAATTTACAAACTACAAATGAAACGGTTGACGTCAATCAGAGCGTCCTTAATTCCCTCTATCAAATAAATAGCTATTACCCTTCCGACAAAATACAAACCGCCGCTGCGACGCTGGACCTTACCCACCCCGGCTTCAGCGGCGCCCTCACCATCGCCAGCACCAACTCTACGGGCACGACCTTCACGGTAAACAATGCCAGCCTGGGGCTGGAGGTCATCGGCGGTCCGGGTAACGATACTCTTGTAGGCCAGGGCTTCACCTTCACCGCCGGACAGCGTGCCGCCATCTTCGCCGGCGGATCGGTCGAAACCATCAAGGATGCCTCCGGAATAACTTACTCGGCGCCTGTGATTGTTCCTCTAACCGCTGGTCCAGATACGATTCTTGGCGCGGCTGCCGATTCAATCGTGTCGGCGACCTCCACGACATTGAACGCGACGGACAGCCTGGATGGCGGTGGCGGATATGACACGCTGCTGCTGACGGGGGGCGGCACGTTCGACCTGTCGACGCTGGCGCAGTTCGTCAACTTCGAGGAAGTGGACGTTTCGGGCAGCGCGAATTTGACGTTGCGCAACGGCGTCAATCTGACGGTCAACACGTTGGCGACTGGCGAGACGGTTTATCTGGCCAGCGGCACGGTGACGGTCAACAGCAATGGCAGCGATGCCTATTATTTATCGACGGGGAACGCGACCCTTAATAATCTTTATTCGGATGCGGTTTACCTGGGGACGGGCAATGCCGTGTTGAATGCAACTCGAGGAGCTTACATCTATGTTACGGATCCGTCGCAATTGCACGCCGGCGACTCTATAAACCTGTCGACGATCTATGGAAGCTATCAGACGTATGTCAACTTGAATAAAGCTAACGCCGAGTTTGACCTTACAACAATATCGATAAACAATAATTCAGACCCGTACCTCTACTTAAATTTACAAACTACAAATGAAACGGTTGACGTCAATCAGAGCGTCCTTAATTCCCTCTATCAAATAAATAGCTATTACCCTTCCGACAAAATACAAACCGCCGCTGCGACGCTGGACCTTACCCACCCCGGCTTCAGCGGCGCCCTCACCATCGCCAGCACCAACTCTACGGGCACGACCTTCACGGTAAACAATGCCAGCCTGGGGCTGGAGGTCATCGGCGGTCCGGGTAACGATACTCTTGTAGGCCAGGGCTTCACCTTCACCGCCGGACAGCGTGCCGCCATCTTCGCCGGCGGATCGGTCGAAACCATCAAGGATGCCTCCGGAATAACTTACTCGGCGCCTGTGATTGTTCCTCTAACCGCTGGTCCAGATACGATTCTTGGCGCGGCTGCCGATTCAATCGTGTCGGCGACCTCCACGACATTGAACGCGACGGACAGCCTGGATGGCGGTGGCGGATATGACACGCTGCTGCTGACGGGGGGCGGCACGTTCGACCTGTCGACGCTGGCGCAGTTCGTCAACTTCGAGGAAGTGGACGTTTCGGGCAGCGCGAATTTGACGTTGCGCAACGGCGTCAATCTGACGGTCAACACGTTGGCGACTGGCGAGACGGTTTATCTGGCCAGCGGCACGGTGACGGTCAACAGCAATGGCAGCGATGCCTATTATTTATCGACGGGGAACGCGACCCTTAATAATCTTTATTCGGATGCGGTTTACCTGGGGACGGGCAATGCCGTGTTGAATGCAACTCGAGGAGCTTACATCTATGTTACGGATCCGTCGCAATTGCACGCCGGCGACTCTATAAACCTGTCGACGATCTATGGAAGCTATCAGACGTATGTCAACTTGAATAAAGCTAACGCCGAGTTTGACCTTACAACAATATCGATAAACAATAATTCAGACCCGTACCTCTACTTAAATTTACAAACTACAAATGAAACGGTTGACGTCAATCAGAGCGTCCTTAATTCCCTCTATCAAATAAATAGCTATTACCCTTCCGACAAAATACAAACCGCCGCTGCGACGCTGGACCTTACCCACCCCGGCTTCAGCGGCGCCCTCACCATCGCCAGCACCAACTCTACGGGCACGACCTTCACGGTAAACAATGCCAGCCTGGGGCTGGAGGTCATCGGCGGTCCGGGTAACGATACTCTTGTAGGCCAGGGCTTCACCTTCACCGCCGGACAGCGTGCCGCCATCTTCGCCGGCGGATCGGTCGAAACCATCAAGGATGCCTCCGGAATAACTTACTCGGCGCCTGTGCAAATTAATGTCAACATCGCCGCAGGCGATGGCATTCTCAACGCGTTAGAAGCGCAATCTGCGCTGATTATCACGGGAACAACATTCGGCGTGGAGGATGGCCGTCAACTGACACTCGGCTTGAACGGCCACAACTACGCCGCGACTGTTACCGCGAATGCCTGGTCGGTCACGGTGCCGCAGATCGACGTCGCTGCGTTGGTTGACGGACAAAAATATCAAATCACCACCGACGTCTCCGATGCGGCGGGCGATTCCACCCACAATGCCACGCGAACACTGACTGTCGACAAAACGGCGCTCGCTCCTGTGATCGTTGGCTTCACCCCCGACAGCGGGGTGGCCGGCGACCACATTACCAGCGCCACATCGCTTACCGTCAATGGTACCGCCGAGGCCAACAGCACCGTCACCGTCTATCAGAATGGCACCTCTATTGGCACGACGACAGCCGATAGCGTTGGCAACTGGACCAAGGCCGATGCCAACGTCCTAGTTAACGGCACGACCTACCAGTTCACCGCGACGCAAACGGACGTGGCCGGCAACAGCAGCGTTGCCTCTTCAAGCTACGCCGCGACGATCGACACCACGGTCGCCGCTCCCATTATCACAGGATTTTCGACTGACAGCGGAACGGTGGGAGACCATCTGACCAATGACACATCGCTCACCATCACCGGCAGCGCGGAGGCCAACAGCAGCGTGACCGTCTATCAGAACGGCACCTCGATCGGCACGACCACGGCCGATGGCAGCGGCAACTGGACCAAGATCGACAATAATACGCTTGTAAACGGAAATACTTACCAGTTCACGGCTGCGCAAATAGATGTGGCCGGGAACAGCAGTATTGTTTCAGCCAGTTATGCGGCAACGATCGACACCACCGCACCGGCGGCGCCGACCCTGGTTCTGGCAAACGACACCGGAACGTCGCCGAGCGACAAGGTGACGAGCAATCCGACCGTCACCTATACGGCCTCGGCCGCGGGTGACATGCTGCTCTACAAGCTGGACGCCGGCAGCTTCTCGGCGACGGTCCCGACCCTGGCCACCAACGGCACTGCCGATGGTGTACACACGGTCTCGGTCGAAGAGCAGGATGCGGCGGGCAATGTCAGTACTGCGGCAAACCTGACCTTTACGCTCGACAGCATTGCTCCGATTGTGCAGAGCTTCACAGCATCAGATCCGTCACTGACGAATGGGAACACCGTTCATTACGCATTGACGTTCTCGGAGCCTGTCACGGGAGTCAATTCAAGCGATTTCAGTCTGGTGACGACTGGGTTGAGTGGAGCGTCGATAACGAGCGTGACCCCGGTCAGCGGTAGCAATGGTGCGCAATACACAGTTGCCGTCGATTTAGGTTCGGGAGACGGCACGCTCGGACTCAATCTCACCGGCACCGCAATCAATGACATCGCCGGCAATGGGCTACCTGGAGGCAGCTACCAACCGCAAACCAGCTACAGCACTGGAAGCAATGGCGCGGCGCGCACGGTCTCGATTGCTGACCTGAACGGAGATGGTCATGCAGACCTTGTAATGGGTAATATTTCTGGGGCCCAGTCGATTTCCGTCCTGCTGGGAAATGGAAGCGGAGGATTTCAGGCGCCAGTTACTTACGCCAACTCTGGCTCTGGCGGCTTTGGTGTCTACTCCCTCGTGGTGGGAGATATCAATGGCGACGGTATCCCCGATCTAGCGGATGTCGGTGGCGGACCGGTCGTAGTTTTCGTTGGTAAGGGCGATGGCACATTCCAGGTTCCGACTATTTATGCTGCTGGTAGCAATCCTACTGCGATTGCGCTCGGAGATCTGAATGGGGATGGCAGACCGGATCTGTTAGTCGCGAATAGCGGCTCGAACACCGTGTCGGTCCTTCTTGGAAATGGCGACGGTACCTTCCAGGGACAAACAACCTACGCCACGGGAAACGTACCGAGGGGTGTCGCCATCGGTGACGTCAACGGCGACGGTATTGCCGACCTCGCCGTGGCAAATGAATTTTCGCACTCGGTTTCGATATTGTTAGGCAATGGTAATGGCACGTTCCAGAGCCAGGCAACATATGCCGTCGGCTCTGGTAGTTTTTCTCCGGTCTCGGTTACGATTGCTGATCTGAACGGGGACGGCAAGGCGGACATCGTCACCGCTGACGGCGACGCATCGACGGTCTCAGTCTTGTTGAGCAACGGTAACGGCACGTTCCAATCGGCGATCACGTACGCAGTGGGAAGTACGCCTAACTCGGTCAGGGTCGGAGACGTGAACGGCGACAACAAGCCGGATCTCATAGTGTCAAATCAAGGCCCGAATTCCGTGTCGGTGTTGCTCGGCAATGGCAACGGCACGTTTCAACCGCAAATCAGCTACGCGACCGGAAGTACTCCTCAACAGGTCGCTATTGGAGATCTGAACGGCGACGGCAGGCCTGACATCGCAACCGCAAACGCAGTTGGCAGCAGCGTGTCCGTTCTTATGAACGCACCACCAACGGTGGCGGGCCCGACTTTCACGGTCGATAGAACGGCACCGGTGGCTCCGACCCTGGTTCTGGCCAACGACACCGGGACGTCGCCGAGCGACAAGGTGACGAGCAATCCGACCATCACCTACACGGCCTCGGCCGCGGGTGACACGCTGCTCTACAAGCTGGACGCCGGCAGCTTCTCGGCGACGGTCCCGAGCCTGGCCACCAACGGCACCGCCGATGGCGTACACACGGTCTCGGTCGAAGAGCAGGATGCGGCGGGCAATATCAGTGCGGCGGCCAGCCTGACCTTTACGCTCGATACCACGGCGCCGGCGGCGCCGACCCTGGTTCTGGCCAACGACACCGGGACGTCGCCGAGCGACAAGGTGACGAGTAATCCGACCATCACCTACACGGCCTCGGCCGCGGGTGACACGCTGCTCTACAAGCTGGACGCCGGCAGCTTCTCGGCGACGGTCCCGACCCTGGCCACCAACGGCACCGCCGATGGCGTACACACGGTCTCGGTCGAGGAGCAGGATGCGGCGGGCAATGTCAGCGCGGCGGCCAGCCTGACCTTTACGCTGGACACCACGGCGCCGGCGGCGCCGAGCCTGGTTCTGGCGAACGACACCGGGACGTCGCCGAGCGACACGGTGACGAGCAATCCATCCATCACCTATACGGCCTCGGCCGCGGGTGACACGCTGCTCTACAAGCTGGACAACGGCAGCTTCTCGGCGACGGTCCCGACCCTGGCCACCAACGGCACCGCCGATGGCGTACACACGGTCTCGGTCGAGGAGCAGGATGCGGCGGGCAACATCAGTGCGGCGGCGAGCCTGACCTTTACGCTCGATACCACGGCGCCGGCGGCGCCGACCCTGGTTCTGGCCAACGACACCGGAACCTCGCCGAGCGACAAGGTGACGAGTAATCCGACCATCACCTATACGGCCTCGGCCGCGGGTGACACGCTGCTCTACAAGCTGGACAACGGCAGCTACTCGACGACGATCCCGAGCCTGGCCACCAACGGCACCGCCGATGGCGTACACACGGTCTCGGCCGAGGAGATGGATGCGGCGGGCAATATCAGCGCGGCGGCCAGCCTGACCTTTACGCTCGACACCACGGCCCCGGCGGCGCCGAGCCTGGTTCTGGCCAACGACACCGGAACCTCGTCGAGCGACACGGTGACGAGCGATCCGACCATCGCCTACACGGCCTCGGCCGCGGGTGACACGCTGCTCTACAAGCTGGACAACGGCAGCTTCTCGGCGACGGTCCCGACCCTGGCCACCAACGGCACCGCCGATGGCGTACATACGGTCTCGGTCGAGGAGCAGGATGCGGCGGGCAATGTCAGCGCGGCGGCCAGTCTGACCTTTACGCTGGACACCACGGCGCCGGCGGCGCCGACCCTGGTTCTGGCCAACGACACCGGGACGTCGCCGAGCGACACGGTGACGAGCGATCCGACCATCACCTACACGGCCTCGGCCGCGGGTGACACGCTGCTCTACAAGCTGGACAACGGCAGCTTCTCGGCGACGGTCCCGACCCTGGCCACCAACGGCACCGCCGATGGCGTACATACGGTCTCGGTCGAGGAGCAGGATGCGGCGGGCAATGTCAGTGCGGCGGCGAGCCTGACCTTTACGCTCGACACCACGGCGCCGGCGGCGCCGACCCTGGTTCTGGCCAACGACACCGGGACGTCGCCGAGCGACAAGGTGACGAGCGATCCGACCATCACCTATACGGCCTCGGCCGCGGGTGACACGCTGCTCTACAAGCTGGACGCCGGCAGCTTCTCGGCGACGGTCCCGACCCTGGCCACCAACGGCACCGCCGATGGCGTACATACGGTCTCGGTCGAGGAGCAGGATGCGGCGGGCAATATCAGCGCGGCGGCGAGTCTGACCTTTACGCTCGACACCACGGCCCCGGTGGCTCCGACCCTGGTTCTGGCCAACGACACCGGAACCTCGCCGAGCGACACGGTGACGAGCGATCCGACCATCACCTACACGGCCTCGGCCGCGGGTGACACGCTGCTCTACAAGCTGGACGCCGGCAGCTACTCGACGACGATCCCGAGCCTGGCCACCAACGGCACCGCCGATGGCGTACATACGGTCTCGGCCGAGGAGATGGATGCGGCGGGCAATATCAGCGCGGCGGCCAGCCTGACCTTTACGCTCGACACCACGGCCCCGGCGGCGCCGAGCCTGGTTCTGGCCAACGACACCGGGACGTCGCCGAGCGACAAGGTGACGAGCAATCCGACCATCACCTATACGGCCTCGGCCGCGGGTGACACGCTGCTCTACAAGCTGGACGCCGGCAGCTTCTCGGCGGCGGTCCCGAGCCTGGCCACCAACGGCACCGCCGATGGCGTACACACGGTCTCGGTCGAAGAGCAGGATGCGGCGGGCAATATCAGTGCGGCGGCCAGCCTGACCTTTACGCTCGACACCACGGCGCCGGCGGCGCCGACCCTGGTTCTGGCCAACGACACCGGGACGTCGCCGAGCGACAAGGTGACGAGTAATCCGACCATCACCTACACGGCCTCGGCCGCGGGTGACACGCTGCTCTACAAGCTGGACGCCGGCAGCTTCTCGGCGACGGTCCCGACCCTGGCCACCAACGGCACCGCCGATGGCGTACACACGGTCTCGGTCGAGGAGCAGGATGCGGCGGGCAATGTCAGCGCGGCGGCCAGCCTGACCTTTACGCTGGACACCACGGCCCCGGCGGCGCCGAGCCTGGTTCTGGCCAACGACACCGGGACGTCGCCGAGCGACACGGTGACGAGCAATCCATCCATCACCTATACGGCCTCGGCCGCGGGTGACACGCTGCTCTACAAGCTGGACAACGGCAGCTTCTCGGCGACGGTCCCGACCCTGGCCACCAACGGCACCGCCGATGGCGTACACACGGTCTCGGTCGAGGAGCAGGATGCGGCGGGCAATATCAGTGCGGCGGCGAGCCTGACCTTTACGCTCGATACCACGGCGCCGGCGGCGCCGACCCTGGTTCTGGCCAACGACACCGGGACGTCGCCGAGCGACAAGGTGACGAGTAATCCGACCATCACCTATACGGCCTCGGCCGCGGGTGACACGCTGCTCTACAAGCTGGACAACGGCAGCTTCTCGTCGACGGTCCCGACCCTGGCCACCAACGGCACCGCCGATGGCGTACATACGGTCTCGGTCGAAGAGCAGGATGCGGCGGGCAATATCAGTGCTGCCGCCAGCCTGACCTTTACGCTGGACACCACGGCGCCGGCGGCGCCGAGCCTGGTTCTGGCCAACGACACCGGGACGTCGCTGAGCGACACGGTGACGAGCAATCCGACCATCACCTATACGGCCTCGGCCGCGGGTGACACGCTGCTCTACAAGCTGGACGCCGGCAGCTTCTCGGCGACGGTCCCGACCCTGGCCACCAACGGCACCGCCGATGGCGTACATACGGTCTCGGTCGAGGAGCAGGATGCGGCGGGCAATATCAGCGCGGCGGCGAGTCTGACCTTTACGCTCGACACCACGGCACCCCTAACGGCCGAGAGCTTAACTAACGATACCGGCGTATCGCCGCTGGACAAAATCACTTCAAACGCCGCCTTGAGTGGATCGGGCGATCCTAACGCGGTGGTTCACTTCACAGTAGACGGCACCGCGAGCGCTACGACGGCTACAGCCAATGGCAGCGGCGCCTGGACCTTTACGCCGAGCGGTCTGGCGGACGGCTCGCATACGGTGGTGGCTAGCGAGACCGATGCGGCTGGCAATATCGGCACGTCCTCGTTGACATTCACGCTCGATACCCATGCGCCGGTGGTGACGGAAGGGCTGGTGAGCGACACTGGCTCGTCATCGACGGACAAGATTACATCAAACGACACGCTCTCCGGCACGAGCGATCCTAATGCGGTGGTTCACTTCACGGTGGACGGCAACGCAATCGCCGGATCGACTACAGCCAATTCCAACGGCACGTGGAGCTTTACGCCAACAGGCCTAGTGGACGGCTCGCACACGATTGTGGCGAACGAGACCGATGCAGCGGGAAATGTCGGAACGTCATCGGCGTTGACATTCACGCTGGATACCCACGCGCCGGTGCTCGTGATAAGCAGCGAGGCCAGCAACGGTAATAGCGGAAAGGTAATGTTGGCTGGAACTTCCGATCTAAGCGGCGCTGTACAAGTTTTGGATGGGACTACGCTCATAGGAACGGCCGCCGTCAGCAGCGGCAACTGGAGCTTCGCAACCGCCAAATTATCTGACGCGGTTCACAGTTTCACTGTGACCGAGACCGACATCGCTGGAAATAAGGGAACCTCTAGCCTGGCGATATTTGGCAGCTCAAATGGTGATACGCTCAACGGTGGATCGGGCAACGATATTATCATTGGCAATGGCGGTAATGACGTCATCAAGGGCGGGGGTGGCGGCGACAGTCTCACTGGAGGAGTCGGCAACGACACCTTTGTCTATACCTCGATCAGCGATTCGCAGCCCGGGGCTGGTAAGTTTGATACCATTACCGACTTCACACACAATGCTGACAAGTTCGACTTTTCTGCAATCAGCGGATTGAACAGCACGGTTCAAAACGTAGCGATAAATTTCATCGCAAATACGACCCCCACAAGTATTGCAGCGCACACTATCGACGTCGTCACAATTGGCCAGAATACCATTGTCTATGCGAATGCCAGCTCATTACCGGAGACGATCAACAACGGCCATGAGGATATGCAGATCAATTTGACCGGAGTGACTTCATTGAGCGCGTCCGATTTTCTCCTCCATGCTTAAATTTATATCAGAATGATCGGCCCCACGCCGGGGCGCTAGACGCATTTAGGAATATAGGACGAGATGTATGGTCAAGAAAGTTCAAGAAGCGACGGAACAGCAAGCGCTGAAAGTCCAACACGTGGATTTGCCCGAACTCGGCGAGACCTTCGCTGATTCAATCGATTTGGTGTTTTTCGATGGCCAAACGCTCAGGATAAATTTCGGTGTGACGCGATTCGAAAAGCCGGAGCAAACTGCTCCAGCGATCGCGAAGCGATATCCCTCTTGCCGACTGGTTCTCACGGCGGGGGCAGCCGTCGAGCTGATGAATCAAATCCAGCAACTTACCGCCAGAATGGTCCAGAGCGGAGTACTCAAAGCAAACGCGGCGACAGATTCGGAACACAAAAAATAGCGCCTGGAGCGAGGCCACCATCGCCCAGGTTCTGGGGTTCTGGTGTTCAATTGCCGCCGGATCGAGGCTCAGATTTGCGCGACCAGGGCATTGAACTGGATCGCTCGACGCTGGCTGACGGCGGTGGTCATGGGCAGTAGAGCATGCCGTAGATGGTAATTACATAGTAATTTCAATAATATAAGAGTTCATAGTTTTATTCTGGGTGGCGCGCCAAATTGCCACCATTCAGAACAAAACCGCGAACCCTGCGGATGCCGGCGGAAGATTGCGGATCTTCCAATCTCCATAGATCTTTGGCGGCGAAAGGAAGTGCATGTTCGTTCTCCCACCCAATGATCGAGATCGTTCCGATCTAATCGCCGTCATGGACTCCGCCACCGTGCAGCCCTTTGTTGTGATTCTCCCGGTTAAGCCCGCGCCCAGAGAGATGCGGTCGGTGTGGCGAGCCCAGTGAACGTTTGAGCGGCGCACGCGACGGATGCTTGACAGAAGCTGTACGGTGCTGTACGGTTATTTCGGAGGCAAGCAATGGTGAATCCCATCTTGCGCAAAGGCGCTGAAGAAGCCCGCAATCAGCTCCCGGATCTTCTCGATGCAGCCGACAAGGGCCGTTCGACGATCATTACCAGACATGGTCGTCCAGTTGCGGCGCTCGTCCCGATCGAGGCGTATGGCGCCGCTGTCATTCGCCAGCAGCCGCTGATGCCCGTCACAGGATCGGGTCGTGGGCTATGGGGAAAGAACAGTACCCGTACGCTTCGAAAGCTGCGTGACGAATGGAGCCGCTAGATTTTGGGGATATGCCGGAGGATGCGCTGGTTCTCATCGATTCGGCGCCCATCATTTACTTCCTCGAGGGGCACCCGAAATTCGGGCCCCGCTTCAAGCCGCTCTTCGAAGCCCATGGAACTGGGCACCTGCGTTTCGCCGTAACAACCATCACCATCGCCGAGGTGCTGACCAGCCCCCTGCAGGCGGCTGATGACGCACTCGCGCAGCGTTATCGTGCGATCCTCGAATCGTGGCAGCCGATCGCGCTTGACGTCGACATTGCGGAAAGCGCTGCAAGACTGCGGGCGTCGCTGCGCCTCAAGCTGGCAGATGCTGTTCAAGCGGCTAGCGCATTGGCGATCAACGCGGCCGCCCTGGTGACCCATGACCGCGATTTCTCGCGCGTGCGTTCGCTGCGTATCATTTCTTGAAGGCCCAGCGCGTCGACTTGACGATCGTTCACGAAAACGCTGTCCAGCTTGCGGGGAGTTGCCATGCCGTCGATCGGTACCACGCTGGCCGCCCCCTATGGGCGCGGCGAGGAGACGGTGGTCGATCGCGAAGTCCGAAGAACCTGGCAGATCGATTCCGCCAAGATTCGCATCGGGGGGCGTCACTGGGACAAGACCCTGGCCGAACTCGTCGCCGACATAGCCCTTGGGCTCGGTGTGAGTGAGCCGGTTGCGGCCGACTTCTATAAGTTTCTTGTCTACGATACCGGCAGCTTCTTCGTCGATCACCGCGATACCGAGAAGGTCCCCGGCATGTTCGCGACGATGGTGCTCGTGCTACCCTCGACCCATAGCGGCGGCGAATTGGTCATAAAGCATCTCGGCCGGGAGGTGGTGCTCGACCCGCGTCCGGAGGAACCGTCGGACATCGGATTCGCGGCCTTCTATGCCGATTGCGTGCATGAAGTGCGTCCTGTCAAGACCGGATGTCGCCTGACCCTCGTCTACAATTTGCGTTTCGTCGGGAAGGGGCGCCCGCTGAAGGCGCCCGACTATCGCGCAGAGCACGGGCGGGTGGTGGAGTTGCTGCGGAGCTGGGCGAGCGCGGAGGACGAGCCCGATAAGCTGATCCTGCCCCTGGAGCACGTCTATACGCCGGCGGAGCTGTCGTTCAGTGCCCTCAAGGGTGCCGATGCGGGCGTTGCCTCCGTGCTGGTCAAGGCCGCCGCTGAGGCGGAATGCGATCTCCACCTCGCTCTCGTGTCGATCGAGGAGAGCGGCAGCGCCGAACATACCAGCTATTACGGCCATCGCCACCGGAGTCGTGACGAGGAGGAGGAGGAAGAATTTGAAGTTGCCGAGATCCTCGACCGGGCGCTGATCCTGTCCGAGTGGCGGCGTCCGGATGGCGGCAAGGCCGAGTTCGACGTTTTTCCATTCGCCGAGGATGAACTTTGCCCGCCCGATGCCTTCGAGGATCTAACGCCGGACGAGCAGCACTTTCACGAGGCGACGGGCAACGAAGGCGCGTCCTTCGAGCGCACCTATCGCCGTGCCGGTTTCGTGTTGTGGCCGACCGCGCGGCGGCTCGCGGTGCTGAATCAGGCCGGCCTCCGCACGACGCTGCCGTATCTCGAAGATCTAACCGCGCGCTGCGAGACGAGCAGCGCATCGATCCAGTCGCCGTTGTGGCGTGAGGCCGATGAGCTATCGGGGCACATGCTGCGCTCCTGGTCCCGCTCGTCTTGGCGGGCGGACGGCGACGCCGAAGCCGGCCGGATGCTCGATTTGCAGGTCAGGCTGGGGAACGTGGAGCGCATCGATACGTTTCTCGCCGAACTGTCCGCCGAAGGTCATTATGCCGCGCCCGACAACGGGGCGATCGTGCGCGCCGCCGCCCTTCTTCCGGCCCCGCGTGCCACGGAGCTGCTGGTCCGGATTGTCAGGTGTAATGCTCCGGCCCATCTCAGCGCCTGCGGCGATCTGCTGTTGAGCTGCGTCGCGGAACCGACGGGTGCGACGGGTGATCTGGAGCAGATCGGCGCAGCCTTGGCAGACACTTTGCCGGGCGACCCGGCCAAGCAGGTGCTGGTTAGCACTTGGGCTCGGCCAACGCCGGTGAAGCCGGGCTTCGTCGTCGATCTTCTGACGGCGACGAGCCGGATCGATGCGGGGCTCGCGGCGCGTGCGATCGAGCACCTGCTGGCCTGGCCGAAGACATACGAGCCGGACGACGTGCTGGTCCCCGCCGCTCGTGCGTTTGCCAAGCTGGTGGAAAGCACGGCGTGGCCGGCGGTGGGGCGGCTTCGAGAGGCGTCTCTCGACCACCTGCGCAGGCGCATCGCCCTGCCGCTGGAGGCGCCGCGGGACTGGACCAGGACCAACCCGCTCAAATGCACATGTAGCGACTGCCGTGGGCTGGGCGCGTTCCTGGTTGCGCCGGATCAACAGCAATGGCGCCTGAAGGCGGTCCAGGATCGAAGGACCCACGTCGAGCAAAGCGTCCGGAGCGCGGCGTGCGACCTTGACCTCACGACGGAAAGGCGCGGCAGCCCCCACACGCTGGTCGCCATCAAGAACCGGGCCAGCTACGAACGGCGCGCGAAGCAGCGTCGGCAGGATCTTGAGCATGTGTCGGCGCTGGGCGGATGACGATGGCCTCGCACCGCACGGAATAGGGGGGGCGCCCCCAGATGAGTCGGAAGAATCGGGTTCCACGTTCTGATCGTGTCGCCAAAGTGTCCGAAGCGGCACTTGCCGCCCGGCACTTTGCAAGTGCCATCGACATCCTCGTCGGGATTGGGTGGCTTGACGCTCGAGCGGTGGAACGCTGGCGCTGCGGGCAGATCGACTGCCTGGAGGAAGCTGTCCGGCTCAATTTGCAGCACATCTCGGAAGCCATGCGGCAATTCCGGTCCTGGGCGACCGCGAGAGGATTGTTCGCAGGTCGCGCTTCATCGCGCGGAGGCTTGCCGTTCCCCGGGTGCCGTTGAGGTCAGGCACCATCGGGTAGATCGAGGTAGGTCATGCGATCCATGACGCCGTTCGCGAGCCCTACCTTGTAGACGGCTTCAGCGAAGCGCCTGTCCTCAGCTATTCGGCTCAGCTTGCCATTGCCCATGCGCTGCGGCAACAGCATGCAAATCGGTTCGAGCATTTCGATCTCGAACGGAATATTGACGCCGGCGGTCATCGAGAACTTCCCGGGGGTGAGCAGCCTGGTAGCGATCAATTCTCCATCGTCCATCGAATTCTCAAGCCCGACATCGAGCAGCCATACCTTGAAGTTGCGGAGAATGTCGGTGGCGATCAGGCCCACCGTATCGTGACGCTGTTCGATCAAGAGTATGGCAAACTGCGACGCGCGCATCGCGTCCAGCATCAGCCGCTCGTCAGACTGCGCGTCGAATTTGGCGGACTTCGCGTAACGGTCGATCGCTCGCGAACGATCCGCAGGCGCGGTGTAAACAGCAAGATCGTAGACGTAGTACATCTCTTCGACGTCTTCGAGAAACAACGTCTTTCCTCGCGTCAATCCGAGCCGACGCGCGTGATCCAGCAGTCTGTCGCCGGAGACGCAATTGAGAACTTCCTCATGAAGTCTCTTGGAGATTTCCCGCAGGCGAAGATACCGGAGAAGGATATCGTCGCGCGTCGAGCGCATATCGTCGTCCCAAGGCAGTGTGGGCTGTTGTTTGGCAAGCGAAAGGGCCATGGGACGCCTCCGAGTTGGGCCGGCAGCTCGTCGCGATTATTAGCGAAGTGTATTGATTCGCGGAACAGCAACCTCCCGAATTCGAATCGGCCGGCGCCGCGAGCCCAGAAAGGTACAGGTTGGGTTGATCGAAAGCGAAACTCATCAGCCGAAGCGGGGACCCTGCGATTGAGGCGACGTGCCGGGCCCATTGGATTTTGCAAGCGCTTTCCGAGAAGAACGCGAACGCTTGGCAGAGCAGGCAAGGCGTGCTCCGGGTCTGGTGTTGATCCTACCGTTGAACAGCGAATGGAAATGCCACAGGTGCGGCGGCAGCGGTGATGCAGATTTAGGCGTCCGGAAAGCTTGGCTGCTTCTGCGATCGCGATTTGCAAAGAAAGAGAAGGTGGTCCGGCGGTGCATGTCGGAGTAGCCTTGCGGTCGCTGTGAAGCCAAATTGCTGTGAATCAGCACGGTCCAAGAACCCCGTCCGATTCCTCCCGAACGCATTGATTGGATGAACGAGTTTGATTGGTCACAGGGGTCCCGATCGGCGCGGATCGGGATCCCACCTCGAACCGATTTTCTCGATTGTCTTCAAAGCATTGCTGCTTTCGCCCGGAGGGGTCCGACTCCGGTGCTGATTCACACTCATACTCGAACGCAACGCCTTCCGGCTCGTGTTCCTGCAGCCATGTCTCAGCAGCGATCTCGCTCGCAAAGACCTTCAGGTGATCGCGGTCGCCAACTTATTGCTTGTTGGTGTCGACGTAAATCAAAACGGTCGTCGGATTCTTCATTGGCCGGAAAGCCCGTATCAGGTTCGGGAATTTTGTATGTCTTACGTTCTAGGCGCGCCCATTGCATCGCCTGGCGATAGTCACGGCAGCGGAGAATCATTTCCTGGTCCCGAACGACAACCACAACATCGCAAATCGGAGAATCCGGATAACTCCGGATCGTAACTGCCGGCGGAGCGTATTTGCCGGTCATCGCAACATCTTTCTTTGCCCGGAAGCATTTCCCCGGCTGGATGACACGGGGCGGTAACAGCCGGACAGCTTCACGGAGCGCGGTCCCTGAGTTATCGACTCAAACTAGCCTGAGAAGATTCGTTCCACCCGCCAGAGCACAATTAGCCCAAGGTTTTTTGTCCGCTACTGGTCCCAGGAGGCGTTGGTGCACACATGCCACCCGCGCCATCACGCCTTACAAGTGGGTGCATCCGGACGAGGAGAGGTGAGTCCGACCGGGGGGCTGATTATCGGACTCTTGTTCGAACGCCGTCAGTCGAAGGCAGGCCCAGCGTTTCGCGGAGAAGGGTGACAGCGGCTTTTCCAATATCTTGAAAGCTCAACAGCACTTCGTCGGGTGCCTCGCGCACCTCCCCGACCGTCTTGAGCCCAGCGGCCGCCAGCATGTTGCGAATACGCGCCGGAAATTCAACATCGGTGATCGGCGTATTATCCGGAAGTTCTTGGGTGGGATCGAGCATAGCCAATCCCTTTGGTTGCAGTTGATACGCCTTCAATGTCCGCGAGGGTCTGTTTGTTCCAGGGCGCTAACGCTACAAAAACCCGCCCCCGATGGAAATGAACGGTTCGCCTCTCAGGGGCAACCGATCTAGCTCTGCTCAAGTTTGATGGTGGAGACCGGCCACTTCCCATCGTGGTCCTTAATCGAGATTCGCAGACCGTGAAGCTCGTCAAGCCAAACTTTTTTCTACGGTCCCAGCCTTTCCATCGGTGAGGATTACAGCCTTGCCGACGAGCTCGGTCTGGGCCTTCTCGAATGCACGGAGGATGGTTGATGCACGGCGCTTGATTGGCATGCTTGCCTCCGAAGCGAGAGGAGGTATTTGCACAGGAGGTCGCCGGATTGTCGCCCTCGCCACCCGCCGACCAAACGCGCGAAATTACGCCTTTATCTTTGGGTGCACCCAGACGGGGAACGGGCAGCGGCTATTTAGGCTGCTGCTGCTCAACCTTCGGCCTCGCCGCTTCCTGCGCCCGCTTTGCCATCCATGCATCGTATTCCGGCGTGCCGCGGCGCGGCGGTGCGTCTTCCGGCAGGCCGCCCATCCAATGCGGCATGTCCGCGATATGTTCGCCTGCGGTTCGACCGCTCGCGCACGATGACAGGGAAACGCACGCAAGGCACAGGAGAGCCGATTTGATCGCGGGCGTTCCCTTCGCCTTCAGCCGAGTTCGCATGACAGCCTCTGGTCAGTCCCTGTCGACGAGACTACCGATCAGCCGGGCAAGCGCTTGATGCTCGGGGCCTGCTTTGCCTCCTCCAAGAAAGTCTCCGAGCTCGATTTTGGTCGCCATTCCGCCCGAAGGCACGTTGGCTTTATGTAAGACGAAAACACGTCCATTGTCATTGCGACAGAGCAACCATCGGTCGCCGTTCTCGCTGTGGTAAATCTCGCGCTGGTGATCGGACATCTCGGCCTCCGCGGAATCAACCAACGGCGAACCGCCTTCGTTCCCTGCCGTTCACTGATCCCGCGCCAGCTTGCGGCGTCCCCAATGATGCTATTTGCCGGAGCTGTTGAATACTCGCTCGACATTTCGGTTAAGCGCTCTCACGACACCGATCCGGGCGAACATCGTCGGGCCGCCGAGATCCGCCACCAGGATGAGCGCCTCGATCGTGGCCTGCCATTCGGCGAGGGCGGCTTCTTTCGCCGGAAGCGCTGTGATGTAGGCCGCGTCGCGAAGAAGGACGAGCTTGCCGCCGTCCGGCAGCGCGACCTGCTCGTCGAATTCTCGGCCCCAGCCTGACGAAAGCTCTGACATTTCCCCGCCCCGGGTCGCATCCAACCGGAGGTGAGAGTGCGGCACAAGGGGAAACGGCCCCAGCGGTGGACGCCGGGGCCGCCAACCTGGTTGGCAGGTTTTCTTCCGGTTGGGGCTTTCGGGGGCATCTAAACCGGAAGCAGGAACCGACTCTTTCGGGCGCTCCTTGGTTCCAGTGTGTCAAAACGAAAACGGCCCCAGCTCCTCGGGGACATGGACGAGCTGGGGCCTGATCATGGCAGCCACCGAGCCAAACCGGACGCGACACGAACTCGTTCCGGGAACATTGCAACTTTTTCCCGACGGCGGGGTGTTCCTAATTCGCAGTTGCGAGTGTCCTAATAGGACAGCACCATGTTCGGGCGCTGTCCGTATTTAACCCCAGTGTCATCTTTGGAGTGTCCTAGTTGCCCAGGAAGGGTATAGCGTTCGGGAATGAAGGACATCCTGACGTACTTGGAGAAGCTCCGCTGCGATGCTGCGGAGTGCGCCATTATCCGTGACCTAGCCACCGATGTTCCGAAACGAGAGCTATTCTCAAGCCTAGCCGAGCACTTGAGTTTGCTGGCGTCAACGGTCGAACGCGAGATCGCGGCGCGCGGGGAGTCGCCAGCCCTGTAGTGCTCCGGCTAGGAACAAAGTTTCGCATGTAAAGGCCGCCTCAGTTGGCGGCCTCTTTTCAGTCATCGTGAACCCCCGCGGAGAGCCATCAAGCAAAGCTGCTGGGCGGGACCAGGCAGCGGTTTTCCAGCTTCGGCCCGGATGATCAAGCTGACCGAGAAGCGGGAGATCACGCCCTACAAGTTGGTGCATCCGGATGAGGAGCGGTAGGCCGGGCGGTGTGCCGCGGCCATCAGCGTTCTGTGCGCTCGGAGATTGGCCTCAAATCGGGATCATCATTTAAGGAATGAGAGGTTTCCATCTGCAGAGTGCTCCGTTGCAGGGGCCTCTTTTGCGCATCTCCCAAGACAAACCAGACAATCACGCCAAACAGGACCGAAGCCGCGGCAATGGTAAAAAGGTCGCGGACCATGGGTGTGTCCTCCCTTTCGCTGTCCAATACGAAAAGGAGGCGAACGTTCCTCGAGCCGCTGCTGATCGCGAGCGGCGCGCCGTTCTAAATGCTGGCGCCGGCGAATTGATTGCGGCGCCTCGCCGCAATTGGCCCCGTATGTGCATCTCAACCTGAAACAGGAGGACGCAATGAAGCGGGACCTTTGGCTCACAGCGGCGTTCTCGCCGTCGGCGTTACCGTCTGGATCTTCTGGGGCAACCCGGAGAACGTGCCCCGCATGCATGCCGTCGCCCAGGCGATGAATGCAGACCCGGCACTGAAGCTCGTCTCCGAACGGAGCCCCTACATGCGGAACGAACGTTAGACACAGGCTCCTTAAGAAACGGCCCCAGCTCGGGGGCGTCTGAGGCCGTTCTGGCTCGGTAGCGCTCAGCGGGCGGCGGAGCGCACCCGACCATTCCAAGGAGCGGGGACGGGATTGGTTCCAGATCCCAGTGGCCTGTTTTGTTCTTGCGAGTGGCCGATTTCGGCAGTACCCGACGCTATTGGTCGGTGCGCGCAGTCACTCTGCCCATCTCGTGTCTACCCGATCGAGGGCTTTAAGGGTGCATCCGGACGAGGAGCGGTGAGCGGCGAGGGCCAGCAACGTGGTGCAGCTGAGGGCCTCGCGATTGACTTTCCAGGCTACACGCTGGCGCTGGAGCCGAACCGACGGGTTCGCGTAGGCTGAACCGGTAGTGAGATATCAACCACGAACCCCCAGGGTAATCATCTGCAACGACACGCCACGCCACCCGACTGTACCCGCGGTCGGCATCGTCGGGGCTCAGCCTGGATTTGTAAAGAGCCGCAGTCGATACTGCAGGAAAACTATGCAGTCGCACGCTGGCTGCGCGTCATCACGGAAGGAGTTGTCGAGCGCCGCTCTCGTTCCGCGCCTGCTCGGTGAGACGAGCGAGCTTGTGGAAGCGGCTTCTGTTAATCGCAGGGCTCCTCCTTTCCGTCCCGACCGTGCTTGGGAGTGCGCGCCGCGGCTTCGACCAACTCAATTATTTTGCGACGTTTCGCACTATCCTTGATCCTTGCGAAGGCCCTCAACAGCCTAAGCGTCTCAATCTCCTCACGGGCAATGGTCATCCAATCTCCGAGCAATGAATTCAGGAGATACGGCATGACAAAAGGAAAACCCCCGCCCTGATTGTGGGGATCATTCCGCAACCTGACCGGGCGCGCTAGGCCACAGTGCGGTGCACTCGTAAATAGATCGCGCTGCATCCAACGCGGTACCTAGTCAGACGCTTCCAAAGTTCGAATCATATCGTTGCTCTCGAAACAGCCTGAATTTGTTGACTAAAGTGCGCAATGCATATGAGCAGTTTCATGGAATCGGTCGTCTACTTAGTATGCCGAGGATTCGCACCGAGGAGAATTCCCATGTCAGCACAAATCGTTTTGCTACCGGTTTTTGTTCTGGTCGGTCTTACCTTCGCGTTTTTGTTGGTCGGTGCGCGGCGAGGGGTGCTCGCGGGCGGAGAGACTCTGACTCCCCAGTCCGAGCTGCCGCTATTGTTCTATACTTTGGTCGCGCTGGCGCTACCGCTGCGCCATGCGGATCTCGTCATCGTGTTGCTGTCCTGGGTGTTCGTGGTGACGTGCTTCGCCCAAGCCGGAATTTTCGCAACGTCGAACGACGCTCGGCGGCGCTCTATGGCCTCGCTTGCGGGCGCAATGGTGCTTTTCGCGATGTGGATCTACTTCGCCCTGAGAATTCTTCTTTTGATCTAACAGCGGGCAATGAAAAGGCGACAGGTGCCGCGACCGTCAGCGCGATCATTCATCATTCCATTGTGAGCCGGTCCGCTCATTTCCCCTTCGCTTTCCGAGCAGCCAGACCTTGAGCTAGCTTCTTCTCGAATTCGGCCCGCCTTTCCTCTAGCATTACAGTTGTCGTTTTTTGAAGTGGGCCCGTTGGGCGGCGGCCTGGTGAGTTCTGCGCCAGAGTGACCATGCGATGATGTGTGCGGGTTGGATCCGCTTTCGGGCGAGCCTGATGGCGATGCGGCGGACTTCCTGGATTGACCAACGGATCAATGACGGATTGGTGATATTTTGAGTTTTGCCGTGGTTCGGCGTTTCGTTTTTTTGGGCGGCGGCGAATTGGCGCGATGGCGGATCACCGCCATCATGGCGAAGGCGAGCATCACCAGGGAAACGTGGCGATGCCACCCATGCCAGGATCTGCTCTCGTTGTGATCGAGCCCGAACTCGTTTTTCGCGGTCTCAAAGCTGTCCTCGATCGCCCACCGATGGCCTTCGACCGCCACCAGCGTTTCGATGGATGTTCCCGCTGGACACCAGGTGGTGAAGAAGGCGAGATCGCCATCGGCGATACGACGACGGATCAGCAGACCTCGTGTCCAAAGACCATGATTTGCGCTGTAAAATTCTTCGACCTCGAGATCGGCCAATTCGAGATAGCACCAATCGTGCAGCCGCGGTCCTTTGGTTCCGGCCCCTGCCGACAGGCGTTTCCAATCGGACGCGCGCCGCGTCCGAGCGATGTCCGCGGCCTTGCCGGCGACCGATCGCCGCTTGCCCCAGGATTGAAATACATGAGCGCTGCTGACCCCGAGCACGTAGCCTTTGCCTGCCCGGCGTAATTGCTGTTCGATATCGCCAACACCGTAGACAGTATCACCGGCAACCCACTTGAATGGTACAGACGCGGCTATGGCGCGTGCGATCATGCTCGTTGCAAGCTTTGGCTTGGTCGCAAAGCCGGCACCGGGAGGCACATATGCGGCTTCCAGACGATCTGGATCGTCGGTCCATTCCTTCGGAAGATACAGCGCGCGATCGATGAACGCATGACCGTGGCGCGACACGTAGGCGGCGAAGACGCCGATCTGGCAGTTCGTGATCTTGCCGGCGGAACCAGTGTATTGCCGCGCCACCCCGCACGACGCCTTGCCCTGCTTGAGAAAGCCGGTCTCGTCGATCACGAGCACCGCATCGTCATCCGCCAAATGCTCGATGACATAATCGCGGACGATATCGCGCAGACCATCAGCATCCCAATCCCTGCGACCCAGGATCGCCTGTTGCCGCCAAGGACCGGGATCGCCAGCTGCCTCCGCGCGCATCCAACCGGTCTTGCGTTGCTCATCTCCGAGCAGGCTTTCCAGAAACAAGCCTGCATTCCTCGCAACACGATCTTGATTGAACAACGGACGTATCCGTTGCTTGATCTCACGAAGCGACGCCGCCCACAGCGCAAGCGTCTCTTCAATCGACGCTGGCCGCGTCCACGATCTTCGAATCATGGTTGCCCATGGATTCAGAAAACTGCATAAAAGGCAACTGTAGTGCTAGCCCGAAGTTTGCTCGTGTCGTCAGGAGAGACTTGAGTCAGTGCAGTGGGTTAGGGTGGGAATGATCCTGTGATTGTGTCCATGTAAGGGGATTCCCAAATCGGCGAGGATATGATTCGATTCGGGCATGTTCATCGAGATGGTGCCCAATCGAGACTCTCCGCCTGCGGTGTTGCTGCGGGAGAGTTATCGCGACGAGCAAGGCCGTTCGCAGAAGCGGACGTTGGCCAATCTCAGCAAGCTGCCGCGTGATATGATCGATACGTTGAAGGCGGTGCTGAAGGGCGGAACGGTCATCGGCACTGGTCCGCAGGAACTGGAAGTCGAGCGCTCATTGCCGCACGGCCATGTTGCGGCGGCGCTTGGAATGATCCGCAAGATTGGCCTCGACCGGTTGATTCTGGGTGCGGCGAAGGATCCGGCCTCGCGACGCTGCTGCGATCTCGTTGTCGCCATGGTGGTTGATCGGTTGATTGCGCCACGATCGAAGCTGGGCTTTGTCCGCGCGATCGATGAGGAGACGGCGGTATCGAGTCTGGGCGCGGTCTTGCACCTTGGCCGGGTCAAGGAGCGGGAGGCCTATGAGGCGCTGGATTGGCTGCTCGAACGTCAGGGCCGCGTCGAAAATGGCTTGGCGCGGCGGCATCTCGAAGACGGCGTGCTGGTCCTCTATGACGTCAGCTCATCTTACTTCGAGGGCCGCTGCTGCCCGCTGGCGCGCTATGGCCACAGCCGGGATCACCGCAAGGACCGGCCGCAAATTGTCTATGGGCTGCTCTGCACACGCGAGGGACTGCCGATCGCCGTGGAGGTGTTCGACGGCAACACCGCGGATCCCTCAACCTTGAGCGCGCAGATCGAGAAGGTGAAGGATCGCTTCAGGATCAGTCGTCTGGTGCTGGTCGGAGATCGCGGCATGATCACCTCGGCCCGCATTCGCGACGAACTTAGGCCCGCGAATCTCGATTGGATCACCTGCCTGCGTGCACCGGCGGTGCAGGCGCTGGCCGCGGAAAATGGGCCGTTACAGCTGTCGTTGTTCGATGATCGCGATCTCGCCGAAATCAGCGCGCCGGACATGTTCCCAGGCGAACGGCTGATCGCGTGCCGCAATCACGACCTCGCCGCCGAACGGGCGCGCAAGCGTGAGGACTTGTTAGCAGTGACTGAACGCGAACTGGCCCGGATCGAAGCCAAGGTCCGGCGCAGGAACGCTCCCTTGCGTGACGCTGCCGAAATAGGTCTGGCGGTCGGCGCGGTTCTTAACAAAAGAAAGATGGCCAAGCACTTCGTCGTTACGATCCGCGATGGTCATCTCTCCTGGCATAGACGGCTCGATCAGATCGAGGCAGAGGCGCGCCTCGACGGCATCTATGTGATCCGAACCAGCATGCCTGCCGAGCATCTGAATGCCGCAGAAGCAGTTCAGGCCTACAAGGATCTCTCGCACGTCGAACGGGCATTCCGATCCCTGAAGAGCGTCGATCTGGAAATCCGGCCGATCCGTCATTGGACCGCGGACAGGGTGCGGGCTCATGTCTTCCTGTGCATGCTCGCCTACCATGTCGAGTGGCTCCTACGGGAGGCCCTAGCGCCGCTGTTGTTCCACGACACCGATCTGGCAGCAGCCAAAGCGGAGCGAACTTCTCCAGTTGCGGCCACCGCACCGTCAGACGTCGTCAAGGTCAAGAAGACAACCAGGCGATCGGCAGACGGTCAGCGCGTCATGAGCTTCGGTGACCTCATTGCGCATCTCGGAACACTCGCTCGCAACACCATGCACGTGCCCGCGCGCCCCAAGCACCGCTTTACCCTTCACTCCAAACCAACCGCCCTCCAGGAGGCGGCCTTCGATCTGCTCGGGCTCAATCCCGTTCGTGTCCAGTAACCGAGTAGCCTCGCGGACGAATGATCAAACCGCATCAGATACTTATGCGATTCATGGGTGAAAACTTCGGTCTAGCGGCCGATCGAAGAAATTATCCCTCACGTACAACCCGCGCCCTTCATCCTGTTCCAACTTATCGATGTTGCAGTCTTTGAACACGCAGGCAGTGAACGCTAGTTGCTCTGTTAGGTAGTCGATGAGCAGTGTGCATTTCACGAACTCGCAACCGTCAAAGCGAGTGAAAATGCTTTTGCCCCGAAAATCAAAATGCTGGCCTTGAAAGCGTTTGCGCCAGATCACGCGTTCTTCCGGCGGTCCAGCGCTCATTTCCCCTTCGCATTCAGTCCTAGTTCTAGGATGCCCCGTATGGCTTCGGGGCGGGTTACAGGAGGCTTCTGCCTGGCCGCCCATGCATCGACCGCCTTGATCTGTTCGGACTGCAAGCGAACGCCGACCAGCGTCCCGGTCTTGGCGGATCGCTTTCTGACCGGTTTTGCTATGTTATCATAACTTGATTTGGCCATCAGCTATGATAACATAGAAGCAAGCCGGGACAAGGCTGCCACCTCGCTCCCGGCTCTAACCCGAGCCACGAAGGACGCAAATCCAAATGACCCAAGCTGATCGCGTGCATAGCACGCCACCCACAAACATGCCCGCAGATCCGACGCGGCGGCATTTCCTGTCCCAATCCGCTGGCGTGGCCGCCGGTGGCGCTGTCCTGGCGCTGGCGACCGTTTCAGCCTCGGCGGACGCCACGGCGCCTATGGCCGCCCTAGCGCCCTCTGACGTCGATCCCATCTTCTCGCTGATCGAAGACTATCGGACGGCCCGCCCGACCGGTTCAGCAAGTTGAATGCTTCTGCCCACGCCTCGCTCGATGGTAAAATGGAGCAGCACAAGGCAATCTTGGGCGATAGCGAGGCCGTCTTGAATGCCGCTCAGGACGCGGAAACCGAGGCGCTGGACGAGCTCGTCTGGACGGTACCAACCACGATAGCCGGGGTTCTCGCACTACTGGAATTGTTGCCTGAGCTGCGCCGCTCGCGCGTCTTAGCCCACGACCAAGCCGACGCAATCATAATCTCTGTTATCGACGCCTTGGATGACATACACCCGGACGCGCGATTGGAAAACGTGGGGACGGTGTGATGGACATGAACGATGTCGATCTCTCGCTTCATCAAATCGAGCAGATGGCTTTAGTCGCCGTCAAAGTCCACGAGAGCCTGATGGGCAGCGATACCGCCCCGGGGTTCTTCCAAATGCCGGCAGAAGATTCCGAGCTGCTTTCCTTTAGCATCTATGACCCCCTAAAACGGGTCAGGGCACTAAGGGCCGAGCTGCAGCCGCCAGAGTCCGCCACGGCGCCCGTGCTAACGCTCATCCGGGCCCGGCTGGATTGAGCGCGTAAGTGAGACGGCCCGCCGGTCGCGACCCCGGCGGGCTTTTCTTTATTTCCTTTAAAGGATACGGGCCACTCTGCGGGCGACCTTCTGGTGGTCAATACTGTGGCAAGTCGAGAAGCCGCCACCGCTTTCAACCCGGTGGCGGTTTTTTCGCGAAGATGCTTCTTAGCGGCGGCCCGCAGCTTTCCACACGCGCGGAACCATCGTCCGAGATATCTCCAAAGGATATATGCCAGACGGTGTTCGGATAGCTGCCGGCGCACACCAAATGGGTCGTATCGCACATATGCCAAAACTATGATGGCCAGCTTGAGATATCGCATTGCCGTCCTGCCATTCCGCTTGGGCGGGCGTTGTGCGGTTCGCGCCAAACGGCCCCCTCATCTTTGGGGGCGCAAGAGACGGGGCCGCTGGCGGCGGGTGTTACATGAGGGGACCCCGCCGCAAATGGTCAATGCGGATTTCTAAAACACGTTCCTACCCATCAAGGACTACCCCTGCCGCAAGCCGCCGGTGCACATGATCAAGCTGACCGAAACGCGCGAGATCACGCCTTACAAGTGGGTGCATCCGGACGAGGAACGGTGAGCCCGCCGGTTCACGCCCGGCGGGTTTTGCTTGCGGTGTACTGCGCGCCCGCCCTACGCTGCCACCATTGCTTCAAAAGGGAGAGAGCGACGTGGCGACAGGCACTGTGAAATGGTTCAATCCAGCCAAGGGATTTGGGTTCATCCAACCCGACAGCGGCGGCAAAGACGTATTCGTGCACATCTCGGCCGTGGAAAAAGCCGGTCTGAGCAGTCTCAATGAGGGTGCAAAGGTAAGCTACGAAGAGAAGGAAAACCGGGGCAAGACGTCCGCGGAGAATCTGAGAGTCGGCTAACGAGGGTCGGAGTCAATTTCCCGCCGGGTTCACGCCCGGCGGGTTTTTCCTGGGCGGCATGAGTTTATCAAATGCCTGTGGATTTGTGCGCAGCTAGGCGTTGTCGAACAAGGCATATTCTCGCTTTTGCGCCTGTGGATATGCTGCGGATAACTCCATGGACTCTCTCCGCCGGCTGTTGCGCATTTAGCGCACTACGCGAAAAATCGTTCCGCCCCCGAAACGTATGTTCGTTTGTCGACACACGTTCTCGGAAAGAACGCGTAGGCTCCTCGCATTGAATTTTTAAGGTTATCCCTTGCGTCTCGAGGCGTTTGGTGAGTTTTCAAATTACAGTCTTGAAAGTTTTGGCTGGGCATCCCGGGGGCCGCGCTTCGCTTGCCGATCTTAGGCGCGCGGTAGCAATTTTGATTTCTAGCGGCCCCGACTGGACCAATCGGACGAAACGTTTGGCCGCCCGCGCCCCTGATCTCGATATCTTCAGCCAATCATTGGTTCTGCGGGACAATGACGGATGGGAAATTACCCCTGCCGGTTTGGCGTTCCTCGCCGTCATCGAAAGCCCGCTACCCTCGACCTCCGGCAGCGAGCCGCCGTCGGAAGCGATCGCAACGCCACCGCCGATCGCTGCATCGCCGCTTATAAGGCCGATCGTCGCAAACCGGCGCAGGTCACGCCGCCGCCGAACTGGTGATCGCGAGCGGCCATCCTCTGCGGTCGCATAATGTCAGGAGATCGCGCCTTACAAGTGGGTGCATCCGGACGAGGAACGGTGAGCCCGCCGGTTCACGCCCGGCGCGCTGCTTAGAGACTGCTGAGGCTGGGAAGATGAAGACAGGCGAGGCAACGTCCTCTTTCGTTCCCGCTCGGGACACCTGTCAGACCTGCGTTCCGAAGGGCGCGCGCCCATCTCACGGGAAGCCTTGAGGAGCTTTATAGCAGGTCTCATCGCTTTCTTCTAGGCGACGCATCCGATGCATCGCCAAAGCGGGCGGGGCCGCCCCGGCTTGACCAACCGGAAGCAGGAATCATGAGAGCAAGGGCGTCCAGATAATCGGCGAAGCCAGACCGGCGCGGTGGAAACTCGCACCGGGGTAGTGGGTCAGTTTGAAGCGAGTTGGTTGTCGGTCAAAGCTTCTTCCCGAAGGTCATAGGTTTCATTTCGACGGCTTTCCAATCGAAGAAATCATAAATGCCAGACCATGAGTAAACCTCGATTCCGCACGCCTGACATTTGAAGCTACCGGAAGTCCGGATCGGGTGCTGTTCTTGCGTGCTTTGGTAGCCCGCGCCGCACTTCGGGCAGCAAAATAGAACCGTGACTTGCGTTCCGCTGGTCATCCTCGAAATATGCGCCCCGACTCACCCGTTTTCCAGTGCGTGAGCCTGCCACAATCAAACTGATCCACCTACCCGGCCAGGTCTCTTTTGCGCCGCCACAAGAACGCGACAATTACGGCATTGCCTTCGTGTGCCGGAACCTCGGCTGGCGACTATGAGTCGGGCCAAACCAGCCGGGGTTCCGGCAGCAATAGACGGCCTCAGCAAAACGGTGCGCTGGGGCCGTTTCTTTTGCGGGGCTGGCGAAGAAATTGGCAGTCGTGTACGCGCCGCCTGTGCACATGATCAGGCTCACCGAGACGCGGAGGAGATCGCGCTTTACAAGTTGGTGCATCCGGAAGAGGAGGTGAGCCTCCGGTTCACTAGCGCATATAGATGCTGAAAAAGACAAATAGTGCCGTGACTACCTCGGTCATCGCCTTGCTCCCTGGCTTGCCATGCCTGGAAGGGCGGCCTTGAGGAATTGGCGGTAAATCGCGTTGAGGAGTAGGGCCAACATGATCGAACCCCGTTGTTTGAGCGACGGGGAGGCTAGACCGCCTTTGTTTCACGAGCTTTTCGTCGGCTGGAGAAATGGTTTCGTCGGAACTCGTGCATCCGGACGAGGAGCGGTGAGGGCGCCGCGGGTCCTCCAGATGAACAACACAGTCTGGTGACGGACTTCCTCGCCGAGCCGGACCCGACGCAGAAGGCTGGCCCCGTTGTCGTTCGGATCGCGGGCAACAAGGTACAATCCTAATAAATTGTTAATCACGGATTGGTACGCATTGGCTCAATCGCGGATAGCCTCCCCAAGTTACCGCGAGAATACGGAGACCCGCCGACCTCAACCCCGGCGGGTTTCTGCGTTATGAGCCTGTGCCCATGCGCGCTTGCTCAAAGAGCGGCCGGACACGGCACCACGGTGGCCGCATGCCTGACAGGTGAACTTCCGGCTGTATCACGCTGTTGCCCTACGATCGGGTGGAAATTTCGGGTTCGACCGCGAGCGGCCCGCAGCAGCAGATGGGCTCGGCATGGGTCGGCATCGCGTCTGCACCAGGATCAGCCCTCACCATCTACGAATGGGAATAGGAACCATCGCCATGATTAGCACCGCCACGATCTACAGCCCCACCGGCGAAAGCCGAACCCTGGAAGCCAATGCCGCGGCGCGCGAGGTGCGCAAGGATCCCACAGCGTGGTCCTTTACGAAACCGCCGCCGATCGGCTGGCACCGGGAAGTCCCGAAATACCGTGTCACCATCCAGGGCGGGGTGTATCCGTCGCCGAACAACCGTTTTCGGTTCGAGCCGCCCTTCGCCAGCTGCTCGGACAACAACGTCTGGCAATACGCAACGCGGCCCTACGACCACGGCGAGATCATCGAAACCCGCGAATGGCCACATGCCTCATTTCATCCGCTCAACTACGCGGCCGAGAAGGTGCTCGACTATTTCAGCCGAACACGATCAAGCCGAAGCCCGCGCGTTCGCTGCGATTGCGTGCGCGGCGCCAAGCGCAGCAGGTGCGCTGATTGCGTATGCCGAGGCCGAAGCCGAAGCGATGTTGCGTGCTCACCCGATTGTCGTGACGGCGTTGGTGGATGCGATCGTCGAGAAGGGCACGCTGAGCGGCATTGAAGTCGACGGGATCATCATGCAGGCGATGGCGGCTGAGGGCTTGGCCCTGGAGCGCCAGCGCCGAGCCGACTGGACCCGTGTCGAGCAGTCCGCCGCACGATTCGTGCGCTCGTGATCGGAAGGGGGAGGAAAGACCCATGGCCGCAGCGCAAGTCGACCGACTATCCAAGATATCTGGTCCGCATGAAATCAAAGTCAACGCCGAGATGATCAGGGCCGGGCGCGCCGCGCTGTTTTCTTGGCGGTTTTCTGGCGACGACGACTGTATTGAAGAGGTTTATACCGCGATGGAGACAGCGCGGCGTAAACCTCGGCGCAAAAAGCCTGCAGCTCCTTCGCGTCGTAGATGATGTCCTCGGCTATCGAAGCCACCATTTCTCGCGTGACCAGCACCCTTTGAGGTACAACGGGACGCGACACTTTCTCGAAATCGGGCCTAAGTTCGGGAGTTTTCCGGGAGGCCCGAAGGCGGAGCACGTACCATTTCCCGTCACGCTTGGTCCAAAGTCCGTGGGCAACCATATCCCGTTTTGCTTGCGTCTTGCTCGTGATGCGACTTGCTAACTTAGTGAATCGATCGGCAAATCTATGGTCCAGCTTGTCGTGGTACACACACCACTCCACAAGATAATCAATGACGAAGATGCGGTTCCGCGCCTGCATCGAGTTCACGACGATTCTGGATAGTGCGATCTCGACATCCAGGAGCGCTTGAACGGTTTCTTCTAACTCACGCTCCAGCACTGACCACTCGGCTACAATTTGACCAATCCCGGCCTTTAGCCACGTCGGCAAGTCGGTGCGATGGTCAAACCACTTCCAAGACAACTGCTTTTTCATGAGGGTGTCCCACGCTGGTCGAGTTCGGTCGGCATCGAGACATCTTGATCGCGGGTCGCAGGGCTAGGCAATACCCCGGCGAGCGCGCGGGGCGGCCCGTGGTGCGCCGAAAATTGGCAGGCGCAGGGCCTCGTCCAGTGCGGCGCCCGCACGGGCGCTCGGCGGCGGCCCCGTCGATCGGGTATTGCCGGTCTACCCGGGCCTTTCATTTGGATTTTTCAGCGGAGATCATACATCGGCGGAAACGGTGCAAGGGAAAGGGTTTCACTATGGGCTGGGATGCAAGTACACTTCATCAAGAAATTGATGTCGGCACGTCGTTTTGTATTACTGAATCGCCACAAGTGAGCGGTGCCCCAAGGTCACCCGCCGCTGGCGATATTTTGAGGATCGAGCGCAGCAACAACGAGAGAATGTCGGCGTCTATCGTTACCGCCTCTGGGTCAGAGATGGTGATTCACGCCAGTGATGGCTCTAGCTGGCATCTCACCCCTTGGACGCCCAACGATGGTCCTGTTGGAATTACGACGCCCGGGATGCATTCCGAATATTGGGTCATTCGCTCATCGGCATGATGCACGGTGTTAACCCGTCCGTGACTGACGTGAACGTCGGACCGTGACCGGCGCGATGTTTCTTAGAATCGGGCTGTTTGGTAATTGGCTTTTGCTTTTGTCCTAGCGAGAAATTCGTCGGTTACGGCCAAAGCTGACCTAACCGACCATTCTGCACAACCAGCCCCCAAGCAATGATCCGGAAAGTAAGGATTACCCGACCCCTGCACGAGTGCATTTGGAGGGAACAGTCGTTCCGTCCGACTGCGCAACCGCTCTTGCCGTTCTGAATCTGTCTGGTCAGTTTTAGCGCGCGAATGAACCAACTGGTTGCGAAGCTCTATAAGTATTTTCGCGTCGTGAAGCGGGGCGCCACCTTCATCGAATTGCCTGCAGCCAGTGGCAAGCAACGCGAATTGATATTTATAGAGGATCGAGCTGCGCTCCAATCGTTGAGGCTTCATTTTCCAAAAATCGGCGACGGCTTGCCGATGATTTCCGGACATGTCGGATAAGTAATTGAAGTGGCCATCGGCCGCATCATCAAAGAACTCGTTGATCACGGCCTCAAGGAAAGCGACAGTCGATAGAAGGCAATTGACCACGTATGCGCGGTGTAGGACATCGAATTTCGGTGGACCAACGTGGCCGACTTCGTTCTGTGCAGCTTGCTCGGCAAAGTGTCGGGCTCCCCAGAGATGATAGGAAGAGAAATATAGACGCATCGAAACGCCGATCGCCCCTGCAGCGCCGATCGCCCCTGTCATTTAATTTCCCCGTACTTCAGGGCATGGAAATCCCGTCATCGATCCCGCGCCCGCTTCCGCCGTTCCCAATGATGATCCTTCCTATCGGGATTGTACACGCGCTTCAATGCCTTCATGAACGCCGATCCGCGCCAGCATCGTCGGCCATCCGCGCTCCGCTGCATACGTCAGCACCTCGGCCGCCGTCGTCACCGCTGGCATGTTGCGTTCTGATTTTGGGATGGCTTTGGCGAGATAGGCAATCGCTTCGCGCAATGTGTTGAGCCTTGTGCCGTCCGGCAGTTCGATCGGATCATCGAACTTGCGCTGCCAGCCGCCCCCCTGCGTCATTTGATAGGCTTATCGATGCCTGGCGTTTCTACTCGCTCTTTCGCAGCAAGAACGGTTCGGGCACCCCAGCCACAGCCGATCACGAATGCGATCAGCGACGCGCCAAAGAACACCAACCCGGCGATGCGGTATATGTCCGAATGGCCCAGTCTCTTGTTCGCATCCGCATGCCGATCATCCGCAAGTTTCAGGTATTCAGTATTTTGCGGCGTGTCGTGCGGAAATCCCAACGAGGCAACCCGGTTAAACTGTTCGCATCTCAGGCGGTCCGATGCTTCGGCTCGTTTCGCCATGGTGAAGAAAGCAGCGGCTTGTGCAAGAACCACGAAAAACAAACCAGTCACGAATAGCCCGGCCGTAAATAGGACATCGGTCTTTGCCACGTCTGCCCGGAAAAAGGCCATTGCGGTTGGGATTGCCACCAGCGCGCCGCCGTTCAGATAGGTGACGGTCTGAAAGCTCTTGTTGGAATAGTCGACGGCGAGCTTTTCGTATTCAAAAGCCAAGGTCCGGAACGGTCCCGCGCGCTTCTCTACATCCTCGTAATAAAACTTGATGTCGATCCGATCCACGCGCTGCCGGAATTCCTCAGGGGTCTCGGTCATCCTGTTTCCTCGATCTCGGTAGGGACTTGCCTATCACCTTTTTGGCGAGGTCGCGGTACTCCTCAAGCATGTGGGCATTGAAAGCCATCTGGCTCTGGCAAAGGTGCTGCAGGATCGCAGTCAGCCGACTCACGATCTCAACCAAGGTCCGGAGTTCGGACATTGTGACCGATTTTTTCATCTCCTCCGGCGTGAGGTGCGCAATTCCAAGATTGCGCAGGTGGACAAGTCGACCGTGCACTTTCCAGTCGATTTTTTGATAGGTCTGTCGGAATTCTTCAATCAGTTCGGTTCGTGACGACGGGAGGACATCCGACCCGTGTCGATCTTCAAGCGTCTGCAAAAGACCTGTCACCACGGTAGGGTCTTTCAAGAGCCGATGAACTGCTTGGAAGCTCACCATTTGATCATCACGGTCGAGCAGGATCGAGACCCGCAGCGCCGCCATCATGAGCGCGTCACGATGCAAGACTGCGATAGATTGACGCCATTCGCCGTGCGGGTCGTCTGGAAGCAACAGCAGATCGTTTAATCCATCGCCCGACCCGAACGAGAACACGCATCGGCTCGCCACCGTGATGAGCCGGTCAGCATTGGCAAGGATGAAGCCAGCGTCACTCTGGAGAGCCATCAATCAGCCGATCGCTCGGTCGGTGGCATATCTCATCGGTGAGCCTGCTGCGATGGCAGCCGCTCGCTACGCTCCCACATGGCGTATTTCCGCGCCGTCCAGTCGCGTTGATCGCGCCAAGCCTGATAATCGGCTTCCGTCCGTTTTGCCGAAAACTCCCGCCACGCGGCCTCGAAATCCGCGCGCGCACAATCAAACGTCGGCGCGGTGCCGCCATGCTGCTCGCCGGGGTCAGACCCGGGATAGAAGCCACATAGCCATTGCCACGCGTCCTGATCGTGCGGCTGGCCGACGCGGCGCGCGATCGTGCCGACCTGCACATCGCCGAAATGGACGTGCCAACAGTCTTGGCCTTCGGGATAGCGGCGGCGGGTGAGGTCGGGCATGCGCTATTGAAGCGCGGCGGGGGCGGCAAGGGCAAGCCGCTACCGGTTGCGGTGGACAACGGTGGCGAGGGCTAACGCCGGGGCCGCGAGGGGGCGCCCCATGCCTTTCCTGGGCTGGGCCGCCATCACATAGGGGCAAACGCAGGGGCCTACGGGCGGGGCGCCCGGGGCAACGCACCCGAGGTTGCCACCTAGCCGGGGGGCCATGAGACGCTGGCAGACAGTCCGCCATTACGCTCGGCCCGGCGTTCGCGATGACGCCGAGGTGACGATCGATGCCGCCGACTGCCGGGCCATGCTCGAAAACCGGCGGCACCTCGACGACACGTCGCGCCTGATGTTGGAAATTGCGGTCAGGCACGGCAACGGCGTGATGACGTTTGGCGAAATGAAAAAGATCGCGCTCCGCGCCGTTGCCGAGGCTGGCACCATCAAGGCGGCGATCAAGGTGCTGGCGAAGTCACCAGCAGCGGCGCGCGTCGCTGTAGTCACGCCGGGGATGCACGCGAAAACCCGCCCGTGAAGGGGGTTCAACGAGCGGGTTCTCACTTTCCCCAAAGTCTGGCGCGGCGCGCGGCGGTTGCTCCGCGACCGGATGATAGTAGCGTTGAATCGACATTTCGTCTGTCCGGTGTCCAACTTTGAGACTCGACGAACCCGCTCGTCCTCGCTATTGGCAGGCGCCATGACGATCATGGAAGTCGAGATCGGCGACGCGCGACCGGCACGATCACTGGACACCAAGGCTGCCCTCGCATATCTCACCGCATCCGGCGCGGCGGCGATCACCATCATCGAGCGCGCAGGCGATCGTCAGGCTGGCCCGCAAGCTTGCAGCGAGAGCCCCGACACCGCAACGCAGCGAGCGCGCTGGCGCAATCTGCGGCCGATCAGAGGGTGACGCTGACGCCGCACCACGTTGCGATGACGCGCGCGGGCGATGCCGCAAACCGGATCGAGCAACACATGCATTTCCTGCGACGCACCGGCGAGCTGCGCGAATTCACCGGCATGTATAAACAGCGGCGCATGGCGGCGGCGGCGCAGGGCCAGGGCTTCATGACATATCAGGTTGCGGAAGCGCGGCTGCGGCGCGCGCTGATCCCGCTGCTTGTCGGCGGGCATGCCGCCCCGATGCAAATCACTGTTCGCGCATATTTTCGATCGATCTGGCGCGGCAACGAAAGAGGCAGCCAACTGAGGCGGCCTTACCACATGCGAATCTCTGCTCTGGGTCGGAGAACTACGGGCTAGCTGTTCTTCCGGTCTTGTGAGGCGGTCCACTCGTCAACCTGAGGCGTGAGGTCTTCTACCCGCTTCAATGTCCCGAGATGGAAGAGGCCAATTATTGCAATGCTCGGGATCAATACGGTTGCAGTTACTAGCGCCACTAGCGTCCACATGACAGCACCCGGTCTTTGACGCCCCGTTCGTAAACGAAAGCGGACTCAGGCGGGTTCCTAAAATCAAAAGGGGCCAGTCCCCAAAACGTAAAGTGACCACTAACCAAGTCCTTGAATGGAAAGGGGCCAGCACCAGTACTTGGGTACTGGCCGAATTAGGCCACCCCGCTTTTCAAAACAGGCCACTGTAAGTCGGGAACAAGTGGCAACGGGGCGAGTTTTGGGAACGCGCTTCTTTTCCCGAGAGACGCACAATCTACCTTCCCTAACGGCCCCAGATGGCTTTGCCACTCGCAGATTCGAAATAGGCCACTCTCGATTGGAACCTTTGTCCCAATGGAACTTTTGAAATAATTGGGTGCGTTCCCCGCCGGGGGCGGGCCCGATCTAGAACGGCCTCATACGGCCTCAGTCTGCCCCCGCGCTGAGGCCGTTTCTTTTTGGGCAAAGAAAAAATTCGCCGAGAGGCCGCCAACTGAGGCGGCCTTTTCTGTCAGATAAGCTGACCGTATTGCCCCGGAATAGACGGCTGTCAATTGCGGCTTTAAAGCGTTTTTTTCTTGCAAAATGATACTTGCGATCAGCCCGGCACACCAGTTGCCGGGCTTTCGCTTTCCTGCGTAGGGGCCAACTGAGGCGGCCTCACTTCGGGGGCTGTAGCTCGCCCTTCAGCCAGTCCGTTACTTGATCCGACTTCAGCGGATCGGGGCGGTCGCAATCGAAGCACTGGAACGTGCGCGGACCTTTGCCACCGGGAGGTAGCGCAAGGATCAAGAATGCCCCGCAACCGGGGCAGGTTGGTCGTTCAGCCTGGCCCATGGCCGATATTCAAAATCGTTACTCTTTAATTGCCTGTCCAATACCGGACTCAAATTAAGCCACTGCAATTTTCAAAATAGGCCACTGAGGGTCGAACTAGGCCAGTGCGCAGGGGCGGGCATCCGGGCCGGGCTCACCGAGGCCGACATCGCGACGGCGCAGGAACGAGCGCAGCGCCGCGCGGTATGAGCGGAAGGGCGGGCAGGCCGATTACTAATTGATTACTAGGAGCCCGTCCAGATAGGCGTTGCGATGGGCATTGTTGCAGGTTAGCCGGCTGAGGCTGCGTTTGCGAGGGTGAACAGCTTCAGGAGGTTGTCCAATGGGACGACAGGACTCTCGTCCCCCTCGGCGATTACGCAATTGCCCTACGGCCGGCTCGTGAAAGGCGAGGGCATGACTGCCGTCATGCGCGACCTCGTCGACGAATGCGTGGCCGTTGCGAAGGCGGATGGCGTGACGATTCCGGGCGACCGCGTAAGATCTATTGCACAGCAAGCGCAACGAGATTGATCATCTGATCACGATGTCAGGCACGAAAATCCGAATCGCTTCGACGCAATTCGTTCCGTTTCTGCAACATGCCAAGTCCTGAAGTCACGCTGCGTCGAGCACGCTGCTCAAACCGTGCACACCACGGGATGCCTATCTGCGATCGCCGCGCGAATATAACGCATGCGGTCCTGATAAACTCCGGTCCCGCGCCAACTTGCATATACCCAAGGGTAGATAGAAGTACTGACAATTTGATTCTACCCTCATTGAACTTTCACGAAAGACAGGCGCCACCGTATTACCACTAAGTGCATTGCTGCTCAGGGGCGTCTCACTGACTCAAGAATCCGAAACTCCAATTCTTCTACTGAAGGATGGGTCCTTAGCGCTACCAGAAATCTGCAAGTGAGAGAGTTGGAGCTCAAGTGCCTCGTCGAGCTTCTGGTTGTGTGCAGGTTGGGAGAGCCAGCATGAGGCGGAGACATTCTTTCGCAATCGTCCTCGTTGGAAATCGTAGTTTACTTAGAGACGGCGTCGCCGGAATCCTGCGTTCGGCAAATTTTCGTATCGTAGCATCCGTGTCATGCGCCGATGACTTTCTTGGCAGCAAAGTCCAACCACACCACCCGCTGTTTCTCATTGTCCATATTGGCGATGATTTCGACGTAGTGACCGAACAAATCGAACTTTTAAGGCGCAGCAACCCGGGCGGCCGAATCGCGATCGTTGCCGATCGCTATCGGCTGGAAGACGTGGTTTCAGCATTTCGGACAGGCGCCAATGGCTATTTCGTCGAGGCCATGACGTCCGAAATATTCATCAAATCAATAGAACTGGTAATGATGGGTGAAACAGTTCTCCCCGCGGCATTTCTGCTATTCGTTCTGGGTCCCGAAGGCGAGCCCCTGGACCATGCTGGCCCACGCGACGCCAGCAGCGAGGCGCTCATCGCCACGCCACAGGACGCGGCTGCACTGCAGCTTTCGCCACGGGAGAAAACGATTCTACGCTGTCTGGTTGATGGCGATTCCAACAAATCCATAGCGCGAAAATTTCACATCACCGACGGGACCGTGAAGGGCCATGTCGCGTCGATCCTTCGCAAGATGCGGGTCCACAATCGCACACAGGCGGCGACTTGGGGGATGCTCACACGAACAACCAGCACCAACCCGCCGCCACCGGCAGCCGGCGCGGGTAGCCAGCTGCCAGCGCCAGTGGGGGTGAACTCTGCGATCGAGCAAATTGAAGGACCGTTGCGACCAACCGGAAGCAAACCGCACTGAGGTGCCTCGCCTCGACCGCCTCCTCTGAAACGGCGCAGCCCGACTCCGCAAATAACCGGCATGTGATTTTCTTTCCGGCGATGAGAGGAATTGAAAATGAGCTGGTGTCGGCCAGCGGTCGGCGCCGGTTTTCTAGCCAGCTCCCTCTTTCTGCGTTCCTTGTTCCAAAGGGTTGACGCACATTTGAGGGGTACCTCCGAAGAAGTACACTGAAAAGAAGCCGCTCCCAGCTTTGGGTGATTTTCCGTGGGTATCTCCGTTTGCTACGTCCGGAGGACAGAGAGACGAGCAATCAGATACGTGCGGCGGTCGGTATTGATGACGAGGCTCGTTTTGATCGAAGCGCGGGCTGGCCTTACTGGAACACGGATGCGACGACTACCGGCGCGCATGAATCCCATGTCGCCGTTGATCGGGACTGCCGTGGCAATCCGCGCAACGGGTCGGCACGTCGTGAACGACCGTTGAGCGCATTCCGTCGCGGCCTGTCGGCAGAGATTTTCCGATTCCAAGAACCGCCTCGACCGCGGGTTCCTCAACGCGCTGTCGGCGATCAGTTCAAGTCATGAAATAATTCGCAAGGGAACTTTGAGCAGTTCACGCCTTCGATGATCGAACACAATTCTCCGCAGCCTAACCCCAAAAGGGGTAGGCCATGCGAGTTATAGGTTTCGGGTATAGGCGGAGCGCATAATGACGCATCTGAACAGGCCATTTCGCCACGCGACAGGTGATTGCAGATGGGTCGCACGGTCATTCTCAATGAGGTAGTGAATACGGCCTGCGACATCGCAGGCTCGTCGCGCAACGATTCGGACAAGACGCTGTTGGCGAAGACAATGAGGCCCCTGCCCACGCAGGGACGATCCGCGACCCTGTGGGCGGCTGCGGCTATGCTCGCGATGACTTGGATGTCGGAAACCCGGGCTTCCCCGGATCAAGCGCCATACCTGGCGGATGCGCAACACGCGACGGCTGCCCGCAATCTCGATTCTGTCGGGATGGCAGGTGAAGGCGAGTTCGAGGCGTTGCCGCTGAGCCGGCGCAGCAACGACAAATCGGTGCAAGTTGCGCAAGCGACGACGAACGATACAGGAGTTCTGCAGCAGTCTTCGGAGCAGGAGCATCCCGGGGCGGAGACGCTGTCCTGCGAACTCACCGTTGCAAGGCGCGATGTCGAGTTGCTGCAACATCTCGGGCAGGAGCACGATCGGGCTGAACGGCTGGAGCAGGATCTTGCGGCGGCGCGGCGCGACGTCGAAACCCAGACCGCGCTGGCGACGAAAGCGGGTGAGGAAGCGTCCCGGCTGAAACAGGCGGGGGAGAGCGGCGCGGCGGAGTTGCAGAAGTCGCTGCAACAGGAGCGCGAGCGGTCCGCGCGGCTGGAGCAGGATCTGGCGGCGCGGCGTGGTGTCGAGACCGCACTGGCGACGAAAGCAGATGAGGAAGCGTCCCGGCTGAAACGGGCGGGCGAGAGCGGCGCCGCGGAGTTGCAGAAATCGCTGCAACAGGAGCGCCAGCGGGCGGAGCGGCTGGAGCAGGATCTTGCGGCGGCTCGGCGCGATGTCGAAACCCAGACCGCGCTGGCGACGAAAGCGGGTGAGGAAGCCTCTCGGCTAAAACAGGCAGGAGAGGGCGGTACGGCGAAGCTGCAGAGGTCGCTGCAACAGGAGCGCGAGCGGTCCGCACGGTTGGAGCAGGATCTTGCGGAGGCGCGCCGTGATGTCGAAACCCAGGGCGCGCTGGCGACGAAAGCAAGCGAGGAAGCGTCCCGGCTGAAACAGGCGGGGGAGAGCGGCGCGGCGGAGTTGCAGAAGTCGCTGCAACAGGAGCGCGAGCGGTCCGCGCGGCTGGAGCAGGATCTGGCGGCGCGGCGTGGTGTCGAGACCGCACTGGCGACGAAAGCAGATGAGGAAGCGTCCCGGCTGAAACGGGCGGGCGAGAGCGGCGCCGCGGAGTTGCAGAAGTCCCTGCAACAGGAGCGCGAACGTTCCGCGCAGCTGGAGCAGGATCTGGCAACCGCACGCCGCGATGTCGAGACCCAGACCGCGCTGGCGGCAAAGGCAAGCGAGGACGCTGCGCGGCGGAAACAGGCGGCGGATGCCAGTGCCACGGAGTTGAGGCAATCAATGCAGAAAGAGCACGACAGGGCCGAGGCGCTTGCGCGCGACCTCTCGCTGGCGCGGAGCGAGGTCTACGCGTATCAGGCTCGAGCCAGTAAAGCCGGCGACGAAGCGGCAGAGCTCAGACAGGCGGTTGCAAACGGCGCGCCGTCGCTCCGCAAATCCGCGCAGGACGCGCGCGATCGGGCGGAGCGGCTGGAACAGGATCTTGCAACGGCGCGTCGCGATCGCGAAACCCAGACCGCACTGGCGGCCAAGGCGAGCGAGGAGGCCGCCCAAGCGAGGCAAATGGCGGAGCGGGACTTGGCCGCGTTGCGCAGTTCGCTGCAGCAGGAACGCGCCAGGGCCGAACGAATCGAACGGGATCTCGCGCTTGCGCAACGGGTTGCGACCAATCTCGTGACCATCGGTTCGAACGCTCGGGACAAGCCGGTCGATGAAAGCAACAATCCCGCCGCCGACCAGGCACCAGCGGCGAGCGCCCAGGGCGATGCTCAGCCCAATTCCGAGGAAGCTGCGGTGGCGGCGGGGTTGGTTGCGCGCGCGAGCACGCTGCTCCGGCAGGGCGATATAGGCGCAGCGCGGATTGTGCTGGAGCGCGCCGTCGAGATGGGCAGCGCCCAGGCGAGCTTCTCGCTCGCAGAAACCTTTGATCCATTGATCCTTGCCAAATGGGGAACATATGGGACGCGCGGCGATGCGATCAAAGCGCAAGATCTCTATACGAAGGCCGACGCCGCAGGAATCCAGGAGGCGAAAGCGCGGTTCGAGGCGCTGCGTCGGTAGCACCAATATTCTCGGACCGGCGAAATCGCCAACAGTCTTGGCGCGGAAAGGAGTTGGTCGATGGACAGATTTGTAGGAATACGCCCGTTGCTTCGGCTCACGCTGTTGGCCCCGCTGCTCCTGATCATTCAACCTTCCTGGGGGGGGGCGCGGACGCAAAATCTCCATACGCAAAGCGTTGTTCGCCCGATGCGGCCTCAGCCGCAGCTAAAGCCGGAAGTGGCGGCCATGAACGCCTGGACCGTCGGTCTCGCCGGGGGGCTCCTGGAGGGCGCGCCCATCCGCCTGGCCGCGGAGATCGCTCGCGTGGTCGACGATGGAGACAACCTGCATGTTCTGCCGGTCGTGACTCGAGGGGCCACGGAAAACGTGAATTCACTGCTCTATCTGCGCGGCATCGATGCGGCGATCATCAATTCCGACGCGCTCGAGGAGTACAAGAGCCAGGTGCCGGACATCCAGCGCCGGCTTGCCTATGTGCTCAATCTGTTCCCGTCTGAACTGCATATCTTTGTCCGACCGGAGATTCAGAGCCTGAACGACCTCGTCGGCAAGAAGGTGAATTTCAATACCCAAGGCACTGCCGCAGCCTATTCGGGACCGCTGATCTTCAGTCGCCTCGGTCTCGAGGTGGAAAAGACCTTCATCCCGCATCAGGTCGCGCTGGAGCAGATGCGCAAGGGCGAGATGGCGGCCGTCGTCTTCATTACGTCGAAGCCGGTGGATGCGTTCGTGAAAGGCCGATGGGAGTCCGGCTTCAAGTTCCTGCCGGTCCCCTATGACAGCAAGTTCGAGGACTATTATCTTCCAGCCGCTCTCGACGCGACCGACTATCCCAATCTGATCAAGCAGGGCGAACGCGTGACCACGATTGCCGTGCCGACCGCGCTGGTCGCCTTCAACTGGCCGGCCAAATCGAACCGCTTTGAGCGTGTCGCCCGCTTTATCGAGCACCTGTTTTCGCGGATTGAAAAGTTGCAGGGACCCGGCTTCGACGCGAAGTGGAAATCGATCAATCTGGGGGCCACCGTTCCTGGTCTCGCGCGCTTCCCGGCGGCGCAGGCGTGGCTCGATCGCCAGCCCCGCGCGACGCAAGCATCGCAATGAAACGCGCGGCCATCCCGCTCGCGGTTGCAATCACCGTCACGAGCGGGATTGCCTTGGCGCAAGGGATAGAGGACCCGATGGCGCAGCTTCGCGCCTGCTCGATGATGGAGCGCGCCGAACGGCTCGATTGCCTGGACAAGGTGTCGCGCAGCATCCCGCCTGAACGTCGCCAGGCGCGCAACACAGACAATTGGATTGTCAGCGAAACAACGTCGCCCGTGGACTATTCACCGATCGCCGCGGCCACGACGTTCTCGCGCGACGGTCCGAGCGAATCCGCGATGAGGCTCTCAATTCGCTGCCGCGGCGGACGGACCGAACTGGTGGTCGTGGGACCCGGCATCTCCGGCCGCAGCGACGATTATGCGATTTCCTATCGCATCAACGACGGTCAACCGCTGCAGATCGCGGCAGCCGTGCCGGCATCCGGAGCTGGTGTCGCGTTTGCGGGTGACGTTGTTCGCTTGTTGCAGTCGCTTCCGGACGGTGGAAGCCTCCGCATCCACCTTGCACCCCGGGCTGGAACCGCCTTGGCCGGAATGTTCTCGCTGGCCGGGCTGGAGACGGTGCGTGCCAAGCTGGCCGCAACGTGCAAATGGCCACATGCGATCGCGAAACCCAACGACTGATGCAGTCCGCTAAAGTTTCTTCGATAGGAGAGGCACCGCCCGAGACCTGCGAAGCGCGTGCCGTGATCGTGGCGTGGAAAGCCGCATCGATGTCGAGCTTGGTGCCCGGCTGTTTCGTCACCTGATGGCGTTGCCGATCGCATATTTCCGGACCCGCCGCGTTGGCGATTCGATGGCACGCGCCCGCGAGCTCGAGAGTATCCGCCAGTTCCGTTTTCCGTGACTATCCTGCGCCCGTGACCCGCAACGCGGGCGAGGAGCACGAGATGGTGTTGATGCGGTGGGGTATGCCGCCGCTGCGCGTCGAGCTGCCGTCCTGATCAAGAAGGGGCCGGGGGTTGTTGTCCCGGCCCCTTCTCACACGCAGGGAAGCGCTTCGCTGAAAGTCGCTAGCCGGCCTCTATGAGGCGCGCGGCACGACGCTCGGCGGAGACGAAGAACATCCGCTTGAGCTTGTTGACGGCGCGGATGGCGAACCCGAGCCCGAGCGGATTGCTCTGCCGGAGGAAGGCGACCTTCTTCACATAACCCTCGACATGCCATTTGGCGTGCGCACCCTCGCGGAAAAAGATCACGTCACCGACGCCATAGCGCTTCGGCGGCATGCCCTCGCTCTCGAGCACGATTGATCCTTCGAGGATCATGATGGTCTCGTCGAGATCGTAGTACCACTTGAACTTGCCCTCGGTGCAGGACCAGATCAGGGTCTTGGCAGTGCCGCACGCGCTGGTTGATAGCGGGTGCGAGCGGGCTTCCGGATTGCCTTCAAGAATCCAGGATGGTTCGATCGGCGACGGCTTGAGATCCACGTTGCAATGTCCGGTTTCAATAAGTGTGAGCGGCATCGGTCACCTCAAATGATTGAATAAAGTACGCGCTTCTAAAGATCCCGGTGATGCTAGCTGCTGATCTTCAATTCCTCCGGGACCCGTATAATGAGATTTTTCGCGAAGAGTATAAAGAGGCCACTTTGCCGCAAGTAGTGCGGCGGCGCGCCGCACGCGCTCAATCTGTCTGAGGATTTCCACACATGGAGCGTCCTTTGCGGACTGCCACAAAAAGCGCGGGGCCAAGGCCAGGTCCTCGCACCATTGTCGACCTCAACGCTACTCTGGATTGCGTTGGCCAGGATATCCTGGTCGACGAAGCAACCATGAGTTGCGCAAGAAAGTGGCGAATGAGCTACGATGTGCCCTATCTGGTCCGCGCAATCGGATTGATCTGCGCGAGGGATGATCGTGCATGGATAACGGTGCGCTGCAAACGGTGCGCGTCTGCCATCGCGGCGGTCAGGCGGTGTTGCCGGCGTCCACCGTCAGCACCGTGCCGGTGATGTTCCGGCCGCCTTCGCCCAGGAGATACTCGACCATGGAAGCGACGTCGTCGGCCTCGGGCAGGCGGCGCAACGCGCTGCGACCGGCGATGCGCCGGCGGCCGTCGTCGTCTAAGGACCTGGTCAATTCGGTGTCGACGAAGCCGGGGGCGATCGCATTCACGGTGATGCCGAGCTTGCCAACTTCGCGGGCCAGCGAACGGGTGAAGCCGGCGGCCGCGGCCTTGGACGCGGCATAGACGGAGAGGCCGTTGTAGCCGGTCGAGGCGATGATGGAGGAGATGTTGACGATGCGTCCGGCGCCGTCGGCCATCATGTGCCGCACCACGTATTTGGTCAGAACGATCGGCGACAGCACGTTCAGACGAATCAACGCCTCGATCTCGGAATTGCGCATGGTGGCCAGCAGCCCCTCGGTGCCGATCCCGGCATTGTTGACGAGGCCGTGGATCGCGCCGAAGGCGTCGCGCAGCTCCTTCACGAAGGCGGGAATCTCGTCGGTCCGGCCAAGATCGAACGCCCTGAAGTGAAGGCGGTCCGCTCCCGTTTCGCGGATGGCGTGTCCCAGATCCTCGCTCTCGCGGCGCGCGACCGCGATCACGCTGTAGTCGCCGGATGCGGCGAGCCTGCGCGTAATCGCAAGCCCGATGCCACGGCTACCGCCGGTGACGAGGACGTTACGCATCGGCGCGCACCAGTTTCCCGGCTTCCGTGACGTCGAGCCGCTCGACGAAGCGGATCACCGCAGGCACCTTGTGCGCCGCGAGCGAGTCTTTGCACCGGCCGAGAATTTCCATGCGGATCGTCTCGTGGCAAGCCGCATCGGTGCCGTCGGCGAGGACGACGTCGGCGATCACGATGGCGCCGGTGATCGGGCTCCTGCGCGACCGCGCGCGCGACATCCGCACGGACTCGTGCCGGTTGATCACGGCCTCGATCTCCTCGGGATGGACCTTCAGCCCGCCGATGTTGATGATGCCGCCGCGCCGGCCGACGAAGTGGTAGCGCTCGCCGCGCAGCTCGATCATGTCGCCGGTGTCGACGAAGCCCTCGGCATCGGCGAGCGGGGGCGCATTGGCGCCGATATAGGCGCGCGCCGTGCGGTGGGAGCGGATCCGGAGTGAACCGTCGACGACCTTCATCTCGACGCCGTCGCGGTTCCGCCCGATCAGGTCGGCGGGAAAACCCTCGCGCCCGTCGTCCACCGCGAAACCGACGCCGGCCTCAGTTGAAGCATAGGCATGCCCGATCGACGCATGCGGAAACGCCCGGGCAAGGCCGTCGAGCACCGCCTGGTCGGCGATTTCACCGGACAGGCGGACATATCGCGGCGAGAAGTTCGCGGCCGCACCGCTCATCAGGAGCTTGCGCCAGTGCGATGGCGTCCCGGAGATGTGGGTGACGCCGCCTGCCCGCAGCCGTGCCACGTGGTCTGCGATGGCTTCCCCGGGCTCCGACAGCACGATCGATCCGCCGCCGATCACGGCGCGCAGCAAGATCTGCAGGCCGCCGTAGCGGCGGATGTCGTAGAACGTCGCCCAGGTCGCGTTCGGGTGGCGCGCAGGCCCCTCGGCGATGATCGCGCCGGCCAGCCCATCGAGCGTATGTCCGACGATCTTCGGCAGCCCGGACGTCCCCGAGGTCAGCATCAGCCACTCGGTCGCGCGTTCGGTCTTCCATCCCTCGGCCGCCCGTTCGGGCAGGCCGGCGCCGACAACCAGGTACGCGCCAGCATCGTATCGGTGCAGCGACTGATCGGTGACGATGGCGTCGATCTCGGCATCCGCAAGCAGGGCCTGGATGCGATCCGGATCGAAGTCGGGCGGGCACAGCAGCATGCGGCGGGCGATGCCGTCGAGCTCGATCATCGCGAGCGCGGACAGCAGCTGTCCCGATGTCGCAAGCAGCACCGAGCGGCCGGACAGCTCGCGGGATCTGCCGATCAGGCAGCTGTGCCGGAGAATGTCGGTCAGCGATACGCCGTGCCGGGCATCGGAAATCGTGCGGCCCTTCAGCTCCGGGCCGAGATATTCGCGCAGCGCGAAGATTTCAGGCGGGGACATTCTCGTATGCTCTGACGAATTCGCCGACGGTCGACGGGAAGGCGGCGTCCTCCGCGACGGTGAACGGATCAACGCCGAGATCGTCCTCCAGCCGCGCGACGAGGATTGCGAACGCGAGCGAGTCGAACCCGGTTTCGTGCAGCGACAGATCGTCGTGGAGCGGCGGAAGCGTGACCTTCTGCTCTTCAGCGATCCGTTGCATCGCCGAGAAAATCCTCGACCTAACCGACATGGGACACCTCATCTCTCAAAAAAGCGGCTTTTCGAGCCGATGCTAGAATCTGATTCCGCCCTCCACGATGCGCGCGTAGACGGCCCGGTCGATCGGACGATAGTCGCCGGTCGCCGGATCGCGCAGGAACAGCAGGTCGCCCACGACCGAGGGATCGAATCCCTCGCGGATCAGGCGCTGCTTGTTCTGCTTGAAGGTCTCGGTGGCGTCGAGCGCCCGGCATAACCTGACGAAGATCGGAAGCGCATAGACCGGGAGCCGGCGCGACAGCAGTTCCGCGAAGATTCCGAAATCGAACCCTTGGTCCACCACCAAAGCCGCCATGCCGGCGCGGCCGTCGGCGCCGGGGACCGCGACCCCGTAGGTCGAGGCGTCGAGAACGCCGGGGCAGTCCCTGATCGCGTCGTTCACCTCGCTGGTCGCGACGTTCTCGCCCTTCCAGCGGAAGGTTTCGCCGATCCGGTCGACGAAATGGAAGTAGCCCTGCTCGTCGCGCAGCATCAGATCGCCGGTCCGGAACCAGGCATCGCCTTCGGCAAATACGTCGCGCAGGATCTTCTTCTCGGTCTCGGCCGGGTCCGTGTAGCCCTCGAAAGGGCCGCCGCCCCGATCGGCGGTGCCGATGCGCCCGATCGCCTCGCCGACCTCGCCGTGGGTGCAGGCGATACAGAGCCCGTCGTCGCCGCGGACCGGGCTGCCACGCTCCGCATCGACCCTCACGATCGAGGCGGGAAAGCGATGCGCCAGCAGCGGCGGGATACGGCCGATCGCGCCGGGTTTTCCTTCGAAGTTGAATAGCGAAAAATTAGCTTCTGTCGCGGCGTAGAATTCGAGGATCTGCGGAATCGCGAACCGCTTCGCGAACGCCTCCCAGATGTCGCCGCGCAATCCGTTGCCGACGGCCAGCCGCAGCCCATGTACGACCTCCAGCCCGGACGCCGGCGCGTTCAGAAGGTAGCGGCAGAGTTCACCGATATATTGGAAGATGGTGCAGTCGAAATACATGATGTCGTCCCAGAAGTCTTCCGCGGAGAATTTCTCCGCGATCACCACTGAACCGCCGGCGCGGAGCATGCTGCAAGGCGCGACGACACCGCCCACTGAATGATGGAGCGGAAGACAATCGTAAAGGCGGTCGTGGACGGAAGCGTCTGTCAGCCCGGCAAACCATCCGCCCCAGCTGAGGATGCGGCGATGACTGACGTTTACCGCCTTCGGCAGCCCCGTGGTGCCCGAGGTGTAGATGAGTAAGGCGCGTCCATCGATCGTGACGTCGCCGCGCTCGGCGGAGGACAGCGGGCGCGGATCCGCGGCGGCGAGCGCCGCATCCAGATCGGCGCCAGCGCTGCCGGGACCGAGTCTCCAAATTTGGGGCACGCGACCCAGGTGCGGACGTGCGGTTTCGAACGCATCCACGCAATCGACGGCAAGAACGAGGTGGTCGGCACACGCAACGTCGATGCAGTGAGCGAGGGACTGGCCGACCAGCCGGGTATTGATCAGCGCCACCGTGCCGCCAACGCTGCTGATGCCGAGCCAGCAGGCAACGTAGTCCGGCCGGTTCGGCATCAGCAGGCAGACGGTACGGACGCCCAGGTCCCGCGCCCAACGCGCATATTGGCTGATCCGGGCGCTGAACTCCCCGTAGGTGAAGGATTGGCGGTCCGAGCACAATGCGGGGCGTCCGGGCTGCCGTTTCGCCCATTCTTCCACGACGTCGGCGAATAGCCGTTGCGGCTCGGCCTCGATCCGCGAGGTCAGTTCGATGGCCTTCAGCCAGGCTTTGGCGGCGGAGGGTCTGCATCGCGGGTCGCCGCTTCCGGTCGCCCGCTGAATCACGCCTGCTTTCATGATCTGACCATGCAGATGATTTCGATCGATGTCCGGGCCGACCGGCTCCCGAGGCGATAAGGCTGCGGCGGAAGGAGGAAAGCGGCGCGCCGGACCGGGCGCGACCTTGCGATCATTGTCGATCCGGTTTCGCTCGCTTTCCGAAGACGCATGTCTGTTCAAGTCGCTTCATCCCGGTCCGGGTCCGAGCTGGTTGAGGATCATCAGCTCCATTGTCTTCACCGATTGGAAGTTCTCTGGCGTGATCTCGGGCTGGGGGAGGGTGAGATCGAACTCGGCTTCGACCTTGAGCATCAGCGCGACCATATCCATCGAGTCCAGTCCGATATCTACCAGCCGGGATTCCGGGTGGACATCGGCGATGATCGCGTTCTCCTGGAGGACGATCCTGACGACGGAAAGAACACGGTCTTGGACGCTGGCGGCAAGGTCTAGCATTTCAACTCCACTCGTCGCGATGAGGTGACAGATCATAATCGACGTGACGATACCTGACTGCAGCTCAGGTCAGTAGTTCTACTTCGGAGGTACCTCGCAAGGGCACCCGTGCTCACTTCTGCGCCGCCGACTCCTCGAGTGCGGTTGGTTAGATTGCCACCATCGAACTCGAGTGGAATTCATGTCCACGCGGTTCGGGTCGTCCGACCATCAAACGGGAGGTTTTGGGCCATGAACGTGCAGGAAGTCCAATTCCGCAGCTTCGCCCCCGAAAGCAGCCGAGTAGCATTCTCTCCCGACCGCGCCTCGTTCCGGGAACGGGCGGCCGCCGTCGCGGAGGCCGCGGCGACGGAGGCCGAAGCGGTCGACCGCGAGGCGCGCTTCCCGCTGAAGGCCATCGACGCGGCGCGCAAGGAGAGGCTTTTGGGCGCCCAGATCCCGATCGAGTTCGGTGGCGACGGCGCGTCGATTTCCGAGGTGGCCGACATGTGCTACGCGCTCGGCCGCGCCTGCGCGTCGGCCGGGATGATCTTCGCGATGCATCAGACCAAGATCGCGTGTCTGATCCGCCACGGCGCGGGCAGCGGCTGGCACGAAAGGCTCATGCGCCGCGTGGCGGCCGAACAGCTGCTCTTGGCATCTTCGACCACGGAAGGCCAGAACGGCGGAAACATACGCTTCAGCTCGGCCGCGGTGGAGCGCGAGGGCGCCGAGATCTCGCTGGAGCGCGACGCGACGGTGATTTCCTACGGCGCCGAGGCGGACGGCATCGTCACCATCGCCCGCCGCGCCGACGACGCCGCCGGATCCGATCAGGTGATGTTGGCTATCACCCGGGACGACTACACGCTGGAGCAAACTCTCGCATGGGAGACGCTCGGCATGCGGGGGACCTGCAGCGCCGGCTTCAAGCTGAACTTCAAGGGCTCCGCGGAACAGATATTCCCCGTGGCATACGAAAGGATCCATGCGCAGACGATGACGCCCGTCGCGCATCTGTGCTGGTCGTCGGTCTGGGCGGGAATCGCGGCCGCGGCGGTGGACCGGGCGCAGCTCTTCATCCGCAAGGCCGCCCGCGGGTCCGGCGGCAATATGCCTCCCGGCGCGGCGCATTTCACCGCCGCCAAGATGACGCTGGCGAAACTGCGCGCCATCATCGCCGTGAACACCGAGTCCTTTGCTGCCCGTGAACGGGACGAGCGCGCGCTCTCGTCCGTCGACTTCCAGTCCTCGATCAACCTTCTCAAGGTGGAGGCCTCCGAACTCGCGGTCGCGGCCGTCATGCACGCGATGCGCGCCTGCGGCCTGTCCGGCTACCGCAACGACACCGACGTCAGCGTCGGCCGCCACCTCCGCGACGTGCTTTCGGCTCCGATCATGATCAACAACGACCGCATCCTTGCCAGCATGGGTGCCGCCACGCTGATGAGCGCCGTCCCGGCGTCCCTGCGCGATTGATGTTCTCCTCGAAGGAAATGGGGCTTGATATGAACGTGGCCATGTTTGCACCTTCGGAACCCGCTCAGCCTCGGGCCGATCCGCTGGACTATCTTGCCGATGTGCTGTTCCAAAAGATGGGCTCTCCGGGGGTCTATGGCCGCACCGCGCTCTATGAAGACGTCGTGGAGCGGCTTGCAGCGCTGATCACGCGGCATCGCGAAGTGGACACCGAGGTGCTGCGCTTCCCCCCCGTCATGAACCGCACGCAGCTTGAGAGGTCGGGCTATCTGAAGAGCTTTCCGAACCTGCTCGGCTGCGTCTGCGGCCTGCACGGCACGGAAAGCGAGATCGATGCGGCGGTCAGCTGCTTCGATGCCGGCGGCGACTGGACCCTGTCACTTTCACCGGCCGACCTCGTGCTGTCGCCGGCCGCCTGCTATCCGGTCTATCCGATCGCGGCGAGCCGCGGTCCCGTGCCGGCTAGCGGCTGGTGCTTCGACGTGGCCGCCGATTGCTTCCGTCGCGAGCCCTCGCGCCATCTAGACCGGCTGCAGTCCTTCAGGATGCGCGAATACGTCTGCATCGGCAGCCCCGACCACGTCTCGGCGTTCCGGGAGCGCTGGATGGTGCTCGCTCAGGAGATCGCGCGCGATCTCGGGCTGACCTTCAGGGTCGACTACGCCAGCGATCCGTTCTTCGGCCGGGTCGGCCAGATGATGGCGGTGAGCCAAAAGCAGCAGTCGCTGAAATTCGAGTTGCTGGTCCCTCTGCGCTCCGAGGAGCAACCGACCGCATGCATGAGCTTCAACTACCACCGCGATCACTTCGGCACCGCCTGGGGCATTGCGGACGCGGCCGGTGAGCCGGCCCATACTGCTTGCGTAGCCTTCGGAATGGACCGTCTCGCCGTCGCCATGTTCCATACCCACGGCAGAGACGTCGCCAGGTGGCCGACCGCAGTGCGGGACCTGCTCGGCTTCCCGCGGGACGACCGGTAGACGGCGTGAGCATTCGAGGAACTTCGATGCGCCAAGGACATCCAGTGGTCGCCCGGGACCGAAGAGCCGAAGGGCCGGCTTCCATGAGAAGAGAGACTCTCGCTGTCCACGGCGGCTACGAAGTCGAGCCGACCACCAAGGCCGTCGCCGTGCCGATCTACCAGACGGCCTCGTACGCCTTCGACAGCGCCGACCATGGAGCCGCGCTCTTCAATCTCGAAGTGGATGGCTTCCGCTACACCCGGATCGGTAATCCAACCAATGCGGTGCTGGAGAAGCGGGTCGCCGCCCTGGAAGGAGGCATCGAGGCGATGAGCGTGGCGTGCGGCCAGGCCGCGGTGAACTATTCGGTGATCAACATCGCGGAGATGGGCACCAACATCGTCTCGGTCCCGCAGCTCTACGGCACCACGCATACGCTGTTCGCGCACATCCTGCCGAGGCAGGGGATCACGGTCCGGTTCTCGGAAGACGACCGGCCGAAAAGCATGGAAAGACTGATCGACGACGATACGCGCGCGGTGTTCTGCGAGAGCGTCGGAAATCCGGCCGGAAACGTCTGCGACATCGAAGCGATGGCCGAGGTCGCCCACAGGCACGGCGTGCCGCTGATCGTCGACAACACGGTGCCTACCCCGATCCTGCTCAGACCGATCGAATACGGCGCGGACATCGTGGTGGAGTCGCTGACGAAGTTCATGGGCGGGCACGGCACCACGCTCGGCGGAATCATCGTCGATAGCGGCAGGTTCCCATGGGCGGAGCATCGCCGGCGCTTTCCGATGATGAACGAGCCGGAGAAATCGTACCACGGGCTGGTCTTCACCGAGCGTTACGGGGCCGCCGCCTACATCGCGCGCTGCCGCGCCGTCTCCCAGAGGACCACCGGCTCCATCCTGGCACCCTTTAACGCCTTCCTGCTGCTCCAGGGCATCGAGACCGTCGCGGTGCGGATCGAGCGGCACGTCGAGAATGCCGGGAAGGTCGCCCGGTTTCTGCGCGACGACCGCCGCGTCGGATGGGTCAACTACGCGGGCTTCCACGATAGCCCCTATCACGAGCTGACGCAGAAGTATCTGGGCGGCCGCGCGTGTTCGTTGCTGACCTTCGGCGTGGCTGCAGGGTTCGAGGCCGGCAAGCGGTTCTATGACGCGCTGAAACTGTTCAAACGGCTGGTCAACATTGGCGACGCGAAATCGCTCGCCTGCCACCCCGCATCGACCACGCACCGGCAAATGTCGCCCGAGGAGCAGGAAAGGGCCGGCGTGCGGCCCGAGATGATCAGGCTGAGCGTCGGTATCGAGCACGTCGACGACATCATCGCCGACCTCGATCAGGCGCTCCATGCCGCAGATTGAATGCAGGTCAACCATGAAGGCATTCCGATGCCTGTCCTAATCGACATAGACTCGTACGACCACCACCTCTTCTCGAGAGCGCGGAACGGAAGCGGCGCCGCGTCACCGAGAAACCGGGAGGAGTGCCTCGATATCGGGCTGATCAACAACATGTCGGATTCCGCCTTGATGTCCACCGAGCGCCAGCTGTTCGACCTGCTCGGCGCCGCGGCCGGAGGGCTCTTCGTCAGGCTGCATTTCTACACGATGGAGACGACGCCCCGCTCGGACTGGGGGCGCGATTACGTGCGTCGATACTACCGCGGCACCGACGATCTGCTGAACACGAGCCTGGACGGTGTGATCGTGACCGGCGCCGAACCGAGAGCCGCCAGTCTGACGGAAGAACCATATTGGGGCACCTTCGTCCGAATCATCGACTGGGCCAGGGAGAATACCGTGTCATCGGTGTATTCCTGTCTGGCCGTCCATGGGGCCGTCCTGCACATAGACGGCGTGGCGCGCCACAAGCTGCCTGCCAAATGCATCGGTGTCTTTGCTCAAACGAAGACGAGAGATCATCCCTTGATGCGCGACGTTCCGGCGACCTTCAGAACACCGCACGCCCGCTGGAACGAGGTGCAGGAGAGGGCTCTCGAGAGCTGCGGATATTCCGTCCTCACCAGATCGGTGGCGACTGGCGTCGACTGCTTCGTCAAGCAGCAGAAGAAGAGCCTTTTCGTCCATTTCCAGGGCCATCCGGAATACGAAACCCATACCCTGTTGGGCGAATACAGAAGGGACATGGGTCGCTTCCTCCGAGCGGAGAGTGAAGTCTGTCCGACGATACCGACAGGCTATTTCAACACGGAGGCGGAACAGCTCCTGACGGCCTTCCGGCGGAAAGCCCTTACGGACAGAAGTCCGGAGTTGTTCGCCGATTTTCCAGCCGATCAAGCGGCAAAGGATCTGAGAAACGCCTGGCATCCGGCGGCCAGGCGCTTGTACCGCAACTGGCTATTGTACATGGCGTCACAGCGAGCCGGACGCTCAAAGCCGCTAGCCTTCAACGGAAGGTGTCGAACGACGTCGGATTCCGGAATTCCGGCTCGTCACCATGGACGCAAGCTGGTCGCCCTCCGATCCGGAGAGCCCCGCGCCGGACGCGATCCGCTCGCCGACTTGCTCGCGGAAAAGCGGGATCGGGTCCCATAACGGAGTTCGGACCATGATCCGATGCCGCGAGATAGGAATAGCCGATCTTGACGCTGTCGCCGATCTTCTGACGCGCGGCTTTGCGCGCCGCTCGCGCGACTACACGGCTGCCTCAGCCTGGTGTGCCGCGCGGACGGCCGCGGCTTTCCCTTCGTCCTGCAGCCGATGGGCATCCGCCGGGTCGCGCTGTCGGCGTCGCCGAGGCGTGATGGCTCACCTATCGAAAGGCCAGCGACCAAGTCCATCACGTCCCGGTGCCCTCGTCGCCAAGAACCGCCGGGTTCAAAGTTAGGGACACGAGTATGATGTCCGAAACAAACACGAGAACGGCGCACCTTTATCCACCAGGGCCTGATGAGCCCTACAGCCCAACTCAGGATCTCTTGAGTTGGATGAACAATTATTTCAAACGATACGGCAACATCTATAAAGCGTCTGTCTACGGTTCCAGCGTATATATGATCAGTGCCCCCGAGTACGCGGAGCACGTCCTTCGCAAGAATTGGCAGAATTACAAAAAAGGCATGGCGATCAAACGTATTGCCTGGCTCCTCGGTAATGGCCTTATGGTGAGCGAAGGAGAATTCTGGAAACGTCAGCGGCGGATGATCCAACCCGCTTTCCGCCATGACGCGATCGGAGCGTTAAGTCACGTCATCACAGCGGCTAATTTGGCATTGCTCGAAAGATGGAAGGAGGCAGCTCGAGAGAAAAAGAGTGTCAATGCCACCCGTGACATCAGCCGTATGGTCGCCGAGTCGGTTCTCATGGCTATCTTTGGAGTCGACTACGAACACGTGCGCCCGCATTTCAGTATTCTGACCGACGAATCTGCGCGCAACCTCCAGTTCGCGGAAGAGTTTAGGTCTTTGGGAAAAATCGTGAGCCGGGTTGCCGCTGAAAGGCGGAAAAAGAACATAAAATCCACTGACATGCTAGGCATGCTTATGGAAGCTCGCGACCGAGACAGCGGCCAAATAATGCCGGACCGCCAATTGGTCAACGAGACTATGACCCTCATTGTGGCTGGACACGAAACTACGGCTTCCACCTTGAATTGGGTTTGGTACTTGCTCTCCCAGCACCCAGAGGTTGAGGAAAAGCTGTGGAGGGAGCTCGATAACGTACACGCCAGCGAGCTTCCTGACCTTAATGACCTCAGAAGATTTGCCTACACGCGGCACATTCTCGACGAGGCACTACGCTTGTATCCGCCCGGCTGGCTGATGACGCGCAGGGCGCTGAAGGACGATCACCTTGGCGACTATTTCGTGCCTGCCGGAACTGAAATTTATATTTCAACTTACCACATCCAGCGGCACCCCGAGCTCTGGGAAGCAGCGGATTGTTTCTGTCCGGATCGCTTCGGTCCCGATTTTTCGCAGGAACGACATCCGCCAACGATGCTCCCGTTTTCCGTAGGGCCGAGGAACTGCATCGGTGAAATCTTTGCGCGGCTCGAAATGCAAATCCATTTAATGATGATCGCCAAGCAGCTGCGGCTGGGTTACGATGAAAAAAAGCCACCCGAGCTAGATGCCGCCGTGAACTTGCGCAGCAAGTATGATTTCGTCATGATTCCGGAGATCAGAGCGTCGGGGAATGGCTATGAAACCCACCAGCGGGAACAGAGATTAGAGGGCAGTACATTCAATAGTGTATCGTGACGCAGGATACTGCGACGGCAAGTCGAGCGCTGAGCCCCCCGGGACAGGGCATGAATCCGGCCCTCGCTGCACATGGCCGGAACGGAAAGTGCCAGCATTTTTGGTGATAGCTGCCGGAAAAGGCGAAAGCCTCAGGGGCCGATGTCGAATAGTGATATCTCTGTATAAGCTAAATCTCCCAACCGTGGCCGATCCGATCCGCGGAAATATCTATTAGCTTTTCCTGCGAAGTATTTACCAACCAGTCCCTGAACTGGTCCGTTCGCGTCGAGCAACACCAAAAAACGCCCGGTATGCCGGGCAAGAAATAAACCTATCGGCCGCGCAAAGCGTACAAAGTCATCCACATTGCGGCAATAGACAAGCTGCGCACATGGAACCTTCTTAACCTGCCGGCTTCGAAATACAAAAGGATGTGCGCCTTGGGGCGTAATGCACCACAGACTCGTGCATCCGCAATCTGCGTGCTCAAGCAGCAGATCGCGATCATGCGGATCTAATAGAACATCAAGTTTGGTGTGCACATCGACGACCCTGAGAGGTGCCTCCTTGGGAGCTCGACTGAACAACGGAATTGAAACAAAGATTCCATCGCAATATCTGACGTAGCTCAAAGCTTCGATCATGCGAAATGTATGTTTCCCGGGCGTAAGGTTAAGTACCGTGGCGTCCTTGAAATCGGAGGCCTTTCTTATTAGCAGTGGCGCGCACAACCTAAATGCCGGATCAACATACAAGCCTAACCCATTGCAACGGATTTTGGCTTTTCCATTTTCCCAAATTGTCGAGAATATTAAGAGCAAAATACCAACAAGCTCGCCGTCACTGTCGATGACGTATCCATAACGTGGCAATTCTCCTGCGGGCAGCGGTCGGTGGCTCAAACAGGAGATGATATCCTCCCAAAAATTGCGAGAGCGGGGCGCGCGCCCTGACCCATATCCGCGGGTCAGCAGATTTATGGCCGCCGGGATGTCGGCGTCGGTTATGAGTCGGACTTTGATGCGGGACAACGCCTGCCTACCTCTAAACTGCACCGAACAGATAACCCATGATATCGGCTATCCTGGAACGATGATTGTGACATGACATATTGACGCGATAGGCCGCTTGAAATGGAAGTCTTTGTCGCCAGCCTCCTAGCGAGTGACAAAATGCTCATGACTACTGTGATTTCAATTTTCGGATTCAAGAGCACGGGCGCACTCGAATTCCAACACGCCAGGACCCCACAAGCACTTCCAACGAATCTTGCCAGTACTCTCTCGCCAGTAGATGCGGAAATTGACGCCGGCCGGGGGAAACAAAAAAGGTCGACAAACTTCGCCTTCGTTTGAGCAAGCACATCTAATCTCGCTTTCATGCGCTTTAAGTTTTTCTAGCAAATCATTAAAGGCCAAATCCTTCGTGTCTCCGTATCCGACTACGGTTCTCGCATCATTGACGTACTGTCTTTCGGAAGAACGAGCCATTGGCCATCCCTCAACCGAGCGAACCCGCTGCGAACCACAACCGAGCGTAGCCACAAAGTCAGTTACAAGTTTACCTGACCACAGCTCGGGTCAGTAACTCCCCTTCGGAGGTACCTCGCTCGCAAGCGCGGGCCTTCCGACATCCACCTTTGCGCCCCCGACTACGCAAGTGCGGTGGGTTAGATTGCGGCCATCGAATGCGCGCCGCATCTCGGCGCCAACGGTCGCATGAAGGGCCTGGTCGGCCTCTACAGGGAACCGATCGGCCGCAAATATCGGACCGGAACTCAGTCGCGCTTATGGAGGGCCGTCATGATTCCAAACAGCAAGTCCGTCAGCCATTCGCGGACATGGACATTCTTCCAGGGCCAGTGGCACGAGGGCAACGTGCCGATCATGGGGCCACGCACCCATGGGCTCTGGCTCGGCTCGACGGTGTTCGATGGTGCACGCGCCTTCGAAGGCGTTGCGCCCGATCTCGATCGCCATTGCGCCCGCGTCAATCAATCCGCGCTCAACTTCGGGCTCAAGCCAATCGTCGATCTCGACACATGGCTGGGTCTGGCGCGCGAAGGCATCGCGCGGTTCCCGGCCAATGCCGAGCTCTACATCCGTCCCATGTATTGGCCGCAGAATGGCGTCGGCGGCGGCGTGCTTTTCGATCCGGAAACGATGGACTGGTGCCTTTGTATCTACGAAGCGCCGTTGCCGAAGCCTGTCGGCAGCGCGATCACGCTGTCGCCGTTCCGCAGACCGACCGCCGAATGCGCGCCGGTCGATGCCAAGGCCGCCTGTCTATACCCGAACTGTTCGCGTGCGCTGATCGAGGCCGCCTCGCGTGGCTTCCAGAACTGCCTGATGCTGGACATGCTCGGCAACGTCGCCGAGTTCGGCAATGCCAACGTGTTCATGGCGAAGGATGGTGCCGTCTACACGCCGGCGCCGAACGGCACCTTCCTGAACGGCATCACCCGGCAGCGGGTGATCGAACTCTTGCGCGGCGAAGGCGTCACCGTGGTAGAGGCGACGCTGCGCTATGCCGATTTCCTCGCCGCGGACGAGATCTTTTCGACCGGCAATTTCGCCAAGGTCGCGCCGGTGATCCGGATCGACGACCGGCAGCTCACGCCCGGGCCTTTCTATGCGCGTGCGCGGAGGCTGTATTGGGATTTCGCGCACGCGGTGAAGCTTGCGGCGTGATGGTGATGAACCTCCAACCGAGATTGTGTCGCATGGCTTTTCGGGTCGCCGATCTAATCGTGGATTCTCTGATTGCGCACGGTGTCGACCGGGCATTTAGCGTGCCCGGCGAAAGCTTTCTTGCGCTCCTCGACGCATTGTACGAACGCGACGAGATCGATCTCGTGACTTGCCGCCACGAGGGAAGCGCGAGCCTTGCCGCAGTTGCCGACGCCAAGCTCACCGGCCGCGCGGGCGTGGTGATGGTAAGCCGCGGACCGGGCGCATCCAACGCGGCGCTTGGCCTGCATGTGGCTTCCCAGGAAGCCATACCCCTCGTATTGCTGGTTGGTCAGGTCGATACGCCGAACCTGAATCGTGACGCAGTGCAGGAGATCGACACCGGGCGGGCGTTCAGCGGCCTCATTAAGTGGTCCACCAGAATAGATTCAGCGGCCAGGGTGCCCGAGATGATGGCGCGCGCATTTTCTGTGGCGCTTGCCGGCACGCCCGGGCCGGTTGTGATCGAGCTTCCTCAAGACGTTCTCGAGATGGAGGCCGGTCTGCTCTCCGCCAGGGTTCACGGCGTTGCACGAGCCGAGCCCAGTCGCGCCGCCGTGGAGCAGGCGGCCGCCTTGGTTGGCGAGGCGGAGAGGCCGATTCTGCTTGTCGGAGGACAGTGTCGAACTGCGGAATTTCGCGAGGATCTGCTCGCGGTGAGCGAGCGCTGGAATGTGCCGGTCGCGGCCACCTTCAAGATGCAAGATCAGTTTCCGAACGATCACCGGCTCTGGATCGGGCAGCTTGGCTTCTTCACCTCGCCAGCGCATGTTGGGCTGTTTGAGCGAGCGGATCTGATTGTTGCGATCGGAACGCGGCTCGGCGACTTGTCTACTCTGGGATTTCGGTTTCCGCGACAGTTGCCGACGTCTCAGCCACTGGTTCACGTCTACCCCGATCCGAATGCGATCGGGACTCACTTCCATACGGATCTTCCGATCGTCGCGTCGGCGCATCCCTTCCTGATATCCTGGCTCGACCTGCCGGTCGTCTCACGCGAGCGCGCGGGGTGGATCGAAGCCGTGTCGAAAGCTCGGGAGGCAGTGCACGCATGGCCCGAGCAGCGCATCCCCAGCGCGGATGTCCTGGGGCATGCGGTTGCGGCCGTCGCCAAGCTTTTCCCGGCAGATGGTATCGTGACGACCGACTCCGGCAACTTCGCCGCCTGGGTGCACCGTATATTCCGCTTCAAGCCGTCGGCCCGACTGCTCGGCTCCACCTGCGGCGCGATGGGCAGTGGTGTTCCTTCTGCATTGAGCGCGAGCCTTCGTCATCCGAATCGTCAGGTAATCGCGTTTTGCGGAGACGGCGGTTTCCTGATGACCGGGAACGAGTTGGCAACTGCAGTTGCCCGCCGGCTCAATATCAAGATCATCATCTCCAACAACCAGTCGTACGGGACTATCCGTTCGCATCAGGAGAAAGCATTTCCGAAACGTCCCTGGGGTACAGACCTGTCCAACCCTGACTTTGCGGCCCTTGCCCGCGCATTCGGCGCGCAGGGCTATACGATCACGAACGCCGCGCAAGCGGCCGATATCGTCGCGGACGCAATGTCGGCGAAGGGCCCCGCGGTGGTCGAAGTTCGATCGGATGTGCGCCAGACAATCGATCGATCCCTCGCTGCGGTGTCGGGCTGATTCTTCAGAGCGCTCTGATAGTCTGAACTTTCACCGGTAAAGCATGAACGCGCCGGCAGTCATCGATTTTGAAGCAAGCTTCCTCGTGAATTGGAACCGTCCGTTAAAAAAAAGCCGCGAGCGTTTCTTCGCGTCGCGGTTTGTCGGCAATGGTTTCCGGTTCCAGGATTCGCATCGGTCGCGCGCTCCTCAACGCTCGCCAGGCCTGGGCGATCAGTTCAAAATCATGCGTGAACGGAACTTTGAGCAGTTCATGGCTTCGATCGGACTCGATCCCCTGCAGCCTAACCCAAAAGGGGTACCAATCGCCACCGCCACGACGCTCTCGCGCGAGGGTCCGAGCGGATCCGCTGCCGCGTGGGCGGAGCGAACGGGTGGTCGCGGGACCTGGCATCACCCGCCGCGGCGCCGATCACGCGATGTCTTATCGCATCAACGACGGTCAAGCGGAGCAGATTGCGGCAGCCGTGCCGGCATTCGGAGCCGGTGTCGCATTTGCGGGCGATGTTGTCCGCCTGGAGCAGTCGCGCCCGGATAATGGAAGCTCCGCAAGGGTACCCTCCCAAAAGGGGTGCCCACAAAGGGTGGGTTGTGCCTCTGGCACCGGAGAGCCACGATACTTGTCGTTCCATGCCTGCGCCCGGTGACCAGTCCGGGGCCGGATGGCCAACATCGAACCAACATCGAAATTGAAAGTCACGCGCATGTACGCCCGAGGCAAATCCGAGCCCATCACCGCCTTGCTGCTTAAGGCGGCCTCCCGCAGGGGAATGAAGCTCCTCTTGCTTGTCTTGGGGATTTCCGGGCTCGTCGTCCTCGGGGCAGGAGCGGTGAAAAACTGGCAACCCTTCGAGCTTGCTTCCGAATCCATGGTGCAGAAGGTGTTTGCCGCGATCGATGCCCGGCACGCCGAGCCGGCTCAAGCCACGGCTGAATCCTCCCGCGCGGTCGTGCCGGGACCGGCTGTGGCGGATGCGCCGGCCGAGACGCTGGTTGAACGGAGCGGCGTCCCTGTCACCTCCGTCGCCGAGCGCCCCAAAACCGTCGGCATGGCGCCGACCCCGGCCGGAGGCCCGTTCGGCGTCGGCGATCGGCTGAAGGTCGCGTTCTACGAGCTCGTCGACGTCGAGGAGGACAAGTGGGGACGCATGCCCTACGCCTCGGCCCTGCGCGGCATCCTGCAGCGTCCGGAACTGAGCGGGGAATACACCGTCCAGCAGGACGGCACGATTTCCGTTCCGTTGCTCGGCTCGATTCCGGTCGCCAACCGTTCGGCGCAACAGGTACACGCAGACCTGATGGAAACCTTCGAGCAACTGTTGGGCCGCAAGGGGATGGTCAACATCCTGTCGCTGGAGCGCTCGCCGATTTACGTGCTGGGGCCAGTCAAGAATCCGGGCTCGTTCAAGTACGCGCCCGGCATGACGGTGCTGCACGCCATCGCGCTGGCCGGCGGGCTCGACCGGGGCACGAACGAGCCGTGGCAGAAGATCGAAGCCGTGCGGGAAATCCAGAAGCGCAGCGGGGCGGTGGAAGCCATGCTGAGGTTGCTGGCGCGCGTGGCCGTGCTGAAGGCCGAGCGCGACGGTACGGAGCCCAAGATTCCGGTCCAGCTGCTTGAGATGGTCGGCGCGACCGAGGCCGCCAACCTCGTCCATGAGCAGAGCGAGCGGCGCCAGGCCGTCGCCACGGCCCGCAAGAACCGCGAGCGCGCGATCCTGACCGGATTGGAGTCGGCGAAGCAGGATGTCGCCGTGTATGGGCGCATGGATGCGCTCGACGAACTCGTCAAGCTGCGCCAGGATCGCGTCAACGGCATGCGCACGCTCGTGGACCGCAACGTTCTCAGCACGATGGTGCTGAATCAGGTCCAGAGCGAATTGACCGACGCCGAACAGCGTCGGCGCGACGCCCTCAATCAGTACGCGATGGCCAAGCAGCGCCTCGCCTCCATGGAGGCCGAGGCTCAGAAGGTCCAGGCCGACATCAAGAACGATCTGGAGGTCGAGATCGAGACCATCGAGCGCCAGGTCGCGGACAATGAGCGCGAGTTCAACATCAGCGAAGGCGTCCTGGGCACGTTGCCGGCGACCCGCTCCCAGTTTGTGAAGGATGCAAACCGGGTAACCTACCAGATCGTGCGGCAGACCGCAGCCGGACCGGTCAGCATCGAGTCGGTCGGGATGACCGCGTTGCAGCCGGGCGACCTCGTCAACATCATCGTGGGCGAAAGCGAGCTGAGAGAGCAGGCTGGCTCGCCGGCCACGACCTCGCCGCAGAGCGAGAAACTCCCGGCCGGGCGCACCGCTAAGCGTCAAGAGACGGGCCCCGCGGTCGCGGATCAGAGGATTGGTCCGAAGTGATGCCGGCAAGTGAATGGTGGATGGGCTTCATCTACATGGATAACCCCGTTGGGACCCAACCAGGGAGAGGAGGCCCACCTGGGGCGCGGCGCGCTCCCATCGGAGGACGAGTGAAAAGCTTGAAATCACCACTTCCCCTGCAGCTTGGGCCTCGTGAACAAGCATGTCCGCTTCCGCAGAGGGATTCGGAGCACTGGCACGAGCGCAGTCAGATGAATTCGAACGGGACAATGATGCCCATCAAGCGGCATTGGTCAAAGATTCCGAAATTGTATCGCGACTCGCGGACGCCTGAGAAGTTATCTGCTCACTATCAGATCGAGAAAGGTCTGGCTCCTCAGCCGATGAATGCTGATCAAGGCGTTCGGATGCCTTCAACGCACGATAGTCCGTTAACGACCAGGCAAGGAACGCTCGGCCTTTCAACTGCCGCCAGTTTCCTGCGGATGGCGGTGAGTGCAAATGCCGTATTCGCGCTAAATTCCGCCGCTATAGTGATCGGAAATTGTACCAACGCCGCTTTGGGGTTCGTATTCTGGTGGTTGGCCGCACGTTCGCTTTCGGCTGAGGCGAATGGCTCGGCGTCGGCTCTTATCTCAATGATGCTGCTAGTGGCTCAACTGGGGGATTTCGGGCTCGCCACCCTGCTGCTCGGCGAAACGCAGCGGCATCCAGGCCGCGCGCATGGCCTCATTGTGGCTGCGTTGCTGACAGTATTGGCTTTATCAGCCCTCTTTGGGTCAGTTTATTGCGTTCTGGCAGGTTCGCTCTCACTGCTCGGTCCGTTCTCCCAGAGTTCGTTTGCAGGAACACTGTTCGTCGGTGGCTGTGCGATCACCGCCTTCGCCAGTTTGCTCGATACAGCGTTGATCGGACTCCTTAGAAGCACGCTGTGTATGTACCGAAACTCGGTCTTTGGGATCGTCAAGCTGCTCCTACTTGCGGCCGTGGTCATGGTGTTCCCTTCGATGGAAGGCGTATCGGCCGTCCTCTTTAGCTGGGTGGGCGGCATCTGCATTTCGCTTCTGCTCCTCCTTCCCTTTGCGTGGAATTATCGAGTGCGCGTCGTGCGGGCTCCAGACTTCGACTTACTGGCTACTCTCAACTCCAAGGTCATCGATCACCACCTTCTCAATGTCTCGACCCAGGCGCCCGCTATCATTTTGCCCTATGTCGTCGCGGTGCTTTTGTCGCCGGAGGTCAACGCGGCCTTCTACCCCACCTGGATGCTCATCACTGTAGCCTTGATAATTCCCTCGGCGCTCACCACGACCTTGTTCGCGGCAGCTGCGGCCGACCCCGGAAAGCTGCGCCACCATTTGCGATTTTCCCTCGTGATCTGCGGTGCTTGCGCGCTAGCAACCGGCATATTCCTTTTGTTGTTCTCGTCATTCGTTCTCCGCATCTTCAATCCAGCCTATCCGGAAATCGCCGGTTCGAGCCTCAATTTCCTGGGTTTCGGCTTGCTCGGCGTCATCATCAAGTTTCATTACATCGCTCTGATGAGATTGAGGAACCGCATGCGCCTTGCTTCGGTGTGGCTCGGCCTCGCGGCTATCTTCGAGTTAGGAATGGCAGCTGCGGGAGCCAGAATTGGTGGGTTGCAGGGGCTCGTGCTGGGGTGGCTGCTGGCCATCTTCATCCAGGCAGTCCTTATGTCGAAGCCGATACTGGAGGCCGGGTTGGGTGCGGAGCAGCATAACGGCACTTCGTGAAAGGCATTCGCTAGGCTATCGCGCATCGCAGATCGGACCAAATTTCCATATCTGACCTGCACGGCTTGAGGATGGACATATGCAAAGACAGAACTTCTCGTCCCGCGCGCAGGATCGGATCCCTGATCACTGTGCGAACTCGCAGATAGTCATACGAATGTCTTCAAGCGGTAAGTTTCCTGCCGACGAGCACGATCAGTTCAATATTCGCAACGACGGAAGCCGCATCTGGCTTGTGTTGAAAGCCGCGGCGGTTAAGCAGCGCGCCAAATCCACTTCAGGATATTGAGGAACGCAATCTATGGAAAAGACCGTTCTGTACATAACTTGTTCGGAAAGCACTAAATACGGAGCAGGGGAACATTTTTTTCTTGAGACGGCCCGCCAATGCCGCCAGTTGGGTTACAAGACTGTTGTGCAATATCAGGACCGGCCTCGAAGCAGCGCCTATTTGCAGGATCTAAGGGATTTGGACGTTGACGTTGTAACGGTGTCACTGAAATTAAATCCCCTGAAGATTTTAAAACTAATCTTCAATGCGAAGCCAGAAATTATTCATGCAAACTTTGCAAATTCGGTTCTTCTATTTGAAATTGCGATTATTGCCAGGCTGTTGAGAGTCAAGAAGTTAATTGATACGGAGCATTGTATATCATCGCCCATAATCAGAAAATATGTGCTCGGTCTGTACAATAATGTTATCTGCGTCTCGAATGAAATACGAAATATGATGAGCTATTCCCGTGCTAAAGGCAGTAATTTATCGACATTATATTTAGGTGCATTTGTAGCTTTCGCAGACTCAGCGCAATTGAGGAACAAATTCAGAGGTGAATTTCGAATTTCTGCCCAGGACAAAGTCCTTGCGTGTATCGCTTTCGACGCTCCAGTAAAAGGCTTGGATATCCTGCTAAAATCTTTTCAGAAGGTCTGCGGAGATTGCCCCGATGTGCGCTTGATCATCATCGGTGTAGATCCGGAGGCATCGCAATTGCCAGCTTTGGCAAGGGATCTAGGAATAGCTCACCGTGTTCATTGGGCGGGAATTCGGGACGAAGGCTGGAAGGTTTTAACTGCAGCCGATGTCTATGTTCAGTCCTCTCGATCGGAAGGGGGGCCGATAGCTGTAATGGAGGCGATGGCATTGAAGTTGCCCATCGTGGCGACGCGACTAGGGGCAGGGGGTGAACTTTTGGCTGATGGAGAAGCTGGCGTCTTATGCACAGCCGGTGATGTGGACGGCTTAACCAAAGCAATCCGGGACATGCTCAAGCAACCAGAGGCTTGGAAGAGGATGGGAGAGGCAGGCTATAGGCGTTATATGGAAATGTTGCAGGGTGAAAAGGTAGCAGAGACCTTAGTTCACGATTACTACTTGGCATGATCTGGTTGCCTTCGTCCTGGGCTCGGCAGTGGCTATTGCCGAAAAGGTCGATCTCGAAATCGTTGGCGAAACCGAGGGCACGTTGAGCCCGCCGAACGGCCTCTCGACGATCAAGCGCAGACGGTGATTTCGATGCGGCTCGCCTCGAAGGCGGCGCGTTTGTGTTGCAGTTCGTAGGAACAAGGTGATGCGCGCAAATGAAGGCGGCGACGATTCATGCTGTCGTGATGGAAACGGGGATGAGCACGCGGATCGCATTAGGACGATTGGCTTGTATCGGCGCGCGTCTTCAGTCTGCAGTCGACAAGCTTGTGCGATGAGCGGGATCTTTTCTCAAATTTGGAGTGGCGACGGGCTCGCGCCTTCGTGCAAAGGGTCGCTCTCTCAGCGCGTCAAGCCAATTGACGGCGTTGCACTCGGATCAAGACTCGTGCGCAGAACAGCTGTCGTCAGCGGCGTTCGATGCGCTCGTCGGCGGTATCTATCGCTGCGCGCCCCTGTAGTAGACAATGATGTCCTTCGGTTTCATTGCGCGCTCCGAACGCCGGCCCAGAAAATAGACTCCGCTCGCGCCGTCGGCTGCGTATTCCCGCCGGGAGAGTCTTTCGAAATGACGAAGCCAGAACAGCCCCGTGGCTGCCATCGTACCGATCTTATAACTCCCAAAAAGAGAGCCGACGAAGTAGCGAATGGACCAAAGCATCACAATCGCGGGACCGCGCGTGATGCCGCCGTCGATCTCGTCAAAATGGCGGAACAGCCAACGATGTCCGCTAGGGGTGAAACGGGTGAAATCGTAGGGCCCCTCGTGGACCTGCTGCATGAAGGGCGTCTCTGCATAGACCACCCCGTCCGGGACTAGGACGCGATGAATTTCGGCTACGACCTGCTCGGGCGTCAAGACATGCTCCAGGACGGCTTGGATCCAGACGCCGTGGATTGCGCCCGAGGCCAACGGAAGCTGATGCCCATCCGCGATGATCTGGGTGAGGTCGGATTTGTAGATATCCGTTCCGATCAAGGTGATGTCGGGATCTCGGTAAAGCGCTTCCGCGTCGCCGCCGATTGTGCCGCCTCCGATGACCAGGATGGTGGGATGGGGATCCAAGCGCTTCGCCTCGGCGATGAAGCGGTCGGCATTCGCGGCGGTCGGGCTGGCGGATCGCCAGAAAAAGTCGTGGATCTTATGGAGAAAGCCCGTGCTGCGTTCCGTGTAAGAGCTTCCCCCGGTAAGTTGCACCGCTTCCCGGGACAGGACGGAGTTGTCAAAGTCGACCAGTACGGGAACGCCGTCGAGCGCCGGAAATCCAGCCTGCGACATTTCGCAGTTGGGATCCTGGCACACGAAAGCGCGTGCTCGCGCATCCGTCTGAACAGCCGCAATGCCGGATTTGCAGCGCGGGCAGCGCAATAGCCCATGGACGAGTAACCTAGCAGTCGAGTCCACCTTGCCTCCAGTTGCTCGCAAGTGCTGTCGATTGAATCGTCATCCTGGTTCAGCCCCGGAAACCTTCACTCGGGCGCGCGAAGAGACCGCCCGGTGTCTGCATGCCACTTGTGCTCAACGCCGCCGAACCCAAAATAGTCCACCGAAGGCGGCTGCGGTGCGCTCCAAGGTCTCGCTGACGACGAGCAGAACGCAGTACTTCCAGTGCCCGGTGGCGTGCTGGCCAGCTTGCGGCCTGTGAACATGCCGAGCGTCGCCCCGTTTCGGCCGCGGCAGAATAGGCAGAAAAATAGATGCTATCGTCGGGTCCATCGATCATTTCCTGCACAAGAACTGCGCCGGTCCGGTCCAGAAGACCACGGCGCTTGGCGACCGTCGCGTCGTGAGTGGCTGCCACCACCAGGCGGGGGTATTGCCCTCGTGAGAGTGGCGCTTGTCGGCCGGCTTGATAATCACCGGGAGGCCGAGCGACCTGATGCCCGAGATGTCCGAGGCGATGGCCGTCCTAGCGAAGTTTATCGGCATGATGGCTCTCCCGACCCCTGGGGCGCCGGCAAAGCGGCCCCGCCGGTGGCTGGGCGCAGGACATCGCGGTAGACTCGCTCGATTCGTGTCACGACCGTTCCGGCCTTGAGGCGCCCGATCCTTGCGAAGCTTGTCGCCTCCAGGCGGGCCCGCAAGGCGCGATCCTCCAGAAGTCGTTGCATTGCGTGGGCCAAGGCCTGCGGGTCGCCGGGTGGCACGAGAAGCCCCGTTTCGCCGGGATCGACGAGGTCCGGCATGCCGCCGACGTCGCTCGCGACAACAGCCTTGCCGGACGCCATCGCCTCTGATGACTGTCGCGCAGGCTTTCGGCCTGACCGATGGCAGCACACCGTACAGCGAGCGGTGCCATGCATGCATGATGGCGGAATGCGGCCAGTTGCTGAAGACGCGGACGTCCGGCCGAAACTCGGTTGGCGGATCGGCGACCCGGCGCCCGATCAGGACCGGCTGCGGCGCCTGCTCCAGACGGGCATAGGCCTTCAGGAGAACGTCAATGCCCTTGAGCCGCATCATGTCACCGACGAACAGGATGAATCCATCCTCGGGCAGCTCGCGCAGGCAGGAATCTTCCGAGCCAAGCACTTCGACATCATCAGGCACGAAGTTGGGGATGACCTGGTAGGGCGTGCGGCCTCCAGTGAGACCGGTGTGGCGCGCCACCGCGTGGCTCACCGCGATGAAGCTGTCTACCACGCGCCGGGCAGCGAAGCTCGACGCCCAGTTACCAAGCGCGGTCGCAGTGGCCTTCACGGCGCCGTAGTGAGTGGCGGCGCAGGGCAGGCACTTCGCCAGCGCCGGGCCACCACACAGATGTGTGCCCAGGTGCATGAAGTTCTTCTTGGCGCAAACGAGGCCGTAATCATGGAGCGTGACCACGAGTGGCGCCCCGCTCAGAGCTTTGAGCGGCAGGAAGGAGGCGTAGATCCAGTTGTGGGCGTGGACAATGTCCGGTCTCTCCTCTCGGACCAGCCGCCTCAGCGCCAGCACAAGCTCGGGATCCGGTAGGGGTGGTGCGTGGCGGCGCTCGGAATCGGTGTGGAGGCTCGACAGGCGCTGAAGCGTGCCGCGCAGGCGATGCACGTGGACCGCGCCGTCCAGCTCGGTTTCGGGCGACCCGGGACGCATCAAGGTCCCGACGCTCACATGGTGGCCCCGCTGCGCCAGCGCTGCGCCGAGATTGCGGACGTGCCGCTCCTCTCCCCCGATTACCGGCGGATAGAACTGCGACAGCAGCAGGATGCGCATGTCGAGCCTCGTTTCAGATGCGCAGCACCAGTGTCGAAACGCTGCGATAGAGTCGATTGTCGTCCGGTCGGTAGAGCCGGGCCTCGGCCTTCTGCGAGTTGGCCGAGACGGGTACCGGGATCTGTCGCGTCCAGGTGTCGCCCGGCGCGATGGTGAGCGAGCGGAAGACGGCGAACAGTCGCCCGTCGAGCGTGATCTCCAGGTCGAATCGCAGCGCCTGGGTCTCGGCGCTGCGGACGCCGACGGTAAGACGGCCCGGGTCGCCGCTGGCCGATGGCAACATCCACAACTCGGTGTACCGGAATTCCCGGTAGCTTGCCTCGTCGCGGACGGCGAGGGCATAAGCTCCGGTCGCCAGGAGCACAGCGAGCGCGATTGCGGCTCCCTGCCAGAAGCGGACCCGCACCGGACCCGGCCAGGGCGGCAGATCGGGAGTGTCGCTCCGACCGTCGGCCACGAGCGCAGTGCCGACGGTAACGGCGCAGAACCAGATCGCCCAGCCGAGCGGCGTCAGGAAGCCTGCGGCGTTCAGGGCAAAGCCACCGGCGATGCCGACAGCGAGGCTCGCGCCAACCGCGTAGGCGAGATGTTCAGACACGGAGGTGGTCCTGATGCCGAGGGCCCGCAGCACCACATGGCCCGAGACGAGGAACACCATGGGCGCCGCCAGAATGGTACGCAGGAGCAAGCTGTCGCTGACGGCAACGGCAGCCAGCGTGGCTACCGCCCAAAGGCAGACGACCAGAAGATCCCGGTTGTTAGGAATTCCCATGCAATCCCCTCACGTCGTAGATGATGATCCAGCCGTTGTCGTAGACGCGGGTGACGCCCTTGACGTCGTTGAATTTGAGCAACTGGGCGCCCGAAAACGGCTTTCCCTGCTGCGCTTCCCACTGCTCGAAGTAGAAGCCGAGCACCGGCGGGGCAGTGGACAGACGCAGGTCCACCAGCAGGAAATCGATATCGCTTCTCACCAAGGCCCAAAACTCGTCGGGGCCCAATGTCTCGTTCTCGAACATGCGCCAGGGGTCCACGCCTTCGACGATCTTTATCCTCACGTCCTGGCGCCCGTAGCTTGCGAGCAGCAGGCGATTGATGCGGTCGGATGTGAAGCGGTTGCCGGCCCCGAGCCATGCTTTGGTCCACAGCGCCGCTTCGACGCCCATGGGTTCGACAGATTGCCCGTCGGCCGCTACCCTATAGCGTCCGTGGATCGGATAAAGCGCAGCGGCCGTGACGCCGCCTGAGACGATGACCGCCAGAGCAAGCGCCGGTGCGATGCGCTGCCACCCGCGTGGTGCATGGCCCTGCCAGAAGCGGACGACGCTCACCGCGATAACCAGCCCGACGCCGACGAACACGAACGTTCCCATGCGGTTACCGATTTCCCATCCGCCGATGGTGAGCCGGAAAGCCACCGAGATCGGGAAGCCGAAGGCCAGCAGGGTGAGAAACACGATGCGGCTGTCGCGCCAGCGTCTCCTGAGAATATCCTGGATCGGACGCCAACCCGTCCGCGCGCCGCTCGGCGCCGTCACGGCCAGCGACCGAAAGAATCCTGTCGCCAGCCCAAGTGCCAACAGCAGGATTGCGAGCAACGTGGTCAGCCGCACGGCGAGGGGCTGCGCTGGCACGCCGAGGTGCTCCGACTTTGGGGTGGGCGCGCCCATGATCTTTCCGAGCAATGTCTTGAAGCCGGATTCGACGACGGGGCCGAGATAACCTGTGAGAGGGTTGCCACGGGCCTCGATCCACAGGAGCGGCAGGGCGATGGCGAGGATCGCCGTGACGCCCATGGCGAACCTTGCCTCAATCCGCAGGGGGCCGCGTCGCAAAGCCTCGAAGCCGGCCAGTGCTCCGAAATAAATGGCGGCGAATGCGGCCGAGACGTGATGCGTAACCGCGAGGCTCGCCAACAGCGGGGCGATCAGTCCGAGCGCCCTCAGCCTCTCTCGCCCCTCGAGATCCCTGGACGCTGCTTCGACCGCGAAGGTCAGCACGCACAGCACGATGCCGAGGCTCTCATAGGAGAAACTCGACTCGAACAGGACAAAGGTCGAGCAGCCCATATTGGCCAGCGAGGCGATGGCAGCGATGCGCGGCGATCCGGCGATCCTTTCGTAGAAGAGAAACAGGGCAGCGATGAACGTGCCCCTCAGGACGGCCAACAGCAGCATCCCGGCCGCAAACAATGGCAATCCGGTCAGTTCGACGATTGCCGTCGTCAGGATTTCCAGGGCGGGATACGCCGGCCCGATCGGGTGAAGCCGATTGGACACGAACAGTCGGCGGGCCGTCATGAGATCGTCGGCCGCGACCCAGTGCAAGAACTCGTCATGACCGACGAAGCTCGTCGGGGAATAGACGGCCTTGTAGTAGAGCAGGGCTTCGGCAAGCAGGAACAGGAGGAAGAGGCGCTCGCCCCGGGCGACCCTCGGCCAGACGATGCGAAGGCTGAACGGGATGACCAGCAGGACGACGCCAGACCAGAACAGCAGTGGCGCCACGTCGTAGCTCCGGCGCCCGGCGGCGTGCCCCGCCACGACCAGCAGCAAAGCTATGGCCGCTGTCAGGCACAGAGCCGCGATCCATCCGCAATTCACCGGTCGCGGCGGGGCGTCGGAGCTGCCGCCGCGAAGGTCGGGGCCGATCACAGCCGAGACAAGTTGGATTCCGGTCTGGAGCGGGTTTATTCCGGTTGCTGCGGTGAAATGAGCCGGCATCATCAGCGTCACGCTCCCGTCGCAGGAGACCACGGCAGCACGCCGCCGGGCGGAAGCCGCACTCTCGACCGGCCGCCCAGAACGTCACGGTACACATCGACGAACCGCTCGCGCGGTACGCCCATCCTGGCGCTGAAGAAGTCGGCTTCGAACTCGGAGACGCCGATCAGCCGCGCGGCTCGGGCCACGAGCGGCCGGAGCAGCGCGTGCTGGGTCCCGCGCACGGCATTGCGCAGCCGGGAGGAATGTCCGCCGCTGTGGAAGGTGAGCATGAACGGCAGGTCGCCGCGGACGACCGCGAGCAGTCCGATCGGCACCACGAAGGTGTTGTAACCCTGGAAATGAAACAGATCCCAGGCTCCGCGCCGGATCGCGGTATAAATTCCGGGCGACACATAGAAGTCCAGCTCCCGCGGCCAGGTCGGCACGCGCTGCACGCGCATGCCGCGCACCTCTTCTTCAACCGGCAGTTCGCCTGAGGGATCGGTGGTGAGCACGTCGACCACGTGGCCACGTGCCACGAGGCGAGGGCCGACCTCCTGGATGTGGGTTTCGATGCCGCCCATGAAGGGGGAGCAGCGGGCGGCAACCATCAGGATTCGCATCGGGCCTATCCACTGTCATTCAAGGGTTTTCGCGATCTGCCCGAGCCGTTCACGGATACCCATAAGCAACCAGCGAGACCGGGGAAAACACCCGCTCGCGCAGAATGGTCTTGAGGACGCGCCAGCCGTCCGGGATCGCGCGCAGATTGCTGTGACCACTGATACGCGGAGCCTCGAAACTCGCGACCTCGACGATGTTGAGGTGGTTCTTCAAGGCGCGCACATTGATGAGAGTCTCGATCTCGAATCCGTCGCAGTCGCAGTTGAGCGTGGCGACATGCTTGGTCCAGAACGCCATGTATCCGTAGCAGAGATCTGAGAACACGCCGCCGTAGAGCATTCGCACGATCACGGTGAGTCCCCAGTTGCCGAGCATCCGGAACAGCGACATGTCGTCGGTGCCGGCGCCCTGGAGGAAGCGCGAACCCTTGACCAGATCCGCGCCGGCCATCAACGCACTTACAAAGACGATGGCCTCCTCCGGGACCATGGAGCCATCGGCGTCGATCATGACGATGATGTCGCCGGCGGCGGCGCGGAAACCTGCTTGCAGCGCGGCGCCCTTGCCCCGGCGGGGCTCCATGACAATCTTGACGTTCTCGCGCAGGCGGCGCGCGACCGTGACCGTGTCGTCCGTCGAACGACCGTCCACGATAATGACCTCGTGCGCCCAGTTCGGGATGCGCGGCAGAAGCCAGGGGAGGTTCTTGGCTTCGTTGAGCGTCGGCACGATGAAGCTCACGCGGGGCAGAATCAGCGACCGCCCTAGTGCAATGTTGATCGGGTCAGGCGCCGTTATGACACCGGCCTGGGCAAGAATGCTGGGGACAGGGGCGTTCATGGCAACACCGTGCGGTCGAGCGGCCGAATCTGGCGCGCGGGCTGGAAGCGTGCCAGGACTGCCGACAGGTGGCGGGCGAGATGCCGGGCCGGATGATATGTGCCGTAGACGAAGCGACACACCGGACCAAAGCTGTTTGCGGCGGCCGGACCGATGAAATGCAGGCCCGGCACTGTGGTCTCGTAATGCGCCGAGAGTTGCGGCGCGCCCTCGACCAGTTGAATCCGGCGCAACAGCGTTTGGTTCAGGAAACCCAGCCGGCTCACATCGATCTTGTACCCGGTCGCGAAGATGACGTGGTCGGCTCGCATCGGACGCCGCGCACCACCGGAATCCACGAGATCAAGCATGACCTTGCCGTTGTGCGTCTCGATGCCCCGAGTGGCATGACTGAGCCACACCGGCACTTTCCCGACAACGCGGTCCTTCACGAAAGCACCACCCAGCGGGCCCAGCGCCCTGTGGTTGGCGAGCTGGACTCGCAAGTCCTTCGACAGAAGCCGGATCAGTTGCGGATAGTGGGCGCAGGTCGCCAACATCCAGCCATGGCCGATGCCGCTCATCGGAGCCGTGGTGCGCTCGAACAAGGAGCGGTGCCGGGGGCGGTCGGCGAAATGCAGTTTTGGCCGGCGTGCAACGAGCGAAACCGCAATCCCTCGCTCATGGAGTAACGCCGCCAGATCAGACGCCGATGATCCGGATCCGACCACGATGACCTCTCTGCCGTCGAGCGACTCCAGCGAGCCGTACTCGCCACTATGCGAGCACAGATCGGCCGGTAGATGCGCCGCCTCCTGCGGCAGGCGCTTGAAGGGATGCACGCCGACCGCCACCACGACGCGGCGCGCATGGACCGTTTCGCCATCATCGAAAGTGGCGCGAAGGAAACCCGGGCCAGGCTCCAGTTCCATCAGGATCTTGCGCTCCACGGCGGGCACGTAACGCGCCTGGAAAGCTTCGCCGTACTCGATGAACCGGCTGAGCGGCAGCGGCATCAGCTCGTCATGATAGGGCAGGGCGCGTTCGGTGCAGAAGCGCTTCAGTTCGAATTCCGATCTCGGATCGGACAGGCTCGACGCCCAGGGATAGGATTTGAGCAGCATGCCGGCGGGCATGTTGTTCTTCCAGGACGCCATGGGCTCTCCGAAAATCCGGTGCTCCACACCGCGCGCCCGCATATGCGCGGCCAGCGACAAGCCGTAGGGGCCGGCTCCGATGACCGCCACATCTACGGACGTGCTTGATCCAACCATATGCAGGCTCCCGCATAGGATAAAATGAACATGAGCTGAAAGAAGATTTGGGAGGAAAGTTTTGGGCCCTCTCCTGACCTGAGTTGAGCCGAGCATCACCGATGTGACACTGCAATGGAAGCACGATAGATGGTTAGCTCTTTGTGGTTATGCCCCTTGGGCTTGTCTTAACCGTATCAACGGCCAACTGGCTCGGCAGCGGCACTTGATCACCTTGTGCCGCTATTTTCGCAACGCTGCCAAATCCGTATCGGCCAGGACAGGAGCCTGCCCATGCGCGGCCGGTGGGCGGGATGCAAATGCACCATAGCAGGCGGTGACCTCTCGCAAGCCCCTGACATGACCGAGCAGGTCGATGACCTCCAGGTCGGACTGGCGATTATAGGTGTGGCACCCGAACGTGCCGCACTGCATGCGGCCGACCGGAGTCTGCGCAAAGTTCAACCGGTCGAGCGCATCGATCTGGCAAAACGTTACCCCGCCGCCATAGCGGCGCGAGCAGTCCTGGACCGGGCGTAGCGTGCGCCCACCGCGCCGGATGAAGGCGCCTGCGGGACGGCTAAGTGTCGCATCGATCAGCACGGGGTTTTCTGCATGCGGTGTCCACGCCCCTGTCAGGCCCTCGGCACGGTAAAGGCTGAGGACATCCCAGGACGTGGACCCCCACACCCCCGGGCTGACGAAAAACCAGAAGGCGCCCGCATGGTGCAGCGGCGTGGCATCGTAACATTCAATGCCTTCGACGAGGCAGGCCTCGCGCGTCCATCGATGCGGGAATTCCACGGCCCTGTAGAGACTGACATTCCTGGCCGCCCCCGATTCAGGGATCATCCAGATCTGTCCGTCCTGCTCGAACACGAACGGGTACGACAGGTGATACGGCTCCTCCAGGACGATCTGCGGTGCGGTGGTGGCTCCGTTCCGGTCCGCGGTCACGACCGCGATGCATCCCCGGCTCTTGGTATTGAGGTATTGCTCGACAAAGATGAAATCGCGCCCCTGATGTCGAAACGGGAACGGGTCGGCAAGAAAGCTGTTGGCGTCGCCGGTGAGGACACGGAAGGTTGCGTCACCTTTGTCGAGCAGACTCGTCGCTTCGTCGAAGCGCCAGCCGATCGCCCAGGTCTTGCCGCCCCTCGCCAGGATGTCCACGAACTTGACTGCCTTCGATGCCACCGTGCCGGTCGCCCATGCGAGGGCCGAAAGCGTGCCAAGCTGCGGGCTGGTTGTCCGTGCCCCGCGGACACCGGACGCAGCCGCACCGGCTTCCTCGCGCAAGGCCTTGAGGATCAGCGCCACGGTGCAGGAGAGCGCGCCATCGAGGCTCGCTGCGAATACCTCGCGATCCGCACTAGCTGGTCTAGCCGTCCATGGCGACGAAGGGCGCGCCGTGTCGTGCAGGTCGACGAGAAGGTCCTGATCATTCACCAGTGCCGCCATGATGCCGATCTCGCCGGGCACGCCGTTGAAGAGCGGCGTCAGCACACGCCCTCCTGCCGTGAGCAGCTCCTCTCCGCTGAAATTGATCACGACATCGACTTCGCCGGCCGGACGCTTTGGCAGGGCTCGCAGCGCCGTTTCGACGGGGTCGGTGGCGCCGTTCGCGCCAAACCCATAGACCAGCCGTTCGAGTTCGAGCAGCAGACGGCATATCGACGGGAGCGGGCGTCGTTGAGCTGCGAACGCGCAGGAGACGTCGTTGCCGGGCATCGCGGCAACCGCCTCCGCCAACCACTGATGCCAGCGCAGAAGTCGAGACGGATCAAGATACAAGCAAATGCGCATTGTTGGTCTCACGCCGCAGAAGGACGCCGGCTCACGACTTCGACGAGCTCCGGTGATCAGCCCTGCCAGGATTCCGCCGCAATTCCGCAAGCCACGGCGGCAGATGCAAAGCCACGGCGTGCGCCACATTTCTCGAATAGTGCACGCGCGCCGGCAGCGGATCGTCGCGGCGCCAGAAGCCGTCCACCACGACGGACCGAGGTGGGATCGGCCTCGCGCCCAAGCGCACCGGCCAGCCGTGCACGTCGTGCAGCATGAGAACCGTCTCGTGAGCCGGAAGGCGGAAGCAATAGAGCCCCTCCAGTTCTTTGCGGTGCTCCGAGATCGCAAGGAGTGCCAACTCGTCCGTGACGACGAGGAAAGGCGGCTCGCCGATCCGGCTTTGAAGATCACGCAGAAAACCAATGAAGCCTGGACCATGCAGGGAGTCCGTGAGGACCGGATGGGCGTAGCGCGACCACAGCGCCGGGTTCGAGCGCTTGGAGTCGACGACCCAAACGGAGATCCCGCTCATGGCCAGGCTGCGGCACACCCCGAGGCCGTTCAGCTCGCCACCGATCACAACAGCGGGGACTCGCGAATCCTGTGAGTCGAACACTTTGTTGGATGCGACTGCTGACAATACGAGCCCCTGTGAGGCGACGGTAATCCGCCAAGCACCACTATGCCTGATCGGCGTCCGGCCATGGCGAGGCCAGAGGGGGTAATCCTTCGGCGCAGTTGCGCTCGGCCCCTGGCGAGGGTCACTTGGAGCGATGATTGTCGGCTGGCAACGGGCGAGAAACGGGCTGCGCAACACCGGACTGCGGATGCTGGTGTTTGCGTTGCTGTCTGCTCAGGCGGCCGTGAGCGCCACGGACAAGCCATCGGTGACGTCCTTCATCAAGACTTCCGGAACGCAGTTCACGTTGGACGACAGACCGTTCTTCGTGATCGGCGTCAACAATCACTATCTCACCTTCGGATCGAAGGACGAAGTTATCCGCGTTCTCGATGATGCGACGGCCGTTGGCGCCAATGTGATCCGCACCTTCCTCCAGCCGGTGATCGGGTCGCTTGACGGAAGCGTCGCGACCATCTGGGACTGGCGCGCCAAGCGCGACGCCAGCGATCTCGGGGTCAAAGACACGTACTTGCTTTACTGGGACCCTCGCGCCGGCAGGATGGCGATCAATGACGGCGCGAACGGCATGCAGAAGGTCGACTTCCTCATCGCCGAGGCCGGCAAGCGACGCCTGAAGCTCATCATCGCCTTCCTGGATTTCTGGTCCTACACGGGCGGCGCCCAGCAAATGCGCGCCTGGTATGGCAGCCCCGACAAGTCCGGGTTTTTCTTCCAAGACCCGCGCACGAAGCAGGACTACAGGACTTGGGTCAGCCACGTCGTGCAGCGCGTGAACACGCTCACCGGGCTGGCGTACCGTGACGACCCGACCATCATGGCCTGGGAGCTGATGAACGAAGGCAACGCGCGCCCGGACGCCTTGCGGCTGGCATGGACTGCCGAAATGTCGGCCTACGTGAAGTCCCTCGATTCCAATCACCTCGTCAGCTCCGGACACGCCAGCGTTTCGGACAAGCTGTCCGATCTGACGATCCCGACGCTCGATTTCGGGACGTGGCACGGCTACCCGCTCTTCTACAAGCTCACCGTCAAGCAATTCAACGACACGATAATCGAGTTCTGCCAGCTGGCATTGCGCGCCGGGAAACCGGTCCTTCTGGAGGAATTCGGCTATGCCCGCTCCAATCGGGACTCGGCCGAGGCTTACGCGATGTGGCTCGACACGCTTGTGCGCGATCCTAACTGCGCCGGCTGGGTCGTGTGGCGGCTGGTGTCGCGGCAGGACAGCGGAGGCTACCCCGCCGACGAAGACGAGCAGTTCGACATCCGCAACGACGGAGGCGCGATCTCGAACATCGTCAAAGCGGCAGCGGAGTGGGCGGCGCAGATCCGAAAAGCCGTAGGGGGGATCCGATGACCGAGGCTCCGTCGTGATCTGCGCGCTCAGGCCGCAGCATCTGTTATCGCGGGTCCAGGTCTGGAGAGCGTAGCCGGCGCCGACCAAGGCGTTGTACGGAGGCAGGTTGGGCGAATGCGGAAAGTGTCCAAGACGATCTTGGTGACCGGAGGCGCCGGCTATATCGGGTCCCACGTCTGTATCGCGTTGCTGGACGCCGGGCTCGACGTCGTCGTCGTCGACAATCTATCCAACAGCAACAAGGCCTCGCTCGAACGGGTACAATCCATTTGCGGGCGGTCGCTCGTCTTTCGGCACGCCGACATCCGGAATGAAGAGGTCATCTACGACATACTTCGTGCCTGCGGAGTGACTGCCGTCATTCACCTTGCAGGGCTGAAGGCCGTGGGCGATTCCAACGTACGGCCCATGACGTATTACGAGAACAACGTCCTGGGAACGATGCGGCTCGTGTCGGCCATGAAGAGGGCAAAGGTCAAGACCCTCGTCTTCAGCTCTTCCGCCACCGTTTACGGGATACCTAGATACCTGCCTCTCGACGAGAAGCATCCCCTCGGGCCGACCAATCCGTACGGCCGCACCAAGCTCTTCATCGAAGAGATGCTGAAGGATCTCTACAGGTCCGACGACGATTGGCGGATCGGCAATCTGCGCTACTTCAATCCGGTTGGTGCGCACGAGAGCGGGCTCGTCGGAGAAGATCCGCTGGGCGTTCCGAACAACCTGTTGCCGTTTGTGGCGCAGGTGGCAATTGGACGGCGGGAGAAGCTGCTGATTTGGGGAAACGACTATGACACGCCCGATGGCACCGGAATCCGCGACTTCATCCATGTGGTCGACCTCGCATCCGGGCATTTGAGCGCCTTGCGCCACCTGAGACAGCCCGGTGTGCTCACGGTCAATCTTGGAACAGGCAACGGCAGCAGCGTTCTGGAAGTCATTCGCACATTCGAGGCTGTGAGCGGGAGATCGGTCCCCTATGAAATCGGGGCGCGCCGGGCCGGTGATGTCGCCATTTGTTATGCCGACCCGACGTTGGCGAAGCAAGCGTTGTGCTGGAAATCGACGCGGTCGTTGAAGCAAATGTGCGCGGACCATTGGCGCTGGCAATTGCAGAACCCCAACGGCTACCCTGGTACCGAGCTTAAGGTCCGGGGAGTGGTCCAGGCATGTCTACCGTCACGGCTGAGTGTGCGCTCCTGAGGTGTTTGAACAAGCACCGAATGGTCCGAGGGCACGAGCGGGCTTGAGAACGAGCTGCGGCACTGGGCACGGCGTTCTGGACGACGGCCGGTTTCGCATCTCACTAATTCAGCTGGTCACACCGCCTTGGCGCGCTTCCAAGATATCGAGATATAACGCCCGAATCCTGTCGGCACAATTGTCCCAAGTCGGTAGAGTCAATTCACGGGGGATAGCGGGATGATCCAGTTGATCGGCTATTGCAGCGGCAAGTTCTGTGTCGGTGCACTCAAGCGCGATCATGCGGCCGTTTCCAGCCTTCGCGACCTCCGCGAGACCTGAGGTGGCGGCGACAAGCAGTGATCGCCCGAGTGCCAACGCCTCGAGCGCGGCCAGAGGATGCGTTTCGTATTGGCTCATCAAAACAACAATGGCTGCGCGCGCAATAGCGTGGGCCATTGCCTTGCGATCAGCGGGAGGAATGGCCCGAATCTCGACGCGGTCGGCGACACCCAGGCTCTCGGATAGATCTCGCAGCTTGCTTTCATATGGGCCAGAACCCAGAATCAGCAATCGAGCGCGCGGCCGCACCGAGAGGAGAGCAGGGAGAGCGCGGATAACTCGATGATGCCCCTTGTATTTCTCAAGCCGACCTATCGAGACGACAAGATCGTGGTCGGTTTCATCAGGGGCGTCGCCAGGGCCTTCTGGAAAGTCCGAACCGTTCGGTATGACCGCGAAAGCCTCCGGGCCCAAACCGAAAGCCCGACCATAGAGCTCGACCTCAAATTTTGCGAGGGCTACTAGCCGCTCGGCTCTCCGGACGAGCGGACGTAACGCACGCCATTGGAAGGACCGCATGCGATTTCGCAGGACCGAAGAGTGCCCGCCGCCGTGGAATGTGAGAACATAGGGTCGCCTGGATCTCAGAGCGCCGAGCATCGCAAGCGGAGCGACGCAGGTGTGATAACTTTGGACATGGACGATATCCCAACGTCCATAGCGAACGATGTGATACAGCTCCGGCGAGAAGAGCCAGTCTTTGCTGCGCGGTCGAGCTGGAGTGCGCAAAACTTCGACGCCGCCGACGAATTCCCGTGCAGGATAGCGCTGCCAAGCATCGGTCGTCACGACCGTGACGTTAGCGCCGTTCTGGACGAGACGCTTTGAAACCTCCTGCACATGGTTCTCGACCCCGCCTATATCCGGATGAAACCGAGGCGTCGCCATCAAGACGCGCAAAGCAATTACCTCATGCCTATTGCCGCTCTAATGACGGTGGGGAGGATCGATTTGAGGAATGCGACAGCGCCCCCTTAAGCGCGCCCAAGGAGAAGCCGGCAAACGCGCAACTGACGCCCGAAATGATAGCTCCAACTCTCGCCAGCCCGTCGAAGTGACCTCGGAAAAACGCTTCGTGACAGCCGGCCAACACGCTCTCGGAGAGAACGCGACGAAGATAGCGTTGTTCAACCCCAAGCGCAGTGGATGGACGAACATATCGGGTCAGTTCAGCCTTCCCGAATCCCTCATGATAGCAGCGTGACGCGAAATAGCTAAAGCGAGCTCTGCCCGCATGGACTTTGTGAAGGACCTTGGCGTCCGGGTTGTACATGATCGCCTTGCCCGGCCAAGCCTGGCCTATGCGGATGCACAACTCGGTATCCTCGGGCCGCGACCGCGCGCCAACCTTTCCAAAATACGGTCGAAAGCCACCAACGCCGTCGAAAACAGATCGCAAGACCGACATGTTGACTGTCCAAAGATTGCGGACGGCTTCCATCCGAACCGGCCCCCCTTTGTAGGACGCGCCAACGACCCAGTTGAACTCCTCGGGGAACCATCTCGGTCGTCCGTCAAGCCAGAGCGGATCGATGCGGCCGCCGACGGCGCAGACGCTTTCGTCTGCGTACCCGTCGCTCAGTCGTAGGAGCCAGTCAGGATCTGCGACGGCATCATCGTCAAGGAAAGCAAGGATGGCGCCGGTTGAGGCGGCGACTCCGCTGTTCCTCGCACCAGGAGCGCCTCGTGCGAATTTATTGGGAATGGCAATTACATCGCTTATCTCAGTTGTGATGCGTCTCAAGAGAGAAGGATTGTGGTCGACAGCAATGATAATCTCCTTTGCCGGAAGGCTCTGTTTCTTCACCGACGCCACGGCGTCGACAAGATCGGACCACCGCTGCTCAGTAAAGGCGGCTATCACTACGCTGGCGGGTTTGAATGAGCTCGCGGGGCGGCCATCATGAGAAAGCCCCTGAGCGAGATGGGTCGGTTCCGGAAGAGAAGACGAGAATGTCATTAGCGGGGACGCCTACGGTTGCCGAAGGCCCAACTCGCGCGAACTAGGATCCTAAATTTGCTTCCAAGGTTCTCAACTACGAGACAGATTGTCCATTTCTCCTAAGAGGACCGATATTGGCCAAAGGGAGTAATCCGCACTGAGTATTGGTGGTCCACACGCATAGTTCGCACAAGCCAACAATATAGCGGTATGAAAATAAAATGCAGGGGCAGTGGTGCCTCGGACAGGACGACCACGATGCGAATTCTTATGCTCGCGCAGTTCTATCCGCCTGTAATAGGTGGAGAGGAGCGGCACGTACGGAACTTGAGCATCGCCCTCGCCAGACGAGGGCACAGCGTAACGGTAGCGACGACGTGGCAGCGCGGCCTTGAGGAGCGCGATATCGACGAGGGCGTCTGCATACGCCGCTTACGCGGAAGCATGCAGCGTGTCGGACTTTTATTTAGCGATGCGAGCCGACGGTACGCACCGCCGTTCCCAGATCCTGAACTGATGTACGGTATCCGTGAACTCGTTCTGGAGCAGAGTCCAGACATCGTACATGCGCATAACTGGCTTCTTCATTCCTATTTGCCTCTCAAACGCGAAAGTGGACCTGGGCTCGTGGTAACGCTGCACGACCTGAGCCTTGTTTGCGTGCAGAAGAACGCGATGCGCCAAGGCGCGCCGTGCGACGGTCCTGCGCCCGGCAGGTGTTTGCGCTGTGCCAGTCGCTTTTACGGGCCGGTTAAGGGTGGAGTTACGCTTCTTGGCAACTACCTGTTCGGGGCCCTAGAGAGGCGTGTTGTCGACAAGTTCTTGGCGGTCAGCGAAGCGATAGCGATTGGGAACAGCCTCTCCAAGGCGCGACTGCCATTCGAAGTTGTGCCGAATTTCGTTCCTGACGATTTCGGATCAGCGCGTCCGTGCGACGATCCACGGCTTTCTCAGCTCCCGGGCGATGGATACCTCTTGTTCGTGGGCGACTTGCGCCGGTTTAAAGGCGTACATGTACTCCTCGAAGCTTATGCGATGCTCAATAATGCCCCACCGTTGGTCCTCATCGGACGTCGGTGCCCCGATACTCCAAGAGAGCTGCCGCCAAACGTAATTCTCTTTGAAAGCTGGCCTCATGACGCCGTCATGCAGGCATGGCGAAATTCTCTCTTCGGGCTTGCCCCTTCGATCCTTCCCGATGCCTGTGCTTCAGTTGTGCTTGAGGCAATGGTGGTCGGAAAGCCCATGATCGCTACGAAGGTTGGAGGAATGCCGGAACTCATCGACGAAGAAGTGACGGGGCTCCTGGTGCCGCCGGGCGATGCAGTGGCGCTGGCCAAGGCGATCGGTCTCTTGATTGGCAACCCGGATCTGCGCAGGCAAATGTCAGCCGCCGCTCAGAAGAAAGTGCAGTCTTTCAAGGCCAGCACGGTCGTACCGCGTATCGAACAGATCTATTCGGACATCGCGGTCAAATATCTCACATGATGGCTTCGCAATTACTATGAGCGTGCGCGAATCCGTGGCTACCTAGATCGTGCGTTCCAAAGAGCTTTCATGATGTTTGGGCTTCAGAGCAGCAACCTTGGAGGCGTGGTCACCGTCCTCTTAGCTTTGGGCGTCGCCATCATGAGCTGGGGTGCGCAATCGGCGCGGAGACCCAACACGAACCCTTGGTGAGCGTAGAGGGCGCGCATTTCATCCTCCAGGGCCATCGCTTCAACGCCGCGGGATCTGACCTTCGGCTCCGGGGCGGAAGTTGATCGCGTGCTCGACGATGCCGTGGCCAAGAGCGCCAATGTCGTCAGGACGTTCATTCAGCCGTTCATCGGCTCGCTCGCCCACCATATGGGATTGGCGCAAGAAGGCGAGTTCGAGCGATTTGGGCGCGCGCGGCGCCGATGTCCTCAACCGGGACAAGCGCCGAAGGGGCCGACAGCATGAGCGGGGTTCGGGGCGAGCCGCGGCAGCAAGCATGCTTCCCATCGGAGGTAGCTCGTAAGGACCCAAAATCTCCAAGCACGATCGCGACGCTGGCAGCTAGAATGGCGCCGCTGGCCGGGGACAAGCGATGCCGCTCTATCGTGTCTACATCCTGGACGAAGATGGCCAGTTGGAGGGCGTGCTCAATCTTGACTGCGCAGACGACCTTTCCGCGAAAGCGCTCGCCGGGCAGCTAGCGGACGGTTACGAGGTGGAGCTTTGGCGACTGGTCGCGGAGTTCGAATTTCAATATCCGCGGCACCGACCTAGGCGGCGACGAAGCGCCTTCGCACACACGCGCTAGAATCGATCGACAGTTGGGTGCGTTCGTCGCGATTGGCTCTCGCGTCGTGCTTCGAAAAGTTACCCAGGCTTGATCCAATGTTCGGGCCTTTGGGGATTGGCCGAGCGTCTTCGCAGACGTCAGGATGACGACTGCGCCGCTCGATCGCCTGACCCATTGATTGACTGCGACATCGTCGGAACCGGAACGACAGCTGGTGCTCCAAAACCGGGAAGACGATCACGCACTGATTGCGCTCGCGATCTCACCACAAATCCGGCGCCGCGAGCGCTACCGCCGAAGCTCGGCGCGCTACAGCGGGCCAAAAGGGACGCCGATCGGGAGGCAATTGTGGATTTTAAGAGACAAAATACGGCGCTTCTCGGCGTCATATACCTGTGTATGTCGGTCCTAATACGATGTGCATAATTCACATTTCGAAGCTTTTTTTGCCATCTTTGACAATTAACCCACCGCCCCAGCAGTAGGGGGGGCCCAAGGTTTTCCAAAGTCCCACTGCTTTGAAATCTGTTCGCGGTACAACGCTGCGAGCAGGGAGTATGTCGCGCGCCCGCTGTGCGCGGCAGTGGAATTCTCGTTCTCAACGTCAATGGAATTCTCGTTTTCAACGTCTAAAGAGGAACACGGAATGGCTCTTTCCGCACCCGCGGGCTATACCTCGAGCAATCTCGACTTCGAGGAAAACTTCTCCAGCTCAACGCTCGACAGCTATTGGCATAGCTACATCACGAGTAATGCCGCCGGCGGCTATCCTTGGAATGCCAATGGATCAGGCGGAAGCTTCGGCGGGACTTATAATGCCGACTACGACATGCCGAGCCAAGTGTCCGTGTCCAACGGTACGTTGGATCTTACGGCGATCAGACAGCCCGTCAGTGGCTCCTTCAATGGGACGGCACAGACATACCCGATAACGTCCGGTGTGGTCAGCAGCTATGGCGACTTCGAATTCAATGGCGGCTACCTTCAGATCAGCATGAAGGCGCCGAGCGGCGGCGGCGCATGGCCAGCCCTCTGGCTGTTGCCTGGCAGTGGTGCGGGAGGCAGCGGCGACAATTTCGAGATCGATATGCAGGAAGGTGGAATGCTCGGCTCGGGGCCTGCAAACCAGACCTTCTCCTGGCATCTTCACGCGGGGGCGGCGGGGACCTTCGGCGGCGTCATCGATACCGGTATCGACCTGACGGCGGCCTTCCACACCTACGCCATCAACTGGATACCCGGTCAATCCATCACGTGGTATCTCGACGGGAATCAGATGGCGCAGGTGACCAGCGCGCAGACGACGATCCCGAATGAACCGATGGAATTGATCATGAACAATGGGGTCGCGAATTCGAACGCGACCGGATGGCATACGACTCTCGACAGCTCTTATCCTTCGTCGACCCAGATGCAGGTCGACGGGATTCAGCTCTATCAAAAGGCGGGTAGCGGCGAGACCGTCACGGGTGCGAACGTCACGCCCACGACGCCGCCGACGGTCCAGCCGGCGGTGACGCAGGCCACGGCTGCTCCGGCAACGGGCATCGAGCATGCCGGCGATACCGTCACATTGACGCTCGGCTTCAACGAGGCCGTGTCGGTGTCGGGCACGCCGACGCTGTCGCTCAATGATGGCAATACCGCCACCTATGTGAGCGGCTCCGGCACGGGCACGCTCACCTTCCGCACCACGGTCGCATCGACCGACACCAATACCTCGGCGCTCGCCATCACCGGGGTCAATCTTGCGAACGGTGCGAGCATCCATGATGCATCCGGCGTTGCGGCGAACCTTGCGGGCGCGGTGAAGACGTTCTCCGGTCTCCAGATCGATCCGGTCCTGCCGGCGGTGACCCAGGCCACAGCCTCTCCGGGAACCGGCACCGAGCTCGTAGGAGACACGATCGCGCTGACGCTCGGCTTCAATGAGGCCGTGACGGTGACCGGCACGCCGACGCTGTCGCTCAATGATGGCGATACCGCCACCTATGTGGGCGGCTCCGGCACGAGCGCGCTCACCTTCAGCACCACGGTCGCGTCGACCGACACCAGTACCTCGGCGCTCGCCATCACCGGGGTCAATCTTGCGAACGGTGCGAGCATCCATGATGCATCGGGCGTTGCGGCGAACCTCGCGGGCGCGGTGAAGACGTTCTCCGGTCTTCAGATCGATCCTCCGGTCTCGCCTCCGGTCCTGCCGGCGGTGACGCAGGCCACGGCCTCTCCGGCAACTGGCACCGAAGTCGTAGGAAACACGATCACGCTGACGCTCGGCTTCAACGAGGCCGTGACCGTGACCGGCACGCCGACACTGTCGCTCAATGATGGCGATACCGCCACCTATGTGGGCGGCTCGGGCACGGGCACGCTCACCTTCCGCACCACGGTCGCATCGACCGACACCAATACCTCGGCGCTCGCCATCACCGGGGTCAATCTTGCGAACGGTGCGAGCATCCATGATGCATCGGGCGTTGCGGCGAACCTCGCGGGCGCGGTGAAGACGTTCTCCGGTCTTCAGATCGCGACGTCATCGACCTCGCCATCGAGTCCGTCCACCCCGCCATCGATCGCGCCGGTCCTCACCGTCGCGGATTCGACGCTCTCGGTGGCCGGGCGCGGCGGCACGGTCGGTTTGGGGGTCAATGTGACAACGACCGATCCCAACGACGCCGTGACCGTGAACATCACGGGGTTGCCGAAGTACGAGACGATCACCGACAAACTCGATGGTCGGACGTTCAGGGGAAATAACGTCACCTTGACGGCTGCGGAGGTCGACAGCGGACTGGTGCTGCAATCGAACTACCGGGGCGGGGGTCATCCTGTAGCGACCCTAACGCTGACGGCAACGGGGAAGGATCCGAGCACCGGCGCCGTTACGACGTCCGCGTCGCAGACCATCACCGTGACGGATCCTCGGCCTGCGACCGCCACGACCACAACGTCGCCGCACACGACCGCCGTGACGAATCCTGCGCCGGCGACCGACACGACCACAACGTCGCCGCAGACGATCAACGTGACGAATCCTGCGCCTGCGACCGACGCGATCACGGCGTCCCCGCAGACGATCAGCCTGACGAATCCTGCGCCAGCGACCGACACGACCACGGCGTTCCCGGCAGGCAAGGGCTTTGCGTGGCTGAGCCAGGACCAGGCTGCCAGCAACGCGGCGACCACCGAGCCGCAGGCGATCGCCGCGAAGAATCCTTCGCCTGCAACGATAGGGTCCCTGGCAAACCAGGGCTTTGCGCTGCTGCAGCAGCATCTGGACGGGGTCACCGGCGCCGCGCCTATCTCCGTGCCGCAGACGTTCGCCGAGACGGATTCTGCGCCTGCGACCGGCAAGGCCATGGCGTCCTTGGCAAGCCAAAGCTTTGCGCTGCTGAACCAGTATATGGCCGGTAACACGGGCCGGGTCGATCCCGGTCAGATCGTGGCGGCGGTGTCGCAAGGAGCCGGCTGGGGGCAGGATTCGCTCCTGACCAGACCGCAACATTGATCTGCTCCCGCACCCACGCGCTCCATGCCGTCGATCGACGGCGTGGAGCAGCGTTCGGCCTCGGCAAGGGTGCGACACCATCACGTTGGGAATGCATGAGAAGGAACTTCGAACGCGGTCGGTAGCCGCGAAGGGTTGATGAGTTAAAAAATGGCGATCCAGAATGGAAATGCCCACGCCGCAGATCTCGGGCTTCGAGCCCTGGCTCTGTTCCTGCGCCTTCATGGCGTGATCGCTGAGCCCGACCAGCTCCGCGATCGCTGCGGGAGCGAAACGATCGGCATCCGCGCGATGCTTCGCTGTGCCCGCGAACTCGGACTCAAGGTCCGTTCGCGCACGACACATTGGAAGCGACTGGCGGGCATCGGGCTCCCCGGAATCGCATCGCTGCGTGATGGCGGATTTCTGCTTCTCGGAAAGGTCGACGATCAGGCGGCGCTTGTGCTGCATCCAACCTCGTCGCATCCGAAGCTGATGACGCGCGCGGAATTCGATGCGGTCTGGGATGGCCGTTTGATCCTGGCTGGATCACAGAGTCCCGCACGGCGGGCGCTTCATGCACTTGCCGGCATGAGCGGGCGGGTGCTTCAGGCACTTGCCGGCATCAGCGGACGTGGCCTTGTGCGGCGCGTCCGCGATGTCTTTATGCGTGCCGGAGATACCGTGCGTGCGCGTTTTGCCGATCAACGCGATACTGCCGTCCCGGCAGCGAGCATCGAATCCGAGGCGAGCCCCGAATCTGCCAGCGGCGATGAATCCGGGCTTCTGGCCCTGGCGATATTGCTGCGTTGTCACGGCATCGCGGCGGACCCGGACCAGATCAGGCACCGGGTGGGTGCGGCGCGAGTAGGCGTTACCGAAATTCTGCGCTGTGCCAAGGATTTCGCGCTCAAGGCTCGGGTACAGAGGACGAGCTGGAACCGGCTTTCGGTCACTCCGCTGCCGGGGATCGCCGTGCTGCGGGACGGCGGATTTCTGATCCTCGGCAAGGTCATCGACGACAATCTCCTTGTCCAGCGCCCATTGTCCCCCCGACCCGAAGCAATGACACAGGCCGAACTCGAGGCCATCTGGGACGGCGACATCATCCTGATGACCCGGCGCGCGGCGCTGACGGATCTCTCACGGCGGTTCGACATCGGCTGGTTCCTTGGCGCAGTCCGCAAATACCGCGGTCTTCTGAGCGAGGTGCTGCTAGCGTCGTTCTTCCTTCAGGTCTTTGCCGTCATCTCACCGCTGTTCTTCCAGGTGGTCATCGACAAGGTGCTCGTGCATCGAAGCATGAGCACGCTCGACGTTCTGGTCACGGGCCTTGTCGCGCTGACCGTCTTCGAGGCCATTCTCGGCACGCTGCGCGTCTATCTGTTCGCGCACACGACGAACCGCATCGACGTTGAGCTCGGTGCCCGGCTGTTTCGTCACCTGATGGCATTGCCGATCGCATATTTCCAGACCCGTCGCGTCGGCGATTCGGTCGCACGTGTGCGCGAGCTGGAAAATATCCGCCAGTTCCTGACGAGCTCGGCGCTTACGCTCGTGATCGATCTCCTGTTCACCGTCGTATTCCTTGTGGTGATGTTCTATTATTCGACGACGTTGACGCTGATCGTTCTGGCGTCGTTCCCATTCTATATCGGCATCTCTGCGGGAGCTGCGCCGCTGTTTCGCCGGCGCCTCGACGAGAAGTTCAATCGCGGCTCCGAGAATCAGGCCTTCCTGGTTGAGAGCGTCACCGGCGTCGAGACACTGAAGGCCATGGCGGTCGAGCCGCAGATGCAGATCCGCTGGGAGGAGCAGCTCGCGGGCTATGTGGCGGCAAGTTTCCGTGTGCTCAGCCTGAATAATACGGCGAGCCAGGCGGTCCAGATGATCAACAAGCTGGTCGTCGCCGCGACCCTTTACTTCGGCGCCAGGCTCGTGATCGGCGGCGAACTGAGCGTCGGCGAGCTCGTCGCGTTCAACATGCTGGCCGCGCGCGTCAGCATGCCGGTGCTGCGGCTCGCGCAGATGTGGCAGGATTTCCATCAGGCCCGTCTGTCGATCGATCGTCTCGGCGACATCCTCAACACCATTCCTGAGCCAAGCTTCAATCCCGGCCGCGCCGCGCTGCCGCCGATCCGCGGGCAGGTCACATTCGAGCATGCGACTTTCCGCTACCGCATCGATGGTCCGGAGGTGCTGCATGACGTGTCGTTCAGCGTCGAGCCGGGTCAGATCATCGGCATCGTGGGCTCCTCGGGTTCGGGCAAGAGTACCATCGCCAAATTGATACAGCGTCTCTACGTGCCGGAGAGCGGACGCGTGCTGGTCGATGGCGTCGACCTGGCGATGGTCGACCTCGCCTGGCTTCGGCGCCAGATCGGCGTCGTCTTGCAGGAAAACGTGCTCTTCAACCGCTCCATTCGTGAGAACATCGCGCTCGCCGATCCGGCGATGCCCATGGAGCGTGTCATTGCGGCGGCATCGCTCGCCGGTGCTCACGATTTCATCCTGGAGCTGCCTGAGGCCTATGACACGATCGTGGGCGAACGCGGCAGCAGTCTTTCCGGCGGGCAGCGCCAGCGAGTCGCGATCGCCCGCGCGCTCATTACCGATCCGCGCATCCTCATCCTCGACGAGGCGACCAGCGCACTGGACTACGAAAGCGAGCGCGCCATCCAGCAGAACATGAAACGAATTTCCGCCGGCCGGACCGTCTTCGTCATCGCTCACCGGCTCTCGACCGTGCGCCACGCGAACCGGATCATCACGATCGAGCATGGTCGCATCGTCGAGGACGGTACCCACGATGAGCTGATCCGCTCGAACGGGCGTTACGCAAACCTTCACTATCTGCAGGCCGGCATCCATGACGTCCGCTAGCCGAAACATCGTTCCATTTCCGAGAGCCGAAGTTCGCCGTCGCGAGCAGGAAATTGCATTCCTGCCGGCGGCGCTCGAAATCACTGAATCGCCGCCGTCGCCGATCGGGCGCGCGATCGGGGCGAGCATCATCGCGGTCTTCTGCGTTGCGCTGCTGTGGGCGTCATTCGGCAGCGTCGACATCGTCGCTACCGCGACGGGCAAGATCGTGCCGGGCGGACGCACCAAGCTGATCCAGCCATTCGAGACAGGCGTTGTCCGCGCCATCCACGTACGCGACGGACAGAGCGTCAAGGCCGGCGACGTCCTGATCGAGCTCGACCCGACGATGACGGATGCCGACCAGGAGCGCCAGAGGAGCGATCTCGTGGCGACCGAACTCGACGTCGCGCGGCTGCGCGCGGCGCTCGCCGAGGATCCGCTTGCCGCCTTCCGGCCGCCGCAGAGCGCGGGCGCTGCCGAAATCGAGATGCATCGTCAGTTCCTGATCAGCCAGCGGGCCGAGCAGAACGCCAAGCTCTCCGAGATCGAGCGCCAGCAAGGCCAGAAGGAGGCGGAACGGGCGACCACGTCGGCGAGCGTCGCGAAGCTGCAGGCGACGATACCGGTGCTGCAGGAGCGGGTCGACATTCGCAAGAGTCTCCTCGAAAAGGCACTGGTTTCGAAGGTCACCTATCTCACCGAGTATCAGGATCTCGTCGGCCTTCAGCAGGATCTCGTCGTGCAGCAGAGCCGGCTCCACGAAGCCGATGCGGCCATCGCTTTGCTAAAGGAAACGAGGGAAAGGACCGCCGCGGAGTATCGGCGCACGACCTTTGACGCACTCGCTAAAGCCGAGCAGAAGGTGGCGAGCGCCGCGCAGGAAGTGGTCAAGGCGGAGCGGCGCACGAAACTCCAGCATTTGACTGCGCCGGTCGATGGCGTCGTGCAACAGCTCGCCGTTCATACGGTGGGAGGCGTGGTGACGCCTGCTCAGGCGCTGGCCGTGTTGGTTCCGAGCGACAGCCATCTCGAGATTGAGGCCATGCTCTCCAACCGCGATATCGGATTCGTCCATCCGGGACAGAAGACGGAGATCAAGGTCGATACATTCAACTTCACGCGCTACGGGCTCCTTCATGGAGACGTGCTCAGCGTGTCGACGGACGCCATCACGCGCGACAGGCAACAGGGCGGGTCGAATGACCGGACACCGGGCGCAGTGCAGAGCAGCAGTGAGCCGAAAGGTCAGGAGCTGGAATATGCGGCGCGCATTTCACTCGACCGCACGCACATGCAGGTGGAGGACAAGCTCGTCAACCTCGGTCCCGGCATGGCGGTGACGGTCGAGATCAAGACTGGTACGCGCAGGATCATCAGCTACCTTCTCTCGCCGCTGGCGAGATACAAGCAGGAGTCGCTGCGAGAGCGATGAAGCCGGCGTTCATCCGGCAAACCTGCGCGCTTCACGTCGTCAACGCGAGAGCGCCGCGATCCTGTACGACTCATGCAAGAGCGGCAGGAGAGCATCGCGCTTGGCGCCTGGATGCCGGAGAATTGGAACCGCTACTCCTATGTCGGTCGCAGTAGAGGTAGTCCCAATGAGGTAGACGCACGAATACCGGCAATTAAGTAGATCGCGCCCGCATTTGTTGAACGATTCTTGACCCGCATATTCGCGCATGACTACGTTGTGGCGCAGACTTGAGTCGGAATTTCCTGCACACTCAAGGAAACAACATGAACAGATCATTCGCCGTATTCACCGGCGTGGCCACTGTTGGGCTCACCTTGATGCTGAGCACTCAAACCAGCGGTTCTGCGCCAGCCGGTACTCTCGGCAAAGCCACTCTCTCCAAAATCAATGCAAACGCCAGAATGACCGCCGGCGTCCACCGAACGCAGCCGCATCGGCTCGCCATACAGGTTGACGTCAATGACCCCGCGACCATGAATCTCGTTCTCAATAATGTGAGCAATACGGTGCAGCACTACAGCGAGATCGGCCAGAAGGTTGAAATCGAAGTGGTCGCCTTTGGGCCCGGATTGCACATGCTGCGCGAAGACACCTCTCCCGTCAAAGCGCGCATCAAGTCCATGAGCGAAACCACGCCCGAGCTCACCTTCTCGGCATGCGGGAACACTCGCGAGAACATGACAAGAGCCGAGGCGAAGGAGATCCCGCTCATCTCGCAGGCAAAGGTCACCAAATCCGGAGTGGTCCGGCTCATGGAGCTGCAGGAGCGAGGCTGGAGCTACCTGCGACCGTGATCCAGTCGGCGCACTTCTGTGATCCGCGTCGTCTCGTTCCAATCTGTCGGATCTACCGGCGTCGGGTTGGCGTGGACTGCGCGTGGACGCGGCCAGGATGGCGATGACGGTCAAATGACGAGTGTGCGCAATAAGCCGCGTTGCAACAATCCCTGTTAGCATCTAACGGCTTGGGCCCGTCGGTCGCTTGAACGGCATCCCGAATGCTGTGTCAGTCATCGGTTGAAATGAAATAGCGGATTTAAGTCGCGGCGGCGCCTGGCGCTGCCGACGCCCCAGAGCTTTGCGTTGCCCGGTGTGCCCGAACCCACAGCCATCCGGCGGCCGTTAATAGCAGCGGCGTGGTCGCCTTCAAATCTGCCGCCGCCGACGCGTCGCAGTCGCCGGAGCGCCTGGGCCCCTTCGCCTGGCTGTCGAGCCGTGCCGTTCAGAGGGCTCTTCGGTTGATGCCCTTGCGGGTCAGGCCGTCAATGCGAGGCACCCCAACGTGATTAACCACCTTTAGTGAATCCGGAGCCTCGATTTGCTTGATCTCGGAGATCACCTCGATGGGCTTTGGAAGCCGTGGGCTCATATCGACGGTTGAGGGCAGCGCGTAGCCGTTTTGCGATTTTGCCAGGGTCGCATTGTTCATCCCCCAGATCGCCGCCTGGGTCCGGTTCTGGACCCGGATCTTGCGCAGGATTGCCTTGACGTGAACCTTCACCGTCGCCTCGGCGATATCGATCTTTCGGGCTATGCATTTGTTGGAGTCGCCTTCGATCAGGCATTGCAGAATTGACTGCTCCCGCGGGGAAAGCTGCGGCGCGATCCTGTCCTTTGTCCTGAACAGCATCGCCTGTGCGTTTTCGTCGCGCAGCACAGCCTTGCCGACGCGATCGTTTTCGGGATCGAGAGCGAATGACAAAAATGCCGGCGGAAAGATCGTCTCGCCCATTGCCACCAGTTCAACGGACTTGATGAACAAATCGCACGTCATGACGTCGACGAAATAACCGTTCGCGCCTGCTCGAAATGCGGAAACCAGGTCGTCCAGCCGATGGTGATCGGCCACGATCGCAATGCGTCCTTTCGGATGGCTGTCCCGCAAGAGTTCGATTTGTTCAAGGACGGCGTCGAAATCATCGCCGGTGTGGACAATGAGAAACAGCAGTTGGTGCGGTTGGAGTTTATTCGGCGCCAGATCGTCACCGCATGATACCGAGGCGGCGATGCGAAGATTTGCCGCCCGGAGAATTTTCGCAATTCCTTCTCTGATTAAGACGCTTCTTCCAATGAGTATCGTTGCAAATGAATGTTGTCTGTACATTTTACTCTCCCAGCCCTTACGCTACATTTGGTTTTGACCATTTGGTTTCTTCGGTCGGCGCTCCTTCGTTCACAGGATATTTTTCGTTCACAGGATATTTTTCGTTCACAGGATTTTTCGTTCACAGGAGTTTTCGTTGGCAGATTTCGAGGGCTCCGTATCGTTAACCCTTTATGAATGTTAGATTCGAATTCACGATATCCCTATATACCATTCGTTATAGGTGCTCGCGTGTGTCCGGATGAATGTCGTTCATAATAACAAACGGCTGTCGACGTCCGAGAGGCAACAACGTACCGCGGATTCTTAGTCCGGTAGGTGATATTTGTTCAGGTCAACGACATTCTCTGCGCGAGTGAGGAGTGCGACGTTTATCAAACGTTGTGAAAATGTTCTGCTGAGGCACCCAAATTGGGAAGCGCCTAGAACGGATCTGCACAGGCAGCGGCGCTCCGCCGCGCCTAAACCAATCCGCAGTTTTACGGATATCCGTTGGGAGTTGTGCCAATAGCTTTTCTCTCGACGAGCGCAGGCAAGCGGACAGACCCAAATTCCCGTTAACCTCGTTTTTGCGCTGCGGAATCCACACGTGTTGGATTCTTGGAAATTTGTTATGATCTCGTTTAGGCTACAGGTGAAACAAGTCAGGGCGCGAGGGGTTTAAGCTATTGGGGCGACAGGCTGAGGACCGCGCAATGCGTAGTACCAGCGTCGTGATCGCAGACCGCCATCCCGTGGTTCTGCACGGTTTGAGCCACCTGCTCGGAGCGCACCGGGGCTTCGATGTTGTTGCGTGTTGCGGCGATGGTACGAGCTGCATCGAAGCGCTTCGGAATTTAACGCCTGACATCGCCATTCTCGACGTCTCAATGTCCGGCGTGAGCTGGCTCGAAATTCTCTCCATCGTCAATTCCGAAGGTCTTTCCACGCGACTGGTCTTTTTCACCGCATCTGATGAAGAGAGCGAACTGGTTCTGGCAGCGGCGGCCGATGGCTACAGCATCATTCCGAAGGACGTCACGGCCGAGGTTCTGGTGCAGTCCCTGCAGCAGGTTGTCGAAGGCCAGTTGCTGTTGCCGCTGCCTTCATCCGTGCAGGCTGTGTCTCCGGAGCAAAACGCGATCAGGGAGAATGCGCTGACAACGCTGACGGAGCGCGAGCGCCAGATCATGGGTTTGGTGTCCGAAGGGTTGTCGAACAAGGAAATTGGACGACGGCTGAATATTACCGACGGTACCATCAAGGTGCATCTGCATCACATCTTTCAGAAGCTCGAAATCAGCAACCGGACAGAGCTCGCGACGTTCGCGATTTCACGGAGCGATCGCGCGAGTCCTCCCGAGGACAGGCCGCCTCTGCCGTTCTGGTCGGACTGAGTGCAAAAAGGAGCGGGCGGGCTCCATGGAATGCCGCGCCTGTTCGACCCCGAAATAGCGGCTGAACAGCCAAGCGTGGTTAACGAGACGCTTGCGCAATATCTTGATGTCGCTCGCGGCGCCGTCAAAATGCCGACAGACGTGGAATTGGACTTTCACGATATCAATCGGGTGTCGATCACGGCCTGTGGCACCTCGTTTTATGCCGGGGTGCCGCCATCGACCTGGACCGTCGGCATAAAGACGACGATATGGAGCTTGAGGTCAGCGGTGGCGGATGCGGCGTTCGCAGCACCGCTTGGCGGCGTCGAAGTGCGTCGTTATACCCCGCCCGCGGAAATTCTCGCTTTCAGCGCGGCGTCGCCGTGCTGTCTCGGGGTGTGTCCAGGCCCGGCAGCAGCACTTCGACGTATTCACGATGAATTGTGGTCCGTGTTCTATTTCCGTCGAACAAGACGCTGACGCTATTGGCGTAGACGCTTCCTCCGACAATCGTGCCCGTCTTGCTGGCGAGGCGCGCACAGCGTGACGCACCGAGTGCGCTCATTCGAACGCGAACGCCAACCGCAAGATTGGACTTCATCGGGCCAGTCCAGGCTGTAATCGATTCAATCAGAAGCTATTCTAGCACATCGTCGCATTCGGCTGGATGCGGCGCAGCCGGAGTACCTCTTTTGGGGTATTCGCGCGCGGGCCTGAATCAGATAGACGCGAACGAACGCTGTTCCAATATTGTTCATCCGCGTCGGCTTCGCTCGTTCGAACAGGGGGGCAAATGCGCGTCGCTCTGCCATACACAGCTATCGTCTGGTGCATTGCTCTTGCGATCTGGATCGCCCTGGGCACGGCGCTATAGCAGGCGCCTCCGGATCTGGAGGTGATGTCGCTGTCCAAGCCCCCTCGGGGCTCGTTTCGGTGACAGCCTCGGTCACATCGGTAACTCGGGGCTTGGGGGACCTTGAGCGCCTCGCAAGCCTTTTCGACGGCTCGACCAGAAGCTGACAAAGACGTGGAAAGAATGGACCCGGTCGCGGGAGATAGCCATAAGACCTCGTATCCACGATCTCAAATCCCTCATCGTTCAGAACGCTCGAATTTCAGAACGCTCGAAAACTGATCCAGCGTCAGGGTGTTTCGAGGTATTTTCGGATATGCCCAATTCAGGACACGACTAGGAATCGCGCGGTTTGATCGAAAAGCAAACGCGGATTGAGCGCGCAGCCGCCGATGCCGGAGGCGGTCCACTGACATTGCTGCTGCGTTTTGTAGAAACAATAGAGATAGCCTTCCCGCGACAGGCACCACGGATATTCCTGGGCATGAGCCGTTCGAGGCGACGACGAGGCGGCAATAACGATCGCCAGCCCCGCCGCTGCATATCGAACAAGGCGTGCGATTCGAAATCCGCCGGCGGTTCGGCGAAACGAGTTGACGGTCCGTGAATGGATCCGATCTCGGCGCATTGCGTTCCTCTCAAGTGCCGCGGTGTCGGACACCGGCTTGTCAGAACGCATTTCGGTATGCGGCAATTGCCTCAGGGGTGCCGTAGATCCACATTGGCTCGCCGCACTCGCTTGGGCCGTGGTCGGTCATGCAGGCGGCGCTCCATGGCGGTGCCGCGACCTCGCGGCCTTCGATTCCCTGTGTCTGAGGGGGCGCGCTGCGCTTGTGGGCTCGCTCCTGAGCCGTCGCCGGCGCCGCGAGCGACGCCACGAGGATGAGCGCGGTCAGAATTTTAAAGGTCTTCATTGTCAGGTTCCTTTGATGGTTGGATATCAACGTCAATTCACGGTGATCAGCAGCCTTGTCAGAACGCATTTCGGTATGCGGCAATTGCCTCATGGGTGCCGTAGATCCACATTGGCTCGCCGCACTCGCTTAGGCCGTGGTCGGTCATGCAGGCGGCGCTCCATGGCGGTGCCGCGACCTCGCGGCCCTCGATTGCCTGTGTCTGGGCTCGCGGGCTATGCTTGTGGACGCGGTCCTGGGCCGTCGCCGGCGCCGCGAGCGACGCCACGAGCATGAGCGCGGTCAGAATTTTAAAGGTCTTCATTGTCAGGTTCCTTTGATGGTTGGATATCAACGTCAATTCACGGTGATCAGCAGCCCCGGCAAACGTTGCTGATCTTCCGGTCGACATACGCGTCTTCCTGATCGAGGGTCTGCAGAGATTGCGAAGATGATGCGGGAATATCGGCGGTGCGCGGCTGGCGGTGCCCCACCGGCGCTAACCACGGTTTAGTGGTCGTCTCGCGCCCAGCGGCGAGCACCGGCGTTGCGATCGCGGCTGACAGAATTGCGGCCACGCCAACGAGCGTGAATCTGGTCATCTTGCATCTCCGTATCGTTCGCGCCGTGCATCAGCGCTTTCACCAACCAGACTCATGCGCGAGTCCGGATATTCCCGATCGCTGGCATGGAGGGCTGTTCAACCCGGCGTGAGATGCACCGCTCTCGCGTGCATACTGCGTGCAGCTGAATGTTCGGTGCTGAGGGTGGGAAGCGTCACGCACCGGCGGTAGCGATGACGGATCAATCGATTGGGCGGGAATCTGCATCCGATCCGGATTCAAATGGGCAATGGCGCCCCCGCCGCCTCAAGCCATTTTGGTCGCTTGCTTCACGACGTCGTCATCACGGCGATCGACGGTCGCAACATTCCTTGAACAGCTCGAGAGGATGCCAAGATTGGGGAATACCGCTAACCAGGCGTTGGTCTTGTCATCGGAGACAACGTGGCCACGATCGCCGGATTGGATCATCCGGCGGCATCTCCAAAGCGTCTCAGCCGCCGCCCCGGCTGAGACGCTTTTTTGTGTCCTGGCGGCTTTGCGGTTGTTGAATTATGCATATAATATAATGGTCCCGCGGGATATTCCGATGCGGAGTCGAGGGGAGGGCGCATGACCGACAAGCCTGTTGCGATCGTAACCGGGGTGGGACCGGCGACCGGGTCGGCCATCGTCAGGCGGTTTTCGGCCGGGGGATTTCGCGTCGTGGCGCTGGCTCGCTCGGCGGACCGGATCAATGCGCTCGCCGGGACGCTTCCCGACGTTCACGCCATCGCATGCGACGTGTCCGGCGAGAGCGCGGTGAGGGCCGCTGTCGCCGAGGTGCGACAACGCTTCGGTCCGCCCGATGTCCTCGTCCACAACGCGGTCGGCGGCGGCTGGGGAAACTTTCAGGAGATCGACCCGCAGATGCTGCGAAGCAATTTCGAGGTCAATGTGATGGGGTTGCTGTATCTGGCGCGGGAAGTGGCGGCGGATATGGTCAAGCGCGGCAAGGGCACCATCCTGGTGACCGGCAACACATCGTCGATCCGCGGCAAGGCCAATTTCGCCGGCTTTGCGCCAACCTAGGCCGCGCAGCGCATTCTTGCCGAATCGATTGCCCGCGAACTCGGACCGGCCGGCGTGCACGTCGCCTACATCCTGATCGATGCGGTCATCGACACGCCGGGGATGCGCAAACGGATGAACGACAAGCCCGACGATTTTTTCATCAAGCCCGCGGCGATCGCCGACGAACTGTTTCATCTCCACGGCCAGGACCGCTCAGCCTGGTCGTTCCTGACCGAGCTCCGTCCGTTCAATGAAAAGTGGTGATCGGATCAAAGGAGCGATCATTCTCTCGTGCGTAGTTTCGGTCGCGACCGGTCCAAAGACGATTTTCGCGTCGGTTTGGCCGAGGCTTTCGTCGCCTCTATTTCGGGCTCGATCGATCCCAGGCTTTCATAAATTTCGCGAAGCACGATCTTGAGGCGCGCGACTTCTTCATCGGAGAAGTCGGACACCGCTACTTCTTCAAAATGCACGGCGATGGGCATCAGCTCCTCCACGAGCAGCCGGCCCTTCGACGTGAGATTGATGGCGACGGTGCGACCGTTGTCTTCCAGACGGCTGCGCGTGACCAGACCCTTGCGCTTCATCTCGCCGACGAGGCGCGACAGCGTCGAAATTTCGGTGGTCGTCACGGCGGAGAGATCACTTAAGCGCTGATCGCCGGTTTCCCAGACCGCTGCCAGCACCCGGTACATCGGCAGCGTGATGCCGTACGTCGCAATGCGCCGCGAGAACAGCTCGCCCATCCGGACGCCGACCCGGTTCAGCAGATAGGGAAATGAATTCGAAAGTCTGTACAAGGCCTTGGGCTCCGGCAAGCCGCAACAATTGCGCCCGCACACCTACCGAAATGTCCGCCGTCAAACAAGCAGATTTGCAGTTTGAAATTTTTGTTTGACAAACACTTGCGTTTGCAAATATTGTAATTGAAATAGTTCGACCGAAGAAGCGGATCTGCGTGACAGGAGAGAAGCAATGTCCTTGGATGCCGCGACCGACGATCTTCGTTCGTCCTTCAAGCTTGCCATGCGCCGCTTCCCGGCGGCCGTTACCGTCATTACCTCGGCCGACCAGACCCGCCGGCACGGCATGACCGCGACCGCGGTGACGTCCCTGTCGATGGATCCGCCGTCACTGGTGGTGTGCGTCAACCAGGCGAGCCTGCTGCACGACATCATGCTGCTGGCGCGGCGGTTCTGCGTGAACCTGCTGCGCCGGGACCAGGTCGCGTTATCAGCCGCGTTTAGCGGGGCGCTCTCGCCGGAGACACGTTTCGGTCTGGGCGAATGGGCGGTATCGCCGGAAGGCATCAGCTATCTCGAGACCGCGCAGATCAATATCTTTTGCAGGAAGGCCGCCGCCGTGCCCTACGGCACTCACACGATCTTCATCGGCGAGGCCGAACTCGTGAACGTCCGCGATCCGATCGACCCGCTGATCTATCAGGACGCGACCTACTGTTTTTCTGTGCCCGCCGAAACCAAAGCCGCTTAACCGGACGGCTTTGGCCGCGCCGAATATCAGACGACGGAGGAACCGACATGAGTGTTGCCGCGCAAGCTTTCGAACGAATTGCCGATCAGCCGCTCGGAAAACGTCCCGGTCCTGCCGAACTCAGGGCCCGGGTTGCCGATATCAGTCCGCATATCAAGGCGCGGGCGCACACCACGGAAAAAAGCGGACGCGTTCCCGCCGAAAACATCCTTAGCTTACGGGAGATCGGCTATTTCGATATCGTCAAGCCGCGCGCCTTCGGTGGCTACGAGTATGATTTCGATGTCCTGGTCGACCTCAACATCCAACTGGCGAAAGCGTGCGCGTCGACCGCCTGGGTCGGCGGGCTGCTCGCGGCCCATCAATGGCTGATTGCGAGCTTCCCCGAACAGGCCCAGCGCGACGTCTGGGATTCCAACGCCGATGCGCTGGCCTGCGGCTCCTACGCGCCGACGACCAAGGCCGTTGCCGCCAACGGCGGCTATCTGTTGAGCGGCCGCTGGTCCTTCGCCAGCGGCTGCGACAATGCGCAATGGTCGTTGTGCGCAGCATTGCTGCCGTCGCGGACGGAGGCCGACCGGTTCACACCGGCGTTTCTGCTCGTACCCGCCTCGGACTATCTCATCGACGATACCTGGAATGTCGTCGGTCTCTCCGGGACCGGAAGCAAGACGCTGCAGTTGAAGGATGTCTTCGTTCCCGAACACCGGATCCTGAGTTTTCTCGAAACAACCTCGGGCAAGACGCCGGGCGCGTTGCTGCGTCCGGAAAATCCCGGCTTCTCGCTTCCGATGCTGTGCAACATCCCGTCCTGCCTGGCGTCCGTCGCCGTCGGCACTGCGGCTGGCGCGCTTGAGGACTATCTCGAAGCCACCAGCAAGCGCGTGACGCGCGGCGCCGTTGCCGGGAGCAACAACAAGATGGCGGAATTCCCGACCATCCAGTTGCGGGTCGCGGAAGCCGCCGCCTCCACCGACGCGGCGCGCGAAATTCTCTTGCGCGATTTGCGCGATCGCGCGGCAACCGTTCGCGCGAGCAGGCCGGTGTCGATCGAGGACCGCATCGTCAGCCGCCGCGGACAGGCGTTTGCGGTTTCGCTCGCCATCCGTGCCAGCGAGGCGCTCAATGCCTCGACCGGCGGGCAGGGGCTCGATCTCGCCAATCCGGTGCAGCGGGCCTGGCGCGACGCCAATGCGGTCGGCCGCCACATCAGCATGAACTGGGACGCGGTCGGTACCATGTACGGCCAAATGGCCCTCGGCCTGACGCCGCTCGGACAATACTGAAACCAAAGGGAGAATGACGATGCAGGGCAAGATCGCGCTCGAAGAGCATTTTGCTATTCCGGAAACGCTGATGGATTCTGCGGGCTTCGTGCCGGACAGCTACTGGCCCGAACTCAAGGACCGTCTGCTGGATATCCAGGACAAGCGGCTGAAGCAGATGGACGAGCAGGGCGTCGAGATGATGATCCTGTCGCTGAACGCTCCCGCCGTGCAGGCGATACCCGACGTCAGGAAGGCCAGCGAAATCGCGATCCGCGCCAACGATTATCTGGCCGAACAGGTTGCGAAACGTCCCGACCGGTTTCAGGCGTTCGCGGCCCTTCCGATGCAGGATCCGGATCTCGCCATCGCCGAACTCGACCGCGCGGTCAACACGCTCGGCTTCAAGGGCGCGCTGGTGAACGGCTTTTCGCAGGCCGGCGACGGGCGAACCCCTGTCTATTACGATCTCGATCGCTATTGGCCGTTCTGGGAAACGGTCGAAGCGCTCGACGTCCCCTTCTATCTGCACCCGCGCAATCCGCTCGCCGAGGACTCCAGGATTTACGAAGGCCACGAATGGCTGCTGGGCCCGACCTGGGCGTTCGGTCAGGAGACCGCCGTCCACGCGCTGCGCCTGATGGGCTCCGGGCTGTTCGATAAATACCCGGGCTTGCGGATCATCCTGGGCCATATGGGCGAAGGGCTGCCCTACAGCATGTGGCGGATCGATCACCGCAACGGCTGGGTGAAGGCGCCGCCGCGCTACAAGGCCAAGAAGAAGATCTGCGAGTACTTCAACCAGCATTTCTATCTGACGACGTCGGGCAATTTCCGCACCCAGACGCTGATCGACGCCTTGCTCGAGATCGGCGCCGACAAACTCCTGTTCTCCGCCGATTGGCCGTTCGAGAACGTCGATCACGCCGCGCAATGGTTCGACAATGCGACCATCAGCGAAGCTGATCGGAAAAAGATCGGGCGGGATAACGCGCTGCGGCTGTTCAAGCTCGCGGACACCAACTCGTTGCCATCCGGCAAGGTCGCGCAAGCCGCAGAATAGCCGGCAGCGACCGACCAACGCCAACCAGGACAGGGGAGGACATAATGACTTCGCAAGCGATCGACGTTCATGAGGAATTGGCGGACGCCAGGGCAGGCGGCTTCCACTGGCGGCTCGGCGCCATCATGGGATTGCTGACGCTGTTTGACGGCTACGACACCTTCAATCCGGCCTACGTTATCCACTATGTGGCCGCGCCCTGGGGCCTCAAGGCGGGGCAGGCGGGTTTGCTGATCTCCAGCGGGCTGGTCGGCTTCCTGCTCGGCGCCGCCCTGCATGGCGTCGCGGCGGACCGGTTCGGGCGACGCGGGACGCTGCTCGCCGGCCTCTGGATCACCAGCATCTTCACGCTGATGACCGCGGTGCTGGCCAATTCGTTCGTGAGCTTCTGTGCCTTGCGATTGTTGACGGGTCTCGGTCTCGGCGTACTGCTGCCGCTCGCCACCACCTACATCAACGAACTCGCGCCGCGGCGGGTGGCCAACACCTTTGCGCTGTGGGGCGTAGCATTGGGCTGGGCCGCCGGCGGCACGCTGGCGGGCGTCGTCGGCGTCTTCGCCACGCCGTCTTGGGGTTGGCAGAGTCTCTACTGGATCGGATCGCTGTCCTTTCTGCTGCTGCCGTTCATGCATCTGACGCTGCCGGAATCGCCAAAGTTCCTTGCGATCAAGGGGCGGGTCACCGAGATCCGGGAGATGCTGGCAAAGCTGCGGCCGGAGCGCGCGCATATTTATGCAACGGCGACCGTTGCCGCCGACACCAACCAGCCCTCGGGCAACCTGATCCTCGAACTGCTGCAGCCGCGTTACCGCCGGACCACGATTGCGATCTGGGCCACCGCCTTCCTCAGCCTGTTCTGCATCTTCGGCCTGTCCGGATGGATCCCGACGGTGATGATCGCGCGGGGCGAGACGTTCACGGCCAGCTTCGGATTCGGCGCGCTGATGCAGATCATGTCCTTTGTCGGCAGCATCATGCTCGGCCACCTCGTCGACCGCTTCGGCCGCAACCGGGGTTTGCTCGGCCTGTGGTGGGCGCTCGGCGGATGCGCGGTGCTGACGCTCGTATTCCTGAACGACCATGTCGTGAACATCACCTGCGTCGCCGCCGCCGGGTTCTTCATCATCGGCGCGCAGTTCGTCCTCAACAACTTTACCTCGGCGGCCTACGAGACCAATGTGCGGGCAACGGCGGTCGGGATGGAATTGAGTGTCGGGCGCGTCGGTGCTATCCTCGGGCCGTTCGTGGCGGGCGCGCTGCAACAGAACTATCAGAGTTCGCTACCGATGTTCATCTCGATTGGCGTTGCGGCGCTGGCGGCCGGCGGGATCATCCTGCTCGCAGGCCGCACGCGGGTGGCCGTAGCCGCCGAGCGTCTGGCCGAACCGAGCGCGGCCTAGCCGATGCAGGGCTTCGCCTACCAGACGGCTCCGATGCGGGTCATATTCGGAGTCGGCACGCTCAGCCAGCTGCCGGGCGAACTGGCGCGTCTCGGCATTTCGCGGGCGCTGGTGCTGGCCACGGCCAATCAGGCAGCGCGGGCCTCGTATATTGCCGCGATGCTCGGCGATCGCGCCGCCGGATTTTTCGCCGAGGCGGCGATGCACACGCCGGTGGACGTGACCGATCGCGCCATGGCGCGCGTCCGCGAACTGAAGGTCGATGGCATTGTCGCCATCGGCGGCGGCTCGACGACCGGGCTCGGCAAGGCGATTGCGCTGCGAACCGATCTGCCACAGATCGTGGTGCCGACGAGCTATGCCGGCTCCGAGATGACGCCGATCCTCGGCGAGACCCGCGACGGCCTGAAGACGACGCAGTCGAGTCCAAAGATCCTCCCCGAGACGGTGATCTACGATGTCAATCTGACCATGACGATGCCGCCGCAACTGGCGGCGACCTCGGGGCTCAACGCCATCGCGCATGCGGTGGAAGCGCTTTACGCGCGTGACCGCAACCCGATCATCTCGTTGATGGCGCAGGAAGGCATCAAAAACCTCGCGCAGGCGCTGCCAAAAATCAAAAGCGACGCGGGCGACATCGAAGCCCGCTCTGAGGCGCTTTATGGCGCCTGGCTGTGCGGAAGCTGCCTCGGCGCGGTCGGTATGGCGCTTCACCACAAGCTCTGTCACACGCTCGGCGGAACCTTCAACCTGCCGCATGCCGAGACCCATGCGGTGATTCTGCCGCATGCGGTCGCCTATAACGCCTCGGCCGAGCCGCAGGCGATGGCCGAGATTGCGCGGGCGCTGGGTGCGGACGATGCGGCCGCCGGGCTGTTCGAACTCGGCGGCAAGCTCGGCATCCGCCGATCGCTCGGCGAAATCGGCATGCGAAAGCAGGATATCGACCAGGCCGCCGACCTGGCGGTGAAGAATCCATACTGGAATCCGCGGCCGATCGAGCGCGATGCAATCCGTGAGTTGATCACGCGGGCCTGGGATGGAAAAGCCCCGGTCGACGACGTCAAGGCGCAAGCTGGCGGCGTTTCCGCCTGAGCTCCGCGCTCACTCGTTGGCTTCGGGCGGCAGAAAATTCACTTCATGCTCGGCCGAGATGCGGACGATTTCGCCGACGTCGGTCAGATTGTGCAGCTGGTTGAACAGCGCCTCCAGCTTCTGCGTCGGCGAGACCCAGAACAGCGCCCGGGCCGGCTTGTCGGATTTGTTGAAATAGCCGTGCGGGATGCCGCGCGGCAGCCGGACCAGATCGCCGGCCTTGGCCTGCACCCAGACGCCGTCGAGCTTCAGATCGAGCATGCCGTCCTGCACCAGGATGAATTCGTCCTGGGTCGGATGAATGTGCACGGGCACGAACTGGCCGGGGTCGCTGTTGGTCTCGAACGCGAAGGTCGAATCCGTCACCGCCTTCGGGAAATAGACCTGGCCAAGAATGTTCCAGGTCTTGCCGGAATAGCCCGTCCCGTTCCGCGTAATGCCTTTTTCGAGCGCTGCCATCAACCTCATCCCTGTCCTGGTTGGGTCGACGCTACCTGCGGCGTTCCCGCTGTCAAGCATGCCAGATTGCTTCGCCGGTCCCTTTCTTGCCAAAGCTTGAAGTTTAAAATATATGCGTTAGCGGCTTCAGGCCACGGTTTGACGAATTCATTCGGGGAGGCCAACGCATGTCCGGACTGCCGCGTTCCTCGCATGCGCTCGTCACGGGCGGTGGACGGGGCATCGGCCGCGCGATCGCTTCCGCACTGGTGCAGGCGGGCGCGACCGTCACCGTGCTCGGCCGCGTCAGCGAAACCCTGGACAGCGCCGTTGCCGCCGGCGCCGCGCATTTCGCTGCCGTCGCCGATGTCGCGGATCAGGCCTCCGTCAGCGCGGCGATCGCGCAAGCCGCCGCGCGGCAGCCGATCGACATCCTGATCGCCAACGCGGGCGCGGCCGAATCCGCACCGTTCGGCAAATCCGATGCGGCGCTGTTTGCCCGCATGATGGATATCAATTTCATGGGCGTGGTGCATGCCACGCAGGCGGTATTGCCCGGCATGGTCGAGCGTCGCCGCGGACGCATTGTTGCCGTGGCGTCGACCGCCGGCCTCAAGGGCTACGCCTATGTCAGCGCCTACGCAGCGGCCAAACATGCGGTGATCGGCCTGGTGCGCTCGCTGGCGCTGGAGACGGCCAAAAGCGGCGTCACCGTCAACGCCGTCTGTCCGGGCTTTACCGAAACCGATCTGCTCGAAGGCAGCATCGACAACATCATGCGCAAGACCGGCCGCAGCCGCGAGCAGGCTACGGCGGAACTGGCAAAGCACAATCCGCAGGGCCGCCTGGTGGCGCCGTCGGAAGTCGCCGACGCCGTGCTTTGGCTATGCGGCGAGGGCGCAGGCTCAGTCACCGGCCAGGCCATCGCCGTCGCCGGCGGAGAAATATGACCGGGCGAAATGACGCGCCGTCCAGCCATCCAGCAAAGATGTAGTCGCAAGGAGATTCCATGAGCAAGCCGGCCAACCCCGTGACGCTGCCGCTGGCGGATTATTCGCCCACGCATTTCCTGCTGGCCGTGGTCGGCAGCGTCGCCACCGTGACGCTGAACCGTCCCGAGCGAAAAAATCCGCTGACGTTCGACAGCTACCGTGAGCTGACGGATTTCTTCCGCGCCTGTGCGATGGACGACGAGGTCAAGACCATCGTCGTGTCAGGCGCCGGCGGCAATTTCTCCTCGGGCGGCGACGTGTTCGAGATCATCGGTCCCTTGGTGCAGATGGACACCAAGGGTCTCACGGCGTTTACCCGCATGACCGGCGATCTGGTCAAGGCGATGCGGGCCTGCCCGCAGCCGATTATCGCTGCCGTCGATGGCATCTGCGCCGGCGCCGGCGCGATTATCGCGATGGCCTCGGATATGCGGCTGGCCGCGGTCGGCGCCAAGGTCGCGTTCCTGTTCAACAAGGTTGGCCTTTCCGGCTGCGATATGGGCGCGTGCGCGATCCTGCCGCGCATCATCGGACAGTCGCGCGCCTCGGAACTGCTGTACACCGGCCGCTTCATGTCCGCGGAGGAGGGCGAGCGCTGGGGCTTCTTCAGCCGCATCGTCGCCCCGGATCACGTGCTGGCGCAGGCCCAATTGCTGGCCAAGCAGGTATCCGAAGGCCCGACCTTCGCCAACACCATGACAAAGCGCATGCTGGCGATGGAATGGGCGATGTCGGTCGAAGAGGCGATCGAGGCCGAAGCCGTGGCGCAAGCCCTGTGCATGACGACCGAGGATTTCGCCCGGGCGTTCGAGGCATTTTCGCGCAAGCTGACGCCGGCGTTCCAGGGCAATTGAGCCGATCCCTCCCTCATGGTGAGGAGGCGCTCTTGCGCCGTCTCCGGACGATGCTTCGCATCGCCGGGCGAACCATGTGCCCGCGGCCCATCCTTCGAGACGCGGCCAAAATGGCCGCTCCTCAGGATGAGGACGGAGGCGGTGAAGGGGCTTGCCGGAAAATTGTTTTAGGTTTAAAACAATATCCGGATGGCCCATAACCTGCTTCGGAGCGGCGCATGAAGATTGCGATCATCGGTGGCGGACCGGCCGGTCTCTATGCCGCGATCCTGCTGAAAAAGCAGCGGCCGCAGGCCGAGATCACGGTCTACGAGCGCAACCGCGCCGACGATACCTTCGGCTTCGGCGTGGTGTTCTCGGACGCTACGCTGGACAATTTCGAGAAATACGATTCCCCGAGCTACCGCCGCATCACCCAGGAATTCGCCTATTGGGACGACATCGCCGTGCACTTCCGCGGCACCGTCCATCGCGTCGGCGGCAACGGCTTTTGCGGCTGCTCGCGCCGCATGCTGCTGTTGATCCTGCAGGAACGGGCGCGCGAACTCGGCGTGACGCTGTTGTTCGAAACCGACGTCGACGACGAGCGGCGGTTTGCCGACGCCGATCTGATCGTGCTGGCCGACGGCATCAACAGCCGCTTCCGCGACAAATACATCGATCATTTCCGTCCCGAGGTCGATCTGCGGTCCAACAAATTCGCCTGGATGGGCTCGACCCGGCCGCTCGATGCCTTCACGTTCATTTTCCAGGAGACCGAGTGGGGCCCGTTCATCGCCCACGCCTATCAATACGAGGCCGGCCGCTCGACCTGGATTTTTGAAACCGATGCCGAGACGTTCCAGCGTGCCGGGCTTGAGGGCCTGAGCGAAAGGCAATCCGCCGATCGCATGGCGGAGATCTTTGGCTGGTTCCTCGAAGGCCATCCGCTTTTGACCAACCGCTCGATGTGGCGCAATTTCCCGATGATCCGCAGCGAGCGCTGGGTCAAGGACAACATGGTGCTGCTCGGCGATGCCAAGGCCACGGCGCATTTCTCGATCGGCTCCGGCACCAAGCTCGCGATGGAAGACGCCATTGCGCTTGCCGAGGCGATGGCGAACGCGCCGACGGTCGATGGCGCCTTGCAGACATACGAGCAGGGACGGCGCGAGGAGGTGGAGAAGACCCAGCACGCCGCTGATGTGTCGCTGGTGTGGTTCGAGCATGTCGACCGCTTCTGGGATTTCGATCCCGTGCAATTCGCCTTCGGGGTCATGACCCGCGCCAAGGCGATCACCTACGACAACCTCACGCTCCGCGCGCCGGATTTTGTCATGCAAGTCGACAAGGCGTTTGCCCGCCAGGTCCGCTCCAAAGGCTTTGACGTCGATATCGACAAGCCGCTGGCGCCAATGTTCCAGCCGCTCAAACTGCGCGAGATGAAAGTGGCCAACCGCGCCGTGGTGTCGCCGATGTGCATGTATTCGGCGAAGGAAGGCGTGCCCGTCGATTTCCATCTGGTGCATTACGGCTCGCGCGCCATCGGCGGCGCCGGGCTGATCTTCACCGAGATGACATGCGTCGGCCGCGACGCCCGCATCACGCCCGGCTGCACCGGGCTCTGGAACGACGAGCAGCAGGCGGCGTGGACGCGGATTGTCGATTTCGTGCACGCCAATTCGGCGGCAAAAATTTGCCTGCAGCTTGGCCATGCCGGCCGCAAGGGCGCGACCAAGCTGATGTGGGACGGCATGGACCGGCCGCTGGAGCAGGGCGGCTGGGATGTCGTGTCGGCGTCGCCGATCCCGTACTTCCCCGACAGCCAGGTGCCGCGCGAGCTGGACCGGTCAGCCATGGACCGCATCAAGTCCGAATTCGTTGCGGCCGCCGAGCGCGGCGAGGCTTGCGGCTTCGACATGCTGGAGCTGCATTGCGCCCACGGTTATCTGTTGGCGAGCTTCATCTCGCCGCTGACCAACCAGCGCTGCGACGAGTACGGCGGCACGCTCGCCAACCGGCTGCGCTATCCGCTCGAAATATTCGAGGCGATGCGCGCGGCGTGGCCCGCGCACAAGCCGATGTCGGTGCGCATTTCCGCCACCGACTGGGCCGAAGGCGGCATCACCGGCGATGACGCGGTGGCGGTTGCCCGGGCGTTCGGCGAGGCCGGCGTCGATCTGGTCGACGTCTCCACCGGGCAGACCGTGCGCGACGCCCAGCCGGTATACGGCCGGATGTTCCAGACGCCGTTTTCCGAGCAGGTCCGCAACGAGGCCAGGGTTGCGACCATGTGCGTCGGCAACATCACGACCGCAGATCAGGCCAATACCATCCTCGCCGCCGGCCGCGCCGACCTGGTGGCGCTCGGCCGGCCGCATCTGGTCGATCCGTTTTTCACGATGCGGGCGGCGGCCTGGTATGGCGCCTCGGAGATTGCCTGTCCGCCGCAATATCTGCCCGGCAAGGAGCAGATTTTCCGCAACAGCGTCCGCGACCGGCAGGATTTCGACGACCTCAAAATTAAGGGTAAGCCCAAAACGCGCGCCGAGCTGAAGGCGGAGGCAACAAAGCCGCTTGCGGCCGAATAGGCCGAATGGCACGCTCGCTCTATCATCTCCCTCTCCCCGCCCTTCGCGGGGCGAGGTGAAGAGAGTTTGAGTGGAGTAGGCTGATGAAAGCGATCATCGTCGGAGGCGGCATTGGCGGCCTCACCACTGCGCTGATGCTGCGCGCGCGGGGCCTCGATTGCGAGCTATACGAGCAGTCGGACACGATCCGCGAGCTCGGCGTCGGCATCAACACCCTGCCGCATGCGATGCGCGAACTCGCCGGCCTCGGGCTGCTGGACCGGCTTGATGCCGTCGCGATCCGCACCGATGAATTGTATTATCTCAATCGTCACGGCCAGGAAGTCTGGCGTGAGCCGCGCGGCCTTGGCGCCGGCCATGACGTGCCGCAATTCTCGATCCATCGCGGCCGCCTGCAGGGCGTGATCCATGCCGCCGTCGAGGAGCGGCTGGGCAAGGACGCGATCCATACCGGTTGCCGGCTCGGCGCTTTCACCCAGGACGAGGGCGGAGTCACCGCGCATTTTTTCGATCGCGGCGGCGCGCACATCAAAACCACGCGCGGCGACATTCTGATCGGCGCCGACGGCATCCATTCCCGTGTGCGCGAGACCCTGTTTCCGGACGAGGGACCGCCGTGCTGGAACGGCCTGATGCTGTGGCGCGGCGCGCGTGACTGGCCGGCGTTCCTGACCGGACGTTCGATGATCGTGGCCGGAGGGCTTCATGCCAAGGTCGTGGTCTATCCGATCGCGGAAGGATCGAGCCCGGCGAGCCGCCTGACCAACTGGGCGGTGCTGGTGAAGGTCGGCGACGGCGCTTCGCCGCCGTCGCGCCGCGAGGACTGGTCGCGGCCGGGCAAGCGCGACGAGTTGATGCCGCATGTGGCACGGTTCTCGGTGCCCTATGTCGACGTGCGCTCACTGATTTCGGCGACGCCGGAGTTTTATGAATACCCCTGCTGCGACCGCGATCCACTGCCATACTGGTCGTCGGGCCGCGTCACGCTGCTCGGCGACGCCGCGCATCCGATGTATCCGGTCGGCTCGAATGGCGCCTCGCAGGCGATCCTCGATGCCCGCGCGCTGGCCGATGCGCTGGTGCGCTCCGAGCATCCGCGCCAGGCGCTTGTGGCCTATGAGCAGAAGCGGCTGCCGATGACGGCGGAGATCGTGCGCTCGAACCGGCGCGGTGGCCCCGAAGGCGTGATCGACGCGGTCGAGCAACTGGCGCCCGACGGCTTTACCGACATCGACAAGGTGCTGAGCCACGCGCAGCGCGAAGCCATCGTGCGCGGCTACGCCACCAAGGCCGGTTTTGCGGCGACGCCGCCGGGATTGACGGCGGTGCGGGCGTAGGTGATGTCGTAGGGTGGGTAGAGCGAAGCGAAACCCACCGCTTTCGTGATTGGTGGGTTTCGCTTCGCTCTACCCACCCTACGAACCGGGGCTACGGACCGACGCAAAAATTGCCCGACGGGCAAATCAAAAAAACCTGTCCAGCCCCGTCGCGAAAAATATTCCGCTTGTCGCGTCGGGCAAATCAGTGGCCTTTCTCCGGCCGTCTCACCCGACAAGAGGGGCGGCTCGCGATCGTCACGAAACGCGCGGTGGGATGCGGTGGACGCGAAAGCTGCGACTGACGAGCGCGGTTTTGGCGGACGGCAAAATCGTGTGGTTCTGGCGCCCCGATGCTGGCGTCAAGCTTCGTGAAAGGATCTGCGAAGTGACGGTGGCAAGAAAGCCGGTCACCGGGGAGAGCGCGCTATAAGCCGTAAAACCATTGCGCAGGGAAGGCCGGATGCTCTCCGCTGAACCTGTATGCTCGTGTGCGCATCTTTTTGCACAATTTTGCACACGAGACCGCGGGTGCAGCGCGCACCCGGCTTTCCCTGCGCCCTCTGATTTCAAAGGGCGAAAGATTCATGCAGGACTCGGGCGCATCGCGCCGCGGGAATGCGGACGTGTATTTGTCGTCATTGCGAGGAGCGAAGCGACGAAGCAATCCATTCTTTCTTTACGCGGAGCCATGGATTGCTTCGCGGAGCCTGTTATCGGGCGCGCATTCGCGCGACCCGGTGGCTCGCAATGACGGTCTACGTCCAAAATGCGTGTGCTGTTCAAGAATTGAATCGGAATTGTAGGATGGGTAGAGCGCAGCGAAACCCATCGCTTTCGTGTTGGTGGGTTTCGCTGCGCTCTACCCACCCTACGAAGTCAATCGCGCGAACCTCACGCTCCCGGAGGCGGCGGCAAAAAGTGCACGTTGTGTTCGGCGGCGAGCGCCACCACCGCATCCGGGGTCTGCTCCTTCAGATTATGAATCGCCCAGAACAGATCGTAGAGCCGGCGGCTCGGCGAAACCCAGAACAGGACTTTTGCGGTTTGACCGGATTTGTTGAAGATGCCGTGCGGAATGCCCATTGCCAGCCGGACCAGATCGCCCGGCGTGGCCTGGGTGTCGGCGCCGTCGAGCATGAAGTCGAGCTTGCCCTCCAGGATATAGAGATACTCATCCTGGTCGGGATGGATATGCGGCGGCACGAAAGTGCCGGGCGGGAAGGTGGCGTGCCAGGAGAACGAGTGCTCGGTGACATTCTTCGGCACATAGGTCTGGCCGAGAATGTTCCACGAGATGCCCTGCAGGCCCTCTCATTGGCCCGGGTGATGCCGACGAGTTCGGTTTTCATGATGTTTCCTTCCCATTCTTATTTGCCGGGCGTGCAATCCTTGGCATAGCGGTCGCCGTAATTTTCGAACACTTTTTCGACGATCTCGGTCTGGAATTTTCCATCCGGGCGTTTTGCGACTTTGGTCAGATAAAAGTTCTGGATCGGATAGCCGTTGGTGTTGAACTTGAAATCGCCGCGCAGCGAGGTGAAGTCGGCCTTTTTCAGCGCCGCCGCCACCGCGTCCTTGTTGCCGAGATCGCCCTTCACCGCCTTGACGGCGCTGTCGATCAGCATCGCCGCGTCGTAGCCCTGCATGGCATAGGTGCCGGGCACGTTGTTGTAGGCGCCTTCGTAAGCCGCGACGAATTTCTTGCTCTGCGGATTGTCCAGGTTGGGCGCCCAGTTGGCGCCGCCGAACATGCCGACCGCGGCATCCTGCTGCGCCGGCAGCGTCGATTCATCGACCGTGAAGGCCGACAGCACCGGAATCTTGTCGGCGAGGCCGGCCTGTTTGTATTGCTTCACCAGGCCGACGCCCATGCCGCCCGGCATGAAGGTAAACACGGCGTCGGGCTTGGCGGACGCGATCTTGGTGAGTTCGACCTGGAAATCCAGCGTGCCCAGCGGCATGTAGCTTTCCTCGACGATCTCGCCCTTGTAGTCGAGCTTGAATCCGGCCGCGGAATCCTTGCCGGCCTGATAGTTCGGAACCAGCACATAGACGCGCTTGTAGCCGCGATCCTGGGCGACCTTGCCGAGGATCTCGTGGACCTGGTCGTTCTGGTAGGAGGTCACATAGAAGAACGGGCTGCACTCCTTGCCGGCATAGCTCGACGGCCCGGCATTCGGACTGATCAGGAAGGTCCTGGAATCGGTGACCGGTTTGTGAATCGCCTGCAGGATGTTGGAGAAAATCGGCCCGACCACGAAATCGACCTTGTCGCGCTCTAGCAGGCCCTTGGCCTTGGTGACGGCGCCGTCCGGCTTGAGTTCGTCATCGGCGACGACGACTTCGACGTCCTTGCCGCCCATCTTGCCGCCGAGATCCTTGACGGCGAGGGCGAAGCCGTCGCGGACCTGCGCGCCGAGGGCGGCGGCCGGGCCGGACAGGGTCACGATCACGCCGATCTTGACTTTCTCCTGGGCTGCGGCCGGGCCGGCTGCGACACCCAGCAGGACTGCAAGCCCGGCCAATTTCAACTGCTGCTTCATGACTTCCCCCTCCGGTCGGCTGCTTCGCGCAGCCGATCCCCACGCCAACCAACACTTCGAAATCCAGCTTATTCGCATGACGGCTGCCGCTGCAAGCAGCAAGCGAACGAGCGCAAACGCAGCATTTTTAGGGTATGCAAGGCGCGGGCCAATTGCTTTAATCCTAAAGGAGTTGGATAATTGTGCAAAGCAGCTCGCCGCGGCGTTTTGACTTGCGGCGGGTCCCGAATTATTTGAAGGTCAAAATGTCGGCTTAAGCCGGCAAGACCAAAAGAAGCCAAGATTGCATCATGATTCTGGATTCAGAGACCAAGGCCGTTGAGCTGCCGGAAGATCACGGCGACGAGATCAGGTTGTGGCTGCGGCTGCTGACCTGCACGACGTTGATCGAGGGCGAGGTGCGCAGCCGGCTGCGCGAGCGGTTCGACGTCACGCTGCCGCGCTTCGATCTGATGGCCCAGCTCGACAAGGCGCCGGAAGGCATGACGCTTTCGGACGTCTCGAAGCGGATGATGGTCTCGAACGGCAATGTCACCGGGCTGGTCGAGCGTCTGGTCGAGTCCGGTCACCTCGACCGGCGCACCTCGGATTCCGACCGCCGCGTCCAGGTGATCCGGCTGACGAAAGCCGGCCGCGCCGAGTTTCGCAAAATGGCCGCGGAGCACGAATTGTGGATCGCCGACATCTTCGGGGATCTGACCCCGAAGGACGTCCGCGAATTGATGCGGCTGTTGGCCAAGACCAAGGCATCGGCGCAGAAATCCGCCAAGCAGCGGGCGACCTGACGGCAGGCGTTGTGATTTGAAAGGCTGATCCGTTGCAAGCGGATGTCGACTACGAGGTCGAATACAACAACCGGGCCCGGGTTCCCGAAAACCCTTTGATCATGGCCGGCTGGGCGCGCGACGCGGCTGCCTATCGCGAGGCGCGGCAGGGCCGCTGGCGCGTGATCCCGTATGGCAGCGGTGCGCGCAACGGGATCGATTTCTTTCCCGGCGACGGCGCGGGGCCGATCGTCGTTTTCATCCATGGCGGCTACTGGCAGGCACTCGACGGCTCGTTCTTCAGCCATCTCGCCGGTGGCTTGAACGCCCAAGGCATCGACGTCGCGATTCCCAGCTACGATCTTTGCCCAAACGTTTCCGTCGGCGATATCATCCGGCAGATGCAGATGGCGTCACGCGAGCTGGCGAAGTTGGGGCGGCCTCTGGTGATCAGCGGTCACTCCGCCGGCGGTCATCTCGCGGCCTGCATGCTGGCGACGGACTGGCGCGCCGTCGATGCGTCGCTGCCGGAAGGGCTCGTGACCGCGGCCTACGCCATCTCCGGCCTGTTCGAGCTCGGTCCGCTGGTCAGGACATCCATCAACAACGCGCTGAAACTCGACGATGCGTCGGCCAAAGCCGAGAGCCCGTTATTCTGGAAGCCGCCGGCGCGCGGAAGTCTCGACGCGGTCGTGGGCGGCAACGAAAGCGCCGAATATTTCCGGCAGAGCCGGACCATCGTCGATGCCTGGGGCGCCGCCGGCGTCGCGACCCGGTTCGGCACCGTTCCCGACGCCAACCATTTTACCGCGATCGCGCCGCTGGCCGATCCGGGCTCGCCTGTCGTGGCGCGGTTAAGGGCACTGGCCGGGCGTTGAGGCCGCCAACCTCGATAAAAAACCATTGGATCGGCCGGATTTGGACTATTGCACGAAATTACTTTAAGTATAAAATACTTGGAAATGGACCTTTCATCCCGAACCAGAGGGCGATGAACATGTCAGGTGAAATTCAGAGCCTTGGTCCGTCCGGTCATGTTGACGATTTTGCGCGGCGAAATCTGCCGCCGCAGCAGCAATGGCCGGATTTGCGGCTCGACCGGCCGGAGTTCAGCTATCCCGAATATCTCAACGCCGCGGTCGAGCTGACCGACCGGATCGTCGAGAAGGGGCTTGGCGATAACATTGCGCTGATCGGCAATGGCCGCCAGCGCACCTACAAGGAACTGGCCGACTGGTCGAACCGCCTCGCGCATGCGCTGGTGGAGAATTACGGCGTCAAGCCCGGCAACCGGGTGCTGATACGCTCCGGCAACAACCCGGCACTGGTCGCGGCATGGCTTGCGGCAACGAAAGCGGGTGCTGTCGTCGTCAACACCATGCCGATGCTGCGCGCCGGTGAATTGACCAAGATCGTCGACAAGGCGGAGATCGCGCTGGCGCTGACCGACAGCCGGATTGCCGATGAACTGGTGGCGTGCACGAAAACCAGCCGGTTTCTCAAGCAGGTGGTGAATTTCGACGGCACGTCGAACCACGATGCCGAACTCGACCGGGTGGCGCTGAACAAGCCGGTGCGGTTCGATGCCGTCAAGACCGGTCGCGACGACGTCGCCTTGCTGGGATTTACCTCGGGCACCACAGGTGAACCGAAGGCGACGATGCATTTCCATCGCGATCTCCTGATCGTCGCGGATGGTTATGCCAGGGAAGTGCTCAACGTCACCCCGGATGACGTCTTCGTAGGCTCGCCGCCGCTCGCCTTTACGTTTGGCCTCGGCGGGCTCGCGATCTTTCCGCTGCGGTTCGGCGCCACTGCGACACTGCTGGAAAACGCGTCGCCGCCCGAAATGGTCAAGATCATCGAAACCTACAAGGCCACGATTTGCTTCACCTCGCCGACCGCCTATCGGGCGATGATGGCGGCGATGGACAACGGCGCCGATCTCTCGTCGCTGCGCCTTGCGGTTTCGGCCGGCGAGACCTTGCCGGCGCCGGTGTTCGAAGCCTGGACCCGCAAGACCGGCAAGACGATTCTCGACGGCATCGGCAGCACGGAATTGCTGCATATCTTCATTACCAACCGGGTCGGCGACGCCGTCGCGGGAACGACGGGGCGTCCGGTTTCCGGCTACGAGGCGAAGGTCGTTGACGATGACATGAACGAGGTGCCGGCGGGCACCGTCGGCAAGCTTGCGGTCCGCGGTCCGACCGGATGCCGTTATCTGGCCGACGCACGGCAGTCGAACTATGTGCGCAACGGCTGGAATCTGACGGGCGATGCGTTCGTCAGCGATGCCAACGGCCGGCTGTCGTTCGTGGCCCGCTCCGACGATATGATCATCTCCTCCGGCTACAATATCGCCGGTCCCGACGTCGAGGCCGCTTTGCTGGCGCACCCTGCGGTCGCCGAATGCGGCGTGGTCGGTGCGCCCGACGAGGCGCGCGGCATGATCGTCAAAGCCTATGTGGTGCTGACGTCCGGCACCGAAGGGAATGCGGCGCTGGCGACGGATCTGCAGGACCACGTCAAGCGCGTGATCGCGCCCTATAAATATCCGCGCGCGATCGAATTCGTCGCGCAACTGCCCAAGACCCAAACCGGCAAGTTGCAGCGATTTGCGCTCCGGCAGATGGCCGCGGCCGGGACTGCGCCGGGCTCGGCGCGCGACGCCGCCGAGTGAATGTTCCAAATTGGATTGCGAAGGAGACGAGCCGGTGACATCGCCAAAAGGCCCCGCATTGACCGTGGTGCCGATCCCCAAGACCTCCGGCCTTCAGGTGCTGCAGCCGAACGGCTGGCCGACGCCGAAGGGCTACGCCAACGGCATGGCGGCCGATGGCCGCCTCGTCGTGACCGGCGGCGTGATCGGCTGGGATACACAGGGCCATCTGCCGGATGATTTCGTCGCCCAGGTGCGCCAGACCCTAAGCAATATTTCGGCGATTCTTGCCGAAGGCGGCGCAAGCCCTAAGCATCTCGTGCGCCTGACCTGGTATGTCGTCGACATCGAGGAATATCTGGCGAACCTGAAATCCCTCGGCCGGGCCTATCGCGAAATCTTCGGCGCGCATTATCCGGCGATGGCGCTGGTTCAGGTGGTGCGTCTGGTGGAGAAGGCCGCGCGCGTCGAGATCGAGGCCACGGCGGTGGTGCCGCGCTGAAACGCTTGCGCCGCGTGCGACGGTTCGGCTTCTTCACGTGGATGACAGGCGAGTTCGGATTGCGTGCTCGTCAAGATATTGATCTATTCCGGTGTTCCCGCGCTGATCCTCGAAGGATATTCAATTGAAAGCGGTCTACACCGAACGGCATCGCAGCCACGATCCGCAGTTCTTTCTGGTGCGCGGCGTCGTCCGGCGCACCACCGAGCAGCCCGAGCGCGCCGACCGGTTGCTCAAGGGCCTTGCCGCCGGGTCCCACGATCTGGTCGAACCGACCGTGTTTGGTCAGGGGCCGCGCGCAAGAATTCATAGTCCCGAATATCTGCGCTTTCTCGCGGAGGGCTGGGAGGAATGGTCGGCGCTCGGCGATGCCGGGCCTGAGATGATCGCCAACATCCATCCGGTGCGTCAGGCCGCGACCTATCCAACCAGCATCGTCGGCAAGCTCGGTTGGCACACTGCCGATACCGGCTGTCCGATCGGTCCGGGCACCTGGGCCGGGGCCTGCGCCGCAACCGACGTCGCGGTGACGGCGGCGCAGTTGGTCATGGACGGCGAGGATGCGAGCTACGCGCTCTGCCGTCCGCCCGGCCATCATGCCTATCATGACATGGCCGGCGGTTTCTGCTTCCTCAACAACTCGGCCATCGCCGCCGCGCATCTGCGGCTCAGACACGAACGCGTCGCCATTCTCGATGTCGACGTGCATCACGGCAACGGCACGCAGGGCATTTTCTATTCACGCGCCGATGTGCTGACGGTCTCCATCCATGCCGACCCCAAAAATTACTATCCGTTCGTGTGGGGCTATACACATGAGCGGGGCGAGGGCGCCGGTCTCGGCGCCAACCTCAATATCCCGCTGCCGATCGGAGCCGGCGACGACGCGTATCTGCTGGCGCTGGACTCGGCGCGAAAGACAATCGCGGCCTTTGCGCCCGGCGCGTTGGTCGTGGCGCTTGGGCTCGACGCCTCCGAGCACGATCCGCTCAAGGGCCTTTCCATTACCACGGACGGTTTCAGCCGGATTGGCGCCGCTATCGCGCGGATGGGACTGCCGACGGTATTCGTTCAGGAGGGTGGCTATCTGTCCGACGTGCTCGGCGATAATCTCACCGCCGTCCTCGGTGGATTTCAGGGAGCCCGTTAGATGACCAAGGTATCAAAGAGCCCGCAGCGCGTCGCGGTGGCCGGGCTCGGCGCGATCGGAATCAAGATCGTTGAAGCGCTGGATCAGGGCATCGACGGATTGGTCCTCGCAGCGGTGTCGGCGCAAAATCCGGCCAAGCACCGGGAAATCCTTTCCCGCTTGAAGAAACCGCCCGCCGTCCTGCCGATCGATGGACTCTCGGATGTCGCCGACATTGTCATCGAGTGCGCTCCCAGCAAGCTGGTGCGGTCGATCGTCGCGCCGTTTGTGAGCCGTGGGAAAACCGCGATAGTGCTCAGCGCCGGCGCGCTGCTCGAGAACGAAGATTTGATCGACCTTGCGAAACAGAACGGCGGCCAGATCGTGGTGCCGACGGGGGCGCTCATTGGCCTCGACGCGGTCAGCGCGGCGGCAGAGGGAACGATTCTGTCGGTCAAAATGGTGACCCGAAAGCCGGTGACGGGCCTGGCCGGCGCGCCTTATCTGGTCGAGAACAACATCGATATCGAACGCATCAAGGAGCCGCTCAGGATTTTTCAGGGCACGGCGCGCGAGGCGGCCAAAGGCTTTCCCGCCAATCTCAACGTAGCCGTGGCGCTGTCGCTGGCCGGCCTCGGGCCTGACCGCACCACGCTGGAAATCTGGGCGGATCCGACGCTGACCCGTAACGTGCATCGGATCGAGGTGGAATCCGATTCCGCCCGTTTCTCGATGTCGATCGAGAACATCCCGTCCGAGAATCCGAAGACGGGGCGCATCACCGCGCTTTCGGTCATTGCCTATCTGCGCAAGCAGGGCTCCGCGTTGCGCGTCGGCACCTGAGTATTTGAGCCCCGCGAGGCCCCGCCCATCTGGCGCATGTGCCAGCTTGAATATTTGCTGGGCAGTACGTTGCCTAAATCTTCTGGTCGCGGATGATTCTTTCACCGGGCAACCAGAGCGTGGGCGCGATAACATTTTGGTGGGGCTGCTTGTAGGGAATGTTGCGCATGGACAGCGAGCGAAGAATATTTCCGCGGCTATACTTGGAAAATTTCCGTCAACCACCCACGCTCATCGAATTGACCGCCGATGAGACGCTGGAGTTCGAACGGCTCGATCGGCTGTCCTCCGTCGACAATCTCGGGAATTGCGCATGGGACTTCGAGAGCGATCCAAAGACACCTGAACAGAAACGGTGGCCGGAACTCTATCGAAAGCATGAAACTGGCTGGCGCCTTTGGCTTGCGGCGGAAGGCGACTGGGTGGTTGCCGTTCCCCTGAAATCGGTTTGGCGTTGGGACGGGTTAACGAGGCATCTGCGGCATAAAGACCTGTGATCGGGTAGCCGCTTGCTTCCAGAGCGCCGCGCGAATTTGCCCGATAGATATTGGTTCCCCCTCAATCGTTGGTCGAACGTTCAAAAGTCCTTTACCTGCCAGAAAAACTGTCTCTGCTGGCGAAAATGAAGGAGCGAGGTTTGTCCGGCGCGTTTCTTGGGTGACAATGCTGGATGGGTTTAACTGCTTGGTTCGATTTTTCTGAAATGTGTGTTTGGTGTTTTTCCTGAGCGAGGAATATTTCACGACGAAATGGAAGTTGATGATTTAAGGGGCGGTGGGTTGCACAAAAATTTCAGCAGGTGAACAATCTTTCGGCGTCGGGAATCATGATGTCGTCACAACTTCGGAATGAAGATAAGCGTGGGCGAAACGGGACTACCACCATGCTTCCTATCCTGATCTTGTCGTCGATATTCTTTGCTGGATATGCGGTGCGTTCCTGGCGGTCGCACAAACGGCGCACGCACCACGCGCCCTACCAATCCAAATCGCAGTCTCGCATGCTGGGGCAAGCGCGCCGGGCATTCTAGATATGCGAAGAGCCTGACTCGATATGCTGTCTGGCGAGGCTCGTTGATACATTGATTGTGGGGACTATCTTGAACAGCTTTCTGATTGCGATTCTGGCGGGCGCGATAGTCCTGATTCTAGGCAGACTTCACAGCTATTGTCTTGATGAGAACGAGAGAATAGCCAAGGGTATGCGTACTCTGGATGATTTATTGACCAGTGGCGGGCGTGCGGCAGTGGGCCGGAATTGTCATTGGGCCGGAATTGTCTGCGGGTCGATGGTTCGCAAACGAGATGTCGCGAAATGATTAGCTCTCGGGGTCATTCACCGCGGCGATACTTTGTCGATGGCAGCGGGCGTCGCGTGCTTATCGGTTTGACGACCGAAGAAACGCTTGAATTTGAAACACTAGACAATCTTCCGGCTCTGGATGAGACAGGCGGGCATGTTGCCCGGGATGAAAACGGAGCCCCGACCACGACCCGTGAGAAGCGCTGGCGCGAACTCTATTGCAAGCACGATATCGCCTGGATAGAGTGGAAGACGCGAGCTCAGGCGGATCGCCGTGAAGCTTCAGGATTTGTTAAATATAATTGAGCGACCTTATGTCTTGTTTCCTGTCATCTTAGTATGAACCCGGGATACGAGAATGTTTCAGCTGCTTTTGCGGGATCGAGTACACAACTTTATCAGGGGCCGCCTGGGTGACGACGGGTTTAGGGCACGTTCGGCCGAACGGGATGCTGAGACGGATTTGGCCCGTGTCGGCTCGATTGTAACCGCGATCGAAACCGCACTTCATGCAGCAGAGAGCGAACATTCAGGCTTGAGCCGCCGGGTGGACGATGTCCTGGCACGCGCCGCGGTGACTTTCGGAAATGGAACCGACGAATATCTGGAGCGCGATGCGCTGGATAACTATCACCAGGATCTATTTGGAGCCGAGATTTTAAATGGGCAGCGTAGGCTCAAGGAACTGGCTACGGAGATTTCCCATTTCAGATTTATGAAGGCGGCCGTGCTGAGCAGGTTCCCATACTACCAAGACGCCGGAACCAGGCAGAGCGTCTGAAGACTGATCAGGCGGCTCCAAACCCTTGCTGCCTCAAGGCTGGCTGCTTATGCTTAATTGATCAACAACTGCCGGTTTAGCGAACGACTCCGGGTGTGATAGTTCGTTTTACTCCCCCAAGATCCTTGCCGTCCCAAGGTCTAGCGGTGGACTCTTTAGCCACACGATCTACCTCGCGCGCTCGATCTGCTTTGATTTGCTCTCTGATCGTAAGCTCGGGGGCCGGGCTGCAATCCTTGCAAGGGTCGGATGCTGCCGACGCGGGGGCCGAGCAAGCGGCGAAACCCAACAATAGTAGCGTCAGTGCTCTGGCCATGGTTTGTGCATAGCAGCATTACGCCGGCTAAGCCAGCCCACTGACGCTCGTCTCACTCGGGTGCTGCAATATGGGTATCGCAGGAAGCTCGAGCCGCTGCGGATTCCGATCGATCGCATCAGGGAGCCGCTCCGGATTTTTCAGGGCACGGCGCGCGAGGCCGCCAAGGGCTATCCCGCCAATCTGAACGTGGCCGTAGCCCTTTCGCTGGCCGGCATCGGGCCTGACCGCATCACGCTGGAAATCTGGGTCGGTCCGGCGCTGACCCGCAACGTGTATCGCATCGAAGTGGAATCCGATTCCGCCCGCTTTTCGATGTCGATCGAGAACATCCCGTCCGAGAACCCGAAGGCCAGCTGCATCACCGCGCTTTCGGTCATCGCCTATCTGCGCAAGCAAGGGGCGGCCCTGCGCGTCGGCACCTGATCCGCCTCGCGCGGAGTTATACGGCCAACAAGCGGCTGCCCTGGATCGACAGCAAGGTAAGATTACCGGTGGCGTAGGCTCCGGTGTCGATGTTGGCCCGATTGGAAAGAACTTCCGCGCTGCGAACCGGGGTATGGCCATGCACAACGTATTTTCCGAAATTCTTCTGGCTGCGCAGAAACTCCTCGCGGATCCACAACAGGTCTGCTTCCTGTTGCTTCCGCAGGGGTATACCGGGCCGGACACCGGCATGAACGAAGAAGAAGTCTCCACAGGTGAACGTCAGACGCAAGCCTTGCAGAAATTCGAGATGCTGCGGCGGCAGCGCGGCGGCCAGCTCCCTTACCAAGGCAAGTTGCTCCTCGTCGTCCGGATTCGGCGACGGTGCGAGGCCGTAGGACATCAGGGTTTGCATCCCGCCAAACTGGAACCAATCGGCAATGCGCGAGGGATCGCGAAAAGCGGCGCCAAGGAACGCTTCGTGGTTGCCTTTCAGGAACACCATATTTCCGCGCCGGCTGCGCCTGATCAGGAGGTCGAGCGTCGCGCGCGAGTCCGGTCCGCGATCGATATAGTCGCCGAGATACACCTCGATCGCATGACGTGGCCTGCTGTGTGCAACGTCGGCGTCGATGACCCCCAACATCTGTTCGAGCAGATGCGCGCAGCCGTGAATATCGCTGATCGCGTAGATTCGAACCCCATCCGGCAACCTTGGCTTGGCCGTCGCCTTGGTAGATCGCAGCGCTGACAACATCTGGTGTCGGATATTCCTGAAACGGTTTGGGGTTGAAATGACAGGCACGCTTACTCACGTCCCGAGACGGCGAACCGGGGGACGGGCACATGTTAGCCATGAAGCCAGCCAATCACGAGCCAGAGTCCCCTGCAAATGTGTTGATTGTCTGCCGGTTTTGTGGACGCAACGCGAAATGGTCCGATTTGGGCAGGTCGGACCTCAGCGTGTACTTTATCGAAGCTTCGGGGTTCCCAGCGAGGGACGTCGCCCGCCGGCATGGGCCGGCGTCACGGCGTGCTTGAGCAGCGCGGTGCAGAGATATCCAAGCTGCAGCAGGGTCGCAAATATCACGATCGGCACTATTGTCTGCGACAATGTGGCGCCCTCCGCATTGGAAAGTGCCGCAAAGCAGGCCGCGCCGAGAACAATGACCGGGGGCAGAACGAAAAATCTGAATCGAATTCCGAGTATCGATCCAATCAGCGTGCTGCAAATCGCCAGCGTAATCACGCAACCGTACTCCGCAAACTGATTGAAAACGGTAGCGGGTGCCACCTAAAGATGGTTTAATATGGCCGGAAATGTCTGGCATGCGTCCTGCTGGGAATGTCGGCCTGAGCGGGATTGGACGCCACCCGATCGCCCAACGATTGCGCAGCAAACACTCACTGGACCAGGCAGCAAACCGGCCAAAATTGCAGCAAAATAATTCTCTTGTTGCAGCTCATTACCAGCACGCACTTTGTTCGCGCGATTTTGATTCCGCGCTCCCCGGAATTGTTGTCGGCAAAATGGCGTGAGCGGGACGTGATGACGAGAATCGTGGTCTGCCTGTCCTGCAGAAATACGATGCTCCAGTTTTTGACCCACCTGCGACATTAATCTAGATACGGCATTGGTGCGGATAACGAATAGGTGCGTGGTTCATGCGGATAGTCGTCGTTGGAACAGGATATGTGGGACTGGTTTCGGGTGCCTGTTTCGCTGACTTCGGACATCACGTCACCTGCGTGGACAGGGATGACGCGAAGATCGCTGCGCTGTTGCATGGCGAAATTCCGATCTTTGAGCCCGATCTTGAGCGCCTTGTGCAAAGCAATGCGCGCGCCGGGAGGCTCTCGTTCACAACCGACCTTGCGGGGCCCGTCCGCGATGCACAGGCGATCTTCATCGCCGTGGGCACCCCCTCGCGTCGCGGCGATGGTCACGCGGATCTGAGCCACGTCTACGCCGCGTCGCGCGAGATCGCTGAGGCGGTCAAGGGTTTTGCGGTGGTGGTTACTAAATCGACGGTGCCTGTCGGTACCGGCGATGAGGTGGAACGGATCTTCATGCAGGTCAATCAGTCGGCCGGCGTCGCCGTGGTCTCAAATCCGGAATTCCTCCGCGAAGGCGCGGCAGTGCGCGACTTCAAGCATCCGGATCGTATCGTTGTCGGAACGACCGACGAGCGCGCGCGCAAGGTGATGGGCGAGATATACCGGCCGCTTTATCTCAACCAGGCACCGATCATGTACACCAGCCGCCGCACCGCCGAGTTGATCAAGTATGCCGCCAACGCATTTCTGGCGACCAAGATCACATTCATCAACGAAATGGCCGATCTGGCGGAAAAGGTCGGGGCGGACGTTCAAGAGATTGCGCGCGGAATCGGGATGGACAATCGTATCGGATCAAAATTTCTTCATGCGGGGCCTGGTTTCGGCGGCTCCTGTTTCCCGAAAGACATCCGCGCCCTGATCAAGACCGCGCAGGATTACGATGCCCCGCTTCGAATCGTGGAGGCGGTGAATTCGGTCAACGATACCCGCAAGCGCGCGATGGCGCGAAAGGTTGCCGCGCCGTTCGGCGGGAATCTTCGCGGCAAGACCATTGCGGTGCTTGGCTTGACGTTCAAGCCGAACACCGATGACATGCGCGAGGCACCATCGATTCCGCTGATCACCGCGCTGCAGGATATGGGCGCAACGGTGCGGGCATTTGATCCGGTGGGCATGGAGCTCGCGCGCATCGAAATGCCGGATATTCAGTATTCGGAGAATCCGTACGAATGCGCCGCCGGCGCCGATGCGCTGGTTATCGTCACCGAATGGGAGCAGTTGCGGGCGCTGGATCTCGATCGATTGAAGCGCGAGATGGCGTGCCCGGTGGTGGTGGATCTCCGCAATATCTATGATCCCAATGAGCTGACCAAGCGCGGGTTCCTGTATCAAAGCGTCGGGCGCGCCGGGAAGCCCGAAGCGTAGCTCGCGTTCGCCGCGCTCCAGGCGTCTGCCGGGCTCCGAAGGCTCTTTCATCGTGACAGGAAATACATGTCCAAAAGCCCGGCGATTCTCGTAACCGGAGGAGCCGGTTACATCGGTGCTCACTGCTGCAAGGCGCTGTCGGAAGCAGGCTTTGTCCCCGTCTGCTTCGACAATCTTTCAACCGGCCACCGCGATTTCGTGAAGTGGGGCCCCTTCGTCGAGGGCGACGTTGGCGATACAAAGCGTTTGACTGATGCGATCGCGGCCCATCAAGTCGTGGCGGTGATGCATTTCGCGGCCTTCAGTCAGGTCGGCGAATCCGTCGGCGATCCCCAGAAATATTATCTGAACAATGTCTGCGGGACGCTGTCGTTGTTGAAGGCCATGCTCGAACGGGGATGCAATCGTCTGGTGTTCTCGAGCACGGGGGCAGTCTACGGGAATGCCGGGCGCGATCCGATCAGCGAGGGCGCGGCCGGCGCGGTCGTCAATCCCTACGGCGCGTCGAAATGGATGATCGAGCAGATCCTTGCGGATTATCGTAGAGCCTATGGGATGAATTCGTTTTGCCTGCGTTACTTCAACGCCTGCGGTGCCGAATCATCGGGATCGATCGGTGAGTTTCGGGACCCCGAAACCCACCTCATTCCACGCGCAATGATGGCACTGCAGGGACATGTCCGTGACTTTGCGATCTTCGGCGGCGACTACGAGACGCCCGATGGAACGGCGATACGCGATTACATTCACGTCGTCGATCTGGCTGCGGCGCATGTCCGGGCCGTCAATGCCCTGTTGGATGGTTCCCGTGGCGGTCACTACAACCTTGGCACGGGTTCGGGATTCTCGGTTCGCGAGGTGCTGGCGGCCATCGAGCGCGAAACGGGGCTCAAGGTTCCCCTCGTCGCGAAGCCCCGCCGCGCCGGCGATCCCCCCGTCCTGGTTGCCGATCCCTCGGCAGCTAAAGCGGATCTCGGCTTTGTTCCGGTCTGTTCCGATCTCTCGACGATCGTGAGATCCTCGTGGATGTGGCATCAATTGGCCCACCCGAAAAGTTAATCCAGAACAGCAGCCTCTGCCAATTGCTGCTCCGCATAGTTTCGTGTTGTCGATCGTGTTCCGTAAATTATCAAAATTGTGACGCAGTTCACGAAGCTGCCGTTTTTTGAGATCGACAGCGTACATAGCGCTCACCTTGATCGGTTCTGCGGCACGCGGTGATTGTTTCAGCATCACAATACTGCAATGCAAAATCCGATTTGTTTTTTTTTGGTGCGGTGCCACACTCTCGCTTCGATTGGTTAGCAGTCTCCCGAGACCTTCCCGGCAAAACCTTGCCGGGAATTTTCGGCAAACTTAGCAAACTTATTCGACGACGTTCGCTCCGACTGACGACGTTCGCTCGAATAGTGACTAGCAAGCGTTGTCGGCAGTTGCGGCGATGAAGTGAAGAGGCCTGAGATGTCTGCAGCAACATATGGTACCGAAGACGTCAATGCGACGATTGCCAGCCGCGGAACTTCCCTACAAAGACCCTTCCAGATATTCTTCATCAGCGGCGATTTCCTGCTCGTCCTCCTGAGCTATCTGGCGGCAGGCATTCTGTATCGCGAATTCATGGGATCTCCTGCTGACCAGGAGGTTTCAATCGGCGCGGGCCTGATCGTTGGCGTGGCTTTCGTCACAATCGCGTTCTTCCAGGGTGTCTACAACAGCCATCGTTTGCTCAACGGAATCTGGCAGGCACGCAAGGTTGTCTTCGCATGGATGCTGGCGCTGACAATTCTGGCTGTCGCCGCCTTTCTCCTGAAGTCGACGGCCAATTTGTCGCGCGGCACGACCATCTTGTTTGCGGTCACAGGTCTCGCAAGTCTGGGCGCACACCGTGCGGCCTGGCGCATCGGCTTGGCGTCGTCCTTCGCCAAGGGGCATTTCATCGACCGCAGGGTTGTGCTGCTCAGCCTGAAATCGCTCGATTTCACCTCGAATCGTTTCAAGGACTTGCGCAAGAACGGTTTTGACGTGGTGCGTCACTTCGTTGTGAACGCGGCACAGGACGAGGCAGCGCTCGATCTCGAGATCATGAATGTCATCCGGCAGTCACGGACCACGAATGCCCAGGAGTTCCTGCTGGCGATCGACTGGAACGAACTGCCAATGCTGCAGAGGCTGAGCCAGCATCTGCGGATGGTTCCGCAGCCGATCCGTCTGTTGCCCGATTTCCCGATCGCCGATCTGGTGTCGCGGCCGTTCCTGCCGGTCAGCGGGTCCGTCGCGATCGAGATCCAGCGGCCGCCGCTGACGGTGTTTGAACGGGTTCAGAAGCGCTGCCTCGACATCGGACTTGCGTCCTTCGCGTTGCTGATGCTGGCGCCGCTGATGATCACGGCGGCGATCCTGGTCAAGCTCGATACGCCAGGCCCGGTGATCTTCCGTCAGTCGCGTCGGGGCTTCAACGGCAAGCCGTTCCAGATCTGGAAGTTCCGCAGCATGATCGTGACCGAGAACGGCGCCACACTCACGCAGGCCACGAAGCAGGACAAGCGGGTGACCCGGGTCGGTCGCTTCCTGCGCAAGACCAGCATCGACGAGTTGCCGCAGCTCTGGAACGTGCTGCGCGGTGAGATGTCGCTGGTCGGACCGCGCCCGCACGCGCTCGCCCATGACAATTACTACGACCAGGTGATCAGCAAATACGTCTACCGCCACCACATGAAGCCCGGCCTGACCGGCTGGGCCCAAGTCAACGGCTTCCGCGGCGAGACGCCGACCATCGACCTGATGGAGAAGCGCGTCGAGTACGACGTCTGGTATGTGAGCAACTGGGGCATCTGGCTCGACATCCGGATCATTTTCCGGACCGCGGTCGCGTTGATGTATCAGGAAGCCTATTGAGGCCAATCGCGCGCCGCTCCGCCAGGGCGGCGCGGTCTGCAACCTGTTGTTTGTCGATGATGACGATCAGTCTCGGCGTCGAGCACGAGTTCGCATGTCAACGAGCGGGTGTGCCGATCAGTAGGCTGCGGTGTCCGGTCGGTGCGGTCAGATGGCTTCAGACGGCGAGCATGCTGGTGCCTTGGATCGTCATCAAGGTGAGGTTGCCGGTCGCATAGGCACCGGTGTCGATATTGGCACGGTTTTTAAGCAATTCGGGATGGCGCACCGGTGTGTGGCCGTGCACGACGAATTTCCCGAAATTTTGCTGGCTTTGCAGAAACTCCTCGCGAATCCACAGCAGGTCATCCTCCTGCTGTTCGGCCAACGGCACGCCGGGGCGGACGCCGGCGTGGACGAAGAAGAAGTCGCCGCAGGTGAATGTCAGCCGCAGTTGGCTGAGAAACTCAAGGTGCCGGCGCGGCATCGCGCGCGCCAATTCCCGCACCAATGCGCGCCGTTCCTCATCTCCAGGGGTGGGCGAGGGAGTTAGGCCGTAGGACATCAGCGTGTACAATCCGCCGACGTGCAGCCACTTGGTCAGAAGCGACGGGTCGCGCAGGACATTGCCAAGAAACACCTCGTGGTTTCCCTTCAGGAAGACCGTGTTGCCTCTGCGGCTGCGGTTGATCAGGATGTCGAGGGTTGCCCGTGAATCCGGGCCGCGGTCGACGTAATCGCCCATGTACACCTCGATGGCGCCGCCCGGCCGGCTGCGCGCGAGGTCCGCGTCGATGACCCGCAGCATCTGTTTGAGCAGATGCGCGCAACCATGAATGTCGGTCATCGCGTAGATCCGTACCCCCTCCGGCAGTTTCGGCTTGCCCTTCGACGGACGAGATCTGAGCGGGTTGCGCCTTGCAAGCGCGTTGAAGTCTGCCGTCTGCGATGACGGCCGCGGCAAAGCCTAGCGAGCAGCCGCGAACCGAGTCTTGCGTGGCGTCCGGTAACGGCCGTTGCGAAGCGTAGACAGGGAGGTTGTAGGCCGGAACGACAGTGAACGGGAACATAGCCCCGAAATCGAACGTGATCGGAGTAGCCAACCCTATCCCGTAAAGGGGAAGGCGGAATCGCAGCCCGCGCTATAGCGAGCGGCCTGAGATGCTCCCGGGGTTCGTACCGCCAGCATGCAACCAAAGGAAGCAACGTGAACAAGGGAGATCCATCCGGTTCAGGCGCAAGCTTGTAGGACCTGCCAAGCCGAAGAGGTGAGAAGGGTCTGATGACCGGGTGGAAGTCAGACTGACTGATAGTACTCTGCGGTCGGGAGAGCCGGCTACATGGGGAAGCGGTCAGCGGTAGTTGAATTGTTCTTGGGCGACATGGGCTCCATGCAACGGGAGTTACGGCCTTCTACTCAGAGAGAAGATCAGCTGACCATGGAAACGAAACTTGAACAGATAGCAGTGAAAGCTGTGAACCAACTGCCGAAGAGCGTGGTGCGGGAGATCCGCACGCCACGTTCTGTGGGAGCCGGGGGCGGGCGACCGCCTCCGGCGACCCGGTGACAACATCTGGCAGCGGGAGCTCCCGTGAAGGTATCGGAACATGTTAGCTCTGAAACACCGCAACCGCGAGGCAAGTCTCGCGGATCAAGATCCGCGAGTAGTTGATCAGGACGTAGGACGTACCGCGCCAACAGCGCAACTCGCGCAGCCGTGCGGACTATCGCAATGAAAGACGTCCGAGAGCTCTGATCGCGCCGCGCTCGGCGGCCGGTTCATACAATCGGGGCTGGCTCAGTATTGAAACACCAGGTCAGGGTTACGGGGGTTCACATACCTGACGTAAGTCCGGTTCGGACCATAGTAATAATGCGGTTCGTCGCTCCTGGTGCGCGGATCAACGGTGTAGGGATAGGCCGCCTCGAGCGAGCGATGCCGAACATAAACTGCGTCCGGGCAACCGCAGCGCGGACCGCAATAAGGATTCGGCCCACGATCGATCTGCAGCACGCTTGCTGCGGGGCGAGCTTTTCGCGGATGGGCGGCATAGTCGGCGGCGCGCGCCGGCATGACCGAAATGATCACAGTCGAGGCGAGCGCAAGAAGGCCGATATAGGATCGTAACATCGCTTTTTGTTCCCCTGATTGCGATCAACCTTAGACGCTCGCGCCTGGACGAGCAACCGGCCGGATCTTGCCGTCGGAAAGTTGAATGAAGTGTGGCGGATATGGATCAGTAAGTCCGTCTGCGCCTGGTGCTTGTGCTGAATTCGTGGCCGTTTCGTGCCCGAATTTTAGCGGCGCAGTGTCGGAACGAATGACGGATCGATCGATTGAACCGCATCTTGGAAAAAAGTCTTGCCGAGGTCTGACGCCCGCCGATAAGCCGACACGATCGCGGGTTTCAACTCGGGCCGGCGGGTCATGATCAGTTGAACGTCGTTGCGTACGAGGTCCTTGACGTCCGGAATAGCGAGCGCATCGAAGCGGCCCGCTATGTCGAGCCGCACCGGCATCAATCGCGCGTCGTTTGGCGCGGTAAAATACGTCATCTTCAGCGCCTCGACCACGACGGGATCGTGCGGGTCGCGCTGGGCCTGAAGCAGCGCGAGCGCCAGCCACAATTCGGGATTGTAAGGCGAGATCGACAGCGTCTGCCTGACCCTGCCGAGGGCGTCGGCATGCTCTGCGGATCGTACGGTTGCCGACTTTTGCCGGCCTGACTCGATCGCCTGCAGCGCGGTGATCAAGGCATGATTGCTTTCCAGCTCCGATCTGAAGGGAGAGAACGTTGCCAGCAAGGAGGGCACGTCTCCAGCCCAGGGCGAGCGGATCTTGGCTGCATCGGCCGGAAATGCGGTGCGCTCCAGCGCCGTCATCTCCGCTACGGCCGAGGCAATCGCACAAAATCCGATGGTCAGCGCCAATGCCGTCAGAAGGATGCGAAATCTGCTCACAGAAGTCATTCCCGATGGATTAGTTCAATGCAAAGGCCATCTAACATAAGGCCGTCGTATGGCGAGCATGCCGTCGCCTAGCGTTTGACGCCGCCGGTCCGGCCTGCAGATTGTGCAAGTCCAAGTCCGACCATCACAGCCACGATGATCTGCACCGAGGGGCTCGAGAGGCTTGAATCGAGAAAGCTCTCGCAGAGTACAACCAGAATGCCGGCGGCCGCAGCCGATGCGAAAAAGGAGTCTCGTCCCCGCCGAACGGCGCCGCGAAAGGTAGCGAAGAAAAGCTGGGCGGCGAAGCCTGCCAGGATCAAAAGCGCCAATCGTCCCGACTCGATCGCGATCAAGACCGCGGTGGAAGGGGGGACTGCCAAAGTCGTGGCGCCAAGCTCTTGATAGGCTCTCGACGTCAGCCCGAATGTTCCGACGCCATTTCCCAACCACGATGCATCAGCGTATACGCGTTCCGCCAGTGAGACTGCTTCCGGGGCGAAGCTGACAAATCCAAGCAGACCCGAACCGCCGGACTGAACGCGCGGCAGGGCGATGGCGCCGGCCATCGCCACGACAACTGCAAACAACATCGCCGACGGCCAGGAGCGAAATCCCAGGCGGCGGACGGCCGCAATGAAAACGATCACGGTCAACCCCAGGCCAGTGACCACCAACAACGTGCCGCGGGAGAAGGTCGCCATTGCAGCGAACGCTACGGCAATTCCGGACAGACCGGAAAGAATCCCAAGCCACAGCGGGACCGAGGCCAGATTGCGGATGTCCGGCTGGTGCAGGTGTCGTTCGATTGCCCGGGCAACGAGCGCGCCGTTTGTCACTATGGCGAGCGCGGTTGCTGCCGGAAACGGGCTCGTGGGCCCGCCTGCATCCGCAATCATGCCTGCGAACAAATCGAGTCGACCGAGCAGGACTTGCAGCGACATGAAGGTCGTTACTGCGCACAACACAAACAAGACCGTTTCGGCCCTGTGGCGATCCTTGGTGATGATGACGGTCGACACCACCAGCGACACGTCGACCAGATAAAGAAAGAGGCCGCGCAACGTGGCGCCGGGATCAAGGCTGATGCGGCCCGGCAGCGATGGATCGTTCAGTGCGACCGAAGTCGTCGACCAAACCGGGTTTGCAAGTGATGGAAAAGGCAGCGGCAAGGTCTGCAGCACCATCCAGACGAGCGGAAGCAGGATCGCGAGTGAAAATCGCTTGAGCAACTGCGCGGTTGATGCGAGTTCGGTCTCCGCTCCCTTTGCCGCCGTGGCCAGCATGATGGCGGCGACGATCGCGACCGCATGCTGCGCGAAAGCACCGTTAGCGATTGCCAAGATCGGAGTCACGGCCAGCAATATGGTCAGAAGGGAAGAGGCGATCGACAAAATGGGAGACTTCGAAGCAGGACTGGGATCGAGGCCGGGATGGATCTCACCGCGGCGAGGGGAACCGGCCGCGACTATCGCATAAGCGAACATGCGACGCCAACGCCGTCCGCCGATCACATCGCGGCGGCTGTCTGTTTCGGCTCACGCGCTCGCACCCAATGTGAGAAAGTTCCCGTCGCCGGCTGACTTATCGCGCAGGACAGTTTTGCGACAGGTAACGGAGAGCCGTAGACAATCCACCGATCGGCACTGCTCCGCGGATCGCGGTCGGCTTGGTCGCAATTTCGACCGAAAGCTCGGTTGCGCCCTGCCAGTCGCCGGTCGCAAGCTTCGACGCGTCCGCGGGCAGCAGTAGCGCCGCGCCGCCCTGGATCACGGATGCTTCGAACTCTGCCCGCTTTTCTCCTGTTATCAGAACCACGTTCGGCCGCGTCGAGCGAGACAAGGGTTCGAGAGCGATGAGCACGATTTCAATACCGTCCCTCCCGCATTGCAGACTCAAGCCCGCAAGGCGCGCATCCGATTTGGCGCTATCGACAACATGCATCGCTGAAATGGCGTCGGCGCCGCCGTCAGGATTTCTGCTCTTCACCAATCGCCAGCCGCCCTCAAGCTGTGTCGATTGGCTGCCGGCCTCGACCTGCCTGAAGGCTTCTTCATCGCACCGTTGACGCTGCTCGGGGCTGACGCTGGATGCGCAATTCAGCATGCCTGGACGCGCCGGCTCGGCCCGGCCGGAACCTGCCACCACCAAAAGAGCAGCGCAGAGCAGGGTTACACGCATCGTGACAAACGCAGACGGAACCCTCACTGAAACCAGATTCTTCACCTGTTACTCAGCAGTCGTGTCAGAAACATGATCCATTGCACCGCGCAACTGTGTCGCCTGGGTCAGGGTGATGTCGCTTCCTTGGACGACGACACCGACGAAATTATGTTTGTCAGACGAGGCGTTTCGGCCTCAATATGGAACGGGCATCGCAGCAGATAAATGGCTCGCGACAAAAACCGCGCGCGTGGAACAAATGAAGCGAGGCCAATTGCGCCCTCTCCAATTGCGCCCTCTCCAATTGCGCCCTCTAATGCATCAACAACCGCTGACCGCTTGGAACTTGCGCATATATGCGATGCAAATTGAGCACGCTTCTGCCTAATTTATGATTGGGTGGGTGACAGTCTGTGACTGCGCTGCAACAACATCCCCTTATTCCTGGCTGCGACAACATCTCCTTATTCTGACCATCTCCTGCGGCTTCGTTGGCGCCACTTCGGATTTGGCCAGCTCTGAACTTGGATGTAGTGGGGAATAGTCTTGAGGCGCAGCGTTTTACTATGGGGAGTCTTGCTCGGCATTCTGCTGTCTTCAGCGGGGTGCGCGATCATGCCCATGTCCGGTCCCGAAGATCACGTCATCAAGAGTGAGGTGACGCGATCGGGGCCTGAGTATGGTCTCGTTAAGCTTACGCCGACGGTGGTCGATATCCTGAAGGAATATGGCCCCGGCGCAATCGCGGGGTCATTTCCTGATCACCGGCCGCCGCCGGGCATCCGGTTTGGCATCGGCGACGTGGTCGCGGTGTCCATCTTTGAAGCTGCTGCAGGCGGGTTATTCATTCCGGCGGAAGCCGGCGTGCGGCCGGGTAACTTCGTGGCCTTGCCAAACCAAAATGTTGATTTGAACGGCTTCATCACCGTTCCTTATGCCGGCGCCGTCAAGGCCAATGGGCGGACACCACGCGAGATTCAGCAGGACATCGTGAAGGCGATCGGAAACCGCGCCATCGAGCCGCAGGTGGTGGTGTCCCTGATCACGCAAAACACCTCGCTCGTAAGCGTGCTGGGCGAAGTGAGAACGCCAGCCCGTCTGACGGCGAATGCGGCCGGCGAGCGGGTCCTTGACTTGATTGCGCGCGCTGGCGGCCTCACCGGGCCGGGCTGGGAGAGTTGGGTGACGCTGGAGCGCGCCGGCAAGCGTGCCACGGTTCCATTCGGAGCCTTGGTATATCAGCCGGCCAACAACGTCTGGGTCCATCCCGGCGACACCATCTATGTCTACCGCGAACCGCAGGTCTTCCTCGCCTTTGGGGCGTTCACGATCGGAGGAAGTTTTGGAGGACAGGCTCAGTTCCCATTCGATATGTGGAAGATCACCATGGCGCAGGCAATGGCCAAGGCTGGCGGCCTGATTGATGCGCAGGCCGAACCCGCGGGCGTCTATGTCTATCGGCGCGAGCCGCGCGAGCTGGCGGAACGACTGGGCGTCGACTGCTCCAAGTACGTCGGGCCGCTGGTGCCCGTGGTCTATAACGCCGACTTCCGGGATCCGGCCGCCTTCTTCCTCGCAAGCAAGTTTGAAATGCGGGACAAGGACGTGCTGTTTGCCGCGAACGCCGCCACCGTTGACACGGCAAAGTTTCTGCAATTCGTCCGGCTGGTGATCGGGACCGCCAACGACACGATCGTCACCGCGAACAATGCGCAGATCCTGAGGATCAACTCCCGCCAGTGACGGATCCTTGGACCCAGGACGCTTGGCCGGCACCGCCGGCTCAGCGCCTTGGCCTGAATTCACGGGAGCCGACGCCGGGGATCGATACGATCGGGTCCTGGGTACGCCATGCCCGATCAAGCTGAAGGCGGGAATCCGGCCGCCTTTTGCGGGTTCCGCCATGAGCTGCTCGCGGATCGGTCCCAGGATCGCCTAGGACTTTGCCGGTTTCTCGAAGTGTCGCTGATCACGCCGCGCTGACGGATGGCGCTCCAATACGCACAGCCGAGCGCCGCGCCGATCGAGGCATGTGACGCATTCACACGCTGATCCACTCCGCCCAAACGCGTTCGGCGTTTGGCGCGGAGGAGGGGCCGGCACGCGTTTGTCCGGATCACGCGTTAGTCGATATATCCGTATCTCTTGTAGTACCGATTGCGGTAGTAGCCCGCGCTGTAGATATCGTAGCGGCTCATCACCGCCATGTTCACCTTGTTGAGGACGACGCCAAGCAAGCGTTCGCGGACGACCGGGGTTTCGTTGAGCACGCGTTCCACGATATCGACCTTGGCCTTGGCCCATTCGATGACGAGAACGTACGAGTCCGCCAGCGCACCGGTGGCCCGAACATCGATCACCGGTGCGAGCGGGCTGAGGTCGAGAACGATGCGGTCATAGTGCTCGCGCAGATGCTGGAACAATCGTTCCATTTGGGGCGAGGCCAGCACGTCGCTGGAATTGGAAAAACGCGAGGTCACGACGCAGGGCAGGAAATGCAGATTGGTCTGCGGATCAATCCAGACCGCGTCCATCCAATCAAGCCTGCCAAGGACGACATCGACCAAGCCGGCCTGCGCCGAGGGCGCCAGCCTCGCCGTGAGGCTTGGATTGCGGATGTCGCCGTCGATCAGGAGGGTACGGGACCCGCCTTGAGCCACGGTTTGAGCCAGCGCCTCGCTGATTGTGGACTTCCCTTCATTGGGAAGTCCCGAGGTGATGCCGATGACCTTGTTGGACGATCCGTAATTGCTGAGGTCGCATGCGAGCTTGATCGAGCGAAAGCCCTCGGCAAAACGCGAGAAGGGCGAATTGATCACGTATCTGCCGACGCTGTTGTCGGCAGTCAGCAGACGGTCGCGATGCGGCTGCGGGTGATTGGCACCGAGTTCGGAGTTTCGCAGCGGCAGACCCGGAGCCGTGGCGCCGATCGGCCTTGGTGCCACCGGTTGGGGTCTCTTCGGCCGCCTGTTGAACAACCTTCCCGCTTTGGATAGCAGAGGGTGCCCGGCTATTCCCACGCTCTGCTCGCTGCCGATTGCCTGAATCGAAGCGATACAGCTGGTGTGAAGAAGCTGCTCCACCTGGGACACCGTTCGGAACACGCGGTCCATCATGTCGAGCAGGACGGCGACGAGCCCGGCAAGGATTGCGCCGCCGATCAGCGTGGCCAGCAGAACGAGCGTCGTCTTGGGCGACGTCTTGTTGGGAGCGTTGGACGCCTGCGTGATCACACGCGCTTCAGTGATCGGAAACGATTGCTGCTGAACCGAGACCATGTAGAGCTGGAGGAAGTTGTCGGAGAGCGCACGGGCGCTCTGCGCATTGCTGTCCAGATCGCGCAAGGCGATCTGCGCCTGGTTGGTGCCGTTGGATAACGCGATCGTATCGTTCAGGCTCTTCTGACTGGATTCCTCGCGTGCTTTCGCAATCGCGAGGTCGCTCTTGTAAACCTCGGCCGTGCGCCGCAACTCCTCGGTGATCGAATGCCTGATTTCGCGCATCTGGTTACGCAAATTGACGACAGCAAGGTGCGACGGACCATACCGGCTCGACCAGTCAGCCTGCTTCGCGGCGTAATCGAGATAGGTCTGGCGCAACTTCGTGATCACCGGGTTGGCCATTGTCTCGCCGACGGTCGCCAGGTCGTTCAAAATGACGTTGGAGTCGTTGTCGTCCGCGTTGAGGATGGCGGTGATCCGCTCGAGCTTCGCTTGCGCTTCAGCGCGCTGCGCCCGGGCGACCGTCAGCGAGCTGTTGATTTCGGCGAGCTGTTGTTCGGTGAGAAGTCGCCCGCCCGCGTCGACGATGTTGTTCTTTTCCTTATAGTCGGCGACCGCACGCTCCGCCGCGGAAGCTTGCGCCCGCAGTTCCTTCAATCGATCCTGCAGCCAGACCGCGGCCCGCCGCGACGCCTGATATTTAGATTCCAGCGAATCGACGATGTACCCTTCGGCCACCGCATTGGCGACCCGCGCAGCCTGGTCAGGCGAAAGCGACTGATAGGAGATCTCGATGACATAGCTCAGGCCGACGCGCTTGATCGAGAGATTGCTTGTCAACTTGCCGATCGCGATCCGCATCAAAGCGGCTTCGGACGGACGCGATTCCGGAAACATCCAGGAAAACAGGTCGGAGACGCTGGAGAGCAGTCCACGTTCATTGCCGGTGAATTCAGGCGAATCAAGCAGATGCAGATCCTTGATGACGGATGCCGCAATGGTCTCCGACCTGAGGACTTCGACCTGGCTGTCGACCATGGCCGAATCGATCGGACTGTCGCCGCCCGCCGGCGCCTGGGTCTGCAGGCCCTGCATCTTGCGGCTGTCGATCAGGAGTACGGCGGTGCCGGTATATCGCTTCGGGGCCGTCAACAAATAGACGCCGGCCAGGCCGATGCACAGGCACATCACGAAGATCATCACGGGGTACTGGCGGCCAATCAGCGCGACCGCAGAAGAAATCGTCTGCTCCAGCGAAGCCGACTCTCGTGTGGGAGATTCGATCTCGCGAGGGGGTGTGATTCGAGTTTGGAGCATCCGGCTCGTCTACCTGACCTGGGTTCCCTGGATTGTGCCGTGTCGGACCAAGCTGAGACGCGTCAGCCCACGCTGAGCGCATCAGCGAACCGAACGTGCCAAATAAATGTGTCAGGAAGAGTGCGGTGCATCATATATCTCCGGAACCCGCCTAAGATCGCGAACCTGAGGAGGAATTGGCAACGTGTACCGGTTCAGGACGACAACGCTTGGTTAAGCGCGGTCCCGGCTAGATCCTGCCGGAGCAATTCCCATGCCGGTTAGCGGCGATATCGCGAGCGATAAGCTGGACATCTGCAACAAGAAATCGACAAGACAATGGAAGGCGGCCAGCAAACCGATGCAGAGCGATCGCGATCGGCAACGCTTGTTCCCATTTTCGCGCCATTTTGCCTCGACCAATGGGAACTCTCGGCGGGGTCGTTTGGAAATATCGAGCGAAAGGTGCCGGCACCGGTGCCGAGCCAGGGATGTTCCTTCAGACACCCGCCCGAAGCCGACCCCGATCGTCAATCAAAGTCTTTCACACGGGACTCGTGCTTCCACTCGTCTAGCGAGCTTACCACGTCGTATTCGAACCTAAACCCGCTGGCGACCAGGCGCTTCGGCAGGATGTTCGTTGAGAACCATAATTTCCGGATGCGGTCGCGATTGATCCCGGTCTTGATGCCGACCTTGTGCAGCATCTCGAACGGAAGGACGGCGAGATTCATGAACCAGACCGGTATGGTCAGCGTCGGCTTCCTGTAGCCGGCGGCTTGAGAGAAAGCCGCGGAGATCTCGCTGATCGTGTAGCGGTGCTCGTAGCAGAAATTGTAGATCGATACGCCGTCGTTGTGAGCCGCCATGAAAAGCATCGACCAGACCAGGTCCTTCACATAGCCGCATGATTTGATCGTGTCGCTTCGGCCGGGATAGACGAAAGCCCGTCTTTCCAGCAGTCTCGACAGCCGCGTGAAATTCCCCTGCTCGTAAAGGCCGTAGATAACGGCAGGGCGAACGATCGTGAGCCGCCTGGCCGCGTCCTCCGATTGCCACAGCAGATGGATGGCTTCGGCCGAGAGCTTGGAACGCCCGTAGGCACTGACCGGCGCGGGCTGCGAATCTTCGTCGAGCGGGGCTTCGCTCGGACCGTAGATCGATATCGAGCTGGTGAAGGTGATGTTCCGGCTGCCGGTTTCCTTGGCAAACCGGCACACGTTCACCGCACCGAGGACGTTGGTGTAGTAATAATCGCCCTCCGGGTGGCCCGGCGTGGTGTGGATCGCCGCCAGATTGAAGATGTCGGCCGCAACGCCGCCGCCGAGGTTCGGATCGATTGCCTCGCGGACGTCGTGATAGAGATATTCGACGCCCTTAACTTGGGCCCGCGGTTTTCCGACGTCGACCGAAATCACTCGATCATAGTTCTTTGAGGCGATTAGCCGGGTCGCCAAGTGTGTTCCGATAAAGCCCGCGCCTCCGAATATGATAGCTTGAGTAGGATCCGGCATGTGCTCAAGGCTCAATTCGAGTGAAGACATTCGCTGGCGCGCGGTAAAGTTCGGTCGGCTGCGGAGTTTTCCATGATCTTTCCCCCGCGATGGCCGCCAGCCGGCGCGCCGTCAAGCGGAAACGGATGAGCGACGGAAGTGCCGGCGCGGCTGATCGTTCCGCGACCATCAATACAGCTCACGGTATTCAAATCTGAACGCATTCGAGTTTCCGATGCCAAGCACCCTTTGCAATTTTTGGTAACCGCTCAGCGAAACGACGATGCAATCCGAGTTGCCCGCATAGCAAACCTGAACCTTGATCGATTGACCACAGACATTGTTCACGATCACGGCCTGATCTATGATCTTGGGATTGACGATTTGCGGGTGCGACGACGGATGGACCGATATGCAAGGGGTCCCGTCCATCGCCTTGTGGGCGGGCGCGTAGGTACCCGGCATCGGCGGAAAGGGATTGGTTGGTGCCGCCGATACGCCGGTGCCTCCGGTGATCGGTGCGGACGACCGGCCGTAGCCCGAAACCTGCGCTCGCACGCCCGGAGCAAGAGCAGGAAGCGCGATCGTCAAGCCGCATAGAATTCCGGCGATCCGGCAGATGTAGCCGGGCAGGTGATTGTCGCTCATTCTCGTCCGCCAGGACATGTGCTCAGCCCTTGTTGATTTGGACTTCCCGCACGATGGGCAACATCACGGTCATCGCGTCCACAGTTTCGAACGCACTGATCGTTGCGGTTTGGTCGGTGAGCAAGCGGGGCAAGCGCTTGACGAGGACATGGATGTCCCGAAAATGTCCAGTCAGATCCGCGCACATGAGCTCTGCCGCAAGCTTCGACATCGAATATTCGGTCATGCCCTGGGGTCTTTCGTCAATTGCGAAGGAGGATGGATAAAATACGCCGATCTTTCGATCCGACTTGAACTCTCGGGAGACAAAATCCAGCAGAGTGTAGAACCCCCGAACGTAATACGAGTTGAATTCTTCAAACAGATCGATGGAAAGCCGCGATGAGCGGCGTCGAAATATCGACGGAGTCGCGAAGTAATAGATGCTCGTGAGAGTGGTTCCAATCGAGCCGAACTGCTTGGCAGGCTGCTCTCGGACGTCAAATGCGACCGTCTCGCAGGAGCCGCCGCTTTCGATAATTTCCCTGGCAACGGCTTCAGCATCCGTTTTGCCGACCGCGTATGTCAAAATCACCTTTCCACCGCCGGCAGCGATAATTTTCGCAGTCAATTCACCCAGGCCGCGCGACCCTCCCACGACCAGGGCAACATCACCCGCGAATTCGTCTGCCGCGACCACTCGGCGAATCTCGGCGAGAGCGGGCTGCGTTGTCGGGGGCGGCCGATTGAACGCATCCACGTGACCAAGAACGCCCGCGCCGGCAATACGGGTTCGGACAAAGCGAAAATGTTCATCGATGCTCTCGACGCGATAGCCGATCGAGTCTCTCGTTTCCGCCTCTTTGGTGAAGTCGAGCTCGAGACCGGCATAGATTGAATGCAGGCCCGGAATGACCATTCCGACCAAACGGGTCGTGCAGCCGAGAGCGGCTACCCTTCGCGCGCCTATCAGCTTGGAGGCGTGCGGAAACATCGCGGCCAGCTCCTCGGCGGGCCGAGCAAACGCCAGTCGTCCCGCTCGCCCTTCCATTTGAACCAGGCCCAGCGCGGCCGGAGTGTCGGGCTCTTCAACGTCGTAGTCGAACTGATCGTGCTCGGATGAGGAGGTCATCTCGTCACCGAACACCAGCGTCACTTGCATGATGTCGGAACCCTCGACGGACACTTTCGCGCCGAGCCGCCTTGCTCCCAGCTTGGAGACAGTGATTTGCGCTTGCTCTCCCAGGTAAAGCATCCGCGCAAAATGCACTTTCAATCCGGCCACCGTTGGCAAATTCGTATGGTGGACAGCGATCAGATCGATCAGCCATAGCAAGTCGTGGACCCCGTGAACGACAGGCGCTCCCGCAAGCGTCCGTCTCGCGGCGACAGGGTCCAGGTGCATAGGATTGAAATCGCCGGTGAGCTCAGCGAACCTAACCTGATCGCCAAGGGCGAAGATGCGCGTCCCGATCAATCTGGCCTCGCGTGAGATCGTAGCCTGGGAACCCCATGTTGTTGGACAGGCGTCATGCCGGCACTTTGGTTTCGATCAACGCCACGAACTCGCCCACATTCTTCAGGTTTCCGATCTCCGACGCCGAAAACTTGACATTGAACGCTTTTGAAACCGCAAGTACCAAACGAATATGAGCAAGGCTATCCCACCCGTCGACATCATCAGCGGTGGTGGTAGGCGTGAGAGCCAATTCGTCGTCGAAGAGAACCTCCTGAAAGATAGCCGTCAGTTTGGGATAGATTTCCGTCTTGTTCACTCTGCTCTCCTTTGTCGAACGTCGTGCCGCACTCCCGGCGCCGCTCAATCAGTGTGGTGCTGTCGTTGTCCCTAGAACCGGCAGCGGAACCGTTGCCAATTTTTCAGACCGGTCTTTGCAGAGAAATGTGTCCAGCACGGTCGCTAGCCTAGTTGACCAAATTTGGGCAACATGCGGCTTGGCGTGCACCTCGTCCGAATAATCGAGGTCGCGGTCGAGATCGCTCATTGTCATCGAAGCAAAAGTGTGCCAGCTGCCAAATTGCTGAATCAGGGTCTTGATCGCCTCTTCGTAGCTGCGTTGGTACGGGCTGTTGTCTCGAAACCAGGCGGGAATGGGGAGATCGGCAAGCACGACCTTCTGTCCGGAGCGCAACAGGGATTCGATTGTGTCATTCAGTAATGCCACCTGGGCACGGGAAATCTCGCCTGTGTGTCCCATCGTGTCATTCCAATATTCCAGCGCCTTTTTCTTGTCTTGTTCGGACATCACCGCCACCTCGCGCTCGGCGTCGGAGCGCTGGGCCGTGTTGCGGCCGACAACGAACTCGCTGACGCTGGATCGTGCCTGGCGCGCGACTTTCTCGATGAGCAAAAGCGGGCGAAGGGCGACCACACCTGCATCCAGCCACTTCGGCGGCAGGACTGCGACGGGACCGTCAGGAGTGCGTCGAAAAAAGCCGTACCGGTATCGTTCGATATCGATGTCCGTGTCGCCGCGGGTTCGATCGGGATCGGCGAACTTCACGTCGGAATCGACGAACATTCCAAACCAGGCGCCGATAACGAAGGTGTTCAAGGGGCGATCCCTGTCGTCCTGCACAGCATGGACGAGATCGATCACCTGCTTGACTTCGGAGATGTTCGCACCGCCCATCCCGAGATTGCTCACCTTTGCGCACCTGAGAGCGGCCTGTACCACCTTCTGCCTGAATCCGACCCCGGTATTCGACGCTCCGACAAGAATGACCTTGTGATCCGGGTTATCGAAGACGCTGCGGCCCAGAAAAACGTACTTCGGGACCGTCATGTAGAGAGCTCGATCGGCGGCCTGGAAGTCCCGCGGGCCACTCGAAGGGTCCGGAAAAACGATGAACGACACGCCAGCAAGCAGCGCGTAGAGAAAGGCGAGCGACAACAAGGTCCACGCCGTCTGTCGAAGGATGCACTTCAATTCAAAACGCCTTGTACACGAAGTCTGGAGCTTTGTGCAGCAGTGTTGCGACCGCAAAGATCGCCATCATCTTGCTGGCGAGCGCCAGATTCCTGACGATCTCGCCACCGCGGATGGCTGACAGAGATGGCGGGCTTGGCACGCGCGCCATGATGAAATCCAGCATCAAGGCCGCAACAGCGAAAACTCCCACCAGCAAGACGTACGTGCCCAGAATGCCGGTCAGCCCGAGCCGCATCACAAGCTGGGTGAATTGAGGCAGCTCCGTTGCCCAGAGGCAGGTCAGGGCCAGCACAAAGTAAGCGACGGTCAGACCGCGGGCAAAATAGATATAGGCCGTCTGTTCGCTGAGCGCGCGATAACGCTTTTTGCCCAGGCGTTCGGTGCAGGCCAGTTGCCAGAGCTTGTTGATGCTTGCGCCGGCGCCCATCAGGAGACCGTAGATGATGAACACCGCCGTGGTGCCGTGCCACACGCCCATGACGAGAGAACGTGACGAAGAAGGCCAGTACGCCGAGGTAAGCCGTCAACGCCGGGGCCGGGAAACATGTCATCAGGAACATCAGAAGCGGATTGAAGAGGTAGAACTTGAACCATTGCGACAGCGTCATGTGCCAGCGCTGCCAGAATTCAAGGAAGCTGCGGGCCAAAAATGGCTTGTCGAAGTTTTCGGGCAACGACTGGCCGAGCAGCGTGCCGACGCCGATGACTATGTCCATGTACCCGGAAAAATTGAAATAGAGATAGATCGTGTAAAGCGCGGCGACGGTTGCGTAGATGACGCACAGCGTGGGGAACGCCAGGCCCGTCGCCTGCAACTTCGGATTTAGAAAGGTGAAGGCGTATTCGGCAGAGGCCGCGACAACGACGAATTTAACATAACCGGTCGCGATCCTTGAGAACGCCTGGTAGACCCGGGACGAGTCGAGTTGAACCGTCGCCTTTCCATCCGCCGCGCGGAAATCCTGATATCGCTGGATCGGACCGGAGACGAAGCAAAGGAAATTGCATGTGAAACGAAAGAATGCCAGCGGGCCAATTCGCTCGACCGGATCTCCCGATCTGACATCCATCATGAGGTGCAGGATTCGGAACAGGACGTAGGACAGCCCGATGGTCAGGTAGGGAAACGGAAGCTGCCCGAGGCCCTCGAAGAACGAATACCGCTTTAGAAAGACATAGGAACACAGGATGGCAATGACGCCGAGCGCCTGAACGGGAGCCGACTTGCGGAAATAAACCGTGGAAACGCAGACGTAGCCGAGCATCAAAAATGCCAGCAACGGCACCACTTGCGTGAAGTCGGTAAGATAGCTTGCGATGAAGATGGCATTCGCGGCCCCCAGGACCAGCCGTCGATAGGCCACGGACTCACTGACATGGAAGGCAGCGACCACCGCAGCAAGAAAAGCAAAAAACAGAGGTGATGTGAGACTCATGTAGGGGAAGCTCGGGGTGGGCCGCGATTGTCGCTCGACATTGCCGTCGGTCGGATTTGATCAGGCAGGCTCAAGCTGCGGCTCCTCCCGCTGAACCACCATCGGCTGCTCTTCCAGTTCAACGTCGGTGCGCAGTGCCCACCGGCTGCTTCCATCGGTGCCATCATCGAGGCGCACGAACCCCAGCTTGGCATAGTGATCGCAGACCATCTCGTTTCTCTCGGTGGGCCGGTAGATGCCCTCGAGGTTTGTTATGCCCGCCGCCCGGGCCCGCAACACGATCTCGGCCAGCACCGCCTGCTCGACGCGGCGTCCCAATACCCGGCAACTCATCAACCAACTATCGATCGTCCAGGTGTCGGGGTGAGTGGCGCGGCATATAATGACGCATATGATGCCGTTGTCGCCGAATTTGTCGATCAACCTTGCATACAGCGTCATGAAGGTTGGATCGGCCTCGGCCTGCTCGACCTGGGATTCGGTGTAGCGGCGCGTCGTCAGATTGAACTGGTTGCTCTTGTTGATGAGCTGGGTGACGCGCGCCCGCGTCGTGGCATCGAACGAGTCAAATACGATGCGCATTTCCAGCGACCGCAGATAGGCATCCAGATCGGTAGCTTGCCCCTGCAAGCTGAGCCGGCGCGCATTGGCCTGGTACATTTCGGCGCGCGCGCGATCTTCGTCGGAAAAGTTGATTGCCTCGAAATAGCCCGCCGCGGCCAACGTGCGGGCGTAACTCGCCGGATCAGCATCAAGCTCCGGCACGGCAACTTCCGGAAGCTCCTGCCGGACCAGGCCCCGCTCGACCGGATTGTCATCCAGGAACACGAATGAATCCAGTCCCAGTGCGAGCTCGTTCGCGATCGCACGAATATTGGTCGCCTTGTCGTTCCAGTTGGCTTGAAACACCGCAATATGCTCTTCCTTCAGAAGCATGTCCGGGTGCTCCCGGAACGGCCGTCTCGCGACGCTATCGGTGTTTTTTGAACTGACTGCCAGTACAATGCCGCGTGAGCGCAGCATCAACGCGAGCTGCTGTACCGAAAGATGCGCTTCGCCCGTGGCGTCGCCCTGGGCGATTCGAATACCTTCCATTCCGTCGTCCCCGATAACGCCGCCCCAGACGGTGTTATCGAGGTCGAGCACAAGGCAGCGGCGGCTCTTCCCGCGCATCGCGCCGAAGATACGCGCCACATGTTCGGCGTAAAGCGGCACATAGGCCTCAGCCAATGGTAGCTTCGCCAGGTTCCACTGGGCAGGGGAGTGCCAGTCGGCGAGCCCTACTGTCTCGGCGATGCCGGCGACGTCGAGCAGCATGTCGGTCGATTGCAACACTGCCTGACAGATCTTCTGGTTGACGCGGTCGATCAGATTCCGCCCAGTCCCGGCCAGCGCGCGGTCAAAAGAGCCGAACAACGCCTCAGGCGGTGCGGCGAGCGTCTGGACGATGCACAGCGCACCGCTGTTGCGTGACACGCCGGCGCGGACCGAATTGAGAAAATCGACGGCTGCATCGACCGTTTCGGCGGCCAGTTGCTCATTGCCAGGGCAGGGTTGCAGGGACAGCCCGCGGTGATCGATCGCGAGCAGGACGACATCGGGCCGAGCCTTGTTGAGGGCGGAATCCGGCTGCAACGCCTCCTGCAGAAACTGATCGTAGGCGCCCATGATGCATTCCAGGGCAAAGCCGTGACGTGCGGCCGTCGCAATCAGTATCGGGACCATGAGATCGAGCGTGCCGTTGCCAATCAGGCCAAGGCGAAATGGAATGAGCGGAGCAAGTGATTGACCGTTCTCTAGCGCCGATTTGATCGCGCGGCCCAACCGGGTGAGCTGTCGCTCGTCGAGTGCGTGACCAGCCAGCGACCTGATGTGCTTTCCAAGGTCATCGCGATTGTGCGCCAACTGCTTGCAGCGGGATGAGAAATCGGCGGGAGGTTGTGGCAGCCACGCCAGTTCTCGAAACAGTTCCACAGACACGGTCGGCTCACTTGTTCTTGGCGACAACTCAATGATTGCCGCAGCGATTATCGGAAATCCAGACAATATTATGTGCAAGAGTTGGAACATAATTCGACAGATTTATGGCGATTGTTCCCGCGGTCCAGGCAACGCCGATTTTTCCGCAATAAGCGCTGTCACTTCGTCAAAACACGAATTAGAAACTCACCTTAACGGTATGGCCGAGGGGACCGACGTGAGCGAATTGATGTTGTCGGTGATCATTCCGAATCACAATTATGACGACTATGTTGGAATTGCGATCAAGAGCGCCCTCGAAATCCAGTGGCCCAAGGTGGAGGTGATTGTTGTCGATGATGGATCGACGGACAATTCGCTGCAGGTCATCGGTGCGTTCTCCGACAAGATCACCCTGATCAGTCAGGAGAATGTCGGGCAGATGCCGTCCTGCGTGAACGGATTTGGCAAAAGCTCGGGCGACGTCGTCATATTCCTCGATTCAGACGATGCGCTTCATCCGGATGTGATGAATGAGATTGCGGCAGTCTGGTCCCAGGCCGCCAGCAAGTTCCAGTTCCAGATGCGTGTTATCGACGCCAAGGGCAATCCGACGGGCAACATCCTGCCTCAATTCTTCTTGCATCCGAGCCCTCAGAACATTCGGGAATGGATGGCGACAACCGGCGCATATCCGACCCCGCCAGGATCCGGCAACGCCTATCCTCGTTGGCTTGTCGAGCGCATATTTAATTTTAAGTCTGACTTTACAGATCGAGCCCCCGACAGCTATCTACTCGCCGGCGCGCCTGCATGTGGCGACGTGATAACGATCGCGAAGCCGCTGGTGGATTATCGGGTACACGGCCTGAATCACGGCGCATTCCTTGAGCTTGACGACAGTCGCTTTGCGCGCGAAATCGACGTTTCACGTCGACGACATAAATTCTTCACAGAAGTCGCCAGGACCGAGGGTCTTGCTGTTGCAGCCGAGGCGTTGAACAGGAACTTCTCCTATCTTTGTTTGCGTACCGCGTCGCATACGTTGCGACCGGACATTCATCCCGTTGCAGGGGATCGTTCGATCCGCATCCTGGTGGATGGCTGCAGGGCGTTCAGCTATCCGCAAGGTCTCTCGGCCTCCCAGCGCGCTTCGCTCCTGCTGTGGATCGTATGCGTGCTACTCTGTCCGCGTTCTCTTCAGCGGATGCTGGTAACCTGGCGGTATGCTTCCGCGCAGCGCCCGAAGTGGATCAGACATCTACTTAACCGGCTGAGGGTCGTTCGGTGAGCTCTGGCAGAGACGCCACGCAAGCGGCGGGTCGCCGATTGCGGGAGATTGCCTCAAGGGTTGGGCGATGCGATCTGAGTCGACGGTTGATGGCCCGCCCGCGCATGTGTTCGATTGAAACGAAAGCTGATCATCTGACGCGCGAATTGCCGAGGCGCCAGCGCCAGACTGCTGATCCAGATCAGGTGTTTCATGCGCGCGCGAAAGGTAATCGGATCGCGAAGAATACAGGAGACGGCGGTTGCCCATAAGTCGCCCAAAGACCGCTTCGCGTCGTCATCGTGCTCGTCACTCAACTTGCGGGCCATCAGGCGATAGTTGGTAAATACCAGCTCGTTGTCCAGGAAATCGTCGTCAGGCAGCTTTGTGCCCAACGCGGCTGCGTGCTGTCGCAGGATATCGAATTCCTGCTTTCTGATGCTGATGCGGCGAGCGAAATGAGGGATATTCGCCCGGCGCCCATCTTCGCTGCTTCGACTGATATTTCGGGAATGTATCCTGTACTGGCCTAATGGCTCGGCGATCGTGACAACCCGGCCATACAAGGGCGCAATGGTGTTGAGCACGCCATCGTGAGATTCTGGAGGCGTCAACGGCATCACCCGGCTCAAGAACTCGCGTGCATAGGCGTTTCCCGATGTGACAGGCCAAACATATGTCGCCGTCCTTGCAAAGCTTCGAGCCGTGCTTTCTTCATTCATGTGCGTTGAAAAATTGCAGAACCGGCGGCCCGCCGGATTTCCGAATTCATCAACGACGTCGAGGTCGTATTGGACTTTGGCGACCCCGGGCCGATATGCCTGTTCGACCAGTTCGAGCGCCGTTGGATACAGCCGGTCGTCCGCGTCGAGGTACAAGACCACAGAGCCACTCGAGATTCGATAGCCCGTGTTGGAGATGACCTTAATTCCCTGGTTCGGCTGGAAGATCGCCCGCACCTTGTCGCCATAGGCCTCTATCCGTTCGCGCGATCGATCCGTCGAACCGTCGTCTATTACGATGATCTCGTCGGCGGGGCGGGTCTGCGCGATGACGCTATCGATGGCGCTGCCGATGTACCGTTCGTAATTGTAGTTGGTGATGATTACGCTGATCGTCGTCCTGTTCTGCATGGTGTTCTCGCTGGGAGCCTTCGCTAGCTGTCGGTGTTGATGGCTGACGTGCGAATGCCTCGGCTTTCGCATTTAGCTCAAGTGCCCGCCGGCCGAAGAGTGTCACGACGTGCGGGACTTGAATGAGAATAATGAGCCGGCACCAGCGTTAGCAGCCACACCATGAGGGCGAAGTCCGGTTTCAGAAGAAGGCCGCCGCTCAGCCAAACGAACAGCAAGAAATTGCAAACCTCTATCCGGGCGCTGCTCGAATATAGCCGGATGACGAAAATCGAGGAAACGAGGATAAAGCCAAGGATGCCGTACTCATAGATCAGTTTGGCCCAGGTAGGATCGTTCACTTCGTATTTTACCCGGAGGAGCATGATCTCCCGCAGATAGCTGCCGGCGCCTCTTCCCAGCCAGGTTGAACCAACCTCTTCGAAGCTGTGCGCGAGCATGTCGAACGGAGCGACAAAGCGGGCATAGCCGCTCGTGTTCGGTGTTGTGAATTCCTTCAGCCGGTCAAACCAGGCATCCAGATAAGGAATGTCGGCGATGTAGAGACCGACCAGAACGGCAATCAAGCCGACGAGTGAAGCGACAAATACCGGAATTCGTCGGATCGACCTTGGCAGCACGAAGCCGGCGAAAAGCGCGAGGATACCGGAGCCCGAAAATGAGCAGATTAAGCCGGCGCCGACAATAGCGAGAATCCGCAACCGCGCCTTGCCGTAGAACTCGATCATCAGCGCCAATGCCATCACGATCGACAGGGTCGCCGACTCCCGAAGAAAAAAGCCATTTGCTTTTATGAGTCCTGTACCCTCGCGGGTGTAGGCGTAGTTACCTGCACCGCGGATCGCATCAGGCAGGACGAAATGAATATTCGTCAGGAATGGCGTCTTCACGGCGTTGACCACGACGATTTGTACGATCGCAACCAGCCCAATGACGGTGGCAGCAGAAACGAACGTGTCCTGGATACATTCCTGCACGGACCGCAGATCGTACCGATCGGTCATGCGAAAGGAGAAGGGGGCCAGGAGCGCCAGAAGAAGCAGTAACGATGTCCAGGAGGTGGAAGAATCGGAGTATGGTATTCGAAGAGCCGCCAGGGCTGCGGCGCCGGTAAAGAGTGAAAAAGACAGAAAATCCAGTGCGACGTAGCCGGACACCAACAGGTAAGCCGCGCACGACGCATAACAGATGAAGTCTACGGAGAGGGGAAAGTCCCCGATATTATAGGCGACCTGCGAGAGAAACAGGAACGCGATGATCGCGGACCGTACCGCGAGTTTCCCCGTTGAACTCAAGTCCGCGCTTGACCGGCTGTGACTGGCCGGGTCCGTCGCTGGATGGGCAGTGCTGGCGATCCCGTAGCTCATTCAATGTGTCCGATAACAAGCGAACGATCCGACGATCCCCGTCATTTCGCCATAGTCACTGTCGTGCATCGAGTGCGGTGTCGGCCGGCTGCAGGAAAACCTCTCGCAGGCGTTGGACGCCGGCGGCAAGCCCGAAGCGGTCCGAAAACAATTTGAAAAGAGTTTCCTGATTTCGATTGAGAGCATCCAGATTGTCGATGTTGCGAACGATAGTTGTGGCGAGATCGTCGAGATTATCCGCAAGGAACATAGCCGACTGCTCCTCGGGCGTGGTACCAGCCAGTGCTTCCTTTAGCCCGAATATGGGCAATCTCTCAAACGCATAGTCCATCACCTTGAGTTTAAATCCTCCACCCAACAGGTCGGGAACCATCCCCCCGCGCGAGGAGAGCAGATAAGTGGAGATATCCGCGACGCGGCCGTGGAAGATCAGGTTTGGTCTGTGGTGGACATACTGATCCACGATTGTCTGCGGGACAGTACCCACGACGTTGAGAGTGATCCAATGCAGTTTCAACACCGGCAGGAGCGCATCGACAATCAACTCGAGGTTTTTCTGCTTGGCGATCCAGTCAAATGATCCGAGTAAAAGCAGCGATCGAGGGCAATTTGCGTCGATGATGCGGGGGGCGCTGGTCTGTCCGAGATAGATGGGCGGCACGACATGCACGTGGGCGGCGAGGGAACGAAAGTAGGATGCATCGGTATCGGTGATGCATATAATCGCATCCGCAGCCCTCAGAATCCGATTTTCCAGTCGTCGATATTTTTCGGCGTCCAACCGCATGACGACCTTGCGCAGGGAGTTGTCGAAATTGCTTGCGATCTGAGGCCGGATTTTTCCTTCCGCGTTGTGGGCGACATAGCAGATGGATGCATTTCGGCGGCCTCTCAGAATGAGCGACAGTAGTCCGGAGGAATAAGCGTGATCGATGACGATCCAATCCCACGGCTCTTTCAACAATCGCTCGAGCGCCTGTTCGACTTCGGGTGTGCCGAGGTTGTAAGCGTCGCGCGGCAAGGGCGACAACAGGCTGAGCAGGCCAGAGGTGCGGAACGGCGGTGCATCGATGCAAATGGTGTTAGGCAAACCAAGGCCGTGATCGGTAATCGGTTGGTGACTTCTCCGCGTTCCAACCACGCTGAGAGCGACCTCATTCGTCATCGAAAGGGCCTTCAACAGACCGGCAGAATAGAGGGCGTCACCACTGAACAGCGGCGTTGGGAGGCGGCCTGAAATCCAAAGTACCTTCTTCATTTTGCTCCAACACGCTATTTTCCTGGCTCGCATCTTTTTGACGCAGGCGCCGGAAGCGGAATTTCGACCGGGCGCGAACAGAGACCAAAATGCAACATCGTCAGCCGTAAGGCGCCCGAAATCAAAATTCGAACTTTCCTTGTTTGGACGTCTTCCGCACCACCGCGTCCTGGCGGAGCAGATATATGTTCGTCAGGAGGCGTCGCAGAGCTTCCTTGGATTTCCAGAAGAACCAAACCACCCTGTCATATACCGATGGCCGCTTATCAAACTCCGATTGCTTGTTGACCGAGGAGCTAGACCCCAGCTCAAGACAGGGGAACGGAAACAGCGCGTAATTGTAGAGACCATTTGCCCAAAACCGGTCCATTTCCCAATCGATCGGCCGGCTGATGGTGCGGACCGTTTCCAGAAAGGAACGCGCCTTTTGACTTGATATCAAGTAAGCCTGTGTGCCCATCGGCGCTTTCTTGAATCTGATTAGCTCGCGTTGTCCTAGCCAGACGATGTGTCGTGATCTCGCCGCGTGACGTGCATACAGCCGAAGATAACCAATGCGACTGGTCTTGCAGAGGCGTACAAGAGTTCCGTAGTCGAAACTCGGGTCAAGGAAGACGTCGTCTTCGATGACCAGCAGCCAGTTTTCCTGCCTTGATTTGGCCAGTTCCGTCAGAATGCTGAGATGACTGGCGGCGCAACCAATTTCCGATTTTGACAAGCCTCTACCCCAAAATCGAACAGATTCAGTGTTGTTGTAGCGGGGCTGATCGTCGCGGGGTTCGCGAAGCGCGTCAAAAAACCTCCACGGGATTGAAAGCGGCTCCAAATTTGCACGTAAGCGTTCACGACGAACTGAATCGGGAAAGCTGATGACGACAAGACTAAGTTCGAATTCCATTGCAATACCGATCTCTTCTCGGGGAGCGGTATGTCCAGAATCCGGCTTTTGCGCGTCGCATTTGTTTTTTCCAACCGCGTCAACTTTTAGCCACACAGCCCGCGCTCGTCGCTGAACTCGGCCGGCTTGCCGGAAGCACACCGGAGACGGCTGGCGGCACGATAACGCGTTGATCGCAAAGACAAAATTGAAGGATTCTGCATGAGGTATCACGCCATCGGTAAATTGTTCCTGGGACTGACGATGATGTTATCGGTCAACGTTTCGGCAGCACCCGCCCATTCAGCAGGCTGGGAGTTGGTTTTCTCCGACGAGTTCAATGGCGACAAGCTGGACCGCAACAAATGGGCGACGCGATACATCTATCAAAACGAAACGATGGACCACTTCAACGACGAGAAGGAGCGCTATCGCGATAATCACGTTGTGTCCGGTGGTGCGCTCAGTCTGATGGCAAAAAAGGTCGAAGGATCAGATCTCTTCGAATCCGCGATGATCAGAAGTCATCGGACATTCTACTACGGCTACTATGAAGCGCGTGTGTTTCTGCCCAACGCGAAAGGCGTGTGGCCGGCGTTCTGGCTGGAAGCCGATTATGATGCTGACGGCAAGACCTGGCATCCGCCCGAGATCGACATTTTCGAGTATGTTATCAATGGCGTCGAAGACAAGGCCAACTCGCTGCATTCAAACACCGTGGGGCCCTGGAGTGAGAAGTCCTACACCTATGTCGACAAGAATTTCATGCTGAAGTTTCAGAACATGTACGCCAGCGAAGATCTCAATCAAGGTTGGCACACGGCGGGCTTTGTTTGGGCGCCGGATCGGATTTCAATGTTCTGGGACGGCCGTCTCATCTACACGCGAATGTATCAGTGGCTCCGCAAGGACGGCCAGCTTGGACCTCCCGCCCACGTCGATCTTAATTTCGCCGTCGGAGGCGCTTGGGCCGGTCGGCACGGAATCGACGAGGCGGCATTCCCGCAAGCCTTCAAGGTCGACTCTGTCCGGGTCTGCCAGTTCACGAATTCTGATAAAGGAACGCGTCAGTGTGGCCCGAGCGAAGTGACGCCTGATCCGAAGGAGTTCGGATATTCGGCTGCTCTCAACGATATGCCGAAGCCTGCTTTTCTGGCGGTCGACAAAGCGGGGGACAAGCAGCCCAACGCGGGCGTCTTGTCATTGAACAGTGGAAGCCCGCTCAATGTCGCCATTCCGATCAGCCTGCCCGAGAACTATCCTTCGAACCGGTTGCTCCAGGTTTCGGTCTACGACCCGGCGACGCGATCGGTCGTTGCAACCGCGGATCGCAAGTTGCAGGACAGCCTCGTAAAGAAGCGAGCCGACGGTGCGGGCCTAGTTGAGTTTTCGCTGCCCGCCATCCAACGCCCCGGCAGCTATGTGTTGGACGCCAAGCTGACATCCGAGACAACGAGCGACAATGGCGCCAGACAGGTGCTGCCGAGCCCTGTGACGTGCAACACGGCGGTGGTCCAGCCTAACAAGGCACGATCCTGCCGGCTGTTGTCGCTGCAGGTGCACTGAGCCGACCCTGGCAATAACGCCTACATGGTGTCGCCGCTTCCGTGTGGAAGGAGAGATAATCAGCCGGTCGCCCCGTTCGCACGTCGCGATCCTCACGATTTGGCAGATTGCCTGCCGTGTCTCGAGCGGAGAACGAAGATCTCCGTTGAGCGGAGAATGCCGAGCGCGTCACGTTTTCGTCCAATTAGGAACAACAAAGGAGGTTAGGAACTGCCGTAGGGACCGGTTCCATCGTAACGCCAGCGGCGCCAGCCAGGCGTCCGATTTAACAGAACCAGGGTTCGCTGTACGCGGAGCAAGATTCGAGGAGACGGCGTCCGCTTAAGTAGAGTCCTTTGCGACATCAGTGTGGTTGCGTGCTCATGTCCCCCCAAAACACATTGGATATTGCCTACCTTGTCCTTGCGCATCAGCATTCCGAGCAGCTTTCCCGGCTGGTCGAACAGCTGCGATCCCCTGCTGCCGATATATTTGTCCATGTCGACGCCAAGGTGCCGATTGAGCCGTTCTTGCGAGCGGTCGGCCCGGATGTTCATTTCACGTCGACACGAATTCCGGTTTATTGGGCTGACTATTCGCAGATCCGCGCGGTGCTGCTGCTGATCGAAGCTGCCTTGGCGGCGCCTCGCAAGTACGATTACCTGGTTCTTCTCAGTGGAGTTGATTATCCGCTGCGTTCGGCCGCGGAGATCGAGGATTTCTTCGCGCAGAACAAAGGTTCTGAATTCATCAATTGGGTTGCCATGCCTTCCGCCGCCGCGTCAAAGCCGTTGTCGCGGCTAACGGACTATCATGGCCGGCCCGGATTGCCCGGCCGGCTTCTGAGCAAAGCCCGTCGGCTGCTGATCAAACTCCACTTCATGCCGAGCGCGCGCGACTGCAAGGCCTATTTGGGCGAAACCGCACCCTATGCAGGCAGCACCTGGTGGGCTCTTACGCGCGACGCATGTGAGTACATTCAGAGCTTTGCCATCGGGAACCCACGATTCATGAAATTCTTTGAGAACACCTCTTCGCCGGATGAGATGGTCTTTCAAACCATCCTGGCGAATTCGCCATTTCGTTCGAGAATGCGCCGCAATCTCACCTATGCCGATTGGAGCGATAGAGCAGCAAGTCCGTCGCCAATCGGCGAGCGTCATCTCGCGTTGTTTGGGGCCAATCCCGTTCTGAAGGCAGACGGCCCTTACGGCTCCGGCGAATATCTGTTTTGCCGCAAGGTCATGGATGCAACCATTTCGGACCGGCTGGCGGCGATAATTGCGGAGCGAAGCGCGACGCGTCGCGAGCGAGTGTTCGGCTCGGCCAGGAAATGAAGCCGGCGAATTCAGTCGGGCAGGGGGGCGGGAACAGCTTGCTCAGTTTCAGTCGCGGGAACAGAATGAGCTTCTGTCAAGCGTTGTTGACCTCTGTAGAGCCTTAACAAGAACGAATTTAGCGGGGCTTCCACCAGTCGGTAGACAATCGTGCCGGAAATGATGGCCAGAATCGCGAAGACCAGAACGACCAGATCGCCAGGAAACCGTAAAAGGTCGATCAGCTTTCGTGCAATGTCCCGGCTCTCGTAGATCACGATAACATGAAACAGATATATGGAGTAGGATGCGTCCCCAAGCAACAGAAGAACCTGGGGACACTTGATGTGTGCGAGTTCGAGCTTCAGGCACGATAGAAGCACGATCATCGACGGAATTCCCCAAAATATGAACCTTGCGCTTTCCGGGAATGCAAACGCCGAGCCAGCAATCATCAGCCCCAGGCCGATGAATAGAAGGGGCCATGCGTAGGCGGCTGTGATTGCTCGTCGCTGAAACAAGCTGCCGATCGCGCATCCGAACAAAAATTCGAAGACAATGGTATTGGCGAAGAACTTGGATATTGCATCGTGTCCACCGAATATCCAGGCGGTGGCGTTCGCCGCACAAAATATGACGGCTAGCGCGCCGATGATGCGTCGTCGAAAGATCGCTACGACGGCGGCGAAACAGACATAGAAAAACATCTCGTAAAACAGTGTCCAGCCGACACCGAGGATCGGCTGCACGTTGCCGTTTTCGTCAAACGTCGGAACAAATGTAAACGCTGCGACGATTCGGCTCAGGGAAATCGGCGGCAAGGCGTCGATCGAAGAGTGACGATAGAAGTGGAGAAAGGCAATTGCGACGATCAGCGATGCAGCTATCGCATACATCGGATAAACTCGAATTGTCCGTCTGATAATGAAGTCCCGCGCCGGCTTCTCGCGGTTGACGTACGGGGGCGAGACGAAAACCATGATGAATCCGCTAATCAAAAAGAAGATATCGACCCCAATCGCGCCGGCTCCAACAATTCGTTCGGAGCTGAAGATCCGAAAGCCTGGAAGGGCGGCATCCACCGGCCAGTTGGCCGTGAAAGCTCTTGCGGCATGATGAAAAACAACGAGGGAAGCGGCGAGCCCGCGCAGCATTTGCAGCGACGACAAGGTATTCAGGGCATTTGCTTTGGTCGACAAAGTTCTCTCCATGGGTCTGGAGCGCGATTGCGTCTGAAGGAAGCGGTTCAAAGCCGCCAGAGCATTTTCTTCGATAGCGTCACCCAGCCGCGCGGCCAGAAACCGAGCGCGGTAAACCGGGCAAGGTCCTTTGGCGTCGGTTTGATTCCGTAAAAGGTGGAGAACACCTGCAACATCAGTTTCTGCCGGGCCCTGGAATCTTCCGGGAAATGCAAATTCGAGACCAGCTCGTATGCGGCTCTCACGCGGTCCTGTTTCGATGAAATGCGATCGCGGCTTGGCGTTACGTCGAAGCGATAGAGTGGCATGTCCAGTAGCCGAGCCGGTCCAAATCGCTTGACGATCCTTATGAAGAACTCGAAATCCTGCCAGGCCGGCAGTTTCTCGTCGAACAAGCCCGCTTCTCTGAATGTTGAGGTTGGGGCAAATACCTGATTGCCGATATGATTGGCTTCCGCCAGATCGGCGAACTCTACCGTTCCTCTCTTCTTGGTGACAAAGAGCTCCTTTCCGCCGCTCAGGAAAACGTCCTGCGTGTAGATGCATGAAACGGCAATGTCGTGCCGCGCGTACGATGCCCAGCAATCGTGCAGCGCGCTCAGCCGTTGCGGCTCGAACGTATCGTCATCGTCCAGCCCCGTTATGAAGTTACCGGTCGCCTGGGTTATGGCCTTGTTCCGCGAGGCCGGAGCCCCGCGGGGGCTTTCGTTGCGCAGCGCGCGAACTCTCTTGTCTTCGCGGACGATAGACTCCAGGAACAACGCCGTCCCGTCAGTGGAAGCGTCGTCGACCACGATCAGTTCAAGATCGGTGTATCGTTGAGCGAGGACCGATCTCACGGCGGCCGCCAGTAGATCGACTCGATTGTGCGTCGGGATGTAGACGGAAATAGTCAAGATCTTCACCACTCCGGAGCTGACGATTGTTTGTGCTGTGAGGCGGCCCTGTTTAGAGGCTTTATTATCACGTAGGTGCGTGCATGGTAAGCTGCCATGCTCTTGGAGAGTTGGCGCGAGGGAGCGCGCCAAAAGCGCATCAAGGCTTCGATGGGGAGCAAGCATCAACCGCAGGTGCATCCTGCAAGCGGCCCCATTGGCAAAGGGAAAAGCGAGCGCGCGAGCAAAAGGATCCAAGAAGATCCGCTTTGGCTACTTCAATATGAGGCGCCTACTGCGCCAGAGAAGTTCGCGCTTTGCACCGAAGGCCAGGATGACGCCGAGATATACAAGATAAGAAAGTGTCACGAGTGCTGCCATCTGAGCAAGACCTACGGAATGCAGGTTGTATTCGGCGATCTTTAGAATGAGAGCGCTGGCGAGCGTGGCTATCGCGTGAGGAATTGCGAGCTTGACCAGATCACGAGAGCTAACTGGCCCACTGCGTCCGCTCGCGATCCATATTAGCGGGACAAGAGCGATATAATTCATAATTGTATATGACGCGGCAACGCCGACGGCGCCCCACGGGAGCCCGATTATAAATGATGTGACAGTAAGCACCGCTGAATAAGTACCCAATTTGAAGAATTCACTACCACGGCCTTGGCTTAGAAAGAGCCAGCCTGTGGTAGACGACATTACCTGATGGAGGCCGGCCACCCCCAGCCACTGAAAAATTGGAGCGGCTGGAATCCATTTATCGCCTAGCAACAGTTCGAAGAACTGAGGAGCGCATATGATCGCGAATAAGATTCCCGGTTGGGCGGCAATCATGATCAACGATACCGCCTCTGTGTAGGTGCTGCGATAACTGCGTGCGTCACCTTGGATGCGCGATAAGAAGGGCACGAGTACCTGTCCGATGGGCCCATGCAGCTGAGAGATCGGAAAGAGTAGCAACCGATAGGCCCGATCGTACAACCCGAGCTGATCGCTGCCGAGGAAGCGCCCAATCAAGATGTTATCGAAATTCCGCGAAAAATAATTCACCAAGTTGAATCCGGAAAGATGCGAACCAAAGCGGAGCATCTGTGCGGAATCTTTGTCAAAATGCGGTGCACCAGGCCTGTATTTTGTCGCTAGCCAAATGCCAACTCCTGTGATGATAGTCGCGGTAGCGGCAGAAACGAACAGAGCCCAATAACTTCGCCAAATCAGGGCGCCAGCGACGCCGACGGCGAGGGCAATCGTAGCGCTTACGATGTCAATAATAGCGAGCTTGTTAAAGTGCGAGTCCCTGTTCAGAATTGCTGCGGGAACGGCCTGAGGTCCGCCGATTAGAACAAGAACTGAAAACGCAATTGTCAGAAGCTCTACCCTGGGCTCGGCATAGAAGATCGCTAGCAGAGGGGCGCTGGCTCCAAGCAAGACAGCGAAGATTACTGAGGCGACGACAGATACCCAGAACAGAGAATTGATTTGGCCCTGGGTAATCCTCTCGCGCTGTATGATGGCCTGACCGATCCCCAGGTCTTTCACGAGCGCTACCAACGCGGTGGCGGTTGCAGCCATCGCGAGAATGCCAAAATCGGCTGGTGTCAAAAGCCGCGTGCTGATGATTGTTAGGGCAAAGCCGGTGATGAGACGCCATACCTGGGCAATGCCAGTAACGACAATATTTTTGGCCGCCCGAGATTTGCTGTTATTTTCCACCTATCGAGCCATTCCAGTTTCGTGAGCGCCGCAGCCGCTGCCCTGCAACGGCACTCCAGTTGAAAGCCTCAAACATGGTGCGTATAGTAGAAGCGATGTCAGAAGCTGGATCTTTGTTGTGGTTAGGAAAGCCAATGACACGAAGCCATCCCGGAAGCTCCATTCAGAGCCCGAAAAGATATAGCAGAGGGGTTCCTGGCGCCGCTAGTCTTGCAGGAACGCCTAGTCCTTATGGAAGAAATAGAAATCGGCCCACGACGTGTGACTGGGTCTCGCCGGATCTTCCGGAAACGGATTGTCGATCTTTGACAGAAGCTTCCAGGTCGGAGCATTGTTCGCCATCCAGTCGGTGAAAACCCTGTGGCGGACGTGCTTGTCCGGCGACTCTCTGGCGGCATTGCTGCTATAGATGCAGATGAATTTTTCGGCAGCGGAAACGAGGCGCGTCATATACTCATCATAAACGGAGTCCTCAACGAGGTGATAAATCACGTCGAGTGACATCGCCAATTCGGCGCGGGCGGAGCTCGCTTCTGGGCTTGATGCCAGAATGAATCGCTTGGACGGATCGGCCTTGAACCTGCTGCGGCAAAGCTCGACCGCGCGAGCCGAAACGTCGACGCCCGTGTAGGCAGGATAGCGCGCCAGTTCGAGCTGCGCGCCGTCGCCGGAGCCAAATTCGATGACACTTTGCAGTCCGCGGTCTTCGACAAATTTGTTGAGGATCCGGGCTTTGAATTCCGCAAGGTGGCCGTACGAGCCGGCTCCGGAATTGCCTCCGAGTGAATAACGATCTTCCCAATATTGTGCAGAAGAGGAAGAAAACTGCAGTTTCTCTGTCCCCGGTACGATGGCCCGGTAGATGGACTTCGCGATCGGTCCTATGACCGGTAGTTGGCCGACGGTCTGTCGAAGATCTTCTGTCACGTATGTGTCCTTTGAGGTCAGCGCGGCAAGACAGCGGCATCGTACAGGATTTCGAGCTGCCTCGCGCGGTGAGTGAGATCAAATTCCTGCGCAACGTATCGGGAACCCTGTTCGGACATTTGTCGCAAGATTTTGTTCTCCTTGAGGAGGCTGATCAACTTTGTCGCCAATATTTCAATATCACCCTCCGCGAACCTGTATCCGGTTACACCTTCGCGAATGCCCTCCGCCGCTCCACCTCGAGCTGACGTTACGACGGGTACTCCACTGGCCTGGGCTTCCAGCAAGACGAGCCCGAATCCCTCGGCATCTCCGCTTTCCGCCGTAACGCTGGGGAGACAGAAGACGCGCGCAGCGTTGAGTTCCCGCTTTACGTAAGCACTTGATTGGGCTCCGCGGAAGTCCACATTAACGCCGCTTCTTTGTGCAAGCTGTTCAAGGCTGTGGCGCAGCGGCCCGTCGCCCACGACAATGAGGCGAGCGTCCGGAACGTCCTTTTGTACCGCGGACATTGCCTCGATCAGATACCGGCAGCCCTTTTTTTCGACAAGCCGGCCCACGAACAAAACGTGTGCCGGACGTTGTGCGATAGGAATGCTGCCCGGCGCGAACTTGCTGGTATCGATGCCGATGTAGTTGACGGTAATTTTCTCCCCAGGAATGCCGAACTCGATCGCGCGCTGACGAATTGCCTGGGAAACGGCAATGAAGCCGACGCGTGGTTGCTCCACCAACTTCAGCAGCCGCCTGGGATAGGTTCGCATGGTGGGGCCGCCTTTTCCGGCCTCCCACCAATCGCGGTAAGTGTTGATGTCATAGCCGTGCAGGGTTACGAGCATCGGCAAATTCAGCGCCCGGGCGAGCGGCCAAGCGTCGAGCGCATCGGGTCCAAAATGGGCGTGAACAAGGCAAGGGGCCTCGGCTTCCAGGCTGCGCTTGATGTGCGACGGAATGCTGCGAAGCAGCCGGTGTGCTTTCCACGACACTCTGCTCGAGAAAGCAGGACTCGCGGCTCCGACGATCCGAACATTCAGATCGTCCAACGGCAGCTCATTCAGCCGCTTGCGCCCGACGAGCACGGCTCGCCAATCCTCGAGGGCGAGGATCTGCTCCTTGATGAAGGTTTCGGAGACGGGCAGAAGCTCGTTCCGGTACACCAAGACGGTCTTTCTATTAATGGCCACGACTGCAATGCCTCAACAACCGGATTGACGGCAGTACGCGCGTCTCTTCATCAGCCGACCACTCGCCAGTGTTGCCAACGTCATGAAAACTGAACGACCTTCACACCCGCGATATCCATTCGCGCAGGAAAGTCCTTCGGATCGACTGGCGGACCGACCAGGCCGCCAACAGCTACGTCCATCAGCATATACCATGGGCCTGGGCCGACCAAATTCGGCATCGCGTGGTAGGGTCTGCCGTTAAAATAGCAGACGATCTGCGTCGCTCCGAGATAACAGCCGAAACGATTGAAGCGCGCGAAGATGTCGGCGTTCGGTTCGATCTCGCCGAGCTTGATGGGCGTGCCGGATTTTTCATGGCCTTTTATGAAAACCGACCTTCGGCGCGAATATTGAGCTTTTAGATCGCTGGACGTGCCCACAGGGCTGCCTGCCGCGACGTCCATCAGCGCTCAAAGTGTTTCTATCCAGAAGGAAAACCCCTCGGGCTTGCAACCCAATGGTTTGGTGATTGTTTCTATTTGAGCGCGAAGGCGTTCGTCCTGTCCTGCAAACCAATTCGGCAAGAGTATTTTGAACGGTTGTTGGGAGCACAACATCATTGCAGCCAAAATGTATTGCTCGGAATAAAGTCGTCTGTTCCAGCGTGGAGGATAATCCCAAGGAAGGAAGATATCATGGATTTGAACAATGATGCCCGGCTCAAGGCGCGGCAACAGTTCAAGAAAGAACACCGTTACATCCGAATTTGTAAACGTCCGGTGCGAACCATCGAAAAACAGGACGTCGCCCGCTTGCAATTGATCAAATAGAGAAAGGTCGCAATCTTCGACAGGTTGGCGAATTACGTTGTCGCACAGGCTGTCAACTGAACTTCTGGGGTTCGGGTCCAAAGAAGTGATCGTGGTTTTAAGCTTCCCATGATTAATGGCAAAGCGCGCAAACTTCGTCGAATTGCCGGAGCCAATCTCGAAGTAGCGCCTCGGCTTTCGGGAGACCAAAATTCCGATCAGGGCCACCGCGTCGAGGTCTCTAAACCAAACGTTCTGCCAGCCGGGCGTCGTGGATAGCTCGTCGCTAGTGAGCGGTATCTTAGAATAAATGTCCTCGCAGCCTGAGAATGTTTGAATTAGGTGGAAATAATCGGCTCGACCACGTTCAAGGACTTCTGCAAGTTTGGCGTGAGGGGGATTTCCGAAACCCCACCGTGGCTTCGGGTCGACAGGATAGTATTCATCAACGCCGTAGCCCCATTTCCAATCTGTCTCGGAATAAGGATGCAGGTCAAAACCAACTAACTTCGTAGCGGTCCGGACGGTCTTCTTGATCTGACTCAGCATGAAAGACCCTAATCTGAGACCGGAGGTTTCAAAGAAATACTGGACTTGAATTATGGCTTTTTGGTCGCGCTTTCTGCGGAACAGATATCGCGTAGTCGGCAGTCGCTATCGGAGCGGCAAGGAAATACGCAGCGGGTGGCCCGGACGAGGATTGAAAAGATCAGAACTTGTTGTTGGTCTGTTGCCTACCCATACTGTACGACCTTCACGCCGCGAATGTACATCGGTGCGGGAAAGATTGACGGATCGCTCGGTGCGGCAACCAAGCCGCCTACGGCTACATCCATCAGCATATACCACGGACCTGGACCGACCAAATTCGTCATCCCGCGGTAAGGCCTGTCGTTGAAGTACCAGACGATCTCAGTTTCCCCAAGATAGCAGCCGAAACGATTGAAGCGCGCAAAGATATCAGCGCCTGGCTCGAAGTCGGTCAACTCGACCGGTGCGCTCGAGGATTCTTGCCCCTTGTCGCTAACCCAGTGAAGATTGGTCGTCACGCGATCCTGCGGATGAGTGGGCGAGGAAATGAAGGCTTCGATGACGTCGATCTCCGGCGGCCACATGTCGCCGGCGCGCAGGAGCCACAGCGCGGGCCAGCTTCCAGCCATCTTCGAGAGCCTAACCTCAAACTCGACATAACATCCGGTTGTGATCCGGTTGAAGAGCGTTCGTGACGTGACGATCGCCGCGGTGTAGGTGACGGGCACCTCTTTCTGCCAACCGAGTGTGATTTTGCCGCCGCGGCCGTCCGAAAGCCCCTCCGGTATGTATTCGGCCTGAATGAACCGGCGTCCAGTCGATGGGTCGATGCCCCACACTTTGGCTTCCGGATTGAGAGCGGGATCGGCATAGTAGCCCAATTCCCGGTTGCCGACCTGCTGCCGCGTCTTTGCAAGCCGGCTTTGCCAGCAGGGGCTTCCGTTCGGACGAAACCCGCTGTCGCACGCGAAGTCCGGGGCAAGGAGATCATCCGAAAAGACGATTGAGCCGCCGGCCGGAAGTTCCGGGAGCTCGCGGCGCGGCACGGCCGTTTGCCCCTGCGCCTGAGCGCGCAGCAGGGCAGGGGAGGCCACCGCCAGCGCGGCTGTCGCAGCGCGACCGAGGAATTGTCTTCTTGTCGAAAACGCCATTGCACCTGTGACTATGGTTTGCGTGTGTCGGCCTCAAGGGATGTATGAAGCCGATGAAGCCACTGCCGAAATTCGAACAAACATGTGAGCATGGTTTGAAAGCCAAGGACTGCAACGCCGATCGGGAACGCAACAACAAGCGCCCCGTAGCACTTCTTCGAAAGCGCATATTGCGCGGCCGTTGCCATCTCGGTGCGCAGGGCCCGAATGCCGGGCCAATCCCGCCGCAGCCAGGCCGATCTCAACCAGCGAACGACATAAACCGCGCGCGTATCAGAGCGGAGAATGTACTTGGCGAAAAAGCTGCCGCGTCCGCGATCGTAAAATCGAAGCAGCGAAGGCACATCCGCCTCCACGCGACCATGGTCATGCTGCACGACAGGCCGCGGATCAAAACGGGCGTCAAAGCCGGCCCACAGTGCGGCCGTCACCGCATCTATGTCTTCGCAGGGGAAGAGGGTTCCAGCGCCCAGTTCCGGATCGATTCCGTCGATGGCTTCGAGCGCAGCGCGCCGAAACGCGATATTTGCACCCTGCAGCAAGCCGGCGTGCAGGAAGGAGCGCCTTGGAAACAGGTGAGGGGATTGACCTTCTTCGATGGTAATCCTGGCATGCTGCGGGTTGTAGAGCAGAATGCGCCCCCCGATCACGCCGACATCCGGATAGTCGGAGAACGCGGCAATCAGGGCGTCGACATAGTCTGGGGACGGATAGCAGTCATCGTCGGTAAAGGCGACGATCTTGCCGCGTGAGGCCTTCCAGCCGGTGTTTCGGGCGGCTCCTAATCCTATTCTCTCGCCAAAGATGTACCTCGCCATGGAATCATCGGCCAATTCGCTCTTTAAGACGGCTGCGGTGTTGTCGTTCGAGGCGTTGTCCACCCAGATGACCTCGTAGGCATGCTGAGAGCGCAAGGCTCTCAGCGCACCCAGCGTTCTCGGCAATCGGCTCGCACGATTGCGCGTGCAGATCACGATCGATACTTCGACTTCCCTGGTCGAGTCAGTATCCACATCAATATCCGCGCATGTCTCCAAGCCGGTTTCGCCGTGCCGTGAGTGCGGCATCGAAATTGGCTTGTCTGTCGGGCCGACGATCAGTCCGCGGCTCCGGCAATGAAATGAGTAGCGAACAGTTACGTAGCGACAAGGCGACGACACCAGGACCGTACGCGTACGGCAGATGGCGAACCAAACAGACCAGGCACGACGCCAGCCGTCTGAGAGCAGTGTGCGCTCTTCACCAGATCGCCTCCTAGGCGGCTAACCTGTTCCGGTGAACCTGTCGTTCGATCCATTCATAAGTCTTCTCGAGACCGGAGCGCAGCGTTGCTGACGGCTTCCATCCGAGCTTCTGTCCGATCAGCCGGTTGTCTGAATTTCTGCCGCGCACGCCGAGCGGTCCGGGAATGTGTTTCTTGATCACCCTCTTGCCGGCGATGTCGGAAACCAGATCGACGAGCTGGTTGATGGTCACCATCTCCTCCGATCCAACATTGACCGGACCTTCGAAGTCCGACCGCGTCAGACGGATCGTTCCCTCAAGGCATTCGTCGATATAGAGGAACGAGCGCGTTTGGGTACCGTCGCCCCAAATCTCGACCTGGCCATTGTTGGACGCCTGCGCCACCTTGCGGCACACCGCGGCAGGGGCCTTTTCTTTGCCGCCCTCCCAGGTCCCTTCGGGACCAAAGATATTGTGATAGCGCGCAACGCGATTCCGCATTCCGTAGTTGCGATTGTAGGCGAGATATAGCCTCTCCGAGAACAGCTTCTCCCAGCCATACTCGCTATCGGGCGCCGCCGGATATGCCGAGTCCTCCGCGCAATTCGGATTGTCGGGATCTTTCTGATTATGTTCCGGATACATGCAGGCCGACGACGAATAGAACAGTCCGCGCATGTTGCGCTTCTGGCAGACGTCGAGAATGTTGAGGTTGATCGTCGCCGAGTTGTGCATGACGTCGGCATCGTGTTCGCCGGTAAAGATGTAGCCGGCACCGCCCATGTCCGCGGCCAACTGGTAAACCTCGTCGAATCGCCGGTCGGCGATCTGACGGCAGAATTCCTGGTCACGAAGATCGCCGACGGCAAAATCATCGGCCTCGGTATCGGCGAAAGGCGGGAATTTCAAGTCGACGCCGCGTACCCAGAAGCCTTCCCGCTTGAGACGCTTGACCAAGTGACTGCCAATGAAACCACCCGCGCCGCAGACCAGCGCACTTTTCGTCACCATCAGATTTTCCTTTCCACAGTTTTTGCACCGATAGCGTAGTCGAATACTCTCTCGAATCGGTCCGTTACCTTTTTGATATCGTAGTTGTTCAGCGCAAACGACCGTGCTTTCGCGGCGGCATCCGCGCGCAAGGCGTCATCGCCGAGAAGCCGCAACGCGGCTTCGAGGAAGCCCGCCTGATCGACGGGATCGACGACCAGTCCTGCTCCGTTGCTGCGAACAAGCGCGGAGGCGAGGTTTTCCTTGGGGGCTGCGAGCAGCACCGGACGTCCCGCGCAAAAATAGGACTGAACCTTGGACGGAACGGAAAACATGCCCGCTTCGGGTTCGATCGTTGCAACGGCGACATCGGAGGTGGCGAGCACCATGGCAAGGTCGGCAAAGGGCTGCAGCGGCAGCAGGATGAGATTGTCGAGCCCCTGTTCGGCCCTGGCCTGCTCGAGGTGTGAAACGCCAACTCCCTGGCTGACGGTCACGACATTGGCGCGTCCCTTCACCGCCTTGGCAAGCCGGACCAGCAGTTCAGGATTGTGCTTCAGGCCAAGCGTGCCTGAATAGAGAAAGTTGAACGAGTTATGCAGCCCATGACGGCGGGCCCAGTCATTGTCTTTCGGACGGGGCTCGATGTCGTTGAGCGCGCCCCAATTCTCGATGACAAAAACGTTATCTTCCGAACCGGTCCATTGCCTTGCGAGCGGCGAGAATGAATCTGTGATCACCACCACGGCGTCGGAATTCTGGAACTGCCGCCGTTCCAGGAACCGGTAATAGGCACCGACCACGGCGCCGGGCGGCCCCAGTTTTTTGCGCAACAATTGCGACACGGCGATGCTGTAAAAGTCCTGCACCCAGAACACGAACGTCGATCCAATCTTGCGGCACGCCTCGACGATGGCCGACTGCGCCTCTGTCGGCGTATTTCCGGAGATGACGATGTCCGGCCTCTCCGAATGCAGCAATTGCGCGACGATCTTTCCGTAGGACACGTCATCGAATCGACGACGCACGAACGACGCCTTGTCATAAGGACGCGACAGCTTGACACCGGTAAAGGAGAGGCCGCGGGGGTCCGAAGAGCCTCTCTCGAGCTTGCCCTTTGGCCCGAGGTCACCGTGGAAATAGGCGTGGCTGACGCCATGTCCCCTCTGGGCAAGCTCACGGCTGAGATCGACCTGGAAAGGGTGTCCCGCATAATCGTGTACGAAGATCTTCAAAGCGCCCCGATCCTTGCAACGAGCAGATCGCCGTTATGAAAATGCCTGCAACAAGAAGTTGTAGGACATGTATCGGCGAATGGGATTTGTTTATCTTCGGTCGGCATCATCGTTCACTGTAGACTTTGCATCGAACCGCATCGATTTGAAATCTGCGGATTAGTACGTTTAGGAGGCATTCTGCTCGAATGTTAGACATCAGCGAATGTTCACTGATGTTGGTCCCTTCTATTCAACGAGTAAGAATTTCTTGTGTCCATGTGAATTCAAATTCGATGCCAATCGCCTTTCGCTCAGAGCACTCCCGCGTTGGAACAAAGATCATCGCAAAATGGTGCCGGCGATTTGCCTCAAAGCGGCCATAGGATTGGCGAACGTATGCAGAGGTCCGCGCATGTCGCTCGCTTGCGCTGCCGATTGTGCTGGCGCCAAATGACGGCAGAGCATGGACAGGACAATGAACCATTACCATATGAGGTTTCGAAGGCAGGAATCTGCAGCTGGCTCGGCGGTCGCCGGCGGCGCCACTTCCAGCAAAAAAGTGTCAGGTTCATGGCGGCCGGTTGAGCGTTGATCCGTCACCGGACTTACCAATAGCTATTGATGCTCATTTTAAAGAGGATGAGAGTTTCTGGTATTGACGGCGCGGCGTAAGCTGCCGCGGGAAGATAGAGTTCGAAATGGGGACGATATGTCATTTAAAGCTATTGTGGTTGCGCTAGCTGCACTACTGACGACAGGCTATTCCGCTTTCGCCGACCCGATGACGCTGGAGTTTTCCTGGCGTGGATCCAAGGGCTGCGTCACTCTCTTTCCAAATCCCGAGATTCGCCTTCGTAACATTCCTCGCGAAGGCAAATTCCTGTCACTTACGCTGATGCAAGGTCTTCGCGAGATGGGAGGGCAGGAACTGCCGATCCCGGAGGATGGCGTCTTGCCGTTTGGAACAATTCGAACGTTTGGTCCGTGCAACCCTGGCGTATATACGTGGACCGCACTTGTGAAATCAGCGACGGGAGAAATTCTCTCTGAGGCGCATCAAGCTCGCTTCTATCCCACCGATGACCTTGCGCCGGAAAAGCCATAACCGAACCTGCTCGACCAGCAATGCCCCACGAGCGATTTTGTTGCGTGCCCGAGCGCCTGAAATGCGGGAGGCTGCGGTCGCGCCGGTTCGGCCCCTCGGTCGTTGCTATGTGCTTGCCAACGTTCACATAGCATCCCGGCGTCACCGGTCCGTTCGAGCCCACGTTTAGTTACCTCGTCGATCGCGATCGGGGTAAGTTGCGGCCAACGATGCATCTTGACCGCGTGATTGTGAGCCCGGGCACAATGATCAACGACAAAACGATCAACGACAAAACGTCGTATTGGCTGCCTATCCTTCGTGCATCTGGAACTTCGTTTCTGTCTTGCGGAGTGCAGCCATGTCGCTCTCACCATCACATGATCAGCTCGCACCTTCCGTGATCAGCGCCGGCGAAAGTAACAGCCAGTCTGGACTGGTGGACCTCGCAGTCGCTATCGGATTTGGCTCGACGGTATCTTTCGCAATGATTGCTTGGCTTTGCATGCTTGCCTTAGCTCTGTGGGCAGGCTTGCGCTGGTTGATATCGTAATCGCTTGAGCCAGTTCCGTTGGAACCGCGGACGCCACGAAATGTGCCTGAAATCTAGTCATCAACTATTGATACAGCGCCGGGACGTTTCCGGGAGCGCCGCGATTTCTTCGCTGCCTTGCATGACAAATCCGCACGCAGATAGAGCGGGATGTGCGCCTTCGGCGTGACCGACATTGGAAATCTGGCGAGAATGTGCTTGCGGGCGTGCGCTAACTTGCGAGCGTCCGCCAAGAAAAAGCCACCGTAGCATAGGTTAAGGTTCCGTTGACGTGGTTACGCGGGACGATTCAAGACGCGTTACGTAATTGAAGACGTGGTCCCCGCCATTGCGCAGATACCATGACTAAGAATGGGGATGATATTTCCGTTTGATCCGAGGAGGCCATCATCAACGACGATGACTGCATGTCACGGCGTCTCGGTTCATGCCTTGGTTTTCGTCAAGAGTAGCTGCAGGCTGAATGCTGGAGACAGGGAGTTAAGTCATTGTTGGCCCGAAAGAAGCGAATTCTGGTAACGGGTGGTGCCGGTTTTTTGGGTTCGCACCTGTGCGAAAAACTGGTTGACGGAGGACATGAGGTCCTGTGCGTCGACAACTTCTACACGGGCGACAAGGAAAACCTGGCGGGATTGTTGGGTTCGCCCCGGTTCGAAATCATCCGACACGACATCACCTTCCCTCTCTATTTGGAAGTCGACGAGATATTTAACCTGGCGTGCCCCGCCAGTCCTATTCACTACCAGTACGACCCCGTTCAGACGACCAAGACGAGTGTGCATGGCTCCATCAACATGCTTGGATTGGCCAAGAGATTACGCGCAAAGATTCTGCAAGCGTCCACCTCCGAAGTTTACGGAGATGCCGAGATTCACCCGCAGGATGAAACATATTGGGGCAGGGTCAATCCAATCGGGCCGCGGTCCTGTTACGACGAAGGAAAGCGTTGCGCCGAAACATTGTTTTTCGACTATCGACGGCAGCACAATCTTTCTATCAAAGTCGCTCGCATTTTTAACACCTACGGCCCGCGATTGCGTCCTGATGATGGACGCGTCGTTTCAAATTTCATCGTGCAGGCGCTGACCAATCAGCCGATCACAATCTATGGTGACGGGCAGCAGACCCGCTCATTCTGCTATGTCGACGATGTGATTGATGGCCTTGTGAAGCTGATGGATACGAACGACGAGGTCGTCGGACCGGTCAATCTCGGAAATCCTTCAGAGGTTACAATGATGGGACTGGCCGAACTGGTGATCGAACTCACCGGGTCCAGATCTGCTATCGAATTCAAGCCCCTTCCACTTGATGATCCCAGACAACGCCAACCTAACATCAAGCTGGCCCGGGATAGGTTGGGATGGGGCCCATCGGTGCCGTTGCGGGACGGCCTAGTGGAGACGATCGCGTATTTTGAGAACTTCATAATCGCCGCCGACCGCGCAGGTGCGGCGGCATGACGAAAACGGTCCTTATTACTGGCGGTGCCGGTTATGTCGGATCTCACTGTGGTAAGGCGTTTGCGAGGGCCGGCTGGAACGTTGTGACTCTCGACAATCTCTCCCGGGGCAACCGCGACGCCGTACGATGGGGGCCCTTGATAGAGTGTGACATTCGCAATTCAGCCGAGGTTTGCGCCGCCCTGGAGAAATACGGGCCGGAGCTTGTCGTGCACTTTGCGGCATTTGCCTATGTCGGCGAGTCCGTCGCCGACCCCGCGGCTTACTACGGCAACAATACGGCGGGCACGCTTGCGCTTCTCGACTCGATGCGGACGGTGGGCTGCCATCGTCTGCTGTTTTCCAGCACCTGCTCAAGCTATGGAATACCACTTCGCCTGCCGATAGACGAAGCGCATCCGCAAACGCCGATAAATCCTTATGGCTGGTCCAAGATGATCATCGAGCGCATCCTGGAAGATTATGGCCGCGCATATGGACTGGCTTCCGCCTCACTGCGTTACTTCAATGCCGCAGGCTGCGATCCGGAGGGCGAAATCGGCGAACGCCACGAGCCGGAGACGCATGCGATCCCGCTCCTGATAGAATCCGCCCGCCGCGCCGACCGGCCGTTTACGATTTTTGGAACGGATTTTCCCACGCCGGATGGCAGTGCAATCAGGGATTATGTCCACGTCAACGATCTGGCACAGGCCCATCTGCTCGCGGGAGAAATGCTGGTTGCGAGAGGTGGCACGCATGTTTTCAATCTCGGGACCGGTATCGGCACCAGTGTCCTTGAGTTGATCGAAGCCGTGAAGAGGGTGGCCAAGAACGACCCGGTCGTCTGCCATGGCCTGCGCCGTCAAGGAGATCCGCCCGTACTCGTTGCCTCTTTCGCCAAAGCCGAGCTGGAGCTTGGTTGGAGACCGCGCCACTCCCAGATCGATTTCATCATCGAGACCGCGCTCAATTGGCGCGACAGCATGATCCCGCATTGATATGACCGAGGTCAGATCGATCCAAGGCATGTCACTGGGGAAAGGCGTCGCGCACGTTTCCGTGTCCTCGCTTGCGGATATCGCGGAAGCGCAGTTGCCGGAGGGTATGACTGTGTTTTGGCGCCGCGAACGGCCCATCGGTCACGTGCTCATGCATGACGGTTGGGTGACGGATTCCAAGGTAGAGCACATCGATGCCGAGTTTCTCTCGGCGGTTGATTCCCGGATGCAAGCGCCTGCCAAAACGGGGCTTTCGGCGAGCGTGGTAATCTGTACGCGCAACCGGCCGGATGAGCTCGGCATGTGCCTTTCCTCGCTGTCTCGGCAGAGCTATACGGCGCGGGAGATCATCGTTGTCGACAACGCTTCCCATGATCAGCGTACGCGAAATGTCGCGATGGCCGCAGGGGTCACCTACATTCGCGAGGATAGACCCGGACTTGACATCGCACGCAACGCCGGCGCGCTCCGGGCCACCAGCGACATTGTCGCCTATACCGATGATGACGTTTTGCTCCATCCCCGCTGGCTGGAGCAGCTCGTATCGGCATTCGATGAACCACAGATAGGTGCCGTAACGGGACTCGTCCTTCCAGCGGAACTCGCGACCGAGGCGCAGCGGCACTTCGAGACTTATTGGGGTTTTGGCCAGGGCTACGGCGAGCGGGATTTCGACAGTGCTCGCTTCAAATCGCATCGCGGAGGCGTCTTCCCTGCCTGGGACATTGGCGCCGGCGCAAGCATGGCCTTTCGCCGCGAGGTGTTTCAAAGCGTCGGACTGTTCGACGAAAGGCTCGATGTAGGGCAGGCGGGCTGCTCGGGAGATTCGGAATATTGGTATCGACTGCTGGCGAACGGGTATGCCTGTCGTTACGCCCCGGCGTCGGTTGCGTTCCATTTCCATAGAAGGACGATGGAAGGACTCGCCAGCCAGATCTATCATTACATGCGAGGCCACACGGCGGCTCTGCTGGTGCAGTACGAGAGAACAGGAATCGCGGCAAACCGGTCGCGCGCCTTTTTGTTCTTCCCGCAGTGGTATTGCTATCGGCTTCTCCGCAAGCTGCTCCGGCGCGACCGTATCGGCGGCCGCTTCCTAAAACAGGAGGTTGCCGGCTATCTTGCCGGGTTGCTCTTCTATTACCATCACGGGAAGGGCTGGAGGAATCGGAGATGATGTCCGATCCGCTGACGTCCGTCGTGATCCCGGCTCGCGATGCGCAACAAACCCTTGCGCAAACGCTTGAGAGCCTGCTCGCGCAAACCGATCCCGGATGGGAAGCTCTCGTGATCGACGATGGTTCAGTCGATGCAACGTCCGCAATCATTGTCGATTATGCAGCGCGGGACTCTCGCTTTGTTGCTCTCCAATCCCCCGCAAAGGGAGTTTCGACGGCCCGCAATGTCGGCATTTCCCGGGCCGTCGGTGAGCGGATATTGTTCCTGGATAGTGACGATTGGATCGATCCGCAGTTTCTTGCCAAGATGAATGCGGCCCTGAATGCCAATCATTCGGCGGTGGCTGCCTATTGCAATTATTGTCGCGTAATGCCGGATGCCGCAGAAACGCCTGGCGGCAGCGATCCACGGATCAAGACAAGTCCGTTCGAGGCCTTCGCGCGCAGCTGCGCCGCAGCGATCCATAGCGTGCTCGTAAAAAGAAGCGCCGTGATTGGAGTAGGCGGCTTCGATATCAACCTGGGCACATGCGAAGAATGGGATTTATGGCAGCGGATTGCGCGCGCCGGTGGAGACTGGGTTCATGTCAATGAGAAATTGAGTTTTTATCGGGTAAGCGACCACTCCCTGAGCCGAGATGTTCGGCAGATGCTTGCCGACGCGCATATCGTGATTACGCGGGGATTTTCCCGCGATGAGCGGCTCGACGAACCGTTATCGATACACCGAGCCGGCGCGTCGGCGACGTATGGCAGCGCATCGATGGCGTACGCCTATTTCGCATTATGGTGTGCCGGCCTTGAATGCGGTCGAGGGCAAATCGGTGATATCTCGCAGGAAGCTCTCGCTGGCATACCGCAAACGGAGGCCGCGGCCGATCTGATTGCCAATACTCTACTGGACTCGATCACGGTGGGTGCCCGAACAACCCCCAACAGGCTGGCGGAGCGCTGGCATGATTACGGGAAGGGGGCAACTGATGTAATCGCGGCAATCGGACAGGCATGGAATGCCCCGATGGCCGCCCGAAAGGTTCAATATCGATTTGAACGGATGGTACTCGACTATGACGATCTTTCAGCTCCGCGTGCTCTCTCGCTAACGTTGGGCTTGCGTGTTGACCTGAATTGTCTTCCTACGCTCGGGCCCGACGATAACATCGATCGGCTATATGTGTATCTCTGTGATGGTCCGAATATCCTGGCCTTACTGGACATCGGTATTCTTGGCCAGGTCGACCGTGATTTCTGGCTGAAGCTGATCGACGAACATCTCCACCATTTGCCTATCGAAGAGAAGGTTGCAAAGCCGGTTCGAGAAGCGACCAAGGGGCTCAACCCGAGATCACGCATTCGGAGCTTCTTGCGAAACGATCGTACTCATTGCAACCGGCTACGCTTGTTGCAGACCAGGATGTCCCGTCAGGCCACGTCGCTGGCCGTTCCAGGCTCAACCGCATCCAACAGTGGCCTTGGTCGAAGAGCTGGAAAGGCGCATGACATCGCACGAACCGCAAGCAGCCCTGCCGGATCCGAAATGCGGTTGCTCGTTCCTGTCTTGATGTATCGCCGAATCGCCATTGATGGACCAAGCGGTCTCTCTCGCTACCACCTGTCTCCGGATGCGTTTGGCGAACAGATGGCGTGGCTGCGCCGCCATGAGTATCACACAATCGATTCGGAACAACTCGCTTGGTTTATCGCAAACAATCATCCGTTCGTCGGCCGTCCCGTGCTGATCACTTTTGACGACGGCTACGACGAGTTTGCCAGGTATGCGTGGCCGGTTTTGCTGGCGAGTGATTTTTCGGCAGAGGTGTTCATCGCCACGGATCTCGTGGGCAAGAGCGCGGAATGGGATGCATCGCCTGGAGATCCTGCCCCGCTGATGGATGCGGGCAAAATTGCCGCGCTCGCCTCCGAGGGCGTATCCTTTGGAAGTCATTTGGCGAGCCGCCCCCGCAGTGACGAACTTGCGACCCGGAATCTCGCCGAAGAGTTGATGCGGTCGCACGAACAGCTGGAGAAATGGGTTGGGCGATCGGTAACGTCGTTTGCGGCGCCGTTCGGCTGCACCGATCAGCGGCTTAGGATTCTCGCCGCGGAGTGCGGATACAAAACCGGGTTCGGTGCGGTCGGCGAGGCCGCAAGCCTGGGAGGTGATCCGCTGAACCTGCCCAGAATAGAGGTGCGAGGCGATTGCAGACTTGATGAGTTCGTTAGCTGCATGGAGGCGTATCTATGACGGATATGTGCCTGGTGAGCGTGGTTATTCCTGCACACAACGCGTCGTCAACAATCGATGAAACGCTCCGGAGCGTCAGATCGCAGTCGCATGAGCAACTCGAGATTATCGTTGTCGATGACGGCTCGAGCGACAACACCGTTGCTATCGTCCAGCAACATGCCGCGCAGGATTCTCGTATCAAGATCATCGGGCAAGACAATGCGGGAGTGGCAGCAGCCCGAAATCGCGGGTGGCAAAGCGCCAGTGCAAATTTCATCGCGTTCATCGACGCGGATGACCTTTGGGGATCCACCAACATTGAACGCCAGCTTCAGACCCTGATCGCGGGAGGGGAAAGGACAGGCCTCGTCTACAGCTGGTTTACGGTCATTGACGCAGCGAGCCGCGCGCTTGCCAAGGCAGCCCCATGTTTTCACACCGGCGACGTCCTGGACGAGCTCTTGGCGGGGAATTTCGTCGGTAATGGCAGCAGCGTGATGGTCCGCCGGGAAGCGTTGCTTGTTGCCAGGGGCTTCAATAGCCAACTGCGCGCGGCAGGCGCTCAGGGATGCGAAGACCTGCTCTTCTATTGCCGCGTGGCGGAAACATATGACTTTGCCGTTGTGCCCGAATATCTCATTGGTTACCGCTATCTGCCGAACAATATGTCGAGCAACATGCCGCGCATGCTTCGGTCGTGGATGCTGGTCGCAGACGAGATGGCCGCTCGCCATCCCGACCGGACACGCAGGTTAAAGCATGGATTTCAGAACTACAGCGTCTGGCTGATGCGAAAGGCGCTGACTGGCCGCAAGTTTGGCCATTTCAGAACCTGCTTGGAGCTCGTGCTGCGTCGGGATCCGTTGTTGGCGATGAAAATCCTGGCGTTCAAGCTGCCACTCGATATTCTGGTGGTAATACGCTGGCGGCTCGAAGCACGGCTGAGGCGGTGGCGCCGCGGATTTCGGGAGCCAAGTGCGTGTTTCAGCATCGGCGAGCCGAAGCGCGTAATTGGGCAACAATGATCGCATGCCTATGCTAACGCCGGGAGCTGCTCGACGCGCCGCCTTCGCTGATCTGCTGCGGCTGCTCAGGATTACGCCGTTGCCCCGCTGGGCGACGCCATTGCTCATCGTGCTAGGCTTGCTCTCTTCACTGGCCGAGACTGTGGGAATTACACTCGTCCTTCTCTTCTTCTATTTTGCAATGGGCCAGGTAGAACTGGCGACCACCACCAGCGGCCTGCTCGGCGATGCCTTGCGGCATACTGCCGGCTGGTTCCATAACTCTGCGGAAACCGCCGGGGTGATCTTTCTCCTCATTGTGGCACGGGGAGCGCTTGCATTTTCCTATGCGCTTCTGAGTGCGCGGATCGGCGAGCAGATCAGCGAGGTTGCGCGCAACCGTATCCACCTGCAGTATCTCACGGCTTCCTATTCCTTCATTCAGCGTCACGAACAGGCGCAGCTTATGGAAGTATTGGGAACGGAGTCATGGTTGATTTCGGGGGCCTATAGCAGCGTCACCCGCATCATCATCAGCGCGTGTTCCATCCTGCTCTTTACCGCGTTCCTCTTTGCGCTGTCCTGGCGGATTACTGTTATAGCGGTCATCGCTTCGATACTCATTTCAGCCGGGCTTCGCCAGCTGTCGAGCCCGATGCGGCTGCTCGGCAGCAGGGTCAAGAACGTCCATCAGTCGTTGGGCGAGCACATGCTGATGACCATCGAAGGTATGCGCACGATCCGTGCCTATGGCCAGGAGGAGGCGCATCAAGGCCGCTTTGAACATGCTTCGGCAGAGGCTCGTCGCATCGCGCTTGGCCTTACGCGCCTGTCTGCCTTGATCGGTCCGCTGACCGAAGTGGGGTATCTCCTGATATTGTGCCTGATTATCGCCGCTATGGGTTTTTGGGGCACCAGCTTTGCCACCACCCTCACCGCCGTAGCGCTGCTTTATCGTTTGCAACCGCATGTTCGCGAGCTGGAGAGCAGCTTGCTGTACATGGCGCAATTGGAGCCTCAGTTGCGCTCGGTCCGGCTTATGCTGTCGGCGGAGAACAAGGACTATCCGAAGCCCGGGCACTGTCCCGTCACGGCGCTGAGTGATGGGATATCGTTCGAGCGCGTGAGCTTTTGTTATGAGTCAACCTCGGAGCCCGTTCTTGATGAGGTCTCCTTTGCTATTCCCGCAGGCAAGACGACTGCGCTGGTTGGCGCGAGCGGCGCAGGCAAAACGACAATCGTCAACTTGCTGCTTCGGCTCTATCATCCTGCCGCAGGCGTGATCCGCATTGATGGTCGCCCGATGGAGGACATCAGGCGATCAGATTGGCTGGGTTTGCTCGCGATCGCCGGCCAGGATGTCGATCTGATCGAAGGAACAGTGATCGATAATATTCGCATGGCAAAGCCCAATGCGACGCAGGAAGAAGTCATCGAAGCGCTCCGTGTCGCCGGCATTTCAAACCTCGTCGAGGGCTTGCCCGACAAATACGATACTTGGGTAGGACAGCAGGGATTGCGCTTTTCCGGTGGGCAACGTCAGCGTCTGGGTCTGGCACGCGCCATCTTGCGAAATCCGCAGTTCCTGATCCTCGACGAGGCGATGAGCGCGCTTGATCGGAATCTGGAGCGCGCCGTTAGACAAGCCATCAATCAACGATTGGCGGATCGAACCGTCCTGCTTATCACCCATCGTCTTGAAACCGTGATCGATTCAGATCACGTCATCTATATCGAGGCGGGAAGGGTAAGGCTCGAAGGACCGCCAACCGAGTTGCTCAAGGATTCCACAAATAGCTTTTCCAGGGCCTTGAGAGTTTCCGGGACGTCCTCAGATAGCGTGATCACGCGATCCCACGGCACGTACGGTGGCTAGCGTTGACAACGCGCGCGGCCAATTGCCCCACAGACAGCGATCTGCTCAAGCGCCTGACTTGGCCTCGAGTGTGATCGCATTGGAACCCGATCACGACGCGCGCTTCATGCAAGGTTCCGAGCGGGGAACTGTCGTTTCTAGATGGCGCCGCAAGATTTCGCGACTTCAGGAGTTCCGTGGCGCCGCTTCCGTAGTTTTATGTGCTCATCCGTAGTCTTGCGGGCTTTTCGATTTCGAGCATCAACGAGTCGTTCGTGTTTTGCGTGATTGTGCCTGCGGCGCTGCATGATTCCGATCGTGCATTGCCGCTTTCGTTTGAGAAGAGGCGCAGAGCCAACCAGTCGGGCTTACCTCCTGCGTAATGTTGTCGGAAATTCATTAACTGACTTTTGAAAGTCATCGCGGATGGTCGCCGCGCGAAGGAGCGCGGAATTCATCATGGCGACTGCACCGATTTATGCCAGCGTAATCACGGGAACTTCTGGAACTGACATTCTGTTTGGCGGAACCGGCAACGATCTTCTAACAGGAGGAGGTGGCAGCGACGTCTTCGTCGTCTCCAAGGGCTACGGTTCCGACACCATCAGCGACTTTCAGGCCGGAGCCGGCGGCGATGTACTGCGGGTACAAAATTATGGCTTTGCGACGTTTGCGAGCTTTCTTGCCGCCACCCAACAGGTGGGTTCCGATACTGTCGTGACGCTTTCCAGCAGTGAAACCGTCACGCTTCAGAACATCAACCTCTCATATCTGACCGCCGCGAACGTTGTCCTTGATAATCCGCTTCCGGCAAGCGGCTCGCCCAATACCGCAGCGGTCACCGTTCCGGCCGGCGGCACGCTCACGACTGGCGCCACGAACGACTCGCTGCAGGCGTTGGGTGACGGGGTCACCTTGATCGGCGGTGCGGGCGATGACACCTATTTCATGTACAATCACAACACCAAGGTCGTCGAACTGGCGGGCCAGGGCATCGATACCATCTACGACGGGATGGTCGACGGATACAGCCTGTTCAATGCGCCCAATGTTGAAAACCTAATACTGGCAGGTAGCAGTTATAACGCTCCTGCGACCGGCAACGATCTCGATAACATCATCGTCGGCAACGCTGGCAATAACATGATCGATGGCGGCCGTGGCAACGACGTGCTCACCGGCGGCGGCGGCATCGATACCTTCGTCGTTGCCGCGGGCAATGGAAACGACATCATCACCGATTTCCAAACCGGAGTCGGCGGCGACATCCTGCAGCTCAACAACGCCGGCTTCAAGACACTGGCCGATGTCACCGCCGCGATGAAACAGGTCGGCACCGATGTCGTTCTCACGATTGCAAGCGGAGAAACCATCACCCTCGAAAATACCAGTATTCAGAATTTTACCTCGGCAAACGTCAACATTGTCACTCCTCCTGCGGGGCTGATCCAGACCTTCAACCACGATTTCAACGCACTCTCCGCGGGCCAGGATCCGAGTTTGACCTGGCGCACCAGCTATGCCTGGAGCGGAGCAGCCAGTTACTCGCTAGGCAACGAGCAAGAGGTCTACGTTGATCCCAGCTTTTCCGGGCTGCCCGGAACACAGGCCTCACAGCCGCTCGGACTGAATCCGTTCTCGGTACAGAATGGCCAGCTGATCATCACGGCGCAGCCGATTCCCGCGAGCGATGCCCCCTATGTGGGCAATCATCAGTTCTCGTCGGGCATGATCTCGACGCAGAACAGCTTCGTCCAGACCTACGGCTATTTTCAGATGACGGCCACGCTGCCCGGCACCACCGGGGCGTGGCCAGCTTTCTGGATGCTGCCGATCAACCCGCACGGGCTGAACACGGAACTCGATGTGCTTGAAGGGTTGGGGCAGCATCCTGACCAGGCGCATTTTGGTTTCCTTTCCTCGACGACTCCCAATCAGGGATATTGGGCCAACACCGCTAACCTCACGGCTGGCGAGCACACATTCGCGGTCGAATGGACGCCCTACGCCTTGACCTATTTCGTGGACGGCGCCGAGATAGGGCAGGTCGCCACTCCGTCCGACATGAACACCGCGATGTACATGATCGCCAACCTCGCCATGGGCGGGAGTTGGGCGGGCACTGCCGACCCGGCGGCGACGGCGACGATGACCATCGATTCGATCACGGCGTACCAATTGCCGCAGTACACCCTTGCGCACTACACGCTGCTCACCAGCGGAGCCGCGACCAACACAATCGCCGGGACTGCGAACGCCGATACCCTGACCGGAACTAGCGGCAACGACCTGCTCGGCGGAGCAGGTGGTGCCGATACGATGAGCGGCGGAGCCGGCGACGACACCTATATCGTTACCGACTCGAACGCGAAGGTTGTCGAGAGCTACGGCGGCGGCGTCGATACGGTGATCGCTTCAGTGAGCTACAAGCTCCCTGACTACGTCGAGAATTTAACCCTCACGGGCAGCGCAGCCACTAACGCCACCGGCAATTCCGAAGCCAACATCATCATTGGCAACTCCGCGGCAAACATCATCACCGGTGGTCTCGGCAACGACATCCTGACCGGCGGCGGCGGCGCGGACACCTTTGTGATCAACTCCGGTGACGGCTCGGACATCATCACCGACTTTTCTCCGGGATCAGGTGCGGGGCACGACATCGTCCAGCTGAACGGCTTTGCCTTTACCTCGTTCGGCGACATCCAGGCAGCCATGAGCCAGGTCGGCAACGACGTATACCTGGCGCTGACGAGCCAGGACACCCTGGTGTTCCGCAACACGACGGTCTCGGCCTTTACCAGCGATGATTTCCAGCTCCCCGCAACCCTTCCGGTCGGCGGCACGATCACATCCTGGATCAGCGGAAGCACGAGCAGCCACACCGTCTACGGCACGGCGGCGAACGATAAAATCACGGCGGTAAACAGCGATGACACGCTCGTCGGATGGACGGGCGACGATACCTACGTCATCGGCAATTCAAATCAGAAAATAGTCGAGAATCCGGGTGGCGGCATCGACAGCGTCGAGGCCTGGGCCTCCTATACGCTTCCGGCCAACGTCGAAAACCTGACCCTGATGATGGGTGGGTTGACCGGTGTCGGCAACCGTTTGGCGAACCGGATTGTCGGCTCGAGCGGCGCTGATATTCTCAATGGCGGCGGCGGAAATGACTGGATCTTCGGCGGCGCGGGCAACGACACGTTCATTTACGCGCCAGGAAGCGGCAACGTTACGATTGCGGATTTCCACGTTCTTACGAGCGCGACTTCCGAGCACGACAAGCTGATACTGAAGGGTTACGACGCCTCAGCCTATCTGACCAGCGTGAACGATGTGTGGACCGTTCACTATGCGGGGGGAACGGATACCCTGCATCTTGCCGGCGTGACACAGCTGTCCTCTTCGGATTACTCGTTCGTCACTGCAACGAACGCGTCGATGAGCATGACGGCACTGACGGTGCCGACGATCTCGTTCGCTGCCGGAACCAGTCTGACCGGGGCCGGCCTCACCAACGTCAACCATCTGACCCTGACCGGCCAGGCGCAGGCAGGCGTCACCGTGACTGTATTCGACGGGTCATCCCAGATCGGAACAGCGATCGCGGACAACAATGGAGCCTGGAGCTTCGCCACCGCCACGCTGATTGACGGCAGCCACACGTTTGCGGCGCTGGCGTCCGATGGTGGTGGCCATCAAAGCGCGGTCTCGGCCGGGCTGAACGTCGGCATCGACACGGTAGCCCCTGGTGCGCCGACCGTGGCGTCGTTCTCGCCTGACAGTAATGTCATCGGCGACGGCATCACCAGCGCCAATCAAGTGACGCTGACCGGCGCGGCAGAGGCGGGCAGCACTGTGCTCGTGTTTGACGGCGCTGCGCAAATCGGAACGACCATTGCCGATGCCAATGGCGCCTGGTCCTTGGCGACGGGAACACTGGCTGACGGCAGCCATGCCTTCACCAGCAAAGCCGTGGACGCCGCTAAAAATGCCAGCGTCGCCTCGTCCGCATTGAACGTAACCGTGGATACGGTTGCGCCCAATGCGCCCAACCTTGTCTCCGATACGGTCCTCTCCGCGAACACCATGGTCATCTCTGGAACGGCAGAGGCGGGAAGCGCTGTCAAACTGTATGAAGGGGCCACTTTGCTGGGCACGGGCACGGCGGCGTCCAGCGGAGCCTGGAGTATCAATGTAGGCTCGCTTGCCGCAGGTCCGCATCATTTAGCTGCAACCGCAATGGACGCGGCCGGTAATACAAGCCAGTTGTCAAGTGTCCTGGCTGCGGTGGTCGGCACGGTGATCGAGGGGGCTGGCACAACGACGCTCACCGAGGTTGGCAGCAACTTCTATCTGTCCAATGCGAGCGTCGCCGTCCTGCTGAAATACGCGGGCACGGCCTTTGTGGCGGGGCAATTCGGCGCATGGGCGCCGCTTGGCGCGGAGGTGACTTCCGGCGGCTACGAGGTGGCCTGGAAGAATACGTCCACCGGCCTGTACACGGTTTGGAACACCGATAGCAGCGGCAACTTCGTCTCCAACCTGCTCAGCAACGTATCCGGAACGAGTACATCTCTTGAATCGATTGAGACCGTCTTCCATCAGGATCTCAATCGAGACGGCGTAATCGGTATTCCCCAAACGACGATCGAGGCATCCGGCTCGACCAGTCTGGTTCAGATCGGCAGCAACTACTTCCTAAATCCGGTTGCCGGCGGGACTGGGGTCACATTGAAATACGGCGGCACGGACTTCGTGGCGGGGCAACTCGGCGCATGGGTGCCGATTGGTGCCGAAGCCACGTCGAACGGCTATGAGGTTGCCTGGAAGAATACGTCCACCGGCCTGTACACGGTGTGGGATACCGATAGCACCGGCAACTTCGTCTCCAACCTGCTCAGCAACGTACCTGGAACGAATACGTCTCTTGAATCAATGGAGACCTTTTTCCATCAGGATCTCAATCGGGACGGCATAATCGGTCTTCTCACAACGACGATTGAGACATCCGGCTGGACCAGTCTGTCTCAAGCTGGCAACAACTACCTCCTCGGAGCCGATGAGCTTACGCTGAAATATGGTGGCGTGACCTATGTGGCGGGACAGTTTAGCGGCTGGGTCCCGATTGGCGCGGAGGCGACGTCCGGCGGCTACGACGTAGCCTGGAAGAATACGTCTACCGGCCTGTACACGGTGTGGAGCGCTGATAGCAACGGCAACTTCATATCGAACCTGCTGTCCAACGTATCCGGGACCAGCACGTCGCTCGAATCGATTGAGACCACCTTCCATCAGGATCTCAACGGCGATGGCGTAATCAATACTCCATCGACCGTTCTCGAAATCTCCGGAAAGGTCGTATTGAACTTGAGCAACATGACGCAAGCGGCCACGATCGACCCCGGCGCCACCCTCGAATTGTCCAATGCCGCTTCCGGGTCGATCACCTTCAAGGCCTCGACCGGCAACCTGGTGCTCGACCACGCGTCGCAATTCACTGGGACGCTCATCGGTCTAACCGGCGACGGTACGACATCCAACTCCAACCAGATCGATCTGAAGGATATCGCCTACGGATCGGGAACGTCGATGTCCTTTTCCGGCAACACATCCGGCGGCGTGTTGACCGTGGTCGATGCCCAAAATCATGCGGCACACCTTTCGCTTCTCGGAGACTACACCCACTCGACGTTTAATCTGTCCAACGATGGAAGCGGCGGCACGCTGGTGATTGATCCGCCCAAGGAGAGATTCGATTTTGCGCCCGTCGCGGCGCAGCAACCGGCACCGGCCGCGCAACCCGTTGCGCTCGCGCGTTTGGGAGGTGATGGCTTTGTCTTTGGCCATACCGACGCCTCTGGAGGCCCGGATAGCCTCGCCATCGAAACCATCAATGACGCAGGGGCCAAATGGATGTCGATGGCGGATAGCCTCCGATCAGCGTTCGATGCTGGCAGCTATCATCTGGAACTAACTCACACCGCGACGCCGGCAGATGTCCACTTCGCGGAGTTCCACAATTTCATGCTTCACCAGTAGCGCTCGGATGCCGCGGCACCGAGCGGTCCGGACCGGTAGAGCAAGCCGGCGCCGTCCGATCGCCGCCGGCAATTCAAAAGAACGAAATGATCGCCCGCTCACCGAGGGGCGTTCGTCCTGTTACTGTTCAGGTTGGGGTTCGAGGAGACAGCCGGAGGAACACCCTGGCCGATCGGATTTTGGAACGGATTGTTGCTGGGTTGAGTGGCTACGGGCGTGCGCGAGCCGGTCGTGACATGTTGTGAGCGGTTCGTGGTACCTTGCTTTGTCCCTTGCGCAAGCGCGGGTGCGGAAAGGACGAGCTGAACGATCAGTAAAGTTCGCAGCGGCAACATTGAAGCCTCCATCTGCCCGAACCAGGGCGGTCAAAAGACAAGTTCGTGTTTCTCACTTAAGTTCCCGGTCCCGGTCCGGGAAGAGGTCACGGCTTCTTGCAATCGGTATAAGAGGTGCCGTTAGTAGCGACGATCCGCTCGATGCATTACTTGGGATCGACGGGGTTGCCCTCAACGGTGAAATCATAGGCCTGGGTTTTCAGGACAAGCGCATAACGTCCCGGCGTCAGCTCCAGCGCGGGGTCCTCGCTGTGGGCTGATACATTTCAGGATTGTCCCGGCAGCGGCGAGGTTCGAAATGGGAATGAAGCGTTTCGGATGACCCACGTGTCGCCATCCTCCGGTTTCTTGCCGGCGGCCTCGGCGGAGAATTCGCGGGCGATCCTGGCGACGATACGAACCTCGGCGCGATCGGAGAAATTCGCGGCAATATCCCGGCGGAACACAATGAATTTTGGATGGCCGTTCGGCAGCACGGTGTGGCCCGGCATCTTCAGGGCGGCGGATACCGCAACGCGGATGTCGGGCGCGCGCCGGGCAATGGCTGCAGCTCGATAACAGAATCGTTGTCGACCGCGTAGACGCCGTAGTCGGTCGGACGCAACGGATTGGGTTTCGCAGGGGCAGCGTGACCGCGACTGCCGGTCTAGGCGGCGGGGGCTGCTCAGGGGCAATCTGCTTTTGATAGCCCGAGAGGCTGTGCACGACGGAAGCGAGTCGCCCGCACTCCTGGATCACCACAAACACCCCACCGAGAATGATGAGCATTGCGGCGGCGCGCTTGATGATCGGCCATTCGGGATAACCGAGCGCGGATTGGACGGCCGGCGTCGGGTCAATTTGTCGCGCCGGCTGTCGGAGCCAAGCCGGAGGGCAGGATCCGCAGCGGGGAAACTGCCCGAGACCGAACCGTCACCGAGTAGCGGGGCCGGCGACGGCGGTGGAATATCGATCTGTTGCCTTGAAAACGCCTCGACGCCGCGAATAGCCTTTTCGAGAGCCTGCTGCGCACGCTGAATATCTTTCGCGTCCGCATGGGTGAACTGTTTCTGGAGTTTGTAGCGGGCAAGACCGTAAACGGCCTGGCGCATGTGCTCGGGGCTGTTCTTCACCGTGTAGATCATTCGGGCGATGACGAGCGCGAACTGGACCTCGTTGGCGACCGGCTCAACGTGGTCGTGATCGTTCGGTATCAAATCTCCCGAACTCATCGGTTTGGCTGCGTCCCTGTGTGCGCAGTTGCAGATTAATCCAACCCATGCGCCCTGAACGCGGACTTTTCGCCTGTACCAAATTCAGCGTTCTGACTACAATGACCCGTAATCGACGCGGAAGGCAGCGTGTCGTTTGCGGCAGGCAAGGAGAAGGATGACATGTTCGCCAGGGTGAAGTCTGGATGCGTATTGCTCGCATTGGTCTGCATCGCGCTCAGCTTGGTCACCGATTCTGCGTCGGCGATAACCGCCGAAATTGCCCGAAAGTGTAATGCGCTGACCACCAAACAATTTCCGCCCCGCGAGCCCGGTAACCCGGCGGCGGGAAGCGCGAAAGGATCCGGCCGCGCGCAGCACGACTTTTTCAACAAGTGCGTCGCGAATGGCGGCAAGGTAGACGATGATAACGCTAAGTGATCCGACTCAAGCAGGCAAGCCGACCGTCTTACCTGCAATCGGGGAAAGCTCCCTTAGATCTGGGCTGCCGTTTTTCCGTAACCGTAGCGCAACAGACGCTTTGCGAGCGCCCTTTTCGGTGCGGAGTACAGGATGGCAATGAGATATGAGGAGTAGGACAGGGCCAGCAGCGTCGCCAGGCCGGTCAGAGAATTTTCGTCCAGCAACGAGGCAGCCGAGGTCTTTGTGATCGAGGGGCCAGACCGGCAGTTCTTCGGCGCGGACGACATCATCCGCATCGCGCACGATCATCAGCAGGTGTCGAGCAGATGGGAATTTGAAGACGTCGCAACGCAAGGTACTGCAATGCGACGAAATCCGCGGCATTCGCCTGCTTTCGCGGCAAACGATTTGGCTAGAACGCGGTTCGTGATTCAGGCAGCTGTGCGGATGCCTCCGACTGCACCCGGTCGATCACCGAAAGGCTTTCGATGAGCATATAGGTTACCACGATCGCGAAATAAAAAACTTGCATCACCATTGCGCTGACGACGAATGCCGTCACGCCGGTGGCGAAACCCTGCTCATAGCCCAGATACCCCGCTGGAACCATGATCAGAATTGTTGCTGGAACAACCGCGTATCCGCGAAAAAAACGTCCCAAAAGAACACCGGCTATGCCGCTTGCGATTATCAGTGAGACCAAGATCCACCCCCTCCCGCCATTGCGTCAGCGACGCCCAAGGCACGGGCATCGTCGCATTTCAACCACAGAACTGCTGAAAAGATACCACTTTCCGGCTGCGCCGACTAGTCGATTGGTGCGCCTGTCACTTCGCTGGGGCGGACAGCGGAGCAGTTTCCTGGAACATCCTCAGCCATTTACTAACTTCATCCCGCAGGTTGTGGCCGCATTGGAGTATTTCTCTGCGCGAAGGCGCACGCCGGGACTATGCGGCCTGTTCGGTTTCATTCTCGCCCTGCTGTGCGCCGGCCGTCACCCCCGGAACGCCACGCTGCATGTGTGGCTCTGATTTAGCCGGCGGGGTACGAAAATGACCCATAGGGCGGACTTATCTCGCGCGGTAAAACAAGCGACGCAATCGACCAGAAACGTCTCGCGTCCCAGGAAGCATTGTTCTGAAACATTGTTCTCAAGTATTTTTATCGTTCAAACAGTCGACCGGGATAAGTCCGCTTCCCGCATGAAGGCAAGTCCAGGGCGATCTCAAGTCGAGGTCCGCAAAATGCGAACTCGCGTACAGGGCGAGAGAGACTTTCGATCAACCGGAGTACAGGCTTAGCCGTCATGCCTGCGTCGCTGCCAAAGTGCGACCAATTCCTCAAGGCTTTGTTCGATGCTTGCGGGCTGCAAAGGACCGACATCCGGCTCAGGTCGATGAGTCTGAACGAGGTGCAAGTTTGCGCCGGCGGGCTTCGCAGGCTTCGACCCGTGAATGGATACGTCCTGAAATGAGCGCGTGATGTCGTGGTTCGCTCGCCGTCTTTCCGTCATTGGCGGTTCAGACGCTGCATCTCGCGTCCTCGTGCCTTGATCCGAAGCTGGTTGCCTGGGTCTGAGCGTGGGCGAAGTGTAGGCTTGGAATTTCAGGTATTCCGCGTGCCGCTTGCGGGAGATCAGTCCGCGCGTGCCATAGCCGGCGGCGAAACCAATCGCGAGCAGAACAATTATGATAAGCAGCCCTACCATCAAACTATACGTGTGCTCTCACCATTCTGCCCCAAAGCCAGCCTGCTGCATTCTGCCCCAAAGCCAGCCTGCTGCTGTTGCTGTCTATATCCCGTAGTTGACTATTTGAAGGCACGGTTGTTCACCTTCGTGTGCATCTTAAGCTGCGCTCGTTTCAGGATCATGATCTGACGCGGCTTGATTTGTCGGCGACTGCCAATGGAATGAACGAAGCCCGGTTGCAGATCATATAACTCAATCAAAAATCTCAAGAGGAGGTGTGGGCCCAACTGCTGGCGGCTCGCCAGAAGATCAATGCCGCGAAGACGAAGTTGCTGGTGGCTGATGGATCAGCTGAATCGTCTTGAAATTAAGGCGCCCCGCTCTGGAACCGTGCAGAGATCAAAAGTTTTCACGGTGGGACAGGTCATTCGCAGGCGAGTCGCTGATGGAAATTGCACCCAGTGGTGAAACATTGGTCGTGCACGCGCAACTTCCCGTCAATTCGATCGAGCATCTCATGGTCGGGCAGACCGCGGAAAATTCCCCGCGCTGCGATCGCGTCGGATGCAAATGATGACGGGCAAGCTCGCCTCGATCTCCCATGACCGGCTCGTCGATGAGACGACCAAATAGCCTTACTTTCTGGGTCTGATCAATCTATCGGACGCGACGATCGACGAGCGTTCTCGCGAGAAACTCGTCGCGGGAATGCAGGTGGACGTGGTGATCGCCACCGGTGAGCGTACGGCTCTGGAGTACATGGTCTCGCCATTGGCCGACGCGCTGCATGGTTCATTCAGGGATTGATCCAGCCAGGCGGTCATTCGCCTGTTCTGGGTAAAATATGGGCTATATGAGTTGAACGCATATCTGCCCGCCATTTTGCGGACAATATCGGAGGTCATGGCACCATTTTTGCGTATTCAATCTTGTCATCGGCAGTTCGTAAGCCGCGTGCAGATTGAGTTCGAGTGGTGGGAGAATCCTTCGTGCAAGAGACGGGCGTGCATAACGGTGCCTTTGGCGCCGACAAATTCGGCTTAAAAAATCTTGGGGGCGTGAACTGGAACTTTGGCGCGCCCCAGCTTTACGAGCACGCGCTGCGTGCGGGCGAAGCCGTGGTCTCGGCCGATGGCGCGCTCTGCGCCGATACCGGTGTATTCACCGGCCGCAGCCCGAAGGACAAGTTCACGGTTCGCGATGGCTTGACCGACAAGAACATGTGGTGGGCCGGCAACCAGTCGATCACCTCGGACCAGTTCGCCACGCTTTACGCCGACTTCCTCAAGCACGCCGAAGGCATGACGCTGTTCGCGCAGGATCTCTATGGCGGCGCCGACCCGAGCCACCGCATCAAGACCCGCGTCTTTACTGAATTGGCCTGGCACTCGCTGTTCATCCGCACGCTGCTGATCCGCCCCGAGGCGTCGGAACTTGAAAGCTTCGTACCGGAACTGACCATCATCGACCTGCCGAGCTTCCGCGCCGATCCCAAACGTCACGGCTGCAAATCCGAGAACGTCGTCGCGATCGATTTCGCCCGCAAGATCGTCCTGATCGGCGGGTCTTATTATGCCGGCGAGATGAAGAAGAGCGTGTTCACGACGCTGAACTATTATCTGCCCGAAAAGGGCGTGATGCCGATGCACTGCTCGGCCAATGTCGGCCCCGACGGCGACAGCGCGATCTTCTTCGGCCTGTCGGGCACCGGCAAGACCACGCTCTCGGCCGACCCGAAGCGGACGCTGATCGGCGACGACGAGCATGGCTGGGGCGAGGACGGCATCTTCAATTTCGAAGGCGGCTGCTACGCCAAATGCATCAAGCTGTCGAAGGAGGCCGAGCCCGAGATCTATGCCGCCAGCAAGCGCTTTGGCGCGGTGCTGGAAAACGTGGTGCTCGACAAGAACACCCGCGCGCCCGACTTCGACGACGGTTCGAAAACCGAGAACACCCGTTCGGCCTATCCGCTCGACTTTATCCCGAACGCCTCGCGCACCGGCCGCGCCGGTCATCCGAAGAATGTGGTGATGCTGGCGGCCGACGCCTTCGGGGTGATGCCGCCGATCGCCAAACTGACGCCGGCGCAGGCGATGTATCATTTCCTGTCCGGCTACACCGCAAAGGTCGCCGGCACCGAACGCGGTCTCGGCAACGAGCCGCAGCCGGAATTCTCGACCTGCTTCGGCTCGCCGTTCCTGCCGCGCGATCCTTCCGTCTACGGCAACCTGCTGCGCGAATTGATCGCCAAACACAATGTCGACTGCTGGCTGGTCAACACCGGCTGGACCGGCGGCAAATACGGCACTGGCCGCCGCATGCCGATCAAGGCGACGCGGGCGCTGTTGACCGCAGCGCTCGACGGCTCGCTGCGATCAGCCGATTTCCGCACCGACAAGTACTTTGGCTTTGCGGTGCCGACCTCGCTGCCCGGCGTCGAGCCGCACATCCTCGATCCCATCAAGACCTGGGCCGACAAGGCCGAGTTCGACAAGACCGCCCGCGCGCTGGTCGGCATGTTCCAGAAGAACTTTGCCAAGTTCGAATCCCAGGTCGACGCCGAAGTCCGCGCCGCCGCGCCGGAAGTGAAGCTCGCGGCGGAGTGAGGCTTTCGTGTCGTTCTTGGCACGCGCGAAAATGTTTGGAGGCTGCCAATGCAATGTGTTGGGCTGGAATTCGAGTGACTCTAGAATATCGGAAGGTAAACAATGGCTCAGATCCCCTCGTCAATGGTTACGTCAACAGCTGGTCATCGAATTTTTCCCCTGATCATGTGCGGCGGCGCCGGGACGCGGCTGTGGCCGGCGTCGCGCGAGGTCCATCCCAAGCAGTTCCTGCCGTTGTTCGGGACGCGCTCGACCTTTCAGGAGACGCTGCTCAGGGTTTCGGATGCCGCGCTGTTCGAGCGGCCGATCGTCATCACCAACAATGCCTATCGTTTCATGGTGCTGGAGCAATTGGCCGAGATCGGGCTCGAGGCCGATGTGCTGCTGGAGCCGATGCGGCGCGACTCCGGGCCTGCGATCGCAGCGGGGGCGGCTTTCGCGCAGACGCGCGACAAGGACGCAATCGTTCTGGCATTGGCCGCCGATCACGTCGTCCGCGATGTCGCCGCGTTCGTCGTCGCCTGCCGCGAGGGGCTTGCCGCCGCGGAAGCCGGCCGCATCGTGACCTTTGGCGTGCAGCCCGAACGCGCCGCCACTGAATACGGCTACATCAGCCCCGGCGAGACGATTTCCGGCGCGGTTCGCGCGGTCGCCAAATTCGTCGAGAAGCCGGATCCCGCGACCGCCGCCACCTACATCAAGTCCGGCTATCTCTGGAACAGCGGCAACTTCATGTTCCGCGCCGCGGTGCTATCAGATGAATATCGCAACGTCGACGCGGCAAGCGTGCAGGCGGTCAGCGATGCCGTGAGCAACGCCGGAACCGATCTCGGCTTCGTCAAGCTCGATGAAAAAGCCTTCGGATCGGCCAAGGCGATCTCGATCGATTACGCGGTGATGGAAAAAACCTCGCGCGCCGCGGTGGTGCCGGTGGCGTGCGGCTGGTCCGATGTCGGCTCCTGGCATGCAGTGTGGGAGTTGTCCGACAAGGACGGCCAGGGCAACGCGGCGCGGGGCGCTGCCGTGTTCGAGGATTCCCGCAATTGCAATGTCTCGACCGACCGCGCGCTGGTCGCGCTCGAAGGCGTCGACGACCTCGTGGTGGTGGCAACCCAGGACGCGGTTCTGGTGTCGCGGCAGAAGGACGCCAACGGGCTGAAGCGGCTGGTCGCGAAACTGAAGGTCAGCGCACCCGAAGTGACCGAGAGCCACATCAAGGTGCACCGGCCCTGGGGCTCGTATCAATCGGTCGACAATGGCGACCGCCACCAGGTCAAGCGAATCATCGTCAAGCCCGGCGGCCGGCTCTCGCTGCAGAAGCACCATCACCGTTCCGAGCACTGGATCGTGGTCCGTGGCGCCGCGCGCGTCACCGTCAATGAGCTGGTCAAGACCGTGCACGAGAACGAATCGATCTACATCCCGATCGGCGCGGTGCACCGGCTGGAAAACCCCGGCAAGATCCAGCTGGAATTGATCGAGGTACAGACCGGCAGCTATCTCGGCGAGGACGATATCATCCGCATCGAGGACGATTATCAGCGCGTGTGAAATTGCGCAGCATCGTCGGATGATTTCACGACGTCATTCCTGAACACCCCTACAGATCTGCTTTTCCAAGCGAAGAATGCCAAGTGGGTCCAGAGCCTGGTTCGCAAGGGAGAAGTCGATGATATCGTCGGTGACGAATGCCACCATCTGTCGGCGGTAAGCCTTGAACTAGTCGCACGCCGCAGCAAGGCCCGATACATCCTCGGCCTGTCAGCAACGGTTACGCGAAAAGACGGGCATCACCCCATCATCATTATGCAATGTGGCCCTGTCCGCCATCGCGTAGATGCACGTTCTGAGGCCGTCAAGCGCCCATTCGATCACGTGGTGCGGATCAGGGATACCAGCTTCCAACTTCAAGCCACATTGGACACCTCTTCTTCTTCCATCCAGGATGTTTTCAAGGAAATGGTCGCCGATGAAGCGCGCAATGACCTCATATTCGATGATGTCTTGCGTGTGCTGAAAGCGGGCCGTTCACCAGTCGTGATAACCGAGCGTACCGCCCACTTGGAGACCATCGCAGAGCGTCTCGAGCGTTTCGCAAGGCATGTGATCGTATTGCACGGTGGGCAAAGCGAGAAGCAGCGCCGCGACATCGCCGCGCGGCTTGCAGCAATTCCCCAAGCCGAGGAACGTGTCATAGTCGCGACCGGACGCGACCTCGGCGAAGGTTTCGATGATTCGCGCCTCGATACCCTTTTTCTTACTATGCCAATTGCTTGGAAAGGCACGCTTGCCCAGTATGCCGGCCGGTTGCATCGGCTCAACGACGCCAAGCGCGAGGTGATTATATATGATTATGTCGACATGAGAGTGCCGGTTCTGGCCCGCATGGCTGCGAAACGCCGTATTGGCTATCAGGCAACTGGTTACAAGATATTGGGTGCGCGCGATTTGTTTTCTGGTCAGGTGGTCACGTTGAACGTACCTGCGGCAGCTACGCGATAGTTAAGCGACCAAATAGCTAGAGGAGCGCGGGCGGAATAAAAAGATGCGACCAAGCCGGATAGTTCCTTTCAGCCTGTCCGTCGACAAGGGCGGATTTTGTGAGTGGATATCGCCGGCTCTCAAAGGAACGAGACCAACTCCCGGCTATCATTGCAAATGATTCGCGGAGGCACCTCGATGAGCCGAGCCCAGACAAAATCCTCGCCGACGGATGAGCATGCGAGACGGATCGCGCAGGCGATCGCTAAAGGTCGACCGCCCCCGTTCAACGATGCCTTCGATCGGTATTGCGAAAGCTCCCCACGCGAAATCTTTGCCGCTTTCACGGGCGCGGCTCGCCACATGCCTCCGGTCGGCAAGGATGAGCCACTTGCGATCGGTTATCTGTTCCTGCTTCAGCGGCTGCTTGAGCATCTACGTTATCGCACCGATCGCGGCTACGCGGACGCAAGCCAACTGATCGCGGATTTTCAGGCCGATGTCGTCGCACAGGTCGAGGCCGGAAACGTCGACGGGCGCATGCTTGCCTTTGTGGGGGGAGCGCTGCATCAGTCGAAAATCCCTGCGTCGCCAGAGCTTGCCGCGGCGTCGACAAATCAGCTCGTTGATCGGAACCAGGACGGACCGCTTCCGACCGACGTCCTCGCCGCGCTCGCCGGCATCCTCGAAGCGTGCGACGGCGATCCGTTCCTGGCCGTCGGCTCGCTGATCGAAAGCGGCCATGCCATGCCGGCGGAAACCCGCAGCGCCTTGGCGGTGGGCCTGGCGCTTGCCAGTGTCCCCGAAGCGCGTGGCGCCGCGGTTCTGTTCTTGCTCGATCCAAATTCGACTGTGCGCCAGGCGGTTGCCGAAGCGCTTGCGCAGGTCGCAGCCTCGCTGACGTCGACCGAGGTTCGGCGGCTGATTGCGATGCGCAATTGGCGACCCGAGAACGAGCGAGCCGCAGTCGACGCGGTCATCCGCAAGGCGCGGGCGGCGGGGATCGATTGCGCACCATGGGAGGCTGGCAGCATAGAGGCAATTGTCGCCACTAGCGTCGATGGCGCGACAGCGCAAGGATTCCTGCTGATATCCCCGGTCGGACGGAAAAAGCGGATCTCGTCGGTCCTGACCAAAGGCGGGATTGCGAATGCCTGGAGTGGCGAACCGGAATCGCGCCGCCAGATGGAGATGAGCCTCGCCGCCGCGGGGATGGATACCCCTACGCTTGCCGTATCCCGATCATATCTCGATCGCATCGTGGCGCACGAACTGGCGCTCAGTATCGAGAAACGGGAAGCGCCGCCGTTCGGCCTGCTCCAAGTCGCCGAAACTATCGGCGGTGCCGATTGGCAACCCGCGCGCATGGCCTTTGGTGAAATGCTCGCTGGGCTGATCGCCGAGGTCCCCAAGGCGATGTGTGAGCCCGCCGCGCTCGCATCGGTGCTGCGGAAGAGCAACGAACTTGAAGAGCTGGAGGCCGTCGCACAATCTTGGTTCGAGGACGACCCGCAGGTCGCTCAAGCGGTGGAGCGCGCCCGCGGCCGTGATCGCGCCAAACTTGCTACCTATCTATTGCAGAGCGTCATTACGCGACATCGTGATAGATGGGCTGACATTGTTTTGCGCACGGCCCTATGGATGCGCGAGGCTCCACCGGAGGCCGACCTATGCTGGCGCGAGCTCGCGATCGTTGCAAAAGCGCTCGTCGACGGACTGGATGTGACGGAGATCGGATTGATGCGCGATATCGCATCGCGGACGATCGCGGTCCTCAGGGACGCTGGGCGGATGTGAGAGAGCCGGGGCGCGTTTTGCGCCGCCTATTCGCTGAAGTGGGGGCGTAGCAGATGAGATGGCGCTCCCAATGGAATCGATCGCCAAAAATTATACAGCAATTTCAATGACATAAGAGTTCGCGGTTTTATTCTGAATGGCGCGCCAAATTGCCACCGTTCAGAATAAAACTGCGAACTCTGCGGATTCCGTTGGAAGACTGATGGTCTTCCCATCTCGATTGATCTCTGGCGGCGAAAGGAAGTCCGTGTGTCGTTCTCCCGCCCATTCATCGAGATCGTTCCGGTTGCCGCCATGGACGCGGCCATGGCGCCGCCCTTCGTCGTCGTTCTCCCGGTCAAGCTCGCGGCCGGACCAAGTGCGGTCGGTGTGGAGCGCCCAGTGAAGGTCCGCAAAGGGCGCTGGCGGCCGGATGATATTGACTGATTCTGTACGGTGCTGTACGGTTGCTGTCGGAGACAGGCATGGTGAACCTCATCTTGAGTAAAGGCGCTGAAGAAGCTCGCAATCAGCTCCCGGATCTTCTCGAGGCGGCCGAGAAGGGCCGTTCGACGATCATCACCAGACATGGCCGTCCGGTTGCAGCGTTGGTGCCGATCGAGGCGTATAGCGCGGCCATTCGCCAGCAGCCGCTGATTTCCGTCGCAGGATCCGGTCGCGGGTTATGGGGAAAGAATAGTACCCGTACGCTTCGAAAGCTGCGTGACGAATGGAGCCGTTAGATTTTCGGGATCTGCCGGAGGATGCGCTGGTTCTCATCGATTCGGCACCCATCATCTACTTCCTCGAGGGGCACCCGAAATTCGGACCGCGCTTCAAGCCGCTCTTCGAAGCCCATGGAACTGGGCGCCTGCGCTTCGCCGTAACGACCATCACCATCGCCGAGGTGCTGACCGGGCCGCTCCAGGCAGGTGATGACGCGCTCGCGCAGCGTTACCGCGCGATCCTCGAATCGTGGCAACCGATCGCGCTTGACGTCGACATTGCGGAAAGCGCTGCGAGACTGCGGGCGTCGCTCCGCCTCAAGCTTGCAGACGCTGTTCAAGCGGCCAGCGCATTGGCGATCAACGCGGCTGCCCTGGTGACGCATGATCGTGATTTCTCACGCGTGCGTTCGTTGCGTTTAATTTCTTGAAGGCCCAGCACGTCGACATGACGATCGTTCACGAAAACGCTGTCCAGCTTGCGGGGAGTTGCCATGTCGTCGATTGGTACCACGCTGCTCCACAGCCTTCGTTCCATTGAGCGTCCGGGCGACTTTTGCGTCGGCGGAATTCGGGAAATCTTTATGCCGACGATCGATATCGACGGCTTGGGCAGGATCGCCTTTCCGATCCTGCCCGTGCAGGCCGAGCGGCTCGCCGCAATCGCCGAGGCCGCCCCTATGGGCGCGGCGAGGAGACGGTGGTCGATCGCGAGGTCCGGAGGATTCCGCCAAAGTTCGGATCGGAGGGCGTCACTGGGATAAGACCTTAGCCGGCCTCGTCGCCGACATAGCCCTCGGGCTCGGTGTGAGCGAGCCGGTTGCGGCCGAGTTCTATAAGCTTCTTGTTTACGATACCGGCAGCTTCTTCGTCGATCAGCGCGTGTGAAATTGCGCAGCATCGTCGGATGGTTTCACGGCGTCATTCCTGAACACCCCCTACAGATCTGCTTTTCCAAGCGAAGAATGCCAAGTGGGTGGCGAAGTCCGGATCATAGGACTCTGCCTATTTAGAGATTTCAACGCACGGATGGGAAGCTGACTCGTGCAGCTCCCTATCGCAGGGTAAGTTATCTCTCAGCCAGACTCACCTTATCGATTGGGATCGAGCAGAGGCACATCAAGGCAGACGAAGAACGTCGGCTCAGCCGGAGCTTGTGCGAGTGAGACGCGCAGAGTTCCCAAGTCACACATTGACGCGGTGCCGTTTCCACGATGGTAAAGGCGAAGCCCCCGCAGTGCAGCAGCGGTCACGCGCCATCGGGCGGACCTATCATGGTCTTGTACTCTCCCGGGGCCAGCACCAATTACGAGCTGTGGGAGGCAAAATCGCTCCAGGGAGCTACGCGGTGCGACGATTACGCTGTCGAACTTCGGGATGATTGGAGGTCGGTTTGCCAACCTGATCGTCGTACCGCCGCAAGTGGCCATCATCGGCGCCGGCCGGATTGCCCAACGGGTGGTCGCGCATCGGGGCCAGCCACCAACGGTGAGATGGGTGCTGCCGTTGTCGCTCACATTTGACCATCGCGTGGTGACGGGTGGCGAAGCCGCTGGTTTCCTGGTAGCGCTCAAGTCGGATCTTGAACGGATTTCGTGAGACACCTGTTCGCAAGAGCTTCCCTATGACTCTCTCGGCTGGCGTCGATTCAATTCTCCAGAACCTTGGCGTTCACCGCGACCGATATCGGTACGGTACGCGCGCGGTGCGCTCGCCGTTGACCGGCGAGACCGTTGGCCAGGTCAAGGACGCGGACCCTGCTGGCGTTAGCGACGCAATTGAGCAGTCAGAAAAGGCATTTATCGCATGGCGGTCGTTTCCGGCGCCTCGACGTGGAGAATTCGTCCGCCTTCTTGGGGAGGAGTTGCGCGCAACCAAGACCGAACTTGGCCGGCTTGTCACCATCGAGACAGGGAAAATCTTGTCCGAGGGTCACGGCGAGGTTCAGGAGATGATCGATATCTGCGACTTTGCAGTCGGCCTCTCCCGCCAGCTCTATGGCCTCACAATCGCCAGCGAACGTCCGCATCATCGGATGATGGAGCAATGGCATCCTCTCGGGCCCGTGGGCATCATCACCGCTTTCAATTTTCCCGTTGCAGTCTGGTCGTGGAACGCTGCCCTGGCACTCGTCTGCGGCAACCCGGTAATCTGGAAGCCCTCGGACAAGACACCGCTGACGGCGCTCGCCGTGGAGGCGCTGGTCGGGCGTGCTGCGACTAGGTTCGGCGACGCGCCAGCTGGCCTGTCGACAGTGCTCATTGGCGGACGAGAGATCGGCGAGATGCTGGTCGATGATGCAAGGGTGCCGCTAGTCTCGGCGACCGGCTCCACCGCCATGGGCCAGTTGGTGGGCCCCCGACTGGCCCGGCGCTTCGCACGAGCCATTCTGGAGTTGGGCGGCAATAACGCTTCGATTGTCTGTCCGTCGGCCGATCTCGACCTCGCACTTCGCGCGATTTGCTTCGCCGCCGTTGGCACGGCAGGCCAGCGATGCACGTCGTTGCGTCGTCTGTTCGTTCATCACAGCGTCCATGATTCGCTGGTTGCCAGATTGAAACAGGCCTATGCCGCTGTGCAGATCGGCAACTCGCTCACGAACAGCGGCCTGCTCGTCGGCCCGCTCATCGACGAAGCGGCCTTTCACAGAATGCAAGAGACCTTGGCAGAGGCACGAAAACTCGGCGGACAGGTTGTCGGCGGCGACCGCTTCGAGGCGGTGTCATATCCCGCCGCCTACTATGTCAAGCCGGCGCTGGTAGAGATGCCGGAGCAGATCGGTCCAGTACTGCGCGAAACCTTCGCGCCGATCCTCTACGTCATGAAGTTTTCTGACTTTGACGAAGCCTTGGCACTGCACAACGAGGTGCGGCAGGGTCTTTCCTCGTCAATCTTTTCAACCGACATTCATGAGGTCGAGAAATTTCTCTCCGTAGTCGGCTCGGATTGCGGTATCGCAAACGTCAACATAGGACCATCGGGCGCGGAGATCGGCGGCGCATTTGGCGGCGAGAAGGAAACTGGTGGCGGGCGCGAGGCCGGCTCCGACGCATGGAAGGCGTACATGCGCCGGGTCACCAGCACGATCAATTTCGGCAACGATCTTCCCCTCGCTCAAGGTGTCAAGTTTGACATTGTCTGAGACCAGAGCGGTTGACCTGCGATCCGGACCCCTCTTCAATGATTTGCGTTGCCGTCGGTTGTTTTCGTGGGTTCATAACTGCTGTGCGCTTAGCATCCGGCATAGATGCTCGTTAAGGTAGCCTATAGACAGCCAATCGAGTGATGCTCACCCGAAACGTCAAGAGCCTTGATTTATCTATGCCGCCCGATAATCGACTAGAATAATTGAAGGATTGACTAAGGCTGACAACCAGGGGGAGTCACGATGGTAACTTAGGTCGTGCTTGCCAACTTCACCGACCAAGGTATCCGTGGCGCGAAGGAGCCACCGAAGCGGGCAGAGGCTTTCAAGAAAATGGCCGAGACCTTTGGAGTGGTTGTAAAGGAGTTATTCTGGACGCAGGGACGGTATGATGTTGTGACAATTCTCGATGCGCCGGATGAATTTTCCGCCACGGCGCTTAATTTGAATCTTAGCGCCTTGGGCAACGTTCGCACCGAGTCGTTGCGAGGCTTCTCGGCGGCGGACATGACGAAGATTGTCGGCAAGATGCTCTGACAGTCGCGTCTGCGCCAGGACCTGATATCTTCCGCATATGAGTCCAGTCGACGTGCCGAAGATGCGGTGCTTCTGCCGTGGATGACATTCACCGATACCCCGTCAGTCGATGCAGCTCCGGTTCCGGAACGCCATGTTGCTAGACAACTGATCGTGTCCCGTGGCGTGGTGTAGCTTCTTGATGGCCACCACGATCACGGGCCAAGGCCGCGAAGGAATATTGCCCATCTTCATCGACCGTGGCGCGCCATTTGCTTACAAAACCAAGAACATTGTCGTTCGTGGTCTGTTTTCCTGTATTGACCGCCTGCAAGATATCCTTGCTGCCGATGATCCGGAATGCCTCGTGAAAATGGAGGTGATGACGACGGCAACGATGTGGAGGATCACGATCCGAGAAATGATCGACTTGAACCGGATCACGCTACTTTTCCTCGGCGATGAGGTATCCGATTCCACAAATGTATGAATCTGGACCTTGGCGCCCCGCTCCGAAAGTTGCCTGCGCAAGCGGTGAACGTAATACGTGAGCGCCCCGCTACAAGGTGTTCGCCCGTCGTCCGTGCTGAGCAAGTCGCCGCCGGGCCACCCAGATTCTGCGCTCTGGCAAGAGCCAGCTGGAACTGGTCGAGGTTCAGACCCGGAGCTATTTCGGCGAGGACGACATCATCCGCGTCGAGGACGATTACCAGCGGGCCTGAACCGGCCGCTCAGCCGCGCTGCCATCGGTGATGGAGGAAATGGTGGCCGGCGGATCGTTCATCGGCCTTCATCTCCGAAAGCGAGCACCAGAACTCACGCGTGACCGTTCGCTCTTTGCCGTTTACTTCGACGACGAAATTGTTCGCGCCTGTGAACCGTACAAAAGTGGCGGCGTACCCGTCGAGCTGTTTTGCCAGAAACAAATGCGACATCCGGGCCTCCCTTCGAACAACAGCGTTTGCGCCGGCTCTCCCCAATCAAAAGACTGCGTGCAGCAACGCACGGGGCCTACCGGGAACGGGAGAACCCACTCGATGGGCGTTTCCTGATTTTCATAATTCGCGCGCAGTTTTGGGGCGGGCCTTACCTGACGCAACGTCAAAAAAGTATCGTGTCGCTAAATTGGCGGTCAGCGCCTGATGCGGAAAATCATCAATGCCACTTCAGCCGCCCGATCCAAACCCGTTTCGGCCACATGGCGACCAATATCCATCGCGGGATCGCGGCGTCATTGAACCTGGCGACCCCTGCGACCGACCACACGGGATGCGCACCATTTCCAGGCTAGCTGCCTTCCTTGGCTCCATCTTGATGCTTTCGAACACCGTTGCCGCGCCGGCGGCGGCTTCGCCGGAGGATCGTTACATTGCGGCGCGCGATGCGGCGATTGAAAAGTCTTCGAAGCTTTATGACGCCCGCAAATTCGATGATAGCGCGCAGAAGGCCGAGGACGCGACGCGCGGAGAACTTCAGGCGCAGATGAGTGCGATGCTGGCAGAGCCAAATCGAGCAGGATTCGGTCCTGCCAAGCTCAATCTCGATACCTTCTATAAGGGAGACCAGGGATTTGGCATGCTCGACGGCCTGCGCTTCGATGCCGAGACTGGGATAACCGGCGAGAAGGCGGGCAGCAACGGCGCCGATGGCAAATATGTCGAGCCCAAGGCGCACATCATCGTCACGACAGAGCGGTTGTTCGCGCGTTGGCTGCGCGCCCACAAGGACTGGTGGGACAAGGGCCTCAAGAACGTACCGCAGCAGATCGATGCGGCGTTGAAATTCGAAGGCTTCTATACCCAGGCGATTTCGACCGACTCGGCGGTGATCAACTTCAATTCCTTGCCGATTGCCAGGCCGGCCTCCGCCACCTTCGCCCACGGGTTCCTGGCGGGCCGCACCCAATCCGACATCCCCAATGAGGCCGACGAGGTTTTCGTTTCGGCCGAGGTAAACGGGAAGGTGTATCTCGCCTACGGCTCGATCGAACCTCCAGTCCAGGTTCCGGCATGCTCGGCCGTCCGGGCCGGCTTCAACAAACGGGCCGAAGAGGCCGACGACAAGCTTCGCTTCAACCAGATCGACAGGAAGGCCTATGACAAGCTCGGCGACTTCCGTCAGCAGGGCGAAGACGCCTTCCGGCGCTGTTTCACCCAGCGCGCTCCGCAGCAAGCGTCGTTCGCCCTGGCTGTCAAGCAGGCTCAAGCGCTGCTTGAGACCGCGATCGGCAAGTAGCAAAGCCGCGGGCGTGATCCGTCGCGCACTCCGTCGGGCGGATTGGAGCCCAACGGGTCCGCGCAAAGCGCGGCCCGATGGCAGGCTCCGGCGTAATCCGCCGTTTAGCTACAATATCCAATCAGGAGCTCCCGTCGCAGCGAGGAGCGGCTTGTCCGACATCAAGCTGCGGAGCATGATCAGTGCTTCGCCGTACGCTTTGAAGGAAATTCCATGAGCACCGCCATCAAGCCCTTTCGCATCTCGGTCGGCGACGATGTGCTCGACGATTTGAAATCGAGATTGCGCAGGACACGCTGGCCGGAAGCCGAACTGGTCGATGACTGGAGCCAGGGCGCGCCGCTGAAATGGATTCAGGAGGTCTGCGGTTATTGGGCTGAGCAGTACGATTGGCGCAGCCGTGAAGCGCTGCTCAATCGCTTCGCGCAGTTTACGACAGGGATTGACGGGCTCGACATTCACTTTCTGCACGTCCGTTCGCCACATCCGGAAGCAATGCCGCTGATCATCACCCATGGCTGGCCGGGTTCGGTGGTTGAATTCCATAAGGTGATCGAGCCGTTGACCGATCCGACCGCCCACGGCGGCAACGCGGCCGACGCGTTCCACGTCGTCTGCCCGTCGTTGCCCGGCTTCGGCTTCTCGGCCAAACCGGCCACCACCGGCTGGGGCGTCGATCGCATTGCATCAAGCTGGGCCGTGCTGATGGATCGCCTCGGCTATGTCAGGTACGGCGCGCAAGGCGGCGACTGGGGCTCGGCGGTGACGACCGCGCTCGGCGCGCAGGACGGCGAGCACTGCGCCGGCATCCACATTACGCTAGCCATGAGTGCGCGGCCCAACGTCGACGGCAAGCCGACGCCGGAGGAGGCGCGGGCGCTGCAGGGAATCCAGTATTACGCCGACTGGGATTCCGGCTATTCCAAGCAGCAATCGACCCGGCCGCAAACCCTGGGCTACGGGCTGACGGACTCGCCGAGCGGGCAGGCGGCCTGGATCCTCGAAAAGTTCTGGGCCTGGACCGATTGCGACGGGCATCCCGAAAACATCCTCAGCCGCGACGAACTGCTCGATAACGTCATGCTGTATTGGGTGACCGCGACTGCCGCCTCGTCCGCCCGTCTCTATTGGGAGAGTTTTGGGCCAAAACGCCGGACCGCCCACAAGGTCACGATACCCAGCGGCGTGGCGGTTTTTCCCAAGGAGATCGTGGCACCGGTGCGGCGCTGGATGGAGGCGAGCTATACCGACATCCGGCACTGGCACGAAATGCCGAAGGGCGGTCACTTCGCGGCCTTCGAGCAGCCCGACCTGTTTGTCCGGGAGGTGCGGGACTTCTTTCGGCTGTTGCGTCGGCCCTCCGCATAAAGTCGGCTATCGGGGCACCGGGTTCACGGCTAGATTCCGGAAATCAAGGCTCGCCCGAGGGGAAGAAGAAGCCACGCCATCTGAGGAGTGGATAGCCATGCTCGCTTTAGTCGAGGGACACCCGAACATCGACGTCATCATCTTCTACATTCTCGCGTCGACGATCCTTGCAACGATCCTCTATCGCCATCATCGAAAGACGAGTTAACCGGGAACCCGCATCGATATCCCCGGCAGGGCTCAAAAAGCGTCATTTAAGGCCACCACCGCGGGCGAATTTGGCCCGAAACACCGTCACTCGGCACGTTTGTTGCATTTATTTGAGGCAACAAGGGAGTGTGCCGATGACATCCAGGATCCGCCGTCGTGAATTCATTGCTGGTCTTGGGGCCGGACTTGTCGCAGCGCCTGCGATCGTGCGCGCCGAAGGCCAGCCGGTCGTCATCCGGGCCGGCGCGCTCAAGCTGATCCACTCCATCGCGCCCTATTTCTACGAGCAGTTCGTGCCCGCCGGCTACAAGGTCGAGGTGCTGCCGTTCGAGACGCCGACCGAATGCAAGAATGCGGTGGTGACCAAGTCGGTCGATTTCGGCGCGTTTGGCATCGCCGCAGCCCTGCTCGGCGCCGCGGCCGGCGAGCCGGTCGTGGTGATCGCCTCGACCTGCAACCGCGGCATGGCCATCATCGCCAGGAAGGATTCTGGCATTGCCTCGATCAAGGACCTCAAGGGCAAGCGCGTCGCGGTGTTTCCGGGCACCACGCAGGAAGTCTTCTTCCTGGAGCGGCTGCGGATGGAAGGCATGACCATCAGGGATGTCGAGCCGGTTCGTGTCTCCTTCAGCGAAATGCATATCGCTCTGTCGCGCGGCGACATCGATGCCTATGTCGGCGCCGAGCCGGGGCCCGGCGTGTCCTTGTCCAGTGGTGTCGGTTCGCTGGTCGAATATCCCTATTCGACCGCGATGGGATCCCTCAACATGGTGTTCGGCACCCACCGCGACGTGATCGCCGAGAAGCCGGACCTGGTCCGCGTCATGATCGGCATCCACCAGCGGGCGACCGACTACGCCGCCACCAACAAGGACGCCATGGTCGCGATGGCGTCCAGCAAGCTCGGGCAGAAGAAGGAAGCGATCGAAGCCTCGGTCCCCAATGTCGAGCTGACGTGGCGACTGGGGCCGAAGGAAATCGAGGAATCGAAGATTTACGCCGATCACATGCTGGCGCTGAAGCAGATCAAGCGCATACCCGATTTCGCAACCTTCATCGACACCAGCTTTGTCGATGCAGTGAAACCGACCTGATCGTGACCACGCTCACGTCCGATACCGGGGATGAGACTTCCTCCGCACGCGAGAGGTCGTGGGTGACGGTATGGTGGCCGCGCCTGCGGCCTTTGCTGCTCGCGGTCACGTTCCCGGCCGTGCTGCTGGCGATCTGGCATTTTTCCACGGTGGGGCGGCCGGCTAGCTTGATCCCGCCGCCTTACGAGGTCTGGCTCGAGCTGAAGGATCTCGCCTTTGGCGGCATCAATGACGATGCCTACAGCAAGACCCTGCACATCCATCTGCTGGCCTCGATCAGCCGCGTCTATGGCGGCTTTGCGCTGGCCCTGGTCGTGGCGCTGCCGCTCGGGATGCTGATCGGGCGCGTGCCGCTGGTTCGGGAATTGATCGATCCGACCATCCAGATTCTCCGTCCGGTTCCGGTCACGGCGTGGCTGCCGCTGGCGATGATCATCTTCGGGCTCGGGCCGCGCTCGGCCTTCTTTCTGGTGTTTCTCGGCGCGTTCTACCCCATTCTGGTGAACACCATCTTTGGCGTGCGTTCGGTCGAGCCGCGATTGTTCGAGGCGGCTTCGATGCTCGGCTGCACCGGGTCGGCGCAGTTCTTCCGCGTCGTGCTGCCCGCCGCACTGCCGTCGATCTTCACCGGGATGCGGCTCGGACTGGGGTTTGCGTGGGTCGTGATTGTCGTCGGCGAGATGACCGGCGTGCAAACGGGGCTGGGCGCCATCATCATGGAAGCACGCCAGCTCTCGCGCACCGAGATTGTGATTTCCGGCATGATCGTGATCGGCGCGTTCGGCTTTCTGTCCGACCAGCTGGTGATGCTGATCGGGCGTCGGTTGCTGGCCTGGAGTCCGTCGCATGGCTGAAGCCACGATTCCGATCCTGGAAATGAAGAACGTCGGCAAGATCTATTCGCAGAACGGGCGGGCGATCGAGGCGCTGCGCGGCGCCAATCTGCGCGTCAAGAAAGGCGAGTTCATCTGCCTGATCGGCGCATCGGGCTGCGGAAAATCCACGCTGCTGCGTATGGCCGCGGGCTTTGAGGCCGCAACCCATGGCGATGCCTTGATGTGGGGCATGCCGATATCGGGGCCGGGCCCGAGCCGCGGCATGGTGTTTCAGGATTACGGGCTGTTTCCCTGGCTCAATGTCCGCGACAATATCGGTTTCGGTCCGAAATCGCGGGGCCGCACCAAGGCTGAAATTCGCGAGACCTCGGATCATTTCATCGAGCTCGTGGGCTTGCAGAATTTCGCCGACGTCTATCCGCACCAGCTTTCTGGCGGCATGAAGCAGCGCGTCGCGATCGCCCGCGTGCTGGCCAATGATGCCGAAATCGTGCTGATGGATGAGCCGTTCGGCGCGCTGGATGCGATGACACGCGAGCGGCTGCAGGACGAACTGGTCGAGATATGGTCGCGAACCGGTCTCACCGTTCTCTTCGTCACCCATGCAATCGACGAGGCGATCTTTCTGGCCGACCGGGTCGTGGTGATGTCGCCCGGGCCCGGCCGGATCGACAACGAATACAGCATCGATCTGCCGCGGCCGCGCGATACTGCGAGCAACGAGTTCAACGAGTGGCGGCGCCTGCTGTCATCGCAACTGCACAGCCACCACGGACGCAAGGCGGGTTAATCGCAGTCCCTTGCATGAGTGCGCTGCACTCCGCATGTGAGCCTCGCGGAAAACCCCGCTGGCAACCCTGCCGTAAATGTGCAGGGTACGCCAACCCGTAGGGCGGATTGGAGCCCAAGGCGTATGCGGCCTTGGTGTTGACGGTCGGCACGGCCGACATGCCCGGGCGCAGCAGGCCGTTCAGGCTCTGGCCGTCGAGCACGATCTTCACCGGCACGCGCTGCACGATCTTGGTGAAGTTGCCGGTGGCGTTGTCCGGCGGCAGCAGCGCGAATTCCAGGCCACTCGCCGGCGACAGGCTGTCGACATGGCCCTTCCAGTATCCCGGTCACGGCCCCGGACATCGCGGGTGAGAAGCTCGCGCCTGCTCTAGCCCTGCCCGATTCCCCGTCGATCGCGATCCTGCCGTTCCGGAATCTCAGTGGCAACGTCGCGCAAGATTATTTTGCCGACGGGATTGTCGAGGAGATCATCACGGCCTTGTCGCGCATTCGCTGGCTGTTCGTGATCGCGCACAACTCGAGTTTCACCTACAAGGGCAGGACGGTGGACGAGAAACAGGTGGGGCGCGAGCTTGGCGTGCGCTATGTCGTCGAAGGCAGTGTACGCCAGTCCGAAAACCGGATTCGTATCACGGGACAGCTCGTCGATGCGTCGACCGGCACCCACCTTTGGGCCGATCGATTCGCAGGAACACTCGACGATATCTTCGAGCTTCAGGATCAAATCGCGACCAGCATCGTCGGAGCGATCGCCTCCCAGCTCGAGCGGGCGGAGATCGAGCGTGCCACGCGGAAGCCGACCGGAAATCTCAATGCCTACGATAACTATTTGCGCGCCATGCCTCACCTTCATCGGGGAACACGGGCGGCGATCGACGAGGCGCTGCCGCTGTTCTACAAGGCCATTCAGCTCGATCCGGAGTTTGCTTCCGCCCATGCAATGGCGGCCTGGTGTCATTTCTGGCGGAAGATAAATGGCTGGATGACCCGCAGGAAATCGCCGAAGGCGTTCGATTGGCGCGCCTCGCGGTGGAATTGGGCAAGGACGACGCCGTCGCGCTCACGCGGGGCGGACATGCGCTTGCCCATCTCGCCGGCGAACTGGATGGCGGCATCGCGCTGATCGACAGGGCGCTGGTGCTCAACTCGAATCTGGCGGCGGCCTGGTTCCTGGGCAGCTTTCTCAGAACGGTGCGCGGTGACCCCGAAGCCGCCATCGAATTTCTTACGCGCGCGATGCGTTTCAGCCCGCTCGATCCGGAGATGTTCCGGATGCAGGCAGGTATGGCGCTGTCGCATTTGTTTGCGGGGCGCTTTGATATGGCCTCCTCCTGGGCCGAGCAATCGTTCAGGGAAGCGCCGACCTTCTTGGCTGTCGTTGCCATTAACGCCGCAAGTCACGCGATCGCCGGCCGAACTGAGCAAGCACGGACTGCCGTAGAACATTTGCGGAAGCTGGATCCCACGTTTCGTATCTCTGGTCTCGAAGGCTGGATTCCGATCCGGCGGCCGGAGCATCTCGCCCAATTCACGACCGGCCTGCGGATGGCAGGGCTGCCGGAGTGACCTCCCTTCGGGCTCCCAGGCACAAAGCGGACATATCAAGTGACCATCACTCCGGGAGCCCCGCTCCACACAGACCGTCCGAGAAGATCGCGAGGTCTTCCTGGTCGCCGGTGGTATCATCGGCTAGTTCGGCTGAACCAGCAACGATACCGACGTGCCGACGTCGGGTTACGTCGGCATGGCATTGGGCGTCATTTTCTCCTTGGTCGTCGGCGTCGGTTTGATGGCGCTTATCTTTTACAGCAGCCGCAAAGGGTATGACGAACCACCGGTGCAAGCCGCCCACCGCTAAGACGGTCATCAAGGCGGCTTTGCCGGCTACGGTCCACGTATGCCGTCGGCTACGCGGGCGCGGCTCTGCTTTATGCCCGGTTCGGGGTGTGGTGTTTCGTTGTTCCGCCAATCATCTCAGGCATCACGGTTTTTCGTCTGGTCGCTCGCGAAGCGCGAGTTGTGAACGGCTTCGTGCGGATCGGAGGCCAGCCTGGCTGCAGTGCATGATGACAAAATTCCGTAACGCCTCATCCGCGAATCCGCCCAGCCTAAAAATGCCTGGCGGCCCGAAGGGCGAGCAGCACCGCCCCGAGACGGCAGTGACTGCGACCATATTGATCAGATTTTGCGTTGCCACCGATGCCATTGATGCTCCGTGGGCCGGCGTCTACAGCTAGATTTCGCCTATCGGCACGTTATGCAACGCGCGTCGCTATTCAGGCATGACGTTGGTGAACTTGATCACCTTGGCCGACGTTCGTCGGCAACTCAAATTGGAAAATCGAGCCCTTGTCGATTCCCCGCGTCACCCAAATACGGCCGTTATGGCTTTCGATAATAGAATGGCAGATGGAAAGGCCAATTCCCATACCACGCTCTTTGGTCGTGAACATCGGGTCGAAAATACGATCGTGGTTGGATGGGGCGATACCCGTGCCGGTATCCTCGACGGCCACGTGAACAAAATTTGGTTTGCTAACGCAGGATCGTATGCTCAATATTCGCAGCGCTCCCGTCTGCATCGCCTCAATGGCGTTCATGACCAAGTTTAATACGACTTGCTGCAATTGAACTCTGTCGCCTTCCAAGGCCGGGAGTGATTCATCGAGTTCTGTGCGCAGCTCTACTCCATGCCTCTGCAACTCGTGGCGCACAATAGCAAGAACCGTGAAGATCAGCTCGTTAATGTCGATTGGGTTTCTCGCCTGCGTTTCCTTTTTGAACATTCCGCGAAGGCTTGCGATGATTTCACCTGTACGGAGACCATCCCTTTCGATTTGATCCAGCGCGTCTCGCGCCTTTTCTATGCTTGGCTCTCTCAATGCAAGCCATTGTCGGGCGGCACTGGCTTGCACTACAATCCCGGTTAGTGGCTGATTGATCTCATGAGCAATGGACGCTAAAAGGACGCCCGCTGCCGCTAGGCGATTCATGTGGACCAGCTCAGCCATTGTCCGCTGCAATTCAGCCGTCCTTTCCATCACCGTCATCTCAAGTTCGTCGCGGGCTTTGCGAACTTCCTCCTCAGCCCGGCGCCGTTCATTAATCAAGTTCGCGCTGCGGAAGGCTGTCGCCGCATGATTAGCAGCCACTGTGAGCAGCATCCTGTCATTTTCGGTTGGGAAGTTGCTACGCTCACAGCCGATGGCTACAAGACCAGCGTCAGCGTTGAACCCAAGAGGAATAATGATACCGCGGAGCGATTTCAGTCTGTCGTCAAAGCTAATAACATTTGGAATGATCTGCCTACGCAAAGACCCATCGAAAGTAGAAAATTGGGCCTGCAGCCAGTCTAAAAATTCCCTGGTGGCGCATCCACTCGTGACGTCGATCGTTACCCCTCCGGTGGGATCGAGCAAGCGTACGAACGCAAAATCAAAACCCAACGACCCCACCAGTATATCGGCTAGTCCGGCGGCGATCGTGCGCGGTGCGATCCCGATCCACCCCGCCGGGATGGTCGAAAGTGCGACTAAATCCCGAAGCGCTGCTCGCAGCCGGCGATTCTCGTCAGCCATCACTATCAATGTGCTTGGATCGCGCTGCGCCGAGCCGATTTTCTCTCTCGGAGTTCAAGGAGGAACTGGTCTGGAGGAACAAAGAACGGGTTCTCCTGGAGCACCCCTCCGACAATCACGACGGGGTGAACCCGCAACATGTCCATCACCAAGCTGGCACTGAAGTTCGTCAGATCGTAGGTGCAGATTACCGGATCGTTGTATTTGGAGACCGCGTAGTTGACGCGCGTCTCGTATTCCAACCAGTTATCTTCGCCTGCCTTGTCCACCAGGGACGGTTCCACGCGTGACACAAATCTGACGAGGGCATTACCGGCTGCCGCCCCTGATCCGAGCACCTCTTCGAGCAAGGCGAGCATCCCATCTTGATCGAAGCGATCGTCGCGCAGACCAACCGTTCCATCCGTATCGCCGTGCTGCATTTTTCCCATGAAACCGTGACGTTCCTGAAGAACGACACGACCCTCGACGACTTCATCTATCCGGGGTCGCCGGCCAGCGGCGAGGCGTTGCTGGGATCGTATCCGAAATCCTATATGGGCGGCTTTGTGAAGCTGGCGCGGGAGTTCGACGGCGTCGAACTGGTCGGAATTGAATCGCCGTTGTGGCCCAGGACAGGCACCGGATCGGGTTGGATCACCGAACAGGCCTTCGAGACCTTCGTCGCCAGGATGATTGCCGGCATCAAGACTGACGGTCCGTTCGACGGCGTCTATCTCTGCCTGCATGGTGCCATGGCGGTGCGCGGCGTGCCGAGGCCGGAGGCCGAACTGGCGCGGCGGGTTCGCGAAGCGGTCGGGCCGAAGGCCTTCATTGCCGCGACCTTCGACCTGCACGGCAACGAGGATGAGGCGTTTTTGCAACATGCCGATATGGCGTTCACGGTGAAATACTTCCCGCATTACGACGAATATCTGCAGGGCGAGCGCGCGGCGCGCATGCTGGTGCGGGCGATCCGGGGTGACTACAAGCCTGCGCACGTGACCATCCGCGTTCCCGTCATCTCACCCACGGTCCTGCAGTGGACCGGTGCCTTGCCGTGGATGGATCTGGTGCAGCGCGCGTTGGTCTGGGAAGCGCGCGAGCCGGACGTATATGTGAATGTCTTCTTCGGTTTTCCGTTTGCCGATGTGCCCGACGTCGGCATGACGGTGCAGGCGCTGACCAACGGAAATCCTGAACTTGCTGAACGTATCGGCCGCGATCTTTCGAACGCGATCTGGCGGCAGCGCGAGGCGCTGCTGACATCCACGAAAATCCACACCATCGCGGACGGCGTCACGCTGGCGAAGCTAGCCGTGGCCAGCGGCAACACGCCGGTGGTGTTGGCCGATCACAGCGACCGCTCCGGCTATGCGACCTGGCTGCTTCGGGAGATCGTGGCGCAGGATCTTTCCAACACGCTGATTGCGACCATCGCCGACGCCAAGGCCACTACCGCGCTCAAGGCGATGGGCGCCAAGGCCGGTGACAGTTTTGACATGGAGATAGGTGGCTTCGCCGATGAATCCGCCGGCGATCCCGTGCGCATCCAGGGAACGATCATGAACGCGGTCGAAGGCTACGGCCAATTCTGGGTCTGCGTCCGGTTCGGCCGCAACAACGTGCTGATCCTCACCACGTACCTGATGCAGATCATGGAGCCGTTTTCATTGAAGGCGCTGGGACTGGACATCAGCGCGTTCGAGGTCATGGCGATCAAATCGCGGGTTCATTTCCGGCGCGGCTTTGACGACAACGGTTTTGCCAGGACGATCCTGCTGGTCGAGCCGGAGCAGCCGTTCCTCGGAACGACCCGCCTCGACAAGCTGGCGTATGAGCACGTCGACCTCACGCAGTATTATCCTTACGGCGATCCGGCGTTTCCTGCCTGACCTATCAAGAGAGCACTGCGATGACCGAAGGACGCTATCGCCTGATCGGATCGACCGCGTCGCCCTACGCCATCAAACTGCGCGCGCTGATGCGCTATCGGAGGATTCCCTTCGACTGGATCATCATGACCAAGGCGCTGCGAAAGGCGACCGAGCATCTGCGCCCGAACCTGATCCCGGTGCTGCAATATCCCGACGGCACGTTCCGTGGCGAGACCACGACGCTGGCCTACGATCTGGAAGCGCGTCATCGGGCACGTTCTGTCATTCCAGAAGACAAGGCGGTTGGGTTCGTCTGCGATCTCCTGGAAGACCTCGCCGACGAATGGGCAGTAAAGCCGCTGTTTCTGTACCGGTGGTGGGATCCGGAGGATCAGGCCTATGTCTCGCGCTGGGCCGGCGAGGAGTGGTCGGTGTCGGAGGCTGCGACCGGCAGCGCTGAAGAGATCGAGCAATTCCGCCTGCGGCAGATTTCGCGCATGGTCATCCTCGGCGCGACGGCGGAAAACAGGCCGCTGCTCGAGGAAAGCTACTTAAGGGTGCTGGCGGCATTCGAGCCGCATGTCGGCATGAACAGCTATCTGTTCGGCAGCCGACCGTCGCTGGCGGATTTTGCCTGGTTCGGCCAGCTCAGCGAAATGGCGACTGATCCGACGCCGATGCGGATCATGCGCGCGAAGGCGCCGTTCACCGATCATTGGATACGGCGGCTGGATGATGCCTCTGGCGTTGAAGGCGAGTGGTATCCGCGCGAGCGTGCGCTTGGTGGAATGGCCGAGGCGTTGCTCCAAATTGCCGGCGAACTCTATTTACCGTTCCTGGTCGCCAATGCGGAAGCCTTTGCGAAGGGCGTCGATCGGCTGGAGATCAGCGCTTGGGGTTTGCCATACACCCTGGCGCCGTTCAAATATCAGGTCAAATGCCTGCAGCAACTTCGCGAAAAATTTGCCGCGCTCAATGCGGAAGACCGGGCGGCGCTAAGACCCGTGCTGGAGCGTACCGATTGCTGGGAACACCTGATCGCCAAATGAGCGGCTCAGCACTTTGGAAAATCCTTGCGCATCGCGATTTCGGCGGCGTCGCCGGGCGACAGGACAGGGCGGTCGAACGCCGGCTGGCGTTCTGTGAAAATGTCGTAGAGCGAGATTTGCTTGATCGGCTTGGCCAGCAGTTCCCTGATGCAGTCCGCCAGCGTGCCGTTGTAAACGAGATACGGCGTCTTGCTGGTAACCCGCTCGTTCCTGAGCGAAGGCCACTTTTTCAGGTCGGCAGGCGCGTCATAGGCGATCGGGAGGCTTTCTCGGAACATGCCTCGGTTCCGGCGTTTCAACCATCCCGCAGGGTAGCCAAGGATGGTAAACAGATTCGAAACGCGGCGGGCGTCTCATGTCCGATGCCGGCTACCCAGCGCGGTCGCGATGGATTCCGGGTTTTTGATGCGCTCGATCAGCATGTCGATGCGATCGCCGCCCCAGAACAATTCGCCGTTGAACACCATGGTCGGCACGCCGAATACGCCGAGCGTCTCCGCTTCGTCGATGATGCGGTCATGCTCGGCCCGCGCCGGGCCGCGGACGTAAGCCTCGAACTCGCTCGCCGAGCCGCCGACCGAAGCGATCACGCCCGAAATATCACTGAGCTCGTCGATTTCGAGGTCGTGGCTCCAGAAGCGGCGGAACACCGTGTCATGGTAGGGCCGGAACAAGCCGTGACGTTGCGCGAACAACATGCCGGCGCTGGAATAGAAGGCGTCATAAATGCGCCGCGGGCCTTTCATGGTGAGGCCCTGGGCGTTGGCATAGCGCCGCGCGTCCATATAGGCGTAACGCACCTTGCGCCAGAAATGCGGCGTCCGCTCTTCCACCGTTCCCATGAATTCGGCGACGCGCAACGTATAGGGCAGCCATTCCAGTTCGACGCCGTATTTTTCTTCCAGCTCGAACAACCGCTTGTTGGCTACAAACGCATAAGGACTCTTGTAGTCGGTGTAGATGCGCACGCGCGGATTGGCCATCGCCGGTCCTCGTTCCGATCGAACGATCCTTCCCGATCCGGACCAGGGATGCAATCTGCAGGCGCGATCATTGATGTGGGAGAGCGGTCGACTGATCTGGTGTTAGCAGATTTGGAATCAGAAGATTTGAAGTCAGCAGAACTTGCGCCAAAACGAATGGGCCCCGGTGCATTCAAGCATCGCGGGGCCCTACATCTTCGTTTTAGGCGAAGGATCTCTGATAGACATCAGTTCATTTTCAAGATCGAACACCGCGTGGCCTTTGCGTTCCGATCCCGTGGATATGATGTTTGGATTGTTGGCGGCGCAACGGGGGCGAGCAGCTGCTGTTCACCTCTATGCGCCGAGACCTTGCCGTTGAGCAAGGTCACTGGCCTGAGCCGGTGGCATCATGCTCCTCTCCAAGTGTGGTCCCCACGGACAACTGTCCGCGTCCGCTGCCTGCCGTTCGATCATATGATCGGGCGTCATTACCCGCGAAGCGAGGAGCCAGATGCTCCGCTACCCCGATGGGCGCAGCATCGAAATGCTGCGGCAGATATCGTCGGGTGTCAAGTTAAGTCGGACGGAACCCGCTTGAGTTCCACCGCCGGCCTCACTATCCACACGCGAAACATGCGGCCGATCGAGCTCAGGCCTTGGTCTGGCGATACTGGCTGAAGTCGGGATCGTGGGTCATTTTCCAGTAGTCCACGAACCGCCACGGCATCGCCGAGAAAACCCGGCCCTGATTGTTGCGGTAGTACGTCGTCATGCCCGGATGCGTCCAGATCAGCTGCTCATGCTCGGCGTCCACTTGCCGGATGTATTGATCGTGCGCGTCGTAGCGAACGTCGATCGCGGCGATGCCATGCTCGATCATCTCGACGAGGCACGCTGAGATGTAGCGGCTCTGACACTCCGATTGAAAGATCACGCTGCCGCCATGTGCCGGACCGGAATTGGGACCAAGCATCAGGAAGAGGTTCGGAAAGTCCGGTACGGTAAGGCCGAGATAGGCAGTGGGATTGTCGTTGGCCCAGGCTGCCTTGAGATTCTTGCCGTCGCGTCCACTGATGTTGAGGCGCGCCGCCATTTCCGAGACTTTGAAACCCGTCGAAATCACGATGATGTCGGCCGGCCGCAATTTCCCATCAGATGCAACGATGCCATCGCGCGCGAAATGGTCGATCCTGTCGGTGACCAGCTCGACGTTGGGCTTGGTCAGCGTCTTGAACCAGTTATTGTCCAGCAGGATGCGCTTGCCATAGGGCGGATAGGTCGGCACGCATTTCTCGATCAGGTCGGGGCGCTCCTTCAGTTCGGACAGGATGAAATCGGTCAGTTCCTCGCGATGCCGGTCGTTGCCCTTGTTGACAGCGCGATCGGGGTGCGGCCAGTCCGGGTCCTTGCGCAGAAACGGCAGCAAGCCGTCGCCGTAACGCCAGAACATGTTGAAGCGGTACCACTGCACGTAGAACGGCAGATGCGCGAGCAGCCATTGCGCCCCCTCGGTGATCGGATCGGAATAGCCCGCGACCGGCCGCGCCCATTGCGCGGTGCGCTGATAGACCGTGACCGACGCGACGCGATCGGCGATCGCCGGCACCAGCTGCATCGCGGTTGCGCCGGTGCCGATGACGGCAACGTGCTTGCCGTCGAGCTGGATGTCATCGGACCACAACGCGGAGTGCAGCATCGTGCCCTGAAAATTTTCCTCGCCCTTGAAATGCGCGGGCGAGGGGTCGTTGAGCTGCCCGATCGCACTGACAAGCGTGGTCGATTCAAACGTCTCCTCGCCATCTCCGGTCTTCAGAGTCGAAATCCAGCGTCGCTTGCTTTCGTCCCAGCGCGAGGCGATCAGTTCCGTGTTGAGGCGGATGCGGCTGCGGATGTCGTATTCGAGCGCAACCTTCCTGAGGTAATCGAGCAACTCCTGACGCTGCGCGAAATACCGTGTCCACGGGTTTCGCGCGCCGAACGAGAAGGAATAGGAATGGTTCGGCGTATCGACGCCGCAGCCGGGGTAGCGATTGACGTACCAGGTGCCGCCAAGCTCATCGTTCTTCTCGACAATGGTGTAGGGAATCCCGAGCCGGCCGAGCGCGACGCCAAGCGCAATGGCGCAGACGCCGGCGCCGACGATCAGCACATGCTGCTGCGCCAGCGCCTCACTGGGCGGGCGCCTGGTCCAGCGCGCGTCGCGGGGGATGAAGCCCATCTCCTCGCGCATCAGCGGCGCATATTCCGGCGCGACGTTTTCGCCTAGCGTTGCGCGCATCATTCTCAGCATCAATTCGTTGCCGGGATCAGTAATGACGGGCTTGGGTTCACCTTTCGAAAACAGGTTCAGCACCGCGGCGCGGATTTCGTCCTGGATTTTCGGCGGCAAACCGGCCTGGGGATCGGGGATCAGGCGGACATCGCGCCGGGGCTTGTAGGGCGGCTCCAGCCAGCGCGCGTCACCGGTCATGTGCACCAGCACCATCAGCAGGACGCGGATATCGCCTTCGGCGATCGCCGACGACAGATCGAGCTTCTCGCGCGGTACCTCGATGTTCATGTCCGTGTCCTCTTACGCTTCCGGTGCTTCCGGCAAACCGCCATAGGCGGCCCATGTGGTGCCTGCGATGAATCCGGCATCGACCGGCAGATTGATGCCGGTCACGCCGCTGCTCATCGGCGAGAGCAGCCAGGCGATCGCCTGCGCCACCTCGACCGGCTCGACCAGCCGGTTCATCGCCGTGGGGTGTGCAAGCAGATCCTTGTTCAGCGCGCCCGAAGCGATGCCGGCCTCGAGTGCGACGGTGCGGGTAAATCCCGGTGAAACGGCGTTGACGCGCACGCCGACGCGGCCCCATTCGGCCGCAAGCGTCTGCGTGATCTGAATGACGCCGGCTTTGGCGGCGGTGTAGGCGTGGATCGGGCCGGACGTCATGCCGGCGATGGACGCGACATTGACGATGGCGCCATGCCGCCGCTGCGCCATGCGCACGCCGACGCTGCGGGCGACCAAAAACGTGCCGCGCAGATCGATGTTGAGCTCACGATCCCATTGGTCCATCCGTACCTGTTCGACCGGATGCATCTTGCCGAACACGCCGGCGGCATTGACGAGGCCTGTGATCGGGCCGTGCGCGGCCTCGATATCGGCGATGCCGCTGACCACGGCGCTTTCGCTGGCGACATCGAACGGGGCGGGCCAAAGGATCGTCTGCGTTCCCGCGAGCGGCTCGGGCGCGATATCTGATATCACCACGCGCCGGCCTTGATCGGCCAGAAGCGTTGCAGTCGCGGCACCGATGCCGCGGCAGCCGCCGGTGACGAGGACAATGCCGTCAGCGGTCATGGCCGTTTCCGTTGTCGGGCACATTGAACAGCCCACGGGTAATCAGCTTTTGATAGGCCGTGATGACGTGATCGGGCACGGCGGTGACTGCGCCGTCGGAATAGGAGTAGCGCCGGCTGAGATAACCGCGCGCGCCCATCAACATTTGAACGACCGCTTCGAACTCCTCGTCGCGGTAGCCCTCGATGGTGCCGGCAAGCCGCGCGCGTTTCAGAATGCGGACATAGGCGGTCGAAATGTTGTCGAAATGCTTCTGGTAGCCGACTGGCGCAAAGAATTCAGCCTCGTTGAGAATGCGCAGGAATTCCGGTACCTCGCGGATGAAATCGAAGAAAGCGCTGAAGCGTTCGATTTCCTGCCGCGCGGTTTGCGGCGTGCCGGTCCGCTCGCGGATGAAGCGCACCATGTCGGTGCCGATCTTCGGCAGCAATTGATCGAGCAGTTCCTGGCGGTTTTCGAAATGATTGTAGAACGTGCCCTGTGCGACGCCGGCAGCTTCCGTGATGCGGGCGACGGAGGCCTCGGCATAACCATATTTGCCGACGACCTTGGTTGCGGCGTCGAATATCTTGCGCTTGGTCCATGCGTTGCGCTCGACGCGGTTGAGCTTTGTGACCTTGCCGGATGCTTGCGAGGTTTGCGTCATGCGTGGGCCTCCAGTTCGGCGCGCAGCACGCGCTTGAGCACCTTGCCGGATGGGTTGCGCGGCAGGCTGTCGCGGATGATCAACTGCTTCGGGATTTTAAAGCCGGCTAATCGTGCACGGCAGTGGTCGGTCAGATCGGGCAATTCCAGCGCGGTGTTCTCCGCCAGCACCACGATCGCGACCGGCTTTTCGCCCCAGCGTTCATCCGGCAGGCCGATGACGGCGACTTCGCGGACTTGCGGCAGTTCGTAGATGACACGTTCGACCTCGGAGGAGGCGATGTTCTCGCCGCCAGAGATGATCATGTCTTTCTTGCGATCGGTGAGATAGAGGAAGCCGTCCTGATCGAGATAGCCGACGTCGCCGCTGCGAAACCAGTCGCCGAAAAAGGCGGCCGCGGTTTTCTCCGGATCTCTCCAGTAGCCCTGCGTGACCTTCGGTCCCCGCAGGCAGATCTCACCGTTTTCGCCGGGTGCGAGACGATTGCCCTGATCGTCGCGGATTTCGATCTCGACATGGGCGATGGCGCGGCCCGTCGAGCCGATCTTTTCGATCTCGCGTCCGGCCTCCATAAAGGTGTCGCCGCCGCAGGTCTCCGTCAGTCCGTAGGCGTCGATGTAACGGGCATTTGCAAAATATTCGGAGAAGGCGCGGATACGTACCTCCGGCGTCTTCTCGCCGCCGCCGATTGCCCACCGCAGGCTGGAGACGTCATAGCGTTGACGAGCAGGGCAGGTGAGGATCGCCGAGGTCATCACAGGGGCGAACCAGGCGGCGTTCAGCTTTTCCGATTCAATCGCGGCCAGTGCCTGCTCCGGTTCGAAATTGCGGTGGATGGAGAGCATGCCGCCCTGCCAGAGCACCGCGATCCCCGGCAGATCGAGCGCGCCGACATGGTAGAGCGGACCGACCACCAGCAATCGCGTATCCGCGTTCAGCCCCAGCACCAGCGTCTGATCGGCCGATTTCCAGTAGATGTTCTCGTAAGTGAGCATCACGCCTTTGGGGCGATCCGTGGTGCCTGACGTGTACATCAACCGCATCAGGTCGCGCGGCTGCCGCGGCTGTATCGGCGCCGGCGCGATATCCGGCGCCAGCCGTGTGGCGCTCGATTGCGCGGCTTGGTCGAGCAGCACGACCGGCACGCCACCCGCGGCGATACCTGCGAGTTCTTCGTCTGCGATCAGAATGCGCGCGCCGGAATTGCCGACGATATAGCCGACCTCGTCAGCGGAGAGGCGATAATTGATCGGCAGAAACACCGCGCCGATGTGGCTGGTCGCGAACACGAGTTCGAGGAACGCGGCACTGTTTTTCATCAGGACCGCAACGACGTCGCCGGCGCCGATCCCTTGCGACGCCAGCCAGCCACCCACCTTGCAGATCCGCTGGTCAAAGCCGGCGTATGAAATGTCTTCGCCACGGTATTTCAGCGCGCAGCGGTCCGGGGTCCGCCGGGCGTGAAACGCGATGAAGCTCGAAAGATTGATCATTCGCCGCTCAAAAGGGCCGCTTTCGGCCTCGTTTCACCCTATATGAATTATGACTCGTAATTCATCTTTGGCTTGACGTCACCCCCCTTGCTCTGAAAACATTGTGGACATGGAGACGGAACGATCTCCGCCAGGGATTCCTGGGAATACGACCCACAGGGAGGGGAAAATGCAGAGAACCCGCAAACCGGGCATTAGCCGCCGCTCGACTCTTGCACTGATGGGCACCGGCGCAGTGACGTTCGCGACGCCATGGGTGGCGCGCGCGCAAGCCAAAACCATCAAGGTCGGCATGCCGACCATTCTGTCCGGCCGCGTGGCGCAACTCGGAACCTCATCGCGCAACGCGGTGATGCTGGAAGTCGAAAAGGTCAACGCCGCGGGCGGCTTGGCCGGCCGGCAGATCGAAATGGTGATCCGCGATTCCAAGGGGGCGCCGCAGGAAGCCGCGCGCGTCGCCCGGGAACTGGTCAACACCGACGGATGCGAGCTTCTGATCGACGCCGAGGCATCCTCCGGCGCGTTCGCCGTGCACGAAGTCGCGCGCGATCTCGGTGTGTTCTGCATTCACACTAACTCGGAAACCTCGGCACTGACCGCCGATCCGAAGCAGCACATCCCCAATGCGTTCCGCACTGCGCGCCAGGGCGTGCACGACTCGATCGTCGGCGGCGGCGGCAATCGCTAAAACCAAGGGCCTGAAGAAATGGGCAACCTGCGCGCCCGACTACGCCTACGGCCGCGACACCACCGGCGAGTTCACGCTGTATCTCAAGCGCTTCGCACCCGATGTCGAAATTATCAGCGAGTCCTGGCCGAAGCTGTTTCAGCCGGACTACACGGAAGTCGTCACCAAGATACTGCAGGCGAAACCGCAGGCGCTGTATTCCTGCCTGTGGGGCGGCGATCTCACCTCTTATATCGATCAGGCCAATATCTACGCGATGTTCAGCCAGATGGAAGTGTTCGCCGTCAACATGGCTGATTACACCGCGCTCACGGTGGTGAAGAACCTGCCGAAGGGCATTCATTCCGGCAACCGCTACATCAAGACCTATCCGGCGACCGCGGAGAACGCCGCCTGGGGCGACGCCTACAAGGCGAAATACAACGAGTACCCGACCAACTGGTCGTGGGAGAATGCTACCGCAGTCATGCTGATCGCCGAAGCGTCGAAGAAAGCCAATTCTGCCGACGGCAAGAAGATTGCGGAAGCGATGCGCGGCCTGACCATCAAATCGCCGTTCGGCGCCGATGGCACCGTGACGATGCGGGCCGAGGATCAGACCCTGATCGGCTACGCGATCGGCTGGGGGACGACGATCCCGCAAGAGCCCTACGTGCCGGACGTGAAGCCCGGCGACTGGAAGACTATTCTCGAACTCGAAGCCGAGTGGAAGAAGAGCAAGGGTTACGCCTGACAGTCCGGCGAAGGCGGGGGTGGCGCGAGGTGCATCCGCCAACCGCTGTACATTTTCTCGCGAGCCGATAAGCCCGGCCACGCCGTAACGGATATGTTCCTTGGATATCGACGCGCTCACCGGCTGTCTCGCCAGTTCCGCCTGTCTGGTGACGCAAACCACCAGCGGCTTCATCATCGGTATGCTGCTGTTTCTCGTCGCCGTCGGGCTGACGCTGATCTTCGGCGTGCTGAAGGTCGTGAACTTCAGCCACGGCGCCTTTTATATGTTCGGCGCCTATTTCGCGATGACGGCCTATCAGCTTTCGGGCAGTTTTGCGCTGGCGATGCTGTGCGGTGCCGCCGGTACCGCGCTCCTGGGCCTGATCTTCGAGCGCGTCTTCATGAGCCGGGTCTATGGCGCCGACGTATTGATGCAGCTCCTGGTCTGCTACGCCTTCGTCCTGATCTTCGACGACGTCGTGCGGATGGTGTGGGGCCCTGAATTCAAGTCGATGGGCATGCCCGCGGCCTTCCAGGTCGCGCCGCTGTTCATCGCCGGTGGCGTGGTGCCGCCATATTATCTGCTGCTGATCGGCGTTGCGCTGGTGATGGCCGTGATCCTTGGGCTCGGGCTTGCCCGCACCCGGCTTGGCAAGGTGATCCGGGCGGCGGCGCATAATCCGGGCATGGTGTCGGCGCTCGGCATCAATACCGGCCTGATCTATGGCGGCGTGTTTGCGCTTGGCGGCATGCTGGCGGGCCTTGCCGGCGCGCTCGCGGCACCCGTGCGTTCATTGACACCGGGCATGGGATTCTCGGTGTTGATCGAGTCCTTCATCGTCACCGTGATCGGTGGCATGGGCTCGATCCTGGGCGCGCTGATCGGCGCGCTGCTGATCGGCATGATCCGCTCCTTCGGATCGCTCGGCTTTCCCTTGTTCACGGAAGGCCTGATGTATCTGTTCATGGTGATCGTTCTGGTGATCAGGCCCACCGGCCTGTTCGGCAAGGAGGTCGCATGACCGAGCTGCAGGCCGGACGGACCGGCGAGGCCCTCAGCGTTGCGCGCGTCGAGGCCGGGTCGCAGCGCTCGCGCTACCTCGATATCTTGATTGCGCTCGCGGCTTTTGGCGTGCTCGCCAGCCTGCCGCTGTTCTTCGGCAGCAAGGCGCTGCTGGATTTTGTGATCCGTTGCTCCGCGTTCGGTCTGTTCGCGACCTCGCTCAATCTGCTGGTCGGCTACACCGGCATGATTTCGTTCGGGCACGGCATGTTCTTCGGTCTCGGCGCCTATGGTTTTGGGTTGATCATGCAGCGTACCGGCGTGCCGGTCCCGATCGCCTTTGTCGCAACGCTCGTCATCACGGCCGTCATTGCGACCGTGATCGGGGCGATCTGCGTGCGGCTGAAGGAAATCTATTTCGCCTTCGTGACACTGGCGTTCCAGATGCTGATCCACTCGACGATCCTGTCCTGGGCGTCGCTGACCGGCGGCGATCAGGGCCTGCGCGGGGGCATCCCACGTCCGGTCTTCCTCGGCATCGATCTGTCGAACCACGTGCATCTGTATGTCACGAGCTGCGCGCTGCTGGTGATCGGGCTGCTGTTGATGCGCCAGATCGCGCAATCGCCGTTCGGCTACACCTTGCGCATGATCCGCGACAACGCGAACCGTGCGAGTTTTATCGGCATCGACGTCTGGCGCGCCAAGCTCACGATCTTCGTTCTCGCCGCACTGTTTGCATCCACCGGCGGCATCGTCATGGCGCTGTTCGTATCGGGCGCCTATCCCGAATTCGCCTACTGGACGATTTCGGGCGAGGGCATCTTCATCAACATGCTCGGCGGCGTCACGACGTTCCTGGGCCCGATGGCAGGCACCGTTTTGCTGCTGATCCTCAATGATACCGTCACGCGCCTGACCGAGTATTACGGCATCGTGCTCGGCATTGTGATCCTGTTCTTCGCCATCGGCCTGCGCAAGGGCCTGATGGACTTTGTGGTCGAATGGTACGTGCAGCGCCGCGACAGTGCGGAGGAGCGTAGCTAGCCATGCTGGAGATACGCAGGCTTTCAAAATCGTTCGGCGGCGTCAAGGCGACCGACAACGTCACGCTCGACTTTGCCGAGGGTTCGCTGACCGCCGTGATCGGCCCCAATGGCGCGGGCAAGAGCACGTTCTTCAATTTGATCACCGGTGCGCTGAAACCGGATTCCGGCCAGATCCTGCTCAACGGCGTCGATATGGCGGGACGAACGCCGCCCGACATCGTGCGCCACGGTATCGGCCGGGCATTCCAGGTGGCGAGCATTTTTCCCTCGCTGACCGTGCATGAGACGATGCTGGCTGCGGTCTGTGCCGATCAGCGCCGCGCCAGCGTGCTGCACCGGCGCTTTCCGCTCGCCGAAACCCGCGACCGCGCCGAACACGCGATGGAATTGCTTGGTCTTGCCAGCAAGCGCAACCGCACCGCAGCGACGCTGTCGCATGGTGACCAGAAACTGCTCGATATCGCGCTCGCTTTGGTGCTCAAGCCCAAGGTGCTGCTGTTGGACGAGCCGACCGCGGGCATGGGGACCGAAGAACGCTGGCGGATGATTGACAAGGTCAGGGAGCTCTGGGAGAGGCAGAAGATCACCGTCGTGTTCATCGAGCATGACATGGATATCGTGTTCAAGATCGCGCCTGCGATCGTCGTGCTGTGCTACGGTCGGATTCTCGCCACCGGCACGCCCGATGCGATCCGGCGCAACGAGGCCGTCATAGAAGCCTATCTCGGCACCGAACATCACGCAGAGGCCGCGATATGAGCGAGCAGCCGGTCGTGCAGGTCGAGGACCTCGACGTCTATTACGGCACCAGCCAGATCCTGTTCGGGGTCGGCCTCTCCGTGCGGCAGGGCGAGACCATGGCGCTGCTCGGACGCAACGGTGCCGGCAAATCGACCACCATGAAGGCCATCATGGGTCTGGCGCCGGCGCGCCGCGGCAAGGTTACCTTGCGCGGCCGCGTGGTGTCCGGGCTGAAGCCCCATCACATCGCGCGGGCCGGCCTCGGCTTTGTGCCGGAGGACCGCCAGATCTTTCCCGAACATACGGTGGAGGACAACCTGGTCATCGGCCAGAAGAAGGGTCCCGATGGCGAGGACGAATGGTCGATCCGACGCATTTACGACGTGTTTCCGCTGCTGGAGCCGCTTCGCTACCGGAACGCGGGAAGGCTGTCCGGCGGCGAACAGCAGATGCTGGCGATCGCGCGCACGCTGATAGGCAATCCGGCGCTGTTGTTGCTGGACGAGCCGAGCGAGGGGCTGGCGCCGATCATCGTGCAGCGGATCGGCGAATTGCTGCGGCAGCTCCGCGGCACCGGCGCCACGGTGCTGATCGCCGAGCAGAACATGCATTTTTGCCTTGGCCTTGCGAGCCACGCGACGGTTATCGACAAGGGCCAGATCGTCTACACATCCGGGATCGAAGAGCTGAAGGCCAACGACAACATTCGTCAGCGCTATCTTGCGCTGTAGTTTTCAGCCAGCCGGTCCGGGAGCGTAAATGCCAGTTGAACGGAAGCTATCGCCGACGCACGACGCGCCCTATCGCGGCCTGCGCGTGCTCGATTTCGGGCAGGGCATCGCATCGCCCTATTGCGCGATGTTGCTCGGTGTTTACGGGGCCGATGTGATCAAGGTCGAGCCGCCCGAGGGCGACTGGTCGCGGTATCTCGGGACGACGTACGGCAGCCACACGACGCTCTCGGCCGTCTACAATCGCGGCAAGCGCAGCCTGTGCCTCGATATGAAGCATAAGGACGGCATCGCCGTCGCCCAAATGCTGGCGAGGGATTGCGATGTCCTGATCGAGGGCTTTCGGCCCGGCGTCGCCGCCCGGCTGGGCATCGGCTACGAAGACCTCGCGCGTGACAATCCCGGTCTCATCTATCTATCGGTCAGCGGCTTCGGGCAGGGCGGGCCATATTCAAAACGCCCGGGTTCGGATTCCGTAGCTCAGGCGTTTTCCGGTCTGGTGTCGATCAACGTCGGTAACGACAAAACCCCGCACCGGGTCGGCACCACGATCTCCGACGTTGTCACTGGCGTCTACGCCTTCCAGGCCATCGCCACCACGCTGTTTGCCCGCGCGACCGTGGGCACCGGCCGCTGGATCGACGTCAATCTTTCGCAATCGACCGCTGCGCTTCTCGGCCACAAGGTCGCCGAGCATATTCTGGAAGGCGGCGCGCCACGCGCCCTCAACGTGCCGGCGGGCTCCTATCAAACCAGCGATGGTTGGATGATGGTGACGCTGGTGAACGAGCCGCAATACAAACGCCTGTGCGCGGCCGTCGATCGCGACGACCTTGCCAGCGATCCGCGGTTTGCCGATTTTGCCGGGCGAGCGGATTCCGCCGATATGCTGATCTCGCAGATGCGGGAGGTCTTCCTGACGCAGCCGACCGACGCATGGCTGACGCGGCTGCACGCGGCAGACATCATTGCCGAACGCATCCTCAATCCCGGCGAATGGCTGCGCAATATCCACGTCGAAGCGACCAGGGCGGCGGTTTGCCAGGACACGCCCGGCGTCGGCCCGGTCTATGCCCCGCGGACGCCAGGCATCGCGAGCCTTTCCGAAGACAGGCTATGCCCCGCGCCGGATGTCGGACAGGATAGTTATGCGGTACTCATCGAAGCTGGTTTCGAGCGCGGTGCCATCGACGATCTGGTCAAGGCCGGCGCTGTGCGTCAGGCCAAAGGAGGCGGTACATCATGAGCGCTGAACTTGTTCGCTATTCTGTCTCCGACAACATTGCGGAGATCATGCTCGATCGCGCGCCGGTCAATGCGCTTAGCATGGCGCTGATCGACGCGTTGCTGGCGGCGCTGGCAAAGGCGAGGGATGACGAGACAGTGCGCGCCGTCATCATCGGCAGCGCACACAAGGTATTTTGCGCCGGGCTTGATCTGGACATCGTGCGCGGTAAACCGGGCATCGAAACCAAGAAATTCCTCGAGCGGCTGTACTTTGCGCTGAACGATACCCAATACCGGATGGGCAAGCCGACCATCGCAGCGATCGACGGCGCGGTGCGGGCCGGCGGCATGACGATTGCCATTTCGTGCGACATGATCATCGCCGGTGATGCCTCGACCTTCGGTTATCCCGAGATCGACGTCGGGCTTATTCCGGCCATCCACTTCGTGCAATTGCCGCGGCTGGTCGGCAAGCATCAGGCGTTCGGCCCGCTGTTCCTGGGCGAGCCATTCGATGCCGCGACCGCGTTTCGCATGGGGTTGCTCAGCGAAGTCGTGCCGAAGGGAGCGGCGCTGGATCGTGCCCGCGAGATTGCGCGGCGGCTCGCCGCCAAGTCGCCTATTGTCATGAAGATCGGCCGTGATGCCTTCATGCGCGCAGTCGATGCCGATTTTCGGCGGTCGGTCGAGAATGCGGCCGAAAGTTTCGCACTCGTGGCGACCACGGAAGATTGCCAGGAAGGCTTGAACGCGTTCGTCGAGAAGCGGACGGCCAACTACAAGGGACGGTGATGGCTGGGTTATATTTCGAAGAGTTCGAGGTCGGTCGGGAATTTCATCATGAATTCTCAAGGACTGTGACCGAGATGGACAATACGTTGTTCAGCCTGCTGACGATGAATCCGCAGCCGCTGCATATCGACGCCCATTTCTCGGAAACTACCGAATTCGGCCAGCGGCTGTTCAACAGCCTTTATACGCTTGGCATCATGATCGGCATGAGCGTCTATGATACGACGCTCGGAACCACCGTCGGAAATTTGGGCATGACCGACGTCAAATTCCCAAAGCCCGTGTTCCACGGTGATACGCTGAAGGCGCACACCAAAATTATCTCCAAGCGCGCCAGCAAGTCGCGGCCGACGCAGGGCCTGGTCGAGTTCGAGCACACCATGACCAATCAGCGCGGGGAGGTGGTTGCGAGCTGCCGCCGGACCGGCCTGATGCATTGCAAACCGAAGGCTTAAAGCCGATGCGCTCGTTCCTGTTCGTTCCCGGCGACAGCCTCCGGAAGTTCGAAAACGCCAAGAAGACCGCGGCCGATGCCTTGATCCTCGATCTCGAGGACTCGATCGCGCCGGACGAGAAGGTAGGTGCGCGGCGCACGGTGCGCGAGATGCTCGATGCCCGCAATCCGAGCCAGAAAATCTATATCCGCGTCAACGCGCTCGACACCGGCATGACGCTTGGCGACCTTGCGGCGGTCATACCCGGCCGGCCCGACGGTGTCGTGCTGCCGAAATGCGCGGGCGCCGCCGATGTCAATCGCCTCTCTCTGTATCTCGATGCGTTCGAGGCCGCTTCCAATATTGAGGCCGGCACGACGCGGATCGTCACCGTCGCAACCGAGACGGCGCGCGCGGTGCTCAAACTGCTCGACTTCGAGAATATGAGCCCGCGGCTGTGGGGCATGATGTGGGGCGCGGAAGACCTCGCCGCATCGCTCGGCGCATCGCGGAACCGCACCAACGGGCGTTTTCACAGTCCGTTCGTACTTGCCCGCGATCTCTGCCTGATCGCCGCGGCCGCCGCCGGCGTCGTCGCCATCGACACCATCGCCACCGACATCAATGACCTCGAAAGCTTACGGGAAGATTCGATCGCGGCGCGTCAGGATGGCTTTCTGGCCAAGGCGGTGATCCATCCCAAGCATGTCGACGTCGTCAACGCCGCGTTCATGCCGACAGATGAGGAGATTGCGTGGTCCGAGAGAATCGTCAAGGCGTTCAACGACAATCCGACTTCCGGCGTGGTGAAGATCGACGGCAAGATGATCGACAAGCCGCATCTGCGGGCGGCGGAGAAGATTCTCGCATTGCGCGGGCGGTAGGTTTGATAATCTTGTAGCCCGGATGGGCGAAGCGATTCCGGTCCATGGCATCTGGTTCCCCGGATTTCGCTTCATGGCTGATGCCACTACCGGGAAGCGCAGACCCGCGTCAAATGCCTGCCGCTTGCCCCGCGAATTGACTTTGCGCCGCGATCGTCGGCAAATACGGTCAACCAAAATTCTCTGAGGAAAACCCCATGGTAGACGCGCTGATCATCGACGCATGCAGGACGCCGCGAGGCATAGGCAAGGCGGGCAAGGGCGCACTCTCGGGCATCCATCCGCAGCAAGTCGGGGCCGCGGTATTGCGCGCGCTCGCCGATCGAACCGGTATCAATACTGCCGACGTCGACGACGTCATCTGGGGTACCAGTTCCCAGCGCGGTCCGCAGAGCGGCGACCTTGGCCGGATGACGGCGCTCGATGCCGGCTATGACGTGCGCGCCAGCGGCGTCACGCTGGATCGGTTTTGCGGTTCCGGCATTACCAGCGTCAACATGGCGGCCAACTCGATCATGTCGGGCTCGGAGGACCTCGTGATCGCTGGCGGTACCGAGATGATGTCGATGGAAGGCCGCCGCGGCGAGGGGCCGTTCATGATGGACGCCGGCAATCTTCGCCTGCGCGCCCGTCATCCGCAGTCGCATCAGGGCGTCTGCGCGGATGCCGTTGCGACGCTGGAGGGCATCACGCGGCAGGACGTCGATGCACTGGGCCTTGAAAGCCAGAGGCGCGCAGCCGCCGCCATCAAGGGCGGTCATTTCGACAAGAGCCTTGTTCCGGTTCACCGCGAGGATGGCAGCCTTGCGCTCGATCGCGAGGAATATCCGCGCCCCCAGACCACGCTCGAGGGACTTGCCGGACTGAAGCCCGCGTTCACCGCGGTGGCGGACTATCCGCTCGACGACAGGGGCACCACCTATCGCAATCTGATTCTGGAAAAACATCCCGGTCTCGATATCAACTTCGTGCATCACGCCGGTAACTCCTCCGGCGTCGTCGACGGCTCGGCGGCAATCCTGCTGGCGTCACCGAGTTACGCCAAGGCGCACGGCTTGAAGCCGCGTGCCCGCGTCGTCGCGATGGCGAACATGGGGGATTCGCCGACTCTGATGCTGAACGCACCGGTGCCGGCGGCGCGCAAGGTGCTGGCCAAGGCAGGCCTCACGCTCGACGATATCGACCTGTTCGAGATCAACGAGGCGTTTGCGGTTGTCGCCGAAAAGTTCATCCGGGATCTCAAGCTCGACCGCGACAAGGTCAACGTCAATGGCGGCTCGATCGCGCTCGGCCATCCGATCGGCGCGACCGGTTCGATCCTGATCGGCACCGTGCTCGACGAACTGGAGCGGCGCGATCTCAGGCGCGGTCTGGTGACGATGTGCGCCGCCGGCGGCATGGCGCCGGCAATCATCATCGAGCGGGTCTAGGGCTAATTTGTTTGACGCGTTTTCTTCACGCGAACCGGTACCCACCCCCGGATCAAGTCCGAGGGCATGCTTCGCTCGAAAACGCTATGAGCCTCTCAGCCGACCGGAAACTGGAGCTCGAACGCGACGCCCTTGTCCGACGGCAGCAGCCGGATCGATCCGCCGTGGCTGGTCATGACGGCTTGCACGATCGCGAGCCCCATTCCCGTGCCGCCGGTATCGCGGCGCGTCGTGAAAAAGGCGTCGAATATCTTTTCCCGGTTTGGTTCGGAGATCGGGTCACCGTCATTGCTCACGGTCATCCTGACCGTCGTATCCTCACCGACCGCTTCCAGCCGCACATGCTTCGCATTGTGACGGATGGCGTTGTCGGTCAGATGTGACAGGACGATCAGGGCTTTTTCACTGGACATGCCGATCGAACGTTCGAGGCAGCCGTTTGCGTCGATGGCGCGCGTCGGAAACCGGCTTTTCAGCCCCCCGACTACCAGCCCTAGTTCAGTGTGCTCGTTTTGCGGAGCGGTTTCGGCGCGGGCCAGCTCGCGCAGCCGCTGAGTCATCGCCTCCAGGCGCTCGGTGTCGCCCAGAATGTTCGACACGAAGTTCTTCTGTTCCATCCGCGTGAGATTGTCGGACTTGCTCTGCAGCGAGTCGAGCAGGAGCTCGGCCGCGCCCTTGATCGACGTCAGCGGCGATTTCAATTCGTGGGTGAGGTGCGACGAGAAGATCGCAATATAATCCGACCGTCGCGACAATTGCTCCGCCATGTCCAGGAAGCTTTGCGACAATTGCGCAAATTCGCGCGTACCGTAATGCGCGAGCGGCTGAAACGCATCGCCATCGCCGCGGCTGATACGCGCGGCGCGATCGATCAGTTCGCGCATCGGCTGGGTGATGGTCCGGGAAAAGACCAGGCCGATGATGATGGTCGCGAAAATGACGGCCAAACCTGCCAGGATGAACTTGCCGCGCTCCTGATAAAGATGATCGAAGATATTGCTCGGTGTTCGCGATGTGTAGATGACGCCGGCAACCCGGTTGTTGACGATCACGGGCATCGCCGAAAATACGTGAACGCCGACGCCACGGCTGATGGAATAGATCGGGGGAGGGGGCTTGTCCGGAACCCGGATCCGCAATGCCGCGCGATACTGTCCCTGCAGCGCGGTTGCGACTTCCTCGATATGGGCGAGCGATTGCCCCATTTCCTGCCGCCCGGCGATTACGACGCCGCGCGGATCGAGAATCCGAAATCCGGCGAGCGTGACCTTCTGCGTCTCCAGAATGATCGGCATCAGCCGTGCGCCGATCTCGACGTAGGCCGGATCGGCCGGCGCGCTGGCGGCAAGCGCATCAGGCCGTCGTCGCAGCAGGTCGTTGCCGGCCAGATCGAGCGCAGGCCGGATCGGGGTGACCTGCTCTTCCGGATCAGGGCGTGCGCCCAGCGGGATTTCAGCGCCGAGAACGATCCCGGCGTCGAGGCGGCTTTCCACTTCACGTGCGAAGACCGCTGCCAGCACCCGGCTTTGAGCGATCAACTCGGCCTGGGTCTGGTGAATAAGCTGATTGTCATAGAGGCGGAAAAAGAAAAGTCCGACCAGAGGCAGCGCGGCCACCGATGCCAGCACGGCAAAAATGACCAGGCCCAGCGACGGTCGCCATTTTTCGTTCCTCGGCTTCATCATGCCTGTGGCTCGCATCGCCCGAGCTTGAAGCCGACACCGTGGATCGTCTCGATCACGTTGTCGCAGTTCACGGCGGAAAGCTTGGCGCGGATATTGCGAATATGGCTGTCGATGGTGCGGTCCGAAACCTGGATATTGAAGTGATAGGCCGCCGTCATGATCTGCTCGCGACTGAAAACCGCGGTCGGCCTTGTCAGAAATGCCCTCAGGATTCCGAACTCGATGGCCGTCAGGCGAAGCGGCGTGCCCGAGAACGCCGCGACGTGCTGCTCCGGATCGACGGAGAGACTGCCTTGAGAGAGGGCCGCCGGTGGCGTATTTGTGTTCGGCCCGCGAGAAGCGCTGCGGCGCAGGATGACATTCACGCGCGCGACGAGTTCGCGCGGGCTGAACGGTTTGGTGACGTAATCGTCGCCGCCGATCTCGAGGCCGAGCACGCGGTCGATTTCGTCGTCACGCGCCGAAAGAAACAGGATCGGAACATCGGAGGATTTTCGGACTTCCCGGCAGACGTCCAATCCGTCGAATTCCGGCATGCCGATATCCAGGATGATGAGATCTGGCCTGTCGGCGGCGAAACGGGTCAAGGCTTCCTTGCCGTCCCGCGCCTCGAATACGGTCATGGCGGCTTTCTTGAGCGCGACATGGATCACCTCGCGAATATGCAGGTCGTCGTCTACGATGAGGATGCGGTGTGTCAAACGTCTCTCCGGGCCGAAAGTCGTCGGCTTGCCGAGGTCTTCCGGTGGTCGTCGAGGAAGCGCTGCAGCCGCCAGCGCCGAAAACCCCAGGAATGCCAGGAAGCCATTTCCCTACGTTGTTGTTCTACAAGACAATTACGGCGGGAAACAAGATTAGGGTCGGCGCCGCGAAGCTGAATCGCCCTATCGATGGCCGGTAACGCCTGGGGCCCAAGCTGAACCAGATAGTTCATGTCGATCTGGACGCCCTGGCCGGACGCTTCGTGGCCGTGGCTGACATTATAGTCGGCAATAATGGCGGCGAAATTGATCAGCGAGCAGATGTAGAGCGTTGCCGTCAGGGCGATAAGGTTCCCGCGGATCAGCCAATCGTTGGATCTGTGCAGGATGATGCGGGCAACAATGAGTAGAAGCCCCAGTGCGACCAGCAGCATCCAGATGAACGCCGCGACGCGCCAATAGGTCAGCAAGTAAATCTGCACATAGAGGTCAAGGCGAAGTATGGAGGAAGCCACCAGCAGGACGTTCTGCGCCACCCACAGATAGACCAGCGGCCGGATCACCTTTGATCCTTCGGCCGGACCGCCCGGTCTCATCGCCGCCAGGACGAAGCCTGCCGCCAGCAGCGCCGTGAGGATCAAGGGATAGGCGCCGCGATGCGCGTAGGCCGCGTAGCTGATATCGGCGGGTAAAGCCACATTGCCCCAGAGATAGATCACGTCGAGAAGGGTCTGGACCGCAAACAGCAAATTAAACAGGATCAGGGAACGCAGGATGGTCGCAACACCGAGGAAGCCGGAGAAATCGGGCGGTGTTTTGTGTTCGTGCTCGATGGCTTCGGCCGGAGTTTCCACAACCTCGGCTTTCTTGCGCCACCAGACATGAATGAACGGCCAAACGATTGATAGCGCCACGGCCCAGAACAGCACTCTTCCGAAACTGACATAGGAGGCAGCGTTGCCCGGATTCATCAGGTTGATCCACTTCTCCAGTAATGGATTCGCCGAGACGAGCAGGGCTGCAAAGATGCTTCCGAAAAACAACGGAATGAACCATACGGTGAGACCGGTCGTCAGCGCCGGGAGATTGAACACGCCGATGGCGTCCCGGAAAAACCGGAATGGACCGATCAGAAACAGGTCGCACAGCGCCGCGGCCCGGTCTGCCAGGCCAACCAGTTCGCGGCCGGTTGTCAGCAGGAGGCCAACCCCGAGCGCCAGCACCATCAAACACAGCGAGACGGCGTTGAATTCCTCGATGGCGGGCACAAGGCCGGCGATGACGAGGACACCAGCCAGCAACGTCTTCTTTTTGTTCAAGCGAGAGAAATTGGTAAGCAGCGATCCGCATGCCACAGCCAACGCAAAAACGACGGCCGATATTCCAATTTTCTCGCCGTAGAACAGCCAGTCGGCCAGGGCGGTCAGACAGAGGGCGATCGCAAATTTAACCGGCAAGATGTCTTCTTGAGCGGACCGGACGTCGGACTCCGCCGTGGAGAAGCTCGTCATTTTCGCGCTATCTATCGGGAGGGGAATATTGTGAACCAATGCGATCGAAGGGTTGTCGCAGAGCCACCACCCGTCATTGGCTAGTCGTGAGGGAACAGGCATTCGATGACCGCACTCCTGGTTTGTAGTAGGAACTATCGATCGCCATTGTGCAGTCGGCTGGAAGGCCGTCTGCAAGAGTTCAGGATTTTCATGCAGTTTCTGTGCAGACGCGGTTATGCGTTCGCCTCAAGCAGGCAAGTTTGATACCGGCAATGGTCCCGCCCGGTTACACGGGAGCACCGTCACCTTCATGCAAATCCTCAGACGTGTCGGCGTCATCCTGGTCTGGTTCGCCGGACTGGTTTTCGTTTTCGCCGCAGCCAACAAGAACGATCCCTATTTGATCGCGCTACGAGGCTCCGGAAACGTCGTTCTCACCGTGACGAGTCTGGCTGCTTTCGCGGTCTTGATCCGTCGCGGCTACTGGAGCAGGCGAAGGATCGCAGGAAAACTGCTCGTCCTGATGTGGTGTTTGCCGTCATTGGCGATGCTGGGCGCGCATGTTTTCTTCGAGGTCCGCAAGAGAAACGTGCTGCAAACCGACGCCGCGCAGGCTCGCAGCCTCGGAAAGCATTTCGTTGTGGGCTATTCGTCGTTCGATGAAGTGGCGACGCTGGCCGAGAAGGGCCTGATCGCCGGCATCTACATCACCAAACATAACGCGAAGGACAAGACGGCAGAGACGCTGAAAGCTGAAATTGCCGCGCTTCAAGACAAAAGGCGCGCCGCGGGCCTGCCGCCGTTGTCAGTCGCGGCCGATCAGGAAGGCGGTATTGTTTCGCATCTGTCGCCGCCCTTGACCAAATTGCTGGCGCTATCGACCCTGGCCAACCTTCCGCCGGATATTCGTGCCGAGAAAGCAAAGGAGTTCGGGCGTATTCACGGCGAGGAACTGGCGGCGCTTGGCGTCACACTCAACTTCGCGCCGGTGCTGGATCTGCGGCCTGAAGTGTAACGCAACCGGTTCGATTTCAACACGCTGATCGGCTATCGCGCGATTTCAAGTGATCCGGCCACGGTCAGCGAAATCGCGCGGGCCTATATTCGTGGTCTCGATGCGTCGGGCGTCGGCGCTACCGTGAAGCATTTCCCGGGATTGGGACGCGTTCGTACTGACACCCATCATTTCAACGCCGATCTCGACACGCCTGTGGAAGAGCTTGAAGCTTCCGACTGGCGGCCGTTCAGGGAGGTTCTGGCCGCCTCGAAGACTCAACTGATGATCGGGCATGTCACGCTGACGGCAATCGATCCCGATCGGGCGGCGTCGCATTCGAAGGCTATGGTCGACGGGATCATCCGCAAGAAATGGAACTATCAGGGTGTCGTCCTCACCGACGATTTGGTGATGGGCGCGATCTATCAACACAACGTCTGCGCGGCGGTGGTGGAGGCGCTCAACGCGGGTATTGATCTGCTGCTGGTCGCTTACGACGGCGCGCAGTTCTACCGGATCTTTGCCTGCGCCTCGGACGCGTTCGGCCGGGGAAAGCTTGATCCTGCGATGCTGCACGACAGCGAGGCGCGGCTGAATCGTGCTTTTCCGGTGGACTAGGGAGGGGGACACCAGGCGGCCGATGGAGGCGGGCAAGGCGGCCTGATCTCGATGCTGGTAGATCGAGACTTGTCGATGTAAAACCATCCGACGACGCACCGGCCGCCGCTTATGTCAGCGTGGCCCGTAAAAGACGTCGATGGGGTGGTGCAATGCAGTTCGGGATCTTCGATCAGAACGACCACGGGCCGTACCCGCTCGGCGAACAATACGAACGCCGGCTGCAACTGATCGAATTCTACGACCGGGCGGGATTTCGCACCTACCACATGAGCGAACATCACTCGACGCCGCTCAATCTGACGCCGTCGCCGAGCGTGTTCCTGGCGGCGGTCGCACAGCGCACCGAACACCTTCGTTTGGGTGCGCTGGTCTATGTGCTGCCCGCGCATCATCCGCTGCGGCTCGCCGAAGAAATCTGCATGCTCGACCATCTGAGTGGCGGCCGCGTCGAGGTCGGTATCGGCCGCGGCGCGTCGCCGCATGAACTGCAATATTTTGGCGTCGATCCGGACCAGGCACAGGCGATGTATGTCGAGGCCTATACCGTCGTCATGCAGGCGCTGACGCAGGCCGAAGTGAATTTCAAAGGCAAGCATTACGTATTTGAAAATGTGCCGATCGATATGAAGCCGGCGCAGCTTCCGCATCCGCCGCTGTGGTACGCGGTCCCGGTGCCGGAGGGAGCGGCATGGCCAGCACAACACCGGATCAATGTCGTCTGCGGCGGGCCGCTGCAGCGTGTGCGCGAGATCACCGACCGCTATCGCGCTGAATGGGCGGCAGCCGGAAATTCCCTGGATGAATTGCCGTTGCTTGGGATCAACCGTTTCGTCGTTGCGGCCGACACCGATCGCGAAGCGACGGAACTCGGCCGCCGTGCCTGGCCGGTGTTTTACGCCAGCTTCATGAAGCTTTGGAAAAAGCATGGCACCCAGCCACGCTATGCCCGAATACCCGAAGATTTCGATACGGTCGTGCAGAACGGCGGCGCGATCGCGGGATCACCGGGCACCATCCGCGCGCAGGTGAGAACGATGACGGAGGAAGCGGGGGCGAATTATTTCATCAGCCAATTTTCCTTCGGCGATCTCAGGCATGGGGAGGTGTTGCATTCTGCCGGCATCTTTGCCCGTGAGGTGCTGCCGGCAGTGCGGGAACGCGTGGCGCAGGCGATTTGAGAAACTCAACGCTTAAGGAGTTATGCCGGAGCGCCGCACCGCTTTTGTCGCGGTTTGCAACTTCCAGGTCGAATTGGCGACGTGAATCGGCGAAAACGGGGGCCGCTCGATATAGCGGCCGTCACCTTTGTCCGCACGCAGGTCGCCGTCTTTCCAGGCGATCTTGCCGCGCGACAACGTGGCAACAGGCGCGCCCGTGCAGGCGTAACCCTCGAACACGTTATAGTCGATGCGGCTGAGCTGACCCTTGGCGCTGATGGTCTTGCTCGCCGTCGGATCCCACACGACGATGTCGGCGTCCGAACCGACCGCGACCGCGCCCTTTCGTGGGTAGATATTGAGGATGCGGGCGATATTCGATGAGGTCACTGCGACGAATTCTTCTTTCGTCAGCCGGCCGGTGTTGACGCCGGCGGTCCAGAGCACCGGCATGCGATCTTCGAGGCCGCCGGTCCCGTTGGGAATTTTGCGAAAATCGCCGGTGCCGATCCGCTTTTGCTCGGTCGTGAACGCACAGTGGTCGGTTGCGACCACCTGAAGCGAACCGGACTGCAGCCCGGCCCACAGGCTGTCCTGATGCACCTTGTCCCGAAATGGCGGCGACATCACGCGCCTGGCCGCATGGTCCCAATTCCGGTCTTCATACTCGGTCGCATCGAGCAGCAGATGCTGGATCAGGGGCTCGCCGTAAACGCGTTTGCCGCTGGCGCGGGCCCGCGCGATTGCTTCGTGCGCCTCGCGGCAGCTCGTGTGCACGACATAGAGCGGCGCGCCGGTCATATCGGCGATCATGATGGCACGGTTGGTCGCCTCGCCCTCGACCTCCGGCGGACGCGAATAGGCATGGCCCTCGGGGCCGAAAATGCCGCGTGCGAGGACCGCTTCCTGCAGCCGGGCCACGACGTCGCCATTTTCGGCATGGACCAGCGGGATGGCGCCAAGATGGGCGCAGCGTGCAAACGAGTTGTAGATTTCGTCGTCATTGACCATCAGCGCGCCCTTGTAGGCCATGAAGTGCTTGAAGGTGTTGATGCCGTATGTCTTGACGACAATCTCCATCTCGTCAAACACCTGCTTCGACCACGACGTCACCGCCATGTGGAAACCATAGTCGGCGGCGGCCTTTTCGGATTTTCGCCGCCAGTCCTGATATGCCGCGAGCATGGATTGCCCGAGGTCGGGAATGCAGAAATCGACCACCATCGTTGTGCCGCCGGCAAGCGCGGCCTTCGTTCCCCACTCGAAGTCGTCGGCCGACACGCTGCCCATGAACGGCAGTTCAAGATGGGTATGCGGATCTATGCCGCCCGGCATCACATAGCAGCCGCCGGCATCGATCAGCTCTACGCCCCTGGGCGGATCAATCGAGGTACCGATAGCCAGGATTGTCTCGCCGTCGACGAGAACGTCCGCGCGACGGGAATGATCGTGGTTTACTACCGTGCCACCGCGGATGAGGAGGGGCATGGAGTCTCCGATATCAGATCTACGAGGATGACAGCGAAGGGTCGGGCTGCCTGCCGGCAGCTTAGCTCGCAATGCTGTTTTGGACAGCCGAAAATTTGGTCAGCACAAATCCGCTGTCGCCAAGAAATTGATCGACCAGCGCTGGCCGCGGGCGGTTGCTGTGCCGCCGGAGAACCGCGGACATTCGGCCGTCAGGATCGCGCGCCAAGCGCGGATTTATAGTCCTGCCGCCGGGACCACGACACGTAGTAAGCGACGGCGGTCATCATCAAAATTCCGGCGGCGCTGACGAGAACCTGCATGGCGAGTGAATTCGGCCCGGTAATCAGGATGAAATGCGCGGCGAACGACAGAAAGACGCCGGCGCAGAACACCGCCAGCCATTCTTCGCCGCATTTGATGAGCGGCTGCAGGACCGGCCACCGAAATCCACGCCAGCCTCTCGGCACCGCCAGTGTAAAGAGGAAGGCCATGGCGAGCAGATGCAGCACCCTGTAAGGCGCCAGGTTCTCCCTGTCGTTGGGCAGGAATGCACTGAGCAGGGAATCCGGGACCATTTCCGCCAACGCGGGCAGCTTCCCGGCAGAGGTGATCACGAGCGCGAACAAGAGATAGAGCAGTGCCGCAATGCCCAGTGCCGGAAGCCCCTGCATCGATCGGATCAAGCGGGCCTGCCTGGCACCGCTCAGCGCAAACCAGGCACCCAACACAAACAGCAATTGCCAGCTAAGCGGATTGAAGACCCAGTCTCCCTCCGGAAACGACAATAGGTTCCGGTCAAATATGCGCGCCGTGACATAGAGTGTGGCCGATCCGGCCAGCGTCACGGTCGGCCAGCGCAGCATGCCGATCAAGACGATGGGGAGGAAAGCCATGAGTACGATGAACAGCTGCAAGACGTCTAGATTGAGCGGTGTGGCCTGTAGCAGCAGGCCGCGAATCAAGGTGCGGATCGGGTGGTCGATGAATCCCGCAATGTTGAATTCGGCGATGATGTCGGGTGCCGCGGTCTGTGCTGCGACATAGCCGATCAGGTCGACATAGATCACGAACAGGACGACATAGGCCGCGTAAAGCTGCCATAGCCGTTTGAAGATGCGGGTCGCCCCCACCACAGAGCCGCGTTCCACCATTTTTTTTGCGTAGATGATCGCCGCGGCATAGCCGCCGACGAATACGAACAGGTCGGTTGCGCCGCTAAATCCAAAATTCCGCAAGGTCAGCGAGCTGACCGCGTTGTGCGGAACGTGATCCACAAACAGAAACCAGTTCGCGATGCCAAGCAGCAGCAGGATCCGGAGATCGCCATCGCGTGCCGCGATCTCAGTCTTCATACATTGGTTCATTGAGAGTGAAACTTCACAAGCCCGGAGCAACGAATCGCCATTCTAGCGTGACGATACGCGCGATCCGAGTAGACTTTGCGTGAAGAATATCTAATTGGCGCGCTGGCGGATTGAAACTGCCGGCGATCACGTTTTCGAAATCAGGACGTGATCGCCTGCGAGAACATTGGCCCGTCTGCCGGCTCATGTTTGCGCAGGTCGCGGGCGTGATCGAAATGGCCGGCCTGCAGATCTGCGCCCGTTGCGCCGATCTCGGGAACTGCGGCCTCGGCCAGAATATCGGCGGTGACATCCTCGACCGAGGAATCGGCGACTTCGTGGATGAAACTGATGTTCTTGTATTCGCCGGACACAATGCGCGAGACGACCTCGCGCCGGGTGATTTCGGGATCGACAATGGCTTCGCGGCCGCGCCGGCCGTAGTCGATCATCACGACGAAATACTGCATGTTTGCGAGCCGAAGCACATCCCGGGCGTTGGAATCGAATGACGGCAATATTTCTGAAAATCAGAAATAGGTCAAGTCAAAAATTCGGAAAAACAGAAATTGTCCTGGAGCGGCCGATAGTACTTCGGGGCGGCCGGTCGAATCAGGCCCCCGTAACTATCGCGGAAAAAGGATCCTTATTTCTCAGGTGCGCGCCCGCCCTGCGCCTTGGCCGCCTTGCGCGTTCGCGCCGTCGCCTTGGTCCGCAAGCGCTCGATCTGGCCCCTGGGCAGGGTGACGCAAATCTCGCCGATCCACTCCAGCTTTACCCCGCTGATTGGCTTGGCATTGAAGCTCGTGAGGTTGACCAGCGTCGACGACTTTCCGCGCTCGATCGTCTTCAGGTAACGCTCCCCGGTTTTCAGGCGTACCGCGGCTTCTTCGCCGTAGAAGCTCGACAATGGATGACGCTGCTCGCGATAGACCACGATAACATCGCCATTTTCGTATTTTGGCAGCATGGAATCGCCCGCCACCTCGAAGGCGATGATCTCTTCGGCAATCGGGAAGGGCAGTTCAACCTCGCCCAGGCCTTCCGGCGGCACCTGTTCATGTTCCGGCTCGATCGACGCGCCGGCGCCGACGCGGCCCATGATCGGCACCGAATTCAGTTCGAGGTACTCCATGATGGGTGCGATCTCGGATGCCTTGATCAGTCGTATCCCGGACAGGATTTCCGAAACCGCACCCGGGCGAACGCCCATCGCCGTCGCCAGACCGCCTTTGGTCTTGCCCGGCTTCTCCAGTCCCCGCTCGATCAATCTGACGTCCAGCATGGCCTTTCCTTTCACGGATGCCGGGAATGATAGCAATTCCGATTATCCGAAATCAAGCTTGACTTTTGTTTCGGAATATCCGAAATTGCGGAGGCGTCGGGCGACGCCAGGAAAGCAGGCAGGAATGATGGAAGCGACAAACTGGGCGCCCGAGCACTCGGACGCGCTGCGGGAACTTTTTGCCCGAGGCATGACCTTTTCGGAAATCGCCAAAGCGATCAACTCGAAATTCAAAACCAAATATTCACGTAATGCCACGCTCGGCCGCGCCAAGCGGATGGGGCTCGCCGGGCCTGCCCGGCCCGAATCGTTACCTCCGGCGAAGCCACGGCTGAGCAGGCTTGGCGAACTTCGCCCCGCTGAACCCAGGCTGTCCAAGTTCCACTGGTCGCTTCCGGTATTCGAAGAGGGAGAGCCGCTTAATCTGCGTTGCGTCGAGATCGAGCCGCGCCATTTATCGCTGGTCGAATTGGAGCGCCGTGATTGCCGATACCCGTACGGTGGTGATGCCGAGGGCGAAGCCATTACCTTCTGCGGCCACCCAAGGCGGCCAGGCTCCAGCCATTGCACGCCGCATTTTCACCTGAGCCGCAACCCCCATGCAGCCCTGGAACGCCCCGCGAGCACGGCCGCGCTGAAGGTCATCGAAGCGGCCTGAAGGACGATCCATCGCGCCCAGATTCACAAAGGAGGCCATGAGACATGCCACGAGCCAAACGAAAGAAGCCACATGACCCGGCACGGGCGCACGACCGCCGCTCGCGCGATCTGCCCCGCAACGCCGAAGTCGCGACCGTCGAGGTCGACAACCCGCTGGCGCTGGAGCCGGGCGAGAAGATCGTCGTGTTGCGCTCCATCCGTAACGATCCGTTGGGCCGCCTGCATTCGCACCGTCAGATCGACGAGGCGCAATACCAGGGCGGGCGGGCCTTTCAAGACGATTGGGAGAAGGCCGAGCGCGGCCCGCGCGCGGTCGATCCGACCAGAGATTATGTCGATGGCGGGCAGGCGCGCGAGCCGATTACCGAAGGCCAGCGCAAGGCGGTGCTGCGGCTGAACCGCGCCGAGCGCGAGCTTGGCGCCGACGGTTCGGCGCTGGTGCACGACGTTCTGATCCACGGCATGACCATGGAGCAGGTCGGGCAGCGTCGGGGATTGTGCACCAAGCGGTGGCACGACTATTTCGCGCGACGTCTCAAGGAATGCCTCGACCGGCTGGCGCTGATCTATGGATTCGCGACCGCCAATCCCATCGCCGTCAAAAACCTCCGGCGCTGAAGCGGAACGGCTGCACCACGTCATAAGCTGCCTTTGTGATCGGCACCGCGTAGTCGACCGTGAACGCGCCGAACGGCGAGGCCCAGGTCAGGCCGGCACCGACCGACGAGCGTACGACATTCTTGTTGGCGACCTGAAGCGAGGAGCTCCCAAAACTGGTCGGGCCGCCATAGCCGAAGACGCTGCCGGCATCGACGAAGGCCGATGCCTTGAGGCCATATTCGTCGGGCACGCCGGGAATCGAACTCTGCAGCTCGGCGGTCGTTGCCCAGTACATGTTGCCGCCGACATTATCCATGGTGGTACCGGGCGTGAGATCGCGCGGGCCAAAACCGTTGGTCGCAAATCCACGCACCATGGTCGGGCCGCCGAAGAAGCTGTTCATCAGCGGCACCTGTTGGCCGCCCCAGCCGGTGACGTAGCCGCCTTGCGCGCGGACCATGCCGACCAGATCGCTGTTAAGCGAATGGTAATAGCGTACGTCCTCGGTGGTCCGCAGGAATTTGACGTCACCGCCGAGGCCGGCGAGATCCTGGCTGAGCTGCGATTTAATCCCGTCGGTCGGGCTCTTTGGGTTGTCGAGCGTGCTGTAGGTCGCGGTGCTGCCGACCGCCGAAACCCACGCGGGCCCGCTTGCGGCAGCCTGCTGGATCGCCAGTGATGGCGGCAAGCCTGAGGTGGTCGTGCCAAGCGTGATATTCTGATTGTAGATTGAGTAGCGCCACAGCACGCCGAGTTGTTCCGTGATAGGCGTGCCGAACTGCAGTGCCCCGCCGTAGGTGGTGCTGTTATAGGACTGATAGCTGGTCACGTCGCTCTGCCGGCCGAACAGTTCGATTCCGGCCGAAACCCTGGTGCCAAGAAAATACGGTTCCGACGCCTTCAGGTCGATCCCGCGCGCATACTGACCATAGGTCACGGAGGCCTGGACGTCTTTCCCGGTGCCATAAAAGTTGCGGTCGCCGGCTTTGACCTCGACGAGCGCGCCATCGGTGGTGGAGTAGCCGCCAGCGATGCTGAAATCGCCGGTCGATTGTTCGACGGTCTCGACATCGAGCACGATTCGATCCGGCGCCGAGCCGGGTCTGTTCGAGATCTTGACCGTTTTGAAATAGTTCAGATTCTTCAGGCGCCGCTCGGCCCGATCGATCAGGGTCTTGTTGTAGGGATCGCCTTCAGAAATGTCGAATTCACGCCGTATCACGTAGTCGCGCGTGCGGCTGTTGCCGTGGATCTCGATACGCTCGACATAGGTCCGTGGTCCCTGGTCGATCACGAACGCGACATCGAGACGTTGCGCGGCGGCGTCCCGCGTGATGTGAGGTACCGCTTGGGCAAAGGGATAGCCGAGCTTCGCCATTTCGATCGCGAGAACTTCGGTGGTCTTGTCCAGTGCGTTGCCGTCGAACACCGCGCCGGAGCGGGCAACGGGCAGCCGCTGAAGTTTGCCGGAACCCAGCTCCGGAATATTGCTGACGACGCTGACATCGCCGAAATGATAAAGTGGGCCTTCGTCGATAACAAACGTCAGCGTAAATCCCCTGGCTGCGGGATCGTATTCGGCCCCGACAGTTGGCACGATGGCGTCGGCGTAGCCCTTGCCGCGATAATATAGCCGCAACTGTTCCTGGTCCTGCGCGATGCGGTTGGGGTCGTAGACGTCGCCGCCGGTGAGGAAGCTCAGCATATTGGTGGCAGAGGTCTTGATCACGGCGTTGAGCTGGCGATTGCCGAAAGCCCGATTGCCCGTGAAGTTGATCCGCCGCACCGTCGTTTTGCCGCCCTCAGTAATCGCGTAGACGAGATCGACGCGGCCGTTGCCGCGGTCGATGACCTCCGGCACCACGCTGACGTCGTCACGTCCGACATGGCGGTAGGCCTCGATGATGCGGCCGACATCAGCCTGCACCGCGGCGCGCTGCAGTGAGCCACGCGGCTTGGATTCGACGGCGGCGGCAAGCTCGGTGTCCTTAACTTTCTTGTTGCCTTCGAATGCGACGCGATCGAGCACGGGCGCCTCGGTCAGATGCACGACCAGCCGTTCGCCGGCGCGGTCGATTGACACCTTGTCGAACAGGCCTGTTGCGATCAGGGCCTTCAGTGCCGCGTCGCGCGAAACATCGTCAAACCGTCCGTCGGGCGCGGCATGAAAATACGATCGCACCGTCGCAGTGTCGACGCGGCGATTGCCTTCGACGGTGATCGAGTCGGGCGAAGCCGGCGCGGTCTCGGCCGCAACCGGCGTCGCTGGAAACAGTCCGAGCGCGGCAGCCAACCACCAGCCGACAAGGCGTCGCGATCGCCAGTGTTGCGTGATGCGTTCGATCTTCACGTCCCGCCGGCCTCCCATTTGACTGGTTGCGATCGAATTGCCAGCGCAGGGCGAAAGAATGTCACACGCGAGGTCAGATGCGGGCCGATACATTACGGGCCGCCACACTTTTAACGCCTTAACTTAACCTGCGCGTTCTCAGAATTGTCGCAATGGCCGCTTCATGCTCCGGGGATCAAGGAGACCGAGACGTTCGCGCTGTGATCGTCGCTGCGCCGACGTTCGCCAGGAGCATCACATGCGTTATGCAGCCCTCGTTGCCGCCTCGCTCATGCTGATCCGGCCCGCCTATGCGGAGAAGACACCGGATATCGATCCGCGCGCTTCGCTCGGCGTGGTTCAGCAATGGATCTACAATTACCGGGCTAAACCCGACTACGCGCATGTCCCCGCAGCCGTGCGCGTGCTGTTTCATTCGCAGAGTTTCAAGGAGCCGGAGAACGCCGGTATCTATCTGGGCTTTATCGCCGGCGCTATCGGCTCGAACCCCGAAAAGGCCGAGCACCTCATCGCCGGTTTCTTTCCGGTCCCTCCGGAAGACGAATGGGTCGTCGTCCGCGCCATCGCCTATTCGGGATTGCCCGACTGGAGGAATATACTGCGCAGGGTCGCGCCGCGAATGCCGGCGCGACGAGTGATGATCGACAGCTATCTCGAGGGCAAGCTGCCGACCTTGACCGACATCCCATTGGAAGAAGCAAAGCCCGGCATGCTCGACAAGCTGCGCGGCGCGTTCACGCGCAATCCCTTCGCCAAGGAAGACCGGAAGCTGAACACGACGCTGACGTTTGCGGGCAATCAGGACCTGCTGGATACGTTGTGGGGATATTATTTCGCGACCGGCTCGCATGTTCCGATCCAGCGCATCATGCAAATGCTGCCGTGGAGCAAGAGCCGCGACACCGTCGACAAGCTGACGATCGGGGCCATGGCGCGCTACACGCTGGCAAGCTACGCGATCCGCGACGCCGGTTTGCGCGAATTTCTCCGCAGCGAACTTGCCAAACAACCGGCGCCGGTCAAGGCGCCGCTCGGCGAGGTAGTGGAGGCGGCAGACACTGTGCAAATCGCGGCACTCCGCAAGGATGCGCTTGCTGCGGTGGACGAACTCAAGACCAAGGGCTCGGACTCCAGACGCAATCTCGACTTCTGGGGCCAGGTCGGTGTCGGGGCGGTTGCGCTCGGCTGCGTCTCCGCCGCAGCGCTCGGGCAGGTGGCGGTCGGTATTCCCTGCGTGATCGGCGGCTCGGCTTCGCAGGGGCTGTTGTCGTTCTGGGAAAAGCAGCCATGAGGCAGATCAGCCGCGGACCTAATCCAGCCCGGCGCGGCGAAAGCCTTCCAGATAATGCTCGCGGTCGGAGTCGAGCTTCCATGGCAACTGGTTCGAGATCCAGGCAAGCGAGATATTGGGTTGCGTCCGGCGTAACTCCTGGAGTGCGGCCTTGGCGACGTCGATCTGACCGGCCATGCCGGCTGCGACTGTCAGCACCCGGTATGCGCCGGTGAGATCGCCGCGTTGACGAGTCGCTTCGCGCGCCAGCGCGATCGCCTCGGAATAGTTCTTCCCGACGAACTGGGAATAGGCGGCGACGCCATAATAAATCGCGGAAGAGGGGTCACGCGGGCTGAGACGGATGGCGCGCTGGGTCGCCACATAGGCGTCCTGCCAGCGCCCGGAATACGACAGCGCCAGGCCGTAGTAACCCTGGGCCAGCGAAAAGTTTGGGTTGAGCTGCAGCGCCAGTTCGAACTCGGCCAGCGAGTCGTCGAGGCGGCGCGTTGAAAAATATACGCTGCCGAGTGCGGTATGTGCCCACGAATCCTCGCTGTCGGCGGCGATCGCGGCAAGTGCGGCACGCTCGGCGACAGGCGCCGCCGTTGCAATATCCACCCAGCCGAGATGGACGCCGAACATGTGGTTGGTGGCGAACAGGGCCAGCGCCTGGCCGTAGTTCGGATCAATCGCGATCGCCTTTTCCAGCAAGACCTGAGCCGCCGTACTGTCGCACCGTGTCACCCGCCAGTGATGCGACAGCGCCCGCATCACCAGGTCCCACGCGTCAACGCTGTTGGGCGGTTTACGCCGGCTGCGAAAATTCTCGGCAACGTAGATCTGTGGCTCGATCGCCGTGACGATGGCATCCGCAATCTCATCCTGCACCGCGAATACGTCGACGAGGTCCCGGTCGTAACGTTCCGCCCAGATGTGGCTGCCGGTCGCGGTGTCGTTGAGCTGCGCGGTGATGCGCACGCGGTCGCCGCTCCTTCTCACGCTGCCCTCGACGACGTAGCGAACGCCGAGCTCCGCAGCGACCTGTTTCATGTGCACCGCCTTGCCCTTGTAGGTGAACGAGGAGTTGCGGGAGATCACGAAGAACCAGCGCAATTTCGACAGCGCGGTAATGATGTCCTCGCTGATTCCGTCGGAAAAATACTCCTGCTCCTGGTCGCCGCTCATATTATCAAACGGCAGCACGGCGATTGCCGGCCGATCCGGCAATTGCAACGGCGGACGCAGTCGTTCGTTGACGTCTTCCGGTGACATGGCAGCCGGCTGATCGCCGTCCGGTTGGCCGTTCACGGAGCCAACGAAACGAAGTCCCTTTCGCGGAATGGTCCGAATCAGCTTCTGTTCCTTGCCGTTATCGCCGATCGCGTTTCGGGCGGCGTTGATGCGGCTGTCAAGCGTCGAGTCCGACACGATCCGGCCGCCCCATACCAACTCGATCAAATCATCCCTGCTGACGACGTGGTCGCGGTGCCTCAACAGATGAACCAGCAGGTCGAACACCTGCGGTTGCATCGCAACAAGCGCGCCGCCACGGCGCAGCTCGCGAAGGGCGGTGTCGAGAACATGATCTTCAAAAGTTAAATTTCACGTGCGTTATCGCATCATTTCTCAAGAAACAATCAAGTCGGTCTCAGGGAGAGATCAAGCACTGGGCAAAGTCTTGTCGGCGCGTCTCAGGCATTCTGCACAAATTGAGGTTGCGATCCCATTGCCCCTGGCGGAGTCAATTTTATGACCGAAACCCGAGTTATTAGCCCGGCCGTGCCGGGAAATCGGATACTACGGTTCACTGCATTTCTGTTCGGCGCTGTGTCCTACATCACATTTCTGGTCACGATTCTGTATGCCATTGGCTTCGCGGAGGGGCTTGTCGTGCCGAAAACCATCGATACTGGCGCAGAATCGCCGGCTCTCGAGGCGATCGCCGTCAATCTCGCGCTCATGTCGTTGTTCGCCGTTCAGCACAGCGTCATGGCGCGCAAACAGTTTAAACAATGGTGGACGCGATTTATTCCCAAATCCGTAGAGCGCAGCACTTATGTGCTTCTCGCCAGCCTGACGCTGCTTTTGCTGTTCTGGCAGTGGCGTCCGCTGCCGGCCGTCGTCTGGCACGTCGAAGAGCCCGCAATTGCCACGGCGCTCACTGGATTGTCATTCCTCGGCTGGGTGATCGTGTTCACCAGCACCTTCCTGATCAATCATTTCGAGCTGTTCGGATTACATCAGGTTGCCAATAATCTCGTTGGCCGGAAAACGCCAGTGCCGATCTTCCGGACGCCGCTTTTCTACAAGTTTGTGCGGCACCCGATTTATCTCGGCTTCATCATCGCGTTCTGGGCCGCGCCGACCATGAGCACCGGGCACTTGCTGTTCGCGGCGGTGACGACGGCCTACATCTTCGTCGGCATTCTGCTGGAAGAGCGCGATCTCGTCGACATGTTCGGCGACGAATATCGCCGCTACAGACAGCAGGTATCGATGCTGCTGCCCTGGCGCAGGACGATCTGACCAATCCCTAATTGTCTGTTGGAGACATATACCATGAGACATACTGGAACTTGCTTTTGCGGCGCGGTCGAAGTGCAGGTCGGGGGCGCCGGAGGACATGGGTTACTGCCATTGCGGCTCCTGCCGTTCGTGGTCGGGCGGACCGGTCAACGCCTTCACCTTGTGGAAGCCGGAGGCGGTGCAGGTCACCTTGGGCTCGCACCACGTCGCGACGTTCGAGAAGACAGCGATGAGCCAGCGCAAATATTGCACGAAATGCGGTGGGCATCTGATGACCAATCATCCGACGCTCGGACTCGTTGACGTCTTCGCCACGACAATTCCGACGCTTGCCTTCACGCCCGGCGTTCACGTCAATTATGCCGAGACGATGCTCCCGATGCGGGACGGTCTGCCCAAGCTGAAAGACTTCCCGCGGAGTTGGGTGGCTCAGGTGAAATGATCGCCGAGTAGGGAAATCAGTTTCCGATAACAACAACGCAGCCAAGACCGTTCGCCACGGGCTGACCGATCAATCTCCGCAGCTCGATCTCTGGGTAGGACCAGGATCGGGCGGCGGGCTTGTGGGACTGAACCTTCGAAGTGCCCGAGAGCCAGGCCTCCGCGCCAGCTCCCGGAGGGAAGAGCTATGTCAGCGGCAGCTCCGGCCCTGCAAAATCCGGGTTTGGCGTTACCTGCAGGGTTCCGGTAAAAGGCTTCCGAAGCCGCATTTTGCGGCAAGGGCGATCAGTTCCGCCTGACAAAACAACCAAGGGAAGCGCCTGACATGACTGCCAGACCGCAATTGCCGGAGCGCACGCCGCGCGCAAAGGGCGAACCGACTGCCCTCGATGGTCTGCTGGTCGTGGATTTTACCCGCGTCGTTGCTGGTCCTGCATGCACGCAAACGCTCGCGGATTTCGGCGCCGAGGTCATCAAGATCGAAAACCCGGACGGTGGCGACGACACACGCGCCTACGAACATGCCGAAATCGGCGGCGAGAGCGCGGCTTATCTCAGTCTCAATCGCAACAAGCGCGGCATTGCGCTGGACTTCACCAACCCGGCGGCGCTGGAGGTCGCGCGTGAGCTCATTGCGAAAGCCGATGTTGTGGTGGAGAATTTCTCCGGCGGCGTGATGAAGAAATTCGGCCTCGACTATGCGACGGTCGCGCCGACCAATCCGCGCCTCGTGTATTGCTCGATCTCGGCCTATGGCCGTAAGGGCGCATACGCCCTGCGTCCAGGGTTCGATCCGGTCACACAGGCTGAAAGCGGCTTCATGTCGCTGAATGGTTTTCCCGACGGGGAGCCGGTGCGGACCGGCCCGCCGATCGTCGACATGGCGACGGGAATGTCGGCCTGCAACGCCATCCTGCTTGCGCTACTGGCTCGCGACCGGCTCGGCCGCGGCCAGCACGTCGAGGTCGCGCTGATCGACATCGCCGTGGCGATGACCGGCTTCTATGGCATGGCCTATCTGATCAGCGGCGCGAACCCGGGCCGTTTTGGCAACTCGCCTAACGGCTCGCCCACCGTCGGCGTCTATCAGGCGTCCGACGGACCCCTCTACATGGCTTGCGCCAACGACCGGTTGTATCGCCGGCTGGTCACCGAGGTGCTGGCACGGCCCGATCTCGTCACCGATCCCGAATTTGCTCACCGGAAGAACCGGACGGCCAACAGGGAAAAGTTGCGAGCCATCATTGCCGGGGTCCTTGCCAGCGACAAGCTCGAGAACTGGATGGCGAGGATGAAGAAGGCCAACATACCGGTTGGCTATCTGCGCACCGTCGAGGAGGGCTTCAACGCGCCGGAGGTGCGCGATCGTCATCGCCTCAGCCAGATCCCGCATCCGACCGCGGGCGCCGTTCCCAACATCGAAACGCCGCTCAATATGAGCTTGACGCCCACTATCGATCCCATTGCAGCGCCGCTACTCGGCGAGCATACGAAAGACGTGCTGCGCAAGACGCTCGGTTACGATGACCGCCGGATTGCGGCGTTGGCCGAGGCGGGTGCATTCGGAAAGAGCGGGAATACCGGTTGACGGGCGGCTGGCTGGGTGGACTAGCGCAAGCGCAATCCGTCGCCATCCTTCCGATGGAAGCTTCCGCGCCATTCGCCGGTGATCCCCGAGCCTGTCAACGGGCCGCGCCTTGCGGGAAACGGTCGCGCCGACCTCCCTACAATTGCGAACACCCGCCCGATAGCGGACGCACACCACCGGGTATGGGCCTTTCAGACCATCCCGGGATGTTACGTTGATACCGCAAACCGCTGTTCAGAGAGCCAAATCGGGCCGTTTCGGCCGTTCAGTTCGGCTTGCTGCGCAGGTTGTTCCTTGGCATACTTTCAACTTCGTCGGGTTCCGCCCGGTCAATCTCGAGGCGAGCCATACGAAGTATCAAGGTAGCTGTCGTCAGGCCGAGACGTTCGGCCTCCTGCGCTGCGGTATCGACTCTCTGGGCCAAGCCCTCACGTTTACCTGGGTATGCCATTCCTGTTCCTCACCTAAGGTGCGAGATGAAAAATCCCACATATGTTGCAGAGCTGCAGAAGAAACTCGGAGCTCCATCGAGCGAAACCGTGGAAAGCCTGCGGCTGTTGAAGGCTTTCCTCAAACTTGCGCCCGACCAGCGTTCCGAAATCATTGAACTGGTCGAACGTTTGGCGACTGACCCGTCGCCGAGCGATCCCTCATTGTCTTGAAAACATCGTTTGCCTCTTAAGCGTCCTCGTTTCAGTTGCTGATTGGATTGGCGGGCGGGCGCGTCGCGATCGCATAGACCGCGCCGCCCTCCAGCGCTTCGGATTGGTGAAGCGTACCGGCGGGCAGCAGGATGGTGTCGCCGGCGCCGACGATGCGCTGGCCGCCGTCCCACATGAAGTTCAGCCTGCCGCTGATGATCACCAGGATCTCGTCCACGGGATGGGTGTGGAAGCGGTGTACCTTGCCGGCAGCGTCGTGCTGCAATTCGATACTGCCCTGCTCCGGGAGCAGGTTCAGGATTGCGGGATCGATGGCAAATTCGGTCTTGTGACCTTCGATGATCTGGGTCATGCCGCTTGCTCCTTGTTTTCGATGTGAGCCGTCTTCGCTTGTGCGAGCTTGGCAAAAGGACAGCCGCCCGCCACCTGATTGTCGTCATGCAGGAAGTATTGCTGGTACTCGCGTCCGTCGGTCGCGCCGTAACGTCCGAGGTGCGGCGAGGGACTCGCGCTGTCGTAGGGAATTAGCCGTTTGCGCACTTCCGCGAACGCGGCATTGGCAGCCTTCTCGGTTCCAAGAATCTTCTCGAACACCCATCGTGGCTGGAAGGTAAGCATGAAAGCGCTTGATCGGCGGCTTTGCCGCATCACATGTGCGGGCGTCGTGCAGACGACGAAGATCGGCTCCCCTGCGAACGAGAACTCCCACATCGGATGATCGATCTGTTCGGGAATCTCCTCGGGCCACGGGCTCTTGTCGAGTCGCGCCAGCTGGTCGAGCGTCAGCCACATCTTGCGATAATAGGCGTCGAGCGTCTGCACCGGGCGTGGCCTTGTAAACACGATCAGCGATGTGTTGGGTCCATATGATCTGGATTCGGAAACATATTGCGCGAGTTGAACGCCGAGCACCTCGACGTCATAGGGGTCAAGGAACAAATAGCGCAACTGGTCCTGGCGATGGCCGGCAACGCCGAAAACACAGGGAAAGGGCCGCGCCTCGCTGCTCATCTGCGCTTCGAATTCAGAGAACATCACGCATTGCCAGCTGCTCACTGGATACGTCGAAGCAACGTCCCCTTTTCTTAAAAACAAGCGCTCCATAATGCCCCCTGTATGTTTAACGTGACTAACGAATTATCAATTTGCCTCTCATCAATAACGGTCCGGCGATACCCGGCAGCGACATCAGCAGCAGAATTCCGATCAGGGTGCCATAGCCGGCGTCGCCGATTGCCGCTGGACCTTGGGTTGCGTCGGTTGCAGCAAATCGGCTGGCGGCAACCATGGCGAACCCAATGACAGGCTGCGAGATGCCTGCGAAAATTCCCGCCGCCGTCGTATTTACCGACGCGCCAACGCCGATGAGGTCCGCGGTGTAAAGCTTCTTGGTGCATTTCAGCACGAGCGGTACCGTCCCGCCGGCGACAAGCCCGAGTGCGGTGAACACGATGGTGACATAGACGAGGCCGAACGCATGCGCGACCGGTGGCAGCAGCATCGCAATCAGGATCATCCGCAGCGCACAGATGCGGATCAGCGCGCTGTCGAGTGCAGCCGCCGCACGGTCGGCGGCGTGGCCAAGAAAGATCGAGCCGACCGCATTGCCGATCATGAAGGCGAGCAGGGGAGTTCCTGCCGCCGTCGGAGAGATATTGAAGAAATGCGCCACCATCGGAATGCCCCAGACGCCAGACAACGTCGTCACCACCGCGAAGTGGGACGCAAAGGTCATGGCGCAGCCCCAGTTCGCGATATGCGACAGGGATTGCCGGGCGGCGACGACAACGCTTTTCAGCGTCTTGTTGTTGCGCGGCGCCAGATCAGGTTTCAGCGTGACCTTGGCGAAAGCAAGGTTGGCCAGACCAACGCCGGCGATGAACAGGAAACAGGCGCGCCAGCCAAAACCCGTCACCGCCGCCGCGAGCGGCGTTGTCGCAAGGACGCCGCCGACGTAGCCCGACACCTGCGAGATGCCAGACATAACCCCGAACCGCTCGTCGGTGAAGCTCAGTGCGACAAGCTTCAACAGCGCGGTGAAGACGAGCGCGTCTCCGCAGGCGACGATGAGGCGGGCCGCAAAAACGTCCAGCAGGTTCGGCGCCAGCGCAAATGCGGCACTCCCCAGCGAAGATGCCGCCATGCTGCATAGCACCACCCGCTTGACGCCATAGCGGTCGACCAGAAGGCCCGCCGGAATCTGCATCAAGGTGTAGCCCCAGAAATAACTGGAGGCGAGCATCGCGACGCCCGCGGCGTCGGTGCTGAAGTCGTGCATGAAGTTGAGGCTGACCGATTGCGGCGATACCCGTTGCAGGAATGCGATCGCGTAAGCGGTGGCCACCGTCGCCCAGGCCAGATAGGCACGATCAGCGAACCGGGAGGTCGGAGCGAACACGGCTTGTTGTCCAAGCATCGACATCACACCCTCGCATAGCCGACCGAGAACAGGGCATCCGCTGAATTTGGAATCATGCGGGACATCGCGGCATCGACCAGCGACGCCGTGCCATAGTAGGTCTGCCGATGATGCTCGATATGGCCATAGGCGCCCCGCATGATCATGCCGGGCACTTCGAGTGGCTGGCCCGGATAAAGCGACGAGCACATTTCGACGCAGGCCGCTTGCAATGCGGGATCCTGCGCGTCGCCAAGCAGCGAGGGTGTCACCTTTTCGCAGATCTTGGCGTTAGCCGCCCATACGATGGGATTTCGTGTCCGCCATCCGTAGAGCACACTACAGTCGCCTTTCTGGGCGGCTCCGGAGCATTTCAGCACTTCGGAGGTAAAGAAACCGTAAAAGCCGCGGCCCTGGTGGGCGGGAAGCACCTCCGTGCCGCTGCGGTAGACCGCAAGCCCGCCCGAAATCTGCAGCACGCGATAGACTGAAAACGCCACCAGGCCGGAGCCGTCATAGACCAGTATGAGGCTGTACTTGCTGTCGAATGGGGAGGAGGCTGCGGTCCAGTGCGGCTCCGTCGCCTTCCAATTGACGGCGATGATGCCGTTCATGGCGTCCATCAGCGGCTGCCGTTCGGAGGCGGCGATGCGTGACGCGTCGGGGAAACTGTAGACTGCGCAATCCGTCCAGGGCGAGGTGATCGCCTGACATTGGCTGCCCAGATTCCGCAACATGGCCGAACTCCAGTTACCCATCGTGAGCTATACAGGCGAGGCTCGAATGGCTTAAAGGACAATATGCCCTCGAAATCTGCCAAATCCCGCCGTCCCGACCCGCGCGAAGAAACGCTGACGCGGTGCATCGCGATCGTCGCCTTCCCCGGAGTAACCCTGCTCGATATCTCCGGGCCGGCGCAGGTGTTCGCCGAGTTGCAGGCGATCGAACTACCCGGCCCCGGCTATTCGCTGTCGTATCTCTCGACCTCGGGCGGGCTGGTGCCGACAGACGTCGGCATGATGGTGGACACCGCGCCGATCGACAGCGTCCGGCCGCACCAGGTCGATACGCTGGTGATACCGGGCGGCCCCGGCATCTGGGAGATGCGCAAAGACGCCCAGTTGATGAAGTGGATTACGCAGACGCTGCCCAAGGCACGTCGCGTCGCCTCGGTATGCCTCGGGGCTTTCGCGCTGGCCTGGACCGGCGTGCTGGATGGAAAGCGCGCCGCGACCCATTGGCGCTATTGCCCGAGACTGCAGGACAGCTTCCCCAACATCCGCGTCGAGCCGAATGCGATCTTCGTCAAGGACGGACGGGTCTGGTCATCGGCCGGTGTCAGCGCCGGCATCGACCTGGCGCTGGCCATGATCGAGGAGGATTTCGGCCATACCACCGCGCTCGACGTCGCGCGAAGACTGGTGGTTTTTCTGAAGCGGCCTGGCGGCCAGAGCCAGTTTTCCACCGTGCTCGCGGCGCAGGCCTCCGACGTCGAAGGGCGTTTTAGTGCACTGCACGCCTGGATCATCGAAAACATCGCAAGCGATCTCAAGGTCGAGACGCTCGCTGAAAAGGCCGGGATGACGCCCCGGACCTTCGCCCGCACTTACGCCAGCCGTACCGGCATGACACCGGCGAGCGGCGTCGAGGCGTTGCGTGTGGAAACTGCGCGGTTGTTGCTGGAAAGCAGGCAAATAGGCGGTGTGGTGGAGGTGGCCAAACGCGCCGGCTTCGGCGACGACGAGCGCATGCGGCGGGCGTTCCTGCGGCACCTCGGCGTATCGCCCACAGAGTACCGAAATCGCTTTTCGGGCGGCTGAACGGTAGGGGACGCCGCGCCCGCGGCCACGAAGTTCCCCTGTGTTGGTCCGGAAAATGCGCCAAGCTCAGACCTTTTTGGCCACAATCGAACCCGACGCTGGCGTTATGAAACCGCTGGCCGTCATTTCGATTCTCGCGCTGCTTACGATCTCCGGGGCGGCCTATACCGACCAGCTTTTCATGGGCGATCAACAGATGACGCAAGGGACGAATTGAGTTCGCCTCTGAAGCACCTTGGGGACGACAGCAATGCTTTCGATTGATCAATTCCTGAGATTCATCAGCGTCCCGGCCGTCATGGCGCATTCCTGATCGCTTCCCAGGTCTCGGGCGCGGGAATTTTCCACGCCGCGCCGATGCACCTCGCGGGCGAATAGCAGCCCTCCGTTTCTGCGCCGGATTCACCCGTTCAAGGCGGTAGCTTTTCCCGTTTATCTGCGGCTAATGTGCCGCCAAGACGGGAGAGAAGCACCATGAATGACGGGACCCCCATCCGGCCCGCGAGAAACATCGAACTCGGCGCCAGCGGCGAAGAATTCCAGAATCTCCACGAATTCGTGCGGAAAGCCCGTGCCCGGCTGAACCAGAACGCATGGGATTACATCGTCGGCGCCTCGGAGACCGAGACCACCATGCGCCGCAACCGCATGGCGCTCGACGAAATTGCGTTCCGGCCGCGCGTGCTGCGCAATGTTGCCCGGGTCGACGCGTCGGCGAACCTGTTCGGCCGCAAATTGCGCTTGCCGGTGATGATCGCACCGGTTGGCGCGCTTGAGATTTTCGACCCCGGCGCCGGCGCGGCCGTCGCGCGCGGAGCCGGCAGGTTCGGCGCCGCGCATATGCTGAGTTCGGTGTCCGAGCCGGGGCTTGAGGATACCGCAAATGCCGCGCCCGATGCGTTGCGCATCTATCAGCTCTATGTCCGCGGCGATGATGACTTCGTCGAAGACGTGGTCAGCCGCTCCATCGCCAACGGCTATACGGCGTTCTGTCTGACCGTCGACACCGCCCATTACAGCCGGCGCGAGCGCGACATCGCCAAGCGGTACGTCCGCGAAAGCCGCATTCGCGCCACCGGCGGCGACTTCCAGAAGGGGCTGGAGTGGCGCACCGTGAAACTGATCAAGGACAAGTATAAGATCCCGCTGGTGCTCAAGGGGATCGCCACCGCAGAGGACGCGGCCATCGCGCTCGACCATGGGGTGGACTGGATCTATGTGTCGAACCACGGCGGACGTCAGCTCGACCACGGCCGCGGCTCGATGCATGTGCTGCCTGAGATCGTTCAGGCAGTCGCAGGCCGGGCCAAGATCATGGTCGACGGCTCGGTCTGCCGCGGCACCGACATCGTGAAAGCGATCGCGTCCGGCGCGGATCTGGTCGGCATCGGCCGACTGCAATGCTGGGCGCTTGCCGCGGCGGGCGAAGCCGGCATCGTGCGAATGCTGGAATTGCTTGAGGATGAAGTGCTCCGGTGCCTGGGACTGTTGGGAGTCACCAGCTTTGCCGAACTTAACAAGTCCTATCTGCACGCGGCGACGCCGACCAACCTGCCGAGCGTCTTCAGTGCCTTCCCGCTGCTCGATATCGAACCGTATCGCTATTGAGGACGGCGACTTCAGAGCCAACCGGCTTGGTCGGACGGCCTCATACATTGAAGCCGCCGATGTCCGGTCTTCGCTGCAGTCCCCTGTATCGGTTTGAAGGAACCCGGTGACAACTTCGCATGATCCGGCGCTTGCAAAGTTCCGCCGCCGCGAAGACAAAATCTGAGCGAAATGCCGCACTAGTCGAAGCGAATGGTGGACAATCCCTTCGCTGAATTGAGCCTCGAAAGAGCTATCGATCTTCGCTGGACACTGCGCGACATTCAGGCCCGCCGGCTGAAAATGTCGCCTGTCAGCAGCGAGGATTTGCGCGTTCTGATCGACCTCGGTCTGATTGAGCTGCGCGATGAGGGGCCTGTGCTGACGCAGGCGGGAACGGCCGTACTGAACGGATAACACCGGAGTCGGCGATCGGAAAATCCGATCTAGCGTGCCTTCAGGAAGCTCTCACCGGAATTGCAGGGAGTGCATCGGTAGGTCAGCACATCATAGCTTTGATCGCGCGGCTCGATCAGGGCCAGTCTCATCTGCGCGCCGCATTTCATGCAGGGCATTTCTATACTGGTTTGAAAGCGCGTGCATGTCGGTGTCGGCCGGAATGTTTGCAGCATCGTATCCCCAATGTCCCCAAAAGAGACGCAACGCCACAGACTATCGGCCCAAGCCGCGAATCAGTATGCCATATTGCTGACATCATTGGAATCGGGCGCGGCTTCCGTATGAATACGGCAATGCCAAGGAAATAATTCCCTTGTGACGGACCGACGGAGGCCGGCGGGAGGCTTCCTGGGACCGGTCGCATCGGCCAATACTGCACAGACGGCGTCCGGATGTATGCTAACGTCCGGCACGACATTGGAGAAAGCGATCATGATTGAACCGAAAATTGAAGTTCCGGCGGAGCTGCGCGATCTGGCCGAAAAGACCATTGATCAGGCGGAAAAGGCATTTGGCATGTTTTTCGACGCCGCCGGCAAATCGATGACGTCGATGCCAGGCCCGGGAACCGAGATTTCCAGGCAGGCGCTTTCGTTCACCGAACAGAATATGAAGGCAGCGTTCGAGCATGCCCGAAAGCTGGTCCACGCGACGGACCTGCAGGAAGCAATGCGGATCCAGTCGGAATTTTTGCGCAGCCAGTTCACCAACGCCGGCGAACATATGCGACAGATCACGGGCGACGTCATGTCGGCCGCCAAGGACGCAACAAAGGGCAAGTTCTGACGAACGCGATCGTTAGCGCCGGCGCGCGACCGCGACGCCGAACAGGAAGGCGACGAACAGGCTCGCCAGCGGCGCTTCCCGCGTGATCGCGCTTATGGTGGCAAGCGGTTTTCCCGATTGCCGCGCTGTTACGATCGTTTCGCTCAGACGATCGACCGCAGCCTGAAGCCCAGCGGACATTTCGGTGATCGTTCGCGATACGTCGGTCGCGGTATCGATTGCACGCTCCACCATGCCGGGTTGCGGTTGCAGTTCAGGCGTTTCGATGGTCACGTTTCGGTACTCGCCGATCGCTTTTCGGCTTCGCCGAAAAATTCAACGGGCCGACGCCTCTGGTCGTCCGCGATGAGCAACGGCCTCGACTGGAAATGCGTCACCGACAAATTTGTTCCAGCCGCCGGGCCGTGGCTTAGCGCCCGCAAAACGGAACCTTCGCCAGCGTCAAGGCTTGATTCCAGCAGAGGAAACCAAACCAGGCGGTCAACGTGGCGCGGAATCATTCGGAAGAAAATCCTTCGAAGCGACGCGGCGGCATACCGCTGGTAGCGGCAATTGTGATCGCCATTCTCGGCGTGCTCGGTATGCTCATTGTCGATCATGGCCCCTGGAACAAGCCCAGGGTACAGACGGCCGCGATGGCCAATTACACCACAACCGGTGACGCCGCGCGAGCAGTGGGCGCGGCGGTGACGCGGTCCGAACCGAAGTCGCAACTTGAACCGACCGCTCCTGGGCCGAAGCCCGTTCATCCGGCAAACCCCGCGACGCCCTAGGTCTTGCGACTGTCGCCGCGGTCGGCCAAGCTCGACGCCTTGAGCGTGGCATCAATCTTCATGTGAACGCCACGGACAGCCAGGTGGATCAGTCTCGTTCTGGTTTTGCCGGAGCTGGTCTTGTCGCCGATCTGGAGTCGCTATTGCCAGCGAGGAAGGGTCTGGCATCGACACGCCGGCGTTTGACAGGTCGGGCAAATCACGGGCACAATGCCATCATCGCGAAAGTTTCAAGGCTCGGGAGCGCTTCAGCGCACGCTAACGAATGTACCCCAAAGCGCGGCAAGACAGGCGCCAACGAACACGAGAAGCGGATTGTCGCAAAACGGGCTGCCATATTGGCACATCGTGACACCGAACGAGCCGATCTCGTGATAGCTGGCGGCATAGAACAGCCCTGACAAAACCGCGAGCACGGCAGCAGCGAAATACATCGACGGCCTCCTTGCGATCCGATGGGCGTTGGCTCCGCTGCCAAGCGCCCAACAATCTTGTTTCAATGTCCGCGCGCCGAACCGGAAATGTCCACCACTTGACGTGTCGGGCAAATCAGGGGCACACCGACATTATCGCCGATATCATACAGCCCGGGCCGGGAGATCGGCAGCGGGGTTTTTATTTGTCGGGGTCTTATCGAAAGAGACAGTTTCAAATTATCGAACCTGTTTTGTCGAATTTTCCGTAGTTTGTTGACGCCTTCGAAAAAGATTTGACACGTCGGGCAAATCAGGGGCATAGCGGCATCGCAAAACATCTGAAGCCCGCGCGGAGAAATCCGCCGCGGGCTTTTTTATTGGAATTTTCGAATCGGACGGCGGCCGCACGTCACGACGCCACATCTCCCATGCCCGTCGCCTGAGCGTCGTCTGCGCGCCGTCGCCCGAGCCTTCCACTTGAACATCAATGAGCCGGCACGCGCGAAGCGGCGATCGACGCACTGGTCAACTGCTCGTTTGGGACTAGGTGATGGGACTTGGCACGACCGATCCGCTTGCGGGATTTGCATCCGTTACATTGAATCTCGCGGTCTCCGTCTATTTCGCCAAGCGAGGCTTCGAAAACGTCGCGCGTACCATTAAGCGAGGATCACCATGCGAGAGGCCGACATTCGGACGATCGTAGCCGAAATGCTGGTTGAACAACAAAGGCTTTGTCACAACGAAATCGACGCCGTGGTTCTAAAGACGCTCACGACGATCTTGACGTCCTTCGGGATCGAGGAGGAGGACCGCAAGGAGCTACGCGCGGACTTTCAGCACTTGCGACGCTGGCGCAGATGCGTCGAACAGGCGCAGAGTTACACACTCAGGGCGGTCATCACCATGATCGTCACTGTCTTTGCCGGCGCGGTCTGGTTTGGCGTCAAGGCGGCTCTCGGCAAATGATGGATGTCACGCTGTTGGCCTCGTGCCCGGCCCATGCCATCCCTTGTTCGGCGGTCTGAGGAGCGGTTGCACAATATGGCGAAGCGGCAGTCGAAGCATGGGCGCGCGAAAGGGTATTTCTGACCAGGAAATCGAGAAAGCGAGGCGGTGCCTCGGGTAACGGGCTTGATCCGCTTGGACATCGGGTAGCCGGAAGTGCTGCCGAGCCTGCCCCGGGTGGTCCTTCTTCGGAATACCCTTGGGCAAGATAGAAGCGCCGCGCAGTCTCGGCACTCTCGAGCTTGCACACTTCGTTGCCTCGCTCGATTGCGCGCTTTTCGAGACTAGCCAGCAAGGTCGTGCTCACGCCGCAGAATCTCGCGTCCGGTGAAACGTAGTTCAGCGTGATCTCGCCACCGTCGGTAACACAGCCGACGACCAGGATGTCGTTGTTCTCAATGGCAACGAGCAGCGAATTTTTCGGCCTGATCCACGACCGAAATGTTTCCGGCGTCTTATTGCTCAGCCATCTTCCAAGAATTGCCGGGTCATTCTTGTGATCGGCGACGCACAACTCCGCGATCGACCGCCTCGTGACTTCGCAGGCGGCGGTGCCATCTTCCGGGGTGGCCTGGCGGTGCCGCGCAAGCAGCCGATTTCGACAATCCCCAGATTGTGCGCGCGAAGGCCACCATCGCCAGGGCGGCGTACAGCGCAAGGCCCGCCGCGCCGTTAGCTGTTCCATGACGTTCCGGCATATCAAGCCCCCCCGCGGTATGAGATTGTATCGCCCAGAAGCGGATCAGGGTTCATGGCGGGGACAAGGGCTGCCGGCGTCTGTGCCCAGTCAAGCAGCCTCTTTCACCTTCGACCCTAGCCGAGGTACCGGCGATTATGCTTTGATGCGCGCGGGCTGATGCCTGAACAACAAGCCGTGCAAAACGGCGACCGGCGGCCAGGGCTGCCGGGCCAAATCAAAGGGAGGCGTGCCTTGGCGAACTCCGGCCGTACCATGTTGGCCAAGATCTGGGACCAGCATGTCATCGCGCGGCTTGGCGATGATACCGATCTACTCCATGTGGACCGCCACCTGCTGCACGACCTCGGCGGGTCGCGGGGCCTCCTCGATGTCAAAAGTCGCGGCCTTTCCGTCCACAATCCGGAACTGACGTTCGCAACGCCGGACCACACGATTTCGACGGCGCGCGGACGCGCGGGTACGATCAAGATTGGGCAGGAATTGCTGGCGGCCTTGCGGGCGGAAACGTCTGCCAGCGGCATCCAGATGTTCGATATTGACGAGCCAGGGCAGGGGATCGTTCATGTCATCGGGCCTGAACTTGGTCTGAGCCTGCCGGGTTGCCTGATCGTGTGCGGTGACAGTCATACCTGCACCCATGGAGGCCTGGGAGCGCTGGCCTTCGGCATCGGCTCGAGTGAGTTGACGCATGTGCTGGCCACACAGGCGCTGATCCAGCGCCGGCCAAAAACCATGCGCGTGAGGTTCGAAGGCAAGCTGTCGGTCGGTGTCACGGCCAAGGATCTGATCCTTGCGCTGATCGGCCACGTCGGAGCTGCGGGCGGCACGGGATATGCCGTCGAATATGCCGGCAGTGCGATGCGCGAAATGCCGGTCGAGGGGCGGCTCACCATCTGCAATTTGTCGATCGAACTTGGTGCCAAAATGGGTATGGTCGCCCCGGACGAGAAGACTTTTGAGTATCTGCGCGGGCGTCCCTATGCGCCTCAAGGCGAGATCTGGGAGCAGGCCGTGAAGGCGTGGCGCGAGCTTCCGAGCGACCCCGACGCCGATTTCGACCAGGAAGTCGTAATCGATGTCACGAAGATCGTCCCGCAGGTGACCTGGGGCATTAGCCCGGAACATGTCATCGGGATCGATGGCCGCATTCCTGATCCCGAGGCAATTGACGATCCGGCGCGCCGCGCTGCGGTCGAGACCGCGCTGGATTATATGGGCTTAAAACCGGGTGCCGCGATCGCCGGTACACCGGTCGACTGGGTCTTCATCGGCTCCTGCACCAATAGCCGCCTGAGCGATCTCCGCGCTGCGGCTGAAGTCGCGCGCGGCCGCAAGGTTGCCGCGGGCGTGCGGGCCTGGATCGTGCCCGGCTCGGAGACGGTCAAGCGCGATGCGGTCGCCGAAGGGCTCGACAAGCTGTTCATCGACGCCGGCTTCGAATGGCGCGAGCCGGGATGCTCGATGTGTCTCGCCGCCAATGGCGAAACCGTGGCGCCGGGCCAGCGTTCGGTCTCCACCTCCAACCGAAATTTTGTCGGCCGTCAGGGACCTCAGGCCCGGACCCATCTGGCGAGCCCGGCGATGGCCGCGGCCGCCGCGATCGCCGGTGCCATTGCCGATGTGCGGATGATGGAGCGTTGACATGCCGAAGCCATTCAACAGGCTGACCGCGATCGCCGCACCGATCATGCGCGGCAATATCGATACCGACGTTATCATCCGCATCGAGCGGCTGGTCGGAAATTCCATCCGCGGCACGCTGGGCAAATGGGCCTTTGGCGTGCTCCGTTATCTGCCTGATGGTTCGGAAAATCCTGAATTCATCCTGAATCGCGAACCTTATCGACAAGCTGAAATTCTTGTCACTGGCCCGAATTTCGGCTGCGGCTCTTCTCGTGAGGGTGCCGTATGGTCGCTGCAGGAGATGGGCATCCGTGCCATCATCGGCTCAGGCTTCGGCGACATTTTTTTTGCGAACTGCTTCCAGAACGGAATTCTCCCGATCGTCGTCGACAGGGAGATCGTCGACGGGCTCGCTGCGGAGATCGAAATCACCCAGGGCGCAGGGCGGATTGGCATCGATCTCGAGGGGCAGACGATTACGTCGCCAACGGGCAAGAGACACAGTTTCGAGATCGATCCGCGCCGGCGCGAGGGCCTCTTACGAGGGCTCGATGAGGTTGCGTTGACGCTGCAGCGTGACGACGAAATCCGGGCCTTCCAGACCTCCGACCGCGGGACGCGGCCATGGATCCATTTTGCAGGGAAATCGGCATGAATAATCGCTCCAATATGGTCAAGATAGCCGTAGTCGGAGGCGAGGGCATCGGCCCCGAAGTGACGGCGCAGTCGCGCCGGGTTCTCAACTGGTTTGCCGCCAAACGCGGCGTGCCCATGACGATGCGCGAAGCGCAATACGGCATCATCCCGTATCTTGCGACCGGAAAGGTACTGCCCGACGATACCGTTGAGGCGATGGGAGAGGCCGACGCCATCTTATGGGGCGCGACCGGTGGCCCCGAAACCAAGGAGGTGCCGGCGGCGCGCAAGGCGGGTAGCTTGCTTGGGCTGCGAAGCAAATACGACCTTTATGCCAATTTGCGGCCGATCGTTGCCAATCCGGCGCTATCGGATTCCGCGCCCCCCAAGGCACATGTGCTGAAAGGCGTCGACTTTGTCATCATTCGCGAACTGACCAGCGGCATCTATTTCGGCGAGCCGCGCGGCATCGAGACGCTCGTCGATGGGCAGCGGCGCGGTTTCAATACCGAGCAATACACCACCAGCCAAATTCGCCGCGTGGCGCGGTCGGCGTTCGAACTGGCGCGTACTCGCAGGAACAAGGTCTGTTCGGTGGACAAGGCCAATGTGCTTGAGACCAGTGTGGTATGGCGTGAAGAAGTTATCGCTTTGCATAGAGAAGAATTTTCCGACGTCGATCTCACCCATCTATATGTCGACAACGCAGCCATGCAGATCGTTCGCGAACCCGCCCAGTTCGACGTGATGGTGACTGGAAATATCTTCGGCGACATCCTGTCCGACTGCGCCGCGATGGCATCTGGCTCGCTCGGCATGCTGCCGTCAGCTTCGCTTGGTCCAGTGGACAAGTTCGGCCGTCGCAAGGCGTTGTATGAACCGGTTCACGGCAGCGCGCCCGATATTGCAGGCAAAGGCATCGCCAATCCGCTCGGCTCGATCTTGAGTGTCGCAATGATGCTCCGCCTGACGCTGAATCGGCCCGAGGATGCGGATTTGCTTGAGAAGGCGGTAGACGTGGCCTTGGCCGTCGGCGCACGAACCGCCGATATCGCCGAGCCGGGTGCAAAGAAACTCTCAACGATGGAAATGGGCGATGCAGTGCTGAGCGCGCTTGAAAAAGTCGCCGGCAGGGAGAGGGAGCGCGCATAATGGCCTATGTTGCAAGGCGTTCGGCACTGACGATTATCGCGGGCGGCGGTTTCGCCCTGGCCGCGGGGAGGGCGAGAGCCGAAGACAAGATCGGTCGCGCGATCTATCCGGTCGCGGTCCCCGTGTATCAGACGCACTTCATCGCGGATCGGGTCGGATACTTCAAGGACGCGGGCCTCGACTGCAAATTGGTTCAGGGCGGCAGCGGCGTCAAGACGCGTGAGATCGTTGCATCGTCGCAAGGTGACATCGGCATCGGCGATATTACCCATCCAATGCAGCTTAGCAATCATGGTCGTGCGGGGCGCGTCCTGATGCCGGTCGATACCCGCTCGAGCTCGGTAATGTTCATTATCCGCAAGGATTTGTTCGACCAGGGTATCAATACACTCGAAGCGTTGACTACCTGGAAACGGCCGGATGGACGCAAGCCGATTGTTTCGGTCTCGTCATTGGGTGGTACCAACCACGTCTGGGCTTCCTATTACATGGAGACAATGGGGGTCGATCAGATGGTGACGTGGATCGGGACCGGCAACGTCGACACCATGCTGGGTTCGTTGAAGACCAAGCAGGTCGACGTGCTTGTGAGTTCGCTGTCGCTATTGAACGATGCCAGGGAACAGGGTTGGGGCACCCTGTTGTTTGACGGAACGGACGAAACGATCTGGAATAGATATATCGGCGGCAAGGTTCCGGTGACATCACATTTCACTCTTCAATCGACGATCGACAAAGATCCGGCCAAGATGCAGGCCTTTGTCACGGCAATCTGGCGGGCGACACAATGGGTCAAGACGCATACGCCCGAGCAAATTTACGACGCGATCGAGCCCTATGTTGGCAGCACTTCGCGCGCCGCCAATATCCTCGAAATCACGGCGCTGCAAAAGGTCGCCGACTATGAGGCGAGCATCGATGCGGCGGGCTTCGCCCGCGGCGAAAAAGTCTGGTTCCGGGAAATGACCGGGATCAAGCCGCTCACCATTGCCGAAGTCGTCAGCCCGACGTTCGTCGAAGCGGCGCGAAAGGCGTATCCCGCTTGAATTTACCGACGCTATCTCCGGCGCCTGTCGCCCAGCCTGCCGGTGCCGAGCGTATCGACGTCAGGAGTTTGAGCAAATCATTTCAGCTCGGGGGAGCGGCGATCGAGGCGGTGCGCGACGTTTCCTTCAGGGTCCGGCGCGGTGAGTTTGTTGCGTTGCTCGGACCGTCCGGCTCCGGCAAGAGCACAATCCTCAACATGATCGCGACGCTGGTAAAGCCGAGCAATGGGCAGATTTTGATCGACGGCAAGCCGGTCATTGCCGGCAAAGCGACGCCGAATGTCGGCTATGTCTTCCAGCGCGACACGCTGTTTCCCTGGCGCACCGTTGCCGACAACATCGGCTACGGGTTGCAACTTGCCGGCGTCGCTGACGCCGAGCGCAAGGAGCGTGTCGCCGCCTGCGTCGCACAGGCGGGCCTGGAGGAGTTCGAGCAGGCGTACCCTTCGGCCCTCTCCGGCGGCATGCGCCAGCGCGCGGCACGGATGCGAACCTTGGTGGTAGAGCCGCAGATCCTGCTGATGGACGAGCCGTTCGGTGCGCTCGATACCCATACCAAGATCGATATGCATGAGGTGTTGCTGCGGATCTGGGATCGCGAGCAGCAAACCGTCTTGTTCGTGACGCACGACCTCGGTGAAGCCCTGACGCTAGCCGACCGCATCATCCTGTTCTCGGCGCGTCCCGGCCGGATCAAGGACATGTTCGACGTGGATTTTGCGCGGCCGCGCGATGCGGTGAAGGTGCGGGAGACGCCGCGTTACGCCGAATTGTTCCAGCACATCTGGCATTCGCTTGGCGAGGAGTTCGTCAAGGGGCGTAGCCCATGAGGATGCCGCGACACCGCGCCAACACGTTGGCATGGCAGATATCGATCTGCATTGTCGTGCTGTCGATCTGGCAGTGGGGCTACGATCTGCATACCAGATTTCCATCGCTGGTTCCGGACCTGCTCGATCCCTCTATTTTGTGTCGAAGCCATCGGAGATTTTGGAACATTTCCTGATTCTGAGTTGCCTCAAGTCCAAGCTGGGCATGTTCAACGGCTGGCTCAACGGCGACTTCGCCAAATGCATGGCGCGAAACGAGAACAACCTCTGGATCGCGACCGCCATTACGCTGAAGAACACCTTTTTCGGATTTGTCTTTGGCGTGTCGTCGGGCTTTGCGGCGGGATTGCTGCTGGGGCGCTCGGACCGGCTGAGCGATATCTTTCAGCCCTTTATCACCGCGGTTAATTCGATTCCCCGCATCGCGTTGGCGCCGATCATCGTATTGGCGTTCGGAATAGGTGACACGTCAAAGGTCGTGACATCGTGGATCGTGGTAGTGTTTCTGGTGTTCTTCAACACCTTCGAAGGCGCGCGCTCGATTGACGAAGGCTACATTAACGCCGCGCGCCTATTGGGAGCCAGCGAATGGCAGATTACCCGCACGGTGGTGATTCCATCGACCATGGCCTGGGTGTTTGCCTCGCTGTCTCCGGCGATATCCTTTGCGCTGATAGGCGTCATTGTCGGCGAGTTCATCGGTGCGGAACGCGGTATCGGACGCCTCATCATCGAGTCCGAAGCACGGGCGGAGGCCTCGGGCATGATGGTCGCCGTTATCGTGCTGATGTTGGTTGGTGTTGCACTATCGGCGATGATCTGGCGGCTGCAGGCATATCTGTTGCGCTGGCAGCGGCATAATATGGCGGAGTAGCCATTCTTCCATACCGAACTCGCTTTCCACGGCATCCACACCTCCCGCTTGCAAAGAAGCGAAAAGTGTAACCCATGTGTCCGGTACGAAATGTCACCTATGTCTCGGGTTGCTCAATTTCCTTCGCCAATCTACGATTTTCTGCGATCGCGTTCGCTCGATGGTGGCGCTTGGAGCTTCATCGGCTGTAAGCAATAGCGATCTATGCAGAGGTGAGGCCCTGCAAGATGCCCAATGATGGATTGGAGCGAGAGTTTAATTTTTTCAATTAGTTAGAAGGCCTCGTGTGCACGATGTGTGCACCGTGAGATCAAAGAAAATCTAACGACAACCAACGTGCGCAGCCCGGAATGAACGCACTGCAGTGTCGGCGGCGGGCCGTCGTTTTCGGGAGCGGAGTGTCTCGTTCGGCAAGCCGCGAATTTGCGCTGGTCAATTGCCGAGGGTCCAGTTCGCGGAATGAGTGGTCATGGAATGGCCGCTCCTGGCGGATTACCCTCCCAGCAGTTCTCACCGTTGACGACCTTGCCGATCGCGATCAAGTCCGATGACCGCGTCAATTGTTCAATGGAGGTCGTCGCCATCGCAGTTTCAATCCGATGCAGCGAAGAGCGAGCTGCCGGAATTAATAGCCGCAAGGATCAGCTTCGTCGAAAACCTGCGATGTGATAGGCTGACGCTGGTAAGTTCACATCACCGTTCGTCTCCGCTTCGATCCTTCAGGTGATCCGCAGATTGTCGAGCGTCAGGCGCGCGGCGAAACGCGGGCCGGTGTCGACGAAGTTGCTGTCCTTAAGCGTCTCGTAGCGCGGCTCGTCCGGATAGGTCCCCGGCCGCAGCCGCTCCACTTCTTCAGCGAAGACCGACCACTTGTAGCGACGGTATTCGTCGTCGCTGAGATGGAACGCGGCGGTCCAGGTCATACAGGCGGAGCTGCAGCCAGCCTCGATGGCGCGCACGACCTCGGAGTCGGGCAAGCCATCGCCCACCGGCAAGCGCCGGCGGATCAGGCTGAAGTACATCCTCGGTGCCTGCGCCGGCGACGACTCGGGATGTCCGTTGTTGTCACCGGGTCCGGACGCGATGCCTTCGACCGCGGCCGTGACCTCGATCTGCTTTCGCTCGGGATCGAGGTAACGTGCCGTGGCCTTGAGCTTACGCTCAGGCATGATTTGCGCCCATTCGACGATCGGCTCGGATACCTGCAGCGCCCGGGGCGCATTCGCCTGGAACCGCACCAGCCCCAGGCGTATGAAGGGATACACGGCTCCGCAGGGATTAAGTTCCAGATCGGCGTACCAGGTTTCCTGGTCAACATCGAAGCGTGGAGCGTAGGTGATGAGCGAAACGGCCATGAATCCTCCCGGCGGTTGTGCCGCTCTGAGTTCCGCGGCATCCGCGTCGGCCGGCACCGGCATCAGCACGTTCTCGACCAAGACCGGCCCCTTGGGGTGTCTCGCGGGCGGGTCCGTGAATGCTGCGTCCTTGCTCACGCCGGGGAAATTCTCCTTGGACAGCAACCAACCCTGCGCGCCGCCGTACGATCGGATCGGGTCCGCTCCCCAGCGCGTCACCCAACCGCCACCGGGGCCGAGATCCACGTCCTGCAGCTCTGCAATCTTGCTGCCATCGTCCGGCAGCTTGCGAAGGTCGATGTCCAGACGGTCTTCGGGAGGCGGCTTGACGTGGTCGTAGCGGAGGTTACCGACGTTGGCATCGAACAGATTGGGCGGCCAGATCACCACACCGAACCGTTCGCCTTCGCCGGCCGAGAACCACGGGCGTTTCGCGCGCACGCGTACCCGCACCGCGCGGCTCACGAATACCGGCGACACCTTGGCGTTCGCCGGCGTCGGCACGTTGTCGCTCCACGCGAACGAGGGAATCGGGCTGAGCGAAGCTATGCGCGCCGGCCGCACCGTCGCAGGCAGCCAGCGCCGGTCCATGACCGCTATCGTGACCTCCTTTTTCTCCTCCTCCGTCGCATCCGGCTGCAGGGGCTTGGGTCTCGTGAGCCCCTCGGGTAGCTCGTCGTAGCGCGTGCGCAGCGCGCCTGCGTGGCGCGCGATGGCGACAGCAGAAATCTCAAGCCAGCGCGCCCGCGTGTCCGGAAAAGAAGTCGGGCGGAAGGCCCGCAACGGGGGATCGTTCGCAACTATTTGCTGTCCGGGCACAGGCTCGAGCGCCTTGGCCTGACGCTGCAAATCGAGCAGGTCCAGCCGAACCTCGCCGGGCGAAGCCTTGTTCGGACCCGAAGGGATTCCTTCAATGCGCAGCAGCGTGGACGATTCCGGTTCGAAAGAAACCGATCCGTCATCGGCCGGATCAAACCCGAACAGCCGCTTGGCCTTCATCGGCACCTGCGCATCCGGCCTCGGCCACAACCCGCGTGCGCGGTCGTCGCGCGTGCGACCGCGCTCCACGTCATCGAAGCGCCCACGGGCGACGGCGGTGCCGGTCGCGCGGATCTCGATCGCACCGGTGCTCGGGCCGTGAACAGTGAGCGATCCGTCGATCAGGGCGTCGACCGCGTCCGCCATTTGGTTTTCCAGCGTCCAATTGTCGGACTTGCAGAGATCACCAAGGATTGGTTTGCACTCTTTCTCAGATTTCAGCAGAGTGTCGATGTTTTCCGTCTTGTCCGTTTGGCCCGTCACTCGCAGCAACTGCCACTTCCGGCCGACCACTGCCATGGGTACGTGATTCGGCAGGTCGAGTGCGTGCACCGCTTCAATCTCGGTGACCGCCGAAATCACCGGGATCGGTTCCAGCAGCATGCGCTTGCGGATTTCCTGGGCCATCCTGAGCATACGCCCAGGTGCCGGCATCGGCAGCCGCCCCGCAAAGGTGAACGTGCCGTCGGAAGTGTCTTTATTCTTGTCGCCACTCAAATCGATTGAAGTCAGCTGTTTCAGCCCAGTCTCGAAGACATCGTCAACGACAGGAGCGAATGAGGTAATGCTAGCCTCAGTGATAGGTGCTCCGGCCATTTTTTGCACAAGTCCCCTCGCGACCGCGAGGGTCGCAAGCGACTCGTGAGCACCCCACATGTAGGCAAGAAAGGCCGCGCTCGGGACGCACCAGCAGCGGATGCGTGCCTCCTCGCCGGGCGCAAGCGCCACCGTTACGTGGGCGGCCGCTATCGACCGGCCGGGCGGCGGCGTATGCGGGATGTTCCCATAGTCGGTTTTGCCGTTGAACTTGATCAAATCTTGCTTGCCGTTTCCGCGAACGAGATCGAGCACAACCGGGACGGCATCGGGATAGTCCGGCGACGCGGGGCCGTCGAGCGCATCAGTTTTATAAAACGGCAGAGTTTCTATCGCGTGGCGTTGCGCGCCGTCGCCGTCGAACCCGGTGCCGCGGACCGCGACCTCGATGACCAGCGTCACGGCAGCGGGATCTGAATAGTAGGGCTGGCGCTCGACCTCGTTCTCGCGATCGGCCGGCAGCGGCCGGAACACGGCGGTGCCCGATCGGTCGCTCTGCCCTTCCTCTTTCGCAAAAATACCGATCGAGCTCCAAAGGATTTTTCGCTCGTTCGCTTCATCTTTGAAAACGATCTCGCCGTTGCCTTTGACACGGTGAAGGATTTCGCCCTCGTCGCTCATCGCGGCTGGTCTCGTCACCGGAACGCCTTTCTTCGGCGGGACTAGTCCCGCCGAAGCCTTGGCCCGATAAACCGGGAATCCGCCCCAGGCGGCCCGGTGATCGACGCCCTGCAAGCCGCCTCGCGGCCGCGACGCCACCGTGTAGGGCCGCCACGCGACCCGAACATTGCCCCATACGGCTCCGCCCGGATGGTTACGGTCGGGAATCGGCACGAACTCTAAATGTTCCTCCTCGCCGGCAACCGCATGCGTCTCATCATCGTTTGGATCGGGCTTGTCACCCTGTAGGACTCGGGGCTCGCACATTTTGACGTTGCGCTCGATGTACTTGCCGGTCTTGTCGCGGAACGCGTCATGCAGGGCTGCGAAGTCGAGGGACCCGTGCGCGACGCCAACGAGTTGATCATCATTAAGCTGGTAATCGAGTTGATCAGAAAGGGCGGGGTCCGGCTTGAGGGCGGTCCTGATGAAAAGCTTAACGGCGGGGGAGGCGCTTGTGATTTGCTTATTATCCGAGTTGCCTAGGATAATCTCGCGAAACAGACTGGAGGCTGCTTTGGCGCGCCGCGCGAGACGCTCGCCTCCCTTATTCTTTTGATGATCGACCTCGGCTTGCACAGGTCGCGAGACGATAAGGTGCACCTCGGCAAAATCTCCCCACCGATCCCAATCAAGCTCTTCAAGGGCCCGACGAGCAAACAGATTGGTGTCTGGAAACAGATATAGAATCCTCGGAGACATCTTAGGCATCCCGGCTAGCGCCACACTTCCTCACCCTTAACCCCAAAGCTAATCGCATCTGCATAGGGTTGAAGGACCTCGCTAGGAATTGCGTAGGTGATCGGCAATGATTGGCCCGCAGATACCAATCCGCTGGTCACCATGCCTAGCACGGCGCCTGACGTCGGATCGCAAACGACCCCACCGCTGATTCCACCAATAGCGGTCGTGCTGATTTGCAGCAGGCGGGTCTCGGTGTTCTTGGTAGCAGGGATGATTGCACTCACAATGCCGGCGTCGTGAGCGCCAGGAACATATCCTTTCCTAACGGGTAATCTTCCTCGACTAAGCGCACGATCGATTGGCTTGTCCCACAAGAGTCCGACGTAGCTGATAAGGAATCGTGTAGCGCCAACTTGATCTTAAAGAGCGATCTTAGAAGCATTGAGTTAGTTAATGTCGCCGTACGCGGGCGGGATTCGTGAACAGAGCAGGGGGCTAGTCGGCCGCTTCAATTAATTTGAACGGCGATGGGTTTTGTGATTCGATTCCGTCGCAACGCGGGCGACGGAGGCAATCATGGCTGCGAAGGAGATTTCGGTAAAGAAGTATGTTGTTCGGCTGAGCTGCGAGGAACGCGAACAGCTTGAAGCGCTGATACGGAAAGGCAAAAGCCCGGCGCAGCGGCTGCTGAAGGCGCGGATATTGTTGAAGGCCGATGTGTCGGAAGCGGGTGAAGGCTGGAGTGACAACCGGATTATCAAGGCGCTGGAGACCAGCGCCTCGATGGTTTACCGGGTGCGGAAGCAATTGGTGGAAGAAGGCTTCGAGGCTGTGTTGAGCCGCAAGCAACGGGCGACACCGGCGGTTGCACGGATTTTTGACGGCGAGAAAGAAGCCAAATTGATTGCCCTGGCTTGTTCCAAACCTCCCAAGGGACGCGCGCGCTGGACCTTGCGGCTGTTGGAGAAAAAGGTCGTGGAACTGCAAATTGTCGATCGCGCCAGCGACTCGACAATTGGGCGGGCACTAAAAAAAACATTCTCCAGCCCCATCGCCAGCAGTGCTGGGTCATCCCGCCGAAGGCCAATGGCGCGTTCGTAGCCGCCATGGAAGATGTGCTGGCGGTCTACACGCGGCCACGCGATCCCGATTACCCGCTGGTGTGCCTGGACGAGACCTCCAAGCAGTTCCTTGCCGAGACGCGCCTGCCGATCCCGATGAAGCGGGGACGCCCGGCCCGCTGCGATTACGAGTACGAGCGCAACGGCACCGCCAACCTCTTCATGATGTTTGCACCGCTCGAAGGCTGGCGCCACGTCAAGGTCACCGATCGCCATACCGCCGTGGACTACGCTCACGTCTTGAAAGACTTGGCCGATGTCCACTTCTCAAGCGCCAAGACCATTGTTCTGGTTCAGGACAATCTCAACATCCACAGCAAGGCGTCACTTTATGAAGCTTTCCCGGCTGCTGAAGCCAGGCGCCTGGTCGAGCGCTTCGAATGGCACTACACTCCAAAGCACGGCAGTTGGCTTGATCTGGCAGAGTCCGAACTCGGCGTCCTGTCGTCCCAGTGCCTCGATCGCCGGATTCCCGACAAACAGACCCTCGTCGAGGAAATCGTTGCTTGGCAACACGACCGCAACGCCAACCACACCAAGGCCAATTGGCACTTTTCAACATCCAACGCACGTATCAAACTCAAGCACCTCTACCCCTCAATCTGAATGAATCGGGCGACTAGCCTTTTTGGTCCGGCCGCTTCCGCTTTTGCTGGTGACGCGGACGATCTGGCCTGCCTCCCGGCGTGCCTTGGGGCCGCGTGGCTTTCTTCCACTTCCTGACTAACCTCGATCGGTTCGACGTCCAGCTGTCCGTCAAGCGATTATGACCGGCCGCGCGACGGCCGAGGGATTCCCTCATCGACCGGCAACGGCTGCAGCCTGTTGCGCACCAACTTTGTTGGGGAGTGCTTGCTTCTGACGGCCGCGTTTGCTTGCAACAGTGATCAAGAGGAGACGAGGGAGTAGCTTGTACTTCGGCCCCCACCTTCGTCCTTGGCGAGGATGCCCTGATCAACGAGATCCTGAATGTCGCGCAAGGCTGTATCGGGCGAGCACTTCTCAATCGTTGCCCATTTGCTCGATGTCAGTTTGCCCTCGAAACCGTCTAGCAGACGGTTCAGCATTTCGCGCTGCCGGTCATTGATCCTGGCAGCGGCATGCCGTTTCCAGAATTCCGTCTTTTCAAGCACAGCTGCGAGAATAGTCTCAGCTCCACTGAATGCGCGGTCGAGACAGCCCAAGAACCACTCAAGCCACGGCGTGACGTTGAGATCGCCCTTCTGGGTGCTCTCCAGCATACCGTAGTAGGCCTCCCGTTCCGCGCGTATCTGGGCGGACATGCTGTAGAAACGCTGCGGAATTCCTTCAGAACGGGCAAGCGACATGTCGGCGATGGCGCGCGCGATACGTCCGTTGCCGTCCTCGAAGGGATGGATGGTCACGAACCAGAGATGGGCGATTGCGGCCTTGATGATCGGATCGATTTTCTCTTCGGTGTTGTACCAATCAAGGAACGCGGTCATTTCAGCGTCGAGTTTTTCGGCGGTCGGCGCCTCGTAATGCACGCGCTCACGACCGTAGTCGCCGGAAACGACCTGCATCGGTCCTGCCGACCCGTCGCGCCAGGCTCCCACAGCGATCTTCTTCATGTTGCTGCGGCCCGTTGGAAAGAGCGACGCGTGCCAGCCGAAGAGTCTCTCTGCCGTGAGCTCGGCTTTGAACTCCTGAGTGGCGTCGAGCATCATCTCGACAACGCCTTCGACATTGCGATCCGCCGACGGCAAGGCGCCCGCGTCCATGCCAAGCCGACGCGCCAGCGATGAGCGCACCGCATCCTTGTCGAGTTTTTCTCCCTCGATTTCACTGGACTTGAGGACTTCTTCGGTCAGGGTGGTCAGGACGGCCTCCTCCTGCTGGGGGAAACCCAATGCCTGCATCCGGCCTATGAGCTGTCCCTGCCGCAGCCGGACGGTTGCCAGCTGCTTCGTCAGGGCATCGGTATCCCAGGAAAAGTGAGGCCAATTAGGTAGTTGGTGGATATAGCTCGGCATTCTCCGCACTCCTTGCGGAGAATATGGCAGCTTTTCACCGCAACCGGAAGGATATTCACCGCAAATTATGCGGAGAATATAGTGGCTATTCTCCGCATTGGGCCTGAAAGAATGAGCAAAGGTTAGCCGGGAAGGTTCCGCAAACCATCTCGCCCTGAGCGACGTTCCCCACTCTCCAATTCGGCCACCGCCGCTCAAACGTGCCTTGCGACGGATCGCTCTGCCGATGCTTTGGCTGAAGGGACCTTCCGTACCCTTGAGGAGACGGTGATGGCAGAGCGGGCCGTTCGTTTCGCAGAATGAGTATAACCCGCCCCCTTTTCGGGCCGTTCGTTGATCCGGCAAATCGAAGCCGAGCGAATGCTCGAAGAGGTTCGTTCGATTCGCAGGGCAGGGCCTCGGGTGTACGGCAATCGAAGCGGGACCGGACGATTGATCCAGTTTGATCATGCCGTTCACCTTCTATTGAGGTGCTACCCAAACCACCCGCTCCAAGCTTTCAATTCCAGCCCGGCGACATAGGTAACAGGTCGTACCTAAGACATAGGTGACAACCTCGGGCCGAACGGGTTGTCGAGGGGTTGCAGGGTTTTCTGCTCCAGGTCGAAGTATCCAAGGTCATAGTGCATGAAGCTGACGAGCCAAATGCCGTCATCGACTTCCTTGATGCCGAGTTTCTGGCCGGCCAGCACGGTTGAGATGTTGATCCTCTTGCGATGCAGGCAGAGCCGGCCGCAAGCGGTGACCAGCAGCTCGCGATCGTGGAGTGGATAGTTCAGTTCGGGCAAGCCATCGTAAGGGCGTGGTGAGGCGAGGTAGAGTTCGACGGGGCATTTCATGTCGAGCGCCTCATGCGGCCGTTCGGCATTGAACTCGCGGACGAAGGCATCGAAGCGTTCCTGCTGCTGCAGGCTGTTGGAGCCCGGCGGGCGGGTTGTTTCCGTCTTGAGGGTGAGGTGCATGCGCTCGCGACGCCCGTTCTGCTGTGGATGACCTGGCTGTTTCCTGCATGCCTTGAACATTGCTGATCTGGCGATAGACTGAAGGGATAGTTTTCGGCCGCATCCAGATCACAACGACGGGCCGAGCGAGGAAACGCCAATGGCAGGGAACGGCCGCAGGCCAGATGCAAGCACGCCCGCGGGACCGGGTGCAGACACCTATGTTGCCATGGTCGCGCGTGCCGAGGCGCTAATCCCGAAATTGCGCGAGCGCGCTTCCAAGACCGAAGACCTGCGGCGCCTGCCGCCGGAGACCGAACGCGACTTGCACGACGCCGGTTTGTTCCGAATCGTACAGCCCAAACGCGTTGGCGGCTCCGAGCTCGATTATGTGGCGCTGGTCGACTGTGCCGATGCGCTCGGCCGGGCCGATGCTTCTGCGGCGTGGAATTTTGCCAATCTCGCAAGTCATCACTGGATGCTGGGGATGTTCGATCGGCATGCGCAGGATGCGGTCTGGAGCAAGGACGCCGACGCATTGATTGCGTCCTCCTTTATCTTCGCGGCCGGTCGGGCCACGAAAGTCGAAGGTGGATATAGGCTGAACGGCCATTGGCCGTTTTCCTCAGGCGTGGAGTCCTGCGAATGGAATATGCTCGCCAGCGTCGTTTCGTCCGAAGATGAAGCTGAAGGCGTCGAGTACCGGATTTTCCTGCTCAACAAGAGCGATTACAAGATCAACGACACCTGGAACGCGACGGGTTTGCGGGGAACGGGATCGAACGATGTCAGAGTCGTGGATGCATTTGTTGCGCATCGGATGACGATTGCGGTCGGCGATCTGACCGGCGGACCGACGCCGGGTAGTTCCGTCAATCCGAACGCGCTTTATGCTCTACCGGTGTTTTCGCTGTTTCCTTATGTGCTGTCCGGGGTAGGTCTTGGCAACGCGCAAGCCTGTCTGGATGACTACGTCGAAATCGCTCGACATCGCGCCTCGACCTATAATCGCACCAAGGTCGGCGACATGCAGAGCACCCAGATCAAGATCGCGGAAGCCTCGGCCAAGATAGATGCGGCGCGTCTCATCATGCGTACAAACTGCCTCGAGGCGATGGCGGATGCAAGGCGGGGCCACGTTCCCAATATCGCTGCCAAGACGAGACTGCGGCGTGACGGCGCGTTTTCGGTCAATCTCTGCACCGATGCGGTGTCGCTGCTGTTTACGGCGAGTGGCGCACGGAGCCTGTTTACGTCGGGTGCGCTGCAGCGGCAGTTTCGCGATGCGCATGCGGTGAATTCACACCTCGCGTTCAATTTCGACGCGGCGGGGACCAATTATGGACGCGTGGCGCTTGGCCTGCCGTCCGAAAACTTGACGCTTTGAGGCCGGTGGATGTCTGACGCACCAAAACATCCGGCCGATCCAGCCAATGAATTCGCCAGCGACAACTCGGCAATCGATCCTCGCGATTTCCGCAACGCGCTGGGCACTTTCGCGACCGGCGTTACCATCGTTACGGCGATGGCGGCTGACGGAAAGCCTTACGGGGTGACATGCAATTCGTTTGCCTCCGTGTCGCTCAATCCGCCGTTGGTGCTGTGGAGCCTCGGCATGTTTTCGCAAGGCTTGTCCATCTTCCAGAACGCCAGCCACTTCACGGTCAATGTTCTTGGCGCGTCTCAGCAGGCGCTGGCGTCGCAATTTGCAAAATCGTCGGAGGACAAGTTTGCCGGCGTGAGCTGGACGCCAGGGCTTGGCAGCGCGCCGGTCCTTGCCGACAGCGTCGCCAATTTCCAGTGCCGGGCTGCCAACAGGTATTACGGTGGCGACCACATCATATTTCTGGGCGCCGTTGAAGCTTATGCCTATAATCGACGGGAGCCGTTGTTGTTTGCACGCGGTGGCTTCGGTCGATTTCTCACCGGCGACGGCATCAAATCCTCATGATCAGGAAGGTCTCGCCCAAACGTGCGGACGGCAAGCAGAGGCGACTTTCGCCGGATGATCGGCGCAAGGAGTTCGTGGCGAAGGCAACCGAGTTTTTCTCGGAAGAGGGGTTTGGCGGCGGCACCCGCGCGCTGGCACGGCGGCTCGGCGTGACACAACCGCTGCTCTATCGCTACTTTCCGAGCAAGGATGATCTAATCAAGGAAGTCTACCGCACCGTCTATCTCGATCCGCTCGAGACCGGCTGGGAGAAGCTGTTAAGCGATCGCTCGCGGCCGCTCCGCGATCGGTTGCGGGAGTTCTATGGCGCCTATACCGATGCGATCTTCACCCGAAAATGGTTGCGCATCTATCTCTATTCGGGCTTGAAGGGCCTCGACATCAACCGTTGGTATGTCGGCATGGTCAAGGACAAGATATTGACCCGCATCATCAGGGAATGCCGCCATGAAGTGGGACTTGCCGTGCAAAACAAGCCAACGGCGGCGGAGATCGAACTGGCCTGGGTGCTTCACGGCGGAATCTTCTATTACGGCGTTCGCAAATATATCTATGAATCTCCCGTGCTTGAAGACAAGGAACAGATGATCAGTCACGCGCTGGATGTTTTTCTGGCCGGCTTTGAGCGGATTTCCGAGGCCTCGGCCTACATCCGGCGCACCCCAGTGAAGGTGGTTGGATAGACCGGTACGCTATTTCCTCCCCATCTCCCTACGATACCAGTCGCCGATTTCGCTTGCGGTCATCAGCGCCACGCCGTCATGGCCGATGACGTAGTCGAGCAGGGCTTCCAGGTATTTGATGCGATGTGGCACGCCGGTAATATACGGGTGAATCGAAATCGCCATGATTCGTGCGTTCGACGCGCCTTCGAGATACAGCCGGTCGAATTGATCAGTGCAGCGCTTGAGGAATTGCTCGGACGGCAGATGCTGCAGCGCATGGATGACGATATCGTTGGTCTCGACCGAATAGGGGATCGTGGTGATGGTGCCGTGGGGTGTCCCAATATCCTGCGGCAGATCGTCGATCACCCAGTCCGCGAGATATTCGATACCATGAGGCGCAGGAGATCGAGGGTTTCCGCGGTCTCGGTCAGGCCGGGGCTTTCCCATGAGCGCGGCGGTTTGCCTGAAAAGTTCGCGATGGTCTCGACCGATCGCTTGATCGCGTCGGCCTGGTTGTCGAGCTTGTGCATCGGGCCCTGCATAAACCCATGGCCCATGAATTCGAAGCCGGCTTCGAGCGCGGCAGATGCGACACGCGGGTAGGTGTTGCAGACATTGGCGTTCAGCGCCAACGTCACCGGCATCTTGCGGTCGGTCAACGCCTTGAACTGACGCCAGAAACCGGCGCGCATGCCGTATTCGTGCCATGACCAGTTCGGTACGTCAGGCAACAGCGGCTGGCCCATCGGCGGGCTCAGCACCGTGCGTGGCATCGCGTTCTCGATCCGCCATTCCTCGACATTGAGGATGACCCATACCGCGAGCTTCTTGCCGCCCGGAAGCGTCAGCTTCGGTCGGTCGATTTGTGCTTGATAGGGGATACGATCGCTGAGAGCCACGGCAAGATTTCCCTGGATTGAAAGACTATTCGGCCGCCTTGGTCCGGCCGGACATACCCGCCTCGACTCGCGGCATGACCTTTTCGGCCATCAGGATCATCGATTGGCGCCCCAGTTCGCGATCCTTCCAGTCCTTGCCGGCGTAGAGCAACGTTCCGAAGGTGCCGACCTCTTGCTGAAAAGCCAGTAGTTGATCTGCGACGCTGTCCGGCGTGCCATGAATAATGAGCTTGTCGCAGATGGAGTCCAGCGTCACTTCCTCATCGGGTTGATCGCGGCGGGTCTTGAACAGTTCGATACGGCCGCCGCGCTTCAGCTTGGTGAACAGCGAGCGATAATAATATACATACGGCCCGTCCGGATCGGTGGCATAGGCCTTTGCGGTCGCGGCGTCCTTTGCAACGAACACGCTCTTGGCGACACGCCAGTTCGCCGCATCCACCGTGCGGCCCGCGCGCTCGCAACCCTCGACGTATTTCGGCCAATGGCTCTTCACCCAGGCCGGCATCAGAAAATTCGCCGAGATAGGATCCCAGCCCCGCGCGGCCGCTTCCGTCACGCCTTTCGAGAATGGCGCCACCGCCGTCACCACGATCGGCGGATGGGGTCTTTGTAGTGGACGCGCAATGAAGCCCTGACCAATCTCCTCGATCAGGTTCTTCTGCACCGAAATATTCCAGTATTTGCCTTGCAGATTGTACGGCGGCTCGCTCGCCCAAATCGCCAGAACCTGATTGATGGCTTCCAGAAACATGGCGTTACGGTCGGCTTCGAGATTGCCGAAAACTTCCGCGTCGGACATTAGCCCGCCCGGGCTGATGCCGAAAATCAGGCGCCCGTCGAGCATGTGATCGAGCATCGCAATTGAAGCCGCGAGCGCGGCAGGATGCGTGTTCGGCATATTGATGGTGCCGGTGCCGAGTCTGATTTGCCTGGTCGCTGCGGCGAGCCAGGCGATGAACGCGATGCAGGAGGTAATATTTTCGGCCTTGTCGGTGACGTGCTCCCCGACATAGGCCTCGGTGAACCCGAGCTCATCCGCCAGCAGAAAAGCTTCGCGGTCTTCTTTGAGGGACAGCCGCCAGTCCTTGTCGACAGGATGGATCGGCATCGTAAAAAACCCGAGTTTCATGGTCTGCTCCTCCCCAAGGGCAGGCTTTTGTTTGGCAGGAAACGTGCGTCGTTCGTGGCATGATGACAAGTCCAAAGTCGAAATAATCGGTCGATAAACAAACTTGACCTTTAAAGGTTGCCGCCGTCTAATCCAAAGAAAATGCCGATATCCCGCCGGGGGAGGTTACGTCGAAATGAAGGCCTCGGCTTTCGCTTACGCCCGCGCAACGAGCGTCTTAAATGCGCTGGAACTGCTCGCCGCGCATGGCGACAAGGCCAAGGTGCTGTCGGGCGGCCAGAGCCTGATGCCGGCGATGAATCTGCGCCTCATCTCTCCCGAACTCATTGTCGATATCGGCGAACTCGCTGAACTGCGCGGGATCGCGGTGAAAGGCGACGTCCTTTCCATTGGTGCGTTGACGCGTCATGCCGATCTCCTCAAATCTCCCGAAATCGCCGCTCATGTCCCCCTGCTGACGGACGCGATCACCCATGTCGCACATCCCGCAATCCGCAATCGCGGTACGATCGGCGGTAGCCTTGCGCATGCGGATCCGGCTTCCGAGCTGCCTGCCTGCATGGTCGTGTTGGACGCAACCATCATTATTCGTGGCCCACGCGGCGAGCGGCGGGTCGCAGCGAGGGAATTCTTCACCGGCATCTATGAGACGGTGCTGTCGCCGCAGGAGTTGCTGGTCGCAGTCGAGTTACCGGTGGCGCGAAAAGGTTCCGCGTATTTCTTCCACGAATTCGCTCGTCGACACGGCGATTACGCCATTGTCGGCCTGGCGGCGCAGGCGATCTTCGACGGCAGTCTGTTCGCCGATCTCCGCCTTGGTTTTTTTGCCGTTGGCGATCGACCGCTATTAGCCAGGGCTGCCAGCAAGCTTGTCAACATCACCATTACGCCCGAATTGTTGTCCGATGCCTCGGCAGCGCTGAGCGAAGAGCTTGATCCGCAAGAGGATCACCGGGCATCTCCCGCGATGCGCCGGCATCTGGCGAAGGTATTGCTGGTACGTTGCGTATCTACGCTGCGCTCTCGCCCTGATCTCAGTGCGGGAGGGCCTGCATGACGGCTCCCGTGGCCCTCTCGCTCATTGTCAACGGCGAGCGTGTCGTTGCCAATGTTCTGCCGCGGTTGAATCTCGCGGATTTTCTGCGCGAGCATTTGAAGTTGACCGGCACGCATCTCGGGTGCGAACACGGAGTTTGCGGCGCCTGTACGGTGCGCGTCAACGGCGAGATCGTGCGTTCCTGCCTGATGTTGGCGGTGCAGGCGCACGACGCATTGGTGGAGACGATCGAAGGGGTGTCCGATAGCGGTGAGATCGCCGACCTTCAGGCGGCGTTCCGCGACCGCAACGCCCTGCAATGCGGGTTTTGCACGCCGGGAATGCTGATGGCAGCGCAGGATCTGCTGAAACAGAATTCCAAACCCGATCGAGAACAGATTCGCGAGCATCTTTCCGGCAATTATTGCCGCTGCACCGGCTACCAGGCGATCGTCGACGCCGTCGAAACCACGGCGTTGGCGCGGATGGCGCGCGAGCCATGACTTCAGCGCCGAAAAATCCAGACGCGCTTTCGGTGCTCGACCGGCCGAATTCCTATATTGGCAAGACGGTGCCGCGGCCGAATCTTGATCGGCTGATGCAGGGGCGGGGACTCTATGTGAGCGACATGGAGCTGCCGCGCATGGCGCATGTGGTGTTTCTGCGTTCGCCTTACGCGCATGCAAGGATTGTTGGCATCGATGCGGCCGCGGCGAAGCATATGCCGGGCGTGATTGCCGTCGTTACCGGTTTGGAATTGGCTGCCGCCATTACGCCGTGGGTCGGCGTGCTCTCGCATTTGAAGGGCCTTAAATCCGCCCCGCAAAGTGCAATCGCTATCGACCGCGTGTGCTGGCAGGGCGAGGCCGTCGCGGCCGTTATTGCGAGCAGCCGGGCCTTGGCCGAGGATGCGGCGGAGCATGTCTTGGTCGAGTATGCAGAACTCGATGCGGTAACGGACATGCGCAGCGCGCTCGATACCGCAACGCCTGTGATCCATCCTTCGCTCGGCGACAACCTTGCCTTTGAGCGCAACCATGACGCCGGCACCGTCGACCTGGCCTTTGCTGATTCCGACGAGGTGGTGGAGGCGGAATTTATCTTTGGGCGTCATACCGGCGTAACGCTGGAGCCGCGCGCCGTGGTGGCCGACTGGAACGCCGCCGAAGCGAGGCTGACGATCTACCAGGGCACGCAGGCGCCGCACATGGTGCAGAACATCGCGGCGCTGCATTTGGGTCTACAGGAATCCCAAGTCCGCGTGGTCTGCAAGGACGTCGGCGGCTCCTTCGGCATCAAGGTCCACATCTATGCCGACGAGATGGCGACCTATGCATTGTCGAAGCTGCTGCGACGGCCAATCAAATTCGTCGCTGACCGCGTCGAGAGCTTCAATACCGACATTCATGCCCGCGATCATATCTGCAGGGGAAAGATAGGCGTCAACCGCGACGGCGTGATCACGGCGTTCGAGATCGACGATCTAACCGGCATCGGACCCTATTCTATGTATCCGCGCACCAGCGCGATCGAGGCTAATCAGGTCGTCAATCTCGTCGGTGGGCCTTACACGGCCAAGAACTACCGAGCCCGCGCCCGTGTCGTGTTCCAGAACAAGAACGTGATGTGCCAGTACCGCGCCGTCGGCCATCCGATTGCCTGTTCGGTGACGGAAGGTTTGGTCGATCTGGCGGCAATGAAGATCGACATGGACCCGGTCGAAATCCGTCGCCGCAATCTGATTGCCGATGACGCCTATCCCTGCGCTTCGCCGTCGGGCCTACGGTTTGAGCAATTGTCGCATCACGCGTCGCTCGCGAAGTTAATCAAGATGATGGACTACGACGGGCTGCGTGCCGAGCAGGCGACGTTGCGCGCCAGGAACATTCATCGCGGCATCGGTATCGCCAGTTTCATCGAAGTCACCAATCCCAGCGCGGCGTTCTATGGCGTCGGCGGGGCAAGGATTTCGTCGCAGGATGGTGTGGCCGTGCGACTTGACGCCCAGGGTTCTGTGATCTGCCAGACCAGCATCACCGAGCAGGGGCAGGGGTCGGAATCCCTCACGGCGCAGATCGTCGGCAGCGTGCTCGGCGTCTCCATGGATCGGGTCCGCGTCATCCTGGGAGATACCGATAATACGCCGTATGGCGGCGGCACCTGGGCCTCGCGCGGCGCGGGCATCGGCGGCGAGGCCGCGCTTCAGGCCACGAAAGTGCTACGCAAGAATATTCTCGATGTCGCCGCCGCCATCCTGCAATCCACGTCGAGTGAACTCGACATCGTCAACAACAGCGTTGTGAACGCCAATGATGGTGCTCCGCGTATTGAACTGAACGAATTAGCCAGAATCGTTTATTTTCGGCCGGACACGCTGCCGCCGGGTATTCAGCCAGAACTGATGGCGACGCGGCATTTTGTTCCACGCCAATATCCCTTTGCCTTCACCAATGGCGTTCAGGCCTCCTGGCTGGAGGTCGACACCGATACCGGTTTCGTCAAGCTATTGAAGCACTGGGTCGTCGAGGATTGCGGTACCATCATCAATCCGCAACTGGTCGATGAGCAGATCAGGGGTGGCGTGGTGCAGGGCCTTGGCGCCGCGCTGTTCGAGAAATGCATCTATGACGAGCGCGGCCAACTCACCAATGCCAATATGGCCGATTATCTGGTTCCGATGTCCGGTGAAATGCCTGATATTGATGTCGGCCACGTCGTCTCGCCGACGCTGGAATCCGAGTTGGGCGCCAAAGGCGCCGGCGAAGCTGGCACCGCCGGTGCGGCGGCCGCGGTGACAAATGCCGTCAATGACGCGCTGAGGCCGTTCGGCACCATAATTACGGAGATTCCGCTGACGCCTCAGGTTATCCTGGCGGCCTTGGGGCGAATCGAATTTTGAACGACTGTCGCGACGTCTCCGTTAACAACGGAGATGACCATGCTGACCGACAACGAGCCGCACACTCGCCGGGCCATTTTCACCGTTGAACGGTTACATGCCGAGCTAGGGGGCCAGATATTGGAGAACCGGCGACGGCACGAGGAGTTGAGCGGCCAGATACGGCACGTTGAGGCCGTCGTCAAAATGCTGGACCTCGGCTACAACATCGCTCGGATCACGGTGAAGCGGCGGAAGCCCAACCAGCACAGCCTCAAGAACCATGAGGGGAAAAGCGTGCCGATCATAGGGGAAGGCCGCCCGGCGAGGTGGAAACTGACTGTCGATTGAGCTATCATAAGCATATGGAGAAGCGACCGAATTTTATCGTCCGTTTGCGGGCTTGGCAAAAGCCAGAGGTCAGATATTGGCTCGACGCCTTCGGAGTATTCATGGCTGTCACACTATTCTTCTGCCTGATCCAATTCTTACACGATCGATGATAGTGGCAATTCCTCGATACAGAACCATATCCAATATGGGGTTCCCGTTTCAACCTTGGATATGTCGCTGCCAATGGCTGGTGAAATCGACGCTCTTGCCACGCTTCAACGCCAGCGCCGCTACGCGGCTCACCTGATCGCTGTTGGATACGCGGCGATTATCCTCTCGCCATGACCACTCCTGCGCGTAGCGGAGCAGATGTGCGCCCGGCGATATGGTGAATGCCGATCTCGGAGCGGCGCAGGCGGGAGAAGTATTCTTCGGCCTGACTGGTGCAAGCGCCGTCGAGCGAGTAAGCTTCTTGGTGGTTGTGGCGTTTACGCCATAATACCGCGAATCTGGACGGGACCTGTAGGCGCAAAGCTAAAATGTCAGCACTGAGCAAAGTTGGAATGTTAGTCCTCGACCTCTTGGGTTGGAGGCTGCACCTCCCTCTGTGCTAGGGTCAAAAATCCCGCTGCACGATAGAAACGGGTAAGGCACGCAGCGTTAGCGAGCGTACCTGACACGGCCCTCATCAGAATCATTAAAGAAAGAGAATAGCAGCGTCCACATGGACAGTAGCAAGAATGGCATCAGGTAATAGGGTGTAGAAATAGGATGAGTGAGAAAGAATCCGAGGTTTACAACAATGTTGATAGCAACGATCGATGCCGCGGTCTTTCTGATATTAGCAGCCAAAGCTACGATTGACCAGGTTACCACCAGTAAGGTCAACGCACCTTGCATGTCACTAAAATACTGCCAAGCGATGCTGAAGCTGAAATCTGGAGGCGTCGCGTCTACTGCGCTGTAAGTAGTGGCTATAACACTTCCGGCATTGATCGCATTTGAAACTAGCGTCGGCACCAACCCCACTAGATACGCGACTCCAAACAAAGCTAGCCGAATGAAATCATCCAACTTTGCGGATCGGGCGGCCAGCGCCAGCAGAACTAGGAAGTAGCCAGCGGAGAGTAAGAGGTTTGGAAGCCTGAACGAGACCGCCAGTCCCATGAACATGCCAGCCGCTGCCGCAGCCGTGTTTCGGCGCGATGACCTTGGATCGTTTGCCATGATTGCAGTCAAAAACCCGACGACTGCGCAGACTATCATCGTGGGCGCCATCGAGTAGCTGGCTTTTGACGGGTTCACCATGAAATAGATCGCGGCCATGCCGACGACGCCCGATCCAACAATTTCATGCGGACGCCGGGCGGAATAGATAGCGAGAAGCGCCGCTAGAAAAACGAAGAAGTTCGCGACAGCGTATAGCGGTATCCTTTGGAAATCGGCCGGGAAGACTGAAAGAGCCAAGCCGGTACCTGGGGGATACTGGATTACGTGCTTCTCCCCTATTTGAGTGTGGCAGGGTGCGCGGGCCGGATTGTCCCAAGCTTCATAACCAATCTCTCGCGCTAACGTCGCGAAGTATCGATCGTCGTCTCGATTTATATTGGTGTCGAAGCCACCAAGGCCAAAGCGTTGAAACAAGTGCGCCTGCCTGAGGTAGCAGATGTCGTCATAGACACCGGTTCGCTCGGTCCAATTGCGCATGGTCCAAAAATTTGATCCCAGGATGCCCACGCAAAGGACACAGAAAAGTAGCCTTAAAATCCAAGTTTTGAGCATCGATAAAAGCTACCCCCTGAAATGGCTTCAAATGCGATGTATTGCAGAGGGCGTTCGCGGGCGGCCGCATCGCAACACAACAACGTGCGACCACGTTCATCTGCAACCACATTTTTCAGGGCGATTTACGCGCATAGGAAACCTTGATGCACTCACCGTCCAATTTGGTAAGGCACACACCGGGCTCATGGGAAATCGGCATCTGAGATAGGGCGAACTGCCCCAAAAGGGCCAAGGCAAAGTACACGTACCAATATCGCATAGCGCACCTCGAACCCAACAAACCAGCAAGTATAATTTAGCCTGCGAACAAGTGTAAGTAGTCACTAATATTAAATCAAGAACTCGGTTTCCTTGTAGTCGTCGCGCATGGGGTGGGACCTCGCACGTCTGGCGGTTCTCTCAGCCTGAGCGGTCAGGGGTGCCATCCGCTGGTTTGCTTTCTGCTACTGACATACTGGAGAAGGTTCGATCGCAGCTGACCTTGCCCCTCGGGCTTAATCCAGTTTGAAGTTCGCTCTGGCCCAAGACGAGGACCAGAGCATGAAGCGCAATCGATTTACAGAAGAACAGATCATCGGGATTTTGAAGGAGCACGAGGCCGGGGTCCCGGTCGCCGATCTCTGCCGCAAGCATGGCGTCAGCGACGCCAGCATCTACAAATGGAAGGCCAAATTCGGAGGGATGGACGTCTCTGAGGCCAAGCGGCTGCGGTCGCTGGAGGACGAGAACGCGAAGCTGAAGCGGCTTCTGGCTGACGCCATGCTGGATAATGTGGCGCTGAAGGATCTCTTGGGAAAGAAATGGTGACGCCCGCGGGGAAGCGGAAAGCTGTCGCTCATCTGGTGGAAGCCCACGGGATGAGCGAACGGCGGGCGTGTAAAGCCATCGGCTGCTGCCGCATGACCATGAGATATCAGACGACCCGGGCGGATGATGCCGGCATTCGTCAGCGCATGAAGGCGATCGCCCAGGAACGCCGCCGTTTCGGCTACCGACGCCTGCATATTCTGCTCAAGCGGGAGGGCTACGTGATCAACCACAAGAGGCTGTTCCGGCTCTATCGGGAGGAGAAGCTGGCGGTGCGCCGCCGTGGCGGCCGCAAGCGGGCCATCGGAACCAGGGCGCCGATGCTGGTTCCGATGGCGCCCAACGAACGCTGGTCGCTCGACTTCGTGTCGGATCAACTCACCGACTGCCGCCGCTTCCGCATCCTGACCATCGTTGATGACTGCACCCGAGAAAGCCTGGCGCTGGTGGCCGACACCTCGCTCTCCGGGGTCCGCGTGGCGCGGGAACTGGATCAGCTGATGATCGAGCGCGGCAAGCCGAAGATGATCGTCAGCGACAATGGCAGCGAGCTTACCAGTAACGCCGTCCTCACATGGGCGGACCAAGCCCGCGTCGAATGGCATTACATCGCGCCGGGCAAACCCATGCAGAACGCCTTCATCGAGAGCTTTAACGGCCGGCTACGGGATGAATTGTTAAACGAAACGCTGTTCTCTTCGCTGGCGCAGGCTCGCGTTGCCCTTGGATGCTGGCGCGCCGACTACAACGGCTCACGCCCCCATTCTCAGCTCGGATGGAAGACACCTTCCGAGTACGCCTTCACCTGCAATCCGCGCCGGGATCTGGCGCTGCGCTATGCCGATGGCTCCGCGCCAGCTCCCGTCGCTACCACCGTCCAACCGGGCAACCCAAACGCCACGAGCGAACTCGGGATTGGATAAAACTTGGGGGCAAGGTCACAGCTCCTCTCTCTCCGCCAGCTTGCTCAAGGCCGTGTATTCTCTGGGTGAGCTCGCTGGCTCGTAAGCCCAATAGCCGTGGTCATTTCTGATTTGACCTCTGGACTCCCGACGGGCCAAAACCGCCCTATTATTCTCACAGAGGAGCGTTTTTCTCCGAACCTATGGACTCCAGACTTCAGGTACGTTCTCGAAGTCCAATTGTTTTGAGCCACTTATGAGGTTCGGCGGAAAGAGGGGTCGGCCTTTTCTTTTGGATGGGCGAGAGCCTATTCAGCCGCGCGGGCAATCGCACCGGATTCCCGGTTGGTAACGACGACCTTGATGGCGTCATCGACCCGGTCGCGCGCGTATCTCAGCGCGGTCGGCAGATCAGCCAGCAGAAACGTATGGGTGTGAATCTTGGTCGCATCGAAGCGCTTTTCCGCCATTAATGCCATGGCGCGGCGGGTGGCGCTGCGGCCCTCGCCGCGGATTCCGTAGGCGTAGATGTTGTTCTTCACAAGATGGGCGAGGTCCGATTTCACCGGCTCGTGTGGGAACGCAGCCAGACAGATCTTTCCGCCGCGATTGGTCATGTGGATGGCTTGATTGATCGTCGCCTCGCTCCCCGCGCATTCCACCACATAGTCCGCACCAACTCCCCCAGTAAGCTGTTTGACAATCTCGACGGCATCCTCGTCGTTGATGTTGATAACGCGGTCGGCACCGAGCTCCCGGCCGATCGCCAGCCGCTTGTTGCGCGTTCCCGTCAGGATGACCGGGCTTGCGCCGAGCGCCTTCGCTACTGCGACGGCTAGGAGCCCGATCGGGCCAGGCCCGATCACAACAACGCTCTCACCGGCGACCAATCCCCCCAACTCCGTCAGGCCATACATCGACGTCCCAGCGGTGACCACCAGCGTCGCTTCCGCGTCGCTCATGGTATCGGGCACCCGCGCCAGCGTATTGATGTGATTGACCGCGTATTCGGCAAAGCCGCCATCGGTGGTGAAGCCGTTGGCGCGATGTCCCTTTTCGGGCTTCCCGTAATTCAGGCATGAGGTGTACATGCCCTGGCGGCAGCGCTTGCACTGGCCGCAACCGGCATGGATTTCGACGCTGATCCGTTCGCCAATCCTGAACTCGTCGACGTCGGGCCCAAGTGCTGCAACCGTGCCCATATATTCATGGCCCGGCGTAAAATTCTTGTTGAAGGGCAGGCCTCCCTGGATGCTGGCCGGCGAACCCGAATGGATGATCTCAAGGTCGGTCGCGCAGATCGCGACCGCATCGATCCGAACCAGGACCTCAGCGCGTGCAGGAACGGGAGTTGGCTTGTCGCGCAGGAAAAGCTGGTCGGGCTCGCCCAGAATCCAGGCCTTCATCTGGTCGGGCACAGGAAGGTCGGGTGAGGTCTTGACGCCTGATGGTCGGTACATCTGAGAAATCCCGTTAGGTCAGAAATTCTATCGCAAACGCCGTATTGCCGCGAGCCACGGAGACGCCTTTCGTGCCGGCCTGCGAAGCTTTGCTGCATAGCAATACGACTCGTCGCAAAACCTTCATACGCGGCCTATACTTGGTCACCGGTTGGTGCTGAAATCCATTTGCAGCCTCGCCGATCCGGAGTGACCTTCATGAAGACCGTCCGTCTTTTCCTTGCCTTGCTGGTGCTGTCGCTGATCGCGCCCTGGCAATCCGCTAAGGCGGCCGACGTCATCTGCTACAATTGCCCGCCGGAATGGGCTGACTGGGCCTCCATGCTCAAGGCGATCAAGGCGGATCTCAATTACGACATTCCCCACGACAACAAAAATTCGGGTCAGGCGCTGGCGCAGATCCTTGCCGAGAAAAGCAATCCCGTTGGCGATATCGGCTATTTCGGCGTTACCTTCGGCATGAAGGCCAAGGCTCAGGATGCGCTGGAGCCCTACAAGCCCGCCAACTGGGATCAGGTTCCGGCCGGTTTGAAGGATGCCGACGGTTACTGGACCACGATTCATTCCGGTACCCTCGGCCTGTTCGTGAACAAGGACGCGCTCGGCGGCAAGCCGGTGCCGGCCTGTTGGAAGGACCTCCTGAAGCCGGACTATAAGGGAATGGTCGGCTATCTCGATCCAACCTCTGCCGCGGTCGGATATGTCGGCGCCGTTGCAATCAATCTGGCACTTGGCGGCTCAGCTTCGAATTTCGACCCCGCGATCGGCTTCTTCAAGGATCTGCGGAAGAACGATCCGATCGTCCCCAAGCAGACCTCTTATGCCCGCGTGGTCTCCGGGGAGATGCCGATCCTGCTCGACTATGATTTCAACGCCTATCGCGCGAAATATTCCGAGAAGGGCAATTTTGAATTCGTGATCCCTTGCGAGGGATCGGTGGTGTTTCCTTACGTCGTCGGCTTGGTCAAGAACGCGCCCGACAAGGAAAAGGCCAAGAAGGTGATGGATTATCTATTGTCCGACAAGGGACAGGCGATCTGGACCAATGCGTATTTGCGCCCTGCGCGCCCGATCGAGCTGCCGGAGGCCGTGAAGAACAAATTCCTGCCGGACAGCGACTACGCTCGCGCCAAGAGCGTCGACTGGGGGCAGATGGAAAACATGCAAAAAGGCTTTGTCGACCGCTATCTCGCCGAGGTCCGCTGAGGCAAGATGGTGCCCATCGCGGGGGCGCCATTTTCCAATGTCTCATAAATCCTTTGTCTGGTTGTGCCTGCTGCCGCTTGCGGTGGTCACAGTGGCATTTTTCCTGCTGCCGATGGCGCGGCTCGTCGTGACCGGCGCGGAAGGCCCGCAGGGGCTTGCCGGCTATCTTGCAATCCTGACCGAGCCGCGTTATCGCGCCACGCTGATCAACACGGTCATGCTGGCGGCTGCGACCACGATCGTGACGCTGATCGTGGCGACCATCGCCGGAATGTTCTTGCAGCGCCATCGTTTTCCCGGCCGCGCAGTCCTGATTGCGATGCTGACCTTTCCGCTGGCGTTTCCCGGCGTGGTGGTCGGCTTCCTGATCATCCTGCTTGCTGGCCGCCAGGGTCTGATTGGCGATCTCTCGAGCCGCCTGTTCGGCGAGAGGCTGGTCTTTGCCTATTCGATCTACGGGCTGTTCCTCGGTTATCTCTATTTTTCGATCCCGCGCGTCATTCTCACCATCATGGCAGCGGTACAGAAACTCGATGTCGGTCTGGAAGAAGCCGCGCGTTCTCTCGGCGCGAGCCCGTGGGCGGTACAGCGCGATGTCGTGCTGCCGGCGCTGGCGCCGGCTTTCGTCGCTTCCGGGGCGATTGCCTTTGCGACTGCGATGGGCGCATTTGGAACCGCGTTTACGCTGGCAACGAACGTCGACGTGTTGCCGATGCTGATCTATACCGAGTTCACGCTGGCGGCGAATTTCTCGACGTCCGCCGCGTTGTCGGTCGGGCTCGGCATCATCACCTGGTTCATCCTGGCGATTGCCCGTTCATTCAGCGGCAGCGCCGTCGCCGCAGCCGGATGAGACCATGCGTGATCGCCTGATTTTCACCGGCCAATTCATCTTCACGCTGATCATCGCTGCGTTCCTGGCGGTGCCTGCGATCCTGTCGATTTCCGCCGGCGTGACCGTGAATTACTTTCGCGGCATCCAGTCCGGCCTGACCCTGCAATGGGTGGCCCAAGTCTGGGAGCTCTACGCCGGCACCATCCTGCTGTCATTTGTGATTGCATTTGCAACCCTGGCTGTGACGCTCGCCGCCGGCGTCCCGGCGGCCTACGCCTTGCATGTACGGGGAGGACGGCTGGCCCGGATCGTCGAGGAGATCATCACGCTGCCTCTGGCGATACCCGGACTGGCCATCGCGCTGGCGTTGCTGTTCACTTATCAAGGCTTCAGCGACTTCCGCCGCTCCTGGCTTTTCATCCTCGTCGGCCATGTCATCTTCACCATGCCGTTCATGGTGCGGTCGGTGATGGCCGTATTCGCAACGGTCGACATCAAGACGTTTGACGAAGGTGCGGCATCGCTTGGCGCATCGCCTTGGCGGCGCTTCCGCGACGTGATCGTGCCGAATGCAGTGCCGGGGATACTCGCCGGCGCCTTGATGGTAGTGACGCTTTCGCTTGGCGAGTTCAACCTGACCTGGATGCTGCATACGCCGCTGACCAAGACACTGCCGATCGGGCTCGCCGACAGCTATGCCTCGATGCGGCTGGAAGTCGCTTCGGCCTATACGCTGATCTTCTTTGTCATGATCATTCCGCTGTTGGTAGCGATGCAATTGTTTGCCGAGAAGGAACAGAAGAGATGAGCACGTCGGCTGGACATGGCGCCGCGGTGCGCATCGCGGCCTGCGGCAAGACGTTCGCTGATGGAACGCGCGCACTCGAGCCCGCCACGCTCGATATCGATCGCGGCGAGACTCTGGTGCTGCTCGGCCCGTCTGGCTGTGGCAAGACCACCATGCTGCGCATTATCGCCGGCCTCGAACTGCCCGATACAGGCGGCAAGGTGCTGTTCGACGGCAAGGACATGACGTCCGTGCCGATCGAACGGCGCAATGTCGGCATGGTCTTCCAGTCCTATGCGCTTTTTCCCAACATGAGCGTCTCGGACAATATCGGCTATGGCCTGAAGATCCGCGGCGTACCGAAGGAGGAGCGCGCGGCGCGTGTCGCCGAACTGGTCGCGCTGACGAACATTTCCGGGCTTGAGAACCGCCGCATTGATCAACTCTCCGGCGGCCAGCGCCAGCGGGTGGCACTGGCGCGGGCGGTTGCGATCCGGCCGGGCATTCTGCTGCTGGACGAACCGCTGACGGCGCTCGATGCAGCATTGCGCGATCGTTTGCGCGGTGAGCTCAATCGCCTGCTGCGGGCGCTTGGCATCACCACGATTTACGTCACCCATGACCAGTCCGAAGCCATGGAGCTCGGCGATCGTATCGTCGTCATGCAGAAGGGGACGATCGCCCAGATCGGCTCGCCGCGCGAGATTTACTTTGCGCCGAAAAACCGCTTCGTGGCCGAATTCATCGGCGCGGCCAACATCATCGAAGCCCCTATCGAGGGCGGTCAACTCGTATTGCCGGGCGGTCGCCAGCCAATCGGTGGTGATGCGACCGTGTCGGCCGCGGTCGCCATGATTCGTCCCGAAACCATTCGCGTAGTGGAGGCCGGGAGTGCGCCTCTCTCGGGGCTCATCGACAGCGTCAGCTTCATCGGCGACCGGCAACGCATGGTCGTGAGCGGCGTATCTGGCAAGCTGCTCACCGTCGATGCTCCTAACGCGGTTATCGCCAAAGCCGGCGAACGGGTCGGACTGTTGATTTCGCCGGACGCCGTCCGTTTGCTGCCGCCCGAAAGCTGAGAAGGCCAATGCCGTCAAGACCTGTTCGCATTGCGCAAATTTCCGATCTGCACATCAAGCTGCCGGGATCGCTGGCCTACGGCCGGGTCGATACGGCGAAGGCGCTTGAACGTTGCGTCGCGGCTCTGAACGAATTCAATCCCGCACCTGACTTTGTGGTGATTTCAGGGGATCTGGCGGACACGCCGACGGTTGGAGAGTATGAATACCTCAGGCGGCTGCTGACGCCGCTGAAGCTCCCGTTCGCGGGCGTTCCCGGCAACCACGACTCGCGTGAGCTGATGCGCGCGGCGTTTCCTTCCGCTCGCTATGCCGTTGCGTCCGGGCCGCTCAATCAAGAGATCGAGGTCGGCGGGCTCGATCTGCTGCTGCTGGACTCGAGCGTGCACGGAAAGCCGCATGGCGAACTCGACAAGCTGACGCTGCAGTGGCTCGACGCAAGGCTGGCGACTTCGCCCGATCGGCCCGCGCTGCTGTTCCTGCACCATCCGCCGTTCAAGGCGGGGATCTGGCACATGGATCGCCAGAATCTCCTCAACGCGGGCGAGCTTGCTCCAATCGTCAGGGGTCATCCGCGCGTGCAACTGATTGGGACCGGCCATATTCACCGGGCGGCGCTGACGATGTTTGCGGGAGTGCCGACCACGATCTGCCCGGCGCCGAACCATGCCGTCGATCTCGATCTGGCCGAACTGCGCGAGCCGTCGTTCAAGGTCGAGCCGCCTGCCTTCCACCTACACACCTGGTTTCCGGGCGGGCGGTTTGGCACCCTCGTCACGCACCAGGTGCCGATCGGGACTTTTGACGGGCCGCATCCGTTCTTTGGGCCGGATGGGAAGTTGCTTTAGGACAATCCGGCTAAGCCTCCTTCATCCCGAACAACCGCGCCGCATTGCCACCGAGAATGGCGATCTTCTGTTTGTCCGACAGCGTCGTGGTCGCGAAGACGTGATCGACGGGATGCTGTTCCCATGGGATCGGATGGTCGGTGCCGAGCATCACCTGGCTGGCGCCGACCTGCGCCACCAGATGCCGCAAACCTTCCGGCGTGAACACCATGGCGTCGAAATAGAGCTGGTTGAGATATTCCGACGGCTTCTTCTTCAGCGTGATGTTCGGATTGCAATTTTGGGGCGACACGAAACAAGCATGATCGCCGCGCGCACCGTAGGAGCCCAGATAGCCGCCGCCATGCGCCGCAATGATCTTGAGTCCCGGAAAGCGGTCGAGCGTTCCCTCGAAGATCAGATGCTGCAGGGCCATCGTGGTGTCGAGCGGATTGCCGATGGTGTTCGACAGCCAGCCGTTGCCCTTGAACCGCTTGGCTAGTTCGGGCGTGCTCTGCGGATGAATGAACAGAACCGCGCCGAGTTCCTCCGCCTTGGCCCAGACGGGATGAAATTTCGGATCGGAGAAATCTTCTCCCAGCACACTGGCGCCGACCGCCGCTCCGCGCAGGCCCTGCTTCCTGACCGCGGTTTCCAGTTGCTGCACCGCGAGGTCTGGATACTGCAGAGTCAGCGAAGCAAAGGCGGCAAACCGTTCAGGGCGTGAAGCACAAAGCTCCGCGAGTTTCTCGTTCTGCAGCTTGACGATTTGAGCTGCGGTGTCGCGGTCTTTGCCGTACCAGAATGGATTGATCGACAACACCTCCATGTCGATCGCCATCGCGTCCATTTCCCTGAGGCGCTGCTCGATGACGATGAAGTGCTCGGGAACGCCCTTGACCGGTGGCAAGACTTTATCGGCCTGATCGCCCATCAAACTGATCGATTCGTGAAAGTAGCAGTGAGCGTGGACGTCGACGGTCATCACGCGCTTGCCGTTGACCTTGACCGGCAGGCGAGAGGCTCGCGGTTGCGCGCGGGCCGCATCCAGCATACCGCAACCGCAAAATGCGATCCCGGTCGCGGCGGCGCCTTTCAGGAAATTCCTGCGGTTGGTCACTAGTCGCCTCCCTTGATAGAACGCTTCTGGGGCCGGTCGTTCGCCGACTCATTCTTGATTTCTTCGCCAGGATACATTGCCAAGCCGGAAGCGAGAGGGCAATCATTGCGGCAAGGATTACGCTGATTACTGCAAAACGTGATCCGGTTGACAGGGGAGAAACTCGGTATGCGCTTGCTTCACTTGCTGGTCGCCGCGCTCGCGCTGTTTTTGGGCCCCGGCGCAAGGGCGCAGACGGCCTATCCGGACCGGCCCATCAAGATGATCGTGCCGCTGGCGGCGGCTAGCGCGGTCGATGTTGCCGCACGGATCGTGACGCAGAAGATGGCCGACAATATGGGCCAGCAATTCGTGATCCTGAACCAGCCGGGCGCTTCCGGGCTGATCGGTGCCGAGCAGGTCGCCCGCGCCGAACCGGACGGCTACACGATCGGCGGCTTCAACGACAGCATCATGACCATGGTGCCCAATCTGCAGGCCAAGATGCGCTGGGACATCCTGAAGGATTTCGAACCGGTGTCGCTGGTTGCGACGGTGGAGTGGGGACTGATCGCCAACAACCAGACCGGCTTCAAGAACGCGGCGGACTTGATCGCAGCTGCGAAAGCAGCCCCTGGCAAGATCGATTACGGCTCGGGCGGCCCGGGCAGCCCGCAGCATCTGGCGATGGCGATGTTTGCTTCCGCCGCCGGCATATCCTTGACCCATGTGCCGTATAAGGGCGCGACCCAGGCTGCGACCGACGTCGCCGCCGGCCAGATTCCGGTCGGCTTCCAGGGGCTGGGTACGGTCGCGCCGCTGGTGCGGGGCGGCCAGCTCAAGCTGATCGGCGTGACCACCGAGAAGCGATTGCCGCAATTCCCCGACGTGCCCACGGTCTCGGAATCAGGTTTGCCGGGTTTCTTCTTCAATTCATGGTTTGCGATTCTGGCACCTGCCGGCACGCCAAAGGACATCGTCGCCCGGCTTAATGCCGAGGTGTTGAAGGCGGTCGGCGATCCCGATGTTCGCCGCAAACTCGAGGAACTGGGCTTTGCGGTGCGCGGCAGTTCGGCAGAGGAATTGCGCGTCCTGACGCGCGATCAGCTCGCCAAATATGCGCGCGTGATCAAGGAAATGGGCATCGCCAACGAATGAACTGCCGGCCGGACGCGATCGGCGCCCGCCGGTCTATCCGCGCTCCGGCCCGTGCGGTACCTGCGCGAAAGATTCACCTTGGGTTGCTCTCGCAAAACCTGGGACATGGCAGGGTCGACTGCCGCCCTCCGGGTGCACGGTCGGTTGTTTGCTACCTCCGTCTCCGCTGTATTCTTGGGAGATAGCCGTCCCATCAATACCCACCGGCGTCATGGATCGCCCCAGCAGTGCGCTCGTCAGTCGCAATAGACGCCGCAAACGCTTGTTCCCCCATGATCTTTCGCTAATCTGAGCCACGTGGATAGAGGAAGCTGAGCGTGTTTTGTCAGGTCTGTTCATCGACCCTGAAGGCTGGCGATCTGTTTTGTTCGGCCTGCGGCGCGGTCGTGCCGGACCACCCGCCCAAGCCGCCCGCGGCGCAGGCTCAAGACCGCATCGCGGGCGAGCGGAAATACCTCACCGTATGCCGATCTGCAGCGCTCGACCGATCTGATTTCGGGGCTCGATCCCGAAGAGGCCATTTCCCGGCTCGAACCGGCTCTGATTGCCATGCGCACGGCGGTTCGTCGCAACCGCGGGATTGTCAGCAAGGAAGGCGGCGACGGGCTGATAGCGCTGTTTGGTGCGCCGCACGCGGATGACAATCATGCCGTGATGGCCTGTCACGCGGCGGTCGAACTGGTTCACCGTATCAAGCTGCTGGAAGATCCCGGGCTTAAGGTCCGGGTCGGCATTCATTCGGGCTATGTCGTCGCCCACGTCATCGAAGCTGATTTCTCCTCGATCTATGAGGCGGGCGGACCGGCGGTGCATCTGGTCAAGCGGTTCGAGGGCGCGGCCCAGGCCGGACAAATTCTGGTGTCGGAATCCTGTCAGGCTCTGTCCACCGGACTTGTGACCTTCAACGCGCTGCCGCCGAAACGGATGGAAGGATTTCCCGCACCTGTTCCCTGCTATGAACTCGTCCAGATCAGCGGACTGACGCGCTGGCGCGCGCGCTCGACCAAGGGACTTTCGTCCTTCGTCGGCCGCGCCGAGCAGATTTCGCTGCTGAAGCGTGCGGCGCACGAGGTCAACCGGTCTGGACAAATCGTCGCACTGGTGGGAACGGCGGGTATCGGAAAATCCCGCCTGGCCCACGAATTCGTCAGCTCGCTGCGTCAGAACGACTGGCAGGTTCTGGAAGCCGAAGGCAGTCCGCTGGAGCAGGCTGTGCCCTACGCGTTGCTGAAGAAGCTCCTCCAAAGCGCGCTGCAAGTCGGAAACATCGCACCAGAAGATCAAACCGGCTCGGGCGAAGAGCCGGCATCCGCGCATACCGATCTTTGGCCGGCCGCGCTTTGCTCGGTTCTCGACCAACCTATTGCCGATCCGCGCTGGCGCGATCTCGAACCTCTGCTGCGGCGGCGCGTGATTATCGATGCTGTGCGCGGCACGGTGGGAAAGGTGGTCTCGCAGCCGACGGTGCTGCTGCTGGAAGACCTGCACTGGATCGATGGCCAGAGCGAAACGGTGATAGAGGCGCTGATGCCGCTGGCAGCAACCCGGCCGCTGCTGGTGCTGCTGACATGGCGGACCGAATATACGCCGGGATGGCTGGCGCAGCTCGATGTTCGAAGAATTTGGCTTCGGTCGCTCGATATCGCCTCGGCGCACGCGCTGCTCGACAACCTGCTTGGCACCGCCGCAAACCTCGACGCGCTCAAGGCTCATATTCTTCGTCACACCGGCCAGATCCCGCTCTTCATCGAGGAGGTGGCGCGGCAACTCGTCAACCGCGGCACGCTTGGAGCGGACGCGGGCCGGCTTGCCGCGAGGGTCCCCAGGGATGCGCCGGAAATTCCTCCCACGGTACAGGGGGTCATCGCATCCCGCATCGATCGCTTGCCGCGGGAAGACAAGGCCCTTCTTCAACTCGCTTCCGTCGTCGGGCCGCAGGTTTCGCCGCATTTGCTTGCCGCCGTGACCGGCATGCCCGCGGCACAATTGCAAAGCCGTCTCTGGTCGCTGGAGATCCTCGATTTTCTGACGGAATCGCAATCGCTCACATCCCCTGAATATGTTTTTGCGCACGATCTCATCCGCGAGGTCGCTTATGAATCGATCCTCCGAACGCAGCGGGAGGTGCTGCACCGGCGGATTTTGACGGCGCTTGAAGCGACGTCCGCAGGCCGTGAGGAAGACGTTGCGGAAGCGCTTTGTCATCACGCAGTCAAGGCGCAGGACTGGGCGAAGGCGAGCCATTACGGGCAGCTCGCATCGCGGAAGGCGTTGGCGAGGTCGGCGTATCGGGATGCCACCGAATACCTGGAAATTGCGATGGATGCGGTCGAGAAGTTGCCCGCCTCATTAGAGCGGGAGCGGCGTGCGATAGATCTGCGCATCGAAGCTCGAATGACATTTTCTCCTTTCGGACGAACCGCGGAATGGCTCGAACTGTGTCGCGATGCGGAGATGCGTTCGGAGAAGATTGGCGACGAGAGGAGAAGGCTCGCTTCCATCGCCGTCAGGGCGGCGGCTCTCAACTTTTATGGAACTCCCTATGAGGCGATCACTGCGGGAGAACAGGCTGTCGCACTGGCTGACAAGCTTGCTGACACAACTTGGCTCGGTTTTGCCGAGTATGGCCTCGGACAGGCCTATTTCGTTGCCGGCCGATATCGGGACTCAGAGCTGCTATTAGACCGGGCGATCGGGCGATTTATGTACGCTCCCGAAAATGTTCCGCCGGGCACAACAGGGTCGAGCCTCCTCGTGCTCTGTCATATGATGAAGGCCATGGTCTATGCCTCGATCGGCGAATACGACGATTCCGAGCGAAGCTCTCAACAGGCTGGCGATCTCGCCGAAAGGAACGACCGGCCTTACGATATTATTGCAGCCGATTATGGCCGTGGCATTGTAAAAATGATCCACGGCGATCTTGAGGAGGCTGAACGCGCCCTTGCGGAAGCCTCGCTCTTGTCGCGCGAGAATGAGGTCCGGTTGTTTTTACCTCTTGTCCTGTGCGCACTGGGAAATATTTATTCGCAGCAGGGGCGCGGGGCGTTAGCGAGAGATAGCTTGCTCGAAGCAAAGGCCGAAGCGCAATCGCTGGGGCACGACAGCGGGATTCTGCTCGCATCGACGTATCTGGCTTCCGCGCATGCGCAGCTTGGAGATAGATCCGAAGGTTTGGAAGCCGCGCGGGCCTGCCAGGCGGGGGCGAAGCAGAAGGGCTATCAGGCGATTGAGGCCTTGGCCGCTTTTGCCGAGGCTGGCATATTATCGCTTCAAGGAGCGCCCGGCGCGGCTGAGGCCATCGCCCGTCTCGAGCGAACGATCGAAATTGCCTCCCGGCTCGGGACTAGACCCTTGTTGGGGTTGGCGAAGGGGGCATTGGCCCGTTTGTTGGTCACTTCGGGCAGGACGTCCGAGGCTCGAGATGAGCTATCCCAGGCGGCCGAGCTCTTCGAAAATTCGAAAATGACTGTTCAACTGGAACGTGCTAAGGCAGCCCTCTCCAAGCTATCGACTTTATGACAGATGCAATCAAGGCGCTTATTGCCACTTATCAATGGAGTGAAACATGTCCGGATTGGTCTATGGCGGAAAATTTGAAAAAATCATGAATGAATTGAGCACGCCGGAGAACGTCGCCGCGACGGCAAAGAAATTTGCGGATCTAGAGAAGCAGTACGGCCCCTATTCCTTTGGAAAGTTTGTTAAGCTCACGACCCCGCAAGCGAGTGACTATACGAACTGGGATGCGGACGCGGGAGCGATTCCGGAGTCGATTCAGAACCGCCTCACCGAAATCATTGCCACCAATTTCAGATCGGCATCTCCAATGCCGATGATGCTGAAAGTCGGCGAAAATATCGATGCGACCCACGATCTCCATGTCAGGACGTTTGCTCACAACGGGCAGCTCTACATCGGCCTTCACATGCTTTGCCCGAATTCGGATTTGACATGATCCATTTCCGGGGCGGGCTGACCACTCAGCTCGCTAACCCAAGGGCAACTCGCAAGCCGTCTTTCGGCTTTGGGATTGGCCACATCTGCCAGGCCGGCCGATAGCCGGGCTCGAGCGACACCGTCAGGTTCTGCAGAAAATGCCGCGCAAAGCATTTGGCCTGCATGTAGGCAAAATGCTGCCCGAGGCACATATGTGCGCCGCCGCCAAACGGCAGATAGGCGTAGCGCTGCCGCTCCCGCTGCGCCGCATCGGTGAACCGCGTCGGATCGAACCGGTCCGGCTCGGGCCAGTGTTCGGTCATGTGGTGGGTATAGAGCTGGTTTATTCCAAGCAGCGTGCCGGCGGGGATGGTGTAGCCACCGAACGTAAAGTCGCGCGTCGCGCGACGGACCACCGAAGGTACCGGCGGCTTTATTCGCATCGCCTCCTTGAAGGCCATTTCGGTCAGGGGCAGCGCCGCCAGCTTCTCGTAGGCGAGTGGTTGCGCTGGGGACAATTCAAGCGAGGTTATTTCGTCGCGCAACGCTGACTGCCACTGCGGATTTGTGGCGAGAAAATAGACAAGACTAGTCAACGACGACGTCAGCGTGTCATGCGCCGCCGTCATCATGAAGCTCATATGATCGATGATTTCTTGCGTCGACAACAGGGCGCCGTTCTCGTCTGTCGCGCGGCATAGCTGCGAAAACAGATCCTCCCCGTCGAGGGCGCGGCGTCTCGAGACCTCCGCGGAGAAATAGCCGACGATATGGGCCCGCGCCCTGACGCCACGCGCCATCTTCGTGCCCGGCCACGGCTTTCGGATTGGAGCCACTGCGGCTGCGACCATGTCGCTGATGGCGCACTTGACGTCGTCCACCTCGCGGCCGGTATCGGGGCCAAGAAACGATGTTGCTGCAAGATCGAATGTGAGCTGCTTTATCTCGGGATAGATAAGCGTTGGTCCCGGCCGACTGCGCCAACGCATGACTTGCGCCGCGATGCCGGCGTCAAGCTCGGTCAGATAGGACTTCATGGACCCGGCCTTGAAGGCAACGGAGATCGTACGCCGGTGCAGGCGATGCTCTTCGAAATCGAGCAGCATCAGCCCGCGCGGAAACAACCGGTCAAGCAAGGTGCCCCAGCCGAGGGCCGACGAGAACAAATTGGTCTGGTCGCACAGTACGAATTCGTTCGCTTCCGGCCCGAGGAGGCAGACGCCGGTCTCGCCAAGCATCCGGGTGCGGTAGACCGGGCCGTATTTCGCGGCCATTCGCTCGACCTCGCCCTTGGGATCGGCAAGGACGTTCAGCGTGCGGCCGATGAGCGGCCATCCCTCGTTGCCGGGAATATGCGCCAGCGTATTGCGCCGCGCCCGGCGTATTTGCGCTGGCAAGATCGCGGCAACATCGAGGGTCTGCATCGACATCATCAAATTTTTGGCACGAAAAGTTGTGGTTGTACAATAGAAATCTACGACCTCTGGGACGAGGCGCTCGATCAAGAACAGCGATGCGCGATGGGTTCGATAGGTCTTCCCTTGTCGAAAAGTCTGGCTGGAATTGCACCTCGGTTGGCCAACAATGCGAGAGGAAGCATGGCCGGGATTTACAGCGAAGACCACAAAACAACGTCAATGCGCTGTTCGCCCGCCACGTATTGCGTCAAAGGCGAAGAGATTCGCTGAACTTGAACGGACCAGTGGCCCCCGAAAATCCGGACTGCTCGCCAAGGTGTTGGTCGTGGAGGCCCACGAATTGGGCGGACGCGTACGGTCTGACAGAGGGGTATGGCATCCGGGAAAAGCATCCCGGGGGCATCCCCACGGCAACTTTGCGATCAATTGACCGAGGTGATCGCGTCGAATCTGCGCCCCGCCGACCCGCATCGCATGAAGAAAATGGTCGGTAGCAACGTGGACGCAAGCCACGATCTGCAGATTAAACACATCACGGATGAGGAGATCATCGGCATTCTCATACTGCCCAAATCCGGCCCTGCAGTCTCGCCCGCAATCCGACGCGTCGCAAAAACGGCTGACGAGGTAGCGAGTTAGCACCTAAACCAGGCACATCAGGCGCCGCTCATTTGAAATGGCCCGAACACGATCCGACACGCGGGAACCCGTCGCACTTATCGAAAATTGTAAAGCAATCGTACTCACCTCTTGCGAGCAGTCGATTGAAAGGCCGGGATTTGTTCGAGGCCTTTCTTGCTGGGGGCCCCCTGCGAAGGTATAAGTTCCTCAAGCGCTGCGGACTGGGGCTCCTGGCTCGCCCCTGCATCCAATTTGCGCCGATGATAGGCAATTTTCAGATGGTCATGACCGGCGTGCCTGCGGACGGAAAAGCTGCTGCCTCTCGGCCGGTTGCATCCAGCAAATTGTCCGTCCTGCGCAAGCATCCGTATTTCGCCGATCTTGAGCCCGAAGCATTCGATCAGCTCTGCCGCTACGCCAAGCATACGACACTGAAGCGGGGAGCCACGATCTTTTCCAAGGGGGATCCGGGCAACAGCCTGGTTGCGGTGATCTCCGGCACCGTGAAGATCAGCATCTCTTCACCGGATGGCCGCAATGCTATCCTGAACCTGATCGGGGCTGGCGAAATCTTCGGTGAAATCGCGCTGCTCGACGGGCAGCCGCGGTCGGCCGATTGCACCGCCAATACCAACTGCGAACTCTTCATCATCGATCGCCGCGAATTCATTCCCTTTGTGCGCAGCCAGCCGACGCTGGCGATGAAGCTTATCGAATTGTTGTGCACGCGGCTGCGCTGGACCAGCGACCAGGTCGAACAGGTCATCCTCCAGAACCTGCCGGGGCGTCTGGCCAGCGCATTGCTTCGGCTCACCGAAAAACACAAGCTTGAACCGCAGGGCCGCACCATCGCGATCACCCAGCAGGAAATCAGCGAGATGGTCGGCATGACGCGGGAAAGCATCAACAAGCAGCTGCGATCCTGGGCAGCGCGCGACTGGGTGCGGCTTGAACATGGCGCCATCGTCGTGCTGAAGGCCGAGCCGCTGCAGGCGCTGGTCGATTCCGGGCCGGGCGACGACGGCGAATAGCGCGCCACCGATTGCGCCTTCGCTTGCCGGCACGCCGGCGGATCATCTCACGAACAGGTGAACGAGGAGAACGTGTGAGGCAACTCACACCGGCTGTGCGTGCATTGCTGTAGCTGATGCTCAGCGGAACACACCCGCAATATGGAGGCCACCATGCACGGCTCGCTCGACAGACCACCCCGCGACGACCAAAGCTCGTATCGTGGCTGGGACATTAAATTCGTCGTTCTGCCCATCCTTGTCGTGATCGCGCTGATTGGTTTGGCGGTCAGCCACCCGAACGCGTCGAAATGGATATCGGAAACCGCCCAGGCCGAATTTGTCGGCACCGATTTTGTGCCGGACCTCGCGCCGCCGACGCGGCTCGCCCAGCCGACGAATGAAATCCGGACCGTCAGGTTATACTGACTGCGGATAAGAGATTGGCGCCGCGTTCGATCGTGAACGCGGCGCCAGAGCGCGCTTACCCGCTACGCCGTGAAGTTGAGCAGCTTTGCCGCGGTTCGGCCGAGAATATCGGCCTTGTTGTCGTCGCTGAGCGATGTAGAGGCGAAGATGTGGTCGACCGGCTGTAACTGCCAGGGATAGGGATAGTCGCTGCCAAGCACGATCTGGCTGGCGCCGACCTGGGTCACCAGATGGCGGATCGCCTCGGGCGAGAAGATCAGCGAGTCGAAATAGATCTGCTTGAGATATTCCGTCGGCGGCTTCTTGAGCTTGACGTCGGGGTTGCAGCCCTTCGGGCCAACCAGACAGGCATGGTCCGAGCGGTCAGCATAGGACGGCAGGAAGCCGCCGCCATGCGCGCCAATCACTTTAAGGCCGGGAAAGCGATCCAACGTTCCCTCGAAAATCAGGTGCGACAGCGCCATCGCCGTGCCCAGGGGATTGCCGATCGTATTGGCGAGCCAGCCGTTGCCGGAAAGCCGCTTGTTGAGTTCAGGCACGCCCTGCGGATGGATGAACAGGGGCACGCCGAGTTCCTCAGCCTTGGCCCATACCGGGTAGAACTTCGGATCGGAGAATTCGACGCCGTTCACCACATCGCCGATCGCGGCGCCCTTCAATCCCTGCTTTTTCACCGCAGTCTCGAGTTCTTGCACGGCGAGATCGGGGGCCTGCAGGGTAAGCGAGGCGAAGGCTGCGAACCGATCGGGCTTCGAGGCGCAGAGTTCGGCCAGCTTTTCGTTCTGGATCTTCACGATCTGCCCGGCGAGATCACGCTCGCGGTCGTACCAGAAGGGATTGATCGACAGCACTTCCATATCGACGGCCTGCGCATCCATGGCAGCGAGGCGCTTGTCGATCTCGAGGAAGGCTTCCTCTGCGCCGTTGACCGGGGGTAGCTGGAGTTTGGGGCCATCGGCGCCGAGCAGCGCGCCAGCCTCGCGGAACTGGCAATGCGCGTGAATGTCGATGGTCTTGACCTGCTTGCCGCCGACCTTGACGGGGAGTTTCTGACGGGTCGGTTGCTGGGCGTGCGCGCTGTGCAGCAAACCGCAGCCACAAAAGACGATTCCGGTGGCAGCCGCTGCTGTGCCGGCTTTCAGGAAATTACGGCGTGTAGTCATGACGATTGCCTCCCTGGCATTGTTTTTATGGGAGCAACCTAAGGTATACCAGAGGCGGCCGGCAAGACGGTACGTCGGACGTGTCGCGCAATCTTGATCCGGTTAAACCGGCTTGATGCCGGCTCTGGCGACGATTTCTCGCCATTTCGGCACTTCGTCCTCGATGCGCTTGCGCATGCCGTCCGGTCCATTGGCGATCACCTCGAAGCCGTTGTTGCGCAACTGCTCGGCGATCTTCGGCGTCTTTAGAATTTCGATCGATTTGTTCGACAGCAGCTCGACAATGGCTGCGGGCGTCTTCACCGGCGCCAGAAAGCCCTGGAAGGTGTCGGAAATGAAATCCTTGTAGCCGAGTTCGATCATCGTCGGCACATCGGGCAGGTCGAACCAGCGGTGCGCGCCGGTCACGGCCAGTGCCTTCAGCGCACCGGATTCGATATGCGGGTGTGCCGGCGGCAGGGCGGCGCAGGCGACCTCCGTGGTACCGCTGAGGATCGCCTGGATCGCCGGACCCGCGCCAGAGTACGGCACATGGGTTATCTCGATCCCGCAGACGATCTTGAGCAACTCGCCCGAAAGATGCGGTGTCGTCCCGATCCCTGGACTGGCATAGTTGAGTTCGTTCGGATTGGCCTTGGCACGCTTGATCAAGTCGGCAATCGAATTCACGCCGAGTTTGGGATCGACCAGAATCACGTTGGGCGAGGTGCCAAGCTCGGCGATCGGCGCGAAATCCTTGTAGGGATCGTAAGGGATCCTTGCGTACAGGCCGGGATTGACGACGTACGCGCTCGAGGTGATCAACAGCGTATAGCCGTCCGGCTCGGCGTGAGCCGTGGTGCCGATCCCGATATTGCCGCCGGCGCCGGGCTTGTTCTCGACAACGGCCGTGCCGCCCAGCGCATCGCCGAGATGCTGGCCTAGAATACGCGCCATGATGTCGGTGGGTCCGGCCGGCGCAAACGGCACAATGATCTTGATCGGGCGCTCGGGATAGCCCGCCGCCCTCGCGGGCGCCGGTCCGAGGCTGGAGGCGGCAACCGCGCCGGCCAGGAGGCCGGTGGCCCGCAGCATCTCGCGGCGCGACAGGCGATTGGATATTTCATCAAGCATTAGGTTTCTCCCGACCCGTGTCGCGACAACTTCATATGTCAAATACCGCCACGGCGCGGATCGGGGAAGCCGTGCCCTCTCGCCACTTCATCGGCAGGCCGATGAAGGTGAACTGGCCCTTGCCGAGCAGCGCTTCGAGATTGCACAGGCTTTCTATGTGGGTGATATCCAGGTCGAGGCAAGCCTTGTGAACGAGCAGGTTCACGTCGCTGTCGGGCCCTGGCCGCATCGAATCGATGCCGAAATGCACGACGCCTTGCCCGGCCAGCCACTCGGTAGCGGCGACATTCACGCCGGAATTGTCGGTCGAATATTCCTTGCGAGGGAAGGTTCGCTCATGGTGGCCGGTGCAGAGCAGCACAGTGCCTGCCTTCGGCACCGGCACTCCCGCCTTCTTCACCGCCGCTTTGAGATCGGAGGGCGTGATCTCGGCGCGTGGCGCGATGTGGCGCAGGTCGACGCAGATGCCCGGCACGATACATTTTTCCAGTGGGTATTCGTTGATCGGGATGCCGCTCTTGCCAAAATGCCTGGGCGCATCGATGTGGGTGCCGGCATGGTCGGGCATCGAGATGAACATCGACGAAAGCCCGTAGACGTTCTTGGATTCGGCGAGCGCTTCCTCGTGGTTCTTCCACATGCCGTGCATGACAGGGGGATGGCCCGGATAGCTCGGGGTGCGGTGATAGAGTTCACGGCTGAGATCGACGATCTTCACGGCAGGTGCCCTTTCTTGGCGGAGCTGGCGCGGATGCGCTTCTGGCCGGCGATGCTGGCGCTTTTCCTTAGCTTTCGCAAGACAGTCGGGTCTCTACCGCATGACGTGCCGGGGCAGCCAAAGCGATATTTCCGGCAAATAGGTCACACACATCAAGACGAAGAACATCACCGCGTAAAACGGCCATATCTTCCGCATCACCTGCTCGATTGTGACCTTGTCGACCGCGCAGCCGACGAACAGGATGGCTCCGACCGGCGGGTGGCACAGTCCGATGCCGAGGTTGAGCAGCATGATCATGCCGAAATGGACGGGATCGACGCCGAAGTTCGCCATTACCGGCAGCAGGATCGGCGTCGCGATCAGGATCGATGGCGCCATGTCGACGAGGGTGCCGAGCACCAGCAGGAGGATGTTGATCAGAAACAGGATGACGTATTTGTTGCTGGAGATCGACAGAAAGAATGCCGTCATCTTGGCGGGCATCTGTGTCAGCGCCATGATGTAGCCGACGCTTGAGGCACAGGCGATCAGCGTCAGCACCATCGCGACCGTGCGCAGGGTCCGGTGCAGCAGCACGGGCAGGTCGCGCCAGCGATAGTCGCGATAGATGAACATGGTCACGAAGAACGCCCAGATGCAGGCGACGGCCCCGGCTTCAATGGCCGTGAAGATCCCGCCCAGAATGCCGCCGAGAATGATGACCAGCGTCACCAAACCCCAGGCAGCGTCGATGACGATCCGGATCGCGTCCTTTGCCGGCACGGTCTGGCCGCGCGGATGATCGTTCCGGTATGCGATGACGAGACAAAGAATGATCAGGGAGAAGCCGAGCAAAAGACCCGGGAAGACGCCGGCCATGAACAGGGCGCTGATCGAGATCGTGCCGCCGGTGGCGAGCGAGTACAGCACCGCATTGTGGCTTGGCGGAACCAGCAATGCCTGAACCGAAGCGGTAATCGTCAGGTTGGTCGCGAACACCCTGGGATAACCGACCCTTTCCATTTGCGGGATCATCACCGAGCCGATGGCCGAGGTATCGGCGACCGCTGAGCCGGAAATGCCGCTCAGGAAGGTCGTCGCCAGCACGTTGACGATGGAGAGGCCGCCGCGCAGCCGCGTCAATCCGACCAGCACGTCGGCAAACGCGACCAGCCGCCGCGCCATGCCGCCTTCGGCCATGATGGCGCCCGCCAGCACGAAAAATGGAATCGTCAGCATCGCCACCTTGCTGACGCCGTCGGAGATCTTCAGCATCACCGCTTCCAGTGGAATGCCGATCGAGAAAGCTCCGGCGATCGCCGCCAGCGCCAGCGAATAGGCGATTGGCATGCCGATCAGAAAGCAAACCAGCATCGTCGTGAGCAGAATGAAAATATCCATGATGGCTCCTCCGGGTCAGTCGACCGCGACTTCCCGGTGTTGAGCGATCGGATCCGGCGGGATGCCAAGGAAAATGCGCTCGATGATGAAGAGCAAAAGGCAAACCCCGCCGATTGGAGTCGGCAGGTACGTAACGCCGACCGACAGGAACGGAAAATCCGCGATGGTGTTGTACCAGGTCACCTCTACCAGCCGGCTGCCCCAGACGATCATGAAGATCGCGATCAGTGCCATCAGGAGTTGAACGAGGAGCTCGAGCAGGCGACGGCCTGTTTCCGGCAGCTTGTCGGCGAAGTAGCCGACATTCATGTGCAGGTTGAGTCGGTATCCGGCCGCCGCGCCGATGAAGGTCACGACGATCGTCAGGAGAACCGCAAGCGGCTCGGGCCAGGATGCGGCGCGGTTGAGCACGTAGCGGGTGAACACCGCCCAGGGAATGATCGCCGAAATCAAAACCAGCGCGGTGCAGCCGATGCCGACGCACAGCAAGTACAGATAGTCCATCGCGCGGCGAAACCCGGCCATTCCCGCCTCCCTGAAGCGCTCGATCAAACTGCCTGGATGCGCTTGATCATGTCCTGGTATTTCGGACCATATTTGTCCCACACCGGTTTGACCGCGTTCTGGAACGTGGCCTTGTCGGCGATCTCGACGATCTCGCAGCCCGCGGCCTTTGCCTTCTCCATCGCCTGCGTCTCGTATTTTTTCCAGAGCTCGCGTTCCTCCAGCTGCGCCTCGCGGGCAAATTTCTTGATCAGGGCCTGATCGTCGTTCGAAAGCGAGGTCCAGGCCTTCTTGGAGAACACCAGCACTTCGGGAATGATCAGGTGCTCGGTGAGCGAGTAATATTTTGCCGCCGTGTAATGATTGCTGAAGACGTAGCTCGGTGGATTGTTCTCGGCGCCGTCAATGACGCCGGTCTGCAGCGCGCTGAAGACCTGGTCGTAGCCCATCGCGACGCCATTGCCGCCAAGGGCGTTCATCATATCGACGAAGATCGGGTTGCCGATGACGCGGAATTTCAGGCCCTTGAGGTCTTCGATCGTTTTGATAGGTCTCTTGGTGTTGTAAAGGCTGCGCGCTCCGGAATCCATCCAGCACAATGCGACCAGTCCGGCATTGGGACTGGCCGTGATATTGTCGAGCAGTTCCTGCCCGATTGGCCCGTCCATCATTCGCTGCGCGTGCGCCGTATTCTTGAACAGGAACGGCATATTGACGACATTAATGTCGTCGACGATGGGACCCATGGATCCCACGCTGACGCGCAGCATCTGGATCGCGCCGATCTGGGTCTGTTCGATGGTTTCCTTCTCGCCGCCGAGCTGCATGGATGGAAACATCTGGACCGAGAGCCGCCCGTTGGTGGCGGCCTCGAGCTTCTTTCCCAGATTTTCCGTCGCCGCCACGGTCGGGTAACCTGGCGGCTGAACGTCGGACGCCTTGAAGGCCGCTTTCGCCTGCGCGCGGGCCGGCGTCAGGGCCGGAAGGCCCATCGTCAAGCCCGCCGCTCCAATACCGGCACTCAGCTTTATGAAATCGCGACGCTTCATCGGAATCCTCCCAGGTGTGTTGCTTGTTTTTCCTCCACCGGATCTCCGGCGGAGACGTATGTCCTGCGATATTTGTCGACGATCTTGCGGAACTTCTTGACGTTTCCGCTTTGGTTAGCATGGCCTCCGTCGCACCTGCGCGTTTGGTTTGCGTTATCTGCTCACTTGTCGAAAAACTCTGGATTGAAGTTTTGAGTAACAGCGATGTTGTCGAGAAGATTTTCGAGATGGATCTCCATCGCCATCCGGGCGCGCGAGGGATCATGCGCCTCGATCGCGTCCAGGATGGCCTGATGCTCTGCGATGACCCGCGGGATACGTCCCTGCTGCGGTAGCGTCAGCAGACGGTAGCGATCAACGTGCACCTTCACCTTAAGGATCAACGTCCAAATTCCGGGATATCCAGCAACTTCAGCGATCATCGCGTGAAACATTTCATCCGCGCGATGGAAGGTGTCGCCGTCTCTGGCGGCGTTGGCCTCGCGCTGGCGTTCCAGGATCGAATGCAGGTTGAGGATCTGGCTCGAAGTAGCCCGTTCAGCCGCCAATCGCGCGGTGGTTTCCTCGAGCGCCTTGCGGATGATGATGGCTTCTGGGAGCGCAGCCAGCGGTATGCGGGCGACGAAGATGCCCGATTGCGGAAATATCTCGACGAGACCTTCATCAGATAATTTCAGGATCGCCTCGCGAACCGGCGTCCGGCTGACGCCGTAGGAAAGCGCGATTTCGGCCTCCGAGATCGCCTCGCCAGGACGGCGCTGCAATGACACCAGCTCGGCGCGAAGATCCGAATAGATTCGCGACGCGGCGGTCGCGGCACGCGGGCGGCCCGCCCGGCGATGGCCGACGGCACGGACCGAGTTCTCGCTCTTCTTCTTCGCGCGTGCGGGCATGCTCGCTTGCCTGTTCAATTGATATATTAGTATACGAATTGGTCCAGACCAAGATAAAATTGGCCAATCTGTTCGCAAATTGCCGCTTCGGCGGTGCAAAAAGCGGCGGCGACGCATGCCTCGCGGTGCAGGCCTTTGGCTGGACGCTCATTCCGCAATGGAGATTCTGTCTTGACCGACTATCGCAAGCTTTTCGATCTCACCGGCAAGACGGCAGTCGTGCTCGGAGCGGCCTCCGGCACCGGCAAGTCGTCGGCGGAGGCGCTGGCGTCCCTTGGCGCGAGCGTGATGTGTGCCGATCGCACCGGCGAAGGCGCGGAAGCCATCGCCGCAGCGATCCGCGCGCAAGGCGGATCGGCGATACCGGCTCGTTGCGACGCGGCTGACAGCGCCGATGTCGCAGCACTTGCGGCCAAGGCAGCCGAGCGTTTCCGCGCCTGGATATCGCCGTCACGACGCCGGGGTTGAACAGGCGAGAGCGGCTGATTTCCAATTCGCCATCTTGAGGTTCGAATCCTCCCGCCCCAGCCACGCATTCTGGCCTTCGGAGAGAATTGCCTAGAGACCCGAGAATGGGCCGGAAAATCCGGGCTTTTTGCCCATTCGCTTTGGTCTCCGGACTCCCGCTTTGCCGAACTTCAGGCGGAAATCCCGGAAAGTCTCCGGCCGTTTCCGCGAATATTCCCGTTTTGCGGAGACTATCGGCGGAGACTGGTTCGATCACGACTGCCGCCCGACCCTGCCAGGAGTTCGAATTCCACTCGCTCCGCAATGTAGTCTGCGAGTTGGGGCAATAACAGGACCCTCCGGAGTCGCTTCCTTTCCGACGAGCGGGAATTGCGAAAGCGCCTAAAGATCCGGCCTATAATTCGAGAAATGCCTGCGCATTCTGGCTTTTGCGCATCATTCCATAAAGGTGGAAAACAGTCCCAAAGGCGCATTTTTCCTAGCAAAGAAAGCGACTTGTCGTTGCTATACTCGGGGTACGGCAGCCAATATCTTCATGCTCAAGCTATTCCGACTAGATAAGAAAGCCCCGTTAACTCGCCTTCACTTGATCAGGGAGGGCGAGCAACCTGTGATTGACGTCGTCTTTATGCATGGGCTTGACGGAGATGCTTATAGGACCTGGGGGTTTAACAGCGAGCCATCCTGGTCCACATGGATAGCAGAGAAGTTCCCGAACACCCGCATCTGGTCTCTGGAATATCGCATCCGATCCAGCTGGTGGTTTGGTGGCGCTATGCCGCTCTACGATCGCGCAGTGAATGTTCTCGCTACCGTCAGCTCCGAACTTATCTCAAACACGAAAATCATAGTTATCTGCCACAGCTATGGCGGGCTCGTTGCCAAGGAAATGGTCAGGGCCGCTCTCGACACGGCACCTGAGTATCGCTTGTTCGCCGATCGCATCGCTGGTTTCGTGTTTCTTGGCACGCCTCAGAATGGGTCTGCCATTGCTCAATACGTCGCGGCCTTAGATATCGTCTACAGGGGCAGTCGAGCGCTATCTGAACTTCGCCAAAATCAACCTACTGCAAGACAGTTGGGCCAGTGGTTTCGCCAATCGGCCGGGAAATTCGGCTGGAGGTTGCGCGTATTCTTCGAAACGCTGAAAACGAGTGGAATTTGGGTCGTCGACGAGAGTTCTTCCGACCCAGCAATCGCGGGCGTTACCGCTATTGGGATCGACGCTAATCACATCGATCTGTCAAAACCGACAGAACCAGATGTGCGAGTTAAACGCACCCTCAGCTTGATCCAGGAGGTTCTTGATGCGTTATCGCCACCGGGCGGATGGCAGATAATCGGTTCGATCCAACAACCGTCGGTCAGCGTTAGTTTCAATTTTCACTCTCCTAACGTCCGGCTTCAGGCTCATCAGTCCAAAAGAGAAACTTTTGATCCTGCCAAAGATCGCACTGAGGCCAAACTTGGTCCTGATGAAGCGTTCACGCGTCATCAAGCGTCGCCCGAGAACGCTGCATTGCCTCAAGCAGCCGTCGCCGACGCGCTAGAGCGGGACTTTACGAGCCGCTATGAGCGTGCCCTCCAACGCTCGATTTTCCCCGAGCTACACAACATGGATGAATTCGTGCCGCTCGCGATCGAAGTCCTGGATCCCGCCGGCGCGTCCTTGTCGCCCGATTTGCGGCGGGCAATCTTGTTCCGAGCCACGCGGTCCGCCGCGATCCGTGGCCACCTCCAGGAGGCTCAGCGCTTCCTTGCTGTCGGTCAAGGGCTCTCCGGCTCCGTTTCGGATGCACCGGCACGCGGACGGATAGCCGTCGCGGAAGGTCGAACCGATGATGCCATTCAGATATTGCGCGACGCGCCGAGCGATGATGCCCGCTCGGTCCTTCTCAGTATTCTTGCTGTCGAGCGCAGCGACGACGAAGCCTTGGGGTGGTTCTCCGAGAACGGACTTTCGCCTGCGCGGCTTACGGCATTCGGCGTCCTCACTCTGTGCCAGCTCTATCTGCGACGTAGCGATCTTGAGGCTGTGAGCCGCGTGCTCTTGCAGGCGACATCCGATCAATTGGCGCAGGCGCCGTATCTTTATTTTCTACGTGGCGCGATGAGATTTGCGCGCTTGCTCCCGGTGCCAGAGCAAGCAACCGCGTTAAGCGGCTTACCGATGGATGTGCGTAATGCCAGACCCATCGTTGGCGATTCAGAACTTTCGGCCGCCCTTAATGACGCGATCAATGATCTACGACAAGCCCTGCCGTTGGCGTCGACTCTCGGCTTACGTCGCGCGCCGCGCATCATTGAGTCCTACATCATCTGGTGTGAATTGCTGCACCCTACACGCAAGCAAGCTGCCCTTGCGCAGCTCCGCCGCGACATGGAGGACAATGCGCTGGCGGTATTGCTGGTACAATATGCGCTCGCCTACCTCCGAGACTACAAGCCCGCCAGTCTCGAAGCCTATTTGCAGCGACGAGAATCGTTCGGCGGACTTTCTGATGAGGAGTTGCGCGCAGCGCTCGCCATTCGCTTGCATAAAGACGATGCGGCAGGCCTTGCATCTTTTATCGCTACCAAGCGCCAACAAGCTGAGGCATCGTTTGGAAAGAACGGCATTCTCTCGCTGGAAATTCAGGCGTTAGCGAAAAGCGGTGACGCCACCTCGGCCAAGATCATCTTCGAAAATAACCTCAGCCTGTTCGATGCGGGCCAGGTCGCTGGTCTTCGTACGGAGATTGCGAAAGCGGAAGGGGCGGATCCCGTCGCCGAGCATTTACGCTTGTATGAAAGCGAGAAGACAGCCGACGCCTTGCGCGCGCTTGTAAACGCACTGGTTCGAAAGCAGGATCACATCGGTATCGCCAAATACGCTGAACTCCTCTTCGCAGAAACCAAAGACCGGCAGGACATTGCACTTGCTGCCCAAGCGTCAATCCGCGCAGGGGATGGCGATAATCTCGTTCGGCTCATAGCTGCTCATCCCGCATTGAAAGACTATGATGTCAACTTTCTGCGCAACTACGGCTGGCAGCTATTCAGGCTCGGCCGCCTGCGCGAGGCCAAGGAAATCGCCGAACAGGTCGAAAGAAAATATCCGGCCTGCCGCGACCTTCAGTTCGAATCGGCCATTGCACTTGAAACAGGCGAGTGGGAAACGCTGGCAGCACCGCTCGCGGCCGCGCTCGAACCGGCGCGGAACCTCGACGGCCTCAGCCTGATTCGTGCCGCCCACCTTGCGCAGGCCTCTGGACAAGGCCCGCTTATGGACCTCATTGCTGCCGCGCTCGCCAAGGGCGAGAACGATCCCAACGTTCTGTTGGGCGCTTATTCTCTTTTCGTCGAAGAAGGTCTCGAAGAAGAGCGGCCTGAAGCACATGAATGGTTCCGGAAAGCGCTCGCCCTCTCAGGGCCCGACGGCCCCGTCCAAACTTTCGAGATGAAGGAGCTTCTATCGCAGCAAACTGAATGGAACGAACATACGCGAAACGTTACCGAAAACATGACACGTGGCGATCTTCCGCTAGCGGTGGCGGGCCCCGGCCTCCGCACCACGATTGTGGACATTATCCTTCGGAATCTCATTCGTAATTCAAAGCTTGTCGATGGCCGACGACGCGCGGCAATCCCGCTATTCACTGGCAGGCGATTGCCTGCGCCGGTTGGGACGCCGGCGTCCCTGGCGCTAGATATCACGGCCTTTCTTGTCTTGGGCTGGCTCGGTCTTCTACCCAAGGTCTTCGATGCATTTCCGAAGATTGTTGTGCCAGCCGGTGTGCTGACTGAGCTTTTTGAGGGCCGCAGGCGCATTCGCCAAGCGCAGCGGACGCGACTTCGCAAGGCGATTGAAATTCGCGACGCCATCGCAAAAGGCCAGTTGAAGGTGTTGCGGACGCCAAGCCTTGGCCGTGATCCGCTATCGACCGAGGTAGGCATTGAACTGAGCGCCTTGCTACGCGAAGCCAAAACGGCCAATGGGCTTGTTGTTCGCTCCGCCCCGGTAAACCGGATTGGGCTGGACGAACGCGGCGAAGCCGACATGACCGGCTATAGCGAGCGTCTCTGCGACATGCACGGGCTTCTCAAAGCGCTTGTCGACCTGAACGCGATTGACGAGGAAACTGAAAAATCAGCCAAACGGTACTTCGACGTGCAAGATAGGGGATGGCCCGCATCCGCCGTGCCAGAACCCGGCCGCCCGGTCTTGGTGGACGGCCTTTCGCTCACTTATTTGCAGCATACCGGCCTTTTGCAATCTCTTCTTCGGACGTTTCGGACGGTTTACATTCATGTTTCCACCGAAGAAGAGGCGAACGTTCTCATCGAGCATGATCAAAACGTAAGCGAAGTCTTGCGAGTCATCGACGACATCCGCATTGCGGTCCGGCGAGCCAACGCCGCGGGCCATGTCATATTCGGCCCGAGGCGCGCGGACACCGGCGAGAACGACCCGGACGGGATGCAATCAACCCTGAATCTTCTCACCAATCTCAAAGGTGTCGAGGCCGTGGTCTTTGACGACCGCGCTCTGAACAAGGAACCGTTTGCGGCCGATGAAACCGGCCACCGTGCCCGCATGCTGAGCACCCTCGATATTCTCGAAGAGCTTCTTACGCGCGGCGCGCTAGTGCAGGATCAATATCGCGCACTGCGGTATCGCCTCAGGATCGGCGGAGCTATGCTGGTTCCGGCCGACGCAAGCGAACTCTCCGCAGCGGCCAAGCGCAATCGACAAAATGAAGCGCCCGAATTTCGTGCGATCCGCGACGGCTTCGATCTCGCGCGGCTGTCCGAGATGCCCCAGTTCCCCAGCGAAATGCGCTGGTTCATGAGCTACGTGCAGGCGGTTAAGGGCGCCATCATGCAGATTTGGAACGACGAGCCTGACGAAGAACGAGCGCGGGCGATGGCTTCGGCAATATTCGACATTCGACCCATGCCAGACGATTGGTGTGGTCGCTGGAACGGAAATCCGCCACCGAATTGGATCGCGGCGGTTCGCCGCGCTTTAGTTGCTGGGTTTGCATTGCCAGTCGAAATATCAGACCGTGCCAAGCTTCGCGCCTATCAGAAATGGATTGATGATATCATGATGTCTGAGCTCCGTTCCTTGTCGCCAGAAACCTACCAGCAGGTGGTGGAATACTTGCGAAACTTCGCATTAATGTCGTGGGATGAAGATGACGAAGACTGAACCAGAAATCACGCCTGAGGAGCTTGCGCGGCTCAAGGTCGTCTTCGCTCTTCGCCGCATGGCTCCCGAGCTCCAGAGCGACGTCCTCTCGGACGGCATCGTGGCAGCGCGGGCTGGAATTGACCTTTCCCATCCGATCAAACTGCCGAACGATATAACGATCGATCGCGGAATTCTGTTTTCCGCGTTCCAAAAAGCGGCGGACGGTCAGTCGGTATCAGAGATCATTGATATCAGTGGCATCAAGCGTGAAATGCAGGTGGAGATCGAAGAGGAAAGTGCGTTTTTGACGTACGGGACGCATCGCGTCCGGTTTCCTCAGGGTGCCCTTCATTCGACCGCCGTCGAAAAGCGGCGGATGGCAGCAGGCATTGTCTTGAAGAACAACACGCTTACGGTGCAGGCGCGCAAGGAGTTTAAGGCGATCATAAGCAAGCCAGAGTTTTCTCACAGCGATTTCTTTGCAGCCACCACCATCCTGTTAGGTTCACCAGAGAGCTTTGCAGATACATTACGCGAAGTCGCCAACAAAGGAACGCTCTCCAAAGCCGATTTCATCCCTTCGGAAATCGCGCATTGGGAAAACATCACGGCAAGGCACCTCAACTCCAAAACTTTGCCAGAATTTATTGGGCAGGAACTTGCCGCCGAACGCGCGGCGCGGATCGCCCTTGACGCGGGCGTTGCCATCGATGTGCTTTCGCTGACCTTTGGTGGGCCGGAACTTGTTCCGCTAGAGGCCATGCGCCAAATTGATCCTGAGACCATGATGGCGTCGCTACGCCGTCTCCTGGACTACGCAGATCCTTTCGCTCTCTCGGGCGCATTCGATCTTTGCTCGGATCGCGTTGTGGCCGATGAGCGCTTCGTTGATTTGGGCGACGCGATCCTCGTTAGGCTCTTGAGTGATCCCCAACGCCTTCGCAGCGAACTCACGGTCTTCGCAACCACGTTTGTTATCGCGGGCGCCCATCTTGCCGAGCATGAGACGCTCCGAAAACAGCCAGTCTTTTGGCGTAGGCTCGCAGCCGCATCCCACGCGTCGCTTGTTACGCGAATCCTGGGGCCTGGGAGTGACGACGAGTCCTCGCTCTTGACTTGGGCGATGCGCCTAGCGGGAAAAACCTTCTACCTCTCGGTTCTCAACGACGCGTATGTCGAACCTCGCTGGCGTCCGGATTGGATAAGCCCAAATTTTCTTGTGGCGGACATTTACGGACGCCTTCTCGGATCTGTCCAGCGGCTTGGCGACGCCGCCCCGCCAAGCTGGCGCAAGAAGCTCGACGACGCCCAGCCTTGGGTGATCGCCAGTGCACCGCCGATAGCCCATGCCTTTCCAGCGATGCTTCAAGGAGGGTTGGTGACACCAATCGAGCGGCCGGCTGCTGATACCCTCGTCGGCGAAATGTATGAAAAACTAAGACGTGAATCGACAGTCGAAAATTTTCTGACCTTCATGCAGGTGGTCTATGCCTTTGGATTTCACCCCGATGCGCGCGAATCGGCATTGAAGGTTGTGCAATCGCTTCGCTCGGAGGTCGCAGCTACCCCTCCGGAGTACGCTCAAGCTGCGTTGGACCTCGCAGCCTTCATTGCCGCACGCAATCGCGACGCTGAACTGGCCGATACGGTGGCAGTTGTTTCCATTGAACGGCTCGTTGCCACCCAAGATGTTGACCGTTTGTTGCCGACGGCTTCGGTGATCGTCGAGTGTGCCGCTGCCATGGCCGATCGCAAAGAAGCGCTCGCGACGCTTGCGCGTCGTTTGGAAAATCTTGCGTTCGTTGCACCTGCTAGGTCGTTGCCGGAAGCCCTGGATATTTTCCGAGTCTTGCAATCCATTGATGAAGACCTCAGCCCACTTTTGGGCCGCGCTATCGCAACCGCGCGAGTTGGCATTCCGGCAATCTCGGCATCTTAGGGGTTTTATCAGGTGCCTTTCGGTCAGAGTGTTAGAAATTACATTAACGAAAACTCGCCGCACCTGGCGGATTGATCGCTCCTCGGCCCTAACAGTCCGCTGAAAAACCTGGAAATTTGAGTTTTCTTTGTCTTGCGGTGTGCCGCCGATCAAGTTTCAGGTGCGGTGTTCAGTGGCTTGGGGCAATTTTGTTCATGTGAGCGCGGTCTTGGCGCCCGGCACTGCTACGCAGCGATCAGTTTGGGAATGCGGATCAGGTTGTAGGCGATCAGATTGAGCAGGAAATCGGCGGCGACGCGACCGATGCCGCGATGTTTGGTCTTGCGCATGGTCCCGTGCTGCTTGCCCCAACCGAAGATGCACTCGGCCATCGCCCGGCGTGATTGCGACATGCCATAGCCCGGATGCCGCGTGGTTCGTTCGTCGATGGCGCTGTTGCGGGTCTTGCCGGTTTTGGTGACGGCGTTGTTTTGTGTCACGTGCGGTGTCACGTTGATGGCGCGAAGATTGGCCACATGATCGGCCGTATCGTAGGCCTTGTCCTCACCGACCGTGATCCGATGGCCGGCGGCCTTGCTCCTGGCCTTCAGCATGACCTCCGAGGCTCGGCGTTCGGCGGTGCCATTGGCGTGCGTGACCATGCCGGCCACCGCCAGGCCATGCCGGTTCTCCATGGTGGCGTGGCCCATATAGCAAAGCTTCGCCTCCCGCCCTGCCGCCTTGCGATAAAGCCTGCTGTCGGGGTCGCTGGTACTCGCATGGGTGTCGTTCTTGCGCTTTTGGCCATGGAAGTTCGTGCCGTCGTCATCGGCACCGCTCCCGTCCTTGGGACGAAAGCTCTTCTGTGAAGCCCAGGCTTCGATCAGCGTTCCATCCACCGAAAAATGCTCGTCCGACAACAGTGGCTTGACCTGCGGATGGTTCAGAAGCCTGGCCATGAACTTTGCAAACACCTCGCCGTTCTGCAGCCGATCGCGGTTCTTGGTGAAACTGGTCGGGTCCCAGACCGGGTCGTCGGGCGAAAGCCCCACGAACCAGCGGTACAAAAGATTGTAGTCCAGTTGCTCCATCAACTGGCGTTCCGACCGAATGCCGTAGAACACCTGCAACAGCAAGGCGCTCAACAATTGCTCCGGAGGGATCGAGGGACGCCCTTCGCTCGCATAAAGCTTCCCCAAGCTGCGGCTCAAATCGCCCAATACATCCCGCACCAGCGCCCGGATACTCCGCAGCGGATGGCTCGCGGGCACCCGCGCCTCCGGCGAGACGTACGAAAACAAGCCGCCCTGATCCGCAAACCTGCCACGCATGCTCGTCTCCAGCGATTCGAGGTGATAAAGTGAATCACCGAGTCCACATCGTGGCGAGAGGGTTTTTCAGCAAACTGCTAATGCCTAAAGTTCCATAACATTCGATCGACGAAAAAGGACTCACCCGGCGCGTGCCGCAACCTTCGCGTCAGATGGTTCAAGTTTCGTTTCTCGGCACCAATCGACATAAGGCTCGAAGTCCTTGAGCAGGGCCACGATTTCGTCATCTGTCATGCCCATTACACCTAATAGGCATACTTCCAAAAACAGCCGTGCTTTTTCCCCCAGCACAAAAACCTCACGCGAAGACATGAACTCCTTCGTCAAGCCTCCTATGTCGCCATAGTGCGTCAAAAAATTTCGTGCGTTTTTGAGCAACGCCATATCTTCGTCCCCGCCCGGGAAAAGCGGTTTAAGGCAGGTGGGATATCTATGAAATAAGCACTTCAAACGCTCCAAAAGTGAGGGGCTTCCCACAAAACTCAGTCCCACCTCGAGTTCGCGTTGCAGCGTCTCGTCTAGATCCTTCGGAATTGCCTTTCGAAGCGCTTTGAGCGTGGTTTTTCTCGTAGCAGCATTCGGAAACTTATCGCCCTTATACATTTGTCTGTGGAAAACTTCGAGCGCCTGCAAGTAGGTCAGCGTGTTCGTGTGGATGTAAACGTCATTGAGATAACGCGCGCCGCGAAAGAGCAGCACGGTCATGTCAATGGTGTCCTGCCTTTCCCGCCACTCCTTTAACCGTAGTCCAATGTTTGGACCCAATTTGGATTGATTAAACAATCCGAGGCGGTGATACGGTCTTCTCCTCGGCACTTCCCATTTGCGTTCGGGGACAAACAGACTCATTTGTTGAAATAGCTTGCCCCGCTTTTTAACAATGACGATGTCTTCTAGAAAAGTGGGTATCCGAAGCCCGAACGAGATGAATGTTTGCCATATGCGAACCTCCTCGAGAGCTTGTTCAATCGACACCCGTTTCGGAAAGACAATCTCAATTTTATTCTTCTCCTTCAGTTCGAATTGTTTCTCATGGCCAAAATACTCAGGACCCCGATACAGCGATAATAATCGCAACCGCCGTCCGCCGCCGATGTCAAAAAAAGGCGTGCTGCTGGCTTGAAAGGAGATATTGACGGACACGCTGGCCAAGTTGCCTTTCGGCGGAGGCGGAGAAACTTGCGGTCTGTCAACTTTTCCCGAGAAGCCGGCAGCGTTGCACCATTCTTCCAGGCCACTTAAGCCAAATAGGACGCGGTCGATGAACGGATCTTTCAGGGTTTCAACGTGCGCTCCGCTGAGAACATAACTAGCGGAAAATGCGACCTCCGTTTCTCTCTCTTTTTTCGGCGGATACGTCTTGCTCGGGCCGCGGGTGGGTCGTGCACCAAAAACGGACACGCTGCGCATGGGCTCGCTTGTGAGGTGTCCCCAGAGTGTTGTTAGGTCTGCCGGTCTATCCGAGAGCACAAAATTGCTTTCCTTGCCGCGGATGACGAGTTCGGCGCAGTCATCCTCGTCAACTTTCAGGGTGCCGTTAAATTTTTTCTTGGGCTCATTGATATCCCACCAGCGCCCATGACGTGGATTACTTCGAAAATCGTCCATTGGCATCTCTAACCAATCCATGAACTTCAGTTTTTACCCGCAGCTTGATTTGGCTGCTTGTGCTTGAACCACGCACTGAATTACGGTCCGCCCAATTCACGATCGCGTCCCGACTTTTTGCCGCTCGCCTTAGCTTTAAGAGCGGCGCGCTCGCGTTCAATCTCGGCAATCAACTCTTTCGGAAGGAAGATGTTGTCCTTTACCCAGCTCCACAGTTCATCTGCTTCCCGAAAATGCGCCGGCCCCGCCTCCAAGGGATCGTACAGGCGTCGAACAAGAACTGGATTTTGCGAGGCGTAAGTATAGGTCATTTCATCATGCGGGTAATTATCTCCTACAAACGGAAAATTCCAATTTGACAGTGCGTGACGTAGAGCGGCGTCGCATTTTCCATCCAGAGTCTCTTCCAGCTTGCAACTCAGGTTCGAAGAGGAAGGGTAATCCCTCAACATCCTTTCTCGCCTCGATTGGTCTGGAACGCCTTCGTGCTTATCTCCGAGGAAATGAACCTCAAGCGGCTGGCACAGCTTGCGAATGTGAAATACGAGTTGATCGAGCTTCAACAGATCCTCAGCATGACGGGAATATCCGTACAGCTGATATCGGTTGTTGGCCTGGCCATCGCGATACAGCCGTTCAACGAATTTGTCGGTTGTCTCAGCGTGCCAATACGGATCTGGTATCTCCTTCGGCTTCGTAAGAATGCTGGGTAGTAGTTCAGGCGCCAACGCTCTTACGGCAGGGAATAGCTCAACGATGTCGTGGCCAAACTTCCTTACACTTTTTCCATTCAGAAGGAGCGATGCTTTGAGATACTTCTCGACACAATGGACGGCCAGCCAGAAGAAATCGACGTTTAGGCCTTTTTGGAAGCACCATCTCGCGGCAATATAGTTGTCGTCTGCTGTGGCGATAAAGAGTTCTTTGACGATACTGTGCTTTTCGGCATAATGCTCATCGTAGGGTATCGGCATGGCAGCTCCAAACGTCTGATGAGAGTCCAAAGTCACTCGGCGAATATTGGACAACTCGGTCTATTGGCGCGCAATCTATAGGGGCCACGGGGGGAACAAACCAGTGGTCGATACGCCAGCTCCAGTGCACACATGCATCATATGAAGGACGACCTCATTTTCTCTGAACTGGTCCGGCGCTGCCCAGCCCTTGACCGGGTGACGGCTTACCGCCTCGCGAGCGTATGGTCAGCTCTACAGGGCCGCATTGTCGCGCGCATGTTTGATATTTGTGAAGCCGAAATGGGCGCGTCCCTACATATCGATCAACGAGCCGAAGCGGCGTTTGAGCTGAGCAGGCTGCTGCTCTTTCTCAGTGGACGTATCTTGGACGAGAAAGCGAAGCAGAAAGCGCTCAGCGAGCACGATCCTGATGACGAGGCCGCGCTGTTGGAGACGAAAGAGGAACAGGCCAAGATTGATGCGACTGCCCGTAACATGGCAGACGGCGTCTGGAAGCCGCTCTTGGCCAAATGGCGCAAACGGCGGCCGCTTGTAGAAATGCCCGGCCAAGCGGCAAAACGCTCGAAGCTTGTCAAGCCAGCCAAATCCGTCTTTCGTAAACACATGCACTACGTGCCGCAATCGACTACCAAACAATGGGCTAGCGCAAAGTCGGGCAAATTTACGGTCTACAAGATCGGTGCCGACGGCGAAGTAAAAGCGGAAGCAACCACAGCAAAGCTGTGGGGCGCGGCTCCGTCACTCTATACGCAAGGTCTGGAGCATCTTCTTGGGTTGATCGAAGGCGACGCGCGCCGACCGTACCAGAAGCTCGTCGATATCGTACCGCTTGACGCGATGGAAACTCGTCGCTGGATCGCGTTTCTAATCGCTCAACTCATTCGAACTCCGCGGTTCATGCGCTCGATATTGCGCTATCAGAAAGCTTGGATCGAGAGCACGGGTTTCAATTATCCGACAACTCCGGCGCATCTCGGACAAGTTTACGAGACGTTGTTCACAAACAATGATCTCTATGCGGCCTATTACAAACAAATCACGCGGCGTGCATGGGCAGTGGCGTCTGCGGCGGATGGCCTTACTTTTCTGAAGGGCGAGAATCCCGTGGTGATTAGCGGTAGACCCACAGGGGATTCTTGGCGTCTGCTTTATCCTCTGACGCCCACGCGATGTTTCATCGCGGGTCCAGAACTTGAGGGTGAACCAAGGATGATTATTCCACGCCAGCATGTATTGACCGACGCCGACACGATCGCGGTGAATGCGGCTACGTGTAACTACGCAGAGACTTCGGTAATTGGTATCAGCATCGCCGATCGCATTGACCCAAGGCCGACGATCAAAACGCACCTGTCGAGGCGTAATGCGCCGAGTACGGTCGAGCTGCCGCTATGGGGGCTCAATTCGGAACCGGTTTCATCGCTTGTGTCCGGCGTGCCACGACGTTGACTGCGAGAGCCCGTCAGTTAACAGGCTGAACTTCTTATAATGAGCACCTATTTTCACTGCACCCCATGTTCGGATGAGGACGCTTGGTTCGAGGGGGAGTTCATGCCGCTAACTTGCTAAACCCAACTTTGCCATTTGTGTTCAACTCCGACGTCGCCTGAGCAGGCTTGGGCACGACGTGCCGTGGGCGCAGGCGTGAAGTTAACACCAATTTGGGGAGTCCAGAATTCGTAATCGTCATCGCCCCATATTCGTTCAACAACTGTACCCATGTCTTTGGCGTCTAATTTGACCGATCCGTCTGGATCGACGCTGAGGTGAATCGAGCGAAATGTTTCGCCAGTTTGCCTAAATATTTCGACTGAATAGTTTTCAGACATTGGTGTCCTCCAGTTAGAAAAAATCGAGAATGCAGCTCCCAAGTTCGATAGGCGCAGAAGCCGCAACAGTTGCGGGAAGAGCCGATAGCATAGTTGCTAATTACCTTGGCGCCTTTGCTGACGACTGGAGCAACTGCCAAAACGAGCGCTCTCAAAAAAACCGAACCGTCAGACGAGTAGGGACCGATGTTCGGTCCACGCCAAAGGAAGAAGCTTCGGGATGCGTGCCAATGAGAGTCTAGCCGGTTGCTTGCCCTCTAAAATTGCTGACGCAACGTCGGGCGAAAGAAACGCGAGCCTGAGGGCGTGGCGAACGACTTTTGGATGCAGGCGGTTCGCCTCGGCGAGCGCTTCGATGGACTCAAACGCTCCGTCCTGAAGCGATTGGACCCAGGCCTGAGCACGGACGATAGATCGGACCAAGCTTTCGTTATGCTTGGTCTCCTGCGCATCCTCGTTGTCCATTGCGGTTGCCGTATCCTTTGTTTTTTGCGACCAGGCGATTCTTATTTGCACGCTGGTCCCGTTCACATCGGTGGGGCCATCAGGGCCAGAGATTGTTACCAACAGCCGGTCGCGGGCAACGACGACGCGCTCAAGCATTTTAATGAGGTCAGGCGCAGTATCGGATTCTGTCCGCCCTTGATGGGTTTTAAGGGCAGCAAGAACGGCGCTCTCTATCTCTGCGGCTGGGACGCGTCCTACCGAGCCCGCTGTTGCTTTCCGCCCGCGCAGCAGCGCCGAGCTGACGTAGAAGCGATAACGCACGCCGTTTTTGCTGGAAAAACTCGGGCTCATGCGGTTTCCCCGGTCGTCGTAGAGCTTGCCCAAGAGCAGGGCGCCGCTTTCGGATCGTTTTGCCTTCCGGCCGTTGGACTTGGTGGCGAGGAGTTGCTGAACCCGATCGAAGGTCGCGCGGTCGACGATGGCTTCGTGCTCGGCCTCGAACCATTTGCCGTCGTGATGGATCTCGCCGAGATAGACGCGGTTCTTCAGGAAATAGGCGAGGGGACCATAGGTAAAGGGAATGCCGCCCTGGTACTTGGCGACCTTAGTGCTGCGCCGTTTGGTGGCGATGCCCCTGCGATCGAGTTCGGCCACCAACTTGCTGAAGGACTTTAGTTTTAGGTAGAGCTGGAAGATGGTTTGGACGGTCTCGGCCTCGGCCTTGTTGATCACGAGCTTCTTCTCCCTGGCGTCGTAGCCGATCGGGACCGTGCCGCCGGTCCATTTGCCCTTACGTCGTGAAGCCGCGATTTTGTCCCGCACCCGTTCGGACGACAGCTCCCGCTCGAACTGGGCAAAGGACAGCAGTACGTTCAGAGTCAAGCGCCCCATCGACGTCGTAGTATTGAACTGCTGGGTGACGGCCACGAACGAGATTGATCGGGCGTCAAAAGCTTCGACTAGCTTGGCGAAATCGGCGAGCGAGCGGGTGAGGCGGTCGATCTTGTAGACGACTACCACGTCGATCCTGTGGGCCTCGATATCGGCCAGCAGCTTTTTCAGGGCGGGCCGATCCAGGTTGCCGCCGGAATAGGCGGGGTCGTCATAATGCTGGGGGAGGGCCTTCCAGCCCTGCGAGGTCTGACTCTTTATATAGGCCTCGCAGGCGTCCCGTTGGGCATCCAGCGAGTTGAACTCCAGCTCTAAGCCATGCTCGGTGGATTTGCGGGTGTAGATGGCGCAGCGGAGTACCTTGGCTTCATTTGCCATCGGCACCCTCCCGCTTGGGCGCTGATCGCAGTCCAAAGAACCGCAGCCCGTTCCATTTGGTGCCGGTAATTTCCGAAGCGATCTCGGAAAGGCTGGCAAAGGTTTTGCCGTCATGGGCAAAGCCATCGGCCATCACCATGACGCGATGGGTCTTGCCCTTCCACGTCCGTACCAGTTCGGCGCCGGGCTTGATCCGCCGGGGTAGCTCAAGCCGGCCGTTGGGTTTTGCCCTAGCAGCCTTCACCAATTGATCTAGAAGGCGCCGCGTCGAGTGAGATAGAACACCGTAGGCTTTTTCCTGGATCCGTTGCGCGATGCTGCGTCTCAGCAGATCCGGACCGAACGCTTTTGGCGGTTCGGTCCGGAACAGCTCGCGGTATCGATTCCGCAAATCCGCGATCGGCATCGCCGGCAAACGATCCAATTCGGCCTCAACTGCCGGATCGGACGCCGTCTTCATATGCTGCCGACCCGATGTCATGAGGCCGCGCCCGATTTTGCGATCCGGTAGATTCGCTCGTCGCCGACCTTGTCGGAAACGAGGTTCAGCTTAAGCTTCTTCTTGACCACGCCGGCAAAGAAGCCACGCACCGAATGCTGCTGCCAATCCGTCGCTTTCATGATCGCGGCGATCGTTGCGCCCTTCGGTTGGCGGAGCATTCCAAGGACGATTTCCTGCTTCGACGAAGCGCTGGTCAGCTTAACCGCTGCCTTTTGGGGCGCGGCCGTCTTGGATGCGGCTGTCGACTGGGTGGCGCTTCGCTTCCCCGACGAAGCCCTCATGGTTCCCGGTTGTTTGGTGCCGCGCTTTGCTGCTCTCGATTTTGATTTGCTGGTGGCCATCTGGCTCTCCCTGATGTCAATGACAGCATCAAGTGCGGCCACTGACACGAGCCCCGCGATTGGGCGGGGCAAGCAGGAGAATTTAAGCTTGCGACAACCTGTTCAATATGGACGCCGTGGAACCGTGCTCAAGATCGCGGTTTGATCACGTTGGCCTCCGCTAACCTGCCACTACACACGCTCCATCCGGCGCGGAAGTCGAGCAGATCCTGAGCAATCTTGTGACGTTGTTCGCTGCTCGCCGAGCACCTTGTGATCGATAGCCCCCAATAACTGGCATTTCAGGGGCGGCGCGGAGTAGATCTCACCATCTACTCATGCCCGGGTAATCATATTCGTCAGGACGGCCGACGGAGATGGGTGCAAAAATTTCAATGTTATCGTACATCGCACGGGCAGCGGCCCATTTCAAAAACTGAGAGATGCTGTCGACCTGATCGTCATGTTTGCCCTGGGGAAAAGCCAGTAATTCTAGCAAAAAAGCATCAAGCCATTCCGCCTTCGCCGGCAAGAACACCTGTCCTGCTTCAATTTTGAAAGATTGTGCTACCATCCGATCGGCCTTGCTGCCCTCTGGCTTGATGCCAATCGGAGGGGGCATTCCCTTCGGCGTATCGCGCCGAAGGTCCTGCAGCAGCGCCATCCCGGGTCCGGCGTCCTCGATCAGGACGGTCTCCGCGCCGTGCCGTGTGGCCAGGCTCGCGACGGTGCGCCTGAGGTCCGGATATTTCTGGCGCCCCCGAAACACGTCGAGCAGGTAATAATCTTTCTTCACGGTCCGCCAGGTGGTGCAGACTGAGTAGTCATTCTCCGGACCGGTCATGGCGGCGGTATCCCAGCTTTGCGCGATATGCTCGCGTGGGCCAGGTGCAGGTAGATGATCATAAAATCGAAACCACTCGCGCTTGATGAGATTGCCCTCCAGCGGGATCGGCCGCTGCTGGTATTGTGCGGAGAACATCAGGCTTCCGATTTCCGCCTTGATCCGATCGAGAACAGCTCTGTCCTCCCGCTTCGCGTGAAGTACATCACCGGTACGGCGACTGAATCGCTTGTTGCGACCAATCGGGATATCGCGCTCTTCGAGCTCAATCGCGGGGAGATCGAGATGGTGCCATCCCTCTAGCTGCAGAAGATGACCTGCGAGATCGTCTTCATGCAGGCGTTGCATTACAACGACGATAGGGCCCTTCTCCTTGTCGTTGAGGCGCGAGACGAGTGAGCCGCCATACCAGTCGATCACGCGCTTGCGCGCCGGTTCCGACATCGCGTCCTCGGCCTTGAGGGGATCGTCGATGATGATGAGATCGGCGCCACGACCGGTCAACGTACCGCCAACGGAGGTGGCATACCGGCTCCCGCCAGCCGTGGTGACTAACTCCGTACCGGTGTCCTTTGCCGGGCGCATTCCGGGAAACAGCGCGCGATACCAGGGAGCATCGATCACCATCCGAAACTGGCGGTGTAGTTCGGCTGCAAAATCATTGGAGTAGCTGACGACGATGATACGGCGGCTGGGATCATGACCGAGCGACCAGGCGACGTAGGCTATCGAGACGCAGATCGATTTCAGGGAGCGGGGAGGCTGGTTGACAAGAAGGCGTTGATTTTCTCCAGCATCGATACGCATCAATTGGTAAACGATGGCATCGATGTGCCAGTTCGGTAGAAATTCGGTGCCTGGCAGGATAGTGTTGAATACCTTTTGAACGAAGTAACGTAGGTGAGTCCGCAGCAGTGCCGCGAGAGCGTCATTCATTCGATTCCCTCGTCGTGGAGCCCTCGTCGGACGTGTCCGTGGAACCCGCTCTCGCGGTTGCTAGAAGCTCTTCGCGAAACGCGTCCAAAATGGCTTGATCGTCAGCCGAGACGATCTTGGTGGTGGTTTCGGTCGGGTCAACGCTGAAGATGCGGGCAAACTCCAGCAGGCGGTCAAGTGCACGGGCATCGCCTTTAAGGGCTTTTTCCCTCATTCGGAGCAATACCGCCTTCTGCGTCGATACGCGTTTGGTCTTGCCCCCGTCGTTCAGGGTTATCGGAGCTTCGAGCGTACGCTTCAGATCGGTCGCAAAGTTCAATGTGCCCTTGGGCCGGCCCCGCGGGTTGCCGGACTGTCCAGGCTGGAATTGACTGTGAATTGGTGGATTGCCATAGCCGGTCCCGGTGCTGGATTTTTTCCTTCTCATAGGCGGCCTCCAACCTCAGTGAGGCCGGCATCGGCCGATGCGCCAATGTCCGCGCTCGCACCGAAGGGCTGAGCAGTCTCGGCATGGACGGCGATTTTCCCGGTCAGGTGCTGCCAGCGGCGAACCGTCGCATCGACATAGAGCGGATCGATCTCGATCAGCTTGGCGCACCGTTCGGTTCGCTCCGCTGCGATCAACGTCGTTCCGACACCCCCGAACGGATCAAGGATGACGTCATTCTGGTTGGAGCAGTCGCGGATCGCATCGGCAACCAGAGCGACCGGCTTGACGGTTGGATGGATCGAAAGCTTGCCCTTTGCGGAGTTGGCCCAAACGTTCTGACTGGGATAGTCCCACACATTCGGACGATGCCTGCCAAACCGGCCGAGCTGGATGTTGTTGACGTGGGCGGCATGCCCCTTCTTAAACACGAAAACCAACTCATGTTTGGAGCGGTAAAGCGATCCCATGCCTGCGTTTGATTTGTTCCAGACGCAGAGGTTTTTCATCTCTGCGTACACCGGGGTGGCGGCGGCCAGTAGTTCCTTGATCCGGCGCCAGTCCATACAGACAAAGTGGATGGAGCCATCAAGCGCATATCGCGAGGCATGCCCGAGGGCGGTCGCCAGGAACACCTCGAATTCCGTCGAGGACATCTCTCCGGACGCCATCGCGAACTCGGAATGCCTTGTTCTGCCAAGTCCGGAAACATGGCCGTCGATTTCGACATTATAAGGCGGATCGGTGAACACCATCGAAGCGCGCTGGTCACCTAACAGGTAATCAAAGCTCTTGGTGTCCAGTGCATTGCCGCAGTGGAGCCGATGGTCGCCCAGGATCCAGGTGTCACCCGGTCTCGTGACCGCCGCTCCTGCCTCGATCGGTGGCAATTCGTCTTCCTCGTCTCCCGCTCCAAGGAGGTGGGCGTCGATTTCGCCCATTTCAAATCCGCTAATCTGAAGGTCGACGTTTTGGTCGAGCGCGAGGACGTCTGAGAACTCAAGGGCCAGGGCTTCAGTATCCCAACTGGAATCTTCACCGAGGCGGTTCAGCGCTAGTCGAAGAAGTCGGAGCTTGCTGTCGTCGAGGTCGGCAATGGTGACCGCGGGAACTTGCGGCAGACCCAGCTGCCGCGCCGCGAGAACGAGGCCCCAGCCGGCCACAACACGCTGCTCGCCGTCCACGATAACGGGAAGAACAAACCCGAATTCGTCCAGGCTCGTCGCCAGTTTCTCCAACTGCCGGCGGGGGTGCCGGCGAGTTTCCCGGCCCAGCGCCTTTAGCTTGTCTGTCCGAACCAAGGTGGGACTAAGGTCCCGAGAAACCGCATGCCCGTTCCCGCGGGCGCTCGTTGACGACGTCATCGCTCCTCTCCGGCTTTCGACGATTCACGGACTCTTTCCGCTCAGTGTTGAGTTTGGCCAGGAGAACGGGTCTTACAATTAGGGAATCGTCTCCCTCGCCATCATCTTTCGCCGGGAAGGCGCGTTTCGGGAATGAATGAGGCCGGCCATCCACTGACTGACCTGTTTCGGTCTTATGGAAGGGTCGCAAATTGTTAGGAAGTCTCGGACGAACTGGCCGGCCTTGGATTGCGGCTTGCCGTCATACTCAGTTTTCACGTAGGGCGTATGGGTAAATTTGCCGCCACAGGCCTCAAATATTTCGGCTAGTCTGGCAACCACCTCCTTCATTTCGCCGACAGGCTTTGGACCACCTCGTTTCTTGCCGGTCTCTAGCGCTAGCCCGGTCGCCTCAAAAACTCTTCGCGCGATATGGACAACCTCTTTCAACGATCGCAGGTGATAGTCGCTCGTCCACGGCATAACCCCAAGCACCTCGCTTTGGGATGCGAAATCGAGGAAGTGCAGAGCATCCGCAAGGCCGTCAGCCGACGACGAGAAGACAAGTAGACCGTTTGCATGAGGTTTTTTAGCGCGGGCTGTCGATTTTGCACTGGCCGCCAGCGCGCGTAGCGCAAGGGGAAGCGACAAAAATACCTGAAAGGCTGTCGCATGACCAACACCGAGGATTTTGATCGATTCTAGATCCCGAATTGTAGGTTCATCCAAATCAGCGGTCGCAGCTAAAAAAGATCGGAGCCGGTTGCCGACAATCTTAAGCGCCTCGTGAATGGCTTTGCGACGTGGTTTTTGAGATTCAAAAAGAACGCTCTTAACCAGGAGTTCACGGACAAAATCGAGATTTGATCTCAACGGCTGTTTCAGAAGCGAAACGTCGGAACGATTTAGATGAGCGATGAGGCGTTCGAATTCGCTGTCACTGAACAAAGCGCCGATATCACCACGGCTATGTTGAGCCGACGTGAGGAGACGTGCCTCCATTTCCTTGGTTGTCTGTCCATGGCCCCGGACGCAGACCATTCCAGACCAGCCCCACGCAATGTTCACTCGTCTCGGCATCTGATCCTCTGGCGGTGAAGGGGACAGAATCACGTGCGAACATAGCAACCTCCAACAGGTTACCGGTTCGTCAACAGTTGCCGCAAATTCGTTTGAGGCACCGGATTGTCCTCATCAGATTCGCGGAATGGACCGTTATGGAACGCTACTTGGCTCAAAGCGCTCAAAAATGCGTCGCTTCAGATCGGCTCGCCGAGGGTACGAAGGTTTGCACGACCTCGTAGATGCCTGGGTTCCGAAGCAGTGAACGCTGGAGGCGGACAAACCGACCCCACGGTGACGTTTGAGTTCACTCTGCCGGTAAGCGCAAGCAGTGCATCGTGAAGTCTCTGCCCTAAGCCTTGCAAGGAACGGGCGGTCCGGCCGAGAGTTCAGCTCTCGATTAAGATTGCCGGGACGACGGAGAAGCTGTTCCTGTGCCTTCACGCCCACAGGTTCGATCGTGCGAGATCGACGAGATCGTCACCGCGGCCGTTGAACACGGCTTTCACCATGTAGAGCGTGAAGCCTTTGGCCATTTCGGCCGTGATTGCTGGCGGGATGGGCAGCACCGTCCGGCTCACCACCGCATCGACCAGCACCGGTCCGTCATGGGCAAGTGCGGCAGCGACGCCCTTGTCGACGTCGGCGGGATCCTCAAGCCGGATCCCGCGCACGCCGCAGGCTTCGGCCATGGCGGCAAAGTTTGGGTTCTTGAACTCCGTGCCGAAGTCGAGAAAGCCGGTGGATTTCTGCTCGATCTCGATGAAGCCGAGCGCGCTGTTGTTGAACACGACGACTTTTACCGGCAGGCCGAGCTGAGCAAGGCTGAGAAAGTCGCCCATCAGCATGGTGAAACCGCCGTCGCCCGACAGCGAGATTACCTGCCGGCCCGGAAACGCAGCCTGCGCGCCAATCGCGTGCGGCATCGCATTGGCCATTGACCCATGCCAGAACGATCCGATCAGCCGCCGCTTGCCGTTCATCGCCAGATAGCGCGCGGCCCAAACCGTGGGTAGGCCGACATCACAGGTGAAGATGGCGTCCGCTGAAGCCTGATCGCTGATCGCTTTGGCGACCTGCTGTGGGTGGATCGGTTTGCGACCGGGTTTGCTGGCCGCGAGCCCATCGAGATCCTTGCGTGCCTTGCGGTAATGTTCCGTCGCTCGGTCGAGATGGGTGGCATCGCGCGTCTTCTTGATGAGTGGCAACACGCTTTCAATGGTCGCCCGAACGTCGCCCACCACGCCGATATCGACCGGCGCGCGGCGGCCGATCTGTTCGGGCCGCACATCCACCTGCGCGATGCGCACCCGCGCGCCGTGGGGGTAGAATTGGCGATACGGAAAATCGGTGCCGAGCATCAGCAGGATATCGCAGTCGAGCATGGCGTAGTAGCCGGAAGAGAAACCAATCAGTCCGGTCATGCCGACGTCAAACGGATTGTCCCACTCGACATGCTCCTTGCCCCGGAACGCATGCACGATGGGAGCTTTAAGACGGTCCGCGAGCGCGAGGAGTTCATCATGCGAGCCCTCGCATCCCGAGCCGCACAGCATGGTCACGCGGCCCTCGCCGTTGAGAAGCGCCGCGAGCCGGTCGACATCGACGCGCGCCGGCATCGCGACGGCTCGGCTGGGCAGCAGGCCCGCGGCCTTCGGCAGCGGCGCATCTGCGGCGGGCTGAAGGGCGACGTCACCCGGAAGGACCACGACCGAGACGCCGCGATTGCCCACCGATTGCCGAATCGCGATCTCCAGAACGCGGGGCATCTGGTTGGCTCCCGAAACCAGCTCACAATAGTGACTGCACTCCTTGAATAGATTCTCGGGATGGGTTTCCTGGAAATACCCGGCGCCGAGTTCGGCCGAAGGGATCTGCGCCGCGATCGCGAGCACCGGCGCGCGCGACCGGTGACAATCGAACAAGCCATTGATGAGGTGCAGATTGCCGGGTCCGCAGCTGCCGGCACAGACGGCGAGGTCTCCGGTCAAGTGCGCTTCGGCGCCGGCCGCAAAGGCCGCGACCTCTTCGTGCCGCACATGTACCCATTCGATCTTGCCCTGGCGGCGGATCGCATCGGTCAATCCGTTCAGGCTGTCGCCGACGATGCCATAGATCCGCTTGACGCCAGCGGCAGCGAGAGTTTCCGCAAACTGATCAGCGACTGTCTTTGCCATAGCTATTTTCCTTCTATGCGGACTTGAACGATTAGCTTGTGGATCCGGCTATCGATTGGTTTGCCGGCATGATTTGGCACTATTCTCGCATTCCGAACCAGAAAGCAGCGCAACCAACTGATCCTGACGTCTGAACCACGGCGGATTCTTGGCGCCAACGTGGGTTGACGTCCGACCGTGACACGCTGGCATCCCTAGCGACGGCTGAAGACTTTGAAGCACTCCGCCAAATGGCAATCTGCAGTCGTGGGCTTATCTTATCGGGGAGAGTCTCGATAAATAATCGATCTCCAGCTCGCCTTCATAAGTTTCGGCGCCGGCCTTCAATGCTTCCGTCACGCGCGCTTGCGTTACCTCGCTCGCGACACTCAAATCGGACTCATGGGCTTCCACCAGAAGCCCCTCTGCCATGGAACTAAATGCTCCAGTATCCACGGCCGCCTTGGCGTGAGCGATGGCATGCATAGGAAATGAGGCGATGCGGTGAGCCAGTTTCTCGACAAAAGGAGTCAGTTCGTCCGCTGGCAACGCTCGATTGATATAGCCGTAACGTTCTGCCAGCTCCGCCGAGAGATCATTGCAACCCAAGAGCACCTCCAAGGCGCGTCCCCGCCCGATAAGCCTTGGCAATCTTTGCGTCGCGCCCCCGCCTGGAACAAGTCCAACCGCCACCTCTGGGTGGCCGAAGATCGCTTTGCCAACGGCAGCAAAACACATGTCCACGGCCAGCGCGATCTCACTCCCTCCGCCCCGGGCCCGTCCCTCGATTTTGGCGATGGTTACCTTGGGCATGTTCCTGAACCGCTCGCCGATCATCTGCGTAAGACGAAAGCTGCGCGTATGGGATACTATTTTGGAGGCGGCTCCAACCCGGCCCAAACCAGAGTGGGCTATAAAGAAATCAGGGAGCTCGCTCTGCAACACCACGACCCGGACGCTCTCATCGGCCTCGAGTTCCCTGCCGAGTTTGTCGAATTCCTGCGACAGAGCTTCGTCAAGAAGATTTATCGGCGGGTGATCGATGCTGACGAATGCGACGCCGGAATCAAACCTGAACCGGAAACATTTGTAATCAGAATATCGCATGGGAATAGCTCCATTTGGCGACCGTTCCAGACGGCCGATCTGTCGGCGAGAGAACTTCTCGATAAGCTGGGGTCATCCGTTAGCCCGCCTCCGGACGACTCAGTTCCTCAAGCAGGAAAATAAACGACTCATACGGTCGCCCGGTCGCGTGCCGAAGGCCCATCTCACAGGTTCGGTTCGCCGAAATGTAGGCCTCGGCCGGGTGAGCATCCAGAACGGCTTTGACCTCGCGGGTCGCTGAAACGACGAGTTCGGGATGCAGGAGACCTCTATCCCCGGCCGTACCGCAGCAGGTCGTACCGATTGGCACCTCGACCTCATCGGCCAAATGCGTCGCGATCTGCTTGAGCTTCCCAGCCAATTCCAGGTGCGTGATGGAGCAGGTTGGGTGCACGGCGATCCGCCCGAGCTTCCTCCGGATCGTCAACTTCGGAAGTAGATCGTGACACCACGCGATCGAGTCGATGATGGTCAGACTCTCGTACCTGGCCTTGGTCTCGGCGTCGAGTAGTGACGCAATATCTTGGCTGAGACCGAGAGTGCACGATGCCGCATCAACGACGATCGGGATCTTACCGCCGTCGCTCCACCGCAGCATGGCGTCGGCGATGGATTTGGCCATGAACTCGTGGCCCTGGGGATAGCCTTTCGACTTCCAGGGGGTGGAGCAACAAAGACCGGCGACGTCAGGCGGGATCCACAACGGCATTCCGGCTCGTTCGGATAGTGCGACGAACGCCTCCGGCAAGGACGGCGAAGCCGGGCCGTCCGGATCGCGGCCAAACATCCGATTGATGCAGGCGGGAAAGTAGACGGCTGCGGCAACGTTCCTTTGGGTCGACCGTAGAGCCCGAGCTGCCCGAGGCATCGGACCCGGCACGCTCGGTATCAGATCGGGATTCGCGACTGCTCGCGCAACCCCGGTCAAGGCCGTCAGCGGCTTGACTCCGAATAGAGCGGAGAAGGCATGCGTGGCGGACAGGCTCGCTCGGGATACCTTCTCGACCGCGCTCCAGTTCTTGGCTAATCGTAGCGCGACCTTGTCGGCTGTCGGAGTGGTCTCGACCGCACGCAATTCGCGGATCAGAGCACCGGTGTTGATTCCGATCGGGCAGGCAATCGCGCATGTGCCATCGCCGGCGCAGGTCTCGATTCCGTCGTACTGGTACTCCTCCTGCAGCCGTGCAAGCATCGGTGATCCCGGCGATTGGCGAGCCATTTCACGCCTCAGCACGATCCGTTGCCTTGGCGTCATAGTGACGTTACGGCTGGGACAAACCGGTTCGCAGAATCCGCACTCGATGCATTGCGAAGAATCCGTGACGCTCTCGATCTGGGGCACCGATTTCAAATTCTCCAAATGGAGTTTTGCGTTGCGGGTCAGGATCACGTTCGGTCCCAGAATGCCTTTCGGGTCGGCGAGCTCTTTGAGCCGCCACATCATGCCGGTGGCCTTCGCGCCCCATTCCGACTCGACGAAAGGCGCCATGTTGAGACCGGTACCGTGCTCGGCCTTCAGCGAGCCGTCGTGCTTGCGGACGACGAGATCGACGAGTTCTTCGATGAAGGCCGCGTACCGTTTGTGGCCCTTTGGATCGCCAAAGTCCGCGACCAGCGTAAAGTGAAGATTTCCGTGGGCTGCGTGGCCGGCGACCCCGGGGATGAAGCCGTGCTTGCCGAGCAGTTCCTGGATGTCCCTAGCTCCTTGCGCCAGGCGTTCTGGCGGAAAGCACACGTCCTCGGTTATGAGCGTCGAGCCCTGGGGACGCTGTTTGCCGATCAGTCCGAGCAGTCCTTCGCGTACGTGCCACGCCAGCTCGACAGCTTCCGCCACGCTCGTGAACTCTACCGGATGAATCAGATTGGCTTTGGAGGTAAACTCGACGACCTTGTTCTGCAAAACCTCGAGCGCTCTCATGTCTTCGGCGCCGAACTCCACGAGAAGGGCCGCAGCCTTCGGATTGAGAGTTTTCCAATAGGAAGGGGTGTGCGCGAAGGCCTGGCCGGCGGCGGCGAGAGCGGGGGCGACCATCAGCTCGACCGCGGAGGCTCCGAGACCGACGAGGCCGGACACAAGGCCGACCGCTTCGTCGATGGTTGGGACCGGTATCCAAGCGACGCTGGTCACGCCAGGAACAGGAACGGTGTCGATCACAGCCTCGGCGACGAACCCAAGCGTTCCCTCAGATCCCACGAGAAGACGACGAAAGATTTCGAGTGGCGTCTCGCCGTCGAGCAGAGCGCAGAGCCGGTAGCCATGGGTGTTTCGTATCGAATATTTTCGTCGCACGCGGTCGGCCAGCTCGCGATCGGCGAGCAACTGTCCGCGGAGTTCCAGCAGCCCGATCGCAAGATCTGGTTCGGCTCGTTCGAATGCCGCCTCCGCGTCGGGAGCCGAGGTGTCGATTACGGCGCCGGATGGCGTTACGAACGTCATCGCCGAGACCGTCTGGTAAGCGTCGTTTCTGACGGTGCAGCGCATGCCGCCAGAGTTGTTGGCTATTACGCCACCGACGGTGCATGCGTGCGAACTTGCCGGATCCGGTCCAACCCGTCGGCCGTATCGCCCGAGCATTGCGTTGACGTGGCCCAGGATCATTCCTGGACGCGCGCGCACCCGGCGGCCATCGTCCTCCACTTTGGCGCCGTACCAATGACGGCGCACGTCGATGAGTATATCGTCCGACTGGGATTGACCGTTCAGGCTGGTTCCCGCCGCGCGGAACGTCGCGTGCCTTCCGTTCTCTCGGCAATAGCGAAAGAGATTGGCGATGTCATCGGTCGTTCGAGGCAGCACGACAACTTGAGGGACGAGCCGATACGGGCTCGCATCGGAGGCATACCGTACGAGATCGATTGCTCTGTGGAGGACGTTCGCTTTTCCCAGGAGGGCGATGAGATCGGCCTTCAGGTCACCTGGGGTCCCGTCGAGCAGGGAGGCGGAGACTGCATCGCACGTCGGTGGCCCGTCGAACCGTCCTATGCGCGCGGGGTTCGTGGAAAATAGCTTTCTGATCAACGCGGCGTCTCCTCTTTCACTCGTCCTGGACGGGGTTGCTCAAGACACCGATCCCCTCGATCTCCACTTCGAAGACATCGCCCTGCCGCATGAAGACAGGTGGCTTGCGCGCCGCCCCAATGCCACCGGGTGTTCCGGTGATGATCACATCACCCGGCTCCAGACTCATCGCGACGCTGATCATTTCGATCAGCGCGGGGACGCTGAAGATGAGCTGGTCGGTACGCGCATCCTGCATCACCCGGCCGTTCAAGCGGCCCTGAATGCGCAACCCGTGGGCCCCCGGCGGCACGGCATCGGGCGTCACCAGCCAGGGGCCGAACGCCCCTGTGGCATCGAAATTCTTGCCCATCGTCCATTGCGGCGTGCGCAGTTGAAAATCGCGTATCGACGCATCGTTGAATAGGGAGTAGCCCGCAACGTGATCGAGGGCTCTGTCGCGGTGGATGCGGCGACCGCTCCGGCCGATCACCACGGCGAGCTCCGCCTCATAGTCGAGCGCGGACGATTCGCGTGGCCGCCGGATCGTTTCACGGTGGGCGATCAGACTCGTCGCGAAGCGCGCGAAAATTTCGGGATAGACCGGCTTTTTGAGTCCGCTTTCCTCGAGGTGATCATCGTAGTTGAGACCGACACAGAGGATCTTCGGCGGCTTGGGCACCGGAGGCAGTATCCGAACTGCATTCAGGTCGATTGCGGGCATGGGCAGAAGGTCTCTGCCTGTGCGCAACAGATCCGCACCTTGCGCAATCAGTTCAGGCAGAGTGCCTGGAAAGCCGCTTTCGCGCTCCGTAAGGCCATGCCAGCCCGAGCCGTCATCCGCCGCGATTCCGGGGAGACCCGCCTTCTCGAAATGGACAATGCGCATGGGTTTCCTCCAGTGGCCTGCGGACACGTGCCTCAGCGCCATAGATTCGTTCTGGCCAAGTCAATGACCTCGTCAGCCTCGCGGTACGGTGCTGGCGGCGTGGAGCTTTTCGATCTGGGCAGCGTCGAAGCCGAGCTCCCTGAGAATTTCGTGATTGTGCTCGCCGAGGCCGGGCGCGCGGCGCGCGGGTTCCTTTGCAACGCCGTGCACCTGCATAGGGCTGCTGACTGTAAGCGTCAGCTTGCCTCCCGCGCCCTCGAGCGGAACGACCATGTCGTTCGCGCGCAATTGCGGGTCGTTGATGACTTCGCTCGGCTCCACAATCGCTCCGTACGTGATGTGCGCTTTGTTGAAGACCTCGCGCCAGTGCTGCATCGGCTGCTTGGCGAACACGTCATCCAGGATTGTCCTGAGCTGTATCGCGTTCACCGCTTGTTTTTTCGCATCACTGAAGCGCGGATCGGTCATCAAGTCCGGCCGGTCAATGGCGGCCGCCAGCGCCTGGAATTTATCCGGCGTGACCACCAGCAGGAACCAGCTACCCTCAGACGCCTTGTAGGGATTGAAGAACGCGTTCGACGGGCTCTGCCGATCGTGCAGCGGATAGAAGATCGCCCCGGCCAATGCCCCGGCAATGTGGGCGCCAGCGGCCCAGACGCCCTCGGCGAGTAGCGATGTCGTGACATAGGAGCCTTTGCCCGTGCGCTCACGCCGGTACAGGCCCATGACGATCGCAGAGAACAGGCCAACCGCCGTCGCATGATCGCCGCTGGTCACCATGGGCGTTGTGGGCGGCGCCCCCGCATCGCGTGTCTCCGACAGCAGGCCGCTGCGCGACCAGTAGGCCGTTACATCGAAGCCTGGAAGGTCGGCGTCAGGGCCGTTGTCGCCGAAGCCCGAGATGTCAGCGTAGATCAGCCGGGGGTTCCATTGCACGACGTCCTTGTATTCGAGCTTGAGCCGCTCGCGCGCCGGATGTGGCGTGTTGACGATGAGGACGTCGGCCCACTTGACCAACCGTTCGAGCACTTCTGCGGCGTTCGGCGATTTCAGGTCGAGCGCCAGCCCACGTTTATTGCGGTTGTCCAGATGCCACGTGTAATTGTCGCTGGCGCGCGGCTGCGGCGGAAGCTTGAAGACGATTCGATACATGTCGCCGGAGGGCGGTTCGACCTTGATCACGTCCGCGCCGAAATCGGACAGGATCACCGCAGCGCCTGGGCCCGCAACGAAGCTGGCGAGGTCCACCACTTTCAATCCCGAGAAGATGTTATCGCTTGCCATTGGTCTCTCCTGAATTGTCATGCTCGGCGAGTAAGGTTCAACGCCCGTGGAACTGGGGCGCGCGCTTCTCAAGGAAGGCGGACAGATCCCTCCACGTCGGCCTATTCAGGGCGTTGAGCACCCTTGGCCGATTGACCGTCACGTAAGCGATCGCACCCTTTTCTCGTACAGAACTATCGCGAGCGTCAGTGCTGCCGCTGCCGAAGTGATGGGCATCACCGCCGGTGAAGGCGTGAGCGTTGCTGTGGCGGCCATGTTGGTATCTCCTGTCTGGGAAATAAGCGGGCGAGCCAGCGGGGAGCGGGTGGCCGCTGGCTCGCCCTCGCTCATACGAACGCACTGAACCCGGTGATCGCTTTGCCGACCATCAGGTTCTGCATCTGGTACGTACCCTCGTAGTTGTAGATCACCTCGGCATCGGCGAAGAAGCGGGCCACGTTATAGTCGGTGCTGATGCCGTTGCCGCCGAGGATCTCGCGGGCCCACGCGACCGTCTCGCGCATTCTGTAGGTGCAGAACGCCTTGGCCAGTGCCGCATGATGGTCCCCCAGCTTGCCTTCCGCGGACAGTTGCGCCGTGCGCACCACCATGCACTGAGAAGCTGTGACGTTCGCGAGCATTCTGGCGAGAAGGTCCTGAATCAGCTGGAACGAGGCGATCGGCCTGCCGAACTGCAAACGCTCCTGAGCGTACTTGAGCGCATGCTCGTAGGCTCCCATCTGGCATCCCGTCGCCTGCCACGCGACGAGATACCGCAGAGTGCGCAGCACCCGCGCGGTGTCGCGGAACGAGTTGCCGGACTGAAGGTGATTCTCTGCAGGCACGCGGCAGTCCTTCATCGTGATGAGGCCGTTCTGCACCACCTTGAACGCGATCTTGTTATGGATCTTCTCGACGCTGAAACCCGGCGTCGTCTTGTTCTCGACGATAAAGCCCTTTTCCTCGTTGTCGGCGACGTCGCGCGCCCAGATGATCGAGATGTCGCACCAAGGCGAGTTGCCGATCCACTTCTTCTGGCCGTTGAGGACCCAAGTGTCCCCCTCCTTCTTCGCCGTCGTCATCAGGCCGCGGCTCGCCCCGGAGCCCACGAGCGGCTCGGTCAGGCCGTAGCAGCCGATCTTCTCAAGGCGGGCCATCGGCGGCAGCCACTTCTGCTTCTGCTCCTCCGAGCCCGCGGCGTAGATTGAGCCAATCGCCATGCCGTTGTGGATGCCGAAGAAGCCCGCGAACGAACAATCCACACGCGCCAGCTCCATCGCGACCAGGCCCGACAGCAGGAGGCTTCCTCCTCGGCACCCGTATCCCTGCATACCCAGTCCGCCGATGTTCAACTCCTTGAACGCCGGCAGCACCTCGAACGGGAAGGAATCCTCGATCCAGTACTTATTGATAATCGGCGCGACCTTGGTCTCCATGAACGCTCGCACTTGTTTTAAAACCGCCTGTTCCTCCGCGTTCAAGGTCTCTGCGAATTCGTAGAAGTCGCTGTTCGGCGGGGGCAGCTGTTTTGGAGCTTTCTTCGCCGGTGCTGCTGCGCCCGCGATCGGCGCTGGTGTCGTTACCATGTCGGTACTCCTTCAATTCGACAACGGCTCTGCGCCGTCGCTTCCGTGTGCATAGAAGTCGCACAAGCTTGTGCATCAGGACTAGGTGAAGGTGACAAAGGGCGCTTTGACAAACATGACTCACTTGGAATGTTTAGGCCCTGCGGCGCGCCAGGCACTGTGACAGCGACGTTGCCGACCGAGCTTGCGCTCACCTGGTAGGCTGGCGTGAACTCTTCGGTGGGTCAGCTGCGGTGACTGCCGGCTGCGCAGTCACGATCTATCTCGTCGTGCCCGAGGCAGCACCGGTCGCAAACGGGGCGGCGTCGGTGCGCTTGAGGAATGTTTATGCTGATTCGCGTTTTTGGCGTCTCACGGCCCCTCTCGGCGACCTCTATCGGAACGGCCTGGCCGGACTCTGGGCGGCGCAGTGGCTCGACTTTGTGCTTTGTATTGGGTTCATATGCCGGCAAAGGCAAGCAACGGTTGTTCATCAAGCGCAATGATCACGCGACAATGTCGGCGGCATCAGCCCGAAGTGTTCATTATTCCAAATGATTAGAGGCGGCCGGGCTTTTGCCGATGCGATCAGCTTTCTTGAACTTGCGGCGGATTCCATCGATCCAGCCCGCGACGAGTGCGCGTGTCCGTTTAGTTTCGCCGACCTGCAACGGCTAAGATCAGGTAGGCGATTTCCTTGGGATGAGACACCAGAGACAGGTGGCCTGCGTCCAGTTCCGCGCTGGTTGCGTTCATGCGTTTTGCCAGAAATCGCTCCCCTTGGCTTCACTCAGGCCGCCGCTCCAGATGGCAGATCCAAAGCGCTTCATGGCTTCTTGCTCCTTTCGTACTGTGTATGCGCTGGGTTCGTCAGGTTTGCTGTCCCGCGGCTTCGAGGATCAGCCGCGTGATTTCATCGGGATGGGAGATCAGCGAGAGATGGCTGGCCTTCACTTCGATGGTCTTGGCGCCCATCCGTTTTGCCATGAAACGCTCAAGGTCTGGATTGATGGTGCGGTCTTCGGTCGAAACGGCATAATAGCTGGGCTTGGATCGCCATGCGGCGTGGGTGGTCTTGCCTGACAGCAGAGCCTTGTGGAACGGCTCCTGCACGGCGTAAAGCACCCTGGCCTTCGCTTCCGGCAGGTCGCCGGCAAAATCGCGAAGGAAAGCCTCCTCGGAAAGGCGTCCTTCATCGCCATCGAACGCGATCCCGGCCGTCGCCGGCGGCGTCGGATATGTCTTCGCCAGGGCGGTGTAATCCTCGCCCGCATCCGGCGCGCGCGCCGCCACATAGACGAGCGCGGAGACGTTCGGATGCACACCGGCTTCCGTGACGATCATCCCGGAGAAGGAATGACCCACCAGCACCGTCGGGCCATCCTGCCGCGCCAGCACACGCTGGGCCGAAGCCACCGCTTCAGGCAGCGTCGTCAGCGGATTTTGCACGGCCGTGGCGTTGAGCCCCGCCGCCTGCAATCGCGCTATCACTTCGGACCAGCATGAGCCATCGGCAAACAGCCCGTGCACAAGCACGACGTTGCTCGCCTTCGCTGGAGTTGAATTTGCGGCCATGCCACGTGTGGAAATCAGCGAAGCCGCTAGACCGGTCACGAGGGCGGCGGAAAAAGCGCGTCTGTTCATCATGATATCTCTTCCTTCAAGGATAGGTGGATTGTCTGGTTGCACGGTGTGGGCGGGGCAGAGCGGCGCCGGACGCCCGAGATTTCGATGTCATGTCGCAGTTCACCGCCTTTCTGCAGCCCCCCGCATGGGCTCAGTTTCGAGCAGTGTGTCGACCTCGGGCGAACGCACGATAGTCCCGTCTCGCACGAAGGCCTCGTGGTTGTTCTCGATGCTGTCATGGTCGTAGAGATAGTTGACCATGATGCCGAAGGATTCCTGGATGCCGCGTGGCGCGTTGTTGCCGAGCCAATTGACACGTTCGAGCCGCGCACCGTTGCCGAGGTGAAAGCGCGCTACCGGGTCGATGCGTATCGAGGGTTGCCGCGTCAGATAGCGGGCGCAAAGCCGCAGCAAGGGCGCACGCAGCTTCTCGCTCTGCGTCGGGTCATTCCACCAGCCGCAGCTCTCAAGTTGTGGCAACAGCGCGGCATCGGGATCGCTTCCGTTCGCAAGCCGTGGACCGAGCCAGCTCCGAAACCCCGGTACCGGCGAAAGGGTGGAAAAACGCTTCAGCTGCGGAAACTCCGCCTTGAGCTCCTCGACCACCTGCTTGATCAGGAAATTGCCGAACGATATGCCGCGCAGGCCGTCCTGGCAGTTGGAGATCGAATAGAAAATCGCGGTATCAGCGCGCGCAGCTTGCGCCCGTGCGGCCTCCTCGTCCGTCTCCCGTGCGAGCAGCGGCGGCATCGCGGTGGCCAACCCCTGCACCAGCGCGACTTCGACGAAGATCAGCGGCTCGCCGGGAAGCGCGGGATGGAAGAATGCGAAGCAGCGGCGGTCGGGCGCAAGACGCCGCCGCAGATCGTCCCAGCCCTTGATCTCGTGCACTGCCTCATAGGCGATCAGCTTCTCCAGCACCGCGGCCGGCGTCTGCCAGTCGAGGCGCCGCAGCTCGATGAAGCCGCGGTTGAACCACGAGGCGAACAGATGCTTGAGGTCGGCGTCGAGCAGCTTCAGTTCCGGTTCGCCGCGCAGCCATGAGGCAATTTCACTGCGCATCGCGATCAGCGCCCCGGTGCCGCCTGGCGCCATGTTGATTCGCCGCAGCAATTCCTGGCGGGGCGGATCGGCGGCCCGCGCGAGCGCGGCCGCGGCTTCCGCCGCATCGTCGGCGAGATAGCGCTCCGACGCCGCGCGCAGCGCAGTTCTGTCGGGCCGAAACTCCGTCGCAAGATAGCGCAGGAAGTTGTGCCGGTCGTCCGCATCGAGGGCGCTCAGTACGTGGTGCAGTTCGCGCGCGACCTGCGCGCCGGAGGCCTCACCGCCTTCCGACAGCAGTGCCGCTGCGAGGTCTTTCGCGCGATCGACCGGCGCGGGCTTCGAGTTGGACAGGCCACTTGAGGTTTGCGTGTTCGGGGTCATCGTTGCCTCCTATCCTCAACCGTGGGGGACCGTGGTCGGGCGGAATTTCGCCGGCGGCACGTAGAGTCCGCCTGACGCCGTCACGAGGTCGTCGATGGTTTGGGCCGCGAGCCGGTCGCGGGTTGCGGTGTTGACATCGATGCCGAGGTCAGAGGGCAACATCACGATGCCGCGGCGGCGCAGGCTGTCGCTTGTTTCGGACGGCTGTCGCCTGCCGAACTCGGTATCGCCCGCGACGGCGCGCAATGCCGCCTCGCGTTCCTGCGGCAACCGGCAACGCAAAAGGTTGGCCACGCCACGCTCGGTAACGACATGGGTGACGTCGTCGCCGTAGATCATCACCGGCGGTAGCGCAAAACCGGCCGAGGCTGCGAGATCGAACGCGTCCAGCCGTTCGACAAAGCTCGGTGCGCCATTCGGCTGATGGGTCTGCACCATCTGTACCACAAGCTTGCGTCCGCGCAGGCTCTCGCCGGCTTCCTGACCGGCGCGCCGCCAGGCGAGACTGTCGTGGCGGCGGCCACGCGGGTCGGCGCCCATGTTCGGCGCGCCGCCGAAGCCCGTGATCCGGCCCTTGGTGGCCGTCGAGCTGTTGCCTTGCGGGTCGATCTGCAACGTACCGCCGATGAAGAGGTCGCAGGCATAGTGTCCGGCGACCTGTGCCAGCGCGCGGTTGGACCGCAGATTGCCGTCGGCGCCCACCGGGAATATATCGGCGCGGTTCGAAACGTAGCGTTCCATGCCCAACTCGGAGCCGAAGCAATAGACGCTGTCGACGAAGCCGGCTTCGATCGCTGGGATCAGGGTCGGGTGCGGGTTCAGCACGAAATGCCTGGCGATCTTGCCCTTCAGTCCGCGCTGGACGGCGTAGGTTGGCAGCATCAGTTCGATCGCCGCGGTCGCATAGCCGATACCGTGATTGAGCCGCCGCACCTGGTAGGGTTCGTAGATCGCCGCGATCGCCATCATCGCCATCAGCACGTTCTCGTTCCTGATCTTGGCGGGATCGCGCGTGAACAGCGGATCGATCAGATACGGCTTCGGGCTCTGCACCACGACATCGACCCAGTCGCCGGGCACGTCGACCCGCGGCAGTCGATCGACGATCTCGTTGACCTGCGCGACAACGATGCCACCACGGAACGCTGTGGCCTCGGCGACGGTCGGCGTGTCTTCGGTATTGGGGCCAGTGTAGAGGTTGCCATCGCGATCCGCCTTATCGGCGACGATCAGCGCCACGCGCGGCGTCAGGTCGACCAGCATGCGAGCATAGAGTTCGAGATAGGTATGGATCGCCCCGATCATCACCGTCCCGTTCGCGACCAGTTCGGCGAGCTTGCGGCTTTGCGGCCCCGCGAAGGCGAAATCGAGCCGGCTCGCAATGCCGCGCTCGAAGACGGCCAGATGTTCGGGTAGTGCCAGCACCGACTGCACCATGTGCAGATCGTGCAGCCGCGCCGGATCGGCCTTCGCGAGCGCGGCGGCCAGAAAATCGGCCTGCTTCTGATTGTCGCCCTCGATAGCGACGCGGTCGCCCGGTTCGATGATTGCTTCGAGCAACAGCGTCGCGCGGTCGGCGGGGCAGACTTTTCCGCTCGTGCCGCTGAGCGCGGCAGCCCGCGCGAGACGGGGGGCGCGAACTGCTCCGCGTCGTGAAGCGTTTGACATGATGGACCTCCGCTCAATGCTGTGCTCGAAGCGAAAGGTAGGAGGCCATCATTGCCGCAAGTATCCGTAATTTCATCATCGATCTAACTCCGTGGTTGAATTGTCTGCGTTAAACGTGGCACCCGCCGTCCTGCTACTTCGCCGATCATCGACCCAGAGTTACTGGGGATCATAACGTTTTAGCCACCTCCATAATTGTCCTTAGCGCGGGGCTGTGGTGGAACCTCGTATGCCATGCGCGCCAAGGATGGTGATACGGTCACGCTCTCTCCTTGTCCGAAAACTTAAATGGTGGTCAGCTTGACCGGGATATTGCCCTTGGTAGCCTTCGAGTAAGGGCAGACCGTGTGGGCTTCCTCAACCAGATGCTGGAGCTTTTCCTTGTCAGCGCCAGGTATTGAAACCTTCAGCTCGACGGCGAGAGCGAAGCCACCGTCCTTCTGATCCAGCGTCACTTCGCAGGTGACCCGCGCGGCATGCCCATCGAGGCCGTATTTTTTTGCAATCAGCAGAATTGCTTGTCCGTAGCAGGATGAATAACCCAGCGCGAACAACTGCTCGGGATTATGTCCGTCGCCGGCGCCGCCGATTTCCTTGGGCGCGGCCATTGCGAGCGCAAGCGCGCCATTGTCCAGCATCGCGCGGCCGTTGCGGCCGCCTTTGGTCGTCGCAGATGTGACGTAAGCCATGGTTCGCCTCCTATCGATATGCGGCCATCAGATCGCCTCGCGGCCGGGGATGATTTCAATCAGCTCCTTGGCGATCATCGCCCGACGGGTTCGAATGTAAATCAGTGGGGCGTGCGCTTCGGCTCGCCGGTCCGCATCACACGCTTGGGTTGCCGATGTTCCTTCGGACGCTTGCACTTCTGCACTTGCCGTGGCCATGGGACTGCTCCTCGTCCGTGTTCGGTATGAACTTGTGCATCAGGCCTAGAGGAAGGCGGCAAAGGGCCGCTTGCACAATTATGCCTCGCTTGGAATGTTTAGGCCTGCGGCGTGAGGGGCGTGATCTCGCTGTCAGGCGAGCGCGATCAAACCGAAGCAGCGGATCTTTTTCAGAATGCTACGCGGCTTAACACCGAACAACGAGAGCTCTTGCGCGGGCTGCGCCATTGTTTGGCCTGACGGAATAGCCGTCGGTGTTGAACGGGAAGAGATTCTCAAATGTACTCATCGGAGACGTTACCCACTGCTCCGCGGGCGCGGGGCTCCAATGCGCGAGAAACGGCGCAAATTGTCGTCGAATTGTTGCGGACAGGCCTGGAGGCGCTCGACACGAATCGCGAGGCGGCAATAAGGCACCTCTCGAAAGCGCGCCTAATTCTCGAGACGGCGGGTCCTTCGATTTTCTACGGGGCGGCGGTTGGTCTCGTGCCCGGCGGGCTCGCTCCTTGGCAGGTCCGGCGCGTGAAGGTTTACATCGAAATGAACATCGACAAGCCCGTGACCGCAAAGCAACTATCTGCCGTCGTCCGTCTGGGTCCGAGGCACTTCCAACGTGCCTTCAAGAAGTGCTTCGGCGTCGGCCCGCATACCTTCGTGCTCGAACGTCGCGTCCAGCGAGCCCAGGAACTCATGCTTGCGACCGACGAGCCGCTGTGCCAGATCGCGCTTGCTGCGGGATTCGCTGATCAGTCCCATCTCACGAAGCGGTTTCAATATGCCGTCGGCATTACCCCCAGCGTCTGGCGTCGGCACAAAACACAAGATCCGTTCGCTAGAGCCGCATAGTTCGCGCAGCGGCGGTCGATCCTGAGAGGCCCTGTAGCCACGATGTCTGACTCAATGCAAGGCTGCGGACGTACCATGAATCGTCAGAATGTCGCCGATGCGTTGAGACTAGTCGGATGCCGGCCAGCTTGGAACGGATGCAACGCGACGCCTCCTGACTTCCAGGATCCAGGCGATACCGCCATAAAGTAACGTCAGCCCCCACAGCAGCAAAAACTCGCCTCGCACGTCGGCGAGCGGAGCACCGAGCTGAGCGAGCCGGGTAAATCCGTTAATCGCGGAGGTACTTGGCACCAGCAATGAAACTACATGGACAGTGGGTGGGATCACTTCGGTCGGCCATCCAAACCCTGCGAGGTAGAAAAAAGGCAGTCCAATCGCTGCCAGGACAAGTTGAACCGACAGCGGGTTTTTGAAGATGGCCGCAACGACAAGGCCTAGCCCGCTGACAGAGAGAACAAACGGCACGGCGAAGATGAGTATCGGGATGACGCCGCCAAGCCGCGGTAGTCCATAGAGATAGGGCAGCGCGATCAAATATAGCGGCAAGATGATCGCCTCGAGCAGTAGATAGGCCAGCATCTTTCCCACAACGGTCGCAAAAGGGCCTGGCGGCGGATCGTCTGTTGCATTCTCGGACGGATCGGCCCCGGGCAACGTGCCGAGCAACCCGACGCCCATGAGCAAGATCTGGTGCAGGATTATAATGAAGGCACCCGGCAGAACATAGGTCGCATAGCCCCCCTGAGGATTGAACAGCGGCACCGCCGTCAATTGCATCGGGTCGGATGCGGCGCTGGCGAGAGCCGGATCGACGCCGATGCCGATCAGGCGGGCGGCTTCGATCTCCGCGCCCAGGGTTTGCGCCACCGCCGCGACGCCCCCGGCAACGCGCTGATACAACAGGAAATAGCTGGCGTCCGCATAGAGCGCGATCGGCGACGCGCGGCCATGCAGCAGGTCGCGCTCGAAATTTTTCGGGATCGCCAGAATACCAAAAATCTTGCGCGCAAAAACCTCGCGCTCTGCACTGGCAACGTCGGGTAGTACCATCGTCACTGCGATGTCGGACGTCGCATCGATGCGGCGCGCCAGTTCGCGGCTGGCGGGCGTCCCGTCACCATCGACGACGGCAATCGGCACGTTGCGCAAGGCTTCATTGAGGTAGGGCTGCGGATAAAACACCGCATAGAACGCAGAACCAATGACCAGCACCGAGAATACCGGCCGCAGCGCGAAGATGCGCCGGAGTTCATCCCTGAAGACTGTAAGCATTGCCTTCATGGGAGTGCATCCTTAAGCGTCGGCGGAGCGCCGGCAGCATCACGAAGGGCATGCGCGCGCATGCTTTCCAGCCGCAACGCGACAAGTCCCGCGAGACCGACGACAAAAGCGAGCAGAACGAGGATCGGTTTCCACGACAGGTCAAGCGGCGTGCCCCGGATGGTTTGGTCGATCCGCGCCGTCAGGTACCAGGTGCCGGGCAGGATGGCGCCAAAGCCATAAGCGAACGCATTCATGCCCAGGCGCGGGAAGCCAATTCCCATGAAGCCGAAGGCCGGCGACGTCAGCAGCGTGCCGATGCTGACGGCGCTCGCCGTCGGCTTGAAAAGCAGCGCTAGCAGAACGCCGAGGAATTGGCACGACAGGACAAAAAGCAATCCGGCCATGTCGAGCAGCCAGCCCCGGCCGTGCAGCGGCAACTCAAGAATGCCGAACAGCACGGCATCCGACAAACCGAGCATCATCAGAAACACGATCGTATAGGGCAGCACCTTGCCCGCCATCGCGGGCCAAAGCCCGCCGCCAAGCCGGCGAAGGATTCGCAATCGATGGCGCGTTTCGACGTCTATTCCGACGGAATAGGCTGACGCCGTCACGACAACGATTTGCAGCACGCTCGGCAGAATCGCGGCAAGCAGAAAGTACACATAGTTCAGCGTCGGATTGAACAAAGCGTGGGTCTGTACCGGGATCGGTGAAATCGCGGCCTGCGCTTCTTCGATCGGCTGACCTTGCGCGGTGCGCAGCGACAGGCGGATACCTGCGGCAGCGGTCGGCACCGCGGCGCTCACGCCGCGCAAGGTAAGATTACCAATGGTTAGCGTCTGGGTGTTGTAAAAGAAGACGACTTCCGGCCGGCGGCCAGCGAACACGTCCCGCTCGAGATTTCGGGGCAGCATCAAGAGCCCGTGGACCTTGCCGGAGAGAATCATGCCGCGTCCCTCCGCCAACTCGCCGACGCGAACCGCGACCGCGGTATCCGGCGTGGCGTCGACCATGCGTATGATCGAGCGGGAAAGATCGGAACTGTCCAGATCGAGAACCGCAATCGGCAACCGTGTCGCAAGACCTGCGCTGAATATCAGGGTGAGCAGCGCCATCAGGCCAATCGGCACGACGGTGATAAAGACGAGCAGCAAGGGACGGCGGCGAAGCCAGTCGATTTCCCGCCAGAACACCAGCCAGAAGCCGGGCCGCAAATGTCTTCGGGCCAGCATTTCAGCTTCCTCGTTTCGTCCAGGCGACGATCGCGCTCATGCCCGGGCGCAAGCCCTCGACAGCTTGCGTCGGCACCGCGCGAACCTCGAAGGTACGCAAATCAAAATCACCGGTGGCCCGTGTGGCACGCCACGTCGCATATTGTCCCTGAACATTGATCATGGTCACGCGCACCGCGATGACCTGGGACTTGAACGCGGGCACGGTGACATCAAAGGTATCTCCGATCTTCAGCTCGCCGAGCAAATCCTCCCGCAGATTAAAGGTGAACCAGATACTGTGGGTGTCGAGCAGCGAGAACAGCGGCGAACCGGCGCTGAAATTCTCGCCGAGCGCAGCGACACGCGTCGTGACCTGGGCGGTGATCGGGGCGCGGATGAGCAACTCGCCGACATCCACATCGCGCTGGTTCAGCGCCGCCTCCGCCTGCTTGACCTGTGCAGCCGCAAGCGCCTTTTCTTCCGGACTGGCGCCGATGGTCGCCAGTTGCAGTGCGGCTTGAGCCGACTCGCGTTTGCGGATGGCCGATTCCAGATTGTGGGTAGCGTCATCGACCATGGCCTGTGGCGCGTTTCCCGTGCGGGAAAGCTGAGCCTTACGGTCATAGGTCTCCTGGCTGAGCGTAACGTCGGCTTCAGCCGCCTTGAGTTCGGCCTTGCGGGCAGCAATGGTTTCCGGCCGCGTGCTGTTGATGCGACCGAGATCGGCTTTGGCGACGCCGAGTGCCGCCCGCGCGGCAATCAGGGTGGCGACGAGTTGCGGGCTCTCAAGCTCGGCGATTACCGCACCTCGTTCGACGGAATCACCGACGTCGACGTGAAGCTTGACGATACGACCGGCGACGCGGGGACTGATATCGACGCGGTCGCTGGACACCTCGCCTTGCACGGTGAGCGGCGGCGGGCGCGTCGCGAGCCAAAGCACGGATGCGAGCGCCGCGAGCGCAAATGCTCCAATGATCCATCGAAGTCCCTTGAGGCGTCCCATATAGGTTTCTCCTGACATTCGAACATTTGGTTCTGGCGCCTGCGGTGGGTTCATCCGTGAAAAGAAGCGCCGTGCCTCTTCCCTTTCAGAACTGAGCGCGGAGTGACTCGAACTCTGCGCGACATGTCTCGCTGAATTCGTGGAGAAGGTCGATCGATCCGCTATTCGTCATCTCCCGAAGCCCGAGGAAGGTCTTGTTCGGTACCAGATACGTATCGATGATCCTTCGCGCGACCGTCTCAGCACTTTCAACGACCTATGGCGAGGAGAGGATTCGCATCCTGCCGACCTTTGCGTAAATCTCGACCAGGGCCGGTATGTCCGGCTCATCGTGCTGGAGCGCGCGGATATTGCATTTCGAAGCAGACTCGATGAATTTCTTGTAGAGTTCTTGTCGGCGAAGCTTGTCCTGCGCGAGCCGCTGCGCCTTGGCCTGTGCGTGTTGGCTCAACCACGACGCGAGGACGGATGTGAGTCCGCCGATGGTTACACCTGCGAGTGCCGCGAGGGCGGAGATTACTGATGCGTTCATTAGGACGATCACCGTTGAGGTCTGCGTGATAGATTGACCTTTGCAAGATCGATAAGCTCGTTGGCCCGGCCGTTTAGGACCGCCTTGATCATGAACAGGCTGAAGTGGCTGATTGGGAAACTTCGCCGCACCTGTCGTCAGCCCTGCCACGGTGCCAGGAAGGCCTCGAGCGCCGCGTTAACCTCTGCTGGCCGCTCCTCGTGCGGGAGGTGTCCAGCCCAGGCAATCGGCGCCGTGGTAAGGTCCTCGGCGATGCCGCGCCAGAGTTCGGCCATGTCGACCATCTTCGCCGCCTCGAACTCACTTCCCCACAAAGCGAGGGTAGGGCAGCGAAGTTTGACGTCCTTGTCCTCTTCATCCTGCGCGATGTCTTCTCGCCAGGCCCGATAGTCCTCGAACGCGCCGCGCAACCCGCCCGGTTGCGCATAGGCGTGGACATAGGCGGCGATGTCGGCGTCGCTGAGGGCTCCCGGGTCATAGGTCCAACTGGTCAGGATATAGCGAAGCCAGAGTTCCTCCCGGCCCTGGATGAGCGCTTCTGGCAAATCCCGGACGCCCTGGAACAAGAAGAACCAACTTGCCTGTGCAACCCGGGCATTCATCATCCCAAAGAGCAAACGCGTCGGAATGTTATCCAGCGCCGCGAAGCGAGCCACGGCGTCGGGATGATCCTTGGCGAGCCGCAGGCCGACCCGCGCTCCGCGATCGTGGGCGACGATCGCCGCCCGCTTGATGCCGAGGTTGGACATCAGGGCGAGAATGTCATTCGCCATGGTGCGCTTGTCGTAGCCGGTGGGCGCCTTGTCCGTCGCGCCGTATCCACGCAGGTCCGGCACGATCAGCCGGTAGCGCGTCTTCAATGCCTCGATCTGATACCGCCAAGCATAGGAGGTCTCAGGAAAACCATGCAAGAGGACGACCGGCGGACCCTCACCAGCCTCGGCATAGTGGAACTTGATGCCGTTCGCCACACATCGATGGTGTGTAGTCGATTGTGTTACCATGACCTTCGCTCCTCTTGGAATCCTTGTGCAGGCCGCACAACTGTCCTTGTAGATTTCGGAGCCCGCGCGCATCATCCCATTATCGGATAGATTTCATTTCAGACGCGAAGCCGAAGTCGTGTAAATCATGTGCATCCGGGCCGCTCCAACCTCGTTTATGCGACAACTTCTTTTAAAAACTCATCGATGGTGGCGTTGACCGGTTGTGGAGCCTCCAGGGCAGCAAGATGCCCGACCTTGGGTAGCACTTTGAACAGACCGCCGGGGATGGCCTCCGCCATGGCGCGGGTTTCGGCGACCGGAAATGTTCGGTCCTCCTCGCCAGCCACCACCAGAACTGGTTTTCGAATGGCGCCCAAAAGGGCACGATGCTCGACGCGGTACGGAACGATGCTATCGATCGCCCAGCAGACGGACTCAGCACGGGCTGCGGCCACCGTCGAGCGGATGTATTCCACCACTTCAGGCTTCGTCCTTTCGCTCGTCGCACCGGCAAAGGCCTTGACTGCGCGGCTGACGATCGATTTTGGGACGGTACGCCGTCGGCGCAGCATTGACGTCATCAGTAAGAACTCCATCTTCTGGCGCCAACCAGCCACCGAAGCCGTGCAGTTCATCAATACGGCGGCGCGTGCCCGGCTCGGATACAGGGCAACGAATACGCCGCCCATCATTCCGCCCCAAGAGTTACCGAGCAGGACGCAGTCCTCAATCTCCAATTGATCCAGGATCTGGGTCAGGCATAGGGCACATTCCTCAAGTGTGAAACGCCGGTTCAAGGGATCGCTTTCGCCGTGGCCGGGCGGGTCGATCAGAACCATCCTATGGCTGCTTGCGAAATGGTCGACTTGTCCCCGCCACATCTGCCCCGTCATCAAAAGGCTGGGCCAGCAAACCATGGCCGGACCGTTGCCGACGACGTGAACATTGATTTCCCCCAGCAGGGTGGCAATGCGCTGCTTGCGGAGGATAGCAACGCGTTGGTGTTCGGTCGTCTGCATGACAAGCTCCATTTTCAGGGCGATAGACTCAGCTATAGCGATTTGCGATCGTCATTGGTTGTGCATGCGCCTTAAGCATTCTAGCGATGAGGTGCTTTTGTACTCGGCGAGGCATCGATGATCGAGAAATCTTCGGGTTACCGTGATGCTGCAGCTGACGGAGGTTCGTCGCAATTGCTCGTTGCCTCCAGGCCAGCAAACCTCGCGTTCACCCAAGCCTCGATATCGGATCTGGCCACGTCCACCACTCCCGCGTGGCTTGCGTCGGGGTAGGTCCGGTAAGATACGGAGTCACCGACCCGGCAAAGATCGCGAGCCACCGCGTCAATGTTTTTCGGCGGTATCGTTCGGTCGCTAGTTCCTTGTATGAGTAGTGTCGGTGCTACGATGCGAAGCTGTCCCGGCTCGTTGGCAGCTGCGGCCTTTAGCAAAGGACTAAGGTCAGGCTGGGTAACAAACTGGTGGCTGGGAATTGACTCAGCCCAGTAACCGGCAGCGAGCGCGTCATCAATGCATCCATCCCAGGTGTCCGACAGATGCTCCAAGGCTCGGGGTTTCAGGATTCGCTCGAGAGCTATCTCAGGATAATAAGCCGCGTAGGATTGAAGCATATAAGTAAGGAAGGGAAGGATTGGAGACGGGTGCGACCCGATCACTGCTTCCTGCACAAGCTCACCGATGTGCGATGCCGGTGCCATTGCGACATTACCGAGAAGAGTAAACTCGGGCGCATAATCTGGTCCGATTGCCGCTGTGAAAAGATCAGCTTGACCGCCTTGTGAGTGACCCATCACCACGTATCGCGTCCCGACAGCCAAATCAACCTTTCGAGCGGCTCGCATGATATCAATCGCGCTTCGTGCCTCGCCCATACCAACGAGGTAGGCTTGTACACCGGCCCCACCGAATCCTTGGTAATCGGTTGCGACGACGACGTAGCCGTGCCGTACAAAGGCGTCGAGCATCGCTTGGGTGGCAGAGAGATACCTGTGCTCAGGCCCGTCCACAGTATCGTTCGACGGCGCGCAGTGAGGCGCAAGGCCGGTCGTGCCATGCGTCCAGGTGATCAGCGGCCAGCCGCCAGCAGGCGGATTCCCCGCCGGGACTGAGACCGTGCCAGAGACCACCACGTCTGAATCGTCCGGGGTCCTCGAATTATAGAGAACAAGAAAATTTCGCGCTGCGCTTGGTAATGCTGCCGCGGTGTTCAGTGGTTGGGCTGAGATTAGTGCTCCTCGCGCCGGGCCTGGCCTTCGTGAAGACGGTGCATCAAGCGACGGATCTTGGCGGTTCAACTCAGCCTCGGCCAAGCACAAGGGCGCCGATCCGATTATCAAACCACACGATAGTCCAGCGGCTCGAAATAATGCCAGCAACACCTTCATCCGAGCACGCTTCGGCTTATCTGATATTACACGGTTCATGTTGGGCTCTTTCTCAGGATCGTCATTCCAATGCTCCGTGCTTCTGCTCGGACGCGATGATGTGGCTCCTCTCGTCGGTTCGCGCTGCGAATACGGAAACGCGGGATCCTCGGGAGGCGACAGAGCTAACGTCGATGCGATGCCCGAGCACTTCGATGGCCCGGCGCACGATGAATAACCCAATACCGAGTCCATCACACCGCGTGGAATCAAGTCGGGTAAATGCCTCAAAGATTCTAGACAGTTGCTCACCCGCGATACCGATGCCCGTGTCGCAAACGTCAATGCGCATGTTTTGGCCCGAACGGCGACAGCCAATGAGAACCCGGCCTTTGGGTTCGGTATATTTGATAGCGTTGCTGACCAAATTTTGGAGGATGCCGTTGAGAAGCAGCGCTTCGCTCATGACGGACGCGCCAGTTGGGCAGATACGGATATCAATTCTTTTCTGAAATGCGCTTTCCTCATTTTCATAGCATGCTTGCCGAAACAGCGGTTCGAGCGCGACGGGCGAGAGCTTAGCCTCCTTGGAGTGTTCATAGAGGCGAACGGCTCCCAACAGTTGATCGAGTTGCCCATTGAGGCGATCGATCGCGTGCTGGCCCCTCTGCAGCAGATTTTGCTCAGATTTGGTCCGGACGCCGATGCCGAGAAGTTCGTGGGAACTTTGGATGATCTGCAGAGGCTGTCGAAGATCATGACCAGCCATGGCGAGGAGCACGACCTGAAAGTCGGTGGTCCGTTGTGGGTCTGCCCTGCCTACCATTCCCAAGGTCCCTGGCTGCTCGGTCGTCCGCGTGAGGCTGGCCCCCTGGTGACAGTCGCAAGCCTTCTGTTTGTGTCGCGCAAGCCTTCTGTTTGTGTCGGTCATGATATCCTCTCTTCCAGCCAAGGGCTCGCGTTGGATGACCTGGTCGCCGGGAAGAGATTTACGCAGCATCGGATTGGACGCGAGTTCAGCGTTGTAAGGAGGTGTAAATTGTCGCATAGTGTAAAATCTTCAGTTGGACCTCTGGGCAGTAGTTCGTCGGCCGTAAAGGCGGCAATCCAGCGGTCTGGATTGCGGCAGCCGATGCGGTCTTTCATATGTCGTACTGATTGCGAAGAATGATGAGCTGAACGATCTGATCGCCGTGGGCTGAGAAGTAGAAGGCGAGTACCAGCGGATCGGGCAACCATCGTTTGTCGTAGTTGCCATCGACGTTTGCCGTTACGATGAAGTGCCCATAGTGCTCTACTATCTTGACCACATGCATCGTCAATCTTTCGCCAATGATGTCGCGCTCTGCCCATTCCCTGATGGCCGGCTTTCCCCAATAGTCGTGCAGCTGATCGTTAACGAGCGCATCGTCCGCGAAAGCGGACAGCAGCCCTTCGAGATCGAAGCTGTTGGTCGCTTGGACGTAGGCCGACACGGGCGGCGGAAGCGCAGGCAGCGGGACTTGCGGAAGATGGGGATGGGACATGACGGGCCCTTGAGGTCGTGGCATGCGGATGTTTGCTACGATCATGGCCCACGGAAGGCGCTCTGGCGCGTTGTAACTTGTAAAAAGTTGAAAAGCGGACTGTCGGTACGGGATAAGCCTCCGGGTGAGCATCGCGTGAACTTGGCGAGCTTGTCAGCCGGCGCAGTCGACCTAGTCGGTGATAATTCCCCGAGGGATCCGCCAGCAGGCGCGCGGCCTTTTTCTCTTTCGACTGGGTCGATCAATCGGCCGTCGCAATCGATGCTACGACCTGCCGCGAGCGCCGGACCTGCAACTGGCAGGTCAAGGATCAGCTATCTCCGGCCAATCGCGGGCGCTCCAACTCTTCAAGGACACTTTTCGCCCGTTTAAGATCGTGACTTTCGAAGCCTTCGGTGAATCGGTCGTAGACAGACGACAACGCGCCGTGCGCTTCCCCCCGGCGCTCTCGCTTCGCCGGAAGCAAGGCGAGACTTGTCGCAGCTCTCAGCTCCCAAGCCAAAGCACCTTGTACGCGTGCTAGTTCGAATGACCGTTGGAAATAATTCCTGCAGACGTCTACATCCGCGAACGGCGACGACGCCAATACGCTGCCTTTTAGGCGAAGGAGCTCGGGCATCATGAACAGGTCACCGTTGCGCTCGACAAGAGCGATGGTTTCGGTGATCGTGGTCAATGCGTCCTCAAACCGTCCCCTCATAGTGAAACCTTCCACTAGCGCGCTATTGAACGCTGTGGTCAGTAGTTCATAGCGCAGTCCGTGCAACGCCTCCAATGCACCATGCACCAGCGCGATTCCTGTTTCAGTTTCGCCGCGCTTGATCGACAATTCGCCTTTGACGCCGCGGCCCACCGCCTGGTAGGGCGCTAACGAGTATTGGTCGGCTTGCGCGATGAATTTGTTGATGGCCACATCGGCGGCCGCCAAATCGCCGGTCCAGATGTAGACGGACACTGCCCAAATCAGCGCGATACAAAGTGAGATCGGATGGGTTAAGGTTTCGGCTTCTTTGACCGCCTCACCGGCGACCGATATTGCTTGCTCCGGAAAGCCTTCAAGCCACAGGTTGCGTGCAAACGCTATTCGAGCCCGATTGCGATAGTCGAAACCGAAACGGAATGTGTTGGCACCTTGCGAAGACGGGACCGGCGCGAGAGCTGCCTTCAGATGGGCATGTGCACGCAGCGTGCTTCCCTCTAGATGACGAGAGATGCCAAGTATCGAATGCGCCTCGGCGATTCCGACCGGATCGGCTGCTTCGGCGGCGATCGCCTCACTGCGCTGTGCGAACGCAAGCGCCGCGTGAAAATCCCCTATTCTTTCGTGGAAGATGTGAAGCCTTCCGAGCAATCGTAGTTGGTTGGCTCGATCGTTTAATTGTTCGGCAAGCGCGAGTCCCTTGGTAAGTGCGATGCGGGCTTCCTCGCTGTTGCCTTTGGTAAACATCAGCGACAAGCCGAGCGACGAATGAAGCTCCATTTCGCGGCTTGTGCCCCGAGTGTCGTCATCGAGAGCCGCGATCGCACGTTCGGTCCAGCGATGGCATTCAGCGAGCAGTGACAAACCCAAGAACATGCGCGCCGACGCAGCGGCAAGTGCGGTGCCGATCTGAATGTCGCCGCGCTCGAAGAAGCTCCATTCCAAAGCGGCCCGCACATTGCCGAGATGCTCGCGATGCGAAGCAAGGGCTTTTGCCTCGAACGTGACTGGTCCGGAGTTAGCGGCGCGTTCGAGGAATTCAAGGAAATGGATCGCGTGACGCCGCGCTGCATCGTCAGCAGCATCGGCGTCGATCAGCTTCGCCAAAGCGTAGGCGCGAGTGGTGTCGAGCAGGCGGTACCGCGACGTTACGTCGACGGTATCGACAGATACGAGCGACTTCGTCACCAGCCCCACTACAGCCTCAACGACCTGCGCTGCGCTCAGGTCATCCGCCATCGCGACTGATTGGGCGGCATCGAGGGTAAAAACTCCGACAAAAGCCGACAGCCTCTGTAGAACCACACGTTCGCTTTCGGAGAGGAAGTCATAGCTCCAATCGAGTGTGGTTCTTAAGGTCTGATGACGAGGCTGTGCGGTGCGGCGCCCCCGCCAGAGAAGCCGAAAGCGGCTATCGAGGAACTCTGCAGTTTCCCGCAGACCAAGGGCGTTTACGCATCCCGCCGCGAGCTCGATCGCGAGCGGGATACCGTCCAGCTTATGGCAGATTTCAGCAACGATCGGCGCATCTGCATCTCTAGGTTCAAAGCGGCTGCCCCCAGCCGTCACCCGCTCCATAAAAAGCTGTGCCGCGGGAAACGCAAGCACTTGCTCTGCGGTAAGGCTCGCATCGTCGGGAGAGTTGTCCAACGGTGATAGTTGATGAACATACTCTCCTTCAATACGAAGCGATTCCCGGGTGGTGGTCAGAATATGCACATTCGGAGCGTCTCCCAAAATGCGCTCTGCCAATGCTGCCGCCGACCCGATTACGTGCTCGCAACTGTCGAGGATCAACAGCATCCGCCTGTCACGGAGAAAGGTAATGAGATCTGGGGTCGGATCGTTGGAATGAATCAGCAGGCCGAGCGTCGACGCGACCGCGCTCGGCACGAAAAGAGGGTCATTGAGCGGCCCAAGATCAAAAAAGCAAACGGCGCCGTCAAAGTCGGTCAACAGCCTGTGCCCCATTGAGACAGCGACCGTCGTTTTACCCATGCCACCAGGCCCGACAATACTAACGAAGCGCCGGGTGGAGAGCTGTGAGCAAAGATCCACGACTGTCTTCTCGCGACCAACCATTCGGGACAGTGGAGCAGGTAATCTATGCGTCGTGGCGAGACTTTCCGCGGCGCGGAATCGGAAGACCTGGCTCTGAGCCCGCTGAGTGCCGGACGGGTGCGACGAAGCAATAACCTCGTCCGGCGACGTTGGTCACGTATCGGGCCCCGTCGCGGCCGTCACCAAGTGCTTTGCGCAAATTGGCGACATGCACCCGAAGATTAACTTCTTCCACGATGACGTCGGGCCAGACCCGGTCGATCAGTTCCCGTCGGCCCACGACGTCCCCCGCACGCTCGATAAGAACGATTAGGATGTCCAGGGCACGCGCGCCCACTGATACGGGACCGTCCTCCTTCATGAGCAATCTTTCCGCCGCAATTAGACGAAACGGGCCGAATGACGCAACCCACCTTCTCGGTAATTCGTCGCCCATCACTACAACTCCGCGCGCGTCTTTCCCGAGCGTGCTCTAGTGTTGTCCGCGCTTGCACAAGTTGGGGCGGGAGCTTTCCCGACTACCGTCGATCCCGTCGAAATGCGCCACTGAAGGTGGCGTGCGAGGAGAATTGGGAGCTGAGGGCAATATCGCTCATTCGACGATGATCCAGCCCGCCTCTGCGGCAAAATACCCAGCATTTTTCTGAAGGCTAGTTGCATCGCCGGCGCCCGGACCATGCGATAGCTACGGCGGCTCCGCCTGGCCAAGGGAAACGACGAGCTACGCCAAATCGTGGATGAGACGCTGCGCGACACGAAGATCCTCCGTTTCGAAACCTTCCGTGAACCGGTCATAGACCGGAGCGAGTGTGTCGCGGGCCTGGTCGCGCTGTCCGTTCTCGGACAGCAAGCGGGCCAAAGCCGTTGCCGATCGCAGCTCCCAGGCCAGCGCAGACTGCTCTCGCGCCACGGCGAGCGAATGCATCAGGCAGTCCGCGGCTGACGCCCAGTCCGGTCGCGGCATTGCCGCGATAATTTGTCCCTTGATCCGCAGCAGTTCCGCCATGTCGAACGTCGCTCCGCAACTGGCTGCCTGCGCGACGGCTCCGTTGATGATGACCAGCGCCTCGTCGAATTGCCCGGTCTTCCGCAGACCTTCCGCCAGCGCGCTGGCGAAAACCGTGGCCAGGATGTTGTGCCGTTCGGCGTGCAGCGTCTCCAGCGCGTTCCGCAACAAAATCAGGCCGGATCCCGCTTGGTCACGGGTGACGGCGAGTTCACCTTTTAGCGCCATCCCGACGGCGCGATACGGCGCCAGCGAGTATCGTCCGGCATACGCGACCAATCGCTCGATGAGGTCCGCGGCTCGTTCCAGGTCGCCGCTCCAGAGAAAGACCGGTGCCGCATAAATCAGCGAAATGCAGACCGAAACCGGATGATCACGACGCTCGGCTTCGTCGATGGCCTGTTGTGCCATTCTGAGCGCCTGCTCTGAAAAGCCGCGCAGCCACAAGGCACGGGCGAGGGCGACGAGCGCGCGGATACGATGATCGTAGCCAAAGAAGTTGGCATTGAGCGGGCCCAACTCGACGGCCTTGGCCATACCGGCCTCGCAATGGTGTTGTGCCTCAGCCTGATTTCCCACCAAATGATGAGAAACGCCGAGCATCCAGTCCGACATGACAAGGCCAGCCGTGTTTGCAGCTGCCCGAGCGATCACGACTCCCCGTTCTGCAACAATCAATGCGCCGCGGAAATCGCCAATTCGCGTGAGGAAAATGTTCAGACCGGCAAGAAGCTGAAGCTGATGGTCTTGGTCCTCGAAGGTTTCCGCAAGCACTATTCCTCGCTCGATTGCGGCGCGAACCTCGTCACCGTTTCCTTTGGTAAACATCGACGATAGCGCCAGGGCCTCCTCGAGAATCATCTCCCGTCTGGTCCCGCGGCCGGCATCGTCGAGAGCGGCCAGCGCCTGCTCGCACCAGCTCCTGCATTCGTCGAGCAGCGACAACCCCACGAACAATGGCGCCGCCCAGGTGGCGAGTTCGGAACCGACGGCGACGTCACCGCGATCCGAGAATGCCCATTCGAGGGCCGCTCGCACATTCCCGATATGAGGCGCGTATCCTGACAGATCGTGCCCGCCAAAGGCCGATTGGACGACCTCGTCGTATTCGAGATAATTGGAGTAGTAAATCGCATGGCGCCTGGCGAGGTTGTCAGCCTCGTCGCGTTCGGCAAGTATGCTCGCGGCGTAGGCCTGTGTGGTGTCGAGCAGCCGATAATATGTCGATTCGCCAATGGTTATCGTCGATACCAGCGACTTCGCAATCAGGCTCGCCACCGCATCGACGACCTCCGGGTCGTTTGCCTCCGTGCCGGCGACCGACAGAACGGCCTTGAGCGTGAAGACCCCGACGAAGACCGACAACCTGCACAGGACCAGCTTGTCGCGCTCCTGCAGCAGGTTATAGCTCCAGGCGAACATCGCGTTCAGTGTCTGGTGGCGCGGCAGCGCAGTGCGCCGGCCCTGCCAGAGCAGCTTGAAACGATTATCGAGCAGGTCTGCCGTTCCGCGAATCCCAAGGGATCTGACGTGACTGGCCGCAAGTTCGATGGCAAGCGCAATTCCGTCGAGCCGGCGGCAGATCCCGGCGACGATCGGCGCATCGGCATCGCTCAACCCTGAGCGATTGCCGCTCGCTGCCGCGCGCTCCACGAAAAGCTGCACAGCCGGAAATGTGAGCGCTTCAGCAGCTGTCAGGCCGACATCATCGAGTGGGCCACCGAGCGGATACAGCAGGTGAACATGTTCGCCTTCGACCCGCAGTGCTTCCCGGCTGGTTGCCAGGATGTGCGTTTGCGGCGCCGCGCTGACAACTGGTTCGGCCAACGCCGCCGCTGCGTCGATCACGTGCTCGCAACTATCGAGCACAATGAGGACCCGCCTCTTACCGAGAAAGGCCAACAGATTCCGGAAAGGATCCCGAGCTTGCATCATGAATCCGAGCGCCGATGCAACCGCCGTTGGCAGAAGACCGGGATCGGTCAACGCTCCCAGGTCGACGAAGAAAACCGCGCCCTCGAAATCATCAATCAGCGCGTGGGCAATCGAGACTGCGACGGTTGTTTTGCCCATGCCGCCCGGGCCAACAATGCTGACGAAGCGCCGCGTCATCAGCTGGGCCGACAGCGCGCGGACGGTATCGTCGCGGCCGACCATTCTCGTCAACCGCGCCGGCAGTTTGTGGCGCCGATCGCTGACAAGCGACCGGGCTTGCGGGGCTGATCGTTGTGATGCCGATCGTGTCACGGGAGCGACGAAGCAATAGCCCCGACCGGCGACATTTGCGACGTAACGGGCGCCGTCGTGGCCCTCTCCAAGCGCTTTGCGAAGGTGAGACACATGGACACGGAGGTTGGCCTCCTCCACAATCACATCCGGCCAGACTCGCGAGATCAGTTCCTTGCGGCTGACGACTTCTCCGGCCCGTTCGACCAGAGCAATCAGGATATCGAGTGCGCGACCGCCAAGCTGAAGCGGCTCGCCCGCTTTCTCAAGCAGCCTTTCGGCCATAAACAGATGAAATGGGCCAAATGAAGCGACGTCATTGGTTCCTAAGTTGTCGCTATCATCCATACGCGCGTGTCCACTTGCTGACTGTCCGTCTCGGAAAGGTGAACCAAATGTGACAGGAGGCCTTTCCGAGCCCGGCCGCGTGCAGTGTGTGGCCGACCTTTACAGCGACGGTTATCTTGCCAATCCCATCGGCTCCGACGACGCTGACGAAACGCCGTAACCGCCTGCGTCCCTGACCAAAGCTGCCGCTGCGGCACTGAGTGAGGTCGGCACGGTTCCGAATGATGATTGAATTGAAGAACTGTGCAATTTCGGTCAGGCTACTGGCAGCAGTCGCGAATGCAGGGTTCGCGGCGGGTCCGGGTGAAGGAATGTCCAGATAATGGACCATGCGGTATGCCATCCCGGGACAATGCTTATCCTGGCAAGCACAGCAATTCCTTGAAGCAGTGCTGAAAAATCCTGAAATATCGAGGGGCGTTGCCCGAAACTCAAAGCGTGCTATGCAGCACGGGTTGTCGTGACGCGACTGAACCGATCGGGGGCCGATTGGTCCGAAGCTTCTATTGTGCGTCGCCAAATTGTAGGTAAAAACCTGAAATATTCTGAAAAGGGGTCCGACGTGCCCACGCCAGGCCGATGTTTGGTGTACGACTCGGACGAGTGGGAGGTCGATCTCGCTCGGCGCGAACTGCGAGCACGCGGAGTTCCTGTCCCGATCAGCGGTCGCGCGTTCGACATCGTCGAAGTTCTGGTTCAGTCGGCAGGTGAGCTTGTCACCAGGGACGACCTCTCGACTCGCGTATGGCCGGGCGCGATCGTTGAAGAAAATACGCTTCAAGTTTACATATCCGCGATTCGCAAAGCGCTTGGTCCGGATCGTGAAATGCTGAAGACGGTGTCCGGTCGCGGCTATCGCCTGCTCGGAGCCTGGACCTCCCGGAAGGAGAGCGTATCGGCAGCAAATTCGACTGATCTCGAGCCGCGAAGCCCCGCCGAGCCATTTCAGACCAACTTGCCTGCAGCAGCATCAGAACTGATCGGGCGAACCGATGCAGTGCGGCATTTGGGCGGTCTTCTGTCCGCCCATCGGGTAGTCACGCTGACCGGACCGGGAGGGATTGGAAAAACCAGGCTGGCATTGGAAGTGGCCCGTAACTTGTTCCCGAGACTTCACAGTGACGTTCGGCTCGTTGAGCTGGTGTCGCTGTCGGATCCCGCTCTCGTGCCGACCGCCGTGACAGCAGTCCTCGGCCTGAAGTTGGGGGGCGGCGAGATTTCCGCCGAATCCGTCGCTCGGGCCATCGGGGCACAGAGACTTCTGCTTGTTGTCGACAATTGCGAACACGTGATCGACGCAGCCGCCAGGTTGGCGGAAACGATCGTGCAAATGTGTCCCCGCACCACCCTTCTTGCAACGAGTCGGGAAATCCTGAAGATCGAGGGCGAGTACGTTTATCGCGTTCCCCCGTTGGATGTGCCGTCACTGGATGAGGAACCCGGCAATATTCCTGGTCACAGCGCGGTGCAGCTTTTCATCGCCACGACGAGGGCGTTGTGCTCGGATTTCGCACCGGATGGAGAGAGCCTTGCATCAATCGCCGCAGTCTGTCGGCGGCTCGACGGTATTCCGTTGGCCATCGATTTGGCGGCGACTCGCGTCGCCACGCTTGGGCTCCAACAGGTCGCCGCAGGTCTGGATGATCGCTTCGGAATGCTGACTGGCGGTCGGCGAACGGCTCTGCCGCGGCACCAGACACTGCGCGCGACGCTGGACTGGAGCTATAAGTTGTTGTCCGAGTCCGAGCGCCTGGTGGTGCGGCGCATCGCCGTCTTCGGCGGGGACTTTACGGCGGAGATGGCGAGTTTGATCGCGGCGGGTGGTGAGATCAACGCATCGGAAGTGCTCTGCTTTCTGGCGAACCTCGTCACCAAGTCTCTCGTGATGGTGGAGGCCGGAAGTGCGATCGCACACCATCGGCTGCACGAGACCACGCGCGCCTACGCCCTCGAGAAGCTCGCTGAAAGCAGCGAGTTCGACCAGGTGGCGCGACGCCATGCCAACTATTACCAGGATCTCTTCGACAGCGCCGAAATAGAGCTGGACACATTGCCAATGGACGTGTGGCTGGCACGCTACGGCCGTCAGATCGGACAGGTGCGCGCGGCTTTGGACTGGGCCTTCTCGCCGACTGGCGCCGCCGAGGTCGGCGCAGCATTGACCGTGGCTGCGGTGCCGCTGTGGATGCACTTGTCGCTGATCGAGGAATGTCGCGGCCGCGTCGAGCGGGCGCTTTCCGGCCCGGCCGAGACCCGAGACGCACGTCGTAACATGCAATTGCATGCGGCGCTTGGCGCGGCGCTCTTTCTCACGAAGGGCTCCGGCCCCGAGACGTTAGCCGCCTGGACAAACGTCTTTGAGATTGCGGAAAGCCTCGACGATGCGGATTATCGCCTGCGAGCGCTTTGGGGCTTGTTTGTCGACTGCTTCACGAGCCGCCGCTATCGGGAAGCGCTCGCGGTGGCCGAACGGTTTTGCCTCTATGCGGCGAAAACGACCGATCCTGCCGACGGGGCGATCGGCGACCGTCTGGTCGGCGTGGCGCTGCTTGCCCTGGGTGACCTGAAAGGTGCGCGGCGGCACATCGAGCGCATGCTCGGTCGCTATGTCGCCAGGAAGTCGCACATCATCAGGTTTCAATACGACCAGCGCTTGTTGGCGCATTCGCATCACTCCCGAATACTCTGGCTGCAGGGATTTGCCGAACAGGCCATCCGTAGCGTCGAATCCCAGGTCGTCGACGCTCGCGCCAGCGGTCACCCGCTGTCGCTGGCCAATGCCCTGCTTCAGTCAGCCCTTGTTGCGCTTCTCGCCGGTGATCTAACCTTGACGGAGCGCTACATGAAGGCGCTTCTGGAGCTTTCCGCCAGGCACGCGCTGGAGAGCCTCGTGGGTCGATGCTTTGGAAGCGTCTTGCTCATGAAGCGCGGCGACATTGGTGCCGGGTTGGAGCTTATGCGCACCGCGTTCGCCAGCGTCCCACACAACGCGTTCAGCATGCTCTTCACCCCATTTCGCGCCGAGATGGCAGACGCCCTTGGTCGCGATGGTAAAGCTGCCGAAGGGCTCTCGATCATCGACGAGGCGCTCGCACGGTCCGAGCGCAACGAGGAGCGCTGGTGCGTCGCCGAGCTTCTGCGCATCAAAGGCGAACTCATCCTGCGGGAGAGTGCGCCGCGGGCCACGACGGCGGCCGAAGAGCACTTCTTGCAATCGCTCGACTGGGCGCGCCGGCAGGGCGCCCTGTCGTGGGAGCTGCGAACATCCACAAGCCTTGCACGCTTGCAGCATGATCAAGGTCGGATCGCCGAGGCACGCAGCCTTCTGCAATCGGTGTATGATCGCTTCAGCGAGGGCTTTGAAACCGCCGACCTGAAGACCGCGAAGGCGTATCTCAGCTTCTTGCAGTGACGCATCCTGGTGCGATTAAAACGGCCAATATGGCCGATCGAACGCAGCGTCGCTCCACCGATCTTGTGCACGCGCTCGGCGATTGTGTCAGCGGCGGCGAAGATTTGCTCGGCCTGCCCGCTTTGTCAGGCCTCGAGTTTGGTCGGCCCTGGTGAACGTCGGCTAAAGCCCTCTCGTACGCAGCTAAATTCTGATAAAACGTGAGATATTCTGAACAGGGGACATGAGTGCGCGCACAAGGCCGACAACCGGTGTACGAATCGGGCGAATGGGAGGTCGATCTCGCTCGGCGCGAACTGCGAGCGCGGGGAGTTCCTGTCCCGATCGGGGGGCGCGCGTTCGACATCCTCGAGGTGCTGGTACAGTCGGCGGGTGAGCTTGTCACCAAGGACAACCTCTCGGCTCGCGTATGGCCGGGCGCGATCGTTGAAGAAAATAGGCTTCAAGTTCACATATCCGCGATTCGCAAGGCGCTCGGTCCGGATCGTGAATTGCTGAAGACGGCGTCCGGTCGTGGCTATCGCCTGCTCGGTGCGTGGACATCTCGGCAGGAGACCACATCGTCAGTCGATGCGATTGATCTCGAACCGATGCCAAGTCGAGCCGAGCCATTTCAGACCAACTTGCCTGCGGCAGCATCCGAACTGGTCGGCCGAACTAATGCCATGCAGGATGTTCGCGGTCTTCTGTCTGCTTACCGGGTGGTCACCCTGACCGGACTGGGGGGAATAGGGAAAACCAGGTTGGCATTGGAGGTGGCCCGTAACTTGTTCCCGAGACTTCACAGTGACGTTCGGTTCATCGAGCTGGTGTCGCTGTCGGATCCCGCTCTCGTGCCGTCCGCCGTAGCAGGGATCCTCGGACTGAAGTTGGCTGGCGACCAGATTTCCGCCGAGTCCGTAGCCCGGGCCATCGGAGCACAGAAACTTTTGCTTGTACTCGATAATTGCGAACACGTGATCGACGCAGCGGCCAAGTTGGCGGAAACGATCGTGCGCATGTGTCCGCGAACGACCATTCTTGCAACGAGCCGGGAGATCCTGAAGATCGAGGGCGAGTACGTTTATCGCGTTCCCCCGTTGGACGTGCCCCCACAGTATGAGGAACCCGGCAATATTCCTGGTCATAGCGCGGTGCAGCTTTTCATCGCCACGACGAGGGCGTTGCAGTCGGATTTCTCGCCGAATGCAGATAACCTACCATCAATTGCCGCCATCTGTCGGCGCCTCGATGGCATCCCGCTGGCCATCGATCTGGCGGCGACTCGCGTCGCCACGCTTGGGCTTCAACAGGTCGCCGCGGGCCTGGATAACCGCTTGGGAATGTCGACCGGCGGCCGCCGAACAGCTCTCCCGCGGCACCAGACACTGCGTGCAACGCTGGACTGGAGTTATGAGTTGCTGCCTGAGCCCGAGCGCCTGGTGATGCGGCGCCTTGCCGTTTTCGCCGGCGACTTTACGGCAGAGGCGGCAAGTGTGATAGCGGCGGGTGGCGAGATAACCGCATCCGACGTGGTCCGCGCCCTGGCGAACCTTGTCACGAAGTCTCTGGTTACCTCGGAAACCGGAAGCGTGATTGCGCACCATCGGTTGCACGAGACCACGCGCGCCTATGCCTTGGAGAAACTCACCGAGAGCGGCGAGTTCGAACAGGCGGCACGACGCCATGCCAACTATTACCGGGATCTCTTTGACAGAGCCGAAATAGAGCTCGACACATTGCCAACGACCGTGTGGTCGGTGCGCTACGGCCATCAGATCGGACAGGTGCGCGCGGCTTTGGATTGGGCCTTCTCGCCGATTGGCGCGGCCGAAGTCGGCGTAGCGCTGACGGTAGCTGCGGTGCCGCTATGGGTGCTCTTGTCGCTGATGGAGGAATGTCGCGGTCGCGTCGAGCGAGCGCTTTCCGGCCCCGCCGAGAGCCGAGACGCGCGTCGCAATATGCAACTGCATGCAGCCCTTGGTGCCGCGCTGTTTCTGACCAAGGGTTCGAGCCCGGAGATAGTAGCGGCCTTTACAAATGCCTTTGAGATCGCGGAAAGCCTCGACGACGCGGATTATCGCCTGCGAGCGTCTTGGGGCTTGTTTATGGGCTGCATCACGAGCGGTCGCTATCGGGCGGCGGCGGCGTTGGCCGAAAGATTTTGCAGCTATGCAGCGAAATCGGTCGATCCTGCCGACGGCGCAATTGGCGACCGTCTGCTCGGTGTGGCACTGGTTTCCCTGGGTGACATGGAAAGTGCGCGGAGGCATATCGAGCGCATGCTGGATCGCTATGTCGCCAAGCGGTCTCACATCGTCAGGTTTCAATACGATCAGCTATTGTTGGCGCATTCATATCACTCCCTGATACTCTGGCTCCAGGGATACGCCGACCAGGCGATGCGTAGCATCGAAGGTCATGTAGTCGACTCTCGCGCCAGCGATCACCCGGTGTCGCTGACCGGTGCCCTGCTTCGATCAGCCTGCCCCGTTGCGCTTTTCACCGGCGATCTGACCTTGGTGGAGCGCTACGTAAAGGTGCTCATGGACCTTTCCACCAGACACGCACTGGAGCTGTTGAACGTCGCGGGCCAATGTTTCGGAGGTGTGTTGCTCGTCAAACGCGGCGAGGTTGGCGCCGGGTTGGAGCTTCTACGCACCGGCTTCGCCCGCGTTCCTCAGGACGCGCTTAGCCTCCTTTACGCTCTATTTCTCGCCGAGATTGCGGACGCCCTTGGTCGCGATGGTAAAGCTGCCGAAGGGCTCTCGATCATCGACGAGGCGCTCGCACGGTCCGAGCGCAACGAGGAGCGCTGGTGCGTCGCCGAGCTTCTGCGCATCAAAGGCGAACTCATCCAGCGGGAGGGTGCGCCGCGGGCCACGACGGCGGCCGAAGAGCACTTCTTGCAATCGCTCGATTTGGCGCGCCGGCAAGGCGCCCTGTCATGGGAACTGCGAACATCCACAAGTCTTGCACGCTTGCAGCATGATCAAGGTCGGATCGCCGAGGCACGTACCCTTCTGCAATCGGTCTACGATCGCTTCAGCGAGGGCTTTGAAACCGCCGACCTGAAGGCCGCGAAGGCGTTTCTCAACTCTTTGCGCTGACTCATATTTTGCGCTTAGTTCGGATAGGTGAAGACTGATCTCGTTGCGTAAGCGTCCATTCCTTGCACGTGACCTATACCTTGGCGTTTATAGGCTGCCAGTTCCAGGGCAAGAGTTCGTCGAGGCGGCTGGCGGGATGACCGTCGGTCATGCGCTGCAGGACGGCTCTGAGCCAGGCAAAGGGCTCGACGTTGTTGAGCTTTGCGGTGGCGATGAGGGAGCAGATGGTTGCCCATCGGACGCCGCCACCGTCCGAGCCCGCGAACAGATGGTTTTTGCGCCCGTCATCGAGGAATCGGGTGAGGGCTGGCCAGCGCGCGAGCGCATAACGAATGGCCTCGGCGAGGGGGCCGGCGGGTGGAACGCGGCCAAGCTCCGTCTCGAGCCAAGGCTTCATCATCTCGATGAGCGGCCGGGCACTGGTGTTACGAACATGCCGGCGTGCGTCTGCGGTGCTGCCTTGGATCGATCTGTCGATCGCATAGAGTTCGGCGATCCGCCGCAAGGCCTCGGCGGCGATCGGTGAACCGGTCGCTTCGTGCAGATCGTAGAACTTGCGTCGTGCGTGAGCCCAGCACGCCGCCAGTACGATGTCGCCCGGCGCGGTCAGCCGCTCGAAGCCAGCATAGCCGTCGACTTGCAGCACACCACGGAAGTGCTGGAGATGGGCGGCAGGACGCTCTGCCTTGCGATCCGGACTGTCGAAGTAGACGGCGGCCGGCGGTTCGGGCCCGGACCAGGGTCGATCGTCGCGCGCATAGACCCACAACCGGCCGGTCTTGGTGCGGCCGCGGCCGGGATCGAGCACCGGGATCGGCGTGTCGTCGGCAAACAACTTGGCTGATCCAAACACATGGGCTGCGAGGCGGGCCTGCAGCGGCTCCAGCCACCAGCAAGCGCTGCCCACCCAGTTCGCCAGGGTTGGGCGGTCGATCTCGACGCCCTGCCGGGCGAAGATTTGGCTTTGCCTGTAAAGCGGAAGGTGATCGCAGTATTTAGCGATCAGGACATGAGCGAGAAGAGCTGGACTGGCGAGGCCCTTGGCGATTGGACGCTCCGGGGCGGGGGCCTGATGAATAGCCCCGCAGGCCCGGCAGCCATAGCGCGGCCGGCAGATGCGGATGACTCGAAGCCGCGCGGGCACATGATCGAGCATCTCGCTGACGGTCTCGCCGATCACATGCAGTTCGCCGCCGCAGCAGGGGCACGCTTGATACTCGAGATCGAGCCGCATGTCCTCGCGGGGCAGATGCGCCGGCAGGCTTGGTCGATCGGGCCGCGATCTCGGCGTCCTGACCGTCGTTGATGGAAGCGTGGCTTCGACCCGCGCGATATCGGCGTGGAGGTCTTCAAAACCGAACTGCAGCTGGTCGTCATCGAGCCGTTCGGCGCGCCGACCAAATTGGCTGCGCTGCAGCTTCTGAACGATGAGCCGGAGGCGTTCGATCTCCGCCTGCGCCGCAGTGAGGTTGACGCGCTCGGTCGCGAGCGTCCGGACCATCCGCTGCAGCATCTCCACATCATCTGGCAAAGTGGCAAGATTGATGTCCATGAGCCGGAAGTTTACGCTGACTCGCGCGCGTCCTCACTGATCCACATGCAAGTGAGTCAATCGGCCGCAGCGATCATCCCGCCACAGCCGGTCGCCACTGCCGCTCGGGTGCGCGCCAGTCGACGCGCCGAGTTCAGCATCAGCGTTCCACCCGGGTCGACGTTCGACGGCCAGAGGAACACGCCGTGCTCGAGCCGCTTGGTGAAGAGGCACAGGCCGGTGCTATCCCAGAACACAATTTTGATGAGGTTGGCCTTCCGACCCCGAAACACGAAGAGATGGCCCGAGAAGGGATCCTGCCGCAGCACGCCCTGGACCAGCATCGCGAGCCCATTGATGCCCTTGCGCATGTCGATATAGCCGAAGGCCAGGTGCACCTTCACGCCCGCAGGAAGCAGCGTCATGATGTGCGCTCCTCGGTGGGCGGGGTCGCATCCACAATCTCTACCGCCACGAATAGCGGTGCCACCTGCGTCAGTTCCTGCTTCCAACGGAACAGGACACGCTCTGCTATCCCATAGCGGCGGGCCACCTGCTGCAAAGCACGCATCCGGCAGTATCGCCTGCTCGAGTATTTGTCTTTTATCAGCTTCGCTGAACTTCCTACGCCGACCCTCGCGCGCAGGTGGGATAGTAGGGCGTAAGTCATGACTAAGCCCATGACTTAGACCATGACTAAGGGCATGACTTAGGCCGCTGCGCCGATAGAGCACCTTGCGCGCCGGTAGTTGTGGCTCGGCCTTGAACTTCGCACGCGAATTGCCGAACGCCTTGAGCGGAATCCCGTAAGCCTCGCAATACTCACGCTGATTGAGCTCACTTTCTACCCAGGCCTCATGGTGCGCCCGCCAAAAAGCCTCGCCGTAACGTTCGCGAACTGGCGACATCTCGTCCTCCACCTGAAAATTTATCGGCGAGAACAGATCGCGTCCGAACCGCGAGGAAACAAGCGTGCAAGAAATGGACGCTTACCTCGTTGCCGTCAAAAATTACCTGATACTCAAATAAAATTCCCTGTTCTTCGAAAACTTTTCCCTGTTAATTCAACTAGGGAATTGCTCCAGAAGTGGCTGCAGCACAGGGACTTCTTGCCGCGAAATCGGTACAAGGAGTCCCAAAAGCGCAGTTTTCCCTGTAGAATTCCCTGTTAGCAGGGTATTTGCGTGGAGACGGGTGCGATCAGCACTGCGTCGCCAGCCAGCCACTCCGGCGTTCGGCCAGGCTCCCCAAGAACCGCGACAATGGGCCGGAAATCCCGGCTTTCGCGCATTCGATTTCGTCTCCGGACTCCCGGTTCGCCGATCTTGAGGCGCAAATCGACGAAAGTCTCCGGCCTTGTCCGCGAATATTCCCGTTTTGCGAAGACTATCGGCGGAGACTTGTTTGATCATGACTGCCGCCCGAGGGCGGCGTCCGAGAGAGGGGCCGGAAGCCAGACTATTGGCGCCTCAATTTCGTCCAGGCTGGACGAGGCAGATTCCTGGGGGGCATACCCAGGCCCGTCACCGTCACTGGGATTCGCTTGCTCCCAATCAGCAATCCATTCAATTTGATCGCGACATCCATGAAGTGCGTCCCACGGTAAGCTGAATCCCTCGCGACCGAAATTCCCTCGCCGGCGCGGTGACCTAAGTCGTTAATGTCCTCGGCCTCTTTGCCCGAGTTGCGGACCATCCAGCTAACGGTCGCTCCCGCCGGAAGCGCTTGGTAATTGGCTAACGCGAACTTGATCTCGCAACCTTTTGGAATTGGTCCAATCCCGTCAAGTCCGGTAAATACTCTGCCGCGATTGGTCGCTCGCACGTTGACAATGGGGTCAAATTTGAGTGTGGCGAGCGAGCGGCTTTCGGCAATTTTGAGGACGGCTTCTTCTTCATCGCCCGCCGCCGGCACTGGAAAGAAATGGTCGAAGGCCTCTGACCATACCTCCGCGCTCACTGTTTTTGTTTGAGCGGCCAATGCACGATCGGCTATAGCGAGCAAATCTTCCAGCTTGCCTACGAATGCGGAACTGTTGTCTCTGGAAAGCCGGTTAAGATTCTCCTCGGTGTTTGCAGGATTTGGAACCCGGTAAGCGCCGTTTAGACGGTTCACGATCTCTTGGGCAATTTCTCGCAAAAATTCATCGTCGCCAGTAAGGTTGCCTTTGTCGAGTTGTTGAAACGCTTCGGCCACCAAGATCGTCAGCAGAATTGACGATGGTCTAGCCTCTTCTTCGATACGAAGCGCTGTCCACATCTTGAAATAACGGACCAGGCGTCGACAGCGGGCCCGATCGGCGTCACCCGTGGTGTCCTTCCACCAATTATAGATCGCCTTAGGGTCGCTATCTTCCCATTTGTTTTCCGCGGTCGCGAGCGCACGGCATCCCGGGTGCCATCGAGATGGTAGGCGGGAACGTCGATGTGGAATCCATCACCGAAATGAACCCTGCTGCATTTCGCCCTCGGTTCACCAACGCTGGCAGCGTCGTTGTCGTCATTGCTGGAATAATCCTTTAAACTTGCCTGCACCATCTTTTTGAGATCGCTCGCATCGTGGTCGCCATCTTCCGGCTCACCGGACCACCTGAAGTACACGCCGAGGTCAATATCGAATTCCTGTTCTGGCCCGGCCGGCCTCACTTGTGTGCCAAATTTGTATGACCCCTGAAGCCACGACGCGATCGAGCAATCAGACCGTTCCGCGAGATCGTCGCGGAGATAGTCCGCCAGATCGTTCCTGCGCTCTTTTTGCGCATCATACTGTTCGTCGGACGGGCGAACGCGCCAGTCCAAACAGTTTTCAGTGTCCGACGTCGAATAAAACAAGCTCGCAGCGATTCCCATTTAGGTGCCGCTCCTGTTGTAGAAGGCTGGGGGTGCGGCAACATGCTTAAGCAGGGCGGGTAGGTTGGTCTTGCCGAGAGCATCGCGCACGGAGGACTCGGCTAGCGCTTTCATGTCTGAAATGGCACCAGGGCTTGCGACGTCCAGAGCGAGAAAACGTTCTTGCTCAGGCGACTGTTGATGATCTATTCGGAGATAATTGTCTTTCAGACGGTGCCGCATCATATATTCAGCGTTAAGCTGTTGCGATGAGATCATGACTCGGGGAAGGCGCTGATTGTCCATCCATCCCATCCATCCCAGATCGGTGTCGCCAGAGTTGGAAAACGAAAATTTGGCCGTCGTCGTCCCGACGCTCAGCATGGAAATTTCTGAGCGGGCTTGGTCTAGAAAATGCTCCGCTTCGTGGAGAGCGAGATCATCGGGTGAGTTTGCGTAAAGGCCGCCGTCAGCGAAAAGCTCTCCACCAATCCGGTGAAGCGGAAAGAATGTAGGGGCGGCGGACGTCGCAAGTGCAACGTCCACGATCGGCACTTTCCAGTCTCGCTGAAAGGTCGGGTGATGGTCTGTTTTGAAAACCTGCGGCGAGCCCTTAGTTAGATTGACTGTTGGGATCACAACCCGGTGAGCAAGGTCTCCGATCTTAGAATCCTTACCCACGATCGCTTCAATTGTGCTTCTAAGAACACAAGAACAATATTTTGCCGATGTCGCGTTATCGAGTAACGCGAGCCGCTTTCCCAAAGTGCTCTGTGGCGGCCGCTTGCGGCGCGGTGGCGTTGAAACTAAGCAATGACCTTGCGTCGGCGAGCGCCATGAAGCCGATCGCCGCCCGGCGCGAGGCTCGTGGAGTTGCGATCCTTCCGCCGCTAAATGGTCAACAGGCTTGATTTGATCCACGCAGTCAGGGGAACCGCCCAGAAATAGCTGGATGGAGTCCGATCTCGCTTCGAGCCTGTCGAGATATCGGCTATGGGCACGGCCAGCCACGACGTTGATTGCGCAAATCAAGACCAAAACGAGCAGCCAGATCATGTGGACCCCAATCTTCGTGGACGCCTTGTCTCGTTTTTAGTTTCCACTCGATTTGGTGCTACTTTGTGGCGTTGCCATGTTTGAGATGCGTGGCTGCTAAGTAGTTTTGAGGTCGCGGTTCAATGCTCGCATCACACCATTGCGCGCGAACATCAACCGCGAACCGTTCGAAACTCGCGCCCGCACGTCGGGCCGCTTGCTGGGGAGCGTGGGCAATGTGCGCGCAGGTTATAATTTTCGACAGGATTTTGGACTAGAAAGGGGGCAGTTGGTTTGAATGGTGTTTATAGGGAATGGCGAAATCTTCGAAACTGGTGGCTGCGAAACGCGGACGGGTGTTGCTCGTAAGACGAAAGCGCGATGGACTTTGGATGTTTCCCGGAGGCCGCAAGCGCGCGCGAGAAAGCGATAAGGATTGCCTGCGCAGGGAGATCAAAGAAGAGCTTCCGAAACTCAAGCTTGGACGTCTCAGGCTTTGGAAAGATGTTAGAGCCAGGAACCGCCGTTCGGGCCGGAAAATGAGCGACGCGATTTTCGTCGCAGCAAAAGCGTCCGGTCGCCTGACAATCGGCGACAAAAAAGAAATCGATAGGGCAATCTGGCGCAGGCCGCGCGGCATTCGTCTGACGCCAACGTCGCGCTACATCAGGGATAAACTCTTCCCAAAATCAAATTAGGCATCTTTGCGCGGCCCCAGCCTTCAGCCCCAGCTGGGGCCGGCTTTTTGTGCTTCGGCGAACAAGGGATTGGTCAAGGCGCGGCGAACGCTCTAGGTGTGTCGCTCTCGCAACGTCACAATTGTTCCATTGATCTTCGAGCCCCTTTTGACTTCACAGGGTGGCGAATGCGGAGTTTGATAATGGCGGACTTGGGGCAAGGGATTTCATCTCGAAGCCATTTTTGAGGCCGGGTTCAAGAGGCCGCTGTCCAGCGCCAGCGGTCTCTTCGTTTTGTTTTATTTGCGGGAGGGGCCGTCCGATGCCGACGCAAGTACGGACTCTCGCGACGTCAATCGGCTGGACAGCCGTCGTGGCCGTGATCCTGCTCTATATAATCTTCAGCCCTAGCTAATCGGGTATTGGCGCTGCGATGGCCGCATGCACCGACGGCTCCGCGCAGGCTAGCACGGCGTCCGAACTCGCCCCCAGTAGGAGCTTCATTTTCCAGCACGTTCCCAGATGATCGCGACAGAATACCGCTCCACCGCTGGGCTGGGGGCTAATCGCGATGGAGCGGCAGCCAGAGGCATTTGTCAGCAGCAGCACGGCCTCCGACCCGTCGCAAGTGCGACCATGATTCGGGCACGTTGAGGGCGATTGCAGGGAGCGATTGTTTTTATCCGCCGAACAAATTCCACATTATCGCCAGCGCAGCGATCAGTAGCATGGCGAAGACTGTGCGGCGGCCGATACGATTCATTCCAGAACCTCATATTCGAACGCTACGCCTTCCGGGTCGTTTTCCTGCAGCCACGTTTCCGCGGCGGCATCGCTCGCAAAGACCTTGAGATGATTGCGGTCGCCCACCTGCTTGCCAGTGTCGACGTAAATTCAGACCGTCATTGCTGGTCTCTTTTCAGCTTCCGGCGTCCCCAGTGGGGATCCTTCCGTGAAGTATTGAACTCGCGAACATGGTGACGGTTCAATGCCCGCATGACGCCAACCCGCGCGAACATCGCCGGGCCGTCGCGCTCGACCGCCAGCATCAACGTCTCGATTGCGGCTTGCCATTCGGGGAGAGCCGATTCCCTTTTCGGCAAGCTGGCGATGTAGTCACCGGCGTCCCGCAGCGTGCCCGTCGGGCAGCAGTATTGGATTCCTCAAATTCGCGCTGCCAGCCGTTGTCAGCCAAGCCGCGCTTTCATGTAGTAAGGATCAGTAACGGTGCCGTGCCAGGGGACTGCGCCTGCCTAACGCGATCTCCCGTGCAACCAGCCAGTGTAGCACTGAGCGCGATGATCATCAGGATACGCATTTGCTGATCTCCCAGATCAGGACGACCTATACAACCGCAACTCTTGGTGGCGAGCAAGTGTGGACGGGCAAAAGCTGCCCGTGAAGGCTGCGCAAGCTTACTGTTTTTGACCGGTGGGCGGGGTGGTTTCGGCTGTGGACGCGGCGTCTCTAAGTGCCGCCGCGTCCATGCAGTCTCCGGCCCAAAGCTTGGTCCCTTTAACCGTCCCGACGAGCTTGCAGCCCATTGGCTCTTTCGGCTTTGTCTGAGCGAGCAGCGGCTTCTTGCCGCTTTTGGGGGGCGATGGGCTTTGAGCGAATGCGGTCGCCGAGAAGCAGACCGCGGCAAGGATGACCAGCGCCCTCATCGTCATTTTCGAGAGTCCGCTTCATCTCTTCTATCTTGACCCGATCGCCTATCGAGTCCGGATCGACGTTCGCCAGTTAATTGTTTTTCCTCTGCCGATCGGGTGTCTGTTCCAGACCGTCGTTCTTTCTTCGCTCGCCTGTCTTCGCCCGACCGCTTCTCATCGTTGCCCATCGTGGTCTCCGTGGGTTGCCGAGAATCATGTTGGATCGTGCGCATTATCGCACAAAAGCTGCCATGAGGGCTTGGCAATCCTCGTAGTCACCCAAGCGCTGGCTCAAAACTTCATTCTCGCCAATTGCGGGACGCGGCTCGCCGGCACCTGAGCGTTAAATGAACCGCCTGCGTATTCCGCTGCACAGGCGGTTTTCCGCCACGAATCGCATCTACGTTCGATCTTGGCCATGCCTAGCGGGCCAAGGGGATGGTCAGGCCCGACGCGTGTCGTTCACCACTCACCGCGCGCCGGGCCGTCTCTTCGCCCCGTCCAGTTGAGTGAGGCTCCGTTGCTCCTCCTTGGCTATAGCCGTCAAATCGACCGATAGGCGACGGCCGGCGGACATTTTTCTGCCGTCACAAAAACAAAACGGTTCGACAGTTTTTCAAGCGCGACGAGAATCGCTAGCAGGGGAGCGGCGTCAATGTTGCGGGAGCAAAGCATCGTCTACTATCCGGAAGAACTCTCGCTTTTGGGGCACATCTTGGATCAAGTGCTTGAGTCGCTGCCGGTGGCTATGCGGACACCTTACAATCGAACGGAGATTGCAAAAAGCCTCCTAGCTTGTGTAGCTTCTGGTGAACGCGACCCGATCAAACTCACACTGGCAGCCACAATAGATTTGAAAGTCTCTACTGCCGCGTGACGCAGGGGCATTCAATCCAGCGCGCGTTCAGGCGCCACTCGATATCCAAGCCGCTGGGGCTGAAGCGGCGAGGCCGTTCGCGGTGCGGCAGCACCGGGGCAGGGCGCCTTCGATCACGAAAACAGAAAGACGCCGATCAGCAAACCTGCTGCAAATGCCCAGAGGCCTAATGTGCAAGCTGAGACCATGCGGACAAGGCTACGGAGGTCGTCCTGCGGGATCTCGTGGGATCGATCCGTCATTACAGCCGCCTCCTGCGGTGGCCGCTAGGTTACGGGGAGAATGCTAAGACCGTCATGTTCCTCCTCTTAAGTACCCAAAAAAAGGCAACAGATGGGCGGTCAAAGTTCTGGTACTGACCCGTCCTAGATCGGCTCGATCGAACTGGCGATTTCAATGAGCTGGCGCGCGGCTGCTTTTGCGTTGCTCTCGAAGGGCCTCGTCCGCCAATACGGCGACAACTGGACGGTGCAACATTCATGAGAGGCGAACTATTGGCAGGAGGGCGCAACGAGAAGGTTGGGTTCAGCTGGTCTAGGCGTCCAATATCCCCGCTGATTGAAGCCTGTACCGTTTGTTGTCGGAGCGCACACGTAACTTGTTTTGCCAATGCAGATAGGCGAGCCAATGGAGTAGATGAGGCTCTCATAGATGCAGTAGTTGCCAATCCCGGACGGTAGGTCTGTCGGCGGTATTGCGGCTCCGCCGACAAAAGGTGGCTGTGGATCTTGTGCTGGCCGCTGATCTTGCGCGCCGGCAGTGTGTGCAGAAATAAAAAACGCCAGGAATGCGAACAAGCGCAGCATCATGTGACCCCGCGGTTGGTTACGTGGTTACGGCCCCTATAGGGGGCCACGCCGATGATCCACTGATGATGCGTTTGAAATACCCCAAGGCGACGTGCGACGCGCGCGAGGTCCAATGCTGCTCATAATGGCCTTGGAGAATCACGAGGCCGCTGTTTCCGCGGTTGTCAGGCGGAATGTATGCTCCATCCCACCAAACGCGCAGGCGATCGTTTATGGCCAGCAAAATTGGGCGCCGGCTCGTCACTACTCAAAATCCTTTTCCGTAGCTTCGCGGTGACCGGGCGGGTTGCCGTCATCCAACTCGTCCGCAAGAATGGTGTGGGTCGCCGTCGACCCGGGTTGAGACGTGTTGAACGAGACAATTTTTACGTGGACCTTTTCGCGGTTCACGACTGCGGCGATCGCTTCGCCTTGCACCGGCGCGCGACGTTGATCCAGCCTGATATCTGCGATCTCGCAGTCAGCCTGGCCGACTTTGCGGACCTTGATGTGCCAGATGTGCTGCATGAGACGGTCCGCCTCCGAATCGGGAAGCCCTCACGATGCCACGGTTCCGGGTGCCCAATGGGGGGACCGATTCACTTTTACCCCCGCTGTGCACAGGGTCGTCTCGCCCTGAAGCAAGGGGCATAAAAAATTCCCGCCCGCAGAACTGCTGCCGGGCGGGTAGTTCGTTACGACGGGTTTCCGGCCGCCATAACAGTGCGGGGCTAGCAACGATTTGTGACAGGTGGATTACGGTCCCCGCGCCCTGGGGCCGCCAACCTGCTGGACAGGTTTTCTTCCGGCCGAGGCTATGGGGGGCATTCCGGCCGAAAGCCACGACTCGACTTCCCGCCCCTCGATAAGTTCCAACCACGGGGAAGAGACGTTCGGCCAGCTTGACCAATCCAAAGGGGGCGACGCCGAACCCAGCGTTGCCCCCATGCTGGGGCCGTTTCTTTTGCGGACTCGCCGTTTCAAAACAGGCCAGTCTCACGCGGATTTTAATGGCAGCAGCGGATTCGCGAACCCATATCACAATCGTGCCGTTATCGCCCCACGGCACAATTCCAAGACGGCCTCAGCTCACCCCCAGCGCTGGGGCCGTTTCCTTTGACGCCAGACGACTTGCTAACTTGGCAGAGCCTTACTTCTACCATGAGTAGTTGGCCTCATTCGTGCATCTGGAAAACCAATTGGGAGGGCGCGATGAAGCGTGACCTTTTGGTTATAAGTGGTGGAATGCTCGTCGTCGGCGTTGTCGCCTGGACGTTCTGGGGCAACCCGGAAAGCATGCCCCGCATGCATTCCGTCCAAGAGATGAAGGCCGACCCTGACCTAAAGCTCGTCTCGGAGCGAAGTCCCTACATGCGGACTGAACGCTAGGTGCATCCGGACGAGGAGAGGTGAGGACGCCGGGCTAGGCTAGCTAAATGCGAGAACGAGCCAGCTTGAGCACAACAGCACAAGGGCGGCCACGATTAGCGCGAGGAAACCGTCGGACACGAAGTCATGATCACGCATGGTACACCTCCTGTCGCTCAGGGAGGCTGGTCCGAATTTATTAAAGCTTTCGGAATCGGTTTCTTGCGTCCTCTGTTTGTGGGTTGGTTTGTGGATACATCGGAACTATTGTAAATATAATAAATACATCAATGTCTTAACTAAGATACTTGCGGCTGCAGCCGCCGCTCGCACCCTTACGGCCCGGCAGTTACGATTTCGGCCGCGACCTGTATTTTCAGGGCATCGGCGCCTCCGGCTTTGTGATGGGGGCCATCAAGGCGAAGGAGCCGCCGGCCAGCGGCTGCCTTTTGCTCGGCTACGCCGCCTTCATGCAGGGCTTGCGCGACGCGATCGACGCGCGCAAACGTCGCGTTCTTCATCCCTGGTCAGGATCACCGGCATCGCCTTTGGGTGGCAGAAAGCAAACGAGCGGCGAAGACTCATGGCCCCTCTGAGATGATTCAGTCTGTCAGCGAGTGGCCTTGCGCCATCCTGCGGCCTCGGCCTCGACCTCAGTGCAGAACCACCGCTCGCCAAGACCCTTTGCCATGTTGATCTGTGCATAGTTCAGTTGACCCGGCACGTGATAGATGCGCTCGCCCTTGCGGTTGACGTTGCCTTTGATCACGCATTCGGGTGACGGCGCGTCGGACGCCGAAACCGCACCGAGAAGAATAGTCTGAGCGTTCACCGGTACCGACGCAGCGCCGAGTATGATGGTCGTTTTATTCCGGTGCCGCCAATCCCCCAGCGCGATGAACGATCCGGACCACAGGCCCGCACGGTTCCATCTCGCCGCGATCTCGTCGGTATCGTAAGCGTGGGAATACCGGACGAACGACAATGCCCAACCTGATCGCACCATCCACTTGCTCACGTCCTCGCCCTCGATGAAGCAACTGGCGAGCGATCTACCGTATTGGTCGGTGCCGGTCGTTGTGCATTCCCAAGCCTGCCCGTTGGAATGCATGATTAATTCGTCGCGGGCCGCGATGCCGCAGGCCTATTTTTCTCCTTTCGCGTCGAGGCAAATCTGATCGGTCTCCGGCGCATCTATTCCGGACAGGCGAATCTTCACATGACCGATCTCAACGGTATCGCCGTCAACAATGCGAGGGATGCCAGTGATCTCCGCCGCAAAAGCCGGGGAAGCCATTAAAGCAGCATTGCGACAAGGGCGATCCATCGTTTTAGGGAATTGTTCCAGAAGTGACTGCAGCACAGCGGTTTCGTACTACGATAGTTGCCTATGGGTGGCTGAAATCTCGAAATTCCCTGTAAAATTCTCTGTTAGCAGGGAATTTCCAGGGAGACGGGTGCGATCACCACTGCGTCGCCAGCCAGGCATTCTTGCGTTCGGCTAGGTTTCTGACGGATGTTCATTTCCAATTGATTTTCGTTCGATAATTGTTGTTCACCCCAGCGAACATCGCGACACGCTCTCAAAGTACCCTGACCATCTCCTATGGGCTCACGAGTTTGGACACCTGACAGGTTTGGGGCATCGACGTTCGTCGTCCGCACTCATGACATCCTGTTCTGTTGCGAGGCTTTTCGTGTCAATAAGAAGGAATGCCGTTGCTTGCTCGGGGGGCCGGGATCTTGCCCTCTGCCAGGTGCGCTCAGTTGCCAGCAGTAAATGGGCTAGGTCGCTCGCCGCTCGGCCATGCCGACGAGGAAATTGAACACGATTTTTCTCAATGACAGCTTCATGCTGCAATAGGATGGGCGACACTGGCCGGCAAGGTAGTCGACAGCTATGACTTTCCCGATGGCCGGCTGGAGATCGGCTGGAGGGGACTGCCCTTGTCCTACTCCGTCTTCGACCATTTGCAGCGCGTCAGTCACGCGGCCATCGTCGAGAACAAGCGTCTCGGCGAAGTGCTGGCCTGGATCAAGCAGCAGCAGGACGAGCACCCCCATTATCGTGACAACTTAGCCGGTCCCAGGCGGTCAAATCAGAAAGCCGGCCTGATGAAGGACCGCGTTGATCGTCTCGTTCAGCGAAAAAAACCAGCCAGACGCCCCGTCCGCCGGGGCCGCCGCAGCTGCGATACCGGCGTCTACGCAGCGACGGCCCCGGCTACGTCAGAAGCTGCCGAGTGACATCTTAACTTTGCAGAACAAGGGACATCTCAACTTGGTTGCAACACGCCCGGCCTAAAAATGCCTGGCGGCCAGAAGGGCGAGCAGCACCGCGCCCGAGACGGCAGTAACTGCGATCATATTGATCAGGTTTTGCTTAGCCACCGACACTATCGATGCTGCATAGGCTGGCATCGGGCTCGCATTTGATATCCTGCGTTTCGCCTTTTGTGGCGTTGTCTTCGCACGCATTGCGTTCCCCGGAGATGGCGGGTCAGGCCACTTTTGCAGCCTGACCCTGACGCTTTCCCTGTCGAGGTTTGTCCTCGATCTGGCAGGCACCATGTCACGGGCTCGGCCGTGAAAGCTTAAGGGGACTGGTAAATCAAAGCTGACCGGCGCTGATGGTTTATGATTTCAGATCGATCTCTAAGCGCAGGTAAAACCGAGAGCAGGTGAAACCCACTAAATTCGCACCGAAAATCGATCAAGCGCCGACAGCGTCTGCGCGAACAACTCAACGTCCCGAAGATAAATCGATTGCCTCAAATAGGCGATCTCGTCGTCTCGGTCGGCTTCATCGACGTCGATATACCAAGCCTTCGGACGACCCTCATCGCCAGGGCTCCAGCGGTCGCCGCGCTTTTTGAGTTCGTCTTTGAGATCGAACGGGGCTTGTTCCGCCCAGATCCGAATGGTTTTTCGGCGGGCGTTCTCAAGCAGCAACGACAACGCGGTTCGATCGACCCCTGAGATGGTGTGCGCCAGAATTTCCAACAGCGCATGGCAGTCGTCGACGGCCCGGTGTGACCTGTGAAACAACCCGATGCCGTTGAGTAAATAGCCCAGCCTTGATCCTTCAAATCCGTGGGCGCGCCATTCAATTTGGCTCACCGAGCAGGCCCAAGGCTTGGTCGCAAAAATCGGCCAATATCTTTCGGCAAATTTGCGGTCAAAGGCCGCGTTGTGGGCGATAATGATCGCGGCGTCGGAAGCAAAAGCGGTGACGGAATCGCCATCGATTTTGTGGCCGGCGGCCATTTCGTTGGTGATGCCGTGCAGCTTGATGGCTTCTTCGGGAATCGTTTTGATAGGCTCGTTGAGAGAGCTAAACCTATCAAGGACGGCTGCGACCGTGCCGTCTGGATGATAGGAGAACTTGACCATACCGAGCTCGACTACCTCGTCAGAGGCGGTATCCAGGCCGGTGGTCTCGACGTCGAGTAAAATTCCGACTTTGGTGAGCCCCGTCGGTGTCGAAAACCGCTGCCGAAAGGCTAATCGTCGTAGAACGCGATATTCTCCTGACTCTTCGAGCGTTTGGGCCATGGCCGCGAGGTCTTGGTCGATAGTCGTCATTCGCGTGCTCGGGCGAATTTTGGCGCGAGAGGGGACGGCAATGCTATGCTCGCACGGGTCGAATGTTTGGGTAATTAATCATAGTGTAGGACCATAAGCCTAAATTCCTTGTTAAATCAATGGGATCCATGGCGCTGCGCTTGAGCTATCTCCAGATCTGGAGTATATACTCCATATTTGGAGTTTAGCATGGTAATCCCCGAAAAGGTCCCAACCATCGCCGAGCCGGTCGCTTTGGACCGTCGATCAGACCCCGACGTCCGCAAGAAGATGTCCGGGCCTGCGATGCGCACCTTCTTCAATCTTGCCGACCGTTGGAAGCTCTCCGTCGGCGAGCGTCGCGCGCTGTTGGGGTGGCCGAGCGAATCGACCTATCACAACTATCGCAACGGTAACGTCGGTACGCTGTCCTACGATGCCCTCACCCGTATCTCGCTCCTGATCGGCATCTTCAAGGCGCTTCATATTCTCTACCCCGACTTCGCGGACCGCTGGATCAGGCTGCCGAACTCCAATCCGCTATTTGGTGGGCGCCCGCCGATCGAATGGATGACGGCGGATGGCGGGATGGATGGGCTGTATCGGGTCCGGCGGCTGCTTGATGCCCGGCGAGGTGGCTGGAATTGAGCCCGCCGATTAGTGCGGCGAGCCTGAAGCATACGCATCGCCTGATCCCAAGCCGCTATCCGCCGACCGGGATCCTCGACCTCATCACGTCGCCCCAAGATTTTGAAGCGGTCGCAGAGCTTGAAGGCTGGACCAACGATCGAATATCGGCCGAGCTTGGTGTGCTCAGCATTCTTCCGGCTCCGGAATGGGTATTGGGACGCGCCAATGCGACCGCGATTATGGCAGCGTACTGTCACCCGCACGAGACGGGTGGCCGCTTTACGAGCAGTGACCGCGGCGCCTGGTATGCGGCGCTGTCAATTGAGACTGCGATTAAGGAGACAGTTTTTCACAGGACCAAAGAGATCGCCGAAAGCGGCATCCTCGAAACGACGGTTCAGATGCGTCAGTACCTGGCGGATTTCGAAACCGAATTTCATGACGTGCGAGCGAGCCCAGAGTTCGATGCGTGTTACGATCCGAATAGCTACGTCGCAGGCCAACAGCTCGGTGCCACGCTTTTGGAGAGAGGATCGAACGGCCTGTGGTACCGCAGCGTCCGCAATCCGGGTGGCGAGTGTATCGTTTGCTTCCGCCCCGCTCTTGTCAATAATGTACGAACAGGCGCGCACTTCGAATACAAATGGGAAAGCCACCCAGAACCTCAGGTGACACAAATAAGCGCGGGCTGATTTTATCGGATTTGAATAACCGTGTCACAGGTGTCAGCGTGCGCCGGTCTCGCACGCTGACACACATTTCATCTGTCCGGCCAGCGAAAACTCGACCAGCCTGATGGGCTCCGGACGGGTTCGCCGCCATCCCTATCGCCGCAATCGATCCACCCCAGCGTGCGGCTTCTCCTACGGTCCCCGCGCCTCATTCGGCCGTGGGATTTGCTGTGACGTTGATCCAGACGAGGTCTCTACGGTCTAGCCGGACGATGACGAAGGCATAGAGCAGGTCGAAACCGATAGTTGGAACGGCGAACAAGTCCATGGCGGCAATGTCCGGCGCGTGGTTACGCAAGAAGGTTCGCCAGCCCTTGCTGGGCGGCCCGCGTCGCTTGACCATGTACTTGGCGACGCTCGACTGCGCGACCTCAAATCCGAGCTTGAGCAGCTCGCCGTGAATGCGTGGCGCGCCCCAAAGCGGATTTTCGACTCTCATCCGCCGGATTAATCCGCGACAGCTCCGTGTCGATCTGCGGTCGCCCTCCCTGTGGGCGCGACTTCCAACGCCAGTAGCAGCGAAAGCCGGCCCTGTGCCAACGCACGAGCGTCTCGGGCCGGATGATCGCCAGGACCTGCAGGATCGATGGAAACCAGCAATACAGCTGGATAAAGAACCAGCGATCATGGTTGGTGAGCCGGACGCGACCCTGCAGCCCACGCTTCAAGACAATCAACTGATGTCGAAGCACCGCGTTCTCAGCTTCAAGCCGCAACTTCGACTTGAATGGCGAGGCCAGGACGGCCAGAACGAAACAGAGCAGCCCGATCGTTCCGCCAGCTTATGCGATTCCAACGCGGCATCACACTCGGATTGGGTTTTCGGTACACACAACGGATGATTAGGGCTCATCGGGTAACACCCGTCGGATGGCGGGTTCTCGTGCTACATGATGTCCGCTTATGGCGGATGCTGTCGAAAAAGTCAGTTTTTTCGATTTGGCCGCTTTTCCGGGGCTGGTTGATTGGGTTGCGATGGGCGGCGTTCGCCTTGATCCCATTTGCAGTTCACGCGAGTGGCACATGTCGTCGTAGTGCGGCGGGCGGCAAAGCCGTTGATGGCGATCGCTTCCGATACGACCAGCGCGAGCTCTTCAAATGACCAAAGTCACGTTGACTTGCTCCGCAGGCCGAGGTGGTCGAGCAGATTCGTTGGCAGCGGAAAGACCACGGTCGAGGACCGTTCGCCCGCGATGTCATGCAGAGCTGCGAAATAGCGCAGATGCATCGCCTGCGGCTCCTGGGCGAGGATCCGGCCGGCCTCGACGAGCTTTTCGGCGGCCTGCTGCTCGCCCATCGCGTTGATCACTTTGGCGCGTCGCAGCCGTTCCGCCTCGGCCTGCTTGGCGATCGCACGCACCATGGTTTCGTTGAGGTCGATATCCTTGATCTCGATTGCGGTGACCTTGATGCCCCAGATGTCGGTCTGCTTGTCGAGGATCTCCTGGATGTCGGCGCTTAACCTGTCTCGTTCCGCAAGCATCTCGTCGAGTTCATGCTTGCCGAGCACCGAGCGCAGCGTGGTTTGTGCGAGCTGGCTGGTTGCGGCCATGTAATCGCCAACCTTGATGATGGCGCGCTCGGGATCGACGATGCGAAAGTAGAGAACGGCATTGACCTTGACCGAGACGTTGTCGCGCGAAATCACGTCCTGGGGCGGCACGACCTGTACCATCACCCTGAGATCGACCTTCGCGATTTGCTGCACGACTGGAATGAGGATGATGAGGCCCGGTCCCTTTACTCCAGTGAATCGGCCGAGCGTGAAGACGACGCCGCGCTCGTACTCCCGCAGGATGCGAATGGCCTGGGATAGAAATATGATGATGAGCAGCGCAATCGCTGGATAGGTCAGATAATCGAGCATCATGATGTACCTCCCTTGCCGGTCGGGGCGGGCGCGCGCCGCACCATCAGCGTCAGATCGACGATGTTGGCGACTTCAACGACCTCGCCCGGCTTGAAGGTTTCGGTGCTGCGCGCTTGCCAGCGCTCGCCGTGCGCAAAGACGTGACCTTCATTCTCGGACCAATCGAGGATCTCGGCAGACAGGCCTCGCATGGCTTGCGCGCCGACTCGTACTGGACCGCTGCGAGCGCGTCGAAGCGCGCCGAGCACGACGAGAATAAAGCCGATGAACGTCGCCGTTACGATGGCGATCACCGACCACGACAGTCGGTAGCCGGGCGCTTCGACCTTGAAGAGCATGACCGCTCCCAGCACAAAGGCGATGACCCCTCCGAGGCCCATCACGACGGTCGGGTTGAAGGCCTCGATGGCGAGAAGCGCGATCCCGACCAGCATCAAGGCGAGGCCGGTATAGCTGATCGGCAGCATATTGAGGGCGTAGAGGCCCAGCAGCAGGCAGATCGTGCCGACGACACCTGGGGCGACCGTGCCGGGGGACATGAATTCAAAGATCAGCCCGTAGATGCCAACCATCAGGAGAATAAACGCGACGTTGGGATCGGTTATGACCGCCAGGAATCGGGAGATCGATCCGGGATCGATGGCTTCGATGACGGAGCCCTTTGTCACCAGGCGCTGCGTCTTGCCACCTGCAACCTCGACTACGCGACCGTCGACCAGCCTGAGCAGTTCGGCAGGATCGCGTGCGATGAAGTCGATGACATTTGCCTGCAACGCGCCGTTGGCAGAGAGGGTAGCAGCCTCACGGACCGCCTTCTCGGCCCAGTCGGCATTGCGGCCACGCAGTTCGGCGAGGCTACGGATGAAGGCGACGGCATCATTCGTCGCCTTCGCGGTCATGGCGTCCTTCGGCTCGGGCTGGCGGTCGTTATCCTTCTTCTCTTTGCCCTCCTTGTCCGGGGCGCCACTCGGCAGACCTGGTATCGGACCGCCAATCTGGACCGGGGTCGCTGCACCGATATTGGTACCCGGCGCCATGACCGCGATATGGGTCGCGTAAAGAATATAGGTACCGGCGCTCGCCGCGTGCGCTCCGGAGGGAGCGACGTAGCCGATGATGGGAACGGGGGAGGCGAGTACATCCGTGACGATCTCGCGCATACTGGTGTTGAGACCGCCCGGTGTGTTCATGCGCAGAATGACAATCTCGGCGCGTCGTTCGCCTGCCTTGGCCAAGGCGTCCTTCACGTAACTGGCCGTCGCTGGTCCGATCGCTCCGTCGATCGAAATAGTCAGTGCAAGACTGCCCTCCGCTAAACCGGGAAGGAGAGAGATAACCAGAGCGACGATCGCTATCGCCGCAACGAGGGCCGCCTTTACAGTACGCACGGCAAGGACTCCCATGCCGAAAATATGGGTTCCGCTGCCCGAACCTCAATGCCCAGGGATAGGGATCAGGGATTCCTGTAGGCCGTTGTGCAATGCAATGGCTGGGCTGAAAGCCTCTTTTTGGGAGCACGCGCAAACAGGTGGTTCACGACATCAGCTCAAGCTCGGACTTGAGTGCGACCAGGAAGCGAGCGGCTTCGCCGCCGGTCACGATGCGATGGTCGAAGGTGAGCGACAACGGTAGCACACGCCTCACCGCAGGCTGGCCGCGATGCGCGACTGCTTGCTGGGAAATCCGCCCAGCTCCTACGATTGCCACCTGCGGTGGCACGATGACCAGATTGGCAAACCTGCCTCCGATCATTCCGAAATTCGACAGTGTAATGGTCGCGCCGCGCAGCTCATCAGGGGGTATCGAGCGCGCGATTGAGTCAGCCCGCAGGCGGTCGAGACCGGCCCGCAAGTCCGACACGTTGCGCTCTGCGACATTGCGCAACACAGGAACGATGAGGCCGCCCTCAGTATCGACGGCGATGCCGAGATCGACGCGCGCGATGAGGCGTCGTTCCCCCGTGCCGGAATTATACCAGGCATTGAGAACCGGTTCTGCCTTGCAGGCGGCAGCGATGGCCCGCACCAGGCGGATCGTCACGTCCTCGCCCGTCGGCCAATCGTCGATGTCGGCTTCGTCGGTTACGGTGGCGGGGACGATTTGCGCATGGGCTGCTGTCATGCGTTGGGCCATCGCGCGCCGCATGCCTCGCAAGGGCTCGGCGCGGCCGGCTTGGGACATACTCTTCGCAGCCCGTTCAACATCGGTCCGTGTGATGGTGCCGCCGGGTCCCGTAGCCTCGACGCTCTCAAGATCAACATCGAGATTGCGCGCGAGCGCGCGCACGGCTGGAAACACCTGAGACTGCTGCCCGATCGGCCGCTCGGAGGAGATTCCTGCCGCGGGTGGATGTTGGCCGCTGCCGAGTTCGCCGACAATTGTGCCAGTGTCCTGTTCGGCGTCTTCGGCAAATTCGACGAGCGGCATGCCGACCTTCACGATGTCTCCCTTGGCGCCAAACACGCGGGCGATGCGTCCGCTCGATGGCGACGGTATTTCAACGACCGCCTTGTCGGTCTCGACGGAAACCAGCGGCTGATCGGTGACGACGTGATCGCCTTCGTTGACATACCAGGTGACGATCTCCGCCTCTTCAAGACCTTCTCCCAGATCCGGCAGCATGAACTGGCGCATAGGACAAAGTCCGTTGAGATTTAGCTGAACTGGCACACCTTGCGTGCCCCGGCGACGATGCGTTCGAGCGAAGGCATATAGTATTGCTCGAGGCGTGCCATCGGGATGACGGTGTCATAGCCGGTGACGCGGGTTACAGGCGCGAGCAGCGAGGACAGGCCACGTTCGGCGATAAAGGCTGCAATCTCGGCCCCGAATCCGCCGGTGTGTGCCGCCTCGTGCACGATGACGCAACGTCCGGTCTTTGCGATCGAACCGAGCACCGTTCTTTCATCATAAGGCTTGAGTGTGGCAAGATCGATGACCTCGGCAGCGATGCCTTCGGCAGAGAGCGCTTCGGCCGCGGCCATGGTCTCTTTCAACGCCGCGCCCCAACCGATCAGCGTGATGTCGCGACCTTCCCGCAGGACAAAGGCACGATCCAGCGGCAAGGTTTCGCCATCGTCCTGCACCTCGCCTTTTGCCGCGCGGTATAAGCGCGTTGGCTCCAGAAACACCACCGGATCGGGGTCGCGGATCGCGGCGAGCAGAAGTCCATAGGCGCGTTCCGGCGAAGAGGGGATGACGACGCGCAAGCCGGGAATATGGGCGAGCATCGCCTCGGTGCTTTCGGAATGATGCTCGGGCGCGCGAATTCCGGCCCCGTGCGGCGTGCGTAGAACCATCGGACAGGTGAGCCGTCCTTGGGTGCGATTACGCAGTCGGGACGCGTGGTTCACCAGTTGATCCAGGCAGGGATAAATAAACCCCATAAACTGGATTTCGCCGACGGGCTTAAGCCCCTGCGCCGCCATGCCCACGCAGAGCCCGCTGATCAGGAGTTCAGCAAGCGGCGTATCGAGGACGCGCTCCGCTCCAAAGCGCTTCTGCAGGCCCGCGGTCGCGCGGAAGACGCCTCCGTTGACGCCAACGTCTTCGCCAAGCACGACCACATCGGGATCGTCCTCCATCGCGCGTCCGAGCGCCAGATTGACGGCTTCCACCAGCGTTACCTCAGGCATCGTGCTCTCCCGCGAGTTCACGGCGCTGTGCGGCACAGACCTCGGGCAGATCGGCATAGAGGTGGTCGAACATGGTTTCCGGCCGGCGCGGCGCCGTTGCTAGATAGCGCTCGACCGCCGCCTCGACACGGTCATGGCACTCGGTGGCGAGCCGCTCTTCGTCTGCTTTGCCCCACATTTTTTGCCCAACAAGATAAGCCCTCAAGCGGGCAATCGGCTCTTCCTTCCAGTGAGCCTGGACTTCGTCAACCGAGCGATAGCGTGAAGCGTCATCGGAGGTTGTATGGTCTCCGAGCCGGTAAGTGACCGCCTCGATGAAATGGGGGCCTTTGCCGTCACGGGCTGCGGCAATGGCCTCTTCGGCAGCGGCGCGCATCGCCACCACGTCGTTGCCATCGACCTGCTCGCCGGTGAATCCAGCGGCGATAGCTTTCTGCGCCAGCGTTTCGGAACCGGTCTGCAGTCGCAACGGGACCGATATGGCCCATTGATTGTTGGTGGCGACGAATACGACGGGCAATTTATGCACGCCGGCAAAATTCATCGCTTCGTAGACGTCGCCTTTCGAGGTGGCGCCATCGCCGAACAGGCACACGGCGACACGCGGCTCCTTGCGCAGCCTGAAGGCATAGGCGACGCCGGCGGCATGAGGCGCCTGAGATCCCACAGGAACGCAGAATGGAAAATCGTGGAGCGGTCCGGAGAAACAATTGCCCCGTTCGTCCCCGCCCCAAAACAGAAGGATCTCTTCAAGCTTGACGCCGCGCCAAAGCAGCGCGCCATTGTCGCGATAGGAGGGCAACAGCACGTCTTCTTCCCGCATCGCACCGGCTGTCCCAACCGATACCGCCTCCTGGCCGAGCGAAACGGCATAAGTCCCAAGCCGGCCGGTACGCTGCAATGCAACAGCCTTCCTGTCAAAGACGCGCAGCAGCACCATGGCCCGGTAGAGCGCGATGAGCAGCTTGGCATCGGAGGCGAAGGCGGGGAGCGGCCGGATTATCGAGCCGTCTGGCGCAAGGTAATTGCGATGGCGCACCTCAAAGCGCGCGATCACGGGGAGATCTTGGTTTACTCTTCGGCTGGCCACGCTCTCACTCCGGAGCGATTATGCCTTCTATAACTTATTCAGTTGGTGTTTGTGCCGAGACGATGCAAGACCACGGCCGCGACGTAGACCCAAACTGTCATTGTCTCTGCTCCAGAAGGGTCAGACGCTTACGAACTGATAAAATCCGGGCATTCATCCCGGGCGGGAAGGTGGTCAACTTCTATCGGAACGCAAAAAAGTGGCAGGTCGCCGGCTTCTTCATTGGCCGGAAAGCCCGTATCAGGTTCGAAAATTTTGTATGTCTTACGTTCCAGGCGCGCCCATTGCATCGCCTGGCGATAGTCACGGCAGCGGGGAATCATTTCCTGGTCCCGAACGACAACCACGACGTCGCGGATCGGAGAATCCGGATAACTCCGGATCGTAACTGCCGGCGGAGCGTATTTGCCGGTCATCGCAACATCTTTCCTTGCCCGAAAGCATTTCCCGGCTGGATGACACGGGGCTGTGCCGGGCAGCTTCACGGAACGCGGTCCCTGAGTTATCGACTCAAACTAGCCTGAGAAGATTCGTTCCACCCGCCAGGGCGCAATTAGCCTAGAGTTTTGTCGGCTGCTGGTCTCAGGAGGCATTGGCGTTGGGGCAGACCATGCCCCATCCGCGCCATTAGGGTGCATCCGGACGAGGAGAGGTGACGGCGCCGGTTCACGCCGGCCGATCTTGCACGGTTGATCAGGGGAGGCCGCGCTCCGCTTACGCCGCGCTACTCCCGACAAGCCTCGATTGCCGCAGTGGAACCTCAGCGTTCGTGCCCGTTACACCTCCAAATCAAGCGCAAGGAGGACTCTCACATGATGAAGATCACTCTTGCCGTGGCGGCAGCGGCAGTTGTGCTGACAACTGCCCCGCTCGCCACTCCGGCCAAGGCCCAAGGCCTCAAGATGGCCCAAGGCGTCGATGTTCAGGTCGGGCGGGACCGCGACGACCGCTACAATCGCGACGACCGCTACAATAGGGACCGTCGCCGGGGTACGACTCCGACACCACAGTTGGCGTCGGCCCAGGTGGTGTCACCGTCGGCCCACAACAGCGCTGCCACATCGAGACAACGACGGTTGAACGGGACGACGGCCGCAGGATCACGCGTAGGGAGCGTCGCTGCGACTAAAAGGCGAGCAACAAGGAATTCGCCGCCGATCCGGTGCCGCGAGGCGAGGGCGAGGGGGATTCGATTTGTCCGCCATCGCCTTCGGACACCGCGTCTTAAATCCAACGCGAAACGCCGCAGGTTTTGAAAGATTTTTGGGGACATCCGGACGAGGAGAGGTGCGCGAGCGGCGCCCCGGGATTTTTTCCGGCGGTATCGCAACCAAATCGGTTTGCGAAGGTTCGTGAGTTGGGGTGACGGTCTATAGGAGGCGCATCCATGTGCGATTACAGCTTACATGCGGTCGAGACCCGTCCCGCTGAGGTCGCGGAAACCTTGGTCTCGACCAATTTTTCTACAGGGACTGGCGGCTTTGCGAGCCCGGACGATCCGAAAGTCGCGGTCTGCCTTCGTCCCGGGACCGAGATCGCATTCGAGAATGAGGTTGAAACTGGCGGCATGATGTTTCGCAAGAGCGTCGGCGATCGATTGGCGCGGTTTCGCCAAATAGCCCTCGACAAGCCATACCGACATCATGACGCGCTGGAATTCTCAAACGGTGCAATCGTTCTAGTCACGCACCTCACTGTCGGGCAAAGGGCTACGGTACTACAATTGCCTGCAAGCCCAATCGAGGAAAAGCCTCAGGTGCCCCACCCTGCAGCTCGGTATGAGACCGCCGACGTGTGATGGGCCTTTCGCCGCCGCCTGAGACCCCGCCGGATCGGCGGCGGGGGGGGGGGGCAGTCATTCGGCATCCCTAGCCGGACAGGCGATGAATCGATATCGAGGAACCCAAGCGGAGTTCCAATTCTCGATATTTTCACCCCACACGGCGCATTCAAAGCTGCTGATCTCGCGTGCCTCTGCAATGTGTTCGCTGCCGGTCATAAACCGCGCCGCACTTACAAGTTCGATGGGTACCGATCATTGGACATCATCCCCGCCACATTCAAACTGAAACAGCCCCAGCGCGGACGGCACTGAGGCCGCCTGTGTCGGAACTCCCGACTGGGGAGGGGCGACTGGGGTGGTCTGCCAGCTGAGGTTCTTGCACACGGGTGTATAAGGTCAAATTGCTAAGTCACGAATGGTTCCAACAATCCCGATGATTCTCTCTTGAACCTTGGCACGATCTGCGCCGACAAAACGCTGCTGAGGATTTGAGGGCAGCTTGAAATACGTAACGCCACCAAGCGAAGATACTCCGCTTGGTGGCGTTGTGCGTTTCAGTGGCCCGAACCGCGCAGCCCATCGCCGCTCAAACCTTCTTTGAATGTGAAGAGGAACACCGCTCATAGCCAAAGCTTCGCGTTCGTGGCCGCCCCGGTCTCAAAGGCCTCAACGCGGTCGGTCATTTTAAGGTCCGCCGCAAATGGAGCTGTCTCTTCGAGAAAATCACAGAAAGAGGCCACCAACTGAGGTTGCCCCTGGTTATAATTGGTGCCGTCGCGGGGTTGGTAGGAATTGAGTGTGGCGTAGTCTCCGGGGTGATCAACCTCGAATCATCCGGCGTTGAAGCGTCGGACTGGAGACCACGCCATGACGAGCACTACCACGAAGCCTGATTCTTTGCAGCCTGCGGCCGATATGGCCGGCGATCTTTTCGACAATTGGTTTGATCCGCTTGAGGCCGAAGTGCGGGCTCGATCGCGTGAGTTCATCGAAGAACTGCTCCGCGGCGAGCTCGAGGCGGCACTTTCGCGGCCACGTTACGGGCGCATCCCGATGTCCGGCAACGAAGGAAGAGCGAGCGTTGCGGGCCACCGCCACGGCAGCCGGACGCGATCGCTGACCGGCACGTTCGGACCGATCGAGATCGCGGTGCCGCGCGCCCGTCTGACCACTGCCGATGGCAAGACGACCGAATGGAAGAGCCAGACGCTGCGGGCCTATCAGCGGCGCACACTGGCCGCCGACGCGCTGATCGCGAGCACGTATCTCGCTGGCACCAACACGCGGCGGGTGCGTCGCGCGCTCGCGGCCTTGTTCGGCGGGACGGTCGGCAAGGACACGGTGAGCCGGACCTGGCGCAAGGTGAAGAGCGACTGGGACGCCTGGCACACCCGCTCGCTGACTGGAGAGCCGATCGTGCGCCTGATCCTCGACGGCACCGTGGTGCGCGTGCGGCTCGACCGCAAGGCGACCTCCATCTCGCTGCTGGTCGTTCTCGGCGTGCGCTGGCGCAGCGTGCGCACCACCAATGCAATCGAGCGGCTGCACGAAGAGTTCAAGCGAAGAATCAAGACGCAAACCGTGCTGCCGTCAGCAGACACCGCAGCCATGTTGTTCTGGGCGCTGCTCGCCTCTGGACAGATCAACATGCGCAAGGTCGATGGATGGCAGACGCTCGCCGTAAAGCCTGGCAATCAGCCGATTGACCTCGCAGCCTGAAACGATACCCTCATGTTCCCGGAGAATGCGCCACGCCCAATTCCAACCACTTCTCCGACGGCACCTTATAATTTTCGACGGGATTTGGGACTAGTAAGGGGAGATGTTGGTTTGAATGGTGTTTATAGAGAATGGCGAAATCCTCGAAACTGGTGGCTGCGAAACGCGGACGGGTGCTGCTCGTAAGACGAAAGCGCGATGGACTTTGGATGTTTCCCGGAGGGCGCAAGCGCGCGCGAGAAAGCGACAAGGATTGCCTGCGCCGGGAGATCAAAGAAGAGCTTCCGAAACTCAAGCTTGGAAGTCTCAGGCTTTGGAAGGATGTTAGAACCAGGAACCGCCGTTCGGGTCGGAAAATGAGTGACGCGATCTTCGTCGCAGCAAAAGCGTCCGGTCGCCTGACAATCGGCGACAAAAAAGAAATCGATAGGGCAATCTGGCGCAGGCCGCGCGGCATTCGTCTGACGCCAACGTCGCGCTACATCAGGGATAAACTCTTCCCAAAATCAAATTAGGCCGCTGCGTATTCAGATTAGGCCATTAGGGGTCGAAACAGGCCAGTACCGAAAGGGGATGGATTCTAAGTGTCGCAGAAAGCGCTCCAGAGGCCGATCGCTATAGGGATGAGAGCGACGCAAATCCATAAAGCAGGCGCGCTGTAGCTTAGGCCGGCAATAAGGATCCAAACACCGAAGCCGACGATTAAGGCTGAGATCGCATAGGCGGCCGCTTTGTCCATACTCGATCCAAAAGCGAAACCGGGGATCGATTGCCGCTGCTACTACTTGCTACGGGCCAAAACGTTCCAATCAGGACTTTGGCTTCACCTTCAGCCCAAGTACCGACTCGCTAATTCGACGGAGAGGGTAGCGACGCGCCTTGTGAATAGGGCGGGTGCCTGCATCCGAAGTGACGGAGCGGAACTGGCACTTCCGCAGCGGGTCTTGTGTCACGAAGCGTAGCCGGTCCAAACGGCTGCGCGCAACTTTATAGGAGATGAAGGTAGGTCCTTCGGGTTCGGCGATCAGGTCGCTGATCCCAAGCCACCGCGGGCCGCTTTGGTCAAAAGCCACGGTGGTGAGCGCTGCGGAAACGTCGGGACGATGATCCCGGCAGGTACGGTTCGGAGAGGCGAGCGCAAGCGAACCGTCGATGAAGTGTCGAAAGCGGATTAGGTGATGTCAAAGCCGAGGGTTGACCCTACCTTCGGGATCAGTTCGGTGGACGTCCTGATACTGACCGAGCGACATCCGGCATGTAGATGGCGCGAAGCTCAACCAGGCTCTTGTAAGGAACGTGAGAACCTGGCCGGCGATGCCAAGGGAAAAGGCCCAAGCGGCTCCAACCGCAAGGCCGAAAGTACCGATGCGCCGGAGAGGGGCGGACTGCTCCGTAGTAGCGAGGAAGCGGCTGTAATGGTCGTGGAGCGAAGGGGGCGGGTCATCGACGACGAATCGGGCCAACTGGCAACGGGAGGAGCCCGAAGCTCAACGGAAGGCGGCAGCCTTCAATCGATGGCACGAGCCGGATGATGCGAGAGTATCAAGTCCGGATCTGTGAGAGGAAATTCCCCGAGCCTACTCGGCAAGAGCGCCGCTTTCACGGCCAACCGGCCGCTTCCGGTCTTCCCCTATGGACAGACATCGGCAGCACCGGTCGGCATGTCTCAAAGGTGCCACAAACGGACTCGTGCACCGCAGCAAACAAGGTACGGCGCATTTCGTCCGAAACGCGCGGCTTGCCGCCGAGCGGAATCATGATCGTAGCTCCCCACTCGCCCGCCATCGTTCGCCTTGGCATCTTTGATGGTCATTGCGACTTTGCGATGCGCTGTGACGGGTGCCACCAGAGCTTGCGCTTGAGCCGTTTCAGTATTTCTCTTCTTCGACCGTCAGTGGTTTCCAGTGCGTCGGCGGCTCTGGACTGATTACGCGGTTTTCGATGCCCGGGATGCGCGTGTTGGCAGACCAGGACTGACTGCCCTTGTGCCAAAATCCTTCCACATCGTTCGACCAGCGGTCATTGTGCAGCAGAACGAACACCCCGTCTCTAGGCGCGGTACTGATGTCCCGCCATTTGCTCATTGTGCGGGTCCTTCGCTTGATTCCGTTTAGTTAATGCCTCAAAGCACGGCTTCAAGTGTATCGCGCTCCTCACTTGTCAGCAGTGCCGGCGGTGTAGTCGAATGCCCCACCTCATAAGGCTTGCGACACGGACCGGTCCCGGATCGCCGCCCTCGGTCGGGACGACTAGCCGCCGGGCTCGCCTACATGGCCGGGACCGCACTTCGCTCCGTCCGGAGCTCCGCCACTCGGACAGAACACAGAGACCAACGTTTCGTTCGCCTCGCAGCTTACAGAGCCGTCGGCTTGCACGGCGCGCCGGGGTGATCCCGCGGGCCCGGAGGCTGGCGCCTACTTTCCTTCCACGTCTCGACGAATTAACTCGCGTTTGAGACCGTGGAGGCGCATACTCGGACAATCACCGCTCCGCCTCCTAGGCATTACCGGTGACAGAGAGTGTTGCGCTCCCGCCTGTTCGGGGGAAGCATCATGCCCCAGCCTCGACGCCTGTCGTCCGTCATTCCATTCGTTGCAATTGAGCGCCCCGCTTGTCCGAAGTGCAAGCCACGATGATGCTCGTCAGTATCGAGCTGGCACGCCCGGGCGTCGACTTGCATACGTTTGAATGCGCTATCTGCAGTGGCGTACATAAGACCCTTGCCGCGTATGAAGACCCTATGAAGTCCAAGGGTCTTGGGCGCTGGCTTCAAGGCGATTTGCACTCACCGAAGTAAGGCGCGCCGGCGTGAACCGCGCGGATTTTGTAATGCTTGAATTGAGGAGGGCCGTAGAATTGCCCGCAAGGGTAATATTCACCACTGGACCACACTGATAGACGCCCGCGCCACCGCGGGTGCGGGTGCGCTATCTCGAAAGAGGAGCAAATCTGATGTGTGACTATAGTCTGCATGCCATGGCATCGCGTCCCGCCAAAGTTGGAGAGACGCTCGTCACCACAACGTTCCCCAGGACCTCGACCCGTGGCTTTGCTGCAGAAGGCAAACCCGGTGTGGCGGTCTGCCTGCTTCCCGGAACCGAGTTAGCCTTCGAGCAAGACGTTAAGTACGACCAGGGATCGATCTGGACGAGAACAACCAGCTTCCGCGTTGCCAAGTTTGGTGTGGTCGAACCAAATGTGCCGCATCGCCATCACGACGCGATTGAATTTCCCGATGGAAGCAATGTCCTGGTGACGCTGCTCGTCGAAGGCCAGCGAGCGACTGTGCTGCAATTGCCAGTTGTCCATCAGATATCGGGGCGCACCACAAAAGCTGAGGAGCACGGAAGCACACCGGCAGCAGCAGCTTCGGCCGCCGTGGAACTTGCGCGCTGCCCGCGGACCATCGTTTGAGGGAGGAGCAGCCATGGCCATCGATTTCAGGCTGACGACAGAACAGCAGAATCTGCGGGAGACCGCGCGTGACTTCGCGCAGAACGTGCTCGCACCGCTGGTTCCCGATGCAGATGCAACGCGCGACCCGCATGAGGCCTTCGCCAAGACCAAGCCGGCTTACGTCGAGTCTTATAAGCTTGGGTTCGCCATGGGATTCCTTCCCAAGGAGTACGGTGGCGGCAGCGTCAGCAACCTCGACCTCCAGCTGGTCGCCGAGGAGATTTGCGCCGTCGACCCGGGCTTCGCGACGACGCTCCTGGTCAATGGTTTGGGCCTTATGAACGTCGCCTGGTTTGGCACCGATGCCGAAAAGGAGAAGTGGCTTCGGCCGGCCTGCACGGATGCGAAGGGAGAGTATCTTGCCGGCTGGGTGGTAAGCGAGGCAGGGGGCCGTCCCGGCGGCACCGCAAATTTCGATGCACCACAGCCGTCGCCCGTAGGCATCGGTCTCACCGCCGAGCTGACGAACGGCGAGTACGTGCTGAATGGACGCAAATACTGGCCGTGCAATGCCGGCGGGTGGGACAAACAGGGCGCCGACGTCAACGTATGCATCGTCAGGACGGACAAGACGAAGGGCGGCAAGGAGGGTCTGAGCGCAATCATGGTCCCGAGAGGCGCGCCGGGCTTCCGCGTCGAGAAGGTCATCGACACGATGGGCCATCGCCTCTGTCAGAACAATTCGCTCGTGTTCGACAACGTGCGTGTTCCCGAAGAGAACATCATTTCCGGCACGAAAGGCAACGGCGACCTCGTCATCAGCAAGGCCTTCACATGGTCGGGCCCGGTCGCGGCGATCGCCGCAGTCGGCGTCGCCAGAGCCGCCTACGAATACACCCTCGAATGGGCCAAGGGTCACACGGCAGGTGGTGCTCAGCCGATCATGCAACACCAGCATGTGGGTTATCTGCTGTCGGATGTGGCTATGAAGATAGAGGCTGCGCGCTATCTCTCCTGGAAATCGGCCCAATACCTCGATCTCTATGACAGCGAGGGCCATGTCCCAGGCGCCTGGTCGAAGATTTTCGGCGGGGAGACCTGTGTCGAGGTCGTATACACGTGCATGCGCATCATGGGCGTCAACAGCTACGATAGGAGCCATCCGCTCGAGAAATATATGCGTGAGGCCCTGTGCTTCCCGATCTACGACGCCGGCAACATCGGCATGCAGCGTCGTAAGATTCATGGCGTGATGGCCCACGATTCATTCGACCCGCGCGCCTTCGTCGACAACAAGGCGATGGTCTTCTCGAAGGATATGGAAGGATTGGACACGTCCCCGAACCTGGTCGAAACGGGGACGCCTCCGGAGCCGCACAGAGTGGCGGCCTAGTGCGCAGTCCGGAGTGGGCAGACGATTCGCGGGCCGAGCGAAGGCCGAGGCCCAGCGAGGGGCTGCTGCTGTCGGCGCCCCTGAATAACACAGGTCGCTTCGCGCCGCTGCCAGGATGGGCCACTGACTAGACCGGTCCATTCTAGAGAAAAGATTGGGCCCGGGGTAAGGAAACGGTTCTGTCTACACGAAGAAAGCCCCGCCGGTTCCGGCGGGGTTTTATGGCGGGGTTTTCATTTTTCTGACTAGGGGACCTACTTTGCCCGGTAAAGGGGACAAACTTGCAGGGGACCAACTATGCCCGGTGCTGCAGCGGGAGCGGTCTTCCACCGGAAGGATCGCACCAGGGTACCGCACCGTCAAGCAAGCGGCCGGGCTTGCCGGAACGAGAAACCGTTCGGAACGAAGTTTCTGGCGACGGCGAGCGCGCCGCTCTCGCGGCATTCGAGCGCGATCTTCTGGGCGAGCATGACGTCTCCGATCGGCAGATCGCCAATCGGCAGGAAACACAACCCAGCCTTCGGGCGGCCCCGTTCATCGATCTCGCACACGTTCGTCGCCGTCTCGGCATGGATCCTGTACTGCTTGCCGGTCTCGCCACCGACGACCTCGAAATAGCCCTTCTCCGCGAACTGCGCCCGTTGGGCCGGGGACAGCCACTGCCGCAAAAGCCGCAGCGAGCGTCCTTCCGGAGTTTTCTCGGCGCCGTGCCTCATGAAGAGGGCCCTTGCGGCTCTCATGCGCGAGCGCCCGCCCGGCGGTGATGGTCGAAAGCCGAACATGAGCTGGCGGCTACCCGCCGACCAGCCTGGGGATGAAGACTGTTTCTTCCGCGTTCGGGTCGAACGATCGAATCTGAGATACCTGACCGGGATCCGTCCGGACCGCGGCAGTGAAGCCGACCTTCGTCAGCTCGTAAAACCGCTGCTCCGCCGTCGCCAGTTCTTGTGCGTCGTTCGGGTCGAAAGGGTGACGGCTGTCGCCGGTGCGGTCCATCACGATCTGGATTGCCATGATCGTCCTCCCTCGGATTGCTAATGGCCAAGGACCTCGATCCAGTATCCGGCCGAAGCCGCGGAGTTTCAAGAGAAGAAGATTCCGTCGCGAAGCCTTGGGATCCTTTCAAAACCAGTCTGTATTTCGTTCGATCGAGGCTGCCTGCAGAATAAAACTTCCCGCTCACAATCACCCGACTTCCGAGTATGTTACCGTACTCGCTGGTGATTTTTTGCTTCGGGGTGGAGACAAACTCGACCCCAAGTGCGGTAGGCAGTCTTAGAAAATGGACCTTGCCTTTCTCTCGGGTTCTCTCATTCGTTTGATCCAGGTTCACGGACCTTGGGTCATTTCCGTCGTTGTTGCGCTCGAAAGCGCCGGCGTGCCCCTTCCCGGAGAGACGATCCTTGTTGCCGCTGCTCTCCTGGCCGCCACCACCAATCAGATCGATATCGCCGTCGTTGTAGCCGCGGCCGCTGCAGGTGCGATCGTCGGAGACGGGATCGGATATACCGTCGGGCGCCGCTTCGGAATGCCGCTTCTACGCAAATACGGGCGATACATTCGTCTCGATGAAAACCGATTGCTGATCGGTCGATATTTGTTTTTTCGGTATGGGAACGCTGTCGTGTTTTTTGGCCGCTTTGTCGCGGTGCTACGCATGTTTGCAGCTTTGCTTGCTGGCGCAAATGGCATGCCGGCGGGCCGCTTTTTCTTCTTCAACGTGACCGGGGGCATTTGCTGGGCGTGTCTCTTCGGTTTCGGTGCCCACGCTGTCGGAACCGAAATCTATAAGATTTCTGAAACGCTGAGCCTGGTGTCACTGGGATTGTTTATTGGCGCTGGATCTGCACTTTCGATCATCATTCGGCGATATGAAATTGTGCTTCTTCGCCGGGCCGAGCGCGCGCTGCCGGTGCTCCGCAAACGGTGCGGCGCTAACCCTGATGCGGAAACCTGAGCAGAAGGGGTAAAATCCCCCGGGGTCCACAGCCGAGGAGCAACAACATGAAGCAACACACCCCCGAGGAATTTTCCACCAGGTTGATCGACTGGAGTCCCTTCGTGATCATGGGCGACACGATGCCGCCCCGAGATCCTGATGAAGACGAAGAGGACGATGAGGAAGAAGAGGAAGAGGACCACGCCGACGAACCGCCGGTCGTGCGCGAGCCGGACGAAGACTAGACTAGCCTGTAGTTGGCAGGCGGCGTTATAGTATCTCCCATGAGCTGGGATGCGGAAGACGTAGCGCTGCTCAAAAAACTCTGGTCCGTAGGACAGAGCGCCGCGCAGATCGCGCGCCGTCTTGGGTGTAGCCGTAACGCGGTCTGCGGCAGCCTAACTCGTTTGGGCCTGAAGCGTGGGCACAAGCCGCCAACAGCAAAGCCCAAGATAAGGCCGGTCCCGAAGCGAAGGCCGGCGTCGTTAGCCGCCTGTGCCCGCCCGGTGGCAAAGAAGGTGTCGCGGAAGACAGCAGGGAAGCAGCCTAAGGAATTCAGCAAGCGCCAGCTTTACGCCATTCTAGCTGAAGCGGTCAGGAATACGGGCTAACGGGCTCACCGCGACATCGTTGCGGTGCTGCCTCCACAACTGGTTCAGTTCCGGCAATCAACGATGCCCCTGAACGCGCCATGGCGGTAATCCGTGACTTCATCCAGCAGTGACTGAACGATATCGTTCAGCGTCGTACAGGTGATTGCGTGCCGCTTCACTTCCGCTTGTGGCCCTCTGCAACGACGAGCTCCATCGCAAGGTTGCACGATGAAGAAGGTAATCAACTCGGCACCGTCGCGCCGCCACTTTTTGCGGCTAACATCGATGGCCGCGGCATCAGCCCTGGCTCCAACAATTTTGTGGGCCGAGCAGCGAGAAGCAGCGGATTCGGCCACATCCCAGGCCGCGTCCGCACGCCTCGCCACGTTCGAGGAGGTATGGCGGACCGCGCGAGACCGGTTCTACGATCCGCACCTACACGGACTCGATTGGTCGGCGGTCCGGGAACGTTACTTGCCGGACGCCACACAGGCGAGCTCCGAAGAGGCGCTGGCCAGCGTCATTAATAGCATGCTCTCTGAGCTGCATGCTTCGCACACCCGCTACTACACACCGTACGAACCAGAATACTACCAGCTTTCCGATATCTTTGCTGGTGCGCTAAGGCGGCGCGGACTGGAACGCGCTTTTCCGAGTGGCCGTATCTCCTATCCCGGCATTGGCATCCTCTCGCGTCTCGACATGCAGGGCCGCAGCATGATTACCGGTGTTATAGAAGGCACGCCGGCCCAACAAGCCGGCCTGCTCGCTGGCGATGTGATCGTCTTCGCCGATGGTGCACCGTTTCAGCCGGTACAGTCATTCCGTGGCAAGATTGGCAAGGAAGTCGTGTTGGGCCTGCATCGTGCCGGCGCGTTTATGCAAATATCGGTTGCCCCGGTCGATATTGAGCCCAACAAAATGTTCTTGGACGGCTTGAAGGCCAGCGCCCGTATAATACCGGCCAACGGCCGACGCATCGGCTATGTTCATGTCTGGTGCTACGCTGGCTCCGTGTATCAGCGGACGCTCGAGCATCTTCTATCGCATAGTCCGCTGAACGACGCCGACGCGCTGATCTGGGACCTGCGCGATGGCTGGGGCGGCGCGATCCCCGAGTATCTTGATTTGTTCAACACGCGAGCGCCGACGATGCAGGTCACTGATCGCAATGGCGCCAGCGAACTCGAGAACGTGAAGTGGCGCAAGCCTGTCGCCATGCTTGTCAACGGTGGCACCCGCAGCGGCAAGGAGATCCTTGCCTATGGCTTCAAGAAATATCGGCTTGGCGAGGTCATCGGTAGCCGGACCGAGGGAGCTGTCCTCGCTGCGACGGCATTCCTCATTGGCGGCGGCTTGCTGTTGCTCGCGGTCGCGGACGTGCAGGTCGACGGCGAGCGACTGGAAGGCGTTGGCGTCGCACCCACGATCGAGGTCCAAGCTGACCCGTCCTCCATGGGTCCAGGTGATCCTCAACTCAATCGTGCAATCGCGGCCCTATCCGGGGCCTGATCCTCGGGAGGCGGCCTTGCTGGCTCTTACACTGATCCGCGAGGACCGGATGGCCATTGAACAGCATCTAAAGAATTTTCGGTGGAAGAAACCGGAGGACATCGCTCGCTATTGAGACGGTCTCGCCCGTGCTGAGGTTCCGATGGAGTGACTGCCGGCTCGGAGCCGCCGCCATTCTCACGAGCGTCCGCTGTGAGTTCCAAGTCACGAGTCTTCGGGCGAGCCGGCCGGAGAGCCTTGCTGCCGCACTCGCGGCAGCCCGTCCTGCAGCGATAGCAACCGTCGTCTCGTTTTCAAGAGGCTCTGAATGTGCTTGGTGCTCAAGCGACCGTGCCGGGCGAAGCTCGCGGGACGTGCAAGCTCCAGCAGTCGATAAAACGTGCCTCGCCTCTGCACCGGATCTTCTCCGGACCCCCAGACGCTCGGCTGTCTGCCGAACGCGTTCTCGTAGATATCCGCCAACTGAAGGATCCATCTCTGGGTGGCGTGATCGATCGGCTTACCGCTTGCTTGCGTTTGACGATCGAGTACGTCGGCCTCATGGTGCAGCAGATTGAGGAGGCCGATCAGATACTCGATCTTTTCGGGGCCTATCCGACTGTCCAATTCATCTCGGTTCAGGATGTCGAGCGTGCAAAGAGCCGCGGAGAGACTCTCCGTCAGCTGCTTGATCTTGCGCAAGCGCTCCCTGCGGCGGCTGAATTTCCACCAATCATCCCGCCTTTGGCTGTACCGGTCGTAACGTTCTCCGGTCTCCTTCACAGCGCTCGCGAAAAACTCGGCCTGGTCTCGCGTGCGTGGCGGCAGTTCGCGTCCCAGGAGATTCGATGAGCGTCTCATTGCTCGTGCGGCTGCGGAGGCGCGGCATCGCTTATCCCTCCAATCTCATGGCAAAAATCAGCAGCCTTATGCGCGCAAACTACCCATAAATGCTTGCAGTACCTTTAAGATTCCTGCGGCCTAAATAACAGGGATTTAGGCTGGCCATCTTCCTCGCGTCCCCAGAGCTACAAAGCCGACGTCGAACGTTGAGGAGGTTCCAATGAGCTTTTCCAGGCACGCGACAGTTCGGACCCGGCAGCGTGGCGTGTTACCCGCCCAAGTCTCCGCTCTGCTTGTCCATGGAGACAGGGAGGTCCGTCGAGGTAGCGGATGCTACGCGATCTGGATCTCGAAAAGAGCGCTCCGGCAGCTCGGGCCGATTACTCCGGAGGGTGTCCCGACCGACAGGCTTAGAGGACTCACGGTCGTGCAAAGCGACCGCGAGTTATCGGTCACAATTCTCCGGAACGATCGCGGGAAGATCTATCGTCGCGAAGCGCGAAGGAGGATGCGGTGATTACGACGCCTTGCTCCTTTGACCATGACCGGCGCCGACTGCAAAACGTCTTCAACAAGTTGGCGGTGCCAAATCACCCGCTTCGGGCCGCAGCCTTCCAACTCCGCGACGAGATCTCAACGACCTGGTGCCGCCAAGCCGAAGCCAACCGATGGTTCGCCTGGCCAAGCACAGTGGCTCCCGACGGATTCCACAAACTGGGAGAGCTCAAGTGGAGACCGCAAGGGATGCTAAGTGTCCTCGGGTACCATGTGGGCGAAACGCTTACCGTGAACGCGCAGGTGCGAGAATGCATCTTGGAGTACGCGTTCGAGCAACATCTTCCACCGGTTGGAGATGCCATCTACTTTCACGAATGGGGTAAGCCGGAGACCGCACGTCGTCTGCAAAAGCTGGCTAATACGCTGGCGTCGCTGGCGCGGAATGCCAAGCGGCGTCGTACCGCCTCATTTGAAAGGGCAATCCACGAATGGGAGCAGGATCTGGAATTTCTGTACGAGAAATACTACGCCGGATTGTTCGGATTTGGTTGGCCTGCCACCGAACCCCAGGGCCCTACCAGTGTTCGTTCCGATCACGGGGGCCGTGAATCGCTTTCATTCCGGTAATCCTGCCCGTCGGCAGACCAGCCCTATTCGGCAGGAAAACAAGAAACAGTCAGCGCAAGCTGTTGCGCCAAAGCGCCGGGCAGCTCCGCGCTAAAGATTTCGCTGAGCTTGCGGTAATACCAGATCGTCCCATCGCGTCCGCCGGTGAAGCGTTCCCAAAGACCGTCGCCGATATTGCGGTAGTCGTTCAGGATCGCCTCCGCATTATCGACTTTATCGGCAAGCGAAACCAGGAGCGATGAAGCGGGTTTTCTTGGCAAGCTGGAAAGGTAGGCTTCCTTCCGCGGCCGCCACGCTGGTTTCGGTTCTACCCAGGAATCCGTGCAATCGGCCACTATCTGCGCCACCTCGTCGCCGAATCTTTCCCTGATCTCGTCGAGCGTCGCTTGGCCGCCCTGGTCTTCCGCGGCGTCGTGGAGAAGGCCGGCAATCGCCTGAACTTCGGTCCCTCCTGCGGACAGCACGCGACTGGACACGCTCAACAGATGAGCGATGTAGGGCGTCCCGCTTCCTTTCCTGACCTGAGCTCGGTGAAGCTCAGACGCGTAGACAAGGGCCTCGTCGTACAATTTGGACAGGGGCATCAATCATCCTTTCTCAACGTGATAACTACTCATCTGAAGAAGCCCGTCACTCAGAGTTGCTCTGAGCCGTCCCGTGATTAGGAACAATTGTATAGTCTTGGCCCTGATCGCTTGGGCCGGATAAGATGGAAGAGCCAAAGGAAGGTTCTTGTTTATGGCTGAAACCCGGGAAGAGACAATAGCAACGCTTCGTATGCGTCTTGGCCGCGAGCCCACGGAGGATGAAATTCGCGCGGCGCGCGATGAGGTCATTCGGAGGGCCTACGCGGCAATGGCGGTCACCGACATGCTGCTGAGAGACGAAGCCGAGGAAGAGCCGCCGGCAAGCGGCTCAACGTAAGGAAACTCCGACACAAGCTGGAAAGGCGAAAATCTATTCCGCATCCCGCGATTTGATGTTCTGTTTGAATTCCTTAAGGGCCTTGTATTGCGCCTCATCGACGCTATCCGGTCTCACCGGCGCGTCGGAGAAATAGATCATCGCCGGCTTGCCGGCTCCAAGGTGCCTCTCGATTTCTTCGACCGAACCGCTGACCGCCTCGCCAGTCGGCGTCCCGATGCGCGTCCAGAAGACTGTCCCTGTCGGAAACTCAATCTTGCTGGCAACTGATATCGAATCGGGCGATGCTCCTGCCCTATGCGAAAGGTTTGTAGCCTAATCTGGTTGGCGTTGGTCGGAGCGTTCCGGTCGCGGGCCTCGCTTGAGGCTGAAAACATGATTCTGCGTCATCAGCTTAACGTGTTGCAGCGGAAATCGTCGAAACGGCCGACGTTCGGGATGTTGGACCGTCTGATATTCGCTGGCTTGTATCGTTTGGCTCCGAAGGTGCTCGGCGCCTTGGCGATCGTGAAGCCGGAGACCGTGATTAAATGGCACCGCGCCGGGTTCAGATCGTACTGGCGGTGGAAGTCGCGGAGCCGTGGTGGCCTACCAACTGTAGCGCCTGAGATACGCAAGCTTATCCACGAGATGAGCATTGCCAATCCGCTGTGGGGAGCGCCGCGGATCCATGGAGAACTCCTCAAGATCGGTATCGATATCGGACAGACCAGCGTGGCCAAGTACATGGCCAAGCGAAGAGACCCGCCATCCCAAGGCTGGAGGACGTTCCTTCGCAATCATGCCGACGGCATCGCCGCGATGGATATGTTCGTCGTACCGACAATCTCATTTCGTCTGCTCTACGGCTTGTTGATTGTGGGGCATGGTCGACGGCAGATTTTATGGTTTGGCGTCACAGCGCATCCGACCGCAGAATGGATCGCAAATCAGATCACGGAAGCATGCGGCTGGGAACAAGCTCCCCGCTATCTCATTCGTGACCGGGACGGGGCCTATGGTGAGGTCTTCATCCGAAGGCTTCGATCAATGGGCATTCGCGATCGACCGACGTCGCCGCGCTCTCCTTGGGAAAATGGATATGCTGAAAGGCTGATCGGTTCGATCCGCAGGGAATGCCTTGACCACGTTGTTGTGTTCAGCGAGCGCCATCTCCGTCACCTACTGCTATCGTACATGAAATATTACAATGGGGCCCGCACGCATCTATCCCTGGAGAAGGATGCACCGGTCTCGCGCGCCGTCGATCGCGCCGGGCACATTCTTTGTCGCCCAATCCTGGGCGGGCTGCATCACCAATATGCCCGGATTTAATTTACGACAGGCACAGGGAGCTTTATTGGGGTTCAAACCAAAGTCAAAGCAGGCTGCGTTTGCGGCTCGCGCGTTTCGCTGCTTGCCCCAAGAGCCGGGCTTACCCCAGCAGCAAATCCGCGACCCCCGCCTTGAGAAAGGCGGCATCTGCCGGGTTGGCGCTCGGATTGCCCGCGCGATGACCCCACACGCTCGGGATCGGCCGCAGGGTCCCGGTTGCAAGATGGGGAAGCTCGGCCGCATTATCCGCAACGCGGAAATAGAGATCCGTCTCGCTCGGCATCAGGAGCATTTGCGCCTTTATGGACTGCAGCGCTTGCGTGAGATCGCCGTTGTAAAGAGTGTTGCCGCTGATATCGCCGTGAAACCAAGCGAGTGCCTGCGCATAGAGGTTCGCCGCGCGGCATTGCGAAAACCGCTCGGCCCAATTGGTGCGGACGAAGGTTTCGAGATCTGGCGCGCCAAGCGCGCTTTTGTAGAGGCCGGCACGGTAGAAATCCTGGCTCAGGCCCCAGGCGGCATAAATGTGGCCAAAGGCCTTGAGCGCCAGCACCGGCTCGCTCGAAAAGCGGCCATTGCCGGTATGCTCGGGCGCGGCTTCGAGCGTGCGCAACAGGCCCGACAGAAAAACCTTGTTGTGATCGGCGGTGCGGGCGCTGCCGCAGACGACGAAGGCGCGTTCCACCATTTCGGGGTAGAGCGCCGCCCAATGATAGGCCTGCATGCCGCCCATCGAAAATCCATAAACGGCGGCGAGCTTGTCGACGCCGACCATTTCCGTGACGAGACGGTATTGCGCCCGCACATTGTCGGCCACGGTGACGAGCGCGGGATAATCCGGCGTCTCCGCCGCGCCGGACGATTCCCCGTTCGAGAACATGCCCACGGCGATGATGCACCAGCGCGTAGGATCGAGAATGCCCTCCGGCCCGATCAGCCAGGACATATCCGAAAGACGGGCGGAATAGCTGCTGGGGTAGAGGATGAGATTGTCGCGCTTGTCGTTGAGCGTGCCAAAGCGCTGCCAGGCGAGCCGGGCCTCGCGGATCACGCCGCCTTTTTCGACGGCGAAATCGCCGAGGGCAAAGCTGCCCGTCTCATTCTCCCAACTCATCGCTCTTCTCCCGGGGTATCCGTCTACGGCTTTTCGGCGGCCTGCGCCTCGAAAGCAACGGCGACACGCAGAAGGTCGAGGTCCGTCCCGCGCGCGCCGATGATGGAAAGCCCCACCGGTGCGCCATCGACGGTGGCACCCGGAAGATTGACCTGCGGCACGCCGGTGAGGCCGCCCTGGCTGGTCAGGCAGCTGATGCGTTCGCGCAAGGGGTCTAATTGGTGAAGCGGAAGACCTTTTTGCGGCGCCGGAAATGGTGTCGTCGGCAGGCAGAGGATCGTGCCTGATGGCAGGAGCATGCGGATCCGGGCGCGGGCTTCTATCCGCATCAGGCTTGCGGCATTGCGCTCCGCATCAGTCATCATCGAGCCTTGCAACAAGCCCCGTGCCACGCTGAAGGCGAGCCGCGGATTATGGCTGTCGAGCCAAGGCTGGAACGTGCGCCAGGCCTCGCTCGCTTGCAACACGCGTTGCGCGCGCTGCCAGACCGAAAGGCCCTGCGGCGCCAATGTGACATGGCGCCGTTGGCCAATCAGCGCCGCGAGACGGCCGACGGAAGGGGCGAGCGCCTGCTGCACATTTTCGTCCGCGAAGCCGAAGGCATCCGTGGCCACCAACAGCGTCGTGGGCAGCGTGACGGGCAGGGCGCTTCCGAACAAAACCTCGCCAACACGCGCGAACGTCGCGGCGTCGCGCGCGAACCAGCCGCAGGTATCACTGCCTGGAGCCTGCACGGCAATGCCGGTGAAATCGATCCGCCCATGCGTCGGCCGGATGCCGTAAAGGCCGCAAAAGCTTGAGGGCACGCGCACCGAACCGCCGGTATCGGTGCCAAGCGCGAAATCGCAGGCCTTGGCGGCCACGGCCGAGGCCGATCCGCTCGACGAGCCGCCCGGCACGCGGCCGGGCGCTGCCGGATTCAACGGCGTGCCGTCATGCGCGTTCTCGCCGAGAATGCCGAGCGACACCTCGTCGGTGATCGTCTTGCCCACGACCGAGGCGCCGGCATCGAGCAAGGTCTGCACGACCCATGCGTGACGGGCCGGCGTTGGGGCGAAGCGCGGCCAGTCGGGATTGCCGCCGCCGGTCGGCACGTCGGCGATATTGATCAGATCCTTGACTGCGAAAGTCAGGCCGGCGAGCGTCCCCGCCGCACCCGCCACCTGCGTGCGCGGGCCCGGCACAAAAGCTTCGGTCGAGATCATGACGCTTTCCGGTCTTGCCAGGTGCCCCCAGGCACGGCCGCGAACAACGCCTTTGTATAAGGATGCTGCGGATTGAAAAAGATCTCGGCGGTCGGCGCCACTTCGACCACTTCGCCTTGTTTCATCACGGCGATGCGGTCGCAGACTTGCAACGCGACGCGCAAATCATGGGTCACGAACAGCATGCTGAGCTGCAGCCGCGCCTTGATGTCAGCGAGGAGAGCCAGCACTTGCGCTTGCACCGATACGTCAAGCGCGGAAACAGGCTCGTCCGCGACCAACACTTCAGGGCGCAGCGCAAGCGCGCGCGCAATACCGATCCGCTGGCGCTGGCCGCCACTGAACTCATGCGGAAAACGTTTCGCTGCCGAGGCGTCGAGCCCGACGAGGCCGAGAAGCGCTTGCGCCTCCTCGCGGGCTCTGAAGGTCGGAGTGCCGTGGATGATGGGACCTTCGGCAATAATGTCGATGATGCGTTGCCGCGGATCAAGCGAGGCGTACGGATCCTGAAACACCATTTGCACGCGTTTGCGGATTGGGCGGAGCCGGTGGCGCGGGAGCCGGGCGATGTTGGTGCCGCCAAGCAGAATTTCGCCGCCATCGATTGGTAGCAGCCGGGTGATGGCGCGCGCCAAAGTGCTTTTCCCGGAGCCGCTTTCTCCGACGAGGCCGAGTGTTTCGCCGCGGCGTAGTTCCATATTGACACCCGCCAGAGCCATCGTGACGCGCCCGCCAAACAGGCCTCGCGTGCCATAGGTCTTCTTAATATTGCGCGCCTCAATGATGATCGGTTGCGTATTCACCGGCAGCGTTGCCGGCGGTACGAGCTTGGGTACCGCGGCGATCAGGGCCTTGGTATAGGGATGGGTCGGCGCGCCGAGCACCGCCCCGGCCGAGCCGCGTTCGACCAACGTGCCACGCTGCAGCACCGCGACCTCATCGGCAATGTCGGCGACGACGCCGAAATCATGCGTGATGAAGAGAACAGACGTGCCGTGCTCGCGCTGCAGATCGCGGATCAGGTAGAGGATTTGCGCCTGGGTCGTGACGTCGAGCGCCGTCGTCGGCTCGTCGGCGATCAACAGGCGCGGATTGAGCAGCAACGCCATCGCGATCATCGCGCGCTGGCGCTGACCGCCGCTCAGTTGGTGGGGAAACGAACGGATAATGCGGCCGGGTTCCGGCAGATGAACGCTGTCGATCAATTCGAGCACGCGGGCGCGGCGTGCAACTTTCCCGAGCGACGTGTGGATGCGCAGCACTTCATCGAGCTGGCGGCCGATCGTGTGCAGCGGGTTCAGCGCCGTCATCGGCTCCTGGAAGATCATGCCGATTTTTGCGCCACGAATGGCGCGCATCTGGTCTTGCGGCGCGACGGCGAGATCCTGGCCTTCGAACAGGATGCGGCCGCTCCCGACGCGCACGTGGGGGCGGGGCAGCAGGCCAAGGATCGAACGCGCGACCAACGATTTGCCCGATCCGCTCTCGCCGATCAGGCATGTCACCTTGCCGGCGCGCAACACCAGATCGACGTCACTCACCGCATTGGCGCGATCGGCGCCCGGCGGTAAAGCGATCGTGAGCTTTTCAAGATCAAGAACGGTCTGGCTCATCGCTCACGCAGCCTCGGATTGAGGGCTTCGTTGAGCCCATCGCCAATGAGATTGATGCCGAGCACCGTGAGCAGGATCGCGATGCCCGGAAAGGTGCAGATCCACCAGGCGGAGCGCAGCACCGCGCGTCCCGCGCTGATGATCAACCCCCAGCTCATGACATTGGGGTCGCCGAGGCCCAGAAACGCCAAGCCGGCTTCGAGCAGGATCGCGGTGCCGATCAGCAGCGAACCGACCGCGATGATGGAGGAGGCGCAGTTCGGCAGCATATGATTGAGGATGATGCGCGCATCGCTGGCGCCGAGGCCGGCGCAGGCCTGCACGAATTCGCGGCCGCCGAGCGCGACGAATTCGCCGCGCACGAGCCGCGCGATGCTTGGCCAGGAGACGGCGGCGATGGCGATGATTTCGCTGGAGACCGAGGGCGAGAGGATAGCGACAATCAACAGAGCGAAAATGAAGGCCGGGATGGTCTGGAAAAATTCCGTGATGCGCATGAGCACGGTTTCGGTCCGGCCGCGATAATAGCCGGCGATGCCTCCGGCCACTGCGCCAAACACAATGGCGGCGAGGGTCGCGCCGACACCGATGATGAGCGAGGTGCGCGCGCCGTAAGCGATTTCCGCCGCGACGTCGCGGCCGAGCGTGTCGGTGCCGAGCAGAAAGCGGCCGCCAGGCGGCTGCAAGGCGGGGCCGGCGAGCTTGAACGGATCGTCGGGGTAAATCACCGGCGTGAGCACGACGAGCAGCAGCAGGCACAGCAGCACGGCCGCGCCGAACAGAGCCATTCGGTTGCGCGCGAACCGCGCAGAACCCTGCCACATGTCAAATCTCCATGCGCGGGTCGAGCATGACGTAGATCACGTCGACGGCGAGGTTGATGATCACAATCAGGCAGGCTGACATGAAGAAGATCGCGAGCAGCAAATTGAGGTCGCGCGATTGCAGCGCGTTGAAGGCCAGCGTGCCGATGCCGGGCCAGCCGAATACGGTCTCCACCACGATGGAGCCGCCGATCAGATTGCCGGCCTGAACGCCGGCAATCGTCACGATCGGCAACATTGCATTGCGCAGGACATGACCTGTCATGATGCGGCGCTCGGTCTGGCCCTTGGCGCGCGCCGTGGTCACGTAATCCATGCCGGTTTGTTCCAGGACGGACGCGCGCATCAGGCGCGCATAGAGCGCGAGGTAGAACAGCGCGAGCGAGACGGCGGGCATCACGAGATGCCGAGCGACATCCAAAACCTCGGCCCAGCCCTCGTGGCCGGCGCCGACCGTGTCGAACCCGCTTGTCGGCAGCCAGCCGAGGCCAATCGAAAAGATCACGATCATCATGAGCCCAAGCCAGAAGCCGGGCGTCGCATAGGCGATGAGGCTGATCAGCGAAATGATATTGTCGCGCCAGGAATTGCGCCCGGTCGCGGCAACGAGACCGAGGATGATGCCGAGTACCACGGCGGTGCCGAACGCCGTCAACATCAGCAGGCTGGTTGGCCCGAGCCGTTCGAGGATCAGGCTGCTGACATCGGCATCGTTGCGGTAGGAATAGCCGAGGTTGAAATGCGCCATGTTCGAGACATAGGTCAGAAATTGCATGCCGAGCGATTGGTCGAGGCCGAATTTATGGCGCAGCGCGTCCATATATTCGGGCGTCGCAGCGCCGCTCTCGCCGGCGAGCACGGAGGCGGCGTCGCCCGGCGCGAGATGGATCAACAGGAAGTTGAGCACAATGATTCCGAAGATCACCGGCAGCGCGGTGACGAGCGCGGTATCCCATATAGCGGGCAAATCGCACGGCTTACGTTTCCAGCCAGGCCCGTTCGAAAGCCTGCTGCGTGCCGAGCGGCCCGGTCGTGTGATCGTGAAGCTTTCGATTGAAGACCGAGACATATTGCACGTCGACGAGCCAGACAAGCGGGCAATCCTCGGCAAGAATCTGCTGCGCCTTCTTATACAGTACGGCGCGCTTGTCGTGGTCCTGCTCGCGCATGGCCTCGTTAAGAATGCCGTCGAATTCCGGGTTGGCGTAAAAGCTGTCGTTGACGAAGGTCACACCCTTTCGGATTTGCGACGTGAGATATTGCTTGTTGAGACCATAGACCGGATCGACGCCCTGGCTCAGGAAGGGCTCGTTGATGTCGTAATCGTAATCGGTGTAGACGCGCCGCAACCAGGTGGCGGTATCTTCCGATCGCAGCGTCAGATCGATCCCGACGGTCGCAAGCGCCTGTTTCAGATATTCGGCCTGGCGCAGCCATTGCTCGCCGAATGAATTGACTTCGAGATGCATGCTGAAGCGCATGCCATTGGCGCCGCGCGGCAAGCCCGCGCCGTCGAGCAGCTTGTTGGCAATCTCGAGACGGTCGGGCACGTCGTATTTGCGCACATCGTCGGTATAGAACCCGACGGTCTTGAACAGACTGCTGAGCGGGCCCGTGGCCGGCTTGCCGTAGCCATACATGACATCGCGCAGGATCACCTTGCGATCGATCGCATAAGCGATCGCCTGGCGGACTTCTTTCTTGTCGAGCGGCGGGTGTTTGGCATTGAGTTCGAGCACGCTCAAGGCGGGCGTCATCTCATAGCCTTTCATCGTCGTATCGAGGATCGGGTTGGTCTTCATCCGCGCGAGATCGGCATAATTGACGGCGCTATAGCCGGCGAAATGTGCCTCGCCGGTCTCGAGCGCGGCAGAGCGCGTCGCGGCATCGGGGATGAAGCGTGCGATGATATGGTCGAGATAGGGCAGTCCCGGCTTCCAATATTTGTCGTTGCGATCGAGCCGCACGAATTGTCCACGGTCCCATTGCCCGAATTTGAACGGCCCCGTGCCAATCGGCTTGTTGGCCGACGGATTCTGCAGGATTTGCGTTCCCTCGAAAACCGATTTGCACATGATCGGCAGATCGCGCCCGGCAAGCGCCTTCATGAGATAGGGCGCGGGATTGGCGAGACGCAGAATCGCAGTCATTGCGTCCGGCGTGTCTACGCCGGTCAGCTCGGCGAGCAGGAGCGGCGCGAAGGGGTGATATCTCTTCAAAATCTCCATGAAGGAGAATTGGACGTCGGCGCTCGTGAAAGGCTTGCCGTTGTGAAAGAAAACGCCTTCGCGCAGCTTGAAGGTAATGGACTTGCCGTCGAGCGCGGTCTCCCAAGAGGTCGCGAGATTGGGTTGAGGATTCTGATCCCAGTCGTAGGTCACCAGACCTTCGTAAATCTGTGTGGCGATCGGTGGGATATTGCCGGCGGTCACGGCATAATGGGCGAGCGTCGAGGGCTCGGGCTGCACGATCATGATCATCGTGCCGCCCCGCACCGGCTCATCGGCCTTGGCGAAACCGTTGGAGAAGATGGTGCCGGACGAAGCGGCCAACCCAAGGGGCAAAGCCAGAGCGGTACGGCGTGAGATTTTATTCAGATGCGGATTGTCAACCAAAATGCGAGCTCCTCGATGGTGCCCGGAATGAAGCAATTGGCATGCCAACTTTGCCGCTGCGGCAACCGGGCCACGGCAAAGTGAAGCATAGCGATGGCTATTTGGTTCAAGTGGCGAATAGACAGTGCGTCGAATATGTCGAGCCACATCGTAAGGCCATGATTGAGGTGGATTTCGGAAATTCGGTTGGGGTCGATATAGAGACGCTAAATGGTTGGCTAAGTTTTCATATGAACACTCCCATTAACGTTTGGAGTGCTAATCACCGTGGGCGTTTTAGGTTCCGAAACGCGTTATAAATCCCCTCTAGGTGTCTGAACAACCATTGATATTGATTAACGATCGGTGCACGCGTTACCCCCCATCTCGGACATCAGGTGCTGAATGCAGGCGGATGTAGTGCGCGGGCACCCGTCATCCGTTCGATCGAGCAACCATTCGCTATTGATGAAGTCTTTCGCAGGCAGTTCTGCGGTGGGCCGCTCGCCGTTTAGCTATTGGTTCTTTGCTGGTGCGCCCGGAAGCACGGCTGCCACACCTTCCGGATTGATGTTGAAGGCCAAGAATATCAACGGCTCGTTGCCTGGGTTTCCCCATTAATGCACGAGGGCGTACGGTTCATAGATCAAGGAACCCGGTCCCTTTGCTTCGGTCTTGCCGTCGACTGTGTTGGCCCCGGTGCCGGAGATGATAAAGTATAGAGCCGCGCCTGACCGATGGTGTGGCGGGTTGGAAGGGGATCGGACTCGCTGTGCGATACAATTCTCTCACGGCGGCAGGTGCTGTCTCGGCAGGCCGACCCAAGTCCCCAGCGGGAGCAAGGAGGAAGTGGAGGAAAGTCGAGGGCCTTCCGCTACCCGCCGTTAGCGCCGCGGTCTTTCCGCCGGCGATGAACAGCCCCTCTCCGGCGTTGAGCATTTTGGCCTCGCCATCGAGCGCGACCTGGGTCGATCCTGACATCTGGTAGAGGATGCCGTTGGCCGCCGAGACGCTGCTCCTCTCGTCCGGCTGAAGAGTGATGCTCACCGCTTTGAAATGGACCGGCGCGTCCGTGACGGTCGAGAGTTTGGTTGCGGCGATCACTGTTCGTGTAATTGCCGGAGGAGTGGTTTGTGCGGTCCCGGAGGCGGGAAGCGCCATCGCGCCGAGCAACAATAATCCGGTTGTCCTGAACTGCATGATTGCCTCCCAGGTTCAGCGGATAATCGGAGCACCATACGCTCTCCCAGCACCTCTTGGAATGGCAGGCCGCTTCGAGCTGCTACTGGACGGAAACGGACGGTGCCCAGGTAGCCATCATCTCCGGGGATCCATTCAAAACCGGTCTGTATTTCGTTTGATCGAAGCTTCCTGCAGAATAAAACTTCCCGCTCACAATCACCCGACTTCCGAGTATGTTACCGTATTCTCTGGTGATTTTTGCTTCGGGATGGAGACAAACTGGACCCCTCGCAGCAGGCAGTCTTAGAAAATGGACCTTGCCTCTTTCTCGAGTTCTCTGATTCATTTGATCCAGGTCTATGGACCGTGGGTCATTTCCGTCGTTGTTGCGCTCGAAAGCGCCGGCGTGCCCCTTCCCGGAGAGACGATCCTTGTTGCCGCTGCTCTCCTGGCCGCCGCCACCAATCAGATCGATATCGCTGTCGTTGTAGCCGCGGCCGCTGCAGGTGCGATCGTCGGAGACGGGATCGGATATACGGTCGGGCGCCGCTTCGGAATGCCGCTTCTTCGCAAATACGGGCGATACATTCGTCTCGATGAAAACCGATTGCTGATCGGTCGATATCTGTTTTTTCGATATGGGAACGCAGTCGTGTTTTTTGGTCGCTTTATCGCGGTGCTACGAATGTTTGCGGCCTTGCTTGCTGGCGCAAATAGCATGCCGGCGGGTCGCTTTTTCTTCTTCAACGTGACCGGGGGCATCTGCTGGGCGTGTCTCTTCGGTTTCGGTGCCCACGCTGTCGGAACCGAAATCTATAAGATTTCTGAAACGTTGAGCCTGGTGTCACTGGGATTGTTTATTGGCGCTGGATCTGCGCTTTCGATCATCATTCGGCGATATGAAATTGCGCTTCTTCGTCTGGCCGAGCGCGCGCTGCCGGATCGCTAATGCAAATCGAAACGAATCTGTTGTTGGCACTTTTGCGAGGTGGCGGCCGACACTCAAGACGTCCGATTATCGGGGTAGACCAGAAGTGACCGGCCGACGGTCAAAACGGCGCTTTTGGCACGAAACGGACGTCGCGGTCGCGAGAGTTGATGCTGCTTTGTGACCCGATTCCGACAAAGGTGATAGCTTGTATGAAAAGCGATTGGCTGTTGCTGTCAGTCCGGCTTATCTGGTGCTGACGTAACACGATTGTCCGGAAGGCCTTCTGGCTTTCAGCTAACAATCAATTTCTGTACTGGACGGCACATTGAGCGAAAATCCCGCACCGGATGCGAGCGAGGCCGCGCGACAGGCTCCGAAAGGCAAGCTGCCAATTCTGGTCCTGTCGGCGCTTGGCATCGTATTTGGCGATATCGGGACCAGCCCTCTTTATACGTTCAAGACCATTCTCGGCACCACCGAAGGCCCTCCCGATGCAGGTATTATCCTGGGCGCGCTTTCGCTCGTGCTCTGGACTCTCTTCATCATTACAACGATCAAATATGTCTCGTTCGCTATGCGCGTCGACAATGACGGCGAGGGTGGCATTCTAGCCTTGATGGCCTTGTTGGGAGTTAAGAAGCAACGGCGGCCGACCATCGTGGCGGTCGGCCTGTTCGGGGCGGCCTTGATCTACGGTGATGGGGCGATTACGCCGGCGATTTCGGTGCTGTCGGCACTGGAGGGCCTGAACATGGCGACCCCGGCATTGCAGTCCTATGTCGTTCCCGCAGCCGTTGTGATTCTGCTCGCGCTGTTTGCCATCCAGTCACAGGGCACGGCAGCGATTGGCCAGTTCTTTGGTCCAATAATGCTGCTCTGGTTTGTCGCCCTCGCGCTGATGGGGATATCGGGTATTGTCCAGCATCCTTCCGTGTTCGCCGCACTGAATCCTGTCTATGGTCTCTCGTATCTGTTCTCACATGGGGCCACCGGCTTTCTGGTTTTGGGCGCGGTGTTTCTCTGCGTCACCGGCGCCGAAGCTCTCTACGCTGATATGGGTCATTTCGGTAGGGGCCCCATTACACTGGCATGGTTCGCGATCGTCTTCCCTAGTCTGATCCTGAACTATGCCGGGCAGGCGGCGCTGGTTCTGGAAGGCGCTCCGACGGACGGCAATATTTTCTTTCGGCTTTGTCCCGAGGTTCTCCTGATCCCGCTCATCGCGCTGGCGACAGTAGCGACGATCATTGCCAGCCAATCGATCATAACAGGGGCTTTCTCGATGACGCGGCAGGCAATTCAGCTCGGCTGGCTGCCAAGGCTGCGGATCAAGCAGACCTCATCGGAAGGTTACGGCCAGATTTACGTCGGTGTCGTCAACTGGCTGCTGATGTTTGTAACCCTCGGGCTCACAATCGGGTTTGGCAAATCCGACAATCTGGCAGCTGCCTACGGCATCGCGGTTTCGCTGACGATGCTGATGACGTCGGCACTGCTGTTCATTGCGATGCGCGAGATCTGGGGCTGGAGCATGTTGGCTGCCGGCTCTGTTGCAGCCTTCTTTCTCATCGTCGATTGCGCCTTCTTCCTTGCCAACCTAACCAAGATCGCCGAGGGCGGATATGTGCCGCTTATCTTGGCTACTTCTGTCTACGGCGTGATGTGGATCTGGCATCGCGGAGCGGCGGCCGTAATGACGCGAATCCATGAATCTCTGATCCCCATCCCGGATTTCATGCAAGATATTCGATCCAAAAACATTCCTCGCGTTCCCGGCACGGCCGTGTTCCTGACCCGGACCGAGCGCGATACGCCGCCGGTCATGGTCTGGCACGTCAAGCATAACCGTGCATTGCATGAGCATCTCTTCGTGCTGCGCGTGGAAATTCTATCAGTGCCGTGGGTCGCGCCCGGCAACCGCATGACAATCGACGAAGTCGCGCCAAATTTCTGGCGTGCGGAAGCGCGTTTCGGCTTCATGGAGCGCCCGCATATTCCGGAACTGCTTACGGCCAGCAAGGCGCTGGGATGCACCATCGACCTCGACGACGTGACCTATTATGTGGGCCATGAGACGGTGGTCGGCCGCGAAGACGGCATGGGCTTGCCTGCCTGGCAGGAGCGGTTCTTTGCTGTGATGGAGCGCAACGCCGTCCATGTTAGCGACTTCTTCAGCCTTCCCAGCGATCAGGTTGTTGAGATCGGTCGGCAGGTTTCAATTTAGACACCACGACTATGCTGTTCCGTCGACGCTCTCGATTGCTGCGGTGCATGAGTCTCTTGTTGGCACCTTGGAGACACGCCGGAAAACACTGAGAATGTCTGTTGATTGGGGGAGACCGGAGTGCGCCGGGAGACCGGCAAGGAGTAGATGGTGCAAGTCCATCACGATGAAGGAGTAGCGAACCGCATCGACCCCGAGTCATGCGCCAGTACCCGCGAGGGTATTGGCGAAGCGTTGACAGGGGAGCGCATAGGCCAGCCATTGAGCCGCGATAATACCCTCATCCTGGGTGCCGACGTCGTTCCGGTGACGGAAGGCAACACGGATGGGCGCGATAACGCGAGCGCCCAGACGACCCGGCGTGGTCTTGGACACTGGCATGTGCGGACGCTCTTTGCTCGGGAACCGGGAGATTCTCATGGTCGGCCAGCGCCACATGCGTGTAGCACTGGTCCGTGTCGGGAAGGCGAGGAGCCGTAGCCGATGATGTACGATCATGAGAAGTCTGACCCCGCCATAGTAGCTGTGAAGCCGACGAACAAAGCCGGGCAACCGGCTGCGGAGTTGGTGGAGCCAAGGGCGGGGGCCGAGGGGAATGTGTGTCAGCAACGCACGGGCCGGGCACAGTACCGGGAAACCGTGTCACAGCGAGTCCGGTTGGAAAAAGCATTCGGGCAAGGCCACCCAGGACGAACAGCCAGCCAAGGATGGTCACAAGCACCGGCCATCCGTTCGTCCAGCGATTGTGAACGCGCACAATGGCAAGCCCAGCGACGAACAAGAGGATGCCTGACACGAAGATGAGCGCGGGGTCGCGGGGGAAACCTGTTCCGCCAATGTCGGGAACGAGCCAATGTTAGCAGCATGCCGGCAGCGATAGCGACAAGGGTAGGACCGATCAGGCCGGCGATCGTTTTCGAGGTGGTCATCTATGCTCCGTTACGGATGCGCCACGGGGCTTATGATGAGCCGGGTTCAGTCCCCTCGAGTTGAGAGAATCGGACGGGCAGAATCTCTTTCATCGTCATTCTGCCGTTGGCGAGCTTCTCGGCCACAATGAGCTGCTGCGTATTGGGCAGGCCGGCCGGTATCACCATTTTCCCACCCGCTTTCAATTGGTGGATCAGCGAAGGAGGAATCAGATCGGGAGCGGCCGTCACGATCACCTTGTCAAAGGGGGCGTGGTCTGACCAACCGTGATAGCCATTGGCAATCTTGAGTTCGACATTGCTGCAGCCTTGCTGTCGGAGTCGTCGTTTCGCCTTTTGGCCACGCTCTTCGATGATTTCGACGGAGTATACCGTGTGGGCCAGCTGCGCGAGGATGGCGGCCTGATAGCCAAGACCGGTGCCGATTTCGAGAACGCTGTCGTCGGCCTTGATGTCGAGCAGATCAGTCATTAAGGCGACGATAAATGGCTGCGAGATCGTCTTTTCGAAGCCGATTGGAAGTGGAAAATTGGCATACGCGTAGTGCTGAAGTTCGATTGGCACAAACTCGTGCCGCGGCACCTTGCCCATGGCCGTCATGACGCGTTCGTCTAGCGCATTCTTGCCGATCGCGTCGCGCAGCTCAAAGGCGCCGGCGGCGATGACCGCGAGCATGTGTTCGCGCAGGGCCTCAAGATCTTCTGCTCGCATTGGCAACTTTCAATGCGGACGAGGTTCCTCAAGTGGAACTTGGTCGCCCGTGGCGCGCTGACGACATCGCAGGTCCCTTGAGGACAACGAGACGCCTTCAAACGCCTTGGAAAGATTGTACAATCTCGCCAGCTGCCCTTGAAGCGGGGCATGTCGAAATCTTCGTGGCGGAGCGGGCAGCGACCGTGCTGTCGGGAGGCATTTTGACGGGCAATCCGGCGCCGTTCCTTTGCTTGCGATGCCAGTTACATTTCGCAGGCTCGCGCTGCTCCTGCAGCGCAGAATGCTTTGGTGAAAGCGACGGAGGAAGCACGCATCGCGCCGCCGCAGAGAGAGGATAATTGCATGCGCCAGATTCCGTTGGGAACTCAAGGAAGGTTCACATTACATGTACAACCGGAACATCTCGCCAACCGCTTCAAGGATGCCATATTGCCGCAAGTGCTGGCGACCCCCGTGATGATTCTGCTCATGGAAAACGCCGCGCTCAACGCCATCAGGCCATTTTTGGATGCAGGTGAGAGCGCGGTCGGCGCGGCCGTAGTTGTACGACATTTCGCCGCGACGCCTGAAGGTCGCGACGTGACCGCGACGGCCGAGGTGGTCAAGGTTGAGGGAAAACGAATACACTTTAAGGTCGCGGCAAGCGACGGCATGGAAGAGATCGGCGGAACTCACGAGCGCGTCGTGATCGATCTTCGTTCGTTCAACGAGCGCCTAGCCAAAAAGAGCAGACTCTAGCTCGACGCCGGCTCTACACCAAATAACCCTGCCTGAAGCAAGCCGGAGTAGGGTTGGCGGTCGCCCGTGCGGTGGTGCCGTTTGTCGAGACCCAGGCGGCTATGCCGCACCGGCAGCAGGAACCGAACAGCGCGAGCTCGATTAGATTGGAATGAGCGAACGAGTTCTCTACCAAAGCAGCAATGGCGACGCCTGGCTGTTGACGCGCGACCCGGTTTCGAAGATGCCCGCCGTGAAACACGACCCAAACGTTAGCTCTGGTGGACAGATATCCTACACGGATATCGGTAAATTTCTCCGAGATGGTGCCAACGGCCCAGAACACCAAGCGCTGCTGAATCTTATCGGCACGCTAATTGATGACTGATGGCACGAGCCAGCATGGAGTTCGGAATTCGTAGCCTCAACTCAACGAGTTTAGAGCGGCTTGGCCTTGACGTGCGGCAGATGCCCCGGGATGCTCGCCTGCTGCCAGAGGCATGCCCAAGGAATGAGACAGGGCGATCATTTCACTTCTAATTGGCATTCTGATCATTGTGGTCGTGGGAGCAATCTGTTTTTGGGCCATCGACAAGTTTGCTTCCGACGGCCGATTGGCAAACCTTCTTATGTTGCTTGTGGTGCTCGTTTGCTTAGGCGCGATTGTGCAACGCCTCAACGCCTGCTTGTGCTGACTTATTGAGCGGCGCTATCTGTCCTCGCCCGGATGCACCCACTTATAGGGCGTAATCTCGCGCGTCTCGGTCAGCCTGATCATGTGCACCGGCGCCGCGTGGCGGCCCTTTGCGTCAGGATCTGCAACATCGCCAACCCCGAGGCTGCCTTTACACGCTCACGTAATAGGCGTCGCCGACACCCTTGCGGGTGACTACTACGTAAGTAGTGCCGCGCAGGCTGGGTCTGGTGCTCGACAGTTCCGCCGCTAACCTCGGAGGCTCGCGTCAGATTGCTCGCGAGCCTCCTGTTTCCGGACGCCGGTGTTGCCGGTATCCGGCAATTCGTTACTGCCGTCTACCCGACGATCTGGAACGCGTCAGCCGCACGCAACACGGTGCCGTCCTCCCAGTGGCGTCCGACCAGCATCATGCCAACGGGGAGCCCTGCCGACATGCCTGCCGGAACCGTGGCGGCAGACAGGATGGCCAGTGACGTCGAACGGGCATGCGCCCGTTTCTCGCCCAGTTCAGCGAACCGGAGTGGTCAGGTCACTTGCCATCCTGGGCGGACTTCATCACTACTACCTCAGGGTTTAGGTTTTCGGTACACACAGGCAGGTTACGGCTCTGACAATGGACAGGCCGATGCCGAGCGCGTCCTCGCCGCAATGCGCGAGCTGGAAAAGTTCCCGGTCGTCGCCGCATATCGAGACCTTGTGTCATCGCTTAGCGCGTAATCGACAAATGCAAAAAATGCCCCTGCCTCCGGGCAGGGGCTTTTCTCCCTCTTTGCCCTTTTTATTTGTCCCGTTCCAATCGGCGATTTCCTAAATTGATCGGGGAGGTCCTTCCGCGCGGCGCGCCGCGCTGTGCGTTTCGCCCCATAACGGGCGACATTTAGCGTTTAGCGATGGTCGGGGGCGCTGCATCGCTGATGACACCCGTCGGCGCGTTCGCTTTTGCAAGTGAGCGAAGCTGTCTAGCTCCACGGCTGGCGTGAGCGACGCGGCGCGCAAGGTCCACAAACCCAGCTCTCTGCAACCCGGCCGATCCAGCGGCAGGCTGGCACGGATTTACTCTATAGAAACCATAGAAAATGATCCGAAAACTTTAGCGAAACAACTCGGCCGCCTCTGCGTCGTTTGTCGGAGGGCACAACTCATGACAAAGCGCCAGTTCAGAGAGCAGGAAGTTCAGATCGCGCATTATCAGCTTTTGTCGCGGGAGGTTACTGATCCACTTGCCGCGTGTTTGCTTCGGGTCATTGTCGAAGAACTTGAAGCCGACCTGCGAAGGGATCGCGACATCGGTCAGAGCTGCTCCGAATGAGGGGTCGCGCCGGTAAGCTCGCTTACGAGCAGCCGTGACAACACCATCACGATGTCAGACTTGCGGGCTCGCAAAGCGTTGCGGCTGAACGTTGGCGTCGGAAGTGGTGGCAGCGCGTTGTTGCCACCGCCGCCGAATTCAAGCCCGCGCCAACTTTAGATCGCCACGCACCGAGACCGGGACGGGCCGCATGCCCGTCTTTTCGGCTTTGGCCATTCCCAATCACTGGCGCGACGGCTACTTGGCAGGCGGTCCGCTCTTGTTTCCTGGCAAGCCTTGAACCTTAGACGGGTCCTGCTGCCGAACCGTTGGGTTCTCCTGACTATTCGCGTTCGCGCCTTCGGTCTCTGCCACACTGCTCTGGGAGCGATCAGCGCTCACATCAAGACCTATGTGAACCCGAACCCGAAAGTATTCGCAATCAACCGCGCCTCCGCTGCTGCAGAGAACGCAAAATTTAGTTCTGAGTCATAATCATAATGACTCCGACGCAAAAATAAAAAATAGGGTGGGGAAAACGACGGGGAGGATGGAATGGAAACTGTACGCCGCTTGCGCGCGATGGCGTCATTGTGTCGGCAGAGCGCCGCATACCATCCTGACAGAAGCTGGAAGCTGCTCGCCGAGGCAGAGTATTGGGAGCACCTGGCCAATGCCGCGCTCCTTGAGCACTTCGAAGATTGCACCGCCGGCTTGAGTGACCAGACGCAACCACAACCAACTGCAAACGCGATAACACGCGATGAAAGACGATTGCCGGTTGCCTTTGCCTGAGTAACTCTCATGCGAACGGCTGGCTTCCGTAGCAGATGCGGCGTTCCTATCCGCCCACTATGCAAGAGTCCTAATGGAAAGGCTTCAATCGCTGTCCTGCTCTAGCATGGGAGCTGGCGCAGGTGGAATTTCGTCCAGCAGCATGCTATTAGCTGCCCCCAGGGCTTCTCGTGAGATGGACGGCGCGCCTCCTTCGGAACGTAGCCTGACAGGTGCCCCACTGAGGGACGAAAGAGGCGTTTGGGCGCTCGCCTGTCTTTACATTCCTCACGGATGTGCGTTCGCATCATCCGAGCAACCCGCCGGTCGTCCGTTTGCCCTAATGCAGGCCCGATACAGCCACGGCTCAACATAGCTGCCCGCCCATATCCCGCGCCCTACGTGCTCGGCATCGCGCTGGGCCGCGTCGTACTTGCGCTTTGAATACTGCGGCCAGTCGAGCGCGAGGCCGCTGCGGGCAAGCCATTCGCCGAGGTCTGCTCCGCCAACCGAACACGTCGCCACAGTTCGCCCCATATTGATCCAGGGTGATCGGGACGCAGCTCACCGGCCGCCGCGCGATGAAGGCGTCGAGATCGTTGGCGGCCTTGGCACCGCAGCGATATTGTAGGCTGTCCTTGCCCCGGCAGAGCTGACTACTCTCCGGCGCGTCTATGCCCCAGAGGCGAATGCGCTCGCCGTGAATTTCGAGCGTGTCGCCGTCGGCTCTGCCGGGGCGAGGACAGCTCGGCGCCGGACAGCGATATCCAAGAACTCCTGCACAGAACGCGGCACCTCGTCGTATTCAGCAAAGCGTCGGCGCAGCTCGTCGGCAATATCGACCGTGACGTCGCGCGACCAGCCCTCGGCGGTGTTGAAGGCGACAATGCGGACGGGGTGACTATACTTGTCTTCCATGAGACGGGAGCTATCGCTGAAAGTTGGTGACGGCGGGAATCGGGAAGGCGGCATATCGTGGGGGTGCTTGACGCCTCCACTTCTCCACCGAAGGAGCGATATGCCGTGTCCAAAGATAACATCATCAAGCTGATTCAGCCAGGAAACGTCGACGATCAACTCACCGAAATCTTGCGCAATGGGGCGCGTGCTCTGTTGGCCCAGGCGGTCGAGGCCGAGGTCGCGGACTTTCTCGGCAAGCATGCCGATTTGAAGACTGCGGACGGCCACCGGCGCGTCGTGCGCCACGGTCACCTGCCGGAACGCGAGGTGATGACCGGTATCGGTCCGGTCTCCGTCCGCCAGCCGCGTGTGCGCGATCGCGAGGCGGACGCTACCGACCCCGACCGCATCCGGTTCTCTCCGTCGATCCTGCCGCCCTACATGCGCCGCTCGAAATCGATCGAGACGCTGCTGCCGATCCTTTACCTGAAGGGTATCTCCACCGGCGACTTCTCCGAGGCTCTGACGGCGCTGCTCGGCAAGGATGCTGCCGGGTTGTCGGCATCCGCAATCGGCCGCCTGAAGGACGGTTGGCTCGACGAGCACGCCGCCTGGCAGAAGCGCGATCTGTCGGCAAAGCGCTACGTCTACATCTGGGCCGACGGCATCCATCTTCAGGCGCGCCTCGAAGACGAAAACTTCAGGCGCGCCTCGAAGACGAAAAGCAGTGCATCCTGGTGCTGATCGGCGCGACGCCGGAAGGCCGCAAGGAACTGGTCGGCTTCACCGATGGCGCCCGCGAGAGCGCGCAGGACTGGCGCGATCTGCTGCTCGACCTGAAGCGGCGCGGCCTCGACGTGCCGCCGCGGCTCGCCATCGCCGATGGCGCGCTCGGGTTCTGGAAGGCCGCCGGTGAGGTCTGGCCGAAACCAAGGCCGCCGCCGAGCTGGCGTTCGACGCCTTCATCGAGAGCTACACGCCCAAATACGAGAAGGCGGCCGACTGCCTGAGCAAGGATCGGGACACGCTACTGGCGTTCTACGACTTCCCGGCCGAACACTGGAAACACCTGCGGACGACCAATCCCATTGAAAGCACCTTCGCTACCGTGCGCCACCGCACGATCCGATCGAAGGGTTGCCTGTCCAACAGGACGGCGCTCGCGATGGTCTTCAAACTGCTTGAGGCCGCGCAGAAAAGCTGGCGTCGTCTCGATGGCCACAACCAGTTGCCAAAACTCGTTCTCGGTGTGACATTCAACGATGGGATCGAGGTCATCGCCAAACCGACTGACCGTCAGCCCATAACCGCCGCCGCCTGACCGGCCAGGCCGTCACCAAAATTTAGCGATAGCTCATGAGACGGCGGATCAGCGTCTTTCGGTCAGTGCCTTGCTCATCTGCTTCGCACCAAGCGCGCCCGAGCCTGCCAAAATCGTTTAGCACCACATAGGTGTCGCAGTCGGCGCCATGCGGCACGATGGAGGGGGAGCGACGCATCACCTTTGGCTCCAGCAAGTCCCACGCAAAGCGACCCCGCTTCGCGGGGTGCTTGGCAGGGTCGCCTGCTCTCCGGGTCCGGGGCTGGGGGGCGTGAGCCCGGTAGGCCGAGACACTTTATCCGAGGGAACCTGATGGAATGACTACTAAAAAGGAGCACCCCTTAAGTTCCATCCACCTTCCGGACGCGCGAGCGGGGACGAACGGTTCCATCTCCGGCGCTGACCGGCTGGGCTAGGCGCGCCTTGATGGGCGGACACCCGCCTTTTTAGGAGAGCCATCGGCCAGAACGTTCGACACGTTTTCCGCGATCTGGGACGAACATCGCGGTAGCTGCCGCGAAACCAATTTCTGTTGGCCACGAAATGATCCTGAAACACAGGCCGTTAACAATCCCAGTTTTCGATAAAGGCTTATTGCGGAGCTAAACCATGAACCGGGAAACAGATAAAATTGCCGTTGGCACCCGCTTTAAAATCAGCAAACTTGGAGCGGTTCGTTGCCCAAGTCTGGCTGACAAGTTTGGCATCGTTGTCGGCTTGAGCCGTCACAACTCCGGTATCACCGTGCTGTTCGATGGCGACAGAAGACCGACCTGCTTGCACAGGGGCTATATATCTTCAACAAACAGCACTGAGGCCGCCTTAAGCCATTCAGTGCTGGCGGGCTGATCCTAGCGGGTACTTAATTATACCCAGTCTTGTGCCGTGCCAGGCGCGCCGAAAACACTATTTTTGGAGCGGTGGATAAGCATCAGCTTTGGGCACCAATGACACCGCTTCATTATGCTGCCACCCGATCTTCCTTCTCGCCCCCGCGCGCGACAATCTTGAGCGTGTCGTCCCGCAACGGCCTTTGCAGCGCCTTCGCCTCATCCCATGGCGCGCGCATCCAGACATCGCGCTCCTCATCAGTGGTCAGGATCACCGGCATTGCCTTCGGATGGATCGACTCGACGACCACATTCGGCGAGGTGGTGAGGAAGCCATAGACTTGATGCGGTCCTGGGATCGGCTTGGACTTGGTGCCGCGATCTCCGTTGAAGGTCGTCCAGATGCCCGCGAAGGCGAATAATGGCCGGTCTTCCGACAGCGCGAACCAGACCACGTCCTTCTTCTTGGTCTCAGGGTTCGGCTCCGGCGCGTATTCAGCGAAGCTGTTAGCGGGGACCAAACACCGGTTCTCCGGCTTGAGCCACCCCGCCAGTGTGGCGACGACGTGTTGCGGATGTTGGTGACCGGCGGGCCCGTGCGCAGTGGCGGCGGCATGCCCCAGCGCATCGTGATCAGCTCGCGCTCATCTCCCGCGTTGCGCACTACCGGGGCCGGATAGTCCGGGAAGACACCGGGCATCGGCGGCAGGTTGCCGACGTATCGGTTGACCACGCGGAAGAGTGCCCGGATCGCTTCTTGGTTCGTGGTGATCGAATAGAGATTGCACACGCGAGCCGCGCTTCAAAACCCGGACTTGATCCTAGTTTGTCTTCAACTCACTCCGCTTCCGCATGTAATAGCCCTGCCTCTGAACGGTAGACTTAATCTCGTCGCTGACGCTGGCGACCCTCCTCTTTCTCTTTTGCCATCTCCCCGACGTGCCACCGAGAGGTATCGACGATCCCTGCCTCACCACCAGCAGATCACGTTTATGGTTTAGGTACACGTCGAACATGTGCCACCTCCGATCTGAACCCAAAACACTATCGTTCCGGAGCAGAAAGAAGGTTGCGTGAATGCAACAGCCCGAGCGGTATTTTGGTGATCTTCACCGTTCACCCGGCCACCATGCTGAGCGTGGATTGTCGGCTGAAATTCTGGTTGGCCGCAACGCCACCAGATGGCTGCGCTTGTAGGGATAGCTGCTTTTACTGTTTCGCGTTGTTTTTGCGCCTGATGCGCTCTTGTCCATACGCTTCAATAAAAGCTCGTGGCATATGGACGTTTTCTTTGGCCCACAACCAAACATGATCGGCGAGCTTGTCGCCAGCGGGCGTTCCGGCATCAAGCGGATCAAGCAAACGGCGGACAAGCACCGGATTGATCATGCTAAAGCCATGGTATTGCATTCTTCCATGCTTGAAATCCTTCGGAGCGAATGGAAAATGCCAATTTAGCAAAACGCGGCGCAGCATCTTGCCGCGTTTTCCTTGGACGACTTCTTCAAGCGTTGAGTACAAATTGCGTGATGCTGGATCGTCCTTCAACATACGCTCGCGTCTCGTTTGATTAGGGTATCGAAGCTACGCAATAATATCACGTGGTTTCGGCCGCTCGGTGAACTCTGCTCAAAACAATCGTGTATCCGCGCTGTCAATGATGGCCGTTTTCCGACGCCGACCAAAGCCAACGGGAAGATTCGTTGGTTAAAGGCCGACCTCGACAAGTACGACGCCGACAACACCCGCACGGCAAACGCTCGCTAAACGCGGCCTCCCCCGCGTTAGCGTTTTCGCGAGGCCGGACGTATGCGCCACTACCATTTACGGGGCAATACACCATGTCATCCAACGATGCGCGTGCGGACTTCGCGCGCCTAAACGACGCTACAAAGATTCTCGAAGAGGCCGGTTTCGACGAGCACGGGCGCAGTCTTACCGAAACACCGGACGACAAATTCGAAGGCGAAGCGACGCGCTTCCGCGACTATTTCGGGCGACGCAACTCCCTCGACGAAGACGAAGTCGCGCCACGACCTTCAGGCAGAACGCTGCCGAACTCGACGACATCAGACAAGCGGCGCTGCGCGACGAAGAGCGCGCGGCGGCGTTCGAGGCCATCGGCGAGTATGAACGCGCCGACGAGGCGAAGCGGCATGCACACGAGTTGCGCCAACTTGCCGCGACGACTGGAATCATCTGCTCTCGCTCGACACCGACAAGGGGAACGCGTGGCTCGCCGAAGAGGCCGATAAAGCCCTCAGAAAACGCGTTCTAGGCGCGGTCGCCGCCGCCGACGACACCGACGACGCGACTTTGACACCGACCGATACGCCTGCCGACAAGATCGCCGGGGCACTGAGAGCCTTGCAGACTTGCGCCGGGAGAACTGCCGACGCCACGGGCGACGATCCTAGTGAGATCGGTGTGTCTGCCGGTGACGTGTACGTGCAGCACAATAAGGATCGGAAGGCGGCCGGGCTGCCCGAACCGAAAGACCGGAGGATTGCGACGCGGCTCCTCGCGAAGCTGGAACAGGCTGGGAAGGTCGTCAGGGCGGGAGCTGGCAGGCGGACGGAATACAGGCTCTCAGACTGAGGGCGTTCGGCCAAATCGACTTTGCATCCGACTTTGCACGGCACCACCATGCGTAGGGACAGCCCGGAGTCTAGTCCTCCGGGCTTTACCGTTTGCTCGTCAGAACGGGCTAAAGATAATTCCCGTCGCCCATATACCCGCCTGAACCGCCGCCGCCAGCACTGTCGCCACTGTAGTCACCCCCTAGGGAAGGCGGGGGATCGATTGGCTGTCGAACACGTGACCCGCCGGATGGCGTCAGCTTTGCACCCACCGTTGCAATGCCGGTGAAGCCGCCGCTGACCTGTTCCATCATTTCAAGAGACAGTGCGCGATCACTACTCATCTTCGTTCTCCATAGCTGATTGATGTCATTATCGACAATTGCAGGATCCAGCATTTCAGAGGCTCTTTCTGTGACGTTGCTCACGCACGCCCCGGCATAGCGGACATCGAAGCCCGTCAGCATCGGCGCAACGAATCGCATTTTTGCAATCAAGTCGCTGCAATAGGTAGGGGCTCGGATTTCTCCGTCCCGTTTACGCCATGCGGCCTGAAGGTCTGCCCCGGCCCAAGGCGTGCGGCCATCGGTGTACGCCCGCGCGGTTGGCCGGTTGGCCTCGGGTCAGCCGCGCGGCGCTCTCACGCTTAATCTCTCACCGGACGGAACACCCACAATGAGCGAATCCGACTTGCCGACTATGCCTCTGTCCGACCTGTTGCTTCTGAGTGCCGAGCATCGACCTGGCCGTATTGCCGACGCTGCCGAAGACGCGTTGAACCCCTTGGGGCGCATCGCCGATGCACTGGAAACCTTCAACGCGCTGTTCGCGTCGGTCATCGGAGTTGGCCGGGCGACCTGTTACCCACCCGAAAGCACGGGCGACATAAAGACAGAAGCCGTCAACTTTATCCGGTCAGGCGAGGGACTACGCAAGTTCACTTGCGACGCGGATAGCCAAGAGTCAGCCGATGACGAGTGAACACAACGCACTGGCCGTTCCGACCTGGCGACAACCTTGCTGCGCCAAGCGTGCGAGCATTAGGCGTCGGAAGGCCGCGTTTATGAAGAGCTGACGGCCGCGTTAACGCCCTACATGCCGAACAAGCATCACGACGTTTTGTCGTTCATAGCGTCGGCGCACGAGTTCGCGAGCCTCATTCTACATTCGCAGCACGAATACCCCGCCCATGTCGTCGATTTTGCGACGGGTGTCTTGAGCGAAGCTCTCGCGCTCGTACGGGCAGATCGGACGGCGACATGGGATTAGTCAACGTCAAGCTTGATACCACGAAGCTGGCGACCTGGGCCGAAGAGCTGTCAATTAGAGGCATACGGAACGCCGCTCGCCGAGCCATAGACCAATCGGCACGCGCTGCGCGGAAGGTCGCTATCGCTGTGATTGCCGCCGACATCGGCGTGTCAGCCTCGAAGATCAAACCTGCCACGCCCAAGGTCGTCGCCACGAAGGCGGGCGACCTTGCTGCACGATGGACAATCAGCAAGCTCCGAATTGGCATTCTGAACGTGCAGGGCGCGGCCGTATCGCGACTTGGCGGACTGAGCGCCTCAACGCATCGTCTCACGGGCGGCGGCTCTGCAAGCCTCAACTCGGCAAGGCGTTCATCGTGAACGCCAATGGCGGCCGGTTCGTCGCGTTCAGGCGCGGCAGCGAGCGGCTACCGATCAAAGGCATTTACGCCGAGTCACCATCAACGGCGATGGGGCAGGACGGAGCAGCGGCGCGGGTCACGTGGCAGAATGAAGCCAGTAAGCGGCTCGCCACGGGCTTGCCTGCCGAAGTGCAAAAGCAGCTTGCGGCCGAAGGGCTGTCCGCCGTCACGCCCGATAACAGCGGCGATTAGACCAACCGAACACCGTTGCGCGCGGGTCGACAACGCGAGCAACGGGTCGGCGTCGCATCCGTGCGGTTCGGGCGGTTCGTCCGCGCGGGTGCGGCGCGTCCTTAACTGCTCGAGCCGGATCCGGAAGCAACTCGACACCGTCGTCAGTCCCAAATCGAAGCTGACGAAGCCGATCAGGGCGCCCAAGGCCACCTGGGTCGAACCGGCGTTCGTCGCCGAAATCGAGTACCGCGACATCACGGTGTCATTCGGCCTGCAATATTGACCCCCTAAGCCGGGGGATCGGCGTCCAAAATTGACCCCCTACAGGTTGGTCTGTTGCGCTGCCTGCTTTGTAACGAAGCAGGTGGTCGGGGATGCTGATCGTGGAGACAATTGCCCGGATACGGCGCGAGCACTTCATCAAGGGCAAGACCATCAGGGAGATCGCCCGCGACCTGAAGGTATCGCGGAACACGGTTCGGAAGGTGTTGAGGTCGGGAGAGACCTCATTCGAGTACGAGCGTGTTGTCCAACCGCGGCCGAGCGCGGGGAATCCACGGCTGCGGCCTACGTCCCGCTGAGCTTTGCGCCGGGAGAAGCCTATCAGTTCGACTGGAGCCATGAGGTCGTCCTGCTCAATGGCGTGACGGTGATCGTGAAGGCCGCCCATGTCCGGCTCTGCCACAGCCGGATGCTGTTCGTGCGGTGCTACCCGCGCGAGACACAGGAGATGGTGTTTGACGCCCACGACCGGGCGTTCGCTCTGTTCAAGGGCACCTGCGTGCGCGGCATCTACGACAACATGAAGACCGCAGTGGAGACGATATTCGTTGGCAAGGGTCGTCTCTACAACCGCCGCTTCATGCAGATGTGCAGCCACTACCTGGTCGACCCGGTGGCTTGTACGCCGGCCTCGGGCTGGGAGAAGGGCCAGGTCGAGAACCAGGTCGGACTTGTCCGTGAACGCTTCTTCACGCCGCGGCTGCGGTTCAAAACCCTCGACGAGTTGAACGCGTGGCTGTTGGACAAGTGCATCGCCTACGCCAAGGCGCACCGGCATCCAGAACTGGCCGAACAGACGGTCTGGGAGGTGTTCGAAGCCGAGCGACCGAAGCTCGTACCCTATGCCGGCCGGTTCGACGGATTCCACGCGGTGCCGGCATCGGTCTCGAAGACCTGTCTGGTGCGCTTCGACAACAACAAATACTCGGTCACGGCCAGCGCTGTCGGGCGGCCGGTCGAGGTTCACGCCTACGCCGACCGCATTGTGATCCGCCAGGACGGACGCATCGTTGCCGAGCATGCTCGCTCATTCGGCCGCGGCGATACCGTCTACGATCCCTGGCATTACGTGCCGGTGCTGGCTCGCAAACCCGGCGCCTTGCGCAACGGCGCTCCCTTCAAGGACTGGGTACTTCCGGCTGCGATCGAACGTGTACGGCGCAAGCTCGCCAGTGCCGACGATGGCAATCGGCAGATGGTCGACATCCTCAACGCGGTTCTAACCGACGGCTTGCCGGCCGTCGAAGCAGCCTGCACCGAGGCGATCGCTCACGGCGTTCATTCCGCCGATGTCGTGCTCAACATCCTGGCCCGCCAGCGTGATCCTGCGCCGCCAGCCAACATCCTCACCCCGGCTGCACTGACTTTGCGCCATGTCCCGATCGCCGACTGTGCCCGTTACGACAACCTCAGGAGAACCATCTGATGGAACGTACTCAACTGTTCGACCTCATGGGCGAGCTCAAGCTCTACGGCATGAAGGCCGCCTTCGACGAGATCATGGCGACCGCTGTCAAACGCCAGCACGAACCTCAACGCATTGTTGGCGATCTGCTCAACGCCGAGATCAACGAGAAGCAGGCCCGCTCGATCAAGTACCAGCTCACCATCGCCAAACTGCCGCTTGCCAAGGATCTTGAGGACTTCCAGTTCGAAGGCACACCCATCAACCAGACGCTGGTCAATGATCTCGCCGGCGGCGGCTTCCTCGCCCAGCAACGTAACGCCGTCCTGGTCGGCGGTACCGGCACCGGCAAAACACATATGGCCATCGCAATCGCCAGAAGCTGCATCCGATCCGGTGCCCGCGGCCGCTTCTACAATGTGGTCGACCTCGTCAACCGCCTGGAGATCGAGACCCGTAACGGACGGCAGGGTCGTATCGCCGAGCATCTGACCCGGATGGACTTCATCGTCCTCGACGAACTCGGCTACCTGCCGTTCGCTCAATCCGGCGGCCAGTTGCTGTTCCACCTCGTCAGCCGGCTCTATGAGCGCACATCCATCGTCGTCACAACCAATCTCGCCTTCGGCGAATGGCCCAGCGTGTTCGGCGACGCCAAGATGACCACCGCGCTGCTCGATCGGCTGACCCACCACTGCGACATCGTCGAGACTGGCAACGACAGTTGGCGCTTCAAAAGCCGCGACGACGATCACACAGCCCGCGCTCGCCACGTCTCCGCAACCCCGGCCAGCTCCGACGAGGCGAGCGCTACCGTCAAAACCCGCCGCTCAAAGGGGTCAAAATTGGACGCCGATACGGGGTCAAACTTCAACGCCGATTGACAGGGTTCTCGGTTGGCCAACTCCCGACATTGTACATAGAGCGCGTGATGGATGCGATCGAGCGTGCCGTCCCAAGTCCACAAGTCAAAATAACCGTGCACCGTGCTGCGCGGCGGCAGATCCTTCGGGATCGCTCGCCATTGGCAACCGCTGCTCAGCACATACATCAGACCATTGACCACCTCACGCACATCCACCGTGCGCTTGTTTCCGCCTCGCTTGGCTGACGCAATCAGCGGCTTCACCAACGCCCATTCCTCATCGGTCAAATCGCTGGGATAGCGTAGCCGGCTGCGGTCGTAACGACCGCGGTTCTCTTTCGTCCACATCGGCGCTCCTTCAGATTCGGACCGCCTCCCTTGAATCACAAATGATTCCGATGATTCAACATGTTTTCGGACAGACACTGAGAGTCTGAAAGCGAACAGACGCCCTAAGGCCCGTACGTATCTTGATGGTACGCAACTGGGGATGCGGGGACCGGGCCGTGTTGGAAGTGTTGATTACCAAGCCCGACCAAGTGGGAATGGCGGGTCTGTGACCGCTACGGGGCCACGATTATGGGCGGGTTTGAAAGCACTCAACCAGCGGCCAAGTACAGGGGGAACCGGGCGCTATTTCTCCTCTTGTCTACGCGCTGGACTCGGTGATCGCGCGAAGTCGGACCGGCAAATTCGGCATAAGGCAGAACACGGACGTCGAACAATCGATGCGTTTCCGTCGTTCTCTTAGAGACGCCAAGATGATTGATCTCAAGGCTAAATCATTGGGGGCTCGACAACGAGGAGGAATGCCACAGCCTTGCGCCGTTCCCGGAAGGAGCGGCTAAGAAGACGGCCGAGGATCTTCTTCCTTATCAAGTGCCGAGGACCATCCTTCATCGCCGCTCGTGCTGGTTGGGTTTCAAGGCGAGCTTGGGAAACCCGATCTCTCCAGGTTTAGATGCCCGGACTGTGGCCGATCAGAAACGTTTACCGACGACGAGCCACAGGCACTTGGAATTGCCACGACAAGCCCACTGAAGCCGTCCCCGATCCTAGACGAGTTCGAGCAAGCTCAGACCGAACTTCTCGGCAAGGCCGCCTCACTGACGGAAAGGCCGGGACGGTGGGGCAAGTTTGGCTTGACGAGCTTCACGGTCTGCGGATTTCGATAAGCGCCACGATGGTAAGTGGCCCGTCGCGACCATCAAATTTGCACAGAGCTAGACCGTTTTCCCGACGATACGTATATCGGACCCCTCGCCAGCTTGCGCGGTCTTCCGGCTTCCGGTTGAATGAAGCCAGGAGGGGCAGGGCGGTGCTATTTCTTCCGGGGGATTCGGCATCTGGGGCCTACTCGGCAGGCTATGCATCGCTTTACGAAGAGTGATTTGGGATCCTATTCGGCCAAATGGGAATCTCGATCGCCCGGAGTTTTGCCTGCCGGCGCGGCCCTAATGTGAGGCTTTGTCGTATCCAGTGGAAAAATCTGGTGATATTGGCAGCGCATAACCTTGTAGCACTCGCATGCCGATTCTTCGAGCCGCGGTCTGTCAATCTCGACCAAGCCCCGCCGGGCGGATCGGAAAGCACCCGACGCCCGCAGTTTGCGCACAGCCAGCGTCACTGTCGTTCGTCGTACTCCAAGCAACTCCGAAAGCGCCTCCTGCGTCAGCGGTATGAAGTTGCCCTCAATTCGATCGTGGATGTGGAGCGACCACCGGGCCATGCGGGACTCGACGGGGTGTAGCGCGTTGCAGGCGGCCACATGTTGAAGCTGCATCAGCACTGCCCTCGTGTGGGTCTGGACCGCATGCTTGATGGCGCTACTCTGACCGAAGGCTGCATGAAATCGTGACGCGGAGATCTGCGACGCGATCCCGGCCACGCGCACGACCGCCGTGGTAGGAGAACGGGAGGGCCCCAGCACTGATAGCATACCCACCGCTCCCTCATGCCCGATGACCGAGGTTGCTACTGTTTGTCCGTTCGGCATGTCGAGCATGAACGAGATCGTCCCGCTGTGGGGAAAATAGACCTGTTCATTCCGATCTCCCAATCGCACCAGCACCGCGTCTTGTTTGAGCGATATTTGCTGGAGATGAGGGGCGAGCAAACCAAGGTCCGCTGGCGGCAGCGCAGCTAACAGTTGATTATCAACGCTGGTATGGCCCTTCATCATGGCAGAGTTTTTCCCTCAGTGACTTTGATGGCGCCCGCGGGCAGGACCATCAGCGAAGAACCGCCGCCTGACATCAGCGCTTGTTCATCGTCAATGCGGCGAAGCCGATGTTCACGCGGTCGATGAACGCAATGAAATAAAGCAGCATCACGAAAGGAACGATGCGCAATGTGACCTTGCGCAGTACGCGCTTTTCCAGCTCCGAATGGGCTCCTCGCCTGACTTGAATTGCTTTTGATTTCCGGGCCATTGGCACGTTGAAGACCACCCTGCGACCTCGACCGCCGGGACACAATTGGCTCTGGTTTATACAAAAAAATGATATAATCGAGATCCGGGAGAGAGCCGATGGATCTTCATCAATTGCGATGCTTCGTGGCGGCGGCCGAAGAACTGCATTTCGGCAGGGCAGCGGCTTGAAATGCTGCCCTCGGCACTCGGACGCTTTATCCGGCTTCTCGAAGAGGACCTCGGTACCCGGCTGATGACGCGCACCACTCGCAGCGTCACGCTGACCGACGACGGGGCCGTTCTCGTCAAGGAAGCCCGCGCTTTGCTGGAGCAGGCCGACGCTCTTGCCGCCAAATTCCGAACGCGCGGCCGAAAGCAGGCTGCAACTGTCCGTGTAGGCGCGATCGATAGTGCTGCGGCTGGATTACTGCCGATGCTGCTTCACGATTTCCGAGAGCAACGGCCGGACGTCACTGTTCGATTGGTGGAGGGTAAGACGGTAACTCTGCTGCCTCGACTACTATCCGGCCGACTCGATCTTGCTTTTGTCCGCCCCCCGGAAAGTCCGGACAAGCGGCTGGAATTCATGTTTCTCTTTCACGAGACCGCCGTCGTCGCGGTCTCTGATCATCATCCGCTCGCATGAAGAGAGCGAGAAGTTGCGTCGAGCACCAACGTGCCTTGTCGCTCAATTCGTCTTGCGCGGTAGCCCTTTATTTTGGTGCCCACATCCACGCCTTTAATGGCAACTCCGCCGCTGTATCATACTACGCTAAGCGCGCGCTACGCCTGAGCCCATTCGATACGTTGTCGTTCGACGCCCATAACGCGCTGGGATTGGGGGCCGTCCAGGAGGCACGCTATGATAAGGCGGCATTGCACTTTGCCAATGCAGTACAAGCAAATACCCGTTCAGCACCCTCTATTTCCTGCAAGCCGTCGCGCTGGCGCTCGCCGGACGCTTAGAAGAAGCTGGTCCGATTGTTCGGCGCGCGCTCGAACTCGAACCGGGGTTCAGGAATCGCTTTTTCTTGGGTATCGGAATGGTCCCAGCAATTGCAAACAAACTCGTGGAAGGCGCGCATCTGCTCAGTTTGCCTGATTAAGGCGTGATCCGGAAGGCGAGGCCCTCCGTGACACCGAATTAAACGCTCTGTCCCCCGTCAAATCCAACAAATCAACATCCGCTAATGGGATGGTCCGGCCGTGCTCCGGCCCTGCCAGCACGAGAAGCTGGCAAGGGGGCGCTCAAGACAAGGCCATGTCTCAGAAACTCAACGCCGCGATCGCCGTGATCGGCATCGATATCGGCAAGAACTCGTTCCACATCGTGGGTCATGATCACCACGGTGCCATCGTGCTGCGGCAGAAGTGGTCACGCGGCCAGGTGGAAACTCGGCTCGCCAACCCGCCGCCGTGCTTGATCGGAATGGAGGCCTGCGTCGGCGCGCATCATCTCAGTCGCAGGCTCCAAATGCTTGGCCACGACGCCCGCCTGATGCCGGCGAAATACGTGCGCCCCTACGTCAGCCCAGTTGAGTTCGAACGCAAGGTGGGATTAGCTTAAGGAGGTGTCCATCAAACCGCCAGCAGCCCAGGTTGTCTGCTGTACCGGCCGGCCAGGGAGAAAACGCTGTCATCGCCATCCTGGGTGACGGCGACTTTTTCGGCGAAGGATGCTTCATCGGGCAGCCGGTGCACCTGGCTACGGCCACCGCGATCACGGACTGTTCGCCCACGCGCATAAAAAAGTGAACCATGGTCAAAGCACTCCACGGCCAGCCGTCGTTTGCAGAGGGGTTGGCCCAAGCAACAGTCACACTTGAACGCCCACGACTTCTGATCGCGGCGCCGCGGCTCTGTGCGCTGATCTTGTTCAGCGTTGCCGATGTCACAGATGCCTTCGCCGCGGAGGTCGCAAAGGGACCTTCGGAAGTCGTCTTTCTGGCTCAGTTGATCGCGCTGATGGTGATCGGCCGGCTGCTCGGCGAAGCCATGAATCGCATTGGTCAGCCGTCAGTCATGGGCATGTTGCTTGCCGGCGTTCTGCTCGGACCGTCGGTGCTGGGCACGCTCTCGCCCGAGATGCAGATCGCGATCTTTCCAAAGAACCCCGAACAGAAGGCCATGATGGATGGCATCTCCCAGTTCGGCATATTGCTTCTGCTGCTGCTGACCGGGATGGAGACCGACCTCAAGCTCGTAAGGCGAGTCGGCCAGGCCGCGTTGAGCATCTCGCTCAGCGGCGTCGCGGTACCCTTTCTTTGCGGCTTCGCGCTCGGGCAGCTTCTGCCGGAATCCCTGCTGCCGCATCCCGACCAGCGCCTTCTCACCTCGCTGTTTCTCGGCACCGCCCTTTCGATTTCCTCAATCAAGATCGTAGCAGCGGTCGTGCGCGAAATGGGCTTCACCCGCCGCAACCTTGGTCAGATCATCGTCGCATCGGCGATCTGCGAGGACTCCGTTGGTTGGGTCATCATTGCGATCACGCTGAGCTTGGCAGAGGCGGGAACGATCGACGTCGCCAGTGTCGCCAAGAGCGTATTGGGCACTGCTATCTTCTTGGCCGCGAGCTTTACGGTTGGTCGTCGGCTGGTGTTCTTCGCGATCCGTTGGGCGAATGATAGTTTCGAGAGTGACTTTCCCGTGGTTACGACCATCCTCGTGATCATGGGTCTGATGGCTCTGACGACGCACTTCATTGGTGTGCACACAGTGCTGGGCGCCTTCGTCGCGGGTATTTTGATCGGCGAATCGCCGATCATGAGCAAGCACATCGACGAGCAGCTTCGCGGCCTCATTCTAGCATTCTTCATGCCAGTATTTTTCGGCATCGCTGGTCTTTCCGCCGACCTCGCGATCTTAAGGAATCCTGAACTCGCGATAGTGGCGCTTGGTCTGATCTCGGTTGCGAGCCTAGGGAAATTCGCCGGTGCGTTCCTTGGTGGCACGATCGGGGGCCTCACGCGGCGCGAATCCCTTGCACTTGGCTGTGCTATGAATGCGCGCGGATCGACTGAGATCATCGTCGCCACCATTGGCCTATCGATGGGCGCACTCAGCCAAGATCTGTTCACGATGATCGTCGCTATGGCCGTGGTCACGACGATGGCAATGCCGCCGATGCTGCGCTGGACCTTGCGGCGGGTGCCGATAAGAAAATCGGAGAAGGAGCGGTTGGAGCGCGAGCAACAAGAGGCCAAAGGGTTCGTGTCGAACCTGGAACGGCTCTTGCTCGCGGTCGATGACAGCCCGAACGGCAAGTTCGCGGCGCGGCTTACTGGCTTAATCGCCGGCCAGCGGGGCATGCCGACCACGCTACTCTCCCTGCAAGCCGACAAGAAGTCGAACGGTAGCGATCCGAGGTACACGGACACAGACTCCGGCTCGCCGGAGGTGACCAGCGCAGACGTGCTGAAGGCCGCTGCAGCAGAGAGCGGAGGGAGCCCGGATGACGGCGCGCGGTCCCGGATCGAGGTTACGGTGCGCGTGCCCATCGGCTCGGCGGAAGATGCGGTGGCAAGTGAAGCCAAGAAGGGCTATGATCTCCTGGTGGTCGGAGTCGAGCAGACCAGAACGAAATCCGGTGATTTCAACCCGGCTCTCACGCCGATCGTCGCGGCCTTCGACGGCCCGTTGATCCTGGTGGCAGGTCGCGACCGGCATTTCCAGCAACTGGACGTTCCCCCCGCAAGAATTCTCGTCCCGGTCGCCGGCACCGACGTTTCACGGCGCGCGGCCGAAGTCGCCATCGCGCTCGGACGCGCGTGCAGCGCGTTGGTGACGGTCCTCTATGTGTCTGGAAGAACATCGCATGGCTCAAAACCAGCCCGCGCTCGCCAGCATGAGCAGGCGATTCTGAGGGACATCGTCGAGATCGCCGAGGGCTACGGTACCGCGGTGAAGACGGCAGTACGCGCCGCTCCGGCTCCAAACGAGGCCATTCTGGCCGAAGCAAAGAAGGGTCGGCATGATCTGATCGTGATCGGGGCAAACCGCAGACCTGGCGACAAGCTGTTCTTCGGCGATACTGCGGCATCCGTATTCGAGCAGGCGCCGGGCTCGATTATACTGGTGATTACCTGAGAAACGCGAGTTAACCTGACGGAGCCGCGTGCGGACAAGGAGAACTCAGATCTGATGCGACGATAGAGGAGGTGACCGGCCAACCGCAAGGCCTGGGTGTACCGAAAACCTCATCCGAGTGTGATGCCGCGTTGGAATCGCCTAAGCTGGCGGAATGATCGGGCTGCTCTGTTTCGCTCTGGCCGTCCTGGCCTCGCCATTCAAGTCGAAGGTACGGCTTGAAGCTGAGAACGCGGTGCTTCGACATCAGTTGCATGTCTTGAGGCGCAGGCTGCATGGTCGCGTCCGGCTCACGAACCATGATCGCTGGTTCTTTATCCAGCTGTATCGCTGGTTTCCATCAATCCTGAAAGTTCTCACAATCATCCGGCCCGAGACGCTCGTGCGTTGGCACAGGGCCGGCTTTCGCTGCTACTGGCGTTGGAAGTCGCGCCCTCACGGAGGGCGACCGCAGATCGACACGGAGCTGCGCGTATTGATCCAGCGGATGAGCATGGAGAATCCGCTTTGGGGTGCGCCACGTATCCACGGCGAACTGCTCAAGCTCGGATTTGAGGTCGCGCAGTCGAGCGTCGCCAAGTACATGGTCAAACGACGGGGGCCGCCGTGCCAGGGATGGCGAACCTTTTTGCATAACCACGCGCCGGACATTGCCGCCATGGACTTGTTTGTTGTCCCGACCATTGGCTTCGACTTGCTCTATGCCTTCATCATCGTGCGGCTCGATCGTAGGGACCTCGCGTGGATCAACGTCACAATGAACCCGACGGCGGAGTGGGTTGCACGTCAGTTGACCGAGGCCTTTCCTTGGGACGGGGACGGGTTACATGATCCGAGACCGCGATCGGATCTACGGCACCGTCGTCACACGCCGATTGCGTGCCATGGGCATTCGGGACAAGCCTATTGCACCGGCCTCACGATGACTGGGCGGCAAAGAATACGCCCTGCCCTCTTTACGGTGCGCGATAGGGGCGCATCCTTCTCCAAGGCCAAGTGCGTGCGCGTCTCATTATAGTAGCGAGCGTAGGATTTATAGTAGCGAGCGTAGGATTTCAGAATCCGGCGCAGATGTGCCTCGCCAAAGACAATGATGTGATCCAAACACTCACGTCGGATCGATCCGATCAACGGCGGATTGCATCACGAATATGTCCGGATTTGATTTCCGACAGGCACAGGTGCCGCTGAGGGCGTGATCTCAAATTCACCCAGCTTCCTAGCTTAAATCCGGACCAGTTTCCTCCTCAGCTTTGCCCGCGATAAACTCAGCGATGCGTTTCGATTCCGAGGAATTGCCGGCCATCCAAAGCCCGATGAACGCGGACGAGACGATAGCAGTTGGAATGAGGCCGGCCTTCTGCCCGACTTGGCTAAAAAGCAGATGAGGATCGCGATTACTCTGATTTACCTCCTTCACAACGCGCTTAACTCGATTTTCTTGGTCCGGCTGCAGATGGAGTGCCACGGCTAGCTTCATCGAAAGGTCATCGATGTTGGCGGCAACATAGTTGAACACCTCTGACTCCGGTGCCTGGCCTGGCAGCTTGATAATGCCTGCCGTTTCATCGGGCGACTTCGGACTATCGCCATCCAGAATGCAAATCGATTTCAGCCTTTTCGAAACTGCCGGATTCTTCTGGTGCGCAGAATGGATGCTATACGCCTGCCCATCGCCACTGACTGCATACACGCCGATCTCGTCGATGTGCTCAGCAACAGAATTTCTTATGATGCTTTCTATCCATTCTTTAGCAAAGGTATCTTCGACAAAAATTGCGAGAGACTCGTCGATGCGGCCGGTGATCGCACGGAGCGCCTCGATAGAGATTTTTCCTTGTCTGACCTTGCCGTCGATTGACGACCAGATCGCTTCCGTTGGGAGAGGCAACAGCGCATCTTCGGAGTGTGTTGTAAACATCGATTGTATTGATTTGCGTTCAGCAACATCAATTAAGTACTCAACCATCCGCCGGACCGCGACGGGATGAAGACCGTTTTCAATCTCTTCGATTAGAATTAACGCATTGTCCGGCGCGGATTCGATTTCACTCACCATCCGAATGATCGAAGATTCGCCCGCCCCAAAGTGAAACTCTGAGTATGTGATTTTACCGTCACCTCCGACGTAGAAGCTTTGTGAATTCGAAATTGCAGCATGCTCGAAGTTGGAAACGTCCTTGCCAAGCACCTTAGCAACCTGTGACTGGACCTCAGCCGTCAGCTCGCTTCGCTTGCCTGAAAACTTGTAGTTCACAGTCGCCAGCTTCTTGAATTCGCGGCGTTCTCCGGCCGGCACGGTCCGTTGTATTCCGAAATAGAGCACGGGCCTTTCGATTAGATCGTCTCGAACCCATTTGGAGCGCTTAAATTTTGCACTGCGCTGAACGAGCTGCGTCGGGTTTTTAGTTTTCTGCACGATTTCGTAGCTGATGCCCCAATCGGACATCGTTTCGTCGCCGATAAAGCTTTTTGGAAAGAAGATCGCGGGGCGGATCGCTTTATGAGCTATTGCTGCAGCACCCAAGATCGTTGATTTGCCGCCGCCGTTTGTGCCGATCAATGCAGTCACAGGAAAGTCGAAGCCGACCGTCTCGTTTTCGAACGCTCGCGCCTTGATGAGCTTCATGCGCCGGAGGTACGACCCGTAATTATTCGATTTCACCTTTTGGACGAGGTCGCGAATCTGGCTGTCCCGAATTTCTGATTGATATGGTCCCATTGCGCCCCCAGGACCCGGCGGCGGGACGTCCCGCCGCCGGGTTAGATGGGAGATTAGCGATGATTCCGCAATCAGCGATAGCGAAAGACCAAGCTTTCCCCAGAGGGTGGCCGCGATTGCCCTTTAAAAATCGGTCCGCTGCACCGCACCCAACCCGGTGACTAGCGGGGAGAGGCTCGACTCAAGTCAGTCCGCTTCAACTATAGAATGGCGATGGCAGCGACGGCCACCGGTCTGCCGCGACTCAGGCTCTGCAATCTGTCGGCGCAATTGCGGCCGGCATGACGAAGGAAGCAGCGTTGCTGCTTTTCAACTCAGTCCCTATTACCGTAAGCACAATCTGCCGGATCAGCTTCGTATGCGCCCAAGCTCAGATCGAAGCGGAACAGTGTAGAGCAATAGGGGCAGACGATCTCACTGGCATCGACCATCTTGAGGTAGATGTGTGGGTGATCTTGCGGCGGTTTATCCCCAATACACTTGAACTCGCGGCAGCCAATGCGCACGATCGGCACCCCGGCTTCATTATGAAACGTCGGATAACTTTCCATCTGCAGCGCGCGGCCTAGGCCCCGATCGATGACGCAAAGTGCCGTGCATGGATCGTCGAGCGAGGGCTCGATCAGCACCCGGTGAGCGGCGCCCCTCTCGCGTCGTTCGGTTGCCGTAAAACGCATCCATAGCGACGCGTCCATCGTCAGTTTCTCGCACGGGAGAGGGTTGGAAGCTAACGCATTTGCAGAGGCGCCGGGGTCGCCACCGCCGCGACGCGGTGCTTCACTGCGTTCTGCACCTTCGCGAAGGCGCTCACCTCGATCTGGCGCACGCGCTCGCGCGAGACGCCGAATTCCTCGGCCAGCTCCACGAGCGTGATCTGTTCCTCGGCGAGCCGGCGGGTCTCGAAGATGCGCCGCTCGCGCTTGTTGAGCACGGCGAGCGCATCGGACAGCGTCTTGCGGCGGTTATCGAACTCCTCGCTCGCGGCGAGCGTCGTCTCCTGGTCCGGGGATTCGTCCACCAGCCGGTCTTGCCACTCGCCGGAATCGCCGTCCTCGCGGATCGCGGCGTTGAGCGAGGCGTCGCCGCCGAGCCGCCGGTTCATGTAAATCACGTCCGATTCGGTGACGCCGATCCGCCGGGCGATGATCTTCACCTGGTCCAGCCGCATATCGCCATCGTTGACTACGGAGATTTTGCTCTGGGCCTTGCGCAGGTTGAAGAACACCTTCTTCTGGTTGGCCGAGGTACCCATCTTCACCAGCGACCACGAGCGCAGGATATATTGCTGGATCGCCGCCTTGATCCACCACACGGCGTAGGTGGCGAACCGGAAGCCCTTCTCCGGCTCGAAGCGCTCGACCGCCTGCATCAGGCCGACATTGCCCTCGGAGATCGCCTCGGAGATCGGCAGGCCGTAGCCGCGATAGTCCCTGGCGATCTTGGTCACGAGCCGCAGATGGCTGGTGACCAGCTTGTGCGCCGCGTCGCGATCGCCGTGCTCGCGCCAGCGCTTGGCTAGCAGGTATTCTTCCTGGCGCTCCAACATCGGGAACCGCCGGATTTCCTCAAGATAACGGGTGAGGCCGGGTTCGGCCGTAAGGATCGGCGGGGCCGCGTTGCGGGCCATGATCAAGCCCTCAATTTAGTTTCGAAACAAAATTATCTGCATCCGATCGGTTGTCAAGTTAATTTCGAAACGCTATTATATTTTCGAAGAGGTGAAATATGTCAGCGCGCGAAACGGCAGAGCTCCTGCTGCAGGTGGGACGGCTCGTACAAGCTGAGGGCTATGACGGCGAACTCAGCCCGGCCCAATGGATGGCGCTCCGCTTCTTCGCGCGTGCCAACCCGTTCTCGCGGACCCCGTCGGCCTTCGCGGAATTTCAAGCGACAACCCGCGGCACCGCAACACAAGCCATTAAGGCGCTTGAAGCGGGTGGGTACTTGGTCCGACAGCCATTCAAGACGGACCGGCGAAGCGTAAGCCTGCGACTGACGAGCAAGGGCAAAAAAGCGCTTGCACGCGATCCGTTCGAGGTTCTGGTGCGCGCCGTGGATTCGCTCGACGCGACAGAGCGAACTGCGATGCATCGCGCCCTGCACCAAGTGTTGTCCACTCTAGCTACGAGCGGGGAGCATCGGCGCTTCGGTGTTTGCCCGGACTGCATGCACTTCGGCAGAGAGATGTGCGGCAACCTGCCGAGCACGGGTCCCCCGGCCGCTGAATGCCTGCTCCTCGGTGTTCCGATTCAGCCAGAGGACGTAGGTCTTCTGTGCGTCCATTTTCAACCAATGAACCAGCACCGCGAGGACGGACGGACACCTTGACCAACGTTACTACTACTGAATAAAACCAGTTCTCTCGCACTCGCATGAGCCCGCAATTTTCTTTTCCATATTTTTTACATAAGCTTGTACCAACTCATTCCACCGCTACAGAAAAACACGCAATAAAGTTATCCGCATTTTGCACAAGCGGGAACATCTTGAGTCTGCTGTGAAGTCGGACTTAGGATGTGGATAATCCAAGTCCAGGGAGGAGACCCCATGAGCGATATCGCTGATTGCCGCGCTATGGAGTTGTTGTGCCGGCAGCGTGCGAAAGCAGACCCCGAAAATAGCTGGAAGTGGCTTGGACAGGCGGAGAGGTGGCACGAGCTTGGACGCAATCAGATTGCCTGGCGATTTCAACAGAGAAATAACCAGCAAATGCATGCAGGCCCGATGGCGATGGGGCCAAACACTATCAAGGGCGATACCCGCTTCAAACAACAGGGCTAATACCCTCTGAAGGATGAGTAACAGCCCAGCTCAAGTGACCTAACGAAATCGAACAATCTCGAAGTTCGATGAGACACGATGGAAGACGGTTGTCGCCGCGTGCACCGGTCTGGTCATCATGCGCGAGATATTGCGCACTATGCTTCTCACACCGTCTGGAAAAACCGTGCCACCTTTGAGACGTTCCGGGCAGCGCATAATCGAGCAGGGGACAGCAAGCCGCGGTAGCTGGATCACCCGCTGTTCGAGAAGTTCGAGGTGCGCCAGACGGTACGGCGCGACAAGACCGTGGCATGACACATACGCCGCAAGTGACGGGAGTGCGAGAACCCCAGGTTGATGTTCGCTACACGACCACGACGCGATCGGCAGCAGCCTCCATGGTATCCCCTGTTCGGCCGTAAGGCTCGGATGGAACAAATGTTCCAGTCACGGGTTAGGGGTGGAAAACCCGGGAGGATTTCATGGATCGAACAACGCGCTGCCCGAAATGCGGAAAACGAATGGTACCGGTAGTCACCATCTCCGGCCGCACCGACCTCCAATGCATAGTTGTGACGACCCCGCGGTGAAATGGGCTGAAAGTCCGCTTACAGCGCCTGAGAAGCCAATCGTAGTGGAACGCGTTTAGATCGCTCCGCCCGCCTTGGGCTCATGTCTACCGTCATGAAGTCTCCGGGCGTGAACCCAATCAGGATGCCTCAGCGCAACATCGTCCCGAAAACGTGATCCCACAGCGTTGTGCTGACGCCGTAATTTCGAGTTGCAAATCTATGATGGCTTCGGTGGTGCTTGAGCAGTGGTAACGGCAATTTATCGGGACCGTGATGCGCGCAGTGATGCACGAACAGATACCAGGTATAGGCAACTAGCGCGCCCGCAACGAAAGCACCTCCCGCGATCAAATGGACCAGCGCGAAACAAATCCATATCTGCCAAAAAATTGTGATGACCGCTTCGTCGGGATTGGCGTGATGCAGCCGATGTTCGGTTGGTGCGAAACCATGCAGCACGAAACGATGCGCGATATATTCGGCAAGGGTCCACGCAATGACACCACCGGCGAAAAGCACAGCGTCAGAACTCATTGGCAGTCGCGAAATTGCGAGCAGGGCGATTGCGAGAAGAGACGCCACCAGCATTTCGCCGAAATAGATGATGGCGGTCATGGGCCATCCTAAATGCTGTACTGTCAGCAGCGCGGCTTCCCGAGGGTATGATTAGCAGCCATGATGCAATGCATGCCGCGCGCGTAACCGGCAGAGAGGCCGACCAAGACAATTGCGCACGTCAGCAGCAGTTTTCGCATTCCAACCCTCCATAGAAGGTCGCCTTCCCATTATATTGTAATGGCCTTGCGCCGGGCCCGTTCCGTAGTCAGCCGGCCTATCCGACAAATCGGCGTGGCCCTCCTTCCTTGCATGGCAACCTGAATGGCAAAAACCCTACTTTCGATGCACGATTTGCGGCGACGGGCGTTGGCAGAAATCCGACAGCAGCCCGGTTGTCATAACGTCCAGGACATCGCCATCAATCGCGTGACTGATGATCGGGCTGAACACAATTGGTCCCTATGTGTGTTGTCCGCGGGCGCTGCGGATGCCAACACCGCGGCTCGCGCCGCACTCCACGTCCAAAGCGTTTTGCGCCGCGATTATAATCTGATGACGGGTTGACTGCACCGCATCGCGTCGTCCGGCTGAACTCAGCGCGCCGCGCATCTTGCCGTCACCTAGCACCTCCGGCAAATGTTTCCAATCTTCCGATCGAGCGCGACGTCGAAAGGCTATCTTGCCACCTTCGACAAGGCCATTAAAGCCCGCCTTCTGAACGGCCTTGATATGCACACACAGCCTTGCCGCCGCCGTCGTCGGGCTGAATGAAACCATAGCCCTTAGTCTCGTTAAACCACTTCACAGCCCCGCTGGACATCCTGATCGCTTCCCACGCGAGGTGATGACCGAAAACGTTAATTCGGTAACTGCTCGTAGCGCAACCCTTAAGGGGTAAGGTTAAACCGCTTACGATTGCGGCCACCCGCTGCATTGCTATCGTCATTCAATGAGTAGCAAGATCGCTTATGACGTGTATCGGGGAACGACCGACCGGACGTTGCGCCTGGCGACGATGCCGGGCGCGGGGTTGCCGGCTCAGGTTAAGCGCAAGGATTGGGTGCGAGTTTGCGGCTCAGGTGATGTGCGCCGACGCAGGCTTCCATGCCAATCAGGCAAGGTGGTATATTGGCAAGCCGCGCTTCCACTTGGCCACGCGACCACTTTTGCCGCAGCACGATGGTGCCGCGCGCATCGTGGCCCACGACGTGGAACGAGTTCTTGCCGATATCGATGCCGATCACGGCGATCGCGGTATTGGGTGTCTGAGACATGGCGTGCTCCTTGTCTTTGGCGCCCCTTGCCAGCTTCGCTTGCTGGCGGGGCAGGAGCACGGCCGGACCATCCCATTAACAGAAATCGCAGACAGAGACGGTCCGGAACTTGACACGGACCAGACTCGCTCGCGTGTGCAACTACCTTGGGAATTTCCCGTTCAACCAATCCGCAACAATCGGATATTGCGAGTCCCCGCAACCATTGCCCCCTGCGACTCTGAAGGTCACAGGGGGTGCTTGTTTCGTGCCACCGTAACCAAATTCTCAAAAGATGGTCAGCGTTCGCCCGCCTTTGGCGGGCTTTCTCATGCGCTCCGAAGAGACCCTCGGGGTCGATGTGTTCCGCAGTGCCGCGATAAAGGCGACGGACGCAACCGACTAGGGTCCTGCCGCCAAACCTGCGAGCACCATCGCTGCCTTGAGTTCGTGGATGCTTGCTTTGCCGCCGCCGTCAGCCTGGAACGGCAGAGGTCCCGGATTCAGCGGCAGGCGAGTCACATTGGCCGGACCGCGCAGCGGCTCGAACGGCATCGCCTGGCTTGCGCCGAGCTGAATCTCGTTGAGCTGCCGAATGGCGTTGCGCATCTCGCGCAAGCCGACATTTAGCGGCACGACCAGCGGCCGTTGCTCCGACCAGATGCCAAGCGCCTGGGCTGCGTCCGGCAGCCCGGCGCCGGTCTGCCATGGATGTCCGATTGGCTGCGCAGTATCCTTGAGAATCTGGAATAGCCGCTCGACTCGTTGAAAGTCCTTGGCAGCGAAGCTTCCCTTGAAATCGCCGTGGTCGGCGAGGATCAAGGCTGCGAGAGCAGCGACGTGAGCCGCCGCGAGCGAGGTGCTGTCGCAGATCGCGTAGGTGTCCGGCGACTGACAGGCAATGACCGCGACGCCGGGCGCGCACAGGTCGAGTTCGGGCCCGCGACAGGAAAACGTCGGCACAAATCCGCCCGCGACCGCGGTGGCCACCACGGCCTGCGCCGCCTGTGGACTGTCTTCCGGATAGCTTCCCATCTGTCCGACCGCGCCTACCGCCAAGACGCACGGGGAGCAGGCCGGAAACAGCACCGCTCCGGCAGAATTGCCGGAGGCAGCGATGATGCTGACGCCTTGCTGTTTTGCCATCGCGATACGCTGCTCAACCAGAGCGGAGCCGCGCTCGCACCCGAAACCGAGGCACGCCACGTCGATGCCGTTCTGCAGGCAATAGTCAAGCGCCGCGATCAGGTCGCTGCAATGGGCATCGGGAGGAAGCTTGCAAACATGCAGCTCGCTATCCGGGGCGTAGCCGCGGATGCCGTGAGCTGTCTGGGGAGCGGCGTTGATGAGGCCCGCGCAAGGTGTGCCGTGGCCGATTGGGTCCTTCGACCAGGATTGTCCTTTCGCGCTCCTGATATCGATACCGTGATCGATCCTGGTCAATTGCTTGTGGCTGGTCGCAACGCCGCTGTCGATCAGGGCGATCCTGATTCCGGCGCCGCGGCACTGGTTCGGAATCCGATCGAACTGCATGGCTGCGCCGCCCCAATCCAACGCCTCCGGCAGCGACAAGGGTTTTAGGGTGAAGGTGTTCACCGCATCGGTCTCGAGATAAGGCCGATCCTGCCACAGGCCCCAAAAGCCTGAACGCGCATTGACGAATATGGCGGCGACCGTTTCCGGCAGCTCGCCCTGCAGCGTCAGATCGACTCTGCCGTCGCTATCCGTCAGTCCCTGAATTGACGCCTGCTCGCCAATGAGCCTCACCGCCGCCTGCTCCACGGGCGTGCCGGCTTCGCTCACGATCCGGATCGTCACCTTCAAATCCGGCCCGAGCGCAGTCATCATCGCGGCCGCCGGGAAAAACGATGACGCGCCAACGAATGATGCAGCTCGCAGGTGACCGTCCGGCTCGATGATCAAGGTGCCGGTTGCGGAGCGGCGCAGTGCGGCGGTGGCATCGTCCGACATGCGCACGACCGCAATCGCCGGCGCAATGGCGTCGCGCCTGTCATGTGTCCGCAGGATCTCGATGTTGCCGAACTGGTTGAGCCGCTCGGCTAGCGCTTGACCGCTGACGCCAGGTCCCGCCGATGCGATCATGTACTGATTGGTGCGGGCCGGTTTGCGTCGATCGCCGCCCGGGGCTGGGCGCGGATCGCGCGCGGATTTGCGCCGGTCCCTGCTCGAGGTGGAGCGCGGATTATCTCGACTTGCTGCCATGGCGTCGCCTCCCATTTTTCAGTGGAGTGAGGATTGAGTCTCGGTCGAATCCTGCCGCAGCAACGGAAGGCGGGGGTCGGCTGCGCGGATGGTTTCGATGGTGCGATAGGTCAGCCAGATCAGGTTGAAGGCCTGCGCATAATCCCGCGCGGCATACCTGTGCGCGGCTTGGGTAACGATCGGGACACAGTTTTCCAGGCCGGCATGCTGCGCAGCGTTGGCTTGGAGAAAGGCGGAAAGCGCGCGCAGCGATTCCGAAATCATGTCTCCGATCATGTTTTCAGCGGCCTGACGATCGAGTACCGGGTTCGGTATCGGCAGGCCGCCGGGCATGGTCTGGAACGGTTGCTCGAAAGCCTGCGACTGCAGGCGCATGAGAAGCGGCATCAAATTACCGAGCAGGCCTACGAGCTGCTGGATGTCTGACGGGCGGGGCGGTGATGCGGTAGTGGCAGAAGGATTCCAATCTGACATGGGTATTCTCCTCCGGAGGGAAGCGTGCGTGGCGGCAGTAAGCGCGACCGCCGCTTTCGGCGGCGGCCGCTGGTTGCCGTGTGGACCGGCTCTGACTTGCGGTCAGATCATCCGCTGCTGGCTATAGGCCTGAAGGTTAGCGATGACCTGAGGGATTATGCCGACCAGCTGGCGGGTGATGTCAGCGACGTCCTGTTGTGTTAGTTGCCGCTGCTGGCCAAAGGCTGAAGGAGCGCCGAACGCCGACTGGAATTGCGGCGCGCCGAACTGCGTACCCCAAGTCTGCGCAGGATGGCCAAGGCCGAATTGGCCGAGACCTCCGAATTGGCCCAAGCTGGGGCTGCCCTGCATGGCGGCATAGTGAGGTTGCTGCTGGCTCTGCAGCGTTCCCACCATCTGGGGAACGATGGGCAGGATCTGCCGCACGACTTCATTCACGTCCTGCGGGCTTAGCTGCCGTGGCCCTTGGCCGTAGGCCGCGTAGCCCATTCCTGCGATCGGAGTTTGTGCTTGCGCGAGGATTTGAGGCAGCGCCGGTATTAGTTGACGCACGACCTCGTTCACATCCTGTTGCGACAGCTGGCGCTGTTGGCCACCCCACTGCTGCTGACCCCAACCCATCGGTTGTCCGCCCCAGCCGGGATTATATCCAACTGCGCCAAAAGGCTGCTGACCGCCGTATTGCCCGTGTTGCTGGCCGTAGGCCGCTTGTCCGAATCCTCCTCCGTACGGTTGGCCGGCTTGCGATCCGAACGCTCCCCATTGTTGCGGACCGAACTGCCCAAACTGCGAACTGTGCCCGAGGTTCTGTTGCGGGGTGTCATAGTAGGTCATCGCTCGTTCTCCTTGCGATGGTTGGTGCCCTCAGCCCAAAACCCTACGAAGACGGTCCGCCTTCGAGGTCCTTCGGTGGCGACAGCGGTCCGTCACGCGATGTGACGGCGTTGCATTTTTTTCAAATTCAAATGCTCAACGCGAAATCGAAGCGATAAGCGATGCCTCCCCGTTTGAGGCGCGGGTTTGTGTTCCTCAAGGGCAACAAGCGAACGGCAAAACATTGGGCGGCAAAGAAAAGCCGTTGAGAGGTGCGGGAAGCGGGTTGTCGTTTCTTGCTGGCCACCCCCCAAAAGGCCAGCCACCTACGTCCGCTCAGACGCTCCTCCGATTCTTCAACGTTCGGAATTGGACCCAAGAGGAATTGGACCCAAGAAACGTGTCCAAGCCGAAATAGTTTCGCGAAGGCGCTGCGATATTTTCGTGGCAACTCGGTGCAAATTCCAAGTCGTGTTTGTCAGCACTCTTTGCCTAGTCAGCGCTCTTGCCGAGGTGCATCCGCCTTGCTTACGCGAATGCTAATAGGCGAGGTTGAGCAAAGTACCGACGCGCTCGGAGGTCGCGGGATGGCTGCGAAGCAAGCGCATCGGATCATGCCCGAATGCAGACACAGGCATTGGCGCAGAGCCGGTGTGATGGCGCTCCAGCTTGTCGAGTGCGGCGATGAGCGCCCGTGAGTCGCCGGTCAGTTCGAGCGCGGTTGCATCCGCATCCAGTTCGCGAACGCGGGACAGTGCAAGGCCAAGTAACTGACCGAGGGCAGGAGCTGCGCTCAGTAGGGTCGCCAATGGCCGGCCTAAGCTGCCGTGATGGTGTCGCGTTCGCAGCAGCGCGAGACCAGCGAGCGACGTCCAATCGATCGCGCGACGCAACGCCGTCGTCCAGCTCATCGTCCAGGCGTCATTGTTGCGGATATGCGCAACTTCGTGGGCCAATATCCCGGCGATTTCCTCGCGCGTCATGCCGCGCAGCAGGCCCTCGGTTAAGACAATGGCGCTGCGTTCCGGTCCGCCGAGTGCATAGGCATTCATATCGCCCGGTGCCGGCAGACAATAAAGATCCGGCACTCGAGCCAAGCCGGCTCGGCTGCAAACCTTCGTCAGAATGGCGAACAACTCCGGCACCTCGGCGTGGGACAGCAGCCGGGCGCCGAACCAGCGATGCATGCTCTCGCGCGAGATGACCGTTCCATTGGGGCAGGGCGCGGTTCCCTGTAACGCTCGCTGCACCCCCTCGGGCCCGCCGACGATCCAGCCGCATACCGCAAGCAGCGTCATCATTGCGACAATCGCCAACGCCGATGATTGATGGTTCGCGGTTTGATGGGCGAGCCGCCGGCGGCGCAGCACCTCCTGGTTCCGGGATTGCCACTCGAGCCGGCAGCGGAGGAAAACGCCCGCTTCTCCCGACGGCCAATGGATTTCCGGGATGACGACGGTGTCGTGCTGCGAAACGCGCAGCATTTGCATCGGCGGCGCACAGCGCACCAAAGCGAGTGAAACGCCTGGCGCGAGGCCGGCGACGACATCCCGCCCCGGCCGACTACCACGCAAAGCCATCCAGTTTAGGCCAGCGTCAAACACCCCTGTCCCTGCCCCCTGGTCCACGCCCAACGCGAAAGGTTACGGATCAACTTGCGCCTTGTCATGCCAAATCCATGCCATAGACACAGAATTGTTGCGGAATGAACACGAAGAGTTCCACTGCAGCGAAAGCCATCGGGAACGGCCTTTGATTGCCTAGAGCATGATCCGGAAAAGCCCTCGAGATTGTCGCCAGGTCGATCGAGAGCGAGACAGCAAACAAGAACATTCGTATCACGAGCATGATTCCGTAAGCCGGCTAGCGGGTGGCGGCGTTAGCCGTGTCGCGACGGCGTCCATAAACCGGCGAAAGCTGGTGCTGCCCGGCCGGGGGTAGGACTTCAGAACCGAATCTTAGCCAGGGCTGATGCTTGGCGCGCCATTTCGGGCCGGGGCCACGCATGTAGTGCAGCTCGGGCCGGTAGCTGTCGCGCACGTCCATGATCAGGTTGTGAACAACGCTGGCGAAGTCGGAGGCTGACTCAGCCGCCTTGCGAGCAAAACCTGACAATGCGGTTGCATCCATGATTCTCATCGGTGAATTCCTCCTGTTGTCTCGCCGCTCGACACATCGGCAATTACGGACCAAGCGTACTCACAAAGAGATGGACCAAACCATTGCACAGAGGTTGATCCGTAACGGTAGATTTGGCTGACAACCGCATACCTAGGTTTAGGATCTGCCCACCTGGGGCTTGCGACTGATGGGAACTTCCTCCGTCGAGCGACATCGGTCGATCAGCCGGGTGACGCTGTTGTTCTCCAAGTGCGCTCGCGAGGTCGCAAAGCCCCTGCCAAGCGACAACTCGAATCCTCCGCGAGCGGAAGACGCACGGCGCGTCTACGCCCGATGGCCTTTCCATTGTTGTCGATGCCATCGGACTGAGCATGGTAGACGCGCACTCTTTAAGAGATGATTGGAAGATTTGGCGAATACTCTTACGTTGAGTTAGTGAAAGGCTTCGATGATGGCAGCGATAACGTCCTACCTTCGCGAAGCTCACCGCACTCATTCCTAAAGCTTAATACTTTGACGGGTGCCTTTGCGATTATCTACCGCGGCGAGCCCAATTCTGCCGCATGGTCAAGCGTAGCCTCATCGAGAGACGGCAAACGAATTGTAGGGTTGAATAATAATGATTTAAGTTATTTGGATCTGACGAAGGATCAACGGCCCAGAGCTTTGCAGCAAAATCTCAAGGAGGCATATGTTGCCTCGATCTCTCCGGATGGAGAAAAAATAGCAGTCGGCTATAGAGGAGAGATCGCATTATTCGATGCAAACACGGAGAGGAGCTTTCGAAAAATTCGAGGAACCTTCCTGACGGCAACCACCGACGATGCCCCGGCGCTGGAGGGCTATCGCGGCCACGGCGTGTTCACCTATGCGCTGCTGGATGCGCTCGACCATGCCGACGTTAACAAGAACGGCCTGATCGAAGTCTCAGAGCTTGCCGACTACATCGACCAGAAGGTTCCCGACTTCTCCTTCGAGGCGTTCAAGTTGCGCCAGATTCCGCAGCGAAGCATCGTCGGCAATAACTTCGCGCTGACCAACAAAGCCGAGGTGCTGACCACCTCAACGGGCCCTGCTGCCGCGGGCAACGCCAGCCCAACGACCCAATCCCCCGCCACGGCCTTTCCAGCCAAACCGACACATGTCGTGATCGCACCGACGCCCGTAGATGTTTTCGAACGAGCGCATGGAGCCGGCGCATCCCTCCAAAAGCTTCCCGCCGGCACGCTGGTGACTGTCGTTAGGACCGCTGACGGATGGACCTTCATCGCTAAGGATGGCAAATCACTTGGCTATATCGCTCAGACCAACCTGGCACCGATGCAATAGTCTGGGGGTGCGGTTGTTGAGAAATTATATAGTAATTTCAATTACATAAGAGTTCGTAGTTTTATTCGGGATGGCGCGCCAGCAAACTCAGGCACTTAGGTAGCCATTCAGCCGCGTTCGTTGATTAAGACGCTGGTGAACAGCGGCGAGCGCTTGCGGAATTTACTGCCGACATTAACAGACCCGCCTCGGCGCGATGCCTCACCGTCGCCGGCGCATTCGCGAATAATTTCCTCGTCGCCTTTGGTATCCGGAAATATTCAAACCGCCGCTGACGTGCGCTGTCGTACGCGAGGGCCATCGGATGTTCGCATTGACGTTGCTCGTCGCACAATCAACTCTTGTTCCTGTCGAGCTTTGTGCGAATAGGAGGGCCACGTGAGATACTCTCGACGAGAGAAAACTGGCGGACAACTGTCACAAGTCAGTCTATCCACTCCAAATGCCGCAGAACCGAGCACGATGCCATTCGCACAGCGGCTCACCTGCACGATTGACGATGCATGCGAAGTGACCGGCTTGGTACGCACGAAGCTGTACAAGTTGATAGGAGCTGGGCATATCGTCACGACAACGATCGGACGTCGGCGACTAGTAGTGGTGCAATCACTTCTGGCGCTCCTTGACACCAACATGTCGAACTAACGCAGGTGCGACTTAAGGAAGCCACCCCCAGCCAGGCCGAACTCGGTCCATTCCGCCTGTCGCAACTCGCTAGGTCGCACAAAGACCAGCGGAGCCAACATCGGGAAAGGCAGCACGGTGCGGGGGGAACAGGATCATGCGGGCTCGGGAGCGGATAGCTCGGCGGCGACCGGCAGAGTTCATCGTCTCGGAGAGAAGTATACTGTAACCATCCGCTATGGGGACGAGAATCCCTCCCTCTCCGCCAAAAGCCCGCAGAAATCCAGGAAATTCAAATTGAATCGATGAACTAAGGCTTTTCGAAAACGGCCGGTGGTACACAGGGGTGGTCCACCATGGGTCTTCGAATGCTGTCGCCTTGGCAAAATCCCCGCAGCCGCTTCTACTGGTTCAGGCGGCGCGTCCCCGCGAAGCTCGCCAAGTTCGGTATTCGCGGCGAGATCAAGAAGTCGCTCAACACCACCGACTGGGACGAAGCCGTGCTCCTATGTCAGGAGGAGAATCTCAGGCTCGAGCGGGCGTGGCGCCAGAATCTGTACGGCACGCCGCCGTCCGATCTGTCGCATGAGCAGATCACGGCTCTTGCCGGCGAGTTCTACAACGAGATGGTGGCATCACACCGCGCCAATCCCGGTCCGCCGCGGGACTGGGAGGAGGCGCTCGTCAAGCATGCGAGCCGCAAGAGGCCGCTCGTCGGAGGTGGGCATTGGGGATTGCATCTTCTGAGCGCCTTCGGCACGGAGGTGCTCCCTTTCCTGCAGAGGCGAGAGCTCAATCTGGTCGGCGACCAGTTGATCGGTTTCGTTCGCGCCTACGTGGAAGCGAAGGAGCAGGCTGCCAAACAGCTCCTCAAGAACTCTCGTGGGGACTACCGACCCGATCCGGACGCCGACCGTTTTCCGAAGTTTGTGCCGAGCAACGCCAAGCAGTCTTTCGACACTCTTTGGCAGGAGTTCTGTGAGGCCAAGAGGATCGCTCACTCCACGAAGAAGAAGTGGGAGCCGTATTTCCGCACACTGATTCGCCGCACCGGAAGCAAGGATATGAGCAAGGTGACCGAAACGCATCTACTGGATTGGCGGGACGCTTTGATGGCGTCCAAGCTTTCGAAGGTCACGATTCGCGATGGGTATATCGCGGCCATGAAGGCCTTCTTCGGCTGGGCGAAGCGGATGAAGAAACTGACGACTGATCCTAGCGCGGAGGTGCACGTCGACGTCAGCGACAAGCACGAAACCAAGATGCGCGGCTTCTACGAGGACGAGGCCGACAGGATTCTCTCGGCCGCGCTCGGTCCTCCCAACGAGCTGATGAGCAAGGAAAACGCCGCGGCCCGGCGGTGGGTGCCGTGGATCTGCGCCTACACCGGCGCCCGGGTCAACGAGATCACCCAGCTCCGCGCGAAGGACGTAAAGGAGATCGAGGGCATCTGGTGCATCCACATCACTCCGGAGGCCGGGACGGTAAAGACGCTGAAGGAGCGCAATGTGCCGCTGCATCCGCACCTCCTCGAACAAGGATTCCCGGATTTCGCCCGCCGCAAACGCGGCAACGCGCCCCTGTTCTACTCGATCGAAAGGCAGCGGAATCCGAACAGGAAAAATCCGACGTATGCAAGCGTCGGCAACAAGCTTGCCGAGTGGGTGCGCGGTCTTGGCATCGACGATCCGCTGGTTAAGCCGAACCACGGCTGGCGCCACCGCTTCAAGACTGTCGGCCGGAAATCCAAAATGGATTGGTTGATCCTCGACGCCATCCAGGGCCACGCGCCGCGAACCGAAGGTGAAGAATACGGCGAAGTGCCGCCCGACGTCATGTATCCGGAAATCCTGAAGCACCCGCGGTACGAAGTGACAGCAGCCGAACAAGTCGATCGGAGGAGGACCAAGCGCCGTCCGGCTAGACTAGGCTTCGCAACGGCCACCGCGGTTTTTCGAAAAGCTGCGGGTTAGAAGTCTTTGATCCGCGAGGAGAAATTCGAGTCTGGCTGGGGAACTAGGATTCCAGCCAAGACTCGATCGCCGATCAAAAACCGTTGCCTTGCAGCGCTTTCCTGTCCAGCCACGGCGGTCGTGTCGGCGCACTGTGGACCATTACTGTGGACCATTCAAGCCGCCGCGGGATAGTGGGCACACCAACGCCGCCCTGGGCGGCTAGGGCCTGGACTGGCCACGAGACTCCGTCTTGCCGAAGCTGGTAGATGACCGGCAGGCGGTCCTGACGGCTGCGGTCGGTCGTGCCCCCGGGAGTGGTGTAGCCGGGCGGTAGCGGAGCGGCTAGCGAGCGCGCCCCCCATAGCGCGGAGCGAGCGAGCGGCGGTCATCGGCGATTTCCTGGCGCGGTGTCGTGCCCTATGGTCGATCACACGGAAGGCTGCCTGCTCCGGGCACGCGAATTAAGCCAGGCATAAACCTCGGCATTACCCGGAAGCGTCTGATCGAGACCGTCGGTGATGGAGTCCGGTTCACCCCCAACTCCGGACATGGCGCCGCGCCGCAACAATTGACGCGATGTGCCGATATTGTTGCAAAAGTCTTTTTGGGGTGGCGAAGGAAAATTTCTACAGCCGCTGATGCGCTTTACGCGCGGCGACGTGAGGGGACCGTATCGTTTCATTCAAAATCGATCACGGACCTCCGTAGTGGCGTTGAAAAGCGACGCAGCAGCAGAGAAGTCCGAAGATCGACTTCCGCGAGATTTTTAGGGTTTTTCGATTTTCGATTTTTGCAACAATATCTGCCAATAGGCGACATCCAACAAAGGCGGCTCGCTACTTCTTCGGGTTGCCGATAAGGCGTTTGCAGCCGGCCCGATTACTCAGCTCGTTCGTAGGTGGAAAGAAAGTCCACCTCGCCCCCGGTCGAACTCTTGATAGTCGTCGCCATCGATAGTTTCTGTCCGTCAATCTTGAATTTGTAAGTGACATTTTGCCCCACAAAGCCGGCATTTGTGGCCTCATCGACATGAAACAGAACGTTGTCGGGTTGGTTTAGGTCGGCCCGAGACCACTTGATCCATGCAGTGAATATCTGCTGGCCGGCTAAAATTTCGAGAGCAATCTGGCGCCGCTTTCATAAAAGCCGAATAAGACAGCGATGCGTAGATGCGGGCGCCATCGGCGAGATTGAGATTGTCAACCACACTATCCAAGCGTCAGCGTTGCTTACTTGCTTCGAACTCCGGGACTGCTACCACGGTTCCGTGCGACGACATAAAGAATTGAAAATGACCTTCGAACTGATCGACGCACCGCGATTGAGCAGCTTGAACAGGTGTGCCGATGTTGTTTCGGATAACTCTGTGTGTTCCGGTAATCATCATCGTTGTGTTAGGTGCGGGCTCGAATGATGCGTCGGCCATTCGCTGCAGTCGCAACAGTTCAACCTGCCGAGAACAACCGATAGCTCAGGCCAGCAATTATGACGCCAGGCATCACAGGCGTCGTCCGGTTGCTCGCTTCCACCTGAGAACCACCGACTGCTCCGGGTTCGATCACGGCCCGGTCTATGGTCCCGAGCCCTGCAATTTTCCCTATAATTGCGAAATGTTCGACGGCGCCTGCGGTGACAGTCGGGCTTGGGCAAACACCATCGGCAAACATTAGAACGCTTCATATTGTTGTCCGCTCTGTCCTCGCTGACGGACATGCCGGTGCACCAAGGCCACGTCCGAAAAGTGCCAACAGGCGACATCACACGTTTGGCCTAAAATGAAAGAGGCCGCCAACTTAGGGCGGCCCCGCTTGATTGATGTTTCGTCACTCACAGTCTTGAACAGCGAGCTCTCCTTTTTACTGCAAGAATATTGCAAATCAACGTATCTAGGAACAATGCAAAGAATGGAGAAGCCCCATACGCGCCTAGTGGTTTTATCGAGTATGAATTGATCGCCTCTGTAGTATTATTTTATGGAACTCTGGGAATTCCCTGTCGGCGCCACTACTCGCCATTTTTGTGATGCGACAGATAGGCTTCAGTGCTAAGTTGATTTTTTAGGTGTCTATTTAGGCCACCCGGGCGGTCCCGGGCGAACAGTGCTCACAGTCCGGCTCGAGGCTGTGCGATGCCCAAGATCCTGCTGGTCGAAGACAACGAGATGAACCGCGACATGCTTTCGCGGCGCCTCGTGCGCGGCGGCTACGAGGTCATCATTGCTGAGGACGGAGCGCGCGGCGTTGCAATGGCGACGAGCGACAGGCCCGATCTCATTTTGATGGACATGAGCCTGCCGGTGATCGACGGTTGGGAGGCGACGCGCCAGATCAAGGCCACGCCCGAGCTGCACAAGATCCCCATCATCGCGCTCACGGCACACGCCATGGCGACCGACCGGGACAAGGCCCTCGCGGTCGGCTGTGACGACTACGACACAAAACCGATCGAACTGCAGAGGCTGCTGGGCAAGATCGAGACGCTGCTCACGGCTGCGGGACAGTAGACCCTACAAGTTCCGGACAGATGACGAGAGGAAACAACTCATGAAAACGGCTCAGTACAAATGGTCCCAAAGTGACGGGTGGCGGCCGAATTTGCCAACTGGCGAAGTCGGACGTCAGAGTGTCGTGTTCGTTTTCGGTGCTAGATCATTGATGCAGGCAGGTAACCTCGTGGGCGAGTTGCGCGACCACTTCAAAGAGGCCGCGATGCTTGGTTGCTCGACTTCCGGCGAGATTCTCGGCGACGTGGTCGTCGACGACTCGGTGACTGCCACCCTCGTCGACTTCGAACATACGCGACTGCGGTTCGCCTCCGCTACGATTGGTGAGGCGAAGGCAAGCTACGACGTCGGCAAGGAGCTCGCGCAGCAATTGAACGACGCCTCATTGCGCCACGTGTTCGTGCTTTCGGACGGCTTACACGTCAATGGCTCCGACCTGGCGCGCGGTCTCGCGGGCGGCGTCTCGGAAGGCGTGTCGATCACTGGCGGCCTTTCTGGAGACGGAACGAACTTCGCCGAGACTTGGGTCGTTGCCGACGGTGGCGCGGGCCCCCAGCGTGTGGCGGCGGTCGGTCTTTATGGCAACGACTTGCGCATTGGCTACGGATCGATGGGTGGCTGGCAGCCCTTCGGGCCGCTGCGCACCATCACCCGGGCCGAGGGCAACATCCTCTATGAGCTCGATGGGCGGTCAGCGCTCGATCTCTATAAATCGTACCTGGGCCCACACGCCGACCAGTTGCCAAGCTCTGCCTTGCTTTTTCCAATCCTAGTCACCGAGGCAAAGGGCGGCCAGGGTGTCGTCCGGACCGTCCTGTCTGTGGACGAGCAGAACAAGTCAATGACGTTCGCGGGCGACATCCCACAGGGCGGAACGGCGCAGTTGATGAAGACCAATGTTGACGATCTGGTCGACGGCGCGACCGCCGCCGCCAAGGCCAGCCTCAGCGGGCTGGGCGACAGGCGACCGGATCTTGCAATTCTGGTGAGCTGTGTCGGTCGTAAGCTTGTGATGAAGCAGCGCACCGAAGAAGAAATAGAGGCGATCCGAAATGTCTTCGGGACGGATGCGAAGATTTCCGGGTTCTACTCGTACGGCGAGCTTAGCCCCTTCATGCACGGTGGCGAGTGCCGCCTGCATAATCAAACCATGACCATAACAACTTTCGCCGAGGACTGAACGTCACAGGGCACAGATGCACCGGCTGCTACGACGCCAGCTCAAAAAGCACCTCGGTGTCGAGGGCGAAGTACCGGCTGCCTTGCAGTCTTTCGTGGCAGCCGTCGATGCCGCATACACCGATTTCGACAGCGATCGGGCGATGGTCGAGCGCTCGCAGGAGCTGAGCTCGAAGGAGCTGTCGGAGGCACGCGACAAGGCTACGCAGGCCCAGACTCGGCTGAGCGACGCGATCGAAAGCATCTCGGAGGGTTTCTCGCTCTACGATGCCGATGACAAGCTGGTGATATACAACCGGCGGTACCGGGACATGCACGGTATCGGCAGCATCGATGTCGTGAAACAGGGCGTATCGTTCGAAGCGATCCTCCGAAATGCTGTCGCGAGCGGCGAGATCGGCGACGCGGAGGGGAACGTCGAGGCCTGGGTCGGGGAACGTCTGGCCCTGCATCGCGATCCCAAGGGCACGCATGTCCAACGCCGCTCCGACGGACGCTGGATTCAGATCAACGAGCGCAAAACCGACGACGGCGGCACGGTCGCGACCTACACCGACATCACCGACGTGAAGCAGGCGGAACAGGCGATCCAGGAGAGTGAGCAGCGGCTGCGTGTCATTGCCGAGGCCGCGCCGATGGCGGTGGCGATCGTCACCTTCGATGACGGGATCATCCGGTATGCCAATCAACGCTTCAGCGAAATGTTCGAGCTCGAAGGGTCGTCCGCCCTGGGCCTGCAAGCGAAAACCGTCTACGCAGACCCGCAGCATCGCGATCGCTTCATCGGCGCGCTCACCGAGCACGGCCATGTGGAGGGCATGGAGATGCTGCTCAAGCGGGCTGGAGGAGAGGAGTTCTGGGCGCTCATAGCGTCGCAGCGCGTCCAGTTCGAAGGGCGCCCAGCGATGATCAACGGCCTTGCCGACATCAGCGACCGCAAGCGCATGGAAGGCGAACTGCACAAGGCGATCTGGGCGAGCGAGCAGGCGACCCGCGCGAAGTCGGACTTCGTCGCCAGCATGAGCCATGAGCTGCGCACGCCCCTGAACGCGATCATCGGTTACAGCGAGATCCTGTTCGAGGACGCCCAGAGCGCCGGGCGCGAATCGGAAACGGCGGACCTGCGCAAGATCCAGGATGCCGGCAAGCATCTGCTCGGCCTGATCGACAACATCCTCGATCTTTCCAAGATCGAGGCCGGCAAGATGACGCTCTATCTCGAGACCTTCGAGCTGCGGCCCATGATCGACAGCGTCGCGGCGACCATCACCCCGCTGGCCAAAAAGAATGGCAACGCGCTCGTGGTGAACTGCGCCGACGAGGTCGGCACGATCCACAGCGATCTGACCAAGGTGCGGCAGACCCTGTTCAACCTTCTGAGCAATGCCTGCAAGTTCACACGGAACGGGACGATCACGCTGACCGCGCACCGCGACACGAAAGAGGGCGTCGACTGGATCGAGTTCCAGGTGCGCGATACCGGTATCGGCATGACGCCAGATCAGAAGGCCAAGGTGTTTGAGGCCTTCACTCAGGCCGATAACTCGACGACCCGCACCTATGGCGGCACCGGCCTCGGTCTCGCCATCACCAAGAGCTTCTGCCGGCTGATGGGCGGCGATGTGACGCTGACCAGCGAAGCCGGCAAGGGAACGACCTTCATGGTTCGTCTGCCGGCGGTGACACGCGCTGCATCGGAGACTGCGGTCTCGGAGGCGGAGCAGCGTACCGAGGGTCCGCAGGTCACGGAGCCCGAGCATGCACCGACCGTTCTCGTGGTCGACGATGATCCCAACGCGCGGGAGCTGCTGCGCCGACACCTGCAGCGCGGCGGTTACGCCGTTCGCTTGGCTGCCAATGGCGAGGAGGCGATGCAGCTCGCCCGTACGCTGCAGCCCGATGTCGTCACGCTCGATGCTCTGATGCCGCACATGGATGGCTGGGCCGTGCTCAGCGCCATGAAGGAAGATGCAGTCCTCGCCGAAATTCCCGTGATCATGGTCACGATCGTAGATAACCAGAGCATTGGCTTCTCGCTCGGCGCCGCCGATTACCTGGTCAAGCCGATTGATCGCGACAGACTGGTCCGTGCGGTGGACAAGTGCTGCCCAAGGGGCGCGCCACGGCAGGTGCTGATAGTCGAGGATGACGCTCCGACCAGTGAGCTGATGGGGCGCGCCTTGCGGCAGATCGATTGCACGGTCACTCTAGCTGAGAATGGTCGGGTTGGTCTCGAGCGCTTGAGCGAGGCTTTACCCGACGCAATTCTGCTCGATCTGATGATGCCCGAGATGGACGGGTTCGAGTTCATCGCGCAGGTTCGCGCCGAATCCCGCTGGCGGCGCATCCCGATCATCGTCGTCACCGCCAAGATACTGACCGCCGAGGATCGCGCGCGACTCAACGGCCAGGTACAGCATTTGGTGCACAAGGGCGAATACAGCGGCAAGGCCGTGCTGGCGGCGCTCGACGAGCTGGTACCCCGGCACGCCCAGCGCGCGAGTCCGGATCGGCCATGAGCATCATTGATACCCACAGCGCGCGCGCCTGGCGCATTCGGCTTGCCCACCTTCGCCAGGAACTGCTGTCGCCGGTCAACGCCTTGCTCGGCTATGCAGAGATCCTGCACGAAGACGCGTCCCGGAACGGGCGCCCGGACATCCTCCCTGATATGAACCGCATCCTCGGCGCAGCCCGGGATCTCGCCGGCAAGGTCGACAGGCTGGTGGACGGCGATCGCGCCAGGAGCCCGCCCGGCGCAGCGGCCGCCACGCAAGAGCAGGAGCTGCGTCACGAGCTGCGCACGCCGCTCAACGCGATCAAGGGCTACGGCGAGATGCTGCGCGAGGACGTAGCCAATTTCTCAGGCGACTCGCTGCGGGCAGATTTCGATCGCCTGCTGGCGGCGGTCACCGACCTGTTGCTGCGTCTCGATCGCATCGTGCGATTCTCGGTCGATGTCGAGGAGACGAGCTTGGCCTCCGATCAGACCGGCGCGGTCATGGTGAGCGACTTGATGCGCAGCCTCGGGCCGGTCCGGCCGTATGCTGTCACCGAAACCGGCTCCATTCTCGTCGTAGATGATATCGAGGCCAACCGCGATCTCCTGTCGCGCCGGCTGACCCGCGATGGGCATCGCGTCGCCTCGGTGGCCGGCGGCCAGCAGGCGCTGCAGGCGCTCGCCGACGATGAGTTCGACCTCGTCCTGCTCGATTTGATAATGCCCGATATCAACGGGCTCGACGTGCTGGTGCGTATGAAGGCGGATGAGCGGCTGCGCCGCATTCCGGTGATCATGATCACGGCCTTGGCGGAGATCGAGAGCGCCGTCCGCTGCATCGAGGCCGGGGCCGAGGATTATCTGCCAAAACCGTTCGATCCGGTCCTGCTGCGCGCGCGGATCAATGCTTGCCTGCACAAGAAGCGCTGGCGCGACCGCGAGCAGAAGTACCTTCGCCGCATCGAGGACGAGACCGCCAAGTTCGAGCGGCTGCTGTTGACCATCCTGCCAAGACAGGTGATTGGCCGCCTGAACCACGGCGAAGCCATGATCGCCGACCGCTTCGAGGGCGTGAGCGTTCTGTTCGCCGATCTGGTGAGCTTCACCGAGCACTCGGCACGGGTCACACCTGCAGCGATGGTCGAGTATTTGAACCGGCTATTCTCGGAATTCGACGCGCTTGCCCGCGAACTCGGTGTCGAGAAGATCAAGACCATCGGCGATGCCTACATGGCCGTCGCCGGCTTGCCCGATCCAAATCCCGATGGGTTCGCAGCGATCGCGAAAATGGCGCTCGGCATGATCGATCGGCTGGGCCGCGTCAACGGCCATTTCGGCTGGCCCTTGCAAATCCGGATCGGCATACATTCCGGTCCCGTGGTTGCCGGCATCATCGGCATGCACCGCTTCATCTACGACGTGTGGGGCGATACTGTAAATGTCGCCAGCCGGCTCGAGGCCTATTCTCTGCCCAATCGAATCCACGTGTCCCAGGATACCGCCCGCCACCTCGTCGGTCCCTTCGCGCTGGAGCCGCGCGGCAGCATTGACGTGAAGGGCAAAGGCAAACTGGAGACGTTTTTCTTGAGCCGGATCTAGCTGCGCGCACCGGCGGAGTGCATCTGACGCCGCTCGGGCGCGAAGGGCGATCGAAGCTTGTGCTGACCGACAACGCTCCGCACCGCTTTCCGTTACGAAAATTTAAGTGTCCCGCCCCCACGCCAACGACTGCCCCGTCGTGCCCGCGTGGTGGCTCAATTGGAAGGGCCATTTGAAGCTTTTTTGCCCCATCGGACAGGCGGGCGACTTCCGAGTTGGGTCAAAAGGCGAAATACTCGCTGCGAGCATTTGTTTTCCGCTCTACCCCCGAAAGCGGACTCAAGTCGGACATCGCTGGTCCGTTTTGTGCCATGAACGGAAGTCCCACTTTTACTTGTCGCCTCGTGGGGGATGCCGGTTGGGACGTCATTCGGGAGCCCAGCTTTCCGCAATCCCTCCTCGTATCGCGCCAGGTCTTCAGCACGTCGATAAGGGCCAAGAACGTGTTTGAGATTCGAAACACGCAGCGTGGGATTTAGCCGTCAACTGACAGTTTTGAGCATGATTGGCCCCAATCGAGCATACTCAATCATATTAGGAAAGGTTTGTCGGAGTTTGGCGAACTTTACTGGCTTCACCATCCCGCTGTCCCTGTCGGAAACCTAATTCGGCTGGCAAGTGAGGCCGAATCGCGCAATGTTTCTGGCTTATGAGAGAAGCTTGCAGCCTGGTCTGGTCGGTGCTGGTCCTATTGTTCCAGTCGCGGGCCTCGTTGGGAGCTGAGAATCGGTACAGAACTTCATAAATAACCCGTTCTACGCCCGGTGTACCAGCTGCGGTTGAAGAGAACCAACTCCTGCGCCGCAGGAAGATGTGTCGCGTAGCGCTGAAAGTACCAGGAGGTGCTGTCCCGGTCGGACGGCTTGCCGAGCGCCACAACGCGGGTTTCTCGCGGGCTGAGGTGCTCGACGATCCGCTTGATCGTCCCGTCCTTTCCAGCCGCATCACGACCTTCGAATATGACCAGCACCTTGTGGCCGTGCTTGATGACGTGTTTTTGAACCTTGACAAGCTCGATCTGTAGATCGCGCAGGGTCGACTCGTATCGGTTGTGGCCGCCTTGCCCGCGGCGCGTCTTCATGGTTTTCGCCATTTTTTAGATCTTTTCCAAAGGGGGCCCATTACTGTTCATTCGTTGACATATGACCGAGTGATCTCCCGGAATATTTGCCTGCGTTAAAGCTGGCACAGCGATTGTAGTGCTCGTCCGTCACGCGAGAATGCGGAATGACATCAGCTCGTCGACATCATCCTGTTGAATATCGGTTATCCACAAAATCGGCAGCGCTGGCGCTAGTGTCGGCGCCGCCGGGGCACAACGATCAAAGACAAGCTGGAAATTGGCCAGAAGGCTGACGGCAACGGGAAGTCGAGCTGCCCTGTCCGCTCACAATGGCGTCGCCCGGTCCTGCGCGACGCCGCTCGCATGGACAGCTAGGCAGCGGGAGTTTTGGTTTTTCCCGACCGCGCGACCTTTGCCCTTTTTAGTAGGTTTCGTCGCTACCGTGTCAGCTGCGGCAGCGGTGCTGGCCAAGCTTTCGACTGATGTCGTGAGAATTTCGTGTTGAGCATTCAGCCAATAGATGTCCGCCTTGCCCTCGGGTTGACCATCGGCGATCCAGAGGTGGTAGGCACGTTCGCGAATTGCCTCTTCCAGATTTGGCATGGGATTCTCCTTGCTAATGATGTGCCCAGCCCCGGCAAAGTCTTGCTTCCGCAAGGTTAATGAAATCTTAAGCGGCGGGACGTGCACCGAGAGCGAAAGAGGGCGAGGGCGGCCGGAGCGGGTTGCCAGCATGTGTGACGGAGTCGAGAGAGACCAGGGCTGCTGATTTCCCAGGCGACGGTTCGCAATTGGCCGCTGGAGCGTCGGGCTGGAATGGTCTGCCGAATATTGCCGAGCCTCGGCCGAAGAGTTGGAGCAGGGCGGTTCATCGCCTCGTTCACGAGATGAACTTGGACGCGGTAGCCGTCGAACTTGATTTCGTGAATGCAAGCGCTTGCCTGACGGGACCTTCTCGATCGAGGGTCGCCAACGTCGGCCCGATGAATCCCGGGTAGGGCGCCTTGACCGCGACGCTGAACCGGAGCACGCCGAGGACGGCGCCGACGACGAGCCGTCGCTGGGGTCGCACGAATTGCGCCCGGCCGGTGCGGTCAGCTACCTACAGTCGGCCAGTTTCGGCGAAATCGACGTCGAGGCCGACCCTGCCGAGTCCGGCATCGCCGACCTTGACGGCCTTCTTGAGCAGGTCGGTACGCAGGACTGGCAGCAAGGGGCGATGGCATAAAGGAGTGCAACTGGCATCGGCGCCACGCGCTCCAGGTGGCGTGCATGCTTCCCGAAGAACCGGCCGACGCCTTGCTTGTTCTTCGGATGGCAACTGAGCTTGTGACAGGCTTCCTCGCCGAACCGAAACCGACGCAAAAACCGGCGCCGGTTGTCGCTCTGATCGGCGGCAGCGAGCGCGCCTGATCAGGCGCTACGCGCGCTGAAGGGGCCCGCCGGTTTCACCGCCGGCGGGCTTTTTCAATTTCGCCAATGAGTGGGCAGAGTGTGTGCAGGCGGGTTTTTGCCACGAATCGTCCTTACGCCCGATTTCGACCATGCCTCGCGCGGACCAAAGGGGAATGGTCAGACCCGGCGCGCGTCGTCCACTACTCACCGCGCGCCGGGCCGCTCCTAGTGACCAGTATGCGCAGGCGGGATCAGGCCGGCGGGTTTTTCTTGCGGTTTCCTGGGTGACCGACCTCGGTTGTCACCGTGTTAAAAAAGGGGAGTGCGGACGTGGCGATAGGTACTGTGAAGTGGTTCAACGCGACCAAAGGATACGGATTTATCCAACCCGACAAAGGCGGCAAAGATGTATTCGTGCACATCTCGGCCGTCGAAAAAGCCGGCCTGAGCAGCCTCAATGAGGGTGCCGAGGTGAGCTATGAAGAGATGGAGAACCGGGGCAAAACGTCCGCGGAGAATCTAAGAGTCGGCTAAGAACGCTGATCTGCATCCAGCCCGCCGGTTCACTTCGGCGGGCTGGCGTCTCTTGCGACCCGCCTTAGTAGATGCGGCGGCGATGCCGCCGATAACCCGCGGGCTCATCTGCGCCCGCGAAATATGGATTGATGACGCACTGTGCTGCGCGGCCCGATGCCGACGCGTTGCACTGAGTCAGCGACGCGTAGCGGCATTCGTAATAGTTGGCCCCGCGGCTGTAGACATGCAGGCAAACCGGGTAAGCCGGATCATACGTCTGGGCCACCGCCGGCTCTATTGATGCCGTCCCGATCGCCAAAATCGCCAAGGCTAGAATGCGGGCTTCGACCTCGCCAGCCGGACCGGTGAAAATCGCGAGGAATCCATGAATGTCCAAACGGTCGCTCGAGCTAAGCCATTGATTCATTGGTGGGCCCGGCAGGACTCGAACCTGCAACCAGACCGTTATGAGCGACGGGATATCGATCAGCTTCGTTGATTTTGCTGATCGCGTTTGTTGGGCTTCGTTCAGGTCGTTTCTGGTGCGTGCGGTTCATCTGGAGACCGATTACCCGAGGTTTTGTGTTTAAGAATTCCGCTTCCGGATCAACGCGGACAATCCTTGGTTCATCGAGGTCCGCCTTGGGCCCAAAAGCAGACATCAAGTGCGGATGATGCGCGTGCACTTTGAATGCGAAGCCGGCGTTCGCTTTGGAGGTACTTCCAATGCGACGCACAACCCCGCTGGCCGGTATCGAGGACGTCAGTCTCAAACGCGTACGGCAAGCCCCGTCGGCTAAGCGGGCCGCGAAGGCAGCGAAGTCATCGCTTCCAGTTGCGCTGTTCGCGTTGCTAACGCAGCGAGCAAGCTCTTGTGCAGGCGATCCTCGGGTTCGAAATTTTGCGCGAGCCTTCGGACGGTCTCGACAAATCGCAAGCGATATGTCGCTGCCCTGTCGACGTCTCCGTACTTCGCGAAGATCTCGGCGGCCGTGCGGTAAACCCGCCAAGAAGCGATCGGGAAGTCGGCATTGTCGACGATCTCCAGCGCGCGGGACAGGTGCAACTGAGCCTCCGCTGAATCACCCAAGCCAAGCGCCGTACGCGCGAGTAGTCCGTGGGCCTGGGCCAGGTGATTGAGATCTGGAGCCGACGCCACATAGTCGTGGAGCTGGCGTGCACAGCTCTGAGCCTGCGTAAAGTCGTCAACCTGCAAGTAATATTCGCCGAGGCAATGATACACCTGCGTCGCGGCGGTAAATTCGATGTCGATGCCTTCTTCATGCCTGCGGCGCTCAATATCGTCAAATTGCCTGCGAGCTCCCGACGGATCGTTCAGGCCGACATAGGCCTTCGCAAGGACGGCTCGCTTGTGGAAATACGTCGACTGATCGCCGACCAGCAGACTATCGTCGACGCTTTCGCAGAGCTCCCGGGCTCCATCAAAATCCATCGCTTCGACGTGCAACCACGCAAGCGTCAGCCGGCACAATGCGCTGCTGGGGCCGTTCGCGTTCCTGACGGCCAGTTCGAGGCCGGCCGCGATTTCACGTCGCAATTCGCGCCATTCGCCCAGATGAATGAGCGCGATTGATTCAAGAACGTTGAACAGAACAAAAGTGTAAACGTCGCCAGCCAAACGCGCCAATCGCTTTCCTTCCGTGCCGGCGCGGCGGCACTCCTGGTACCGCGACCTCCAGCAATCAACGATACCGGATATTCCATTGCGTCTGATCAAGATGCCATAGTTCGTGGCACTCGCACTCAGCTCGATCGCCCTGTCGCAGAGCGTGGCGTCCTGTTTGCGCCAGCCGTTGAGGAACAGGTTGACGCTCGCGCTGCTGCCCTGGACCAGAGCCTTGAATGTGTCGTCCGCAAGCGCCTGGCTTCGCGACAGTACGTCTTCAGCGGCCTCAAGGCAGGCGTGGCGATCCACGCGCAAGCAGAGACTGCTCACAGCCGTGAGGCCGTTGAGCTGTTGCTTGATCTCGCCCGCCTGTTCGGCGCAGGCAATCATGTCTCGCAGATCACGGATGGAGCCGACGAGGTCGCCGCACGAGCGAAGAGCCCAGCTTCGCTGCCGCAGAAGAGCGACGCGGGCTGAGAATTCGTCGGCAGCTTCGAAACGATCAAGTATGCCAAGCGCGCGGGTGAGATAGCTTGCGGCCTCCGCATGGCCGAGGCGTTTCGTCGAGCTCTCTGCCGCTTCCCGGAGGTAGCGCAACGCGCTCGGAAATTCGCGACCCTGCTCAAAGTGAAGTGCGAGCGCGGGCGCTATTTCAGGGGTGCGGCCGGCATGGGCCTCCTCCAGCCTCTTGCCCAAGCGCTTGTGCGTTTGTGCGCGGTGCCCCGGCGGCAGATTCTGGTAAATGATATTCTGATAGAGAATGTGACGGAAAGCGTAGGAGCCCGAATATGTTCCATCGGGCCACTCGGAAACCCCCGAACGAACGAGGATATGATCCTTCCGGATCAGCGCTTCGATGTCCCTTTCAACGTCGATCGCATCATCGGACAGGCCGGCTGCAACGAGAGCCGCAGAAAAATCTTCGCCGGCAACGCTGGCGACATCGAGCAGACGCCGTTCGTTGTCGGTGAGGCGGTCGAGCTCATGGCCGATCATGTTCAAGAGGCTGTCTGGAATGCGATCTTGGGCAAATGCCGCCTGCGAAGACAGGCGCCATCGGCCGTCCATTTCGACGATCGACCCCTGGTCGATGAGGTGTTTGAGCAGCGAGGCAACGAACAGAGGGTGCCCCAGCGTCGGCTCGAATACCGGCTTTGACAGGCTCGAGGCCAATTCCGCGTCGTCGAAGCGCAATGCGAGATAGCGCTCGACCTCCGAGTGCGACAATCGATCGAGGCGCAATTCGCTGCAAAATCCATGAATCTCGAGATCACGATGCAGGCGACGGATCGGATGCCCGTCCGCGGCGCTGTCGGCTGGACGATAGGAGCAAAGGGCCAGCACGCGCGCCTTGCCGTTCCCGCGCGCGAAGCGAGACACCACGTCAAGCGTTGCGAAGTCGCTCCAATGCAGATCTTCGAGAACGAGGACCCACGGGCGGCCGGCGCTGAGCGCTTCCAGAAGATCGCAAAATTCCCGCAGCATCCGCTCGCGCGTCGCACCGAACACTTCATCCTGGAAAGCCGCGCGTTCCGATGCGTCGATGGCACCTGGCAATTGCAATATCCAGGTGGGCGCGTGCGCGCGAACGGCCGAAATCAGTTCCGGGCCGTTCGCCCGATAACGGTTCACCAGCGCATCGATGAGTGGCAGGAAGACCTCGTCCGTTCCAAACCGTTCGGTGCAGCGCCCATAGAGTAGGTCGAAGCCCTGTTCCGTCAATCGCTCGATCGCCTTGGCGATGAAGGCCGTCTTGCCGATCCCGGCTTCTCCCGTGACAAAGGCCATTTGCCGTTGACCGGACAATGCTTGCCGCGTCATCCGGTCGATCGTCTCGAAGGGGGCTGTCCGGCCGACCACCAGGCTGGATATCTCGACCTTCGGAGGTGCGACCGCGCTCTCGACCTCCTTGGCTGCTTCGCGCACCGTGCCGATAAAGCGCACGCCTTTGCGCGGCAAGGTCTTGATTAGTCGCTGCGCCTCGCCGGAATCGCCTATTCCCGTGCGGGCTGCGTTGATGCGGGTAGTGAGCGCTGACTCCGAGACGATGCGACCGCCCCAAATTGCACCGATCAGATCGTCCTTGGTCACCACCCGGGCTCGGTGGCGGATCAGATACTCGAGGAGGTCGAAAACCTGAGGCTGCAACGGAATCGGAGATCCGCCACGGCGCAATTCCCGCTGGTCGGTGTCGAGAACGAAATCGTCAAATAAATACAGCAAAACAATGCCTTCGCAGGAGCGGCGAGGTGGATATTCAACCGGCACGCGGGCCCGAAATCAAGGACACCCTTCAAAAATCAAGGAAACGATAAGGACAAGTTAAGCTCGCGTTAAAGCGTGGCCCGGCGTCCCATTCGATACTTCCAGCCGCATCCAGTCACTCACATAAGGTGTTCGTGTCATGCGCATGGAAGAAAAGGCATGGCGTCTCACTCGCGTGTTCTATGGGTTGTTGTTTCACAAGATGTTTCAGTCGATCGCGGCATCCTTCGTACCATTGTTTGACAGCAGAGCTTCAACCAGGAGTGATGCGTCATTTTCAGCGAATTCGTTTGTCGCCTCCGAGAGTTCTTCTCGAAAGGAAGGCTCGTTTGGGCGCCTCCTTCAAGCGCTGCACTATTCGCGACGGCTGCAGGCAGAGCGCACCCTTCGACAGTATTGTCACCTGATCGACAATAGGTGGCACCAGTTTGACTCTCGGTCAGATGTTGGAGGACGTGACAATGTCGCTCAGTGAAAAGTCGTCCGAATCCAAACTTCAGATTTCGGCACCCGGCGAGAATAGGCTGCTGGTAACGATCGCCATCTGCTTTGTCATTCTGCACATCCTTGCGGCCACGATATCGACCTCCGCCCGCCAGAGCGACGCCGGGGCAGCGCCCGAGCCGCCCGGACTGTCGTCCGGGGACTAATCGCCAAGCCGTTATTCGAGGATCTTATCCACCCGGAGGGTTCGCTCATGGGCGACATTGCGTCGTTTTGCCTGCTCAGTATCGCCGTGTTTTGCGGCGCCTTCGTCTCGGGCCTCGCGGGCTTTGCCTTTTCGGCGGTGGCCGGCGCGATTCTCCTTCACGTTCTCCCACCACTGGAGGCGGTCCCGCTCATGATGGCCTGCAGCATCACCGTGCAGGCCACGAATCTTTGGGCGTTGAGAAAAAGTATCCGCTGGAAGCAGAGCTCGGTATTGGTCGTCGGCGGATTGCTTGGCGTTCCGATCGCCGTCTGGTTGCTGCAAGCTGCAGACGCGCGGATCTTCAGAGAGAGCTTTGGTCTCGCCATCGCCTGTTATGCAGTCTACACGTTGTTCCGGCCGGTGCTTTCTCGTCGCCTGCAGATGAATGTGGGACGCAATGCATTAATCGGCTTCGGCGGCGGCTTTGTCGGCGGGTTGACCGCAATGCCGGGTGCAATACCGACCATATGGTGTGACATCCACGGCGTGCCAAAAACTGAGCAGCGCGGGCTGGTTCAGCCTTTCATTGCTGCCATGCAGATTTTCGCGCTCGTGCTGATGCTGTTGCAGAATGATTTGTCTTCGAAGGTCTTGGTTGAGTTCGTCGCCAGTATTCCGGCACTGCTTGCCGGCGCGGCGCTAGGGATTTTCGCTTTCCGCTGTGTCAATGAAGCGTCGTTCCGGCGGAAAATCCTCACCATGTTGCTATTTTCTGGATTGCTGCTGGTCTTGTAGTTACGCCAGTCGCGCCTCTGGTTACAATGGCAGCCATTCGAGCACGTACGGGCTCGCTTTACGCCGGCTTCGGGTCAAACGGTGACCTCGTGCGTGCAAAGCGGACACTTGCGAGCGGCCGTTCATTGTGAGCACAAACACGCTGCTTGGGCGTTTTCTTGCGATAAAGCCCGTCGTAGCTACGATCGATTGGAAAAGACCATGGCCAGATCAGACGTTGATCGGTAGTTTGCGGACTGCTGAAATATGGCGAACAACGAGGTGAGGCGTTTCTGGTGCGGTAACCCGACGACCGTAGAAGTGAAGGCCGGATAAGTAGTTGTGCGGACTACGAAAGAACGACTCGGGTAAGTGCTTGATATCCCATGAGGTCGCATTTTAGGACCGACTCGATTTCCCCTTTAAGAACGACTCGATTCCGGGGTTTTCGCTTTAAGAACGACTCGATCTACCTAGGTCGCTGAAAACCTTGACGATTTAGGCGTCGTTTTTTACGTGCGCGCAGCCGGTTTGAACGGCCGGCTCGCAGGTTCTCCCCGATGCGGCCCCTCTGATCAGATGGTAGTCCTGCCCCAAGACGAAGCTGTTCAGCAGCACGCCGTTCAAGACTACGTTTGCTTGGTGGGTCGCGTCCCAGACGATGTGAACGGTCGTATTTGCCGTTGGCCTGCGAGAGGGTGAAGCGACGCGAAGGGCGCGGCCAACAGCCCCGCATAAGGCCATGCGGCAAGATGATGACCGGCGCCACTATGCGAGCAAGTCAGATCGTTTGGAGCGACTTGCGCGACTATCGAACGCTGAAACCGGGCGACAGTCATGCACGGCGCCCTTCTGGAAGCGGGCATGAACACCCATCGCGACGGCGGAAGTACCCGCGCGGTCAATAGCTGGGACGTCGGCTCTCCAGGCGTCGCCAGTTGGCGCGTGCCGCGGGAACCGGCACGCGCCAAACATCACCAAATGGGACTGACGGGTGCGGGGACTCTCAAAAGGCTGGCGAGGACACCGGAACCGCATGGGTAAGCAAATTTTTACGCGTGCAATACGGAAAACAAAAACATGGGCAGACCGCGGAAACCAACTCATCTCAAGCTGCTATCTGGCACCCTGCAGAAATGCAGGGTCAATGACGCTGAACCTGCCGGCGATGGCGCTTGGCCGGAGACGCCGTCGTGGCTGTCCCAGAAGGCCGCGGCTATTTTCCTCGAAACCTGCGGCAAGATGGCTGCCCTGGGCACACTCAGCACCCAATGGTCGGACGCTATTGCCGACTAAGCCTGTCGCGCTCCACCCCAGATGGAGTGCCTCGGGCTTCTTTCCGCAAACGTTCGGCCTCTTCCGAAAGGCGCTTGTCGAGGGGATCGATTTGTTCGAAACGACGCCGTTCCTGCATGGCGCGCTCCTTTCCATTAGAGGAAGGCGGGAGCGCAATCGGCGTTCTCAGTCACCGATAAAAGCCACGGGCCGTTCGGCGATAAGCGTTAACTCACGCCTCTAATGATTGTTCCCAAAAAGGAACTTCGTTCGCGGTCGGAGAACTACGGAAGCAATCCTGCCCTAGATGCCGCGGACCGTGTTTGAGATCCGCGGGCTTACGCAGTTTTTTAGCCGCCTCTTTCTCGGAAGGTGGGGCGCCGGGCTTGCCTCTCTGGCCAATCGCTCAGCCTTTAGACGCTCTCGGTTTTTGTGGAAGGCCGTTTGCGCTTTCGCGTAATCGGTCAAAGCTTCCTTCGCTTCAGCCTGTCTGAATACCTTGAGGGCTTCGCGTTCCGCGGATGTCGTCGCCCGTCCGTCTCGGTCATTGATCATCGTTGACCTCCCATTTGGGCTCAACAGTCAAACGCGGGGCGCCGGCTTTCGATCCTATCGGCCATAGGCGGCGAAACCGCGCACGTCGCAACGAAGCCGCCGCCTTGAGTATCGCGCAAAGCTACGGCCTCACAGCTACACGGCACGACACGAGCGAGATTTCTTGTGGACCCCGGTCCGCCGGCCGAGTCACGCGGGAAAATGCAGAACCAGCAAGACAGTCGAAACGGCGACTAAGGCGGTAAACGCCAAGACCTTGCCGTTCGTTCTGCTCGGCACTTTGCGCCAGTGCATGGCAGTCTCCTCGCTCAGATTTTCGGCGCAGCACCGGCCCGGTCAAATACTGGCGTTTTTTCGATATCGCTGGAGCCACTCCCGGAAGGCGTATCTTCGGCGGCGTGCCGCAACGACTCGGCGCTGGCGTCGAGTCCGTCGACGGTTTCGTTTGCCTGACTGCCGGAGTCGTGTGGGTGAGCAGGAACCTGCCCGGCGCCGGAATTACTAACGACATCCATTGCGCTCGACCGACGTGGCGTCCGATTTTTCTGTGTCATCGGAACCTCCCTGACGAGTCAATTTTTTCGCTCGCTGCAGGTTCCGCCCAGCAATCAAACCGGACCTGTGAATAAGGCGGATACGAGCCCCCCGATCGTTGCGACTCGATACGGGGGAGGGTGATTATGGCCCTCGTGGCGCCAACGCCGGAGTGAATCAATGACGACCGTGCGGAATCCGAGGCAAAGCGGCCACCGATTCCGACGGAAGGCGGCCAGCGATTCCGATCGAAAGCGGCCACCCAATCCGAACGAAGGCGGCCACCCTGTTGATAGGGTGAGACGGGGGGCGTTGTCGGCAATCTGAACGGGGCAAGGTCCTGCTTTTGCGGTTCACGCAATTGGAGGTCCGATGCCCGCCGAGAGATTGCCGATGCGGAAGATTCGAGAAGTTCTGCGCCTGAAGTATGCCTGTCGGGCGAGCGATCGGGTGATCTCCCGATCGGTCGGGATCGGTCGCACGGCGATCGCGGAGTATGTCCGCCGCGCGGCGGTGATCGGCATCAGCTGGCCGATACCGGGAGGAGCTCGACGACACGGCGCTGGAACGCAAGCTATTTGCGCCGGCCGGCTACAACCCGCCGCGATCGAAGCCGCTTCCGGATTGGGGGCATGTCCATGCCGAGTTGCGCCGCCGCGGCGTAACGCTGGCGCTGCTGTGGGAGGAATATCGCGGCCATCATCCCGATGGCTACGGCTACAGCCGGTTCTGCGACCTCTACGTCGAATGGCGCCACGGGATCACGGCGACCATGCGGCAGACCCACGCGGCCGGCGAGAAGCTGTTCGTAGACTTCGCCGGCGATACTGTGCCGGTGTTCGACGGGCTCACCGGGGAGGTGCGCGCCGCCAAGATCTTCGTCGCGGTCATGGGAGCGTCGAATTACACATTCGTCCAAGCTCGGTTCAGCGAGGCGCTGCCCGACTGGATCGGCGCCCATGTGGATGCGCTTAGCTTCCTGGGCGGGGTGCCGAAGGCGCTCGTCTGCGACAATCTGAAGGCCGGGGTCACGGCAGCGAGCCGCTACGATCCCGGGATCAACCGAACCTATGCCGAGATGGCCGGCCATTACGGCACCGCGATCCTGGCGGCGAGGCCGAGGCGGCCAAAGGACAAGACGATCGCTTCATACTGCACCTTGTTCTGATGATGGCGCGGTGATTGGGACGAGCCGCGCCGGTCGCGCACCTCGACCGCCACACCCCTTGAGGATGGTCTGCTGCACTGGTAATGCCCACAGGCCACGATTCAAATTATCACTGAAGCACTTCGTAATCAGCCCCTGTCGACCCCACTCGTGCACGGCCGTCTCCGAGATGCCGAACTTCGCAGCGACCTCGCGCGTCGTGAGCATGCCGCGGCGGCGCAACCGATCGTACCGGCTTGCCAGTTTGTAGGCGCCGCGAATGAACGCAACCTTCTTCAGGTTGAAGGGCTTGCCTTCCCAAGTGCGCCATCCGTCGCGGTTCAAAATGTCGGCAATCTCGCGGTCGCAATGCTGATCGAGTAACCGGTCGACGGTCGCGACAAGCTCGGGCTTGAACTTGCGCAGCTGAGCGATAGGCAGCGGCCGTTCGAGTTCCAATGTGCGCGTAGCCCCGCCGGACAGACGCACATGGGCGGTGATCTTCTGCGCTTTGATCAATGTCACGTCATCGATCAGCAGGCGCACGATGCGTTTGCGCTCACGGAAGTCGACGCGCGAGTCGTTCCAGAGTCGTGGCAGCTGCTCGGCAAGACCGAGAATGCGTTGGCGGGCCTCGGCGCTGAGTGTCGCAGCCTGCTGCCTGCTGCGGCGTTCGTATTCCTCGACAGCTTCGGTATGACGGCGCAGCTTGTCGTTCCATTCCGCCTCAAGCGTATCGGCGACGAGACGGTTGTCGGGGTCGACCTTCATGTAGCGTCGGCGGGCAAGCTCGGCATCGTAGCGCAATCGCTCGACATGCTGCCGACGCGCAGCATCCGTCTCGTGAGCACGCATCTCAAGCTCGCGCTGGACTTCCAGAGTGACGGCCAGCGTCATCGGCGTCATCATCTCGATCAGCAGCGCAACAACTGCCGCATCGACGATCTTGCCGGGCACCGTTTGACACGTTTTTCCGGCGCGGCGCACCGCGCTCTCCTGACAGATATAAGTCGGGACCGTACTGCCATGCTCGCGGCTGTAACGCACCCCCATGCGTTCGCCACACAAGCCACATAGCACGCGCCCCTGAAGCAACGCCGGTCCCTCGCGCGCCGGCCCCGACAGCCGTTCGCCACCGAATGCGCCGGCATTGTCGGTAAGGCGCCGCTGATTGGCTTCGAACCGTTCCCAGTCGATGTAGCCCTGGTGCATGCCCGGCATCACGAACTGCCAGTCCGCCCTGGCGACCTTGACGACGCTGACGCCCCCATCGGGCCGGTGGCGTGTGCGCGTGCGGCCATAGACAAAGGCACCGGCGTAGCGCGGATTGTGCAGCACCTGCAGGATGCGTGAGTGCTGCGGCGTCGCCCACAGGAGGTCGCCTTTGTTGGCACCCGTCCGCAGCCGGCGTGGGAACTGCAAGCCTTGCTCCCGGAAGAAGCGGACGGTTTGGACTGCGCTCCCCGTCCGCTCGAAAGTCTCAAAGACCATGCGAAGGGCGCTCTGAACCTGGACGTCGGGATCGAGACCGATGGTGCCGTCAGTCCGGTAGACCAACCCGACCGGCGGGCCCATCTCCAGCTCGCCGCGCCGGGCCTTGTTGAGCTGGCCGCCACGCATGCGCGCTTTGAGGATGTGCAGCTCAGCCTCGCTCATCGTGCCTTTGAGACCGAGCAGGAGGCGATCGTTGAAGCCGGCCGGATCATAGATGCCGTCTTCATCGAGAATGAGCGTCGCGGTCAACGCGCACAGTTCTATGAGGCGATGCCAATCCGCAGAGTTGCGCGCCAGCCGCGAGACCTCCAGGCCCATGACGATGCCGGCCTTGCCGAGCGCTACCTCGCTCACGAGCTGCTGAAAGCCGTCGCGTGCGGCGCTGCTGGAACCGGACTTGCCGAGATCGCGATCGATCACGCGAATGCGCTCGATCGGCCAGCCTGCCGCAATCGCACGAGCACGCAACGCTTATTGGCGCTGCGTGCTCTCGCCGTGTTCGGCGACTTGCCGCAATGTGGATTGGCGGACATACAGGTACGCATCGCGCTTGAGATGGTCGGCCGTGACCTTGAGCTCAGGCATGGATGGGCTCCATAGCGAGGGAGACGATGATTCCGGCGATTAGACGGGTGACGTCGCTCGCCGGTGGCGACAGATCGGGTTTGGCGAAGGGCGGAGGCTGGGGAGCGCGGCAAGCCGCCTCGGCATGCCCCAGTGCCCGCATCCATGCCGCCAAACCTTGGCGGCGAAGAATGCCGAGGCCGGGACTCGGGGTGGCTTCGGCTGACAGGACTGCGGCGCGCGCCTTCTCGTAAGTCGCGGCCGTGTCCGCTGGCGCGACAATCAGGCTCGATGGATTCGTTTTTTTTTGCGCGCCAGCGCCCGCTCCAGGCTGCGCCTGTGCACCTTGACGCCGAAGCGTGACTCGATTGCATCGAGACACTGCGAGGTCGTCATCTCTGGCTTTGCCGCTCTGAGATCGGTCACGAAGGCAATGACCTCGGAGGAGACCTTGTGGCCGGCTTTGGGACCGCGCCGGCCTGGCAGCAGACCGGCGAGCCCAACTGTCTTCAGTGCGCTCTGAGCTTTGTAGAACGTCGGCCGGGTAACGCCGAACGCCGCGGCAGCTTCGCTGATGGCAATGCCATCGACCTGATGGCGCCGCACCATCTCGTAGCGGACCTGGACCAGATCCTTGGTATCGAAGAATGGGTTGCTGGTGAACAGAACGTCGCGAACGGCTTCGGGGTTGGGATTGAGGACACCGTCCTGCGCCAGCGCCTCGCTCTTCGGGTCCCGTCGTTTTGGTTTCGCCATGGACGGCCTCAATGCTTCGTAAAGATAAATACGCCTCAATATGTTGGATGTCAATCACGACGTCGACACTAAATGCAGTTATTATGCCCAACAATGCGGTATAACGCTCTGCGCTTTGATCGCGTAGCGGCATTGTTCGTTTTACATATGAGGCGTAGTTGACTTTACGCATTGCCGGCCCCCAACCGCTGCGCAAGCCGGTCCAACGCCTCGCACAGCGCCAGCAAATCGGCGGTGCGGAAGGCCGCTCTACCCGCCGCCAACATTCGGAACTCATCCGCGCCGTCGATATCGGTGAACGCGCTTGCGATCGTACAAAGCCGCCCGTCGTCAGCCGCGTAGACCACCCGGTCTTCGCCCCAATGACGGCGCCGGCAGATCAGCTCAAAGGCGCGGCCGTTCAGCGGATGAAACGGGTGCGTGATCCGCACCTTGAGGCGAGTCGTGCCGACACGCCCTGCATTTGACGACTTTCGATAAGGCCAAGGTCGAGGCGGCGGTTCTCATCGTTCAGCGATGGATTTTGGCGCGGCTGCGCGATCGGCGCTTCTTCTCGCTCGCCGAGCTGAACGTCGCAATCCGCATCCTGGTCGAGGACCTCAACGCCCGCCTGATGCGCAAGCTCGGTGCCAGCCGCCGCGAGTTCTTCGACACCATCGATCGTCCGGCCCTGATGCCGCTGCCGACCGAGCCCTACCAGTACGCTGAATGGCGTCGCGCCCGCGTGGCGCCGGATTACCACGTCGAAGTTCAGGGGCACTTCTACTCGGTTCCATCCCGCATGATCCGCCAGGTCGTCGAGGTGCGGGCCACCGAGGCGACCATCGAGGTGTTCCATCGCGGCACCCGCATCGCCAGCCACGCACGCTCGGGCGTGAAGCGCCGGCACACCACGATCCCAGAGCACATGCCGAGCGCGCATCGCCGATACGCCTTCTGGACGCCGGCGCGTCTGCTGGCCGCCGCCGAGCAGATCGGTCCATCCACAGTCGCGCTGTGCGAAGCGATTATGCGGACAAAGCCGCATCCTGAACAGGGCTTCCGATCCTGTCTCGGCATCCTGCGGATGGAGAAGACCTATGGGGCGCGGCGGCTCGAGGCCGCATGCCGCCGTGGGATCAGCATCGGTGCAGCGAGCTATCGGTCGATCGCCTCGATCCTCAAGACCGGCCTCGACAAGGCCTTCCTTCCAGACACCACCCCCGACGCCGATCCCATCCAGCACGGCAACATCCGTGGCCGCGGCTACTACCACTGACCAGCAAGAAGGAGACCCTATGCTCAGCAACCACACCCACGAACGTCTCGCCGCTCTCGGGCTCGCCGGCATGGCCAAAGCCTTCGATGATCAGCAACGTCAACCCGACGTCACCGCGCTGACCTTCGAGCAGCGGCTCGGACTGATGATCGATCGCGAAGCAACCGAGCGAGAGAACAAAAGGCTCATCGTGCGCCTGAAGTTCGCCTCGCTACGGCAGACCGCAATCGTCGAAGATGTCGATCTGCGCGCGCCGCGCGGCATCGATCGCGCCTTCTTTGCCAGGCTCGTCGATGGCGATTGGATCGGCCGCAAGCAAAATTTGCTCATCACCGGGCCGACTGGCGTCGGCAAGAGCTGGATCGCCTGCGCGCTCGGCCACAAGGCATGCCGCGATAATCGATCCGTCTTATACCATCGCCTGCCAAGGCTGTTCGAAGCTCTTGCGCTCGCCCGCGGCGACGGACGCTATGCGCGACTCCTCAAGACGCTATCGAGGGTCGATTTGCTCATCCTCGATGACTGGGGCCTCGCTCCGCTTACCGGCGAGCAGCGGCGCGATCTCCTCGAAGTCGTCGACGATCGCCACCAGCGCGGATCGACCATCATCACCAGCCAGGTACCGATCGAAAATTGGCACGAGGTCATCGCCGACCCGACCATCGCCGACGCCGTCCTCGATCGGCTCGTCCACAACGCTCACCGCCTCGCACTCAAGGGAGATAGCATGCGAAAGATCACTGCGCTGCGCGCCAATCTTGACGCAACCAAGAAAACCTGACCCAACTCCTCATGCCGGCAACGACACCCCGGCCGCCTTCGTCGGAACAGGTGGCCGCCTTCGATCGGACTGCATGGTCGCGTTCAATCGGAATCCCTGGCCGCAATCCCCGGAATCCGCAACGACCGTGCAGGCCATTGCATTTGGAGCCATGCTAGCTTGGACTCCAGGGCTCATCGTTATGGCGTTCTTGCTGTGGGACGTTCCTGAACTCGAGGAGGATTAGCCCTTTTTTTGGGCGTGTAGCGCCCGCCCGTCCATCCGCTTGGCCCGTTTTGTGCTTTGCCAGATCATGGGCAAAGAGAGGGGCGAATAATGATTGCTGAGCACATCTTGGTCTGGGCTGCGCTATTGGGCGCGTTCACCTTCCTAGCCTTCCATTCAGCGGGGCACGGGCGCGGATAGTTTATTGACTCATTCAGGGGCGCCAGTGGCGCTTGTCGACGCCCAGAAGGCTAGAGCAAGCCTTGATAAGGCAGTCTGCTCATCCGCGAGGCGACGCTCAATGAAGTGGCGTTCGATATCCGAGAGCGGGGTCTGGAGCAAACGGCGATAGCGCTCGATGTTATTTTCGTGCGCGTGCTGACGAGCCAATTTCTCATCGATCATATCGTCATCCTGGGAGGGCCAGTGAACGACCCCGACGCGACCGGGACACCAGTCAAAGCCCGCAAGCCGTCCACCATCCGATGGGCGCTCAATAGAGCACCAACTACTGTACCGGGGAAAAGCGGCAACGGGGAGGTGTGATCCATGGGTACCCCGTTTGGCGATATTCGCGTTGACGGGGTCCCTAGCTAGTTACCTTGCTGAGTGTTCGAAGAGGCTAGGAGCCAGGCCCTAAACGGGAAACCTGCCCACGATTGCCGCGATCACTGACATCGCCAACAATGCCGCCGCAAACCATAGCCACTGCGAACGCGCGTCCGGCTCTAGCTCGTTCACGCGAGCCCCTGCGGAAGTTTGCGGGCGGTGCCTTCTAGCTTCACCGCCATTTCTTCCAGCTCCTGGAGCCCACTTAGCGTCATTTCCCCTTCGCCTTCAGCGCAGGGACCAATACATGGCCGTCTCTCAAGACCACTCTCAGCACTGAAGCAAATTCTGGATCGGCAAGGATGGCGTCGGCCACGCTGAATGAAGGGTCCGGATTCCACTTCGCGCCGTTGCCGACTTCAAACAGCGCGGCTTCGGTCATCGCGTAGCCTATTCGGCCGCTACCAACCTCAACGAACTTCCTGACCCTGTGCACGCTCTATGCCCCCGGTTTTACCTTCAGCCCGATCTCGACCAGCCGCGAACATTGACTAATATGTCAGCGGCAGCACTCGTTGCACAATCGCGCCGAGGCAAACCAGCACCACGAGCAACTTGAGCAGATTTGCGAGTCGGCCGTCGGTGGCGAACTTGTCGATGGCCCAAAAGCAGATTGCGCCGACGACGACGATAATTAAAACCCCTATCAAAACTGAGATCATGGCAACCTCGTTGTGCTGTCGATCTTCATTTCGCCTTCACCTTCGGCTGATCAACGCGAGCCTCGCGAAACTCTGTCGGCCCCTTGGTTAGCCGTCGTCGGCGCTGGGCATGTTCTTCCGGCGGTGCAGCGGGATCGATAATCTTTTCGATCGTCTTTGTGGCGAGCTCCTGAGCGCGCAACCTCCGGCCGGGCTTGCTGACGGCAGGTCTCGCTGGCGTCTCGACCTTGAGGCCCAACTCTACAAGCCGGCGGATGGCTTCGGAGCGGTTAAGCTCGCGATCTTCACCCCAAGCATCAACCTTTTCGGTCAGGCCAGCAGGAAGTCGCACAGCGCTTACAGGATCTACGCCCCCTTGCTTCTTGGGTCGTCCCCTCGATTTTTTGTTTACGGAAATTGACTTCTTCATATTTTCAGTTTACAGAAAAAACAAGCCGAGGGGAAGCTGTAACTTCCGCCCCGGCTCTAACCCGAGCAAGGAGCTCCTCTCAATGCCCAAGGCTGACAGCGTGTTTAGCACGCCACTCGAAACCTATGAACCATTTGCTACCCCAGACACTTTTTGCGAGGCTCTGGTGCGCATTGAGCGCATCGGCTCTGTCCGGCGGCTCGTTTTCGCTGTGGCCGACAACAACTGCCCCGGAAGGCCCGCAAGGGCAGTTGTAGCCAAGGCTGGTAGTGCCGGCGGAGTTGATGGCCGAGCTCGCCCAGATGATCGCGGCCGATCGCCCCGAGCCGGGTACGGCGTTCGCCCGTCTTCCCATCGACGCCGTAGCGCATTGAGGGGGCAGGACCATGAAAGCACATACCCAAGCCACTGCGGAGGCACGGGACGCGCCGCTTTACCTGCGGACCGATATTTCCCCGGAAGAACTGTTTAAAGCGATAGGGCGCCTCCGCAAGGAAGCCCGGGACGAAATCGACCGGCTGATTCGGTTCCTAGACGACACCGACAACCACATGGAGCTCGAGCCGGACGACGAGGGCGACGATTCGGAGATGGAGGACGACGACCCGGCAGAGGACGACGAATTGCGCGAGCCCTCCCTAGGCAGCCTCGGGGATCACCACCCGAATCAAGAGCGATGGGCCGCTGGCAGCCGCCGCGACCTTGAGCAGGATGACGCCGAATCCGGCATCGCCGACTATGACGGCCTCCTCGAACAGGTCGGGACGCAAGACTGGCAGCAAGGGGCGATGGCATGAAAATAAGTTCAGACCACCACCACCGCCTGCACGCAATTCAGATCGCCAGTGCGCTCCCCAATGATCCCGAGGACGCTCTGATAGTCCTGCGGCTGGCAACGCAGCTCGTGACGGACTTCCTCGCCGTCGACGAGCCGGCGAAAAGGCCGGCTCCGGTTATCGCGCTGATCGGTGGCGGCGAGCGCGCCTGATCAGGCGCTGCCGCGCACTGAAAGGGCCCGCCGGTTCACGCCGGCGGGTTTTTTTCGGCGGTATCGCAACCAAATAGGTTTGCGAAGGTTCATGATTCGGGGGTGACGATTTATAGGAGGCGCATCCATGTGCGATTACAGCTTACATGCGGTTGCGACACGTCCCGCTGAGGTCGCGGAAACGTTGGTTTCGACTAACTTTTCTACAGGGACTCACGGCTTTGCGAGCCCGGACGATCCGAAAGTCGCGGTCTGCCTTCGTCCCGGGACCGAGATCGCATTCGAGAATGAGGTTCAAACTGGCGGCATGATGTTTCGCAAGAGCGTCGGCGATCGATTGGCGCGGTTTCGCCAAATTAACCTCAACGAGCGATACCAACATCACGACGCGCTGGAATTCTCAAACGGTGCAATCGTTCTAGTCACCGACCTCACTGTCGGGCAAAGGGCTACGGTACTACAATTGCCTGCAAGCCCAATCGAGGAAAAGCCTCAGGCGTCCCAACCTGCAGCCCGGTATGAGACCGCCAACGTCTGATGGACAAAAAAGGCCCCGGAGCGATCCGGGGCCTTGGGCCTTACAAGTGGGTGCATCCGGACGAGGAGAGGTGAGGCCTCGCGAGTAGATTCAATCACGATACGCCTATGGCCGTGCTAAATTGGCAAGGCCGACGGCATTTCGCCTTCGGCAAGAGGCTTAGGGAGGCATCATCATGACGATCAGAATGTTTTTCACGATCCTCGCCGTTCTCTCCTTCCTCTTCGGCGTCGGCTTTGTGCTGGCCCCGGATCAGGTCCTGGCCAACTACGGTATTGAAGACTCGCCCGCTTTGGCGCTGCTGGGGCGATTATTCGGCGGGGCGTTGCTGACATTGGGCGTGATCCTCTGGCTCGCCAGGGACTTCCGTGACGAAGCCGCCGTGCGCACGGTGCTGATCGGCGGCCTCGTAGGGGACGTCGTAAATCTCGTTGTGGCAACTATGGGCACCTTGGCCGGCACGACGAACGCGTTGGGGTGGTCCACTGTGCTGATCTATCTCTTCGCGGCCGTGGGAAGCGGATACTTCCTGATGGCGCAATCGCGGCGGCCAGCGCGCCTGTAAGCTGGAGGTGAGGGGCGACGGTTCCCGCCGGCGGGTTTTATTCTTATGCTTGGCCAGTTACGTCGACTATCCAAGTTTCATCATTCGAATTATCGATTATCTTCAGCGAATTCGAGCGCGCGAAACTCGCCATGTAACAGTGGTGCACACTCAGAATACCTTCCTGAAACCCCTGATTCCCCTCTAAGTGTCTGTCCGAAAACATGTTGAATCATCGGAATCATTTGTGATTCAAGGGAGGCGGTCCGAATCTGAAGGAGCGCCGATGTGGACGAAAGAGAACCGCGGTCGTTACGACCGCAGCCGGCTACGCTATCCGAGCGATTTGACGGATGAGGAATGGGCGTTGGTGGAGCCGCTGATTGCACCAGCCAAGCGAGGCGGCAACAAGCGCACGGTCGATGTGCGCGAGGTGGTCAATGGCCTGATGTATGTGCTGAGCACCGGTTGCCAATGGCGAGCGATCCCGAAGGACCTGCCGCCGCGCAGCACGGTGCACGACTATTTTGACTTGTGGGCTTGGGACGGCACGCTCGATCGCATCCATCACGCGCTCTATGTACAATGTCGTGAGTTGGCCAACCGAGAACCCAGCCCGAGCGCCGCCATCATCGACAGTCAAAGCGTCAAGAGCGCGGAAAAAGGGGGGCGTGGATTGACCCGCATGGCTACGATGCGGGAAAGAAGATCAAGGGCAAGAAGCGCCACATCCTAGTCGATACCCAAGGCTTGCTGCTCCACGCCCTCGTGCATTCGGCGGACATCCAGGATCGTGACGGCGGGGCGCTGGTGATGGCCACACTGTTTGGCCTGCATCCATTCCTGCTGAAGCTCTATGCCGACGGCGGCTACCAGGGGCCGATCTTTCAGTCCGCCGTTCGCAAAATCCTCCGGCAAATCGACGTGGAGATCGTCAAGCGCTCCGATATCGCAAAGGGCTTTGCGGTCTTGCCCAAGCGATGGATCGTCGAACGCACCATCGCCTGGCTCAACCGCTGCCGCCGCTTGGCCAAGGATTGGGAGTGCCTCAACCGAAAGGCCTTGGCGTTCTTGCGCCTTGCCTCAATCCGCCTCATGCTCAGAAAGCTCTGTCAAAAAACAGCATGATCCCGGACAGACTCTAATCTAAGGCTTCGACACGAAGCCCAATCTCGGCGCACTTATCGATGAGAAAGTGGTGGGAGTGCTCGGTGGTTCCGGCGTAGTCCATCAGTTTCGAAACAACCGTCTCGGCTGCGGAGTGTGGATCGGCTTCGGACGCAAGCATATTTTGCTCAAGCCATTCCTTGACCATTGTTCGTGCGCCTTCCACAGACCTTTCGCAGTCAGAAATGAAGGCCGGTGGATATTTCGAAAAAACTTGCTGCCACAGAATTTGCTTCATCGGATTTTCTTTAATTTCATCCATGGCACGGTCGACCTCGGCCAAAATTCCCATCGCTGCAAAACCTCGGATCTGTGGATCTGTCGGTCCAAGACACGAATGCTTGCCGAGAACTATTGTCCTTGCTGCACAAGCAATCATGGTCCCCGCCGACATCGCCATGTGAGGCACGACAACGCGAAGATCTTTGCCGAACATTTTGTATAGGTATTCAACGATGCCGCGCGTTGCCTCAATACCTCCTGTCCCTGTCGCAAACCTTATCTGGCTGGCAGTTGATAGAGAATCGGGCGATGCTGTTGTGCCATGAGGGATCTTTGCAGGCTTATTGGTTGGATGGTCGTCGATTTGATGCGCTCGCGGGCAGCGCTTGAGGCAGAGATTTGGACGTTGCGGCAGCAAATAAACGTTCTGCGGCGGACTGCTCCAAAGAAACTCTCCTTCAGCGCCATCGACCGATTGGTATTCGTTGGTCTGTATCGATTGTTTCCTAACGTTCGCGATGCGTTGGCGATTGTGAAGCCGGGAACCATTGTCCGTTGGCACCGCGCCGGATTCAGATCGTACTGGCGCTGGAAGTCGCGACCTCGTGGCGGTCGACCAACGGTGCCGCTCGAAATACGCCGGCTGATCCGAGAGATGAGCATTGCAAATCCACTGTGGGGAGCGCCGCGGGTCCATGGAGAGCTTCTCAAGCTCGGCATCAATATCGGACAGACGAGCGTGGCCAAGTATATGGTCAGGCGAAGACACCCGCCGTCCCAAGGCTGGAAGACCTTTATCCGCAATCATGCCGACGGCATCGCGGCGATGGATCTGTTTGTCGTGCCAACAATCTCGTTTCGTTTGCTCTACGGTTTATTGATCATGGGGCATGGTCGGCGGCAGATTCTATGGTTTGGCGTCACATCGCATCCAACCGCGGAATGGATCGCAAATCAGATCACGGAAGCATGCGGCTGGGAACAAGCTCCCCGCTATCTGATCCGCGACCGGGATGGGGCCTATGGCGAGGTCTTCATCCAAAGAATGCGATCAATCGGCATTCGCGATCGCCCGACGTCGCCGCGCTCCCCAGAACGGTTGATCGGGTCGATCCGACGGGAATGCCTTGACCACGTTGTTGTGTTCGGCGAGCGGCATCTTCGTCACCTACTGCTCTGTTACATGAAATATTACAATGGGTCTCGCACGCATCTATCCCTGGAGAAAGATGCACCGGTCTCACGCGCCGTCGATCGCGCCGGGCACATTCTTTGTCGCTCAATCTTAGGCGGACTCCACCACCGATACTCCCGGATTTAATTTACGACAGGCACAGGCACTCGTCGCGTATTTTCCCCTTGCGTCCGGCCGCCTCACGCAGCCGTCGGACAGCATGGGCACGAAAGCGTTGCTGACGTGTCTCGCCGATATTGCCCGCGCGCACGACGCCAGCATCAGTCAGGTCGCCCTGAACTGGCTGTTGGCGCGCGACAGTCACGTGATTCCCATCCCCGGCGCAACCAAGCCTGATCACGCCAGGGCCAATCTCGGTGCACTCGGTTGGCGCTTGAGTGAGACCGAGTTCGACGCGATCGACCGAGCCTCAGCAAAGAGTGGAACGTGATCCGGCGCCTATCAAACCCTCATCTCCACCTCTGACCTCGACACGATCGGCATCTATCCTTGTCCTGGCGGCCGCGCGCCCGCTGCGCAGCGGAGCCTGACCCCACCGCTGGCGCCGTTCACCTATGCGGCGCGAACGTAGCCGTAACGCAGGTTCGAGGGTTGTTTCGCAGCTTGCGTGTACTCGTTCTTGAGCGCCGCGAGGCGGTCCTCGGAAAAGGCGGGCATCCTGGTGTTATCGGCCGCCTTCAGCTTGATCTTGTAAAACCTGGTGGCGTTGCCCGCGAAGATCAGCTGCTTGGTTGCGCTATTGGCGTCGCCGAGCGGCGCAAAGCCGTATTTCTTCTGCATGTCCTCCGGGATTTCGAGCCGGCGCAGCGCCTCGATCTGCCACTGCGGTGAGCCGTACCAGACCGAGTCAGTCCCCCACATCACGTGGTCGACCCCCATGCCCTTGATCAGCGTGCCGACCAGCGCGGCGCAGAACTTCGGAAGCGCCACCGCCGAGTTGGCAAAGGAGGTGCCGAGCTCGGCATAGACATTGGTGACACCGAACTTCTGCGGGATTTCCGCGAGATCCGACGCCCACTGGATGCGGCCGGTCTGCTCGAACTCCGCCCACGCCTTGTCCGGTAGCTCGAGGAACGGCCGTAGCGCCGAGTGATAGACAATGAAGTTCATCTGTTGCCAATCCTTCGCGGCCTTTCCAATGTCCCACGCCGTTGCGTATTCCCACACGCCGGCGAACGACTTCTCGTAATCGGGCGGCAGCAACCCCTTGTGGATACACAGCGTGTTGATGCCGGCCTTCACCGCTTTCTCGTAGAACGGATACATCAGCTGCTCGTCGTCGAGCCGCCATGGGAACTTCGAGGGCGCCAGCGGATCGCCGATCGTGTAGGACTTCCAAGAATCCGGCTTGTAGACCTCGATCGCCTTGTCCACCTCCTCCATCCAGCCGGGTTGCTTGGGGGTGATGACAGAGTGTGCCAGCAGGCGCCGGGAGCCAGCGAAGTCGTTGATCAGCTCGCGAGCCTTGACGATCTGCTCGTTGGACAGGAGCCACCAGCTCGGGTCGTCGAACGGCGCGCCGCTCAGGAGCGCCATGTTGGTGTCGCTGTCGTAGTAGACCTCCTTCACATAGTTCTGGAACTTGTAGCGGGCGAGCGAAGAGACGCCTGCCTCCTTCATCTTTGGGTTCCAGTGTTCGCCCGCGAACTTGCCCAGATCCAGGAGCTCCGCGTGGTTGAAGTCGTCGCGGACGAAATGGGTCTGGACGTCGAAGATGAACTGGTCGGCGAGGCTCTGCGCACGCGCCAGCATCAACTCGGGCTCATGGGCCTCGGCGGGCGCGACTTGGAAAACGTTGCCGTAGATGTCGTTCATGGCGAGGAACGCCGCCGCCATGCCGCAGCTCGTGTGCAGGAACTGCCTGCGGCTCAAGCCGAGGTGCTTGCTGTTCACGTCGGCGAGCTCGTTGATCCGTGCCTCGACCTTCTTTTGCGTAGCGCTTTGCGGCGGCGGGAGATACTCTCCATTGGAGACAATCTGAGTCGGAATCGGCGTCGCCGCCGATGCCGCTTCCGCGCCAGCGACGAGACGTTGTTCTCGCTCACTAAGCCAAGTGCTCATGTTCTCCTCCCATTTGTTGGCCATCGACAGTGCTGGGCGGTGCGCGCATGACGCCGCGCGCTTGGCCACTCCCGATAAGTTGGGTGGACCGATTAGGCGTACCTCCCTATTGAGCTACGTATGAAGAGGCCATCACCTCGCCTCACGCCCCGGCGATCTCTTCATCGCTTCATCCTGTAAGAGCGCAGGAACACTCGTAAAGCTGCTTACGGTGGTGACGTATCTCCCGCTGAATTCAACGCTCAAACTCTCATTGGTGCAAGCGACGTAGTCCGACAGACACACTGTCCCAACCCCTTACCTCTACGACGCGCTGACGTGGTTGGCGAACAAAGGCGTGATGTCGCCTTTTGGCCCACACCGACCAAGCCGGAGGCGGGCCTAAGTGTCGGCTGTTAGGGGTGGACCGGAAATGGCTGGCCTGCGGCTAGACCGACGCGAATGACCCACCACAGAAACTATCGGCCAGCGGATTGAGACGTCATCGTTGGCTGGTTTTCACTCAACAGCGCGTTGTTCATTGGGAATGCGCACCATTGTATCGATTGGGCCATAGGACAAGGCAAACCGCCGCATTGGCTGCGAGCGCACAAACTGAGTGCAGTCAGCGCCGTGGCCTGGCGGCGATCTCGGCGATGACGGCATCCTTCGCCTTTCATTGATATTCTCGCTGATCGCAGGTTCAGTATACTATAGCTGCCTGGGTTTGATGCTGATCAAGTTTAGCAGCGTTGCGGTCGCGATCATCGCCGCGATGCCAACGAGACTCACCGCTATCTGCATCGCAAGCCCCTCCGAGATGTCGAACAGTGCCATGTGGCTGGCGAACCCCAGCAGAACGCCGAGGCAAAAGATTGGCAGCGAGTTCTGGCCACAGCAGATCGCGCCGCGCATCACCGGCGTCGTCAGTCCTCGCCAGTTGCGAGGCACGAACCATGCTGCCAAAACCGCTATGGCCAAAAAATGCAGCAATCGCAATGGATCGAGATTCGATTTATCCAATGGGTGCAGCTTCGCCAGCGGGATCAGTGCTTCCAGCGGTTTGATGCGCCAGCTCAATGCGATGATCAGGCTGAAGAGCAGATACAGGACGGCAAGTCCAAGCACCGTGCGTGACGTGACCCACGGCCGGACTCTCTTGTCCTCGAGCATCCACCACGCGCCAAGCACAACCAGCAGCTGCCAGGCCAGCGGATTGAAGGCCCAGTGGCCGTTCGGCCACGCCGGGACGGTCCAGCCGAAGACATGCACCAGCGCATAAAGCGCCTGCGACGCGCCAAGCGTCACGTTAGGCAGTCGCAGCAGCAGCCACAGCAACGGCGCGAACAAGAGATGAAGAAGCACGAAGATCGGCAACACGTCGGTATTGACCGGACGGTATTGCAGGATCGCCGCGTGCGCGAGCGACGCGCCCGGATGGTCCAATAGAATGCGCGTATTGCTCTCGTCAGCGAGACGGCCTCCGCCTGCGAGGTGAACCAAGATGGCGCAGGCGAGCGTGAGCAGCAGAGATGCGACATAAATGTCCCAGCTTCGCCGCAGCGTCCGGCGGATCACTGCGGTCCAGCCCTCGCAGCGCCATGCCTTGCCGTAGGCCAGCGCGCAGGTTACGCCCGAGACGAACATGAATATTTCCGCGGCATCGGCGAAGCCGTAGTTCCGCAGCGTCAGCCAACTTCCGATGTTGTTGGGGACATGGTCAAGAAATATCCACCACAGCGCGATGCCTCGGCAGGCATCTATTCGCAGGTCGCGGGCGTGGCCTTTCAGCTCCGGAAGCTCGCCGACCATTAGCTTTGGGGTGGCGATTCGATCGTGCATCTGGGTTACCCCAAGCTGGCAAAATGGACCTGCCGCTGGAGCTCCTGGTGTGAACTGGTTCACCTTCAAAGACTTATTTTTGCGCTGTCATTTGAGACCAATCTGCGCGCCAGCGTTGAGCTTTGCCGGCTTCGCACGTGATCAGTTGAGCCACGCGATTACGGCCGTTCGTCTTCGGCGCTTGACGAGGTCTTCCCTAAGTCGGCTGTTAGAGAAGAGGCGGACCTGGTTCGCGTGGTCAGGCAGTTCCGAATGTGACCCGAATGTATGGTCCGACCGTGCGTTGCAAGCGGTTTCGCCGAGCTGGCGGCGGCGGTCTTGCATCAATGTATCCGGCCTCTGATTGGAGCATGGTGGTGCTCCGGGCCATCATGGATATCAGCGCGCGTGCGTTCTAATTAGCGGACAGGCCTCGATTGGGCCATTTGGGTCACCAGTGTTCGCACGCGCTCGGAAGACCGAACCTCCATCTCGTCTCATCCTCTCGCAGACCTCGGCTGGAAACTGTTGATAGGGTTACGTCATCGCTTGCTCCTCATGTCGCGTAGTTCCTTTGTTCGAGCCAAGGGTCGTTCCTTCGTCCCGGCCCGCAGAGCGTCGATCGCGTCGCGCGCAGGGGCGGTCAAGGCCGGCCGTCGTGCTTGGCTTGCGGCGGGCTCCGGCGTTGCCAGGCCGCGCCTTGACCGCGCCGAGCACGGCGCGAGGATCACGCGGGTCGGACGCCTGCATCGTCGGTCCTCGTCAGCTCGAAGGCGCGTCCTTTGGCCAGCACCGCCCAGGCGATCCGGGCAAGCTTGTTGGCGAGCGCGATCGCCAGCACGTTGTGGTGCAATCGCCTCTTGGCGGCTTCGATCCAGGATTTGAGCCCGTAACGTTCCCAGTCCTTTATCCTGACCAGCACAACCCATGCCGCCTGCACGAACAGAACGCGCAGGTAGCGATTGCCGCGCCTGGAGATTTTGCCGAGGATCGTGCGGTCTCCCGTCGAGATCTGCTTGGGCACCAGTCCGAGCCAGGCGCCGAAGTCGCGGCCTTTGGAGAATACGTCTCCAGTGCCGATCGCGGCCACCATGGCGCTCGAAATGATCGGCCCGATGCCGGGCACCGTCATCAGGCGCGAACATGCCTGATCCTGACGGGCCAGGGCTTCGATCTCGCCGGAGAGGCCATCGATACGCTGATCCAGCCGGCGCCAGTCGCCTGCCAACTCCTCGATGACACGCAACATGCGGGGCGACAGGACATCGGTGCGCGTTGCAAGGATGGTGGGCAGTTCCGTGCGCAGGAAGCCGATCCCCTGACGCACGGCGATCCCGCGTTCCAGCATGAAGGCGCGAATCTGGTTGATGATGCCGGTGCGTTGCGACACCAGCCGCTCGCGCACCCGATGCAGTGCCTGCAGATCAAGTTGCTCCGCGGTCTTGGTCGCCACGAACTTCATCGTCGGGCGCTGCACGGCTTCGGCAATCGCTTCGGCATCATTGAAGTCGTTCTTCTGTCCCTTGCTATAGGGGCGGACATATTTGGCCGGCATCAACCTGGCATCGTGACCAAGCGATGCGAGTTTGCGGCTCAGGTGATGCGCGCCGACGCAGGCTTCCATGCCGACCAGGCAGGGCGGCATATTGGCGAGCCGCGCCTCCACTTGGCCACGCGACCACTTTTGCCGCAGCACGATGGCGCCGCGCGCATCGTGGCCCACGGCGTGGAACGCGTTCTTGCCGATATCGATGCCGATCACGGCGATCGCGGTATTGGGTATCTCAGACATGGCGTGCTCCTTGTCTTTGGCGCCTCTTGCCAGCTTCGCTTGCTGGCGGGGCAGGAGCACGGCCGGACCATCCCATTAACGGTCATGGCGCTCCTTCCAAGTTTGTCCCGGAAAAGCCAGAGCAACGAAGGAGCATGCGCTCGAGAAGCATAGGCGTAGGCGAGTTAAACCGAAAGGCTTAAAGTACATTTCGCAGCACATGGCGGATGCCAGTCATCGGGAGGCCTCTATGCCGGAGATCAACACCAGGTTTCTATTCACGCTCGCTCTCGAAATTCAAGTATCCAGTCTGGGCGATACTCCCTAGGGCCGCCGACGCATGTTTCATTTTGATGGCGGCAGCTTCGACGGACCGAAGCTTAAGGGCAAGATGTTGCCAGGCGGCGGTGGTTGGTCGCTGATCCGCCGCGACTACGTGATGGAGGTGGATGCGCGGTTGATCCTTGAGACCAACGACAACCATCAAATCTACGCGGCCTGGAAGGGACTTCGCCATGGTCCGAAAGAAGTCATGGATCGCCTTTATCAAGGCGAGATTGTCGACCCGGGAGCCTACTATTTCCGCACCACACCTTACTTCGAGACGAGTTCAGAAAAGTACAGTTGGATGAACCGCATCTGCTCGATCGCCAGCGGCTCGCTTTCTGCGAATGCACGAACGCTAGATGTTTTTCAGGTGTTGTAGTCGATGCATCAAACGTCCGCTGCTGGCCGTTACCGACTAACCCCGACAGTGGTCGCCACGTCGACTGTCAGGGGTAGACCAGACATCGCCCGAGCCAGGCTGGATCGGCGCTTTTGACCCGCAACAGACATTCATCTCAGTTGATCGAAAGGTAGGGAGGAATACGGTTACCCTTTAAAGTGATATCTGTCATTATCGGAAACTCAATCCGGCTAGCAAGTGAAGTCGAATCGGGCGATGCTCTTGGTTGATGAGAGATGTTTGCAGGCTGATTTGCTTGGCGCTGATCGGATTGTTCCGGTCGCGAGCGTTGCTGCAAGCAGAGATCTTGACGCTTCGTCATCAACTCAACGTGCTGCGACGTAAATCGCCGCAGCGACTAACCTTCACCAGCATCGACCGTTTGGTATTTGCCGGGTTGTATCGGCTGGCACCTGGCGTGCTGGACGCTTTGAAGATCGTCGGGCCGGAGACCGTGATCCGCTGGCATCGTGCCGGCTTCCGAGCGTATTGGCGCTGGAAATCAAAACCGCGCAGTGGCCGTCCAAAGACCCCGCTGGAAATCCGTCAGCTCATTCGCGAGATCAGTCTCGCCAACCCATTGTGGGGCGCACCACGGATTCATGGCGAGCTTCTCAAGCTCGGCATCGATGTCGGACAAACCACCGTTGCAAAGTATATGGCGAGGGGAAGGCGACCGCCGTCCCAAGGGTGGAAGACATTCCTTCATAATCACGCCGACGGCATCGCGTCGATGGACCTATTCGTGGTTCCGACAATCTCATTCCGACTGCTCTACGGGCTGCTGCTACTGCATCACGATCGCCGCCAAATCCTGTGGCTGGGAGTGACTGCGCACCCAACGGCTGAATGGATTTCGCACCAACTCACCGAGGCCTATGGTTGGAAAGTAGCGCCGCGATACATCATTCGTGACCGCGACGCCGTCTACGGCGACGTCGTCATCCGCCGCCTTCGGGCGATGAGCATTCGGGATCGGCCAACCGCTGCACGAGGCTCGCACGCACCTTTCGGTCAACAAGGACGCGCCGTCGCCGCGAACAGTACATGCCGTTGGTCGCATTTTGCCTACGCCAATTCTCGGCGGACTTCATCATCTGTATGTGCGAGTTTGATTTCCGACAGGCACAGCCGTCTCCGAACCATGCTCAAAGCAATCGAATAGGCAATCAGCTCAGATGGTGGGCCTTCTGGAGACCGTAAACCGGTGTGGGAATGCCTTCCATTCGCGCTTTCAACTGGAGGGACAGAAACTGGGAGTAGTGACGTGACTGGTGCAGGTTACCGCCATGGAACCAAAGCCCCTCCTGCTGCGTCGGCTTCCACATATTTCGCTGTTCGCCTTCCCATGGGCCCGGGTCTTTGGTCGTATTTGAGCCTAGTCCCCAGACCTTGCCTACCTTGTCGGCAACTTCCCTGGAGATCAGGTCCGCGGCGAAGCCGTTCATCGAACCGTAGCCGGTGGCGTAAACGACGAGATCTGCCGGCAGCTCGGTCCCGTCGTTCAAGATGACGGAATGTTCCGTGAGCTTTTTGACATCGACGCCGCTCTTCAGCTTGATGCTGCCATTAGCTACCAATTCCGAAGCACCGACGTCGATGTAGTAACCGGATCCACGCCGCAGGTATTTCATGAACAAACCGGAATCGTCGTCACCATAATCGAGCAGGAAGCCTGCCTTCTCGAGGCGTTTGTAGTAATCGGCATCGCGTTCCCTGATCGCGTTATAAACCGGGATCTGGAACTCGTGCAGAATCTTGTAAGGCAGTGAAGCAAAGATCAAGTCGGCCTTAGCCGTCGTCATGCCAGACTGGACCGCCTGTTCGGAGTAAAGCGAGGCCAATCCGAGCTCCATCAGGGAGTCCGACTTCACAACATGGGTCGTCGAGCGCTGAACCATGGTAACGTCCGCTCCGGCTTCCCAAAGCGCGGCACAAATATCGTGGGCGGAATTGTTCGAGCCGATCACAACGGCTTTCTTGTTCTTGTATTTGTCCGGCCCCGGATGCTGCGACGAATGGTGCTGATCGCCCTTGAAAATGTCCATGCCTTCGAATTTCGGCATATTGGGCTTGGCTGACATTCCCGTCGCAAGTACGAGCTGTTTTGGCTTGAGGACGACTTCCTTGCCGTCGCGCTGCACGATAAGGGTCCATTCGCGGCTCTTCTCGTCGTAAGATGCCTTCTTGCATTCGCTTGAGCCCCAGTAATTGAGCTCCATCACCTTTGTATACATTTCGAGCCAGTCCCCGATCTTGTCCTTCGGCGAGAAGACCGGCCAGTTCCGAGGAAACGGCAGATAGGGCAGATGATCATACCAAACCGGGTCATGCAGGCAGAGTGACTTGTAACGCTTGCGCCAGCTGTCGCCAGGCCTTTCGTTTTTTTCGACGATGATCGTCGGTACATTGACCTGGCGCAACCGGGCTCCGAGCGCGATGCCGCCCTGACCGCCACCAACGATGACGCAATAGGGCTGGCGCGAGTAGCCGAGTTCGGCAGCTTCCGCCTCGCGTTCTTCCTTCCATGTCTTTCGATTGCGTTCGGCGCCGTGTTTTGCCCCCATCGGACGGTCGAAGCCCACCGGCTCTTCGTGTCCCTTAAGTTCGCTCATGGTCGTCAGCAACGTCCAGATCCGGCCGTCCTTCAGGCGCAGATGGCCAAAGCCGCGTGCGACCCCGGTTTCGAATTGTATCCAGCTCTCCGTAATTCCATCCGCTTCAGAAGCGTCCTCATTATCGGCAATTTTCCAGTTCGATGGCTTCGTATCGGCGAGCCGCGCCTTGAGCATGTCGCGAACCTGTTCCTTGCCCTCCATGGTCTTGATGTTCCAGGTGAAGGTCACGAGGTCGCGCCAGTAGCAGTCTGTCCGAAAGAGGTCGACAACGCGTCCTACCTCGCCAGCGGACAGTGCCTTGTCGAGCGCATTGAGAAGATCAGATACTTTTCCGTTTGGGGCTTTGTCGAGCATGATGATGTCCTCCCTTGTGCTGATGGCGAGAGCCTGCGCTCTTTTTCTTTGTTCAACGAACCGAAGCCGAGGCACTCGCGAACGCGACAAGCTCATGCGGCGTCATTCGATCTTTTAAGACAGACTTGAATTTAGCACTTTGCGGCGAAGAGGCGAGGGAGAAACAGCCAATCGGGTTAAAATGCGGGCCAGGCGGGTCGCTGGTCTCTGCCGACAGAACGTACACGCATGACGGTTCCCGCGCCACCCCGCCCTCCGCGTCGCTCTATCGCGAGCGTATTAATTGTAACGACTGAACAGTCTGACTCTCCCCAACAGAATTCGCGATCGACCGCTGTTGGGCGCAAAGCGGACGTACGCAAAAGAACACTCCAATACATAACATGGTCAGGATAGAAAACTCATCGGATCGTTCTCGCGATATTCCATAACCGCTCATCGGCGAAATTTTGGCGTGCCCCAAAAATGCCGAGCGGCCAGAAGGGCGAGCCGAACCGTGCCCGAGACGGCACTGACTGCAACCATATTGATCAGGTTTTGCGTGGCCATCGAGACCATCGATGCTGCATAGGCCGGCGGCGGGCTGTTCCTGGATCTCTTGCGTTTCGCCGTTTGTGGTCTTGTCTTTGTACCCATTGCATTCCCCGAAGGATGGCGGGTCAGGCCGCTTGGCAACCTGACCCTGACGCTTTCCCTGTCGAGGTTTTGCCCCCGATTCTGGAAGCCACCATGTCATGGGCTCGGCCTGAAAGCCTTAGTGCCGTAGTTTGTCTAGCGAGGCAGGCACCCGCCGCAGGTGGCGAGCCGCGCATACTCGAGCGCGAGCGAAAAGGGCCAACAACTGTCTTTTCAGACGCTGCTGTTGCCGCCTTCACTGCGTCGGAAGGACAAAGATCTGCCCGGGATAAATCAGATTGGGATTGCGGATCTGCTGGCGGTTCGCCTTGTAGATGACGACGTAGCGCGTGCCCGCGCCATAGATGAGGTGGCTGATGCGCCAGAGGCTGTCGCCGCGCGAGACGGTGGTGGTCGCGATCTTAGGCACAACCACGGTGGAGGGCGGCGAGCCTCCGGGCAGAACGGTGGTCCCGGCGGCGGCCAGCTGCGGCTGCTGTGCCGCGGCTATGTCCGCCCGCTTCGACGCTGTGGCCTGCGCCGGCAGGGACCCGGTGACCACCGTGTCGGGAACGTTGAACGGCACTTCGGCGCGTGAGCGCACCGCGCCGGAACTTGACTCCAACTCGTCCAGCCTGACGCGGTAGTTGCCGGGTGCGACTCCTTGGTTGATCGTGACAGCAAAGCGTCCATCCGCGCCGGCCGTTACCGACGCAACAAAGCTGTCATTGAGATAAAGTCCCACTGCGGCGCCCGGTTGCGAGCGACCGCTCACATGGAACTTGCCGTCCGGCTCGATCTCGACCGCTTCCACAGCCACTGCGCCGGCCATCGGCTTTGGCGCAGCCGGCTGCGACAGCACGACGGTGGGTTTGTCCGGCGCCATCAGCGCCACGATCGGCCGGTCGGTCGGTCCCGGCTCAAGCGCTACCGCCACGCTCTGTTTGGACGTAGCCTGCTTGCCGTCTGGCTGCTTGGAGCGCAACGTCAGATCGTAAGTGCCTGTGGGAAGGCGGGGCGGGACCATAACGAATTGTCCGGATTGATCCGCGACCGCGCGATCATGCAGTTCGCCGTTGCGTAGCAATTCCACCGTCGCGCCCGGCGCTGCCCGGCCCGCGATTACGGCTTCGCCGGTCGGCTCGATACGCGCGATGTCGAAAAGTGGCGCGCCGTCTCCGCTGTCCGGCGGTGGGGGCGATCCGGCCAGCCCGGCCGACGCGGTCGTGGCTTCAGCTTGCGCCGCTGCGAGCGCTGCCGGACCCGGATCTCGTACGTCCGCTGTCGGCTTTGAGACCACCGGCGCGATGGCTGCGACCTTGGTGTCGCCCGGCGGTTCGCGGCGGACGTGCTGGACGGCGAAGACAAGCGCCACGCCACAGGCCGCAACAGCTATGAACGGCACGACCATTCGGCTCACAGCTGTGGCAGTCATGATGTTCGTCCGTCGGCCGGACCCGTTAGCTCGTCAGCATTATACAGCGTTTTCCAGCGAAGTAGGTACCGGTCGGACACCGAAAACGGGACGTTAGAGTTACCCACACCGGAAACTAATAGCGCCGCGTGTTTTGGCCTAGAAAGGCGCTTGTTGTTGTCCTTTCGGGTATTGCCTCCATCGGGCGAAGCCCCTGGCAGGGCGGTTGCAGGCGCTCCGTACGCTGGGTTACTTTCCGTCGCGTGGGCCTACGTGGAGAAGGTTCGAACCCAGTTCCTCTCCCGCCGCCAGCTTGGCCGAAGCCGCGTGTTCTCTGCGTGAACTTGTTGGGAATTAGGCCTAGTAGCAGCACAATTTCTCATTTGAACTCCCGACTTCTAAGGCTGCGTCCGGCCTGTGATTGGCTTATCATTTGACGGCAGTATGTGTTGTGCAGCATCCGCCAAGAGCTGCCGTACGGTTTGTGTGTTGGCGCGTTCAGTGGCGATCCGTTGGCAGCGATCGATCAGCTCGAGCAGTCGCACTTTCTCAGCATGATCAGGCGACGATATCATGCTCAGTATCCCGATCCGACTCCGTCGCCACCTGCCGCCGTGTCATCCAACGGTCGATAGTCATCACGACGGCAGTTAGAGCGGCCTCCCGTGTCTTACGCTGGCCCGACTCTGCTGTGTCTCTATCTAGATCGACGGTCCATCTCCAAGTGTCCCGATCGACATCCTGGGTGACGGCATAATCAATACCGCGATAGTTCATGGGAAAAACTCCAACGAAACTGCTTTGGTCGAAATTCACTGGACTGAAAGCGCTAATTTAATTCAATCTATTAAAGGAAATCAATGGTGAGCACCAATGCGGGCTGCTGCACTGCACCCAAGTCTGACCAACGCGCGGAGCGATTATCGTCAAGGCCATGATGCGGCTAACGCAGCATCACAGCACGCATCCGCATCGGGCAGATTTGGCGTAGGCCAACAGCCTAGGATCGGCTTCTGGAGAGGCCTCGCAAAAGTTGTCGATGATCGCGGCAACCCTCTCTTCGTACTCCGGCTGCCAATGCCCAAGCCCGTGCAGGGCACTCTCTTGGCAGGCGAGTGAGTCGAGGTGAAGTATGCGCTCCATGGATTTCAGCGCGGCATCATCGAGAATTGGCAAGCTAGGATCGCTGGCGAGTGCGAGAGATGGAAAAACATCCCACCACATATAGCAGACGCCGCAGCGGCCGGATATCTACAATCTCTACGCCGGTCACACGGTCTTCAATCGCTGGAGCAGCGCCGACGAAGTCGCGACCGCCGTCGTATATCTGGCTTCGGATGCGGCGAGCTATGTCAGCGGCAGCACCTTACGTTGACGGCGGCTGGACCGCCATCGACGGTCCGCCGACGGGCTTGACGCAATTGTCGCGCTAAGTCTCGGTTCACTGGGTGAGGCTACTTTGGTCCGCTGACAAACCCTGCGCCCTTGCGCTGCTCCTGTGCGTCGGCGGCTGTCAGAAGATCGATCAGCCGCTGCGCCTGTTGCGCTGACGTGGCCTGCGTTGTGACCGCAGCCGTGTACATGGTCGCAAGCGCGCAGCCCGGTGGCAGCGAGCCGGACAGAACGACGCCGTCGGTGCTGATGATTTCGGTCGATTGCGTGCAGCCGATCGGGTGTCGCGCATCCGACTCGGCCATATGACGCATCGCGGTGGCGCCGTTCGGAAAGATCTTCAGCCGATCGGCAACTTTCTCGGCAAGGCCAAGTTGCCCAAGCACCTTCGCGACATGAATTCCGGCCGTGGAAACCTTGGTGTCGGGCACAAAGATCGCGTCCGAGCCAAGAAATGCCTCACGCAAGGCTGCGGCATCGGTGACCGATATCTTGGGGTCGCCGACGCGAACCGCGAGCGCGGTTTCGACTAGGCCGATATCGCGGATCGATGCCGGGACTACCAGCTTCTCCTCGGCAAGTTGCGCGACGATCGCCGCGGTCAAAATCACCATGTCGGTGGGCGCGCCTTTGCGCAGTTTGTCGGCCATGGCACCGACCGCGCCGAACTCGCCGCCAATTTCGAAGCCGGTCTGCGTCCTGAGCGCCGTCGCCACGCTTCCGACCAATCCCTGCGCCGCGCCGCCGCTCAGGATGTTCAAGGTACTCATGAGCCCAATTCCATGGCTGCGATCAGGCTGTCGCGCGTGATCGGTAGATCGCGGACGCGTACGCCGAGGCAATCGAACACTGCATTGGCAATGGCTGCCGTGACGGGCCCGTGGGCGGCTTCGCCGGCGCCGACCGGGTCCAGTTCTACCCGTTGGATCACTTCAATTTCTACCTCGGGCACCTCGCTGAAACGCAGGATGGGATAGTCCGTCCAATCCGTGCTGGTGATGCGCTGCCGGTCGAAGCGGACCCGCTCCTTCAACACCCAACTCGTGGCCTGAATGGCGCCGCCCTCGATCTGGTTGATGACGCCATCCGGATTGATCGCCTCGCCGACATCGACCGCGAGGGTCAGCTTCCTGACACGGATATCCTTCTCGCCTTCGATCTCGGCCACTGCGGCGCAATAGGCGCCGGTGTTCTTGTAGCGGGCAAAGCCGATGCCGTAACCTATGCCGGGTTGCTTGTCCGGTCTCCACTTCGCGCGCTTCGCGGCCGCGCGGATCACGTCCTTTGCGCGCTCGTCGCGGAGGTGGCGGAGCCGGAACGCGACCGGATCTTCATGACACTCGGCCGCGATCTCGTCGAGAAAGGATTCGATCGCAAACACATTGCCCTGTGCGCCGAGCGTGCGTAGCGCGGAAGTGCGGACCGGCATGGTCTTCAGGCGGTGGCTCTCGATATGCCACGACGGGAAATCATACAGCGGAACCGAATTGCGGTCGGCGCCGCCGCCATTGGCCTGCGGCGGATTGCTCGAGATCATGCGGGGAAACGGGTTTTCCAGTTCGAAGGCCGCAAGCAAGGCAGGCTGCGCCGCGCGTCCCGGCCTCGCGGCATGGCCGTTGCTCCAGACCGAATGTCGCCAGTCCACGATTTCGTCCTCGGCATCGAGACCGGCCTCGATCTCGATCGCCATCGCGGCACCGAATGGCGCGTGTGACATCTCGTGCTCGCGCGACCACATCACCCGTACCGGCCGGCCACCCGCGGCTTTCGCCAGTAGCACGGCGTCGAGCGCGACGTCGTCGGCGGCGTTATGCCCGTAGCAGCCGGCGCCTTCCATATGTTCGACGGTGATATTATCGACCGGCAGTCTCAGCACCAGCGCCAGATCGGCGCGCAAGAGATAGACGCCCTGGCTATGGGTCCAGACATGAACGCGGTCGCCGTTCCACTGCGCCATTGCGCAAGATGGCGCGATCGAAGCGTGAGCTATGTAGGGCCGGCTATACTGCCGCCGCATGGTGCGCGTCTTTGCAGGAGCGGCTGGCGGCGTTCTGTCGTCGATGATGGTCAGCTCGGACGGCTGGGCTTTCAGGAATGCCGAGAGGTCGCTTTCGTCAGGCAATGGCTCGCCGTCAGACCATGTTGCGCCCTTGCCCAAGCCGGCGAGCGCCGCCTCCGCGCTATGCTCGGTCTCGCTGACGACACCTGCGAAACTGCCGTCGCGTACGACCGCGACGAGACCGGCAATCGCGCGAGCGCCATCTTCTTTCAGGTCGGTGAGTTTCGCGCGCGAATTCACCGGCCGTAGCACGCGGCCGTGCAATATTCCCGGCAACGCGCAGTCGTGGATGAAACGCGGCCGCGCAAACACCTTGTCGGGAATATCGATACGCTGGATCGAATTTCCGGCCAGCGCGCGTCGCGTTGCCAATTTGGCCGTCGCGCCAGGCGTCGCGTCGCGATCGAGCCTGATGTCACCGGCAAGCTCCCAATAGCTGGTCCTGACATTGCCGGGTCCCGAGATGGTGCCGTCCTCGATAGCGAGCGTGTCGATCTCCACACCCAGCCGTTCTGACGCCAGTTCGAGAAAGATCTGGCGAACCTCGGCGCAGACGTGTCGCAGCGCCCGCCCTGACTGCTGCACCGAGAGACTGCCCGACGTGACGCCCTCGTTGGGACTGGTGGCTGTCGACGCGCGGAGCATCTGCAGACGCGAAATGTCGACGTCGAGTTCGTCGGCGGCGATCTGCGCCAGCGCGGTGACGATGCCTTGCCCAATTTCGACCTTGCCGGGCGTGACGGTGACCTGGCCCTGCGGCGAGAATTTCAGCCATGACGACAGTTTCGGGTTTGCCGCAAGACTTACGGGCAATTGGGCCGGCGGCGGCGAGGGCGCTTGCGGGTTCATCTCGCCGCCATTTCGTCTGCCGCGCGCAGCACCGCCCGCACCATGCGGTTATGCGAACCGCACCGGCAAAGGTTGCCGTCGAGCGCTTGCTTCACCTCCTGGCTGGAGGGGGCGGGATTTCGCATCAGCAAGGCGGCCGCGCTCATCAGGATGCCGGAAACGCAATAGCCGCACTGCAACGCCTGCTCGGCGATGAAGGCGCGCTGCAGCGGATGCGGTCGCTCGGCGGTTCCGAGCCCCTCGGGTGTCGTGACGTCCTTGTCCACGATCGACCATAGCGGCGTATCGCAGGCGGCCACCGCGCGATCGCCGATAATGACGTTGCAGGCGCCGCATTCGCCGGCGCCGCAGCCGAAATGCGGCCCGGTCATGCCAAGCGGCCCGCGTATTATGTCCAGCAGTGATCGATCGGGATCGGCGTCGACATCCATCTCAGCGCCGTTGAGGCGAAATCGAACGCTCGGCATCGAGGCGGACCTTGGTTGAAGGATCTCTATTGCGGCTTGTCGAATTTCTTGACGACTTCGGTCCATTTCACAATATCGCCGCGCAGGAATTTGTCGAATTCCTCAGGAGTCATCGACATCGGAACGGCGCCCTGCGCGGTCCAGAGTTTGACGATGTCGGGCCGTTTGATCGCGGCATTCACGGCCGCATTGAGCTTGTCGATGATCGGCTTGGGCGTGCCCGCCGGCGCCATCAGTCCGAGCCAGATTGTGGCCTCATAGCCGGGAATGCCGGCCTCGGTCACCGTCGGCACGTTGGGCAGTACGCTCGAGGGCGTCTTGCCGGTCGTGGCAAGCGCGCGGACCTGATTTTCGGCGATATTGGGCGCCATCGCCGGAACCGCGTCGATCATCATCTGCACCTGGCCGCCGATCACGCCGCTGCGCGCCTCGCCGCTGTTGCGGTAGGGTACGTGCAGGACGTCGATGCCGGCCATGGCTTTGAAGAGTTCGCCGGCCATGTGGTACGGCGTCCCCTGGCCGGACGAGGCATAGTTCAGTTTGCCGGGCTGGGCTTTGGCGAGCGCGATGAACTCCTGCAGCGTCTTCGCCGGCACCGCGGGGTGGACCACGATCACGAGGTCGGAATAATTCAGCGGCGCGATCGGCGCGAGGTCGCGCATCAGCTCATATTTGCGCTGCGGCACCAGCGATTCATTCGCGGTCTGGGTGTTCGACATCATCAACAGCGTATAGCCGTCGGGCGGCGACTTGGCGGCCTCCAGCGTGCCGATCACCCCGCCAGCGCCGGTCCGGTTCTCGACCACGAAGGGCTGGCCGAAACTTTCCTGTAAAATGCTGCCGATCTGGCGGGCGGTGACGTCCGCCGGCCCGCCGGCGCCGAAGGGAACGATGACCCGGACCGGCCGCGCCGGATAATCTTCCGCGGGTAACGGCGAGTTGAGAATCGGCATCACCAGCAGAGCGGCCGTCAGCGCCAGCGCAAACCTTGAGCCCGTCATTTCTCCCCCTCAAACTTTAGTCTTGTTCCTTGCGGCGAGTTTAGCTGCAATGCAAAGCCGCTGTCGACGATAGACTCTGCCTACGGCATCGGAATAAAAGACTAGAACCGGTGTACCCAACTTCGCTAACAAGCGCGGGGAATGAAACGATGAAACACCAAGGGATCTCTCGCCGCGCGGTGTTGCGAGGCACCGGCGCCGTGCTGGCGGGCGCGGCATTCTCGACCCGCGTCATGGCCGATGCGCCGCCGGCGGAATCGGTCACACCGGCGCTGATCGAGGCGGCGAAGAAGGAAGGCCAGGTGATCTACTACACCTCGACCGACCTGCCAGTCGCGGAAAAACTGGCCAAGGCGTTCGAGGCGAAATACCCGGGGATCGCGGTTCGCGTCGAGCGCACCGGCGCAGAACGGGTGTTCCAGCGAATCGGTCAGGAATATTCCAGCAACATCCACGCCGTGGACGTCGTGAACTCGTCGGATGCGGCGCATTTCATCGTCTGGAAACGCGACGGCATTCTGGCGCCGTATGTGCCTGAGGATGTCGCAAAATTCTATCCTGCCGACCACCGCGATCCCGACGGCCAGTTCGCAAGCTTCCGCGTCTGGCTCTCAATCATCGCCTACAATACCAATCTGGTGAAAGCGGAAGACGCCCCCAAGAGCTTTGCCGACCTGCTCGATCCCAAATGGAAGGGCAAGATCGTCAAGGCGCATCCCGGCTACAGCGGCACCATCATGACCGCGACCTACCAGATGCAGCGCGATCTCGGGTGGAGCTTCTTCGAACAGCTCGCCAAGCAGAACATCATGCAGGTGCAATCGTCCGCCGATCCGCCGAAAAAGCTCGAGCTCGGTGAGCGCGCCGTGATGGCCGACGGCAACGAGTACAACATTTTTCAGATGAAGGAATCCGGCCGCCCGGTCGAACCGGTCTATGCCACCGAGGGTTCGCCGCTGATCATCGGCCCGAACGGCATCTTCAAGGGCTCGCCCAATCCGAACGCGGCAAAGCTGTTTCAGTCGTTCAGCCTTGGCCGTGAGGCCCAGCAGCTCATCATCGACGTCGGCGGCCTGCGCTCCGTCCATGCGCAGACGGCCGAGAAAGCCGGACGCAAGCCGCTAAAGGACATCAAGACCATGAAGGATGACGCTGCAGCGGTGGAAATAGAGGGCGATTCGATCAAGGCGCGCTACACCAAAATCTTCCACGTCTGATCCGAATGACCTCTGAACTGCCCAGGACGTCCGTCGCCGAGACGCTCGCTGCGAAGATTGTCGCGTTGCAGCCGGGCGGTTTGCCGGCCGCCACCACGCGCAAATGCGAGGATTTGCTGATCGATGTCGTCGGCCTCTGCGTCACCGCGCGCAACGAGGACTATATCAGGAGTGCGCTGGCGGGTTGCGACGATGATGGACCCTGCACGGCGATCGGGCACACGCGCACTCTGAACGCCGCCGGCGCCGCGTTCGTCAACGGCACGGCCGCACATGGTGAGGATTTTGACGATACATTCGAGGGCGGCCCGGTGCATGCCGGGGCTGTCATCGTGCCGGCGGTTCTGGCCGCCTGCGAGCGTCATAACCCCGATGGCCGCATGGCGCTGATCGGGATTGCGGTGGGGACCGAAGTACTCTGCCGCTTAAGTCTCGTGGTGCCGAAGGCCGTCCACAAGGCGGGCTTCCATCCGACCGCAATCTTCGGCGCGATGGGGGCGGCGGCCGGTGTCGGTGCGGCGCTCGGCCTCAACGTCAGACAAATCGTCGATGCGCTCGGCATTGCCGGCAGCATGGCGGGCGGCATCATCGAATATCTCGCCGAGGGCGCCTGGACCAAGCGGCTGCATGCCGGTTGGGCGGCGCAATCGGGCATTCGCGCGGCGCTGCTGGCGCGAGGAGGATTCGTCGGCCCGCGTACGGTGTTCGAAGGCGTCCATGGCCTGTTCCACGGCTTTGCCCACACCGTCAAAGGCGACTACGACGCGCTGACCGGCGATTTCGGCACGCGCTGGGTGACGGACACACTGGCGTTCAAGCCATATCCCTGCGGAACGATGGCGCAGCCCTATATCGATTGCGCGCGACGGCTCGCCGCGCGCGGTATCAAGCCCGAGGACGTCACAGGAATCGTCTGCGAGGTTGCAGAGGGGACGGTGCACCGGCTGTGGGAGCCGCTGGCCGACAAGCAGCGACCGCGCAACGGCTATGCCGCCAAGTTCGCCACGCCCTATCTGCTGGCGACCGGTTTCGTGCATGGCGGGGTCGGGCTAGGCGCGTTCACGGAAAGCGCGATCCGCGATGCGCGCGTGCTGGCGCTCGCGGCCAAGGTGAAATTCGCGATCGATTCGGACAATCCCTATCCCAACAACTACACCGGCCATATCCGTGCGACGCTCGGCGACGGCAGCGTGATTGAAGAGCGGCAACCGCATATGCGCGGCGGCGCGCAGGAGCCGCTGACGCGCCAGGATGTGACTGATAAATTCGCGCTCAACGCGCTGCATGGCGGCTGGAGCAAGGCGCAGGGCGATGCGACGTTGAAGCTGCTGGCGGGGTTGTATCGGGGCAGGATCGAATTATCGTCGTTGCGTGGATAGGTTTGCATGACCAAGGAACTTTCCGGCAAGGTCGCCATTGTTACGGGTGCGGGCCGCAATATTGGCCGCGCGATCGCACTGGCGCTGGCGAGCGACGGTGCGTCCATCGTGGTGAATGCGCGCAGCAACCGCGCCGAGGCGGAAGACGTTGCGCGCGAGATCGAGTCCGCGGGCGCCAGGGCGCTGGTCCATATCGGCGACGTCGCCCACGCCGAAGCGGTGCAGGCGATGGCGGATGCGGCTGCAAAACAGTTCGGCCGGATCGACATCCTCGTCAACAATGCCGCGCTGCGGCGGGAAAAGCCGTTCGCGGACATGGACTATGCCGCGTGGCGTGAAATCCTTGACGTCACCCTCGATGGCACCTTCCATTGCGTGAAGGCCTGCCTGCCGGCGCTGCGCAAATCCGGCGCGGGGACTATCGTCAATATCGGTGGCCTGAGCGCGCATACGGGTGCAAAAAATCGCGCGCATGTGGTGACGGCGAAAGCGGGGATCATCGGCTTCACCCGCGCGTTGGCCCACGACCTCGCCGATGACGGCATCACCGTGAACTGCGTGGTGCCCGGCCTGATCGGCACGCCGCGGCCCAAGGACAAGCCCGAACCGGCGCATCATCTGACCCACCAGACCATTAGCGGCGAGCGGGGCCGGCCGGAAGACGTCGCGGCCACCGTGCGGTTCCTCTGCGGAGCGAGCGCACGCTACATCAACGGGCAGGCGATCCATGCCAATGGCGGGGCTTATCTGGGCGCCTGATGCATGGCATTGCTGTCGTTTTCGCTGGGGTATTCCCGGATAAAGCCCCTCGGCGAACAGGTCATTTGATGTTACCTAAGAGCGCATGAACCAGCACGCCAAGGTCGACATCCGCCACTCCACCTGTCCGCATGACTGTCCGTCGGCCTGCGCGCTCGACATCGAGGTGATCGAGGGCAAGAGCATCGGCCGGGTCCGCGGGTCCAAGCTGCAGACCTATACCGCCGGTGTCGTCTGCGCCAAGGTCGCGCGCTACGCCGAACGTATCCATCATCCGGACCGGCTGCTCTACCCGATGCGCCGCACCGGGCCGAAAGGTTCCGGCCAGTTCGCGCGGATCTCCTGGGACGAGGCGCTGGACGAGATCGCCGCGCGGTTCGATCAGGCCGAAGGTGAATTCGGCGCCCAATCGGTGTGGCCGTATTATTACGCCGGCACCATGGGGCTGGTGATGCGTGACGGCATCAACCGTCTGTCCCATGTCAAGAAATATTCCCGCTTCTACTCGACCATCTGCGCCAACATCGCCCGCGTCGGATTTTCCATCGGCACCGGCAAGATCGCCGGCGTCGATCCGCGCGAGATGGGCGTCTCCGACCTGGTCGTGATCTGGGGCACCAATCCCGTGAATACCCAGGTCAACGTGATGACGCACGCGATGCGCGCCCGGAAGGAGCGCGGCGCCAGGATCGCAGCGGTCGACGTCTACAACAACGACACCATGAAGCAGGCGGATATCAAGATCATCCTGCGGCCCGGCACCGACGGCGCTTTCGCCTGCGGCGTGATGCATGTGTTGTTCCGCGAAGGCTATGCGGACCGTGCGTATATGGATCGCTACACCGATTGCCCGGATGAGCTGGAGGCGCATCTGGCGACCCGCACGCCGGAATGGGCCTCATCGATTTCGGGCGTTCCGGTGGCGGAGATCGAGGCTTTCGCCCGTCTGGTCGGCCAGACCAAGCGTTCGTTCTTCCGGCTCGGCTACGGCTTTACCCGCAGCCGCAACGGGGCGGCGCAGATGCACGCGGCGCTGTGCATTCCGGCCGTGACGGGTGCCTGGCAATATGAAGGCGGCGGCGCGTTCTTCAACAATGCCGGGATCTGGAAGTTCAATGAATCCGTCATCGAAGGTCATGACGCGATCGACCGCACGACGCGCTGGCTCGACCAGTCCCAGATCGGGCGGATCCTGACCGGAGACACGGAAGCCTTGAAAGGCGGCCCGCCAGTCAAGGCGATGCTGATCCAGAACACCAATCCGATGACGGTGGCGCCGGAGCAGACGCTGGTGCACCAGGGCTTTGCCCGCGAAGACCTGTTCATGGCGGTGCACGAGCAGTTCATGACCGAGACCGCCGCCATGGCCGATATCGTGCTGCCCGCGACCATGTTCATGGAGCACGACGATCTCTATTACGGCGGCGGCCACCAGCATATTTCGGTCGGCGCCAAGCTGATCGATCCGCCCGGCGAATGCCGCTCAAACCATGAAGTGCTGCAGGGCCTTGGCCGGCGCCTCAAGGCCGTCCATCCAGGATTCGAAATGTCGCCGCGCGAACTGATCGACGTGACGCTGCAGAAGAGCGGTCATGGCGGTATCGAAGCCCTGGAGGCGGATCTGTGGCGTGACATCCAGCCCGATTTTCGTACCTCGCATTACCTCGACGGTTTTGCGCACGCGGACAAGAAGTTCCACTTCAAGGCCGACTGGGCGCATCCTCCCTTCGGCAACCCTGGTCTGGGGCCATGGCAGCAGATGCCGTCGCTGCCGGATCATTGGACCATTATCGAGGAGGCGGACGAGGCGCATCCGTTCCGGCTCGCGACCAGTCCGTCGCGTAGCTTCCTCAACACCAGCTTCAATGAAACGCCATCGTCGATCGCGCGCGAGGGAAAACCCTCGGTGATGATGCATCCCGAGGATGCCGCCGCGCTTGGGGTCGTCGACGGCGAGATTGTCACACTCGGCAACGTCAGGGGCGAGACTAATCTGACCGTCAAGGTGTTCGACGGCCTTCGCCGCGGCGTGCTGATCGCAGAATCGATCCAGCCGAACAAGGCCCACATCGGTGGTCGCGGCATCAACACGCTGACCGGGGCCGCGGCGGTCGCACCCGTCGGCGGCGCCGCCTTCCATGACAACAAGGTCTGGGTCAAGAAGGTCGCATCCGCGGGCTAAATCTCTCTTGCGGTCCAGCGCCATCCTGCCGCAAATGTTCGCCGACATCTGGCAAACAGGCGAGTGGGACAATGACCGACCATAACAGCGTGATACGCGAAAAGCGCGGGCAGGCCCTCTGGATCACCATCAACCGGCCCGACAAGCGTAACGCCATCAATGCTGACGTGGTGGCCGGCATCGCCAGGGGCTATCGCGACGCGCATGACGACAAGGAAGTCCGGGTCATCGTGCTGACCGGCGCGGGCGAAAAGGCGTTTTGCGCCGGTGCCGATTTGCAGAACAGCGGTGCTGCGTTTGCGATGGACTTTTCCAGGCCGAACGTCGACTACGCCGATCTATTGCGGCTGTCGCAAAATGCCACCAAGCCCGCGATTGCGCGGGTGGGCGGCGTCTGCATGGCCGGCGGGATGGGCTTGCTGTGCATGACGGATATGGCGGTCGCCGCGGAGCACGTCATCTTCGGGCTGCCAGAGGTCAAGGTTGGCGTGTTCCCGATGCAGGTGATGAGCCTGCTCCAATCGATGGCGCCGCCGCGCCTCGTCAATGAATGGGCGCTGACCGGGGAACCCTTCGACGCCAGAAGCGCGCAGGCCGCCGGGCTTCTCAACTACGTCGTGCCGTCGGCCGAGCTCGACGCCAAGGTCGAATGGCTGATCGGCCGCATCGTCGACAAATCGCCGACCGCGATCCGGCGCGGCAAATATGCCATGCGCGCGATCGCCTCGATGTCGTTCGATGAAAGCATCGCCTATACCGAAAGCCAGATCGCGCTATTGGCGATGACCGAGGATGCCAAGGAAGGCCTGAAAGCGTTCAGCGAAAAGCGCAAGCCTTCGTGGCCCGGCAAATAGCTCGGCGAACCAACAGCTCCCAGCTGAGCCCTGGAGAGCCCGTAGACTTAATCAATGATTTAGGACGCGTTAGGTGGTCATTCCGACGGGCGAGCAGGGGCTGCTTTTGTTCGCTCTTCACGGCGCTTCTTGGAGCCTGAGATCAGTTGTTTACGCGTGCGCTTGGCATAGGTTGGCAGCTGGTGTGGGGATCGATGGCGGGCCGCGGCGCGTAACTCAGCATCTGTGAGGTCGCTGTCGGCACCTTCGGTGAAGCCACCGTGGCGGAAGGAAGTAAATGAGAGTTCGCTTCGTAGCCCAGCTGCTGCGACAATCTTTTTTACGACACTCCGGAGGTAACGCAGGTCCTTGCGTTCCGTAATCCAAGGGAGCGGGGCGCGCGACCTGCGATGCCCATGATCGCGCCGAAAGACCAAACCCGAGGCCCCCGTTTCCTTGATGGCGTCGAGCTCCGCCATCAACTCGGGGAAAAGGGGCTCGCCGGTTTCGTCGAATAGGGGCCACCAGGCTTCTTCGCCATTCTTCGGATGCACAATCTTCACGCTGTTCGGCCGCTCCTTTGGCCGATAATGCGAGATTTCGAAGGCGCCGAATACGTGCTCTTGCCGCTGCAACCACTCCCAAGTCAACAACGCGGCCGTCCCGACTGAGCGGTATCCGAGCTTGTTCGCGGCTACCCTAAATGCAACGAGTTCATCCCAAGTCGCTGTCGGCGTCTCACGTACAGGCTGGCCAAGCGCGCGGGTTTTTAGGCCCATGCGTGAGAATGGATTGACCGCCGGCACTTCTGTTTCTCGAGCGCGTTGACCAACAAACCAGGCGCGCCTGCAAGCCGACATGGATGCATTTGCAGAGCGGCGACGCTCGCGCTTGACGACGTTGCCGTCCGCGTCTTCGTCTTCTACAACGAGCAGCTTCGCGTAAACTGCGTCGACGAATCTTTTCGTAAAGTCAGGAATCTGCTTTGAGCCCGCGCGGCTACCATCCTTCAGTTTGTGGTTTGCAAAAAGTGCCAACCCCTGTTCGTAAAAGCGCTGCGTCTTGTGATCAATTTCTTTCCATTTTTGATGTCCCTTGAAAAGATAGACCAGCCAATCGAAGGTGCCAGGCACTGGAGAAGCTGGAATCATGTCGGTCAATCCTCTTGAACGCCAGCTGTCGAAGGCGGGCAACAGAACATTCTTGGCTCGGTCTACGGCAGCTGCATATTCCTCTCCTAACGCTTCAGCCTGGACGTCGCAGCCCTGCTTGCGTGCCCAAGTTGGCGGCTCAAAGAAGTATGCCCATCGACCACTCTTCAGTGGCTTTCGCCGGCAGTAGCGGGGAAGCTTCAACGCAGTGTGGGGCAGTTTCATACGAGGGAGACCAAGTCTTGTCCTTCTAATCGATCTGGATCCATAGCCTTGCCAGGTGCCGTGACTTTATCGATAATCGCCTTTGACCAAACTGGCTCTCGAGCCCGCCCAACTCCGTGATAGCCGATTGGCGGTGGTGCCTCCCCGCGGCCCACAGCGCGCGCGAGCTCGCCTGTATCGCGGTAATCCAGGTAGGCGGCGGCCATATCCGCGCGCATGAGTGCAGGCCACGCGCCGATTGGTGGATAACGGGCAGGAAGGGCGACGCGTCGTATCATGACTGCCGGCTCGCGCGTTAATGGATCAGCTGCCTGAATTGCTAATTCATGCCACCGACGAAATCGCACGATCTCTCAGAGGGTCGTCACCCGGTGTGCGACCTCAGAAACTACAAGCTTAGGTCGTTCAGCCCGCTCTTGACCGTTTTCCGTACCCTTTGCTTGCATGCTCCCTCACTTTTTTAGTCAACCGGGCCTTCGATATAGAGAACGAGAAGACTTCGGACAAAAAGGCGGCTGCCAACAGCTGGTGTGGGAATTGGGTAATCTGGCGTGCAAATAGGATGGGTGAACTAAGAAGAAAGGAGCGATCGCAGCTCGGGTGTACAGCCGCACTGGAAGGCTCGGAAGAATGCTCGCCGAAGGGCGGCGCTGAAGATAGCGGTGCACCGCTGTTGGGCCGGCAGTACCCGATCCGTCTGAGCCGCAGCTACGCCGGAATGAAGATCGTCGAGCACGATGCACGAACTCTTCCCGTCTCATGGGTCGCCGGCGGTGCTACCCAACACCGTCGCACATATCTTGCAAGCGGGTCCATATTGCTCGCGCGGCTAACGCCGGCTTCAGCGACACAGCCTGTCGAATGTACAGCGGCCGACTTTGCGATAGGCGCACTACCTGAAGGGCGCGGCGACGCTGATCGAGATATAGCGCGTTCCACTTCGGATGACCGCACATCAGCAGAAGCAGGATTGATAGATCGTAACGCAGCGGGGACCACTGGCTGTGCGCACATTTGCATGTGCCTATGCCGCCCGCTGTTTGAGAGGCATATGATTCTAGCAGACTATCAACGGTCAATCCGACAAATCTGTCGCTCACCTTACATTGAAACCACGACAAGTCTTCGCTTTGTCGGAATGACAGACATCGCTAGATATCGCCGCCACCATTGGTCCCTCGAACACGCATATTGATTTGCGGGCGACCACTGATTTGCCCGACATTGCGAATCCAAACTTTGTTTGACTGTGCCCGTCAGGCTCGCTCGCGAACGAGCGACATTGCGCAATGTCCACGCTGGCCGTCACTGTTGAGGGAAGTACACACCATGCCGATGATGATCGGCCCCGATGAACGGGCGTTCGCCGCAAGGATGTCGTCAGCGCTCAGGCCAAGCAGGCGCGGGTGATTTACACGGGCCTGATCACATACCGATAGAGCTGTGGTGTGTCCTTGCCGTGTCCCCACCAGTAGTCGTGTTCGCCGACGAAATCGGAATGGTCGGATTTCCCGGCCAGCGCTTTCGCCAGCGCGCTGGCGCCGACGGGACGTCGGGTCGTCGGGTCGTCGGCAGGGAGTCCCGCTGGACCGGCCACGGCCAAGTTTCCTCGTACACGCCGATAAGCACCGGTTTCTCCCTTCGGAAATCGAAATGGCCTCGGCTCAATTTATCAATGAGGGGTTAAGAGAAATCCAAACGCCGCCGAATCCTAGTTGAAGATATTGACTTATATGGAGAAAGCGCGGGTCGCCCGATGGCTCCTCATGTCAGCGATCGATGACATTTTTGGTTGTCGCCGAACGCTGACATTTTAAAATTGTCAACGAACGCCGACGCGCGCTGAGCTTGGGCTGATCCTTCGCGCCTTTGACGCCCTGGACATCCGCCTAGATGCGGGCACCGAACAAACATCCGCCCGGGGATCCACCAGGCCTGCCGTCGATATCAACGCCATCGTGGCCAAGGCCAGGAAGAAAAAGGCATGACGAGCGAGCTCGTTGCGCTGCTGGATGGCAGGGAAGTCGGCTGCGTGCGCAACGACGCTCGCGGCCGGCTCACCTTTGTCTATGACAACGACTGGCGCCAGTCCGAGGGAGCCTATTTAGCATTTCGGTGCGGGCCCCTTTTCGCTCTTATTCAAACAGAATGAAGCGAATTCATTCTATATGTCGCGCCGGAGGCAAAAACACTCGATAGCTTGCAATGTGGCCAATGGAAGCATAGTCCCGCTGGCGCGATCTGAACGACTCACGCTAAACATTTGCCGTCGATCAGCTCCATGCGCGAAGGAACAAGATGGTTGCAACTGCCCATGAATTGCCCGCTTCAGGTTACGCGCTCGAAGTTGACGGCCGATTCAAAGCCGAGTTTGCGACCAGGGACGGGGCCAAGACCGGTGCAGAAGAGTTGAAGAAGCGTTTTCCCATGCTTCGGATTAGAATATATGACGCCGAGACAAAGTCTCGGGAAGAGGTCCAGCTTCCACCGGTGTAGGTTTTGGTTTTGATGCGCGTGCGGAAAGGGCCTCACCGGGCTCTTGTGAACCGAGCCGTCAGCGTCTCGGCCATGCGGCTTCGATCCCTCGCGCACAACAAGGTGTCCCTCGCCGGAGGCACTCGGTCCCGGGTCCCGCCGCGTTCCGCGCCGGCGCTATGCTGACCCTCCTGCGGGTGCCTTCTTAACCGGTCTCAGGACTGCAGTCGGTCCCGCGTCCCGCCTGACGGCGGCGCTATGCTGACGCTCCTGCGGCTGCCTTCTTTGGTCTCGCCGCCGGCGAGTAGCTGCGCTTGCACTACGCAAACTGCTTTTCCCATCGTCTCTACTTCCAAATGGAGCCTCGCACCATGGATCCTTGTTGGCCTTTGATGCGGATCGACCGACCAGCCCCTTAGGTTCTCGCAGCGCGACCGAAGAGTTAGAGGGACGGCCGGGTGTGCCGTGACGGGTTCATGGTCGCGAGAGAGGCTCGCGGCGCCCGTCGCGGAGAACCGCGATGCCCAGACATGTTCGCAAGGCCAGAATCGGCACCGACCGGACCAACTTCTATGAAGACATCACTCGCAAAATTATCGCCGAACTGGAGGCTGGGTGCGTGCCGTGGGTCCAGCCCTGGAAAACGGCTGCGGCTAGGGCGCCGCTTGCGCTGCCTCAGAACGCCGCGACCCGTCGGCGGTATGGTGGCATCAACATCCTGATCCTGCTGGGCGCCGCCGTCGAGCGGGGTTTTTCAGGCCAGAGCTGGCTCACCTTCCGCCAGGCATTGTCGCTCGGTGGCTGCGTTCGCAAAGGCGAGCGCGGTACGACCGTTGTCTATGCTGACCGCTTCGTGCCCGCCGAGGACATGAAGCGAGCGAGTACGGCGGGTGATGAAGCCCAAGCGATTCCATTCCTGAAGCGCTTTACGGTCTTCAATACCGATCAGTGTGACGGCCTGTCCGCCGATGTTTCTAGCATCGCACCATCGCCTCATATGGTCGAGCCGCAGGTCGAAGCGCTGATCCGTGCGACCGGCATCGACTTTCGTATCGGGGGCAATCGGGCCTTCTACTGTCCTGCCAAAGACTACGTTCAGGTGCCGCCTCCGGCAGCCTTTTTTGAGCCGATCAATTGGTACCGGACTGCTCTGCATGAGTTGGCGCATGCCAGCGGGCATTCCTCCCGGCTCAACCGCGACCTTTCGGGCGGTTACGGTACCAAAAGATACGCCTTCGAGGAGATGGTCGCAGAGATTTCCTCTTCGTTTTGCTGTGCGTCGCTCGGCATTGTGCCCACCGTGCGGCACGCCGACTACATCGGCTCATGGCTCGAGGTGCTGCGCGAGGACAATCGCGCGATTGTGCGGGCGGCTTCGCAAGCCAGCAAGGTCGCGGATTATCTCCTCGGTTTCCTGCCCGATCTCGCGGCAGGCTCGACGACGTTGGCCGCCGATCACGAGGCGGCGTGATGCGTCTCCGCTGTCTGCTGAGAGAGTGAGAGGACGGGCCGGTTTCTGTGACGGGGTGGAGGTCGAGAGAGGTTTTCGGCCGCCCGTCATGGAGATCTGAGATGACGAAGCCTATCCAAAGGATCACGTTGTCGCCCTCTCGCGACATTCCTTTCAACAAGCCGGTGCTGAGCCAGTCGACCGTCCACTGTGTAAACGCAGGTGTCTTGATCGAGCAACTGGCCGAGAACATCGCGCGGCGCAGCTTGCTGCAGGGTCTCAACGTTCGCGCCGTGCTGATGGAGGGCCGCACTGTCCTCACACTTGACGAAGGCCTCCAGCTCCGTCGGGTTCGCGTCATGGGCGCGTACCGCATCGAGCTGTCCGGCTTCACCGACGCCATGTGCAACCGCCTCAAGGCTTACGGCCTCTTCCACGGGATCATCTCCTGGAAGCTGCGCATGTTCGTGCCCACCGACGCGGCCGGCGTTGGCGTCTCGGCCAAGGTAGTGCAGCGCTTTCGCATCGCGTGCATTGGCGAGGAGGAAGTCGCGTGATGCCGCGCGACGCTTCCGAACTGGTGCACCGTCTCGCGCGCGATGCCGAGGCGGTGTGCCGCCACTATCTTTCCAACGGAAGGCGCCAGGGGAGCTACTGGTTGGTCGGCGATATCAGAAACACGCCGGGCCGCTCCATGTTCGTCCGGTTGAGGGAATCGCCGAAACGACCAGCCGGCAAATGGACTGACGCTGCGACGGGCGAGCACGGCGATCTCCTCGACATCATCCGCGAAAGCTGCGGTCTCCTCGACTTCCGCGATGTCGCCGACGAGGCACGCCGCTTCCTGAGCCTGCCACGATCCGAATCGGACTATCGACCGCATCTGTCAACCGTACCGACCAGCTCGCCGGAATCGGCGCGGCGGCTCTTCGCCATGTCGAACCCGATTACCGGCACGGTAGTGCAAACCTATCTACGTCAACGCGGCATAACCGACTTGCATGGCATCGACAGCCTGCGATTCCATCCGCGTTGCTACTACCGTCCCGAGACAGACGCCACAACCGAAATGCGGCCCGCTATGATCGCGGCTGTTACCGACCTGACGGGCCACATCACCGGCGCGCACCGCACATGGCTCGATCCGTCTGGGTGCGACAAGGCGCCAGTCGATACCCCACGCCGGGCGATGGGCCACCTTCTCGGGCATGCGGTTCGTTTCGGTCCGGCTAGTGACGTGATGGCGGCGGGCGAGGGCATCGAGACCATGTTGTCGCTCCGCTGCGTTATGCCCCGCATGGCGATGGTCGCAGCGCTCTCGGCCGCGCATCTCGCAGCGATCCTGTTTCCAGCAACGCTGCGCCGACTCTATATCGTCCGCGACGACGATCGGGCGGGCGATGGCGCGGTGGCAGGACTGTTCGACCGGGCGCAGTCGGCCGGGATCGAGGCGATGGTGCTGTCGCCGCAATATGGAGATTTCAATGAGGATCTGCGGAATTTCGACATCAACGCGCTGCGTGCAGCGTTGCAAATCCAACTCGCCCCTGAAGACGTGGTCCGGTTCTTGAATACGAGCGTTTGGACCGGAACAGGGGACAAGGCTGCTACGCCGCTCTGATGGTACGTCGCCGATCATGGAGCCTCTCCTGTTGTCGGAGGGGGTCGCGCTCACGGCCTTCTTGAGAGGGCGACCCTGCGGCAAGCGGTCCGGCCAGGCAATGGCGGGAGCCGGCTATTTTCCGTCGCGCCGCCAAAGCGGCGCTTTACATCGCGAGCCAAAATAGCCGGCTCCCGCCATCCTCCGCTTTGCTTCGGCCGCTGTCGCTGCGCTCGGCGATGCAGGTCCGCTCCGCCCGCCGCCTTTCGTCGCCATGAAGGCCGCGATGGGCGCGGCCGATCCGACCAAAGGAGTCCCCCATGAAGATCGCGCACGACGAGACAGACCACGAGCTGCCGCACGCCTCATCCCCGACCGATCACGTCCTCACCGAACTCCAGCTTCACGGCTATCGCCCGTTCCAGGACGAACCCGACCCGAGACCGCTGCCCGAAGCCCGTATCGTCGCGGCCGCCGTCGCCGACATCTTCGACGCCCTCATCGCGAGCTTGAGCGAAACCCGGCTCGAACCCGACCTCGCGGATCTCTTGTGGTCGGCCGTCAATCTCTTCCACCGCGCCAACGAGCGCATCGAACGCGAGCTCGACGACAACGAACAGGCGCAGAAGCGCAGCCAACGCGACCAGGATGGCTCCGAAATCCGCTCGGTCGAACTGGAGCGTCTCACAGCCGAGGGCATGACGTTGATCGAGCGGCGCAACAGCATGGAGTACTTCCGCGATCAGGCGGCCGACCACTTCGCCCGTCACACCGGATCGCACTGGAATCCGCGCAGCGGCTCGATGGTGAACCACCGCGCCGTGACTTCGGCCGTCATCGACAGCCGTGACTTCCTCGCCGCCAAACGCCGGGCCGAGACCGAGGTACTATTGCCCGCCGGGCCGAAGATCGCCTTCACCGGCGGCCTCGAGTTCAACGATCACCGCCTGATTTGGGACAAGCTCGATCAGGTCCACGCCAAGCATCCGGACATGGTCCTGCTCCACGGCGGTTCGCCGAAGGGCGCCGAGCGTATTGCCGCCCGCTGGGCCGACCACCGCAAAGTTCCGCAAATCGCCTTCAAGCCCGATTGGACCAAACACGCCAAGGCAGCACCTTTCAAGCGCAACGATCAGATGCTCGACGTACTGCCGATCGGTGTCATCGTCTTCCCCGGCACCGGCATTCAGGAGAACCTGGCTGACAAGGCACGGAAGCTCGGCATCCCCGCCTGGAAATTCGGCAACGGTGGCGCGTAAGCGCCACCGTGTCTCCAGCTTGAGCTGCTATCCATTGAACCTGCAGAGCGGCAATGTCCGCTCTGCACCGTAACAGCGAACTGGGCCGCACGTGCTCACTCCGCCTGTGTCGAACTGAAACTTGGCTCGCCGGCCGACCGCAAGGGATTCCAAACGCGCACGGGATCGGCTATTCCCAGGACCGCGCCGTGGTGGTGGTGGAAGGCGCGACCCTTGCATTCCTTGTCACGGAACCATCACCATGCTCATCGTCGGCGTTCTCCTCAATATCGTCGGGCTCGGTATTTTCTGCTGGGCGCCGTTCGCGCTCGCAACCCATGCATTGCCGTTCTTCATCGGCATGACCGTGGGGATCTATTCATTTCAAGCCGGAGCAGGTCCGTTCGGTGCCATCGTCGTTGGCTTCGTTACGGCCGGTTTCACGCTCGTGGTCGGGCAGCACGCCTTCTCCGTCGCGCGCTCTCCGATCGTCCGCCTTGCCATTGGGCTATTATTCGCGGTTCCGGCGGCACGCGCCGGCTATGATGTGACGCTTGCCTTCGCACACCTCGGGATTCCCTCGGAATGGTGGCGGGAGTCGTTCGCCGTGCTTGGCGCAATCGCTGTCGGGGGCACCGCCTGGGCGAATGTGTCGATGCAGACCGACATCGCTCTCAGATCGGGCGCTGCATCCAGCCCCATTCAGCCACCGAATGGGCCGACGACCACGGGCGGGTGACTGCGCGCGTTTGTCGTCTCTTTCGGTTGGCATAACGCTGAGATCTCGTCGTCGTTGCTGATCGCGGCAACGGGGTCCTCTCTTAGCGTTTCGATTGAGCCGGGTGATCTCTTCGGCGGACTGCAACCCTGTGGTTACCGGCACATGCGCCGACTTCCGTCTGCTCGGTAACAACGGGGCGGCCTTTCTGCACGCCAGGTTTCCTTTTCCTTCGCCGGGAAGGCGGGGCTTCTTGTGTTAGCCGATTGCCCGCTGGCACGTCTCCTAAAGCTGTTCAGCGCACGCGATCACCTGGCCTCTCATTGGCTTGATCTGGCCGAAGGCCGGCTGCGCCTCGATCGCCTGAACCGCAATGGCGGCGGCGAGACTTTCTTCCCCTGGGCTTCGCCCATTCCTCGCGAGGCAAGAAAGTCTCACCGCCGCCATCCTCCGCTACGCTGCGGCCCAAACGGGTGCGGCGTCGATCGCCTTCAGCTTTCAGATCGCCATCGAGGCCGCGGTGGTCGCGGAGCTCGAAAACAGCAAGGAGAAGTAACATGGCTAACATCGGCTCATTCAAGAAATCCGGCCAGGAATTCCAGGGCGAAATCGTCACCCTGAGCCTCCAGACCAGGGGCGTCCGCATCGTTCCCGAAACTGACCGGACCAACGACAACGCGCCGAGCCACCGGGTCTATGTCGGTCGTGCCGAGATCGGGGCCGCCTGGCCGAAGCGCTCCACCGAAGGCCGCGATTATCTCTCGGTCAAGCTGGACGATCCGAGCTTCAACGCGCCGATCTACGCCAACCTCTTCGACGACGAAGACGCCGAAACCTACACCCTCATCTGGTCCCGCAGCCGCAAGCCGAATGGCGACTAAGGCCCAATTCGCCCCGCCCGAGTTCCTCGGGCGGGGCTTTTTTGCTTTAAAAGCCCGCTCACGGCAGTCACAAACCTTGATGTGGACGCCGTGGCTTGGGCGCGCGCATCGCGTGCGATAGGCTTCAACGCGTTGGTCCCCCAAACGACGTTCTTGGTGAGGATTATGCGAATGCGTTTACGCCTGTAATCGATGCGCAATTGTCCCTTGCCGACATTTGCCTCGCTCAAATCCTCAATGATGCATTCAAGTGATGGTGTACCGGTCTTCAGCGTTGGGCGCGTCCGCTGGCCGCGGACCGGGCTCTCGTGCACCGAGCCGCAAGGCGTCTCGGCCATCCGGCTTTGATCCCTCGCGCGATCATGGGTCGCTCGCCGGAGGCACTCGCCTTCGGGTCCCGCCGTCATTTCATTCCGGCGTCGCTATCACTGCCCCTCTGCGGGTGCCTTCTTAACCGGTCTCGCGACTGCAGTCGGTCCCGCGTCCCGCCGCTTTCAGCGTCGGCGCTATGCTGACGCTCCTGCGGCTGCTTCTTCCTCCTGCCGGCGCTTCGCTTCGGCACGATCTCACCGGTCACCGGTAGGGGACGAAAATTGGAGGCTAAATCCGAGGTCCGGTTATCATCATAAGCCGCACGTTCCGTTCGGTCCCGGGTACGGTTCAGGCACGCTTCGCAGAACTGGTATGATCCATAAATAGTCCATATGTAAGTAAATGGCGTATTTATGATACAGTTCGTTTGACCACCAAAATGGAAAGAGCTATAAGAGCACCACAGAAACTAATATGTGCTATTTATGGACCATCATATATGTCGAAAACCCAGCGCCCTCTCTCCCCCTATGCTGCTGACGCGGTGGCCCTTCTTGGCCAGCTCATTCGCAAAGCGCGCATCGAACGCAAGCTCAGGGCCGTCGATGTGACCGACCGGGCAGGGATCTCGCGTGGTCTCCTGCGGCGCATCGAGACGGGCGATCCCGGATGCACGATCGGCGCGGTGTTCGAGGTCTCGACAATTGTCGGCGTGCGACTATTCGATACCGATCAGACAGCACTATCCAAGGCCGTCGAGACCAATCGCGAAATAATGGCGCTGCTGCCGAAATCGGTTCGCAATCCACATATCGAGGCCGACGATGACTTCTGATGCCAAATTCACCCAGGCTTTTGTCTGGGTCTGGCTCCCAGATCAAACAGAACCCGTCGTCGCCGGGCTTCTATCGGCAAGTGGCAAGCAACTCGTATTCAACTACGGGCGAAGTTACCTCGCGCGCAAGGACGCCATTCCGCTCTACGAACCGGAATTGCCGCTGCGGAGCGGAATCTTGCCGCTCACGGCGGGGTTAAGCATGCCGAACTGTATTCGCGATGCGGCTCCCGACGCATGGGGCCGCCGCATTATCATCAATCGAAAATTCGGAGCGCAAAGCAGGAATATCGATCCGGGTAGCGTCGATGAGTTCATCTATCTGCTGGAATCCGGTTCAGACCGCATCGGCGCACTGGATTTTCAGACATCCTCCGCGAACTACCTGGCGCGAGAAGGAGCTGAGGTCTCCCTCCACGAGCTCCTGAACGCCGCAGCGCTGGTTGAAAAGGGAGTTCCGGTCCCGGCCGAACTCGACCGGGCCCTTCTCCATGGAAGCTCGATCGGAGGTGCACGCCCCAAGGCGGTGATCACGTCGGGCAACAAGAAATTTGTTGCGAAGTTCTCATCGCAGAACGACCTCTACGGCGTCGTCAAGGCCGAATACATCGCCATGCGTCTGGCCGCCGATGTCGGCCTGACCGTTGCCCCGGTGAGCCTTGAGCGCGCAGCGGGAAAGGACGTCCTCCTTATCGAACGCTTTGATCGCGTCAAAGTGGAAGGAGGCTGGAGCCGGAAAGCCATGATTTCCGCCCTCACGCTGCTCGAGCTCGACGAACTCATGGCCCGCTATGCCGGCTACGAGCAACTTGCGACCATCATTCGTCACCGGTTTCAGGCGCCAAGGGAGACGCTCAAAGAACTCTTTGCACGAATGCTGTTCAACATTCTCTGTGGAAATACCGATGACCATGCACGCAATCACGCCGCTTTCTGGAACGGCAAGGAACTGTCCTTGACCCCTGCATATGACATCTGTCCGCAAAATCGGACAGGTGGAGAAGCTACCCAAGCCATGCTGATCATGGGCCAGGAGCGCGCAAGCCAAATTGCTCTGTGCCTGAAAGCGGCGCCGCTGTTTCTGATGAACAACGCCGAGGCAATCCTGCTCGCCACCAAACAGGTCAAAACGATCAAGCAGCGCTGGCCCGCGGTATGCGATGAGGCAAAGCTCAGCAAGGTAGATCGGAATTTCCTCTGGCGTCGCCAATTTTTAAATCCGTATGCCTTCCTGGAAGCACCGGAAGCCCTAACCAACCTGATCGATTAGAAGAGCACCTCAACGGCGAGTTACGCCAGACGCGAGTCGAAATTACCAAATCCGAGACCTCGAAAATCATCGAAACCGTCTTGGGCGAGGAAAATCGCAAGCCGGAAAGCATCTTTGACTTCGTGCAGGGGATTACGGCGTTGCCCGGACCAAATCGCATCAGGACGCGAGGCTTGAACTGGAAGGGAAGACGAAGCGCTTGATGGAATGCGCAATCTATGGGGCGAGCCACCCAATCGGCATCGGTTGCGCGGCTACTTCCCTGTAGCCTAACCGCAGCAGCCTGAATCCGGACATCCGAAGCCAAAAATGGCGGCTCAGAGGATGATGCCGGCGTTGTCGGCGGGAGATTATCGACTGTTTACCATCCGATAGATGTGACCGACCACTGCCCCAAGCGGGACATGCCGAGCGGGGGATCGCTGCAACAAAAAGATCAAAGTTCCGGAAGGCCTATGTCTCATTAGGCTTGCAACGGCGACTCGACGAAGATGAGCGCCGGAGTAAATCTGCGGCCTCGAGGCGAGAACCCGCGCGCCGGGATTTTCGCCTACGATCTGGTCGCCCGCCCAGACCGCTTGAGCAAGTCTCCCGGTTCGGTCCCCAGCGCTTCTGCAATCTGTCCGAGCACGGTGACGCTTGCCGATACATCGCCGCGCTCGATCGCGCCGACGTAGCGGGCGCTTAAGCCCGCGCGCTCGGCCAGCTCCTCTTGCGTCATTTGCAGATCGTGGCGTTTCCGACGCAGGTTCACTGCCATGATCTCCTTAAGATCCATGGCGACATGGGAACCCGAATAGGAATGATCGTTCTAGGAACGATCGTTCCTATTCGTCTCAAGCTGTGGTATCCATGAACAGCCAATCCTATGAACGGGAACCGCCAATTAAGGTCACGCGCCGCCGTTCGAACGGAGCTTCGAAAGAACGGACATCATGCAGAAACCACCCCTTGATCCAGATGTCGACGATACGGCGCCGACGGGCGCCGCGCTGATGGTGTACGACGAGGAGCACATCATCACCTATCTGCGGCTGCTTGATGCCGACGCGGAGGGCGCGGATTGGCGCGAGGTGGCACGGCTCGTGCTCCATATTGATCCGGAACTTGAACCCGCTCGTGCAAGAACTGCATTCGATAGCCATCTGACCCGCGCGAAATGGATGACAGAGCAGGGATATCGCCATTTGCTGCGGGGTGGTGCGTCCAATTCAGAATAATCGCCTGCGTATTCGCAGCCCGTTGGAAAAAGCTGCTCCCAGCATTGAAGATCGTCCGGATGCATCACGTGATGCATGATCAGGGACTTCCACAACCTCTGCTGATCAGAATTATCGTGCCGCAATTTCTTGCAGTGCAAAGTGGGGACACGAATGTCTAAGTTTGATTGGAGGTCAGCGAGCGGCTACGATCGCGCTCAAGGCGCAGAGATCACCGGATTTGCTTGGGAATGCTTGCGTCGCAATCAGAATTATCAGCGGGACCGTCGCGGCGTCCCCCCAACCTCCACCATGAGTGACGAGTTCCGCCAACGATGGGGGCTGTGTTTTCGCAGCTAACCCCGACCAATCTTTCTCTGAACAGATGGTGTTTTGGGCGCCGGAGGTCTTGCCGACGGTGATCCCAATTCGTCCAGCGCTGCCGTTCAGCGCAGACACTCACGTCAGTCTTAAGCTGGGCGAATTGACTGCGGGAGAGCTGCGGCAAGCGCCCGACGGCTGGTACGCCGTGTTGAATCTGCGCGGCGTCGAACACCGCGTGTGGCTGAAGGAAGCACCGGTCATCGCCGAAACCTATGCGGTCGAGCTTCAGCTCGACCGCGACTTCGAATTCCGTGCGCATGCAGCGCGTCGGCTGTGGCGAACCCTGAACGACCGTCCGCCCGGACCACCGTTGCACGTGTTTTCCGCGCAGCGCCGCCGTCGTCTGGCGCTCGCCCTTCGCGCCCTCGATGCGCGGATGGACGGCAGTACGTACCGCGAAATCGCGGAAGTCCTGTTTGGCGCCAGGCAGATTCCGGAACGCGCCTGGAAAACCCACGACCTGCGTAATCGAACCATTCGTCTCGTTCAAACCGGCTTCGCCCTGATGCGCGGCGGCTATCGCGCGTTGCTGCGACCGCCACCTCGCAAAGAATAGAAGATCGGCAGGGTATCGAAAACCCACCCCCACTTCTTCGGCATCCCCCTTCGCGGGGCTTCTCCGCGATCGTGACCGTCGACGCGCCGCCGACCTCACCGGCGCTCCAGACGATCACGGAGCCTCTCCAATGCCCGATCCGAACGCCGGCTTGCCGCCGCGTTACCTGCGCACGCCCGAAGCTGCCCGGTTCCTCAGTCTCTCGGGCCGCACGCTGGAAAAGCACCGAACCTACGGTACGGGCCCCGCCTATCGAAAGATTGGCGGCCGCGTCGTCTACGCGCTCGACGATCTCAAAGCCTGGGCCGACCGCGGGACCAAGACATCAACCTCCGATCCCGGCAACGGCACGGTGCTGCCGGCCAAACGTCACGCCGGCCCCATTCCCTATGCCGGCAAGGCGCGGCGTTGATGCAAGCGGAGTGCGATATGTCTGCACGGCGAAGGCCTCGATCAGAGCGTGACCAACTCGACCTGTTTCGCGCGCAGCCGGGCGACCTGGCGCCACGCGATGCACAGGACCTGATGGCTTATCCGTTCTTTTCGCTGGCAAAGTCCAAGCGCATCACACCCATCGATTTCCGCGCCGGGACCATCACCATTCGTGTCGAAGCCGTGCCGGAACATGGCATGGCGACGATTTGGGACGCGGATGTTCTGATCTGGGCCGCCTCGCAAATCATGGAGGCCCGCGACGCCGGTCTGAAGACATCCCGTCTAATGGCAGCAACCCCGTACGAAATCCTGACCTTCGTCGGTCGAGGCACCAGCGTGCGGGATTACGATCGCCTCAAGGCGGCGCTCGACCGGCTGCAATCGACCACCGTGATGACCTCGATCCGTCAGCCGACGGAGCGGCGGCGGCATCGTTTCTCCTGGATCAATGAATGGAAAGAGACAGCCGATGTGCACGGCCACGCCCGCGGACTCGAGTTGATCCTGCCGGATTGGCTCTATACCGGCGTCCTGAACGAAGCGCTCGTACTGACCATCGATCGCACGTATTTTGATCTCACCGGGGGATTGGAGCGTTGGCTTTGCCGCCTCGTGTGCAAGCACGGCGGTCGCCAGGAGGGCGGCCGGAGTTTTGATTTTGTGCATCCCCACGCCAAATCCGGCAGCCCCTCACCGCTCAAGGATTTTGCCTACGATTTGCGCGAGATCGTCCACCGCCAGACGCTGCCCGGCTACCGATTGGTCATCACGCATGACCCGCGCGGTGCAGAGCCGCTGAACTTCGGGCCTGTTCCCATCGATGCCTTTGCGGGGCGGTTGCGCAAACGCGGGCTCGTTCCTCCATCAGGGGGCAGCCTGTGATTCCTCTCGTGCTATCAGGGACCGGGACCGTCGTGCCGTCGGGGACCCGATCCTCGTGCTATCGGGGACCGGAATCGAAGCTAACTCCTTGGCGTTCAATACCTAGGTCGCCCCGTAACTTTCCTAAGCTGGAATCCTTCGGATTTTTTCCAACGGATCGCAACCCCTTGCGGGCTGTGGATAACGCTCTTGTAGCAGGGTCTCGCGCGTCCGATCGACAATCGCTTGGCCAACGCGAGTCGCCGACAAGCGGTCGTAACGCATGCGCTATCCGCAAGATCTTGGCCGTCAAAGTCAACCTCGATCCTGCAAATGCGCATCGGATTCTGTCCTTCCCAAATCCTCTCAAAAAACAACGGAGAACGTCGTGACCGACCACACGACCGTCGAGCTTTTGTGGCTCGAGAAGCGTATCGAGAATCGGGTTCGGTTCGGCCGCACGGTGGCGGAACAGACCATCGATCGCCACCGGCGCATCCTGTCATTCGCTCCCGGCTCCATTTTTGCGTTTGTGCGCTGGACGTCCAACGATTTTGGCACGGTCATCTCCCGTGTCGACATTTTGCGCGCCGCGACGCCCGGACAGCGCTATTCGACGGTGCCTTGGGTCAAGCCCGGCGGCGACATCTTGTTGCGGCTAACAGGCTGGCCGAAGGTCGAGCGCGTGCTGCAACTGATCGATGCGGTAGAAGCGCTCGACATCCATCCGGCCGACGTCGCACCGGAATACTGGCATCACGTCCACAACCGCTTGTCGGTGAACGAGACGCCGCGGCCGTACACCCGCGGGCGCCACCAGGCCTGGCTGCGCCGGCGGAGGATCGCGCCATGAGGAATCGGCTGGCGACAATTCTGACTACGTTCGGCGCTGTTGCCCTTGTCATGTCGACGATGGGAGAGGCAACGCCAGCCTACCTTTGGAACGCCTCGAAGAGCGTTCCGGTCGGTCTCTACCAGCTGCAGCCCGTTGGCAGGCTTGCTGTCACCGAACTCGTGGCTGTCCGACCGCCCGAGCCGCTTGCGACCTTTCTCGATCTGAACGGCTATCTGCCGATCGGCGTTCCCATGCTCAAACGCGTGCTGGCGCTCCCTGGACAAACGGTCTGCAGGAAAGGGCTGACGATCTCGGTCGATGGGATCGACATGGGAGAAGCGCTGTCGCGCGATAGCCGCGGCCGTCCCTTGCCTGTCTGGCAAGGATGTCGCGTCGTTGGCGCGGGCGAGCTCTTTCTCATGAACTGGCAATCGGAAGACTCTCTGGACGGCCGTTACTTTGGGCTTGTCCCTCACTCGTCCGTCATCGGCAAGGCATTGCCTGTGTGGACCAGAGAGGAGTGATCGTGAGCACCCTTGCCGAAAAAGTTGTCATTCCTCTGTTCGATCGAACGCAGCACCATTCCTCCGTCCCGACCACCTTCGCGACGGCCGTCGCGCGCAACGGCGGTCCAGGGCGGCCGCGAGGCCGGCGCAAGTGCACTTTACCCTGGACGGCCGTGAGCACGATGGCGGGCTCCCGGCTTCTTCGGTTGGCAGCCTGTCTTTCCGGGGTCCTTCTGACAATCGTGTCGCTATCCGACGCAATGGCCGATGCTGAATCGACGGCCCCTGGGTCACGTTCGTCCCGCGCGTTTCGTGTCGAATCCCTTGCAACTTTTATCACCGAAGCATCCCGTCGCTTTGCGATCCCGGAGCATTGGATTCGCGCAGTCATGCAGCTTGAGAGCGGAGGCGACGAGCGAGCCATATCGCCGATGGGCGCTCTTGGGCCGATGCAAATCATGCCACGGACCTGGGTTGAACTGAGCGTCCGATACGGGTTGGGCATCGATCCCTTTGATCCGCGCGACAACATCATGGCAGGTGCTGCGTACCTTCGCGAAATGCACGACCGCTTCGGATCGCCTGGATTCCTGGCCGCCTACAATGCGGGTCCAGAGCGTTATGAACAGCACCTGGCCACAGGTCGACCGCTTCCAGCAGAGACGCAGGCGTACGTTGCTGCGCTCGCGCCGATTCTTAAACCCGAACTCCGGGACGGTAGGGTTTCTGTCGCCAACCCCGTCGTTCTCTGGCGCCACGCTCCGCTCTTTGTCGGGCACATCGAGAGCGTGCCGGTTGCCGGCCGATCAGCGTCCACTTTGCCCTTGAAGTCGTCGTCGGATGTGCTGTCCGGAGCGAGTCCCTCTCGGCTGACGCCTCATGCCGAAGGCCTGTTCGTGCGTCGATCAAATGAGATGCGATCCCGATGATGGAAATCGCAATTCGTTGCAGGGCGTCGGAAGTTTTGGCGGGTCCGAAAGTGATCGGGTGGGCGCAGGGAGAAGTCGACCGCGGATGGCAAGATAAAAGCGCCGACGGCTGTCGAGCGCATGTGGTTGGTTGGATGACGATTTTCGTCACGTTGGGTCCTCAGCAGGCTGGCCCATTTTCCGAAAAGGGCAACGGCGTCAATGATGCAGACGCCAGCCGCCCGCAAAAGGGCGAGGAGGTGCCATGAGCCCACACGATAGCGACCTGCGGATTCGACCTGGCCGCATTCGAGACAGCGGGCGTCGTGCGGTCAGGCAGAAGAGCTTTGTCGGTCAGGTGATGCATGCTGCCCGCAAGGCTGGCCACACAGGTCAAGGGTCCGGCCGGTCGTCGCGGAGCAGTTCATCTCGGTTTGGACGTGGCCAAGCGGCAGCACTAGGCCCGAGATTGCGCTCGCCGGGTCGTCGCGTGGCAATCAAGGCGCGCGTCGTGCGTCATCGTGGAAGCCAGTTCCGAAAGGCGCCGCTAGCCAAACATCTGACCTATCTCAAACGCGATGGGGTCACCCGTGACGGCGCCGACGCCAGGATGTTCGACGCACGCTCGGATCAGGTGGATGAACGGGGATTTGCTGAACGATGCGGCGAAGACCGCCATCACTTCAGGTTCATCGTTTCGCCGGAGGACGCGCGGGATATGGCGGACCTGCGGGCGTTTACGCGAGAATTGATAGCGGACGCCGAACGCGATCTTGGCACCACGCTCGACTGGGTCGCGGTGGATCACTGGAACACGGACAATCCCCATGTGCATGTCCTCGTCCGGGGACGCGTTGACGATGGACGAGATCTCGTTATCAATCGCGACTACATCAGCCGCGGATTTCGGTGGCGGGCCGAAGAGCGTGTCACGTTGGAGCTCGGACCGCGGACCGAGCGCGAGATCCGCTCGGCGCTCGAAAGAGAGGTGGATGCTGAACGATGGACTGGGCTGGACCGGGCCCTGCGCGTTGCCGCCGATGAAGGCGCCGGCATCGCCGATCTTCGCCCAGGGGACGTCGGCGAGGATCCCGAACTTCGCCGGCTCATGGTTGGCCGTGCGGCAAAACTGGAACGGCTCGGCCTCGCCGAACAGTCCGCGCGCGGCCGCTGGAGCCTAAGGCCTGGCTTCGAGCAGACATTGCGAGAGCTTTCGACCCGTGGCGACATCATCAAGACGATGCATCGCGCCATGACCGGGGCGGGGCGGGAACCGGATATTTCCGGCTTTGCCCTTCATGGCGATGAACTCTCCAACCCGGTGATGGGCCGGTTGATCGAACGTGGCCTGCACGACGAGCTCAAGGGTTCAGCTTACGCTATCGTCGAGGCCGTTGATGGCCGAACTCATCATTTGCGTTTTCCCGATCTGGAATTCACCGGTGATGCCAAGACGGGAGCCATCGTCGAGGTACGCACCTACGATGACGCGAACGGCAGGAAAAGACTTTCATTGGCGGTCCACTCGGATCTGACGGTGCAGGAGCAAGTTACGGCACCCGGTCCGACCTGGATCGACCGCCAACTGCTTGCGCGCGAACCTTTGTCAGCCGGCGGTAACTTTGGTGCTGATGTGCGTGACGCAATGGAACGCCGCATTGACCATCTGGCAGGAGAGGGGCTCGCGCGGCGGCAAGCTCAGCGCGTCGTCTTTGCGGGCGATTTACTCGAAACCTTGCGGCGGCGGGAACTGGATAGCGCGGTCGGCAAGATCAGCGGTGACAGCGGGCTCGCCTACCAACCCTCAGCGGAAGGCGAGCACGTCGCTGGAATCTTCCGTCGGCGTATCACCTTGAGTTCAGGCCGGTTCGCGATGATCGATGATGGATTGGGATTTCAGCTTGTGCCTTGGCGACCCATCCTGGAGCGGCATGTGGGAAGCCAGGTTTCGGGCGTCATGACGCCTGGTGGCAGAGTCGACTGGAGCTTTGATCGGAACCGCGGACTTGGACTCTAGCGCCGGGCCGGTTGTCCGGTTCGTACGCCGTACCCGCCATTTATTCGCTCCGGCGAAATCCCTGCCTTGCCAATCGCAGGCGGCGGCATTTGATCCCGCGCCATCATGTCTACGACCAAGATCCTTTGGGGTCAGATCACTCTCGTCTGTTTCATTGTGCTCGTCACGATGTGGGCTGCCACGCAATGGATCGCCTGGAAGCTCGGGTATCAGCCGCAACTTGGCACCCCATGGTTTGAACTGGGAGGGGGAAGGCCTGTCTACGTTCCGCCCGCCTTCTTCTGGTGGTGGTACGCGTACGACGCCTATGCGCCACAGGTGTTCGTTGAAGGCGCCTGCATCGCGGCCTCGGGCGGGATCATGTCGATCGTCGTGGCCTTCGGCATGTCGGTGTGGCGCGCACGTGAAGCGAAGACCACGGCGACCTATGGCTCCGCTCGATGGGCCGTGCGTCGCGAGATCGATTCGGCAGGCCTTCTGAGACCGGACGGCGCAGTGCTCGGCCGCTTCGAGCGCAGCTATCTTCGTCACGATGGTCCGGAGCACGTACTTTGCTTCGCACCGACACGTTCCGGCAAGGGCGTAGGTCTCGTCATCCCCACGCTGCTGACCTGGCCGGGCAGTTGCATCGTCCACGACATCAAGGGCGAGAACTGGGCGCTCACCTCGGGCTTCCGCTCCCGGTATGGCAGGGTGTTGCTGTTCGATCCGACCAATCGCTCCTCCGCGGCTTACAATCCCTTGCTGGAAGTCCGCCGGGGCGAATGGGAGGTCCGAGACGTCCAAAATATCGCGGATGTCCTCGTGGATCCGGAAGGGGCATTGGAACGGCGCAATCATTGGGAAAAGACCAGCCATTCTCTTCTCGTCGGCGCAATCCTACACGTCCTGTATGCGGAGGCGGACAAGACGCTCGCGGGTGTCGCCAACTTCCTGTCCGATCCCAAGCGCTCCATCGAAACCACCCTGCGTGCGATGATGACGACGGCGCATCTTGGCGACACCGGGCCGCATCCCGTCATTGCCTCTGCAGCACGAGAGCTTCTGAACAAGAGCGAGAACGAGCGCTCTGGCGTGCTCTCGACTGCAATGTCGTTCCTTGGGCTTTATCGCGATCCTGTGGTGGCACAGGTCACACGGCAATGCGACTGGCGCATTCGCGATCTTGTCGAGGACGAGCGGCCGACAACGCTATATCTCGTAGTCCCTCCTTCCGACATCAGCCGGACCAAGCCGCTCGTACGGCTCATTCTCAATCAGATCGGCCGCCGCTTGACCGAAGACCTGCATGCAAAGCGACGACGGCACCGGCTTCTCCTGATGCTTGACGAATTCCCGGCCTTGGGCCGGCTCGACTTCTTCGAATCCGCGCTGGCCTTCATGGCAGGATACGGCCTGAAGAGTTTCCTGATCGCGCAATCGCTCAATCAGATCGAGAGGGCGTACGGCCCGAACAATTCCATCCTCGATAATTGCCACGTCCGTGTGTCCTTTGCGACCAACGATGAGCGGACCGCGCGGCGGGTGTCGGATGCGCTGGGGATGGCGACCGAGCTGCGGGCGATGAAGAACTATGCCGGCCACAGGCTCAGTCCTTGGCTCGGTCATCTCATGGTCTCCCGTCAAGAGACCGCACGGCCACTCCTTACGCCAGGGGAGGTCATGCAACTACCGCCGGACGATGAACTGGTTCTGATCTCTGGATGCCCCCCAATCCGCGCGCAGAAAGCGCGCTACTATGAGGACCGGCAGTTACGGGAGCGCGTGCTTCCGCCGCCGAAACCGAACCATGATGCAGTCAGTCATCGACCGGCTGACGATTGGAGCAAGCGGCCGCTGCCAGCCGGCGTGCTGGCAGGTAATGAGCGAGATCGAAGAGATTGTACCCAGCCCGTGGACGATCCTGCCAATGGCGGCATCCGACGCGAACCCGAACTTGCCGTGCATGAAGAAGTCGCACCCGAACGAACTCCGCCAGTCCCTGAATTCGCGTTCTCTGACGAAGAGCCTGACGATGAGGTGCAGCGTAACAGTATTTTGCGCCGGCAGGTATCCAGCGTGGCTCGTCAGGCGGCCATGGATCCCGGTGATGGCATTGATCTCTGAGAGGATCTGATGCGTACCAAGCATACGTTCCGTCTGCCGCCGGAGTTGGCACGTCAACTCGCCGACTACGCCAACCGCAAGCGCGTTCCCCAGGCGCTTATCGTCGAGACGGCGCTTTCGTCCTACCTCTCGCCGGACAATTCCGAACGGATGGAGGCGGCACTAGGACGCCGGCTCGATCGACTGACGCGGCAAGTCGAACGCCTTGAGCGTCATGTCACGATTTCGAATGAAGCCGTGGCGCTGTTCGTTCGGTTTTGGCTGACCGCAACGCCACCTCTTCCGGACACGGCGCAACCGGCGGCACAGGCCAAAGGACGCGGACGCTACGCGGGGTTTGTCGAGGCCTTGGGCCGGCGGCTCGCCAAGGGACAGAGCCTGGCGCAGGAAATTTCACAGGACGTCGCTCCCGGTGATGGAAGCTCAGGCGCAAACGAGCAGCGGTCCGAATGATCCCGCCGTCTCTTTCTCTTTCTACGCCAAAGCCCTACGCCGCATCGGATCTCGTTGCTAAATTATGTGTCCTGATTTTCTAGTAGCTCCACACCGAGCGGCCGTTGCGGTCGACAGCGTGGGTGGGGGCGGCAGTGGCGGTTCAATCTTTTCAATCGGAAGCGATTTTGCGTGGCGCGCGCATGCTGCGCAGCGCGCTTGGACCGGCCATCGCCTCGTGGCTTGAAGATCCCGCCGTTGTTGAGGTGATGCTCAATCCGGATGGTCGGTTGTGGATCGACAGGCTGTCCGGCGGACTGTGCGATACGGGTGAGTATCTCGCCGCGGCTGACGGCGAACGGATCGTTCGGCTCGTCGCCCATCATGTTGGTGCGGAGGTCCACCCGCTAAGTCCCCGCGTGTCGGCGGAGTTGCCCGCGACGGGAGAGCGGTTCGAGGGTCTACTGCCTCCCGTGGTTGCCGCGCCCACCTTTGCGATTCGCAAGCCGGCGGTCGCGGTATTCACACTCGACGACTATGTGGCTGCCGGCATGATGGATTCGGAGCAGGCCGCAGTTCTTCGCATTGCCGTCGCCAAACGCCGCAACATCCTGGTGGCTGGTGGTACCTCGACCGGCAAGACCACGCTGGCCAACGCGCTCCTCGCCGAGGTTGCCAAGACGGCCGACCGTGTCGTGCTGATCGAAGACACCCGTGAACTGCAATGCACGGCCCCGAACCTCGTAGCCCTGCGAACCAAGGATGGCGTGGCCTCGCTTTCCGACCTCGTCCGGTCGTCGTTGCGGCTGCGGCCGGACCGGATCCCGATCGGCGAAGTCCGGGGAGCTGAAGCCCTCGATCTCCTGAAGGCCTGGGGCACCGGCCACCCCGGAGGCGTCGGCACCATTCATGCCGGCAGCGCGCTCGGCGCGCTACGCCGGCTTGAGCAGCTGATCCAGGAAGTTGTCATCACGGTTCCGCGCGCACTCATCGCCGAGACCATCAATCTAATCGCCGTGCTGTCCGGCCGCGGCTCCGATAGGCGCCTCGCCGAACTCGCGGAGGTCAACGGCCTCGAACCCGACGGCGATTACGCAATTTCATCAGCAGGAGACCAACCATGATTTGTTCATCGCTTCGACGCCAGGCGATCGGCGTCACCGCTTTCTCTTTCTCTGTCCTCGCGATGTCCTCTGCGGCATATGCCGCAGGTTCGAACATGCCGTGGGAGCAGCCGCTCAATCAGATCCTGCAGTCGGTGGAAGGACCGGTCGCGAAAATCATCGCCGTGATCGTCATCATCGTAACAGGGCTCTCGCTAGCCTTTGGCGACACGTCAGGCGGCTTTCGACGCCTGGTCCAAATCGTGTTTGGCCTCTCGATCGCGTTCGCCGCCTCCAGCTTCTTCCTGTCGTTCTTCTCTTTCGGCGGCGGCGTGGTGATCTGATGGACGAGCCTGTCGCCGGCTTTTCCGTCCCGGTTCACCGGGCTCTGACGGAACCCATTCTGCTCGGAGGGGCGCCGCGCGCGGTCGCGATCCTCAACGGCACCCTGGCCGCAGCGCTCGGCCTCGGACTTCGCCTCTGGATCGCCGGCCTCTTGTTGTGGGCCGTCGGCCATGCCGCCTCGGTGTGGGCCGCCAAGCGCGATCCGCTTTTTGTCGATGTGGTTCGCCGGCACCTGCGAATCCCCGCTCATCTCACTCTTTGAGCCATCCCGATGATGAATCTTGCCGAATATCGTCGTTCGACCACCCGTCTTGCAGACTTCCTGCCATGGGCTGCGCTGGTCGACGAGGGCGTCGTCCTCAATAAGGACGGTTCATTCCAGCGCACCGCACGGTTTCGGGGGCCAGACCTCGACTCTGCGGTGCCGGCGGAACTTGTTGCCGTTGCTGGCCGCATCAACAACGCGCTGCGCCGGCTGGGTTCTGGCTGGGCGATCTTTGTGGAGGCACAGCGTCATTCCGCCGGCCGCTATCCTATCTCGAACTTCCCCGATACAGCCTCCGCGCTGGTCGATGCCGAGCGCAGGGCCGAGTTCGAGGAGGAGGGAGCCCATTACGAATCGAGCTATTTTCTCACCCTTCTGTATCTGCCGCCGCCAGAGGATGCTGCAAGGGCGGAGCGCTTCCTCTACGAGGGACGCGAGCGCACGGAGAATGCGGACGCGCGCGAAACCCTGCGCGGCTTCGTCGACCGCACCGACCGGATCCTGCAACTCGTTGAAGGCTTCATGCCCGAGAGCCGCTGGCTCGATGATGCGGAGACCCTGACCTATCTGCATTCCTGCATCTCGAGCAACCGTCAGCGCGTCCGCGTGCCCGAAGTGCCGATGTATCTCGACGCGCTTCTGGCCGACCAGCCGCTGACCGGTGGTCTTGAGCCCCTGCTTGGCAAAGCGCATTTGCGAGTTCTGACCATCGTGGGTTTCCCCAGCGCAACCACGCCGGGGATTCTCGAGGAACTCAATGCGCTGTCCTTTGCCTATCGCTGGTCGACCCGGGCGATCATGCTCGACAAGACCGATGCAGTAAAACTGCTGACAAAGATCCGCCGGCAATGGTTCGCCAAGCGTAAGTCGATTGCAGTCATCCTAAAGGAGGTGATGACCAACGAGACCTCAGTGCTCGTCGATACCGATGCAAACAACAAGGCGATGGATGCCGATGCCGCGCTTCAGGAACTCGGCTCTGACCTGATCGGCGAGGCATATGTCACCGCAACTGTAACGGTCTGGCACGAAGATCCCCGTATCGCCGACGAACGGTTGCGCCTCGTCGAGAAGCTGATCCAAGGACGAGACTTCACCTGCATGGTAGAGAGCGTGAACGCGGTTGACGCCTGGTTGGGCTCATTGCCGGGTCACGTCTACAGGAATGTCCGCCAGGCGCCCGTCTCCACCCTCAACATCTCCCATATGATCCCGCTGTCCGCAGTCTGGGCGGGGCCGCCGGTCGACGAGCACTTCAAGGCCCCGCCACTGTTCTTTGCGCGGACTGAAGGCTCGACCCCGTTCCGGTTCTCTCTTCACGTCGGTGACGTCGGCCATACGCTGGTGGTTGGCCCAACCGGCGCCGGCAAGTCGGTGCTGCTGGCCCTGATGGCGCTTCAGTTCCGCCGCTACGCGGGCGCGCAAATCTTCGCCTTCGACTTTGGCGGCTCGATCCGGGCAGCAGCGCTGGCTATGGACGGGGACTGGCACGATCTCGGTGGCGCGTTGTCCGAGGATGCGTCCGAGCCGGTCGCGTTGCAACCGCTTGCCTTGATTGACGCCGCGGCCGAGCGCGGCTGGGCCGCCGAATGGATTTCGGCAATCCTGGCTCGCGAGAAGATCAGCATCACCCCGGAGGTGAAAGACCATCTGTGGTCAGCACTGTCATCGTTGGCCTCGGCACCGGTCGGCGAGCGGACACTGACCGGCCTCTCGGTGCTATTGCAGTCGTCAAGCCTGAAGCGCGCCCTCCAACCCTATTGCCTGGGCGGCCCATACGGCCGGCTGCTCGACGCCGAAGCTGAGCGGCTAGGAGAGGCGTCTGTACAAGCGTTCGAAACCGAAGGACTGATCGGCACCGGCGCAGCTGCAGCCGTGCTCGCCTATCTGTTTCACAGGATTGAAGGGCGGCTTGACGGCCGGCCGACACTTCTGATCGTCGATGAGGGTTGGCTGGCTCTCGACGACGAGAACTTTGCTGGCCAGCTCCGCGAGTGGCTGAAAACGCTGCGTAAGAAGAATGCCTCGGTCGTATTCGCCACCCAGTCGCTTTCCGACATCGACGGCTCAGCGATCGCGCCCGCTATCATCGAGAGCTGTCCGACCCGGCTATTCCTGCCGAATGAGCGCGCGATCGAACCGCAGATTGCGGCGATCTACCGCCGCTTCGGCTTGAACGATCGTCAGATCGAGATTCTAGCCCGCGCCACACCGAAGCGCGACTACTACTGCCAGTCACGCCGTGGCAACCGCCTGTTCGATCTCGGTCTTGGAGAGATCGCGCTCGCCTTTACCGCTGCCTCCTCGAAAGCCGATCAGGCCTTGATCGAGCAGGTGCTTACCGAGCACGGCCGCGAGAGCTTCGTGCCCGGCTGGCTCAAGGCGCGCGACGTCGCCTGGGCCTCCGATCTCATCCCACATATCACGAAAGAAGGAGCTTCCTCATGAGTCGCATCCGTCAACTCGCGGCAGTGAGTTTGATCGCCATTGCCATGTTCCACGAACCAAGGCCAGCAGCAGCGCAATGGATCGTGTTCGATCCCAATAACTACGCACAGAACGTGCTGACAGCAGCGCGCGAATTGCAGCAGATCAATAACCAGATCACATCGCTGCAAAACCAAGCGCAGATGTTGATCAATCAGGCAAGGAATCTGGCGAACCTGCCGTATTCATCGTTGCAGCAACTCGAGCAGTCCATCCAGCGTACCCAGCAGTTGCTCACCCAAGCGCAGCGCATTGCTTACGACGTCCAGCAGATCGACCGGGCATTCTCCTCCACCTATGCGCCGGCGTCGTCAAGCCAACCGGATCAGGCGCTGATGGCCAATGCGCAGGTACGCTGGCAAAACGCGGTCGCCGGTCTTCAGGACGCCATGCGGGTCCAGGCCACCGTCGTCGGCAATCTCGACACCAACCGCACCCAGATGTCGGCCCTTGTGACCGCGAGCCAGGGCGCGACAGGCGCTTTGCAGGCGAGCCAGGCTGGCAATCAGCTCCTCGCATTGCAAGCCCAACAGCTCGCCGATCTTACGGCAACAGTTGCTGCGCAAGGCCGTGCTGAGAATCTGGAATCCGCCCAACGAAGTGTCGCACAGGACCAGGGCAGGGAGCAGCTCCGGCGTTTCCTTAACCCCGGTCAGGGATATCAACCCACAACCGTGCAGATGTTCCACTGATGCAAGAGCAAGACAAATTGTTCAGGCGGTTTCCGCTAATCGCGGCAGTCGGCCTCGTGGTGCTGACTGTTGCGGCGTGCGCGGTCCAGCTTCGCCGTGACGAGGGGACTCAGCCATCCGTCTCGACCGAATCATCAGAAAGCGACCATCCTCTAGCGCCGAAGCTCGAAAGTTGCCTCACAGTTACACCGGATCAGACGGCTATCTTCGAATACTGCCGGCGGGTCTGGGCCGAGAATCGACGTCGCTTCTTCGGACCAACGAAGAAATCATTACCTTCCGGCGCAGTCGGACGGGCGAGCGATCAATCTTCGTCTGAGACGGGTCCAAAGGATCAAAGTCGCCTACCGCAGGGCTATCCGTCTATCGCCACACCTGAACAGGAGTAAGTGGTGGCAGGCACCGGCGTCATTGACCAGTTTCTGGAAACCTTTACTCGCTACATCGATTCCGGCTTCGGCTTGCTGGGCAGCGAGGTCGGGTATCTCGCGACCACGCTCGCTGCGATCGATATAACGCTTGCGGCGCTGTTCTGGTCTTGGGGAACAGACGAGGACATTATCGCTCGCCTCGTCAAGAAGACCTTGTTCGTTGGCGTCTTCGCTTACCTCATCGGCAATTGGAACAGTCTCGCCCGGATTGTTTTCGAGAGCTTTGCGGGGCTGGGCCTCAAAGCCTCCGGCACGGGTCTGTCATCTGCGGATTTCCTGCGACCAGGACGGATTGCGCAGGTCGGGTTCGATGCTGGAAGGCCGATCCTCGACTCCGTCTCTGGACTGATGGGCTACATCAGCTTCTTCGAGAATTTCGTGCAGATAGTGGTGCTGCTGTTCGCCTGGATCGTGGTGTTGCTTGCCTTCTTCATTCTCGCGATCCAGCTCTTCGTTACCCTGATCGAATTCAAACTAACCACGCTAGCGGGATTCGTGCTGATTCCCTTTGGTCTGTTCGGCAAGACCGCTTTTGCCGCTGAGCGCGTGCTCGGCAACGTCGTTTCGTCGGGTGTCAAGATCCTGGTGCTTGCCGTCATTGTCGGCATCGGCTCGACGTTATTTTCCCAGTTCACATCCGGATTCGGCGGCAACCAACTGACCATCGAGAACGCCATGGCACTGGTGCTTGCGGCGCTCTCGCTGTTGGGCCTCGGGATCTTCGGACCCGGCATTGCGAACGGCATTGTCTCCGGCGGGCCGCAGCTCGGGGCCGGCGCCGCGATCGGTACAGGGCTAGCCGCGGGCGGGGTTATCGCGGCTGGAGCTGGCCTCGCTGCAGGCGGGGTCGGGCTTGCAGGTGGCGCATTCGCAGGTGCCGCAAGGGGAACGACGGCCATTGCGAGTGGAGCCGCGAGCGCGTTTCGGACGGGAGGTTTGTCTGGTGTTGCCGAGGCGGGCGCTTCCGCTGTGGCAAGTCCCTTGCGCCGGGTCGCCGCGCGCGTTGGCGGCACCAGCAACGCAGGCGGTGACCTAGGCAATGCAGATCCCGGTTCAATCGCATCAGGGACCCCACCGGCGTGGGCGCGTCGCATGAAGCGTACGCAAACCATCACGCATAGCGCTTCCACCGCAACGCACGCGGTACGCGCAGGTGATCAGGCTGGAGGAGGCGCATCCGTCGATCTCTCCGAGGGCGATCGCTGATGGCCAATGATCTTATGCGGGGTGACGTCAATTGGTTTGATGGTCGGCATTCACAGCGTCGGTCGGCGAAGGCCAGTGGTCGCCGAAAGACCGTCGCTACCGCGCGGGACGAACGGCGACGACTAATAACGCTAGGCTTGATGATGACGTTCGCCAGTCTCGCGGCGCAATCCAACCCGCGGTGCAGTTACCGCCTGAAGACAGAGGATTACGAGTTCGCTCCGAAAGCTGCATCGCTTGATGGCTACCGGTCGCGAAATCATCTGGGGCCTACCGTTGATCTTCCGCGCGCGCTTCCTGAAGCGAGAGGTCTCGGCGTCCCGGTGCGGCGTCGGCAATGCAAGGATTGTCGACGATTTCGGTGTCTGTGCGTCTTCTGGCGGTTCGCGCCCTCAGGAGATGGCACGCCTCGCCGTTCTTCGCTCCATCCCATTTCGCTGGTTCGTGAAGGCGATGGCTATCGCTTTCGCTTCCCATATTCTCGAGGAGATTGTCACATGTTTAAACGATCGGCCGTTCACTATGGCCGCACGCCTGAACCGGTCACGCCCTATCAAAGCGCGGCTCAGGTTTGGGACGAGCGAATCGGCGCCGCCCGAGTGCAGGCGAAAAACTGGCGCTTAATGGCCTTTGGATGCCTGTTTCTAACGGCTGGCCTGGCAGCGAGTCTCGTCTGGCATTCGGCCCAGGGGACAATCACGCCGTGGGTGGTGGAGGTTGATCGTCAAGGCCAGGCGCAAACTGTCGCTCCGGCGAATCCTGTCTATGAGCCGACCGACGTACAAATCGCTTTCCACCTTGCCCGCTTCATCGAGCATGTGCGTGGACTTCCCATGGACGCCATCGTGCTGCGCCAGGATTGGCTCCGTGCTTACGACTTCACGACCGACCGCGGCGCCGCCGCGCTTAATGATTACGCCCGCGGCAATGATCCTTTCGCCAAGCTTGGCAAGATCCAGGTCGCCGTCGACGTGTCGAGCGTCATTCGTGCCTCGCCGGACAGTTTCCGCGTGGCCTGGACCGAGCGGCGCTACGACAACGGTCAACTTGCTGCCACCGATCGCTGGACAGCCATTCTCACCATCGTCGTCGAACCTCCACGCGATGTCGATCGACTGCGGAAAAATCCGCTCGGCATTTACGTCAACGCCATTAATTGGTCAAAGGAACTCGGACAGTGATGATGTCAGCTATCGGGCCTGCACGGCCAAAATTCCAGCCGGGCTTGCGTCCGGTTCTCTTGATCTGCGTATGTGCGCTCGGCGCCTGTACGACGTTCAAGCCGCCGCAGATCAGCTACGATGACGAGGTGCCGGCGCTCTCCAATCCGGCGGCACTTACGGATGATCGTCCACGACCGCTTCACATTCCGCCGGCCTGGAGCCCGGCACGAGGTGGTAAGAAGGGCGCGACCGAAGCCAACGAGCCGGTCGCTCGGATCGAGAGCGCTAATGACGCCGCACGCGTCGAGCCCCGCAGAGCCGGCTATTTCAATGCCGTGCAGGTGTTTCCTTATAGCCCGGGCGCTCTCTACCAAATCTATGCGGCGCCTGGACAGATCACGGATATCGCCCTGGAGCTAGGCGAGCAGTTGGTCGGCTCCGGACCGGTGGCCGCTGGTGATACCGTGCGTTGGGTGGTCGGCGACACTGAGAGCGGTAGCGGGGACACGAGGCGTGTGCACATCATGGTCAAGCCGACGCGATCGTCCATTGAGACCAATCTCGTCGTCAACACTGATCGGCGAACGTATCTGATCGAGCTGCGCTCGCGCGAGAAGCCGTATATGCCATCGGTCGCCTGGTTCTATCCTGAGGACCGCGCTAGTCGTGGGCGGAGTCTGCCGCCGACGCCGTTTATTCCGGATCAAACTCAGCGCCGCTATCGCTATACCATCGAGGGTGACAGTCCGCCTTGGCGCCCGCTCAACGCGTATGACGACGGGCGCAAGGTCTACATCGAATTCTCTGCCGGAATTGGCCAGGGCGAGATGCCGCCGCTGTTCGTGATCGGCCCGGACGGCAAGACCGAAATCGTCAATTACCGCGCCTACGGCAATGTGTTGATTGTCGACCGGCTATTTGCAGCGGCTGAGCTGAGGTTGGGCGGCGAGAACCAGCAAAAGGTTCGGATCGTCCGCAGTGATGGGAGGTCGATGTGACCGACACCGGGCAAGCGAATGGCGGAGGCGAGGCATCGGTAGAGCAGCGGACTCAGGAGGATATCGCCCAGGCCCTGCGACTGCGACCCGAACGGCCGCGGGTGACGCGCCTCTCGCGCAAAATGTTAGCCAGTGCCGCAGCTCTAGCCCTGGTTCTCGTCTGTGGGGCCGTGCTGTGGGCGTTGCAAAACAACCAAAAACGTGGTCCCGCCCCGGAAGAACTCTACACGACTGACCATCACAACGTCGCTGACGGTCTTGGCGGGTTACCAAAGGACTATACCGGGATTCCGCGCGATGTGCCCCGACTAGGACCGCCTTTGCCAGGCGATCTTGGCCGTCCGATTGTCGCGGCGCAGAATCAATCCGGTCCGCTTGCGGCTGATGCTGAACAGCAACGCGTGAACCAAGAGTCTGAAGCAGCACGCACTAGCAAAGTATTTGCCGCTACGAATGTCCGACCATTGGCCTCAACGACGGCGTCCAATGAAACACCAGCAAGCGCGGTATCATCGTCGGACGAGGCCTTCTCTCAGAACGGTCAGGACCGGAAGCTTGCATTCGTCAACGCGTCGGTCGATCGCCGGACCACAAGTCCCGATCGCTCAGCGAAGCCGGCTTCTCCCTTCGTTGTCCAGGCCGGGACAGTCATTCCGGCCGCACTCATCACCGGGATTCGGTCCGACCTGCCGGGCCAGATCACCGCGCAGGTTACCGAAAATATCTATGACACGCCGACCGGTCGGGCTCGACTAGTCCCGCAGGGCGCGAGACTGATAGGGGTCTATGATAGTCAGGTGGCTTTCGGGCAATCGCGCGTGCTCCTGGTTTGGACCCGCCTCATTATGCCAAATGGGCGCTCCATCGTGCTCGAACGTCAGCCGGGCGCCGACGCAGCCGGTTATGCTGGCCTTGAAGATGAGGTCGACAATCACTGGCTCGAGCTGTTCAAAGCCGCGGCGCTCTCGACCTTGCTGGGCGTTGGGACCGAACTCGGCTCCAGCGGCAACGACAGCGACATTATTCAGGCGCTGCGGCGCGGGGCAGGAGATTCCCTCAATCAAACTGGTCAACAAGTGGTTCGGCGCAATCTGAATATCCAGCCCACGCTGACGATCCGGCCGGGCTTCCCGGTTCGGGTGATCGTGAACCGCGATCTGGTACTTGAGCCGTACAAGGGGTAGCGGGAAAAAAGATGGCTAAGCTCAAACTCGGCTCTATCCCGGACGATAAACTGGTGAAGTTGGCAGTCGAACTCCCGGCAGCCGTGCATCGTGATCTGCTTGCGTACGCGGAGGCTCTTGCGCGCGAGACCGGGCAGCCAAAAGCAGAACCTTCAAAACTGGTTGCACCTATGCTGGCTCGGTTCATGGCGACCGACCGGGCATTCGCAAAGGCTCGTCGAAAAACTCATGTCGAAGGCGATGGATAGCGTTCCCGGAGAAGCTTCAGGAAACTTGCTAGAGCTGGATTTTCATTGTCAGCCCTCCAATGTGCCGAATAGCCGATCCGGCTCGGGCCGGTGCCGTCACGTAGTTCTCGATAGATCAGGCCAGAAAAGCTCGCACCGATGTCTGATTCTGTTACGAGACTAACTCCAAAACCGACACTGACAAGGCTCTTGATGATACCGCGACTAACGTCATGGCGTTCGATTTTAGGTCTATCTTGGGGAGACACGAGTTTCGACATCAGAAGATCTTCAAACTCGCGGCCTGAATCATAGTGACTCAAGAGCAAGGTCTCGCTTCTGAGGTCTGTCCAATGAATCGCGTCTCGATTGGCCAGCGAATGACCTTCAGGCAGCGCAATCAACGTGCGTTCGCTCCATAGCGACAATGTATCGTTACCCTGGAACGGTGCATCGCCAGTAACGATCGCAACGTCCAAGGCGCCGTTCCGTAGCGCAGTAATGAGCCGCGCGCGCGTCCGCTCAGTCATTCCGAGTTCGACCTGCGGAAACCGATGCTTGAAATCTATGAGACTCGCGCGCAAATTGCCAGCAGACAGCGACGTGTAAAAACCGATCGCCAGCCGGCCGGCTTCGCCGCGGCCGGTGCTGTGCGCATGTGTGACGAGCGCGTCCATCTGTTCAAGAATTGATCGTGCGCTTCGTAGAAAGCTATGACCCGCCTGAGTCGCCTGAACACCTCCGCTTGATCGGTCAAACACGATCACACCGATTGCTTCTTCCAGCTGCCGAATACAGCGGCTGAGCGTTGACTGTCGAAGCAGTAACGCCTCGGCCGCCTGTCGAAAGCTTCCGTGGTCAGCCGCTGCCACCGCATAGACTAGGTGCTGCAGGTCGATTTTTGCTGACCCGCTTCGGAGTAGCGTATTGTTCGACTCGGAGTTGTCATTCATGCCCAAATTCGCCTTACGCGGTCCAGCATTGCGCCTCCTAAGCTGCGGCCAGTGTGACGGGTGCCCAGAGTACTGGACCACGAATCCCGCCCGCGTTGCGGACGCGTGCCAAGCTCTCAATTGAGGTATCGAGGTGTCCCGCGACGGCAAGTGTGCTGCCAAAGGCGTGCGGTTTGCCGATCCGCCGCAAGGGCCACCCTGCACGGCGCAAAATTCGCTCCATTCGAGTATCGGTGACAGTCACGATCTCGGTGAGTTGTCGCGAGAGGCCGAACTCGATCATGCCCGCAAACAGTTGGTAGGTGGCGTTTGCCAGGCCGTGAGTTGTCATTGGCGCGGCAGGATGAAGATCGAGGGCAAAGCGGCTGCTCTCCCAGATGGCCGGACTAGCAGGGGCGGGCGCGCCGTCAAGGAGTATGGGAAAAGTGTCGCGAAGCATGGTAGGACCGGTCGAGGGCAGCAGGCGCACACATCCTTGGACGCGGCCATCGTTTGTTCGCTGGATCAAATACGCCGGGCGAAGTGCGTCGAATTCGTCAATTTCCATGTCCCCGCTGATCTGGACTTCCCAATCCAGCCTCTCCTTGAACACGCGGTGCCGAAGCCGGTGCATCTCCGAGAGCTCGTTGACAAATTGACCATAGTAATCTGCCGTAATTAGCTGCATCATGATCGCCTCCTCGATCGCTGAACGTTCAGCATGGGAGGCGAGTTTCTGCGAAAACACATCCTGTGCAGATGCACAGGGTGACTTATGCGGTCGGATTATCCATCGTCGCTCCTGACGCGATCAGACGCGCGACCGCTTGGCAAATTGAGTGAACGCCGAGTTTCGCCTTTGCATTGTCGAGATGGAAAGCTGCGGTGCGGCGTGAAATGCCGAGAATGCGGCCGATCTCCCAGGCTGACTTTCCTCGCGCAGCCCATTCAAGGCATTCGAATTCGCGAGGCGATAAGGGCACGCCACCGATCTCTCGGCTACAATCGAATCTGCGCCGGGCATGGGCATGAAAGTACATTGCCATGAGTTGGAGAACCCGGCCGTGTTCCGTAATGCGCTTTTCGAATCTTGGTAGTCGTTCATCGGCGGCGAAGGTTACCGCGGCGATCGGGCCCTGGTGGTCGTGAACCGGAACCGTGAACCCATAGCGGATACCAAATGTGGCCGCCTCTGCAAATAATTCTTGCTGTAGTTTGGAATCGCCCATTGTCCCGATTCCAAGACCCCACTCGAACGGCTCAGGGTTGCGAAGCGCCCGGATGATTACTGGATCGAGACGCTCGTAGTGGCATCGAAGATAGTGCTCAGTCCACGCCAATGGATAGTTTGCAATTAGTGTAGGATTTGATCGCGGCTGACGCGGCATCGACAGGTAAGCGAAGCACGAAAGGTCGAGAGCTGTCGCTGCTTCGGCCATAGCATCACGAAACCCCTGGGCGTCTGGGGCAGTCGATAAACTTTCGATAAAATTCCTGAAGATGTGATGCATCACGTCACCAGCAGCATTAGGTCTAGTAGCAGAACCAGCGGTAGGAAAAGGATCCGGTATTTCGCCTGATATTGCCGACATTAGAATTAGAAGCCGCGCTTCACACGAGTGACAACAGCAAAGCGCCAGTCTAAGTTCTCAGAAAGACATTGATTGTCTTGATCAGACCGCGTGCCGCCGGTGACATCGATTGACCCTTCAGTGTCACTACCGAAACCGATCGAAGCAAAGGAGGGTTTCCAATGGGAAGCGCCTGCAGGGTCTACCTCAATGCAGGCCTGCCGAAAGGCGGTGGACCCCGAAGCCGACGCGTTTTCGATATGAAGCAGCGGCGCTCCCATTGCGCCCAGATGGCGTAGCATCGGCCGGCCGGATGCCATGCCAAGAAGGGCCGTCGCGACATAGGTCGATTCCACCGCTGGCCATTCGATATTCGCGTCAGCGAGCGCCTGACGGATGGCCGTGAGACCAAGCGCGACATAAGGGTTTCGCTGGGATTTTGGTATCGATGCCAACCAATCCCAATCACGTAGACCGGCCGCAGTTCGTTAAGGGCTTTTGCCATTGCCGGCGGGAAGATGCTGTCATACATCGCGCGGGCCTCTCGAATTAGGCGGGCTCGCTCGCGCTCAGACTTTGGGACAAATCGAAGAACTTCGCCCATATTCGCTCCAAACATTATTTAGAGAAGAGGTCCGCAGTTAAAGAACGAGTCCGGCATTAGATGACGACAATCATTCCATATTGATCTAGGATATCAGCTCCAACTTTGAAGCTCTCAGGCGGTAACGAAGGAATAAAAAGCTCGTGACCGGGCCGCGCGCTTGGCATCCCAACGCCACTAGGCATTTCTCCCGGAGGTTGGGCTGTGAAGCTGCCCATCAGGTCATGTACGCCACTCGCCTTCAGCGTTAGCAGCCGATCGAGCGGATGCTTTGGCCGCATCAACATGCGAAGCTTTCTCAGCTCGCCGCTCGTAGTCGTCGGCAAGGGCCTTAAGCTGACCCGCAATCGCTCGGTCGGTCATGGTTTGGGCAGCGCGGAGCAAAGTCCGTGCTGTTTTTAAGTATTCCTTGCCTCGTTGTGAGATCTGAAACGTCATAGAGCCCTCGCGCGGTTCTCTGGCGCCTGGTTTAAGGTGATTTCGAGCCAGGGCAGCCAATTGCGGTCACTCGCCCGGCGAGCTCTGAAGCGATCGACGCACTTCTTGGAACAAAGGGGGGGTCGCCACGAGTAATGCCGGACGAGACCAAACCTGCCACCACAAACTGCGCATCGCGCGGCTCTGCCAGATCGAAGACCTTCGGAGCAGTTGGGCATTGTAGCCTCCTCTTGGTTTTATCGCAGATGTTCGTCGATCATCCTTTTTTCACCGTCGCACTTCATGAGCCTGTGCGCTTTTCCAACGCATGCAGCCTAAGACGATCGCGATCAGCAGCTCAATTGAACGTAGGTAATCGCCTGGCATCTAGAGGGCTTACGGAACGCTACAAAAGGTTTATGGCGGTCACCCTTAAAGCCAACCACTTCCGCTAATGGGATGGTCTCGACCGGCGACCGCACAATCCTCGGCAAGATATCGAAGCGCGGCAACCGCTACACTCGGGGATATGCTCCATCTCGCGATCGCGCTTTTGCGAGCCGGTGTGCAAACAGGCCGATCTTCAAGCTAGGCGACCTCTTTGGGGGGTGCCTCAACGTTCGTGGGCCCGCTCTTGCAATCGTTGCGCCATTTCACGCGGCTCGAGTCGCACGCAGAAAATGCAGGCGGGACCGGATGGGAGGGGGGAGCCGCTCCCGCCTGCTATCCGACGCGATCGCGTGCTATAGAGGGACGCGAGTTGGGGTGGCGTCGGATTAACCGATAACTAGATGACTTACCAATAGCGTGGTGATCGGATGTTCTTTCGATAGAGCATGGGTCTAACTCGTCAGCTGTCCTCTCGTTGAGTTCGAAAACAGCCTCGCGCAATTGTCTCAGGAGTGCGAGTTCAACGTTGTAGATTTTTGTTAATCCTGCTGCCGAGTGCTCCGACGGGCGAGGATAGGCGCGCACCTGAGACTCGCCGCCCACCAATCTTCACAGTCACTCGGCGACTGTTGCTGCCAGCTGAACTCGCAAGGAGTCGTCAATCTGGCTGGGTGCGTGTCGCGGCAGCCTCAGCGCGCCCGAAATCTCCTGGCATCCGGTCTAAGACGTGAAGCTCCCTCCCACTCCGGACGCCTTTCGCAAATCGCGGGTCGCATACTGGTGGCAGGAAAAAAGGTCTACTCTTTCTGCAGGAGTGTTTCCCTCGTGACTCACCATAGAACCCTTTTGTTGCAGCGCAATAAGCGGTATACTTCGGCGCTGCTCGCTTCTGCTGACTGGCCAAACCGCTTTAACGAGCGGCAGGGTTGACGCTGATGGAAGAGGCGCTAGCAATGCTGGGCACGGACAACGCCCAACAGAACGAACAAGAGAAGATGGCCCGGCTCGTTGATCAAGGGTTGCGGACGAAAGTCGGCCGGATTCCGGCATTGCCCGCTCGTCATCGTGCGGATGGAACGATCGAGTTTTTCGTCAATCGGACTTGGCGCAACTCTACCGGGCTTTCAAAATCAAAACAAAGCTGCGAGGAGCCCTGGATTGAGATCATCCATCCGGATGATCGTGCCCAGGTCGAGGAGTCCTTGCTTACGCATCTCGTCGGATCTGGTTGTTGCTTATGAAAGAGAAGGTGGAAAACCAAATTGTGCTCGTGGTCGACGACGACCCATCCGTGCGAAAGGCATTGACATATTTGTTCCAATCCATGGAGCTACCGGTGAAATCGTTCGCCACGGCCTCCGAATTGCTCGATAGCAAACTCCCGGACCTGCCAAGCTGTCTAGTGCTCGACATCAGATTGCCAGGAGGCAGCGGGCTCGAGTTTCAGGAAGTATTGGCTAAAGCTGGTGTCCAGATTCCAATCGTTTTTTTGACGGCGCACGGCGACATTCCCATGTCCGTAAGGGCGATGAAAGCCGGAGCTGTCGATTTCCTGACGAAGCCCTTCCGTGATCAGGACATGTTGGATGCCGTGACAAAGGCACTCGATCAGGATCGCAGGAGACGCGCAGGCGAAAAGTCGCTATCCGATTTGCGGCAGCGGTTTGAGACGTTAACCCAGCGCGAGCAGGAAGTGATGGCATTGGCTACTTCTGGTTTGAGAAACAAGCAAATCGCATATCAGCTCCAGGTCGAAGAGATTACTGTGAAAATTCATCGGGGAAGAGCAATGAAGAAGATGGAGGCGCGATCTTTCGCCGATTTGGTGAATATGGCAGGAAGGCTTGGAATTAGGCGAGCGGCCTAGCGAGAAGCAAACCTAAGTATGATTTTCAGGCATAGCGCCACAGATAGACTAAATGTCGGGATGTTTTCGAGTTTTTCTGATGAGGCGAATGTTTGACGAAAGCTCCGACGATCGCAATCATCGATGACGATGAAACTATTCGTACCGGCTTGCATTACTTGGTCACCTCGCTCGGGTACGATGTATATACGTTTGGCTCAGCCCCGGACTTCCTTCAATCTGAGCAACTGCACGCTGCTTCGTGCGTGATTTCTGACGTTCGTATGCCATTCATGAGTGGGATTCAGCTGCAAGCTCATCTGCGCAGTACGGGCTACAAAGTACCGTTCATTTTCATTACGGCTATCCCGGAGGAGAGCATTCGACGTCAAGCGTTTAACGATGGCGCCATCGGCTTTCTGAATAAGCCTTTGGACGACGAAGCTTTGATAGCCTGCCTACAAAAGGCTCTACGGCGGCCGTCTGTTTGAGTGCCACAAACTCTCGCTAGGCTGTTGTTCGACCCGCGAACGGACGCTGGCCGACGCCTCATCCGCCGGTCCAAAACTGCGGCGGCAGCGCGACCGTGCTCACGTTCATTGGAGTTCTTTCCCGGGCGCTACCTTTCCCAAGGTGGCTTAAGTCGATTCTCAGGCTAACGGATCGTTGATTCCGTCCGCAGACGCAAGAGTTTCCAGATCTGCGCGCGCATGTAGACAAAGGGCGGACTCTCCATTACGTCCTCGCTCGCTCGGCTTTCCCATTTCTCTGCATCGCGCACCCGGCGGACGTCGATAATCTCCACCACACTTCCGGGACTCCGGGAAAGCACCACGACGCGGTCCGCCAGATACACGGCCTCCTCTACGCTGTGTGTGACGAAGAGTACGGTGCGGGGACTGACACGCGAAATCCGGATCAGCTCCTCCTGCATCACGGTCCGCGTCTGCGCGTCGAGCGCGCCGAACGGCTCGTCCATCAAAAGCACCTCGGGATCGATGGCGTACGATCGCGCGATCGCGACGCGCTGCTGCATGCCGCCTGAAAGCTGGTGCGGATAACTCTCCTCCGTGCCCGCCATTCCCAAGAGGTCAAGATACTGCTCGACTACGCGATCGCGTTCCTGCCGGCTGACGTTCTTGCATTTCAGACCGAACGCGATATTCTCCCGGACAGTCTTCCACGGAAACAGTGCGAACTGCTGAAAAACCATGGCGCGATCCGGGCCCGGTCCGACGACCTGGCGGCCGCCGACGCGCACACTCCCCAACGACGGCCGTTCGAGACCGGCCACGATTCGGAGCAGCGTGGTCTTGCCGCAACCGGACGGTCCCACGATGGCCACGAACTCGCGCTCGCCGACCGAGAAGCCCACGTCCTCGAGCGCGGTTAAATCCCCGCCGTTGCGGGGAAACATCTTGCTCACATGCTCGAAGATGATGTCGCTCATGGCTCAACTGAACAAGGGATTACATTGACGAACGTGTTGCAGCCATCTTCTAACATCGGGGTCTGTCGTCGGCTGGCTTGACAGTGCGGCGCAGCACTAGATTTAATGCTCGATGGGGCCCGCTTACAATATCCTCCGGGTAGGGGGCGCCGAGCTCTTACTCGTAAGACGCGAGGATCTTTCTGAGGTTCCACGATGCGCACTGTCGAAAGGCCGGCCTGGCGTTGGCTCATTGGCGGAGGCAGCGTCGTCGTGCTCGCGGTCGCGTGGTATCTGTTGACGGGCCCGCTCGAGCTTTTGAGTCCGGTGCAATTCCCCTCTACCGAGGATGCCATCGATGCCCTCGCACAGTTGATGCGCCCCGGATACGCCGGTGCCACACTGTGGAGCCACATCCTGTCGAGCGTAGAACTGGTCTTGCTCGGGTTTGCCGTAGCGGTTGCGACTGGCACGCCGCTCGGCCTGCTGATGGGGCGCAGCAGGGTCGCCCACGCGTATTTCAACAGCATCTTTCAACTCATTCGTCCAATCGCGCCGATCGCCTGGATTCCCCTGACAATCCTGTGGTTTGGGTTGGGAATTGCGGCAAAGGTGTTCGTGGTATGGCTCGCCGCCTTTGCGCCGATTGTGATCAACACAATCGCTGGTGCGCAGAACATCGATCCGGTGCTCGTTGCTGCCGCCCAGGTGCATGGGGCATCGCGGCGCCACATTCTTTTCGACATCGTGATCCCGGCCTCGATGCCGACGATCTTCACCGGCCTGCGCATCTCGCTGCAAGCCTGCTGGATGGTGCTGGTGGCTTCCGAATTCGTCGGGTCATTCACGGGTATCGGGCATATCATGATTCTTGCAACCCGAGATCTGAACGCGGGAATGATTTTCATCGCCATGTGTTGCGTGTCCCTCCTCGGGGCTCTCTCCAGTTGGGCGTTGGCACGGGTCGAGCATTGGGTGATCCCGTGGCGACCCTAGCACTGTATGGCGCCTCTCCATTGCGTCTCGCGCGAAGAATTGCCGAGCGCTTGCTACTACCGGCCCTCGGCCTGCTCACCTTGTTCGGCGGGTGGGCGCTCGTGAGTTCGCTTGAACTGGTGTCGCCTCACTTTTTGCCCAGCCCCTTCGCCGTGCTCACCACCATGGTCGAGCTGACGCACGAGCCTTACGCGGGCTCGACGCTGCAGCAACATCTGCTGGCGAGTCTCGACAAATTCGCTGTGAGCTATGCGCTCTCCGTGGCGATCGGAGTGCCGCTCGGTCTTCTCATGGGGCGCTTCGAGATTCTGGACTGGGTCGTCACGCCGGTCTTCGAGGCATTCCGATACATTCCCCCGATCGCCTGGGTGCCGTTTTCGATCCTTTGGTTCGGCACCGGCTTTCTTGCTCCGACACTGGTGATTTTCGCGGCGACATTTGCACCCTGTCTCCTCAATGCCTATCGGGGCGTTAGGTTGATTGATGGGACGCTCCTGGAGGTCGCGCAAGGTCTCGGCGCGGGACGCCTCCGGACGATGACCGAGGTGCTGTTGCCAGGCGCGCTGCCGCATATTGTGGCTGGGCTGCGGGTCAGCGCCGGGTTCGGCTGGCAGTCACTGATCGGGGCCGAGCTAATTGTCGGCTCAACCGGCCTCGGCTATATGATCGTGCAGGGGGAGAGCAATGTCGCCCCCTCGGTGGTGCTAGCTGGCATGATCACCATTGGGCTCGTTGGCGCATCGATTGATTATGGCCTGCGAAAGGTGGAGGATCGTATCCGCCGCAACTGGGGACCCTCGGGACCGTAGCCGGCAAGTCGCGTCTGCCTGCAGCACATGTGATCGGCGCGGACAATGAGCGAGGCGCGATGCGCCGAGACCGCCGCCGGGATTTCGGTTGGCTCGTGCTGGCCACAAGGCAATCGAAGGAGGACGGCAATGAACCGATGGATCGGAGCAGTCACGGCGTCGTTCGTTTTGATGCTCGCAACAGCGTCGCCCATCGCGGCCCAAGACACGACAGCACAAGCATATCCGCTGCGAGTCGCCCAGCAACCGCAACGCTGGTCACTCGCATGGTATCTCGCCCGGGAGAAGGGCTGGTGGAAAGCCCTCGGGATCGAGCCGACCATGTCGATGTTCGCCTCGGGCGCGCCCGAGGTTGCCGCAGGGGCCTCGGGCTCCTGGGACGTGGGCGGCGCCGGCGACATCCCGGCTGTGCTCGGCGCGGCGCGCTATGGTCTGCTTACCATCGGGATTGCCGACGAGGAACCGGCTATCAACGCCATCATGGCCAGCAAGGATATGGCGGAGCGATATACCAGCGACCCATCTCTGATCAAAGGCAAAACCATCCCGGTCGCGACCAATTCGACCGGCCATTGGGCTGCTTCCACGTGTCTCGAGAAAAAATTCGGGCTGAAGCCCGACGAGTATCGCTTCCTCAATCTGTCGGCACCGGAAATCAACGCGGTATTGACCAGCGGGCAATACGACATCTCCATGGTATGGTCGCCCAACACCTATATTCTGGCTTCGACGATCGGTGCCAAGGTCATTTGTACTGGCAAGGACGTGGCACTGCCAATTACCAGCAATCTGTTGGCCATGCCGTCGTTTGCCGACCAGCACCCGAAGATCGTGGCGAAATTCCTCGCGATCTATCTTCGGTCGGCGGCGTGGGAACGTGCTCATCCACAGCAAACAATTGAGTATCTGAGTGCCTTGTACAAATCCGTCGGGGTCAACATCTCCAGAGAACATCTATCACAGGAACTGCAGGATCGGCCGACGTTCACGCTTGCGGAGCAGCTGAAGATGTTCTTGCCCGGTCTAGACGGAACGTCCAAAGTTGCTCAATGGAGCGATCAGGTAGCCGAGTTCATGAAATCCGCGCAGATCATCAAGAGGGCGCCCGACGCAAAGAAATACGTCACCGGGAAGTATCTGTTGATGATAGAGAACGATCGGCAGCTGAAGGCATTTGCGGAAAACAGCCAGGACTGAACCTGTTTATCATTTGCAAGGAGCGCGAAGCCGTGCGCATTCGTTGCGGAATTATGTTCCAGCTTCCAGGCTTCTCGACGGGGTAAATCCTAAGCATCACCTTGCCCTGATTTCGGCAACGTGAAATGAAAAACGGCCCCCTGAGGCGCGAAGTTTCTCGCCCAGAGTCGTCCGCCATGCGCTTCGATGATCGAGCGACAAATTGAGAGCCCCATCCCCAAACCGCCTGGCTTCGTGGTGTAGAAGGCGTCGAAAAGGTGCTCGAGTGTCCCCGGCACCAGTCCCGGACCCGAATCGCGCACTTCGACGAGCACGCTGGAAGGCTCCGCCTTCCTCGTGCTGATGAGCAACTCTCGTGTTCTATTGCTCGTGACGCTCATGGCCTCAACTGCATTGACAGCCAGATTGAGGATCACTTGTTGCAGTTGTACCCGATCGCCCTCAATAAGCGGCAAGTCCTTTGCGAAATCTATCTGCACTGAGGTGCCGTTCCTCACCGCTTCGCCCCGGATGAGCTCAATCACCTCGAGAATCGCCTCATTGATCTCGATGGGCTCGTTCCGAGTGGGCGCCTTCTTGATCAGAGCGCGGATCCGGTCAACGACGTCACCGGCTCGATGGCCGGTTTCAACAATGGCCTCAAGTATCTCGCGCACCTTGCCCAGGTCGGGCGGTCGTCGACCTAAGAAACGTAGAGCAGCTTGGGCGCTGGCGACCGCGGCCCCGATCGGCTGTTTTACTTCATGTGCGATGGAGGCCGTGAGCTGACCCATGGTGGCCACGCGATTGGCGTGCGCCAGCTCCATCTGTACGTCACGGAATCGCTGCTCGCTCGTGCGTGCCTCTATCTCGGCGCGCTTGCGCTCGGTCAAATCGAGCACGAAGGCGACACCTTCCTCCTGGTCTTCCTTGAAGGTCGCTGCGCCGACCAGTACGGGAACACGGCTGCCATCCTTTCGGAAGTATTCCTTTTCGTAAGGTTGCAAGCTCCCGCTCATCTTGAGCTCTGGGACCCGCAATCGTTCGTCGACATCAAGCCATTCCGGCGGTGTCAGGTCCGACCAGCGCAGGCGGCCGGAGATGAGATCCTCACGGTCGTATCCCACGATCTGGAGAAACCGGTCGTTGGCTTCTAGAATCTGACCTCCCAGCTCCCAGGTGAAAACCCCGACGATGTTGGAGTCGACCAGCCGCCTTATTTTCGTTTCGCGGTCCCTCAGATCATCATAGAGGCGGATGTTCTCCAGCGAAATCGCCGCCTGGGAGGCCAGCAATGTGAGGACGGCCATCCTGGCGGGCGTGAAGGCATGCCCGGTCAGATTGTTTTCGAGGTAGAGAGCTCCAACCAATGTGGTCTGCTTGACCAAGGGTAGGCAGAGAATTGATCGTGCTTGATGCCGATAGATGTACTCATCGCTAGAGAACGGGTTCTCGCGTAAGACATCGTCCAGGAGAACGCGCTCCTTTGTCCGGACTACATAGTTGAGCACTGACAATGGAAGATCAGCAGCCGTTACGCCTGTTAGCCGCGGACCGACTGCCACCGCATCACCGCCGGTCGTGGCTTCCGCCACAATCTGATAGTCATCGCCTCGCGCAAGGATCAATAGTCCTCGTCCAGCGCCCGCGTTCTCAATTGCTGTACGCATCAGCGTGTCGATCAATCTCTCCAGGACGCTCTCGCCCGATAAGACTTGTGAGAGTTTTATCACCGTAGCAAGATCCAGTTGTTCGACAGATGTCAGGATCGTGCTCATCGGATCGCGCAGCGGTATTTCATGTCTGAGATACGAATTTAGGTTCTCGAGTTGCCGCACCTTGCCATCGGCTCCCCATTGCTGGTAGCAATCGCGGGCGTCCCGCAAATACGTGTGTGCGATCTTATCGAGGCCATGTGCCAGGCAGAACCGCGCGGCGAGCTCGTTGGCAAGTGCCTCGTTATGGACAAAGCCGTTTACGCGCGCGGAGCGGATAGCCTGCTCATACAAGCGCATGGCGTCGAAGTGGCGGCCTTCAATGCGTGCGATTTCCGCCCTCACCAGCGCGGCGCGGTTTTCGAAGTTTTCTGGACAATTCTCCGCCCATAGCTCGAGAAAGGTACGGTGAATCATCAGAACGTCAAAATGTTGGCGCTTCTCATCCGCAACCGCGGAATCCCAGCGCACCGCATGAGCAAGCGCACTGTAGAATCGAAACTCCGCCGTCTCGAAGTGTGACGTCGAACTCCAAAGCAGCCGTTGCGCCCTGGATGACTCGGCAACAGCGGCAGCGTACTCCCCAGCAAGGAAGTGTGCTTGTACCTTTCGAACCCGATAGCGGAACTCGGCGGGCGCCAGAATCCGATTGCCGGCTAGGTGATGCTCGAATCGAAGCTCATCGAATTCCGGTTCGTCGAAGGAGCCGAATTTCCGCGTCAACCCGCGAAGCGTGCGGATAAATCCGAGTTGCGCAGTGAGGTTGTCAATGACCAGGCCGAACCGAACCTTCTGTGCGAACTCAAGACTATTCTGAGTCTGACGTTGCACTTCCGCGAGCGGATCTCCCGCCGCGATAAGATTTGTGACCAGGTAGTTGCTGCCATAAGCCGCAAACGTGAGATCGCCTTTCTCGCTGGCAATATCGAAGGCGCGATTCAGGAGATCCCGGGCATTCCGGATATGTTCCATCCATGGCAGGACCATATTGCCAAAGCACATATACGTTCGCGCCTGATAACGTGTTAATCCACGTTTTTCGACCAGCTCGTATCCAAGCCGACCAAAGTCCCATCCAGCCTTGTAGTTGCCGAAGCGTGGTCCAGCGATGATGGCAAGCCACACATAAGCGAAGCACGACGCGTCGCTGTTACCATGCTCGAGACTCAGATTAACCATCCGGCAGATGACAAGTGAAGAAAGGTTCTCGTCAGCGATAAAGACCGCCGACATAATTCTTGTCAGAACATCCATGGTCGAGAGAGAAGTGGGGTTCGTCATTAAAGGCAGCTCGATAAGGCTTCCGATCGCACGACTTCCGAGCAGCGACCAGACATAGTCGTATTCTCGCTGGGCTTCCTCTTCCGTCGGATGCGCGGACCAGTCGATGCCAAGATATCGAAGGTAGTCGAGACAAACGGCGACCGCGCGGTCAAAATCATCCAAGATCGTGTATAGATCTACGCGTAAGCATGTAACGGCGGCAAGTTCGAACGTGCTCACTGCACGCGTTGAAAGTATGGCCAACCGATTCTCTGCAGCCATGGATTGGCCAGTCAGAAACTCGCATTCGGCTCTGTGCAGTTCTATCGAGAAGACGAGATCACGCTGGCGCTCCCAGGCCTCCTCGGCCAGCAGCGCGGCGCCAGCCATGAAATACGTGAGCGCTGCGGCGTGGGCCGCAGACGCCTTCGCACGTTGCCCGGCGATCAGGTTGAGCTTTGCCACTTGCTCCCGTTCGTTAAGCGAGCTGATCAGGCCCGCGGCGCGGTTAAACTGATTGACTATCTCGAAGATCGCATCCTCTCGCCGTTCGGGAGGCATGTGGGACAGCAGAAGGCGTCCAATTCGCAGATGCGCCGCGGCGCGCAAGTCCTCCGGAATCACAGAATACGCTGCCTCCTGGACACGATCATGGAGAAATCGATAGGCATGTTCGGACGAGAGGACGAGCCCGGCTTGGACGGCTTCGTGCAAGGCGTCGTGAATTCCCTCCTCCGAAGCCGCACAAATCACTGCAAGAAGTTTGAAGTCCGCGCTGTTACCCAGGCAGGCAAGCTGCTGTAAGGCGTTCTGCGCTTCTGCGGGCAGCCGGTGCAATTTTTTCACCATGAGGTCTAGCACATTATCGGTGTACCCCTTGGCGTGAATTCGTTCGAGATCCCAAAACCATCGCCCTTCGCGACTACGGAAAGTGAGCAAGCCCTCTTCAGCGAGAGAGGATATGAACTGAATGGCGAAGAATGGATTGCCCGCCGTCTTCTCGTGCAGTAGCCGCGCGAGCGGCGCGGCTCTGTCTGGCTCGCAGCGAAGAGAATCCTCAATCAACTGTGTCAGGTCTTCACGAGCCATCGGCGCAAGAACGACCTCCTGCACGCGTGCTCCAGCGTTGCGAATCGCTTCCAGCTTGCGCGTCAGCGGATGGGTTGAATCGACCTCGTTGTCTCGATAGGCGCCAATCAACATCAGATGCCGCATATCCCGGTCGCTCAACAGGTCCTCGATCAAATCGAGGGTGGCCGCATCGAGCCATTGCAAGTCATCGAGGAAGAGAACAAGTGGATGGTCCGGTCGTGCGAATACGCTTATGAATCGTCGGAAGACCAGCTGGAAGCGACGTTGGGCATCTTGTGGCGGAAAAGCAGGGACCGGCGATTGCTCTCCGATAACAAACTTTAATTCAGGAACGAGATCGACCATAAGGAGCCCGTTTGTGCCGAGCGCCGTTTTCAGGGCATCGCGCCAGTCCCGCAGCTCGGCTTCGCTTTTGCTCAGGAGAGGACGCACAAGGCTCTGCAACGCTTGCACCAACGTCGCATAAGGTATGTCACGCTTGTACTGGTCGAACTTGCCCGAGGCAAAAAGGCCGCGCGGTGAAACGAATACCTTCTGCAGCTCATTGACGACGGACGACTTGCCGATCCCAGAGTAACCGGACACCAGCACTAATTCTGGGGTGCCACTCGCTACGACGCGGTTGAAGGAGGCGAGCAGGGCTCCGGTTTCGGATGCTCGCCCATACAATTTCTCAGGAATCAGTAGCCGATCTGGCGTGTCGTGCTCGCCAAGCGGAAATTCGCTGATCTGGCGCCGAGCTTCCCATTCGACAAGACAGCGCAGCAAGTCACGGTTGACGCCGGCCGCCGTCTGGTAGCGTTCCTCCGCCGTCTTGGCGAGGAGCTTCATGATGATCGCGGAGGCAGGGGCTGCAACATTCTCCAAGCGCTCGATCGGCGCTACCGCCTTTCTCGCGATATGGCAATGAACCCACGCCATGGGATCGGAAGCCGTAAATGGAAGACTGCCGGTCAGCATTTGGTAGAGCGTGACCCCAAGCGAGTAGAGGTCACTCCGGGAATCGATCGATCGGTTCATCCGTCCGGTCTGTTCCGGCGCCATGTAGGCGAGTGTGCCCGCGATGATTTCGGGAGGATCTGGCGGCTGGCGCTGACGCGGGAGGCGCGACGCAATTCCGAAGCCCGTCAGCCACGCACGGCCGGACGCAGAATCGACAAGGACATGGGTTGGCTTGATGTCCTTGTGAAGGAGACCCCTTTCGTGTAAACGGCAAACTGCAGCCGACAGCGCGACTGCAAGGCGCAAGAAGATGCCAATGTCCATGGGGGCGCCGATAAGGCGGTCGAGCGGCTCGCCCCCAGGATCCTTGAGCAAAAGTATCGCCCGGCCGCGTTCTCGCAACAGCTCAAGCGGTCGCGCCGCCCACGCGTCGTCAAGGTCGCCGCGCAGCCCAAACTCGTGCGTGACACGATTGAGGTAGTCGGGCGTCGGGTGCTCTGTCGCCGAAAGCATGACGAGAACCCCATCCCGATCGCCCTTTGTGCCACGCGCCGTCCTGTAGACGACACGTTGGTCGTCCTCCCATAACACGTCTCTAACGCCAAAATCCCCATCCGCGCTAAACCAGGGGGGTGAGCTCACGTGCCGGGCTCCTCTAACGACCGCTGTTCCGGACAGACAGACTTCCACATTAGCATCAAACTTTCTCCGATATTAGGCCTATCCGAGCGCGCTCCAGCCCGGTTCCACCATCTGCGAGGTGGTGTTGAGCAAACCGCCCGTTCGCTAGACAGCGAGCCGGGACCGTTCGTTGCTCGCAAGCGGCCTGAACCGTAAAATCATAGGCTTTCGGAACTTGGCGGCTCGATGTGCCTGTCCGATGTCCGAAATGAATGGTGGGGCGAGGTCGCACGATTGCGGGCATCGTGTTCGATAGCCACACTGGCCCCGCGGCAATGCTGGCGATTGGCGATCGGTAGTTCCATCCTTCGACCCAAGCTCCTTCCGCTCGATCGACTACTGAAGAGCATGTGGGCCAGCGCATCTTGCTGGAAGAATTCCTTCGTGACTCAATTCAGTGTTTTGAGGAACGCAACCGCAGCGGGATCAGCGACGTGTCGTTGAATATGATGATCTTGTCATGACGCGCAACGGCTGACAAGTTGGCCTGAGGCAGTACGACTTCCCAAAAGTCGTCCAGCATTGCGACTCTCAACCCGCGCCCCTGCGTCAGCATGGCCGACGGCTGTCCTAGACGGAAGCTTCGCGGGCAAGCATTCAGCGATGGTGCCATCGGCTCCTCTGAGCGAGCCCTTGGGCGACTGAGCTTTGATCGCCCGCCTGGACAAGGCTATACAGCGGCCCGTCTAGTATCGAGCGGTAGACACTAATGTAAGGCCAGGGTTCGTACCTATAAAACCAAGGTATAACTGAGGCGATCGCCCATGGAAACCTAAGTGGGATTTAGCGTTCACACTACTCCTCTATGCTGCGTCAATGGAGCGGCGCAAATGGGTCAGTCATCCGATACAGACTCTAGCGGACGCGCCGTCGAAAGCTACAAATCCGTTCGAAGTTAATCCAAAATGGTGGCGCGCCATGCTCATAGAAAAGTCGTTCGACACGAAGAGCCGCCCACGTTTGCCGGTCGGACTTCTACACTGTAGGGCTGCAACTTTGCCGATGGAAGAACGCGCATCTGAGCCCCTCCCTGATATTACTGGTCCGCGGGTCAAGAACGCGTTTGCGTTTGGCCCATTCAAGCTGTCCGTGGCTGAGAGATTATTGAAGCGGGGGGAGGAGACCCTCCCGATTGGCGGTCGTGCGCTCGATCTTTTGACGGTCATGGTAGAGCGCGCCGGCGAAATTATCAGTCATAAGGAGCTAATCGCGCGAGCTTGGCCTGGCGTCACCGTGGAGGAAACAAATCTACGGGTGCATATCTCCGCTCTTCGCAAAGTGCTCGGCGATGGTCTGGATGGTGCTCGGTACATTTCCAATGTCGCAGGCCGAGGCTATTGCTTCGTGGCGACCGTGGTGCGTTCCGGTGTACAGCAAACTCTCCTGCAGGACGACAATGCTGGTATCGCAAGCCGAACACATAATCTGCCCGCTCGGCTCGCGACAATGCGCGGCAGGGAGCAGTCCGTCCGCCAACTGCTAACCAAACTCAAGACATGTCGTTTCGTCAGCATTGTTGGTCCGGGGGGCGTCGGAAAAACGACAGTCGCAGTCGCGGTCGCCCACGCGTTAGTGGAGGGCTTCGACGGCGCCGTCTTCTTCGTCGACCTGGGTGCCTTAGCTGAATCGCGGCTAGTGCCGACTGCGGTCGCGTCGGCGCTAGGCGTCGTGGCACCGGCAGAAGACGCATTGTGCCGCCTCCTTGATTTTCTTGGTGGCGGAAGAATTCTTCTTCTGCTCGACAATTGCGAGCATGTCGTCGACGCGGTTGCGCAATTGGCCGAGCGCGTTGTGAATGAAGCACCACAAGTCCACATTCTCGCGACCACGCGCGAGGCGCTGCGGGCCGAAGGCGAGCACGTGCACATGCTTCATTCGCTTGAGACGCCACCAGACGATCCTAGACTGTCTGCGGCCGAGGCGCTCAGATATCCCGCCGTGCAGCTTTTCTTGGAGCGCGCGCTTGCCGGCGGTCATCATTCGCAGTTGTCGGACGCCGAAGCGCCTAGCGTCGCAAACATTTGTCGTCGGCTCGACGGTCTACCGCTCGCGATAGAACTCGCGGCAAGTCGCGTTGGGTCACTTGGGGTCAGCGGCACCGCAGAATTGCTCGACAACAGGTTCAAAGGTCATCTGGGAGGGCCGACGGACGGCTCTTCCGAGACATCAGGCGCTGAAGTCCATGCTGGACTGGGGCTACAACCTGCTGTCGGATCTCGATAAGCAGGTTCTTTGCAGACTTTCCATCTTCGTCGGGGACTTTGCAATCAAGGCTGCTTGTGAGGTCGCCGCCGATGGAGAAGTCGATGACGGCCTCGTCACTCACGCGATCACGAGGTTGTTGGAAAATTCGCTGATTTCGACTGTCTTTCGGCGTGGGGTCTCGGCGCCGATCGGCGCTCCAACTGCTTGATTGAGCTTATGTCTATGGGTCAACGCTCCAGGCGCGAGGACTTAAGCCGACGAGTCGGGTAAATACACGTGTGAAGTGGCTTCTGTCTACGAAACTGCAACTGTGAGCAATCGCGGACAGCGACGCATCTCGATCCCGAAGCATGACCTTCGCCGTGTCGCCACGCGCCTGGAGCAGCCAGGCGTGCGGAGCGAGGCCGGTTGATTTACGGAATGCCCGCGAGAAGTGGCCGACCGACAGCCCGCACGTTTTGGCGATTTCACTCAGTGATATTGCACCAGCCACATTGTTAGTAATCAATTCCTTCGACAGTCTTTCCTGCCACGGTGCGAGTCCACCCTTGAGCGGCTTCGAAAGCGTGCGGATGCCGCCGTATTTGTGCGCTGTATGACTTGCGAATGCGAGCGTCACGTAATCCATGAACAGTCGATTGGCTTGGTCAGGAGCGCGAAACGCAGGCATCAGCGATAAGCCCAAATGCTTCAGTGTCTCGTCCGAGATCCCCACGCCAGGCTCGTACTGAAGTTCGTCTATGCGCGGCACGTCGGCCTGATCCGTCAGAGCATCGATTGCCACTCTCGGTAGATAAAAGAGGACGGAATGGAAAGGTCGGTCCATCAGCACACGTGGTTCACGCCTCATATCGCTGATTAGGATTTGTCCCGCCTGGACTCATGCAGTGGAAACCTGACGGTCGCATTCCCAATAGCTATTTTTAGCAACGTCACTCATGACTAAGGTGATCCCATAGGCGTTTACGCGTGGCAAAGGAGCCGATAGCGTCCCCGACGGATTGATCACGTGTATGTCGGTCACCGCGATCTCAGCTTTTCCCAGCGTTCGCGTCACGATGGCGGGCGCATCCTCTAGGCCAAGTTTTTCTGCCAGGCTGCGACCGTAAGGAAAGTGTGGGCTGCGCGAAGAATTTGGATCTGTCCATTGCAGCTTCCAATTCATATTCGGATAGCACTCAGGCCCGCGATTAAATCACAGCAACGTTCGTACCAAAAGCGCCGAGAGGCCTGCGCCGCAACCGAACTTGGTGCCAGTAAGCTCGAGGTCCTCCCGGATCACCCACAGCAACGGGGTTGCCGGCGGTGCCTCGGTTGAGGCCAACTTGCCGTTTACGGAGAAACTGGTCGCCATGACTTCCTCGCGAACCGTTCCGTCTCCCTGGGGAGAGTGGCTATTAGTCTACTGTTTTGCTTGGATGGGTCCATACCGTCTCCGATCGATTGGTACGGCCAAACCCAACACGATGACTGGTCTCGTATTCTCCTGCACGTCCTAACTCTCACCAGCCTGGAAGGCCGTACTACGGCTCGAGGGAGGCGAGGTAGGCCGCGATTCCCACCATGTCGTCGACGCTCAGCTAATAAGTTGTTCGAAGACGTAAAATTTACATTTTTTTTCAGCCTTTTACTCGCCAATCCCTCTTATTAGGCAGAACTTGGTGCCTGCCTGCGCGGGGCGCCCGGACGGTGAGGGAGGTATCCGATGCAATTCTCCTCAATACCCGGCAAGACTTCGGTCCCCGCGTCAACGCCCGCGTCAACGCCCGCGGCGACGCCCGGCGTTTCGGATGAATTGTCTGCAGCGTTGACTAATTGGCTGGCTGAGGCGCGATTGGCTATCAGCCACGATCCGCGCACAGCGGATCGGTATTGGGACCGGTCCGCTTGGCGTCGAGGACAGCAGTTGCGTCGAGTGGAGGCGCCTGCGCTTGACCACGGCCTGGTCGGCGTGAGTTACAGGTTCTGCTCGAGTATCAACGCGATTGGACCAGAAAAGAAACTTACGACGGAGCCAGAGCCATCGTCGAATCGAATGGGAGCGGCATCGGCCTCGCTTACTCAAGAGATATGATTCATCCAGCGGGATAGGGCAATTCGCCATCGTCCAGATGAAAGTGCGTCATCAATCCTAGCCACCTCGTCCAAAACGGAGAACGAACAATGACGGAACTCGAGATGCTCACCCCACAAAACAGCGCAATTGCCCTGGTCGACTATCAGCCCGCCATGTATCAGGGCGTGCAATCCCATGACCGACTAGTAGTCTTCAACAACATACAGATCCTCGCTAAGGCCGCGAAGCTTTTTAGCATTCCCACTATAATTTCGACAATCGCCAAGGACTCCTTCTCGGGTCCTTTCATGCCGGAAGTGACCGAACTGTTTCCGATGCATGAAGTGATTGACCGAACCGCCATGAACGCGTGGCTGGACCCGAACTTCCGCAAGGCTGTTGCGGGGACCGGTCGCAAGAAGATTGTCATCGCTGGTCTCTGGACCGAGGCCTGCGTGATGTTTCCGACGCTCGACATGCTGAAGGCTGGTTACGAAATTTACATTCCCGCGGACGCATGTGGAGACATTTCGCCGGAGGCACATAACCGCGCAATGGATCGCGGTGTCCAGGCCGGCGCGATCCCGATCACGTCGCTTCAATATGTGTTCGAGCTTCAGCAGGACTGGGCCCGCTCGGAGACCTACGAAGGCGTGATGAGTATCATGCGTGAGCACACGCCCTACGGCATCCAGGTGCGATTCTCCAAATGGGCGCTCGGTGAACATGCCTCCGAGGGTGGGCTGAAGGCAGCCGAATAGGGCGCTTTGCGTTCGCATCCTCAACGGGGACCGACGATGAGAATATATCTGCTGTCGCTCGGCACCGGTGTTTTGGTCGGGGTGATTTACAGCCTTCTGAATGTCCGCTCTCCGGCGCCTCCTCTCGTAGCGTTGGTCGGTTTGCTCGGAATTCTTATTGGTGAGCAGGTCATCCCGATCGGGAAGCAAGTGGTTGCCGGAACTTCGCTGCGCAGTGCCTGGCAGCAAGCGAAATGCGCCTCGCACATGTTTGGCATGCTGCCCGGCGGCCACGCCGGCGCAGCAGCTACAGCGACCACGACGACTGCGGTTTCCACGGAGACACAGTCATGACGCACGGAGACACGTCCATGACGACCGACATGCCCGATCTGATCCTCCACCGCGGCCTGTTTACGACCCTAGACCGCTTAAATCCGACGGCGAGCGCGGTCGCCATCAAGGACGGCAGGTTCACCGGGGTAGGTCAGGACCAGGAGATCATGCCTCTTGCTGGTTCCCACACGAAAATCATCGACCTGAAGGGACGCCGCGTTCTACCCGGCTTGATCGACAACCATCTTCATATCATTCGCGGCGGCCTGACCTTCAACATGGAGCTCCGTTGGGACGGCATCTGGTCGCTCGCCGACGCGATGGCCATGCTGAAGCGTCAGGTCGCGATCACGCCACCGCCGCAATGGGTCCGGGTGGTCGGCGGCTTCACCGAACACCAGTTTGCCGAAAAACGCCTGCCGACCATCGAAGAGCTCAATGCCGTCGCTCCGGATACTCCGGTTTTCCTTCTGCATCTCTACGACAGGGCGATCCTGAACGGCGCTGCGCTGCGCGCGGTTGGTTACACCAAGGGCACGCCCGAGCCGCCAGGCGGAGAGATCACGCGCGACGCTAGGGGCAATCCGACCGGCTTACTGCTCGCTAAACCGAACGCCAATATTCTGTACGCGGCACTGGCCAAGGGGCCGAAGCTGCCGTTCGACTATCAGGTCAATTCGACCCGTCACTTCATGCGGGAACTGAACCGGCTCGGCGTCACCGGCGCGATCGACGCCGGCGGTGGTTCCCAGAACTATCCGGAAGACTATGCGGTCATCCAGAAGCTCAGCGACGAGGGACAGCTAACGATCCGGCTTGCCTACAACCTCTTCACGCAGAGGCCGAAGGGGGAGAAGGACGACTTCCTGAACTGGACCAAGACCTCGAAATACAAGCACGGCACCGACTACTTCCGCCATAACGGCGCCGGCGAGATGCTGGTGTTCTCGGCGGCCGATTTCGAGGATTTTCGCGTTCCGCGGCCCGACATGCCGCCGGAGATGGAAGGCGAACTTGAAGGGATCGTCCGGATCCTGGTCCAGAACAAGTGGCCGTGGCGGATGCACGCGACCTATGACGAAACCATCTCGCGGGCGCTTGATGTTTTCGAAAAGGTCAACCAGGACATGCCGCTCGAAGGCCTGCACTGGTTCTTCGATCACGCCGAAACCATCTCGGACCAATCCATCGACCGCATCGCTGCGCTTGGCGGTGGCATCGCCGTACAGCACCGCATGGCCTATCAGGGCGAATATTTCGTCGAGCGCTACGGATTTGGCGCGGCGGAGGCGACGCCGCCGGTGAAGAGGATCATCGACAAGGGCGTCAAAGTATCCGCCGGCACTGATGCCACCCGTGTCGCGTCCTACAATCCCTGGGTCTCGCTGGCCTGGCTCGTGACCGGCATGACCGTCGGCGGTCTTCACATCACGCCGCAGCGCAACTGCCTCGACCGCGAGACAGCACTGCGGATGTGGACGGAAAACGTGACCTGGTTCTCGAACGAGGAAGGCAAGAAAGGCGGAATCCAGGTCGGTCAACTTGCGGACCTGATCGTGCCTGATCGCGATTACTTCTCCTGCGCCGAAGCAGAGATCGCCGAGACGACGTCCGATCTGACAGTGGTGGGTGGCAAGGTCGTGTACGCGGCGTCCGGTTTCAAATCTTTGGACAGCGCCGCTCCGCCACCTGCGATGCCCGACTGGTCCCCGGTTCGCGCGTTCGGTGGTTATGCGGCTTGGGGCTCCGCCGAATCTGCGGGCCAACCGGCGTTGGCACGGAAGATGGCAATGAGTTGCGGCTGCGCCAATCAGTGCAAAGTCCATGGGCACGATCACGCCACGGCTTGGTCGAACAAGTTGCCAATCGCCGATCTGAAGAGCTTCTGGGGCGCGCTCGGCTGCGCCTGCTGGGCGGTGTGATCATGCAAGCAACTGCCTAAGGTTCGGAAGTTGGGACGTGCCCCAAGCGGAGCGACGAATGAATACGGCTCCAAACTCTATCTTTGGTTCCATCGGAGCGGTCGTCGCAACGCTGCTTGGCGTAGCCTTCTTCTTCATCATCATCGGCGTGTTCGGTCTTTCGGCTTCGATCGCAGCCCTCGTGCTGTTCCTCGCGCTGGCGGTATTCATCTTCCGACGTCCCCAGGATCAGGAGACACGGCCATGAATCTCGACCCAGCCCTCCTTGCCCGCATCCAGTTCGGCTTTACGGTCAGCTTTCACATCATCTTCCCGACCATCTCTATCGGGCTCGCGATGTTTCTGGCGATTGTCGAGGGCCTATGGCTGAAGACCAAGGATCCACTGTACCTCCAAATCTATCGTTTCTGGCTCGGCATTTTTGCGATGGCCTTCGGCGTCGGTGTTGTCACCGGAATAGTATTGTCGTTCGAGTTCGGTCTTGCCTTCGCGAAGTTTGGTCAGATGGCCGGACCGGCGATCGGCCCGATGATCGCCCTCGAAGTTCTGACCTCGTTCTTTCTGGAGGCAGGCTTTCTCGGGATCATGCTGTTTGGCCTCCATCGGGTCGGGCCAAGGCTGCACTTCCTCGCCACCTGCATGGTGGCGCTTGGAACCTTGCTGTCGGCATCCTGGATTCTCTCGGCTAACAGCTGGATGCAGACGCCCGATGGCATCGAGGTCGTGAACGGCCATGTTGTCGTGACCGATTGGCTGAAGGTGGTCGTCAATCCGTCCTGGCTCTATCGCCTGCCGCACATGCTGACCGCGGCCTATATCACGGGCTCTTTCCTCGTTGCGGGCGTGGGCGCCTGGTATCTGTTGCGCGGCGAGCACGTGGCGTTCGGACGCCGGACCGTGTCAATGGGCACGGCCTTCGCTACCATCCTGATCGCAACTCAGGTTTTTCTCGGCGACATCCTGTACGGGAAAATGGTGCAACTCCAGCCGGCCAAGATGCAGGCGGCCGAGGGATTCTGGGACAAGCAATCGGAATCGCCGGCACCGTACTACTGGATCATCGTTCCCGATCAGGAGCATCAGCGCAACCGCGTCGCGCTCGGCATTCCGGTTCTTGGCAGCATCTGGCTGACCCACAGCCTTGACGGCCGCGTCGATGGACTGAAAAACACGCCGGTAGATCGTCAGCCGCAAATGGGCTGGGTCTTCTACGGCTTCCGGGTGATGTACGGCATCGCGATCATAATGTTCGGTGTCGCCGTCACATCGTTGTGGCTGCGCTGGCGAGGGCGTCTGTTTAACACGCGCTGGTTCCTGCGGGCGCTCGTCGTGATGACGCCATCCGGCGTCGTGGCGACGGTAGGTGGCTGGTATCTCGCCGAGACCGGCCGTCAGCCCTGGGTGATCTATGGAATTCTCCGCACCATCGATGCTGTATCGCCGGTGCCGGCCGACGCGTTGCTGTCGAGCCTAATTGCCTTCGTTTGCATCTACGGATTGTTCGGAACCTCGTTCGTTCTGTTTGCCTTCCGCATGATCCGGCGGGGCCCGCAGGACGCGCCGGCGCAGGCCGAAGCCTCGGGCTCCCTGAAGCAGGCGCTGAAAGCCCGCATGATGAATGCGCCGATCAGCGGCAACCCAGTTCCGGCGGAGTGATGACCATGGATTTGCCACTGCTTTCCGCCCTGTTCGCCGCCTTCGCGCTATCGCTTTATGTGATGCTCGACGGTTTCGACCTCGGTGTCGGCGCCTTGCTGCTCGCGCAATCCGACGAGCAGTTGCGCGACCGCATGGTCGATTCCATCACGCCGACCTGGGACGGCAACGAGACCTGGCTGATCATGGCCGGTGTAACCCTTCTTGCTACCTTTCCGATAGGCTATGGCATCCTGCTGTCGGCCTTCTACATACCGCTGATAACAATGCTGCTGGCGCTTGGCTTGCGTGGCGTCTCCTTTGAATTCCGCTATCAGGCCGAGAGCGGTCGCCGGGCTTGGGACGTCGCATTCGGCTTCGGCTCCATCATCGCGGCGCTGATGCAAGGCTTCATCATTGGCGGCCTCATCCAGGGCGTCGCAGTCGATGGCGAGCGCTTCAGCGGCAGCGTCCTCGATGTCTTTCAACCGTTTTCCCTTCTCGTCGCGGTATCGGTATTGGTGGGGTACATGGTGCTTGGGGGAGGGTGGCTGCATTTGAAGGCGACCCGCAACTTGCAGGGCTTCGCGGACCGCAGCCTGCGGCGGACGACGCCCGTCTTCGTCGGCCTGGCGGTGGCGACCTGCGCCGCTGCTTCCTACGTTCAGCCCGGCGTCTCGGACGCGTGGACATCTCATCCGGTGGTGCTCGGACTCATCGGTCTCCTGTTTCTTTCCGCCGCCGCTGCGCTTTTGCAGGCGATCGGTGGACCTTCGGCACTTCGACCGTTTCTTCTCGGGCTCGTCTTGTTTGCTCTTGGCGTTGCGGGCCTCGGCTTCACGATTTTCCCGGACGTCGTGCCGTTTCGCCTGACGCTCTGGCAGGCCGCATCGGGAAGCCTCAGCCACGTCTTCCTGCTGATCGGGGCTGCCATCGTCACGCCGGTCGTGCTCGCCTATTCCGCCTTCGCCTATCGGGTCTTCCGTGGCAAGACGCCCGAGACGGGGTGGGAAGGATGAGCGGACGGTCCCAGCGCCTGCGATGGTTCGGGGGTCTGTATCTGGCGTCGCTTGCGGCGCTCGCTCTCACCGCGCTCCTGATTCGGACGGTCCTGTGGCTTGCCGCCTGACCTTACCGGACGCTGGGTCGTTCCAAGCTGATCGGATGCCAACGAACAGTGATTGATAATTATGAGAATGTTTCAATGAAACGCTCGAGGCGCTGGGTGTCAGCATGAGAGAGAGTTTGAGATCGTTATTTTGTTTGCCCGGGGCGCGCTGGATCGCATTGTTGTGTCTGTGCGCCGCCTACCTGCAGGGCGGCATAGGCAAGGCAATGGACTTTGACGCTGCCATCGCTGAGATGCAACATTTTGGCTTTGCGCCGGCTGCGCCCTTCGCGATTGCCGTGATCATCTTGGAAATCGGCGCGTCGATGTTGATCCTGAGTGGTCTGTATCGATGGGCAGGCGCGCTGGCGCTGGGAGGTTTCACGCTGTTTGCGACATTCCTAGCCAACCGTTTCTGGGACGTGCCGCCGGACGAAAGGTTTATGATCGAAAACTCGTTTTTTGAACATCTTGGCCTTGTCGGTGGCTTCGTCCTGGTGGCCTGGCACGATCTGCAAAAACAAGGATTCGAGGCAAACTCGCGGGAAAAGAAACTCTAACAAGATATCAGAGCTAGAGGATGAATATCCTTTTCATCGGATTCCAGGTGTTTCAATGGTTGAGCTAAGCGGATCCATGGCCATTGTCGCCTCGCCACACGTCGAGGCGCCGCCCGCAGGTTCCCGGCAGCTTCGTCTGATGCTGCTTGGCCTCGCGTTTGCGGCTGGTATGGAATTCTACACGGCCGACAGCATCAACCTTGTGTTGACGGATATTACCGGGAGCTTTGGCGTGTCGGGCGACGAAGCGAGCTGGAGCCTCACGGTCTACAGCTCCGCTTTGTTCCTCGGAGTGCCGGTCTGCGTCTGGCTTGCGGGGTATGTCGGCCACAAGAACTACCTGATTGGAACAGTGCTGTTGTTTGCCGCAGCATCGGTCGTGAGCGCGACCTCGTACAGCTTCCAGACCATGTTGATGGCGCGTGCCATCCAGGGACTGGCGGGCGCTGGTCTCGTGGTCTGGTGGCGCGGCAGCGTTTATCTCTTGTTACCGAAGTCACAGCGCAGCGAATCGCTCATGCGCATATCGACCGTGCTTTATCTTTCCAGCGCACTCGGCATGCTGTTCAGCGGCTACGTCACCGATCACTTCAGCTGGCGGTACATCTGCCTCCCAAACCTTGCCTACGCGGCTGCCGCGATCTGGCTGTTGGTGCGCTATTTCCCCGATATGCCGGCGAAAAGGGCGGAGCAGCCGAGCGCGACCGACTGGCTAGGCATCGCTCTTATCGCCGTGACCGTAATTTCCTTGCAGGTCATTCTCAGCCGTGGCCAGATCGATGACTGGTTGGGGTCCTCACGCATTCGTCTACTCTTCGGGCTGGGGACCACGACCCTTATCTTGTTCGCGATCTGGCAAACGAGTCTCCGCAACCGCGCTCCGCTGCTTCGGATCGAACTGTTGCGCGACCGCTACGTGCTGTCTTCTGTTCTCATCGGCATATGCACAGGGATGATCCTCTCCGGCAGCCTGTACCTGCTCCCGGAATTCCTTCGTAACGTCGCCTCACAGCCGCTAAGCGCGACCCAGACCGGACGGGTCATGGCTGTATATGCGTTAACGGCAGCCGCAATTCGCCCGCTGGTGGTCGGCGTCGTCGCCCGTTTCGGACAACGGAAGACAATCTGCGGGGCTCTCTGCTGTCTCGTCGCGTCGATGTTGCTGTTCAACCGGCTTCTAACTACCGCCACGCCTGCATACTATTTCTATCTACCGCTGGTCCTGTATGCCCTGTGTCTGTCGGCGTTGCTGCCATCGGTCGGTAGCGGCACCGTTGCCCGCACCGAGCAGAACAAGCTCATGGATGGCGTCGCTCTTTACATGACTTTCCGTCAGTTCGGCGCAGCGCTCGGCGTCGCTGTGCTAACGATCCTGGTCGAACGACGCGAGACACTTCACTCCTCGCGGCTATTCGATCACCTTCGTACCTCAAGCGAGGTAATGCAGAATTGGATGATGACTGCGTCATCCGCCATCGTGTCACGCGGTGGTTACTCAGCGCCGCATAGCCAACAAGTCGCCACCAAACTGCTGGCAGAGATCGGAGGCCGCGAGGCCGCCACACTCGCCTATGCAGATGCCTTCCTTTTCATGGCGCTCATTGGGATAGTCACGCTCTGCCTCGTCCCGATTATCCCGCCAACTCCGGTATCTAGAAAAAAATGAAACGGGAACAACACTACCGCCGATTATCGATACATCTTACCTCAAGAACACAGCTATGAACGATCAACCCGCGCTCAAAGAATTACCGCCCGCTCCGACCCTACGTGTCGAGGCGCCGCCTGGCGTGAAAATTCCATCGTCGCCCGAAGCGCACTCCCGCCGGCGACCTATCGTCATCGGCGCCCTTGCATTCGGCATCGCTGCCGTCTGTCTCTATTTGTTTCTGCCGGGCTTTTGGCGGGTCAGTACCGATGACGCATTCGTCAACGCGCACGTGGTCTTAATCGTACCGAAGGTGTCGGCTTACGTTTCGAAACTGCACGTGGACGACAACTCGAAGGTCACGCGCGGCGACCTGGTGGTTGAACTAGACCCAAGAGACTTTGAAGTCGCGGTAGATATGGCCAACGCCGACGTGAAGAGCGCTCAGGCCAACGCGGAGAACGTCAAAGCGCAGCTCCAAGAGCAGCAAGCCCTCGTTGCGGAGAGCCAGTCTGCCGTCGATGGCGATCAGGCCATAGTTGATTTCGCTCAACAGCAATTCGAGCGTTTCAAATCCCTTGCGTCCAATGGGTCCGGAACCGTCGAGCGATTTCAGCAGGCGGAGTCCGATGTCGCGGAGCGACGTGCCACGCTTCAGCACGATCTCGCGGCACTCGACGCCGCTCGCGCCCATCAAGGCGTGCTCAAAACCCAGGAGCAGCAGGCGAAAGCGACGATCGAACGTCAGCAGGCTGCGCTGGCGCAAGCGCAGCTGAATTTGTCGTACACAAAAATACGTGCGTTTGAGACCGGCAGCGTGACAAACAAGACGGTTGAGGTCGGAAACTATGTGCAACCCGGGCAGGTTCTGTTTTCGATCGTTCCAGACACCCTCTATATCACAGCGAACTATAAGGAAACGCAATTGACGGGCGTGCGGCCCGGCCAACGGGTGACGATCCGGGTCGACGCATTTCCTGAATTGCGTCTCCAGGGACGTGTTGACAGCATCCAGCGTGGTACCGGCTCGCAATTTGCCTTGCTGCCTCCGGAGAATGCGACGGGCAACTTCGTCAAAGTTGTGCAGCGCGTGCCGGTCAAGATCACATTCGACGATCCGGGCCAAGCGCTGCACTGGATCTCTCCTGGTATGTCCGTGGAGGCGAGGATTTATACGGCGGATCCGCCTGCTTGGCTGAGCTTCCTCGACTAGCCACGTACGCGAAAGTGAGATCGAGTGATGCGAAAGATGAGAAAGAGTGTGCTCGCGGTTGTGCTCCTCGCCGCGCTGGTTCCTGGACCCGGGGTTGCTAATGCCGATCTAGACACGGCTATTGGCGTAAGTGATACCGAGATACGCATCGGCAACATCATGCCTTATACCGGTCCGCTGGCGGCGTTCGCGACGATCGGAAAAGCCGAGGCGGCCTATTTCGATATGATCAACGATAATGGGGTATCAACGGCCGCAAGACCAAGTTCATCTCCCACGACGATAACTCCAAGCCGGTGAGAGCCCTCGAACAGACCCGCAGGCTGGTCGAAACCGATAAGGTTTTCCTGATTTTCGGCTCGTGCTTGTTTGGAAATGGGCACTGTCGGCGCAAATATAGGCGAACATAGGCACAAAGCGCCAATCGAATTAGCGACGACCATCAGCAATCAATTTCGGAGGACGACAAATGGCTCAGTTCGACGCCTACAAGGACGCCTTTCCTAACGCGCGGCTGACGCGCTCAACTGCCGGCGTCCTCGAGATCGCGCTTCACAGCAACGGTGACACTCTCGTTTTCGACGGCTACACGCATGAGCAATTCGTCGACCTCTTCGACGCCGTCGGTCGCGATAGCGCCAACCGCGTCGTAATCCTGACCGGAACCGGCGATGCCGTCATGGAGGAGATCGCTCCCGGTGGCTTCGACTTCTTCACGCCCACCGGCTACGACAAGATCTATCGCGAGGGTAAAAAGGTTCTCATGAACATCCTAGACATCGAAGTGCCGATGATCGCGGCTCTCAACGGCCCGATCCGCCTTCATTCCGAATACGCGCTACTCTGCGACATCGTAATTGCGTCGCCCGATACTGTTTTTCAGGACAGGCCACACCTCCAGCTCGGAATCGTGCCGGGAGACGGGATGCACGTTATATGGCCGGAGGTCATCGGAAGCATCCGGGGCCGCTATTTCCTGCTAACTCGACAGGAGCTTGATGCGGAAACCGCCAAGGAGTGGGGTGTCGTCAACGAGATCGTAGCAAAACCCGAACTCATGAATCGGGCTCGGACTATTGCCGCTACCTTGGCGGCAATTCCCCCGCTCACGTCACACCTCACGCGCGTTGCTCTTACGCAGCGCCTCCGCCGGCTTATCGAGGAGGGCGTCGGTTACGGACTCGCGCTCGAAGGCATTAGCGCCGCGGAAGTCGCCCGGTCAAGTAAGGCGTAAGTTTGTTCTGCAACGTTCGCGCGGCACCGTGAGCTAGGCGAGCCATCACAAAGAACACACCAGTCATCTAACCAATCTTTGGTGCTCGAAGGCCGTGCGGTGTACCCGCACGAGGTATCCCGTCGGTTAGCAGTCCACGTTTGCTCAGGACCTGCGCCGCGATCCGGATGGGCGATCCGGCAGGTCGTGCCACCGCACTTGGCCCGGTAATCTCCGAGAAACAAATGAAAAGCGTTGTCGATTACGTGGATATCGGCGAGAAGGAGGGCGCCGTGTTGACGACCGGCGGCAGGCGTGTCGGCGACCGCGGCTACTTCATCAGCCCCGCGGTGTTCGCCGACGTCGAGCACGAGATGCGCATCTCGCAGGAGGAAATCTTCGGTCCCGTGGTGAGTGTCATCAAGTTCCGCGACGAGGCCGATGCGCTGCGCATTGCCAATGGTACTGCCTACAGCCTCGCGGCTGGGGTATTGAGCCGCGACATCGGGCGCGTGCAGCGTTTCGCGAAGAAAGCGAACGCCGGCACCGTCTGGATCAATACCTATGGCTACACCGATGTGCGGTTGCCATGGGGCGGCGTGCGCGATTCTGGCTTCGGCCGCGAACACGGCTCGGCGGCGATCGATCTCTGAGAGGGCGTCGAGCGATCGACGCCACTATCAATTGATGCGCAGTCTGCAAAAGCGTGTCTCCAAGAGCATCAGAAGAAGTTGATGGCGCGACTTGATCCGGCGGAAGCGGAGACGATCATTTCCAGGCTAGGAGACTAGCATACCGCGCTCCCGGAGGAACGAAGCATCTCACTCGGGCCGCCGTAACGCCTCACCCCCCGAGCTTCTTGGACAACCTCTGAAACTTCACGTCTAGGGCCAACTGAAAAGGGCAGCGGATTTGAAGAGAAGAGTCCCAGGAAGTTCTTGCGCGTCAAAACAGAAGTTCGCGTCGAGCACCATCCGACGATCCCTGGGGAACGCCCGCACGCCACCCGTCTCTCGATGACAAAGGCACAGAAGAAGCCCATCCCTCCTCGGACATTCGATCCCGCATCAGAGCCAACCTCCGCAAACAGCAGCTTTTAAGTCACGGATCAGGCGTGACTGTTATCCGGTTTGTCCCCGCGACCTGGTCTTTACGAGGGTCGATAGGGTCAGTTGCTGCGGGGCGGCCGTAACTGGCTGGCGTTTGCGACCGCCGCTCTGAGCGTCTTTCGCAACCACATTAATGCTGGCTCCGCATCGAAACGCTCGTGCCAGAACTGTCTGATAATCAGCTTCGGAAGCTTGAGCGGATGCGGCAGAATCTCGATTGGGGCCGCATCCGCCATCAGCACACCCAGAGGCCTGGGCACTGTCGCGACCAGATCGGAGGATCCCACGATCATTGGAAGCGCGAGAAAATGTGGCACGCGTACCGCGATATGTGAATCAAGCCCGTGTTTGCGCAGTGTCCTCTCGACGATGGCGTGGCCAGTTCCTTCGGCTTTCGCAAGCGCATGTCGCTCTCTCAGAAAGATCGCTTTGGATATTGCCGATTGTTTCACGCCGGGATGGCCACGCCGGGCCAGTGCGACATAGTCGGATTCGAACAGAAGCTGTTGCCTCACGCCAGAGCGAAGCTCCGGGATAAATCCGACGGCCAAATCAACCGCTCCTGTGCGCAATGCAGGGAGTATTTGTTCCATGGGCAGTTGTATCGTGCTGAAAAAGATGCCGGGAGCACTCTCTCGACACGCATTGAGTAGATGAGGCAGGATCACAGCTTCCGCAATATCGCTCATCACGATCGTGAAGGTGCGCTTGTCGGTCGCACTATTGAAATCCGACCGCATGGCAAGCCCGCGTCGCACGGAACTCAAGCCATCGCACCAGTGGGTCGCGAGCCGTTCGGCAAAGGGCGTTGGCTCCATTCCACTCCCGCTGCGAACGAAAAGCGCATCGCCCGTGAAATCTCTCAGCCGCCGCAATGCGTTCGACACGGTGGGCTGACTGGTGTTGAGCTCAACCGCGGCCCGCGAAATATGCCGACGGCGCCAAACGGCATCGAATACGATCAGCAGATTGAGGTCGATTTTATTATTCATAGCGAAAATATCTAGCATTCTCGCATTCTCATTGCAAATGAGCTTGCGATCGATAGCCTCACTCTCATGAACAGCATTGAATTTTTCGGCGCGGACCGCGAAACGCTATCTGCGCCCCTCGTACTTCCCAAGTCCGGGAAACCCAAGGTTCCAGGCATTGTGCTTCTTCCGGCCATCGCTGGAATGAACGACTATGTGAGGAGTGTTGCGCATCGCCTATCAGCAAGCGGCTTCGCGGTCGCGATCCTCGACTACTTCGCCCGCGAAGGCAGGTCCCCCGATGTCTCGTCCCCTGCCGCCATCGATGTCGCGGTGAATTCGCTCCCCGATCATCGCGTGATCGCGGACGCCTGTGGTCTCGTCGGTGCCTTGCGCGAACACGAGGCGGTTGATCCAGAACGGATCGGTTCACTGGGCTTCTGCATCGGCGGCATGTATTCGCTGATGCTGTCCGCGGAGTCGCCCGATCTTTCCGCGTCGGTCGATTATTACGGTCTGGTTCGCTACGCGAAACCTTCAGATCAGAAACCTGTGTCGCCACTCGACCGTGCCAAAGATATCCAAGCTCCGTTCCTTGCGCACTTCGGCACATTCGACCGGCTGATTTCCGCTGCGGACATTGAAGCGCTCGAGGGCGAACTCAAACGCGCGTCGAAGCCATACGAACTTTTCAGCTATAACGGAGCACCTCACGCGTTCGATGAAGACTTTCGGCCCGTGGCATATCGCCCCGTCGCATCGAAACTCGCCTGGCAGCGCACGATGACTTTCCTGGACTGGCATCTGAAGGGTGTGCCCGCACGATAAAATGCTTCGTCAAACAGAAGAGGAGGACGCTGATGAACAAGATGACAACGACTATCCCCGCCGATCCGGGCGCGAACATGAAAAATACGGATACGACCGAGTGGTCGAAGTTTATGACCGACGACGAGTATTATCCGTTCCTCGTCAAAAAGAATATCCGCCCAGCGATCTGGCGCTGGCGCGACCTCAAGCCGAGGCTTGATGACGTCGCGCAAGATCCTCTGCGTCGCGCGGACCGGCGATTCATCGCCTTGGTCAATTCGGATACCGGGGAGGCGGGCGGTGTGCTGCCGTCCATATTCCTCGGTATCCAAATTATCAATCCGGGCGAGCACATCGTGCCGCACCGACACAATTCTTACGCGCTGTATCACATCATTCAGGGTAGCGGTTACTCCATCGTGGGCGATCACAAGTTTGAATGGTCGCGCGGTGATACATTCGCTTGTTCGGCTTGGGCCTCGCACGAGCACATCAATACCGGCACTGAGCCGGCGATTCAGTACGTCATTCAGGACATGCCGGCTCGCGCCATGGATCGCAATCTCATCTGGGAAGAGCGGGTTGGCCATATGTTCCACATGGTCGAAGGAAATCTTCCGCACTCGGACTGATTTGACTTCCTGCCGCGCCTCCGATTTCGTCGGGTCGGGTCGGGTCGGAGGCGTTGAGCCGCACGAGACAAGAGGGCTTGATGACGAAGAGCTACGTGTTCGATCCGCCGATTCCGCCGACGGTCGCGGTTGCAGGCGAACCCGGGAGGTTCCCGGTCCGCCGCATCTTCTGCGTTGGCCGCAACTATGCCGCGCACGCCCGCGAGATGGGTAAGGATCCGGATCGCGAGCCGCCGTTCTTCTTTACGAAGCCAGCGGATGCTGTCGTCGATAATGGCACGACCGTGCCTTACCCTCCGGAAACAGGCAATTTTCAGTACGAAATTGAGCTTGTCGTAGCGATCGGCCGAGAAGGCTTCGACGTCAGCCGCGAGGCGGCGCTTGACCTCGTGTTCGGCTACGGCGTTGGCATCGACCTGACTCGTCGGGATCTGCAGTTGGAAGCGAGGAACAAGGGGCGTCCTTGGGATTGGGGCAAGGCGTTCGACCAGTCGGCGCCCATTGCGCCGCTGCATCGTGTGAACGGCGGATGGCACCCGGCCGCGGGCCGCATCTGGCTCGCCGTCAACGGTGCGGTGAAGCAGGATGCGGACCTGGCCGAATTGATCTGGCCGGTGCCGGATATTATCTCGATCCTATCGCGCTCCATGGACCTCAAACCAGGTGACTTAATCATGACCGGAACGCCGGCCCGCGTCGGTGCGATTGTTGCCGGCGACAAGGTCATCGGCGGCATTGATGGTCTCGGCGAGATCGACATCACGGTCGACCAGCCGATCGTACGGCACTCGCTGCGCGTTGTTCGAAATTCACTATTTTGACCCAGTCTGAGAAGGAGCACTAAACGGATGGCGAGCGACCATTCAAAGAAGCTGCGGTCGATCGGCTGATTCCGCCTGACGATCGTGGGCCCCAGCGGCAAGGATGCCGGTTGCGCAATTTTCATCGACCGGCAATTGGCCGGACCCTGCGGCCACGCGGCCGGTCTCTATACGAGACCGCCATTCATGCATGGTGTGGCCACGCAAGGTTGCCAGCTTCCCGACTCTCCCGTGGCGCGATACCGCAACGGATTTCTCACCGGCCTATGCGCGGGACGAATTGCGCTATGCGGTTCGTCTGAATCTGTTCCTGCGGCCCGAACAGGACACGATGACGTTTCGCAACAATGCCAGTCAGGCAGCGCTCCCCATCCGCAGCTTCTCGGGCTTTCTTCCCAGCAACGGCGTCGGCGGGGCGGGCGTGAACTGGAACGGACAAACGTGGCGGTTCCTGCCACGCGGTGATGAGGCCCCAAACTTCGTCGACCGATTTCGGACCATCCATCGTCCTGAGCAAGCCAAGCTTTTGACGATCAATGGCGCGGTCTCGGATCGATTATCGCCCCTGATCAGGCCTTGACGTGCGCTCCGAGCGGACGCGCGCGGTGCGATGGCTCCGCTGCGCCTTCTGAAAATGCGCCGTCTTTCGGAACAGCGCCGTTCAAGACGGCCTGCATCCGCGCATAGTCCAACTCCCTCTCCCACTTTGCCATCACGACGGCCGCGACCCCGTTTCCGATCATGTTCACCAGTGCGCGGGCCTCGCTCATGAAGCGGTCGATACCCAGGATCAGCGCCATTCCGGCAACCGGGATCGTCGGGACGACCGACAGTGTTCCGACTAGCGCGATAAAGGACGCACCGGTTACGCCTGACGCCCCCTTGGAAGTCAGCATCGCCACACCGAATATCGCGAATTCCTGAATGAACGTCAGATCGGTATTGGTCGCCTGCGCCACGAACAATGCCGCGAGTGTCATGTAGATCGAACTGCCATCGGTGTTGAAGACGTATCCGGTCGGCACGACGAGCCCGACCACGGGTTTGGAACATCCGAGCCGCTCGAGCTTTTCCATCAGGCCGGGCAGGGCAGGGTCGGAGGAAGACGTTCCGAGAACGATTAGGATTTCCTCCCGGATATACCGCAGGAACTTGAAGATGTTGAACCCGGCCCACCAGGCGATAACGCCGAGGATGCCGAACACGAAGATGGCGCTCGTCAGATAGAATGTGCCGACCAGTTTCGCGAGCGGTCCAAGAGAGCCGACGCCGAATCGACCGACGGTGAAGGCCATTGCCCCGAATGCACCGAGCGGCGCCAGCCGCATCAGCGCATTCGTCGTACCGAATACCAGATCTGCTCCGGCATCGATCAAATCCCTGACAGGCCTGCCGCGCTCGCCAAGGCGGGAAAGTACATATCCGAATAGAACCGAGATGAGCACCACCGGCAGAATGTCGCCGCGGGCGAACGCATCCACGATCGTATTCGGGATGATGTTCAGGACGAATTCAGCGACGGTTTGCTCCTTGGCCTTGCCGGCATAGGCGGCAACCGCTTTGAGGTCGAGCGTTGCGGGATTGGCGTTGAGCCCCGCACCCGGCTTGACGACCGTCGCGACTGCCCACCCGATCAGAAGCGCAACAGTCGAGACGGCCTCGAAATAGAGCAACGCCTTGCCGCCGACCCGGCCGACCTTCTTCATGTTCTCCATACCGGAGATGCCTGACACCACGGTACAGAAGATGACCAGTGCGATGACCATCTTGATGAGCTTGATGAAGCCGTCGCCAAGGGGCTTCATTTCGACGGCGGTCGCCGGCCAGAAATGCCCGACAGCAATCCCGAGCGCTATCGCGAGAAGAACCTGGACGTACAGGATCCGGTACCAGGGCTTTCGGCCTCCCGAAGCGATGAAGTTTGGCATTTCTTCTCCTTCTCAGCAGCACGACGGTATGAACTTCCGGTATGTCGGAATCTTTAAATTCGCGGCGAGCTCGGGCTGGCTTATGCCGACGGTTTGAGGATGACGCGATCGCGCGAGGAACCGATCACCGCGAGATAGGCTGCCCTGGCGTCCGTCAGCGGATATATCGCGTTGCCTGCAATCGGATACGGCTTGAGATGACCGCTCGCAAAACCCGGCAAAGCGTCCCGCAAAACGTCGCCGCTTGCGATCGAGGAGAATGCGAGCGTATCGATGCCCACGTAAGTATGGCGGCCTCGATAAAATTCGAGAATGTTGAATGATACGATCTTGTCGACGGCAGCGATCAGGATCTGGCGGCCGGCGAGGGCGAGGGATCTATTCGCTGCCTCGAAATACGGATCGCCAACCGTGTTGAAGACGATGTCGGCACCCCTGCCGTTGGTGAGTTCGCGGACCCGGGTGGCGACATCGGTCGTGTCCGCGTTGATGACTTCGATTGGCCCGTTGGCGTGGCCTGCATAGGCCTCGTCCTTGCGAACGACGCCAATGACTTTGGCTCCGCGCCAGGTGGCAAGCTGGGTTGCGGCCTGGCCGACCTTGCCGTTCAGGCCCATCACCAGAACCGTCTCCTGCCGCGTCGGCATTCCAGCCCGACGAAAGCCTTCGATGGCGGTGACGAACGGTACGCCCACGCCCGCGGCCTCGTCCATCGAAATATTGCCTGGCATTTCCACCAGCGCGGCTGCCTCGACGACGAGATGGCTTGCATGGGTGCCGTCGCGGCGAATGCCGAGATCGCCGGATGATCCGAATACCGCCCGTCCCAGCCATTCGGACGGACCATCGACGACGATGCCCGCAAAGTCACGGCCCGGCGTTCGCGGAAAAGCCGCATAGGGCATCAGACCGGTAGCCGCCTTGACATCAGATGGATTGACACCTGCGGCCTTGATTTCGACGATCGCGTCTTGTGGTCCGCGGGTGAGCCAGTACTCTTCGATGACCGGCGCGATCGATGCGGCATCGGCGGCCTTTGACTTTAGCCGGAGCGAGGTCGCATTGAAGGCGAAGTCGGCTGCACCTTTCACGGGCGATGTTGCTGTCGTCATGCTGATATCCTCAGGCCACGTGCGACGCGCCAGCGAGGCGCGTCGGCAATCCGATAATGTCTCTTGCTTCGCGCGGGGTCGCGATCTGTCCGCCCAGATCTTCCACGATGCGGCGCGCCTTCTCGACCATGGCGGCGTTGGAGGGCGCGAGCTGGCCGCGCGACAGATAGACCGAGTCTTCCAGGCCGACCCGGACATGCCCGCCAGCCAGATAGGATTGGGCGACAGCGGTGAACGCCGCCTTGCCGATGCCGATCGCCGTGAACTCCGCTGCCGCTGGCAGCATGTCGCGCGCATACAGCACCGTTTCGGAGCTCGGCTGAAATCCGTAGCGGACTCCCATGACAAACGAACACAAAGGCGGCCTGTCAAGCGTTCCGTCCTTCAGCAGATCGTGCAAGAGGGCAATGTCGCCGGAATCGAACAGTTCAACTTCCGGCTTTACGCCGGCATCCCGCATCACCTTCGCCATGCGCCGCACATTGCCGGGCGTGTTGATCACGACTTCTTTGCCTGAATTCATCGTGTTCAAATCGATCGTGCAGATTTCCGGACGAACCACGGCGATATGCTCGACGCGCTTTTCGGGGTTCATCAGCGTGGTGCCCGGCGCGGCGACGCGCGGTTCGTCCGGTGACGGCACGAAGCGTCCGCCTGGCCCGGTGGTGATGTTGAGAATGAGTTGGGTATTTCTGGCACGGATGCGCTCGACCACGTCGCGATAATAGCCAAGCTCCATGGATGGCTTACCGCTACCTGGCTCGCGCACGTGGATGTGCACGATGGCGGCGCCGGCTTCCGCGGCGCCAAGGCAGGCGTCGGCGATCTGTCCCGGCGTGATCGGCAGATGCGGCGTCTGATCCGGCGTGGTCAGGTTACCGGTGACGGCGCAGGTGATGAAGATTTTGTCGCGGGGTTGGCGCATGAGGGTGCCTTCAGAGTGATCTGCCGCCATCGACGGTGATGGTCGTGCCGGTTGAAAATGTGAGATGCGTGGCGCAGGAGAGGATTGCGGCGGCGACGTCGTCGGCCGTCGCCACCCGTTTCAAGGGAGTCGTGGCGGATGTCTTTTCATTGAAATCCGCGCCGCGTCCGGGGACGAAGCCGGTATCGACGACACCGGGTGCCACGCCGAGCACGCGAACCTGCGGCGCCAATGCGCGTGCCAGCGATTTGGTCATGACGTCGATGCCGGCCTTGGTGGCGCAGTAGGCGATCGAGGACCCCGCCCCCGTGGTGCCCGCAATCGATGAAACCGACACGATAAGGCCGTCGCCGGAGGCCTGCAGGAGTGGCGCAAAGGTGCGGATCGCGGCGAATTGTCCGCGCCAGTTGACCCGAAACATCCGGTCGATCAGTTCGTCGTCCAGCGCCTCGAGATCGGCATGCGGAACGGGCTTGGTAAATCCCGCCGTGTTGACCAGAATGTCGAGGCGTCCATAGCGCGCCACGACGGCCTCGCGCAGCGCGATCAGTGTCGCGGTCTCGGCGACCTCGGCGGCAAAGGCCGCGTGCTCCCGGCCGGCGAATGTCGCCAGCAGCGCGTTGGCGGCGGCCGCCTTATCGGGGCCGGCGCGATGCGTAATGACGACGCGCGCGCCGCCCTCGGCGAACTGTCGCGCCGTCGCGGCACCGATGCCGCCGGCACCGCCGACGATCAGTGCGACCTTGTCTTTCAGGGAAATCGGGTAGGTCATGTCAGCTCACTTGATGGGGGGCACAGGAAGCTTGGCGTCGCCCGCTTCCATCACGAACGCGTAGTCCAGTGTGTACCAAGGCGCTTTCACGTCCGGCGCGGGCGGTGTGTCGGAATCGTGGCGCCGGAAATCGCCGATCAGCGCGCGGGTTACGCCAAACACGACGTCGCTGCTGAGGTGCTGGTCATCGTCGACAAAGATCTGCGTGATCAGCGTCTTGAATCCGGGCTTGTAGCCGAGGAAATGAATATGCGCCGGCCGATACGGATGCCGGGACTGGGCGCGAAGCATGTCGCCGACGGGACCGTCGGTCGGGACCGGGTATCCCGCCGGTTTGACGGACCGGAAGCCGAACCGCCCATCTGCATCCGTCAGAAACTTGCCGCGCAAGTTCATATCCGCCTGGGTATCGTCCTGATTTTCGTAAAGTCCGACCGGCGATGATTGCCAGACGTCGACCTCTACGCCCTCGATCGGCTTGCCGGCCGCGTCGACCACTTTGCACGAGGCGAACAATTCCGGCCCCGGTGTAGGAGAGCGAACGATCGAACCGCCATTGGCGGTCTTTGGCGAGCTCATGCGCCAGAACGGACCGAGCAGCGCCGCCGCCGTTTCGGTGGCCCCGGCGTTGCCATTGTTCAGCAGACAGACCAGTGTCGAAAAGCCGATGGCGTCGGCAAACAGAATGCCCTCGTTATGCCGGTCGTTGGTTGCCTGACCGATGCGGTTCATCAGATCTATGCCGATGTCGTATTCGGCCTCGGTCAACTTCACCTCACGCGCGAAGGCATGGATGTGCCGGACAAAGGATGCCGCGATCTCGCGGAGGCGGCCGTCGGGCGTTTGCGCCATGGCAGCCAGAACCACCGGCGTCACCTCTTCCTGGCTCTCAATAATGCTGCCGAAATTTTCTTTGCCGCTGTGTGGCGCCGATACTGAATTCATGGACGGCCTCCTGCTTGGGGAATGTCGATGCAATCGTTTGCATCCTATATTGCAATCGATTGCAAAACGTCAAGTGCTCTGCGATAATGCTGCCGGGCCCCGGGCCTAAGCTCCAGAAAGACCTCATGAATCCCGTCGCACTCACAACACTCAAGCAGATCGCTGCAGCGATCGGCGTGCACACCTCGACGGTGTCCCGCGCGCTGGACCCGCAGAAGCGCCACCTCGTGGCGGACGATGTTGCCGAGCGCATCACCCATGTGGCGCAATCGCTCGGCTACCAGCCCAACCGCATCGCAACCAGCCTGCGTACCGGACGATCGCAACTCGTCGGCGTTCTGCTGCCCGACATCGCCAATCCGGTATTCGCGCCGATTCTCAGCGGCATCGCCGAAGCGCTGGCAACCCAAAATTATTCGCCGATCGTTGCCGATGCCGGCAATGACTCCTCGCAGCAAATCGCGTTTGTCGACAATCTTCTCAACCAGCGCGTTGACGGAATCATCCTCGCGACGGTGTCCCGCGACGACGACGTGGTCGGACATTGCCTCGACCGCGGCCTGCCGGTCGTTCTCGTCAACCGTTTTGAGTTTCGCGACCGGGTATCATCGATCGTATCGGACGACGAACTGGGCATGCAGCTCGCCGTCGATCATCTTGTGTCGAACGGCCATCGTCATATCGGCCACCTGTCGGGACCACTCAGCACGTCGACGGGATTGTTGCGGCGCGATGGATTTTCGCGCGCGATGGCGCATCACAATTTGCCGATTCACGTCGAGGAAGCGTCCCACTTCACGCGCGACGCCGGCGTCGCGCCTGCGCGCGCGCTTCTTGCGGGCACGGATGGGATCACGGCAATCGTGGCGGCCAACGACCTGCTCGCACTCGGAACGTTCGATGCAATGCGGATGCTCGGCTTGCGCTGTCCCGATGATATTTCGGTGGTTGGCCACAACGATATGCCCCTGGTCGATCTTATCTCGCCGCCGTTGACCACGATCCGAATTGAGCATCGCGAAATGGGACGCGGCGCAGCGAAGCTGCTGTTGAAGGAAATCAATGAGCGCGATGCTGCCGTCCAACATGTGATCCTGCAACCGGAGCTGATCGTAAGAGCATCAACAACGCCATTGCGAATGCTCTCCGAAATCGAAAAATATTAGCATCACGTTACAGCGGTGCGGTCCTGCCAGGTGTCGGCGCTTGGCGCGGCCAACTGTGTCTGAATACGGCCGGCTGCCCTGGTGATGCTGATGGCAATCCTGTCGATCGGGCGGATGACGCAATCATTCGAAGTTAGCCCTGGCGGCGAAGAAATGCGGTAATCGAAATTTTGTCCCAGATGCCGGCGGCCGCGAATGGGTCCGCTCGATGGAACGACTCGACGTCGGCGCGGCCCGGCGCCTCGATCAAAAACAGACTGCCGATCATGGCCTGCCCGTCGTCAGATGTGAGCGGTCCGGACATGACAATCGTCACGCCGAAGCGTGAGGTGTCCGACAGGAACGCCTTGTGCGCATCGTAATTCGCGAGTCGGACCGGCAGCGCGCCGGCCCGGTCGAGGGCATGGATTGCAAACAGCATTTTATCTCCGCAGGTCATGGAAACGGCCGCTGCGGCGGGCGTTTCCGGTTTCAGAACAGCCGCGTTATTTCGCGCCGAGCTTGGCGGCGTCCTCCCAGGACGGGCAGGTCCGCGACTCCAGCGGCTGGTCGTAGGGCTTATAGTTGTCCGTCGTGATGACCGTCGGCTTCAGCACGACTTCGGAAATCACCGGCTCCTTACGCAGCGAGCGAATGGCGATCATGGTCCCGACGCAACCTTGCAGGAAGCCGTTGTAGTCGCCGCTCGCGAGCAGTTTGCCGGTCTTGATCGCATCGATGGCCTCCTTGGTGCCGTTGATGCCGATCACCTGCACCGTGCGATTGGCGCCGTCGAGCGCCTCGATAGCGCCGACCGCCATCGCGTCATTGGCCGCGAGCACGCCATCGATCTGCGAATTCGACTGCATCAGGTTTTCCATGACCTGCAACGCCTGCAACCGCTGATAGTTGGCTGGCTGCGACGCCAACAGCTTCGCGCCCGGATTTTCCTTCAGCGCGTCATTGAAGCCTCTCACACGATCGACGTTGGTCAGTGATCCCTTGACGCCTTCGATGATGACGATGTTGCCCTTGCCGCCCACGGTCTTGAGCAGATAACGCGCGGTCTCGAGGCCAAGGCTGTAGTCATCGGCTCCGACAAAGGCGACGAACTTACCGCCGGACGACCGGTCGGTGACGTTGACGACCGGAATTTTCGCATCGTTGATCTTCTCGACGCCGGGCACCATGGCCTTGTAGTCAACCGGGACGAAGACGATGGCGTCGGGCTTCTTCACCACGACATCTTCGATCTGGCTCAGCTGTTCGGGAATGCTGTCGGGCTTGGTCGGAATGTAGTGCAGCGTCTTCGCACCCAGCGATTTCGCCGCCACATCGGCCCCGACCCGCACGGTCTGGAAATAGGGGTTGGTCTGGTTCTTGGTGAACACGGCGATGGTTTCACCGTCCGCCCTGGCGCCGGTCGCAAGCCCGCCCGAGACAAGCAGCCTCAGGACCACGCATAGCGATTTATAGTTGTGTGTCATGTTTCCGTCCCTCTGTTGGATTGGATGTTGAAAGATTCACCGCGCGCGCTGGCGCGTTTTCATGTCGAGCCAGACGGCGAGAATGAGAATGATTCCGGTGACGAGCGGCTGCCAGTTCGCATTGACCTGCAACAGGTTCATCCCGTTGAGAACCAGCGTGAGAATGAGCGCGCCGACGAACGTGCCGAACACGGTGCCGACACCGCCGAACAGCGACGTGCCACCGATCAGCACCGCCGCGATCGCAGGCAGCGTCAGGGTCTCGCCGATGTCGGCTTCCGCAGAATTCAGCCGCGCGAGAAAGATGATGGAGGCAAGTCCGGCCATGGTGCCGGAGACCGCATAGACCAGAAGCAGCCGCCGGTTGACCGGAATTCCCGATAGCCGCGCCGCCACCGGATTGGCGCCGATCGCGTAGATCTCCTGTCCCCAGGTGGTGCGCTGCGCGCAGGATGGGCCCCGTCGTCACAAGTGGTGCGACAACCTTCGGACTACGGGCGTACAATTGACATTGGACCTGCTCAAACTGGTTCGGTTCGACGATGGCGGGAACCTTAGACGTGACGACCTCCTCGTCAGGCTTCTATCTCCCGGTGCGGGATGACATCCGGTTGAATTTCCACTCACCCTTGTAGGTCGTGTTGGTGAGGATCTTGTAGATGGTCCCAGCGCCAAACGTTTCCCCTGCGCGTGCGATAGCCGCGGCTGTCAAGCCATTTGACGACCTCTTTGACACCGAGTGCGCCCGACGTGCCATCGCAGTAAAGATAGAGCTTGAAAATGACATGGACAGCTTCGGCATCGACGGGGTCGATGGCCAAGGTCTTCTTGATCTTGGTCCCGCGCTTAGGCCATTCGAGAACGGGGTTGAAGAACAAGCGCAAGCGGAAAGCTCAGGCTACGAGAGTTCGTTAGATGATCCGAAGGAAGCCGCGATGAAGTGAGTGACCTTAGGCTCCCCGGCGGCGCCGAACTCGCGGATGGCATCCTGAACGACCCTGTCCGCATTGGTCACGCGATGGTGCTGCCGGAGATGCTCAAGCCAGGACGTGACCATGAAGGTCTCGAGGAAGCGTCCTTTTTCGGCCGCATCCTCGTAGACGTTCCAAGCGTAGGCGCCGTCCCGCCGGCGCTGTTGACCCAAATCTCTGACGGCGACCAGGAACGCGTCACGTTTCTCTGGGGCGATGCGGTACTCGACCGTGACTAACACCGGACCGCGATCCCCATCGGCGTCGATCGCCAAGGCTGGCGCCGGCCAATGCATGGAGGGCGCGAGGTCCACTCCTGCACCGGACAGAAGCTTCCAGTGCCAGGTCGCCGCGATTCCGACGAGAGCGCCGGCGGCGGCGATGTAGTGGGTCGCCGGTAACCCGAGCGCCGAGGCAAGCAGCCCCCAAAGCGCGCTGCCCGCCGTCATCGCGCCGAAGAACGCGGTGACGAACATGGCCAGGCCGCGGCCACGCACCCAGTCCGGCAGGGCCATCTGAACCGAGACGTTGAGGCTGGCGAGCACTGCGATCCATGAAACGCCCGCGACCAAGCAGGCTGCAATGCCGATCGCTGAATGCCGGGCGATCCCTAGCAGGACCAGACTGAGCGCTGTGCCGAGCGTGCCGGCCGCAACGAGCCGGTCGGATCCGAGAGCCGCCTTCATCGAGGGCAGCGCGAAGGCGCCGACGACGGCGCCGATGCCGATCGCTCCCAGCAAAATGCCGTAAAGCTCGGGGCCGCCCGCGATCTGATTGCGTGCGACGAGCGGGAGCAGCGCCCAATAGGCACTGGCGAAGAAGAAGAACGCTACCGCTCGTATGAGCGTTGCGCGCAAATTCGGATTGTGTCGCGCATGCCGGAAGCCGATCACTAGGGCGCCGCTGAGGCGCTCCGGCGGAAGCCCGCTTCCCTGCGACGCCGGTGGTCGCCACCAGAGCAGGGCACCGATCACGGCGAAGTTGCTCAACGCGTTGATCCAGAACGGTGCCGCGATGCCCAACCCGCCGATGACCATGCCGCCCAACGCAGGTCCGATCGCCCTGCTAATGTTGACGCCGACGCCGTTGCTCGCCACCGCCGCGGCCAAGTCCTGCTTCGGCACAAGCTGAGGCACGACGGACTGCCATGCCGGTGCGGTGAATGCCGCGCCGGCGCCGAGCAGGAACGTGAACAGCAACAGGATGGACGGGGTGATGAGGTCGAGCCAGACCAGCACTGCGCTCGCTGCCGCGACGACGGTGAGGACGATCTCCGCACCGATCAGGAAGCGGCGCTTGTCGACGGTATCCGCCAGAGCCCCGGCGGGGAGCGCGAACAGGAACATCGGAAGGCTGCCCGCAACCTGGACCAAAGAGACCGTCAGCGGATCGGGATTGAGGCTCGTCATCAGCCATCCGGACGCGGCGTTGTACATCCAGGTGCCGACGTTGGCGACGACGGTCGCGATCCAGACCACGGTAAAGGCCCGATGACGAAACGCGATCCAGGGGGAGGCGCGCCCCTCGGCGTGCGATGGACTGGGTCTTTCGTCAGGATTGGTCATGCGTCCTGCTTTGTCCGCTTGCTAAGCTGCGTCCACGCCGAAGCGCTCGATCAGAAAATCGATGAACAGTCGCACCTTGACCGACAGATGTCGCGTGGGTTTTCGGGAATTCGCGGATGTGGGTGGACGTTTTTTGTGCGGACCAAATCTAGTCAAACTCTCAGGGCGGGCTGTGGAATACGTGGATATGATTGCGAAGGGTACCAAGACGACGGACCTGCCAATCGAGCGGCCGACGACTTTCGAATTAGTCCTCAACTTGAGGACTTCCAAAAACCGTAGGGTCGATATTCCAGAATCTTTGTTTCTCCAGGCGGACGAGGAGTGATCGTCGTTCGAGTAGTGGGGCTTCTTCCATGAGTGGGAGTTTGGAGGAGCCGGTCTGTTCGGAATCTGACTATCTGCTCCAGCGGTTACCCAGCGCGACACCGTAATCGAATAGAGCGTTCCCATACTCCAGCTGCAGCTGCTCCACGGAGCGCCAGGCAACGTCAACGTTCGCGCGGGCGCTCCTGAGAGCACGCGCGAGCGCCGATGCTTCGTGAGCTGCCTTGGGGGTCCCTCCGGCCGTATGGGTCGCAGGTGGTGTGCCGCAACGTTTTGCCGCCAGCCTCGATCTGGAAAAGATGAACGCCGCCACTCTCGACGAGACCTACGCGCCGACCAACGGCATGCACGTTCTTGAGTATAATGGCCGCGGATATTCCATGGTGGCTCAAATCGGCCAAGGCGCTCGCAAAGTAGCGCTGGCCGGCGACAGTACGATGTTTCACTACGGCCCTCGTTTGCAGCAACTCGCAGACGAAGGGCGGTTAGCGGTCCGTGCTTATTTCGTGACAGGCCCAGCCTGCCCGTTGGTACCTGGCGTGATCGCCCGCGATGAATTTGCACACTGCGCCAACGTCGCGAACAGATTGTCGGAGTTGGTACAAAGAGAGAAGGTGCAAACGGTCGTTCTCGGTCCTCATTATTGGCCCAGGAAAAATGCCTTCATCGAACGGGAGGGCAAGTCTATTCCTCTGGATGGGGGAGAGGAAGGGAGGCGTGCTTTTTATGCCAACCTCGAAGATTATGTTCGCGAACTGGAATTGAACGCGACAGTTTACCTCGTGCTAGGTGCGCCGCAGTCTCTTACAGTCCTAAACCCTCAACGTATGGTCACGCGAGGTGTCACCGGGATTCGCGTCGATCCGAATGCTGAGAAGTCCGTGCCAATTGCCGATTTGCGAGCGGTTTATGCTCGGCATGACGCTGATTTGCGTGCCGTCGCGGAGCGCACCGGAGCGAAGCTCCTAGATGTCTTTCCCGACGTCTGCGGGAACGGTGAAACGTGCTCACCCTTTTTCGGAGCACGCGAGCCGAAATTTACAGACGGTGTCCATCTGCGTCCTGTCTTCGTACGGGAGCATTTGCACTTCCTCGATTTTTTATTGATGTAGTTGTCTCTCGCCTTCCCGGAATGTCCGAAGCTGGCACATTTGAGACATACCGATTGCGGCCAATGATGTCCGCTAATCGAGCAAGACCGGAAGTGACCGGCGCCGCTATCAACGCCCTGTTCGACGCCCTACCAGTTGATCGTGTAATCCTCATTTCCCTTGTCGGTTGCGACGATCGCAGGGACGGCGTCGGTGACCGCGGGTGCGGCGCCGGCAGACGGCAACCGAAGTCGAGGGGAACGACATGGATTCCCTGTTCTACCCCGTATTTTTGCAACAGCCTTTGCGAATACTTTCTCGAAACCGGCGGCGCAAAAGCGAGCGGTGCAACTTTACGCCTTTACGTCCCAGGCGCCGGATCGTTGGCCCATCGCGTGCTGGCCAGGATCGCGTTCGTCACCGCAAATGTTGCGACGGCAAGGCGGCACTTGTCCGCTGCTCTTGCCATTGTCGGGACTGCCGAACTGCCGCTGGCCGCCTGGAAGGTCTATGGCGCGGCCGCGGCGCTTTACGGCAAATTCCTCAGTCGGTCCAATCCCTTGCAGGATCGAGTGGAGACAAAATAGATCGATAAAATGAAAGGCTTACGCTGGAAATTCTCCGCGGTCCCCATGATGGATTGGACCGAAAGTACAATTTATTCACAGAGTTAGAATGTGACGTGTGCACAGGGAGATCGAGAAAAATCTTACGACGCCAATATGGGCAGACGTTCTGAACCGTGTCCGGACAGCGCGATGAGATGCGCGAGAGCAGGGGATCGGCTGTTAACAAAAGCGCAGAGTTCATTGCGAAACGCTGAAGTGTTTGAAGCGCGTGGGATCATTCCTGTTCCGCGATGGCGTTCCTGTGGGCATTTGCACCGTTCGTGCGGATACGAGCCCAGCTTCGTCGAAATCGCCTCAGACAGATGCCGAGGCGGGTTGACCGGCGGGTGCGTCCCATTTGTCGAATTCGCGCACCAGCTTGATCAATTGCTTGAGCAGCACAGAGGTGTCATTCTTGCGATAGCTCATGATAATCGGAGAGATCATCTTCGGCTCGTCGAGATCGATGAAACATACGTCGTCTCGTCCCAGGCGTCGCACCGAAGCCGGCACGATGCAGATTCCTCCACCGGAGGCCACCAGCCCGAGTGCGGTCTGCAATTCCCTCGCTTCCATCGCAATCCTCGGCTCAATGCCTGCATCGCGGTAAAATGAGAGCACCTGATCCGCGTAGCTTGGCCGCGGTGACTTGGGGTAGACGATGAGCGGCTCATCCGCCACCATGCGCAACCGTAGTTTTCCCCTCTTGGCCGCCAACTTGTGTCGGCGTGGCGCCACGAGGCACAGACGTTCTTCGCGGATGACGCTGCGGACGATCGCCTCATCGTCGAATCGCAGCCGGCCGAAGCCCACATCGATACGTCCGTCCTTCAAGGCCGCTACCTGCTCGAGCGTCGTCATCTCCAGAAGATTGACTTCCGCGCCGGGCACGATGATGCGGAAGCGGCGGATCAGTTCCGGCAGCGCGTCGTACAGGGTGGATGCAACGAAGCCGATGTTGAATTGCAGCACCATGCCCTTGGCGATCCGCTTCGTCATCGCACGCATCTCGTCAATGCGCTGCAGAATCTGACGTCCCTGTTCAAAAAGGTATCGGCCCGGCTCGGTCAACGTAAGCGGTCGGCCACGATCGAGCAGCCGCACCCCCAGCTCTTCCTCGAGCTGTTGCACCTGGCGGCTCAACGGCGGTTGCGCAATGTGGAGCTTTTCAGCGGCACGACTGAACGAGCCTTCCGCAGCCACAGTGGTGAAGTAACGCAGATGACGGAGCTCCATGGGATTGTCCTCCAAAACGGCTCCATACCTTTCGGGTATCAAAATAGACACAATCGATCCTGGGCTTCAAGCGGGTCGGGGCCTACACATTCCCCAACCAAGGACAACGCCCGTGCCGATCGCCGCCACCAGAATTGAGAATGTTGAGACCATCCTCGTCGACCTTCCGACGATCCGCCCGCATCAGCTGTCGATGACAACGATGAAAGGGCAGACGTTGATGATCCTTCGAATCCGCATGTCGGACGGGATCGTTGGCGTCGGCGAGGGGACGACGATCGGCGGGCTCGCCTACGGGCCGGAGAGCCCCGAAGGCATTAAGCTTGCGATCGACACCTATCTCGCCCCGATCCTTCTTCAAAGCGATCCGAACCGGATCGGTCGCACTATGGGCGCGATCAACAAGGCCGTTCAGGGAAACAACTTCGCAAAATGCGCCGTCGAGACGGCCCTTATCGATGCGTTTGGCAAGCGGAGCCGGGTCACCGCCGCGGAACTGATGGGGGGGCGCATCCATGACCGGCTGCCCGTCGCCTGGACGCTGGCAAGCGGTGATACCGCGACGGACATTGCCGAAGCTGAAGAGATGCTAGCGAGGCGGCGGCATAACATTTTCAAGCTGAAGATCGGCCGGCATGATCCGCGGAACAGCATCGCCCATGTAGCCGCGGTCAAGAAGGCGCTGGGGGATCGGGCAAGCATCCGCGTGGATGTCAACCAGGCCTGGAGCGAGGCTACTGCGTCGAGGTGCTTGCCGCTGCTCAGCGATGCCGGGGTCGACCTGATCGAGCAGCCGATTGCACTGAGAAACGTCAAGGGCCTGGCGCGGCTGGCGCGTGAAACCACCATGGCGATAATGGCGGACGAAGCACTGAGCGGCCCGGAAACAGCGTTCCAACTCGCCCAATCGGCGGCAGCCGACGTGTTTGCCCTGAAGATTGCGCAATCCGGCGGCCTGTTCGCCACCGCCAAGGTCGCTGCGATCGGCGAGGCTGCAGGTATCGGTCTCTACGGCGGCACAATGCTGGAAGGTGCGGTTGGAACTGCCGCGTCCGCGCAGCTCTTTTCGACTCTTTCCCAGCTCGAATGGGGCACAGAACTGTTCGGGCCGCTCCTTCTCACCGAGGAAATCCTCGAAGAGCCACTCGAGTACAGCGAGTTCAGCCTGAAAGTGCCGACCGGCGATGGTCTCGGAATCTCGATCGATGAGGACCGCCTCAATTGCTTTCGTCGGGACCGCGCAGAGCACAGCTTTCATGTGCTGCCCAATCGCAAGACGGGGTCGTAGCCATGCTGTTCCAGGTCGAAATGGATGTACGGCTACCTCACGACTTCCCGGCCGAGAAGGTCGAAGCGCTCAAGCAGACAGAGCGTGCCCGCGCACAGGAGCTGCAAGGCGCGGGTATCTGGCGGCACCTGTGGCGGGTGGCCGGCCGCTATTCGAACGTCAGTATATTCGATGTGTCCGGCCCACAGGATCTGCACGACATCCTGTCCAGTTTGCCGCTCTTTCCGTTCATGGACATGCGGATCACTCCGCTCTGTCGTCACCCTTCATCTGTCCATGACGATGATCGATAGATTTCGGTTCAATTGAGCTTCATCAAAGGGAGAACGCCAATGCCTGCCAATCTGATCAACAAAGCCACCATCAAGGAACTCGCAGCGAAGGCCGCCGGGCTGGACAACGATCAAGGCGATCCACGCCTCAAGGAGGTGTTTAACCGGTTGCTTCATGACGTCATGGTCGCCATTGACGATCTCGACGTGTCCATGAACGAGTTCTGGAGCGCAATCGCCTATATCGGCGAGGCGGCCAAGGCGAATGAGCTGGGCCTGGTCGTACCCGGCACCGCGCTCGAACACTTTCTTGATCTGCGTCTTGACGAAGCCGAGCGCCGCGCCGGTCTCGGCGGGGGCACGACCCGCACGATCGAGGGGCCGCTCTACGTCGCCGGTGCTCCGCTGGTGAAGGGGGAGGCGCGCCTCGACGACGGCACGGACGAAGGCGAGATACTGTTCATGGAGGGCCAGGTGTTCGACATGGCAGGGAATCCGGTGGCGGGCGCAATCGTCGACGTTTGGCACGCCAATTCATTCGGCTTCTACTCATTCTTCGGTCCGCCGCAGTCGCCCTACAACCTGCGTCGGCGCATCGAGACCGATCGCGCAGGTCGCTACCGCTTCCGTTCGATCATGCCATCGGGCTACGGCTGCCCGCCCGGCTCGAACACGGAGCAGCTGCTGACGAAGCTCGGCCGCCATGGCCAGCGTCCGGCACACATCCACTTCTTTGTGACGGCGCCGGGCTGTCGCCAGCTCACGACGCAGATCAACATCGACGGCGACAAGTATCTGCACGATGATTTCGCTTTCGGAACCCGGAATGATCTGATCCCGCCGGTCGAGCGTGTGTCGAACGCCGAGGAGATCCACAAGGCCGGCCTTAACAAGCCGTTCGCCCGTATTCGGTTCGATTTCAAATTGACCCGGGAAACCGCCGGTGCGCCAAGCACGATCGCGCATCGCGAGCATGCGGTCGCCGCCTGAGGCCAGTCTCAAGCGCCGGGAACGCCGGTCCACCACACAAGCGGAGTGATGCCCATGTCAGACAAGGTTATCGAACGCCTGGAAGCCTCCGTCGAGGATAATTCCGAGACCGGCGTCTTCCGCTGCCGTCGCGACATCTTCACGGACCTCGATCTGTTCGAGCTGGAGATGAAGCACATCTGGGAGGGGAACTGGATCTATCTTGCTCACGAGAGCCAAATACCCAACAACAACGACTACATCACCGGCTACATCGGCCGCCAGCCGATCGTCATCTCGCGGGATCGCAAAGGTGAGCTACACGCTTTCCTCAACGCGTGCTCGCATCGTGGCGCCATGATCTGTCGTCACAAGCGCGGCAACAAGTCGAGCTATACTTGTCCGTTCCACGGCTGGACCTTCAACAACACCGGCAAGTTGCTCAAGGCGAAGGATCCAGAGGGCGCGGGATATCCGGAGAACTTCAACAAGAACGGCTCGCATGACCTGACGAAGGTTGTGCGTTTCGAGAACTATCGCGGGTTCCTGTTCGGCAGTCTCAATGCCGATGTGATGCCGCTCGAAGCGCATCTGGGCGAAGCAAGGAAGATCATCGATCTGATCGTCGACCAGTCGCCCGAAGGCCTGGAGGTTTTGCGCGGGAGTTCATCGTACATCTACGATGGCAATTGGAAACTGCAGACCGAGAATGGTGCGGATGGCTATCATGTCGCATCCGTGCACTGGAATTATGCCGCCACCACCAACCAGCGTAAGGCCGCCGCCGAGGCGGCGGCGACCAAGGACGCAATCCGAGCGATGGATGCCGGCGGCTGGGCCAAGCAGGGCGGCGGCTTCTACTCCTTCGAGCACGGGCATCTGCTGCTATGGACTAACTGGGCGAATCCCCAGGACCGGCCGCTTTACGAAAGGCGCGAAGAGCTGGTCGCCAAGGTCGGCGAGGCCCGTGCGGATTGGATGATCGAGAAATCGCGAAACCTCTGCCTCTACCCGAACGTCTACCTCATGGATCAGTTCTCGTCGCAGATCCGCACGTATCGACCGATCTCTGTCGACAAGACGGAGGTGACGATCTACTGCATCGCGCCGAAAGGCGAGAGCGCCGAGGCTCGTGCGCGCCGTATTCGCCAGTACGAGGATTTCTTCAACGCGTCCGGCATGGCGACGCCGGATGATCTCGAAGAGTTTCGTTCCTGTCAGGTCGGATATGGCGCGCGGAATGCCCCATGGAACGATCTTTCGCGTGGCGCCACGCACTGGATCAACGGCCCCGACAGGGACGCCGACGCGATCGGGCTGAAGCCGCTGCTCAGCGGCGCGAAGACCGAGGACGAAGGTTTGTTTGTGGTCCAGCACCGCTACTGGAAGGACGCGCTCGTCAAGGCGGTCGCCGGCTGACGCCCCGCTTCGACTGAGATCGGGCCGAAGGGTGCGATCATCCTTAGATCACTTCACCAACATCCATGATCAAAATCATGGGGAGGCTGCCTATGTCTGCCATTCCGATGTCCGTCCCGAAGGGCCGGCCCGTCACCATCGAGCAAGTCCAGGCTTTCCTGTATTCAGAGGCCCGTTGCCTCGACGACAAGGATTGGGACGGTTGGCTCGCGCATTATGCGCCGACCGCCACGTTCTGGATGCCGGCCTGGGACGACGACGACACTCTGACCGAAGATCCCGAGCGCGAAATTTCGCTGATCTGGTACGGCTCGAAGCAGGGTCTTGAAGATCGGGTGTTCCGTATCCGCACCGAGCGATCGAGCGCGACGAGCCTGCCCGAGCCTCGTACGTCGCACAACATCAGCAACGTGGAACTGCTGGAAGCAGCAGACGGTCTTGTAAAGGTGAGGTTCAATTGGGTCTCGTTGAGTTTTCGTTACAAAACGACCGACACCTATTTCGGTGCTTCGTTCTACACCATCGATACCTCGGGTGAGAGCTTCGCGATCACCGAGAAGAAGGTCGTACTGAAGAACGACTACATCCATCACGTGGTCGACATCTACCACATCTGACAAAGCAAGTCGGGAGGAACCACGACATGGTGCACCGCATTGCCCTCAACTTCGAGGATGGAGTGACACGCTTCATCGAGGCACGGCCCGATGAGCTGGTTGCGGACGCCGCCTATCGCGCCGGTCTTAACATCCCGCTCGATTGCCGGGACGGTGCCTGCGGCACCTGCAAGTGCCATTGTGAGTCCGGTGATTATAGTCTTGGCAGCTACATAGATGATGCGCTGACCGAGGACGAGGCGGCCGAGCGGCAGGTTCTCACCTGTCAGATGAAGGTGAAATCCGATTGCGTGCTTCGCATTCCGGCCTCCTCGACCATTTGCAAAGTGAAGGCTGGCTCGATGTCGGCCGAGATCGAATCGGTCCAACAGCTTTCTGCGTCCTCGATAGGCTTTTCGCTCGCGCTGAAAGATCCAGGCGGGATGCGCTATCTGCCCGGACAATACGTTAACGTCTCGGTTCCGGGCACGATGCAAACGCGCTCGTACTCCTTCTCGTCCATGCCACGCGACGGGGTCGTTCAATTCCTGGTGCGCAACATCCCCGGCGGATTGATGTCATCCTATCTGGCCGAGCGGGCGAAGGCAGGAGACGTGGTAACCATCGCAGGCCCGATCGGGAGTTTCTATCTGCGCGATGTCGCAAGGCCTGTGTTGTTTCTCGCCGGCGGCACCGGACTGGCGCCGTTTCTGGCGATGCTTGAGGAGTTGGAACGCGGGGGCGCGAACCAACCTGTTCACATGGTCTATGGCGTCACCAACGATGCCGATCTCGTCGAGCTCGACAAGCTGGAGGCCTTTGCTGCGAAAATTCCAAGCTTTACCTTCACCACCGTCGTCGCGGCCGCAGATAGCACGCATCCGCGGAAGGGTTACGTCACCCACCATCTGCCTGAGACAGCGTTGAACGGCGGCAATGTGGACGTCTATCTCTGCGGTCCGCCGCCCATGGTCGACGCTGTACGCGCGCACCTCCACGAGAAGGGGGTCGTTCCCACGAGTTTCCATTACGAGAAATTTTCACCGTCCGAGGCGCACAAATGAGTTCCGCATCCCGCTTCGCGCGCAAGAGCATGGTTGTCACCGGAGCGGCGCAAGGCATCGGCAAGCAGGTTGCGATCGATGCGGCTGGCGAAGGCGCGTGCGTCACGTTGATTGACCGGTCGCCGCTCGTCGAGTTCGTTGCCGCTGAGATTACCCGTTCTGGAGGTCAGGCCACCGCTACGATCGCAGATCTCGAAACCTGGGACGGCAATGTGGAGGCGATGAACGCGGCACACAAGGCGCATGGAGCCATCGACATTCTGGTAACGAACGTCGGCGGTGCAATCTGGATGAAGCCGTTCCAGCACTTCGACGAGAAAGAGATCGTAGCTGAAGTGCAGCGCTCGCTGTTTCCCACGCTCTGGGGCTGCCGTGCGGCACTGCCCTACATGCTCGACCAGGGCCGGGGGGCGATAGTAAATGTTTCTTCGGTCGCAACGAGGGGAGTCAACCGCGCTCCGTACTCCGCAGCGAAAGGCGCCGTGAATGCGTTGACCGCGTCGCTCGGCTTCGAGCTGGGGACAAGGAATATCCGCGTCAATGCGGTCGCCCCGGGAGGGACGACTGCGCCGCCACGTGGCGTACCACGCAATGCTCTCGTCCCGAGCGACGATGAGAAAGGCTGGATCGAGGACGTCGTTGCCCAGACGCTCGGGTCAAGTCACATGAGGCGCTACGGTCTCTTGCGCGAAATGTCGGCCGCGATCCTCTTTCTCGCGTCGGATGCCGCCTCCTATATTACTGGCACCGTGCTGCCGGTCGGCGGCGGCGACCAGGGTCAATAGAGGAACCCGAATGCGCCCGATCATCATCTCCGTTGCAATCACCGGTTCGGTTCCGCGCAGGAAGGATAATCCGGCGCTGCCGGTCTTGCCTGTAGAGCAGATCGAATCCACACACGCAGCCTACAAGGCCGGGGCGACCCTGGTTCACATCCACGTGCGCAACGATGATGAGTCCCCGTCCTCGGATCCGGATCGGTTCGCCGAGGTTCAGGCGGGCGTGCGGAAGCACTGCCCGGGCATGATTGTACAGTTCTCGACGGGGGGCAGGGGGCGCGATCCTGCTGCACGCGGCCTCTCGCTCGTACATCGACCGGACATGGCCTCGCTCTCGACCGGATCGACGAACTTTCCCACGATTGTGTACGAGAATCCCGCGGCGTTGGTGCTCGATCTTGCAACTCAAATGAAGCAGTTTGAGATTGCGCCCGAGATCGAGATCTTCGACCTGTCGCACATTCACGGTGCGAAGTGGCTGATCGATGCCGGTCTTATGCCGCCGAGACCGCACGTGCAATTCGTTATGGGAGTCCAGAACGCGCTGCCCGCGGATGAACATCTGCTCGATATTTTGGTTGCGGAAACCAGGCGCGTCATTCCCGGCGCGACCTGGACCGCGGCCGGCATAGGTCGCCATCAATCGCAGGTCATGGAATGGGCCCTGCAGCGCGGCGCGAATGCGGTGCGTACGGGCATGGAGGACAACATTCGGATCAGCAGGGATCGCCTCGCATCCGGCAATGCCGAGCTCGTGAGCGTCGCAGTGGGTTTGATCCAGAAGCACGGCTGCAGGCCGGCGACACCGGCCGAGGCACGGAATGCGCTCGGCCTTCGCGCAGCCCAGTGATTGGCGTGGGCTTCTGAAGCTGGCATTGAAATGCGGGTGCGGCAGTTCTTATTACAGGAGCGCCGGAATCCCAGAAATGTGAGATCTGGTGGCTGTAGCAGCGGCCATCGAGGCTGGCGCCATGACAATTTTGGCTGGAAGCGTCGCGTCCTGGGCGCGGAGGAGGTCGGGATCGTTCAGCCCGAAGTGCTGTGCAAGCTTGACGCCTGGATGACGGCGCATGAGGCCGTCCGCGTCATACTCGGCGGGTATCAAAATAGACACAAATGATCCTGTCTTGGGCGCGCAGCGATCACTACTGTGGTTTTCGAGAGGAAGGACCAACGTCATGTCTGCCCTGGCCGTCGATATTCAGGAACTCGCCTATGCCCCCATTTGGTCCGTTTCGGACCACGGTTCTAACGTCTTTTTTCCCATCGGCGCCGCTGACGGCTTCGACACAACCGCGGTCGGCTTCATCGCGCCAGCGCTGAAGCTCCCACCAGCCAGGAGCGCGACGTGATCATCTGCAGCTGTAACGTCCTCACCGACGGTCAAGTAAGATCTGCGATCGCAACCGCCGTATCCAGTGCGCAGATGAGAGGGGTCTACGCCTCGCTCGGCTGTGTGGCGAAATGCGGCCGCTGCGCCCATGCCATCAAAATCATACTCGAGGATACCTTCGCGCCGTTGGCGAAGGAGTCTGTGAGCTAGATCTGCCGGGCCGGGCAGCCGTCGATCGAGCGCCGCAATGAAAGACGAAACGAGCATGAGCAAAACGTGGTGAGCGCATTCGCCACAGCAGCAAGAAAGATCGACAATTTAGAAGATGTTCACAGCGTGCGGAACGCTGGGTGCAGATTCGAATCCCGCCACTGCGACTATTCTTTCAAGTGCCTATACTTTAGGCGATTTTCGTGCGCGATGATTTGAGGCAATGCTGCCGTGCTCGAAGCGTTCGCGTGCGGGCTGTGCATGCGCAAGAAACTGTCTCGCCAGCACCGCACCGATCATTGCAATCGCCGCCATCGCAAGCGGCCAGATGACGAAGAGCTGGTGACCGATCAGCGCACCACTCACGAGCGGGGCGCTAATGTTGGCGCCTGACATCAGCGATTGATTGAGGCCCATGATCATGCCCTGGCGATTCATCGCCGTGCTGCGCGACAGTTCTGCCGTTAGCGTGCTGCGGGTGAACATGGTGCCAATGATGATCAGCGTCAGGAACACCGCGAGCAGGCCGATGCCGTTCCTGATCGCAAGGCCCAGAAATCCAAGCCCATGCAGGCAAACGCCGCTATGACGATGCTGCGATCGGATGCGAACTGGTTGGCGCGCGTGATCAGAAAACCCTGGACGACCAGGTTGATGAAGCCGGCATAGGCGAACATCGAGCCGAGTTCGCGGGCGCCGAATGGATGCCCGTCTGAACCGCGCCGACAGGAAAAGGCCAATCTGCGACAGGAACATCGAGTTCACGAAGAAGAATACGATGAGCAGGCCGAGCAGGTGCCACGCATAGCGCATCCCGAGTATCGTGCGCGCCAACGTCGGCTCAGGCACGCGCTGCTGGTAGAGCGGTTCGGAGGCCGAGTGATCCGGCGGCAGCAGGACGATCGTGGCAAGAATGCTGATCAGCGACAAGGCCGTTGCTGCCCACACCGGCGCGGTGTCGCCATAGTGGACGAGAATGCCCGAGAGCGCAGGGCCCACCAGCAATCCAGTTCCAATCGCTCCGCTGGTCATGCCGAGCGCCTGCTAAGTCTCCTCTCCGTGCTCGACGTAAAGGCCGCATTAACAACGCCGTAGGCGCCGGCAAGCGCATCCGCGACTGACCGTTCGTCGTGAATGTTGGCCCCTACGGATTGAAGCTGCGGATCATCGGGACCAAACAGTCTGTGCCCCCGATCCGGATGCCTTGACGCGGTCCGAACAGGAAATCCGTGAGAGCGCAGATGCCGAACGATGCGGCGGCCGAGAAAGCCGGTTCCGCCGAACACCGTGACGGTTCGATCGTGCGTTGCCATCATGATTCAATTCGCCAATTCATGTGGAATCGAACGGTCCTCCGGAGCCGGGCCGCCACTAGCTATTGTTTCTTGGCTGGTGCACCCGGAAGCACGGCCGCCACACCTTCCGGATTGATGTTGAAGGCCAAGAATATCAACGGCTCGTTGCCTGGGTTTCCCCATTGGTGCACGAGAGCGTACGGTTCATAGATCACGGAACCCGGTCCCCTTGATTCCGTCTTACCGTCGACCGTGTTCGCTCCGGTTCCGGAAATAACAAAGTATAGAGCCGCGCCTGACCGATGGTGTGGCGGGTTGGAGGGCATCTGCGCTGGAAAGGTGACTCGCGTGAGATTGAGATCATAACCACCTGGCTTCAGGTCGGGGATCGAATTCGCTGTGTGATACAATTCTCTCACGGCGGCAGGTGCTGTCTCGGCAGGCCGACCCAAGTCCCCAGCGGGAGCAAGGAGGAAGTGGAGGAAAGTCGAGGGCCCTCCGCGACCCGCCGTTAGCGCCGCAGTCTTTCCGCCGGCGATGAACAACCCCTCTCCGGCGTTGAGCATTTTGGCCTCGCCATCGAGCGCGACCTCGGTCGATCCTGATATCTGGTAGAGGATGCCGTTGCCCGCCGAGACGCTGCTCCTTTCGTCCGGCTGAAGAGTGATGCTCACCGCTTTGAAATGGAGCGGGACGTCTATAACGGTTGGCAGTTTAGTTGCGGCGATCACTGTTCGTGTAATTGCCGGTGAAGCGGCGGTCGTTTGTGCGGCCCCGGAGGCGGGAAGTGCCATCGCGCCGAGCAACAGTAGTCCGGTTGTCCTGAACTGCGTGATTGCCTCCCAGGTTCAGCGGATCATCGGAGCACCATACGCTCTCCCAGCGCCTCTCGGAATGGCAGGCCGCTTCGAGCTGCTATTGGAGGGAAACCGGGAGCAAAGGCCGAGCGAAACTGAGTTCGTGGCCATCGGGGTCAATTAGGTGGTAGAAGCGCTCACCCCATTCGGCATCGCGAGGCGCGGTAGCTGGCTCGTATCCCGCTGCGAGTGCGCGGTCGTAAAGTGCGTCAACATCGGCAACGTAGAAGATTAGCCGCCCCCACCAGGACCAGTGCCGCTCGGTAGGCTGGGTGATGAGGTTGAGATAGCTCGTTCCTGCTCGAAAGCTGGTGAATGAAGACTCTTCGCCGCCATACAGGACCTCAAACCCTAGCGCGCGGTAAAACCGGACAGCTCGTGGCGTTTCGTGGGTGCCCAGTGTAACCGCGCTGATCCCCTCGATCATGGACGGAACTCTCCCGTTCCATTTTCCCCGCGCCGTTGCCACAGGCCCAGACTGGCAATTGGCGGCGGACGCTCACCGCATCGGGCGGGAGCTTCCGGTTTCGCAATTTCCGCGAGGCGCTTACCTTCCTTCCAAATATCAGCGAATTAACTCGCGTTTCAGACCCCTGGCGGCGCATAATCAAACAATCACCGCTCCGCCTCCTAGGCATTACCGGTGACAGAGAGTGTTGCGCTCCCGCCTGTTCGAGGGAAGCATCATGCCCCAATCTCAACGCCTGTCGTCCGTCATTCCATTCGCTGCAATTGAGCGCCCCGCCTGTCCGAAGTGCAAGGCCCATATGATGCTCGTCAGCATCGAGCCAGCACGCGCCCGGGGCGTCGACTTGCATACGTTTGAATGCGCTGTCTGCAATCGGGTACTTACGACCTTTGCCGCGTTTGAAGACCCCATGAAGTCCAAGGCCCTTGGACGCTGGCTTCAAGGCGATTTGCACCCACGGAATTAAGGCCCGCCGGCGTGAACCGGCGGGTCGGGCGGCGCGGGACTAGCTCGCGCCCTCGTCGTCAGATCTCCTCGGTTTCAGCCTCCGGCTGGCTGCGGTAGGCGTCTCGGAGCCACAGGCGATTGAGGGGGCCGTCCGCGCTAAACGCGCGCGAGCCGCCGGGCTTCCCCAGCGGCTCAAGCGTTGCGTAGCGATGTGTTGCGACGCGCAGCGTCGCGTGGCGGAACGTTGCGATGCGCCGAGGCGCGTCGAGTTGCCTACCGTGATGTCGATAAGTCCTACGCGTCTCATCGACGACCCTAACGTGGTGCAGTCGCGAGGCGACTTCAAGACAGCGTTGCTGCCACAAAACGTGCGCCATCTGATTATGATGCCATCTCTTTATGATCGTGCCTAAGAAGGCCGCAACTGCCATAACGAGATGTAACAAAACCATGTAACAGACACGCGCGTTGTTTTTCGATTACGATGCCTGCCTCGTCCAAGCCGGTCATCCTCATCAGCGCCGACCTATTCAAGGAGTGAAGAGCTTTCGCCTGCTGCCGGGAAGGGTGAACGCTCAACATCAGGAGCACGGGACTTCCTGAAAGCAGTTGAATGCGATGTCGTAGCCTGCCCGGATCTTCAAGGTTGCCTCCATTTTTGAACTCGGCGAAGGCACCGGCGGGCGCTAAAAGAGTAGGCAATACACCGCCAGTACTTCGCACGGCACTTCCGGACCTGATTTATCGGATAGATAAAAATGGGCTTCGCAAGTGGCCTTCTTGGAAGCTAGAGTCGAATGACGGACTGGGCCTTTGCCGCTATGACTGTTTTCAGCGTCCATCACACGACGACGTATCGGTACAAGAAGCCGGTAATGCCGCGCCGGCATCAGATGCTGTTCCGGCCCCGCGATAGCTTCGATCAGCGCCTGCTCGATTCCTGCCTTACCGTGACGCCGGATCCTGCCGAGGTTCGCTGGATCCACGACGTTTTCGGAAACTGCGTGACGCTGGTCGACTTTGCGGAGCGTACCCGGGTTCTGAAGTTCGAGTCTGTCATCCGCTTGGAACATACACCGGAGAACACTCCTGATTTTCGGATCGAGGATTACGCGCGGTCGCACCCCTTCGCCTATGCGGAGGACGAGTTGCCCGACCTGGCTGCCTACATCCGCCGCCATCATCCCGGAAGTGGAGTGGGGGACTGGCTGGCTAAATTCGTCACGACGGACGTAAGCAGACCGACGGGACAACTGCTCATGACGCTCAATGAAGCCATTGCGGAGGGCTTTTCATACAAGCGGCGGTCCTCCCGCGGAACCCAAACGCCGAGCGAAACTCTCGAAAGCCAGCAAGGGACATGTAGAGACTTCGCCTTGCTCATGATGGAAGGGGCGCGCTCATTGGGCTTTGCCGCGCGCTTCGTTACTGGGTATGTTTACGTGCCCGATCGCGACGGGCCGGTTCGTCTGGGCGGAGGCTCGACCCACGCATGGTGCCAAATCTACGTCCCTGGCTCTGGCTGGGTCGAATTCGATCCCACGAACGGGATCGTCGGCAATCGCGACCTCATCAGGGTGGGGGTCGCCAGAACACCTCAGCAAGCAATTCCGCTCTCCGGTAGCTACTGGGGCGATGCCGACGAAGAACTCGGGATGGAAGTCACCGTGAACGTGAAGACGGAGGGCGGCTCGCCGAGCCTGTCGGCGGTGGACGCAAAGTGACGAGGTAGGTTCGTTCCTCGAAGCCACACTTATAGACCGACTAAGTCAGCCGCGAACGAAATCGTAGATTTAAATCGCTTCGTCGGAAGCCGCTATCGCCGCCAGAACAGGCCGGCGAGGTGATCCCGAAATCAGATAACCAAGTCGCCAGCGACATCGCGGATTCTGTAGACCGAGCTACGCCGAGTTGCTGCAAAGGGATTTTCGGATCATTGACCTGGACGAATTGCGCGCAGCCCCAGCTGGCTGAGGTTTAGGCGACTTCGGCAACCGCACGACCTTGCGCTCTGTCTCCGGTTTGCGGGCTTGCCGTTCGGGCGCCGCGCCCAAGCCTTCCATCTCGCTGTAATAAGCGCTGTAGACCTCGCGGAGGGCCAGCGCCGTGGACTCGGCTTCGCTCATCGTTTCGAGCCGGGCTCGATAGTTGGTCAGAAAGTTCTGGGCGTTTGACGGAAGGTCATCGAAACTGCCTAGCTTGGCCATCATGAGCCAAGTGGCAAAATCCGCTTCGGCCTTGGAGCGAGCTCTCTTGGCGATATTGGTGCTGGAGGCCATGGTGGTCCGGGTGTTTCGCCGGCCAAACTCGCCGGCGTTCATGGCGATCGTTGGACAGCTCGCTTGGGAATCTCAATTGACGTGGCAAACTGAACCGGATTGCCGTCAATGACGCACGCAAGATATACGCTCCGAAACGTAATGACTTTGTCGTCAAGACGGGCCTAATGTGTCTCGGAAAATGCATCTCCCAGGAGGTGACAATGAAAGACCTTGTGCAGTGCCGCAAGTTAGAGGCTAAGTTTCGCCAGCTCGCAGTGAGCGACCCGACTAAACGTTTCATATGGCTCGCCGAAGCTGAAAAATGGGAGAACGAGGCCGAAGCGGAAATCGCCTCTCACTTCGAAGCATGCAATGCTGTGCGAACTACCGGTGCAATTGACCAATAGCCACAAAATCTAGCACCGCCTCCCTGGAGGCGCCGCTTTGCGTTACGCCGCAACTTGAAATCACCACCCTGCGCCCCTAAGTAGTGTGGGTTAGCATGCTCACAGTGCTCTTGATCAAGCGGCGATCCCAGTCGCACACGGACGACCGTTTTGCCGCTACGCAGACCGTTCCGATGTGAATGCGATTTCGAAGGCAAGCGCCCGCTTGAGGTCGCCGATGCGGCCAGCGATCCGCCACGAGGCACAGCGCTCACATATCGACGGGCACACACATATCGACGGTACGACTAAGGCAACGCCGCGATAATCCCGGTTGGAAACCGAAACCTAACTCTTGCGGGTTGACGCTGAAAAAACTGAGCAAGTTCGTGGCCGCATGGCTGTGTTAATCAGCGTGACCGTTACAACTGCCATATAGGGAGCGAGCAGTGTGCGACGGCTCGAGGACAGCCATGACTATGAATCAATCCAGATCCGCCGCGCGGTCGCGAAAACGGGCGGAGCGCTCACCTCCCGCGGAGGGGCGTTCTAAAAACCGCCAAAGCGTGAGGACCAACTATGAGCGGTATCTCGCGTTGGCTCGTGCCCAAACTCTAGCTGGCGATCAAGTCGAGGCGGAGAATTCCTACCAACACGCCGAACATTATTTCCGCTCCATGAGCGAGAGCACGCGGTAACCGAATGGGAATCCGCCCTCGCTTCCTTCGAGTGACTCAAACCAGGCGCCGAGTTTCGAAGCTTCAATCGGATGTGTCGCTCAGCACGGGGGGGTAACTGAAGGAAGATCGCGATAGTTAGCAAGTCTACCACATTTGAATTGAATGGCTTTCTTTTTGATTTGCCGGAACGAATCACCCGTATGCTCGGTTGTCATATCTTCCCGACCATTAGGGAGACGTGATGACAAACAGAATGATCCCAACAAGTATAGTCAGCAGAATCGACAGGGCGATTAGTCCGCTAAGTCCGGCCAGAACCCGAATCAGACGCCTGGCCAACAGACGCAAATTCCAAACCAGGGCGGCCAGCAAAGAGATCCGCAACGCTAATGGAAACGAACTGCTCGCTTCGACGAGCAGTTTTGTTTAGCAAAATTCTTCCGGCTCCCAATCCGCGTTCTTCGACACTTCCCATTCTTAGGCGCACGATGCCCTTCGGTCCATGCCCTCAGAGGAGGTAGCTATGGAACATCAATTTTTCATTCGCCAGCAAAACCTTAGGCTCTATCGCAGTCTCGTGGCTGCATCGGAGGCGGCGGCAGCGAAAGCTGACGCGCGGCAGGAGAAGCTTTTAAAGCTACTGGCAGAGGAAGTAGCGAACGAACCGCAGCCCAGAAAGAACTAAGGCGCTTGATGCCGGCGTGAGTGGCTTAACCTGCCAACAGATGACGAAACCTGTGCTGAGCGTAAATCGCAGCGCGGTTTGCGGCTTGGGAGTTAACTGCTTCGCTGCTTACGACTTGGACAGACCAATTTGCTTTCGGCCACCTCACCTGTGAGGGGATAAATACCGACGGCGGATTACCGCGGTCAGAGTGTCCCTCCCGCGGCAACTTCGCGAGAGCAAGATGCTCGATCTCGGCTCGGTGCCTTACAAAGATAGCGATGAGCTGCGCATGGCCTGTGTCCTTTCTGCTCACTCGCTCTCTGTTTAGAAGCGCCATCTCCGTTAGCCGGCACTTTTCGATTTTGCCGCCGTACTCCACGACGAAATGGATGTAATCGCCGCCAGCAATAACCATGAGAATGGTCCTCAGACGGGGGTGAGCCTAAAAACAATTGCAGCAGCGCGAGGAATTCAAGAAACTTGCCGATCACCAAATCATCCCCGTCGGCGCGAGTTTCCTTTTTCGCGATCACGAGGTACCGTCGGCGAGCCCGCGAAAAACAACCTGGTCACGCTTGCCAAGGGCGAGCATCTTGCGGATCGCGGCAGGCACGGTGGTTTAGCCGCGCGCCGTAACGGTGGCGGGGATTTCGAGGATTTCTGTCGTCTTCGCCATTGCCGGCTCCCTGGATTGCGACACGATCTCGTTTAATGCATTTGCATTGTAAGTCAGGGAGCCGGCCGCCCCAGAAAATGCACGATAATCCGATATTTGCGCGCCGTGGATGCTTCAGGTTTCAACACGATGTTCCGGATAGTCGTTTCTTCTTATAGCCTTTAGGGTCTTTCTTGCGGGCGTTCTCCACCGAGCCGATTATCACCTCAAGCTGGTCGAGGAGCAGCGGGTGCGCATAGGCGGCTCCATGACGGCGATCTTACGTGCGCTCTGCGCGCTCGGTGTTAGGGCGTCCGCACCTTGATGCCGCCAAGGGCGTTGGCGGCCTTGGCGAAATCCTGGTCGAAGCTGATGAAGGCCTCACAGCCTTCCGCTTTGGCCAGATGCAGACCATCCGCAAAGTCCACGCCCTGCCGCATCCAGCCCAGCGCCTTCGCCGCGGCGGTAGCATCTTCCAGACTCGCGCGCGGCAGCCCCGCGAAATCGGAGAGGGCCTTGGCGCACTGGGCAGCGGAAAACCGATAGACGCTCCGCAGCACCCACTCGGTCTCTAGCAGGACTGTGGTGCAGACGAATACGTCATTGCTGTCGATCAGCCTGCGCGCCCGGGCAGCCTGTCCGGCATCGTCGCCCACCAGATAGCGGACGATGAGATTAGTATCGATTGCGAGCATGCCGCCGTTTCGCCTCGGCGGCGATCCCCGCTTCCATATCCGCGATCGATTTTGCCGGCCCCTTATAGGGTAGGGAGCCAAATACGTCTTTCGGCCGGGTGGGCGCAAAGGCGGGCTTCGTCTTCAGCAATACGCCCTCGGGGGTATCCTCCACCACCAGTTCCGTTCCGGCGGGCCAGTGCAGCCGTTCCCGGATCGCCTTGGGCAATATCACCTGGCCCTTGGTCGAGACGGTGGTGGTCAGTTTTTGCTTGGCGGACATCGCGGTTTTCATTCGGTAAGACAAAAGTAAGATAGTCCGACTTGGGCCGGATGGCAAGGACTATGCCGGGACCTCGAGGTGAAGTGCAGGCGGTGTTCGACCTACTCGCTGATCGAACCCTTACCGTTCATGGGCTGATTCATCGTTTGACTCACTTGATCGCTGGTTTGGGAAGGATTGTTTCGCGTTTTCCATAACGAAGCGTAGTTCAGCGTGTACCAAGGGGCGCGGACGCCGGGTACAGGCGGCTCTTGGCGCAAAGCGGTCGTTCATGATTCCTGGCTGTCAAACGCAATCAACTGGATCACAGCTGCCCTGGTATCGGAAGCTGACCGATCACGCCAAACAATGCGACTGACCCACAATGGAATCAGCGTATTGCTGGTGCAACTGCTCGACGTGCGGCTCTTAGGTCCTAAGCCAGGATGACAGTCATCTTGTCAACGGGGTAGGGAGCAAGAAGTCCGTCGAAACCATCGAACCATCGTTGATGTTCTCCGGCGGCAATAATCGCCGGCATGCGGTCATGAATCTTTCGGACTAAATCATTTGCTTCAACGGTAATGATGCAAAACGTTCGCTCCCATTCTCCTGCTGGGTTTCGCCAGTTCTCCCAGATGCCGGCCACTCCAAACGGTTGCCGGTCTTTCATGAAAAATTTATAGAGCCGTCCCTTTTTCTTTTCGTAGAACGCATCCATCGGAACGATACATCGCCGCTTCCGGTATGCCTCCTTGAACATCGGCTTCTCGGCGATCGACTCCGCGCGTGCGTTGACCGGCTGAATTTCGGGACGTGAAGTCTCATTGCTTCGCACGCTCCTGCTGCATGAACATGGTGATCGGGTCTTCGAAATTGCCGTGGCGGGCTTTTCGACACGATCAGAGACAGCGGCCCGTTCGGAAGTCCGTCAATGCTGCCGATCCCTATGGGCAATACCGATGGAGCGAGCCACATGTTTCAGTCTAGATGGGCGGTCTCGGGAGCGGCGGCGATCTGATAGACCTGATTGTCGAGGACGGACACTCTCGTCATCGTCAGGTCCAGGAACTTGTGCTCGTCGGGGACAAGCAGCTCTTTGTGGATCCAGCTCGATCTCGGCCGCGCCATGCTGACGGCCAGCGGCGCCGATCGCGTTCGCGCGACGGTCGAATTCCTCGGTGGCGAGCTGCTGGTCGACGGCGAGGTCACGGCAAATAACGTGACCTATGGCGGCGGCTTCGATCTCGGTCAGATGACCGTGCGCGGCAAGGACGGTGAGGCGGTGCTCGGCGTCTACAACGAATTCATGACCGCTGATTTCGCCGGCAAGCGCGTGGCGACATTCCCCGACATGATCGGAACGCTGGATCCCTTGACCGGGGAGGTGGTTTCGATTTCGGAATCCAAGCCCGGCAGCCGCGTCGCCGTCATCATCGCGCACCGGTCGAAATTCCCGGTCGGCAAGGGCGCGCTCGACCCAGCCGTGTTCCCCGAGGTCGAGAAGGCCATGGGTGTCGACATGCGATCCTATCTCTGAAGGAAGGTCAAGTTAGCCATGCTGCGTCTCTACGACAGCCGGTTGTCCGGCAACGCCTGGAAAGTGCGCATCGTGCTGACGCAACTCGGCATCCCTTTCGAGCGCGTCACCCTCGATCTCGCCAAGGGCGCAACCAGCGATCCGGCGTTCCGCGCCAAGAGCCGCTTCGCGCGCGTGCCCGTGCTCGAACTCGAGGGCGGCCGCACTATCGTGGAGTCGGCGGCGATCATGCTCTATCTGGCGGAAGGCTCGCGGCTGCTGCCAGACGATCGCTATCTCCGCGCCGAAGTCACGAGCTGGTTGACGTTCGAGCAGGCGGATTTGCTACGCGCGCTGGCGCTGCCGCGGTTCTACCATATGCGCGGCATCGCAGATCAGATGAAAGGCCGCATCGCCGATTTTCAGGAAGGCGCCTATGTGGCGCTGGCCAAGGTCGACGATTGGCTTGCCAGGCACGTTTGGCTTGCCGACAATCGCTACACCATCGCCGACATCGGCATGTTCGGCTACGTCTCGATGATGGGCGAAGGCGGCTACGATATGGAAAGATTTCCGGCGATCCGCGCCTGGCTCGCGCGCGTCAAGGCCCAGCCCGGCTGGGTTCCTCTGGTTGAGGAGGCCTGACGATGAACATTCCCATCCGTGGCGGCACAGAGGTCAAGGCGGGACGTGGCAACGTCTTGCGCTGCAAGGGCTGGCGGCAGGAGGCGATCCTGCGCCTGCTGGAGAACAATCTCGAGAACGGCGAGGATCCCGACAATCTCGTGATCTACATGTCGATTGCACGCGCGGCGCGCGACTGGGAGAGTTTTGATCGTATTGTTGCGACGCTGGCGTCGATGCGTGAAGACCAGACGTTTGTCATGCAGTCGGGCAAGCCGGTCGGCGTCTTTCCGGGTCAGTCAACGACGCCGCTAATGATCATGGCCAACGGCAATATCGTGGGTGAGTGGAGCGGCGAGGAGAGCCGCCGCAAGCTCGACGACATGGGTCTCACCGTCTATCCAGGCATGACGGCGGCGGCCTGGCAATATATCGGCAGCCAGGGCATCCTGCAGGGTACGTTCGAGACCTTCATGGCGATCGCGCGCCAGCATTTCGGCGGCACCCTGGCCGGCCGCTTGCTCCTCACGTCGGGCTGCGGCGGCATGAGCGGCGCGCAGCCGCTGGCCGGAAAGCTCGCCGGAGCATCGACGCTGGTGATCGAGGTCGATCAGGCCCGCATCGACCGCCGTATTGCCTCCGGCTATTGCGATGCCACCACCGATGATCTCGACGATGCGATCGCGCAATGGCAGGCCGCGCGCGACGAGCGGCGTCCACTGGCGCTGGCGCTTTGCGCCAACTCAGCGGTCGTACTACCAGAATTGGCCCAACGCGGCATCCTGCCCGACATCGTCACCGACCAGACCTTTCCCGATCCTCTGAAGGGTTACGTGCCGGCGGAATTGTCGCTCGAACAGGCCCGCGCCATGCGGACCAGCGATCCGCAAAAACTGATGGCGCTGGCGCGGCAATCCGTAGCCGCGCATCTTCGGGCGATGCTGGGGTTCATGGACCGTGGCGCGATTGTGTTCGAATACGGCAACAGCCTGCGCGCCGAGGCGAAATCCGCCGGCGTGGAAGACGCATTTCGGATGCGGTCTTTTGTCGACCTCTATATCCGCCCGCTGTTCTGTCAGGGCATCGGACCGTTTCGCTGGATCGCGGTTTCGGGCGATCCACAGGACATTTACACCATCGACGAGATGATTCTGGATACATTCTCGTCCAACCATCCGATCTCGTCCTGGATCGGGAAGGCGCGCGAACATGTCAAATTCACCGGGCTTCCGGCGCGGATCGGTTGGCTCGGCTATGGCGAGCGCAGCCGTCTAGCCTTGCTGGTCAACGAAGCCGTAGCGAGCGGCCGGATTTCCGCGCCGGTCGCCTTCACCCGGGATCATCTCGATTCCGGCTCGGCCGCGCTTCCGCACCGGGAAACCGAGAACATGAAGGACGGCTCCGACGCGATCGCGGACTGGCCTATCCTCAATGCGCTGTTGAATTGCTCGTCCGGTGCCGACCTCGTGGCGATCCATGGCCTCGGCGGACGCGGCGTCAGCGCCGGCGTCACGATCGTGGCCGACGGAAATCCGGCGACCGCCGAGCGGCTCAAGCGTGTGCTCGACGGCGATCCCGGCATCGGCGTGTTGCGTCATGCCGACGCCGGCTACGATATCGCGATCGAGCAGGCCGAGCGTTCGGGGCTCGCCGCGACGGTTCCGCCCGGCCTTGCATCCTAGGCAACCAGTCTGGCTTGTCGGACCGGTTGACTTTCCCAAGCCCCTCAATAATGTATAGACATATTAAGTCGGGCCCGCGACTTGCTCGCGGCGTCCCGGCCTTGGTCGCGCGCCGGAGGGCGACCGCGGTCGTCCTGTCGAGGAGGTTCAATCTTGCCGCCGATCTACATCGCCTATCTCAACCGCCTCGATATCGACGAACTCAAGATCACCGACGAGGAAATCCTGTCGGCCATCGAAGCAAGCCTTGCCAGTCAGGGCAGGGGCGAAACGGTGATCGAGCCGCGCGTTCATCTCGAACCCGGGGTGGCCAACGGCCATTTCAATGTGCTGCGCGGCGCCATCAAGCCGCCAATCGATTCCGCGGGCGTCAAGATTGTCGGCGACTTCGTCGACAACTACAAGCTCGGCTTTCCCTCCGAACTTGCGATCCTCGCTTTGTTCGACCCGCGCACCGGGGCGCCGAAGGCCATCCTCGATGCCAGCGGCATCACCGACATGCGCACCGGCGCGGTGACCGCGATCGGCGCCAAACATCTCGCGCGGAAGAACTCGAAGATCCTCGGCCATATCGGTGCGCGGGGCACCGCCTACTGGAACGTGCGGCTACTCAACCATCTGTTCGATTTCGACGAGATCCGCGTTCACTCCCGGCGAGAAGAGAGCCGCAACAGCTTTGCGGAGCGGCTGAGCCGCGATCTCGGCAAGAAGGTTGTCGCCACCGAAGACTGGCAGAGCTGCGTCGAGGGCGCCGACATCGTGGTCGAGGCTTCACGGCTCGACAAGCCGACGCCGATGCTGAAGACCTCCTGGATCAAGAAGGGTGCCTTTGTGGTTCCCTATGGGACAATGAGCGCGATCGAGCTGTCGCTCACCGACATCATGGCGAAGCTGGTGGTCGACGACTGGGGCCAGTGCAAGGGCGGAAAGTTCGGCAGCCTGCGCGCCCATGTCGAGGCGGGAAAGCTGTCCGAAAAGACGCTTCACGCTGAACTCGGACAGATCGTGGCCGGTCTGAAACCGGGACGGCAGACCGATGACGAAACCAATCTGTTCTGGCATCGCGGACTGTCGCTGTCCGATATCGCGCTTGGCCATGCGATGCTGGAGAAATCCCAACGTCTGGGGATCGGACAGCGTCTTCGCTTTGCCTGAGGAACAATGCCGATGCCGTACGTCGCGAATGCACGAATGTATTCGGTCAATCCGGCGGCGGCATCGGCTTGGAAAGTGCTGTTCGGCTGGCTGGCGCGGGAATCGCACGTCGATTTGCGCGCGATCGACCATGCGTTTCCATTGCCGCTTGCCGAACTCTGGACGCGTGCCGATCTTGCCTGCGGCTTCATGTGCGGCTTTCCCTATGCGCTTGCAGCGGTGAGGCCGCAGCCGGTCGCAGCCCCCGTTCCCGCGGGCGCACCTGTTCCTGGAAAACCGGTCTACGCGACGCGCCTCGTGGTGCGCGCGGATTCGAGGTTCTATTCGCTCGAGGACACGTTTGGCGGCCGGCTAGGATATACGGTCGAGGATTCCCATTCCGGCTATAACGCGCTGCGGCATCATTTGCTGCCGTATCATTCCGCGCGCGGGGGGCGCCTTTACCGCGAAAGCGTCGGCCCGCTGTTCACGCCGCGCCGGGTCATCGAGGCCCTTCTCGCCGGCGATATCGACGTCGGCCCGCTCGATAGCTATGCGCTGGGCTTGATGCTGCATCACGAGCCGGATCTGGCGGCCCGGATCAGGATCGTCGCGACCACCGATCCTGCGCCGATTCCGTTTCTCGTCGCGGCACCGGACTGTCCCGTCGAAACCGTGTCGGCGCTGCAGGCTGCGCTGGCGACCTTCGCGGACGCGCCGGCCTGCGCCGATTTGAGGGATCGGCTTTGCCTTGAGGCATTTGCTCCGGTCGACACCGAAGACTACGAACTGATGATTCGGTGGGACGCCGAAGCCCGCGCGGCAGAGTATGGCGAGCCTGGTTGACCGCGTAGCTTAAGTCGCCTGATGTTCGTGCAAGAGCACCAGATAGCAATCGCTCGATCTTGCCGGCACGATCCGGAAGGAATCCTCTCGTGCGCCGCTCAAGATGGCAGCATCGCCGTGATCCAGCGTCGCGATATCCTGGTCCGAGGCCAGCGTCGTGCTGCCGTTGAGCGACAGCACGACCGCGATTTCCTTGCCGCCACATTCGCAGGAGGCGGGCTGCCCAATGCGCCGCAATCGATGGCTGAAGCGCGACCGCCGCGTCATCACGTTGAGGTCGGTGATCTCGCCTGCGGTTAGCCGCGCCGATGTCCGGAAGTCACCGGCGAAGCTGATCGGATCGGAGCCGCGTTCGAGGCGGATCGGTGCGTTGCCTCCGATGGTGAGCATCAGGCCTTTCCCGTTGATGACGGCAAGCGTGCGGTCGATTCCGGCAAATTCGGAGAAGGGGCCATCGGCGGCGACCCTTGCCATGCTGATGCGCCAGTCGAAGTCGTCGAGCGAGGCGCCGGGTGGCTCGGCAACGATCTCGGTCGTCGAGCCGCCGCCATTCTTCCATGGCGTGGTGCGGCAACTTCCGGCGCGGATGATCTTCAATGGCGCGTCTTTCCTCAGCGCAGGCTCGGCAGGTCGAGCTTGTTGGCGCGCGCGCAGTCGATCGCGAGGTCGTAGCCGGCATCGGCGTGACGCATCACGCCGGTGGCAGGATCATTCCACAGCACGCGGCCGATGCGGGTAGCGGCCTCCGGCGTGCCGTCGCAGACGATCACCATGCCGGAATGCTGGGAAAAGCCCATGCCGACGCCGCCGCCATGGTGCAGCGACACCCAGGTGGCGCCGCTGGCGCAATTCAAGAGCGCATTGAGCAGCGGCCAGTCGGACACCGCATCGGAGCCGTCCTTCATCGCCTCGGTCTCCCGGTTGGGGGAGGCCACCGAGCCGGAATCCAGATGATCCCGGCCGATTACGACCGGCGCTTTCAATTCGCCGCGCGCAACCATTTCATTGAAGGCAAGCCCGAGCCGGTGGCGATCGCCAAGACCGACCCAGCAAATGCGCGCCGGCAGGCCCTGGAACGCTATGCGCTCGCGCGCCATGTCGAGCCAGTGATGCAAGGCGGCGTTGTCCGGCAGCAGCTCCTTGACCTTGGCGTCGGTGCGATAGATGTCTTCGGGGTCGCCGGACAAGGCCGCCCACCGGAACGGTCCGATGCCGCGGCAGAATAGCGGCCGGATATAGGCCGGGACGAAACCCGGAAAATCGAACGCGTCCTTGACGCCTTCCTCGAACGCCATTTGGCGGATGTTGTTGCCGTAGTCGACGACCGGTATTCCCATTCTGTGGAAATCGAGCATGGCGCGGACGTGTTCCGCCATCGATTTCCGCGCGGCGCTCGCGACCGCCTTCTGGTCGGTCTCGCGCCGGGATTCCCACTCGCTGGTGGTCCAGCCTTTCGGCAGATAGCCGTTGACGGGATCGTGCGCGGAGGTCTGGTCGGTGACGGCATCGGGCCGAACGCCGCGCCGCACCAGTTCAGGAAAAACGTCGGCGGCATTGCCGAGCAGGCCGACCGATACCGGCTTGCCGTCGCGGCCTGCCTGTTCGATGATCGCCAGCGCCTCGTCGAGACTCCCAGCCTGGCGGTCGAGATAGCGGGTGCGCAGACGCATTTCGATCCGCGACGGCTGGCATTCGATGGCGAGGCAGGATGCGCCCGCCATCAGGGCCGCGAGCGGCTGGGCGCCGCCCATGCCGCCAAGTCCCGCGGTCAGAAACCATTTGCCCCGGAGATTGCCGCCATAATGCTGGCGGCCAAGTTCGACGAAGGTCTCGTAGGTGCCCTGAACGATGCCCTGGGTGCCGATGTAGATCCAGGAGCCCGCCGTCATCTGGCCGAACATCATCAGGCCCTTGCGGTCGAGCAGATTGAAGTGCTCCCAATTGGCCCAGTGCGGCACCAGATTGGAATTGGCGATCAGCACCCGTGGCGCGTCGGCATGGGTGCGAAACACCCCGACCGGCTTGCCCGACTGCACCAGCAGGGTTTCATCGCCTTCGAGCCGTTTCAGAGTTGCGACGATGCGATCAAAACTTTCCCAGTCGCGCGCGGCGCGGCCGATGCCGCCATAGACGACGAGTTCGCTCGGCTTTTCCCCGACCTCGGGATCGAGATTGTTCATCAGCATGCGCATCGGAGCTTCCGTTTGCCAGGATCTGGCCGAAAGCTGGTTGCCGCGCGCGGCGCGAATGACGCGGGCATTGTCGATGCGGGTCATGGTCGAAAAATCCTTGCAGAAGAGGTCAGAGGAGGCCCGCGGCCACGGCGTGTGAATCGCCATGCCAGACGCGAGCGTGGAGAGGGTTGAAGCCGATCCGGTAGACGAGCTCCGCCGGCCGCTCGATATTCCAGATAGCGAGATCGCAATATTTGCCACGTTCAAGGCTTCCGATGTCATCGAAGCGTCCGAGCGCGCGCGCAGCCTCCCGCGTGACGGCCGAAATGCATTCATCGACGGTAAGGCGAAACAGCGTCGCGCCCATGTTCATCGCCAGCAGCAGCGACGTCAGCGGCGAGGTGCCCGGATTGCTGTCGGTGGCGAGTGCTATTCGTGCGCCGTGGCGCCGCATCGATTCAATCGGCGGCGCCTTCTCCTCGCGGATGAAATAGAACGCGCCCGGCAGAACCACCGCAACGGTGCCGGCCCGGGCCATCGCCGCGATGCCATCGTCGTCGGCATATTCGAGGTGATCCGCCGAAAGCGCGCCGAAGCGCGCGGCAAGTGCGGCGCCGTGCAGGTTCGAGAGCTGATCCGCGTGAAGACGAACGGGCAGGCCGAGTGCTTGCGCTTTCGTAAAAACCCGCGCGGTCTCCTCGGGCGAGAACGCGATGCCTTCGCAGAAAGCGTCGACTGCATCGGCCAGGCCCGCGGCGGCGATCTGCGGAAGCATCGCGTTGCAGACCGCGTCGATATAGGCGCCGCTGTTGCCCTTCATCTCGGGCGGCACCGTGTGCGCGCCGAGAAAGGTCGTCTGGATCGACACCGCGCGCTTGGCTCCGAGCTTCCGCGCGGCCTGTAGCTGTCGCCGCTCGGTGTCGAGTTCGAGGCCGTAGCCGGATTTGATCTCGACCGTGGTCACGCCTTCTGCGATCAGCGCGTCAAGCCGTGGCAGCGAGGCGACCGTCAATTGTTCGGTATTCGCCTGTCGCGTCGCCTTCACGGTCGAGACGATGCCGCCGCCCGCGCGCGCGATCTCCTCGTAACTCGCGCCGGCGAGGCGCTGCTCGAATTCCTGGGCGCGGTTGCCGCCATAGACCAAATGGGTATGGCAGTCGACCAGCCCGGGTGTGATCCAGCGGCCGTCGCAGTTGGTTCGTTGTTCGGCGTCGAGCGAGGGCGGAGCGTCCGCGGCGGGGCCTGCATAGACAATGCGCCCATCGGCGGCGGCGATCAGGCCGTCTTCGACCAGACCGAGGCCTTGGCGTGACGGCGAAAGCGTTGCAAGACGGCAGCCGTGCCAGATGTGATCGACCGATGCCATGAACCCCTTGGCCCATCAGAGGCGTTTAACGTGCTTGGCAGATTGCCTATTTGTCTATACATATTCGCGACGAACCTGTCCAGCGTTTCGCTGACTTCGGAGGCGTGAAGGGTGGTCGGAATATTCTTCGACGAAGCCTTGTTGCCGCAGGGCTGGGCGCGCGACGTCAGGATCACGGTTGCCAACGGCCGGATCGCGAGCATCGCGAACGGCACGGGGGCCGAGCCCGGCGACGAGCGCCACCGGATCGGGCTTTCCGGAATCTGCAATCTGCACAGTCACGCCTTCCAGCGTGGAATGGCGGGTCTTGCCGAGATTAGGGGAACATCCGCGGACAGTTTCTGGACCTGGCGCGAGCTAATGTACCGCTTCGTCGGACGCATGACCCCCGAGGAAATCGAGGCGGTGGCGGCGCAGGCCTATGTCGAGATGCTGGAGGCTGGATTTACTCGGGTCGGCGAGTTTCATTACATCCATCACGATGTGTCTGGCGCGCCTTATGGCAATCCGGCCGAATTGGCCGAACGGATCGCCGCGGCGGCGCAGGCCACCGGGATCGGCCTGACGTTGTTACCGGTGTTCTATGCGCATGCCGGATTTGGTGGTCGAGCTCCCGATAGTGGGCAAAGGCGCTTCATCAACGATATCGACGGGTTCGCACGGTTGCACGAGGCAAGCCGGCGCGCTCTGGCGGGGCATGAGGGCGCAATCGCCGGTATGGCACCGCATTCGCTCCGGGCCGTTACGCCGGTGGAGCTCACGGCCCTGGTGAGCCTTGCCGGATCAGACCCGATTCATATTCATATCGCCGAACAGACCCGCGAAGTCGATGAATGCATCGCCTGGAGCGGCCAGCGGCCACTGGAATGGCTGTTCGACCACGCCGCCGTCGGCCGCAACTGGTGCCTCGTCCATGCCACGCATGCGACCGTTGCCGAAATCGGCTCCATTGCGGAGAGCGGCGCGGCGGCCGGGCTATGCCCGGTGACGGAGGCGAATCTCGGCGACGGCACCTTCAACGCGCCCGAATTCATCAAGCGCGGCGGTGTGTTCGGCGTCGGCTCGGATTCCAACGTCTTGATCGGCGTGAGCGACGAATTGCGGCAGCTCGAATATTCGCAACGTCTCGCGCTGAGGGCGCGTAACGTGATGGCGTCGGGCGGCGCCGCTTCAACGGGCCGCACATTGTTCGACGGCGCGATGCGAGGCGGCGCGCAAGCGCTTGGCGTGAACAGTGCCGGGCTGGTGGAAGGTGCCTTCGCCGACTTCGTCAGTTTGGACGCACAGAGTGTCACCCTGGCCGGCCGCTCCGGCGATGCAATCCTCGACAGCTGGATCTTCGGCACTCGCCGATCGCTGGTCGATTGCGTGTGGGCGCGCGGCCGAAAAGTGGTACAGGACGGCCGGCATCATGGCAGGGAGGCGGCCGCCGAGCGCTTCCGTCAGGTGCTGGAGGGGTTGCTGCAGACATGACCGCGAAACTCAAGCCGGGCACGAAAGCCACGCCCAAGGCGCTGTATCAAGTTATCCGCGGGGACATCGAGGCCAAGATCACCTCGGGCGACTGGCCGCCCGGGCACAAGGTGCCGTTCGAGCATGAACTGATGGAGACCTATTCCTGTTCGCGGATGACCGTGAACAAGGTCATTTCGGCGCTCGCCGAGTCCGGTCTGGTGGTGCGTCGCCGCAGGGCCGGTAGTTTCGTTTCACGGCCGCGGGTGCAATCCGCCATCCTTCAGATTCCCGATCTCAAGGGTGAAGTCGAAAAGCGCGGGGAGCGCTATGCCTACCGGCTGATCGATCTCGGCAAGCGCGCCGCTTCGGCGCGCGACAAAGCCCGGCTCGGCGTCGACGCACGCGCGCAAGTGCTGGCGGTGCGCTGTCTGCATCAGGCCGAAGGACAGCCCTTCGCGCTCGAAGATCGGCTGATCAACCTGCAGGCGGTGCCGGACGCGCTGCGGGAGGATTTCTCGAAGACACCGCCGAACACCTGGCTGGTCGGCCATGTGCCGTGGACCGAAGCCGAGCACCGCATCACGGCCTGCAACGCCGATGAGAAAATCGCCAAGGAGCTCAACATCGAGGAGGGGACCGCGTGCCTGGTGATCGAGCGGCGCACCTGGCGCAACGGGGAGCCGATCACGGCGGTGCGGCTCACCCACCCCGGTCACCTCTATGATCTGATCGCGCGATTCACGCCGACCGGCTGAGCGCTTTCCGCACAGCCTGGCTGCCGACTCATTTCTTTGACGCGCGCTCCACGAATTGGTTGGTCCAGAGATCGTTCTCCGAGGCGGCCGCGTCAAAATCCTTGCCGAAGACGGTGCCGACTTCCTTGGAAAACAGGAACTGGTTCTCGAAGGCCTTCACGTCCAGCTTGCCGCCGTCGGCGACGCCGCTGTTCATCGCCTTGACGGCGGCGCCGATGGCCGCGGGAACGGCTTTGGCAAAGAATTGTTTCTGGATCGCCTCCGCAGTCGACTCCGGCTCCTTGACCAGGGCAGTGCTGGCCGCCTGCATGGCCCGCGCGGTCTTGGCAATCAGCTCGGATGCCTTGTCGTCGATCGGCTTCTTGGCGACCAGGACCAGATAGGGCTGATGCGCGAGCAGCGGAAAATCGTCGCCCAGCGAAACCAGGATCGTGCCGGCGTCCGATTTTGCCGCGAGATAGCCTTCCGGCGGCGACAGCACGAACGCATCGATGCGCTTGTTTTCCAGCGCCGCCTGCAGCGCGACGGGACCACCGACCTGGGCGATCTTGATGTCGGTCTTCGGATTGAGGCCGCCCTTGGCCGCGAGCCAGCGCGCGGCCGTCTCCTGGGTACCGCCGACAGCGGCGACGCCAACCGTCGCGCCTTTCAGGGCCGCAATTCGTTTCTCGAGGGGATCGCCGGCCTTCACGCCGGCCTTTTCCAGAAGGGAAGGCGCCACCACGAGCTCGAGGGTCACCTTCGACATCAGGTTATAGACGATCTCGAACGGCTGGCCCTTGGCAACGGCCCGCAGCGCCGATTCGGTTCCGACGGCGGCGAGATCGGCGTCGCCGGCGTCGAGCGCCGCCAGTGCTGCCGGATCGCCGCCGGGTGAATTCAGCACGGTAGCGGTGAGCCCCTCGGGCGCGAATGTGTTCAGCGCACGCGCGCCCCAGAGCGGGAGGAAACTCAGCGAGGCGAACCCTTGCGCGATGCGGACGCTTTGCTGGGCCGATGCCAAGGTCGGAAGCAACGACAATGTCGCCGCGAGGGTCAGCGCTCGGATCAGGCCTCTGGTCGACTGCATGCTCACTCCTGTCACGTATTTTCTGACCTTCAGATGTCGCTTGGTGCGTGGGCGATCGGGGTTTTCCAGCGCAGGATGCGGCGCTCCAGCTTTCCGGCCATAATGTTGGCCACGACCACGAAGGCGAGAAGGATGACGATGCCGGCGAACACACCGGCCGGATCGTAGGTCGACGACGCCTCGTGGATGAACAGGCCGAGGCCTTGCGTGGAAGACGTGAACTCGCCGACGATCACGCCGATGACGCTGTAGGGCACGGCCATGCGCATGCCGAGCAGGACGTAGGGTGCGGCAGCGGGAAGGTAAACGTGGTAGGTCAACTGGCGCTGGCTGGCACCCATCACCAGCGTCAGGTTAACGAGTTCGCGATCGACCGAGCGGACGCCGGAATAGACGTTGTAGAAAACCAGGAAGAACACCATGATCCCGGCGAGCGCGATCTTCGACCAGATTCCGATGCCGAACCAGATGATGAACAGTGGCGCCAACGCGATCTTTGGAATGCCGTAAAACGCCATGACGTAGGGTTCGAAGATGCTGGCCAGCCGCGGCGAACGACCAAGTGCATAGCCGGCCAGAATTCCGGCGCTGACGCCGAAGACGTAGCCGAGCACGAGCTCCTGGCCGGTGGTCCATAAATGCGGATAGATCTCGCCGGAGCTGAACAGCTCGTACAGCCGCTCCGCGACTGCGGTCGGCTTGCTGACATAGATCTCCTTGATCAGCCGGCCGGAGGCCCATTGCCAGAAGACCAGGATCGCGATGCCCGGCAGCAGCAGCGCCAGGCGGTGCAGGGCCTTGCCGAACCATGCGCGCCTCCTGGCCGCCGGCCGCTCGGCCTCGCTCGGTGGGGTCGCCGTGGCGGCGATGTCGTTCATCGTCCTGCCTTCCTTGTCAGTGCGGCCGTTGCCGGATGTCGATCTGCGACCGGAACACCGACCACACCGCATCATAGGCGGCATCAAAGCCGGGATTGCGGAACGGCTCGAACACGTCGCGCGGCCGCGGCAGGTCGATCGCGATATTGGCGAGCACGCGGGAAGGGCGCTGGCTCATGATCACGACCTTGTCCGCCAGCAGGACGGCCTCAGTGATGTCGTGGGTGATGAAGAGGACGGTGGCTCCGGCCGCGTGCGACAGCATCTGCAGGTCCTCCTGCATCACCATCCTGGTTTGCGCATCGAGCGCGCCGAACGGCTCGTCCATCAGGATGACGTCCGGCCGGTACACCAGTGTCCGGGCAATGGAGCCGCGCTTTTGCATGCCGCCGGACAACTGGCCGGGAAAATAATGTTCGAAACCGCTGAGGCCGACGGCTTCCAGCGCCGCGGCGACACGCTGCTTGCGTTCCGCGCCGGCGACGCCGCGCAGCACCAGCGGCAGCTCGACGTTTTCGGCCAGCGTTTTCCAGGGAAACAGCTGGGCCTGCTGCGGCACGAAGCCGACCTCGCGATTGACGTCGTTGACGGGCCGTCCGCGATGGCGCACGCCGCCGCGCGTCGGCATCAACAGGCCGGCCGCCATCTGCAGCAGGGTGCTCTTGCCGCAGCCGCTCGGCCCGATCACCGCGACGAATTTGCCGCTCCCGACCTCGAAGCTTATGCCGTCGATCACCCGGATGGCCGACTGGGCGCCCGGTGCCGGGAAATCCTGCCGGATGGCGTCAAAGGAGAGGACTGCTTCGCTCATGACGGCAGGGCCCTGCGGGTAAATCATGTCTAGACATATCTAACATGTATAGACATATTTGAAAAGGCTGCCCCTTGGCAAGGGGAGATGATAGGCATCCCTTGTGTAATTGCGACGCAAATTCCGGTGCGCCACGTGATGGTTTTGACTTGGACATTTGCTCTTGATCGTACGCCGTACCGTCGGCGCACTACCGGAGAACGATGTTGATGGACCGCCCGGTTCCAGCTCAGCGCCGCCTCGTCGTCGGCATTTCCGGCGCATCGGGCGTCATCTATGGCGTGCGCGTAATGCAACTGTTGCGCAACGCCGGCGTCGAGGCGCATCTGGTGATGTCAAAGACCGCCGAAATTACCTTTGCCTATGAGACCGCGCTGAAGATTGCCGACGTCAAGGCGGCCGCGCACGCGGTTCACGACATCGACGACATGGCAGCTTCCATCGCCAGCGGATCGTTCCGCACCGGCGGCATGATCGTCGCGCCGTGCTCGATCCGCTCGATGTCGGAAATCGCGACCGGCGTGACGACGGCCCTGCTGACGCGGGCTGCCGATGTCACGTTGAAGGAACGCCGTCGGCTGGTGCTGATGGTGCGGGAAACGCCGCTGCACGGCGGCCATCTTCGCTCCATGGCCGCCTTGTCCGACGTCGGCGCCATCATCGCGCCGCCGGTTCCCGCCTTCTATGCCAAGCCGGAATCGATCGAAGAGATGGTGGATCACACCGTGGGACGGATGCTGGAATTGTTCGAGATCGATGTGGGCAGCGTTCGCCGCTGGGGCGAAGACCGGGATCTGCGATCGCGCCCCGTGAAACGCTGACGGCCCGATCGATGTTACGCGTCTTGCACGGAAGCGCGAGACGCGATGCAGGAGTTAAAGTGGATGGATCGTTTTAACCTTGGCAGCCATTCTAGGACAATCTCGACGGCCTCGCCGGAAGCACAGCGTTGGTTCGACCTTGGCTTGAACTGGTGCTTTGCGTTCAACAAGGCAGAGGGCGTCAAATGCTTCCGAAAGGCGCTCGAATTCGATCCCGAATGCGTCATGGCCTATTGGGGTATCGCCTTCGGCTGCGGGCCTTTTTACAATATGACCTGGCGCGATCACAGCGAGGAAGAGGCCAATACCGCGACCAGAATAGCCCACGAGCACATTCAGCAGGCGCGAGCGCTGACACACAAGGCGACGACGCTCGAAAATTGGCTGGTCGAGGCGCTGGCCTGCCGCGTTCAGAGGCCGCATTCGGTGCCGCCGGAAGAGTTTGATCGTCGGGACGACGACTACGCCGCGGAGTTGCGCAGAGTCTATCACCAGCATTGCGACGATCACGATGTAGTGGCGCTTTTTGTCGAAGCCCTGATCATGCGGACGCCGAGACGCTTGTGGAACGTCAAGACCGGATTGGCGGCGGGAAATTCCGACGTGATCGAAGCCCTCGAAGTCTGCGAGCGCGCGATCGACGCGGCCCAACGACAAGGGAAGAGCAAGCATCCGGCGCTGCTCCATCTGCATATCCATATTCTTGAAATGTCGAATGAGCCGGAACGCGCGAAGGCCTCGGCGGTCGCACTCGCGACGATGTGTCCGGACGCGGGTCACATGAACCATATGCCGGGACATGTCTATGTCTTGTGCGGGCAGTACCGGAAAGCGCAGATCGCCAGCGAACGGGCGATAGCGGCAAACGACAAATATCTCGCTTATGCCGGCTTCCTCACCCCCTACACGACGGCTTGTGCGCATGATCTCCTTTTGATGATGCATGCCAGCATGTTCATGGGCCGATACGGGGACTCGATCGCCGCAGCGAACAAATTGCGTGGCATGCTGACAAAAGAGGTTCTCGGGGTGAAGGGCCGGCCCAAATTCTCAACGAGTCTCGAAGGCTACTATTCGATGAGCGTGCACGTGATGGTGCGTTTCGGACGCTGGCAGGAAATCATCGACGCGCCACTGCCGGACGACCCCGGGCTTTATCTGGTTTCGACAGCGATGCACCATTACGCCAAGGGTATCGCTCACGCCTCGCTCAAGCGTTTCAACGACGCCGACCGCGAGCGACAGCTCTTCCACGATAGTGTGAGACGCATCCCGCCGGAGCGAAAAGTCTTCAACAACAGCGCCCTCAGCATATTGGCGGTGGGCGAGAAGATGCTCGACGGCGAACTCGAATACCACAGGGGTAAGCATGAAGTCGGCTATGCTCACTTACGGGAAGCCGTCGATCGCGACGATAACCTCGAATATATCGAGCCGTGGGCCTGGATGCATCCACCAAGGCATGCGCTGGCGGCCCTGCTGTCCGAACAGGGTCAATACGGTGAGGCGGAGCAGGTCTGTCGCGACGATCTGGGCTTGAGCGGCCGAATTCAACGGTGCGCGCAGCACCCGGATAACGTTTGGGCGCTACATGGTCTGGCGGAATGTCTGCAGCGGCGGGGCGAGGTGGAGGAATTGGCTGACGTGCAAAGAAGGCTTGCGCTCGCGATGGCCCTTGCGGATATGCCAATCGTGTCTTCGTGCATGTGTCGGACGGCGGTTCGCACCGAAAAGCCGGGCTGCTGTTGCGCCGGCGGTATGGACGCAACTGACCGCTAGAGTCAGTCCTTGGCAGATATGCTTCTATAAACGCCTCCGTCTCCCGCCTCGAACGCAGGACGGCGAGTTGACTGACAGCAAACAGCAAAGTGAAGTCAGTTGGCTGAGCCGGTCAGCGCCGGAACTGGAACCGTTCGTCCCGGCTCGCGCGTACGGAAGGTGGATGGAACTTAAGGGGTGCTCCTTTTTAGCAGTCATTCCATCAGGTTCCCTTGGATAAAGTGTCTCGGCCTACCGGGCTCACGCCCCCCAGCCCCGGGCCCGGAAAGCAGGCGACCCTGCCAACGCCCCGCGAAGCGGGGTCGCTTTGTGCGGGACTTCCTGGAGCCAAAGGTGATGCGTCGCTCCCCCTCCATCGTGCCGCATGGCGCCGACTGCGACACCTATGTGGTGCTAAACGATTTTGGCGGCAGGCTCGGGCGCGCTTGGTGCGAAGCAGATGAGCAAGGCACTGACCGGAAGACGCTGGTCCGCCGTCTCATGGAAGACCAGTATAGTCACCCCGTCCGCATCGTCGCCTTCAACACCGCCGAGGGCTGGTCGCGCGACGTCACGGTCGATATTGCCGACGAGCTGCGCCGACGCTTTGCTGAATACGACGAGGTGCCGCGCTCTGTGCAGGAGTTCTTGGAAATCGCTGTCCGGCGCTGAGCTGTTCGCCAAAAAGGCTCTCGGCTCAAGGAGCAGAGCCGAGGGAGAGTGCCTCTTCTTTCGACCTGCCGACGATACGCAACATGTCGGCAAACGGCGAGATTGCCACCGAGCTTCCTGCCTTAACAAATGTGTCGGTTCGCATCCTGGAACGAAAGCAAAAGGCCCCAGCTCTCGGGGGCTGAGCCGGGGCCTGTGCGATCATACTGCCGGGCCGGAAACCGCTGGTCACCTTGCGCGACGCTCCGCTCTACATCACGAAACTGTCCAAGGCAGAGCACGATGCCGAGGAATGGCGGGCCGCGATGAAGGTGCTTACTACCGCTGGGAACGGATAGAGACGCAGCGGTCGGCGTGCTCCACAGAGAAGGATTTGGCTGTCACGCTATCGCTGAGCCAATAACTGACACCCGGTTGCGTCAACGCTTCATAGAAGATCGCGGCTTGCCGAACATCCCGAATGATAATCGGACCAGAAAGAACTGGGTCAATTGGACACGGACTCGGAGCGGCGCAGTTGTCACGCCCAGAAAACCCTGTACCCAACGGCGAAATGACCGGCCGGGGTCAAAGGCTAACTTGTCGGGAATGCCCGCTTATGGCGCGAAGCCGCCGTTCATGGAGACAAGGCGACGGTGAATAGGTGGTTCGCCGCTTGGATTCCGTACGCCCCTGCCATCCGGCTGAGCGTTAATTGACGGCAGAAGTCGACTACCTGAATTCGTACGAAGACACCGGCAGCACCGCGCGTCGAAGCAGTTCTCCGCTTTCCGCTAGGATGGAATGCTGTAGGCCAGTTTCGGAGAGTTGCGCGACCCGCTTGGCCGGCAGGAACCGCTTCATTTCGCCAAGAAACGCGTCGGCGGTCGCTTTCTTGGACAGCTCAGCCAGCCGTTTCTCCGCCTTCGCTTCAATGTCGGAAGTGCCGTAATCGGTGAATTTCTTCTGGACGATCTCGCGCTCGACCTTTGCATCGAGCTTGTTCTGCAGGAACCATACGTCCCAGACGTCGCGGAATTTGAGTGCGTCTCGGGCGGTGAGGGCGACGGCCTTGTCGGCGAGGATCTCGTTGGGCGTTTCGACCGTGAGGATCACGTCCTGGACTTGGACGAGGCCGGGTGTTGCGCGTACCGGCATCGGCTTGGTTTCGTAAGCGGGGACGTTGGCGAATTCGATCTTGATGCGCGATTTCGGTGCGCGCGGCGTCGCTTCGATGGGAACGATGATCTGCCAAGCGGCCACCGTGATCGGCTCCTGCTTGACGAGATCTGGATGCGGGGGCTTCTTGAGCGAGACTTGGTCGGCGGCGATGCCGAAGTCGCGATTGAGCGTCTTCTTGGTTGTTTCCAGCGCGGACTCGATGAGCTCTTTGAATTCGACGTCGGTGAAGTAGGAACCGGCTTTGCCGCAGACGAAGTCGAGGTCCTCGCTATAGCGATCGCCGCCATAGCACAGGCGTAGCGCGGTGCCGCCTTGGAATACGGCATGTCGCAGGATGCCGGCGTCCGACATGGCGGACATGAGATGGAGATGGATGGCCTCCTTGACGAGGTTCTGATCCATCTCGGCGTCGATGCCTTGTCGATGGGCGAATTCCTCGATCGAGCTCTTAAGGCTGGATGCTTTGTTGTTCATGGGTTTTCTCCTCGGCAACGGCCTCGGCAAGCGTTTCGGGGTCGATGAGATCGACGTTTCTGCCGACGCGGCGCAGATCGCGAACGGCCCGGGCGACGGTAGCTTCGAGCGAGCCGTCGTCCCGCCGGTAGACGTCTTTCTCGAGGTCGATGTCGCGATCCGTGTGAGTGAACTCGATGATACCCCATGGCGTCTCGAAGGTGCCGGGGGATCCGGTGGTCATGCAGGTGAGCGCGGTGGTGATTTGCGAGATTGCCCCCGCTTCCGACAGCTTGCTCTCGAGGCTGACGTAGCTGATCTCTCGAGGCCGCAGGAAGCGGATGAGACCACGGCGGACATCGGAAGGAAGGGAACGGGCCTGTGGATTGACGTACACGCCCCTGGCGGCTCTGATCAGAACGCCCTGATCGGTGAGCCGCTTCATCATCAGCTTGAGGTAGTTGGGTTCCACCTGGCCCAAGAGCGCGCCGAAGGTGGGAGGTGTGAAGGCCCAGATCGACTTGCGATCCACCTCAAACAGCTTTTTCGATAGGTCAGCCCTTTTCATAAGTCATATTATAGTTATCAAAAATGATAACTTCAATAGGATATAAGATAAAAAGCTGCGAGCTTTTCCCAAATTGCGGTTCGGGTCACCGGCCCCCTCCTAACAGGCCTGTCAGGGTTTCCGGCGAGGCGCCCCGCCTTCTTAGCTGCCCTGACGGCTTCCCCGATGCTTCTATTTGCGGCCGAGAGAAAATACGCATTTCGGCAAGCGCATCCAGCCGCCGAGCCTTGGGCCGGGAAATTCATGCAGCCGCTTCATAAGGCGCCCATGCGGCGAGGTATTCGGCATGCTAACCGGCCGAAGTTGTGACGCACGTGCCGCGCATCAGCGCGGTCGGACGCGATGCCCGCCGTAGCCTCACAAGCTAACATTCGGAAAATGCCGGCTAGAATAGTGCCGCGCAAACGACCTCCGGCGGGATGCCGGTGGACGACGATTAGAGCTCAATCTGCTCGGCGATATTGAGAGCGTCATCCACCTCAATCCCGAGATATCGGACTGTGCTTTCGCGCGCAGGTTGCCGGTCTTTCGATAGATCTGGGCGGCCTTCGTGCGCCGCATCGAGTGCGTGCCATAAGAGGCCGATTCCAAGCCGATGCTTTCAGCCCAGCGATGCACCAACCGGGCATATTGGCGGGTGGATATGTGAGGCCTTGAAGTCGACTTGGGAAGAGATATCGGGAGCCAGTGGCCCGGAGCATTGGTAGCCAGGCTTCAACGGAGCTCCTCGACTGCTCCGTGATCTCGAACTGGACTGGTCGACCTGTCTTCTTTTGGACGATCGTCGCTCGATGCCGCACTTTTGCTCCTGAGCAAATGTCGTCTAGTCGAAGTTTGACCAGGTCGCAGGCGCGAAGCTTGCTGTCGATGGCCAGATTGAACATGACGAGGTTGCGCCACGATCCTGCGATTTCTAGGCGAACTCGAATGGACCAGACGTGCTTCGGCTCGAGAGTTTTTTTCTGGCCGACGAGCAATCCCTTATTCCAAGGTCGTTGGTCTCTGCCGACAGGACGTACGAGCATGGGAGTTCCTCAGCCACCCCGCCCTCCGCGTCGCTCTATCGCGAGCGATTATTTATACCGACCGAGCAGTCTGGCTCTGCCCAAACAGTACTCGCGACCGACCACCTCTGGCGCGAAGCTGCCGTTCATACACAAACGGGATCTCGTGGTCGATAACGAATGAGTCGAAAACTATCCAGTTTCCAACCGGCAAGGAGATCGCAAAACCTTGTCAGTCTGCTCAGGCGCGGGCAGGGCGCTCGCCAAGGGGCATTCGCGGAATGAGCGCACAGGGCATTAATCGATTCCCAGCAGAGAACAACGTTCGATCGTTTTGCGTCAGATCACGGCAGCCTCAACGGCGACGGCAGCTACACGTAGTGCGCCATCGAGAAACGAAAGCTGCGGTTGATCTGCGAGACATTGCATCGCCGAGACGGGCTCAGCCCAGTTCAGTTCCCGTACGTACATCGTATCGGCGCACTTTCCGAGAACCGCGATCATCGGCCATGAAGATTTCATTCTGATGACGACTTAGGCCGTCCGTCGCCGGAGAGTTTGAGGCAGTTAAGCGTCTAGATTAAGAGTGCATCGGGCCCAAGCTAGTGCCAGGTCCGCTTGGCCAACGTAAGAATTATCAGCCGCCGCCCTCCACATACCTCACAAGAAATAACTGACGGCTATAAAGTCATCGCGCGATCTACCGTTCCCTGATCGTTTTCGCCCCCGAAGTTGGAGTGACAAGGATCCTTCAACTACCGAGGAAGCAGCGACCGTGAAAAATTCGTCTCTGGGGCCAAGGTTCAGAAAGGATGATGTTCTCGCACAACTATTATTTCGAGAACATTTGACCGCGCGTTGCTGCTGCGCCAGTTGTGATCGACATAATGTGCTGTCGGGGACGATACCGCCAACCGCGATTGTCATAGCCTCCTGATGCGCGCCTATCATCGCATCTGTATACCACGCGTGAAGATTGACCGGAGGCTGAGAGCGTCCTAACGCGATGCCGTGCATTTCTGGCGCTCAAAAACGGGATATCCTCGATGCAAGTCACTCTGATGAAAGGCAAGATCCACCGCGCACATGTCACGGAAGCGGATTTGCACTATGAAGGTTCGATCTCAATCGATCGGACACTGATCGAGGCTGCCGGCTTTCTCCTCAACGAGCGCGTCGATATCTACAATATCGACACCGGCGCGCGTTTTTCGACCTACGTCATCGAAGCGCCTGCCGGCTCCGGTATCATCGGGCTGAACGGCGCGGCTGCGCGACTCGCGATGGCGGGCGACAAGGTCATCATCGTTGCCTACGCGAATTTCGACGATGCTGAAGCGCGCAGCTTTCAACCGCGCGTCGTCCTCGTCAACGAGAAGAATCAGAAGCTCTAGGCGTCGACAGCGTCGAGTGCCGGCATCGAGTCGGAACGGCTCACCGCTGTGCCGACGAGACGGGCACGCAAAGCAGACAGCGGCTAAGCTAGACTTGATACCGAAGAGGACGATCCACATGGCCAGGTAGTTTCCGGCCCTGCCAACCGCGCGAGAGGAAAGATAATGCATGACGGGTTTGAAACGGATCTGCGCGAACTCGCGGGGCGGGGTCGGTTACGCTCACTTCGCGAGCGCTCCGGAATAGATTTCACGTCAAACGATTATCTCGGCTTTGCCGAATCCGAGGAATTAAGGCGGGCGGCTGCCGAGGCAGTGGCGCGTGGCGTGCCGGTGGGATCGGGCGGATCGCGTTTGCTGCGCGGCCATCACCCCGAGCATGAAGCGCTCGAAAGCGAAGCTGCAGCCTATTTCGGCGCCGACACGGCGCTCTATTTTGGCGGCGGTTATGTCGCGAATTTCACCATCTTCTCGACTCTACCGCAACGCGGGGATCTCGCGGTCCACGACGAGTTGATTCATGCGAGCGTCCATGAGGGGCTACGTCGGGGACGTGCCGATTTCTTGGGAGTTCCGCACAACAATGTCGACGCCTTCGACGCAGCAATCGTTCGCTGGCGCGCGGCCGGGGGCAAAGGACGGCCCTGGCTTTCGGTCGAAAGCCTCTACAGTATGGACGGCGACAGCCCTGACCTTGCTGAACTGCTTGCGGTCGCAGATCGCCACGAGGCTATGGTCGTCATCGATGAGGCCCATGCAACCGGCGTGCTCGGGCCGCAGGGGCGGGGGCTCGCCGCACCCTTCGAGGGTCGCGACAATGTCATCACGCTGCACACGTGCGGCAAGGCGCTTGGGACGGTCGGCGGTTTTATCCTTGCGCCAAGAATTATCCGCGACTTTCTTGTCAACCGCGCCCGCCCCTTCATCTTCGCGACCGCCCCTTCGCCGCTGATCGCCGCGATCACCCGTGTGGCCCTCGAACTCTCCCGAACCAATCCGGAGCGCCGAGATCGGCTCGGGCGTCTGGTTCAATTCGCGGGAAGCGAGCTTCGCCGTCGGTGCAACATCGAGCCCTCCGGCTCGCATATTCTTCCCGTAATCATCGGCGCCGATCAGGCAGCAGTTGCACTTGCTGCCTCTTTGCAGCGACGAGGTTTTGATATCCGGGCGATACGTCCGCCGACCGTTGCCGAGGGCACCGCGCGTCTCCGCATCGCGCTGACGGCGAACGTCGATGAGGCGATCGTCGCAGGTTTGTTCGAAGCCCTCGCTGAAGACATGCGAAAGGCTACATGACCAGGCGCATCATTGTAGCTGGTACCGATACCGGCGTTGGCAAGACTGTCTTTGCGGCCGCGCTCGCCGGTGCTCTTGGGGCGATCTATTGGAAACCGATCCAGGCCGGTCTCCAGGAGGAGACAGACAGGCAAGCGGTCCTGCGGCTTTCCGGTCTGTCCGAAGAGCGCGTGTTGCCGGAGGCCTACCGGCTGAAGACGCCGGCCTCGCCGCATTTTGCTGCCGAAATTGATGGCGTTGCCATCGATCCGGACGCGCTCATCCTGCCGAACACGAACCGGCCGTTGGTCGTGGAGGGGGCCGGCGGGTTGCTGGTGCCGTTGACGCGCGAAGTCGCCTACATCGATGTCATCGGGCGGTGGCGGGCGCCGGTGGCGCTATGTGCCCGCACGACACTCGGAACGATTAATCACAGCCTCCTGTCGATTGAGGCTCTGCGCAGCCGCGGCGTTCCGCTTCTCGGCATCGTCTTCATCGGGGACGAGAATGCCGAATCCGAGCGCATCATCGCCGACATGGGTCACGCCCGGCGGCTTGGCCGCCTTCCACATCTCACGCCGCTGACGGGTGACGTGCTGCGGGCGGCGTTTGCCCTCCATTTTAATATTGGTGACTTCCTGGAGGACTCTGCCGGATGAAATCGATGTCTCCGATATGGCATCCGTTCACTCAGCATGCCGTGCAGCCCGAGCCGACGCTGATCGCCAGAGGCGAGGGCGCCTGGCTCGAGACCGCCGATGGTCGTCGTATCTTCGACGCCATTTCGTCTTGGTGGGTGGTGACCCACGGTCATCGCCATCCGCACATCGTGCAGGCGATTAAGGATCAGGTGGACCGTCTCGATCAGGTGATTTTCGCCGGTTTCACACACGAGCCAGCGGAACGGCTCGCGCGACGTCTCATCGCGATCACGCCATCCGGGCTCGAATACGTCTTCTTTTCCGATAGCGGGTCGACATCGGTCGAAGTCGCTTTGAAAATGGCGCTGGGTTTCTGGCGACATCGCGGCGAGAAGCGTAGCCGTATCCTGGCTCTGGAGGGCGCTTATCATGGCGATACGATTGGCGGCATGTCGGTTGGTGAACGTGGTGTCTTCAATGCACCCTACGATCCACTACTGTTCGATGTTGAGCGTCTTCCGTTTCCCTCCGCAGGTCGCGAGCAGGCGACGCTGGACGCGTTGAATACGGCATGCCGGAATGGGGCGATCGCCGCGCTCATCGTCGAACCCTTGATCCTCGGCGCAGGCGGCATGCTCATCTATCCGCCTTGGGTTCTTGCGGAAATGAAACGCATTTGCGAAACCCACGGTGTTCTCTTCATCGCCGATGAAGTGATGACAGGGTGGGGCCGGACAGGCACGCTGTTCGCTTGCGAGCAGGCCAGCGTCACGCCGGATATCGCCTGTTATTCCAAAGGTCTTACCGGGGGGTCACTGCCGCTGGCGGTGACCCTCTGCCGCGCGGACATATTCGATGCGCATTATTCAACGGACCGGACCCGAACGTTCTTTCATTCCAGTTCTTATACCGCGAACCCAATCGCCTGTGCGGCCTCTCTTGCGAACCTGGAGATTTGGGAGAGAGAGCCGGTCATGGAGCGCATAGCGCGTGTTGCCACCCTGCACACCAAAAAACTCGATCGCTTCCGCGACGATCGGCGTTTTGCGAATGTCCGCCAGATCGGCACCATCGCGGTGCTCGACATCGCAGCGACTGACGCCGGCTACATGGCCGATATCGGTCCGCGTCTCTACCAGAGCTTTCTCGCGCGTGGCCTGCTGGTCCGGCCGCTTGGCAACACGATCTACATCATGCCGCCCTATTGCTGCACCGCGAGCGAACTCGACCTGGTTTATGGAGCGATCGGTGCAATCGCCGACGAGATAGAGTGAAAATGGCCGGGACACTGAAAGGCCGTGGTCATTCGGCTCTCCTCGTGCGATCGGCTTCTCAACCGGCTACTCTTCACGCATTCCGCGTTCGGCAACGATTACTGCAACCGTGCAACGCGATGCCTTTCACAAGGGCAGGAGGCGAGGTTCAAGGCTGAAACTCTATAGCGAAATCAAGCGAGCGGCTCGTAGGAAGGACTGCCGCGCTCGGAGGCGAGCGAATTACTGGATATGTTCGGCATCGGCCGGCTCGCCGATCGCTGCGTGTCCGAGCTGGCTTACGGCCAGCAGCGCCTGATCGAGATCGCGATCGGGCTGGCGCTCGATCCGAAAGTGTTGCTGCTCGACGAGCCGGCCGCGGGCGTACCGCACGACGAAGCCCCGAAGATTCTGGAAGCCATCGAACGCCTGCCGCCGGACATCGCCGTGCTGATGATCGAGCACGACATGGATCTGGTTTTTCGTTTCGCGAAACGGGTTCTCGTGCTGGCCGACGGCAAACTGATCTTTGCGGGAACGCCGGCCGCCGTCACGGCCGACGAACAGGTCCGCCGCGCCTATCTGGGGAGGTATGCCGATGCCCGCCGCACGGCTTGACGTCGTAAACGTGAGCGCCGGTTACGGAGCTACACGGATCGTTACAGATATGTCGTTCGACGTTCCCGCCGGAGATCGCCTGGCGATCCTCGGCCGCAACGGCATGGGCAAGACCACGTTGCTGGCTACGTTGATGGGGCTTTCAACCTGCCATGCGGGCAAAATCATGATCGACGGAACTGATCTGAAGGATCTTCCCACGTCGTCGCGCTCACGTCTTGGCGTCGGGTATGTTCCGCAGACCCGTGGCATCTTTCGCTCCCTGACCGTGGAGGAGAACCTCTCGGCGGGATTGAAGGACCGCGCGCGTGATGCGATCACCGAAGCCTACGAGATGTTTCCGAGATTGGGTGAGCGAAGGCGTCATCTCGGCATGCAATTATCCGGTGGCGAGCAGCAGATGCTGTCGATGGCGAGAACCCTTCTCGGCAAGCCTTCGATACTGCTGCTTGACGAGCCGCTGGAAGGTCTTGCGCCTGTGATCTGCGACGAACTCATGGCCATGATCTCCGGTCTGGCCGCGTCAGGCGAAGTGACGGTCGTTCTTGTTGAGCAGCAGATCGAACGCGCTTTGGAATTCGCCGGCCGCGTATTGATTCTGGAGCGCGGCCGGGAGGCTTAGCTCGGCCCTTGCAGCGAACTCAGATCGAACCGTGCTCTCGTCGATCGCCTGTTGGGAGTCGGTATTCATTGAGCGGATCTCGATTGTTGCTGAACAGCAGCCATTCGAGCGTACCCGCCATGATGTCGAACGTCGGCGAAGTCATCTCTGCTCAAAAAAATGGCGATGCGCCTACGGTGTTGGCGCATGTACCAAATGCTGTACCTGGCCGCTGACAAGCTTTGGTTGGCGCACGAATTGCCGCCTCAGCGTGCCTTGGGTCGCTTTCGCGCATCGCAGCGTAACATGCAAACCCACAATGGCGTCTATGCGCGCAATCTGCTGCAAGTTCTGGAGCGCCGCGAGCTTTGCAGAGGTCGGTGCGCGGATTGCCGGCGAAACCGGTCTTAGGTTTGCTGAGATCAAGGCGGGCGACCGGTTGACCGGGACCTGTCGGCGGACGCTGACGCTGAACAGTGGGCGGTTTGCCCTGATCGAGCGCGCGCAGGAATTCAGCCTGGTACCATGGCGGCCTGTGCTTGAACGCGCCAAGGGCCAGAGCGTCACTGGTGAGAAAATTTCATGGTCGATCGGACAAAAGCGCGGCTTGGGCTTATCGGTCAGCGGGCGTCAATTCTATTTAAGTATTTGATATGTAAGTGTATTATACTATTTTAGCGATTTTAGTATAACTAGCTTGCTCCTTGCCCTTCAGCGATTATACTATTTTCGCGTAAATAGTATAACGGATCCTCCGCCATGGCTCCTACCCAACGTCTCGATATCACCTACCAGACGCTCTATTCCGAACTGGTCCAGCGCAGCCTCGACGAGAGCTTCACCTCCGAGTTCTCCTCGAACGGCAGATTCGTGGCCGTGGAGGTCAAGGGCAAGAAATACTGGTACTTCGACACGCCCAAGCCCGAGGGCGGCGCCCAGGATCGCCGCTACGTTGGTCCCGTTGACGATCCTGAAATCACCAAAAGGGTCGAGGCGTTCAAGGATCTGAAGGCCGACCTGAAGGGACGTCGCCGTCTCGTCTCCACGTTGACGCGCGAGGCCTATCTGCCGCGCCCCCTGCCGGTGACTGGCCAGGTGGTGGAAGGACTGGCGAAGGCCGGCTTCTTCCGTATGAGGGGAGTGCTCGTCGGCACCGTTGCCTACCAATGTTACCCCGCCGTGCTCGGTACACGCCTTGATGCGGTCGCCATGCAGACCGGCGACGCCGACTTTGCGCAATTCCACGAAATTTCGGTGGCCATCAAGGATTCCATGCCGCCCATCCTGGAGGTGCTTCGACAGGTCGACGCGACCTTTCGCGAGGTTCCAAGCCAAATCGACGGCAGGGTCTCCACCCAATTCGTCTCAAGGGGCAACTTCAAGGTGGAATTCCTGACGCCCAACCTGTGGTCCGATGACCAGGAAGGCAAGCCAGTCCCGATGCCAGCGTTGGGCGGGGCGGCGGCATTCCCGCTACGCTTCCTCGACTACCTGATCTACCAGCCCATCCGCGCCGTGCTGCTGCACGGTGCCGGCGTGCCTGTCCTCATCCCATCACCGGAAAGATACGCCATCCACAAACTCATCGTTGGATCTCGCCGGAAGGAGGACCGCGACGCGACCGCAAAGAGTTCGAAGGACCGGCTTCAGACCAGATCAATCATCGAAGCGATGATCGCGAACCGGCAGCACGCTGATCTCGCCTCTGCCCTTACGGAAGCCTGGGATCGCGGCGATCATTGGAGAGCAGCGATCCGCACTAGCATCGCGACCTACGACGATGACTTCCAGAATTCGTTCCGAACCGAACTTGCCAAGGGCGTAACCGAGCTCGGCTCCGACCCCGCCGATTACGATCTTGTAGATAAGCCAACCGATGCCTCTACGCCGCGCCCAAAATGACGTGCGAATTACGGGCCCCGCGTACCGGTCCCGAGCTGCCGGCGCTAAAATGAATGAATGGCCTCAAAACCCAAGATTGCCGAATAGAATCGGACGATCGCTGGGTCGTGGAGAACGCAGACTCAGGTGTCGGCATGGGTCTGGGAATGCCGAACGCGACGGTCGTTGTTCAAAATGCCGTTCCCCCGGCGAGGCTCGGAATTGCGACCGCCCCCATGTCGTTTCTCAGGGCACTGGGAGGCGCCGTCGGGGTCGTTTTGTCGGGCTTCGTCATGCATTACGTGCTCACTGCTCTGAGTGGTTCATCGTCCCTGCAAAATCTTCAGCACGGGCCGACGTTGCCGCAAAACTATCTTGAACATACCGACCCTACGGATCCTCTTCGCCTCTCCATTGCGGCCAGCTTTGCGCTGGGAGCCGTCATAATGCTCATGGCGTTCATAACGGTTTCGCGGTTGTCGCCGGGTCGTCGGGGCCAATGTCCAAGTGATCGCTCGCGCAGCGTCTGCATTTCCGCGCGGCCGCGCTCATAATTCTTCGTCGTCTTCTGCTCGTCGTGGACGCGGAAGCAGGCGAGGAAGCGCCAGCCGCGCCATTTTGAACCCTGCGGCTTCGGCACGCAGCATGAAGTCCCAGTCCAGCGCCTAATGAAATCTGGTATCGATCGGTCCGATCTTGTCCCATACGCGGCGGCGCCAGAACATGGTCTCCTGGGGAACATAGCCGGCATATGTGAGCGTTTCGGTATTGTGAGCCGGGAAAACGGCGCGGCCGATTTCCCGGCCGGCGTAATCGATAAAGATGCGATGCCCATAGACAAAATCGATGTCCGGCCGCCGCTGGAAGAAATCGGCAACGTAAGCAAGCATTCCCGGCAGCAACGTATCGTCACTGTTCAGGTACGCCATGACCTCGCAGTCGACGCCTGCGAACCCCAGATTGATCGCGTCTGCCTGCCCTTTATCCGGCTCGCTCCGCCACGAGATCCTGTCGCCATAGTTCTTCAGGATATCGACGGTGTCGTCGACAGATCCTCCATTCTGGACATGATACGATAGCCGCGGATGGTTTTGAGCGAGCACGTATCGATCGTCGCGCGCAGGAAACGGCCGTGATTGAAGCTCGCCGTTACGATGGCAATGCGCGGCGGCTGTTTCGGCAGGGCTGGCGGCGCCGGCAGCGAACGCAGGTCGAGCGGACGAGGCGGATGCTGCTCATATGTCCACATCGGCGGACGCAGCCACAATCGTCTGAGATGGGCGCGCGATCTCGCGTAAGCGTCCTTCAGCTGGCTCTGACTGGCGTCGAGGGCGTCGAGCCGTTGCTCGATCGCCTTCAGCCGTTCCAGAAGTTGCTGCCTGAGCTCGTCCATTCCGTCCGTATCTGATCAATTGCCGACCGCAGCCGGTCGGTAGCTAGCCCGCGTTCGCCTTCAGTCCGGCCGCCTCGATGCCCGCGACCGCGCAAGTCTCGTCATTGTCCGAGGTGTCACCGCTGACACCGACGGCCCCCAGCAGGACGCCGCCGTCCTGAATCAGCACTCCGCCGGGCACCGGCACCATGCGGCCTAGCGCCAGCGTATTCACGGCGTCGATGAAAAAGGCCTGCTCCTGCGCGCGCTGAAACAGCGCCCGCGACCCCATGCCCATCGCGAGCGCGCCATAAGCTTTACCGTGCGCGATCTCGGCCCGCATCAGGCTGGTGCCATCCTGCGCCGCGGTCATTTTGACGCAGCCGCGCGCATCGAGAATGGTGATGACCAGCGGTTTAAGCTTTTTCTCGACGCCTTTCGCGAGCGCAGCATCGAGAATCTTGCGGGCGACATCGAGGGTGAGTTCAGCCATGGGTCGGTTCCTTTACAACGGGTGAGGGGGTGAATCGGCTTTTGCGCGGTCGAGGCTCATGGCCAGCACGCGCGCGACGTGAAGCGCGGAACGCTCGCTCCCATCCTTGATCTGATGCCGGCACGAGGTGCCATCGGCAACGATCAGGGTTGCCTGATCGGCGCGGCGCACCGCCGGCAGCAGCGACAGCTCGGCCATTTCCATCGAGGTCTGGTAGGTGTCGGCGCCATAGCCGAACGCGCCGGCCATGCCGCAGCAACTGGATTCGATGGTTTCAACCGCGAGATCGGGAACGAGACGAAGCACTTGTTCGACCGGCCTGAAGGCACCGAAGGATTTTTGATGGCAGTGGCCATGAACCAGGGCCTTGCCGGCGATCGAGCCGAGTGGCAGTTGCAGCCGGCCGGCCTCCGCCTCGCGTACCAGAAATTCCTCGAACAGCAGCGCATGGGCGCTGACGCTCCGGGCGTCATTGTCCGAACGCAGCGATAGCAGTTCGTCGCGGAGCGTCAGCAGGCAACTTGGCTCAAGTCCGACGATCGACACGCCGCGCGCCGCAAACGGCGCGTAGGTCGCGACCAGCCGGTTCAATTCCCCGCGGGCTTCATCGACGAGACCCGCCGAGAGGAACGTCCGCCCGCAACACAACGGCCGGGTTCCGTCTGCGGGCTTCGGCATGTGCACCCGGTATCCGGCTCCGACCAGCACGTGGAGCGCGGCGTCCAGATTTTCCCGCTCATAGGCCCGGTTGAAAGTGTCGGCGAACAGCACGACTTCGCGGCCATCGATGGGCCCGATCACCTCGGCATCGGGTTTGAAAATGTCACGCCGGAACGCAGGCAATGCGCGTTGCGCGCTGATACCGGCAAATTTCTCGAACAGCCTTCGCAACGCCGGACTGCGGTTGCGCCAGTTGGCAAGTGGGGCGAGGCGCGACGCCAGTCCGGCATAGCGCGGGAGATAGCCGACCAGCCGGTCGCGAAGCGAAAGACCGTGCTTGGCCGCACGCGCGGCCAAAACCTCGATCTTCATCTTGGCCATATCGACACCGGTTGGGCACTCGTGGCGGCAAGCCTTGCAGGATACGCAGAGTTTCAGCGCATGCATCATCCCGTCGGAGGACAGCGCGTCCGGTCCAAGCTGGCCTGAGATCGCCAGCCGCAACGTATTGGCACGGCCTCGTGTGACATCCTCCTCATTGCGGGTCGCGCGATAGGACGGGCACATCACGCCGCCCTCGAGCTTGCGGCAGGCGCCATTGTTGTTGCACATCTCGACCGCGCCCTGGAATCCGCCGCCGGCGCCGGGATAGGCCGACCAGTCCAGCGCGGTTTTCAGTTCATCGATGCGGTAGTCCGGCGGATAGCGGAACAGCACCCGGTCGTCCATTTTGGGCGGATCGACGATCTTGCCGGGATTGAGGACGTTGTCGGGGTCGAAGCGCTGCTTGACCTCCCTGAAGTCGGCAACGATGCGCGAGCCGAACATCACTTCATGGAATTCGGAGCGGACCAGGCCGTCGCCATGCTCGCCGGAGTGCGACCCCTTGTATTCGCGCACCATCTCGAACGTTTCCTCGGCGATGGCGCGCATCGCCTTGACGTCCTTCTCCAGCTTGAGGTTGAGCACGGGGCGCACATGCAGGCAGCCTTCGGACGCATGCGCATACATGGTGCCGCGGGTGCCGTGCCTGGCGAAGATGGCATTCAGGCGCTCGGTATAGTCGGCGAGATGGGGCAGCGGCACCGCGCAATCCTCGACAAAGGAGACCGGCTTGCCTTCCTGCTTCATCGACATCATGACGTTGAGGCCGGACGTGCGGAAATCCGAAATCGCCGCTTGCGTCGCGGGCTCGACGACATCGACCACGCCGCCCCATTTGCGTTGCGAATTGTTCCAGCCGAAGCCGAGATCCGACATCAGCTCGGAAAGCTGCTTGAGTTTTTGCAGATTGTCAGCCTGATCTTCCTCCGCGAATTCGACGATCAGCAGCGCATCGGGATCACCGCGCACGGTCGCATCGATCACCGGCCTGAACATCGCAATGTCCCGTCCAAGCGCGATCATCGTGCGGTCGACCAGTTCGACTGCGATCGGACGCAGTTTCACCAGATGCTGGGCGGCATCCATCGCCTCGTAGAAGCTGCCGAAATGGCAGACGCCCAGCACTTTGTTGCGGATCACCGGCCACAGCTTGAGCTCGACCTGGGTAGTGAAGGCCAGCGTCCCCTCCGAGCCGACCAAAAGATGCGCCAGATTGTTGGGCGTATTGCGCGGCACCAGCGCGTCGAGATTGTAGCCACCGACCCGGCGTTGCACCTTGGGGAATTTTTCGGCGATCTCCGTGGCCTCGCGCTCGCCGAGATCGAGCATATCGCGAAACAGGGCAAGTCCGCTCTCGGGCGAATTCACCCGCGCCAGATCGCGCGGCACCTCGCCAAAATGCAGCCGCGTGCCGTCGGCCAGCGCAGCGTCCATCGCGCGCGTGTTGTCGCGCATGGTGCCGTATCTGAGCGAACGTCCGCCGCAGGAATTATTGCCGGCCATCCCGCCGATGCTGGCGCGCGAGGCCGTGGAGACGTCGACCGGAAACCACAGCCCGTGTTTTTTGAGTTGCCGGTTGAGATCGTCGAGCACGATGCCGGGTTCAACCACGCAAGTACGGCCTTCGACATCGAGCGAGAGAATGCGGTTCAGGTGTTTGGAAAAGTCGACGACGATCCCCTCATTGACGGTCTGGCCGCATTGCGAGGTGCCGCCGCCGCGCGGGGTAACGATCCGGCCCGCATCCTTGGCGATGGCGAGCGCCAGCAGCGCCTCGTCCATAGTCCGGGGGACCACCACCCCAAAGGGCATGATCTGGTAGAACGAAGCGTCGGTCGCATAGCGGCCGCGATTGAACGCGTCGAAGAACACGTCGCCGGTAATCTCGCGGGCAAGCCTGTTTTCGAGCGTCACTGAGCCTTTGTTGGACATTCCACCCCCGCTGCTACCTGCAAACGTCGCTCGCTCGTACTTGGGCGGTGAAATAAATGCAATTATTTTGTCTTTGTTTCCGTTTTGAATTCAAAACTGCTAGGCTCGTGAGCGGCGCCCTGTCCGGCCTCGACGGCGACGCCGTCCTTCAGATGTTCGACGGCAGCAGTCCGCTTGTTGCGCAAATGTATAAACAGAATGTCGCTGAGTTCGCTACCAGCGCGGCGACGCAGTGCGTCCAGGATGGTCTCGTGTTCGCGCATGGCTTCCCCCCACCGCTCGCGCTTGCGGGCAAAATTGGCGGAGTAGCGGACCCGGCGAATGCGGCCGGCGAAGTTGGCGTAAGTGTTTCGCAGCGTTGTGTTGCGCGAGGCTTCGACGATCTTGTGGTGGATCAGCTGATTGACGCGGAAATAGCCGTGCATGTCGCGGTTCAGGTAGAATCCGTACATCTCGTAATGCAGCCGCTCGATCTCGGCGATTTCGGTATCGGTGATGTTTTCGCAGGCGAGACGGCCAGCCAGGGCTTCGAGCCCGCCCATGACGTCGAACAGTTCGGCGAGATCGTGCTCGCTCAATTGCCGGACGCGAGCGCCGCGGTTGGGTAGCAATTCCACCAGCCCTTCGGACGCCAATACTTTCAGGGCCTCGCGCAACGGCGTACGCGAGATGCCAAGCATCTCGCAAAGCTGGCGTTCGGGAACGCGGCTGCCGTCCGGAATGTTGCCTTCGACGATGTGGTCGCGCAGTCGCGTCAGGATCTCGTCGTGCAGGGATTGGTCTTCGCGGCCGGGACTCGTGCCGCCTGCAAGCGTTGTCGAATCGGTATCGTGGGGAATCAGCGGTTTCATAGCAGGAGAATAGGCCTCGAACGCGCAATCGTCGATCCAAAACTGTGTACAATATTTTAGTTGATATCATAAAAAATGAATGCAATATTCCTCACCCAACAGACTCAGGCGAGGAATTCATGACTCAGGGACGCCATTTCTTGCAGATTCCCGGGCCAAGCCCGGTTCCGGATCGCGTGCTCCGCGCCATGGACATGCCGGTCATCGACCACCGCAGTTCCGAGTTCGCCGAACTCGGCAGGGCCGTTTTCACCGGCTGCCAAAAGATCTTCAAAACAAACGGACCTGTCATCATCTTTCCTTCGTCGGGTACGGGTGCCTGGGAGGCGGCGATCGTCAATACGCTCTCGCCCGGCGATAAGGTTCTGATGGTCGAGACCGGCCATTTTGCCACGCTGTGGCGGCAGATGGCGGCGCGCTGGGGCATCGAGGTCGATTTTCTGCCGGGCGACTGGCGCCACGGCGCCGACCCTGCGGCGATCGAAGCTGCGCTGGCGCAGGATATCGCGCATGCCGTCAAGGCGGTGATGGTGGTGCATAACGAGACTTCCACCGGTGTCACCAGCCGGATCGGCGACATTCGCGCCGCGATGGACAAGGTCGGCCATCCGGCGCTGCTGCTGGTGGATACGATTTCCTCGTTGGGCTCGGTCGATTACCGGCATGACGAGTGGAGAGTTGACGTCACCGTCAGCTGTTCGCAAAAGGGATTCATGCTGCCGCCGGGGCTCGGCTTCAACGCCATCTCCGAGAAAGCCCGCGCCGCTGCGAAGACCAACAGGATGCCGCGGTCGTATTGGGATTGGGAAGAGATGCTGAAGCCCAACGCGGCGGGCTTTTTCCCCTACACGCCGGCGACCAACTTGCTCTACGGATTGCGCGAAGCCACTGCGATGCTGCTCGAGGAAGGGCTGGACGCGGTGTTCGCTCGACACCAGCGCCTGGCCGCGGCCACCCGCGCTGCCGTCGCGCATTGGGGCCTTGAAGTTTTGTGTCTCGAACCGGCCGAATATTCACCCGTGCTGACGGCTGTGCTGATGCCGCCGGGACACGATGCCGACAAGTTCCGCAAGACCGTGCTCGACACCTACAACATGTCGCTCGGCTCGGGTCTGAGCAAGCTCGCCGGCAAGGTGTTTCGCATTGGTCACCTCGGCGAGTGCAATGAACTGACGTTGATTGGGGCCCTGTCCGGCGTCGAGATGGGTCTCTCCGCCGCGGGCGTGCCGCATCGGGCCGGCGGTGTCGAAGCTGCGATGAAATCGCTGGAAGAGCGGACGCAGTCAAATTCTCCGGCGCACCTGAAGGTGGTCAAACCTGACAGGGTCGCAGACCGTCAGGGCGTTTAGCGCCGTGGGTTCAGCGCAGCCGTTGAAGCAACACAATAAAAAGCGGAACGGGGAGAGAAATATGCGGCTTCGGTTCAAAGCCACCCATGTCGTGCTGGCGATGTTGTGCATCATGTACTTCATCACCTATGTCGACCGGGTCAACATCGGCACGGCGGCCAGTGATATCCAGAAAGAACTCGGTCTGAGCAACACGCAGCTCGGGTTGGTATTCTCGGCCTTCGCCTACCCCTATCTCCTGTTCCAGGTGGTCGGCGGCTGGGTCGGAGACCGCTTCGGGCCGCGCAAGACCTTATTCTGGTGCGGCATGATCTGGGCGGCCGCGACCATCATGACCGGCTTTGTAACCAGCCTGCTGACGTTGTTCATTGCCCGCGTCGCACTCGGCTTCGGCGAAGGGGCGACTTTTCCGACCGCCACGCGCGCCATGCAATACTGGACTCCCGAGACCAAGCGCGGTTTCGCGCAGGGCCTTACGCACGCCTTTGCACGGCTCGGCAACGCGGTTACCCCGCCGTTGATAGCGGCGCTGATAGTTTGGCTTACCTGGCGCGGCTCGTTCATCGCGCTGGGACTGGTCAGCCTGGTTTGGGGTGTGATCTGGGCGCTGTATTTCCGCAACGAACCCAAGGATCATCCCGGGATCACCGAGGCCGAGCTGGCGTCGCTTCCGCCACGCCCGGTCAATATGCGGCCGCAGGTACCATGGGGGCCGCTGTTGCGGCGGATGTGGCCCGTCACGCTCACCTACTTCTGCTATGGCTGGTGCCTGTGGCTATACCTGAACTGGCTGCCGTTATTCTTCAAGAACAGCTACAATCTGGACGTCAGGAATTCGGCGCTGTTCGCCTCGGGTGTCTTCTTTGCCGGCGTCGTCGGCGACAGCCTGGGCGGAATCCTCTCTGATCGCATTCTCAGGAACACAGGCAATGTTCGCCTTGCGCGCTTGAGCGTCACGATCGTCGGCTTTGCCGGCGCCTTCCTGTCGCTGCTTCCGATCCTGTTCATTCACGACATCACGATCGTCGCGCTATGCCTTTCCGGCGGCTTTTTCTTTTCTGAACTCGTGATCGGTCCGATGTGGTCGGTGCCGATGGATATTGCTGCGAAATATTCCGGTACGGCCGCCGGGCTGATGAATACCGGCTCGGCGCTGGCGGCGATCGTTTCGCCTTTGGTCGCCGGTTACGTGATCGACGTCACGGGCAACTGGTACTTGCCGTTCCTGATGTCGATGGGATTGCTCCTGCTTGGCGGATTTTCGGCGTTTCTGATGCATCCTGAAAAACCCTTCGAAGAACTTGCGGAAGTGAATTCGGCCAAGCGAGGTGTACTAGCTCGACAGCTAAAATGATTTCTTTACCACGACAGAGGCGGTCGAGGTCCCATCCGATCATTTTCAGATTGTGAGAGTGCCTACGCGGCGAGCCTTGCCGATATCCAATCAACACCGGAGCCAAACTATGCCCAACTACAAGATTCTTATTCTCGGTGCGTCATACGGTTCGTTACTTGCGTCCAAAATGATGTTCGGCGGCCACAACGTGAAACTTGTTTGTTTGCCGGCTGAGGCTGCTCTCATCAATTTTGAAGGCTTTCGCGTGCGGATGCCGATCCGGGGCCGCAAGGAGCAGATCGAGATCGATTCCCGCAAGTTGCCGGGCAAGGTGTCTGCTTCCGGTCCGGCCGATATAGATCCTAAAGACTATGACCTGATCGGGCTGGCGATGCAGGAGCCGCAATACGGCTCGCCCGGTGTGCGCGAATTGCTCGATGCCGTGGCGAAGTCGCGCGTGCCGTGCATGTCGATTATGAACATGCCGCCGCTGCCTTACATGAAGCGTATCCGCCATCTGAACAGCGAATTGCTCGCGCCAGCATACACCATGCCGGCGGTCTGGGACAGCTTCGATCCCGGCACGTTGACATTGTGCAGCCCGGATCCGCAGGCGGTCCGGCCTCCGGAGGAGAAGGTCAACATACTACAAGTAACTTTGCCGACCAACTTCAAGGTTGCACGCTTTGACAGCGAGAAGAGCAATGTGATTCTTCGCAACATCGAAAAGGATATCGATGCCGTTCGTTTCGATGCCCCGGAAGGCAAGATCGAGCTGCCGGTAAAGTTGCGTGTTCACGACTCGCTTTTCGTGCCATTGGCCAAATGGGCCATGCTAATGGCCGGCAACTACAGGTGTATCACCCGGGACGGCATGCGAACCGCACAGGAAGCGGTGCATACCGACCTCAAGGAAGCGCGTTCGATATACGAGTTCGTCGTGGACGTGTGCGTCAAGCTCGGTGCCTCGCGCGATGAACTTGTACCATTCGAGAAATATGCCGCGGCTGCGGAAAGCCTGTCGCGTCCTGCTTCGGCTGCGCGCGTGCTTAACAATGGCGCGACCAATATCGAACGTGCCGACAAGCTGGTGCAACTCGTCGCCCAACAACAAGGCATGAGCCATCCCGTCCTCGACGCCATTGTCATCCTCGTGGACGAAAGGATCGCAGCAAATCGTAAGAAGGCTGTGGCGGCCTAACAGATCAATGGTCGACAAGAGACCGGTGGGATTGACTTAGACAAGATTTGCGGCCAATCGCGGGATCAATCCTGCTCCTACCCGTCGGGAATACCGCGAGCCTGTCTGCCTTTGAAATGGGGATCAAAATCACAAACGGCCGTAAGCCGTAAGCACGTCAAACATTGTGCAGCGCGTCGTCGACTTCCGCCGAGTTTGCCGATCACAAACTTGAATTTTACGGAAGTTGGGGCCTCGCCGCTCCCGGTAAACCTTCTTATGTATTGACGGCACCCGCCGGGCGCGGGACAAGCCCGCCGAATGGTGATATTCGAGCGGCTCGCGAGACCGCGGCTCTACCGGGAAGGACGCCTATGACCCTGCATACTGGAAGGCATTTTCTGCAGATTCCGGGACCAACCAATGTGCCGGACCGGGTGCTGCGGGCCATGGATATGCCGACCATGGACCATCGCGGTCCCGAATTCGCCGAGATCGGACATGCGGTGCTGGCTGCCATGCAGCGGGTGTTCCGCACAACGCAGCCGGTGATCATTTATCCGTCGTCCGGGACCGGTGCCTGGGAGGCCGCGATCGTCAATACGCTGGTGCCTGGCGACAAGGTGCTGATGGCCGAGACCGGGCAGTTTGCCCTGCTGTGGCGCGGCATCGCCGACAAATTCAAGCTGGACGTCGATTTCCTGCCTGGTGACTGGCGCCATGGCGCCGACCTCGATCAGATCGAGGCGCGGCTCACGGACGACCGCCAGCACAAGATCAAGGCGGTGATGATCGTGCACAACGAGACCTCGACCGGCTGCGTCACGCACCCGCTCGACGTCCGCAAGATCATGGACCGGGTCAAGCATCCGGCGTTGTTGATGGTCGATACCATCTCCGGCCTCGGCTCGCTCGAATATGAGCACGATGCCTGGGGCATCGACGTGTCGGTGGCCGGATCGCAGAAGGGATTGATGCTGCCGCCGGGCCTCGGCTTCAACGCGGTGTCGGAAAAGGCGCTTGCGGTGGCGAAGGCCAACCCCGCCATGCGGTCCTATTGGGACTGGCAGGAGGTTATCGCGATCAACAAGGCGGGCACCTGGCCCTATACGCCGGCGACCAATCTGCTGTTCGGGCTGCGGGAAGCGATCAAGATGCTCGAGGAGGAGGGGCTTGAGAACGTTTTCGCGCGCCACAAGCGCCACAGCGCCGCGACGCGCGCCGCAGCCAAGGTGTGGGGCCTGGAAACGCAGTGCCAGGAGCAGGGCGCCCACTCGCCGGCGCTGACCGGCGTGGTGATGCCGGAAGGCCATGACGCCGACAATTTCCGTAAAGTGGTGCTGGAGAATTTCGACATGTCGCTCGGGACCGGCCTGAACAAGATCAAGGGCAAGGTATTCCGGATCGGCCACATCGGCCACTTCAACGATCTGATGCTGATGGGCACGTTGTCGGGCGTCGAGATGGGTCTCGATCTCGCCAAGGTGCCGCATCGTGGCGGCGGTGTATTGGCGGCGATGGAAGTCCTCAAGGGACGCGATGTCGTGCCGATGCCGAAGACTGCCGTTGCCTGAATTGGCCTGGATCCAAGCATAGAACACAACAGAAAGAGCTGCGATGAACGCCCCGGTAGCTGCGACCGAAGACCTGATCTATTCCGTTGAGGACGGCATCGCCCGGCTGACGTTCAACCGTCCGCAGGCGCGCAACGCCTTGACCTTCGCGATGTACGAGCAAATGGCCGTCATTTGCGAGACCGTCAACGCCGACCGCTCGATCAAGGCCATGATCCTGACCGGCGCCGGCGACAAGGCGTTCGCATCGGGTACCGACATTTCGCAGTTCCGTGCCTTCAAGACCGCGCAGGATTCGCTCGATTACGAGGCCCGGATCGATCGCGTGCTTGGCACGCTGGAGCAGTGCAGGGTGCCGACGATTGCGGCCATTGCCGGCGCCTGCACCGGCGGCGGTGCCGGGATCGCAGCGTGTTGCGATATCCGCATCGGCACCGAGTCGACGCGGATCGGCTTTCCGATCGCGCGCACGCTCGGCAATTGCCTGTCGATGTCGAATATCTCCAGGCTGGTGTCGCTGGTCGGCCCGGCGCGGACCAAGGATCTGATCTTCAAGGCGCGGCTGGTCGAGGCGCCGGAAGCGCTGGCGCTGGGGCTGCTCAATGAAGTGGTGCCCGACGTCGCGACATTGCAGCGCCGCGCCGACGAAACCGCAAAACTCGTGGCCGGTCATGCGCCGATCACGCTCGAAGTCACCAAGGAAGCGGTGCGGCGGATTCGGCGGACGTTGACCCGCGATGAGGGCGAAGATTTGATCCTGCGTGCCTACATGAGCGAGGATTTCCGTGAGGGAATGGATGCCTTCCTCAACAAGCGCGCGCCGAATTTCAAGGGCAAGTAGGGTTCCGCGCCGGGACTTGAGCAAATACCGGAGCGGCTATTTGCGCGACACGCAAATAGCGTTTGTCTCCGGATTTGCGTTTTGGTTCAAAAAATTATTTTCGGTGAATTGAATTTTCCGACGCGGCGTGCTCGATGGCACGCGCATGTTGACGTCACGACAACCTCTGGAATAAGATCGTGAAGGTTGCAGATCGTGGCCTCACATTTTTCAGCCGATACTCGTTACTCGTAAAGCGTTTTGATTTCCGTTGTGACCAGCCGCGCCGCAATCACCAGTCATTAAACTGAGAAACTGCGCCTATAATTTCGACAACGCGACCGCGCCGGCCCTTATTGCCGTTCACCTATCCTGACGCCGACCGCGGCTTGCGAATACGCCAAAATTGATAATCGCGTCGCTGTAGCTCAGCGCGGCGGCGCTCGTGTGGCAAACGCAGGCAGGGGTTTCCTATGACCAATCATACTCCGGTTTTCACGTCCTCATCCGCAACGGGCAGCTTCACCGAAACCGCGAACACCACGGATTCGAACGCGCTGCATCAATTATCCGGCGCGATGAATTTTACCGACGCCGATCACAGCGATACGCACACCACGTCCGCAACGCTGCATTCGGCGGTGTTGTCGAGCGGATCCGTGATCCCCGCTGCATCGCTGGCACATTTCCAGGCCGCGATGACGTCGCATATCACCAGTGACAGCAACGGGTCAGGCAAGCTGACATGGAGTTTCAGCGACGCCGACGACGACTTTGATTTCCTGTCCAAGAACCAGACGCTGGTCCTGACCTACGACATCACGGTTTCCGACAACCATGGCGGCACGACCACGCAGACCGTGAAGGTCACCGTCACGGGTACCGACGACACGCCTGTCATCAACGTGGCGCCGGTCGCGACAGTCACCGAGCAGGCCAATCGGACGCTGTCGCTGTCGCCGGACACGACGCATCTCGCGCTGAATTTCACCGACGACGATCTGACCAACACCGGGCACACCGCGACCGTGATCACCGCGTCCGCGTCGGGGGTAACGACCGGAATGCTGCCCGGCGGATTGGGAACCGCCGAGTTGATGGCGTTCTTCAACGTCGACAGTGTCGTGAAGGCGTCGGGCTCGAGCAGCGGCACCATCAACACGACGTTTTCTGCGCCCGATCTCGCCTTCGATTATCTGGCGGCCGGCCAACACCTCAACATCACCTATACCGTGCAGCTCGACGACCACGCGGGCGGCGTCACCACGCAGAACGTGATGGTCACCGTGATCGGCACCAATGACAAGCCGATCTATCTGAGTGGGCCGGAAGCCGCGCACCTGGTCGAAGGTCAAAACGTCAATCCTTCCGGCAATCTCACCTCCCATGGCGATTTGTTTTTCAGCGATGTCGATCTGTCCGACACGCACTCGGTGTCGACCACCGTCTCGGCCACAGTTTCGGGCGGCGGCCCGGTCCCGATCTCGGACGCCGCGCTGCTCGCCGCTTTCACGACATCGCTCGAGGATTCGACCGGCCATGTGCTCGGTGAGGTCGACTGGAACTTCGCCATGCAAAATGCCATGGCGGGCGCTCTCGGTGGCGGCCAGACGTTGACGGCCACCTATCACGTCACCGTTGTCGATTCGTCAGGCGCATCGGCCGTGCAGGACGTCACGATCACGATCCTCGGCACCAACCATCCGGTGGTCATCGCCAGTGGTCCGGAATCATCGACGGTATCGGAACTCGCCGACACCACCGGCTCAGCGACGGTCGACACCACGCCGACCGTGCCGGCCGGAACGCTTGCTTTCACCGATGCCGACACCGGCGATATCCACGCTGTCGCGGTGACGCTGGCGTCGACGACAGGCGTAGCCGTCCCGGCGGCGACGCAGGCTGATCTTGCCGCCGCGCTCACGACGACCTTGCACGACTCCACCGGTACCGGGACCGGCAGCGTGGACTGGAACTTTGCGATTGCCGACCACGATCTTGACTATCTCGCAGCCGGCGAGACGACGACGCTGACTTACAACGTCAAGGTCAGCGATGCCTCGACCAGCGCGATCCAGACGGTATCGGTGGTCATCACGGGTGCCAATGACGCGCCTGTCATCACCAGCGGGCCGGAATTGGCGTCGCTCGCCGAGCAGCCCGGCGTCACCGGATCGGCTTCCCTGGACACCACGAGCCCGGTGCCAACGGGGACGCTGAACTTCACCGATGTCGATCTGAGCGACAGCCACTCGGTCGCGGTCACATTCGGTTCGGCGGTCTGGTCGGCGAATCCGAGCGTCGTGCCGGGCGGCACACTAGCCGACCTGCAAACAGCATTGACAACTATGCTGCACGACTCGACTGGAACCGGCACCGGGGGCATAGACTGGACATTCAGCGTTCCGGACCGCGATCTGGATTTTCTCAGCGTCGGTGAGACCTTGACGGTGACCTATGACGTCACGGTTATGGATGGATCGACCAGTTCGACCCAGACGGTTACCGTAACCATCGATGGCGCGTCGGACCCACTCGTCGTGACCCCGGTCGACGTGGGTGCCGCGGACACACCTTTCACGGATGCCGGCATCGTCATCGCCAGTGGATTGATTTCCGACGTCTCAGATCCCATTGATTTGAGTACGCCGCGCATGATCACCGAAGTAAATGGAAGTGCAGCTAATGTGGGCAACCCGGTTGCCGGCACCTACGGCTCGCTGTTTCTCGACGCGCAGGGATCTTACTCATACATCGCGAACTCCGCGGTCGATGCGCTGCAGGTCGGCGACAATGCCACGGACCAATTCACGTTTACTGTCGACGACGGCCAAGGTCATCAGGCCACGACCACGCTGACATTCGACATCGCCGGGGCAAACGACAATCCCATCATCACCGGGGCGAATGCCAGCGGGTCGGTTACGGAGGACGCCGGTCCGGCGGCCATCGTCAACGGCGATTTCGAGACTGGCGATCTCACCGGCTGGACCGCCAGCGGTTCGCACATTCATGTCGAGCAAATGGAATTCGGCGGGGCCTTCGGTCACTTCTCGGCACAATTGGCGCCGACCAATATTCCCGAAACACTGTCCCAGGAAATCGCGACCACGCCCGGTCAGCACTACTTCGTGAGCTTCGACATCATCGGCGATGCAGAATCCATCAACAGTCCGCTGTCCGTTACGTGGAACGGCGCGACACTGCTGTCGCTCAGCAATGTGCCGGCCGGCGTCAACCACTACGCATTCGACGTCGTCAGCAATGCAATTCTGTCGAGTACGTCGCTGAGTTTTACCTATACCGACGATACCGATGGCATGGTCCTGGACGCCGTTGCCGTCAATCCGGCGACGGGACCGGCGACCGAGTCGACGTCAGGAACGATTTCGTTCTCCGACGTCGAAACCGCGGATACGCACACGGCAGCTTTTACCCCGCTCGGCAACGGCTACGTTGGAACGTTCTCGCTCGATCCGGTCACTGAGGCGTCGGGCACCGGCTCGGTCGGCTGGCATTTCACGGTCGATAATTCGGACATCCAGTTCCTTGCCCAAGGCCAGACCCTGACCCAGGACTATCTGGTTTCGGTGACCGACGCGCACGGCGGATCGACGATGCAGGATGTCACCGTCACCCTCAACGGCACCAACGATGCGCCGACCGCGGTGAGTGAGAACGTCGTGACCGATGCGGGCGCGAGCGGTACCGTCGACATTCCCACCTGGACGCTGGCGGCGAACGACACCGATCCGGATACGACGGACCATCTGTCCGTCAACAACATCGTTTCGAGCACCGGCGGCACCGCTGTGCCGTTTGGCGACGTCTTCTTCATCGACGACGCGACGCCGGGGGGATCGTTCACCTACACGACCACGGATGGCATTGCGACCAGCGGCAATGCCGCGACCGCGACCGTCATTAACAACGCCGCATCGGCCACGACGCTGACCGGTACCAGCGGTGACGATATCATCATCGCCACCAATGGCACCGAGACGCTCGACGGCGGCGGCGGCAATGACATCCTGATCGGCAATTCCGGCAGCCATACGATGACCGGCGGCAGCGGCAACGATACCTTCGCCTTCCTGCAGACCACGGACGGTCCAGGTATCATCACCGATTTCAACAACACCACCGAGCACGACCATATCGCGATCTCCGCGAACGGATTCGGTGGAGGCTTGGTCGCAGGCATGGACGTAACGCCGCTCTTCGAGACCTCGGCCGACAACCAGTTCTCCGGCTTCGGTCCCGAATTCCACTTCGATACCGGAAACCAGACGCTCTACTTCAGCGCTGACGGGTCCACGGCGTCGGCGATTGCGGTGGCAACGGTCCAGTCTGGCGTGACCCTCAATCCGCACGATCTGCTGATCGTGTGAGCGGGCGATAGCGGCTGACATCGAATAACAGCGCGGGCCCGCGATGAGCCCGCGCTTTTTTGCGGATGCCGAAAACCAGCCGACCAGGGTGGGCGATCTTGGTCTCATGCGAAAGCATAAGCGGCACCGGTGCGGTTCAGCTTGAACTGGCGTCCGTTCCCACGCACAATGGCGCAGCAGGCCAGTTTCGGATTTTGCCAAGCAGAACAAGAACATAGGGAAGAAACACGTGGGACAGTTTCTAAAAGCCACGGCCGCTTTGGCGGCCATGATCGTCAGCGCGCCGGCGTTTGCCGCCTGGGAGCCGACCAAGCCGGTTGAAATCGTCGTCGCGGCGGGCGCCGGCGGCGCCTCCGACCAGATGGCGCGCATGATGCAGGCCGCGATCCAGAAGAACAATCTGATGAAGCAGCCGATGGTGGTGTCGCTCAAGGGCGGAGCGTCAGGCGCCGAGGCGCTGATGTACATGAAGTCCAGCGACGGCGACGCCAACAAGATCCTGATCGCCTACTCGTTGATCTATATGCTGCCGCTGTCGGCAAAAATTCCGTTCAACTGGCGCGAACTGACGCCGGTGTCGGTGATCGCGCTGGATCAGTTCGTATTGTGGGACAATGCCGCCGGGCCGAAGACCGTGAAGGAATTCATCGAAGCCGCCAAGGCGGCAAGCTCGCCGTTCAAGATGGGCGGCACCGGTTCGAAGCGCGAGGATCACGTGCTCACCGTGTTCATGGAGCAGAAGACCGGCGCGAAATTCTCCTATCTGCCCTACAAATCCGGCGGCGAGGCCGCGACGCAACTGGTCGGCAACCACACCGAATCCAACGTCAACAACCCATCCGAAAATCTCGAGGTCTGGCGCGCCGGTCAGGTTCGCGCGCTCTGCGTGTTTGACAAGGAGCGCATTTCCTACACGGCCAAGGTGACCGACACCCAGTCGTGGCACGATATTCCGACCTGCAAGGAAGAGGGGCTCGATGTGCAGTATCTGATGCTGCGCGCGATGTTCCTGCCCGGCAAGGTGACACCGGAGCAGCAGGCGTTCTATGTCGACCTGTTCCAGAAGGTGACGCAAACGGCCGAGTACAAGGACTATATGGAGAAGCAGGCGTTGAAGCCGATCTTCCTCACCGGCAAGGACATGGTCAAGTTCCTCGAGGAGGACGACAAGTTGAATGTCTCGCTGATGAACGAAGCAGGCTTTGTCGCGAAATAGTTTCTCCGCAAGCCACCTATTTCCCGGCCGGGCCGTACCCGGCGATCCGGCCGAGAACATTCTTGATTTCCTTTTTCGACAGCAGTCGTGGTTTGCCGATTTGAAGGCAGCCATGATATTGCCGCGCCAGCGTCTCCACCTCGACGGCAATCCACATCGCTTTCGAGAGCGACGGCCCGATCGCAATCATGCCGTGATGTTCCAGCAGGCAGGCCAGCCGGCCCTCAAGCGCGCGGACGGCATATTGCGAAAGTTCCTGCGTGCCGAAGGTCGCGTAGGGCGCGCAGCGGATCGTATCGCCGCCGGCAACGGCGATCATGTAGTGGATCGGTGGAATCTCCAGCCCCATGATGGCCAGGATCGTCGAATAGGGCGGATGGGCATGAACCACGGCGTTCACTTCCGGCCGGGCCTTGAGGATATCGAGGTGAAAACGCCACTCGCTCGACGGACGCTGGGCGGGATCGAATGAGCCGTCGAGGCCCATGTAGACGATCTGCTCGGGCTGCATCGTCTCGTAGGGCACGCTGGTCGGCGTGATCAGCATGCCGGCCTCGTGGCGCAGGCTGATATTGCCTGATGTGCCCTGATTGATGCCGAGCGCGTTCATGCGCAGACATGCATCGATGATGGATTGGCGCCTTTCCCGGTCATTTGCGGCTAGCATCAATTTTCTCCGAAGCCTGACGGCGCAATGCCATTCAATCACAAGCCCTTTGCAGGCCGAGAACAATGGTTGATTATTGTGTCGCAGTATAGTCGAACATCTGGATGCTTTGGGGGCGGGCTGGAGCAGCCGTCTGCCGTTGAAAAATTCTGGGAGAAATCATGACGAATGCCGTGCTTGGCATTATCGGCGGATCCGGCGTCTACGACCTGCCGGGGCTGGAAAACGTCCGCGACGAGACGATTGAAAGCCCTTGGGGTGAACCTTCCGCGCCGGTCCGGCGTGGCACCATCGCCGGCCTGCCGATCGTGTTTTTGCCGCGGCACGGCAAGGGGCACGTGCTGTCGCCTTCCGACATCAACTACCGCGCCAACATCGACGTGCTGAAACGGGTAGGGGTCACCGACCTGATTTCGCTGTCGGCCTGCGGATCGTTCAGGGAGGAACTGCCGCCCGGCGCGTTCGTGCTCGTCGATCAGTTTGTCGACCGGACGTACAAGCGCGAGAGTTCGTTCTTCGGCAAGGGCTGCGTTGCCCATGTCTCGATGGCGCATCCGGTGTCGCCGCGATTGCTGGCGCATCTGGCGGCGGCCGCGAAAGCCGAGGGCATCGCGGCCGTGCATGGCGGCACCTATGTCTGCATGGAGGGTCCGCAGTTCTCGAGCCTCGCCGAGAGCCTGACCTACAAGGCGCAAGGGTTTTCGGTGATCGGCATGACCAACATGCCGGAGGCCAAGCTCGCCCGCGAGGCGGAGATCTGCTACGCCAGCGTGGCGATGGTCACCGATTTCGATTGCTGGCATCCCGATCATGACGCGGTAACGGTGCAGGACATCATTCGCGTGCTGAACTCGAATGCTGAGAGGGCGAAAGGTCTGGTTGCGCGGCTGGCGCGGGATTTTCCGCGCCAGCATGAGCCATGCCCGGTGGGTTCGGACCGGGCGCTCGACACCGCGCTGATCACGGCGCCTGAGGCTCGCGATCCCGCGCTGTTGCAGAAGCTCGATGCGGTGGCGGGACGGGTGTTGCGGTCGTGAAAATGTCTTCTAGCAGGCGCGCGACGCGAAGGGCGTAGGACATGAAGGTCGATGGTCGGCATTTCCGCAGTATCTGGCTCGAGCCCGACGGCTGGTCGGTCGGCGCGATCGACCAGCGGCGGCTGCCGCATGAATTTGTTGTCGCGCGGTGGACCAGCGCCGATGACGCGGGCGAGGCGATCCGCTCCATGCTGGTGCGCGGTGCGCCGCTGATCGGCGCCACCGCCGCCTATGGCGTCGCGCTGGCCATGCGCGCCGATGCTTCCGATGCGGCGCTCGATCGGGCCTATGAAATGCTGATCGCCACGCGGCCGACCGCGATCAATTTGAAATGGGCACTCGAGGAGATGCAGCGGACGCTTCGGCCGCTGGCGCCTTCGGCCCGTATCGAGGCCGCCTATCAGCGCGCCGCTTCGATTGCCGAAGAGGATGTGGCGATCAACCACGAAATTGGCCGGCATGGTCTGGCGCTGATCGAGGCGATTGCCGCGACCAAAAAGCCCGGCGAACCCGTCAATATATTGACGCATTGCAACGCCGGCTGGCTCGCGACGGTGGATTGGGGAACGGCGACGGCGCCGATTTATTTGGCGCAGGATCGCAGCCTCGCCGTTCATGTCTGGGTTGATGAAACAAGACCCCGCAATCAGGGCGCTTCGCTGACCGCGTGGGAGCTTGGCCATCACGGGGTGCCGCACACGGTGATCCCCGACAATACCGGCGGCCATCTGATGCAACACCGGATGGTCGATCTCGCCATCGTCGGAACCGACCGGGTCGCAGCCAATGGCGACGTTTGCAACAAGATCGGGACCTACCTGAAGGCGCTCGCCGCCCACGACAACGGCGTGCCGTTCTACATCGCGCTGCCGTCGCCAACCATCGACTTTAGTATCGACGATGGCGCACGGATCCCGATCGAGCAGCGCGCGGCCAGCGAAGTAACGCACCTTACCGGGCGCACCGCCGACGGACGGATCGAAACCGTGCGCGTGGTTCCCGAGGGCTCGCCGATCGCCAATTATGGTTTCGACGTAACGCCGGCACGGCTGGTGACCGGATTGATCACCGAACGTGGCGTGCTCAAGCCCGAGCGTGCTGCACTTGCAAGCGCGTTTCCCGAGCGAGCTCGCACACGCTGAAGGCTGCATTGACGCCGGCAACGCCGGCACTGTATCCAGTATGCCAGCGTAGCCAGCCGGATCAATCTCATCCATGTCCAATACCGATATCGAAATTGTCGTCGAGGATCCGACCGCGCCGGAGGCGGATTCGCCGGCGGTGGCCAGCACCGGCGTCGTCGATGTCGTGGTGTCGCTGTTGCTGCTGGCGCTGGCGCTGACGCTCGGATGGGACAATTGGCGCACCGGCGCCGCCTGGGACTCGACCGGCCCGCAGGCGGGCTATTTTCCATTCTATCTGTCGGTCATCCTCGGCGCCGCCAGCCTCTATGGCCTCGCCACCGCCTTCCTGTCGCGCAAGGAAGCCTCGGAGGCCTTCGTTACGCGCGCGCAACTTCGCCGTGTCATGGCGGTGTTCGTGCCGACGCTGCTGTTCTGCCTCGCGACCCAATTTCTCGGCCTCTATGTCGCGAGCTTCCTCTTGATCGCAGCCTTCATGCGAATGGTCGGCAAGATCGCGCTGTGGAAGTCGTTGCTGACCGCCTTCGTGTTCACCGCCGCGATGTTCGTGACCTTCGACATCGCCTTCGACGTCATCATGCCGAAGGGGCCGCTCGAAGCGGCCTTTGGCTATTAAATAGATCGACAGGACTCGCATCATGGAAGCCTTCGGTCTGCTCATGCACGGCTTTGCCGTTCTGCTGACATGGAAAACGCTGCTGCTGATGATGGTTGGGCTGGTGCTCGGCATTTTTGTCGGCGTGCTGCCGGGGCTGGGCGGCCCCAACGGGGTCGCGATCCTGCTGCCGCTGACCTTCACCATGGACCCGACCTCGGCGATCGTGATGCTCTCCTGCATTTACTGGGGCGCGCTGTTCGGCGGGGCCATCACCTCGATCCTGTTCAACATCCCCGGCGAAGCCTGGTCGGTCGCGACCACCTTCGACGGCTATCCGATGGCGCAACAGGGCAAGGCGGCGGAAGCGCTCACCGCGGCTTTCACCTCGTCCTTCATCGGCTCGCTGGTAGCGGTGCTCCTGATCACGTTCCTGGCGCCGATGATCTCCTCCTTTGCGCTGAAGTTCGGGCCGCCCGAATTCTTCGCGGTGTACCTGCTGACCTTCTGCTCTTTTGTCGGGCTCGGCCGCGAGGCCAAGCACAAGACCGTGATCTCGATGTCGCTGGGCCTGCTGCTGGCCGGCGTCGGCATGGACACGGTGTCCGGCCAGTTGCGCATGACATTCGGGTCCACCGACCTGTTGCGCGGCATCAATTTCCTCGTCGCCGTCATCGGCCTGTTCGGCATCAGCGAAATCCTGCTGACGATGGAGGAGCGCCTCGCGTTGCGCGGACACGCCGCCGCCATCAGCCTGCGCGTGGTGCTGTCGGTGTGGAAGGACTTGCCGAAATACTGGGTGACGCTGCTGCGTTCGTCCTTCATCGGTTGCTGGCTTGGGATCACCCCGGGGGGCGCGATCGCGGCCTCCTTCATGGGCTACAATCTGGCAAAGCGTTTTTCCAAGGACCCGGACAGTTTTGGCAAGGGCCGCATCGAGGGCGTGTTCGCGCCGGAGACCGCCGCCCATGCCTCGGGCACCGCGGCGCTGCTGCCGATGCTGGCGCTCGGCATTCCCGGCTCCGGAACCGCGGCGATCCTGCTCGGCGGCCTGATGGTGTGGGGCCTCAATCCCGGGCCGCTGCTGTTCGTCGAGCACAAGGATTTCGTCTGGGGGCTGATCGCCTCGATGTATCTCGGCAATGTCGTTGGCCTGGTGCTGGTGCTGACCACGGTGCCGATCTTCGCCTCGATCCTGCGCGTGCCGTTTGCCGCGGTAGCTCCGATGATCGTCGTGTCCTGCGCGATCGGCGCCTATGCGATCCAGAACGCGATGTTCGACATCTGGCTGATGCTGGGTTTTGGCGTCGTCGGCTATGTCTTCAAGAAGATCGGCATTCCCTTGGCGCCATTCACGCTGGCGCTCGTGCTCGGCAACCGCGCCGAGGATGCGTTCCGGCTGTCGATGATCGGCTCCGGCGGCGACATGAAAGTGTTCTGGTCCAACGGACTCGTGGGTTCGATCAGCACGCTCGCCATCGTTCTGTTGTTCTGGCCGGTGATCGACAAGGCCTTTGGCGGCTTCACGCGCCTATTGCGGCCGGCGAAGACCGTAAGTTAGACCGGCAAGGCGTATTGAGGCGGCACGTCGCAAGAGGTGACGTCACGAGAGGCCCGATGTGCGCTGGAAATACGCGATCGTCTCCTTCAGCCCGTCGTCGAGCGTGACCTTCGGTTGCCAGCCCAGAAGCGCCTTGGCGCGGGAAAGATCGGGTTGGCGCTGCCGCGGATCGTCCTGCGGCAGCTGCTTGAATATCAATTTCGCTTTGGAGTTGGTGAAGCGGATGACCTTCTCCGCCAGCTCCAAGATCGTGAACTCCGAACTGTTGCCGAGGTTGACAGGCCCGGTGCACGCATCTTCCGTCAACATCAGGCGGCTGATCGCCTCGACCAGGTCATCGATGTAGCAAAACGACCGGGTCTGCCCGCCATCGCCAAAAATGGTGATTGGATCGCCCCTGAGCGCCTGCACGATAAAGGAGGAAACGACGCGCCCGTCGTCGGGCTGCATCCGCGGGCCGTAGGTATTGAAGATGCGCGCCACCTTGATCGGCAGCGCGTGCTGGCGCCAATAGTCGAAGAACAGCGTTTCGGCGCAGCGCTTGCCTTCATCATAGCAGGAACGGATTCCGACCGGATTGACGTTGCCCCAATATTCCTCTGTCTGCGGGTGGATCAACGGATCGCCATAGACCTCGCTGGTCGAAGCCTGGAAGATCCGGATCTTGAGACGCTTGGCGAGGCCCAGCATGTTGATCGCGCCGTGGACGCTGGTCTTGGTGGTTTGCACCGGGTCGCGCTGATAATGGATCGGGGAGGCCGGGCAGGCCAGGTTGAAAATCGCATCGACTTCGACATAGAGCGGAAAGGTCACGTCGTGCCGCATCGCTTCGAATAGCGGGTTGTGCAGAAGATGGGCGATGTTGCGGCGGCTGCCGGTAAAGTAGTTGTCAACGGACACCACTTCCGCACCCTCGGCCAGCAGCCGTTCACACAAATGGGAGCCGATGAAACCAGCGCCGCCGGTGACGAGTACTCTGCTGTCCTTGTAATGCTCAAACGACATGATTGCGTCCGGGTTCGTCGGTTTCGACTAGTTCCGATGGGCTTCAGAGTGGTATCGGCAATCGGCCAGTCAGCCAATTGTCATATTTCGGATTGCGGTAACGTGATACTGTTTCGAGGCCATGTGCTCGGCCCGTGTGGCCGTCACCTCGGACCCGTCTCAGCCGCCCCTGCAGCAAGGCGACGTGCGGGCGGCCTTCATGGGAGCCTTTTCACGTTCAAGCCTCATCATGGTCGAGGCCGCGAGATGTACCAGCGAAGACGGGAAGACCTTCGCGCGTGGCGCCAAGAGGGCTTGGAGCAGGGCAGGCCGCTTCGAGCCCGACCGTCGCGATCTTGCCGTTAGATACCAAGCCGCCCAAGCCAAGTTGCGGATTTGACCGATATTTGTCGCAAGACCCGGTCACGGCCGCGAGTACCTCGGGAACAACGACCTCGGCATAGGTGCCGGTTACCGGGTTTTCGTTCTCGCGATTTCACGCGTCTGCTGCGGCAAGTGAAGGCGTAACGCTCACACCACCTTGCGCTGCCTCAAGCCCGCGATCTCGTCCTTGCTGAAGCCGAATTCGGCCAGCACTTCTTCGGTCTGCTCGCCGAATTCCGGCGGGCGCGCGGCCATCTTGCTCGGCGTGCGCGACAGCGTCAGCGGCTGGCCCACCAGTTGAATGTGCCGGTTCTCGTCATTCGGTACATGCTGCGCGATGCCGAGATGTTTGACCTGCGCGTCCTTGAACATCTGATCGATGGCGTAGATTGGTCCGCAGGGCACACCGGCGGCATTGAGTTCGCTCACCCATGTTTCGGTGGATTTCTTCGCGGTGAGCTTGCCGATCGCCGCATTCAGCGCGTCGCGGTTCTTCGAGCGTGCCGGCGCGGTGGCGTAGTCGGGATTGGTGAGCAGTTCGGGCGCGCCGATCGCCTGCGCGCAGCGCTCCCAGATCCGCCCACCGGTGGTGGCAATGTTGATGTAGCCGTCGGAGGTCTTGAAGACGCCGGTCGGGATCGAGGTCGGGTGGTTGTTGCCGGCCTGTTTTGCCACCTCTTTTTCCATCAGCCAGCGCGAGGCCTGGAAATCCAGCATGAAGATCTGGGCCTGCAGCAGCGAGGTCTGCACCCACTGGCCTTCGCCGGAGACGTCGCGTTCCAACAGCGCGGTGAGAATGCCGAGGGCGCAGAACAGTCCGGCCGTGAGATCGGCCACGGGGATGCCGACCCGCATCGGCCCTTCGCCCGGCGCACCGGTGACCGACATCAGCCCGCCCATGCCTTGCGCGATCTGATCGAAGCCTGGCCGCTTGTGATAGGGGCCGTCCTGCCCGAAGCCGGAGATGCTGCCATAGACGATGCGCGGATTGATCTGGCGTAGGCTCTCATAATCGATGCCGAGTTTTGCTTTGACGTCGGGACGGAAATTCTCGACGACGACGTCGGCCTTCTCGGCGAGGCGCTTGAACACCTCGAGGCCTTTCGGGTCCTTAAGGTTGAGCGTCATCGCCCGCTTGTTGCGGTGCAAATTCTGGAAATCCGATCCCTGGCGCGGTCCACCCGGCTGCTCACCGGCGGCGTCCTCCAGCAGCGCATCGATCTTGATGACGTTGGCGCCCCAGTCCGCAAGCTGCCGTACGCAAGTCGGCCCGGAGCGGACGCGGGTGAGATCGAGCACGGTGAAGCGGGACAGGGCTTGCGAGGCACGCGGGAAAGCCATTCAAGGGACTCCAGACTGTAACGCGGGAAGTAGCGGCCTTTTGATCGGCCAGATCTTCCTCAAATTCAATAGCCGATCGCGGGTATGCGGGGCGCGATGGAGCGGGGTCTACCAGGCGCAAAAGGATTCGAAGCGGTGTGGCCGTTGAGGGCGCGGGAGGAGGCCGCCCCGCCCAGACGTGGCAGGAGCCTGCCACCTTGCTGCGGGTCGGATGTCGGAAATCGAGCCGAATTACGCCGTGATTCGAAACCACAAATTAACACGGAGAAAGCATTGTATCGACATCCGGAGGGGTCATACTACGCACGGACCGTTGCGCTCGCTATGACCGCCTTCGACACTTGGGGCTCCGAAAACTATTCCCCGAACGTGGTCGAACAGGCCGGAATTCTTGTTGAGAACCAAAGACTAAGCGATGAAGTCCAAGCTCGGAACCGAACTGCAGGACAATTCTGACTTCGGTCTCAAGATGAGTGAGGCCGTATTAAACGCGGGCTTCTCATTCTCGCCTTCGTTCAACTTCGTTGGAGTTTCCCCGTCCGACACGACTTCCGATTCGACTTCCCCCGTCGAGATTCCTGGGACGCCCGCTCTGACGAGCGAAGCGGTCGCATCCTCGAGCGCTCAAAGCGGCTCGATCTCCGTCGTTTCCATGACGACGGGTGGCATCATCATCAATCTGTTATTCGATGCCGCAGCCATGGCTGCGCCGGCAAGTTTTAGGGCGGGCATCCAGCAGGCGGCATCGTTATTGACCGCGGCGATCTCCGACAGGATCACCGTCAACATCAAGATCGACTATAGCGGCACCGGCGGCGGCGCCGCCGCCGGCCCCGATAACGGCCTGTACGAAAGCTATTCAACTGTCAGGTCCGACCTGATCAACCATGCGACGCTGGGCGATGCGATCTTCAACGCATTACCGACCGGAACGTCGATCCAGGGACAATCCAATGTCGCTGTCTGGAACGCGCAGCTGAAGCTTTGGGGGCTGTTAGGCGCTAACGACACCAGCACCGACGACGGCAGCGCGACCTTTGCGACCGACATCAGTTCGAACCTGCTGGTCGGCGTTGCCCTTCATGAACTGACCCACGCGATGGGCCGCGTGCCGTATGGCTCGCCCTACAGTTCGTCGCCCGATATTTTCGATTTTTATCGTTTCACCAGTGCCGGCGTGCGGCTGTTCGACGGCAACAACACGGCCGTGGCCGCCTACTTCTCGGTCGATGGCGGCAACACGAAATTGGCCGACTACGGCCAGAATTCCGATCCCAGCGATTTCCTCAACAGCGGCGTGCAGGGAGCGAACGATCCGTTTGATGAATATTATTACGGCGGCACGCTTCAGAGTCTTACGGCCGCCGACAAACAACAGCTCGATGCCCTGGGCTTCCATACGTCAACGCCCGTTACAACAGTCATCGAGGCGCTTGGATCGACCAGCCTGGTCCAGGCCGGCTCGTATTATTTTCTTGATACTATCAGCACCGGCTCTGGCCCCGAACTGAAATATGGCGGTTCGCCGGTCCTGGCGGGACAGTTCGCTCCTTATGCGCCGGTCGGCGTGGAGCAGACGGCCAGCGGCTACGAGGTCGCCTTGCAGAACTCCGGCGCGAATCTGTTTTCGATCTGGAATACCGACAGCAACGGTAACTTTCTCTCATATACCGTCTATTCGGGCAGCAGCACGGCGCTGGAATCGCTGGAGACCAGCTTCCATCAGGATTTGAATGGCGACGGCGTGATAGGCATTCCCACGCCTGTGACGATCGAGGCGCTCGGATCGACCAGCTTGGTCCAACTAGGCGATCATTATTATCTCGATAACATAAGCAGCGGGACCGGCCCCGAACTGAAATTTGGTGGCGCCGGCGTTGTCGCGGGGCAGTTCGCTCCCTATACGCCGGTCGGCGTGGAGCAGACGGCCAGCGGCTACGAGGTCGCCTTGCAGAACTCCGGCGCGAATCTGTTTTCGATCTGGAATACCGACAGCAACGGCAACTTCCTCTCCTATACCGTCTATTCGGGCAGCAGCACGGCGCTGGAATCGCTGGAGACCAGCTTTCATCAGGATTTGAATGGCGACGGGGTGATCGGCATTCCCGCTACGGTGATCGAGGCGGCTGGAGCGACCAGCCTGACGGAAGTCGGCAATAATTATTACCTTGATAGCATCAGCAGCGGGACCGGCCCCGAACTGAAATTTGGTGGCGCCGCCGTGACGGCGGGGCAATTCGCGCCCTATACGCCGGTCGCCGTGGAGCAGACGTCGAGCGGCTACGAGGTCGCGTTGGTGAATTCCGGCGCCAATCTGTTTTCGATCTGGAACACCGACAGCAACGGCAACTTTCTCTCCTATACTGTCTATTCGGGCACCAGCTCGGCGCTGGAATCGCTGGAGACCAGCTTCCATCAGGATTTGAATGGCGACGGCGTGATAGGAATTCCCGCCGCCACCGCTGCCGTGATCGAGGCGCTCGGATCGACCAGCCTAGTCGAAGTCGGCAATAGTTATTATCTCGATAACATAAGCAGCGGGACCGGCCCCGAACTGAAATTTGGTGGCGCCGCCGTTGTCGCGGGGCAGTTCGCTCCTTATACGCCGGTCGGCGTAGAGCAGACGGCCACCGGCTACGAGGTGGCCTTGCAGAACTCCGGCGCCAATCTGTTTTCGATCTGGAATACCGACAGCAACGGTAACTTCCTCTCTTATGGCGTCTATTCGGGCACCAGCTCGGCGCTGGAATCACTTGAGACCAGCTTCCATCAGGACTTGAACGGCGACGGCGTGATCGGGATTCCCACGCACCAGGCACCAGGCAATAGCTCCTCGCCGGATGTTACTGCTCAAGGTGCTGGTCTGAGCAATACTGCGTCCCAGCCGGCCTATGCGACCGCGGGAGCCGGCGGCAACGACTCATTTCTTTTTCGCGGCGCTGCTGATCCTCTTTGGAATATTGGCAGCAAAGGCACGTTACAATTCGATGCGCTGTTCTCCTCCATACAGCCGACGCCGAGTTCGACTGATGGCCAGACCGGTCTGCCGCACACGAATTTTCAGCTCGCGGATATCGCTCATGAAACGAGCGACCACGGCCACGAGGCCGTCACGAATGCCAACTTCACCGATCTCCTTTCGGGCCTTTTCATTGTTCACTGAACGTCGTCTTGTTGATCACCCGAACGTCCCGCACCGGCGAAAAACCCTAACAACTTGCTCTCATCGGTTTAATCGCAGCGAATTCCATACGTGCGCGGGGCGTCATCAGGCGCACGTACCTCTGACAACAAATCCGGCCGATATCTTGCCTAAAGGGCCTCGTCGTCGCCGTAATCTGGTTCGGCACCACGGCGCGTCAATGCGTGCCGAAATTCCACCGCTTTGGTCCGAGCCTCGCGCGAAGACGCTCAAAATGGAACTCCGATCCGTCCTCACGGCAGCACCTATCGATTCGCAACATTCCTGAGCCGCAAATTACGATCGGGTGGCTGCCATTCAAATTCCAGATCTTTCCGGCTTCTCGAATTTCAAAGAGCATGTCGGGAAGCGCAGTGACGTCAAGCACTCGAATTGTCTCCCCAGAGCTCACCGTGGTGCGGGCACCAGCGTAGGGGTGACCGACCGCGTTCACAAAGCGCTCGATTGCGTCGGCGCTTTTTGACCATTCAATTTCGTAATCCGCATCATCGCGCCAAATGCTAAACGTCGCATTATCTTCCCGCTGCGGCGTCGATGATAATTCGCCGGCTCGCCATTGCTCGATAATATCGGCGGCGATCTCAACCATCAAACCTGCCTGCAGCTCCAGCGCGGTCTTGATCTTGATGGGGTACGATATCGGCACCCCTCGTTGAGCGATGATCGGCCCTTCGTCTATCGAACCGGTCGGGCTAAGAGCAGTCACGCCAATCTCGCGGTCGCCGTTAATCAGGGCGGTCACTGTCGGTGCAAATCCGCGATACCGGGGCAAAAGAGAGTCGTGGAATACAACGGTCGATGCCGTTGGCGCCGGAAGGAGATACTGCCAGCCGACCAAAAAAGTAAGACTTTCAGGCCGTGGAACGGGATGACGGGTCTCCGTCAGCGTGATCGACAGCCGTAGTGCAAGGCTGCGCAATCGGTCCAAACTTTGGGCCTCATCATCCGGTTGCGGATACGTAACGATCGAACCAATGTTGATCCCTTTTTGAAGGAGACCTTCAATGAATGTTGCGCCCTTCAATCCGGCACCACAGACAACTATGCTTCCAGGCTGCAACATTATTTGGGGGTTCCATCAGCAGGTGATGGGCAATCGCGATTTTCGGAGCGTGCGGCACTCACGTGTATCAGCACTCGATCGACGATGAAGCTCGGCCGTCCTTTTGCCTCGACGAGAATCCGGCCGACATAGAGGCCTGTCAAGCCGAGAGCAAACAGCAAGCAGCCCGCAAGGAACCACAGCGACAGAGCGATGCTGGCCCAGCCCTCAACTGTAAGAATTCCCGTCAAATGCGAAATGAGAATGAGCAGAGTCATGCCGAAGGACAGGAGCGCCATCGCGAATCCCGCGATCATGACCAATTTCAATGGTTTGTCGGAAAAACCGACAATGACATTCAAGCCCAGCTTTACAAGCTTCGCGAAACTGTAGCTTGAGCGGCCGCTGAAGCGTCGATCTTGTTCAACCGCAAGCACCGATTGTGAAAACCCGACCCACGACACGATGGCGGGAAAATATTTCGTTTCTTCCTGCCATTGCGTGAGGACGTCGATAACCTTCCGGCTATAAATTCCAAAATTGGAAAATTCAGGACTCTGATAAGTATCCGTCAGATAGCTCAGAAGCCAGTAAAACGAGGTGGATAAAAGTCGTCGATATCCGGGATCGTTACGATTGATGCGTTTGGCGCGAACGACATCGAATCCTTCGAGCGCCTTGGCCCATAGCCGCGGGACCTCTTCCGGGCGATCCTGCAAGTCGCAATCCATCACAACAATCCATTCGCCTCGCACCCGAGACAGGCCTGCCTGAATTGCCGCATGTTGTCCAAAATTTCGCGAAAGACGAACGCCAACTATCGCATGGTCATTGGCCGCAAGACTGTCGATCGTCTGCCAGGAGTTTTTCGGGCAACGATCGTCGACGAGGATCAATTCGTAAGATGCGCCCATTCCGGTGCAGGTGTCTTTCACGCGTCGGCACAGTGGTTCGAGGCTTTCGGGCGAGCCATAGACGGGGACGACAAAAGATAATGTGGGCTGTGAAGGAACCCCCGTTTGTTGATCGCGGCCTGTCGAGTCGCCCGTATTCGCCGTTGCCCCCGAATCAGTCATCTTATCGCGCTCCGAAGTGCATGGGTCTGAGGTACGTGAGGGCCTGCGAGGCGCGAGGTAATTTCAGAATATCTGGCGCAAAGAAATTGGGCAATTCGCATGAATCAGATAGCGCAGTGCCGGTTGGCATTCCAGTCAGTATTGTGGCCGAATTCCGGTACGGAATGACCGGACATTCGATTCGGAAGCCTTGCTCGGCTTGCGCGAAGGATGGTCCGTCTCCGGAGGGCTTGCTCGGCAATCGAACCTGTTCCTGGTCATCTCACGCTTAAAGAGGTGAAATCTGTTGAACCTTGGGTGGATTACAACGACGTAATATCGTAACGGGTGTGCCGCTTGAATTTTGTCCACGCTCAATTGAAGGTTGTTTGTCGCGGGTTTCCCCCCGTGTTTTTGGACCTGCCGTCCTAAAAAGCCTAGAATAAGCAAATAGGATATGGAAGGTGGGATGCTTGATCGGGGCTTTTTGAAGCGTGCGGCAATATTGCCGTCGCCGGGCGAAATGAAATTTTTCTAAACTATTGTAAATGGCCGAGAAGTGCTCTCGGCAGAACCTTGGGAGGTCGCTAATGCGTCGAATTGCACTATTCACTTTACTTATTGGTTTTGTTCCGTTTTTTGCGTCGGCACCGGCCCACGCCCAAGCGACCCGAACCTGGGTCTCCGGCGTCGGCGACGACGCCAATCCCTGCAGCCGCACTGCGCCGTGCAAGACGTTCGCTGGCGCGATCTCGAAGACGGCCGCGGCCGGAGAGATCAACTGCCTGGATCCCGGCGGGTTTGGAGCTGTCACCGTTACCAAGTCGATGACCATTTCTTGCGATATTGGAACAGCTGGCGTCCTGGTGGCTGGCACCAACGGTATCGTCTTCCAGGGCGCTTCGACCGATTATCTCTATCTAAAAGGTCTTGATATCGAAGGCTTGGGCACCGGTCTTAGCGGCGTCGTGTTCAATTCCGGCAATCTTCTTCATGTTGAAGACTGCTCCATTCGCCACTTCACCGGGTTCGGAGTCCTGGTCAAGCCCAACACTACCGCCTCGTTTGTTGTGACCCGCACCACGGTCTTCGACAATGGCAACGGCACGACGGGTGGAGGAATTGGAGTTCAGCCGACAGCTACGGTTGAAGGGACAATCGACAGGCTCGTGGCCAACCGGAATACCTTTGGAATCTTCGCCGATGGAACCGCTGGTGGCAGCTTCAACATTGCGGTCCGCGACAGCGTACTCAACGCAAACACCCAGGCCGGGTTCTCGCTCTCATCAGGAGCGCCGGTAACCTGGGCGATGCTCACGCGCGTTGTGGTGATGAACAGTCCTATCGGCATTCAGGCTGTCGGGGGGACGAATCAGGTGCGAGTCGGTCAATCTGAGATCACCGGCAACTCAACCGGAGTAAGCGGTACAGTGCTGTCCTTTGTGACTAACCAGCTAAATGGCAACGGCACTGACGGCACCCTGACTCCGATCGGGCCTCCAGCGTTGCACTGATATTTCCGCCAGGGGGCTCCGGACGACGATCAATTCGTCCGGAGCCTCTTTTTGTTGCCTGGGCTCGGAAACATTGGCGTAGAATGGGGCGTTTGAGATCGCGACGCTCGACCCGGCCCAACTGCGTCTGTAAATGCGCATGTCTGGCCACTCCCGTCGGCAGTGGATATAGTCACGTCATGGGAAATTACCCGTCCTCATGAATGTGGCCAATGACAACGCGTGGTTTGTGCCTGGAATGAGCGACGAGTCTGCGCCGGTGCGGCGATGTCTTGTGTGCCGTGGGCTAGAGCCGGTTGCCGAGAATCAGCCGGTCTGGCCGCTCGGCTGGCGATGTTCAGTTTGCGGACACATTGTCGAGCAAGCTGGGGGTATTTCGATGTTCGCACCGGAGCTTGCCGACACGATCGCAGGCTTTGATCCAAAAGCGTTCGACGAACTCGCCGAACTGGAGGCCGAGCATTTCTGGTTCGTCTCACGCAACCGACTGATTGCCGGCTTGGCAAACAAGTTCTTTCCGAATGCGCGCTCGTTTTTGGAAATAGGCTGCGGTACCGGCTTCGTATTGCGGGCCGTCGCTGAATTGCGCCATTGGGAACGGCTGGTCGGTTCTGAATTGCATCCAGCGGGACTTGCTCACGCGCGAAAACGTCTGCCATCCGCAGTGGAGTTCGTGCAGATGGACGCACGGGATATCCCGGCTGCGGGCGTCTTTGATCTCACAGGCGCATTCGATGTCATTGAACATATTGCCGACGACGAGGCTGTATTGCGCGGACTGCGAGCGGCGACGCAAACCGGCGGCGGAACGATCATCACCGTGCCGCAGCATCCGTGGCTGTGGAGTCGCGCTGACGAAGTTGCGCATCATGAACGCCGCTATAGGCGCGGGGAACTGGAGACGAAACTTCGCCGTAACGGATTCGAGGTTTTGTTTTCGTCGTCGTTCACGGCGTTGCTTCTGCCTCTTATGGCCGCTAGCCGTCTGAAGAACCGGGGAAAGAAAACGACCGAAGATATCTACGAGTTCAAGTTGAACCCTGCTCTTAACCGGATTTTCCTCGAGGTGCTGCGTGCGGAAGTTGGGATAACGCTTGCAGGGGTTCGCTGGCCGGCAGGTGGTAGCCGGATAGTGGTCGGGCAAGCAATATAGATTTCCGCATAGCGGAAGACGGGCCCGTCCGAAGCGGCGGCCGAGATTGCACGAATCCAACCTGCCGCCCTGGATCGTATTTTCTAGGAGTTGCGCGCAATCATGATGAAATGGTCATATGGAATCCGGAGCAGATCGTGAAAAACACGGGTTTGAATGTCGAACCCCAGACCGCTCAATAATCCCAGATAACCTTCGGGAGTTCTGATGTTGATCCCGGAGTCAAGTTTATTGATAAGCCTGACCGCGGCGCGCTGACCGGGTAGCCAAACATTGTCGAACGTGACGATCCTTCCATCTGCTTTCAGGAGGCGCTTCAACGAGGTGAAAAGTGAAACAGCTTGGTCGTCATCGAGATGATGGAGCAATGCGGAGACATTTATCAGATCGAACGTCTTTTCTTCCTGCTTCAAATCATCGGCGGCATTCCCGACCATGAAGCGGCCACGGTCTCCGTACCGCCGTCGCGCGTAGTCGATGTGCTTCTCGTTCAAATCGATGCCGGTGTAATCGACCGCGGGAAGATACGCGAGGACATTTGCCGGCCCGCAGCCGACGTCTAATATCTTCATGCCTGCCTTTGGTTGCAGGGCCTCGTCGACATATCGGGTAATCGCATTATCCGCACCGAGCGAAAACATCAGCCCTTTATAGATCGATGGTATCGTAATCAGTCGGTAAGCGCCGGAAATTCGCTGCGCCACTTCACAAACCTCCAGTCCGTGCGCTTCCTGATGCGCTGATCTCAAGTGCCGGGTTGGCGAACATATCATCGCGCGCCTATCGCGAACAGCCGACATATTCCCTAATCGTGCCGTCTGCGGAGCTTTCGCCCATGGCGCGACCGGCAGCGGTATGGATTTTTCGCGCTTTGCGTGATTAACATGCCGGCGCGTCGGTGAGATGGGATTTGCGATGAATAGTGTCTGCGGCGAACATTTGGAAAGGAAACCTGCGATGTCGCCGGGGCTCTCGTTCGCGAACCGGGTCCCTGTCGTCAGGATTGTTCTTGTCGCGGTCGCCGCGGCGATGCTCGTGCTTTCAGCCGGCAGCCTCGCCCATGCCCAGTCGTTCCGGCAGGGCGTATCCGCCTTCAATCGGCAGGATTATCAGCAGGCGTCGCAAATCTTTATTCCGCTGGCCGAGCGCGGCCAGCCGTCGGCCCAGGCCTATCTCGGTTTCCTGTTCGAAACCGGCCGCGGCGTTCCGCAGAACTTGACGGAAGCGGCGATGTGGTACCGCCGGGCCGCGGAACAGGGCGACAGCCTCGCGCAATATTCGCTCGGCCTGCTCTATGACAGGGGGCAGGGGGTGCCGCGCGATATCGTCGAAGCCAGCAAATGGCTCAATCTCTCGACCGCGGGCGCTCCGCGCAGGGCGCGGGAGGCGCGCGCGCGTATCCGCGACGCCGTAACCACCAAGATGACGCGCGGCGAGGTCGCGCGGGCACGCCTGCGGGCGCTGGAGTGGGCGCCGGTTCGCGAACGTTAGATCGCGTATTCGAGCCAAGCATGCCCCGGACTTGATCCGGGGTGGGTACCGGTTCGCATAGCAATCAAGTTTACGTAGATTGCGTGGACTTATCTGCGGTAGAAAACGCGTCAGAATAAAGATGCCAGTTCAACAACACCTCGACCGGAGACACCTTCCTGACGACGCGCGGCTCAGCAGGCGCCCACGGATGCCTGATTCAGTCCATCGACGATGACCTTGCGCCAGGCGAGGCCGTTGCAGGTATCGGTATTGGGGATGCAACTGTTGCCGCCAAACCAGGGACGGTTGAGATTGGAGCTCGTCCAATTGATACCCACCGGTTTGCCGTCCGCGAGTTTATTGACGTTGGTGACCCACGGCAATTTCGCGCGCCCCTGTTCAAACGGCGCGGCGTCCAGCTCAAAGCCGATGAAATTCGACACCGGCGCCTTGAGCACGAACTGACAGAAATAATCGCCCACCGGCAGATAATTGTTCGGCATCGGGCTGGCCTGGAAAAATTGCGTCGCGTCCGTCGGTGCGACGCTTGGCCAGACGATCTTCCGGGCGCGTCCTTTGGCCTTCAACCAGGGAAACAGGAACAGATTCCCCGCGCTGTAAGACCCTTGATTCCCGCGAACGAAGGTCATGCTGACGACGCCAGCGAGCCCGAGATCGGTAGGGTTCTGCCGGAACAGCCGGAAGTTCATCCGTGAGGCGCAGTCGACGGTCAGCCGATTTGGCAAGAAGCCCGGCAGCGAACCGCTGACACACTGAGGTGCCGCGATCGCTGAAACCGAATAAGGTAAAGTCCCTACGGCGACCAACGACGCGCCAATGAAGGCGCGGCGACTAAAATGATCAAACACGACGTACCCCCGTACAACGCAGAAAATAACTTGGCGATAATGACCTGATACCTAGACCGATGATGTTAGGCGAAGACCATCCATCGTCAAACAATCATGGATAGTAAGAAATTCTTGCTGCCACCTGAGCTTTAACAGCTGCTTGGGCGGGACCAGTGACGGCGCGCGGAAGCCGGCTGGGTGCGCCGCACGATCAATCGACCATAACCGGAGTTCACCATTCCTGTTAATTGATGCGGCGCAGGCGTGGGTTCAGGCGTCAGCCGCGGCCGGCCGCCAAAAGCAAGACAGGCTCGTTATCTCAACATCGCCTCGACCAGCCAGCCGATCCAGATCGCCGGCGCGAGGAACAGCCCGAATGGAAGCCGCGCCGTTGCCTTGATCGGACGCTTCCTGAGATAGCCGCTCACGAAGTAGGCGCCGAGCGCCGACAGGGTCGCGAGCTCGACCACCGCAAAGACCGTTACGAAGTTGAGCCACACGCCGGCGACGGCGGCGAGCTTGATATCGCCAAGCCCGAGCCCGTCGCGGCCGCGCCACCATCGGTAACCGGTCATCAGGGCCAGGAAAGGCAGCGCGACGGCCAGCCCCCTCCCGGCGGCCCAGATCACCGCCTCCCAACCCGCCTCCGGTCCGGCCGCCCCGGCGCGGAATAGCGCCAGCGTCAGCGCCGCGCCCGTCAGTTCGTTGGGAATGATGTAGCGGCGGAAGTCGCTGGCCGCGATTGCCAGCATCAGCGCGCCCAGGAACGCGCCCAGCACGCCGTCGAGCCCGGGCGCCGCGGTAAGGCTGACCCCAACCGCCGCCAGCAGCATCAGGCCGAGAAGGGCTTGCCGGCCTGTCGATTGGACGATCACGCGATCAGACCGGCTTGCGGATAATGCATTCCCAAAGCCCGCACCGCTGTCGCGACGGCGCGCTAGCGCGTGGCGCGCGGCGGATCGACCACGACCACGGGATTGCTGGTGCCGACCAGGCGGTTGTTCATCTTGCTGCGCATTTCCTCGGCGATGACATGGGCATCGATGGGGTCCCTGATCACCGTCGGGCGGATGAACAGGATCAACTCGGTCCGCGCCCGCGAGTTGATCTGATGCGAAAACGCGTCGCCGAGGCCGGGAATGGAATCCAGCACCGGAATGCCTTGCCGTTGCTTGTTTTCGGTCTCGCTGATCAGGCCCGCCAGCAGCACGGTCTGGCCGCTCGTCACCGCGATCGAGCTCTTGACGCGCCGCTGCGAAATCGTCGGCGTCAGCGATCCCGCGCTTCCCGCAGCCACGCTGGAGATCTCCTGCTCGATGTCCAGCACGACGTTGCCGTTGGCATTGGCGCGCGGCAGCACGCGAAGGATGATGCCGGTGTTCTTGTAGTCGATGGTGTTGACCACGGTATTGTTCGCGGTCAGCACGGTCGCGGTGCCGGTCGAGAACGGCACCTGGTCGCCGACCTGCAAGGTCGCGGCCTGATTGTCGAGTACGACCAGCGACGGGTTGGACAGCACCTTGACGTTGGTGATGTTATGCAGCGCGTCGAGAATGACGCGCGGCGAATTCTCCGCGCCGACCAAGAGATTGAATCCGGGAACGACACGCCCCAGCAGCGCACCGGCGGCGGCGTTGACGGCGTTGCTGGCGGGCTCGATCGCCGTGGTGGTGCCACCGGTGGTCGTGGTACCGGTGCCGGAAGTGGCGACGCCGGGAATCGTATAGGAGATCGAACCTTTCTGGCTCGCCAGGAAATACTGCACGCCGTAGTTCAGTTGATCGTTCAACGTGATCTCGGCGATCGTGGCCTCGATCGCGATCTGGCGCTGCGGCCGGTCGATCTGCTGGATCGTCTGTTCCACGATGCGTTGCGATTCACTGTTGGCGTAGACGAGAATCGCATTGTTGGTGACGTCAGCCGTGATCCGGACGTTCTGGAGATAGCCGCCGCTGCCGACCGACTTCGCGCCAGAACCCGACCCGTTGCCGGACTGCGAATCCAGACCCGAAGTTTGAGCTTGAGCGGGAGCCGGACGCGCGCCCAGCGACAACCCCTGACCTCCGGTGATGGGCACGGGAGCGCCGGCACCCGCGGTCGGCAATGCGCTTAAGGAGGCGACTGGATTGTTGCCGGAGGAGGACAACGAAAGGCCGGCGCCGGGCGAAATCTGGCTCGCGGCACTGTCGAGGCTCCCGCCGCCGCCACCGCGGCCGATCAGCATTTCGTTGAGCAGCGCCACCACAGTTTTCGAATTCCCGTAGCGCAGCGGGTAGGACTTCATGTTGGCGGCTTCGGTATCGGATTTGTCGAGCCGCGCGATCCAGGTGCCGGCGCGCTTGAGATATTCGGGCTTCTGGCTCACCACCATGATGGAATTGAGCCGGCCGATCGGCTGGAACTTGACCATGTTCTGGGTGAGGCCGCCGTCGCCCGAATCCATGATCTTCTCGAGTTCGGAAATCAGCGGCTCCGGGGTTGAGTTGCGCACCGGGAAAATGCCGACCGATTGTCCCTTCATCCAGTCGGCGTCGAAGCTCATGATAGTGTCAATCGCCGCCGCCCGGTCGGAGCCGCTACCGCTGATCATCAGGGTATTGCGTCCGCTGTCCGGGCGAACGGTGGAAGCTTTGACACCGAAGGCGTCGAGCAGCTTGAACACCGTCTGCGCCGAAACATAGCGCAGCGGAACCACGCTGATGCCCTGGCCGGCTTCGGCGGAGGCGGTGCGGTCGATGCCGCCGGGTCCGGCTTCCGCCGACGGCAGCAGCCGGTATCCGTTGCGATCGCGCGCCAGCGCCACGCCGGACATCTTGAGTGCGTTTTCCAGCACGTACAGCGCGTCAGCTTTCGCCACCGGGCGAACCGAGGCCAGCGTCACGGTTCCCTGCACGCGCGGGTCGATGCTGTAGCCGACGTTCAACACGTCGCCAAGGATGACCTTCGCCACCGTGGCGACCGGCGCGTTTTCGAAATTGAGATCGTAGCCGTTGCCACTTCCGCCGGCGCCATCGCGCTCCGTCAGGGCCGCGCCTTGCGGTGTCGAGCCGTCGCTAAGGTAGATCGCCGGGCGCGATGCGCTCGGCTGCCGGAGGCCGGTGGCTTCGCTATCCGCGGCCTGGCGCGGCAGCAGATCGATGGACTGGATCCTTTCGCCGACGTCCTGGGCGCGGGGGTCTTTGGGATTACTCTCGATCGACTGATCGGCGGTCACGATGCACGCGGTCAGCGCGAAAGCGGACAAAAATAGAACGAGCGTTCCAGCCAGTCCTGAACGCAGGCGCGAAAGCGGATGGACCACTTTGATCAAGATACGCCTACCAACGCTGTGCTGTACTGAAAAAACACGCCCGATCCCCCATGGTCCGGGCGTTCAATTGTTTGCGCCACGATTATGTTTTTGCTACTAAATAAGTCAAGGGCAAAGGCCGTCCTGCTGCACGCAAGAGCTGTTGTATTCCAGTAACAAGGTTAGCGGTGGGAATTCGATGCGAGACCTGTCCGCAGAGACCTTCCGGCAGCACATCCTGGAAAAATATTCGTTGCCGGCGCGGGCGCGGGCGCGCGTCGAAAATCCTGTGAATTCAACCCTGACGCGCCCGCTGCGCGAGCTGTGGGAAGCGACCGACCTTTCGGCGGCCGAATTTGCCGACGAGGTTTCGGATTATTGGGGCGTGGTGCGGTTGAGCCTGCCGCAACTGCTGGCATCGACGCCCTGCCTCGACGGATTTTCCCGTCGCTTCCTGCGCGAGTCCACGATCTTCCCGGTGCGGGCGCCGAACGGAAGCTATCGTCTGGCGGTCGCCGATCCTTCCGACACCGCGGCGATCCGCGCCGCCGAAATCGTATTCGGCGAGCCGGTCGAGGTCGCGGTGGGCTCGTTCGAGGACATCACCACCGTGCTCGACCAGCGCATCGAGGCCGATGGTGCGGCGGCGGAAGAGGGGGCGAGGGGATCGAGCCAGCAATCCGACGACGACATCGAGAGTCTGCGCGATCTGGCCAGCGGCGCGCCCGTGGTGCGCGCGCTCAACGATCTCCTGGAGCGCGCGGTCGAGCTGCGCGCCAGCGACATCCACATCGAGCCGTTCCGCACCGGGCTCGTGGTGCGGATGCGCGTCGACGGGCTGCTGCGCGCGATGCCGTCACCGTCGGGCATCCCGCCGCAGGCGCTGATCTCGCGCGTCAAGATTCTGGCCGGCCTCAACATTGCCGAGCGCCGCTTGCCGCAGGACGGCGCCGCGCGGGTGCGCGTCAGCCGCGCCGAGCTCGACGTGCGCGTCGCCACCATGCCGACGCAAGCCGGCGAGAGCGCCGTCATTCGTCTCCTGCCGCGCGACCGCGGCCTGCTCGAAATGGGCAAGCTCGGCCTGTTCCCGCGCGACGAGCAGATCATGACACGTCTCCTGGCGCTGCCGCATGGCATGATCGTGGTGACCGGGCCAACCGGCAGCGGCAAGACCACGACGCTGGCGACCATGCTGTCGATCCTGAACGAGCCGACCCGCAAGATCCTCACCATCGAGGACCCCGTCGAATACGAGATCCCCGGCATCAATCAGTCGCAGGTCAAGCCCTCCATTGGCCTCACCTTTGCGTCCGCGATGCGCTCGTTCGTGCGCCAGGACCCGGACGTCATCATGGTTGGCGAAATCCGCGACGCCGAGACCGCCCATATCGCCATCCATGCCGCGCTCACCGGCCATCTCGTGCTGACCACGCTGCATACCGAGACCGCGGCCGCCGCCGTGCCGCGGCTGATCGATCTCGGCATCGAAGGCTTTCTCCTGAAATCGACGCTGCGGGCCGTGGTCGCGCAGCGGCTGGTGCGGGTGCTGTGCGACCGCTGCAAGGTGCCGCACACATTGACCGCCCACGATATCGACAACGACCCGCGCTTCGCCGTGATCGGCTTCGGCGCAGGCGAGGTGGTTCATGAAGCGGGCGGCTGCGAGCGCTGCGGCGGTACCGGTTTCCGCGGCCGCAACGGCGTTTTCGAGATCCTCGAAATGTCGGAAGACGTGCGCAAGCTGGTCGGGCCACAGACCGACTCGCACACCATCGATGCGGCGGCGATGGCGGGCGGCATGACCACGATGCTGGCGGACGCGGTCGCCAAATGCCGCGCCGGGGTGACCACCGTCCCCGAGGTTTTCCGCGTCACGACAGTGCGGTGATCCGATGCCCAATTACCGATACCGCGCGCTCAACGGCAATGGCGAACTGGTCTCCGGTGCGATCGCCGCACCCGCGCCCGGCGACGTCGCGCAGCGGATCGAGCGTCTCGGTCTGGTGCTGGTCGACAACGTCACGCTGGAGGAGGGCGGCTCGGCACGCAACGCCTTCAGCAGCCTGTTCAACAAGCCCAAGGCCGAGGACATCACGATTTTCACGCGCGACATGGCGCTGTTGCTGCGCGCCGGGGCGCGGATCAATGACGGCCTTGAACTGCTCGCCGCCGATCGCGATTTCGGCCGGTTGCGGCCGGTGGTGGCCGATATCAGGTCGCGCGTCGTTGCCGGCGAGAGTTTTGCGGAAGCGCTGTCGCGGCACGAGGGTCTGTTCCCGCCAATGTATGTGGCGCTGATCCGCGTCGGCGAGGCCTCGGGATCGCTGGACCAGGTGCTGGAAGTGCTGGCCGATGAACGGACCCGCACCGAGGCGCTGAAGCGGCGGCTGGTCGAGGCGGTGCGCTACCCGCTGTTCGTGCTGGGCGCCGCCGGATGCGTGCTGTTGTTCTTCCTCACTTTCGTGCTGCCGCAATTTGCCAGCGTGCTGCAGGATTTCGGCGCCAAGGTGGACCCGTTTATTCTCGGTTTCCTGAACCTTTCGACCTTCCTGCGGGCCAATTCCGACGCCGTGCTGGCGATACTTGCCGCAACCGTCGCGACGAGCTGGTTGACGCTGCGTCAGGAGGGCGTTCGCCGCGGTTTCGTGAACACGCTGACCCGGCTGCCCGCCATTCGCGAGGTCATGAAGTATTACCGGAGTTCGCTGTTCTGCCGGAATCTCGGCCTTTTGCTCGGAAGCGGCGTCAATTTGACGACGACGCTGCGCATCCTCGTCGATATGATGTCGACCGCGGGTCCATCCGAGGTCTGGACCGACGCCGCCGATCGGGTCCGTCACGGCGCAAAACTGTCGGATGCGCTGGCCGAGACCCAGGCGCTGCCGTCGATGGCGGTGCGGATGCTGCGGCTCGGCGATGAAACCGGACAATTGCCCGCCCTGGCGGGCCGGGTGGCCGAATTCTACGAGGCCAAGCTGCAACGCACGCTCGATCGCGTGGTCGGGATCGCAGGCCCCGCGGCAATCATCGTCATCAGCATTGTCGTCGGTGGATTGATCGTGTCTGTCATGACGGCGTTAATGTCCGTCAGTCAGATCGTAGGTTAGAGGTTTTGAGGAGATGCCGGTGCGTCGAAATTTGACAGTCAGTGCGGCAAGACGCCGGCGCAGGTCGCAGGCCGGCTTTACGCTGGTCGAAATCCTCGTGGTGATCACCATCATCGGCCTGATCATGGCGCTGGTCGGACCGCGGGTGCTGAATTATCTCAGCGAGTCCAAGGCGAAGGCCGCCAAAATCCAGATCGAAAGCTTCTCCAGCGCGCTCGACCTCTATTATCTGGACCTTGGGCGCTATCCCAACAGCAACGAAGGCCTCGCCGCGTTGACGCGCAGCAACAATGCGCCGGGATGGAACGGACCGTATTTGCGCGGCGGGGTGGTGCCCAACGATCCCTGGGGTCGCAGCTATCTGTACCGTGCGCCGGGTGAGCACGCGCCCTACGAGATTATTTCCCTTGGCTCCGACGGTCAGGAAGGCGGCAGTGGAACGGCAGCCGATATTGCCAGCGGCACGCGCTAGAAGCGGCGGAGGCGACAGAGGGTTCGCATTGATCGAAATCCTTTGCGTACTCGCCATCATCGGCATGCTTGCCGCGATCATCCTGCCCGCAATTCCGCGCGCCACCTCGCGTGCGAAGCTGGAGAGCTATGCGGTCCAAACCGCCGCACTATTGAAGACGGATCGCAATGCCGCGTTGCGCCGGCAAATCCAGGTCGCGACCCTGGTCGATGCGGAGACGCGGTCGATCCGCTCCGGCGTCACCGGCCGCGTCATCCGTCTGCCCAATGACGTGTCGGTGAACGCGCTACTGGCATCGCGCTGCGCGGATCGCGTTGCCGGCAGATCGATCGATTTCTTCCCCTCCGGGATGTCGTGCGGCGGCGTGATCGCGCTGGTACGGCCGGGGATGGGATTTGAAGTGCGCGTCAACTGGCTGACCGGAGGCGTCGATATTGTCCCGCAGAAGCTGCTCTGACGGCGAAAAGGGTTTTACGCTGATCGAGGCGCTGGTGGCGCTGGCGATCATCGCGGCCGTGCTGTCGTCGATCGGGGCGGTCATCGGCACCACCGTGAAGGGCACGCGCTCGATCGACCAGCGGCTGGCCCTGACCGGAGCCGCCGAGACGCTGCTGGCCGCGTTGCCGGCGCGCAATCTCCTTAAACCGGGCCGCCAGTCCGGCGAACTGGCGGGCCATCGCTGGCGGATCGATGTCGCGCCGCTGAACATGGCGGTGCCGGACGGTGCGCAAACCAGCCCGTTCGTGCCGCTGGCCGTCAACATGCGGATGCAGGCGCCAGGCGGCCCAGCCATCCAGGTGGTGACGGTGCGGATCGTGCCAAAGCTCGCCGAATGAGCGCGATCCCGCGACGCGCGCCGGCCGGTGAGGCTGGCTTCACGCTGGTCGAAGTGTTGCTGGCGACGCTGCTGATGACTGTGATCCTGGCCGCGCTGGCGACGGTGACGGCGCAGTGGCTGCCGAACTGGAACCGGGGCATGGCGCGCGTGCAGCGCGCCGAACGGCTGGCGATGGGTCTCGATCGCATCGTGGCCGACCTCTCGGTCGCGGAGACGATCCCGGCCAACGGCGATGCCAAGACGCCGCTGTTCGAGGGTTCCGAACTGGCGGTTACCTTCCTGCGAACCGCGGTCGGTCCCAATGCGCGTCCCGGGCTCGAAATCATCAGGCTGATCGAGAAGGCCGACAGTCAGGGCCTTGCCATGGTGCGCGAGCGCGCACCGTTCGCGCCGATGCCGTCGGATGCACAAATCCGCTTTGCCGATCAGGTCGTTCTGATCCGTTCGCCGCTTCGCGTATCATTTTCCTATGCCGGGCCGGATCAGGTCTGGCAGCCGGACTGGCTCGGCAAGAGGCAGCTTCCGGATATGGTCCGTGTCACCGTCCGCGACAGCGCGACCGGGCAGGTGCTTGCAGTCTCCCGCGCCGCTACCGTCCACGTCAATGCACCAGCCGAATGCGTGCGGGCAAAGAATCCAGCGACCTGTCTGACGGCGAAGCAGAAGCCGGATGCGGACAAAAAAGAGGAGCAGCTCTGAGAGCTGAACCGGCCGGGATGCAATTGGGCTTGACGTCGAAAGCGGGCGCGCGCGGCTTCATCGTCGTCGCCGTGCTGTGGATTCTTGCAGCGCTGTCGGCTCTGGTGCTGATTTATCTGGTCTATGTCACCAACACCGCGGTGGTAGTGGCCGGGAGCACCGACCGGATCCAGGCCGAGGCGTTGGTGACTGCCGGGGTCGAGCTTGCCGCTTATCAGCTGATGACCGTCAAGGAAGGCCTCCGTCCGACCAGCGGCACGTTTAACGCCCGGGTCGGTCAAGGCCGCGTGTTTGTGACCTTCCGTTCCGAGGCCGCGCGCGTCGACCTGAACGCCGCGCCGAAGGGCCTGCTCTCCGGACTGATGATCGGGCTTGGCGCCAGTCCGTCGGATGCGCCCGGCTATGCCGATCGTATCCTCGCCTGGCGCGCCCCGACCGAACTCGGCGACGACGACCCCGAAAACTCGTTCTATCGGACCTCGGGAGCGCCCTATATCCCGCGCCACGCGCCGTTCCCGTCGTCCGAGGAACTGTGGCTCGTGCGCGGCATTCCACCCGCCATCATCGAGCGCATGCTTCCGTTCGTGACCGTGTTCAGCAATCTGGCGACGATCAATGTCCTCGATGCCGCGCCGCAGGTGCTGGCGGCGCTCCCGAACATGACGCCGGAGAATCTGCAATCGGTGCTGACGCAGCGCAGCGATCCCACGCTCGACCCGCAATCCCTGATCGGGATGGTCGGCGGCGAGGGCGCGACACTTTCGGGCTCCCGGGCCTATCGGATCGCGGTCGACGTCGAACTGCCGGACGGACGGCGCAGCGGGGCCGAAATCGTGATCCTGCTTCTCGAAGGCGGCGACGAGCCTTATCGTGTATTGTCGTGGCGCAATGCCTCCGACGGCAGCACGACAGCACAAAGGGCCTCATCGAGATGAAACTGTTCCAGCCGATCGGCGCGGCCTTGGGCGCATGGACTGGCAGCGTGGCGGCCGCGCTTATCGCCGGGCTCGACCGCATCGTCTCGCCGCGCGTGGTCCGGCTGGTCGAGGGCGACGACGGCGGATTTGCCGTGGAGGCGGCGGGCAAGGCCGAAAACATTCCCGCGCGGATCGGGTTCAGCGACGGAACCCTGTCCGCCCCCAATCTGGCGCCCCTGTTCAGGGGAAGCCGGGTCGAGATCGTGCTGCAGCCCAAACGATTCCTGTTGCGTCCGCTCGAATTGCCGGCGCGCGCCGCGGATTTCCTCGAAGGCATCGTGCGCGCGCAGATCGACCGCCTGACGCCGTGGAGCGCCAGCGAGGCGGTGTTCGGCTGCAGCGCGCCTGCGGCAAGCGGCGCCGAGAGCATCACCACCATGATCGCCGCCACCACGCGCAAGGTCGCGATGTCCTATGTGCAGGCGGTGTCGGGTTTTCATCCCGCTTCCATCGCGGTCTGCACCGATGTCAGCGAACGCGATGCGGGGCGCGTCAAGGTGTTCGAGCAAAAGGCCCGCGGCCATCTCGACGCGGCGCATCTTAGCCGTGCGCTGCTGATCGGGCTCGGCGCGGTCGCGGCGGCGGCGCTGGTTTCGGTCTCGGTGGCGGCCTATGTGGCCGATAATCTCGGGGCCCAGGAGGATGAGCTGGCGCGGCAGATTTCGGCGCGGCGCGCGGCGATTCGCGCCGGCGCCGACGGCGGCGATCGGTCGCCGGTCGCGGCCCTGGAGCGGCGCAAATACGAGACGCCGGCGAGCGTCATCGTGCTCGAGGCGCTGAGTCAGGTTCTGCCCGATCATACCTACGTCACCGAATTGCACCTGGCCGCCAACAAGCTGCAGATATCCGGCATCACCCGCGACGCGCCGTCGCTGATCCCGCTGATCGAGCAATCGCCGCATTTCGCCCGCGCCACCTTCTATGCGCCGACGACGCGCGCGCCGTCCGATCCCGGCGAGCGCTTCCATATCGAGACGCGGGTCGAACCGAAGAATACGGTGGCGCCATGAGTCCAGGCAACATGAGCGCCGCCAACGTGAGTTCGGGTAACATCGTCACGCGCACGCTGACGCATTCGCCGCTGATCGCGGTCGTACTCTATCTGGCGGTCACCTGCGGCCTGCTGGTGACCGCTGGGCTTGCGATTGCGAACATCCTCGATCACCAGCGGGCGCTGGCGCAGACCGCCGATCTGCTCGACCAGCTGCGCGGCCGCAAGGCGCGCGGTGCGTTATCGCCCTCGGCCGAGCATCCCGGCACGCCATTCCTGGAGGGACCGACGGTGACGGTCGCGGGCGCGGCGCTGCTGCAGCGGGTCGCCACCGCCGTCAGCAATGTCGGCGGCACCATCCAGTCCTCGCAGGTCGATGTGCTGGGCACGCAGGCCAAGGACGGTTTCGTCGGCCTCGTCGTCAGTTGCGAGATGGAGCAGCCGGCGCTGCAAAAGCTGCTCTACGACCTCGAGGTCGGCATGCCCTTCCTGTTCGTGGATCAACTCGATGTGCAGGTGCCGCAAACGACGGCGGCCAATGAAGGCGGCGCGGGGCGGATCAGGGTCGTGCTCGGCGTTTCCGGGCAATGGCAGGCAGGCAAATAAGCAACGGTCGAGCTGCCGCAGCGGCTTTCCGAAGCTGCCGGCGATCAGCGCTACCGGCGGGATCAGGCCTACCAGCTATATTTGGCGACGCCCTTGCCGGCATAGCTGGTGACATTGCCGGAGAACTCGCCCTCGAAGGTGGCCGCCAGCGAGAAGCCGTTCAGCCACTTCATTTCGGCGCCGGCGCTGACCAGCGCCGCATCCGGATTGCCGCGCGCGCCGTTGACGACGAAGGTCGCACCCGGCAACGACTGGAACAGTGCCGTGACCGCGCGGTCGGGGTTGTAATCGTGCGCCCAGGCGGCGCGGCCGCGCAGCGTCAGCATCGCATCCTGCATCGCAAACGATTTGTCGGTGCGCAGGCCGAGTTCGGTGCGGGTCGCGGTCGTGGTCTGGGCGGCGTAGTTCAGCGCGAACAGCGGGCTGCCGATCACCGCCTGTTCGGCATAGGCCGGAAGATTGAAGCTGATCACCTGGGCGGCGGCGTAAGGCGTGAGGCCGACCACGGGGGTGGCAAACCGGTAGCCGCCTTCGAACCGACCCGAGAACGTCTCGGCCCGGAAACGGCCCTGCAGCTGGTCGAGGCCGGCCAGCGTCACGGTGCGGTTGGTGGTGACGTCGTGCCAGCCATAGGCCAGCGCCGCCGACAGATAGGCCGGGCCGAAATTCTGCCGGCCGAAGACGCCGGCCTGGAACAGGTCGGCCGAGCCGCTGCCGAGGCTGTTGGCGAGCGAGAAGCCAGTGCCGCCGCCTGCCACCGCAAAGCCGATCAGGCTGTCCGGCGTGACCTTGTAGTCGGCGCCGGCGGCGATGCCCCAGACGCGGGCCGTGGTGTCCTGCGACCCGACGACGGCGTTGCCATTGATGGTCGCGGAGCCGCCATAGCCGGCGCCCCAGACGCTCCAGCGGTTGGCCGCCTGGGGAGCTAGCAGCGGCGCCTTGGTCACCATGGCGTAGGCCGCGCGCTCGCTCGGCGTCGCCAGACGTTTCTCGGCAAAGGCGGAGGCCTCGTCGTCGCCGGCGGCATATTGCGAGGCGCTGCCGGGGGCGCTGAAGCCCGCGCCGCGGCCTGCAATGGTGGGATCGAGCAGCAAATTGAGGAAGAGGTCGTCGGCCTTGATCGAGGACTGGATCACGCCGGTGCCGAGTTCGCCGGAGGCGACCGTCAGCCCTGCGGCGTTGAGCGTCGCAAAGGCCGCGGGAATGCTGCCCGTGGTGTTGAAGAAATTGGTCAGCGCGTTGGCGACGTTCTGCTGATTGATATTGAGCCCGCTCGGCGAAACGAATGAAAGCTTGATGTTCAGGAACGCATCGTGGGCGTCGTAGCTGAGCGTTGCCTGCAGGTTCGGGTTGTTGGAAACGACCGCCGGATTGAAGGTGGTGCCAGCGAGTCCGCCGGTCGCGGTGAGGATGGTGTACTTCTTGTCGACATAGCTGCCCGGCTGGAACACCGCGTTCACCGTGGCGCTGCCGAGGTTTGCGGTGCCCGTCACATTGGTGAGGCCGGCATTGGTCGGCGAAACCTGGATCATGTAGGTCGAGGCCGCCGTGAAGGAGAGGCTGCCCTGTACGGTGAGCGGACCGAACACGCTGCCGCCGGCGCTGCCGGGGGCGAGCGTGCCGCCGGCAATCGCGGTGTTGCCGACCGTGCCGGAGCCGGCAAGCGTGGCGCCGGCATTCACGGTGGTCAGCACCGAGGTCGCGATCGAGCCGTCGACGACCAACGTGCCGCCATTGACATTGGTCGCCCCGCTATAGGTGTTGATGCCCGACAGGGTCAGCGCGCCGCTGCCGACCTTGGTGAGCGAGCCGCCGACGCCCGAAATTACGCCACTGACGGTGGTTGAAAGGTTGTTGCTGCCGACAGCAAGGTTCTCGGCGCCGAGGATGTAGCTGCCGGCGCCGGCGATCGAGCCCGCGGTCATGCCGGCCGCCGTCAGCCCGGACATGTCGAAGGTGCCGCCGGCATTGGTGATGAACTGCGCGCTGCCGCCGGTCGAGGTATCGAAGAAGAAGACGCTGCCGCCGCTGTTGGTGGTGACGATCGCATTGCCCGCGGTGGTTTGGGCATTGAACGAGGTGGTGCCGCTGTTGTTGATCGTCGAATTGGCGGCAGTGGCGGTCGAACTTCCGATTCCGGAATCGCCAAACTGCAGGAAGCTCCCGGCCTTGTTCAGGATCGTCGCATTTCCAGCCGTTGTCGCCGCGGTGAATTCCGTGGTGCCGCCGGCGTTATTGGTGATGTTCGCATTTCCGGCGGTCGCGGTGTCGGTGCCGACGATGGGAACGCCGAATTGGGTCGCGCCGCCGCTGTTGTTGACGATGGTGGCGTTCGCAGCCGTGCTCTGGTCCTGGAAATTGGTGCCGCCGCCGGAGTTGTTGGTAATCGTCGCGCCCGACGCCGAGGTGTGGGCGAGGAAGCTTGTCGTGCCCAGATTGTTGTTGGTGATGTGCGCGGTTCCGGCATTTGCGGTGTCGGTCCCGCCGAGCGTTCCGAAAAACAGCTGCCCGCCGCTGGCGACGCCCGGATTATTGACGATGGTCGCGTTGGCGGCGGTGCTGGCGCCGAGAAATTGCACGGTATTGTTGACGCCGAGACTGCTGACATTGGTGATGTTGGCGGTGCCGGCCGAACTCGTGTCGTTGAACACGATGTTGCCGCCATGCGTCGCATTCGACATCGTGATGGTCGAACTGCCGGCGTTGCTGGAATTGTTGAAGGTCAGGTTGGTGTCGACGAGATCGATATGTGCCGCGCTCGCCGAACTGGTGTCGTTGAAGGTAATCGTCCCGAAGGTGGTCGCGGTGGCGGTGAAGGTCGCGCTGCCGGCGTTGCTGGAATTGTTGAACGTGATGGCGACACCGGTGCCCGTCGTGTTGATATGGGCGCTGCTCGCCGTGCTCGTATCACCGAAAGTGAGTGACGAATTGGTGCCGTTGGTGATGTTGGCGCTTCCGGCGTTGCTGGAGTTCTGGAACGCGACCACTCCATTGTTGACGATGGTCGCGGTGCTGGCGGTCGACGTGCTGTTGAAGGTCAGGGTGCCACTAGCGGCGTTGGTGATATTCGCGCTGCCGGCCGAGGTGGCGTCCTGGAAGTTCGTCACCGCATTGTTGGTGATGACGGCGCTGCCACCCGTGCTGTTGTTATTGAACTCCAGATCGCCGTTGTTGGCGATGATGGCCGTTCCAGCCGTGCTGCTGTTCGTGAAGGCTATTGCACTGTTGTTGTTGTAGGTGACGGCGTGGCTTCCGGCGCTGGCGCTGCTGGAATTCTGGAACACCATGCTGGAATTGACGTTGAAGGTCTGCGTATTGGTCGAATTGTTGAAGACGCCGGTGCCGTTCACCAGGAAGATGTCGTTGGTGTCGATCGTGTAGGCTTGGGCGTTGGGGTTGGGCGCGCCGGTGAACAGGACGGTGCCGATATTGACCAGCCCGTTGCTCTGGACGGCGGCCGGGCCGGTGTTGGTGAACGTCGCCGTGCCATCGGGCACGCTCGGGGTCGAGCTCCAGTTTGTGCCGTCGGTCCATTCGCTGTTCGATGCGCCGGTCCAGGTGCCGTCGACGGCGTGCGCCGACACCACGCCAAGCGCTGATGTCGCGAGCAGGACCGCCAGCGAATGCCGTGTGACCGATTGCAGTGTGCGTCTGGTGTCCGGCAGAGACAATTTCAGATCGACCATGGCGTGTTTCTCAAATTTTTTACGTCAATGCGTCTGAACCGCGTTGGAAATCAAAACGTTTCGACCCCGATTTTCGCCATAGTCTCACGGCGTTGCGCCCGCGGGCAACGCGCCTCGGGCCGGTTTTGCGCCGACGTGGGCCAAGCCCGTTCGTATTTCCGGCGGCGTGGCTGTTTGGCAACATTCAGGGCGCGTGGCACCAGCAAAGTTTCCGGAAAACGCGCCGTCCCGCCGCACCCCGGGGGGAGCCGAGGCGCTAAGACTCAGCTTCGATTCGCATTGCGTTGATGGGCGCCGTGGTTGCGGGTAAGGTCACCGCGGATCTGGCGGCGGCGAGGCTAGCGGCGGGTTAAGAGATGGTCGGGCGGCTCAAAATTCTGGCGCTGGTGCTGCTATCGGGCGGCATGGTTGCGATCGGCCTTTCGCCGGAACTGCGTGCGGCGACCTCTTCCACCGATATTCTGTCCGACGATCGGCCAGGGGGCGGCCCTGACAGCGTCGACGTCGGCGCCGTGAAACCGCTTGCGAAGCCGAGCCGGGAGCCCGCGAGGACGCCGACCGGAAATCCGCTGTGGTCGGTGCCGCTTTCGGCGCTGCCGGCCACCCAGGAGCGTCCGATCTTCTCCGCCTCAAGGCGGCCGCCGCAGCGTGCCGTGGTCGCTCCCGCGGAACAGGCCGTCGCGCCACCACCCCCGCCGCCGGCCGCACCGGACCGTCCGGCGCTGGCGCTGATTGGAGCCGTCGTCGGCGACGGCGACGCGATTGCGGTTTTCCTTGACCGGAGCAATCAGAAAATCGTCCGCTTGCGGCAGGGTGACAGCCATGCCGGGTGGCAGCTCAGCTCGGTCCAGGGCCGCGAGGTCACGCTCAAGAAGGCTGGCCGGAGCGAAGTTCTCGTCCTGCAGCGTCCGGAAGGCCCCGTTGGCGCTCCGGCCGGTATACCCGGCATGCCGGTGCCGCAACCGGTTGCTGGCGCCACAGATGGGTCTTTTGCGCCGTTTACACCACGCTCAACGCCGAAGAATGGTGAGTCCGACGGCCTTTGAACCTGATCTGGGCGGGCTGACGCGGTGGTCCGCTATTTTCCGAGAATCGCGCCCAATACGTCGCAGACCCGCTGCTGCTGGGCTTCCGCCAGGCCCAGCCACATCGGCAGCCTGATCAGGCGTTCCGACAGCGACGTCGTCAGCGACAGCTCGCCATGCGCCCGCCCGAAGCGCTGGCCCGCGGGCGACGAATGCAGCGGGACGTAATGAAATACCGATTGGATCGCATGGCTCTTGAGTTCGCGCAGTACGGCCTGACGATCGATATCGGGCGGCAGAATGACGTAGTAGATGTGGCCATTGTGCTGGCAGTCCGCCGGCACGACCGGACGGCGAAGCCGCCCCCGGTGTTCGAGCGATTCGAGCATGATGTGGTAGCGCTGCCAGATCGCGACCCGTTCCCGCGTGATGCGCTCGGCCTCTTCGAATTGCGCCCACAGGAATGCGGCATTGATGTCGCTTGGCAGAAATGAAGAACCGACATCCTGCCAGGTGTATTTGTCCACCTCGCCGCGGAAAAACCGGTCGCGATCGGTTCCCTTCTCGCGGATGATCTCAGCGCGCGATACCAGCGCGGGATCGTTCACAAGAAGCGCGCCGCCTTCGCCCGAAATGATGTTTTTGGTCTCGTGAAAACTGAAGCTGCCGAGATCGCCGATTGCGCCGAGCGCGCGGCCCTTGTAGCCCGCCATGACGCCCTGCGCCGCATCCTCGATCACCGCAAGGTGGTGGCGTTTTGCGATCGCGACAATGGCGTCCATGTCGCAGGATACGCCGGCGTAATGCACGGGTGCGATGGCGCGGGTGCGGGGCGTGATGGCGGCCTCGATCAATCGCTCATCCAGATTAAGCGTGTCCTCGCGGATGTCGACGAAAACCGGAACCGCGCCCCGCAGCACGAATGCGTTCGCCGTCGACACGAAGGTGTAGGACGGCATGATGATTTCGTCGCCGCTCGTGATGTCAAGCAGCAGCGCCGCCATATCGAGCGCAGAGGTGCATGAATGCGTCAGCAGCGCCTTGGCGCAACCCGTTCGCTGTTCGATCCACTGATGGCAGCGTTTTGAGAACCGGCCGTCGCCAGACAGATGCAAATGACCGTGTGCCTCGGCAATGTAGCCGAGCTCCTTGCCGGTCGCGTAGGGCCGATTGAACGGTATGAACTCGGTGGCCACGTTGTTGTCTTCAGGTTCTGCAACGGCGCCGGCGATCGCAAGCGGCTGACGCCAGATAGGCGGTTTCCGGTGGAGGAATCAACGGCCAATTGCGGCCTCGTGCGCCGCCCCGAGGTCACCATTCACCGACTATCGACATTCACGGCGTTGACTGCTAGCCCGGTTTCGATGCTGAAGGGGTTCGGCCTTGATCGACGAGGCAGATGATGCGCGGAAGGGCGAGGCTCCGACAAATGCTTCGGGCCGGAGCCGGGCGCGCAGGCTGATTGCGGGTTGGTCCGCAAGTTTTTTCCAGATGGCGCTGGGCTTGACCCAGCAGGTCGCGCTGGTTCCGGTTTTTCTGCATTTCTGGACCAGCGAGGTTCTCGCAGCCTGGCTCGTGATCTACGCCGTCGGCAATCTGATGCTGATTGCCGATAGCGGTCTGCAGTTTCGCGTGATCAACCGGTTTCTCGCATTCAAATCCAGCATCGATTGCGACGGGCGAACGGCGCGCTTCTATGCCGCGTTGCTGCGGATCTATCTGGGCCTGGGCGGCTTTCTTGCCATCGTCGTGCTGGCCGCCGCACAGCTGGTCTCGCCCTCCGCCGTTTTCAGATTTCAGTCGATCGCGGATTTCGACGCGGCCTTCGTGGTGATGGCGGCAGGCACCATGCTGACGCTGCCGTCCAGCCTGGTCGGGGGGCTGTATCGTGCGCGAGGTCTCTATGGTCGCGCAGTGTGGCTGCAGGGCTGGGCCACGGCGGCGGGACAGGTGGGGCAACTGGTCGCGATCGTTCTGACCGGAAGCCTGCTTGGCGTTACCGTCGCGTGTGTGGCGGCTCAGGTGCTGGTCACGATCTATCTGCTGGCGATCGATGCGCCGCGGCTGTTTCCGTTTTTGCGCGGGGTAAGGAGCAGAAATTCCCCGCGCTGGATCATCGGTCAGTTCCGCAAGGCGGCGCCATTCGGGCTGGCGGGCGCAACGGAACTGGTGCTGCTCAATCTTCCGGTGATGCTGGTCAGCGCGCTGGTGTCCGACCGCATCGCGGTAGCGCAATGGGGGCTGACCCGCGTGGTGGCGGGGTTGCTGCGGGCGCTCTGCCTGCAGACCACGCTTCCGCTAGCCGCCGAACTCGGCCACGACCACGCGGTCGGCGACACCGACCGGCTGCGCAGCCTCTACGCCCGCGGCTCGGTGTTCGTCGCGGCGCTGGCGAGCTTCGCGGTCTCGGGGCTGTTGCCGTTCTGGCAAGATTTTTTCGCGCTCTGGACGCATGGCGCCATTCCCTACGACCCGTTGCTCACGGTCACGTTGCTGATAGGCACCGCCGCGATCGCCCCGTCGATCCTGGCGCTGGGTTTTGCCAATTACAGCAATCGCGGCGGGCTTCTGGTGCGGACCAAGGGACTTCAGCTTGCTGTATTCCTGATCCTGTCATTGATCCTGATTCCTCCGATGGGACCGCTTGGCGCGGCGGTCGCGGTGGTCGCCAGCGACTTGTCGATTCAATGCGGTGTGCTGGCATTCGTCGTCGTTGGACAGACGTTGCAGCATCCGCTTCGCCATGGCGGCTTTCTGGCGGCGATGATGATCGCCGTGACGCTGGCGGGCTGGGCGTTGGGAGCGGCGATCCGGCTGGCGTTGCCCTGGACGGGCCCGGCACGTTTCTTTGCCGAATGCGCGATATGGCTGCTGGTGGCAGCCGTGGCGGCGAGTCCGTTGGCGGTCGGGCGCATCCGCGAAAGAATGATCGCGGCGATTCCGCGTTAGAGATTTGCGTGGCTCAGGAAATCCGCGCCTGCCGGATCAGATACTGCCCATATGCCGTGTTCTTCATGGGCTCGGCCAGAAGCAGCAATTGTTCGGCGTCGATAAAACCCTCGGCGAATGCAACCTCTTCGGGGCAGGCGATTTTCAGGCCCTGGCGCTTTTCCACGATGTGGATGAATTGCGATGCCTCGAGCAGCGATTCGTGGGTGCCTGCATCGAGCCAGGCGTAGCCGCGGCCGAACCGTTCGGCATGAAGTTCGCCGCGGTCCAGATACCATTGATTGAGGTCGGTGATCTCGAGTTCTCCGCGCGCCGATGGCTTCATCTCGCGGACGATGTCGACGACGCGTTCGTCGTAGAAGTAAAGCCCGGTGACGGCGTAATTGGATTTCGGCGCCTTCGGCTTTTCGACGATCCGCAGCGGGCGGTGGGCGGGATCGAACTCGATCACGCCGTATCGCTCGGGATCGTCGACCCAGCAGGCGAATACGGTAGCGCCGCGGGCCTTCGCTGCCGAGTCGCGGAGCAGCGCCCGCAGATTGTCGCCATAGAAGATGTTGTCGCCGAGAATCAGCGCCGACGGCCCGCCCGCCAGGAAGTCCCGGCCGATCAGGAACGCTTCCGCGATGCCGCCGGGGTGGTCCTGGATAGCAAAGGAGAGCGCGATTCCCCACTGGCTCCCGTCGCCGAGCAGACGCTTGAACTGATCGATCTCTTCCGGCGTGGTGATGATGAGGAGTTCGCGCAAGCCCGCCATCATCAGCGTGGTCATCGAATAGTAGATCAGCGGCTTGTCGTAGATCGGCAATAGCTGCTTCGACGTGGCCAGGGTCAGCGGATAGAGCCGCGTGCCACGGCCACCGGCCAAAATGATGCCTTTGCGATTCATTACATCTTGCTCGCGTTGCGACCCGGAATTCGAGGGTCTCGGTAACACGCGGCTGTGCGCATCTCAAAGGTCTTTCGGAGTGCCTCGGCCAACGAGAGTGGCCGAACGGCGAGATTGCGGGGAGCCGGACGTGCAAGCCTCGTTTCGGCGGTTAATCGCCATATTTTTGCGGTTTGCAGCGACCGCATTGCGCCGTTCTGGTGCCTCCTGTAGACATGATGGGTGGCGTGGGGCAAGCAAGAGCTCGTTAAATCGCCTTCCGCCCTTCTCGCGGCCAGACTGACATATCGCATGTTGAACCGCGTCTACTGCACCTACTTCGATCACAACTATCTGTCGCGCGGGTTGGCGTTGCATCGATCCCTTCAACGCCACGCCCCCAATTCCCGTCTCTGGGTCCTGTGCCTGAGCGCCGAATGCCACACGATCCTGGTCACGCTTGATCTGCCGGGAATCGTGCCGGTGCGGCTCGCGGATTTTGAGGCGGCCGATCCGGAGCTTGCCGCGACGCGTGCCGACCGTAGCATCGTCGAATATTACTTTACGTGCTCAGCGGCCTGGATGCTCTATGTTCTGGCGCGCGAGGCGGACGCGGAGTGGGTAACCTACCTCGACGGAGACCTGTATTTTTTTGCTTCACCGGAGGCCGTTTACGAGGAACTGAAGGGCGCGGCGGTCGCGATTATTCCTCATCGCTATGCCCCCAACCTCGAGAGACGGCGAAGTTTTGGGACCTACAATGTGGGATGGGTGGGGGCGCGCAACGATCCGGACGGCATCGCCGTCATCAAATGGTGGCGAGAGAGATGCATCGAATGGTGCCATGATTATGTCGACGGAGGCCGCTACGCCGACCAGGGATATCTCGATTCTTTTTCGCTTCTGTCGACGCGTGTAAAGGCGGTCGACAATATCGGTGCAAACCTCGCCCCCTGGAATATCGCCAATTACCGAATCGATGTTCGCGATGGCCAGGTCATGGTGGACGCAACCCCGCTGGTTTTTTTCCACTTTCAGGGGCTGCGGAAGGGGCTGCGCTGGTTCATCTTCAACAGCCATCGTATCTTCGGCGCGCCGTTCTCGGCAACGACGCGCAACCATATTTACCGGCCCTATATGGAGGAACTGTTGGCGGTGGAGAAAATCACCGAGCCGATGCTCAATATCGACGAAACCAGGCCACAGGCGCGATCCCATACCATCAAGAGCAGGGCACGAAATGTCGGCATCCTCGTATTTCAGCTACTGGACATCGTTACCGGACGTGCGTTTCTTGTCGTTCGTGATACAGCGTACTAGGCCGCTTCGAGCCGCCTTCTGTCGCGGGGAAATTGACCGAACGATGCTACCGCCATTTTGGGATTATCGACGCGAGTATGACGAACTGCGGGACGAAATTCTCGCCGCGGTCGATCGCGTGTTCACATCCGGCAAGCTCATTCTCGGACCGGAGGGGATCGCGTTCGAACGCGATATGGCGGCCTATGTCGGCGTCAAAGGTGCCGTCGGGGTCAACAGCGGAACCGACGCGATCTACATCGCGCTCGCGGCCGCCGGTGTCGGGGCCGGCGACGAGGTCATTACGGTACCGAACACCGCAGTCCCGACCGTCTCCGCGATCCAGGTTCTCGGCGCCCGTCCGGTTTTCGTCGATATCAGGGATGACGATTTCCTGATGGATGTCGGTCAAATCGAGGCGGCGATCACGCCGCGCACCCGTGCGATCGTTGCCGTCCACCTGTACGGTCAATGCGTCGATCTCGATCCATTGCTGGAAATCGCCCGGCGGCACGGACTTAAGGTGATCGAGGACTGCGCGCAGTCGCAGGGCGCGCGCTACAGGAATCGTCGCTGCGGAAGCATCGGCACCGCGGCGACCTTTTCGTTCTATCCGACCAAGCTGCTCGGCGGCTATGGCGACGGCGGCATGGTGGTGAGCGGCGACGAAGCTGTCGTCGATCTCGCGCGCTCGCTGCGCTTTTACGGTATGGAGCAGACCTACTATGCCGAGCGCCACGGCTATAATTCGCGGCTCGACGAAGTCCAAGCCGCGATACTTTCGCTGAAGCTGCCCAGAATAGACGGCTGGATCAATCGCCGTCGCGACATTGCCGACCGCTACCGGCGGGGATTGGCGGACTCGGGATTGCGGTTGCCCAAGGAAAATGACTACGGGCGGCACGTGTATCATCTATTCGTGGTGGAGACATCGGGCGACCGCGACGCGACGCTGGCGAGAATCGAGGCCCGCGGCCTCAAATGCAGCGTGCAGTACCGGTGGCCGATCCATTTGATGCGCGGCTATCAGGATCTGGGCTACCGGGAAGGCCAGTTTCCGGTCGCCGAGCGCAACGCCAGGCAAATCTTCTCGCTGCCGGTGTATCCGCATTTGAGGGATGATGAGATAGACGAGGTTATCGAAGCCGTGAGAGCTGCGATCTGATGGCCGATCAGGAACACATCCGCTGGCTGCGCGATCGCCTGCAGGCTTCGCGCGCGGTCGAGGCAACGGATCCGGCGGAACTGCTGGGTTGGCTCGAAGTGCGGAGGCGAGATGTCCCGTTTTCCGCAAAACTCATTCCGTTGCGCGAGGTCGCTGACTGGCACGAGGACGACGACGGCAATATCCGCAACGCGACGGGGCAATTCTTTCGTATCGAAGGCGTCAGGGTGCGAAGCGCGCCCGGCGTCAGGGAGATCTCGGGCTGGGACCAGCCTATCCTGACCCAGTCGGAGGGCGGCGTCCTGGCGCTGCTGTGTCGCGAGACCCCGGAGCGAGGGCTCGAGTTCCTGCTCCAGGCCAAGGCCGATCCCGGCAATGTCGGCTATCTGCAGTTTTGCCCGACGATCCAGAGCACCTGGGAGAACATCCGCGGACTGAAAGACGCGCGGCGCGCGCCATTCGCCGAATGTCTCGATGCTTCCGCAAATATCCGCGTGATCTACCGGTCGAAACACAACGAGGAAGGCAGCCGGTTCTGGCAGAAATCGAACGAGAACATGATCCTGTTCGTTGAGGACGCGAGCCAGCTTGCGATCAACGATCGGGTTTATCGATGGGCAAGCCTGTCGCAGATCAAGCAAATGATCCTGCTGGACAACATTGTCGGCCCCTATGTGCGGACCGTGATTGCGCCGCTTTGATCCGCCGGTCTCGCTCAGCGCGTGAACAGATAGGTTATCGCGCCGGAGTGATGCCCTGTCGCCTCATAGACATCATAGGGAATTCCGGACCACTCGCGCGCCAGCCGTAGTCCGGCATCGCCGCACAGCGACATCAGTTCCTGTTTGCCGAAAACCACTTCGACGACCGGGGCGCCGTAGGCGTACTTCCTCAAATATATGGTTCCGTGATCGTCGAAAACCGGTACGCTGTGGAAGATGCAGTAACGCTTGGCGACGCGTGCGGCTTCGCGGATCGCCGCCTGATAATCGACGATGTGCATCAGCGACACGCCATTGAAGACGATGTCGAAGGCATTGTCGGGGAAGGGCAGTCGGGTTGCGTCGGCCGCCTCGAACGCGGCCGATGGATAATTTGCACGCGCCCGCGCGATCATCGCTTCCGAGTAGTCGATGCCGGTATAACGCACGCCGCCGGGAACGAGGGTTGCAAATACCTCGGAATAATAACCGCTGCCGCAGCCGACCTCGATCAGAAGAGGGTTGGCAATGCCGGTGGCGGCGACGGCCTCCGCCGCGATCGTGAAATCAAGCCGCGGTTCGCCGGCTTTCATGGCCGCGATCAGGCCCTGATAAGCGCGCTCCTGGCGCGCCACCGTACGCGCGGCAAGCCAGCCGTCCGAAGCCATCGCGCTGCGGGCCTCGTCGACGCCGCTGAGCACCTGGTAGTCGGTCGACGTCAGAATATGGCGGCGCAGAATGGGCGTTGCCTGCACGACGCGTTTGCCGATCAGCCGGATCGCGCGCGGCAGCTTCATCGCTGCGCTCGCACGGCGTCGACGAAACCGAGAATCTCGGCCACGCGATGGCGATAGGTATGCTCCGCCATCGTCCTCGCCTGACCGGCGCGCGCAATTGCTTCGCGACCCGAACCATCCCCGAGCGCGCGATTGATCTCGGCAAGACAATCGTCGACTGAGCGCCATACCCCGACCTCGCTATCCGGCTCGAACAGGGTATTGAGATTGTCCTTGAAGTCGGTCAGCAGGAAAGCGCCGACGCCGGTGGCTTCGAACAACCGCATGTTTCCGGCTTCCCGGGCGGCCATATCGATGTGCGAATTGAGCGTGATCTTCGAGCGCCGCAGCGCCTGATACATGTCAGCGCCCCAGACCTCGCCCTGAAAGCAGCGGTGCAGCGGCGAGGCGGCAGGCAGCGTCTGCGACGGATTTCCGAACAGTTTGAGATCGTAGCGTTCGGCAATCGCCTCCAGCAGCGCAATCCGCTGCCGGTGATCCGGCGAGACGGTGCCGACGAAGGAAACGTCGATGTCGGTCGCAGGCTGCGCCGGCAGCGCCTCGAGAATCGTTGGCTCGAACGCCAGATGATTGACTTCGGCGCGAACGCCAGCGTCCCGAAAGAAATTCACCGTCGCCGCCAATTGCGACATCATCAGATCGTAGACGGTCCAGTCTTCGCCGCGCGATGGCGCGATCCCGACCTGGCCGATCAGGATCGGCCTGCCGATGCCCTTGATGCGCCGCATCAGCGCGGTATCAACGTGAAAGGTGTCCTGGTTGAGCACCAGGTCGGGTTTGAAATCCTCGATCTGCGCGAGCAGGATGTTTTCGGCCTGAGCATCGAGCTTGGGACTGAGGCCAACCTTTCGGGCCAGTGGCCGCAGCATCGGTTTGAATGGCGTTACGGCGCGCTGCAGCCAAGCGGGAAGCGGCCTGCGCGCGGCTGCAGTGGACGGCTCCGCGGTTTCGACCGCGATCCCGTGCTCGCGCGCCCAGGCCGCCTGAAGCCAGGGATTGTTGACATGGATCTCCGCTGCGGGATGGCCGAGGGCGGTAAAATTCCGCGAATAGAAATCAGCAACGCCAAACAGGCTCTCGCTTCGCGCCGTCATTTGCGCCGCATAGGCGGCGCGTTCGAGCCCCGGCTTGCGGCGATAGAGCCAAGCCAGGAAGCGCGGGTAGTCCGCGTTGAGCACGAGGATGCGCATGGCGTGCTAGATCACGATCCGATAGCCGTAATTCTTGTCGATCCAGGCCTTGTAGGCGCCGCTGGTGACGTCGCGCCACCATTCCTCGTGATCGAGATACCAGCGCACGGTCTGCCCAAGTCCGCTTTCGAAATCCACCCGGCAGCGGCTGCCGAGTTCGGTGGCGAGCTTGGTCGCGTTGATCGCATAGCGGTGATCGTGACCGGGGCGGTCGGTGACATAACCGATGAGCGTGCGCGTGCTGCGGCCTGCGGTTGCCGGGCACGATGGAAAGCGCGCGGAAAGGTTGGGATCGGCAGCGAAGGCGCGGTCGATGGTGTCGCAGATCAGGCCGACCAAATCGCGGTTGTTGCGCTCGTTGCCGCCGCCGACATTATAGGTTTCGCCGCTGCGGCCTTGTTCGATCACGTTGATCAAGGCGTCGCAGTGATCGGAGACGTGCAGCCAGTCGCGGACATTGGAGCCGTCGCCGTAGACCGGCAGCGGCTTTCCCTCCAGTACGTGAATGATCATCAGCGGGATCAGCTTTTCGGGGTGCTGGTATGGCCCGTAATTGTTAGAGCAATTGGTGATCAGGACCGGCAGCCCATAGGTCGGGACGAATGAGCGCACTAGATGGTCGCTCGCCGCCTTGCTCGCGGCGTAGGGCGAATTGGGGCGGTACGGCGAGGATTCCGAAAAGGCCGGATCATTCGGCCCGAGCGAGCCGTAGACTTCGTCGGTCGACACGTGAAGAAAGCGCGCGCGATCGATCGTGCCCCACGAGCGCCATGCGTCCAGCGCCGCCTTGAGCAAGGTGAAAGTGCCGAGCACGTTGGTTTGCAGGAAAGCCTCGGGATCGACGATCGATCGATCGACATGGGATTCGGCGGCGAGGTGAGCGACTCGCGTGAATTTATGCTCGTCGAACAGCCGCCGCATCAGCGCCGCATCCCGGATGTCGCCCCTGACGAACAGGATGCTGCGATCGGCGATCAGCGATTCCAGGCTTCGGATGTTGGCCGCGTAGGTCATCGCATCGACGACGGTCAGCCGATCGTCCGGACGCGCGGCGCACCACGCGTGCACCAGATTCTGGCCGATGAAACCAGCGCCTCCGGTGATTAGAACGCTCTGCATCGGAGCCCCTTGGTTGTCTGCCACCCGAAGATGTTTCCTTGAATGGTATAAACCGCCGCCATTTCTGGAAAACAAGCGATTTCTGTTCGGCTAAAGCGAGCCAGCCGGACGGTCCTGCCGTCCCGGAAGCGAGTTATTTTGCTGGGGCCGAATGATAGTCGATAGGATTTGGATCATCAATAGTGGGACATCCGCCTCAATTTGCTGTTTGTTCCAGGCTTTGCGCGCGTCCTCGTCGATCAATGCGCAAGAGCGTTCGGCTTGTCTGCTTTCTGTTCGAACGTCCCTCGTGGCTATCGCTCGCAAGAATACGCCGGTTGAATCGCCGAATGTTTTCGGATCGTTGCTGACGAAATTGTGGGCTGCAATGTCGCGTTGGCATTGTCTTAGCGTTCTCACGTGAGCTTCGCCCCTCGGCACGTGACGAATTAGAAATTACCGACGTTAACCGGCGATACCTCGAGCTCGGTCTCCTGAGAGTGACGCTGTTTGGTCGAGGCGTTGCCTGGCTCGATGGCGGAGCGCATAAGGATCTTATGAGGCCTCTCAGTTCATAAAGGTTATTGAGGAGCGTACGGGTCTAAAGGTCGCTTGCCCTTAAGAAGTCGCTTGACGAATGAAATTTATCGATGACGACGCTTTCAAGACGCTTATCGATAGGAAGCCCGTGACGGAATATCAACGCCGTCGATCAGCACCTCGCATTTTTTTTCGCAATAGGAGGATACACATCAAACACCTTTCGGCCTTGGAACAGGTTTGATTAATTGGCCGCAGTTCGGGCTATTTCACAAGCGGACAGTGCTTTTTGTAAAACTAGCTTCGGCTTGAGCAGCTGCTGTTTGTAGCTTGTCGGAAACGCTCCAATTGGAGCGTCGAGAGTACCCACGATCTCGAAGTCGTGTTTCAGATCGATGCCGTATCTGCTAAGCAAGTCCAGCGATAGCCGTAGCGGACCGTCGGGTTCGGTCAAGACCCAGGATCGAACGAGCTCCTGACACGGAACGAGATCCAAATTCGCCACCGCCAGCTTATCGCTGCCAGGATACCCTCCGATAAGCCAAGCAGCGCCAACCGGTTTCGCAGCTAGCGCATAGAGCGAACCGGGGTAATGTCCGGTAAGGTCGATCATAGGAGTACCCGTTTGGAAGCCGGCATTGCGTGAAAGCCGCCGAAGTGCTTCCAGGTAGGCTGCAAAATTCGAGTTGAGTAGAAGCATGTCGCCAGCTTGACCCATTTGAACAGGGATGGTGCTTGACGTCAGAGGATTGGGGTCACGATAGGGGTGCTCCATCCCATGCTCGACAATCACGATGGTCATGACCAGAGAAGAGATCGCTAGCGGCAAGAGGTGGCGCCACGATGCTTGACCCCAGTTTCTTGCGCTAAGCAGCGAGAAGCTGGACAATGTCAAGAAGAATGCGGCGCTGGTCGCGACCCGCCAATAATTGTTGGCAGTCCCGACAGCAAAGGCGAGCGGCAAAAGCGTAAAGAACACTGACGAAGCAACCTGCTGCCGCGAGACCGTTGAACTGGCCTTGAAAAATGAATCTGCCGCGAAGCAGATGATGCCTGCTAGAACCACAGCCAGAAACTGGAGGCCCTGGAACATCCTGTCCTGGAATTTAAAGACAAATATTTCTGAGCTCAACGCGAACGCTATCGCAATGAGTACGCAGACCGCGAAGACACCTGTAAACCTAACGGCCAAACGCCTTGAATATGTGCTCAAGGTCAGCGCTACAATCCAAAGCGTCAACGCAGCTAGGATGCAGATTTCGTCGAAAGCAAGATCAAATTCGTCGGATCGGAAGACGTTGCTGATTTTATGTTTCGATTCCAAAATTGATAAGTCGTCGATACTCCGGCGCAAATCCGAAATAAATTGTTCAATTGACCCGCCAACCAGCCAAGCGTATGCGACCAATAGTAAGCAGAATGTTGCAATCGCGATGGCCGTCATCCGTAACTTCAGTTTTTGACCGATCAGGAGGCTAAACAAGGTCACGACGCCGAGAACGAAAGCAGATGGAGGTTTGCCCATAAATGCCAGAAATCCGCCAACGCCGATGAGGAGCCATCCGGCGACGCTGGTGTGCGACGAGCTGGTCTCTGCGAGGCAAAACCCGATCGAAGCCACAAGAAGCGAATGGAAAGTCAAGCTATTATAGCTGGGCGTGGGCAACCAAAGAGAGCTCACGAAAACGAGAATCAGCAATGACGTATTTGCTGCGACGATCGAGAGGCCGATCAACGGGAATGACAGCGTGAAATGCGCGCCCGCGTCTAGAGCACATCGCCGCAACAAACAGAGGCACGCCGCCACTGCCAAAAAAAACGAGATTAAGATATTGCTCTGCCGCAGTAATGCGATGCTGGAACCCGTGAGCTTGTAGAGCGGATGATATATGTATCCAAACTGCCACAATGATATTGGAAAGTTCGATGGGTGCGATATCCAGTTGAGATAAAACCCTTCATCGGTAAAATCGTAGCTTAGATTGGACCGCATCAATAGCTTGCCGATGAAGACAATCGTCGCGAGGGCAGCAATTGCAATCGCAATCGACTCTACCCCGGCAATCGCGCGGGCCTCGTTCGGGGCTGCAGGGATTACGTCGGTAATGGTCGAGCGCGGCTTCAGTGAAGTCATGAGGTTTGCCTGCCAAGCTACGTTAAAATAGCGCATGTCATGCTAAATACGTAATCTGTCGCGCCTTCTGGATCAACAACCTTGCCTGCGAAATGGAGATTCTTCGCGCGTAACTTCACCGGCTCTTGCCAGCACCACCACAACATCGGCGCCGCGGAATGTAAGGCGTGGCGCTGGCGAGAAGCGGGAGAAGGTATCAATAATGGTCAGCACACGGAGCTTGCGACTCGCCTGCGTCCTCGCGAAGCAAACCCGCGTCTGCAAGTCTCCTTGATCCGCCTTTCGAGCGCAGCCTGTCCCGGGCGATGAGACGGACCCTAATTCTCCGAGGAGGAAATACTCGTTGGCAGGTCAGCTTGCGGCTTTGATTTCTGCAATCGCGCATATTCCCAACAGCCGCCCAATGCCGCCCCAATTGCAACGCAAATCAGCATGATCGGAGTCTTCGCTGGAAATATTGGACGGGCTTCATACCCAAGCTGGGTGATGACAATTGGTGTCCCTAGCGTTTGGTCAAGCACGTTAAGTCTTCTGTCTAAATCGGCTATCGAGGATCTAATGAGGCCGAATTCTGGTATGGCAAAATCGTTGCCCATGCGTTGCTCAATGTTCCTCAATTCTGACGTGAGAATTTGCGACCCGAAAAGAAACAAGGGCGGTTGACCGTTGGTTGCAGCAAGGGGTGAGACGGTCCATAAGTTTAAGGCGACCGGCTTTTCAATGTTTGCGCTTTTTGCAGCGTCCAAGGCTTCTCGATACGTTAACATGAGTTGCTTTGCAGCGATGTCTCGGAATTCGCGAAGTCGCTCTAGCTCGTTCTCTTTGCTTTTTTTGGCGGCCGCCAGCGATGACCGGCCATTTGCATATAGACTTTCGGTCGTCTTATCGATCACCGTTTTCACGAAATTGTTCAAGAACTGAGCACCGAATGTCCCATTGCCGTACCGAAAGCGGAATTCCAGAGCATCGTCACTTGCGTCCTTTGAAATGATTACATCATAGCGTTGGTAGACAATTTTCTGCAGCGTTTCGGGATCGTCCAGTTTCGCTTGTGGAAAGAGATCTTGGTGGGACAGGACATAGGTCCCCAGATAGTCTCGATCTCGCGCGAACGTTAGAAACGTTTGCTTCGTGGTGGCAACCATATTCTTTGTTAAGTGCCAGTCACCGGGAGTATGGGACAATATTTCGGAGAACGACCCGAATGCCGCTTCGCTTGCTGGGCGGGCGACAACCTTGGTCTCGTAAACCTTTGGAATAGCGATGGCGACGACAACGCCAACTATCGCCGCAATAAAAGCGCAAGATAAAATCCGGTACTTGCCCTTCCACAGTAGCCGAAAGAATTCGCGGGTACTTGTTTCTTCACCGAAAAGCATCTGCGAGTTTTCCCAAGCGTCGACAACCCGAAACCTCTATCACGGTTCTCCGCCCCGTTATAGAGCAGAGGAACATTTGAGGGATATTTGAGCCAATCTCGGCTCGGTTCGAACCTATTGGGTTTCATAGGCGTGAATCTTTAATTATGATGCGGGCCGCATGAGTTTTTCTCTGCGAGAAAATGCTGCCGTACACGTTTTCTCACTCGCGGTCGACCGTGTTTTCAAGCGGGAGGGTCAACGGCAAATTTGACCGCATTGTTGAGATCTGCGGATAAGTCCGCGAGGCAAAAAGGGCGCCACCAGTGAGCCCCGACTTTGCAGGAACCAGCTCAAGCCTTCCAGGCAAACGAAGTGAAGTTCTGTGTCGCGGGCTTGACGTTCATGCCGTGAACGGCTAGTTGACGGGCATTAGCCGGGGGGGCAGGTGCCAAACGCAGGGACCAACGACGATGGGGACACGCGGGTCGTTCTCGATCTTCTCGAGTCGATTGAGCGTGATGGAGCGCAAACGCAGCGACGTCTTGCCCAGAATGCCGGTGTCGCCGTCGGTCTTGTGAATGCGTACCTTAAACGATGCGTAAACAAGGGCTTCGTAAAGGTTAGGCAGGCTCCTGCGCGGCGTTTCGCTTATTATCTCACGCCGAAGGGCTTCGCCGAGAAATCTCGACTGACTGTGAGCTATCTCTCAGCATCTCTCAGTTTTTTCCGGATTGCCAAGACGGATTGCACCGGTCTGTTTAAGGAAGCTCGCCGTAACGGCTTCACGCGCCTAGCGCTTGTCGGCCAGTCGGATCTCGCGGAGATCTGCATTATCTGTGGTATTGATTGCGGAGTTAAGATCATTGTCGTCGTTGATGTTGCCTCACAAGCCCGCCGCTTTGTGGGCATTCCCGTTGCCAATTCGTTCGACGCCATTGATACCGAAATCGAGGCGGTGGTGATCACGGACCTGATCGAACCAAAGCGAAGCCTGCAAATGGCCTTACGCCGCTTCGGGAGCGATCGTGTGCTTGTGCCACGCGTACTTCGGTTGAGTACCGATGAGATAGCGAACGCGAAATGAATTTCGCGGCAACCAACTGGTATGTGGTTCAGACCCATCCGCATTCGGAATCGAGGGCTGAGCTCCATCTTTCGCGTCAGGGTTTCGAAGTCTACTTGCCAAAGTATCTCAAGCGGCGGCGCCATGCGCGCAAGAGCGATGCAGTCGCCGTGCCGCTGTTTCCAGGATACCTGTTCGTTGCGATCGATCTAATGACCCAGCGCTGGCGTTCCGTCAGCTCGACAATCGGTGTGACGCGCCTAGTCTGCCGGGGCGACGCACCGGCGGAGCTTCCTCCCGATGTTATCGCCGGCTTGCGTCAGCGAGAGGATGGGCAGGGCTTCGTGCAACAACTTCAGTATGTATTGAGCCCCGGCGACCAGATTCGAGTGGTCGATGGTGCTTTCTCTGATTTTCTCGGACTGTTCGAGGGCATGACCGCGGGCGAGCGTGTCGCGGTTCTGCTCGACTTGCTTGGACGTAAGGTCCGAGTGGTAATGGATGCGGAGGTCATCGAGGCGGCTTGAGGCCGCGTCGAGCCGGTGTCTACGGGACGGTAACGGGTGGCTCGAGCGGTGCTCTGAGTCACCCGAATGGCGGTAGCATGGCTGCAACGACAGCGGAGCGCAATGTCAACCTGGCTTATAGTCGGATCCTCGCAAGCAAGCAATGTACGATGCGAACGTGTAGCGACAATGCCAGCAGCTTTCCCTAAGAGCGACAGTGAGTGGCCACGAATGGCGAAACTGAATATCCTCGTAGTTTCTCAATACTTTTCGCCCGAAAACTTTCGGATCAACGATCTCGTAATGGGTTTGCGTGACAGGGGTCACGACGTCACGGTTCTCGCTGGCACACCGAATTATCCCGAGGGCAAATACTTCACGGGCTACGGGCCGTTTCACAACACGCGGTCCGATTTTCATGGAGCAAGAGTATACCGCGTCCCGGTCATAGCGCGTGGTCGCGGCTCGAGTATCCAACTGGCGGCCAACTACTTATCGTACGCGCTTTCTGCTTCTTTGCTCGGACCACTCTTGTGCCGTGAAAAATACGACGTCATCTTCGCTTTCCAGATGTCGCCGGTCTTGATTGGTGTTCCGGCGCTGTTCCTGCGTCGGCTCAAACGCATACCCATGATGTTGTGGGTCCAAGATCTGTGGCCGGATAGCCTTGTTGCAACGTCTGCGATTAGATCAAAGCAGATCATCGATTTTGTTGGGCATATAGTTCGGCGGATCTATTGCGGATCCGATCTCATTCTCGTGCAATCCCGCGCATTTGTCGCCTCGATAAACAAGTATGGGGCCGATCTGACTAAAGTGCGGTATTTTCCCAACACCGCGGAAGCCTTCTACCGTGAACTAAAAGTGGGTCCGGATGAGCCTGAAGAGAAGCTGCTGCCGAAGGGATTTCGTATAATGTTTGCGGGCAATATTGGTGTTGCCCAAGACTTCGGTACCATCCTCGCGGCTGCCCAGCTCCTCACCAAATATCCGGACATCAAGTGGATCATTGTCGGCGACGGCGGGCAGCGGGAATGGGTTGAAAGTAAGATCCGCGAACTCGGTCTGAATGATCATGTTAAGTTAATTGGCCGCCATCCACCGGAAGCGATGCCGAGGCTTTTTGCTCTCGCAGATGGGCTGCTAGTGACGTTAAAAAGCGATCCTATCTTCGAATTGACCATCCCCTCAAAGTTGCAGTCATATCTGGCCTGCGGTCGTCCGGTCGTGGCGGCATTGGACGGCGAGGGCGCGCGTGCAATCGAAGAAGCGGGTGCGGGATTTGTAAGTCCGACAGAATCGCCGGAGTCCCTAGCTCAGGCGGTGCTCAATCTCTATCGACTTTCCCCGGCAATCAGAGCCCGAATGGGGCATTCGGCCCATGAGTACTTTCTCAAGCACTTTGAGCGCGAAAAATTGCTCGATTCGCTGATAGGCTGGATGTACGACCTCGTCGAGCGACGGCCAATCAGAGCAGATGAACCAGCAAACGAAGTGATCGTGCAGTGATAGAAAGTTGCGCGCCAACGAGAACTGATCGGCAGAGTGCTCGATATTGGGCGGACGAACGGCTAGCAATTGCAAGCTTGGCAAGCGACGCATGCCAGCGAATAATTCGATCCGGACAATGACTAACAACAACGACGAGAAAGTCTTGGTTTTGGGCGCGACCGGTATGCTCGGTCATACGACGTTACGCTATTTCGTTAATCGGAATCAGTATCCTGTTGTCGGATCGGTGAGATCGGAGGCCGGGCTGCGCTTGCTGCCGACGGAGTTGCGGCAAAATATCGCTGTCGGAGTCGACGTGAGCGATTCCGATAGTCTCATGCAACTCTTCGTCGATGTTCGTCCGCAAATCGTCATCAACTGCATCGGGCTCGTAAAGCAATTAGCGCAAGCCGATGACCCGCTCGTCGCGCTACCGATCAATTCGTTGCTGCCGCATCGCCTAGCACGGCTTTGTGCGGTGTCGAATGCACGGCTCATCCACATCAGCACCGATTGCATTTTCTCCGGCAGCAAGGGTATGTACCGCGAGGACGATCCTTCGGACGCTAGGGATCTGTACGGCCGAAGCAAATTTCTCGGCGAGGTTGATTATCCTCATGCGGTTACGCTGCGGACGTCAATTGTCGGGCCGGAGCTCAACAGTTCGCACGGTCTTGTCGGGTGGTTTCTATCCCAGCGGACCAGGGTGCTCGGCTACACCAAGGCGATATTTTCTGGCCTGACAACGGTCGAGCTTGCCCATGTCATGCATGATTTCGTCATTCCTCACCCGAATATTCGCGGCGTCTATCATGTCTCGGTTGATGCCATCGATAAATACGCGTTGCTGCGACACGTTGCCGAAACGTACGGAACAACGACCGCAATCACGCCGGACGATAAGCTGGTGATCGATCGCTCACTTGACTCGACGAGATTTAAGTCCGCCACGGGTTACAAGCCTCCGGCTTGGCCCGAACTGATCACCCGAATGCGAGACTTTGGCTAACGTCGAAATCAGCTAACTTGCCGAGAAACGATCCATGTTCAAAGACAAGACACTGCTCATTACAGGAGGGACGGGCTCCTTCGGAAATGCCGTCCTTCGACGCTTTCTGAATTCTGAATTACGCGAGCTTCGCGTTTTCAGCAGAGACGAGAAGAAGCAGGAAGACATGCGCATCGCGCTGAAGAACGACAAGGTCAAGTTCTATATCGGCGACGTTCGGAACTATGATAGCGTTCACGACGCGATGCGCGGGGTCGATTATATCTTTCACGCGGCCGCGCTGAAGCAGGTGCCGTCTTGTGAGTTCTATCCCATGGAGGCGGTCCGCACCAACGTGATCGGCGCGGAAAACGTCATGCGTGCGGCCATCGAGAGCGGGGTACAGCGCTGCGTGGTTCTCAGCACTGACAAGGCTGTCTATCCCATCAACGCTATGGGGATGTCGAAGGCGCTGATGGAAAAGCTTATGATGGCCAAGTCGCGCCTGTCGGATGCATCAGGAACCATTCTCTGCGCGACGCGCTACGGCAACGTCATGGGATCGCGAGGTTCAGTGATTCCGCTGTTTTTGGATCAGCTCATGCTGGGCAAGCCCTTGACGGTGACCGACCCGAACATGACCCGGTTCATGATGTCGCTGGATCAGTCGGTTGATCTCGTTCTTTATGCATTCGAGTATGCGCGTCCCGGCGACATTTTCGTACAAAAGGCGCCAGCAGCGACGGTCGGCGACCTCGCCGAGGCACTTCGTCAATTACTGAAGCGCACCAATGAAATCAAGGTCATCGGTACGCGTCACGGCGAGAAGCTTTGCGAGTCCCTGGTGTCACGCGAGGAAATGGCCCATGCCGAGGATCTCGGCGGATACTATAGAATCCCAGCGGACTCGCGAGACCTGAACTATGACAAGTATTTTGTCCAGGGCGAAACTCGGATCTCCGAGATTGAGGACTACACCTCGCACAACACACATCGGCTGAACGCTGCTGAGGTCAGAGACCTATTGATGACGATCGACATCGTGCGAGAAGCCGCTAATGCTTAAGGTCATGACCGTCATTGGCACGCGGCCTGAAATCATTCGTTTGTCGCTGACGATCAAGAAGCTGGACCGCTATTGCGAACACGTCCTAGTTCATACTGGCCAGAACTACGACTACGAACTGAATGATGTGTTTTTCTCGGATCTCGGCATCCGAAAGCCGGATCATTTTCTCAATGCGGCCCGGGATACCGCGGCTGAAACCATTGGGCAGGTCATCAGCGCGGCCGACCGCATCATCGGCGAAACTCGGCCTGACGCGATTCTGCTGCTGGGAGATACCAACAGCTGTCTTGCTGCAATTGCGGCCAAGCGCCGCAAAGTACCGATCTTTCATATGGAGGCGGGCAACCGCTGCTTCGATTTCCGGGTTCCTGAGGAGATCAACCGGCGTATCGTCGACCACATCTCGGACGTTAATCTGACCTATAGCACGATCGCGCGAGAGTACTTGTTGCGCGAGGGCCTGCCGCCGGATCTCGTAGTCAAGACGGGCAGCCCGATGTTCGAGGTTCTGACCCACTATCAGCCGCAAATCGACGCGTCCGATGTGTTGACACGGCTGGGGCTCATATCCGGCCAGTTTTTTGTCGTTAGCTCGCATCGCGAGGAGAATGTCGATGCGCCGGAGATGTTTTCACGGCTAGTCGCCGTTCTTAATGCAGTTGCCGAAGAGCATCAGCTACCCATCGTTGTGTCCACCCATCCACGAACACAAAAGCGGATCGAGGCGACGGGCGCGAAATTCGATTCACGGATCCGATTGCTCAAGCCGCTTGGTTTTCTCGACTACGTCAGGCTGCAAATATCGGCGCGTGCCGTTCTGTCGGACAGCGGAACGATCACCGAGGAATCCTCGATTCTTAATTTCCCTGCTCTGAATTTGCGCGAGGCACATGAGCGGCCGGAGGGAATGGAGGAGGGCGCCGTGATGATGGTCGGGCTCGACGTCGATCGTGTCCGGCAGGCGCTCGCTATCTTGAGCGACCAGCCTCGAGGTTCAAACAGGCAATTGCGGCAGGTGGGTGACTACGCCATGCCGAACGTATCCGACAAGGTTCTACGCATCATCATGAGCTACACCGACTATGTGAATCGCGTGGTCTGGCGAAAATACAGTTGATGGCGGGCGGACACGGTGGATTCGCTCATACCGTCACTTCATCGGAGCATGGTGCTCTCGCTGGAAAGCACAACCTATCCCGGCACGACTGACGAGGAGCTGAAACCTCGTATTGAAGCGCGAGGGCTGGCGGTCGGTCGAGATCTTTTTCTGGTGCAGGCCCAAGGCGCGCTCATTTCGTACAGCGATTCGCACATCCCATTCTTTCCAAAGATGCGCATCTATCACTTCTCGCCGCCAAGCGCTTCTCTGACACGCGAATGCCTCGCGGGTTTCGACTACGTTGTGCTTGCGATCGATCATGACAAGCTAGACTATAGGTTGATCAACTCGAGTTCGCAATTGCTCATCGATTGCAGTGGCAAATTTCCTCGAGCCTACGCCACATATCATCAAGGGTGAAAGTGCCTTGGCTGCGGGCACTCCATGCGCTATCCACTAGCCAATGTTGAGCGACTATTGCCGCGGGTCATGCGAGCTTCAGTAAAATGGCGTCAATTTCAGGCGGAAGCGGTCGCAACGTTGGTCCTGGCATGACCTTTGATCTGGCGAACGCAAACGAGGAAAGTACTCGCGTTGGGATGAGTCAATTTGGCTTACTGCGGCAAATGGCGACGATCGCGGCAGGATCGGCGCTCGGTCAATGTGTCGTTCTTGCAACGACGCCCTTGCTTGCCCGGATCTATTCGCCCGCGGAGTTCGGTGAGTACGCAGCCTTTTTGGCGATGTGTAACGTATTCGTGACGGCGGCTTGCCTTCGCTACGACGCCGCGCTGAACGCATCGGATGACCGACATACCGGATGGGTCTTCGGCGTTGCTTGTTTCGCCGCGGTTGGGACGGCAATGCTGGTTTTCCTGATTGCGTGGTCTTCCTGGGGGCGCGATTCCATTGACCGGGTGATTGGCCGGCAAGTGGATGCGACCTGGATCGCCGCTGCCGCCGTGAGCTGCGGCGTCTATCAGGCGACTTCGACGATGGCCATTCGCAACGGACAGTTCGGCCGATCCAGCCTGCTGCGCGCTGGACAACCGATGGTGTTCTCGATAGCAGCAATCGTGCTGCCAATCGGCCTGATCAGCAGTTGCCTCCTCGGCTTTTTGACGGCACTCCCGCTCGCTGCGAGATACGTTGCGGACTTGCGGTCGGCAAGCGGCGGCGCGATCGCTCGGGCAGCGTGGCGGTTTCGTGAATTCCCCATGATGTCGCTCCCGACGTCAATTTTGGATGCGCTATCACTTGCACTTCCCATATGGTTCATCACCGCCCAATACTCTTCGATGGATGCAGGCAACTATGCACAGGTGCAGCGGCTCGTCGCTGCGCCGCTGGTGCTATTCGCCATTGCGATGGGACAGGTATTTTTGAAGCGCGCAGGCGATCTCGTCCGAGCCGGCCAATCTGCGCGCGCATTCCAACGACGCGTAGTGATGTACCTCGTCGGGGGCGCATGCGCGCTGGCGGTGGCAATTGAGCTGTTTTTCTCGCCGCTGTTATCATTGTTGCTGGGCCATAACTGGCGCACTGACACCGCGTTCCTGATGCTCGTTTTCGCGCCGGTCGCAGTGCGAAGCTCCGTCTCACCGGTAACCGGAATCTTTCTAGTCCGCAACCGTTTGCGCATCTGTGCAACGTGGCAAATTTTTTATTTCGTAGTCACAGCGAGTATATTTTACTATCTCGCCGGTCAGGTTTCACTAGAATATCTGTTAGCCGCTTACGCCGTGAGTGAAACCGTTTGCTACGGCCTATATCTTTACCTCGCCGATCGGGTGGCAGAATAGAATGTGCGGCATCGTAGGTCTGGTTCAGGCGTATCCCATTGACCTCCGTCAAGTCGCCAGCATGGCCGACCTCCTGAGACACAGAGGACCCGACGACGAGGGCTTTGTGGTGTTTCCCGAGCAAGGGCCAGTGTGCCTTGCAGGCGACGACACTGCCTCATTCGCCGGCATGGAGGCGCTGCAATATCGGCCGGTCGCCCACCGTAACGAATGGGTTTCCGGCGGCCCGCCCGCGTTTCTTGCGATGGGACACCGTCGGTTGTCTATCGTCGATCTGTCCCCGCTCGGCCACCAGCCGATGTCGTACCTTGACCGATATTGGATCGTCTACAATGGAGAGGTCTTCAACTACGTTGAGCTAAGAGAGGAACTGCGGCAGGCCGGTTATCATTTTCAGTCGAATTCCGACACCGAAGTCCTACTGGCGGGTTATGACAAATGGGGTACTGGACTGCTCGATCGCTGCAACGGGATGTGGTCTATGGCGATTTACGACCGCAAAACCAACTCCCTTTTTCTCGCCCGCGATCGTTTTGGCATCAAGCCCTTATATTATTACGTGGGCACCGATGGGAATTCGCTGGCGTTTGCTTCCGAGATCAAGGCATTCTCGGCGCTACCTGACTGGCGGCGCGAAATTGCACCGCAGCCGGTGTTTGATTTCCTTGCTTGGGGAATCCAGGACCACGGCGAGCAGACGATGTTCCGGGGCGTATATCACCTGCCTCCCGGCCATTATGCGGTCATTCCGCTCGGTCCCAATGATCGATTGGTGCAGCCGCTGGCACAGAAGCTCACAACCACACGTTGGTACGATCTCGCCACCAAGCGATGTGAAGTCCCGGCCGACTTCGACCAGGCCGCCGCTGAATTCCGTCGCCTGTTTCTTGATGCGGTCCGGCTGCGCATGCGCGCCGACGTGCCGCTCGGATCGTGCCTGTCCGGCGGCCTCGATTCGTCGTCGATCGTCTGCTCGGTTCGCGCTAAGCTCCAGGCGATTGGCGCAACCCAACCGCAAAAAACGTTCTCATCTTGCTCGGAGTTTCCCAACGTCGACGAACGCGAATTTATTGCTGAGGTAACGCGAAACAACAACATCGATGAAACTCACATTTTTCCAACGGGCGAAGAGCTCTTTGCTCGCCTCGATGAACTCGTATGGATGCAGGACGAACCGTTCGCCTCCTCAAGCGTCTTCGCACAATGGTGTTTGTTTCGAGCGGTGCGTGAGCATGGCGTGGTAGTCGCGCTCGACGGGCAGGGAGCCGACGAACAGCTGGCGGGCTACCACGGCTTTCTGGGTGCCCGGCTCGCTGGACTTGCGCGCAACGGTCGCATCGGGGATTTCCTCGGCGAATTCGGCGCGGTGCGGCGGCTCCACGGATACGGTCCAATGAAGTTCGCGGAGTACCTGATCGCGAACCTAATGCCGTCGTCGATCCGGTCGCTTGGCGCATTACGCGGCATTACGCAGATGCGGCGCGACTGGATCAACGTCGGAGCGCTTGGGGCTGAGGATCGTGATCCCTTTGTGACTCTTGGCGCGCGCGCGTTGTCCGTCCGTGACCTTTCGCTCGCGCAAATGAATGGTTCGAATCTTCAGATGCTGCTGCACTGGGAGGATCGCAACTCAATGGCTCATTCGATCGAGGCACGCGTGCCGTTCCTCGATTATCGGCTCGTAGAATACGTCCTTAGTCTGCCGGACGTGTTTAAGCTCAACGATGGCATCACGAAGCGCGTGCTGCGCCGGGGCATGCAGGGCATGGTTCCGGCAAAAATCCTGGCGCGTACCGACAAGAAAGGCTTCCTGACGGCCGAAGAATACTGGATGAAGGGAGCGCAAGCCGGTCAGTTCGCCGAACGCGTCGATGAGACGATCGCACTGGCCGGAAACATCATCACTCCCGCGATGCGAGATGTGTTGTCACGTGTATCGACAGGAAGGGCCGGGTTTAGCTACCACGTTTGGCGGGTGATATGTTTCGGTGCTTGGCTCAAGAGCTTCAATATAAGGATTTAAGCGCTCTCAATGGAAAAAGTATATTCGATCGTTGGTGCCCGGCCCCAATTTGTCAAGGCGGCGGCTGTCGCGCACGCATTCGCTCGCCAAGCCGACGTCGAGCATCATCTGATCCACACTGGTCAGCACTTCGATGAAAACATGAGCGAAGTTTTCTTCAGCGAACTGGAAATTCCTGCGCCTCGGTATCGATTGTCAGTGAGTAGTCTCTCGCACGGCGCTATGACCGGTCGCATGCTAGAACAGATCGAGGGTATCTTTCTCAAAAATCGGCCTGCCGTGGTGATCGTCTACGGAGATACCAATACTACGCTCGCTGGCGCTTTGGCTGCCGTCAAGCTGCACATCCCGGTCGCTCACGTCGAATCCGGCTTGCGTTCGAAGAATCGGGCGATGCCAGAGGAAATCAATCGCATCGTGACCGATCACGTCAGTGACCTGCTGTTCGCACCTAATGAAACCGCTGTGCGGCAATTGCGGGCAGAAGGTCTGCCGGAGGACAAAATACACAATGTGGGCGACGTCATGTTCGATGCCTGTTTGCGCTATGGCAACGCCGTTGACACAGGCCAGTCAATCCTTGAGACGCTCGGATTGGAGCCGCGTGGCTACGTGCTCGCCACGGTGCATCGTGCCGAAAATACCGATTCGTGCGAGCGCCTTGCTGGCATCCTCGAAGGCTTTCGCTTGTCTGCAACGCTAATCATTTTGCCTCTGCACCCTCGCACGCGAGACAAGATCGCAGCTTTCGGTTTGTCAATCCCCGAAAACGTTCGGGTGCTGGAGCCGGTAGGCTTTCGCGCAATGCTGCAGCTCGAACGCAATGCGCGCTGCCTAGCTACCGACTCTGGGGGCGTACAAAAGGAAGCATTCTTCATGCATCGGCCGTGCATCACGATGCGTGATGAAACCGAATGGACGGAGTTGGTTGATAGCGGCTGGAACGTGCTGGTCGGCGTAAACGCCGAATGCATAAAGGCGGCGATTGCGAATGCCACGGAGCCGAGCGCATGGCCGACGTTCTACGGTGATGGCGATGCCTCGGGCAAGATCGTGGCGCGCATCCTTGGACTGCCGGCGTTGGCGCAACGAATCAATTCATAGTTATGAAATTCGCATTCTTCGTTCATTATTTCCCGCCACTCAATTCAACGGGATCACGTCGCGTCGAGTCGTTTGCCAAATATTTGTCGCGCAGCGGCCATGAGATCGTTGTCGTCTCGACAGGAAAGTCGACGCGCGACGGCCCGCTCACGGAAGCAGTGCCGCCGTACATCCGCTTGTACGAGATTAATTCCTTTGGCCGAGTTGCTAAGTCGAGCGGCGAGACGGACCGCGCTGACACGCAGCGTGCCTCTTCGAAAAAGCGGATCCACTGGACGCGACGCGTCAAGCAGAAGCTGATGCGTCTATTTGGCCAGGTGCTCGACCCTAGAATCGGGTTCCCCTTCGGTATCCGCTCCCGAAATCTCGATACAAGAGTCGTTACGGAACTGGCGAGCGCAGATATATTTGTTAGCTCTTTTCCGCCGTGGCCCGCTCATCTCGCCGCGCTGTTTGCGCAACGTCGCTTCGGCAAGCCGTGGATCGCTGACTATCGCGATCAATTCAGTGGCAATCATATCATGAATGGCGGCTGGCTGTCAGACCGGCTCGAGCTTTGGATTGATCGCGCACTGCTGCGTAGGGCCACGGCGGTCACGGTCATTTCCGGGCCGATGAAGGCCTACTATGACGACATGCATCCATGCGTAGAGTGCATCGAAAACGGTTACGATGGCGAAATCTTCGATAGCGCGCACGCCTCCCTAGTATCGTCGAGGAAGTCAGGGACTACCGTATTGCGGTATTTAGGGACCATTACCCGCGACCGGATACCCGTCAGTCTCTTGGCAGCGCTCGAGCGGCTCGCCGCAGTGGCCCCGCAAGGTGAACCTCCCTTCAGGGTTGAATTTCTCGGTGATACGCGGCTGCTTGAGGATTATGTTCGTCTCCGTCATCCCAATCTCCTCAAAGGGTGGTTGGCGTTTATACCAGCAATACCGTACGCGAAATCGATCGAGGCAATGCTCTCGGCAGACGCGCTGTTTTTCATCGAGACTTCGGATCTTTCGAACTTGAGCGCGCGCGGTGTTCTCACGACGAAGCTCTTTGAATATCTGGCTTCCGGCCGGCAGATCATTGCCGAGATCGACAATGCGACGCTGACCGCTAGCTATATCCGGCAAGCCTCGCCTATTCATGTTGTCTCGCGCGACGTCGATACGCTTGCTGCCGCCTTGCGAAAGCTCTGTCCGGATACGATCAAAATCGAAGACAATCCTTTTGTTGCAAGTCTGTCGCGCGAACGCAAGGCTCAACAATTCGAGCAATTTGCGCTAAAGGTGGTCCGTCGCGAATTGGGTCCACGCTGACGCCATGGAAAGACTCCTCAGAGCAGCCGTGAATCCATCTGCAGGCGCAGTGGTTTTCATTCTTGGTATCATTGCCTTTTACGCTGTGGGAACCTGGTATGTGGGGATCGACATGTCGGCTCGTACGCGTTCCGACATGATCTTGCTTCCTTGGTTGAGTGTAACCGGCGTCGCAATCGGTTCAGTATTCTTCCCCCATCGGTCGCCCACCGTGTTCCTCGATGGACGGGGGCGCATCGTTGTCTACGGATTCACCCTTATTTTTCTGGCGTTTTGCATACTCGTAATTGCGTCGGCGCCATCGTTGCCGGTGCTAGAGGCCTGGAAGGGGGCCTCGCCCGCCGAGATCGCGGTCTCACGCGAGAACTTTCTCAAAGCGCGCGAAGGTTGGGCCGCGATCCTGCCATACGCCAATGGCTTTTTGACAGGGGCGATACTACCATACTGTATGTGTATTGCGATCCTGCGCCGCTATCGCTTTCGCTGGTTGATCGTCGTTCTATTTTTTCTATACTCGATCGTATTCGTTGAAAAAGCGTTCTTCCTGCGGGTGTTTTTGCCGTTGATGGTGGTTGGGGTCGTGAGCCAAAGCCGGCGGATACGATTGACGTGGCTCCTTGCAGCCGCAATCGGTCTGCTGATGGCTAACATTTTGATTTCGGGCTTCGGGAGCGCGTCGGGGATGGGAGTAGGCAAGTTCCTGCTTTTTCGAACTTTATTTGTTCCTATTAGCACCGTGACGGATTCGTTGGACTACTGGTGGCAGGCCTATAAGGGTGTGCCATTTGCGGGAGCTACGAATTTGGTATTATCGAAATTGTTTGATCTGCCGCGCGTGCAGTTCGAGCGTGAGGTGTTTGTTTTTGAATGGGGCCCTTCCGAGACAGGAACGGGTTCTTCCAACGCTGCATTCTTCGTCGAGGCCTACGTAAATTTCGGATGGTTTGGCGTCTTTATCATAAGTGTGCTGCTCGGTGCATTGATCACCTACATTGGACGCTCGCGAGATCAGGCGCTTCGTTGCGTCTTGCCGTTGGTGCTGTATGGACTTTTCCTAGGCGGAGCGTTTGGTCTTCTGTTTGGCAATGGACTAATAGCCTGCCTTCTGCTGTCCTCAATCCTAGATCGGCCTATCCTGCCGGCCACGGCTTCGCCGTCACAAATCTCAACAAGCGAGTAGTCGGTGGTAGCGGCGAGCGCGCTCTAGGCAATGCCGGGCTTCTTTAAAAAGAGATTTAACTCAAACGGCGCGGAAAGCCCGGATGATTGTCTCGGACGACGCTCTGGGTTCACGTCAAATGTCATGCGTGCTGGCACAAGCGACGCGCATCACTTGGCACTTTATTTGCGCTGGGCAAGCCCATGCAAAACGGATTCGGTGAGAGCTTCAATGGCCGGATACGGGATGGGTTGCTCAACGAAAGCCTGCTCTTCGCGCTGCGCCATCGAAAGCATGCTTAGCTGCCTCAAGGACTTAGTAAAGCAAAAGCGGTTTCCAGCAATGAAACATTGGCTGCGAGCGATAGTAATAACCGCCGGACTGTTTGCGGCATGGTTCGCGTTGGGCGTTCTGACATTTGATGATGATCCGCGAATTGATCGGTTAATCGATGTCGGCCGGTGAAAAATCTCCTTATTTCTACGGAGAACAATTCGCGCTCTGTTAACGAAACGCCCCATTCGGCAAACGTTCTTGTTTTCAAATTAAGCCACTGCTTAATTCAACTTGGGCCACTAGGGATGGAGACAGGCCAGTACCGACCAAAGACTCGGAATAAACGGCGATTCGCCCACGCCGGGTTGTGGACCATCCCGGCGTAAACTTAATCGTAATGCAAGGCGGTACTCTAACCTCCAAGCGGTTCGGATCGAGGTAGCGTCAACCGGAGGACAAAAAAATAGACTGTCCGTCGTCGAAGCATTTTGCCTGTAGAGCCGCAGACGGTCGTTGCGTTGGTTCGCGTGCAACCATTGGGAAAGCCGCCTCGCAAGACGGGATCGAGCTGGACGGCGTCTAGGTCATCGCGCCAATTGGCTATCTCGATATGGCGCAGCTCCTGCAGCATGCTACCCGAGTCTAAACGGTCTTCCGGTCGTCTTCAGAAAGCGGCCTATTTTTACCGCGTGCATTGTGTCACGTCGCGCGCTGAAACGGGTAGCCCGAAACGGTTCAACTGCGATCGAACCGGCTATCGAAGGGTGCAGTATGACAGTTGCAGTGCGATTGGCGACTATAGCGACGGAGGCGCCCGTTTCAAGATCGCCGATTTGCACAGAGCTTCGGAATTCGCGGCTTGGAAGACCACGAGAATCTCATTTCGGTTTTCCCTGCCACCTGTTCGCAGTATTTTCCTAAGTCCCGCTCTAGGCTAGAGCGATTTTGGTGTTGTATGGCCACCTTCATAGTTCTATGTAATGGTCGCACAAAGTGCTGGCTACCCCCTCCTTCCACACAAGCAAATCAGAATACGAAATGATATCCAGCAACCCGGATGTCATCTTGCAGAAATCCACGGGCGTTTGAGATGAACTCCGAATTGATCGACAAGCTCAACCGAAAGACGGCAACAATAGGAATCGCCGGATTAGGCTACGTCGGCTTACCACTCATGCTTCGATATTGCGAGGTTGGCTACAAGGTCATCGGCTTTGATATCGATCAAACCAAGGTTGATGCCCTTCGTGCGGGAAAATCCTACATCGAGCACATTCCATCGGCGAGCATCGCGAGTGCCGTTGGGCGTGGCTTTGCCCCAACTACCGATTTCTCCCGAGCAGCCGAAGTCGACGCGCTAATTCTCTGTGTCCCGACCCCGCTCAACAAATATCGCGAGCCTGACCTAAGCTTCGTTCTGAATACCGTCGAATCGCTCTTGCCATACTTGCATGATGGGATGGTGTTGTCGCTCGAAAGCACGACCTATCCAGGCACGACTGAAGAAGAGTTGAAACCGCGTATTGAGAAGTGCGGATTGAAAGTTGGCAACGACGTCTTTTTGGTCTTTTCACCTGAGCGAGAAGACCCCGGCAATCCGGACTTCACAACACGATCGATTCCGAAAGTCTGTGGCGGAAGTACGAAGGCGTGTCTTGAAGCGGGCGTCGCGCTCTATCGGCAGGTTATAGACATGGTCGTTCCGGTCAGTTCTACCCAGGCCGCCGAACTGACGAAGCTTCTTGAGAATATCCATCGCTCAGTGAATATCGGTCTCGTCAATGAGATGAAGATGGTTGCAGACAAGATGGGCATCGACATCCACGAGGTTATCCGTGCCGCAGCAACCAAGCCATTCGGTTTCGTCCCGTACTATCCTGGACCCGGGATTGGCGGGCACTGCATCCCGATCGATCCATTTTACCTTACTTGGAAGGCGCGCGAATATGGGATGCATACGCGCTTCATCGAGCTAGCCGGCGAGATTAATTCTTCGATGCCAGATTATGTGGTTTCCAAAGTCGCAGCTGCTTTGAATCGAAAAAGCAAATCCATAAAAGGAAGCAATATTCTGGTTCTTGGAATTGCTTACAAAAAGAATGTCGACGATGTACGCGAGTCACCGTCTGTTTTTTTGATGGAAAAGCTTCGCGACCTCGGCGCAACGGTTGCTTACAGCGATCCGCATGTTCCGACCTTTCCTAAGATGCGAGAACATCACTTTAATCTAGCAAGCGTCGCGCTTACATCGGAAAGTATCGCAACGTTTGATTGCGTGCTGCTCGCGACCGATCACGACAAATTTGACTACGAACTGGTCCGAACGCAATCGCAGCTTTTGATCGATTGCCGCGGCAGGTTTCTCATGCCCGCCGACAACATCATCCGGGCATGATGCTTGTTGCTTCGCAATCCATTCCAGTGCGTTGGAGCTTGGACTGAAGCTCGGCTCGGGAGTGCCTTTCTGCGGTTTCTTAAATACAGCCCGGAAGTTGGTCGTAACGGGCGTCCTTGACGATTGCAGTGCAGCTGGGCTAGGGAATCCAGCCTGCCACGTTTGATCAGAATGCTGGCGTCGGCTCCAGAAACTGGGGATATCCTGTGACATCGTATGCTCTTATCGGCGCTGCTGGTTACATTGCTCCGCGTCACATGCGTGCGATTGCGGAAACGGGCGGCAAGCTCGTTGTGGCCTACGATCCGAACGACTCGGTCGGCATTCTCGATAGCCATTTTCCCGATGCGCAATTCTTCGTTGAGTTCGAGCAATTTGATCGTTACATCGATAAGCTTCGCCGTCGCGGTGAAAAAATCGATTTCGCTGCGATCTGTTCGCCGAACTACCTTCATGACGCCCATTGCCGGTTTGCCATGCGCGCCGGCGCCGAGGCTATATGTGAAAAGCCGCTGGTCCTCAATCCCCAAGACATCGACGAGCTTGCAGAGATCGAGCGTGACACCGGTCGTCGAATCTCAACCATCTTGCAGCTTCGGCTACATCCGGCAATCATCGCGTTGCGCGACCGGTTCGCGAAAAGCAACAAACGGCACAAAGTCGAACTGACCTACATCGCATCGCGCGGCCGCTGGTATCACGCCTCCTGGAAGGGGGATGACAGCAAGTCCGGAGGGGTGGCGACCAATATTGGCGTCCACTTTTTCGACATGCTGGGGTTTGTGTTCGGAGCCGTCAGCCGCAACGAAGCTCACCTCAGAGAGGCGGAACGGGCCGCCGGGTCCCTAGAATGCGAACGCGCCGATGTAAGTTGGTTTCTCTCCATTGATCGGAACGATCTGCCCGAAAGCGTGAGAAGCAAGAAGACAACTTTTCGTTCGATCACAGTCGATGGGGAAGAAATCGAATTTTCTGATGGCTTTACGGATCTTCATAGCCGCAGCTATGAAGAAATTGTCGCCGGTCGTGGCTTCGGGCTCGACGAAGTGCGCACGTCAATCGACATTGTTTCGACGTTCCGTGATTTGCCGATCAACAAGACCAATGGAGTTCATCCATTTGCGATCAAGGCTAATCGCGCATGAGCGAAATGAGGGAAGACCCGCGGTTTCCTGGTGCATTCATTCACGTATCCAGTTTTGTCGATGATGGCGCGGTGATCGGCCGCGGCACGAAAATATGGCACTTTTGTCACATCCTGTCCCGTACAACGATCGGTGAAAATTGCTCGATCGGGCAGAACGTAATGATCGGGCCCAACGTGCGCGTCGGCAACGGCTGCAAAATTCAGAACAATGTTGCGATTTATGATGGCGTCGAGCTAGATGACGACGTTTTTTGCGGACCGAGCTGCGTGTTCACCAACGTGAACAATCCGCGCGCCAACGTTTCGCGCAAGGATGAATTCCGAACTACACCGATTGGACGCGGTGCGTCGATTGGAGCTAACGCAACGATCGTGTGCGGCCACTCGCTTGGAATGTTTTGCTTCATCGGCGCCGGAGCTGTCGTCACAAGGGATGTTGCAGATTTCGCCTTGATGGTCGGAAATCCTGCACGGCGGATCGGATGGATGAGCCGCGCCGGAGAACGTCTCAAGAGCGACCTGATCTGCCCGCGGACGGAGCAGAGGTATGCGCTTCGAGAGGGGGTCCTGGTCGAAGTTTGATAGGCTGCTTACCGGAAAGGATTGCGCCAGTCGCAAGGTAAGCTGTCCCATAGATATCTCCCGGCTTAAGTTACGTGGAGGCGTGAACCAAGATTGTCCGGGGCTTGCACTGTCGGGTAAAGACATGGCTATTGTAATTGTCTGAATCAAAAAGTGTTTTTTTGTGAGGTAAATCGGTAAATCTATCCCGTGACGTCTCGCCGAGCATGCTAAAAGCTGTGCGACGCGGATGATGGGCTGATGCCCCGGGCCGCCCTTTTTTTCTCGGATTGCAATTTTCCATCATGGTCGGCGGCTGCATGAACAAGCATACTTTTCAGAATATTCCGTTCATCGATGTCGCTTCTCAACGCGCGCGGTTAGGCAGTGCGGTCGATGCAGCAGTGAAGCGAGTGCTGGATCACAGTCTATTTATTAATGGTCCGGAAGTCGCGCAGCTCGAGGAGAGGCTTGCCGCTTACTGCGGTGCCAAGCACGTCATCAGCTGTGCAAGCGGCACTGATGCCTTGCTGATGGTGCTGCTCGCCAAAAGCGTTGGCCCGGGAGATGCGGTGGTCTGCCCGTCATTTACGTTCTGCGCTACGGGTGAGGTTGTGGCGCTGAGAGGCGCCACGCCGATCTTCGTCGATGTCGATGAAGAAACTTTCAATGTCGATGTTGTCTCGCTTAAGAAGGGCATTGCCCTTGCCAGAAAACTTGGGTTGAAGCCCAAAGCCATCATACCCGTGGACCTCTTTGGTCAGCCTGCCGATCACGATGCAATTGGTGAGGTCGCTAACGCAGAGGGACTTTTTGTGCTTGACGACGCGGCTCAAAGCTTTGGAGCAAGTTACCGTGGGCGCAAGCTTGGGACATTTGGTTTGGCTACGGCGACGAGCTTTTTTCCGGCCAAGCCACTCGGCTGCTTTGGCGACGGAGGTGCCATCTTTACGAATGACGCCGAATTTGCTGGGATCCTGCGTAGCATTCGTGTCCATGGTCAGGGTAACGACAAATATGACAATGTAAGATTAGGCATGACTGCACGACTTGATACGATTCAGGCCGCAGTCCTTATCGAAAAGTTAAAAATTTTCGATGAAGAAATCTTGGCGCGCAACGCCGTTGCTAACCGATATTCTGAATCGCTTCGCGATATCGTCGGAGTGCCATGTACCGCGAACGAGAACACCTCTGTTTGGGCACAATATACAATCCGTTTGCCAGCCGATGTCAGTCGAAGCGCCTTCGCGACCTCCCTTAGGTCTCATGGCATTCCAACGATGATTTATTATCCAATACCGATGCATCGCCAGATAGCATATAGCCATCATCCGGTGGTCGGCTGCGGTCTGCCGGTGAGCGAAAGATTGTCGACGCAGGTGATAAGTCTTCCTATGCACGCGTACCTCGACGAGCGCACGCAGGATCTTATTATAGCTAGCGTGCGCAGTGCAGTGAGAGACTAATGATCCCTACCGTGTACTAGGTTCTTGTGAGTCGACCGTGAAGAACTCATAACCGTGGACCATGCGTTGGCGAAGCTGGCGGGCGCGATCGACTGGCAGCTTCTCGAAGATCGGTTTGGCGCGGTTTATGACGACGATCCCGGCCGGCCGCTTTTGCTGCACGGCTGATGGCGGGGCTGGCCATCCTGAAACACATGCGCGATCTTTCGGACCTGTGCGAGCGCTAACCCGTATTACCCGTTGTCTGCGGCGAAGAGTTTTTCCAGCACCCGCTGGTGTTCGATCGGTCATCACTGACGCGCTGGCGGCAGCTCATGGGCGAGGCGAAGTTGGCGGCGCTGGCTCAGGAATCCCTCAGGCCGGATAAACGATAGCGTGCTGACACTGGGAGAGACTGTCGGTCTAACGCTCCTCGTCCGGATTACCCCGGAAGGCCCAAGCGAAGCGGAGGCCGCGCTGATATCATTCGCTCAACGCCGACCCCAAGCGGCGGATTACTGCCCCCAGAAACCCCGTACGGTGATACCCCCATCGGGCGGGGTTTTGCCGGGCCGAGCCGCCACCCTCACCGCTCCTCACCCGGATGCACCCATTTTTAGCGCGTGATCTCCTGCGTCTCGGTCAGCTTGATCATGTGCACAGGTGGCGCGTAGCGGCCCTTCCGGCTTGACCCGCATTTCAGCGCCGCCTCGAGCTTCCAGATCGGCGTATCCCGCGGCCGGCAGTGGCAGGCTCGCGCGCGTCTTGCAGCGGTTGCACTCGACCTCGAGCCGGCTGAGCGGGCCCGCCGTAGCCCTCCATTCGCGCCGACCATTACGCCTCGGCGCGATCCGCCTCACGGGCGGCTTTCCTGGCGGCCTCGCGGGCGTTCTTGACGTTGATATCCGCGCCCATGATCTGGCCGCCCCAGATAAACTCTCGCGATTTGGTGCCCATGACGGGCATTACAGCGGTCCTCCTGCGACCATGCAATGCCACTAGAAATGGGTAGCTCGAATGGATCCGCAGCCCCAAGATTTGGTCAAGAGCCGATTTGCTCGCGGGAATGTTGTGGGTGTAGGCTCTCCGCGCTGCGGAAGGCGACGGAGAAAAATAACTATGCGGCCTTCAGTCATCGGCTTGATATGGGCGCTGGCATCAGTCGCGGTCCTTGAATTTGTTTCCTTAAACTCATCCTGGATGCCAGCAATCGCGGTCCGGATCGCCGATCAGGTTCCTCCGGAACTTCGATCGCGGTTTCCGGCTTGGTTCGAGTCAGTTGGTGGCCCGACCTGGTACGCAAACTACAAAGCGAGGTTCGGAGCGCCGGACAAACCGCCGTTCGCGGATGTTCGTGGTGTTAAATCATCCCAGCTTGGCTCTTATTACTTGCACCAGGCCTCGCCAGACGATGGCATCAATATCTCTTGCGATCCGCTGGAAACCCACAGGGACAACAGAACTCTTCAGGCATTCTGCGCACTCGCAAACTGGAATGCCCTTAAATCAACCGCCGATCAAAAATACCGCGCCGCGTTTATGCGATGGGCGGATGAACTTAACGACAGCGCTGATGATGGGCGCTGGATATGGACGTCGCCGATTCCGGCCCTCGGTATCAATTCGCCGTGGATTTCGGGTCTGACCCAGGGCGTCGGCATTTCCGCGCTTGTGCGCGCCCATCAATTGACCGGCGACGAGAAATATCTGGTCACGGCACGCCGCGCGATGGCATGGCTTTCCGAGCCCGTCGATAGCGGCGGCTGTCTATCTGTCGATGAAAACGGAACGTGGATCGAGGAATATCCGAACGCCGCCGACCCGAACCATGTTTTCAACGGACACATCTGGGCGCTGTTCGGCGTGTGGGACTACTATCGCGCGACCAGAGACGAGAATGCACGCAAGCTTTTTGCCGAAGGCGTCAAGGTCATAAAGGCCGAGATCGACCGCTACGACACAGGATCGTGGGTGGTCTACTCGCAGAAGAACAAGAAGGATAATGTTTTCGGAAACTACATGCAGTTCATCATTGAACAGATGAAGGTCATGGCCAGCATAACCGGCGACGAATTTTTCTCCTCGTATGCCGAGAAGTGGAGTGACTATCAGCGCAGGGATGATCTGTTTGTGAAGATTGCCGTCGAAGAATTCAAGAAGGCTCAGGATAGTCCTTGACCCACCCTCATATGGAACTCATCCACGATGATGATGCCAGCGGCGCCAGGACCACCCTTCATTCGTGAGAAGTTCACCAGGGAAGCGCACGGCCGCCAGGAAGCTGGCCACGGGGTATTTCCGCCGCTTCCCAAAAGACCGATGTCAGAGCGATCCGATCGAGGCTGGCCCCGAGCCATGAAATGCTCACTCTGCGAGGATTGCGGATGGGTGTGTGAAACTCACCCGGGCAGACGGTGGGACCGACCACGCTTGCACCTGTGGTAACTTTTACCTGATAAGGACGGGGCGCCGCGGCTGCCGGATAGCTTCAGGACGGAGTTCGACAAAAAGGGCTGGCGCCACTGAGTGAGCGCCGCGCGCGGAATTCTATTGTCGAGGGATGGTCCGCGAGCTTTATCCAGATGCTGCTGGGGCTTACCCAACAGGTAGCACTCGTTCCGGTGTTCCTGCATTATTGGAGCGGCGAGGTGCTGGCCGCGTGGACGCGGCAGGTCCGAGCGCTTTGGTCTCGAACATTGAACGCGGCGTAACATACCACAGCAAGAAAAGACATGCAGCGCCGTTCGTTAGTAGCATCGTTGAAAGTGGCACGTTCAGAAAGACCTGCGGGAGAATACCACCTGACAGCAAAATAAATTTTGGCGGCAGCCCAGAAGAGAGGCGATTGCCTAGTGCAATCACTAACCCGCAAACTAGTGCTGAAAGCGGTGCAAGTATCGGCCCAACGGAAGCTATGCCCTCTGTGGCGAAAAGCGATGCGTTAAAGTTTCCAAAAGAATAGGCTTCATCCAATATGATCGAGAGCGGCTTGACATAGGGGCAGGCGACGAGCGGCTTCAAAAGCAAAATCTGACAAAAGTGAGTCAAAGGGTGAGTCGAAAAGAATTCGCTGTAAACGTCGAGGGCCATGGATGGTATGGCGATCATCCTGGTATTTATGAAACCGAAAGATTCCGTCATTAATTTATACGGAATTAGGCCGGACTTGGCCAGAATTACCGATAAAATACCCGATAACGCGGGTAGAAGCAGCGACAACACGACCACGACTCTTGTTTCAGCAAACTTCGATAAAAGCATTATAAACATGAGCCAGCATGGCGCAAAGAGCGCCAGTTTGGTCAGGGTGATTGGATATAGTAACAAAAGGAAGAGCAGCGCAGCTCCGGCTCGCCATGGATTTCCGCGTGCGACAAAGCAAGCAAAGGCGAATGGCAACAATGCGTTCGATGTTATGCCGATCGAATACCTGATAAAGCCGGGAAATTCAATTCTGTTGCGTAATTCATAAATCTTAGAAATGCTAACCAGCTCGAAATTATAGAATGCACCGATCGCGACAGTGGCAGCGGCCAAAAGCAGGATGAAGGATAGTAAGTGATCGAGCGCTTGTGTTGATAGAACGAAACGTTGCTTGATTGGCGATACAACAAGCAACGTGGGGATAAGAAACGCCAAAGCTGACATGTAGATCGAAATGTGCGCCAGTGAGTGATCGTAGTTGGATTGAGAAAATGGGAGGATCCAGAGGTATCCGAGAATCATTGTGTAGAAAAAGAATCCGAGGAAATAGCCGAAACTGAACCGGCTGAATAAGAAAAGAAGCGCAACCGGGGTAAAGGATGCGCCGCTCACCACGGCGTCGAGGATACGCGCTCCGTCGACAGCGATGATTTTCTTATATTGATAAGCGTATAGCTCCGAAACGTAGATTAAAGAGACGCAACAGGTGAATATGTGTAAGCATAGTAGCATAGTCAGGCTGAAGCGACCCCGTGACCACATGGAAGCACGTTCGGCGCTCTCGCCACAAATGTCGTTCATGATTGCGAATAACATCTCGATACCGTGCACGACGTAATCGGTGGTAGGTCTTTCAAGACCATTTCCAGCCGAGCGCAAGTAGTTTTCTCGGCCGGGCAACGAGTGGGCAGCCGATCCTTTGCCAAATCGCGCTCTGACCAATTGTCTTGAGAAATAGTTCAATCCATTTTTCGGGTATAGGTATGAGTCCGGGCGGTCTACCCAGGCTGGCGCGGTAACGAGCGATGGCTGCGGAAGCAGAAATGGGCGTCGGATCCGATACTATGAGAGTTTCCCCGCGAGCGCGGGAATTGGTCAAGACCAATTCGACGGCGGAACAGAAATTTTCGACTGAAAGCACGGATCGTGGTGCCGTCAGTCTTCCGAACGGCAGAAGAACTGGCAGGCGCGATATCTTGTGAATGAACGCAAAATTTCCTTTTTCGCCATCGCCGTACATTACAACTGGCCGCAGAATTGTAAAAGAAACGCCTGTCGCGCGAATAGCGTTCTCGGCGGCCAACTTTGATCCGCCATAGGCGTTACTTGGTCGGGGAGGGTCATCCTCGGTTAATTCATGGTCCGAAAATGAGCCAGACTGTGCAGCGATGGACGAGACGAAAACCATATGCGCGCCGCAGCGATGGGCAGCCTGAGCAAGCCTTTCTGTTGCTTTGTGGTTGACACGATCATACAGGTCGTCGTCAGCAAAAGTGTGAGCTATCCCAGCAAGATGGACCACGGCATCGCAATCTTGCAGAAGGGGTTGCCAGTCGAATGGTGTGGACAAATCTGGCAGTCGGGCAGGGACTATATTGGGATTGGGGCCGTCAAAAGCAGGCGCCTCTCTTGAAGCGGCGATTACTCCGTAGCCCTGCGCAGCGAGATAAGGTACGAGGTGCCTTCCAACGAAGCCCTGGCAGCCGGTCACCAATACAGTGATTTTATCGTTCATGTCGTTGTACTGACTCGCTAAATAGTCTGCAAGACCACCAGCTAGATGAGATACCCCATATCTCTAATGGCTTGTAGGCATTCTGTCATCTGGCCTCACTGAAGTTTGGGTTTCCAGGGCGATGACCCGCGCCGCAGAGACCTAAACTCCTTGATTTGCCATCGGTTTTGGCAATATAGGACACTTGGAGATGCCGCCCTCTGGGTCCCGCCATTGGCAACAAAGAGGCTTTTATGATCAGATTCGGTCTGCTCGGATGCGGACGCATTGCAAAGCGCCATTCGGAGCTGTTGGGTGGTGGTCATATCGACCGGGCCAGTCTCGTCGCCGTCTGTGATCCCATCCGGGCGCGCGCCGACGCCATCGCCTCGAGGTTCGGCATCCCAGCCCTCTACGATATCGATGAGTTTCTGGTACGAAGGGATATCGACGCGGTCGCGGTGCTAACGCCAAGCGGAATGCATGCTGAGCATGTGATAGCCTGCGCCAGGGCTGGGAAACATGTCGTTGTCGAAAAGCCGATGGCGCTACGGCTACAGGACGCTGACGACATGATCCGCGCGTGTGACGAAGCCGGCGTCAAGCTCTTTATCGTCAAGCAGAACCGTTTCAACGTTCCGGTCGTCAAGGCGCGCGAGGCTCTTGAGGCGGGACGGTTCGGGCGGCTCATCTTAGGGACGGTGCGGGTGCGCTGGTGTCGGGATCAGGCCTATTACGATCAGGACAAATGGCGGGGCACTTGGGCCTATGACGGCGGCGTGCTTACCAACCAAGCGAGCCATCACATCGATATGCTGGAGTGGTTTTTTGGCGATGTCGTGAGCGTTCATGCGCGCGCGATCACGGCGCTTGCGAAAATCGAAACTGAAGATACCGCGATCGCGACGCTGAAATTCCGCAGCGGCGCACTGGGAATCATTGAAGCGACGACCGCCGCACGTCCAACGGATATCGAAGGATCGCTCTCGATGTTGGGCGAAAAGGGTACGGTTGAAATCGCGGGCTTTGCGGTCAATCAGATCAGGCATTGGCGCTTTGTCGATGAGCTTCCTGCAGACAAGGAAGTGGTTGAGAAATTTTCCGTTAATCCGCCGAACGTCTACGGCTTCGGCCATCAGGCTTACTATCAGCATGTGATCGACTGTCTGGTGCATCAGCGCGCAGCGCTGGTCGATGGCCTTGAGGGCCGCAAGAGCCTGGAATTGATTTCCGCGCTCTATGAATCGATCGAGACCGGCGAGGAAGTTCCGCTGCATTTCACGCCGCGGTTATGTCGCCTTGGTATGGTGTCGTGAACCAGCCGGAACGCCACCATGCCGGCATCGGCGATGTCGAATTCGGCGCGCGGGTCAAACTGATCGAGCCCTGCAACCTCTACGGCTGCAAGATCGGTGACGATTGTTTTGTCGGTCCGTTTACCGAAATTCAAAAGGGTGCCGTGGTCGGCGCGCGCACCCGCGTGCAGTCGCATGCCTTTGTCTGCGAGCTGGTAACGATCGGCGAAGATTGCTTTGTCGGCCATGGCGTCATGTTTATCAATGATACCTTCTCGACCGGTGGCCCCGCCGGTGGCCGCAAGGAGCTCTGGCGCGAGACCGTGATCGGCAATCGGGTTTCGATTGGCTCTAATGCCACGATCATGCCGGTGCGCATTGTCGACGATGCAGTGATCGGGGCTGGTTCGGTCGTAACCAAGGACATTACGACCGCCGGCACCTATGCCGGCAACCCGGCGCGCAGACTGCCGTCGCGGAAATAGGAAAGACAATCCGATGCCGGTACCCTTCGCAGACCTACAGCTTCAGTATCAAATCATCAAGGGTGAGATCGACGGCGCCATTGCCGCCGTGATACGCGATAATGCGTTTATTCGCGGGCCTTATGTCGACGCCTTCGAGCGGGAATTCGCCAGTGCCGTGGATATCAAGCACTGTATATCCTGCGCCAATGGCACCGATGCGCTCTATCTCGCGATGGCAGCGCTGAAGGTCAAGCCCGGCGACGAGGTCATCACCACGGCGCATTCGTGGATTTCTACCTCTGCGATGATCACGCATGCCGGCGCCACGGTAGTGTTCTGCGATACCGACGGCGCGACCTTCACGATCGATCCGGCGGCGATCGAAGCGGCGATCACGCCGCGGACGGTCGGCATCATTCCGGTGCATCTGTACGGCCAGCCTGCCGACATGGGCGCGATCATGGCGATCGCGCGGAAGCACAAGCTCTGGGTGATCGAGGATTGCGCGCAGGCGCATCTGGCGCGCTACAAGGGCCAGCAGGTCGGCACCTTCGGTGTCGCGGCAACCTATTCGTTCTATCCGGGCAAGAATTTGGGCGCGATGGGCGACGCCGGCGCGGTCGTCACCAACGACAGTGCACTGGCCGAGCACATGACCATGCTGGCGCGCCACGGCGGGCTTGTTAAACACCAGCATCGCATCGAGGGCATCAACAGCCGTCTCGACGGCATGCAGGCTGCGATTCTGTCGGCCAAATTGCCTCATCTTCCGAAGTGGACCAAGGCGCGCCGGGACGCCGCGATGGTTTACGACGCGGGCCTCAATCAGATCGAAGATGTCGTTGTGCCTTCGGTTGCACCTGACCGCACCCACGTCTATCACCTCTATACAATCAAGCATCCGCGCCGCGATGCACTGGCGGCGCAATTGAATGCCAACGGCGTTCAGACCGCGATCGACTATCCGACCGCATTACCGTTCCTCGCCGCCTACAACCGTTTTGGCTATCGTCCCGAGCAATTTCCGAACGCATTCGGCGATCAAAGTAGGATTTTGTCGCTGCCGATGTTTGCGGAGATCACGCGGCAGCAGCAGGACGCGGTCATCGATCTCGTTCGCAGATTCTAAACCACAGAGTTAGCGTTCGATCCCTGGCCGATAAGCTTCCACCTGACTTTGCAACCGCTTGATCGACGCCATCGGCGCGTCGCACCCAGTTTTTCAAGCTGGATGACGATTTAGGCTTCGAGCCAAGGCTAAAAGCTATGCGCGGTATTCACAGGGAACGGAGTTCTTCGGCCTAACGGCGGTTCCATTGCTAAGCTGATCGTGACCTAAAATGAGCCAGCGATTCGGTAGAGGGTGGAAATCCAATGCAATCCGAGTTTCCGAGCAAAAGTTTCATCTGGACCGTGTTAGCGCCCCGATTTCAGGCAGAGTTGACCCTTGGAAAATCCAAGATCTGGCGGTTGTCGGGTTTACTGGCAGAGTATGGGGGCGGGCGGACGGTGACCGCTACCGTGAGGCGAACAAAAGGCCCTCATTGAAGCGCTCACCGGCTTGTTGGTGCAAGCAGTCATTCGCGAGGTGGCAAACCGGCAGCTTATCAAAAACGCCAGCCGACGCGTCGGTCGTCCCCGCGACGTTGTGAGCCCTATTTGGCTCCGGAACTGCTTTCGGTATTCCTGCGCTGTCACGACAGGGCCGGCCGACAGTCGATGACCACCTCGATCGATGTCAAGTCCAAACAAAGGGAAGCCGGAAAACTATTCGAGTTCATCGACGCGATAATCCAACCGTTGAACCATTATTTGACGACCGAGCTGCATCGCCGGCCACTGTCTGCTTCGCGGTTGGCTCGCTTTGCGCTTGATGACATTGCCAAAGAGCTGAAGCAGAGTACAGCAAAAGCCTCAGCGAAAAAAGCAGCCGTCGCCATAAAGCCGCAGCTCCCGCCGTTCGAGATCGCTCTCCGGAGAGCTTTCGCGATACCAGAATAAGTATTCGCCATAGCGCGACGTGATTGTTGCCATGAGGGTTCGATTTTCGCCATAACCAATCTCGTATTCGCGATAGAAGATGCAATATTTGCCATAGGACATTTGATTTTCGCCATAACCGATCCAATATCCGCCATAGAAAATGATTATCGCCATAAACAAACGGATGACGCCCAACCTCGTCAGGATCTAACTGTGCGCAAGTGCGAGGACGCGCTTACAATGCCAGCCACTACCAGGATGAGGGCTCTGCCTGTGGGGAACAAGAAACGTAACGCGCTGAAACACGGTGCAAACGCAAGCGAAGTAATGCTCTGGGACGAGAAGTACAAAGACTACGAGGCCCTTTGCGACGGGCTGTACCAGGAATTTTCCCCTCGGGCGGCACAAAGGAACATCTGGTCCAAACACTCTTGGATCTGCGTTGGCGCAGGCGTCGCCTCGAGTGCCATGAGCAGATCACGATCCAAAAGCGATTGAATACAATCCTCGAGGAAACGAGACCGGTCACCACATTGAGAACCTTCGTTCCTTCGCTTCCAAATTCAAAGAAGCCACCAGCAAGGAGAAGGTCGAGGCTTTGCTCGGCATTCTCAGTCCCCTTTACAGGAATACCATTCTCAGGGATTGGCCCTGAAGACGGATGAAGACCCAAATGCTTGCAGAAAATTGGCTTTGTCTCACCCGTAACCCACCCTTTTTTGGCGCAAACTGCGTCGATTCAGAGGTCCACGGAGGTGAGACAGCTAACCCGCATTTCTCACGCAGTTTGATCGAGTTCTGCGTCGAGTTGACTTCAACGGTACCACAACCAAGGGCGGTCATTTGGGCGTGACTTCTCGGCCGCTGCGGCGGGTCGGTCGGATTGGTTCAGGAGATGTGGTGTGGATGTTCTCCGGTGGGCCGAGGGTTCAGAGGGCGGCGCTGTCGAGCGCGGCCCAGGCTGTTCGAAAGACGTCGGTGTAGGGAAATGCCGATGCCATCGAGAATTTGACCCTGCGGACGCTGATGCGAACCTGGGCGCCAATTTTGAACAGCTTCAGGCGAATGGTACCGCATGTGGCGTCGGCGAAGCGGGTCGTAGCCAGGGCGATGCGGCGCAACGCACTGACCAGGACATAGGCCATTGAAGACAGCCAAAGCCGCAACTGGTTGGCGCGCATGGTGTGGGTGGAGGTCCTGTCGGCGAACAGATCGAGCTGACATTCCTTGATGCGGTTCTCCATCTCACCGCGGGCGCAATAGAGCTTCTCGTAGAGCGCGCGGGCCTGATGCTGGTCGGCCTCCAGCGAGGTGACGACGAAGCGCGGATTCGCCCGGCCTTCCAGTGTCGCCAGGTCGATGTCGCCGATCATGACGGATTTCCTGTTCTTGCGCTGCGGCTTCGTCGCACTCTCGCTCTCGGCGACGGAGGGGATCATCCACTCGGCCTTGCCGACCACCCGGCGTTGCCGGCTCCAGCTCTTGCGCGTCCTGTAGCGGAAGTCTTTGAAGCGCCGGGCAGGCTTGCCGCTCTGGCGGTTCTCCTCGGCCGCCTCGGCAAGCTCGGCTGCGATCTCGGCGATCAGCCTGTCGTTCTTGGCCAGTCCGAATAGGTAATCGATGTCGTTTTGTTCGCACCACGTCATCAGTTCGTCGCGGGTAAATCCCGAATCCGCCCGCAGCAGAATCCGCACTTCGGGCCAACGCTCGCGGATCTGCGCAACGATCCGCGCCACCTCTTCAACACAGCCCGCGCTGGCGTCGATGTTGGCCCGGCGCGGCTTGGCGCAAAGCAGGTGCCGCCCGCAAAAAATATACAGCGGCAGGTAACAATAGGATTTGTAGTAACCATGAAAGAAGCGCCCTTCCTGCTGGCCATGCAACGGATCATCGGTGGCATCGAGATCGAGGGTGATCTGGCTCGGCGCTGTCCGATGCGCATCGAGAAACAGATCGACGAATAGCCGGGTCCACCGCCTCCGCTTCGTAGCTGATCTTGTGGTAGCGCGATGGTTCCGGCTTCGACAATTCCAGCCGGTTCAACGTCGACTTGCCGGCCACTGGGGCGCAGTCCGGGCGTCGCGCCTCGAGTTTCCCCGCCAGCACCGCCATCAATGGATCGTGGCGCAGTGTCTCATGGTCATTGAGGTCCTCGTAGCCGAGCGCGATGGCGAATATCCGCTGCCCGACCAACGTCGCGACAGAATGCTCGACCTGCGCCTGCGACCGACGATCGACAAAGCATGATGCCAGCCGATCCACCATCCTGATCGCCCGATCCGTCGCGCCCAGCAGCAGCGCCCCTGCATCCGATGTGATCGCACCACCGTCAAACGCCGCGACCACCTGGCGGCCTTCGACGGCTTCAAATCCAAAAATATCCGCGATACACTCTGTCGGCATCGGGGCTCTCCTCGAATCATCAAGAAGTCGTTCTCGCAAAACAACTTTCGCTGATTCGGAGCCCCGATGCGCTTATCTCTGTGAGAAATGCGGGCTAACCGCGCTCGTCCGCAATCACCTTGCCATCGTTTTGCAAGGAACCGGGCCTCACAAGCTTGACCAGCCCGCCGAGTTTGGTAACCGCGCGGAGCGATGAGGCTACCTGGTCCTGCAATCCGCTGGAGATCAAAACGCATTCCGCCTTCAGCGTCATGATATCGGTCTCGCCTTCGCGAGTGACGACGAGACGCAGCCGTCCAAGCTCGGGATGGCGCCTGCCGATTTCCGCAATCTGCTCGGGCCGCACGAACATGCCCTTGACCTTGGTGGTCTGGTCGGCGCGGCCCATCCAGCCCTTGATGCGCATATTGGTGCGTCCGCAGGGGCTTGCCCCCGGCAGGGCCACGGTGAGGTCGCCGAGCGCGAGCCGGATCCAGGGATGATGCGGATCGAGCGAGGTGACGACGATTTCGCCGACGTCGCCCGGCGCCACGGGATCGCCGGTACCGGGCTTCACGATTTCCACGATCAGGTCTTCGTTCACGGTCATGCCATCGTGCGCCGGCGTCTCGAAGGCGACCATGCCGAGATCGGCGGTGCCGAACGCCTGATAGGCGTCGATGCCGCGCGACCTGACCTCGTCCTGCAGAGATTTCGGAAAGGCCGCGCCCGAGACCAGCGCGCGCTTGATCGAGGAGACATCGCGACCGGCACTTGCGGCGGCGTCGAGCAGAATTTTGAGGAAATCCGGCGTGCCGCTATAGCCGACCGGCCGGTAGGCCTCGATCAGCTCAAACTGCGCCTCGGTATTGCCGGGACCGGCCGGAATGACCGCGCAGCCCAGCGCGCGCGCCGAAGCATCGAAAATAAAGCCGCCGGGCGTGAGGTGATAGCTGAAGGTGTTCAGCACTACATCGCCGGGCCGGAAGCCTGCCGCGAACAATGCCCGCGCCCCCCGCCAGGGATCGGCATGGGCAGGCTCAGGCTCGAAGATCGGGCCGGGCGAGGTAAAGAGCCGCCCAAACGATCCGAGCGGCTCTGGCACGAACCCGCCGAACGGCGGCACGGCCTTGTGCAAGGCAGGGAGTTCCGACTTGCGCAACACCGGCAGGCGCGCCAGGGCGGCCCGGCTGGCGATGGATGCGGGATCGGTGCCCGTGAGGCGCTCGGCGTAGGCCGGCGCTTCCATGGCCTTGCGCAGCACGTCCGGCAGCCGGGAAAACAGCTCCGCCTCGCGCTGGACGGGTTGGCGCGTTTCAAGGGCGTCATAATGGTCGTTCATGGCTGGTCCTGTGTGTTCAGGCCGATTGCACCCCGCCTTGCACGTGGTATCAGACGGCGGCCACCGGTGTTGGAGAGGCCCCAGGGGACGTAATGGTTGAAGCACGAACCGCCGCGACGGAAGATTCTGTCGACATCGTCGCGAGACTGAAGCTGCGCATGATCGAGCACGCCCTGCCGTTGTGGTCCGGGGAAGGCTGGGATTCGACGTCGGGCGGCTTCGTCGATCGGCTCGATCGCGATGGGCGCGCCGATCGTCTCGCGCCCCGGCGCGTGTTCGTGCAGGCCCGGCAGATCTATTGCTTCGCCAAGGCGGCGCAGATGGGCTGGTATCCGCAGGGGCGCGAAATCGCGCTCAAGGGGCTGGATCATCTGTTGACCAAAGCCAAGGCGCCCGACGGCCGGCCGGGCTTCGTGCATATGTTGACGCCCGATGGTGCGGTCCTGGACCCGCTGCGCGATTCCTATGACCACGCCTTCGTGCTGTTTGCGCTCGCAACCGTTTATACGCTCGACCGTGACGCGCAGGTCCGCGCCGAAATCGACGCGCTGCTCTCGTTCCTGGACGCTCATTTGCGCTCGCCGCATGGCGGCGTTCTGGAAGGATTGCCGGCGTCGCTGCCGCGGCGGCAAAACCCGCAAATGCATCTGTTCGAAGCGATGATCGCGGTGTTCGACGCCACGCATGAGGCCGTCTTCCAGAACCGCGCCGGCGACTTCTTCGCGCTGTTTCTCGCCAATCTCTACGACAAGCAGAAACACGTGCTCGGCGAATATTTCGAGGACGACTGGTCGAAAATCGAGCCGGTCAGCGTCGAGCCGGGACATCAGGCGGAATGGATCTGGCTGCTGAAGGGCTTTGAACGCATCACCGGCTGCCCGACGGGGCGTCCACGCGCCGAACTGCTCGGGTCGGCGCTGCGCTATCGCGACGCCGCCACCGGCTGCCTGGTTGATGAGGGCGACACCGAGGGCAACATCAGACGGCACACGCGGCGCCTGTGGCCGCAGAGCGAAATGGCCAAGGCGTGGATCGCGCAGGCCGAGGCGGGCGAGGCCGGGGCTGCCGATGAGGCGCGTGCCGCCCTGGCGCGCCTGGAACGGCACTACCTTTCGCACCCCGTACCCGGCGGGTGGTACGACCAGTTCGACCGCGACGGCAACTCGCTGGTGGCCACGATTCCTGCGTCGTCGTTTTATCATGTGCTTTGCGCGGTCGCGGAGGCGGAGCAGGTGCTTGGCTGAGTGCCGTATGGCGTTCACAGCCACCGCTTCCGCCGTTTGAAGCTCTTCAGGTTCTTGAAGCTCTTGCGCTGGTCGCCGGCGCCGCCGAGGTAGAATTCCTTGACGTCCTCGTTGTCGCGCAGTTCGTCCGCGCTGCCGTCGAGCACCACCTTGCCCTGTTCCATGATGTAGCCATGGCTGGCGACCGAGAGCGCCGCGCGGGCATTCTGTTCGACCAAGAGAATGGTCACGCCGAGGTCGCGGTTGATCTCCTTGATGATCGCGAACACTTCCTTCACCAGCAGCGGCGACAGGCCCATCGACGGCTCATCCATCAGGATCATCTTCGGACGCGCCATCAGCGCACGCCCGATCGCGAGCATCTGCTGCTCGCCGCCGGACAGATAGCCGGCGAGGCCGGTGCGCTCCTTCAGCCGCGGGAAATATCTGAACACCATGTCGATGTCGGCGCCGACCTCGTTATCGCTGCGGGTGAAGGCCCCGAGCCGCAAATTCTCCAGCGACGTCATGTCGGCGATGATGCGGCGGCCTTCCATCACCTGAAAAATGCCGCGGCGGACGATCTTGTCGGGATCGATGCCGTTGATGCGCTCGCCGTTGAAGACGATTTCGCCGCGCGTAACTTCGCCGTCCTCGGTCTTGAGCAGGCCGGAGATCGCCTTCAGCGTCGTCGACTTGCCGGCGCCGTTGGCGCCCAGCAGTGCCACGATCGCGCCTTGCGGCACTTCGAGGCTCAAGCCGCGCAGCACCAGGATGACGTCGTCGTACACCACCTCGATGTTGTTCACGCTGAGCAGCGGGGCTGCGGCGACGGCGATCGGTGCGGGGCGTGCCGCTTCGACAGTTTGAGTCATGTCCTGACTACCTTCTTGTCGTCACCCGCGAGGTCGGGTGACCCAGTATTCCAGAGGCGCGAGCGCGAAAAGCTGCCGCGTACTGGATTCCTTGCTGGAGCCTGTCACCGGGCTCGCCAAAGGCGAGACCCGGTGGCGGGGGATGACAGTCGAGCGTTGGTGACGTTGGTGTGTTACCTCACCAGCCAAACCATTCCGGCTTGCGCGGCAGTTCGACGGTCTTGACCTTCTCGAGCTTGATCGTGCCCTTGGCCATCAGGTCGTTGATGTCGCCGTCGGTCGGCCCGGAGACCTTCGAGCGATAGAGATCGACCTTCATCGTCGGGCGATGGTCCTTCTCGGTCCAGGTCGAGGGATTGCAGACGCCTTCCATGCCGGCCGGCACCCAATCCTTCTTCTGGTAAAAGCCCTTGGCGACGTTCTCGCCGGTGGCGCCGCCGTTCTTGGCGGCCCAGTCGAGCGCTTCCTTCAGATACAGCGCGCTGCAAACGGCTGCGATGTAATGCACGGGCCGATAGACCTTGCCGGTCGGGTCCGACATTTTGGAGATTTCCATCACGGTCTTCATGCCCGGCGCGTTGCCGCCCCAGGCCACCGCGGTCCGCAGCGGGAAGATCACGCCATCGGCGGCGTCGGCGGCAGTCTTGGCGGCGTTCTCGTCCATGCCCCAGACATTGCCCATGAACTGCACGTCGACGCCGGCGGTCTTGCAGGCCTTCAACACCGAGATGTTGGAGGCGGCGGTGTTGCCCAGATAAGCGTAATTGGCGCCGGCGCTCTTCAGGCTCAGGCACTGCGCGCTGTAGTCGCCCGGCGCCAGCGCGAACACCAGCGGCGGCAGCACTTCGAATCCGAGTTCGGTGGCGAGCGCTTCGCCCGCGGCCTTCGGCGCATTCGGATAGGGATGGTTGGCGCCCATATGGACGAATTTCGGCTTGCCCGGCTTGCCCTTGGCCTTCCAGTCCTCGGCCGCCCAGGTCAGCATCGCCCGCATCGAATCCGAGTAGCTCGGACCGTAGAAGAAATTATACGGCGCGGGCTTTGCCTTGCCGCTGGTGCCTTCCGGATCGGTCAGCGCCGCCGCGTAGGAGCCTGAGATATCCGGAATCTTGTCCTGCGCGAGGAAGCCGGTCAGCGCCTCGGTGTCGGCGGTGCCCCAGCCCATGATGGCCGCGACCTTGCTGTCGGGGGCCGACCATTTCTTGTAGAGCGCGATCGCGCGCGGCACCTGGTAGCCGTAATCGTTGCTGTCGACATTGAGCTGCTTGCCGCCGACGCCGCCGTTCTTGTTGACCCAGGTGAAGGTGTCCGCGACCCCCTGTCCGTACGGCGTGCCGACGTCGGACGTGCCGCCCGACTGATCCTGAAGATGGCCGATGGCAATCTGCGCCCGTGCGGCTGCTGACGCGCCGCCGATCAATAACGCCAGCGAAACCGTGCTCAAAAAGGATTTCATCGTCATGGTGTTTCCTCCCGTTATTTTGTTGATACCGATTGTAGCCAGTCCCGTTCCAACCTCAATGCGAAAACGGGTAGAGTTTCCAGTAGGTCTTGATCTGCCGCCAGCGATGCGCGAGCCCGTCGGGCTCGAACATCAGGAACGCGATGATGATCAGCCCGACCGTGATCTCGCGCAAAAAGGTGATGTTGTTGTTGAGCGACAGCGCCTTGTCGATCGCGCTGCCCTTGAGGCCAGCGCTGATCCATTCCATCGCTTCCGGCAACAGCACCACGAACGCGGTTCCCATCAGCGTACCCATCACCGAGCCGGTGCCGCCGATGATGATCATCGCCAGAAACAGGATCGAGCGTTCGATGCCAAAGCCTTCGTTGGAGACGACGAGCTGGTAGTGTGCGTAGAGCGCGCCGGCGATGCCGGCGAAGAACGCCGCCAGCCCAAACGAGAGCGTGCGGTATTTGGTGAGGTTGATGCCCATGATCTCGGCGGAGAGATAATGATCGCGGATCGCGACCAGCGCGCGGCCGTCCCGCGTGCGCATCAGATTGGTCACCAGGAGATAGCTGGCCACGAGATAGGCCAGCACCACGTAGAAATATTGCTTATCGCCGCGAAAGGTGTAGCCGAAGATCGAGAACGGATTGGCGCTGGCGGGCACCGAGCCGCCGGAAAACCAGTCGGCGCGCGAAAAGAAATCGAGCAGGATGTATTGCGCCGCAAGCGTCGCGATGACGAGATAAAGCCCCTTCAGCCGCGCCGCCGGCACGCCGAAGATCAGTCCGACCAGTGCGGTGACGACGCCAGCGAGCGGAATGGCGAAGAACACCGGGATGGGCAGATTGTTGGAGATGTAGGCCGAGGTGAAGGCGCCGAACAGGAAGAACGCAGCGTGGCCGATCGATATCTGTCCCGTGAAACCGACCAGGATGTTGAGGCCGAGGGCTGCGATCGCGAAGATGCCGACCTGGATCGATATGCTGAGCCAGTAGTTCGAAAACACCAGCGGCGCGAAGCAGACCAGGACGACGCCCAAAATCGCAAAGTTGCGGCTGGTCGTGGTCGGAAAGATCGTGGTGTCCGCCGCATAAGTGGTGCGGAAGTCGCCGGACGGGATCAGGGAGGGACCTGCCATGAATTACACCCGCTCGATGTCTTTGGTGCCGAATAGGCCGTAGGGCTTGATCATCAGGATAATGATCAGCACGTAGAACGGCGCGATTTCATAGAGATTGCCCCAGTGCAGATATTCGCTGTCGACATATTGCGCGATGTTTTCCAGGAGCCCGATGATGATGCCGCCGAGCACCGCGCCGCCGATCGAGTCGAGTCCGCCCAGGATCGCGGCCGGAAATACCTTGATGCCGTAGCCGGAAAGGCCCGAGGATACGCCGTTAACGACGGCGACCACGACGCCGGCGACCGCGGATACCGTCGCCGAAATCGCCCACGCCATCGCGAACACGCTTTTGACGGATATGCCGAGCGACTGCGCGACCTGCTGGTTGAAGGCGGTGGCGCGCATCGCAAGCCCATATTTCGAGGCGCGGAAGAACCAGGCCATGCCGATCATCATCGCGACCGAGACGACGAGGCTCATGACATAGACGGTCTGGATCTGCAGGCCAAACAGGCTCACCGATTGGCTGGTGAACACCCGCGGGAACGGCTGCGGGTTGACGCCAAAGATCCATTTCAGCGCGGCCTGGAACACCGTCGAGAGACCAATCGTGACCATGATGACCGAGATGATCGGCTCGCCGATCATCGGCCGCAGGATCAGGATCTGGATCGCGATGCCGAAGATGAACATGAACACCAGCGTCATCGGCATGCCCAACCAGAACGGCACCTGGTATTTGGCAAGCAGCGCCCAGCACACCCAGGCGCCGATCAAGAGCAACTCGCCTTGCGCGAAGTTCACGACCTGGGTCGCCTTGTAGATCAGCACAAACGACATCGCGACCACGCCGTAGAGCGTGCCGACCACGAGGCCGTTGACGAGGAGCTGGATCAGGAACTGGAGGTTCATGTGATTTGCACGCGTTGAGCTGCGGCGACCTTCCCCTCTCCCCTTGTGGGAGAGGGTGGCTTCGCGAAGCGAAGACGGGTGAGGGGTTCTCTCGGCATCGCGATTGCGGAGAGAGTACCCCTCACCCAACCGCGCTTGCGTTGACCGACGGTGATGCCCCCCACAAGGGGAGAGGGCGTACTAACTGGCATCACGGTGTGCTGTTGCAGGGCGATCATTCCGCGGCCTCCGCTGTCGCCGTCTCCCGCGCGAGATCGACCACCCGGAGCGTGGTGCGGATGCGTTGCGTGGTGCCGTCCTGGAAGCGGATCACGGTGTCGACGGGGATGTCGCGCTTGCCGCCATAGATCGCGTCGATGATCCCGGCGTATTTCTCGTTGATGACGCTGCGGCGGACTTTTCGGGTGCGGGTCAGTTCGCCGTCGTCGGCGTCGAGTTCCTTGTAAAGCAGCAGGAATCTCGAGATGCGTTGCGCCGGCGGCAGCGTGGCGTTGACGGTTTCGACTTCTTTCCTCACCAGTGCGTAGACTTCCGGCCGCGAGGCGAGGTCGGTGTAGGTCGTGAACGAGATGCGGCTCTTCTCCGCCCATTTCGAGATGATCGAGTAGCGGATGCAGATCATTGCCGCCAGCGCGTCGCGGCCGGCGCCGAGTACCACGGTCTCGGCGATGTAGGGCGAGAACTTCAGCTTGTTCTCGAGATATTGCGGCGAGAAGCGTTCGCCGCGCGAGGTCTCGGCGAGATCCTTGATGCGGTCGATCACCACGAGCTGCTTGTTGTCGTTGAAATAGCCGGCATCGCCGGAATGCATCCAGCCATCCTTCATGTCGGCCAACGAGGCTTCCGGGTTCTTGTAGTAGCCGAGGAACATATTGGGGTGGCGCACCACGATTTCGCCGACGCCGTGGATGTCCGGATTCTGGATCTGGATTTCGATGTCGGCGGCCATCGGCACGCCCGTCGTATCGGGGTCGACCTTGGCAAACGGATGCAGCGTATAGGCGCCAAGCAATTCGGTCTGGCCGTAGAGCGTGCGCAGCGGCACGCCCATGGCCTGGAAGAATTTGAAGGTATCCGGCCCGAGCGCCGCACCGCCGGTCGCTGCCGAGCGTAGCCGCGCAAACCCCAGCCGATCGCGCAGCGCACGGAACAACAGTTGGTCGGCCAGCATCGAATGCTTGCCCCGCGCCAGCGCCGCAAGCCCGGTCTTCATGCCGAGGTCGTAGAGTTTTTGCTTGAGCGGCGAGGAGTCCATCACGCCGGCGCGGACGTCGGCGGCGATCGATTCCCAGACCCGTGGCGCGAACAGCACGAAGGTCGGCGCGATCTCGCGGAAATCGTTCATCATGGTGTCGGGCTCTTCAACGAAGTTGACCTTCATCCGGCAGAGCAGCCCTTTGCCGAGCACGTAGACCTGTTCCATGATCCAGGGCAGCGGCAGCACTGAGACATATTCGTCGTCGGGTCCCTTCGGGTCGAACGAGAGATAGGTCGCACAATGTTTCAGCACCCGTCCGGCCGCGAGCATCGCCAGTTTTGGATTGGCCGTGGTACCTGACGTCGTGCAGAGGATCGCGACATCCTCGCCTTTCGTGGCATCCACCAGCTTGTCGTAGAGATCAGGCTCGCGCGCGGCGCGGTCGCGGCCCATGCCAGCAAGCTTGTCGGCTTCCATCAGCCGCGGGTCGTCGTATTTCCGCATGCCGCGCGGATCGGAATAGACGATGTGCTTGAGGTTCGGGACACGGTCGGCCAGTGCCAAAAGCTTGTCGACCTGCTCCTCGTCTTCGGCGAACACCAGTCTGGCGTTACCGTAGCTCAGCAGATAGGCCGCTTCCTCGTCCAGCACGTCGCGATAGAGGCCGAGGCTAAGTGCCCCGATCGCATGGGTGGCGATTTCGGCCGAAACCCAGTCCGGCCGGTTGTCGCCGATGATGCCAATCACATCGCCGCGGCCGAGGCCGAGTTCGACCATGCCGAGCGCGAAATCGTGCACGCGCGCCTGGTAGTCGTTCCAGCTGAAGACGCGCCAGTGCCCAAGGTCCTTTTCGCGCAGCGCGATCTCGCCGCCATGCTCTTTGGCGTTGAGGCGAAGCATCTTCGGATAGGTGTCCGCTTGAGCGACGCGACCGGCGTAATCCATCATGCCGCGCACTCCGGGGCGGCGGGCTTGTCGTCGGGGTCGACCAAGACCTCGTCTTCCTCGCCGAGATAGGCGCGCTTGACATGGGGGTCGGCCAGCACCGCGGCGGGGTCGCCTTCCGCGATCTTGCGGCCGAAATCCAGGACCATGACGCGGTGCGAGATGTCCATCACCACGCCCATGTCGTGCTCGATCATCATGACCGTCATGCCGAACTCTTCGTTGAGATCGACGATGTAGCGCGCCATGTCTTCTTTTTCTTCGAAGTTCATGCCGGCCATCGGTTCGTCGAGCAGGATCAGTTCCGGCTCCAGCGCCATCGCGCGGGCCAGCTCGACGCGCTTGCGCAGGCCATAAGGAAGCGTGCCCGCGGTCGCCTTGCGCACCGACTGCAGGTCGAGGAAGTCGATGATCTCCTCGACCTTGCGGCGATGCTCGAGCTCCTCGCGCCGCGCGCCGGTCAGCCAGTACAGCGATCCCGTGATGAAATTGTTCTTCAGCAGGTGATGCCGCCCGACCATGATATTGTCGAGCACGCTCATATGGTGGAACAGCGCCAGATTCTGGAAGGTGCGCCCGATGCCGAGCGAGGGCCGTGCGTTGGGGGTGAGTGCTGTGATGTCTTTGCCGTGATAGACCAGTTGGCCTTCGGTCGGCTTGTAGCGGCCCGAGATGCAATTGACGATCGAGGTCTTGCCGGCGCCGTTCGGGCCGATGATCGAGAACAGCTCGCCATCGTTGACGCCAAAGCTCACTTCGGTCAGCGCACGGACGCCACCAAAGCGCAGTGACACCCCGCGCACTTCCAAAGTGTAAGCCACTCATTCCCTCCAGATACGGCGCTTGGCGCGCTCTTTATCTTTTCGTTGCAATCACAACGCCAATCTTACCTTGGCCGGTATCGGTAGGCCATCCGACTAATGATGCCTCTTATCGAGGTCTAGGTCATCGGGCTCTTTCCCGTGCATCGAAATCGTGCGCGGTAACGCCGCACCCGCCGACCCCAGCCCTTTCTTCGCGCCGTCTCCCGTTGGGTGACAAGCGGAGTGACGCGAGGTGGTCCTCCATAGGGGAAAGCGATACGGTGAAATGTCTTGCGCCGGACAATTGGTCAGTAAATTTGGAGGCGCCCCGCGCTTTCGGTTCCCTGATCGATTATTGTTGCGGTGCAATATGTTGGGGTGGGGACGCTGTCGACAACATCATGATTGCTCCGGATTATCTGAAGCGCATCGCGTCCTGGTCACGCGAACTGAACGAACGCGAGATCGAGGTCGCGCGCGCCGGCATTGTCGAGAAATCCTACCGCGCCAATGAATTCATCTTCATGCGCGGTGATGATTTCGAGTACTGGACTGGCGTCGTCTCCGGTCTGGCCCGAATGGGCATCGTGTCCCGGGGCGGCAAGGCCGCCAGTTTTGCGGGTCTGACCACGGGTGCATGGTTCGGCGAGGGCACCGTTCTAAAGAACGAGCCGCGGCGCTATGACGTGGTGGCGCTGCGCGATACCCGGCTCGCAATGATGGACCGCAAGACCTTCGTCTGGCTGTTCGAGAACAGCGTGGGATTCAACCGTTTCCTGGTCGGCCAGCTCAATGAGCGGCTTGGCCAGTTCATCGCGCTGCTCGAACACGGCCGCACGCTGGATGCGACCGCGCGGCTGGCGCGCTCGATCGCCTCGTTGTTCAACCCCATTCTCTATCCGGACCTGACGCGGCATCTGGAGATCACGCAGGAAGAGATCGGGGCGTTGTCCGGCATCTCCCGGCAGAATGCCAACCAGTGCCTGAAGCGGCTGGAGAAGCAGGGCTTGCTCAGACTCGAATATGGCGGCGTGACCATCATCGACCTCGAGCGATTGCGGCACTATGGCGAGTAACAGGCGCTTGGGCCCCAAGCTCGGCATCTCAACAATAAATCGCCGACCAACCAGTTTGGGGCTGGTGCCCCAGCTGGTCGGTTAAAGGTCTGATTCCAAATGGTTTTGGCATTAGACTTCGGCGGGGTCGGATGCTATGGCCTCTGCCGCTGGCGGCTCCCCCTTGCGCGCTGGATTTGACTGGGCGAATTGGGGGCGGGGTAAAGGGCCCGTCGGGCTCGCGTGCCCCCCGTGTTGTTGGAGAAGACATGTTGGCTCAGGATTCGAAACAGCGTGTGGCGCTGATAACCGGCGTCACCGGCCAGGACGGCGCCTATCTCGCCGAATATCTGCTCGGCCTCGGTTACACCGTACACGGAATCAAGCGCCGGTCGTCGTCTTTCAACACCGCGCGCATTGACCATCTCTACGAAGATCCCCATACGCGCAATGTACCGTTCATGCTTCACTATGGTGACATGACGGACTCGACCAACCTGATCCGATTGGTGCAGCAGATCAGGCCGACCGAGATATACAATCTCGCCGCTCAGAGCCATGTCGGCGTTAGTTTCGAGAGTCCTGAATATACCGCCAATGCCGATGCGATCGGCGTATTGCGGTTGCTTGAGGCGATCCGCATTCTCGGCATGGAAAAGGAGACGCGGTTCTATCAGGCGTCGACCTCGGAACTATATGGCCTGGTCCAGGAGGTTCCGCAGAAGGAGACGACGCCGTTCTATCCGCGCTCGCCCTATGGCGTCGCCAAGCTTTACGGTTATTGGATCACCGTGAACTACCGCGAGGCCTACGGCATGTATGCCTCGAACGGCATTCTGTTCAATCATGAGAGCCCAATTCGCGGCGAGACTTTCGTGACACGCAAGATCACGCGCGGGATTGCCCGTATCGAGACCGGTCTGGATGAGGCGCTCTATCTCGGCAATCTTGAAGCAAAGCGCGACTGGGGCCATGCTCGAGACTACATCGAGGGCATGCACAAGGTATTGCAGGCGGATAAGCCTGATGATTTTGTGCTGGCGACTGGCGAAACCCGCTCGGTGCGTGAATTTGTCGAACTTGCATTTGCCGAGGTTGGCCGCAGCATTGAATGGCGCGGAAAAGGCGTCGAGGAGACCGGCGTTGACCGGAAGTCAGGCAAGACAGTTGTTCGCATCGATCCGGTTTACTTTCGTCCCACCGAAGTCGATCTCCTGATCGGCGACGCCAGCAAGGCGCGTGAAAAACTCGGTTGGACGCCGAAGACGAGCTTCGCGCAACTCGTCAGGGAAATGGTGGCGAGCGATCTTGCGATCGCGAAACGGGAGATCGTCAATGGCAAGAACCCCGTTTGAGCTCAGCGGTAAAACAGTCTACGTTGCCGGTCATGGTGGCATGGTCGGCGCCGCACTGGTGCGCAGGCTGGCGCAGGAAGACGTCAAGCTGTTGACGGTCAGGCGCAGCGAGGTTGATTTGCGTGATCTGGCCGCTGTCAACAAATGGTTTTCCGCCAAACGACCGCAGGCGGTTTTTCTAGCTGCGGCCAAGGTCGGCGGCATCGTCGCCAACAACACGCTGCGCGCCGAATTCCTCTACGACAATCTGGCGATTGCGGCGAATGTGATCCATGCCGCCCACGTCAACAAAACCGAGAAACTGATGTTCTTCGGCTCATCCTGCATCTATCCCAGGATGGCGCCGCAGCCGTTACGCGAAGATTCCATGCTGACCGGGCCGCTGGAGCCGACCAACGAGCCCTATGCGATTGCGAAAATCGCCGGGATCAAGATGGTCGAGGCCTATCGCCACCAATATGGTTCGGACTTCATTAGCGTGATGCCGACCAATCTGTATGGCCGCGGCGACAATTATCATCCCGAATACAGTCACGTCGTCGCCGCCCTGATCCGCCGCTTCCACGAAGCGAAGATGTCCGGGGTCAAAAACGTGGTGGTCTGGGGCACCGGCACGCCGCGCCGCGAGTTCCTCTACGTCGACGATCTCGCCGACGCCTGCGTCCATCTGATGAAGACGTATTCCAGCGACGAACTGGTCAATATTGGCACCGGCGAAGACATCACGATCGCCGAATTCGCCCGCGTGGTGGCCGCGACCATTGGCTATAGCGGCGAAATCAGCTTCGACGCCTCAGAGCCCGACGGCACGCCGCGAAAACTGCTGGACGTCAGCCGACTCGCGAAACTGGGCTGGCGCGCCAGCACCTCGCTCGAGGACGGGATCAAGCTGGCGTATCGGGCGTATCTGAGTGAGTCCAAACAGGCGGCGGAGTAGCTATCTCGCCGCCAGCCTCGGCGGAGCCTTCGTCAGCGCCGTCGCCATCGCCGAGATCAGCGGTTTCATGAAGTAGGCGTCATTGGCCGGATAAATATCCGTGCGCAGCCCGTGGGACTTGAGTTCGTCCGACACCGCAGGTCCGACCGAGGCAATTGGCGTACGCGCCAGCCCGTCGCGCAACCGTGCTTCATATCCGCGTGCTCGCGCGACTTCCACGAGACGGCGGATCTGGCCCAGGTTGGTCAGCGCAATCGCATCGATGCAGCCCTCCGCCATCTCGTCGATGGCGGTGACGATGTTGGCGTCGGCCGCCTGTGCATCGTAGACGTACGGCAGCACGGTATCGACCTCGGCGCCTTGCGCGGTGATTGCATTGATCAGCACGCTGTGGTCCTTATCCGGATAGAGCTGCAGGCCGAGACGATGGCCTTTCAAGTCGAGACGCGACAGCATCTCGGCGACGCCTTCGGACGTCGGCTTCTCCGTCGTGATCTGCGGCTCCAGCCCGATCTCGCGCAGCGCCCGGCCGGGCTTCGGGCCGCGGGCGAATTTGCGCGCCGTGCCGAGGGCGGCAATAAACTCCGGCTCGACGCCGATGCGCCGCACGACTTTCATCAGGCGGCGGAGGCCTTCGCCGGTCATCAGCACCAGATCGTCGAAAGGCTTGTCGATCGACCGCCTGATCCAGGCCTCGATCGGTGCAGGGTCGGGCGCATCGTGGATGGTGAACATCGGACATTGCAGCACATCGGCGCCCTGTTCGGCGAGCAGGCGGGAAAACTGCGCTTCCTCGCGCGTTTCCAGGATCAGGATGCGGTAGCCGTTCAGTCTGTCAGCCATGATCTCACTCCAACGTCGATCGTGCGTGCTTTGTTCATCCTGACTCCTGTTTCGGGATTGGCGCAAGCAGGTTGGCGGTGATAGAGCAGGGCCGCAAACCCGCTCCACCTGCTGCCTTGGATGTAATCAAGTCCGCGCCATGCCCGATCATCAATTCGTTCTGACCCTGTCCTGTGCCGATCGCCCCGGCATCGTCTCCGCGGTGTCGACGTTTCTCGCCCATAACGGGCAGAACATTCTGGACGCCCAGCAGTTCGACGACGTCGAGACCAAGAAATTCTTCATGCGGGTGGTGTTCACCGCCGCCGATCTTGCGGTCGAATTGACGGCATTGCAGACCGGCTTTACCGTGATCGCCGACCGTTTCGGCATGGACTGGCAGATGCGCGATCGCGCCAACCGCCGCCGGGTGATGCTGCTGGTCTCCAAATCCGATCATTGTCTGGTCGATATCCTCTACCGCTGGCGCACCGGCGAGCTCGAGATGATCCCGACCGCGATCGTCTCCAATCATCCGCGCGAGACCTACGGCAATCTCGATTTCGGCGAGATTCCGTTTCACTACATGCCGGTGACCAGGGAGACCAAGCGCGAGCAGGAGCAGGCGGTCCTGAAGCTGGTCGACGACAGCAATACCGATCTCGTGGTGCTGGCGCGCTACATGCAGATCCTGTCGGACGAGATGACGTCAAATCTGTCCGGGCGCTGCATCAACATCCATCACTCGTTCCTGCCCGGCTTCAAGGGCGCGCGTCCCTACCATCAGGCGCATGAGCGCGGCGTCAAGCTGATCGGCGCCACCGCGCATTACGTCACCCGCGACCTCGACGAGGGCCCGATCATCGACCAGGACGTCGAGCGCATCAGCCACCGCGATACGCCGGAAGATCTCTCGCGCAAGGGGCGCGACATCGAACGCCGGGTGCTGGCGCGCGCGATGCGTCACCACCTCGAGGATCGCGTGATCCTCAACGGCCGCAAGACGGTGGTGTTCATGGATTGAGGGCGTGAGGCGCACTCACTTTTGGCTTTGACGTGTTTTTCTTCGCTCGAAAACGCCTCTCAATGAACGGCATCCTGCGACGACGGTGCCGGCTTTGCTTCCTCGCCGCGCTCTGCGGCGGGCATCAGGCGCTTTCTTTCCCGCTCTTTCATGAACTCGTCGTATTTCACCGTGCCGGGGCGGGGCGGGGCATCCGCCGGCATGCCGCCGGCCCATGCCGGAATGGCGTCGCTGACGCCGGCCGCGAGCTTCTCGTTGATGGTGCCGCATCCGCTCAAGGCAAAGCCCGCGAGCGAGAGCGCGGCGAGTGTGGTGATATGGCGGGCACGGATCAGCATGGCAACAGCTTACAATCTAGACCTTTAAGGATGATGGATTTAGGGCCGTCTGGCGGCCCCGGTTTTGCCAAGCCAACCGCTTCTTTGTTGACATGACCATTTTATTTGTACAATCGTACAAATAACGAGACACCCAGATCTGATGGCGCGCCATTCGAACGCTGCCATCCCAAAGGCTGCCGAGCTGTGGTCGGTCGCGACCAACGATGGTATCATGGCACCTAAGTTCGGCTCTTTGTCACTATCAGCGGGACAGCGTTGCGGACTGGCCTCGGGCCGGCAGCCCATCCTTCGTCCGATTGACAACAAGCCGCCGGAAGACGCCATGTCGCCTCGCTACACGGCCGAAAAATCTGGGCTATGGTGAGGCAACGCCGGGGACTCGGCTCAAGGTACACGACCGATCAGGGGGAGAAAAATTTCATGTCTATCCGCAGTCAAATATTGCTGGCCGCAAGCGCCATCGCGGCCGTCCTTGCCGTGGCGCCCGCCCAGGCCGAGGATTCCGTCAAGATCGGCCTGATCCTGCCGATGACCGGCGGCCAAGCATCGACCGGCAAGCAGATCGACAACGCCATCAAGCTCTATATGCAGCAGCACGGCGACACCGTCGCCGGCAAGAAGATCGAAATCATCCTGAAGGATGACGGTGCGCTTCCGGACAAGACCAAGACCGCCGCGCAAGAATTGATCGTCAACGACAAGGTCAATTTCATCGCGGGCTTCGGCGTGACGCCGGCAGCCCTTGCCGCCGCACCGCTGGCGACGCAGGGCAAGATCCCGGAAGTCGTGATGGCGGCGGGCACCTCGATCATCACCGAGCGCGCTCGCCTTACATCGTGCGCACCTCCTTCACGCTCGCGCAATCGTCGACCATCATCGGCGACTGGGCCGCCAAGAACGGCATCAAGAAGGTCGCAACGCTGACGTCCGACTACGCGCCGGGTAACGACGCGCTGACCTTCTTCAAGCAGAATTTCACCGCCGGCGGCGGCGAGATCGTCGAAGAGGTCAAGGTGCCCCTCGCCAATCCCGATTTCGCGCCGTTCCTGCAGCGGATGAAGGATGCCAAACCCGACGCCGTGTTCGTGTTCGTGCCGGCGGGCCAGGGCGGCAATTTCATGAAGCAATATGCCGAGCGCGGGCTCGACAAGGCCGGCATCAAGGTGATCGGCCCCGGCGACGTCATGGACGACGATCTGCTCAACGGCATGGGCGATGCGGCGCTCGGCACCGTCACCGCGCATCTGTATTCCGCGGCGCATCCGTCGGCGATGAACAAGGAGTTCGTCGCCGCCTACAAGAAGGCCTTCAATTCGCGCCCGGGTTTCATGGCGGTGAGCGGCTATGACGGCATCCACCTGATCTATGAGGCGCTGAGGAAGACCGGCGGCAAGACCGACGGCGACGAACTGATCGCGGCGATGAAGGGCATGAAGTGGGAAAGCCCGCGCGGCCCGATCTCGATCGATCCGGAAACCCGCGACATCGTGCAGAACATCTACATCCGCAAGGTCGAGAAGGTCGATGGCGAACTCTACAACGTCGAGTTCCAGACCTTCGAGGCGGTGAAGGATTCCGGCAAGACGAAGAAGTGACGACGAAGTCGTCATCCCGGGGCGCGCGCGGGCGCGAATTCGAAATTGTCGCGCGAGATTCCGGGTTCAGCGCTTCGCGCTGCCCCGGAATGACGGTTTCCAAAGGCTCTGGGACTTTCCCTAAATGACCACGCTGTTCACGATCCTGTTCGACGGTGTCGCCTACGGCATGCTGCTGTTCGTGCTGGCCTGCGGCCTCGCCGTGACGCTCGGGCTGATGAACTTCGTCAATCTCGCGCATGGCGCCTTCGCCATGACCGGCGGCTATGTCTGCGCCGTGCTGGTCAATAATTCCGGCTGGCCGTTCTTCGCCGGCCTGCCGCTGGCCTTCGTCTCCAGCGCGCTGATCGGCGTGGTGCTGGAACGCGCGCTGTACCGGCATCTCTACACGCGAAGCCATCTCGACCAGGTGCTGTTCTCGGTCGGGCTCGTCTTCATGTCGGTCGCGGCGGTCGATTACATCATGGGATCGTCGCGGATCTTCATCAAATTGCCGGCGGCGCTGGAGGGCCAGTTCGACTTCTTCGGCGTCGGCATCGGCCGCTACCGGCTGATGATCATCGTGATCTGCGGCCTGCTCACGGTGGCATTGCAGCTGATCCTGGCCCGCACGCGGTTTGGCAGCCGCCTGCGCGCCGCGGTGGACGATCCGCGCGCCGCCAGCGGGCTCGGCATCAATGTGCCGCAGGTCTTCGCCTTCACCTTTGCCTTCGGCTGCGGCCTTGCCGGCCTCGGCGGCGCGCTGAGCGCGGAAGTCCTCGGGCTCGATCCGTATTTCCCGCTGAAATTCATGATCTACTTCCTGATCGTGGTGACGGTCGGCGGCTCCTCCAGCATCACCGGGCCGTTTCTGGCCTCGCTGCTGCTCGGCATCGGCGACGTCGCCGGCAAATATTACGTGCCGAAGATGGGCCCCTTCGTGATCTACACCATCATGATCGTGATCCTGATCTGGCGCCCAAACGGCCTGTTCGGCCGCACCGCTACGCGTTGAGCTTGCGATGACCGCGCTTCCCGACCTCTCATCCCATGCGATGGCCAGCGCCCGTTGGCGTCCGGCCGAGATTGTGTTCTGGATTCTCGCAGCTGTCTGCGCGTTCCTGTTTCCCTCCCGCTATCTGATCATGACCGACATCGTGCGGCTGGCGCTGTTTGCGCTCTCGCTCGACCTGATCCTCGGCTATGCCGGCATCGTCTCGCTCGGCCACGCCGCGTTTTTCGGCGTCGGCGCCTATTCGGCCGGGCTGATGGCGCTGCATGGCGTCATCAACGAGCCGGTCATCGCGCTGGTCGCGGCAGGCCTGGTCGCCACCGTGCTTGGCTTTCTCACCAGTTTCCTGGTGATCCGCGGCGTCGACCTGACCCGGCTGATGGTGACGCTCGGGATCGCGCTGCTGCTGGAGGCGCTGGCGGAACGCTATTCCGACATCACCGGCGGCACCGACGGGCTGCAGGGCATAGAGATGCAGCCGATCCTTGGGTACTTCGCCTTCGACATGTTCGGCAAGACCGGCTTCTTCTATTCGCTGATCGTGTTGTTCGTGCTGTTCCTGCTGGCGCGCCGCGTCGTCGACTCGCCGTTCGGCCTCTCGCTGCGCGCGATCCGCAACAATCCGCTGCGCGCCGCGGCAATTGGCGTGCCCGTCAACCGCCGCCTGATCGCGGTCTATACGCTGGCGGCCTTTTATGCCGGCATATCCGGCGCGCTGTTCACCCAGACCACGGCGCTGGCCTCGCTCGACGTGTTTTCGTTCGAACGCTCCGCCGATCTGATGCTGGTGCTGGTGATCGGCGGCACCGGCTATCTCTATGGCGGCCTGATCGGCGCCGTCGTGTTCAAGATGCTGCAGGAGTTCTTCTCGACCATCACGCCGCAATACTGGCAATTCTGGATCGGCCTCGTGCTTGTCGTGATCGTGCTGGTCGGCCGCGCGCGGATTCATCGCTGGGCCTTGTGGTTGCCGAACCTCGTCATCCGGCAATTCGCCGGCCGCAAGGCCGTCGTTGCCGTTCCCGAAAGTGATGCGTCATGACTGTCGCACTGGAAACCAAAGGCCTGGAAAAATCGTTCGGCGGCCTCCGGGTCACGCGCGACCTTTCGCTCAGCGTCGAGCAGGGCGCCCGCCATGCGCTGATCGGGCCGAACGGCGCCGGCAAGACCACCGTCATCAATCTCCTGACCGGCATGCTCAAGCCCAATGCCGGACGCATCCTGCTGGAAGGCAACGACATCACCGATTTGCCGGTTCACAAGCGGGTGCTGCGCGGGCTGTCGCGCACCTTCCAGATCAACCAGCTCTATGCCGATCTGACGCCGCTCGAGACCATCGGGCTCGCGGTCTCCGAACGGCTCGGCCGCGGCGGCGACTGGTGGCGGCGGATGGGCACGCGCAGCGACGTCAATGGCGAGATTGCGGAGACGCTTGGCCGCTTTCACCTGCTCGACGTGATGAACGACCTCACCGCCACTTTGCCCTACGGCAAGCAGCGCCTGCTCGAAATCGCGGTCGCGATTGCGACCAAGCCGCGCGTGTTGCTGCTCGACGAGCCCGCTGCCGGCGTCCCCGAAAGCGAGCGTCACGATATTCTGGCCGCGGTCGCGGCCCTGCCGCGGGATGTCACGGTGCTGCTGATCGAGCACGACATGGATCTGGTGTTCTCGTTCGCCGACCGCATCTCGGTGCTGGTCAACGGCGCCATGCTGGTGGAGGGCCCGCCGGGCGAAGTGGCGCGCGATCCGCAGGTCAAGGCGGTCTATCTCGGCGAGGCCGCCGATGTCTGACCTACTCACCATCGAAGGCCTGCGCGCCGGTTATGGCGAGGCGGTGGTGCTGCCGGGCATGACGCTTTCGCTCGCCGAAGGCCAGGTGCTGGCGCTGCTCGGCCGTAACGGCACCGGTAAGACCACGCTGATCAATTCGATCGTCGGCATCACCCGCCGGTTCGGCGGCACCGTCGGGCTCGGCGGGCTCGATCTGACGCCAATGCGGCCGGACCAGCGGGCGCGGGCCGGGATCGGCTGGGTACCGCAGGAGCGCAATATCTTCCGCTCGCTGACGGTGGAGGAAAACATGACGGCCGTGGCGCAGCCCGGGCCGTGGACGGTGGCCAAAATCTACGAGATGTTCCCGCGCCTGAGGGAGCGCCGCAATAATTTCGGCAACCAGCTCTCCGGCGGCGAGCAGCAGATGCTGGCGATCGGCCGGGCGCTGACGCTGAATCCAAAAGTGCTGCTGCTGGATGAGCCGACCGAGGGTTTGGCGCCGATCATCGTCGAGGAGCTGCTGAGGGCGCTCGGCACCATCACCCGCGCCGGCGGCATCTGTTCGATCATTGTCGAGCAGAATGCGCAAAAGATTCTGGGGCTGGCCGATCGTGTTGTGATATTGGAGCGCGGCGCGATCGTCCACGACGCGGCAAGCACTGCCCTGAAGGCCGATCCCGCCGTGCTCGAGCGCTTCCTTGGCGTCTCGGGCGCCGCCGCACATTGAATGTCTTTTTGTTTGACGCGTTTTCTACCGCAGATAAGTCTACGCAATCTGCGTAAACTTGATTGCTATGCGAACCGGTACCCACTTCGCTTGAAAACGCTATAATCTCGGGAGTTGACGACCATGCAGCGAACCAAAGCCCCTTTCCGCGCCGACGAGGTCGGCAGCCTGTTGCGGCCGCCGCGCATCAAGGAAGCGCGCGCCAAACTGGAGAAGGGCGAGATCACGGCCGAGGACCTGCGCAAGGCGGAGAATCTGGAGATCGAGAAGGTCGTACACAAGCAGGCCTCGATCGGCCTGAAGCTTGCGACCGACGGCGAGTTCCGCCGCTCGTGGTGGCATTTCGATTTTCTCAGCCATCTCACCGGCTGCGAGCTTTTCCATCCCGACACGGGGATTCAGTTCGCGGGCGTTGAGACCCGGCACGACGCCATTCGCGTGATCGGCAAGATCGACTTTCCCCACAATCATCCGATGCTGGATCACTTCCGCTTTCTGAAGAAGCAGTGCGACACGGCGCATGTCACGGCGAAGATGACGATCCCGTCGCCGGCAGTGCTGCATTTCCGCGGCGGCCGCAAGGCGATCTCGAAGGAGGTGTATCCCGATCTCGATGCGTTCTACCAGGATCTCGGCAAGACCTACCGCAAGGCGGTGAAGGCGTTCTACGACGCCGGCTGCCGCTATCTGCAGTTCGACGACACCGTGTGGGCCTATCTGTGCTCGCAGGAAGAACTGCAAAAGGCCCGCGAGCGCGGCGACAATCCCGATGGCCTGCAGGAAATCTACGCCCGCATCATCAACTACGCGATCGCCGAGCGGCCGGCCGACATGGTGATCACGACCCATGTTTGCCGCGGCAATTTCCGTTCTACCTGGATTTCTTCCGGCGGCTACGAGCCGGTGGCGGAGACCATGCTGAGCGGCACCAATTACGACGGCTATTTCCTCGAATATGATTCCGACCGTGCCGGCGGCTTCGAGCCGTTGCGCTATCTGCCGAAGGGCAACAAGATCGTCGTGGTCGGCGTCATCACCTCGAAGTTCGGCGAACTCGAGAAGGAGGACGACATCAAGCGGCGGCTGGAGGAGGCAGCGAAATTCGCGCCGCTCAATCAGCTCGCGTTGTCGCCGCAATGCGGCTTTGCCTCGACCGAGGAGGGCAACATCCTCTCCGAGGAAGAGCAGTGGGCCAAACTGAAGCTCGCGGTCGACGTCGCCAACGAGGTGTGGGGGAAGTAGGCGCTTCTCCGTCGTTGCCGTCCGAAGGACGGCGTCGCTTCCGCTCGCCCATGCCCGGCAATCCATCTTCTTTGAAGATTGATGGATGCCCGGATCAAGTCCGGGCGTGACGAGTGTGTTCGTGGCGGCATCGTACTTCCAAGGGGTTCGAACGAAGGGCGAAACGGGGATCCAGCGATTGTCAATCCTTGCGCAGGCCCTTGCCCAGCGCCTCAAACATGATCGTCTTCAGCGCCAGTTGGATACGACCGCCCTGCGTCGGGGCCTGCACCATGCAGATAACGAGCATGTCGTCCTGGGGATCGACAAAATAGAAGCTGCCGCCCGCGCCGTCCCAGCGGTATTCACCCAACGGCCATGTCGTGTTCGGCGGCGGTGAGGTGCGCACGGCAAAGCCAAGACCGAAGCCGCTGGTCGGGCCCGGAAAATAGAAGGGATCATGAATGATCCCTGTCTCCGGCCCGATCTGATCCGACGTCATCAGTGCGACCGTCTCGGACTTGAGGTACCGCTTGCCGTCCAGCTTGCCTCCGTTCAGCAGCATTTGCAGGAAGCGGGCGTAGTCCCCGATCGTCGAGACTAGCCCCGCTCCGCCGGATTCCCAGCGCCGCGGCAATGTCGGGTCCTTGATTCCCGCCACCCGAAATCGATCGACGGGAAATGGCTGGGCAATGCGCGGCCACTTCGCTTGATCTGCGACATAGTATGCGGTCTCGGACATGCCGAGAGGATCGAACAATCTTTGCTTTTCGAATTGAAACAGCGTCTGCCCCGAGGCCACCTCGACGACACGGCCGAGCACGTCGGTTGAATGGCTGTAATTCCAACGCGTTGCGGGCTGATCGGCGAGCGGCAGTGTCGCGATCCGGTCGGCGAATTCGGCGTTATCGAAATCGCCGGCGTACAGCTGGGGATTGGCATAGAGTTTCTGCACCGCGGTTTCGCCGAAGAAGCCGTAAGTGATACCCGACGTGTGCCGGAGCAGATCCCTGATCGTGATTGGGCGCTTCAACGGCTCGAGCTTGAGCGGATATTGTCCTGCTTCATCGGAAAGATCGACGCCGACTTTTGCATCCGCAAAGGCATGAATGTATTTCGATACGGGTTCATCGAGGGCCAGCTTGCCGTCGTCGACCAGCATCATCGCGGCGACCGAGGTGACGGCCTTCGACATCGAATAGATCTGGAAAATCGTGTCCGGCGTCATCGGCTGCCCGGTCTCGGGGGCCCGCACGCCGAAACATTCGAAATAGACCGGCTTGCCGTGCTGCTGGATCAGCAAGATCGCGCCGGGAATCTCGCCTGTCGCGACTTCGTTGCGAATGTAATCGCCAATACGATCAAGGGCCGCGCGTGAGAAAGTTGGCGCGAGCGCCGCTCGGGACGGCGGCACCTGGGATTCGGCTCGCGCCTCGTGCGGCCAGCCGCCGATAAAAAAAATCGCAAGCGCCGCCGCAACAAGGCGACGCCCCGCCAAAACGTCAGTTCTCCAACGATTCATGGGCGATCTGCTCGAGGGTCCGCTGGACACGCTGGCGTTCCGAAGGCGTCTGCTCAAGCAGCACGAAGAACATGTCCTGCTTGGGGTCGATCACCATCTCGCAGCCGCCGGCGCTGTCCCTGACAAAAAAGCTTCGCTGAACTTCAGGGTAGTGCGCCGGGTAACGACGTCAAATAGTTTATTCACTGGATCCCCGCTGCAATGCCAGTCGGCTTGGGCCCTTGGTAACTTCCGCTTTGACACAGCCAGGGTCAAAACCGGTCCTGACGAGCCTGAAACGGGCCTTCCGAAATAGCCCGCAGAAAGCAGACATTGCCGGCGTCAGCCGGCATGTCTCAAACGTGCCAGGAGCGGAAGTCATTCGCCTTCATTCGATGACCTTGTCAACCCGAGCCAAGACGCTGTCCGGAAAGGTTAGCGCGTGCTGTCGGATACCCGGTTCACCAACATCAGCAACACGTCGTCGCCGCACTAGCGGGCTTGGCTCAAGCCAGAGAACCGCTGTCTGGTCCCGGCGACGAACAGCTTCGCGGAATACGAGCCCGAGACGAACCCCGACACCAAAAAGAAGGACGTCGTGTGGTTCGCCCTGAATGAGGAGAGTCCGCCGTTCGCGTTCGCTGGCATGACCGAATTCAAGGGAGACAGAGGCACCGAGTCGAAACCCATTCCTGCCCCGCATCTGGTCTATGGTTTCCTGACAACTGCACCGAATGCCATCGTCGAACCGACCCACCCAAAGCCATGCCGGTGATCCTGACGGGCGAGGAGGAGCGTGACGTCTGGATGCGCGCGCCATGGGATGAGGCGCGGGTACTACAAAGGCCGCTCTGCCGGATGTTTGCTCTAGGTCTTGCTCTAATTTGCGGCCTCCCGATCGGCCCGTCCTGGTAACGAGGTCAAGAACTGCAGTGCGGCGTTGCGCGCGTCGGGAGAGTTCAGGATCCCGAGATGGGCGGTGAAGAGGACCGTGTCGAATAGACCCTGGCCGACAAGGTCGATCGTCCCGGCGCCGGCGAGGCCGGCGCTGGCGGTGAAATCATGCGGTTTGCCGTCGCGATCCTCGGCGGGAACGCCGGGGAGGGCGCCGTCCTGCAGGCTGTTGTAGACGAAGTCCGGTGTTCCTGGCTTGTTGCGGATTACCAGGTAACGAGTGGGACCCGGCGTCTCGCCCGCGGCGTTCAGTACTGTGAGCAACTGGGTGTGGTCGGAACCGTACTCGTCGCATACCGCGCTGTTCGGCGTGAAGCCGCCGCCGCTCGCCAGCTGGTAGAAGTTGACCGGGCTGGGCGAGCAGTCAATGATGCCATGATTGGGTCCGTCGATGGCGACGAGCGCCCGCACCTTGCGATAGGCATTGTCCTGCAGCATCCATTCCCGGGCCACGGTGACGCCGAGACTGTGGGCGACGATGTCGACGCGCTTGGCGCCAGTGAAGTCGAGGACCGCCTGCACGAATTCGCGCAGGATCGGCACAGCCGCGGCAGTAGTGTGCGAGATGCCTGAGCGATGGGTATTGTCCTGCGCCAGATCGCACTGATCGCCTTGATAACCCAGCCCCCAGAGCTCGCTCGGGCGGTAGCCGTGATCGAGGAAGAATTGCGCGAAGGCGTGGATGCGGCCAAAGGGGTTGCAGGCGGTCGCGAACGGGGTGTCGTTGTTGCCGTGGAGGAAGATCACTGGGACGTGCTCGATGCGGCCGGTATGGGAGCCAAAGCCAATCACCGGCTGGCCGAGATAGAAGTTGCGGATCACCGGGAAGTCGTCGGGAAACTTCGTGCCGATCTCGGCGGCGCTCGCCAATGCTCCGGCGCCGAACTGTAACAGAACCGCGATGATGGCCGCAATGCGAAGGTGTTTGGTGGTCATAGCCCCTCCAGCCTAGGCAAGTATTCGCCGAACGTAGCGAACTCGAAGAATTTTGCGTCACGAGCAGCGGAACGCCAGCTCCGATAAACATCCGCTGACTACTCATGTTTACCTGAAACAAAAACATATTCTATCAATGGTTGTAGTGAAGCAGGATCGGGTCGAATTGTCTAGCTTATTTTGCCGTGGCGAAAGCTCGATCCCGGCAGCGTGTCTTCTCCTACTTTGGATGTGCGTGGTGGATCGGGCCGCGAGTTGCTGCCCGCTCTGTTAGGATTCGGGGATCGCCAAGCCGCGCGCCCGCGATGATCCATCCCGATGTCCGAGTCGGGTCAAACTCAGAAGTCCGGGCTCGCAAGCGCCAAGTCAGCTTTGCCCCCAGGAACCGACATGGTCGACCCGGGCTCAAATCGGTCTTGCAGCGCGTTGACGGCTGCGCCCACGGTGTTCATCATGTTTGGCGGCGCGGTCGCCTGCTACGTAGTGAGCTAACCCCGTGGAGTGGTAGCCATGATGAAGAACCTCGTAGACGGACTTGTTCTGGCGGCTTTGATGATCATGGGCTTGCTTGCCTTCGCCCAGAAACATGAAGGGTGCTTGCACGGGCACTCGATCAATACCCTTAAGCCCTGCGGCTCAGTCAGCTCTTCAATGTAGCGCTGGCCGCGCCGGTATTGCGGCCAAGGATGCGCAAATGGCTCGGACGACCGTGAGCCCTTTCAAGGAGGGCTGGCTGGAGCTTGCCGCGGAGTAGACGAAGCTAACGCGGGAGGGAGAGGCAGAAGCTGCGCTACTAGCCTCACGCGTCCCGGTCGCAACGTAACCGGCATCGCGATTTTTCCTTCACCCGACTGGGTCGCCAATGGCGCCTTTATGTCGTTCGGGCCCGATTTCTCGGACGCCACGCGCCATTTGATCTCACAGCTTGATCGCGTTCTGAAAGGCGCAAAGCCAGGCGACTTGCCCTTCGAGCGCCCTACCAAGTTCGATCTTAGGATCAACCTCCGCATCGCAAAAGGGATCGAGCTGCCTCCGACAGTCCTCGCCCGCGCCGACGAGGTGGTCGAATGAGTTCCGTTGTTAGCACCTTTGAGACATGACAACCGTCAGTAGGTTTGGTTTATCGACGTAGACCGGAAGTAAGCGGCGCAGGGTCAAAGTGAAGCGTTGACCCAAAGCGGGCTTGGACACTTTCACGCTAATGCCTGGTTCGACGTCTCAGTTGAGTCGGCAGGCCGCTCCAGTCTTTCGAATCTAAACATACGAGCCGTCCCCGGTCCTAGATTACGCCAACTCATCGCCCGCCGACCGCGTCCGCCTCCCGTTGGAACCTCCCGGATGCGCGACCGTTGTAGCCCTCAGAGGCCTCATGCGATGGACATGGTCACGCGTACGATCGGCCCGGACGCGGCCCCAGCGGGCCGGGTTTCTCCAGTGAACTCGCACAATGAGTGGGATCCGCTGGAGGAAGTAATCGTCGGAAGGCTCGAGGGCGCGGTCATCCCGTCCGACCATCCGGTCGTCACCTGCAACGTTCCGGGCATGGCTGCGCGGGCCCAGTCGCTGCTCTCAGGCTTCCGTTATCCAAAGATCATGATCGAACCGGCGCAGCGCGAGCTTGATGGCTTTGTTGCGCTGTTACAGTCGCTGGGCATCGTGGTGACGCGGCCGGAACCGGTTGATCACAAGAAACGCTTCAGCACGCCGGAATGGTCTTCGCACGGGTTCTGCAATAGCTGCCCGCGCGACAGCATGCTCGTGATCGGCGACGAGATCATCGAAACGCCGATGGTTTGGCCGTGTCGCTACTTCGAGACGCACTCCTATCGTCCGATCCTGAAGGATTATTTCCGACGCGGCGCGCGCTGGACTGCCGCGCCCAGGCCGCAACTGACGAACGAGCTGTTCGATGCAAAGTTTCGCGTCCCCGAAAAAGGCGAGCCGATCTCGTATATCCTGACTGAATTCGAACCGGTCTTCGACGCCGCCGATTTCTTTCGCTGCGGGCGCGACCTGTTCGTGATCCGCAGCAACGTAACCAATGCGTCCGGTATTGAATGGCTACGTCGCCATCTTGGGGACGGTTATCGCATTCATGAGATCGAGAGCCGTTGTCCTAATCCGATGCACATCGATACCACCATATTGCCGCTTGGGCCCGGCAAGATTCTGATCAATCCCGAATACATAGACGCCGACCGTCTCCCGGCCATCTTGAAAAAATGGGACATCCTTGTGGCCCCGGAGCCCGACCCGATCACTGATCGTATGCTCAAGATCACCTCGCTATGCGGGAAATGGCTCAACATGAACGTGCTGACAGTGGACGAGAAGCGCGTCATCGTTGATCCCCATCACACAGTAACAATGCGCGCGATGGAGAAATGGGGATTCGAACCGATTCCATGCGAGTTCCTGCATTACGCCGCATTTGGCGGCGCCTTCCACTGCGCCACGCTCGACATCCGGCGGCGCGGCACGTTGGAGAGCTATTTTTGAGCGCCGACCCTCCGCGAGATCCACATTGCGCCGCACGGACTATGCGGTGATTTTCAGTCCGATGATGCCCGAGAGAATGAGGCCGATACAGGCAAGCCTAAGCAGCGTCGCGGGTTCATTGAAAAGATAGATACCGAGCATCGTGGTGCCGATAGTGCCAATGCCCGTCCACACCGCATAGGCCGTACCGACCGGCAGCGACTTAAGGGCCACGCCGAGGAATCCAATACTGGCCACCATGGCTGCGACTGTGCCGATCACGGGTAACAGGCGCGAGAATCCTTCCGTGTATTTGAGGCCGATCGCCCAGGCGATTTCGCACAGGCCAGCAACGAGCAGGAAGAGCCAAGCCATGGGAGATTCTCCTTAAAATGTTTGCTCAAAATGTTTGCTCATCTCAGTTCATCTCCCACGTTCCTTGCCGTTTTTGCACATCGCGCTCAGGGGGTCTGTAGCCTACTTCGCAGTGCACTGGGAGACCCACGGAATGGCACTTTTCGGACCAGGCGCGATGTCCAACCTGAGTCCGTAATGCGCACCAAGGCGGATGTCCGCCAACGTCTTTGAATTTACCGCGTTCCGCGCGCGATGGGTCGGCCACTTCAAGCTCGGCGCGATAAGCCAGCGCGTCACGCTGGATAGCGAAGGCTGCCTTGTGCTGAAGTCAGACTACCGGCCGGCCTATCGCCTCGCGCCCGAGCAGGGGAGAAGGTTTCGCATCGTCGAGCTGGAGGGCTTCGTCGTCGAATTTCGCGGCGAGGGGATGACCGTCGATGAACTGATCTTTCATCAGCCGAACGGCACCTTCGCCGCGCAGCGCATGGAGGAGTAGGGCCGCCTCACTTCTCCGCCAGATAAACCTCGCCCAGCAGCGACGAGTTCGACCACGGCACCTGTTTGCTCTTCGTCGTCGCGACGACTTCGGCGCGCACCCGTGTCAGCATTTGCTGCACCTCGAGCCCGGGCGTGCCGATGTGGCGCGAGAGTGCCGCCGAGAACGGACTGTTGGCGCCTTCACCGTCGAGTGCGACTTGTCCGGGCGCGGTCGCGAACGCGATCAGCGTGCCGGCACCGAGCGTCGAACCGGCGCCCAGCGTCGTTGGTGCTGCCAATCCCGATCCGGCTTCGATGCCGCGGTTGGCGCCGGCGGACGCAATTTGCGGCGCCATCGGATTGTTGCGGCAGGCATCGAGGATCAAGATATTGGTGCGGAGCTGATCGTCGAGGCCGGCCATGATCGTATCCATGTCGACCATGGCATCGGTCATGCGGCTACCCGCCTGAAACTGAATGTCGACCGGCACCAGATAGTTGCGGCCGTCGATCTGCACGCCATGGCCGGCGTAATAGACCACAGCGACCTGCGACCGCGCCGCCTCCAGCAGAAAATCGCGGATGGTTTTCTGCATCGCGCTGCGGTCGAGGTCGATGCCTTCCGAGACGGCAAAGCCGATGTCGCGCAGGCTTTTGGCGACCGAATGCGCGTCGTTGGGCGGATTGGGCAGCGCCCTGACATGCGTGTAGGCGCCGTTGCCGATCACCAGCGCGACACGCCGGCCGGTCGCCGCTTACGGTGAAGCCGGGCCTGATGCGCCGGCCGGCGCAGGCGTCGAAATGGGTGTCCGCGGCGGCGGCGCCGCTTCCTGCAGTAGCGAGAGACGGACTTTTGCGGTGGCCTGGTTGGCGTTGCTTCCGGCGTCGGAGGCGATGCCTTCGAGCGTTGCGGCGTAATCCTGCCTGGCGTGGTCGTAGTCGCCCTTGGCCTCATAGGCGAGGCCGCGCTCGCTGGTGGCCGATATCAGCACGCTGCCGGGCGGCGTCATCACGTTGACGGGCGCGCGCGCTTTCGCCAGCCGGATCGCCTCGGTGCTATCAGTGATGGCGTGGTCGAGGTCGCCCTTGGCGCGCCAGATCACCGCGCGGTTGATCAAGGGCGAGGGCAATGCCGGATTGAGACGGATCGCTTCGTTGATATCGGCCAGCGCGCCGTCGAGATCGCCGAGCGCCTGTTTCGACGCGCCGCGGTTTTGCCAGGAATAGGCTTCCTTCGGATCGAATTTGATCGCGGCATCGTAATCGGCGATCGCTTTTGCGTAGTCGCCCCTGGCGCGATAGGCATTGCCGCGGTTGTGATAGACGATGCCGCCAGGCGATCCCATCCGCAGCGCGTCGTTGAAGTCCGCGATCGCGATGTCGTATTCGCCCTTGTCGTAATAGGCGGAGCCGCGCAGATTGTAGAGCGCGACATCGGGCTTGAGGCGGATCGCTTCGGTCGCGTCCGCGATCACCTGCGCGTAATTGCCCTTCTTGTTCCAGCCCACCGCCCGCCAGAAATAGATCGTCGCCAGCTTCTCGCCGGAAAACACCTTCAGCGCGATGATCTTGTTGCAGGCCGCGATCTGCGCATCGGCCGGCGTGCCTTCGCTGGTGCAGAGCGGCCCGAGCTGGGCGTTGGATTGGGCGAAAGCGGGCGCCGCCCACAGCGCGGCGGCGAGCAAGGTCAGCATCAGGATCGGTCGGCGCATCAAACAGACCTCGGTAGGTAGGTTGAGCCGTCATTGCGAGGAGCGTAAGCGACGAAGCAATCCATACTTTCTTTTCGTCGCGCGATGGATTGCTTCGCGGAGTTTATCGTCGGGCGGCGCTTCGCGCCGACCCGGTGGCTCGCAATGACGGAAAGGGGCATCCCCGGTTTTGTTGCGTGTGGACGAGCACGGGTTCATTTCCCCGTTGGGCAGATGATGGTAGGACACGCAGGCGATCCGCCGCTGCCCACCAGCGCTTCCCAAAACCCGGCCCGATGAAAAACGACCAGATCCTGAGCCAGATCTCCGAATTCTGCCGCCAGGCCGACATGGCGGAGACGACGTTTGGCCGCCGCGCCGTCAACGACGGCAAGCTGGTGCATCGCTTGCGCGAGGGCAAGCGCATCACCATCGACACGCTGGACCTGATCCAGGCCTATATCGCGGCGTCCACGCCGGGCGGGCTGCCGCCGCCGCGCGGCCTCCAGGTGCCGCCGGAAAAGCGCGACCCCAGGGGCAATTTCCGCTTTTTCGAGAACCGCCAGAAATACCTGCTGTTCGTCCACACCTGCAGCGAAAAGCGGGTGATCGCCGAACGGGTGGGGCTGGAACTCTCCAGCCTTCACCCCCGGCCGCCGGCGCTGCGGGTGTTCGACGCCGGCGTCGGCGACGGCACGGTGCTGGCGCGCGTCATGCGGACGATGCATGGCCGCTTTCCCCATATGCCGTTCTATATCGCCGGCAAGGAGCTCAGCCTGGAGGACGTCCGGCTCACGCTCGACAAGGTGCCGGACCGGCTGTTCGAGCATCCGGCGACCGTCTTTGTGCTGACCAATATGTACTATGCCGAGGCGCCCTGGCTGACCCCGGCTTCGCCTGCGGCCGCGGCGGGCATGATCTGGCACGAAGTCGGGCTCCGGGGAGCGTCTTCCGGCGATTTCGAGACCCAGATCGCGGAACTCGGCCCATTTCTTGAGCAGAACTGGCGGGCCAATGTCAGCCCGCGCTCGGGCATGCCGATCTATGAACGCCCGGTGGCGCTGGTGCTGTACCGGGAGGATCACCGGTTCCTGCTTGATTCGATCATCCCGCGGGCGGGCCGTTCCGAGGCCAATTTCGATCTTGTGATCGCTTCCCAGCCCTACCGGGCCAAATCCTCTGTGAATTTCCGTGCCAAGCGCATTATTGCGCCGCTCGCGCGGGCGTTGCGGGCCGGGGGCCGTTTGATTGGAATTCACTCCCACGGGCAGGATCCGGGGCTCGAAATCATCCAGGCGGTGTGGCCCGGAGAAAATCCTTTCGCCGTGAGCCGTCATGAGCTATTGCGCGCGGTGAAATACGAGCTCGGATCGGCCGGGCGCGACCTTAACTTTAATGCCTATGCCGATAACCGTTCCATCTTCCGTTATGATATGGAAGCGCTGCCCAACGAGGTCACCGGCTCGATCGGAACCTCGACAGCCTTTGCAGCGTGGAATGCGGCAGTGTATGTCGCCCAGATCGAAGACGACCGGTTGACGGAAATGACAGAAAGCAGCCGGACCCTCGATGCCACCAGAGAGGTTCTGCGCAAGCATAACGGGCTTTGGTTTTACGACGAATCCTACGTCATTTCGCGTCGTCGCGACTGACATTCCGGGATAGTTCACAAAGAGAGCCGCCGACGTCGGGCGGAAACAAGGGGTTTTGTTGATGCGCGCGTCTTATCTGTTCACCTCAGAGTCGGTCTCCGAAGGCCATCCGGACAAGGTCTGCGACCGCATTTCCGACGAGATCGTCGATCTGTTTTTCCGCGAAGGTCCGAAGGCGGGGATTGATCCCTGGGCGATCCGCGCGGCGTGCGAAACGCTTGCCACCACCAACAAGGTGGTGATCGCCGGCGAAACCCGCGGTCCCAAATCCGTCACCAACGACCAGATCGAAAGCGTGGTGCGCGCGGCCATCAAGGACATCGGCTACGAGCAGGAAGGCTTTCACTGGAACACCTGCGATATCGAGATCCTGCTGCATCCCCAATCCGCCGATATCGCGCAAGGCGTCGACGCGCTGCAGCCCGGTACCAACAAGGAAGAAGGCGCAGGCGACCAGGGCATTATGTTCGGTTACGCCACCAACGAGACGCCGGATATGATGCCGGCGCCGATCTTCTATGCCCACAAGATTTTGCGGCTGATCTCGGAAGCCCGTCACTCCGGCATGGAGAAGGTACTGGGCCCGGACTCCAAGAGCCAGGTCACGGTGCAATATGAAAACGGCAAGCCGGTCGGCGTGCGCGAGATCGTGGTCTCGCATCAGCATCTGATCGAAGACATGACCTCGGAGCAGGTCCGCGAACGCGTCGAACCCTATGTGCGCGAGGCGCTGCCCAAGGACTGGATCAACGGCAAGACCATCTGGCACGTCAACCCCACCGGCAAATTCTTCATCGGCGGTCCCGACGGCGACGCAGGCCTTACCGGCCGCAAGATCATCGTCGACACCTATGGCGGCGCGGCTCCCCATGGCGGTGGCGCGTTCTCCGGCAAGGACCCGACCAAGGTCGACCGTTCGGCCGCCTATGCCGCGCGCTATGTCGCCAAGAACGTCGTTGCCGCCGGTCTCGCCGACCGCTGCACGCTGCAGCTTGCCTACGCCATCGGCGTGGCGCGGCCGCTGTCGATCTATATCGATACCCACGGTACCGGAAAGGTATCCGAGGAAAAGCTCGAGAAAGTTGTGGCCGAGGCGATGGACCTCACCCCACGCGGCATCCGCAAGCATCTCGACCTCAACCGGCCGATCTATGCGCGAACCTCGTCCTACGGACATTTCGGCCGCACGCCGGATAATGAGGGCGGCTTCTCGTGGGAAAAGACCGATCTCGCCGAGACGCTGAAGCGCGCCGTCTGACTTTCTCCGTAATTGTCTTGCGTATTCCGGAAAGCACCAGCGCTTTTCGGAATATGCTTTTTTAAGGGATCAACCACATGACCGCCGCCGCCAAGAAGCCCGCCTTCACCGACTACATCGTCAAGGACATGTCGCTCGCCGAGTTCGGCCGCAAGGAAATCTCGCTGGCCGAGACCGAGATGCCTGGCCTGATGGCGACGCGCGAGGAATATGGCCCGAAGCAGCCCCTGAAGGGCGCGCGCATCGCGGGCTCGCTGCACATGACGATCCAGACCGCGGTCCTGATCGAGACGCTCGCAGCCCTCGGCGCCGACATCCGCTGGGTCTCCTGCAACATCTATTCGACGCAGGATCACGCGGCAGCGGCGATCGCCGCCGCCGGCATTCCGGTGTTCGCGGTCAAGGGCGAAACGCTGACTGAATATTGGGACTACACCGCAAAGCTGTTCGACTGGCACGGCGGCGGCACGCCCAACATGATCCTCGACGACGGCGGCGATGCCACCATGCTGGTGCATCACGGCCTGCGCGCCGAGCAGGGCGACGTGAAATTCCTCGACAAGCCGGGCTCGGAAGAAGAGGAAGTCTTCTTCGCGCTGATCAAGAAGCTGCTGAAGGAAAAGCCGAAGGGCTGGTTCGCCGAGATCGCGAAAAACATCAAGGGCGTCTCCGAAGAGACCACGACGGGCGTGCATCGGCTCTATCAGATGGAAAAGGAAGGCAAGCTGTTGTTCCCGGCGATCAACGTCAACGACAGCGTGACCAAATCGAAATTCGACAACCTCTATGGCTGCCGTGAATCGCTGGTCGACGGCATTCGCCGCGGCACCGACGTGATGATGTCGGGCAAGGTGGCGATGGTCGCGGGTTTTGGCGACGTCGGCAAGGGTTCGGCGGCGTCGCTGCGCCAGGCCGGTTGCCGCGTCATGGTCTCCGAAGTCGATCCGATCTGCGCGCTGCAGGCGGCGATGGAAGGCTATGAAGTCGTGACCATGGAAGATGCGGCACCTCGTGCCGACATCTTCGTCACCGCCACCGGCAACAAGGACATCATCACCATCGAGCACATGCGCGCGATGAAGGATCGCGCCATCGTCTGCAACATCGGCCACTTCGACAACGAGATCCAGATCGCAGGGTTACGCAACCTGAAATGGACCAACGTCAAGCCGCAGGTCGACGAGATCGAATTCCCCGACAAGCACCGCATCATCCTGTTGTCGGAGGGCCGCCTCGTGAACCTCGGCAACGCCATGGGCCATCCGTCCTTCGTGATGTCGGCGTCGTTCACCAACCAGACGCTGGCGCAGATCGAACTCTGGGCCAACAACAAGAACGGCCAATACGAGAAGAAGGTCTACGTGCTGCCGAAGTCGCTGGACGAGAAGGTAGCGCGGCTGCATCTCGCCAAGATCGGCGTCAAGCTGACCGAGCTGCGCAAGGACCAGGCCGACTATATCGGCGTCAAGCCGGAAGGCCCGTTCAAGTCGGATCATTACCGCTATTGATTGTTGAAATCGTCATTCCGGGGCGCGCGCGAGCGCGAACCCGGAATCTCGTACGACGACCTCTGGATTCCGGGTTCGCGAGTTTCACTCGCGCCCCGGAATGACGGTGGTAGATATCATAGGCCCCGGAGCGATCCGGGGCCTTTCATTTGTTGCTTTTCGCCGGCTTGCTGCCTAACTGGTCGTGACAGGGCACCCGAGAGGCCCGTCCCGGGGAGACCGCGATGGCAACCGAACATTTCGACGTCCTGATCGTCGGCGCCGGCCTGTCCGGCATTGGCGCGGGCTATCATTTGCAGGAAAAGTGCCCCGGCAAGAGCTACGCCATCCTCGAGGGCCGCGATTGCATCGGCGGGACCTGGGATCTGTTCCGCTATCCCGGCATCCGCTCCGACTCGGACATGTTCACGCTCGGCTATTCGTTCAAGCCGTGGACCGAGGCGAAGGCGATCGCTGACGGGCCGCGGATCCTGAACTATGTTCGCGAGACCGCATCCGACAACGGCATCGACAAGAAGATCCGCTTCAACCACCGCGTCAAACGCGCGTCGTGGTCGTCGCAGGATGCACGCTGGACGGTCGAGGCTGAACGCCGGGTCGGCGAGGGCGGTAGCGAGATCGTGCGCTTCACCTGCCATTTCCTGTTCATGTGCTCGGGCTATTACAAATACGAGGAAGGCTATACGCCGGAGTTCGCCGGCACCGCGGATTTCGCCGGCCGCATCGTGCACCCGCAGAAATGGCCGGAACAACTCGACTATGCCGGCAAGCGCGTGGTCGTGATCGGCTCGGGCGCGACCGCGGTGACGCTGGTGCCGGAGATGGCCAAGACCGCGGCCCATGTCACCATGCTGCAGCGTTCGCCGACCTATGTGGTGGCGCGGCCGGCGGAGGATGCGCTCGCCAACAAACTGCGGCGCAATCTGTCCGCCAAACTCGCCTATCATCTGATCCGCTGGCGCAACGTGCTGTTCGGCATGTATTTCTTCCAGCTCTCCAGGCGCAAGCCCGAGCGCGTCAAGCAGCTGATCCTGGGCGGCGTCAAAATGGCGCTCGGGCCGGACTACGACATCGCCACGCATTTTACGCCGCGTTACAATCCCTGGGATCAGCGGCTGTGCCTGGTGCCCTATGGCGACCTGTTCAGGTCGATCAAGGACAAGCGCGCCTCCGTCGTCACCAACGAGATCGACACCTTCACGAACAAACGGCATCAAGCTGAAGGACGGCGGCGAACTCGAGGCCGACATCATCGTCACCGCCACCGGCCTGAACCTGCAGGTGCTCGGCGGGCTCGAGGTCAGCGTCGACGGCCGCCAGGTCGATTTTGCGAAAACGCTGAACTACAAGGGCATGATGTATTCGGACGTACCGAACATGGCTTCCGCGTTCGGCTACACCAACGCGTCGTGGACGCTGAAATGCGACCTCACCTGCGAGTATGTCTTCCGCCTGATCAACTACATGAACCGGCACGGCTACAGGCAATGCGTGCCGCATAATCTCGATCCCACGATCTCGGAACTGCCGTCGCTGGATTTCTCGTCCGGCTATGTGCAACGTTCGATCGCGAAGTTGCCGAAGCAAGGCTCGAAACGGCCGTGGCGGCTCTACCAGAATTACGCGCTCGACATCGTCACGCTGCGCTACGGCAAGGTCGATGACGGCGTGATGCAGTATTCGTGACGGGCAGGGCGCGTCCGCGCCGCTGACCTCGTTCAGGGCTCGTCGTGCGCGGTCCGGATGAGATTGTCGCGAAGCGTCACGGCGCCCTTTTGCATCTTTGAAAAATCTTCCGCGTCGAGCCGGAGGCCTTGGCGACGGGCAATCACACGATGATGTGAAGTCTCGCACCCATATATATCGCATCCGATTAAATCGGAAGGATTGACATTCGGAGCCGGTCTGGCCGATAACAATCGCATGTGAATAAATCGCATACGATATAAATGACTTCGGCCGGATTGGATTGAACCACTCTGTCCGCCCATCGTTATCGGGCAGGCAATCGCAGCGGGGGCAACATATTTCCAATCCGGTCATCAAACCAGGGAGCTTCAAATGCAGCCGATCACCACGTCCGAACAAATTGATCATCAGCGCCGCCGCTTTTTTGGCATCGCGGCCGGCTCCATCGCCGCGGCCCAGTTCATCAGCACGGGATCCGCGGCCGCGCAATCCAGCACCGGAAAACCGGCTGCCGCGGCCGCGATCAAACCGGGCACCAGCACATCGTTCGCCCGCTGAAGCAGATTGATGCCGGCCTCCTGAATGTCGGTTACGCCGAGGCCGGCCCCGCCGATGGTCCCGCCGTCATCCTTCACGGCTGGCCCTACGACATTTACAGTTTTGTCGACGTCGCGCCGCTGCTGGCGTCGGCGGGTTACCACGTGATCGTCCCCTATCTGCGCGGCTATGGCACCACGCGCTTTCTTTCCGGCGATAGCTTCCGCAATGGCCAGCCATCGGCGATCGCGGTCGATGCCATCGCCTTGATGGACGCGCTCAGGATCGAGAAAGCCATCGTCGCGGGCTTCGATTGGGGAGCGCGCACGGCCGACATCATGGCGGCGCTCTGGCCGGAACGCTGCAAAGCGCTTGTCTCGGTGAGCGGCTATTTGATCGGCAGCCAGGAAACCGGCAAGATGCCGCTGCCGCCAAAAGCTGAGCTGCAGTGGTGGTACCAGTTCTATTTCGCCACCGAAACGCGGCCGCGCCGGCTACGAAAAATACCGGCACGATTTTGCCAAGCTGATCTGGCAGATCGCTTCGCCGAAATGGGGCTTCGATGACGCCACCTTCGATCGCAGCGCGGCTGCCCTCGACAATCCCGATCATGTCGGCATCACGATCCATAATTATCGCTGGCGGCAGGGTCTTGCCGAAGGCGAGACGAAATATGCCGATCTGGAAAAGCGGCTTGCGGCTGCGCCTGTCATCGCGGTGCCAACCATTACCCTTGAAGGCGATGCCAATGGTGCGCCACATCCGGAGCCCGCTTCCTATGCCAAACAATTCACCGGCAAATATGCGCACCGGCTCATCAGCGGCGGTATCGGGCACAATCTGCCGCAGGAAGCCCCGCAGGCTTTTGCGCAGGCCGTGATCGACGTCGCCGGTTATTGACCGCGCCATTGCGGGTGCTTGAACGGCCGGTGTGGCGGCCGTTCGGCGCCTGCGTCCGATGGCCCTATGCGTTGTTTCGCGTATTCGTGGCTCCCTTCGAATCGGCGAAGGTAGTCGGAAGGTTAACGCCGGATTAACCGGCGCCGCCTACGCTGCAGGGCTTGAGGTTGTGAGGCTTGAGGCTGCCGACAGCACGAGGAAGCCCATGGACGCCCAGCGAATTGCCGTCGACGCCGTGGTCGCGTTGACCGATTGCGACCGCGAGGCGGTCGTTGCCTTCATCCGCAGGCTCTATCTTGCCGGCGTCAAGGACCCCAAGCGCCTGACCTTCAAGGGCCTGCAGGCGATGGCGCGGAACTGAGCGGCCGCTCGCTCGCTGCTCGCTGCTCGCCGGATTTCCTGATTCAGTTTTCAAACAGCTACGGTTGTCGTCGCCCGGCTTGCCGCCTTCGCTAAAGGCGGAATCAGCGCCATTCGTCTGTGCGCCGGTCGATCGCCCACGGGCTCCAAGAGGAGTCGCCCCGCCATCACCATGGCGCGCCGACGCCGCCGCGTCCATCGCATCGCGCCCTAGGTTCGTGACGATCGCGAAACGCTGCTCGCTCGGGCGGGAATCGGGCGAGTCCGACGGGTTAAGCGAAATATCTTTTGAAACAGGGCTGGACAGCTTTTTGTGATTTGCCCGTCGGGCCACGTTCGCCCATCTGCCGGCGGGCACGTACTCCACGATAAGGTTTTCAACGCGCGTTGGTGTCGGATAGTGTGCGCGCGATCAAGAGAGGAATGACATGAGCTTTTCCGGAATTTTTGCGCGAATAGTCGCGATCATCGGCGCTGCCGCGCTGCTGTGGCGCCGGCTGCAGGGCGCAGCGCCCGAGCCGGCCTGGGGCAGCGCGCCGGTGGTGCCGGCGGCGAAACCGCAGGGCGCGATCCCGACGCTCAAGATGCCGACGGCGAGGGGGTGGAGCGACGGGCAGAAGCCGGTGGCGGCGCCGGGGCTCAAGGTCAATGCGTTTGCGACTGGCCTGAAACATCCGCGCTGGATCAACGTGCTGCCCAATGGCGACGTCCTCATTGCCGAGTCCAATCAGGTCGCCGGACCGATCCGAAGCGTGTTCAGCTACGCGATGCAGGCGACGATGCGACGCGCCTCCGCGCTCGGCGAAAGCGCGAACCGCATCACCCTGTTGCGCGACCCTGACGGTGACGGCGTTGCCGAGCAGCGCGGGATTTTCATGGAGGGATTGAGCCAGCCGTTCGGCATGGCGCTCGTGGGCGACACCTTCTATGTCGGCAACACCGACGGCGTGGTGGCCTTCCCGTATGCGGCGGGCGCCGACCGCATCACCGCGCCGGGGAAGAAACTCACCACCTTCAAGCCTTCCGGGCACTGGACGAGGAGCCTGCTGCCGAGCCCCGACGGCAAGAAGCTCTATGCCGGGGTCGGCTCGCTCAGCAACATCGCCGAGAGCGGCATGGCGGTCGAGGAAGGCCGGGCCGCGATCTACGAGCTCGATCTCGCCGATGGCAGCAGCCGCATCTTTGCCGGCGGCCTGCGCAACCCGGTGGGACTGGCATGGGAGCCTCAAACCGGCGTGCTCTGGACGGTGGTCAACGAGCGCGACGGCCTCGGCGACGAGACACCGCCGGACTATCTGACGTCGGTCCGATCAGGCGGCTTCTACGGCTGGCCCTATTGCTACTGGGGCCAGACGGTGGACGATCGCGTGCCGCAGGATCCGGCCGCGGTCGCCAAGGCGATCACGCCGGACTACGCGCTCGGCGGGCACACCGCCTCGCTCGGCCTGTGCTGGATGCCGGCCGGCACGCTTCCGGGCTTTCCCGACGGCATGGCGATCGGGCAGCACGGCTCCTGGAACCGCAGCACGCTGAGCGGCTACAAGGTCGTATTCGTGCCGTTCGTGAACGGACGCCCGGCAGGTCCGCCGCGAGATATTCTGTCGGGATTTCTCGCACCGGACGAGCGGGAGTCCTATGGACGACCGGTCGGGGTAACGCTCGGTCCCGACGGCTCCCTCCTGGTCGCGGACGATGTCGGCGACGTGATCTGGCGCGTCACGGGCGAGCGGCAGGGCTGAGCGAGCCCGTGGCGGCTTAGGCCGGAGAAAGCAGGCGTGTCGGCGGTTTCCGCCAACGCATTACGACTCCGCCTTGGCAGCAGTGGCAGAACCCCACAGCGAACCAGGATTGGCACGATCGGGATAAAGCTCCAGCATCTTGTCATAGAGCTCCCGGACAGTCCTCGTCGCGTCATTCAACCGAATGAAGTCGCGGATGTACTGGCGCGTTTGTTCCACAGTTTGCGGACTGTCGTCGTTGCTGGGAATCTTGTGTCCCGCAACAACCGCTGACGGTTTCAGAGCGTCGATTTTGTCGAGCGCGGCAATCCATTGCAGCCGGGTTTGTCGGTTCGATTCGTTAAGGAATGGATGAATGCCGTTATAGACGGCATCGCCGGCGACGACCAATCCGATGGATGGAACGTGAAGACACGTCGTATCGTCGGTGTCCGTATGCCCAACTCTTGCAACGACCAGTTTGCTTCCTTCCAAATCAATCTCATCGCCGTCCAGCGGATCCGCGATGGAAATCACGTCTGAAATTTGATTTGGGAACAGCTTGCGCCATCGGCCATTCAATTGCGCCGGCGTGATCTGAAGCTTCATCCTGGCGACGACCTCAGGCGTCGCCAGTGCTTTCACGTCCGGGAACCGGTCCTGCAAGACCTTTATCCCAAAAAAGTGATCGCCATGCGCATGCGTGACATAAATCGCCTTCAACGTCTTTCCGCTCGCAACGATCGCGTCGGCCAAACCCCTGGACTGGTCCACCGTAAGGAAACTGTCGACGAGAACCGCATCCCGTTCTCCGTAGATCAGCGTCGCCGAATTGGCGACCCACATCAGGGACTCCTTACCGGGCGGCAGATCACGGTTCAGGCCGGGACGAGTGGCAGTAAATACCTTGTACCTCAACGCAGGCGTCTTGAGATCCGAACTTGCCGTTGCTGCGCGCAGCATCATGGGAAGCATGACCAGAGACGCCAGTTTCATCACATCGCGACGCTTCATACCAACCCTCTTTTAAATGATGAATATCATTTAAAAACATCGGGCACGTCTTGCTTGGCGTCAAGACAACGGATTGTGAGGCGGAAGCGTGAGATGCTCGGGCAGATGTGACCGCCGCCCGTTACGGGCGTACCCTGCAGGAGGAACCGAGGCCTTTCAGGTGTGGCAGCAAAAGGCATAACCACCTATTATCGTCGATGAATGGCGGATTGCGCTACGCTGATGCGCCCTGCGCGCTTAAGCTGGATGGACTTGGGGGCGATAGGGCTCGCATGACGGACCGGCGGTCGTTGATGAAAATACTGGCCGGTGCCGCACTCCTCGGCATCGCGCACAGGGCTGGCGCTCAAAAAGGGAAATCATTCACCATCGCTTACCTCGCCTTGCTTCCCGGCGAGGATCGCAACTTCGTGCCAAATTTTTTGCGCCGTCTCGATCAGCTTGGTTATGTCGACGGACAGAACCTGCACTTTGTCTATCGCTCCGCGGAAGGCCGGCCGGAACTCTTGTCAGATCTTGCATCCGACCTCGTTCGGATGAAGCCCGATGTGCTTGTCACCGGATTTGGAACGGTCGCGGCCAAGGCGGGCAAGGCAGCCGGAGACGGCATCCCGGTTGTATTCATGGCGGTCGGCGATCCCGTCGGGGCGGGGGTCGTCGCAAGCCTCGCGCGGCCCGGCGGCAACGTCACCGGATTGTCGGACCTGGCCGCTGGCCTGCAGGGCGGCCGGCTTCAGCTGTTGCGCGAGATCGTCCCTGCCGCCTCGCTGTTTGCCGCGGTCCTAAATCCGGGCACGCCCTACGCGGCCCTCGCTTACAGGGAACTCGAGTCCGCGGCGCATCTAGCGAAGGTCGAGCTCCGGGCCTTCGAGGTGCGCTCGCCCGAGGAGATCACACCACAGCTCGAGGCCAGCATGGTCGCGGGAGCCGGCGGCCTTGTGATCTTCGAGGACCCCCTCACGCTAAGTCAGCGAAGCGAGATTACCGCGGTCGCCTCCCGCCTGCGTTTGCCTGCTGTCTACGGTTATCGCGAATTCGCCGAGGCGGGCGGTCTTATGTCCTACGGCACCGACCATGGCGCGCAATGGCGGCGCGGCGCGGAGATTGTCGACCTCATTCTCAAAGGCGCGAAGCCGGCCGACATCCCGGTCGAGCAGCCGACAAAGTTTGAGCTTGTCGTCAATCTCAAGACGGCCAAGGCCTCGAACTTCACGGTGCCGCCAACGATCATGATCCGCGCCGACGAGGTTATCGAATGAGCGCTGCTAGTTCCGAAATTGGAATCCAGCAGAGTTTCGCACTACTACGCGAATGGAGCCCTCACGAAAAACGGGCTATCCTGCCGTCTTTGGCGATACGACGGCCAGCGGCGCCGCACTGGCGTTTTTGATGTCTGGAGCGTATAGTTTCAGGACACTTGGTGGTGGCGCGGATGTCCATTTTCTCAGGCAGATCAGGTCTCGCATTCGTACTTGTGGCGCTCTGTCTGGGCGGGCGAACCGCTCACGCTCAGGCCGCCCCGGTGACATATTGGCTCCCAGGCTGGCCGATCGGCTTCGGCGGCGACCCGGGTGTCGACCCGGGCGCGAACACTTACGGCAATTTTCCGAGCTTTGACGGCGGCGGCGCCCGAGGCGGCCGCTTTTCCTATATGCGCTACAATTTTCCGAACGGCTGGTTCGTCGGCGGCGAAGGCGGCGGCACCGGCTTGAGCATGAACGGCATCAGCCAGTACGGAACGTTCGGCCGCTCGCTTTATTACGAAGGCGTGCAGTTCGGCTACAACTTCCAAAACGTGGCCGGGTCGCCCCTCACGGTCTATGCCGGTTTCGACACCTTGAAATACAATTCCGGCATCGGTGGCCCTTTTGCCCCCTTCGACTCCACGTCCACCACGCTGCCCGGCTATAGCGCGCATGCGGGCGTCGAATTCCAGCCGGCGTCGAATGTCAGCCTGTCACTCGGGTTCGGCTACTCCCAACAGTCGGGACACCTCGACAGCGACATCAATTCGCTGGCGCTGCCTGGCGCTACTCCGTTTGTCTTTGGCGGTCGCCGCTAACGCGCGCTGAAATTGAATGAACGCCGGTGGTGATTTGCATATCGGCACTGGGTCTTGCACACGGCAATGCCGGATCGAAGGAAACTGATCCGCTTTTCATCTGGAAAATGATCTGGCCCCGGCTTGGTCGGCAGCTCCGCAAAGGGGGGAGCCGTCGTTCCCCAATCCAATGTTTCAGCCGTGATACGCAAACAGCTCGATTGGGTCGTTGAAGCCGCGCACCGGATATTCGCCGACGCGTTCGAGATCGAAATCGCTTTCGACGAAGTCGGCGAACGCGCGGGACAGCAGCACCGTTCTGCCCAATTGTTTGGTGAGGGTTTCGAGACGCGAGGCCATGTTGACCGCCGGACCGATGACGGTGAAGTCGAGCCGGGTGCGCGACCCGATATTGCCGTACATGACGTCTCCGACATGGACGCCGATGCCGTAATTCAGCGGCGCACGACCGGTTTCGCCGTTCTTTTCGTTCAGGGCAACCATGGCCTGACGGGCTTCGGCCACGGCATGCAGCAGGTTTGCGCAGGCCTTTGGCTGGCTGAGCGGAAAAATGGCGAGCAGGCCGTCGCCGATGAATTTCAGTATTTCCCCGCCATGTCGCGCAATCGGCTCCGACATCGCGTCGAAATAGCCGTTCAAGAGATCGATGACGTCATCGCGCGGCCAGTTGTCGGAGATCCGGGTGAAATCACGCAGGTCGCAGATCATGATGGCGGCGCGTACCGTCGTCCCGCTTCCGCGCCTGGTGGCGCCGGCCAGAATGAGTTCGCCGGCGTGCGATCCGACATAGGTTTCGAGCAGCGTTCGCGCCAGCCGGTTCTTGACGCGGATTTCGCTGACCAGCGCCAGAGCCGGCAACAGTTTCAACAGGCCGGCGATATGCGCGTCGTCGAAACCTCCCGGCCGGTCGGTTGCAAAGGTCACGAGATGCCGCTTGCCGAGCGTATGGTACAGCGGCCACGCCACATAGTCGGTCAGGCCCTTCGCCCGCATCTCGTCATAGACGGCGTGCTTGCGGCCCAGCGAGGGATCGCGTTCGAGATTCTCGCGAACCTCGGTGGCGCCGTCATGGATTTCGTTGGCGGGACTGTTTATGTATTCGGATCGCTCCCTGACATCGTAGTCGACTCTGGCAATCTCGGCCTCGCGCATCCCGTCCGCCCACATCATCCGCGCGCCAAGCCATTGCGGGTGGTGGATCAGAATATGCAGCGACGCCCGCTTGATGGGAATGCCCGATCGCTGGAGCCGGACGCACAGTTCAGCGAAAATATTGTCAATGAAGCGCTCATCGCGCGTGCCGTTTGTCAGCCAGTGCACAACGTCTCTGTCAGAATGTGCGGTGACGGGATCGATGTTTCGCGGCGCGTCCATATCGTGCTCCTGGGCAGTGACCTCGATCGACGGTTTGGGATATGTCGTGTCTCCGCCCGGCGGCGTCAACGGAGTCCGCCGCAATCTGCTTGCGCGCATCGGGTGGTCAAAAGGCGGCTTTTGACCCGAAGCGATCCCTCTTCGTGATCTTGTTTCGATGCGGACCAGACTTTTGGTTGAGTCTCCGGAAAGACACACCTGATGGATTTTCTCGGCGGGCGCCTGAGACATAATGCTGCATGATTTACTCGCGGACAAAGTCGCCGTAGGTGTACAGCACAGGTGCGGTTGGGAATTTGGAAGTGGCAAGCGCGGGGAAGGGGCATTTCGTTATCCCGAATTGGGATTCGAGATGGATACGCGGCCTAAGTTCGAAATTTTTGTTCGTCTTTTTGCTTTTGGCGCTCTGGCTCGCGCCGCATGCCGCCTGGGCGCTCAATTGCACGTTTACCGCGACGATAAACGAGAATAGCGGCGCCAACATCTTGTATTTCGGCGGTTCGCCGAGCGGCCTTGCTGCCGACTCCTGTCTCAACTTCGGCCTTATCGCTACGACGAACGGCTCGAGCCCGTTGGGCAGTTGGACGAGTACGCCCAGTGGCACGGACGGCGGCACTCAACCCGGTGATAACCAGATCACATACACGCCGGCTGCGGGCGCCGCCGGGACCGACAGTTTCTCGATCTCGGCGACCGACCTTTCTCCAGGCGATTCTACCGTCGCCGTCACCATCACGATCGCCGCGATTGCGCCGAGCGTGTCTTCGGTCAGCCCGACCAGCGGCTCGACGGCCGGCGGCACGTCGCTGACGATCACCGGGACAGCCCTCACCGGCGCGACGGGCGTCACGGTCGGGGGCGCCGCAGCCACCAACGTTACCGTCGTCAACGATACAACCGTCACCGCGACCGCGCCGGCCAGAAGCGCCGGTACCGTGGATGTCAGGGTGACGACGGCCGGCGGCACCAGCGCCATCAGCGGAAACGACAAGTATACCTATGTCACGCCGGTCGTGGCCGGGGCGGTCAGCGCCACGGTCGCCTACGACAGCTCCAGCAACGGCATCACGCTAAATCTCGGCGGCGGCGCGCCCACCTCGGTGGCGGTCGCCACGGCGGCCGCGCACGGGACGGCGACGGCATCCGGCACCACCATTTCCTATACGCCGGCGACCGGCTTTTTCGGCACGGACAGCTTCACCTACACCGCGACCAACGGCACCGGCACGTCCGCGCCGGCCACCGTCTCGATCACCGTCTCGGCGCCGACGATCGTAGTCTCTCCGGCGACCTTGGCGGCGGGTACGGTCGGGAGCGTCTATAGCCAGTCGCTAAACGCGAGCGGCGGTCAGGCGCCTTATGGTTTCGCGCTCGCGACCGGATCGCTGCCGGGCGGCCTGAGCCTCGCCAGCAGCGGCGCAATCACCGGCACGCCGACCGCCGCCGGCAACTTCACCTTCACGGTGACCGGCACCGACAGCAGCACGGCCACCCACGCCTCCTTCACCAGCGGGACCATCTCGCTCAGCATCAACGCGACCGTGCCAGGTGCGCCGGCGATCGGCACCGCAACAGCCGGCAATGCCCAGGCACAGGTGAGCTTCACCGCGCCGGCGTCCGACGGCGGAGCGGCGATCACCGGTTATACGGTGACGTCGTCGCCCGGCGGCGCGACCGCCGCGGGCAGTTCTTCGCCGATAACGGTGACAGGGCTGAGCAACGGCACGGCCTATACGTTCAGGGTGACGGCAACCAATGGCATTGGGACCGGCAGCGCCTCCGCGGCGTCCAATTCGGTCACGCCCGTTGCGTCGCCGCCGACGGCAACCCAGGCGATCGCTTCGATGATGTTGACGCAGAATCACGCGGCGACAGCCTTCACGCCGGTCACCGGGTCCGGTGGCGCCAGCCCATTGAGCTACAGCGTATCGCCGGGCCTGCCGACGGGTCTGAGCATGGCGTCGGGCACCGGCGCCATCACCGGCACGCCCACCGTGGCGAGCTCGGCGACGACCTACACGGTGACGGTGACGGATGCCAACAGTGCGACGGCGACGGCGACCTTCAGCCTGAAGGTCAACGGTGTCGTCACGGCGACCCAGGCGATCGCCTCGACGATACTGACGGTCAATGTCGCGGCGACACCCTTCACCCCGGTCACCGGCTCCGGCGGCACAGCGCCACTCGCCTACAGCGTCTCGCCGGGCCTGCCGGCGGGTCTGAGCATGGCGGCGGGTACCGGGGCGATCACCGGCACGCCGAACGTGACGAGTTCGGCCACGACCTACACGGTGACGGTGACCGACGCCAACAGCGGGACCGCGACGGCGAGTTTCAGCCTGATTGTCGCGGCGCCGACGCCGGTCCTTGCGGTTGCCGCGTCGGGATCGCCTGCGTCCGTGGTGCCCGGAAACGACATCACCTATTCAATCGCGCTCACCGTCAGCACAGGAACGGCGACCAATGCAGCGCTGTCGGATCCCTTGCCGGCAGGCCTCACCTTTGTAAGCGCCGCCGAGACCGGCCCGGGCGGCGCCTGGACCTGTACGACGCCGGCCGTGGGTGCCGCCGGCACGGTGACCTGCTCGATCGCCTCTGCCGCGCCGGGCACGTATAACTTCACCATCGTCGCGCATGTGGCGGCGAGCACCCCGGCCGGCCCCGTCACGAACACGGCCACTGCCACGGCCGACAATGCGGCGACCCAATCCGCAAGCGCAACGAACACGATCAGTCTGCCGACTCTTTCAGTCGCGGTCTCGGGATCGCCGGCAACTACGGTGGCGGGCGGCAACATCACGTATTCGATCGCGCTTACAGTCGGCACGGGGACCGCGACCAATGCGTCGCTGTCGGATCCCTTGCCGGCAGGCCTCACCTTTGTCAGCGCCAGCGAGACCGGTCCGGGAGGAGCCTGGACCTGTACGACTCCGGCGGTGGGTGGCGCCGGCACGGTAACTTGCTCGATCGCTTCTGCCGCGCCGGGCACCTATAATTTCACCATCGTCGCGCAGGTGGCGGCGGGCACCCCGCCCGGGCCCCTCACCAACACGGCCACTGCCAGCGCCAGCAACGCAGCGACCACATCCGGCAGCGCAACCAGCACCGTCAGCTTGACGACCACGTCGACGACGCTGGTGTCGTCGCTCAACCCTAGTCTGGTGGGACAGTCCGTCACCTTCACGGCGACGGTATCGGGCTCAACTCCTGCCGGCACCGTGACCTTCAAGGACGGCGCGACGGCGCTCGGCACCGGAACACTCAACGGCTCCGGCGTCGCGACGTTCACTACCGCGGCGCTGACGTCCGGATCGCATGCGGTCACCGCTGCCTATGGCGGCGATCCCAACAATGCGTCCAGCACCTCGTCGGTGTTGACCCAAACCGTCGGCCAGGCGGCGACGACGGTGGCAGTCACGTCGTCCGTCAATCCGAGCGTGCCGGGACAGCCGGTCACCTTCACCGCGACGGTGGCGAGCGCAGGCGGCACGCCGACCGGCACCGTGATCTTCAAAGATGCCGGCGCCGTCATCGGTACAGGCGCATTGGCGGGTAGCGTTGCCACCCTCACCACCGCGGCGCTGGCCACCGGGGCCCACAGCATCACTGTGAGCTACAGCGGCGCGACCGGCTTTGCTGCGAGCGCGTCGAGCGCCTTGACGCAGACGGTGGCGATCCCGGCCGACAGCATCAAACTGCGGCAATTGCAGGTCGCGGTCACCAAAGTGGTGGCACAGAACTCCGGACAGGCGATCGCCGGCGCGATCGACACTGCGATCACGGACGGCTTCAGCGACGGCGGCGGGCTGGTGACGCCGAGCGGCACCGGCTTCCGCTTCAACTTCTCGGCCGATCCGGATCAGCCCGGCGCGGCAGATCACGAGCGCGCATTCTCCGATCGCTGGAACGGCATGTTCGACCGCGGTCGCACCGCCGGCGAGGGCGGAGCCAATAGTTATGCCCGCACGCGGCAGAATCCTTCCGCCGTTGACGATGCCTTTGCCGCCGTCAATCGCAACACCATGGCGACGAAGACACCGCCGCTGATCGGGCGTGAGCCCAAGGAATGGTTGTTGTGGGCGGATGTTCGAGGTTCCGGCGTCGACCGCTGGGGCTCGACGATAGGCACCGGCCAGTCGCTGCTCTATGGCTCGCAGGTTAATGCGCTGATCGGTCTGACGCGCAAGGTGACGCCGACGTTTCTGGTCGGGATCGCCGGCGGCTATGAGACCTTCGACTACACCTCGCAGGATCTCAACGGCAAGCTGAAGGGCAATGGCTGGACGGTCGGCTCCTATCTCGGCTGGAAACTGAGCTCGTCAATTCGCTTTGATGCGGCGGTGGCGTATTCCGGCATCGGCTATGACGGTACGGCGGGAACGGCGCAGGGCAATTTCGACGGCCGCCGCTGGCTGGTGTCGAGCGGACTGACCGGTAACTACCAGGCCTACGGCTTCGACATCGAGCCGTCGGCGAAAATCTACGCGCTGTGGGAACATGAGAACGCCTACACCGACTCATTGGGCACCCGTCAGGACGATCGCGACTTCGCCACCGGCCGCGCGTCCGGCGGCGTCAAGCTGGCCTATCCGTTCGCGTGGACCGACACCGTCGCGCTGGCGCCTTATGTCGGGCTCTACGGCGACTATTATTTCACCCATGACGATGCGGCCACGATCGTGGCCGCGGGCGCAGTGCCGCTGGCGTCGACGCCCTTGCTCGATGGCTGGTCGGCGCGGGCGACCGCCGGCCTTGCCGCAAGATTTGCCAGCGGCGCCACCATTGCAGTCGGCGGAGAACTCGGCGGCATCGGATCGGACACCCGCATCTGGACCTACCGCGCCCGCGCCGCCGTGCCGTTCTGAACGCGCGAGTTGGCGTATTCGGGAAGGCCCATGTCCGCATTGGCACTTGGCTGACATCGGTGTCCTGGCGAATGTCCGCTTTGCGTAACGGTCATTCAAAAATTGGCCTCGCCAAATTTCGGCTCTCGGAACCAGGTCAACACACTCGAACACCTCGCTGACACTGAAGGGCGGTGGGTTCAGCGCTGCCCAGTTGGCTTTCTTTGGGTAGTTTGATCTCTCGGTGCACACTTCGTGCACACGCCAACCTCCAGCCGATCGAAAGCATTCTTTCCAAAATGTGGAGGGTGTTTGTCCATTGCGAGGGATTGGCCCTTTTATCGAAGAGATTTAGATCGAGGGGCAACAGAAGGAGCCCTGCGATGACGTCACCTCTTTTCACCTCGGTTCATATCGGCGGCCGCGAAGCATCCCATCGTGTTGTGATGGCGCCGATGACCCGGGCCCGGAGCACCCACCCGGGCGACGTGCCCAATGCAAGGAACGCCCGATACTATGCGCAACGGGCCTCCGCCGCGCTCATCATCACCGAAGCGACCCAGGTTTCGCCCCAAGGCAAGGGCTACTCGTTCACGCCGGGGATCTACAGCCCCGAGCAGGTGGCGGGATGGCGTTTGGTGACCCAAGCCGTCCACGCCAAAGGCGGCCGCATATTCGCGCAGCTGTGGCACGTGGGTCGGATGTCGCATCCCGATTTTCACAACGGCGAACTGCCCGTTGCGCCCTCGGCTGTGGCGTTTGAAGGCAAGATCTGGAAGGTGGACCCAGCGACGGGAAGGGGGGAAATGGTCGACTGTCCAACGCCGCGAGCGCTGGAGAGGGACGAGATCCCTGGCATCATTGCGGACTTCAGGCGCGCCGCGCGTAACGCGATCGACGCAGGCTTCGACGGCGTGGAGATCCACGGCGCCAACGGCTATCTCGTCGATCAATTCCTGCGCACCACGTCGAACGTTCGGACAGACGAATATGGTGGCTCGCGGAAGAACCGCCTGCGTTTTCTCGAAGAGCTGGTTTCCGAAGTGGCGATGGAGGTCGGTGCAAATCGAACGGCCATCCGCTTGGCGCCCTTTCTCACCGCGCGCGGCATGGCTTGCCCGGATATCCTGCCCACAATCCTGGAGGCGGTCGAATTTCTTCAGGCGCTTCAGGTTGCCTACGTGCATCTCGTCGAAGCCGACTGGGACGACGCTCCACAGTTCACCGAGGAATTTCGCAAAGAGGTCCGCGGTCGCTTCAGCGGTTCGATCATCGTGGCCGGCAAATACGATATTGAGCGCGCCAACTGGGTGCTTAAGCGCGGCTACGCGGACCTCGTCGCCTTCGGACGTCCGTTTGTCGCCAATCCCGACCTGCCCGCCCGCCTGGCGCAGCGGCTTCCGATGGCCAATTTCGACCCCGCCACGCTCTTTGGCGGCGAGGATCACGGCTACACCGACTACCAACCCATGCAACAAGCCGCCTGACGGCTCAGGGAGAGCGAGATGTTCAAATATGAAGGTTCGACGGCCCTGATCACCGGCGCATCCAAGGGATTGGGAGTGACATTTGCCGAAGAGCTGGCCAGGCGCGGCGCCGATTTGGTCCTGGTCGCCCGCTCCAAAGATGCGTTGCAGACTCTCGCGGCTCGGCTTACCGCCCAGTACGGCGTGAAGTGCTACGTGATCGCAGCGGATCTCGCCGATCCCACGGGCATCGACGACATCTATGCGGAGTTGGCCGAAAACAGCCTGCCGGTCGACCTTCTGATCAACAACGCGGGCCTGGGCTTGTCGGGCCGTTTCCTTGATCATGACCACGCCAAGCAACAGGCCAGCATTCAGGTCAATGTACAGGCGCTGGTCGGCCTCAGCCATCGGTTCGGCCGGGCCATGGCCGCTCGCGGTCGGGGTGGAATCATCAATATCGCGTCGAACTCTGCCTTCCAGCCGCTGCCATACATGGCGACTTACGCCGCGTCGAAAGCCTTCGTCCTCCATTTTGGCGAAGCGCTGCAACATGAGCTGTCCCCTGCAGGAGTTCGGGTCATGACGGCCTGTCCGGGACCGACGGCGACCAGCTTTTTCGAGGGCACGCCGACGACGATGTCCGACCGATCTTTCGACACGCCCGAAATGGTGGTTCGCGGCATCCTTCGCGCCTTCGACCAGGGAAAGGCCGTGGCCTATCCTGGACGGCCGAGCGTACGGTTCGCAACCTGGCTGCCACGGCTGTTGCCCCGCAGCCTGGTTGTCCGCATCGCGGCGATGGCGACTGAAAAGATGGGGTTGGCGTTACTGAAGGCCGATTTACAGCCCGTTGTAATCAATATCGGTCAGCGACGCTCCACGCCGGTCAAGATCCCACATCGCGATGGCCACCGGAATACCTGCTGAGCCGATCCACCATGGCATCGAGAAATAGTCGCACCCGCGTCGGAAGCTGGCGATTTGAAGGGAAGAGTGCGCAAACAGGCGCAGGGTCGCTGCGCCACGCGGGCAACACACGGACCAGACGGCCCGCGAGCAAGTCAGGCTCCACGTCCACCCAGGATTTTATGATGAGACCGCAACCGGCGAGCGCCCAATCGTGCGCCACCTCGCCACTGTCGCACCGCAGGCGGGAGGCGGCCCGGATCTCGGCCGCCTCGCCGCCAGGCCCCACCAGGCGCCAATGGGTTCCTACGCCGCGATACTGCAGACACTCATGAGCTTCCAGGTCTGAGGGCGCCATCGGCGTCCCGTGCCGGTCCAGATAGTCCGGCGCACCCACGACAATGCGGTGGTTGTCGACCAGCTTCCGCATGACCAGGCCCGAGTCCTTCGGCGCGCCGATCCGAACGACGACATCCATGCCTTCGTCGATCAGCTCCACCAGGCGATCGGTAAGCGTGAGATCGACCGACACCTTTGGATGCGCGCGAACGAGGTCGCGACAGACGGGGCTGACATGAGCGCGGCCAAGCGCAACCGGCGCACTCACCCGCAACACGCCTTGTGGCTCGACGCGGCCATGCGTCAGCACTATCTCGGCTTCGTCGACCTCAGCCAGGATGCGCTGGGCTCTGTCGTAGAGAGCCTGCCCTTCTTCAGTCAGCGCAAGGTGGCGGGTGCTGCGGGCAATGAGACGCATATCAGTCCGGCGTTCGAGCATCGCAAGTCGCTTGCTGACGACGCTGAGCGCAAGACCCATCTCTCGGCCGGCCGCTGACAGGCTCCCCGCTCCGACAATCCGGACAAATGTGCGCAGTTCGGTGATGTCGTCCAGCATGTCTGCTCCCCATACTTTCCCATTAGTGGAGAGTACCTCCAATTGGCGCAGGATAATATCCGAGATCGACAGGGGGTAGATTGCAGGGAACAGAAAGGAGCGACCCAATGATTTATCCTGCTGGCAACGATTTGCATCTTACTCGCCGTGAGACCCTTCGAACCGTTGGCGCGGCCGCGGTGCTTGCGGTTGGATCCGGCCTGACGGGTGCAGCCCAGGCCGCAACGGCAACCGTAGACGCTTCCGCCCGCAATGCAGCCGGCTTCTGGCCGAACGGTGCTCGGCTGGCGGTGAGCTTCTCGCTTATGTTCGAGGGCGGCGGCCAGCCGATCTCGGGGGCCGGCGGCGTGATCCCCGACAAGATCGAGGATGGCGTGCCCGACCTGCCGACCAACGCCTTCTTCGCTTACGGCCACTACGAAGGCATTCCCCGCGTGCTCGACCTGATGGACAAGCACGGGATCAAGCTCTCGTCGTTCATGATCGGCAAAGCGGTCGAGACCTCGCCCGATCTCGCCCGGGAGATCGTGCGCCGCGGTCATGAGGCTGCCGCCCACGGCCGCGTTTGGGACAATTCCTTACCGACTCTCACGCGATGAGGAAAAACGCTTCATCGCCGACAGCGTCGAGACGATCCAGAAGATCACCGGCGAGAAACCGCTCGGCTGGAACGCCTATTGGATGCGCAACTCCATTCACATCCTGGAGACGCTGCAGGATTTCGGTTTCCTCTATCACATCGACGAGCCGAGCCACGACGAACCGTTCATCATCCCGGTGCGCGGACGGGATTTTGTGACCGTTCCTTACACTTTCCACATGAACGACATCGTCTCCTTCCCGTTCGAGGGCTGGAATCCGGCCGCCTACGAGCAAGCGCTGCGCGATGAATTCGACCAGCTTTTCGAGGAAGGCGCACATCGGCGGCGCATGATGGTGATCAGCCTGCACGACCGCATCTCCGGCCACGCCGGCCGGGTTCGCGCCCTCGACCGCTTCCTTACCTACGCGAAGGGCAAGGAGGGCGTCTGGTTCGCTCGGAAGGACGAGATCGCCCGCTGGGCGCTCGATCATCGCGCCGACACGCCCGTCATCGAACGCGGCTCGCCGAACGTAACGGGCTTGCCCGGACCTGCAGCCTGAAAGGAAGATCCTCATGTCAGCTAAACTGAATCACGCGCGCGTCCTGGTGGTCGGCGGTAGCTCCGGAATCGGTCTCGCCATTGCTGCAGCCGCAGCCGAGGCCGGCGCGGCGGTAACGATCGCATCACGCTCGCAAACAAAGCTCGAATCCGCGGTCAACACGCTCGGCAAAACGGCGCGCGCTGTCGCACTCGATACCGGCGATGTGGCGGCGGTCGAACGTTTCTTCGCCGACGAAGCGCCTTGGGACCATATCGTCGTCTCGGCCGCACAGACGCCGAGCGGGCCGGTGCGGGGGCCTGAGCCTCGCCGACGCGAAGATTGCCATGGAGAGCAAATTCTGGGGCGCCTATCGCGTCGCGCGCGCCGCGAAGATTCGCGAGGGTGGATCGCTGACTTTCGTCTCGGGCTTCCTGAGCGTTCGGCCCTCTGCGAATTCGGTGTTGCAGGGCGCAATTAACGCAGCGCTTGAAGCGCTGGCCCGGGGCCTGGCGCTGGAGCTGGCGCCTGTGCGTGTCAACGCCGTGTCGCCGGGCCTGATCGCGACGCCGCTGTGGTCCGCCATGCCCGACGACAAACGCGACGCGATGTTCGCGAGTGCGGCGCAACGCCTGCCGGCGCGCCGGGTCGGCCAGCCGGAGGATATCGCGAATGCGGTGATGTTCCTTGTCACGACGCCCTTCGCCACCGGTTCGACAGTGCGTGTCGATGGTGGCGGCGCCATTGCGTAAGGGTCCCATGCTTGATCACGTAACGCTGCGCTCCAACGATCTTGAAGGCACTCGCGCCTTCCTGGAAGCCGTGCTGGATTTGAGGCCAGGCTATCGGCCGGCCTTCTCCTTTCCCGGCTATTGGCTCTATGCCGATGGCGACCCTGTCGTGCATCTGATTCCGGGCCATGGCGGCCCGACCGATCGCACGGGTGAGACCATCGACCACGTGGGCTTTCGTCTTGCCGATCATGACGGCATGCGCCGCAAGCTGGATGGCCTCGGTATCCTCTATTCACGAATGGAGTTGCCGGAGCTCGGTGAGCGCCGCCTCTTCATTCGGACGCCCACGGGAATCCTTCTGGAACTGGTTTTTCGCGATACAAAAACCGCCTCCCCCTCCACACATCAGGAGCAGACCAATGACCAATAGGCTTTCAAATCTCGGGATTTTCACCGCGCTGGCGCTCTCGCTGTCAACACCCGCCATCGCCGCCGACGGCGTCAAGGTCAACGAACTCGTCATCGCCGCACCGATTCCCGACGCGCAACGCGATGCGACCATCCAGGCTGCCCGCGCGTTCTACGATTTCTGGAACACCGGCGATGAGGCTTTGCTGAAGCAGGCTATCGCGCCGACTTTCACCGACCGCACCTTGCCGCCAGGCCGTCCACAGGGACCCGAGGGGCCTGCCTTCGCTTCGCGCCATTTCCGCGCCGCCGTGCCCGACCTCACGGTGACCGTCGAGAAGATGATTGTCGCCGGCGACTATGTCACCGTGCACATGCACTTTGCCGGACACTTCACCGGCACGTTCGGTCAGGCGCGGGGTCAGGGTCAAGCCATTTCGTTCATCGCCACCGACCTCGTCAAGGTCGAGAACGGCCGCATCACCGACAACTGGCATATCGAAGATAATCTGACACTGCTCCAGCAGATGGGCGCTGCCTAGGTTGCTTCATGAACGGCGAGCCAAGGGGGACATGAAACCGGGTCGTGCTCGTCGTTGGATGCTGTTTGCGTATGAACGGCCACTTTGCGCCGCACCTAGCGATAGCCATTGAGGAATTTCGAAATCTGTGTTGCGGTAGAGACACGTTGTGTCGACAAAATCGCAACTGCTCACCCCACTCTTGTTGCAGTTCCGTGTACGCGGGCGCTACGGTCACCCGGCGCAACACTTCGCAGCCTTCGAGGACAAGCAATGAAGCTAAATCGCGGCGACGCCGGATTTTTCGGTCGGCCCTCCTTTCTCAGCCGGGCATCATGGCGTCGGCTGCAAGCGATAGCGATCGCATTCCTGCTGCTTCTTCCGATCGGTGTGAACCCCGCGCGAGCCGTGACGAAACCCGCCTCGGGAGCCTCGACTGCTCATGTTTATCTGCTCCGCGGCGTGCTAAATATTTTTTCTCTGGGTCTGGATGACATTGCGGCAAAGCTGCAGGCGCAGGGCATCCCGGTCACTGTCGCGAACTTCGCCTCATGGTCGTCGCTCGCCGACGAAGCCGCGGCCGAATACAAAAGTGGCACGCTTAAGACTATCATTCTGGTTGGGCATTCCTCGGGCGCGACCGCGCTACCCGACATGGTTACGAAACTGGATCGGCTTGGTGCTCCCGTTAAGCTGGCAATCGGCCTGGATTCGGTCTTTCGCACCAGCCTTTCGGGACGTGTGGGGCGCTATATAAACTTCTACATCGCCAACGGCGCCGGCACGCCGGTCGAGAAGAACAAGCAATTCGAGGGCACGCTTGAGAATGTCAACGTGCAGGACGTGCCTGGCGTCGGTCACATATCGATCGATAAGAACCAGATCATGCAGCAGAAGGTGATCAGCGCCATCGACGCAGTCGTCTTCGGCCGATCGGTACCTGCTTCAGGGGCACAGAAGCCGCGCCGGCCTGGAGAAGCAAGCGCGGTGAGACCCGGTACGGCAAGCACCGCGGCGGTGAGGTAATAGCTCGGTTCGAGTGCTGTCACCTGCGCGAGGAGCGCGCCGCAAATTCTACCAATTCCTCGACGATAAATCATCCGGGATCGCTGGGTGGCGTGGCCCGCCGGCATTCATGGTCCGGCGTGCCTGTACGTCAAAGTGGCAGGTGGAAGCGCGTGAGCAATCCGACGCAAGTTGCGGCCGTAGTGATCTGGGCGACTCTTTCCGCCTGCATCTTTTCGTCTAGTCGCGATCTGGCGCTCGCCAGTCCGGTTGCGCACTCGACCGATGCACCCGCAACGGCCGCGCCCATGGTACCGTCAGGTGCCACGCAGTCTGCAACCCAGCCGCAGGCGCGCGTGTATTTGTTCCGTGGCGCCTTGGGTCCGATCTTCTCGCGCGGGATGGACCGCCTCACCGAGCGTCTCGAACAGGCCGGTATCCGGGCCGACGTCAACGAGTTCACGATTTGCCGGCTCGTCGCCGCCCAGGCCATTCGCGACTTCCGTGGCGATCCCGCGCCGATCGTCCTGATCGGCCATTCGATGGGCGGACTTTGCGCCTTGACCTTCGCCGACATACTGCAGTCAGAAAACATCCCGGTGAGCCTGGTCGTCACGATTGATCCCGCTCACGCAAGCCCGAACGTGCCGCTTAACGTTGACCGTTACATCAACATTTTCCTGTCCAACAGCGTGCTGGGCGGCGGTGATGTGGTGGCGGAACCAGGTTATCAGGGTCACTACGCGAGCTTCGATCTGAAGGAGCACGAGGAAGTCACCCACATCAACATCGACAAGATGGATACTATCCACGAACAATTGGTGAATGTGATTGCGCAACTGGCGATGACGCCGCTGAAAACCAAGGACGAGGCGATGCCGCTTCGCTACGTCGTCCCCTCCGACGCTCCACTTGAGCTGTGGGACAGCGGCACGCAGCAGTTTGCCCGTTCGGGCGATACCTTGCCGCGGCTTGCAGCGCTCAACCACGTGCCGCTCTGGTCCATCACCCAGGCCAATCAATTGTCGGATAGTTCACCGCTGCCGCTTGGCCAGCGCGTCATCGTTCCACGCCATCTCGTGCCGCCTGTCTCGGCGGCTGCGACGCCGCCGCCGCCGAAACGTTGACTGGCGGCTGTCCTGCGGCGTCAGCCGGGTGGCAGAAATGGAACCAGCATCGGAACGCGCCGGCAATACGATCCATACGCTTCGGCGCCGAGCTCAGTCGTGAGGAAGCCTTCCTCCATGCGGGCCTTCTGCCACATGCCGAGCGAGATCAGCACCGCACCCAGCATCGCGGTCAGTGTTCCGACCGCAATGCCTGTCGCCAGCATTCCCGCGATCAGCCCGGTATAGATCGGGTGACGCACGAGGCCATATGGGCCGGTGTCAATAACCCGATGGCCCTCTTTGCGAGTGATCGCGTTCGACCAAAAGCGCCCGAGATGAATTCTCGCCCACCATGTGAAGGAGATCCCGGCAAGCGTCAGGGCCGCCATCACGTAGACACCGAAATTACCAAATTGCCAGAGCGGCTTTTCGCCCAACACCTGACTTGTCCAGGGCGTGAAAAGAACGGCGCCCGCGAAAATGGGAATGCGGTACCTCCGCGAGTCCCAGGTCATCACCTGTTTCTTCGTACGACCGGACCAGAAAGACGCCAAGACCCAGCTGACGACCCATGCAATCCAGATCACCGCGAGCAACTGGGTAGGCCAGGTAGCGGTCCAGCCACTCCAGACGAAAGCTAACCATTGGCGGGGATCGTGCAGCATGTCAGACACCGTATCGCGCGACTGGATCAAATGCCAAATCGGCGTGTGGTGTGAAGCGGTTGGGTACTCGGGCTCGCCGATGAGCCCCGTTCGGGCTGATTTTGGCCGGCGCCGAGCAGATGCGCAATGGTTTCCCGCAACACGGGTTCGACGGGGCGTGGCGCGTAGCCAAGCTCGCGTCGCGCTTTACCGATCGACAAGGCCTCGGCCCGCAATGCAATCCGAACGCCTTCGGCGGTACCGGAGGGAGGTCGGCCTGTCACATTATCGGCGATGAATTCCAACGTTGCGGCGACCATTTCGGCAAGTCGGCCGCTAACCTTGAGGCGCCCAGCGCGGCGGCCACTGATCGCCGCCATGAGTTCGAGAACCCGTTTCAGCGGGATGGTTTCGCCGCCGAGGATGTAACGATGTCCAACCTGTCCGCTCTCCATGGCAAGCATCAGCCCTTCGGCGACGTCGCGCACATCGACGAGGTTCACGACGAAATCAAGATACAATTGAAGACGGCGGCCGAGAAAATGCCGGAGCATCGCCATCGGCGGGGTGACATTGTGGTCATGAAGCCCGATCGGCATCGTCGGACAGCCAATAACCACCGGATACCCGGATGCCGCGACCTGCATAACGAACCGTTCGGCGAGCATTTTCGAGCGCGTATATGGACCCGGCATGTCGTCAGGCAGGAACGCATCGTCCGCGAGAGAAGCGCTCAACGGCGAGGCGCGGAACAGAATGGACTCTGTCGAGCAGTGCAAGAAGCGCTTTACGCCGCGCTTGCGCGCCGTCTCAATGACAATTTCGGTGCCACCGCAGTTGACGGTATGAAAATCATCCTTTCGGGGCAGCCACATTCCGGGCAGCCCGGCAAGATGATAAACCTCGTCGATTCCGTCCATCGCACTGTGCACCAACTCCCGATCAAGTACCGACCCGCCGACATACTGAACCTGGGGCAAGGCGCGGGGCGGTAGGTGAAGATCGAGAACCCTCACCTGTCGATCTCGCGCGACAAGCGCCGAAACGAGGTACTTTCCGATGAAGCCGCTGCCGCCTGTAACCAGTATCCGTGTCATGCAGGCGGGTGCGGCTCAAGCCGACCTTGTTGAGAAAACGATGAAGAGCTTTGCGGACGCTCCTGAATTATAATGGCGAGATCGCGGCGAAATCCGAGCGCGATAAACAATTTCGCCATTACAAATGTCGGTCCGAGCAACAGATGGGTCGGATTGTCGACCAGCGCCGGTTGCCGACGCTCAAACACCCGGTGCCCGATAATCTGCGATGCAACGCCAATCACAATCATGATGGCGGTAAGCGACCACATGCCGGCAGTCGTCGCATGACTAACGATCATGGCAGCGGCTGAAAGCAATACAATCGAAGCCCCTATGATCGCGGCCCCAAGCGCGAAATCGAGCAGGAACCAATAGATGAGCACCGGTACAACAGCGATGGTCGCCACGCTGGTTTGGATCCCGAATACGGTGATGGACCACAGGCTGAGCGGAAGAACGGCAGCCAGGAACAATAACACGATGCCCAAGACATGCATCGCGCAATTCCAGGGGTCGCGATGATATTCAACGTAATCCGCAAGCTGCCGCCGAAAATATGAACTCATGCGCCGCTCGCTTCACCTGTTGTGTCGGCAGAGGCGACAAGATTTATCAGGCGCATTTGAAAGCCCCCGGCGGAAACATGGTGGCAGTTAAACGTGGGAATCAGCCTCAAGTCAAAGCGCGCCCACGAATGTTCGCTGTGCCCATCGAGCGCGCGACGCCGCCGCCGGCATTCAAAAATCGTGCGGTAATTCAAACGACTAACAGACTACAAGGTAGATCATGAAACGGGTCTCCGGAATGGCCGCACGTTGCGCCGAATTTTTCTCGCAGGTGTTGCCGTTCAGCCTCAGAGTACCTCCAATTGGCGCAGGATAATACCCGAGATCGAGAAGGGGTAGATTGCAGGGAACAGAAAGGAGCGACCCAATGATTTTTCCTGCTGGCAACGATTGCTGAAGCGGGGAGCATCTGATCCCACGACCTCGGTAAGGTTCGCGTGGCTGATTGAGGAATTGGAACATAGTCTGCGCGAACCCGCCGAGTAGCCGCAAAGCGAGCCGCAATGACAGCAAGAAAGTGAAGATTGCCGAGATTCCGTCGAATTCAGCGACGGGTCGCTCGTTGGCATGACCTGCATGCAAAAAAGGCCCCGGACAGTTCCGGGGCCTTTTTGATTTCTGAATGTCGCCAGCTTTATTCCGGGTTGCCGATCGAAACCTTCAGCGTGCCGACGCCGTCGACGCCGCATTCAATCTTGTCGCCGGGGTGAAGCTGGGAGACGCCGGCCGGCGTTCCCGTCATGATGATGTCGCCGGCGGCGAGCGCGACCTGCTGCGATAGCTGCCAGATGATTTCCGGCACATTCCAGATCAGTTCGGTGAGGTCGCCCTTCTGGGTTTCGGTGCCGTTGACCGTGAGCCAGATCTTGCCTTTCGAAGGATGGCCGATCTTGGAAGCGGGCTGCAGCGCAGAGCAGGGCGCGGAATAGTCGAAGGATTTTCCGACTTCCCACGGCCGCTCCTTCTTGCGCGAGGCAATCTGCAGGTCGCGGCGGGTGAGGTCGATGCCGACCGCATAGCCGTAGACATGGTCGAGCGCCTTGTCGGCCGAGATGTTGAGGCCGCCGCTCTTCATCGCGACGATCAGCTCGACCTCATGATGCAGGTCCTTGGTCAGCGGCGGGTAGGGAATCGTGGCGCCGTCCGGCACCAGCATGTCGGCGTGCTTGGCAAAGAAGAACGGCGGCGCCCGCTCGTCATTGCCCATCTCGCGGATGTGCTCGAGATAATTGCGCCCGACGCACCAGATGCGGCGGACCGGATAGGATTTCTGTTCGCCGACGACGGGAAGCGAAGGCTGCGGGAGAGCGGGAATGACGTAGGAGGTGGCGTTCATGAAAATGGTCTCGGCGGGGTGGGTTACGGAAATGCAGGCGCTAGCTTTACGCGGTTGCGGTGATCGGCGCCAGACTGGGGAGGGCGGTGTCGCGATGCTGCAGGCGGAAGAACGAGGCGTAGCGGCCGCCGCGCCGCAACAGGTCGTCATGCTGGCCGTGCTCGACGATCTCGCCGCCCTCGACCACCAGAATGGCGTCGGCGTGCATGATGGTGTGCAGGCGGTGGGCGATGACGATGGTGGTGCGGTTCCGGCAGAGATGCTCGATCGCTTCCTGCACCGCCTTTTCGGATTCCGAATCCAGTGCGGCGGTCGCCTCATCGAGCAGGATGACCGGCGCGTTCTTGATCAGGGCGCGTGCCACCGCGACGCGCTGGCGCTGGCCGCCGGATAGCTGGGCGCCGTGCTCGCCGACCGGGGTGTCGTAGCCCTGCGGAAAGCCCATGATGAAGTCGTGCGCGCAGGCGGCCCTGGCGGCGGCCACGATCTCGTCCTGCGTCGCGCCGACCTTGCCGAAGGCGATGTTGGCGCCGATGGTGTCGCGGAACAGATAGACGTCCTGCCCGACATAGCCGGTCTGCTGCCGCAGCGACTGGCGCGACACGCCCGAGATCGCTTGGCCGTCGATCAGGATGTCGCCCTGGTTGACCTCATAGAGCCGCAGCAACAGCGCCAGCACCGTCGACTTGCCGCCGCCGCTCGGCCCGACCAGGGCGGTGGTCTTGCCGGGCTCGGCGACAAAGCTCATGCGGCGGAGCACCGGCTCGTTGGCGCGATAGGCGAAGGTCACGTCGCGGAACTCGACGCGGGCGTCGGTCAGTCGCAGCGCCGGCTTGTCGTCTTCGGCAGGTTCGGTGGACGGGCTGTCGACGATTTCCAGCAGTTTTCGCGCGCCGACCAGGTTGCTGTTCAATTCGATGTTGAGCCGCGCCAGCCGCTTGGCCGGCTCGTAGGCCAACAGGAACGCGGTCAGGAACGAAAAGAACTGGCCCGGCGAGGCGCCCATCGCGACCACGCGATAGCCGCCATACATCAAGCCGCCCGCGATCGCGAAACCGCCCAGCATTTCCATCAGCGGGGTGGAGCGGTTGGAAACCCGCGCCATCTTGTTGGCGTTGCGCTCGACCTCGTTGATGCTGGCGTCGATGCGCTCGCGCATCGACGCTTCGAGCGTGAAGGCCTTGACGGTGCGGATGCCCTGCAGGGATTCCTGCATGGTTTCCAGAATATCGGCGGTGCCGGTGAACTGGTTGTGCGCCAGGCCCTTGATGCGTTTCACCAGCTTGCGCAGCACGATCATCGCCGGCGGCGCCACGGCGAAACCGAGCAGCGCCATATAGGGGTCGGTCGTCAGCATGACGACGACGAGCGCGATCAGCGACAGCAGGTCGCGCCCGATCGCGTTGATCAGGAGATTGAGCACCTGGGTCACGGAAGTGGCGCCGGCGGTCAGCCGCGCCAAAAATTCCGAGGAATGCCGTTCGGAGAAGAATGCGATGTTTTCGCTCATCAGCTTGGCGAACAGCGCCCGCTGGTTGTTGGCGAGGATGGCGTTGCCGATCTGCTGCAGGATCACGGTGTGGCCGTAGGTCGCCGCTCCCTTGAGCGTGAAGATCACGATGGTGACCAGCGACAGGATCGCGATGCCGCGCACATCCTTGTCGACATAGGCCTTGTTGATGACTTGGCCGAGCATATAGGCGGAACCGGCGGTGGTCGCCGCCGCGATCCCCATCAGGGCGAATGCCAGCAGATAACGTCGCCAATAAATCAGGCCCTGTTCGGCTACCAGGCGGCGAATCAAGATCGCCGCCCCGTAGGGATCGTCAGTAATTTTCATTGGCAGTTCGGTCATCCGCGTTCCATCGACGGCGCAGGCTTAAGACTACCTGCGTGTCAGGGCTGCTGCGGTGACTCCTTGCCCGCAATGACGCGGTTTTTCAAGCCAAATAAGCGCTTGATTTTACGCCGATTCCGCGTGCTGGAGCAGGCCGCCGCGCTCGCGGAACAGCTTCTCCTCCCAGGCCAGCGCGTGGGCGGCGATGGTGTCGAGATCGTCATATTGCGGCGTCCAGTCCAGCATCGAACGGATGCGGCTGGTATCGGCGACCATGGCCATGATGTCGCCGGACCGGCGCGGCGCATACTGAACCGCGAAATTGCGCAACGAGACGCGGCGCACCGCCTCGATGGTTTCCATCACCGAATAGCCGCGGCCGTAACCGCAATTCAGCGTCACCGAAGTGCCGCCGCCGCGCAGGTAAGACAACGCGGCGCGATGCGCCTGGGCCAGGTCGCTGACGTGAATGAAATCGCGGATGCAGCTGCCGTCCGGTGTCGGATAATCGGTGCCGAACACGTCGATCTTGGCGCGCTGGCCGGTGGCCGCCTCGACCGCGATCTTGAGCAGATGGGTGGCGCCGAGGGTAGCGAGCCCGATGCGGCCCATAGGATCGGCGCCGGCGACGTTGAAGTAACGCAGCACGGCGTAGCTCATGCCGTGCGCGGAGGCGACGTCGTGCAGCATGATCTCGGTCATCAGCTTCGACGAACCGTAGGGCGACAGCGGACGGGTCGGCGCGTGCTCGGGCACCGGCACCTGGTCCGGATTGCCGTAGACCGCCGCCGTCGATGAGAAGATGAAACGGCTGACGCCGCCCTTGACCGCGGCATTGAGGAGGCTGCGGGTGGTCATGGTGTTGTTGCGGTAATAGGCGAGCGGATCGCGCATCGAATCCGGCACCACCACGGAGCCGGCGAAATGAATGATGCTCTCGACGCCGTGCTGGGCGATCACGCCCTCGACGAGATTCTCGTCGCCGGCGTCGCCGATGAACAGCGGCACGCCTCCGGGCAGGAAGGCGGAAAATCCGGTGGACAGATTGTCGATCACGACAACGCTCTCGCCGGCTTCCGCCAGCGCTAGAACCATATGACTTCCGATGTAGCCGGCGCCGCCGGTGACGAGCACGGTCATGAGCTCACCTCTCCCGATTATGGGTGGGATGCTAGCGGGGACGCGGTGAAGAGTATGTTTCGCGGGCTGCGAACTGGTCACTATGCTTAATGTTGCGTATAGGAACTTGCGCCAAACGGAGCCCGACGTGCCGATCGAGAACAATCTGGCCCAAAATCAGGCCCAAGGTCTGCAGCTGATCGTGCCGAATTTGCACAGGCGCTATTCGGGCGTCACCGCGACCAACCGGATGGTGGCGCCGAAACTCGCCGGGATGTTCCGCGCGGCGTGGCTCGGGCCCCATGCGCCTGACGGCATCGCGCGGATCGGGTTTGCGGAACTACTGAAATTATGGCGCCACCGCACGCCACTGATCTGGCACGCGCGGCGCAACGACGAGATGATCGCGGGCCTGCTGCTGCGATCGCTGGGCTGGCCGCTGAAGCTGGTGTTCACCTCGGCGGCGCAGCGGCACCATACCGCTTTGACGCGCTGGCTGATCCGCCGGATCGACGCGATCATCGCCACCAGCGCGCTGTCGGCCGGCTTCCTCAAGCGGGAAGCGACGGTGGTGATGCACGGCGTCGACACCGACCGTTATGCGCCGCCGCCGGACCGCGCGGCGGCGTTCGCGGAAGCGAAATTACCCGGCCGCTATGCGATCGGCTGCTTCGGCCGGGTGCGCGCGCAAAAGGGCAGCGACGTTTTTGTCGACGCGATGTGCCGGCTGCTGCCGCGCTATCCCGATTTCACCGCCGTGATCGTCGGCGCTGTCGTGCCCGAACAGCAAGGTTTTGCCAACGATCTGAAAGCGCGGATCGAGGCCGTCGGGCTGCAGTCGCGCATCGTCATCACCGGCGAGCTGGAGATCGAGCAGGTGCAGCGCTGGTACCAGCGGCTGACGATTTACGCCTTCACCTCGCGCAACGAAGGCTTTGGCCTGACGCTGATCGAGGCGATGGCGGCAGGTGCGGCGCTGGTGGCGTCGCGGGCGGGCGCGGCCGAATTCGTGGTCGAGGATGGCGTCACCGGCGTGCTGACGCCGCCCGGCGACGTCGACGCGCTGGTGGCGGCGCTGGAGCCGCTGATGCGCGATCCGGCGTCGGCCGCGGCGATGGGGATGCGTGCGCGAGCGCGCGTGGTTGAAAAGTTCAGCCTCGATGCGGAGGCGAACCAGATCGCCGCGGTCTATCGTACGCTCGTCTGAGCCATCACGTCGGCGACGAACGCATCGAGGTCGCCGCCCTTGAACAGAAAGCCCGGCAGGCCCGCGGCCTCCGCCGCCTCGATGTCGGTCTTGCGGTCGCCGATGACAAAGCTGCCTTCCTGGCGCACCTGCCAGTGCTGCATCAAATCGTGGATCATGCCAGGGGCGGGCTTGCGCCAATGATGGTCTTCGAGATAGCCGGCGACGGTGCCCGCGGGATGATGCGGGCAATATCTGATGTCGTCAACGACGGCGCCTTGAGCGGCGAGTTCGGCAAGCATCCAGTCGTGCAGCTTATTGAGGTCATTCTCGGTAAAGTAACCGCGCGCGACGCCGGATTGATTAGTGAAGAAGAACACGAAATAGCCGGCGTCATTCAACCGGCGGATTGCCTTCGCTGCATTCGGGATCCAGCGAATCCGCTCTCGCGTGCCCATATACCCGTCGTCATGGTTGATGACGCCATCGCGGTCGAGAAAGGCGGCGGGTCTTGGAATGGAACGGGCTGGATCGATGACGGTCATCATGTTGTCGCCTCGCGCAGCACGCGTTGCGTGATCTCGACGACGTCGGAGGCGGAAATGTCACGCATGCAACGATGGTCGTTCATGGTGCAGACCGTGCGCTGGCAGGGCTGGCACGGCAGCACCGTTTTGGTCTGCAGCACTGTCGCGGCGAGGCCGTTCAGCGGCGCCCAGAGGTAGGGGCTGGTGGGGCCGAAGATGCCCATGGTCCGCGTGCCGATCGCGGCCGCAATGTGCATCAGGCCGGAATCGTTGGAGATCGCGATGTCGGCTGCGGCCATCGCCAGAATGCCATTGCGCAGATCGGTCCCGGTGAGGTCGCGGACGCGCGGGCCGCCGATCGCTGTGATCTCGTGCGCCAGCGGCTTTTCGCCAGGACCGCCGACCACCCAGACATCGAGGCCGCGTTCGGCCAGAAGTTTTGCGGCCTGTGGATAATAGGTCCAGCGTTTGGATGCGCCGACCGAGCCGGGCGCCAGCGCCACCGCGGGGCCGCTGCCCAACCCGTTGGCCTGTCGCCAGCGGTCGATTTCGTCCTGGGGAACCCGAAGCTGCGGCACCGGCCATTCCGGCGGCAGTTTTGCGCCGTCCTGCAATGCCAGCGCGGCATTCTTGTCGATAAACCGGGGCAGCGCCTTTTCGCCCCAGCGCATCCGGTTGATGAGCCCGAACCGGGCTTCGCCGAAGAAGCCGACTCGTTCCGGGATACCGGCCAGCGCCGGTGCAATCGCCGCCTTCCAGGTGCGGGGCAGCACCAGGGCGGTTCCATAGCCGTTCGCGCGCAATTCCGCCGCCAGCCCCCGCTGGCGGGCCACCGAAAGCCGGCTGCGCGGCAGGTCCCAGACGATCCCGGAACGGACGCCTGGCATGTAATCGACCAAGGGGGCGCAAAGCGAGGTCACCAGTAGATCGACCGGCCGGTTCGGCCAGCGCTTCCTGAGCACGCGCACCACCGTATGGCCGCGGACGAAGTCGCCGATCCACATATAGGGGACGATCAGGATCGGGCGGGTATCGCCAGCATCCTCGGTTTCGATCCCATCGATTGAATTTATGTTCATATCTTTGTGCGCAGCGTCCGGCGGATTCCGGCCCCGTCGGTAACCGCTCCTCGGCGGGAGGTAAAGTGACGCCGGCCGCCTTCACTACGCCCAACAACCCAAGTTGCCTGCCGGGCGCGAGTGGGGCAAAGCTGGCGCCGCACAATCAGGGCAGGGGATGGCATGTTGCTGGTGACCGGTGGCGCCGGTTTTATCGGATCGAACGTCGTGGCCGCGTTGAACGACGCCGGCCGCAGCGATGTCGTGGTCTGCGACATACTCGGACAGGACGGCAAATGGCGCAATCTGGCCAAGCGCCAGCTCGCCGATGTCGTGCCGCCGGCTGAATTGACGGACTGGCTGAAAGGCCGGCGGCTCGATGCCGTCATTCACCTCGGCGCGATTTCCGAGACCACGGCGACTGACGGCGATCTCGTGATAGAGACCAATTTCCGGCTGTCGATGCGGCTGCTCGACTGGTGCACGGCGAATGCGACGCCGCTGATCTACGCGTCGTCGGCGGCGACCTATGGCAATGGCGAGCACGGATTCGACGATGACGGATCGGTCGAGGCGCTGAAGCGGCTGCGCCCGATGAACCTGTACGGCTGGAGCAAGAACCTGTTCGACATGGCGCTGGCCGAACGCGCCGCGCGCGGCGAAAAACTGCCGCCGCAATGGGCCGGGCTGAAATTCTTCAATGTGCTCGGCCCCAACGAATATCACAAGGGCACGATGATGAGCGTGCTGGCGCGGCGCTTCGACGATGTGAAGGCCGGGCGCCCGGTGCAGTTGTTCAAGTCGCACCGTGAGGGTATCGCGGACGGCGACCAGCGGCGCGATTTCATCTATGTCGACGACGTGGTGCGCGTGATCATGTGGCTGCTGGCGACGCCACAGGTATCCGGACTGTTTAATGTCGGCACCGGCACCGCGCGCAGTTTTCGGGATCTGATGCTCGCGGCCTATGCCGCGCTCGGCAGCAAACCGAACATCCACTATGTCGACATGCCCGAACAGATCCGCGGCAGCTATCAATATTTCACGGAGAGCAAGGCCGATCGGCTGCGGCACGCCGGCTACAATGGCGGCTTCACGGCGCTGGAAGACGCGGTCGGCGCCTACGTGAAGGGTTTTCTCGATTCGGCCGATCGCTATCGCTGACGGGCTTTTAGGATACGAAAAAACATGTTCGATTTTGAAGCCCTGTCGCAAGCGATTGCCAGCCAGACCGTGCTCTGCGTCGGCGACCTCATGCTCGACGAATTCGTCTATGGCGAGGTGTCCAGGATTTCGCCGGAAGCGCCGGCGCCCGTGATTGCGGTCCAGCGCAGCGAGACCAATGTCGGCGGCGCCGGCAATGTGGCGCGCAATATCGCCTCGCTCGGCGGACGTTGCATCTTCGCAGGCCTGGTCGGCGACGACGAGGCGGGCGCAAGACTCAAGGCCGAGCTGGCGCGGGAAGACCGGATCGAAGCAGTTCTGGTGTGCGATCGCACGCGCCCGACGACGCGAAAGGTGCGGTTCGTCTCCGAGCATTTTTCCACCCACATGCTCCGCGCGGACTGGGAGCAGGCACAGCCCGCCGCGGCCGATACCGAGCAAAACCTGATTGACGCCATCCTGCCGCAGCTTGCGCGCGCCGATATCGTGCTGCTCTCGGACTATGCCAAGGGCGTGCTGACGGCGCGCGTGATCCGCAACATCATCGACGCCGCGAAAAAACTCGGCAAACGCGTGATCGTCGATCCCAAGAGCGCCAATTTCGCGATTTATCGCGGCGCCACCCTGCTGACCCCCAATCGCAGGGAATTCGCGGAGGCGACCCGCAGCCGTGCCGATAGCGATGCGAGTATCGCCGCCGCGGCGCAGGACGCGATGTATCTGGCCGATTGCGAAGCCATGCTGGTGACCCAAAGCGAGCATGGCATGACCTTGGTCGTGCGCAACGGTGAGGCGATCCACGTGCCGGCGCTGCCCGTCAGGGTACGCGACGTCTCCGGCGCGGGCGACACCGTTGCCGCGGCGTTGGCGCTGACGCTGGCGGCCAAGGCCGATTGGGAAACCGCGCTGCGGATGGCGAATGCCGCCGCCGCGGTCGCCGTCGGCAAGAAGGGCACGGCCACGGTCACGGCGGCCGAGCTGCGGCGAAAAATCCTGCCGCATGCGGCATTGGTCGCCGAGGAAAAAATCGTTGCGGCCGGCGGCGACCTCGGCGCGCATCTCCTGGACTGGCGCAGGCAGGGCCTGCGCATTGGCTTTACCAATGGCTGCTTCGACATTCTTCATCCCGGCCACGTCAAGGTACTGACCGCGGCGCGCCGCGCCTGCGACCGCCTGATCGTTGGGCTGAACAGCGACGCCTCGGTGCGGCGGCTGAAGGGCGAGGGACGTCCGGTGCAGGACGAACGCGCGCGGGCGGAAGTGCTGGCGGCGCTGGAGGCGGTCGATCTGGTCGCGATGTTCGAGGAGGACACGCCGATCGATCTGATCACAAAGGTGCGGCCGAGCGTGCTGGTCAAGGGCGGCGACTACACCCGCGAGCAGGTCGTCGGCTACGAGATCGTCGAAGCCTGCGGCGGCGAAGTCGTGCTGGTCGACATCCTGCCGGGCCACAGCACGACGTCGCTGGTCGATCGGGCGCGCGGAGGCAAGCCGTGAGCGCGGACGCTGCGATGTCGCCGATATCGCGGGTGCTGCGGCTTTGGCTGTCGCCCGCGACATGGGTAACGATAGCGGATGCCTTCGCGGTGCTGACCGCGCTGGCGCTGCCCTGGTCGACGTCGCTGGTTGCGATCTTCGTGCTGTGTTGGCTCGGGTCCGCTGCCCTGATGCTGGACTACGGCGTCTATTTGCAATCGCTGAAGCGCCCGATCTGCTTCCTGCCGTTCGCGCTCGTGGGGCTGGCGCTGGTCGGAACCCTGTGGTCGGACGCGCCGTGGGGTGCGCGGCTCTACGCGGTCAGCCCCACCATTAAGCTGCTGGTGCTGCCGGGGCTGTTTTATCATTTCGAACGGTCCGCGCGCGGCATGTGGGTATTCATCGCCTTCCTGGTGTCCTGCGCCCTGCTGATGGTGGTGTCGTGGATCGTGGCATTTGACCCGGGCCTTTCGCTCAAGCCAGGCGTCGAGGCCGAGCGCGGCATTTTCGTCAAGAACTACATCGACCAGAGCCAGGAGTTTGCGCTGTGCGCGGTGGCGCTGGCCTATCCGGTTATCAGCCTGCTGCGGGCGAAAAAGATCCGGCTGGCGCTGTTGCTGGGCGCGATCGCGGTTGGGTTCGTCGTCAACATGACGTTTGTCACCGTTTCCCGGACGGCGATGGTCACGATGCCGATCATGCTGGCGGTTTTTGCGCTGCTGCACCTGAAATGGCGGACCAGCCTGATGATCTTTGGCATGGTGACTTTCCTGGCGGGACTGGCCTGGACGACATCACCGCAATTGCGGTTGAAAACCGAGAGCTTCTTTACGGACTATCGCCTCTACAAGACGGGAAACGCTCCGACATCGATCGGAATCCGGCTGGAGTTCTGGCGAAAATCGCTGCGGTTCTTCATGGAAGCACCTTTCATCGGCCACGGCACAGGCTCGACCCGGGGATTATTCGAGCAGGCCGCCACCGGCATAACCTATTCCGCGACCAGCCAGGTCATCGGCAATCCGCATAACCAGACGCTGAACGTCGCGGTGCAGTGGGGCACGATCGGGGTCGTCCTGCTCTACGCGATGTGGCTCGTTCATCTGCTGCTATTTCGCGGCGAAGGCCTCGCCACGTGGATCGGATTGCTGGTCGTCGTGCAAAATATCTTCACCTCGTTGTTTAATTCGCATCTGTTCGATTTTCATGAAGGATGGATGTACGTGCTAGGCGTCGGAGTGGCCGGCGGCATGACGCTTGCAGCGAAACAGCGCCGCGCATCGACAGAGCCGTTCGGGCCATGATGACGCAAAATGACCGAAGCCGGGAAAAAACGTCGATCGGCTCGACGTTTTCGTTGGCGCTTTCAGCCCGGCATGATCCGGTGGCCCGGATTCTGAACGTCGACCTGCTCGCGGTACTGGTCGCTGCGCTGCTGCCGTGGTCGACCAGCGGCGTCGCCATTGGCATGGTGGTCTGGCTTGCCGCGCTGGTCCCGACCCTGGAATTGCGCCCATTTTTGGCTTCGTTGAAGCGACCGGTTTGTCTTCTGCCGATCGCGCTCGTCGTGCTGGCTGCGGTCGGAACCCTGTGGTCGGACGCGCCATGGGGCGCGCGCCTCTATGCCTTAAGTCCGGTCACCAAGCTGCTCGCGCTGCCATTGCTGCTTTATCACTTCGAGCGAACGACGCGCGGACTGTGGGTGTTTACGGCCTTCCTGATCTCCTGCACGCTGTTGATGGCGGTATCCTGGCTGGTGCTGCTCGACCCCGGTCTCTCGCTCAAGCACGGCGACGCCGAACGGGGCATCTTCGTCAAGAACTACATCGACCAGAGCCAGGAGTTCGCCCTGTGTGCGGTGGCGCTGGTCCATCCGATCGTTACCCTGCTGCAGGACAGGAAGAACCGGCAGGCGCCGCTCCTGGTCGCCATCGCCGCGAGCTTCATCGCCAACATGGCCTTTGTCGTGGTGTCGCGCACCGCGCTGGTCACGATGCCGGTCATGCTCGCGGTCTTTGCGCTGATGCACCTGAAGTGGCGCGCCAACGTCATCCTGTTCGCAGGTACGGTCGTGCTGGCGGCGCTGGCCTGGATGGCATCGCCGCAATTGCAGGCAACCACCGAGAAGTTCACGCGGGACTATCGGATCTACAAGGAGCTCAATCAGCCCACGTCGATTGGCGTCCGGCTGGAATTCTACAGGAAATCGCTGCACTTCTTCGCCGAGGCGCCGCTGATTGGGCACGGGACCGGATCGACGCGCGGACTGTTCGAGGCGGCTGCCACTGGCCCCGCGGTGCTCGCCGCCGGCCAGGTGATCGGGAATCCGCATAACCAAACCCTGAATGTCGCGGTACAGTGGGGCTCCGTCGGGTTCGTCATCCTTTACGCGATGTGGCTCGTGCATTTGCTGCTGTTTCGCGGCGAAGGGCTGCTGGCCTGGATCGGCCTGATGGTCGTGCTGCAGAACTTCTTCAGCTCGCTGTTCAACTCGCACCTGTTCGATTTTCACGAAGGCTGGATGTACGTGCTTGGCGTCGGTGTTGCCGGCGGCGCGATGCTCAGGGAGATCGGCAGGGTTGCCGGGGAACCGGAAAGCGCGGTCCGGTCATGATCGCTGGCATGCGACGGCGAGATAAGCTATCAGCGGGCCCGGGGCGTCCCGCGAATTCGGATAATCTTGTCGTTGGTCAATAAGATGACGCGTTTTACGCAATTGAAATCACGCAATCTTTTGATCGCGATCCATGACGCGTTGGCGACGACGTTTGCATTGTTCGCGAGCTTTTACCTGCGCTTCGAGGGAAGCGACGCCTTTTTCGCGCGTCTGCCGCTTCTGCTGCGCGTGCTGCCCTATTTCGTCGTGTTCAGCGTCGTGGTTTGCTACGTCTTCAAATTGACGACGACGAAGTGGCGCTTCATCTCGCTGCCCGACGCCCTCAATATCCTGCGCGCCGCTTCGGTTTTGACGCTTGCGCTCGTGGTGATGGATTATGTTTTTATTTTCGTGGCGCCGAACATTCATGGACCGGTTTTCCTCGGCCGGGTAACCATCGTTCTCTACTGGTTTCTCGAGGTATTTTCGCTGAGCGCGTTGCGCTTTGGCTATCGCTATTTCCGCTATACACGGGTTCGCCGCCACGCCCGTACCGAAGGGGCATTGTCCGCGCTGTTGATCGGCCGTGCCGCGGATGCCGAGGTCCTGCTGCGCGGGATCGAGAGTGGTGCGGTAAAGCACCTTTGGCCGGTCGGCGTATTGTCCCCGTCGTTCGCCGATCGCGGTCAGTCGATACGCAATGTGCCGGTGCTCGGCGGTATCGATGATGTCGAGGATGTGATTCGCGACTATGACAGGCGCGGCAAGCCGATTGCGCGCGTCGTGATGACACCGTCGGCGTTCGATCCCGACGCCCACCCCGAATCGGTTCTGATGCGCGCGAAGCGGCTGGGACTAATGGTCAGCCGCCTGCCGTCGCTGGAAAGCGGCGACGTGCCGCGGCTGACCAACGTTGTGGTCGAGGATCTGCTGCTGCGTTCCAGCGAGAAGATCGACTACGCGCGTCTCGAGACCCTGGTGAAGGGAAAGGCCGTCATCGTGACCGGCGGCGGCGGTTCGATCGGGTCGGAGATTTGCGACCGCGTCGCGACGTTCGGTGCCGCCCGGTTGCTGATCATCGAGAATTCGGAGCCCGCACTCTATGCGGTCACCGAAGCGCTGTCCGCGCGCGGGGCCGGGGTTGTGATCGAGGGCCGAATTGCGGACATCCGGGATCGCGAACGCGTGCTGCGGCTGATGAACGATTTCAAGCCGGATATCGTGTTCCATGCTGCCGCGCTGAAGCATGTGCCGATTCTCGAACGCGACTGGAGCGAAGGGGTCAAGACCAACATCTTCGGATCGGTCAACGTCGCCGATGCGGCGCTGGCGGCCGGCGCGGAAGCGATGGTGATGATCTCGACCGACAAGGCGATCGAACCGGTCTCGATGCTGGGCCTGACTAAGCGCTTTGCGGAAATGTACTGCCAGGCGCTCGATCATGATCTGGCGGTGCAGTCGGGCGGCAAGCCGCATATGCGCCTGATTTCCGTGCGGTTCGGCAACGTGCTGGCGTCGAACGGTTCGGTGGTGCCGAAATTCAAGGCGCAGATCGAGGCGGGCGGCCCGGTCACGGTTACGCACCCGGACATGGTCAGGTATTTCATGACGATCCGCGAAGCCTGCGACCTGGTGCTCACCGCGGCCACGCACGCATTGACGCCGGCGCGTCCCGACGTTTCGGTCTACGTGCTCAACATGGGGCAGCCGGTCAAGATCGTGGAACTTGCCGAGCGGATGATCCGACTGTCCGGCCTCGAACCCGGCCTCGACATTGAGGTGGTGTTCACCGGGATGCGGCCGGGCGAGCGGCTGAACGAGATCCTGTTCGCGAGCCAGGAGCCGACCGTCGAAATCGGCGTCGCCGGCATCATGGCGGCCAAGCCGAACGAACCGCCGATGCAGACGTTGCGCCATTGGCTCGCCGCGCTGGAACAGGCGATCACAAAGGACGACCGCGCCACCATCAGGGCCGTGCTGAAGGATGCCGTGCCGGAATTCGGATCGAACGCCGCTTAATCCCTCCTCGCCGGCAACGCGGGCAGTCTCGAAAGCCATGATGCAGAAGTCCGGAAAAGTCGTCGTTGTCAGCCAGCATTATCCGCCGGATCACAGCACGACGGCCGCGATCATGGCCGCGATCGCAAACCGCGTAGCAGGGGACGCCGAAGTCCTGGTTCTTTCGGGCACGCCGGGATCGGCATCGCCGGCGTCATCGGGGCAGGTGGAAGTCGAAGAGATCAGGAACTGGATGCCGGGGAAAGCCGCCCTGATCCAGCGCGCGACCGCCGAGCTATTGTTCACGGTTCGGATATTTGCGGCGCTGTTGACCAGGTTGCGGCGCGGCGACGTGGTGCTCACCGTTCCCGCGCCGTTCATGCTGCCCTATGCGATGGCCGCCGCGGCCCGGTTGAAGCGGGCGAAGTCGGTGCTGATCATGCACGATCTCTATCCCGAGGTTCTCGTCGCGGCCGGCCTGTTGAAGCCGGGATCGATGCTGGCGAAATTCATGCGCGGGCTGAATGCGCTGATGTTTCGCACGCTGAGTGCCGTCGTCATTATCGGGCGCGACACCGAAAAACTGCTGTTGCGCTATGGCGGGATGACGCAGGCCAAGATCCGGTTCATTCCGAATTGGGCCACGCTGGTTCCCGGTGTTCGTCCGATCCGGCCCGACAATCCTTTTCGCCAGAAGGTCTCGGCCCGCTTCGTCGTCGGGCTTTCCGGCAATCTTGGTTTTACCCACGATCCCGTCATCGTATTCGAGGCGGCCCGATTGCTGCGGGACGATCCTGACATTCATTTCCTGCTGTCGGGCTGGGGGGTCGGTTTCGAACAGCTGCAGGCGATGCAGTCCGACGCAAGGCTTGCAAATGTCACCCTGATCGACCGCGTCGAGGACGGCGATCTCGATGCGTTTCTCGCCGCGGCGGACGTCTGGCTCATTCCCTATCGCAACAACGTGGCCGGCGTCTCGGTGCCGAGCCGGTTCTACAATCTGCTCGCGGTCGGAAGGCCGGTCATTCTGGTCTCCGAGCCGGAAGCGGAAGCCGCCCTCACGGTAACGGAAAACAAGCTCGGCTGGGTCGTGACGCCGGGGATGCCCGATCAATTGGCAGAGGCGATCCGGGCCGCGGCTTCCTCGAGCGATCCATCGATGGTCGAAAACGCCGTTGCAGCCGCCGGGAATTTCAGCCCCGAGCGGGCTCTGACGAGCTACGCAGCGCTGGTCCAGGAGCTTTTGCGAAACCCGGATTGATCGGCGCAAATGCCATCATGAATGGCCGGTCGGTTTCCGGTTCAGAGCGCCCGTCCGCGGGAAAACCGGCGCAGAAGCAGCGCTACCGCGATCAGGCCCGCCACCAGCGTCACAAGTTCGACCGCGACTGAAGGGGCCCTGATCGATGCGATCGCCAGCACCGCGAGACCCACATTGAGCGCGAAGACTTCGCCGACGACGCGCGAAACGGTGAAATTGTTATCGGTGGCGCGCTGATAAAAGTGCGAACGATGCGCGGCCCAGAACGCTTCGCGCCTCGCCATCCGCCGCAACAGCGTCACCGTGGCGTCGGCCAGATAATACAGCGGCAACAATAGCGCGGCCACGAATTGCTGCTGCCATGCCAGCTGCAATAAACACCAGCCGAGCAGCAGGCCGATCGGGAGGCTGCCGACGTCGCCGAGAAATATTTTTGCCACCGGCCGGTTGAACGGCGCGAATCCGAGCAGCGCGCCAAAGAGCGCGGCGGCTATGATCATCGTCGATGCCGGGGCGTCGCCGAGCCAGCCGAGCAGGGCGACGGCGCCGGTCACGGGTACGGCCTCGGCGACCGTCATCAAATCCAGCCCGTCCATGAAGTTGACCAGATTCACGAACCAAAGGCCCGCGAGCAACGTCAGGACGCGTTCGATCCAGAGCGGACAGGCCGGGACGATCCTGAGATCGTCGGGCGCAGCGTACAGGATGGTGGCGACGGCGAGCCCTTGCAGCACGAGCCGCGGCAGCACCGCGATCGAATTGACGTCGTCGGCGAGGCCCACGGCCGCAATGAACAGCGTCGCGCCGAACAGCGCGACGGGAAGCCTGAGATCTGGCACAGCAACGCTCGTCATGATCGCGCCTGCGACCACCATGGTCGCCCCGATCACGGCAATGCCGCCCCCTTGCGGGGTCGGAATGCGATGCGACGAGCGGGCATTCGGCTTTGCCAGCGCGTGCTTCAGCAGCAACGGCAGGATCGCCCGTGTCATGCCGGCCGAAAGCAGTGCTGCGGCGGGGATGGCAAGGAGCGACAATTGTAGCGCGGACATGGTCATTGTGCTCGATGTGGCCCTTACTCTGGGACCTCGATTGGCGCGGCACCCTGTGCTGCTTTTTCAGCGCTGAATATCCACACCAGCCCGCCGAATGCGCCGACGATGAAGTAAACCGCGCCGAACAGCAGCGAAACGTTGACGCCTTCGTTCGTCATCAGGCCGGCATATCCGAAGGCGAGCCCCATGGTAGCCTCGCGAACGCCCCAGCCGGCGATCGAGATCGGCAGCATCGTGATCAGCATTACCGGCGGCACCAGCTGGAAGGCCTGTCCGAACACCACCGGTGCCGCGATCGATTGGACCACGCACCAGGCGATGACCACGGCGAGGACGTGGACGAGCACCGAATACACCGCAATCTTGGGTCCGCGGTCCCAGCTGAAAATCACCCGGTTCGCAATCACCGCGCAGGCGTGAACATGATGCGTCCCCCACCAGCGTTTCAGCCACGGCCACGGCAAAATTCCCAGCACCAGAAACCCGACCCCGCCCGCGAGTGCGGCGAAGTCGACCAGCAGCAGCGCCGAGCGCCCGTTGGGATCGGTGATCAGGCGATAGCTCCAGGGCAGGCTCGCGACGATGATGATCGCAAGCGCGATCAGTCCAATGGCGCGGTCGACGAAGATGGAGTAGGTCGCAGCCCGCCAGCCGGCGCCGGCGCGCGCGACCAGCCAAAGCCGTACCGCGTCGCCGCCGATCGACGAGGGCAGCGTCTGGTTGAAGAAGGTTCCGATCACGTTGAAGCGCATCGCCTGCCTGGTCTCGAGCGGCGCGCCGCATTCGGCGCTGATCTCGCGCCAGCGCAGCACGCCAACGAAGATCTGAAGAAATGTCACGGCAATGGCGAGGCCGATCCAACCCAGGCTCGAGACATTGAGGCGCGAGGCGAGGTCGGCAAGATTGATCTTGCGCAACGAGAAATACAGCAGCGCCGCCGAGATCAATATCTTCAATGTCGAAAGCAGAATCCGGCGCATCTCGCCCGTGCTTGCCAGGTTTGTGAAGGAAGTCAAAAAACGGCGCAAATCGGCGCCGCGCGCCGAACTTCGCCGCCTTGGTATGGTTTTAAAGCCAATCTGGCAATAGCCGCGCTGCCGGGTATTGCGACACCCTCGACACGGCGGGTAAAGAGGCCCTGTTACGGAACTGTGGGTCGAACCGGTGCCGTCCTCGAGGTATCATGTCGGATCAGGCAATATTGGTCACCGGTGCCGCCGGTTTCATCGGCTTTCATGTGGCCCGCCGGCTTTTGGCCGAAGGCCACAAGGTGGTCGGGCTGGACAATCTCAACAGCTATTATGACCCGGCGTTGAAGCAGGCACGCCTCGATATCCTGCGCGCGGATTCGCGGTTCAGCTTCGTGCAGACCGATCTCGCCGACCGGGCGTCAATGAGCGAACTGTTCGAAAAGAACCGGTTCACAAGGGTGCTCCATCTCGCGGCCCAGGCTGGCGTCCGCTATTCGATCGACCATCCGCACGCCTACGCCGATGCCAATCTCGCAGGCTTCCTCAACGTGCTGGAAGGATGCCGGCATCATGGCTGCGGCCATCTGATCTATGCGTCGTCGTCGTCGGTCTACGGCGCCAATACCAAATTGCCGTTTTCGGTCGATGACCGGACCGATCATCCGGTCAGCCTTTATGCGGCGACCAAAAAGGCCAACGAATTGATGGCGCATTCCTACAGCCATCTTTACAGCCTCCCGACCACTGGATTGCGATTTTTTACGGTATATGGGCCGTGGGGCCGGCCGGACATGGCGATCTTCCTGTTCACCAAGGCGATCGTGGAGGGCACCCCGATCAAGTTGTTTAACCATGGCAAGATGCAGCGCGACTTCACCTATGTCGACGACGTGGCGCATGGTATATTGCGGCTGATCGATCGCGTGCCGGGAAGCACGGAGGGGAAGGGCGGCGGCGCGCTCGCGCGGATCTACAATATCGGCAATAACCGGCCGGAAGACCTCATGCATGTCGTAGCAGTCCTTGAGAAGGAACTGGGTCGCGCCGCGGTCAAGCAGATGTTACCGATGCAGCCCGGAGACGTGTTGGCTACCTACGCCGATATCGACGATCTGACGCGCGACGTGGGTTTTCGGCCGCAGACTTCGATCGAGGACGGTATTCGCGCGTTTGTGGCCTGGTATCGCGATCACTATCGGATTTGAGGCAGCGATGAACGGACGAATTATCCCCTTGATCATGTGCGGCGGCGCCGGGACGCGGCTGTGGCCGGCCTCGCGCGAGGTCCATCCCAAACAGTTTTTGCCGTTGTTCGGGACGCGCTCGACCTTTCAGGAGACGCTGCTCAGGGTATCGGATGCGACGCTGTTCGAACGGCCGATCGTCATCACCAACAATGCCTATCGTTTCATGGTGCTGGAGCAATTGGCCGAGATCGGGCTCGAGGCCGATGTGCTGCTCGAGCCGATGCGGCGCGACTCCGGGCCTGCGATCGCAGCGGGGGCGGCTTTCGCGCAGACGCGCGACAAGGACGCAATCGTTCTGGCATTGGCCGCCGATCACGTCGTCCGCGATGTCGCCGCGTTCGTCGTCGCCTGCCGCGAGGGGCTTGCCGCCGCGGAAGCCGGCCGCATCGTGACCTTTGGCGTGCAGCCCGAACGCGCCGCCACTGAATACGGCTACATCAGCCCCGGCGAGACGATTTCCGGCGCGGTTCGCGCGGTCGCCAAATTCGTCGAGAAGCCGGATCCCGCGACCGCCGCCACCTACATCAAGTCCGGCTATCTCTGGAACAGCGGCAACTTCATGTTCCGCGCCGCGGTGCTATCAGATGAATATCGCAACGTCGACGCGGCAAGCGTGCAGGCGGTCAGCGATGCCGTGAGCAACGCCGGAACCGATCTCGGCTTCGTCAAGCTCGATGAAAAAGCCTTCGGATCGGCCAAGGCGATCTCGATCGATTACGCGGTGATGGAAAAAACCTCGCGCGCCGCGGTGGTGCCGGTGGCGTGCGGCTGGTCCGATGTCGGCTCCTGGCATGCAGTGTGGGAGTTGTCCGACAAGGACGGCCAGGGCAACGCGGCGCGGGGCGCTGCCGTGTTCGAGGATTCCCGCAATTGCAATGTCTCGACCGACCGCGCGCTGGTCGCGCTCGAAGGCGTCGACGACCTCGTGGTGGTGGCAACCCAGGACGCGGTGCTGGTGTCGCGGCAGAAGGACGCCAACGGGCTGAAGCGGCTGGTCGCGAAACTGAAGGTCAGCGCACCCGAAGTGACCGAGAGCCACATCAAGGTGCACCGGCCCTGGGGCTCGTATCAATCGGTCGACAATGGCGACCGCCACCAGGTCAAGCGAATCATCGTCAAGCCCGGCGGCCGGCTCTCGCTGCAGAAGCACCATCACCGTTCCGAGCACTGGATCGTGGTCCGTGGCGCCGCGCGCGTCACCGTCAATGAGCTGGTCAAGACCGTGCACGAGAACGAATCGATCTACATCCCGATCGGCGCGGTGCACCGGCTGGAAAACCCCGGCAAGATCCAGCTGGAATTGATCGAGGTACAGACCGGCAGCTATCTCGGCGAGGACGATATCATCCGCATCGAGGACGATTATCAGCGCACCTGAGCCATCAGGGTTTTTGCGAGGTTGCTGCCCATAGCGTTTTCGAGCGAAGCGTCAAGAAAACGCGTCAGAAGGCTCGAAGTCTTCGCCACCCTATGTAACTCTTTGAATCAAAACGTGTCCTGAAAAGATCGATGGCATTCGCCACATTTGTGGCGGCGTGCTATAGCGTTTTCGGGCTAGGTGGGGGCCACCGGTTCGCGTGCAGAAAACGCGTAAAAACAAGAAGATAACGGCTCGGTTCTGATTCATCGGGACCGGGACTTTATTGGAACGGCCGGGATGTTACTGACGAAAAGTCTGTTGGGGTCGATGACATGAATTCAAAAGGGTCCGCTTCGGGCGTGAACACCGAGGCCAGGCGCGCGTTGCGTGTTGGCGTGATCGGCGCAGGCGTCATGGGCAGCAACCACGCCCGGGTATTGGCGGGCCTGCCCGGCGTCACGCTGGTCGGCATCGTCGATCCCTTGCCGGAGCACCGCGCGCGCGCCACCGATCTCGTTGGATGCCGCGCGTTCGCGAGCCTCGATGTGCTGCTCAGCGAGGGCGTCGATGCCGTGACGATCGCCGCACCAACCCATCTCCATCATGAGATCGCGCTCGCCTGCATAGCGCGCGACATCCACATCCTGGTCGAGAAGCCGATTGCGCCCACGGTGCAAGAGGGGCGGGACATTGTCGACGCCGCGCGCCGGGCCGGCGTGACGCTGATGGTCGGCCATGTCGAACGCTTCAACCCGGCGGTTGCCGCGATCAAGCAGGCGATCTCGGGCGAAGATATTCTCTCTATCGGCATCACCCGGGTCGGACCGTTTCCGCCCCGGATGTCGAATGTCGGCGTCGTCATCGATCTCGCCGTGCACGATATCGATTTGATCCGCTGGTTCACCGAGTCCGACATCGTCGAGGTGCAGCCGCAGCTCTCCAGCGCGGTCGCCGAGCGCGAAGACATCGCGCTATTGCAATTCCGCACCGCCTCCGGCGTGCTCGCCCACATCAACACCAACTGGCTGACGCCGTTCAAGGCGCGCAGCGTCACGGTGGCGACCCGCGGCAAATATGTCATGGGCGACCTGCTGACGCGCCAGGTGACGGAGTGCTTCGGCTTCAAGCCCGACGGCAGCTATTCGATGCGCCATCTGCCGGTCGGCCATGACGAACCGCTGCGCGCCGAATTGATCGCGTTCCTGGAGGCCGTCCGCACCGGCAATCTGCCGGCGGTTTCCGGCGACGAAGGCGTGGCCAGCCTCGAAATCGCGATCCGCTGTCTCGAATCACCCGCCAGGCCCGCGGCGACCACCGCCCGCAAGGGCCCGCGCCGCGTCGCCGGCTGATTTCCGTTTCGTCTCATCCCCGCAAGGCCCCATGAACCAGCATATGCGTCCCGAACCCGTTCCCTTCATCGACATCGCCGCGCAGCGCCGGCGGCTCGGCAAATCCATCGATGAGGCGGTCTCCCGCGTGCTCGCCCATTGCCAGTTCATCAACGGTCCGGAAGTCACCGCGCTCGAGGCCGCGCTCGCGAAGTTCAGCGGCGCCAGGCATGTCGTGAGCTGCGCCAGCGGCACCGATGCGCTCTTGATGGTGCTGATGGCCAAAAAGGTCGGCCCCGGCGACGCTGTGCTGTGCCCGTCGTTCACGTTCTGCGCGACCGGCGAGGCGGTGGCGCTGACCGGCGCCGTGCCGGTTTTCGTCGACGTCGACGAGGCGACGTTCAATATGGATGCCGGCTCGCTCAAGCGCGGCATCGCAACGGCCAGGCAGCGCGGCCTCAATCCGCGCGCGGTGATTCCGGTCGACCTGTTCGGACAAAGCGCCGACCACGACGCCATCGCCGGGATCGCGGAGGCCGAAGGCCTGTTCGTGCTCGATGACGCCGCCCAAGGCTTTGGCGCCAGCTACAAGGGCCGTCGGCTCGGCACTTTCGGTCTCGCCACCGCGACCAGCTTCTTTCCCGCAAAGCCGCTCGGCTGCTTTGGCGACGGCGGCGCGATCTTCACCGATGACGACGAACTCGCCGACACGCTGCGCAGCATCCGCGTTCACGGCCAGGGGTCGGACAAATACGACAATGTCCGCCTCGGCCTCACCGGGCGGCTCGACACCATGCAGGCGGCGGTGCTGATCGAGAAGCTGAAAATCTTCGAGGACGAGATCGCGGCGCGCAACGCCGTCGCGGAGCGTTATGCCCGCGGCCTCGGCAACCTCGTCACCGTTCCGCACCTCGCCGCCGGCTGCACCTCGGTCTGGGCGCAATACACCATCCGCCTGCCCAAAGGCACCGACCGCGACGCTTTCGCCGCTGATCTGAAGGCGCAGGGCGTCCCGACCGCGATCTATTACACGAAATCGATGCATCAGCAGACCGCGTACCGGGATTTCCCGGTCGCCGACGGCGGCCTGCCGGCGAGCGCGCGGCTGTCGGACGACGTCATCAGCCTGCCGATGCACGCCTATCTCGACGAGCCGACGCAGGAGCGCATCATCAAGGCTGTGCGCGGCGCGCTTTCAGCCTGATTTCGCCATTTTGAAGCGCCGCTTCATGCGCTAGAAGCGGCGTATGCTTGGACGCATCTTCACCGTCGGCGGCTACACGCTCCTCTCCCGGCTGACCGGTTTTGCGCGCGACATCATGCTCGCGGCAATCCTGGGCGCCGGTCCCGTGGCGGATGCGTTCTTCGTGGCGCTGCGCCTGCCCAATCATTTTCGCGCCATCTTCGCCGAGGGCGCGTTCAACGCGGCGTTCGTGCCGGCCTATGCGCACGTCCACGGCGAACGCGGCGAGGCCTCGGCGCGCCTGTTCTCCGACCGCATCTTCACGCTGCTCTTCGCCTCGCAATTGATCCTGCTCGCGGTCGCCTGGCTGTTCATGCCGCAGGCCATGAGCATCCTCGCGCCCGGCTTCACCGAGGACGCCGAGCAGCGGCGGCTGGCGATCGAGCTGACGCGCATCACGTTTCCCTATCTGCTGCTGATCACGCTGGTGACGCTCTATGGCGGCATGCTCAACGTGATGCATCGCTTTGCCAGCGCCGCGGCGGCGCCGATCTTCCTCAACCTCGCGATGATGATGACGCTGGCGCTCGCGGCATTTTTCCCGAGCGCCGGCCACGCCGCGGCCTGGGGCGTGCTGATTTCCGGCTTCCTGCAATTCTTCCTGCTTGCCGGCGACCTCGCGCGCCACGGCGGCCTGCCGCGCTTTGCGCCGCTCAAGCTAGACGAAGACGTGCGCGCGTTCTTTCGCGCGCTGGGGCCGGCGACCCTCGGCTCGATGGGAACCCAGGTCGCATTGTTTGCCGATACCATCATCGCGACGTTCCTGCCCGCCGGCGCGCTTTCGGCGCTGTATTATGCCGACCGTCTCAACCAGTTGCCGATCGGCGTGATCGGCATCGCCATCGGCACGGTGCTGCTGCCGGAGATGTCGCGGCGGCTGACGGCGGACGATCATGCTGGCGCGGCGGCAGCGCAGCGGCGGGCGTTCGATTTCACGCTTTTGTTTTCGGTGCCGTTCGTCGCCGCGTTCCTGACGGTGCCCGACGTCATCATGCGGGCGATGTTTGCGCGCGGCGCGTTCTCGAAAGCGGATGCGGCGACCGCGGGCGCGACCCTGGCGGCCTATGCGGTGGGCCTCATTCCGTTCGTGATGATCCGCAGCGCGGTTGCGACGTTCTACGCCCGCAAGGATACCGCCACGCCGGTCAAGGCGGCGCTGACCGGCGTCGCCGTCAACGTCGCCTTGAAGATTGCCTTGATGGGGACGCTGGCCCAGATCGGTCTCGCGCTCGCCACCGCCGTCGGCGCCTGGATCAATCTCTTGCTGGTGCTCGGTTTTGCGGTGCGAAGAGGCTATCTCGAACTCGATCGCGCCCTGATGCAGTCGTTTGCGAAGTTCGCCGTGTCAGGCATCGTCATGGCGGCCGCGCTCTGGCTGACCGCGAGATTTTCGCTGCTGTACTTTGCTCAAATGCATGCATTTCGCGATGAGTTGACATTGCTGCTTCTGGTCGCGGCCGGGGCTTTTGTCTACGGTTTCTCCGTCCTGGTGCTGTTCGGCAGAGGCTGGCTTTTCTCCTTGATCCGCGGCTAAACCCGTTTGCGCTTCGCGGCGAACCGCGCCAATATGGCGCCAAATAACAGCGCATTTGGAGATACGATGGCAGCTCCCGTTAAATTCGGCGTCGGTCAAAGCGTCCGGCGCAAGGAAGACGATGCGCTGATTCGCGGCAAGGGCCGCTACACCGACGATTTTTCGCCACAGCCGGCGATGCATGCGCTGGTGCTGCGCTCGCCGCATGCGCATGCCAAGTTCACCATCAATGTCACCAAGGCCCGCGGGATGCCCGGCGTCGGCGCGGTTTTGACCGCCGACGACGTCAGGGATCTCGGCGATCTGCCGTGCCTGTTCAATCTGGAAGTCGATCCGTTCACCGGCCCACCCTATCCGATCCTGCCGAAGGATGAGGTCCGTCACGTCGGCGACGCCGTCGCCTTCGTGGTCGCCGACACTATCGACCAGGCCCGCGACGCGATCGAGGCGATCGACGTCAATTGGACGCCGCTGCCCGCCGTGGTCGGTCTTGCCAATGCCGTCAAGAAAGATGCGCCGCAGGTGTGGCCCAATCAACCCGGCAACGTCCTGTTCGATGTTTCGATCGGCGACAAGAAAGCGGCAGAAGCTGCGTTCGCGAAGGCGCATGCGGTCGCCGAGGTGTCGATCGTCAATCCGCGCATCGTCACCAATTTCATGGAGACGCGCGCGGCGGTCGCCGAATACGACGCCAAGCGCGATCACCTGACGCTGACGATCGGCAGCCAGGGCAGCCATCGACTGCGCGAGATCATCGGCGGCATGGTGCTGAAGATGCCGCTGGAAAAGATGCGGGTGATCTGTCCCGATGTCGGTGGCGGGTTCGGCACAAAACTGTTTCCCTACCGCGAATACGCGCTGATCGCGGTCGCCGCGCGAAAGCTGCGCAAGACCATCAAATGGACCGCCGACCGCGCCGATCACTTCATGGGCGACGCGCAGGGCCGCGACAATGTCACGACCGCGCGGATGGCGCTGGCCGAGGACGGCAAGTTTTTGGGCATGGACGTCGACCTGATGGGCGACATGGGCGCCTATCTCTCGACCTTCGGGCCCTACATTCCGCACGGCGGCGCCGGCATGCTGCCCGGCCTTTACGACATCCAGGCGTTCCACTGCCGCGTCCGCACCGTCTTCACCAACACCGTGCCGGTCGACGCCTATCGCGGCGCGGGACGCCCCGAGGCTGCGTACGTCGTGGAGCGGCTGGTCGACGCAGCCGCGCGAAAGCTTGGGCTGACGCCCGACGCAATCCGGCGCAAGAACTTCATCGCGCCGAAGGCGATGCCGTACAAGACCGCGACCGGCAAGATCTACGATTCCGGCGATTTCACCGCGCATATGAAGCGCGCGATGGAGGTTGCCAACTGGAAGGAATTTCCCAAGCGCGCCAAGGCGGCGAAGAAGGCGGGCCTGGTGCGCGGCATCGGCCTTGCGAGCTATGTCGAGGTCTGCGGCACCATGGGCGAAGAGACCGCCAATGTGGCGCTCGATCCCGAAGGCGACGTCACCGTCCTGATCGGCACCCAGTCGAGCGGGCAGGGCCACCAGACCGCCTATGCGCAATTGATCGCCGAGCAGTTCGGGCTGCCGCCCGAGCGCGTCCATGTCCTCCAAGGCGACACTGACCGGATCGCCACCGGGCTCGGCACCGGCGGTTCGGCGTCGATTCCGACCGGCGGCGTCAGCGTCCAGCTTGCCACCCGCGAGCTCGGCGGCAAGCTCAAGGAGATCGCTGCCGAAGCGCTGGAGACCAGCGCGGGCGATCTCGAGATCAGCGACGGCCGGATTCGAATCGCCGGCACCGATCGCTCGATCAGCTTTGCCGACCTGGCAAAACGTCCGGGCGTCGATCCCTCGAAGCTGAATGCGAGCGCGACCTTTACCCAGGCCGACGGCACCTATCCGAACGGCACGCATCTCGCCGAAGTCGAGATCGATCCCGCCACCGGCATCACCCGGATCGTCAACTACGTCATCGTCGACGATTTCGGGGTGACGCTCAATCCGCTGCTGCTCGCCGGCCAGGTTCATGGCGGCGCGATGCAGGGGATCGGTCAGGCCCTGATGGAGCAGGCGGTCTATAGTTCGAGCGATGGCCAGCTCGTCACCGGTACGTTCATGGACTATGCGCTGCCGCGCGCCTCCGACGGCCCGTCATTCCACTTCGAAACCCACAACGTGCCCTGTACGACCAATCCGCTCGGCGTCAAGGGTGCGGGCGAGGCCGGTGCGATCGGCTCCTGTGCCGCGGTGGTCAACGCGATCATCGAGGGGCTGTGGCGCGAATACAAGATCGACCACATCGACATGCCCGCGACCGCCGAACGGGTCTGGATCGCGATCCGCGAGCACCAGCGCCGGCATAGCCTCTGATATTTTGCCGGGCGCGGGAATGAAATGCCGCGCCCGGAGTTCTACCGATGGATAAGCCGCGACTCGTGCAGACGGGTTCGCGGCTTCGTTTGGAACCGCTGCTCGAGATGGAGAACTGGCCGATGATACGAACGGTTGTTGTTGCAGGGACCTTGTTGCTCGGTGTCGGCGCTGTGATGGCGGACCAGGATCTGGCCGTTAAGCAGGACAATTTGATGCGGGCACAGGGCAAGAGCATGTACGGCGTGCTGCTCAAGACCGTGAAGGGCGAAATTCCCTACGATCAGAAAGCGGTCGATGCCGCCATCGCCGATCTTGAAAAAAGCGTGCCGACGATCTCCACCGTATTTGCGACCAATCCCAAGGAAGACGTGGTGAACGCAACGTACGGAGCGAAGCAGTCAATCTGGAAGAACAAGGCTGATTTCGACGCGAAGATCCCGCCCGTCAGCAAGGCGATCGCGGATGTGAAGGGCACGGTCAAGGACGCTGCCAGCCTGAAGGTCGCGTTCGATACGATCCAGGAAAAATGCACCGGTTGCCACGAGACGTATCGCGTCAAGCTGAAATAGTCCGGCGTCAGATTCGGCCGAAGCCGGTCCAATCGTCCGGATCAAATCGTTCGAAATAGCCGAAATAATAAAGGGTGGTCGCCGTCGGGCGTCCACCCTTTATCTTGAGATGCCGAAAAATACCGAAGCTTGCTTCGTCACCCCGGTGCGAAGACCTCTTCGTCACCCCGGTGCGAAGACTTTTTCGTCACCGGTGCGAAGACTTACTTCGTCACCTGGCCGCGGATTTCACCGCCCGGATTGGCTGCGGTGTGGATGTTGACGTAGTACTTGCCCGCCATCAGGTCGGCGGCCTGGGCGTCGGTCAGCGTGGCGCTGCCTTCGGCCGGGCTCGACGTCGCGTTCGGGATCGCAACCGCAACGCCGGCGTTCTTGCCGGCTTCGGCGGGCCCATGGAAATGCGCCGCAGTCGCAGGCCCGGAGAGACCCGAATAGGTCACCTTCCAGCTCAGCTTCTTGGTGGCGGCATCGTAATCGATGTCAGCCGTCCCTTTGCCGGCGCTGGCATTCGGCGGCACTTCGGCCTTCCCGTCCAGCGTGGCTTTCATCTTTTCGGCGAAGGCGGGTCCGGCAAAGGCAATCGCAGCACCCAGCGCAATCGTGGCGAGCATGGTCTTGTTCGACATGGTTTTCTCCCTGTTGACCTCAAACGACGGTGTCAGCTTCAAAACAACGCCGTTCCGGATTTATTCCCGAAATGGCGCCGAGCGCGCGAAACTTCCGGCAAGCTTATGGCGCAAAGTGCGGCCATACTACCCATTGGACTGACGGGCTAGATTCCTGTTTTGACGCGTTTTCTTCACGCGAACCGGTATCCACTTCGCTCGAAAGCGCTCTGATGACGGATTGGTGAATGCTGCGACGAATACTCCTTGTGACCGCTCTGGCCGGCGGCGCCGGCTTCGGGTTGTTCTGGTGGCTGACAATTCCGGCGGTGGTCGCGGCAAATTCGCTTCCCGCCTATCAGCCTGATCTCGCCAACGGCCTCACAACGTTCAATGCCGGTGGATGTTCCGCCTGCCACGCGGTGCCCAATCAACCCGATCGCCTGAAGCTCGGCGGTGGGATTGCGATTCCTTCGCCGTTCGGCACCTTCTACGTCCCCAATATCTCGCCGGATCCGAATGACGGTATCGGACGATGGAGCGAGGCCGATTTTGTTACCGCGCTGCAGAAGGGGACCTCGCCAGCCGGCCGGCATTACTTCCCGGCGCTTCCCTATACGTCCTACCAGCACGCCCGGGTCGAGGATATCAGAGACCTCTTCGCCTATCTGAAGACGCTGGCGCCGGTCGCCGGCAAGGTGCGCGATCACGAGGTGCCGTTTCCGTTCAGCATTCGCCGCAACGTAGGGGTCTGGAAATGGCTGTTCATGGACGGCAAGCCCTTTGCGCCGGATGCTGCGCGGCCGGCGCGGTGGAATCGCGGCGCGTATCTCGTCAACAGCCTCGGCCATTGCGCGGAGTGTCACAGCCCGAGGAATTTCCTCGGCGGGATCATTGGATCGCAGCGATTTGCAGGCGGGCCCGATCCGGAAGGCGAGGGCTGGGTCCCGAACATCACGCAAAAGGGGCTGGCCGACTGGAGCGCGAAAGATATCGCGTATTTTCTCCAAACCGGACAGATGCCGGAAGGCGACAGCGCCGGCGGCCCGATGGCGCGCGTGATAAAAAACACCTCCCAATTGTCGCCGCAGGACCGCGCCGCCATCGCCGACTACATCAAGTCATTGCCGCCGGTCGAGGGACCGCCACGGCCGCCAAAGAAGGCAAAGAGCGACGACAAATCCTGATCTCGCGCGCGTTGCCGTTTCGGATTTCAGGCCTCGCCGGCAGGACCGTCAGGCGCGCCATGCGCCGGCGGCGATCACCATCAGTGCGCCTGCAATCGCCAGATCCTTGACGAACAACGTCCGTTCCGCCTTGTCGGCGAGGTTGAGGTGAAACCCGAGCGCGGTCGCGGTACAGAACAGCGCCAGCGCGCCGGCCGCAAACGATAGCTGCCAGCCGAACAGCAGCGCCAGCCCGGCGCCGAGCTCGAGCGCGATCACCAGCGGCAGCAGCACGCCTGGAATATGGTGCGCGGCCATGTGATCGAGGAAGGGTTGCCGGCCGGCGATTTTTGCAGCGCCTGCGAGAATGAACAGCAGCGCGAGCAAAGTGCGGCCGACGATGGTGACGATCGTAAAAGGCATGGAAATCTCCCCTGGTTTTGTCATGAGGTGGTTTGGTTAAGCGGCGCGCTCGGCGGAGGGGCGCGAAAAGAACAGGACGGCGGAAAGGATGAAGGCAAAGACGAAGAAAATCGTCCGTCCGAGCACCAGCGCCTTGGCCTGCTCCACCGGGGTCACCGAGATCAGCACGCCGAACGGAATGTAGCACCACAGCACCAGGGCGATGGCTTTGCCGAGTTTTCCGAACTGCAGGAAGCCGAACGAGAACAGCAGCACCGCCAGATAGCTCGCGTGGAACTTGACCTGGGAGGCGATCATCTGAAGCTCGCCATCGGCCGCCGACAGCGGCAGCCCGTTCTGGATCGTGTGCACCATGGTCATGATGTGATGGTTCTCGACGCAGTCCAAGAACACGGTGAGCATCATGGCTGCGAGTGCTACGCCGAGCAGGCGCGGGTCCAGCATCGTGCGCAGCCGGACGCTCAGCACGATGAAAAACGCGCCGTAGAAAATCATGAACAGATTATCCAGCCCGAGATTGAGCCGCAGGCCGAACGGAACGAGGGGGGTCGCGAGATAAGTGCCGTAGGCTTCAAGTGAGCGGGCGGTCTGGAAGAAGTCCTGCGAACCCCTGGTGGTGACGATGGCCGCGACCATGGCAGCAACGGTCAATGCCGCCAGCGTCGCCAGAATGGCGAGCAGGCGATCCAACGATCTGGTCTCCATGATATAGCTACTCCTTGCCGGTCAAATCGGCCTGTCGATTTCGGATATCATCTGCTATCTGGTATAGATATCAATTGATATCTGCAAATCAACTGTTATCTTGGAATTCAGGAGGCCGGCCCCGGTGGCAAGGTTAAATCGCGAGGAAAGTCAGGCGCGTACGAAGAGTCTGCTGATCGAGGCGGCGCGCGACGAGATCGTCAAAAAGGGCTTTGCGCTCGCCTCGGTGCGCGACATCGCGGACGCGGCCGGATTTTCGCAGGGCGCGTTCTACTCGAATTTTCCGGACAAGGAGGCGATCCTGCTGGAACTGGTGCAGCGGCACCAGGTCGAGGAGCGCGCCAAGATCGAGGCGGCGTTGAGCCACGCGCCCGGCGACGCCGCGAAGGCGATGGCCGGCATCGAGAAATGGGCCGCGACCGTCAATTCCGATCCGGGGTTTGCGGTGCTGGCGATTGAGCTGCAATTGCAGGCGCTGCGCAGCCCGTCCTTCGCGCAGGGCTACAACGAACTCAACCGCAAGCACCGCCGCGCTCTGGGATTGATGGTGGCGCGGTTGTTCGAACTGTTCGGCAAGAAGCCGCCCGCCGATCCCGTCGAGATCGCGGCCGCGTTCACCGCGCTCGGCCGCGGCATGGCGTTGATGTCCGAGGCCGGCGAGACCAGCCGCGCCGGCAAGATCATCGTGATTTTTCTGAAGGCACTGATCGAATCGGCGGCGGAGACGGATTCCTAGCTAGTCTTCGTCCGGCTCGCGCACGACCGGCGGTTCGTCGGCGCGGTCCTCTTCCTCTTCGTCCTCGTCCTCTTCGTCTTCATCAGGATCTCGGGGCGGCATCGTGTTGCCCATGATCACGAAGGGACTCCAGTCGATCAACCTGGTGGAAAATTCCTCGGGGATGTGTGGGGTCATGTTGTTGCTCCTCGGGTATGGACCCTAGGGGATTTTACGCCTTCTGCTCTGATTTCCGAATGAGGGTTAGCGCCGCACCGTTTTTCGGGGCATGCCAGCGCTGGTCAGCTGCGGCGGCTCGTCAACACGACCGTACCAATCGCGACCATGTCCATGCTGCGGATAGGTTCCCGGATCACGGGCTCGTTGAACGCATCATCGAGGTAGTCGCGCCGTGTTAGCAGCGGCCTCAGCCAACATTGCCTCCAACTGCGACTTGGTGAATTCCTCAGGTTGCCTCACTCTTGGCTTGCGCGTAGACACTATCCTATCCACCGGGCGGGCACAGGCCGCCAACAGCGCTGGCTTTCGCTTCGGTACCGGCCTTATCTTGGGTTTTGCGGTTGGCGGCTTGTGACCACGCTTCAGGCCCAAACGAGTTAGCTTGGCGCAGACCGCGTTACGGCTACACCCAAGACGTCGCGCGATCTGCGCGGCGCTCTGTCCGACGGTCCAGAGTTTTTTGAGCAGTGCTACGTCTTCCGCATCCCAACCCATGGGAGATGCTTATACACCGACTTGCAATTACAGGCTAGTCGACACCCGGATAGCCAGGAGCATCCCGGCGCGGCACTCACGGGGCTGCGACCAGCCGCTAATCTCGTCGGCGGGACACCTGACGTCAACCGAGATACCTAAGCGAACTGTCCAACGATCGCCATGAACGCCGGTGAGTTTGGGCGGGCGAACCAATCGGACCACCATGTCCTCCAGCTCCAACACCAGTATCGCCAAGAAAGCTCACACCAAGGCCGAGGCGGATTTTGCCACTTGGCTCATGATGGCCAAGCTCGGTGGTTTCGATGACCTTCCGTCAAACGCACAGAGCTTTCTGACTAACTATCGAACCCGACTGGAGACGATGAGCGAGGCCGAGTCCACGGCCGTGGCCGTTCGCGAGGTCTACAGCGCCTATTACAGCGAGATGGGAGGCGTGGGCGCGGCGCCGGAACCAAAGGCTCGCACACCAACGACAGAGGGCAAAGTCGTGCGGTTTCAGAGAGGGCCTAAACCTCAGCCCGGTCTATCGGCTGCGCGCCATTCGACGATGCCAATGATCCGAAAATCCCTCTCGGCACTGCTGATTTTCGCGAGCATGGTGGCTCTGATTGTCGCATATAGATTTCTGACGCAGTAACACTAGCGCGTGATGCGTTGGGGTTGATCTCCCTCGCCCCGCTCTTGCGGGGCCAAGACGAGCGAAGCTCGCTCTGAGAGGGTTGGGGTGAGGGGCTCGTGCCGCGGTGACGGTGGGAGATGAGTTCGCTGTGACTCCCCCTCACCCGAAATTCAAGCCAACGGGGCGGCGCTTCGCGCCGACCCGTTGGCTTGAATTTCTACCTCTCCCCGCAAGCGGGGCGAGGTGAACGAAAACCGGTGCTTGTTCGATCATAGGACATCCCGCGCCAGCCGGCTACGCGAGTCGCTCGATTCCGAGGTCATCGGCCACCTGGTCCAGTCCGCGCAGCAGCGCCGCTGCGATCGGAATGCCGAGGCGCGTGCGGCTCGCCCGCGTCTCGTGGCTGCGTTCGCCGGGCACGAGAATCCGGTCCACGCCCGGCATCCGGCTGGAGTTGCGAAAATCGCGCACCAGCGCATCGACACTCCGTTTGAACAGGGCGACGTCGCCGAACGCGGCAATGTTGATGGCCGCGATCGCCTGGCCGGTGTTGGTGACGCTGTCGTCGTCATGGTTGAAGTCGATGACGTCGCGGCCCATCGCCGCCCCGCCGAGCGTGCCCGCCAAGAGGCCGATGATCATGGCAAGGCCATAGCCCTTGTAGCCGGCCTCCATGCCGCCGAGCGGCAACAGCATGCCCTCGTCGGCGCGCTTCGGATCGGTCAGCGGTTTGCCTTCGCGATCGATCATCCAGCCTTCCGGCATGGTCTCGCCGCGCAACGCCTTGGTCTTTACTTTGCCGTAGGCCGCGACCGTCGTCGCCATATCGAGCACGATCGGTCTCTCGTCGCCGGCCGGGATCGCGGCTGCGATCGGATTGGTCGACAGCAGCATGTCGAGGCCGCCCCAGGGCGGCAGATGGTTGGCATTGCCGACCGCGAAGTACAATCCGATCATGTCGTGGGCGAGCGGCATGGTCGCATAGAGCGAGGCGGGACCGGCATGGTTGGAGAATTGCGAGTTGACCCATGCAATGCCCGTGGTGCGCGCCTTTTCGATCGCGATCCCGGCGGACCGCTTCATGACGAGATGGCCCATGCCATTGTCGCCATTCACCACCGCGGTAGAGATGTGATCGTGCACCACGCGGATGTCGGGCCGGACGTTGAAGCCGCCCGCCTTGATGCGCCTTGCATATTGCGGCAGCCGGGTCACGCCGTGCCCGTCCGAGCCCTGCAGATCGGCTTCCGCCATCAGCGTGGCGACGGTCGCGGCATCCTCGTCCGGCAAGCCCAGCTTCGCCAGCGCTTCCCGGATGAAGGCCTTTAGCCGGCTAAAAGTGACGGTCGTTTCAGATGACAGGATCAGTACTCCGGTTTCAAGGGGGAGCGCGGCTGTGAAGCAACGCGCGAAAGACTAGCCGCGCTGCAGCAGCGGCCGCAAGCTGCGAATGTCGGCCACGGATTCGATTCCGAACACCGTCTCGATCAGCCTGTCCGACTTGTCGCGTCCGAGCACCGGCGCCGTGAGATCGCGGGACTTGTTCATCACCTCGGCGCGCGTCATCGGGTTGCGCGGCGTGCCGCGCACAGCCGTAATGCGCTCGGTGAGCAGGCTGCCGTCGCTCAGTTCGATCTCGACCACCGTGACGCGCACCGGCAGTAATTGGGCGAGTTCCTCGTCATAGACCAGGTTCACCTTGGCGCGCTCGTGCAGCGCAGCCGCATCCAGCATGCGCGGCTTGTCGTGGGCGCCGCGGAAGGAAACGGTCTTGTCCAGCAGCATCACGGCGACCATGTGCTGAAGGCAGATGTCGGGGATGTCGCGGTTGTCCACCACCTTGGCAACCGATGGCGCAAGGCGCACCGTTACGCGCCTGACCTGGTCGGCCTCGAACGGCTTGTTGCCGCGGATCGCCTCGATCCCGTCGAGCGGCGCCTGAATGGGCGAGCCGACGGTCCATTTCTTGATGTCGGTTCGCGCGATCTCGTAGCGCTCGCCAAGCTTCTCGATCAGGCGGTCGGGTTGCGCTTTCGGCGCATAGGCGGCGAAAAAATTGTCGGCGCCCGAGAAGATATCGTCGACGCCGTTCCAGCCCGTCTTGACGAGCAATGCCGAGGTGACGCCGTTCCGCGCCGGCATGCCTGCAAACACAAAGGCCTTCTCGATGTGGTCGGTATCGCGCCGCCAGGCGATGAAGCCGGAGGATTGCTGGGCCGTATAGTCGAGCGCCCAGCGCATCTGCTGTGCATCGAGGCCGGCGGCGCAGCTCGCCGCGGCGGCGGCGCCGAACGTTCCGGCGATGCTGTGGGTCGACAGGCTGCTCGCGTAGCTGAAATCAGCGCCGCCCATCGCCATCGCGACCCGCGTTCCGATGTCGTAGCCGAGCGTCACGGCCCGCAGCAGCGTGGCGCCGTCGATTCCGAACTCCTCTCCCGCCGCCAGTGCCGCCGGCACCACCGAGCAGCCCGGATGGGAGCGCGATTCATTATGCGAATCGTCGGTCTCGTCGGCATGCGCCATGACGCCATTGGCAAGCGCGGCATCGGCCGGCCCGGCCGTCAGGTCGGACGCCACAACCGTCATCGCGCCTTTCGCACCGCGTTCGCTTATGTAGCGCTGGGCCGCCTGGCCGGGCGGCAATTCCGATCCGGAGATCATCGCCGCCAGCGTATCGAGAAGATGATATTTGGCGTGTTCGGTGATCTCAGCGGGGAGGGCGCGGGCACCCGCGGCGCTCATATGGGCGCCGAGCGCGCTCATGACTGGCCCGGGACCCGGTGTCTGGGCGAATACGCGCGCCGGCGAACCTAACGCCATCGCAGTCGCGGCCATGCGAACAAGCTGTCGTCGATCCACGGTGCCTGCGCCATTTCGCACCACGGCTAACCGGTGCCGAACGCCTTGAAGGTGATGATGGTGTGGGTGTCCTGGATACCCGGGATGATCTGCACCTTTTCGTTGACGAAATGGCCGATGTCGGTGTCGTTGTCGACGTAGAACTTGACCAGCAGGTCGTAATCGCCGGCGGTGGAGTAGATCTCCGAGGCGATTTCGGCTTCCGCAAGCGCGTTGGCGACGGCGTAGGACTGGCCAAGCTTGCATTTGAACTGAACGAAGAAGGGAACCATCGCTGACGTCTCCGAAATTATTGCTCACAATAGGCCAAAAATGCAGGCTTGTGGCAAGCGAACTTGCTGCCAATCTCCCGCCGCGCTAGGACACCTCATGGCCCTGATCGTACCAGCCGCACAAGCCCTGCGATGACGACGCCGATCGCGCTCACCATCGCCGGTTCTGATTCGTCCGGCGGCGCCGGCATCCAGGCCGACCTGAAGACCTTTGCCGCGCTCGGCGTCTTTGGCGCCTCCGTCATTACGGCGCTGACGGCGCAGAACACCCAAGGGGTCAGCGGTATTCACGCGGTGCCGGCCGAGTTCGTGACCGCGCAGATCGACGCGGTGTTTTCCGATCTCGCGGTTGCCGCCGTCAAGATCGGCATGGTGGCGCAGCCGGCCAGCATCGATGCCATCGTCGCGGGGCTGACGCGCTGGGCGCCAAAGCACGTCGTGCTCGATCCCGTGATGGTCGCGACCTCGGGCGACCGCCTGCTGGCGCAAGAGGCGGTCGAGGCGCTCCGCACCAAACTCATTCCGCGCGCCTTGGTGATCACGCCCAACCTGCCGGAGGCCGCCGCGCTACTGGACGAGCCGGTGGCCGTGAGCGAGGCCGCCATCGAGAACCAGGGCCAGCGCTTGCTGGCGATGGGCTGCCAGGCGGTGCTGATCAAGGGCGGCCACGGGCAGGGCGCCGAGAGCATCGATTATCTCATCGACGCCAAAGGCACGATCGCGCTCGCCGCACCGCGGATCGCGACCGAAAATACCCACGGTACCGGCTGCTCGCTGTCGTCGGCGATCGCGGCGGGGCTTGCCAAGGGCCACAATTTGGAAACCGCCGTCCGCAACGCCAAGGACTGGGTCAGCGCGGCGATCGCGGCCGCGGACCGGTTCAGCGTCGGTCACGGCCACGGGCCGATCCATCATTTTCATCGGTTCTATTGAGAGGTCGCGATCAAATCTCCCGTCGTCCCTGCGAAAGCAGGGACCCATGCGCCGCGGCTTAACCGTTAGAGCGATGCGGCCATTGTCTTCGCGACAACTACGCCCTGTGGTTATGGGTCCCTGCTTTCGCAGGGACGACGAGTTGCATGTGCCCTTTGTCGTAGGAGCGGCGATACGCCGAAATCACTACTCGGCGATGGTTCCCTCGCCAACGCACATACCCGGTATGGCGACCCTTTGAAAGAAACTCGCCGAGACGAACATCAGAACGCGTCCGCGGCGGCACCGCCGTACACCCACATGGGTTCTCCGCAGGTGCTCGGACCATGGTCAGTCATGCAGGCGGCGCTCCATGATGGAGCAGCAACCTCGCGCGCGACTGTTGCGTGGTATTTTGCGGTCACATTGCCGTCTTTTGCCAGTGCGGGAGTCCCGACAGAAAGGGCGGCCGACACGGCGAGCCGCACAAGGATATTCTTGATCATCGCTAGTTGTGGAGCCTCAACAGGTTGTCCTCGGTCAAGCCGAGGCGGCTGATGGGTGGTTTGGACTTTAGACTGCTGTGTGGTCGATGCCAGTTATATCGATGCAGCCAGATCGGCAGGTGCTGAGCCCGATGATCTGATGTGAGATAGGCTTGGGCATAGGCCCATTCGCGCAACGAGGTTTGGACGAAGCGCTCGGCCTTGCCGTTGGTTTTCGGCGTATAGGGCTTAGTGCGCAGGTGCTTGATTTTGAGCAGGCGCAATGCCTTAGGGTAACGACGGGATCGGAAGCTAGTGCCGTTGTCGGTCATGACACGATAGACTTTGACACCATGGGCCCTGAAGAAGCGCAACGCGTTAAAGAGAAAGCTCAGGCAGGATCGACGTTTTTCATCGGGCAAGATTTCCGAATAGGCGACGCGGGAATGGTCGTCGATTGCCAGGTGCAGATATTCCCAACCGACCCTGCGGCTCTTGCTTTGGCGATCGCCGGTGATGCGGTGGCCGACTTGCTCGAAACGGCCCAGCTTTTTGATATCGATGTGGATGATCTCGCCGGGGTGTTCGCGCTCGTACCGGCGCACCGGTTCGGCCGGCTCCAGTGCCGAGAGCTTGTTGATGCCGAGCCGCTGCAGGATGCGGCTGACGGTCGCCGGAGACACGCCGACCTCGGCCGCGATCTGCTTGCCGGTGTAGCGCTGGCGGCGCAAGGCCTCAACCATGGCGCATGTGGCGGGCGCCGTTTGGCTTGGCAATGAAAGAGGCCTGGAGGAGCGGTCGCGCAAACCATCGACACCGCCTGCGCGGAACCGTCCGACCCATTTGGCGACGGTCTTTGGCGTGGTGTTGAACTGGCGCGCGGCGGCCGCTTTGCTCAGTCCCGCTGCCACACTCCGCACCATGGCCTCTCGACCTTTCGGCGTCAGGGGAGCATTCTTATGGCTGTTCATCTGGTCTCTCCGTGGAACACTGAAGCTTCGCAACCTCAGCTTCCTCGGTTCGGACCAGATGGACAACCTCCTGAAAGCCCACAGCTAGTCCTCCTGGTTGTTCAGGCCCGATCAGCCCGTTGCGCCAGCAGGTAGCCAGAAAGAGAAAACGCCGGAACTTCCGTTGAACTCATATTGCTTGGTACAAATGGTATGAGCAGGCGCGGGCAGCTGTTTTTGCGATCGAGCGCCCCGATTAATCCGGTCCGGATACTTCGCTATGCGGCACGGCCCGCACTTCGCCGTCATCCCTCATTGCGGGATCGGACTGAACGATCTCACTTAGATGTTCAATTACGGTACGGACGCGTGGCGGCAGGTTGCGGCGTGAGGGGTAAACGACGGTCAGCGGAAAGCGCGCGGGCGGAAACGCCGGCATCAGGACACGCAACCGGCCCGCGCTGATGTCGTCAGCGACAAGCAGATGCGACAGCAGCGCGATGCCATGGCCATTCAGGGCAGCGCGGCGAACGGCGTCGGAGTTGTTGGCGCGAAATCGGCCGCGCACGGACGCTGACACAGCGCCCTCGGGACCTGCGAACCACCAGACATCGTCCCGCCCCCATCGGTGATAGACGATGCAATCGTGCAGTTGTAGATCCGCGGGCTCTTTTGGTGCCGCGCGGCCCTTAAGATAATCCGGCGCCCCGACAAGGAATGCGGCCGTGGCGCCGATCCGGCGGGAGATCAGCGCGGAATCGTTGACCTCGCCGACACAAACCTGAAGATCGATTCCCTCTTCGATGAGATCGCGCAGCCTGTCGTGCAGGATGAGGTCGATCGACAATTCGTCATGCTTCTTCAACAGAGAATTGAGGTTGCTGCTGAAAAAAAGCCCGAGCGGAACCGGAACGCTCAGGCGGACGCGTCCCACCGGTTTGGTGCGACGCCGCCCTGTCCGTTCCTGCAACGCGTCCGCTGAATCGACGAGTTGCTGCGCCGCGGGCACGAGGTCGCGTCCCTCTTCCGTGAGCGTGACGGCATGGGTGCTGCGTTGGACCAGACGGGTGCCGAAATGCTCTTCAAGCGCGCTCACCTGTCGCGAGATTGCTGGCTGCGTGACGCTCCGCTCCGCCGCCACGGCCGAGAACGAACCGACCTCGGCGACACGAAGGAAGGTGCGGAGTGCAGCAATCAGATCCACGGCTCATACCCGAGGTAACAAACGTTATAAGGCGGTCATGGCTTCGCCGCGGCCTGGTCGACGCTAATTTCAGGGCGACAAAAGCCTCGGACTACGCCTTTTCCGACGCTTATACGACAAGTGACGCGAGGAAAGCGACCATGTTGAACGCTACTCTCAGCCTCCTGCGCCCTGCAGGAATGAACCACACGACCGACCGAGATGGCTTTGCCGCGCACAGCTTTCCTCCGGACGGGCTGGTCGCCGTGTCCCGGATCGCCTACGAGTCCACACCGCTCCTGACGGCGCAAATCCGCTCCGGTGTTTTCGTCTTTGCCGGCGCCGGCGGGAATGTGACCGCGATTGTGGGATCGCAGGCTCCTGCGATAGTAGATACCGGCTACGGTCCCCGCGTCGCAGAGATAGCGGACGGAATCGTCGGCGCGCTCGGTCGGGCGCCCCGATGGGTGATCGACACGCACTGGCATTTCGACCATACCGACGGCAATGCCGCTTTTGCCAGAGCCGGCGCTACGGTCATCGCTCATACAAATTGCCGCACGCGCCTGTCGACCAACCAGTATGTGCCTTCGCTTTCGTGGCGCATTTCGGCTTCGCCGCGAGAAGCCTGGCCGTCGCTGACTTTCAACCAGCCATTCGCACTCGATATAGGGACCGAGGAACTGCACCTGCTGCCGCAGGCCCCCGCCCACACCGACGGCGACATTGCCGTCTTTCTGGCATCGGCAAACGTCCTCGTGATGGGTGATCTCTTCACCCATCACAGTTATCCCGTAATTGACGATTCCTCGGGGGGATCGTTGCGCGGGATGATCGAGGCAGTGGACCGGCTGCTGCCGATGATCGACAAAGGCACGGTCGTGGTGCCTGGTCATGGCGCCGCGACGGACCGCACGGGCCTCCTGGCGTTTCGCGACATGCTGCGCAGTATCGAGGATCGTATCCTGGTTTTGATCGAGGCCCAACGCGAGGTTTCCGAAATCATCGCGTCCAAGCCTACGGGCGAGTTCGATTCCTTCTGGGGACGCGGCTATGTCACCGGCGCGCACTTCACCCGCATGGCGTTGGCGGGCATGGGACTGATCAACGGTCCGGCCGCTCTGCCGCTGCCACGAGACTAATCCAATCTTCGTAAACCTGCATGAGGCACGACATGACCAAGATTCTTGCGCTTTCCGGCAGCTCCCGCCGCAACTCGCTGAACCAGAAGCTGCTCGACCGCGCTATGCTCGGCGCGCGCGAGGTCGGCGCCGAAGTGACACCCATTCGTCTTGTCGGATTTCGCGCTGCCGATCTACGATGCCGATTGGGAAGCTGAGCACGGACTCCCGGAAGGCGCGCAGAAGCTTAGGGCTTTGCTCGCCAGCCACCGGGGCTTGCTGATTGCCACGCCGGAGCACAACGGCGGTTATACCGCGTTGCTCAAGAATGCGCTGGACTGGATGAGCCGTCCCAGCGGTTTCCTTTCCGGCAAGGTCGCAGCGTTGATCTCAACCTCTCCCGGACTGCTCGGCGGCGTGAAATCCCAGCTCTCCTTGCAGATTGTGCTCACCAAGCTTGGTGTGCATGTGATTCCCGACTCTTTCGCACTCGGTGCTGCCCACCAGGCCTTCGGCACAGAAGGGGGCCTTAAAGACGCCAACGCGGAGACGGCGGTTCGAGCCATCGGTGCGGCCCTGACCGCGACGCTCGAAAAATTCGCGGGATTCGGTCGCGCGCGGTCGGCCGCGTGACGAGCGACACTATCTCTGCGTAGATGCGAAATTCTCGTCGCTCTGATCCCTTGGCGGTGCACGGAAGAGCCGTGTACCGTTCTCTGCCGACCTCAACCGCAAACTCGTCAGACCCACCGCTTCGCCGCGATCCCGTCCGCTTCTGAACCTCTCTCGTGCTTTCGACGACTAATCTAACTACGCCGCACGAAGCGGTAGCCCCGACAACGACATGCCAGGATAACCATCCTTCCGCAGAGGTGAGCCCATGCAGCCACGCGAATGGTCGCCGCCTGCGATCGAGCCCTCCCAGGGCCCGGCCGCAAACCCCTCGGAAGCGTCGGCGCGATCACCCCGCGCTCGATGGGGTGCCCTGGAATACGTCGTGTCGTTCATGCTTTACATGCTGTTCTTCGGCGTCATCGCGGGCTTGTTGCGGTCGCGGTTTCCGATCGATCTTGGCATGTTCTTCTTCTTCACCAACGACGGGCTGATCGAGTGGGTGCTGCGCAAGGTCGGAATACGGCTCGTTCCCGACTCGCTCGGCGCGACATTCGTAAAGGCCTTCGTGTGGGTGGCCGGTGCGTCGATCTTGTTCGCCCATTGGAAAGACTCCGCGCCCGCGTGGCTGTCGTGGTGGCTTCCCCCGAATGTGGCCTGGTCTGTCATTGCCGGTGCGGCCCTCGGATGTGCTGTGCTCAAGGCCATCTCAACGGCGTTCGTCAGGAGAGTGCTGCCGTGGGTCGGGATCGAGATCGCTCGTGACAGTTTGGCTTGGACAATTACAGAGGGCCTCGTCGGCTTTGCCATGCTGGGTCTCCTGTTTTTCCTCCTTTCCACGGCGGCGGTCCCGGATTGGCTCGGAGGCCATTGAGGACTCCGGCCGCGAAATGACGGTGGCGGCTCGCGGCGAAGTGGATTTCGCCGCAACGCGTTATGGTCGCTCGTGGCACCCGAAGTGCCGGAATGTCCGCTATACCTTCGCTGTTGGGGGATAAGCGGACGTCGCGCGGAGAGCCTATTTCGGTAGTGAAAGACCCGGACATTGGGCAGTGGGTCTAGCCAAGTCAGTGCGAGCGGTTACGATGCGGACTTCTGAGCCTGGGGGCGGACATGAGGCGGCGCGAGTTCATCACGCTTGTTGGCAACGCGGCCGCTGCGTGGCCGATTGCGACACGAGCGGAGCAGCCGGCAAGGCTGCCGACCATCGGGTTCCTGGGACTGTTTACACCCACGAACGAATGGGTCGCGGCTTTTGTGCAGCGTTTGAGCGAACTCCGCTGGGTTGTCGGGAGCACAGTCGCGATCGAGTATCGCTCGGCGGAAGGGCGGAGCGATCGGCTCGCCGAGTTGGCGGCCGAGTTGGTCCGGCTCAAGGTCGATGCAATCGTCACTTTGGGAACGCCGTCGGTTCTCGCGATGATGCAGGCGACATCGGTCATTCCCATTGTGTTCGTCGCGGTCGGCGACCCCGTTGCCAACGGTCTCGTCACGTCTCTGGCGCGACCGGGAGGTAACGTCACCGGCCTGTCGAACCAGACCAGAGACCTTGCCGGAAAGCGGCTCGAAATTTTGCGCGAGGTCATACCTGGTCTTCGCCGACTGGCGATCCTGGAAAACGTCGAGAACGTCGCCGTGATACTGGAAATGCGCGACGCTCAAGCGGCAGCCCGAATGCTCGGATATGAGGTGATCACAACGGAAATCCGACGAGCCGAGGATATCGTACCTGCCTTCGAGACGCTCAGGGATCGTGCGGACGCAATTTACATCGTGATCGATGCGCTCGTGAACACGAATCGATTCCATATAAATGACCTGGCGCTTGGTGTGCGACTGCCAACCATGCACGGTGGCCGGGAGGGAGTCGAAGCAGGCGGTCTGATATCCTATGGGCCGAACTTTCCCGAGCTATGGCGACGGTCTGCGGAATACATCGACAAGATATTGCGAGGGGCCAAGCCTGCTGACATTCCGGTCGAGCAGCCGACCAAGTTTGACCTGGTCATCAATCTCAAGACTGCGAAGGCGCTCGGTCTCACCGTACCGCCGCCACTGCTCACCCGCGCCGACGAGGTGATCGAATAGGGCGCGGTTTGTTGCGGAGCATGAGGTGACAGTGCACAGAAATTGCCGTGTCTCACTTGGGGTGCAGTCCAACACTGTCACCGCAATTCCGTAATTCAGAGATTGGGCCTGGCCGGACATCAGCCCAATTGGGCCGTTTCTCGCTCGCCTGTTTGCCGCAAAGTGCTACAATTTAGTGCGTGCTGGGGGATTGCAATGCTCGGCGCCGACCGGTGCGGGTTAATAATGGAGGATCATCATGGCGAATGTCATCGAAATCGCGAGGGCCTCAATCACCGCATACAACGACAAGGACTGGAGCAAGGCGAAGGAGACGTTGGCTGCCGACGCCGTGTACGACGAAAAGGGAACCCACCGTCGCATCCAGGGCGTCGGCGAGATCATCGATGCCTTGCAGGGCTGGGCCAAGGCCTTCCCCGACTCTAGAGCCACATTCGTGCGCGAGTTCGCCAGCGGGAACACCGCGGTCTTCGAGCTCGTGTGGAAGGGCGTTCATACCGGACCGCTGCAGACACCAACAGGTACGATTCCGGCATCGAACAAGCCGGTCGAGCTGCCGGCATGCCAAGTCGTCCAGGTCGAGGGCGACAAGGTCAAGAGCACCTCGCACTACTTCGACATGCTCACGATGCTCACACAGATCGGAGCCACGCAGAGCGCGGCACCGCATCAGTCTGCGGCGTGAAAGCGAAAGCAGCCCTATCCGATTGAAGAAGAAAGGCCTTGAAGCCCGCCGGCGTGAACCGGCGGGCTCATTCCTCTGGCGTAAGGCCGGACCCACCGCTGGCTCGGGTGGTCGTGAATGACCCTGGCTGTGTGAAAACGTGAAATCTTGCGAACGCTGGAGAATCTACTTCTCAGATCACGCGGCACTGGAGCTCAGTATGCTCTCCGTACTGTGCTTACTACCAATGCACAGGGGCTGCGGGTGCATCGGGCACCCGGTATTCCCCACGCCCTCTATGGGGCGAGAGATTTTTTGCAAAGGCTCGGGCGCAATGCGTCGCGGCAATGCGAACACACATCCGGTCGTCATCGTCCGCCACCGGGTCGCGCGAAATGCGCGCCCGATGGCAGGCTCCAGCGGACGATCCATCCTTTCCATAAATTCTACTGAGGCAGGAGCGTTCTTTCTGCACGTCGCTCCGGCGTTGGCCGGGACGACGCAAGTTCCGACGCGAACCCGGAAACACACGGGCTCTCATGTCGCCTGAATGTCGCATCGCGCTGTTACGCCATGGCGGGGGGCGTGTAGCTGATTCTCGTCGTGGATTGTCGTCATGGATTCCTTGGGGCCATCGGTCGCGTGAATCGTCATCGCCTTGTCACAGAGATCTGGTAGGTGCACTGGCATGGGAAGTGACTCCTCGAGTGAAGAGAGCCCCGAGCGGCGCTTTCGCACTTTGTTTATCTCCGACGTCCATCTCGGAGCCCGCGGTTCGCAAGCCGACCAATTGCTCGACTTCCTCCGCTCTCACGACGCCGACACGATCTACCTGGTCGGCGATATCGTCGACGGCTGGGCGCTGAAATCCAACTGGTATTGGCCGCAATCGCACAACGACTTCGTGCAGAAGATGCTGCGCAAGGCACGCAAGGGCGCCAAGGTCATCTACGTGCCGGGCAACCACGACGAGTTCCTGCGGAACTATTACGGTACGCATTTCGGCGGCATCGATGTGGTGGAAAACACAATCCATGAAGGCGCCGACGGCAAGCGCTACCTCATCATCCACGGCGATATCTTCGATCTCGTGGTGCAAAACGCGCGCTGGCTCGCCCATCTCGGCGACAAGGCCTACGATTTCGCGATTCAAATGAACCGCCTCGTCAACTTCTTCCGCCGCATGTTCGGCGTGCCCTATTGGTCGCTGTCGCAATGGGCCAAGCTGAAGGTCAAGAACGCCGTGAACTATATCGGCGCGTTCGAGAAGACGCTGGCGGCCGAGGCGCGGCGCCACGGCGCCGACGGCGTGATCTGCGGCCACATCCATTACGCCACCATCCGTGACGAACACGGCATCCGCTACATGAACTGCGGCGACTGGGTGGAAAGCTGCACGGCGCTCGCCGAGCACGATGACGGCCAGTTCGAAATCATCACCTGGACCGATCCGCTGCGCCGGACCGCCCCGGTTCCCCGCGTCGCGGCGCGCGCCGCATGACGCATATCCTGGTCGCGACCGATGCGTGGCATCCCCAGGTCAACGGGGTGGTCCGCACGCTGGCCATGATGGCGCAGGCGGCGAAAGGCTTTGGCGTCGATGTCTCTTTCCTGACGCCGCAATCGTTTCGCACCTTTGCGATGCCGAGCTATCCCGATCTGCGCCTCGCATTGCCGTATCCGGCCAAGATCGCCGAACTGATTGAAGCGGCTAAACTCGACAGCATTCATATCGCGACCGAAGGTCCGGTCGGGCTGTTGGTGCGGCGCTATTGCCGCAAACATGGCTTGCCGTTCACCACGAGCTTCCACACCCGGTTCCCGGAATACGTCTCTGCGCGTTCGCCGATCCCGGAAGCATGGGTCTGGCGGGCGCTGCGCTGGTTCCACCGGCCTAGCCAGGCGGTGATGGCGGCAACGACGGCGCTCGCCATCGAATTGCGCATGCGCGGCTTTCGTAATGTGGTGCTGTGGTCGCGCGGCGTCGACACCGCCCTGTTTCATCCGCGTGCCGTCGACCTTTGCCTGCCGCAGCCGGTGTTTCTGAGCGTCGGCCGCGTCGCGGTCGAGAAGAATCTCGAGGCCTTCCTCGATCTGGATCTGCCCGGCACCAAGCTCGTGGTCGGCGATGGGCCGGCGCGCGCCGCGCTGGAGCGGAAATATCCGAAAGCCGTGTTTCTGGGCGCCCGTCATGGCGAAGAATTGGCAGAGATCTATGCCGCCGCCGATGTGTTCGTGTTCCCGAGCAAGACCGACACCTTCGGGCTCGTCCTGCTCGAAGCGCTGGCCAGCGGCCTGCCGGTTGCCGCTTTTCCGGTCACCGGGCCCCGCGACGTGATTGGAGCTGCGCCGGTCGGCGTGCTCGATGACGATCTGGGTGCGGCGTGCCTGGAAGCGCTGCAAATTTCGCCGCAAAGCTGCACCGAATTTGCCGCAGCCCATACCTGGGAAGCCTCGGCGCGCGTCTTTGTCGAGCACGCCCTGAACGTTCGGGCAGTCGATCCGGAAGGCGAAGCGGTCGAATTCGTCGCCGAAGGCCCGCATTTCGCCGCCTGATTTCACAGGAATGCGTCTTGCCCGCGCGTCCGCCGGCGCGATACAAAGCTGACATGACAGAACCAGCCCCCCATGCAGCGGTCGAAGCTGCGGATATCGATGCGGCGGCGCGGGTGGTTGCCCCATTCGCGGTACGGACGCCGCTGTTGTCATTCCCCGTTCTCAACGAGCGCGTCGGAACCAAAGTGTTCCTGAAGCCGGAGATGCTGCAGCGGACCGGGTCGTTCAAGTTCCGCGGCGCCTTCAACAAGCTGTCGTCGATCCCGCAGGCCGCGCGCAGCGGCGGCGTGGTCGCGTTCTCGTCCGGCAACCACGCCCAGGGCGTGGCGGCGGCGGCCCAGATCCTGAACATGCAGGCGACCATCGTCATGCCCAAGGACTCGCCGCTGACCAAGCGCGAGCGCACCAAGGCCTATGGCGCCGAGGTCGTGCTCTACGACCGGGACAAGGAAGACCGCGAAGCCATCGCCAACGGCATCGCTGCCAAACGCGGCGCGACGCTGGTGCGTCCCTATGACGATCCCTTCGTGATCGCGGGCCAGGGCACAGCGGGGCGGGAAATCGCCGAGGACATGATGGCGCTCGGGCTCTCGCCCGACATCGTGATTGCGCCGGCGTCCGGCGGCGGGCTGATCGCAGGCGTTGCCACTGCGGTGAAGGCTAAATTCCCGCAAGCCCAGGTGATCGTCGCCGAACCGGAGGGGTATGACGATCACGGCCTCTCGCTCCGTGCCGGGCACCGCGAAGCCCATCACGCCGCCGGCCGCACCATCTGCGATGCGCTGATGGCCCAGATGCCCGGCGAGATGACGTTTTCGATCAACAGCAAGCTATTGGCAAAGGGCGTGACGGCCTCCGACGCGGAAGTCGGCGCCGCGGTTGCGTTCGCCTACCGCGAGCTGAAGCTCGTGGTCGAGCCCGGCGGCGCCGTCGGTCTCGCCGCACTGCTCGCCGGCCGGATCGACGTCAAGGGCAAGAACGTCGTCATCGTCCTCTCCGGCGGCAATGTCGACGCGGATCTGTTCGCCAAGCTGGTGGCCTGAGCTCGATAGGGCGCGGTCAGGGAAACCCGGATCTCGTTTCAATCAAAGAGCCTGAAGGCATCTCGCGCTCTCGCTCAGCCTCGTTACGAGAAGAACGCGATCTTCTCGGCTTGGCTCATGCGCCGGATCGGGGCCAGCGGGTCGTTGGCCGCCACATTCGGCTTCCGCAACATTCCGCTGGCGATGATGCTCGAGCCCAGCGACATTTCGATCGCCGGTTCGGGCGCAGCTTCGACGGCCGCCTGCGCCGGCATTTCCGCCACCGGCTCCGCCGGTTCGGCGATGATCGGCTCGGGCGCTGCGATCTCGAACTCGGCCGGCGCCAGTTCGGTGATGTGCGCCTCTTCGGCGATCATGGTCGCGGTATCGTCGATCTCGAACTCGTCCGGCGCGCCCATCTCCTGCGCGATGAGGTCGAGCATCGCCTCGTCATGCGCGTCGGCGGCAGCGTCGGTGACTTCAGCCACCTCGGCGGCTTCCGCCTGTGCCAGCGCGGCTTCCGCTTCTGCCGACGCCAGCTCGGCTGCCGGGGCCTGAGAACTGGCCCGACTTTCCGCGGCCAACTCGACCGGCGCCGCTTCGATCGTCTCGGCGACAGGTGCGGCTTCTTGCGGTGCCGGGGAGGGCGAGGCAAAAGCCGTCTCTGCAACCGGCTCCTCAGCAACGGCGGCCTCGGCAACCAGTGTAGGTGCCGCGTCGTCGCTGAATTCCGCGAGCCGGCCTGCAATGGCAGCGAACGCCGCGTGCAGCGCCGCTCGGGCCTCCTCGGCGGAGATTTCTCCGGCGCCCGCCTCGATGACGGCGACCTGCGAATCGATCAGGTCGCAGATTCGCCCGTCATTGCCGATTTCCCGCAATCGCCAGGCGATCTCCCGAATCACCCGCGCGCCCTTGCGGACCGGCGCGAGTTTTTGCTCCAGCGCCAGCGCATCGAGCGCCTCGGTCGCGGACGTCTGTGCCGAACCGACCGCGCTTTGGATCATCGCCAACGCCTCAGCCAGTTTGGCTTCAGCTAATTTGGCTTCAGCTGATTTGACTTCGGCCAATTTGGCTGCAGCTAGATTGGCTTCTTCCAGCCCGGCATTTGCCGCGATCGCAGCCGCCAGTTGCTGCTGCGCGGCAAGGCCTGCTTCGCTCTGAAGGCTGTCTTCCTTCTGCGCGGCCAGGCTTTGTTCGATCCGCGCCACCGCGTCGAGCACCATGCGGGTGTCGGCATTGCGGTTGCGCTTGGCGTATTCGCCGAGAAACCAGCGGCCCCGCGAAGTCTCCATGAAAGCTTCGCTGATCGCGGCATAGTCCTCCTCGCCCGGCTGCACCGCGCGGGCTGAGATCGGCGATAAGGCGAATGCTTCGTCGGCCATGCTAAACTCTGCGCGCAAATCACTGCGCGTTACGCTAACGATCATCACGATATTAAGCGAATCGCAATTGAATTGATGCCGAGCGAATCACAAATCCCCATCGCTTCTCAGGCGGCATCGAAGCGATTCGCGACGCGGCTGGCGCTGTTCTACGCCGCGCTGTTCGGCATGATGGGGACCCATCTGCCGTTTTTCACGGTGTGGTTGAAGGCGGTCGGGATCGACGCGTTCTGGATCGGGATCATCACCGCGGTGCCGCCGGTCACGCGATTTACCGTGCTTCCCCTCGTGACCGGCTTTGCCGAGCGGCGCCAGATGCTGCGCGGCGCGATCATCGTCACGGGATTTGCAACCGCGCTCGGGTTTCTGGTCATGGGAACCCGGCAACTGCCGCTGCTGGTGTTGCTCGTCTACGCCGTCACCTGCTGCCTGTGGACGCCGATGGTGCCGCTGACGGATGCCTATGCGCTGCGCGGCGTCAGGCTTTACGGCCTCAATTACGGACCGCTGCGGCTGTGGGGCTCGGCCGCGTTCGTCGCCGGTGCGCTGGTCTGCGGGCTATTGGTCGATGTCATCGCCGCCAAAAACCTGATCTGGGTCATTGCGTCGGTGGCGGCGCTCAGCGCGCTCGTCGGCCTCGGACTTCAGCCGCTCGGCCAGCCCAAGGCGGCCCAACCTGCGGTGCACGGCGCGCGCGCCTTGCTGCGCGATCGCGGGTTTCTCGCCATCATCATCACCTCGGCGCTGATCCAGAGCAGCCACTCGGCCTATTACATCTTCGCGTCCATAGCCTGGCAGCAGGCGGGATTTGGCGGGTTGACGATCGCGGGCCTGTGGGCATTGGGCGTGCTCGCCGAAATCGCGCTGTTCGCGCTGTCACCGCGGTTTACGCTGCCGCCGGCGCTACTGGTGGTGATATCGGCACTCTGCGCGGTCGCGCGCTGGGTGATCACCGCGCAGGATCCGCCGATCGCGGTTCTCGCCGTCGTTCAACTCTTGCATGGGTTGACCTTTGGGCTGACGCAAGTCGGCATCATGGGCCTGATGGTGCGTCACGTGCCCGGCCATGTGATGGCGCGGGGCCAGGGTTATCTCGCGGCCTGCAGCGGCATCGTCGCCGGCTTGACGTCGATCCTGTCGGGCCTGGTCTATGCGCAGTTCGGGCAGGGCGTCTATTACATGATGGCGGCGATGGCGGCTTCAGGCGCGCTTGTGATGTGGCTGGCGCGGCGGCTACTCGCCGGTCATCCCCACAGTGCTGCTTCCGGCGGATAAACGAGGCTGCCGTCATAGCGCAGACCGCCGTCGCGGTCGTGCGCCAGCAGCAAGGGCCCATCGAGATCGACAAAGCGCGCCTGCGGCGTCAGCAGCATCGCCGGCGCCATCGCAAGCGAGGTCGCGACCATGCAGCCGACCATGATTTCAAAGCCGAGCGCGCGCGCGGCGTCCGCCATCGCCAGCGCCTCCGTCAGCCCGCCGGTCTTGTCGAGCTTGATGTTGACGGCGTCATAACGCTCGCGCAGGCCCTCAAGCGAAGCGCGGTCATGCACGCTCTCGTCGGCGCAGACCGCGAGCGGCCGCCTGATGCGCGCCAGCGCCTCATCCTTTCCCGCCGGCAAGGGCTGCTCGACCAGCGTCACGCCGACCGCGGCGCAGGCGGCCAGGTTCCGCTCGAGATTGTCCGGTGTCCACGCTTCGTTGGCGTCCACGATCAGTTCCGATTCGGGCGCGGCCTTGCGTACCGCGGCGATCCGCATCCCGTCGCCATCGCCCCCGAGCTTGATCTTGAGCAGCGGCCGGCGCGCCGCTTTGGCGGTTGCGGCGGCCATCGCCTCCGGCGTTCCCAGCGAGATTGTATAGGCCGTGGTGCAGGGCCGCGGCGCGGCGCGGCGGAGTAGGCGCCAAGCCCGCTCCCCACGGCTTTTGGCCTCGATGTCGAATAGCGCGCAATCCAGCGCGTTGCGGGCAGCGCCGGCGGGCATCGCGGTCTGCAGGGCCTTCCGGTCGAGCCCCTCGGACAGCGGTTCCCGCATCGCCTGGACGGCGGCCAGGGTCGCCTCCGGGGTCTCACCGTAGCGGGGATAGGGTACGCATTCGCCGCGCCCGGTCAGGCCGCCATGGCTGACTTCGGCCACCACGGTCACGGCCTCGGTCTTGGCGCTGCGGCTGATGGTGAAGGCGCCCGCGATCGGCCAGCGTTCGATCCGGGCGGCAAGCTGGCGGGATTTGCTGGAAGTCATTTTAAAATCTGGCAATTTTCTGAACCACAAGCTTGCTAGGTGCAACCAACTATGGCTGGTTAGCGACGGATTCTACAAGGCAATGCGGCGTGCCGAATCATTCCTTTTCGATTGACTGCGGCCCGGCCGAGGGGTGGGCATCGTGAACGGCGACCCGACACTGGAGCGGATAGCCCAGGGCAACGGACTGGCGCTGTGTGCGGCGGGTTCGTGGACGGCCCGCTTTGCCCCGGTGCTGGAGCAGATGGTGGCCGACGCTGAAAAGCTCGTCGGCAGCCGGCCCAATATCTTCATCGACGTCTCGCAGGTCTCGAAACTCGATACGTTTGGCGCCTGGCTGATCGAGCGGCTGCGCCGCAGCCTGAGCCAGAGCGGCGTCGAGGCGAAGATCGCCGGGCTCTCGGCCAATTATTCGAGCCTGGTCGACGAGGTGCGCCGGGTGAAAGCCGGCCCCGTCGTCGAAACCAGCGCGGTGACGATATCGGGCATGCTCGAGCAGATCGGCCGCAGCGTCGCCGGCATCGGCGGGACCCTGGTCGGATTGATCGACATGCTCGGCGCGGTGCTCGCCGCGGCCGGCCGCGTGCTCATTCACCCCCGCGGCTTCCGCCTGACCTCGACCGTGCACCACATGGAGCAGGTGTGCTGGCGCGCGGTGCCGATCGTGGTGCTGATCACGTTCCTGATCGGCTGCATCATCTCGCAGCAGGGCATCTTCCATTTCCGTAAATTTGGCGCCGATATCTTCGTGGTCGATATGCTCGGCGTGCTGGTGCTGCGCGAGATCGGCGTACTGCTGGTCGCGATCATGGTCGCGGGCCGCTCGGGCTCGGCCTACACCGCCGAACTCGGTTCGATGAAGATGCGCGAGGAAATCGACGCATTGCGCACCATGGGCTTTGATCCCATCGAAGTCCTGATCCTGCCCCGCATGTTGGCGCTGGTGCTGGCGCTGCCGATCCTGGCCTTCCTCGGCGCGATGGCCGCACTTTATGGCGGCGGCCTCGTCGCGTGGCTCTATGGCGGCGTCGATCCGGAAGCCTTCCTGCTGCGGCTGCGTGACGCGATTTCGATCGACCATTTCATCGTCGGCATCATCAAGGCGCCGGTGATGGCGGCGGTGATCGGCATCGTCGCCTGTGTCGAGGGCCTTGCGGTGCAGGGCAGCGCCGAGTCGCTCGGGCAGCACACGACCTCCTCGGTGGTGAAGGGAATCTTCTTCGTCATCGTCATGGACGGCGTGTTTGCGATCTTCTTCGCCTCGATCGGAATGTGACCATGGCGCCCGAAATTGCCGATGCCATCATCCGGGTCCGCGACATTACCGTGCAGTTCGGCGCGACGCGGGTGCTCGACGGGCTCAATCTCGACGTCAAGCGCGGCGAGATTCTCGGCTTCGTCGGCCCGTCGGGTGCGGGCAAATCGGTGCTGACACGCACCATCATCGGCCTCGTGCCCAAGGTCTCCGGCCGCATCGAAGTGTTCGGGATCGATCTCGATGCCGCGGACGCCAAGGCGCGGCGCGGTGTCGAGCGACGCTGGGGCATCCTGTTCCAGCAGGGCGCGCTGTTCTCCTCGCTCACGGTGCGTCAGAACATCCAGTTTCCGGTGCGCGAATATCTCAACGTCTCGCAGCGGCTGCTCGACGAGATCATGGTGGCCAAGCTCGGCATGGTGGGCCTGAAGCCGGAGGTCGCCGACCGTTTTCCATCCGAGCTTTCCGGCGGCATGATCAAGCGCGTGGCGCTGGCGCGCGCGCTCGCGCTCGATCCGGAACTGGTTTTCCTGGACGAGCCGACTTCCGGCCTCGACCCGATCGGCGCCGGCGACTTCGACGAGCTGGTCCGCACCCTGCAGCGTACTTTGGGGCTGACCGTTTTCATGGTAACCCACGACCTCGACAGCCTCTATACGGCCTGCGACCGCATCGCCGTTTTAGGGAACGGTAAGATCATTGCAGCCGGATCGATTGCCGACATGCAGGCCTCGCAGCATCCCTGGCTGCGGCAATATTTCCACGGCAAGCGCGCTCGCGCGGTGATGGGCTAGAGCGTTTTCGAGCGAAGCGCGCGACTAAGAGATGAATTCCGAGGCGTGGTTCTGATCCCATCAGGGTCGGGCCTCCAGTACCGGAGTAATTGATGGAAACGCGGGCGAACTACGTCCTGATCGGAGCCTTCACGCTGGCGGTGATTGCCGCCGCGTTCGGCTTCGTGCTCTGGTTCCAGAGCCTGCATACCACCAAGGCGCGCAGCCCGATCCGGATCATTTTCGAGGGCCCGGCGTCCGGCCTGCGCAACGGCGGCAGCGTCAATTTCAACGGTATCCGGATAGGGGAAGTGATCTCCGTGAAGCTCGACAACCCGCGTCGCGTGGTCGCACTCGCGATGGTCGAGAACAACGCCCCGATCCGCAAGGACACCCTGGTCGGCCTCGAATTCCAGGGCCTCACGGGTGTGGCCGCGATATCGCTCAAGGGCGGCGAGGAGGCAGCGCCTGCGGTCCCGCTCGACGAGGACGGCGTGCCGATCCTGACCGCCGATCCCAACGCGCTGCAGGACGTCACCGAGGCCATTCGCGGCACGCTGCAGAACGTCAACCGCATCGTCGCCGACAACCAGGAATCGGTCAAAAACTCGCTGCGGAATCTCGAGACGTTCACCGCGGCGCTGGCGCGCAATTCCGAGAAGATCGACAACGTCATGCTCAAGGTCGACGGCGTGATGGGCAAGGCCGATAATCTGATGCTCGGGCTCAACACCATCGCAGGCGGCAATGCCGGCGGCGAGCTGTCGACGATGGTGAAGTCGATCCGCGAACTGGCCGATGATTTCGACAAGCGCTCCGGTGCGCTGATCGCCGATGGCCGCAGGACGCTCGGCGACATCAGCCGCGCCGTCAACAATTTCGACCGCAATCCGAGCCGGGTGATATTCGGAGGAAGCAACAACGCAGCCCCAGCGGAGCCGCCGAAGCCCGCGGCCGCGGCGGCGGGCGAGAAGAAGCGGCCGTAAACGCCAGTTGCGCAAGCATATTACGCCGCCGCTTTGGTGGCGGCGATATTCGTGTCGCGGAGATTGCAGCTCAAAAGTAGGTCTTGCGGCCGGCCTCCAGTGAACGAGCGAGATTGAGGGCGACCCCGACCAGCGGTGAGCGACGCAACGCGGCGAGTATGCCGCCCTTCTGCGATGGCTCGCCGGCGATCGTCCGCTTGACAGCCGCGCGTATCCGCACAGCTTCAGAGTCGTCTTCCGCCAACCGCCTGGCCAGGGATTGGATCAGGTCGCGGTCGGCATCCAAGGCAAGAACCTCAAATCGCGCCATGCCGCGTTTGACGCACCGAGTCCGATAATTCCGAAGCGCTCGCTTCTGCGCGGTGTTGCCCATGGAAGATCCCAAACTTCTCAGCCAAATCGAGAACTACAACCAGAAAATCTGAGCGGTGCGGTCGTCTTTGCGATCGACGATTCAGCTGCGCGTGATCACCGGTTCGCCGTTCCAGTTCCAGCAATCGTAAAGCACCTTCCAGGCGCCTTGCTCGCGTTTCCAGACCACGAGATATTTTGCCGTGTTCTGGGTATCGCCGGGTTTGGCACTCGGCTTGAAATGCACCAAGCCGAAGTCGGAAGCCATGTCGCCGGCGATCTCGATGTGCGTGGGCCTGAAGTCCAGGTACATGCCGGGCGATGCCTTGTAGGCCTTTTTCCAACAGGCGCGGATGGCGGCGTGCCCTTTTGCGGGCGGCTGATCCGGCCACACCACCGAACCGTCCTTCGCGTAAAATTTGATGACCTGATCGACATTCTTTGCGGTTGCCGCTTTGCTCCATTGCGCATCGAGCGCCCTGATCGCAGCTTCGTCCGGGTTCGGTTTTTTCCTCGCCATCGTGATGCTCCGTGGTCAGGTCAGTTTTTTTGAACGATGCGGGGTTGTCGCGAAGGCTGGGCGCTGCGAAGCTCGGCCAGGAGTTGGGCGGCTTCCTTCAAGTCCCTGGTGTCGCGGCCCTCGGTGAACCAGTCGTGGATGGGTGCCAGCAGCGCCAGCGCTTCGGCCTGATCGCCGCGGCTCGCCAACAGGCGGGCGAGCGTGATCGTGGCCCGAAGCTCCCACGATTTCGCTCCCTGCTCGCGCGCGACCGCGATGGCCTTGTGCAGGGCCGCCGCGGCCTGATCTGGCGCGCCCCGCAAGATCGATATCCAGCCCTTCAGGCGCAACACCTCGGCATGGTGCGAGCGTTCCTCGCCGGCCTCGATCCGGGCCACGCTCTCCTCGATGAGGATCCATGCAGCATCGAGGTCACCGATCAGAGCCAGCCCCTCGGCCTGCAAGGCCTTCAAATACCAAATCCAGATCCGGTGCCCCGTCTGCATCAATCGCTCGATGCCTTGATCGAGCTGCGTCAAGGCCTCGACCAAGCGTCCGGCGCGCAGCCACGCCACCCCACAGCTGATCTCGGCCAGGATCTCGCCGAGCAGGGCTATGCCGCGCTGCTCACCGATCCGTTCGGCCTCTTCAGCGCGCTGCTGCAACGCGTCTGAATCGCAGAGAAAGTCGAACAATTGCGCGCCGAGCGTGAGCGCGAAGGCGAGGTCGAACGGATGGCCCCGGCGTCGCGCGTTGGCCTCGGTGGCCTGGTTCGCCGCCAGCGCCTGATCGGGATAACCCATCATCCAGAGGAATTGCGCGCGATAGATGCCCTGTCCGGTGAAGGGGTCGGTGTTGGTGAGCGCCGCCAGACTGCGGTGCCGCTCCGGATCGTACATTTTTTGCACGGCATCGCTGGATTGCCGCGCCGCCTCGAATTCTCCGAGCCAATAGTGGCAGGCACTCGCGGCGCGATGTCCGATGATTTCTAGGCCGTCGTCGCCGAATTCTGCACCGCTTTTCAAAAGCCGGTCGGCCCAACGAAGCGACTCCGCCAGTTGACCTGCGCTCATATAGTGCACCGACAGCGCGTTCAGGATCGGTACGTAAGCGCCGCTTTGCTTGAGCGGCTGGGCGAGCCGCCAGGCGGGTTCGAGCGTTTGGCTGACCTCCGCATGGGCCCAGCCGCGTTGCGCCACCAGCGTCGGTCCGAGCGCGGTCCGGAGCGCGATTTCGACCCGATCCCGGCCCTTGGAAGGCCGCAGTTTCGATACCGCCGACAGACCGGTCCGCAATTGGGTGACGGCTTCGGGCAGGGCGAAGCGCGCAATCGCCGCTTCGCCGGCGCGCAGCCACAGCGGCGCGGAGACAAGATACTGTTCCGCAGCGTTATAGTGAAAGGCGAGCAACTCCGGGGCCAATTCCGGGGCCGCTTCGCGATTTGCCGGCCAACGTTCCTCCAGCAAATGGGCGATTTCGCCGTGCAGTTGCTTGCGCCTGCTTCTCAGCAGCGAGTCGTAGGCGGCGTCCTGAACCAATGCGTGCGAGAACTTGTATACGGCATTGGGAATCTCGCCATGACAGGTCGCCAGTCCGGACGAGATCAGGTGCCGCAGTCCCTCGGCCAGCGCCTCTTCGCTCATCAACTCGAGCCCGGCGATCAGCTCGTAGCTGAATTCGCGGCCGATCACCGAACCCACCTGAGCGATTTCCTTGCTCGCCGCGACCCGATCGAGGCGGGCCATGAGCGAGTCGCGCAAGGTTTCCGGGATCGTGACGTTGGCCGACGACCCGGCATAGGCATAGCGGTCGCCCTCGACGATCAGATCGCCCGACTCCAGGATGGTCTTGGTCAGTTCTTCGACGAACAACGGAACGCCGTCGGTTCGGGCTACGATCTGGGCGGCGAGGCCGGGCGGCAGCGCCTTGCCGCCGACGACCTTGGCGACCAGCGAACCGCTCTGCGCCGGCGTAAATTTGGCCAGATCCATCACGGCAACGGTGGGATGGCTGGTCCATGACGCGTTGAATTCGGGGCGCGCGGTGACGACCAGAAGCGTGCGGATGCCGGCAAGCACGCCTACGAAGTGTTCGATCAATTGCAGCGTCGTTGGGTCGGCCCAGTGGACATCCTCGAACAGAATGACCGTAGGTCCCTTGCTCGCTTGGGAGCGGGCGAGGTCGATCAGGACGCGCATCGTTTCTGCTTTGGCGAGCTTGGGTGAAACGAGAATGGCGCCGTAGCGCTCCTGGTAGGGGAGCGACAGCAACGCCGCCATGAACCGCATGTCCTCGATGGGCAGGCCAAGCCGGTTGACGACGACCGTTTCCAGGGTGTCAACGCGGGCTTTCGTGTCGATGGTGCCACCCAGGGTCAGTGCTCGGTCGATTTCAGCCCTGAGGGGATACAAAGCGCTACTCATGAAGAACGGCGAACATTGATAGATCACGATATGGTAGGGCTCGCCGAGCAGCCGCTCACGCAGGGCGCTGACCATCCGGCTCTTGCCGATACCGGCTTCCCCGCGCAGCAGGATAGCCTGCCCGGTCCCTGTCGCCTGCACCTTGCGCCAGCTATCGATCAACGCGGAGATTTCGGCCTCGCGCCCGACGATGGGCGTCCGACCGCGCAGCGTTGCCGCCTCGAAGCGGCTCTCGGTCTGGCTGACGCCGACCACGCGATAGACCCTTGTAAGGCCGCTGATGCCTTTCAGCTCCTTCTCTCCCATATCCTGGTATTCAAATTCCCCGCCCGCCAACCGGCGAACCAGGTCGCTCACGACGACGGAGCCTGGCTTGGCGATGGTCTGAAGGCGGGACGCGAGATTCATCGTTTCACCGACCGCGTTGCGCTCGCCGGCGGCGACGACGACCATGCCCGAGGCGATACCGATGCGAACCTGGAGCCTTCCTACGCCTGGAAAATGCAGTCGCGCCATGGCCTGGACAATATCCAGTCCGGCGCGGACGGCGCGTTCAGGCTCGGATTCGTGCGCCAGAGGAAATCCGAAGAAGGCGACGACGCCATCGCCCAGCGTCGTGAAAACATAGCCCTCGTACCGGTTGATACAGGTCGCGCAGGCCTCCTCGTAGGCGCGAATGATGATCTGCAGCGTTTCGGGATCGAGCCTGTGGGCGAGCTTGGTGAAGCCGACCATGTCACAGAACAGCACTGTGAGCTGACGGCGCTCACCGACCGGCGTCTCGATGTGACCGCCCGCCGCGGCCGCTCGCACCCGTTCCTCGCCCAGGAGATTGAGCATTCGCTTGCGCGGCCCGAATGGCAGGCCGAGTTCCATGAGATCGTTTTCGGTCAGCACGCGAAGCGTTGCGAGATCGACCTCGTTCTCCTCGAAGACGTCGATGAATCGTTCCAGGTCGTGGGACTTGAGCCAATCCAAAATCGACGAGGCTTTCATGACCGCGCTCCGCCCTGGTCAGGCCGTTCGACCAGGATGCCGTGACTGACGAGCCAGCCCGCGATGGCCATTCCGGATTCGAGCGGCATGCTGTTCGACCAGGATTGGGCGATCTGCAACGGCGTCTGGCCCGGCGGCAGTCTCTGCAGCAGCGGCGCCAACTCGCGACCGCCAAGGAACACCAAAGGGCCAGCGAGGCGCGGGTGATGCAAGGCCGAAGCGAGGCTGACGAAATCGCCCTGCAGACAAGGCGTGCGGACAAATTCCAGCTTCGGTGACAACGCCATGGGCGTCGTGATCAACGCACGGGCGTCAATTGCCGGAAGCGGAGGCGGCTCGATCGCAGCCCGCGAGGGCGAGCGATTCCGCCAGAACGGGCGGTCGCATGTGTCGGCAACCTCGCGATAATGCCCGGAGGTCCAGCGGCGATGCCGTTCCGATGCCTCGGCCAGATGCGAGCGATAAAACCCGAGAGCGGCATGGCTCAACTCGGGCCGGCGCAGCAGGGTGTTGGCGACGATGGCGCCGGAGAGCGCGCTCTGGATCGCCTTTTGAACACCGCTTGATGAGATCGGATCGATCGCCACGGCTGCGTCGCCCAACTGGATTGTTGTCGGCGTGACGTAATCACGGGCGAGATAGGGCGTCGCGTCGATGGCGCGCACTGGCGCGATCAGTTCGGCGTCACCGCATTCTTCCATCAGGCTTGAACGACCGATCAGCCCCAGAAAGCGCTCCGACATGGTTGAGCCGGGCGCGGAGCGGAACCAGGCGGGATCCACGAACGCGAGCGTATTGTAGGTTCCATCGGGCAGCGGAACGCCCCAATACCAGCCGTCCTGGCCCGCCTCGATCCGCGGCATCGACGGCAGGCTTGCGCCGCGCCAATAGCCGTAAACCGCCAGCGTGGACGCGCCGGTTCTGGTTTGACGGCCGGGCGAGATGCTGCGCCGTCCGCTGGCATCCGCCACGAAATCGGCGTCCAGGCATTTCGACGTGCCGTCGGCGTCGATGGTCAGGCGCCATTTCGCGCCGTCCCAGTTTTGTTCGAGGACGCGTGCGGGTTGATGAACCTGTACCCCGAAGGTTCGCGCGCGCTGCAGCAGGCGCAGGTCAAACTCGCCGCGGTCGACCAGCACGCCCTTTTCACTCGCGTCCTCGCGCAGCCTCGGACCATCCGCCCATTTGACCCAAACGCTTCGCACGGCCGGAAAGCCCGCCGCTTCGACGGTCTCGTGCATATCCGCCGCCCTGAGCAGGGTCATTACGCCGGCGCTCAGGGATTCGCCGAGATGTCCGCGGGGAAAGCGCTTTCGCTCGATCAGATGGACCTGGTGTCCAAGCTGGGCCATCCGCGCCGCGAATACGCTGCCGGCGGGGCCGGCGCCGATGACGCAGACATCAGCCATGGGCTGCTCCCGTCAGGCCGAGCCCTGCCGTTCCTGGTTTGGCCGACAGCCGAAGATAGGCCTCGAGGCAATAATGCAGCCAGCCCCGGATGTAGTCGCAAGCCGGCCGACCGCGCCGGATGACCTCGTGGTGACAGCCGCCGCCGCAGAGATAGCGCGCCCAGCAGGACTGACAGGGGTCTTGCCGGTGAACATGCCTTGCGGCCAGCCAATCGGCCTGGCGCGAAACATCGACGCCGTCATCGAGCGAGCCCATCGCTCCCTCTTCGTCGCCGACAAACCGGTGGCACGCCGAAAGTTCGCCCTCGGCGGATACGCCGAGATAGCCGGCGCCGGCGCCGCAGGGGTAGGGGCGGTGGGTGCCGCGATGGATCTCCCGCATCGCGTTGACCATGTTGGCGAATGGATAGCGCCGGCCGCTGCGCGAGGCGCGCTCGAACTCCCGCCCGCAATCGATCATTTCGCCCAGCATGAGTTCGAGATCCTCGGACTGCATTTCACCTTCGCCGGTGGGCGCGCTGAGCATAGGTGAAAAGCCGACGCTGTGAAAGCCGGCGGCGATCAAGGTGTCGAGCGTCTGGAGCAAGACAAGGTTTTTTGGCGTCACCGTCACCCGCGCGGAAACCTGCATTCCTTGCTGCATCTTCAGCAGGGGCGCGGCGCGTTTCATGATCCCATCATAGCTGCCGCGGCCGCCCTTGTAGGGACGCTGCGCGTCATGGATCTCCTGGGGACCATCGATGCTGATGGTGACGGCGAAGCCGTGCTCCTCAAAGAAGCGCCCGTCGTCCTCCGTCAGCAGCGTGCCGTTGGTGGTGATCGAGAACGTCATCTTTGCGCCGCGGCTGCCGGCCAGTTCCCGAGCGCGAAGGGTCGCGGCCCGCAGCACCTTGCGGTTGACCAGCGGCTCGCCGCCGAGAAACGCCAGATTGAGCCGTGCCCTCGGTTCGGCGGCTCCCACCAGCAAATCCACGGCGCGAAGCGCCTCGGTGAGTTCCATGTTCTTCGCAGGCCCGCCGAATTCGCCCTGCTGGGCGTAGCAATAGGTGCAGCCGAGGTTGCACTTCTGGGCGATCGCCAGCGAGAGCGCGCGGAGCGGCGGAGATGACAGCGGCGCGTCGTCGATGAAGGGGCGGCCGACCAGACCGGCCTGCCGCAGCAATTCGTCGATGGCTTCGTTGCTGCCTTCCTCCATCGCCGCGTCATAGCTTGCGAATAGATCGGCATCGGCGTCGAACAACCGGCTGCCGTCGGCGACAAACAGATGGCCGCCGAGCGAACTCTTGAGCAAGTGAATCCGCGGCGTCCGCGGCGACGACATGCGCATGTAGCGGCGAGCGTCCGCGGTGTTCACGGTTTCTTGTCCGTCGCTTCAACCGCGGGCGGGCTGTCGTGATCTTTCCCTCCAATCTGAAACTTCAGCAGATTTTCCCAGTCGGCGAACAAATCGTCGTACATGATCAGGCGGCTGTCGCCGTAGTCGTCGGCAACATAGGAGCCGGTGCGCTGCTTCTGCATCCAGTTGTCGCCCGCGCTCAGGCCGCTTTCCGTGAGCGTGACGTTGACGTAATCGGGCCGCGCGGACGCCCAGTAATAGCAGGAGCACTCGCGAAAATCGTTTTGCCACGGCGAGCACAGTCCCTGGGTCAGTTCGCCGGGCTCGGCCAGCGCGGTCGAAATGACCGCGGTGTCGCCCTCGAAGAACGACCGCACCTCGAATTCGAAACTGACGTATTTCGTGGGGTCGTCGATCCAGGGCTGTTGATGCTCCGAGGGTCTGGCGGTGAAATAGCAGCGAAGGCGCGAACCCTTGTGAGGCAGCACCCGCGCCAGCGCGTTCGACCATTCCATCGGCGCGAGCCCGTTCGGATTCTCGGAGGTGGTCAGGAGGATTTTCCCCTCCGTGTCCGAGGAGGCGGGGCCCCAGATCGGCGTCATCGTGAGAAGCGCATCGCCGGCGGGCAGGTCCACCCGCAGCAAGCGGTGTCCGGCGAGCCCGCCGGGCTTGAGCGTGACGCCCTTGTGGCCATCGACGACGGCGTCGCAGTCATCGTCGACCTTCACCACCAGATTGTCATACTCGCGCAGTTCGATTCCGCGAAACATCCGCCGCCACACCGCGCGGAAGTCGACTTCGAGTCCCGGACAGCAATTGGCGACCGAGGTGACCGGGCGCGAACTGATCGGATTGCCCTTGGCTTCGTAAGATATCTGCGCCGACAGATTTTTTGGCGTGAGTTTGTTTTTCACGACGGGCGCGGTGCGCGGCCCGGACGCGCGCGGCGCGAGTGCTGCTTTCCTGATGGTGTCGATCTGACGCCAGGTCAGGGCCAGGTAATTATTGTCGGCCCCGCACATCAGCGCCGGCATCTTGCGCCGCCCGCGGTCGGTGAAGTCAGCGACCTGGTCGGGCCGGCGCAACAGCCGCAGGAACCAGGGCGCCGTGGCGCCACGCAAGGCAGCGTAGGCCTGCTGGTGCAGGGTCATGATCGCGTGCGTGTCCACCGTGCCCGACGCCATGATCGGACGAATGGCCCGCTCGGTGTCGGCCGCTTCCTCCTGCGGCATGGAGTCGAGCGTGAGCGCTGGCCGGCCCTTGAAATCGTTGCCGTTCATGACCGCGACATTCATGAAGCGCACCGTCTCGAAGGCGCGCCGCACGATGTCGGCGGCCCTCGCACGCGTCACCTCCGATGGCTCATCCGCAGGGATATCGGGGCCATGGATCACCTGCTCGAGATCGTCGATGAGGGTGCGCACGAACAGGGAGTCCGGCGCCATCGCCGGTGGTGCGGCGCAGATCCGTGCCGTTGCGGTGAGGTCGTCGCCACCCTTCCGCCTCAGCTTGACTTCGACAATGCCGTCGCAAGCGTCGTCGAGATAGCCGCGGCTGATCGCCTGGTTGTCGTAGAGCCAGGAAGGGGCGGGTGGTTCGATCGCAAACAGTGAAGGCGGCACCGTCGGGTTTTTGGCATCGATTCCGTTCAGGCCGGACCATTCCCCTTTCGCATGATCGTAGATCCGGCGATCCGGGGGAACGCGATAATAGTCTGCACCGGCGTCTTTCGCCGCGGCGCTTTTATCGGGTCCATAGATCAATCCGGCCGCCGGCGTGAAGCGCAAACGAATTTCCGGGAAACGGTGGTTCGGCCGGATGAAACGTACCGAGCCAAATTTGACGGAGGCTCCTTTGATGAAATTTTTGCATCTGCCGTGGAGCGTGTGGCTTTTATGGTCGGAGAACTCGATCTTCGCATGGACGAGGTCGTCCGGGTTTTCGGTGCGTCGGACAATCTTGCGGTTGGAAACCCTCACTTGCCATGAGATATCTTCGATCGTCAGACCATGCTTTCGCAACAGGCCGACGGTGAGCGGCACCAGTTGATCCCGGTCGATGACCGCAAAAACTTCCAGGAACGGCGCTACCGGCCGGATCTTGCCATTGTGTTTGAATTCCAGCGAAGCCGGCGTGCGCTCGCCTTTGATTTCACCGGAACGCTTGTCGACGATCAGCGTCGGCTGCGGCTTGATCTGGCGATAGTGCAGCGGATGGTCGGGGTCGATGTCGAGGTCGAAAGAATAATTGTCCATGGGTTCGCTGGCCGAGCCCAACCGGCCGATCGCGAACGGCGGCAGAATTCGCAATTGCTTGATCGTCAACGCTCCGCCCTTTCGTTCAAGCCGCACCCGCGAGAATTTTGCCGATCCACAGCCGGGTCTGCTCGTCGAGACTCATCAAGGTGTGCAAATAAGCCTCGCCCCCGGTGCGGACGATCTGCTCCCGCATGGCGGCAAAGCCTCTTTTCTTCGCAATACTAATGACATCGGTGCATGTCTTCTGCGAGGAGGCCAGCAGGTCGTCATACAGGCGCCAGATATCGCGATCCGCTTGCGGGAGGTCCAGCGAATAGGGCATTTCGAACGGGGGGCCGGCGCGGCCGCCGCGATGACGCGGCAATCGCACCAACAGATCCGCGACGGCCTTCAGATTGTACATTTCGCCAAACACGCGGTGCATGACCATCGCGCGCAAACCCGGTTGATGGTTCGGCTGGGTCCGCGCCAGCCGGAAACTATGCGCGAGATAGGTCAGCAGCAGCCGGTAGCGCTGATTGAACAGTTGCGCGAAAAGATGGGCGGCCAGTTCGTCGTTATGGTCGGTGCCGATGTAAGTGGTGCGTTTCGGGTTGAGCTTGTGGAAGTCAATGCGGGTGGTGGGATTGCGCGGAACCGCGTGTGTTGCGAATCGCCTGCGGGCGCTGAATGCTTTGAATTCTTCATAGATCTGGACGAAACGCTCGAAATGAGATGGCTCCCCGGTCTCATCCTCTCGCAAATGCGGCGCTTCCCCTTGCGCGGCCAGCGCCCGCAAGGCCTTGACGGCTTGCGCGCGGGTCGCCACGCGCTCAACCTGCACATGGGCATGCCGATGCGCCAGGGTCTGCGGCGGCGCGCGCGAGCCAGGATCGTGCTCGGGGTCGAGGTTGCCTTCGGCGTCGACCAGCCGCGGAGACGGCTTGTAGCCGCGCGCCCAGTCGTCCCAGGAGGCCTGCATGTCGAACGTCGTGTCGTCGAAAGCCGAATCCGGAATCTTTTCGGGGTCCGAGATCAATTCGATGATCTCGTCATAGAGCTCGCCGACGCGGTGCATGTCCTTCTTGACGTGGTTTTCGGGAAATCGCGCCGCCAGTGCGCCGGTGATCTCCTTTATGATGTTCTTATGTCGCTCGGGAGGAATCGATGATTGTACAGATTTTGCCCGCTGTTTACCGCGAGCAGGCTTTTCCAGGCTGTCGAGCCTTGGCATCTCGGCATAGATGAAGCACTGCAGTGCTTTTTCGGACAGGCGCTCGAGCGAGAACGGAAACGGATAGAATTCGTGGTCCCAGGGCAGCATCTCGCGGCCGAGATTGATCGGCGCGCCCAGCAGCACGAGCACGTTCTGAACCGTCAGCAGATGCCCCATCTCTTCCCTGGCGACCGAGAGAATGCTGGCGCGCCAGCCTTCGACCATCGCCTGGTCTTCGTCGGAAGCCTGGTCTCCGTCGATGGAATAGGCGGCATAGAGATACTGCACCATCAGCGCATGCTCTATCTCCGCGCCCGAGGTGAGCATCATCACGAGATGATCGCGCGCCGACATGTCCGGTCGCTGGAAGTTGTGCAGCGGGCCTGAATTCTTCGCCGCCTCGCGATCGAGGGGCTGGTTATTGGAATGGGTGCTGTTGGGCAAAGGCGCTCCAACGTCAGAGGCCCGTATTCAGCTGCGGGACGAGCAAAAGTACATAATATGAGGGCAGCGTAGGCTTTGCGGTTGAATACTGTCAAGGGCGGCAGCTGGAGTTGCGATTGAATGCGCTCGAGCACCACTCCTGTTCCGTCGTTCGGTCACGAACCCGCCCAAAACAAAAACGGAGGCATCGCTGCCTCCGTTCTGCATTCAACAACAAGCCTTAGCCTTACCCCAGCCGTCCCGCCGCATGCGCGAGCAGGGTGTAGACCAGCCCCGTCTCCGAGGTGAGGTGGCCGCGCAGCGCCTGCGGTCGGCGATCCTCGCGGGCGACTTCATCGAGCAGCCGCTCGAATTCGGCGATGTAGCGGTCGACGGTCTGCTTGAAGCCGCGGTCGGCGCGGTATTTGCGGGCGACCTCGTCGAAGGCTTTCTGGCCGGCCGGCGTGTAGAGCCGCTTGGAGAAAGCCTTGCTCTCGCCGCGCTGATAGCGATCCCACATCTCGGCGGCGAGGTTGCGATCCATCAGCCGGCCGATGTCGAGCGACAGCGATGCCAGCGGGTTGTCACCGGCGGCCGGCTGGGTGGGGCGGGCGCGCGGGGCCTCGCGGCCGCTCGGGCCACCGGCGTCGGTGCGATTGAGGAGATCGGACAGCCATCCGTCGCGTCCGCCATCCGAGCTCCCCGGGCTGACCGGCGGCGCTTCGGTGCGGCGTGACGACGGCATGCCGAGATCCGGCGGCGGCAGCGTCGCGGCGCTGCCGGTATCGCGCATGCGGGCGTCGTTGCGGCCACCGGCGACAGCCATCACGGGCTCTTCCTGGCGCTGCACGCTGGCGCGGCCCGAGCTGACGACGTCGAGGCCGCGACCGTGATGCGCGACGATCCGGTTGAGCTCGGCCAATGCCTCGATCTGGTCGACGATCACCTTGCGCATCTGCGCGGTGTTGTCGGCGGCCTCCTGCGGCATTTCGAGCACGCCGCGGCGCAGTTCGTTGCGGGTGGCTTCGAGCTCGTGATGCATCTCCGAGGACATCTGCTTCATGGCCTGCACCATGGCGGCAAACTTCTCGGTCGACTGCTTGAACATCGCATCGGTTTCCCGGTTGCTCTGTTCGTACAGTTCGCTCATGGCCTCGTGGGTCATGCGGCGTTCTTCTTCGGCCGAAGTGCGGACCGCTTCGAACTGCCGGCTGATCGCGGCAGAGCCGGCACCGGCGGTTTCGGCCACCACGCGGGCGATATCGCGGGCGCGTTCTTCGGCGGCGGCCAGCGATTCATCGAGCAAGCCGGTGAAGCGCGACAGCCGCTGATCGAGGTCGGTGGTCCTGAGATCGATGGTAGTCACCAGCGATTCAAGCTGCGACTTGCGATCCGCAACCGAGGTCGTCGTGCTGCGGTTGGCCTGCTCGACCACGGCTGCGGCCTCGACGAGTGCCTGGCCATGGGTTTCGAACTGGCTCGACAGCGAGCCGAGATCCTCCAGCGCCTTCGACGTCTTGCTGTTGAAGACGGTCAACTGGTCTTCCAGGGTCTGGGTCGCGACGCCGTTGCGCGAGGTGACGTCGTTCATGGCGGACACGAAGTCGGCCACGCGGGTCACCAGCGCACGCTCCAGTGAGTTGAGGTTGTCGTGGGCGCCGGTCAGCACTTCCTGCAGCAGGATGTTGCCTTCGCGCAGGCGCTCGAACAGCGCCACCGTGTCGGTGCGCAGGATCTTGCTGGTCTCCTGCATTTCGGTCACAGCCGCGATCGAGACCTGACGCGACTGGTCGATGGCCGAACGCGACGCCTGCTCGAGGTCCTTCAGAGATTTGCTCACCGCGCCGGTGGCGAGATCACCGGCGGAGGTGATGTTGCGTGCGACTTCGGAACCGTTGGTCGACATCGCCTGCGAGAAGGCCTGGCCGCGGGTTTCGATTGACTTCAGCGCGTCCGCGGTGACGCGGTCGATGTCGGTGGCGAGCTGCGTGGTCTTGGACGTGAGCGCCTCGACCAGCGAACCGCGCCGGCTGTCGACGATCTGCGCCAGACGATCGGTCTGCTGCTGCACATAGGTCACGATCTCGTCGGTCTTGCCGGTCATCGTCGAGCCGAAATTGCTGCTGGCGGCGAGAACCGAACGTTCGATGTCGGCCGAGGTCGACTTGACCTTCGAGCTGACTTCGTTCGACGCGGCGACGAGCGCGCTCTGCGCATTCTGCGCCGAGGTCTGGATGTTGTCGGTGGTCTTTGCGGTGACCGCACCGAGCGAACGCTCGATATCGGCCGAGATCGCCGAGATATGGCTTGCGGCGTCGGCCGAGGTGGCTGCGAACGAGCTTTGGGCTTCACGCGCGCTGGCCAGGATCGAAGCGGCGGTATCGGCGCCAACAGCGGTCAGCGTGCGTTCGACATCGATCGCCAGCGACTTGACGTGGTTGGCCGCTTCCGAAGATGCGGTGACCAGCGTGTTCTGCGCTTCGCGGGCGCCCGTGGTGATCGACTCGGCGGTGGCATTACCGGCCATCGAGAGCGAGCGCTGCACGTCAGCGGCGAGCGATTTGACCTGGCTCGTCGCATCGGCGGACGCCGTGACGAGGGTATTCTGTGCCTCGCGGGCGCCTGACGTGATCGACTCGGCGGTGGCAGCACCGGCCATCGAGAGCGAACGCTGCACGTCGGCCGCCAGCGTAGTGACTTTGCTGGCCGCGTCCTCGGATGCGGTGACGAGCGTGTTCTGGGCTTCGCGCGCACCTGCGGTAATCGACTCGGCGGTCGCGGTACCGGCCAGCGACAGCGAGCGCTGCACGTCGGCGGAAAGCGACATGATCTGGTTGGCGGCGTCGGTGGACGCTGCCAGCAGCGTGCTCTGGGCGTCACGCGCACCGGCGGTGATCGCCTCGGCGGTGGCCGTTCCGGCGCTCGACAGCGAGCGCTCGACGTCGGCGGCCAGCGACCTGACCTGGCTTGCCGCTTCCGTGGATGCCGCCACCAGCGTGGATTGGGCCTGGCGTGCACCGGCGGTGACCGCCTCGGCGGTGGAAGTACCCGCGATCGACAGCGAACGTTCGACGTCCGCGGCCAGCGACCTGACCTGGTTTGCCGCGTCCGCTGACGCCGCTACCAGCGTCGACTGCGCCTGGCGCGCACCGGCGGTGATGGCCTCGGCTGTGGAAGTACCTGCGCTCGACAGCGAACGTTCTACGTCGGCGGCCAGCGACTTGACCTGGCTTGCCGCGTCGGCAGATGTCGACACCAGCGTGGTCTGGGCTTCGCGCGCGCCGGACAGAACCGAGGCGGCGGTGGCGCTGCCGGCGGCCGAGAGCGTGCGCTCGACGTCGGCGGACAACGCCTGGATCTGCGAGGCGACTTCGGTGGAAGCCGACACCAGCGTTGCCTGGGCTTCGCGGGAACTGGTCAGGATCGAATTCGCAGCACCGGTACCGACGGCGGTGAGGGCGCTTTCGACTTCGGCCGAGGTCAGCCGCAGCTGGGCGCCGACGTCGGTCGACACCGTGAGCAGCGCCTGCTGCGCGGTGCGCGCACCGGTCTGGATGGTTTCGGAGGTATTGACCACGAGGTTGGTGAGCGAGCGCTCGGCATCCTCGACATGAGACCGGATGCCCGAGGACAACAGTTCCGCGCGCGCCATCAGGTCGTCGCTGGCCTGCCGGCCGCTGCTTTCGATGCGCCCTGCCACGGCTTCGACGCGCGAGCCCAGCAAATCCTCGAACTGCGAGACGCGGGTGTCGATATCGGCCGCAATGGCGCCGACCCGGCTCTCGATGCCCTGATGGATTTCCTGGAACCGAGCGGTGATGGTCTCGGTCAAATGGGCGCTGCGGCCGTCGATGGTCTCGGTCACACCGGTGATGCGCTGGTCCACGGCATCGACCGCCTGGGCGGCGCCCGATGTCAGTGACGTGGTGAGATGGGTGAGGCGGGAGTCGATCGACTGGATCGCCTGCGCGGTGCCGTCGGTCAGCGAAGAGGTGAGGTGGGTCAAGCGCTGGTCGATCGACTGGATCGCCTGGGCTGCGCCATCGGTCAGCGACGACGCCAGCGTGCCGAGCCGGTTGTCGATGGTCTCGGTCACCGACTTCGCCCGGGTATCGAAGGTCGTTTCGAGCGATTTCAGGCGGCCGTCGATCGAGTCGTCGAACAACTTGATCCTGCCGTCGAGCGAACTGTCGAAGTTATGGATCTTGCTGCCGAGCGAGCCGTCGAGGAAATTGATCTTGTTGTCGAGCGACGCGTCGAGACTGGTCACGCGGTTGCCGAGCGTGGTCTCGAACTGCAGCAGGCGCTGATCCAGCGACGCGGTGATCTCGCCGCCGTTGGAGGTCAGGCGGGTGTCGAAAGTATCGACATAGTTCTTCAGGCTGTCAGCGATGTCCTGCGTGCGCTGGCCCATGCGCTCGACGATTTCGCCGCCGAATGTTTTGACGGTGCGGTCGAATTCCGAGATGTGGCGGGTGATCAGCGCACCCAGCGTGCCTGAGTCGCGCGCAAACTTCTCCACCAGTTCCGAACCCTGGTTCTTCACCAATTCGTCGAACGCGCTCATCTGCAGGGACAGCGAGTCATGCGCGGTTTCGGTCTGGCTCACCACCTTGGCGACCAGCGAGTTCACGGTCACATCCAGCGCGTCGCTGGCCTTGTCGCCCGACGTCATGATGCGGGTCGCCAGCCGATTGCCGGCCTCGTCGATCTTGCCGACGAGATCGCCGCTGCGCAGCTCGAGTTCCAGCAACAGCGAGTCGGAGGAGTTCTTCAGCGAGTCGTGAACCTGTTCGGTGCGGTCGGAGATGCCGTCGACGATGGTGGACGAACGCTGCTCGAATTCGCTGGTGATGCGGTCGATGCGCTCGTTCAGCATCTCGTGGACGCGATCGGCCAGATCGACGAACTCGTCATGGACGTGGCCGGTCTTGAAGTTGAGGCTGGTGGTCAGGCGCTCGGAGGCATCGAGCACCGCGCGGGTGGTCTCGGCGCTGGCTTCTTCAAGCCGGTCGAGCAGGTCGCCGCCGCGCTCACCGAGCGCCAGGATCATGTTGTCGCCGGCGTTGCTCAGCGCGCCGGTAATGTGGGCGCCGCGTTCTTCCAGCGCGCCGGTGATGCTTTTGGCGACTTCGTCGACGCGTGACGCAATCGCGTCCGAGATCAGCGCGATATCGTGGCGCAAATCGATCTGCACGCCGGAAATGGCGCTGCGGACCTGCTCGGCCTGTCCGACCAGATTGTCGCGCTGATGGGCGATGTCCTGCAGCAGCGCGCGGATACGCACTTCGTTGTCGGAATAGGCGCGCTCGAGTGCTGCGACTTCGTTGGCCACCAGCGTTTCGAGTTCGCCGGCGCGCGCGATCGCGCGCTCGACGCCGTCACCCATCGCCGCGACCTCGCGGCGGATCGCCTGACCGACCGTCACCATCGAGTCGGAGGCTGCGCCCTCGGGCTCGGAGAAGCGGATCGCGACCTGCGCCATCGACTGCGCGATCATCCGCATTTCCTGGCCGCGCCAGGCAAGGCTGGCGAGGAAATAGAACAGCAGCACCGGCGCAAAGAACAGGGCGGCAAGGCCGCCGAGCACCAGCACGCCGCCGCTCTGACCCATCGCAGCCTGCAGCGAGGGCAGGAAACTGACGGTCAGAAGGCCGCAGCCGACGATCCAGATGGCTGCGAACACCGTGGCCAGCGTATAGACGCTGCGGGCCGGGCGGCCTTTCTGAATGGCCTGAAGAATCTGTCCGATGGTTTCGCGATCGTCGTTGGCGGCGCGGCGCGGGCTGCGCGGCTCCTCGATCGGATCGTAGGTCTGCCGGTCGCTCGGGCGCGTGTCGAACGGTGTGTCGGAGAACGGTGTGTCGGAGTAAGTCGGCGTCGACGGAATGCCTGGCGGCGCGGGTTCGTCGCCGATCGTATTGCGGCCGGTGTCAGCGTTCACGTCGCTGATGTTGAGCGCTTCCTGAATGGCGGAAAGCGCGACTTCGGTGGGATCTTTGACCTTCTTGGGATTGTTCGCCATGTTCAGTCTGAGCCCTCTTACTTTGTACGCGTCCGGCAGGCTTGCTGACGTCCCCGCAAGCCTGAAGCCGGGATCATTCCCCGAGCGGAGCGCAAGCGCCCCCTCGGCGGCTTGTCCGCTACATCCGCAAACATCCTATTGGCAGAGCGATGCGAATGAAATGGTCGCGATTAAGACATTCTTAATCATCGTTAACAGCTTAGTGCGATAACGCCTTACGGGCACTCAAATTTCCCGCGGGAAGAGGTTAACTGTGGCGTCTCTTCGTCAAAAACAAGGCGAACTTGCGGCAAATCCATCGAACGTTCCGTTAACCAGTTCCGTGATTGGCTGACGAAAACGCCCCTGCCGGAATCGATGCGGCCGGGAGATTTGGGTTAGGCCATGCCGCTTCGTCTCGAACGGATTGACTGGATGCCATCGCCGCCGCTTGCTCCCGATGACGGTCCGATCGATTTCGACCATCTCAAACGCATGACGCTAGGCGACGCCGGCCTCGAGCAAGAGGTGCTGGCGATGTTCTCGGCGCAGTCGGCCAAGCTGATCGCCACGCTTGCGACCGCGCCTGCCGATGCGGGCGCGTTGGCGCATACGCTGAAAGGCTCGGCGCGCGCGATCGGTGCATTCGGCGTCGCCGATGCCGCCGCCCGGCTCGAAGCAGCGCTGGCCGGCGGCGCCGGTCTGTCCGCGCGGCTCAGCGAACTCGGCGAGGCGGTCGCGCTGGCGCTGACGGCGATCGAGGCGAACCTGCGCCGCGCCTGAGCGGATGCCATCCAGAGCCGCCTGAACCAGAACCGCCAAAACCGCTCCAACTCCTGCCAAAACGGCCCCGCAGGTTTGTCGTCCCGACCGCTGGCGCTGCGCGTACCGACCCGTTATAGGACTGCCCGGACCCCTTTTCCTATCCCCCGGCAGCACGAGCGATCATGGCCAAAATTCACTTTGTCGACCATTCCGGCGAAAAACGCACCATTGAAGTCGAAAACGGCGCCACCGTGATGGAAGCCGCGATCCGCAATGCCGTTCCGGGAATCGAAGCCGAATGCGGCGGCGCCTGCGCGTGCGCGACCTGCCATGTCTATGTCGACGAGGCCTGGCGCGAGAAGGTCGGCGCGCCGACACCGATGGAAGAAGACATGCTGGATTTCGGCTTCGACGTGCGGCCGAATTCGCGCCTGTCGTGCCAGATCAAGGTCAGCGACGAACTCGACGGGCTTGTGGTGTCGACGCCGGAGCGGCAGGCCTAACTAAGCGACAAAGTTTCTAATTCGGATCCACGCCGCGGCGAATCCAGCGCTGGAAATTGCCTGTTATCTCCGGCGTCAGCGGCGTCGGCTTGCGGGTTTTTTCATCGAGCAGCACCGATACCGATCGCGCTGATGCGATGCATTTGCCTTCGGAAAACACTACCTGATCGAACGTCACCGAGGTCCGGCCGAACCTGACGAGGCCGAGCCCCATTTCGATCGTGCCCGGCCAACGCAACTCGGCGCGAAAATGCATGTCGAGCTTGACCATGATCCAGGTGACCCCCTCGGGCATCAGCCCGTAGCTGCGGTCTTTCATCAGGGTGACGCGGCCGGTTTCGAAATAGGTGGCGTAAACCGCGTTGTTGACGTGCTGGTTGGGGTCGAGGTCGGCAAAGCGCACATTGTCGGTCAGCCGGTAGGGAAAATCCTCCAGACGCGGCGTTGAATCGAGACGGGCAGGCGCATTCACGGGACGATCTCCGGGCTTTCATGCCCTTACAGCCCAGTTATCGAAGCCCGGCAAGGGCTTGCCGGGAAGCCCAGCCTCCCATTTATGGCTTTCCTCAACCGGCGGCGTTGGCTAGACAGGCGCGGCCTCCCCAGTTCAACCGAAAAGAAGCTGAGTATGAGCGAAGCGATCAAAACCGATGTGCTGATTATTGGCGCGGGTCCCTGCGGACTGTTCGCCGTGTTCGAACTGGGTCTGCTCGACATGAAGGCGCATCTGGTCGACATCCTCGACAAGGTCGGCGGCCAGTGCGCCGAGCTGTACCCGGAAAAGCCGATCTACGACATTCCCGGCATTCCCTTCGTCACCGGCCACGGCCTGACGGAAGCGCTGATGCAGCAGATCAAGCCGTTCCATCCGACCTTCCATCTCAACGAGATGGTGGAGACGATCGAGAAAATCGGCGATCCCGGCTTTCGCGTCACGACCGACGCCGGCCAGGTGTTCGAGTGCAAGGTGGTCGTGATCTCCGCGGGCGGCGGATCGTTCCAGCCGAAGCGCCCGCCGGTGCCGGGCATCGAGGCCTATGAGGGCAGCTCGGTGTTCTACTCGGTGCGCAAGATGGAGCACTTCCGCGACAAGAATCTTTTGATCGTCGGCGGCGGCGATTCCGCGCTCGACTGGACGCTCAATCTGCATCCGGTCGCCAAGCGCGTGACGCTGCTGCACCGGCGCGACGATTTCCGCGCCGCCCCCCACAGTGTCGAGCAGATGCGCGCGCTGGTCGCCGCGGGCAAAATGGATCTGAAGATCGGTCAGGTCACCTCGCTGGAAGGCGAGAGCGGCAAGCTCTCCGGCGCCGTCATGAAAGGCAACGACAACGCGATCTCGAAGATCGATTGCGACACCATGCTGCCGTTCTTCGGGCTGACCATGAAGCTCGGACCGGTCGCGAACTGGGGCGTCGCGCTCGAGAACAATCTGGTGCCGGTCGAGACCGCCGCGTTCGAGACCAACGTGCCCGGCATCTTTGCCATCGGCGACATCAACACCTATCCCGGCAAGCTGAAGCTGATCCTGTCGGGATTCCACGAGGGTGCCCTGATGGCGCAGAAGGCCCACCGCTACGTCTATCCGGACAAGCGGCTGGTGTTCCAGTACACGACATCGTCGTCGAGCCTGCAGAAGAAGCTCGGGGTCAACTGATTCCAACCGAAATATGACTGAAGGGCCGCCACGGGCCTGCCATTGGTGGTGGCGATCGTCGTCACTGCCACTGGAACCCTCCGCGAAATGGCCTTAGTCTGGGGCCATTCATTTTGTGGATTGATCAGGTGGTGACGATGCGGAATGTTCTATCCAGATTTCGACTACTGATCGCGACGGGATTGGTATTGTCGGCCGCGTTTGCCGCGGCACTTCCCGCGCAGGCACAGGAGCCGTCGGCCGCAGGCCTGTGGCAGAAAATCGAAAACGGCAGGCCGGTGGGCTGGTTCCTGTTCGTCGATCATGACGGAATCTTCGAAGGCGTGATCGCCAAGACATATCCGTTGCCCGGCGACGATCCGAACGAGATCTGCTCGAAATGCACCGACGATCGCAAGAACATGCCGCTCGTCGGACTGCCCTTCATCCGCGACATGAAGCGCGACGGACTGAAATACGAGAATGGCAACGTTCTCGATCCGCGCGATGGCAAGATCTACAAGGCCAAGATGACCGTCAGCGCCGACGGCCAGTCGCTGACCATGCGCGGCTATTTGGGCATTTCCCTGTTCGGCAAGGATGAGACCTGGACCCGGTTGCCGGACACGGCGATGGCGTCACTCGATCCGGCCGTCATTGCGAAATATCTGCCGGCGCAGGCCGCTGCGATGAAGCCGCCGGTCAGCGCGAAGCCCCCGGTCGCGGCGAAGAAGACCGCCGCACCTGCGCATTAATATAATCCGCCGGTTTTGCCGGATGGTCGGGGCGTATCGGGCGTCGGTGTGATCGGCGGCACCGGCTGCGAAATCACTTCCGGCACGTTGGCGTCGAGCTGCAGCACGGCGGCTGCGGCCGGGAGTGCCGCATCCGCCATCGCGGCGTGGCCTTCGGCGCTGGGGTGCACGGCGCCGCCATACACCGCCGACAGCACTCCCCAGGTCGCGTCATGGATATCGGAAGGCTGCATCGACGATGGCAGCGCCTGCGGATAAGTCATCGCCGCGAAGTAACTGTCATTGGCGTCGCGAATCCAGCGCGCGCGCGGCAGATAGGCGCGATATTCGCCGGCGCCGCGGCCGCACAGCATCGGCTGGTTGGCGGCGGTGACGATGTCGGGATCGAAGCTTTCGCCGCTGGCAGAAAAGCATTGCCGGTCGAATTCCGGATCGCTCTCGGCCCGCGCGCAGAAGCCATGATTGGCAAATGCAGCCTGATGGGCATCGACAAAGGTCATGCGGTCGGCGCGCGGATCGCGGCACAGGATGCCGGACTGGCACAGCGCGAGCGCCTTGAGCTGCGGCAGGAACTCGCTTTCGACATAGTTCGAGACCGCAGCCAGCCGCTGCGGCTGGAGATTGAAGGAGGGGTGGATGTCGAAGCCGGCCCGCCCGCCCGGACAGGGTGTACCACTATCGGCCAGCGTCGGGTTGGCGTAGGAGGTGTAGATCACCCGCGACAGGTCGCCGACCAGCGGCTTTAGGGCCTCGCGCAGCTTGCTGAATCCCTGCGGCAGGTCCCGCGTCAGTGCGGCGCGTGAATCTTCCACCGACGCCATCACGCCGCTGCGCCGGAACAGCGCGCGCTCGGTCGGCGTGTCCACGATCACATCGGCGACGAGGCCGGAAAAATAGATGTCGTTGGCGCCGACCGACAACAGCACCAGATCGAGCTTGCGGTCGGGCTGACGGCGCTGTGCGGCGGCGAGGGCGTCGCGCAATTCGGAAAGCTGGCCGTTGACGGTGCCGGAGCAGGTGTTCGCCGTTTTCGACGGCAGGCATTCCTGCACGCGCTGGGAGCTCAACAGCCCGTCGGCAATGGTGGCGCCGGTGCAGGCCAGCGGCAAATAGGTCACCGCGATATGCGGATACTGCACCGCGAGCGCCAACGCGGTCCGGGTTTGGTAGCTGTAGAGCGAGCGATGGCAGGCCGAATTGAACCAGAGCGCGCGCTGCTTCTGCCATACGGTCAGGAAATCCGGCGCTTCGCAGGCCCGTCCGCCTTTATAGCCGGCGCGGCTCGGACGGTAATATTGCGCGGACGCCGTCCCGAGATAGGAGCGGAAGCAGAAGCCTTCGTCGGCCAGCGCAACGGCACGGTCGGGATTTCCCTCGCCGGAGGCGATGCTGTCGCCGAGGCCGGCAATCAGGATGTCGCGTACCGCAATCTCGGTGGAGACGCGCTGGGTCGCATCCGACCCACTGGAGACGTCGACATTCGCCACGGTGGTGCGGCCGTAGCGCGCCCTGAGATTGACCGGCTCGGCGCAGTCGAATGTGGAGCTTTGCGGTCCGTCGCCATCATCAAACGACCAGGCGCAGGTGGCGCCGACCGGAATAGGGCCGGTGAGCCGGACCACGATCGGATGGTCGACCGGGGTCAAATAGCTTTCCTTGACGTTGTCGCGGGTGCAGGGCTCGTTGACGCGGCCGGAAAGGTCGATGCAAAGCCGGTTCACGGTGTTGCGCGCCCAGCCGCGGCCGTCGCTTTGCAATTCCAGCGCCTGTTCGGCGGCCAGCACGCTGCGGCCGCGCTCTGCGTCGGTCTGCAGCAGGAAATCCCGTTCCTCGCGGAATAGCCGGAAGCGGTTGCGGACTTCCCATGAAATCTGCAACGGCGCGTCGGCGGCGGTCTGCGCCTCCGCCCATGACGCCGACAGCGCAGCCAGCACGCATGCGAGCAGCACGGTCGACCTAATCGAATGAGAGAGAATTCGGCCCATGGCGCGTTTGACGTTAGCGGTAAGGCAAAAATAAGAGAATGGGCTGGGTTGGCCGAAAAGATAACGCCGCTGTTACCGGTTACGACTGCCGGTTCTTGACCGGCTGCCGCACCCGCGCTTTGGCCGTGCAGGCCTCGGTCAGCCGGCGGCGTTCCTGCCAGGGCCGCACGACGTTGAGCCAGAATTCGCGGGTCCCCATGATCGAAATCGAGATCCCGAACGGGATCAGGAAATACAGGATCCGGAACACCACCAGTGTCGCCAGCAATTGCTCCCGGCCAAATTCGGGCAATGCCACCAGCATCGCGGCGTCGAATACGCCGATGCTTCCGGGCGCATGGCTGGCGAAGCCGAGCAGCGTCGCCAGGATGAACACCACCGCCAGCGAAACGAAATCGATATGCGGTTCGGTCGGCATCAGCAAATACATCGCCAGCGCGCAGAAGCCGAGATCGACTACGCCGATCAGGACCTGCAGGAGCGTCAACCGGGCCGAGGGCAGCACCACTTTCCAGCCGTTCTGCCCGAGCTCACGGCGGTTCTCGCCCAACATCAGCCAGACGAAGTAGGACGCGATGCCGGCGAGGCAGCCGATCGCGATCAATCGGTTCATCGCCGGCGGCAGCAGGTCCATCGCCGACGCCGCCCAGGGATGCCAGGCCATGCCGAAGCCGAGCACGAACAGGTTGCCGAGCCAGAAAGTGAGCCCGGAGAGGAAGCAGATTTTCGCGACATCGATCGCGGTCAGGCCGTAGTCGGAATAGATCCGGAAACGGATTGCGCCCCCGGTGAATACCGTTGCGCCGATATTGTGGCCGATGGTGTAGCTGGTGAAGCTCGACATCGCGGCGATGCGATAGGGGACCTGATTCTTGCCGATGGTTCGCAGCGCGAAGAAATCATAGAAGGTCAGCGTGCAAAACGCGCCGACCACGCACAGGGCGGCGAGCGCGATCCGGTGCGGGGCGATCTCCGTCAGCGCCGTCAGGATGATGCTGGTGTCGACACCCTTCAGGGTGCGGAGCAGCGTCGTGACCGCAAAGATGATGATGAGGAGACTCGCAGCGATACCGAGCCGTTTCCAGCCGATCTTCTCCTTGAAGCCACGCCTGAGCGTGGTCAGCAGCCGATGCATTCATCCTCCCGGCGGGGCGGTAACGCGTTGGAAAAACCGGTCACAAAAGCGACCGGAGACGGCGAGATGCACCGTGCGTGAAGACCCATAAGCTAAAACCGCGGCCTTGTGCAGTCCTTGACATCCAAGCTTCTGCCATCGTTGGCCGCCTTTGTCATACGGTGGACATATGTATTGACGTTCGGAATTTTGAGTCGCCTTTCGGCCCGTTCCGGAGATTCAAATCGTCGCATTGTGTCGTTGTTCCCTGACGAGGCTTTCAGATTTCATTACGCCGGGAAACAACTCGTCAAAGCGCAAAAATGGCTGAAAAGGCCACTGACAAGCAGCTCAAGCAAAGCTTTTTGACCCATCTCGAGGAAACCAAGACCCATGTGCAGCGGCTGGAGCTGGTTTGCCGGATGCACAGGGCAAGCTGACCACGCTCGCCGAAGGTAAAGTCAACCTGACGGCCGCCAGCTAGTCTTTTCGGATATTGAGGCAAAACGCCGCGCGGGACTCTCGCGCGGTGTTTTTGCGTGGCCGGACGCGTTCCGCTGCAAACATACTTCGATCCATACCGTATCGTCAGGTCGAAACAGGAGGGTTTATTGCGCGTTGGTTCTCCAAATTGAGGTGATCCATGCCAAGTGCTCCGGTAAAATTTGCGTCGATAAAATTCCAATCGACGACGGACACGCGTGCGTCGTCCCGTCCGGAAACCACGTCAACGCCCTCGAAACTCGCGAGTTCGCTGACGCTCGCCGCCATGAGTCTCGGCTACGGCGTCGTGCAGCTCGACGTCACCATCGTCAATACCGCGCTCAATGCCATCGGCATGTCGCTTGGCGGCGGGGTCTCGGAGCTGCAGTGGGTGGTGAGCGCCTACACCATCGCATTTGCCGCGTTCATTCTGACGGCAGGCGCGCTCGGCGACCGCGTCGGCGCCAAGCGGGTCTTCATGGCGGGCTTTGCGATCTTTACCGCAGCGTCGGTCACCTGCGCCGTGGCACCCAATGCCGCGATCCTGATCGCGGCGCGCTGCGTGCAAGGACTGGCTGCAGCCATATTGGTGCCGAATTCGCTGGCGCTGCTCAGCCATGCCTATCTGGACGAGAAGGCGCGCGGACGCGCGGTGGGCGTCTGGGCCGCCGGCGCAAGCCTGGCCCTGACGGCAGGCCCGTTGGTCGGCGGCGGCCTGATTACGCTGGTCGGCTGGCGCTCGATCTTCCTGGTCAATCTGCCGATCGGTCTTGCCGGCCTGTGGCTGACCTGGCGGTTTGCCGGCGAGACGACGCGCGCGCCGCAGCGCGAGATCGATCTGCCCGGCCAGTTCGCCGCGATCGCGGCCCTTGGCACGCTCGCCGGGGCGATCATCGAGGGTGGCGCGGGGGGCTGGGAAGACCCGCTGGTGATCGCGGGCTTTGCCGCGTCCGCGGTGCTGGCTGTGCTGTTCGTCTGGCGGGAATCGCGCGCGAGCCAGCCGATGTTGCCGCTGTCGCTGTTTCGGCATCGGATGTTCGCATTGACGTCGCTGGTCGGCCTGCTCGTCAATGTCGCGATCTACGGTCTGTTCTTCGTGCTCAGCCTGTACTTCCAGCAGGTCAACGGCCTTTCGGCGTTCGCAACCGGTCTCGCCTTCGTGCCGATGATGGGGGCGGTGCTGCCGGTCAACCTGATCGCGCCGCGCGTCACCGAACGAATCGGCGCGCCCGCGACCATCGCTGCCGGTGCAACGTTGTCGGCGGCCGGATGTCTGGCGCTGCTCGGCATTGCGGCCCATACGAGCTACTGGGCGATCTGCGCGCAGCTGATCGCGATCAGCACCGGCCTCGGCCTGCTGGTGCCGCCGCTGACCTCGACGCTGCTCGGCAGCGTGGCGAAGTCTCGCTCCGGCATCGCCGCCGGCGTGCTAAACGCCACGCGTCAAACCGGCAGTGTGCTCGGCGTCGCCGTGTTCGGCGCGCTGGTCGGCCAGTCCGCGGCCTTCATCACGGGTCTGCACGCGTCGCTGATCATCTCCGCCGGCGTATTGCTTGCAGCGGCTGCCGCGATCTGGCGGGGAGCTTCCATGAAAGATTCTTGATGACACGGAACATTGTGGAAATACCCAGTCGCGCCATGCTCTCAGCCGATCGGAAATGACTTTGCCGGGTCGTCGCTCAGGATCGAAACCGGTGGCGAATGGGTGCCGGGAATCGCCAGATAGTCGCAGGAGTTCCACACTAGAGTACGGTCGTTTTACGCGCCACTTTGAACTCCATTCAAAGCTTTGTTCACCATTCGCGCAACGAAGCCGGTGACGGTTACAGATCATGCACCATCAGTGCTGTCATTACAGACCGATAGCGGGGGTTTGTAATGTATCAAGTGCTGAATTGCCTGGTCACCGAGCATGACTGGCGGCTGGTCGTCCTTGGCGGCACCATTTGCTGGCTGGCCAGTGCGGTTGCGATCAGCCTGTTTCATCGCGCCAGGGCTTCACAGGGCCGCACGCGCGCGATCTGGATCGGGCTGGATGCGGCGGTCGGCGGCTGCGGAATTTGGGCCACCCACTTCGTCGCGATGCTGGCTTACGATCCCGGCATCGGTGCCGGATACAACATTCCGGTCACCCTCATGTCGCTGGTCTTTGCTGTAGCGATCTCCGTCGTCGGCCTCAGCATTGCGTTGCTCAATGACCGCCGGTCGACGGTTGCGGCTGGCGGCGCGGTGATCGGCGTTGGCGTCGCGGCGATGCACTACACCGGCATGATGGCGCTGGAACTTCCGGCGCGCATCGTCTGGTCGCCCGGGATCGTGCTGGCTTCGGTCGTGTTCGGAAGCGTATTCGGGGCGCTGGCGCTGGTCGTTGCCACGCGCCGGGATGATCGCGGTCATACCCTTGCCGCCACGGCCCTGCTGACGGTCGCGATCGTTTCGCATCACTTCACGGCGATGGGCGCCGTTACGCTCGTTCCGGATCCCACCCTGGTTAGCGACGAACTGACGATTTCTCCGGCCGCGCTTTCCTTTTTGACCGCGGTCGCAGCTTTCGCCATCCTCGGCATATCGTTCGTGGCCGCCATGCTCGATCGCCGCTCAAGCGGCGAACTGCATCGGCAGAAGGTCCTGCTCGACACCGCCATCGGAAACATGTCGCAGGGGCTTTGCATGTTCAATGCGGAAGGCCGCATCCTGCTGTTCAACGAGCGCTACAAGGAGATGATGGATCGGACCGGAATGCCGCTGCAGGGCCGCCTGCTGATCGACGTTCTCCAGGATCAGAAATCGATCGGAAAATGGGGACGGCGATCCCGACGAGTTCTTCGCCATGGTGGTGGCGGCGGCGAACGCCGGCGAAAGCCTGACCAGGGCGGTCACGCGCAACGGTCGTTCGATCCGCGTGGTCGATCAGCCGATGAAAGGCGGCGGCTGGGTCGCGACATTCGAGGACATCACCGAATGGCAGGAGGCGCAGGAGCAGATCTCGCATATGGCGCGCCACGACGCGCTGACCAATCTGCCGAACCGGACGCTGTTCCGGGAGCAGCTTGAGAAGGCCCTGCGCCTTGCCAAGCGCAGCGATCAGCTTGCGGTATTTTGCTTCGATCTCGATCATTTCAAGGAAATCAACGACTCGCTCGGCCATCCGATCGGTGACGCCTTGCTGAAGCAAGTTGCCCGCCGGCTCGGCGAATGCGTCACCGAGCACGACACGGTAGCAAGACTTGGCGGTGACGAATTCGCGGTGGTGCAGTTCTGCAGCGACTGCGATCCCTTGGCGGTGCCCTTGCTTGCCAGCCACATCGTCGAGAAGATCGCAGCACCCTACGACATCGGCGGCCACCAGCTCGTCGTCGGCGTCAGCATCGGCATCTCGCTGGCGCCCGAAGACGGCAAGAATCCGGATGAACTGCTCAAGAAGGCCGATCTCGCGCTGTATCGCGCCAAGGGGGACGGCCGCGGCACCTATCGCTTCTTCGAGACCGGAATGGATGCCCGCGCCCAGGCGCGCCGCATGCTGGAACTCGATCTGCGGGCAGCGCTGCAGCGCGCCGAGTTCGAGGTTTATTATCAGCCGATCCGCGACGTTGCCGGGGACAGGGTGGTCGGCTTCGAAGCCCTGGTGCGCTGGAACCATTCGCTGCGCGGCATGATCGCTCCGCTGAACTTCATTCCGCTGGCGGAAGAAACCGGCCTGATCGTTCCGCTGGGAGACTGGGTGTTGCGCCGGGCCTGCGCCGATGCCGCCTGCTGGTCGCAGGAGGTCGACGTCGCCGTCAATCTTTCGCCGGTTCAGTTCAAGAATCCCAGCCTGGTGTCGTCGGTGAAGGCGGCATTGCAGGCCTCCGGCCTCCCGGCGCATCGGCTCGAGCTGGAGATCACCGAATCGGTGTTGCTGCAGAACAGCGAGGCGACGCTTGCGGTCCTGCACGAACTCCGCGCCTTTGGCGTCAGAATCTCGCTCGATGATTTCGGGACGGGTTATTCGTCGCTGAGCTACCTGCGCAGTTTCCCGTTCGACAAGATCAAGATCGATCGTTCGTTCGTGACGGAATTGGCCTCGCGCGACGATTCCATGGCCATTGTCCGCGCCGTGACCGGATTGGGCAAGAGCCTCGGCATCGTCACCACGGCGGAGGCGTCGAGACGGAGGCGCAGTTCGATCTGCTGCGCCGTGAGGGCTGTACGCAGGTGCAGGGCTATTTGTTCAGCCCGCCGCGTCCCGCCGCCGAGGTGGAAAAGATGCTGTCCAAGGTGCGTCCGCGCGTCGTCGCCCAGGGCGCTGTCGTCCGAACCCGAAGGGCTACGCCTTGCGGAGCGCGAAATGCGCGCCGCAGAATGCCATCACGGCGCCGAGGCACAGCGCCGCAAGGCCCGCGAGCACGCCGGAGATGGTCGGGATTGGGCTCGGCGCCGAGGCGGCCTGTCCGGCGCCGGCCAGGATCAGCACGCCGACCGCGATCAGGAATTGCCGCATCCGCTGCGGAATTTGCCCCGAAACCGCGCTGTGCATCAAATTGGCGGTGAGGTAGCCCCCGGAAAAGCCGACCGTCGCAATCAGCCACCATGCAATGGCAGCGCCGGCCGGCATGAATTCGTGGGCATCGGATCGCCACAGGCCGCCGAGGTCGAGGCCGTAGCGCGCGCCCAGCATGTGCACCGCGAGCGCCAGCAGCACCCCGGAAATCATCGCGCCGGCCAGAATCAGGCGGCGCGGAAAATAGGTCGTCTCGGCCATGGCCCGCTTGTAAGATAAAGCCGGCGCGTCGCGCAAGCAGGCCGCGCGGAACCGATAGCGGGATTTCCGATTGCCAACATCATTACCGAACGCGGTCGGGATAACGGGCGAGGGCGCGCCCGAAACCCGCTACGCCTACAAGGCGTCGCTGATCGGATCGGCGCATCAATTCGAACTGACCGATGCCGGATTGTCGTGGCGAATCGCCGGCAGAGCCGGGGTCTGCGCCTATTCGGATATCGCGGCGATCCGGCTCTCCTACCGGCCGGTGTCGATGCAGTCGCGCCGCTTCCGCGCCGATATCGACAAGGAAGGCGGCGGGCGCATCGCCATCCTCTCGACAACCTGGCAAACCGCGGCCCTGATGGCGCCGCAGGACCATGGCTACCGGGCCTTCATGGTGGAATTGCACCGGCGCTTGAAGGATGCGGGCAGCAAGGCTGCGCTGATCGGCGGCATTGGTCCGAAAACCTACGCCGCCGCGCTCGCATTGTTGACGATGCTCGCGGTCGCGATGGCGGGACTGCTGCTGCGCGCGCTGTTCATCGGCGAATTCGTGGGCGCGCTGTTCCTGGTCGGCTTTGCCGCCTTGTTCACCTGGCAGATCGGCGGCTTCGTCAAACGCAACCGGCCGCGCAGCTTCAGCTTCGACGATCTGCCGGACGAGTTGCTGCCTTAGCCATCGCAATCAAGCGCAATGAAACGTGACTTCGTAAAGCCGCTTGCGCGCGGCATCGTGCGGGCATGTTTTCAAGGGCAGACATGAGCATGCCATGGTGGATCGAAGCGCGCGTTTGCCGACCGAGGCCGAAATCGCCGAGATCAATGCACGGCACCTGATCGAGACGCCATTGCAACCTGCCGATCTGCTGTTCGTGTTCGGCACCCGCGAAGACGTCGGCGAGCGTGTCGATGAAGCCTGCCGGCTCTGGAGCAAGGGCTACTTTCGCTGGTCCATCGTGAGCGGCGGGATCACGCCGGGATCGAATCGTTCGGAATGCGAAATTATCGCGGAGGTGATGACCGCGCGCGGCATTCCGGCCGACCGTATTCTGCGGGAGCATCGCGCGATGAACACCGGCGAAAACGTGATCTTCTCGCTGCCGCTTATCGACGCCGCGCTCGGATTGAAAAATATCCGCAGCGTGATCTGTCTCGGCAATACCTGGACCGGGCGCCGCTATCCGATGACGCTGCAGCGGCACTGGCCGGAAGTGGAGAAGATGCTGGTCATGGTCGATAGTTTCAAGACGCCGCGGGCGCAATGGCACACCGATCCCGAATTCCGGCGCCGTATTCTCTTCGAATGGGATAAGATCGAGCCCTACAAGGCGAAGGGATTTATCGCGGAGTGGCCGGTCGGGTGAGGGCCGAGGGTGACCTGGAGCCGAACTATTCGGTCGACTCGAAATCCTCTTCGTTGGCGCGCAGCATTCCCGCCAGCGTTCGCAGCCCTGCATCGAGCTGATCGACGGGCGGTGCGGCCAGCGCCAGCCGTATCGCATTAGGCGCGTGCCCGGGGCTCACCGCAAAGGTCGACGAGGGCGTCAGCGCGATGTCGCGGCGGGCCGCGGCCGCGACGAATGTCTGCGACCGCCAGTGCGGCGGCAGTGTCAGCCACAGATGATAGGATTTCGGATTGGTCTGGATTTCGAAACCGGCAAGCCGCTCCGCTGCCAGCTGTTGACGGCGCTGCGCATCGGCGCGCTTGAGCCTGACGAGTTCGGACGCGGTGCCGTCGGCCATCATCCGCTGTGCGGCCGCGAAGGCATAGCCTGACGCGGTCCATCCGCCAGATCGTACGGATGCCATGATGCTCTCGCGCAAACGTGGCGGCGGAACGATGAAGCCGAGCGCGAGGCCTGGGGCGACCTTCTTGGAAAGGCTGTCGATCACGACGCAGGAATCCGGCGCCAATGCCGCCAGTGGCGCCTCGTCATCGAGGAAGCCATAAACCGCATCCTCGATCACGGTGAGGCCGAGTTTTTCGACGACGCGCAACAGATCGGCGCGCCGTGAGCCCGGCATCGTCATGCCCAGCGGATTCTGAATCGTCGGCTGGATGTACAGCGCGGCGAGATGCGCTTCGCGGCGGGCTTTCTGTATCGCGTCCGGCCGCACGCCGTGTTCGTCCATCGCCAGCGGCACCAGCGTTACCCCGAGCCGCGCGGCGACGCCTTTGATGAAGGGATAGGTCAGCGCCTCGACGCCGCAGCGGCCGCCGGGCGGCACGATTGCGGCGAGGGCGGCGGCAATGCTTTGCCGGCCGTTGGCGGTGAACAGGATCTGGTCCGCGCGCGCCGACCAGCCGTTTTTCGAGAGGAAGTCCGCCGAGGTGCTTCGCGCAGTTTGCGTCCCGGTGCTGGTGCCTTGCTTCAATGCCGCTTCGAGTGCTTCCGGGCGCTCCAGACCGTCAAGGCTTTTCGCGATCAGGGTCGATTGGTTCGGCAGCAGCGGATAATTGACTTCCAGATCGATGCGCGCGCCGCGCGGCTCGGTGAAGGTGGTTGCGCCGCGGCGCGGCTGTCCGGAGATGAAGGTGCCGCGTCCGACCTCGCCGACCACGAGGCCGCGGCGCAATAGCTCGGTGTAGACGCGGCTCGCGGTCGAGACCGCGATCTTGCGCTCATAGGCAAAGCTGCGCTGCGGCGGCAGGCGTTCGCCGGGCTTGAGCCCGCCATTGGCGATCTCGGCGGCGACCGCATCGGCAAGCCTGAGATATTCGAATTTCGACATTATTGCACCGAGAGCAATGTTTTACTTGCACCGAGAAGTGTACCGGATCATCTAGGTCATATCAACCCAGCGATTGCACTGAGGAGCAAGCCATCCAACGTCACAAATGGTGCAGCCGCTGTCGGTCAGCGTTTGCGCCAGCGGCATCGCCTTGCCGGGCGAAAGCCAACCGGAGAAGAAAAATGACCACAATGTCCTCGACTGCCGCGCAACGCACGTCCGCCAGCCCGTCTGGCGGATTTGTCCGCTGGATCGAAGGTTGGGTGAATAACCTCGCCGCATATTGGGTTCGCAGGGAGGCCATCAAAGCGCTGCGGCAACTGGACGATCGTGCGCTCCGCGATATCGGGATCAGCCGCTGTCACATCGAGCGGGCGGTCGGCGGCATTGTCGATCGGGAACTCGGCCGGCTTCGCTGAACGGCACCGCCCCAAGGACGCAATGAGTTCGAACTCGACAGGAAAATATTATGACCATCGCGGTTGACCATCGGTCGCACCGCATCGGCCGGTCGACCGCGGGAAGTCTCGCGAGACTTCTCGGCATCGGCTATGGCGTTGCGGTCTATGCGATCTTTCTCGCGACGCTGCTTTACGCGGTCGGTTTCGTCAGCGGCGTCGTCGTTCCCAAGCAGATCGATACCGGCGCGATCTGGCCGTCCTCGGTGGCGCTTTGCATCGACCTGCAGTTGCTCGGCCTCTTCGTGGCTCAACACAGTGCCATGGCGCGGCGTGGCTTCAAGCGTGTGTTGACCGCGCACGTCCCGCCTTTGGTGGAGCGAAGCACATATGTGCTGTGCACCAGTCTGGTGCTCATCGTCTTGTTCGCGGCATGGCAGCCGTTACCTGCGGTGGTGTGGCGCGCGGCTGATCCGCGCGCGGTGGCGGCGATCCAGGCGCTGTCGGCTTTCGGCTGGCTGCTCGTATTCGGCACCTTCCTGAGCAGGCATTTCGAAGGGTTTCGGCGCAAGCGCGTGGTGCTGAATTTTGCGGGCCGCACCGCGTCGGCTACCCAGTTGCGGACGCCCGGGCTCTATCACCTGATCCGGCATCCGCTCTATCTCGGCTTCATGCTCGCATTCTGGTCGGCGCCGGTCATGACGGCAGGCCACTTCCTGTTCGCGGGCGTGATGACGGCCTATATCTTCGTCGGCATCTGGCTCGAGGAGCGCGATCTGCTTGCATTCTTCGGCGATCAGTACCGCCGATATCGCCAGCGGGTTGCGATGCTGCTGCCCGGAATTTTCTGATCGCTAAAAAATACGACCCGGTCGATCGACCGGGTCGCGTCGTACGATCCCGCGCTCACCGCTACGCGGTGGCCAGCCCGCCCCATGCAATTCCAAAGCCTCGGTCGTCGTCGGAACTGCCGGAAATTCGCCGGGGTTTTGCCGAACGCGCAACATTGCGACGTTCGCGCAGCCGGTTGAGCCGTGTAACGGAGATGCCGATCGCCGCGTTCAATACCCGCACCGCAAACCGCGCCAGCCGCAGCGCGAGGCGCAGCATTTCCTGGAAATGGATCCTGCCGGCGGCGAGCCGGATGGCGACCAGGAATTCCAGATACATCAACGTATCGCCGGCGAACAGGATCGCCAGATCGATCGGGAAGGTCTGGGCAAACGCCATCGCCAGCATCGCGATCGCGACGAATTCGATCGCCGTGCGCATGGTGAGGCGGTCGAGAAAGGCGGCGAACTGCACCACCAGAACTTCCCAAAGTGCGTCGCCGAACGCGAGCGGGATTTCGAACGACCACTTCCGCCACCAGTTCTTCACCTTGAGGCCCCCGCCGTTCGAGCGTGAATGTATCAGTGCCGCACCACCAGCACCGAGCATTTGGCGTAGCGCACCACATGGCCGGCATTGGAGCCGAGGAAATAGGTCCGCATCGCCGGCCGGTGCGACGTCATCACGATCAGATCGGCCTTGATCGCGGCCGCCTCTTCGAGGATCTCGTGATAGATGCCGCCCTGGCGGACCGCGGTGGATATGCGCGACGGCTCGATGCCGGATTCCCGCGCCACGATCGTAAGCGCTTCTTCCGAGATCTCGCGCTGCTGGGTGTCAAAATCGGCCGGCACATATTCCGCCAGCATCACGGGCGTCATCGGCAGCACGTTCAATAGCCGCACCGAGCCGCTCCAGGTCTTCGACAGCGTGGCAGCGGTAGCGATCGCAGGCTTCGCCAGATCGGTATCGGCCAGATCGATCGGCACGAGAATCGAATTGAACATCTGCGCCTCCTGTTCGAGGTCAGTTTAGCACGTCGGCATCGGGATGTCCGCCAGCCCTAATCGCCCGAAATTCTCTTCAATAATTTCGGGCTGATGAACAGTACGAGTTTGCCGCGGCGAAACGCTACATCGTTCCAGTCGTCGGTCGCGAAGTCGAATATGGCGAAGCCTGCGGTCGGCAAATTGTGTTCGAGCGCCTTCTTCGCGGCGGCGTCGCCGCTGCCGGTGAGCGTCAGCGCCAGTTCGTGCATGCCGGGATTATGCCCGACGACCAAGAGCCGCCGCGGATCGTTGACGGAGGCCATACGGATGGTTTGCAACAGCTGGGCCGGATCGGCGCCGTAGAGTTCGGGCAGGAATTCGACCTGTGGCTGCCGGGCATGGTGCTTCATCGCTTCCCGGGCGATCTCCCAGGTCTGGAGTGCCCGGACTGCCGGTGAAACCAGCACGAGGTCGGGAAACGGCGGATGCCGGCCGATCCAGTCGCCGATCGCTGTGGCATCGTGCCGGCCGCGGTCGTCCAGGCGGCGGTCCTGGTCCTGCCCGGACGGAGCGTTACTTTCGGTCTTGGCATGACGCAACAGCATCAAACGGCGCATGATCACAATCTCGATTCGGTCTCGGTCTGAATTAATCTACAAGCTCATGCCCGGGACAAGGTGACAAGCGTCGCAGCGATCCCTAAGAAAACGCCATGGCCGAGACTTCCACAGGTACCCCCGACCGAGCCGGTGACAACGCGCCGTTTCGCACGCGTCTTTCGTTCGACATGGACGTCGATATTTGCGTGGTGGGGGCCGGGCTCGCCGGCCTGACGGTGGCGCGGGAGGCCGCGCGCCTTGGCGCCAGCGTCGCCGTGCTCGAAGGCCGTCATGTCGGCTGGAACGCGTCCGGACATCAACTCGGCACGGTCATGCCGGGTTACGGTCTGCCGATCGGCGACTTGATCGAGCGCATCGGCCTCGAGGACGCCCGCGAACTCTGGTCGCTGTCGAAGGAGGGCGCCAATTATGTTCGCGCTGCCGCCACCGAAGAATTGATGCCGGGCATCGCGCTGACCGAGGGTGCGCTGGAAGTCTCCAACGTCGATGCCGGCGAAACGCTGATCAGCCGGCTGCAAACGCTGAGCGAGGATTTCGAGACCGAGGTCGAAGGCTGGCAGGTCGATCGCGTCCGCGCCGAGCTCAAGACCGGGCGCTATTTCCACGGCATCTATTACCCCAGGGCGTTCCAGATCGACGGCCGTAAATATGTCCATGGCCTGGCGGCGCTGGCGAAGCGGGCCGGCGCCCGCATCTTCGAGGATACGCCGGTCGTCAGCATCGATCCCTCAGGCATTCGCAAGCGCATCGTGACGCCTTCGGCGCGGCTGCGCGCCTCGCACATCGTGCTGGCCGGCAACATCCATCTCGGCGCCGCGTCGCGGCGGCTGTCGGAGACGCTGCTTCCGGTGTGGCGCTATGCCGGGCTCACCGAACCGCTCGGCGATCGGCTCGCCGAGGTGATCAGCTTTCAGGGTTCGGTGACCGATAGCGACGGCATCGATCATTTCCGGATCGTGGACGGCGACCGCCTGATGTGGGCCAGCCCGGAAATGACCTGGGACGCGAAGCCCGGCCGCTTTGGCTCCGCCATTCAGCGGCGGATTGCGACCGTCTTCCCGCAACTCGGCAAGGTCGCCATGGCCGACATGTTCGGCGGCGCGGTCGGAGTGACCGTGCACGGCATGCCGCAGATCGGCCAGCTGCGCAAAGGTCTGTGGGTCGCCAGCGGCTTCGGCCGCCAGGGCCTGAATACGTCGGCGATGGCCGGGCAATTGATCGCGCGCAGCATCCTGTGGGGCGACGAGCGTTGGCGGCTGTTTTCACCGTTCGAACTGGTCTGGGCCGGCGGCGCAACCGGCCGGGTCGCGGGCCAGCTGATCGGAATGTGGGGGCGGGGAAGCGCTGCCGCCGCCGGCGCGCTGGCGCGCTACCGGGAAGGCGCGCGGGCGAGGGAGCAGGTCCGCGAGGCGCGCCTGGCCGAGGCCAATCGCCAGGCCGGAACCAGGTCGCCGCCCCGGCGCCCGCCGCCGTCGGGCGGGCCGCACCCGGTGCGTCCGCGACCGCCGGCGCCGGCGGAAACGCATGGGGGCGGAACGGCGGCTGCGCCCTCGCAAGAAAGTGAGAAAATTCAGGACGGACCGGTGTAACTTCCAGGCCTGCGCGCCGTATCTGATGGCGAACGAGACATGTTCCGCTTCGCACGGAGACCACCATGATTGACCGCCGTATCCTGCTCGCATCGGTTGCAAGCCTGTTTGGCCTTGCCGCTTTCCGCTGGCTGCGCCCGACGCCTGCGCGGGCCGCCGAGAAATTCGAGATCGAAAAGACCGATGCCGAATGGCGCGCGCAACTGACGCCGCAGCAATATGAAATCCTGCGCAAGGAGGGCACCGAACGCCCGGGATCGAGCCCGCTGCTGAAAGAGCACCGCAAGGGCATTTTCGCCTGCGCCGGCTGCGACCTGCCGCTGTTCTCCTCGGAGACGAAGTTCGAAAGCGGCACCGGCTGGCCGAGCTTCTACCAGCCGCTCGACAACGCCGTCGGCAAAACCGAAGACCGCACCTTCGGGATGCTGCGCACCGAAATTCACTGCCGCCGCTGCGGCGGCCATCTCGGTCATGTCTTCGACGACGGGCCGAAGCCGACCGGTTTGCGCTACTGCATGGACGGTTTTGCGCTGGTGTTTCACCCCGCCGCACCCTCAGCTACCTGACGCCTCAAGCCCGGCAATTGTTGCCCGCCCGGCAATTGTGCCCCGGTCCCTGGACCGGGGTTTTTTATTTATGCGACTGATATGATTGCAGTTTTTAGTTTGGCACAACGCTTGCGATGGTCTCCTTCGATTGCGGTCAACGCTTTGCTCAGCGGCGGGCCGTCCGGATCGAATTTGGAGACGATGTTATGGGTATCTTCGACGCTCTCAATACTTCCGTTGCGGGCTTGCAGGCGCAATCCTTCGCGCTTCAGAACATTTCCGGCAATATCGCAAATGCCCAGACGACCGGCTACAAAGGCATCGGCACCTCTTTCGTCGATCTCGTTCCGGATTCGACGAGCCCCGACCGGCAAGTCTCCGGATCGGTCACGGCCTTCGCACGACCCACCATCACCTCGCAGGGAACCGTCTCGGGGTCCACGGTCGCCACGTTCATGGCGATCAACGGCGACGGCTTCTTCTCAGTGCAAAAGGCGATCGGGGTCACCGACAACGTGCCAGTTTTCAACGGCGTCACCGATTATACCCGTCGTGGCGATTTCCAGGTCAACGCCAACGGCAATCTGGTCAACGGCGCCGGCTATTACCTGATGGGCGTGGCGGTCGATCCCAAGACCGGAAACCCGCTCGGCAACGTGCCGCAGGTGCTGCAGTTCCAGAACAATTTCGTTCCGGCGGAGGCCACCAGCGCCATTCAATACGCCGCGAACCTCCCGACCACGCCGCTGACGCCGGCAAGCACCACCGCTCTCGCCGGCTCGGTGTTGGCTGCGGGCGTCCTGAACCCCGGTGATTTCGCCCAAAATCCCCTGGTGATAGGCACCCCGACTTTCGTCAACGCATCCGTGAACGGCACCGCCGCGTCGAGTCAGCTTCCGGCCGCGATCACAACCTCAACGACACTTTCCGGGGCGGCGGGAAGCAACACGCTGACGACGGGCTTTGCGGCCGGCGACACCATTACCGTCGATGGCACGACATTTCATTTTGTGAACACCGGCTCGGTATCCGGCACGTCAGGCAGCAATATCGACATCTCCGATTCGGTCGGTACCCTGCTGTCGAAAATCGGTTCGGTCACCGGCGCCGCGCCGACCCTCGCTGGCGGCGTGATCACGCTGAACACGGGCACCGGGCAAGATCTAACGATCACCACTTCGGCGTCGGCGCAGAACGCGTTCGCAGCACTCGGCCTGCCGGCCTCCGGTACCGTGGCGCTGGCGCGAGCCGCCGGCCCCCCCGGCACCGGCATCGTCATTGGCAACGACACCGGGACGTTTCAGAAGGAAAGCATCAGCGGTGGCGCGGTAACGGCTTTCAACGCCGCCGGAACGCCGGTCAACTTGCAAATGCGATGGGCCAAGGTTGACAGCTCCACGCTCGGCGCCGGACATCAGGACACGTGGAATCTTTTTTATCAGAACGATCCCGCCGCGACCGGTACAAATCCCGGCTGGACCAACGTCGGCACGAACTTCACCTTCGGCGCCAACGGCGCATTGATCAGCCCGACAGGTTCGGCGATCCCGGTGACGAACGTACAGGTCAGCGGCCAGTCGCTCGGCACTCTCACGATCAACGTCGGGTCCGGCGGCCTGACCCAATTTGCCACCACCGGTGGCGCGGCGACCATCAACAACATCACGCAGAACGGCTTTGCGGCCGGCCAGCTGCAATCGGTCGCGATCAGCAATAGCGGTCTCGTGGTAGGCACCTTCTCCAACGGACAGAACCTCGATCTCGCCTCGGTCACGTTGTCGCATTTCAACGGCACCAACTACCTGAAAGCGCTCGATGGCGGCGCCTATGCCGTCACCGATCAATCGGGGCCGGCGATCATCGGCGCCTCGGGCACGATCAGCGGTTCCTCGCTCGAGGGCTCGAACACCGACATCGCCGACGAGTTCACCAAGCTGATCGTGACCCAGCAGGCATATTCCGCGAACACCAAGGTGATCACCACGGCCAACAGCATGGTTCAGGATCTGCTGAACGTGCTGCGTTGATGGTCGTTGACAACACGTCAGCTTGTTTGATTCGAGGCGGCTAAGATGAGTTTGAGTTCGGCCCTCGCCACTGCAATGTCTGGTTTGCGTGCGAACCAGGCCGCGCTTTCGATCACGTCGTCGAATATCGCCAACACGCAGACGCCTGGCTATGTCGCCAAAAGCGTCAATCAGGTCCAGACCCTGAGCGGCGACTTCGGCGCGGGCGTCAACGTCACCGGCGTGTCCCGCCAACTCGATCAATTCGTTCAGAGCCAATTGCGATCGGAGACGTCCGGCGGCGCTTATGCCGACCAGATGGCGAGTGTCCTGACCCAACTGCAATCCGTCTATGGAACGCCCGGAGATGCCGGGACGCTCGAAACCGCATTTTCCAATTTTACGACGGCGCTTCAATCGCTTTCGACGACGTCGGGAAGTTCATCGTCACAAATCTCGGCTGCGACGGCGGCACAGGCGCTGGCGCAGCAACTGAATGTAACGACGCAGGGTATTCAAACCCTGCGTTCCAATGCCGAGCAGGACATCAACATTTCGGTGGGGCAGGCCAATACGGCCATGACCCAGATCGCGCATCTGAACGTCCAGCTGCAGCGAATGAGCGCAACCGATCCCACGGCGGCCACCCTGATGGATCAACGCGACCAGGCGATCGACAAGCTGTCGCAGCTGATGGATATCCGCGTCTCCACCAATGGAAACAATCAGGCGACCATCTACACCACGAACGGTGTCGAACTGGTCGGCGCTCAGGCCTCCACGCTCAGTTTCAATTCGCAGGGTACGCTGAACGCCAACTCGCAATGGAATGCCAATCCGGCAAATTCATCCGTCGGCACGATCTCGATCAAGCTCGCGAACGGCGCTGTCACGGACATGATCGGGACCGGCTCGATCATCTCCGGTCAGATCGCCGCCGACGTCACGTTGCGGGACAAGACGCTGGTGCAGGCGCAGGCCCAGGTCGATCAGCTCGCGGCATCGTTGGCCAGCGCGCTGTCGAACAAGACCACCGCGGGGACGGCCGCTCCGGCCGCTCTTGCCCCCAAGGCCGGCTTCGATCTCGACCTCTCGAACGTACTGCCCGGCAATACGATCAACCTCACCTATACCGACACGACGACCAACGCCCAGCATCAGGTGTCGATCGTGCGGGTCGATGATCCCGCCGCACTTCCCCTGTCGAACGTCGGGGGAAATCCGAACAATCCGGTAATCGGCGTCAATTTTACCGGTGGAATGGCCTCGGTCGTTGCGCAACTGAACGCTGCGCTCGGTACCGCCAATCTGCAGTTTTCGAATCCGTCCGGATCTACCTTGCGGGTGCTCGACAACGGCACCGCCACGGCGGCCGTCAACGCGGCCTCGGTTACCACGACGGTTTCGTCGCTTGCGAGCGGTGGTCCTCAACTTCCGTTGTTTACCGACGGGAATGCATTGTACACCGGGGCCATCACGGCGCAGGCCCCGCAACAACTGGGATTGGCTGGACGGATCACGGTCAATGCCGCGCTGCTCGCCGATCCGTCGAAGTTTACGGCATACAGTACTTCACCAGCAACCCCCGCCGGCGATACGACGCGTTCGGATTTTCTGTATTCCCAGCTGACGTCGGGCACGTTCACTTACTCGCCGCAGACCGGGCTCGGTACGGCCGCGACGCCGTTCAAGGGGACGCTGTCAGGGTTCATGCAGCAGTTCCTGAGCCTGCAGAGCAATGCGTCTACCTCGGCGACGCAGCTTCAGCAGGGGCAGGATGTCGTCGTCAACACGCTGCAGCAGAAAATGAAATCCACTTCCGGTGTCAATATCGATACCGAGATGGCCAATTTGATCGCTTTGCAGAATTCCTACGCGGCCAATGCTCACGTGATGTCTGTGGTTCAGACCATGATGTCCACCTTGATGCAAGTCCAGTTGTAAGGCGATCGACATGGCAATCAACAGCGTCAGTTTCGGCAGTTCCGTTCTCAACCAGTCGATAGTTGATCTCAAAAATCAGCTGACGATGCTGCAGTCGCAGCTGACGACCGGGAAAAAGTCGACGTCCTATGCAGGCATGGGGGTCAACGAGGGATTCGCGATCGCCGCCCGGTCGCAATTGGCCAACATTTCCGCCTTCTCCGACACGATGAGCAACATCAACACCAACATCGGCGTCGCCAACACGGCCCTGCAGGCGATGGTCGACATCGGAACCACGGTTCAAAACAGCGCGAACAGTTCGTCGCAGGCGCTAAACAGCGCGGGCCAGACCATCGCGCAGCAGACCGCCAGCTCTCAACTGACTTCGATGCTGGGCATTCTGAATACCCAGGCGGGTGATCGCTACCTGTTTTCGGGCAGCGCCATCAATACGCCGTCCGTTGCCTCGATCGATACCATTCTCAACGGAACCACCACCCAGGCCGGGTTGAAGCAGGTGACCTCCGAGCGGAGGCAAGCGGATCTCGGTACCAACGGCCTCGGTCGTCTCGTTATTTTTTCGCCGACGCCGAGCTCGGTTCAAGTGGCGGAGGACGTCGCAGGCTCGCCGTTCGGCCTGAAGCTGAACGCGGTGTCATCCTCGCTGACCGGAGCGACCGTCACCGGTCCCGGCGGATCGCCGAATGGCGTTTCGATCGACCTCGGCGCGACCAACCCAAACAACGGCGATCAGGTGAGCTTCAAGTTCAATCTGCCGGACGGTACGACCGAATCGATTCAGCTCACCGCCTCGAGCGCAACGCCGCTGCCGACCGGGAGCTTCGCCATCGGCACGACCCCGGCGGCGACCGCCGCCAACCTGAACGCGGCGCTGACCACGGCGATCGGCACGCTTGCCAATACGTCGCTTGTAGCCGCTTCGGCCGTCGAGGCGGGCAACGATTTTTTCAATACGACTGGAACGGCTATTGGAACGGTGGCCAACAACCAGGCGGCTGTTCCTGCGCCGATCACCGGCGCGACGTTGTTATCCGGTGTCGCGGGTACCGACTCGCTGGCTACCAGCTTCGCAGCTGGCGACACCATCACCGTCAACGGCACACCGATCACTTTCGTCGCCGCCGGCGCGACCGGAAACCAGCTCAACGTCACGGACAGCGTCCAGACACTCTTGACCAAAATCGACTCGATCACGGGCACCTCGACCCCGTCGACCGTCAGCGGCGGTGTGGTCACGCTGCACACCGACGATGCCGCAAGCCTTTCGGTCACGAGTTCGAACCCGGCCGCGTTTGCGGCGCTCGGGCTCGGTCCCACGGTGACGGCGATCAAGCCGCCGCTGCGCGTCAGTGGCTTGCCACTGGGCTCCGCCACCTCGTTTGTCAGCGGTACGCCGGCAAATACCGTATCCTGGTACACCGGCAATCCAGGGCCGCTGGCTTCAGCGCGCGCATCGTCGACCGCGCGGATCGATCAGTCGGTGACCGTTCAATACGGGGCGCAGGCCAATGAATCCGCGATTCGTTCGCAGCTTCAAACCCTGGCGGTTTTTTCAGCGTTCTCTGCTCCGCCTGCGGGGACAAATTCCGCGGGGCAGATTCTGGCGCTGAGCCAGCGGGTGGCGCAAAGTCTGACGACGCATCCGGGTGCGCAAACGATCCAGGACATTCAGGCGGATTTTGCCACGGCGCAGATGACGATGAAGAATGCGACGAGTCGGCAAAAGCAAAGTCAGGCGATGCTGCAGAGTATCGTCGACCAGGCCGAGACCGTTTCGCCTGATCAGGTGGCGAGCGAGGTGCTGGCACTCCAGACCAGCCTGCAGGCTTCCTATCAGACGACGTCGATGCTCTCGCAGCTCACCCTGACGAAGTATCTTCCGGTCGGCTAACCGCGGTCATTAGCCTTTCGTTAACCACGTCTATTTAACGTTTGTTCAGAACTGCAGGCCGTGTCAGCCGCGTCGGAGCTAATCATGAACGAACAGTTTCACCTCGTGGTGGCGACGCCCTGCTTCGGCGGGCAGGTCTCGAGCATCTATGCCAGCTCGATTTTTCAGCTGCAGCGGGCCGTGCGCTCCAAATCAAACATCGACCTCAAGGTCCTGATGCGGGATGGCGACGCGCTGATCACGCGGGCGCGTGCCAACCTGGTGACGATGTTCCTCGACGATCCCACCGCAACCCATTTCCTGTTCGTGGACGCCGATATCGGCTTTACGCCCGACCAGGTGTTTCGGCTGATCGAATCCGGCGCGGACGTGGTGGCCGGCATCTATCCGATCAAGCGGGTCAACTGGGACAAGGCAAAGCGGGCGCTGCAGTCCAATCCGTCGAAAGCGCCGTCGGCGGCGCTGGATTACGTGCTCGAATTCGACGATCCGGACAAGGTCGTCGTCGTCAACGGTTTTACGCAGGTGCGCTACGCCGGAACCGGCTTCCTGATGATCAGGCGGCACGTCCTGGAAAGGATGTGCGAACATCCGGCCTACGCATCGCTGCAGTTTTTCCGCGAACATTCTGCCGACGCCCTCGCCGGAAGCCCCAACCGCTTTGCGCTGTTCGAGTGCATGATCGATCCGAGCACCGGGACTTACCTCAGCGAGGATTTCGCCTTCTGCAAACGCTGGACGGATATCGGCGGCGAAATCTGGGCGGATTTTGAAAGCCGCCTCGATCACGTCGGTCCGTCCGTGTTTCATGGCGATCTCTCCTCGCAATTTGCGACGGCTGCAGCCGTGCCGAACGCTGCGTGAGTGATGTTGACGCCGCCGCTCTGCAGGCTCCGCTTACACGGTACATGCATGGCCTTGCTGGACGCGCGCCGCGATTGTTGTCCATCCCTGGAGTTGCGACATGCAGCCTGATTTCGAAGCGCCGATCGCGACCGCCAAGCTGCCGTGCGCGGACCGGATCGGATTTGCCAGGCTCACGACGATGGCATTTAACGGGACCGATCTTCGCCCGTTGCGGGATGAGCTGATTTCCAAGGTTGCCGGCGGAACCGCGGACGCCGGTGAGGGGCTCGACCTGTCGCTGATCGCGCAACTGCTAGGCGACAAGCCGACGGGACTGGCCATCCAGGCAGAAGTACTTGCGTTTCACCAGTTGTTCCGGTCTCCTTGCGCGGCCGAACAGCCGAAACTGCGCGTCCTCGCCCTGGCGGCCTCGATCGACATGGGTGGCAACACGCCCATCGAATTCCTGCTCGAGGACTCCGCGATCGAGTTGCTGACGCTTTATGTCGTGGCCGGAGTCCCGCTGCCGGTACCGCTGCCCGATCATGACATTGCGATCGTGATCGCTTCCGACTCGGAAGAATGCCGCGATGCGCTCCGCATCATCGATCAGGCGGCGGCTGGCTGGCCGCGGCCGATGCTCAATCCACCGCGCCTCGTTGCAAATCTGGACCGTGACAAATTGCATAATTTGCTGCGCGGGATCAAAGGACTCGATATTCCCGCAACCGTATCTGTGACCCGCGCGCAATTATCGGACGCGTCCAGGCCGGATCCCAAGTCGGATCTTCTGCTTGCCGATGTTGCGCCGGAACTCCGGTTTCCGTTGATCGTCCGGCCGCGTGGTTCGCATGCCGGCGTCGGGCTGGCCAGGATTGACGGGCCGGCTGCGATAGACCGATATCTTGCCGAAAGAGCCGAGCAGGAATTCTTCGTCTCCCGCTTCGTCGATTACGCCAATGATGACGGTCTGTTTCGCAAATATCGAATAGTTGTCATCGACGGCCGCCCGTACGCCTGCCACATGGCGATCGCAGACCGGTGGGATATCTGGTACCTGAACGCGAACATGGCATTCAGCGCCGGCAAGCGGCTCGAAGAAGAGAGCTTCATGCGCGACTTCGAAACCGCCTTCGCGGGTCGCCATCAAGACGCGCTGGCCGCAATGGCGGAGAGGGTAGGGCTCGACTATTTCACCATCGACTGTGCGGAAAACAAGCGCGGGGATTTGCTGATATTCGAAGCGGACAATACCGCCGTCGTGCACAACATGGATTCGCCGGATCTGTTCCCCTACAAGCCGCCGCAGATGCGCAAGATCTTCGACGCGTTCGCCGCGATGTTGTATCGCCGGTCCCGCCCGGGCCGCGAGCAGGCCGCGTGACAAAAATGGTGCGCGAAGCATTGCTGCAATCCGAGTCGAGCCACACCCTCGACCCGCAAGACTGGGACGCGATTCGCGCACAGGGTCATCGCATGCTCGATGACATGATCGACTACATCGCCAACATTCGCGATCGCCCGGTCTGGCAGCCGATACCGGATGACGTTCGCGCGCGGTTTCGCGCCGAGCTTCCGCGTCAGGCTTCCGAGCTCGGCGACGTCTATCGGGAGTTCACCGATTTCGTCGTACCCTACGCGACCGGCAATGTTCATCCGGGCTTCATGGGATGGGTGCATGGCGGCGGTACCGCCGTCGGCATGCTGGCGGAGATGCTGGCTGCCGGACTGAATGCCAATCTCGGCGGACGCGATCACATTCCGATCGAGGTCGAACGTCAGGTCGTGGAATGGACCCGCCAGATGCTCGGCTTTCCGAACGAGGCGAGCGGCATTTTCGTCACCGGCACATCGATGGCAAATCTGATGGCGGTGCTGGTGGCGCGGACGACAGCACTTGGACAATCGGTGCGGCAGTGCGGCGTCGAAGGCGCGGCGCTGACGGCCTATACTTCGAAGGCGGCGCACGGCTGCATCACCAAGGCGATGGATATCGCCGGCTTTGGCAGCGACGCGTTGCGGTGCATCGAAGTCGATCGATTCCACCGCATCGACGTTGCCGCGCTGCGGTGCCGGATTGCGCTGGACCGCGAGGCCGGCTTGAATCCCTTCCTCGTCGTCGGCTCGGCGGGGACGGTGGACATCGGGGCCATCGATGATCTTGTGGCGTTGAGCGCGCTATGCCGTGAAGAGGGGCTCTGGTTTCACGTCGATGGCGCCTTTGGCGCGCTCGGAATTCTCTCGCCGGTACTTGCGCCGCGGCTCGCCGGCCTAGAAAGCGCGGATTCGATCGCGCTTGATTTCCACAAATGGGGGCAGGTGCCCTATGACGCCGGCTTCCTGATTGTCCGCGACGGCCAGCGGCATCGCGACACGTTTTCGTCGCCGGCGGCGTATTTGCGCCGCGAGACGCGGGGGCTTTCCGCGGGCTCACCCTGGCCTTGTGACCTCGGCCCCGATCTGTCGCGGGGCTTTCGGGCGCTCAAGACCTGGTTCACGTTGAAAACCTTCGGTACGGAACGGTTGGGAGCCGTCATCACGCGCACCTGTGCGCTTGCCGGATATCTGGAATCCCGTGTGCTGGCTGAGCCGCGGCTGGAGCTGCTTGCGCCGGTGCAGCTCAATATCGTTTGCTTCCGTTACCGCGCCGCGGATTCCAACAAGGTCAATGGCGATATTGTCATGGACATTCAGGAATCCGGGATAGCGGCTCCCTCGACGACGCTCCTCGATGGCGAACTCGCCATACGTGCGGCTATCGTCAATCACCGCACCGAGGCCCGCGATATCGATGCACTGATTGCCGCGGTGCTTGAATTTGGCGCGCGGCGCTCAGCTTCCGAAGACGGCGCAGTGCCGGAATTAGAGCAATCTCCACCGCTGGCAATGTAGGCGATTATTTTGGGCGGAACGGCGAACTGCCGTTCACGCCTCGGTCGTGCCGAGCAGCCTTGTTGTGGCGTTACGCCGATTTGCGCTCGTCGCCGGCGTCCTGCGGGCGTTTTGCAGCTGCAATCAGCTTCTCTTCATGGGCGATCAACTTCTTCGACTCTTTCAGCGCGTGATAGAGATCGCCGTTCAGGATGTGGTTGTTGATCCCCTCGATGAAGGGCCAGCCGCTGGGCATGGCAGTCAGGATGTCGCGGACCAGGCTGAAATAGGTCGGGTGCTGGGCCATCGGATCCGGCGCAAGATACATCAGCTGCACCGCGAGATAGACCAGCTTGGCCGGGGTGTCGGCGGACTCGGGTGTCAGGATATCCTTCTCGCGCAGGATCGGAATCCGGTCGCCGTCGATCAGCAGCCGGGCGCGCTGATCGGTGTTGGTGACCACGCAAGCGCCGATGATGATTCGTTCGTGCGGCTTGAGCTCGACTTTTAAGGCCATGCCTGTTCTCCGTTGTCGCTCTTCGCGCAGATTATCGATGCCCGCCGGCCGATTCGCATCCTTTCTGATGATGGTTAATCATTGGTAAATGCACGATTAGTGCAATTGTGGCGCGGGTAAACGCGAAAGGTCCGCAGGAAGCGGCCAACAGCCAGGCGCTGTCGACCCGCCAGTCGATCGCGGTGCCCGCGCTGTCGCTGGCCAACCAGAGCCAGCAGAGTGTGCCGCAGCTCCTGCGCTCAGAGGCAACGATCAAAGCGGCGGGGGATACCCCGCCGTTTTTCTTTCCAGGTGACAGGGCGAAACCATCGCCTTTTGTCGGATAGCGGACACATTGATAATCGCCGCTAACCCTATTTAAAGGCACCACCTGTATGAAAGTTAAGCAGTCTTGAAGCCCCGCGGCCTGCGATCCGCTCCCACCGAGGTTATTGAATGTCCAATGCAGCCCAAGCCTACGCCCGTGCGTCACAAGCGACATCTTCTCCGCGTGAAATAGAGGCGCAGGCGCTGCTGAAAGCTGCACGGCAACTCCAGGAAGTTCAATCCAACTGGGCCGGTCCCGGCAAGGCCATGGAAAGCGCGCTGCTGTTCAATCGCCGGCTGTGGTCGATCTTCATGAGCGCGGCTCAGACCGACGAAAATCCCCAGCCGATTGAGATCCGTCAGAACATCGCCAATATCGGCGTGTTCGTGATGAAGCAGACGGTGGATATGCAGATGAACCCGGATCCGGCGAAGTTGAAGTCGCTGATAGACATCAACTGCAACATCGCTGCCGGCCTGGCGGGCCGGGGCTGAAATTCCGGTCACGGCGACGGAGGAGCAGATGGTCGACCTGATGAGCATCCTGTCGGCCAACTACAAGACTGTTGGGCTGACCGTCCCCTCCAAGACCTCCTATGTAGCAGTCGATCCCAAGCTCTATCAGGGCACATGGACCGGAAAATACGCCAACAGCAAGACGTTCAAGATCACAGTCTCGAACGTGTCTGGCTTTCGCGCCAAGGTGCATTACCAGAGCGACGCCACCAGCAAATATCAGGATGTGCTGGTCAAGGATCAGTCGTTCCGGATCGGGGATACCAAATTCATCCTGACGAAAGCTGGAACGGCGCTGATCAAGAACGTCGTCACCGACCCCGCGACCGGATCAACCTATCTCGACACGGCCTACGCGACGCAATCCAGCTGATGATCAGACCTTCCGCCTCCTAAGCGCTGCGGTCGGTGGCGCGCAGACGCGGCGGCGCCTCTTTGGTCAGGTCGAGCGCGTGGAAATAGGCGCGGCGCCGCAGCACCGCTTCGTCGGGAAACTGTTTCACCACCTGGCTCGTCCGGTTGTCCACGACCTGATAGACGACCGCGGCGGCGTCGCGGTCGATGAACACCTGGTTCGATAGCGAACCATTCGATAGCGAATCATTCGAAAGCGAAACGGTGACGGCGTCGGAATCGCTGGCGGCGCGCGAACTCGCGTCCGTTGCCGTGACGCTCTGGCTCGCCGGCAGATCGGTCTTGACGGCATGCTGGGCCGCATCGTTCACGGGTTGAGCGATCGGTGCGGCGACCGGTGCCCCCACCGGCTTGATGCTGAAATCTGTACTCATGGTGCCTCCTAGCGCGACGGCACTAGCTTGCTCGAGTCAAATCCCAACCCCTCACGGACCGCAACTATACGGGGCACCTCTCAACGCGGAGTTAGAGAACGCGCTGAATGCCGCGCTGACGCCTGCGCACGGATTTTATGAAAAATGTAAATGTTGGATCAGAGCGAACGGCTGACCGCCAGCGGCGTGATGTGGCGCGGTCCCGGCGTCGCGTGCTGTCCGGCGGCGGTGTAGGTATTGGGGATGTTGCGGCGCTGGATCTCGGCATTGACGCCGCGCACGATGCCTTCGGAAACCGCATGCGCGGTCGCAAGCACGGTGAGATTGATCTGCAGCATGGCGCGGAAGGTGTCGTGATGGCGCCGCAGCGTGGTCAGCAATTCGGGCGATACCTGCGCCAGATAGTTTTGCCCCGTTCTCAGATTTTCCAGCGCAATCATATAGCGGCGTGACAGACCGGACTTCTCCTCCGCCAGCATCATCGCCTCGCGCACCTTGCCGGCGCGGACCAGTTCGGTCTCGCGCTCGATGATGCCGAGCAGCGCGCTCATCACGTCCATCAGCTCTTCCGCAAGCCTGCGGGCCTCGACGGGTGTGGAAATCACGGCCTTCGGCGCCGCAATCGGTGCGGGGGCCGGCCTTGGTTGAGGGCGTTGATTCATGTCGGGCTCCCTTTGGATCAGCCGGCGCGGTTGGCTTGCTGCAGGATCAGCGTGCGGAACACGTCGTTGGAAATCCCGACGCCGCCGGCTTTCGCGAACGATTTCGAATATTCGTCCGTCAGCATCGAGCGCCACACTCCGGTGCCCGGCGTATCGCCGAACGGGCCGTCGCCCTTGATGCCGCTGGTCATCTGCGAGAACATCGAATTCAGGAACATCGCTTCGAAGTCGGTCGCCGTCGCCTTGGCCTTTGCTTGCGCCTGCGGCGAGACCTTGCTCAGCGCCTCTGCGAACTGCGGATCCACACGGCCGTTGAACATCGGCATGACCGCTTTCGCGGGCATGCTGCCGGTGGTGCTGCTGACCAGGCTGCTCTGCATCACATCACCTCGATGTCGGCCTGGATCGCGCCGGCGGCCTTGATCGCCTGCAGGATGCCGATCAAGTCGCGCGGCCCGATGCCGAGGCCATTGAGGCCGTCGACGAGCTGCTGCAGCGAGACGCCGTCTTTCACGACCGCCAATTTCTTGCCGTCCTCGGAGACGCTGACGCTGCTGCGCGGCGTTACCACGGTTCGGCCCCGCGACAGCGGATTGGGCTGGCTGACCTGCGGGCTTTCCGAAATCGTCACGGTGAGATTGCCTTGCGCCACCGCGACGGTGGCGACGCGGACGTCGCGGCCCATCACGATGATGCCGGAGCGTTCGTCGATCACGATCTTGGCGGCGAGATCCGGTTCGACCTGCAACTGCTCGATCTCGGTCAGGAAGGCGACGACGTTGCCCTTGAATTCGGCGGGAATCGCCAGCTGCACCGTCGAGGGATCGATCGGTTCGGCGGTCTTGACGCCGAGATAGTCGTTGACCGCGGCTGCAATGCGCTTGGCGGTGGTGAAGTCGGCGTTGCGCAACGCCAGCCGCACATTGGGCAGGCGATTGAGCGCGAACTCGATCTCGCGTTCGATGATGGCCCCGTTGGCGATGCGGCCGACCGTCGGCACGCCGCGGGTGACGCTGGCAGCGGCGCCTTCGGCCTGGAAGCCACCGATCGCAAGCGAGCCTTGCGCCACCGCATAGACGTTGCCGTCGGCGCCGAGCAGGGGGGTAACGAGCAGGGTGCCGCCCATCAGGTTTTTGGCGTCGCCGAGCGCGGACACCGTGACGTCCATCCGGGTGCCCTGGGTGCCGAACGCCGGCAGATTGCCGGTGACCATGACGGCAGCGACGTTGCCGGTGCGGATGGTGGCGCCGCGGATGTTGACGCCCATGCGTTCCAGCATCGCCTGCAGCGATTGCTTGGTGAAGGGAATGTTGTTCAGCGTGTCGCCGGTGCCGTTGAGGCCGACGACGAGGCCGTAGCCGATCAGCTGGTTCTGCCGCACGCCTTCGATATTGGCGAGGTCCTTGATCCGCGAGGTCGCACTTGCTGACATGGCCGACAGCGCCAGCGCCAACAGCGCGGCGCAGGCCAGCCGAAATACTCTTGCCGTACGGATGCCGGGCATCCTGTGCTCCCCTTTGGGTCTTCCAGCGGACCGCGCGACACTCCCATGACGGCGATCCAGCATTAACTATGCGAGATCGGTGCCACGCCGCGCCGCGCAGGCAATGTATTGATATATTTATGGAAATTGTCGCGAGCTGGTTTGGCTCCGATTGGCCAGCACGCGCGAAACTGCCGCCTGGCGGCAGATTTTGCCGGGTCGTTTACGCGTCATTAACCATAACAAGGCGAAGCTCTCGCCACTCCATCCTGCGGGATCATGACGATGCGCATCTACGGACCGAACGGCACCACGCTTGGATCGCCCGCGAGCAACACGCGGCGAACCAGCTCGAGCGGCTTTTCGCTGCCGGATACGCCGGCAGCACCCGAGGAGACCCGTTCCGCCACCGCGCCGAAAGCCACCACCAGCCTCGACGGGCTGCTGGCCCTGCAAGGCATCGAGGATCCGACCGAACGCCGCAAGCGCTCAGTCGCGCGCGGCAAGGGCGCGCTCGACGTGCTCGACGACCTCAAGCTCGGGCTGCTCTCCGGCAATCTCAATGCCTCCACCGTCCACCGGCTGCGCGATGCCGCCGCCAATCTGAAATCCTCCTCCGGCGATCCCGGCCTCGATGCGGTCCTGTCCGAGATCGAGCTCCGCGTCGAAGTCGAACTCGCCAAGGCCGGGCAGGTCTAGATCGATCCTGCATTTCGTGGCCTCATGGTTCTCCCGGCGATGCGAAGCATCGTCCGGAGACGCGCGGCGTTGCCGCGCTCCTCACCATGAGGGTCTCAGATCTCATCCTGAGGAGCGCTGCGACAGCAGCGCGTCTCGAAGGATGAAGCCACGGAGCCGGAAGATGCGCTCTCCCGACACATCGTCTCACGCCGCGACCTGCTTGCGCTGCGCGTCGTAGCGCCGTTGCGCATTCAAAACTTCCTTCAGGTTGCTTTCCGCCCAGTCGCGCAGGGGATCGACGGCGCCGGCCAGCGTGGTGCCGAGCGGCGTGATCGAGTATTCCACCGTCACCGGCACGGTCGCGATCGCGCGGCGGCGGATCAGTCCGTCGCGCTCGAGACTCTTCAGCACCTGCGACAGCATTTTTTGCGAGATGCCCTCGATCGCGCGGCGGAGCGCATTGAAGCGCATCGGCTCGTCGCGCACGAGCAGCAGGATCAGCACCGCCCATTTGTCGCCGACGCGATCCAGGATCTGGCGCGTCGGGCAATCGGCCGAATAGGCGTTGGCGACTTTCATCATCGTTCTCCTGATAGTTCTCTTTGGCGGTTACTCCGGCGTAATCAGGTGACCCCAAAGTGCTCTCTTAACACTTACACGCTTTTCGTTATCTAGTCTCCATTGGATACCATATCCCTGAGCCAAGGAGACCTTCATGAAAATCGCCGTCGTCGGCGCCTCCGGCAATGCCGGTTCGCGCATCACCGCCGAACTCGCCCGCCGGGGCCACAGCGTGACCGCCATCGCCCGTAACCCCGAAAAAATCGCGGCCCAGGCCAATGTCACGGCGAAAAAGGGCGACGTGCTGGACCAGGCCGGCCTGGCCCAGCTTCTGGCCGGGCATGACGCCGCGATCAGTTCGGTGCATTTCCTCGACAGCGACCCGGCCAAACTGATCGGAGCTGCCCGCAATTCCAAAGTCGGCCGCTACCTCGTCGTTGGCGGCGCCGGCAGCCTGGAAGTGGCCCCCGGCGTCCGGCTGGTGACGACGGAGGGCTTTCCCGCCCAATACAAGGCCGAGGCCGCGAAGGGGGCTCACTTCCTCGACCTGTTGGGGAAGGAAAAGGAGCTGAACTGGACCTTCCTGTCGCCCTCGGCCCTGTTCACCGCAGGCGAGCGGACCGGCAAGTTCCGGCTCGGGACCGACCAGCTTTTGACCGCCCCCGACGGGAAAAGCTGGATCTCCTTCGAGGACTTCGCAGTTGCACTCGCCGACGAAATCGAGCGTCCGGCCCATATCCGCCGGCGCTTTACGGTCGGCTATTAGGGCGCCGGGAACCAGATCCGGCCCGCCCCGGTCGGGCCGGAGACGATTGTCTGTGCAAGGTCTTGGGGAGGTACCTCCTTTCCCCTGGGGCCGATATTGTCTGTCACAACCCGCCGCTATATAAGGCGCGCGCGGACGGACCTTTTTGCCCGCCGCCTTGTACGTGAAGATGGGCTGGCCTTGGAAAAGTTGAAGAATTATCGACCCTCCGAAAAAGAGCCTTTCATGAACGACCGCCAGCGCGATTATTTTCGCGCCAAGCTTCTGGCGTGGAAGGACGAGATCCTGAGGGAATCGAAGATCACGCTGCAGACCCTGCAGGAAGAGAACGTCAATCATCCCGATCTGGCTGATCGCGCCTCTTCCGAAACCGATCGCGCCATCGAACTGCGCGCCCGCGACCGCCAGCGCAAGTTGATCTCCAAGATCGACGCCGCGCTGCAGCGCATCGAGGACAACACCTACGGCTATTGCGAGGAGACCGGGGAACCGATCTCGCTGAAGCGGCTGGAAGCCCGCCCCATTGCAACGCTGTCGGTGGAAGCGCAGGAACGCCACGAAAAACGCGAGAAGGTTTACAGGGACGAGTAGGGCGTGACCGCCGCGTGCGGTCATTTTGTTGTGTAGAACGGAAGGCTGCCGCTGATGGACAACAATCTCGCGGCCGCGAAAGTCATCGCGAGCGCCCGCCGCAAGCGGACGAAGCTCGATTCGCTCCCGCCTGACATCGCGCCGCGCGACGAGGCGGAAGGCTACCAGATCCAGCGCGCGGTCCACGACCTGCTGCTGCCGCAGTTCGGCGCCATGGTCGGCTACAAGATCGGCTGCACCAGCGCGGTGATGCAGCGATATCTCGACATCCCCCATCCCTGCAGCGGCGGCGTGTTCGCCAAGGGCGTCTACGAGAGCGGCGCGCAGCTCAAGGCCGGCGACTACATCCAGGTCGGCGTCGAATGCGAGATCGCGGTGCGGCTGGCGCGCGATCTGACGCCATCGGAAGCGCCGTTCACCGCCGAATGGGTGCACGAGTCGATCGAGGCCTATCACCCCGCGATCGAGATCGTCGACGACCGTTACGTCAAATGGGAAACCATTGGCGCGCCGACCCTGGTGGCGGATGATTTCTTCGGCGCCGGCTGCGTGCTCGGCCAACCCGTCGCGCGATCGGCCGCGCCTGATCTCCTCAACGTCGTCGGCCGCGCCGTCATCAACGGCAAGGAAGCCGGCCGCGGCACCGGCGCCGACGTGCTCGGCCATCCGCACAACGCACTCGCCTGGCTCGCCAATCATCTGGCCGCCGATGGCCGCGGTTTGCATGCCGGGCAGATCGTGCTCACCGGAAGCCTGGTGAAGACGGTGTGGCTCAACGCGGGCGACAGCGTCGTGATAGAGCTGTCCGGGCTCGGCAACGTCGCCGCTGATTTTCGGGGTTGAGAAAAACTCATGAAAGCGCAGGAGAGCGTTCCGTCGGTGCGCGAAGAGGATGCCGCCGGCGAAATCGCTGAAATCTTTGCGGACATCCGAAAGGTGCTCGGCACCAACGTCGTCAATCTGATCTGGCGCAATCTCGCGACCATGCCGGGCGCGCTGCGATGGACCTGGTCGACGGTGCGCCCGCTTTATCTCGGCGACGCGCCGCCGCATGCCGAGGCCGTCCGGCGCACGATCGCGTTGCCGGATCTGCCCGGCTTCTCCGAGGACACGTTGCTCGCTGCCGGCATTTTGCCGCCGGACCAGATCATCATCCGGCAGGTGCTGGACAGCTATCAATACACCAATGCGCTGGCGCTGGTCGTATTGTCGGCGCTGCTGGCGCGTTTCGAACCAAAACCTGCCGAACCCGTGCAACCGGCAACCGCCGCGCCAAAACCGTTGGGCGTGAAAATACCCGAACTGCCGCCGATGGACGCGCTCGACCCCGAGGTGGCGCGGCTGGTCGCGGAATTGAACGGCTTTGGCGAAGACACGCAACCGCAGCTGATCGCCAGCATGTACCGCCATCTGGCCTATTGGCCGGCCTATCTCGCGCTGGTCCGAACGCTGCTGGTGCCGCCGCACGCCGACGGCCGGCTGCTCGCGCTGACCAACGCCACCCGCGCGCTCGGCCATGCCCATGGTCAGATGCTCGCCGCGCAATTGAAGCCTGCCGCGCCGCCCGACGCGCTCGCGGATGCGCTCGCCTCCTGCCGCCTGTTCGTCGAGCATCCGATTGCGCGCATGACCGGGCTCTGCGCGTTGATCCGCCGCGCCACGCCGGCATGATGGCGGACTGATATTCTCAATCGATCAATTTCACCTTGCCGTCGCCGAGGCGATAGACGCCGCCGACGATCTTGATTTTGCCGTCCGCGACCGCGGCGCTGAGGATCGGCGTCGCCGATTTGAGCTTTGCGACGACGTCGACGACGTTCTGCCGGATGGCGTTGGCAAGCTTGTCGCCGGGCTTGTCCATGGTCGCTTTCACCGCGGGCGCGAGCGCGGCAACCAGCGACGGCAGATGGCCGGGCAGGGTGGTGTTGTCCTTCAGTGACTTGATCGTCGCATCCACCGCGCCGCAACTTTCGTGGCCGAGTACCAGTATCAGCGGCGAGTTGAGCACGGCGACGCCATATTCCAGGCTCGCCACCGTGTCGTCATTGGCGAAATTGCCCGCGACCCGGCAGACGAACAGATCGCCCCGGCCGCTGTCGAAGGCGTATTCGGGCGCAATGCGCGAATCCGCGCAGCTCAAAATGCTGGCGTAGGGATTTTGCCCGCCGGCCAGCGCTTCCCGCTCATGCGTGAAATCGTGCCGGCGCGACACGCCCTCGACATAGCGTTTGTTGCCCTTCATCAGACGCTTCAGCGCCGCGTCCGGCGATATCTCGTTCTGCGGCTTCGGCGGCGGTTTTGTCTCCTTGGCAAAGGCCGGCGGCGCCAACGCAAGACCGGCGGCGATCCCGCCGGCGAATTGCAGGAAGCGGCGGCGTGAAGTTGTCTCGGGCGCAACAGCGTCGCGGGCATCGCACAGTCGGCACATGGCGGTTCTCCTTGGCGAGAATGAAGGCGAAAGCAAGTTCGAAAACAACGTCAAGTTTTATGCCATTGCGTACGCAGCGAAGCAATCCATAGGACCTACGGCGAAGAGCCTCCCGCGCATGCGGGGGATCCAGTACGCCGCGGCTTCTCGGTTCTATCGCCGACGTCTCGGGAATACTGGGTCGCCGGGGCATAGGCGAGCGGGAGCGACGCCGTCCTTCGGACGGCTAAGCCGGACGATGACAACTGAGAGAATGGTACGGCCCCCTCCGGAGGCGGGACCCGGTGGCTCCTCGCAATGACGGTGCCCTAATTCCACGTACAACTCCGCGTTCTCGCGGCGCGATCTGCCCGAGTCTTGCAAATCATTTCGCCCAAAAAAGAAGAGGGCGCAGGGAAAGCCGGGTGCGCGCTGCACCCGCGGTCTCGCGTGCAAGATGTGCACAAGAGCACGCACACGAGCATACAGGTTCAGCGGAGAGCATCCGGCCTTCCCTGCGCAATGGTTTTACGGCTTATATCGCGCTCTCCCCGGCGACGAATTCGTCTTGTCACCGTCGTCAGCGGATTAAGGTGTTGCCAGACCCGGTCGGGTTGACATCGCCTCCGCCGACTTGACACCAGCAACGGGTGCCAGGACCACACGGTTTTGCCGTACGCTTCAGCGCCGTCGTCTGCGTGCCGGTGATCGCTCACGGGAAACCCGCCCTGCGATTCCGTTTCGCGCCCAACGCTGCTGCGTCCACCGCATCCCATCCCAACGACCGTGACGATCATGATACGCCCCTCTTGCGGGATAGGATGGGGCGAGCTTCTATCGGTGATTTGCCCGACGGCGAAAGCGAAATATTTTTGCGAACAGGGCTGGACAGGATTTGACTGATTTGCCCGTCGGGCAAGTGCCCCCTGCTTCAACTCGCCTCTTTCTTGGCCATCGGCGGCAGACTACGCTGGTGTTGCCGCCGAGCCAGACAAGCTAAAATATGCGGTGGAAAGCGATGCCGCAGCCAGCGCCCGTGAACGCCGCGAATTGCTGGCTATGCTCGGCGGATCGATCGCCGCGGCGCTAGCCGCGTCGGTCCTGGCGCCGCGCACTGCCTTCGCACAAGAGGCCTGGCCGGCGCGGACGGTGCGCTACGTCAACGGCTTTGAAAGCGCGCTACGCCGACCTCGGCGCCACGCCCTAGCCGACCTCGCTGGCCGGGATCAAGGCATTTCGTGACGCAGAGGAAGTGTGGCTGTTGCCGATCATGCGGGCCGCCGGGATCAAGCCGCAGTGAAGGGGTGGTCGAAACCAGCGACCCTCGATTGGTGCGGAGCTTACGTTTCAACGAGTCGTGTCACGAAACCCCGGATGTCGCTTCGCCCATCCAAGCTGCGCTTGCTTCCCTCGACGCGCGGCTATTCGGGCGTTGACAACAGCATCGGCCGGCAACTTCCGCTGGTCTGTTAACGGATTTTCTATATAGAGTGCGCAGGGACAACCGGAAATTTTGCGCGGCTGCGGCGGTTCCAAGGTTCGAAATATGGCGTCGGCACAACAGCTTATCGGGCTCATCAAGAGCCATGCTGAAGGCGATGAGGATCGATTCTTCGACCTCGCTATGCAGCTTGCTGCCGCCGAGGCCCAAAAGGGTCACAAGCGTTTGGCCGAACAGCTCCGGCAGTGGGCCGAAGCGAGCAAAACTCCACCCAACAGAACAAACCTTTCCAAGCCGACGCCGCTTGCGGCGCCACGGGGAGACCTCGCTGGGTTACTTAGCGCAAGCTATCCTACGACGCGCTTGAGCGATGTTATTCTTCCATCTCATCTCGGAGACGAACTCGCTCACGTTGTTGTTGAAACCCGGATGACTGAGCAGCTTGAATTGAAGGGCCTTCGGCCCCGTCGAAGGCTATTGCTCGCCGGACCTCCAGGGACAGGAAAAACGCTCACCGCTGCGGCGCTCGCCGGTGAGCTCAAGTATCCGCTGTTCACTGCGTTGCTGCATGGGTTGATCACGAAATTTATGGGCGAAACGGCGCAGAAGCTTCGGATGGTGTTTGATGCCGTCCGGACGACGCGGGGGGTGTATCTATTTGACGAGATAGACGCTCTGGCGGCAGCGCGTGGTGCGGAAAACGACGTCGGCGAGGCTCGACGGATTCTCAATTCTTTTCTTCAATTTCTGGACGAGGACACCGGTCCTTCGATTGTTGTTGCCACAACGAATCTTCCACAGATTTTGGATCGCGCCATCCTTCGGCGCTTCGACCTAGTCCTACCGTACGAGATGCCCGCCGGACCTGCGATCGAGAAGGCGATGCGACGCAGGCTAGGTGGATTCGACGCTCGTGAGGTGAATTGGTTCGAGGTCGCAAACAATGCCGTGGGGTTGTCGACGGCTGACGTCGTCGCTGCGGCGGAAGATGCTGCGCGCAGGTCCGTGCTTGGCAAATCAAACTTGATAGAGACCTCTGCGGTCATCGCGTCCCTTGAACGTCGGCGCTCATTGCATGGGATAGGGGTGGATGTGAATGCCGAGGGATCTTCAACACTTCATACTAAGCGGTCTGGGGCAGGCAGAAAAATTCAAGGCCAAGGGCGGCGGATCGACCAAAAGACCAAGTGATGTGCCCAGTAGGGCGCTGCATGCTCAAGCCTTGCTTCGGGCACTCGATGCCCTTCCAAATATTACGGGCGACGCAAGACCGGGCGTCTACCTAGAGATCCAAGGTCGTCCCGGCGAAGTTATGATCACAAAGGGGCTGAATGCCAGTGACCTGACCCTGCTGGCGGCCGAGCCAGGAAATCCAGAGGAAAACCAGCCTCCGAAAGCGACCGTCTTTGCCTCGGCTCGGGGCTTGGACAAACTTCGTCACAAGATCGAAGATTTCGCCGAGAAAAATCGTACAAAAAAAGACGGCTCCGAACGTCGCCCCTACAATGCCGACCTCGTGCAGGGCATTGGCGCCATTGTTGAAGCCGGACTTCGGGCCTTGTGGCGTAGTCCGGATGCAAGGTTTCCGGAGGACGACGGCGCAAAGCCGTGGGAGATTTGGCTAGACAATTCGCAAGCCGAAGAATTTATCGCTCGTGCTCCCGAATTTGGGGTAGCGGTCGGGGCCGATCGCCTCGAATTTCCTGAAGACCTCGTCATTATTGCTAATGCGACGCGCGATGCTCTCGCGTTCGCCGTCCGCCGTGTAGCTGGTGTTCGAGCTCTTGCCGCCCCCACCGTTACCGCTGATTATTTCGATGCGATGGAAATTGAGGAGCAGACAGAATGGCTCGGTGCCTTGCAGGGCCTGACAACGTTCGAAGCAATTGATGACCCGACCTATATCACGCTTCTCGACAGAGGCGTCAGTCGCTCTCATCCTCTCATCGCACCCGCTTTGAACGGTGCCGATCGCCACGCAGCCGATCCTGCGTGGGGCGTAGAAGACAGTGTCGGTCACGGTACTCAATTGGCCGGCTTGTCGCTCTATGGCGATCTGACGATTGCACTACAGAACATGATGCCGATTCAAATACGACACCGCTTAGAGTCGGCAAAAATCATACCTGACGCTGGGCACAATCCCCATCACCTGTTGGGCGCAATGACTCGCGCGGGTATCAACGCGGCGGAAACCGTCGCCGATCGACGGCGCGCATTTGCGATGGCAAGCACGACTCAGGACGACACGCCGCATGATGGGGCACCGACCTCTTGGTCGAGCGAAATTGACCAATTGATAGCCGGTACCTCAGGCCTGAAAAAGATTCCGCGTCTCTTCCTGGTCTCGGCGGGAAACACCAATCAGAATCTCTTTGGAAATTGTGACTATCTGTCGACCTCCCATCATCCCGACAATGAAATAGAGTCGCCTGCGCACGCCTGGAATGCCATTTGTGTTGGTGCCTACACAGACAAGATTGTTTTGCCTCCCGGAGAACCGGGAGTCCCTCTTGCCCCAGCCGGCGATCTTGCCCCATCGTCCCGGACCGCGAGTTGGTTATCATATTGGCCGATCAAGCCGGACGTTGTTTTTGAAGGCGGAAACTGGGTCGTCGACGGTCTCCCTCCGCCGATGGGCCACTCAGCGCTCTCGCTGCTTACGACAGACCACCAATTTCCTTTGAGAGCGTTCACTACGTGTGGCGAAACCAGCGGTGCAACGGGCTTGGCGGCGCGGGCGATCACCGAGCTGTGGTCGGATTATCGTCACCTCTGGCCGGAGACCATTCGTGGGCTCTTCGTGTCCTCGGCACGTTGGACCCAGCAAATGCGGAGCCATCTGCCGGCGAATCCGGCGAAGGGAGACTATGGCCCGCTGTTTCAACGCTACGGTTATGGCATTCCAGATATGGAGCGGGCGCGGAGAAGCGCGTCCAATGCGCTCACGCTGATTGTGCAGGACATGATCACGCCGTATCGGAAAAGCGACAAGGCAAGTGCCGAGCATATTCACAACGAAATGAAACTGTTCGAGCTTCCGTGGCCGGTGGAAGAGCTGCGCAAGCTCACCAATACCCCCGTAACATTGAGAGTAGCTCTGAGTACGTTCATTCAGCCAAATCCTTCCGAACCAGCGCGTGGCTCGAAATTTCGCTACGCCTCACACAATCTGCGCTTCAAACTGAATCGGCCCAATGAAGGGAAACCGGAGTTCCTTGCGAGAATCAGTAAGATCGCCGAACAGCCCGACGGGCCCGTCGTTGAGGAGAATGATGGCTGGATATTCGGGCAGAATCGGCGGGACGTCGGCTCGATTCAAATCGACGAGCTGAGCTGCCCCGCGTCAGATCTCGCTCGTCGCAACTTACTCGCCGTTCATCCAGTCGCTGGATGGTGGAAGACCAAAACAATGCAAAATCCTGAAAAGCAGTCGGCGCGCTTCGCGTTGGTGGTCGAGATAGATGCCGGCACTGTTGAGGCGAATTTGTATGCCGAACTAAAAGCGGCAATCGATAATCTCAATGTCGTAACAACAGTCGTTTGATCGTTTTTGTATTGATTCCGGAAACCAGTCCTCAGCACTCCATCGCCTGTTTGCTCTAGCGTGGCTGCTGGATGTCTGTGATCTGGCCGCAACCGCCACAGGCGATCTTGGCCTGCGCGATCATTTTGAAATCGAGATACTCGACCCTCATCTCCTCACTGCTCCGCCTTCGCCGGCGCCTGCTCGCCATCCTCGGCGAGGCACCGGATAACAAACGCGGTCCAGTCTCGCGGCAAGACCTTCGCGATATCGGCCTTGCGGCGGCATTCGAGTTGCTCGGCTTTTTTGGCGCGGCGCTTCTCTTCGGTGAGCGAGGATTGCCGGATTTTTCGCAACGTGATCGGCGAACCGTCGGACTCGAATTGCAGTTCGTATTTTTTGCCGTTGGCGGTGGTCGCCGCGCAGGAGATGCTGGAGATCGGTGTCTTCGTGATGATCCCGACCTGCTTGCAGGTGCCCGCCGACGGCTCGGCCGACGGCACCGGCAGGCCGTCGACCCTCGGCCGGTCCTTGGAATTCAGCAGCATCTTGTCGACCTGCAGCTCGTAGACATTGTCCTGCTCCCGCCGGCCGTTTTCGCCGGAGAACGAGATGATATGGCTGGTGTCCCTGGGGTCGTCGAGCACGATGGTAAAATGGGCCCGGCCTTGCTGGCTGTGAAAATAGGCAACCGCCTTGCACGCGAAATCGCGCCCGGCGATCCTGAGCGTCGTGCACTTGCCCGACATCAGCGCGTACATGTCGATATCGGGCTCTTCGTGCTCGGGCTCGGTCGCGACGGGAACGACCGGCCGCGTGCCGTCGGGCGGCGCGGCCGCCGCCGGAGCCGCCGAGATAAAGCATGCAACGGCAAGGAGTTGCCAGCAAAAGCGCATCGTCATGTCCGGTTTGAAGAAAAGGTTCGCCTGGTTGCTGTTTAGCATCGAATGGAATCGCTTGCTGCCTGAACTTATGGGCGTTTCGATGGAGCCGGGTCCGCCAAAACAGCATGAACCGCAAAAAACGACCGCGGCCTTCGCCAGGGGAGCTAGCGAAGGCCGCGTTGGAACACATCGTCGCGCCTAGGTTCGCAACGAGGTGTGGGAGCTCTTGATCAGCTGGGCGATCTTATCCAAAAACCGGTTTCCACTTTTGGGATCATGCCCTAGAACGGCAGCAGAATGTCGGTCACTTGCTGGCCGTAACGTGGCTGCTGGAAGTCGGAGATCTGGCCGCGGCCGCCATAGGCGATGCGGGCCTGCGCAATCTTGCTCGAATCGATGGTATTGTCGCTCTGGATGTCCTCTGGACGCACGACACCGGCCACGATCAATTCGCGTATTTCGTAATTGACGCGGATCTCCTGCTTGCCCTCGACCACGAGATTGCCGTTCGGCAAAATCTGGGTAACGACAGCGGCGACGTTGGTCTGCAGATTTTCCTGGCGGTTGACCGAGCCCTTGCCGTCGTAGGTGGAAGTGGAATCGGTGGTCAATATGCGGCCTGGCAACACCTTTTGCGCCTGCGCGCCGAGTGTCTTCGCGCCGATGAAGTCGTCGATCCCGGAATCCTCCTTTGAGGCCCGGCTGCGCTGGCTCTCGTTGGCGATATTGGCCTTGTCGGTAAAATTCACTGTCACGGTGAGGAGATCGCCGATTCGCGCCGCGCGCTGGTCCTTGAAGAAGGCCCGGCTGCCGTTTCGCCACAACGAGTTCGCGTTATACGAAGCCTGCTCCGGCTTCGGCATCGGCATCTGCACCGGCTTGTAGCCGGGCTGCGCGGTCGGATTTTCGATCGCCGACAGCTTCGGCGTCTCGCCGATCTGGGAGAGACGGTCGATTGCGGAACAACCGCTGGCGAGGCTGCCGAGCGCCAGCAAGGCACTGGACAGGACGAGGCGGTTAATACGGGAAACTGACATTTACATTACTCGGCTTTTGGAGCGACTGAACTGGCGTTGGCGACGGCGACGGGGGCAGCAAGCTCGGCGGCGCCGAGCGTCGAAGAGGTGGCATCGCTGACCGGCGCGGGGCGTGGGGTTGCGACTGAAATCGAGACCTGGCCGCGGCCGGTGACGACGCCGGACACGGTGCGCTTGGACTGCAGGTTCATGACGCTGACGACGTCGCCTTCGGTGCCGTTGTCCTGTGCCTTGCCGCGAACGGTGATGTAGAGCCCGGCGGCCTCATAGATCAGCGTGACGTTCTGGTCGCGCTGCACCAGATCCGGCTTGGCGAGATCGGCGATTCTCAAGGCCTGGCCGGCGCGAAGCTGGCGGCGCGCCTGCATGCCGACGGCGCGGTCGCGGGTCGCGGCGTCACTGCCGACTTCGGCCTTCGGCCGGCGCTCGACCACCACGTCGGAGGATTTCAGCACTTCCTTGGACTCGACATTGCGCGCCAGCACCGCGGCTTCCACGGTCTCGATCGCAGTGCCGGTAAAGCGCAGCTTGGTCGGTGCGGCACCGGTCTCGTTCGATATTTCGAGCGTGACGTCGAAGCGGCTGCTGCGCGGTTCGTAGCGCACCGAAGTCGCCTGCAGGTTGCCGGTGTTGGAGGCGTCGAGGCGGATATCGCCGGGATCGCGATCGAAGGTCAGGCTCAGATTGGCGGCGTCGCCGAGGCCGTTCTTGCGTTCCAGCGCATGTGCGACCTGGCTCTCGATGTCCTTGCCCTCGAGCGTGCGGGCGAGCCGCGTCACCGAAATCTCCTTGAGATCCCGCGTGTCGACGCCGATCACCTGATGCGCCCGCAATGCGGACAGCACCTGCGAGACCTGCAGCGCGCCGGTGGTGCCGAGATCGGGCGCGCGATAGATCGCGATCTGCGCGGCGCTGCCGGCATTGTCGATGATGTCGCCGATCCGCACGATATCGCCGGAAACCGTGACGCTGGCGCGCAGCACCGGGGTTGCGATGACGTCGTCGCGGGTTTGGGCTGCGGCAGCGGTTACCGAGGCGGCGAGCAGTGCGGTTAAGAGGAGGAGCGAGCGGGCGATCATGTGCTTTCCTCAGCGGAACAGGGCAGTAGTGGATTGCAGCATCTGGTCGGCCGCACTGATGACTTTTGCATTCATCTCGTAGGCGCGTTGGGCGGCGATCAGATCGGAGATTTCCGAGACCACTTCGACATTGGCCTGTTCGAGGTTGGACTGCTGCATGTCGCCAAAGCCGTCGGTGTTGGCGATGCCGTCCTGCGGCGTGCCGGAGGCCGGGGTGTCCGTGAACAGATTGTCGCCGATCGGGTTGAGGCCGGCCTTGTTGATGAAGCGGGTCAGGCCGATCTGGCCGACCAGGGTCGGCGTGGTCGAACCCGGCAGCGTCACCGAGAGCTGGCCCTGCGCGTTGATGGTGATGCCGGAGGCGTTCTGCGGAATCGTGATGGTCGGCTGTACCGGGTTGCCCTGCGCGTTGACGACGCGGCCGGTGGCGTCCATCTGGAACGAGCCGTCGCGGGTGTAGGCGAAGGTGCCGTCCGGCATCTGGATCTTGAAGAAGCCTTCGCCGCGGACCGCGATGTCGAGATCGTTGCCGGTCGCCGACAGCGTGCCCTGGCTCATCAGCCGCGGCGTGCCGACGGTCTTGACGCCGCCGCCGATGTCGACGCCGACCGGCAGGATGGTGCCCTGGTCGGAGGCCTGCGCGCCGACCCGGCGCACATGGTCGTAGATCAGATCCTGGAACGCCGCGCGCTGCTTCTTGTAGCCGGTGGTGCGCAGGTTGGCGATGTTGTTGGAGATCACCTGAACGTTGAGTTCCTGTGCCGCCATTCCGGTCGCTGCGGTGTAGAGAGCGCGCATCGGTCTATTCCTTCACTTACGCCGGAACGTCGGCGAGTTTCTCGATGGCGGATTTGTGCAAATCGCTCTGCTGCTGCAGCAGCGACGAAATCTGGGTGTAGGTGCGCGTGATCTCGATCATCCGGCTCATCTCGGTCACCGAATTGACGTTCGATTTTTCGACAAAGCCCTGGCGCACGCGCGAGGCGGTGTCGGCCTGGGCGGCGGTGCCGGTGCCGGCCGAATAGAGGTTGGAGCCTTCCTTCAGCAGCTTTTGCGCATCGGCAAAGCTCACCATCCGCAGCTTGCCGCGGACCGAGTCGGTGCGGCTGATGCCTTCCTGCACGGTGACGTTGCCGTCGGCGGCGATGCTGATGTCATGGTCGGTCGGCTGGAACACGATCGGGCCGGAGGTGCCGAGCACGGGATTGCCGCCGGCGTTGACGAGCTGGCCCTGGTTGTTGATCTGCAGGCCGCCGTCGCGGGTGTAGCGCTCGCCGGCCGGGGTCTGCACCACCAGGAAGCCGGCGCCGTCGATCGCGACGTCGAGCGGGTTCTTGGTCTGCTCGGTATTGCCGGGTGCGAAATCGTGGAAGGTGCCGCGGTCCTGCACGAAGGAGACGCGGCGGTCGCTGGAGGCGAAATTATCCTCATGCGCGCCCGACCGCAGATATTCCTCGAACAGCGAGCGGTCGGCCTTGAAACCTGACGTATTGACGTTCGCAACGTTGTTGGCAACGACATCCATCTGCCGTTCCAGCGTCATCTGCCGCGAAAGTCCGACGAGAAGCGTATTCTCCATCGGTGGTTCTCCCCTTCAAATCGATCCGTGCGCGGCTCTCCCAAGCTCAGCTTTCGGATCTCGCAAACCGTAAGAGGGCTCTCCCAAGCGCCTCCGGGTTCGCCAACATCAGAGCGAAAGCCGTGCCAATTGAGAAAATGCTGATGTTTGAACGGCTTGGGTGTTTTGCAGGGGTAGACCGAGGGCGGCAGAAAGGTCTTGTTGACCATGTTTGCCCGGCAGTTTTTTCCTAGTGACAGGGCAATGGAAAGGTTCCGTTAACCATTATTACCCTACCGTTGCACCGGTAGAGAGCGCGTATGCGCTGGCGGCATTTGTATCGCGTCCTAAAGCCCGGCAGGCGGCAATCGCGTTCGTTCTCCTGATGAGCGGGCGGGGCAATGGCGGACAACGAAGCGGAAGGCGCGGCCGACGGCGCCGAAGGCGCGTCTGCGAAAAAGGGCAAGCTCAAGCTGATGATCGCCGCGGTGGGGTTCGTCGTCATCCTCGGCAGCGGCGCGGGCTGGTTCTTCTTCATGCGCGGCGGCCACGGCGAGGAGGCGCATGCCGAAGCGCTGCCGCCGAAGCCGCCGTCCTTTGTCGAAGTGCCGGACATGATGGTCAATCTGGTCGGCGCGCCCGGCGAGCGGGTGCAATATCTCAAAGTGAAGATCGTGCTCGAGGTCAAGGAAGAGAAGCAGGCCGAGTCCATCAAGCCGTCGCTGCCGCGCGTCACCGATCTGTTCCAGACGTACTTGCGCGAATTGCGGCCGTCCGATCTGAACGGTTCGGCCGGACTGTTTCGCCTCAAGGAAGAGCTGACCAAGCGGGTGAATTCGGCGGTGTCGCCCAATCAGGTCAGCGCGGTGCTGTTCAAGGAAGTTCTCGTCCAGTGACGAGACGGATGTAGAATCATGGCTGGCAACAACGATCAGGTCGATCAGGACGCAATTGCCGCCCAATGGGAAGCCTCGCTGGATTCCGAGGACCCGGCGGAGGCTGCGGAAGCGGCTGCGGCCAATGAACTCTCCGAGAGCATGGCGCTGCAATGGGCCGCCATGGTCGAGGACGGCAGCCGCGATTTCGGCAACAAGAACTCCGGCGAGCGGGTGCTGTCGCAGGAGGAGATCGACAATCTGCTCGGCTTCACCGTCGGCGACGTCAATCTCGACGACCATTCCGGCATCCGCGCCATCATCGATTCGGCGATGGTGTCCTACGAGCGTCTGCCGATGCTCGAAATCGTGTTCGACCGCCTGGTGCGGCTGATGACCACGAGCCTGCGCAACTTCACCAGCGACAACGTCGAAGTCTCGCTCGACCGCATCACCTCGGTGCGGTTCGGCGACTACATGAATTCGATCCCGCTGCCGGCGGTGCTCTGCGTGTTCAAGGCCGAGGAGTGGGAAAATTTCGGCCTCGCCACCGTCGATTCCAGCCTGATCTATTCGATCATCGACGTGCTGCTCGGCGGCCGCCGCGGCCAGACCTCGATGCGGATCGAGGGCCGGCCCTACACCACGATCGAAACCAATCTGGTCAAGCGGCTGGTCGAGGTCGTGCTGTCCGACGCCGAGCAGGCGTTCCGGCCGTTGTCGCCGGTGACGTTCTCGATCGACCGGCTGGAAACCAATCCGCGCTTTGCCGCCATCAGCCGCCCGGCCAACGCCGCGATCCTGGTGCGGCTGCGCATCGACATGGAAGACCGCGGCGGCAATATCGAGCTGCTGCTGCCCTATGCGACCATCGAGCCGATCCGGCCGGTGCTGTTGCAGATGTTCATGGGCGAAAAATTCGGCCGCGACCCGATCTGGGAAGGCCATTTCGCCACCGAAGTGGCGCAGGCCGAGATCGCGGTCGATGCCGTGCTGTACGAGGCCGATATCCCGCTGAAGCAGCTGATGAAGCTGAAGGTCGGCGACACCCTGCCGCTGGAAATGCGCGCCGATGCGCTGGTCTCGGTTCGCTGCGGCAACGTCGTCCTGACCGAAGGCCGCATGGGCCGGGTCGGCGATCGCGTCGCCATTCGCGTCACCAAGCAGTTGCGCAAGCCGAATACCACCTTCGCGATGTTCGAGAAGGCCGACGAGCAAACCAAGTTGATGGAGGCACCATGAGTCATTCCTTTGGAATTGTGATCGAGAGCCTGGTGGCGGTGCTGCTGATGCTCACGATCGGCTATTGCATGCTGCTCAACGCCCGCCTCAAGCGCCTGAAGGCGGACGAACATTCGCTGAAAGCGACGATCGGTGAACTGATCACGGCGACCGAAATCGCCGAGCGCGCGATCGGCGGCCTCAAGCATACCGTTCGCGACGTCAACGAAAATCTCGGCAGCCAGCTGACCGCCGCGGCGCAGATGTCGGCGCATCTGAAGAACCAGCTCGCCGAGGGCGACGGCGTGATCCGGCGGCTGTCCAGGATCGCCGCCGCCGCGCGGCCCTCGTCGGAGCCGGCTGAGGCGGCGCCGAAGGTTTCGGCCGCCAAGGCGGTCGCCGCGGCGGCACAGGCCTTCTCCGACCGCCGAAGGGCTGATGGCCTCGCCGCATGAAATCCTTCCGTGACATTCGCGTTATTCCGGTCGTCCTGGTCGCGGTCTTCGGCCTTGCCGTGCTGAAGATCGCCGGCCTGGTGCTCGATGGAGGATATGTCTTCGACTACGATCCGAACTCGACCCAAAAGTCATGGGCACAGGAAACCATCAATTTTCCGGGCGGCCCCAAGGCAAATTCCAGGAACGATCTGAAGGGCGATTCCGATATCACCGGATCGGTGCACGAAAAGCCCAAGGAAGAGGCGCCGAAACCCGCGGCACCTGTGGCCGAAGCGCCCAAGCCCGATGGCGTGCTGGCGTATCCCGAGCAGGCCCAGGGGGTGTCGCCGTCGGAGCGGGCGATCCTCGAACGGCTGCAGGCGCGGCGCCAGGAACTGGAGACGCGCGCCCGCGAAATCGACATCAGGGAAAACCTGCTCAAGTCGGCCGAGAAACGCATCGAGTCGCGGGTCGAGGAGATGAAGGCCACCGAGGCGCGGATCACGACCGCGACCGGACAAAAGGCCGAAGTCGAAGCCGCGCGCATGAAGGGCATCATCACGATGTATGAGGCCATGAAGCCGAAGGACGCCGCCAAGGTGTTCGACCGGCTGGAAATGTCTGTGCTGTTCGAAATCGCCTCCCAGATCGCCCCGCGCAAGATGTCCGACATCCTCGGCCTGATGCAGCCGGAAGCCGCCGAGCGGCTGACCGTCGAGATGGCGCGCCGGGCCAATCCGGACCGCTCCGCCTCCAGTGCCGATCTGCCCAAGATCGAGGGCAAGATGCTGTCGCAAAAGTCCAATTAACGCGGATATTTAACAAAGCCTTAAGCCGGCCAATTCAAGATTCAAACGCGAAGCCGAGGGCGCTTCGCCAGCGACCGTATCTTGAGGCTGAAAGTAGTTTTGGAATGGGGCGAACGGCTGCCGCTGGAATCTGGTCGCTGGGCCGCGCATTGGCGCGGACGGCCAGGCATTGCGCCGGCCTGCCGTCATCGCTGTCGTTCATCCTCGTCCTCGCCGGTTTGACGCTGTCCTTGCCTTGCCGGGCGCAGGATCTGGCCAGGCAAGACCCGGTCAAGGGCGAGGCGAGTTTTTCGGCCGCCGGCGGTTACGCGCGGCTGGTGCTGAAGCTCGCCGAAGACGTCGAATCCGAGGTCACCACGGCCGGTTCGATCATCGTGATCCGGTTCAAGCGTCCGGTGGACATTCCGGTCGACAAATTGTCGGACGCGGTGCCCGACTATGTCGGTTCCGCACGGCGCGATCCCGACGGCTCCGCGATCCGGCTGTCGCTACAGCGCCGGGCGACCGTCAACACCATGACCGCGGGCGAGCGGATCTTCGTCGACTTCCTGCCCGACAGCTGGACCGGCCCGCCGCCCTCGCTGCCGCAGGAAGTCATTCGCGAATTGTCAGAGCGGGCGCGAATTGCCGAACGCGCGCTTCGCTTGCAGCGCGCGGCCGCGGCGTCGAAGAGAAAGCCGCCGGTTCGCGTCCGCGCCTCGGTGCAGCCGACATTCGTGCGCTTCGTGTTTGAAATGCCCGATGGCGTCAATGTTTCGTCGGTGCTCAACGACCAGAAGCTGACATTGCAGTTCAACAGCGTGCTGGCCTTCGATCTGGCGGATGCCAAGGTGGCGGCGCCGCCGAACATCGCCTCGATCAGCCAGCGGGTCGATGTCGATTCCTCGGCGGTCGACATCACGCTGATCGGTGAAGTCGACGTCCACTCGTTCCGCGAGGAGAAGAACTACATCATCGACGTCGCCTTCCAGCAGGCCGAAAAGTCCGCCGCGGCCGAATTGCCGGCCGCGATTGCGGCGCTCGCCCCGGCCGCTGCACACGCTCCGGCGCCGGCCGCCAGCGACAGGCTGGCCAGGGAGTCGATGCCGCCGCAACAGCCGGCGCAGGTCGCGTCGGTGACCTCGGAGATGTTCGCCGAGGAGGCGAAGATCGAGATCAAGCCCGAACAGGCCGCCAACGCAGCGCCCGCGGCGGAGCAGGCTGCGCCTGCGGCAGAGAACACCGCGCCCCCGGCCGAGAAGGTTGCAGCGGACAAGGCCGCGCCCGAGAAAGGTTCGCCAGCGCCCGAGATGGCCGCTCCCCCGGAGGCGCTGAAAGCGGAGCATCGGGTGGAGGAGAAGCAGGCCGCCGCAAACGAGGCTGCGAAGCCTGCACCGGCAGCCCAGGAAACGCCGGCGCGTGCGACCGACGCGCCGTCAAAGATACCGCCCGCTGCGTCCCCACGTTCGGCCGAAAATCGCGGCACCGGCAAAGCGGTTGCCGTCGACGCGCGGCGGGACAGCGACGGATTTCGCGTGACGTTTTCGTTCGGTGCGGCGACGCCCGCGGCGATGTTTCGCCGCGCCGACACCGTGTGGTTGGTGTTCGATTCGAACAGGCCCGTCGATGTCGAACCGATCCGCGCCAAGGCCAGCGCGATCATCGGCGACGTCAGCCGGTTGCCGCTGGAAAAAGGCCAGGCCATCCGGTTTCGTCTCAACCGCCCGCAGATGCCGTCGCTGACCGGCGACGACCGCGCCACCGGCGAGAGCTGGACGCTGACATTTGCCGACCGGGTGCAAACGCCGCCGCTGCCGCTGACGGTGATCCGCAACATCACCGACCCCGCGCGCGCCAATGTCAGCGTGCCGCTGGCGAACCCCGGCACGCTGCATCGGCTGGTCGATCCCGACGCCGGCGATATGCTCTGGGTGGTGACCGCGCCGCCGCCGACCCGCGGCTTCATCAAGCGGCAGGATTTCGTCGAGCTGTCGCTGCTGGAATCCGTTCACGGCGTGGTGGTTCGTCCGAACTCCGACGATGTCAGCGCCGAGGTCGGCGCCGACAAGGTCATGCTCGGCAGGCCGGGCGGTCTCACGCTGTCATCGGCCGACGTCGCGGCCGAACGCGCCACCGCCGCGGTCCGTCCGCTGTTCGACGTCAACGAATGGCGCAAGAACCGGGAGGAGAAATTTCTCGCGCGGCTGGACGCGTTGATCACTGCTGCGGCCGCAGCCGCGCCCGACCTGCGCTCGCAGGCCCGGCTCGACCTTGCCGATTTCTACATGGCGAACGGGATGTATGAGGAAGCCCACGGCCTCGCCAATCTGATCCTCTCGGAGACCAAGCAGGGGACCGAGGACGCCGGCGTGATGATGGTGCGTGCGGTCTCCGGCATCCTGATCGGCCGGCCGGACGGGGGATTGAAGGATCTCGCCAACCCGGCGATCGGAAACGGCTACGATTCCCAATTGTGGCAGGCGCTGGCCTTTGCGCGCCAGGGCAAATGGGCGGATGCGCGCGAGAAGTTCAAGAACGCCGAATTCTCGATCGCGGTGCTGCCGCTTGAGTTGCAGCGCATCGTGACCGCGGAGGCGATGCGGGCATCGCTCGAAGTGAAGGATTATGCCGGCGCCTCGCGCCGCCGCAGCGAGCTCGAAGTGGTCGGCGTCCCCAAGGAGATGAAGCCTTCGGTCGCGGTTTTGCGCGGGCGGCTCGCCGAGGCGCTCGGACACGACAAGGACGCGCTCGATGAGTACAGGTTCGCGACCAACTCCGCCGACCGGCCTTCGGCGGCCGAAGGCAGGCTGCTCGAGGTGTTGCTACGGCAGAAGCGCGGCGAACTCGGCCAGGCCGAGGCCCTGCGCGAGCTGGAGACGCTGTCGGCGATCTGGCGCGGCGACGGGATCGAGGTGAAGACGCTGCAGACGCTGGCGCGCATCTATGCCGATACCGGGCGCTATTCTGAATCGTTCGCCGCGGTCAGGACCGCGACAAGGCTGCAGCCGAATTCCGAACTGTCGCGGCAAGGCCAGGATGCGGCGTCGGCGCTGTTTGCGCAATTGTATCTCAGCCCCAAGGGCGAGGACATGAAGCCGATCGATGCGCTCGGCATGTTCTACGAAAACCGCGAGCTGACGCCGATCGGCCGGCGCGGCGACGAGATGATCCGGCGGCTGGCGGACCGGCTGGTCGCGGTCGACCTGCTCGATCAGGCAGCCGAGCTGTTGCAATACCAGATCGACAAGCGGCTGGAGGGGGCTGCGCGCGCGCAGGTGGCGGCAAAGCTTGCGATGGTCTATCTGACCAATCGCAAGCCGGACCGCGCGATCGCCGCCCTTCGCACCACCCGCATCGCGGATCTGTCCGGCGAGTTGCGGCAGCAGCGGCTGCTGCTGGAGGCACGCGCGCAAAGCGACGTCGGGCGCCACGATCTCGCGCTCGACATCATCTCAAATATCACCGGGCCCGAAGCGATCCGGCTGCGCTCCGACATCTACTGGGCCTCGCGGAAGTGGCGCGAGGCCTCCGAACAGATCGAATTGTACTATGCCGATCGCTGGCGCGACTTCACACCGCTCAACGCCGCTGAGAAGGGCGACGTGATCCGCGCCGTGGTCGGATATGCGCTGGCGGAAGATGCCATCGGCCTGGCGCGATTCCGGGAGAAATACGCGCCCTTGATGATCGGCGAGGCGGACCGGCTGGCGTTCGACACTGCCAGCAAGCCGGCCACCTCCAGCAGCGCCGAATTCGCCCAGATCGCCAAGATGGCCGCCAGCGTCGATACGCTGGACGGCTTCGTCCGTGAAATGAAGACCCGCTTCCCGGACGCCACCGCGCGCGCGCCGCTGCCGCCGGAAGCCAGAGCCGACCCGGTCCCCACCGGTTCCCTGCCGGCGATTGTCGGATTGAAGCAGGTCCGCGCGGCGCGATAGCGCTTCCTTCGTCCCCTCGACAGATGCCCGCCGACGCGGCAACCTGTAGCGAACAATACTTTGGGGAGGACGCCGTCACCATGAGCAAGCAAGTCAAGACCGAAGCCGAAGTCATTGCGATGGCGGCAGCCGAATTGAAGGTTCACGCCGATTGTCCGGATGGAATGGTCATCTCGGTGATCCCCGACGGCGATAGCTGGGAATTCCGCGCCAAGGCCGATGCGGCAACCGTTGCCAAACCCGGCTATCCCGAATGCGTCGCGATGCTGGTGCAGATCGGCGACCACCTCAGCAAGCAGTATGACGTGGAGGGGTGAGGGGCACGCAGCCTTACCGACCGCAGTTCTGCGCGAAGCGTCTGGAACCGGCGATCAGGCATCGACCAGCCCGAAGAAGCTAGCGAGCGGGCAAGGCTACTTCGACATCACTTCATAGACCCTGATGCTCGATATGAACGGATTGCCTCGCGCCATCTCCTCTGCGTCATCAAGGCTATCTGCCTTCACTGTGGTGAAGCCGGTGATGGATTCAAGCCCCAGTGGCAGGTCCCTGGTCCCGGCTTTCGAGATTTCTCGGCCCCGACTGAAATGGCCGCCCATGTCGATGATATTGTCTTTCATTGCCTCGAACCACTTGCCCCAGGCCGCCATGATTTCCGGCGTTGGCTTTTCAAATCCGTAATGCAACAAGATAAACTTCTTCATTGTCCTCTCCTTGATGTTGGTCGAACAAGATCTGGAATCCTCCAGCTGGCTCCGCCGCCTACTGCTTCGTCATCATCCCACGCCTGCGTTCCGCGAGGTCGAACAGCTGCGGCAGCTTGCGAACGAGCGCTGCCGAGCCACTCACCATCGCGCGCTTCGCCGCTATCGCATCATCGAGCGACACGCCCATGCCAACGATCTGGAGTACGACGTCGAACGGCGCTTCCAGCGTTCCCTTGCAATCGGTGATGCCCTTCTGGATAGCCGTTCCGCTCTGGCCGCCCGCAACGGTAAAGCCGGCAGATTTCTTGCCATGCGTCACGACCAGACCGACGTTCATTTCGGGCACCGGCGTGCGCTTCGCGATGGCATCCAGGCCGAGCAGCACCCAATCCGGCTCGAACGTGTCCCCGGGCACCGGCGGAAACAGAAAGCGGCCTCCCCAGCGGATCAATTCCCGTATTGCTGGTTGAATCTCGCGACCGATATCGGTCAGTTCATAGAGCTGTGCATTGACCGGCCTCGGCAAAGTGATCCGGCGAACCACATTGCTGTCGATCAAAGCCGTGAGACGCGCCGTCAGCAAAGTCGGGCTCATCCCGTCAAGGTGATCCAGGAGATCGCCAAACCGCTTCGGCCCAAGAAGAAGCTCTCTGATGATCAGCAACGTCCAACGCTCGCCAATGAGCTCCGCGGCCCGGGCGAGCGCGCAAAACTGCGGGTAGTGGATATTGCTCATGGCTGAAAAATCGTCGTGTCAGCCTCCAGTATCAATTTCGTTGGGCAAGGGCGGTCAGGGGTCCCACGACCAGGAACTGCAGGATCGTGAAGGCGGTTTCGAGAAGCACATAGTCCGAGATCGAAGCCATCGGGTGTTTTGCCGCAACCGCCAGTGTCGTGAATGACCACGATAACAAGCCGGCACCCAGTCCGTACAGCAGCCCATCTTTCAGGATCGAATCGCGATGACCGGCAAACACACGGGGGAAAACCCACGAGAAGATGACGGCCTGGATCATCATCGAAGCCAACCCGAAGGGGATGATCGGATCGGCACGGTAGATGTGAAGTGCATGGTATTGCGGCTCGAACAGAACGAGGTGCCAAACATATGCAATCGGAAAGGTGGGGATGAGGTAGGCGGCGATACCGAGCCACAAGCCGCGCGCACTCGCCGGGTGCGTGGTGTCAGGGGCAATCGTCATTGGCTGCTCCAAGCTAGACTACATTTTCTATAGTACGCACTACATAATTTGGAGTCAATCGTTCGGCGGCATCCGAGAACCGTGAACTCACGCCGACGAGTGTGACGGCGGAGCCTCGCTCATAGGTTGCGCATCAAGCCGGTTGCAGCAGCGGCGCCCGAGCAACGCCCGGGTTTTCCGTTTCCGCAAAACCCGCTTGCAAGACTTCTTCGCGCTTGTGACGAAGATGCGCACGCAGGATGTGCGCCAGCCCGACTCCGTCGCGGCGCTGCAGCGCATTCAGGATCGCCTCGTGCTCCCTAAGCGCCAACGCCCAGCGCGGCGGCGTCATCGGGGTCACATAGCGGGCGCGGCGGATGCGCGCGGTCACCGATTCATAAAGTCCCGATAGTACCGGGTTGCCGGCGGCGGTGACGATGGCCTCGTGGATGGCGCGGTTGCAGCGGTAGTACTGCAGCAGATCGTTGTTTTGGTAGTGCTGCGCCATCGCGGCGTGGGTGGCGGCGACTGCGGCGATCTCCGCATCCGTGATGCGTTCGCTGGCGAGTTCGCCGGCCAGGGCCTCGAGGCCCTGGCAGACCTCGAACAGGTCGCGCATGTCCTTGTCGGTCAGCCTGGCTGCGCGCGAGCCACGGTTGGGCAGGAGTTGGACGAGGCCTTCGGCGGCGAGCACCTTGAGCGCTTCGCGCAGCGGCGTGCGCGAAATTTGCAGCTTCTCGCAGAGGTCGCGTTCCGGAATCCGCGCCCCCGGCGGAATTTCGCCTTCGAGCAGCATCGCGCGGATCCGGCCCACGACCTCCTCATGCAGCATTGTTCCGTCGATCCTCTTTTTTGAATTCAAAATAGTCAATAACATCAGTAATCCGAAAGTTCTAGCTTGATAAACCCGAATTTTGCATTCAAAATTGTAAAAACTAGAAAAGGGAGCCTTGGGAATGAACCAGCAACTGGCCGAGCAGGAGGATCTCCTCTTCACGCTCGACGACGGCATCGGCCGGATCGTTTTCAATCGCCCGCAGGCCAGGAACGCTTTCACCTTCGAAATGTATGAACGCCTCGCCGAGATCTGCGATCGGGCCAACACGGACCGCGCCATCAAGGTCCTCGTGCTGCGGGGCGCCGGCGATAAAGCCTTCGCCGCCGGCACCGACATCAACCAGTTCCGCGCGTTCGAGACGCCGCAGGACGGGATCGCGTATGAGCGTCGCATCGATCGCGTGCTCACGACCCTCGAACAATGCCGGGTGCCGACCATCGCTGCGATCACCGGCGCCTGCACCGGCGGCGGTGCAGCCATCGCGGCCACCTGCGACCTGCGCGTCGGCACCGCGAACACCCGGATCGGATTTCCCATCGCGCGGACGCTCGGCAACTGCCTGTCGATGTCGAGTATCAGCCGTCTCACGGCGCTGATCGGTCCGGCGCGGGTGAAAGATCTGATTTTCACGGCGCGGCTCGTCGGGGCGGAGGAGGCGGCCTCGGTCGGCCTTCTCACCGAAGTCGTCGACGATCTGGCGGCGCTCGACAAGCGTGCCGATGAAGTCGCCCGGCTTGTCGCAAGCCACGCGCCGCTGACTCTCAGCGCAACCAAGCACGCGGTGGCGCGATTGCAAAAACGGCTTACGCAGGACGAAGGCGAGGACCTGATCCTGATGTGCTACATGAGCCGGGACTTCCGCGAAGGCCTCGATGCGTTTCTCACCAAGCGCGCGCCGCAATGGCGCGGCGAGTAGGAGGGCACATGCCGACCCGCAACGACAACAGCCGTTCCCGTGCGGGCGCTACGGGGCCGCTTGCCGGCCTCAAGGTGGTCGATCTCACCCATGTGATGGCCGGCCCGACCTGCACCCTGATGCTGGCCGATATGGGCGCCGACGTCATCAAGATCGAAAAATCGCCGAACGGCGACGATACCAGGCATTCGATCCCGCCGAAGATCGGCGACGAGGCCGCATCCTTCTTGATGATGAACCGCAACAAGCGCGGCATCGTGCTCGATTTGAAGACGGCGGGCGGCAAGGCCGTACTGCGGCGGTTGATCGCCGACGCGGACGTCCTGGTGGAGAATTTCGCGCCGGGGGCGATGGAGCGGCTCGGCTTCGGCTACGAGGAGCTGCACAAGGATTTTCCGGCGCTGATCTATTGTTCGCTGTCGGGTTTCGGCCGCACCGGTCCCTACAAGGATCGCCGCGGTTTCGATCTGGTCGCGCAAGCGATGAGCGGCATCATGAGCTTCACCGGCGAACGTCCGGACGGGCCGCCGGTGAAATGCGGGCCGCCCTTGTCGGATATCACCGCCGGGCTTTTGGCGAGCATGGGCATCCTCGCCGCTTACGCGCATCGGCTGAAGACCGGCGAAGGCCAATGGGTCGAGACCTCGCTCTACGAGGCGGCGCTGGTTCAGACCTATTGGCAGTCGACGATTGCGCTCGCGACCAATGTAGCGCCGCGCGCCATGGGCTCGGCGCATCCATTGAACGCGCCTTACCAGGCTTTCGAGGCGTCGGACGGCTGGCTCGTGGTCGGCGGCGCCAACAGGAAGCACTGGCTATTGATGCTGGAGGCGCTCGGCGCGCCGGAACTGGCATCCGATCCGCGCTTTGTGAACGGCTCCGACCGCATGGCGCATCTTGCCGAACTCGAAGCGGTGTTGAGCCGGCATTTCCGGACCCGCACCAGGGCGCATTGGCTGGCCGCGCTCGAGGAGAAAGGCGTGCCCTGCGGTCCCGTTCACGACATGCTGCAGGCGCTCGAGGATCCGCAGACGCTGGCGCGCGAGATGGTGGTTGAGGTCGAGCATTCGACGATCGGACCGGTCAAGACCATCGGCCTCCCGGTCAAGTTCTCGGCGACGCCGGGCAAGGTGCGCTCGGGCGCGCCGGTCTATGGCGAGCATACGCGCGAAGTCTTGCGCGAATACGGTTTCGACGAAAAGCAAATCGAAGCGCTAGAAAGGGAAGGAGCGGTCGTTGCCGCTTCCGTCAGCCGCAAGGCCGGCCAGCAGGTCGCCTGATCGACAGTCCAACATACTCTTCTTAAAAAAACAACGAGACGGGGGAAACATGAACATCACGTCAAGACTTCTGTTGTCCACGGCCGCGATCCTGCTCGCCGGCGCGGCGCCTGCTTGCGCAGCCTGGCAACCGCAGAAACCGATTGAGTTCGTGGCGACGGCGGGGCCGGGCGGCGGCACCGACAATCTTGCCCGCGCCGTGCAGAACATCGTCACCAAATACAAACTGACCGATCAGCCGGTGGTGGTCGTCAACAAGGCCGGCGGCAGCGGCGCCGAAGGTTACGTCTATGGCAAGGCCTCGGCCGGCGATCCCTACAAGGTGATCTTCGGCACCTCGAACGCCTGGCAGCAGCCGTTGGTGTCCAAGGTTGCGTTCAACTACACCGATCTCACGCCGATCGCGGCGATGGCGCAGGACGAGTTCCTGCTCTGGGTGAAACAGGATGCGCCCTACAAGACTGCCACGGACTTTCTCAAGGCGGCGGCCACGGGCGATTTCAAGATGGGCGGCGCGCAGTCAAAGGATACCGACGAAGTGCTCACCCGCCTGATCGAGAAGGCCGCGCACGTGAAGTTCACCTACATTCCCTTCAAGAGCGGCGCCGAGGCCGCGGTGCAACTGGCCGGCGGCCACATCGACTCCCACGTCAATAATCCGAGCGAAAGCCTTGGACAGTGGCGCGGCGGCACGCAGCGCCCGCTCTGCGCCTTCAGCCCGAAGCGGTTGCCGCAGGGGCCGAAGATCACCGCGACCGAAGGCTGGAGCGACATTCCAACCTGCGTCGAGCAAGGCCTCGCCATCTCCCAGTACGAGCAGCCGCGCACGGTATGGCTGCCGGGCAAGGTCAGCGCCGATCAGACCGCGTTCTATCAGGATCTCATGAAGAAGGTTCAGGCGACGCCGGAGTGGAAGGACTACATCGAGAAATCCTCGCAGGTCGACACATTCCTCAGCGGCGATGCGTTCGACAAATTCATCAAGGAGGACCTCGAGCATCTGAAGCAGGTGGCGGCCGAGCAGGGCTGGCTCGTCAAGTGAACGAAGCGGGGCGCTGCGGTGAAGCATCGGGCCGCGGCCTGATGCGCGGCGGGAGGTACCAATGATATCGCGACGGGTGCTCGAGGTTTCGACGGCGGCGCTGACCGGGAGCTTCGGTCTCGCGGTCGCCGTCTCGAGCATCGACAACGGCATCGGCTGGTCCACGGCGGGGGTCGATTCCGGCACGTTTCCGTTCCTGGCCGGGGTCATCATCGTTCTCGGCAGCCTTTACAATCTCGGACGCGGCGCGCTGACGGGGGCCGCCGTGGTGGTCTCGCGCTCCGATCTGCGTCGCCTGGCGGCGTTGTTCATTCCGGCCGCGATCTTTATCGGCGTCATTCCGGCGATCGGCATCTATCTGGCTTCCGCGGGCTATATGTTCGCCGTACTGGCGCTGCCGAAGCATCAGTCGCTGCTCCGCTCGCTCGTCATCGCCGCCATAACGCCGGTCGCGCTCTACGTCGTGTTCGAGCGCCTGTTCCTGGTGACGCTGCCGCACGGCGCGCTCGCCGCCGCGCTTGGCTTCTGACGGGGGCGGCGATGGAAAACATCGATCTGCTGCTGCACGGCTTCACCATCGCGATCACGCTGCCGCATCTGGCGCTGATGGTGATCGGCGTGCTGCTCGGAATTCTGGTCGGCGTGCTGCCGGGCCTCGGTGCGCCGAACGGCGTATCGCTGTTGCTGCCGCTGACCTTCGGCATGCAGCCGGTCTCGGCGATCATCCTGCTGTCCAGCATGTATTGGGGCGCGCTGTTCGGCGGCTCGGTGACGTCGATCCTGTTCAATATTCCCGGCGAGCCGTCATCGGTCGCGACCACCTTCGACGGTTATCCGATGGCGCGCGACGGCCGACCGACGACCGCCCTCGCCACCGCGTTCGGATCGGCGGCGTTCGGCGCGCTGGTCGGCGTGATCCTGATTACCTTTCTTGCCTCCTGGGTAGCGAAGGTTGCGCTGGCGTTCGGACCGGCGGAATATTTCGCGGTCTACTTCCTGGCTTTCGCCAGCTTCGTCGGCATGGGCGGCGCGCCGCCGGCCAAGACCATCGTTGCGCTGGCGATCGGCTTCGCCATCGCCGCGATCGGCATCGATACCGTGTCCGGCAGCGTGCGGCTCACCATGGGCATCGATGAACTGGTGAAAGGCGTGAACTTCGTCGTCGCCGTGATGGGCCTGTTCGGTATCGGCGAACTGCTGATCGCCGTCGAGGAGGAATTTCACGCCCGCGCGGTGTCGTCGAAGATCGAGTGGCGGGAAGTATTCCGTGCGCTGGGCCGTCTGCCGTGGCATGGCGTCGCGTTGCTGCGCAGCGCCGCGATCGGCTGCTGGATGGGGATCACGCCGGGTGGCCCGACGGCGGCGTCGTTCATGAGCTACGGCATCGCCAAGCGGTTCTCGAGCCGCGGCAAACACTTCGGCACCGGCGAAGTCGAGGGCATCATCGCACCGGAGACCGCCGATCACGCCGCCGGAACCAGCGCGTTGCTGCCGATGCTGTCGCTCGGCATTCCCGGCTCGGCGACCGCCGCCGTCATGATGGGCGGCCTGATGATCTGGGGCCTCAATCCCGGGCCAATGCTGTTCATCGATCAGAAGGATTTTGTGTGGGGCCTGATCGCCTCGATGTATGTCGGCAATATCGTCGCCGTCGTGCTGGTGCTGCTCACCGTTCCCGTTTTCGCCGCCCTGATGCGGATTCCCTTCGTCATCATCGCGCCGCTGATTGTGATCATCTGCGCGGTCGGCGCCTATTCGGTCTCGAACTCCTATCTCGACGTGCTCTTGATGCTCGGGTTTGGCGTGGTCGGCTACCTCTTCAAAAAGCTGTCCTATCCGTTGGCGCCGCTGGTGCTGGCGATCGTGATCGGCGACAAGGCCGAAGATGCCTTCCGGCAATCGATGTTGATGTCAAAGGGTTCGCTCGGGATTTTCTTCGCCAACCGGCTGGTGACCAGCCTTGTCGTCGGCGGCGTGGCGCTGCTGCTGCTTCCGCTCGTTTTGCAGGTCGTGCGCATGCTGCGCGGAACCGTGCCCGACCGAGCCAAGCCCGAGGAGATACGGATCATATGAACGCAGATGGCAGCCGCCGCCCGGTTATCGCGCTCGCGATGGGAGATCCCGCCGGCATCAGCCCCGAGCTGACCGCGAAGCTCACAGCCCTCGACGAGGTCCGCGCCAGCGCGCGCGTCATCGTGATCGGCGATCGCCGCGTCTTCGACGAGGGGGCGCGTGTCGCGGGCACAAAGCCCGATCTCGGCAATGCCATGCCGGATGCCGACCCGCGGTCGATCAACGCCAGCGCGGTGTTCATGGATCTTGCCAATCTCGACCCGGCCACGGTCGAACGCGGCGTCGCCTGCGAAGCGGGCGGCGCGTTTGCGCTGGCGAATTACCGGCATGCCCTGACGCTGGCGCGCGACGGCCACGCCGACGCCGTGTGCTTCACGGCCTTCAACAAGAAGGCGATGCGGCTGGCGCGTTCCGGTTATGACGACGAAATCGCGTTCTCTTCCGAAGTGGTCGGACTGCGAACGCCGGCCAGCGAGTTCAACGTGCTCGACAAGATCTGGAATGCGCGCGTCACCTCGCATATCGCGCTCAAGGACGTGTCGTCGCAATTGAGTTTTGAGCGGATCAGCCGGGCGCTGAAACTGACCGATGCCTGCATGCGCCGGGCCGGTTTCAGCAAGCCCCGCATCGCGGTCGCCGGGCTCAACCCGCATGCCGGAGACGGCGGCAATTTCGGCCGCGAGGAAATCGACATCATCGCTCCCGCCGTGATGGCCGGCAGGGAAGAGGGGATCGCCGCGGAAGGACCGTTTCCGGCCGATACCGTGTTCCTGCGTGTGAAAAATGGCGCCTTCGACGCGGTGTTGACCATGTATCACGACCAGGGCCAGATCGCGATGAAGCTGATGGGGTTCGATCGCGGCGTAACGCTGCTGGGCGGTTTTCCGTTTCCGATCTGCACGCCGGCGCACGGCACCGCCTATGATATCGCCGGCCAGGGCTCCGCCTCGATCGGAGCCACCCGCGCGGCGGTGTTGCTTGCGGCCGAGATGGCCAACGCGCGCCGGGCGTGACGCCGCCAACGTTGAGGGGGCGATATCAGCCCCGCAGCCGCCTGGCCAGCGCCGCAACGAAGCGGTCGGCGTCGGCTTCGTCGTTGTAAACGTGCGGCGCGACGCGCATGCGGCCAAGCCGCGCCGCGACGTGGATGCCGTCGGCTGCAAGTCCCTCGATCAGTTTCGCCGGCATCCCGTCCTTGAAACCAAGGCTCAGGACATGCGGCGCCCTGACATTACGCGCCGGCACGCTGACGCCGAGACCGTGCACGCCGTCCGCGATCCGGTCCGTCAACATGGCGAGGCGTTGCGCGACGGTAGTCGCACCCCATTCGGCCATCATTTCCATGCCGATCGACGCCATCTCCATTGAGATGAAATGGTCGCGCTCGCCCATATCGAAGCGCCGCGCATCGCCGACATAGCCGAGGTCCGAGAAATAGACGTCGTTCTCGGCGCGCACGTTACGGCGGCCGGCCGCCGTCTGCTCGAGCGGAATGCCGTTTTGATGGCGCCTGGCAATGTAGGCAAACGCTCTGCCGTAGGGGCCGAGCAGCCATTTGTAGGTCGGGAACAGCACAAAATCCGGGTCGAGATGCCCTACCTCCATCGGAAGTACGCCGGCACTTTGCGTTGCGTCGACCAGAAAGAGGGCGCCTTGCCGCCGCAGCGCCGCAGCCACTTTTTCGAGATCGATCAGCCCGCCGTCCGACCAGTGCACTGATGAGATCGATGCCAAGCCGACCGGCGGCGCACCGGAGCGTTCGATCGCCGCGAGCACCGCCGAGGTCCAGTCGCCATCGCCGGGCTGGCGGATCGTCTCGATGGCAAAACCCTGCGCGTCGGCCCGGGCCTGCCATTCCAGCACCGGCGAGGAATGATCGTTTTCCAGAACGATGATTCGCGTGCCGCGGGCGATGGTCACGAGCTTCGCGGCCGTCGCCACCCCGTAACTGATCGAGGGGATCAGGGCTATGTCGGCGGGATCGGCATTGATCAGCCGCGCCGCGGCGGCCCGCGCGCGCTCATGCTGCCTATTGGCGAAGCCGGCGTCGAGTGTCCAGGGCGTCCCTTTGCGGCCGACCGCGGCGCGGCCGGCTTCCAGCGTTCGCCGCGGCAACGGGCTGTAGGAGGCCGAATTCAGGTAGCAGATGTGGCGCGGTATCTCGAACAGCTCGCGTTGCGACGGCAGCATTTCGGTCTCTCGGTTGCAATATGATCCTGATAACCTATCCGGGCCGCGCCAGCCACCGAGGTCGCCGGTTGGCTGTCTTGGTCGGCAAGGTCGAACATTGGCAGGTATAGGCTGCAGCGCTCCGCGAACGCACTCCAAGGATGCTGTTTTTCGACCGCTGACACCGCCGGTGGGTTGGATCCCGGGGAACCGGCCCAGCCCGGCAAGGCCGCCGAAACCCGCGTTTAACGCCGGCGCCCGCCTGTTATTCCACGCGGCGCCTGCATGGCCCAATGCCAGAACCTTTTTGCCTGTGGGGTTACCTATGGATAGGGCTGCATTACCGGGTTCTCGCATGACGTCTTTCCGTCCCACGAAAATCGACCAATTCGCGTTTGAAGCGAAGCTCAACCGGTTTTTCGGGGAACATGTATACGACCAGGTGTTCCTTGGATTCGAGATCGTGGAGGTTGTCGACGACGAACTGCGGGCCTGGTCGCCGTCGGAACATTGTGCCGCGGTGATCGACCTGCACTATTCGAAGAAAGTCGCGTGGATCGCGCAAACCCTGTTCAACCGGCCGGTGCGGCAGGTCCGCGTTCTCGCCCGCGGAATGAGCCATAACGCGCGCGAACAGCCGGTCTGAGCGATCGGGTTCCGTCGCCGGAACGCGTCAACGGCGGCATCAAGCCGTATTGCCGGCGTCGATCGTCATCACGGTGCCGGTGATGTTGCTGCCGCCGTCGCCGAGCAGATATTCCACCATCCGGGCCACATCGTCCGGGGCGGCGAGGCGGCGCAACGCGCTGCGGCCGGCGATACGCTTGCGCTGATCCTCGGCAAGATCCTTTGTCAGTTCGGTATCGATGAAGCCCGGCGCGATTGCGTTCACGGTGATCCCGAGCTTGCCTACCTCGCGCGCGAGCGAGCGGGTAAAGCCGGTCGCCGCCGCCTTGGTGGCGCCGTAGACCGACAGGCCGTTGTAACCCGTCGTCGCGATGATCGAGGACATGTTGACGATGCGGCCGGCGCCGTCGGCCATCATCTGGCGCACGACATATTTCGTGAGAATGATCGGCGAGAGAATGTTGAGGCCGACCAGGGCCTCGATCTCGCTGTTGTGCATGGTGGCCAGCAGTCCCTCGGTGCCGATGCCGGCATTGTTGACGAGGCCGTAGATCGCGCCGAATTCGTCGCGCAGGCCTTTGACAAAGGCGGGGATGGCGCCGGTTTCGCTGAGGTCGAATGCCCTGAAGTGAATGGCGCCGGTGCCGGTGGCGGCATCGCGGATGGCGTCGCTCAGTTCCTCGCTCGGGCGCCGCGCCACCGCGATGACATTGTAGCCGGCGGCGGCAAGCCGTTGTACGATTGCAAGCCCGATGCCGCGGCTGCCTCCGGTCACCAGGACGTTACGCATCGTTTCGCGCCAGCTTTCCGGCCGCCGTGACGTCGAGCGATGCGACAAAGCGGATCACGGCGGGCACCTTGTGGGCGGCGAGCTGCGCCCGGCAATCGGCCAGAATGTTGGCGCGGATCTCCTCGCTGCGGTCCGGGCCGCAGCCATCGGCCAGAATGACATCGGCCACCACGATCGCGCCGGTGATCGGACTGCGGCGAGATTTGGCGCGCGACATCCGCACTTCCGCGTGCCGGTTGATGACCGCTTCGATCTCTTCGGGATGCACTTTCAGCCCGCCAATATTGATGATGCCGCCGCGGCGGCCGACGAAATGATACCGGTCGCCGCGCAACTCGACCATGTCGCCGGTATCGACGAAGCCGTCGCCGTCGGTGAGTGCGGCGGCGTGCCGGCCGACATAGGCGTGCGCGGTGCGCGTCGAGCGGATCCGCAGCGATCCGTCCTCGACTTTCATCTCGACGCCGCCGTTTCTGTCTCCGACCATATGGGCTGGAAAACCTTCGCGGCCGTCATTGACCGCAAAGCCGACGCCGGCCTCGGTCGAGGCATAGGCGTGGCCGATCGAGGCCTTTGGATATGCCTTGCTCAAACCGTCGAGCACGGCCTGATCGGCGATCTCGCCGGACAGCCGAACATAGGACGGAGAAAACCCGGAGGCCGATCCGCTCATCAGAAGCTTGCGCCAGTGTGACGGCGTGCCCGAGATGTGGGTGACGCCCATCTTGTTCAGGCGCGCGACATGATCGGCGATCAGCTCTTCCGGCTGCGACAGCACCATCGAGCCGCCGCCGATGATGGCGCGCAGGAATATCTGGAGGCCGCCATAGCGGCGGATGTCATAGAAGGTCGCCCAGACGGCCGGGCCGCCGCGGGCAGGGCCGTCGGCGATGATCGCGCCGGTCAGGCCTTCCAGGGTGTGACGGACGATCTTCGGTACGCCCGAGGTGCCCGACGTCAGCATCAGCCACTCGGTCGCGCGCTCGGTTCGTGCGCGGCTCGCCGCAGCTGCGGGCGATCGGGCGGTAACGACCAGCTCAACCCCGGCGGTGTTCCGCTCGGCTGGCCGGTCGGTCACGACGGCATCGACCCCGGCGTCCTGCACCAGCCACTGGAAGTGATCGGCGCTGACATCGGGCGGGCACAGCAGCATGCGCCAGGCGACGCCATCGAGCTCCGTCATGACAAGCCCGGAAATCAGTTGATCGGTCACCGCCAGCAGCACGGCGCGGCCGGCGAGTTCGCGAAGACGGTTGCCGAGGCAGGTCCGTTCGAGAATGTCGGAGAGCGATACGATCTGTCGCGCATCCGAAATCGTCCGGCCCGTCAGCTCCGGGCCGAGATAATTGCGGAGAGCAAAAATCTCACGCGGGGACATTTTCATACGCCCTGACGAAGTCGCCGATCGTGAGCGGGAACGCGGCATCATCCGCGAGCGTGAAGGGGTCGACGCCGAGATCGTCTTCGAGACGCGCGACCAGGATGGCGAAGCCGAGCGAATCGAATCCGGTTTCATGAAGCGACAACTCGTCATGCAGCGGCGGCAGCTTGACCTGCTGCTCGACGGCGATCTGCTGCATCGCTGCAATGATCCTTAACCTTACCGACATGGATTCTTTTGCCTTCCCATTGAAGTGTGAGAGGACATCATAGAATGCAAAAGCGAAATAGCGCCGCCTTTCGCTGATCTTTTGGGTTCATTGGTAAACATGATCCTCGCCGCAAAGCCCCGGATTCGCGAGATATCGGACGCCGATCTCGAGGCGGTCGGCGACCTCCTGACCCGCGGGTTCGTGTACCGGCCGCGTGAGTACTGGATGCACGGCCTGCACCGCCAGGCCACCAGACCCTTGCCGCCAGACGTGCCGCGCTACGGCTATCTGCTCGAAAATGAGGGCGTGCCGGTCGGCTGCCTGCTGCTGATCTATTCGAGCCGGATCCTCGACGGCCAGACCGTGACACGCTGCAACGTGTCGAGCTGGTATGTCGATCCGGCGTTCCGGAACTACGCGGCGCTGTTTGCCTCGATGGCGCAGAAGCGCAAGGACGTCACCTATCTCAACGTCACGCCGGCCACCCACACCTGGCCGATCCTCGAAGCGCAGGGATACCAAGCCTATTGCCGCGGCCGGTATTTTTCCGTGCCTGTGCTGTCGGACGGCGGACGCGGCATGCGGATCGAGGCGGTCGGCGCGGATACGAAAGCGATCGAGGGCCTGGCGGACGCGGACCTGGAGATGCTGCGGCGTCACGCCGAATATGGCTGCCTCAGTCTGGTCTGCCATACGAACGAAGCTGCATTGCCGTTTATCTTCTTCCCGCTGCGCAAGCGCCGTGGGATCATTCCGGTGCCGGCGATGCTGCTCGGTTATTGCAACAGCGTCGCGGATTACGTTCGTTGCGCGGCCGTGATCGGCCGCCATCTGCTGTGGCACGGCAAGCCGGTGGTCATCGTCGATGCGAACGGGCCGGTGGCCGGGTTGACCGGGGTCTATCGCGAGCCGCAGGGCCGCAAATATTTCAAGGGGCCGCATCGCGCCGCGCTCGGCGATCTCGCCGACACCGAACTGGCGATCTTCGGTATGTGACCGGCTATAGCCGCAGCGCGCCGTCCATGAGCTGCGCATATGCCTCGGCATCGATCGGACGATAGAAGCCCGAGCTTACATCGAGGAAAAACAGCGGGTCTTTCACGCGCGCGGGATCGAACGCCTCGCGAACCAGTTCGTGCTTTTTCTGCTTGAAGGTTTCGGTACTGTCCAATGTCGCGCAGATGCGCACCAGGACGGGGCAGGCGTAAGCCGGCAGCCGGCGCGACAGGTGATGTCGCAATTCCCCGAGGTCGAAACCGTCGCCGGTCACGATCGCAACCATGCCGGCGCGGCCATCGGTGCCCGGAAGCCTCACGCCATAGGTCGCGGCGTCGACGACGCCGGGACATTGCACAACGGCTTCGTTGACTTCGGAGGTCGCGACATTTTCGCCTTTCCAGCGAAGCGTATCGCCGATCCGGTCGACGAAGCGGAAATAGCCGCTGTCGTCGCGCGTCATCAGGTCGCCGGTGCGAAACCAGGCATCGCCGGGCGTCAGCACATTGCGCAGGATCTTCCTTTCGGTTTCAGCGGCGTCGGTATAGCCCTCAAAGCGGCCGCCGGCCTCGTCGGCGGTTCCGATCCGTCCCATCGCTTCACCGGCTTCGCCGCGCGCGCAGGGGATGCACAGGCCGTCCGCGCCGCGAACGGGTGTGCCAAGCTCGGCGTCGACACGGATGATCGCCGCCGGAAACCGATGGGCGAGGAACGCCGGGATCCGGCCGATCGCGCCGGGTTTGCCCTCGACATTGTACAGCGAGAAATTGCCTTCGGTCGCCGCGTAGAATTCGAGGACCCGCGGAATCGCGAACCGGGCCTGAAAGGCTTCCCAGATGTCGCCGCGCAATCCGTTGCCGCAGGCCAGCCGCAGCCGGTGCCTGCGTTCGAGTTCGGATGGCGGCGCCTTCAACAGATAGCGGCAGAGCTCCCCGATATATTGAAACAGCGTGCAATCATGGCGGACGATGTCGTGCCAGAAACGCTCGATCGAGAATTTTTCGGCGAGCACCACCGAGGCGCCTGCGGCCAGCATGCTGCAGGGCGCGACGATGCCGCCGACGCTGTGGCAGACCGGCAGGCAGTCGTACAGGCGGTCGTCGGGCGCAGCGTTGGTCAGTCCGGCAAACCAGCCGCCCCAGTTGAGGATGCGCCGGTGACTGATGCTGGCGGCCTTGGGCAGGCCGGTGGTGCCCGAGGTATAGATCAGCAGCGCACGATTGTTGATGGTGATGCCGCGGCGTTCGGCGGATGACAATGCCGCGCCATCCATGTTCGCGAGCGCGGCATCGATGCTCGCTTCGTCGGCGACATCACCGTGGCGCCAGATTTTCGGCGCGCGCTTCAGATGCGGGACGGCGGTTTCAAATACGCCGGCAAGATTTTTGGCGAGGATGATTTGATCGGCATTCGCGACATTGAGGCCGTGCGCCAGCGACTGCCCGATCAGTCTGGTGTTGATCAGCGCGGCGACGCCGCCGACTTTGGTGATCCCGAGCCACGCCGCGATGTAGTCGGGGCCACCCGGCATGAACAGGCTGACGGTATCGCCGGCCTCGATGCCTGCCGACAATGCCCAGCGCGCATAGCGGTTGATCCGGGCCGCCAGGTCCCGGTAATTCAACGTCATCGCATCCGATATCAGCGCGGGGCGGTCCGGTTGTTTCTCCGACCAATCCTCGACGATGTCGGCAAACAGGCGATGCGGATCGGCATCGATATGCGAGGTGAGCTCGATCGCCTTCAGCCAGCTTTTTGGCGGCCGACGGCCTGCCGCGAAGCTGCGCGGGTTTTGTCGCGTGATCGATGACGCCGGTGTTCATGGCCCAAAATGCGTTGGCTTTCCGCGCCATCTATACGGGGGTCCGTCCGCCGAGGTGTTAATCAGCAGAGTTAAAACTCCTTTCCCGTGCAAATGGGATGGGCAGGGTTTTGATTAATTGATCGGCAATCGAATACGTATCGATGCTTCGCAGCGTCAGCTGCGCGCGAATTTTACCACGATGGCGGGAATGCCGTGCGGCGCCGCCGGATTCCTGCGATATCGGCCTCGGTTAAAACGACGAAAGGCCGCGATGATGATCAGCAAGAGAGCGTTCCTTCATTCCGCAGCGTGCGCCGGCATATCGCTGCTCGGCGTCAATGCCGCGAGGGCCGCGCGCGCCGATCTGGTCTACCCGACCCGTCAGGTAAAATGGGTTGTCCCGTACGCGGCGGGTGGCGCGACCGACGTGCTTTCGCGGCTGATCTGCCAGCATCTGACCGAACGGCTGGGCCAGCCCTTCGTGGTCGAGAACAAGCCCGGCGCCGGCAGCAATATCGGCACCCAGGCCGTCATCACTTCGTCGCCGGACGGTTATACCCTGTTGCTGACCAGCACGGCCAACGCCATCAACGCATCGTTCGATCCGTCGCTGCCCTATGATTTCGCCAAGGGCATCGCGCCGGTCGCCGGCGTCGCCCGCATTCCGCTGGTGCTCGTGGTCAGCAACGATCTTCCGGTGCACAGCGTTGCGGATTTCATCGCCTACGCCAAAGCCAATCCGGGCAAGCTCAGCGTCGCGTCTTCCGGCATCGGCACGTCGCTGCATCTGTCCGGCGAACTGTTCAAGGCGATGGCGGGCGTCGACTTCATCCACGTGCCCTACCGCGGATCGGCACCGGGCCTGACCGACCTGATGTCCGGCCAGATCCAGGGCATGTTCGACAACGTCACGTCCTCGTTCGAGCTGGTCCGGTCGGGAAAGATCCGGGCGCTCGGCGTGACGACGCGGGAACGGTCGGAAACCATGCCCGACGTGGCGCCGATCAGCGATACCCTGCCGGGATATGAGACCGCGTCGTTCTACGGCGTCGGCGCGCCCCACGATACGCCGCCGCAAATCGTCGAACTGCTCAACAAGGAAATCAATGCGGCGCTGGCCGACCCCGTCATCAAGGCGCGGCTCGGCGAACTCGGCGCCATTCCCATTGCAGGCAACGCCGGCCAGTTTGGCGCCATGCTCGTCGTGGAAACCGAGCGCTGGCGCAAGGTGGTGGAATTGTCGGGGTACAAGTAAAATCCGGTCGGTGGCCAATGCATTTGCGGAGGCAGGCCGATTTGTTCGGCTCAGCCTTGATATTCGAGCAGATGCAGATCGGCGCGCTCCAAGCGAGTCGAAGGGATTTGGTCCACCAGTAGAACATCAGATAACCGCCCGGTGCATGGCGGGTCGGCTCCAAACCGCTTCGTTAGAATTTGCGCGCGAGCGCAACGTATTGCGCCCCAAGCGGCAGCCAGCCGAGTTTGTCCTCGATGGGACGGAGCAGGGCAAGCGCACGCGGAAAAAACAGATTGTATCGAATCCGAGGGGACGCCCAACCAGCCTCAGCCAATCGTTGCGCCAAATTGCGGGCAAGAACAAGTTTCGCATTCACGTCGAAAGGGCAGGTGTTTACCGCATGGACGGTAAGGGGGTTCAACGGATTATGCTCGAAGATGGCGATCAATCCGCCCGGTTTCGTAATCCGGTAAAGTTCGCGCAGCCACATGGCGTGCTCGTCATGGGGGATGTGGTGAAACACGCATGCCGAAAATACCAGGTCGAAAGCGTCCGCTTCGGCGGGGATACGGTCATTTTCGATCAGAAGATAGTTGGTGGAATCCGGATAACGCTGTTTGCTGAGCGCAAGGCTGCGCTCGGACACATCGCATGACGTCAACGAAGCCTGAGGAAAATGCGTCCGAAAAAATGGAATCGAGTTGCCGATTCCGGAACCGAAGTCGCAGATTCGGGACACGCCGATACCGCTGCGATCGACGATCTGCCGCAGCTTCCTGATCTTGTATTCCGCGAAATATTCCGGGCCCTCCCCGGTGACAGCCACGTTCTCACGATGCTGGTCGTGGTATTCGTCGGCGAAGCGGTCGAATTCGGCCTGGTCCATGTTGCTATCGGGTTGCCCGTTTCACGCGCTGAATCGTTCGAATTTCTGCGAAGCCGGGTCGGCGGTTCGTCGTCGGGGGCTCGAACAGTTACAATAGGCCCCAATATTTAATTACATATCCGTCTCCCGCAGGCCCGGTGGGACAATTGAGCCCCGCAAAGGTTAGCGAATCATGCGTTACGTTGGCCATAAAAATTGATGAATAATTAACCGGGGTTCACCGAGTATGTCGCGACCGATCGAATTCGATTCCCGATCTTGCAGGCTGTCAGAGTCATGGAAATTCACGACGGTATGCAGCGCCCCAAAAGACTGTTCCTGTCGATCGTCGTGCCGTGTTGCAACGAAGAAGAGGGATTGCGCGAATTTCATCGTCAGATGACTGCAGCAGCGCGCGCGCGGTTCGGTCAGAAATTCGAACTCATCCTGGTCGATGACGGTTCGACCGACAATACCTGGAAAATCATCAACGAGCTTTCGGCGCAAGATCGCAATGTCGTCGCGGTTCGTCTGTCGCGCAACCACGGTCACCAGTTGGCACTAACGGCCGGACTTTCCACCGTGCGCGGCGACCTGGTCCTCGTTATCGACGCCGACCTGCAGGATCCCCCGGAATTGCTGGGCCCGATGTACGATCTGATGGTGCGTGAAGACGCCGACGTGGTCTATGGGCAGCGACGAAGCCGTGCCGGCGAGGGCCGCTTCAAGAAGAGGTCAGCCGAGGCATTCTACCGCCTGCTCGCCAACCTGACGCGCGTCAATATCCCGGTTGATACCGGCGACTTCCGGCTGATGAGCCGGCGCATCTCCGACCAGGTCGTGCAGATGCCGGAACATGATCGGTTTATTCGGGGCATGGTCGCCTGGCTCGGTTTCAAGCAGGTCGCTTTTGAATACGATCGCAACGCCCGATTTGCCGGTACCACCAAATATCCGCTGACCAAAATGATCGGCTTCGCCGCGGATGCGCTGGTGAGCTTTTCCATGGTTCCGCTGCGGATCGCAACCTACATCGGCGCGTTGTTGACGACGGTCCTGACTTTTGTCGGCCTCTGGGCGGCGGCAGGCTGGATCCTCTCAGGCACCGTACCCGGTTGGACCAGCCTGACGCTGCTTGTCGTCGGAATTTCCTCCGTGCAACTTCTGGTCCTCGGCCTGATCGGGGAATATGTCGGTCGCACTTATATTCAATCGAAGCATCGGCCACTGTTCGTGATCTCCCATCTCCACCGGCGCGCCCGTTTGCCGGATCGGCTGCCGCACGATCCGCCGCCCGGCCGGAAGAGTTCTGGGAACTTGCCATTCAAGGCGCTGCACACCGAGCTGGATGCCGAGGCGCACGAGCCGCTTCTCGACGAGATCGCCCAGTAGCGGCGATCCTGAATCATCCCGCGCTGTATCAGGCCTGGCAGAATGCCGGCGGCTTGTTTGGCGCGCGCGTCAAGGCAATCGCGGATGATGTGACGCTGGCTTGCGGGATGCGCGCGATCGACATCGTCGCGTTTATCATGTGGCGATGGTGTTTGGTCAGCTATTCGCGCTCGGGGCTAAATTGCGACCATCTTCCGGATAAAAAGGGTGCTTTTTGTACCCAGGATGTGCAAGCCAGCCGGCTGGGGCTTCTTTTTGAAAACGCCGATACAGCACGCCAAACCAAAGTAACAGGGCCAGGAAGGCAAACGGAACATGGCTGCCAACTGCGACAGGCTGTGCATAGGGCATGATCAGTAGCGCCGTTACCGAGGCTAATTCGATCCCGTCCCACCCATCACGCCAGTTGCGTGCGAGCAGCGGGATAACGGACAGCATCAGCAGTGGCGTGTCGTAAGACAATGAGTACGGCGTTGCAAGCAACGTCCCCGCGGCCAGGAGCGCCAATCGAAGATCAAGCCTCCCATCTTCTTTTCCCGTTTCCTGCTTGTTTGACTTCCACCGCGAAAAACCCCGGGTGATCACGGTCAGAACCGCAACGATCACGACCACCTGCAAAAGGCCCGCGAGAGCAGCCGGCATTCCAGCTCCCTGCAGCGATACATAGGGACCGAGTGCCAGTTGTTGTATCTGGTTGTAGCCCCTGCCAATAAAATGGCCGAACAGCTGGCTCATACGCAAATAATCTGTCCAGATGGCGGCTCCAAGCCATATCATCGAGAGAACAATCAAAGAGAGGACGGTTGTCGCTGCGGCCGCGACGACGCGCCACTGACCGGACGCTATCAGCGCAAAGGGCATCAACAGGCCCATTTGTGGTTTGATTGCCAAAAGACCGATGCAAATTCCTGTTAGAACAGGACGCGTTGGCCAGAAATACGCCGCCCCCAGAAACAGCACGGCAATGAGCGTACCCGTTTGTCCGCTAAACAAATTGGCGCTGAGAAAGGGCAAGGAGAATGCGACAAGCACGGCGTAAGCCTGCATTCGCGGCCAGTGATTCTCGCAAGCAGGATTGGCGCCGGCACCCAAGCCGGAGCGTTTCGCCAACAAAGCGATCAACGCAAAATAGAAGGCCAGCGGAACGAGCGACCAGGCCAGGACCGCTTCGTTGTACGTCGCGTCGCCCAGCGGCCATAATCCAAATAAGGTGAATGGTGGATATACGAACCACGAGAGGATGCCTGTCGTATTCGTCGACAAGATTCTTTGCCACGTTTCTGGATCATAGATGGCGGTGAACTCGCCGTGCCGCACTCGATGCGCCGCATTCCAGAAACTAATGAAGTCGCCACCGAAGCGCGAGCCGTCCGACAGTTCGTGGAAATACTTGATCAGATTGGCGCCGGCCTGCGTCGCCAGGCATGTCGCAAACAACAGCAGCAATGTTTTCTGCAACGGTCTCATGGGCCGGAGTTTAGCGGCCCTTCCTTTCTGGTGGCTTAAGACGGTAGCGGCAATGCCAAGCATTAACGCACGTCAGCGCAGCATTTGCCGTAAATGCTAGATCGTCGAGCCGGAAATATACTCCGGATCGTCGCGGCTCTGGTGTCCGCTTCCGCCGTCATCAAGGCCATTGGAACCGGTGACATCAACTGGGCTTCCGCGATTTTGGCGCGGCCCCCGGAATGAGCGCCTACCCCCCGTAGCTCTGCACCAGGCTGCCCGCCACCAGCGACCAGCCGTCGACCAGCACGAAGAAGATCAGCTTGAACGGCAGCGACACCACGACCGGTGGCAGCATCATCATGCCCATCGACATCAGGACCGATGCGACCACGAGGTCGATGATCAGGAAGGGCAGGAACAGCAGGAAGCCGATCTCGAACGCGCGCTTCAGTTCGGAAATCATGAAAGCCGGCACCAGGATCCGCAGCGACATCTCTTCGGGTGTTGCCGGCGGCGGTTCGCCGGAGAGATCCATGAACAGTTTTAGATCCTTCTCGCGGACGTTCTTCTGCATGAAGCCGCGCAGCGGCACCGAAGCCTTCTGCAGCGCTTCCTCGACGCCGATCTGGTTGGCGACCAAGGGCTTGATGCCGTCGTCATAGGATTTCTGCAGCACCGGCCCCATCACGAACGCGGTCAGGAACATGGCGAGCGCAATGATCACCGAGTTCGGCGGCGCGGTCGCGGTGCCCAATGCGGTGCGCAGCAGCGACAGCACCACGACGATGCGCGTGAACGACGTCATCATGATCAGGATCGACGGCGCGATCGACAGCACCGTGAGTAGCGCGATCAGCTGGATCGCGCGCTCGGTGACGCCGCCATTGCCCTGGCCGAGATTGATGCTGATATCCTGCGCCAACGCCGGATCGGCGAGCGATCCGGCGGCTATCAGGGTGGCAAAAAATAAAACTCTACGCGGGACTTTCGCCGATCTCACGAAGGAGACTTTGGACGGCCCAGCAAGGACGCCATCTCGTCTTCGAGATTTTCAAAGCCGCTCTTCTGCGGAGCGGGAGCGGGGGCTGGGGCGTCGCTGCGCGCCGGGCGGGCGGGCGGCGGCTCGGGCGCGACCGGCGGCGCGGTGTCGCCGGCCGGCCGACGCAGGGCTGCTTCCAACCGCTGCGCCATCTCGGCAAGATTCTGGTCGGCGCTGGATTGCGGCGGCGGCGCGGAAGGCGGCGGCGGGGGCGGAGGTGCTGCGGCGCGTTCCGGCGCGCGCACCGGCGGCGGCGCTTTCGGCGGTTCGCTCGGACGCGGCGCTCGCGGCAGCATTGGTTCTGTGCGGGTCACCCGCGGCGGGACCGGATCGGGGCGCGCTTCAGCCCTCGGCTCCGGGCGGCTGCCAATCGGTTCCGGCGCAAAGCCGGCCATCGGATCGCTGCGGCGCTCCGGCATCGGCACCGGGCGGCGAACCTCGTCGGCGAAGGAGGGGCGGGCCGAGCGCGGCGGCGGCTCCGGCATTTGCGGTTCCGCATGGTCGAACATGTCGGTCCGGGAACCTTCGCTGTCGGCCCAGGCGGCATCGGGCAGCGGCGCAATCCGGGGCGGCTGCTCGGCGCCGGCTACCGCGGGCCGCGGCGACATCTGATCCCGCCCGGGGGTCGCGCGCACGATATTGGGTTCCACCACGATGTCGCTCGGACCGCCGATCATCAGGAGATGTTCGACATTGTCGCGCCGTACCAGCACGAGACGGCGGCGGCCGTCGACGGCGGCGGCGTCGATCACGGCCAGCCGCGGCATCCGTCCGCGATTGGGATTGGCGCCGAGGCGGTTGGTGGCGAAGCGGCGAACCAGCCATGCGGCGACGCCGATCAGCGCCAGAACGGCGATGAATGCGAAGAGGAATGTCAGTGTCTGCGGCATTCTTTGGTCCCCGGCCAGAGGCCGTCCTCAACATGGCATACTTCAACGCGTGCGGATTGGAAGCGATCCACATACGGCGAATCACGCCCGAGATCAGCCTTATTCCTTAACTCCCCGCGGCAAACCTTGCCGCCCGTTAATTAATAGACCAAGAATCGCTTGATCCAAAACGACTTCTGAGCGCGCGAAAAGCATTGGCTTTTGCTGGTTAACGCAGCTTTCGTGGCCAAAATGCGCTCGCTTTGCGGTCTCGCGCACAGTCTGCGGCCAAAGCGCGCGATTTTAACCGACCGTTAACCATACACCGGGCAAATTCTGCCTACCTCGAAGGTGGCCCCAGAGGTTAACGGGAGCGGCGCCCATGCCCATGAACGATCTTCCGATCCTGTCGGCGCTGCGCACCAAGATGCAGTGGCACCAGGAGCGCCAGCGGGTGCTGTCCGAAAACATCTCCAACTCGGATACGCCGAACTTCAAGCCGCGCGATCTGGTCGAGCCGACCTTCGACAACAAGGGTGGAACCGTCGGCGGCGGCATGGGGTCGCTGGCGATGATGCGGACCTCGACCAGCCATATCGCGGTATCCGGCGGCGGACAGACTTTCGACGGGGACGGCGGCAAGAGCGGGTTCCAGACCCGGCCCGCCGGCAACGCCGTCAACCTCGAGGACCAGATGCTGAAAGTGTCCGCCAACCAGATGGACTACGCTGCGGCCACCTCGCTCTACAGCAAGAGCCTGCACCTTCTGAAGACCGCGATCGGCAAGGGCTAGATCATGATTATGGCGGAGAAACCCGGACATGGCTGACGATAGCAGCGATTTCGCCCGCTCGATGGGCATTGCGACCTCCGGTCTGCGGGCGCAGGCCGGGCGGATGCGGGTGATCTCGGAAAATATCGCCAACGCGGATTCAACCGCGCCGACGGCCGCCGGCGACCCCTATCGCCGCAAGGTGCCGACCTTTTCCTCCACGCTCGACCGTACGCTGGACGCAAAGGTCGTAGCCCTCGGCAAGGTCCGCACCGACCAGTCGGCGTTTCGCGTCAAATACGAGCCGAGCAATCCGGCGGCGGATGCCGCGGGCAACGTCAAATATCCCAACGTCAATCCGCTGATCGAAATGACCGACATGCGCGACGCCCAGCGATCCTACGAGGCGAACCTCAACATCATCAGCGCCACGCGCCGGATGATTCAACGCACGCTCGACATCCTCAAGGCCTGAACAGGAATTTTTAGCAAATGGCTACACCCACAGTTGCTGCCAACGCTTACGCCAGCCTTGCCCGCATGATGGAATCCGGCGGCACGGAGAAGGGCGGCCAGGCCTCGGGCGGCCCGTCCTTCTCGGCGCTGCTCAAGGACGCCGTCGGCGGCGTGCTCGAGGCCGGCAAGAAATCCGACGCCCAGACCATGGCGATGACCTCGGGCAAGGCCAACGTCATGGACGTGGTGACGGCGGTGGCGGAAACCGACGTCGCGGTCTCGACGCTGGTCTCGGTGCGCGACCGCGTCATCCAGTCCTACGAAGACATCATGAAGATGCCGATCTGATGCACGCCGTCATTGCGAGCGCAGCGAAGCAATCCATCGCGCAGCAAAAAGAAAGAATGGATTGCTTCGTCGCAAGGGCTCCTCGCAATGACGGGTGCTGAGCTTCCAGAGTAGACAGGAATTTGAAATGACCGGTGCTGAAACCCTCGACGTGGCGCGCGATGCGATCTGGACCATTGTCATAGTGTCGTCGCCGCTGATGGTGGTTGGCCTTGTGGTCGGCGTCGCGGTGTCGCTGTTCCAGGCGCTGACGCAGATCCAGGAGCAGACGCTGATCTTCGTGCCGAAGATCCTGGCGATCTTCGTGACGCTGTTGCTGGCGCTGCCGTTCATGGCGGATTCGCTGCACAGTCACATGATGCGGATATCGTCGCGAATCATAGGCGGTTGATGGCATCATGCGTGGGTCATGCGCGTCGATATCTCCCTTCTTCCGGCCCTCGCCGCCGCCTTCATCCTGGTGTTCGCCCGCATTGGCGCAATGGTGATGCTGTTGCCGGGGCTCGGTGAAACCAATATCCCGGTGCGCGTCAAGCTCGCGATCGCGCTATTGCTGACGCTGATCATCCTGCCGCTGCACCGCTCGGCCTACCACGTCGACATGACCTCGCTCACGTCGCTCCTGATATTGATGCTGTATGAGATCATCATCGGCGTCGTGCTCGGCGCCACCGCCCGCGTCACGCTGGCGGCGCTGTCGGTGGCGGGGTCGGTGATCGCTCAGCAGCTCGGCCTCGGCTTCGTCACCTCGGTTGACCCGACCCAGGGCCAGCAGGGGCTTCTGATCGGCAACTTCCTCACCCTCCTCGGCATCACGCTGCTGTTCGCCACCGACAGCCATCATCTGGTGATCGCCGCGCTGAACGAGAGCTACCGGATTTTTTCGCCGGGCGAGGCGATCCCGACCGGCGACGTCGCAGCCCTTGCCACCCGCGCGTTCGCCGCCGCCTTCAAGATCGGCATGCAGCTTGCGGCGCCGTTTCTGGTGTTCGGTCTGGTCTTCAACATCGGGCTCGGCGTGCTGGCGCGGCTGATGCCGCAGATGCAGGTCTATTTCGTCGGCGTGCCGCTCGCGATCATGGTCGGCTTCCTGATCTTCGCCCTCGTCCTCACGGCGATGATGGGAACCTACCTCGACTACTTCGTCGGCGTCATGCACGAGCTGACTCCGCTGAGATAGAGCATGATCCGGAAAAATGGGTACCGGTTTTCCCTCGCGACAAACGCGGAACGCGTTTGCGCGGAGATCATGCTCAAACAAAGAGGCTAGAGCGCTGCGATGGCCGACGATACCCACGACAAAACAGAAGACCCGACGCAAAAGCGTCTCGACGACGCCCATGCGCGCGGCGACGTTGCCAAGAGCCAGGAGGTCAACACCTGGTTCGTGATCGCGGGCGGGACGCTCGTGTTGTCGACCTTCTCGGGATCGATGGGCGGCGGCATCCTGATGCCGCTGCGCAACCTGGTCGCCAATTCATGGATGATCCACACCGACGGCGCCGCCCTGCTGGCGCTGGCGCAGACGCTGGGCTACGCCGTGCTGGCGGCGGTCGGCGTGCCGATGTTGATGCTGATGATCGCGGCGATCGCGGGCAACATGATCCAGCACCGGCTGGTGTGGTCGGCGGAGGGGCTGAAGCCGAAATTCAGCAAGGTGTCGCCCGGCGCCGGCTTGAAGCGCATCTTCGGCAAGCAGGCGGCGGCGAATTTCGCCAAGGGCCTCTTCAAGCTGGTGGCGCTCGGCGCCGTCATGATGGCGGTGCTGTGGCCGGAGCGCCATCGCCTGGAATCGTTCCTGCGGTTCGACCCGGACGCGATTCTTAGCGTCACCACCAGCCTGACGCTGCACCTGATGGGCGCCGTGGTGGCGATGCTGGCCGCGGTCGCCATCGCCGATTATTTCTTCCAGTACCGGCAATGGTACGAGCGGCAGAAGATGTCGCTGCAGGAGATGAAGGACGAGTTCAAGCAGTCCGAAGGCGACCCGCATATCAAGGGCAAGATCAGGCAATTGCGGCAGCAGCGCATGAAGAAGCGCATGATGGCTGCGGTTCCCAAGGCCTCCGTGATCATCACCAACCCGACCCACTATTCGGTGGCGCTGTCCTACGATCGCGGCATGTCGGCGCCGGTCTGCGTCGCCAAGGGTGTCGACAATATCGCGTTCAAGATCAGGGAAATCGCCAAGAAGCACGATATTCCCATCGTGGAGAACGTGCCGCTGGCCCGCGCCCTCTATGCCACCGTCGAGGTCGACGACGAGATCCCGGTCGAGCATTATCATGCGGTTGCCGAAATCATCGGCTACGTCATGGGCCTGAAGCGCGGGCTTTCCGGCCGGCGGACGTGAAACGGAACGGAAATCGCCTTGAAAAGCCTGTAATCTGCGGAATACCTGCCTGATGGACTTGCGTTTGCGGGTCCGATTCAGGCACTCAAGAGCGACGCGCCGGCCGGTTGGGATGGCGCGCCATCTCCATGCCGACGGGCAATGTCGCTTCAAATGACCGCCGAAACTGACAACCATCCGTCACCCGAGCCGTTCCTGGCCCATGAACCGGCGCGGCGGGGCGGCAGCATCGTGCTGGTGCTGCTGGTGGCCGCCGGGATCGTGGCGGTCGCGGTCGCGCTGATGACCATCGGCCGCGCCCAGGCCCAGCCCTATATCCTCGGTGTGCTGGCGCTGCTGGCGATGGTCGGCCTGTTCAATCTGTTCGCGTTCGCCGCCGGCATCATCCGTTTCACCGACCGTACCGCCGACGACCCGGTGATGGGCCACATCGCCGATCATGCCTATGACGGGCTGGCGGTCACCGATCCCCGGGGGCACGTGGTCTATTCCAACGCCGCCTATCTGGCGCTGACGGGGGCCACGAGCGCGCAGGACGTCCGTCCCATCGAGCGCGTCTTCATCGGCAATCCCGACGTGTCGGAAGCGGTGTTCCGCCTGTTGAAAGCCGCGCGCGAGGGCAAGCGGCAGCAGGAGGAAGTACGTATCGCGGGCCAGGGCGGCGCCCACGGCCGCTGGCTCCGGATGCGGGTTCGTCCGCTCGGCCAGAGCAAGCGCGAGGCGAAATACGCGGTGTGGTCGATCGCCGATATCACGCGGGACCGCGAACGTCAGGAAGACGTGTTCAAGGAACTGCAGCACGCGATCGAGTATCTCGATCACGCACCCTGCGGCTTCTTCTCGGTCAATCCCTCCGGCGAGATCGGTTACGTCAACGCGACGCTGGCGAACTGGCTGGACCACGACCTCGCCGAAATCGGATCGGGCGGCCTGAAGCTGACCGAAATCGTTTCCGGCGACGGCGCCTCGCTATTGACCTCGATCGCGGCGGTGCCCGGCGAAGTCAAAACCGAAGTGTTCGACATCGACCTGCGCATGCGCGGCGGCAAGACCATGCCGGTGCGACTCTATCACAAGCTGGCGTTCGGCGCGGACGGCGTGCCCGGCCCGTCGCGCACGCTGGTGATCAACCGCGCGCGCGACGAGCATTCCGATCCGGAACGCGCGGCCGAAGTCCGCTTCATGCGCTTCTTCGACCATACCCCGATGGCGATCGCGACCGTGGATCGCGGCGGCACGGTGGTGCGCGCCAATGCCCGCTTCGCCAAGCTGGCGCAAAGCCTGAGCGCGGACGGTGCGGCGAACAAATCGATCTTCCGGGCGGTGAACGCCCGCGACCGCAGCCTTTTGATCGCGGCGATCAATCAGGCCGCCGAAGGGCAGGGCGATATCGCGCCGGTCGAGGCCATGCTCGACGGGCCTAAGGAGCGCTGGGGGCAGTTCTTCGTCACCGGCGTCGAGAAAGACGAGCGCGATGCCGAGGCCGCCATCGTCTACATGCTGGAGACCACCGAGCGGCGCACGCTGGAGAACCAGATCAACCAGTCGCAGAAGATGGACATGGTCGGCCAGCTCGCCGGCGGCATCGCGCACGACTTCAACAATGTGCTGTCCGCCATCATGATGGCGAACGATTTCCTGCTGAACGCGCACAAGCCGACCGATCCGTCGTTCCAGGACATCATGCAGATCAAGCAGAACGCGACGCGGGCGGCGACGCTGGTGCGGCAGCTGCTGGCGTTCTCGCGCCGCCAGACCCTGCGGCCGCAGGTGCTCGACCTCGGCGACGCGCTCAGCGACCTCACCATGCTGCTGCGCCGGCTGATCGGCGAGAAGGTCAAGCTCGACCTCGTGCACGGCCGCGATCTCTGGCCGGTGAAGGTCGACGTCTCCCAGTTCGAACAGGTGATCGTCAATCTTGCGGTCAACGCCCGCGATGCGATGCCGGACGGCGGCAAACTGACGGTGAAGACCGCCAATGTCTCGTCGGACGAAGCGACCCAGCTGTCCTATAAGGGCATGCCGGCGGCGGATTATGTGCGGATCGACATTTCAGATACCGGCACCGGAATCCCCGCCGACATCGTCGACAAGATTTTCGAGCCGTTCTTCTCCACCAAGGAGGTCGGCAAGGGCACCGGCCTTGGGCTGTCGACGGTCTACGGCATCGTCAAGCAGACCGGCGGTTTTGTCTACGTCGACTCCAGGCCCGGCGAGGGCACCTCGTTCCGCATCTTCCTGCCGCGCTATCACCAGGAGCTGGAGGCCGCACCCGAGCCGCAAGCTATCAGTGGCGCCAGGGACGCTGGCGCCGAGCCGCCGAAGCCAAAACCCGATTTGACCGGGCACGGCACGATCCTGCTGGTCGAGGACGAGGAGGGCCTGCGCTCGCTGAACGCGCGGGGCTTGCGTTCGCGCGGCTACAGCGTGATCGAGGCCTCCAACGGCATCGAGGCGATCGAAGCGCTGGAGGAAAAACAAGGCGCGGTCGATCTGGTCGTATCCGACGTGGTGATGCCGGAAATGGACGGCCCGACGCTGCTGCGGGAGATGCGAACGCGCAATCCCAACCTCAAGATCATCTTCGTCTCCGGCTATGCCGAAGAAGCCTTCGAAAAGAGCCTGCCGGAAAACGAGCAGTTCGCCTTCCTCGCAAAGCCGTTCGCGCTGAGCGCGCTGGTCGAGAAGGTGAAGGAAACCATGACGTCGTCGTGAGGCATCATCCCCGTGTCCCGGACGCGTTGCAGCGTCTTGACGGTGCAACGCAGAGCCGGGACCCAAATCGTCTCACCACGATCCGGGGTCCGCAGCGCATCACCATAGCGCGTCGAAGACGCGCGTGAACGCGCTTGTGGTGCTGCGCGGCGCCCGGGAAAAGCTGCCAGACTGATCGCAATAGGGTGCACCTGCGCCCTGACAAGCCCCTTATCGTCACGTCCCCGCGACCGAGGGCCGCAGCCGCGGTTCCCGTTTGCGGCTTCACTTTTAGGCAACTGTGCCCATGTTAAGGGCGCTTCCCCATGCCGGGGATTGAGGAAACAGACATGAATTTCTCGCAACGCACGCGCGGGATTGTCCGGGCCATCGCCGTCGTACTGTCGCTGGCGGTGCCGCTGGTGATCGCGATCTCGTCGGCCGACGCCCGCGTCGGCGGCGGATTTGGCTCGGGCTCCCGGGGATCGCGGACGTTTTCCGCGCCGCCGAGCACGACCACGGCGCCGGGCACGGCGCAACCGTTCAACCGCACCTTTACCCAGCCCGGCAGCCCGGGCATGGGCGCGCCGACCACGGGCGGCGGCTTCTTCAACCGCGGCGGAATGGGCCGAGGCCTGCTTGGCGGGCTCGCCGCGGGCTTCCTCGGCGCCGGCCTCCTCGGCATGCTGTTCGGCGGCGGGATGTTTTCCGGCCTCGGCGGCTTGTCATCGATCTTCGGCCTGCTCCTGCAGATCGGCCTGATCTTCATCGTGGTGCGGATGGCGATGTCGTGGTGGCAGCGCCGTCACACACCGGCTTCAGCCTATGCCGGCGGGCCTGCGGTAGGTCCCGGTACGCAATCCGGCTTCGGCTCGGCCATGGGCTTTGGACTGGGGTCGGGCAGCAGCGCGCCGCTCGAGATCCAGCCCGCGGACTATGAGGCCTTCGAACGATTGCTCGGCGAGATCCAGGCCGCGTGGTCGAACGAGGACGTCGCCAAGCTGCATACGCTGGCGACGCCCGAGATGGTCAAGTATCTCACCGACGATATCCAGGCCAACAAGGCCCGCAACGTCATCAACAAGACCTCCGACGTCAAGCTGCTGCAGGGCGATCTCGCGGAGGCCTGGCGCGAAGGCGATACCGATTACGCCAGCGTGGCGATGCGGTTCTCGCTGGTCGACAAGACCCTGGATCGCAACACCGGCCGTCTGGTCGAGGGTAGCGAAACGCCGTCCGAAATCACCGAGGTCTGGACCTTCGTGCGGCCGCGCGGCGCAACCTGGGAACTCTCGGCGCTCCAGCAGACCAACTGATTATTGCCCAAGTGAACATCTGAAGCGAACATCTGAAGGCGCTGCGGTTCATTCCGCGGCGCCTTTTGTTTTTCCGTTCTTCATTCCGTCGTCGATGAGCAGGAATAATACCTCCCGTGACGGGTTGATCCCTGCGAACCAAAAAAACACTTGGGAGGATTTCGATGAACCGTTTCGCGAAGGTCCTGTCGGCTGCCTGCGTCGCGCTCGCCGCCATGTACGCTCTCGCTGCGCAGCCGGCGCAGGCGCAGTCGGCCGATACCAGCTTCTTCCTGACCAGCAACGGCATCGGCAACGGCGGCAACCTCGGCGGCCTGGCGGGCGCCGACAATCACTGCCAGACGCTGGCGCAGGCCGCGGGCTTTGGCGCCCCGAAGACGTGGCGCGCTTATCTCTCGACCCAGGCGGCCGACGGTGCGCCTGCCGTGAACGCGCGCGACCGCATCGGCAAGGGGCCGTGGAAAAATTCCAGGGGCGTCGTGATCGCCAAGGATGTCGCCGAGCTGCACTCCGGCGGCAACAACCTCACCAAGCAGACCGCACTCTCCGAGAAGGGCGAGGTCATCAACGGCCGCGGCGATACGCCAAACCGCCACGACGTACTGACGGGATCGCAGCCCGACGGTACCGCGTTCGCGGTGGGCGACGACCGCACCTGCAAGAACTGGACGAGTTCGACGCAGGGCGCTGCCATGGTCGGGCATTTCGACCGCTTGGGCTTGCGCGACGACGACGCCTCAAAATCCTGGAACTCCTCGCATGCCTCGCGCGGGCCGGACGGCGGCTGTTCGCAGGCCGACCTCAAGAGCACCGGCGGCGACGGCCTGCTGTATTGTTTCGCGGCGAATTGACGGACTGTCATTCCGGGGCGATGCGAAGCATCGAAACTATGATGCGCAGTTGCGCATCTGACATTCGCACAGGAAGGCGGTGGATTGGCGCGTTGACACCCAGGATGTAGCTTGGCGACCAGCCGTCATGTTCACATTCACGAGGGGATCGTCGATGCGTTATCAGCTCTATTACTGGCCGGGCATTCAGGGCCGCGGCGAATATGTCCGGCTCGCGCTGGAAGAGGCTGGTGCCGCCTACAGCGATGTCGCGCGCAGCGGCAACGGCATGGGTGCGATGATGAAGATGATGGAGGCCAAGGGCCTGCCGCCGTTTGCGCCGCCGTTCCTCAGGGCCGGCAAACTCGTGATCGGGCAGACCGCCAACATCCTGCTCTATCTCGGCGCGCGCCATGGTCTGGCGCCGAAGGCGGAGCCGGGAAAGCTGTGGCTGCATCAGCTGCAGCTCACGATCACCGATTTCGTGTCGGAGATTCACGACACCCATCACCCGCTCGGGCCCACGCTGTATTACGAAGACCAGCGCGCGGCTGCAAAGAAGCGCACCGAGGAATTCTGGAAAGAACGCGTGCCGAAATATCTGGGTTATTTCGAGCGCCTGCTAAAGGCCAATGGCGGCGCTTACGTCACCGGCCGCCGCCTGACCTATGTCGATCTCTCATTGTTCCAGATCGTGGAAGGGCTGCGCTACGCTTTTCCGAAGCGCATGAAGGCCTTCGAGCGGGAAACACCCGGCCTGATCGGCCTGCGTGACCGCGTCGTGGCGCGGCCGAACATCAAGGCGTATCTGGCGAGCGACCGGCGGATTGCGTTTAACGAGGACGGGATTTTTCGCAGGTACAAGGCGCTGGATATTTAGCTCCGTCATTCCGGGATGCGCCCGCTTGGGCGCAGGCCCGGAATCCATACTCACGATCGTGGTTATGGATTCTCAGATGTGCAATTGCACATCATAGCTCGCGCTTCGCGCGCCCCGGAATGACGAACGTTGGATTTGGTACTAACGATTCCTGCCATCGATCGGCGTCATCGCAAGCTTCGCAAGCTCGATGCCGTCGATGCAGCTGACGTTCAGCGCCACTACTTCGGTGCCGTCGGGCTTGGTGCCGCGCGCGAACACGTCGACGCCGCAATCGATGCAGAGCTGATGGCGGATCGCGTGCTTGTTGAACAGATATTCGCGCAGATTTTCCTCACCGGCGCGGAGCTGAAAGCTCTTCGGTGGGAGGAAGGTGAAATGCAGGCCCTTCTTGGTGCAGATCGAGCAGTTGCAGGCGGTCACCATCGCCATGTCGGTGGTGCATTCGAAGCGCACCTGGCCGCAATGGCAGCCGCCGGTGTAAACCTTGCTGTCGGGCATCGTTTCCCCCTCGCCAGACGCTCTCACCAGATTCCCGGTACCAGACGATAGCGCACGCGCGCGGCGTAGTCAGCATAGCCCGGCAGCCCCGCGATCAGCGTCCGTTCCTCAATACGGGCGCGAATGGCGAACAGCAATGCGAACAGGGGTGCGATCGCCACGCCCCACCAGGAGCCCAGCAGCAGCGGCGCGCCGACGAAAAACAGCATGATGGCGCTGTACATGGGATGGCGCACCAACGCGTATGGACCGGTCGAGACCACGTGATGGTGGCGCTCGGCCTGCACCTTGACCACGGGGGCGGCAAAGGAGTTTTCGCGGAACACCCACATGATGAAGCCGGTCGAGAGCAGGTACATCGCCAGCCCCAGCACCCGCAGCGCCACGGGTACGTCGGAGGCCTGCATCCGCCGGTCCAGTCCCATCGCGACGAACCACAGGAATGCCACGATGACGAATACCAGCATGAATTTCTTGTCGGCGGCGGGCTGTTCGTCGCGCGCTGTCAGCCGCATGCGCTCGGCCAGCAGCCCCGGATCGGTTCGCGCAAGCCACAATCCGCAGGCGGGGCCGAGTATCGCAGAGGTCGCCAGATACACCCACGCCGCCGGCCAGTGCAGCGTGCCCGCGGTCGCAAACAGCAGCACGCCCATGGCGACGACAACGAACGTGTTCTGCAGCAGCAGCTTTGCGATCATGCTTGTGTTCCTTGAGGGATCAGCATGATCGCGCGTTTTTTCGGCAAACTTGCGGCACTCACTACCGCCATTGCCGGGCATAGCAGTCTGCCTTGCGCAGACTGCGTAAACTTGTCTGCGCTCCCGGCAATCCATCCGCTTCGAAAAACTTCTCATGAAGAAAGATGGATACGCGGGTCGAGCCCGCGTATGACGTTTGGAGATTGCCTTTTGCAGCTCAGACCAGCTGGTCGATCCGCGTTCCCTGTCCGGGCGGAAGTGCGGCCAGCACCGTCGGCTGCGGCAGGCGCGTGCCGTCGGCCGCAGCGGCGTTGGCGTCAGGCGTCTTGTCGGGCGGATTGGGCGCGCTGGATTGCGGCGGTGCGATCGGCACCGGCGCGGCAATACTTGCGATCGTCATCGGAAACATCCTTTTCGTTGCCTCCGACCTTGGCTGCGTTGAAGCGAACGATTTATGAATCCGGCGCTTCAACCACGCAGCATCGCCGCCGATCCCATCGAACAGTGAACGGGAGGCTCCGATTTCACTACAAATTTATCGAACTCGGCGTTCCGGCGTGGCTGGCTGCAGGCCTATTCGTCCTTGTCGCGCGTGACCGCGATCGACGCGTCGGTCTTGGTGCGCGTGCATTCCATGTTGAGCCGGCGATAGCGAAAGCTGACCTTGTCGCCGCGCAGGATGCCCATGCGCTTGAGGCAGCGCGTGGTGCCGGTCGTGGTGTCGTCTTTCGGCACCGTGAAGACGATCGCCGCCGCGCGGCCGACCAGATCGTAAAATGCGGGCTTCGGCTTGCGGTCGCCCTTGGCGTAGAGCTCGTTGGAGTAATCCTGGCCGCGGCAGCCGAGCGACAGCTCTTTTGCCGCCGGGTGCGTCAGATAGACGATATTGGCGGCCTTGAAGTTGACCTTGAGGCCGTCGATCTGATCGGCGAGTTGCTTTGCGGCATCGTCGCAGGGATCGGCGCGGGCCGGAGAGATCGTCAATACGGCCAGTACGGCAAAAATGGCGGCGAACATCGCCGAACGAACGTCCGGTACGAAACGGTTGCGCAGTGTTTTTGTCATAATACCCCCGCGGCATTGAAACGCGCACGCAAGGTTCATGCAAGGTCCGCGCGAGCGCGTCAATACGTGCCGTGACCGCGCTCGGCGGTCACGGCGGGGCATCCGCGGGTGAATGCCGGCGCCGGAGTTCAGCTAGCGTGCGCTTCTATCGCATCGACTGGCCTAGAACAGGCATTTCCCGTCATGCGCCTTGGAGACCATGGCCGCCTGGCGCACGCAATCGTTGGGATAGGTCTTGCCGTTGCAGCCGCAGACCGGGCGGTAGATCTGGGGGCAGAATCGTGGGACGCGCGCGCAGGTGCCGGCGATATCGAAGATGAAGCACGCGCCGGTCGGATGCTGGCAGAACAGCCCGGGGTTGCACTGGATGCCGGGAAAGCCGCCGCATTGCTTGCCGACACCGACCGCGCCGGCGCCGGAGGGGACCAGGATCATCAACGCCAGTGCCAACGAAACGAAAAGCCGCGTCCTCATGATTGCCTCCCTGGGTGCGTAAACAACTTTAGGTTACAATAATGTATGTTGGGTCGCAACGGATGTCCGGCGGGCTGGGCGTATGCCAGGCTCTCCGGAAGACCGAGGCTTCTCTGCCATACAAAAGTATGGTAGGTTATACATACCAGACGATGGTTCCGTGCCGATGCCCGATTTCGAATGGGACGCTGCCAAGGACAGGGCCAATCGGGCCAAGCATGGCATTGGGTTTGAGCTCGCCCAGCTTGCGTTTCTGTACCCGTTGCGCGTGATCGCCGAAGACCTCGATCATGGCGGCGAGGAGCAGCGTTACTTTTGCTTTGGCCGGGTCGAGGGCGCCGTCATGGCGGTGCGATTTACCTGGCGAAACCGGAAGATCAGGATTTTCGGGGCGGGTTACTGGCGGAAAGGAAAGGCGATCTATGAAAAAGCCAACGGTTAAATACAGCAAGGGCGAGATCGGCCGGGTCAGGATCGTCGAGGACTTTCTACCATCTCCGGACCGGTTGGTGCTGCGCGAGGACAACGTGAAGGTGACGCTGAGCCTGTCGCAGCGATCGGTGGCGTTCTTCAAACGCGCCGCGCGCCAGCGCCGCGTGCCCTACCAGCGCATGATCCGCGCGCTGGTGGACGCCTATGCAGAAAAGCAGGAAGAGAAGGGGTGAGGAAGCATTGCTGCTGAGGCATCCGGAACCTTCCTTTTCTCCCAAAAATGCTTAGAACGGCTCTATCGCCGGCCTGGCGTCCGTGGACGCGTCCGGAACCTCAACTTGCGAGCCCCCCATGAACGCCCCCACCGCCTTTCCCGACCCAAAACCCGTCCCGCCCTACAAGCACACGCCGCTGTTCCCGCTTGGCGCGGATACCACGCCCTACAAGAAGATCACGACCGAGGGCGTGCGGGTCGAGAAGGTGCTCGGCAAGGACATGCTGGTGGTGTCGCGCGAGGCGCTGCGGGCACTGTCCGAGGCCGCGTTCGGCGACATCAATCATTACCTCCGGCCCGGGCATCTGAAGCAGCTGCGCTCGATCCTCGACGACAAGGAGGCCAGCGACAACGACAAGTTCGTCGCCTTCGATTTTCTGAAGAACGCCAACATCGCCGCCGGCGGCGTGCTGCCGATGTGCCAGGACACCGGCACCGCGATCATCATGGGCAAGAAAGGCTGTAACGTCATCAGCGATGGCGACGACGAGGCCGCGCTGTCGGAAGGCGCGCGCGACGCTTATCTGCGCCGTAATCTGCGCTATTCGCAGGTGGCGCCGCTGTCGATGTATGAGGAAAAGAACACCGCCAACAACATGCCCGCGCAGTGCGAGATCTATGCCGAGGGCGATGACGCCTACAAGTTCATGTTCATGGCCAAGGGCGGCGGCTCGGCCAACAAGAGTTTTCTGTTCCAGGCGACGCCGTCGGTTCTGACAAAAGATCGCCTGCTGGCGTTTTTGAAGGAGAAGGTGCTCACCCTCGGCACCGCGGCGTGCCCGCCCTATCATCTGGCGATCGTGATCGGCGGCACGTCCGCTGAACTCTGCATGAAGACAGTAAAACTGGCGTCGGCACGCTATCTCGACGCGCTGCCGACCCATGGCTCGGCGGACGGCAACGCCTTCCGCGATCTGGAGATGGAGCAAGAGATTCTGAAGATGACGCAGTCGCTCGGCGTCGGCGCGCAGTTCGGCGGCAAATATTTCTGCCACGACGTCCGCGTGATCCGGATGCCGCGCCACGGCGCGTCCTTGCCGATCGGGCTCGGCGTGTCCTGTTCGGCGGACCGTCAGGTGCTCGGCAAGATCACCAAAGACGGCGTCTATCTCGAGGAGCTCGAGCATAATCCGGCGCAATATCTGCCCGCGGTCGAACAGTCGCTCGGCGGCGAGGTCGTCAAGATCGACCTCAACCAGCCGATGAAGGATATTCTAGCGACGCTTTCAAAACACCCGATCAAGACCCGGTTGTCCTTGAGCGGGACCATGATCGTCGCCCGCGATTCCGCGCATGCCAAACTGCGCGAGCGGCTGGAGAAAGGCGAGCCGCTGCCGGATTATTTTAGGAATCATCCGGTCTACTACGCCGGTCCCGCCAAGACGCCGGATGGCTACGCCTCCGGTGCGTTCGGCCCGACCACCGCGGGACGGATGGACTCTTTTGTCGACCAGTTCCAGGCCGCGGGCGGCTCGATGGTGATGGTGGCCAAGGGCAACCGCGCAGTCACGGTGCGCGAGGCCTGCAAGAAGCACGGCGGCTTCTATCTCGGCTCGATCGGTGGGGCAGCGGCAAACCTCGCCGAGCACTGCATCAAGAAGGTCGAGGTGGTGGAATATCCCGAACTCGGCATGGAAGCGATCTGGCGCATCGAGGTCGAGAATTTCCCGGCCTTCATCATCATCGACGACAAAGGCAATGATTTCTTCAAGGAATTGAATCTGGGGTAGGTTGTCGTCCCGGCCTCGAGCCGGGACCCATAGCCACCGTCAGTCGCTGCTGAGCGAAAGTCGTCGACGACCGTGCCAAATAACAACGACCGCGGCGTATGGGTCCCGGCTCAAGGCCGGGACGACAGCGGCGCCCTTACGCCCGCGTTCCCGTGAACGGGAAGCTGCCCATCGGGCCGATGCCCATTTCGCCGGACATGCTGTCGCCGGACACCTTGCCGGTGAAGGCCAGCGTCAGCGGCATCGGGTTGGTGATGGAGATCTTCCAGGCGACGTCGTCGCCGCTCGCGGTGCCGTCGAAGATTTCGCCGGAATTGCCGTCGGCGCCCTGGGTGCCCGTCAGCGTGCCGCCGGAATTCTTCAGGGTCAGCGTCGCCTTGCGCTCGCCCATCGGCGTGGTCATCACGATGTTCCAGTTGCCGTCCACTGCCATTGCTGTCTCCCCAATATTTCCCAGTAAACCGGAATGGTTCTGAGCTCCAAGCTCGGGCGGCGGTATAACCTATCTCGCTGCGCAAGCCTATGGTGTGGTGAATGCGGCCATCAGGTGGCGGCGCGCAGGCGGCTCGTTACCAGGATGCGGAACGCAACATACTGGATGGCGAAGGCCGCAATCTTCGCGCCGACCAGCACAACCGTCACATAGAATGTCCAGAGCTTCATGTCGCCGGTCAGCGCCACCGCGATGGTGCCACAGCCGAGCGCGAACATCAGCGCCGCCCACGCAAAGCCCGCCAGTGTGACGTATTCCGGAATGGTCTCGGTCACGATCGGCGGCAGATAGCGCAGCAGCCAGCCGCGCTTGAGCATGATGGCGCCGATCGCAAAATGCCCGATCGCGGGTTTTGCCAGCACGAAACGGGGATCGTTGGTGAGCAGCGTCGCGCTGCCGAGCACGATCACCAGCGCCAGGCTGGCATAGGTCATGAAGCCGAGCGCCTTGCCCTTGACCCGGGCGTAGATCACCTGCGCGATGGCGCCTGCGATCGCGACGCCGGTCGCCAGCAGCACGTTGTCGGTGACGAGGTAGATCACAACGAACAGGATGGTAGAGAGAAAATCGGTGGCCAGCCTTGCAAATACGTCCTTCATCGTCCTGCTCTCTGTTGGATGGGTCGCTGGTGCGTGGGCTTAGTGCGTTCCGGGCAGTGCGCCAACGGGCGCCACGCCGTATTTGGCCTTGCGATATTGCGGATACCATCTTGTGAAATAGACCGCGCTGTTGCGGGCGGCAAACGTGATCAGCAATCCCGACCAGAGCGGCAGGCCCGGGACATAGAGCAGCGCGATGTTGCCGATCATCATCAACAGCGCAGCGCCGGTCCAGGCCCAGGTGATCAGATAGTTTGCGTGAAGGAAACCGGGGAGCCGCGCGGTCTCCGCGTCGACCACCTCCCGCGCATATTGCAGCGTGAAGGGTCGGCGGAACACGATCGACAGCAGCGATACCAGGAAGATGCCGGTATCGACCGCGAACTTCACGGCCGATGAGTTCATGGCGGGATCGATCAGGACGTAGCTGCCGACCGCGGCGAACACCACCACGGAGCCGGCACCGAGAATCTTGACCGAGCGGCCGCGCAAGATGTCGAGCGCGATCACGCCAAGGCAGACCGCAACGGCGGCAAACAGGCTCACGGCGGCCGAGGTCACCAGCACCAGCAGGGCATAGGCGCCGTAGGGGGCAAGGATCAGGAAAATCGTCATGGCAGCCTCTTTCCAATCTTTACATCGTAAAGATACGCTAGGGGCGAACGCAGGAATCGTCAAGCGAAATCTTTACAGTGTCTAAATTGTGATAAGATCGAATATTATGATGGAATTACAATTACTTAAGTTGGCGTAAGTCCACCCAATAGAATCCGCGACAAGATCTTGAGGGCGCACGCGAGCAGCAGGCCGATCGTGATCGTCATGCCGCCGACCCGGCAGATGCGAAATTGCAGGGTGTTGGGAGCGACATACATGCCAAGCGGATGCAGCAGCCGCGAGATCGTTAGCGCGCCCATCAGCAAATGTACCCGCAGCGCCGAGGCGCCCGACATTTCGATCATGGCGACCATCAGCGCGATGATCGGAACATATTCGGCAAAGTTGGCATGCGCCCGGATCGCGCTGCGCAGCGTCGGACTGCCGCTGTCGCCAAAACTCGCACGGTTGCTTTGGCGCAGCCGGATCACTTGCACGGTGAGGGCTGCATAGAGCAGCGCGAGAACGGCGAGATAGGTTGACGTGATCGAGGGCAGGTGCATGGCGATTTCTCGGATGGTTGACATCGTCATTCCGGGGCGATGCGCAGCATCGAACCCGGAATCCAGAGACTGTGCCATCGAGATTCCGGGTTCAGCCCTGCGGGCTGCCCCGGAATGACTGGGCAAGGCCCTTACTCCGCCCCCACCCAGTTGCCGTGAAAACCATCGGGCACGCGATGGCCGAGATGCACCAGCGCCACCGGGCCGGCTTCGACATCGCTAGCATTGAACACCGCCAGATCGCTGCGGTTTTCCCGCGCGCGCCAGACCGCGGCCAGCAGCCAGCCATCGCCTTCGGCGGCATCGCTGCCGCGTTCGACGAACACCGGCTCTGAAATCGTGTCGCCGGCGGGCAGCAGATAATTGCCGAGCCGCGTGCCCTTGCCGTCGACATGGACGATGCCGGACAGCGCGCCGAACATCGGCAGATCCGGATTGGCGCAGGCGTACCAGCCGTGGTTGCTCTTCAAGCCGGCGCGGCGATCGTCGATGCGCGGGAATTCGCCGGTCAGGTCGTCGAGATAGGTCTGCGTGAAGCGGTCGGTATTCCCGGAAAGATCGAAGGTCCAGCGGCAGTGGCGGGCGCGGGATTTCGCAGGATCCGTCGGCGAGCCGTCGGGATGGGTGAACAGCGGCGCTTCCTCGAACTGCATGACGTCGGCGACGATACGGTCGCCTTCTTCCCAGGCGTTCATGACATGGAAGACGTAGCAGCTTTCGGCGCGGAACCAGACGATGTCTTTCGCCGAACCGCTGCGCTTCATGACGCCGACATAGGCGCCCTTGTCCGGCTCCCAGGCATAAGGCGGCTTGCCGCGCATTGCGCGATCCATGCTGCCGGTGATCGGCAATATCGGAAACAGCAGGTGATGTTCGGTGACGATGAAGTCGTGCACCATGCTGGCATAGGGCGCCTCGAAGCGATCGAACCGCGTCACCACGCCGGACGCGTTGACCGATCCGAAGGAGAGGGCAGGGGTCAGCGGCCCCGCGGCGTTGTAGCCGAAGAACACCATTTCGCCGGTGACGGGATCGATCTTGGGATGCGCGGTGAAGGGACCGGAGATGGCGCCCTTGTAGTCGCAATAGCCGATCCGGTTCAGCGTATCCGGCTCGATCTCGGTCGGCGGATGGCCTTCTTCCAGCGCCAGCAGTCGGCCGGCGTGAAAGATGATGTTGGTATTGGCGACGCCGCTGTCGGTACACGAAGTGGCCGGTGCATCCGGTAGTTTTCGGCCGCCGAAGCCGCCGAACAGCGCGCGGCCGGCGTCATGCTCGGCCTGCCATTTGGGGGTGCGGACCCAGCGATTGCGATAGCTGGCGCGGCCGTTTTCGAGACGGAAGGCGTGCAGCATGCCGTCGCCGACGAACCAGTGCGCGCCCGGCGCGTCGAATTGCGGGTTGGGGCCGTTGCGATAGAATGTGCCGTTGAGCTCGCGCGGCAGCTCGCCGGTCACCTTCAGAAACGGCGCGTCGCACTCAAAAGGGATCGGCGCCAGATTGGTCCGCGCCGCATTAGATGTCACATGGTCAAGCATCTCGCGCTCCCTCCGTTTATATCTTTACATCGTAAAGATGTGAGTACAGGGTGCCCCGCGTGCCGTCAAGCAAAATCTTTACAGTGTCAAAATGGCGTCATATAAGGATTCGCATGGCAAGATTATCCAGAGAAAGCAGAGCGAGCCGCCCGGCGACGGCGCGAGCCCGCAGGCTGGCGAAGGCTGCAACCGAAAGGCCCGCCAGCCGGCGGCGCAAATCGTCCGGCGAAACCCCCTATCACCATGGCGACCTGCACGAGGCCTTGCTGAAGGCGGCCGAGCGCGTGCTCGAGCGCGACGGCTTACCGGGGCTGACGCTGCGCGCGGTGGCGCGCGAGGCCGGGGTGTCGCACGCCGCACCCACCCATCATTTCGGCGATCTCACCGGGTTGCTCAGCGAACTCGCCGCGATCGGCTTCCGGCAATTCGGCGCGGCGATGGCGGCTGCGCGCGCTTCCGCGACCACGCCGCCCGAGAGGGGGATGGCGAGCGCCAAGGCCTATGTCGCCTATGCGCAGGCGCATCCCGGCATGTACGGGCTGATGTTCCGCAGCGAACGGCTCGATTATTCGCGCCCATCGCTGCACGAGGCCTCCGAAGCCTCGTTCGCAGGGCTGGCCCGCGGCGTCGGTGCCAGCCGGCAGGAGCAGATTTCCGAGGAATCGCTGTCGCTGGACCAGGCTGCCGCCATCGCGCGCGCCTGGTCGCTGGTGCATGGTTTTACCATGCTGCTGCTCGAGGGACGCCTCTCCAAAATTCTGGACCGGGCGCCCGAGGGCACATCTGCGGAAATGTTGCTGGATGCCATGGTGCGGTCGACGGGAGGCCGCCCGCCGCGGCCGTAACGGCGCGACCCAAGGCCTAGCGTTTCGCCAGCCCCACGGCGACGCCGCTATCGCCGATCACCTTCACCTCGTCCTTGCTGCACTTGAAATCGCGGGCGAGTTCGTCCGCAGCCTTGCGGGCGAGGTCATTGGCGTTGGGGTTGGCCTGCGCGTCGACATAGGCGACGTGACAGACTTCGCCGGGCGGCAGCCGCGTCACCGCCAGCATCGGTTTGTCAGTCGGCCGCCCGCTCTTGTCGGGGTCGCCATTGTCGGCGAGGTACCAGCGCTGGATGATCGCGAACGGCTTGCCGTCAGCACTCCGCCATTCGACGGTATGGCTGCTCGAATTGAACGGGTGAAACCAGACCTGGGCTGCGGGCTCCCTGGCCGCCGCGGCGCCACTGCGGCCGACCGAGACGGTTTCGCGCAGATCGTCTTCGGCAATCCGCACCACCAAGTCTGCTTTGCCCGGGCAAAGGCGCATGGTGCTGCCGTCGAGTTCGCTGGGCTTGCCGATCATGCGGCAATTCCTGGGGCGGTAGAGCTGTAGCTGCTGCCGAATGTTTGGGCGTTTGCCGGTGAAACGGCGAACATCAGCGCCGCGGCGGCCAATCCGGATGCGACCTGCAAACAGGGGACGCGTTTCATCCCAAAAACCTTATCGCCAAAGGAAACTTCGACGGGAACCTCGACCGATCAGACGTGTGCAATCTGGGGAAGGTTCAAGCCGGAGGCGCGAAACACCTGACACGGGCGCGGAATCGTCCTAGAAGGGCGGCTTCGCGATCCCTTTCGCCCTCACCAGCGTGTCAGTTACTCAATCGCCATGCCTGCCATACCCACGAATAAACCCTACCGCGTCGGCCGTTCCCCCACCGGGCTTGGCCTCTTCGCCACCAAACCGATCAAGAAGGGTACCAAAATCATTCGCTATTTTGGGCCGCTGTTGGATTCGAAGAAGAAAAAAGACGACGCGATCGAGAACAAATATCTGTTCGAGCTCAACAACCGCTGGACCATCGACGGCTCGGTGCGCAAGAACGTCGCCCGCTACATCAACCACGCCTGCAAGCCGAACGCGGAATCCGACGTCAAACCGCGCAAGCGCAAGGTCTTCATCCGCGCCATCAAGAACATCGAACCGGGCGAAGAGATCAACTACGATTACGGCACCGATTATTTCAAAGCCTATCTGAAGCCGATCGGCTGCAAATGCGCGGCCTGCGAGAAAAAGCGCAAGAAGAAGCGCGCCGAGGCGCGGGCCGAGAAATTGCGCCTGAAGGCCAAGGCGGAGCGCAAGGCGCTGAAGCAGGCGGAAAAGCTGGCGGCGAAGGTTGCAAAGAAGAACGGCGCCAGTGCCAACGGCGTCAAGATGAATGGCGTCAAGGCGAACGGCAAACACCTCAACGGCAAGCACCTGAACGGCAACGGTCGGCGCAAGGTGACGGCAAGGAAGCCGCTCGCCGTGAGGCCGCGGGCTCCCGCGCCTGAGCCGGCCCTTCAGGCCTAGAGCATCCAATCAGCGCACCCGTTATCCTGAGAGGCGGTGAAGCTATCTCGGACCTCAACCTGAGGAGCGGCGTCTTCGCCGCGCGTCTCGAAGGATGGCCGCGAGTCCGTGTGTTGCGTCCATCCTTCGAGACGCTTGCGGAGTCTATCATCGGGCCGCGCTTCGCGCGGACCCGGTGGCAAGCTCCTCAGGATGGCGTCCGTGGGAGAATTCATCCCCCAGGCCTCCGCGTCGAGTCCGGCAGCGGCGCATCGCCAAAATCGAGCGCCGAGCGTTGCAGAATCGCGCCGCTGTCGTCGACGACGACGCGAAAGCGCCGGTGTTCCCAAAAGAACGTCAGGCGATGCCGGCCGAGATCCGCATCGACCCCGCGCTCGGACAGGCTCGTGATCTTGCCGGCTTGCATCTGTTGCCTGAGAACCGGCAAAGCGATGCCGAGGCCCTCGGCGATCACGGACGCGTCGATCTCAAGGTCGCCGTCGCGGAATTCGACCGGTTTCATGCAGCACCTCGGGCAGGGCTGGGTTTGGATCGCGCGGGATAGGCGCATTCCGCCAGCGTCGTGGAGTCAAGCTCGCGCATAAAGGCTTCGCGCGCGGCGGCGAGCTTTGCCTTGAGACGGCAGCGCGGCGTCAGCACGCAACCGCCGCCATCCTCGCGAAAACATTCGACCAGCGCTTCGCCTTCGAGTGCGCGCACGACTTCGCCGAGCGTGATCGACGCCGGCGGCCGCGCCAGCGTGAAGCCGCCGCCGGCGCCGCGATGGGTCGCGATGAATCCGCCGTCGGCGAGGTCGCGCACCACCTTGGCCAGGTGATTGCGGGAGATGCCGAACTCGGCGGCGATTTCGTTGGTCGCGAACGAGCGCGCCGGCTCGCCCGCCAGCCGCATCAGGGCGCGCAGCGCAAAATCCGTAAACGACGTCAGGCGCATGGGAGCCCCTCGAAAATAAGACTTTGTGGATCATCTATACCCGTCTAAATAGGTATTTGAAATACCTATTTAAGGAGACCTGCCATGACGGGGGCGGAACGGCGCGAAAAGATCACGGCCGAGATCACTGAGAGGACCGGCATCACCGAGGCCATGATCGAGCGCCTGGTGCACGGCTTCTACGCCAAGGTCAGAACGGACGCGGTACTGACGCCAATATTTGACGCCCGAATCCGGGATTGGGAGCCGCATCTTAAGCAGATGTGCGCGTTCTGGTCGTCGGTGGCGCTGATGTCGGGCCGCTATCACGGCACCCCGATGGTCAAGCATGTGCCGCTGCCGGTCGATGCCGCCCATTTCGACCGCTGGCTAAAACTGTTCGAGGAGACGGCCCGGGAGATCTGCCCGCCGGCGGCCGCGACGCATTTTGTCGAACTTGCGCGGCGGATTGCCGCGAGCCTCGAACTCGGCATCGCCGGCGGCCAGGGCGTCATGCTCAGGCCGGGCGAACGATTCAAGCGTAACGAAACGGGAGCCGTGCAATGATCGACCGGGCGCATGTCGTGACTGACCCGGTATCGGCGAATCCGTATTCCGGCAGCAGCCTGCTGCCGATGCTGGTCGCAGGGCTCGTTCTGACGCTGGTCGGGATGATCGCGGCTGTGCTCCTGAGTTGAGGCGTCATTGCGAGGAGCAAAGCGACGAAGCAATCCATTCTTTCTTTGCGTGGTGAGATGGATTGCTTCGCTTCGCTCGCAATGACGATTTCGGACTATCGTTTCCCAATAGGTCGCTTAAGCCGCCACCGCGCCGCCGCTCCGGCGCAGGCCGATATATTGCAGCTCGGCGAACACGCCGGTTGCGATCGCCTGCGCCACCACGACGATCTCGCCAAGCAGGTTCGGCGACACCGCGCCGGAGAACAACAGCGCGATGCTGGTGAGTGTCCATGCCGCGTTGCCGGCGACCACGAGCATCACCAGCGCCTTCGGCACCGATGGCCGCGTACCGAGCCAGCCCACCAGGATCGTATAAGCGATCAGGAACAGGCCGGTCTCCTGCAACAGCGCCTGGGGCAGGTTGAGCAAGGACGCAAAGGTGTCGGCGCCAAGCGTGAGCCCTACGGCGGATACGCCGCTGAAGATGGCGTCAGCCAGCAGGGCGCGGCGCAGGAACCGGGATGGGTTGATCATGACAAGTCTCCTTATCGGTTGCGGTTGGGAGGGGTCAGCGGAGCCAGGCGAGGAGCCGGCGCAGGTGCCGCATCGGGCACAGCGCCTTGCCGACCCTGTTCTCGATCGTCTGCACCTGCGCGAACACGAAGGCGCCGGTGTCGTGCACCACCGGTTCGGGCATGTTGAACGACCGCGCCAGCGCCCAGGTTGTCAGATGGAGCATCCACGGGATCAGGACGGCGAGGGTGCGAACGAGGGAAAGCATCAGCATGGGTCATCTCCTGTGCCTGACAAGATGATCCGGCCCGCGCCCAAATTCGATTACCTCGGACGTAATGGAACGGCTGACAATCGCGTGATAGGTTTTCGGGCATGAACGCACATGCATCCGCGGCGCGAGCCGAACGAACCCAGCCGGTCCATATCGGCGACCATTTGCGCGAATGGCGGCAGCGCCGCCATCTCAGCCAACTCGACCTCGCCGGCGACGCCGAGATTTCGGCGCGTCATCTCAGTTTCGTCGAAACCGGCCGCGCGGCGCCATCCCGCGACATGGTCTTGCGGTTGGCCGAACGCCTGGAGGTGCCCTTGCGCGAACGCAATGTGCTACTGGTCGCCGCTGGCTTCGCGCCGGCGTTTCCGCAGCGCTCGCTCGACGATCCCGCGCTGAAATCGGCGCGCCAGGCGATCGATCTGGTGCTGAAGGCGCACGAGCCCAATCCGGCGCTGGCCTATGACCGACACTGGAACCTGGTGACCGCCAACCGGATGGTGGCACCGCTCTTGGAGGGCATTCCGCAGCGACTGCTCGGGCAGCCCTTCAATATCCTGCGACTCGCCTTTCATCCCGAGGCGCTGGCGCCGCGCACGGTCAACCTCGCCGAATGGAGCAGCCATCTGCTGGAACGGTTGCACCGCCAGTGCGAGGCGACCGCCGATCCCGAACTCATCAAACTTTATCACGAGCTCAAGGCCTATCTGATGCCGGCGCGCTCGGGCCCGCTCTCGCCCGACAATGTCGCGATCCCGTTCAAGATGCGGCTCGACGGCGAGGTGCTGAGCTTTATCTCGACCACGATGATCTTCGGCACCCCGGTCGATGTCACGCTGTCGGAACTGGCGCTGGAGACCTTTTTCCCGGCGGACGATCTGACCGCCCGGCGGATGCGGGAGATGGCGGCAAATCTCAAATAGGGCCTTGCTCAAATAGCGCCTTGTCCGGGCCCGGATCGGGGCTTATCTCTGGGTCCTTTCCAGCGAGGGACCGTCCGATGAGCACCCTGAAGCCGCTTAAGATCGATATCGTTTCCGACGTGGTCTGCCCCTGGTGCTATATCGGCAAGCGCCGGATCGAGAACGCGCTGGCGCTGGTGCCGGATGTCCCGGTCGAGGTGCGCTGGCGGCCGTTCTTCCTCAATTCCTGGGTGCCGCGCGAGGGCATCAGCCGCGACGATTATCTCACCGCCAAATTCGGCTCGGTCGAAGCCTACAAGAACATCGCCGGCCGCGTCGTCACCGCCGCGGGCGAAGAGGGCCTGACGTACCGGCCTGATCTGGTGAAGCGCCAGCCCAACACCATCGATTGCCACCGCCTGATCCACTGGGCGGAAGCGCAGGGCAAATCCGCCGAGATGAAGCAGCGGCTGATGGAATTGTACTTTCGCGACGGCGGCGATCTCACCGACGTGAATGTGCTGGTGCAGGCCGCGGTCGATGTCGGGCTCGATGCCGACGACATCCGCAAGCGCCTCGCCACCGATAAGGACGTGGCGCTGATCTCCGGCCAGGCGCAGGAAGCGTCTGACAAGGGCATCTCCGGCGTGCCGACTTTTGTGTTCGCGCAGAAATACGCGGTGTCGGGCGCCCAACCGGCCGACCAGTTGGCGCGTGCGATCCGGCAGGTGTCGGGCGAAATCAACGCGCAGGCGGCGGAATGACGACCGAAAGGCCGTCATTCCGGGGCGCGCAATAGCGCGAACCCGGAATCTCGCTGTCGCAGGTCGCGTCGTCGATGGCCCGGCCATAGAACGAAATCATCAGCAACAAGAAAACCTGGGGGAAACATCATGATCTATGAGTTGAGAACCTACACCGTAAAGCCCGGCACGATCGGCGACGTGGTCAAGGCGGCGAGCACGGTGTCGCGCGATATCCGCGGCGATAATTTCGGCAAGCTGGAAGGTTACTGGTCGACCGAGATCGGTCCGCTCAACCAGGTCCTGCACATGTGGAGTTTCCGCGATTTCGAGGAGCGCGCGAAATTGCGCGCCGAACTCGCCAAAAACCCGCGCTGGGGCGGTGAGTATTTGCCGCTGATCCGCCCGCTGCTGCTGCGTCAGGACGTCCGCCTGCTCAATGCGGTGAGGGCGCCGGTTGCCCCCGCGACGACCGGCAACATCTACGAGATGCGCAACTATCGCGCCAGGCCCGCGGGTGCCGCCAAGCAGTGGCTCGATGCGTTTACCGCCGTGCTGCCCGCGCGCGAAAAATATTCAAAGATCGTCGGCCTCTGGCAGACCGAGGCCGGACAGCCCAATGAGGTCCTGCACATCTGGGCCTATCCCGACCTCAACGCGCGCGCCGAAGCGCGCGGCAACGCCATGAAGGATCCGGCCTGGCAGGACTTCCTGACCAAGGGCCCGCCGCTGCTGGAAGAGATGCACTCGACCATCATGCTGCCCGCGCCGCACTCGCCGTTGAAGTGAGGCTTCACGCCCCCTTCAGATAATAATTCGCGCGCTTGCCGAGTGCGATGCGCCGCAGTGTGCGGCGCATCGCCATTGAGGCGCGCAAGGGCCGGATCGCCGTCGTGACCGCACGATAGAACGCAAGCTTGAGCGCATCGCGCACCGGCTGTTTGCCCGGCGGCTGTTGCGGCAGGCCGATGCCGCGCAGCATCGAGTTGAAGAAATGCAGATCGTTGAGACGGCGCACCTCGCGCGTCTTCCAGGTGATCGCCATCGAGATCGAATAGAAGCCTGCGGTGCGGACCCAGTGCGGCCACTGATACGGAACGTAGCAGCCGTCGCCCTCGAACAGATGAAACTCCTTGCCGCGCGGCGCAAAGCTTTCGTCGTATTTCAGATTGCGATGCTTGGTCATCGAGTGCTCGATCTCGTCGTCAGAAACGATCGAGCGGTCGGTATTGTCCACAATCGTGAAGAATTTTTCGCCATGGATATGCACGAAGAAATTGTCTTCGCTGTCGAGATGGAACGGCGTGGTTGAATTCGGCGAGGATACGAACAAAAAGCCCTCGACCTGCTCAAAACCGGCATCGAGCAGCGAGTTGAAGCCGCGCGCCCGCGCCACCGAGAGCAGGGTGTCTTCCAGCAGCTTGCGGTATTCCGGCGAATTCTCGACGCGCTTGAGCACCATCCAGGCGCCCGCGGTCTCGATGCTTTTCACGACTTCGACCGGGTCGAGATCGACAGAAGGGATGGCGTCCGGGTCCTGGCTGATCGCGACCTTGCCGGAATTATATTCGATCAGGTCGCGCGGCAGTTCGGCGGCGAGCGCGGCAATGCGCGGCAGCGTCAGCAAGCGATGGCCGACAAGCTTGTGGCGGATCGCGAACGGTTTTGACGGAAAGTCGCGCCGCAGCGCATCGTTTGCCGCCGTAATCACCGGCGCGACAGCGGTGACGCTATTCATGAGGATTTCTCCTGACGTTTCCTGATGAATTGAACGGCGCGGCGCACGGGCTCGCGGATCGATTGGCGCAACGCCAAGGCGGCATGGATCAATGCGACGACAGGATCGTGCCGTCGCAGCGGGATCAGCACGTCGCCGATCGCCAGCCGTCCGCGCCAGATCGGATTGATCATGGGATGATCGGGGCTCGCGGTGGAATCGGCTGATGCGACGGCGGGATCGGCGCACAGATGCGTGGTCAACTCCAGCGTCAATTGCACGCCCGGCGAAAATTTCGCAAAACGCTCGTCGACGCCGAGCTTGAAATAAAATGCGCGGTCCCGATGCCGCAGCACGATCCCCGCCGCCACCGGCGTATCGCCGGCTCGCAGGCTGACGATCTCGCACTGGCCGGTCGCGGCCAGGCCTGCGGTCGCGCGGCGGATAAAGGCCGCATCGCCAAAATCCTGTCCGAGCGCGGTACCGCGCTTGGCCTTCCAGCCGCTGGCTTCCAGCGCAAGAAACGTTTCGAGCGCGGTGGCTACCTCCGCCTGGGTGCGCGCGACGTCGAAATGGACCGCGCCATGTTCGGCGAGGCGGTTGCGCTGGCGGCGCAGTTCCTTCAGCTTCTTGGCGCCGAGTGCCTCGCGAAGCAATTCTTCCGCGTCGCGCGTCGCGTCCAGACAGGCGCGGAGATGGGACTGCAGCACGCGCGGGCGCAGGCCCTCGCGCCGCAATGCCTCGGCAAAGGCCTTCATCGCGGCGCCATCGAGCGCCACGTCGCGCAGGATCAGTGCGTGGTGACCGGCCTGCCGGGCCTGCTGCAGCAGCCGCCAGACCGCGTCGTCGGCCATATCGCGATCGAGCAGCGGCGTGCAAAGCGTGCCATAGGGGTCGGCGCTGACAAGGGCGGGCAGCGGAATGTTGTAGGCGCGGCGCATCGGAATGACCGGCATCAGGCCGATCAATTCTGCTGTGTCGCTCCATGCGTTCAGGGCGGAAGCGCCGATCCGGCCGCGCGCGGAAACGCTCACCGCCAATTCCCAGTCGGGCAGATAATAGCTATTCGGCTCGATGGCGCGCCCGGTCAGCGCGCGCCAATGGGCAGGAGAGATATCGGCGAGCGGCGCCAGCGCGCCGACAGCCTTCGCTGTGCGCGTACGCGTGCCGGCATCCCTGCCCGATGCACGACGGACCACCGTTTGTTCGGTAATCTCGGCCACTTCCCCGCTTCCCCGTTCGCGTTTCGCTCGCTTCCATCGCGTTCCCAGGGACGCTAGTCGGAAAGATTGGAAAAACCCGCAGGCGCCGTACTCGAATTTGAGCGGTCATGTTAACGGGCTGTTCAGCACGTTGGCGGCGCCAACGCCGGAGAGGCCTTTGAGGCCGGCGCGATCACGTCCCGGCGGCGCTTCGTTCGACGAAATTACCGGCCCGTTACCGAAACGGGCTGCAAGCGGCAAATTGCCGTCTGGCGTCGATCTCGGCCATCCGGCTCTCGTCGTTGATGAGCGTGCGAAACAGCACGGCGCCGCGGTTGGTGGGGGCACGACCACGGGCAATCCGCCGCTCTCGACCGATTTCCCCGCTGCTCCCAAAACGAAATCGGCGGCGCCGGCCTTGGTCTGGAGTGACAGGCGATTGGCGCTGAGCTTACGGGCCGCCAATTCGCGTTTCAGCAAACGGCCGGGATGGACGATGGGAGTCATAAGGGGCAACCTCTGTGGTAATCTACAATCTCGACCTCGTGGGCGTCGCCTTGTCGACGCACGATTTTCTGTTTTCGTCTGACTCAAATCAGCTCGTATGACTTAGTATTGAGGTCGCGCGGTTGCCGCCAGGTCGATCATGCCGAGATTGACAAGGGTGCGGTGGAAGCGGCGTTTCCGCTCCGAGGAGGACGCGAAGTAGGCATCGCCGCACTGTCCGAGAAGGCTCGCGCGGGTGGCAAAGATCTCGTCAAGCGGCAGGCCGGCCTGCTGCAGAGCGACGGTGCCGAGGAAGGCAATATCCAGGTCCGGGCCGCGTCCGGGGATCATCCGCTCAGAGCGGTCGTTCAGGGTTTCCATGGCATAGAAGGTGCGAAACTGGCGTCGCGCATCCACCGGGAGTTTGATTTTTGCCTCGATCCGCCGCGCCATGACGGGTTGATGATCGCCGTAGTGGACGATCAGCATCGGGCGTCCGGAAAAGCGGCTGGAAAGTTCGGACTTGAGCCTGTTCCAGGTCACCGCGGTCTCCACCAGCCGGGCGTAGTACTCGGCATAGCAGGCATCGGCGAGGCTTGCGGCCGCAAACGCCCGTTCGCTCTCAAAGCGCCCGGGCGCTGTCAGTCGCCGGTTGTGGGGGCCGTGATTGAAGTTGGTCAGCGCATACAGGAAACGAGGTGCGGCGTCGCCGGCAATCCGTTTCATGTGAACGCCGAGGGCAGCTTCCAGAAACAATGCATCGGAATGCGTCGCCTCGAATCGGCCGACATCGAAAGGCGGATGAAAATCGTCCGTGAAGACGCGTTCGCCGATGCCGATCGAACGGTAGAACTCATCGTAGTTGAGAAAGCTGCGGCGGCAGCTCGACGTCAGCATGGTTTTGTACCCAAGCGCCGTCAGCGTCTTTGGCAGGCTGTTGTGGAAGCGGCCGGCGCCTCGCTTGAAAAGAAAATAGGCGCTCGAGCCGAAGCTGGCGCTGGAAAGGCCGGTGAGCAGGCTGAATTCGGATTGCCACGATCCGCCGCCAAAAATATCGACGCTGAGCGTTCCATGGCGGCCGTGTTTCGGGGACAGGAATGCTTCGACGATGGGATCGACCGGGAGCCCGAACAGCCGCGGATCGAAAATCGATTCGTGCTGGATCACGATAATGTCGGGTGTGTCCGGGGTGCGCGCCGGCATGGCCGGCATCAGCGGCAACGGATCGTCGGCGATATCGCTGAGCGCGAGCCCGCCGAACTGCCGCCAGGACAGCGGGTCGAACAGGGAAGCCATGAAGGTCGACAAGAAACATCGCGGCTGGGCCGCAATCCGCTGCAAAGAGACGGCGCCGCCGCCGGTCCTGTAGGCCGCAAACAAAACGACGGAGGCAGCGCCGAATAGAATGATCTGGAGTTCCCGGGAAACCGGCGGCCCAGCGACGTAGAGCAGCGTCGCGACCGCGGCCAGAATGAGGGCAATGGCTCCGGCGAAAAAGGCCGCCACCGCGCGGGGATATTGCACGATGAAGAACGGCACTGTTCCCGCGAACGCCAGCGGCAAATCGGTGACGGTCAGTTTCAGCCCGCTATGCCTGTGCTTGACGTTTGAGGTTCCGAAGATCGCCGCGGCCAGGATCGACGACAGCAGCAACGCTCGTTCTAAATCGGTAACGAAAAGCAGCAGCACCGCGGCCATCAAACACAGCGCGGCAATGGCCAGTTTCAGATGCTCAACGCTGCGCTCCGCCAGGCAAACGACGGCGATGGCTGACGCAATGATCAAGGTCAACATCATGTGGACAGGATGGCCAAGCCGCGGATGAAATTCTACAACGAAACCATCAAGAAGTGCATGGCCCGGTAAGTCAACCGCGCAATTTTCAATTTTGAGTCGAACCCGCCGGTGATTGAGGATGGTTGCCAGCGAAGCCTTTGCCGAGTTCCTGCGCACTGTCGCCGTAATTCCGCGATGTGCCAATGGGCGACATGACCTATTCGATCAACTCGTCCGCACTTGCGAGGAGCGCGGCAGGAATATTGAGCTCGATTGCTCTTGCGGCCTTCAGGTTGATGGCAAACTGAAATCTCGTAGGCTGTAGATAAGGCAGATCACCGGGCTTCGTACCTCTGAGGATCAGGTCTACATAATGCGCTAACCCCGTCATTACTTCACGGAAGTCGCTCGTGTACGACATGAGCCCTCCATCGTTCACGTACTCTCGGAAAGGATAGATTGCAGGCAGACGATGGTCCTGAACAAGTTGAACTATCATAGGCCGGTGCGCCAAAATCTCGAAAGCCGTGCTTACAACTAGCCCCTCGATACCGTCGTCGATCATGGACGCAAGCGAAGCTCGATGGTCCTGCTCCTTGAAGGGGCTCTCGACCATCGGTCCTACGACCGAGATGCCCATCGATTGCGATGTAGCCGTTAGGACAGGCTGCCAAATCTCCCACCCTTGCCGAGGCGCAAGAAATCCTGCCTTCTTTAATCCCGGTTTGAGGTCCCGCAGGAGTTGAAAATGCTTTCCGAGGAAAGCCGGGCCGGCCTCTGTTGTGACTCCAGTTATGTTCGCTCCGGGGCGCGATAAATTTTCCACGATTCCCATGCGAATAGGGTCAGCACCGGCAAGCACAACGATGGGAAGTGTGGAGGTCGTGTGTTTGAAGGGCAGCGCCATGCGACCCGTTGGTACGAACACAACGTCGGGCTTGTGGCCAATCACTTCGCGCGCGATTTCCTCGTAGCGGTCCGTTCTGCCTTCGGCCGTCCACCGTTCGACGAAAAGATTTTGGCCTTCAATGTAGCCGAGCCGCCGCAGCGCCCTAAAAAATGAAGGATAGAATTCGCCGTGAGTGGTTTCCTCGGTAAGATCAGCGACCGGAGCGGTTGGATGAACAATCGCGATGCGATACATATTCGCCGGTTGTTGCGACCGTGCTGCAAGTGGCCATGCTGCCGCGACGCTTGCGAGCCCTATGAAGTCGCGTCGTCTCATGCCAGTCCCCAGCCGCCTGAGACTGCACCGTATCAGGCTGGACGACCATCTTGATAGAGGCAGAAACCACGTCGAGCGCGATTTAGGCGGAAGCAGCGGATGTCTGTTTCGGGATCATTCGAGACCGCACCGTCAACGTCATTCCTGGTATCGGCGCTCCCTGCGCTTCGCGAAAACTTGCGTCGCCTGAAATTTGTTGAAACGATTCAACGTGATTTGCCCTGTCCAGCCCGTTGAGCTTCAATCCGCCTACGGACCAGTCTCCAGGAACGTGTTGGTTCCTTGCTTATCGCGACGGTGCTACAATGGGATATGGCAGATGGTCAGGTCGTACTGGTGACGACTGAACGGTTGGAGGGCGGTTCGCCCCTCCGATCGGTCTACTTTGTTGCCGAGCAGGATCCGGAGACGGCCAAGGCAATTATCGGTGCAATGATGGCTCCGAATGAGAAGGTCGAAGCGTGGGGCCGCCTTCCGGAGGCAGCGGTTAAAGCGCTCGGCTTGAAGCGTGGCGACTTCACGCACGGCTGACCCGGCATCGAGCGCCATGCGCCTGAAAACGAATTTGTTGAAATGATTCAACGTGATTTGCCCTGACCAGTCCTTCCCAAGAAAATATTCCTGTTTTCAAAACCCCCAAATCAGCAATAGAAATCCCGCCGTCTCATCCCTCAACGAGGGGCGTATCCGGATCGTCAAATACGTTGGGATGGGATGCGGTGGACGCGGCAGCGTCGGGCGCGCAAGCGTGATTGCAGGGCGGGTTCTCCCGTGAGCGATCGAGGCGCGCAGACGAACGATGCTAACGCGGACGGCAAAACCGTGTGGTCCTGGCACCCGTTGCTGGTGCTAAATCGGCGGAGGTTTTCGCGTCCAACCGGGTTTGTGCAAAACCTTTAATCCGCCGATGACGGTGACAAGACGAATTCGTCGCCGGGGAGAGCACGGCATAAGCCGTTAAAACCATTCGCGTGCGGGAATGCCGGGTGATTCCGGTGCGACCGTGGTGACTACCCTGTGCTTACTACCAATGCACAGGGGCTGCGGGTGCATCGGGCACCCGGCATTCCCCACGCCCTCCATTGGGCGAGAGATTCATCAACGACTCGGGCGCATCGCGTCGCGGGATCGCGAATGTGTGTTTGTAATTAGAACACCGTCATTGCGAGCGAAGCGAAGCAATCTATCGAGCGGCACAAAGAAAGAATGGATTGCTTCGCTTCGCTCGCAATGACGGTTAGAAAGTCTTGGCTCTTTGAAAATTGAATCCGTTGCATTCGCCTCGCTAGATCGGCTCGTAGCTCTCGGTCGCGCAGGTATCGTCGGCATCGATATGCTGGCGATCGGCGATCACGCCTTCGGTGATGGTGATGCGGTAGGTCTGCATGCCCAGCGGCTTGCCCATCACCGAGGTCAGCTCGGCCCTGACGCAGGCCGTCCAGCCCCGCCCGCGCGGATCGTGGATCGGCGCCGAGACCTGCACGCGGGTCGGATGCGACGCTGCCGTAAACACCGCATCCAGTTTTTCGCTGATCAGCCGCTTGACGTCGGGGGGCGCCTCGAGCGGCGGCGGTTCGGGCGCCTTGACGCGCATGAACTCCGGCACCACCGGCGAGCGGCTGTCGGCAAAGCCGCAGCCTGCCAGCACAAGTGCCGCGATCGCCATCAGCGCGATGTGAAGTCTGCCCCGCCCCATGCCTCGTATTTATGCTGCGCCGGTCAAAAATGCGCCCCCGGCGGTGGTTAATTCACGCAGGTTTATCGGGTTTGCCGATCAACAATTGCTGAAAAGGGCCGCGAGACCGGCTATCCTGTGACGCTTGTGTTGCAGAATGTTTCCGGGACGGGACGGCGGAGAGAGGCGATGAAGACGTTCACATTTGCGGCGGTCATGCTGGCGTTGCTTGCGGTGCCCGCGCACGCCCAGGCCCGGCGGCCGCAAGGCGGCGACGACAAGAAGGTCGATCAGAAGAAGCTGCAGGAAAAGCAGCAGGCGGACGACAAGGCCTACAAGGCGGCGCTGGAAAGAATTCCCGACTCCAAGGAAAAATACGACCCGTGGAGCATTACCAAGCCCGCGGAACCCGCCAAAAAACCCAAGTGAAATCCAAGTGAAGCCGACGCGATGGCCTGAATTCGCCGGGCGCGGGGCTGAATATCCGGCCTGCGGCGTTGCGTTGCTCCGGCTGGCTTGAACCTTGGTGCGGATGTCGAGACCTATCTGTAGCCGGCATTGATGGGAGGCTACCCCATGTCACGCCCCGCGCTGCTCACCGCGATCGTGCTCTCCGCGATCCTCAGTCATGCCAATCCCGCGTCCGCCGAAAATCGGCTGGCGCTGGTGATCGGCCAATCGGCCTACCGCTCGGTACCAATTCTGCCCAATCCGGCCAACGACGCCAGGGCAGTCACGCAATTGCTGACCGATTCCGGTTTCGAGGTCTCATCCGCATCCGACCTTTCGCAGAACGAGATGCGCGACAAGGTCTCGGAATTCGCCGGCAAGGTGGCGGCCAAGGGGGCCGATACGATCGCGCTGGTATTTTATGCCGGCCACGGCCTGCAGATCGACGGCGAAAACTTTCTGGTGCCTGTTGACGTCGACCCAAAGCGGGAAGCAGACATTCCGATCCAGGCCGTGCGCCTCAACGATATCCTCAACACGCTGACGTCGGTGCCGACCAGGATGCGCATCGTGCTGCTGGATTCCTGCCGCAACAATCCGTTCCCCGAGTTGAAGGCCGCGGGCCACGGGCTTGCAATCGTCGACGCCAAGGTCGGCGTTCCCGGCACCTTCCTGTCGTTCTCGACCTCGCCGGGAGCCGAAGCCGAGGATGGCAACGGCGTCGACAGCCCCTACACCACGGCGCTGCTCGCCGCCACCAAGGAGCCGGGGCCGATCGAGGAAACCTTCAAGCGCGTTCGCCTGTCGGTCAACAAGGCGACCGAAGGCCGGCAGACACCTTGGGACAGTTCGTCGCTGACCGAAGATTTCAGATTCTCCGGGCCTGCGGTCGCCGGTCCGAAACTCGCCGCCACGCCCAAGCGGACGGTCGAGCAATGGCGCGGCGATTTGACGGGCAAGCCGGTCGAGGTCGCCAACGAATTGATCGTCGCCGACGGCACCGACGAGGCCTATGAGGCCTTCGTCGGCCTGTATCCGCAAACGCCGTTCGGGCTGCAGGCGCGCGACTGGCTCGATCGCCACCGCCGCATGGTGGCGTGGAACAACGCCGTTCTCGTCAATACCGCGACGGGCTATCGCGCCTTCCTCGCGCAATATCCCGACAGCGATCTCACGGCGACCGCGCGCAAGCTGGAAGAGCGCTTGCGCAACCGGCCCAACGTCGCAGCGGTGGTCGCCGCTCCCGTCAGCGTTCCCGCCACCAACGTCGCGCTGGCCGCACCCACCTGTCCGTGCACCGCGCCGCCACAGCCTTTGAAGAAGGTCGACCTGCCGGCGAAGAAGCGCAGCGATCCCGATATGCCAAAGCGTGCGAACTCGACGCCGTCGCGCCGCGTCATCGACGAGGATGTCGTGGTCGTTCGCCGCCCGCCGCCGCCGCGCGACGTCTACGAGCCGTCAGGACCGCCCATTGGCATCGGGATCGGCATCGGCATTGGCGGCGGTGGATTTGGCGGACGCTCCGGCGGCGAGGGGATGAGCCGGAGGGGTGGATACTAAGACGGTAATGGCGTAATCCATTGGCGCAAGATGCGACTGGCTTTGCAATGATCGCATCATCACCGGAATGCCATGCGACATTTGCTTCGCCTGTCTGCCGTCCTGTTGCTGTGCGTGGCGCCGGCGCTGGCCTGGGAACATTGGGGCGGCGATCGCGGCGGCATGCGGTTCTCGCCGCTCACCCAGATCACGCCGGCCAATGTCGGCGACCTCGTCCGCGCCTGGGAGTTTCGCACCGGCGATCTCGATAGCCGCGCGCCCGAGGTGATGAAGCGCACCAAGTTTCAGGCAACGCCGTTGTTCGTCGAGGACAGCCTGATCTTCTGTTCGCCCTTCAACGAAGTCATCGCGCTCGATCCCGGCAGCGGCGCGCAGAAGTGGCGGTACGATCCGAAGATCGCGACCAGCCAGCGCCCGGCCAACCGTTACAACTGCCGCGGCGTTACCTATTGGGTCGATGACAAAGCCGCGGCAACTGCCGCCTGCCGCGCCCGGATCTTCATGGGTACCAACGACGTCCGCGTCATCGCGCTCGACGCCAGGACCGGCATTCCCTGCGCCGATTTCGGCAGCAATGGCGAGATCAAGCCCGATATCGGCATGAAGCTGGAATGGCCGGGCGAATTCCAGATCACCTCGGCGCCGGTGGTGAGCCGCGGCGTCGTCGTGGTCGGCTCGTCGATCGCGGACAACCGCCGCGTCAATGCGCCGCTTGGAACGGTGCGTGCCTTCGATGCGCGGACGGGGCAGCCGCGCTGGACATTCGATCCGCTGATCCATGACGGCATCGAGGCCGGCCACACCAATGTCTGGGCGCCGATGTCGGCGGATGAAGAACGCGGCCTGGTGTTCCTGCCGACCTCCTCGCCGAGCACCGATTTCTGGGGCGGCAAGCGGCCCGGCAATAACGCGCATGCCAACTCCGTGGTCGCGCTGCGCGCCGAGACCGGCGAACTGGTGTGGTCGTTTCAAACCGTGCATCACGACGTCTGGGATTACGACCTGCCGGCGCAGCCGACGCTGGCGCGCATCGACGCCGGCGAGGGGATGCGCGACGTCGTGATCCAGCCGACCAAGCAGGGCTTTGTGTTCGTGCTCGACCGCGACACCGGCAAACCAATCTGGCCGGTCGAGGAGCGCGCCGTGCCGCAAGGCGGCGCAGACGGCGAAAAATTGTCGCCGACGCAACCACTCCCGACGCACGTGCCGCCGCTGATGTCGCAACGCATCTCCGTGGATGATGCGTTCAACCCGTTTCCCAGCTTTGGCCGCTCGACCTGCGAGAAATTATTCGCCGGCGCGCGCAACGAGGGCCTCTACACGCCGCCATTGACGCAAGGCACGCTCATTTTTCCGATGACCGGCGGCGGCGTGAACTGGGGCAGCGCGGCGTTCGATCCCGTCAACCAGATCCTCTATGCCAATACCAGCCACGCCGTGCATGTGGTGAAACTGATTCCGCGCGCGCAAGCCGCCGGCTTCAATCCGCCGCCCGGCCATGATTTCGGACAGCAGCAGGGCGCGCCGTTCGCGATGACGCGCGCGGTGGCGATGTCGCCTTTGGGTCTGTTGTGCAACAAGCCGCCGTGGGGCGAGATGGTCGCGGTCGACCTGAAGGCGGGAAAAATCCTCTGGCATTCCTCGGTCGGCACCTCCGAGGATCAGGCGCCGCTCGGCATCGCCTTCAACTGGGGGACGCCGCTGGTCAATGGCGTCGCGATCACTGCGGGTGGCCTCGTCTTCACCGGCGCAATGGATGCTTACTTGCGCGCCTTCGATGCCAAATCCGGCCAGGAGCTGTGGCAGGGCAGGCTGCCGGTTCCCGGCGTCGCCAATCCCATGACCTATCTGTGGAAGGGCGAGCAATATGTCGCGATCGGCGCCGGCGGTCATTCCGAGGAAGGCACCACGATCGGCGACAGCGTGGTGGCGTTTCGCCTGCCGAGGGCCGGCGAGGCGCCGTCGCTATGGTCGCGCAGCATCGACCGGCCGGGTGGACGGTTTGCGAGCAAGGCGACAGCGTTTGCGCTCGTGGTGATGTTGCTGGTGGTCGCGGTGTGGCGCTGGCGCCGCTCGCGTCGCGCAAAGGCAGCCATCTAGTCGAACGCGACGCCGACCTTTGTGTCCTTGCTCCAGACCCGATGGCAGCGGCGCAGGAAGTGATCGGTCTTGATGACAAGGGTGAAAGACGGCGGCAGTCCCATCGGGCTCGCTGTCTCAATCCGCGCACCGCTCGAGGAGATGTTGCGGACCATGCAGTCGACGCCGCCGCCACTGCCGAAAGCCAGCGTTCCCTGTTTGAGCACGCGGTGTCTGGTTGCTGTTCGTCGTTCGATCATCGCCGTTATCCGTCTGCCGGTTGTCTTTCATTAAAATTAGCAGCACGAAATTACGAACAATTGAATCCAGTCTCGAACCTGCTTGCGCTCCCCTTCAGATTTCGTTTACCACAACGTCCGCGGAACCACGCTGTGGTCGCTGTTTAAGTCCCTGTTCGTATTGCGGCGTGATGCGTTTTCTTCACGCGAACCGCTACGCACCCCGGATCAAGTCCGGGGCAGGCTTTCGCTGGAAAACGCTAAGGCAGCATCGCGAACGCGCTCGAGACCATCGCCACCGGCTTGTTGTCGGTGGCGCCCGACAGCGTGACGCGGCCGAAGCTCATGGTGCGCCCGAGCCGGACCACGCGCGCCTCGGCCAGCACGTCGGAGGCGGTGACCGCGCGCATGAAATGCGTGGTCTGGTCCACCGTCGTCATCGGACGGTAGCCCTTGTTGGCGGCGAGGTTGGCCAGCACCATCGCGGTATCGGCAAACGCCATCAGCGCCTGGCCGCAGACGATGCCGCCATTGCGGCACAGCCGTTCCGAGAACGGCATCCGCAGGATCGCGCCCGGCTGCCAGTCGGCCGCGCCACCCGGCGGCGGGCTGAAGTCGAAACCCTCGATCGACAAATCCAGGTCCCGCACCCAGGGTGCAAACACCTCGCCCAGCACGCGCCTCGCCTCGTCGATGCCGAACTCCGCGGCCGGTTGTTGCTGCATGAACGCTGGTTCCTCGCCTGAATGATTGTCCCGGGCATTCTACGGTGCATTCGGCGGAAAGGAACAGTGGGTCGGTTCGGCTTGAAAATGCCCGACTTGAAGGCCTATGATCCGGCCACAGGGGAGCGGGTGGTTCATGTTACGCCGGTTGGTATTGCTTTTCAGCGTGATCGCCATGGGTCTCGTGCTCAATGGCTGCACCAAATGCGGTCCGATCTGGGACGACTGGGTGCAATCGCCGAAATCCTGTAAATCGGATCACCTTTGAGCCACGCCCGGTCGCGCTTGGCGGCGCGGTTTGGGGGGTGATATACGGCTTTGGCTTTTACGCGTTTTCTTGGCGCGAACCGGTTTCCACTTCGCCTGAAAACGCTACGGAGAGAACGCGAGGAGAGCGGTCCATGAGAATTCTGAGCGCGGCTGCCGTGGTGGTGTTGCTGACGGCGCCTGCCTATGCCCAGATCGCGACCCCCAACATCAACCTGATCCCCGAACTTACCTCCAAAACGCCGGAGGAGAAGGAACAGGATGCGATCAAGGAAAAGGCCTACAAGGAATCGCTGAAGAAGATTCCCGACGCCAAGGTCTCTTCCGATCCGTGGGGCAGCGTGCGTACCGACACGCCGAAGGCGGCCCCGGCCAAGCCGAAGACCAAGACCGGCAGCAGCGCGCAACGCAGCCAATAGAACGCGACCCTCGGGGACTCGGATTCATTCGCCGCCGCCCTATATCAAGCCAGTCGTCATGTGGTTCGGAGTTGCGACATGGTGTTGCGTCCGCGCGATCTCGCCAGCCGGATGGCCAGCCGGCGCAGGCCGGACGATGGCTATCTACGCGAGACCTTTACGCTGCCGCGCGACGCGGCGCGCACCAGGGCGCGTGACTTCCTCAATCGCTATCCCAAGGCAGCCTATATGAGCGCGGTCGAAAGCTGGCGCGAACTGCCCGGCGGCGAAATCGAATTCACGATGCGGCGGCTGGCCAGCGCCGATTAGCTTCGGTGGGACCGTCCTGGCTGCGGGTGCCTAATCCAGCGTTTCGGCGACCAGCCGAATTCGGAAAACCGGCTTCCTGAACTCATCCAGAAGCTCCAAAAGCTGTTATGGCCGTCGCAAAGCCATGCAATCATTGACAAATTCCGGAAAATCGCCGCCGCGCTCCGATCCGCAGAACTACCGGCTCATTCATCTCGCGCGGCCTTCTTCAGCTCGCGATCAATCCGCAGCTGAACGCGGCGGATGGCAAGCAAATTGAGTCTGGCTTCGGTCTTGCCCGATATCACCTTGTCGCCGATCTGGAACTGCCATTTCCAGACGCCCGGCGCGACCGGCGTCAGGATGTACTCGACGCCCTTGTAGTTCATGGGACATCCCCGGCCCGATTGAGGGTATTCAATCCCAAATCAAAACCAAAGGTTGTAGCTTATATTTGCAACTCAGAGAATATTGGATGCGGCGCCTGTAAATGTGGGTGAGGCTCCCGCCGGCCGGCTTCGACGGGCCGCCGGATCCCGGATGCGTGTCGCGTCCAGGATGCGCGTCGGCCCGGTGCGCCCGTGCCTTGCTTCCGTCGGTGCCGAACCGACGAGATCGCCTGTCCGGAACCGCCACATCCGCCCGGAAGGAATTGCCGTTCTTCCGAGCGTATTGTCTACGCCTTGGTAATTCATGGGGGAGTCGCCCACACGTCGCCTGCACCATCGGAGTGGAACGCAAAAATTCCATTCGTTCAATAGTGCACGCCATCGTGCACGTTGGAAACTCAGCCGGTCGGACGCGGGACATCGTTCTCCGCGCGGGAACCGGGCTTGCTCAGGGCGTCAGATCCAACTCCGCCAGCCGATTCAGATCGCCGAGCTGCTTGGCCGGATCCGCCGCAACATCCAGTTCCGCCAGCGATTGCAGCAGCCGCCGGTAGGCGCGATCGGCAATCGTCGATGGCAACGGCGCTTCGTCAAACTCCGCGATATAGCTGCCGACAATGCCATTCAGCAACCGGCACATCGCCCGCTGGTCCGGATGGTCGGCGGCAAGTTTCGAAAGTTTGAGCTGGAGGGTTTTGAAGGTCGCAAGACCGGGATGCTGGCCCGAGAGCCAAGAATACAATTCGTTCATGAAGCGCTCCTTCTTGAAATCGGGAAGAAGCTGCGAACTTGTACAGCTCCGCGCCGTGTAGGAGAAGTGGCGTTCTTGCAGGGGCGTGCGGCGAATTTTGAATGCGTGCGTGCGAAGAATTCAAGGGATCGTCATCAAGTGATCTCGCCCAGGCTGTCGGCGTCTCTCTCGATTTCGTGCTGGCATGCCCTGCATGTGAAGGTCTGCCGTTCAAAGTCGTAACCTCGAACCGGGTGCGGCGTGCGCCTCGTCAAGAGCATTCGGTTTTTGCATTTCGGGCAGACAGGGTTATCGGTCGCGCCAAAGCGGGTTGGCATGGCGATTCCTTTGGTTGGGAAGGAATCAACTCGCCATCTCAAATAGCGTTCCGATGGAGCTACAACTATTTCGCGAATCAATTCGCTGCACTCGGACCAATCGAAGCGGCCAGCTGCGGCGGTCTCACTTTTCGCGGAACTCCGGCATCCGGCGGCTGTTCCGTGTTACGGTCAGCGTGGGATGGGAGCATTCCATGCCGATGTGGTTGATCTTTCAACTGGTCTCGATAGCCGCGATGCTGGCTGCCTATCACATGGCGCTCGACCGTGGCAGATCGACCAGGGCCTGGCTCTGGACGGCGTTGATCTTTGGGCCCCTGGCGCTCCTCGCGCTCCTCATTCTGGGCAAGCGCAACAACCAAGCAGTGTGGACAGTGCCCTGAATTTGGCATGAGAGGGCTATGAGACAATGGCTACGATCCTGATCAAAATCGCTATGCTGGCTGGCCTGCTGATACTTACCTTTGGCGTTTTCCCGGATCGGCGAAGGGGCGGAATCCTTGCCATTGCGACGTGCGTCGCCGCTGCCGTTGTCCTTCATTTCGTGGCCCCCTGAAATAATCAAATCAGGCCATTGAGGATCGAAACCGGTCTGCACGGGATTTCTCGGGTCCAATATGACGCCTGACAAGAAACCATTTCTCCGAACGGCTGCAGCCATGATGATCGCTTGGGCCATCGGGGCATGCATCATTTTCCTGCTTTTTTAGCCAACGCCAAAAAGGCCGCCAACTGAGGCGGCCTTAACTTTTTCTTCTGCCCCAACTCTCGAAGGACGTCGAGAAAGTGGGCGATGAATCTCTTAACGAGATTATCGGCATCTAGCGGCGCGGGGTCGTGCTCTGCCTCTTCAAGCCAAATGATCTGGTTGTGGTGGTGACTGGGCTGGCCATCTGCCATTTGCAATCTCGCTCTCAAAAAGCGGGGCCCGGGAGTGTCAGGGCTCCCGGGGCTCCCGCACCTGGATCACTCCGCTCGGCGAGGCGATCAGGTCGAGACTAGTAATCATGGACCCGCACCGACAGGTTGCATTGATTCAGCGCAACAACATTTCCCCTAGCGATTCGTTTCCCCGAGGGAACAGCGTAGCTCTACCGAGAACCAAAAGGGACCACTGCTAAAATTGTAAAGGGACCACTAACCACTACGGGGAAATGGAAAGGGGGCCAGCACCTCTCTCTGGTGCTGGCCGAAATAGGCCACTCGCGATTCCAAAATAGGCCACCAATAGAAACCCGCCCCGATCGCCTAATCCGAACGGGTTAACCCAGAAGACCGCACCCAGTGTGGGTAGCCAAGTGCTAGGTTTGGTCCATTGCTCTGTATGCGTCCATTTCAGATCAAAGGCCCCAGCGCGCATGCCCCTGCGCCGGGGCCTTTTCTTGTGGCCACTCGCAGATTCAAAACAGGCCACTCAAAGAGCGGTTCGGGCGGCAGAGTCTCCCGCGTCTCCGGATGACCCTTTCAAGCCGCTTCACTAATGAAAGAGGCCGCCAACTGAGGCGGCCTTATCGTTATTTCGGGGACTGCAAGCCGGGCGATGAAAGCCACTCTTCAATGCGCAAGGCCGTGTCTGCTTGGCGGGCCTTCCTCAAAAGAATCTCGCGCTCTTGGCCCGGAGGCAACTTGTCAGCTTCCTCTCGAAGTCGTTCAGCTTCTTTGGACAGCCGATCAGGGAATGACAGAATGTTTTTGAAACGGCGTCGCTGCATGGCAATCCTCCGCTTACGGGTCCTAACCGTTGAGTTGGGCGAAAAACTGAAACTAATACGCGGAACTCTCGTCGTCAGTGCCAAAGTGGACACAATTCAAATTAGACCACTGTAATTTTCAAACTAGGCCACTGAGGTCGGAAACAGGCCAATACCCTAAGAAAGAACATATTGCGAACAGAGAACAAACATGGTACAAGGTTCCCATCAGCCGCCGATTCCAAAGACTTCGTCGCCCATTTGTCCCGCTAGCGAATCCCCGCCATAAGGAGCACGTCCTATGTCTGCTACTGCCCTGCGTATCGTCGAAGGATCCTCCATGGATAAGACCAAGGCCCTGTCTGCCGCGCTCTCCCAGATCGAGCGTCAGTTCGGCAAGGGCTCGGTGATGAAGCTGGGCAAGAACGACCGCTCGATGGACATCGAGACCATTTCCTCGGGTTCACTCGGGCTCGACATTGCGCTTGGCGTCGGCGGCTTGCCGAGGGGACGGGTGGTTGAAATCTACGGGCCGGAATCCTCGGGCAAAACCACTCTGGCGCTGCACACGGTGGCCGAAGGCCAGAAGAAGGGCGGCATCTGCGCCTTCATTGACGCCGAACACGCGCTCGATCCGGTCTATGCCCGCAAGCTCGGCGTCAACATCGACGAGCTGCTGATCTCGCAGCCCGACACCGGCGAGCAGGCGCTGGAAATCTGCGACACGCTGGTGCGCTCCGGCGCGGTCGACGTGCTGGTGATCGACTCGGTTGCGGCGCTGGTGCCGAAGGCCGAACTCGAAGGCGAGATGGGCGATGCGCTGCCTGGCCTGCAGGCGCGGCTGATGAGCCAGGCGCTGCGCAAGCTCACCGCATCGATCAACAAATCCAACACCATGGTGATCTTCATCAACCAGATCCGGATGAAGATCGGCGTGATGTACGGCTCGCCGGAAACCACCACCGGCGGCAACGCGCTGAAATTTTACGCCTCCGTCCGCCTCGACATCCGCCGCATCGGCGCCATCAAGGAACGCGACGAAGTGGTCGGCAACCAGACCCGCGTCAAGGTGGTGAAGAACAAGCTGGCGCCGCCGTTCAAGCAGGTCGAATTCGACATCATGTATGGCGAGGGCGTCTCCAAGATGGGCGAAATCCTCGACCTCGGCGTCAAGGCCGGCATCGTCGAAAAGTCCGGCGCCTGGTTCTCCTATGACAGCCAGCGCCTGGGCCAGGGACGCGAGAATTCGAAAGCGTTCCTGAAAGCCAATCCGGACATGACCGCGAAGATCGAGGCGGCGATCCGTCAGAACTCGGGCCTGATCGCCGAGCAGATTCTGGCAGGCTCGCCCGAGCGCGATGCCGATGGCGAAGAGCCGGAGGATGCCGCGGAGGCGTGAGGTTTTCCGAGACCTGGTCCGCGTGATCTGAGTTTCGACATAGCGGGCGCTGAGGACGTTGAGTTGCCGACGTTCCCGGCGCCCGTTTTGTTTTGTGCGTGTGAGTGAGCCCCATGAATCGCCTGATTGTGACCAGTTCGTCCGGCTCAAGTCTCACGCGTTCAGAGCTCATAGATGCTGACGCTACGATCATGTTTCCCTTTCGCTTCGTAGGGGGACCGTTGCCATCCTTGGACGAACTCGCGCGCTATGTCGCCGCGCGTTCCGAGAGGCACGGGCCAGGCGAGCATTGGTCGAATTTTGTCAGCCTATGGCGTCACGACAGCAAAGCGCGCAGAGATCTCGCGTTGTTCGAGTTCTGCAAGCCTTACGAGGTCATCGAGCTGTGGTTTGATCCAGCGCCCGACGATCAATTGCAACTGATCTGCTGGCTCGATTGGTTCAGATCTTACCCGGAGATTGCGACCAGGCTGAAACTGCGCCTTGTCGACTTCAACCTGATCATGATGGATGTGGAGGCGCCAAAGGAGGATCGTATCCCGCTTGTCAACGTCAGCAGAGCGCATATCGAAACTGCAAGCATGTGCTGGCGGGCGTATCGGGCACCGACCCCCGAACCCTGCTTCGATCAGCTCCATCGGGATTTGAGCCCATTTCCGTTGCTGAGGCCGGCCCTGCTTGATTTGATCGAGGAACTTCCTTCTGATGTAACGGGACTTGGCGCGACGGAGATGCGGCTCCTCGAACTGGTTGCGACAGGTTTTATGGGCACAAGCATGCTGTTCTATCTTCGCGGTTTTCGTCAACGCGGAGTATTCAGCGATTGGGAAATCGGGTCCTTGCTTGAGGGGCTTGCGCACGGTCCGAGGCCGGCCCTCGCAGGGCTCGACGACGAGTTGCGTGTCATCGACAAAGAGAACTTGCGAGATCGCCTCAAGGCGTATCAGCGAAGCCGGTTGACGATGACCGAATTCGGCAAGGCGGTTCTCGCTCATAAGGAAGATTTCAGCCGCCATAACCCGATTGATCGCTGGTGGGGCGGCACGCGGCTCACCAACGATCGCCTCTGGCGCTGGAATGCGCTGCTGGTGAAGCCATGAAGCCTCTGATCCTGACCAGTTCGTCCTCGCGCCGCATGCGTTCGGAACTCGCCGATGTTGTGATTGATTTCCGCTTTCGCTTCGTACCGGGAACATTACCTCCTCCGGACGAACTCGCAACCTACGTCGCCGCGCGCTCGGAAAAGCACGGCCCGGCTGAACACTGGTCGGACTTCGTGGGCCGGTGGCCCCACGGCGACAGAGCTCGCAGGGATTTCGGGTTGCTAGAGTTCTGTCAGCCCTTTGAGGCCATCGAGTTTTGGTTCGATCCAGAGCCGAATGATCAACTGCAACAGATTTGGCTACTCGACTGTTTTCGCTCGCATCCGAAAACTGCGGCGAAGTTGAAATTGCGCCATGTTGATTTCGACTTGATGACGATGGAATACGGACCGCCTGAAAGCCTGGAGGATGTGCGGGTTGTCGACGTCACGGCGGTGCAGCTCGAGACAGCAGCCATGAGCTGGCAAGCGTATCGGGCGGCGACGCCGGAAGCCTGCTTCGATCTGCTGCATAGAGACCTGAGCGCATTTCCATTGCTAAGGCCGGCCATGCTTGACCTGCTTGAAGAGCTTCCAGGCAGCACAACGGGGCCTCGGCGCCACGGAGATGCGGCTTCTGGAGCTGATTGCAGCGGGGTATTCGCATCCGAACAGGCTGTTTTATGAAGATAAGCTCGGCCAGAGGCGGGTATTCAACGATCATGAGATCGGGTGCATGCTGGAAGGGCTTGCCCACAGCCCGCTTCCAGCCGTGGTGGGCCTCGACGACGAGTTGCGCGTGCTGGACAAGGAGAACCATGCGGGCCGTCACGCGGCATTTCTGAGAAGCTGGCTATCACTGACCGAATTCGGCAAGGCGATTCTCGCTCACAAGGAAGACTTCAGCCGCCATAACCCGATCGATTCGCTGATGGGGCGGCACGAGGCTGACCAACGATCGGATATGGCATTTCGATCCTGTTCTGACGAAACCTCAACGGAAACGCGCATGACGCGCCTGATCTTGACGGCAGACTCTTCCGCCGCGGGCGCTCTCATGGGCGCGCATCCCGGCGACCTCGCGATCGCGATCGAACGTCGGCTCATCTGGGGAGCTTTGCTGTCCGGAGTGCAACTCGACGCATTCTTCGCGGCCCGAACGACGCAGGAGAATGGCCTTCATTGGCAGGACGATAGCCCTTCCTGGCGTCTGGAAGAATTTGGCGTCGCCGATCTTGGATTGATCGAGCTGTGTACGAAATGTGAAGCAGTCGAATTGTGGATCAATCCAGAGCCGAACGCCCAATTGATGCTGCTTTGGCTGCTCGACTATTTGCGACCGCATGCCAATGTCACGTCCAGACTGGCTCTGGTCCAGGCAGACTTCAGCATCGGCAATCAACTGCCGCGGGAATTGGCGGCGTTGCGGCCTCAGGCTGTTCCAGTCCGCAACGATCACCTTGAAATCGCCGCCTCGGCATGGGCCGCCTGGCGCGCGCCGACACCGCAGGCCTGGTTCGACCTGCTGGCGCGAGACTTGAAGACGTTTCTGCATCTGCGGAATACCGTTATTTCGCTGCTCGAAGAACTTCCCATGCGCGGCTCCGGACTTGGCGCGACGGAAATGCGGATTTTGGAGCTGATATCGGCAGGTCACGTGCATCCTTACGAGGTGTTTCCGGGGCACGAGAAGTCCAATGAACGTCGGGTTTTCGGCTATTGGGAAGTGGGGGCCTTGCTCGATGGATTGGCGCATGGTCCAGCACCTGCGGTGTTGGGACTCGACGAAGGACCTTTCGATCTAGACATGCACGAGGACGCTGGCCGTCACGCACGGTACAAGCGAAGCAGGCTTGCGCTGACTGAACTTGGCAAAGCCATCATCGCGCGAGCGGACGATTTCAGCTGGCACAACCCCATTCATCGCTGGTGGGGCGGCACCGAGGTAGTCGTCCGTGAAGAACGCTGATTTCAGGCTGGATTGATCAAAGGTCTGGGGTAGAGAGCGCTGAGGAGTTGCCGCAATAAAAGGCTGAGCCAGCGGATCAGGCGGCGGAAGTTGTAGCCGACGGCGGCGAGGACAGTGTTGTTGGCGTCGCCGCGCCGGAACCAGAGATAGTTGCGGCCCATGCGGTGCTCGGCTTTGAGATGGCCGATGACGGGCTCGACGGCAGACCTGCGGCGCAGTTCGCGCTTGATCCTGGGCGTCACCCCTCGCTTCTGGCCGGAGAGGAAGACCCTGAACTTGTAATCGGGCGGCGCATTGTGGCCGCGGTAGCCCTTGTCGGCGAGGATGCGCGTGATGGTGCTACCGACCAGCGCCTCCATGTCCGGAATCACCGTTGCCAGCGTGTGGCCGTCATATGGATTGCCGGGCAGCGCCTTCACGTGGGTGACGAACTGGCCGCCCTTGCAGTGCTTGAGGGTGGTGGCAACGCTGACCTTGACGCCGAACTCGTAAGGCCGATGGGCCTTGCCTTTGCCTATGCATTCGACTTCCGGCGCATGCAGGGAATAGACCTTCGGCCCGCGTTGACGTTGCTGCTGCTCGCGTACGCGCCGCGCCAGCAATAGCAACTGTGCGAACGTCCCTTCGAGCCCGCTGTTGCCCTCGATCTTGCGGCCGATGTCGCGGATGACGCGGCCGAGATAGGTGCGCAGCTTCTTGAGCATCCGGTTGGCACGCTTGAACTGCTTGGCGTGGGCATAGCGCTGATGCTGGATCAGGGCGAACTTGCCCACCCGCGCATAGGACTGGCGCAAATCTACCCCGTGGCGCTGCGCCAGCCGCACCAGCTTCTCGCGCGCCCGGTTCAGAAGCTTCGCGTCGGTGGGGAACGTCACGTTCTTGGGCTGCACCGTGGTATCGACGATCACCCGTGACAGCTCGGACGGCTTGATCGCCTTGGTCCTGGCGGCCACCGAAAGGCTCTCCTGGAGCAGCGCCTGCAGCCGCTCCTCGCCCATGCGATTGCGCCAGCGCGTCAGCGACGAGCGATCGAACACCAGCCGGTGCTGGAAGAACTCCTCGCCGCAGAAGAACTGGTAATAGGGGTTCTCGACCCAGCGCTCGCACAGCACCTCATCGGAGAGGTCGTAGGTGTGCTTGAGGATCGCCAGCCCGGCCATCAATCGCGTCGGCAGTGGCGGGCGGCCCGGATCATCCGTGTAGACCGCCCCAAACTCCCGTTCCAGGAACCGCCAATCCACCGTGCGCCCCAGCGCCACCAGTGGATGCTTCAGGTCGATGATCTGATCGAGCCGGGAGCGGAACAGATCCTGCTCTCCCGTCTCCCGCCGTTCCGATGGCCGCATCTGGTCCCCCGCCAAAACATTCAAAGGCGAGTGAATCACAAATCAAATTTGCAAGGAATCCCCTTCCGCACACCCGATTCCCGGCAAACTCGATTGTCACAGCGTCCCGTTTCCAGATTCTAAATCAACGACTTGGGAATTCTTCACGGACGACGAGGTAACCAACGACCGGTTATGGCGCTGGGATCCTGAGCGCCGTACGCTGGTCGCGCCCTAACGCGATCGCCTCATTCCGCCGCCTGCGCGTAATCGTCGATCGGCGGGCACGAGCACACCAGATTGCGGTCGCCATAGACATTGTCGACCCGCCCGACCGGGCTCCAATACTTATCCGTGCGCGACACGCCCGCAGGAAAACAGCCCTCGGCGCGGCTATAGGCGCGGGCCCACGCATCGTCGGCGATGTCGTGCACGGTGTGCGGGGCGTGGCGCAGCGGCGAGGCCTCGATCTTCCAGCGGCCGGCCTCGATCTCGGCAATCTCGTTGCGGATCGCGATCATGGCATCGCAGAACCGATCGAGTTCGGCCCTGGATTCCGATTCGGTCGGCTCGATCATCAGCGTGCCCGGCACCGGAAAGCTCATGGTCGGGGCATGAAAGCCGTAATCGATCAGGCGCTTTGCGATGTCGTCGACGGTGACGCCGCTCGTCACCTTGAGCGGGCGCGGATCGACGATGCATTCATGCGCGACCCGGCCTTTTGCATTTCGGTACAGCACCGGGAAATGCGGCTGCAGCCGTGCGGCGATATAGTTCGCATTGAGGATCGCGATCTCGGTCGCCCGCGTCAGGCCTTCGCCGCCCATCATCAGGATGTAGATGTAGGAGATGGTCAGGATCGACGCCGAGCCGAACGGCGCCGCCGACACCGGCCCGATCACATGCGGCCCGGCGCCGTTGGCGGCGGGATGTCCGGGCAGATAGGGAGCGAGATGCGCCTTTACGCCGATCGGGCCCATGCCGGGGCCGCCGCCGCCATGCGGGATGCAGAAGGTCTTGTGCAGATTGAGATGGCTGACATCGGCGCCGTAATCGCCGGGCCGCGCGAGGCCAACCTGCGCGTTCATATTGGCGCCGTCGAGATAGACCTGGCCGCCATGGCCATGCACGATATCGCAGATCTCGCTGATGTGCTCCTCGAACACGCCATGCGTCGAGGGATAGGTGATCATCACGGCGGCGAGATTTTTCGAATGCTTTTCCGCCTTCGCCCGCAAATCGTCGACGTCGACGTCGCCCCTGCTGTCGCAGGCCGTCACCACCACTTCCATGCCGGCCATGTGGGCGGACGCCGGATTGGTGCCGTGCGCGGAGGAGGGGATCAGGCACACCTTGCGATGCGGCTCGCCGCGCGCGGCGTGATAGGCGCGGATTGCGAGCAATCCGGCATATTCGCCCTGCGCGCCGGAATTCGGCTGCAGCGAGATCGCGTCGTAGCCGGTGATATCGCACAGCCATTTGTCGAGCCGCGCAAACAGCGCGTGATAGCCTTTGGCCTGTTCGCGCGGCGCGAACGGATGCAGATGGCCGAACTCCGGCCAGGTCAGCGGGATCATCTCCGCCGTCGCATTGAGCTTCATGGTGCAGGAGCCCAGCGGGATCATCGCGCGGTCGAGCGCGAGATCTCGATCGCTGAGTTTTCGCATGTAGCGCAGCAGCTCGGTTTCGGAACGATGCGCGTGGAACACCGGATGGGTCAGGAAGGCGCTGGTGCGTTTCAGTTCCGAAGGCAACGCCTCGCGCGTGCGGGCCTCGATGTCCGCATAGGACAGCTTGCCGCCGAACGCGCGCCACACCGCCTCGATGATCGCCGGCGTGGTGGTCTCGTCCACGGCAATTCCGAGCGTTCCTTCACCGATCCGAAAGTTGATTTTCTCGGCCAAAGCGCGGGCGACGATCTCACTTTGTTTGCCGCCGGCTTCCACCGTCACGGTGTCGAAGTACGCCTCGCTCCTGGGGGCAAAGCCGAGCTTGCGCAGCCCCGCCGCCAGCACGGCAGCGCGGCGATGCACGGCGCGTGCGATATGCGTCAGTCCCTCCGGGCCGTGATAGACCGCATACATCGAGGCGATCACCGCCAGCAGCACCTGCGCGGTGCAGATGTTGGAGGTCGCCTTTTCGCGGCGGATGTGCTGTTCGCGGGTCTGCAGTGCCAGGCGGTAGGCGGGTGCCCCGCGCGAGTCCACCGACAAACCGACGATGCGGCCGGGCAGCGAACGCTTCAGCGCATCGCGCACCGCCATATAGGCCGCGTGCGGGCCGCCATACCCCATCGGCACGCCAAAGCGCTGCGCCGAACCAACCGCGATATCGGCGCCGAGTTCGCCGGGGGAAGCGAGCAGCGTCAGCGCCAGCAGGTCGGCGGCAACCACCGCAAGCGCGCCCTTGGCGCGCAGCGTTGCGATCGCCGGCCGCAAATCGCGCACCGCGCCGGACGTCCCCGGATATTGCAGCACGGCGCCGAACACGTCCGCGCTGTCGAGATCGGTGAGGGGATCGCCGACGATTAATGTCCATCCCAGCGGCTCGGCGCGGGTGCGCAGCACGGCCAGCGTCTGCGGATGCACTTCCGCGTCCACGAAGAACGATTTTGTCTTCACCTGCGAGGCGCGTTCCGCCAGCGCCATCGCCTCCGCCGCCGCGGTGGCCTCATCGAGCAATGAAGCGTTGGCGACGTCGAGCCCGCTGAGATCGCAGATCATGGTCTGGAAATTGAACAGCGCTTCCAGCCGGCCCTGGCTGATTTCCGGCTGATACGGCGTGTAGGCCGTGTACCAGGCCGGGTTTTCCAGAATGTTGCGCTGGATCACTGCGGGCAGGATGGTGCCGGAATAGCCTTGGCCGATCAGCGAGGTGAACACCTGGTTTTGCGCGGCGAGTTCGCCCATATGCGCCAGCGCCTCGGTTTCGCTCAAAGCACGGCCGAGATCGAGCGGCGCCTGCTGCCGGATCGAGGACGGCAGCGTTTGGCCCATCAGCGCGCTGAGGCTCTTGACGCCCACCGTCTCCAGCATGGCCGTGATGTCGCGAGGCGAGGGGCCGATGTGCCGGCGCACGAAATCGGTGGCGGCTTCGTTTAAATGCTTGAGCGGCGCGTTCATGGGCTGATCCTCAGGCCGTGTGCTTGGCGTAGGCGGCCTCGTCCATCAGGCCGTCGAGTTCTTTTTTGTCCGCGATCTTCAGTTTGAAGAACCACGCCTTGCCGGCGGCGTCGGAATTGACCAAAGCGGGCTCGGCGGCCAGCGCATCGTTGACCTCGAGCACTTCGCCGGAGATCGGCGCGTAAACGTCGGAGGCTGCCTTGACGGATTCGACGACGGCGGCGGCTTCCGCCTTCTTCAGGGATCGCCCGACCTTGGGCAGTTCGACGAACACGACGTCGCCGAGCTGCGATTGCGCGTAGTCGGTGACCCCGATGGTGGCGACATCGCCATCGATGCGGAGCCATTCGTGGTCGGAGGTGAACAGCGTCGTCATGGAACTTCCTCTAGCGTTTATAGGTATTGGGAACGAAGGGCATGGCTGCGACCTTGAGCGGCAGACGCTGTCCGCGCACTTCGGCGAATAGTGTTGTGCCGATGGAAGCGAGCGACGACGGCAGATAGCCCATCGCTACCGGTGCATTGAGACTCGGGCCAAAGCCGCCGGAGGTGACCTTGCCGATTTGTTCGGTCGAGGCCGCATCCGCAAACAGCGCTGCGCCTTCGCGCACCGGCGCGCGGCCTTCCGGCTGCAAGCCGACGCGGCGGCGCGGCGCGCCTTTTTCGAACTGCGCGAGAATCGTGTCCGCGCCGGGGAAGCCGCCCGCGCGCGCGCCGCCAAGGCGGCGGCTTTTCTGGATCGACCATTCCAGCGCGCCGTCGACCGGCGTCGTCATGGTGTCGATGTCGTGGCCATAAAGACAGAGCCCGGCCTCGAGCCTAAGGCTGTCGCGCGCGCCGAGCCCGACCGGCAGCACGTCGCTGTTCTCCAGCAGCGCGGTGGCCAGCGCTTCGGCGTGAACGGCTGGAACCGAAATCTCAAAACCATCTTCGCCGGTATAGCCGGAGCGCGAGACGAAGCAGTCGTAACCGGCCACGCGACGCGGTCCCGCATCCATGAACTTCATCGCGGCTGTGTCTGCACAAAATTTCGTCAGCGCTGCTTCGGCCTTCGGTCCCTGCAGCGCGATCAGCGCGCGGTCGCCGAGCGAATCGATGACGCAGACATCCGAGAGGTGCGCGCGCAGATGCGCCTCGTCTTCAGCCTTGCAGGCGGCGTTGACGACCAGAACCAGATGGTCGCCGAAATTCGCCACCATCAAATCGTCGAGAATGCCGCCATTCGCTTCGGTAAACTGAGCGTAGCGTTGCCGTCCCGGCGCAACCGCAACGATATCCTGCGGCACCAGCCGCTCCAGCGCGAGCGCGGCGTCCAAAACCCTGCCGGATTTGGGCCGCAGCGCGACCTGGCCCATATGAGAGACGTCGAACAGGCCGGCCTTCTCGCGGGTATGCAGGTGTTCCCGGAGCACGCCGGCCGGGTACTGCACCGGCATGTCATAGCCGGCGAAAGGCACCATCCTGGCGCCGCGCGCCACATGGAGGGTGTGCAAAGGGGTCTGTTTTAAGGGAGATTCGTCGCGCGCCAGCATCAAGGAGCCCTCGCGGTTCCCGAGGACCAGCCCCCGAAAACCTACAGAAAGCCCCATCTGTCGCTGTGCCTGAGAGTATTATCCCGTCGGCGGACGCATCAGGCCGAAGCCCGAGGGCCCAAGCCTATGTGTCTCTTTCCAGATGCTATCAAGTCACGCGGTCCGTTTGCCTGAGAGTTTCCGGGGCGGTTGCTCCTTCGGCGCCAGCACTTAAGCCGATCTCTCCCGACGCGACTGTCTTGAACAGATAAGAGCAAAACACGGCTCCGCCAAGCCTGTCAACGCAGCCGCAGCAATATCAACGATTCTTGCAACGGCTCTTGTGTGGTGCGGCAAGCCTATGATCCGCCTGCACAGTTTCTGGACAGCGCGACAGCCCTTGTCTAAAAGCGTTGCGCCGGAGGATCAGGCTATTTGCGGCCAAACCCGGACAGATTTCCGATTGGATGAACATGAGCGGCGTCAACGAGATCAGGTCGACATTCCTCAACTTCTTCGCCAAGAACGGCCACGAGATCGTGCCGTCGTCGCCGCTCGTTCCGCGCAACGACCCGACCCTGATGTTCACCAATGCCGGCATGGTGCAGTTCAAGAACGTCTTCACCGGCGTCGAAAAGCGCGGCTATCAGCGCGCCACCACCTCGCAGAAATGCGTGCGCGCCGGCGGCAAGCACAACGACCTCGACAATGTCGGCTACACCGCCCGGCATCACACCTTTTTCGAGATGCTCGGCAATTTCTCGTTCGGCGATTACTTCAAGGACCACGCAATCGAGCTCGCCTGGAACCTGGTGACGAAAGAGTTCGGCCTGGCGAAGGACAAGCTCACTGCGACCGTCTATATCGACGACGACGAGGCGTTCGATCTCTGGAAGAAGATCGCGGGGCTTCCTGAATCGCGCATCATCCGCATCGCAGGTTCCGACAATTTCTGGCAGATGGGCGACACCGGCCCCTGCGGGCCCTGTTCGGAAATCTTCTACGACCATGGCGACAAGATCTGGGGCGGCCCTCCGGGCTCGCCCGAGCAGGACGGCGACCGCTTCATCGAGATCTGGAATCTCGTGTTCATGCAGTTCGAACAGCTCGAAGGCGGCGTGCGTAACGCGCTGCCGAAGCCGTCAATCGATACGGGTGCGGGCCTTGAGCGTGTTGCGGCCGTGCTGCAGGGCAAGCACGACAATTACGATATTGACCTGTTCGTCGCCCTGATCCGCGCCATCTCGGAACTGACCGGCGCCGATCCGCAGGGGCCGCAAAAGGCGTCGTTGCGCGTGATCGCCGACCATCTGCGTGCGTCGTCGTTTTTGATCTCCGATGGCGTGCTGCCGTCGAACGAAGGCCGCGGCTATGTGCTGCGTCGGATCATGCGCCGCGCGATGCGCCACGCACAGTTGCTCGGCGCGCGCGAGCCGCTGATGCATCGGCTGGTGTGGGCGCTGGTGCGCGAGATGGGCCAGGCCTATCCGGAACTGGTGCGCGCCGAAAAGCTGATCGAGGAGACGCTGCGGCTGGAAGAGACGCGTTTTCGCAAGACGCTGGAGCGGGGGCTTTCGATCCTCGACGAGAAGAGCAGTTCGCTCAAGCAGGGCGACATGTTCGACGGCGACACCGCGTTCACGCTGTACGACACCTATGGGTTCCCGCTCGATCTGACCCAGGACGCGCTGAAATCGCGCGGCATCGGCGTCGATATCGCCTCGTTCACGGATGCAATGGAAAGGCAGAAAGCTAAGGCGCGCGCGTCTTGGTCTGGTTCGGGCGACACGAAGACGGAGAACTACTGGTTCCCGTTGCGCGAGAAGTACGGCGCTACCGAATTCCTTGGCTATGACACGGAGATCAGCGAAGGCGTTGTTCAAACGATTATACGTGGTGGGCCGGAAGTTAGCGAATTAAAGGCCGGCGAAAGCGGTGAAGTGGTCCTTAATCAAACTCCATTTTATGCAGAGTCGGGTGGTCAAGTTGGTGACACGGGTTGGCTGAAGCGTACCTCTGACGGCGAAATTGTCGCTGATGTTCTCATGACGCATAAGCAGGCAGGCGATCTTTTTATACACAATGTCAGAGTGAAATCTGGTGTGCTCAAGGTCGGCGATTCGGTTCGGCTTGAAGTCGATCATGCTCGCCGCTCGTCGATTCGCGCCAATCACTCCGCGACGCACCTCTTGCATGAAGCGCTGCGGCAGGTGCTCGGCGATCACATCGCGCAGCGCGGCTCGCTGGTGGCGCCGGATCGTCTGCGCTTCGACTTCGTGCACCCGAAGCCGATCACGCCGGAAGAACTCGCCCGCGTCGAGGATATCGCCAACGATGTGGTGCTGGAAAACGACGAGGTCATGACGCGCCTGATGGCGGTCGACGACGCCCGTGAGGCGGGGGCGCGCGCGCTGTTCGGCGAGAAGTACGGCGATGAGGTCCGCGTCGTCTCGATGGGCAAGCACAGCCGCGAGCACGGCCAGAACGCGCTCGGCTGGTCGGTCGAATTGTGCGGCGGCACCCATGTGCGCCGTACCGGCGATATCGGCCTGATTTCGGTCACCGGCGAAAGTGCGGTGGCTTCAGGCGTCCGCCGCATCGAGGCGCTGACCGGACGCCATGCGCGCAAGCACGCCAACGACACCATGGCGCTGGCGAAAACCGCAGCACTGGAGCTGCGCACCACGATCGACGACGTGCCGGCGCGGATCGCTTCCCTGATGGAAGAGCGCAAGAAGCTCGAGCGCGATCTGTCGGATGCGCGCAGGAAGCTGGCAATGGGCGGCGGCGCTTCGTCCGCCAATGGATCCGCCGCGGCCTCCGGCGTGCGCGCAGTCGGCAACGTCAAGCTTTTGGCGCGCGCGGTCGAAGGCGTCGAGACCAAGGACCTCAAGAGTCTCGTCGATGACGGCAAGAAGCAGATCGGCTCCGGCGTGGTCGCGATCGTCGGCGTCACCGAGGACGGCAAGGCCGGCATCGTGGTCGGCGTCACCTCCGATTTGACCGCGCGTTTCAACGCGGTCGAACTGGTGCGCAAGGGCTCCGAGGCGCTCGGCGGCAAGGGCGGCGGCGGACGGCCCGACATGGCGCAGGCCGGCGGCCCCGACGGCGCCAAGGCCAATGCGGCGCTGGCGGCGATCGAACAAGCCATGGCTGGCGCTTAAGTCCGGTGGCGATCGTCCCGCGCAGAAAGCGGTTGAACGATCCCAATCTGCGGGACCGGCTCTACGAGCTGCTCGAACACGATCATCTGCCGTACTCGGTCGGCTCGCGCTTCGTCCGGCTGATCGTCGCCATCATCATCATCGACGTGCTGGCGATGATCCTGGCGTCGGTGCCGGAATTCGATGCGCGTTTCGGCACCCTGTTCACCGTCGTCAAGATCGGTGCGGTCGCGGTGTTTGCGCTGGAATACGCCGCCCGGCTCTGGAGCGTGGTCGGCCACTCGCCGCGAAATTTGTCGCCGACGCAGGACCGGCTCGAATACGCGCTCTCGAGCCTCGGCATCATCGATCTGCTGGCGTTCCTGCCGGCGTCGATCGCGCTGATCGCCGGCAGCCGCTCAACGCTGGTGCTACTTGGTGTGTTGCCGTTTTTCAAACTGGTGCGTTATTCGCCGGCGATGCGCTCGCTGCTATCAGCGCTTCACGCCGAGCGGCGGACGCTGGTCGGCTGCCTTGTGATCCTGATGGGAGCGGTCCTGCTGTTCGCCTCGCTGCTCTACGCCATCGAGCACGACGTGCAGCCCGACAAATTCGGTACCATTCCGCAGGCGATGTGGTGGGCGATCGTGACGCTGGGCACCGTCGGCTATGGCGACGTGGTGCCGATCACGCCGCTTGGCAAACTGGTATCGGTGTTCGCCATCATTGGCGGCTTGACTATGATCGCGCTGCCGGTCGCGATCATTTCCACCGCCTTTGCCGACGAGGTCCGGCGGCGCGACTTCGTCGTCACCTGGGGCATGCTGGCGCGGGTGCCGCTGTTCTCGCATCTCAGCGCCGCTGAAATTGCCGACATCATGCGCCTGCTGCGGGCCAGGACCATTGAGTCCGGCGAAGTCCTGGTGCGGCGCGGCGATACCGCCTCCTCGATGTACTTCATCACCGCGGGCGAGGTCGAAATCGAGTTGCCGAGCCAGCGCGTGCGGCTTTCAGACGGGACCTTCTTCGGCGAAATCGCGCTGCTGCACCGTACCAATCGCAGCGGCACGGTGACGGCGACACGCAAGACCAGGCTTTTGGCGCTCGATGCGCAGGATTTCCACGCGCTGATCGAACGCATGCCCACGCTCGCTGCCCATGTCCACAAGACCGCGAAGGCGAGGCTTGCGGATAGCAATGAGGCGATGAAGGGCGATCTCGCCGTGGCCGAAATCGCGCAGGCCGAGCACGACGACCAGCCCGTGGACAAATAGCCGGGCGCGAACGGCAGCGCCGCAATTAATTCTTACGTTTCCAGACGAAGTACAGTGTGCCTTCGAATTTCGGCTGGGGGGTCCCTGCGCCGGCTTGCGGCGGTTCCCCGCCCGAAAAGCTCAATGCGACATCGGTGACCCGAATGCCATGGCAGGTCTGATGCACCGTCTGCATCCGGATCCTTGGCCAATACATGCGGGGCCATCGCGCTTTAGCCCGAGGCGTGCGGGCTCGACGAGTAGAAACACCTCCGCCCAGCAGCGTGCTGAGCCGCGTCGAAAGATACGGGAACATCGAAACCCCCTTCATTAGAATTGTAATTAAAAATTACACAAACGGTTTAAGGAGTCAAACATTAGTCGGCCATTAACCATTTTTGGGGGTAACCACCGATTCGATCAGTAAGGCTCTGGCGGACCGGTAATGTTCTGTTACCTTAATAAAGAGTAAAAAGGGACCCTGGAACCGACAAATGGCGCTTTCCTCGGACGTTGTGCGGCAGGTCGAGCAGGATTTGCTCGTGAAGGCGGATGTGCTGGCCTACCATTTAGGTAATTTGGTAGTGACGGACGCCGAGCGTGCCAAGGCCGTCTACGAGGAAATCGTCGCGCGCTTGCGGGACGCGGTTTCGCCGGGGGCCGATCTGGCGCCGAAATCCGAGCTGCTATCGCTGGATCGGCGGCCGAATGTTCGTCTCGCCAAATCCGGCGGCGATGAAATCGAGGATTTCATCCTTGAAATCCTCGCCCACAGCCCGCGCGGGTTGTCGGTGCAGGAAATCGTCGACGGCCTTCAGGAGGCCGAGATCGAGATCAAGCGGGCGACGCTGGTGGTTCGTCTTCACCGCATGCTGCAGGCGGGAAAGCTGACCTCGAGAACCCATGGCCATTATGTGCTGAGCGAAGCCGAACATAATCGACGTCAATCGGCTTAAGCGTCAAAATCCGGTCCTGTGCATATCCCGAGGCTCGCGGAGCCTGTCATCGGGCGCGCATTCGTGCGACTCGTTGGCTCGAGGATGACGGAGAGTACGAACCTCATCCTGAGGAGCTTGCGAAGCAAGCGTCTCGAAGGATGGATACAACACACGGACTCGCGGCCATCCTTCGAGACGCGGCGAAGACGCCGCTCCTCAGGATGAGGTCCGAGATAGCTTCACAGCTTCTCAGAATGACGGATCGGGTGAGCTTTCCGCGCTTACCCCTTGCGCAGGAACACGTAATCCGCCGAGTAGGGCGCGCTGCGGGTGGCGCCGGTCTTGTCACACGCGCCGTCGAGCTTTCCGCCCTGCGTGTTGATCCGCTGCACCGTCGTTGCGCCTGAGAGGATGCCGCTGCCGCGCTTGGAAGTCACCTCGAGCTTCAGCCAGGGAATGTCGTTTGGCGTTGCGCCGGGCGCGTTGCCGATAGCTTTGCCGACTGCGGCGCTGCCGTCGACATGTTCCCAGCTCGGTCCGGCATAGTGGCGGCCGACGGTCTTGCCGTCGGCCATCAGGGTCGCAACCGGCTCGCGAAACGCCCAGGCCAGTTTGCCTTCGGCGCCTGTCTTGCATTCGTAGACCTGGGCGCCCTCGGCGTGAACGGCGAGGACGACCGCCTCTCCCGGCGCCGCGATGGCGTCGGGAAGCGGTGTCTCGGCGTGCGCGGTGGGAGGCATTCCCAACAACAGCAGTAGTGCCAGCGTGGCAGTCTTGAAATTCGGCATTGTGCGCTTCCGGATGTAGGGTTTCGTCATTGCGAGGAGCGTAGCGACGAAGCAATCCATTCTTTCTTTCGGTAGAGAGATGGATTGCTTCGCTTCGCTCGCAATGACGTTGATAGGCCAGCGGAAAGTGGCCGGCGGTTTATGCCGGCACCATCGCCTTGGTCAGGTTTTCCGCGACCTTGTCGAGGAAGCCGGTGGTGGAGAGCCAGCGCTGGTCGGCGCCGACCAGGAGCGCAAGGTCCTTGGTCATGTAGCCGGCCTCGACGGTGTCGACGCAAACCCGCTCCAGCGTGGCGGCAAACTTCGCCAGCGCCTCGTTATTGTCGAGCTTTGCGCGATGCGACAGGCCGCGGGTCCAGGCGAAGATCGAGGCGATCGAGTTGGTCGAGGTCTCCTTGCCCTTCTGGTGCTCGCGGTAATGCCGGGTCACCGTGCCATGCGCGGCCTCGGCTTCCACGGTGTCGCCGTCCGGCGTCATCAAGACCGAGGTCATCAGGCCGAGCGAGCCGTAGCCTTGCGCCACGGTGTCGGACTGCACGTCGCCGTCGTAGTTCTTGCAGGCCCAGACATAGCCGCCCGACCACTTCATCGCGGCCGCCACCATGTCGTCGATCAGGCGGTGCTCGTAGGTGATCTTCTTGGCGTCGAACTTGGCCTTGAATTCCTTGTCGAAGATGTCCTGGAAGATGTCCTTGAACCGCCCGTCATAGGTTTTCAGGATGGTGTTCTTGGTCGAGAGATAGACCGAATAGCCCTTGGAGAGGCCCTGATTGAAGGAAGCACGGGCGAAATCGGCGATCGAGTCGTCGAGATTGTACATCGCAAGCGCGATGCCGGCGCCGGGCGACTTATAGACTTCCCGTTCGATCACTTTGCCGTCCTCGCCGACGAATTTCATCGTCAGTGTGCCCTTGCCGGGGAATTTGAAATCGGTGGCGCGATACTGGTCGCCGAAGGCGTGACGGCCGATGATAATCGGCTTGGTCCAGCCGGGGACCAGCCGCGGCACGTTCTTGCAGATGATGGGTTCGCGGAACACGACGCCGCCGAGGATGTTGCGGATGGTGCCGTTCGGCGATTTCCACATTTCCTTGAGGCCGAATTCCTTCACCCGGGCCTCGTCCGGGGTGATGGTGGCGCATTTGACGCCGACGCCGACCTTCTTGATGGCGTTGGCGGCGTCGACCGTGACCTGGTCATTGGTCTTGTCGCGGTATTCCATCCCAAGGTCGAAATACATCAGGTTGATATCGAGGAACGGGTTGATCAGCTTGTCCTTGATGTATTGCCAGATGATCCGGGTCATCTCGTCGCCATCGAGTTCGACGACGGGGTTGGTCACCTTGATTTTTGCCATGACGGAGGGGGCCTTTTTGGAACAGGGCGTTTCGGAAGGGGGGTGGGTAATGCCGACGCTATAGCACCCGAAAACGCGGGCTGGAAGGCGATTGGGCGGGTAGCTGCGGCCCGATCTCAGGCGAGCTTGAACCGGCGCGCCAGCGCCGCTTTCGCCTTGCCCTCCGGCATGGCAGCTATCACGGACGCCGCCGATCCCGCCTGCCGCTGCTCCCTGACTTCGGCGATGTGCCGATAAAGCCTTGCCGCGCGCCAGTGATGATCCGGGTTGCACAGCCTGAGAATCGCCTGCCAGATCGGTTCGGCGAAGGCGTCGTCGGCGGCATTGCGGCCGCTCCACAGACAGTTCAGGGCGAATATGCGCGAGGCGAGCGGCTCGACTTCGGGAGCAAGCCGCAACACCCGGTCGAGTTCGGCGCGCGCATAGGCTTGCCGGCCACGGCTCCAGGCGGCCCGCAGCGGCCAGGACATCACCGCCACGGTGTTATAGGCGTCGGAGCAGTCATAGGCGGCGGCGATGGCCTGACCCGCGATGCTGCCGATACTCGATTCGCGCGCGTGCTCGGCGACACAGGACAACGCCTGGGCGCGATACCAGGCGTCGGGAATGGTATGGGCCAGCGCGAGCGCCCTGGCTGGATCGGTTGGCGCAATCCGGCCGACCTCGGCGCGTCCATGGACGGAGACCATGGTGGGGCGGTCGGGCACCAGCTTGCTGCGCAAATAGGCGGTCATGCCGACTTGGTCGCAAGCTGACGCCCGCGGGTTCGCGCGGGGCAGGCTGATCCGGCGCGAAAGCTTAAGCTAGAACGCGGCCTGGGTAGCCGTCCCCGCCACCACATACCAGGTGACGAACAGGCCGCAGATCAGCGCGCCCGGCAGGCTGGAGCCGGTGCGGCGCCAGGTGAAGGTCGCGATCACAGCGCAAATCGCCAACAGCGGCACGAACTGGATGGCGACAATGGTAGACAGAGGCACGAAGCCGGGATCGGGCAGCGGATTGAACAGCTTTCCCGATATCCAGAGCGTGCCGTATTGCAGCACCAGGAGCGCGATGAAGCCGAGCGTGAGCGCCAGGATATTGGTCAAATAGAGCGCGCCGCGCCCAGCGCCCATGGTCGAGAAATTCCGGTGCAGCACATGGAGCGCGACCACGAAGAACGCGATGAGGGGCACCAGGTAGATCAGGAAAATCAGGAATTGCTTGCCGTTCATCAGCTTGAGGGCGACGATCCAGAACCGGAAATCGATCTTGAAGGCGAGATCGGCCAGCCACAGCGCGGCATAACCGATTACGACGGTGGCGATCGCGATCACGACCGACTGGGCGACGATCCCGGCCCGGCCCGTCCGTTTCGGCGCGAACGGCATCAGCGCCAGCGTGATCAACGCGTTGATGATGGCCCAGACCATGATCTGGTTGGTGATGCCCTGCGGCAGGAACGCCGACGGCTTTACAAAAGTCCCGGCCAGTGCGAACGCCGGATAATAGGTCAGCGCGGGAATGAAGGCTGACAGCAGGAGCGCCACTGTCCAGCGTTTGCCCTTTGCCGCGACGTGGTCCGGCATGGTGCCGTCGGCGATTTCGGGCAGCCGCAGGCGCGAAAACATTGCCGCCTCCAGCAGGCCGTCGAAGGCGCCGATCAGGAGCGCCACGAAGCCGAGCAGGGCGATCAGGGTGCCGATTTCCTTGCGGAACCAGATCTGGTCGTCGGCCGGCCGCGGCGTCCCGCCCTGCAAGGTCCTGGCAAACCAGTCGAGGCTGTAGCCGATCGCTTCATGGGAGATGTGCTCATCCGGATGGGTGATCGCCGGCGTGTAGAGCACCCGGGCAGTCCCTTGGGCGATGTCGCCATAGACCCTGCCGGGTTCGACGGCGCCTTGCGTGCCGAACATCGCCCACAGCTTTGGGCTTTGGGTCACGTCGCGGGCGCGATCGACGCCCCACATCAGCGTGGGGAATTCCTCGTATTGCGCGAACACCAGCGCGACGTTTTTCGGCCAGCTAGAGGTGCCGTCGGCGGCGAACGGCTTGCCGGTCGACGACCCTTCCAGCACCATCGACTTGTAGTCGTTGGGCATGGCGGTGGCGGCGGCGAGTACGGTCCAGCCACCCATCGAGTGGCCCTCCAGCCCGATATTGTTCTTGTCGACCATGTCGAGGCCGCGCAGATGCGCGAGCCCATCGGGGCCGCCAAAGCCGCCTGCGAAGGCGGGCGGATCGCTGTAGCCATGGCCGGTCTGGTCGAGGGCGAGGACCACGTAACCGCGGCGGGCGAATTCGATCGCAAAGCCGTCCTGGGTTTCGCGCGAATTGATGTAGCCGTGCACCGCGAGGATGCCGGGGGCGGGGGTCTGCGCGGTCGCGTTCGGCGGGATGTAGAGCAGGGCGCTCATGGTGTTGCCCTTGGCGCCCTTGAAACGGATATCCTCGATCCGGATGCCACCAGCGGTCTGGGTGAAGTGCGCGAGCAACCCGCCGGCCAGAATCAGAACCACGCCAATAATGGCCAACGACCATCTGCCGCGCATCGACGCCTCCCCCATGTGCCCTTCGCCGTTGCAGCGGCTTTCAGGTTCGTTTTATTTGTGATTGATACCCTATCCGAAGCCGGAATGCGCACAAGCGAGCCCTGTGGATAGAGCAATTGAGGTTTTTAAAAAACCTCAAGCAACGGCGCTAACCCCATTATTTTACTTGAGAAATTATGCCGGACAGGCAATCGAATGCGAGCGGGGGTAAGGTGTTGAATCAATCTCTTCGGAGCTTGATTCAAGATCTTCAGAGGTTGAATCAGAAAGTGAAGTGAGATGTCCGGCTCGGGTACCGACAAGACAAAAACAGGCCACGACCTCAGAGGTCCCGTTGTCATTCTGGTTGAGCCGCAACTCGGCGAGAACATCGGCATGGCCGCGCGCGCGATGGGCAATTTCGCCCTGACGCGTTTAAGAATCGTCAAGCCCCGCGACGGCTGGCCGAACGTCGCAGCCCAGCGCGCGGCGGCTGGCGCCGACCACATCCTCGACCGCGCCGAACTGTTCGATACAGTCGAGCAGGCGGTCGCCGATCTGACCCTGCTGTTCGCCACCACCGCCCGCGCCCACGACCAGGCCAAGCCGGTGGTGGCGCCGGAAGCCGCGGCCCGCGAAATCGTGGCGCATGCCGCTGATGGCGGCGGGGTCGGCATCATGTTCGGCCGCGAGCGCTACGGCCTGCAGAACGAGGAGGTCGCGCTCGCCAACCGCATCATCACCTTTCCGGTCAATCCCGGCTTTGCCTCGCTCAACCTGTCGCAGGCGGTGCTCCTGATCGGCTATGAGTGGTTCAAGCTGTCGACCTCAGGCGCGCTGCCGTTTTCGATGCCCGAACGGTCCGAGCCGGCCTCGCAGCACCAGATGCAGGCCTTCTTCGACAATCTGGTCCGCGAGCTCGACAAGGTCGAGTTTTTGCGGCCGGCCGAGAAGCGCGAGACCATGCTGGTGAACTTGCGCAACATCTTCACCCGGATGGACCCGACCAAGCAGGACATGCACACGCTGCACGGCGTGGTGATGGCGATCGCGGAGGGGCGCAAGGGCCCGGCCAAGGGCGGCGTGCTCGACGGCGAACAGGCGACCAGGCTGCGCGCGCTATTGGCCGAGCACGGGCAGGGGGGTGTGCCTGCCGACAGCAGCAGCACGGTGCGGGGGCTGGCGCGGCTGCTGCGGCGAAACCCGACCGACGCCGAGCGCATCCTGTGGCAGGCGCTGACCCGCGACCGCCGCTTCGCCGGACAGTTCAAGCGCCAGACACCGGTCGGCCGCCACATCCCCGACTTCGTCTCCTTCGTGCACCGGATCGCGATCGAGCTCGAAAACCCCGATGAGTCCGAAGCGATCGTGAGCGACCGCGCCGCCCGGCAGGCCTGGCTGGAGGCGCGCGACTACCGCGTGGTCCGGATGCGCGTCGCCGACGTCGAGCGCGATCTGGCGGGCGAACTGGAACGGCTTGAAGCGAGCTTGCTCGAACAGCGCTGAATTCCGGCCCCAAAAGACCTTCGCTATCGCAGCAATCCGATTATGTCGGGCGGATCAGGGAATGTTCACGGCCGGCATGAACTGGGCTACTTGCGGGTTTGAGACGGGAATCGAAACCAGCAGCGCGACCCCGCCCAACAGCACCAGCGCGCAATAAAACGCCATTACGGCTCGACGCCAGCTGCGACAAGTCGCCTTCTCCTCGGGTGTCAGTGTCTTGAAGTCGGCGGGATCCAGTCCGGAAATGCTGGTGTACGCGGAATCCTGACGATAACTGTCCATGACAATCTCCTCAAAATCCGGGTGAGATCAGTCACCCCCTTGAAATCAGTTGCGTTCGAACAAGGCTCCGCTCCGAACCCGGAGCCGTAATTGCACCACGCGCGTTTTCCACCCCACGATTTGATTTTCTGAGGTTTTCGGCCTTGGCGCCTGGCAATGCCGACCGTTATTTGATCAAGATGCTTCAATTGGTCGAACGCCGCTGTGAAACGCTTCGCATTCGGCGATCACTTGTTGTTGAGTTTTCGTGAGCGGCGGATCGAGGGGAGACGGTGGGCACGGCGCAAACAGCGCCTCTTGCCTATCCTGCGATAGCCGGCGCGTGGCTCACACCGCGACCAGCTGCACGGTGGCGCCGCTCGCCCGCTTCGGCTTCTTCACCTTGGAAGGCCCGAACAGATTGCCGGCCGCGATCGCTGCCGTATCGGCGACGCCGGGGTCGCGCGACACCATGGCAGCGACGATGGCGCCGTCGATCAGCAGCGCGAGCTGATGGGCGAGACTTTCCGGCTCGACCGCGCCCATTTCACCGGCGAGCTTTTCGATGTGCGCCAGCACCACCTTCTTGTGGCGCAGCGCGATGGCGCGAAACTGCTTTGCATCCTTGTCGTGCTCGCCGACCGCGTTGATGAACGGGCAGCCGTAGAAACGCTCTTCGCCGAACCAGCGCTTCAGGGCCGGAAAGATCCGCGTCAGCTTGGTCTGCGGATCGCCGCCGCCGGCCTCGATGGCGCCGATGAACCATTCGCGCCATTGCCTGCCTTCGCTCTCCAGCACCGCATGCACGAGATTGGTCTTGGAACCGAACAGTTTGTAGAGCGTGGTCTTCGCCGTGCCGGCCTCGTCGATGATCGCGTCGATGCCGGTGGCGTTGATGCCGTTCTTGCAGAACAGGTGCGTCGCCGCATTGAGCAGGCGCCCGCGCGCAGACTCCTCATCGCCTGCGGCAGAGACCGCTGCGACGGATTTTTTCTTCGAAGCTGATTTGCCCATGCACGGCAGTTAATCGGACCGCGGCAAAATCATCAAGTCGCATCTTTTGTGCGCTCAAAATAATCGCAAGCACGCGAGCAACTGCATCGGCTTTGAGCACGACCCCGCTGATCAATCCGCAGGCAGGGCAGGCTAAGGCCCTCCAGCCCTTCGGCTTTTGATTTCGCGCCCGTCTGGCACGCTTCGTGCAGGAAACAGACCGTTCGGTATCCTACCCCCAAGGGAGACAAATAATGACCGCGGTCGCTCAAAAAACAGTGCTTACGGGCTGCCTTGCCCCCATCGACAAGAACGGGCTCGAACAGCTCATCGCCAACGGCAAGGCCAACCCACAGGTCATCAAGACCTTGAAATGCAAGACGGTGGCCGAGGGCAAGTTCCGCCACGCCAACTATATCCGCAACCTCGCGCCCTACATCGTCGATGAGCCGCCCGGACTGTTGGGCGACGACACCGCGCCCAATCCGTCGGAAGCATCGTTGGCGGCGCTCGGCTCCTGCCTCGCGGTCGGCCTGCATGCCAACGCGGTTCACCGCGGCTGGATCGTCAACAAGCTCGAGCTCCAGCTCGAGGGCGATCTCAACATCACCGCGGTGTGGGGCACCGGCGACGTCAGCGAGAAACCGGTCGGCTTCACCGACGTGCGAGTCAAGGTCGACATGGAATGCGAGGGCATCCCGCAAAGCGAGATCGACGCGCTGGTGACCCACGTCAAGAAATGGTCGCCGGTCGCCAACACCTTCACGCGCCCGGTCAATCTCGAGGTCAGCGCTTAAACAGCCACCACCAGGAGGGGCGGAGGGTCACATGGGTTCATTGGCTGCATCTCGGCTGACTGTTGAGGACGACCTGCCATCGGCATCGATCGCCGATCAGGTCGCCATCATCGCCCGCAAAAACCTCGCACCCCAGGCGGCGGCGATCGACGAGGGGACCGTCTATCCCGACGAATTGCTCCGGCGTCTCGGCGATGTCGGCGCCTGGGGCAGCCATCAACCCAAAAATGGCGCCAAGAATGGCGCGGCGGACTTGCGCTGCGCCATTCAATCGATCTCGGCGCTCGGCGAGGTCTGCGGCGCCACCGCCTTCATGGCGTGGTGCCAGAACACGCTGGTCTGGTACGCGGCCAATTCTGACAATTCAAAACTACTCGCCAGGTTTGGCGACAAGTTCGCGACGGGGCAAATTCTCGGCGGCACCGGCCTTTCCAACCCGATGAAAAGCTTCTTCGGCATCGAGAAGCTGAAATTGAAGGGTCGCAAGGTCGAGGGCGGCTATATCGTTCGGGGCGCGCTGCCCTGGGTGTCGAACCTCGGTCCCGACCACTTCTTTGGAACGATTTTCGAGCGCGAGGACGAGCCCGGCGGCACCGTGATGTTCCTCGCCGATTGTTCCGATCCGGCGATCACCTTGCAGCCCTGCAAGCCGTTCCTCGCCATGGATGGCACCGGCACCTATGGCGTCCAGTTCCGCGACGTCTTCGTATCGGACGATCTGATCCTGGCCGCGCCGGCCGGACCGTTCGTCAAGAAAATCCGCGCAGGTTTTATTTTGCTGCAGGCCGGAATGGCGCTTGGCCTGATCAAGGATTGCATCGCCATCATGGACGAGGTCGCAGCACCCCTTGGCCACGTCAACCGCTATCTGCCGCAGCAACCGGTTCAATTCCGCGAGCTGTACGCCGAATTCGAGAAGGAGGGGATGGCGCTGGCAAGCGATCCCTACAATTCGGACGACAGCTACTGGCGCCGTGTCGTCGCGCTTCGCCTGCGCATGGGAGATGCCGCGGTCGCGGCCGCGCATGCCGCGATGCTCCATTGCGGTGCGCGCGGTTACCTCAAGAGCCATCGCGCCCAGCGCAGGCTTCGCGAAGCCTATTTCGTCGCCATCGTCACCCCTGCCACCAAGCAGCTTCGCAAAATGCTGGCGGGAGATTGAGCCAAAAAACCAGCAACGAAGAATTTCTGTTCGACCCTGACTGCAACCACAAACAGGAGAGGCCTGCCATGACGGACGTTCTGATTACTGCCGGCGAACTCGCCGATCTCATCAAGAAAGAACCGTGTGTCATCATCGACACAAGGAATCCGGATGCCTATGCTGCGGGACACCTGCCCAATGCCGTCAACGTGCATGAAATCTTCACGTTTCTCGCAACGTCGACGCCGGAAGGCATGCAGGAGCTGAAGACCAAGTTCGCCGACGCCTTCGGCGGCGCCGGCCTCTCCGGCAAGGAGACCGCGGTCATCTACGAACAGTCGATGAACTCCGGCTTCGGCCAGTCCTGCCGCGGCTATTACCTGCTGACCATGCTCGGCTATCCCAAAATCAAGGTGCTGCATGGCGGCTACGACGCCTGGGCGGCCGCGGGGTTGCCGACGACCAAGGACGTGCCGTCGCCGGTGAAGGCGTCGTTCTCGATCATTCCCGAGGCCGGCGACATCCTGATCGACGCCAAGACGATGTTGGCGGCGCTCGACAAGCCCGGCATCGCGCTGCTCGACGTGCGCGATGTCGACGAGTGGATTGGCGAAAGCTCGTCTCCTTATGGGAAGGATTTCTGCCCGCGCAAGGGACGCATCCCCGGCGCTGTCTGGCTGGAATGGTACCGCATGATGAAGCCGACCGCCGAAGGGCCGCGCTTCAAGTCCAAGGACGAGATTCTGGCGGAGTGCGCCACCGTCGGCATCTCCGAGAATACGCCGGTCTATCTCTACTGCTTCAAGGGCGCGCGGGCGTCGAACACCTTCCTCGCGCTCAAGAATGCCGGCGTGAAGGATGTCCGGATGTATTTCGGCTCCTGGAACGAATGGTCGCGCGATCCCTCGCTGCCGATCGACGAAGGTCTGCCGACGGCTGCCCGGATAACAGGCAAAGCGGCATAAAAAGTGCATGCTTCTCACTGCCCGGCCATTTGGCTGGGCAGTGACTGAATTTTCCCGACCGCGGTGGAGTGGGACCTCCGCCGCGGCCGGTGTGACAAAGGGGCGCAGCATGTCCACATTCGATGATCCCTTCGATGCCGATCGCGCGCTCAGCCGATCCGGCTGCGTGTGCGGCCAGCATCGCTCCGCGGCCGAGCACGGGCATGCGACGCCGGCGTTGCGCTGCGAGCCGGTCGAAAGCGAGCAGAAGCGTTACGAGGGCGTGGTGGCGTCTGCCGTGGTGCGGGCGATGTTTCCAAAGGACGCCGCGCGGCGGGCGTTCCTGAAATCGGTCGGCGCCGCGACCGCGCTTGCCGCGATCTCGCAATTCTTCCCGCTCAAGACCGCGACCGAGGCGTTTGCGGAAGCGGGTACGCCGGAGAAGAAGGACCTCAAGGTCGGCTTCATCCCGATCACCTGCGCGACGCCGATCATCATGGCTGCACCCCTGGGGTTTTATGCCAAATACGGTCTCAACGTCGAAGTCGTGAAGACCGCCGGCTGGGCTGTGATCCGCGACAAGACCATCAACAAGGAATACGACGCCTCGCACATGCTGGCGCCGATGCCGATCGCGATCTCTTTAGGCCTTGGCGCGACCGCGATCCCGTTTGCGGTGCCGGCGATCGAGAACATCAACGGGCAGGGCATTGTGCTCGCCATGAAGCACAAGGACAAGCGCGACCCCAGGGATTGGAAGGGCATGAAGTTCGCCATTCCCTTCGACTATTCCATGCACAATTATTTGCTGCGCTATTACCTCGCCGAGCACGGCCTCGATCCCGACACCGATGTGCAACTGCGCTCGGTGCCGCCGCCGGAAATGGTCGCCAATCTGCGCGCCGACAACATCGACGGCTTCCTCGCGCCCGACAATATCTGCCAGCGCGCGATCTTTGACGGCGTCGGCTTCATGCACCTGCTGTCCAAGGAGATCTGGGACGGGCATCCCTGCTGCAGCTTTGCCGCCAGCCGCGAATTCATCACGACGTCGCCGAACAGTTTTGCGGCGCTGACGCGGGCGATCGTCGATGCCACCGCCTATGCGTCCAAGGCCGAGAATCGCAAGCAGATCGCGGAGGCGATCGCGCCGGCGAATTACATCAACGCGCCGGTGACCGTGCTGGAACAGGTACTGACAGGCACCTATGCCGACGGTCTCGGCGGCGTCAAAACCGACGCCAAGCGCGTCGATTTCGATCCGTTCCCCTGGCAATCCTTTGCGGTGTGGATGCTGACCCAGATGAAGCGCTGGGGCCAGATCAAGTGGCGATGTCGATTACAAGGCGGTGGCCGAGCAGGTCTATCTTGCAACCGACACCAGGAAGGTGATGGCCGAGATGGGGCTAACGACGCCACAGGCCTCGTACAAGTCGTTCTCAGTGATGGGCAAGACGTTCGATCCGGCGGCGCCTGACGATTATCTCGCGAGTTTCAAGATCAGGAAGGCATCGTGAGGGCGGGGGCGCCACTACATTTGCCGCTGTCGTCCCGGCGAACGCCGGGACCCCAGCGCGAGCGCAAATTGCGCTCGTCGCGGCGCCGTGTCACCTCTTTCAGGCATGATGTCAGAGGCCTTCCTTCACTACTAGCGCCGCGGAGTATGGGTCCCGGCGTTCGCCGGGACGACATGCTGAGAGACTGTCCCCAATGACCTTCTCGCTCCGCTTCCGCGCCGCGATCGTGTCGATCGCGCTGTTCGTTGCCTTCATGGGCATCTGGCACATCGCCACGCGCGGCACCGCCGCCGTCGCCACCATGACGCCGGAATATGCCAAGCTGATGGGGCTGACCGCGACGCAGGGCAAATCGGCGATGCCGGGACCATTGGATGTCGGCGCGAAATTGTGGGAACACCTCAAGCGGCCGTTTTATGATAACGGCCCGAACGACAAGGGCCTCGGCATCCAGCTCGGCTATTCCATCGCCCGCGTGGGGTTAGGCTATTTCCTCGCTGTCATTGTCGCGATCCCGCTCGGGTTCCTGATCGGGATGTCGCCCTTGATCAACAAGGCGCTCGACCCCTTCATTCAGGTGCTGAAGCCGATCTCGCCGCTGGCCTGGATGCCGCTGGCGCTCTACACCATCAAGGATTCCTCGATCTCCGCGATTTTTGTGATCTTCATCTGCTCGGTGTGGCCGATGCTGCTCAATACGGCCTTCGGCGTCGCCGCTGTGCGCAAGGAATGGATCAACGTCGCGCGCACGCTGGAAGTCGGAACCGTCAGGCGCGCTTTCACCGTGATCCTGCCGGCGGCGGCGCCGACCATTTTGACGGGCATGCGGATCTCGATCGGCATCGCCTGGCTCGTGATCGTCGCGGCCGAAATGCTGGTCGGTGGCACCGGTATCGGCTACTTCGTCTGGAACGAGTGGAACAATCTCTCGATCACCAATGTCATCATCGCGATTTTGCTGATCGGGATCGTCGGCATGCTGCTCGACCAGATTCTGGCGCGGTTCACCCGCATGGTCACGTTTCCGGAATGAGCGCGATGGCCGACAAGTTCATTTCCATCGAGGGTATCGCGCGGCGCTACCCGGGCGCCAGCGGCGGCTCGACCGCCGTGTTCGAAAATATCTGGCTGTCGATGGCGCGCGGCGAATTCGGCTGCGTGATCGGCCATTCCGGCTGCGGCAAGACCACGGTGCTGAATATCCTGGCCGGTCTCGACCAGCCGAGCGAGGGCACGGTGATCGTGGACGGGCAGGCGATCGAGGGCACCAGCCTCGACCGCGCGGTGATTTTCCAGAGCCACGCGCTGTTGCCGTGGCGCACCGTGCTCGGCAACGTCGCCTATGCCGTGACCTCGAAATGGAGGAACTGGGACCGCGCGAAGGTGAAGGCGCATGCGCAGACCTTCATCGATCTCGTGGGGCTCACCGGCTCCGAGCACAAGCGCCCATCGGAACTATCGGGCGGCATGAAGCAGCGCGTCGGCATCGCGCGCGCGCTCTCGATCACGCCAAAGATCATGCTGATGGACGAGCCGTTCTCGGCGCTGGACGCGCTGACGCGAGGAACGCTGCAGGATGAAGTTCGCCGCATTTGTCTTACGACCGGGCAGACCGCGTTCATGATTACTCACGACGTCGATGAGGCGATTTATCTCGCCGACAAGATTTTCCTGATGACCAACGGTCCAGGTGCCGTGCTGGCGGAGATCGTGGAAAACCCGCTGCCGAAGGATCGCGGCCGCATCGATCTGCACCGCCACCCCTATTACTACGCGCTGCGAAACCATATCGTCGATTTCCTGGTCAGCCGCAGCAAGACCTTTGCTGCGGAGACGCTCGGCCACGATCCGCGCAACGTGCCATTGGTTCGGATCGGCAAACCCGAACTGGTCATTGCATCGGTATCCGAAGAATCAAAACAGGCGTCATGGCCGGGCTTGTCCCGGCCATCCACGTCTTCTTAAACTCGCAAGGAAAAAGACGTGGATGCCCGGGACAAGCCCGGGCATGACGATTGAAGGGAGACCCACATGAAACGAGAAGACCTCACCGAAAAGCTGCTCGACATCAAGCGCGAGAAGGGCTGGAGCTGGAAATACATCTGCGAAAAAATCGGCGGCTATTCCGAAGTGCTGATCGTCGGCGCGATCCTCGGCCAAATGAAATTGACAAAACCGCAAGCGGCGAATGCGGCGGAACTGTTCGGGCTCTCGCAGTCCGAGACCACCATGCTCAACGAGACCCCGATGCGCGGCATGCCGATGCCGCCGACCGATCCCCTGATCTATCGCTTCTACGAACTGGTGATGGTCAACGGCCCGGCATGGAAGGCGCTAATCGAGGAAGAATACGGCGACGGCATCATGTCGGCGATCGATTTCGACATGGTGATGGAGCGCGTCGCCAACCCCAAGGGCGACCGCGTCAAGATCACGATGTCCGGAAAATTCCTGCCGTACAAATATTACGGTGCCAGCGGCAATGTGCCGGAATACGGGTTTAAGGAGGGGTGACTTTGTCCTCGCGTAGCGAGGGCAAAGTCATTCCGGACGGCGCAAAGCGGCGATCTCAGATGCGCAATTGCGCATCGGGGAATCTCGAGATTCCGGGTCTGGTCCTGCGGACCATCCCGGAATGACGCCGCGCGTCACGTCCCCGCCTTTACCTGGGCGATCGCCTGCGCCATCAGCTCGATCATCTTGGTGCCGAGCTCCGATTCCGTGATGGCCTCGCCCTTGGCGGCGAGGTCCTTCGTCACCTTGTGGACCACGTCGCGGTCGCCGGCCTCGAAATCGGCCGCAACCACCTCCTTGGCGTAGGCGGTCGCCGCGTCTCCCGTCAGCCCGAGCTTCCCGGCCACCCACAGTCCCAGCAGCCTGTTGCGGCGTGCCTGAGCCTTGAACTTCAGTTCCTCGTCCACGGCGAATTGCTTCTCGAAACCTTCCTCGCGCTTGTCGAAAGTGGTCATTTTTGCGGTTCCAATCCCCGGTCGAATGGTAAACGCGGTCCGCGTTGCGGCAGGCTGCTTGGATACCTACATAAAGGCGGCGAATCGGCAAAACAACGGGCCGTTAGGCCGCAGGGCAAACGGTATAAGTTGGGCCCAATCGGGCCGGGTCGATTGTGCTGGATGGGCCAATCGGATAGGTTGGCATCAAGCTCGGTTCTTGTTCTGTTTCTTGTTCCCGGGCCTTCACGGCAGCTCCGTCGTGGGTCGCAAACCTTGTCATCCGGAGCACACCAAATTCATGGATTTCAACAAAACACGGTACATCCCAATGAGCCGTCGACGCCGCATTTATGAAGGCAAGGCAAAGGTCCTGTATGAAGGTCCGGAGCCGGGAACCCTGATCCAGCACTTCAAGGACGATGCGACCGCGTTCAATGCCAAGAAACACCAGATTATTGAGGGCAAGGGCGTCCTCAATAACCGGATTTCGGAGTACCTGTTTCAGCACCTCAACGACATCGGGGTGCCGACCCATTTCATCCGCCGCCTCAACATGCGCGAGCAGCTGATTCGCGAGGTCGAGATCGTGCCGCTGGAGGTGGTGGTGCGGAACGTGGCGGCGGGATCGTTGTCGCAGCGCCTCGGCATCGAGGAAGGCACCCAATTGCCGCGCTCGATCATCGAGTTCTATTACAAGAACGACCAGCTCAACGATCCCATGGTGTCGGAAGAGCACATCACCGCGTTCGGCTGGGCGACGCCGCAGGAAATCGACGACATCATGGCACTCGCCATCCGCGTCAACGACTTCCTGACCGGGCTGTTTCTGGGCATCGGTATCCGCCTGGTCGATTTCAAGATGGAATGCGGCCGGCTGTTCGAGAACGAGATGATGCGCATCATCGTCGCCGACGAGATATCGCCGGACTCCTGCCGGCTGTGGGACATCAAGTCGAACGAAAAACTCGACAAGGACCGCTTCCGCAGGGATCTCGGCGGCCTGCTGGAAGCCTATACCGAAGTGGCAAAACGGCTGGGCATCCTGATGGAGAACGAGCGGCCGGCCGGCTCCGGTCCGGTGCTGGTGAAGAGCTGATTGTTAGCCGTCATCCTGATGTGCTCGCCGGTTTCGGCGAGCCTCGAAGGATGAAGACATACGAGGTCGCCCTTCGAGGCTCGGGCTTCGCCCGTGCACCTCCAGCGATAACGGCGAAGCCGTTATGCATGGGTGACGTTCTGGATACTGGGTCACGAAGATGAAAGCACGCGTTACCGTCACGCTGAAATCCGGCATTCTCGATCCGCAGGGCAAGGCCATCGAAGGCGCTCTGAAATCGCTCGGCGTCGATGGCGTCGCGAGCGTGCGCCAGGGCAAGGTGTTCGACATCGAACTGTCGGGCTCCGACAAGGCCAAGGCGGAGGCGGCGCTGAAAGCCGCCGCCGACAAGCTGCTGGCGAATACCGTGATCGAGAATTACCGGGTCGAGGTTCTGAGCTGACCATGATTGTGGGCGTCGCGGTCAGCCGCGCGCTCACAGCCATCCGACGCGGCGGAATCGCCAGTACAACCCGACGCAGGCGACCAGCATCAGTCCCATGACGATGAAATAGCCGTACTCTAGCTGGAGTTCGGGAATGTACTTGAAATTCATCCCGTAGATTCCGGCAACCGCGGTCGGAACTGCGATGATGGCGAGCCACGACGCCAGCTTCTTGGAGACCGCGGTCTCCTGGGCCTGGCCGAGCAGAAGGCTCGCCTCGAACGCGAACGCCAGCACTTCGCGCATTGAATCGATGCGCTCCTGGATGTTCCTGACGTGGTCGGTGACGTCGCGAAACAGCGTCTGCATGTTCGAACGCACCATCGGCAGATTGTCGTGTTCGAGCCGGCGGCAAACCTCCACCAACGGTCCGACCGCGTTACGGAGCCGCAACAGATCGCGGCGCAGCATGTAGAGCCGTTCGATGTGCGCCCGCGTGATGGTATTGGCCAGCACGTAATCCTCGATCTCCTCGACCTCCTCGTGGATCGTTTCCAGCACCGGGGAATAATTGTCGACGATGAAATCGAGGATCGCGTAGAGGATATAATCCTCGCCTCGCGCCAGCGCGCGGGGACAGCTCTCGCAGCGTTCGCGCACCGCCGCATATGACGTCGATGCGCCGTGGCGCACCGAGACCAGATAGCCTTCGCCGACGAACAGATGCGTTTCGCCGAACGCGATCCTGCCGTCGATCAGTTGCGCCGTCCGCGCCACGATGAACAGGCCTTCGCCGTACTGTTCGATTTTAGGCCGCTGATGGGCATTATTGGCGTCTTCGATGGCGAGGTCGTGCAGGTCGAACTGTTTCTGCACGCTGGTCAACAGCGCCAGATCCGGCTCGTAGAGCCCGATCCAGACCACATGACCGGGCTTGCTGCGCCAGCTCGACGCCTCATCGATGGCAATATTGGCAACGCGCCGGCCGTCAACGTAAACGCCGGCGGCGACTACGCCTTCGGAGGCGATCGGATCGGTTGCGGGGGTCGTCAGCGGCACAACATTCATGGTTTCAATCCCCGGATGTTGTTGAGCCATGCTCCGACAGAGAGCATTTCAGCAAGGCTAGCACTGGAAAAACCCCCGTCAATTGGTTATCTCTGGCCATCGGCCGTCAGCCGCCGATTCCCGTTTTCCAGTCGGAACCGCCATGAAATCCGCCGTCCTCGTCTTTCCCGGAATCAATCGCGAGCGCGACATGGCGCGCGCGCTCAAGCTGGCATCGGGCCATGAGACCGCGATGGTCTGGCATGCCGAGACCGCGCTGCCGAAGGGCACCGATCTCGTCGTCGTACCCGGCGGCTTCTCCTATGGCGATTATCTGCGCTGCGGCGCCATTGCCGCGCGCGCGCCCGTGATGGACGCGGTGCGTACGTTTGCGGCCGGCGGCGGCCTCGTGCTCGGCGTCTGCAACGGGTTCCAGATCCTCTGTGAAGCCGGGCTTCTGCCCGGCGTGCTGATGCGCAATGCACGGCTGAAATTCATCTGCCAGGATGTTCACTTGAGGGTCGAACGCTCGGACACGCCGTTCACCCGCGGCTACAATGCCGGACAGGTGATCCGCGTGCCGGTGGCGCATGGCGAAGGCAATTACGAGGCGGACGAAGAGACGATCAAGCGGCTCGAAGGCGAGGGGCGGGTGCTCTATCGCTATTGCTCGGCCGATGGCGTCGTCGACGAGACCTCCAACATCAACGGCGCGGCGGATTCGATCGCGGGCATTGTCAACGAGCGCGGCAATGTGCTCGGCATGATGCCGCATCCGGAAAACCACGTCGAAGACATCATGGGCTGCACCGACGGCCGCGGCCTGTTTGCAGGCCTGGTGGCGCATCTGGAAGCCGCGGCGTGAAGCTTTCAGCGACGACGCTGCTCGCGGCGGTCGCCGCGTTATCGGTCGCGGCTGCTCACGCCGAGGACTATCCAAAACATCCCATCACCATGATCGTGCCGTTCGCGGCCGGCGGCACCTCGGACGTAATCGCACGCGCCGTCGCCGAGGAGATGGGCCAGTCGCTGGGCCAGCCGATCGTGATCGAGAATGTCGCCGGCGCTGGCGGATCGACCGCGCTGGCGCGGGCGGCGCGCGCGGAGCCCGACGGCTACACTATTGCGATCGGCAATGCCGGTACCAGTGCCGCGACCTACACGATCTATCCAAAACTGCCGTTCACACCGGAATCCTTCGCGCCGATTGCCATGGTGGCGAAGACCTTTGGCATCGTCGCGCTGCGCAAGGATTTTCCCGCCAAGGAGCTGAAGGACTTCATCGCGTACGCGAAAAGCAATCCTGGCAAGATCAATCTCGGCCATGCCGGCATCGGCTCGTCCAACTTTTTGATCTGTAAGAGCTTCGTCCAGGCCGCGGGCATCGATGTGACTCTGGTGGGCTATCGCGGCGCGGCGCCTGCGCTGACGGATGCGATCGGCGGCCAGATCGACGGCGTCTGCGACGCGGCGGCGTCAGTGTCGCAGGCGATCGACGACAAGCTCGTCCGGGGCCTGGTGGTCGGCTCGAATGTGCGGCTCGCAACGCTGCCGGCTCTGCCGACCTCGGCGGAGGCAGGCCTTCCCGAATTCGAGGCGCAGGGCTGGAACGGCCTGTTCGCGCCGAAAGGCACGCCGCCCGAGATCATCGCGAAGCTGAACGCGGCAGCGCGGACCGCGGTGGAAAGCGACGCGGTCAGGAAGCGCTTTGCCGATTTGTCGACGGTCGCGCCTGATGCCAGCGAGCATGCGCCCGAAGTGCTCGGGCAATTGGTGACGCGCGACGTCGAGAAATACCGCAAACTGCTGGCGGACCAGAAGTAGCGGTTCGGGCTTTCTGGCTTGGCCGGTGTCTCACACCGTGCGGTTTCGATTGATCCATCGTCTCAAACCGTCTTTCGGCATGGTCATGGCGGCGACGCCGGCCATCACCAGCAGCAGGCCGAGCGCGAGGTTGGACGGCACGGTTTCGCCGAGCAACAGCACCGACAGGCCTACGCCGATTGGAATGCGCAGATAGCCCTGCGCGTTGGTGGTCAGCGTGCCGAGCCGCGTCAGGCACATGTAGAACAGCATCAGTCCGAGCGCGCTCGAGAATATCCCCATGGTGACGGTGGCGGCGAGTGCGTGCGCCGTCGGCCGCAAGGTCCAGGGATGGTCGATGATCAGCGAGGCCGGCAGCAGGATGCAGCCGCCGAACAAAAGCGAGCCCGCCGCCACCACCATCGGATCGTAGTCGCTTAGCCGCAGTCCGAAGATCGTGGCGCAGGCAAAGGAGACGGTGGCGAGCAGGACCACGATCTCGGCAAAGATATTGCTGCCGAGGCCACCCCAGCGCGTCGAGGCCGATGATCGCGGCGGTTCCGGCAAGCCCCAGGACGGCGCCGGCGAGCTTGAGCAGCGTGGCCGGTTCGTGCCGCGTGATGCCCCAGGTGATGACGAAGGCAAAGATCGGCGTCGTCGAGGCCAGCACCACGGTGATGGACGCCGGCACATATTGCTGTGCCCAGGTGATCATCAGGAACGGAATCGTCGAATTGATGGTCTGCTGGAACGCGAACAGCTTCCAGGCCTTGGCGTCGGTCGGAATCCGAATGCCGCGCGCGCAGGATGACGAGCAGGAAAATGGCTGCGATCAGCGAGCGCGCCGAGATGAAGGTGATCGGCGGGATCGAGCCGAGGCCGATCTTGGTCAGCGGATAGGTCGAGCTCCAGCAGCACGCCAGCGCCAGCAGCAGCGCATAATCACGCCAGCCGCGATGCTTCTGAGGGAGAGCCCGAATCACATCAGGTGGCAACGGGGCTGGCCACCGCCGGCGCCTTGCGCTTCACCCGCTTGATGGTGCCCGAGAACGTGAACAGCGCGCGTTCGCCGGATTTCAGCACGCCGCGCAGGAAGATCAGCGAGCCGCCGGCGCGGGTGATTTCGCCCTCGCATTCGACCAGTTCGCCTTCGCGCGCGGCATCGAGGAATTCGCAGCCAAACGACACCGTCACGCCGGGTCCCTGCAGCACCGAGGACGCCAGCGCGAACAGGCAATAATCCGCAAATGTCATGAAGCAGCCGCCATGGACGTTGCGCATGCCGTTGAGGTGCTTTTTCTCGACGCGGAATGCGCAGCGGACGCGGCCGTCTTCCTCGACCCGGTGCCAGAACGGCCCGTTGTTGGATTCGAAGCTGTCGCGGGTCCAGGTGCGCCAGCCCGCGAATTCGCCCTCGGTTTCGACGTGGAGATCGGGTCGGTTGTGGAATGCGGTTTTGGATAGCTCGTTCACGAAATATGGGCCTTTATTTGGGTGTTTGAGCCCTTAAATCCGATCCATCCGAGTTGTGCAAACCCTCATCCTGCGACCAGTGGCCCCAAAACTCTGGACAGGGCGGAAATGCGCCATAAAAGGCCTTTTCGCACCCCTTCGATCTTCCTAATAAGGGACCCATGAACGAACCCCAGATTACCCCCGAACTCGTCGCCAGCCATGGGCTCAAGCCGGACGAGTATGAGCGTATCCTGAAACTGATCGGGCGGGTGCCGAGCTTCACTGAACTCGGGATTTTCTCGGCGATGTGGAACGAGCACTGCTCGTACAAATCCTCGCGTATCCATCTGCGGGGCCTGCCGACCAAGGCGCCGTGGGTGATCCAGGGCCCGGGCGAGAACGCCGGCGTGATCGATATCGGCGACGGCCAGGCGGTCGTGTTCAAGATGGAGAGCCACAACCACCCGAGCTACATCGAGCCCTATCAGGGTGCCACCACCGGCGTCGGCGGCATTTTGCGCGACGTCTTTACGATGGGCGCACGGCCGATTGCCTGTCTGAACGCGCTGAGTTTTGGTGCGCCGGAGCACCCGAAGACGCGGCATCTGGTGTCCGGCGTCGTCGCCGGCGTCGGCGGCTACGGCAATTCGTTTGGCGTGCCGACGGTCGGCGGGCAGGTGCGTTTCCACACCCGCTATGACGGCAATATCCTCGTCAACGCGATGGCGGTCGGCCTTGCCGAGACCGACAAGATTTTTTATGCCGCGGCCTCCGGCGTGAACATGCCGATCGTCTATCTCGGCTCCAAAACCGGGCGCGACGGCATTCACGGCGCCTCGATGGCCTCGGCCGAATTCGACGACGATAGCGCCGAGAAGCGCCCGACCGTGCAGGTCGGCGATCCCTTTGCGGAAAAGCTTCTGTTGGAAGCCTGCCTCGAGATCATGGAAGCCGATTGCGTGATCGCGATCCAGGACATGGGCGCGGCGGGTCTGACCTGTTCCGCGGTCGAGATGGGCGCCAAGGGCGACCTCGGCGTCGATCTCAATCTCGACGCGGTGCCGACGCGCGAAACCGGCATGAGCGCCTATGAGATGATGCTCTCGGAAAGCCAGGAGCGCATGCTCATGGTGCTCAAGCCCGAGAAGGAAGAAGAGGCCGAGGCGATCTTCAGGAAATGGGGATTGGATTTCGCCGTGGTCGGCTACACCACGCCGAGCAAGCGTTTTGTGGTCAAGCATGGCGGCGACGTCATGGCCGATCTGCCGATCAAGGAATTAGGCGACGAGGCGCCGCTCTACGACCGGCCGCATGTGCCATCCGCGCCGTTGCCCGTGATCCATGCGCGCGACGTGAAGCCACCGGTCGGAATTGCGGCCGCGCTGGAAAAATTGATCGGCACGCCCGAGCTCTGCTCGAAGCGCTGGGTCTGGGAGCAATACGACCACGTCATTTTGGGCAATACCGTGCAACGTCCCGGCGGCGATGCCGCCGTCGTGCGCGTGAAGGACGGGCCGAAGGGGCTGGCACTGACCGTCGACGTGACGCCGCGCTATTGCGAGGCCGACCCGTATCAAGGCGGAATGCAGGCGGTGGCGGAAGCCTGGCGCAACATCACGGCCGTGGGCGGACGGCCGCTCGCGATCACTGATAATCTCAATTTCGGCAATCCGGAGCGGCCCGAGATCATGGGCCAGTTCGTCGGCTGCCTGAAAGGCATTTCGGAAGCCTGCCGCACGCTCGATTTCCCGGTCGTGTCCGGCAACGTCTCGCTCTACAACGAGACCAACGGCCGCGGCATTTTGCCGACGCCCTCGATCGGTGGCGTCGGCCTGCTCGACGATTTCACGAAATCCGCGACGCTGGCGTTCAAGGCGGCCGGCGAGGCGATCCTGCTGATCGGCGATACCCACGGCTGGCTCGGCCAGTCGGTGTATTTGCGTGATATTTGCGGCCGCGAAGACGGCGCGCCGCCGCCGGTCGATCTCGCGGCCGAAAAGCGCAATGGCTGCGTGGTGCGCGGCATGATCCACGCCGGCACCGCCACGGCCGTGCACGACGTCTCCGACGGCGGGCTTTTGATCGCACTCGCCGAGATGGCGATCGCGAGCGGCATCGGCGCGCAGCTGTTGGCGGCGCCGGCGGCGATCGTGCCGCATGCCTATTGGTTCGGCGAGGATCAGGCGCGCTACATCGTGACGGTCCCGGCGGAGCAGGCCGGCCTGGTGCTGGCGAAGATGAAGGGCGCCGGTGTGCCCTGCGCGCGTATCGGCACCACGGGCGGCGACGCGATCGAGGTCGCGGGCGAAGCGCCGGTGGCGATCAAGGCGCTCAACACGGCGTTCGAGGCCTGGCTGCCGGCCTATATGAGCGGCAAGCCGTCTTAACGAAGCTTTCTCAACGTCATTGCGCCGACCCGTTGGCTCGCAAGGACGATTAGAGCACCTGCGTCGCGCCTGGAATCTTGCGCAGCGCGGCCGTCGCAGCCCAGCTCAAAGCGACGGTCAGTACGAACGCGATCGCCGCCTTGACGATGGCGGAAAGATTGAGATCGAACAGCCAGTATTGCAGCCACAGCACGATCGGGTAGTGCACCAGGAACATGCCGTAGGCGTCGGCCTGCATCGGATCGAGCATGCTCCAGCCCGATTGCTTGAACCGCAGGAAATAGGCCAAGATCACAAACAGGATGGCCACGCTGAAGAGGGCGAAGGAGAAACCATAGTCCGCTTCGTACCATTCCGGCAGCCGCACCGGATTCCCCAGTATTTCGCGCTTGATGTAGATCAGCACCCACATCAGGCAATACGGAACGAGCGCCAGGACTACCCAGTTCGACGTGCGCTTCGCCAGCTGGCCGTCCGCCGCCAACAGCCCGCGATCCATATGCAGGACGCCTACGCCGGCGCCGAAAAAGAAATAGGTGGCATAGAGCAGCACGCGGCCATGCTGGACCGAGAACGGCCCGAACTCGAACCAACTGCCAGCGCCAAAGTGAATTCGCCCGGGAACGTAGAGCGCGGCTGTGACAGCAAACATCACCACGAAGAATTCCCCCGGCCGATCGTGACCGTTCAGCGACAGGCGATTGATCGGCTCGAGCAGGGTGGGTGACAGCCGAAACAGCAGACATGCGACGAGATCAAAGCCGAACAGGACCCAGAGGAACCAGAGCGGTCCGCTCGGCCAGGGGCCGACGGTCATCGTGTTCCACCAGAACTCGGCGAAGCCGATCTCGGGATGCTCCCGCAGCGAGATGGCGTAGTAGGCGATCGGAATGAGCGTGAACGCGCAGATCACGAACGGCAGGCCAAGCCTGGTCAGGCGATCGCGCAAATAGTTCAGTGGTCCTTTTCGAGCAATCCCCGGCCACACGAACAGTCCGGAGAGGAAAAAGAACATCGCCATGAAAAAACTGTCGGTGGCGAGCACGATCATGTCGAAGCCGATCCACGACTTCGGATCGGTGTGGCCGAAATAGGTGTAGGGGATGACCGCATGGTGGAGGAGGACCACGAGCGTCAGGAAGGTGCGCGCGCGGTCGATCGAGAAGTTGCGGACTTTGGCTTTCGGCGCGGCATGAACGTCCGCGGTCGTGGCGGCGTGGGTGATGGATGACATGGGCGCCCCCGGCAGGGTGATTGCGCCCGATGTTGCAACCGGGAGCCCGATTCAGCAAGGCTAATTCGACAGATTTGGAACGGCGTCGACCCCGGATTTCGCTTTGCTCATCTTGACTGCGAGCTTTAGCTAAATTCGTCATGCCCGGCCTTGTGCCGGGCATCCAGGTCTTCCTTCTAGGAATCAAGGGCGTGGATGGCCGGGACAAGCCCGGTCATGACGAGGTGGGGGATCATGGGCGCGCTTTCTTGGAGGCGCTCAAGCCCTCACGCCACTTCCTCGATCGTGACCTTGTCCGGATAGAACGCCAGATGGCCTGATATCTCGGCCATGGCCGGGAAGGGTGTCTCGTAGGTCCAGATCGAGTTCTCGATCCGTTTGCCGTTGGCATTGATGCTGAAATAATTCGCATCGCCCTTGTAGGGGCAGTGGGTGGTCCGCTCGGTACGGTCGAGCAGCGCCATATTGGCGTCCTGGCGCGGCACATATTGCACGGCCGGATAGCTCGCTTCTTTCAGGGTCAGCGCATGGGCGGTGTCGGCAATGACCACGCCGCCGGCCGAGATGCGGACGCGCTTCGGATTTGCCGTAATTGTGATCGGATGGTCGGGACCGGGGAGTTTCATGGTTTTGAGCCTCTTTTTCGGTCAGTCCTTTGTGATCGGACGTGCCGGATCCTGCAGGTTTAAAACAATTGGACCGGGAATATAGTGCAGGGATGGGTGACCTAGAAGGGTGTACGCGCTAGGTTTGGCTTTCACGGTCGCGAGAGCCGGCCGTGATTCGAAACATCTGATGGAGGTCTCCTGGAATGCCGATGGACGCCCACGATATCGAATCGATGATCAAGGCAGCCATACCCGATGCCGAGGTGACGATCCGCGATCTGGCCGGTGACGGCGACCACTACGCCGCGACCGTGATTTCGGAGTCCTTCCGCGGCAAGTCGCGCGTCCAGCAGCACCAGATCGTCTACCAGTCGCTCAAGGGACAAATGGGCGGCGTGCTGCACGCGCTGGCGCTGCAGACCGGAGTGCCGGAAGCCTAGGCCCGGCGGGGAAAGCGGGGGCACACCGATGGCGGACAACCCACGCGGGGCGCTGTTTCGCGTCATCGTGCCGAACCAGCACAGCCGCGTCACTTACGCCGAGTTGTTCTTCGATCTCGTCTTCGTTTACGCGGTCACCCAGATATCTCACATGCTGCTCGGCCGGTTCACGCCGCTGGGTGCCGTCCAGGTCACGCTGCTGTTCCTCGCGGTCTGGTGGGTCTGGGTCTACACCACCTGGGTCACCAATTGGCTCAATCCCGAACTGACGCCGGTCCGGATTCTGCTGTTCCTGCTGATGCTCGGCGGCCTCGTGTTGTCGACCTCGATCCCGACGGCCTTCGAAGGCCGCGGCCTCTGGTTCGCGATCGCCTATGCGACGATGCAGGTCGGCCGGACCCTGTTCTGGCTGGTCTCGACGCCGCCGGAGCGGACGCCGGTGCGGCACAATGCAATCCGCATCCTGATCTGGCTATCGGGGTCGGCAATTTTTTGGGTGCTTGGCGGCTTCGCGGACGGACCGTCGCGGCTATGGCTGTGGGTTGTGGCGCTGACGATCGAATATATCGCGCCGGCGGCCCTATTCTGGATACCGAAACTGGGGCCGTCGTCGGTCGAGGCCTGGGCCGTCGAAGGCGGCCACATGGCGGAGCGCTGTGCGGGCTTCATCATCATCGCGCTCGGCGAAGCGATCGTCGTCAACGGCGCGACCTTCGCCGAACTGACCTGGAGCACGGAAAATGTAAGCGCGTTCCTGTCGGCGTTTGTCGGCAGCATTGCGATGTGGTGGATCTATTTCCACAAGGGGGCGGAAGCCGGCTCCGAACTGATCTCAAAATCAGCCGAGTCCGGGCGGGTGGCGCGGCTGGCCTATACCTATCTGCACATGCCGATCGTCGGCGGCATCATTTTGTCGGCGGTGGCCGACGAACTGGTGCTGAAGCACCCAGGCGGCCATAGCGATATCCGGACGGTCTTGAGCGCGATCGGCGGGCCGCTGCTGTTCCTCGTCGGAACGATCCTGTTCAAACACTCGATCCGCGGCTTTCTTCAGCTCTCGCACGGCATCGGGATTATTGCGCTCGGCGGACTGGCGTGGTTCGCCGGCGATCTGTCGCCGCTGATGCTGTCGTTCCTGACGACTGCGATCCTGATCGTGGTCGCGGTATGGGAATCGTTGTCGCTGCGGTCCGGCCCCAAAGAATAGCGGGATATTTTTGCAACGCGGGGGCGTGTTCTCAATCCGCAGCCGCCAGCGCGTGAACCGAAAACATCCGGTCCTGGTCGGTCCAGGACTCCCGCACCTTCCAGCCCGAGTCGCAGGCGAGCGCGGTGAAACGCTCGAGAGAGTATTTATAGCTGCTCTCGGTATGGATGCTCTCGCCGGGACGGAATGAGAAATTCCGCCCGAGGATGCGCACGGTCTGCGATTTCTTGCTGATCAGGTGCATCTCGATGCGATGACGGTCGCGATTGTAGACCGAGCGATGCATGAAGGCCGAAAGATCGAAATTGCCGCCGAGTTCGCGGTTGATGCGCACCAGCACATTGAGATTGAAGCGCGCGGTGACGCCGGCGGAATCATTGTAGGCGTCATAGAGCACGCGCTCGTTCTTTTCGAGATCGACACCGATGATCATCTGCGCGCTGGCGCCCAGAATTTCGCGCGCGCTGCGCAAGAAGGCACGGGCCTCATGCGGCTCGAAATTGCCGAGCGTCGATCCCGGGAAGAAGCCGACCTTGGCCATTCCGGTGATATCTTCCGGCAATGCGAACGGCGCGGTGAAATCCGCCGCCACTGGATAAACGTCGAGGCCGGGAAAATCCTTGCGCAGCGCATCGGCCTGCGCATTGAGGAAATCGCCGGATATATCGACGGGGACGTAGGCGCCGAAGTCGCAGCGTTCCAGCAGCAGCCGGACCTTGGTGGTCGCACCGGCGCCGAACTCCACCAGCGCAGCGCTCTGCGGGATGATATCGGCGATTTCATTGCCGCGGCCACGCAGGATGCCAAGTTCGGTCCGGGTCGGATAATATTCCGGGAGCACCGTGATCTGTTCGAACAACTCGGAGCCCGCGGCATCGTAGAAATATTTCGGCGAAAGCCGTTTCGGATGCTGCGCGAGATTTTCGATCACGTCGTCGGCGAAGACCGAGGTCGCTTCGTCGAACGTGTGCGCTTTGGCCAAAGCGGGGGCATGCACATTCATGATACTCTCCTGAACGCGCTTTCCCGCGCGGTTGTGATCGTCATCTGGGGCTCAGGCGTAGTCGGCGAGGCGCAATCCCGTGAATTGCCAGCGGTGGTGCGGATAAAAGAAGTTGCGATAGGTAATACGGCTATGGCCGGCCGGAGTTGCAAGCGAGGAGCCGCGCAGCACCAATTGGTTGACCATGAACTTGCCGTTGTATTCGCCGAGCGCGCCTTCGATGGCGCGATAGCCGGGGTAGGGCGAGTACCAACTGCGGGTCCACTGCCAGACGATGCCAAAGGCGTCGTTCAACTGCCCGGCGCGGGCGGCGACCTCCCATTCCATCTCGGTCGGCAGGTGACGCCCGCTCCAGCGTGCGAACGCGTCCGCCTCGTAATAGCTGACATGGCAAACCGGCGCTGACGGATCGATCGGCTGCAATCCGCCCAGAGTCATGATCCGCCATTCGCCTTCGGCTTCACCGTCCACTTGGCGCCAATGGCCGGGCGCCTGCCACTCTTCGTTGTTCGCTGCCGCAAAACCGTCCATCAGCCACAGCGTCGCGGTCGAGTAGCCGCCGTCCTTCATGAAGGCGAGCCATTCGGCGTTGGTAACGAGGTTGCGGTCCAATTTGACCGGCCCTACCAGCGCGCGGTGCGCGGGCTTTTCATTGTCGAAATGAAAGCTGTCGTCTGTATGCCCTACCGTGTGGATGCCTTCGTTGAGCGTGACCCATTCGTCATTGCCGCGGGTCGAGTCCGGGAAACGCCACGCCGGATCGTAGGCCGGCGGGATCGGATTCTGCGCAAAGGCGTGCAGGATGTCGGTCAGCATCAATTCCTGGTGCTGCTGCTCATGATTGAGGCCCACTTCGACCAACGGGACCAGCCTCGCGAGGGTGTCTTCGGCGGCGGTCTGGAAGAATTTCACGATCGCCGCGTCGACATGCCGGCGATAGGCGGTGACTTCGTCGGCGCACGGGCGGGTCAAATGGCCGCGCTGGTGACGGGCATGCCGGGGACCGGCGCTGACGTAATAGGAATTGAAGAGGTAAGCGTAGTCGGGGTGGAAGGGCGTGTAGCCCTCGCAATGCTCGCCCAGCAAGAATTGCTCGAAGAACCAGGTGGTATGGGCGCGGTGCCACTTCGCCGGGCTGGCGTCCGGCATCGACTGGATCAGCTGGTCCTCGGGGCTCAAGGGCGCGGCGCGGCGCTCGGTCTCGTCCCGGACGGCGAGGTAGGCCTCCACCAGATTCTGGGCGAGGCTGCCGGAATCGGCAAAAAGGGTGGGGGAGGAGGCGGAAATGGCGGCCGCAGCAGATACTGGTTTCGTCACTGGTGTCTCCGGTAGGGGAGAGAACGTTGCTTCGGCGAACTGGTTCCTGACGGACAGTCCGTCCTAGATAGGGGTTCCCGTTCAGGAAAAAAGCCTCTCGCGGCGATGATATTGATGCCGTCAGACTATGGCCCGACCCGTCTGGTGGGGGGTGCCAGGCCCATGCATGCCAGATGCCCGCCATTTTACTTTGGATGCACAACGGTTTGGGCTACATATATGGTCAGTGTCGGGTAAAACGGGACGAGCCGGCCCGTAAGGCAAAGCCGCAGGGGGCAGCGCCCCAAAAGGAAGCGAATATGAGCATCGAACAATTTATCGACAACGAAGTGAAGTCGAACGACGTCGTGCTGTTCATGAAGGGTACGCCGCAGTTTCCGCAGTGCGGTTTCTCCGGCCAGGTGGTGCAGATCCTCGACCACGTCGGCGTCGGCTATAAGGGCCTGAACGTCCTCGAATCCGCCGACCTGCGCAACGGCATCAAGACCTATTCGAACTGGCCGACCATTCCGCAGCTCTACGTCAAGGGCGAGTTCGTCGGCGGCTGCGATATCATCCGCGAGATGTTCCAGGCCGGCGAATTGCAGCAGCTGTTTGCCGACAAGGGCGTCGCGATCAACGCGACGGCCTGAGCTTGGCGGCGCGCCAGATCGGCCAGGCGCGGCTCGAAGTCATCGTTGCCGACATCACGACATTAAGCGTTGACGCCATCGTCAACGCGGCCAATTCGTCGCTCCTGGGCGGAGGCGGCGTCGATGGCGCGATCCATCGGGCGGCCGGCCCCGAACTGCTTGCCGAATGCCGCATGCTCCACGGCTGCAAGACTGGCGATGCCAAGATCACCCAAGGCTACCGGCTCAAGGCCCGGCATGTGATCCACACGGTTGGGCCGGTGTGGAATGGCGGCGACCTCGGCGAAGACGATTTGCTCGCCTCCTGCTATCGCCGCTCGATCGAACTCTGCCAGAAGCATGGCCTTGCCTCTGTCGCCTTTCCAGCGATTTCAACCGGCACCTATCGCTTCCCTGCCGAACGTGCGGCCGGTATCGCGGCCAAGACCGTCGTCGATGCGCTGGCCGACGCACCCGCGGTGACGCGGGTGATCTTCTGCTGCTTCTCCGAGGCCAGCGGGTTGCTGCATGAGGAGGCGCTGGCCCCGTTCGGCAGCCCTTGTGCCTGATCACGCCGCCGCTACACTCCCCGAAATGATTGGGAGCGGGTGATGATTTCACGTCATGTATTACGTTCGATGTTTTGCGGCGCGGCACTTGCGTTGCTGGCGGCGCCCCAGGCGCGCGCCGAAGGCACCTTCGACATTCCCGCCGGCGCGCATTTCAACCCCGACAAGCTGGCGAAAGTCGGCGATTTCTTCAAGAACGAGGTGGCGACCGGCAAGATTTCCGGCGCCATCGTCCTGATCCAACAGCACGGCAAGCCGGTGTATCACGAATCCTTCGGCGTCCAGGATGTCGTCTCCAAGGCGCCGATCACGGACCAGACCATCTTCCGCCTGTCTTCGCTGACCAAGGTGATCACCTCTGTTGTGGCGATGCAGTTGATCCAGGACGGCAAGATCAAGCTCGACGATCCCGTCTCGAAGTACATTCCCTCCTTCGCGAATATGAAGGTCGGTGTGGAGAAAAAGGCCGAGGACGGCACCAAGACGCTCGAACTGGTGCCGCTGACCCGGCCCATCACCATTCTCGATCTGATGCGTCATACCTCCGGCATCACCTACGGCTTCTATGGCGACAGTCTGGTGCGCAAGGCCTACAGGGAGGCCAACCTCTACGCGGGCGATTTCGACCTTGCCGAGTTCGCCGAGCGGATCGCAAAGCTGCCGCTGCACAATCAGCCAGGCGCGCTCTGGCAATACGGCCATTCCACCGACATCCTGGCGCGGATCATGGAGATCGTGTCCGGAAAATCATTGCTCGAGATCGAGCGGGAAAAGCTGCTCGATCCGCTCGGCATGACCGACACCGGCTTCTTCGTTACCGAACCGGAGAGGCTGCAGCGGCTCGCCCAGCCGCTGCCGAACGACAGTGATTTCCGGGTCGGCCGCCTATACAGGACCGAGGTTCGCCAGAAATGGGAATCCGCCAGCGGCGGCATGGTTTCGACCATGTCGGACTTCTCGAAGTTTGCGCAGATGCTGGCCAATGGCGGTACGTTCGAGGGCAAGACCTATCTCAGCCCGAATACGTTCGAACTGATGGCATCGGATCATATCGGCAAGGGCTCCGGTGTAGAGCGCGATTATTTCTATTTTCCCGGTGACGGCTTCGGCATGGGGCTTGGGTTTGCTGTGCGCACCGATCCCGGTAACGCCAAGCCGCCGCCGCCGGGATCGCTCGGCGAACTGAAATGGGACGGCGCCGCCGGCTGCTACATGGTAGTCGACCGCAAGCAGGACATGTTCTTCGTACTGCTGGAGCAGACGCCGACCGAGCGCCAGCGCATCCAGCGCACGCTGAAACAGTTGATCTATGAGGCGATGGAGAACTGACGGTTTTACGCGCCGCGATTTTGTCGCGGCGACGCTGGCTGGTTTCGTCGCCGCCGGATGGCAGCATGGGGCGTACGCCGAATCCTCGGCGCCGATTGTCGGGACCTTTTCGCGCGCCGGGCTGGATCGCGTCGGCGACTATGTGCGCAACGAGATATCGACCGGAAAAATCCCGGGCTCGAACGAGTTGAAGGCGTTGATCTACGAGGCGATGGGGAGGTGAGCCTACGCTCCCCGCACGATCTCGCGCACCAGGCCAACCGTCTCCTCAACCATGTCAGCCGTGACATCGAGATGGGTGCAGGCCCTGATCCGGCCGTCCATCATCGCCAGCAGCACGCCGCGCTTGCGCAATTCCGCGACCATCTTGTCGCCGCTGACGCCCGCGCCATCGGGCCTGAAGAACACCAGATTGGTCTCGGGCTGCTGCACATCGACGCCGCTGAGTTGCGACAGGCCGCGGGCCAGCGCGCGGGCGTTGGCGTGATCCTCGGCAAGGCGGTCGACATGGTGGTCGAGTGCGTAGACGCAGGCCGCGGCACAGATGCCGGCCTGGCGCATCGAGCCGCCGAGCCGCTGCTTCCAGCGCCAGACGTCGTCGATGAAGTCGCTGCTGCCGGCGATCACGCCGCCGATCGGCGCGCCCAGGCCCTTTGAGAAATCGATCCAGGCCGAATCCCATCCTGCCGTCATGTCGCGCGCGCTGATGCCGGTCGCGACGGTGGCGTTGAGCAGCCGCGCGCCGTCCATGTGGGTGGCGAGGCCGTTCGCCTTCGCGATTTTTGCGATCTCGTCGAGATCGGCCTTCTTCCAGATCGTGCCGCCGCCGATATTGGCGGTCTGCTCGACGCTGACGACAGTTTGCGGTGGCTGGTAGCGCGAGCGCGGGTGCAGGGCGGAGCGGAAGGTTTCCGGCGAAAACTGTCCGTCGGGACCCGGCAGCGGGGTGATCTGGAATCCGCCAAGCGCCGCATGCGCGCCGCCCTCGCGGGCGATGATATGGGCACTGACATGCGCGAGAATCTCGTCGCCCGGCCGGCAATAAGACAGCGTCGCCGCGACGTTGCACATGGTGCCCGAGGGCATGAACACCGCGGCTTCCTTGCCGAGCAGATCGGCCACGCGCTCGCACAAAAGGCTCACCGTTGGGTCGTCGCCGATCTGCTCGTCGCCGACCTCAGCTTTCGCCATCGCCTCGCGCATCGCGGGCGTTGGGCGGGTCTGCGTATCCGACAGCAGATTGACGCGGACGGGTGTTGCCTTGGGATCGCGCGGGGCAGGGGTGTACGTCATTGAGAGTTTCTCGTCATTCAGTGCTATTGACACTTTGCGTCATGTATCCTATAGGATACATGTGTTCGAGGTTCGAAAGACCGATGAGTTCGACAATTGGCTTTCCGCCCTCGCGGACCCAGCGTGCCGTTGCGAAAATCGCTTCCCGAATTGAACGACTTGGCCTCGGTAACGCCGGAGACGTCAAGCCGGTTGGCGAAGGTATTAGCGAAATGCGCCTGACCTATGGTCCCGGATATCGCATTTACTACAAGCAGACCGGCAAGACGATTGTGCTGATTTTGTGCGGTGGCGACAAATCAACCCAAGACAGCGACATCAAGCGGGCAAAAGACATCGCTAGGCAGCTCTGAAGGAACGCAAGATGGTCAAGATTTCGAAGTTCGATGCGGCCGACTACCTCAAAACGCCTGTCGCGATTGCGGCCTATCTCACCGAAGCATTTGAGACCAACGATCCGGCTTATATCTGCACGGCGCTGGATACGGTCGCGCGCGCCAAAGGCATCGGGGACGTGGCAAAGGCCACCGGTCTGTCGCGAGAAAGCCTGTACAAAACCTTCAAGGAAACGGCGAAGCCTGAATTCGATACGGTTCGAAAGGTCATGCAATCGTTTGGCGTCAAGCTTGTAGCCGAGCCGATCGACGAAGGGCACAAGGTCGCTTGAGTCGAGACTGTCGCAGCCGCCGAAGCAATAGCAGCGCGACAAACAAAAAGGCCCCGGCAAAACCGGGGCCTTCGATATCTCGACCTTGTAAACCGATCAGCGCGAATAGAATTCGACGATCAGATGCGGCTCCATCTGCACCGCGAACGGCACGTCCGACAGCGCGGGGATGCGGGTGTATTTCGCCGTCATCTTGGAGTGATCGACCTCGAGGAAATCGGGCACGTCGCGCTCGCCAAGCTGGACCGCTTCCAGCACGGGGGTGAGCTGCTTGGAGGATTCCTTGACCTCGACGACGTCGCCGACCTTCAGCTTGTAGCTTGCGATATTGACGCGGCGGCCGTTCACCTTGATGTGGCCGTGGTTGATGAACTGGCGCGCGGCGAACATGGTGGCCACGAACTTGGCGCGATAGACCACGGTGTCGAGACGGCGCTCGAGCAGGCCGATCAGGTTTTCACCGGTATCGCCCTTCATCCGGCCGGCCTCGACATAGATGCCGTGGAACTGGCGCTCCGAGATGTTGGCGTAATAGCCCTTGAGCTTCTGTTTGGCGCGCAGCTGCACGCCGAAGTCGGACAGCTTGCCCTTGCGGCGCTGGCCGTGCTGGCCGGGACCGTATTCCCGGCGGTTCACGGGGCTCTTCGGGCGGCCCCAGATATTCTGGCCCATACGGCGATCGATCTTGTATTTCGCCTCACTGCGCTTTGTCATCGCGTCCTCTATGGCATAGCCATCGCGCATGCGATGGCGTTCTGTTTCAGGTTTGAGGAAACGCGCCCTCCTGTGCGCCGGGAATTTCCCGGTGCCGACAGGTCCGCCTCAAAAAGCTTCGGGGTGAACCACGGGTCGCGAAACGCAACGCGGGCCGAAACCGGCCCGCGAGCAAGCGGGTTCTAAGGGAGAAACCGCTGTTCTGTCAAACGAAAGACCCCGAATTCCCTGCTTAATTTGGGTCGAAACCGGCGATCTCGCGCACTTTTGGTCAGGTCGCGACCGCCCGGACCGATTTGGGCTCGGTTTGCTGGCGAATGGCGCGTAATTCGCCGGATATTTCGGTGTTCAGCACCTGTTCCAGCCGGGTCAGCGCCCTGGCCATGAGGGCGGCGTCGGTAATCCGGTGGTCCCAGCGCAATATGACGTCGACGGTCTGGTCCGGCTTCACCACGCCGTAGCTGAGCACAAAGGGCCCCGGGCCCAGCGCATACAATTCACCCGGGCCGAAAGCCGCCACCGAGGTCACACCGAAGCTGCCGAAATAGTTGGCGCGCTGGCGGGCCCAATTGAGGCCGATCCACCAGAGCAGACGGCGAACCAGCAGCGGCAGCCGGGTCGCCAGCAGCATCTTCCGGAACGCCGGCACCTCGTCGACCGGCGCTTCCTTGGCGTGCCGGAGCTCGGCATCGACCTCGGTCAGCGACGCTTCGTCGGGCGCGTTGACCTTTTGCAGCAGCACGCAATCCTGGCCGTCTTCCACCCGCGCGATCGTTACCATGGCAATGCTGCGCGGCAGTTCGTAAAGGCGGGCGTAGGGCCATTTGACATAGAGCGTGCGCAGAGCGGATTCGCCCTGCGCCACCAGCGCAAATGCCTTGACGAAGATCGCCGCCCACCCCGGCGGCCGCTGAAGCTGCGCGCGAGCCTCGATCAGGTTACGAATGTTGAGCGGACGCGCCAGCGAGACAAAAGGCACGCGAATCGATGCGTGCATGAGGTCGGCAACGAGGCGGCGCGGTATTGTTATTTTTCGGACCGTTCCGCGCATGCTCCGCTCGAGTTCTCGCTATACATAAATCAAAAAAATAGCCCGGCGCGCCCAATAGCAGTACGCAAGCCCCTGATCTAGCACGAACCAGCCGGCTTGACGCCAGATGGTTCTGGTCTACGGCGCCGGCGAGGCCAACGGCTTGGTCTTGTCCACGACATAAACCCCAAGCACTTTCAATGCCTTGTCGCCATGAACTTTGGCGTCATGCACCGTGCCGGCCGGTATCATATAGGACTCCCCGGCCTTTAGATGCTGGTCCGGTCTGCCCTCGACGATGAGTTCGGCTTCGCCTTCCAGCAGATACCCAATTTCGACGCCCGGATGGGTATGACGTCCGGCGCTGCTGCCCACGGGGATTTCGGCAATCCCGGAGACCGTGACGTAACCGTCCGGAAATTCGGCCTTTTGCAGCGGCGTGCGCTTGATGCTGCTCTGCTGGGCGATCGCCACACCTGCAAAGGCAAACGCGACGACGGCCACTCCGAGCAGAATTTTCTTGATCATGATGTTTCATTCCAATGGGAACGAGCCTAGCAGCGCACGCGGCGCGGGAAAGCAGGCGAGGCGGCGTTCAGCGCTTGATCCCCGCAAAACTTGCCGCGATGCCGCGCTGAAGCAGCGACCAGTCAAAACCCAGCGCCAGCGCCAGGTAGCCGCGATCGATCATCTGATTGGCCTGTTCGGCGGTGCGCGCCACGCCGCCGATCGGCACGCCGCTTTTCAAAATGCCTTCCTCCGCCCGCTTCATCAGCGCGACCACTTCCGGGTCATCAGGCAGGCCGCGCTTGTTGATCGAGGTGGCGAGATCGCCGGGTCCGATCACCGCGAGGTCGATGCCGGGGACAGCCATGATCTCGTCGATGCGCTCGACCGCCTCGACATGCTCGATGGTGATCCCGCAGATCATGTCGTCGTCCGCGGTCGCCATATAGTCCGCCATCGAGACTCCCCAGCGGAACGGGGCGTGGAACGGGCCCCACAGACGGTCGCCCTTCGGCGGGTAGCGCACGCTGCGCACCGCCCTTTCGGCATCGGCGCGGCTGCAGATCATCGGAAAATTGATGCCGAGCGCGCCGAGGTCCATCGGCGCTTTCGCAAGCCAGGGCTCGTTGGCGGCAATCCGCACCCACGGTACGCAGGGCGTGCCCGCGGTCGCCGTGATCATCGCATGCGCGGAGCCCAGATCGATCGGGCCGTGCTCGAGATCGACGATGATCCAGTCGAGCCCCGAACGCGCCATGATCTGCACGGTCTGGATACTTGGGATGGTGGCAATCGCCCCGAAAGTCGGGCGACCCTCGCGCCATTCCTTGCGAAGGCGGTTGAGAGGAGGGAGGGGTGCGGACGTCAAATGCAAAACTCCGTTCGGCGGGTAGGGCGGATTGGAGCCCAGCGGGTCCGCGCGAGGCGCGGCCCGATGGGCGTAATCCGCCGGTTAGAATGACGGGAGTTACAGTGTAGCAAACGCGCGATGAGCATTCGAGATGCGGCCAGGCTAGCACATGAAGCGCCGGTGTTAACGGAGCGGCGGATTACACCTTCGGCTCCAATCCGCCCTACGGGCTCTCCGCGTCATTGCGAGCCACCGGGTCGCGCGAACACGCGCGCCCGATGACAGGCTCCACGAAGCAATCCATTTTTCAGTTCGCTGAGGCATGGATTGCTTCGTCGCTTGCGCTCCTCGCAATGACGGGGCTTCGTATGATTCAATTGTCAAACAGCGAGAGGATGTGCGTTCGCGATCTCGCGGCGCGATGCGCCCGAGCTTTGCGTCGATTTTCACCCTCGAGGAGAACAAGAGGGCGCAGGGAAAGCCGGGTGCGCGCTGCACCCGCGGTCTCGTGTGCAAAGTGCACAAAGAAAAGCGCACACGAGCATACAGGTCCAGCGGAGGCATCCGGCCTTCCCTGCGCAATGGTTTTACGGCTTATAGCGCGCTCTCCCCGGTGACCGGCTTTCTTGTCACCGTCGCCTCGCGGAAACTCCACAAGACTTGACGCCAGCATCGGGGCGTCAGGACCACACGATTTCGCCGTACGCGTCAGCCACGCTCGTCAGTCGCAGCATCTGCGTCCACCGCATCCCACCGCGCGTTCGTGACGATCGCGACCCGCCCCTCTCATCGGGTGAGACGCGCCGAGCTAAACCACTGATTTGCCCGACGGCGAAAGCGGAATATTTTTCGCGGAAGGGCTGGACAGGGTTTTGGGTGATTTGCCCGTCGCGTTGTTTTGTCGCGGTCAGTCAGCGAGATTTCGCTTGTGTGCGATGCGACGCAGTTCGTGTTTCGCGATTTCGGCCTGAAAGAATTGTGGGTGACAGCAAGCACGACGCACTGAACAGAGTAAAGTGCAGAACAGAGTAGAGTGCACTGCCACCGTAATTCGTCAGTCCAGGCTGGCGGCCTTTTACGTTTGCGTCATAGACGATATCGATGTTTCAACCTTAGACGGCCAAGCACCTAAACCAATTCGTTCGGCAGCTATTGGATTGTAGCAAGCGCCGGTCGACTTGACGGACCGCTCGGCACTACCGAGCCGTTCCGGGCCTCGATAGCCTTGACCGAATTTCAAACGCCTTTTCCAGCACACCCTTGCCGATGGTCCCGAGCACGAAACCGAGGATCCATCCCCTCAGGTTCTTGCCCTCGCGAACGAGACGACAATTCCGGGAAGCCGCCCTCATTGGCGGCGCCTTTCGTTTCGCGCACGCCCTCCGTCGGCCGAAGGCTCCAGCACGATCAGCATTGCACAGATCACTCTCCAATTTGATTGGATGTTTCTCGTCATCTTATTGACCGGGCGACTTCCTCCTCCAACTCGGGGCCAGGCTGCTTTTTCGAACGGATGCAACAAGGAGCGCACATGTCCACGATTCATCTCCATCGGACGACAAATTTGACGCCGGAGCAATTTGTCGCCGGGCTTACCGACTTCGGGCCTGGCCGCTCGAAGCTCTTTTCCAATAGTGCAGACGCGTACCTCAAAGTGCATCACCGAGGCCACTCGCAGGCCGACGTCACGGAAGGCTCAGGCGGAGTCTGGGAGCGTTTGCACTACGACTGGTCCGATCCAGGTCACGTGGTTCTCACGACGACCGACTCCGCGTTCGTCGCCGAAGGCAGTCGCCGCCGGTCTCGCCTCGGGCGTCACGACCATGGTTGCGCATTCCGGTGGACCGCCGCTTGCGATGTATCTGCTGCCGCTTGGCCTCAGCAAGGAAGTCTATGCGGGAACGACGAGCCTGTTCTTTACGGTCGGCAATGCGATCAAGGCGGTGCCGTGGTTGTTGTTGGTGAGGCCGGAGGGCAACGTCTGGATATTGATGGCGGCCAGCCTGCTCGCCATTCCCGCCGGCGTATGGCTCGGTTGGCGGCTTCACGGAAGGCTGGACCGGCAGCAGATTTTTCGGGCCTGCTACGGATTGCTGGTCGTGACGGCCTTGAAATTATTATGGGACGGTGTTTCCGGCTATCTGGCCTAAATTCAGATTGCGAATGCCTGCTATTGGCTCAATAGCCGACCTGCTCGCCATGTCTGCTTTTGGCATTAGCGGACCTGACAGGTTAGGTCGACCATGTCGGTTCTTGGCAGCGCGCCTATCATCTGACCGGCCCACGGGATTTAGCGCACTGTCACCGAAATTCCTTGCGGCCACGAACAGTGGTCTTATCACGCCCTCACGTAGCTGTGAGAGCCCAATGACCCGTACCGTGTGGCGTACCTCACAAAGCCTGCCTGCGCTTGGGATTAAAGATGGGGTTGCTTTGATTTCAGAGCAGCCTCGTGACGATCAAGTCGAAGGAGCTTTGCGATGAAACGTCTTGCATTTCTAAGCTTTACTATCGCTACGCTGATTGCGCCGATCCAAGTTCAGGCCCAGCAATATGATCCCGCCAGGAACTGCGTCAGGTTCCCGCAGCAACCTAACCCGGAAGCAGAAACGCGGTATTTGCTCTCTCATCCGAATATCCGTGTTTGTCCGGGACCGAATCCTGATCCGGCAGGACAGAGGGGTGTTTTGGAGCAAATCTCGAGGGACCGTGTAAACAATACGACGACCCAAATTTGTGCCATGAACGGTCAGCGTTGCTGATAGTGGCAAGGCTTTCCTTAGCGAAGCGCGTTGGTGTCGGCGGCGAGGTCGGCCATTGCTCTGGACAGCATCATCAAGCAGGAGCGATGCTGATGCTACCGACCGTCTCCCTGCCACGGCATCGTCGGCAGTGACGGCTCCGTCGCGGCGGACACTGGTTGTGCGTCTCAATTAGCAACTGCAACCACGGATAAACAAAAGCGCGCCGCCGGCGGCGCGGGCTCCCATGACGACGACCGCCGCAAATGAAGATCAGCGCCTGAGCGCTCGACATGCGCCACATTGCACACCGCCTTTGTGTACCAACTCGCGCGAAATAAAGTCGGGAATGAAAAGTTGAGAATATATTTACGCGCCGCGGTCGCGCGGTCCCCGCGCTTTGGGGCGCTCTCCACAGTACCTTGCTGACCGATTGCGGAGGGACCGCCATCCTTCGACGGTTCCCGTTAGCGTCATCGCCATCACCATCCCCAGCGCTCGCACCGCGTCACCTCGACCACCAAGACAGTTTGGAAGCGACTTCAGAACCTTGACCATTTTCGTGTGCTGCAAACGCGGTGACTACGCCAGCGGAAGTGTGGCTTTTGCAATACTCCCAACAATGTTTCCGAGGTCAAACGAGCCGCCGGTAACGGCGTCAAGCTCGTCATCTCGCAGGGTCTCAATGTCGCGGTCGATGTCTGATGCTTGTCGAGGTTCAGTCGTGCTCATAGCAGTTCTCCTTGATGGTCCCGCACCCTATCGGCGCGGCGATGCCTACCGTCGTAGCGGATCGCACGGCCCGCAACTGTGACCGCCCTCACGTTTCAAAACGGTCGCGCGCGTCGCGTCATCACGACCGACGACGACAACAGGGACATGTGACCAGGGTCACAGTGCCGCCGAGAGAGTTGAGCCAGTGTGTCCGCACCAGCGATTGGATGGTCCACGCCGGCTCGGATGGAGAAAGATCATGAACGATTTAGACCCCGGTCGCGCCACGCAGAGCCGAGAACTACAGGACAATGAGCTGGATGCAGTGTCCGGCGGCATCATTGCCATCTTGATCGGTCTGTTGCTCCCAGCGGTTCAAACCGCGCGTGAACCTAAGTGATGGCAATCACGAAATGTCCGATTTGGGTGTCGCCAGTGACGGCGGATGAACTTGATCAATTCACCGGCGGAATGGGCCCCATGCGTCTCTTTCGTATGGCTACCGAAGTTAACTTTGGTGGCATTAAGGGGAAGCGACGGATAAGCCGGCACGCTGGCAGCCACGGTTCTGTGAAATTCTTTTGGATGCGAGGCGGCACCAACGTTCTTCTGGGGCGGCCATGCCGCCAGGGCGCGGGCCCCGGTCGGGCCGATGCTTGATCCCGATGGGTGTCTGGCGCGATCCGTGATGCGGACGCAGCCATCAACCGAAGAAACGGGCGCGGTTCGAACACGGCAGCTGAAAACGACAATGAGAAAACTTGGCAGCCAGTGCTGCCAAAAAAATGCTCCGCGCCCTTGACCAGCGGCCGGCTAATGGGCGGCTAACGGGTGTCACCGTAATACTGAATTTCTAACACCGGCAAATGCACGACGGTGTGAAACTCCTCACATCGTCATGACATGCTCCCGCCCCTGGAGGAATCGTCATCGTCCGACGTTCAAGGTTCAAATAAAATTTTCCGGAGTAACGTAATACCTAATAGCGGGTCATGATTCGTTGGCCGAAGATTGATGCAACGCAGGTCTCCGTGAGTCTTATGTCGCCGGCTCATGGATCCGCTCAATCAGTCGTGGCGTTCATATCAGTCTGAATTTTTTCAACGCTGCGAGTGGGTTCGACCTTGCTGTCGAGTGGGCGCGTACAGCAATCCAGCCGTTCTGCATCCTGCAAATACTCTCTCGAGTAGCGGACATTTGTACTGAGCACCCCTTTAAAAAAATCGAGGACCAGCCGCGCCGAATTGCCGCAAACAAGACGTGCCATCCGGGAAATATTGGGATAATTTTTTTGTTACCGTGGTCCAAAATTAGGCTGGCCGCCAACCAGACAGTCGGTGGTGCCAATGCAACAGATTGCGGACTGGCTCGAGAAGCTTGGGCTTGGGCAATACGCGTTGCGTTTTGCCGAGAACGGGATCGATCTTGGTGTCCTTGCCGAACTGACGGACCAGGACTTCGATAGGCTCGGGGTCCTGCTCGGCCATCGACGTAAAATGCTGCGCGTGATCTCTGAACTCAATCAAGCAGAACTGGTTGCCGAGCCGGCTCTTCGGCATGATGCCGAGCGACGCCACGTCACTGTAATGTTCTGTGATCTTGTGGGCTCGACCGCGCTTTCGGCGCGCCTCGATCCCGAGGACATGTGGGAGGTGATCCGTTCCTATCGGACCGCGTGCGCGAGGGTCATTGCCACTTATGACGGCATTATCGCCAGGTTTCTGGGCGACGGCATACTCGCCTATTTCGGCTATCCCCGCGCACATGAGGATGACGCGGAGCGCGCAGTGCGAGCGGGGCTCGACATCATCGCCGCAATAAGGCAGCTCGAAACGCGCGCGCAAGAACAGGTTGAGGTGAGGATCGCCATCGCGAGCGGGCTGGTGGTGGTTGGTGACCTCATCAGCGGAGGCGCGTCAGAAGAGCAGGCAATGGTCGGCGATACACCGAATGTCGCTGCCCGTCTCCAGGGCCTGGCGGAGCCGGGGGCGGTCGTCGTTGCTGCTTCGACGCGCGCGCTGCTTGGCGATTTATTCACTTTTCGCAGCCTCGGCCGCCGTGAGGTCAAGGGCATCTCCGAGTCCATCGCGGTCTGGGCGGTCGAAGGTGGAGCCGCATCGGAGAGCCGCTTCGAGGCGGTGCGAACCGCGCGCTCGATTGGCTTTGTCGGCCGCAAGGCAGAGATCGAATTCGCACTCTCGCGCCAGCAGCTGGCGTGGCAGGGCCAGGGCCAGGTGGTGTTGATTTCTGGCGAGGCCGGGATCGGCAAATCGCGCCTTGTTGCAACGCTCTCCGAGAACCCTGCGTTGGGAGCGCACCGTCGGGTGCGCTATCAGTGCTCGCCCTACCACACCAACAGTGCGCTTCATCCCTTTATCGCTCAACTCGAGCGCGCTGCCGGCATCAGGTCACAGGACACGCCCGAGGAAAAGCTCGACAAGCTTGAAGCAATGCTTGCGCTTGGAACGCAGCAGGTGGCCAAAGCGACGCCGCTCATTGCCGCTCTCCTTTCGATCGCAACTGGCGAGCGCTATCCGCCGCTCGGCTTGAATCCAGTGCAGCAGCGGCGGCAGACATTCGCCGCCCTTCTCGACCAGCTTGAGGGTTTGGCACGGCAGCAACCAGTGCTGATCGTCTGCGAGGACATGCATTGGGCCGATGCCACGACGCTTGAGCTGTTCGATCTCGCGGTCGACCGGGTCAGGGGGCTGCCGATACTCGCGCTCATGACCTGTCGGCCCGAGTTCGAGCCGCCCTGGGCGGGTCTTGCCAACGTCAGCCTGCTGCGGCTCGATCGGCTTGACCGGCAGGACACGCGCGCGCTGGTCGAGCAGGTAACCGTCGGTCGACCGCTGCCCGGCGACATGATGACGCAGATCATCGAGAGGACGGATGGTGTCCCGCTATTCGTCGAGGAATTGACCAAGATGGTGCTGGAGTCCGGACTACTCGTGGAAGATGCCGGGCGCTATCGCCTCGATAGTCCGCTCCCGCCGCTCGCCATTCCCGCGACACTGCAGGACTCGCTTATGGCGCGGCTCGACCGGCTCGCGCCGGTCAAGGAGGTGGCACAGATTGGCGCTGCCATTGGCCGCGACTTCTCATACACGCTGCTGCGTTGTGTGGCGGGGCGCGATGATCTGACGCTGAGCGCCGCGCTGGGGCAGCTCGAGGAGGCCGAACTGCTATTGCGCCGCGGGACGCCGCCAGAATCAAGCTACAGCTTCAAGCATGCGCTCGTTCAGGAAGCGGCTTACGAGAGCCTGCTCAAGAGTCGCCGGCAACTGCTCCATAAGCAGATTGGCGATGTCCTGCGCGACAAGTTTCCGGTCATCGCCGAGATCGAGCCGGAAGTCCTGGCATACCACTTCACTGAAGCCGGGCTGAGCGGAATAGCCCTCGAGTGGTGGCGTAAGGCGGGTCAGCAGGCGCTGAAACGCTCGGCATATTCCGAGGCAATCGCACATCTCGGCAAGGCGGTTGCGATCGCCGATGAGCTGCCTGATGAGCCGGGCCGGATCATGAACCGGCTGCATCTTCAAATCGCATATGGCCGCGCGCTGCGGGGCAGCCTTGGACACAGCGCGCCCCAAACGGTGGCCGCATGGACGCGCGCCCGACAGCTAGCAGCTGACATCAACGATCCGGTCGAACTGGCGCCGATCCATTCGGGGCTGTTCAATGCCAGCTTGACTCACGGCGAGATCGCGCCGATGCGGGAATTGGCGGATGCAATAATGAGCGCCGCCAACCGACGACCGGACTCGCCGGTGGCTGCAGTCGTCGCACATTGGACAAACGGGGTGACCTGCTGGTTCGGTGGCGATTACTTGAACGCGAGAATGCATCTTGAGCGGGCACTCGCGATCTACGGTGCCGAGCCGAATCCCGAGACCTTCAGGGCGTCGACACTGGACCTGCCGTTCGTTATCATGAGGTTTCTTGCGCTGGTGCTTTGGCCGATTGGGAAGATTGATCGATCGCACCGGCTCGCCGCACAAGCGGTGAGCGCGTCAGGAGAAAAGCGAGCACTCTCTCAAGCCAATGCGCTCGTTCATAGGGCCGTCTTCGACGGACTATGTGGGGGCCCGTTGCAACAAACAGAGACAATCCTTGCGTTGGGCCTCGCCCGCGAGCACTCGATGCCCTTGTATGTGGCCGCCGGCACCTACCTAAACGGTCTGGCAAAGTGGCGTGCCGGCGACCGAGAGGGTGGACTTGCGGAAATGCGCCGAGGCTGGACCTTACTGCACGAAAATGACTGCTACCTTTGTGAGCCGTTTTGGGGGAAGCAGGTTGCCGTAGCGAATGCTGCGGCAGGGCAATTCGAGACTGGGCTGGAAATTTTGCGCGAGTTGATCGCCTGGACCCAAAAATCCGGCCAGCGTTGGCTGGATGCCGAACTGCATCGTGTCCAGGGTGAGATCTTGTTGCGTCGCGAGCCGCAGAACCCTTCTAGCGCCGAAGATGCTCTCAATAAGGCCCTTGAAATCGCCCGAAGCCAACAGACGAAGACGTTCGAATTGCGCAGCGCAGTTGGACTTTCGCGCCTTTATATCAAGGATGGTCGCGCGGCGGCCGTATCTGCGATGCTCGCGCCGGTCCTCGCCGATTTCGATGCAGGGCGAGATCTCCCCGAAATGGAAGAAGCGGAGAAGTTGCTCAGGCATAGGCATTAGCCAGGCTGGCCATTCTCTTTTCAAGCGTGCTTCCGCTATTCCATCCGTACTGCCTCACTTCTCCGCCAGATAAACCTCGCCAGCAGCGACGAGTTCGACCACGGCACCTGCTTCGACTTGGTCGAGGCGACGATTTTGGCGCGCACCCGCGTCAGCATTTGCTGCACCTCGCCCGCGCATGCTTGTGCCGACGAGGTGATCGAATACGACGCAATTTGCTGCGGTGCATGAGTCCGGAAGTGGCACAACTCGGACATGCCGCCGTGGCCGCCCTATGTCCGTTGTTGGGGGCAGAGCGGAAAACATATGCTCTTATTGAGCTTTTCCGGGTTTGACCCCAAGCCGACATCGCACAAACGAAGATCATTCTAGCCAAGGAAGTTTCGCCCTGGCGTAGCCAAAGCTGACTGCCACTGTGGGGGCGCGCGTGATTTCTGTCACAGATAGAAAAACCACCCTCCAGTATCAAACACGAGAAGTGAGGCACTGGCTGAGCCAGATGTTGTTCACATGTAAAGCAGAGGAAAGTCATGAGTGAAATGCATGAACTGACTGACACGGAAGTCGAGTCGGCGTGTGGCGGGGTCTCCGACCTCGGCAAATACATCACAAAGGCGGTTGATGACGCAATCAGCGCTGCCATCGGGGGTAAACCCGGTGACGGCCCTGGTGTTTATCCTCAGCCGAATTACAGTCCGCAGGCGAAGCTTGTGGGCCTTTAAGTCACGTTAAATCTCGAACGCGACAGGCGACGAGAGCCCGCTGCGGAAATTGGCAGCGGGCTTTTTCGGTTATGAGACAACCCGATCTCAGATCAGCGCCGGGCGGTAGGGTCGTGGGAAACGGACCAGCCTCTGCGGCTGCGCGTGCGGGCGGCAGATGCTGAGGAGACACCTGCCGCATTGTCCGGAGACCAGCCTTCCGGTTCGGGATTGCAACCCTCAATGACAGGGAGAATAACACTCCCTCGGGGGTCTCGACACGGTGTCGATGCCCAACGAGCGTACCTGCCAGAGATGCTCATCCCACAGCGGATGATGACCCAAATCAAATGGGCTATTGAGTCCGCAGATGGCACAAAGCGTCAGTTTGCGCGGTGCAAGGCCATGTCCGGAGTTGGGTGTAAAGCCGACCTGCCGGTTGAACGCCCGGCCTTCTCAGTTTGACCCATAGCGGCCGTTACCCCTCCGGTACCCCGCCAATCGAATGCTGGCAAAAAAAGCGCTCGCGTTGCTCGAGGTAAATGGATGACGCGAGAGGGATACAGGCATCTGCGCCGATGCGGCCTAGCCTTCTAGAGTCTAAGTGTCTGTCCGAAAACATGTTGAATCATCGGAATCATTTGTGATTCAAGGGAGGCGGTCCGAATCTGAAGGAGCGCCGATGTGGACGAAAGAGAACCGCGGTCGTTACGACCGCAGCCGGCTACGCTATCCCAGCGATTTGACGGATGAGGAATGGGCGTTGGTGAAGCCGCTGATTGCGTCAGCCAAGCGAGGCGGAAACAAGCGCACGGTGGATGTGCGTGAGGTGGTCAATGGTCTGATGTATGTGCTGAGCAGCGGTTGCCAATGGCGAGCGATCCCGAAGGATCTGCCGCCGCGCAGCACGGTGCACGGTTATTTTGACTTGTGGACTTGGGACGGCACGCTCGATCGCATCCATCACGCGCTCTATGTACAATGTCGGGAGTTGGCCAACCGAGAACCCAGCCCGAGCGCCGCCATCATCGACAGTCAAAGCGTCAAGAGCGCGGAAAAAGGGGGGCGTGGATTGACCCGCATGGCTACGATGCGGGAAAGAAGATCAAGGGCAAGAAGCGCCACATCCTAGTCGATACCCAGGGCTTATTGCTCCACGCCCTTGTACATTCGGCGGACATCCAGGATCGTGACGGCGGGGTGCTGGTGATGGCCACACTGTTTGGCCTGCATCCATTCCTGCTGAAGCTCTATGCCGACGGCGGCTATCAGGGGCCGATCTTTCAGTCCGCCGTTCGCAAAATCCTCCGGCAAATCGACGTGGAAATCGTCAAGCGTTCCGATACAGCAAAGGGCTTTGCGGTCTTGCCCAAGCGATGGATCGTCGAGCGCACCATCGCCTGGCTCAATCGCTGTCGCCGCTTGGCCAAGGATTGGGAGTGCCTCAACCGAAAGGCCTTGGCGTTCTTGCGCCTTGCCTCAATCCGCCTCATGCTCAGAAAGCTCTGTCAAAAAACAGCATGATCCCGGACAGACTCTAAGAACTAATGGCGGTCACGGGCAGCGGGACTATAACGCTTTGGATGCTTCCAAAGGCCAACCACGATTGTGGAAAGTTCATCCGTTCGATTTCACTATTTGCTCTAAAGGCCACACCCGCCGCTACGGCTAATGCGCTGGCGCCATCTTCCTCTGTATGGCGGGCGGCTTGATCGCGGCGGCACGCGCTGGGAGATATTTTGCCACGATGGCGGGATCGATCTGGGCGATGGTGCTGTCAGGCAGGCGGGTCCATGTCTCGTCCCGGCCGAGCAGCGAAATGCCGATATAGCCGCGCAGGGTCAGGTTCTGCCCATCCGGGCTCAAGGTCATCATGGCGCTGTAGATCTTGCCGTCGCGGGGATCGAGCACGTTGCCGTTCTCATATTTCAGACCATTGCGCTTCATGTCACGGACGAAGGAGATACCGAGCCAGGGCGCGTTCTTGCGGTCGTCGGTACACTCCGAACAGATCCGCGGGCCTGTACTGCCCGGCTTGGGGAAAAGTTTCGCCATCACGCCTTCGAAAACGCCGTTGTGATCGACGACCAACACGTAAAGCCGGGGCTCGCCGTTCTCGATCTTCTGCCACAGGCCCGCCGCGGAGGGCTCCGCCGCAGCCGCCCAAGCGGCGGCGGCCCAGAGGGTAAGGCCCGCGATAAGCGACAGCAATCGCCGAAGTCCGAAAGACGAATTCCGCATCGTTGTCACCTCGACCAATCCGTCGAATTCAGTGACTGCCTTCAATTGCTGCAGACTACGGCCATTTTGCGAGCAGGTTGTGGAAAGCTGCGGTCGCGGCCCGGATAGTGGTTGGTCGCGACTCCTGCAGTGCGTTGGCATAATTCGCCTGGGAACCTCGAAGAGAGCTAAAAACCCCGGCTCGGTGTCGGCCAACATCTCCAAGAGAACACCGAGCCGGGACTAGGCGTCATAGGTCGTAATCCGTCGCCCGGTGACACACGAGACCTCAGCTTCGCCTTCCGGGATAAATTCAAGACGCTTGAGGCCCAAAATGACGCATTGGCCGGCGGATCGAAGGCCACGCCGCCAGTCGCGGCGCGGAAAATAGACTCTCGAAATCAGTTCGTGAGCGTTCTCAAGCAGGACGTTTCGGACATTCTTTACGTCTTCTCTCACGGTCTTAGCCGTTCTCCCGATCAATCGGTGCTTGCGCTGCTTCTCGAAAAGCTTGAGCGAGGCCCCTCGCACTCCGTTTTCCAGTGAGCTTATCAATTTGTTCAAGGTGATCGATGCGACGGAGGCCAACGACAGTTGGATAAAGCTGACCAAGTCTTCGGTCTCCTGCGCCGACGTGCAGCGCGACGAATTCCGCAATGGGTCATTCGCGACGTTTTGACCGTGCCCCGGCCACTTCCGGTCTTCCTCTTCCGACGCGTTGACCGTTTCGGACGCGCCGTTGGCCGATCCGGACCTCCTGCGGCAAATTCGGTTGCGGTATCTATGGGGCGATCGAGCAAGCCGACCGGCCACGGCGGCGCTAACGCTGGCTCTCACAGAAAAACTATTTGAAACATAAAACATTGAAGCGTAGCTCGACGAATTGAGGTCCGAAGGTTCTCGAATCACTTGTGTGAGCGCGAGTGAGCGGAAGCATCGGCCCAGGCGCGTTCATTGGCTCGTCCTATGTCACCGCGCGCAATCTTCCCGCGCGCATGTACGCAATCTTTACGGGGCTGAGCAGTGTCTTGGAATGCTCGGTGCCGTTGCGATTGCGGGGCGTCACAATCCGCCGGTCCGCAGGACTGCGACGGTACCAGCCGAGCCACTACCGAGTCCGACGATCAAGTGAAGCCATCGTGGCCAAATGGAGCATAAGCAGACTATGTCTAGCAGTGGTGTTCATAGAACGCTGATATTTGGTCCGTTTGAGCTTTCGAGTAGCAAGAGGGTGCTGCGACGTGACGGTGTCACGCTTTCCATTGGCAGCCGGGCGTTCGATATTTTGGTCTATCTCGCCGAACGTCCAGGCAAGGTCATCGGAAAGAAGGAGCTCATCGATCATGTCTGGTCGGACGTCACCGTGGAGGAGGGCAGCCTCCGGGTTCACGTGGCTGCCATCCGCAAAGCGCTCGAGGATGGCCAATTCGGCAACCGATATATCGCAAACGTTAAAGGAAGAGGCTACTCGTTCATTGAATCGGTCGTTCGTCTCGAAGACAGCACGGAACAAAGGCGATTGGTGGCGATCTTGGCCGCTGACGTGGTCGGCTACTCTGCGTTATTGCAACGCGCCGAGGAAGCCAGCTGCGCCGAGTTCGAGCGGCTCAAGAGAGAATTGATTGCGCCTGGCCTCTCCCGCCACGAAGGGCGACTTATCAAGACTACGGGTGACGGCGCGCTCGCCGAGTTCGCGAGTCCTTTAGCGGCCATGAGATGCGCGGTTGAGATACAGGATCATCTCGCTTCCGGAGGCAGCACCCTGAGGTTACGCTTCGGGCTCAACCTTGGTGACGTTGCCGTCGGGCAGGATGGTGATCTCTACGGCGACGGGATCACCATTGCTATCCGGCTGGAGGGGATTGCCGATCCGGGCGGCATCCTGATTTCCGAGAAGATGTACAGCGAAGTCGAAGGCAAGTTGGACGTTGGCTTCGAGGATCGCGGCGAGCTGCAGCTCAAGAACATCTCCGAGCCGGTCCGTGCGTACGCGGTGCGCGCGGGAGCGCATAGCGCGCCGATCGATAAGTTGGGTGCGGCCCTTTCACTCCCAGACAAGCCTTCCATTGCCGTACTGCCGTTCCAGAACATGAGCAGCGATCCGGAGCAGGAGTTCTTCGCCGACGGCATAGTGGAAGAAATCATCACTGCACTGTCCCGTTTCAAGGAACTATTCGTCATCGCCCGCAACTCGAGTTTCACTTACAAGGGGCACGCGGTCGAAGTGAAGCAGGTCGGACGCGAGCTGGGGGTGCGGTACGTGCTGGAAGGGAGCGTTCGCAGGGCGGCAAACCGAGTCCGTATCACGGGACAGCTCATCGATGCCGCCACTGGTGCACATCTTTGGGCCGACCGTTTTGACGGCGGGCTCGGCGATATCTTCGATCTGCAGGATCAAGTGACCGAGAGGGTGGTCGGCGCGATCGCCCCGGCGGTTGAAATAGCCGAAATAGAACGTGCCAAGTACAAGCCGACGGAGAGCCTCGATGCCTATGCCATCTATTTACGGGGGCTGGCCAAGTTTTATCAGTACGGCAATCGGATTGCCACGACCGAAGCGCTGCGCCTGTTCAACAGCGCGATCGAACTCGATCCGGAGTTTGCGCTAGCCTACAGTCATGCGAGTCACTGCTATGCCCAGGCTAAAACCAATAGCTGGTCTTCAGACACAGCGGACGAGCTTGCTGAAGCGTCGAGGTTAGCTCAGCGGGCGCTTGAACTCGGCAAAGATGACGCATGGGTGCTCTGCGGTAGCGGATGGGCGTTGGCGCTTGTTGTTCGTGACCTCGGCGTTGGCACAAGCCTGGTCGATCGCGCGCTGATGCTCAATTCCAATTTGGCCGAGGCGTGGCGTTGCAGTGGCTGGATGAGAATCTGGCTTGGAGATCCGAAACTGGCCATCGAGCATTTTGCACGTGCCATGCGCCTAAGTCCCCTTGGTCGGTGGCTCGTAGACATTCAAAGCGGGATTGCGCACGCACATTTTTTCCTGGACCGCTATGACGAAGCGGCATCGTGGGCTGCAATGGCATTGCAGAACAATCCGGACTTTCAAGCTGGAGTGCGTATCAGCGCCGCAAGCAATGCAATGGCCGGACGGACCGGGGAAGCACATGAGACGGCGGTCCGACTGCAGCGGCTAAATTCTGCGCTGCGTGTTTCGAATCTCAAACACGTGCTTGGCCCTTATCGACGTGTCGAATACCTGACGAGATACGAGGAAGGATTGCGGAAAGCCGGGCTGCCCGAATGAACATCCCAACCGGCATGCCCCCAACTGCGACATCCGCGCGATCCGTAATTCCGCTAACGCGAGTACAAAAAGCCTCGGCGATGCCGGGGCTTGAGTTGCCGGGGTTTCGAGAAAATCAGTACCTCCCGACGACCGGACCACCCCAGTTGAAGCGGTAGTTGATGCGAGCGGTGATGAGGTCCACATCTTGGTGGATAGAGTCAGTGCGGAATACGCCGCCGACCGGTATGACAGCGGCACCCAAAACACCTGTCGACGTGAAGCTGCGACTATGGTTACCCATGAACAGGTGATCGTACTCGACCGCAACCGACCAATTCGGTGCGAATCCGAATTCGAGTCCCGTTCCGACGGCACCACCCCAGCGTGTTTCACTCGCCGAATCGAACAGCGCGCCTGTGGCGGTCACCGTACCTCGGTATTTGTCGTCGGTCACGGCGGCGCCGCCCTTCACATACCAAAGGACGTTGTTCCAGGCATACCCGACCTGGCCGGTGAACAGGCCGAACGCTTCAATCTTGGAATTGTTAGTCCAGGCGGGAATGAAACCGCTAACATTAGATCCCTTCAAATCCGCCCAGTCGCCCTGCGCTTCGAGACCGAACACCCAACCGGCGCTCTGCCAACGGTAGCCAATCTGACCGCCAACCACTCCGCCGGTCGCATCGTGACAACCTTCACGGAAGGTGGGCACGACAGTTGCGCCGGGGAAGTTCGTAATATCCCAGCACTTGTGGCTCGATCCCCAACCGCCGTTGGCGCCGATATAGAAGCCACTCCAATCGTAGATAGCAACCACCGGGGGTGGCGCCTTGGTGTAGGGACGCGCAGCCAGATCAGCCGCCGACGCGGGGGCGGCTATGCCCAATGCTACTAAGCCAACCGTAGCCAAGAAGAATTTCTTCATCGCATTTCTCCATCTCCGTCGCCTGTGGTGATCTATCTGAAACGATAGATGCACTCGCGACCGCCGATAACCTTGTTGCAGAGACACGCTTCATTCCGTCCACAAGCTATGCGATTGGGTCCTGAGATTGCGTACCTTTAATGCAACAACCCGTTTTTCAAATATGACTGGAAAATGGCACGTCAGCCCTGCTGACCTTCAGCAGACGGCTGCCAATTGAAAGCCGCACTGCGCGCCATGAGATGGCCGACTCATGATGCTGTTTGCTGCGGTTAAGTGAGTCCGGAAGGGAAGTGGCTGGTAGAGGTGCAAACCGGCGCTTTTGACCCAGATGTATGGTCCGGCCGCGCGTTGCAAGAAGATTTCGTCGAATTGGCGGCGGCGGTCTTGCATCAATGTATCCGGCCTCTGATTGGAGCCCATGTGGTGCTCCGGGCCATCATGGATATCAGCGCGCGTGCGTTCTAATTAGCGGACAGGCCTCGATTGGGCCATTTGGGTCACCAGTGTTCGCACGCGCTCGGAAGACCGAACCTCCATCTCGTCTCATCCTCTCGCAGACCTCGGCTGGAAACTGTTGATAGGGTTACGTCATCGCTTGCTCCTCATGTCGCGCAGTTCCTTTGTTCGAGCCAAGGGCCGTTCCTTCGTCCCGGCCCGCAGAACGTCGATCGCGTCGCGCGCAGGGGCGGTCAAGGCCGGCCGTCGCGCCTGGCTTGCGGCGGGCGCCGGCGTCGCCAGGCTGCGCCTTGACCGCGCCGAGCACGGCGCGAGGATCAAGCGGGTCGGACGCCTGCATCGTCGGTCCTCGTCAGCTCGAAGGCGCGTCCTTTGGCCAGCACCGCCCAGGCGATCCGGGCAAGCTTGTTGGCGAGCGCGATCGCCAGCACGTTGTGGTGTAACCGCCTCTTGGCGGCTTCGATCCAGGATTTGAGCCCGTAACGTTCCCAGTCCTTTATCCTGACCAGCACAACCCATGCCGCCTGCACGAACAGAACGCGCAGGTAGCGATTGCCGCGCCTGGAGATTTTGCCGAGGATCGTGCGGTCTCCCGTCGAGATCTGCTTGGGCACCAGTCCGAGCCAGGCGCCGAAGTCGCGGCCTTTGGAGAATACGTCTCCAGTGCCGATCGCGGCCACCATGGCGCTCGAAATGATCGGCCCGATGCCGGGCACCGTCATCAGGCGCGAACATGCCTGATCCTGACGGGCCAGGGCTTCGATCTCGCCGGATAAGCCATCGATGCGCTGGTCCAGCCGGCGCCAGTCGCCTGCCAACTCCTCGATGGCACGCAACATGCGGGGCGACAGGGCATCGGTGCGCGTCGCAAGGATGGTGGGCAGTTCCGTGCGCAGGAAGCCGATCCCCTGGCGCACGGCGATCCCGCGTTCCAGCATGAAGGCGCGAATCTGGTTGATGATGCCGGTGCGTTGCGACACCAGCCGCTCGCGCACCCGATGCAGCGCCTGCAGATCCAGTTGCTCCGCGGTCTTGGTCGCCACGAACTTCATCGTCGGGCGCTGCACGGCTTCGGCAATCGCTTCGGCATCATTGAAGTCGTTCTTCTGTCCCTTGCTATAGGGGCGGACATATTTGGCCGGCATCAACCTGGCATCGTGACCAAGCGATGCGAGTTTGCGGCTCAGGTGATGGGCGCCGACGCAGGCTTCCATGCCGACCAGGCAGGGCGGCATATTGGCGAGCCGCGCTTCCACTTGGCCACGCGACCACTTTTGCCGCAGCACGATGGCGCCGCGCGCATCGTGGCCCACGGCGTGGAATGAGTTCTTGCCGATATCGATGCCGATCACGGCGATCGCGGTATTGGGTATCTGAGACATGGCGTGCTCCTTGTCCTTGGCGCCCCTTGCCAGCTTCGCTTGCTGGCGGGGCAGGAGCACGGCCGGACCATCCCATTAACGGATATTGGGATGACAGTCGTTCCTCAACGAACTTTCCCAAGCCGTGCATCAATATTAAATTTCAGGGCAGCCCTTTCGCAAACGACGGTCGCGGGAACCTATGGCCGGACTACCGGTTGAAGTTCCGGGAAAAACGGGAGGGTTTGGACATGAAGAAAGCAGTATTGGCGTTAGCGACCGCTGCCACCATCGGTGTCACTGCCTTGGCGGCCCCGTCACCAGCTCAGGCTTGGCGGGGTGGTTGGGGTCCCGGTCTCGCGGGCGGACTACTTGCTGGCGCGGTGATCGGTGGCATAGCCTCCAGTGCCTATGCGTATGGCCCTGGTTACGGCTACTATGGCGGACCGGGTTACGGCTATTATGGCGGCTATGCCCCCGCTTATTACGGCGGGTACGCCCCAGCGTACTATAACTACGGCTACGCCCCCGCATATTACGGCGGATACAGGTCGAGTTACTATGCTCCCGCCTACTACGGTCCCCGGTACCGGCGCGTTGTTCGCCGCGCATACTGGTGATCGCGAGGGCGACGCTGAAGTCCCGGACAACGAAAGGTCGGAGAGATGGCTGCGGCCTTTTTTGTGCCGACTTGGAGTTGGTTATGACGAGACAACCGCGTCGAGATTGTTTGCGATCGCGTCACGCTTGTGTTGTGTTGGCGGGTCACGCTTTCGCTAACTCAATTACGGTGACAGCGCGTGGTGCTGCCGCGCTCCACAATAATTTGCGTCGTCGTCGGTGCCGGCAACGTATCGACATCAATCGCAGGCAAGCACAATGTAGCCTAATGTCGCGACCGGAGCGGCGGATTACGCCTTCGGCTCCAATTCGCCCTACGAGCTCTGGTATTGTTGCCAGCTTGGCTCACCCTGGGGCCAGCATCAAGCAACGAAATACAACTTCATCGTCAATCTAAAAACAGCGAAAGGTCTCCGCCTGGAGATCCCCCAACGTTGCTTGCCCGAGCAGACGAGGTAGTCGAATAACACGCTGTGTCGCCTATTGGCAGATAATGTTGCAAAAGTCGAAAATCGAACTCCCCCCTAAAATCTCATGCCCGCGGCCCGGAGAATGTCTGTTTCCCGGGGCAAACCGCTTTTTGGCGGATCGCGTGATCGCACTCACTTCGAATGTCAGCAAGCGAAGGTCCGTCTAGTTATACGTCCAGACCATATCAGGCGCTATCAGCGCATCTCGCGGTCATTATCAAGCCTTGGCATCAGGCCTTGGCATCAGGCCTTGGCCAACATCATGCCGCCAGTGTGTCGCCCGGTGGCGATCTCGTCAGACGAACATTTTTGGTTGTGTCACGCAAACGGAACATGAGTGTCATCGTCGCAGAATAAGAACGAACTCCCGTTCCCGTTACTTTCAAAATCCAACAGGAGAAAGATATGCTGAAAACAGCGCTTGCGCGCAGGTTCTGGCTGCTCGGCGTTTCCATGGCGGCCGTTGCGCTTTCGCAAAGTGTTCACGCGGAGGACGCGAATAATCCCATCAAGACCGCGTCGCCTATCAAGCATGTCATCATTATCGTCGGCGAAAATCGCAGCTTTGACCACCTGTTTGCCACCTACGTGCCGAAGTCGGACGATGAAACGGTGTTGAACCTGCTGTCCGAACACATCGTCAAGGCCGACGGCACGCCTGACGAAAAATTCGACAGGGCGCATCAGTTTCAGATCACGTCGGCGCCGAATGGCGCAAGTTACTTCATCAGCGCAGGATCCGCCAAAAAGTCATTGTATTCAACGCTGCCTGCGCCTGACCTCGGCGGCGTACAAAACCCGCCAGCGGCTGCCATTCTCGGCCTGCCGGGCGGCGATCCAGGTCTCCCCGCGACCGACCAATTCCTGTTCGGAACCGGCGGCACGGGTCTGCCAACCAAGCTAGGCCCGGATACGCGCATCACCAACGTCAACAACCTGCCGCCCGGGCCGTTCCAGTTGACCGGCCCGACCATGCCCTATGACGCCTATACCGCCGACACCATCCACCAGTTCTTCCAGATGTACCAGCAGATGGATTGCGCGATCGACAAGGAGCACGTCACCCGGGGCAATCCGACCGGCTGCCTGCATGATCTGCAATCGTTCGTCACGACCACCTACTCGACCCCGCCCGGTGTCGCGCCACACGATACCGGCCAGACGATGGCATTTTTCAACATGCAGAAGAACGATGTGCCCTATCTGAAATTCCTCGCCGACGAATACACCATGAGCGACAATTATCATCAGCCGGTGATGGGCGGGACCGGGCCTGACAGCGTACCGCTGGGCTTTGCCGATCAGGTCTTTTTTGGCGACGGCCGGGGCAACGCTGCGACGCCGCCTTCCAGTACCTTCTACAATCCCGACCCGCTCTCCAATACGCTCAACCAGTACACGGCGCGGAAGCAGTGGTTCAATTGCTCCGACTCGACGCAGCCAGGGGTGAAGGCAATCCTGGATTACCTCGGCAAGCTACCCTACCCGGTGCAGGCGAAATGCGATCCCGGCCACTATTACAACGCGGTGAACATCAACCCGGCCTGGACGCCGCAAGGCACGCCGAGTCCGGCCGGTGCCATTCCGCCGGTCACCATGACAAGCATCGGCGATCTCTTGAGCGCAAAACACATCCCATGGAAGTATTACGGTGGCAGTTACAATGTTTCCGGGACGGGCACTCCGCTCGACGGAATCTATTGCAACATCTGCAACCCGTTTGAATATCAGGTGAACTATCCGGCGATGCGTGCCGACCATATGCGTGACGTCACCGATCTCTTCCAGGATCTCAAGAACGGCACGTTGCCGGCGGTGTCATACGTCAAGCCCGACGGCGCCATGGACGGCCATCCCGCATCATCGAAGTTCAATCTGTTCGAGGAGTTCACCAAGAACATTATCGGACTTGCCCAAGGCAACAAGGAGCAATGGGAAAGTACGGCGATTTTTGTCACCGTCGATGAGGGAGGCGGATACTATGACTCCGGCTTCATCCAACCGGTCGATTTCTTCGGCACCGGGCCGCGCATTCCGATGATTGCGGTTTCGCCGTTCTCACGGGGCGGTCACATCACCCACGTCTATGGGGAACACTCGTCCTTTGTGAAATTCGTCGAGCGGAATTGGTATCTCGGCAAGCTCAGCGAGCGCAGCCGCGACAACCTGCCCAATCCGCGCGCCGACGATGACAATCCCTATGTTCCCGTCAATATGCCGGCAATCGGAGACCTGTTCGATATGTTCGATTTCGACCGGGATCACGATCGTGATCGGGGCGGCGACCGGCACTCCAGGTAGTCGATCGACGGGAATAAGCCAAACAGGATTGGGGCCGGCACGTTTGCCGGCCCCAAATGTTTGATCGGGACCAAAGCCGACCTCGCCTTGATGCCCGATGACTTCAGCTTTTGCCCTAATTGGGAAGAACGCGGCGACCATTGGATACGTCGGCTTCCGCGCGTAGACCGGACGCGGCTGGCGCCGGCCCGGACTTCCGCGTCTGACCCCATAGCGGGAATTACGGTGACAGCGCTGGACTGCACCCCATAAGTGAGACACGGTCATTTTCTGTGACAGGGCAATTTTGGTCGACCTGTTCCCCTTTTCCATCAACGCGTAATCCGCCACCCCGCCCGCTACGCCGGCACCCGCCCGCCGAAAAACGGCATCAATGCCTGGCTCAGCGTGTGCTGACGCCGGGAGGTGAAAATCATTTCAGCACCGGCCTCGTCGCTTTCGTTACCCGGGGGGCCGAGCAAATCGGAGGCGCGGCGCGCGATCGCGGGCGCGGGGTCGATCCAGTCGACCGGCCATGGCGCGAGTTTTATGAGCCGGTCCAGCAGCAGCGGGTAATGCGTGCAGGCCAGCACGATGGTGTCGGTGCGGGCTCCGCCGTGTTCGACAAAACAGGGCGCGAGTTCGGCCGAGATATCCGCATCGCTTACCGCGTTGCCGCTCAGCGCCGACTCGGCCAGCGAGGCGAGCTCCGCCGAGCCTACCAGCGTCACTTCGCAGCCTAACGCGAAATCGTGGATCAGCTTCCTTGTGTATTCGCGCTTGACGGTGCCCTTGGTGCCGAGCACGGAGACGCGCTTGGTCTTCGAAGACGCGCAGGCCGGCTTGATCGCGGGCACCGTTCCGACGAACGGCACTTTGTATGCGCTGCGCAGGTGCGACATCACCAGCGTGGATGCGGTGTTGCAGGCGATCACCACCAGGTCGGGGGTGTTGGTTTTGATCAATTCGCCGACCAGCGGGACCACGCGAGCGATGATCTGCTCCTCGCTGTGGTGGCCATAGGGGAAGAACGCATCGTCGGCGACGTAGACGTAATGCGCATCGGGGCGGGCACCGACGATTTCACGCAATACCGTGAGACCGCCAAGGCCGGAATCGAACAGGAGAATCGTCGGAGGGACTGACACGCCGCAATCCTAGCCGATCCGCGGTTACCGTTCAGTTGTTTTTGCTGGCCCCGCGGCTTCCCGGGCGGTGTCGCTGCACCGCCCCAATTTTGAATGATTCAAATCGCTTCGCGTGGGCCGGAAAGCTATCAGGGCAAGCCGTTGCAGACGCGGACAAAACCGCGACGCACGCGCGATCCGAAAGCCGGGAGCCCGAACCAAATATGTTACGAAATACGTCATCGAGCTGGGGCACCCTCTCGCGCGCTTTCCACTGGATTCTTGGGTTCGCGATCATCGGCATGCTGGCCTACGGGTGGTGGATGAACCACTTCCCGGCGCGTGCGGACCGCTTCTTCTACCGCTCGATCCACGCCGATCTAGGCTATCTGGTGCTGCTCTTGACGGCGATCCGGCTCGCCTGGCGCGGCGTCAATCCGACGCCGGCTTTGCCTCAGGATACGACGCGTTGGCAACGGATCGCGGCGCGCGTCAGCCATGGCGCGCTGTATGCGGTCACCATCCTGGTGGCGATGCTGGGCTGGGCCCATTCCGGTGCGCGCTCGCCGGATTATTCCGACTGGTTCGGGCTGTTTCACGTCCCGCAGATTACCTCGCCCGACAAGGCCGCGGCGGCGGCTTACGAGGAACGCCACATCTTCTTTGCCTATGCGCTGCTGGCGCTGATCGTGCTGCATCTGGCGGCCGCGCTATGGCATCGCTTCATCAAGCGCGATCGCGTCGCCGCACGGATGGTGGATGGTACGGCCGGCTGACCGAAGCGGTTTAGAATCGCTCCAGAAATACGCGTCTTTTTGCCTCTTCTCGGGATAGCTACCGGCAGCGTAAGGCATCGGTCGAACTCATCAGCCTCAATGAAAGAACCGCCATGTCTCTCTCGCGAACGCTCTCAAGTGCAACTCTGCTCGCCGCCGTCGCTCTCGTATCGGTCGCCGTTACCGGCGCCGCGGACGCAGAGAACGCGGTCGAGATTCAACTGAGCTACAAGGACAGGAAATTCGATCCGGCCGAGATCGGCGCGCCCGCCAACACGCCGATCGCGATCAAGCTGAGAAATCTCGACGCCGGGGCGATGGAATTCGAAAGCAAGACGCTGCATGTCGAGAAGGTGGTCGCCGCCGGCGGCGACGCCACCATCAATGTGCGCGCGCAAAAGCCCGGCCGCTACGAGTTCTTCGACGAATATAACGAGAAGACCGCCCGCGGCGCGCTGGTGGTGAAGTAAGACCCGCCGTGATCGCCGCATTGATCATCGTTTTCCGCGAAGTCTTCGAGGCCGGTCTGATCGTCGGCATCGTGCTGGCGGTGACGCGCCCGGTGCCGCATCGCAATCGCTGGATCGGCGGCGGCGTGCTGGCCGGCGTTCTCTTGGCCTGCGTGGTGGCGGGCTTTGCCGGCGCGTTGTCCAACCTGTTCGCGGGCATGGGGCAGGAACTGTTCAACGCCGCGATCCTTAGCCTCGCCGTGGTGATGCTGACCTGGCACAATGTCTGGATGGCGCGTCACGGCAGCGAACTGGCCGGTGAGTTGCGCTTGGCGGGGCAGGCGGTGGTCGAAGGATCGAAGTCGCTGCTGGCGCTCGCGATCGTGGTCGGCGTCGCGGTGCTGCGCGAGGGCAGCGAGGTCGTGCTGTTCCTGTATGGCGTGCTCGCCGCCGGCAGCGACACTTCGTGGAGCGTCGCGCTCGGCGGTTTTGCCGGGCTCGCGCTCGGCGCCGTCATTTGCATGCTGACCTATTTTGGTCTGGTGCGCATTCCCATGCGGAAGTTGTTCACGACGACGACGGTGCTGATCGCGCTGCTGGCGGCCGGCATGGCGGCGCAGGCGGCGGCCTTCCTGGAAAAGGCCAACTGGCTGACGGCGATGGACCACGTCGTCTGGGATTCAGGCTGGATCCTGTCGGATACCAGCATTCCCGGCCGCGCGCTGCACACCCTGATTGGCTACACCGACCAGCCCACGGAAATGCAGCTCACGGTCTATCTGACGATCCTGGCGGTAACGTTCGTGCTGATGCGGCTCTACGGCGCCCCCGTGAAGCCGGCGCGGTCAGCTGCGCGAGGCTAGAGACACAGCGTACACCTCATCCTGAGGAGCGGCGTCTTCGCCGCGTCTCGAAGGATGGCCGCGAGTCCGTGTGTTGCATCCATCCTTCGAGAAGCTTGCTTCGCAAGCTCCTCAGGATGAGGTCCGTACTATCCGTCATCCTGAGAGGCAGTAAAGCTATCTCGGACCTCATCCTGAGGAGCGGCGTCTTCGTCGCGTCTCGAAGGATGGCCGCGAGTGCGTGTGCTGCGTCCATCCTTCGAGACGCTTGCTTCGCAAGCTCCTCAGGATGAGGTCCGTACTCTCCGTCATCCCGAGCGAACGCAAGTGCGTTCGTCCGGGGATGACGACCTAACGGTCAGCCCGCGCCGAACACGCGCCTGAAGATCGTATCGACGTGCTTGAAGTGATAGCCGAGGTCGAACTGCTCCTCGATCTCGGCGTCGGTCAGATATTTCTTCACGTCGGGGTCTTTTTTCAGCAGCGTCTGGAAATCGCCTTCGCCGCGCCACACCGGCATGGCGTTGCGCTGCACGAATTTATAGGAGTCCTCGCGGCTGGCGCCCTTTTGCGTCAGCGCGATCAGGAGCCGCTGCGAATGCACGAGGCCGCCGAGGCGGTCGAGGTTTTTTTGCATGTTGGCGGGATAGATCAAAAGCTTGTCGATCAGGCCGGCCAGACGATTCAGCGCAAAATCGAGCGTCACGGTGGCGTCAGGGCCGATCATGCGTTCGGCCGAGGAGTGCGAGATGTCGCGCTCGTGCCAGAGCACGACGTTTTCCATCGCCGGCAGCGCATAGGCGCGCACCATGCGGGAAAGCCCGGAAAGGTTTTCCGACAGCACCGGGTTGCGCTTGTGCGGCATCGCGGACGAGCCCTTCTGGCCTTCGGAGAAGAACTCTTCGGCTTCCAGCACTTCGGTGCGCTGCAGATGGCGGATCTCCGTGGCGAGGCGCTCGACGGAAGAAGCGATGACGCCGAGCGTGGCAAAATACATCGCGTGGCGGTCGCGCGGGATCACCTGGGTCGAGATCGGCTCCGGCGTAAGTCCCATCGCCTTGGCGACATGCTCTTCGACGCGCGGATCGATCTGGGCGAAGGTGCCGACGGCGCCCGAAATCGCGCAGGTTGCGACTTCCTTGCGGGCGGCGACGAGGCGCTCGCGGGCGCGGGTGAATTCGGCATAGGCATAGGCGAGCTTGAGCCCGAAGGTCACGGGTTCGGCGTGAATGCCGTGGGAGCGGCCGATGGTCGGCGTCATCTTGTGCTCGAAGGCGCGCTTCTTCAGCGCCGCCAGCACCTTGTCGATGTCGGCGATCAGCAAATCCGCGGCGCGGGTGAGCTGCACATTGAGGCAGGTGTCGAGCACGTCGGAGGAGGTCATGCCCTGGTGGACGAAGCGCGCCTCGGGGCCGACGATTTCGGCCAGATGGGTCAGGAAGGCGATGACGTCGTGCTTGGTCTCGCGCTCGATCTCGTCGATCCGCTCGACGTTAAAGGTCGCATTCCTGGCCTTGGCCCAGATCGTCCTGGCCGCTTCCTTGGGGATGGTGCCGAGTTCCGCCAGCGCGTCGGCCGCATGGGCCTCGATCTCGAACCAGATCTTGAAACGGGTCTGCGGCTCCCAGATCGAGGCCATTTCCGGGCGGGTATAACGGGGGATCATGGTCGACTCTCAGCAATTGTTTTTTACGCCGCGCTTTAACAGAGCCGCCGAGGTGAGACAAACCTTGGTGCCGGGGGCCGGGGGCCGGCGTGCGAGGCGCCCGGGCCGCCCGCCCGCGGGGGTCTCAATCACATATTATTGACTGACATATACTGATATCTGTCAGCGAGATGTGCTATATCCCTTTCTGACGCCGGGGCTGGGCGTCAAATATAGGGCTCGCCGGCCGATACGGCGGGTTTCGGAACTGAAGAGGACTACCCCGATGACGATGGAAATTCTTTATTTAACCGCCCAAATTCAACGCTGGCTCAACCTGCGCGTCGCCCGCCACCTTGAGGCCCAGGCTGCCAAGTTTACTCACTAAACGAAGCGGGACAGCGAGAACCAAACGGAGCGGCCCATGAACGAAGTAATGGTTTTGACGCCGGAACGGATTCTCGAAGTAACCGAGGACGTGTTGCGGCGCTATGGGCTCGCCAAGGCTACTGTGGTCGACGTCGCCCGTGCGCTCGATGTCAGCCACGGCAGCGTCTACCGCCACTTTCCGAGCAAGGCTTCGCTGCGCCAGGCCGTTGCAAAGCGCTGGCTCGACCGCGTCAACGCGCCGCTTCAGAAGATTGCGGAGGAGTCGGGGCCGGCGCCCGCCCGGCTGGAACGCTGGCTGCGCACGATGTTTGCGATCAAGCACAAGAAGGTCAGCGACGACCCCGAGATGTTCAGGACCTACCTGACGCTGGCACAGGAAGCCTGCACGGTGGTGAAGGCGCACAAGGACGGCCTGGTCGACCAGATCGTGCATATTCTGTCCGACGGCGTGGAGCAGGGCGTATTTCAGGCCGCCGATCCCAAAGCTTCGGCGCGCGCGATTTTTGACGCCACCAGTCGTTTCCACCATCCCGCCCATGCGGAGGAATGGAGCGAGGCGGAGCTTGCCGCGCGGATCGATGCCGTGCTGGCGCTGCTGCTCAAAGGCCTGGAAGCGCCGCGCAAGCGCTAATCCACTCTGCCGCGCGATCGTCGCCGCACCGCGTCAAAACCAACCCCACCGCATATGACCTTGTCTCGGACCCGTCGCGGGCCCGAGGTAGCGCGTGTTTGACATCCATCAAATCTGGCACCAGCCTTTCTGGTACCGATAGCGCGGAGGAAGATGTGCGGCTGGCGCTGTTTGCGGATATCCATGCCAACCAGCAGGCTTTTGGCGCCTGCCTCGATGCGGCGCGGGCGCGCGGCGCCGAGCGCATGATCTGCCTGGGCGATATCGTCGGCTACGGCGCCGATCCGGAATCGACGGTCGAGACGGTGATGGATCTGGTCGATCGCGGCGCCATGGCCGTGCGCGGCAACCATGACAGCGCGATCGGTGCCCCCTCCGAGACCATGAATGCCGAAGCGCAAGCCGCGATCGAATGGACCCGCGGCAGGCTCAGCGCGAACCAGCGGCGGTTTCTGGCCGAATTGCCGCTGACCCGGCAGGACGGCGATCGCCTCTACGTTCATTCGGAAGCGAGCCACCCGGCGCGGTGGCGCTATGTCCAGGGCACGCCGGAGGCCGCACGCAGCCTCGAGGCGACGGAAGCCCACATCACCTTCTGCGGACACATCCACAAGCCGGCGCTGTATTCGATGTCGTCAGCCGCCAAGATGACGAGCTTCGTTCCGACCTCCGGCGTCCCCGTGCAATTGCTCGGCGGCAGGCGCTGGCTCGCCGTGATCGGCTCGGTCGGGCAGCCGCGCGACGGCAACCCGGCCGCCGCGTTTGCGATGCTCGATACCACCTCGCATGAGATCACCTATTGCCGCGTGCCCTACGACGTCGAGACCGCGGCCAGCCGGATTCGGGCCAACGGTCTGCCGCACTGGCTGGCCGATCGGCTGCTGGTCGGGAGGTGAGCGATGGCCAAACCTTCGAGGAACAGGCCTTTGATTGCGACCGGCGCCGAGCTGGATGGTTTTACGATCGGGGAGTGCGTCCATCGCGGCGGCATGGCGACGCTGTGGAGCGTGGCCCATCCCGGCATCAACGTGCCGCTGCTGATGAAAATCCCCCGGGTTTCCGAGGGCGAGGATCCGGCCGCCATCGTCAGTTTTGAAATGGAGCAGATGATCCTGCCGCGGCTGGCGGGACCGCACGTCCCCGGCTGTTTCGGCACCGGCGATTTCGGCCGGCAGCCCTACGTCGTCATCGAGCGCATCCCGGGCACCACGCTGTACGACCGGCTCAGCGACCTGCCGATCCCATATGAAGAGGCGAGGGTGATCGGCGGCAAGATCGCGACCGCGCTCGCCGATTTGCATCGGCAGAACGTCATTCATCACGACATCAAGCCGAGCAGCATCATGTTTCGCCCCTCGGGCGAATGCGTGCTGATCGATTTCGGATTGTCGCATCACAATCTTTTGCCCGATCTGCTGCAGGAAGAATTCCGCTTGCCCTACGGTACCGCGCCCTACATGGCGCCGGAGCGCCTGCTTGGCGTACGCAACGATCCGCGCAGCGACCTGTTTTCGCTCGGCGTGCTGCTGTATTTCTTCACCACCGGCGAGCGGCCGTTCGGCGAGGGTGAAACGCTGCGCGGCATGCGCCGGCGGCTGTGGCGCGATCCGCATCCGCCGCGCAAGCTTAAGACCGATTATCCGTCCTGGCTGCAGGAGATCGTGCTGCGGTGTCTCGAGATCGAGCCGGTCTGGCGGCACCCGACGGCATCGCAGCTGGCGTTCGAACTTGCCCATCCCGAGCAGATCAAGCTGACCGCGCGATCGGAGCGCCAAACGCACGATCCGCTCTCAACGGTCTGGCGGCGCCGCTTCAATCGCGGCCTGACCCAACCGAGACCGAAATCCGATCTTGCCGCCCAACTGGCGTCGGGGCCGATCGTGGCCGTCGCGCTCGATACCGCTGAAGGGGCGGGGCTGCTGAACGAATCGCTGCGCAAGGCCGCCGAGCAGATCCTGGCAACCCTGCCATCGGCGCGGCTTGCCTGCCTGAACGTGCTCAAGCTCGGGCGCATCACGCTCGACAAGACGCTCGACGAGCAGGGCAACAACAAGCACATCGACCGGCTTGTCGCGCTCCGGCATTGGGCTTCGCCATTGCAGCTCGACGAAAGCCGGCTCACGGTGCATGTGCTGGAGGCAATCGATCCCGCTTCCGCCATCCTGGAATTTGTCGAGGTCAACCACGTCGATCACGTCGTGATCGGCGCGCGGCAGAATTCGCTGGCGCGCGCGCTGCTCGGCAGCGTCTCGGCCAGGGTGGCGGCGGAGGCCGGTTGTACGGTCACCGTGGTGCGGCCGCCGCGGTTGGCGGCGATGCACGGGCAAGAAGAAACAGAGGCCGGCGCCGTTCGTAACGGCTGAAGAAAAATTCGAGGTCCGGATGCGGGCGCCGCGGAATGCGGCACCTGCGCTTTGACGGCCGCTTTGCAATCACGCCCGCCATGGACTCAAACCAGCCGCACGTGCGTGCGGCGAGAGCTTGCGGCGATCTTGACCGGTCGTGTCACATAGATGCGCCGCGCGACGAACGCCACGTTCAGGCCGAGCCACAAAGCAACGCCGATCCAAACATAGGTCATCGTCATGATGCGCACTCCCGCGAATTCGAGCGCGGTATGTGCAGTGATTTGCTTGAATCCGGGAAGCCCGGATCACTACGGTGCGGCGCACGAATATTGAGCATGTGGCGGCGCAGCATGGGAACTGCTGCAGCGCACCGAAACGATCATTTACGCGGCAATCGCCGGCTAGATTGCTTCGCCGCGCGCGCTGGCCGCAGCATTGCGGATCGCGGAAATATTGGTCTTGTACGCGTCCACGCTGCCGCCCTTGAATACCGCGGAGCCCGCGACGAACGCGTTGGCGCCGGCGGCCGCCAACTGGCCCGACACATCCGGGCCGACGCCGCCGTCGACTTCGATATCGATCGGGCGGCCTGCGGTCATCGCCCTGACATCGCTGATCTTGCCGAGCGCCGAGCGAATAAAGGCCTGACCGCCGAAGCCTGGATTGACCGACATCACCAGCACCAGATCGATCAGATCGATGACATATTCGATCGCGCTTGCCGGCGTGCCCGGATTGAGCGAGACGCCGGCCTTCTTGCCGAGCGCGCGGATCGCCTGCAGCGAACGATGCAGATGCGGACCCGCCTCGGCATGGACCGTGATGTGATCGCAGCCGGCTTTTGCAAACGCCTCGAGATATTGATCGCACGGTGAGATCATCAGATGCGCATCAAAAATCTTCTTTGTGTGCGGGCGCATCGCCTTGATGACATCGGGACCGTAGGAAATGTTCGGGACGAAATGGCCGTCCATCACGTCGAGATGGATCCAGTCGGCGCCGGCGGAATCGACGGCGCGGACTTCCTCGCCCAGTTTGGCAAAGTCCGCCGCCAGGATCGACGGCGCGATGACGAGGGGACGTGACGCAAATTGCTGGGACATGTGCGCTTTTCCGAAGGCCGATTTCGAAGGTGCGGAACGTTTCGCGTAACACGCGCAAAGCCGGGGGGCAATGCGGGCGGGACCGGGTATCGAGGATAGAAAGATTGTCCCATGCGAAGCCATCAGGCCGCATGGGTTCCGCGCACAAATTGGCAGAACCGAGCCCGCGTGAGTTCGAATGGAGCCAGCGCAGCCACGCCCGATTTCCAAAACGAATGATTCGATAAATTGTGCGAATGCCTGCCGTCGGCGCGAGGGGACTCAACGCGGGGCGGAAAAATCTGCCGGAGCGGGCACGAATTGCCTGCCATGCCGGCCGAGGTCAAATGCAAAAAGCGTCGGTTTCATTGGGTTTCTCACCATGGCACGGCGCTTGCTGAGTAGTTGGCGTGAGTTAACGGCCGCGTCGTCCGGCCTTGTCGGAGTTCTGCCATGTTGCCTGCCATTGGCGCCGCGTCGTCGGCCATCGATGCCCTTCAAGGGCTGCTTTCGTCGAAGTCCTCGTCCACGCAATCGACCGGCTTTAGCCAGGGTGCGAGCAGTCCGTTCGATTTTTCCAGCAGCGCCTCGACCCCGACCAGCCAGAGCACGAGCGCGAGCACCGGATCCAGCAGCGGCTTTTCGCAGATATCACCGGAAACGATGAGCGCGCTGCTGGCGGCGCAAAGCCAGTCTTCGACCTCGTCGACGACTTCGACGTCCACCAGCCCCATGGATTCACTGAAGGACCTGTTCTCGAAGATCGACGCCGATGGCGACGGCAAGATCTCAAAATCCGAATTCGAAAACGCGCTCGGCGCCGGCGGCACCAACATCGCGCAGGCTGACGACGTCTTCAACAAGCTGGACAAGAATGGCGATGGCTCGGTCAGCCTCGACGAAATGTCGAACGCGCTGAAGGGCGCTGGCGGCAAGGGCGGGCATCACCATCACCACGTCGCCGCTTCGGACGGATCGAGCGATTCCAGCAGCAGCGGCACCAGCAGCGACGGATCATCGAGCACCGATCCGCTGTTGCAGGCGCTGGAGGGCGCGTCGAGCACCTCCGTCACCAATAGCGACGGTTCCACGACGACCTCGCTGACCTACGCTGACGGTTCAAAGGTGACGATGACGTCGCCCGCGGCAACGACTTCGTCCAGCACCGCGACGTCGTCCTACAATTTCATCGAGCAGATGATCCAGCGCGAGGCCAGCGCGATTGCATCCTCCGCCACCGCATCGCTCTCGGTCAGCGCCTAAGCCGTGGTCATAGCGTTTTCGAGCGAAAGCCTGCCCCGGACTTGATCCGGGGTGGATACCGGCTCGCATAGCAATCAAGTTTACGCAGATTGCGCAGACTTATCTGCGGTTGAAAACGCGTCAAAACAGAATCTGGAGGTTTCGGCGCACTTCCGTTTAGCCGAAGCGATCCTTCCACGCCGGCAGCGCGCCTGGAAAGGGCAGCGCGGTCGCCGAATGGACGCCACGCGCGATCGCGCGGGCGAGCACATTGGCCGCTACCATGCCGAGTTCGGTGAGACCGAACAGCGGATCGATCGGCTTTTCGCCGGTCGCCGCCGCAAACACCACGTCGCCATCGAGCGGCGCATGAACGGGATAGATGGCGCGCGCCATGCCGGTCTGCGCGATCATCGCAAGCCGCTTGGCCTGCGGCTTCGTCAGCAAGGCGTCGGTGACGACGACGGCCAATGTGGTGTTTTCCGCAGAGGTGGCCTCCGGGCCGCCCTTTAGCCGCGCCCTCAACATGTCCGGATCGAATGACGGCGGCAGGCCGCGTCCGCCGAATTCGCCGCCGATTTCGAACGGCGCCGCCCAGAACCACGGCCCGTCGCCGACCGTCACGCTGCCGACGGCATTGACCACCGCGAGTGCGGCGACCTTCACGCCGCCTTCGGTCTGCGCGGAAGCGGAACCGAGGCCGCCCTTGAAATTGGCCGTGGTCGCGCCGAGGCCGGCGCCGGCGCTGCCGAGCGCGAAATTCGCCGCTGCTGCACCAGCTGCGGCGTAACCGAGATCGCGATAGGGCGGGAAGCGTCCCCACGCCTTGTTGCCGCCGTTCAGGAGATCGAAGCAGATCGCGCCCGGAACGATCGGAATGACCGCGCCACGCATGCGCAGGCCGCGCCCCTGTTCGGCGAGCCAGGCCTGCACGCCGCCGGCGGCATCCAGTCCGAGCGCCGAGCCGCCGGAGAGCGCGATGCCGTCGATCGCTTCGACTGTGCTCTGAAGGTCGAGCACGGTTGCCTCGCGGGTGCCGGGCCCGCCGCCGCGGACGTCGATCGATGCCACCGCGGGCTTGTCGAAGATCACGGCGGTAACGCCGGACGCAAGTGCTGCGTCGTCGGCGTGACCGACGCGGACGCCGGATATGTCGGTGAGGAGATTTTTCAAGAAACCGGTCCGTCATGCCCGCATTCGGGCCGTCGATATCTGGTTGTGATCACCGATATATCAGTCGCAAGGATTGCTTCAATTGCCAAGCGCCATTCGGAGCATGCTGGCCAGTTCGGATTTGCGATAGGGCTTGGCAAGCAGCAGTACGCCGGTATCGAGGCGGCCATGATGGACGATGGCGTTCTCGGTATATCCCGACGTGTACAGGACTTTCAGCGAGGGCCGCCGCTGCCGCGCGACGTCGACCAGTTGGCGGCCGTTCATGATACCGGGCATGATGACGTCGGTGAACAGCAGATCGACGGTCGCGGCGGTATCGATGACATTGAGGGCTTCGGCCGCGTTGGCCGCCTCGAACGTGGTATAGCCGAGGCTTTTGATCTGGGTGATGACATATTTGCGCACCAGTGCATCGTCCTCGACGACGAGGACGGTTTCGTTGCCTCCCTCGACGTTCGCCGACATCCGCACCTCTGTGGCGGTCTGGTTCAACCCCGTCGCCCGCGGCAGATACATCTTGATCGAGGTGCCGTGGCCTTCCTCGCTGTAGATCTTGATATGCCCGCCTGACTGTTTGATGAAGCCGAACACCATGCTGAGACCGAGGCCGGTGCCCTTGCCGACCTCCTTGGTGGTGAAGAAGGGTTCGAACACCCGCTCAAGCATTGCTGCGGGAATTCCCGTGCCGCTGTCGCTGACGGCAATCATAACGTAGTGGCCTACCGTCACCTCGCTATGCATGCTCGCATAGGCGTCGTCGAGAAAGACGTTGCGGCTCTCGAGCGTGAGCTTGCCGCCATCGGGCATGGCGTCGCGCGCGTTCAGGGCAAGGTTCAGGATCGCCGTGGTGAGCTGGTTCGGATCGACCAGCGCCGTCCATGCGTCTTCCGCGAGCAGGGGCATGATTACGATATGCTCGCCCAGCGTCGGATGCAGCAGCTTGGCGGCTTCGAGCATCAACCCATTGATGTCGACCTCAACCGGTTGCAGCGGCTGCTTGCGGGCGAAGGCGAGCAGATGCTTGGTCAGGCTGGCGCCCCGTTCGGCGGCCTCGTCGATCAGCTTGGCAATGGCCACGAGCTCGGGCTGGCTGGCGACCGCCTCTTCCAAAATCCCGATGGTGCCGGTGATGACGGTCAGAATGTTGTTGAAATCATGCGCGACGCCGCCGGTCAGCTGGCCGATCGCGTCCATCTTCTGCACCTGGCGGATATGCGCGTCCGCGGCCTGCTTTTCCGTCAGATCGCGGCCGATGAAAAAATGGCGCCTGACCGGCTCCGACCATGTTCCGGTCCAGTTCAGCGCCACGGTCTTGCCGTCCTTGCCGATATAGCGCGTCTCGAAGTTGCGCTTGTTCTGGCCGCGGCGCGCCGCCCGCATCTCGTTGCGGGTATTCTCGAGATCGTCCGGGTGGATGAATTCGACCGCGCTGTGTCCCACCATATCCGCGGGTTCGTAGCCCAGGATGGAAGTAACGCTCGGACTGACCTGAATGAAATTGCCCGCGGTATCCGTCACCAGAATGAGATCATGCGAGGTGTCGAAGATGCGCCGCCGCTCTTCGATCTCCTGATTGAGCGCCTTTTCCGTCCGCTTGCTCTCGGTAATGTCGCGCGCGGATTTGGAGGCGCCGACAATCTCGCCCGACGCCGATCGGATCGGCGAGACGCTCAGCGAAACATCCAGGCTGCGACCGTCCTTGCGCACGCGCGAGGTTTCGTAATGTTCGATCCTTTCGCCGCGGCCGACCCGGTCGAGGATATTGTGGACCTCGGCGCGCCGGTCGGGCGGGACGATGATATCAACAGGTCTGCCGACCGCTTCCTGAGCCGAATATCCAAACAGTTGCTCGGCGGCCCTGTTCCAGCTGGTGATCTTGCCGTCGAGCGCCTTGGTGATGATGGCGTCGTTGGATGATTCTACGACCGCGCTCAACAACCGCTCGCGTTCGGTATGATACTGCCTTTCGGAGGCGGCCTGAAGCCGGAGCGTATCGAGCAGGCGGGACAACTGGGCTTGCAGGGCGACGTTGTCGATCAGCAAGACGGCGAGAATGAAACTCGCGGCGCACAGGCCGTAGAACCGGCCGGAATAAAAGCCGAGATCGAATCTGGCTGCGCTGAAAATTCCAGACAAAGCAATGTCGAACAGCCAGGCGCACATCACGGCCATCAGCCAGATGTCCAGTACGGAATGTTGCCGCCGAAACCACAAGGTCAGCAGCGCCGCCAGGCTGAGCAACAGCTCCGTCGATATGGCGGCGGTCAGGTAGGACGTAAAATGGCCGTCGCTCAACAGCGTCGGCAGAAGGTCGTGTTTGGCGGTGACGATCCAGACTGCGACCGACAACACGCCGCCGACGGCGATGGCGCTCGAAAGCATCGCCCTCCGTGCGGATCCCCGTATTTTGGCGCCGCCATCTTTGTCTTTCAGCAGCGCATAACCGAGGACGACAAGCGGAAATACGCCGTGCCAGATCTGGTATAGCCACGCGGTGGTCTGCGGACCGGCATTGAGAAGCCCGGCCGGGGCAAACACGCCGGGAAAAGTCAGGGCATGGACGATCGCCGCGGCCATGGTGAACAAATATCCGCTCGCCAGCAGCAGCAGAGCGCGCGACCGCAACAGGCTGAATTGCGAAAACAGCAGGATGGCCGTGATCAGATCGTTGATGGCAAGCGCGGACTGATAACTCGCAATGAACGCCGGGATCGGGGTGAGCGGCACAGTGGCGAAAGTCGCGGCAAATGCGAACAGAATCGACGAGACCCCGACGACGGCGAGAGCCATCATGCGGTCGCTGTTGGTGGCGGGCAAGGTCGACAGGAAGATGCTGCGGTCGTCACCAGTCGGCACTCATGATCTCCTGCAGGCTGGCATCGATGCACCAAAGGGTCCAAATCAAGCCCGCACCATGGAGCACCCGCCGGAGCGTGAAATCTAGCCGATATGCGGATATCGACCGGGGGCAATGCTGCCCTGCCTGGGCACAGGCATGATATTGCAGCCAAAATCAGCCGAGCGCCATGCGGAATTGCATGCAGCCGCTGCCTATCCCAGAATCAACTCAAGGTTACATACTATCCAATCGGCATAGCGGCGGAAAGGCTATTGCGGAGTAACGGCGTCTTTACCGACCGAAAGGTCGAATAATGCCGCCTCAGTGCGCCGATATCCGGGGTTTTCACCGTAGGCTGCCGGACGACCGGCTCTGGATGCCATTCATGCCCCGCGTTCTCGTTGTCGATGACCAATCCAATGTGCGCGCGATGATCGCGATCGTGCTGCGTGTGAACCATTTCGAAATTGTCGAGGCCGCCAACGCCGCGGCGGCATTGCAGGCGTTCGCGGATTCCAGTTTCGATCTCGCCATCGTCGATATCGTCCTGCAGGGCACCAACGGGTTCGACCTTATCCGGACCATGCGCGAGCGCGTGCCGGATTTGTTCGTTGTCGCCATATCCGGAATGACCGCGCTCGACTTCCTGGCCGAATCCCCCGAGCTTTCGAATGTCGCGTGTCTGCAAAAGCCGTTTCGCCCGATCGAACTGATGCGTGCCATCGAGGCGGTCCTTGGGTTTCGACCGTCGCATGATCGAGAAACCGAAGTTGCCGGCGGGGCCGCGCTCTGATCGGGATCACGCGTCGGCCGATCGCGCGGTGCGTTCGGGATTATTTTTTTCGATGACGCCGCCTTGATGCACGCCCGAATCCGGCCGCGCCAGCGCGGGCGACAACGGAACGGAAAGGCGGCACAGCAGGCCCTCGCTGCGCCAATCGAACCTGGCCTCGCCGCCGAGTTGCGACTCGATGCTGGCGAGCACGGTCCGGGTGCCGAAGCCCCGCGTTGTCGGCTCTTGAACCGAAGGCCCGCCGGTCTCTTCCCAAAGCAACCGGAGCAGGCCCTGGTCGTTCTCCCATCTGAGCGAGAGCCGGCCCGACAGCGTCGACAGCGCGCCATACTTGGCCGAATTGGTGACGAGCTCGTGCAAGGCTAACGCCAGCGTCTGCGCGGTGGCAGGCTGCAACTGCAGCTCCGGACCGGACAATGCGATTTGATCGCCGACCGCATAGGGCGCGAGCTCCTCGCCGATCAGCCGTCGCATTTCCGCGCCCTGCCAGTTCGACAGCGACAACACCGTATGCACCCGCGCCAGCGCATTGATCCGCCCTTCCACCGAGCGGATGTAGGCCTTGACGTTTTCGCCTCGGGTCAGCCGGACGATGGATTGGGCCAGCGCCAGCGCATTCTTGGCGCGATGATCGACCTCCCGGGCGAGCAGGTTCTGGCGTTCCTCGGCATGCTTGCGCTCGGTGATGTCGACCGTGACGCCGCTGACGCGCACCACGCGGCCCGCTTTGTCGAGTGTGGCGGCGGCGGTGCCGACGCACCAGCGTATCTCGCCATTGGGGCGGATAACGCGAAACTCGGCCTCGTATGATTTTGCACCCTTGGCGAAGTGCGCCAATGCCTTGCGCAGTTCGCCGATGTCCTCCGGATGCAGCAACGCCTGTATCTTGGAAGGCGTCACCACGAAGGTCTTCGAATCGACGCCGAGAATCTGGTATTGGCCCTCGTCCCACATCCAGTCGCCATTGACCCAGTCCCAGTCCCAGGATCCCATTTTGCCGGCGGCGATCGCGAGACTTCGGCGTTGCTCGCTTTCCAGGAGCCGGGCGTGCGATTCCTCCAGCTCGGCGGTTCGCGCCCGCACGCGATCCTCGAGTTCGGCATTCAGCCGCTCCAGCTGCCGGGTCTTGCGGTACAGCTCGGCAAACACCTTGATCTTGGCGCGCAACACTTCCGGGACGACCGGTACCGGAACATAGTCGACGGCGCCCATCTCGTAGCCGCGCAGCCGGTCGAGATCGCTGACCTGAATGGCCGAAATGAAGATCATCGCCGTCTTCTGGAAACGCGGATGGTCGCGGATCATGGCGGCGAGCTCGAAGCCGTCGAGTTCCGGCATGCAGACATCGACCAGGATCACCGCGACTTCGTTCTTGAGCAGATATTCCAGCGCCTCCCTGCCGGATGCGGCGACGACCAGATTCTCGCCGAGCTCCTTGAGGATGACTTCATAGGCCAGCAGTTTTGCCGGCTGATCGTCAACCAGAAGAATATTGACTTTCTCGTTGTCCATCATTTGAACGCCGGTCAACGGTGTAGCCACATGCGGATGGCAAGCAGCAACTGCTCGGTGTTGACCGGCTTGGCCAGATAATCCGACGCGCCGGCCTCGAGACATTTTTCACGATCGCCCTTCATGGCCTTGGCCGTCAGCGCGATAATCGGGAGCCGGCGAAGCGCCGGGTTCTGGCGGATCACACCAATAGTTTGGTATCCGTCCATCTGGGGCATCATGATATCCATCAGCACGACGGCGATCTGGGGGTTGGACTCGACAAGCGCAACCGCCTCGCTGCCGGTGGTCGCGGTCAGGACCTTCATGCCGCGGCGTTCCAGCACGCTGCTCAGTGCAAAGATGTTGCGGGCATCGTCGTCCACGAGCAACGCGGTCCGGCCGACCAAATCCTCGTCGGAACTGTTGAGCTTTTCGAGCATTCGCTGCTTTTCGATTGGCAATTCCGTAATCACGCGGTGAAGAAACAGTGACGTTTCGTCGAGCAGGCGTTCCGGCGATTCCACGCCTTTGACCACGATGCTTCGCGCCATCGTGTGCAGTTCGGCGTCTTCCTCGACCGACAGTTCCCGCCCCGTGAACACCACCACCGGCACGTTCGATAATTGGTCGTCGTTGCGGATCCGGTCGAGCACCTCGAAGCCGCTCATGTCGGGTAGCCGCAAATCCAGCACGACGCAGTCGCACGGACTGTCGCGCAGGGTGGAAAGCGCGCCTTCGCCGGTATCGGTGGTCACGATCTCGATATCGTTGTGATCGAGCAGTTCCTTGATGCTCATCTGCTCGGCGGCATTGTCCTCCACGATCAGCAGGCGTTTACGGCGCGGCTTGGCATATTCCTTGATCTGCGACAGCGCAGCGCTGACGCCTTCGGTCGTGGTCGGCTTGTTGACGAAGGAAAACGCCCCGCGCGCCAGCGCATGCTGGCGGTCCTCGTCGAGCGTGATGATCTGCACCGGAATATGCCGGGTGAGGGGGTTGTGCTTGAGCTGGCTCAGCACCGTCCAGCCCAGCATGTCCGGCAGGAAGACGTCGAGCGACACCGCCGACGGCTGGAACTGTTTTGCCAGTTCCAGCGCCTCGGCGCCGTGGGCGGCAACCAGCACCTTGAATCCCTTGTCGCGGGCGAGGTCGACCAGCACGCGCGCGTAATGCGGGTCATCCTCGACGATCAACAGGATGGTGTCTCCGGGTTCGAGATTGAGCCGGTCATCCGGCAGCTGTTCGATGATCCGCTCCTGCGTCGCGGCCTGCAGCGCCGGCACGGCCGCGTAGGGCGGCGAGGCAGGGACGCGCGGTGCGACCGTCGGGCCGGAATATTTCAGCGGCAGATAGAGCACGAAGGTGCTGCCCTTGCCGGGCGTACTCCTCAGATGAATTTCACCACCGAGCAGGGTCGCCAGCTCGCGGCTGATGGCGAGGCCCAAGCCGGTGCCGCCATATTTCCGGCTGGTGCCGGCGTCGGCCTGCTGAAACGCCTCGAAGATCAGCTTTTGCTTGTCGTGCGGAATGCCGATGCCGGTGTCCGACACCTCGAACGCGATGACGGCGGGCGAATGATTCAGAATCGGATGCTCGGCGCTCCAGCCGCCCAGCGCGGCGGAAACGCTCAAGCGAACCCCGCCTTCGGCGGTGAACTTGAAGGCGTTCGACAGCAGGTTCTTCAGCACCTGCTGCAGGCGCTTCGAGTCGGTAATGATGCTTCGACCGAGACTGGGATCGAGATCGACGTTGAACGACAGTTGACGGTTTTCCGCTTCGTGGCGGAACGGCCGTCCCACGGTTTCGAGCAGGTTGGCGGTGAGGATTTCCTCGGCGTCGACCGTCACCGTTCCGGATTCGATCTTGGAGAGGTCGAGAATATCGCTGATCAAATTCAAGAGGTCGGTGCCGGCGCCATGGATGGTGCGCGCGAATTCGACCTGCTTGGCGGAGAGGTTGCCGTCCGGATTTTCGGTGAGCTGCTGGCCGAGAATCAGGATGCTGTTGAGCGGCGTCCGCAGCTCGTGCGACATGTTGGCGAGGAATTCCGATTTGTATTTCGACGTCAGCGAGAGTTCGGTGGCCTTTTCCTCCAGCGCGCGGCGCGCCTGCTCGATTTCCTGGTTCTTTCTTTCCACTTCGACGTTTCGCTCGGCGAGCTGCTGGGCCTTTTGCTCGAGCTGCTCGTTGGTCTGCTGCAATTCCTTCTGCTGGGTCTGCAATTCACCGGCGAGCTGTTGCGATTGCTTCAACAGGCCTTCGGTCTGCATCGTCGCCTCGATGCTGTTGAGCACGATGCCGATCGAATCGGTGAGCTGCTCGAGGAAGGTCATCTGTGAGGTCGTGAATGAACTGACGGAAGACAGCTCGATGACGGCCTTGACCTGATTCTCGAACAGCACCGGCAGCACGACGATATTTTTCGGTATCACCCGCAACAGCGCCGAGTTGATCGGGACGGCGTCGCTCGGAATGTCCGACACCAGCCGCTGTCGCTTGTCCATCGCGCATTGCCCGATCAGGCCGTCGCCAAATTGCACGAATAGCGGATGAGGATTGGCGCCGTCGCCCGCATAGGCCGACAGCAGCCGCAGTTGCGGATTGTCTTCATTCTCGACCTGGTAAATGACACCCATATGCGCATTGACCAGCGGGGTCAGTTCGGTCAGCAGCAATCGGCCCACGGTGGTCAGGTCGCGCTGGCCCTGCAGCATGTTGGTGAATTTCGCCAGATTGGTTTTCAGCCAGTCCTGTTCCGAGTTGACGTCCGTGGTCAGGCGGAGATTGCCGATCATGGTGTTGATGTTGTCTTTGAGTTCGGCGACTTCGCCGCGGGCGTCGACCTGGATCGAACGGGTGAGGTCGCCCTTGGTGACCGCGGTCGCCACTTCCGCGATTGCGCGCACCTGCGATGTCAGATTGGCGGCCAGCAAATTGACGTTGCCGGTCAGATCCTTCCAGGTACCGGCGGCGCCGGGCACGTTGGCCTGGCCGCCGAGCCGGCCTTCGACGCCGACTTCGCGCGCCACGCTGGTGACCTGATCGGCGAACGTCGCCAGCGTCTCGGTCATGTTATTGATGGTATCGGCAAGGGCCGCGACTTCGCCCTTCGATTTCACCGTCAGGTCCTGCTTCAAATCGCCGTTGGCGACGGCGGTCACGACCTTGACGATGCCGCGCACCTGCTCGGTCAGATTGGCCGCCATGAAGTTCACTGTATCGGTGAGGTCCTTCCAGGTGCCGGCGACGCCCGGAACCTGCGCCTGTCCGCCGAGCTTGCCCTCGGTGCCGACCTCGCGCGCGACGCGCGTCACTTCGCCGGCGAAGGCGTTGAGCTGATCGACCATCGTGTTGATGGTGTTTTTGAGTTCGAGGATTTCGCCCTTGACGTCGACCGTGATCTTTCGCGACAGGTCGCCGCGTGCCACCGCCGTGGTGACTTCGGCGATGTTGCGGACTTGCGTCGTCAGGTTGGCGGCGAGCAGGTTGACGTTGTCGGTGAGGTCCTTCCAGGTGCCGCCGACGCCGGGCACCACGGCCTGGCCGCCGAGCCGTCCCTCGGTGCCGACTTCGCGCGCCACGCGCGTCACCTCGGCGGCGAAGGAACGCAGCTGCTCGACCATCGTGTTCAAGGTATCCTTGAGCAGCAGGATCTCGCCGCGGACGTCGACCGTGATCTTCTTCGACAGGTCGCCGCCGGCGATCGCGGTCGCGACCTCGGCGATGTTGCGGACCTGCGCGGTCAGGTTGGACGCCATGAAGTTGACGTTGTCGGTCAGGTCCTTCCAGGTGCCGGCGACTTCGGGCACCTCGGCCTGGCCGCCGAGCTTGCCTTCGGTGCCGACCTCGCGCGCCACGCGCGTGACTTCGGAGGCAAACGCATTGAGCTGGTCCACCATCGTGTTGATGGTATTTTTCAGTTCGAGAATTTCGCCTTTGACGTCGACGGTGATCTTGCGCGAAAGGTCGCCGCGCGCCACGGCGGTCGTGACTTCGGCGATGTTGCGGACCTGGGCCGTCAAATTGCCGGCCATCGAGTTGACGCTGTCGGTCAGGTCCTTCCAGGTGCCGGCGACGCCGGGCACGTTGGCCTGTCCGCCGAGCCGCCCTTCGGTGCCGACCTCGCGCGCCACGCGCGTGACCTCGCCCGCAAAGCGGTTGAGCTGGTCCACCATCGTGTTCAGCGTTTCCTTCAACTGCAGGATCTCGCCGCGGACGTCGACCGTGATCTTGCGCGACAGGTCGCCGCCGGCAATCGCGGTCGCGACTTCGGCGATGTTGCGGACCTGGGCTGTCAGATTGCCGGCCATCGAGTTCACGCTGTCGGTCAAGTCTTTCCAGGTGCCGGCGACGCCCGTCACCTGAGCCTGGCCGCCGAGCTTGCCGTCGGTACCGACTTCGCGCGCGACGCGCGTCACCTCGCTGGCAAAGGCGTTGAGCTGATCCACCATGGTGTTGAGCGTTTCCTTCAACTGAAGGATTTCGCCGGATACGTTCACGGTGATCTTCTTCGACAGGTCGCCCTTGGCGACGGCGGTCGCGACTTCGGCGATGTTTCTGACCTGGCCGGTCAGATTGCTGGCCATCGAGTTCACGCTGTCGGTCAGATCCTTCCAGGTACCGGCGACGCCGCGCACCAGCGCCTGGCCGCCGAGCTTGCCTTCGGTACCGACTTCGCGGGCGACGCGCGTGACCTCGCCGGCGAAGGCGTTGAGCTGGTCCACCATGGTATTGATGGTGTCTTTCAGCTCCAGAATCTCGCCGCGCACGTCAACGGTGATCTTCTTCGACAAATCGCCATTGGCGACCGCGGTCGTGACCTCGGCGATGTTGCGGACCTGCGCGGTCAAATTGCTCGCCATCGAGTTGACGCTCTCGGTCAGATCCTTCCAGGTGCCGGCGACGCCGAGCACGTTGGCCTGGCCGCCGAGCCGGCCTTCGGTGCCCACCTCGCGCGCCACGCGGGTCACTTCGCCGGCGAAGGCGTTGAGCTGGTCGACCATGGTGTTGAGCGTTTCCTTCAACTGAAGGATTTCGCCCGACACGTTCACCGTGATCTTCTTGGAGAGGTCGCCGCCGGCGATCGCGGTCGCGACGTCGGCGATGTTGCGGACCTGCGCGGTCAGGTTGGACGCCATGAAGTTGACGTTGTCGGTCAGGTCCTTCCAGGTGCCGGCGACGCCGGGCACCTGCGCCTGACCGCCCAATTTGCCTTCGGTGCCGACCTCGCGGGCGACGCGCGTCACTTCGGAGGCAAAGGAATTGAGCTGGTCCACCATGGTGTTGATGGTGTCCTTCAGCTCGAGGATTTCGCCGCGGACGTCGACGGTGATTTTCCGCGAAAGGTCGCCGCGCGCAACCGCCGTGGTCACGTTGGCGATGTTGCGAACCTGGGCGGTCAGGTTGCCGCACATCGCGTTCACGGAGTCGGTGAGATCCTTCCAGGTGCCGGCGACGCCGGGCACGATCGCCTGGCCGCCGAGCTTGCCGTCGGTGCCGACTTCGCGGGCGACGCGGGTGACTTCGGAGGCGAACGAGCGCAGTTGGTCCACCATCGTGTTGATGGCTTCCTTCAACTGCAAAATCTCGCCGCGCACGTCGACGGTGATCTTCTTGGACAAATCGCCGTTGGCGACAGCGATCGTGACCTCGGCGATGTTGCGAACCTGGCCGGTCAAGTTGTTGGCCATCGAGTTCACGCTTTCGGTCAAATCCTTCCAGACGCCGGTCACTTCGGGCACCTGCGCCTGGCCGCCGAGCTTGCCCTCGGTGCCGACTTCGCGGGCGACGCGCGTCACCTCCGAGGTGAACACGCTGAGCTGCTTGATCATGGTGTTGACGATATTGGCCGACTGCAAAAATTCGCCGCCCAGCGGGCGGCCATCGACATCCAGTTGCACGGTCTGCAACAGATCGCCCTGCGCAACGGCGGCAACCGCGCGGGTCACCTCGCGCGTCGGCCACAACAAATCGTCGATCAGCGTGTTGACCGATCCCTCCATGTCGGCCCACGAACCGCTCGACAGATCGAACTTGACGCGCTGGCGGGTTTTGCCTTCGCGGCCGACGACCTGGCCGACCCGTTCGAGCTGCTGGGCCATGCGCTGATTGGCGGCGACGATTTCATTAAAAGTGTCGGCGATCTTGCCTTCGATCCCGAGATGGTCCCCGGTCATCCGCACCGAGAAATCGCCGGCTCGCATCGCCTGCAGCGCGTGCAGCAGATCCTGCAGCGAGTCCGGTTTCCCGTTGGCCTCTGATTTTCGCTTTGAGATAGGGCGAAGGTTCGGCGGTGCTGCCGGATCGAGGTCGCTCATTGCATTCCCCCAAGCATGTACGAGAGAAAATCTGAGTCGCGTGCGTTATGCACGCGGCTGCTTCTCTCACATCAGACGGCAGCAACGGGAACCGCCAAAGGAGGCGTTCCGGCGAACTCAGCCCAATTGACCCAAGTCGCGGACGAATCGTTGGTTCCCTGGGGTCGGTAAAAATCCTGTCAGCACCGAGGGTTCCCATGGGTTCCCTTCCGGGTTCCCTGGGAACGCCCAAAGCAAAAACGCCCCGGCAAGCCGGGGCGTTTGGCGTTAAGAATTGGTCAGGAGACGTCAGGAACCTTTCGGGTTGATCTCGGTGTAGCCGCCCTTGGCGTCCCATTTGTAGACGACATAATCGAGCTGCTTGATGTCGCCCTTGGCGTCGAACTCCAGCTTGCCGATCACGGTATCCCACGCGCCGGCCTTGATCGCGTCCATCACCTTCTTCGGATCGGTGGTGCCGGCCTTCGCCACCGCCTGCGACCAGACCTGCAGTGCTGCATAGGTGTAGAGCGTGTAGCCTTCGGGATCGATGTTGTTGGCCTTGAACTTCTCGACGATGACCTTGGCGGTCGGCTTTTTGCGCGGGTCGGGACCGAAGGTGAACAGCGTGCCTTCGCCGGCAGGGCCGGTGATCGAGGCGAACTCCTTGTCGGCCAGCGCGTCGCCGGCCATCAGGACGGTCTTCAGGCCCTGGTCGCGCATCTGGCGCAGGATCAATCCGGATTCCTGATGGTAGCCGCCGACATAGACCAGATCGATGTTGTCGCGCTTCAGGCGGGAGACGATGGCGTTAAAATCCTTGTCGCCCTTGTTGTAGGACTCGAACATCTTTTCGGTGACGCCGGCCTTATTGAGCGCCTTCTTGGTTTCGTCGGCCAGGCCTTTGCCGTAGGTGGTCTTGTCGTTGAGGATCGCGATGTTCTTGCCCTTGTAGTTTTTCGCGATGAAGTCGGCAGCGACCAGGCCCTGCTGGTCGTCGCGGCCGCAGACGCGCGCCACGTTCCACAGCTTGCGTTCGGTGTACAGCGGGTTGGTCGAGGCCGGCGTAATCTGCAGCACGTTGCCGTCGGCGTAGGCTTCCGAGGCCGGGATCGACGACGAGGAGCAATAGTGGCCGGCGACGAACGGGATTTTCGCGCTGGCGATCTTTTCCGCCACCGAACGCGCCTGCTTCGGATCGCAGGCATCGTCCTCGACATCCAGCACCAGTTTCTTGCCGGTCACGCCGCCGGCGGCGTTGAGATCGGCGATCGCCTGTTCGGCACCGTTCTTCATCTGGCGGCCGAACGCGGATTCGCCGCCCGTCATCGGGCCGGCCACCGCGATGGTGATGTCCTGCGCGAGCGCACTTGCCGACAGCGCAAGCGATGCGCCCAATGCCAGGCCGATGAGTTTCAGTGATTTCATGAGGGATCCTCGCGGGTAGGTCGCTTTCGGGAAATACCCGGGCACGCCGGGTACGACAATCCGGTGCATTGTCGACTGATTTTGCCGCGAAGTCATCGGCAATTTTCGGGCAAATCCACGCTCCGTTCGCCGCATCTTGCCGCAGTTTTCGCGGCGGGATGACGGAGGGAGCGGAGCTAGCCCCGGCGTCCGCCTTCCAGGTAGGCGGCGCGAATCTCCGGGCGCTGCAGCAGTTCGCTGCCGGTCCCCGACAGCGTGATCAGGCCGTTGACCATGACATAGCCGCGATGGGCCAGTTTCAGCGCATGGTTGGCGTTCTGCTCGACGATCAGCACGGTGAGGCCGTCCTGCCGGTTCAAGGTCCGGATCGCGTCGAAAATCTGCCGCGCGATCAGGGGCGCAAGGCCGAGCGACGGTTCGTCCAGCATCAAGAGGCGAGGGCGGCTCATCAAGGCGCGGCCGATCGCCAGCATCTGCTGCTCGCCGCCGGACAGCGTGCCGCCGCGCTGGGCCATGCGCTCCCTGAGCCGCGGGAACAGCGTCAAGACGCGCTCCAGGCCGGCCGCGCGATCGGCCTCGCTGGACTCGGTCGCGTCGGCGCCCATCTGCAGGTTTTCCGCGACACTCATGCGCGGAAAGATCCGCCGGCCTTCGGGCGACTGGGCGATCCGCAGCCGTGCGATCTGGTGCGTCGGCACACCGGTGATGTCGTGGCCGTCGAACTCGATCTGGCCCGAGCGCGCGCGCGGCTTGCCGAAGATCGTCATCATCAGCGTCGACTTGCCGGCGCCGTTGGCGCCGATCAAAGCGACGATCTCGCCGGCGTTGATCTCGATATCGACGCCCTTCAGCGCCTCGATCTTGCCGTAGGCGGCGTGGAGGCCGCGGATCGCGAGCAGGGGCGTTGCGGCCGGCGCGGTCACGTGCCGCTCTCCATCACGGCGATCGCTTCCTCTTCGTCGGTGCCGAGATAGGCCGCGATCACCTTGGGATCGTCGCGCACTTGCTGCGGGGTGCCTTCGGCGATCTTGACGCCGTAATCCATCACCACGACGTGGTCGGAAATCTCCATCACCACCGACATGTCATGCTCGATCAGCAGGATCGAGGTGCCCTGACCGGCGCGGATCGAGAGCAATAGTTCGCTCAGTGCGGCGCTCTCGCGTGCGTTCAGCCCGGCGGCCGGCTCATCGAGGCAGAGCAGCGCCGGCTCGGTGCACATCGCGCGCGCGATTTCGAGGCGGCGCTGATCGCCATAGGGCAGATTGCCGGCGGCCTCGTCGGCGCGGTCGAGCAATCCGATGCGCTCCAGCCAGGTCCGCGCCAGATCGATCGCGTGTTGCTCGGCGCTGCGCCACGACGGCGCGCCCATCAGCCCGAGAAAGGTCAGGCCGGAGGCGCGCATCAGCGCGTTGTGCTGCGCCACCATCAGGTTTTCCAGCGCTGTCATGCCGGGAAACAGCCGGATATTCTGGAAGGTGCGTGCGACCTTGGCCTGTTTGGAAATCCGGAAATCGTTCAGCCGCTCGAGCCGGATGGCGCGGCCGTCATCATGCGTGAGCTGCATGGTGCCCGATGTCGGCTTGTAGAAACCGGTGATGCAGTTGAACACGGTGGTCTTGCCGGCGCCGTTCGGCCCGATCAGCGCGGTGATCTTGCGCCGCTCGGCGCCGAAGGAGAGATCGTTGACGGCGACGATGCCGCCGAAGCGCATCGACAGCCGGTCGACGGACAGGATGTGATCGCCGTTCATCCGTGCCCCTCCTTGACGAGGTCGGATGAGATCGCCTGGTTGCGCTCCAGGAAAACCGTCGGGGCGCGATGGCCGATCAGCCCGCGCGGCCGCCAGATCATCAACAGCACCATTGCAATGCCGAATACCAGCATGCGGTACTGTTCGAGCCCGCGGAACAGCTCGAAGCCGCCGATCATCGCGAGCGCCGCCAGCGCCACGCCGAGCTGCGAGCCCATGCCGCCCAGCACCACGATCGCCAGCACCAGCGCCGATTCCTGGAAGGTGAAGGATTCCGGGCTGATGAAACCTTGTCGCGTGGCGAAGAACGCGCCGGCGAAGCCGCCGAACATCGCCCCCGTCGCAAATGCCGTCAGCTTGGTCGTCGTGGTGTTGATGCCGAGCGCGCGGCAGGCCACTTCGTCCTCGCGCAATGCTTCCCAGGCGCGGCCGATCGGCAAACGCCGCAGCCGGATCGTGACCCAGTTGGTCAGCAGCGCCAGCGCCAGGATCAGATAGAACAGGAACACGATGCGGTGGGTCGGCGAGAATTCGATGCCGAGTTTTGCGGCAAGCCCATCGTCGCCCGGGGTGAGCGGAATGCCGAACATGGTCGGGCGCGGAATGCCGGAAACGCCGTTCGGTCCGCCGGTCAAGCTCTGCCAGTTGATGATAACGAGCCGGATGATCTCGCCGAATGCCAGCGTGACGATGGCAAGATAGTCGCCGCGCAGCCGTAAGACCGGGAAGCCCAGCATCACCCCCCACAGCGCCGCGAGGATACCGGCGAGCGGCAGGCAGATCCAGAACGACAGCCCGAAATTGGTCGCCAGCAGCGCGTAGGAATAGGCGCCGACCGCGTAGAACGCGACATAGCCGAGATCGAGCAGGCCGGCGAGGCCGACCACCACGTTCAGCCCCCATCCCAGCATCACGTAAGTGAGCACGAGGATGCCGAGGTCGAGAATGTAGCGCTGATCGTAGAAGATGACGGGCACCAGAAAGGTGAAGATCAGCAGCACCGGCGCGACGCCGCGCCGCGCCAGCGCGAGGGCGCTCTTTACGTTGGTCGGAACCACTCTGACGGTGCTAACCGGCCCCCACCATTGCCGCAGCAATTCGACGACGATGCTGCCGCCGAACACGGTTGCGACCATGGCGGCGAGATCGCCGAACCGGGTCCAGTAAATCAGCTGACCGGTCGGCCCTGCTTCGGTGCGGACGCCGATCATCAGCAAGAACAACACCAGCGCAACCAGCGCGCTGATAAGCGCCTTCTTGAAGATGAAGGCTGCGCCCAGCGCGTGCGAGGCTCGTGTTAATACGGCTGGGGGCGCGTTCACTCGGCCGCCCGTCAGACTTTTTCGACTTCGGGCCGGCCGAGCAGGCCGGTCGGAAGGAAGATCAGCACGATGATGAGGATCGAGAAGGCGGCGACATCCTTGTATTCGACCGAGAAGTAAGCCGACCACATGGTCTCGATCAGGCCGATGGCGAGCCCGCCCAGCATCGCGCCGGGCAGCGAGCCGATGCCGCCGAGCACGGCCGCGGTGAACGCCTTGATGCCGGCGACAAAGCCCATGTTAAAATCGACCTGGCCGTAATAGAGCAGGTACATCATGCCCGCGACCGCGGCGAGGGCGGCGCCAATGACAAACGTCATGGAGATGGTGCGATCGACGTCGACGCCGAGCAGCGCCGCCATGGTCTGGTCCTGTTCGCAGGCCCGCATGTCGCGGCCGAGCCGGGTGCGCGCCACCAGCCAGGTGAACAGCCCCAGCAGCACGATGGTGGTGATGACGACGACGATCTGGACGTTGGACAGTTGCACGACAAAGCCGCTGGCGCCCTCATGCAGCGTGTAGCCGCCTCTGATGATCGGCGGCACCGGCTTGACGCGCGCGCCCTGGGCGATCTGCGAATAATTGGTCAGCACGAATGACATACCGATGGCGGACAGCATCGGCGCGAGGCGGAACGAGTGCCGCAGCGGCCGGTAGGCGATGCGCTCCACGGTCCAGCCGTAAAGTGCTGTGATCGCCATCGAGACCAGCAGCACGATCAGCAGGATCAGGGGGATCGCGGTCAGGCCGAACGAGACCAGGATCAGGAACGAGATCAGCGCGATGAAGCCGCCGACCATGAAGATGTCGCCGTGGGCGAAATTGATCATGCCGACGATGCCATAGACCATGGTGTAGCCGATGGCGATCAGGCCGTAGACCGAGCCGAGCACGAGGCCGTTGATGAGTTGCTGGGCGAAATAATCCATGCGCTGCCGCTTTTAGAGAACGACGCGACGAGGCCCCCGGCAGCCCTGAACGACGCGTCGGGTCGGTTTCTAACAGGTGGGAACCCGGTGCGGCAACAGCGCTCGCGGCGGCTTAAGGGCTTGTACATAGCTAGTTTTTGCGACGGGGTTCCGCCGTCACAGTGGCGACATGCGGTTGCCGCGCAATCTCCACCTGGGAACTGCGGTTCCACCGCAACCAATGCCGGCGCCCCGAGTTATCGCCCGGCGACGTTCAACAACGGAGATCCCCGAATGAACAACCCAAACCAGAACCCGGGCCAGCAGAACCAGAACCCGAGTCAGAAGCCAGGTCAACAGCAGGGCGGCGGCCAGAAGCCGGGCCAGCAGCAGCAGGATCCCAGCCGTCAGGGCCAGAAGCCCGAGCGTGATCGCTAGTTCGGATCAAAGCCGAAGTTAAGGGAAAGGTCTCGCCGAAAGGCGGGACTTTTCCTTTGGGCTGGTGGTACGCTGGTCCGCTTGCCCCGGCCATTAAGGTAAACAAAGGGTTTAAATTGCCGCCTGCTGTTGAAGCGAGTTAGCTCGCTGCTCAAACCGCCGCCCCGGTCCGGGGCTCGCGGAACAAGCGGGAAGCGACATGTTCAGCAACTGGCGGATCAGCTCATTCAACGGCGCGCTGCTGGCGGCCTATTTCATTCCGTCCTGGACCGTCATCGCGTTCAACATCATGATTTCGCCGGTCCACGGGCTCTATGAGCGGCCGAACATATCGGTTGCGTTGTTCATCAGCGACCATCTGCAACTGGCCGGGATGGCCACCGTGCGCGTCGCCTGGCTGTTGGCGCTGGGCCGGATGACGGTGGTGGCGTTCTTTGCGATCTTTCTCCTCTTCCTCGCCCGTGCCGCGATCCGCAAGAGCGGCGGCGGCAATGAAGCGCTCGGTGTGGCGCTTGCGATCGGCTGCGTGATCAGTTTCGCCAGCATGGTGCTGGCGTCGCAGGTCGGCGAGACCGAGGCGCTTCGGCTGCACGCGACCGAATTGTTGATGCTGCTCGGCACCGCGATCGTTCTGCTGGTCGAACCGCCGGCGAAACCGCAGGCCCAAACGCAGGCGCAAGTGCAGGCCGATTCCGGTGCGACGTCCGGCGACCTATCCCTTCAGCAATCCTAATTCCGCGACGATCGCGGCCGCTTCCTTCACCGCGTGATTGGCGGCCGGCACGCCGCAATAGATCGCCTGCTGCAGCAGGATTTCCTTGATATCGTCGGGCGTAAAACCGCCTTCCGCCAGCGCCGCGCGCACGTGCAGGCGAAACTCGTCCCACTGGCCGAGCGCGACCATGGTGCCGATCACGAGCACGCGGCGGGTGCGGTGGTCAAAATGCGGCCGGGTCCAGATATCGCCCCAGGCATAGCGCGTGATCAGGTCCTGGAAATCGGTATTGAACGCATTGCGGTTGGCGATCGATTTGTCGACCCAGGCATCGCCGAGCACTTTTCGGCGCTGGGTCATGCCGTCGTCGCGGCGTTTCTGGTCGTCCATTGAGTCTCCTCCCGTCATTGCGAGGAGCGATGCGACGAAGCAATCCATTCTTTCTTTGCGCTGTGAGATGGATTGCTTCGCTTCGCTCGCAATGACGTTGTTACGGTTGCGTCAGGAAACCGACCACCGCGTCGGTGAAGGCGTGCGGCTGCTCGACATTGGAAATATGCGCGGCGTCCAGGATCGTGAGACTCGCGCCGGGAATTTTGCTGCGGATGAACTCGCCGGCCGCAATCGGCGTTGCCATGTCGTGACGGCCGGCGATCACCAGCGTCGGGCTCTTGATCGCTGGCAATAATTCGCGCTGGTCGAGCGTGCTCAGCGCCTCGCAGCAGGCGAGATAGCCTTCGACCGGCGAGGCCAGCAGCATCGCCTTCATGTTGGCGGCGATTTGCGGCTCGCGCTCGCGAAAATCCGCCGTCAGCCAGCCTGCTATGACGGTATCCGCGACCGCTGACATGCCGCCTTCCTTCACCGCCTTGATGCGGTTCAGCCAATTGGTCGGGTCCGGATAATAACAGGCGGTGTTGGCGAGGATGATCTTGCCGAAGCGATCCGGCGCGTTGGCGCCCAGCCATTGCCCGACCATGCCGCCCATCGACAGGCCGCACCAATGCACCTTGGCGATGTTGAGGTCGTCGAGGATCGCCAGCACGTCGCGGCCGAACCGTTCCATCGAATAGGGGCCAGGCGGCACGCCGGATTTGCCGTGGCCGCGGCGGTCATAGCGGATGACGCGAAATACTTGGCCGAGCGCCTTGATCTGCGGCTCCCACATCTGCAGCGTACAGCCCAGCGAGTTCGACAGCATCAGCGTCGGTCCGCCGTTGCGGCCTTCGACGGATACGTTGAGCAGGCAACCGTCGGCGTCGATCATCGGCATTTTTCGTTCCTCGTCGTGCGCGCACAAAAGCGCGAAGCGCGTCTTCTACCTGACTACCCGCGCATCCATCTAAGAAGAAGTCCAATCAAGAAGATGGATTGCCGGGTCAAGCCCGGCAATGGCATCTCGGTTATTTGTCGTCGAGCGAGGCGAGCAGGCGGTCGATCAGCGCTTGCGAGGCGCCCTGATAAGCCATCGGCTCGAACAATTTTGCAAGCTGGCCGGCGTTGAGATGTGCGGCGACATTCGAGTCGGCAGTCAACACGTCGCGCAGGTGTTTCTTCTCCGCAACCGCCTTCTTGCTGGCCGCCTCGATCAGATGATGCGCGTCGCTCTTGCCGATCGTTTCGGCAAGCCGCATCGTCACCGCTTCCGCCATGATCAGCCCGCCGGTCGCCTCGAGATTGACGCGCATGCGCGCGGCGTCGATCTCGAGCCCTTCGGCGATATCGACGATCGCGGCGAGCGCACCCGAGGTGACGAGCAGCAGCGTCGGCAGGGTCGGCCATTCCGCATGCCACGGCCCGGCGCTGCGTTCGTGATCCTGCACTTGGGCGGCAAAGATCGTCGCCGCGAGATTAGGCGCCATGGTGGCCGCCGCCAGCGCGCTGGCTGCCGCGACGGGATTGCGCTTGTGCGGCATGGTGGAGGAGCCGCCGCGGCCTTCGCCCGAGGGCTCGAAGGCTTCGGCGACGTCGGTCTGCATCATCAGGGAAACGTCGCGCGCGATCTTGCCGCAGGTGCCGGCCAGGATCGCGAACACCGAAGCTGCTTCCGCGATGCGGTCGCGATGGGTGTGCCAGGGCGCGTCCGGCAGCGGCAGTTTCAGTAGCCCGGCCAGCTTTTCGGCGACCGGCAAGCCGTTGTCGCCAAGCGCCGCCAGCGTCCCGGCGGCGCCGCCGAACTGCAGCGCCAGCGTCTCGCTGCGCAGCCGCTGCAGCCGCTTGCGCGAGCGGTGCAACGCCGCGGCATATTCGGCAAGCTTGAGCCCGAACGGCATCGGCAGCGCGTGCTGCAGCCAGGTGCGCGCGACCATCGCGGTGGTGCGATGCCGGCGCGCCAGTGTGGCGAAGCCCGCGACGGCGCGGTCGATATCGCCGAGCAGCGCGTCGATGGCGGCGCGCAAGGTCAGCATGGTAGCGGTATCGATCACGTCCTGGCTGGTCGCGCCCCAATGCACATAGCGCGCGGCCTCGGCATCAGCCTTGGCGACGTTGGCGGTCAGCGCCTTGACCAGCGGGATCGCCAGATTGCCGGATCGGGTCGCGGCCTCGGCGAGGGCTGTGAGGTCGAATGATTCGACCTTGCAGGCGCCGGCGATCGCATCAGCCGCGCGCTCCGGAATGACGCCGATGTTGGCTTCGGCGCGCGCCAGCGCGGCCTCGAAATCGAGCATGTTTTGCAGGCATGCGGCATCGTCGCATACCGCGCGCATCGCGGTACTCGACAGCATCGGCGCCAGCAAGGGAGAGAGGGAGGTGCTCATCTGCGCGCGACCTAACCATCCCCGGTTGACTCTGCCAATGGCCTCCGATCGGTTTGCGTATTTTCTGGTCACGCGCCGGCCTGCGGCGCCCGCGAATATGCATCGCTCATTGTCGGAAGGTGGCCTTTCTTTTGGGCCAAGCGTGCTTTACTTGGGGGAATAGTTTGACGCGATCCAGGAGGCCCCCATGGCCATGACGATGAACGGCGAAGTCCAGCTTGCGGCGCCGCGCGAGGCGGTGTGGGCCAAATTGAACGATCCGGAAGTGCTGAAAGTCTGCATTCCCGGCTGCGAGGAACTGGAGAAGACCGACGATGGCGGCTTCCGCGCCACCGCCAAAATGAAGGTCGGCCCGGTCTCCGCCCGCTTCAAGGGCAAGGTCATGCTGAGCGATCTCGATCCGCCCAACGGCTACAAGATCTCGGGCGAGGGCGAGGGCGGGGTTGCCGGTTTCGCCAAGGGCGGCGCCACGGTGGGGCTGGCCGAGAAGGATGGCGGGACGCTTTTGAGCTACAATGTCGAGGCGCAGATCGGCGGCAAGCTGGCCCAGCTCGGGCAGCGGCTGATCAACGGCGCGGCCAAGAAACTGGCCGACGAGTTCTTCGCCAATTTCGCCAAGGCGGTTCAGGGTTGATTCCCGAAAAAGCCTGATCCCTGAGACGGCTAGACCCCGCCCGAGAGTCCCGCCAGGTCATATCAGGCCATGCCCCAGCTGAGGTTGCTCATTGCCGGCATGGCCCATATTATGGCCTTCGAACGTTTCTAAACGCCTGTTCTGCCGATATTCGGCAGGGCAGCCCAAGAGAGTGCTGATGGCCAAGATTTCCCTGATCGTGAACGGCAATCCCGTAAACGCCAATGTCGACCCCCGTACCCTGCTGGTCCAGTTTTTGCGCGAAAATCTGCGCCTGACGGGCACCCATGTCGGTTGCGACACGTCGCAGTGCGGCGCCTGCGTCGTCCATCTCGACGGCAAGGCGGTCAAATCGTGCACCACGCTGGCGGTGATGGCCGACGGCCATGAGGTCAAGACCATCGAGGGCCTGGCCGCCGACGGCGCGCCGCTGCATCCGATGCAGGAAGCCTTTCGCGAGCATCACGGCCTGCAATGCGGCTTCTGCACCCCCGGCATGATCATGACCGCGGTCGATATAGTGCATCGCAAGGGCCATGACCTCTCCGACCATGTCATCCGCGAAGAGCTCGAAGGCAATCTGTGCCGCTGCACCGGCTATCAGAACATCGTTCAATCGATCGCAGCCGGCGCCAAGGCGATGGCCGAGTCTGACCTCGCATAAAGTCTGACCTCGCATAAAGTCCGACCTCGCTTAAACCAGATCATCGCGACTGCGATCAGGAAATTCCCGGGAAACTTTCATGTACGAATTCAAATATCATCGTCCGGCAACCGTGCGGCAGGCAGCCAATCTTCTGGTGAAGAACGAAGACGCCAAACTGATTGCCGGCGGCCACACGCTGGTGCCTGTGATGAAGCAGCGGCTCGCCAGCCCCCCGCATCTGGTCGACCTCTCCCATATCGAGGGGCTGGATACGATCGAGATGAAGGGCCGTGCGCTGGTGATCGGCGCCACCGCCAAGCACGCCGATGTCGCCACCTCCGCCATCGTCGGCGAGGCGATCCCGGCGCTGGCCGAACTCGCCGGCCAGATCGGCGACCCCGCGGTGCGCCACAAGGGCACCATCGGCGGCTCGCTCGCCAACAACGATCCGACCGCGGACTATCCGGCCGCGTGTCTCGCGCTCGGCGCCACCATCGTCACCAACAAGCGCCGCCTGAAGGCCGAAGAGTTTTTCCAGGGACTGTTCACGACCGCGCTGGAGAGCGACGAGATCATCACCAAAGTGATGTTCCCGGTGCCGAAGAAGGCGGCCTACGTCAAGTTCCGGAATCAAGCCTCGCGCTACGCGCTGGTCGGCGTGTTCGTTGCAAAACGTCCGTCGGACGTGCGGGTGGCCGTTACCGGTGCCGGCTCGGACGGCGTGTTCCGCGTCACCGCGTTCGAGGAAGCGCTGAAGAAGCGTTTTTCGCACAAGGTGCTCGACGGCCTGTCGGTGCCGGCGGAAGGGCTGAACAGCGACCTGCACGGCAGCGCGGAATATCGCGCGCATCTGATCGGGGTGCTGACGCGCCGCGCGGTCGAAGCTGCGACCGCCAAAGCGTAAAATTGCGAATTCCTGCTCTATCAAGACTGGCTTGCCCATGAGCGCACCGGCGTTACCCAAATCCGTCGATGCGATGCTGGAACTCCTGACCTCGCGCGGCTATCTCGCCGAGCGGTCGCTGGCGACGGTGACCTATCTGTCGCTGCGCATGGGCCGGCCGCTGTTTCTCGAAGGCGAGGCCGGCGTCGGCAAGACCGAAATCGCAAAGGTGCTGTCGGCGGCCCTTGGGCGAAAACTGATCCGGCTGCAGTGCTACGAAGGCCTGGATGTTGCGTCCGCGGTCTATGAGTGGAACAGCGCGGCGCAGATGATCGCGATCCGGCTCGCGGAGGCGGCCGGCGATACCGACCGCGAGCAGCTATCGAGCGACATTTTCGCCGAGCGCTTCATGATCAAGCGGCCGCTGCTGCAGGCGCTGGAGCCTGATGTCGCCGGCGCGCCGGTGCTGTTGATCGACGAACTCGACCGCGCCGACGAGGCGTTCGAGGCGTATCTCCTGGAAATTCTCTCGGACTTCCAGGTCACGATTCCCGAATTTGGCACCGTCAAGGCGCCGCAGGCGCCGATCGTCATCATCACCTCGAATCGCACCCGCGAGATCCACGACGCGCTGAAGCGCCGCTGTCTCTATCACTGGGTGGATTATCCCAATGCCGAGCGCGAGCTCGCGATCGTCAAGTCGCGCGTGCCGGATATCTCGGCAAAACTGTCGCTTCAGGTCGTGCGCTTCGTACAGGCGCTGCGCGACCAGGACTTCTACAAATCGCCGGGCGTCGCCGAGACCATCGACTGGGCCACCGCGTTGACCGAACTCGACGCCCGTTCGCTGACGCCGGAAGTGGTCGGCGACACGTTGGGCGCGCTGTTGAAATACCAGGACGACATCGCGCGGATGCAGGGCGACGCGCTGCAGAAGGTTTTGAAGGAAGCGACGAGCGAGAACTAGGTCTGCGATCCCTGAGGCAAACCGTCCGACGCGACGGCAGTGTTCTCCCTCTCCCGCTTGCGGGGGAGGGCCGGGGTGGGGGCTCTCTCCGTTTGCTCCAGCGTTGAAGTTTGGCACTGGCGGAAACACCGCGATGCAAATCTGACAGTGTATTTGTTGAGGCAGCCCCCACCCCAACCCTCCCCCGCAAGCGGGAGAGGGGGCGCACCGTCCGCGTGAGAGTCAGTAGCCGATGCCCATCAACCACCTCAATCCCCCGACCGGCCAAATGGCCGACAACGTGGTCGGCTTTGCCCGCGCGCTGCGCGCGGCTGGGATTCCGGTTGGGCCGGGTGCGGTGATCGATGCGCTCAACGCGCTGCAGGCGATCGAGATCGGCAACCGCGCCGATGTCTACGCCACGCTGGAAGCGATCTTCGTCAAGCGCTACGAGCATATGCTGATCTTTGCCCAGGCGTTCGACCTGTTCTTCCGCGCCGCCGACGAATGGAAGCACATGCTGGATTCGGTGCCGCTGCCCGACCACGCCAGGAAGAAGCCGCCGCCGGCCTCGCGCCGGGTCCAGGAGGCGATGGCGCAGCCGCAGACGCGCGAGGAGATGCCGCAGGCCCAGGAGCAGGAGCTGCGGCTGTCGGTGTCGGACAAGGAGATCCTGCAGAAGAAGGATTTTGCGCAGATGAGCGCGGCCGAGATCGCCGAGGTCACCCGCGCCATCGCCAATATGCGGCTGCCGCAGGCCGAATTGCGCACCCGCCGCTACCAGCCGGACGCGCGGGGCTTGCGGCTCGACATGCGCCGCACCTTGCGCGGCAGCCTTCGCACCGGCGGCGAGATCATCGATATCCGAAAGCTCGGCCGGATCGACAAGCCGGCGCCGATCGTGGCGCTGCTCGATATATCGGGATCGATGAGCGAATATACCCGCCTGTTCCTGCATTTCCTCCATGCCATCACCGACGCCAGGAAGCGGGTCTCGGTGTTCCTGTTCGGGACCCGGCTGACCAATGTGACGCGCAGTTTAAGGGCGCGAGATCCCGACGAGGCGCTGGCGAGCTGTTCGTCCTCGGTGGAGGATTGGGCCGGGGGCACCCGGATCGCCACCTCCCTGCATACGTTCAACAAATTGTGGGGGCGGCGGGTGCTGGGGCAGGGCGCCATCGTGCTGCTGATCTCCGACGGGCTGGAACGCGAGGCCGACGACAAGCTGGCGTTCGAGATGGACCGGCTGCACCGGTCCTGCCGCCGCCTGATCTGGCTCAACCCGCTATTGCGCTATGGCGGCTTCGAGGCCAAGGCGCAGGGCATCAAAATGATGTTGCCGCACGTTGACGAATTCCGTCCGGTGCATAATTTGAGTTCAATCGAGGGGCTGATCGCGGCGCTGTCGGCGCCGCCTCCGCCGCATCATCTGAGCCATATCCGCCCCGCAGCTTGAAAGAGGCCCGCAATGCTCAATCTTGACGAGGATATCCTTCAGGCGGCTGAGAACTGGCAAAAGGCCGGCCACGGCGTCGCGCTGGCGACCGTGGTCGAAACCTGGGGCTCGGCGCCCCGGCCCGCCGGCTCCAGCCTGGTCATCAACGACGACGGCACGTTTTTAGGGAGCGTCTCCGGCGGCTGCGTCGAGGGCGCGGTGGTCACCGAAGCGCTGGATGTGATCGCCAGCGGCCAGCCAAAGATGCTCGAATTCGGCGTCGCCGACGAGACCGCGTGGAATGTCGGCCTGTCCTGCGGCGGTACCATCCGCGTGTTCGTCGAGAAGGTCGGATAGTCGTGAAACTCCAGACCCTGAGCGAAGTAAATATCGAGCGCGCCGCGCGCCGCCCGGTGATCGTGGTCACCGACACCGCCAATGGTGACCAGCGCCTGGTGAGGGCAAAAGACATCGCCACCGACCCGCTGAGCGCCGATCTGGCAAAGCAGTTGCGGATGGGCAAGAGCGGCATGATCGAGGCCGGCGGCAAAAAGCTGTTCCTCAATGTCTACGCGCCGACCGCACGGCTCGTCATCGTCGGCGCGGTCCATATCAGCCAGGCGCTGGCGCCGCTGGCGCGCTCGCTGGACTATGACGTGACGGTGGTGGATCCGCGCACCGCGTTCGCAAGCCCGGAGCGCTTTCCCGACGTGCCGCTGGTCGCCGAATGGCCCGACGTGGCGCTGCCGCCGCTCAACATCGATCACTATACCGCGTTCGTCGCTGTCACGCACGATCCCAAGATCGACGACCCGGCGCTGCTGCACGCCTTCGCGCGCGACTGCTTCTATATCGGCGCGCTCGGCTCGCGAAAGACCCACGCCAAGCGCGCCGAGCGCCTGAAGGCGCAGGGCGCCTCCGATGCCGACATCGCGCGCATTCACGCGCCGATCGGCTTGAGCATCGGCGCGGTGTCGCCGTCGGAGATCGCGGTCTCGATCATGGCCGAGATCACCGCGGAGCTGCGCCTGCCCAAAGAGATCAAGAAAGAGCAGGCGGCATGAAGTTCGGACCCGCCAGTCCGGCCGACGCGATTGGCGGCGTCACCGTGCATACGCTGCGGCAGGGACCGCTGGTGCTCAAGAAGGGCACCACGATCGGGCCGGCCGAAGTCGACGCGCTCAACAAGGCCGGCGTCAAGGAAGTTGTCGTGGTGCGGCTCGAAGACGGCGACGTCTCCGAGGACGTGGCCGCCGCCAGCATTGCGAAGGCCGTTGCCGGCGATGGCGTCCATGTCGAGCGCGCCTTTACCGGCCGCTCCAACCTGTTCGCGGCACGCGCTGGCGTGCTGGTGGTGGACCGCGCGGCGGTCGACCGCATCAATGGCGTCGACGAAGCCATCACCTTTGCGACGCTTGCCGCCTTCAAGCCGGTGGTCGAAGGCGAGATGATCGCCACCGTCAAGCTGATTCCGTTCGGCGTCGAGGCCAAACTGCGCAACGCGGCGGTGGCGCAGGCGGGCCGCGATGCGTTGCGGATCGCGCCCTACACCATCAAGAAGGTCGGCGTGGTCTCGACCTTGCTGCCGGGGCTGGCGCCGAAGGTGATCGAAAAAACCCTGCGGGTGACGGCCGAACGATTGGCGCCGGCGGGCGCCGCCATCATCGCCGAGCGGCGCGTGCCGCATGACGAGACTGACCTGGCCGCCTCGATCAAGGAATTGCTCGGCCTCGGCGCCGAACTCGTGATCGTGTTCGGCGCTTCGGCGATCGCCGACCGCCGCGACGTGATCCCGGCCGCGATCACCGAAATCGGCGGCGCCATCGAGCACTTTGGCATGCCGGTCGACCCCGGCAATCTGCTCCTGATCGGCAGCGCCGGCGGCGTGCCGGTGCTGGGCGCACCGGGCTGCGCGCGCTCGCCGGTCGAAAACGGTTTTGACTGGGTCCTGATGCGGCTGCTCGCGGGCCTGAAGGTGTCGCGTTCCGACCTGACCGGCATGGGCGTCGGCGGGCTGTTGATGGAAATCGTCACGCGGCCGCAGCCGCGCACCGTCCCAAATCTCGAAGGCAACCGCAACGTCGCCGCGATCGTGCTCGCGGCCGGTCGCTCGACCCGGATGGGCGGGCCCAACAAGCTGCTCGCCGAACTCGACGGCAAAAAACTGGTGCGGATCGCGACCGAGCAGGCGCTGGCGTCGAAAGCCTCCGAGGTGATCGTCGTCACCGGCCATCAGGCCGATCTGGTCGAGCAGGCATTGAGCGGCCTCAAGGTAAGATTCGTCCGCAACCCGGATTTCGCCGGCGGGCTCGCCAGCTCGGTCAAGTCGGGCATTGCGGCGGTACCCGCGAACGCCGACGGCGCGGTGATCTGTCTTGGCGATATGCCGCTGATCGATGCCAAACTGATCGACAGACTGATCGAGGCCTTCGAGCCCGACCGCGGCCATCTGATCGCGGTGCCCGTCAGCGACGGCAGGCGCGGCAATCCGGTGCTGTGGTCTCGGCGCTTCTTCCGCGAATTGATGACGCTCGACGGCGACGTCGGCGCCCGCCATTTGATCGCCAAGCACGCCGAAGCCGTGGCCGAAGTCCTGGTCGAGGGTTTTGGCGCGTTTCTCGACATCGATACGCCGCAGGCGCTGGAAGCGGCGCGAAGGTCGTAATTCGTAGTCCGTAGGGTGAGCCACGAAATCTATCCACGTCGTCCCGGCGAACGCCAGGCGAACGCCGGGACGACGAAATCAACAGATCGACTGTCGCTTACGCACCCCCATTTCAACCTCCCGTTCACCAAGTCTCAACTCCCCCCGGCTAGATTCGGCGCCGCCTGCCTTGGGGGATGGGATCTTGATCGTTTCGACTGCCACAGCGCAACGTCGCGCGTTGTTCGTTCTTGCGCTGACCCTGGTCGTGGGCGCGACGCGTTTCGCCACGCAGGCGTGGGCTGCCGGCGCGTTGGCGGTCGGCAAATGCGGCGCCTATGGCCAGGCCTATGACTATCCGGCCGAGGCCACCGCGCGTGCGGCTGCCCTGAAACAGTGCAAGGGCGATTGCACCGCCGTGGCCATGAAGCGCGGCTGTGCGGCGCTCGCGGTCGACATGACCAACCCCTGCGGCGCCCATGGCTACGCGGTGAAGCCGAAAATATCGAGCTCGCTCAACGCCGCGACCAAAAAATGCTACGAATTCGGCGGCAAGGAATGCGTCATCCGCGCCTGGGCCTGCGACGCCAAGGGGTAGCTTGCCGAACCTCATCCTGAGGAGCGCGCTCTTGCGCGCGTCTCGAAGGATGGACGCGGGCTACATGGTTCGAGACGGCGCTAAAGCGCCTCCTCACCATGAGGAAACGAATTCTCTCTATTCCCAAGGGCGCGAGTAGCTATCATGCAGTTCGACACCAAGATCGCGGTCATCATCCGGACCGACCTGGAGCCGTGGCAGAAGCTCAACGTCGCCTCGTTCCTGGCCGGCGGCATCGCCGCCAGCTTTCCCGAATGCATCGGCGAGAGTTACGAAGACGGCTCCGGCACCAAATATCTGTCGCTGATCGGACAGCCGATCCTGATCTACGGCGCCGACCGTCCGGCGTTGTCCCGCGCGCTGGAACGCGCGCTGTCGCGCAACGTCAAGCCCGCGGTCTATACCGAAGACATGTTCAAGACCACGCATGACGCCGCCAACCGCGAAGTGGTGAAGGCGGTGATCCGCGCCGAACTCAATCTCGTTGGGCTCGCAATGCGCGCCGAGCGCAAGGTGATCGACAAGATCGTCGACGGGCTGAAGTTTCACAGCTAGGCCGTGAACGCATGAACGCGCCGATCGGACTGACTGCCCGAGTCCGCTTTGTTCCCGATAGCCGACGAATCGTTGCATCACGGCGAAACGACGCGATGTGCTGTCGTTCCAAATGTGCATTCCCGCAAGGCTTCAGCCACCTGGGCGAATCCCCAAGTCCTGCTCCTCAGGAACTGGGCCGTTACTTGTTTTTATTTTTGTGAACGCGTGAAGGGCACAAAGCGCACGAGGGCGACGGCGCGCGTTGTCGTCTTGCCAGGAGCGATTTTTTCGACGACCGTGAGGTGCTGAGTGGTGTAAGCGGACCCCACCGGCATGACGAGCCGGCCACCCACTTTAAGCTGCTCGATCAGCGGCGGCGGTAGTTCCCCGAGCGCGGCGGTCACGACGATGGCGTCAAAAGGACCGCATTCGGGCCAGCCATCATAGCCGTCGCCAAGCCTGACGCTCACGTTGTCATACGCGAGATCTCTGAGTGTTTTCGCGGCGGCCTCGGCCAATTGCGGGATAATCTCGATGGTGCAGACCTTTCGCGCCAGGTGCGCAAGAATGGCGGCCTGATAGCCCGAACCCGTACCGACTTCGAGCACAACATGATCGGGCGCGACCTCGGCCAGCTGGGTCATCAAGGCCACAATGTACGGCTGCGATATGGTCTGGCCGAGGCCGATCGGAATCGGCCCGTCCGCGTATGCGATCGAGCAAGATCGCTCAGGGATGAACAGATGGCGTTTCGTTTGCCCCATGGCCTCAAGGACCCTCTCCGACAGGCCCTGCTGTCCCAAAACACCGCCGCCGGACCGGGCGTAGGCCCGGATGGTTTCGACCATGGCGGCGCGCTCGCGGACACACTCGTCCTGTGCGGTCGCTTCCCGCGCGGCGGCAACCATGGAAAGCACGAGCAGCAGCAAGGTCTTCATGATCGTGCGGTCTCCAACCGGTCCACGATTCGCGCCGACCGCTTGAGGGCAACGAGTGGATTCGACCGATCAGCCGTTAAGCGAAACACGGCGTCCAGCGAATGACCGCAATGCGCCAGGCGGTCCTCCAGCAAGTCTTGATACCATGACTGCGTTTGGCCGGTAAGTTGACGTCTCCGCGCAAATTGCCGCTGCGGAACTGCAGGACCGGACATAGCCCCGCTTCACTGGATCACTTGCCCGAGTCCGCTTTGTCTCCGATAGCCGACGAATCGTTGCATCGCAGCTAAACGAGGCGATCGGCCAAGCACGGACTTACGCCTGATTTTACTTGGTAGTCGCTCGATCCCGCTAACCCGAACCTTCGTGCAAAAATACCGACTATGCTCCGTGCAGTTTGGAATCAGGCCGTAGTGGTGAACATGTGCCTCGGCGTTCCCACCACGTCCCTTGCCATGTTCAGAAAATACCTCGGAAAAGTATGATTGCGGCCGGAATGCTGAAACATATGGTGATAGACGCTCGCGCGCTGAGTGAGCGCGCCAATATTTCCTGCTAAGGCCGTCGCTTCCCCTCTCAGGGAATCCACGAGGCATCCGACATCTATCGCTCGACCGCTCATTCTTCTTTTTACGCATGCTTGATTTCGCGGGAGTTAACGTAATGGCTGTAGTTAGCGCACAGCGCACGTGGCGCGTGTTACAATCGAGAGAGGCATTCTTCCTCAGTTCGATCCGCTGATCTCGCCCGCACAGGGGCTGCGGGTGCAGTGGGCACCCGGCATTAAGATTCCTCGCATCACTCGGGGCGTCGCGAGATCGCGGACCGCGTTTGAGCTGCCGCAATGACGGGTTGCGGCAATCCCGGCAGTAACAGCTATGTGAGATTTGCCGTTTTTGAGTTCATTGACAATGACTGACCAGTCAGTCATATTATAAATATGAAGAAAACACGCCCCGAAACCTCAGTCCCTCCGAAGCCGGCCAAAAGCCGCGTCGCGATCCGGGCTGCCTCCGCCAAGACGCCCAAAATCGTGTCGCCGCAGCTGCCGGCCGCAAAGCCCGCCTCCAGCCGCGCCGAGCGCGCGGCGGAGCGGCGGGCGGCGATCATCGATGCGGCGCTGGACGAGTTCATTGCGCGTGGGTTCACGGCAACCCGGCTCGATGATGTCGCGAAGCGCGCGGGGGTCGCCAAGGGCACCATCTACCTGCACTTCAAGGACAAGGAATCGATGTTCGAGGAGCTGATCCGCACCGCGCTGGTGCCGCTGATCGGCCGCATGGTGCCGCCGCCGCTGGCGGGCGGATCGATCCGCGATGCGGTCGAGGGGTTTGCCCGCACCTTCATCCAGGAGGTTGCGGGCACGCGCCGCGGCGACATCGTGCGGCTGATCGTGGCCGAGGGGCCGCGCTTTCCGGAGGTGGCCGACTTCTATTATCGCGAGGTGGTTTCGCGCGGCCTTGCCGGCATGCGCGCGCTGATCGAATTCGGCATCGCGCGCGGCGAAATCCAGCAGAAAGACCTCGCGCGCTTTCCGCAGCTCCTGGTGGCGCCCGCGATCGTCGCGGTGATCTGGCAGAGCCTGTTCAGCAAACACGCGCCATTGGACGCGATCGAGATGTTTCGCACCCATCTCGATCTGATTTTCGGCGAACGGAGGACGACATGACCTCGTCGCGAACCACATTACGCCTTCTGGCGATCTCGGCGCTGGCGATCGCGCTCGCCGGCTGCAACGAGCGCCGGGATCCCGGCTTCCAGGGCTGGGTCGAGGCCGACATGATCTTTGTCAGCCCCGATGAATCCGGCCGCGTGACCAAGCTTGACGTGCGCGAAGGCGACGAGGTGAAGCCCGGCGCGCCGCTTTATTCGGTAGATGACGATTTGCAGCAGGCCGACCTCAACCAGAACAACGCAACGCTGGCCAACGCGAAGCAGAGCTATGATCGCGCGGCTTCGCTGAGCAAGACCGGCTCCGGCACGCAGGCGGCGCTCGACGCCGCGGTGTCGGCGTTGCGGGTCGCCGAAGCGCGGGTCAACACGTCGCAAACGAGATTGGCGCGGCGCAACGGCTTTGCGCCGGTCGGCGGCACCATCCAGCAGATCTATTTTCGCGAGGGCGAAATGGTGCAGGCGCAGCGGCCGGTGTTGTCGATCATGCCGCCCGGCAACATGAAGCTGCGCTTCTTTCGTGCCGGAGACGGAATTGCCGAAGCTTACAATCGGCGACGAGGTCAAGGTGACCTGCGACAATTGCTCCGCGGATCTGACCGCAAAAATCTATTTCATCGCAACCACGGCGGAATATACCCCGCCCGTAATCTACAGCCTCGATGAGCGCAACAAGCTGGTCTATCTGATCCAGGCCCGGCCGAGCCGGCCCGATAGCTTGCGCGTCGGCCAGCCGATTAGCGTGTTCCTCAATGCGCGGACGCCGGTGGCGGACAAGCGATGAGCACGATAGCAACCAGTGCCGCCGACATCGCCATCAATGTCGAGGGTCTGTCGAAATCGTTTGGCGGCCGCACGGTCGTGAATAACCTGTCGATGCAGGTGAAGCGCGGCACCATCTACGGCTTCCTCGGCCCCAACGGCAGCGGCAAGACCACCACCATCCGCATGCTCTGCGGCCTGCTGACGCCGGATAGCGGCGAGGGTACCTGCCTCGGTTACGACATCCGCCGCGACGCCGACAAGATCAAGCGCAAGGTCGGCTACATGACGCAGCGCTTCAGCCTGTATCAGGACCTGTCGGTGCGAGAGAACCTGGAATTCGTAGCCCGGCTCTATGGCCTGCCCGACGCCCGCGGCGCTGCGCGCGACATGATCGACCGCATCGGATTGAAGGGCCGCGAAGAGCAACTCGCCGGCGAACTCTCCGGCGGCTGGAAGCAGCGGCTGGCGCTTGGCGCCTGCACGCTGCCCAATCCGCAATTGCTGCTGCTGGACGAGCCGACCGCCGGCGTCGATCCCAAGGCGCGGCGCGACTTCTGGAACGAGATCCATGCGCTGGCGGCCGAGGGCTTAACCGTGCTGGTCTCCACCCATTACATGGACGAGGCCGAGCGTTGTCACGAGATCGCCTATATCGCCTACGGCCATCTCTTGGCCCACGGCACCGTGGATGAGGTGATCGCGAAATCCGCGCTGTCGACCTACACCGTCACCGGCGACGACCTCAACGCGCTTTCCGCCGAATTGCTGGGCAAGCCCGCCATCGACATGGTGGCGCCGTTCGGCACCAGCCTGCATGTCTCCGGCCGCGATCAATCCGCGCTCGAGGCTACCATCGCACCCTATCGCGGCAACGAGAACTGGCACTGGCAGCACAGCGAGCCGTCGCTGGAGGATGTCTTCATCGACTTGATGGGCCGCTCCAAGGATAATTTCCAATGAGCGCGACCGACACTTACCGGCAAAGCCACGACGTCGCCGAGCCGCGTTTCGGCTTCTGGCGCCGGAGCTACGCGATGCTGGTCAAGGAGTTCATCCAGCTCCGCCGCGACCGCGTCTCGTTCGCGATGATCGTGATGATTCCGGTGATGCAGCTGTTGCTGTTCGGCTACGCCATCAACACCACGCCGCGCAACCTGCCGACCGCGGTGCTGTTGCAGGAGGACTCCGATCTTGCGCGCTCGATCCTGAAAGCGCTGGAAAATACTTCCTACTTCCGCTTCACCCGCGAAGTGCACGATGTCGCGGAGTTCGACGATCTCCTGAAGTCGGGCAAGGTGCTGTTCGGCGTCGAGATCCCGCGTGGCTTTGAGCGCGCGGTGCGGCGCGGCGATCATCCGGCGCTGTTGGTCGCCGCTGATGCAACCGATCCGGTCGCGGCCGGCTCCGCGCTGGGCGCGCTCGGCACCGTCGTGCAGACCGCGCTGGAGCACGACCTGTTCATCGGCGATCCGCCGTCGCTGCCGTTCGAGATCCGGGCGCATGCGCGCTACAACCCCGCGGCCTCGTCGCGGCTCAACATCGTTCCGGGCCTGGTCGGCACCATCCTGACCATGACCATGCTGATTTTCACCGCGCTGTCGGTGACGCGCGAGGTCGAGCGCGGCACCATGGAGAGCCTGCTGTCGATGCCGATCAAGCCAATAGAGGTGATGTTCGGCAAGATCATCCCCTACGTGCTGGTCGGTTTCGTGCAGGCCACGCTGATCGTCGGCATCGGGGTGCTGCTGTTCGGCGTCCCGATCCTCGGCAGCCTGCTGACGCTGGCGTTGTTGTCGACGCTGTTCATCACCACCAACCTGTCGATCGGCTACACCTTCTCGACGATCGTGCAGAACCAGCTGCAGGCGATGCAGCTGTCGATGATGTTCTTTTTGCCGAGCATTCTGTTGTCCGGCTTCATGTTTCCGTTCATGGGCATGCCGGTATGGGCGCAATATATCGGCGAGGGCCTGCCGCTGACGCATTACGTTCGCATCGTCCGCGCCATCATGCTGAAGGGCGCGACCATCCAGAATTTGCAGTACGATACGATTGCTCTGATTGCACTGATGTTATTGGCCATGACGATCGCCGTGACGCGCTTCCGTCGCACGCTCGATTGATGCAGAATGCTTACCGTCATTCCGGGGCGATGCGAAGCATCGAACCCGGAATCTGGAGATTCCCCAGGGCGCAATTGCGCCCCTGAGGTCTGGTCCTTCGGACCATCTACGATGCGCAATAGCGCATCGGAGAATGACGGGGAGTGCGATGCTAGGGTTATGGGGCAACAAGGAAGGTCAGAGCGGGGCGGTATCGGCCGACTTTACCCATGCCTTGATGCAGCAAGTGCTGCGTACCGAGCTGATCCGGATCAAGGCGCTGATCGCGACGACCGCGATTCTGACGATCATGCTCTTCACGTTGTATTTCTTCGATCCCTATGCTGTAACCCATCTCTGGCACGGCGGCCTGAAGCCATCCCGTCTCTACGCGATCTTGATCCCCTTCATCCTGTTCGAGCTTTGGGTCCATGCCGTTATCAGCCGTCATTTGAGGCTGGACCGCGACATTTCCGTGTACAGGCGGTATCTTGGCGCGCTAATCGAAACCTCGATGCCAACCGTCGCGTTGTCGCTTCACATCGACAGCATGGGGCCGGTGGAGGCGCTGGGATTCGTGGCGCCGCTGATCTATTTCATCTTCATCATTCTCTCGACGCTGCGGCTGGATTTCTGGCTCTCCACGTTCACCGGCTTCGTGGCCGCGGCTGAGCTGTTGTGCATGGCGATGTTCTATCATCGCGCGGGCAGCACCGATCCGCCGCCTGATCTGTACTATCACGCCGTGCGCAGCGTGGTCGTCCTGATCTGCGGCATGCTGGCGGGCGCGGTCGGGGTTCAGTTGCGCCGGCAATTCGAGGCCAGCATTCTGGCCGCGACTGCGCGCGACCGCATCACCAACCTGTTCGGCCAGCACGTCTCGCCGCAGGTGGTCGAGCGGCTGATGGCCGAGGGCGCTGCGACCGACAGCGAAATCCGCCGGGTCGCAGTCATGTTCGTCGATTTCCGCAGCTTTACCGCCGGCGCCAGCACGCGCTCGCCGCGGGAAGTGGTGGATCGCCTCGATGGCGCGTTCGCGGTGCTGGTCGATATCCTCGACCGCCATGGCGGCATCGTGAACAAGTTTCTCGGCGACGGATTCCTGGCGCTGTTCGGCGCGCCGTTCGAGGCGCACGACGCCGCGCACCGGGCGGTCGCCGCGGCCCGCGAAATGCTCGACGCCAATGACCGCGCCAACAAGGCGACGAGCTGGCCGCTGCGGATCGGCATCGGCGTCCACATCGGCGAGGTGGTCGCGGGCAATATCGGCTCGCCGCGGCGAAAGGAATATACGGTGATCGGCGATACCGTGAATTTTGCGGCACGGCTGGAAGCGCTCAACAAGGAATTCCACTCACAGTTCCTGATCTCGGATGCGGTTCACGACGCGCTGGGTCAGGAATGCAGCGATGCGGTCTCGCTCGGCGAGGTCCCGATCCGGGGTTACGACCGGCCGGTGCCGGTATGGCAATTGGGCTAGGGCATGATCCGGAAAAGTGGGTACCGGTTTTCCGATGAGATCATGCCCAAACAAAAAGAGTAAGGATTCTTGATGCAACGGCGTTACATCACCGTCGACGTTTTCACCGACCGGGCCTTCGGGGGCAATCCGCTCGCCGTCGTAATGGATGCCGGCGGGTTGTCGACGGCGCAGATGCAGGCGATCGCGACCGAATTCAATTATTCCGAAACCACCTTCGTGCTGCCGCCGCAAGACTCGGCGCATGATGCGCAGGTTCGCATTTTCACCGTGCGTTCCGAAATTCCATTCGCAGGTCACCCCAATGTCGGCACCGCCTTCGTGCTGGCAACACAGGCGGAAAAGCCGCCGGCGCGGCTCAAGTTTGAGGAGAAGGCGGGTCTGGTGCCGGTCGAGATCCTGACCGGACAAGACGGGGTCGTCGGTGCCGAACTGACCGCGCCGCAGCCGCTCAAGAGGTTGACGCAATTGAGCGCGGAGCAGGCGGCGGCCTGCCTTTCGCTGTCCGCGGCGGACGTGAAAACCGATCGCCATCCGCCGCAGATCGCCTCCGTCGGTTTGCCGTTTCTGATGGTCGAACTGGCGACGCGCGAGGCGTTGCGGCGGGCGAAGCCGGATGCGGCGGCGTTCGGCAAGACCTTCCCGTGCGACGGCTCGGACGCGGTCTATTTCTACACGCCCGACGTGCCGGGTAGCGAACAGCCGCTCGACCTGCAGGCGCGCATGTTTCATCCAGGCTCCAGCGGCCTTTCCGAGGATCCCGCCACCGGCAGCGCAACCGCCGCCGCCGCGGCGCTGCTCGCCGATCTCGACAACACGCAAGACGGCGAACTGAAATTGCGGATCGGCCAGGGCGTCGACATGGGGCGGCCGAGCCTGTTGCTGACACGGATCCGCAAGCAAAACGGCGCGGTCGTCTCCGCTCATGTCGGCGGCGGCTGCGTGCAGATGATGGAGGGGTCGTTCCGGCTCAAGGGGGAGGGGTAGGCTCGAGGCAGGGAGGCCGTCATTGCGAGCGAAGCGAAGCAATCCATCTCACCACGGAAAGAAAGAATGGATTGCTTCGTTCGCTTCGCTCCTTGCAATGACGGCGAAATCTCACACCTGCGGCGCGACCAGGTTCTCGGTACTGATGCCGTCGCGGTCCTCGATGATTTCCGCGATCCATTGCCGGTGGCAATGCCGGTGGTCGCGCTCATAGCAGAGGATGCAGATGGGTCCCGATTTCTGCACCAGCGCCGACAACTCGTCGAGCTCTTCCCTGGCCTGCGGCGTCTTCAGATGCTTCGAATAGATCTTGTGCAACCGGTCGAATTCGCCGCTGCGCGCCGCCTCGCGGCCCTCTTTCGGCGTGCCGAGCCCGCGCAGGTGCAGATAGGCGATGCCGCGCTCATCCAGCCCGGCCGCAAGCTGGTTCTTGGAAAAGCCCGGACGGCGGGACGACGCGATGGCGCGCACATCGACCAGAAGTTTCACGCCGGCCTGCTCGAGCTCGTCGAGTACGGCGTTGGCAGGCGTCTGTTCATAGCCGATGGTGAAGAGCTTCGCAGCCTTCTTCGCGGCCTTCTTCGCGCCCTTGGCCATGGGATCCCCCGATCACTTCACGCGTTCGATCAATTCCATCGCGCCCGCAGGCGCGCGCACCTTGCCCTCGTGGATCACATAGGCAAACACGTCGCGCGGCGCCTTCTTCGGCTTTGTGTCATCGACGCGCGGCAAATCGTCCGGCTCGCCGCCGCCGGCCCAGGCCTGAAATCGCTTTGCCCAGGCATCGAGTTGCTTGGGCGGATAGCAGGTCTTCAGTTCGTCATTGCCTTTTTGCAGCCGGGCATAAACAAAATCGCTGGCGATGTCGGCAATCGCGGGATACTTGCCGTGCTCGGCGAACACGACGGGGGTGTCGAACTTGCGCAACAGCGCGATAAAATCAGGCACGCAGAAACTGTCGTGCCGGACTTCGACCACATGGCGCAGCGCGCGGCCGTCGAGCTTGCGCGGCAGCAATTCGAGAAACTTTCCGAAATCGGCCGCGTCGAATTTCTTGGTCGGCGCGAATTGCCAGAGCACCGGGCCGAGGCGATCGCCGAGTTCCAGCACACCGGAATCATAAAACCGCTTCACGGAATCGCCGGCTTCCGCCAGCACGCGGCGGTTGGTGGCGAAGCGCGGCCCCTTCAGCGAGAACACAAAACCGTCCGGCACCTCGCTGGCCCATTTGCGAAAGCTCTCCGGTTTCTGCGAGCCGTAATAGGTGCCGTTGATCTCGATCGATGTCAGCTTCGAGGCGGCATAGGAAAGCTCCTTCGCCTGCGTGAGTTTTTCCGGATAGAACACGCCGCGCCACGGCTCAAAGGTCCAGCCGCCGATGCCGATATAGATGTTGCCGGATTTGGTGGAAGCGGTCTTCGGGGCTTTGGTCACGGAAGGGCTCGTCTCAAAGGAGGAGGGCGTTGTTCGGGCCGGAGACTAGTCAAACCAATCGTAATTGGCCAGTTCGCCGGAAATGCGACGTCCGCGCTTACCCGCGTCGGTTGTTCGAGCTAAATTGACAAAAAAGGGAGAAGAACAATGCGCATGATGATCGCGGCCATTCTGGCGATGACGACCTCCGTTGCGATTGCCGACGAGGTCGACGACGCGCACCGGCTGGCGGTGTCGGGCCGCGACTCCTATTGGAACTGCCTCGCCCGGGAATATCCGCGGGACAGCAACAAGAACCTGTCGGAAGCGGATTTCGTCGCGCTGATCGCCGGCGCCTGTCGTTCCGAACGGCAGAATTTCAGGGTGGCGCTGGTGGATTATCTTGCGATGCAATTTCCCGACAATGAGGCCGGCGCCAACATGACGACGGCCAACAACGCCATCGCCCTGGCCCAGAAGGACATTGTGACGGCGTTCGCCCGGCGCAAGGCGGCGTCGAAGTAGCCGTCCGCACCGACCTTGAGCCCTATTCCTTCGGCCCGATTTTCCATGATATCAATTCGTCAGAACAGAAGGGATCGGCGGGTATGAGTTCCCAGTCAGTCGCGGGTATTTTGGGCGCTATTATCGCTTCGGTTGTGCTGGTGGCTGCGATCGCGTATGGTCCGATCGGACAATTCGGCAAGCCGCCGGCCAAGCCGGCCAGCGCTCAGCCGGCGGCAGAGCAGCCGGCGCCAGCGGCGCCAAGGGGCCCGGTGATCCGGGAAGTGCCCAATTGATTAACGCGGGGGGCCTCTTGCGGAATGCCCTTTGCATCCCTATTTGGCTTATAACGGCGACGTCGACGCTTAAGAAGCTCCGGCGCTGGGACGACCATGAATAGCCAGGCAGCGCCGGATGTACGCGCGCCCTTCTGTTCGTGGTCGTTGGCATTTTTAGAGCGTTTTCAAGCGAAGCATGCCCTCGGACTTGATCCGAGGGTGGCTACCGGTTCGCGTAAAGAAAACGCGTCAAACCAACAACCAGGCTGTTTTGGCCGGTTTTTTCCACCGACCAGCCTCTATCCCGGAACCCTGCCTTGGCAGCGCTGGCGGCTGCGGATATACGCTTGGCCGTCATGAATGAAGCCATCAAACCGGGCCCCGAAATCCCGTCGCAGGCCACCGGTTTGCCCCAGCTTTCGGTCGTCGTCCCCACCTTCAACGAGCGCGACAACGTCACCGTGCTGTACCGGCGGCTCGACGCGACGCTGAAAGGCGTGGCCTGGGAAGTCGTCTTCGTCGACGACAATTCCCCCGACGGCACCTGGGAAGTGGTGCGGGGCCTGGCGCGGCAGGATTCTCGCGTCCGCTGCATCCGCCGGATCGGCCGCCGCGGACTGTCCGGCGCCTGCATCGAGGGCATCCTGGCCTCAAGCGCGCCCTATGCCGCGGTGATCGACGCCGATCTGCAGCATGACGAGTCGCAGCTGCCGAAGATGTTCGGGCTATTGCAAAGCGGCGAGGCCGAGCTCGTGGTCGGCAGCCGCTATATCGAGGGCGGCAGCGCCGACAGTTTCAACAAGCAGCGCGCCGGCGCCAGTCAGCTGGCGACCGAAGTCGCCAAGCGCGTGCTCGCGGTCCAGGTCAAGGATCCCATGAGCGGCTTCTTCATGATCCGCCGCGACCGCTTCGAGCAATTGGCGCCGCAGCTCTCCACCCAGGGCTTCAAGATCCTGCTCGACATCATCGCCACCGCGCATGGCCAATTGCGCACCATCGAGGTTCCCTTTACCTTCGGCGCGCGCCAGCACGGCGAGAGCAAGCTCGACTCCATGGTGGCGCTGGATTTCCTCGGGCTGGTGCTGGCGAAGAAGACCCGTGACGTGGTGTCGCTGCGCTTCCTGTTGTTTGCCATGGTCGGCTCGATCGGCCTGATCGTGCATCTGTTGACGCTGTTCGTCGCGCATGAAGTCTTCGACGTGGTGTTTGCGGAAGCGCAGGCCGCCGGCGCGTTTGTCGCCATGACCAGCAATTTCATCCTGAACAATTTTCTCACCTATCGCGACCAGCGGCTGAAGGGTTTTGCGATCCTGCGCGGCTTGCTGCTGTTCTATCTCGTCTGCAGCGTCGGCCTGTTCGCCAATGTTGGCGTCGCGTTCTCGGTCTACGACCAGCAGCCGATCTGGTGGCTCGCGGGCGCCGCCGGCGCGCTGATGGGCGTGGTCTGGAACTACGCGATGTCCGGACTGTTCGTCTGGCGCAAGCGATGAAGAATAGCGTTTTCAAGCGAGGTGGATGCCCGGTTCGCGTGAAGAAAACGCGTCGAAACAATAGACCAAAATGAACCCGAACGAGGCGCGACTTGTCCTCAACACGGTTCTGACGATCCTGGCGCTGGTCGTGCTGCGCCTGGTTGCCGCCGCCTACACGCCGCTCACCTTCGACGAAGCCTATTACTGGATGTGGTCGAAGAGTCTGGCCGGCGGTTATTACGATCATCCGCCGATGGTAGCTCTGGTGATCCGGTTCGGCACGCTGATTGCCGGCGACACCGAACTCGGCGTGCGGCTGGTCTCGATCCTGCTCGCGCTGCCGATGAGCTGGGCGGTCTATCAGACCGCCGCGACCCTGTTCGGCGGCCGCCGCCTGGCGTCGACCGCGGCGATCCTCCTCAACGTCACGCTGATGGCGGCGGTCGGCACCATGATCGTCACCCCGGATGCACCGTTGCTGGTGGCGTCGAGCTTTGTGCTGTTTGCGCTGGCCAAGGTGCTGCAGACCGGACGCGGCGCCTGGTGGCTTGCGGTCGGGATCGCCACGGGAGCGGCGCTGCTGTCGAAATACACCGCGCTGTTTTTTGGACCGGCGATCCTGATCTGGCTGGTCGCCGTTCCAAAATTGCGGTGCTGGCTGATCTCGCCATGGCTTTATCTCGGCGGCCTCGTCGCGCTCTTGATGTTCGCGCCGGTCATCCTGTGGAACGCCGATCACGGCTGGGTTTCCTTCATCAAGCAGATGGGCCGCGCGCGGATCGAGGATTTCAGGCCGGCCTTCATCGCCGAATTGATTCCGACGCAGATCGCATTTGCGACACCGCTGGTGTGGATCCTGGGCGCGATGGGGCTTTACGCGCTGTTCAAGCGCGGCGCCGGGGCGCTGGGGGCACGCGCGCTGATCAACACGACGTTCTGGACCATCGTCGCCTATTTCGTCTGGCATTCGCTGCACGCCCGCGTCGAGGCGAACTGGTTCGCGCCGGTCTATCCGGCGTTTGCGATCGCAGCCGCAGTCGCCGCCAATCTGACGCAATGGAACGTGGGCGAGCAGCGCATGGTCGACTTCTGCCTGCGCTGGGCGGCGCCGACCGGCATCGTGATGTTTGCGCTGTTGATCGTGCAGGCCAACACCGGCGCGCTCACGGCCTATCGCCGCGACGCCACGGTGCGCAGCGTCGGCGTCGGCTGGCGCGACCTGGCGCGCGAGATCGAAGCGGTGCGGGCGCGCACCGGTGCTTCCTGCGTATTCGCGCCGGATTACGGCACCACCGGCTGGCTCGCCTTCTATCTGCCGAAGGGCACCTGCGTTGCGCAGCAGAGCCAGCGCATCCGCTGGGTCAATATGCCCGAGCCTGACGCAAAGCAGCTTGCCGGCAAATTGCTCTACGTCCACGAGGTCTGGCCCGGCGATCCCCTGAAGGACATGTTTGCCCGCGTCGAGAAGGTCGCCGAGGTCCCGCGCAAGCGCGGCCCGCTCACCATCGAAACCTACGCGCTCGATGTGCTGGAGGGACCGAAGGGCGAAGTGTTCGACCGCTCGCCGCCGCCGGAACTGGAGTAGGGAGCGTTCGCGGAATTCATTGACCGCGGACACAATTGCTGTGGAACCCCCGCATGAATACGGGGTGATTTTGTGCATGCACCGCAATCATTTTGGCATGCCTCAGATTGGCCGGCGTTTAATCCGCATTTAACTAAAACTCGCCTTAATGACGCTCCGCGCCTCTGCGAGATGCTGCGGCGGAACCTTTCGGCCGTGGCATCAAAGAGGGACCAAGTGGAACTGTTCTGGACGCAGGGCGAATGAGTACGAGTACCGGTGCGTTTGGCCTTGCGGCCCACACCCGCAAGCAATCTTCCCGCAAGATCTTCCCGCGACACTTCTTCGGCAGCGCTGCCATCGCAGGCCTCGTGCTGGGCTGCGCCTGGACCGTTTATACCAATGTATTCGGCGCCAGCATCTATCCGTTGGTGAACAACGCGGCGTTCGACCCACCCGTCATCAAGCGGCCGGTCGCAGTTGCGGCGCGTCCCGCGACGCCGGCCTTCAATGAAGTGTTCGCGTCCGTTGCGGCGCCCGCGCCTGTCTTGTCGAAGCCCGAGACCGTGCAACCTTCGATTATGTTTAACGAAAGGTTTGCAGCCGCGGCGCCGCAAAGCGAAGCCTCGAAGGTTGCAGAGGTCGCGCCGCCAACTGACGCGCCGGCACTCGCCGAGGTGTCCGAGCCGGTAAAGGCATCGAAAGTCGCCGAATCGCCGAAACCTGCGGCCGCAACCAAATTAGCGGAAGCGCCGAAGCCAAAGGAAATGGCGCCCGCCGCCGCGTCGACCCAGGTTGCACTCAATGTTCCGGCGCCGACGACGCCGCGGGCTGCCGAGGCAAAATCCGCGGAAGCCAAGCCCGCAGAAGTAAAGACCGCTGCAAAAACGCCGGGCGACACGGTCCGCGACATGGCGCAACGCGCCAAGGCGGCCGTGATGTCGATTGCTTCCAACGAGAAGCAAACCATCGTCGAAAAACTGTGGGGCAAACAGCCGTCGCACGGATCGCTGCTGTCCTACGCTTCCGCCGACGCCAGCGTCACCGGCAGCATTCCTTCCACCGTCAACCAGAACCCGATGCTCGGCGGATCGCCGCCCTATGACCGGCAGACCGCGGTATATGACGTCTCCGCGCACATGGTCTATTTGCCCGACGGCTCCAAGCTTGAAGCGCATTCCGGCCTCGGCTCCATGCTCGACGATCCTCGTTCCTCGCGCATCAGGATGCGAGGCGTGACGCCGCCGCATATCTACGAGCTGACGCCGCGCGAGGCGCTGTTCCACGGCGTGCCGGCCTTGCGGCTGAATCCGATCGGCGGCGAAGACAAGATTTTTGGACGCAGCGGCCTGCTGGCGCATACCTACATGCTCGGGCCCAACGGCGATTCCAACGGCTGCGTTTCCTTCAAGGACTATTACGCCTTCCTCAATGCCTATCGTAACCAGGGCATCAAGCGTCTCGCCGTGCTGGCGCGGGTGGAGTGAGCCCGCGCGAGCGATCAAACCGCCGCGGTCTTGCGCAACTGCATCTCGATGCCGATAGCCGCCTTGACCTGCGGCCGCGCCTGGAAGCGTTCGAGATAGGCGACCAGCGACGGCCACTGCGCCACGTCGACACCTCCACGCCCGAGCAATAGCAGCGCCCAGCCGAAATACGCGTCCGCTACGGTGAAGCGCTCGCCGACCAGATATTGCCTGCCTTCAAGATGTTCGGCGGCGACCGAGACGTTGTTGCCGATGCGTTCGCGCGCGCTCGCTTTTGCCGCGTCGTCCTTGTACCAGAAGGTTGGAAACAGAAAGGCCTTGTGGATCTCGGTGCCGACGAAGCTGAGCCATTCCTGCAGGCGATAGCGGTCGGGATCGCCGGGCGGCGGCGCCAGTCCGAGGTCCGGTTTGATGTCGGCGATGTATTGCAGCACGGCGGCGTTCTCGGTCAGCCGTTCGCCGTTCTCAAGCACCAGCACCGGGACGGCGCCCTTCGGCGAGACCGCCCGGAAGTCGCGGTCATCCACCGGAATTGTCTTGTTCCAGATATTCACCAGATGATAGCGCGGCTCGATCCCGGCCTCCATCAGCGCGATCCGGCTCGCGAGCGAACAGGCCATCGGGTAGAAATAGAGCTGCAGCATGGGTGATCTCCCTGTCTTGTGCGGTCAGACCAGCGCGCCGGCGCCGCGCGCGATGATGGCAAAGCGGTCGGACAGTTCGGCAAGCGCGACCTCGTGAATCGTTGCGGCCGATATCGTCCCGCCGCGCCCGTCGGGAAGGTCGCGGGTGGCGCAGCTATCGGCGTCAACCGTGGTGCGGAAGCCGAGATCGAGCGCGGCACGCGCGGTGGAGCTGACGCACATATGCGTCATCAGCCCGGCGAGGATGATGTTCTTGCGTCCGGTCGCGGCGAGGCGCGCCTGCAGATCGGTGCCGGCGAAGGCGTTGGGCAATTCCTTCTCGATCACCGGCTCGTCGGCGCGCGGAGCCAGTGCGGCGACGATGGCGCCGCGTTCCGCGGTGCGATCGAACAGGCCGCCGGGCCGTCCGCGGTGCGCGACATGAAACACCGCAGCGCCGCTGCTCCGCGCCCGCGCCAGCAATTTTCCGGCGTTCGCGATCGCGGCATCGGCATCGGGCAGGGCGATCGGGCCTGCGCGATATTCGTTCTGCAGGTCGATCAGCACGAGGCAGGAATCGCCGAGCCTGGGAAGGCTGAGGTCGGCGCCGGCAAGCTGGAGCAGGGTTTTCGTGGCAATCATGGTTTTAAGGATATTTCAATCGGAGACGTCGCGCCTCCGATAGTGCGCCGGGGGTGGCCTGCTTTCACGCAGGAATATCGCAGCCCGTGGCTGCGTTATTGCAGGCGGAAAGGGCCTCGTGATAGGTTACGGGCATGAACTGGGACGATCTGCGCATCGTTGCCGCGGTCCGGGACGAAGGCACCTATGCCGGCGCCAGCGCGCGGCTGCGCATCGACGAGACGACGGTCGGGCGGCGGCTGGCGCGGATCGAGCGCGCGTTGGGCCTTCGATTGTTCGAGGCCGTCGACGGGCTGCGCAAGCCGACCCGGCAATGCGAGACGGTTTTGGCGCATGTCCAGGCGATGGCGGGTCAAGTTGCCGAGATCAACAAGGTCGGTGAAAGCCTGCCGGGCCTCACCGGGCGCTTCCGGATTGCCTCCACCAATGCGGTCGCGGAAGAGTTGCTGTCTCCGCGCGCCGGCGATTTTCTGGCAGGGAATCCGGGGCTGAGCGTTCAACTGCTGACCTCCAGCGAGAACGTCAAATTCTCGCGCTGGGAAGCCGATCTCGCCATTCGCCTGCGCAAGCCCGACAAGGGCGATTTCACGATTTCAAAACTGGCGGAAGTCCGGCTCTATCTGATCGAGCCCGCGACCGAAGCCGATGTCGACCCGGTGGTCTGCGGCTATTCCGACGAGCTCGGCGCCATTCCGGAGTCGCAATATCTCAAAGCGCGGGGGTTGCATCAGCGCGCCCGCTGCATCAGCGACAATGTGCGGGTGATCCGAAGAATGATCGGGTCCCATCAGGCCGTCGGCATCCTGCCCGAATATTCCTGCCAGGAGTTGCTGGCCGATCGCCGCCTGCGCGCAACCTTGCTGCCGCAGCGCCGCGACGTCTGGCTGCTGGTGCAGAACCATCTCAAGCGCGACCCCGCAGCGCGTGCGGTGATCGACTGGGTGCGCGACTGCTTCCAGGAGGTTTCGAATCTGTAGCTGTTGGCACCAGCATGATGCTCGGGCCCGAACGTGAGCTTCGTCATGCCCGGCTCCCGGAGCGACCGGCTCTCGCCTGTACTAAATGAAGGCGAAGACGACAATGTGGAGTTGCGCTTCATATCAGCTTCGCTATTTTGATCGAAACACCCCGAGGAAATTCATGACAACAATTGAAGAAGCAAGCCGGCCGTCGCGATGGATCAAGGTAACGCTTGTCGTCGTGGCCGTGATTTTGCTGTCGTTGGTATTTTCCCCGATCCTGTTTCGGACCTTCCTGTTTCAACCCTTCAACATGCCAAGCAATTCGATGACGCCGACGGTTCTGTACGGCGATTATTTCTTTGTCTCGAAATATGCCTATGGCTACACCCATTATTCGCTTCCGTTTTCGCCACGGCTGTTTTCCGGACGCATCTTCGGGTCAGAACCGGCGCGCGGCGACGTTGTCATATTCCGTCTGCCGAAAGACGACTCGGTCGACTACATCAAGCGCGTGGTGGGATTGCCCGGCGACCGCATCCAGATGAAGGAAGGGCAGCTTTACATCAACAGCACCGCGGTGGCGCACGAGCCGTTGGCGGATTTTGCAGGCGGAGATTCCTGCGGATCGAACGACGGCGCCAGGATAAAACGCTGGCGCGAGACCCTGCCGAGCGGCGTCAGTTATGAGACGCTGGACTGCGTCAAAAACGGCTATTACGACAACACCAATGTCTACACGGTGCCGGCAGGCCATTTCTTCGTGATGGGCGACAACCGCGACAATTCGACCGATAGCCGGGTGCTTTCGGCGGCGGGCTATATCCCGCTGGAAAATGTCGTCGGCCGCGCCGGGCTGATCTTCTACTCTCGCGCGTCTGGGTCAGACCCGGTCGCGCCAGGCGCTCGTTCCGAGCGGATAGGCACGTTCATTCGTTGAACGCCCGAGCTTCATGGTTACGCAAGATATGTCCGAGCCTGATTTTCAGCCAACGCTGACCGGCCCCACCATCATCGTCAGGCCGATCGCCGCGGATGATTGGCCGGAGCTGTTCGCCGCCGGCTCCGACCCGGAGATCTGGAAGGTGCATCCGGTCCACGATCGCTACACCGAGCCCGGGTTCAGGAAGTTCTTCGACGGCGCGATCGAGTCGAAAATGGGTTTTGTGTTCGTCGATCAATCGACCGGCCGGCTGATCGGCTCGAGCCGGTATTATGGTTATGAGCCCGCGCGCAGCGAGATCGAGATCGGCTGGACCTTCATCGTGCGCAGCCACTGGGGCGGCCGCGCCAATCGCGAAGTGAAGCGCCTGATGCTCGATCACGCCTTCACCTTCGTCGATACCGTGGTGTTCTGGGTCGGCGACCACAACTGGCGCTCGCAGGGCGCGATGACCAAGATCGGCGGCGTCAGGCGAGAGGGACTGTTCACGCGCGAGTTGTCGGGAGACAGGCCGTACTACATTTTCGAGATTACGAAGGGGCGATACGAGCAGGGTGGACGCGCGCTGGTTGGCTGAAAACTTGCAAAGCAATCGTCAGGCCGCGGTGCTCGGCCCGATCTTCTTGTAGCTGTGCGTTCTGGATCGCCGCACGGACCATCTTGGTCGGCTCGATGATGCCCTTGGAGACCAATTGCCGTATTCGCCGGCCGGCGAGTCGAACCCGTAGTTGTACGGGTCGGTCCTTCTCGATCATCTTGCCGACGATGATGGAGCCGTCTTCACCGGCGTTGAGCGCGAGCTGGCGGGACGGCGCGGAGCGCCTTGCGCAGAATCTCGACGCGGGTCTTCTGGCCCATGGCAGCCGCTCATTGCGGAGAAGCGACGGCCGCAGTCTTGAGAGCGGAACAGGCTCGTCGGTCGAGAGCAGCTTTGCCGTGTGCCGGAATTGGAACTGCGGTTTCCCGCACTCTTACGGTGTTACCCATGCGTATTTTTGTCACGCATGCGTATTTTATAGTTGCGTCCAGCGGCTCATTTGCCTCTAACTTCTCATGCTGCTGCGAGCAGACAGTCCGCCGCGCGGCCGCGTTTGGAGTTTATTGTTAGAGCGAGGGCGTATTTGAGTGAGCGCGCATAGCGAAAGCAGATTTAAACCTGGTTTAATGTCGCCGATCGGCGACACCGCAAATGGAGAAGGCCGCGGCCTCACCGCGGGTCCCCCGCAGTGACGCCTCGCGGCGGAATGGGTAATCGCCTTCTAGGAGCATTGCCGGCATCGGACCTCGATCTGCTGGGGCCCGAGCTTGAGACGATCTCGCTCGATCAGGACGGGGTCCTTTCGCAGGCGGGCGACGATATCGATTACGTCTTCTTCCCTCATAGCGGCGCCATCTTGCTGATGATCGACATGGCGGATGGACGCACGGTAGCCACCGCGGCAATTGGGCGTGAGGGGGCAGTGGGCACGCTTTCGGTGCTGGGGCCGTCACCTTCGGCCATTACCGCGGTCGTTCGTGCGGCGGGCACGGCCACTCGGATCCCTGCATCGCGATTTCACGCCGCCTTCAGCCGAAGTCCCGCGATTCGGCATGCGGTCCAGATTCACATCAGGTCGATGCTTATGCAGTTCCAGCTCGGCGCGGCCTGCAATGCGCTGCACCCGGTCGAAGCCCGTATGGCTCGCTGGCTGCTCCAGCTTCGCGACCGCATCGACGACGATGTTCTCCCGCTCACCCAGCAGACGCTGGCGCAAATACTCGGTGTGCGACGAACGACGGTAACGCTCTTGATGCGCAATCTCCGAGCGCGCGGGGCGATCAGGTCCGATCGACGAGGCCTCTTCGAGATCGACCGAGCGCGGCTCGAAGCGACAGCGTGCGAATGCCACAGCGCCATGCGTCTCGAAGTCGAGGAGATCTTCCCGGCGAATACGACCCGATCTCGCGCGGCGGTTCTGCCCGAAAATGGGCGCATCCCTGAATCGGGCGATGCCATGTAGGTGCGTTTCCGCGCGACCGCTTAACCTTGCGGCGCGGCGTTCCCGGAAGGCCCCATCAAGAGCGATCCTCCGCCAAGCCAGGTTCTCTGCCGCCAACGGATGCCGCCTCGAGTTTGGCAAGCTCGCGCAGCACCTTCGCCGTCTGGCGCAGCTCGTTGCGCTCGGGGCCCGGCTTCAGCCGTCGTGCTTCGTCAAGAAAGTCCTTGGCCTGCAGCAACCAGGTGGATGTTTCAGCCGAGATTTGCATGCGCGCCATGGTGTCCCTCCATCGCGATCGTCACTTGATCTGTGTCGATGATTACGCCGGGGAGCCCGCGCTGCGACGCCGTACCCGGATGCTCGGCTCGTCGACCCAGGCTTCCCGCGCAAACCACGCGTGATCGATGCGGCAGATCGGGCATCGGGTGCGCGAGAAAAACACCGCGCGGCGCCCAAAGCTCTCGCGGTCAGTCTGGATGCCGGTAGGAATCGCGTGTCCGGTTTGCGGACATTTGACCATGACCATTCCCATGTAGTCCTCCCTCGAAATTGGTCTTCAGTGTTTCTTGCAGAAAAGTACCGGCCGGTTGGAGTGCGCCTCTTGTCGGTGCGGTTACTTGGGGGGCATCGCGCACCTTGTCTGATCGAGCATCGGCCAGTGGGGGCTGCATGCTCGCTGCTGGGCTTGTTCCAACCGGCCGGATCCCTCCTCAAACGAATCCTGGACGTGAATTGAGCGGGCTTTTTTAGCCGACTTGGTGGAGAACCTTGGTGAAGTGCTTCCTGATCGGCTCGCCCGTTTCCGTCGCAAGCTTCTGGGCAAGCGCCAACAATTCCTTGTTCTGGTCCGATGCGGTGTCGAATGCCTTGCGCGTTTGCGCCGCGGACAAGGCAAAGACATCGGTAGCTGACCTGCTGCCGATGAGATGGACGAAGAAATCGAGCGCAGATGCGGTATTGGCGTTCGAGATTTCGAACACCTTGAGCCCGTAGTCGGTCGCGCTTCGGGCATTGCTCGAAAAGGTCTCGCGCAGCGCTTCCGTCATCTTCTCTGACGCGGCCTTGATCGTCTCGCAGCCTTCCCGTGCGCGGGCCAAACTCTGCTCGGCAAGCTCGCCGCTCAGGCCAGGCAAGGCGATCTTCGAGAAGTCCAACATCGGCGTCCCGAAAACATTCGTTCCGTTCAGCGTGACCTTCATTTCGCTTTCACTCACGGCACCATTCCTCTTCTCAAGCGAAAGCATTCCCCGCGACGCTCGCTTGCGTCACGAAAGCTCACGCTCCGTGTTGGATCAGTTTCTGGATGAGCTTTGATTAGCCCCGACACTACTTTGCGTCAGGAGAAACGGGACTGTCGGTTCGGTTTGCGACTCTCGGGCCAAATTTTTTTTGAAATTGTCAATACAAACAAACGTATATTTACGGAGGTCCTGTGCATAACAGGGATATCCAAGGGAGCACAAAGCCTCCTCTTCACCGTAGCGTTGCGAAAGAGACTTCGGCGTTAACTGCGTTGCGGGCGGCCATTCGCGTCGTCTGCCCAAACAAAAACCCCGGCATCGCTGCCGGGGTTTTGCATTCTTGTAACCGCCGGAGGGCTGGATCAGAAATCCATGCCGCCCATGCCACCGCCCGGGGGCATACCGCCGCCGCCAGCGCCGGACTTCTTCGGCAGTTCGGCGATCATGGCTTCGGTGGTGATCAGGAGAGCCGCAACCGAAGCTGCGTTCTGGATCGCCGCACGAACCACCTTGGTCGGGTCGATGATGCCCTTGGTGACCAGGTTGCCGTATTCGCCGGTCTGCGAGTCGAAGCCGTAAGCGTACTGGTCCTTCTCGAGGATCTTGCCGACGATGACGGAGCCGTCCTCGCCTGCGTTGATCGCGATCTGGCGAGCCGGCCAGGAAAGCGCCTTGCGGACGATCTCGACGCCGGTCTTCTGGTCGTCGTTCTGGGTCCGGATCTTCTTCAGCTGCTCGGAAGCACGCAGCAGGGCGACGCCGCCACCCGGCACGATGCCTTCTTCAACCGCCGCACGGGTCGCATGCATCGCGTCATCAACGCGATCCTTGCGCTCCTTGACTTCGACTTCGGTCGCGCCGCCGACGCGGATCACCGCGACGCCGCCAGCGAGCTTGGCCAGACGCTCCTGCAGCTTCTCACGGTCGTAGTCCGAGGTGGTTTCCTCGATCTGCGCCTTGATCTGCTGAACGCGGGCTTCGATGTCGGCCTTCTTGCCGGCGCCGTTGACGATGGTGGTGTTCTCCTTGTCGATCATCACCTTCTTGGCGCGACCGAGCATGGCGAGCGTGACGTTCTCGAGCTTGATGCCGAGATCTTCCGAGATCGCCTGACCACCGGTCAGCACCGCGATGTCCTGCAGCATGGCCTTGCGGCGATCGCCGAAGCCCGGCGCCTTGACGGCGGCAACCTTCAGACCACCGCGGAGACGGTTCACAACGAGCGTGGCCAAGGCCTCGCCTTCGACGTCTTCCGCGACGATCACCAGCGGCTTGCCGGTCTGCACCACGGCTTCGAGCAGCGGCAGCAGCTCGTTCAGCGAGGAGAGCTTCTTCTCGTTGATCAGGATGTAGGCATCGTCCATTTCAACGCGCATCTTGTCGGCGTTGGTGACGAAGTAGGGCGAGATGTAGCCGCGGTCGAACTGCATGCCTTCGACGACGTCGAGTTCGGTCTCGAGCGACTTGGCTTCTTCAACCGTGATGACGCCCTCGTTGCCGACCTTCTTCATGGCATCGGCGAGGAACTTGCCGATTTCGGCGTCGCCGTTGGCGGAGATGGTGCCGACCTGGGCGATTTCCTCGTTCGAGGTGACCTTCTTGGAGTTCTTGACGAGGTCGGCGACCACGGCTTCCACCGCCAGGTCGATACCGCGCTTCAGGTCCATCGGGTTCATGCCGGCGGCAACCGACTTGGCGCCTTCACGGACGATCGCAGCCGCCAGAACGGTCGCGGTGGTGGTGCCGTCGCCGGCAGCATCTGCGGACTTGGAAGCGACTTCGCGCACCATCTGCGCGCCCATGTTCTCGAACTTGTCCTCGAGCTCGATCTCCTTGGCGACGGTGACGCCGTCCTTGGTGATGCGGGGAGCGCCGAACGACTTGTCGAGCACGACGTTGCGGCCCTTGGGACCGAGCGTCACCTTGACGGCGTTGGCGAGGATGTCGACGCCGCGCAGCATGCGGTCGCGGGCATCCACGCCGAATTTGACTTCTTTAGCTGACATATTTGATTTCCCTGAGTTGTTGTCTGTCTCTCACCCTATTGGGGAGGCGCCACGCAGGCGCTCCCCAGGGTGAGCGGTGCGGCGAAAAGCTTAGGCGGCCTTCTTCTTGGAGGCGGGAACGTCGGTGAGGACGCCCATGATGTCGCTTTCCTTCATGATCAGCAGCTCCTGGCTGTCGATCTTGACCTCGGTGCCCGACCACTTGCCGAACAGGACGCGGTCGCCGACCTTGAGGTCGATCGGGATCAGCTTGCCGGCTTCGTCACGGCCACCGGGGCCGACGGCGACGATTTCGCCCTGCGACGGCTTTTCCTTGGCACTGTCGGGAATGATGATGCCGCCTGCGGTCTTCTCTTCGGCGTCGATGCGCTTGACCACGACGCGGTCGTGAAGCGGACGGAATTTCATGCAGTCCTCCTAAGTTTCTGAAGATGTTGTCAGATTCTGAAAATTTGGCAGTCCGGGCCAGCGAGTGCCAGCACGGCTGGGCAGGACATAGGCCAGACTTGTTCGGGGGACAAGGGCTTCTAGCAGAAAAATTGGCACTCAAATATGACGCCTGCCAATTTCGTTCATCATGATTAATTCGGCGGGGAACCTGCCAAACCTCGTATTAGCACGTGCGGTAAGCTGCTGCTAACGCGACCTTTTTCAACAGATCGTTAAACATTTAGGCTTGTGATGGATGGGTATCGTGCGTCACATTTCTCTCATGTGAGCGCATCTCCGCCGGGGTGGCTCGGTGCGGCCACCACGTGAAATGCGCTCCAGCAATGGAGGTTGGCATGGTGTCGCAGGTTGGAGTTGTTTCCGACGATTTCCGGAAACAGGTGCTGGGTTACGGGCTGACGACGGCGCAAATTCTCTATCGGATGCCGGATCATCCCTCGCTGCTGCAGACCTATGTCTGGCAGAACTACGACCTGTTTCCGAAATTCCCGGCGTTGAAGGACTTTCTGGCCTTCTGGCAGGAAAAGCTCGACGGCCCCTTGTTCTCGGTCACGGTCGCGCATTCCAAGCTGATCAAGCCCGCCGAGCTGCGCGCCGTCGACGGCGTGTTCAGGCTGCATTGAGCCAAGATCCTAGGGTGGGCAAAGGCGCTCTTGCGCCGTGCCCACCACGACACTGGGAATTTGTTGAAACACCTCTGGTGGACTCGCTTCGCGTAGCCCACCCTACGAAATTCGTTTTGTGCTAGCCTTCTCCCACCGAACGAAAAGGGAGGACACAAAAATGGCCAAGCAAAAGGCAACATCAAGAGCCGCAGCCAAAACCGCGGTGAAGAAGAAATGGGCAGGCCTCAGAGGCGCCGCCAAACCCTCATCCCGCAAGACTATCAAATCGAAGGGCCGCGTTTCCGCGGCCAAACCCAAGACAGTATCGAAGACTGCAGCGAAGGCGCGGCCGAAGCAGCGCATCGCCATCAGCCATCATCGTGAAGAGGATTTTAAGGCCGACGGCCTTCGCACCTACGCAAAGTACCGCGATCTCGGCATTGCCGATGCGACCCACGGCCTGGCGCAGGCGCATGTGATCCGGTTGATCGGGCCATGCAATCCGGCGGAGGTCTCAAAGCTGCATTACCACGACGTCGAATTCCAGATGGTCTATGTGCTCAAGGGCTGGGTGAAGACCTACATGGAAGGCCAGGGCGAGACGCTGATGAAAGAGGGCAGCGCCTGGACCCAGCCGCCGCGCATCAAGCATCTGATCATGGATTATTCCGATGACGTCGAATTGCTGGAAGTGATTTTGCCGGCGGAGTTCAAGACGGTGGAATTGGCGTCGTAACACGTTGTCGTTCCGGGGCGACGCGAAGCGTCGAACCCGGAACCTCGAGATTCCGGGTCTGGTCCTTCGGACCATCCCGGAATGACAGCGGGGCCGTTACGTCAACACCCCCACGATCGCGCCCATCAGGCACGTCGTCAGCGTGCCCGAGACGATCGACTTCAATCCCAGCGCATTGATTTCGTCGCGGCGGGTCGGGGCCATGGTGCCGAGGCCGCCGATCATGATACCGAGGCTGCCGAAATTGGCAAAACCGCACATCGCATAAAGCATGATCAGCCGCGAACGCGGATCGAGCGCATCCGTGCCGAGCTTTGACAGATCGACATAGGCGATCAACTCGTTCAGCACGGTTTTTGTGCCCATCAGGCTTCCCGCCGTGATCGCCTGCGGCCATGGCAGGCCTATCAGCCAGCATACCGGCGCCATCACATAACCGAGCAGCCGTTGCAGCGAGATTTTGGCGCCGGCGATCTCGGGCAACAGCCCGAGGATCGCGTTGGCGAGATAGACCAGCGCCACCAGCACCAGCAGCATGGCGATGATATTGAGCAGCAGCTCCAGCCCGGACGCGGTGCCCTTGACGATCGCGTCCATCGTGCTGGAAGCGACCTGACCGGGATCGGCGTCGGCCAACCCGGGCACTTGGGACGCGCCGCCGGTGCGCTGGTCCGACGTCTCCGGCACCATGATCAGGCTGATCAGGATTGCCGCCGGCGCGCCGAGCACGGAGGCGATGACGAAATGCGCGGCGGCGTCGGGGATCAGCGGCGCCAGCAGCGTGGCGTAGAGCACCAGCACGGTGCCGGCGATTCCGGCCATGCCGCCGGTCATCACCAAAAAGAGCTCGCTGCGGGTCAGTTGCGCCAGATAAGGGCGGATGAACAGCGGCGCCTCGACCATGCCGAGAAAGATATTGGCGGCGGTCGACAGCCCCACTGCACCGCCGACGCCGAGCGTGCGCTCCAAGAGCCACGCCATGCCGCGCACGATCGGCGGCAGCACGCGCCAGTAAAACAACAGCGTCGTCAGCACGCTCATGACAAGGATGATCGGCAGCGCCTGAAACGCCAGGATGAAATCCGCGCCCGGCGACTTGAGATCGAAGGGCAGGGCGCCGCCGCCGAGATAGCCGAACACGAACGAGGCGCCGGCGCGGGAAGCCGCCGAGATCGTATTGACGGCGTCGTTGATGGCGCCGAACGCTTTTGCCACCAGCGGCAGCTTGATCAGGACCAGCGCGGTCACCAGCGTGACCGCAAGCCCGATGGCCATCTGCCGGATTGAGACCGCGCGGCGGTTTTCGCCGAGCCCCCAGGCGATGGCCAATAGCGCCAGAACGCCGAACGCCGATTGCAATTGCAGCATGATCCCCAAGCCCCGCTTTCAGCGATTATGGCAGCGGCGGAGTTCAAAGCGCAATGCCGGGCCCGTCTGCCGGCGCGGCCATTGACAACGGGGCGATGGTCGGTCACGGCGTCATAAACAAGACGGAAGCGGGGCCGCACGGCTCACGCTTTGAACGCAGGACCGGTCGAGCCATGTCTTCCATCATGCCCGCGGGCGCCGGCGCTCTGCTCAAGCATCGATCCTTGCTGCTGTTTCTGCTGTCGCGCAGCCTGTCGCGGTTCTCCAGCCAGATCGGCGCGGTGGCGATCGGCTGGCAGATCTATGACCTGACCGGCAGCGCGTTCGACCTCGGCATGGTCGGGCTGGTTCAGTTTCTGCCCACCGCGTTGTTGCTGTTCGTCGCCGGCCATGCCGCCGATCGTTACGAGCGCAAGCGCGTCGTGCAGCTTTGCCAGTTTGCCGAAGCGCTGACGGCGTTGTTTCTCGCCTGGGGCGCCTATTCGGGCTGGCTGACGGTGACGCATATTTTCATCGCGACGTTCGTGCTGGGAACGGCGGGGGCGTTCGAGAGCCCGACGACATCGGCGCTGCTGCCGCTGATCACGCCGCCGGGTTCGCTGCAACGTGCGACCGCGATCTCGAGCGGTGCTACGCAAGTCGCCACCATCACCGGGCCGGCGCTCGGCGGTCTCGCTTATGCCGTGATGCCCAGCATGCCCTATGGCATCATGGTGCTGTTCTGGCTGTTCGGAGCGATCCTGACCGGCGGCATTCGCCTGCTGCAACCGGCCGCGGTCGGGGATGCGGCGACGCCGGGCGATCTGTTCGCCGGCGTCAGGTTCGTTCGCAACAATCCTGCGATCCTGGGAACGATCTCGCTCGATCTGTTCGCGGTGCTGCTCGGCGGCGCCACCGCGCTGTTGCCGATCTATGCGCGGGATATCCTTGAGGCCGGGCCGCTCGGCCTCGGCATCCTGCGCGCAGCACCCGCGGTCGGCGCCTTGCTGATGACCGCGTTCCTCGCGCGCCACACCATCCACCGCCGCGTCGGCATGCGCATGTTTCAGGCCGTGATCGTGTTCGGCGCGGCGACCGTCGTGTTCGCGCTGTCGCACTGGATGTGGCTGTCGGTGCTGGTGCTGGCGATCCTCGGTGCTGCCGATACCATCAGCGTGGTGATCCGGTTTTCGCTGGTGCAGCTGGCGACGCCCGACGAGATGCGCGGCCGCGTCGGTGCGGTGAATTTCCTGTTCATCAACGCTTCCAACCAGCTCGGCCAGTTCGAGAGCGGCGTGACCGCAGCGCTGTTCGGCGCGATGCCGGCCGCCGTGCTCGGCGGCGTCGGCACCATCGCCATCGCGCTGTTGTGGATGAAGTTGTTTCCGGCGCTGCGGGATGTGGAGAAGCTGGAGTAGGGGGAGGCGGCATCCACCTACTCGCCTCATCCTGAGGAGCCGCGCTTGCGCGGCGTCTCGAAGGATGGGCCACATCGGGGCCGCATGGTTCGAGACGGCGCTAAGAAGCGCCTCCTCACCATGAGGGTCTTTTCGGCGCTATCAGCCCCGTCCGACGAACGGCATCTTGCTCGCCATGACCGTCATGAACAGCACGTTGGCGTCGAGCGGCAGGCCGGCCATATAGGCGACGGCGTCGCCGACGGCTTTCGCATCCATGCGCGGCTCTTGTTTCATCGTGCCATCCGGCTGCATCACGCCGGGGCCGGCAACCATGCGGTCGGTCATCGGCGTTGCGGCATTGCCGATATCGACCTGGCCGACCGCGATGTCGTACATGCGGCCGTCGAGGTTACTGGCCTTGGTGAGACCAGTGATGGCGTGCTTGGTCGAGGTATAGGCCGCGGAGAACGGCCGCGGCGCGTGCGCCGAGATCGAGCCGTTGTTGATGATGCGGCCGCCGCGCGGGGTCTGGTCCTTCATGATGCGGAAGGCGTGCTGGGTGCACAGGAACGGGCCGGTGAGATTGGTGTTCACCACGGCCTGCCACTGTTCGAGGCTGAGATCCTCAAAGTTCACCGGCGGCGCGCCCATGCCGGCATTGTTGAAGAGAACGTCGAGCCGGCCATAGGTGTCCATCACCTTGGCGAACAGCGCCGCGATCGAGCCGGGATTGGTCATGTCGGCGGACACGCAGATGCTCTTGCCGACATTGTCGCCGAGCTTTTTGGTCTCTTCCAGCATCTCCAGGCGGCGCCCGGCGAGCACCACCGTGAAGCCCGCATTCATCAGCGCCAGCGATGCCGCGCGCCCGACGCCGGTGCCGGCACCGGTGACGATTGCGATCTTGTTTGCTGCCTCGGCCATGGTTTCCTCGCCTTCAGTTTTTTGTTTCTGTTTCGGATTTGTAGGGTGGTCTTGGAATATTCTGATGCGCCGCGCGCAATGCCGCCGACCAGCGCGAGCGCAGATCGTGGAAATAGGGTTCGCCGGCCTCGATGCGGTGATTGAGATCGGCCTCGCAGGCATCCGCGCGCACCACCAATACGTCGATCGGAAGGCCGACGCCGAGGTTGGAGCGCATGGTCGAATCCATCGAGATCAGGCTGGTCTTCAGCGCCTCATACAGCTCGACGTCGTAATGCATCGCGCGATCGAGCACCGGCTTGCCGTATTTGTGCTCGCCGATCTGCAAATAGGGCGTGTCGGTGGTGCATTCGATGAAATTGCCGGCGGTGTAGACCATGAACAGCCGCATCCGCGAGCCCTTGATCTGGCCGCCGAACAGGAACGAGACGTCGAACGAAACGTCTTCCGATTTCAGCGCGTCGCCTTCGGTGGCGTGCACGTTGCGGATGGCGCGGCCGATGCGCTGGGCTGCCTGGAACATGGTCGGCGCGTTCATCAGGGTTTCGATCTCGCCGGTGTGCGGGTCTTCGAGCCCTTCGGTCAGGGTCGACAGCACCGACTGGCTGATCGCGAGATTGCCGGCGCTGGCGATCGCCATGATGCGCTCGCCGGGCTTGGAGAAAATGTGCAGCTTGCGAAAGGTCGAGACGTTGTCGAGCCCGGCATTGGTGCGGGTATCCGCGATCATGACGAGGCCGTCCCGAACCAGAATTCCGCAACAATAGGTCATTCCCAGTCCCCAAACGCGTCCGAGTTTCTCGGCGCCAAACTAGTAGCCAATTTCAGGGGGGCATCCAACCCCAATTCCCCGTGGCGCGGTATGCGTCCAATGGGTAAAAAGACGCATTGGGCGTCGGGCGGAGCCTGCGCCTTGATATGCGCCTGGGCCCTGGTGTCTCCGCGTTTGGTGGCCAGGCTGAACCACGAGTATTGATTAAGCCCTCGGCCTCCGGCACGCTGGCGCCTCCAAAAAGAACAAGAATTTTGGGAGGCCAACATGCGCGCCAGCCGGCGGCTCCGCCAATCAGCCAGATCCATTGCGCTGCTGGGTTTTGCGATATTGGCCGCGAGCCCTGTCGCCGCCCAAAAGGCCGGCGGCACGCTCAGGCTCTATCACAACGACAATCCGCCCAGCACCTCGCTGCTGGAAGAAGCGACCATCGCCTCGGTGATGCCGTTTGCGGCGGTGTTCAACAACCTCGTCGTGTTCGATCCTGCCAAGGTCCACGAGAGCCTCGAGACAGTGATCCCGGATCTGGCCGAAAGCTGGTCGTGGGATCCGACCAACACCAAACTGACGTTCAAGCTGCGGCAGGGCGTGAAATGGCATGACGGCCAGCCGTTCACCGCCAGGGACGTGCAATGCACCTGGCGGATGCTGATAGGCAAGGGCGATGCCAAGGATTTTCATCGCAACCCGCGCAAGGTCTGGTACTCCAAGCTGCAGGACGTCAGCGTCAACGGCGACTATGAGGCGACCTTCGAACTCAGCGAGCCGCAACCGAGCCTGCCGGTGCTGCTCGCGAGCGCGTTTTCGGTGGTGTATCCGTGCCACGTTCCGCAATCCGTGATGCGGACCAGGCCGATCGGCACCGGCCCGTTCAAATTCGTCGAATTCAAGCGCGGCGACTCGATCCGCCTGGTGCGCAACCCCGACTACTTCAAGAAAGGCCGCCCCTATCTCGACGAGATCGCGGTGCGGACCATCGACAGCCGCGCCACGCGGATGCTGGCGTTCGCGACCGGCGATTACGACATCACTTTTCCCTCCGACATCAGCGTTCCCCTGATGAAGGACATCAAGGCGCAGGCGCCGAAGGCGATCTGCGAAATGACCACGACGGGAACCCAGATCAATTTGCTGGTCAATCGCGTCAATCCGCCGTTCGACAATCCGGAGATCCGAAAGGCCATGTCGCTGGCGCTCGATCGCAAGGCCTTCAACACCATCCTGATGGAAGGGGATGCGCGGCTGGGCGGGGCCATGCTGGCGAAGCCCGAGGGCGAATGGGGCATGCCGCCGGAAATGGTGGCGTCGCTGACGGGATATGGTCCCGACACCGACAAGAACATCGCCGAGGCGCAGGCCATCATGCAGAAGCTCGGCTACAGCGATGCCAAACCGCTGCCGATCAAGATCCAGACGCGGAACCTGCCGACGTACCGCGATCCGGCCGTGATCGTGGCCGACCAGCTCAAGAAGATCTACATCGTCGGCGAACTCGATATTCTCGACACGCCGCGATGGTATGCCAGGCTCGCCAAGAAGGATTACACCATCGGACTGAACGTCACCGGCGTCAGCGTCGACGATCCCGACGGCAATATCGTCGAGAACTATTCCTGCAATTCGGAGCGCAACTACACCCAGTACTGCAATGCCGAGGTCGACAGGCTGCTGTCGGCGCAATCGCGCGAGCTCGACCGGGACAAGCGGAGCAGGCTGGTCTGGGACATCGAACGTATCCTGGTCGAAGACGCCGCACGCCCGATCATCCTGCACTCATCGGCCGGCAATTGCTGGCAGCCCTACGTGAAGAATTTTCGCCCGCACGACAACAGCCAGTACAACAACCTGCGGTTCGAGGATGTGTGGCTGGATAAGTGACGGCCGAAAGGCCGTCATCTACGATGCGCAATTGCGCATCTGAGGGCGCGCTTAGCGCGAACCCGGGATCTCGAGATTCCCCGGTGTGCAATCGCGCATCGTGGCCGCGCACTATCCACGTCATTGCGAGCGAAGCGAAGCAATCCATGGCGCAACAAAGCAAGCGTGGATTGCTTCGTCGCTACGCTCCTCGCAATGACGATGGTAGGGCTGCGATCAAATCCTACGACTGGCTCTGCCACTGCCCCGGGCGCCCGGCCTGTTCGACGTTGACGGCCACCGTCAGCGTCTCGTTGCCGCCGCCATAACGGGTGCCGCGCACCGGGGCGGCGCCGAGATAGTCGAGCCCGATGGCGACGCGGGCGTGCGCGTCCGTGGTGCAGACGGCGTTGGCCGCATCGAACCCGACCCAGCCCAGATCAGGCACGAAGGCTTCCGCCCAGGCGTGGCCGGCCTGCTGGTTGACCATGCCGTCGGAGCGCAGGAAATGCCCGGAGACGAACCGCGCCGGCACGCCGCCGGAGCGCGCGCAGGCGATGAAGATATGGGCGTAGTCCTGGCACACGCCGCGCTTGAGCCCAAAGGCCTCCGCCGCGGCGGTGCCGCTGTTGGTGGGGTCTTCGTCGAACGTCATGTGCTCGTTGATCTGCACCATCAGCGCGTGCAGGAAGCCGAGCACGTCGCCGTCCGATTCCGAGCGCAGCTCGCGGGCAAAGGTCGCCATCGCCGGATTGACCTCGGTCAGCGCGGTCGAACGCAGGAACAGGCTCGGCGGGAAGCGCTCGTCGGTGCCGCGCAGCACGCCGCCGGTGTCGTGGGTTTCGATCAGGCCCTCGACATTGATGGTGAGTTCGGCGAGCGGCCCATACGTCAGCACATGCGTCACGTTGCCGAACGCATCCTGGTGCATTTCGAGCCGCGAATCGGTCGAGACGTCGATCTGCCATTCGGCGATGTACTGCCCGTCATGGCTGGAGGGCGTCATCCGCAGAATCTGGATCACGCCCGTGGCCGGCGGCTCGTAGCGATAGCTGGTGGAATGGGCAATTCGCAGGCGCATGGCGTACCAGGATGGGGTTGGGATCGTCGTGCCCGGGCTTGACCCGGGCATCCACGTCTTTCTCCGTGGACCACTCCCTAAAACAAGACGTGGATGGCCGGGTCAAGTCCGGCCATGACGGTATCAGATGAGATACTGCTTGGTGATGATTTCACCCAGCCGTGCGTTATCCGCAAGGAACTCCTGGATGAACTCATGCACGCCATGCTGGAAGATATCGTCCATATGGCTGTGTTCAAGGCGGTTGCGGACGCCGCGGGCGTGGCGCTGCGCGGCGCCCTGGCGGCCGTAGGCGACGCCGATCTGGTCGAGATTGCGGACCAGATTGCTGTAACAGCTCGCCAGCGAGCGCGGCAGCGTATCGTTCAGGATCAACAGGTCGGCGATCAGCCAGGGTTTCAGCGTTTCGCGGTAGACCCAGTGATAGGCGGTCAGCGCCGACACCGAGCGCAGGATCGAGGTCCACTGGTAGTAATCCAGGGGACCGCCGACATGCTCCTCCTCGGGCAGCAGCACGTGATACTTCACGTCGAGAATGCGGGCGGTGTTGTCGGCGCGCTCCAGATGCAGGCCGAGCCGCGAGAACCAGTAGGCATCGTTGCGCAGCATGGTCCGATAGGCCGAGCCGTCGAACCGCAGCGAGGTTTCCTGCACGAAGCGCAGGAATTTGGCGAGTTCCTCACGGGTCGAGGTGCCCTTGCCCCAGACTTCCTGCAATTCGATCCAGGCCGAGTTGATGGTGTCCCACATCTCGGAGGTCAGCGCGGTGCGGACCGAGCGGGAATTCAGCCGCGCGGCCTCGATGCAGTTCTTGATCGACGAGGGGTTGGACGGCGAAAACGCCAGATACTCGACGACGTTGTGTTCGTTGGCTTCGGAATAGGCCTCGTAGAAGCTCGCGCCGACGCCGGCGGTGAGAAGTGCGGAGTCCCATTCATTGGTCTTGCCGATATAGGCGGCGGGAAGGGCGGTGACGCGCAGGGTCGCGTCGATGGTGCGCGCCAGATATTCCGCCCGCTCGACATAGCGGGCCAGCCAGTACAGGTTTTCGGCGGTGCGCGACAGCATGCGAGGGTCTTGCTCTCTATTCGTCCAGAATCCAGGTGTCCTTGGTGCCGCCGCCCTGGCTGGAATTGACCACCAGCGAACCTTCCTTCAGCGCCACGCGGGTCAGCCCGCCCGGCACGATGGTGACGTGGTTGCTGCCGGTCAGGACGAACGGACGAAGGTCGACATGGCGCGGCGCGAGGCCCGACGCGGTGCAGGTCGGGCAGGTCGACAGCGCCAGCGTCGGCTGGGCGATGAATCCTTCCGGCTCGCGCTTCAATTTATCGCGGAACGCCTCGATCGTCGCCTTGGTGGCGGCCGGCCCGATCAGCATGCCGTAGCCGCCCGAGCCGTGCACTTCCTTGACCACGAGTTCGCTTAAGTTGTCGAGCACATAGGCGAGATCCTGCGGCTCGCGGCAGCGAAAGGTCTGCACGTTCTTCAGGATCGGTTCTTCGCCGAGATAGAATTTCACGACGTCCGGCATGTAGGAATAGATCGCCTTGTCGTCGGCGATGCCGGTGCCGACCGCGTTGGCGAGCGTGATATTGCCGGCCGCATAGGCCGACATCAGCCCGGGCACGCCGAGTGCGGAATCCGGGCGGAAGGTCAGTGGATCGAGGAAGTCGTCATCGACCCGGCGGTAGATGACGTCGACCCGTTTGAGGCCTTCGGTGGTCCGCATGAACACCTCATCGTTCTTGACCATGAGGTCGCGGCCCTCGACCAGCTCGATGCCGAGCTTGTCGGCCAAAAACGAGTGCTCGTAATAGGCGGAATTGTAGACGCCGGGCGTCATCAGCGCCACCGTCGGCTCGGCCGAGGCGCTGAGCGGCGCCACCGACCGCAATGCCGCCAGCAATTCATCCGGATATTTCTCCACCGGTGCGACGCGGTGGCGGGCGAACAGATCCGGAAACAGCCGCATCATGATTTCGCGGTTTTCCAGCATGTAGGACACGCCGGACGGCGTCCGCGCATTGTCCTCCAGCACGATGAAGTTGTCGGCGTCGACCCGGATGATGTCGATGCCGGCGATGTGGACATAGACGTCGTGCGGTACGTTCTGGCCGTTCATCTCCGGCCGGAACACCGGGTTCTGGAAGATCAGGTCTTCCGGGATGATATTGGCGCGCAGGATATCGCGGTCGTGGTAGATGTCGCGCAGGAACATGTTGAGCGCGCTGACCCGCTGCTTCAGGCCCTTCTCGAGCAGGGTCCATTCCTTCGCCGACAGGATCCTTGGGATTACGTCGAACGGGATCAGCCGTTCCTGGGCTTCGGCATCGCCATAGACGGCGAAGGTGATGCCGATCCGGCGGAACAGCAGCTCCGCTTCCTGGCGGCGATATTCGAGCGCGTCCGGCGGCGTCTCCTTCAGCCAGCGGGAGAGCTCCTGGTAGGCCGAGCGGAGGTCACCGCCGAGGCCGTTCATCTCATCGAACGCAACTGCCATAAATCCCGACTGCCCTTGGACGCCATACGACACAGTGCATGACTTAACGGGATGGTAGCAAGGCCCGGGCCAGCGGGATATGCATTGGCTAAGGGCATTTGCTATGGGTGTTTTGCGGTGCTGCCCGAAAAACCGGCTGCAGGGTGCTTGTTTCGGCAGCAAAACCCCGTGACTTCAAGGCGTTGGCCCGGCAAGGTCGCGTGCAAAGGGTGAGGAAAAGAAACTATGAGTGAGATCGTCACGGCGGGAATTCTGGTCATCGGTGACGAGATCCTGTCCGGCCGGACCAAGGACAAGAACATCGGTTTTATCGCCGAATATCTGACCAATATCGGGATCGACCTCAAGGAAGTCCGCGTCGTCGCCGACGACGAGGCCGATATCATCGCCGCCCTTGATGCGCTGCGGCATCGCTACAATTACGTCTTTACCACCGGCGGCATCGGGCCGACCCATGACGACATTACTGCCGACAGCGTCGCGAAAGCGTTCGGCGTCGGCATCGACCATCACCCCGAAGTGGTGGCGCGGTTTCGCGAGCGCTGGACCGAACAGGATTTGAACGAGGCGCGGCTGCGCATGGCCCGCGTTCCCGACGGTGCCGAGCTGATCCAGAGCGCGACCATTCTCGCGCCCGGCTTCAAGCTCGGCAATGTCATCGTCATGGCCGGTATCCCCTCGATCATGCAGGCGATGATGGATATCGTCGCGCCCCGGCTGAAGTCGGGGGTTCGGATGCTGTCGGAATCGGTCCGCGCCAATGCGCGGGAAGGCGACATCGGCGGGCCCTTGCGGGAAATCGCCAATGCGCATCCCGACACCATCATCGGCAGCTATCCGTTCCAGGACGAACACAAGAAACCGAACACCAATCTCGTCGTCCGCTCGCGCGATCCCGAAAAGCTCGCCGCCGCGATGGCGGCGGTGAAGGAGATGCTGGCGGGATTGAACGTTACCCGGTAACGGGGACGGCGACGGGGTTCTAAAAATGCAGGAGGAGATGATGGCGGCAGATGCTCCGGAACTGAGCGCGGAGGAGCGGGCGGGCAAGGCTTTCCCGGTCTCATGGGACCAGTTTCACCGGGATTGCCGGGCGCTGACCTGGCGGCTCAACGAGGTCGGACCGTTTCATGCGGTCATTGCCATCACCCGCGGTGGCCTCGTGCCGGCGGCGATCGTCGCGCGCGAACTCGGCGTGCGCATCATCGATACCGTCTGCATCGCGAGCTACGACCACACCAAGCAGGGCGACCTGAAGGTGCTGAAGGGCATTTCGGCCGACACCGCGTCGCTCGGCGGCGGCACCGGCAAGGGACTGTTGATCGTCGACGATCTCGTCGACACCGGCAAGACCGGGCGGCTGGTCCGCGACATGATGCCGGACGCGCATTTCGCCACCGTCTACGCCAAGCCGAAAGGCCGGCCGCTGGTCGACACCTTCATCACCGAAGTGTCGCAGGACACCTGGATCTTCTTCCCGTGGGATACCGCGCTCTCATTCCAGCCCCCGATCCGCGGCGACAGCGCGGCGTAGCCGTCATTGCGAGCCACCGGGTCGCGCGAATGCGCACCCGATGATAAACTCCGCGAAGCAATCCATCGCGCGGCAAAGAAAGTGTGGATTGCTTCGTCGCTGACGCTCCTCGCAATGACGCCTATTGCGAACAGTCAGGCTCGCACATGCCGCTGCAAAACCGGGTCACTCCCTCAGGCGACATCATCGCCACGCCACATCGCGGCCTGTTCACCGGCAATCGCGGCATCATCCATGACCCCGCGACCAAGACGCTACTGAAAAAGCGCTGGTCCACGCCAACGTGGATTACCTGCGTCTGCGAATTCAGGGGATGGCGGCGCAAGGTGATGGGCGGCCGAAGCTGGACCGAACTGTTCTTCCTCGACGAGGCGACCGCGTTTGCGGCCGGACACCGCCCCTGCTTCTTCTGCCGCCGCGCCGACGCCAACCGCTTTCGCGCGGCATGGGAGCAAGGCAACGGTGTTGCAAAGGTTCTCGCACGCGACATGGACGCCGTGCTGCATCGGGAGCGGCTGGATCGCGGCAGGAAGCGGCTGCATCCGCTGCCAATGCCGGTGAGGCAATTGCCTGAGGGGGCGATGGTGGAGGCGGGAGACGAGAGTTATCTGATCGTGCAGGGAAGGGCGCTGCAATGGTCACCGGCCGGCTATCGCGAGGTGGAGTGCGCGATCGAGCATGCGATGCTGCTGACGCCGCCATCGACATTGCGGGCACTGGCGGCAGGGTATCGGCCGGTGCTGCATCCGAGCGCGAGTCCATAGCGACAGGGTAGTCAGCGAGCACAATCTACCAAGCGGAAGCGGGAACGCATGGTCGCCCGCAGAGACCATGAGCCAGGGCCTAAACCGAATAAATTGAAAAGCGTCGGCGGACGTCCGTTCTGGAGCGTATTCCGGACTCACGCCGGACATCGCGCGAGGTCCGAAAAGTGCCAGCAACGGATATAAAAGTTGAGGCTCTGCTCACGCCTCGAAAACCAAGCGAGTTCCCGTGTACGAGCGTATGAGCTTCGTCGGCATCGCAGCGCGCGCGATTTCGTAGAAAGGTTCGCCCGTACAATGCAGCGGAACCACGTAAGTCGGATCGAGTTCCTGGAGTGCCTTGACCGTATCTCGAACGTATTCCTCTTGATAGGGCGCGAGATGGAAGCCCCCGATCACCGCATGAATTTTTTCCACGCCGGAGGCGGCTTGAGCCTGCCTGATCGCATTGACCACGCCGCGATGGCTGCACGAAGTCAGCACGACAAGCCCGCGTCCTTTCAGATTGAATGCCGTCGCGATCTCGTGCTGAAATTGATCCGGGACGACCGGCGCACTGCGTTCCGCCTCGCTGAGGCGCTCGGGATAACAGCCGACGCCCCGGTCGAAGCCGACGGTCATTGCACTCGGTGACAGTACTTTCTCGAAGCTCTTCTGGCCGATCTGCCCTGTCGTCACGGCGTGATCGACGACCAACGCTGGTCGCTCCGTGTAGGTGACGGCGATGTCGGCTTCTTCGAGCGCTTTGCGGTCGATAACGCCGAAGCTGCCGCGCACCGGCGGGCCAGTCCACTCGCGTGCGCAAAAGCATCCTTCGCCACCGACAAACAACGGCAGCTTGGGCTTTAGCTTGCCACTGTGCGCCTGCAAGAAACCAACGAGACCGCCAAAGTGGTCCTGGTGCCCGTGGCTCAGCACAAGTGCGTCGACGGCCGTGGGATCAACACCAAGCAGATTCGTGTTGTTGAGAAGGGCTTCCGGCGTGAAACCGAAATCAACCAGGATATTGCGCGCCTCGTTGCCGCGTTGCGACTCGACATGCATCGCAAGACCGAATTCGCTGACCAGCGTTCTGCGCGGCGGCTTCTCGCTGAGGCCCCAGCCAAAGTGCTGGACATCAAGGTTGGGCAGTTTCCTGCTCGGAGCGACAGCAAACTGATAGCTATCGATCACTATCCGAACCGCGACGCGGTCAAGCTCAGGCAATGATCCAGTGACGGCCTCGGCCCTCACCGGCTTCGAGCCTGCGAGGAGCGTAGCAAGCATCCCACTTAAGATACTGGCACCGCCGCCGCAGAGAAATTCTCGTCGTCCAACCTCGTCGCAGAAAAACTGCCGCCGAGGCACCCGAGGGCCTGCTTGCAACAGCGCAATTGAAGCAGAGGTCAAATCAATAGCCATTGTTAGCTCCCGTTCCTGTCAACAACGAGGCCATAAACAGAAGGTGCGGGACCGCTCCGGGCAGCAAACTCCGCGCCTTAGCGGTCATGCAAACTGTGACTCGGCTAGTTCTTCAAGTATCCGACGTAATAGACGCCGATGACGTTGCCGCTTGCATCGCGGATTGGTTCATAGCCGGTTACGTAAGGCTTCCCTAGGATATCGGCCTCTCCGTAATACCTTTCGCCCTTCAAAATAGCCGCGATGGCTTTACCCTTTGGGTCGAGAATGGTGCCTATTGCCCGCGACCCGTCATCCTTCCTGACATTGGTTGCCACACGAACGAACTCGTCGCCGCTCTTGACAAAGATAGTGGCCGTCCCACCGGCTTCCTTCTGCACCTCGTCGACCAGCACGAAGTTGTTATTCATCTTGGTCGCACCAAAATGTAAGGCAGGGACAATCTTCCCGACGACTTCCTCTTGCCCGTTGACAGTGGGCGTACCCAGTGTCGAAGCCTTCGACTTGAGGAGTTGCATCGCAACCTGGACATTCTCGGCGGCTTCAGCGAACACTCGCGCGGGGAACTGAATCGAAAAACCAGCAGCGAAGCCCAACAGTAACAGTGCGAGCAGGGACTTCTTCATGGTTACCTCCCATTGGCCTCACAGCATCTCGATGTGAAGACTATCGGGCGAGGAGGCCCATTTCGGCGATTGTAGTGGACGCCTCTTTTTTTCGCGTGCTTGTCAACGATCGCCGTCGAAGCACGCCGTCAAGAGGCTCCCGTAATGTCGGTCAGGGGTACTGCCGCGTTTCTTTATCCGATATGTCGCAGCCACTGTATGGATCACATCCGACCCACAAACGGAATGAGGCCCAATGTCTCAGTTGGGTCATTCGCGTCACTTTGACCTTGGACCAGCCACTTCCAGTCTACCCTGATCAACGGACGTCGTCAGATCGATCCTGCAGGTCTGGTTGGTACGGCAACTCGGTTGCGCGAAAACGTTGATTTTTTCAGCCGGATCAACGTGATTTGCCCTGTCCAGTCTGCCTTGAAAAAATATTCCGCTATGCGCGTCGGGCAAATCAAAACTATAAGCTGCGCCGTCCTGTCCCGGGAAGAGGGGCGTTGGCCATCGTCACGAACGTTGGGACGGGATGCGGTGGACGCAGCGGCGTCGTGTGTGAAGATCGATTGCAGGGCGGGGCTTCCCGTGAGCGATCGTCATCACGCCAGACGAGCGACGCCAAAGCGTACGGCAAAACCGTGTGGTCCTGGCACCCGTTGCTGGTGCTAAATTTGGGAGGCGTGTCGGCCCAACCGGGTGCGGACACGCCGTTAATCCTCCGATGACGGTGACAAGACGAATTCGTCGCCGGGGAGCGCGGCATAAGCCGTAAAACCATTGCGCAGGGACGCCGGAATGCTCCGACTGTACCTGTATGCTCGTGTGCGTTTTCCCTGTGCACTTTGCACGCGAGACCGCGGGTGCAGCAAGCACCCGGCGTTCCCTGCGCCCTCGATCGGGCGGAAGAATTTTCAACGACTCGGGCGCATTGCGCGGCGAGGGCGTGGACTCATATTTATGCACCGTCATTGCGAGCCACCGGGGCGGCGCTTTGCGCCGACCCGGTGGCTCGCAATGACGGTCTGATAAGTGCGGCGCCTTCACCCCAGCCTTTCGCGCGCCAGCTTCGCGCCGGCACCCAGCGCCATCAGCTTGGCTTCCGCGATATCCCGGCGCATCGGCGCCATGCCGCAATTCGTGGTCGCGACGATGTTGCTCTTCGGCACGAATTTGGACACCGCGTCGATCACCTTGACGACGTCTTCCGCGGTCTCGACCGTGTCGCTGGCGACGTCGATCACGCCGGCCTGGACGATCTTGCCGGGGAGCAGCGCGAGCAGATCGAGCGGGACGTGCGAATTGCGGCATTCGATCGCGACCTGCTGGATCGGGCTCTTCGCAATTGCCGGAAAGATATCTTCGTACTGCCGCCACTCGGCGCCCAGCGTTTGTTTCCAGTCGGTGTTTGCTTTGATGCCGTAGCCGTAGCAGATGTGCACGGCGGTGGCGCAGGTCAGCCCTTCCGCGGCGCGCTCCAGCGCCTTGATGCCCCAGTCCGAAACCTCGTCCATGTAGACGTTGAAGGCGGGCTCATCGAACTGGATCATGTCGACGCCGTCGGCCTGCAACGCCCTGGCTTCCTCGTTGAGCAATTCGGCAAAGGCGAACGCCATCTTGACCCGGTCGCCGTAATATTTGTCGGCGATGGTATCGATGATGGTCATCGGGCCGGGCAGGGTGAATTTCAGCTTGTGTGTGGTGTGGGTGCGGGCGATTCGAGCCTCGTCGGCATGGACGCGGCCCTTCAGCGTCAGGGGGGCGACCACCTGCGGCACCATCGCCTTGTAGCGATCCTTGCGGATGCCCATCTCGACCTTGTGGGCGAAATCGATGCCTTCGATCTTTTCCAGAAAGCCATGCACAAAGTGCTGGCGGGCCTGTTCGCCCTCGGTGACGATATCGACGCCGGCGTCTTCCTGCAGCTTGACCGCCAGCATGGTGGCATCGCGCTTGGCGCGGGCCAGTTCGGAGCCTGTGGACTTCCAAGGCGCCCAGAGCGTGTTGGGCTCGGCCAGCCATTCCGGCTTCGGCAGCGAGCCGGCGATCGTGGTTGGAAACAGCATTTTGGCCTCCCGGTCGGTTCTGATTGAGCGCCTGTCTGCCATGTCTTATGATCGAGGTACAGAACAACAAAAGTCGCCGTCGCCGGGCCTCGAGCCTGTCCCGGCGCGGCAGCAAGGGGAGCCATGATCAACCTGTATTACGCGCCGACGCCCAACGGCTGGAAAATCTCGATCATGCTGGAGGAACTCGGGCTTCCCTATACCGTCATCCCCGTCGATATCCGCGCCGGCGAACAATTTCGACCGGAATTTCTGGCGATCAGTCCGAATAATCGCATCCCGGCGATCGTGGATCGCGCGCCCGCCGATGGCGGCGAACCATTTTCGGTGTTCGAGACTGGCGCGATCCTGATTTACTTCGCCGAGAAGACCGGCCGGTTCCTGCCAAAGGACATGCGCGGGCGCTCGCAGGTCGTGCAATGGGTGATGTGGCAGATGGGCGGGCTCGGTCCGATGCTGGGCCAGCACGGCCATTTCGCGCTCTATGCGGCGGAAAAAATCCCCTACGCGATCGAGCGCTACCGCGACGAGGCGGCGCGACTCTACCGGGTGCTCGATACGCAATTGGGAAAAACCGGCGCTTACGTCGCCGGCGATTACTCGATCGCCGACATCGCCTGCTTCCCCTGGACCATGACGCACAAGGCGCAGGGCTTTACGCTGGACGGTTATCCGAACATCAAGCGCTGGTACGCCGTGGTCCGCGCCCGACATCAGGTGCAGGCGGGGCTGGCAATCGGGAAGTTCGTCAAGGAGCCGTTCGACGAGGAGGCGCGGAAGAACATGTTCGGACAGCGCGCGAAGGAGATGGCGAAGCAAAAATAACGGCTCGTCATTCCGGGACGCGCCACTTGGCGCGGGCCCGGAATCCATAACCACGATCGGGAGTATGGATTCCGGGCTCGCGCTGCGCGCGCCCCGGAATGACGAGAATCGCAAAGAGCAAAAGCCAAACAAAAGGAAACGCCATGATCGAATTCTTCTTCGACTGCTCCAGTCCCTGGACCTATCTCGCCTTCCACAACATCCAGCCGCTGGCCAAGGAGTTCGGCGCCGAGATGACCTGGCGGCCGATCCTGGTCGGCGGCATCTTCAACACCATCAATCCCAGCGTCTATGCCACGCGCGAAACGCCGGTGCCGGCGAAGCTGAACTACCAGAAAAAGGACATGGCGGATTGGGCGCGCTCCACTGGGCTAGCGATCAAAATGCGGCCGACCGTGTTTCCGGTGAACAGCGTCAAGGCGATGCGCGGATGCATTCATCTTGCGCCGGAGGGAAAGCTGGTCCCGTTCGCGCGTACGGTGTTCGAGATCTATTGGGGCGAGGACAAGGATATCTCGCAGGACGCGGTGCTGACGGAAGTTTGCCAGCGCGTCGGCGTCGATCCCCAAAAATTCTTCGCCGGGATTGGCGAGCAGGCGATCAAGGACCAGCTCAAGGCGAACACCGATGAAGTGATGGCGCGCGGCGGTTTTGGCTCGCCGACCATCTTCATCGACAAGACCGACATGTATTTCGGCAATGACCGCATGCCGCTGATCCGCGAGGCGCTCGCGCGGCGCAAAGAGCGGGCCGCCTGATGCCGAAGGCCGTCGTCTGCCGCGAGCTTGGGCCGCCCGAGCGTTTGCGACTGGAAAGCTTTGCCGCAGCGCCACTGGCGCCGGGGCAGGCGCGCGTCGCGATCCATGCCGCCGGGATCAACTTTCCCGACATCCTGATGGCCGCGGGCGAATATCAGCTCAAGCCGCCATTGCCGTTCACGCCGGGCGTGGAGGCCGCCGGCGACGTAGTCGAGGTTAACGACGCGAAGGGCGTCACTGTCGGTGACAGGGTCATCGTCAAGATGCGGCACGGCGCCTATGCCGACGAGGCTGTCGTGGTGCCATCGCAGCTCACGCCGCTGCCGTCGAGCTTCGACTACGCCGAGGGCGCGACGTTTCTGGCCGGCCACGGCACCGCCTATCACGCCCTGATCGATCGCGGCCAGCTTCAACCGGGCGAAGTGCTGCTGGTGCATGGCGCCGGTGGCGGTGTCGGGCTTGCGGCAGTGGAAATCGGCAAAATGCTCGGCGCCATTGTGATCGCGACGGCATCATCCGACGAGAAGTTGGCGGTCGCCAAGGCGAGGGGTGCCGATCATCTCGTGCGCTACGACCGGGAGCCGTTCCGCGATGCCGTCAAGCGCATCACCGACGGGCGCGGCGCGGATGTGGTGTTCGATCCCGTCGGCGGCGAGGTGTTCGAAAACTCGATGCGCTGCATCAACTGGGGCGCGCGGCTCCTGATCATCGGTTTTACCGGCGGCATCGGGCTGGCGCGCGCCAATCTGTTGATGATCAAGGGCGCCAGCGTGCTCGGCGTCCGCGCCGGCGAAGCCGTGCGGAAAAATCCGGCACTCGGGGAGGTGCGGATCAAGGCGCTGACGGAATGGGCGGAAGCCGGCAAGGTGCGGCCGAACATCTCGCACCGGCTGCCGCTGGAAGATTATGCGAAGGCGATGCGGCTGTTGCTGGAGCGCAAGGCAATCGGGCGGGTGGCGCTGGTGATGCGATGACTTCGTAGCGGTCATTCCGGGATGGTCCGAAGGACCAGACCCGGAATCTCGAGATTCTCAGGTGCGCAATTGCGCACCTAGTTCGATGCTTTGCATCGCTCCGGAATGACGGCTTCGCCGTCACTTATACCCGCGCTCTTTCCACCACGGGAAATAGTCCGGCATGTCGGCGGAAACCTTGTTCTTGAATTCGGCCGGGCGCTTTTCCAAAAACGACACCACGCCCTCCCTGACGTCCTCGGAGCGGCCGCGGGCGTAGATGCCGCGGCTGTCGACCTTGTGCGCTTCCATCGGATCGTCGGCGCCCAGCATGCGCCACATCATCTGACGGATCAGCGCTACCGAGACCGGCGCGGTCTTGGCGGCGATCTCCTTCGCCAGCGCACGCGCGGTCGGCAGCAATTCATCCGGCGGCACTACCTTGCTGACGAGACGGCCGGCCAGCGCCTCCTGCGCCGGGAAGACCCGGCCGGTGTAGCACCATTCCAGCGCCTGCGAGATGCCGACGATCCGTGGCAGGAACCAGCTCGAGGCCGCCTCCGGCACGATGCCGCGCTGGGAGAACACGAAGCCGAAGCGCGCCGCTTCGCTGGCGATGCGGATATCCATCGCCAGCTGCATGGTGACGCCGATGCCGACCGCCGGTCCGTTCACCGCCGCGATCACGGGCTTCAGGCATTTGAAGATGCGCAGCGTCACCTGGCCGCCGCCGTCGCGGACCTGGGGATCGCTGTAGTCGACAGCACCGCTGGCAAGCCGCTTCACCGGTCCGCGCCGCGCGTCGCGGTCGAACGTGTTGGCGCCGGAGGAAAGATCCGCGCCGGCGCAGAAACCGCGCCCGGCGCCGGTGACGATGATGGCGCGGACGTCGTCGTCCTTGTCGGCGGCATCGAAGGCGTCGATCAGTTCGGCCTGCATGGTGCCGTTGAAGGCGTTGAGCTTGTCGGGCCGGTTCAGCGTGATGGTCAGAATCTGCTCGGCGACCTCGTATTTGATCGTCTCATACGCCATGGGGTTGTTCCTCTGCGGTTATTGTTGATTTCACCTCGCCATTGCCGGGCAAAAGCGCGAAGCGCGTATTCGCATCAAATGACCCGGCAATCCATCTTTACAAAGAGGATGGATGCGCGGGTCAAGCCCGCGCATGACGAGCAGTGCGACGCCGCTCTACTTCTTCGGCGGCAACGGCCACGGCTTCTGCGGGCCCCGCAGGCCTTCGAACGTCTTCGCCATGCCGAGCACGCCGAGGTCGTCGAAACGGCGGCCGACGATCTGCACGCCGATCGGAAAGCCGCGTCTGTCGTAGCCGCCATTGATCGAGACGGCCGGGTTCTCCGACATGTTCCACGGCACGGTGTAGCAGATGTGCTCGAACGGCTTTGCGGGGTCGTTGATGGGGGCTGCGAATTCGGCGGGGAAATTCACCACCGGCGACACCGGCGACACGACGTAGTCGAGATCGCAGAACAGCTTTGCCGCCGCGGCCCGGATCGCCATCGTCATGTTGAAGCCCCGGATCACGTCGACGCCCGAAAGCTTCGCGCCGGCCTCGGCCCATTGGTAGATGTAGGGCAGCGCCTTGGCGCGCTGTTCCGGCGCGAGCCTGGACAGATCGTCCCACATCCGCGCGCGCCAGAAATTGTCGAGGCCGTCGAGCATCTCGCGCGTCAGTATGCCATCGACTTCGGTAATGACGGCGCCCGCCGACTCGAAGGCCTTGGCAGCCTTCACGGCGACGTCGCGGACTTCCTTCTCCAGCGGCTGGCCGACGCCGGGATCGAGCATCAACCCGATGCGCAGTTTGCGCGGCGACTTGTCCAGCGCCTTCCAGTTGATCTCATGCGCCGGCAGGCTCATGCCGTCGCGCCGGTCGGGCCGCGACAGCACACTCATCATCAGCGCCGCATCGTCGACGGTGCGGGTCATGGGGCCGGCGACGCGGCCGACATAAGGTGGATCGACCGGAACGCGCCCGAGGCTCGGCTTCAGCGCCACCAGGCCGCACCAGCAGGCCGGCAGCCGCACCGAGCCGCCGATATCGGTGCCGAGATGCAGCGGGCCGTAGCCGGCCGCACCCGCAGCACCCGCGCCGGAACTGGAGCCTCCGGGATTCTTGCTGACGTCCCAGGGATTGCGGGTGAGGGGATGGAAGCTCGACAGGCCGGATGACAACATGCCGTAATCCGGCATCGTGGTCTTGGAGAAGATCACAGCCCCTGCCTCGCGCAACCGCGCGGCCGGCGGCGCATCCCGCTCTGCGGGTACCAGCTTCACGCTGGCAGCGCCCAACGGCACCGGCTGGCCTTTGGTGGCGATATTGTCCTTGATCGTGACCGGCACGCCATCGAGCGTGCCCATCGGCTCGCCCTTCTGCCAGCGCTCGGTCGAGGCTTTTGCAGTGGCGCGGGCGCCCTCGGGATCGAACGCGTAGAGCGCCTTGATGTGCGGCTCCCACACCGCGATATGCGCCAGCACCTCTTCGAGCACTTCCGACGGCGAGAACTGCTTGGCGCGATAGCCCGCGATCAGGTCGACGGCGGAAAGGTCGTGCAGCGACGTGACGGCTTCTTCACGTTTCGTTTTATGCATGGGAACCTGCTGCCAGACGGGTTTCGATGATGCGGGCGAACATGCTGGCGCCGATCGGCAGGATCTTGTCGTCGAGCACGTAGCCGGGATTGTGCACCGGCACCGAACCGTCATGGCCGACCCAGAAATAGGCCCCGGGCACCCGCTGCATCATGTCGGCAAAATCCTCGCTGCCCATCTTCGGCTGCGTCCGGGTGATGACCTTTGCCGGGTCGACCACGGTGCGGGCCACGGCCTCGACCACCCTGGACTGCTCTTCCTGGTTGACCAGCACGCTGAACGTATCGCGGATATCGGCCACGATCTCGACCTGAAACGCCGCGGCCATGCCGGCGCAGATCGCGCGCATCCGCTCCCGGATCAGCGCGCGTACCTCGTCGGAGAAGGCGCGGACGGTGCCGCAGAGCTTCGCTTCGCCGGGAATGACATTATAGGCCGAGCCGGCATGGATCTGGGTTATCGACAACACGGCCGGTTCGTTGGGGCTGACGTTGCGGCTGACGATGGTCTGCAGCGCCTGGCCGAGCGTCATGGCAATGACGACCGCATCCTTGGAGCGCTCCGGCATCGCGCCGTGGGCGCCGTAGCCGTTGATGGTGATGTCGAAGAAGTCGGCGCCGGCCATTGCAGGGCCGGGCAGGATCCCGATTTCACCATGGTTCAGGTCGGGCGCGTTGTGCAGCCCGTAGATCTCGTCGCAGGGGAATTTATCGAACAGCCCGTCCTTGATCATGGCGCGGGCGCCGCCGAGGCCTTCTTCGGCGGGCTGGAAGATGAAATGCACGGTGCCGTCGAAATTTCTGGTCTCGGCGAGATAGCGCGCGGTGCCGAGCAGCATGGTGGTGTGGCCGTCATGGCCGCAGCCGTGGAAGCGGCCGGGAATGGTCGAACGCCAACGCAGGTTGGTGTTTTCCTCCATCGGCAGCGCGTCCATGTCGGCGCGCAGGCCGATGCGCTTAGCCCCACTGCCTTTGCCCTTGAGCACGCCGACCACGCCGGTGCCGCCGAGACCGCGATGCACCTCGATGCCCCATCCCTTCAGCTTGTCGGCGACGATGCCCGACGTGCGCACTTCCTCGAAACCGATCTCGGGATGCGCGTGCAGATCGCGGCGAATGGCGGTGAGTTCGTCGGCAAAGCCTTCGATGCGGTCGATATTGGGCATGTCTGTTTATCCGGTTGAGCTTGACTTGGCGGTGGGAACGAAGGGAGAGCCGTTCGGCTTGATGCGGATGCCCGGACGCAGCCGCGTCCAGGGAAGCGAGGCGGTATCGGCCGGCATCGCGCCCGGCGCGGCGCAGATCAGAAGCCGTTCGGCGATCGGTTCGAAATCGGCGCGGAAATGCACCGAGCTCTTGTTGACCAGGATCGATTGCTCAGTCGGTTCGATGCCGACATAGCGATACATCGACTGATCGGCGAGCTGCGCCTTGTGCGAACTCACGACCACCCTGACATCGCCGATCCGCAGGCAGGCCGATGGGCCCATGTCCATGTCGCGGCCGCCATAATAGGGACCGGGCGCCACGAATTGTCCGTCCGACAGCTTTTCGACGACGAAGGCATCCTTGTACGGCGCGTCGCCGGGAATGCCGGACTTGCCCCCGAGCGCCAGCGTCACCGTCGCGCCGACGCCCGCTGCATGCGCCGCTCTGGCCGATTGCGGATCGTAGATCACGCCGTGAGCCGCGCGCGTCGCCTTGTTGCGGACCAGCGCGCGGAGCATGCCGGTGGTGTCGGAATCGCCGCCGGCGCCGGGATTGTCCTGGGTGTCGGCGATGATGATCGGCTTGCTCGCGGTCCTGGCCAGCTCCATCGCGTGAAGCACGCCCTCGTCGGGCGTAAAGATACGGCCATCGAAATCGTCCTCATGGCCTTGGATCAGCGCGACCAGTTTGTCGGCAGCCGCATCGGCATCGGCCTGGGTCTTGCCATAGGCGAATATGCTCGGTCCGCAATCCCTGAAATCGGCGGCCGGAAAACCGGGCGCAAAGGACAGCGTCGGCACCGCGTCGTTCTCCAGTGCCGCCAGTTTTTCGTAAATGCCCTTGGTCGGCTGATCGTTGGTGCATTGCCAGCTGATCGGAATCAGGAAAGGCAATTGCCGGAAGGCCTTTGCGAAGCGCGCCTTCGTCTTCAGCATCAGCGCGAGATGCCTTGCGGAGGCGCGGCCGGTGTCGGCCATATCGACGTGCGGGTAGGTGCGATAGGCGATCAGTGCATCCGCATGTTCTACCATTTCGGGCGTCACATTGGCGTGCAAATCGAGACTGACGACCAGCGGCAGTTCCTTGCCGATTACCTTGCGCACGCGGGCGAGAATTTCGCCTTCGCCATCGTCGAGGTGCTCGGTCACCATCGCGCCGTGCAGGTCGAGATAGACCGCATCCAGCGGGCCGGCCGCCGCGATGCCGCCGACCATCTCCGCGACGATGCGCTCATAGGCATCTTTCGTGACATGGGCAGAGGGACTGGCGCCGCAGGAGATGGTCGGAACCAGTTCCCAGCCATTGGCCTCGGCGGCTTCGACAAAGCCAGCCAGTCCGACATTGATCTTGCGCATGACTTTGACGACATCGGGACCGTGCGCCATCGCCGGCCAGCCGCCACCATGGACGAAATCGTCATACGTCGCCTTCGTTGGCGCAAAAGTGTTGGTTTCGTGTAGAAAGCCGCCAACGGCGATGCGGGTCATCAATGAAGTCTCAGCCTGTGTTAGATGCGCGCGACGTTAGCCCCGTCATTGCGCGAAGCGCAAGCTGTGAAGCAATCCCGTTTTGCATGCCGCATGGGCGTCAGGATTAGTTCAGGCGGCGATAGCGGCGAGCGCTTCTCACTCCGCTGCAACCGCCGCCACCGGCCGGAAATTGGCAAAATCCCAGCCGCGACCGGGGGCGGCATCGAGCAGCGCGCGGGTGTAGGCCTGCTGCGGATGGGTCAGGACTTGCGCGGCCGGTCCCTGTTCCACGATGCGGCCGTGCTGCATCACGGCAACATCGTCGCAGATCTGCGCCGCGACGCGCAGGTCATGGGTGATGAACAACAGCGCGATGCCGAGCCGGATCTGGATTTCATCGAGCAGTTCGAGCACCTGCGCCTGCACGGAGACGTCGAGCGCGGAGACCGCTTCATCCGCCACCAGTACATGCGGGTCGAGCGCGAGTGCGCGCGCAATCGCAATGCGCTGGCGCTGGCCGCCGGAGAACTGGTGCGGGTAGCGCGAAACCGCGTCGGGCGGGAGATCGACCAGTTCGAGCAGCTCACGGGCTTTCGCCAGCGCGTCCGCGCGGGGCATGCCGTAATTGATCGGGCCTTCGGCGATGGTCTCGCCGATCGTGACGCGCGGATTGAGCGAGCGGTAGGGATCCTGAAAGATGATCTGGATGCGCTTGCGGTGCGGCTGCAACAGCCGGCGCGACAGGTCGGAGATTTCCCGTCCCGCAAGCCGCACGCCGCCGGAAGTCGGGTCGATCAGGCGGACGATGCAGCGCGCCACCGTCGATTTGCCGGAACCGCTTTCGCCGACGATGCCGAGCGTGCGGCCCTTGCGCAAGGTGAGCGTCACGTCCTTGGCGGCGGCGACCTCGCGCGCCTTGCCGAAGAAGGAGCGCTCGCGATAGACCTTGCCGAGCTCGTTGGCTTCCAGCACCACCGGTTCGGTGGTCTCCTCGCGCGGCGCGCGCGGCACCAGGCTCGGCACCGCCGACAACAGATTGCGGGTATATTCCATCGTGGGCGCCCGCAGGATGGCGTCGAGCGCGCCGGTTTCGACGAGCCGGCCGTGGCGCATCACCGCGACCCGATCGGCGATCTCCGCGACCACCCCCATGTCGTGGGTGATGAACAGCACCGCGGTGCCGTGTTCGCGTTGCAGGTCGCGGATCAGGGTCAGGATCTGCTTTTGCGTCGTGACGTCGAGCGCGGTGGTCGGCTCGTCCGCGATCAACAGTTTCGGCTCCAGCACCAGTGCCATCGCGATCATGATGCGCTGGCGCTGGCCGCCGGAAAGCCGATGCGGGTAGGAGGCAAAGATGCGCTCGACCTCGGGCAGCCGCACCTGTTCCATCATCGCCAGGATCTTCTGGCGCCGTGCCCGCGCGTCGAGATCGGTATGGACGCGCAACACCTCGTCGATCTGGAGGCCGACCGGAACGACCGGGTTGAGCGCGGTCATCGGCTCCTGAAAGATCATCGCCATGGTCGTGGCGCGCAGTTGCCGCAAGCGCCGGTCGCTGGCGCCAAGCAGCTGTTCGCCGACCAGCTTGACGCTGCCGCCGGAGGGGGCCAGCGCACCCTTCTGCAACAGCCCCATCACCGTCAGCGAGGTCACGGACTTGCCCGAGCCGCTTTCGCCGACCAGGCACAGCGTTTCGCCCTCGCTCACCCTGAGCGAGAGGCCGTCGATGATGCGGCTGCCGCCGGGTTTCTTGCCGAGGCCAACGACGAGATTGTCGATGTCGAGAACGATGTTGGTCATTCAGATCTCTCCGCCGTCATTGCGAGCCAATGGGTCGGCGCAAAGCGCCGCCCGATGAAAGGCTCCGCGAAGCAATCCATAGCGCCGCAGAACGGACAGATGGATTGCTTCGTCGCTGCGCTCCTCGCAATGACGGAGTAAATATTCACTTGCCGCTCTCCCGCTGTTTCATGCGGGGATCGAGCGCGTCGCGCGCGGCGTCGCCGATCAGATTGACGCTGAGGATCGCGATCGACAGCAGCAGGCCCGGCCAGAAAATCAGCGAAGGCTTGATCTGAAAATAGGCGCGTCCCTCGGCCATGATGTTGCCCCAGGTCGGCGTCTCTGGATTAATGCCGGCGCCGAGGAACGACAGGATCGCCTCGGTAAGAATGGCCGACGCGGCTACATAGGTGCCTTGCACGATCAATGGTGCGATCGTGTTCGGCATCAGATGCCGCCACATGATTTTTGGCAGGCTGGAGCCGACCGAGATCGCGGCCTCCACATAAGGCTCCTCGCGCGCCGACAGCACCACCGAGCGCACCAGCCGCGCGACGCGCGGGATTTCGGGAATGGTGATGGCGACCAGCACCGTCATCAGGCTCGCGCCTGACAGCGACACCACGGCAATGGCAAGCAGGATGCTCGGCATCGCCATCAACCCGTCCATCACGCGCATCATCACGGCATCGATCCATTTGAAGAAGCCGGAGACGAGGCCGATCACAAGCCCGATGCCGATCGAGAACACGGCGGCGCCAAGGCCGATCAGCAGCGAAATCCGCCCGCCATAGAGAATTCGCGACAACACGTCGCGGCCATAGCCGTCGGTGCCGAGCAGGAACTGGGCACTGGACGGCTTCAGCCGCAGCGAAGGTGCCAGCAACTGAGGATCGTGCGGCGACAGCCACGGCGCCAGAACCGACGCTGCGATGACGAGCGCCAAACAGATCGTCGCGACCGCGATGATCGGCGTCGCCGTCAGAAATCCGAGCTTTGGCCGGAACGGCGTCGTAATCGGAATCGACGGTTCGGGGAGGGTTTCGATCGCCATCAGTATCTAAAGCCTCAGTAGCGGATTCTGGGATCAAGCAGGGTGTAGGCGAGGTCGATCAGAAGATTGACGGCGACATAGATGCCCGACGTCAGCAGGATCATCGCTTGGATGACCGGATAGTCGCGCGCCAACACGGCATCGACGGTGAGGCGGCCGATGCCCGGCAGGTTGAATACGCTCTCGGTGACGACGACGCCCGAGATCAACAGCGCGAAGCCTGTCCCGATCACGGTGATCACGGGCACGGCGGCATTGCGCAGCGCGTGGCGCAGCAGCACGCCGGTCTCGTTGATGCCCTTGGCGCGGGCGGTGCGGACGTAATCCTCGCCGAGCACGTCGAGCATCGAGGCGCGTGTCATGCGCGCGATCAGCGCGACATAGATAAAGGACAGCGTACAGGTTGGCAGGATGATGCGCTCGAAGAACGGACCGAAGCCTGCCGAGATACTCTTGAAGCCCTGCACCGGAACCCAGTGCAGGTCGATCGCAAATATCTGGATCAGCACATAGCCGATCACGAACACCGGGACGGAAAAGCCGATCACCGACAATCCCATCACGAAACGGTCGATCCAGGTGCCGTGTTTCCACGCCGCGATGACGCCGAGCGGGACGGCAACCAGGATCGAAAGGATGATGGTCGACAGCGCGATCGAGATCGACGGTTCGACGCGCTGGCTGATCATCTTCAGCACCGGCACGTTCGAGATCAGGGATACGCCGAGATCGCCATGCAGCAGCTTGCCGATCCAGGTGAAGAACTGGGTGTACAACGGCTCATTGAGGCCGAGCGAGGTGCGGATGCGCTCGAGCTGTTCGGGGGTCGCATTGTCGCCGGCCAGGATCGCGGCGGGATCGCCGGGCGTCAGCCGCAGCAGGAGAAACACAAACAGCGCGACCACGCCCATCACGGGGACGGCGGCGAGGATGCGGCGAAGCAGATATCCGAGCATTCTTATCCGTTAGATTGTGGGCGATTTGGGCAGCGTCGCTCTTGGACCCGGGTTCCGCCGCCAGCATAGCATTTCAGCAAGTCCCGTGCCATCGGGGCCCAGGATGGGCACATACCCGTCATGCCCGGGCTTCGTCCCGGGCATCCACGTCCTTATCACCGCAAGCAAGACGTGGATGGCCGGGCATAGGCGAGCGGAAGCGACGCCGTCCTTCGGACGGCTACGGCCCGGCCATGACGGATAGTTTGAGTCCTATCCATCCAGCGTCGCCAGCAGCCCGGCCATCAGCCGGCCGCGCTCGGCCAGGCTATCGACCTCGATATGCTCGTTGAGCGTATGCGCATCGGCCCCGCGGACGCCGAGCCCGTCGAGCGTGGGTATCCCCATCGCGCCGGTGAAATTGCCGTCGGAGCCGCCGCCGGCGCTGCCATGGGGAAGATCAAAGCCCATGTCCCTGGCCAGCCCGCGCGCCTTTTCATACAGCGCCAGGGTGCCGGCATCCGGCTCCCATACCGGCCGGGTGACGCCGCGCGTCACCTTGAACGTCACGTCATTGGCGCTGCCGGACAGCGCCAGCATGCGCTCGACGCCGCGGTCGAGATCGGCCTGCCGCTTGGCCATGCTCAGCGCTTCGCCGGTGCAGGTGGTGGCGACACAATTGACCCATTGGCCGCCATGCACGATGCCGACCGAGAAGGTGCAGTCCTCGGTCGTCATGCCGTCGATGGCGATGATTTGCCGCGCCATTTCGCGGATCGCCGAGCGGCCCGAGGAAAGCGTGGCGCCGGCATGGCTCGGCTTGCCGACGGCTTCGAGATTAAAGCGCGCGATCGCGTAACGCCCGGTGACGACGCCGTTGTTGGGCCGCCCCGGTTCGGGCACCAGCACATATTTGTTGCGCGCCGCCTCCGCCTCGATGATGTCGCGGGTGGAGGGCGTGCCGACTTCTTCGTCGGGGGTGAACAGCACGGTGATCGGCAGCGGCGTCGTGAAGGCGGCACGGGCCAATTGCCGGATCGCCTCCAGGGTGAGGTAATTGCCGCCCTTCATGTCGAAGATGCCGGGGCCGAAACATTTGCCGCCTTCGCGCCGCCATTTCAGCTTCTCGATGGTGCCGACGGGATGCACGGTATCGAGATGGCCCGCGATCAGGATGCCGGGCTCGCCTTGTTTGGGATGCGGAAAGCGGGCGCGAACGCAGCCGGCAAAACCCTGGCGTCCAGCGATGCGCTCGATGGTCGCACCCATGATCGCCATGTCGCGCGCGGCGAGATCGAGCATGCGCTCGACCGCGGCGGCATCCCAGGTCGGGCTTTCACATTCCACCCAGCCGCGCAGCCCCTGCAGCATGGTCTCGGAATCAAACGGAAGATTGGCGGGATTCATGGATGTCTCTCTTCGTTGCAGCAGGCGACGTCAGCTTTGCGCGGAGTTACGAAAGTCGCCGGCGGCGAATTTGTAAAGTCAAATAGCCGAGCCCGCACCATTCGTTTGTGTACGTCTGATCTCGATGAAAACCGGATTGACGCGCCACACGCTTGATGCAAGTCTCGAATATGCAAGCCTTACAGCATGTTAGTTCGCCTAAATAACGAACCTCATGCATAATCAGTAAGCGGGCTTTGACCAGTTTCACGTCAGGAGAGACACGAATGTTCCAAACCTTTAGTTGGAAACGTACCGCGCTAGCGTCGGTGTTATCCATTGCCGCGCTTTCGGCGGCGCTGACGTCGCAGGCCTTTGCCGCCGGCAGGACCATCACCGCCGTGATGCATTCCGATCTGCGCGTCATCGATCCCTTGTTCACCACCGCCTACATCACGCGCGATCACGGCTACATGGTCTACGACACGCTGCTCGCCACTGACGCCAACTTCAAGATCCAGCCGCAGATGGCGGACTGGAAGGTCAGCGATGACAAGCTCACCTACACGTTCACCTTGCGAGACGGATTGAAGTGGCATGACGGCACGCCGGTGACGGCGGAAGATTGCGCGGCCTCGCTCAAGCGCTGGGGCCGGGTCGATAATATGGGCCAGAAGCTGATGGATTTTACCGCCAGCATCGAGGCCACCGATGCCAAGACCATCACGCTGAAGCTGAAAGAACCCTACGGCCTGGTGCTGGAGTCGATCGGAAAACCGTCATCCTACACCCCTTTCATGATGCCCAAGCGGCTGGCCGAGACGCCTGCCGGCCAGCAGATCAAGGAGCAGATCGGATCCGGTCCCTTCAAGTTCGTGCAGGCTGAATTCCAGCCGGGCGTGAAGGCGGTCTATGAAAAGAACACCGACTATGTGCCGCGCAAGGAACCGGCGAGCTGGACCGCCGGCGGCAAGGTGGTGAAGGTCGACCGTGTCGAATGGATCACGATGGCGGATGCGCAGACCGCGGTGAACGCGCTGCAATCCGGCGATATCGACTTCATGGAGGCTCCCCCTTTCGATCTGCTACCGGTGCTCTCGGCCAGCAAGGACTTGAAGATCGAAACGCTGAACAAGTTCGGCTTTCAGACGCTGGGCCGGATGAATTTCCTCTATCCGCCGTTCGATAACGTCAAGGTTCGCCGCGCTGCGCTCCTGGCGATCAATCAGAAGGATGTGCTGGATGCGCTGGTCGGCAATCCCGACTATTACAAGATCTGCGGTGCGTTCTTCGTCTGCGGCACGCCGCTGGCGACCGAGGAAGGCTCGGAGACGCTGGTGAAGGGCAACGGCATGGCGGCAGCGAAAAAGGCGCTGGCCGAATCCGGCTATGACGGCACGCCGATCGTCATCATGGCGCCCGGCGATGTCGTGACGCTGAAAGCGCAGCCGGTGGTGGCGGCGCAGCAGCTGCGCGACGCCGGCTTCAAGGTGGATCTGCAGGCCACCGACTGGCAGACCGTGGTGACCCGCCGCGCCAGCCAGAAGCCGCCGAAGGAAGGTGGCTGGAACATGTTCTTCACCAACTGGGTTGCTGCCGACGTGTTGAACCCGATCGCCAACTTCTCGATCGGCGGCCGCGGCAAGAATGGCGGCTGGTTCGGCTGGGCGGAGGACGCCAAGATCGAACAGCTGAAGGACGCCTTTGCACGCTCGTCCTCGCCGGACGAACAGAAGAAGATCGCCGCCGACATCCAGAAGGAAGCCTATGAGCAAGTGATCTACATCCCGCTCGGGCAATATCTGGCGCCGAGCGTGTGGCGGAAGTCGCTGACCGGCGTGCTCGATGGTCCGGCGACGCCGATCTTCTGGAACATCGACAAGTCGGAGTGAGGTGAGGACGCACAACGCTCCTGCACCTGATCAGCCGCGATCGTGGCCCACCTCTATGCAAGAATTTCGAACGGCGCCGCCATTGCAAGCGGCGCCGTTTTCGTTTGCTGAACCGAAATCAACGTGTGCTTGACATTGCGTAAGCTATAGCTTACCGTTAGTCATGGCTTACGGAAGCGCGCTCATGGTATTGGCGGACCCGACGCGGCGGGAGGTATTCGAGCGCCTCCGCGCCGGACCGCGTCCGGTGAATGCGATTGCCGCCGGGTTGCCAGTGTCGCGGCCGGCGGTGTCGCAACATCTAAAGGTCCTGAAGGGTGCGGGCCTGGTCGACGAGCGCAGTGAGGGCGTCCGCCGGATCTACTCGCTTCGGCGCGAGGGCCTGGTGGAATTGCGCGAATGGCTGGACAGTTTCTGGAGCAATGCACTCGACGCATTCAAGGCGGAAGTGGAAAAGTCCCACATCGACGCCAAGAGAAAGAAATGACTCAGGTGACCATCATCGCGCCCGTCCGCAAAACCATTCGCGTCAAGGCGCCGATCGAACATGCGTTCGAGGTCTTCACCAGCGGCCTGACGCGCTGGTGGCCGTACGATCACGGCGTCGGCAAGAAGCCGATTCAGAAGGTGTTGATGGAGCCGCAACTCGGCGGCCGCTGGCTGGAAATAGCCGAGGACGGCACCGAGACCAGCGTCGCCACGATCACGCTGTGGGAGCCGCCGCATCGGCTAGTGATGCTGTGGCAGGTCAACGCCCAGTGGAAGCCTGACGCCGCGATGAAATCGGAGGTCGACGTTCGCTTTGCCGCCGACGGGCCGGACGCGACCCATGTCGAGCTGCTTCACCACAAGTTCGAGACGATGGGGGCGGACGCCGGGGCTTCGATGCGCAGGGACGTCGACGGCGGCTGGCCTGGCCTGATGCAGCGATTCGCGCAGCAGGCCGAACTCGGCAAAACCGAGGCTTGAAAGTGAACAGTCCAGAAGAGGAGACAGTCATGTCGGAATTTACAGTACATTCCATACCCGGCAGTCCATTCGGACGCGCGGTGTTGATGACGCTGGAGGAGAAAGGCGCGTCGTATCGCCTCGCGCCGGTGGCGCCGGGCACGTTCCGTTCGCCCGAACATCTGGCGCGGCATCCGTTCGGCCGGGTGCCGGTGCTGGAACATGACGGCTTTCTCCTGTACGAGACCCAGGCCATCCTGCGTTATCTCGACCGCGTGCTGCCGACGCCGTTGCTTACGCCCGCCGATCCCAGGCGCGCCGCGCGGATGGACCAGGCGATGAATGTCAACGACTGGTATCTGTTTCACGGTGTCGGCAATGTCATCATTTTTCATCGAGTGGTAGGCCCGCGCGTGATGGGATTGACACCGGACGAAGCGGCAATCGAAGCCGCGATGCCGAAGGCGCACGCGGTATTTGATGAACTGGCGCGGCTTCTCGCCGGGCAAGACTACTTTGCGGGCGATAGCATATCGCTGGCGGATCTCATGCTCGTTCCGGCGGTGGAATTTTTCACGGGCACGCCGGAATGGTCTGACCTCGGCGCACCGCATGCCAATCTCGTCGCCTGGCTGGCGCGGATGGCGGCACGGCCAAGCATGAAGGCAACCACCTGGGAGCGCGTGGCCGGGATGGCCCGGGCGGCCTGACAAAGCAGGCGGGGATCGTCGTGGGCTGCTCAGCTTTGGATTGATCGTCAGGCCGGATGTTCCGCCACATGCTCCAGCAATAATTCGCAGACCCGATCGGGCGCCTGATCCGCCGCGAAATGCCCAACACCGGGCAGAACCTCGAAGCGATAGGGCGCCGCGATGAAGTCCACCGTGCCTTCGGCGGCGACACGCCCGACGGTATCGTCGGCATCGCCCCAGATGAAGAGCGTGGGAACGCGGATCGGTCCGAGGGGACCGCGGATCGCGCCGCGCGCGCGATACCAGGCCAGTACGGCTTCCATCGCGTCCTTGTTGCCGAGCACGGCGAGGTGCGCCTCGATCGCGGCAGCGGGAACGCCATTGGCCGTCAGGCGCTCGCGCAGCCATTTGGCATCGTCGGCGAGCACGATATCGGCGGCGTCCGGCTCGAGAAACGCCTTGTGATGCCGCGAGCGCTGCGCCTGATCGCCGTCGATCATCTGCAGCGCGCGCGATTGAACGCGTTGGGGTGCGGGCGTGAGAGAATGGTGAGCGACGCCACGCGCCCGTGATGGCGATCGGCCAGCGCCCACGCGATGCTGCCGCCCCAGTCGTGGCCGACGAGATGAAAGCGCGCATCGCCGTAGCCGGCGGCCGCCGTGATCGCCATCGCGTCGTCCATCAGGCGGTCGATATGATAGTTGGCGGTGTCGTTCGAATCCGGCCGCGCGCCCGGCGAATAGCCGCGTTGGCTCGGCGCGATCGCGCGATAGCCCATATCACCGAGGGCGCCAATCTGCGCGCGCCAGCAATGCATCGATTCTGCAAAGCCGTGCAGCAGCAACACCAGCGGTGCGCCAGGCTCGCCGGCGGTGAGGGCGTCGAAGGTCAGGCCGGGAGCGATGGTGATCTGTTCGAGCGACGGCATCGATACATCTTAGATAGGCTCACCCGGCTGGTCCATCGCAGAAATGAGGTCGCTACCTGTTGCAGCGAGATACTCGAACGAGAGCACCGCAAAAAGATCTACGCCCAGAACGCTGGGGACTTCGATCCACGACCATGCGCGAGCTGATGAACTCGCGCATGGTCTACTTCCGCTCCTTGACTTGGCCGCTGCTGTCGACGACGAGAGAAATGTCCTTACCGTCTTTCGTCGCCTTGACGGAGATACCTTCGGCCGTGGATTTGATGTCCCGGACTTGCGAATAGCCCGCGGCTTCAAGTTTGGCTACAAGCTCCTCCTGGGTCAGGGCATGGGCAGGCGAGAAGATGCCAAATATCATCAGACACCAAAGGACCATTTGAAAGATTGCTCGCGTCGACATGATCCGTCCTCCTGGTTAAGCGAACTGCGACATCACGCTCCGGCACCAACTGCCCTTCGAGACAACGGTTCCGCCGTTTGCGAGGCGGCCCTGTCACGTGCTGATTACCTAGTCGCCAACGTTCGCCGCCACGGTGAAAGTAAGTTAGCAAGAGCTGGATCCTCGATCCGTTGCACGAAGGCGTCGCGTGCGACGTAAAATCGTCGATTCCGGGCGGGATGTCAGGCCAATAGGTAGGCTCGCAGTCCCAAAATAGGCCAACCGACGTTCGCGGAGCAGGCCAGCCGCAGCGGACGTATCCGTCTCCTATCAATATTGATTTGGGGACCTCGTGTACGCCATTGCGTCACCCCCAAAGTAAGAGCATTCTGTGAACTAGATCATTTTAGGTTGAGGAAGATCGTGATGTCATTCCGCAAGGCACACGGATAGCTTCTTCGAATTGGTTTCTCTGGGAAGAAGCGTCTCTCTGCATCGCCGTTGCTAATCGGGTCTGATCCAAGCCTTTTGAAAGATGGGTTGAAATTTTTGGATCACGGTCCCGGACCTGAATTCTTTTTCTTGGCTGAGCTCTGGCTAGAGAATTGTATCAGGAGGACGGACCATGCCTACCACTACGGAGAGGACCTCGTTCACCAAAGACGTCCAAGGCCGCTATCTGTGCAACAACCTCACGGAGGTCGATGCGTGGAAGTCCGCAGGCGGGCGTCCGTTCGACTTCATCATCGTGGGCGGGGGAACCTTCGGCTCCGCGATCGCGGAACACCTTTGGTTCCGTCAGAAACAAGCGGGTGGTGGATTGCGCACGCTGGTCGTCGAAGCTGGCCTGTTCACGGTCCCGGAGCACGTACAAAACACCGGGATCCAGGGTTTTACCGATCCGCAAAACCCGTTTTTTCTGAATGAAAACGCGCCGCAACCGGAGAAGCCGCAGAACGAAGTCTGGGGCATTCCCTGGAAGTCGGCTATCCCGTTCAAGGGGCTCGCCTACACGCTCGGAGGTAGATCTCTTTTTTGGGGAGGGTGGTCCCCTCAGCTGTTGAACGAGGAGATGGCGACTTGGCCCGCGACCACGGTCGCCGATTTGAACGGGAGATATTTCGACGAAAGCTCAAGGCAGATCGGTGTCGATGAGGCGAACGATTTCATTTCAGGTGAGCTACAGAACGGCTTGCGACGCCAGCTCTTCGACAATCTTGCCAGCGTCCCAAATGTGTTTTCCCTGAATGCCCTCCCGCCGTCCCCACTTCTCAAGCCGGGCTCCGATCCGGCGCAATTGCTCGGTCTAACCTCGACCGGTGGCCTTTCTCAAGCCGACCTGTTGAATCTTCTGAAGCTCGAGGCACCACTCGCGGTCCAGGCGCGGCCTCCTCACGCGGGTTTTTTCCCGCTGAACAAATTCAGCGTGGTGCCGCTCTTGACGAAGGCCGCCCGAACCGCTGCAAGCGATTCGAACGGCAACGATACCGCCAAGGAATTCATGATTCTGCCGGACACTCATGTGCTGTCGCTACGGACCGTTCCGACTGCCGCCGGCACGTGGCGGGTCACGGGCATCGATACAAGCCAGGGGCCTGTCGACCTTGCACCCGGCGGCACCGTCGTCGTCGCTCTCGGTACCATCGAAAACGCGAGACTGGCTCTGGCCTCGTTTGAAGGGACCGGTCTTCCCACCTTGCCGCTCATCGGCAAGAACTTGATAGCGCATCTTCGCTCGAACCTCGTCATCCGCGTGCCCCGGGCGGCGATATCGGGCCTCTCGGCCGCGGCGAACGACCTACAAACGGCGGCGCTGTTCGTAAAGGGGCGCGCTACGCGGCAAAACGGTGATTTGCTCGGCCGATTCCACCTTCAGATCTCGGCGAGCGGAGGCGGTAACACCGTCGGTGCCGAGGACGAACTCTACCGCAAAGTTCCCGATGTCGACTTCTACGACCAACTGCGCACCTCGACGGATACTCACGTGGCGATCGCGATCCGCGGCCTTGGGGAAATGGAGCCCGCCGATCCCGCGAACGCCGGCGCACATCCAAGTCGTGTCGAGTTGAGTACCCGAACGGACGAATACGGAGTCCGTCGCGCATCCGTCTTGCTCACACAGACCCCACGCGATCAGGAACTCTGGAACGCCATGGATGCGGCCATGCAGAAGGTGGCGGCAATATTCGCCAACGGGCAGCCCATGCAGGTCATCCAAACCAATCGCGACGGATTGGGAACCACGCATCATGAAGCCGGAACGCTCTGGATGGGAACTGATCCGACGCGAAGCGTTACGGATCATCAGGGTCGTTTCCATCATACCGATAATCTGTACGCGGCCGGGCCCGCGCTTTTCCCGAGCATCGGCTCACCCAACCCGATGCTCACCGGCATCGCGCTGTCGCGGCGCACCGGTGACTTCATCATGGCCCCGCCGGCCTTCACGGCAGACGCGGGTTTCGAAAGCTTGTTCGACGGCATCTCGCTCGGCGACTGGACGATGTCGACGATCAGCAACCAACCTGGGCGAGACGACCCCGGCTCCTTTTGGGTTCGACGGGGGGTGTTGGAGGGACGGGTCGGGACGGATCTCGGCCTTCTCTGGCTTACGCGACCGACGCCCGCCAGCTATGTATTGCGGCTGCAGTGGATGATGACGGCACCCGACGACAATTCGGGAGCATTTATCGGCTTCCCGGACCCGAGGCACGAAGGCTACGACAACACCGCCTACGTCGGCGTCAACTTCGGCTTCGAGATACAGATCGACCAGTTGGCCCGTCCAGACAATGCGCCGATCCACAGAACCGGTGCCATCTACTCCTTCAAGGGCCCGACTGACGGTCCGCTGATCGTGTATCCGGTAGGAGAATGGAATGACTATGAGATCACCGTCGATGGCGCTGACGTCAGGGTTGCTCTGAACGGACAGACGGTAAATCTTTTCCATTTCACGGGCGATCCGCAGTCTCCGCGTCGCGGACTTCCGTCAAGTCCCCAGGACCCTCGATTCATCGGACTACAGACGCATACCGGCCGTGTTCTCTTCCGCAACATTCAATGGAAAGGCATCGTGACCTCATGAACCTGATGCCGCTCGGATTGCTGGGCGCCGTCGAGACGAACGGCACCGTTACATTCGGGCTCTGGCTTCCGTGGATCTCGGCTACCGATGGCAATGCCTTGACTGTGAAGATCATTCATGAGGCCGATCAGTTTCTCCAGGGGCTGCCGGCTCGGGAGTTTCGGCTCACGGCTTCAGGAAAGAGCGCTTCAACAGCGATGTCTTTGACCACTGGCCCAATCCGCAGGTCGCCGGTAATGGCGGCGGTGTTGTTGCGGAGGGCAGGGCGCTGCACGGATTTGCGACGTCGGCGCCGATCGTGATACCGGCGAACGGGGCCGTGGTGTTGTCAAAGGTCAGAGCGCTGCGCCCGGCCGGGCCAGCACCCGATCGGAAGCAAAATCGAGCTCCGCCGCGTGGGCGGCCGGCAACTGCGCTACGGAAAGGCGACCATCGAGGCGAAATCGCCGGAAGCTGTTCCGGGCGACATCGATGCTGAATACAGCGCGACCAGGAAAATGATCGACAAGATCAGGTAGCCCAGAACGATCGATGCGTCACGATTCCGGATTTTTTCGATTGCAAAATGATTGTGCTCTGCAATTGCCATCGTCTCATCTCCAACAGGCAGATCTTGGGATTTGACGGCCGCAAAAACGCCGTCGTGGTTTCAGGCGGGCACAGATTATGTCTCAGCACCGTCGCAGATTGTGAACTCGGCTACATTCGCGAAAATGTGAGGCAACCCCGCAAGCGGGCAGCAACGGTCGGCGCCGGCGTCGTTACACCGCGCTTCGCTGCGCGCCGCGGCGCCGACCGGCGGAGGTTGTTACCTGCGGGAGCCGCTAACGGCGCGCCGCCAGCCAGCCGGCCAAGGGCGCGCCAAATGCCAGGCACCATATGAATTGCGCAACGAGTGGAGCGATGGTGGCGACAACCGTACCCAGCACGAATACGAACACGGGAAAGATCGCGGTTGCCAGCAATTCGGGATGGCCGCGGCCTCGGAGGGCGAGAAGCCACAGCAGCGCGTTCAGGGCAGCGATGACCGTCAGATGGCCGCCGTAAATCACGGCGACGACGCCGTCGAGCCGATAGGCTCCGTAAAGGCCATTCGTGACGGGAAGGATGATGATCGACACCAGAAAGATCAGGTTGAGGAAGACTTCGCCCCGGCTGCCTTCGGGCGCCACCGCGAGCCGCCGGTGATGGCTGAACCAGAACAGGCCCGCGACGATGAAGCTTATCATCAGCGCGATGAGAGGTTGCGCGTAGGCACGGACCAGGTCGATCCAGGCGGGCGCTTTGGTGAACACACTCGCCTTCGGCAGATCATAGGCCAGCAGCGTCATCGCTACGCCGAAGATGGTGTTGCTCAACGCCTCCAGCCGGCGCATTTCAAAAAGACCGATCTGCTGCAAGCTCGCTCCTTCGCTTCGCGCCATCCGTCTTCGCTGCGCCCAAGCTGCGCCGGAAGAGCGCCTCGGTCTGGCGTGGCTGCGCCACGCGTAGCCGGTGAGGGCGATGTGGCTTGCCAGCCGTAGCTCGCAGACACAAGCCCGCCTCCGCCAACAGGCTTCGGCGCGGCAGCCTTGTTCGCACGTGAGCGAAGGCTGGTGCGGGCGGTGGGACTCGAACCCACACGACGTTGCCATCGAGGGATTTTAAGTCCCTTGCGTCTACCAGTTCCGCCACGTCCGCGCCGTTGTTTCATAACGGTTTTTCGCCATCAGGCAACCGATGTTTTCCGAGAGTCGGAACCGGTTTTCCAAAATCGTGCAAAACAGGTTCACGCCTTGTCCTTTATCCGTGTGAAGGCGCGGATGACGTTGTTCTCGGCGTCGACGTGCCGGGTGTAGTGCGCGCTGTGTGTACCGAAAACTTAAACACGGGCGTAGCGGTGATGAAGTCCGCCAAGGACGGCGCGTGAACTGATCACACCGGTTCGCTGAACCGGGCGAGACACTGGTGCATCCTTGTTCAAGGATCGATGAGTTCTGAAGCGGTTGTACAACACGACGACGGAACGCCCACGGGATCGCGGAGTACGAGCTTCTTTATCCGTGGCATCCTTGGGCCGGCTGCCTGGTCCATATTCATGAGGTGGTTGAGAAGGCTGGCAGAGAGGTTTTCCGTTGCAGCCTCTCTGGTCGGGCATCTGCGCGATGGCTGGAGATTCCGGCCTGGATGTTCGATCGGGCGGCTCGCGCGACCTGGCGTGTTGGCGCCACTCCCTATGTTGAGCTTGCGGTGCTCACCGCCTTGGCAACGCTGCTGCAGGATGTGACGTCGGTTTCTGGCGCACCATCGCAATTGCGGGATTCAAGCGCAGCATTGGGCTCTCACGACGCGAATCGGGGAGATGTCCATGCGCCCGCCTACCGCTCACCGCCATCCTCACAGCAATGCACGTCAGTTCGATCTGTTCTGCGATCCGCCCACCGCCGCGGCGCAGACGCCGCAATGGCAGGCGTTGCCCGCCGAGACGCGCCATACGCTGACGAAGCTGATGGTCCGCCTGATCTTCGGCCACGCCGACGGCGACCTCGCTCGGGGACGGGAGGAGATGGGTCATGATGTCTGAGAAGATCAGGCCGCATCATCTGGAGCGAAAGGCGATCCTGTATGTACGGCAGTCCTCCGCCCATCAGGTTCTCCACAATCGCGAGAGCAGCGCCTTGCAATATGCGATGCGCGATCGTCTGACGGCGCTGGGCTGGTCTCGCATCGAAACGGTCGATGACGATCTCGGGCGCTCGGCGGCAGGCGGCGTCGCGCGCGCCGGCTTTGATCGAATGGTGGCCGAGGTCTGCCTGGGCAAGGTCGGTGCGGTCGCGGCGCGGGAAGTCTCGCGTTTCGCCCGCAACAGCCGTGACTGGCAGCAGCTGATCGAGATGTGCCGCGTCGTCGATACCGTGCTGATCGATCAGGAGACGGTCTATGCGCCGCGTCAGGGCAACGACCGGCTGTTGCTGGGATTGAAGGGCAGCCTCAACGAGTACGAGCTCGATCTTCTGCGCCAGCGTTCGCTGTCGGCCCGCTATGAGAAGGCCCGGCGCGGCGAACTCATCGTCGCTGCCCCGGTCGGCTTCGTGAAGGTCGGCGACAGGCTCGAGAAGGATCCCGATCGCCGTGTCCAGGAGGCCATCATCCTCGTCTTCGACAAGGTGGCCGAACTCGGCAGTGTCCGGCAAGCCCTGCTCTGGTTCATCGAGCATGGGCTGGACTTGCCCGCCAAGCGCCATAATGGTGACGTGGTCTGGCGCAGGCCGCACTATACCACCATCCACCGGATGATCGAGAACCCGATCTACGGCGGCGCCTACGCCTATGGTAAGAGTCGTGTCGCGACAGGATATGATGCAGCCGCAGGCGTGATCCGACCCAGGAGCCGTCGTAAGGCGCGAGCCGAATGGCTGGCGCTGATCCCAGGCGTCCATGAGGGTTACGTCAGCTGGGAGCGGTCGGAGGCGATCCGCAAGATGGTGAGCGACAACTTGCCCACAGGCCGACATCACGGAGCGCCGAAGCACGGCGACGCTTTGCTCGCCGGCCTTGTCCGCTGCCGGCGTTGCGGACGCAAGCTGATGGTCCGCTACACAGGCACCAAGCATAACATTCCGCGCTATTCCTGTTGGCGGGGTTCGCTCGACAATGGCGAGCCACGCTGCATCGCATTCGGAGGATTGCGTGTCGACGACGCCGTCGAGGAAGCTCTTCTGCGGGTTGTCGAACCGGCAGCGATAGCTGCGGCCGTCGAGGCCGAAGCCCAAGCGGCCAGCCGCCGCGATCAGGTTCGTGATGCGCTGGCGCGCGACCTCGAGGCGGCGCGCTACCGCGCCGATCGGGCATTCCGACAGTATGACGCCATCGATCCGCAGAACCGGCTGATCGCGGCGGAACTGGAGTTGCGATGGAACAGCGCGCTCACACGTGTAGGCGAGATCGAGACCAGGATTGCCGCGCATGATGCCTCGACATCGGAACCATCACGCTCGCCAGGACACGTCGCCGCGCTGGCCGCTGATCTCAAGGCTGTCTGGTCGGCGCCGCCGACCGACGCGAGGCTCAAGAAGCGAATCGTGCGCACCGTCATCCACGAGGTGGTCGCCGATATCGATGACGAAGCGTCAGAGATCGTTCTCCTGATCCATTGGATGGGCGGCGTTCATACCGAACTGCGCCTGCCGAGGCGTCGCCGCGGACAGCGCAACAGCATCTCCGCCGACATGCTCGCCGCCATCCGCCAGCTGGTTCTCATCGCCAATGATGATCTGATTGCCGGCATCCTCAACCGGAACGGCCTGGTGACCGGCCACGGCAATCGCTGGACACGGGAGCGGGTCACCGCGCTCAGGTCGCATCATAAGATCCCGGTCTTTCGACCGGTGCCGGATGGGAACGAGCCATGGCTCAATCTGAACAAGGCGGCGGGTTTGCTCGGAATTGCACCGAAGACGCTCAGGCTCGCCGCCGAAGCGGGCGAAATCGAAGCGGGGCATCCCCTGCCGGATGGTCCGTGGCTCTTCCGCCGATCAACCCTCGGCGAACCGGCCGCTCAGCGCATCGTTCATCGCGCGAGGCAGAACCCCAATCACCCCACGGGATCGCATCCAGATCGGCAAAACCTCTTCTCTTCAATCGCGTAGACGGATGGGTGTTATGAAACAGGATTGTAATAGTCCGCATAAGATTTCAGGATCCGGCGCAGATGTGTCTCGCCTAGGACAATGATGTGGTCCAAACACTCGCGCTGGATCGATCCGATCAGCCGTTCGGCAAAGCCGTTCTGCCACGGCGAGGCTGGTGCGGTAGGCTTGTCCCGGATGCCCATGGCGCGCAATCGGCGCGTGACGACGCTGCCATAGATCCGGTCCCGATCGCGGATGAGGTAGCTCGGAGCCTCATCCCAAGGAAACGCCTCCGTTATCTGACGTGCAACCCATTCTGCCGTCGGATTTGCTGTGACGTTGATCCAGACGAGGTCTCTGCGGCCGAGCCGGACAATGACGAAGGCATAGAGCAGGTCGAAACCGATGGTTGGAACGACGAACAGGTCGATGGCGGCAATGTCCGGCGCGTGGTTCCGCAAGAAGGTTCGCCATTCCTGGCTGGGTGGCCCCCGTCGTTTGACCATGTACTTGGCGACGCTCGACTGTGCGATCTCAAACCCGAGCTTGAGCAGTTCGCCGTGGATGCGTGGCGCGCCCCAAAGCGGATTTTCCATGCTCATCCGCCGGATCAATCCGCGCAACTCCGTGTCGATCCGCGGTCGCCCTCCCTGTGGACGCGACTTCCAACGCCAGTAGCAGCGAAAGCCGGCCCGATGCCAACGCACGAGCGTATCGGGTCGGATGATCGTGAGGACCTGCAGGATCGACGGAACCCAGCGGTAGAGCTGGATAAAGAACCAGCAATCATTGTTCGTAAGCCGGACGCGACCATGGAGCCTACGCGTCAAGACCATTAACTGATGTCGAAGTACCGCGTTCTCAGCTTCAAGCCGTAACTTCGACTTGAACGGCGAGGCCAGCACGGTCAGAGCGAAACAGAACAGCCCGATCATTCCACCAGCTTAGGCGATTCCAATACGTCATCAACTCGGATAAGGTTCTCGGTACACAGGTTTGGCTTCGTATGCCCAAATCACCCGCAACCAACCTGCTATCATCGCACGTTGGAGAAGTGACGACGAAAACAGGGCACCTCTTCGGAAATATGGCTGGTGCTTAAGCTCGCGCCGTAGGTCTTTCGTTCGCCGACAGGCTTTGTGCGGACCGTACGTCAGTGAAGGGTCAAACGTGACGAAGGACGCTCGGCCGAGCCCCAGGCGCGAAAGACCGTTTCTGCTATCTCGCTGACGGAGATATCGAGCGTCCGGGTCCCGTCGCGCTTGGCAGGGTAGAAATCGCGCACCGGAGTGCTGATCACGAACGGCAGAACCGCCAGTCCAAGATAGCGTCCCGACGAAAGGATGGTCGTCGGGTCGGCGCGTAGTGCACCAGGTGTCGCCAAACCCCACTCTGACGTCCTCTGCCATCCGAGGAGTCTTATTTCCCAATCGGAATCGTTCAATTTGAAATCAGGTTCCGAGATCGTCTCTATCGCTCCCGAGAACGCGGCCTCGATCAAGGGCAGGTGTTCGAGATATCGGCGCTTCAACGCGTCCCTGAGCGAACGGAGTTCGGCAAGGACGGTTCTGGCTGCATCCGCGTCCTCCAGGGCTATCGCGGAAAGTCCGTATAAGGCGTCGAACACTCTGACCGGGTGCGTCGCGTGGGAGACCACCCGCAGATACTTTTCCACGACGTCAATTCCGAACGCTATCGCCGAACGGGCGGCGCAGGCCGCCAGCCACAGCGTCCGTTCGCGCAGCAGAGGGAACGTGGGCGTCCACGAGACCCACTGTATGCGCTTCGCCATATCCGACAGCCAAGGGTTGGCCTCCGGCGCCGACGACAGAAGTATCGTGTTGCCCATGGCGTGCATCGCCATCCAATATTGGGCAAATCTGGCCTCGTTCATTTTGGACCCGAGTATGTCGTACCTGATCGTGTCCACTAGGCTACTCATCCTAGTCGCACATCGATAGGCGAGATGCTCAAGCACGGGAGACCATTCGATCAAACGGCCGAACTGCTGCCGCGACGGCAAACCCCATCCGTGGACCAAGGGCTCCATCAGCTTCCACGCCCTTCTGAGGGCCCTCGTTTCCGCCGATGCCGCGTAAACCGCATCGCCGAGCGCCGGTTCGCGCGTCACCGCTTGCCCAAGGTCGATCGAAGGCAACCCTTCAGGCTTTTGGCGGCGCACGGCAACCGATCCCTTAGGATCGATCTCGATCCATGCACTTGTCTGCATGTGGCGCACGAAGATCGGTTGACTTTCCGATGCACCGGCGAGCGCTCTCAAACGGCTCCGAAGGGATCGGTTCAGTCCGATTCCGATCGAGAAGGCGATCGACGATTCCATTGCCGCATAATCGGAGGAAATCGAAGATGCCAGCGATTGTGCATCCGAGTTCGACTGTATGTTCAACCCGAGCCTCCCGCGTTATCAATCTCGATCTCGTCATTGAACTATGGAAATCTCTAGGTCATGCTCCCCGGCATGAAGCAGAGAATTTGAGGGTGCCCGTCCAACCAGGTAGGCCAAACCATTGTCCGCCCCGCACGATTTGGCTCTGTTACAACGGCATCCTCGGGGACGTTTACCCATTCGCCATCGATCTGAACGCGATAGTGACCGTCATGTGATTCCCAATCGAGGTCCGAGAGCGCCCGACCATCGGCGTCCGAACAGCATCGGCCCTTTTTGCTGGCCAGTTGTTCAAACCATTCGTGAAGTGGCGAATTGGTATATTTGCCGTCGCGATCACGGGCGTGCGCTGACTGAAAGGCCAGCAAGATGGCCGCAAAGACGGCTAACGATCTGATCCACACAACCATCGATTACCTTTCGCGCTGCTGTAGAGAAAGGCGCCGCCTACATCACCTTCATTCGGCTCGGATCGCGAAAATGGAAATTCGGGATCCTTAGGAGGCGCGGAAGCGAAGTCGAAGCGGTGTCCCAGGATTCCGATAAGCTGGTGCACGATGAAGACGCCTATCCGAAGACCGTCGCGCCGCGCTGCTGCAGTTATTGCTGGCTCCAGTCGATTCACTCGTGGCCTACAGAGCCGATCAGCAAATTGCGCTTGAGCGCAGACACTTCCTGTTCAAGTTGCAAGACCCGATCATAGAGAATCTCCATGGGAGACGTCTCAACCGCCGCGATCGTTCGGTAAAGTTGGCTCAGGGTCATTCGCCATCCTGTGCCGATGGCCGATGGCGTCTCCACTGTTCGCATGTTCGCTCCCGTAAGCTGAGTAGAAACGGCGTCCTGGCGCGGACAGACGAACGCGATTCGCACGAGAACTGTCCGTAGCGTACCCACCGTATTTGGCGATTGCATCGATTAGATGATGATCAACATCTATATCTCAAGCAAGAACGGACGGACAAGCGAAACCAATCCCCTCACACACGAAAGTGGATAGGCGCCCCCAAAGCTGATGAGGAGGGATCGAATAAGATGTCGATTGACATAATTAGTGGGTTCCAGCCAATTGCAATTGTATTATATTATGACTATCATCTATGTAGATGGAGGCAACACCGATTGTTGGCCTCCACTGCGAAAGCGTTTTCGGGTCCAGGCTCTGGTAATTAGAGGGGCCGTTGCGTCCCGCAACACAAGGACGAGATGAGATCATGCGCATCGAACAATTCATCGAGAACGAAGTAAGGTCGAACGGCGTCGTGCTCTTCATGAAAGGAACGCCGCAATTTCCACAGTGCGGATTTTCGAGTCGACTGGTCCAGATTCTCGAATATGTCGGGGTCGCTTACAAGGCGCTCAATGTTTACGACTCGGCCGAACTGCGGGATGGCATCAAGATCTACTCCAACTGGCCCACGATCCCGCAACTCTACGTCAAGGGCGAATTCGTCGGCGGATGCGACATCGTGCGCGAAATGTTCCAGGCCGGTGAGCTTCAGCAGCTTTTTATCAAAAAAGGACTTTCCGTCCTTCAGCCTGCGGACTGATAGTCCAATTTTATTGAGGACTGCCGTCAACGGCATCACCAGTGGTGATGTCGTTCATTAGCGACCCCGATGCCGCCCGTTTTGCGAGAATCCGGGCAGATGCGGTGACAAGGAAGTTCGCCAATCCTAGTTGGCGCTGCCACGTCAGACACGTTAGCGCACAGATCGAGACTGGATAGAAGATGCGCCGAATAGTTGTGACGGGGATGGGAGCGGTGTCGCCGCTGGGCTGCGGGGTGGAGACCAATTGGTCGCGCCTGCTCGCGGGGCGGTCCGGCATTCGCACGCTGCCCGAGGCGATAACGGCCGACCTGAGTGCAAAGGTCGGCGGCCAGGTCCCCGACGTCGCGGTGGATCCCGAAGGCGGCTTCGATCCGGATCGTGTCGGCCCGCGCAAGGACCAACGCAAAATGGATCGCTTCATCTTATTTGCGCTCCTGGCGGCGGATGAAGCGATCGCGCAAGCCAATTGGAAGCCGGAGGACGTGCGATCGCGCCAGCGCACCGCAACTGTGATCGCGTCGGGTATCGGCGGATTTCCGGCGATCGCAGACGCCGTCCGCACGACCGACATCAAAGGCATTCGTCGGCTCTCCCCCTTCACAGTGCCGTCGTTTCTCGTCAACCTTGCCGCCGGTCATATTTCCATCCGCTACGGATTCGAGGGCGCGATCGGCGCGCCGGTGACCGCTTGCGCCGCGAGCGTACAGGCGATCGGCGACGCCGCGCGTCTAATCCGTGCGGGTGAGGCCGACATCGCGATCTGCGGCGGCGCAGAAGCCTGCATTGATCGGGTCAGCCTTGGTGGCTTCGCGGCAGCGCGCGCACTTTCGTCGGGCTTCAACGACATGCCGGAGCGCGCGTCGCGGCCGTTCGACCGCGACCGCGACGGATTCGTAATGGGCGAAGGCGCCGGCGTCGTAGTGATCGAGGCGCTCGATCACGCGCAGGCGCGGGGTGCGGGGCCGATCGCAGAAGTGATCGGCTACGGCACCACATCAGACGCGTTTCACATGACCGCCGGGCGCGAAGACGGGGATGGCGCTAAGCGGGCGATGCAAATGGCCTTGCAGCAGGCGGGAATTTCCGCGCGCGACATCCAGCATCTCAACGCGCACGCGACTTCGACCCCCGTCGGCGATCACGGCGAGCTGGAAGCGATCAAGACCATCTTCGGCACCAATGGCGGCGTCGCCGTCAGCTCAACCAAGTCCGCCACCGGCCATCTGCTTGGCGCCGCCGGCGGCCTGGAGGCAATCTTCGCGATCCTCGCGCTACGCGATCAGATTGCGCCGGAAACGCTCAACCTCGACAATCCCGATCCCTCCTCGGAGGGCATCGATCTAGTCCGCGGCAGCGCCCGCGCGATGAAAATCGATCACGTGCTTTCAAACGGATTCGGCTTCGGCGGCGTCAACGCGAGCGTGGTGTTGCGGAAGATGTAAGAACGTCAATTCTTTGGAAAACGGAGTAGGGGATACATATGCCTCAGCGGTATGAGCGCGGTCACTCGCGCTGCCGGCCGCATGGAACGTGCTCGTGGATCGAGGGCTGGGCTTCCTCTTCGGCCAAGGCATTTCCCCATTTTACGAGGGCCAGCAGGACGGGATAGAGCTGGCGGCCTTTTTCGGTCAGGAGATATTCGTGAACTCGCGCCGACTTCCGCGAAGACACTTTCTTCAGCACCCCAAGGCGGACCATTTTCTTCAGCCTCGCGGCGAGCAGCGGTTTCGACAAGCCCAGCGAAGACTGGATTTCTCCATATCTGCGAAGCCGGAGGAAACACTGATTCAGTATCAGGAGGGTCCAACGGTCCCCGATCACCGACAATGCTTTGCACAGTGACGAGGATTGCCCGGCCAAGGCGTTCCACTTCATCGGCCCTCTCCCCGCGTCGTTGCCTCTCGTTGGAACCGGTCGGCGGCAGCTCTGACTAACCGCTGCCGGGCTTCGGCAGCTTCGGTTCTTGATCTTTTCATCTTGCGGCCCCCGAGCGGGGCAAGTCCGGGAAGAACAGCCACATCGCTCTTGACTTGTTAGATAATAGTCTGTTTTAGATGTCGATTGTACTCCAAATATCGAACACGTCCAGCGAGGATGACGCGGCCAAACCGCGCTCGGCGATAATTAGTGGATCCGACTAAAATGCGTGGGCAGGATGCGTTCAGGCGTCCTGCAGGAGACTATTCATGAGAAGGTCGAGAGAGGAAACGGCGGAGACGCGACGGAACATCGTGAAGGCCGCCGGAATTCGTTTCCGTCAGAACGGGATCTGCGAAACGGGCTTGGCCGATCTGATGGAAAGTGCCGGCCTGACGCACGGCGGGTTCTACCGGCACTTCGACTCGAAGGACCAACTCGTCTCCGAAGCTTCGGCGGGCGCGTTCGCGGCCAAAATCGGCGAGATGCAAGCTTCCGCCTCCACGGCCAGGGGCCACAAAGCGCTTGAAGCAATCGTCAATGACTATCTTTCGCCTGGGCACAGGAAGGATCGGGCTCACGGATGCCCTCTAGCCGCGCTCGGGAGCGAACTCGCGAGGTCGGACAAGTCGACACGGTCCGCGGCCACCAAGGGGATCCTCAAGATGATCGCCGAAGTCGCCGAACGGATGAAGGATCCGGGCACGGAGCGGGCGAAGAAATCCGCCAGTGTGTTCCTGGCGACGATGCTTGGCGCGCTGACGATCTCCAGAATTGTTGCTGATCCGAAGGTCTCGAACGAGATTTTGGCCGCCGCACGGGCCAAGTTGTCGTCTTGGGAGTGACGGTTTTTCGGCGCATGCCCCATCACCTGGCCCGACGTGCCGGTCTCCCCGTCTGACGGGCATACGCCGGCGACTCGGCACAAGGGCCCGATCTCGACGCTTCGAGGATCTCCGACAAGAAGGTGTCGTCGTGGACGGCGCGCATAAGACCGCACCGACAACTTCGGTCGTCAACGAGTGCAGAAAGCCGAATCCCTATCGCAAATTTGTAGTTCAGCGGGGCGTCGCTGGAGGGGGCGCCAAACCAGTAGTTAACGAGCTTGGAGCCATTTCCTTCACGCTACGCGGCCGTGGCGACAGAACCGCGATCTGATGCGGGGACGCCGGCATTCCGTAGAGCATGAGCGTCTGCGTCGGTGATCTCTCTCGGACGCCAGCAGAACCCAACACAGCAACCTGGGTCTGCGTGATTGGAAATCCGAATCTTTCGAAAGCTGGACGTTCTTCAGCCTTCGCGTTGATTCCACCAAGCACGACGACTGTTGCGCCGATAATCAAAAAAAGCTTGCTCACGCACACCTCCGTTCAAAGTTTGCGACGACTATCCAGCAAGGCGCGAGATCAGTTTCGGCTATGCTGCGCCAGACCCCCTTAATATGTCGATCGACATCGAATTCAATCCCTCCTCGTCAGATTTGACGCATTATCACTTTCCTGTGTGGCGATCGATTTCGCTTTGTCCGTCCGCTCTTATTATAGAGGTCAGTGATCATCTAATATAACGGACCGAGCTTGACAGCCTGAAATGTAACTGATACGGCTCCATTTATGACCGCGAATAGTCGCATGGCGAGTGCTGTCCACATCATGAGTTTCGTCGCTTACGCCGGCGACGAGGGGACGACTTCGGAGGCAATCGCGAAAAGCCTTCAGACCAACCCGGTCGTGGTGCGGAAGATCCTCAAGCTCCTCGAGCGAGAGGGGCTCGTCGCTCTTCGCCAAGGCCGCCAAGGCGGCGTCGGTCTCCGACGCGCGGCATCTCGCATTACCCTTGGTCAGATCTACAAGGCGGTTGAAAGCGAGAGCGGCGTTTTTGCCATGCGCGGCCAGGTGCATGAGGGATGCGCGGTGGCCTGTGCGATGAAACGGAGGCTTGGCCCAATCTTCGACGCTGCGAACGACGCCGTTGAGCAGGCTCTCAGCAAAACGAGTTTGGCGGAGCTGGTACGCGGCGTCCGCTAAATTTGCCCAAAAATGTAACCGATACGGATATGTTTAATCCAAGGAGTGACGGCAATGGGTAGACTAGCGGACAAGAATATCCTTATCACTGGCGGTAACAGCGGGATCGGGCTGGCTGCAGCCCAGGAATTCGACCGAGAGGGCGCGCGCGTCGCCATCTGTGGCTTGGAAGAGGGGACGCTGCAGGCGGCTAGGCGGACACTGGGGGCCGGAAGTCTCGCCATTCGCGCGGACGTCAGCAAACTCGCCGACCTCGATACGATGTTCGCCACGATCGAGCGAGAGTTCGGGCACTTGGACGGCATCTTCGCAAATGCAGGTTACAGCGAGTTCCTGCCGTTCGAAGAGGTAACAGAGCATAGCTTCGACAAGGTGATAGGCTCCAATTTCAAAGGGGCTTACTTCACGATTCAAAAGGCCTTGCCGCTGCTCAGGCGAGGCTCATCTGTCATCATCAATGCGTCCGTTGGCGCGCGCAAGGGGTGGCCGACGACCTCGACCGTCTCGACCTGCAAGGCCGCGGTCGTCCATCTCGCGCGAATCCTCAGCGCCGAACTCGTGGACCGCGGGATTCGCGTGAATACCCTAAGCCCAGGCCCGACGGACACGGCGATGTTCGGTCGCTTCGCCGGTGAAGAGCAGGGCGATGCGGTCAAGGGCGTCCTTGCAACCAACAATCCCAGCAAGCGCATGGCTGATCCGTCGGAAATCGCGAAGCTGGCGGTTTACCTCGCGTCCGACGATTCCGCGTACGTCGTCGGGGCAGACTTCCTGATCGACGGCGGGGTCTCGGCCATTTCGCCCGTGGGCGCTTGAGCTTTGTTGCAGAGAGGCCGTTCCCGCTCAGGCAAGGGACGGCTTGCACCGCCAATCCCCGTCACGCCAGAAAACTGGCGGCCAAGACGTTTCTGCCGTCTGCGGTAGTGGACTTGAGCTGGAAAATCGTCGGTTACGCGGCTGACGAAGTACGAACAGGGTGGGACAAGGAGATCACATGATGGAGTCCACGGCCGAGCAGAACAGGGCGATTGATACCCAACACGTCGGCGGCTCTGCCTCGCCAGCTGAACTCGATGCCACTCCGACCGCGCGACGATCTGGCGATTTCTCTTCAGCAACCTCTCCGAATCGGGTGCTGGCCATCGTTTCCGTCGGGATGATCCTGGCTAATCTCGATCTCTTCGTTGTGAATGTCGGCCTACCCAACATTGCCCTGGATTTCGCCAATCCTAGCCTGGAGAGGCTTTCCTGGATACTTAACGGGTACACGATAACGTATGCGGCCCTTTTGGTATTCTTTGGACGCTTGTCAGAGCGCTATCCACGCAATCTAAGCTTCCTCGTCGGGATCGGGGCCTTTACCGCAGCGTCAGCTGCGTGCGCCGCTGCCAGCAGTACCGAGATGCTCATCGTTTTTCGCGTCGTGCAGGCGGCCGCCGCCGCACTCATGACGCCGACATCGCTTGGGCTCCTGTTATCCGCCTTCCCCCCTGAGGGCCGGAGCGGCGCCGTGCGAACGTGGACCGCTGTCGGCGGCCTTGCGGCGGCGCTCGGGCCGCTCATCGGCGGGGTTCTGGTCACGGCGAGCTGGCGCTGGATCTTCCTCGTCAATCTCCCGCTCGGGCTAATCACCCTGGTCGTCGGTTGGCGAAAACTCCCGAGAGTACCTGGCCACAACAGTTCACACCCCCATTTCGGGGCAGCGCTACTGGTGACCGCCGGTGTGGCGTCCTTGGTTTTCGCGATCGTCAAGATAAACGACTGGGGTTGGCATTCTCCGGGCATCATTGCTGCCTGCGCCGCGACTGTCATTTTCCTCGGGTGGTTCGTTGCGCACTGTCTTCGGTCGTCCGACCCTTTTATCGATCCGCACCTGTTCCGCATCCGTCCGTTCACGGGAGCCGCGCTGGCTATCGCTCCGTTTTCGGCGGCCTTTGGCTCGCTTTTGCTGTCGATGGTGTTGTGGGATCAGATGATCTGGGGCTGGTCGGCTCTGAAGATCGGTCTCGCGATGGCGTCCGGCCCGCTGCTGATACCCGTCGTCTCACTTCTATTTTCGCGCCAGCTCATAGCCCGATTCGGCACCGCCGCGGTTTGCGCCGCGGGGATGATTTCATTCGCTCTCGGACAGGTCTGGTGGTCCGTTGTGCCCGGTCTTGAGCCGAGCTTTCTCGCCGCGACTTTTGGCATGCTTCCGATCGGCCTCGGTGTCGGATTAGCGCTGCCGACCTTGATGGGGGTTAGTACGTCATCGCTGCCTCCCTCATCGTTCGCGACAGGTTCCGGAGCAATCAACATGATCCGCCAGACTGGAATCGCAATCGGAGTCGCTCTGCTGGTCGCCATCGTCGGCGTGCCTCATGAGGTCGCGGAGTGGGTACAGGCCTTCCGAGTGGCCTGGTGGGTTATGGCGGCGATCACCCTCATTGGCCTCGTTCCGACCTTGCTTTTCATCAGGCCCAGACCCGCCCGAGCGCCAGTTGTGTTGGAGTAAGGCTGGCCGGCCGCATGGCGGAGATCTCGTTGAACTCCCGTTCGACGACGTCTCGATTGAGCCCCCAATTCACGGATTGTTTGATCCAATCTCAACACTATCACTCACGCAAAGCCAGAAACGAAAGGGTCGATACAATGCATCCATTCCGTAAACTTCGAGCGGTTTGATCATCGTAGCGACACGACGACAGAAGGACTGCATTTATGAAAGCATTTGTTTTTGAACACACCGGCAACCCCAACGATGTCCTCGCCGTTCGAGAATTGCCCGAACCGAAACCCGGCTCAGGTGAAATTCTCGTCCGCGCGCGACTTTCGCCGGTTCATCCTAGCGACATGCACATCATGCGCGGCCGCTTCGGTCGTCAGCCGACGCTGCCAGCCAGTTCCGGCATCGAGTGTGTCGGTGTCGTCGAGGCGCTTGGATCGGGCGTTGCAGGTCCTGCACCTGGCACGCGCGTCGTTCTTCTGAACGTCTGGGGTTCGTGGCGTGAACTCATCGTGAGCCCAGCGGAACGGGTCATACCGGTACCTGACGATCTCTCGGACGAGGACGCCGCGCAAGCTTTGGTGAATCCAGTTACAGCCTGGGTGATGACCATGGTCGAGCACGATCTTAAGCCGGGCGACTGGTTGGCCCAGACTGCCGCCGGTTCGACGGTGGGCCAGCTTGTGCTGCAACTCGCTCGTTCGGAACGCTTCCGCACGGTGAATATCGTGCGCCGTCGCGCGCAGGTTCCAGACATCAAAGCACTTGGTGGTAACGTAGTGATCACCAGCGAGGACAATGATTGGGGCACGCAACTCGCGACAGCAAGCGAGGGAAAGGCACTATCCCGGGCGATCGATTGCGTCGCCGGCAGGACTGGAGCGACGGTTGCGCGGCATCTCGCGCCTGGTGGCCGTATGCTGGTCTATGGGGCATTGTCGTCGCACAGGCAAACCGACCCTTCTGCGTTTGAGATGCCAGTCTTTGCACCGAGGCTGATTTACAGTGCGGCGACTGTGCAAGGCTGGTACCTCCTCCATTGGCTCGAAGTGACACCGCTCGCTGACTGTGGCGCCATCTTTGCCAAGGTCCTCGACCGTCTGGCGTCCGGGGCGCTGCGCCTCCCGCCGGCGAAACGTCATCGGCCACAGAACATTGCGGATGCCCTGCGCGACGCGGATGGGAGACCACGCGAAGGCAAGCCATTGCTTGATCTTAGCAGCTGGGCTGCAGACTAAAGGATCGTGCTGTGACCGATTCGGCGCACCTTAAAAGCGGAGAGCTTCAAGTAACCAATAGCGACATTAAGCGGTTCGCGACCGACTTCGATCCAGAGCCGTTCCATTTGGGCGAAGCCGCCGCGGCGGCATGGCGGTGGCCCAGGCCTGGCACGCGGTGCGCGAAACGGCCGACACCTTGAAGAAGGAAGGCGTCGAGGTGTTCATCAAGCGTTCGCTGGCCTGTGGCTTTGCCGGTATCGACAATCCCCTGTTCTGTCGCGACAACACCGCGATGTTGCCCGGCGACGCCAAGAAGGTGACCGAGAAGATCGTCAAGGCGATGTGCGGATATGCCGGAGCGCTATTGACTCTTCATAACAGAACTACTATTGTTCGGTTATGGCAGCAAACAGTCGAATGGCCAGCGCAGTTCAGGTACTGTGTTTCCTGGCTCGCGCGGGAAAAGACGGAACCAACTCCGAGAGAATCGCTGAGAGTCTCCGTACCAATCCTGTTGTTGTCAGACGCCTTCTCAAGCATCTCGAACAGAATGGAATGGTCGAGGTTCGTCAAGGGAAGGACGGCGGCGTTCGATTGCAGCGGTCCCCGAAGGAGATAACTCTGGATCAGATTTATGACGCGGTCGAAGGCAGTGGTGAAATCTTCGCTCTACGTTCGGGGGGTAATCCTAATTGCGCCGTTAACCGGAGCATGGAAGGTGTTCTGAGGCCGGTCTTCGACGCGGCCAATTCGGCGCTGCGAACGACGCTGAGCAAGACAAGGCTATCAAGCTTGATGAGCAGGATTCAGTAGTGTTTTTTTGGCGCAGAACAAAACAGAACAGGTTATGTTTTGTTAGGGTACAACGATGGTTGGCAGACTTGAAGGCAAGCATGTTCTCATTACGGGTGGCGGCTCACCGAAGCCGCGGCTGCGGCGAACAAACGGGACCGGGGCATCGAGGCGCGAACGCGGAAGCCGATCGCCGCAGCGTAGACGTCGGTCGCATTGATTCTCCAACATGACTACGGAGAAAGAACTATGAGAGAGAACCTATGACAACAGTCACGCATGAAATTGACGGCGGTGTGGGTATCGTGACCCTGGCTAAGCCACCTCACAATCTGATCGACGGAGTGATGATCGACGATCTTATGGGCGCTTACGAGAAAGTCGTCGCCGATGGCTGCAGGGCCATTTTGCTGCGCAGTTCGATGCGCCATTTTAGTGCGGGTGCGCAGCTGGACTCATTCGGTACCACGACAGTGCTGCATAAGGATCAAGCGCGCCTTACGAAATTTTGGGACGCGCTCGATGATGTGCCTGTTCCAACGGTGGCGGCTGTCCACGGTGGCGTTTTGGGGGGCGGTTTGGAATTGGCGCTTACCTGCGACATGATTATCGCTGCCGACACCGCTTTTCTCGGTCAGGTCGAAATGATTGTCGGGTTGCTGCCGTTGCTTGGAGGCACGCAGCGCCTCGCGCAACGCTGCGGATATGCCCGTGCTAAAGAGATTGCCTTGCTTGGGCGCAGGCACACGCCGGAGGCTTTTGAGCGATGGGGGATTGTCAATTTGGTCGTGCCGGAAGCCGAATTGCTGACGGCGTCGATGGCGATGGCTCGCCAGTTGGCGGCGGGTCCGACCCTCGCACTCAAGGGCATAAAAAGGCAGGCTAATCTGGCGGCTCGCGGTGGCCTGTCACTCGCGGACTCGAAGCAGGTCGAACTCAATGAAGCTGCTTGGAATACGGCTGACCGGGAACGCGGCATATGCGCGTTTTTCGCGACAGGTCCGGCGTCCGCCCTTTTTAAGGGGGACTAGCAATGTCGGCTCCCTTGGACGGATTGCGGGTAGTCGATTTTACCCGGGTACTTGCCGGGCCCCATTGCACCAAAGCCCTTCGGGATTTGGGCGCCCAGGTCATCAAAATTGAACCGCCTTCCGGCGACATCGTTCGAATCGGACTTCCTCACGTCGGCGACATGGGCATGTACTTTGCCCAGCAAAATGCGGGCAAGCGTAGCCTCAGTCTCGATCTGAACTGGTCCGAGGCGCGCGAGGTTGCCGTCGAGATATGCAGGACCGCGGACGTAATCGTCGAAAATTTCCGACCTGGCACGCTGAAACGCTTCGGTCTTTCTTACGAGGATGTTCGCCAATTTAATCCGAAAGTCGTCTACGCCTCGCTTAGTGGCTATGGACAATCGACATCGTGGAGTAATCGTCCGGCCTTCGCGGTCACTGTCCAAGCGGAAACCGGGTTGACCTCAATCGTCGAGGACCATTTCGGTGGTGCGCTGTCGGAACCGATGAATGACGCTTGCAGCCATGCAGATATCTACACCGGGCTTCAGGGTGTTATCGGAATTCTTGCGGCCCTCCAGCATCGCAATCGGACCGGTGAGGGGCAGCATATAGACGTCTCGATGGCGGCAACCATGCTGTCGGTGAACGAGCGTGCCGGTTCTCAGTTGTCCGGTATCGACACCAACGGCGAGCCGATTGCGCTGTCGGCGAATGAATCTCATATTTTCAAGTTGCCGGACGGCAATCGGCTAACGATTGCGGCAAGCCCGATCTTTTCGCCGATGTTCGCGCGCTATTGCGCCATGATGAGACGAAATGATCTGTTGAGCGATCCTCGTTACGCGACGGCTAATCTCCGACGCGAGCATTTGAGTTCCCTGCTGGAAGAGGTGCGCGTTTGGTTGTTGACCTTCACAGACTTGCAGGAATTGCAAGCTCAAGTCAGCGAAGCCGGCCTTGCCTGCGGCATGATCCGAACCGTGAACGAGTTCGCCAAATCGGAATGGGTCAAGGAAATGGGGGGCGGTTGTCGACGTTGACGACAGGGCGGGCGGCACGGCTCGTATGCCTGGCAATCCGTGGCACTTCAGCCGATCGACGCTTCCGCCGCCCGGCATTCCTGCCTTTCAGGGGGAGCATAACGAAGAGATTCTCGCGGAAAACAATGTGCCAGCCGATCGCATCAAGGATCTGCAGGCGCGCAAAATCCTTCTGAGCCGTCGCAATCCGCTCGGAGGGTACGACTAAAAGTGGAGCGAACGAGGGCGAGTGGTTAGTCCTCGTCCTCGTTTAAGCCAGAATGGCGGCCAGAGCCAAATGGATCTGCAGCGAGGAAATTCCGGGCGGTCTTGTCGTAATGCGTTTCACTCGCGCCGATGTGATCGTGGCTAAATTGTATGTCCCCTGAGGACGGTTGAATGAAGCGCGTGGAAATAACTTCATACGGCGTGCCAGAGCACGTGGCACATTGCGTCGAGGCGCCGGACGTGGGGACGCCGGCGGCCGGAGAAGTTACCTTTGAGGTCTTGGCAACTCCAATCAATCCGGCGGACGTGATGTTCTGCGCTGGCGGATACCGACTGAAGCCACCTTTGCCTGCCACGCCAGGCGCTGAATGCGTCGGAAGAGTTCTGGCAATCGGCGACGGTGTGTCTCACGTCGCGCCGGGTGATTTGGTCATCAACTTGCAGCGTGAGAACTGGGCTCAGCGGCGCCGCGTCAAGGGCGACGATGTGATTTGTCTGCCGACCGGCATCGACGTGAAACAGGCAGCGATGATCCGCATCAACCCGCCCACTGCTCACCTCATGTTGACCGACTTGGTCAACCTGCGGCCAGGAGAATGGGTGCTGCAGAACGCGGCCAACTCCGCCGTTGGAAGGTTGCTGATCCGCTTTGCCCGGGCGCGCGGACTGCGCACAGTCAACGTTGTCCGTCGTGAAGCTCTGTTCGCGGAGCTCAAGACTCTGGGTGCCGACGTCTGCCTGATCGATGGGCCTGACCTGCCCTCTCAGGTGTCGTCGGCCGTCGACGGAGCGCCAATCAGGCTGGCTCTCGACGCGGTTGCCGGCCAGGCCACACAGCGTTTGGCCGCTTCCGTTGCCGACGGAGGGACGGTTTGCAACTATGGGGCGATGACGGAGGCGGAAGTCACCGTAGCATATTCGGATCTGATTTTCCGTGGTGTCAGTGTGGTCGGCTTCATGCTCGGGCGAGCGCTCGCCAGGCGCTCGTTGGCGGAAGTGCGTGCGCTCTATGCCGAGATCGCCGGCCAGGTGCGGACTGATGGCTTGCAGGCCCCTGTTGAAGCTATCTACCCAATCGAGGAAATCGGCGCCGCACTGGCGCACGCTCAGCGTCCTGGGCGAGGCGGAAAAGTCCTGGTCGCCCCCAATGACGTCATCTGATCGAACGCGAGCTTCCAACGAGGACCAGGCCGTCATCGGCAGCCGACCGAGGTCCGCACGAAGGGTAGGCGGCGGACTTGCCCGCATCGCTAGACTTCTACGTTAAGCTGCCGATGCTGCATGGAAAATGAAACAGGGGTATCTGGTGATGCGACTAAAGGGAAAGAATGCGCTCATAACGGGCGGCAACAGCGGCATCGGTCTCGCTACCGCTAAACGATTTGTCGACGAGGGCGCAAGGGTGCTGATCACAGGGCGAGATGAGAAAACGCTCGCCCTTGCGGAATCCTCGCTCGGGTCTTCCGCAATTTCGATCCGAGCTGACGTCGTTGATGCGGACGCTCGCGCTCGCGTCATTGCCGCGGCCAAGGAGAACTTCGGAAACCTCGATATCGTTTTTGCCAATGCTGGCATAGCCAAATCGACTACGTCGTCGATCGTGGATACGTCCGAAGATATCTACGATGAGGTCTTGAAAACAAATGTGACTGCTGTCTTCCTGACGATACAGGGCGCGCTCCCTTTGCTTAGAGACCGCGCATCGATCATTCTGAACAGTTCGATCGCCGCAACCGTCGGTTTTCCTGGTTCAGGGGCCTACCCCGCGAGCAAGGCCGCGGTTAAAGCTATGGCACACGCGCTTGCGTCCGAACTCGCTCCTCGACGGATCCGGGTCAACTGCGTCGTTCCTGGAGTCATCCGCACTCCGGTCTGGAATCGAGGGCGCTCTCCAGAGCAAGGAGAGGCGCGACTGAAACAGATGCTGAAGAAGGTGCCGTTCGGAGAAATTGGCGAGGCCGAGGATGTCGCGAACGCGGTATTATTTCTCGCCTCCGACGAGTCGCGGTACATCACGTCGACGGAAATAACTATCGATGGCGGGTTCTCCGGATCGCACGGTGCGGTCTGAAAGTCATACCCCATTGCTTGCTTGGGTCACGGACGACGCTTATCCGAAGGCAACCGAAACGTAATGTGAACGGCGCGCGCTCGTTATCGGCCGGTTATCGGTTTGACCCTCATAGCGACACCACGACAAACAAATGGACTGCATTTATGAAAGCGTTTGAAAGCCGCCCTCCCGGAGCAGGAGCTATCGAATGACCGTTTCCTTCGAACCCAACATCAAGAATGCGTCGGCTCGAGATTCCGAGACTGTACGTTGCGAGCTTATAGGAACGCCGGGATCACCCTATTCGGTCAAGCTGAGGGCAATCCTTCGGTACAGGAGGATTCCTTTCGACTGGATCATTCGAGCTCCGCAATTCGAAGCGGATCCACCTCCTGTCAGGCCGCTCCTAGTTCCGCTTCTTCGATTTCCAGGCGAGGCGACCTACCATATTGACACGTCTCCAATCGCGCACGCGCTGGAGGTCCGCTATCCGGGCGGACGTTCGATCATTCCAGAAGATCCGGCATTGGCGTTCTTAAATTCCCTCTTTGAGGACTTGGCCGACGAGTGGATCACAAAGATGATGTACCACTACCGATGGTCGTATGCCGACAATATCGCCTATTGCAAATCCTGGATAGCAAGCGACCTTCATCCCGAGGATGATGCAAAAAAAAGAGCGCAAGTCGCGGAGATGCTGGCAATTCGGCAAATCGGTCGCATGGAGATGGTCGGCTGCACACCTGAGAACGGCCCGGTGATCGAACAGGATTTTGGCCGGGTGATCGCGGCTCTGACGTCACACATCGCGGAGGGAGGACCTAACTATCTGTTTGGCACCCGTCCGGCCCTCGCGGACTTTGCGATGTTCGGTCAACTGCTGCAACTCGCGACCGATCCGGTGTCAGCGGCGATCATGCGACGGGATGCGCAGGATCTATTTGATTGGCTTCGCCGCCTCGACGATGCTTCCGGCGTCAACGGCGCCTGGGCGCCGTCGCGAGACGTCCTCGATTGGCCGGTCGTTCGAAGCCTCGCGCAGATCGCGGGCGACAGCTACCTTCCATATCTGAGCGCCAACAGTGCTGCATTCGAGGTAGGCCAACCGTCGTTCGAGGTCCAGCTTGGTGGCCAGAGGTTCGCGCAGCCCGTTTTCGGATATCAGGTCAAGCGTTTTAGGCGCCTACGCGACGCGTTCTCCGCCTTGCAGCGTGATGCCCGGGGCCGGGTCGAACCTCTGTTGCGTGATACGGACTGTCTCCAACACATCGTTTAAGGAAAAGCGGCCATACTTCTGAGGGTGAGACGATGCTTCTCTGCGATTTTGTGACCAATCATTCTCGACGCAAGCCCAGCGAGGTCTTCGCGCGTCAGGGATCGCGGCAAATAACGCTTGAAGAAGCGGCGGAACGGATTGATCGGTTTGCGGGAGCGTTGATCGGAGAGGGGGCGGTCGTCGGCGACCGTATAGGCTATCTTTCAAAAAACGATATAGACATGGCCATCATGTTCCTGGCCGCAGGGCGCGTCGGGGTAGTGGCTGTGCCTCTGAACTACAGACTGTCCGCCGCCGAATTGAGCGCAATCGTGAGCGACGCCAAAATCAAACTGTTCTTTGCCCATTCGGCATTCCTGTCGGTCGCCGACGCTTTCCGGTCCGAGCAGCCTAAGGTAGCACGTTGGATCGCGACAGACACAAAGGGCCGCTCAGGCTGGACCGATCTGGAATCATGGTTCGATTCTCATCCCCCACTGTCTAGCGATCATCCCAGGCCTGATGTCAGCGACGTCGCGTGCCAGATGTACACGAGCGGAACGACGGGGCGAGCAAAGGGCGTGATGATCACGCACGCCAACTATCACGCGAGTGTTTCGCAAGTCGTTTCCTGCCTGGAGCACAGGCCATCCCTGGGCGAAGCCACGCTGCTTGCCATGCCGCTCTTCCACGCCGGCGGGATGCAAGTGTTGACGTTGGCCACGTACCTAGGTCTTACATTGGTGATACACGCGGACTTCGACTCCCGGATTGTGGTCGAGAGTCTCGTCGAGAATCGAATTGCGATTGCTCTGTTCGCTCCGACGATGATTAGCTTCCTTTTGAATGAGATCGGTGACGTCGCAGAGCGTGACTGGAGCGCTCTAAAGACGATCATGTATGGGGCATCTCCGATAGACAAGCCGCTCCTTCTCCGCGCGATGGAAGTTTTCGGTTGCGATTTCTATCAATCCTACGGGCTGACAGAAACAACAGCGACGGTAACCATGCTCGATGCGTCGGCACACGCTCGGGGCTTGCGCGACAAGGCTTCCGAACGTCAGTTGGCTTCGGCCGGACTTCCGGTCTTTGGAACGGAATTGCGTGTCACGGATCGGAACGGCGTCCCCGTTTCGTCCGGAATGTCAGGAGAGGTCAGAGTTCGTGGTGCGCAGATCATGCTGGGTTACTGGAAAATGCCCGATGAGACTGCCGCAGTCTTGGCGGACGGCTGGTTTCGAACCGGCGATATCGGCCGGATCGACGAGCATGGTTACCTGTTCATCGAAGATCGGCTGAAGGATGTCATCGTGTCGGGTGGGGAAAACATTTCCTCCAAGGAAATCGAGTCGGTTCTGATCGAGCATCCGGCAATATCGGATGTTGCGGTCGTCGGCATACCGGACTCACGGTTCGGCGAAGCGGCTTTAGGCTGCATTGTCCTTGCCGCAGGTGCGTCAACACCGTCTCTGGACGATCTTGTCTCGTTCTGCCGGCAGAAGCTTGGCGGCTACAAAATTCCGCGTCGATTTGTGGTCGTGCCGGACCTCCCGCGAAATGCGACGGGCAAAGTGTTGAAGAGAGAATTGAGATCCAAGTTTCGAGATACTCACGACAACTTGAAGTGACGTCGCCGCATGAATCGGATCCCCACCGGGAACGAACCCGGCCGACGCGTGACTCTATAAAGGCGTCTTTAAATCGATTGCACGTTTTCTGTGAAGATTTGATGCCGGACTCCCGAACCGAGCGGTCATTTTGTGACACGCACGTGTCACGCAGCGACGGATGCGTGTTGCGCCTACTTCTTGTTCGAGGTCAAGAAGCCAGAGGAGTCAACAGGGCTTTACCACTATTGCAAACTCGTCGACTCGGTTCCGGCGGAAGACGCACTTCGTCCCCTGAACGAAGGCGGATGCTACCTCGCGAATTAGCCGCTCGGATGCCGTCCTCGTGCGGCCTCAGGACGGGAAGCACATCAGTTCCAGATTGTATACCACGGTAACACGCACCGGTCGGTGACACTGCAAGTTATGTGCGTCAAGTTCAGCAAAATCGATCACGGGGTCCGGTAGAGCCATCCCCTCTGAGCCGCCGTCGCTCGCTTGCCCGAAGCGCAGCGCTGGCGAGCGACGGCGGCGGAGAGGGGTGGCGTCCAACCCTTTGGTGGGCCTGAGCATCGTCAGGCGGCAGCCTTGAGCATCTCCTTCTTGTGCTCCTTCAACAGATCCATGTTCGGATAGCGGTGGTCTTCGAGCCAGGCCTCGTGGCGCTCGACGGTGAGCGCCCTGACGAGTCTCAGGCAGCTCTCCCCATTGGGGAAGATGCGGACCACATAGGTACGCCGCCTAATCTCCTCGTTGAGGCGTTCCAGCATGTTGGTCGACTTCATGTGCTTTCTATGTGCCAGCGGCAGGCGGAAGTAGGTCAGCGTCTCCTCGATGTTGTCCTCGACCCAGCCGGTGAGCTTGGGATGTTTGCCGCTCCATTTACCGAGCCAGGCCGCCAGGTCGCGCCGCACCTCTGAGAGATCGCGCCGGTCGTACATCCGTCGGATGGCCAAGTTCTTGAGGATCGTCACATTTGACAAGAGAGGACAAGGCTTGTCCGACCGGCTGGCGGATGTGCCTTCGCTCGAGGAACGCATCGACGACGTCCGCGCAGTCATGGACGCGATCGGATCCCAGCGGGCCGTGCTGGTCGGATTCTCCGAAGGCGCTTCCATGAGCGTGCTGTTCGCGACCACCTATTCCGACCGCGTATCCCACCTGGTCCTCTTCGGCGGCCTCGCTCGCGTGGCCGACCTGTTTCCGCCAAACCTGTCGCCGTCAGCCGCCGAAGAAAGGTTGGCGAACCTGGTGAAACGTTGGGGCAGCGGAAGCTTTCTGGCGAACGTATTCGCAAGCGACGCCTCCAATCCGGACGCGGTCGCGCGCATTGCGAAATTTGAAAAGCTGGCGAGCAGTCCGGGTGCGATCAAGTCCTACATTATTTCGAACCGCCGGATAGACATCACTGCCATTCTCCCGTGCGTCCGCCCCGACGCTGGTGCTGCACCGCGCGACCGACGCGCAAGTGCCCGTTGCACTGGGGCGTCGGCTGGCCACCGGAATCCCCGGTGCGAGGTACATCGAGTATTCATCGGGGGACCACGCATTCTGGACGGGCGACATCGAGACGTTGGTCGGCGACATCGAGGAGTTCGTGACAGGTCACCGGGATGCGCGAGACGCGGATCTGGAGCGGATTCTCGCCACGGTCATGTTCACGGACATCGTCGAATCGACGCGGCGGGCCGCCGAGATCGGTGACCAACGATGGCGGAGCCGCCTTGACCAGCACGACGCGCTCGCGCGTCAGTTCATCGAACGACATCGGGGCAATCTGGTGAAGACCACCGGCGACGGCGTTCTCGCAACCTTCGACGGACCAGGTCGCGCAATCCGCTGCGCGCTATCGTTCAGCAGCGCTGCGCGTCAGATCGGCTTGCCGGTGCGTGCTGGTCTGCATACCGGCGAGATCGAGGTGCGGGGTAGCGACATCGGCGGCATCGCGGTCCACGCGGCGGCCCGCGTCATGTCGCAATCCGCGCCCGACGAGGTGCTGGTTTCGCGTGTGGTGACCGATCTCGTCGCGGGCGCGGGGCTGCGTTTCAGCGAACGCGGTTCGTACGAACTGAAGGGGCTACCGGGCAAATGGGATCTGTTCGCGGCCAGCGGATAGCTCTCGGTCGCTGCCGCGGAGTTCTGACGATTGCCCGGGTTGATCGGGGTCCTACGCCGCCCGCACCTGTCGTGAGCCGATCAGGCGTCCGGAAAAGCCCAGATGTTCATGGTGGCTATGCCCTCGCGCAGCTTCTTGATCGGAACGTAGTCTGGCGAATTCCAGAATGCGTGGATCGCCTCCATGTTGGGAAACTCGAACATGACGACGGGTCGCTGGTCATGTTCGCCTTCCAGCACCTCCACTTTCGCGCGTCTGGCCACAAGTCTTCCGCCAAAGCTGGCTATGAACGGCACGACGGCCTGGACGTATTTCTGATACTGCGCTTCGTCCTTGACGGTGTTTTGGACAATGAAATAGGCGGGCATAATCAACCTCTCGCGGCAATGATCTGAGAGCAGAAGACATGCAGCCTAGCATGCTTCTTGGGGCGCGTCCCAGTTGCGCGCCCGTTATCGCAGATTGCCGGGATTGCGGTCGGCGAAGCTCACTCCGGGAAGTCGCGTGACGGCTCGACCTCCGAAGGTACGGCGCGCTTGCTATCCGTCGTCGGCCGGACATTCCGGGCAGGTGTCGCCGATCGAATCCAGGACGTCGGTGACCGCGGCGACGGCCTCGTCCGGAGAGACGCCGTCGGGCGGATCCCGTCGGGCGATTTCGGTGGCGGGCTCGCGGGCGTGCGGGTCTGCCCGGTCCTGCATCCAGCCGTGCTCCTCGCATTCGCGGATGGCGCGAGCCTCCTGCAGCACGGAGATCGCCCAACCGCGCAGCGTGCGGATCGCCGGCCGCCGTTCCTTCGTCATCAGCATCGAGATGGCTCCTGCCCGGACGAATTCCTCCGGACCGTCGTTCGTTCCGGCTGCTAACACAGGACAGGGAATCACAATTGTGGGAGCTACCGCTTCCGCTGTCCGCTGCGGCCTTGCCGCCGAAGTGTGCGGGCGGGAAGCTCAACGCTGGTGGTCAAGAACGTGACGAGCGCGTCGGGAAAGGTTCCCATACCGGTCCGTTCAGCGCCGCGATCATCGGGACGTCGATGTCCAGCACATTCATGAGGATCTCGCGGCCTTCGCGGAAGATTTTTTGTCGTAGCCGTGAGGCGTGAAGAAATCGAAGCCTTCCGGATCGATCGCGTCGCTGAAAGCATCGCCGCTTCCCGTCAGTATCACGACGCTGTTGTCATAGTCTTCGCCGATCTGGTGAAACATGTCCGTGAACTGCTCGTGGGTATGGCCGTTGAAGACCAGCTTTCCTCCGTTGGTGTGGAAGGCCACTTCCAGGATCCCATCGGCGGATCGGGTCATCTTCGCATTCTTGTAGTTTTCGAAGGTAGCCATGATCGTCTCCGTGTCAGAATAGATGCTGCGATCTGGGCGGATCAAGCTGTTCAGAATTGAATGGCAGTCAAAGCTGGACCGCCGGCTCGGGCTGCGGTGCAGGTAGCAACGCCGTTACGCGCTCGATGGCCCGAATGACCGCGGGCCGAGCGGCGACGAGATCAAACCAGCGCTTCACGTTCGGGTAGTTTGTAAGGTCGATGGAGGCAAATTCACGGCGCCACAACCAACCGAAGTGGGCGATGTCGGCGATTGTGTATTCGTTTCCGGCCGTGTACTTCCGGCTCGCGAGAACCCCGTCCAGCACGGTCATGACGCGGGCGGATTCGGCCTTGAAGCGCTCAAGAGCCAGCGGAATTTGCTCCGGAGCCTGCTTCTGGAAGTAGCCGGCCTGTCCGAACGCCGGACCGATGCCGGTCACATGGAAGAAAATCTGCTCGAACACGCGCATTCGCTCTTCGCCATTGTAAGGCAGAAGGCGGCCGGACTTTTCGGCCAGATAGATGAGAATGGCTGCGGACTCCGAGAGTACGAATTGGCGTCCGCTTGGGCCGTCGGGGTCTACCAGGAGGGGAACCTTGCCGTTGGGATTGAGCTTGCGGAAGGCCAACTCCTTCTGTTCGCCCTTCCGGAGGTTCACCGGTTTGAGATTGTATTCAAGCCCGAGCTCTTCGAGAGCGATGGGGACGCGAACGCTGTTGGGTGTCGAAAACGCATAGACGTCGATCATGGCAGTACCCTCGGTTTGAGTTGAGTGTCTTCGGCTTCGACATTTGAAAGCGTCGAGTTTGGCTAGAAGCGACATCGGCGGTCCTCCTTTGGCTTTGCATGGAAGTCCGGCGTTGCGCCTGCTCGCGCGGGGTCGAAATTACGCGAAGAACCTAGAGGAGACCGCTCTGGTGGCTACCGAGCTTGATCGACTAGGTTTTATTCCGTTCGGGAATGATGATTTGGCCGCGCTGCTTCAGCAGGTTATGCAGATGGTCGCTTCACGTTTGATCAGCGCTAATCTGGGTGCTCGGGTGTGAAGGTCGAAATTCTGAAAGCTCACACAAGCTGATTCGCCGGCAAGCTTTGCGCTTCCCGGCGAGTCGCCGAGTTGTGTGCAGATCCGTGACCTACCGGACAAGGCGAACCAGGTCCTGCCTCAGGAGATAGAGCGAGACGGCGAGCAGAACGACGTCCTTCATCAAGAAGGGGACGTTGCCGGTCATAGCAGGGAAGCCTCCGGCGGCGACGTCCCAGCCTTCCGGCATGAACGGAATGATGGTGACCGTCGCGATGAAGGTCCCGGTCGAGCCGAGGGCACCGAGAACGCCGAGCCGCTTGTCCCAGAAGCCTGCGAGCAGCAGCGACCCGAAGGTCCACTCCGAGACGCCCAGGAAATAGCTGGCGCCGGCGTGGCCGAACACCGGATACAGCCACCAGATCAGCGGCCCGTTGTCGATGAACGGGACCAGTCTTTCGAACTCGTACGGAAACCACTTCTGGTAGCCGAAGAAGAAGAACATGATCACCATCGCGGTCCGGACGACGTGGTAGTCGAGATCCTCCGCGAGCAGGCCGGACCGGTGCAGCGCGCGGACAAGCGGGTTTTGCGTGATATTTGAGAGCGTGGTCATGGTCGTGATCCTTTCATTCAAGATCTGACGAGGCGCGGCGGCTTCACGCGACTGCGGGAAAGTCGATCTCGGTGTCGTTGATGCGGTTGAAGACGTTGGTGAAGACGGTGGTCGCGAAGGCCAGGCTGATCTCCACCAGCTGGGCGTCGCTGTAGCCCGCCAGCTTGATCGCGGCGAAATCCTCGTCGCTGACGGTGCCGCTGGACTGCGCGAGCTTGCGGACGAAGCCGACCAGCGCGTCACGCCTGGCGTCGCCGCTGGGCCGCCCCTCGCGGATCTGCTTGAGTTCTTCCGGCTTCACGCCGGCGAGCCTGGCCAGATGGTTGTGGGCGGCGACGCAGTAGTCGCAGCCACCGGCGGCGCTGATGACGAGCTTGATGACCTCCTGATCGCGGTTGGTCAGGGTTCCGGCGGCGAGTGTGGCGTCGGCGAACAGGACCGACTTGAGGGCGCCGGGGCCATGGGCGGCGATGGCCGCGAAGGTGTTCGGGACGCTGCCGATGGCCTTCTTGATCTGGGCATAAACCTGGCCCGAGGGACCGGTGTCGGATTCGAGGTTGGGAACTGAAAGACGAGACATGGTGGCACTCCTTCGTTGGGGTTGGTGAACGATTGCGGAGTGACAGTATGGTCGCGCCTTGATACTTTGAATGTCGTGTTGTCTCGATTATATGCTCCATCGTCTCGTTTGGATTGCTTTCTGGAGGTCACCATGGATTGGCTAAGCCGGCTGTTCGAAATGATGCCGGTGCGTGGGCGGCTCGACCTGCGCTGCAACTACGGCACCCCCTGGCGCATCGACCAGGGTCCGGGCGAGGCGAACGAAATCCCGTATCACGCCGTGCTCGCCGGCTCCGCGACGCTGGAGGATCCGGCGGGAGGCCGATCGCTGCAGCTGAGGGCCGGCGACATTCTTCTGCTTCCCGGCAACCCACGGCACGTCATGCACGACGGCAGCGGAGCGTCGCCCCTGCCGGCCCGCAACCGTGCGTCCCTCAACTTCACGATCAGCGAGAATCTCGGTTCGGACGAACGGCTCGATCTGTTGTGCGGACATTTTGCCATCGCGCCTCCGCACGACCGGCTGCTGCGCAGCTATCTGCCGCCGCGCCTCGTCGTGCATGCCGACACTCACACTGGACAGAAGGAAACCGTCGCGCAACTCGCTGGCCTCGTCTCCCTGATGCGCCGTGAGTCCGCAGACGATCATCTCGGCGGCCGCGCGATGCTGAACGCGCTGTCGACGGCGATGTTCGCGCTTGTGCTGCGGCTCGCAAGTGAGACCGACGACGCGCCACGCGGCATCCTTGCCTTGGCTGGTCATCCACGCCTCGCACCGGCAGTGGCCGCTCTCTTCAACGAACCTGCGCGCGCATGGTCGCTGCCCGAGCTTGCGCGCCTGTGCAACATGTCGCGGGCAACGCTTGCGCGCCAATTCCAGGAGAAGCTCGGGCGCTCGGCCAGCGATCTCCTGACCGACATCCGGATGACGCTCGCCGCGAACGAACTGAAAAAATCTTCTCTTTCCACCGGCGCCGTGGCGGAGGCGGTCGGGTATCAATCGGAAGCGGCGTTCCAACGCGCCTTCAAGGGCCACATGGGCGTCACTCCGGCGCAGTGGCGCAAGATGCAGCAGCCGTCCGGCCAGGACATCTTCGCAACGCCGACCGCGCCTCTTAGTACGAAGCATTCGGAGACAGCAGAGGCGGACCCTGCTGCCAAGTTCATCTGACCTTGCTCGATATCGGATTGATCGAAAGGCTCGGTCGGATTCAAGAAAACGGATTGCAAGTTGCAGATCGACCGAGTGCCGAACCGCGGCACCGACGATAGTCCATTTGTGACCGCGCAAAAGCGATCAGATTCACCCGACCGCAAAAAACGGCAGGGCTGTCGCGTGGCGCAATAAGACATATTCCGTTTTGGAATGGGCGCTGCTGAGCCTTTTGAGCTAACCTCTGGCCAGAAGGTTCGGCGAAAATGGATTCCGCTCCAGGATTTCAGGCAAGAACTTCGGTCCTTGCTTCCATGAGCCAAGACCTGAACGCAGAAATATGCGGCAGGTCCGCCTTCAGAGGAGGAACGAAGAGGTAATAGCCAAGGCCGGTTTGCAAGGGTGAGGCGATGGCGAGCTTCAAGGAACCGTCGCGCAATTCGTCTTCCACGAGACAACTCGGGACGAGTCCAACGCCAAGTCCGGCCGCCACAGCTTGAACCAGATGCGAGGTGAGCTCGAACTGCGGGCCAAGTCGCATCGCCGCATCCGGAAGTTCGTGCTTATGAAACCACTGTCGCCAGACCAACGGCCGGCCCGTCACAACGAGCAGCAGATGGCGCGCAAGGTCCGCCGGCGTGACGATCGGCTTGGATTCCGCGAGGGCCGGGCTGATGACCGGAAGAAGCTCTTCGCCCATCAAGAGATGAGATGTCAGCCCGTGCCAGTGTCCATCTCCGACGCCGATTACAGCGTCCATTCCGGCGAGCTCGAGATCGAAATGCCCGATCCGCGAATGGATGTGCACCAGAATGTCGGGATACTGTCGATAGAAATCCTTCAGGCGGGGCATAAGCCATTTGCTCGCGAACGTCGGCAGCGCGGCGAGATGCAGCGATCCTCGTCCCTCGCGGAATGCCATGACCTGCAACGATGCGCTGCGAATGCGCTGCAGTGCTCCGGAGAGTTCGCGCTGATATTTCGCGCCGACTTCCGTAAGCGTGATCTGCCGGCCTTCGCGGCGGAAGAGCGTGACTTCCAGCAGAGCTTCGAGCGCGGCCACCTGCCTGCTTATCGCGCTTTGAGTGAGCGCCAATTCATCCGCGGCGCGCGTGAAGCTGAGATGCCGGGCAGCCGCTTCGAAGGCCACCAGCAACGACATTGAAGGAGTGAGGCGGCGTGGATGCATTCATAAAGCTCATGCTCAGCCTGAAAACTTTGCGTTTGAGTCCGCAGCGAGTCAAGCCGACGTTGCGCCACACGCCGCTCCGTTGGTTTGAGAACGATGGAAACAAGGAACCGCGGTCACGATTTCAGGGAGGAGTGTGATGCTTGGCCAAGGCAGTGCAGTGCAGCATCGAGCGATAAGCCCCGCATTCCCATACGGAATGAAGCGACTGTCCGTGCTCGATGCCGAGATGGCCTACGTCGATGTCGGGCAGGGCGCTCCGATCGTGTTCCTTCACGGCAATCCTACCTCGTCCTACATGTGGCGGAACGTTATCCCATATGCAGTGCCGTTCGGACGCGTGCTCGCGCCGGATCTGATCGGCTTCGGCCAATCCGGCAAATCGCCGCGGAGCGCGTATCGTTTCTTCGACCATGTCGCCTATCTCGACGCCTGGTTCGAGAAGCTGGCCTTGACCAGGAACATCGTGCTCGTCGTGCAGGATTGGGGTGCCGCGCTCGGGTTCAATCGAACCTGTCGTTATCCCGATAGTATTTCCGGCACCGTCTACATGGAGGCGATGGTCCGCCCTCGCCGATGGACCGACATGCCTCCCGAGCGGCAGCAGACCTTCCGGCGTTTGCGTGGCCCCGAGGGAGAGAACCTTGTGCTGCGCGACAACTTCTTCGTCGAGAAGATGCTGTTCGAATACGGCGTCATCCGAAAATTGAGCGATGAGGAGAAGGCGGTCTATGCGGCTCCGTTCGATACGCCGGAATCGAGATTGCCGACGCTGGTGTTTCCTCGCGACATTCCCTTCGACGGAGAACCGGCCGACATGAGCGCGGCGGTCGAGCGCTACAGCGCCTGGATGGGATCGAGCACGCACCTTCCCAAGCTCTTCATCGACGCCTTGCAGGGCCACGGCACGGCCGGAGCGGCCCGTGAGCATTGTCTCGAGTGGCCGAACCAGACGGTGGTCAGGGTCGAAGCCAAGCATTACGTGCCGGAAGATTGTCCACACGAGATCGGCGAAGCGCTCGTCGAATTCCTGAGACGGGTTCGGGGCGGCGCATGAGCAAGAACTGGCGACCACTTCAGGTAGCGCTGCGGAACGCGCTCGGTTCGGCGGTTCGCTTCGATGCCGCGCACAAGTCCGTGTACGCGTCGGACGCCTCCAACTACCGGCAAGTGCCAATCGGCGTCGTCGTGCCGCGATCCTTGGATGAGTTCGCGAAGGGCGTCGCCATCTGTCACGAAAATCGGGTGCCGTTACTGGCTCGTGGCGCCGGCACGTCGATGAGCGGCCAGACCGTTAACGATGCCGTGGTTTTCGACCTGTCGGTGTCCTGCAACCGCATCGTCGAAATCAATCCCACGTCGAAGACAGCGCTCGTCGAGCCCGGCGTCGTCTGCGACTCGCTGCGCTCGGCGGCCGAGCGCCACGGTCTCACCTTTGCTCCTGATCCCTCCACCCACAGCCGCTGCACGCTCGGCGGAATGATCGGCAACAACTCGTGCGGCGCCCACTCGGTGATGGCCGGCAAGACGCTCGAGAACGTCCGCGCCCTCGAGGTCATGACCTATGATGGTGAACGGTTCTGGGTCGGACCCACTACCGAAGAGGAAATCGAAGCGATCATCCTCGCCGGAGGGCGCAAAGGGCAGATCTATCGCGATCTAAGGGATCTGCGGGATCGCTATGCGGACCGGATACGGAAGCGCTTCCCTTCGATCAAGCGGCGCGTGTCCGGCTTCAACCTGGATCAGCTTCTTCCGGAGAACGGGTTCAATCTGGCGCGTGCGCTCGTTGGGACCGAGGGCACGTGCGCCCTCGTCCTCAGGGCATCCGTCGATCTCGTCACCAGCCCTCAATACAGAGTTCTGCTCGTTCTCGGCTTCGACGACATCTACGTCGCCGCGGACGCCGTCCCGGATTACGAGCGCTTCCGTCCGATCGCCATCGAAGGTCTCGATCGGATGATCATCCGAGGCCTGCAGGCGCGCGATCTCGCGCAAGCCGAAATCGACCTGTTGCCGGCCGGCGATGCCTGGGTAGTTCTCGAATTCGGCGCCGACTCGGAAAGCCAGGCGATCGAACAGGCCGAGAGGGCGGCGGCATTTTTCCGTGCCAGGCCGTTCGGTCCGCGACCGAGCACGAAGATCGTGCCGGATCGGATCATGCAGAAACGGATCTGGTCGATCCGCGAAAACGGCGCTTCTGCCACGCAACTGTCCATCGATCCCGAAATACCCGATCCGCAGGTGGGATGGGAGGACGCCGCGGTCGATCCGCATCGATTGGGAGACTACCTTCGCGCCTTCGACGCGCTCGTGAAAAGATATGGGTACCGGACCTCCTTGTTCGGCCATTTCGGCGACGGCTGCGTTCACGCCCGCATCACGTTCGATCTCCGGTCGAAACCAGGGGTCGACAAATTCAGGAACTTCGTCCGTGAGGCCGCGGAGCTCGTCGTTGCGTTCGGCGGATCGCTGTCGGGCGAACACGGTGACGGTCAAGCGAAAGGCGAATTCCTTCCGATCATGTTCGGCGACGAACTGGTGGAAGCGATGCGCCGGTTCAAGCGGATTTGGAATCCAGACGGCCTTCTGAACCCCGGCAAGGTGGTCGACGCATATCGAGTCGACGAGAACCTGCGTGCCGGCCCGGACTACAAGGTCGTACCGATCACGACGCACATGACGTTCCGGAGCCGGGAAGGCGACGGCTTTCAGCGCGCGGTCGAGCGCTGCGTCGGCATGGGGAAGTGCCGTGCAGCGAAAGGCGGCATCATGTGCCCGAGTTTTCGGGCCACCGGCGAAGAGCGCTACTCGACGCGCGGCCGGGCCAGGCTCCTGTGGGAGATGCTGCAGGGCGACGTGGTGCGGGACGGTTGGAAGAGTGAGGCCGTCAAGGAAGCGCTGGACACGTGCCTGAGCTGCAAAGGTTGTCGCAGCGACTGCCCGACGCACACCGACATGGCGTCGTACAAGGCGGAGTTTCTGTCCCGCTACTACGAGCATAGATCGCGCCCCCGTCAGGCCTGGTCCATGGGACGCATCGGCGATTGGGCTCCGCTCGCCGCGGCCATGCCTCGTCTCACGAACTTCATGACGAACGCGCCGGTACTCGCGTCCTTCTCCAAATGGGTTGCAGGCGTCGCGCCCGATCGGGATCTTCCGAAATTCGCCGCCACCGGCTTTCGCCGCGCTTTCGAAGCGGATCAGACGGCCGCTTCTCGCGGTAAGCCGCCGGTGCTGCTGTGGCTGGACACATTCTGCGACAACTTCCAGCCGGAGGTCGCCGAGGCCGCCGTGGCGGTCCTTCGGGATGCGGGCTTCGAGCCGGTTCTTCCGAAGCGGCGCATATGTTGCGGGCGCCCGTTGTACGATTTCGGCTATCTGGATCTCGCTAAGGGCAGGCTACAGGAGATCATCGAGGTCCTCTCGCCGGTGCTGGAAGCGGAGCGGGAGCGTCCTGTCGGCATCGTAGGTCTCGAGCCCGGATGTCTATCCGTGTTCAAGGACGAGTTGCCCAAGTTGTTTCCGGACGATCCCCGGGCCCAACGGATATCGCGCAGCGTCTTCCTGTTGGGGGACTTTCTCCTCGCGCACGGCTACGAGCCGCCGCGGCTGGACATCGATGTGCTCGTTCACACGCACTGTCACCAGAAATCGCTGTTCGGCAATCGGGGCGACACCGCAATGCTCGAAAGGGCCGGTGCACGCGCGACATGGCTCGACGGCGGCTGCTGCGGAATGGCCGGCTCCTTCGGATTCAATCCGAACCACGCCCGGCTCTCCCGCGACGTCACCGAATTGGTTCTCGCACCTGAGGTCCGCAAGCAGCCGCCTGGCACGGTGATCCTAACGAACGGGTTCAGTTGCCGAGAGCAGGTCAAGCACATGACCGGGCGGACCGCCATGCACTTGGCTCAGGTTCTCGCCATGGGGCTTCCGCGGAGAGTTGACGCGATCGAACGTCCGCAGCAGGGCGAAAGCGCCTCGCCAAGTACCATCGAAAACGTCGTCTGAACGAAGCAGGAGGAACGCGTGTCGAGACGAAGGAATCGGATAGGCGGCGCTCTCGCGCCGGTGCTCACTCCGTTCGATGAGGATCGCGAGCCCGACTTTCCGGCGTTTCTCGCTCATTGTCGATGGCTGCTCGACAACGGCGCCGGACTCGCGATCTTCGGCACGAATTCCGAAGCCGCCTCGCTTAGCACCGACGAACGGATCGCCCTGACCGACGGTCTAATCGAGGCCGGCATCCCGTCAGACAGACTGATGCCGGGAACGGGTGCCTGCTCCGTCAAGGATGCCGTCCGTCTGACGCGACATGCTGTCCAGAACGGCGCGGCAGGCGTCCTGATGCTGCCGCCGTTCTACTTCAAGAACGTTTCCGAGGAGGGCGTCTTTTCCTACTACGCGGAAGTGATCGACGCCGTCGCCGAGCCGAACCTGGCGATCTATCTCTACCACATCCCGCAAGTGACCCAGGTGCCGATAACGCTGTCGCTGATCGAGCGGCTCCTCAAGCGCTATCCACGCGCGATCGCGGGTGCCAAGGATTCCTCCGGAGACTGGGCGAATTCCAAGGCGATGATCGAGAACTTCGCCAAGGAAGGCTTCGACGTCTTTCCCGCCAGCGAGGTCCTCCTTTCGGACTCGTTAGCGATCGGCGGCGCCGGTTGCATCAGCGCGACGGTGAACATCAATCCGGCCACGATCAGCGCCCTGTTCGCCACTCTTGACGGTGGTCGACCGGCCCACGAGACGCCAGCGCTGCAGGCGAGGGTCGATGAAGTGCGAAGGATCTTCCAGTCGTTCGAATTGATCCCGGCCATGAAGAGCGCTTTGGCCCACTTCACCGGCCGAGAAGCCTGGAAGATCGTGCGACCGCCGCTCACGCCGCTAAGTCAGTCGGTCCAGTCCGACCTGCTGAAGAAGCTGGCATCGCTGAACTTCGAGATGTCGGTCGAGCAATAAGAATTCGAAACATAAAAAATCCGGAGGAACGAAACGATGATGACGAACGAAGCAGTGTCTCCAACGATGGTGGAGTCTGATGCGAGGCCGTCCAGCACGCGACAGGCGGTCGGGCTGGTTCTGCTCCTGGGTCTCTCGTACATGTTCAACGCCATGGACCGCCAGGTCTTTCCAGCGCTGCTCGGCAGCATCCGTGCGGATTATGGCCTCACTCTCCCGGAAGCGGGCTTCGTGAGCACCGTCTTCACGGTCAATGTGGCGATCTTCGCGGCCTTGAGCGGCTGGTTCATGGCCAGGTTCGGACGCCGAAATGTCCTGGTGGGCGGTCTCGTCTGCTACTCGCTGTTCACTTTGCTGACGCCATTAGCGACCGGGTTCGTCAGCTTGACGGTTCTGCGGGCGCTTACGGGTGTCGGGGAGGCGCTGCAGGTAGGAGCCGTCTTCGCCTGCATGGGAGCCTATTTCGGCGCGCGGCGCGGAGCAGCCATGGGTGCGATGCAGACGTTCTTCGGGTTGGGCGCGTTCCTGGGCCCGGTCCTCGGCACGCGGCTGGAGAACTGGGCCAATTCCTGGTCGGCGTCGTTCTACGCGTACGGGGTAGCCGGGATCGTAATGGCCGTCGTCGCCGCGGTGGTCATTCCATTGGAGTTCACCGACGCCGGCCCGACTCCGTCGCTCGCACGGAACGCCGAGATGCCGACCGCGTCGATCTGGACACGCAATCTCATTCTGAGTGCTGTGTCCTTCGGGTTCGTCGGGTTCTCGTTCTTCTCCTATTCGGCGCTGTACGCGAATTACGCCCACACGGTGCTCGGTTTCTCGGTAGTGGATGCCGGAGCGGCGCTCGGCATGTACGGCATCGGGGCGATGCTCGGCGTCTTCGGCGGCTGGTTGGGCGACAAGATCAGCAACAGGAGCATCATCGGCGCCTTGATGCTGATGGCGACCGCCGGCTACGTCCTGTTTGACGGTGTGCCGCAATTCAGACTCCACCTGCTGCTGTCGTTGGTCTTCGGCCTGACGATGAGCGGGTTCTTGTTCACGCGATTCATGTCGGTCGTACAGCGTAGCGTGGATCCGAGCCAGATCGGCTATGCGGGGGCCGTCGCTCTCGCGGCCTTCTACCTGCCGGGACCATTCGCCGGCTGGCTCTTCGGCAAGCTCGTGGAAACCGCCGGATGGTCGACCGCTTCCCTTTTGGTGGTGGTTGGACCGCCGTTGCTTGGGGTCGTTCTGATGAGCCTGTACGATTTTTCCAAGATGCGGAAAGACTAAAGGAGCTTCGCGATGACAAGGACGAACGGTTCATCAATTCCGCGCCGCGCGATCGTGATCGGTGGCTCCATGTCGGGTCTCTTCGCAGCGTCACTTCTGCGGAAGGCCGGATGGCAGGCCGACGTATACGAGCGCAGCGACGTCGAACTTCGGGGGCGCGGTGCCGGGATTGTCACCCATCCCGATCTCATACAGTCGCTTGAGCGAAGCGGCGCCCAATTGAAGGACTTGGGCGTCACGGTCTACGAGCGCGTCGCGTTGGATTCGCAGGGCAGCGTGATCGAGCGGCTACCCTACGAGCAGATCGTTACCTCGTGGGATAAACTGCATCAGATCATGCGCGCCACGATCCCACAGGGCACGCACCATCTCGGTTACAACTTGAAGACCATTGAACAAGACGCCGATTCCGTTACGGCGATCTTCGAGAACGGCAAACGCGTGACCGGCGACCTACTGGTCGGCGCCGACGGGTTTCGTTCGGTCGTGCGCAACATGTTCGTTCCGGAGATCCAACCGATCTACGCAGGTTACGTGGTCTGGCGCGGTCTTGCCGACGAGCGTGTCATTCCGAAGCAAGCGCACGAGGCGGTCTTCGACAAGTTCGCGTTCTTCCTGCCGCCCCACAATAAGAACATCGGCTACCCGATCGCCGGACCGGACAACGATCTACGGCCAGGTCACCGCCGGTGGAATTGGGTCTGGTATCGGGCCGTCTCCAAACCCGACCTGGACGACATGCTGGTGGACGAGGAGGGCGTCTACCATGCCGTTTCCATTCCGCCGCCGAAAGTCCGAGCCCATGTCATCGCGCGTCTGAAGGAGGACGCGCGCCATTTCCTGCCGCCGCCGATGCGCGATATCCTTTTCTGCGTCTCCAAACCCTTCTTCACGCCGATCTACGATCTGCTGGTCGATAAAATGGTATACGGTCGCGTCGCGCTGATCGGCGACGCTGCCGCGGTGGCTCGGCCTCACGTGGGTATGGGTATCGCCAAGGCCGGCACGGACGCCGAGGTTCTCGCGGATTCGCTCGCGAGTCATCCGGACCTGCTCGAGGGCCTTTCTCGTTTCGAACGCGAGCGTCTACCAATCGCCGGGAAGGCTGTGGCCCAAGGTCGCCTTCTGGGAGAATACATGCTCGATCACGCCTCGCCCGAGACCGGGGTGAACGATGCGCATCGGCGTGAATTCCATAGCATTCCGGGCATTCTCAAGCACACCGCGTCGTCCGCATTTCTTCGTTCAGCCTAGGAGCTTCGGTACGTCACATGGGAATTCAAGATCTTCCGGTCCCCGATTTGTCGCGCAACATGCGGCTGATCGGACATACCGATCAAGGCGGCCGTCCGGACGGCGTCCAGCTCATGGTTCACCGTGGTTTCGCGTACATCGGCCACATGTTCTCGAAGGGGTTCAGCGTCGTCGACGTGAAGGACCCTGCGCGGCCGAAACCGGTGCAGTACGTTCCCGCCGCTCAGAACACCTGGAACATCCACCTGCAGACGCACGACGACCTGCTCCTCGTCATCAACGCCAAGGACATGTTCGCTGCTCCCGAGTTTCAGGACGAGAAGGCCTACTACAAGGGCGAACTCGGAAGGAAAGTCGGTACGGCCGACGTCGGAAAGCGTGTGCGCGATTGGCGGGCGGGTCTCGCCGTCTACGACATCTCGCGTGGCGAAGCGCCACGCGAGATCGGCTTCATGCCGATAGAAGGCGGCGGCATTCATCGGCTATGGTACACCGGCGGGCGGTGGGCTTACGCCTCGGCTCTGATCGACGGGTTCACGGACTACATCTTCATCACCATCGACATGAGCGATCCCACCCGGCCGGAGGAGGCGGGGCGGTATTGGCTGCCGGGAATGAACGCCGCCGCTGGCGAAGCCGCGGTGGCGGATCCTTCGCGTCGGCAGGGCTTGCATCACCCCATCGTCCACGGAGACACCGCCTATCTCGCCTGGCGCGATGCCGGGATGGTCATTCTGGACGTCAAGGATCGCGCCCAACCAAAACTCGTCGCCCACAAGAATTGGTCGCCGCCGTTCGGCGGCGGAACGCATAACTGTCTGCCTTTGCCCGACCGCGATTTGCTCGTGGTGCTCGATGAGGCCGTGCTGGATCACCAGGAGGATGGCGAGAAGCTAATATGGCTGTTCGACGTCCGCGAGCCGTCCAACCCAGTGAGCATTTCGACCTTCAAGTCGCCTTCGGACGCGGATTATAGGGCGAAGCCCGGGCATTTTGGTCCGCACAATCTGCATGAGAACCGACCCGGCAGTTTCGTCAGCTCGGAACTCGTCTTCACGACGTACCAAAACGCGGGTGTTCGGGTCTTCGATATCCGCGATCGCTACGCGCCTCGCGAAGTCGGCGCGTTGGTCCCGCCGGCACCGGCCAAACTGGTCGATAGCCGTCCGGGCCGACCGAAAGTCATCCAGTCGGCGGATGTTTTCGTCGATGCGTCGGGGATAGTCTACAGTACCGACTACAATGGCGGGCTCTGCGTGATGGAGTTTCAGGGATGAGTTCGTCGAAAACGCGAACTCGTCCGATAAACGCGGCCATCGTCGGGCTGGGATGGTGGGGCCAGCACATTCTGCGGCAGATGATCGGCTCCGATATCGTTCGCATCGTGTATGCGGTCGGAAGCCGCGCGGAGCATCGGGCGCACGCCGACAAATTCGATGTGGCCTTTACCACGGACTTCGCGCGCGTCCTCGGGGACGTTTCGATCGATTTCGTGATCCTTGCGACGCCCCATGCCCAACACGGCCTACAGATCGAGGCCGTGGCCCGCGCGGGCAAGCACGTCTTCTGCGAAAAACCTGTCGGACTTTCCGTGGAGGAAGTTTCGAAGTCGCTCGAGGCATGCCGCGTGGCCGATGTTCGCTTAGGCATCGGGCATGAACGCCGGTTCGAGCCGGCGGTGGAAGCTCTGCGCAGATTGCTGGTCGACGGATTCCTCGGGACCGTCATGCACGTCGAAGCTTCTTTCAATCACGACAAGCTGCAGGGTATCGCCGGTGACAATTGGCGGGTGAGCGCTCAGAGCGAAATACCGCTCGCGATGACGGCGACGGGCATCCACTTGACGGACCTGTTTCTGGATCTGGTCGGACCGATCGAGACGGTGACTGCATTTCCGGCGACACGCATGTCGAACACGGGCTACGCGGACACGCTATCAGTCCATTTCGGCTTTGCCTCCAAGGCGACTGGCTACCTGAACACCGTGCTCGCCACCCCCTTCTACTCCCGGCTGGCAATTTTCGGCAGCGACGCGTGGGCGGAAGTCCGCGACTCCTCGCATCCGGACGAAGCCGGTGCGAGCACGCTGACGGTACAATCCCGGACGGGGTCGCCATCGGTCGCTAAACTGGCCAGCAGGGATTCGGTGCGCGCCAATCTGGAACGGTTCGCGCTTTCGATCGAAGGCAAAGCATCCTATCCGTTCACGGAAGAGCAGATCCTGGAAAACATAGCGGTTATGAGCGCCGTATCGCGATCTATCGCGGCCGGACGAAGCGTGTCGATAGCCGAGGTACTGTCTCGGTCGCCGATCTAGTGCTTGGAATTGCATTCACACCGTTCCGCAGATCGTCCTCTGTCGAACGCGCCGCTGGGCGCGTGCGGAAACGCGGCGACTAGGCGTTTAAGGCGTAATCGCCGGCGAGCGGAAAGCTCGCCGGCGACGCATCGCTATCGGCACAGTGCCACGCTCAGGCGTGGTAGGGGTGGCCATCCAACCGCACGGGCGGAGAGATGTAGGACGCGCTACCGCTTAGGCGGCAGCCGCCTCGGCGGTCGCGTAGTCCGTATAGCCGCGCTCGTCGCCGCCGTAGAAGGTCGACCGGTCATAGCGGGTGAGCGGCAGGCCCTGCCGCATCCGCTTCGGCAGATCAGGGTTCGAGATGAAGTGGCGACCGAAGGCGACAAGGTCGGCGTCGCCGAACGTGACGATGGCTTCTGCGGAAGCCGGGGTGAAGCCGCCAGCCGCGATCAAAGTCCGCGAGAACTTCGGCCGCAGATGCTGCGCGGCGATCGGCGACCTGCCATGCGAGACTTCCTCGGTGCCCATGATGCGCGGTTCGACAACGTGGAGATAGGCGATGCCTAGGCGGTCGAGCTGCGTCGTCAAATAGCCGAACGTCGCCGCCGGGTCGCTGTCCGCCATGGATCCGTAGGTGCCGCTCGGCGCGATGCGTACGCCGACGCGATCGGCTCCCCAGACGGAGATCGCGGCCTGCGTCACCTCCAGCAGGAAGCGGGCGCGGTTTTCGATCGGGCCGCCGTATTCGTCGGTCCTCTTGTTCGTTCCGTCTTGCAGGAACTGGTCGGGCAGGTAACCGTTCGCGCCATGGATTTCGACGCCATCGAAGCCCGACCGCAGCGCCCGCTCGGCGCCCGAGCGAAACTCTTCGATGATGCCGGGGATCTCGTGCAGTTCGAGGGCGCGCGGCATCGAGAACGGGACTTCGCCGCGCTTGGAGTACGCGTAGCCCTCGGCCGCGATGGCGGAGGGCGCGACCGGCGCGTCCCCGTTCGGCTGCAAGTCGACATGCGACTGCCGGCCGACGTGCCACAATTGCTGGAAGATGCGGCCGCCCTTGGCGTGGACCGCGTTAGTGACGCGCTGCCATCCTGCGATCTGGGTGTCGGAGTAGATGCCTGGCGCACCGGCATAACCGTTGCCGCGGGTCGAGACCGGCGTCGCTTCGGAGATGATCAGGCCGGCTTTGGATGTGCGCTGTGTGTAGTATTCGACCATCAGGTCGCTCGGAATGTCGCCCGGATCCGAGCGCATCCGCGTCAGCGGCGCCATCACGACGCGATGGGACAACGTGTAGGGACCGACCTGGGTCGGCGTGAACAGCTTGGACATTGGAATGTTCCTTTCGGGTGCTCGAGTGGAAGGACAGCGGCCGATGGTCATTGCGCCCCACCGGCCGCCTCATGCGCCGTCACACCTTGACGGCGGCCGCCCGCTGGAGGACCGGGATCATGTCTTCTGGCTCGGGCCGGCGGGTGTAGTCGGGGTTCACTTCGGAATAGAGGATCGCGCCATCCTGTCCGATGACGTAACGGGCCGGCATCGGCAGCGTCCAACTCGGGTCGTCGTTGAACGTCGGCAGATCGTTCTTGAGCTGCTTGTAGAGTTCGACCAGATAGTCGGGCAGGTCGAAGCGCAGGCCGAACGCGGCGCCGACCTTTCCCTTCACGTCCGACAGGATCGGGAACGAGAGCTTGTTCTGGCGCACCGACTTGCGGCTGTTGGGGGCGGTCTGCGGCGAGATCGCGACCAGCGAAGCGCCGTACCTGTCGAACTCCGGCTTGGCAGCTTCGAGCGCCTGCAGCTCCATGTTACAGTACGGGCACCAGACGCCCCGGTAGAAGCTGAGCACCACAGGGCCGCGCTTCAGAAGGTCGGCCGAGTTGATGACGTTACCTTCCGGATCCTTCAGCGAGAAGGACGGGGCGACATCGCCTGCCTTCTTAGCGTGCCGCGCGGCCCCCGACTCGATCAGTTCGGCGGTGGCGCGGTGCATCGTCTCGATGACCGAGCGAGGAACACTGTAGGGCGGCTTTCCGGCTTCGAAATCGGATTTGAAAGCGTCGAGCTTGGCCTGAAGCGACATGACGGTTCTCCTTTGGCGTCTGCGGACGGCGGCGCCGCCCATTTCGTTGAACTCACGCGCAGAAACCTAAAGGAGACCGCCTGACGAGGTAGCGGGCACGTCCGACTAGAGGTTATTCCGCCCGGGAATGATCGCGGCGCAGCGGGTCAGCATCCCCTGCAGATGGTCAGCTTGCGGTCCAGTTCCTGGTCCAACTGCTGTTGCTGGTGCTCCCATGCCGAGACGGCTTCGTGCTGGGGGACGTCTGCCTGGTGCGGTTGCCGATGGCCGACCGGAGCAAGCCAGGGCGAGCGCGAGGTCAACACGATCGGCGCACGATCTGTGGCGGCGCTGATCGACAGATCGGGGAAAACGGCGATGCTATCTTGCCGATAGGTAGCGTTTGCCGGTGAAAGCAGGGCGGCAAGGACAGCGACGGCGGTGGCTGCGCTAAGTGAGCGCTTCAGGATCGAGGTGCGGGACATGGCGACACTCCTTTGTAGGAGGCTCGGGATGAGCAGCTCCGTTGCGTGTCACCGTACTCATCCAGCCCAAACGCTGAATGCCGGCCAGGATCGAAGGCATGCTCGTTCGTCTCATGAGCTGCGCGAGACGCGCCCCCTGCCGCAAGATCTATCGGCGTTCTCGTTTATGCGTTGAACGACCGGTCGAAGAAGTCAACGAAAGCTCGCGCCTTCGCAGTCGCCGCGCGACCGGTCGGAAGCACCGCCCATAGGTCGAGTGGCGGGAGACTCCAGTCAGACAGGACCGCTCGGACGGCGCCCGATCGCCGTTCGGGGCTGAACATCCACTCCGACGCGATGGTCAGTCCTGCATGGGCGAGCACCGCGGCTCTCACACCTTCCGCAGCGGTCACCCGCAATCTGCTTTGAACGCTAACGGCCAGTTCCGTACTTTCGCGCCTGAACGACCACACGCTGCCTTCTCCCTGCAGATAGACGACGGCTTGGTGCTTGCTCAGTTCACTCGGCGTCGACGGCGTGCCCGCCCGATCGAAATAGGCAGGCGTGCCCAACACGAGCCGCTTGCACCTTGCGACGCGGCGAGCGGTCAGTGTCGAATCCATCATCTTCCCCATCCGGAGAGCCACGTCGATGCCCTCCTGGACGAGCTCGATTTGACGGTCGTCCAGGATCGCCTCTAGCTCCAGTTCCGGATGCTGCGCCATGAACTGCGGCAACATCGGAATGAGATGGATCCGTGCAAACGTGACGGCGGCGCAACGCGCAATCGTCCTTTGAGGCCTGCTCCCGCTCCGCGCGCGGCGAGCTCGGCCTCGGCCGCTTCTTCAAGCGCCCGCCTGGCGCGCTCGAGATAGCCAAGTCCGGCCTCGGTGGGTGTTAGTCCCCGCGTCGAGCGCGTCAGCAGTTTGACGCCGAGATATTCCTCCAGTTGCGCGACCGATTTCGAGACCGCTGGTTGTCCTACTCGAAGCTGTCGGGCCGCTCCGGAAAAGGAGCCAGTCTCGACGACCCGTACGAATGTCTCCATCGAAGCCAGCCGATCCATCCTATTCTCCGCAGGAATGAGCGATATCGCTCCGCCCTATCTGCCATGCCGGGCGGGATTTGGCCATCTTTGTACGCGTCCGAACCCGCCGAGGAGAGATGCGATGTACACCCACGAAGACCAGATCACGATGCCGGTCCGAATCGCCACAGCCAACTCCCGTGGAGTGGCCCGCGCGAAAGCCATCGCGCTCGAAGCTGCCCAGGCCTTGTCCGGATCGGCCAGGGACGCACTACTGGCTTACGCGATGACGGGCAGCGCCGTGGCAAGCATCTTGGTCGTCGCCGCGCCCCATTTTGAGGTGCTACTGCGGTGCATTTTCCATGGACGTGGATAGCGGGGCGTCATCGGTTCGCGGTGGCCGCCACGATTGACAGGACCTAGCCATTGCATCGAATTAAGTTTGGCAAGCGCGTCCCGGAAGGCCAAAGGAGACTTAGAATGCAGCGACCTGACCAGTACACGGCTTACCCGCGCGGCGTGCCCAGCGGATTGCCGGGGCAGATTGTTCTCGTACTTCGTCGTCCGTGAAGAATTCCCAAGTCGTTGATTTAGAATCTGGAAACGGCAGGCTGAGGCAATCGAGTTTGCCGGGAATGGGGTGTGCGGAAGGGGATTCCTTGCAAATTTGATTTGTGATTCACTCGCCTTTGAGTGTTTTGGCGGGGGACCAGATGCGGCCACCGGAACGGCGTGAGACGGGTGAGCAGGATCTGTTCCGCTCTCGGCTCGATCAGATCATCGACCTGAAGCATCCGCTGGTGGCGCTGGGGCGCACGGTGGATTGGGGATTCCTGGAACGGGAGTTTGGGGCGGTCTACTCGGATGATCCGGGCCGCCCACCACTGCCGACGCGATTGATGGCGGGGCTGGCGATCCTCAAGCACACCTACGACCTGTCCGACGAGGTTTTGTGCGAGCGCTGGGTCGAGAACCCCTATTATCAGTTCTTCTGCGGCGAGGAGTTCTTCCAGCATCGGCTGGTGTTCGATCGCTCGTCGCTGATCCTTGGCTATACGGCAGATCCGGTTGGTAGTGGACTTGTTGAGAGCCTAGCCCGCCCCGGTGGCAATATCACAGGCCTTGCCACCTATTTGCCTGAGCTCGCATCGAAGCAATTTGAGCTGCTGACAGCCGTGGTGCCCAATTTGTCGCGCGTAGGCATTCTTATGAACCCCAACAACCTCGCTTATGTGGGCATGCTTAAGACCACCCGCGCGGTTGCTGCCGGATCTGGCATCAAATTAGACCTCATGGAGGCCCGCAGCATTGAGGAGACGACACATGCCTTCGAGAAGCTCGACGAGCAGGTCGAGGCCGTGATGATTGTTCCAGACCCGGTATACGATCCACCGCGAACGTTGGTGGCGGATCTGGCATTGAAGCGTCGGTTGCCGTCGATACACCCCTACGCCGAGTACACGGCGCTCGGCGGGCTTATGAGCTATGGCGACAGCCTCGGCAAATTTTATAGGCGAGCGGCGTACTTTGTGGACAAGATCTTCAAGGGAGTCCAGCCGCGCGATCTTCCCGTTGAGCAACCCACGACGTTCCAGTTTGTTATCAATCTGAAGACCGCGAAAACGCTTGGTCTCGACGTGCCAACTACACTGCTCGCCCGGGCTGACGAGGTGATCGAATGAACCGTCGCCAGTTCCGAAATTGTGCACGTTTGAGACATCCTGTGATGTCAGCCCCGCGGTCGCTATTGGAGGGAAAGCAGACATTAGCAAACGTTGATCACAAGCATCGCACCATGACCACCCCGAGCAGGACGCGGCGGCCTGTTAAAAGGTGAAGCTTGTCACCGTTACAAGGGTCTCGGTGCGACAAATCCAAGTTTCGCGGGAAGGAGGCGTTCTACCCCTGCACCTCAACGTCTTCGTGCCTGCTTAACTGATCGCAATCCCGCCGACCAACCATCTGCAATCCCGAGACCGTTTGGCCGGGCCTTCTCATGGTATCACCGGCGGATGATATTCGAGCGTGTATGCCAGCGCCCACAACAGGAACAGCACGACCGGCAGATGCACCAGCAATTGCAGGAAAGTGAAGCCCACGACGTCGCGAGCGCGCAAGCCCAAGACGCCGAGCAGCGGCAGCATCCAGAACGGATTGATGAGATTGGGCAACGCTTCCGCGGCGTTGTACACCTGCACAGCCCAGCCGAGATGCACTTTGAGATCGTTGGCCGCCTGCATCACGTAGGGCGCTTCGAGCAACCACTTTCCGCCACCTGAAGGGATGAAGAAACCCAGGATTGCCGAATAGATCCCGATCACCAGCGGAAAGAGATGCTGGGTCGACATGCTACGAAGGCATGGGTGATCTGATCGGAAACAGTCACCCCTGCGCTGTTTTTCGCTTGGGTCAGGATAGCGGCGATCGCGCCATAGAATGGGAACTGGATCAGCACGCCGGAGGTCGCCGGTACCGCCTTGACTACCGCCGTCAGAAATCGCTTCGGCCGCCAATGCAGTAGCAGCCCGACCATGATGAACATGAAATTGTAGGTATTGAGGTTGGAAATCGCGATCATCCAATCTTGGCGGGAAAATTCGTTGACCACCCAACCAATCGCGAGCAGTGCGAGCAGGACGGTAAGAATGGGGGAATGCTCGAGCCATTCCCCTGGTTGCTTGGGCGGCGTCGCTTTGATCGAGTCTTCGTGTGAGGCTTCGATCCCCATGGCTTCAGCGGTTACGGCGTTGTTGGGTCCCGGGGCCGACCAGACCGCGATGATGACCGAAACCACAAGAAGCACCACCGTAATCACGACCGATTGCCACAGAAAGATCGTCTCGGAGAATGGAATGACGCGGGTGATGGGTAACAGGCTCTTGGGCAGGCTCGCAGCATTTGCTTGTAGCTGCGCTGCTGACGAAGACAGCCCCATTGCCCAAGTCGCACCAAGCCCCAAGTATGCCGCCGCCGCTGCGGCCCGGTAATCCATCCGCAATTCGCGGCGCGCCGCAAGCGCAAGCACCAACAGTCCGCCAAGGATCAGGCTGAGACCCCAGTTGAGCAAGGAGGCTATTATGCTGACAGCGGCGACGAGCCCCACTGCGCCAGTGCCGGTTTTGGGCAAATCAGCGAGCCAGCCGATGAGCCGCTGCGCTGGCGCGGAAGTGGCGACGACATACCCGCCTATGGCCACGAAGGCCATCTGCAGTGAAGGTGATCAAGCTCCAAAAGCCATTGCCAAATGCCACACTGACAGCAACTGGCGAAGCCCCGTTGATCAGTGCCGCAATCGCGACCACCACTACGGCGATGGCGACGAAAATAAAGGCATCGGGAAACCGACGCTCCGCCCACGCCGTGAAGCCGATTGCGGTCCGGACCAGTACACCTTCTTGCTGTGTTGGGCCGCCGGAAGACGCTGCTGTACTTGTCGTTGTCATCGTCAATCCTCCCAAGGTTTCTAATCAAAACGATGCGGCCCTCGACCCTTCCGTGCGGCGGGACGCCTTGCCGTCATAGCCGCATTTCCGGAACTTGATTTGCTACCACCAGTTTCGCCTCGGTCCCGGCGATCACCCGCCGACGGTCATGCCGGGCCCTCGTTCCAAAAAGGTACGACGCCGTCCGGGAATGCGCCGGACAGACGCCCGCCGACATCGGTCAGCAACGGATGCTTCATGCCCTGTTCGCGAATCGGTCACACGCCGATCAATCCATTTCCGGGTAACCGTCGACGATTGCGTCGCTGCTCATTATTTCCCTCTGCGAGAACTGGCTGCATACGGAAGCCTTGCGTATTTCCGGCCGATGCGTTGATTTAAAGTGTAGAAATCTTCAAAGCCAGCGTGCGAGGAGGGCGTTCTACCTTTGCACCTTGCTATCCAAGGACGCGACGGAGTGACGCCATGGACGACGTGGCATTCATCGTGCAAGTGCCGGCACCAATGACCGCTATGAGAGGCAACACGGAAAACATATGCTCGTACTGAGTTCTTCTCAGATTGCCCCATTTGAGACGTCGCTTCGTGGCGGAATACATTTCGCTATTTCGCCCTTCGAACTACCGACAGAAGAAATTATACAGTGACAGTGCCTCTTGTTGCAGGCGCTCGGCGACAGTGCCTCATTGACGGCCGATCGCCGAGCGTCGAAATCCCAGGCGCCGCCAACCAGGTGGACCGCCCGCAGGCGGCGCGTCAGAAATCCGAAGCCGCTACGGAAGCTCGGACATGAGCTTGGTCCATTCGGGCTCGGTCCAAGCTCGGGAGGTGCGGGTGCGCACGTTTCCCAGCGAACCGGTTGCAAGCGCGAATTTGGTGACATGGTCCCCGAGAGGTGCTTCGGCGATGACAAGGAGATCATGCTCGCCAGAGGTGAGATAAATTTCCTTGATCTCGACCCCGACTTTCTTGGCGAGTTCTCTCGCCGCTTGACTGCGCTTGGGAGCGTCCCTGACCGCGCGAATTCCCTGGTCGGTCCAGTTGATCGTCAATATGAATGTCGGCATGTCTTCCTCCATAGGTTACACAAGCCCATTGCTTGCCGCTCGCGCGGTAGGCCAACCTGCTCTATGTTGAAGTTGCGAGAGCGCCACAAAGGTAGGCGCTGCGTTCAGACTGCGAGCCTGCCGACGGCCTGATCGCTGCCCATTCCAGCAAGCGGCGACGTCGGCTCGTCCCGTCTTAAAGGGCAGCTCATCACACATTACGCGATGTCACGCGCCTGAGAAAGGGGCTCCCGCGTTCCTATCCCGAGTGGACATCACGGAAAGCGGCGAGGTTCTAAATCTAAGTGAACTCGTGCGCGAGCCTTTGCCGCCGGCATAGACTGGCTTGAGATCTGCACCGCGAACAGATAGCGGATGTTTCGTAAGAAGAAGGTCTCGTGACATGGCGCTCACGCGAGCTACGACTATGACCGGATGGTGGTTCGGAAGTGGCATGCGCGATCAGCTCCCCTGCCATGGACGACCTGGATGGATCGACTGGAAGGCATCCATCACCACATTGCCGGTGCGTACCTTTTGCGGTATAAGAGAGGTCTTGGAGTGGGGACAACCGCCGTCTGTCGAACGGTGAGCAAGTCACTCGCCTCGTCGGAAACTCAATCCGGCTAGCAAGTGAAGTCGAATCGGGCGATGCTCTTGGTTGATGAGAGATGTTTGCAGGCTGATTTGCTTGGTGCTGATCGGATTGTTCCGGTCGCGAGCGTCGCTGCAAGCAGAGATCTTGACGCTTCGTCATCAACTCAACTTGCTGCGACGTAAATCGCCGCAGCGACTAACCTTCCCAGCATCGACCGTCTGGTATTTGCCGGGTTGTATCGGCTGGCACCTGGCGTGCTGGACGCTTTGAAGATCGTCAGGCCGGAGACCGTGATCCGCTGGCGTCGTGCTGGCTTCCGAGCGTATTGGCGCTGGAAATCAAAACCGCGCAGTGGCCGTCCGCTGGAAATCCGTCAGCTCATTCGCGAGATCAGTCTCGCCAACCCATTGTGGGGCGCACCACGGATTCATGGCGAGCTTCTCAAGCTCGGCATCGATGTCGGACAAACCACCGTTGCAAAGTATATGGCGAGGGGAAGGCGACCGCCGTCCCAAGGGTGGAAGACATTCCTTCATAATCACGCCGACGGCATCGCGTCGATGGACCTATTCGTGGTTCCGACAATCTCATTCCGACTGCTCTACGGGCTGCTGCTACTGCATCACGATCGCCGCCAAATCCTGTGGCTGGGAGTGACTGCGCATCCAACGGCTGAATGGATTTCGCACCAACTCACCGAGGCCTATGGTTGGAAAGTAGCGCCGCGATACATCATTCGTGACCGCGACGCCGTCTACGGTGACGTCTTCATCCGCCGCCTTCGGGCGATGAGCATTCGGGATCGGCCAACCGCGCCGCGATCGCCGTGGCAGAACGGATATTGTGAAGGGGCGATCGGTTCGATCCGGCGGGAATGTCGTGACCACGTTGTCGTGTTCGGCGAGCGGCATCGCCGCCATCTGCTGCGATCTTACGCGACCTACTATAACGAGGCTCGCACGCACCTTTCGGTCAACAAGGACGCGCCGTCGCCGCGAACAGTACATGCCGTTGGTCGCATTTTGCCTACGCCATTTCTCGGCGGACTCCATCATCTGTATGTACGTGTTTGAATCCCGACAGGCACAGTGAGCAGGTGGCGGCCAATGTCGATACCGGGGCCACCCTTGTCACCAAGGCCACTTGAGCTCCGTCCGTTCGCAAGAACTCCTCAAACCGAAAGTCGAGTGACCGGGCGGGCGTACGGCTCAATTGGACGACGCGCCCTAGCTAGGACTGATCGGGCCAGCGATGCCGTCAGATGATCGAACCGGTGTCCGGCACGCACTGCCTTCACCGTCATATAACGGCGGTTGTCGGCATTGATAGGCACCTCGAGCGGCATGCTTAGCCCGATTGTTGGAGCAGCACGGTCCGCGTGCTGTTCAGCATCCGGTGCATGCGTGCAACGATGCCGTAATCGCGCTCATCGTCATTGAAGCCGAGTGTGGTGTTAGCGTCGAAGGTATCGAGGTCCTCGTCCTGCAACTGATATGTCCGCATCTTGTTGGCGAGACCAAGCCCGCGGCCTTCCCGAGTCAGATAGAGAATGAAGCCGACGCCGAGGTCTTCGAGCAGCGCCAGAGCGAGCCGAAGCTGTTCCCCGCGGTCGCAGCGCCGTGAACCTAACAGTCGCCAGTCAGGCAGGCGGAATGCAGCCGCACGGGAACGGCATTGGTGTTCTCAGGCGTCTCGACGATGATGGCGACCGGGCGTTATCCCTCGATGAATGTGCGGTATGAACCAGCCGAGCGGGTATTGCACAATGAGAAGGGCCACAATCATCCAGTGAAATACTTTCGCAGTGGTTCCATAATGGGCTGTTTGGCCATGGCATGCCTAAATTCGTCTACTTGGCCTGGGATTTGACTCGGCCGAACCTCGAACGCAATCTTCCAACGGTCGCAACTCGCTGATTTGATGGATTTGTTCCTCGGTGTGAGCGATCTTCATCCATGCTTTAGCCATGGCCATTAACGCGTGGCGATATTCTGGCACAATTGTATTTTGTAAAAGTGCATTGCATTCGTCAACGCGACGCTTGCATTCTGCGACGGTGCCGTCCGGCGTGGACGAAGTTGTCATAAAAGCCTCCCTTGTCAGCTTATATTATTGACAATTCCGCAGCGTTTGCTGCCATTGCGATACTAAACATAGTCGCCACAGGTACAATTTCCCCGATTGTATTTCTACTTCCTGCTCCGGAGGGAGCGAAAGAGTTTCGACGCGCGCTGGTGATGCATAAGCGCGCTCCCTCTCGTCGAGGGATTCGAGTTCAGATGACAATATTCCCGGGTACGTGAATTTATTTTCTTTAACCGCGACCGTCGCCAATAAAGCGCTGTGTGTACCGGAGACTCCATCCGGGTTCATGGATAGAATCGGCAAAGTTAGCGCGATGACTGCACTGATCTGTTTTCGGAGCTGAGCGGCAGGCTTGCGATCAAGGAATGGGTCGCATTCACGCCGTTCGGCTGAACTGGCTTACCGGTCCCGTCGCGGCTGATCCGAACATCCGGTTCCAATGCTCCAGAGGCCGTCCGATGATTCCAGGTGGCTCGGGAATATAAGTACCCGAATGTGAGTCTTCCCAGTAGGTGATCCGCACCTTCCGCATCGGGTCGGTCGAGAAAAATGATTACACCCAAACCGATGCGTCTGGAGAAGCGATCTCCGAGATCTCTACATCTTTCCTATGAAATCGGACGCGCTCCGCTCTCAAATCTATACGGCCCAAATGGGGATGTAACGTTAACCGCTCGTTTGCGCCCGCATGAAATGCACGGATATGGAAGAAGAAAGAACAGTACAATGTCTGCCTTTGTCGAAATATCTGACGAACTGATCGGCGCCGTTGAGATGTCGAAAAGTGATGACAGGGACGTCGCAGTACATGCCCTCGGCATCGTGCGCAACGGCGTGATCACTGGCGAAGGTCCCACAACGAGGGGCCGCATTCATTGTTTCCGTGCGCTCGATGCTCGAGACGCCGCCTGGTGCGCGCGTACCCTGACCGCGACGGCTGTGGCCGATGAGCCCGTGAGCCGTGCCGAAGCCGAAGCGCTGTTCGAGATCAATGCCGCCGCCACGGAGCGCAGTGACAATGGACAGTTCGACGATCTGTTCGCCAAGGCCATCGTGCATCACGCGGCCTCTGCGTCGGGCTTGCCGGTGCCGTCGCGCACCATTGCGCTTTCGCCCGACACCGCCATTGAAAGCTGGGCGCCGACCCGTGCCGTTGGCCTCGATATCGAAGTGCTGGAATGGATCGTCGGCCAGATTCGCGGCAAGCTCCGCCGCAATCCCACCGTGACGAAGCTGGTCGTAGCCATTATCGGCGCGGCCACACTGCCGCTGGCGCAGCTTCCGAACTGGTTCGACATGGGCATGTAACAGCTGTACATGCGCCGGGCAAAATTGTCTTTGCAACCCTGTTGCAACTCATTTGTAATTTGGAGCACTTAACTCGGAAACTGTCCGGCTTGTGTGCCTCCCAGTTACTTGCGCATCATCGGACCCCAAACGGGGCCCCACCTGAGGGCAGTCGTGAGCCGCACCGACGGCACTGCGGAGCGGCGAAATCGCACCCCTGGGCACTATGGACAGAGGTCCCCCGTCGCGCTCGGGAACGCATGTGCCGCGCTGACAGAAATCCCGGAGTCATCCGGGGCGTGGGTAGCGGGTCGATGAGCGAACAGAATCGTAAGCCCATTCAGTGTGGCCCGTGAATAGACTCACGCGCCGTCCGGTCTACTGTCCAGGAACGAAAGGGAGAGTTTGCATGGAGATCGGCATCAATAAGAAAGAGCACAAGCACAAAGGTCAGCTGGGTGGCAGGGCCGACAACTCAGGTAATTTGAAGCGGATCAACTTGGCGCTCCAAGGTGGGGGGTCTCACGGCGCTTTCGCTTGGGGAGTGCTAGATCGTCTCCTCGAGGACGATTGTATCGACTTCGATGGTATCAGCGCCACGAGTGTCGGCGCGGTGAACGCCACCGTGCTGGCCTACGGGCTGGCAGTCGGCGGTCGCGCGCGCGCCCGGCATGCGCTGGCGGACATTTGGCGCCGCGTTGCCAATCTTGCTTTGCTCAGCCCTCTACAGTCAACCCCGTTAGACCGGTCGACGGGCAACCAATCGCTCGAAACATCGCCGGCCGTCGTCCTCTTCGATATCATGACTCGGTTGTTTTCGCCCTACCAGCTCAACCCCTTCAACATCCATCCTCTGCGTTCGATCCTTTGCGATACGGTGGACTTTGAAGCGATACGCAGCGCGCACTGTCCGATCAAGCTTTTCCTCTCAGCAACTAACGTGCGAACTGGAAAGATCCGCGTTTTCGAGAACGACGAGATCGGACCTGATGCTGTTCTGGCCTCGGCTTGCCTACCGTTTTTGTTCCAGGCGATCGAAATCGACGGTGAGCACTATTGGGATGGTGGGTATATGGGCAACCCTGCAATCTTCCCACTCATCTATAACTGTGACAGCCGAGACGTGGTGATCGTCCATATAAATCCGATCGAGCGACCAGATGTGCCCAAAACTCCAAGTGAGATCCTGAATCGCATCAACGAGATCAGTTTCAACTCATCGCTCATGCGCGAGATGCGTTCGGTCTGTTTTGTGACCAAGCTGATCGAGGAGCAGAAGATTCTGGACAAGACCATAAAGCGCATGCTGATTCACAGCATCGAGGCAGACGATGTGATGCAAGCGATGAGCGTGGGGAGTAAGTTGAACGCCGACTGGGACCTGGTCAACAAGCTTATGAAAGTCGGCCGTGAGCGGGCAGGTGCTTGGATTGCTGGTAACTTCGATCGGTTGGGTAAGCAGTCGACAACCGACATCCATGAGAAATATCTATGAGCGACCTTGTTGTGCGGACATCTTCGAAGACGTAGTCCGTTGAGGTGAGTTTCCCCCCAATGTAATGAGGACGGACTTCGCGCGGCCGAGTTGCAGCATCATCACCGCACGCGAACGGTCCGCCGCGCTTGATGAAATCCTGATCGCAGAACCGTGATCCTGCATTCCAAAACAACCTGCGAGCTCGAGAATATCTGGCCTAGAAGTTGAGTCTTACTATCAGAGAACCCGCGCACATGGTGTGTTTCACATTAGGAGACGCCACATGAAATTCGTTTTGGTGAAAGGCAGAACACCTCGCACGCAATCGTTCTGTGCGCTGTGCTGTGAGTCAATTGGGGAGAGCTACCTACGAGATGTCGCGACGCAGCTCGCCTACTGCAGCCACGAGTGCTACGTCCATCACTGCAAAGGTCCCGTCCCTGCACTCCAATATCATGCGATGGCATCATGATAACCCGCGAGGCTTCAAAATATCTCCCGCAAATGGGTCTCAGCCCCAAGCGAGGCTGCAGCGACGGAACTGCGAATCAACGGGCTGTCCCTTACTGCGTTTCCGCGTGGGACTACTTTCGAAAGCTCAACGGTTGAATCCCTTCGACAACATGGAGAACCATGATGAAGGAGTTCACACTCTTAGGTGCAGCTGCAATGCTGTCTATATCGCTTGGAGCCTCGGTAATGGCACATCAAGTGATCTCGGAACCGGGATACTGTGCGTAGTTGTATCCCAACGCGAATTGTCAGAATGAGGGACCAAACAATCCATATACGGGCGACTATCAGCACAGAACTTTGCAGAGCAATGCATATGCTTCGAACGGCGTCTGCGCGCAGGGCGCTACATTCTACCGGGGCCGTGATGACCGCAAGTATACATTCAACTAACAGATTTGAATTGCCAGCCCAAAAAATCCGAGAGTATTGCGGTGGAGCGGTTCCTGCGGGTTGCTGCGAGTGATAAATTGCAACGAGCCGATGGTCGCCAACCCAGAATCCGGCAATCGTAAACAGCAGCACGCACGGCAGCCTTGCTCGATAGAGTTTTTGCGCAAAACAGTCGCGATCGCAAACGAACAGTTTGCAGGGACGGCCGGTGTTCCGATTCCGAAAGCGCAGACCATTTCTTGGAATGATTTAGTCCCGAGAATGCCTGCGGCGAATTTACTAGGCGACGATGGCGAGTCTCGGTGAGGACAACATCCTAGCATTTGCAACAAGGCGGACAACCATGGGCTCGGCGCGTCCGCGGATCGAGAGTTCTTGCTCCGGCAACAAGTTGATCGGTAGACCCGCTGTCTTATAAACCTCCTCTGACAGAATGACCTCGCATTCGAGGCCCTTCGTCATGTCCTGCAGACGCGCAGCCACGTTGACGGCGTCTCCAAGTGCGGTGAACACCTGGTGATCGCGATAACCGATGTCGCCGATGATCACTTCGCCGCCATGGATGCCGATCCCGAAACGGATCGGCTTGAGCAAGTCATGGCTTAGAAATTGATTTAACTCATCGATATTCGTAGCAATCAGCGCTGCTGCCTGAAGGGCCTGCCGGCAGGCGGTTTGCGGGTTGGTGTTGAGCCCGAATAGGGCCAATTCCGCATCCCCGACAAATTGGTTCGGTTGACCGCCGCATTCGATCACCGCCTGGGAGACTGCGCTTAGGAACCGGTTGACAATGAATACGGTATCGAACGGCAATCGCTGCTCCGCAAGTGTGGTTGATCCGCGCATGTCCACGAACATACTGACAAGATAACGTTCCTGACCAATGCGGACAGAACCTGCTTTCCGGAGAGAAGCCGTTGTGACATCGGGCCTAAAAATCTGGAAGAAAGACAGATCAGTGTTCGGACGCAATTGGCAGGCGAGGCGAATTGCCGGATCGCCACCGGCGCCCACACGGTCGAGCACGAAGGCTTCTCGCCTTGACGGCGCCGGCAGCGAACTGCAATCGCCTATCACACGAATTCGACAGGTAGAGCACCGAGCGCGACCGCCACAAACACTGGCGTGCGGCACGTTATTGCGCAGGCTGGCTTCGAGCACGCTCAGGCCTTTCGGCACACGAACCGTCCTGCCGTTGCCGTACGACAGACTGATCATGCCACCGCGCCGCTCATTCAACGTGCGCACGCCACGTGCGATCAAAACAAATCCGATCAGGCCGATATATCCAATCAGAAAATATTCGATGATGCTGTCGATGATGTCCTGCTCCGCAGCGGTCCCGACTTGACGTCGGGAGAGATTGTCCGCCTTCCATTGCGGAGTGCCGCTGTCATGCACGACCCTTCGTCCGCCTTGATAGAGGCCGAGCATGGCAAGCGTCGGAATGAGTACCGCTGCGGCCAGCAGAAACGGCGCCGCCGTTTTGAAGAACGCCTTCATGCGGAGCCAGAAATACAATCCAATGCAGCCGTGAACCCGAGATACGATCAGAACAATGAACATCAGCCACATCTTGTATGGCCATATAATCCAGTACGAGTAAAACACCTGCGGGTAGAGTTTTTGATGTTGAAACAGTACGTCGTCAATCCGCACACCGGCAAGGTGGGTGATGATGAGGGCAGGGATACTTAAACCTAGTACAAGTTGTATCGGCTCGATCGCTTTCCAGCGAAATTGACGGCGCTGGTAAAGCGCCCAGATCCCGAGGCCGGCATGGGCAGATGCCGCGGCATAGAACACCATCGCGATCGGCAAACTTTTCCAGAAGGCGGTGTGATATCTGACACCCGTGGCAAGGGCATCCAGCGAAATATTGCCGAGCGCATGGTTGATGAAATGGCTTAGCAAGTAGGCGAACAGAACCAGCCCACAAGCCAGACGGATCTGCCGGACGCCGACGCTGCGGATATATTTGTCAAACGACGCGCGATTGAGGTCAGTCATGTGCATAATCGGCGGAAAACGGAGGATGCCAATCATCATCAATCAGGAGACCGGACCAGCAATCGTTTTATTCCTGCAAACGCGGCTTGGTCCGGAGAAGCTGTTCGATGCGATGCGGGCGGCCGGATTGCGGATCAAGCTCGAGCCGGACCCGCTGCAGCTGTGACTTGTCCGCCACGCAACGAAGAATTGCGTTTGTGCTGATCTATCTTGCGAAATCGAGCAACTCTGAAGTTGGTGGCCTTCGTCCGAATCCAGCTTTGATCGTGTTTCACGTCTTGATCAAAAGCCAATTCGGTCCCCGGAAGTAGGCAAACCGCCACGTTCGGTTCCCCTTGCGCCGCAAAGCCGCGGGTCCCTCCTGAAAATGACGTTGGAATAAGCATCTCGCCAACCTTTGCGGGACGAGACGAGACAGCGTGGAGACTATAGTCACACATCAGATTTGCTCCTCTTTCGAGATAGCGCACCCGCACCCGCGGCGGTGCTGCGGGCGCTGAAGGCCGGCGCGTGATTGGCCCGTCTGGCGCGGTGCGCGTGATGGTTGCGACGCGACCGGTCGACTTCCGCAAGGGGGCCGAGGGTCTGTCGGTGCTGGTCCGCGAAATCATGGCGGCCGATCCGTTCTCGGGCACGATTTACGTGTTCCGTGCAAAACGCGCGGACCGTCTTCGAATATTCCGAGCAGAACCGGCACGAAGCGCTTGAGCAACTCGGGCAATGGATCCGGCAGGGTCGACTTCGCATCATCCAGGAGCACAGGCACGGCTTCGATCAGCTGCGCCAGGCGTTCATCGATCTGCTGGCGGGCCGGAGCTCCGGCAGCCAGGTCGTTTGGATCGACGGCCTGAATTGATGCACGGCAAGCGCGCGGGAGTTTCGATGTCTACAATTCGCCTTCTATCGGCCTAACCGATGAGTTCTATCGATATATGCCGGCTGGCAACCTTTATGCAATCGTACCATCTACATCGTACCATCTACACGGTGTTCTTTGGCGCGGCCCGAAGGCAGCCAGTCTCGCTTCGTCATGCAGGACTACGATCGGTGGGCAAATCGCCCTCAGCCACCTTCTTAAGCCGGCAAAAGGAAACGCCATGAACCCGACCACGACCCCGGAAGAGGCGGCAGATCGCCTCGCCATCAGAGAACTGATCGACGCCTATGCCCATTACGCCGATCGGCGCGACGCAAACGGACAGATGGCTCTCTTCACTGAGGACACGGCCTTTCACGTTTTCATGGACAGTCGCTCGTCCGAGCCGACCTATCTCCTCCACGGCCGCAGCGCGCTTGCTCCTGTATTCGCTGATTTGAACCAATATCAGGCGACGACGCACTTTAACGGCCAGAGCACCATCCGGCTCGATAGTGATAGAGCGACCGGTGAAAGTTACTGCATTGCTCATCACGTGACCTTGGACGGCGACAAGCGCACGCTGATGATAGCGTCGATCCGTTACCTGGATAAGTTCGTGAAGCAGGACGGCGCTTGGCTCTTCGCCGAGCGCAGGCTCATGGTCGACTGGACTGAAACGCGCAGCTCGGCTCCCTAGGAAAGACGGCACCAATGAAAAATCGGCAAGTATGGTTGTGTTCACGCCCCAACGGAATTCCACAGGCGACGGACTTTGCGCTTCGCGAGGCGGAGGTGCCGAGGATTTCGGACGGCGAGTTCCTTGTTCGCAACATCTTCCTATCGGCAGATCCGGCAATGCGCGGATGGATTGCCGATAAGAGCACCTATTGGCCGAGGATAGAAGTTGGCGACACCATGCGCGCGTTCTCGGTCGGAGAGGTAATTGAATCGCGAAACCTTGATTATGCAGTTGGCGACAAGGTCATGGGCATATTCGGCTGGCAGGACTATGCCGCAGTCAAACCGCAGCAGGTCATGCGGAAGGTCCTTGAAGATGACCTTCCCCTTTCGCTCTCGTTGGGCGTGCTTGGACTGAACGGTTTGACGGCATATTTTGGTCTCCTGGACGTCTGCCGACCGAAGGCAGGAGACACTGTCGTGGTCTCGACGGCCGCCGGCGGGGTTGGCTCCGCGGTGGGGCAGATTGCGAAGATCAAGGGTTGTCATGCGATCGGGTTCGCCGGAGGGCAGGAGAAGGTGCGACAGTGCGTTGAAGAATTCGGCTATGATTCTGCCGTCGACTACAAGTCGACTGCGGATCTGGAAAAGGCGCTCGTCCGCCTTTGCCCCAATGGGGTGGACGCATTTTTCGATAATACGTCCGGCCCTATTCACGATGCCGTTCTTCGGCAGATCAATGTGGGAGCGCGGATTGCTATCTGCGGGACCGCCTCATATGCGAGCTGGGATCCCTGGAACGAGGGACCGCGGCCGGAGCGGCATCTCCTCGTAAAGCGCGCAATCATGCAGGGCTTCCTCACCACCGACTTTGCTCCACGGTATGAAGAGGCCGTTGCGGCGCTCGCCGGTTGGGTTCGCGAGGGAAAGCTCAAGTATCGTGAGGACATGCAAGAAGGTATCGAGGCCGCTCCCGCATCGATTGCGATGCTCTACGCCGGGGAGAACCACGGGAAGTTGGTCATCAAATTGTAGCGGCTCCAACGCTGATCGATCGGTTGCGACCCGGCCGTACATCCTCAGGCGGATGATGCACCGCGCATGCGCTTCCGAGGCAGGCTTTCAGGCGCGTGAGCCTCGCTTGGTTTTACCTTTGCGGATTTCTCAGCCGGCTCGCGCCCGGACGATACAGCGTCGAGCATGATTTTTGCGGTCATTTGCAAGTGCTCGTTCATCAGCGCGACCGCGCGTTCGCCGTCTCGCGACAAAGCGGCATCCGCAATTTCGCGATGTTCCTTGTCAAGGTCCCTGTCCACTTTCGACAACGGGCCGGAAAACCAGCGATAGCGTTCGGAGTGATTGAAAAGGATCGTTCGCAAATGAAGGAGCCAGGGACTGCCGCATCCCGCGGCGAGGACTTCATGAAAAATCTCGTGAGCCTTCGCATATTCGTCGCTGTAGCGTCGCGTAGCCTTGTCTGCCCACACCGGCGTGTGTGTCAGGCGATGCAGGGCGGCGACGACTTGGGATTGCCACTCGACTCCACCTTTCTCGATCGCGCCTCGAAGGCACAGTGATTCAATGCTGCATCGGACGTCGGTGAGATCGCGAAGGGCATCGATGGACAATGGCGCCACACGGAAACCTCGCTGAGGTTCGCTGACGACAAACCCCTCCGATGCGAGGCGCGAGAGGGCCTCGCGCACGGCGCTCGATCCGACCGCAAAACGACGGCACAGGTCGTCGATCTTCAGCTTCTCTCCGGGCGCGAAGTGGCACGCGAGCAGCTGGGACCGAAGCTCCGCATAGGCTCCGTGGGTCAGACTTGTCGGCGATTCCATGGTCCTCATAGCCATAACAGACGGGGTGACTGGCGTCAGCCATAATATGCACACTTCAAAAATAATGCACGATCTATTGTAATATGCATTTTATTGCGATATAGGGATAGGACACATCGAGGAAAACGCCCATGCGCTTCATCGCTTATGAGAGAAACGGAACACGTGGCCTCGCGGTGGCCGATCAAGCCGGTCGACATTGGGGGCTTGATGACGGCGCGACGCATGGCCGGCTTGAAAGCGCGCTTGCCGGTGGAAAGGACGGGCTGAAGGATCTCGCGGCAGCTCTTCTCAAAGGGGAGCCGATCGATCCGGAAGCGGTGACGTTCCTTCCCCCGCTGTCCTCACCCGGCAAGATCATCTGTGTGGGATTGAACTACGCGGACCACACGGCCGAAAGCAGCATCCAGCAGCCTGACTACCCCACGCTTTTTGGCCGGTTCTCGTCGAGCCTCGTCGGGCACGGTGCGCCGATCGTGCGACCGAATGTCTCGGAAGCGCTCGACTACGAAGGGGAGCTTGTCGCAGTCATCGGGCGCGGCGGCCGCCATATCCCCCAGTCCACGGCTCTGAACCATGTCGCCGGATATTCGATTTTCAATGATGGTACGGTCCGGGACTATCAGTTCCGTACGCCGCAATGGACCATGGGCAAGAATTTCGACGGCACCGGAGCGTTCGGGCCGGCATTTGTAACTGCCGACGAACTTCCGTCCGGCGCCAGCGGCCTGAAACTCGAGACGAGATTGAACGGAACGGTGATGCAGAAGGCGTCAACCTCCGACCTCATCTTCGATGTCGCAACGTTGGTCGCTCTGATCAGCGTGGGCATCACGTTGTTCCCGGGAGACATTATCGTGACCGGCACGCCGTCCGGCGTCGGCGCTGCACGCAAGCCGCCTCTCTACATGAAGCCCGGCGACGTGTGTGAGATCCAGATCGAAGGATTGGGTGTTCTTCGCAATCCGATTGCGCAGGAGGGCGAAGATGCAGTCCGTGCGGCGGCCTGAACCCCCGTCGACGTCGTTACCCGTAGGCTCGGGCGGATATCGTGCCGGCTGTCCAGGAGAACGAAATCATGGCCGAAGTCACATCGGCGAGCGATTTCGCGCAATGCTTGGTTTTCAAGGAGCCGAGCAGGCCAGGTTCTGATCGGCGTCATTCGAAGGCGGCAGCACGACATAGAGCGTTCGCCGGTCGTATTGGGAGGCAAGAATGAAATCGGTTCCGGTTCTGATTGCAGGGGGCGGTCCCGTCGGGATGACGCTTGCGAACGTCCTGGCCCATTTCGGAATCCGCTCCATGCTGGTCGAGAAAAATGCGACGACGACCCGTCACCCGAAGATGGACATCACCAACAGCCGCAGCATGGAGCTTTTCCGTCGGTTCGGCCTGTCAGAGGCATTGCGAAATGTTGCGGTGCGGGAAGATCATCCTTTCGACGTTTCCTGGATCACAAGTCTCGCCGGATATGAGCTGCATCGCTTTCGATACATGGCACCGAGCGAGTTTCGAAAACAAATCCGCATCAAGAACGACGGCACCCAACCGCTCGAGTCCCCGATGCGCGTCTCACAGGTCGAGATCGAGCCCGTTCTGAAGAAATCCATCGATGCTCGTCCGGAAGTCGAGGTGAGGTTCGGCGTCGCCTTCGAAAGTTTCGAGGAGAAGGATGATCGTATCGTCGCGGTCCTGCGGGAGCAGGGGAGTAGCGCCCAAGAGCAGGTAAGCTGTCAGTATCTAATCGGCTGCGACGGCGGTACCAGCCGCGTTCGGGCAGGGCTGGGCATCCAGCTGGAGGGACAGACGCGCGTCGGCGAACTCTACATGATCCACTTTCGATCGACCGAGCGAGATCTGCTGCAGCGCTGGGGCGTTGCCTGGCACTATCAATCGCCGATTGGAACGATGATCGCTCAGAACGACGATGATATCTGGACCGTTCACGTGCCTGTGGTTCCCGGCCAGGACGCGACCAAGCTCGATCCACGCGCTCTCGTCGAGGCTTATGCCGGCCGGCCATTCCCCTTTGACATTCTGGTCGCGAATGCGTGGACGCCGCACCTCCTGGTCGCCGAAACCTATGGCAAGGGACGCGCCCTGCTCGCAGGCGACTCCGCGCATCAGTTCATCCCGACAGGCGGCTATGGGATGAATTCCGGGGTCGGCGATGCCGTTGACCTCGGTTGGAAACTGGCGGCGACGCTCCAGGGCTTCGGCGGGCCCGGCCTCCTCGCGTCGTATGAAATCGAGCGGCGTCCCGTAGCGGCACGAAATCGCGACGCATCCGGGCGCCACATGCAGGTGCGAATGCAGATTGCTGAAGCCTATGGAGGCCTGTTGGAAGGCGATAGCAGCGAAAATCCCGTGCGCCGGGCGGAAGTCGGTGCAAAGATCGCCAAGCTTGGCAACGGAGAGAACGAATGGTTCGGGATCGAACACGGCTTTATCTACGAAGGATCACCGATCGTCGCGGACGGGCCGGTAGCTGCCTTTCCGTTTGATCCGGCTGTCTACAAGCCGACGACCACGCCTGGCGCCCGCTTGCCCAGCGCGTTCCTGAAAGACGGTACGGCGCTCTACGATCGACTGGGTACACATTTCACGCTGATCGATTTCCGCGGGGGCGATCTGTCGCCCTTTGTCGACGCTGCGGCGCGACGACAGATACCGCTGTCGGTCTTGCAACTCGACGAACCCGATCTGAAGGGTGTTTACGGACAGGACATGCTGCTCGTGCGGCCCGACCATCACATTGCGTGGCGCGGAACGGGCAGCAAGACGCCAAACGCCGACACGATCCTCGCGACGGCTCTCGGCTGGGGGGCGGAACGGTGAAGCCGCTTCATGCCCTGGTGATCGGCGCTGGTATCGGCGGCACGGCGGCTGCCATCGCGTTGCGTCGGGCTGGCCTCGACGTTTCCTTGTTCGAGCAGACGATGGCGCAACGCGAGGTTGGCGCCGGCATTCAGATCAGCCCCAACGCCTCCCGGCTGCTGGGCCGCTATGGGCTTGCCGACGCCATGGCGCGGGCCGCCGTTCGCCCTTCCGCGATCGTCTTTCGTCGCTGGGAGGACGGCCTTGTCCTGGGGCGCGAAGAACTGGGTGACTCGATCGAGAACCGTTATGGGGCGCCCTACTACCATTTCCACAGAGCTGACCTCGTCGCCCTTCTGGCGGACGCGTTCGGTCGCAAGGAGATCAAGCTTGGACGACGTCTGGTCGATGTCGAGCAAGGCGAAAGAGGCGTGACCGCCCACTTTGAGGATGGCACGTCCGAGCGCGGCGATCTCCTCATCGGGGCCGACGGAATCCACTCCCAAGTTCGCGAGCGCCTGTTCGGCGAGGAAAAGCCGCGGTTCTCGGGGCAGATCGCGTACAGGGGGCTCGCGCCCGCCGAACGCGTCGCGCATCTCGGCCTTCCGCTCGATGTCACGAACTGGGTGGGGCCGGGCGGACACTTTGTCCACTACTTCGTTTCCTCAGGTAGATTCCTGAACTTTGTGGCGGTCAGCGAAGAGGCGACCTGGACGCGGGAACAATGGTCCGACCGCGGTTCGATCTTCGATGCCGCAAAGAACTACGAGGGGTGGCATCCGCAAATTGCGACGATTCTCACGGCGGTCGATGAGACGTTCAAATGGGCGTTGTTCGATCGTAATCCACTTCCGGAATGGACGCAGGGGCGTGTCGCGCTGCTGGGGGACGCGTGCCATCCCATGCTGCCTTTCATGGCGCAGGGGGCAGCGCAGGCCATCGAGGACGGCACAGCGCTGGCGGCCTGCCTAAAACACGTAGCCTTCGACATTCCGTCGGCGTTTCGAGCTTACGTCACATTGCGCAAGCCGCGCGCGACCGAGGTGCAGGAAAGATCCCGCGCCCTTTCCACGAGCTTCCACCTGCAGGATGGACCACAACAGCTCGAGAGGGATCACGTCTTCGCCACGCGAGGTGTGCGCGGCAGCCCTGAGGCAATGAACAGACTTTATGGCTACGACGCAGAAGCCGTCGCGGCGACGCTGGAGGAAAAACTATGACCCGCGCTTTCCAAATCGCCTATGTCGATCTCGATACGCCTGCTGCGGAACAGGAGGTCGCATATTACGACCGCGTGCTCGGAGCAACTCCTGCCGAGCGTGGATCCGACGGCCGCACGTATTTCAGCCTCGGTCTGGATCACCACAACATCACCATCAAGTCGGCGCCCCATAAGCGCCTCACGGCACTCGGCCTGAGGATCGACCAAGAAACGGCCGACGACACCGTGAGGTCGCTCCGCGGTCTCGGTCTGTCTGCCGAAAAGAAAACCGACGCCCGGCCGGGCGTTCCCGTCCTGGTGGAGGTCGTCGTTGCGGGGCACACACTCCACTTGTTGCCGGAGATGGCCATGCCTGGCCCTGGCTTTCGTACCTCGGGGGTCGTTCCAACGCGTCTTGGACACGTCGCCCTGATGGCCCCGGAGGCCGAGAAACTCGTGGAATTCTGTTCGGCCATCGGGTTTCGCACGACCGATTGGTTCGAGGGGATAGCGACGTTCCTGACCTGCAACCACGATCACCACGTTCTGAATATCATCGCGGCGCCAGAAGCCAGGCTTCACCATCTCGCCTTCGAGCTGCGCAGTCGCGCCGCGCATCACGATGCGGCGGATTTTCTTGCGACGGAAGGCCATCCAATCCTCTGGGGCCCGTCACGGCACACCGCGGGCCACAACCTCGCTTCCTACCACTACGACCCAAGCCGTTTTCTGATCGAGCTCTACACCGACATGGATGTGATCGTTCCGGAGCTCAATATCTTTGAGCCGCGACCCTGGCATGAGGCGTTTCCCCAACGTCCTCGCGTGTGGACGCTTGAGCAGCTGACGACGTGGGGAACTCGTTTCGACTTCGACTTGAAGTCAGCTTAACGACCTGGTCGACTGTCGATCGAATATCAAATTACGAGGAGAGAGATGTCCCGGCACGCGCGCGCAGCGAGGTTCGCTTGTTTTGATATCGGGCTGACGATTTTTATCGGATTGGCCTTTACAGCGCCTAGCACGGCCCAAGTGGAGAAGCGGTATGATCCCGGCGCATCCGATGCGATCATCAAGATTGGCAATACTGCTCCCTACAGCGGGCCGCTCTCCTCGAATAGCGTTGTCGCCAGAACGGAAGGCGCCTACTTCAAGATGATCAACGAACAGGGTGGCGTTAACGGACGCAAGATCGAGTTCATTTCTTACGATGATGCGTATAGTCCTCCCAAGACGGTGGAGCAGACGCGCAAGTTGATCGAAAGCGACGAGGTTCTGCTTCTCTTCAATCAACTCGGCACGCCGACCACCATGTCGGTTATCAAATATGTCAACGCCAAAAAGGTGCCGCAGCTGTTCATCGCGGCCGGAGGAACCATCTTCGGCGATCACAAGACCTATCCCTGGTCGATGGGCTTCCAGCCAAGCTACCAGAGCGAAACAAGCATCTACGGCAGGTACCTGCGCGAGAACTATCCCAGTGGAAAGATTGCCGTTCTCTCGTCCAATGACGACTTCGGACGTGACAATATCAAGGGCTTGAAGGACGGTCTCGGCGATGCGGTCGGCAATATTGTCGCCGAAGTCACGTATGAGACGAGCGCGCCGACGATCGATTCCGAACTTGTGAAGCTGAAATTCTCGGGCGCAAGCATCTTCGTCAATTTCGCCTCGGCGAAATTTGCGGCGCAAGCCATTAAGAAAGCGGCGGAGATCGGCTGGAAGCCCGTGCATATCCTGCATGGAAACTCGCAATCGATCAGCGCCGTCCTAAAACCCGCCGGCCTCGAAAACGCAAGGGACATCATCACAGCGAGTTACAGCAAGGATCCTGCCGATGCGGCCTGGAAAGATGACCCCGGTTTGAAGAGATTCTCCGATTTCATGGCCAAATACATGCCGGGAGAAGACAAAAACAATTTCTATGTGGTCTATGGATACAATGCCGCCCAGGCGCTGGTCGAAGTACTCAGGCGGTGCAAGGATGACCTTACACGCGCTAACATCATGAGGCAGGCCGAGGCGTTGAACCAAGTTCATCTCGACATGCTGCTTCCGGACGTTACGTTGAGCACATCGCCAGCCGACCACTACCCGATCGAACAGATGCAATTGCAGAAGTTCGATGGCCAGAACTGGGTAAGGTTTGGCTCTGTCATTGAAGGGACGCTGAGCGAGAAATGATGGCTCTAGTTAGCTCAAACTAGCCCATGATGGATTGGAGCGAGAGTTTAATCCTTTCAAATAGTTAGAAGGCGGCGTGTACACGATGTGTGCACCGGGAGATCAAAGAAAATCTAGCAACAACCAAAGTCAGCAGGTTGAAGTGAACGCGGTGCAGCGTCCGCGGCAGGCCGATGTTTCGGAAGGTAGTGATCTCGCCAAGGGTTGGGTATTTGCGCCGATCGATTTGAGCGGTCTAAGCGAGAGATGCAAAGCGTTCGGCAACAGGAACGGGATCGTCGAAGGAACTGTAGCGCAACATCGGCGACTCTAACGCATACTGTGCAGCGGGACGGGCGCCATTGTCCAGTTATTTCGTTTGCGTATCACCCGACTGAGAGTCCTCCGCTGCAGCCAGCCACGGCTTGACGCGTAGCGCGCGAACCGGATGCCGAAATCCCGCAATGTTCGGCAGTTCGCACCGCTTTGGTCGCGATCACATTGGTTCAATTCCGATCTTTCCGATGATCGCGGCCCATTTGGCACTTTCCGATGCCATGAAATCTCTGAGTTCTTCCGGGTCGAGGACAAGCGGTTCGGCGCCTTGCTCGACGAAGAGGGTGCGCACCTTGGGATCATTCACCGCTTCCGCCATCGCGGCATAAAGCTTGTCAATTACGGCCTTGTTTGTGTTGGCCGGCGCGAGTAGGGCAAGCCAGGCACCCGGGAGGCCGAACTGCACGGCCTGATGGCGAAGGCCGAGACCGGCGTCGCCGGGCCGGTCGTCTCCGAACTCGCCTGCTGAAGTTCGCCGTTCAGGCGTAGTTCCGATGAGTGGGCAGGCGTTTTCGTTGACCAGGCGTCGTTCAACGGTCAACTACGCCTCAAGCCTCCTTACGTGCGCTCGCCGTAGCCGCTATTGAGCGGGTTGAGAACCGGCGCCGATAGTCGCGTGGCGATATCGCCAAGTGGCGTTGGAACGTGGTGCGCATCCGTTCTTCATCGGCAAAACCGCAGCTGCGGGCGATGCGGTCGACGCCGTGCTCGGTTTCTTCCAGCAGGCGCCGGGCGGCTTCCAGCCGGAACACTTCGATTGCTTTGGCCGGAGTGCGGCCGGTCTTTGCCTTGTAGCTTCGAGCGAAGTTTCGCGAACTCATGCCCACGTGTTCGGCGAGCAGATCGACATTCAGCCGTTCGTCGCTGAGATTCTTCGAGATCCAGATATGAAGGTTCTCGAAAGCCGTCGAAGTCAAAGTCTGGGATTGCAGGAGCTCGCTGAACTGCGACTGACCGCCCGGCCGCTTCATGTAGATCACCAGCTCGCGGGCGACCTGCATGGCGATATCGCGACCGCAATCCGCCTGGACAAGAGCCAGGGAGAGGTCGATGCCGGCGCTGACCCCCGCCGACGTCCAGATCGGACCGTCCTGAACGAAAATCGCGTCGGGTTCGACGGTCAGGCTCTCGTAGCGCTGATGTAGCAACTCGCATGAGGCCCAATGGGTTACAGCGCGACGGCCGTCAAGCAGACCGGCCTCGGCCAACAGGAAGGCTCCGCCACAGACCGAAGCGGTTCGCCGCGCCTTGGACGCATGGGCTACCAGCCAGCGCACCAAGCGACCATCGGCAAGTGTAGGCTCCATGTCCAGCGCGCCTGGAACCACGATGGTGTCGATCTCCACACTTTCGAACTGCGATATCGGCGCCGTCTCGATCGTCACCCCCTCGGCCGTCAGGATCGGTCCACCGTCGAGGCTGACGGTGTGACGGGCATAGCCGTGCCGGCCCTGCTGCTCCATGAACTTCGACGCTGACCAGAACACCGTGAGCGGACCGGTGAGGTCGAGCAGCCCCATCCCTTCGAAGGCTACGAAAAGCGCACAGCGGGCGAGCGGATCGTTGTTGGTCATCATTGGCTGAAATCTAGGGGTATATGTCATTTCAGACAAGTTATTCCACGCCTAACGTCGGCTTGTCAATCACACGGGCCGGGCGGTAGCCGCGACCCTGCCGCCAGGAGGAAGACCATGTTTGATACCTCTTCTGCTTCGAAGGGCGTGAAGATCGCGCTGTTGGAAGGGCAATTGCTCGCTGGCGAGATCGATCGCGAGACGTTCGTCGGTCGGGCCGCAGGCCTGGGCCTCCCCGCCGCCGCCGTCGGTGACGCTGCCGAGAAGTTCGAGGCCATAGCCGCCAACCAAGCAACTCGCCGCGCCAATCTGCGATCAACCTACGACTACATCGTGATTGGATCCGGCGCTTCCGGTTCAGTTGTCGCGCGGCGCTTGGCAGAGAACCGCGATGCGCAGGTTCTGCTGCTCGAGGCCGGCGGCGATGATCTGAAGCCCGGCATCCTGATTACCGAGACCTGGTTTTTCAACCAAGGCGGCGAGTTCGATTGGAATTTCGGCGCGGAGCGCAGCCCAGGCGTGAACAATCGCTCGATCGTTCAGGCCATGGGCAAGGCCCTCGGCGGTGGCACCAGCATCAACGCTATGGTCTGGGCCCGCGGTCACAAGAACGATTTCGATTTTTGGGCCGAGCAGGTTGGCAACGATGCCTGGGACTATCGGCATATCCTCGACATCTACAGGCGAATCGAGGACTGGCGTGGCGCCCCCGACCCTGAACGACGCGGTAGCGGCGGCGAGGTCTTCGTGCAGCCCGCTCCCAATCCTGGTTCGATCGCGCCGGCTTTCCTCAAGGCCGCCGAGTCGCTCGGCATCCCCACCTTCGCGGACCAGAACGGCGTGATGCAGGAAGGTCCGGGCGGCGCGGCGATCACCAACGTTCGCATCCGCGATGGCCGTAGGCTGAACGTTCCGTCGAGCTACCTGTACCCGGTAATGGACCAGCCCAATCTGACCGTGCTGACCGGTGCTTATGTCAATCGCCTTACCCTGGAAGGCAGCACCATCACTGGCGTGGAATTCGAGTGGCAAGGCAAGATCCGTGCGATCAAGACCTCAAGCGAAGTCGTGCTGTCGGCGGGCGCCATCCAGACCCCGAAGCTGCTGATGCTGTCGGGCATCGGCGACCGCGCCCAGCTCGATCGTTTCGGTATCTCCACTGCTTCCCATCTGCCCGGCGTTGGCCAGAACCTCCAGGATCACCCGATCATCGGCGGCGGTCTCTGGGAGGCGCCGGGACCGATCCCCGTCCGCAACAATGGAGCAGAGGCCAATCTCTTTACCAGGAGCCGTCCGGAACTCGACACACCCGACCTGCATATTTGGCACGTCGAGGCTCCTTACTTGTCCGAGGTAACGGGACGCCATGCCGTCGAGAACGTGTGGTCGATCAGCCCCGCGCTGGTTCGTCCGGAAAGTCGCGGCTTTCTGCGGCTGAAGTCGGCTGATCCGCATGAGGCGCCCGAGATTCACGCCAACATGCTGAGCGATCCGCGCGACCTCGCCGCCCTGCGCCGGGGCATGGAGATCGTCCGCGACCTCGGCAACTCCGAGGCGATGAAGCCCTTCGTCAAACGCGAGATCCTGCCCGGCCCCTTGGCCGGCGAGGCGCTCGACAACCTGATCCGGGACGGGGCGATGTCGATGCATCACCCGACCTGCACCGCCAAGATGGGTCGGGACGATCTCTCCGTCGTGGACGCCGAACTGAGGGTCTACGGGGTGAAAAATCTCCGCGTCGCCGATGGTTCGATCATGCCGAGCGTCACCACGGGCAACACCCAAGCGCCCTGCGTGATCATAGGCGAGCGCATGGCCGATATCCTCAAGGCTTGAGCACAGCGCGAAGCGTCGTCGCTGCGGCGGCGCTTCGAACTTCTTCAGAACGACGAAATCCGTGAAGGCAGGCGCGCCGGGAATGGTTCCAGGCGGTCCCTGCCGCAAATTGGAGGATAGACAGATGAGCGACTACAAGCTTTTGATCGATGGGAAGTTGGTGTCCGGCGCGATGGCGCTGAATGTGATCAACCCGGCGACCGAGGAACTGGTTGCCGTGGCGCCCAGGGCAGACCGCGCGCAACTCGAACAGGCCGTCGCCGCGGCCAAAGCCGCCTTTCCGCGGTGGTCGCAGACGCCCGTGCGGAACCGCGGCGCGCTGCTGGACAGGCTGGCTGATGCGGTTGAAGTCCGTCAGGCCGAGTTTGCGGAAATCCTGACGGCGGAAAATGGCAAGCCGATCGCGCAGGCTGTGTTGGAAATGGCGGCCGTCGTAGCCGCGATGCGCTATTATGCGGGTCTCGACCTGGCGCCTCGGATCCTGAAGGAGGATGCGTCCCAGAAGATCATCGAACAACCCATGCCGCTCGGCGTGGTCGGAGCGATATCGGCGTGGAACGTGCCGATGATCCTTCTGGCCGCGAAGATCGCGCCGGCGCTGCTTGCCGGCAACACCGTTGTCGCCAAGCCGGCGGCGACGACCCCGCTGGCGGCGCTTAAACTGGGCGAGCTGTGCGCTGATATTCTGCCGCCTGGGGTGATCAACATCATTGTCGACGCCAACGATCTTGGGGACGTGCTCACCCGCCATCCGGACGTCGCCAAAGTCGCATTCACGGGCTCGACTGCGACCGGCCGGAAAGTCATGGAAAGTGCGGCCCCCACGCTGAAGCGCCTCACGCTGGAGCTCGGCGGCAACGACGCCGCCATTGTGCTTGACGATGTCAATCCAAAGGAAATAGCGCCCAAGCTGTTCGCCGGCGCGACCTTCAATTCCGGCCAGGGCTGCGTCGTGATCAAGCGCCTCTACGTTCATGATTCACAATATGACGAATTCTGCGAGGAACTCGGGCGGCTGGCCCGCGAGGCCGTCGTCGATGACGGCGCCAAGCCTGGAGTCCAGATCGGGCCGCTGCAGAATAAGGCGCATTTCGAGAGGGTGAAGGGCTTCCTGAAGGATGCCAAACAGGACGGCGTTATCGTTGCGGGCGGCAATGTTCTGCAGCGCAAGGGCTATTTCGTCGAACCGACGATTGTTCGCGACATCGGCGACGATACGCGATTGGTCAGGGAGGAGCAGTTCGGCCCAATCCTGCCGGTGCTGCGCTATGCCAAGGTCGAAGACGCCATCGCGCGCGCGAACGATACGGAGTTCGGGCTCGGCGGCAGCGTCTGGTCGAAGAATCTCGAGCGGGCCTTCGCCGTGGCCTCGCAAATCAATTCGGGCACGGTCTGGATCAACAGGCATCTCAACCTGCAGCCCGACATTCCCTTCAGGGGCGACAAGCAGTCCGGCATCGGAACCGAACTGGGCCACGCTGGCCTGGAGGAATATACTCAGCCCAGGATCATCAATATGGCCAAGCAGCAGGCCTGATGCGTATCCCGCCGTCTTCGCGACGGCGGGGCAAGCTGAGCCCGGCCCGCGCCGCCGTCTTGAGCGTCAAGGGGTCCGCGGACCTCCGGCAATTCATTCGCTGTCTCCTCTGGCGGCCGCAGCGCCGCCAGAGGACGGGCCTCGGTGCCTTCCGCCAGATATGTGAGTATCGCGCCGGACTCGACGGTTGTGCGACCGTCGTCGATCATCAGCGCCGGGATTCTCGAGAACCGGCTAATCTTGCGGAAGTCTGGCCGGTGAGTGTCGCCTCTAGCCAAATCCAAGATTGCGCCGGCTCTGGCTGTTGAAGCAAAAAGCACAAGCGTCCATAATATCTTATAGCGCAAGGTAGTTAGAGGTGCAGTTGAGGATAGGATCAGCCTTGGGCTTCCGCCGGCTTCAAGCCTCGTCGCCACCGTGGCATCATGCTCGACCTTAAAGACGTCTTTTATTTCGTGCAGGTGGTCGATCGGGGCGGCTTCACTTCCGCGAGCAAGTCCCTTGGACTTCCAAAATCCACGTTGAGCCATCGCGTTAGAGAGCTTGAGGGCGCTTTAGGCGTGACCTTGCTGAACAGGACATCACGACGCTTCGGCATGACCGAGGTCGGCACGCAGTTCTATCACTACGCTCAGACATTGCTGCAGACGGCCGAAGTTGCCGAAGAAGCCGTCCGCCAGCGAGCGACTGAGCCCAGCGGTGTAATCAGAATGACAACCGCAGTCGAGATAGCGCAGTTCGCTCTCAAAGACTTGATCCCGGTATTTTTAAAGCAGCACCCCAAAGTCCAGATCGTCGAGATCACCACGGATACTTTGGTCGACATCGTTGCGGAGGGCTTCGACCTCGCGTTGCGGGGACATACTACGCCCCTCCAAAACTCGTCCCTCGTACAACGGTCGATCGCGCGTGCGCCATGGTACCTGTTTGCCGGTCCAGGATATCTGGATGCCAAAGGCGCCCCTGCGACTCCGGAAGAGTTAGCGCAGCATGACACTCTGTCGATAGCCAGAAGCGGCGCCTCGAACTTGATTTTGACGGGGCCGAATGCAAGGAGATGCATCGTCCAGACGACACCTCGGTTTCAAAGCAACAATATGGTTGCACTGAAGGAATCAGCATGCGCCGACCTGGGCATCGTCGCGTTGCCCGGTTACATTTGCCGAGATGAGATAGCCACCGGAAGGCTGAAGCAAATACTGCCTCGTTGGATCGCCGCAGATGCCAGAATCTCGGCCCTTATCCCCTACAAGCGCGGGCTCCTTCCTGCGGTGCGATCGTTGGTCGATTTTCTCGCGCGGGAAATACCACGCATCACCGCGTTCGACCCGGCCCGGGCCGAAGAACCGCCAACGAAGCCGCCGAGCAAACGGGCGCGTTAGTTCGGATTTCGGAACGCGTTCGTCCAATTAGTTGGACGCTGCGTCCCTGGGCAGGCATCTTCCTGTCCGTTCATGGCACTGCAATCTTTGCGGCGGGAAGAGACGCTTGGGCGGCTCGCAAACCGCGAAGGTTTAAAATGAACAAGATGGTCATTGGCGGAGTCAACAATCAGGTCTTCGTAGCCAGCAATCTCGGTCGCATCGAGCACTTTTACTCGGTGCTGCTCGGTCTTCCTCTCGTGAAAAGGACCGTGCATCATCTCGATCCGCGTCTGCCGGTCATCACTTTCGGATTTCAAGCGTTCGAGGACGAGCCGAAGCGGAGACACACCATCAGCTATGTCGAATGGAATCCTATATTCTACATGATGCCGGAAGCCGGCTTCGTCGATCCGCGAGCCACGTCCGCCGGCGTCGCATCTCCGCGGGTCGGCGATCCGAAAGGGCGCTGGGGAGCTGGAACGAACCATCATCTTGCCCTCCATGTTCCGACAAGGAACGGCCTTCTGAAATGGAAACGACGTCTCACGGATCTCGGGGTGCACGTCACGGGACCGTATAATCGTCAGTATTTTCACGCCGTATATTTCCGTGATCCCGACGGGGCGATCATCGAGATCGCGACGACCGAACCAGGGTTCGGGCACGACGAAGCGGTTCTCGGTTCGGGCTTCCGCCCGCAGCCGAAGGAAAATCTGATCGGGGGACGTGACGAGGTTCTTACGGCAGCCGAAACCTGGCCTCAACCCGTGCCGACGGTCACGGAAGATTTCGCGCTACGGGGCTTCCACCACATTACCTCGATTTCGTCCAACGCCGAGCGGACGGAGAACTTCTTCGTGGAGAAGGTCGGACTCCGCTTGATCAAGAAGACCGACTATCTGGACGAAAAGGGCGGCTCACACTACTATTACGCCTGCGACGATGAGGTTTCCCCTGGCTCAGTCCTGACATTCTTTGGCCTGCCGGGCTACTCGCCCGGGCGCCTTGGGACTGGTCTGTCCCATCATTTCTCGCTCGAGGTGGAAAACGACGCTGCGCTTGTTCACGAACACGGGCGCCTGAAGCGCACCGGCGTCAGGGTCTCCGACGTTCAAGATGCGCTGTATAGCAAGCTCTTCTATTTCAACGATCCTGACGGTCACATCTGCGCCATCTCGACGCCGACGCAGCTTACGATCGATGAGCCGGCCAGTGAACTCGGGCGCAAGCTGTGTTTGCCTCCTGCGATCGAGGAACAGCGCATCGAAATCGAACGCAACATAGCTCTGCGTCCCGCGCCGACTCCGATACTGCGCGCTTGAGGGAGCGCGTGTCGTGCTAAAGCCGATCCTGTCACCGCAGTCACGACATGGGTCCTCGCAGCGAGACGGACTTCTGAAATGTCTGCCGCAAGACATGGTGCGCTGGGGCCAAGGCATAGTTCCCCAGGCGCTGCAGGAACTGCCACAACATGGAGTCGAGCGCCCGATTGTATTTACGATCGAGCGTCTTTTCTCCTCGACAAATCAATTGGTCCTGCCGCACCTTCAAGAGGTGTCCGGCGTCTTTACGGACTTACCGCCCCACGCGCCGGATACTGCGATCGAAGCAGCACTCGCTCGATGCATCCGAACGGGAGCCCGCTCGATCATCGCCTATGGTGGCGGCTCCGTTCTAGACGCTGCGAAGGCGGTCTCCCACTTCCATTACATCCGTCAAGGAAGTCATCTACCAATTGTCGCTCTTCCGACTACGCTATCCGGCTCCGAGTTTTCACACTACTTCGGTGTCACCGAGACGTCCGGAGCGCGGCCGTTCAAGAGGAGCCGCGCTGAGCGAGCAACCGTTCCGCGGGTCGTTCTGCTGGATCCCAATCTGCTTTTGAATACTCCGCGATCTCTCCTGCTCTCGTCGGCGATCAAGGGGATGGATCACGCGGTCGAGGGTATGCGCGAGGTTGATATCGACCATCCTCACGCGATAATGGCCACGTCCGGCGCGCGCAGATTTTTTGACGTGCTGGCCAAATGGCCGGATGAGTTGGAGACGGACACAGCGATCGAAGAAGGAAAAGTCAGTCTTGAAGACCTCCTTCAACTCCAACTCGCAGCCTGGCAATGTTACTTCTACCCAGCGTCGGTCATCTACGGACTGAGCCATCGAATCGGTCACGTGCTCGGCGGGACCTTCGGTTTTCCCCATAGCATGACTTCTTGCATCACGCTTGCGCCGGTAATTCGTTCCTGCGCATCACGCTACGGCGAAAAGCTTCGCGTATTCGATGCACAGGGTGGATTAGTCCTGGCCGACAGGATCGAAGCCCTGGTTTCGAACTTGGCCTTACCGACGCGGCTGAGGTCCTTCGAAATTGGTCTTTCAACCCTCCCGGAAATCGCCGCCCTCTTGCGTGAGAACTACCCGAACGAAGTCGAAGATCTTGGCGAGGGGGCGGATCGAAAGCTTGACGACCTCTTGAGAAGCATTTGGTAGGCGAGGATGAATTCTTGGTCCGTCGCCGAGATGCTGGCCAGTCTTCGGTCTGGTCGCGCAACCTCTCGGCAGTTGGTGGAAATTGCTGTTGATCGGGCCAGGCAGTGCGCGACCGACCTCAATGCTTTCGCCGCAATTTCGGACACGGCGACGGCCTCGGCCGCGGCAAGCGACCGAAAATACAGGGAAGGGACCGCGAGGAAGCTGGAGGGTGTCCGCCACGCGCTCATGGCCTACATGGCTCCGTTCAATTTGACTGGCAATCCCGTTGCTACAGTTCCTATGCGTCGCAGGGATGGCCTCTTGCCCGCTGGCCTGCAGATCGTCGGTCATCGAGGACACGACAACGAAGTCATCGAGGCCGCGATCGAGGTCGAAAGGCGCAACGCAGAATCAAACAATCTCAAGGAGGACAAAGATGAACGAGACGGAACAAAATACAAACCAGACCCCGTATAGCGCATGGTTGCAGACCGAAATTCTACACACGCTTCAGCAAACAGTGAGCGACCATCCCGGCGAGTATGCCTTCCTGATCAACGTTCAGGTCCAAGAACTCTATTGGGCGCTGATAGTAAAGGAAATGCAGGCAGCTCAGGCCTGTCTTCGCGAGGACAATCTGGCGGAGGCTCACGAAGCCTTGCTCAGAGTGGTGGACCACCACGAACCCCTGAACGCGACTTGGCGGTCTCTATCTTGGATCACCCCGTCGGACTTGATGCCGATTTTGGCGGCGGTCGGAGCTAGACACGGTCGAGACACGGCTCTTCAGGGATGGACCTATCGGCACATGGTCTACCTGTTCGGCATCAAGCAAGAACAGCACCTGGAGCATTTCGAGCCGCAACCACATCGATTCGAACAGCTTCAGAAGGCCCTGAACGAGCCCAGCCTGTACGACGATGTGCTCGCGTTCTTATCAAGGAGAGGGTTTAAAATTCCTGCGGAGGTGCTTAGGCGCGACCCGTCCAAAACTTATGCTCCCGACCCGGAGGTCGAAAAGGTGTGGGCCGCGGCCTACGAAACCGACCCGCCGGTCAAAATGCTCGGCGAGACCATGGCCGACATCGCCGAGGAATTTACAACCTGGAAGTACCGTCATCTCATGGCGACACGTCGCACAATCGGAAATAGATCGGCGTATTTCGGTACCCCGGCTGTGTCTTGGCTTCTGCCGACGCTGGAAGAGATTCCCTTTCCTGAACTCTTTTCGGCCCGCACCTTCATCGGCGACCAACCGCCAGTTTGTCCTCACATGAAATCATAGGCGTACCGGCAGAGCGAACGAAGCAGGTTGTTGATCATCGTTCAGAGAACGTGAACGATGCGTACCGGAAGAGCCAACTTCTGCGGAGGCAGGTGCAAATTAAATTTGGGGGATCAGCCGCGGCACGGTGCCGGGACTCCGAAGAGCTAATAGGAGCAGCCATGAAGACCCTTCCAGTCGTCGAGGTCAGCCCACTACTCGAGTTGTCCGTTTCGCGTAACCTCACGTCTCGATTCGTCGAGCAGTGGAAGAAAGGAAATCCCCACGGAGTCGTTGTCGTTCGCGACCTTTTCAAGTCTCACATTCCGTTTGTAGACCTTCATTGGATTGGAAGGGCCTTCACTCCACGGGAGCAGCACTCTTCGGCCAATCGCTCGCCATTCAAACGGGCTGAATTCGGATCTCCGATCCGCATGGCGGTTTCCGCACTCTTTATCGCGGCTGGCATCGCTACGGCCCCTCCAGTCTTTGCAGGTACAGAACGCGGATCACAGAACAGGGCAGATACTTCGGATGCAGCGCTGGCCGCCTCACTTCCCGGTGATTTCAGGAACGGCTATGCCGAAGTGAACGGCACCCGCATCCACTATGTCGAGGGTGGCAAAGGCACGCCCGTGCTCCTGCTGCCGGGCTGGCCCCAGACTTGGTGGGAGTTCCATAAGATCATGCCGGAACTGGCGAGGCGCCACCGCGTGATCGCGGTTGATCTTCGCGGAATGGGAGGTTCTGCCAAACCGGGGTTGGGCTACGACAAGAAGAGCATGGCCAAGGATATTCACGAGCTGACCCAAGCGCTCGGGTACAAGCAGGTCAACATCGCCGGACACGATATCGGAGCAATGGTCGCCTACAGCTTCGCTGCTAACTATCCAGATGCGACGCTCAAAATCTGCCTGATCGACGTTGCGCACCCCGAAGAGAGTCTCTACACACTGTCGCTGCTCCCGCCACCCGGGCATGCGGTCCGCGGAACCGGGGAATCAACCCATCCGGTCTATCTCTGGTGGTTCGCTTTCAATCAACTGCCGGATCTTCCGCAACAACTGCTGGCTGGGAAGTCCAGGCTACTGATCGACTGGCTCTTCGATTCTCAACTGCGAAATCCCGCTGCGATCTCGGAGCGTGATCGTGCGATCTACGCCGCCGCGTACTCGCAGCCGGATGCGATCCGCGCTGGAAACGGCTGGTATCAGGCGTTTGGACAGGACATCATTGACGCCAAACACTACGGCCAGATAGCAACGCCAGTTCTAGCCTTGGCCGGTGAACGTAATTACCCTTATCTGCGCGAGCTTCTTCCGACACAGGCTTCAGACGTGCGTGTCGTAAAGGTCAACTCCAGTAGCCACTATGTCCCCGAGGACCAACCCGAGGCCGTTGTGCGAGAGCTTCTCGGATTCTTTAAGTCATAGGGCTTAGTGTGAGCTGCCAATCAAGTGAGAAGACCCCGCCTGATGGGGTCTTCTCCCAATCATTCACAAATTCCAGACGGAAAAAAAACAAACCAGACCCCGTATAGCGCATAGTTGCAGACCGAAATTCTACACACGCTTCAGCAAACAGTGAGCGACCATCCCGGCGAGTATGCCTTCCTGATCAACGTTCAGGTCCAAGAACTCTATTGGGCGCTGATAGTAAAGGAAATGCAGGCAGCTCAGGCCTGTCTTCGCGAGGACAATCTGGCGGAGGCTCACGAAGCCTTGCTCAGAGTGGTGGACCACCACGAACCCCTGAACGCGACTTGGCGGTCTCTATCTTGGATCACCCCGTCGGACTTGATGCCGATTTTGGCGGCGGTCGGAGCTAGACACGGTCGAGACACGGCTCTTCAGGGATGGACCTATCGGCACATGTCCTCACGTGAAATCATAGGCCTACCGGCAGAGCAAACGAAGCAGGTTGTTGATCATCGTTCGGAGAATGTGAACGATGCGTACCGGAAGAGCCAACTTCTACGGAGGCAGGTGCACTCTAATGTGGGGCTGTCAGTCACGGCACGATGCTGGGACTCCGAAGAGCTATTAGGAGCAGCCATGAAGACCCTTCTAGTCGTCGAGGTTAGCCCACGACTCGAGTTGTCCGTTTCGCGTAATCTCACGACTCGATTCGTCGAACAGTGGAAGAAAGGAAATCCCCACGGAGTCGTTGTCGTTCGCGACCTTTTCAAGTCTCACATTCCGTTTGTAGACCTTCATTGGATTGGAGGGGCGTTCACTCCACGGGAGCAGCACTCGCCGGAAAGTGCGGCTGCAATCAAAGTGTCAGACGATCTTGTGGCCGAAATAAAATCGGCGGACCACATTCTGATCGGAACGCCTATGTACAACTTCTCGATACCAGCCATTCTGAAGGCATACATCGATCAAATCGTGCGTTCGGGTGTGACTGTCTCAACCGCTTACGAAGGTATGCTCAAGGGCAAGAAAGCGACCGTCATTCTTTCGACGGGTGGCGACTTTTCACCAGGGGCCCCGTTCGCTTCGACCAACATGGCCAGCAACTACTTACGCCAAGTGTTGGGCTTCATCGGCATCTCCGACGTGAATATTATTCTTGCTGTTCGGACTTTGGCCGTGGACCAAGGGCATCAGCCTCTCCGGGACTATGTGACGGAGCTTGACGGCGAGATACTATCGGCAGCTGCGGCCTGATGCCGGCAATCTAGGTGCTTTCTGGCTTCGCGCTAAGGAGCAAGGGGATTAACCGTAGTTATCTTCATTGAACGCGACCGCCTGGGCGCAAGCACTTAAGAGGAGCTAACATGTTGAACAACTTCACGAGCCATTTCTCAGCCGACGATGCGGCGTTGGTGCTGATCGATTTCAGCCGCAGATGTTCATGGGTGTCGAGAGCCACGACCGCAACGCGGTCAAGAACAACCTTCAGATCATCGCGAAGAGCGCGAAGCTTTTTAATGTAAAGGCGACACGGTGAAGATGAAAATCAATCCATTGATGGTCGCGACCGCCCTCGTGTTCGCGACGCCCGCGGTAGCTGATGATATTCATGAAACCGTCGCAACGAACCTTGCGCATGCCATTCCCAATCTTCCCGGGAAATCGTTGGTTGCCGTCGAGGTGAATTATCCGCCGGGCGGCTCTTCGCGTCCACATCATCATGCGAAGTCAGCGTTCATCTATGCCTACGTCGTATCGGGCACGATTGAAAGTCAGGTCGAGGGTGAGCCGGCGCGTACTTACCGGGCTGGCGAGAGCTTCTTCGAGACCCCGGGCGCGCATCATGTCTTGGGAAGAAATGTAAGCGCCACCGAGCCAGCCAAGTTGCTTGCCGTGTTTGTTGTCGACACGGCAGATAAAGAACTCACCACCCCTGATCGATAAGGAGACCCTTTCATGAGCGTACGTATCGACTACACAAAAGTTGCGCCTGCAGGCGTGAAGGCCCTCGGTGGAGTATATGGCTATATCCTGCAGTCTGGCCTCTCTGACGTGCTTGTCGAGCTTGTTTATCTTCGCATATCCCAGATCAACGGCTGCGCCTATTGCCTGGATCAGCATACCCGCGTCCTTCAGAAGAAGGGTGTGAAAGTCGAGAAGCTGGCGCTGGTGCAAGTCTGGCGTGAGGCGGAAGTTCTGTTCGATGAGCGCGAGCGGGCCGCGCTCGCATGGGCTGAGACTGTTACACGCGTGGCGGAGACCGCAATACCGGAAGTGGATTATCAATCCGCACGTACCGTATTTAGCGAGAAGGACTTGGTCGATCTGACGATCGCTATTGGGCTTATGAATACGTACAACCGAATGGCCATCGGCTTTCGGAATCAACCTCAGGCCGTGCTTGCGCATTCGGCAGAACGCTGAGCAGGCCTGCTTGTCACCGGGCGCTTAGCATTCGTCCGGTGGCTGTTTCTCTGTGCGGCGTTCTTGGAGTCGGTGCCGGCACGCGCGTACGGAGTGCTTCAATGATATCGCAAACTCGATCTGCCGCGGTGGTGCCCGGTCGTCGAGTACGGTTTCGAGCTCACCCTGAGCAAAAAAGACTCGATGCGGTTGGAATGGGTCTGCCGGTCAGATCGAGCAATCTCTTGCCCTCAAAAGCCACGAAAAGCGCGCAGCGGGCGAGGAGATCTGCGGCGGGAACGGTTGGCAGTATTTCAGGGGTATATGACATTGCAGACAAAAAATCTCACACCTAGGGTCACCTTGTCAACAACGAGGACCGGCGGCAGTCGCAGTCCAGAGGAGCTAAGCATGTCGAACAACTTCACGAGCCATTTCTCAGCCGACGATGCGGCGCTGGTGCTGATCGATTTTCAGCCCCTCCAGATGTTCATGGGTGTCGAGAGCCACGACCGCAACGCGATCAAGAACAACCTTCAGATCATCGCCAAGAGCGCGAAGCTTTTTAACGTACCGACGGTTCTGTCGACGGTCACGGCGGAGACTTTCGCGGGTCCGTTCGTTCCGGAGGTCACCGAAGGGGTTTTTCCGGGTCACGAGGTCGTCGATCGCACGTCCATCAACGCCTGGCTCACTCCCAAATTTGTGAAGGCCGTCGAAGCAACGGGTCGCAAGCGCCTCGTCATCGCCGGCCTCTGGACGGGCGCCTGTGCCGCGTTCAACGTGATCGAGGGCCTCCGGCGCGGCTATGAAGTGTTCTTTGTCGCGGACGCCTGCGGCGATACCAGCATTCAGGTCCATGAACGTGCCGTCGACCGCATGATCCAGGCCGGCGCCGTGCCAACCACCGCACAGCATTTCGTCTACGAACTGCAGCAGGATTGGAGCCGTCAGGAAACGTATCAGGGCGTGATCGACATCATGAAGGCGCACACAGCATTCGGCACTCAGATCTTCTTCTCCAAGTGGGCGCTGGGTGGGCACGATAGCGCCTCGAAGGCGGCCCAGCTCACTGCCGCATAGAAATTGCGGTCCGGCGCGACCGCAGCGTCTGAGTCGTGGGAGCGCCGGTCCTATTGATATCGAGCTTCGATGCCCACCGGTTTCCGCAATCCGGGAAGGCCTTTGTGTCGGCGATCTCACTCTGCATGGAACGACGAAGCCGGTCGTTCTGCACGCAGTATTCCACGGGGCAGGGGGTCAATCCGCTCAGCAAGCACTATACGATGGGCTTCGATGCGTCCGCGAAGATTAAGCCGACCGAGTTCGGCGTTAGCACATAAGTGCCTCTCTTCAGCGACGACGTCGACATCATCATTAGCGCGGCATTCGAGCGTCAGAGTTAGCAGCTTTGGCGGGCGTCGGGCGCAAGAGAGCCAGCTCCACGCCGGTGACGATTTTGCTTCATTGGCGCATTGCGGCCGGACCTGGCGGGCTCATCGCGCCCGGACTGGCCATGACTCAGTTCCAGCTTGATCCGACGCGGCAGCTCGAACTCAACCTGGCTCACATCTCCGGCTCCAGCCTTGTGGGCGGGCATCCGGGTCTACCTGCTCATCGTCTATTGGAGGAATTATGATGCTCTACCGACAGTTCGCCACTCAGGAGGAAATCGACAGGGAATACGACGTTGAGAAGTCGGCGCCCGACTTTCAACGGTACGCCGAGTTCAACATCAATGAAAGCAAGAAGGCACGCGACGAACTTGAGTGCCTTCTCGACGTGCCATTCGGACCGACGGTCGAAGAGACGCTCGACATCTTTCCGGCTCAAGATCCCGACGCGCCTATTCTCGTTTTTATCCACGGCGGGTACTGGCGTTCGAACAGCAGTAAAGAATTCAGCTGGGTTGCGCGCGGACCGGTCGCGCTCGGCTTCACGGTGGTGATAATTAATTACGCACTTTGTCCGAAGGTCACGCTGCCCGAAATCACGCGTCAGACCCGGGCGGCGATCGCCTGGGTTCAGCGTTCGAGCAAAACGTTCAGCGGTAGTCGGCGCAGGATATACGTGGCCGGACATTCCGCTGGCGGCCACCAGGTTGCGATGCTGCTGAACACCCGATGGATGGAGGATTATGGGTTGCCACGCGACGTGATCCGGGGAGGTTTTGCAATCAGTGGGCTGTTTGATTTGCGGCCGCTTCGATTTTCTTGGCTGCAGCCCATGCTTCAGCTCACCGAAGACATCGTTCAAACTCAGAGCCCACTTCTTCGCCTGCCGGATCGCGTGCCACCCTTGTTTGTAAGTGTGGGTGGCGCTGAGAGTTCCGAGCTTCGACGACAGTCGGCGGACTATCTGCACGCCTGGAAGGCCGCGGGACTCAGGGGCTGGTCATTTGAACAGCCTGAAGCGAATCACTTTATGGCAATCGCGGGCTTTATTGATAAGGAGAGCAAACTCTGCGCGAGCCTTAGGCGATTAGTGGAAACGTGCGAAGCGGGATAGCGACGGCGCCAAGGTCGCAGCAGCAGCGTGTCGACTGCAAGGGCCATCTGAGGCCCCCAGAAATGTTTTCCAAATCTCGCTTCGTTCCGGCAGGTTGATGCCGAAAGCGAGATCGCGTTTTCCAACAAAGATGAGACCTTTCAGGAGTCGCAAGGCATTTTAAGTCCCTTGCGTCTATCCGTTCCGCCACGTCCGCTTTGGTCGGGAGATCAGAATACTTAGCGCGTTACCGGCGAAGGGGAAGTGCGATAAGCAAAGCCTCAATGCGGACACCTGGGGCTGCTTTAGGCAATCTCAACGTTGTCCGGATATGAAGGTCCGATGTTCTCTCGCTTGTCCCATTGCCAGCCCGTTTCGCGCGCCATTGTGGCGCTGGCGCTATTTACGCTCGGCATCGCCCTGTCCGGCTGCGCGCAGATCGGCGACACCATGTCGCCGGCCTTCGCCGATCCCGCCAAATACGATCTCTATGAATGCAAGCAATTGGAGGCGGAGCGTAAAGGTCTCGCTGCGCGCGCGGCCGAATTGCAGGGTCTGATGGCGAAGGCCGAGACCGGCGTCGCCGGGCCGGTGGTGGCCGAGATGGCCTACCGCAATGACCTTATTTCGGTGCGCGCCCAGTCCAAACTCGCCGATGAAGCCTGGCGGCGCAACAAGTGCCATGAAACGCCGCCCGCGGCGCCTGCGCCCGCCGCCGCGACGGCGACGCCTCCCGCGCGCTCTCCGGGGCCGGGCGTCAAGGGCGGTCCGTCGCGTGCCGGCAGCGCGGTGTATTGAGCGTGGCCCGCGCGTTTGCTCACGCCCGCCAGTCGTAGATCCAGTCCTGACGCGCCAGCATGCGTTGTGGGCCCATCGCCTTGATCGCGAGGTCGCGGGCGAACGCCAACGGTCCGGTCAGGTGATAGATGCGCCCCTGCCGTCGTGCGGCGCGCTGGACCTGAAACACCCGCGCGCGCCGCAGCCGGCCATAGCGCTTCAGGGCCCCCGGGATCGCAGCGATATTTTCGCCGGCGCCCTCGCTCAGGACACCCTCGCTCAGAACCTGGGCGAGCACCGCGGCATCCTCGATCGCCATTCCCGCGCCCTGCGCGGCAAACGGCAGCATCGCATGCGCGGCGTCGCCGAGCAGTGCGATCGCGCCGTCGCTCCATTCGCCATGGTCCGGCACCGTGAACAGCGCCCATCGCCGCCATTCGTCGACCGCGCCGACCAGCATCCGTGCGGTCGCGGGCCATTGCGACGAGAACGCGTTCTTGATTTCGTTGGCGTCGCCCGCAGCACTCCAGCCCGGCCTGTTCCAGATCCCCGGCACCACGGCGACGACGTTGATCTGCCGCGCGCCGGAGATCGGATAGGCGACGAGATGGGCGTTAGGCCCCATCCAGAGCTGCACGCGCGCCGAGGTATATTCGCGCGGTAACGCCGTGGCATCGAGCGTTCCGCGCCAGGCGATCAGGCCGGAGAATTGCGGCTGCACCTCCGGGAACAGATGATTGCGTACCGCAGACCAGATGCCGTCGGCGCCGATCAGCGCCACTGCCAGTTCCTGCTGCCGCGCATTGCCGCTGCGCTGGACCACTGTCAGGCCCTTGGCATGGCTGGTCACGTCCTCGAACTGGCAGCCGAGCCGCAGATCGATGTCGGGATTGTCGTTGACCTCGGCCAGCAGCGCCGCCTGCAGGTCGGCGCGATGCACCACCCAGTAGGGCGCGCCGGCGCGAAATGAGGCGGCCTCGCCAAGCGGCAGGCGCGCGATCTCGCCGCCGGCGCGCGCGCTCATGATGTTGATTGCATCTGGCGTCACGGCGCGAGGGCCGAGCCGCGGCTTCAGGCCGAGTTCGACCAGAATACGGCTGGCGTTGGGTGAAAGTTGCAGGCCGGCGCCGGCTTCTTCCAGCCGCTCGGCCTTTTCCAGGATGACGACGCGAAAGCCCCGTGCCGCGAGCGTCAGCGACGCCGTCAGTCCCCCGATCCCGGCACCAGCGACGATGATGGTGCGCGTCGCAGCCACGGACCGGTCAGGCGACCCTGTCCTTGAGCACGCATTCAGGGGGGCGCGCTTCGCCGGCGGCGAGGTCGGCCGCAAAACGATAGAGCGTCGAGCAGTACGGGCAGATGATCTCGTTGTCGTTGCCGAGATCGAGGAAAACGTGCGGATGGTCGAACGGCGGATTGGCGCCCACGCACATGAATTCCTGCGAGCCGATCTCGATCACCGAGACGCCGGCATCGTTGTGGAAGTGCGGGACGACATGGTCGGACATTATTCTCACCTTGAATGGCAATGACGGACGGACGCAATCAACGCGATGCGGCAGCGCGAAATGCCGCGCACCATACTGGCGGGAACAGTTGATTCCTAGAGCCCCGACCGCTCATTTGCTCATGCAAATTCGACACAATCTTGTCGTCCCAGAGAAGCCCTTCTTTCGTCGGGGCCGTTGTGTCTAAAAAGCGGCATACTATTTTGAGGGCAGCGAAAACCTTGGGGTTTTTGGCATGAAACGGACGCGGCGGCTCGGTCTGGCTTTGACTGGTATGGCGGTGTGCGCGGCAGCGCTCGCGCTGCTGGCGCCGTATGCGCGCGACGCCTTTGCTATCCTGGCGGCACGGGACGAGCCCGCGCAACTCGCCGATATCAGGATCAATTCTGCTCTGCGAAATAACCCGGCGCTGGTCGAGCAAAACATCGAGGCGGCGCTGGCCGCTCGCGATGCCGATCTCGCCAACAGTTTTGTCGAGCTCGCGCGCGAGAAAAACCTTGCCCTCAGCGACGCGCTGACGACGCGGGTGAGCGATGCCGTTGCGGAGGAAAAATCGGCCTCGCACTTCGCCAAGGGCTTCGCTACGGGGCTGGTGACCGGCAATGCCGACGACGTCGCGAGCCTGTCGGGGACGGTTGCAGGCGATCTCTTCGTGTTCGGCGACATCAGGGATGTGGTGCGCGAAGGCAAGCACCTGGCGATGGGCGAGGATACCGACCGGCTGGTGCTGGGGCTTGCCACGGCTGGCCTTGCGGTCACGGCAGCGACGTATGTGTCGGTCGGCGGCGTGGCGCCGATACGTGCCGGCCTGACGATGGTCAAGGATGCCCGCAAGGTCGGGCGGCTGGGTGAGGGGTTGACGCAATGGGCCGGCCGTTCGGCGCGCGAAGTCGTCGATGCGCCCGTCCTGCAGCAGGCGGTCGCCACCGGCTCGGTGCTGCGGCCAGGCGAGACCGTCAGCGCGATCAAGGCGGCATTTCGCGCCGAGAAGGCCGGTGCGCTGGTTCGATTGGCCAAGGACGTCGGCCGCGTCGGTGAGGCGGCCGGTACGCGCGGCGCGCTGGATACGCTGCGGATCGCCGAAGGCCCGAAGGACGTCGCGCGCGCGGCACGACTGGCCGAATCCAGGGGCGGTCAGACCCGCGCGATCCTGAAACTGTTCGGCCGCGGCGCTCTTCTGCTGGCTGCCGGCGCGTTTAATCTCGCATCCTGGGTATTTGGCGCCCTGTTGGCGCTGTTCGGCTTGCTGTCGTCGATCAAGGCGACCACGGAACGGCTGACCCTGGCGTGGCTGCGGGCCAGGAAGGCTCGGCGGCTGCGAAAACAGCTCGCGGCGGCCGCCGGACCCCCGGAAGTCCCGCTGGCAAGCGCGCTCGCGCACGGCTAGGCTTGCGGTCATTATCGATCGTCAAGCCTTAAATCCCCAAAACAATATGGAAATGATGATGCCGAGTTTTCACAACGGCGCTGTCGAAATTGCCTATCTCGACGAAGGCGAGGGAGATCCGATCGTTCTGGTGCACGGCTTCGCCTCGACCAAGAACGTCAACTGGGTCTATCCCACCTGGGTTTCCGAGCTGAAGAAAAACGGCCGCCGCGTGATCGCGCTCGACAATCGCGGCCATGGCGATTCCGCCAAGCTCTACGATGCCGCGCAGTATGACATCGCTATTATGGCCGGCGACGTCATCGCGCTGATGGATCATTTGCAGATCGCGCGCGCCGACATCATGGGCTATTCGCTGGGATCGCGGATGACGGCCGTGCTCGCGCGCGAGCAGCCGCAGCGCCTGCGCTCGGCGATATTGGGCGGCATTGGGATCGGAATGATCGAGGGGGGCGGCCCCGGCGAGAACGTCGCGACCGCGCTGGAAGCGCCGTCGCTGGAGGACGTGACCGATCCGGTCGGACGGACTTTTCGCGCGTTTGCCGACCAGACCCGCTCCGACCGCCTGGCGCTCGCCGCCTGCCTGCGCGGCTCGCGGCGCCTGATGACGCGTGAGGAGGCGGCTGCCATCGCCGTACCGGTGCTGATCGCGGTCGGCAGCAAGGACGAGATCGCGGGCTCGGCCGAAGCGCTGGGCAATATCATTGCGGGCTCGCAGGTGCTCGACATTCCGAACCGCGATCACATGCGCGCCGTCGGCGACAAGGTCTACAAGGAAGGCGTTCTCGATTTTCTGTCACGAAGAGCGTAGGTCATCCGGCTCGGTCTCGCCTTCGGAATATCTGACGGCGGCGATCAGCAGCACGAATGTCGCGACCCAGACGATGCGCGCGCCATAGCGGTCGTGCGGTCCGGAGATCACGCCGCAGACGAAGGCGTTGCCAAGCAAGGCAAGCGATACGGTCCCGGCGAGCAGCGTGAGATCGTCGAGCCGGCCGCGCCGCAAGCCGGCCGCGAACAGCATCGCGACCAGCACCATCGACGCAAGGGCGACGGGGACGTGAATGCGGTTGATGGCGGTGAAGTCGAGGCGCCATTGTTGCTGGCGCGCGGCGCGCATCGGCTTCACCTGCGACGGGATATAACGCTCGATGATACCGTAGGTGTGGCCGATCCAGGCATTGGTGCCTTCGCCGGTGGCGACCTGCGTGAGTTGCTGCGCGGTGGCGGCAAGCGCGGCCTCGGCTTGCCGGGCCGGATATTCAGCGAGTGAACGCAGCACGATGAATCCCATCTCGTCGTTCAAGCCCTTGAAGCGGCCGAGCGTGTTGAACATGCTGTTGCCCCACAGAAACTGGTCGGCGGTAGCCGGCAGCTGGTCGCGATAGGGGCAGAGCTTCAGCTTTTGCTGTTGGCAATGATCCCTCAGATATTGCGTAACGATGCCGTCCTGCAGCATCCGTCCGAACGCGACGCCATACCCTCCGGGCGTCCAGGCCAATTGTCCCGACAACGCAAAATTCGCCGACAGCAGCATGGCCGCCCCGGCGACGATGGTGAGGCTGCCCTGCGCCAGTCCGGACACAGGAACCCGTCCGCGCAGGAACGGGCGCACCGTCCACCCAACGCAGCATAATCCGAGCAGCACCGCCAGCGTTGCGCTGTGCGTCGCCGCGGCGAAGGCCGTGAAGGCAAACAGCAAGATTTTTTCGACGGTTGAAGTCCTCTCTCCTTGCAGGACCAGGATGAACAGCGACAGCACCGACAGGCCGGCAAAGATGTCGGTCAGCAGCATGCTCGCGAGAAACGGCAGGGCCGTTGTCAGGATCAGCGCCAGGCTCATTGCCAGCAGCCGTAACGGCTGGGCCATGCCCAGCACGCGCAGCGTCAGCTGCACGATCCACAGCGTCGCCAGCGCCTGAATCCCGAGATTGATCCAGAAGCTCGAATCTTCGCCGAAATGCAGGTAGAGGCCGAACACCGTGGATCGGCTCGGCACCAAATAGCCCTCATACCAGCGCGCCAGATAGCCGCCGGTATCCCACTGGAGCAGCGGATAGCCGTTCCACAGGGCAGGCGCGAGCAACAAAAGGGGGACCGCGACGGCGGCGATCCAGACCGACCGCGAGTCGGCGAACCGCGCCCGTAAAATCTGCGTGTCGATGACGTTTCCCCGTTTTGGGGGACCATGCCCGGAATGGTGGCGCGGTCGAAATCCGTCAATAGTTGCAGCGGACCCGGCTTGATTTCCCGAAAATCCCGACCACTTGGATAGAACGTCTCCAGGGCGGGCCGTTCGGATGGGGTTACTTTGCCGGCGCCTGCCTGGGACAGTCGTTCGCCCGCCGTGCTATAATGCGTAAACCAAACAATCGCGAGAGCAACCCATGGCAGTGCATCAGGTCAATCCACAGGGTGCGAAACTGGCGGCGCTCGATCCGATCTGGGATCGTGTGCGAGGCGAGGCGGAAGACATCGTCCGCCGCGAGCCCGAGCTTGCCTCCTTCATCTATTCGACCGTGCTGCATCACGATCGCCTTGAAGATTCCGTGATCCATCGGATTGCCGAGCGGCTCGACCACTCGGCGCTCTCGGGCGATCTGATCCGCCAGGCCTATGACGAGGCGCTGCGCGACGAACCCGATCTCGGCAACGCGTTCCGCGCCGACCTGGTAGCGGTCTATGACCGCGATCCCGCGACCACGCGGTTCATTGATCCCTTGCTCTACTTCAAGGGGTTTCACGCGCTTCAGACCCATCGGCTGGCGCACTGGCTCTATAGAAAGGGCCGCAAGGATTTCGCCTATTATTTGCAGAGCCAATCGTCGGCGGCATTCCAGACCGACATCAATCCGGCGGCCAAAATCGGCCGCGGTATTTTCCTCGACCACGCCACCGGTTTCGTCTGCGGCGAGACCGCCGTGATCGATGACGACGTCTCGATCCTGCATGGCGTTACGCTGGGCGGCACCGGCAAGGAGAACGAGGATCGCCATCCCAAAATTCGCCACGGCGTGCTGATCGGGGCGGGCGCGAAAATTCTCGGCAATATCGAGATCGGTCACTGCGCGCGCATTGCCGCCGGTTCCGTGGTGGTCAAGCCCGTGCCCCACAACGTCACCGTGGCCGGTGTTCCCGCCAAGATCGTCGGCGAGGCCGGCTGCGCCGAGCCGTCACGCACCATGGATCAGATGCTCAACGCGATCGGGCTTTGATTTTGCTCGCTTTCTGACCTCGGGCATTTGGCGCAATTCTGATCCGGTCAGGGCCGAAAAGGCTCTGGCGGTTCGCGGCGTACCGTCCTAAAACTCCCCGGAAAACCTCGACCCGATTGGAGACTGCCGTGGACGTTCAGGAAGTCAGGAAGCTCGACGCCTATCTCAAGCGCGTGTTCGGCAATCCCAGGATTCGCGTGGTGCCGCGGCCCAAAAAGGATGACTCGGCCGAGGTTTATATCGGCGAGGAGTTCATCGGCGTGCTGTTCGTCGATGACGAAGACGACGATCGCTCATTCCAGTTTCAGATGGCGATCCTCGAGGAAGATCTGGTCGATCAGGGGTGAGGTGCGGCGAAACTGCCGCTACCCCTTCGGCCCGTGCAACTGCACCGTCAGACGGTCCATTGCACCTGCGACGTCGCGCCATTGTCCAAGCCAGCTGCGTGGAAAGCGGAACGTCAGGTCGGCGCCGTCGACACGGCGCTCGCTCAGGCACATTCCAGGCGTTGCGCCATCGCGCGTGCAGCGCGCGCTGAGGCTTGGCGCGTTCGCTGAGAACAGGTCTTCGTTGCTGTAGGGCGAACCGTCGCGAAACGCGCGCATCGACAATCCGTCATCGATCGGTGTCGAGTCCTGCTCCAGATAGCGCGGATAAATGGTGCGGACGCGGGTGTCGGGCGCCAGCGTGTCGTGATGCGCCGATAGCGACAGGAATATCCGGTCGATCGGCTGCGGCTTTTCCTCGACCGTGTCGGCGCTGACGTGTTTCGGCGCCTCGGGCGGCTCGAGCGAAGGGAACATGAAGCTGAGATCGACGCGCTCCTGCGGACCGGAGTGGCGCTGGATTTTCATGCGCACTGCAGTCGTCGGCACATTGAACAACGTTGCGCCGATGCTGACCGGCAATCGTGCCGGTCCGCTCGAAGGATCGCTTCCCCAGGTCGGCCACAACAGAAAGGCGACCAGGGCGATCGCGCCTATGGTGATCGTACCCGCGACCATGATCAGGATCATGTGACCGCGCGGGTCCTTGCGCGTGTCGCGGGCGATGTGCTGGGCCGTCGAAAGCAAGGTCATGAACGAGGCATCGTAGGGTTCGAAGCTAACGCCGAATCAGTGCTCGAATATGCCATGCGCCAGCCGATTTCCGCATGATTTCACCGAAGTCAAGGCGACACGAGCCGCGCAAACGCGGCCGCGGCGGCCCCTTGTTAACCTTTCCTTAAGGATGCTGTGGCGGCAGGCTGCCAATTTTGCGAAAGCAGGGCGCGGTTTGTCGAGTAGTGGAAGTGTCCATGTCCCCCGATGCGTTGAATTCCCTGTTCTCCCTTTGCATCGGCTTCGCGCTGGCTGGCGCCCTTGCCAGCGGCTACCAGGCCATGGCCGAGCGTCCCGCGGGTTTCGGGCTGCTGCAGCAGGGCGTGGCGCCGAAGACGTTTGCCGCCGTCCCCTTCCTGGTCTTTGCCGCGCCCTTCATCATCATGCGCAACACGCTGCGCGGCGCCAAGATCGAACGCCGCCGCTTTGAATTCGTGATGATGGCGACCGTCATTGCCGGGTTCTGGAGCCTGATGTCCGGTACGTTCTTCCTGATGACGTTGCGCGCCGCCGGGGTGCTGGCCTAGCACCTGACCGGTTCTGGTCTGGCTTTTTTGGACGCGTTTTCTTCACGCGAACCGGTATCCACTTCGCTCGAAAACGCTATAAGGTCTCCGCGAACAGGAGAACTCGATGGCGGTTTACGAACTGGATGGGCAGGCGCCCGATCTTCCCGCGGACGGAAATTACTTTATCGCCGACACTGCAACCGTGATCGGCAAGGTGCGCCTCAAGAACTCGGCCAGCGTCTGGTTCGGCGCGGTGTTGCGCGGCGACAATGAGTGGATCGAGATCGGCGAAGGGTCCAACGTGCAGGACAATTCGACCTGCCACACCGATCGTGGCTTTCCGCTCACGATCGGAACGAACTGCACGGTCGGTCACAACGTCATCCTGCACGGTTGCACGCTCGAAGACGGCGCGCTGGTCGGGATGGGTTCGATCGTCATGAACGGCGCGAAGATCGGCCGCGGCAGCATCGTCGGCGCGGGTTCCCTCATCACCGAGGGCAAGGAATATCCCGAGTATTCGCTGATCATCGGTTCGCCGGCGAACGTGATCCGCACGCTTTCGCCCGAACAGGTGACGGCGATGGGAAGCGCTGCGAAATTCTACGCCCTCAACGGGCCGCGATTCAAAAACGGCATGAAGAAGATCGGCTGAAGACGGAGCCGCGGTCTTCCCCGGACAAGCCGGTCACCAATGAATTGGAGCCGGCCGTCACGATTTGGCTTTTCGCACCGGACCTGATCGCGCCTTGCTTTTTGCCGGCGCCCGGTCGATCGCGGCGCTTTTGCGAAGCGCATCCTTGAGATCGACGGGGATGCCGTGCTTTTTCAGCACGTCTGCGAACGCCTCATCCGCCAATTCCTGAATCGTCGCCATCCGGTCGCGTCCAAGCTGGGTCAGCTTGTCGAAGGTGTCGTCGTCGAAGGCGATCAATTTGCGCAAGCGTCATCGACTCCTGCATTTCAGCAGACACTCATCCAATGATTGCCGATCGAAATTGTTCCGGAAAGGAACAACGACCTTACGGCGCGGTTGTGACCAGAAAAGGAGATTTGCGATGAAAAGAGCGTCCGTGACGGCCGCGATTAGCGTGATCGCAATTCTGGTATCGACTGTCATTTCGTCTGCGCAAAGCACGGGCGGAGCCAGCGGTGGAAGCGCAGGTGGCGCTGCCAGCGGGTCTTCGGCCGGCGCGGGAAGCACCGTCGGTTCGCCCAGCGCCGGCTCGGTCGGCGTCGGGACTGCGGGCGTTGGCGGTATGCCGTCCGGCGCGGGCAACTCGACACAGCTTTCAACGCCACCGGCGCCTGGCACCAACAGCGCCGGAACGGCTCAGTCTTCGGGCTCGGGGGGCTCGGGCGTAAATACTGAGCCCGGCATGACCACAGGATCCGGGTCGCAGAATATCGATGCCGCGATTGCGGGGGAAAACAAGACCATCGATCGCAAGCTGAAAAGCATTTGTCGCGGCTGCTGATGTGACTGTCAGCCGGTCGCGGAGAAGTGAGCAGAATGATCAAGCGGTCTGCGAGAACCGGTCCTAGATTTGATCCCGGATCTGCAGGGATCCGACGCCGAAGGCGTCAAGCGTTTGAACGCGAGTGAGCACGGAGGATGGGTGATGTTACGCAAAACGATGATCGCGTTGTTCGCGGTCGCTTCAATTGCCGTGCTGGCGCCGGATGCAGCGTCGGCCCGCGGCGGCTTTGGCGGAGGCGGTGGCTTCCACGGCGGTGGCGGTTTCCACGGTGGCGGGTTTGGCGGGGGCTTCCGCGGCGGCGGAATTGGGATGGGCGGCGGTGGTTTCCGCGCCGCGGCCATTAGCGGCGGCGGCTTCCGTTCGGCCGCGATCGGCGCCGGCGCATTTCGCAGCGGCAGCTTCGCCGTCAACGGTTTCCGCGGCGGCTTCCACCCCGGATTCCGGCACCGCGGATTTCCGCTTGCCGCCGCAGCCATCGGCTTCGGCCTGGGTTACGGAGCCTACGGCTACTACGACGATGACTACGGCTATCCGTACTACGCCAATTATGGCTACGACGACTATTACGGCGACGGCGGCTGCTACCTCGCCCAGCAGCAGGTGCTGACCCCCTATGGCTGGCGTGTCCGGCAGGTTCAGGTTTGCAACTAATCCCGCTTGCCCCAATATCGGGATGAATCCCGCGGCCCCGGTGTTTTAATCGCCGAGGCCGCGATTCGTCTGCTGGTACGCCGCTTGCATCGCATCAGGAATGTTGAACATGCTCACAACCCCGGCTTTGACCTTGGTGTTCCTGGGTGTCGTTGTCAGTCTTGGAACGGCTTTTGTCTGGATGCTTTGGGAAATCGAGCCGCGGATCGCCAAGCTGCATCGCAATAGCGATCGCTTCTCCAGCGATCATTTCGGCTAGCTCGTCCGGGGCCGATAGCGCGCAGCATTCTCGCTGCGCGCTATCGGCGTTCGGCGCCAGGCGGCGAACGCCAGCTAACTCAACACTCCGTATTTCTTGAACCAGGCCTGCATCTGGCTCCAGGCATCGTCGGCCGCTTCCTTGCGATAGCTGGCGCGATAGTCGGCGTGGAAACCGTGCGGCGCGCCCGGATAGATCTTGAACTCGGCGGTTTTCTTGTTGTCGGCCAGTGCGGCCTTTAATGCTTCCACCTGCGCCACCGGAATCCCGGTATCGGCTTCGCCGTACAGGCCAATCACCGGCGCCTTCATCTCCGGCGCAAGCTGCAGCGGGCTCTTTGGCCAAAGCGGGTTGGGCGGATCGACCGGCGGACCATAGAACGAGGCGCCCGCCTTGAGCGCGCCGCTATGGGCCGCATACTCCCACACCGTCCGTCCGCCGCGGCAGAACCCGATGATGCCGAGCCGGGAGGTATCGCCACCCTGCCACTTGGCCCAGGCCACCGTGCTGTCGAGATCGGACAATAATTCCGCGTCCGGCTTCGAATTCACGATCGGCATCAGCTGCGGGATGTCCGTGATCTTGGTGAGATCGGTACCTTTGCGGAAGTAATAATCCGGCGCGACCGCGAACGCGCCGAGCTTGGCCAGGCGCCGGGTCACGTCCTTGATGTATTCGTGCAGGCCGAAGATTTCCATCGCCACCAGTACGACGGGTGGATTGCTGACGCCGGCCGGCCGCGCGAAATAGCCGGGCATTTCGCCGTCAGCGACTTTGATCCTGGTGTCGCCGGCGGTGAGGCCATTGGTGTCGGTCTTGATCACGTCGGCGCGCACCGGTCCGGCGGCAAGGGTGTATCCGGCCGTCACGGCGGCCGACGCGGTCATGAACCCGCGGCGGGAAAACGGCGCGATTTTTGTCAGCCCGATGATGTCTGAAGTCAGCAGGGGTTCGGCACTCATTGAAAGTTCCTCCTCTTTGGGAGGCGCATTCAGCAAACAATTGAAGCCAAACGCAAATCACCTGCTTGCGAGGATTTCACTTTAAGTGCGGTCTCAAGATTGCAGGGGCACAAAAAACAAGGCCGTCGACGTAGTATACCGTCAACGACCTTGCCAGCCCCGGATATTGAAATCGGCTCACGCCATCCGGTGAACTGCAGCATGACCGCGAATCTCACGGGCATATGTGAACCAGTTCACAAACGGCGAAGAAAATTCACGGCGGGGCTCGGAAGCAGGGCTTCGCGACGACGAATGCGCGTCGTCGGCCCAAGGCCGCGGTCGCCATGGAAAACGCCTATGGCCGTGGACCGGCTGCCCCGACTGGCATCTGGCGTCGGGCGGGCCTTCCCCCGAAAACGGCGCCAGCGGTTGTCAGCCGTTCGATTTGCCGCGCTTGCGGTGCGTACTCGCGTGGGGTTTTGCCCTGGCCGAGCGCTTGCGGGTGGGTTCAGCCGTAGGCTCGGTGGCCTGCGCGCTCGCGAACGATTGCCGCAGCCCCTCGATCGCTTCGGTCAGACTTCCGACCTGTTCGGAAAGCTTCCTGGTATCGGTCTGCTGCGAGGCGAGGAGGCGACGCACGGTCTGCAACTGGTCCTGGACCACTTGCAGCTGGTCGATCGATTCCTGCTGGGTGGCCTCGAGGCCCTTGGTCTTTTCGACCAGTTGCTCGGACGCTTGGGCGGTGCGAGCCTGCAATTGGCGGATCGCCACCACGCGATCCGTTTCGGGCGCATTGCCGGTATAGGCGCGCCAGAGCGCGATAGAGCCGATCCCCAGCACAACGAATATCAGGGCGACGGCGCCGATCGCGATGGGTTGCACGCCGATACGCGTGATGGAGCCAATATTGGAATTCCGGGGGGCGAGTTCGATCATGAGACTCCAAGCCGGACATAATTTGAAAGTTCCCAATTACCACAACCTCAACGTGGCTAAAACCGGGGATTTGCCGGATTGGTGCAGGATTCCAGCTAGAACGTCCAAAAACCGGGATTTTGGGCGCAAAACGGCTTTTGACGGCCTGCGCGCACGTTCGCTTCGCGCCGGATGTTCCGTAGTAACCGCTGGGCTGCGAGCCCGGATAAGCGCCGCGCGACTGTCGCTCCGAGCCCGGCGTTTGGCGCTTTCGGTTCCGCGCGGGGTTTTGCGTCACGTGTCAGGTCCCCAAAAAAGTTGCGGCCAGCCTTTGGGGAAGGAAGGTTCGCCCATTGATAATATTTAAGAATTTCACTCATTGCTCGCTCTTGCCCGTTTGTTCCCCAACTCCGGAAGGCTATCCACACTGCCCCATTCATCACGCGGAACGACGTGCGAGTAGCGTGCGACGCTGCGGACATCCTTCCAGTTTTTGGTACCGGCGAGCCCCTGAACGTCGCCCATGTGTGGCGGAAGGTGTGGAACCCGACGAAGTCGAGTCGGAACTTCGGCTTCTTCCATCCGGTGGGGCGGCGCTTCGAGCACGGCAGGCGGCAGACGGCCATCGTGGCGCGGAGCAGGAGGTGCTTGAAGCGACCACCCTCCTTGAACTTAAAGAGCGGTTCGCGTCCGGGGTTGGCTTTAATTTAAGTTGTGTCTTCAGCCGGTCGGCGAGATCCTGGCGCAGCCGGAGCATGCGCGGATCACCGAGCCCTCGTGGCCCGCGCACTTCGACCGTCTGTTCTCGTCGAGTCCGCGGCACGAATAGCCTAACGAAACGGATCAGGGGCGAAAGCCGCCTGTGGAATCTTTTCAGCCTTCAGCGTTTCGTCGATTCTTTCGGCATTGAGGGCGTTTAACAGATTACGACAGCGCGCTCACGATCATTGCTGGCACACCGATCCTCTAAGCTACTGCCTTCTCACGAAGATCTCGTTTGGGTTCGTTCTGCCGAATTTTCGAACTTACCTTTATCGCGGGCGGACCTCCTTCTCAACGATGTTTTTTCTCAGTTTTGAATCCGAGCGCTGCGAGTAGCGTTCCAGCGCCGCGAGGCGTCGCACCGCCGTATGCAGCGCATCGAGATCCTGGGATCTCGACAAAATATCAACCTCGTTGAGAGCCTTGACGTGTTCAACCTCGATTTGGCGGAGACGCTGACACATCGCCTCAACAGACGAGTCACCAGTGGTTGCATCGCCGTCGGTGCTAGCAATGGTGGCCGCGGCCAGGCCATGGCGAAGCGCGTTCATCCGCGAACGCGCTTTGCCTTCCTGACTGCGTGGGCCACGACTTTTCGCGCCATTGCGCCTGTTCGCCGCGATCTGCCGTTGCGATGCCCTCTATGCTGGCGCGGAATTGTGCTGGGTATCGAGGAACAGGAGCGGAATGGTTTCTGCGAGAGTCCGGTTGTGGGAACAATCGGGTAATGTGGAAAAAATCGACTTGCGTGCTGCGGATCTAGCTGGCCTTCGGGAAATCGGCAGTTATCAGGCGCACGATTGTCTCGGTGGTCACCGGCGCAGGTCGTTGTTCGCCGAGGTATCCTCGCAGCGTTTCAAAACCTCAATAAAATCGTAGACCGGCCCGCCTTCCACGTAGACCACCTTGCCTGGCGCATGACCGGCTCGCGGCGCCGGCGAACCGGCTGCCCGCTCCTGCGAAAGATGTCGCCCAATCGGTCTGCAAGAATTCGATTAGCGCGATTGGGCTTCCGTCCGGCCTTCCGCGTTTTCTGAAGGGAAACGATGGCGGCGCCTTCTGCTTTCGCGATATTCACGTCGGTCGGTTGTTCGACTTCTGCTGGAAAAGCCGCAACCTGGTCTCCCCATACGTCTCGCCAATGCGTTCCTGGGGGCTCGCCGCTGCGCTGATAGTCGCACGCAATTGCCCACTCGACAGGCGCCGGAAGCTCGCGAGTGAAGAACAGGCCGGGGTTTTTCGAAACTGTCAGAAGGGTAGCAGCGAGTACACCGGCTGGCATGGCGGCCGACGCCGCGACCGTCAGCGCGCTGGCTATCTGACGTAGTTCCGTTTCTTCATCTGCCGTCGGGATCGCGTCTGAATTCTCTTCCGGCGGCGGAAGGTCGTGTTCGGTGGAGAATCCGAGAGCTGTCAAGATGGACAACCGATCCTGGCACAGTCCCAGATACATCTGATCGAACGCTGCTCCCCACGGAGAGTCAGGTCCAGCCGGGCCAGCTCCCGACCCGCCCCCCGTAGGATTGCGGGAAATAGTCGGCGTGTGGCTGGCGCGCCGGAGTTAATGGTTAAGCGGAAGTATATTAGCGCGGCATCTGGACATTGACGCAAATTTACGACAAGTTGCACGCAAGTTAGGTTAAGGAATAGTTTACCGCTTCGAACTCCGGTCATCACTCCGGGGACGGCGCGGGTCGAGATTCAAAAAGGGACGTCAAAAACTTACAAAAAAATTATTTGCAGCGTGGGCGGTGGTGCGGGACCGAACACGAAGCGGGCAGGGTTACGGTGGTCGAAGTCTTTTCACGGTGGACCGTAGAATACATTAGCGACAAGTGGCTTTCTTGGTCTCACGGCCGCGCGAAATTTTTTAGACGGGCGTCGCGTTTCGTGTGAACTGATTTTCGAGTGCGGTCACGCCTGCTCTGCGTCAGCAGAGTAGAGGAGTGAGCATTGGGTTGCGTTTCATTTACCGCGAGGTCGGAGCCAGCGGTCGATTGGTCCGAGATTGAATCGCGCCTCCAGGAAATTTCGACTGGCGCTCCATCACCGGATCTTCCGATCGAGCCGTCGGCAACTCTTGCAAACGATCCGTCGGCGTCCGTCGACCCACCCGAGATCGCTCCCGGCGATCCCCTCGACATGCTGTCCTTGCTGACAGCCATTCCATCCGACCGGTCCTGAATTTTTCCCATCAATCCGATTGCAAGGAAGCGTTATGGCCAAGCATCAAGTTATCGCATCAATCACCAAAAGCATTTTCGACACCGACGCGCCTGCCGCCGCCCCCTCATTTCCCGTGGAGATTTCTTCCATGACCGTCCCCCCCAAGCGCGAGATCGCCTTCATCGACCGCGGCGTAGATGACCTCGAAACCCTGCTCAAGGCCTCCGCCCCGATGTCGAACCGATCCTGCTCTCCAATGATGAACCAGCACCGCGACAGATGGCGCGAGCGGTTCAGGGCAGGGAAGGGCAGTTCGACGCTATTCACGTCATTGCACATGGACGACCTGGTGAAGTGGCGTTCGGGGCTGGGGTACTGTCGGTCGAAAATATAGATCAATACGCGGAGGATTTAATATCGATCGGTCGCGCGATCAGCGACGACGGCGATCTGCGGCTGTGGAGCTGCCAGACCGGGCAGGGCGCGCGCGGTTCAGCCTTCGTTGCGGCACTGTCGCGTACGACGGGTGTGGATGTTGCAGCTGCGACGGATCTTGTCGGCGCGACTGTTCTCGGCGGCCATTGGGCGTTAGCGACGGAGTACAGTTCGATCAGTACTTGTCCGCCGCTCACTGCGGACGGCATTGCGAGCTACGCCGGGGTGATGAACACCATCACCTTTGACCTTGGCGTGACAACTTTCAATTACACGGTCGGGACGCCGACTGTAATCGCCCCAAGCGCGACTTTCACTGACCAGGGCGGAAACAAGTTTGCCGGATCCACTTTGGTCGTCTCACTTCCGGCAGGTCCGCCTGCCGATACTTTGGATTCGCTCGGAATCTCCAATGTAGGCGGGATTACCACGGATGGGTCGGGGAACGTTCTCTACAACAGCACGATCATTGGCACGGTTGCCGGTGGAACGGGGGGTACCCCTCTAACGATCACTTTGAACGATAACCAAACGAGTGGTCCGAGTAACACTTGGCCCTCAATACAAGCGTTGATAGACGCGATAAATTTTACCGGCTCAGTCAACTCCCCCACCACGGAGACTAACTTCGGCATTACGTTCACATTTACTCAGCAGGGTAATAACAACGGCTCTGCGACCGCCTCTGCAAGCGCTGTCGAACATGAAGGTCCTGTTCTGGGCGGGACCTTCGCTCAGACAGTGAGCGAAGGCGGCTCAGTCACGCTGGGTACGACTGACGCGGTGTCGGACAGCGACGACGCGCTGGGCAATGTGACGATCACCGGTCTGCCGACCGATTTGAGCCAGGCCAGTTTTAGCGGTGGCACCTACACGGCTGCGAGCGGGACCTGGAGCGGCACGGCGGCGCAGTTCAACGCGCTTCATTTCACCGCGGGTGAAACGACCGGCACATTCAATCTGTCGATCGCGGCGACAACGACGGGCGCCGAAGCCGCAACCACGACCCATGCCTATGTGCTGACCGTGAACCCGGTTCCGGAGGGTCCTGTTCTGGGCGGGACCTTCGCTCAGACAGTGAGCGAAGGCGGCTCAGTCACGCTGGGTACGACCGACGCGGTGTCGGACAACGACGACGCGCTGGGCAATGTGACGATCACCGGTCTGCCGACCGATTTGAGCCAGGCCAGTTTTAGCGGTGGCACCTACACGGCTGCGAGCGGGACCTGGAGCGGCACGGCGGCGCAGTTCAACGCGCTTCATTTCACCGCGGGTGAAACGACCGGCACATTCAATCTGTCGATCGCGGCGACAACGACCGGCGCCGAAGCCGCAACCACGACCCATGCCTATGTGCTGACCGTGAACCCGGTTCCGGAGGGTCCTGTTCTGGGCGGGACCTTCGCTCAGACAGTGAGCGAAGGCGGCTCAGTCACGCTGGGTACGACTGACGCGGTGTCGGACAACGACGACGCGCTGGGCAATGTGACGATCACCGGTCTGCCGACCGATTTGAGTCAAGCCAGTTTTAGCGGTGGCACCTACACGGCTGCGAGCGGGACCTGGAGCGGCACGGCGGCGCAGTTCAACGCGCTTCATTTCACCGCGGGTGAAACGACCGGCACATTCAATCTGTCGATCGCGGCGACAACGACGGGCGCCGAAGCCGCAACCACGACCCATGCCTATGTGCTGACCGTGAACCCGGTTCCGGAGGGTCCTGTTCTGGGCGGGACCTTCGCTCAGACAGTGAGCGAAGGCGGCTCAGTCACGCTGGGTACGACCGACGCGGTGTCGGACAACGACGACGCGCTGGGCAATGTGACGATCACCGGTCTGCCGACCGATTTGAGCCAGGCCAGTTTTAGCGGTGGCACCTACACGGCTGCGAGCGGGACCTGGAGCGGCACGGCGGCGCAGTTCAACGCGCTTCATTTCACCGCGGGTGAAACGACCGGCACATTCAATCTGTCGATCGCGGCGACAACGACCGGCGCCGAAGCCGCAACCACCACTCATAACTATGCGCTAACCGTCAACGCCGGTGCAGAGCCGCCGACGCTGGACGTTGACCTCGGCACTCCAAACAGTCAGTCGACGGTAACGCTATCGGGCTCCGAGAATTCTTCGATCTCAATTCCAATTAGCGCGGCGGGAGACAACGACGACGTTCTATCGATTGCGGTTTCTGGTGTCCCAGTTGGCGCAATTCTGAGCGATGGTCACGGTAATTCCTTTACCGGTGACGGCGTCAGCTCGGTCAACATCACCGGTTGGACACTTTCCGGTCTGACTATTGCGCCGAAGTTAGAATTTGAAGGCACCTTTCAACTTTCAGTGACAGCCGCCAATACTACATTGGGGGAACAAGCCCAGACCGTCGGCACGATCAACGTGACCGTCAATCCGGTCGCGGATGTGCCGGTGGTCACCGCCTCGGCGGCGACCATCAACGAGGACGGCAGCAGCGCGCTGACGATCGGGCTGAACCAACGCCGGCGACCTGTTCGAGAACGGCGACGATTCCGTCGCGCTGACCGTGACGCTGTCGAATGGCGCCACGCTGCACGGCACCGGTGTCACCGACCAGGGCGGCGGCGTCTTCACCCTGACCGCGACCTCCGCGGCCAATCTCAGCGGCCTGACCATCACGCCGGCGAGCGAGTTCGAGGGCACCGTGCACGTCGGAGTTTCGGCCGTCGCCCATGACGACGCGGCCGTCTCGGCGCCAGGCAGCGCCTCGACCACGCTCACCGTCAACCCGGTCGCCGATCTGCCGGTGGTCACCGCCTCGGCGGCGACCATCAACGAGGGCGGCAGCAGCGCGCTGACGATCGGGCTGACCAACGCCGGCGACCTGTTCGTGAACGGCGACGATTCCGTCGCGCTGACCGTGACGCTGTCGAATGGCGCCACGCTGCACGGCACGGGTGTCACCGACCAGGGCGGCGGCGTCTTCACCCTGACCGCGCATTCCGCGGCCGACCTCAACGGCCTGACCATCACGCCGGCCTCCGAGTTCGAGGGCAATGTGTCGGTCGGAGTTTCGGCGATCGCCCATGACGGCAGCGCCGTTTCGGCGGCAGGCTCGACCTCAACCAACCTGACGGTCAGTCCGTTTGCGGATCAGCCCGACGTTTCGGCCTCGGCGACCACCATCAACGAGGACGGCAGCAGCGCGCTGACGATCACGCTTAACAACGCCGCCGACCTGTTCGAGAACGGCGACGATTCCGTCACCGTGCAGGTGACGCTGTCGGATGGCGCCACGCTCAACGGCAGCGGCGTCAGCAGCCTCGGTGGCGGCGTGTTCCAGCTGACCGCCCACAACGGCAGCTACGCGACCGACCTGGCCGGCCTGACCATCACGCCGGCCCACGAGTTCGAAGGCACCGTGACGGTCGGGGTTTCCGCCACCGCCCATGACGGTGCGGCCGACTCCACGATCGGCTCGACCTCGACCAACCTGACGGTCAACCCGGTCGCGGATCAGCCCGACGTTTCGGCCTCGGCGACCACCATCAACGAGGACGGCAGCAGCGCGCTGACGATCACGCTCGCCAACGCCAGCGGTCTGTTCGAGAACATCGACGACTCCGTCACCGTGCAGGTGACGCTGTCGGATGGCGCCACGCTCAACGGCACCGGCGTCACCAACACGGGTCCCGGAACCTTCACGCTGACCGCGCATTCCGCGGCCGACCTCAACGGCCTCACCATCACGCCGGCCCACGAGTTCGAGGGCACCGTGACGGTCGGGGTTTCCGCCGTCGCCCATGACGGCGCGGTCGACTCCACGATCGGCTCGACCTCGACCAACCTGACGGTCAGCCCGGTTGCGGATCAGCCCGACGTTTCGGCCTCGGCGACCACCATCAACGAGGACGGCAGCAGCGCGCTGACGATCACGCTCAACAACGCCAGCGGTCTGTTCGAGAACATCGACGACTCCGTCACCGTGCAGGTGACGCTGTCGGATGGCGCCACGCTCAACGGCACCGGCGTCACCAACACGGGTCCCGGAACCTTCACGCTGACCGCGCATTCCGCGGCCGACCTCAACGGCCTCACCATCACGCCGGCCCACGAGTTCGAGGGCACCGTGACGGTCGGGGTTTCCGCCACCGCCCATGACGGCGCGGCTGTCTCGGCGGCAGGCTCGACCTCGACCACGCTGATCGTCAGCCCGGTTGCGGATGTACCGGTGGTCACCGCCTCGGCGGCGACCATCAACGAGGACGGCAGCAGCGCGCTGACGATCACGCTTAACAACGCCGCCGACCTGTTCGAGAACGGCGACGATTCCGTCACCGTGCAGGTGACGCTGTCGGATGGCGCCACGCTCAACGGCAGCGGCGTCAGCAGCCTCGGTGGCGGCGTGTTCCAGCTGACCGCCCACAACGGCAGCTACGCGACCGACCTGGCCGGCCTGACCATCACGCCGGCCCACGAGTTCGAAGGCACCGTGACGGTCGGGGTTTCCGCCACCGCCCATGACGGTGCGGCCGACTCCACGATCGGCTCGACCTCGACCAACCTGACGGTCAACCCGGTCGCGGATCAGCCCGACGTTTCGGCCTCGGCGACCACCATCAACGAGGACGGCAGCAGCGCGCTGACGATCACGCTCGCCAACGCCAGCGGTCTGTTCGAGAACATCGACGACTCCGTCACCGTGCAGGTGACGCTGTCGGATGGCGCCACGCTCAACGGCACCGGCGTCACCAACACGGGTCCCGGAACCTTCACGCTGACCGCGCATTCCGCGGCCGACCTCAACGGCCTCACCATCACGCCGGCCCACGAGTTCGAGGGCACCATGACGGTCGGGGTTTCCGCCGTCGCCCATGACGGCGCGGTCGACTCCACGATCGGCTCGACCTCGACCAACCTGACGGTCAGCCCGGTTGCGGATGTGCCGGAGGTGACCGCCTCGGCGACCACCGTCAACGAAGACACTTCGAGCACGCTGACCATCACGCTCGCCAACGCCGCCGACCTGTTCGAGAACGGCGACGATTCCGTCACCCTGACCGTGACGCTGTCGGATGGCGCCACGCTGCACGGCACCGGTGTCACCGACCAGGGCGGCGGCGTCTTCACCCTGACCGCGCATTCCGTCTCCGACCTCAGCGGCCTCACCATCACGCCGGCCCACGAGTTCGAGGGCACCGTGACGGTCGGGGTTTCCGCCACCGCCCATGACGGCGCGGCTGTCTCGGCGGCAGGCTCGACCTCGACCACGCTGATCGTCAACCCGGTTGCGGATGTACCGGTGGTCACCGCCTCGGCGGCGACCATCAACGAGGACGGCAGCAGCGCGCTGACGATCACGCTCGCCAACGCCGCCGACCTGTTCGAGAACGGCGACGATTCCGTGGTTGTAACGGTGACGCTGTCGAATGGCGCGACGCTGCACGGCACCGGCGTTACCGCCGTTGGCGGCGGCGTCTTCACCTTGTCCGCGACTTCCGCGGCCAATCTCGGCGGCCTGACCATCACCCCGGCGACCGAGTTCGAAGGCAATGTGTCGGTCGGAGTTTCGGCGGTCGCCCATGACGGCTCGGCTGTCTCGGCGGCAGGCTCGACCTCGACCACGCTGATCGTCAACCCGGTTGCGGATGTACCGGTGGTCACCGCCTCGGCGTCGACTATCAACGAGGACGGCACCAGCAATCTGACGATCGGGCTGACCAACGCCGCCAACCTGTTCGAGAATGTCGACGATTCCGTGGTTGTAACGGTGACGCTGTCGAATGGCGCGACGCTGCACGGCACCGGCGTGACCGCCGTTGGCGGCGGCGTCTTCACCTTGTCCGCGACTTCCGCGGCCAATCTCGGCGGCCTGACACCGGCGACCGAGTTCGAAGGCAATGTGTCGGTCGGAGTTTCGGCGGTCGCCCATGACGGCTCGGCTGTCTCGGCGGCAGGCTCGACCTCGACCACGTTGATCGTCAACCCGCTCCCTGAAGCGCCAACTCTCGACCTAAACAGCAGCCTGAGCGGCGATCAGCACACCGGCAGCGTTTCCGGCAATCAGAACACGGCAATCCCGATCTATATCCAGTCCGCGCCGTCGGAGGTCGATCCAGACGCAACATTCGTGATCAACATATCCGGGCTACCGGCTGGCACGACGCTCAACCACGGCGTTCACAACCTGGATGGCAGTTACACCCTGACACAAACTGATCTCACCGGTCTCACCCTCACAGAGACTGGGACCACCCAGCACTTTACGCTCACGGTCGATGCCCAGGTGACAGAAGGCAGCTTGCATGCCGATACGACCGGGACCATCGATGTGACTGTCAACACCAGTCCGGTCTCGGCGAACGGGGAAAGGTTCGTCATCTCGGAAGGCTCAACGTGGGATGATACGTTCACGAAAGACCTGCTTGCGAATGACTCTTCGCCGTCTGGCGGAATCCATCTCGGAGCTAATGCGTTGTTCAACAGCAGCGGCCAGGCCGCGAGTACAGCCATCAGTCCATTATGCCGATGGCACGCTCGCTAGCGGCTACACGGTGACGGAAGACGCCAGCGGTATCCTGCACCTTACGGTTGATAAAAATGTCGTTTCTGGCGGTAACGTCCAAGCCCCCGACGTGTTCTTCAACTACACGGTCACGGACAGTCTCGGGCATACCGCGGTGGCGACGGCCGACATCAAGGCTATCAACGTCACGCCGGGCAACAACGCCCTCGATCTCACGGGACTTTTCGTTAACCCCTACAATTTCTCGTACGTCGATGGCACGAAGGGTAGTGATACGTTCAAAGGCGGAGCCGGCAACGACACGTTCGTTGGCGGGGCTGGCGGCGACAGCTTCAGCGGGGGCACCGGCAACGATACTTTCAAGTACACCGCGATCACCGACTCGCAGCCGGGTTCCGGTAAATTCGACACCATCAGCGACTTTACGCATGGTTCGGACAAGATCGACTTCTCAGCCATCAGCGGGTTGAACAGCACTGTCCAGTCTGTAACGGTCAACAATCTGTGATCGAGGACCTGTTCGAAGCGAACGGATGGGGGGACAGTTGGCGCGACGGCATCTACGACTATGTGCACTACCATTCCAGGATCCATGAGGTGCTGGGCATTGCACGCGGCAAGGGGCGCGTCCGCTTCGGCGGCAGGAATGGTCGAATCTTCACGTTCAAGGCCGGCGACGTCGCCATCCTGCCGGCCGGCACAGGCCACCAATGTCTGTCTGCGGCCGACGACTTCCTCGTCATCGGCGCCTACCCGCCAGCCGGTACCTACGATGAGTGTACGACCGTGGAAGACCGTTCGCGCGCGCTCAAGACCATCCCGAAGGTGCCCCTGCCGCGGAAGGATCCGGTCTACGGAACCGGCGGGCCGCTATCGAAACTCTGGAAGAAAGCGAAATGACCGAGTACGTCGTCCGCTTCCTTGTCGGCGGCGTCGTGGTATCGGCGTTTGCGATGCTGGGAGACGTTTTGCGTCCGAAGAGCTTCGCTGGTCTGTTCGCAGCAGCGCCCTCAGTCGCACTCGCCACGCTCGGCATCGCCGTGTACCGGCATGGAGCCGATTACGCAGCCCTGCAAAGCCAGGCGATGGTTGCTGGAGCGGTTGCACTCGCCGTCTATAGCGTCGTCGTCTGCCATCTCCTTGTCCGGGCGCAGCTGCGAGCAACGCCAGCTACGTTGTTATCGCTTTTCGTCTGGCTGATTGTCGCCTTTGGCTTGCTGGCCCTCGTCGGAGGGCAGATATGACGCCGATCCGTTTTTCGCCGTCATCGCTGCGGGAAGGCCACTGGTACGAATACCTGATCCGCTTCGCGCTGGGCGGCGCCGCGACGGTCTTCACCGGCCTCATCAGTAGCCGCTATGGAGCGTCCATCGGTGGCCTCTTTCTCGCTCTTCCTGCCATCTTCTGTGCAAGCGCGACGCTGATCGAGAAACATGAAACCCGTCGCAAGCGCGAAGCGGGCGTTGCCGGCGAGCGCCGCGGGCAGAAGGCGGCCGCGCTCGATGCCGCCGGCGCCGCGCTTGGCGCACTTGGCATGTTGGCCTTCGCGTTTGCCTTTTCGTTGACGGTGGAAAGCAGCATCCCGGCTGCCTTTATCGGCGCGTCGCTTGCATGGTTGGTCGCTTCGGTGGCGGCCTCGTACGCGCGGCGCAAGGTGCGACCAGCGCGGAGGGCCCGGATCTCAACAAAAAGTAGCGGCTGCGCAATTTCGCGAAGCCGCCACGGTTGATGAAACCACCGGCATCAGGCTGCGGTCGAAGCCTTCGCGTTGACGCCCTTGCGCAGCGCCACCGTATTAAGCTTGGTATTCGCCGCCTTCTCCTCGTTCAGGTTAGTTGTGAGAAAACGCACGATCTCATCATGACCTAGCTCTTCAGCCCATGCGATCAGCGTCCCGTAACGGCACATTTCGTAGTGCTCGACAGCCTGCGCATTCGCGACGATAGCGGCGTCCAGCACCGCCTTGTCCTCGATCTCGCCAGCAGTTTCGTCGGCCTCCTTGATGATGCCATCGATCGCCGGACACTGCGTCCCGGTGGGCTGCTTGCCGAGCTTCTCGAAGACTTTCTGAAGCCGCTCGACCTGCTTGTTGGTCTCTTCGAGATGGCCTTTCAGCCCGGCGACGAGATCGCGGTTGGTCGCCTTTTCGATCATCGTGGGAAGCGATTTGATGATTTGCTGCTCGGCGTAGTAGATGTCCTGCAGACCATGGATCAGCAGGTCCTCCATCGATTTTATGTCCTTGGTGAAGATTCCCATATCCGACGTCTCCTTTCCAACAATAGGCAATGGAACGCCACTGGTCGACCGCAGTTCCTCTCCATGATCAGGACATTCGGGAGAATCGAGATGCATGGACAGGACCGCTTCGCCAGCTTGCTGGGACGGGCCGCTCTGGACGTATGGGACGACATGCCGCGCGACATACAGGTAGCCTTGTTCGAGACGGCGATGAGGGGACACGACATGGAGCGCGAGCAGTTTGCGCGCCTGCTGCACGACGGTCACCCTCGGACCCTCCACCCGGTGAGGCCAAGCTGAGCTCGCGGAGGAACCGGGTTCCATGACACGAGTTTATGCAGACCGCCCGTTTGCCGCGGCTTGTTCAAGGTTCAGAATGACCGACGAAACGATCACGACCACCGGCATCGCGGCTCACGGCGCCTCCCGCCTTCCTTCGGTGGAAGTCGACAGCTTCAATATCGAACTGAAGAACGAGGAAGGATTCCTGGGGGACCGCGCCAGCAAGGGCTTTCCGGGACATCCTCGAGAAGTGGCGGAAACCGCTGCGCAAATCTGGTGAAGATCCGTTCGGGGAGGAGCCGTCCGAAAAGATCGGCAAGAAGGTGGTCGACGCCATCCTGGTCGGCTCACTAACCGATCAGGAAACCCAAGGCCGCTTGATACAGCCCGTATTCATTGCCGATGTTGAATATCGGGATATCACCTTTGAGGGTTTGCACCGGGCATGTTCCTTCAAGGGCCTGTCGAAAGGAACGGGGCGCACCAAACGGCGTTTGCCCTGGATGATCGAGACGCTACCACGACTGGTCGAGAACTCCTTCCAGATTGCCTGGGATTACTTGGCGGCAACGGGCGAACTCGGGAATCCCGACAGGGCGGCTCGTCATCTGCTCGATACCATCGAAGTCATGGTTGGACAGGGCGAGAGACGTCGATTGCCGATTGCTTCTTGCCAACAAGGCTATCGCTTCCGACCAACGTTTTAGGACTGAACAGGAATTGTCCTTGGCCTCGTAAGGAACAGGGCACGCTTAAATGCGTTTTGCTTTCAGTTGGTGGGAGCGTATGAAGCTGAGCAGCGCGTGACTCCATCCTTGCCGTCGACATCGGAGGCACAAAGATCCGCCAACTGGTTGAGGAACGTCAAGGCGGTGAGATCGTTATTTTTGGCCGCACTTCTGCGGCCCAGGAGAAACCCATGAAGAAGCTGATATTACTTGCGACGGCGGCTAGTTTGGCTGCGACAACGGCTCTCGCTCAAACCAGCACTACCGTGACCACTACAGGGACAGCGAGTGGCACAGTTCAAATCGAGCCTGAGTATCGGACCAAAATCAAAACGTACGTCACCGAGCATAAGGTACATCCCGTTCAGACGAAGGAAAAGATTGTCGTAGGCGGCCGGGTGCCGACCGATGTCGAGCTTGAGGCTGTGCCTGCTGATTGGGGGCCATCCCTCACCAAGTATCGGTATGTTTATTCTGGCGACCGCGTCATACTGGTTGATCCCGGCACACGAACCGTGGTTCAGGAAGTGGATTGAACCGGCCAATCGGCTAATCAGCCTAGACCGGATCAGGCAGGGCCGCTCTGGGCGAGCGGCCCTCTCTCTCTCTCTCTCTCTCTCTCTCTCTCTCTCTCTCTCTCTCTCTCTCTCTCTCTCTCTCTCTCTCTCTCTCCGTGGTTTTACCGACGAGCGTTTCAGCGTGAACGGATTGTCACTCGCCGATCCGGCGGCTTCGATGCCGGCGCCGTTGTCCGGCGACTATGGGGTCTAGGCCGTCTTCGAACAGAAGATTTATCGGGTCGGCAGAGACGATGATCGCGGCATCGGGATTTTTGCGCGCATCTCCTACAGCCCTCCTGATCGCAATCTGATCGACCTTTACGGCGACGCCGGCGTCGAGTTCGTCGGGCTTGAGAACGGACGGCCGCACGACAAGTTCGGAATCGCTGGCGCCTTCGCACGGGTCTCCGGACGAGCGCGAGCCCTCGATACGGATTTCACGCAGCTCTATGGACCGTCCTGGCCGCTGCGCGGTTCCGAAGCTTTGCTGACGACGGTTTATCAATATGAGCTCCGTCCCGGCTGGACGCTGCAGCCCAATTTTCAATTCATCCGCCATCCGGGCGGGGGTGCGACGGATCCATTGGGCCGTGCTCCCGGCAAGCCATTGAAGGATGCGTCGGTCTTCGGGGTGCGGAGCGTGCTTAGTTCTGAGGTCGTCCCGTGTCCGGGTGCGATAGCCGTTCGACTTGTGTGACGTCCACGCCGTTCTCTTCCGATCCCGGATTCGCAGGAGGGCCAGGAAAGTTGCGCGAAGCATAATACCCGATTGTCGCAAACAGTTACGAGCCGGCAAGGACGACGGCCACCGCGCCGGCCAGTGATCCGGGGCCGGTGAGATACATCCGCGATTTCATCTTGGAAATTTTCCCTTCAACTGCATGCGTTACGGCGTAGCCCATAGGGCCGATTGGAGCCGGCCCCAGTCGACCATAGCTCAACGAGCGGACGGCTTTAATCCGCCACTTGCGCCCTCAAAGAGTCGCCGCAGCCCCCCAGGATGGGGGCGAGGTGATCAGGCCGTTGATGAACGTCCCTTCATCGGCGGGGATCGCTGGAGAAAAGAAACTTCAAGGGCACTTGCGACTTATTGCGTTGGGAAAAACTGGAAACGATCGCGTCTTCGAACGGGCAATGGGTTCGACGATCGAGGATTGGCTCGATCTCTCGATCAAATACGATCGTTCAGGAGCTTGATGAGTGGAAAGCCAAATGCGAATTGCCCAGATAGCGCCTCTGGCTGAAAGTGTGCCTCCCAGGCTCTACGGGGGCACCGAGCGCGTCGTCGCATGGCTGGTCGATGAACTCGTGAGCCGGGGCCACGAGGTGACGCTGTTTGCGAGCGGGGATTCGTGCACCAAAGCGCAGCTCAATGCCATTTGGCCTCGGGCCCTGCGCCTTGGCCGTCCACGCACGGATCCGGTGGCCATGCAGGCGGCGCTATTGGAAGAGATCGCACGGACGGTGTCCGAGTTCGATGTGGTTCACGCCCATATCGACTGGCTGCACCTGCCGCTGCTCAGTCGTCTCGGCGTCCCCTTTTTGACGACCTGTCACGGGCGGATGGATTTGCCGGGATTTCCCGACGTGGTCGGCCGCTTTCCTTCCGCTCCCTTCGTTTCGATATCGGACAATCAGCGCGTCCCGTTGCGGGAGGCGAACTGGATTGGAACGGTGTATCACGGGCTGCCGCCCGATCTGTTTAGATCTGCTTACGAAGCAGGCTCTTACCTCGCTTTCCTCGGCCGACTCACGGTTGAAAAGGGACCGGAAGCGGCCATTCGTATCGCCCATGCCGTCGAAATGCCGCTTCATATCGCGGCAAAGGTGCCTCGGGGCGAGCGGGGCTATTTCAAGGAACGGCTCGAGCCGCAGGTCGACGGAGAGAAAATCCAGCTGATTGGCGAGGTCAATGACAGGGCGAAGCAACTATTTCTTGCCGGCGCCTCGGCCCTGTTGTTTCCGATCGATTGGCCCGAACCGTTCGGCCTTGTCATGATCGAGGCGATGGCCTGCGGCACGCCCGTCATCGCATTTAGCTCCGGCTCCGTGCCGGAAGTGGTTGACGACGGAATAACGGGCTTTGTTGTTTCGAATGAAGCTGAAGCCATCGAGGCCATCGGACGCCTCGGCGAGCTCGATCGGCGCCGGGTGCGCGCGCAATTTGAAAAGAGATTCTCCGCGGGCCGGATGGCGGAGGATTATCTCCGCCACTACCAAGGGCTCTCTAATATCAAAAAGGAGAGGGTGGTTGTCGGTAAGGCGGAAACCGCCGCTTTCCGCCCTAGCTCAACGAGCGAAGACGGAATGCGTAATGCGCCACTCTGTCACGACATCGACTGATCAAGCCGTCTTGCGCGATGCAGCCCCGTGTTCGGTATCCCGCTCGGCTCGAGTTCGCCACGGGACGATGCCCGACGCTGGGCACTATGTATAGTTGCCCGGAGCCGAAGGTCATCGTCCGATCGCCTAGCTCGATGTCGAGCGTGCCATTGACGACGGAAGGAAGTCATCGGTGTCGTCGTGCTCGTGCCAGACGAATTCGCCTAGGGCGCGTTTATTTTTGCCGCCCTGGGGATTTAATTGCACGGAGGCCCGCGCAGGCGAAAGGTCAGGCGGCCGTCGTGCCACTTCTTCCCGGTCATAGGAACCAAACGGATTGAACCGAATTTGAATTGCGTTGAGTTTGTGGGACTGGAAAATGAATGCGACTTATCAGCTCGCAACTGCTTTGCTGACGCTCACACTGGCAGTCTCGATGTTCGTCACCGCGCAGTTGTACACGGCGCACCGGGTATCGAAGGATCCTGTACCCCGGGTCCAATTCTCGACCGTGAAGTCCTTGCATCGGTGAATCCTTTCAGTGAGCTATTTGCTCCGCTCGGCATTCGGCCCTCGGCTCTGAAGCCGGTTATTAAATATCTAATTCGTCTGCCATTTCTCACTCGCACGAAACCTTTTGGAAGAGACCGAGCTTGAAAAAGATGATGACAAAAGCAGAGGCAATGAGGGGTCGAGCAGACCGACGTCGTACCAAGGTCGGGGCCACTCTGACAGCTATTGTCATTGCACTTGTTGTTGCCGTTACCATCTACGTCTTGCGCGGACCGTCAGAGAGCATAATCGAGCCACCTTCCTCTCTCGGACAATCTGGAGCGCTGAAGTCGCCCGGTTGAAGCGCGCATCAACGTTGGCGGTCGCCGCGAGTTGCAGCGCAAATGGAGCTCAATGCGAGCTGGTCCTCCGGCAGAGCATCTAGCCTGACCTCGACCATGTACGGGCAATCGCTGTTGAGGCACCGGATCGAGCAGGTAGCGTAGCCCGCGGCGATCGATTCGGCCGGGCTGCTCAACGATCGCCCGGCCTTTTTGGGCGTTCGCACCGCGCCGTGCGACGTTCAGCTCCTGAGCTGCATGACAAAGGCAGAAAAGCATCGCCTATCAAAGCGACGCCTGCGCCGACAGGCACGATCGCGGCATGCTGGCGCAGCTATCAAGCGGCGCGAGCAAATCGACGGCGCCTGCGCTTTAGGTATTGCTGAATTTCCGCCAAATTCATCGCGTTTAGGACGCGGCTCGCCGGTACGCCCGCCTTCCGCGCCATCTCGACGCCCCAGTGCATGTGATCGAGTTCCGGAATCGAGTGGGCATCGGGATTGATGCTCATCATGCAGCCGAAACCGAGCGCGGCCTGATGCCAGCGCCAGTCCAGGTCGAGGCGCCACGGGTGTACGTTGATCTCTGCCGCGACGTCGTGCTTGGCGCATGCACGCAGCACCTTCTCGACATCGATCGCATAACCCGGCCGGCGCTGAAGCTGTCGTCCGGTCATGTGACCCAGGATCGTGGTGTACGGGTTAGAGAGGGCCCGAAGCAGGCGCTCGGTCTGCGGCGTTGGGCTTGAACCGGCTGTGGACGCTCGCCACGAGGAACTTCTGCACGAGTTTTCCGTTGCCAGCTAGTAGCTCTGCACAGTGATTTTGACAGGTTGCGTCTGGCAGTCAGGTTAGCTCCGGCAGGTGTTTTGGATCAACGAGGACCTCGATGCTGCGAGGTGTCCTTGGCTGCCGTCTGATGAGGCCGGCGCGTTCAAGCGTGAGCACCATCTGGTGAACCGAAGGCGGGCTGACGCGAAAGTATTCTTGCATGTCGGTTTCCGCCGGGGGTCTGCGGTGCAGACGCGTATAGAGGTGGATAAAGGCCAGGTACTGCCCCTGTTTGGGCGTGAAGGTTTTTGCCGAAGGACTCACGCCGGCCATCCGATTCAGTTGTTTGTGCGTGCCTCGAACGAGGAGGCACGCATGAATGTACGCTATCGGGTCGAACTGAGCCAAATCGAGCGCATCGAACTCAAGGCGCTGCTCAGCGGCGGCAAGCATGCGTCTCGCAAGCTCAAGCGAGCGCAGATTTTGCTGGCCGCCTATGCCGGGGCCAGCGACGAGGAGATCGCGAAGAGCGTCGGCGTGGGCGGCTCGACCGTGTACCGGACCAAGCGACGCTTCGTCGAAGGCAATCTGGAGCGGGCGCTGAGCGACGAGCCGCGTCCCGGGGCGGAGCGCAAACTCACGGGCAAGGAAGAAGCCTTGCTGGTGGCGACAGCCTGCGCCAGCCCTCCAGAAGGCCGTGCCCGCTGGACGCTCAAGCTGCTGGCAGGTGCGATGGTCAAGCTCACCGAACACAAGAGCCTGTCGCATGAGACGGTTCGGCGGCGCCTGGCCGAAAATGGCCTCAAGCCCTGGCGCAAGGACATGTGGTGCATTCCGCGGGTCGATGGCGAATACGTCGCACGCATGGAGGACGTGCTCGACCTCTACGCCGAGGCGTCCGACCCCAAGCGGCCGGTGGTGTGCTTCGACGAAAGCCCGGTGCAACTCATCGGCGAGGCCCGTCAGCCCATCCCGGCCGAGCCCGGCCGGCTCGAACGTTACGATTACGAGTATCGTCGCAATGGCACGGTCAATCTCTTCGTCCTCCTCGACGTGCATCGTCCCTGGCGCAAGGTCAAAGTCACCGAGCGGCGAGCGGCAGAAGACTACGCCCAATGCATGCGCGATCTCGTCGACATCCATTATCCCGATGCGGAGGCCATCCGGGTCGTTCAGGACAATTTATCGACCCACTCTGCCGGCGCCCTGTATCAGGCGTTTCCGCCCGCCGAAGCCCGGCGGGTTTTGCGACGGCTCGAGTTCCACTACACCCCCAAGCACGCAAGCTGGCTCAACATGGTTGAAATCGAGATCGGCGTCCTGCGGGGCCAGTGCCTGGATCGCAGGATCGACGATCCCAAGCGACTGCGCCGCGAAATCGCCGCCTGGGAACGCCAGCGAAATGCTGCTCGCTCACGCATCAAATGGATGTTCACAACAGACAAGGCCCGCACCAAAATGGGCCGCGCCTATCCCGCTACTTCCAAAGAGTCATAATCACTGTGCAGAGCCACTAGTAGGTTGAATTAGGAGATTTCGATGAAAAAACTCGCTGCGGGTTGTCTGTTGTCGGTGGCCATCGCCACCGGTAGTTATGCGGCTACGATGACCATGAAATCGGCTCCTCCGGAAAGCTGGACGGTGACGAACTACTACAAGCAGGCCGTTTACGATCCGAAGGAAGCCAAGATCGGCGACATCGACGATGTGCTTATCGACAAGTCCGGAAAAATCACCGGACTGGTTGTCGGAGTGGGCGGGTTTTTGGGAGCGGGGGAAAAAGACGTGATCGTGCCGTTCGCATCGGTCAAGACCGCTAAGAGAAATGACAAGTGGTGGCTCACGATCGACGAGACCAAAGACGATCTGAAGGCCGCGCGCGGCTTCAAATATGACCGGGCGAGCACGACCTGGGTACCGGAAAACAAATAACCCCAGGAAAGCCGCCAAGGAGAAACGCGCCACGTCCGGCGTGTTTCTATACGCCCGGCGGCCCGGTCGCTAAGCTGCGTTTCCGAGGGAGACTTTGCGGTGGTGGAGATGGCCGGCAGACCGGCGCAGACATCTGCCCAAATGGGACGGAGTGGCGTGGTGCGCTTCCTTCATATCGCGCCGCGCGGGTTTCTGCCGATGCGCGCGGTGTCGTCGGTCACGTTGATCGCTGGTAGAGGGATCGAGGGCGATCGCTACATGATCTCGGAGGGATTTTATTCGCACCGGCGTCTGGAGGACCAGCAGATCACACTGTTTGAGTTCGAGACGCTCGTCGCGCTCAAGCGCGATGCCAAGGTCGACCTTGGTCCGGAGGAGCATCGGCGCAACGTTACGGTCGAAGGCGTGCCGCTGAACCATCTGGTTGGCCGCCGCTTCTGGCTCGGCGAAACGCTGCTGGAAGCAACCCGGCTTACAGAGCCGTGCCGGCACCTTGAGAAGGTCACCGGCAAGGCGATCGCCAAACACCTGATCAACCGCGCCGGGCTCTACTGCAAAATCTTGGACGGTGGCATCGTCAGGGTAGGCGACACTGTGCGGAACGCGCCGTGAGCGCGGCAAACCACTGCCATCAGGCGCCGCGCTGAGCTGTACACCGCACCTTAGCACCCCTTTGCGCGGTTGTTGCCGACTTCCGCACTATGGTCGGCGAGCGACTGGTCTTTTTCGCTTTGTAAGCACCCCTTCGTCCCCTCTCCCCCCGGCCACTTGAACGCGTTCAAGAAGTTGAGGTTGATCGCATCTTTTAGCATCGACAGGGCGCTCCCAGTACTGCTGATGCCGGCTCTATCGCGACAAGGAACATAGATACCCGCCTCTCGTTGAAACTGCTCCGGGGACCGGATGGAGACCGAGTTATGATCCTAAAGGTTGATGGTGACCTTGACGTCAGAGCAGGAGCAAACCGCAAGGCGTCAGGCGTCCAGCTTTTGTCCTGTAGGGACGGTGATAAAAGGAGCTTGCGGTCAAAGGTCTCCACTCAGAACTGATAGGACGTCGCGCACGGGGCGCTCAAGGGAGAAACAATAGATGGACAACCTAACGAAGAAGGATCAGCCGGATCGCAGCAAGATCAACATGCACGAGGACTACGAGGTCAAGTATTGGACCAAGGAACTCGGCGTGACGCGAGAGCAGCTTCAGGAAGCAATCGACAAGGTCGGAAATTCAGCGTCGGCGGTTCGGAAAGAACTGACGACCTGACGGGGCGCTGGGCAGCCTTCTTTCAGCTAACTTGGTTTTGCGTCCAAGGTGCCGGTAGGCGAGTTGCACGTAGCTAGGCTTCTCGTCCATCCGGAACGGGCCGTTTCAGCGAGCGTTGCCCGATGAATGATGTGAGGGTTTCAGCACACTCAGCCGGCGCGGGATGGGAGGCGCCAAGGGAGTTCCTATCGGAGGTGCGCTGAATGCTCTCTGTCCCACGTATTTCTGACTGCGCCCGCATATGCGGGCAGAACTGCCTCCGTAAGATGACCCGGAACGATGACTACTACCGCCAGCAGGCAAAGGAAGCCGAGAAGCAGGCGCAACTTGCTCGGCACGATCTGGATCGCGAGGCGTGGCTCCGGATCGCGCGAGAGTGGAAGAGCCTCATGCGTGACCCGCCGCGGGGCGAGGGCGAAGACGCCAAGCCGAAGGACTAAAATCGCGGCGTCTGTCTTCCGGGGACACCGATCGACTCGCGGCGTTCCTTGGCGCCGGCCCGTCGCGGTAGCGACATCAAGCCCCACCAAACCAAAGAAACCTTAATGGGCTTCCGGCGGTTGCCGCGTGCTGTGCGCCTAGCTCACGGAAGGATGGAATGAGACACTTGTGGCGAATCTTGAAAGCGGCGGTCTCGGCCTTCCTGGCCAACGATGCTTTGAGCCGCGGCGCGGCTATCGCCTTCTATGCCGCGACCTCGCTCGCGCCAGTGCTTCTCATCGTCGTTGCGATCGCCGGCCTCGTCTTCGGCCAGGACGCCGCGCGGGCTGCGATCAGCGAGGAACTTGGCCACCTCCTGGGCCCCGCAGGTGGCGATTTCATCAAATCCATCCTTGAGCGGTCGAGCGACCCGGGCTCCGGGGCCCTCGCAACGATCCTTGGCGTGCTCGCTGTCCTGATCGCGGCCTCAGGCGTCTTCGGCGAGATGCACACGGCGCTGAACGCGACGTTCAAGGCCAAGCCAATCGACGAGCCGATTTTTTCCGTGATCCGGACCCGCGCCGCGAGCCTCGGGCTCGTCGCGGCGCTCGGCTTCATGCTGGTCGTGTCGTTGGCGGCGAGTGCCGGTCTATCCGCTCTGGGGCATATCTTTCAGGGTATATTCGCCGGCAAGATCCTCTTGGCGGTCCTCAACACAGTCGTGTCCCTGGCCATCTTCACGTTGCTGTTCACAGCGATCTACAAGGTCCTGCCGGACACGGCGATACCCTGGCGCGACCTGGTACTGGGCGCATTTGTCACAGCCGTGCTCTTCACCATCGGCAAGTCGCTTATCGGAATCTATCTCGGTCGAGCGGCACCGAGTTCGCCCTACGGCGCGGCCGGCGCCCTGATCGTCCTGATGTTCTGGACCTACTATTCCGCGCAGATCTTCCTGTTCGGCGCCGAACTGACCAAAGCCATCGCCGACGAGCGTGCGCCTCCACACCGCCAGACTCTCGGAGGAACGATTCAACAGAGCGTGAGTTCGTCTTCGAGCAACGATAAGGCGGTGACGGCCATGACGCGATCTGTTGAGGAATTGAGGCGAGAGTCCGAGCGCAGCCGCGCGCAGCTTGCGGCGACCGTCGATCGGCTGAGGGAGCGGATCACCGACACCGCAGAAGACCTCCGCTATAAGGTCTCGCCGGAAGGCATCAAGTCGGAGGTTTCCGAATTCGTGAGCCGCAAGACCCAGGGCTGGCTGGACATACTAAAGCAGCAAGCCATGGAAAACCCGATGCAAGCGGTCGCCGCGGGAACCGCCATCGCGGTACCCGCACTGCGGCTGGCACGGGGCTTTCCGCTACCGCTTTTGTTGATCGGCGCGGGCCTTGCCCTGACCTCGAAGACCGTGCGCACCCGCTCGGCAGAAGTGGCGGCTCCGGTGGTCGAAAGGGCCAAGGAAATGACTGGCGAAGCCGCCGAGAAGGTTCAATCCTTCAGCGAGGATACGCCGGATGCGGTGTCCGCGACAGGCCGCCGGGCCGCCGACCTCGCGAGCGAGGCCCAAGCCAGGGCCACCGGACTTGCCGGCGACCTAAAAGATCGGGCGGCCCAGACCGCCGACAAGGTGAGGGCGGGCATCGATGCCGCCTCTGAAGCCTCAAAAGACAGGATCGAACGGGCCCGTTCAACCGCACGTGACAAGGCCACCGCTGCGCCGGAAACCGTCCGCCAGGTGTTCCGCGACAATGCCGCACTGATTGGCGGCCTCGGGATTGCAATCGGTGCGATCATCGCGGCTTCCCTTCCCGACACCAAGGCGGAAGCTGCCGCGATCGGCAACGCGAGCGATACTGTGAAGCGCGCGGCGGGCGAAGCAGCCCAGTCTGGGCTCGAGACGGCCAAGGACGCGGTGCTATCAGTGGCGGATGCCGCCGCGAAGAACGTATCGGATGCGGATCTCGGCAGACATGCCAGCCGCATGACCGAGGATATGTCCGAAAGACTGAAGGAAGCAGCCGACGACATCGTGGCGGCGGCGTTCAATCCTTCTCGAACCGAAAAGAAACCGTCATGAGAGATTTTGACCTCCATACCCAGAAAGGGTCTTCGCAGAGCCAAGAGTCGATCTCCTCGCAAAATCTGAAGGACCAGGTGGCCGATGCCAGCGCAGAGGTAAGGCAGCGCGCGGGCGATGCGCTTAGGGCGTCAACCGACGTCGCGCGCGACAAGTTCAAGGAGGCGGCCGACGCCGCCAGGGATGTGGCCGAGGGAGCCGCGGATCACTTCCAGGACAAAGCCGAGGAGCAGCAGCGCTCGGGAGCGGATTTCGCAAGCCGCTTTGCCGGCAACATCCGGCAAGCCGCCCATGCTTTCGAGAGCGACGCGCCCTTTGCCGCGCGCGGCATCAATTCCGCCGCCGACTATGTGGAAGATGCCGCCGAGAAAGTCCGCAGTGGGACCTTCCGCGACCTTGTCGATGGCGCGTCCAACTTTGCAAAGCGGCAGCCCGCGGCGTTCCTGGGGCTCTCGGTGCTCGCCGGCTTTGCCGCCGTTCGTTTCATCAAGGCATCGGGTAATCCGAACTCATCCTCACAAGGCGAGGATGCATCATGAACACGCAATCCGATCTTCGGACGATCTCAACCCTCCTGGGCGATTCGCTTTCGAAATTCGCCAAGCTCTTCCAGAACGAGGTCGATCTTGCCAAGGCCGAGCTCGGCGAGAAGGTTCAGCACGTCGGTTGGGCGGTCGGCTTCTTCGCAGCGGGCGCTATCCTGATAATCCCGGCGCTCGTCATGGCCCTGTTTGCGCTGTCGGCGGCCTTGATCGCTGGCGGCTGGTCGCAGCCGATCTCCTACCTTGTCTCAGCGGTCGTTGCCGCGATACTGGCCGGCGTGCTGTTCGCGGTCGGCATGAACCGGCTGGACGCACGGAATCTGGCGCCCCGCGAAACGATGCGCCAGCTCGAAAAGGACAAAGATACCGTGAAGGAAATGGTCCGATGAGCTCCACCGAAACCGGCTTTTTGGAAAATCTCAGGGAGGCGGTTCGCGAAAACCCGCTTCCCGCCGCGCTTATCGGAGGAGGTGCGCTGTGGCTCTTGATGGGCAACGAGAGGCTGAAGACCACGCCAAGTTCGGTGAGTGCGGCAACTGCACCGCTCACCGATATCGGCGCCAATCTGCGGCCGAACGCGCCCAAATTCACGAACAGTCCGCCGACCGCTCCGGAAATGGACCACGGATCATCGCAGCACTTGGGCGACACGTTGCGCGACGGCAAGGGCGCGGCGTCGGATGCCGTGTCGAGTGCAGCAGATGCGATCAAGGACCGGTTCGATGAGGGCGTCGCCTATGCGCGGGAAAACTTCGGCAAGCTCGGCGGTGTGTTGCCCCGGAAGGAGACGATCGCGCAAGTCCAATCGGCTTTCTCGGATCTGCTCGAGAGACAACCGCTTCTACTCGGCGCAATAGGCTTGGCGGTTGGAGCCGCGGTTGCGGGTGCGTTCAGTGCGTCCGATCTCGAAAACGAATGGGTCGGCGAGCTCAGCGACAGCGTCAAAGAGGACCTGAACGACCGGGCCGGGGCGGTGTCCCGGAGCGTGCGCGAGGCTTCTGATACGCTCAAGGCCGAAGTCGAAGACATGGGCGCCGAAGCTCAGGAACGGTTGCAAGAGACCGCCCGTAGCGGAATGGATGCAGTCCGGGAAAGCCTGAAGGCGCGTTAAATCCGCTACGGTGGCTCGCCACTCCAATTAGCGCCGCCGAGCAAATCCGTGAAGGATCTGGAAGTTGTTTCTTCAACACCTAACCCAAGGAGAGTGCGATGGCAGAGAAGGACCTGAACGAATTGTTCTTGGATACGCTCAAGGACATCTACTATGCCGAAAAACAGATATTGAAGGCTCTGCCCAAGATGGCAAAGGCTGCCAATTCGGACGACCTCCGTGCTGCCTTCGAACAGCACCTCGACGAGACCGAGACGCATGTCGAGCGCCTGGAAAACATCTTTGAGCTATTGGGGAAGGCCGCGCGCGGCAAGAAGTGCGACGCGATTGAAGGTATCATCGATGAAGGCGAGGAGATCATGGAAAAGTATGCCGGCACGCCGGCGCTGGATGCCGGCCTGTTGGCGGCGGCGCAGGCGGTCGAACACTACGAAATCTCGCGGTATGGCACGCTGAAGGCATGGGCTCAGAAGCTGAACATGCCGGAGGCGATCAAGCTGCTCGATCAGACGCTGGCTGAAGAAAAGAAGACCGACGAAACACTCAGCAAGATCGCTGAAACAGTTGTCAACTACCGAGCGGCCGCATGAAGCAGCCGGCGCAGGATCGCCGGCTCAACGCGTCCGGTGCGGCCAATCGTCGGCACTCGAGCTGACGCAAACAACGACGCGCGCCGTAACTGCACAGGAACTGACGAGGCCGCCGCCTGCTATGCCTCGCAGTCGTCCGAAATCATCAAGGCGACGCACTGAGATGATCCAGAGAAAATGCCGCATCCTCGGCCGGCTCTTGATCTTGCTCAACACGTCGTCCGGCAACAGTCGTAGGAGTCGTCTATTAATCGGCCTGGGGTCCCGACGCCGATCGGCGAGCTAAGCTATTGATGTATTGAGCGGTGGAGGGGTGATTCTTGGATGCTTATTAACATCGGGAAAGGCCGGATGCTGGATTTATGGTGGTCGACGGTCTGACCGGCCTGAACCGCAAGCGTGTTATCGAATTTGCCGGATCGCACCGCATTCCATTCATGTACGAAGGTGACTTCATCGTTCGGGACGGCGGTCTCGTCTCTTACGGTCAAGATCTCGCCGAGGTCGGTGAACGACAGGCTTCGTTGCTCGACAAGATTCTGAATGGTGCGAGGCGAACTCCCTTTCGAGCGATCGAATAGGAAACGGAGATCGAATACGCAAATTCAGAAGCAATTGCTCAAGGCTGAAATGCGTAACGACCGGGACGCGATTGCAAAGGCGCCGTATGGCTGGGTTCGACAATCAAGTAATCAAGGATATCACGCCGCCGGCCGGATTGTCGTCAGGCGAATTGGAGCATGGCCGAAGGCTCGGGCTTAGACTGTTCCGGAATTAGGCTGGTCGCACGTGCAGCATCACTACCGTCATATAGCTCCTCGGTGACGACCGAGAAATTCGCGAGGTGCCCGGGACCAAACGTCGTCGAAATTGCGACGTCGGCCGCGTCGCGTCCGCGCGCGACGAGAATGCGGCCGATACGCGGATGATTGTGGCGAGCATCGAACGTGTACCATCTGCCGCCGAGAAACACTTCGAACCACGCGCTAAAGTCCATGGGAGCCGGATCACGTGGCACTCCGATATCGCCGAGATAGCCGGTACAATAGCGGGCGGGGATGTTCATGCAGCGGCACAGCGTAACCGCAAGGTGGGCAAAATCTCTACATACCCCGATCCGCTCTTCGTGGCCTTCCGCCGCCGTGCGGTCGCATCGCGCGTGATGATAGCCGAATTCGATTCGATCATGGACATAATCACAGACGGACTGAACACGCTGCGATCCGCCCTGAATGTTGCCGAACAGCGACCAGGCGAGATCGCTCAGTTTCTGGGTATCGCAGTAGCGGCTGCCGAGCAGATAGACTAAGGCCTCATTCGGGAGCCGATCGATCTCCCACTGGGCGACCTCGGGCGCGGAGACATCCGGCATTCCGCTGTCCGCGATGACGAAGCGGTTGCGAACTTTGAGAAGACCGCGCGGAGCCACAAGTCTGGTGCAGATATTCCCGAAGGCATCCAGGTAGTTGCGCGATTTGACCGGGGGCGACAGCTCGATGCGGTGTTCGGTCAGGAGGTCAGGCTGACGTGACGGGTGCACGCTCAGCATCAGCACGATCGGAACTTCCTGCGCGAAATTGAAAGCAATGTCGTAGCCGGCCTCGATCTTCACGTTTTCCTGCCTCCCGATTCGTTGACTAAGACAACAAACCTGTTGGCCGCGCTCCGGTTCCTATCGCTTCCCGGCAAACCTGCTAAAATTAAAGGCACCATCGCGAGGGCCTCGCCGGCACGACGACATGAATCGGAAACGCTTCGCATACAGCTGATCGGCGTTACATTCGCGGCAAGCACGTAGACATCCTATGATGGTATTCTCAGTCCACCACACCACGACCTATCGCTACAAGACTCCAGTCCGGCCGGGTCTGCACCAGCTCATGTTTCGTCCGCGCGACAGTTTTGACCAGAGACTGCTCGATTGCCATTTGGAGGTTGCACCGATGCCCGCCGAGGTCAGGTGGATCCACGATGCCTTCGGCAACTGCGTCACCCTGGTCGACTTCGCCGAAAGAACCACCCTGCTGCGGTTTGAGACATCCATTCGTCTCGACCATACGCCGGAGAATGCGCCCGACTTTCGTATCGAGGAATACGCGCGCAACCACCCCTTCTGCTACGAGGACGAAGAACTCCCGGACCTCGCACCCTATATCCGGCGCCAACACGCGGAAGATGCCGGTGTCGGGCAGTGGCTCGACAAGTTCGTTGTCGGAGGGACGAGCAGACCCACGGGACAACTCCTGATGACTCTCAATGAAGCGATCGCGGAGAGCTTCTCCTACAAGCGCCGCACGTCTCGCGGCATGCAAACCGCTTGCGAGACGATCGAGCGTCAGGAAGGCACCTGCAGGGACTTTGCGTTTCTCATGATGGAGGCGGCGCGCTCGTTGGGCTTCGCCGCGCGCTTTGTCACGGGTTATGTCTCCGTGCCCGATCGCGATAGTCCGGTCCGGCTGGGAGGAGGTTCAACGCACGCTTGGTGCCAGATCTATGTTCCCGGCTCAGGCTGGGTGGAGTTCGACCCCACCAACGGCATCGTCGGCAACCGCGACCTGATCCGTGTCGGTGTCGCGCGCACGTCAAGTCAGGCCGTTCCGCTGTCCGGCAGCTATTGGGGCGATCCAGACGATGAGCTTGGAATGGATGTGAGTGTGCAAGTGAAGATAGAGTCGTCGCTCTAGGAAGCCGGTGGCGCCACCCGGAGGCGTCCGTGTGGCAGTGCAGGATGCCGTGCAGGTCGTCGTCGGTGACGAGCTTCGGCAGCTATGCTGCAGCAGGGCGGCCGCCCGATGCATGTGAAGCCGACCTTCGCCGCCCTTGGCGATCGCAAGATTCTGCAGGATCTTGGTCTGCAACGCCGCGCCCAGGCCCTTTGCCTTCTTGATGCGGTCATCCTTCGCCGCGGCTTCCAGATCCGCAAACGAGGCGAGACCAAGGTCCTTGTACAGCCGCAGCACTTCTCTGGTCGCAGCCCCGGAACAGTCAGCATCTCCAGCACGCCGGCGGGGACTTCCTTGCGGAGCTTCTCCAGAATGGGATGAGTGCCTTACGATGCAGCTTGGTGATGATGTCCGCGATGGCCTCCCCGACGCGGGGGATTTCGATGAGCCGCTCGTCCTCGATCAGGCTATTGAGGGGTTCGGCGAGTGCCGTGAGGCTGTCGGCTGCCCGGGAGTAGGCCTTGGCTCGATACGGATTGCCGCCGCGCAGCGCGGTCCGTTGGGCATATTCCCGAAGCAACTTGACTACTTGCTGTGCGTCGGCCTTCGGCATCCTGTCCTTCCGGGGATCGTGTTTCAGATTTACTGCCGAGACAGCCGCTTGATGGCTTTTATGGCGCGCGCGGGACCACGCCACCCAAGGAATTCCAGCTTCTTGTCCTCGAGCGCGTTCGTGGTCCGGAAGAACTGTTCCAACTCCTCGCGTGCCCGGGACGGAAGGTGGCGGATATCCTGCAAATCGGTCTCAAGAGGGGAGCGGTCGGGAACCGCGAACACACGGTCGTTCCTCTCCTTCTTGCCCTTGGACTTCTGCTGGACCTCAAGGATCCCGACGGGTTTGCATCGAAGGACCACGCCGGGATAGGTCTTCGCATCGTGGATGACCAGAACGTCGAGTGGGTCGCCGTCTTCCGCCCTGGTCGACGGAATGAAGCCCCAGTCGTACGGATAGGTGAGGCCGGTCATCAAGGGCTTGGCAAGCGTGAACACGCGCAGCGCCGGATCGAAGTCCAACTTGCAGCTACTACCGCGCGGGGTCTCGATCACGGCGTGAATGTACTGTTCGTCAGCCCATGTCGGAATCGTCAATAGGTTCGTCATGCGCACTCGCGGTTCGCTGCGGACCTTTCCGCAGCCGCTATCCCTTGCCGGTCAGCCCGCCTTCTTCTCGCGGCGGACGCCTCTTGTTCGCCGGCGCCTTCTTCTGATCCATGAAATCTACCGGTGTTCTTGTCGCGCTTGGTCCAGGTGCTTTCGCTCATGGTCTTGCTGCGAAGTTGGGTGCGCTTCCGGACAGCGCCTCTCCGGGCATTGTCTCCAATCGGTTTGTTGGTAGCCATTCTTCCTCCGTCCAATTCTCTCGAACACCAACCGCGGCGGTCGGAGCGAGCTCCAGAAAGCGCGGACGTGCCCGCACACGCCGTCGGTAGAACCGCCCGACGATATCAATGCCGCGCGGCCCGACTTTTCCTTCTCATCCCTTTCACGGCCTTGACGAGATCCTCTGGATGATAGGGCTTCTGCAAGGACAGACTGCCCGCGACAGGCCGGGCCTGGACCGCTGAGAAACCGGTCACGTAAATCACCGGCAGTCCGGGATCATGCTCGCGACAGCGTTCGGCGACCTGCCACCCGTCGATCTTTCCGGGTAGCTGGATGTCGGTAACCAGCACGTCGGCGGCCTGCCGCCCGCACCATGCCAGGGCATCTTCGCCGTTCTTCGCGTGGATCACGTCGTAGCCTTCCTCCCGCAGCGCTTCGACGACCAATTCGCGGATAAGGGGGTCGTCCTCGACGACGAGTATGCGCACGGCGGCTCCTCAACATCCTGAATCTGATACGAATCGAACGGCCGAAACGTGGTGCGGTTCCTTCGCGTCGAACTTCCCAAGGTTCGACAGGTCCGTCGAGGGGATCGATGGCCAGAAACTTAAGACCTTCCAGACGTCCCTGGGCTTCTACGATCCGGCGATAGCGGCGCCATCGATGAAAGCGGCGTTGGAAGACTGGGGCGCGAAGAGTAATTTTTTCCACCAAGTGCCGCGAAGACTCCGTCGTCGCGGCGACGATGTCGAAGCCCGGCGTCGTCCTAACGCGACCTGTCGGATCAGACAGCCCCTTCAAGGAACATGCCGAGCTGCCTATGACTCGCCGATGACCATGCGCGCCACCCTGATGATGGTGGGGCGGCTCAGCACGGCCGCCGCTCTCGACAGAAGACGAGGCACAAGCTCGTCCATGGGACCATCGAAGGCTTCGGCCGCGCTTCGGACGGTCTCCATATTGGGGACCACCGCCGAGCGAACCACCGCGCGGAACAAAAATAGAGGTAGATCGAGCCTTTGACGACGCCGGCCTTGCGCGCGATGTCGTCGAGTTTGGCCACAGCGAAGCCGTGATTGGCAAAGATGCCCAAGGCCGCGGCCGTGATTTCGGCGGGCCCTGCATCCTTTCGCCTGCAACGCTTGCGAGGTTAGGTGATTTCGATCGGCGTGAACGACGAAAGCAGATCGAAATTGTGGCGCGATGCTCTTCTCCTCGACCAGCCAGTTCGGCATCGAAGCAGGCCCATAGGCAGTATCGGCCGCGAGTCGCTCCGGCTTGAGACCGAAGCGCTCTTTCCGGTCGATCATGGTCCTTGCTGCGCCGACCTCGGCCTGGCGAATGGCGCGGGATGCTTCGACGTCAACGATGACGCCGTACCTCACGTCGATAGTCGCTGCCATTTTTCTCGTCGCCGGTGATGGACCGAACCGGCGCGTAAGTGTTGAACCGAAAATGTCGCAAGGGCCTCCGCTCTCCACCAGAGCTGGGCCTGGCTTGTTAGGTGTGTCGCTCTCGCAACGTCACAATTGTTCCATTGGTCTTCGAACCGTTTTTGACTTCACAGGGTGGCGAGTCCGGTGTTTGATTATGGCGGACCCGGGGTAAGGGCTTTTATCTCGAAGACATTTTGAGGCGGGTCCAAGAGGCCGCTGTCCAGCGCCAGCGGTCTCTTCGTTTGCTTGGAGAGGCCGTCCGATGCCGACGCAAGTATGGGCTCTCGCCACGTCAATCGGCTGGACAGTCCTCGTGGCCGTGATCCTGCTCTATATGATCTTCGGCCCTAGCGAACCTGGCGGCCCCTAACCGAGAGATTGTAACGAGAAGGGTGCGAATGCCTAAACCTCGCGGATTGCGCAGCCGTGTCTGCGGGGCTGCCGGGCGGGTAGATCCGAGCACACGGGGCATGGCTTAGAGCGGGAAATTGGCGGTAACCAAAGCGATAATGGTCATCGCCAATAGCGCGGCGCCGAACCAAAGCCACTGCCGAGACGCCGTTTCGGGCTCTAGTTCGTTCATTTTCCTTTCGCCTTCAGCCATTCGCCTTGGTTGCCGTTAAAGCCGCGGGCCTGCAAAGCTAACTTCGCACGGAATCTCGCGATGTCTCGGAGTAGTTCGTCGCGGCCGGGCCCCTGTGGAAGTTTGCGGGCGGTGGCTTCTAGCTTCAGCGCGAGAACACCCGCGTTCCGGACGACCATCTTGGTTTGTCGCCCACCGGGCTCGCGCCAATCTCCCACCCCGCGCCTCCCCAGATCGCGTCAACGACGCCAAGCTCACCCGCAACATCACGGACAAAAAAGATGTTCGGGGTGGAATTGGTTTGCAGCGCGCCGCTGTTCCCATTGGGCTGCTGCCTCAACAGGCACCAGACATCGACGAGGCTGCTCTCGTGGCCTTGGCCCAATTTCGCCAAGATATCCCTGTCGCTTGAGGATGCGTTGAGGACGTAGGTTTGAAACGATGCGTCGCCTGTATCGTCCTCGACCTTGCCCATGAACCGGCGCACGAATGTCGCACCGAGCCATGAAATCTTGATGGCAGCGCTTGACGAGAAGTCTTCCTTGAAATGTTCCCGAGCGACGAATTTTTCGGTATGAGGGATTGCCGAGGTCGACGATGGATCGGATGGTTCCTCAGCTTTCGGGCGCAGGGAACATCCGATGTGGTCCATTGCAATTGCGGAACCCGGTTGGCCCGTTTTGGAATCATCTGCAGCGACGCTGAAGCCCGGTGCAGCCAGAAGAAAAACCAGCGAGAGGTTGAGGCTTAACCGGCGCATTTTGTTGTTTTCCCTGCGTTCGCTTTGTTCGCGAAGACAAGGTAAACCGCATCGTGCAGATGTAAATCAAAGAACGGGTTTCTGGTTAAGGATAAAAAGTAACGTCAATTGCAATCCAGATTTGAATCAAATGACGGTCGAACTTGGCTGTCGGAGGCGCGGCTGGTTGCGGGCGCGCGTCGGAGCCGAGCAAACCCATCAGCAAGCGCATCTATATTCGTATATCGCGAGTCGACAGCAGCATCGGCGGATTCTCGCGCGGCACCGAACCGGTCGGCAATGCCCGGCAACATCTCGCTTGCGCTCGCAATGGATCGCTCCAGCTCCAGCGAACGCGCCAAGACAGATTATTCGCATAAGCCGGAATTCGCCATATCCAGATGGTCTCGTAAACACTGTCTCCGAAGTGCTCGACATCGGGTTCTGCTGTCGGCCAGACAGCCGAGCAAAAGAGAGCGAACGTCAAGGTCATCGCAGCTGTGATAATCACTTTGCGCATCACGCGCCTACCTTTCCTGCCTGTCGCGGGCTTTTGATGTCCTGCGACTCCCATCGCGCCGACTTGCGATATGTCGAATGCGTTAGCTCCGGGGCGACATCGACAATAACCGCCGCTTACATGCGGCGCGGCGCCATTTGCACACCATGTGTCGTCTGAGTTCTCGAGTCTCGCACCTCGGGTCGCCGATCGACCCCATGATGCTTGAACAAAGTTCTTTTTCCGCAACGATCGAACGCAAGTAATGCAGCTGTCATAATCGCAATAATCACGTGTAGGCAATTCATCCTAACAACCATAGGTGAGTGCGAAACATAACTCTTTCGGGTTATCCAGCACCCAACCCGCAAAAACCCCGTAGAATTACGTCGCCTTACGATGATTGTCCCGTCCTGAAGCTGACGGTGTTCTCAGCAAAAGCTGCCAGCAACTTCTAAACAGCACAACGCCGCTCAGCCGAGTATGGTGGCTGGTCGGCGTTGTCTCAAATCGTTGTCGATTTAACCGTTACGACGGCAACGCCTTTTGCGATGGCGTCTCGAAATGTATCCTCGAGAGCGGGGTTGGCCTGCAACTCCTCGACGGCATTGAATTTGGAATCCCGTGCCCATTCGGCGCCGGGAAGGGGGACGGGTAGGTCCCATTCGTCGAGCACGTAGGCCACCCGATCGGTGCGCCTGCCGCGATTCAGCCATTCCAAGTATTTCCGGAGACGACGAACACCCTGGCCCTCGCGTTGAGAGCCCGCACCAGCGCTTGCGCGCTGTTTCCGGCCTATTGGATCACCTGCTGGATCTGAGCGAGATGGGTCTCACAAGACAGCTGGTAAATCAGGTTGATCAAAATCGCCCACATGACCGAATCCCCTTTGGTCTAATGGGGGAGAGGCTAGGCCGGGTTTGTTTCCGGCCGGCTTCGCGGTCTTGGAAAATGGTTTCGTGGCCTTATCAGCCCGCCGGCTCCCCCGGCGGGTTTTTCTTGCGGTGTGCCTCGCTATCAACCTAAATTACTGGACTTGCGACAACGGGAGAGCTGGCGTGGCGATAGGTACAGTGAAGTGGTTCAATCCAACCAAAGGGTATGGTTTTATTCAGCCGGACAGCGGCGGCAAGGACGTGTTCGTGCACATTTCCGCGGTGGAGAAAGCCGGCTTCAGTTCGCTGGCTGAGGGTGCAAAGGTCAGTTACGAAGAGAAGGAAAACCGGGGCAAGACGTCCGCGGAAAATTTGAGAATCGGCTAACGGACCAGGGCGCATCCGGCGCTGCTTGCCGTCGATGCCGACGCGGGGTTCCAACTGTCCAGCGGTGGACAGTTGGGATCGATCTGGCTTCACCAACGGTTGTTGGACTTGCGCCGATCTCGCGGGCAATCGCCCTATCCGCCTTGCGGGGGCCGGCGGCAATTGCCTCCGCCGCGCGCTGCGCTTTCGACACCAACGGCGCGCCGCAATTGCAGCTTGCATCCTCGCTCGCGAAGACTTTCAAGATGATCCTTGTCGCCAAACACTCCTCGCCGAGCCGGACCTGACGCAGAGGGCCCCGTGGTCGTTCGAATCGGGGGGCAACAAGGTGCAATCCTAATAAATTGTTAATCACGGATTGCTACGGATTGGCTCAATCGCGGATAGTCCCCAACCCCCCGCGAGAATACGGAGACCCGCCGACCTCAACCCCCGGCGGGTTTCTGCGTTGTGAGCCTGTGCCCATGCGCGCTTGCTCAAAGAGCGTAGTTATGGATGAAGTGCATGTTGGTGACAGCGGCACAGACTCGCCCATGCGTTGGCGCCGATCGATGAGGAAGCACAACCGGCAGCGGCTGGCGGGCCACGCTAGGGCGGCTGTGCCGGCAGTCCTTAAAAGATACGCCGCCGGGCTCGAAATGCTTTGTCCCGGCGGTGCCCTGTCTCAAACTGGGTCCCTGGCAAGTCCCAGCCATAATTGCAACAGCTATGCCACAGGGATGTGGAACACGACGGCGGGGCTTCGGTCCCGCGCCCAGCGCGTTACGGAGCCGCCGGGTGTTCTTCTGGCCAATTACCCGTTGAGTCACCTGATTGTCGGCAACGGGCACTATGTTCGGTCATCACTTTCACCGCCTCGTCTTCATCGGCGCAGAAAGCAATGCTTTGCCGATCGGCAAACACGAGCCACTGATGACGGCCAATTTCCTTGATGACGTATTCAGTCATTTCGGCGCCCGGCAGCGAGTAGGCTACATCTTATGCCCAGCAGCGTTGCAGGTTTATTAACCCCAACTCGCCACGATCACTGCGACCTTCTGGTGCTCACTGACGCGAATAGAAGCCGCCGCTGATCTCCAACCCAGCGGCGGCTTTTTCGTGCGGCTGCCCGGCCACGCGGACTCGCCCATGCGCAGGCGCCGATCGACCGGCACATGACAGCCCGCAGACCAAACCACGCCAGCGACCGTCTCAAGCCGGGTGGTGGGGCCGGGTGATCCGTTATCGGGTTATCGGGCCGTCGCGCGCTTCTGCCTTGGGGGCTCTGTTGGCTGAAGTGCAGGACTCGCGTCAATGGAGTTAAATTAACCCAAATCGGCGTGGCGGAGACATTGTCGGAATGCGCGGCGTGGCAGCCGTGCAGCCATTTCGATTTGGGGTTTCGCCCCCGCCAATCAGCGCTTCAAGGAATTTCGTGGGCATTGGCGACACTTTCATACGGTTCGCTCCACGCGGAGCGTCGGAAAACGCTGAAGGCATAGCTCCCCCTCCGTCGTCCTCCCCTCCCGAGGAGGGGACACGGTCTGGGACCACGATTTCCAATCGCTTTATCCGGGCAGCGCGTGACGTGCGCTCAAGCGGTCCTCCGAACAGGGGTCGGACCTGTCCGAACGGGGGATGAGTTGCCTCGGTTTATCGCGCGCCGATCGTGATACTGCGCGCAAGGCCGGAGGTCCTGACATGCGGCTTCATTGTCCGTTCGGCCAGGCGGAGAGCCTACGATATTGCCGGTGTCCTATGGTCAGAACCGACTTTCTGACTCGGGATTGAGCGACCGAGCGCGCTGCTGTCGTTTATCGGAACGGCAGGCGGAAGTGGCCTCGCCGGCGGTCGGGAAAAGGCAGGATCAAAACCCGTCCGCAATTCTCGCTGCCCGTTGATCGTGAGACTTTGATTGCAGCTGGATCCTTCGAGCAGCCGCAATCGCAGAGCCCACGGTCGACCGAACGCGGGGTTTGATCAGCGCGCGGGAGGCGCGCGCTGGCGCGCAGCAGCTGAGTTTGATTTCGCCATTCGGACGTTGAGTCGCTCCCGGCCCAGCCACGGTGCCTTAATCTCCTCGATGCCGGCCGGTGCGAAATTCCAGCAATCGACGCCGAGCTCGCAGCTTTGCGAGTCCCCGCGGAGGTTGTCGTGCCTATGGACGAGGTGGATGGTGCCGTGGTGCGCTCGGTTCCAGACCCGCACGGCAAAGTGACAGGCGTCCGGTAGGGCGATGTGCAGAAGGCTGTCTACCGTACTCGAGCGCTTCGAGAAGCCCGTCTTCCAGCGGTTCGAATGGTCGCGGTTGCCGAGGATCAGGCGCTTCACGCCATTGAGCCGGTCCAGATACGGGTCATGGTCGGCGAAGGCGAAGTCGCCGACGTGGTAGACCATGTCGCCAGGCTTTACGCGATCGTTCCAGTACCAGATCATCATCTCGTCCATCTCCTCGACGGAGGTGAACGGCCGTTGGGCGAGCTCGATGATCCGCTTATGACCGAAGTGGTGGTCGGAGGTGAACCAGATGTTCATGGGTGAACATCCGTAGAACAAATTCCCCAGATTTTCCCCGACTTGACACGTCGTGTTGCCGAGTCGTTCCGTCTCGAGGCGTCGCGAGACGTCGTTGAGGGGACCGCTAAAGCCCTTTGATTTATAAGGATTTCAGCGTTTTCAGGCCGAATCAAAAAGTTGCGGCCAGCCTTTGGGGGAAGGCTGGCCGCGCGCGAACCGGTCTGGGACGGGGAGGGGTGGGGATGTGACCGGGTCGCGGGTTCGTAATTCCTTGCGTTAGCGGGAGCTGGCGGTGGAGACCGCCGGACGGTTGTCACCGAGCGAGACCCACACGTTTGGATCGCTCTGCGACTGACGCTTGACGAAGCGGTAGCCGGTCTCGGTCCAGGCCACGACGCTTTCGTTCTGGTTGTCGAGGACAAACTCGCCCTTGTCGGTTTTCACGGTCAGCACCGCGTGGCCTTCGCCCTTCTTGTCGCGCACCACCGTGATCAGCAGCGCTTCGCGCGGCCAGCCGGCGTCGATCAGCATCTTGCGCTTCAGCAGCACGTAGTCCTCGCAGTCGCCGTAGCCATCCGTCGGCAACGACCATTTCTCGATCACGCCCCAATGATCCATGTCGGTGATCGGCTTGACGGTTTCGTTGACCCATTTGTTGACCCGCAGCAGATCCCGCCATGCCGTCTGCGACATCACGATGTCGCGCGGCTGTGATGCACCGCCGCGGCACTCGCCGGGATTCTCGGCGCAGAATTCGACCCAGCCGATCGGCGAACGTGTGGTCTCGCCAAGGCTGGCATAGAGTGCGTCGCCGGCTTTCGCCGAGACACTCATTGAAACACTCATTCCCAGCAGGACGGCGACGACCGCCAGTCCCTTCCCCTGTCCCCTGAACAACATTGTGGCCCCCGTTTCTTGTTGGGACCATGTTTCGCACAAAGGCTTTGCGCCGCCGCTAAGTAAGCCAAGTACATTTGACGTGAATACAAGTAAAAGATGCGGATAATTCGATCTATACTTGAATAAAACTCGACTAAAATTTGAAGCAACTGCAATTGATTCAAATTTTACCTATTAACGCGGAAAGCGCCGCTATGCTGCGCGTTGTCGCCGCAAACGTTCCCGCCATTAACCGCACGCGGTTGCGGTCGAATGCGTCAAAGCTGGCTGCGGAAAACGCGGACGCAGCCTCGCACGCCCGAAAATCGGCGGTCGCGGCGGCGCTGCGATTTACGGCGCGGTAACGCTGTCTCCGTTCATGCGAATTCGGGCTGACAACGGCGCGCTTGGCAAAGCCGAAAGGCCGTGCATGCATGCCGGAAAAACAGGGAGGTCTTCATGAAACGGCTCGTTTGGGTTTTGTCGACGCTGTTGTCCTTGCTGATCGGGGCCCAGGCGCAAGCCCAGCCGCAAGCCAGGATCAACCCGACCGATCCGCAGCCGACCTGCCCGATGTGCCCCGGCACCTACATCCCGGTCAGCGAACTCGAGGCCTATACGAAGAAGGCGCTCGCCGAGAAGCTGCTCGACCAGCAGGTGCGGGACATCGATATCGGCAAGGCCAATATCGGCATCGGCATGGTTCATCGCGGCAAGCTCGACAAGCCAAATCCCGATTCAGTCGCCGAACATGACCAGATCAGCGAGGTCTATCATGTGCTGTCGGGGGCTGCGACGCTGGTGCTGGGCCCCGATATCGTCAACCGGCAGCGGCGGCCGGCGACCATGCGCACCGTCATCGAATTCAACGGTCCGGGAAACAACGGATCCGAGGTTCGCGACGGCATCGCCTACAAGATCAAGGCCGGGGACGTCGTCGTCATTCCGGCCGGCACCGGTCACTGGTTCACCAGGATCGAGGATCACATCGACTATCTGATGGTGCGGATCGACCCGGACAAAGTCACGCCGCTGAAGAGCGAGGCGCAATCGCAGGACTATTTGTCGAAACCGGCCACGCGGGGCGAATGAACGGCATAGCGTTTTCCAGCGAAGTGGATCCCGGTTCGCATAGCAATCAAGTTTACGCAGATTACGTCGACTTATCTGCGGTAGAAAGCGCGTCAAAAACGAAAGCCAACTCTACTTGTTGGTAACCGCTTCCTCGATCGTGTCCGCGCTCTGCTCGTGGATGAATTCGAGCGCAAAACCTTCCTCGAGGTTTCGCACCACGCGCGACTGGACCTTGCCGAGCATCACCAGCGATTTCAGCGGCGGGCGGTTTTCCGCGGCAATCGCAGCACCCGACGCCGACAGGTCGATGATGCGGCAGGTCATCCGGCTGCCGTCTTCGAGCGTGAGCAGCGCGATCGGGTTGCGCGGCACGATACGGTCGTGGCGGCGGTCTTCCGGCAAATTGAGGATGTCGCGGTTGGCAAGCCAGGTGAGCTGGGCGGCCAGCTTGTCGCGCTTGCGCGCGGTGGAGACGACGGTCATGGCAAAACCGTTGTCGATGATGCGGGTGATCTTGCCCTCGACCCGGCCGATATGGTCGAGATAGGCGATCACGCGGTCGCCGACATTGCCGATGCCGGGCGCCAGCAGGGCGAGGCCCCCCGGCGACATGTTGATAATCTGGCAGGGAAATTCGCGCCGGTCCGGCAGCATGTAGCGGCCGAGCAGGTGGACCTTCACCCGCTGGAAGCGGCGTCGCTCCTGGGCTGCCGGAAGACTGGATTTTTTCTGCGCAAACGACATCTTCGCCACCCGACAGCCGGTCTTTCGGCGTCGTTTGACCCTACGGCCGACAGGGTTAATGAGAGGTTAGCGCGGGTTGCACCGGTTGCATCAAGTGTGGGCAGGAGGGGACAGAGGTCGCGCGCAAAATTGCCGCGCGAGGTGCGACTGCGGCCTCCGTGTCAACCGGAGTCGGCGCCGAAACCGCGCCGGCGTTGACATTGGCATCCCGGCTCAGTTCCCCTAAGTTTCGCGCGCGTCCAAACAGCTCGATCAACGAATGCTGGCGGGCCGGAGGAAATGTTCGATGCGGTTCAAGCTGGGCCTTGTGCTGTCGCTCGCCGCTTCAGTCTTCGCCGGTGAGGTCAGAGCTGGCGAGATGAGGGTGACCCTGCTCGGGACGGGCACGCCGACGCCGCGGCTTGGCAGTTTCAGTGCCTCCACGCTGGTTGAAGCAGGATCCGAGCGGCTGATCTTCGATCTCGGCCGCGGTTCGACCATTCGGCTGTTTCAGAAGAAGATTCCGCTTGGCTCGATCACGGCGCATTTCATCACGCATCTGCATTCGGACCATGTCGTGGGCCTGCCGGACATGTGGCTGACCGGCTGGTTAGGTACACCCTACGGCTCGCGCAAATCGCCGATGGTGATTTTTGGGCCGAAGGGGACGTTGGCGATGACGGAAAATCTCACCAAGGCGTTCTCCGAGGACATTCGCATCCGGATCGACGACGAGAATTATCCGCCTGAAGGCGTCGCGTTCGCTGCGAAGGATATCGAGCCTGGGCCCGTCTATGAGCGTAACGGCGTCAAGGTCAGCGCGATCGAGGTCAATCACGGCGAGAAGATCAAGCCGTCTTTTGGCTATGTCGTCGAGTACGACGGCAAGAAGCTCGTGTTGTCCGGCGACACCAAGCCCGATGCGCGGGTCGAGAAGGCGGCCGAAGGCGCCGATCTCCTGATCCACGAGGTCGCCGTGATCGACCCGGCTCTCTTGAAAGACTATCCGAACTACCGTGCCATCGAAGATCATCACACCTCGCCCGAAGCGGCCGGAAAAATCTTTGCCAGCGCGAAGCCGAAGCTCGCGGTGTATTCCCACATCGTGTTTGCCGCGGTGAAGCCGGTGCAGGATGTGCCGGAGGAGACGCTGATCGCGCGGACGCAGACCACCTACAAGGGGCCGCTGATCGTCGGCCGCGACCTGATGTCGTTCACGATCTCTGACAAGGTCGAAGCGTTCGCGCCGAATGGCGAGCCCTTGAAGCCGCTGACGGCGGGGCAGTGATCGCACCGGTCAATAACAAGAACAGGGAGAGACAAAATGCCGGGAGTTAAGCGGGAGCGTGACGATAGCGTCGGCGTGTTGACGCTGGATGAGCCCAGTAGCCTGAACGCGATGACCCCCGATCTGCTCGGCGATCTCGCTGCCGCCATCGGCGAGATGACCGGCGATCCCGAAATTCGCGCGCTGGTACTGACCGGCGCCGGCCGCGGCTTTTGCTCCGGCCAGAATCTCAAGGCCGCGGCCATCCTCGGCGGCGACATCGTCGCCGGCGTGATGCGCTATTACTGGCCGGCGTTTCAGGCGTTGCGGGAATGCCGGGTGCCGGTCGTGGTCGCCGTCAACGGCGTTGCCGCCGGCGGCGGCTTCAGCCTCGCGATGGCGGGCGACATGATCGTCGCGGCGCGTTCGGCGACTTTCATCCAGGTGTTCAGCCGCATCGCGCTAGTGCCCGATCTCGGTTCGACCTGGCTGTTGCCGCGCCTGGTGGGGCGGCAGCGCGCGCTCGAACTGATGCTGACGAACGAGCCGCTCTCGGCCGATCGCGCCAGGGAGTGGGGATTGGTGCGGGACGTGTTCGACGATGCCGCGCTGCTCGACGGCGCGCTCGCGCTGGCGCGCAGGCTCGCGAGCGGTCCGACGCGGGCGCTGGTGGCGACGCGGCACCTGATCGAAGCGAGTGAACATTCAGGCTATGCCGAACAGTTCCGTCGCGAAATCGAGACGCAGGCTGAAATACGCCGGACTGCGGATGCGCTCGAAGGCCGCAATGCCTTTCTCGAGAAACGTGCGGCGCGGTTCAGCGGACGCTGACGGCGCTCGATTTCGGATCTCCGCGCAACGTCGCGATCGTTCTTGCCGCACAAATCTGTGATCGGGCTACGGACTTGCGCGATTGTATCGCGCCGCACATCATGGACCGTCCTGGCCAATCGGATCAGTCGCGTTATCTCCGAGGCGCGGAAAAATGGATGGGCAATCATGCGGATCGAAAATGTCGCCGACCTCATCGCGGAAACGCTGGTCCAGGCGGGGGTCAAACGCGTCTTTGGCGTGGTCGGTGACAGTCTGAACGGTCTGACCGACGCGTTGCGCAAACGGAAAACGATCGACTGGATCCACGTCCGCCATGAAGAGGTGGCCGCCTTCGCAGCCGCCGGCGAAGCCCAGATCACGGGCCAACTCGCGGTATGTGCGGGTTCGTGCGGTCCGGGTAATCTTCACCTCATCAACGGATTGTTCGACGCTCACCGCAGCCGCACCCCGGTGCTGGCGATCGCCGCGCAGATTCCTTCCGGTGAAATCGGGGGCGGCTACTTCCAGGAGACCCATCCGCAGGAATTGTTTCGGGAATGCAGTCACTACTGCGAACTGGTCTCCGATACAGCGCAGCTCCCATACGTTCTGGAGAACGCTATTCGTGCCGCTGTCGGGCGGCGTGGCGTCGCGGTTCTCGTCATCCCCGGCGACGTCGCACTGCGGCCGGCGCCCAAGCGTGGCATTTCACCAAATGCCGGACTGCTGCCGGTCGCGCCCGTCGTTCGGCCTGCCGAACCGGAGTTGACCGCGTTGGCCGAACTCTTGAACAGTGCCAGGCGTATCACGCTGTTCTGCGGCCGCGGCTGTGCGGGCGCCCATGATCGCCTGATGCGGCTTGCCGAGACGCTCAAGAGCCCGATGGTGCATGCGCTTGGCGGCAAGGAGCACGTCGAGTTCGATAACCCCTACGATGTCGGCATGACCGGGTTTATCGGCTTCTCGTCCGGCTACGCAGCGATGCACGCCTGCGACGTGTTGCTCATGCTGGGGACGGACTTTCCCTACAAGCAGTTTCTGCCGGCCGACGCGAAAATTGCCCAGATTGATATCCGGCCCGAGAATCTGGGCCGCCGGTGCAAGCTCGATCTCGGCATTGTGGGTGACGTTGGCGCCTCGATCGACGCGCTGCTGCCGAGATTGTCGGCAAAGACCGACACCAAACATCTCGACGACAGCCTGAGCCACTACAAGAAGGCCCGCGCAGGACTGGACGAACTTGCCCGCGGCACGCCCGGCCAAAAGCCGATCCACCCGCAATATCTGGCGCGCCTGTTGAGTGAGCTCGCGTCCGAAGACGCGGTCTTCACTGCCGACGTCGGCACGCCAACCATCTGGGCGGCGCGTTATCTTGTCATGAATGGGCGGCGTCGCCTGGTCGGATCATGGGTTCACGGCTCGATGGCCAACGCCATGGCCCATTCGATGGGCGTTCAGGCCTCGCAGCCGGGGCGGCAGGTCATTTCGATGTCGGGCGATGGCGGATTCGCCATGTTGATGGGCGACCTGATCACGCTGACGCAGATGAAGTTGCCCGTGAAGGTCGTGATCTTCAACAATGGCGTACTGGGTTTTGTGGCGCTGGAGATGAAAGCCGCGGGATTTATCGAGTCCGGTGTTGAATTGCAAAATCCCGATTTCGCGGCCATGGCCCGCGCAATGGGTATTCACGCCGTGCGGGTCGACGATCCAGGAGACCTGCCATCTGCGATCCGCGACGTATTCTCCCACGACGGCCCGGCGGTCCTCGACGTCGTCACAGCGACGCAGGAACTGTCCATGCCGCCGACGATCACCGTGGAACAGATCAAGGGCTTCAGCCTGTGGGTGCTCAAAGCCGTGATGAGCGGCCGCGGCGACGAGGTCTTGGACCTGGCAAAGACCAATCTGTTGTCGCGTTGACGTGAACCGGCGCTCGCGGCGCTAGCTCAGCCCTTCATACACCATGAAGCCACGGGCGATCGCGAGCTTGCGCAGGGCACGGGGAACCAGTTTTTCCGGCCGGTGCAGATAGCGCCACGAAGTCAGCCTGAAATCCCGCAATTTACCCAGATCGCCTTCGAACGGCGCCAGCGATCCGGTCAGGCTGATCGGCGCATGCGCGCGGTTGTTGAACGGCAGCAGCAGCAGTTCCAGATGGGCCGGGCGGCCATCTTCGGAGGTGGCGGTGATGCCGGCGACGGCGGCCAGCATTTCCTCGGCAACGCAGGTGATGATGTCTTCGATCTCGCGCCGGCCGTCGTCCGCAAACAGGCCGGAGAAGCTTTGATCCTTCAGATCGCGGCCGAGCAGGGCGCAGACACGGGTTCCGGCCACCCGAAAGGGATAGCCGGCGTCGTTATCGTAGGAGAGCACGAAGATATCGCCGAGCAGGTCGCGTACCGCGCCGGGCTCGATCTCGCTGCGGTCCGGTGCGCGCGCATTGCTGCGTTTCGCGTCCCAATAGGCGAAAAACTCGCGGCTTGACGGATGTTTCATACCTAATCCTTGCCCCGTGCCTGCCTCGGCGGGACACATCTGTCCCGCTTTCGCGCACGCGCCTTGCCTTGGTTGTTGTGCAGGACAGGCTTTGCAGCGTCCATGCCGCAGCCGCGTTTTGGGGCGGCTTTGCGTTGTTAACGTTAAGTTAACTATGAGCTTGGTGATTACCGTCTGCCGTGAGTAGGGTGGAACGCATCAGGTCGCGCCGGCTTATCTCCAGGTTACCGGCGCGGTTGGTACACAGGTGGCGTCAAACAGTTTGGTCATCGCGCGGGGAGGGGTGGGGATGTGTCCCCGTTCCCTTTGGGGCGCGACAAGATCGGCACATCAGGGAGGGCTTTCTCAGAGCCCTCCCTTTTTCGTTGCGATTTGTGCACTTGCACAGTGCGGGTAAAGCCGCCTATCTCAGTCCATTGCTCGCCGAGCCATCCGTCTGAGGTCCTGGACCCCTTGGAATCCCAATTCGAATCTCCGCCAGAATTGCCGCCGGACACCCCGCGCGAGCCGATCCTGACCCTGCCGGGTGCGCTGACCGCCTATGTCGCGCTGCTCGCGGTCGTTCACCTGCGGGTGTTGCTGCCGCCGGAACTCGAGAACTGGACCATTGACGTCTTCGGTTTCATCCCGAAGCGCTACGATTCGACGCTGCTCGACATCACCTTTCCCGGCGGCGCCGGCGCCAAGGTCTGGACCTTCGTCACCTATTCGCTGCTGCACGCCAATCTCACCCATATCGGGTTCAACGTGTTGTGGTTGTTGCCGTTCGGCAGCGCGCTGGCGCGCCGGTTCGGCGCTGTCAGGTTCTTCCTGTTCATGGCGGTGACGGCCGCGGCCGGCGCGCTGGCGCATTTGCTCACCCATGAACATGCGATCGCACCGATGATCGGTGCCTCGGCATCGGTGTCCGGCGCCATGGCGGCCGCCATTCGCTTTGCCTTCGTGCAGGGAAGCTTCCTTTCGTTCAGCCGGGGCGATGCCGACGCCGCGGCAAAAGTACCCGCGCTCTCGCTGGCGCACGCGTTGCGCAATGGGCGCGTGCTGGGGTTTCTGGCGGTCTGGTTCGGCGTCAACATCATCTTCGGGATCGGATCGATCGCGATCGGCGCCGACGGCGCCAGCGTCGCCTGGCAGGCGCATATCGGCGGATTCCTCGCCGGGCTGATGCTGTTTTCGCTGTTCGATCCGGTGCCGCGCGCAGCAGCGCATGCTGCACATGCGTCGCGGGACGGATCGGGCCGAGTCTGATTGGCAAGTCTGATTGGCAAGTCTGACTGCTGCGTCTGATCGCCGCTTGCGGCGAAAGGCGATTTCATCCATCATCTTCGAATGTTGTGACGAACACAAAGCCTGCTGCCGTGCATGACAGCCGTGCTTGCCTATCGCGCCCCGAAACGAAACCGGCGCGGCGCTGTTGATTGAAGACTCGCGAACAAAGTCGAGCCCTTGAAAGGGCACGAACGGATTCAGGGAGACGACAATGACGGTACGTTCAATTCTCGATACCAAAGGCCATCAGATCCTGAGCGTCGAGCCGGACGCCAAACTCTCGGCTGCCATCAAGACCTTGGGCGAGCGCAAGATCGGGGCGGTACTGGTGATTAGCCAGGGCCGCGTCGAAGGCATCCTGTCGGAGCGCGACATCGTGCGCGTGCTCGGCGAGCGCGGTGCAGCAGTGCTCGACGAGCCGGTCAGCGCCGTCATGACGCGCAAGGTCGTCAGCTGCCGTCAGTCGGACACGGTTGCCGCCATCATGGAGATGATGACGCAGGGCAAGTTCAGGCATTTGCCGGTCATCGAAGATGGCAGGGTGGTTGGCCTGATTTCGATCGGCGACATCGTCAAATGGCGGGTCAGGGAATTCGAGCTCGAGCAGGAAGCGCTGCGCGATTACATCAAGACGGCCTGATTATTCCTTGGTCTTTTCGACCGCCTTTTCGGCGTCGCGCGGCGACGGCGGCGCCAGGATGTGGATCGCCTCCTGGATAGAATCGATGGCACGCTCGGCTGCCCGCACGCCGTGGGCGATCAGGTCGTCGGCGCGGTGAAAATCGAACCAGCCGATCTCGCCGACCCGCGGCGAGATCAACAGGTCGGGCGGGTCACCGGCGAGCCGCGCGCGGGTGATGCGGTCCTGCATGATGTTGAAGGCATCGACCATGACGCTGGAGATGCCGGGCCGGCCGCCGCTGCCGAAGAACTCGCGCTTCATGGTGCGTTCGGCGGAGAAGAATTTTCCAAGGCCGCGTTTCGGCAGCTCGGGTTCGGGCTCCGGTACGACTGAGACGTCGGCCGACGGGCCGTGCGAATAGATCGTCGTGCCATGGGCGAAGATGTCGCTGGAGAGATTGGCGGCGATGACGATTTCCGCGCCAAAGGCGCGCGCCGCCGACACCGGCACCGGATTGACCAATGCGCCGTCGACCAGCCAGCGGTCGCCGACCAGCACCGGCGAGAAGATGCCGGGCAACGCATAGGAGGCGCGCAGGCCATCGACGACGCGGCCATGGGTCAGCCAGATCTCGTGGCCGGTGCGCACTTCGGTCGCCACGGCGGCGAATTTCACTGGCAGGTCCTCGATCAGGGCCTGTCCCATCGCCGCCTCGAGCTGGGCGGCCAGCTTGGCGCCGCCGATAAGGCCGGAGCCGTTGAGGCGGATGTCGAGATAGCCGAGGATGTTTCGCGGCTGCAGGCTGCGCGCCCATTGCTCCAGCGTGTCGAGATGCCCGGTGGCATAGGTCCCGCCGACCACGGCGCCGATCGATGTTCCGACCACGATGTCGGGAATGATGCCGTGGGCTACCAGGGTGCGGACGATGCCGATATGGGCGAGCCCGCGCGCGGCGCCGCCGCCCAGCGCCAGCCCGATCACCGGCCGGCGGATACTGCCGAGCCCTACCTTGTCGCGGCCGTCGGAGCCCTTTTGGCCGCGGCCCATCCAGTTATCCAACACCAAAACTCTCCTGCGGCCGACGATACGCGCCGCGACGTGGCCGCGCCAGATTCGCCCCCAGGCATTTCCGTATGCATGGTTTATGCCCAGCGAAAGCTGGCCTAGGCAGGGAATGTGACTGGACCACGACGGCTGACTAACATTTGGGTCTCGATGCCGGTTCCAAGGCGGACCTGCCTTAGTCGGGTCTGGAGGCTTGAATTTGCCGCGTTTTCAGTGAAAAGCATGGCCATGACTTCGCGGGGTAACGGTATCGGTGGATACAGGCGGGCCGGGCGGCTTTTCCCGGCGCTGGCGCTTGCGACCGCGCTGCTGATTCCGGCCTCAGGCTCAGCCCAGATGTTCAGCGACCGCCCGCCGCCGGTGCCGCCGGCCTCGGTTCCGGATGCGCCGTCGGGTGCGGCGATGAACCTGGCGCCGCCCTCCGGGCCGGCATCGATCCCGAGCCTGCCCGCGCCGTTGACGCAACCGACCATCGTGCAGCCGTCGATCGCCACCGTCCCGCCGGTGGTGCCGCCGCCGGGGGCGCCCACCGCGGGCCAGGCGGTGCTGTCGCTGACGGCGCGTTACGGCAAGGATCTGCCGGTCATCAACAGCGGGTTGGTGTGGCGGGTATTCGCCGACAAGCCCGACGACACCGGCACCTTCAAATTGATCCGCGAGGAGCGCGGCGCGACGCCGAACATCGTGCTGCCGCCGGGCAACTATGTCGTTCACGTCGCGCTTGGCCTCGTTAGCGCGGTGCGCACGGTGAGTCTGAAGTCGGAGACCGACCGCGAATCCTTCGTGCTGCCGGCCGGCGGACTGCGCATCGAGGGCCGTGTCGGCACGTCGAAGATCCCGCAGAACCAGATTTCGTTCGCGATCTTCAAGGGCAGCCAGTTCGAAACCTCCGAGCGCGGTGCGCTGGTGCCCAACGTCGCGGCCGGCGATGTCGCGCTGCTGCCGGAAGGGACCTACTACATCGTCTCCAACTACGGCGACGCCAATTCCGTGGTGCGTTCGGATATCCGCGTTCAGGCCGGCAAGCTCACCGACGTGATCGTCACCCATCGCGCCGCGGTGATTACGCTGAAACTGGTCAGCGACAAGGGCGGCGAGGCGCTGGCGAACACCGCTTGGTCGGTGATCACGCCGGGCGGCGACGTCATCAAGGAATCGATCGGCGCGTTTCCGCGCGTGGTGTTGTCGGAAGGCGAATACCGCGCCATCGCCAAGAACGAGGGCAAGGTGTTCGAGCGGCCCTTCAACGTCGTCAACGGCGTCGACGGCGAAGTCGAGGTCGTCGCGCGGTAAGAAAAACCGTTCTTGGTGAGAGGTGCGGCTCGAACTACGGGCGCGACGAGCCATAACGTGTGATGCCTGCGAAGGTGCAACGGGTCAATTGAGTGCACTGTCGTCGTAATTCGAGGGACACATGATTACGCGAGGATCGAAGCCGGCCGATGGCCGAGACGCACACGGCTCGGTTTAGGAGAGCCGATCCGGTGAAACCGGACGCGCTCATAAAACCGACAGGCATACATCCAGGTCACGAAGTTTGTAGGTGATGTCTTCGGGGCGATCATACGACGCTAAAGTCCCGCCGCCCTTGAACTCGCGCCCCAATTCAGTCAGAGGATCGGCAGTTTGCTTTTGTTCGATCCGCATACGAGCGACTTCAGGCCACGCGACCCAACAGGCACGGTCATCGAGACGGTCGTTCAGCGTGAACTTGGCCGTATAGCGCGGAATGACCATGAGTATCGGATGTCGTAATTCCGAAGCTCCATCTCCGATGCCTAGGGCCTTCGCAACCTGTTTGGCATTTCGGTCCGCGATCCAGCCGGAGGTGCGATCGACCCATTCGTTGGCCTTGAGCAGATTGAGTCGCCGGCTTTCGCGCTCCTTTGGCGACAGGCCGAATATGTCCGGCCACTTCAATTGAACCAGGGCAAGCGAGCCGGTCTCCCGATCAAGGATCGCCGCATCCGCGTCGGTGATATGGCTTCCATCCTTGCGGCGTAGCGTCATGCCATGATCCGGCACGAGAAAGCGTGGCTCGTCGAATTGGTTCTTGATGTCTCTGCGGAAATACAGTTCGCGCTGATCAACGACTTTGTCCCAATCGCGGGTGTGCCTAAGGCGCAGCGTACGGACAAGGCCGCAGATTGGGTTGAGGAGCCCGCCGAACAACGGAAGAAGTTACCACCCCCCGCCAACATCCACATAAAAAGGAGCAGGAATCTCATGGTGGAGCTGCCAGGGTCCGACGGACTGTGCATCCAGGGCCAAGTGGGAGATCGTATCGTTCGCATGTTCCGGGCGGTCTCCCGCTTCGATCCAGACAGCTCGGGCATCGCTCTGTAGCACGGGCACCGTCAGCAGGTTTCGGATCGACAGAGCGGGAAACGCGCCCTGAGACGTGAGGCGTAGGCGACGTGATTGAACACCCGACCAAGCGCGGCCACACAAACCGCACGCCATTCCGCAAATGGCCTGCCACCGATCATGGCTTCGTGAGGCAACGCTTCGGCTTCGACGCAACCAAGAACTTCAACCATCGCGCGTTGACGGTAAGTTTCGATGAGGTCGTGATGACCCTCGTAACTGACAAACCATCCGTCATGCACACTGGAAGTCGCGTCGAGCAGGCCTTCCATGGTGGCGGACCCTGCATAAACCCAACGCGGCGCATGGTCTCGCCGTTCAACCAACGCGCAGCATGCCGGTCCATCAGCTCCGCCACACCGGCCTGCATCTCCAACCGCATCGTTGCCGCATCGACCATTTCGCTTCGTGACAAGCCATATCGCTCCATGGCGGCAAAGCGCTGCAATCGAGCTAGCTTGCCGAACTCGATGAGCATTGAGTCGATCCAGTCGGCAATTTGAGGTGTGGCTGGGCCAAAGGGCAGTCCCTTGCCCCCTTTCATCAAGGGCAGAAAGGTGGCAAGCGTGGGCGCGACACTATTAAGGATCAGCCGCAGCTCGTCCAAAGACTCGTCGCCGGACGAGCTATGGATAATATAGGCCGCATAGTCAGCGGAGCGGACGATTTCAATGACGGCTTCGCGTTCAAGTCCGCTCCACGCCTTACGAGCCTGGGCTTGCAGCTCCGCAAGCTTCTCCCGCAAAATGGGTTCGGCAACACTTGTCATGGGCGCAGTCTAATGGAGTTTCGAACCCGCGTACTAGGTGATGTCGTTGCGCACGTCTCGCTCTGGTTGGCCCGGTAGCTGCCAACCTAATCCTGAAGATGACCTTAAGAAGTGGCTTTCTGCTTTCTGAGTGGTTGCGCGAGTCCTTAGGTCGGGTTCCGATCGGGCCTCGGGGCTGAATGCGAAACGCTGACTGGGTCGGCTCGCACGCAAGCACAATCTCGCGACCCGCGTGCGACAAATCAACCCGACGGGCAAATCACTTCGGATTTTCCGAAATTCTGTCAAGCCCAAGAATCAAAAATATTTCGCTTTCGCCGTCGGGCAAATCAGCGGCATGAATCTGCCCGTCTCACCCGATAAGAGGGGCGGATCGCGAGTCGTCACGAACGCGCGGTGGGATGCGGTGGACGCGAAGCTTGCGGAAGACGAACGCAAACTGCGCGGACGGCGAAGACGTGTGGTTCTGGCGCCCGAAAGCTGGCGTCAAGTTCGCGGGAATTATCTCGCGGGCGACGGTGGCAACAGAGCACGGCTCACCGGGAAGAGCGCGTTATAAGCCGTAACCCATTGCGCAGGGAAGGCCGGATGTTCTCCGCTGAACCTGTATGCTCGTGTGCGCAATTTCTTGTGCAAATTGCACACGAGACCGCGGGTGCAGCGCGCACCCGGCTTTCCCTGCGCCCTCTGATTTCCGGGTGCGGCAAACGAAAAGCAAGACTCGGGCGCATCGCGCCGCGAGATCGTGGATTTGTATCTGGATTTGCTGATCGCTCGGCGTTTCAGCCGCTGTCATAGTTGCTAACGGGCACTAACCATCGCATGACTAAAAACTGTCATAATCGCCGCACTGGCGTACCGCGCGCGCAATTTTTACACCCCCTTAAGCCCGACGGAATTGGATGCGATCCGATAAGCGTTGGGGTTGCGGGGACAGTCATGATTGCGGCGAAGAAGTCGTCCGGAAAATTCAATACCGTGATGTTCGGTGATGTCCCGGTCCTGCAACGCAAATGGCTAGCCGCGTTACGCCCGGGCGAAAGACTGCCGCGGTATGAAGACGTGATGCTCGGCAGCCTAGGTCGGCTGGCCGATCATATCGCGCTGCTCCGGGATCACGACGAAACGCTCTGCGTATCGCACACCGGCCGTTACGTTCAGCAATGGCTCAACGACGATCGCTGGGACATTCCCTTGAGCGCGCTGCCGCCGGATTGCGCGACGGCGCTGGGCGAAGCCGCGTCAAGCGCGCTTGCGAACGGGCGTCCCTATCTCGCCGCCGCCCATTGCGTGCGCGACGGGCTGGTCAAGACCTACGACGTGCTGGCGATGCCGACGTCTTCGCGCTGGGGCGGCACGCTGATCGGCGCTTACGTCAACGAGCGCGACACGCAGTATAATCTGCTGGATACGATCTTCTCGGCAACCGACGAAGGGGTGTTGTCGCTGGCGGCGATTCGCGATGCAAGCGGACAGCCGTTCGATTTCCAGATCGTCCATCTCAATCAGGGCGCATCGCGGCTGCTCAAGCAGCCCTCGACCGAGCTGTTGTGGCGCCGGCTCGGCAGCGGCGGAAACCTGCTGGGATCGCCGGAGGTGATCGAACGGTTGCGCGACATCATCGGCAATGGCTGTGGCGGGCAATTCGAAATCGACAGCGATGATCGCTGTCTGAAATTGGGCGCAACCGCCTTCGGCGACATGCTGTCGCTGACGGTATCCGATGTCACGGCGATCAAGCGGCGCGAAGTCTCGTTCCGGCTGCTGTTCGACAACAACCCGATGCCGATGTGGGTGTTCGATGCCGAGACCACGAAGTTCCTCAGCGTCAACGACGCGGCGGTGCAACATTACGGCTATCGCCGCGAGACATTCCTCGGCATGAAGCTGCAGCAGATCTGGCCGGAAGATGAATGGGCATCCCACAGCGAGGCGCTGCGGGAGATCGGCGAAGTCTATCAATCCGCCCGCGACTGGCGGCATATCCGGGCCGACGGCAGCGAGGTCCATGTGTTGACTTTCGGACGGCGGGTGGTGTTCGACGGGCGCGACGGCTATCTGGTGGCCGCGGTCGATATCACCGAGCGCCGCAAGGCCGAGGCGCGGATCGCCCACATGGCCCATCATGACGGCCTGACCAATCTGCCGAACCGCGATTTCTATCAGGATCGCCTGCGCCAGGCGCTGGAACGCAGCCAGCCCGGCAACAAGCGGGTGGCGGTACTGTGCGTCGATCTCGACCTGTTCAAGAACGTCAACGACAGTTTTGGCCATCCGATCGGCGACCGCCTGTTGAAGCAGGTCGCCGAGCGGCTGAGGTCCGAGGTTCGCGGCGATAATCTGGCGGCCCGGCTGGGCGGCGACGAATTCGCGATCGTGCTGGTGTCCGACGTCTCGCCGAACGAGGCCAGCGATTTTGCCGACCGGCTGATCGCCGTGCTGAGCGCCTGCTATGACATCGACGGCATCGAGGTCGTCGTCGGCGCCAGCATCGGCATCGCATTGTCGCCGGGCGACGGCGCGACGTCGGAGGAGTTGATGCGCAACGCCGACATGGCGCTGTACCGGGCGAAGTCGGACGGCGGCGGCGTCCATCGCTTCTTCGAGCGCGAGATGGACCGGCAGGCGCAGACGCGCCGCGACATGGAGCGCGATCTGCGCCGGGCCTCTGCCAATGGCGAGTTCGAACTTCACTATCAGCCGCTGGTCGATATCGCAGCCGACCGGATCAGCGGGTTTGAATCGCTGTTGCGCTGGCGCCATCCGGACAACGGCATGGTCTCGCCGGCGGAGTTCATTCCGGTCGCCGAGGACATCGGACTGATCATCCCGCTCGGCGAGTGGGTGTTGCGGCAGGCTTGCTCCGAAGCGATCAATTGGCCCGCCGACGTCAAGGTCGCCGTCAACCTGTCGCCGGTGCAGTTTCGCGGCCGCAATCTGGTTCAGGCGGTGATTTCGGCGTTGGCGCATTCCGGCTTGTCGCCGCGGCGGCTGGAACTGGAAATCACCGAATCGGTATTCCTCGCCGAGACCGAAGCCAACCTCGCGATCCTGCATCAGCTCCGCGAACTCGGCGTCAGCATCTCGATGGACGATTTCGGCACCGGCTATTCCAGCCTGAGCTATCTGCGCAGCTTTCCGTTCGACAAGATCAAGATCGACCGCTCGTTCGTGAAGGATCTTGCGCGCCGCAGCGACTGCGTCGCCATCGTCAGGGCGATTTCAGGCCTTGGCCGCAGCCTGAACATCACCACCACCGCCGAGGGCGTCGAGACCGTCGATCAGCTGGACTGGCTGCGGGCCGAAGGCTGCAACGAGGTGCAGGGCTTTCTGTTCAGCGCGGCACGGCCCGCGGGCGAGATCGAAGCGTTGCTGGCCGGATTTGGTACGCGGGCGTCGAATGCGGCCGCGTAAGGCGCTGAATCAAAACCGCGTCACGATATCCGACAGCGCCGGGCGCGGGCGGTCTTCGCTCGGCTTGGTCGGCGTGCCGATATGGATCAGGCCGGCGAGCTTTTCGTCCGCCTTCAATCCGAGCCCGTCGAGCACGTCGCGATCGAACACGAACCAGCCGGTCAGCCAGCATGCGCCGTAGCCGAGCGCGGTCGCCGCGGTAACGATGTTCATCGCGCTGGCGCCCGCCGACAGTTCCTGTTCCCACGGCGGCACTTTTGGATGCGGTTTGGTAAAGCTGACCACGCCGACCACCAGCGGAGCGTCGGTGAGCCGGTGTTTCTCGACCTCGATATCGGCGGCCGGCGCGCCCGGATTTTTTCTGGCGAACACCCTTGCGATGACATCGCCGGCACGGCCGCGGGCGTCGCCTTCGAACACGATGAAGCGCCAGGGCGCCAGCTTGCCGTGATCGGGCACCCGGGCACCGATGGTGAGGATGGTATCGAGTTCGGCAGGCGAGGGACCGGGCGCCGTCATCTCGCGTGGTTTCATCGAGCGGCGGGTTTTGAGGAGTTCGATGGCGTCGGGCATGGGTCTTCCTTGATCGGGCGCCGCAAGGCGGCGCCCCCGGATATATCGGGTGGAAGGACGACATTGGCAAGCGAGGGAGTCTAAACTCACCGGACCGTCGCTGCCGAGTGAGATTGATCCGGCAGGGTGGATGCGATTGCAGAACTGACGGCGGCTAGGTTTGATGCCGTTTGAATGGCATCCTTGCCGCTCGCTCCAAAAGATCCTTGCCGAGATCCTCCAGAATCTCCCGCGTGGCCAAAAACAGGCTATGGCCTTGATCCGTTTCGATGGCCAGCGCAACCACGGTCGGCTGATTGGGATCCGGGATCAACTGGTAAGCCCTGATCGGATAGGCCGGCAGTTCCTGTTCGTCGGCCATCAGGTCTCCAACCGGGCCCGCTTCACGTCCGGCGGCGTCGCTTCCTCGACCAAAGCGGCGATCGCCTCGTCGGTCGGCATCACCTTCTGGCCTTCGCTGCCGAGACGGCGGATGGAAACCGAGTGGCTTTCGGCTTCCTTCTTGCCGACCACCAGCAGCGCCGGGATCTTTGCCAGCGAATGCTCGCGGACCTTGTAGTTGATCTTCTCGTTGCGCAGGTCGATCTCGACGCGCAGCCCGGCGCGTCGCGCGGCGGCGGCGACCACCTTGGCGTATTCGTCGCCTTCGGAGGTGATCGTCGTCACGACGGCCTGCACGGGCGCCAGCCAGAGCGGGAAGTTGCCGGCAAAATGCTCGATCAAAATGCCGATGAAACGCTCCATCGAGCCGCAGATCGCCCGATGCACCATGACCGGGGCTTTCTTCGAGCCGTCGGCGTCGATGTAGAACGCGCCGAACCGTTCCGGCAGGTTGAAGTCGACCTGGGTCGTGCCGCACTGCCAGTCGCGGCCGATGGCGTCCCGCAGCACATATTCGAACTTCGGCCCGTAGAACGCGCCTTCGCCGGGATTGATCGCGGTCTTGATGCTTTGATTGTGGCTCTTCGCGGCGATCTCCGAGAGCACGGTCGCCATCACGCGCTCGGCATGGTCCCACATCTCGTCGGTGCCGACGCGCTTCTCCGGCCGCGTCGACAGTTTCACCGTGAGTTCGCCCTCGAAGCCGAAATCGGCGTAGGTCGACAGGATCAGATCGTTGATCTTCAGGCACTCGTCGGCGAGTTGCGCCTCGGTGCAGAACACATGCGCGTCGTCTTGGGTAAAGCCGCGCACGCGCATGAGGCCATGCATCGCGCCGGACGGCTCATAGCGATGCACCACGCCGAATTCCGCCAAGCGCAAGGGCAGGTCGCGGTAGCTCTTCAGGCCGTGCTTGAAGATCTGCACATGGCCGGGGCAGTTCATCGGCTTCAACGCAAACCAGCGCTTGTCCTCGGCCTCGTCGCCGGCGGATTGCGCGGCGAACATGTTCTCGCGATACCATTCCCAATGGCCTGAGGTTTCCCACAGCGCCTTGTCGAGAATCTGCGGCGCGTTGACCTCGCTGTAATCGCCGGTCAGCCGCCGACGCATATAGGCGATCAACGCCTGGAAGATGGTCCAGCCCTTGGCGTGCCAGAACACCACGCCCGGGCCTTCTTCCTGGAAATGGAACAGGTCGAGCTCGCGGCCGAGCTTTCGGTGGTCGCGCTTCTCGGCTTCCTCGATCTGTTTGAGGTAAAGGTCGAGGTCTTCCTGCTTCGCAAACGCGGTGCCGTAGATGCGCGTCAGCATCGGATTGTTGCTGTCGCCGCGCCAATAGGCGCCCGCCACCTTCATCAGCTTGAAGGCGTTGCCGACCTTGCCGGTCGACGTCATGTGCGGGCCGCGGCAGAGATCGAACCAGTCGCCCTGGAAGTAGATCTTGATCGGCTCGTTGCCGGGAATGGCGTCGACCAGTTCGACCTTGAAGGCCTCGCCCTTGTCGCGGAACACCTGCTTTGTCTTTTCGCGATCCCAAACCTCCTTGGTGAAGGGTTTGTCGCGCGCGACGATCTCGCGCATCTTCTTTTCGATCGCAGCAAAATCTTCCGGCGTGAACGGCTCGTTGCGGAAGAAGTCGTAGTAAAAACCGTTCTCGATCACGGGGCCGATGGTGACCTGCGTGCCCGGCCACAAGGATTGCACGGCTTCGGCCAGCACATGCGCCGCGTCATGCCGGATCAGTTCCAGCGCGCGCGCATCGTCGCGGTTGATGAATTCGATTTTGGCATCGTGCGCGATCGGATCGTTGAGATCGGCGACCACGCCGTTGAGCGCCATCGCCACCGTTCGCTTGGCCAGCGACGGCGAGATGCCCTTGGCGATATCGAAACCGGTGATGCCTAACGGGAGTTCGCGGGTCGCGCCGTCGGGGAAGGTGATCGCGACTTTCATCTGGGGTTCGGCCGGTTTCAAATTCGCAAGGCCATATTGGAATCCAGATGCGGGGGAACTGCTGTCAGGCATTTTCGTCTCCTTTAGCTCACTCCTGCGAACGAGCGCAGGTAAGCGGGAAGCAGCGGTATAGCAGGGGATTCGGCTCCTGCAATCCGGCAATATCAAGAAAATGGGCGGCCAACGGCGTTGGGTCGAACGTGCCGGCTGCCCCACGCAACCAACGCGGAGATGATACAAAAGGCCGGTAACGGCGCTGACATCGGAAATCCTGATGGCGGACCAGACATCCGCGACGTGCTGTGGCCACGATATCTCGATGCAACAAATTTCATGCAGCCACTGGTTGCCGTTGCACGGACTTGGTAGCGTCGGCTTGTTAGCCTTTTCGAACCTATTCGATTTCCCCCGGGATTATATTGAACGCGCCATCCTTCATGACCTTCCGCATTTTTCCGGCCGCAGTTCTTTTCCTCGCTTGCGGACCTGTGCCGGCTGTTCCCACCGCACAACCGGCGCCCGCCACGGCGCGGCCCGCGCCCACCGCGCGGCCAGTGCCTATCGCGCGGCCGGCACCCCGCGTCGCGCCGACGGCGCCGATGACCTTCTATGTTGCCAAGGGCGCGCCGGATGCGTGCGGCCGCGGCTGCGACAGCTGGATCGCGGTCGAGGGACAGGTCGATTCAGCCGCGGCGCCGCGCTTCCGGAAATTCTTCCAGAAGGTCAGGGGCCGCAACCTGCCGATCTATTTCTCCTCGCCCGGCGGCAATCTGGACCAGGCGCTGGCGATGGGCGGCATGCTGCGTGAAAAGCCCGTCACCGCCCGGGTGGCGCGCACGGTGGTGAGGGAGTGCGGCTTCGAGGCGCAGGACAGCGACGTCTGCCTCAAGCTGAAGCAATCCGGCCGCGAACTCCACGGCGAACTCTGGACCCGCGGTGCGACGTGCAACTCGGCGTGCCCCTATCTGATGCTGGGCGCGACCACGCGCGAGATTGCCCCCGATGCGGTGCTGGCGGTCCATTCGCCGAAAGTGGTGGTGCATTTCAGCGGCCTCGCTACGCCGACCCGGGAGATGCGCGCCGCCGCGACTGAACGCGGGCACGAGCGCGCCGACCGCATGGTTGCGAGCTATATTGTCAGGATGGGCGTCGATATCGGATTGCTCAGCCTCACAAGCACCGTGAAGTTCGAGGACATTCATGCCCTGACCCGCGAGGAGATCATCCGCTTCGGCATCGACCGTCGCGAACGGGTGGAAACACCGTGGATATTTGAAAACATCGGCCGCAGCACGGTGCGCAAGGTCGCCACCCAGAAGGACGACGGCGATAAATCCTATCGCCTGTCGCAATGGCGGCTGTTCTGTGTCAGCACCGACCAGTTCGAACTCGATTTCCAGCGTCCGGCAGCCACTTCGTCGGCTTTTCCAACGGTCCTGATTTCCAACGGCGGTGCGACCTCGCTGTACTTCAAATCGCCCCCTCTCAAGGCGCAGGGCTTTGAAATCTGGGGCGTGCGCATGAACAGGGCTTCGCTTCAATCGCTGGCCGATGTGCCGCAATTCAATTTCACCGAAACGTCGCAGACGCTGGACGGGCACCGGCTCGCGCATACCGCGACATTCTCCAGCGAAGGACTGGCCGGCGCGCTGGACAGTCTGCTGGCGACCTGTCCGCCGGCAAAGCCCACGGCTCCTTTCACGGCAGCTCCCTTCACAGCTTGCAGACCATCGGGGCGCGCGACGCTGCTGCGAAATAGCCTAGAGCTTGATCGGTTCTGATTGAACTAGAACCGAAGCTCCAGATTCTTGTATTGACGCGTTTTCTTTCCGATTTCCACTTCGCTTGAAAACGCTCTATTCGGATGGCGGCTTCAGGACTTTTTCGCGCGTGCTCGGGGGAGGGGTCTTGGTCTCGGCCGTCAGCCTCCACCCCTCCGCGAGCGCCTTGCTGATCGTTTGCTTGGCGCCGGTGACCAGCAGCATATTCGGCTGCTCTTCCACGATCTCGACGCCTTCCGCCCTCAGCCGCGAGGCGACCTTATCCGACGACTCCGAATTGGGGTCGGCGCGGAAGACGACAGTGCGTTCAGCCATGGACAGCGATCCTGCTCTGCCCGCGGACATTCGGGGTCAACTGCTAGGCCGAAGTTTTCACCCATGAATCGCATAAGTATCTGATGCGGTTTGATCATTCGTCCGCGAGGCTACTCGGTTACTGGACACGAACGGGATTGAGCCCGAGCAGATCGAAGGCCGCCTCCTGGAGGGCGGTTGGTTTGGAGTGAAGGGTAAAGCGGTGCTTGGGGCGCGCGGGCACGTGCATGGTGTTGCGAGCGAGTGTTCCGAGATGCGCAATGAGGTCACCGAAGCTCATGACGCGCTGACCGTCTGCCGATCGCCTGGTTGTCTTCTTGACCTTGACGACGTCTGACGGTGCGGTGGCCGCAACTGGAGAAGTTCGCTCCGCTTTGGCTGCTGCCAGATCGGTGTCGTGGAACAACAGCGGCGCTAGGGCCTCCCGTAGGAGCCACTCGACATGGTAGGCGAGCATGCACAGGAAGACATGAGCCCGCACCCTGTCCGCGGTCCAATGACGGATCGGCCGGATTTCCAGATCGACGCTCTTCAGGGATCGGAATGCCCGTTCGACGTGCGAGAGATCCTTGTAGGCCTGAACTGCTTCTGCGGCATTCAGATGCTCGGCAGGCATGCTGGTTCGGATCACATAGATGCCGTCGAGGCGCGCCTCTGCCTCGATCTGATCGAGCCGTCTATGCCAGGAGAGATGACCATCGCGGATCGTAACGACGAAGTGCTTGGCCATCTTTCTTTTGTTAAGAACCGCGCCGACCGCCAGACCTATTTCGGCAGCGTCACGCAAGGGAGCGTTCCTGCGCCGGACCTTGGCTTCGATCCGGGCCAGTTCGCGTTCAGTCACTGCTAACAAGTCCTCACGCTTGCGCGCCCGTTCGGCGGCGAGGTCGTGATTGCGGCACGCGATCAGCCGTTCGCCTGGGAACATGTCCGGCGCGCTGATTTCGGCGAGATCGCGATCATCGAACAACGACAGCTGTAACGGCCCATTTTCCGCGGCCAGCGCCTGCACCGCCGGTGCACGCAGGCAGGTGATCCAATCGAGATTCGCGGGCCTAAGTTCGTCGCGAATGCGGGCCGAGGTGATCATGCCGCGATCTCCGACCAGCACCAGACGACTGATCCTGAAGCGATCCTTCACCTTCTCGATCTGCGCGCTCAAGGTTGAGGGATCCGCGGTGTTGCCGTCGAACACCTCCACGGCGATCGGCAGTCCCTCGCGTGTGCAGAGCAGCCCATAGACAATTTGCGGCCGGTCCTTGCGGTGATCCCGGCTGTGGCCATAGCGCGCCAGCGGGCAGCAGCGGGCCCTCGAAGTAAGATGAGCTGACGTCATAGAGGACCAGCACGCCGTCTTCGAGATGCCGCCGCGCCAAGCCATTTTCGACGCGGCCCTGACGTTCGAGCAGCCAATCCAGCGCCTCATAGGCCTCCCGCTCCTTGACCCGGCCAAGGTGCAAGACCGCGCCCAGACTCGATACCGCCGTCTCCTCATCGATCGCGCGGACAAAGCCCAGCTTCGATCGTGGCGCAATCAACCGATCAACCACCATGGCGACAACGAGATCGCAGCAGCGTCGCGAGGCCGGATCCTTCGCCGCACCCAGAATCAACCGGTCGAGGCCAATCTTGCGGATCATTCCAAGCGCCGCCGCAACATGGCCGTGCGGCAATGAGCGCTCGACTTCCAGTTCCTGCGGACCAGTGCCGATGACCGTTCCGCCCTTCAGCACCGCCTTCAACGTATCGATCATATCACGCGGCAGCTTGCTGAGATTGGCCAACGTCCGCTTCTGCGAACGGCCTTGCTCGTCGCGATAACTCTCCCGCAGCAACACCGCAGGCGGAGAGTCTCGATTGGGCACCATCTCGATGAACATGCCCGAATCGAATCATATCCTCGCCGATTTGGGAATCCCCTTACATGGACACAATCACAGGATCATTCCCACCCTAACCCACTGCACTGACTCAAGTCTCTCCTGACGACACGAGCAAACTTCGGGCTAGGGTGTCGGGAGTCCGAACCCTTCATAGTCACGGCCGAAATTCTCAGGCTTGCAAGCCGCATATAAGACGTCCTTCAGTGCCCGGGAACGGGCGGCCCCGACTTTTTGTTTCAAAGTTGGATCCTTGGCGAGCAAATAGGCCGCAAATCCCGCCACCGCCGGCGACGCCATCGATGTTCCGCTCATCGAACCGTGACCGGTTCCAGGTAGCGTCGATACGATCTCGACCCCGGGGCCGGTGGTGTCGATTTCGGATCCGAAATTGCTGAAATCGGCAATAAAGTCCTTGATTGACGGATTTCCCTTCGGTGGAGCGATACTGCCGGTTCCGATCGCGTTTTTGGGGAACGACCCGACCCGCCCCATGGCGGATACCGCAACGCATTCCGGAAACGCCGCGGGGAAGGACACAGGCTTTCGGTTGTCGTTCCCGGCCGCCACGACGACGACGACACCGGCGTTGAGCGCGCGGTCAATCGCCAAAAGTGTAAGGTCGTCCTTCGGACCGCCGCCGAGGCTCATATTGATGATGTCGCATTTGTCTGCAACGGCCGTATCGATCGCCTTGGCGATGTCGAAATTACTTGCGCCGCCACCGGCATCTGGGAATACACGGTAACTTCGCAAGGTGACGCGAGGCGCTACCCCGCGGAAACCGCTCGTCGATCCTTTGCCGCCGACGATGCCTGCAACATGAGTACCGTGTTCGCCTTCGCTCAGCGCAGGCCGCCAATTCTGGGCCGCCGCGGGATTGCCGCGGGTTTCGTCACCGACGCAATTGAGCCCGCCCGACACATTCTTCAGGTCGGGATGCGTACCATCGACACCGCTATCGACGATCCCGACGGTGACGCCATCACCGGCATTCGCAGGCAATGAACCGTAAAGTTGGGTCAGCGGCAGCGAGGGATCGGTGACGACAATTTTCGCCAGCTTGATTTTCGATATCTGCGCGCCTGTGGTGCCGGTCGTGAAATACCCCCACGAGCCTGCCGGCGCGTAAACATAAACGCGTTCGAGTTTTCGGCTTGGCGAGAGGCCGTTCAGGATTGCGCTTCCGTTTGCGCCCGTCATAGCACTCGCGCCCTGGCGCGACGCGAAATCCGTGAACGCAACGATCTGAGCGCCCTTTATCGCGGCGCCGCTGGAAGCGTCGGTTACCGAGACGGTAAAACTCGCAGAGGCAACGGCCGCTTTCGCTACCTTCATCGCGCGGCCACCGGCCTTTTTCACGGCCTTCTTGGCCTTCTTGGCCGCGGGCTTTGAGGGGCGCTGGTGGATTTTGAAACGTTCCCACTGGCGATGGTAAAATACCTCGGGTACGATTTTCAGTCCGGGGACGCTAAGACGCAGACTTAGTTCGCCTTCCGGCGGCATTTCAACGAGCTTCGGCCCGTTTTCGTGCAGCGAGTCGAGCACCCGCATCTGCGGAGCCGTCACGGCCTCCGGGGGGGGCAACCGCGACCATGTTGGCGCTCGGTTTGAAGTTGTCAGCGGTGAGTGACGCGCCCAAATAGCCTTCACTGCTCATAATAATGTAGCGGCGGAGATTTTGCTTTTTCTGTGGCATCGCGAAGCTCCCAAATTTATACAACCTGAAATAGATTTATTATGCGCCGATAATTTGCGGGGACAGCAATAGAAATCGGTTTGCGGCGAATCGTAGCATCGCAGCAGGTTTCGCGCCTTTCATTTCCATGCGCACGACCTACATGCACATGCATGAAGAAACCGCCCGATTTTTTCGTCCGCCGCTTCGCTCCCACCGCATTGATGCTTGGAAATATCGTCACCGGCTGCTCCGTCCTGGCGCCGGCGGGCATGCTCGTCGAATTGTCCGGCGGTCTCGACGTCAGCATCCGCACCGCGGGTCTGCTGATCACCTTTGGCGCGATCATGCTGTGCGTCGGCTCGCCGGTGACGGCGTGGCTGACCAGTCGGATCGAGCGCCGCAGTCTGCTGACGGCGACGCTTGCGGTGCTCGCGCTCACCAATGCGGCTTCCGCCTTCGCACCCGACTACACGAGCCTGCTGATCATCCGTTTGATCATGCTGGCGGTCGGCGCGCTCTATACGCCGCAGGCGGCCGGGACGGCGGCCCTGATCGTGCCGGTGGAAAGGCGCGGCAGCACCATCGCCTACATCTTTCTCGGCTGGTCGCTGGCAGCCGCGATCGGTCTGCCGCTGATTACGTTGGTCGCCAGCCGCTACGGCTGGCGCACCGTCTATGGCGGCATTGGCGTGATGGGCTGCGTGAGTTTCCTGCTGCTGATCTGGCGTTTGCCGCGCGGTCTGGTCGGCGCACCCGTCGATCTCAAGACCTGGACCGATGTCGGGCGCAACCGGATGATCATGCTCTTGCTGTCGATCACGACGCTGCAGATGTCCGGCCAGTTCGTGGTGTTCACCTTCATGGGACCGCTGTTGGCGAAGCTGACGGGGGCGGGGCCCGACGCCATCGGGCTGGTGTTTGCCTGCTACGGAATCTTCGGCTTCATCGGCATTGCGATCGCAACCCGCATTGTCGATTCCTGGGGAGCCTGGAAGACCTCGGTGCTGTTCACGGTGCTGATGCTGCTGGGCGTGACCGGCTGGGCGCTCAGCGCCGGCATTTATCCGCTGATGGCAGCATCGGTGGCGATCTGGGGGCTGGGCTTTGCGTCCACCAATTCGATGCAGCAGGTGCGGCTGGTCGGCGCCGCGCCCTCACTCGCGTCCGCTTCGGTGTCGCTCAATACATCGGTGCTCTATGTCGGACAGGCCGTCGGTTCCGCGGTCGGCGGTTTGCTGTACGCACGCGACCTCGTGCATGCCGCGGGTTATGTCGCGGCGGTCTTTGTTGCACTGGCGCTGACGATGGTGATCCTGACCAGGCCGAAACGGGTCTAATCCGAAATCCGCGTCAGCACCGCCTTGAAGGTGACGCCGGGCAATTGCAGCGCGGTGCCTTCGAAGTCGACCATGTCGCCATTGGCGGTTCCCTTCAGCGTCAGCGTGATCATGTCGGTTCCGAACAGCGGCTTGAATGCAGGATCGGGATTGTGGCGTTGCGTCGATATCTTGACGTGAATGCCGTCGCTCTTGTCGGCGTAATTGCCGATGAAGGCGAACGCAGAATTGCCACCCCGAAGCTTGCCGTTGACGGCATAAATCACGCCGCTGCCGGTCCCATGAACAGTATGAAATTCAACCTTGTATAAGCCTTCCTGCAATTTCCGTCCCCAGAAGCTGTCAACTCATGCAATGCAAGCACCGTATGGCGCGGATAGGTGTCGAACAATGCGCGCGGGGCGAAATCGCGCGGCCATCAACATTACATTTTCGACGAGTGGTATGATGAGAAGGCGGGCGCCATATGACGGCGCTGAGCCGCCTTCTATTGGCCCGCAGGCGAAGGCGCGCTCGCGATTCTGGTCAGTGCCGGCGCCATCTTGACCAGCACTTCCTTGACCGGGTTCTCGGTCCAGGCTTGGGTGACGTAATCGCGATGGGTGACGCCATCGCGCGTCTGCACGAACACGACGCTGCCCGGCCGCAACGGGGCATCCATGTTTTCGGTGACGGTGATGCCCTTGTTGCGCAGCATCTCCATCAATTCGCGGTCATGCCGCTTGGTGTAACGGGTGTAGGAGCTGACGAAGAAACCGGACCGGTTGTTCTCGATCCAGGAAGCGAACTTGTCCAATTCGCCGTAGACGGCATCGAGCAGGAACACGCCGCGGACGCGGCCCGTGACGCCGCCGACTTCGAGGCTCCAGGCGGTCGGCAGGAACCCGCCGCTATAGCCGACGATGACGATCGGCATGCTGGCGAACGCCTTGGCCGAGCTGGGATCGCCGGTAAGGCGGGCGAGTTGGCCGGCGGATTCATCCATGAAGCGTTTGAAGCCCCCCGGCTGCCAGAACTTGCCGGCGCTGGAATCGGGGGCATCGACTGCGAACTGGGGCGCCAGCAGCACGGCATTGACGCCGGAGTCCGAGATCTGCTGCGGCACCATTTGCCGATCGCGCACGTCACGCTCCAGCGTCGCGCCATTGCCGTGGAAGAACACCACGATCACGCCGGGCTTGCGGACGTCGAACGTCTCGGGGACGTGCACCAGCACGCGGTTATCGTTGTAGGTCTCGTCCTGCCAGTAGACCCGGCCATTATAGGCGCGGTGGCCGCGGCGATCGCCCTTGCTGATATTGAGGAACGGCGCCTCGGAGCGCGGATTGTTGCCGAAATAGGGGAATGCGGAGGACTTCATGCTGACCAGCGTGGTCAGTTCCTCACGTTCGGACGGCTTTGGAAGCGTGATCGTCGGCGTCAGCGACGCAACCCTGACCGGCTCGGTTCGTACCGTGCGCTGCGGCCGGGCGAGGGCGACTTGCCGCTGCACCAGGCTTTCGCTGGCGGTCGGGAAGCGATCGTTGAACTGCGGCGTCGGGAAGCGGTCGACGAAGCTATCGCCCGACGAAGCCGGCGTGTTGGCGGCCAAGAGGCCGGCGCTGGGCGCCTTGCCGCATTGAACCAGGACGAGCGATAGCGGGACAAAGACAGAGGCAATCGCGACCCAGCGCCATCGCAGGGGCCGGACATGCGGCCGCGCGCCCGGTGATGTCACCCGGTTCGCGCGGTCACGTATTTGGAATTTCGGTTTTGCCCCGACCATCCACCCACTGCCCCAAGATCCACCGGCGACCGGCGTATGTCCGCTAGTGTTTAGGCGACGTTAAGCTTCCGGAACAAACTCCCCATCCGGAACCCCCAAAAGAGGCCACACAATCGTGTCGCGATTGTGGGGCTGCCATCATGTTTTCGCAAACGCCGTAGTGCCACGGTGAACCCTGATTTCGTTTTAGGTATTTAGATACCAAAAACATCTATCGATTTAAATCATTGTTAACGCTGCTTGAATTGAGGGACGCCAGCCTGCACCATACACAAGTTCAGGCGTGCGGCGCTGAAGGTACGGTGCGACATGGCGGCATCAGAAACGGGAAGCGCGGCATGGCCCCGCCCGCTGCCCGGCGGCGGCCCGACCGTTTCGGTGCTGGTAGCGGCGGCTATCGTCGTGGCCGACATGGTAGGCGTCGGCGTCTTCACCAGCCTCGGCTTTCAGGTCAAGGACATCCCCTCCGGTTTTTCGATCCTGTTGCTGTGGACCGTCGGCGGCGTGGTCGCGCTGTGCGGGGTGTTTTCCTACGGCGAGCTCGGCGCGATGTTTCCGCGCTCGAGCGGCGAGTATAATTTTCTCAGCCGGGCCTACCATCCGGCGTTCGGCTTCCTGGCGGGCTGGGTGTCGGCGACGGTCGGTTTCGCGGCACCCGTCGCGCTCGCCGCGATGGCCTTCGGGGAATACGGCAAATCGGTCTTTCCCGATGCCCCGCCGCTGGCGCTCGCCATCGGCGTCGTCTGGCTGGTGTCGCTGGTCCAGCTCACCGGCGTCAGGCACTCCAGCACCTTTCAGTTGATCGCGACCGTCCTCAAGGTGCTGCTGATCATTGCCTTCCTGGTGGCCGGATTTGTGATCGGTACCCCGCAGCCGGTGTCGTTTGCGCCGTCGTCCGCGTCGCTCTCGCAGATCGTCAGCGCGCCGTTCGCCATCAGCCTGGTGTTCGTGATGTATTCGTTCTCGGGCTGGAATGCAGCGACCTACATCATCGGCGAGATGCATCTGCCGGAGCGGAACCTGCCGCGCGCGATGCTGGCGGGGACGCTGATCGTGCTGATCCTGTACGTCGCGCTCAACGCGGTGTTCCTGCACACCGCGCCGATCGACAAACTGGCCGGCCAACTCGACGTCGCCCGGATCTCCGGCAGCTACATCTTCGGCGAGATCGGCGGCGGCATCGTCAGCGCGATGATCTGCATCGGGCTGATCTCCTCGATCAGCGCGATGATGTGGATCGGGCCGCGGGTCATGATGACCATGGGCGAGGATATTCCGGTGCTGCATATGTTCGCGCGGCGATCGACTGGCGGCGCGCCGGCCTATGCCATCCTGTTCCAACTCACGGTCGCGAGCCTGATGCTGTTCACGCGCAGTTTCGAGAAGGTGCTCGATTTCATCCAGTTCGCGCTGCTGTTTTGTTCATTCTTCACCGTGCTTGGCGTGATCAAGCTGCGCATCACTCATCCCGGCCTGAAGCGACCGTACCGCGCCTGGGGATACCCGTTCACCCCTGTGGTTTTCCTGCTCGTGACCGGCTTCATGATGTACTATCTTTTGACGGAACGCCCGCTGCAGTCGGCGCTTGGTATTTTGATCATGATTTCAGGCCTGTTGATTTACGCTATTTTCCGCAAGCGGGAAGCTCTCCCTGCGGCCGCAGTTCCGGGTCGCGAATGAACAGGCTTTGGTCTCGAAGAGGCTTGGCGCTGGCTGCTGCGATGTTGTTCGCGGCAGCCTTGCCCGCGCGCGCTGCCGATACCGTAACCGCCGACGATACCGCGAAATTTCTTGCGGGCATGCAGCCTTCCGCCGACTCGCCGCTGACGCCGTTGACCAGGGATCCTTCCTGGCAGCGGCACGCCAAATTCTTCGATGCGGCTTTCGCGCAGCTCGAACAGCGCCAGCTGTCGAAAATCCGCGCCTGGGCCGATGCCAATCTGGCGGCGCCGAAGCCGACCATGTTCTACATGTTCTCAGGCCCGGACTTCCTCTACGCCGACGCGTTCTATTCCAAGGCGACGACCTATGTGCTGAGCGCGCTTGAGCCGCCGGGCTCGGTGCCCGATCTGACCAGACTGCCGCGCGGCGGCGTTGGTGCCGCGCTCTACAATGTCGAGCGTTCGCTCGGCTCGATCCTGAGCTTTTCCTTCTTCATCACCAAGCAGATGAAGGTCGATCTGCACGCCGGCCAGATCAGCGGCACCCTGCCGATCCTCTATGTGTTCCTGGCGCGCTCGGGCAAGACCATCCGCAGCGTCAGTCCGGTCGCGCTCGACAACAACGGCGCGGCGTATTTCGGCGACGAAAATCCGGGAGCGAATGCGGTGCGTGGTGCGCGCATCATCTTCGCGGGCAGCGATGGCGTGGAACGGACGCTGTATTATTTCTCGACCGACCTTTCCAATTCCGGCGTCAGGGCTTCGGGCTTCCTGAAATTCTGCTCGACGCTGGCGCCTGGCAACAGCCTGCTCAAGAGCGCGTCGTATCTTTTGCACTCCGGCAACTTTAGCACCGTGCGCGACTACATTCTCGCCAACAGCGCCACGATCATTCAGGACGATTCCGGAATTCCGCTCGCCTATTACAGCCCGAAGAAATGGCGGTTCTTCCCGTTCGGCCGTTATGCCGGCCCGATCGCCGAATTCCCGGGCAGGTATCAGGAATCCTACGCCGAACTGTTCGGGCGAGCACAGCCGATGGATTTCGGCATCGGCTATCGCTGGCGCTCGCATGAATCGAACCTGTTATTGTCGATCAGATTGCCCGACGACGGCACCGCCAGCCCGGAAGCGACGTCATCGACCGATGAGCCTCCGCCGCCGCGCGCGCCGCGCGCACGAGTGCCTCGTCCGCCGGCGCCGGTCCAGCCGCAGCCCAGAGGCGGCTTCTTCTGGTTCGGGCGTTAAAAGCCTCTCGCGAATAGCGCGTTCACCATCGCACGCTCTGGCTGGGCTCGATGAAGGCCGTTGGGCTCGACGGTTCGGGGTGGCCGCCGAAATAGTGGTAGGCGGCGACGATGATGATCAGGAGCGCGAGCACGGCCAGGAGATCGATCTGTCTGGGGTCATGACCGTGGTGGCTGATTTTCCAGCGCATTGTTGGTGTCCTCCCTGCGGAAGCATCAAATCAATGCGATTGTGGAACCAAAGTTCCCGTGTGGCAGCAATGCGCGCGACGCTTGGAAGCGCCGCAGTAGATTCTACGCCGCGTTGACGCCGCGCCAGCGTCCGTATTTCCACGGCAGGTACCAACGCGCGCCCGGCGGCCGCGCCAGCGGCACGTTGTCAATGCCGGAGGTGCCCCAGGGCTGACAGCGCAATAGCCGCGCCAGTGTCATCCATCCGCCGCCCCACAATCCGAACCGTTCGATCGCCTCGTCGCCGTAGACCGAGCAGGTCGGCAAATGCCGGCAGTTGTATCCGACCAGTGGCGACAGCGTGTGCCGGTAAACCCAGATCAGCGCGCGGCCGGCATTGCGCGGCAGACGCCGAACCGTACCGGCACATTCTATGCATGAAGATGAATGTGAGAACGAATGCTTCATGGGGGTACCCGGTCGGAACAATATCCGTAACTCTGCGGGGGTTCCAACGCTGGGAACCGAGCGCTCGCAGATATTTACGCCACAGTTCAAAATTATCCAAAGGTTTGGGGGCGATGCAGCAAAGGTACTATGGACGGCACAGGTCAGCACGATTACCGTTTCGATAACGCTTCAATGACAGAATCATGTGGCGTTGAAATTGGGCCATTGCCGCTGCTCACACTCGAGCCTTGGGGGAAGGAATCAAATTGAGGTTTGTGACGTCGCTTCGCTTTCGCGGCCTGACGCTCCTCGGCGCCGCCGCCCTTTGTATCGCATTGCCCGGCTCCGTCGCGACGCTGGGCAATTCGGCGCAGGCCGGCGTCACCCTCGAAGAACGCAAACTACCGATGCACTTCAAATGGGTCGCGTGCCAGCCGAACTGCAAGGGCTGGGTCTCGGCCGTTGGCATCGTCACCGCGGACAGTCCCAAGGATTTCGAGGATTTCGCGCGCGGCCGCCAGCTTGGCGGCGCCACCATCGTGCTCGATTCCTCAGGCGGTTCGGTCAACGATTCCATTACGCTCGGCCGCAGGTTCCGCGGTCTCGGTGCATCGACGACGGTCGGCGTCAGCGTCGTGAACCAGACGCCGCAGGGCGGTCGCCCAAGCGTGGTACCGGAGGCCTATTGCGAGTCGATGTGCGTGTTCCTGCTGTTGTCGGGCAAGACCCGCTACGTGCCTGAAGACGCGCATGTCCGCGTGCACCAGATCTGGATGGGCGACCGCGCCGACGACGCCAAGGCAGCAAGCTATACCGCGCAAGATATGATGATCGTGGAGCGCGATATCGGCCGTCTCGCCAAATACACGTTTGAGATGGGTGGTGCCGGTGACTTGCTGTCGCTCGCGCTGAGCGTGCCGCCCTGGGAAGATTTGCACGAATTGTCGCCGACCGAATTGCGGCTGACCAATATCGTGACCACCGATGCGGTGGCTGACGTGCTGCCGCGCGACAATGCTTCTGTGCCGGTTGCCGAACTGAAATCCAAACCCACGCAGGATCGTTTTGTCAGCAACGCGGTCGAAGGCAACGCTTTGCCGCAAGCGACGAAGTCGACCAAGACCGCTGAAGCGACGGTGCCGACCGGCAGTGTGGCGGCGGCCGCCCCGGTTCAGCCGCAGAAATAAGTTTCACCGCATCGGTGCTGTCATCGCCCGCGAAGGCGGGCGATCCAGTACGCCGCGGCGCCTGTGTTTAATCGAAAATTCCCGGCGTACTGGATACCTGCTGGAGCCTGTCATCGGGCCGCCGTTCGGCCGGCCCGTTGGCGGGCATAACGACGGTGTGTGGCTGGGCCTACCCCTGTGCCGAAGCCGGCTGCTTCGCCTTGGCCTCGATCTGGCCGATCGCATCGACCACGGCGTCGAAGGTCAGCATGGTCGAGGCGTGGCGCGCCTTGTAATCGCGGACCGGCTCGAGCAGGGCGATGTCGGCCCACTTGCCTTGCGGCGGCTTGCCGTTTTCCTTCAGCATCTTGCGCACGGTCTCGCGCAATTCGCGCAGCTCATCCGCCGATGACCCCACGACGTGGCTTGCCATGATCGAGGAGGAGGCTTGTCCCAGCGCGCAGGCCTTCACATCATGGGCGAAGTCGGTGACCACCGGCCCGTCCATCTTGAGATCGATCTTGACGGTCGAGCCGCACAATTTGGAGTGGGCGGTGGCGCTGGCGTCGGGGTCGGGAAGCCGGCCCAAACGGGGGATATTGCCGGCCAGTTCGATGATGCGCTTGTTGTAAATGTCGTTCAGCATAGATCGGGGTCTCGGGTCGCGGGCGGAGGCGCCCTTGGCTGCCGGGTTTCACCGTCCTATATATGGACGGCAATGGCGGAAATACAGTCCGGCCATGTCGCCACTGCGGCCTAATTGGAAGCCAATTCCGCTGGTGTGATGCTAGGATAAGGGGATTCAGGCGTTCGGCGGCAAAGCTGCCCCGTCTGCCCGGTGACACTCCGGTCTGAACGACCGGTCGAACGGAGAAGACATGGACGCCTTGATCAAATCTATCCGCCCCAACAAGCCAGACACCAAGACACCGGAAACCCGCCCGGCGGAACTCGATCCTGCCGAATTTCTGGCGGCTGCCGTCCGCGCCGATCAGCCGCGCCCCTCACGGGCCGAGGCCGAGCACGCGGTGCAGACGCTGCTCGGCTATATCGGCGAAAACCCCGCGCGCGAGGGTCTGTTGGATACGCCGCGCCGCGTGGTCGAAGCCTTCGACGAACTTTATCAGGGTTATCACCAGTGTCCGGCCGAGGTGCTCGACCGCACCTTTGGCGAGACCGCGGGCTATGACGATTTCGTCCTGATCCGCGACATCGAATTCACCTCGCAATGCGAACATCACATGATGCCGTTCTATGGCAGGGCGCATATCGCCTATACGCCGGTCGAGCGGGTGGTGGGATTGTCGAAGCTGGCGCGGCTCACCGATATCTTTGCGCGCCGCCTGCAGACCCAGGAGCACCTGACCGCCCAGATCGCCGCCGCGATCGACGAAGTTCTCAAACCGCGCGGCGTTGCGGTCATGATCGAGGCGGAGCATACCTGCATGTCGGTGCGCGGCGTCGCCAAGCATGGCGCGATGACGTTCACCAGCCGCTTTACCGGCATGTTCCGCGACAATCCGGCGGAGCAGGCGCGTTTCCTGTCCATGGTGCGAGGACCGAACCGGTAACCTCGCTTGAAAATTTGCGAGGCTACCCGTGTCTATATCCGCACACTCCCATGATCGCGAGGAAGGGCTGGAATTCCAGCCCAAATTCGATGCGTCGGGTCTGGTGACCTGCGTGGCCACCGATGCTGCGAGCGGCGACGTGCTGATGGTCGCGCATATGAACGACGAAGCCCTGCGCAAGACGATCGCGAGCGGCGAGGCCTGGTATTTCAGCCGGTCGCGCAAGGGGTTGTGGAGAAAAGGTGAGACTTCAGGTCACACCCAGCGCGTGATCGAGATGCGGATGGATTGCGATCAGGACGCGGTCTGGATTCGTGTCGAGCAGACCGGCGCTGCCTGTCACACCGGACGGCGGTCGTGTTTCTATCGCAAGGTCAACGGCGACGACACACGATTGTCATTTGTCGACGCCGAGCGGCTGTTCGACCCGGAAAAAGTCTATCGCAAATAGAGATAATTGATCTAGATCAATTACGCCACTTCGAACGTGCGCTTCGTTGCCTCCGTCGGCCTGATTTGAGAAAAGTTTAGCCTCGTCATTGAGCTGGGGCGAAAGACGGTGACGCATCGCTTTCTGCCAATTGTCACTTTTCTCACCTTGATCGGGCTTGCCTGGGGGCCTGCGCAATCGCAGACCGCTGAACGTGCGCCTGACACCATGGCGGCACGGGTTCTCGCCTGCGCGTCGTGTCACGGCGCCGCAGGCGAGGGCACCAGCGACGTGTATTTCCCGCGGCTTGCGGGCAAGCCGGCCGGGTACCTCTACAATCAACTGGTGGCGTTCAGGGACGGGCGCCGCAAATACCCGCCGATGAATTATCTGCTGGAGTTTCTGCCCGACGCCTATCTGAAGCAGATCGCCGAACATTTTGCCTCGTTGCGGCCGCCATTTCCGGCGCCCGCGATCCCCACCGTCAGCAACGACATTCTGGCGCGCGGCGAAGCGATTGCCACCCATGGCGATCCGCAGCGCGGCGTTCCGGCCTGCGCCGGTTGCCACAGTCCGACCTTCGGCGGCATGGAGCCGGCAATCCCCGGTCTGCTGGGCTTGCGCGCCAGCTACATCAGCGCGCAGCTCGGCGGCTGGCGCTACGGCACGCGAACCGCCAAGGATCCCGATTGCATGCAGATCGTTGCCGGTCTTTTGACCGAGGATGACGTCAAGGCGGTCGCGGCGTGGCTGTCGTCGCGGCCCGCGCCGTCGGATCCGTCATTTGCCAAGCGCGGCAGCCTGCCGATGCCGCTGTCGTGCGGCAGCGAGCCGAACTGAGGGAGATCGCGCAGATGCCGAAAACCCTGAAAGCTCTGCTCCCGGTTCTGGCCGCAACCTGCTGGCTATTGTTCGGCGTCATGCCGGTGACGGCGCAGCAGGATACCGCGCTGATCGCCAAAGGCGAATATCTCGCCCGCGCCGGCGACTGCATCGCCTGTCACACCGAGCGCGAAGGAAAGATCTTTGCCGGCGGCCTGCCGATGAAGACTCCGTTCGGCACGCTCTACACGTCGAACATTACGCCGGATCCGCAGACTGGTATCGGGACGTGGTCGTCCGATCAGTTCTTTCGAATGATGCACAACGGACGTTTTCCGGATGGCGGGCTGGTCTATCCGGCGATGCCGTTCGCCTCCTATACCAAGGTGACGCGCGAAGACAGCGATGCGATCTATGCCTATTTACGCTCGATTGCGCCGGTGAAGCAGCCGAACCGGCCGCACGATCTGACGTTTCCCTTCAACAACCGCTCGCTGATCATCGGATGGCGCACGCTGTTCTTCACGGAGGGCGAGTTCAAAGCTGATCCGACCAAATCGGCGGAGTGGAACCGGGGGGCTTACCTGGTCGAAGGCCTCGGCCATTGCGGGATGTGCCATACCGCGATCAACGCGCTTGGCGGCAGTTCGGATTCGCAGGCGTTTGAGGGCGGTCTGATCCCGATGCAGAACTGGTACGCGCCGTCGCTGACCCAAAACAAGGAAGCCGGCCTCGGCGATTGGACCATCGAGGAGATCACGGACTATCTCCGCAAGGGCGTATCGACCCGCGGCGCGGTGTACGGGCCGATGGCGGAGGTTGTCTACAACAGCACGCAATATCTCAACGACGACGACATCCGCGCGATGGCGATCTACCTGAAGGGGCTCGCGCAGGGCACCTCGCCGGAGAAGCCGGCGGTGCCACTGCCGTCGGCCGAGAGCAGCCTGTTGCTCAGCCTGGGCAAGCAAATCTACGACCGCGAATGCGCCAGCTGCCACGGCGCTGTGGGGCTGGGCATGCCGCCGCATTACCCGCCGCTCGCCGACAACCAGTCGATCCAGATGGTATCGGCTGTGAACGCGATCCGGATGGTGCTCAATGGCGGCTATCCGCCGGGCACGGCGGGCAATCCGATGCCCTATGGCATGCCGCCGTTTGCGCACCGGCTGTCCGACGACGAGGTCGCGGCGGTCGTGACCTACATCAGGACGTCCTGGGGCAATCGCGGCGAGCCCGTTTCGGCGCGGCAGGCCAACGAACTGCGCGCGGCAACCCTGAACTAAAAGGCGTGTCATGATCAATTCATCCTCGACGCAGGCGGCTACACCCGGCTCCGAAGACGAAGCGGTCGAGACCATCGTCCGTGCCGGTCCGAGCGGCGCAGTGGCGGTGGCCGGTGTGGCGACTGCCGTTGTGCTCGCGCTGTGGTTTGCGTTTTATTTGCTGGTCTTCCTGCCGCGGAGCGTCTGACAATGGCTGTTGAGACCGATCACGGCATCGGCGAGGCGGTCGCGGCCCGCATTGAGCGGCGATGGGCCACGCTGTCGATCGTGATCGTCGGCATTCTCGTCGGTATGGCGACTTTCATCGGCATCCATCAGGCGACGATGCCGCAGGGCCGTGTCGAGACCGCCGATCCCAGGACGTTGCATCTGTCCGGCGAATTCATCGAAAGCAATCTCGGCAGCGCGGTCGAGGCCGACGGCTCGGTCACCGTGCGCGCGATCGGGCAGCAATATTCCTTCACGCCGCAATGCGTGGTGGTGCCTTCGGAAACCCCGATCAATCTTCGCGCCACCAGCGCCGACGTCGTACACGGCTTGCTGATCGAGGGCACCAATATCAACACCATGCTGGTGCCGGGCTATGTTTCGGTCCTGCCGATCCGCTTCAAGGCTGTGGGCGAGCACGTCATGCCGTGCCAGGAGTTCTGCGGCATCGGGCATCAGGGCATGTGGGGTAAGGTCCAGGTCGTTGACAAGACAGCATTTCTCAACATGACGGCGGCGAAGCGGAGGCTGACCTGTGTTGACTAACAAGCGGCTGATTCTTTCGCATTTCTGGCTCGCCTTCATCGTGTTCGGCGCCGCCTTGGTGCTCGGCGCGTGGCAGATGTTTGAGCGCAGCCCGCTCAATGCATGGCACTTCAATCCGGAGTTTTACTATCGCTCGGTCACCGCGCATGGCTCGGCGATGGGCTACGTGTTTCCGACCCTGATCGCGATGGGATTCGGTTACGCCATCACCGAGGCTTCGCTGGAGAAGCCGCTGGTCGGTCGCCGCTGGGCGTGGGCGGGCTTCTTTCTGGTCGCCGTCGGCGCCGTCGTGGCGATGATCCCGGTTTCGCTGGGCCTCGCGTCCGTGTTGTACACCTTCTATCCGCCGATGGTCGGCAATCCCTTCTATTACATCGGCGTGGTCATGGTCGTGGTCGGCTCATGGATCTGGGTCGCGCTGATGCCGATCAACATGGCGGTCTGGAAGCGCGAGAATCCGGACAAACCAGTGCCGCTGGCGATGTTCGCCAACGTCGCGGGCTCCTATCTCTGGGGCTGGACCGCGGTCGGTGCGGCGCTGGAAATCATCTTCCAGATCTTGCCGGTGGCGCTCGGCCTCAAATCCACCATTGACGCTGGTTTGGCGCGGGTGTTCTTCTCCTGGACACTGCATGCCATCGTCTATTTCTGGCTGATCCCGACCTACATCGCCTATTACACCATCTTCCCGCGCGCGATCGGCGGCCGGCTTTACAGCGACGCCATGGCGCGGATCTCCTTCATCATGTTCGTGGTGGTGGCGATGCCGATCGGCGTGCATCATCTGTTTGCCGATCCGCAGGTCGGCGCCGGCTTCAAGTTCATGCATTCGGTGTTCACCGGGCTTGTGGCACTGCCGACGCTGCTGACGGTGTTCACCATCTGCGCGTCCGCGGAGATCGCGAGCCGCCTGCGCGGCGGGAGCGGGGCGTTCGGATGGGTGAGGGCGCTGCCCTGGCAAAACCCGATCCTGCTGGCGACCGCGCTGTCGCTGGTGATGCTCGGTTTCGGCGGCGCCGGCGGGCTGATCAATATGAGCTATCAACTCGACGCCAGCGTCCACAACACGCAATGGATCACCGGGCACTTCCACCTGATCTTCGGTGGCGCCATCGTCATCATGTATTTCGCGATCGCCTATGATCTGTGGCCGCATCTCGCCGGCCGCGCGCTGGAAAGTTTTGGGCTGATGCGAACCCAGCTTTGGCTGTGGTTCATCGGCATGATCGTCACCACGTTCCCGTGGCATTACGTCGGGATTCTCGGCATGCCGCGCCGCATGGCGTTCTATGACTATGCCAATCCCGCGATCTCGCCGCAGGCGTTTTCGGTGTCGATGTCGACGGTCGGCGGATTGATGCTGCTGACGTCGGGCGCCCTGTTTCTGATCGTACTGATCCGCGGCCAGAGGGCGCCGGCGAGCGACGCGGGCGCCTATCGCTTCAGCGTGCCCTTGCACATGCCGGCGCGGATTCCGGTTGCGCTCAATTCCTTTGGGCTTTGGCTCGCCTTGATGATCGGCCTCACCGTTGTGAACTACGGCTATCCGATCGCACAATTGATGGTGCTGAACGAAACTAACGTGCCCGCGGTCTATGTCGGAGCCAGCCGATGAGCGAGCAAAAGCTGTTCTCGGTTCGCAATCCCTGGTTCGGCCTCAGCGTCGGCGTCACGGCCGCCATCGCGGTGCTTGCCGCGCTGGCCGGCCTGATCTGGCTGCCGCTGGCGCAGCCCGATCTGAAGCTTAGCGGCATATGGGACGCGATCTGCAGCGCCGCAGGCGTCCCGCGCGCGTCCTCGCAAGGCAATCCCATCCAGCCCGATTTCAAGACCTCCAATGTCGTGATGACGTCGGAGATGCTGACAAGGTCAAATCAGGTCTCAATCGGCCGCGGTGCGACGCTGGCGCAACGCTGCGCGATCTGCCACGGGCCGCAGGGCGTCAGCGACGCCAATTCGCCGAACCTCGCCGGGCAGTTTGCCGCGGTGACCTACAAGGAACTGAACGATTTCAAGACCGGCGCACGGGTCAACGTGGTCATGAGTCCTTTCGCCGTGAACATGAGCAACCAGGACACGCTGGATATCGCGGCCTATTACGCCTATTTGCCGCGGGTGCCGTCGAACCAGCTGGATGCAGAGCTTGCGGCGCCGCCGATCGTGGTCACGGGGGCGCCGATGCGTAATATCCCGCCCTGCGGCTCCTGTCATGGCGACATCGACAACAAGGCCGGCAGCCCGTGGCTCGGCGGCCAGTCCGCGGTCTACATCAAGGCGCAGTTGCACGCGTTTGCGTCCGGCACCCGCCGCAACGACATCAGCCAGCAGATGCGCAACATCGCCCGCCAGATGACGGCCGAAGAGATCGACCAGGTGGCCCGCTATTACGAAGCCCAGCCGTAAGGTACCGGGGGAGGCGCGTTCGTTAACCCGCCATTAACCATAATTGTCCCAGGGTGGCGCGGTATTAGGCGCTGATTGCCAGTGCGCACAGGCCGCGCGGTCGTTTCGCGAGGAGCGGGGCACCAAGGACATGTCGGTCGACACAACAAACGCCACGGCTGCGGCAGGTGTCGACCCAACACGTCTCAAGATTGCGGGCTCCATCAAGCAGGCCGCCTCCAGCACCGGTGCCAGCTTCGAATATCTGCTCACCACCGCCAGGATGGAATCCAACTTCAATCCGAAGGCCGGCGCCTCGACCTCGTCGGCGCACGGGCTCTTTCAATTCATCGACCAGACCTGGCTCGGTACGGTCAAGGAAGCGGGCAGCCAGCTTGGCTACGGCAAATATGCCGACGCCATCAGCAAGAACGGCGACGGCGGCTATTCGGTCAGCGATCCGACCGCGCGGGCCGCGATCATGAAGCTGCGCGACGATCCCGACGCCGCGTCCTCGATGGCGGGGGTGCTGAGCCAGTCCAACAGTTTTAAGCTGACCGGCAAGATCGGCCGTCGTCCGACCGACGCTGAATTGTATATGGCGCATTTCATGGGCGTAGGCGGCGCCGCAAAATTGATCTCGAACGCCGAAGACAATCCGCAAGCCTCAGCGGCGCGGATGTTTCCCAACGCCGCTGCGGCGAACCGCTCGATCTTCTATGATCGATCAGGCAACGCGCGCAGCGTCTCCGACGTCTATTCGGTGCTGAGTTCGCGCTACGCCGGTGCGGCCAATTCCAGGGACACGCGCACGGCGTTTGCTGCGCTCGGCGGCGATCCGCAAAAGGGGATTGCGCTCGCGAGCGCCGTGCCGACGCCCGCGCTGTCGATCGACAGCGCCGCGTATCTTTCGAGCTTTCCGGATTCGCGCGCCGTGACGCCGGTCTCCGCGACATCGCAGACCGCTTCGGCGCAGCCCAATCCGATCTTCCGATCGCTGTTCCAGGCCGGCGATCGCACCCAGCCGATTTCGCCGGCGGTGCAGGAATTGTGGGGCAACTCGTCGTCACTGACCTCGGTAGTCGCGTCGGCAACGCCTGTGTCGTCGCTGTCCGGACAGACCCCCGAGGTTCGTCCGCCGGGCCGGCTCGATCTGTTCAGCGACCGCAGCGGGATGTTCAGCAGCTGATTCCTCATGGTGAGGAGGCGCGTCCTCGCGCCGTCTCCCGGACGATGCTTCGCATCGCCGAGGGAACCATGAGGCCCCGGTAGCGCCCGCGGCCATCCTTCGAGACGCCGCGCGAGATGCGCGGCTCCTCAGGATGAGGTTCGAGCCAGTGGCAAGCGCTTCCGCGAGAGGCCGCGGGCTCCCTCCCACCCTTAACAAAACGTCAATAAAACCAGCCGTTTATGGTGAACCCTTTGTTAAGCGTCATGGTTTATTTTGTATGACAGTGGCATCGCGTCACGGTGTCGTTTCGGGTTGCGTAGGCCGGCAGGACCATGATCGTTCGGCAGTTCATCAGTTGGATTCGTACCGCTCCGGCGGGCGAGCGGGCCGAGGCGACGCGGTCGCTGGCGCGGGCCTGGTTGATTTCAGATCTTTCAGAAGACGATCGCGGCGGCGCCGAGGGCGCGCTTCTGATGCTGCTCGACGATCCGTCGCCGCTGGTGCGTCAGGCCATGGCGGAAGTGTTTGCGCGCAGCGCTGAGGCGCCGGCCGCCATCGTGCAGGCGCTGTCGCTCGACCAGCCCTCGATCGCACTCCCAGTGCTCGAATATTCACCCCTTTTGATCGACGCCGACCTCGTCGACATCGTAGCTACCGGCAATAGCGAGACGCAATGCGCGATCGCCCGCCGCATCAATCTGCCGACATCCGTCAGTGCAGCGATCGCCGAAGTCGGCTCACCGGCCGCAGCACTCGAACTGATCGAAAATGCTTATGCGGAGCTGGCGCCATTCTCCTGGGACCGCATCGTCGAGCGTCACGGCCATCTCGCTGCGATCCGGGAATCGATGCTGGTGCTGGAAGGCCTGCCGGCCGCGACGCGGCTGGCGCTGGTGGCAAAGCTCTCCGACACGCTGGCGCAATTCGTCGTCGCCCGCAACTGGCTGAGCGCCGACCGGGCGGAGCGGGTTGCCGGCGAGGCGCGCGAGCGCTCCACCGTCAACATCGCGGCGCGCTCGCGCGGCGAGGACATGCAGGGCCTGGTGCGGCACCTGCGCGCCAGCGGGCAGTTGACCGCCGGATTGATCCTGCGCGCGCTGTTGTCGGGCAATCTCGAACTGTTCGATGCTTCGCTCGCCGAATTATCAGGCCTGCCGCACGCCCGCGTCACCGCGCTGCTGCATGACCGCGGCGGCGCCAGCCTGCAGGCGCTGTTGATCCGCGCCGGTTTCCCGGAGTCGACTTTCGCGGCGTTCAGGGTGGCGCTCGAGGTCAGCCACGAAACCGGTTATGTCGACACGGTTGGAGGCGCGGCGCGGCTGCGCCGCCGCATGGTCGAGCGCGTGCTGACCCATTGCGAAACCGATCGGCAGGCCGCCGAGCCGCTATTGATCCTGCTGCGCCGCTTTGCGACGGAATCGGCGAGGGAAGAAGCCCGCACGTTCTGCGACGAGCTGATCGCCGAAGAGGCGATAGCGCCGCCGGAGCACGATCTGATCGCGGCGTAGGCGAAACTCCAGCAACATATCAGCTGTCGTCGCTGCGAAAGCAGGGACCAATAGCCACCGTCGCCAATTGTTGAAAAAGGCAATTACCACATCGCTTCACGGATAAGCCGCGGCGTATGGGTCCCTGCTTTCGCAGGGACGACGGATCACTCCGCCGGAACGATGCTCGGCGCGAGGATGGCTTCGAGGTGCTCGGGACGGTCGCGATTGGCGTGGGTGAGGAATACGTCCGCGATGCCGCGGAGCTGCTTGCTCAGCGCACTCGCCGTCACGGCGGTGTCGAGCTTGGTGCGCTCGCGCACGATGGCCTGAATGGCGTTGATGTGATGCGCGATCAGGTTCGCCGGCACGGCGGCGAGATCGGGAGCATGCTCAATGATGCGGCACAGGCTCTCGGCGGCGGCGCCCGCAGAAGGGAAGCCGAACGTAGCGGCGTCGCCCTTGATGTCGTGGGCGGCGCGAAACAGCTCTTCGCGGGCCTCGTCGGTGAAGCCGTCGTGCAGCACGGCGGCGTGGGCCGCGGAGAGCCGGTCGGCTTCGATCGCCATCCAGTTCTTGAATTCGCCGGACAGGCCGGCCAACGCCTTCTCGGCGCGTCCGACGGGATCGTCGAGATCGCTTTCGGGGACGCGGAGCAATACCTTGCGCAGCGGATTGGGTTGCGTAATCACATGATGATCGGCGAAGCTTTTGACCTGTAGCTTGCCCGGCTGTTCTTTTGCCATGGTGATCTCCTTAACGAAGCTCGCGCGCTAAACGCTGGATCGCGCCTTGTCCAGCAGCGACGGCTGCTGCATGACTTCCACTTCGCCGCCGATGCGGCGCTCGGGACCGATATAGGCGTTGTTGGTGTTGCGCCGGCGGTCCGGACCGAAATAGGTCTTGGTCTTGATGAAGGGCCGCGGATTGGCGACAACGTTGAGGATACGCTGATAAAGGCCCTTGGCCGAGATCGGCTTGGCCAAAAACTCTGTGACGCCAGCGTCGCGCGCCACGGTCACGCGCCGCTTTTCCGAATGCCCGGTCAGCATGATGATCGGCGCGTACGGGTTACCCTTGGATTCCGGCTGCCGGATCATCTGCGCAAGCTCAAGCCCGTCGAAGATCGGCATCGACCAGTCGGTGATGACGATATCGGGCACGTAATGGCTGTACATTTCGAGCGCGGTGGCGCCGTCCTCGGCCTCATAGGCCTCGCGCGCGCCGAACGAATGCAGCAGCGTCCGCAGGATGCGGCGCATATGCGGATTGTCGTCGCAAATCAGAAATCGCAGCTTGTTGAAGTCGATGCGATACATGGTCCGGCCCCGAAGGGCATACCCGGCCAAACGGTATACCCGGCGTTAACCATATCGCGGCGCGGGTTAACGAATGGTTGCCAAAGGCTGCCAACAGGGGCCGCGGGGGACGACCAGACTAGTGCCCGAACTGCTCGCGCAAAATGCGCTCTTCGAGGCTGTGGCCGGGGTCGAACAACATCCGCATCGAGATCGTCTTGTCGGACAGCACCTCGACGCGGCGGACGTCGCGCACCTCGTCATGGTCGGCGACCGCCGCGACCGGGCGCTTCTCCCCCTCGAGCACCTCGATCACCACGAAAGCGGTATTCGGGAGCAGGGCGCCACGCCAGCGCCGCGGCCGGAACGCGCTGATCGGGGTCAAGGCCAGCAGCGCCGCGTTGATCGGCAGGATCGGTCCCTGCGCGGAAAGATTATAGGCGGTCGAGCCGGCCGGCGTCGCCACCAGGATGCCGTCGGCGATCAATTCCGCCATCCGTTCGTGCTCGTCGATCAGGATGCGCAGGCGCGCGGCCTGATAGGTCTGGCGAAACAGCGCGACTTCGTTGATGGCATGATGCAGATGCACCGCGCCATGGGCGTCGGTGGCGCGCATCAACAGCGGGTGGATCAGGGATTCGCGCGCGGCAGCCAGCCTGGTGTGCAGGTCGTGAGTCGTGAATTCGTTCATCAGGAAGCCGACGGTGCCGCGATGCATGCCATAGATCGGCTTGCCCGAGCGCATGTGGGCGTGCAGCGTCTGCAGCATCAGGCCGTCGCCGCCGAGCGCCACCACGACGTCGGAATCGTCGGCGTGGTGATTGCCGTAGAGGCTGGTCAGCTGCGCCAGCGCCGCCTGCGCCTCGGTGCCAGCGCTCGCTACGAAGGCGATCCGGTCATATCGCTTGGGGCGGGTCATGGGGCGGCGTACTCATCTCGCGCGCGGGTACTGGGCGCGCCGCGCTCGTCTATACAGCTTGGCCGGGCTTGTCGAGATGGTCCGTGGGCCCTTGCGGGCGCCGCCAAGCTGTCGCAGTTTTGGGCTACAACTCGCGGCCGGCGCCACCGGCGCCGCCTGATCGCGGGATCCAGGGAGTGAAGTACATGGCTATCGGTTTTGCGGCGCGCATCGGCGTCGCGCTGCTGGCGCTGTCCCTCGCCGCCGGAGCGCGGGCCGACGATGAGCAGGAGACGCCCAAGCCGCAACCCGCGGCGACGCCCACGCCTTCAGGTCAAAAGGGCGGAGCGGGGCGCGGCAATGCCGCCACGACGCCGCCGCCCGCCGAGCAACATCGCCTGCCGCCGGATTCGACGACAAAACAGACGCTCGCGCTGCCCGGGCGCACGCTGGCCTTTACGGCGACCGCGGGCTCGATCCGCCTCTTCGACGACAAGGGCGAGCCGCAGGCCGATATCGCCTACACGTCCTACCAGCTCGACGGCACCGAGAAGGCCAACCGGCCGGTCACGTTCCTGTTCAATGGCGGGCCCGGCGCGTCCTCGGCCTGGCTGCAGCTCGGCGATGCCGGCCCATGGCGGCTGTCGATCGGCGGCGATGGGGCGGTCGCTTCCGCCTCGCCGGACTTGCTGCCCAATGCCGAGACGTGGCTCGACTTCACCGATCTCGTCTTCATCGATCCCGTCGGCACCGGCTACAGCCGCTTCGTCGCCTCGGGCGAGGATGTCCGCAAGCGGTTCTTCTCCGTCGATGGCGATGTCAGTTCGATCGCGCTGGTGATCCGGCGCTGGCTGGAAAAATACGACCGTCTGCTGTCGCCGAAATTCGTTGCCGGCGAAAGCTATGGCGGCATCCGCGGACCCAAGGTGGTTCACAACCTGCAGACCCAGCAGGGCGTCGGCGTGCGAGGGCTGATCCTGGTGTCGCCGGTGCTCGACTTCCGCGAATATCAGGGATCGAGCATGCTGCAATATATGACGAGCCTTCCCACCATGGCGGCGGTGGCGCGCGAAGCCAAGGGGCCCGTGACGCGGAACGATCTCGCCGACGTCGAACGCTACGCGCAGGGCGAATTTCTGGTCGACCTCGTCAAGGGACTGGCGGACACCGAGGCCACGACGCGGCTTGCCGACAAGGTGGCGGCCTTGACCGGCATCGACCAGGCCGTGAGCCGCAGGCTTGCCGGGCGTTTCGAGGTCGGCGAATTCCGCCGCGAGTTTGACCGGCGCAACGGCAAGGTGACCGGTCGTTACGATGCGTCGGTCGAAGGCTTCGATCCCTATCCGGATTCGAGCTACTTTCATTTCGGCGATCCATCCGGCGATTCACTGCTGGCGCCCCTGACCAGCGCGGCCGTCGATCTCACCACGCGCAAGCTCAACTGGCGGCCGGATGGGTCCTACCAACTGCTCAGCGACACCGTGAACAAGGCCTGGGATTTCGGCCGCGGGCAAAATCCGGCCGAGTCGGTTTCCCAGCTGCGGCAGATTCTGGCGCTCGACCCGAAGATGAAATTGCTGGTCGGGCACGGGCTGTTCGACCTCGCCACACCTTACTTCGCCTCAAAGATCATCCTCGACCAGCTGCCGGCCTTTGCCGGCCCCGTCAGGGTGAAACTCGCCGTCTATCCCGGCGGCCACATGTTCTACTCGCGCGACGGGGCGCGGCAGGCATTTCGGAGCGAGGTCGAGGGGCTGATGAAGTGAGGCAAGCCAGCAACCTATGGATTGAGCTTGCCGCGGCGCCAGCGAAGTCGTGAACGCAATCGGTACATCGCCGACCGGGCCGACCGGGCTTTCAGCACGAATGTGATAATCCACTCCGGTGCTCCCAGATACCGGAGCGCTTCTAGGCTTCCCTCGAGCTCACGTTGCCAGAAGTTCGCATCGGGAAATGATCATGATCGCTGACGCACCATTCCAACGCGCATGACCATACGATGAGTTCCGGCATTCGCCGCAACGACAAGTCGCGGATTGGCGCAATCCGATTGCGCATCAGCGAGCCGAGGGCGGCATCAGCCCGGCCTTCGAGATCACGGGCGCGGCCTCGGGCGAGGCGAGGAAGCGGAGCAGGGCGCAGGCCGCCTCGGGCTCGCGGACCGTACTGGTGAGCACGCCGGCGAAAGAAAACATCGGCTGGAGTTCGGCCGGGATCGCCCCGACATAGGTAACTCCAGCGACATGGATCAGCTCGGCGACCTGTTGGAATCCAATCTCCGCCTCGCCACGCGCGACAACGTTCGCCACCGGCTCGCCGGACGGCGGTCCGCGCACTTTTCGGCTCTTGCCCGCGATCTGGTCGGCGATGCCGAGCTTTGCAAACAATGTCGTCGACAGATAATTGCCGCTGCCGCTGTCCGAATACGCGATGGACTTTGCCGCCAGCAGCGTATTGCGGAAGGCCTCGACCGTGGCGATGTCAGGCTTTACAGCCCCTTCGCGCACGACCATGCCGACCAGCGAGCGCGCGAGTTCGATCTTGCTGTCGGGGCGCACCAGTCCGCGTCTGCCCAACTCGTCGGCGGCGCCGCCATCCAGTATCACGACATCGGCGGCTTCGCCTCGGGCGAGCCGGGCGGGGATCGCCTCCGGCGAGTCGCCCATCGACGGACCGCGCGTCGTGACCAGATGGTGACCGCTGGCGCGCTCGAAAGCCGGGCCGAGCTCCGAATAGGCCCCGTGAAAGCCGGCCGAGATCATCACGTGCACATCGGCGGCAGAGGCTGCCCCGACCGTCGACAGGGCGGCAGCACCGATCAGGGCCAGCAAACGAAAAAGCGAGCTCGGTTTCATTCGGCTTCTCCTGCCACGGTCACGCGCAGGCGTGGACGAATCCAGTGCACTGTCGCCGCAATTGTGATGAAGAGAGGTAGCCGAACGCGGCAACTCGCGCCACAGTCATTGCAGGCGCGACCTGTCCGCCGCAGCAAAGAGGCGTCATGATCGAGACCGTTGAAGCTGAACACAGTGGCTACCGTTTCGTGCCGGGCGTCAGCCAGTACTCCTGCGGCATCGCAGCACTTGCCGGCTTTACCATCGAGCGGGTGCGCTTCGCCGATCCAGTGCCGCTGAAGGCGGGTTTTGAGCGGATCGCGAAAATCCTCAAAGCGGCCGGGCGTCCGCTGACCGCCTTTGGCGCCTGCGAGTTGCGCTCGCCGGCGCCGTTCACCGAAGAAGGTTTTCGAGCCTTCAACGAGATCTACATCAAGACGCTGATCGAATGGGGTGTCATGAAGGATGGCGTCAATCCAGTGGCGCGCAGCAATGTCTGCCCGAAAATCGATCCACCCGCCGAGCCATGCTTCCACGCGTTCGCCTACGCCGTGCCGGCAGCGCACGCGCCGCAATCCTTCGTCATTGCCGGGAGCGGCGAGTCCGTCGAAGGCAAGGCGAACTACCGCGACCACATCGTCAGCCCCGGCGACACCAGTCCGGCCGGCATGCTGGCAAAAGCAAAATGGGTGCTCGACGAAATGGAGCGCCGCATGGGCGCGTTCGGCGGCACCTGGAAACAGACGACCAGCGTGCAGCTCTATACCGTGCAGGACGTCTATTCGATTCTAGAGAGCGAACTCGGCCGCCGCGGCGTGTTGAGGTGCGGCCTGACCTGGCATTTCAACCGGCCGCCGGTGGTCGGGCTCGACTACGAGATGGACTGCCGCTGCGTTCACATCGAGCGGGTGGTCTAGCGTCTGCGTTCGGTGCAAGGCGGACATTTGGCAATTTGCCCGCTTGTTCAGGTGGTTTTTGTTGGATTGCTGGAGGATTTATGTAGCACGGAAGTCGTTGGCGACACGGTCGATAACTTCCCGCAGCCACGCATGCGCAGGCTGGTTGTCTAGCCGGCGCAGCCAAATCGTGGCGGCTTCGACCGGTTTGGGCGGGCGCGATAGTTGACGGAAAGCAAGCTGGTGAGACTTTACTAAGCTTTTGGCGACGTTGAGCGGAAGCACCGATACCAGATCCGATGACGCCAGTATCTGCGCCGCTGACAGGAACGGCGCGCGCATGGCTGGCTTCAGGGCAGGCTTTGATTTTCCGAAGCCCGCGCCAATAAAATCAGGTCCAAATTGAGCAGACGAAATTTCCAGTTGGGCGAGAGTTGCCAGCTTCTCCGTCGAGAATTCCGGTTCTCTCGCCGCCGGATGACCCTTGCGATGCACAACGACGAATCGATCCTGCAGCAAGCGCCTGAGAGAAAATCGCTCGCCCTGGACGCCGGGCGGACCGATCGCCAAATGCAGTTCGCTTCGATCGAGCTGTTCGAGAACGTCCAACGTGCCACTGGGCCGGAAATCCAGCCTCACTCCAGGAGCAGTCCTGGCGACATGTGCCGCGATCGGCGCCACCAGAACGATGGCCGCATAATTATCGACAGCAATGCGGAATGTTGCCGTCGCCTTTGACGCATCGAACTGCATCGGTTCCAGCGATTGTTGCAATCCGTCGAGGGCGACCCGGATCGGCGTGGCGAGCTCCTCGGCCCGCGGGGTCGGCGCCATTCCGTTCGGGCTCCGGACGAACAATTCGTCCTTCAACATGTGACGCAGTCGGGTGAGCGCATGGCTCATCGCGGGCTGACTGAGCCCCAGTCGCTGCCCCGCCCGGGTCACCGATCGGTCCCGCATGATGGCGTCGAACACCACCAGCAGATTCAGATCGATCGCGGCCAGCTTGGGCATCGTCTTGGTCAAGCGACTGGAACTCCACCACAATTCAAAACACGCATGTGATGATGAAGAGAATGCATTTTACGAATGCGAAACTCAACCCTAGATTCCGACTTGTCGATTGGAAGATTGCACCTCGCGAGGCCGCGAGAGGGCAGGTGGGTTGCGGGCGCTAAGGCGGTCCTAAGAATCGGCGGCTACCGCGACAACGCATCGTTTATCACCTGGGAGAGCGTTATGATCGGAATCGTTCGGCTCGCCTTGCGGCGGCCGTATACATTCGTCGTCATGGCGGTGCTGATCCTGATCTTCGGCACGGCGTCGGCGCTGCGGACGCCGACCGACATCTTCCCGAACATCAACATCCCCGTCATAAGCGTGGTGTTCAGCTACACCGGCCTGCCGGCCGACGATATGGCCGGCCGCATCGTCACGTTCTACGAGCGGTCGCTGCCCAACAGCGTCAACGATATCGAGCATATCGAATCCCAGTCGATCGTGAACTACGGGATCATCAAGATCTTTTTTCAGCCGACCGTGAACATCAATGCCGCGCTGGCGCAGGTCAACGGCATGTCGCAGACCGTGCTGAAGCAGATGCCGCCGGGCATCACGCCGCCGCTGATCCTGAGCTTCAATGCCTCGAGCGTCCCGATTCTGCAGCTCGCGCTCTCGAGCGACCAGATGTCCGAAACCCAGATTTTCGACTCGGCGCTGAATTTCATCCGCCCGGCGCTGGCTCCGGTTCCCGGTGCCGCGCTGCCGCTCCCGTTCGGCGGCAAGGTGCGCCAGGTCCAGGCCGACCTCAACCAGCAGGCGCTGCATCAATATGGCGTGTCGGCGAACGACGTCATCAACGCGCTTTCGCTGCAGAATTTGATTACGCCGGTTGGAACCCAGAAAATCGGCTCATACGAATACACCGTCAACCTGAACGACTCGCCAAAGGCGGTCGAAGCCTTCAACGACCTCCCGATCAAGACCGTCAATGGCACCGTCATCTATATGCGCGACGTGGCCTATGTGCATGACGGCAGTCCGCCGCAGACCAACGCCGTTCACGTCAACGGCGCCAGCGCCGTGCTGCTGACCATCATGAAGGCCGGCACAAGTTCGACGCTCGACATCATCAATGGCGTCAAGAACCTGCTGCCCTCGGTGTCCAAGACGCTTCCCGGCAACCTGAAGCTGACGGCGGTCGGCGATCAATCGGTTTTCGTGACCGACGCAGTATCCAGCGTCGTCAGGGAAGGCGTGATCGCGGCGGTGCTGACGGGGATGATGATCCTGCTGTTCCTCGGCAGCTGGCGCTCGACGCTCATCATCACGCTCTCGATTCCGCTGGCGATCCTGGCCGCGCTGACCGGGCTTTCGCTGCTGGGCGAGACCATCAACGTCATGACGCTCGGCGGTCTGGCGCTCGCGGTCGGCATCCTGGTCGACGACGCGACCGTCACCATCGAAAACATCAATTGGCATCTCGAGCAGGGCAAGGAGATCGAGCCCGCGATTCTCGATGGCGCGCACCAGATCGTGGTGCCGGCGACCGTGTCGCTGCTCTGCATTTGCATCGCCTTCGTGCCGATGTTCGGGCTTGGCGGCGTCGCCGGTTACCTGTTCCGGCCGCTTGCCGAGGCGGTGATGCTGGCACTTGCCGCTTCCTACGTACTGTCGCGCACGCTGGTGCCGACGCTGGCAAACTATCTCCTGCGCAATCAACACGTCCACGGCTCGACTGACGAGGCTGGTCACGCCAACAGCCGCAATCCGCTGGCCCGCTTCCAGCGCGGCTTCGAACATGTGTTCGAAAACATCCGCAACGGTTATCAGGGCCTGCTGCAGCTGTGTCTGCGGAACCGGGTCAAGGTGATCGCCGGTTTCCTGGTCTTCAGCGTCTTGTCGTTCGGCCTTGCGCCCTACCTCGGCCAGGACTTCTTCCCGACCGTGGACGGCGGCCAGATAAAACTTCATATCCGCGCCCCGACGGGAACGCGGATCGAGGAAACAACGAGCCTGACCGACCGGGTCGGGACCGCGATTCACGGCATCATTCCATCAAACGAGCTCGACGGCATCGTGAGCAATATCGGGCTCACGGTCTCGGGCATCAACATGGCCTATAACAATTCCGGCACCATCGGCGTCGGCGACGCGGACATCCTGATCAGCCTCAAGCCCAATCATGCGCCGACCGACGACTACATCAAGACCATGCGCGAGAAACTGCCGCAGCAGTTTCCGGGTACGAGCTTTGCCTTCCTGCCGGCCGATATCGTCAGCCAGGTGCTGAATTTTGGTGTCCCGGCGCCCATCGACCTCCAGATCGCCGGCAGGGATCTCGTGGCAAATCGCAAATATGCCAATGCACTGCTGACGAAGGTCAAAGCGATCCCGGGCATCGCCGATGCGCGCATCCAGCAGGCGTTTCAGCAGCCGACCCTCGACGTCAATGTCGACCGTTCGCTGACCTCGCTTGCCGGCCTTACCGAAAAGGACGTCGCCACCGCCATGCTGACGACGCTGTCGGGAAGCTCGCAGTCGGCCCCAACCTATTGGCTGAACCCGGCCAACGGCGTTTCCTACGCGGTCTCGGTTCAGACGCCGCAGCGCGACATCAACACCATGACCGGCCTGCAAAACATTCCGGTGACGTCCGCCACCGCCGCCAACACCCAGCTCCTTGGCGGCCTGGCGCAAGTCCAACGCACCAACAGCAACGCCGTCGTGTCGCACTACAACGTTCAGCCAGTGATCGACATTTTTGCGACCCCCCAGGGACGCGATCTCGGTGCGCTCGCGTCCGACATTCAAAAGGCGATCCACGACACGGCAAAGGATCTGCCCCAGGGCGCGAGCGTCGTGCTGCGGGGCCAGGTGAGCACGATGACCAGCGCCTATCAGCAGCTGTTCGTCGGTCTCGCGGCAGCGATCGTGCTGATCTATTTGCTGATCGTCATCAACTTTCAGTCCTGGGTCGATCCCTTCGTCATCGTGATGGCGCTGCCGACTGCATTGGCCGGCATCGTCTGGATTCTGTTCGGGACCGGAACGACGCTTTCGGTTCCCGCACTCACCGGCGCGATCATGTGCATGGGGGTGGCGACCGCCAACAGCATTCTGGTGATCAGCTTTGCCCGCGATCGAATGGCGGCGGGCGCGAACGCCATGGCGGCGGCATTCGAGGCGGGCGGTTCGCGGTTTCGTCCGGTCCTGATGACGGCGCTCGCGATGGTCATCGGCATGCTGCCGATGGCGATCGAGCCCGGGCAGAACCAGCCACTGGGGCGCGCCGTGATCGGCGGACTGATCTTTGTCACCTGCGCCACGCTGTTCCTGGTGCCCACAATCTTCAGCCTGGTGCACGGCCGGAAGTCTCACGCCGTAAATCAGGCGAACGCTGCAACCTCATCATCGCATTAAGCGGAGAACAAGAAATGTCCCCGGAAGACGTCAAAGCCCCTAGTCGGCGCAGCCTCCTGACGGCCGCCACGGCAGGAGTTCTCCTTGCCAGCGTCGTGGTCGGCTACGGCTTCGTCAACCGTGCGCAGAGCAAGCAGGAAGTGGTGAACTGGACCAACGCGCAGAGTATCCCGACCGTTGCCCTTGCCCAACCGATCCCCGGCAGCTCGCAACAGACGCTGACGCTGCCCGGCAATATCCAGCCCTTCAACCGGGCGGCGATCTTCGCGCGGGTGAACGGCTATGTGAAGAGCTGGGATCACGACATCGGAACGGCGGTAAAGGCCGGGCAGGTGCTGGCCACCATCGACGCTCCGGATCTCGATCAGCAGCTCAGCCAGGCCAAAGCGACATTGGCGAGCGTCAGGGCCAATCATCAAATTGCCTCGCTCACCGCCAACCGGAACAACATCCTGTTGCAAAAGCAGATCGTGGCCCAGCAGCTTGCGGACCAGACCACCGCCGACGAGAAGGCGAAGGAGGCCGTCGTCGACGCCAACCAGGCCAACGTCCGGCAGCTCGAGGCGATGCAGTCGTTCAAGACGCTTTCCGCGCCCTTTGATGGCGTCGTGACCGCCCGAAATGTCGAACTCGGAATGCTGATCAATTCGGGAGGAGGTTCCGGTCAGGCGCTGTTCGAGGTGTCGGACCTGCATCGCGTCCGCATTTACGTGCAGGTACCGCAATCGTTTTCCGCCGGGTTGACCGTGGGAATGAAGGCGACATTCGAAATGCCGCAATATCCGGGCGCGCAATTCGACGCGACGCTCTCGCATATTTCCAAGTCGATCAATCCAAATTCGCACAGCATGCAGGTCGAGCTCCAGGCCGACAATGCAGCCGGAAAATTCTTCGGCGGCAGTTACTGCAATGTGCATTTCGAAATTCCGACGGACGCGAATTTGGTAACAATTCCATCTACCGCGCTTGTGACCGGGAATCAGGGCACGCAGGTCGCAACCCTCGACAGCAACAATAAGGTCGTCCTCAGGAGTGTGCAGTTGGGCCGCGATCTCGGTGACAGTGTGGAGGTCACTGCGGGCCTGTCCCGGTCCGATCGGATCGTCAACAATCCTCCGGAGACATTAACGGCAGGAGATACGGTTCACGTGGCCGCTGCAGCGCCGCAGGCCGGCGTAGCCGCATCGTCTTCGAAAACGGTAAGGCAATAAGAGGCACGTTCCATGCGGCTTTGTGCAGATCCTCCTCCCGCAGCACGAGACGTCAGGCTTGACCTGTTTCGCGGCTTGGCGAACTGGGCGATCTTTCTGGATCACGTCCCGCACGAGGTGCTGAGCTGGACGACAATCAAGCATTATGGATTCAGCGACGCCGCCGTGTTCTGGCTGGCCATCGCTACCCTTGTCTTCTCTTCCGTCGTGACGATGGCAATTCGGACACCGGATCTCGGTGGTCTTGTTCCGCATTGGATCCTGCAGCCATTCCATCCCAACGATAAGACCTATCTCGCGCCCCACCGTATCGTTCACTTCATTGCTCTCGCTGTCGTCGTCACGCGCTTCCTGCCGGTGGATTCGCCCCTTCTGCAAAGGCGCTCGCTGGCACCGCTGATCAAATGCGGCCGGAACTCGCTTCAGGTCTTTTGCACCGGCTTCGTGCTGTCGTTTTGCGCCCATGCCGCGATCGAACTAAGCTTGAACTCCCTCTGGGTTCAGATTCTCGTCGGTGCGACAGGAATAGTGCTCATGACTGCGATCGCATACTACTGGACGTGGTCCAAACGGCGGAATCGCATGCTTCCTTCGCATGCTCGACTCGGAGGCATCGCGTGACAAGTAATTTGGCGCTCGTTTGGCCGGCGGTGACGGCCGCGTTCCTGGCCTCGCTGGTCGAGGCGGTCGAGGCTCTGACGATCGTGCTCGCCGTCGCCATGGTTCGCGGCTGGCGGCCGGCCGGACTTGGCGCCCTCGCTGGCCTGCTGTTGCTGGCGCTCATTGTCGTGGCGCTCGGGCCGTTGCTCGATCAGGTGCCACTGCACCTGTTGCAGCTCGTCATTGGCATTCTGCTGCTGCTGTTCGGCATGCGGTGGCTGCGTAAGGCGATTTTGCGCGCGGCCGGCGTCATCCCGCTGCATGATGAAGCGGCGGCGTTCGCGACCGAGACGGCGGAACTGCGCGAGCAGGCCCGCCGCAACGAGGCGCGGCTTGATTGGATCGGGGGACTCACGACCTTCAAGGCGGTCCTTCTCGAAGGGCTTGAAGTCGTTTTTATCGTGATTGCGCTCGGCGCCGGTCGCGGAATGCTCGTTCCCGCAAGCGTCGGCGCCGTGGCCGCATGTCTGGCGGTTGCAGCCGTCGGCTTGATCGTGCATCGGCCGTTGGCGCGCGTTCCGGAAAACACGCTCAAATTCGCGGTCGGCATCATGCTTTCGGCGTTTGGCGTCTTTTGGACTGGCGAAGGTCTCGGCGTGGCCTGGCCGGGCGCGGATTTCGCGATCGTCGGATTTGCGGCGATGTTTCTGGTCGTCAGCAGCGCGGCAGTCGGGCTCGCGCGCCGTCCCAAGGCGGAGCTTCAGTCATGACGGTCCTGACCAACGCGTTGCGCGAACTGGCCGGACTGTTCGTCGATGACGGCGCGCTGGCGCTCGTGATCATAGCCGTCGTCGTCCTCGCCGGCATGGTGGCGACGCTGATGCCGGGCGCTCCGTTGGCGGCGGGCGCCATCCTGTTGTTTGGTTGTCTCGCTGCGCTGCTTGCGAGCGTGGCTAGAGCCGCGCGGCGTTGACATCATCGCGCGTGGCGATTGCGCGTTCACGAAACGGCGCCTTGAACTATTCGGCCGCCTCGATGCGTTTGCCGCTCGCACCCGGCATTTCCCTGCGCCCTCTGATTTCTATGGGCGAATGTTTCCCGCACGACTCGGGCGTATCGCGCCGCGAGGTCGCGAAATTAGGTCTGCTCGGCAATTTTGAAAATTGAATCAGAAACTGTAGCAGAGGCGCGGTGCAGCGGTTGTGCGCGTATCATCAACGTCATTGCGCGGAGCGTAAGCGACGAAGCAATCCAGTCTGCCTTCGCAGCTCTGGATTGCTTCGCGGAGCCTGTCATCGGGCGCGCATTCGCGCGACCCGTTGGCCCGCAATGACGCCTGGGGGTGCAATCAGTAAACCAGCCCGGTGCCGGGCGGCTTCTCCAGCGCCGCGGCGAGCGAGCGATACTCCTCGCTGCTGGTGCCGGCGAGCGCTGCGATCCGGCTTAAGTGATATTGCGCCTGATCGCGGTTGCCCTGCTCGACCTGCCAAAGCCCGTAATACTGCCAGGTCTTGACGTGGTTCGGATCGGCCTTGAGCGCGCGCTCGTACCAGATCTGCGAGACCTTGTAGTCGCCGAGCTTGCGATAGGAGTAGCCGATCAGATTGGCAACGGCGGCGCTGTCGTCATGCCCGAGCGCCTTCAACTGCTCGATTGCGGTGGCGTAGTCGTTGCGATCGTAGATCGTGGCGTAGGCGGTGCGATAGCCCTTCGCGAACGCGGTCTCTTCGATGCCCGGGCGAATTTCGGATCTCTTCGCTTTCTTGCCCTTGGTTGGGGGCGGCGTCGGCGGCGGATCGTTGTCGGGCGCGGCATAGACCGCGGTGACCACGGGGGCCGCCGCCAGCGTCAGCGACAAGATGGCAAGCGTCAAAAGCCTGATCGCGAACTTTTTCATGCGTTTCTCCTGTTGACGTCGTTCAGTAAACCAGACCGGTACCCGGCGGCTTTTCGAGCGCGGCTGCGAGCGAACGATATTCCTCGCTGCCGGTGCCGGCGAGTGCTGCGAGCCGGTTCAGATGATATTGCGCCTGGTCGCGGTTGCCCTGTTCGAGCTGCCACAGGCCGTAATACTGCCACGTCTTGACGTAGTTCGGGTCGGCCTTGAGCGCGCGCTCGTACCAGATCTGCGAGACCTTGTAGTCGCCGAGCTTGCGATAGGAGTAGCCGATCAGATTGGCGACGTCGGCGCGGTCGTCATGTCCCAGCGCCTTCAACTGCTCGATCGCGGCGGCATAATCGTTGCGATCATAGATCGTGGTGTAGGCTGTGCGATAACCGGCCAGGAATTTGGGGTCGTCGATGCCGGAGCTCTTGTCGCCCTTCTTCTTCTCTTTCTTGGTGTCGGAGGCCGGCGGCGCCGGATTGTCGCTACCTGCGGCGTAGGCCGAGAGCAGGGGCACGGCGACCAGCGCCACCGTGAACATCGCCAACGTCAAAAGCCTGACCGCAAGCTTGCGCATTCATCTCTCCTGGTTTCTGCGACCGTCGGCGATCCTACACCGAAGCCTGCTTCCTTGAACACCCGGCGGTCCGGAACATTCCCGGCCGCTAGCCGCAATTCAGGTATTTTGCGCGGGGGCAGGTGCTGCCTGTGGAACATGACAAACTTGTCATCGAGATGAACGAAGTCCGTCAACGCGCTTCAGGGTGGGTTCAGCGCGCGCTCACTAAGGTCGTCTGCATGATCAGCGAGCCCGGCCACCCGACCGGCCACCCTCGCGATCCCCTGCAAAGAGGAGACAACCATGTTCAAGACCATTTCCGCAGCGCTGCTCGCCGTTTCCGTTATCGCGGCTCCCGCGCTTGCCGCTACGGCAGACAAGACAACTCCTGCGCCGGTCACGAAAACGACCCAAGCGCCGGTAGCCAAGACCACGACCGCGCCGGTCATCAAGGCCGACCAGTCGAAATCGAAGCTGCTGAACGCGAATGCCAGGATGGGCCGCCATCATCACAAGCACTATGCCCATCATCGCCACCACAAGCACATGGCTGCGCACAAGACCCACGCGTCGCCGAAGGTTGTGACCAAGCACGTTACGTCCCCCGCCAAGCGCGGCTGACACTGTTCCGCCGGCGTGGTTCGATCCACGTTGCCCCGCCGCGCCAGCGGATATCAGGCCCGGCCCGTCCGTCACTGCTTCCCCAGTGACGGCGGGCCGGTACTGCTTTTGCCCCGCTCGAACCTCCCGCCAATAACCCAGAAGCGAATTCCAATTCGGCTCGGGGCGGTTTAAGACAATCCCGGGGGCAGGTGGAAGAATTGCGCTTGGGGACATCAACAAAAATTGCGGCGATTCTGTTGCTGCCGATCGCGCTTGCGGCCTGCGCGGACAGCGAGGGCAGCAGAAGCATCACCTATACCGACGACCGCGGCGTCGCCAACCAGCCTTATCCCAATAATTATAAGGTTGAGATCGTGTCGTTCATGAAGACCTACCTCAACAACCCCGTCGGCGTGCATGAGGCTGCGATGGCCGATCCGGTTCAGCGCGTCGTCGGCGGTCGGCTGCGCTATGTCAGTTGCCTGCGCTTCACCCCGCGCGAATCCGACGGCAGCTACCATGAACCGCGCGAGCGCGCCGTCCTCTATGTCGACGGCCGGCTCGACCGCATCATCGAGAACGCCAGCGAGCCCTGCGCCGGCGCGGTCTACGCGCCATTCCCGGCATTGGAACAGATGACGCGGTAGGGGCCGCCCTGGTGTTCGAATCCTTAAGCGGCTCCGATCACTTTTCGGCGAGCTTTGAACCTCACCTTCGCCATCTTTGACACACGCTCGGCCGCAAACCGTCTGCTTAACGGGCAAAAAAACCTTCTGTGTCAGGGAACAAACACGCTTTGTTGCCGCGCCGTCACAGCTGGGAACGATCACGGCTCCGGCATTGCCCCAAAGCAACCTAATTGAGGTCACGTTGTTTGGATTGATAGCGCAACGTTGGTAATGGGGAACAGACATGAAGAAGATTTTGCTCGGCGCCGTCGCGCTGGCCGCATTCGCGGGGCCGGCGTTTGCGGCTGACATGCCGGCACGCACCTATTCGAAGGCGCCGCCGCCCTATACGGCGCCCGCCGTGATCTATAACTGGACCGGCTTCTACATCGGCGGCCATGTCGGTGGCGCCTTCGCCGGCGACAACACCTTCCAGAGCAGCGACGCGCGCTTCCTCGGCGGCGTGCAGGGCGGCTTCGACTATCAGTTCGCGCCGAACTGGGTGGTGGGCGCCGAAGCGCAATATAGCTGGCTGACCGGCAGCAACAATAACGGGGTGCTCTTCCCCGGCGGTACGCTGGTGACCTCGAAGAACGACCAGCTCGGTTCGGTGACCGGCCGGCTCGGCTACACTTGGGGTCCGGCGCTGGTCTACGCCAAGGGTGGTTACGCCTGGCGCGACAACAGCAATATCGGGGCATCGGTTGCCGGCACGCCTGCGGCCTTCACCACCGACGGCAACCACAAGGACGGCTATACCGTCGGCGCCGGCCTCGAATACATGTTCGCGCCGAACTGGTCGGCCAAGGCCGAGTATCAGTATTACAATTTCGGCAAGACCACCTTCACCTCAGGGCCGGCCGATATTGTCGGCGTCAGCTCCCGGAACGACGAGCACACCGTCAAGGTCGGTGTGAACTACCGGTTCGGTTGGGGTGGCCCGGTTGCCGCCAAATATTGATACCGGTTGGTATCGAGACCAGAAAAGGCCGGCTCAAGCCGGCCTTTTTTGCGTCGATGGTGTCGAGCAAAGCCTTGGGCGTTGAACAAAGCCTTGCGGCTTTCGCTTCCCAGGCATGCCAAAAATAATTCCTGCAGTGCACGCAACTATTGTCATGATCAGCTATTATGGTCGCGCCGGCTGGTGGACAACGAACATGCGTGCATTTGCGTTAGGACTGATCTTTTCCGCGGTGTCTTTGCCGTGCCTTGCCCAGACCGTGCTGAAATCCGAGCCCCTTATCCTTGCCCCCTATGAGATCGCCTTCGTTCAGGACGCCTCCTGTCCGGTGGGGAAGGTACTCAAGGTGACCGGCGCGATCAGGGGACTGCACCGGCGCAAGGCCTGCGTTTCGCTGGCGTCGGAACAGGCCTCGCTGGCGACGGCAACGCCGTAAGATTGGCGATCCAAAAAGTCTCGCAAACCCCGCTGCGGCTCCAGTTGCGCCTTGCGCTCGGCGTCGGCCTTGTTCCTGGCGGGATCCTCATGCGGGTCAGGCCGGCACGACCTGATCTCATAGTCGTTGTCCAGCACCGGCCGGGGTGACGGCTTTTCCTCGTCCGTGGCCACGTCGACCACGAGGCCGCACTTCCTGGCCTGCTTCCAGACATCCGCCTCGGTCGGATAGGCCTTGCTCAGCTTGGCTTCGTGACAGAACAGCGCGTAGGGCATGGTTTGCTCCGCTAAAAGCCGTCAACGCCGCCGACGCGTAGGGGTTTCGCTCCGCGCCGCATGGAAGCCCTTCGCGGGCGAATGGGGAAATTAGTCCGTTTCGGCCCTTTTCCCGGAGTCCCTGAGTCTTTAACGAGTCCTGAATCCCGCGAAAAAGAATCCCCGAGACTCCCGGCCTAGAATCGCCGGATGTTTCCGGCCATGAGAACGGTCCCGATCCTCCAGACCTCCTGCGAGCGTGTCCAACTCACGCTGACCGTCGCGCTGCTGGCGGCCTGCGCGGCCAACGTCGCGCTGGTATGCGCCTGGCTCTAGGGCCGGCCGGGCCCCGGCGATTGACCCCACCGCCTATCCACACCCATCATGGAACGTAACGGACGCGGCCTGCGAATTGCGGCCGGTCGAAACCAAAGGGGCGGGGGCGGGATGATCGAGGTGCTGCAGCAGCGGGTCAACGGCGATGAAGGGCTGGTCCGGCGTGGACGGTATCTGACAACCACATTCCTTCTGGAAGTCGGCCCGACCGCGTGGCTGATCTCGATCTTCGAGGGCCGTGTGGTGTCGGTAACGCGGGGACCGTTCGTGATGCCGTCGTCGGCCTTCGCGCTCAGGGCACCGGAAGAGGAATGGGCGAAATTCTGGAGCCGGAGGCCGCCGCCCGGCTCGAATGATCTGATGGCGCTGATCAAGCGGCGCGTGCTCAAGGCCGACGGCAATCTCCAAATCTTCATGGCCAATCTGCGCTACTTCAAGGAGGCGCTCGCCAAGCTGCGCAGCGAAAGAGCCGCGGCATGAGCGCGACCTTCGAGCCGATCACCGGCCGCTACATGCATCTGGACTTGTTCGGCCGGCCGCACCGCATCTATGTCGAGCAGGCGGGCGAGGGCACGCCGCTGCTCTGCCTGCACACCGCCGGCAGCGACGGGCGGCAATACCGCGCGCTGATGAACGACGCGCGCATCACGCGCAACCATCGCGTCATCGCCTTCGACATGCCCTGGCATGGCAAATCGTCGCCGCCCGCCGGCTGGCACGACGAGCAGTATCAGCTCACCTCGGCGCAATACACGACCATGATCCTCGAGATCGCGGCCGCGCTCGATCTCGACAAGCCGATCGTGATTGGCTGCTCGATCGGCGGCCGCATCGCGCTGCATCTGGCGCTCGAACACCCGGAAGTGTTTCGCGCCATCATCGGGCTGCAGGCCGGCGCGCATGTCGATCCGTATTACGACCTGAATTTCCTGCACCGGAGCGACGTGCATGGCGGCGAGGTCGCCGCCGCCATCGTCTCCGGGCTGGTCGGTCCCGATGCGCCCGACAAGGAGCGCTGGGAGACGCTGTGGCATTACATGCAGGGTGGACCCGGCGTTTTCAAAGGCGACCTCTATTTCTACAAGATCGACGGCGACATCCGCGGCCGGGTCGCCGAGATCGACACCAAACGCTGCCCGCTGTTTTGTCCGGCGAGTACGACTATTCCTGCACGCCGGAGGAAACGCTGGCCGTCGCCGGCAGTATTGCGGGCAGCGAGGTCACCATCATGAAGGGGCTTGGCCACTTCCCGATGAGCGAAAACACCGGAGGTATTTCTAAACCATCTGCTGCCGGTGCTGGAGAAGATCGGCCGAAGCTGAGGTCCCGCAACCGGACCGCGCCTGAATGCTATTTGCCGAGCCGTGAGGACTCGGAGTGCTCGCCGAGGGCGGCGCGGACCTTGGCCATGGTGGCGCTGCAATAGGCCTCGCGCTCGCGGTTGAACTTCTCCTGATGGGCGCGGAAGTTGGCGACCCGCGTCCGTATCTCGGACTGGAAGTCGTCCCGCAGCTCGATTCGCGCCATCGGGACCGGCCTCGGCAGCTCGGCAACGGGCGCTATCTCGGCAAGGCTCGGCTTGAAATCAGAGGTCGGCGCGGCCGCAAAACTGGGCGCTGGCGCGTTAGATGGCAGGCGGACGTCGACCGGCTCGAAAGCGCCCGGGGTCGCAACGGGTTTATCGGCAGCCGGCGTCTTGCCGGTTACCGATTGCACGAATGCCATCGTCTGCGCGATCAGAAGATCGCGTTCTCGCATCCATTTCATGGCACACCTCAAGCCCAACCAGCATTTCAGCAAAGCGCCCTTGGGGAATCAAGCGTATGCCGTGACGTTGCGCGGCTTTGGCATCAATTTTTGCGCGCGAGGTGACAAAAGGGTGACACCGCGCGCCTCCGGCAAGGGGGTAGCCCGCGCGTTTGGTCGCCGTAATGTCGACGATCGCGCCGGGAAACAGCTCCGGCCGGCCGGATTTGCTTGCCGTGCCGCTGCCGCAGGACGACGAGCCCAAGAGGTAATATCCCGGACGTGGCGCAGATAATCTTCTTCATTGCATCTGCGCCGAAGCGGTTTGTCCTGCCGACTACCGTCTTCGGACGATGCCCGATCCAGTCATGCCGCCCATTTGTTCCGCAACCGCAACATGGGCGGCGCCGCGATACTGCGGTCGCGTCCGGCGTGCTTGGCTTCATAGAGGGCAAGATCGGCCGATCTGATCAGGTCGTGCGGCGCAAGGCCCGCCTGCGGTGTCATCGCAGCCGCGCCCACGCTGACAGTCGGAGACATGTCGGGGCGTCCCTGCTGTTGCGCACGCAACGACAACACGCTGGAGCGAATCGACTCTTCTGGGCACCGCAAGAACCTACTGTTGCACAATGCATCCCGCGTCGGGGTTGCGAGCGCTAAGGATGCAAGCGGCAAGCGCACTTACTGGGCCATGGTGATCGCCGGTGATTACGAGCCACCGAAGGGCAAAAGAGACAGGGAGCCTCTTGTTGCTGTGAAACGTGAGGCCAAGCCTTTAGGCCGACCCAAATCCAACGGCTGCCACATCAAGGTGCTCAGCCTTTGCATTTGAGGCGAATGGCGAAGTCCGAAGCGCAATAGGTGGGAAAGCGACAGCAGTATCGATATGGTCATTGCTCAAGCCCCTCAATCGCGCCATCCTGACTGTACGCTGACCGCGTCCGTACTTCGACAAGCCTGCCCATGGAGGCTGATAATGCTGCGCTCATCAAGTTGTTTCTGGATTTTGCTTTCGATATTTCTTTTAGCAAGCGATGTCGTGATGGCTCAAACGGCCTCGACCGCACAAAGCGCACCAAGCAAATCGGCGCTCCGTCATCAAGATCGCGACGAATGCACCAAGCAAGCGGTCGAGCAAAATATCGCCAAGCGCGACAGGGCAGGACCAATCAGCAAATGTATGGCCGAACGGCAGGCGTCAAGAAAGGCTTCGAAAAAGTAGAAGAAGTCCGGCCTGATCGCAGACTTCTGCAATGGGTCCGTTTGCGGTCCGCGCCGTGAATGAGCTTGAATTGCGCCAGCCGGGGTCCGCTTCGATCAAAAACTGACTTGGCGGGAATGACCGCTTCTGGCGGTGGGTTCAACTGGTCAGCGCAACACACTAATCTTCTAGCAGAGATGGAGTGTGGGCCATGAAGCAGCGACGTCGCATTTATTACCCGGCGGCTCAGCGATCTGAAATCTGGGATCGCTGGCAAGCTGGCGAGCCGATGAGTTCGATCGGACGCCGATTTGACCGGGAATCCTCTTCGGTCTTTTCGGTGATCTCGCCAAGCGGCGGCATTCGTCCACCAGCTCGGCGACGAGCCAGGAAGGCGCTCAGCCTTACTGAACGGGAGGAGATTTCCAGAGGGCTCAGCAGGCAATGTTCGTTGCGCTTGATTGCCCGCCAATTGGGACGATCTGTATCGACCATCAGCCGTGAAGTCAGTCGCAATGGTGGATCGGATCGGTATCGGGCTGCCCGGTTCGAGGGTTTTGAGGTTCGCCAGACAGTAGGACGCAGCAAGGTCGCGTAATACGCACGGACATTTTGCTGTCCATCGACCCTTGGCGGACATCGGGTTGTCGCTAAATGACCGGTAAGTGAAGCCCCCAGGCTCTTACAATGTGCTAATTTGAGCCGGCACGATCCACTGTCTTCAGCCCGGAACCGTTGCACCATGACCGATTATCATAATCCGGCATGGACCAAGGAAAGCCGCTTCCGCGGTAGCCTCGACGATGTGATTATCATCCCACTCGTTGTTGTCGCGCTCGCCGCCAACAAAATCCTGCGTTTCATCCTTTCGATCCTGATGCGGTTGCTCGACTACGCCTTCCCTTTGGCAATGCAGATCGTCTGGCTTCCGCTCTTCGCCGCCAGGGTTCTTGGCAATGTCATCGTTACTGCCATAGGCGGCGCGTTACGTCTTGTTCCCCTTTCCGAGACGAATCGTCGGCGCTGGAGCATATCGATCCGCCGGAACTGGTCGTGGCTTCGGCGGAAGATTAGCTATCAGGCGTTCGAACGAGCTGTGCATACCGCCTTTGAGAGCGGCATGGCATGCGTGTTCCGGAAATGCCGGCATCTCACGCCGAACACCGCACTGCTCGTGATCCTGGGCGCGGTACTTTGGCTCCCGATCTCTTTCGGGGCAGCAACGGCGATGCACGCGATATTGTTTGCGAAGGTCACGTCCTGGCCGGCGTGGATGCAACTCTTGCATCCGCTGGCAACGGTCATCGCGAAGAGCAAGCTCTTGGTGCTGCCGGTGTACCCGGCAGCCTGGCCACAGGCTAAAAGACACCCCCTCGTTCAGCTCGTATTCAAGGGCTATGAAACCCTCAAGCGCATGTATGTGATCAAAAAGGTCGGCTTTCGCTATCGGCAGGCAGAGATCGCCGGCATCGCAGTGGTTGAGAGGCTCGAGCGTACCATCGGCATCGCATCGGCGGTGAAGTGGCTGCGCAACGCGCACGTTGTCGAACATTTCGGCGTCGAGAAGCCCACTCAGAGATTGCAATCGTTCTTCTCGCGATGGTCAATCAAGTTCTCGGCCGAATACTACGAGGCGAAAGAACAGCAAGCCTCAGATGTCCTATCGTTAAGCAGCCGCGCGCTGCGAACGCTGAGGTGATCGTCAATCTCAAAACCGTATGCGGCCGTAGTCGCTATGGCGTAACCTTGAAACGCCAGCGTCATCACACCAACCAGCCAACGGCGCTCTCGCCTTGTGAGAGGTCAGCGATGCCCGAAAATCATGATCCGCGCCATGATACGCGCCCCTTGGGTCGAACCGGCATCCATGTGCTGCCCTTGGGCATCGGCACGAACAAGTGGCGGCGTGCCGATCGTGAGGCCGTGTTGGAAACGTACAGGACCATTTATAATGCCGGCCCGTGCATGATCGACACGGCTGAGATCTATTTCTCGGAGCGCGTCGTGGGCGACTGCTTGCGCGCCGGTCCCACCCGCGCGGTGATAGCATCGAAATTCCTCCCCTTTCCAGGCCGAACCTCTCCGCGCCGCCTGATGAGTGCCCTTGACGGTTCGCTCGCGCGCCTGGGCCTCCCGACAATCGATCTCTACTATGTCCATTATCCGCTGCCCTTCATCGACGTGGGAGTGTTCGCCGAAGGCCTTGTCGAAGCGGTGAAGTCCGGCAAGGCACGCGCGGTCGGCGTGGCAAATTTCAATGCGGACCAGATGCGCCGCATCGCCGATCACCTCGCAAGGGCCGGCGTTCCGCTCGCCGCTAATCAGGTCAACTACAGCCTGCTCCGACGAGCAGCGGAAACAAATGGCGTGCTCGAAGCCTGCCGTGACCTCGATGTGGCACTGGTCGCGTATTTTCCCCTTGCGTCCGGCCGCCTCACGCAGCCGTCGGACAGCATGGGAACGAAAGCGCTGCTGACGTGTCTCGCCGATATTGCCCGCGCGCACGACGCCAGCATCAGCCAGGTCGCCCTGAACTGGCTGTTGGCGCGCGACAGTCACGTGATTCCCATCCCCGGCGCGACCAAGCCTCATCACGCCAGGACCAATCTGGATGCACTCGGTTGGCGCTTGAGTGAGACCGAGTTCGACGCGATCGACCGAGCCTCAGCGAAGAGTGGTACATGAATTCGGCGCCCATCAAACCCCTCATCTCCACCTCTGACCTCGGCAAGATCGACGTCCGTATCGGGACCATTTCTCGCTGTCGAGGACGTGGCGTATTCGGAGACGCTCGTAACGCTGCGTGTCGCCGCCCAGACGGCGGCAACGAACTCCGCGGGCACGGCGTCATGGAAAAGGTCCGACATCGAGTTCACGAATAACGATGGTCCCCCAATGTCGAACGACGAGTGGGAGAAGGAGTTCTGCACGCCGGACTAAGGAAGGGCCTCAGAAAGTGCCTTCAGGATGCCGCCAAAGCGCCGGACCCGCGAAACCATGTCCGTTATCGGCGCAAGAGCGGAAAACATGTGCTCGGCGAGAGTATTTCGCCTTTTGACCCATTTCGGAACTCGCAACTTCTTGTGTGAAGTCCGGTCAGACCGCGGACCACTCTTAGGTTTGATATTGACTCACATCAAAAATAGCTTGGCGCGGCGTGTTAACCAGCAACATGGGGCGGCACCATTCGACATTCATGGAGACGAGCAAATGGTTACGCAAAGCAATATCCACTTCTTTACAAATTGGGCCAAGGAGCGTCTCGACGAAATGGACGCAACGGTGACATCGCTTGAGGGCAAGGCTGCCGAGGTGCAGGCCGATGTCCGGGAAAAGGCCAAGAAGGTTCTTGCTGACCTGCGTAAGCAGCGTGATGACTTTCGCGACACCATGAAGAAGCAGTCGGAAGCTAACGAGGCCGCCTGGATCCAGGCAAAAGCAAAACTAGATGCTGACTGGCGCTTGTTCGAGGCCGAGGTCAAGAAATATGTCGAAGGCTTCGGCAAGCAAATCGAGCACCAGCAGGCGACGTTCAAGCTTCAAGCCGATGCCCAATTGAAAGCGTGGCGCGAAGCAGCCGACAAGCTTGGCAGCGATGCCAAGAAATTCGCTTCTGAGCGTCGGGGCGATATCGACGCCGCCGTTAAGCGTATGAACGCCGATGCAGTCGAGGCGGAGAAAAAACTCGAGAAGTTGAGCCAGGCGGGGACCCAGTCATGGTCCGCACTCATGGCGGCTTTGACGGAAACGCGAACTGCCTTCGATCTCGCCAATGAGGCTGCGCGGGAAGCGTTCAGGCGAGCTGCTTGATCGAGCATCGGTTAGACTCGGAGAGACCGCCGGGAGGCGGTCTTTCTTTTTTGCTCGACGAGGATCAAGAAATGACATTTGGCGGACTTCCGATTTTGGCACCAACCGGACCAACCGGGCCGGTCTGATGATGTCCGTTGATCGGGGTAGACCGGAGTGCGCCGGGAGACCGGCAAGGAGTAGATGGTGCAAGTCCATCACCGTGAAGGAATAGCGAACCGCATCGACCCCGAGTCATGCGCAGGTGCCCGCGAGGGTATCGGCGAAGCGTTGACGGGGGAGCGCATAGGCCAGCCATTGAGCCGCGAAAGTACCCTCATCCTGGGTGCCGACGTCGTTCCGGTGACGGAAGGCAACACGGATGGGCGCGATAACGCGAGCGCCCAGACGACCCGGCGTGGTCTTAGACACTGGCATGTGCGGACGCTCTTTGCTCGGGAACCGGGAGATCTCATGGTCGGCCAGCGCCACATGCGTGTAGCACTGGTCCGTGTCGGGAAGGCGAGGAGCCGTAGCCGATGATGTACGATCATGAGAAGTCTGACCCCGCCATAGTAGCTGTGAAGCCGACGAACAAGGCCGTGCAACCGGCTGCGGAGTTGGTGGAGCCAAGGGCGGGGGCCGAGGGGAATGTGAGTCAGCAAAGCACGGGCCGGGCACAGTACCGGGGAACCGCGTCACAGGCGCTGAAGCGCATACGGAATTTCGTGAGAATATCACGACGCGCCGTTACACACCCGAGGTGGGAGCCGTATGCCCGAATTGGGCTCGTACGGATCTGTGCGGGGGGCGCGAGGTAACTCGCGTCCCTACCGCGAAAGTCGCGTTTCAGGGCCGTCCGGACCATACATTAGCGGACCTCCCGGCCATTCGGCAAGTTTGAAGCAATCTGTTTTCAACTCACAAAAAGCTATAACTTGCGCTGAGCCGATGAAAATCAGACAAGCCTGAAGGCGATAGGCGGATTCACAATGCGATGTCGGGCATGCGATTACGACAATGAGGCCACGAGCACGTCCTGCGTGGCCTGCGGCGTCTCCTTCGCTTCAGTGTGTGCCCACTGCGGGCGGGATTTCCCGGAAACGGCCCGCTTCTGCGCCTGGTGCGGCGAGCCGCGAAAACCTGACGCGCGCGTGGCCGACGTGCCCGGCGAGCGTAAGCAGGCGACCATTCTGTTCGCGGACGTCGCCGGTTCGACAGCGCGGATCGCCGACCTGGACGCCGAAGGGGCGATGAATTTCTTGCATCCGATCGTGATGGCCATGGCGCGTGCGGTGCACCGCTTCGATGGCACGGTGCTTCGCACATTAGGCGACGGGCTCAAGGCCGCGTTCGGGGTGCCGCAAGCGCGCGAGGGGCATGCGGTGCTCGCCTGCCATGCCGCGCTCGCCATGCGTGCCGCCGTCGCCGCGCTGCCGGACGCTCCCACGATCCGGATCGGCCTACACTCGGGGGAGGTCGTTTCGGGCAAGCTCTACACTGGTTCCATGATCGAGCAGGATGCGACTGGCCTCACGGTACATATGGCCAGCCGGATCGAGCAGGAAGCCCCGCGCGGTGAGATTTGCCTGAGCCGCGATTGCCAGACTCTGCTCGGAGCATATTGCGATACCGAGCCGCTCGGCCCGCGCACATTGAAGGGTATTCCCGATCCGGTGGAGATCTTTCGGTTGATCGGCCTGAAACCGGCCGTGAACAGCGAGCATTTTCGTGGCGCGTCGCTGATGCCTTTGCGTGGGCGGACAGTGGAACTGGAGACATTGCAACGTGCGCTGCTGGACACCGCGCCTGGCTCGTCACGGGTAATCGGTGTGTCGGGGCCGCCCGGCGTTGGCAAAAGCCGGCTTTGTTTCGAGTTCAGTGAGTGGTGCCGCGAACGTCAGATTAAGGTCCTGGAAGCGCGCGCGCAGGTTTACAGCCGGGCGACGCCGCTACTGCCGGTGCTGGAAGCATTGCGCGCCTTCTTCCGCATCGAGCCTGGTATGGACGCGAACTCAGCGCGTACGCGGATTGAGCAGACTCTTACGACGCTCGCGCTGCCGGTGGCGGAGGATCTTGCGATTCTGGCGGATTTTTTAGGATGCGCGGAGGCGGAGCCAACAACTCGGGTCATCGACCCAACGACACGGCGCGCGCGGTTGCGCGCCAGCGTCGGCCGGATCGTGAAGGCGGCCGGATCGCAGACTTCGGTGATCATTATTGAAGATTTGCACTGGTTGGACGAAGCCAGCCAGGAGTTTCTGGAAACCTGGATGGCGGCGGTGGAAGGCACCAGCATCTTGATGGTGTTGACCTTCCGGCCCGATTGGTCGTTGCCTTCGCGGCCCGCCTGGTATTGTGAATTGGCTCTGCCGGAGCTTGGCCTGGGCGAGGTCGGTCAGGTCATTTGCGATCTGATCGGAGACGGCGCCGGACTGGACCAGGTGGTGGCGCACGTCGCGGAACGATCCGATGGCAATCCGTTTTTCGCGGAAGAACTCATCCTCTCGCTGGCGCAAAGCGGCGTATTGTTGGGAGAGCGGGGCCGCTATCGGCTGGCACCGTCCGGCTGGCAAAATCCGACCCTGCCGACTACTGTCGAGGCGGTGATTGGCGCGCGTATCGATCTTCTGCCCGAATCCGAAAAGGCGCTGTTGCAGACCGCTGCGATCATAGGAAAGGAGTTTCCGTTCGAGGTGGTTCGGGCGGTCATCGACCTGTCCGATACGGCCGCTCGGCCGCTGCTGAGGCGGCTTCGCGCCGCCGAACTGATCCAGCCGCGGGAAACGGCGATGGGAGAAAGCTTCGCGTTTCGCCATCCTTTGATCCAGGAGGTGGCCTACGCGATGCAACTGCGGTCCACGCGCACGAGTCTGCATGCCGCCGTGGCGCAGGCGATTGAGGGGCAGGGCTGGGGACAGCGTGACGAGTTCGCCGGTTTGTTGGCGCATCATTACGAGGCCGCGGGGAATATGGTTGCCGCTGCGATGCATTTGCAGCGTTCGGCGCGTTGGGTTGGGCGGACAAATTCCGGACGGGCGTTGGCGGATTGGAAAAAAATCCGCAGCATGATGCGGGATCAGCCCCGGTCCAAGGAAAATGATGAACTGCGGGCTTTGGCTGGCGGACAGTTGCTGACCTTTGGCTGGCGCGAGGGGATACCGGTCGAAGAAGCCAAGACCTATGTCGAGGAGGCGTTGGGGTACGCTCGGGAAGCCGGGAACCGACGCCACGAAGCGCTGCTGATCGCGGGTTACGGACGGATCATCGCGGGAAGCGGTTCGGCGGACGAGTATATTCGATTGGTTCGCGAAGCGCTGGCCGTCCTAGATGCGGAGGCCAACCCGGCGGAGGCACTGCTGCTGAACGGGTTGTTTTGCCAGGCCAACATGCTGGCGGGCTTCCCCGGCCATGCCCTGTCGGCGAATAGCGCGGCCCTGGATCTGATCGACGACGAGCGCCGAGGCAAGGCGGGCGTCGTCCTTGGCCTGACTGTCGGCCAAATGGTTGGCTTCGATGTTCCCTATTGGATGAAATGCCTTCAGGTCAGGCCGTTGGTCATGCTGGGGCGGTTTTCTGACGCGGATGAGCGGCTTGCCAGGCTGTTCCAAGCTGAACAGGCCGATGCTGAGACCCTTCATCAAGGCATCCCGCACTGGTCTGCCGTTGAACTTGCCTGGTTTCGCAACGACACGCTCGCGGCGACGCGACACGCTAATCAGCTTGCCCGCTTCGCCACTCAGGCGGCAAGCCCGTACTGGTCCGTGGTCGCGAGTTTCTGCCAAGGTCTGGCAGACTCGACAGCAGGAGACTTCAGGGAGGCCGACGGCTTCTTCCAGCAGGCCTTGGACGCATCGCGCCGCGGCAAAGCAGGCCTGGAGTTGGAGGCCAGAATACTGGCATTCCAGGCCGACAATCTCATGCGCGCGGACGATCCACAGCGCGCCGGTGAAGTTGCCGCGGCGGCGATTGGCGTGGCGCGGCGGAAAGCGGATCGCCTGGCCGAGTGCCACGCGAGCCTTGTCGCGGCCTGGGCGTGTCTGAGCGGCTCTCGACACGCCGAGGAGGCACGTGGCTTGCTGAACCGTGCCAATGCCCTGATCGACGAGACTGGCGCGAAGGCCTATGAGGCCATGATGTTGCGTGTACGAGCCCAGGCAAGCGACGAAAAAGGCCTTGCGGCCATACGCCGCTCGTGATGTGTTTGTACGGGAAGCGTCATAACCGGGCAACGTAAGGGTGAGGCGATGGGTGGAGGCTTAGACGAAAGAGCGGCGATCATATGCGACGGCGATGACGTCCTCGTCGAGTTGAACCGCGTGTTTGGGAATCCGAATTCTCACAGATATAAGCACGCGAAGAACAACAACACCTTTGGCGGGATTAAGAACGCTCCGGGCAATTATACCGACCTTATCGAAGCTTATAGGACAGCGGGACTTGTGGTCAGCCCAGGGTGGCGTCGTTACCTCAAGCTCCTGGGTACAGTGAGTATGCCGGGGCCGGAGCAAGGACCGCAAAACATCTACGACATCGCCCAAACTCGTTACAACGGCCTGATGAATGACGTGCCAATGTCGACAGTCGTGCACGAACCGAAGGAGGGCGGACACGTCCATACGAAGCCGGGATCACAGCCGGGCGATCCAACCACGATTGATTCACCTTGCCCTCTGCCGCCAGCGTAACGACTGGATCGTAGCGACAAAGAACGGCGGTAGCGAATGAGTAGGCGTCCCGCGGCGGTCACCGACTCCGAACCCGCGAGTTCGCGTCCCGCGTGTGATGAGCGATTGCCGCCAAACGCGGCGACCGACTCCCAATTGCAAGAAGCCGCCCGCTTCGTCATCTCCCCCGATGGTCACGCCGACGACGCAAGACTTCAGGCCGCGTTCAAATTGCTGCGCGCCGAGGCGCCGGTGCTTTGGGTCGATACCCCGGGCATGCGCCCCTTCTGGCTGCTCAGCCGCCACGGCGACATCTCGACGGTGGAGCGCAGAGGCGCTCCCTTCACCGCCGCCCCGCGCACCTTCCTCTCCAGCAGGATGGCCGAGGAGCGTCTCGAGCGGATGCTCGGTAAGCCCTATGTGCTGCGTGGCCTGCTGCAGATGGACGATCCCGACCATGCCGCCTTCCGCGCCGTGGCGCAGCCGTGGTTCACGCCGGCCGCCCTCGCCGCCATGGAGCCATGGGTGGAAAGCTGGGCGGACCACATCGTCAGCCGCAACGCCGGCCGCACCGACCCGTTCGACTTCACCAGGGAAATCGCGGTCCCGTTTTCGATCCGCGGCATCATGCGCCTGCTTGGTCTGCCGGAGGCCGACGACGATCTGATCCTGAAACTCTCCTGGGGGCTGGTCGGACCGGAAGATCCCGTGCGCCGTCTGGCCGATCACCCGACCACGGCGATCTGCCGGGCCGGCTTCGGTTTCAAGGCCTATTTCGATCCCGTCGCCGCCGACCGCCGCGCCTGTCCGCGGCATGACCTGAGCAGCGTCATCGCCACTGCCCAGATGCAAGGTGAGGCAATGCCCGACTACGAGCGGTTCTCCTATTACGCGATGATCGCCACCGGCGGCCACGACACGATTGCCTTTTGTCTCAGCGGTGGCATGCACGCGCTGATCGAACACCCCCAGCAATTGGCCAAGTTGCGCGCCGACCCGTCCCTCATCGATACCGCGATCGAGGAAATGCTTCGCTGGACGACGCCGGGCCGGCACATCGTCCGCACCGCGACGGAGGACATCGAACTCGGTGGCCGAACGATCCGGGCAGGGGAGGCCGTGGCGCTTTTTTTCAATTCCGCCAACCGTGACGAGACTGTTTTCGCGGACGCGGACCAGTTCCGGATCGACCGCCGCCCGAATCCCCATCTTGCCTTCGGGCTGGGTCGGCATCACTGCATCGGGGCTCATCTGGCGCGGCTTGAAATGCGAGCGCTGCTGAAGACCTTGCTGCCGCGGCTGGAGTCGGTTGAACTCGCCGCGCCTCCCCGCCGTACCTGTTCCACCATGGTCAGCGGCATCTCGTCACTCTCGATCCGCTGCGCCTGGCGCCCGCCTGACCTTTGACGCCGCGTCCAGTGCGAAGTGAGCCGAACTCGGAGCCCGTTTGCAAGATGTGGGCGTTGGCCTTTTGGCCGGAGGCAAATTTCTCTTGTTCGGCAACGAACGGCGGATCTGACCGCAACAGCCACTGCCTGCGCGAGCGGTAAGGCCGCTTTGTTGGCCGACGTTCCTAACTCCTATGTCTCCTTTTGGCACTTTTCGGACCTAACGCGCCGGGCGGGCCATGTTCGTTCCTGAGGGCAAAGCGGACTTACCAATCGCGCTCCCGGACTTCTCAGTTTGACCCAACTCGGACGTCGGACCGCTTGGACCTGTGCTGAAAATCTGCTTACGCTCGGGTTAAGAGCATCGGGGGCGGAATTGGCAATGAAGCGACGTGGGTTCATCACGCTTTTTGGTGGTACGGCGGTGACGTGGCCGCTTGTGGCGGGCGCGCAGCAGATCGAACGGGTGCGACGGATTGATGTTCTCATGACCACAGCTGACGATCGTGAAGGCCAGCGCCGGCTGGGTGCGTTTCGAGAAGGTCTTGAGAGGCGAGGCTGGGTGGAGGGCAAAAACATTCGCATCGAAGTGAATTGGTCCGTGAGCGATGCGGAACGGGCGGGGTCCGTACTCAATGAATTGATAGGCCGTGCTCCGGACCTCATCCTGACCAGTGGGACGCCGGCGACAGCTGCATTGCATCACGCGACGGCTGTAATTCCCGTTGTATTCACCGTTGTAAGCGAGCCGATCGAACAGGGTTTTGTGCAAACCTTGGCGCATCCAGGTGGCAATATCACTGGATTTACGAACTTAGAGCCGAGCCTCGGCGGCAAATGGATCGAGCTGCTCAAGGATATCGCGCCGACCGTTACCCGCGCCGCGATCATCTTCAACCCTCAGACCGCTCCTGCCGCCATCGTCACGTCCCGATCGGCAGACCAGGCCGCCGAAAAGCTGGGTATCGAGCTCATAAGGTCTCCGGTTCATGATCCATCCGAGATCGAGGCCGCGATCACCAGGCTGCGCCGCCAAACCGATGGATTTGTTATGCTGCCGGATACCTTCTTGAACATTCACCGCAAATTAATTGTAGAAATGGCGTCTCGCTATCAGCTTCCTGCCGTCTATCCGTCGAGTTATCTGGTTACCGAAGGCGGCTTGGCGTCTTACGGCATCGATCTCGCCGACTCGTTTCGCCAGGCGGCGGTCTATGTCGATCGGATATTCCACGGTGAGAGACCTGCCGACCTGCCAGTCCAGCAACCCACGAAATTCGATCTCGCCATCAACCTCAAGACAGCCAAGGCACTCGGCCTCACCGTGGCGACCACACTGCTTGCCCGCGCCGACGAGGTGATCGAATGACGGTACAGTTTGCTTCAGTGCATGAGTCCATTGTTGGCACGAAACGGTCATGGCGGTGCAGTCACCGCATGTCTGTTGTCGGGGGCAAAGCGGAAAACATCTACTCGGGATGAGTATTTCGCATTTTGACCCGAACGGAAATGCTTTAGCTCGTCCAGTTCATCGGCACCGAGCTGGGTGCCGATGTCGACCCCTGGTCAGAGACTATTCGGTGTAATTGCCATTAACGAAAGCCGCCGAGCAAATCGGAGGCTCCTGAATGTCGGCTTGCCCACTGCTGCCTGAGCGACTTACAGGGGTTGCGGCCCGGGCGACTTGCAAGGGTTGGTTGGCCAAGAGCAATATCCCGAAGGTCCCGGGACGATGGTATCCACTGCCTTTTCCACCACCTTACCGATAGCGCTCGAAACGGCACCGATGGTATCACTGATGGACCCGCCGTTCACTGCGTCGAGTTCAGCATCGTCGAGGACGCACGACTCATTCTTCGCCTCAGTCTTCATCGCCTTCGTAATCATGATGATTCCTTTCGCTGCGTTGGTTGCTGTGTGTTCACGGCCATTTTCGTTGGCCGTCGCTAGTCTCTTGCCACAACGCCCCATCGCGCCGATGTGACCGAAATCACAGAATGATTTCTGCCAAGCGCGACGGGTTGATCTTAGCCTGGGAGGTAATGACAACTACGTCGCGTCGGTTGGCGCGGTGCAGCGACAGGTCCGGAGTTGAGGTAAAGTCGGAAGTGCCTGGCCGACCGTCAAAGTGAAGCGAATGACCCATAGCCGACGTTGACCCCTAGCCCCCTAGCCCCTAGCAACCTGTCATGCTTTGATGGGGCGGGTAATTGGGCATTTGGTCATCGATGGTGGGCAACCGGGTAGCGCGGCGACTGGCGGCGGTGCTAGCGGCGGATATCGCCGGTTATTCGCGGCTTATGGGTGCCGACGAGGTTGGTACCCTCGCGGCCTTGAAGGCCATCCGGCGCGAGATCGTCGATCCGGCCATCACCGAGCACAAGGGGCGCATCGTCAAGACGACGGGCGACGGGATGCTGGTCGAGTTCGCCAGCGCTGTCGATGCGGTGACATGCGCGATGCAAATTCAGGACAAACTGCCTGCACGCAATGTACACGCAACGGAAAAGATCATGTTCCGCATCGGCATTAATGTGGGTGATGTAATTATCGACGGTGACGACATTTTCGGTGACGGCGTGAATGTGGCCGCCAGAGTTGAGGCGGAATGTGAGCCGGGAGGGGTCTGTCTTTCTGCGAATGCTTACGAACAGATACGAAGCAAAACGTCGTTCTCATTCGACGACATGGGGGAGAAGCAGCTAAAGAATATTGAGCGGCCCGTTCGCGTATATTTCGTCCGCGTAAGTCAACCGAAGGTCGATCCGAAAAGTGGAGAACGACCAACAATCATCGGCTCGCAAGACGTAGGCAAACCGCTCACGCTCCCCGACAAACCCTCGATCGCCGTGCTGCCGTTCCAGAACATGAGCGGCGATCCGGAACAGGAATATTTCGCTGACGGCATGGTGGAAGACATTATCACTGGGCTGTCGCGATCTACGTCGCTGTTCGTGATCGCACGGAATTCAAGTTTCGCCTACAAGGGCAAGGCGGTCGATATCAAGGTGGTAGGACGCGAACTTGGTGTTCGCTATGTGCTTGAAGGCAGCGTCCGCAAATCCGGCAATCGGCTCCGGATCACCGGCCAGTTAATCGACACGGACACCGGCATCCATATCTGGGCAGATCGGTTTGATGGCGGGATCGATGACTTGTTCGAACTACAAGATCAGGTGACAGGGAATGTCGTAGGTGCGATCTGGCCGAAGTTGGAGCTCGCGGAAATAGAGCGATCCCGCCGTAAGCCGACTCAAAACCTCCGCGCTTATGATTATTATCTTCGGGCGATTTCGCACCTTTATAGATTTGAGAAAGAAGCGAACGAACGGGCTCTTGAGCAACTTAACCAAGCCATCAATCTCGATCCCGAATTTGCCTTGGCATATGCGCAAGCCGCCAATTCCTACGCGCAACGAAAAGTAATGCGCTGGAACGCAGACCCCGCATCTGAAGCCCGGGAGGCCGAGCGACTCGCCAGGACAGCGTTGAACCTCGCCAAGGACGATCCCGCAGTTCTCGCGCATTGCGGGATGACGTTGGCATTCGTCGCTCGTCATTTGGAGGAGGGTGCCGCTTATCTGGCGAAGGGCACGGATATTGATCCAAACTTCGCACCGGGTTGGTATTGGCGCGGATGGGTACAGCTCTATTTGGGCGAAGCAGGAGCAATCGGATTTTTTAGTCGGGCAATTCGCCTCAGTCCGCTGGACTCTCGAATTGTCATTGCTCACACTGGATTGGCATATTGCTATTTCTTCGCTGGGCAATATGAGGAGGCACTCTCCTGGGCAAAAACAGCTCTGAGAGAGAGCCCAAAATACGTATCAGCCCTCCGCGTTGCGGTGGCGTCCCAAGCCCTGTTAGGAAATTTGGTCGAGGCAAAGGCAACATTTGCACGGGCAATGGAACTCGATCCGAACCAACGAATAGCAAATATCGGAGATTCGCCCTTTCGACGGGATGAAGACGTAACCAAACTAGCACAGGGCTTTCGGCTCGCTGGAATGCCCGAATGACCGTTGTTGGCACGAAACCGACATGCCCGACTTGGTCGGCGATGTCCGATCTCGGGGGTAGTGCGGAAGTCAGACGTCGACGCCTTCAGGGTAGCTTTTGACCCAGAGCTGAACTCGCGGCGGGGCCGCCCGTTCTCTGGTCGGTTTACGGCGAGACTTACGACGCTGTGTCTGCGTTCAGCGGCAGGGTGAGGTGAAACGTGGCCCCGTGGGGTATGTTTGCCGTGGCCCATAGCCGGCCACCGAGCGCTTCCATGATCGAACGGCAGATCGAGAGTCCCATACCCATGCCGCTGGCTTTGGTGGTGAAGAAGGCGCTGAAAAGCCGGTCCGCATTCTCGGAGGAGATCCCCACGCCACAATCGGTTACACTTACGAGCACCTGTTCGGTCTCGTCCTGGCTGGATCGGATCACTAGTTCGCGTGGCCGATCCGTGACCGATTGCATCGCTTCGATGCCATTCATCACTAGGTTGATGATCCACCTGCTGCAATTGGACCCGATCGCCGAGGATCACGGGTAGAGCGGGTGCGAACTCCGTTCGAACCGACACCTGGTGGCTGATTAACTCACCCCGTACCAGCGCGAAGACCTCCCTGACGACCTCATTGGCGTCGAGCGGCACCTTCTCAATGTCAGTCTTTTTCGCGAGCGCACGGACGCGCCGGATCACCTCACTCGCCCGATTGCCATCGTCTATGACCCATTCCACCGAGCGGCGCGCTTCGTCCAGGTCGGGAGTTTCGCGGTTGAGCCAGCGCAGACAGGCCTCGGCATTGGCGAGGACGGCAGCGAGCGGCTGGTTCACTTCATGGGCGATGGAGGCCGTCAGTTCGCCCAGTGTCGTCACGCGCGTTACGTGTGCTAGTTCCGCTTGCGCCTTGCGCAATGCCTGTTCGGCGTGATCTGCGCGGATCGACGCAGTAATGTTGGTGCCGCTGCCCCGATAGCCGAGAAAATTGCCGTTTGTGTCATAAAATGGCTTGCCGCTCGTTTGGATGTATACCGGAGATCCAGTCCCGACGGTGTACACGAAATTGCGAAATGGCTGACGGGCGTCGAGCATCGCCCGATGCAGTCGCCATTTTTCGGGTTCCGATTCCACATCAGTTGCAATCTCCCAGCGAGCCACGCCAATTAAGCGTGAGGGTGGGATGCCAACATCATAGAGGTCCGATAGGCGGGTGATCAGGTGGTCAGGTCCGGTCTCCCAGAGCCAGTCGGAGGCGGTCTCGGCGTAATCCCGAAAGCGCTGCTCACTCTCGCGAAGGGCTTCCTCAGTCCGCTTGCGGTCCTCGATGTCGGTAGACGATCCGTAGCATTTGACAATGTTGCCCGACTCATCGCGCAACGGCACGGCTTGGAACAAGAACCAGCGATATTCACCATCGAAGCGCCGGAGCCTGGCTTCAAGCCCGCCTGGCATGCCTGATGCCCATATTGCGGCCCACTTCACCAACATGCCCTTCTTGTCGTCAGGATGAAAAGCGCGAGGCCAGTCAGTTTCGGCCTGGTCAAGTGAGAGGCCTGTGTAGTCGAGGGCTGTTTGATTGAGGAAATCGGGGACTCCGTCCGGTCCGGCGCGCCAGACCAGCGTCGGGATTGTGTCGATGACCAGTCGAAGCCGATCCTCGGACTGCTTGATTTCGTCAAAGGCTTTTTGCAGCGCCTCCCTTGCGAGGTGCTGCTCGGTGACATCGATATGCGTACCTACCATCTCGGTCGCGTCTCCTATCTTAGTTCAGTTGACGACGCGCGCGAGCCACGCACGCGCGCCTTGTAGCGTTCTGAAGTCTTCCAGGCTACGAGCCGAGATATCGGGATAAGCGCCGGCGGCCATTTCGTTGAGTGCCCGGCCAGGGCCGAGTTCGAAGAAAACGCTCGCTCCTGCTTCCACGCAGCCTTCCAGGCAGTGCGCCCACTGGACCGTGTGGGAGATCTGTTTGGCCAGCTTGTTCAAGCCGGCTGAGATGTTGACAACAGGAGAACCATCGATCCCGCTAAAGAGACGCACATTCGAGTCCGGCGCAAGTTTCGTCGGAGTTTGGTCTAAAATTTTGCGGAACTCCGACGAGACCGCCGCCAGGCCCGGGGTGTGAGAGGCCACGTTCACCGCTAACCGAACGGCGCGTGCGGCGCCCATCCTTTTTGCGACATCAGCTATGATGTCCAGCGCTACACCGGGGCCGCCGAGAACGAAGGCGTCACCGGGATTGACGATGGCGATCGCTGCATCGTGGCGATTGCACAGATCTTCGACAGCGCCATAAGACAAGCCGCGGACGAACAGCAAGCCGTCTCCGGGCCTGCGGGGTGCGTCCATGGCGTTGGCACGTCGCGATACAAGGTCGAGGGTCATCGTGGCGTCCATCAAGCCCGCGACACTCCAGGCCGCCACTTCGCCCACGCTGTATCCTGCAATGATCAGCCTGCGAGGCCAAGCATCGCGGAGGGTCGCCGTCGCAGCCAGCGCCTGCAACGTACAGAGAATTTGTCCGACGCGGTTCTGGTGCAGAGTGTCATCGGGATCGGCTTGAACCATTTCGCGTGGGTCGCGTCCGCCGAGTAGGGTCGCCGCATGAGCAAAGAGGTTCGCGGCTTCCGGTGCGTCGCCGGTCAAGGCAAACATATTGGACCGCTGTGGCCCCTGTCCGGAGCATAAGACGGCAAGTGTCATCGACAGCACCTCATTAGGGAAAGAGCACCGCGATGGTGATTGCGAGCGTGACAATACTGAACACGGTGCTCGCGATCACCGTGGAGCCTACTGGGGCCGAGTCCAACCGATAGTTCACCCCGAACAAGATGCCGAAGAAACCCGACGGCGCAGCCGCCAGTAGAATGGATACCTTGGCAATCTCTGAGGGGATCGGAAGCACATGAACGATCGCGGCGACCAGCAGGGGCCGGACCACGTTGGCCGTCCCGGTCGCGGCTACGACCTGCCGGTCCAGGCGGAGCGACTGGGCCGACAAGATCAGGCCCGTCAGGAACAGCGCCACGCCGCCCGCCGTCTGTCCGATAAGATCGAGAGAGGCTCCCGCGACGGTACCCAAATTGAATCCGGACAGCGAGAGCAGTATCCCCAGCGCGGGGGCTAGGACGACGGGCGTAGTCAACGCGTGCCGCAGAGCCCGGCGCACCCGTGCTGCAGAGGTCTCGGCATCGCTCTGTCCCTTGCCAACGGACAGTTCGAGCAGCATTAGTGTGAACGGGATCACCAGGATCGAACCCGCCGCGAGAGCGACCGCGACGGACACGGTCGCGGTTGGGCCAAGGACCGTACTCGTGATAGGCAGCCCGATCCCAGCATAGTTCGGAACTGCCACCGTCAGGGCTTGTAGCGTAGCTTCACCTCTGGATCTTCTCGAGGCCTTACGCTCGAAGAGGTACCAGAGCAGATAGATAATCAGCATGACCGCACCGAGGATTGCGAAGAGCGGCCCTTGCGCCATCATCTCTCCGCGCGGGGCAGAGCCGGTCGACGCGAACAGAGAGGCCGGCAGCGCAAAATCCATGACGAGGGCGTTGATTTCTCCTACATGATGGTTGTCGATGGTGCGCATTCGCCCGGCGACATAGCCGAGCGCCATGACGAAGAAAATGGGCGCAAGCACCGTGAAGATCACCTGCGGCATGAGAAGAACTCTGCTTCGCAGGCCTGGATGAAGAGTGTCATCGCGAGAAGGTCTGCCGACCCGCCCGGACTGAGCCGGCGTGTGACGAACGACTGGTGCACGACGTTAGCCCGCTCGCGCCAGTTGCGTGTACCCACGCCGCCATCATCAAGAAAAACGCGGGCGGCGCACTGGGCATAGCGGAGGCCGGACATGCCGCCCCGGTGCAGAAGGTTGGTGTCCTCAAGAGAGGCGATCAACGCGAAACAGGCCTGTACGCGGGCTGCTTCGGTGTCGCCTGGTGCGATCAGGGCGCCCCATTGTAGGGCGGGCAAACCGACCTCATAGACGCTCAGAAAACCTTGAGCGGCCTCTGCTCGCGCACCGCCAGCTCCATAGTGTCGGCGTGCCTCGCCACCATGGCTGTGCAGCTGCACAGGCCCATCCAAGATATTCCTGCCCCACAGCCTCACCACCACATCGCCGAGCGGCATCGTGGGATCGGCCAGCCCGCCTGCCTTGGCGCCGGCAGCCGCGCAAAGCAAACCCAATCCGAAGATGGCACCCCGGTGTGTGTTGATACCCCCGGTCGCGGCAAACATCGCAGCTTCGGCTTCAAGACCGATGATCCTGAGACGCCCCATGCCACGACCCTTGGCACCAGCTTCTGTCAGGGCGTGTAGATAGGGCTTGATCGCGGCGACGCTGCGCTGGAATGTGCCAAAATTCATATCCGAATGGCTGCCGGAGTCGACATGGCTGACAAGCCCGGGCTTGGGCCAAGTCTCCAACTCGCGCAGAAGGCACCGGACGGCAATGGCGGCGATGGCCTCTGCCTCATAAACGTTCGCAAACCTCGCCTCGGACGGGCCGCTCTGGTGTGAGTGTCGTGCTAGAGCGACTGTCATGACTGGATCCCATTGCTGAGGAAGAGGTTCGCGTCGAGCAAGGCGACGCCATCGGTGGTCTTGACCAGCAACTCGCGCGCGCCAGTGTGGAGTTCGCGCCAATTCACGCCCGCACCGTCATCGCGCACTAATTCGCCGTCCAGGCGCATAGGCGCCGTAGCTTCGATTGCAGCAAGATCTGCAGTCAGCCCTACAAGATCGCTGCCACAATGGATCGGCAGGAGAAGATCGAGGTCCGAAGTGTCAGTCAGGTAGTCCAATCCTGTGAGTGTGCACCACGCCAGACTGCCGAAGATTCGCGCCTCCACGCCATACCGGGAAGCCAGGCTCACCACTGCGCCGAGTGTGTGCTGCCACCGATTCGGTGCCACGCTGATGGCGGCGCTCAACCCGGGCGGCGGTGCTGTCGAAACGATATCTTCAGGCTGGATGAGAACCGAAAGCCGTCGTTTGCCGGCGAATGGTGGCAAAGGTAAACCCAATGGCAGCCCGTCCGCCTCGCCGGGCAGGGTGCGCCGTGCGACGAGAGGCCAGCCCCGATCGACCCACTCGATGACCAGCGGCTCTCCGGCAAGATCGTCTCGCGTCTTAAGCAACGAGCGCCACGCCACCGGCGACACGAAGATGAGATCGTGGCGGCGTGGCCTCCGATTATTTTGATTGGAGTGCGAGATCATGCACACGCTCCGCGATATCAGCCGCCTTCGGGCGTCCCCTACGAGTCTTGCCGAGACGGTCGCGCCGATCGCCACCATCCTGATCGCTGCCGAGCAGCGTCTGAAGCTGCTCTGCCAGTGAGGTTTTCTCGTCCCAGGTGGAAAGCACCGCGCCGGTCTGAGCCAGGTTGTCCAACCCCGGGGCGAAAACTGGCGTGGACTTGGCCTTCTCCTTGAGGACGTCGATAGAGAGCTTTGTCACCTTGGACATCGAGGGCAGGTCCATAACCTCTGGCTCGGCCCCGGGTAGCGCCACAAGGACCCGGGTCGCCAATGCCGTCGCGAGGAAAGCGCCGGCGGCGCTGTGACCGTAAAGCAGGCCCACGGTTTGGCAGCCCTGCATGTCGGCGTAGATCAGGCACTTGGCGAGATGAGCCAAAAATTCATTCAGTCCTAGAAGCTCGTCGCGTTTGCTCATCCGCTGGCTGTCACTATCTACCAGCACTAGAATGGGACCAGTGCCGCCACGCTCCGTCGCATTCAGCACGTGGCGCGACAGACGGATCGCCTCGTCCACGCCGACCGCGGTTCGATGGGCGATGCCGATCACCACCGCGCGGCCACCGGTCTTCAACGACCCCGAACCCAGCAACACACCGTCGTAGTTCCTGACGTCGTGGCCTTGCGGAAACAATGAGGCGAGAATGTCATCGAGCGTCATAGCGTGGGTCCCCACCTCTATTGGCAAGATCGACAAAGTCCGAGGAAGACATGATCGGAACGGCTTCCGCGTCGAAGATGTCTTCGGCCCTCCAGATATCCATGGCGTCGGCACAGGTGCCGAAGCGTTGGAGGCGTTCCTCCAGGCGAGCCTGCTCGGCTTTCAGAACGTCCAAGCCGAAGCCCGGTACAGACCCGATCAAATGCAGCGTGATGTTACGGAAGCTCTGTATCGTGTCGTCGACGAAAGCCTCGGCGCCGCCTAGCAACCGCCGGTGTTTGCCACCCATCGTGCGCCACACCAGCGCGCGATCCCTGGAGTCGAACTCCTCAACTCCGCGATTGGTCTCGATGACCTCGGGACCGGAGACACTGATGCGGCCCTGTTCGGACACGGCAAGCGCCGAGCAACAGCCAGCAATCAATCCGCCACCGCCGTAGCAGCCTGCCCGGCCACCAATCAGACCGACAATCTTCACACCCGCCATCCGAGCCTCGATGAGCGCGCGCATGATCTCGGCGATAGCCAGTTCACCGGCATTGGCTTCCTGCAGGCGCACCCCGCCGGTGTCGAACAGAATCAGCACCGGCACCGACTTGGTGTCCCGCGCGGCGCGTAGAAGGCCTGTCAGCTTGGCGCCGTGAACCTCGCCGAAGGCGCCGCCCATGAAGCGCCCCTCCTGAGCAGCAAGGATATAGGCGTGCCAGCAATCCTGCCGCGCCCGACGACGATGCCATCGTCGAACTGCGTTGGAAGATCGAACACCCGCAAATGCGGACTCTGTTCACGCTGCTCCGGGCCGATGAACTCTTGGAAGCTGCCGGCGTCGAGCATCAATCGGACCCGCTGGCGTGCGGATGCCTCGTACCAGCTCCCGGTCTTGCTGTTTGCGACGCGCGACACATCCGGCGCCTCCAATTTTCGAGCGTTCATCGATCTTCCTCCTCGATCAGGCGGACGGCCTGTGCCAGTCGCAGGGCGACCGTATCTGGACGCGCACCCCCATCGTTGACGGAGAGCCTCAAGCCGCCGGGTGAGCGACGCTCGACGAAGTCGGCAACGACCGCTTCCCACACCGCACCGAAGCCCTCAGCCGCGGTGTTGATGTCGACCTGGCATTCCGTATCGGGCAACGACCGCTCAACCAGGACTTCCAGATTTCCGGAGGCGACGACGCCGATGATGGCCAATGATTTGGAGCCAGCGGCGCGCTCTTGCGCCTTGTGGCGATAGCTCAGGGTTTCCATCGCAGCTTCCTTCTCACCAGTTGCGGAATTTGGAGGGCGGCGCATAGAGGCCACCGGACCATCGGACGAGATCCTTGATAGAACGCGCCGCTAACAGACTCCTGTCCGCATCGAGCGGATCGATGCCGAGGTCTTCCGGCCGACGGATGACGCCCCGCTCTCGCAGGCGCCGAACCATCTTCTCATCCCGGCCGCGGCCGACATCGGTGTAGCCCGCCACGCTACGGATCGCCTGCTCGCGCTCATCTTTGTCGCGGCAAAGCAGGAGATTGGCGATTCCCTCCTCCGTGACGATGTGGGTGACGTCGTCGGCGTAGATCATCAGAGGAGCGAGTTCGAGATTCAGTTTCTCGGCAAGCGTCAGGGCGTCGAGCTTCTCGACGAACAGTGGGATGTTCTTGTCGCCGAAGGTCTCGCCGATCTGCACGACCAGCTTGCGGCCCCGCCGCAGGGGTGGCGGGCCGTCGGGGTCGGCCTCCTTGCCCGCCTGCAGCCAGGGCGCGCTCGGATGGCGGCGTCCCCGAGCATCAGAGCCCATATTCGGCGCCCCGCCGAAGCCAGCAACGCGCGAGGTGGTCACGGTGGAGGAATTCCCCTGCAGGTCGATCTGCAGGGTGGAGCCGATGAACATGTCGCAGGCGTAGAGCCCGGCAACCTGGCAGAAGGCGCGGTTCGAACGCAGCGAGCCATCGGGGCCAGTGAAGTAGATGTCCGATCGGGCGCGGATGTAGTCGTCCATCCCCACTTCCGAACCGAAAGAGTGGATCTGCTCCACCCAGCCGGACTCAATCGCCGGGATTAGCGCGGGGTGCGGATTGAGTGCCCAGTGGGTGCAGACGCTCCCCTTCAGACCGAGCTTCTCGCCATAGGTTGGCAGGAGCAGCTCGATCGCGGCGGTGCTGAAGCCGATGCCGTGATTTAGTCGGCGTATGCCATAGGGCGCATACAGCCCCTTGATGGCAAGCATCGCCGTAAGGACTTGAGCTTCAGTGATCGCCGCCGGATCGCGCGTGAACAGCGGCTCGACATAGAAGGGTTTTTTCGCCTCGACGACGAAATGCACCTGATCGCCCGGAATGTCGACGCGGGGCAACCTGTCGACGATCTCCGCCACCTGCGCCACAACGATGCCGCTCTTGAAGGTCGTCGCCTCAACGACCGTCGGCGTGTCTTCGGTGTTGGGGCCGGTATAGAGATTACCGTCCCTATCCGCGCAGACCGCTGCGATCAGCGCAACGTTCGGCGTCAGATCGACGAAGTAGCGGGCAAATAGTTCTAGATATGTATGAACAGCTCCCAGTTCAATTTTGCCGCCGAATAGCAACCGCGCGACGCGGGCTGCCTGCGGACCGGAATAGGAATAATCGAGCCTGCGCGCGATGCCCTTCTCGAATACATCGAGATGCTCGGGCAGCACGACACCTGACTGGACCATATGAAGATCGTGGATCTTGGCGGGATCGACGTCGGCGAGCGCCGCGGCGAGGACGTCCGCTTGTTTCTGGTTGTCGCCCTCCAGACAGACGCGGTCGGCGGGCCGAATCACCGCTTCAAGGAAATTCGGCAGATCCACGACTTCGATAGTCTTGCCCGAAGCGTACCTGCGTCCATCGGCGAGGCGCTCCGCCAGGGTAGTCTTTTGTGCGTTCCAGATCTTCATTCCTGATCTCTCTTATTCTAGTGGCTTTCTTCCGCGGTCATGCCGCGATCGTATCGCCATGGTGCAGCCTCCAACCGCTGATCCGTGCAAGGGGTATGCGGATCCCACGATGGATTTGCCTCATTTCGATGCCCTGCTACGCCATGACGCCATACTCTCGAACACTCCATCGCGGCGGATCAGGCCGTGGAAAAGGGCTGCACCGAAATGGGCGAGGAACGTGAAGAAGAGCAAATAAGCGAGATAGGTGTGCAGGGATCGCAACCACGCATACAGCGCGACGTTGTGTGGCAGGATCGAGGGTAGCTGAAGCGGCCCGTAGAGGACGATCGGGTAACGTTCAGCCGAAAGCATTCCCCAGCCGACTAACGGCATCGCGACCATCGAGGCGTAAAGCACGATGTGGGAGGCCTTGGCCGCCCAGCGCTGGACGGGCGGGACCGTGTCGGGCAGCGCTGGCGGCGGATTGAGGCAACGATTTACTAGGCGGACGACTACCAGGATGAGGATGGCGATCCCAAGCGGCCTGTGGATCGAGACCAGAAGCTCGTAGCGTTTGGAGACCGTGGCAACCATGCCGATGCCGATGAACAGCATCGCCAGGATCATCGCTGCCATCAGCCAGTGCAAGAGCCGCGACAGGATCGGGAAGCGCGCCGCGTATGCAGTCATGACTTGCCTCCTGCCTGTACGTCCTGCCGCGTGATCGCACTCGGGGGCTTTTCCGCCTCCTCGCCGGCACGAAGAGTGAAGGAGCGCGAATAGGCCGCCGATCGAGCACTTAGCAGCGGGTCGTCGGATGGCGCGATGCCGGACGGCAACACCAGCGGGTCGTAATTGACGTAGGCGCAGGGCCCTGTGTCTTCACTCGACACCTCGTCAATTGTCACAGTGCCGGCGTTGATTTGCTGCCGATCGGCAGGCCAGGGCAACGTCGCGTCGTCGGTGGGGTCTCCAGGTTGGCCAATGGTAATCATCAGGCGCCATCGCAACGGATGCTGGTGAATCTGCTGGATTAGGTCGTCGAAGAGATAGTTCTCGTCGTTCGATGCCGACCGCGCCGCAGACTCTGCCGCGAACGGCTGCATCGGCACTGTGGCCCAGCGAACCGGAATGGACGCACCGGCCGCGTTGACGAGACGGAAGGCGTTGAGACTGTTGAAAGTTGAATCGGCGAAGCCCTGGGACGGCGGGCTTTGCTTGATGACCGCCATGGCCCGAACGGTCTCGGGGTGGGCAGCCATGAACGCCTTGACCTTGGCGGGATCAGGCTTTCCGGTGGCCGGGTCAGGGATGGAGGCGAGGACCTGGTCGCGGAAACCTTGCGCGGAGTTCACACCAAACACTGCCTCGTTGTTCATCGCAATCCGCCATTCCCCGGCCCCGGGCAGCAGGAACTTAACGGCCATGCTGCGCACGATTGCTGGCTGATCGGCCTGGAACGGGTTGGCGCCGGAGAGGCCGAAACGGCCGACGATGGCTGTGCGGCCCGGCTTGAACACGGTGGCCGTGGAAAACGAGACTGCCTGTCCGTTGGCGTCGAACCACCCGCTGACGCAGACGCCTTTCGCGTGATTCCGGCGAAACCCGGGGTGCAGACCTTCAGCGTCCGTGAAAGCCGCCAACATCCGGTCCTCAGTCAGCCGGCGAGGCGAAAGCCAGCCCCCCGTGTAAGCGAATGCGCCGGCGACGCAGAGCACGGCTACGCCAATTGCACCCAACCGGATGACCACCCCTGCGGTCGTCAATGGCCGTTTGCTAGTGGTTTCTCCTGACGGATCATCCGACATCTCATCAAACTCCTGCATAACCGGCTAGCGACGCCATTTCGGCGTTGGCTTCCAAACAAGCATCACGACCGGCTCGTTTCTTGCTAGTGCCTCGCCCAATGCTCTTTCGTTGCCTCCACGAGCTGGTCCCGCTTCGACGGCTTAGGCATCCGCGGTCGCCTCTCGCCTGATCAACGCAGCAGGAAAGCGCGGGAGGTTCGGTTCCACCTCGTGGAAGACGAATAGGATGTCCTGAGGCGCGAGGTGTAGGCGCTCGCCGAACAGTCTGACCGCTTCGTCCGCAATGGTGGCGGCGGTTCCTGTCGGCCTCCCGCTGGAGATGACTACCTCAACGACCATGAACCGATCGGTTCTGTCCGTTGCGTAGTCGGGGAAGCGGGGATCTACCAGAAGGTCATCCTGGTCGGCCTCAAGAAAGCGGTGAAAGCGGTCGGCTCGGTGATAGCCGGCGGCCACCTGGGCTTCTAACATTGCCTCCGATAAGCGGGACTTGTCGGCGGCGCTGAGGCCGCGCCGGACGGTGAAGGTTACAAACGGCATCTCCAGTCTCCACGGTTTAGGATGTACCAATTGCGTTGATGCGCTGAGTGCGCGCGCCTTAGGTGCCATCCTGCAATTTGAGAGGCACACCGCCCCCGCCCGGCGTGGTGGTCAGGTCGTCCACTGCCAATCCGCCGGCAGCCAGCGGTAGCCGCTCGCCTCGCGTACTACGTGCCCGAAGCCAGGAAAGGGTAGATGGTAGCTACCGACCAGCGTCTTGTCGGCTGCTGCGCGGTCGAGGAAGGCCATGCGCGCCTTTGTTGCTTGTGGCACGTCTAGGTCGAACCCGAACGCCCACTCCGGATGCTGGAAGCCGATCGCCGTGTCGACTACGACGTCGCCGGTGAGGAGCATTTCTTCCCTGCCGGAACTGATATGCACCGACATGTGGCCTGGCGTGTGACCGGCGGTGTCGAAGGTGGTCACGCCCGGCGCCACCTCCGCTCCGGCCTTGATCAGGCGCAGGCGGGGGCTGGCCAATTTCAGATTCGCCTGGGTAACCAGCGGCTGCTGCTTGGCGGACACTTTGCCGACCAGATCGGGGGCGCTCCAGAAGGCGACCTCGGTCTCGCTGGCGACGAATTCGGCCGAGGGAAACAGCAGCGACGCGTTCTTGCCGTCACTGATACCCCACAGGTGGTCGAAATGGCAGTGAGTGAACAGGATCATGTCGATATCGCCCGGGGCGTAGCCCGCGCTGGCGAGATTGCCAAGCAACCTGCCGTTCGTGTTCTGGAACTTGTCGACGCCGCAGCCCGCGTCGATCAACACCAGCTTGTCGCCGGTGTTGACAAGGATAGTGTTGATTTGCAGCCCCACCGGGCTAGACGGCTGGAACGTGGATGTGAGCAGGCCTCTTGCGTCCTCGGCCCGATCGCCCCACAGCGTTTCGGCCGGGAACGCGAGCGTGCCGTCGCTGACGACGGTGATCTCGATGGTGCCGAGCTTGAAGCGGTAGAAGCCGGGCTGCGCCTGCTTGCCCGCCTGGGGCGCACGGGCGAGGGCGAGGGCGGTGGGGGCGAGTGCGGCGGCCCCGACGGCGGCAGAGCCGGCACGCAGGAGCGTCCGGCGGTCGAGCGTGAGCATGTCTGTTCTCCATTGTTGCTAGTTGCGTTCTATGACAATTGTAATCTAAAGTAGTATCGCGGTTTAGATAGTTCGCCGCAACTCATCAGCGAACAGCCCGTGCACGAGGACGCACACCTGCTAAGCGGGCTGTCCGGCGGCTTCCAGGATCAACCGGGTGATCTCGTCCGGTTGGGATATCAGCGACAGGTGACTCGCCTTCACTTCGATGGTCTTGGCGCCCATGCGCTTGGCCATGAAGCGTTCGAGATCGGGATTGATCGTCCGGTCTTCCGTCGAAACCGCATAGAAACTCGGCTTCGACCGCCAGGCCGCATGCGTCGTCTTACCCGAGAGCAGAGCCTTGTGGAACGGCTCCTGGACCGCATAGAGCACCTTTGCCTTTCCCGCGGGCAAATCGCCCGCGAAATCCCGCAGGAAGGCCTCCTCGCTGAGGCGTCCTTCATCGCCGTCGAAGACAATCCCGGCGGACGCCGGTGGCGTCGGAAATGTCTTGGCCAACGCCGCGTAATCCTCGCCCGCATCCGGCGCTCGCGCCGCCACATAGACAAGAGCCGACACGTTCGGATGCATACCGGCCTCTGTCACGATCATTCCGGAGAAGGAATGCCCGACCAGGACGGTCGGACCATCCAGTCGCGCCAGCACGCGCTCGGCCGAGGCTACCGCTTCAGGCAGCGTTGTCAGTGGGTTTTGCACGGCTGTGGCATTGAGCCCGGCTGCCTGCAATCGTGCAATCACCTCGGACCAGCTTGACCCGTCGGCGAACAGCCCGTGCACAAGGACGACGTTTCGGGCCTTCGGCGCGGACTGCGCAGCGGCGGCGTTGCCCTGGAAAAGAGTGCTTGCCGCCCCCGCAGCCACCGTGTTCACGAATCTCCGTCGATTCATTGGATACCTTGGCCGAAGATCGTTTTGGCTATTCATGGAAGTTCTCCTTTGCGTAAAGTTGGAGTTGGCTCGCAACTTCGCGCTGAGAACGAATCCCTCGCCGCGGACATTGCGAATCATAGGGACTTCGTTCGGTCCGTCGATCTTTGAACGCAGCCGACCCATGTGGACATGGATACGGTTGGTCTCCGGGACGAAATTATAATGCCGTCCGGCGGCCGCCGGTCAACATTTGCAGGCGATCATCCAGGCCTGCAGCGACTTGGTGCAGTCCGAGCGAGGCGACGCGGGTGGCCGCAAAATCGATGGCCAGCGGGATGCCGTCGAGGCGCCGACAGATCGCCGCGATCGTCGCAAGGTCGTCGCCATGCGGCGAGAAATCCGACTGCGCCGCCCTGGTCGTGGCGATGAAAAGCTGCACCGCGCTGTGAGCGGATATGTTTGCGGCTTCCTCATGCTGGGGCGGCACATTCAACGGCGGAACGCGGTAAACGTGCTCGCCCTCGATGTTCAGGATCTCCCGGCTTGTGGCCAGAATGGTCGTTCGTGGGCACATGCGTATGACAGTTTCCGCCAACCTGGCTGCTGCGTCGATCACGTGCTCGCAATTGTCGAGAACCAGCAGAAGCTTCTGTGCTCCGATCGCCCGAGCGACGGACTCGGCGGATATCTGGTCGCCACCGAGCTTCAGGCCGACGCCCCCCGCCACGGCGGAGGGCACGAGACCAGGATCCGACAGCGAGGCCAGCTCGACCAGCCGGACGTCACCCTGGAAGCTCGGAAACAAGCCGCGGGCCACCTCTAATGCAAGCCTGGTCTTTCCGATGCCCCCGGGTCCGGTCAGCGTGACTAGCCGGTAGGCGGACAGAAGATCGCGCAGATGCCGCACCGCCGTGGTTCGGCCGACCAGCTCGGATGCTGCCGCAGGCAAATTGGTCTGAAACGGCTCGGCGGCGATCTGCACCGGTTCGAGGTCGATCGAACCAATTGGTGACGTGCTCTCCTGCCGGAATGTCCAATCACCGAGCAGGCGATAGCCACGCCCGGACGCCGTCCTCAGGAGTTCACGATCCGGGCCGAGCGCCTTGCGAATTGCCGATATGTGAAACTGAAGTGCATTGTCCTCGACAATCGCGCCCGGCCATACGCGACTCGCGAGATCGTGCTTGGTGACGAGCCCGCCGGCCGAGCGAACCAGAACTTCGATGATGTCGAACGCGCGACTGCCGATCGGGACGGGAGCTCCACGGGCCCGCAGTTCACGGCGAGCAAGATCGATCTCCCACTTACCCGACTCGTACACCAGTCGTTGGCCTTGCGTCGCCACATCGCGCTCCTTCGCTGTCCTCATAACGAAAGCTAGGAGGTTATAATTGATTATATAAACGGTATTTTACAATATGATTGATCGTAAAATAGGATCAATCGCATGCGTTTGACCAGCACCGCCCAGGCGATCCGGGCAAGCTTGTTGGCGAGCGCGATCGCGAGCGCGTTGTGGTGCAACCGCCTCTTGGCGGCTTCGATCCAGGATTTGAGCCCGTAACGTTCCCAGTCCTTTATCCTGACCAGCACAACCCATGCCGCCTGCACGAACAGAACGCGCAGGTAGCGATTGCCGCGCCTGGAGATTTTGCCGAGGATCGTGCGGTCTCCCGTCGAGATCTGCTTGGGCACCAGTCCGAGCCAGGCGCCGAAGTCGCGGCCTTTGGAGAATACGTCTCCAGTGCCGATCGCGGCCACCATGGCGCTCGAAATGATCGGCCCGATGCCGGGCACCGTCATCAGGCGCGAACACCGTGTAATTCCAACGCGGACAAATTTCGTGCGCAGACAACGCGAGTTCCTTCAGTTGCCGATCTGTAACTTTGCGACCCTTTCGGTAGATTCCGTGATCAAGATAAGCTTCCACTTTGAGGCCGGTGGTTGTCGTCGTGCCCCTGATGAATGCGAGCATCATATCGAGGTCGAGAAGGGGCTGGCCCGCCCAGTTCATGCTGATGTGGCTGAAGAGCCGATATTCTACCGGATTCCATTTTGAACACGCTGGAGGATAATGGCTCAGCGTAACTGTCAACCCGAAAGCGTCACACAGATTGTCTTGCAGGTCTTTTTTCCATGTCCGAAGATTGTATCCGTTGCCGCCACCTCCGTCGGCAAGAATCAGCACCCGGTCGGCGTTTGGATATCCTGATCGGCCATAACGTTTCCACCAGTTTACTAGACAGTTGACCGCGAACTCAGCGGTATTGGCCGATGTTCCGGCTGCAACATATCCAGCATTTTGAGCGATGTCGTAAATCCCAAAGGGAATCGCTACACACTTGGCATAACCCGCGAAGAAAGAGTCGGTCTCTATCGGCTTGCGGCGCCAAGTCTTTCCCTCTCGTCTGTAGTTTCCGATCAGTTCCTTCTTTTTTGTGTCGATGCTGATCACGGGGAGTCCCTCGCGAAGGAACTGTGCCTTGAGGGCGGCGATATACCTAAACTGCTCGTCACGTTCGGGGTGCTCGGCTCCCGCCTGCTTCTTCTTGTTGACCTGTAACGAATAGCCCATCCTGCGCAGCAATCGCGCAACGGTGCCGTGGCCGACTTTGTGACCCTGCTCTTTCAGTTTCTTGCTGAGATTTCGAATGCTGCTGCGTATCCATTTTTGTCGACCCATCGGATCGCCAGCAACTTCATCGGAGAGCAGTCGGTCAAGCGCGGGAGCAATATTGGGGTCCTTTTGCTCGACCAGCTTTCTGCCCACGCGACCAAGTCTCTGATGATGCACGAGGCTTCCCGCAGCAGCCGAACTCGTCCCTCTGAGTCTAATTCTCCGTGTCGCGATAGTCTGAACCGAGAGGCCGGTTACTCGGGAGAGCAGCACACACCCGCGGTAACCGATCGCTTCTGCTTCTGCAGCAGCCCATAAACTTCGCTGACGTCGATTCAAGTAGGGGCTAAGTAGCCGCCACTTTCTGAGAATCTGTGCGTGATCTCCCATGACCACCCGTCCTCCCTTTTTCATGTAGCGACGGTGGACGCGACGCCGGAGCCAGCGCAGGCTCTCAACGATTTCGTGGCGCGTGTCGCCTATTGGCACTTTTCGGACCTGCCAAGCCGATCTGACGATTTCCGTTGACGGGAGTAGAGCGGAAGTCGGCGGTACGTGGTCAAACCGGCGCTTTTGACCCACAGCAGACCTAGTTAGATAACTGGCGTCGCGGGCGACGCTTGGAATGGGCTTCGGCGCCGCTTCCGCAGCAGGGTCGTCCTTCATCGCTGGCTCCGATTGGGCAGATCGACAGCCGCTTCACGGGTCGAGTGAAGCAAGATAGGCTACAATCGCCAGCATATCGTTCTCGTCGAGGTTGCTCACCACCTGTGCCATCAGGGGGCTCCACTCGCCGGTCCGCGCGCCATGCGCGAAGTCGTAGAGCTGGCGAAACATGTAGCTTGGTGAGCGGCCGACGATGCTCGGCAAAGGACCGAGCCCCTTGAGGTCCGGACCATGGCACGGGGCGCATTGGAGCGTCTTTCCCGGCCCGCCTTTATTCACCAGCGCCTCTCCTTTCGCCAGGCTGTCGACCGGAACATACGCGGTGAACGTCGACCGCGGATCGCGGCTCTCGAACTGAATGAGATCGTCGGGAATTTCGAGGATGCGCTGCCCGAGCGGTTCGCGTTCACCGTTCTCCGTCGCTGCCCAGACCAGACCAGCGATGTAGCTTTTTGGCACCATGTCGCTCTCGACTACCTTGATGCGCTTGCGTGGCTTCAGGGCAGAGAAATAAGCCGCCGCCGCTTCCACCTCGACATCCGTAATCGGCTTGGAAAGGCCGATCATCAGAGTGGGCGGCAAACGACTCGAGACGCTGGTGACCCGCGCGCCCCTCTTGTACTCAGCCATTTGTTGGATGAAGTAGCTCTTTGGAAGGCCGGCGAGATCGGCGTTTTCCGGACCGCCGGGCCCGTCCGCACGATGACAGAACCCGCAGGCGAACACGTTGGGATCGCGCCCTTTAGCTACGATATCCGGTAGTGGCCCATGGTCCTCCGGGTGCCAGACCGGCGCGATGAATCGGGTCCGGAGCTGAGTCCAGGTATAGCCGGCCGTGCTGTTCGGCACGCGCAAAGGTTTGCCGTCGTCGGCCGGGGGCTTGTAGTTGGGATTGTTCTCCGGATAGGCCCACTGCGGTGGGGAGTCGGCGGCTTTGGCCGTGGCCTGGGTTTGTCCGTAAGTCGGTGTGGTGACCACCAGAACGCAAAGCACAGTTCCGGCCAGTGACATTGAGAATGACGGCGACACGGAACGAACGAGGTTCATCTGTTCCTCCCATTATGTGTGCTTCTGCTGTGAGGCCTGCGGCACTAACCGCTCGAGAGATAGGCTACATCAGTCGAGCAGGACGGCGGAAGAGGCACTAGTCGCCTATTGGCACAACCTTGACCTGCCGTCCCGTCCAACGCATGTCTGCTGATAAATAAGGGCTAAACGGACTCGGCGCGGACGTCGCTTCTGGTCAGTTCATGACCCGCCGGAGAAATCGGTAAGCCGCAACTTTGTTTTCTACGCTGCCCATCTCACCCGCACGTAAGAGCCGGGCGCGTCTTCTATAATCGTGAGCTTGCCACCGCCAGGTTCACGCGCAGGAACGCGGCCCGAGTCGAGTTGCGTTACCCATTCGTCCCAGACCGGCCACCACGACCCCAGATGAGGCGTAGCACCAGCGAACCATTCGTCAGGGCTCGGCGGTAAATTGTCGTTCGCCCAGTGGTCACACTTGCTGCCTGGCGCGCTGATCACGCCAGCCATATGGCCCGAAGCCGACAAGACGAATTTGACCGGCCCGGAATACAAGCGGGTCGCCGCATAGGTCGATTTCCATGGCGCAATGTGGTCTTCGCGCGTAGACAGGATGAAGGTCGGCGTCTTAATTGTCGACAGATCGATCGGCGTACCGGCGAGGCTGATCCCACAAGGCCTTGCCAAGAGATTCTGCTGATACATCTTACGCAGATAGAACGAATGCATTGCCGCTGGCATCCGTGTCGAATCGGAATTCCAAAACAAAAGGTCAAAGGGCATTTGTTCCTTACCGAGCAGGTAATTGTCGACGACGAAGGACCAAATCAGGTCATTCGCGCGCAACATATTGAACGCCGTCACCATATCTTGCGCTTCCAGATACCCGCGCTCCTGCATCCGTCTTTCGAGAGAAACTAATTGCTCTTCGTCGATGAAGACGGCCATGTCACCCACGTCGGTAAAATCGACGAGCGTCGCGAAATAGGTGGCACTTGCGATACGGTCGTCGCCCTTCGCGGCCAAATATGCAGCCGTTGAGGCGAGTAGAGTCCCGCCGAGGCAATATCCAATCATGTTGACGTTGCGCTCTCCGGTCGCTGACTCGATCGCAGCTAGCGCCGCTAAAGGTCCCTCGAGCATATAATTTTCAAAGCTTTTTTCAGCGAGCTTCTGATCGGGGTTTACCCAGGAGATAACGAATAGCGTGTGTCCTTGATCGACCGCCCATTTAATGAAGGAATTCTTCGGCTGTAGATCGAGAACATAAAACTTGTTGATCCACGGCGGCACGATGAGCAGTGGCCGCCTTCGGACTTCTTGCGTCGATGGCCTGTATTGAATCAATTGCATGAGCTCGTTCTGGTAGACGATTTTTCCTGGAGTCGTTGCGATGTTTTCGCTGAGGCGGAAAGCCTTCAGGTCCGTCATCGTAATCGAAAGCCGACCATTGCCGCGTTCCAGATCGACGAGAAGATTCTCCAAGCCACGTAGCAGGTTCTGCCCGCCAGACTGTAGGGTTGCGGTGAGGACCTCCGGATTTGTTGCGACGAAATTGGAAGGCGACAAAGCATCGACGAATTGGCGCGTGTAGAAATCTACCTTGCGCGCGGTGGCGTCGTCCATGCCTTTGACTTCGCGGACTGCCGAAAGAATCGACTTCGCAGCAACGAGATAGCTCTCTTTCACAAAGGTGAAGATGGCATTCTCGCTCCATTCCGGATGCTTGAAGCGTTTATCTTTCGGGGCATCGGCTTCGTGTGCACGCAGCATGAGCATGCGTTGGGCGGCGTTTTGCCAGACTCTCAAAGTGTCGTTAAATAGATCGATCTGAGCGCTGGCGACCACCGCCGGGTTGATCATCATCTTCGTCATGAGCTCGAAAAAATAGAACCCGAGGCTCGACGTGTCACCAATGCCAGGCTTGATCGCGGCCGGCTGATTAGACAGGAAACGTTGCATCAATGTCTGGCTTTGTTTCGCGATTTTCTGTAATTGCGCCGCAAGGACGAGCGGGTCCCATGTGGGCTGCATCAATTTGTCGGCCATATTTCTCCCCTAGGGGTTGTCAGGCCTGTACCAAGAGCGTTGGCTAGTTCTGAAAGACGCGGGGCCGTCGCCCTAGGGCAGAGCGGCGGTCCCTTATCGCGGGGTACGCATGGCCGGTTTGATGGAGCGTCGGCCAAAATCCGCACGACTATCGACACGCTAAAACTTGAAATGCGACTGGCAATTGCAATTTCGAAGTAACCCTTAAGTACGGCGCTGTCGGAACCTTTCAGCATCGGACATGAGCAAGGCGAGGTTCAAGAAGAGCCTGCTCGCCGGCTTCAAGCGTGTGAACGATCGGGAACGGGCCCGGCAATTCGGCTTTGCCGGCGAATTCTGGGAAATCGAATACAACTTCGTGCTCGCGCCGGCTGGCAATCGGATGCGGCTGGCTTGATGCTTGCGAGGCTGCCGTGCCGGCACAGGCTCGTCGCTCCGGCCAAACGCGTGTTGTCGTTCATCGATCAGAATTGGCGCCTGGACCAATGTTCGGCGAGGCGAGTAAGCGGCCCGCTGTATGATGGTGACGCCCTTGTTCGCACCTTTTCCGTTTCCTCAATATCGGCGGCATCCGCGACACAATCGGACTTCGTCGGATCGACAAGGTGACGGCGAGGTACTTCAGGACTTGCTGTGGAATTGGAAGCTGCCCGCTGGCGCGAGAGGCAAATCACAACGAAATTTCAATCACATATGAGTTCGCGGTTTTATTCTGAATGGCGCGCCATTAATCCGCTGACATCTAGAATGTCTTTGGATTTCGTCCCTATTTGCTTTTTGCAGGTTGCCGACGGTTTGCAAAATACCACGTAATCCGAGTTGAAGGCAGGGATTTGCGACCGGCGCGTCGATCACGTCTGTCCCGGCGTGAGATCGAAAGCATTGAGCGGGCATTATGATTTCATCTGGGCAACCGCGTTCCAGTTCGAGGTGTGATGGATTCGTTAATTAAATTCCTAATGACCGCTTATGGCGCAAAGCGGCCGTCCATGTGTCAACCTTTGTCGGTAGGCACCATGTAAAAAGGGGACCAACTGATTGGAGAAATGCAACGCGTTCTGGCCTGGCACTATGCCTTTTGATCGCTCTCTGTGCTTCTGCCAACGCCGCCGCAAGAGCGCATCCAAGTTTGGCGGCGCTTGATCTGCGGTGACCAGATGAAATGTACGCGTGCCATGGCTCAAAGCTGAAGCCGGGCGGGTATAATCGCAACTGATAAGCAAATTACACAAAGCTTATCAGTTTGCCGGGGTGGTTGTATCAGCCGCAATACGTTTCAATCCCATCGACGGCCGCGCTTGCGATTGCTCCGCTTCGGGTTGTCTGGTTTGAGGCGTTGACGACTGATTGGCTTAGTCACGAGAGTACTCTGAATGTGAAGCTATGGCTCAAGGCAGCCTCGTGGCCAGAAACGCCACGAGAACCGCATCGAATTCGTCCGGCTTCTCGGCGTGCGGGACGTGGCCGGCGTCGCTGATTTCAATAAGCTTGCCGTCGGGAAGTTCCTTGAGCGCGTCGCGACCGAGCACCGGCCAGTTGCCGAGGGGCTTGATCGCCTCGGGCGCGGCATAGCGGCGGAAGAACACGCTGCGGTCGCCTTGGCCGATCACGAGAAGGACCGGCATCTTCAACAGACGGTACTCGTGGCGGATCGGCTCGTTGAAGATCATGTCGTAGGTAAGCGCCGACACGCGCGCCCAGCGCGGGTATTCAGGGCTTTGCAGCACCCGCGAGAAGATCTCGGTGTAATGCTGTGCGACCGGCGGCCAACCGACGAAGAACGCTGCCATGAAGGCGCGGAAGCTCTGCGGCGTCTGTGACATCTCGGTCTTGATCAGTACCGGTTGCGGCGGGATGGCGCTGCGATAGTCTTCGAGACCGATCGGGTTCTCCAGCGCCAGCACCTGCGTGGTCTCCGGATAGTTGCGGGCGAAATAGACGGCGAGCATGCCGCCGAAGGAGTGACCGACGATGGCAGCCCTGGTGACCCCGAGGCTGTCGAGCAGTGTCTTGGTGTTGCGTGCCAAAATATCGAAGTGATAGCGGATGTCGGGCTTCGACGATTTGCCGAAGCCGATCTGGTCCGGTGCAATGACGCGGTAGCCCTGGCCCGTCAGCGTTGCGATCGTATGGCCCCAGTAGTCGCCGGAGAAACTCTTGCCGTGCAGCAGCACCACGGCCTTGCCGTTCGCTGCCGCGGCCGGCGGAACGTCCATATAGGCCATGCGAACCGGCTGGCCTTCGAGGGTGAGATCCAGATAGTGCACCGGATAGGGATAGTTGATGCCCTCAAGACCGATGCCGAGCGGCGCTAGGTCGGCCGATTGGATCAGTGCTGCGGGCGCCGCCGGCGTCTGCGCCCCTGCGGTACCGCTCAACGCGGCGGCCGTAAGCAGGGCGATGAAGATTGTCCGAACACGATTGGTCATGACGACGTCTCCAGAAGGTCCGCGGGTGGATGATTCAGGGACAATCAAGCCGCCGACCGGGACGAATGCCGATGGTGCAACGGCGGCGTGCTGGCCTCGGCTAAGTGCTCGCGCCCGTGCGGGGCGGTGAAATCAAGCGGAGGACCGACGGGAACGATCCCGGTTGGATTGATCGAGCGGTGGCTCTCGTAATAGTGCCGCCGGATATGTTCGAAATTCACCGTCGCAGCGATGCCGGGCCATTGATAGATGTCGCGCGTATACGCCGACAGATGGGGATAGTCGGCGATGCGGCGCATGTCGCATTTGAAATGCCCGGCATAGACCGCGTCGAAGCGGATCAGCGTCGTGAACAGGCGAATATCGGCTTCGGTGAGGCTGTCGCCGAGCAGGAACCGGCGGTCAGCAAGCCGCTGCTCGAGCCAATCGAGCGTGTCGAACAGCGGGATGATAGCGTCTTCGTAAGCTTCCTGCGTCGTCGCGAAGCCGGCCTTGTAGACGCCGTTGTTCAGCGTGTCATAAATGCGGGCGTTGACCGCGTCGATATCGCCGCGCAACGCTTCCGGGTAATAGTCGCCGGACTTCGCACCGATCGCGTCGAAGGCCGAGTTCAACATGCGGATGATCTCGGACGATTCGTTGTTGACGATCGTGCGCGCATGCTTGTCCCAGAGTACCGGAACGGTAACGCGGCCGGTGTAGTACCGATCGGCTTCACTGTATATCTGGTGCATGAACCGCGCATGGTAGACGGTGTCCGGGACGACGCCCGGGCCGTCCGCGAAAGTCCAGCCGTTTTCGAGCATCAACCAGTGCACCACCGAGACGGAGATCATGTCCTCGAGCCCCTTCAGCGAGCGCATGATCAGCGTGCGGTGCGCCCACGGGCAGGCGAGGCTGACGTAGAGGTGGTAGCGGCCAGCTTCCGCCTTGAAGCCGCCGATGCCGCTCGGGCCGGCGCTGCCGTCGGCCGTGATCCAGTTGCGGAAGGCTGCATCCTTGCGCACGAAGCGGCCACGCGTCGACTTGGTGTCGTACCAGGCATCGTGCCATTGACCTTCGACCAGCAGTCCCATGTCAGCCTCGTCGTTGCCCTGTCGGGTCGCGCCCCGCTCAGGTGCGGGTGATGGAAAGGCCGCCGTCGATCAGCGACGCGGTACCGGTGACGAAGGCGGAATCGTCGGATGCCAGGTAGAGGACCGACCGCGCGACTTCCTCCGGCCGGCCGACGCGCTTCAGTGCATGAAGATTGGTGATGAAGGCCGTCTTGTCGGGGGTGTTGTTCATCTCGCGATACATGTCGGTGTCGACCGCGCCGGGCAGGATCGCGTTGACCCTGATATTCTGCGGACCGAACTCGGCAGCCAGCGTCTGCGTCAGTCCGATCAGGCCGGATTTGCTCGCGGCATAGGCGGCGACACCGGGAAAGGATGAAGTGTGCCCGACAAAGGTCGAGGTGAAGATGACCGAACCGCCGCCATGCTTGACCATCTCGGCGATCTGATGCTTGGCGCCGAGAAACGAACCGGTGAGATTGATGGCGATGGCATCGTTCCAGCCGGCTTCGGAAACGCTTGTCGAGGGACCGCCTTCGCCGAGCGTGCCGGCATTGTTGAACGCAATATCCAGCCTGCCGAACGTCTTGACGGCCAGCGCGACTAGGGCCTGGGCATAGGCTTCGGAGCGCACGTCTCCGGCAAGTGCCACCGCTGTCCCACCGTTGGCCTTGATTTCGTCCACGAGGCTCGCGAGCTCGGTTTCGCGCCGTGCACCGACGACGACCTTGGCGCCTTCGGCTGCGAACAACTTGGCGGTGGCCCGCCCCATGCCGGAGCTTGCGCCGGTGACGATCGCGACCTTGTTGTGAAGGCGCCCTGTTTGCTGCTGTGCCATGTCCGTTCTCCCTATGCGGCTGCGTCCATCGCGGCCCGATGCAGAGTGGGTAGACTCATCAAAGCATTGAAAGAAGGGACAGAAACTGGTTACATCATTCATCTTTTGTGAATGATCGGATAGGGCATGGACCGGTTACGGGCTTTCGAGGTTTTCGCCACCGTCGTCGGCCAGGGCAGCTTTACCCGCGCCGCGGATAAGCTCGACACCTCGCCGGCCAACGTCACCCGCTACGTCAACGAGCTGGAGGAGGCGCTCGGCGCCCGTCTGCTCAACCGCACGTCGCGGCGGCTCTCGCTGACGGAGACCGGAAAGACGCTGTACGATCGGGCGCTCTCCATCCTCGAGGACGTGGCCGAAGCCGAAGCAATCGCATCTACCGCCGCGATGCAGCCGCGCGGACGGCTGCGGGTCAATGCGCCATTGAGTTTCGGCATTCGTCATCTGGCGCCGCTCTGGCCGCGCTTCTGCGCGCGCTATCCGGATATCGAGCTGGATATCAGCCTGGTCGATCGGGTCGTCGATCTCGTCGAGGAGGGCTACGATCTGGCCGTCCGCATCTCGCGCGGCGGGTCGCCGGCCCTTGTCAGCCGCAAGCTCGCGACCACGCGCCACCTGATCTGCGCTTCCCCCGACTATGTCGCGCGCCACGGCGCGCCGGCGAGCCCCGAGGACCTCAAGGATCATGCCTGCGTTGCCTATGTCTATTCGGATTCCATCGACGAGTGGCGGTTGCTGGACAATACGGGCAAGGAACATTCCGTCGCGGTGCGCCACATCATGCGCACCAACAATGGCGATACCGCCCGCGCAGTAGCGCTGGCCGGCCTTGGCATTGTCCGGCAGCCGACCTTCCTGATCGGCGAGGATTTGCGGCGGAAACGGCTGGTGCCCTTGTTGACCGGCTACCGCATGCCTGAAACCGACGTGCTGGCGGTCTATCCCAGCCGCCGCCACCTCAGCGCCAAGGTGCGCGTCATGGTGGATTTTCTGGCCGAGGCGTTTCGCGGCACGCCGCCGTGGGATTAGGAGTGTGGGCCCTGCGGTCCGCGTTGGGCGATCCCTGCTTCATCGTGATCGGCCTGGAGCCACAACCCGGTGACCGGCAGCTATTGGCGCTAAGCGGCCGCTCATGGCACCGGAGCCCGGTTGCGACGGGACGAGTAGGTGGCTACGCCAAAGTGCCGAGGTGATGATGATTCACGGGGGCCTAGACACGCTCGAAGTCGTCATCCGGATGCTCGCCGGACTGTGGGGAGAGGGACGAGCGCCCATTCCGCTGGAACTCGTGTCGTTGACGGAAGGTCGGGTCCTCGACGCCGGCGAATTCACGATCGGTTGCTTTCCGGTCCGGCGTCGCGACAACCGGCAGCTTCGGATTCTCCTTCGAAAGCCAGGCCCGCCGTCATATTAGGCCCCGCCTCGCGTCCCTCGGCGTGCCGGACGGCCCGGTGCGCAAGGAGTTAGCGGAAGGAAGGTCGGTGACGCTGGCGGACGGCAGAACGATCGATCCCGGAGACGTCCTCGGACCGCCAGAGGGCCAGAAGAAGCTCGTCATCGTGGGTGATGCCGAAACCACCGGGGGATTGGTCGAACACGCTCGCGACGCCGACGCCTTGGTGATCGAGGCTACCTTTCTCGACCGCGATGCAGCCATCGGTGCGCGGATCGGTACTTGATTAAACTTTACAATCGTGCAGTATAGTAGAGCTTGACCTCGTGAACGAAGCTCCAATGGGAGCGACGTGGGCGAACCGTTGCGGAACGACAGGATCCGGAATGTCGACAGCCATCGATAAGGGGTGACGCATGCCGAGCGCTTTCGCGATGCGACCTCAACGAACGCGCCAAAAAGAGCGCCGCTTCACCAGAGGAACGCAATGCCCGGACGGACAGCAGCCGAACATGAGCAGCAGCGGCACCAGGATTACTGCAACACGCGCAGACGATAGGCCGTGAAGCAGACGGCAACCAATACGAGAGTTTCGGTGAGGCCTGCTCTGTATTGATGCGAGCGACCTCCCAGGAGGCGTGAAAAACCACGATCAACAAATCGATCGCTGGCTGGATCAGTTTTGGAGAGTGCGATCAAAAGGGAGGTAAATCATGCATAGTTTGAACAGAAGATCTGTTCTTCGCTCAATCTCGGCTGCAACTCTGGCCGTCCCAACATCAGCAATTCTGACTGATCGGGCGATGGCCGTATCCGCAGCTTCGTCGGTCTCGATTGACCAGCTCATATTCGCGCAACGACAGCAGGAAGAGACTTGGGCCTTCTTCCGGTCCTTCTACAGCGACAAAGACAACGTGGACGTACCGAAGTTTTTGTCGCATTTCGTGAAGTCCGGACTGGACCAGTATCAAGATGCGACCTTGGGCCTCGTCATAGCGGGATACGACGTGATTGCAGCCAATTTCACCGGCTTTCTCAACGCGGTGGCGTCCGCATTAGGCAAGGGCCAGTTCTCCAAGGTCTTTCGTGTCGTTGGTGACATGCGATTCGGTGCCGTTGTCGAATATGTCGACTTGAAGAGTACATTCTACGCGACGAACGGTATAACAGTTCAAACAGTCTTCGATCTCGATAATGGCTTGATCGCGCGCGATACTGACTATTGGGATTCAAGAGAGCTCGGTATGTCCGATATCGTCGGACCGGCTGCCACCACTGGCGTCGCGGTTCCGCTAGGTGCAGTTCATGCGGGAGGCGTGCCTCGAACAGCAGCTTCTCCAGTACCTCCCGGACCGATGCAACTGGCGATCGGCCCCACCGGTCGACCCTCGGCATCGAGCGAAATGGTGTCATTCGTGAAAATGTTTCACGAAGCGCTGCGCCAGGGCCGACCGGAAGAGGTCGCGGAGTTTTTTACGGAGGACGCGTTGTATGTGAACCCGCTCATCCATCAAGGAGCCGTGGGCTACGGCAATTTCGATCAGTCCATCCAGATAAGGGGACGTCAGCTCATAGCGAGGCTGCTGCAAGCCGCGTCGCAGTTATTGCCCGATTGCAAGGACTCAAAGCTGACTCACATCGTGGGAGGACCGGCAGGCGGCGGCTTCGAATGGAAAGCAGGTGGAATCTACAACTACACCGGGTTGGATCGAACCGGGCTCGTGGGTTGCACGGCGCTCGATCTGTTCGGAAATCGCATTCAGCGGATGTCGGTCAAATTCGATACTTTCCAAATGAGCGCCAAGCAATACGACAACATACGGAGTGCACTCTTGCAAGCCGGAGTGGTGGATCAACGGCAGACTTGAACGAATTGAAGCAGATACCGTCAGCGCTGCGATCCAGAAAAAGCGATCCGTTCATATGCGTCCGTTTTCGCGAGCCGTTGGCGGCGTGGCGGGCTTTGTTGCCCCTCAGGGGTGTTCGGTTTGTCGGATGAAGCTAATCGATGCGAAGCTTCGATTGGCCATATGCCATATAATGCCCCGCTTTTGCCGGAACTGTTCCGAATGGCCGACAATTGCCAGAGCCCGAGCCTGCGTCGCCTCCTTCACGGGGGCGTGGATCGAAACTGTATGAGGTGCCTTACCCATTTCGGACTTGTATGTACCGAAAACCTCATCCGAGTTGATGCCGTGATGGAATAGCGTAAGTTGACGGAATGATCGGGCTGTTCTGTTTCGTTCTTGCCGTCCTGGCCCGCCATTCAAGTCGAAGTTGCGGCTTGAAGCCGAGAACGCGGTGCTAAGACATCAGTTGATCATATTGAGGCGTAGGCTGCATGGTCGCGTCCGGCTGACGAACCATGATCGATGGTTCTTTATCCAGCTGTATCGTTGGTTTCCAGCAATCCTCAGGGTTCTCACGATCATGCGGCCCGAGACGCTCGTGCGTTGGCACAGGGCCGGCTTTCGTCGCTACTGGCGTTGGAAATCGCGTCGACGGGGAGGGCGGCCGCCAGTCGAGACGGAGCTGCGCGCGCTGATCCGGCGGATGAGTATCGAGAACCCACTTTGGGGCGCGCCACGCATTCACGGCGAGCTGCTCAAACTGGGATTTGAGGTCGCGCAGTCGAGCGTCGCCAAGTACATAGTCAAGCGGCGAGTGCCACCTAGCCAAGGATGGCGCACCTTTCTGCGTAATCATGCTCCAGACATTGCCGCCATGGACCTGTTCGTTGTCCCGACCATTGGCTTCGATCTGCTTTATGCGCTCGTCATCGTGCGGCTGGATCGCAGAGATCTCGTTTGGATTAACGTCACAACCAACCCGACGGCGGAGTGGGTTGCACGTCAGATCACCGAGGCTTTTCCTTGGGACATGGCCCCGGGTTACATGATCCGAGACCGCGATCGGGTCTACGGCACCGTCGTCACACGCCGATTGCGTGCCATGGGCATTCGGGACAAGCCTATTGCACCGGCCTCACCCTGGCAGAACGGCTTTGCCGAACGGCTGATCGGATCGATCCGCCGGGAGTGTCTGGACCACATCATTGTCCTGGGCGAGGTGCATCTGCGCCGCATTCTGAAATCTTACGCTCGCTACTATAATGAGACGCGCACGCACTTGGCCTTGGATAAGGACGCGCCCCTATCGCGCCACCGTGAAGAGGGCAGGGCGCATTCTTTGCCGCCCGATCCTCGGCGGATTGCACCACGAATATGTTCGGATTTGATTTTCGACAGGCACAGGTCAGCGGTAGTTGAATTGTTCTTGGGCGACATGGGCTCCATGCAACGGGAGTTACGGCCTTCTACTCAGAGAGAAGATCAGCTGACCATGGAAACGAAACTTGAACAGATAGCAGTGAAAGCTGTGAACCAACTGCCGAAGAGCGTGGTGCGGGAAATCCGCACGCCACGTTCTGTGGGAGCCGGGGGCGGGCGACCGCCTCCGGCGACCCGGTGGGCGAGGAGAAATCCTCGTCCCTACCGCGACCACTAGCGAGGCCGGTTGATCTGGAGAGATGCGGTACACCAAAAGCAATAGGCGGCTCGAAATGTCCGCATCGCGAAGTGCGAAAATCGAAGTTCCATCATTTGTGATTGCTCTCACCCGACCTGTAGAGGGACCGGATTGAGCGAGGAGTTCGAAAATGTCGATGGCTGGCACGCTCCGTGTTTCTACGGAACACAGCACAAGCGGCGGGCGGGTCGTCAACTCCGGCGGCCGCGCTCGAGGGCTTAGGTCGATCGTTGCGAAGTGGTTGCATCTTCAGAAATCCGTATCGTATTCGGCGATGGAAAGCCCTCGTCGCCCAATTATTCAGCGATCTGCCTCCTTATGAATCAGTCAGTGCCCGCGTTGTGGATTGCGCGGCGGAGTCTGCCGCGTGTTTAATCGACGGACATGCAGATTCTGATTCGTGACGAGGTGCGCAGGGTGCCTTGTCGAGCGTTGCAGCGACGCTGCAAACCACATGAGGAGATGAATCATGTACAACGATTCTCTGTTCAATGCTTTTGCTAGATCTTTCGAGGCCAGAAGTGAAATCGACATGTCGATGGCCGAGTATCTGGAGTCGTGTCGAGGCGATCCGATGCGATATGCCAATGCCGCCGAACGATTGTTAGCAGCGATCGGTGAGCCTCAGATGATTGATTCGGCCAAGGACCCCCGCCTTGGCCGTATTTTTTTGAACCGGACGATACGCGCCTATCCGGCCTTCGCGGGGTTCCACGGCATGGAAGACACGATCGAGCGCATCGTTGGCTTCTTTCGGCACGCCGCCCAGGGTCTGGAGGAGCGCAAGCAGATACTGTACCTGTTGGGACCTGTTGGCGGCGGCAAGTCGTCGCTTGCCGAGAGAATCAAGTCCTTGATGGAGGTCCATCCCATCTATGTGTTGAAGGCCGGGGACGAGATCAGCCCGATCTTCGAGAGCCCCCTCGGCCTGTTCGATCCGGAATCGCTGGGGCCGATAATCGAAGAAAAATACGGCATTCCGAGCCGGCGTCTGAACGGGCTTATGAGCCCCTGGTGCTACAAGCGGCTTGAAGCGTTTGGGGGCGATATCTCTCAATTCCGCGTCGCCAGGATTCAGCCGTCGCGGCTGCGCCAGATCGCAATCGCAAAGACGGAGCCCGGCGACGAAAACAATCAGGACATTTCCTCGTTGGTCGGCAAAGTCGATATCCGCAAGCTGGAGACCTTCGCCCAGAACGATCCTGACGCCTACAGCTATTCGGGCGGCCTTAATCGGGCCAACCAGGGCGTGCTCGAATTCGTCGAAATGTTCAAGGCGCCGATCAAGATGCTGCATCCGCTGCTGACGGCGACGCAGGAAGGCAACTATATCGGCACCGAAAATATCGGCGCGATTCCCTATACAGGCATCATTCTGGCGCATTCGAACGAGTCGGAATGGCGGAGCTTCAAGACCAACAAGAACAACGAAGCCTTCATTGACCGCATCTGCGTCATCAAGGTTCCCTACTGTCTGCGAGTGACCGAGGAACAGAAGATCTACGAGAAGCTGATCCAGGGGTCCGAGCTTGCTTCCGCGCCCTGTGCGCCGGCGACGCTCGAGACGCTGGCGCGCTTCTCCGTCATGTCACGCCTGCGCAAGCACGAGAACTCGACGCTGTTTGCCAAGATGAGGGTCTATGACGGCGAAAGCCTAAAGGAGACCGATCCAAAAGCCCGCAGCGTCCAGGAATACAAGGACGTTGCGGGCGTGGACGAAGGCATGGACGGTGTCTCGACGCGCTTTGCGTTCAAGATTCTCGCCGCGACGTTCAACCACGATACTGCCGAGCTTGGCGCCGATGCCGTCCATCTGATGTACGCTCTGGAACAGGCAATCCGTCGCGAGCAGCTTCCCGAAGAAGCCGAGAAGCGTTACCTCGAATTCATCAAGGCAGAGCTTGCTCCGCGCTATGCCGAGTTCGTCGGCAACGAGATCCAGAAGGCCTATCTCGAATCCTATTCGGATTACGGCCAGAACCTCTTCGACCGCTACCTCGACTACGCTGACGCCTGGATCGAGGATCAGGACTTCAAGGATCCCGATACCGGCCAGTTGCTCAATCGCGAGCTTCTGAACCAGGAGCTGACCAAGATCGAGAAGCCCGCCGGCATCGCCAACCCGAAGGATTTCCGCAACGAGGTCGTCAAGTTCTCGCTGCGATCGCGGGCCCACAATGGCGGCAAGAATCCGAGCTGGACCAGCTACGAGAAGGTCCGCGATGTGATCGAGAAGCGGATCTTTTCGCAGGTCGAAGACCTGCTTCCGGTGATCTCGTTCGGTTCGAAGAAGGACGGCGAGACCGAAAAGAAGCACGGCGAGTTCGTCGCGCGGATGGCCGAACGCGGTTACACCGAGCGCCAGGTCCGTCGGCTCGTCGAGTGGTATATGCGCGTAAAACAAGCCGGTTGAGGCGGATGCGAAAGTGGCCATTCATATCGTCGACCGGCGCCTGAATCCGGGCAGCAAGAGCCTTGAGAATCGCCAGCGGTTCTTGCGGCGTGCCAAGGCACTGGTTCAGGGGGCCGTCAAGAAATCCTCGCAAGATCGGGACATCAAGGATGTTCTGGAAGGGGGCGAGGTCAGCATACCCCTCGATGGCATGGATGAGCCGCGCTTCCGGCGCGAGGGCGGCACCCGCGACATGGTGTGGCCAGGTAACAAGAAGTTTGTCGAGGGCGATATGCTTCCGCGGCCGAGCCAGCGCGGCGGCAAAGGGACCGGCCCGGGCGAAGGCGACAGCGAAGACGCGTTCCGCTTCGTTCTGAGCCGCGACGAGTTCGTCGACCTGTTCCTCGATGACCTGGAGCTGCCGGACCTCGCCAAGCGCAAACTCGCGGAGGCAGAGAGCGAGGGAATTCACCGGGCCGGCTACGCCACGTCGGGCTCGCCCGCGAATATTTCGATCAGCCGCACCGTGAGCCGCGCGCTGGCGCGGCGGGTGGCGCTGCGGCGGCCGCGGCCCGAAGCGATCGCGGAGCTTGAGGCGGAGGCGGCAGCGGCAGACTGCGACGAAGCACGCCGCGCCGAGCTGATGGCGGAGATCGAAGCCCTGAAGGCGAAGGCCCGCCGGATTCCATTCATCGATCCCATCGATATCAGGTACCGCCGCTTTGAAGCCACGCCGAAGCCGGTCGCCCAAGCCGTCATGTTTTGCCTAATGGACGTGTCCGGCTCCATGTCCGAGCACATGAAGGATCTGGCCAAGCGCTTCTATATGCTGCTCTACGTGTTTCTGAAGCGGCGCTATCGCCACGTCGAGATCGTCTTCATCCGTCATACTGACCGGGCCGAAGAGGTCGACGAGGAGACGTTCTTTCACGGGCCAGCATCGGGCGGGACGCTGGTGTCAAGTGCGCTGCAGGCGATGCACGATATCATCAGGTCGCGGTTTCGTCCGGCGGACTGGAACATCTACGCGGCCGAGGCCTCCGACGGGGACAATATAAGCTCCGACAGCGCCGTCACCGGGCAGCTCCTAACCGACATGATCCTGCCGGTCTGTCAGTTCTTCGCCTATCTGGAAGTCGGCGAGGCCGCCAACTACACGTTCGATATGCCGGACTCCTCGCTTTGGACGCTTTACGAGCGCCTGCGCGCCGAGGGGGCGCCGTTATCGATGCGCAAGGTCAGTGAACGCAGCGAGATATTCCCGGTGTTTCACGATCTCTTCCAGCGCCGCGGAAAACATGAGAGGGCCGCGCCATGACCGCCACAGCCGACCGACTGTTTCAGGGAGCGGATTGGGATTTCCCGACCTTGCAGCGCATTCACGATGCCTGCGACGAGATCGCGCGATCCGAACTGGGGCTCGATGTCTATCCCAATCAGATCGAAGTCATCACCGCCGAGCAGATACTGGATGCTTATTCGTCGGTCGGCATGCCGCTGTTCTACAAGCATTGGTCGTTCGGCAAGCATTTCGCCTTTCAGGAGGCGTCCTACCGCAAGGGCCTGATGGGGCTCGCCTATGAGGTCGTCATCAATAGCTCGCCGTGCATTTCCTATTTGATGGAGGAAAACACCGCGACCATGCAGACGCTGGTGATCGCGCACGCGGCGTTCGGCCACAATCATTTCTTCAAGAACAATTATCTCTTCAGGCAATGGACGGACGCTGACGGCATCCTGGATTATCTCGAATTCGCTAAGGGCTACGTGGCGCAGTGCGAGGAGCGCCATGGCCGGCAGGCGGTCGAGCATACGCTCGATGCCGCGCACGCGTTGATGTCGCACGGCATTGACCGCTACCCCGGCAAGAAGAAGCTCGAGCTTCGCGTCGAGGAGAAGCGGGCCGGTCAGCGCCGGTTGCACGAGGAAAGCGTGTTCAACGACCTGTGGCGGACCGTTCCGACCAGGCCGGCCAAGAGCAACGCGGTGCTGAGCGTCGAGCGCCGCCGTACGCTGCTTGGGCTGCCGCAGGAAAATATCCTGTACTTCCTGGAAAAATCCGCGCCGCGCCTGCAGCCCTGGCAACGCGAAATACTGCGCATCGTACGGCACATCGCGCAGTATTTTTACCCGCAGAGCCAGACCAAGGTGATGAACGAAGGCACCGCGACTTACGTCCACTATCGGATCATGAACCGGTTGCATGAGCAGGGAAAAATTTCCGACGGCAATTTCCTCGAGTTCCTGCAATCGCATACCGACGTCGTGTTCCAGCCCGACTTCGATGATCCCCGCTTCTCGGGCTTCAATCCGTATGCGCTCGGATTTGCGATGATGCAGGATATTGAGCGCATCGTTACCAGCCCCGATGATGAAGATCGCGAATGGTTTCGGGAGATTGCCGGAAGCGGCGATACGATGGGCGTACTGCGCCGCGTCTGGGCCAATTACCGCGACGAAAGCTTCATCACCCAGTTCCTCAGCCCGCGACTGATGCGGCGGCTGCGCCTGTTCCATCTGCATGATGATCCGGCGGAAACTGCCGGCATCCGGGTCGACGCCATCCACGACGAGCGGGGTTACCGCCGCGTTCGCCGCGAACTGGCGCGGCAGTACGACGTCGGGTTCATCGACCCCAACATCGAAGTGGTCGATGTCGATCTTGCGGGAAATCGACGTTTGATATTGCGACATACCGTCGTAAAGGGAGCCCAATTGAACGAGGTGGATGCGAAGCGCGTGCTTCAGCATCTGGCCGATCTCTGGAGCTATGACGTATCGCTCATCGAAGTCGATGCTGCAGACACGATCCTCAAGGAGTACATTTTAAGCCCGCGCGGCCTCGCCGCAGCGGCTTGAATGGTTGCCGGCCACGGCGGCGGAGGACGCCGCGTGATCTCATTCCTTCAGTTTGAATTTCTTTCGCAGCTCCGAGGCTATCTTGTCGGCGAGTTCCTGCGCATTTCTCGCATGTTTCGGCGCAGTTATGACGGTCGGTCGCCAGCCAAGGATTGGATCTCTGCGGACCGATACGAACACTCCGCCGATCAACAGCTTCTGAAGAATCATTTCTTCGAGCTCGGCGTCTGTTTTTGCTTTTTTTTCCACCGTATCCTGTTCTGTCGCCAACCTCATACTGACGCTGAAATCTGACGATTTTGCGGAAGAAAAAGACTATTTCGAACCTCGTGCGCCGCCTGTCCCTGTCGGAAACCTCATCTGGCTGGCGGTTGACCGAGAATCGGGCGATGCTGTTGTTCAATGAGGGATCTTTTCAGGCTCATTGGTTGGACGGTTGTCGATCTATTTCGGTCGCGGGCAGCGCTTGAGGCAGAGATTTGGACATTGCGGCAGCAAATAAACGTTCTGCGGCGGACTGCTCCTAGCTAGGAGACTCTCGTTCAGCGTCTTCGACCACTTGGTATTCGTTGGTCTCTATCGGTTGTTTCCAAAGATTTGCGATGCGCTGGCGATCGTGAAGCCTGACACCATTGTTCGTTGGCATCGCGCGGGTTTTCGGCTGTATTGGTGCTGGAAGTCGAGACGCCGCGGTGGCCGGCCCACGGTGCCGCTCGAAATACGAAAGCTGATCCGCGAGATGAGCATCGCCAATTCGCTCTGGGGAGCTCCACGGATTCATGCAGAGTTGCTCAAGCTCGGTATCGAAATTGGGCAGACCAGCGTAGCCAGGTATATGGTGCCTGTCGTAAATCAAATCCGAACATATTGGTGGTGCAGCCCGCCCAGGACCGGGCGGCAAAGAATGGTCCCGGCCAGTTTGACGGCGCGCGAGACCGGCGCATCCTTCTCCAAAGATAACAGCAGTACATGACGGAGGTGTCGCTCGCCGAACACAACAACGTGGTCAAGATACTTCCGTCGGATCGAACCGATCAGCCGTTCGGCATATCCGTTTTGCCATGGGGAGTGCGGCGATGTCGGCCGGTCACGCATGCCCATTGATCGAAGCCTTCGGATGAAGACCTCACCATAGGCCCCATCCCGGTCAGGGATCAGGTAGCGGGGAGCCTCTTCCCAACCGCATGCTTCCGTGACCTGATTTGCGATCCATTCTGCAGTGGGGTTAGCTGTGACGCCAAACCACAAAATTTGTCGTCGGCCGTGCCCCATGATCAGCAATCCACAGAGCAGGCGAAACGAGATCGTCGGCACGACGAACAAATCCATCGCCGCGATGCCGTCGGCATGGTTATGAAGAAACGTCTTCCAGCCTTGCGACGGTGGCCCTCGTCTCTTCACCATATACTTGGCCACGCTCGTCTGGCCGATCGATGCCGAGCTTAAGCAACTCTCCGTGGATCCGCGGCGCTCCCCACAGCGGGTTGGCGATGCTCATCTCGCGGATAAGCTTGCGTATCTCTGTCGATAAGTTTGGTCGGCCACCACGACGTCGTGACCTCCAGCGCCAGTACGATCTGAACCCGGCGCGGTGCCACTTTATAACGGTATCTGGCTTCAAAACCGCCAGAGCGTTTAGGACTGTTGGCGCCAATCGATACAGCCCGGCAAAGATCAAGCGGTCCATGGCGCTGAACGTCTGCCTCTTGGGCGAATGCCGTCTCAGTATGTTAATCTGATGTCGAAGGACCAGGATCTCGGCTGCCAACGAGCCCCGCGATCGGAACAATAATACCAGCGCCGACCAGATCAGGCTGCAAGCTTCTCTCATAAGATAGAAACATTGCGCGATTCGGCTTCACTTGCCAGCCGAATTAGGTTTCCGACAGGGACAGGTGGAGCGGCAGTGGGTCCACTCGTTGGATTAGGCGCCGATGCCAAGGGCATTTGTGCATAGGCCCTTCGAGCTGCCGGCGAGCGGTCGCTTACGTTTGCGTCTGGCTCCGCCGTAGCCGACCTACGGGAAGCTCGATCGTCTCAAACCCCAGGTACTCGCAATGGACGGTCCCGCGGTGTAACCCACAATAGGCATCCTGGAATAAATCCTGCCCGGCAAACGTATCCTTGGCGTCGAGCACCGTGATCTTCGACCGCGGCTTGTATTGCTTGAAATAAGCGGCGATCAGGGACACCCGTTCGTATGGCGCGGGCGGGCATGGAAACGGATCGGGCGGCGCAGCCATTACGAACGGTCCGCCATCCGGCATGCTCTCCAACTGTCGCCGCAGCGTCAGCGTTTGCCCGCACGCCTTCCAGGCATGCGGCATCACTTGCATAGCTGCTTCGTCATAGCGCTCGATCGCGCCGGCACGGATCGTCGAGCCGACCGTCACGACCAGACGGTCATAGGAGAGCGTCGCACCGCCGCCAAGCCGCACGGTCCGGGCAGACGGATCGATCGCCGTCGCGAGGCATGAAAGACGCCCTCGAGAACTTCTTCGAGAAGTCCGAGAATCTTTCCGCTTGCATATTGGGCCCCTCAGGCGCCTGCCTCAATTCGAAAGCAAAGATTGCTTCTTGAACCGGGCAGGTCACCCCACTGAGGCTTACTTGCGCGCTGCGCAGGCGTACATGTTGATTTCCATGCCCACCGACACTTCGACAATCTTTGGAACCTTCCAGGCCATTTGAACCTCCATTTTGAAAGCGTGCACACGAGATCACAGTTCCAGAACGGCCAGAAATCAGAATTGCTTTTCGTAGCATTAAGCAAAACTGATGAGCATCCCGTGCGGAAATGATGGATATTAAAAAAACTTATCGCGTCCCGCCGCGAGAGCGAGACGCCGGAGGATGCGCGGCATCAGTCAATTTGGCGACCTTGCGTTCCATATAGATGGATCCGCAAATGAGCAAGGCGGCGAGCGATCTGCTGCTTGAACGACACGGCATCTACATCCAGCCAATCAACTATCCAACCGTGCCGAAGGGAACCGAACATCTTCGCATCACCGCGACGCCCCTGCACGGTGAAGCCTTGATCGATCAACTCTGCGCCGCCCTTGTCGACGTCTGGACCACGCTCGCGTTGCCGCTTCGGGCTCGCGCGTTCGCATCAAACCAATGAGATCCTGGTTGGTACCATGTTACGAGCCAACCCCTCCCGATCCTCTCGCGTGCTGCGCCGCATCATTGCCCGCTCGGTCGTGACCGAGCGCGGGGCACACCAAACGTGCAATCCATTTGCTTTAGAGATCGCTACAGCATTAGTGTTTCGCCTATGTTGACGATACGGCAGCTTCGATATTTCGACGCCCTAGCGCGATGCCAGCACTTCGGACGCGCGGCAGAAGAATGCGCCGTCAGTCAACCGGCCCTGTCGATGCAGATTCGCGAGCTTGAGGAATTTCTCGGCACCGAATTGTTCGAACGGCGCCCCGGCGCGCTGATACTCACCGAGGCCGGGGTGGAAATCGCCCAACGCGCCGGCGCTATTCTTAGCGCAACGCGCGATCTGATCGACCTGGCACAACATCGCAACAAGTTGCTGAGCGGCAGCTTGCGCCTTGGCGTCATTCCGACGCTGGCTCCGTATTTGTTGCCGTACGTTCTGCCGCGGCTGCAGCGCGAGCATCCAGCTTTGCGACTGGATCTCGTGGAAACGCAAACTAAGGTATTGCTCGGCGAATTGACACGAGGCGCGCTTGACGTATTGCTGATGGCTCTCCCGGTCGACAATCCCGAACTGGTGTCGCTGCATGTCCTGACCGATCGCTTTCTGCTGGCAGTGCCGGCAGACGATCCGCTGCCCGAAAATGCCCGCGTCACACCGAGTGATGTGGAAGAGCGCAAGCTCATCCTGCTCGAAGAAGGCCATTGCTTGCGAGATCAGGCACTGGACTATTGCACGCAGGCGCGGAGCCGCGTGAACGCCAGCCTCGGTGCCACCAGTCTCGCGACTATCATGCAGATGGTGGCATGCGGCTACGGCGTCACGCTGGTGCCGGAAGTCGCGATCGACGTCGAGTTGCGCGACGATCGCGTCAAGCTGTTGCGGTTTGCCGAACCACAGCCAAGCCGCAGTGTGGGGCTGGTCTGGCGACGAACCTCGCCCCGAGAGCTTGATTTCAAGAGCCTCGGTCAAATGATTGCCAGCTCATTGAATGGCCCACGACAAGACATGCGCGCCACCGGACCACCGGTTCCGCCCTGTGCACTAGAAGGCGAATGCGCGGCAGACAAAGGAAGGCGGATACCACGTAGGAAGGAAAGTCGTCCTTGAAACCATGCAAGTGTGCTGTGTTCACGCGCCGATGCCAATCCAGACAGTGCACCGCATCCTCATGCGGGATCGAACATGGCGACCCGCGCTGGGCGAATGTATGTTTGGGCGTCGTCGTCCGCGACTGGCCGCGAAGATAGCGACGGATCTCCGTCATCGATGACTGCTCGGGCAGCTCTTCCTCAAACGGGGGGTGCGATCCCTGAAAACGACGCTGAATGCCCTGAGACGGGCGGCGTGTCTCTCGACTATCGGGGATATGACGGGAAACCAGTGCGCACACATTTCCGGTTCTACGATGCCGGGAAAGTCACCCTCACCGGGTTCGCGACGATCAAACAAGCTGCTTAGACTTTTCGCCTGATCGTGTAAGCCGTCTGGCGCCTCGCGGGGACTTGTGACGGTGCAAGCTCAAGAGGTAGCCTGCGCGAGAACGGCTATCGTCTCAAGCAAGGACCATCGCGCTCCTCGTCCGTCGTCAGGATAGGATCACCGGCATCGCCTTCGGATGGATCGGCTCGACCACCGCATTCGGCGAGGTCGTCAGGAAGCCGTAGACGAGATGCGGCCCGCGAATCGGCTTGGGCTTGGTACCGCGCTCGCCTTTGAATTCGGTCCAGATGCCCGCGAAGCCGTTTTAATCGGTAACTCCCTCAGCTTCCGCACGTAATAGCCTTGCCTCTGAACCGCCGACTTAATCTCGTCACTGACTTTGAGAACCTTCTTCTTGGATTTGCGCCATCGCCCCGACTTGCCAGTGGGTATAGGAAGTCCCTTCCTAACAACGAGCAGATCGCGCTTTCCGCTCAAATAAACGTCGAACATATGCCACCCCCGAGCCAATGAACGTTATCGCTTCGGAGCGAAGTTCGGGTTGCGAGAATACAACACCAAGCCGCTTGTTCGCCGCTTCACCGCAGGGCTCGGCGCTCCGACAATAGCAGTTGGCTATCGGCTTGTGTCCTGTGAATAGCGGGGAATACTCTAGGTAACCCCACAACCGAGCGTGGTTTTTTGCTTGAATGTTGCTCGCATGTCACGCGTGTATAGAAACAGTTTGCTCGACCAGTACGAGCAGGATGTGGACGAGATCGTCGCCGCCTGTAACGGTGATCTGCGTGGCGCTGTCAAAGCTCTGATGCTCGTGAACGAGCAGTTGGAACAAAGACTTTGGCTAATGAGCGCAGAACTCGTTGAGCGGCGGCCTGATCATCGGGTGCTGAAGTCGATGCACTAAGCTAGACCGTCCCGATCGTCATTCAGAACCAACCTGCCGAAACACTTTTTGCACGTACCGCAAGCAGCGGAGGTGTGACCCGCGGCTTGGACTTGGTGCTGCGATCGCCCTTAAACTCGGTCCAGCTGCCCGCGAAATGCGAACAGCGCCCAATCCTTATTGAGCGCGAACCAGACCAACGTCTTTCTTTTTCGTCACCGGGTTCGGTTCGGGCGCGTATTCAGCGAAGCTGTTGGCCTGGGACCAAGCAACGTTTCTCCGGCTTCAGCCACATCCGCCAGTGCGGTGAGCCGGTGTTGCGGATGTTGGTGACAGGCGGACCGCCAGCGCGCGGCGGTGGCGGCATGCCCACGCGCCGGATAGTCGGGGAACACGCCTACGCCCGGCATCGGCGGCAGGTTGCCGACGTAGCGATTGATCACGCGGAAGAGCGCGCGGATGGCCTCTTGGTTGGTGGTGATGCTGTAGAGATTGCACATTCGCTGTCAGGCCTTTCATCCAGGAGAGAACGGGACTGCATGCCCCCTCATGTCACGCCAGTTCGGCACGATGTTCACCGATCCCGCCGCACCGCACTCGTTGCACACCAGGCGCCAGCCGACCTGAGACCAAAGATAGACGGTCGAGACTGACATCCACCATACGGCTGCAGCCGTGGCACTGCACGTTGCAGGAGATGTGGCCGGACGGGAATCCAGTCCGCCGGGCTGCCTTTTGGGTAGCGACCGGCCCATTTGGTGTATCGACGACTAGGCAAACCGCGATCAAAGCGCTGCGCGGCCACGCTGGCAAATTATCAATCTATTGGGGATAGGATCGGCGCCTGACTACTGGGCGTCGGGGGTGTGGATAGGTCTGCCGTTATGGGGAGATCGGACCTGCCTCGTTCGACCTTGAACCGCCCGCGTTTGCCCCATCTCGGACATCGCTAAACGGGGCCGTTTCCCGGCTGCCAGTAGCGCAGGTAAGGATTTGGGCTGTATGCTCTAGTCACGAGCGTTAAGCGACAGAGGGTTCTGTGTCAGGCGAGCGGGTTGAGCGACGACTTGCAGCGGTACTGGCAGCTGATGTGGCCGGTTACTCACGGCTGATGGGAGCCGATGAGGTCGGGACCCTGCGAGCCTTGAAGGCGCATCGCAGCGAGCTGATCGACCCTTCCATCACGGTCTTCAAAGGCCGCATCGTCAAGACTACCGGCGACGGCATGCTTGTCGAGTTTCCCAGCGTAGTTGACGCGGTGACCTGTGCCATGGCCGTGCAGAGTAAGATGGAGGAACGTAACGCGACCGCCACTCATAAGATCACCTTCCGTATCGGCATAAACGTCGGTGACATCATCATCGACGGTGACGACATCTTTGGCGACGGGGTGAATGTCGCCGCCCGTGTCGAGAGCGAATGTGAGCCTGGTAGCGTTTGTTTGTCCGGCAGCGCCTTCGAGCAGGTTCGAGGCAAAACCGAGTTCGCGTTTCATGACCTCGGCGAGAGACCGTTGAAAAACATTGAACGCCCGGTGCGGCTGTATGCTGTTCGCAGAACGGAAGCTAACGCCGAAGCCGTTCCTCTTCCCCAGACAACTCCCCAGAAGAGAAGCACAGTACTTCCGCGCCCCGATAAGCCGTCGATTGCCGTGTTACCATTTCAGAACATGTCGGGCGATCCAGAACAGGAGTACTTTGCTGATGGCATCGTCGAGGACGTCATCACCGCTCTGTCTCGCTTCAAATCCTTATTCGTCATCGCCCGTAACTCTACCTTCACGTACAAGGGAAAGGCGGTTGAGATTAAGCAAGTGGGTCTAGAACTGGGGGTTCGTTACGTTCTCGAAGGCAGCGTCCGAAAAGGAGGTGGACGAGTTTGCATTACTGGCCAGCTCATTGACGCAGCGACTGGCGCACATCTTTGGGCAGACAAGTTTGATGGCTCGTTGGCTGATGTATTCGACCTACAAGATGGAGTAGCTGAGAAGGTCGTTTCAGCCATTGCTCCCGCCGTGGAAGTCGCCGAGATGGAGCGGGCAAGGCGTAAGTCAACTGAGCAGCTCGACGGCTACGAGTTATTTCTGAAAGGTATGGCGCTGTCATATCAAAGGAGGTCAACTTCGACCATCGAACAAGCCTACGATGCATTCAAGGGGGCTGCAGCAGTTGACGGAAGGTACGCCTCGGCACACGTAATGGTGGGTTTCAGTAGCATGGTGTATCAGGCTTATACTGGCGTTCGATTGTCAGCCGCCCGCCTAGAAGAAGCACTCCGATACGCCGAAACGGCGGCAGCGTTGGATGAGGATGACGCCTTTGTACAGGCGAGGGCGGGTCACGTGCTTGTGTATCTGGGGCAGCAGTACGATCTCGGTCTTTCGCTTGTGGACCGCGCGGTCAAGCTCAACTCGAACCTTGCTCCAGCTTGGTATAGCCGGGGCGCTGTCTCGGTGATGTGCGAGAGACCCCAAGAGGCAATCCGAAGTTTTGACCATGTGATGGGGCTTAGCCCTCGCGATCCTCTGCTCGTCGCCGCTTGGTACATGACGGGCTGGGCACATTTCTCGGCCGAGAATTACTCAGAGGGAGTAGCGGCTGCGGACAAGGCGGTGCAAAGAGTGCCTGATGTTCACTCTCTGAGTTCGCTCGCGGCAAACGCAGTTCGGGCCGGGAGAGTAGCAGAGGCCCGACGAGCCGCTGAACGGTTACTTCAGTTCCAACCCGGTTTCAGAGCATCGCATGCACATTACCTGTTTCCGATAAGATCGTTAGACATACGCGACCGCATCCAAGCAGCGCTGCGAGATGCTGGCGTGCCGGAGTAGCGAGAGACGGCAATAAAGTTCACAGGTCGTACACCACTAAAGTTGACGGAATGGCGGCTTTTGGCCCCATAACCGACCAACCAGCATGTTTAGTCGACAGTCCGCTGTCAGCGCCGAACCGACTTGGCTGACACCTTGCTGATCGGCATTATTCGCGGCACGGACGCGGAACCAAGTTCACGAACGCAGCTTCCCCGGCTCGGCAGCCGATCCAGCGGCAAGTTGCACGGATTTACTAGATAGAAACCATAGAAAATGATCCGAAAATTTTAGCGAAACGATAGTGTAGCCTCTGCGTCGGTTTGTCGGAGGGCACAACTCATGACAAAGCGCCAGTTCAGAGAGCAGGAAGTTCAGATCGCGCACTATCAGCATTTGTCGCGGGAGGTCACTGATCCGCTTGCCGCGTGTTTGCTACGGGTCATTATCGAAGAACTTGAAGCCGACCTGCGAAGGGATCGCGACATCGGTCGGAGCTGTTCTGAAGGGTCGCGCCGGTAAGCTCGCTTGCGAGCAGCCGTGGCAACAACCATTACGATGTTGATCTCTCGCTCCATTACCGCACGCTCTAAGGGCCGGAGATCGATAAGATCATCTCGGATGTGGAGGCGCGCAAGGCGTTGGCAACGGGGCGTCAGCGCCGGGCCGACTGGCGTAAGCGCGAGCTGGCCGCGAGCCGCTTTCGCGCATAATGTGATTACCTCGATTGGCGCGGTTGCCACATCCAGCCCTGGTCAGGTACCGTAATTAGCGACGCTCGTGATCGGACGGCGCGGCGGAAGTACCCGTGCCTGCTGATCCTGGATGGCCCCGACGAGCGATCTCGTCGGGGCCATTGTTTCTTGGTCGGCGTCGTCTCAACCTTCATGGGTTGGCCGGCGGGGGAAATGAGGCGTGCGCCGCTCGGCGAGCCACAGCGGGTTGGCTTCTGGCTCAAACATCCGCAAGCATCGGCTTCATTCTGCTTCGCTGTGATAGCTACGAAAGATTGGTCATCAGTTGCGGTGCTTCTTAGGCGGGTCAATTTTGGCCAAGAGTTCTAGGCGCCTCTCTGGCGACCGCTCGCTTTGATGGTCGGCGCCTAGCAACTGGGGTGGGCCGAAATAGCTTTGGCCGGTGAGCGGGACCGTTCCCCGATCACCTTGCACACGGACCACCATCGTCAGTGACCATACCAGTGCGGCGACCCAGCCAATGAACGTCCAGCCAGTAAAAATATTCAGGGCGACTATCGCCATAGTCTGATGATGACCGCGTTCGACCGCGACGATGCTCGGCACCAAGCAGATCACTCGGCCGATAGCCAACAAAACAATCAATGCCGCCATAAATGCCGCTCTCTCTCAATGAAAGTTTTTGCCTGCGCGTTGCAGATGAATGTATTTCCCAGCGAAATGTTTTGGGTCGGGCGAACGCCGGCAGTGGTCAAGATTCCTCCGGCGTGAGCGACTTGACGACCATCAGCTCCAGTACCGAGCGAGGCACGTGATCATCTTCATCGAGCCAACGCACCTAGTAGCTCTGCACAGTGATTTTGACAGGTTGCGTCTGGCAGTCAGGTTAGCTCCGGCAGGTGTTTTGGATCAACGAGGACCTCGATGCTGCGAGGTGTCCTTGGCTGCCGTCTGATGAGGCCGGCGCGTTCAAGCGTGAGCACCATCTGGTGAACCGAAGGCGGGCTGACGCGAAAGTATTCTTGCATGTCGGTTTCCGCCGGGGGTCTGCGGTGCAGACGCGTATAGAGGTGGATAAAGGCCAGGTACTGCCCCTGTTTGGGCGTGAAGGTTTTTGCCGAAGGACTCACGCCGGCCATCCGATTCAGTTGTTTGTGCGTGCCTCGAACGAGGAGGCACGCATGAATGTACGCTATCGGGTCGAACTGAGCCAAATCGAGCGCATCGAACTCAAGGCGCTGCTCAGCGGCGGCAAGCATGCGTCTCGCAAGCTCAAGCGAGCGCAGATTTTGCTGGCCGCCTATGCCGGGGCCAGCGACGAGGAGATCGCGAAGAGCGTCGGCGTGGGCGGCTCGACCGTGTACCGGACCAAGCGACGCTTCGTCGAAGGCAATCTGGAGCGGGCGCTGAGCGACGAGCCGCGTCCCGGGGCGGAGCGCAAACTCACGGGCAAGGAAGAAGCCTTGCTGGTGGCGACAGCCTGCGCCAGCCCTCCAGAAGGCCGTGCCCGCTGGACGCTCAAGCTGCTGGCAGGTGCGATGGTCAAGCTCACCGAACACAAGAGCCTGTCGCATGAGACGGTTCGGCGGCGCCTGGCCGAAAATGGCCTCAAGCCCTGGCGCAAGGACATGTGGTGCATTCCGCGGGTCGATGGCGAATACGTCGCACGCATGGAGGACGTGCTCGACCTCTACGCCGAGGCGTCCGACCCCAAGCGGCCGGTGGTGTGCTTCGACGAAAGCCCGGTGCAACTCATCGGCGAGGCCCGTCAGCCCATCCCGGCCGAGCCCGGCCGGCTCGAACGTTACGATTACGAGTATCGTCGCAATGGCACGGTCAATCTCTTCGTCCTCCTCGACGTGCATCGTCCCTGGCGCAAGGTCAAAGTCACCGAGCGGCGAGCGGCAGAAGACTACGCCCAATGCATGCGCGATCTCGTCGACATCCATTATCCCGATGCGGAGGCCATCCGGGTCGTTCAGGACAATTTATCGACCCACTCTGCCGGCGCCCTGTATCAGGCGTTTCCGCCCGCCGAAGCCCGGCGGGTTTTGCGACGGCTCGAGTTCCACTACACCCCCAAGCACGCAAGCTGGCTCAACATGGTTGAAATCGAGATCGGCGTCCTGCGGGGCCAGTGCCTGGATCGCAGGATCGACGATCCCAAGCGACTGCGCCGCGAAATCGCCGCCTGGGAACGCCAGCGAAATGCTGCTCGCTCACGCATCAAATGGATGTTCACAACAGACAAGGCCCGCACCAAAATGGGCCGCGCCTATCCCGCTACTTCCAAAGAGTCATAATCACTGTGCAGAGCCACTAGGTGCGTTCGCCGGCGCCGAATAAATGCGCCGCGCCGCGGTTGGAGAAACCGAGCAACTTGATGATGTGCTTGCGCGCTTGCCGGTCATCGTGGGGCTCATTGCGGCGTTTCCTTACTTGCGCGTCGCTCTGCGATAGACATCGTCCAATTTTTGCTGCCGCGAGCGGTTGCGGATAACCCTTGAACAAGGAAGAAATCGATCGCCGGACTTGCAATTTGCATCATCCGCTGTTGCCGCTTCGTACAGATCAGGTTATTCATCGCCTTCAGCCTGAACCGGCGGCTTCTGCGCGCTATGAACGCTCTGACTAAGCGACGCCAGCGCAGTCTTCAGCTCGTTAGAGATGGATGCGAGGTCATTAATGTCTTCGAAGGCTTCAGAGACGCGCTCATTCGCCGATTTCGCGAATGGTTCGAAGCCCTCAGAGATGCGCGTTCCTGCTCCAAGAACGATGGCAGCGGCAATCGGTCCGAGTAGGAGGACTGTGGTCCAGACACCTTTTCGGATGTTGTTGTCCTGCTGAAGGATGGGCGGTGGCTGCAAGAGGTGATCGTTGGCCATTGTCTTTTACTTTCCCCCGCGTTCGGTGCCTGGTATGATGCGTGTCCCCGCGAACATAATCCGGCCAGCGCGTTCGGCGACCCGCGACAGCGTCTTCGTCGCGGCCTGCCATTTCGAGCGGGTTCTGTGTAGTGTGCAGTACTGACGGCAAATCGGGCGACTGCTATTAAGGGGTAACCCAACAGCCTGCCCTTTGCCCCGCCATCATGGATGGGCTGTGTACCGAAAACCCTATCCGGGTTTATCGAATGATAGAATCGGCTAAGTTGGCGCGATGATCGCGCTGATCTGCTTCGTTCTGGCCGTGCTGGCCTCGCCATTCAAGTCGAACATCCGGCTTGAGGCGGAGAATGCAGTGCTTCGACATCAGCTGATCGTCTTGCGACGCAAGCTGAAAGGCCGGGCTCGCCTCACGAACAACGACCGCTGGTTCTTCGTTCAGCTGTATCGCTGGTTCCCGTCGATCCTTCCGGTTCTCATGATTATTCGACCCGAAACGCTGGTGGGTTGGCATCGGGCCGGCTTTCGCCGCTATTGGCGTTGGAAATCGTGTCGACGGGGAGGGCGACCGCAGATCGAGACAGAATTGCGCGCGCTGATCCGGCAGATGAGCACAGAGAATTTGCTTTGGGGTGCGCCGCGCATCCACGGCGAACTGCTCAAGCTCGGGTTTAGCGTCGCTCAATCAAGTGTCGCCAAGTATATGGTCAAGCGACGCGGGCCTCCAAGTCAGGAATGGCGGACCTTTCTGCGAAACCACGCGCCGGACATCGCCGCCATGGATTTGTTCGTAGTACCGACCATTGGCTTTAAGCTGCTGTATGGCTTCGTCATCATCCGGCTTGATCGCAGAGATCTCGTCTGGATCGGCGTCACAACCAACCCGGCGGCGGAGTGGGTTGCACGTCAGATCACCGAGGCTTTTCCTTGGGATGGCGCTCCGCGCTATATGATCCGAGATCGAGATCGAATCTACGGCACTGTCGTCACGCGCCGACTGCGTGCCATGGGTATCCGAGACAAGCCAATTGCACCGGCCTCGCCTTGGCAGAACTGCTTTGCCGAACGGCTGATCGGATCGATCCGGCGCGAGTGTTTGGACCACATCATTGTCCTGGACGAGGAACATCTGCGTCGGAGTCTGAAAAACTATGCGGACTATTACAATGGGGCCCGCACGCATCTATCCCTGGAGAAGGATGCACCGGTCTCGCGCGCCGTCGATCGCGCCGGGCACATTCTTTGTCGCCCAATCCTGGGCGGGCTGCATCACCAATATGCCCGGATTCAATTTACGACAGGCACAGGGATCAAGGCGAATGGCCACTCACAGTTTCCAGGCCGGAACGGGCCTTGCTGGAGCTGCTCGATGAATTGCCCAAGAACGAGAGCTTCCATCAAGCCGACGTGCTGGTGGAAGGCTTGCGAAATATCAGTCCGCGCCGCATGCAGAAGCTGATGGTCGATTGCAAGAGCGTAAAGGTCAAGCGCCTGTTCTTCTGGTTTGCCGAGCGCCACAACCACACTTGGCTGAAGCAAATAGATCGCAGCGTCATAAGCCTGGGTAGTGGCAAGCGGATGCTTGTGAAGGGCGGCAAGCTCGATACGAAATACATGATAACCGTTCCGGAGGACCTCGGTGCCCCTGTCTGACCGTTTCCAGAGCCAAGTTGCGCTGCTGATCGAAGTTCTGCCGTTCGTCGCAGCAGAAACCGTCTTTGCACTGAAGGGCGGCACAGCCATCAATCTGTTCGTCCGGAATATGCCGCGCCTTTCGGTTGATATCGATCTGACGTACCTGCCCGTCGCTCCTCGGCCAGAGTCCTTGTCCGCTATCGATGGCGCGATGAAAAGAATGGCTGAGGCAACGAAGGATGGAATCCGCGACGCGCGCGTCAATGAGGTTGTTAATAGAGCCGAAGGGATCGTGACTAAGCTGACCGTTCAGAGGAGCGATGCGCAGATCAAGGTTGAAGTCACCCCCGTGTTGCGCGGCTGCGTTTTTGAGCCCGAGCTCCGGACTGTATCGCCGAAGGTCGAAGAAGCATTCGGATTTGCTGAGACTCAAGTCGTCTCGTTTTCCGACCTATACGCCGGGAAGATCGTGGCGGCGCGGACCGGCAGCACCCGCGCGACCTCTTCGACGTGCGCGACCTGCTGGCGAACGAAGGCATCAGTGAAGATTTGCGCCGCGCCTTTATCGTTTACCTCATCAGCCATGACCGTCCGATTTCAGAAGTCGTTGTTCCTCGGCTCAAAGACATCAAGAAGGAATTCGAGCAGGGCTTCGATGGAATGACCGCAGAGCCGGTTGCCTTGGAGGACCTGCTTAGGGCGCGGGAGCAGCTGATTGCCGAGGTGGCGAGAAAAATGCCTGCGGAGCACCGAGAATTTCTGGTGGGATTTAAGCGAGGGCAACCTAACTGGGACCTGCTCGGCGTTCCCGGCGCTGCCGATCTGCCCGCAATCAGGTGGAAACAAATCAATCTCGACAAACTGAGCTCCGCTGCGAGGAGTGGCCTCGTTGCCCAGCTCGAAAAGACATTGAACGAAGCTTGACGCTCATCATCTGCTGATTGCGGCCAGAATGAAGGAACCAGGGGGCGGCGGGATCATAGTCTGGATGAGCGATGGCAGAAAATCGCATTGGATCATTGGATCGAGAGAAATCGCGGGCGAAAGTAGCCCGGTTCCGCTATATCGCGAAACCCACTATCGCAGCAGCTCTGTTTTCTTATCGGCGGGCAGCCTAACTCGCTCGGCGACATCTTCATGGCCCGCCAAAAACCGCCGTCTGTGCGCGATCCAGGTACGCTCAAGAGCCTCCGCTGGGGCGGCCGAGGACTGCATTCAGCGCAGCCCGGAGATTGCCAAGCGAAAACGGAACGAAGCGAAAAGTGATGTGGTGCGTTCCGGCCGGGACCTCTAGGGCGCGGAATAGCACGTCGGCCCGAAGGATCGGCGTTGCCTTGCCGTCAATCTCCGCCATCCAGCCGGGATAGTACAGGTCGTGCAGCATCAGGAGGCCTCTCGATGCCGATGTGGTGGCGATCTCGACGCGCCCCGGCGCCGCAGATACAATTTTCGCGATGCCCGGACTACTTTCTGTGGAGAGCAACGGCGTTGATAGACGCGATGCCGCCTGTGCTTCAGCAGGCGCCTGATCGGGCGAGGCCTCGCCGCGAGGCCGCCTGTCCAGTCGCGTCGCTTCAGCTCCAAATTCCCCAAGCATGTGCACCCGCGGCATTGCGCCTGGAATCCGATAGATCCAGACCGGGGGTCCGGAGAGCAATAGCTCGGAAGGAGGTAGAGTCGAAAGGCCCGACAAGCGCTCCAAGGGCGAGCCCAGAACCAGGTAAGTCAGGCCGAGGGCTTTCGCGAGCGAGCAGTCATAGTTGTTGAACGAAAGCGGAAATTGACGCTGAGACACATCCCAGTTTTGTTCACCGGGCGAGACGAGATGGTCGTACAGGCCGATGCGCAGTGGATTGTACCCATTGGTGGCTTCCCAGCCGCGGACCATCGCAAGGTTCTGCCATGGCCCGCCCAGGCCTAAGACTTCAACGCGCGGATTCGCGCCGCGTCGATGTTCTGCCGCAATGGCATTTTCAAGCAACGCAATCGCCGCGGCCTCCGCCCCGGTCGGCGTTTCGAGCACGGCATAGGAATCCCAGGGTTCGGCATTCAGGCGCGAAGCCGTGTTCCACCACAATAGCTCGGCAACGGCAGCAAGCGTAACCAATGCGGCAGCGGCTGCGCGCGCGGGATGGCGTCGCATGGCAAAAAGAAACGCACCAGCGATCAGCATGATCGTGCCAGCAATGACTGCCCCGCGCGTGGCGTCGAGAGCGTGTCCGGTCCTGGCCGAGAACGCGATTGCCGAGCTAACAACGGCAAGGGACGCCGAAACCGCAGCGAGTGTGCCTAGCGGCCGCAATTGCGGCACGCCTTCGCGGACATAATCGGCGAGGCAATGACCAGTTAGAATAGCGAGCGCGATGCCGAAGACGAAGCTGGCGTCGGTGGGGCGGCGAAACAGATCGATGCCGGGAACGAATTGAAATGCCAAGCCATAGAACAGCGTATAGCGCCCCAGCATAAAAAGGCAGGAGATGGCGAGCGTACATGTCATCAGCCGCCGGCCGGGCTGCCACGCGCGGCCTCCCGCCACGCCGAGCCAGAGCAGCAGGCACGTCGGTACGGCCCCGAAAAAAAGGTAATTTCCGGAATCGTCGGTCAGGTCAACCTCAGCTGACGCAGCGGCTCCAGGTCCCCAATAGCTTGAGTGCGTACCAAAGATGTTTGGGACCGCGAGAGTCGCCAGATTGGCTGGATATAACGAACCCCTGAGCGCATCATCGAGCAGCTCTGCGGGCCGGTTCGAAAGATGGGCAAATTGCAGTGTCAATAGCATCGGCACGATCAGCAGCGCACCCCCAGCAACCGCCATGGTCGTCAGCACTCCCAGGCGCTCGCGCAAATAGCGCACAGCCTGTTGCGAACTCATGAGTTCGGCCACGGCGGCGAACAGCAGCAGCGCGCAAAGAAGCAGTGCGACCTGATTGCGGCCAAGTGCCACACCGCTCGCCACGATCGCAAAGCCGACCGCTATCGCGTGCGACCGCTTCTCGAGCGCGAGCTGCAGGAGCAGCAGCGCCAATGGAAATATTCCGTAACTGAGAATGATTCCGGTATGCTGAAGACGCGCTGAGGCGGCGCCGCCAAACATAAACAGCGTAGCCGCGAGCACACAGCCGGATACCGGCCATCGCAGGCGCCAGCCCCAGGCGGCCAAGGCGATGCCGCCCACCAGCAGATGGGCCAGGACAACGAGGTCGAATGCCCGCATCGTGGGGAATGAATCCAGCGCGCCCCAGACGAGGAAGATCGGCGAGAAGATGAGCGATTGCGGGTCGGCGACACTTGGATGCCCACCATAATGGTAGGGATTCCAGAATGGCTGCCCCCCGGAGCGTAGCGTCGCCGACAAGAAGCGGAAGAAGGCGTAGAATTGATTATTTGAATCCCAAGGCACCACGGTGCCCTTGGCGATCCAATGGCCAACCGCGCAGATCCAAACGGCCATGACGAGGCCAACCGAAATCGCCAATGGACTGCCACGGGCTCGACCTTGTTGCGGTCCAGTCAGGCTGTCAGCCGGATTTGGCCTTGCGAGGTCTGTCGCGCGATCCACGGTGCGCGGAAGCGTCCTGTCCTGTTCTACTCTGTCGTTCGTCACTGCACGTCAAGATGGAAAGACCCGGACCTGGCCGCCAGTGCATAGCTTCGACCGAGCGGGGTCTCGCGGGTCAATCGCAGACGCGATACCGCCGGACTTGATAGCCGTATCCGTCCCAAAATTGCTGCCGCACAAGCCTGCACGCCGGCTCCTCCACAACGACGGGCGCAGGCCCATAACCATAGGAAGGCTCATAATATACCGGAGGAGGCGGCGGCGCCGCATAAACCGGCGGGCCAGCCAACGCCCCTCCGATCAGCGCACCCCCGATCAAGCCGCCTGCAATACCGGCAGCAATCTGGCCGTTCTCCGCTTTCGTCGCCGTAGTGCCTGACACGATGGTCGCAAAAACGATTGCAGCAACTGCTGATTTCGATCCGATCCCAGACATCCCTTGCTCCTTTCGGCGCAGCAAAGCGGCATGATGCATTCTGTACGACGGAGATGAACAGGACATGAAGAGCACGCTGCTTGCGTCCTCAGGAATGTTGGCGGCCGCCACGGCTGGAACTCCGCCACATTCAAACCGTTTCCTTTACCGGTTCGGAACCGGAGAGAGCCTCCATGAATCGTCGTCAACTTCTTCGCGCCTCGGTGGCTGTCTCGACGGCGACTATCCTGCCGCTTGCAGCGGCTGCCGAGCCGACACCAGCACCGGCACCAGCGGACGTGCAGTTTGGTCCGTCCTACGTACGCGACCTCGCCCGCAGTCTTGCAAGCAAGCCTTTCGAGCCTCCGGACGAAAAGCTGCCCGATGCGTTGAAGGATCTGAACTACGACCAGTACCGATCCATTCGTTTCCTGCCCGAGCATGCGCTGTGGCGCGGCGAGAAACTGCCATTCGAAGCTCAATTCTTCCATCGGGGATTTTTCTACAAGAACAGGGTTGACCTGTACGAGGTGACGAACGGACGCGCCGTCCCGATCAGATATCGGCGCGATGACTTCTCGTTCGGCCAGGGCATACCGCAGTGGCCCGATGTGGACCTTGGTTTTGCCGGTTTCCGTATTCACGCGCCGATCAGCACCTCGGATTACTACGACGAGGTCTGCGTCTTCCTCGGCGCAAGTTACTTCCGGGCGGTCGCCAAGGGAGAAACCTACGGATTGTCCGCCCGCGGGCTTTCCATCGATACCGGCGAGACGAAGGGCGAGGAATTTCCGCTGTTCAAGGCATTTTGGCTGAAGAAGCCTGAGCCGAACGCAACCTCCATCGTTGTTCATGCCCTGCTGGACAGCAAGAGCGCGGCTGCGAGTTACCGCTTCACGATCCGCCCCGGCGAGACCACCGTCTTTGACGTCGAGATGTCGCTTTATCCAAGGGTGGACCTTGAGCACAGCGGCCTTGCTCCGATGACCAGCATGTTCTTCTTCGGGCCAAATGATCGCAAGGACTTCGATGATTTCCGCCCCGCCGTGCACGATTCGGACGGCCTCTCCATCTACAACGGCAAGGGTGAGCAGCTCTGGCGCCCTCTCAACAATCCGCGCGATCTGCAGGTCAGCACCTTCGCCGACCTCAATCCGCGCGGCTTCGGATTGATGCAGCGAGAGAAGAACTTCTTTGCTTACCAGGATATCGAATCGCGGTTCGAACGTCGCCCAAGCCTGTGGGTCGAGCCGATCGGCGATTGGGGCGAGGGATCCGTCGTTCTGTTCGAGATCCCGACGAAAGAGGAGATCCACGACAACATCGCAGCTTTTTGGCGGCCCAAGCAGCTGGTCGCGGCGAAGACCGAGCATAACTTCACCTACAGGCTTCACTGGGGGCCGGATGCGCCGAAGTCAGACTCGCTGGCCAGGTTCACGCGGACTGGAATCGGCAGCCGCGGCGACGACAGCAAGCTGTTTGTGCTGGAGCTGCTCGGCGACAAGCTTAAGAGCGTGGATCCCAAGAGCATAAAGGGAGTAGTGAGCGCGGAAAAATCCGAGATCACCAACGTCGTCACGCAGCCCAACCCGGAGACCGGCGGATGGCGCTTGAGCTTCCAGTGCTCCGTCAAGAACCAGCAGCCGATCGAATTGCGGGCGTTCCTGGTCCAGAACGACGCGCCGATCTCCGAGGTGTGGATCTATCGATGGACACCTTGAACAAATCAGCTTCGCCTGCCCCGGGTGCCGATATAGCCGGCGATGCATTTCTGCCGACCGAAAGTGCGCTCTCGATGGTCCCATGCCGGCTCGACCAGGGGACCCTGACGAAGCGGCGGCCGGCACGCATTGAGACCGCACTCGCGCTTCGCCGGCTCTTCGTATTTGTCGGCACAGCATTGCTAACCGCTGCCGGCGGTTATGAAATGTACGATGTGCTGAAGGTCGGCGGCGTGACGGTGCTTGAAGGCATACTGCTGGCCTTCTTCCTCCTGCTGCTCGCCTGGATCGCTTTTTCCTTCATGTCCGCTGTGGCCGGATGTTGCGTCCTGTTGACACGACGGCAGAGTGGGCTGCCGATCGACAGCAATGGTCCTCTTCCCGACATCTCGTCGCGGACAGCCATGCTGCTGCCAACCTATAATGAGGATCCGCATCACCTGATGGCGCGACTGCGCGCGATGTATGAGTCGGTCGCCGAGACCGGCCGTGGCGCGTGCTTCGATTGGTTCCTTCTGAGCGACACGACCGACCCCGACACCTGGATATGCGAGGAGCTGACCTTCATCGAGTTGCGCCGTGCGTGCGGAGCAGAACGGCTCTACTACCGACATCGCTCGGATAACACCGCCCGGAAATCCGGAAACATCGCCGAGTGGGTCAGGCGATTTGGTGCAGCCTACGACTCTATGATCGTTCTTGACGCGGACAGCCTGATGGCTGGCGACACGATCGTCCGGCTGGTGCACGCGATGGAATCCAATCCCGCCGCTGCGCTTATCCAGACGCAGCCGGTGATCGTCAACGCGCATAGCCTTTTTAGCCGGCTGCAGCAATTCGCCGGCCGCGTGTACGGCCCCATCATAGCTGCCGGGAATGCATGGTGGCACGGTCCGGAAAGCAATTATTGGGGCCATAATGCGATCATTCGCGTGCGGGCATTTGCACAGGAAGCAGGTTTACCCGAGCTGCGTGGGCGCAAGCCCTTCGGCGGACATATCCTGAGCCACGACTTCGTGGAAGCCGCCTTGATGCGTCGTGCCGGCTGGGCCATCTACATGGCGCCCACGCTTGGCGGCAGCTTCGAAGAGGTGCCGCCGTCAATCCTGGATTTTGCTGCGAGGGACCGGCGATGGTGCCAAGGCAACCTCCAGCATCTTGCCGTGTTGCCTGCGCGAGGCCTGCACTGGGTTTCCCGTCTTCACTTGATGACAGGTATCGGCTCGTACCTCACTGCGCCGATATGGCTGATGTTTCTGGTTCTCGGACTGTTGATTTCACTGCAAGCCCATTTCGTCCGGCCAGAATACTTCCCGAAGGGATTCTCGTTGTTTCCCACCTGGCCGGCGCAGGACCCCGTGCTGGCGGCCTGGGTGTTTGCAGCCACGATGGGACTTCTGATCGTCCCCAAGCTCTTGGCTTATCTGGTGCTGATCAGCCGGCGGAGGGAGCGGGTCTTGTTCGGTGGCAGCATTCGGGTCCTTGCCGGGATCCTTGCAGAAACGGTCCTTGCAGCAATCATTGCTCCATCCATGATGATTTTTCAGTCAGGCGCCGTCGCAGAAATTCTGTTCGGCCGCGACGCCGGGTGGCAGGTGCAGCGGCGAAGCGATGGCGAGGTTGCCCGCGGGGAGATCTATCGCAAACTTACCGCCCCTACGCTGTTCGGGCTTGTGCTGGGTCTCAGCGCTTATGCTGTCTCAGTCCCGCTCTTGCTCTGGATGTCACCGGTCGTCATCGGTCTGGTTCTTGCTCTTCCGATGGGATTGTTGACCTCATCCCGGTTGAAGACGGCTGGGCTATTTGCCACCCCGGAAGACGAGTGCCCGCCCCCCGTCCTCGTTCGCGCCAATGAACTTGCTGCATCTGCCCGGATTGAAATGACCGGCGCACTGCAGCAACTGCGCCAAGACACAGGATTGCTCAACTACCATCTGGTTTCCCTGTCTCACGTGAGCCGTCCCAAGTCGGGACATGTCGACGTTCCTCTCGCTACTGCGCGCGCCAAGATCGAGGGGTGCACCAGCTTCGAGGAGGCCGTCGCCTGGCTTGACGGGCAGGAGAGCCGCGCCGTTCTCAATAATCCCGTAATTCTTCGACGGATTCTGCAAATGCCCAATTCGCTGCAGTCGGCGCAATCATCTGAAGAGAACGGGCTATCTTAGCCGAGAGAGCTCAATTGGATCCGCCATTCAGCAGTGACACTGGGGGACGTGACCATTCATCGAAGGCAGGCTTTGCGCGCGACCGGAATCGTTCGCCAGCCTCGGTCAGGCCGACGCTGCGCGTCGTGCGCGCGAAGCACGCTGTGCCGACGCGCGCCCCAAATGCGCGGACCGCCTGGCTAATCGCCGATGGAGTCACCCCGAGGTCTGCGGCCGACCGGCGAAAGCTTCGGCGTTTCGCGACACTCAGAACGCCTCCACGGGGGGCGAGCGCGCCCTGCCCGACTGTGAAGGTCTGCTTCATACCCCGTCAACTTGCGACAGCAAGGCGTTGACGGCTTCGTGCGCGTCAGCGGCCATTCGCGACAATCGCCCGTCCGATGCCTCGGGTCACCAAATGACGGAACATGTCGTTGATCTGGGAAGGCGCCAATTTCGGCCTTTTCTCGAGGCACCATGTCAGGGCGGTGAGGAAGGTGTCCACAACAAATTGCAGCATGAGTTCGCGCGGGACCGCAACATCGTCTCCGACTTCCGACAGGTCTTCCTTCACCAACTCAGCGAGCACACGGCGGATTTCGTTGATGGCGATGATGCTGCCCTGTCCTCCCAACTCGATGGGCGACTGTCGGCGCCGTTCGCGCCTGTTGCCGCCATCGGCGAGATCATTACCGGTGCCATCGCGCTGCTGTTCTTGGCCCTGTTCGGACGTGGGATCAAAATACCAAAGCGATGGCTCGGCGTCTGGAACGCGTTCGGACTGCTCGACCTGCTCACCGCCCTTACGCTTGCTGTGCTGTCGGTTCCGGGCACGGCATTCCGCGTGTTCACGGAAGGGCCGGGCACGCTGGTCATGGGGACGTTGCCTTGGATCTTCGTGCCCGCGATGCTGGTTCCCGTCGACCTACTGGTTCACGTCGTGATCATGGTCAAGCTCAAGTCCGCCAAGCATGCGATAGGGACGATGGCAAATGAGGGTGCGCAATGAACGAGGCCAACGGAGCGACCAGCGCGCCTCACGCCCAATCGAATGGCCGAGTGTTCCGGTGGGCCTTTGCAGACGACCTTCTGCTGAACATCATTTGGCGCGGATCTGAGCGCACCTATCGCGAGAAGACGGTTGAACTTGCCGAAATACGGCCTTGCGAAGCGGTGCCGGATATCGGCTGTGGAACCGGGACGCTCAAGGCGAACGGCCGGTTGCTGTTGATCGATTTCGGTGGCTCGAAGCGAGAAAGGCACAGCCTGATTGGGCATCTGCGCGCTCATAGCAATTTCGATGTCTTTGATGTTATTCCGACAATCAACGAGAGTGGGTTGACGGACCTGAAGAATGGCTCACTAGGTTTTAGTGACTTGCAGTTTCTCATCGCAACAAGGTCTGGCAGCACGTCCCTCCGATCTGGGTGAGTGGTTCGCGATGATAGCCTCTCTTGCATCTCCTTAGTTCCCCTAAGCGCGGCCAAGCGTCTCCCGAATATCTGCCCTGGGGGAGGGCGGGCGGCGGCTTTAACCTGGCGCAATCGGCAACTTCAGCCCGGCAGAACTGATGAATTAATCGCCGGATCAAGTCCGATCCTGATCGAAGCACGCCTGGCATCGACCAGACTGAATGGTTTCCTAAACCGCAGGTCGCGTGTTCGAGTCATGCCGAGATCGCCAATCAGTTAGCCGACAAGACTGAGTGCTCGATTGTCCTGGTGGGTGGCGACCGACCGCTTCTGGCGCGAAGCGGCCGTTAGCGAAAGAGCGCTCCGCCCACTTTTTATGTTGCCGAACAAGAGTTTGGCGTTAACCACCGCCAACAGTTCCAATCTGAGCGAAATCGCTTCGAAGTTTGTTAAATTTTGCTGGGTACTCCTTCCAGGCAACGTGACCTGGGGAAAGATATGAGTAAGCGGGCCAAACGTGGAAAGGCAGAGACGCTCGCACTACCGATGGTCGGGAGAGTTGCAATTGGCGCCGTGGCGGTCGCCGCATTGGGGTACAGTTTGCTGTCTCGCCCGACGAGCGTGCAACCGATACGAAAGCCGTCCGCGCATCAAACCCCAGCGTCGTCAACTCCGGTTTACGTGTCAACTCCAGTTCATGCATCAGCGTTAGCTCCGGCTCCGATTCCGGTCGAAGCACCAAAAGTCGCTGACGTTCCCGGATCATTTATTCGGCAGGTGGTTGACTACGCCAGCCACCAGATGCCGGGCACCGTGATCATCGATACCAAAAACGCATTCCTTTATTTCGTGCTGAACGACACGCAAGCGATGCGCTACGGCATCGGCGTTGGCCGCGAAGGTTTCACATGGTCCGGTGAACAGACGGTGGCCCGTAAGACAGAATGGCCCGATTGGCGTCCCCCTGCAGAGATGCTTGTGCGTCAGCCTTATCTGCCGCGGTTTATGGCAGGCGGTCCCGGCAACCCGCTCGGCGCTCGGGCGATGTATCTAGGCGAGACCGAATATAGAATTCACGGCACCAACAAGCCCGATACGATAGGGAAGCGGGTTTCGTCCGGCTGTATCCGGCTGACCAATGAGGACGTCGTGGACCTTTACGAGCGGGTGAAAGTCGGAGCGAAGGTAATCGTGCTTCCGACGACCGCTGCCCGTCGACCGTCGCAGGGAGTACCGCCCGACGCTGCTTTCCGATTGCCGGACCCGGCATTGCCATCGAATCGGCCCTCGGCAACTAACGCGCAGATGCTGTCATCTGGACCGAAGATTGCCGAGGTCCAGTAACTCGGTCCTCCGTCCTCGGTCTGCAACAATCGGATCGCCGCTTTTAAGTCAGCTTCTGGCGCGAAGCTGACCTTGTCCTGCCGCTTCAGCTGAGGTTTACCGATCATTGACCATACCGCCTCATCCTGAACGTTCTCCTGGATGGAGCGATATCGATACGTTGCCGTGGGGCCTCCATGTCGCCTGTTGGCACATGGCGGGAGAAGATCCAACGCGTGGCGAGCTGAAAGTCGGCTTTCGCTCCACATTCCAATAATAAGATTCTGCATGGGACTCATTACAGGCCAAAGGACATGCGAATAGGCTTCTTACGGAAGCCATCCATTGAGTTGGGGCAATGAAGGCTTTGCAGACGACCTGCATCGTGGGTCTTATCGCATTCATAGGATTTTATCTGGCTGGCGGAAACAGGCCGGTCGCGACGGTGCCGGATGCAATGCCGGAAGCGGCAGCGAACGCGGTGGCGCCTGCGCTGTACGCGGAGGCATCGGCCAAACTTGCAATAGCGCTTCGAGCAGAGCCTGGCTCAGTGACGTCAGCAGGTCCCGGACCGTTGATGGCCGCAGCCGAAATCACCGATTATCCCATCGGGCCAAAATTGGCGTCGCTGGGCCATCAGGATATCGCCCAGCCGCTGCTGGCAGCACGCGATGCGTCCGACGATGCCCCCAAGACGGCGTTGTTGACGCAGGATTTCCGGTATCTAATCTACTACGTCTGGTCCGAACTGCCGCCCGCCGAGAAGCCGGCGGAGATCGTCCTGCGTTCACTCAAGGACATCCCGGTCGGAACGCCGGTCGACGAGATCAAGCGCGCTTCCGACGCTTTAGGTCTCGATTCCAATTTTATGAAAGCGGTTGCCAAGATCGAATCCGGTTTCAACCCCAGTCAACGCACCGGGTCGTATATCGGCCTGTTTCAGCTGAGCGAATATGAGTTCGGCAAATTCGGCTTTGGGCAGATTCGCAGTCCCCGAGACAACGCCGTTGCGGCCGCCTACAAGGTAATTACCGAAGGTATCCTGTTCGAGTGGATCACGCACCGGAAGCCGGACTTGAGCGATCTTTACCTGATCCATCAGCAGGGCTGGGAAGGCGCCGCCGAGCACATCAGCCAGCCCGGTCGCGTCGCCTGGAAATCCATGTGCGCCACTAGCGAAGGCCGGGAGAAGGGCGAGAAGTGGTGCAAACGTGCGATCTGGGGCAATACCCTTCCGGCCTTCAGGCAGGCGTGGAAATCGGTGGATAAGGTGACATCGGAGGCATTCGTCGGCATGTGGCGCGCGCGGGTTGCTGAATTCTACACGAAATACGTGGCCTCCGCCGCCGGAGGGGCAAACCAGTAATTCCGTTGACAGCAGGGTTGCGCCACCTGTCGGTTCACGAACCTTGGCGACGATATGCGCGGTTTTGAACTCATCGAGTAATGTCGGGCTTTGGCCGATATTGTTGCAAAAGTCGAAAATCGAACAACCCTACAAATCTTGCGAAAGTCGATCTTTCGACTTCTCTGCAGCTGCATCGCTTGTCAGCGCCACTACGGAGGTCGGCGATCGATTTTGGATGAAACGATATGGTCCCTCACGTCGCCGCGCGTAAAGCGCATCAGCGGCTCTGAGAATTTTCGTTCGTCACCCCAAGAAGACTTTTTCAACAATATCGGCCCAAAGCTGATCTAGCGCCGTGAGTGAAGCGTTTTTGCTTCCGGGTGAAAAGCGGACATCTCGCACGTCTGATTTTTTAATGGCTGCTTCTGGCGGATACTGTTGCAAAAGTCGAAAGTTGCATCAGTCCGAATTTTTGGTGAAACATTAAAACGCGAAGCTATCGACGACTCGGATAACCTCAGTCGCGCTACCGAAGTCGCCTATGAGTTTTGCGTGGCGCGATGAGGTCCCTCAGATCTCTACACGAAAACCGCGCCTGCGGCCCTCAGAATTTTTGACACCTTCAGAAAAACGAGTTTTGCAACACTATCGGCGCAAAGCAGCCAGTCGCAACATTGCCTACCGACATGCTTCTGTCTTACCGACAGAAGAACGTCTATCCCCGCGCAAGAACAATATCGAAATTCAGCACGCGGCCGGATCCAGCTTGCGATGGAACCGGCGTTGCGATCAGCAAGTCCGGACGCAGCGCGGCGTTGAGCAGCCGGTCGCACGCATTGAGCGGCTCGTCGGGAAAATACATCTGGGTGATGAGCCGTTCGAACCGGCCGTGAACCTCGAAATGAACGTGCGGCGGCCGTATCCAGTCCGGACCTGCGGGATAGGCCCCGGGCTTCACTGTCTTGATCCGGTAGACGCCGTCATCGTCGGATCGAATGCCGACACAACCGACGAAATGTGGGTCGAGCGGCGCGGGGTTGGAGTCGTTGACGTGAACGTAGCGGCCAAAGCTGTTGGCCTGCCAGATCGTGACGGGTACGGCGCGTGCAGGTTCGCCGGCGAGATTGAGGATCCTCCCGGTCACTTCGATGATCTCTCCCTGCGCCAACCCATCGATCCCGTTGACCGAGGTCAGGTCGGACTGCGGGACCGGCGCATGCCCTGTTGGGAAATAGGGTCCGAGAATCTGGTCCGGCGTCTGGTGCCGGCGCGTTCCATTTGAATTGCCCATGAATCGCTTCAATCCTCGGGCGTGAAGCCGGAGGCCTGCACGATCGGTCCCCAGCGGTCGAAGTCGGATTTGACCAGTTGCGCAAATTCCTTCGGCGTTTCAGCGACGGGGTCGACGGCAAGCTTGGCTAGGGCAGCTTTGAACGCGTCGGTGTTGACCAACGCGCGGATCGCGCCATTGAGGCGGGTTACCGTTTCAGCCGGTGTATTGGCCGGAACAAAGACGCCAAACCATTCATTGGCTTCCAATGCAGGATATCCGGCCTCCTGAACGGTAGGCACATCGGCGAGCAGCGGGGATCGTCGCGCGCCGGTTGTCGCCAGCGCGCGGACGGCGCCGGATTGCACGTGCGGCAGCGCCGTGCCGATCGGATAGATCGTTGCGGCAATCCGACCGCCGATCAGGTCCTGGATGCCGCCCGGACCGCCATAAGGCAGATGGACGAACTCGAACCGGCCGGCCTTGGCCAGGCTCACCCCGGTGAAATGCAACATCGATCCCGCCGCCGCCGTGCCGTAGGTCGCCTGTTTGGGATTGGCCGCGCACCATTTCACGAAGTCGGCCAGTGTCCGGACATCGGCAGGCACCAACGGGCCTACCGTGATCAGAAATGGAAACGAGCAGACAGTGGTGACGGGAGCGAAGTCCTTGAACGCGTCATAGCGAAGCGACTTGTAGACGTGGGGGAATACCGCGACGCAGGAGGCGGGCGTCAGGATCATCGCGGTGCCGTCGGACGGGCTGTTTTTCAGCGCGCCGAGCGCCAGACGCCCGCCGGCGCCAGGACGATTGTCGACGATGAATGAAGGTGCGTAATCCTTCATTCCCTCAACCAGCATTCGGGCGACTACGTCAATCGCGCCGCCGGCGCCGAAGCCCACCAGCATGCGTGAAACGGCCTCGGCTGCGGCAGTGCGGATCGCGTCCGGGAAAATGGCGGCGAGGCCACCGGTGCACGCCAGCGATAACAGGCTTCGTTTTGTGATCATGGCATCGCCCTCACTTCCGGTCCGGTAAATTATCGAACCGCCGTCACTCTGGTCGGCCCAAGTATTATCTGGTAGACCGAAAATTGGGGTATCCCTGTAACCTCTAGGTTAAGGCCAGAACATGGATTGGTCGGATCGAATCGGCCGCCGATTGAAGTTGCGTGACCTTCATATCCTCATGACGGTTGCCGACACCGGCAGCATGGCTAAGGCGGCGGCCAGGCTGAGGATTTCCCATCCCGCAGTCTCGAAAGCGATATCCGAAATCGAAGGCGCCCTCGGGGTGCGCTTGTTCGACCGTAATTCGCAGGGCGTCGAACTCACCGCCCATGGCGAAGTGCTGCTTCGCTGCGGCATCAACGTCTTCGACGAAATGCAGCAGGGCCTTCGCTCGCTCGAACATCTGTCCGATCCGAACACAGGCGAGGTGAGGCTGGGGTGCACCGACATCATTCTACACAGCCTAGTGCCGCTAATCGTGCGAAAATTTTCGGGGAAGTATCCCGGTGTCCAGCTTGACGTGAAGCTGACGAATCCGGGTGAACATCAGATCCAGGAATTGCGTGAACGCAAAATCGATCTGCTGATGACGAGGGCCACGGGACAGCAGGACGATTTCCACTCCGAAGTCTTGTTCGATGAACCCTTTGTCTTTGTCGTGGGCGCCCACAGCGAACTGGCGCGAAAGCGCCGACTTACCTTGACGGACATCATCAAGGGCAATTGGGTCTTGCCACCCTATGACGGCGCGCCAGGCGCGCTCGTCAGCGAGGTATTTCGAGCCAATGGTTTTGCACCACCGAAGCCGCTGGTCAAAACCATAGCGATTCAGCTCACGGTGTCGCTCATTGCGAGTGGAGAATTTGTAGGAATTCTCCCGACGTCCGTCGCGACATTAGGCGTGCACCAGGCCGCTTTGAGGGTTTTGCCGCTAAAATCCCCGGGCCCGCGAATTTCGGCCGAGATCGTGTTCCTGAGGAACCGAACGCTCAGCGCTGCGGTCCAATCCTTCTTAAACTGCACGCGTGAAGTCGCGAAATCGCTGGTTCACGTATCTTGATCAATCGAATGGTCTCGCATCGATCGGAGTGAGAGACCGCTTCTGGCGCGAATCGGACGTTCGCCAATTTGCCGTCTTCGGTAGAATGGCGCAAAGCCGACTGGTCATTCGACCACTGCAATGCTCATTGCGTTGACGTGTGTCAATGAACGTTGAAACGGGACCCTAGATTTTCACCCAAGAGGGACCCTCATGTTACGGCTGGCAGGAGCGGTAGCGCTTGCCCCGGCGCAGCTGGTCGGGATTGCGCAGCCGGGGCGAACGCGGGAACGCTAGGCGCGATTCTTGAAGCGCCAGCTCTCGTTGCCGGTTTCGACGATGTCCCAGTAGTGGGTGAGGCGATCGAGCAACGCCCTCGATCATGTCTGCTGCTCCCGGGGAGATCCAGGGCACGGGCCTTCGAGCGAACCAGGACAACGACGGAATGGCCTTTCGCTAGGGCGTTGCGGACGATCAGCCGTGTGTGAACGTCGCGGTTCACGCCGTCGCGGCCTTCTGGGCCGCAGCGAAGACGTCGCGTGCGGACGTCGTACCCGCTACGTGCTCCGTACCCTCGACTCCGAGGTCCATCCATCCTGCATTCACGGCCTCAAACATTTCTTCGGCAGGTCCGGTGTGGCCCTTTGGGACGCCGAATTGCTCGAACGCTTCCGCCCACCCTGCACGCGGGACTGCAAAGGCTTTCACGTCGAGATTCAGGACTTCACCCAATTGCTCCGCGACTTCATCCGCGGTGACCATCGAACCAAGCTCGACGACGCGCTGCCCTGACCACGCTGGCCCGGTCAAAAGGGTTGCGACCTCCGCGCCGATGTCGTTCGTCGCGACCATGGGCGATTTCCGGTTTGTCGGATTGTAGTAGACCGGTAGCGTTCCGCCCTGGGCGACCTGCAAGCCGTAGAGGAAGTTTTCGAAGAATCCACCTGCGCGCACAAATGCGATTGGCGATATCAGGTCGCGAAAACCTTGCTCCAGAAGCGACAAGGCCGTGATCATCCCAAGCCCGCTGGTCCTGTTCGCACCCATCGACGAAAGCGCTACCACCCGCGGTGGCGCTGCCTTGGTGAGCGCCTCGACATAGTTCGCAATCACGCCCTTGGCTTCTTTGTAATCGGGCGAGGGGGCCCAGACAGCCGGCAACATGACAAACGCGCCTTCGACGCCTTTGAGCGCCCGCTCGATGGCTGCCGAATCATTCCAATCACCGTCAACCAGTTCCACGCCCTGGTTCGCCCAGCTTGACGCCTTCTCGCGATTGCGGACTAGCGCGCGTACTTCCTTGCCGTGCGCCAACAGATGTTCTGCCGTTGCGCCGCCCACTTTTCCCGTGATTCCCGTTACTAAAAACATGCGTTTTCTCCTGATCTTGAGGGACAGAGCACTGCCCCTGTTGGTTCAACGGATGAGCGGCAGAATGGCCCGGATTCGGGGATCGCGCGCATAGAGGCCGCCCCATGTCATCGCGCCCAGAAGCAGGGAAATGATTTCCGGCGGCGACCCCAACTCACCAATGCGGACATGCGCGCAGATGGCACCTCCCAAAAAGCCCGTCGCTAGGATCGCGCCGAGGACGGCGGTGGCCGGGATGGCGTAAAGGATGGCGCAGGCGAGTAAGATCGGACCCACGACACGGGTCAGGTCCATCGCGAACCCGGTTTCCTGCAACATGCTCGCGATCTGTGCCGGCGCGAAAAGCTGAATAGTGCCATCTGCCACCAGAGCGATAACGACAAACGCGCTCATTATCCGGCCGGCCCACAGGGCCCGATGCAAGGTCATAGTTTCAGGCACCTGACGCAGGTTCATAGTTTCGGACACTTGTCATTCTCCGATGGGGGGATCCCATATTCGGACCGTACTGTGTCTCTTAGGTATGATAAACACCGAGGAAATGAACTCACTGTTCTCTCTGCGGTAAACAATACCGAGGCATGAAAATGCAGAATCTCGAACCCATCCTGATTTTCATAACGGTAGCGGAAATGGGGAGCTTCACCCGCGCAGCCGATAGCCTGGGCATTCAGAAGGGAAGGGCCTCAACGGCGGTCCGGAAGCTGGAAGAAGATGTAGGTGTCAGGCTTCTGCACCGGACGACGCGTAGCGTGCAGTTGACGGAAGACGGACGGGTATTTCATGCACGTGCCCGCGATCTGCTTGCTGAAGTCGATGACCTACACTCGATGTTCGCAGGCGATCGCGTGGCACTTCGCGGGCGTTTACGGGTCGATCTTCCGACCGAGGTGGCGCGCACAACGATCGTGCCGGCCTTGCCGGATTTCATGGCGACTCATCCCGAGTTGGAGCTGGAGGTGTCGAGTACGGATCGGCAAGTCGATCTGGTTCAAGAGGGGGTCGACTGTGTATTGCGGCTTGGACCCGTAGGGGACGAGACGCTGATTGCCCGCCCACTGGGCTTGTTGCGCATGGTCAACGCTGCCAGTCCCGCCTATCTAGCGCGCTTTGGAGTGCCTCGATCGCTAGAAGATCTCCAACGTCAGAAACATCGGACAATTCATTTTTCGACGATGCTGGGCGCAAGACCCTATGGATGGGAATATCCGGACGGCGACAGCTACGCGACGCTTCAGTTGCCAGGAGCGCTACACGTCAACAGCGCGCAGACCTACGAAGCCGCTGCCCTCGCCGGCCTTGGCCTGATTCAGGCGCCACTCTTGGGGATTGGCCGATACTTAGAGAGTGGAGCGCTTGTGGAGATCATACCCAATTTTCGTCGCCGGGCCCTCGCCGTGTCCCTCGTCGTAGCACATCGGCGCAACCTGTCGCGCCGAGTCCGCGCATTCATGAAATGGATCGAAAATGTGCTCGCGCCCTACCTAGAATAGCGAAACGAGCCGCTTCGTGTTCAGATTAACTGTACCGGAATTCTCAAAGGCGGCTTTTGGCGCGATGATCTTCCCCCGAAAAAATGGACAGGGTTAAGCTGCTTTTAGCTCCATCTCGATCGGGCTGAGATAGCCGATGGCGGAGTGACGACGCGTTCGATTGTAGAAGCCCTCGACATAGGCAAAGATATCACGTGTGGCTTCTTGCCGTGTTGCATAATGCCGGTGATGGACGAGCTCGGTCTTGAGAGTGTGGAAGAAGCTTTCCATCGGGGCATTGTCGTAGCAGTTGGCCTTGCGGCTCATTGAGGCCCGCAAGCCGGCAGACTGCATCATTTTGCGATACTCCGCCGAGGCATATTGAACGCCCCGATCGGAATGGTGGATCAGGCCGGCACCAGGCCGCTGTGCTGCAATGGCCATCCGCAAAGCCGCCAATGGCAGGTCGGCGCGCAAATGATCCGCCATCGCCCAGCCGACGATCTTGCGGCTGTACAGGTCCATGACGGTGGCCAGATAGAGCCAGCCCTGATCAGTCTCGACGTAGGTGATGTCGGCGAGCCAGATCCGGTTCGGCGCGGCGGCGGTGAAGTTCCGCTCGAGCAGATTCGGGGCAATCGGGAAGTCGTGACGGCTGTCGGTGGTGCGCACCCGCCGTGGCCGCGCCATGATGGCCCTGATCCCGTGACGGCGCATCAGTCGCTCGATGCGACCGCGGCTCGCCCCGCGGCCCTGGGCCCTCAGCTCGGCATGGATGCGCGGGCTGCCATAGCGTCCGCAGGCCTCGCGGTGGACCCGTTCGATGTCGTCGACGAGCGCACGATTGGCGGCGGATCGCCGGCTCTCCGGGCGCGCGCGCCAGGCATAGTAGCCGGCCGGCGAGACACCGAGCACGTCGCACATCAGTGACACCGGGTAGTCAGCGCGGCGATCTTCAATGAAACGGAATCTCATGTCCGCGTCCCAGCAAAGATCGCGATCGACTTTTTTAAAATGTCGCGCTCCATGCGCAGCCGTTCGTTCTCTCGCTGCAAACGAGCGATCTCCGCCGCGTGGTCCGCCGACGGCACCATCGCCTGCGTTGTGGGGCGCCGCGCCGGTGCCGTCGGCTCCCGCCCAGCCCCACGCTGCTCCACCCAGCGCCGCAATACGGAATCGCGCAGGCCAAGTTCCTTGGCCACCGATCCGATCGAGCGACCGCTCGAAGCCACCAGATCGACTGCTTGCCGCTTGTAATCGTTCGTAAACGACCGACGTTGACGTGCTTCCATACGACACCTCCTGGCTCCTCGAGCCTACTACAGGTGTCCATCAATTCGGAGGAGGTTCACGAAGCGGACATAAGGCGCAGCGTTGGCTTCAGCTAGGACGTCGGCTGCGAAGGCGGCCGGTCGCTCAAGGACGCGCAATGAGCAACGGCTGCACGTTTTCGCCGCCTGCCATTAGGGGATTCGACGGCTCGAAGCGCTCGTGCACTTCTCGCTTTTTGACGAGCGTGCGCGCCACAACAAAGGCGTCCTTCAGGCTTTTAGCTTGCCGGAGTGCGACATTGAAAAAGGCGTTGCCGAAATAGGTCCACTTGGCTTTGTCCCGGCAGCCGAACGACGGATGGTCGGCATCGGCCGCCGTGATTACCAGCGTATCGGGGTTCGCGAGACGAGGAATAAAGACCCCGGAATAGCAGGCCGAGATGACCACCACCTTATATCGCATGCCTGTCCGCGCCAGCATGTCGGCGAGATTAGACGGCGTGAGCGTTTGCGTAAGCCGCCCCGCCTTGACTGCAAGGCCGGCGCGGGAGCCGTGCGAGGTGAGAATCAGAAACAGAATGTCGTTGTCGGCGTCCATCCCATTGGCCGCCGCATGCAAGGACATGGCCAGGCCTTCAATCGTTGCACCTCCGCCTTTCTTCGAATTATATTGCACGTTGATCGGGCCGCTCCCGAAACGGCCCGCTACGACCTGTGCTGCACCGGTCGCTTCGCTTCTAAACACGCCTTGATCGCCGAAAAGTCCGAAGGACACCATGCTCACCTTGCGAGCATCCTCAACGGCGTGCACCGGCGAAACCGACGGCGCAACGGTCAACACAAAAGCGAGGAGCGGCGCGCCGAGCAGGCTGGTCCAACTTGGATGCACAGCTTCACCAGGGCCTTTCTTTCAACAGGTCACGTGAAAGAGCCCGATCCTCCTGGCGCGCGACCGGTTGAACATCCGGATCGCCTCGGGTGTCGGCTTCAACAGGACCACGCAGCCCTTTCTTTCGAAATAGGCTTCAGCATCCGGTGATAGGTGCACGTTGCCCATCTGACCCGAACCAATGACGACTTGGTCGCACCCCTTCTCGAAGAGAAATTTTGCCTCATCTTTTGAAAGCACGTGCGAGGTACCATAGAGCTTCTTTGATAACTTCTTTTTCCGCTTTACAACTTCGCCGGAGAGGCGAACGACTACGTCGTGCTGATACGTCGTTCCGTCAATCGTAATCGCGCCGAATGTGGTGCTCTCAATCTTCATCGCGACCTCCTGATCAGACCACCGCTCCAACGTGCAGCGATGAGGCGCCTCGACGCCGCGTTATCCTCGCTCAGAGCGTCCAGTTTGCCGGATTGGGGCGGAAGGTGGTGCAAGCCTTCAATTGCCGATCGTAGCCCATATCATAGATCCGCCTGAATTCGTCGAACAGGCAGTTCTGGGAAGGGGTGGTCTTGGAGATCGGCTGAGCCACCTGCGACGCGACGGGCCGAAAATCGCCCCAGCAGGATAGGTCCCATAAGCTTTGGCGTGAAGCAAATGGGGGCGCGCAATGCGGGAAATCCGCACGTTGCGTGCGACGTGGAGGGGGCTGGAGACGTGGCATGGTCGAGATAGTGGGACACTCGCAGACGAAAGGGCGAGACAACAGGGAACCCAAACTTCGACCTAAACCGGCGCGCAGTCCTCGACCCTACTGATGAGCGGGGATGGGAAACGGGGCGTTGGCCATAGGCCCCAAGCTACCGCGCCCATCCTCGACTCTACCAATTCGGACATCGGAAGCGAAAAATGTAACGCCGCGTAATGAGATGAACCCTCACGTCAAGGGCACTTCCCTTTCACACAATAGCCGCACCGATGTAATGAAAGCCTGGGCAAACAAAGCGTAGAATGCGGACAGAGGGGGCAGTGGTGTTCCGGTTTGTATCAGGGGCGCAGTTGATCCAACTACGACTGATCTTCCCCCGAAAAAATGGACAGGGTTAAGCTGCTTTTAGCTCCATCTCGATCGGGCTGAGATAGCCGATGGCGGAGTGACGACGCGTTCGATTGTAGAAGCCCTCGACATAGGCAAAGATATCACGTGTGGCTTCTTGCCGTGTTGCATAATGCCGGTGATGGACGAGCTCGGTCTTGAGAGTGTGGAAGAAGCTTTCCATCGGGGCATTGTCGTAGCAGTTGGCCTTGCGGCTCATTGAGGCCCGCAAGCCGGCAGACTGCATCATTTTGCGATACTCCGCCGAAGCATATTGAACGCCCCGATCGGAATGGTGGATCAGGCCGGCACCAGGCCGCTGTGCTGCAATGGCCATCCGCAAAGCCGCCAATGGCAGGTCGGCGCGCAAGTGATCCGCCATCGCCCAGCCGACGATCTTGCGGCTGTACAGGTCCATGACGGTGGCCAGATAGAGCCAGCCCTGATCAGTCTCGACGTAGGTGATGTCGGCGAGCCAGATCCGGTTCGGCGCGGCGGCGGTGAAGTTCCGCTCGAGCAGATTCGGGGCGATCGGGAAGTCGTGACGGCTGTCGGTGGTGCGCACTCGCCGTGGCCGCGCCATGATGGCCCTGATCCCGTGACGGCGCATCAGTCGCTCGATGCGACCGCGGCTCGCCCCGCGGCCCTGGGCCCTCAGCTCGGCATGGATGCGCGGGCTGCCATAGCGTCCGCAGGCCTCGCGGTGGACCCGTTCGATGTCGTCGATGAGCGCACGATTGGCGGCGGATCGCCGGCTCTCCGGGCGCGCGCGCCAGGCATAGTAGCCGGCCGGCGAGACACCGAGCACGTCGCACATCAGTGACACCGGGTAGTCAGCGCGGCGATCTTCAATGAAACGGAATCTCATGTCCGCGTCCCAGCAAAGATCGCGATCGACTTTTTTAAAATGTCGCGCTCCATGCGCAGCCGTTCGTTCTCTCGCTGCAAACGAGCGATCTCCGCCGCGTGGTCCGCCGACGGCACCGTCGCCTGCGTTGTGGGGCGCCGCGCCGGTGCCGTCGGCTCCCGCCCAGCCCCACGCTGCTCCACCCAGCGCCGCAATACGGAATCGCGCAGGCCAAGTTCCTTGGCCACCGATCCGATCGAGCGACCGCTCGAAGCCACCAGATCGACTGCTTGCCGCTTGTAATCGTTCGTAAACGACCGACGTTGACGTGCTTCCATCCGACACCTCCTGGCTCCTCGAGCCTACTACAGGTGTCCATCAATTCGGAGGAGGTTCAGACATAAGGCGCAAGCGTAGATAAATCTAAATGGGCGTAACAGCGGATTTCCGGCTAGGCCCCGACGCCGAATTTTTCTTGTGCGATATCGAACATCGGGCGTCACACGCGGATGGTTATTTTATTAGTCTCTATAAGACTCATGGGGCAGGTCAACTCAAACGGAGAATGACCATGAGCGATAACGTGACGTTATTTCCGAACATCTTGCAGCCAGCAGCTGCTTTGAAGGCCTATGCGCCGATAGGCGTCAAGTTCTGGGAGAACCAAGAAACCGCGCTCGAAGGCTTGAAGGAATTTGCGGACGGTTGGTTTGCCCGGCGTCATAAGGGCATGCAAGCGGCGCTTGAAACGGCCAAACAGATTGGCGATGCCGAGACGCCCTCCGATATACTCCGGGAATATCAGAACTGGGTCACGCGAGAGATGGAACTGTTAGCGGAGGATGGGAAGGCCTATCAGCAACAAGTGCTGAGGGCCGGAGTTCAGCTGAACGCACCGCCGGAAGCGCCACAGGCCGACGAGCGTCGGACCGGCTAACGCCCCCCTTGTCATAAAAGCGGACCGTCCCGCGCGGCTCCGGACCTTCGCCGATCTCAATCTCGGCGTCGTGAACATGCGCCAGCACTTGAGTCAGGTCGCGCATGTCGAGCAACGCTCCGCAGATCGGGCAATTGCCGAAATGATCGGCCTCGGTTTCGGCAACGCCGTCGGGGTCGATGCCTCGATGGCCGCCTGCTTTCGTCATTGATCCCGCGGCAGCTTCCGGCGTCCCCAATGCTTGTCCTTCCGCGACGAGTCGAACACACGTTCAACGCGGCGGTTCAAGGCTCTCATGACGCCAATTCGCGCAAACATCGTTGGCCCTCCCAATTCCGCGACCAGCATCAGGCCCTCAATCGCGGCTTGCCATTCAGGGGTGAATAGCAAACGGCTAAGGCATATTCGTTTCCCCCTTGGGTGGCACAAGTCGCACCGTTTTTAGAGCGAGTGCCCGGTCAATCGCTTTCTCGGCTTCGACCACTGCCGCCGATTTACTGTGCGCTTGGCCCGTGATCACCACGTCAGCAACCGATGCGGACCATTTCCACAAGTGCCGCCCGATGCCTTGAACGACCGTATATTCGATGTCTCGATATTTCATCATTGTCCGCACCTAAGCTGGTTAGCTGCGTCTCTGGTATAGCTTGGGATTCAAATAAGAACTCGAGCGGGCAACCCGCAAGAACTCGGTCAACTGTAACGGGAATGTCTACCGCCTTAGCCCAACACTTATCGCCCCACTGAGCAAGAAACCCGTATTCCCAACGAAAATGTGGACCGAACATGCCACTCTCCTATCCCGAGCGGGCATATTGCGCTGATTTTAACCTGAGCGACAATACTGATAGTTATCTTCATGTCATGGGATCAGCGGTTCTCCGATCCGATCGCGCTGCCAGCGGGCGCAAGTTCGTCACGCTCCGCGACGCCGCGTTCTACCAAACTGCCGAAGGCGGAACACTGTGCTGGGGAATGGCAGGCCGCTATGGAGGCGCTGATGCTGGTTGCCGAACGTGATGGGCCAACGATGTTCGCGCGGATCGGGATGATGCGGGCGCTCAACGGTGGCACAAGCGCGCGTGAGGCAAGATCATCCGGCCCGCGAAAAAAGGTCGCGAGGAAGTATTGGATCGTTCGATGATCTCGCGAAAGAAGATCGCTGTACTGTTGCTTCTCGCGTCAACCGGTGCGGCATTGCCCGGCGGGCTAACCGGGCAGCCCAGCATCATCGACGGCGACACACTCGAAATCCACGGCACGCGCATCCGGCTGTGGGGCATTGACGCGCCCGAGAGTACCCAGCTCTGCCGGGGCGACGACAGCCAGCAATATCGCTGCGGCGCGAAATCCGCGAACGATCTCGACGCCTTCATCGCGAGTCGACCGGTGAGCTGCGTCCCGATCTCATTGGATCAATACCGACGGACTGTTGCGATCTGTACGGTGGGCGATGCCGATCTCGGCGAGTGGTTGGTCCGCAATGGGCTCGCGCTCGACTGGCCGCAATATTCCAAGGGGAAGTACGCTGCGGCCCAGCGCGATGCCGAGCACGCTGGGCGCGGGATGTGGGCGGGCAGCTATGTTGAGCCGTGGCTGTTTCGGGCTTGCATTGGGCAGGGCGGCAGGCCCCCCGACTGTTCGGACGATGCCAATGCGCGTCCATAGATTTTGGTGTGGCGCGCGCAAATGCCATGCATTCACCGCCGCTCAAACCAGTGGCAACGCCAGCTGCCGCATCCGTCCGGCGTAGGTAGCAACAAAGTCTTCGACATGCTCGGGCACGGGTTCGCCCGCAATGTCGCACCGGGCCTGAATTTCTTGAGCTACATCTTTCGAAACGTCGTCCGCCCAATGCTCTAAAGTGTTGAAGGCTACGACGCGAACCGGATCATTGAGTGGCTGAGAACCGCCTCAGCTTCCTGGCCATAAGATCCACCACGTTATCGGTGTAGCTCTTGGCGCGGATGCGCTCCATGTCCCATCGCCAAGCTGGCACTACCGGGTCGAACGCAAGCAGCCCCTCGTCGGCCAACGCGGTGAAGAACTGGATCGCGAAGAACGGATTTCCGCCGGTCTTCTCCTGCACCAGCTGCGCTAAGGGCCGCGCGCGCTCCGGCTCGCAGTGGAGCGCGTCGGCGACGAGCCGGTTGACATCATCGAGCCCGAGGGGTGCCAGCACGATCTCACGCACTCTCACATCGGCATCGCGGATCGCATCGAGAGTCCGCAGGAGCGGGTGCGCGGGGCCAACCTCGTTGTCCCGGTAGGCGCCGACCAGGAGCAGGTGCCGCACCTCCGGGTGCGTGACCAGATGCTCGATGAGGTCGAGCGTTGCTGCATCCAGCCATTGCAAATCATCGAGGAACAGCGCGAGCGGATGCTCCTTGCGCGCGAACACCCCGAGGAAGCGCCGGAACACCATCTGGAAGCGGTTCTGCGCATCCTGCGGCGCCAGGTCGGCGACCGGCGGCTGTTTCCCGATCACGAGCTCCAGCTCGGGAACGAGGTTGACGATGAGCTGACCATTCGGGCCCAGTGCCTCGAGCAAGCAGTCCCGCCACCGGCCGAGCGCCTCCTCGCTCTGGGTGAGGAGCGAGCGGACAAGGCTCTGGAAGGCTTGGCCCACCGTCGCGTATGGGATGTCGCGCTTGTACTGGTCGAACTTGCCGGATGCGAACAGGCCACGCGGCGGCACCATCACCTGATGCAGATCGTTCACCACCGAGGACTTGCCGATGCCGGAGTAGCCGGACACGAGCACGAGTTCCGACGTGCCGTTCGCCACGACCCGGTCGAAGGAAGCGAGCAGAGTGTCGATCTCGCGCTCCCGGCCGTAGAGCTTCTCCGGGATCAGCAGCCGGTCCGATACGTCGCAACCGCCGAGCGAGAAGGGCTCGATCCGGCCATGCGACTCCCACTCCGCCAGGCAGCGCCGAAGGTCGGCCTCGACACCGGCGGCAGTCTGGTAGCGCTCCTCGCCGGTCTTGGCGAGAAGCTTCATCACGATTGCCGAGAGCGGCTCGGGGACGCCCGCGACCCGCTCATCCGGCGGCATCGGTTGCCGCGCGATATGGCAGTGCACCCACTCAATCGGATCGGCGGCCGTGAAGGGCAGTGTCCCCGTCAGCATCTCGTAGAAGGTGACGCCCAGAGCATAGAGATCGCTGCGGGAGTCCACCGAGCGGTTCATCCTGCCGGTTTGTTCCGGCGCCATGTAGGCGAGCGTCCCCGCGATCACCTCTGGCGGGGCGGGGGCTTGGTGCTCGCGCGGCAGACGCGAGGCAATGCCGAACCCGGTCAGCCACACGCCGCCGCTTGCCGCGTCCACCAGGATATTTGCCGGCTTGATGTCCTTATGGATAAGGCCTCGCTCATGCACTCGGCAGAGCGCCCCCGCGAGAGAGATCGCGATGCGTAGGAAATGCGATACGTCCAGAGGTTGGCCAAGCAGTCGATCGACCGGCGTCCCGCCCGGATCCTCAAGCACCAGCGTCATGCGGCCGTTGTGGTGCGTCAGCGCGACTGGTCGCGCCGCCCACTCAGCGTCAAGTTCGGCTTTGAGCGCATATTCGTTTTCAAGCCGCTCGACGCATCCGAGCGAGGTTTCTTCCGCGGCAACCAGCAGAATCGGCGCCAGGCCGTTGCCGGAACCTCGGTAGAGAGCAATGTCTCCCTCCCTCAGCGGCGAGAATACGTAGCTCGAGAGCTCGTTCACGAGGGCCTCCGCCAGGAGGACTACTCTAGTACGTTGATTAGGTTACGTTTGCTCTCGCCCGTCAATCCAAAAACAGACGCCAAAAAACGCGATCGTATCACCATCGGTGCTATATTATGGCTAGACGATGACGAGAACCGCGCTGGCCTTTTGCTCACAAAGCCGAGATGCTTTGTCGAGGCAAAAATGCGCTGACGAAGTGTTCCATAAATCAACTGACTTCCGGTGATGGCACGTTTGAGACATGCCGACTGACGCCGGCAATGTCTGCTTTCTGGGCTATTTCGGAAGTCCCGTTTCAGGCTCGTCAGGACCGGTTTTGACCCATTTCGGACTTCGCCGCGCCGAGGGGGACGATAGGTAAGCAACGTATTTGACGTTGTTGAAATTCGCCTATCGTGGGCACAGAATGGCGCGGCCAATCGAAGGTTCAACCAAGCGAGGAGAAGACCATGCGCGTACCATTGACGACAGTAGCGGTTCTCGCGTTCTGGGGCGCTGCGCTCGCACAGCAAGGCGGCACAGAACAAGAGGCGCGCGCGATGCTCGACAAGGCCATCGCGGCGGTCAAAGCGGATCAAGTCGTGGCCATCATCAAGTTCACTAAGGGCGAGGATGGATTCCTCGATCGCGATCTTTATCCGTTCTGTTTCCGAATCTCAGACGCCAAGACGCTCGCGACGCCGAAAGCGGTCAAGGCTGGCATTGATGTTCGCACGCTCAAAGACAATAAGGGCGAAGCCTACGGCGAAGCGATTTATGCCGCCGCGCAGAAACCGGAAGGCCAAATCACCGAAATCAAGCCGTATATGTTTCCCAAGCCCGGCACCACGGAGCCGCTGTTTCCAAAAATCAGCTTCGTCACGAAAGTTGGCGAGCTAGGATGCGGTGTCGGTTACTACAAGTAAAATATCCGACGACACCACAAGCAGCACGAAGCGCTGGTGCGCAACGCCAGCAAAGCGACAGGATGGAGCGTGGATCGTGGTCGAGACCTTGGATGCCAACTATCTGCACCGCGATCTGGCTCTCGCCGAGAGCGCAATCCGAAAGCTTGAAAGAGGAGCGTGAAATCTCCCGACCAATGACCCGACTGGACAAAGGCAGTACGATCAAACCGGGAGAAAGGCCCGCGAAATCAAAATAGACTGACTCGAGTCGAGCCCACACCAACGGTGCATGAGTCCGGTTATGGTCCATCGCGTCATTTCGCTGCCCTGCGGAATTTGATCGCTATCGGGGCATAGCGGACTAGCGCAAACCGGCCGCCCAGCAGGTTTATGAGTTCACGGCCCGCCTACCGACGACCGCTACAGCCGCCGTTTGGCCGGTATTCCCCCTACCGCGCGACATAATCGGGGCACGTTCACCCTGCGTTCAGCCACAGGTCTTACCCTGGTCCTTGCGGCAGGCGCTCACCAGTGGAGATGCGGATATGTCGAATGCTCAGGACGCCTTCGATGCTGTCGGTATAGTCGTTGATTGGATCGACGCTTGTAAGCAGCAACGGCTGGACGTGCTGCTAGACCTCTATGATGACGCGGCGACCATTGAATGCTGCGAAGGCGGAACTTTTCGAGGTCGATCCGCGATGGAATGGTACTGGCGCTCGAAGCTGGCCGGACCAGCAGCTCGTGCATTTGAGATCGACGCACTGTGCCCTGAGACGGACGGCGTGTCTCTCGACTATCGGGGATATGACGGGAAACCAGTGCGCACACATTTCCGGTTCAACGATGCCGGGAAAATCACCCTCACCGGGTTCGCGACGATCAAACAAGTTGCTTAGCACTACAGTTGCCTTTTATGCAGTTTTCTGAATCCATGGGCAACCATGATTCGAAGATCGTGGACGCGGCCAGCGTCGATTGAAGAGACGCTTGCGCTGTGGGCGGCGTCGCTTCGTGAGATCAAGCAACGGATACGTCCGTTGTTCAATCAAGAGCGTGTTGCGAGGAATGCAGGCTTGTTTCTGGAAAGCCTGCTCGGAGATGAGCAACGCAAGACCGGTTGGATGCGCGCGGAGGCAGCTGGCGATCCCGGTCCTTGGCGGCAACAGGCGATCCTGGGTCGCAGGGATTGGGATGCTGATGGTCTGCGCGATATCGTCCGCGATTATGTCATCGAGCATTTGGCGGATGACGATGCGGTGCTCGTGATCGACGAGACCGGCTTTCTCAAGCAAGGCAAGGCGTCGTGCGGGGTGGCGCGGCAATACACTGGTTCCGCCGGCAAGATCACGAACTGCCAGATCGGCGTCTTCGCCGCCTACGTGTCGCGCCACGGTCATGCGTTCATCGATCGCGCGCTGTATCTTCCGAAGGAATGGACCGACGATCCAGATCGTCTGGAAGCCGCATATGTGCCTCCCGGTGCCGGCTTTGCGACCAAGCCAAAGCTTGCAACGAGCATGATCGCACGCGCCATAGCCGCGTCTGTACCATTCAAGTGGGTTGCCGGTGATACTGTCTACGGTGTTGGCGATATCGAACAGCAATTACGCCGGGCAGGCAAAGGCTACGTGCTCGGGGTCAGCAGCGCTCATGTATTTCAATCCTGGGGCAAGCGGCGATCGGTCGCCGGCAAGGCCGCGGACATCGCTCGGACGCGGCGCGCGTCCGATTGGAAACGCCTGTCGGCAGGGGCCGGAACCAAAGGACCGCGGCTGCACGATTGGTGCTATCTCGAATTGGCCGATCTCGAGGTCGAAGAATTTTACAGCGCAAATCATGGTCTTTGGACACGAGGTCTGCTGATCCGTCGTCGTATCGCCGATGGCGATCTCGCCTTCTTCACCACCTGGTGTCCAGCGGGAACATCCATCGAAACGCTGGTGGCGGTCGAAGGCCATCGGTGGGCGATCGAGGACAGCTTTGAGACCGCGAAAAACGAGTTCGGGCTCGATCACAACGAGAGCAGATCCTGGCATGGGTGGCATCGCCACGTTTCCCTGGTGATGCTCGCCTTCGCCATGATGGCGGTGATCCGCCATCGCGCCAATTCGCCGCCGCCCAAAAAAACGAAACGCCGAACCACGGCAAAACTCAAAATATCACCAATCCGTCATTGATCCGTTGGTCAATCCAGGAAGTCCGCCGCATCGCCATCAGGCTCGCCCGAAAGCGGATCCAACCCGCACACATCATCGCATGGTCACTCTGGCGCAGAGCTCACCAGGCCGCCGCCCAACGGGCCCACTTCAAAAAACGACAACTGTAATGTTAGAGTCTGTCCGGGATCATGCTGTTTTTTGACAGAGCTTTCTGAGCATGAGGCGGATTGAGGCAAGGCGCAAGAACGCCAAGGCCTTTCGGTTGAGGCACTCCCAATCCTTGGCCAAGCGGCGACAGCGATTGAGCCAGGCGATGGTGCGCTCGACGATCCATCGCTTGGGCAAGACCGCAAAGCCCTTTGCTGTATCGGAACGCTTGACGATTTCCACGTCGATTTGCCGGAGGATTTTGCGAACGGCGGACTGAAAGATCGGCCCCTGATAGCCGCCGTCGGCATAGAGCTTCAGCAGGAATGGATGCAGGCCAAACAGTGTGGCCATCACCAGCACCCCGCCGTCACGATCCTGGATGTCCGCCGAATGTACAAGGGCGTGGAGCAATAAGCCCTGGGTATCGACTAGGATGTGGCGCTTCTTGCCCTTGATCTTCTTTCCCGCATCGTAGCCATGCGGGTCAATCCACGCCCCCCTTTTTCCGCGCTCTTGACGCTTTGACTGTCGATGATGGCGGCGCTCGGGCTGGGTTCTCGGTTGGCCAACTTCCCGACATTGTACATAGAGCGCGTGATGGATGCGATCGAGCGTGCCGTCCCAAGTCCACAAGTCAAAATAACCGTGCACCGTGCTGCGCGGCGGCAGATCCTTCGGGATCGCTCGCCGCTGCTCAGCACATACATCAGACCATTGACCACCTCACGCACATCCACCGTGCGCTTGTTTCCGCCTCGCTTGGCTGACGCAATCAGCGGCTTCACCAACGCCCATTCCTCATCGGTCAAATCGCTGGGATAGCGTAGCCGGCTGCGGTCGTAACGACCGCGGTTCTCTTTCGTCCACATCGGCGCTCCTTCAGATTCGGACCGCCTCCCTTGAATCACAAATGATTCCGATGATTCAACATGTTTTCGGACAGACACTTAGGACGGACTGTTAGACTTTTCGCCTGATCGTGTAAGCCGTCTGGCGCCTCGCGGGGACTTGTGACGGTGCAAGCTCAAGAGGTAGCTTGCGCGAGAACGGCTATCGTCTCAAGCAAGGACAGTCTCGATTCTATAAAAGAAAAAGCCCGCGCTTCTGCGGGCTTTTTTTATATTACCAACCGCGGTACCCACCGCCGCCGAAGCTAAAGCTTACACTCGGTCCGCCATAACCATAGCCGCCTCCATAGTATGGTCCACCGTAACCGCCGCCGTATCCATAGTACGGCCGCGGAGCGTAGCCGTAGCTCCTGTAGTACGGGCGGTAGTGACGATATCCATAGTGGCGGTAATGATATCCATAGTGGCGATAGTAACGACGGCGCGAGCTGAAGTCGGTTGATGACTGGCTTATGTCGGTTGCGGCCTTTGCCTTCACCGTGTTGTCTGCTGCGTTTGCACCGGAGCCACCAAGCAGCGCGGCTGCACTGGCGGCAAATACGATAGCTAACTTTTTCATATGAACACTCCCATTAACGTTTGGAGTGCTAATCACCGTGGGCGTTTTACGTTCCGAAACGCGTTAAAATCCCCTCTAGGTGTCTGAACAACCATTCATATTGATTAACGATCGGTGCGCGCGCTACCCCTTTTTCAGTCGAGAGCGGCGTTGGCGCCTGATCCCCGCGCAAACCGGCGACTTCCGGCATTGGCACTTTTGAGACTTGCCAACCGGCTCTGACAATGTCTGCTTTCGAGGGCAAGACCGGAAGTAATTTGCGTATGTCAAGACCCGCAGCTGACGTTCGAAGTCATCCGTAGGCTTGCCGCCATTTTCGCGGGCGAGATTGTCGCCTCCTAGCCGTCTATCCGGATGGTTTAACGCAGCGCCGCCAATGCGGTCTGAGTTGCGTCGGCTGTTAGCCGCCGGACTGAGGCACAAACGGATCCACGGACTGAGCCAATCGTGTCGCCAATTGGGTGACGGTCGGCGTCGACTGCTTTTCGGGGGGCAGCGAGCCGACAGAATAGACCGCCAGCCCAGCACCAGCGACAATGACAGCTATCGCAATCGTAGCCTGATATCTCATGGCAATCATCCTCCATCGGTCCCACAAACTAACCGGGCACTCTCGGAAACGGTTCCAGAGCGCTTCCCGAATATGAGGACTTAACCGAACCGTTTCTGAGCCTGGTCTCATCGTGTCCAAAGTGGACGGCCACAACCTTGAGCTATGGCAGCGCGACCGCAGTATCGCGGAGTTTAGGTGTCGGAGACGACACTAGAACGCCGCTACTTCGACTGAGCGATCAGCTTTTACGTCGCCACGACCAAATAAGCCGCAACCGATCTCCTCGGCCCGCGTCCTTGTGCGACGTGCCGCGTAACCGGCGATTCATAGTGGATGGCGATTGGCCATCCAACTCGCGTAGCCGGTCGATCTGCTTTTGGAGGCTTGCCGGTGGCTCGGATTCGTCTCTCCAGGTGCGCCCGTAGCCGTTCGCCGATCTCTTGCGCGATTGCCCGGCTGTGGGTGTGGTCAATTTCGATACGGTTTCGCATAACGGAACCTTCGTTCCGGTGAACCCCGCCCACCAACCATCGATTTCATGAATCGCCATACAACCGAGCACGCGCCGTGCAGCTTGCAGTAAATGGAGACCGCCGCCTTTGACTATCTGCGCGCGCGCTCGTTTTGAACAGCGGGTCCAGAGGACCTTTGGCTATCCGCAACATGCGCCGTTGTCTCTTGACGGCGAGCGGCGGCCTCACCCTCTAAAATCGCGACGGAGACTTTCGTTCCCCGATCCGTTAAAGTTCCACAGGCATGCACCGAGCAAGCCTTCAAATGAGCAGGACCTTTGAAGCAGAGTTAGCGGTCTCTGTAGCATTAGGCCAACCTCAGATGTTGCCTGTTGGCACTTTTGAGACATGCCGGGCCGGTCTGATGATGTCCGTTGATCGGGGTAGAGCAGAAGTCTCGTTTCGGGGCCGTCAGGACCGTTGTTGACCCATAGCGGCCGTTACCCCTCCGGTACCCCGCTAATCGCATGCTGGCAAAAAAAGCGCTCGCGTTGCTCGAGGTAAATGGATGAGGCGAGAGGGATACAGGCATCTGCGCCGATGCGGCCTAGCCTTCTAGACCGAAGTTTTCACCCATGAATCGCATAAGTATCTGATGCGGTTTGATCATTCGTCCGCGAGGCTACTCGGTTACTGGACACGAACGGGATTGAGCCCGAGCAGATCGAAGGCCGCCTCCTGGAGGGCGGTTGGTTTGGAGTGAAGGGTAAAGCGGTGCTTGGGGCGCGCGGGCACGTGCATGGTGTTGCGAGCGAGTGTTCCGAGATGCGCAATGAGGTCACCGAAGCTCATGACGCGCTGACCGTCTGCCGATCGCCTGGTTGTCTTCTTGACCTTGACGACGTCTGACGGTGCGGTGGCCGCAACTGGAGAAGTTCGCTCCGCTTTGGCTGCTGCCAGATCGGTGTCGTGGAACAACAGCGGCGCTAGGGCCTCCCGTAGGAGCCACTCGACATGGTAGGCGAGCATGCACAGGAAGACATGAGCCCGCACCCTGTCCGCGGTCCAATGACGGATCGGCCGGATTTCCAGATCGACGCTCTTCAGGGATCGGAATGCCCGTTCGACGTGCGAGAGATCCTTGTAGGCCTGAACTGCTTCTGCGGCATTCAGATGCTCGGCAGGCATGCTGGTTCGGATCACATAGATGCCGTCGAGGCGCGCCTCTGCCTCGATCTGATCGAGCCGTCTATGCCAGGAGAGATGACCATCGCGGATCGTAACGACGAAGTGCTTGGCCATCTTTCTTTTGTTAAGAACCGCGCCGACCGCCAGACCTATTTCGGCAGCGTCACGCAAGGGAGCGTTCCTGCGCCGGACCTTGGCTTCGATCCGGGCCAGTTCGCGTTCAGTCACTGCTAACAAGTCCTCACGCTTGCGCGCCCGTTCGGCGGCGAGGTCGTGATTGCGGCACGCGATCAGCCGTTCGCCTGGGAACATGTCCGGCGCGCTGATTTCGGCGAGATCGCGATCATCGAACAACGACAGCTGTAACGGCCCATTTTCCGCGGCCAGCGCCTGCACCGCCGGTGCACGCAGGCAGGTGATCCAATCGAGATTCGCGGGCCTAAGTTCGTCGCGAATGCGGGCCGAGGTGATCATGCCGCGATCTCCGACCAGCACCAGACGACTGATCCTGAAGCGATCCTTCACCTTCTCGATCTGCGCGCTCAAGGTTGAGGGATCCGCGGTGTTGCCGTCGAACACCTCCACGGCGATCGGCAGTCCCTCGCGTGTGCAGAGCAGCCCATAGACAATTTGCGGCCGGTCCTTGCGGTGATCCCGGCTGTGGCCATAGCGCGCCAGCGGGCAGCAGCGGCCCTCGAAGTAAGATGAGCTGACGTCATAGAGGACCAGCACGCCGTCTTCGAGATGCCGCCGCGCCAAGCCATTTTCGACGCGGCCCTGACGTTCGAGCAGCCAATCCAGCGCCTCATAGGCCTCCCGCTCCTTGACCCGGCCAAGGTGCAAGACCGCGCCCAGACTCGATACCGCCGTCTCCTCATCGATCGCGCGGACAAAGCCCAGCTTCGATCGTGGCGCAATCAACCGATCAACCACCATGGCGACAACGAGATCGCAGCAGCGTCGCGAGGCCGGATCCTTCGCCGCACCCAGAATCAACCGGTCGAGGCCAATCTTGCGGATCATTCCAAGCGCCGCCGCAACATGGCCGTGCGGCAATGAGCGCTCGACTTCCAGTTCCTGCGGACCAGTGCCGATGACCGTTCCGCCCTTCAGCACCGCCTTCAACGTATCGATCATATCACGCGGCAGCTTGCTGAGATTGGCCAACGTCCGCTTCTGCGAACGGCCTTGCTCGTCGCGATAACTCTCCCGCAGCAACACCGCAGGCGGAGAGTCTCGATTGGGCACCATCTCGATGAACATGCCCGAATCGAATCATATCCTCGCCGATTTGGGAATCCCCTTACATGGACACAATCACAGGATCATTCCCACCCTAACCCACTGCACTGACTCAAGTCTCTCCTGACGACACGAGCAAACTTCGGTCTAGAGTCTAAGAACTAATGGCGGTCACGGGCAGCGGGACTATAACGCTTTGGATGCTTCCAAAGGCCAACCACGATTGTGGAAAGTTCATCCGTTCGATTTCACTATTTGCTCTAAAGGCCACACCCGCCGCTACGGCTAATGCGCTGGCGCCATCTTCCTCTGTATGGCGGGCGGCTTCATCGCGGCGGCATGCGCTGGGAGATATTTTGCCACGATGGCGGGATCGATCTGGGCGATGGTGCTGTCAGGCAGGCGGGTCCATGTCTCGTCCCGGCCGAGCAGCGAAATGCCGATATAGCCGCGCAGGGTCAGGTTCTGCCCATCCGGGCTCAAGGTCATCATGGCGCTGTAGATCTTGCCGTCGCGGGGATCGAGCACGTTGCCGTTCTCATATTTCAGACCATTGCGCTTCATGTCACGGACGAAGGAGATACCGAGCCAGGGCGCGTTCTTGCGGTCGTCGGTACACTCCGAACAGATCCGCGGGCCTGTACTGCCCGGCTTGGGGAAAAGTTTCGCCATCACGCCTTCGAAGACGCCGTTGTGATCGACGACCAACACGTAAAGCCGGGGCTCGCCGTTCTCGATCTTCTGCCACAGGCCCGCCGCGGAGGGCTCCGCCGCAGCCGGCCAAGCGGCGGCGGCCCAGAGGGTAAGGCCCGCGATAAGCGACAGCAATCGCCGAAGTCCGAAAGACGAATTCCGCATCGTTGTCACCTCGACCAATCCGTCGAATTCAGTGACTGCCTTCAATTGCTGCAGACTACGGCCATTTTGCGAGCAGGTCGTGGAAAGCTGCGGTCGCGGCCCGGATAGTGGTTGGTCGCCACTCCTGCAGTGCGTTGGCATAATTCGCCTGGGAACCTCGAAGAGAGCTAAAAACCCCGGCTCGGTGTCGGCCAACATCTCCAAGAGAACACCGAGCCGGGACTAGGCGTCATAGGTCGTAAGCCGGCATAGGCGGTCGCCTGTATCAATGCTTCCTCAATCTCACCGACGGTAAGACCGTTCCGCAGGCCGATCTGAACGTGGTTCTTGAACTCTTCGGTCGGCGCAGCGCGATCAGAATGCCGAGCGTCACCAGGCTTCGCTGCTTCCTGTCGAGGCCTGGACGGGTCCAGATGCTTCCGAACACGAAATCGACCGCAAGGGCCACCATCACCGAGCCGAAGCCGCCGACCTGCGCTCGGCGCGCACCCCCTTGCCTGGGGGTTTGGTTCCAGTTCCCTATTAACTAATTCCTCTGGCGCTGCTCGGGTTCCCGGTGCACACTGGTTCCATCACCGCACGGTACTGTGGCAGTTATCGGTGATGAGAAGCGCCGGTCGCGCTCCCGCCAATCTTCTAACGGGATGGAGCAGCGCATGCCAGAGCGTCGCCGTTTCGTACGAACCGAACCTGTAGAGAAACGACTTGCAGACGAAGCAGCACGTCTCCGCAAGGAAGCCCAAGGCACTCCGCCGGGCATTGAGCGCGAGCTCCTCATTCGTAAAGCCCGCCGAGCCGAGATGGCTTCCCGTCTACAGGAGAGGCTGACCCCACCCGGGCTACGAGCACCAAAATAAGTTCACTAGAAATGGCTATTTATCGACTACTGAAAAACTTCACTATGGACCCGGAAAAGGTTAGCTGCATCACAGCGGCTTACGAGCAAGCGTTGCATACCCTATGCGTCAAGGACCGCGATGACCCTCTCACGGAAATGGTCGCGAAGACGATCATCAAGATCGCGCAAACTGGTCCTCGTGACCCCGCACAGCTTGCGGCTCTGGCGATCAAAGAACTAGGTGTCCGGTAAGCCGCGTGTTGTGCCGTACCTTGTTCCCGAGCTGAATTCGCGTTCGCGCCTCGGTCTCGCCAGACTGCTCTGGGGGGACGATCAGCGCTCACATCAAGACCTATGTGAACCCGAACCGAAAGTATTCGCAATCAACCGCGCCTCCGCTGCTGCAGAGGACGTAAAAATTGGTTCTGAGTCATAATTATAATGACTCCGATGCAAAAATAAAAAATAAGGTGGGGAAAACGACGGGGAGGATGGGAATGGAAACTGTACGCCGCTTGCGCGCCATGGCGTCGTTGTGTCGGCAGAGCGCCGCATACCATCCTGACAGAAGCTGGGAGCTGCTCGCCGAGGCAGAGTATTGGGAGCACCTGGCCAATGCCGCGCTCCTTGAGCACTTCCAAGATTGCACCGCCAGCTTGAATGACCAGACGCAGCCCCAACCAGCTGCAAACGCGACGGCACGCGATGCAAGTCGATTGCCGGTCGCCTGAGTGCTCTCATGCGAGCGGCTGGCTTCCGTAGCAGATGCGGCGTTCCTGGACGGAACGGCACACCGGAACGAACATCGCGGTAGTTGCCACGAAACCAATTTCTGTAGGCCACGAAATGATCCTGAAACACAGGCCGTCAACAATCCCCGCTTTTCGATAAAGGCAAGGCTTATTGCGGAGCTAAACCATGAACCGGGAAACAGTTAGAATTGCGGTCGGCACCCGCTTTAAAATCAGCGAACTCGGAGCGGTTCGTTGCCCAAAGCTGGCTGACAAGATTGGCATCGTTGTCGGCTTGAGCCGTCACAACACCGGTATCACCGTGCTGTTCGATGGCGACAGAAGACCGACCTGCTTGCACCGGGGCTATATATCTTCAACATCTGAACAGCACTAAGGCCGCCTTAAACCGTTCAGTGCTGGGGGCCGAACACTATTGTTGGAGCGGTGGGTGGTAAGCGTCAGCTTTGGCGCGCCAAGGACACCGCTTTCATTATGCTGCCACCCGATCTTCCTTGTCGTCCCCGCGCGCGGCGATCTTGAGGACATCATCAAAGGCCGTTGCAGCGCCCTCGTCTCATCCCATGGCGCGCGCGATCCCGGTCGCGCATCGCGCAGGTATCAACAATGGGTAATCCGTAAGAGAACGAAAAATCTTCACATACAAGGCGAATTGGCAGCTAGAAATTGGCACTTTACGTTTGCGGCTAGGCAACTGCATGCCGCACTATCGCATCTACATTCTGGACCAACACGGCGACCTTAAGGGCGCTGTCGGCCTTGACTGCGCCGACGACGAAACAGCGAAAGAGCGCGTCAAACCACTATTGAATGGTTACGCCGGAGAGCTCTGGCGGCTTGTAGCGTGCCTCGAATTGGAAAATCCGCCCACTAGGCTAGAGTCCTAATGGAAAGGCTTCAATCGCTGTCCTGCTCTAACCCCCTGGGCTTCCCGTGAGATGGACGGCGCGCCTCCTTCGGAACGTAGCCTGACAGGTGCCCACTGAGGGACGAAAGAGGCGCTTGGGTGCTCGCCTGTCTTTACATTCATCACGGATGCGCGTTCGCATCATCCGAGCAAGCCGCCGGACGCCCGTTCGCCCTGATGCAGGCCCGATAAAGCCATGGCTCAACATAGCTGCCTGCCCCATCCCGCGCCCGGCGTGCTCTGCATCGCGCTGGGCCGCAGCGTGCTTACCTTTGGAATATTGCGGCCAGTCGAGCGCAAGGCCATTGCGAACCAGCCATTCGCCGAGATCGGCGCTGGCCACCGAACAGGTCGCAACGGTCCGTCCGTATTGATCCAGCGAGATCGGCGTGCAACTCACCGGCCGTTTCGTGATGAAGGCGTCGAGGTCATTCGCTGACTCGGCACCGCAACGGTACTGCAAGCTACTGATCCCCGACACAATTGCGTGCTCTCGGGCGCGTTCGGCTCATCCCGTCGCGCGCACGGTCGAAATGAGGCCGGACCTCACTTTAGAGAAGATTAATAAATTGCGAGCATCCTCCCTACGATGAGTTGTGATGTGAGACTGCTGCTCTCATCGTGCCTGATTTTAGGGCGCGCCCGGTATGCGAGCGCGGCGATTGATCTTACGCCCGCATCTCGCGCGTTCATTCTCGTGCTGGCGTCACTAAGCTGTATGAGCCTCGGAAGGGCTATCGTGTGGTTGAGACACGAATTGCGCCACGTCATCGGGTCAGGAAGTCGGCGGAGGTCGATTTCGGCGGCGACAAGATCCCTTGCATGATCCACGACATATCGATGACGGGGGCGGCACTAGAGTTCGCCTATTCGACCAAGACGATCCCCGCCGCATTCACGTTGCTCGTACCAGAAGACCGTCTGAAGCTGTTGTGTCGTGTGGTCTGGCGAAACGATTTTCGGGTCGGTGTTGCGTTCCAATGAGGGGGGTGAATGAGAGATGATCCCAAGCCCAACCAATGAACAATTAGCCCTCTTTGCGAAACGCGTCAGGCGCGCGATCAGCAATGAAAGGACCCGCCACCATTTCGGAGTTTCGTCGGAGGAATATGTATTTACGCTGTTTCCCGACGTGGTGAGAACTCTTGAATGGATCGAGGCTGGAGGTGAGGCCGAAAATTGGTCACCGCAAGGGCAATCACAGCGACCGACATTGCGGAAGAAAGTCGGAGGTCAATAAGACATGCAAGCAGCCAATCTGCATCTTAGCGCTGCAAGGTAGCTGGGGCGCTCATCACATCGCGATGCAGGTCGTCTCACTCCGTATCGTTCCGTTCATTGACTCTCAATCGCTGGAAGCGCGCGAGGGCCGGGAGGTTCTGCTTCGCGACAGCAGCGGCTTTCATCTCTATCTGACGGATGGTGATCCCACATCTGCTGCCGAGGAGCGGATCATAAGCCTTGAACTGCGGGAGGCGCTCATTTGGTTGAATGAGGCGCGAGAAGATCAGGGATCATTCTGGAGTTGACTCCGGCGCTGCGTTTCGTAGGCCCTGCCATCGAAACGAGTGCTGGATTTGGCTCAGCATGGCGATGCCCCCGTCGGCATAGAGACCGTGACAATACTGCTGATCCGCTGCCACAGCGGTATTAAGCACCAATAGTTCGATTGGGGCCGGAGTTCGCCAGCCGGAACTTGTTTGCTCACCATTAAGCGACCGACACGATAGTCGCGCCTCTTTACTATTTCTTGAATTCTGCAACGGCTTAATTCCGCAATTGGAGAAGCAATTTGCCCCCGCTTGCGCAATCGGGCCCACCAGATGGCTGAAGCGACCGCATTTCTTACCGAACTTGAGGACGCGGTTTCCAGAGGGACCGCCGAAAGCCGTCTTCGGGCGCTGTGGCATGCGACCGATTGTTTAATTTCCGGTAGCTATTCAGAAGAGCAAATTTGGGCCTTCGGCGAGATAATTGGCAGGCTTGCTCAGGAGATTGAAGTTGGCGCCCGAGTTCGACTTGCAAACGAGCTGGCTCCCAGCAAAAACGCGCCGATCGACGTGGTCAACGCTCTTTCCCTCGATGACTCAATCGATGTTGCGGGTCCCATTCTTCAGCATTCCGAGCGGCTAGATCCCAATATCTTGATGAGCTGCGCCCGAGACAAGGGTCAGCAGCACTTGCTCGCCATTTCCAAGCGGAAAACAGTATCCAATGCTATTACTGACGTTCTGTTGGCGCGTGGTTCACAGGCGGTCGTCACTTCAGTTGCGCGAAATAGCGGCGCTCATTTTTCCCACTCAGGGTTCCTTCAACTCCTGCGACGCTCGGAGGATGACTCTATCCTTGCCGAGTGTGTCGGACATCGCAAAGACATCCCGCGGCACCTATTCCATCAATTGATTTCCAAGGCTTCAGACGAGGTCAAAGAAAAGCTGAGGCGAGAACGCCCTGACATGCAAGGCCATGTCCAGAGCATAGTCACAGATGTAGAGGGTGCCATCCACTCAAGATTTGGTCCTGCATCGAAGGACTATTTTACCGCAAAGCGGACAGTCGCAAAGTTACATCAATTGGGAGAGCTAACTGAGGATAGCATTTTTGAGTTTGCTCATTCGCTCAAGTTCAACGAGACGGTTGCGGCACTTGCTTTGTTGAGCTCTATGCCCGCTGACATCGTAGAGCGCGCTTTGATCGACCAAAAACGGCAATCAACTCTCATACTAGCCAAGGCTTTGAGATTGTCATGGACCACCACCATGTCGCTTCTTTTTCTGGGAGCGCTGAACTACCGAATAACGGCTGGCGAGTTGGATCGAATGAAGGCTGACTACAGCGCGTTGAATGCTGAGACATGTCTGCGCGTGCTGGACGCGTATCGCTCTCGCAAGCAAACGGCATGGCAGCATGCATCCCATTGACATTGCCATATGCTCCTGGCCGGCTCCCGCATCACCATCTTGAGCGCGTCATGCCCTCGTCTCATTCCAGGGCGCGCGCATTCAAACGTCGAGCTCTTCGTCGGTCGTGAAGATCACCGGCATGGCCTTTGGGAAGGTCGGCTCGATGACAGCCTTCGGCAGCGCTCGCGCTGCAGAGCGCTGGCTCATTAAGGCGTCCATACCGTTCCGATGCAGCCAGAGAAGCCCCATGGCGAGCTGCCGCAAATCGTTGCGCTCCGCGCCGACGGGTAGCTGTCTTGCCCGGCGCAGTGCGTCGGCAGCTTGCTTTTCCGGTCCTGACAGCTTGCGTTCCATCTGCTGTCCCAAACAGACCGGTGGACCGGCACGGTGGGGCCGCCCGCCTTGCTCTGAAATTCAGGCGGCCCCTGCCGACCACATCAATTGTTCTGCCCCACGGCAGAGGCCATAGCCAGCCGTTAAGATACGAGCAGGCGGAGGTAAAAGTTTCATGACAACGCGAGCGCAGCGGCGCTGCTTATCAGCGGATGGATCGAATGCAAGAGCGCAACGCCGCTCTAGCGGAATATGCTCGCTAGGCGGCGTTGTTTATTGCACTGGGCCCTGAAATCCCCAGCCAAGCCTGATCGTGCAACACATGTGCCAGCAGTCAACGCTCCAGTCTGAAACACCGTGATCATACGGACCCGAGTAACTCGCAGCGCCTTCGAATGTTTCACTTCAAGTTCACTTTGGCGGTTTATCGCACGCATAACGCCGATCCGGACGCCTTCTCCTCTGTTGATGGAAGCATCCTTTTTCCGTTTCCCCGCTCGGCATCCATCACCACGCTCCTCGTCTATACCGCCGCCCGATCTTCTTTCTCCGCGCCGCGCATCACGATCTTGAGCCCGTCATCCAGCAGCGGCCGCTACAGCGCCTTCGCCTCATCCCACGGCGCGCGCATCCAGGCATCGCGCTCCTCGTCGGTCGTTAGGATCACCGGCATCGCCTTTGGATGGATCGGCTCGACCACCGCATTCGGCGAGGTCGTCAGGAAGCCGTAGACGAGATGCGGCCCGGGGATCGGCTTGGGCTTGGTACCGCGCTCGCCTTTGAATTCGGTCCAGATGCCCGCGAAGCCGTTTTAATCGGTAACTCCCTCAGCTTCCGCACGTAATAGCCTTGCCTCTGAACCGCCGACTTAATCTCGTCACTGACTTTGAGAACCTTCTTCTTGGATTTGCGCCATCGCCCCGACTTGCCAGTGGGTATAGGAAGTCCCTTCCTAACAACGAGCAGATCGCGCTTTCCGCTCAAATAAACGTCGAACATATGCCACCCCCGAGCCAATGAACGTTATCGCTTCGGAGCGAAGTTCGGGTTGCGAGAATACAACACCAAGCCGCTTGTTCGCCGCTTCACCGCAGGGCTCGGCTGTCACTGGGCATCTTGGGCTGAGATTGCGGGTTGAACAATTTCAATGATTTGGCGTTCGGCTCAATGCACAGGCTTGTCCATTTAACGTGAGATTCCTGTTGGCTTTGGGCATCTAACGTGAGATTCCGGCTTCGATGACATGGTCCATCGGTTCGGCGCGAAGACTGTAATGTCAAGAAGGCCCTTCCTGCCAATCGCGCTCCGCGTTTCGCTGCTCGCCGGTGTCGCGATTGCGATGCGTGACCCAGCTCAGACGATCTCGCGCCTGCGCACCCGCACCCGCTCCCATAGCAACCAGCGCTTCACCGAAATCGAGGCCGAGCTCGGAACGGGATCCGCAAATCCAGTCTCACATTGACAGCTAACTTGAGACTGGGACCTGCTTCAGTCTCAAGCCAAAATGCCCAACGGCGAGAAAAGTCGCGGAGTCTCACGCCAAGATGCCAAGCGACAGTGGCCCTAGTTACTGGAGCGGCTTCTGGCATCGGTCTGGCGACTGCCAACGCCTTCGCGGAGGCGGGAGCGACTGTAGTCCTAGCGGACGTCAATGAGAACGGAGCTCGCACTGCTGCGGAGCACTTAGTTGCCGCCGGTCATAAGGCAATTGGCTTGCGTTGCGATGTCGCCGATGATGATGATGTGGCCGGTATGGTCCGGCAGACCGTTTTTACCTTCGGACGGCTGGACGCAGCGTTCAACAACGCCGGCGTGCAGAGTCCCCTTGCCGAGACAGCTGACGCCGACCCCAACGATTTTGATCGCGTGCATGCGGTCAATCTGCGCGGCATCTGGAGCTGCATGAAGTACGAACTACTCCAGATGCGTGCGCAGGGCAGCGGTTCCATCGTGAACTGCTCGTCGATCGGGGGACTAGTGGGTATCGCCGGTCGCGGGGTGTATCGCTCGTCCAAACACGGGGTGCTCGGGCTCACCAAGTGCGCCGCTCTCGAATATGCCTCCCGCGGCATCCGAATTAACGCGGTGTGTCCAGGTATTATCGAAACACCGATGCTCGCGGGCATGCGGGTCAGTCAACCCGAAGCCATCAAGGAACTGATAAAGGAGCAGCCGATCGGGCGGCTCGGCCGACCGGAAGAGATTGCCTCTGCCGTCCTTTGGCTCTGCAGTCCCGGCGCAAGCTTTGTAATCGGCCACGCACTCGCGGTCGATGGAGGCTACACGGCGCGTTGACGACGAAAACCACGGCATCCTCTCGCCTTTGCGCGAGGGGATGCCTATGTTGCGGAGTACCTGCAGCGGCCCCAAAGCGACAATGGGAGGTATGCTCATGGACGCGCCCAGCAAGGAATTTGCGCTGGCGGGCAGCCTTGAGCAGCTGAAGCTCAAGGGGCGGCTCGTTGTGCACGGTGGCCATCGTCCGATCCTCGTCATCTACGACCGCGGGCGCGTCTTCGCCCTCGACAATCGGTGCCCGCACATGGGCTTCCCGCTCGAGCGCGGCAGCGTCGAGGACGGCATCTTGACCTGTCACTGGCACCACGCTCGCTTCGATCTCGAAAGCGGCTGCACCTTCGACCTCTGGGCGGACGACGTGCCGATCTGCCCGGTCGAGGTGCGCAATGGTGACATCTGGGTGAAGACCACGTTCACTCATGCCGATCTCGCCGCGCACTGGCATCAGCGGCTTGCGAACGGCCTCGCCCACGACCTCGGCCTCGTCATTGCCAAGGCCATGCATGGTCAGCTCGCGGCCGGCGTACCGCAGGCCGAAATCGTACGGCAGGTGGCGCTGTTCGGGGCGCAGAACCGCGACGGCTGGGGCGTGGGTCTTACGATCCTTACGGCACTCGCCAATCTCCTGCCTGTGCTGCCGGAGGAGGAAGCCTATCTCGCTCTATTCCACGGCGCACGCCGCGTGGCGGCGGACTGCGACGGCGCGGCGCCGCGGCGGGAACGCGCGCCGCTTGGCAGCCGGCCGGATCCGGCCGCGCTCAAACGCTGGCTGCGGCGTTGGACAACCGTGCGCCATCGCGAGGCCGCCGAGCGCACCCTGCTCACGGCGATTGCGGCCGGCTTCTCCCCGGCTGAACTCGCTGATGCCCTGTTCGCCGCCGGGACCGAGCGCGCGTTCGCCGCCACCGGGCACTCGCTCGATTTCATCAACAAGGCATTCGAGTGCCTCGACCTGGTCGGCTGGCAACACGCGGCGGCTCTGCTGCCGACTGTCGTCGGCCAGATGGCAGCGGCCCGTGGCGCCGAGGAATCGACGGCCTGGCGCCAGCCCGTTGACCTTGTTGCGTTGTGTGAAAAATCAACCCGCAAACTCGCGGGTCTGTTCGCTGCCGGACGCAGCTCGCGTGACTGGTCGGGCCACGCCGCACTTGCTCAAGAGCTGCTCGGTGACGATCCGGCCAGGATCGTTGATGCGCTCAAGGAGGCGATCCGCGCCGGTGCCGCTCCTGCTGACCTTGGCCAATCCCTCGCGTACGCCGCAGCGCTTAGGGTGGCGCGCTTCGGCAATGCCAACGAGCACGCCGACTGGGAGACGGCGCATCACGTCTTCACCTACGCCAACGCAGTCCACCAGATGCTGACGCGCATCGGGACTGCCAACATCGACACTCACGTCACGGCCGTCCGCGGCGTATTGCACGGAGCGATGGCGCTCTACCTTGCTCGCTATCTCAATGTGCCGCCGGCCCGCATCCCGGGCGACGCCGGCGAGCAGCTCGATGATCTGCCCGCGGATCCAGAGACGATCGGCGCCGCCTTGCTCGACGCCTTCGACCGGCAGAGACAGGTCGATCTTGCCGCACGCCTGGTGGCACGGCATCTCGCGCTCGGCCTTTCGCCGCAGGCGCTGATCGCCACGCTCGCGCATGCGGTGCTGCGCGAAGATGCGGGCTTCCATGCGTATCAGATGCTGGAGGCGGGAGTCCGGCAATTCGGCGCATGGGGCGACACGGACGAGGGCCGGCACATCCTCATCGCGGTTGCCCGCTATCTGGCGGCCCATTCGCCGACCGAACGCGCGTCGCTGCAGACAGCCGACATCGCCCGCCGCTTGATGCGGGGTGGCGAGCTGCATCAAGAGGCTGGATCGTCCTGACGTCACGCGCTGAGGGCGCACTAAGGGCGATCACCTGGACCACTTCCCCGGTCGCGTTGATGGCGCGGAACATCACGGCGGCCTTGCCGACCAGCTTGATTTTGATTTGGTCGATTTTCATTGCATGCCCTACGGCTGTGACGGCTGACGATGTGGGGGCTGCTGGCGATGAAGCCATCGTGCCCGCGCCCGGGTTCGCTACCACGTGGCTGCCAAATGAGACGGCCTTCACTTAAAAACGAACGCGGCTGCTTAGGCGTCCGCGTCGGCGGGAAACTGCCTCTCAACTATGGCGTCGCGGGGCATCAGATCACCGCATCGAACCTGGATGCATTTTGGCGCCGGCCGGGATGGCAAATCCGGTGGACTTCGGGACACAAGATTGGTACACACGGCCTCATCGGGTGGCTAACAAGTGCCTGATTTTGTTGAGCTTGTTGAAGCTGCGCGGCAATCCCTCCCTCTCCGCCAAAAGCATCCGATAAAACGCTGATATCACTTGAAGGTTTTGTTCTCTCTCTGACGAGAACAGTCCCCAAATCCGTCCCCAAGAAGGTTTTCTCCGTGCATTTCGCGGGGCACTTCGCGCCCAAGATACTGATCTTGGAGAGCGTTCCGGTAGGCTGCATAGCTCGTAGCGAACGGGCCACTCGCCGGACCGTCTGGCGAGAAGCCCCTACGACGAGACCACCAAAACCATCCCGCGCTGCACCTGCCGAACGTCTCCAGCGAGCGGTCGGCATAGAACACTTCGATGCTGGCGCCCGTCCGGGGGTGGGACGTCGAAGAGCGGCTGACGGCATGGGCGTACCGACACGCCGCGGCTGCCGTGGCAGGTCCTCTATCTATCTCGTGCTCGGTCTGCTTCACCCTCGACGGCGGGGACGAGGTTCGCGGCGAGGAAGTCCACAAACACCCGGAGCTTGGGAGCGAGATGCCGGTTCGACGGCCACAGGATCCGAAGGGGCCCGGAACGGTCGGTGTAGTCGTCGAGCACAGTGACGAGTACGCCCTCACGAAGTTGCCTGGCTATGGCGAAGTCCGGCAGGTAGGCGATGCCCATGCCTTGCTCGGCCATAAAGATGATCGGCTCGAGCGTGCTTGCCACGGCCGTTTTCGGCAGTTCGCTTTCGATGCCGGCATGCTCGGGCCGCAGCGGCCATCGCTCGAACTTCCCGCTAGTCGGAAACTTGTGATGCAGACAGGCATGAGCCTTGAGGTCGTCCGGGGTCAGGGGAACACCCTTGGCCGCGAGATAGGCCGGGGCCGCCACGAGGCGTCGGCGATATGAGCCCAAAGCCCGAGACATCAAACGCGAGTCGCCAGCCTCGGCGAAGCGCATTACGGCATCGAAGCCCTCCTCGATGACATCTACGACCCGATCGCTGAAATCGAGATCCAAGATGATCTCGGGATAGGCCCGCATGAACGCGACGAGAGTTGGCATCATCAGCATGCCGGCCAATGGCAGGCCGACGCGCAGTGTGCCGCGCGGGGCCTCCTGCGTCTGCGACAGTTCGAGTTCGGCCGCTTCGATTTCGGAAAAGATGCGCCGGCAGCGTTCGAGGAATAAGGCCCCCTCCGCGGTCAGCGTGACGCTGCGCGTAGAGCGATGAAAGAGACGCACGCCGAGCCGTTCCTCCATCCGCACCACCGCCTTGCCGATCGCCGACGACGAGAGGCCAAGTTGCCGTCCCGCAACGGTGAAACTTCGGGCTTCCGCGACCTGAACGAAGGCCTTCATCGATCCCAGATTGTCCATCTGCGACGTCCCCGTTGCGGATAGTTATTCCGATATGTTTGGAATTATGGCCTATTTTTCAAGCCTTCGGGAGAGTTCATCTTGGGTCCAACACCACACCATGAAGGACTGGATCCATGAGCAACCCCGTCGTCTTGATCACAGGTGCACTTACCGGTATCGGGCGCGCCGCCGCTGTCGCCTTCGCCAAGAAGGGCGCGAACGTCGTCGTTGCGGGTCGGCGCGATGAGGCCGGCAAGGCGCTGGCTGAGGAGCTGCGCGGTTTTGGTTCGGAGGCCGAGTTCATCAATGCCGACGTCCGCAAGGAAGATGACGTCCGCGCCCTGGTCGACAAGACCGTCGCGCGGTTCGGCCGACTGGATGTCGCGGTCAACAATGCGGGCACCGAAGGCCAGCCCGGCCCAATCACGGACCAGACCGCGGAAAGCTATGCCGCCACCTTCGACACCAATGTGCTTGGCACGCTGCTTAGCGTGAAGCACGAGCTGCGCGTGATGCAGGCGCAAGGGAGCGGCAGCATCATCAACATATCCTCGACCTACGGGCACGAAGGTGGAGCGGGCGCCTCGGTCTATGTCGCGAGCAAGCATGCCGTCGAAGGCATGACAAAGTCGGCGGCGCTGGAAGCGGCGAATTCAGGCGTGCGCGTCAATGCCGTGGCTCCCGGTCCGATCGAGACCGGCATGCTCGACCGCTTCACGGGGACCTCGGAGAGAAAAGCAGCGCTTCTAAAGACAGTGCCGCTTGGGCGCGTCGGCGACCCGGCCGACATCGCGCGCGCCGCCGTCTTTCTCGCTTCCGAAGATGCATCATTCATCACGGGACAGATATTGACTGTCGACGGAGGCAAGACCGCCGGCTGAAGCAACCCCGTTCACGCTGCATCGACCGGGATTGCGCAAGGAAGTGACCTATTACACCCCGATCAACACGCAATACTACTCGAGTGGAGGGCTCTGATGGTCAACGTGGTGAAGAAAAATAGCATTTCTTTTGAACTGGCACAGAAAATGGTGGAAGAAGTGATTGCGAAAGCCAGACAACTTGGCATTGCCGACAACGTCGCGATCCTCGATGACGGCGGCAATCTCAAGGCTTTTGGCCGGATGGATGGCGCTCCGATCCTCTCCATCGAGATTGCGCAGAACAAGGCCTACACAGCCCTGTTCGGCGTCTCGACGCAGGATTTCTTTAGCTTCATCCAGCGCGACCCGTCGCTGTTGGCTGGCATTCCCACGCTTGCGCGCGTGGCGGCGTATGGCGGAGGGTTTCCGATCAAGGTGGACGGAGAGATTGTCGGCGCGATCGGGGTGAGCGGGGCGCCCACGGTGCAGAATGACGTTGACTGCGCGAGAGCGGCGCTGGCGCTCGTGTCCGATGCCGGCTGAGTAGGCGGGCGAGACCATGATGATTCATGTCCGCCCGGAAATGATGCAAGGCCGCCGAGAGATGATTCCTACCCACCAGGTGGCGCAGACGCAGTTGCTCTGAGCGAGCGCCGCATCAAATCCCAACTCGAAACAGGAGAATCCGATGTCCAGGAAACTTGAAGGCAAAACGGCACTCGTCACCGGCGCTTCGCGCGGCATCGGCGCCGCCATCGCCAAACGCCTCGCCGCCGATGGCGCCAGGGTGGCAATCACCTACAGCAAGGGCGCTGACGCCGCGGCTTCGGTTGTCAAATCAATCGAAGCCGCCGGCGGCAAGGCCATCGCGATCCAGGCGGATGCCACCGACTCCGCGGCCGTGAAGGCGGCCGTCGAGAAGACGGTTAGCGCGCTCGGCAAGCTCGACGTGCTCGTGAACAACGCCGGCACGGCGATCCCGAAGAAATTCGAAGAGACGACGCTGGAGGAGCTCGACCAGGTGATCGATCTCAATGTCCGCGGCGTCTTCGTCACGACGCAGGCGGCCTTGAAGCACATGAATGACGGTGGCCGCATCGTCATGATCGGCTCTAGCGTTGGTGAGCGCATGATGGCTCCCGGGCTCGTGCCTTACTCCGCTACCAAGGGCGCGATTCGGATGTTCACGCAAGGGCTATCGCGCGAGGTCGGAGACCGCGGCATCACCGTCAACAACGTCCAGCCGGGCCCGATCGACACCGACCTCAATCCGGCCGCGGGCGAATGGGCGGTTCCGCAGAAGGCCGTTACGGCGCTCAACCGGTACGGCAGCGTGGACGAAGTCGCGGCGCTGGTGGCGTTCGTCGCAAGCCCCGACGCGTCTTACATCACTGGTGCGAACCTGACTGTTGATGGAGGTACGAACGCCTAGTTGGCCTGCGCCGGATCGACCGATGAGCTAGGGGATGCAACGACTAGAGAGAGAATCTCGAGCAATGCTGCTCGCGAGTCAGCTTTGCGCCGATAGCTGACGCCGGCCGCAAGTCCGCTTCTGATGCTGTGGACGGCTCCTCCACCGGCACGAGAGTGCCAAGGATGTGGGGGCCGTTTAAGGCTCCCACGATTCGGAGGAGCTACCTATGCAGTCGATTTCGACAATGGCGGTAGTTGATCGTAGTGCTGCCGGACATGGCCAAGCTGCTAGGGAGGAAGCGCGAACGAGTGGGACGAAGTCAGCCAAACTAGCGCAACGCGAGGAAGTTGAGGAGCTCGACGTGCTTGTGGTTGGGGCGGGTTTCGCCGGCCTGCTCATCGCCAGCTAATCAGAAGAAAGAACATATTCGATCGGAGGAAACAGCAATGGAAGCCAGCTCAACTGCAAAAAGGCCAATTTCGGCGGCGTTCACCTATGCCGAAAATTATGTCAACCTCTACGGTTCCAGACTTCACTATATCGATGTCGGCGCTGGGGATCCGTTTCTGTTTCTACACGGCAATCCCACTTGGTCGTATTGCTGGCGAAACGTCATCCCTCATCTCGAGCCGCTTGGCCGCTGCATCGCGCCCGACTTTATTGGGTTCGGGAAGTCAGATCATCCCGACATCGAGTACAGGATATTCGATCAAATCCGCTACATCGAAGAGTTGGTGATTCAGCTTGGCCTGCGGAACATAACGCTGGTTGTCCACGATTGGGGGGCGCTTGTCGGCCTCAACCTAGCCCGTCGATTTCCCGAGCGAGTTCGCGCCGTCGCGTTCTGTGAGTTTCCCGTGAAACCGTTGGGGACGCTCCAAGAGACTTGGCCGCTCATCGCCGAGGAGTTCAGCAAGTTCCGCTCCCGGGAGCTCGGCCCCGAACTTCTGATGGGCCAGAACTTGATCGTGGAGCGTGCGCTTCCGGCTGTTATCGTACGAAAGCTCACCGAAGAGGAGATGAATTACTATCGTGCCCCGTTCCCGGATTGGGACTCGCGCCGTGCCATGGCCCGGCTTCCCCGCGATTGGTCCTTTGCTGGCGATCCGATCGACACCGCTTGGGTGATCGCCGAGTACAGCGAATGGCTGAAAAGATCGCCTATTCCGAAGCTGTTGATTCACGCGACGCCCGGACTATTCGTGACGCAGGACAATGTGGCCTGGGCCGCAGGCAATTTTAAGAATATCGACACCCTAGACCTCGGGCCGGGCATTTTCATGCTGATGGAGGACAGCCCCCACGAAATGGGAGAGGGCATTGCCAAATGGTTCAAGGCGAAGGTTGCATGACGGCACGCCCGGAACGATTTGCGCAGGATACGTTTTCGTCAGAGCCGCTCGATGCCTCCGGTGACGAAGTTGGCCAACCTAAAGCGAAGAAACCGCAAGCCAAATCAAAATAGCATAGGAGAAGAGAAGTGGTTCGTGTTGAGAAAAACGGTCCAGTGTGGACGGTGATCCATAGCAGATACGCCGAGGCCCGCAATGCGATGGACCCCGCGAGCGCAGACGCGATAGTAGGCGCACTGAAGTCATTCGACGCTGATAGTTCTGCCAGCGTGGCGGTCTTGTGGGGCGAAGGTGGCGCGTTCTGCTCAGGTTGGGACCTTAAGTTCGCCAGCACCTTGTCAAACCGCGACACCTTTCAGCGTGAAGTCGTGGACGGCCTGGCTTTCCCCGCGGGCGCGAACGCCGCGCCTCGTGGGCCGTTGGGACCCACGCGACTTGAGTTATCGAAGCCAGTCATCGCTGCTGTGGAGGGGCCGGCGGTCGCGGGGGGAATGGAGCTCGCATTGTGGTGCGACATCCGGGTAATGGCTGAAACCGCCTATTTCGGAGTTTACTGCCGACGCTGGGGAATACCTCTTCTCGACGGCGGAAGCGTTCGACTTGCGCGACTGGTGGGCCAAGGCCGGGCCATGGAAATTATCTTGACTGGCCGGAAAGTCCCCGCAGACGAAGCAATGCGCATCGGAATGTGTGAAAAGGTCGTTGCTCCCGGTCAAGCACGGGCCGAGACCGAAATGATGGCGCATGACATTGCACGTTTCCCTCAGGAAGCCGTGCGCGCCGATCGTCGTTCGGTCATTGAAACTTACGGCTTACCTGTTCGCGAGGCGCTCCGTCGTGAATGGACGAATGGCGTCGAAGCGCACTTCAAGGAAGGAGCTGCCGGCGCCGGTCGCTTTGCGAGCGGCTTAGGCCGCCATGGAGATTTCGGGAAAATCTGATCACTCTCCTTAGATAAATGAAGAGCGGCACCAACGATCACGCCGCCCGACACGCAAGGTCAACGGCAACATTTGCGATCCGGAAAAAAGCAGCCTGCGTACCCATGGAGGACGTAACAAATGCTGGTCCGAAGCTTTACAAGAGGCCCTACTCATTTGCCTCTGATCGAACGGACGATCGGTGATTTTTTTGACGAAATGGTTGAGAGCTGGCCTGACCGCGAAGCAGTGGTTAGCCGGCATGAGGGCAGGCGATATACCTACAGGGAGCTGCAGCTTGAATCTAACAGACTTGCGAGCGCGTTGCTGAACTTAGGTCTGGCGCCGGGAGACCGTGTGGGTATCTGGTCTCACAACTACATTGCTTGGCTGTTGATCCAGTTGGCGACAGCAAAGACGGGCATCATCCTAGTAAACATAAACCCGGCCTACCGCGCGGCCGAGCTGGAGTACACGCTCAACAAGTCAGGTTGCAAAGCTCTTGTGATGATGCGTCGGTACAAGACCAGCGATTATCTTGATATATTGCGGCAGCTTGCACCTGAACTTCAACATCATTCCGGATCGACGCTGAGATTGGCGCAGCTACCTCATCTGCGTCACGTCGTATGGATCGATGCGCCGGGACAATTTCCGGATAGTGTCGAAGACATTCCCGAGATCCTAAGCTTTTCGGATCTCTTAAAGACTGGATCGGCTGACGACCCCTCGCTCCGCAAACTGTCGCGGTCCCTCCATGCAAGTGATCCCATCAACATCCAGTTTACGAGCGGCACCACGGGCTTTCCGAAAGGAGCCACGCTCACGCATCGCAACATTTTGAATAACGGCTTCTTCGTCGGCGAGCGGATGAAGCTCACTCGTGAAGATCGGCTCTGTGTCTCCGTTCCGCTTTATCATTGCTTCGGTATGGTGATGGGCAACTTGGCCTGCCTCACACACGGCTCGACCATCGTCTACCCGAATGATGGATTCGATCCATTGACCGTTCTTGAAGCCGTGCACGAAGAGCGCTGCACCGCGTTGCACGGTGTGCCAACGATGTTTGCCGCTGAGCTTGGCCACCCACGCTTTGATGAGTTCGATCTCTCTAGCCTTCGTACCGGAGCCATGGCCGGAGCGCCCTGTCCGATCGAGTTGATGAAACGGGTGGTCGAAAGGATGCACCTGACCGAAATCACGATCGGATACGGAATGACCGAGACCAGCCCGGCAAGCTGTCAGAGCGATACTGATACCCCGTTGGACAGGCGAGTATCGACGGTTGGCACCGTTCACCCCCACGTTGAGCTCAAGATTATCGATCCGAAATCCGGCCAGACGGTTTTGCTTGGCGTTCCCGGCGAGGTATGTACACGGGGTTATTCGGTGATGCGCGGGTACTGGGATGACGATGAGAACACAAACGAGGTGATCGACGCGGACCGGTGGATGCATACGGGCGACCTCGGCACCATGGACGTCCATGGGTACGTCAACATCGTCGGACGAATAAAAGATCTGGTGATACGTGGTGGTGAAAATATTTCACCGCTTGAGATTGAAGAATTCCTTTGTCGGCATCCTCGAATTCAGAGCGCCCAGGTCGTCGGCGTAGCAAATCCAAAATATGGCGAGGAATTGTGCGCGTGGATCGTGCTGACGCAAGGTGCCGACGATTTCGGAGAAAAGGAAGTGCGAGACTTTTGTAAGGGCCGTATCGCGCACTACAAGGTGCCAAAATACATAAAGATCGTTGCTGACTTTCCCATGACGGTGACGGGGAAAATCCAGAAATTTAGAATCCGTGAGGAAATGGAACGTCTGCTCGGACTGAAGCGTGAGACGACGGCCTAAGTCCTGCCGGTAGAAAGCCCCGGCAACCACGGCACAGCGTGCTTCCTTACTCCGCGTTACGTTGCCTTGCGAAGCCGCGCTATGGCTCTTCATGACGTCGACCGCCGACCGCCGGCTGAAATTGATGGGCTGGGCTAGAGCTTGGATGAGCTACCATCCGATGGGCCATTGGCTGGTAGCCAAGACCGTAGGTCCCCACATGCTAGAATGAAAAGCTGCTTGTACATCAACGGGGATTGACTGACACTCTGTCCGCCACATCGAACTCATGCCACAAGTTTCGGAATGCCCCGTTCAATCAATCGCACGAATCGGGTGTTGCGCCACCGGGGTTCTGAACCTATTCGAGCACATAGGAGGGGCGAGGATTCGCGCGCGAACAACGGCTTTTGACGGGCTATTAAGAGGCCTCCTCGCGAGTTAGGTTGCCCGCCAATAAGAAAATTGGGTTTCCAAAATAGTGGGTTTAGCGATGTAGCGGACCCCCGCTACGCCGCACCACGATTTTCTATGCATCCAAGCGCACCGGAGGGCGAGCAAGGGAAACCAGAAAAGCCCCAGAGTGATCAGGGGCCAAGTTTTCGTTCCGCGGGCTACGCAGTTTTTTTAGCGCTCTTTCTCGTGGGGCGCCGCGCTTGCCTCTCTGGCCAATCGCTCAGCCTTTAGACGCTCTCGGTTTTTGTGGAAGGCCGTTTGCGCTTTTGCGTAATCGGTCAAAGCTTCCTTCGCTTCAGCCTGCTTGAACACCTTGCGGGCTTCGCGTTCCGCGGATGTCGTCGCCCGTCCGTCTCGGTCATTGATCATCGTTGACCTCCCATTTGGGCTCAACAGTCAACGCGGCGCGCCGGCTTTCGATCCTATCGGCCTTAGGCGGCGAAACCGCGCACCTCGCAAAGGAGTAGATTTTTAACGCAAATCAGGCTTTGAGCGCCGGAACTATTGCGTGCCCATCCCTCAAAACTGCCTTCAGCACCGAAGCAAACTCCGGATCTGCAAGAAGAACGTCAGCCACGCTAAATGAAGCGTCCTGATTCCACTTCGCGCCATTGCTGGCTTTGGACAGTGAGGCTTCAGTCATCGCGTAACCTATCCGGCCGCCACCAACCTCAACGAACTTCCTGACCCTGTGCACGCTCTATGCCCCCGGTTTTGCCTTCAGCCCGAGCTCATTTCCGATTTGCCTTCACTTCCGTCACCTCACGATCGGCCTCAGCATTCCCGTTTCGGCGAAACGCCAAACCGACAAATCCGAGCACCACCAAGACGGCTCCGGCTACCATCAACCAGTGCGAATATTGCATTCCGGAGAGGATGCTCAACTAGGACTCCTCTGATCGATCATGGCTTCGCTTCGGCCGATCGCTGCGAACTGCTGAATTCTGTTGCGCCGTGCGTGGCTCGATAATGCTCAACTCCGAGTTTGACGCTCAACGCACCGAACCCAATCGCGGCGGCAAGGCAAACCGCCACGAAGGCCCAATCCCGCTTCTTCATTTCCTTGAACATGGTGCCCTCAGGTTGGCGCATCCGATTCATCCGCTTTAGCCAATCCCGTAGAACTGCGGAGAGGCAGAAACGAACCCCAGCCTGGGGATGTCCCGAGCGAGAATAGCGCCGCTCAATAGGTCAGTACGAGCAGCCGTTGCACAATCGCACCTAAGCAAACCAGCACCACCAGCAACTTGAGAAGGTTCGCCAACCGGCCGTCGGTCGCAAACTTGTCGATTGCCCAAAAGCAGATGGCCCCCACGACAACAATAACCAGAACTCCGATCAGGACCGAAATGATCGCCATGGCTTCATTTCCCTTTCGTCTTCAGGCCGATCTCGACCAGACTCTTTGGACACGTCAAGGGTGCCTTCACCGGTGCCATCCTCGAGCGCAAGGGCGCCTTTCGCGAGGCCAACAGCGGCATGCTTTTTCTCGACGAGATCGGCGACATGGATCTGGCGATGCAGGCTAAAATCCTGCGTGCGCTGCAGGAGCGCGTGGTGACGCCGGTCGGCGGCAAACCGCAGAAGGTCGATGTCCGGATCGTCGCGGCCACCCATCGCGACCTGGAGCAGTGGGTGAAGCAGGGCCGCTTCCGGGAGGATCTTTTCTACCGTCTCAACGTGGTGCCGATCGAACTGCAGCCGCTGCGCAAACGGACCGCCGACATCCTGCCGCTCGCCGAACATTTTCTGGCGATGGCGTCATCGCCGAAAAAGCAATTGTCCGACGAGGCTGCACAGCAGCTTGCCGGCCATGCCTGGCCGGGCAATGTGCGCGAACTAAGAAACGCAATGGAACGCGTCGCTGTGTTGTGCCGCAGCGACATCGTGGCGGCGAGCGATCTCAATTTCCTATCGTCCTCGCCCGCGCCGAATGCCGAAGAGGAGAATGGCGACGATGGTCATCTTTCGTCCGCGGTCGAGAGGCTCGAGCGCCGGTTGATCGCCGAGGCGCTTGCTGAATCGAAAGGCAACCGCGCCGAGGCGGCGCGCCGGCTCGGTATCCACCGGCAGCTTCTGCACACCAAAGCCGAGAAATATGGGTTGGGCAAACGCAAGAGTCCGCCTTGATCGAACCCTCCACACCCGTCCGCTTTCACGACGCCCAGCGTCTTGAAAGACGACGGACCTGACCGATTGCCGTTTCAATAACTTGATATATGTCAAACGTTTAGCCGTTGGCATGCGCCTTGCGATGCTGTTGTCAGGACACTCTGACAGTCGAGCGCAAGGAGCTTTGCAATGCATTGGATCGATCCCGACCATCTGCCTGAAATCAACGGCACGGTAGACCAGTTTCTCGTCAACAAGCACGGCGAGGCCGACGGGTTCCTGCTGACCGACGGCGAGGAGGTGCATGTGCCGCCGCATCTGTCGGCGCCGCTGCTGCGCGACGTCCGTCCGGGCAGCCAGGTCAAGGTGCGGGGTGTTCGGCCGCGCGGCGTCCGGATGGTCGCCGCGGTCGCGATCGATACGCCGAAGGGCCGCATTCTCGACGAGGGTCCGGACGCGCGCAAAGATGATGCAGCGTTTGAGAAGGCCGAGCACGGCCCGATGAGCGCGCAAGGCATCGTCAAGCGATCACGGACCGAAGGGCGAGACCCGCGGGGCCGTGCTCGAAGACGGCCGCATCATCAGGCTGCCGCCGCATGAGGCCGAGCGATTTTCCGCGCTGCTGACGCAGGGAGCGAGGATTTTCGTTGCCGGCGAAGGTGCAATGACCTCGTTCGGAACGGTGGTGGAAGCCCGCGAGATCGGCGACTCGGCCGAAACGATGAAAGTGATCGGCCCGAAGAAGCCCAAGCATGGCCCCGACCACAAGGGACCGAAGCATCACGGCAAGAAGCAAGGTCCCGAACACGGCGAGAAACAGGCGCACGCCGGATGACGGCCGCGTGTGCGGCGATGGTATCCCCGTCGCCGTCTCGGGATTTTGGCTCTCGTAGCTTAGAGATCGATGCGATGACGGACACGACTGAAAAGCCGCTGCGTTTCCTTCAGATCGGAGACCTGCACATCACTGATGCGGGTTTGCAGAACCATGTCGATTTGCGCCGCATCGTCGATGAGGTGAACGGCAATGCCGGCGAGCGAATCGATTTCGTCTATCTGCCCGGCGACAACGTTGACGATGGCACGCCGGAGCAATTGCGCATCGTCCACGACGAGTTGTCGCGCCTGATCGCGCCGTGGCATGCAATTCCGGGTGATCACGATTTCAAGCCAGGATCGCTCGACAATTTCTATGGCGGCCTTCACGTCCCAAAGCTGCCTTACGTCGTCGAGATATCTAATTGCCGCTGCATCTTTCTCGATGTGGTGTCGCGCGGCACCGGTGGTCCGGATTTCCGGCTCGGTGAGGTGCGGTTGGTCTGGCTGCGCAGCCAGCTTGACGCCGCGCAGCGCGACGGCAAGACCGCGGCGGTGTTCATGCATGCCTATCCCGCAGATCTCGGCGAGGAGGCCGCAGAAATCGCGGCGATGTTCGACGAAAGCCCCGTCGCGTTGGTCGGCATGGGCCACACGCACTATAACGAAATCAGGCACGATGGCCGGACCGTCTATGCCGCCACGCGCTCGACGGGGCAGATCGAGGAAGGCCGCGTTGGCTTTGCCTTCGCGGCCATCGACCGCGGTGCCGTAAGCTGGCGCTTCAAGACTCTCGAGTCATCGTGGCCGTTCGTCATGATCACCTCGCCGGCCTACCGACGGCTCGCGATCGCGCCGCATTCCGGCGAGGTAAATGTCTGCCGCGAGGTCAGAGCCTCGGCCTGGGGCGCCGTTCCGATCGCGCAAGCCGAATTCAGGATCGACGATCAGCCGTGGCGGCCGATGATTGGTGGCGACAGTGGCTTGTTCGGCGCCAAACTCACGGCTCCAGGTGGATCGTTCCGGCTGAGCGTGCGCATGACCGATCAGCAGCGCAATCAGGGCACCGAGACGATCGATGTAGCGCCGTATGTGGCGGCAGAACACAAACCGACGGGCAGCGATGCCGGCAGCGTCGGCACGTGGCCGGCACGGCATCTGCTGGGAACCCAGCTCGGGCCGAACAGGAATGGCAGGAAGTGGTGAATCGCGATTGACGACGATTCTCCGGCGAAAGAATTGCGAGATGCAGAATATCAGTGCCGTCTGGCTCTATCCCATCATCCTCATCGCAGGCGCGCTGCAGGCGTGGGGTCCGCCGATGAACCATACCTTGCGCGTTTCCCTCGAAAATCCGTGGCTTGCGAGCCTCGTCTCGTTCTTGCCAATCGTTGCGCTCCTGGCCTGTCTCATCATGTGTCTTTCGCATCCGCTACCGACGGCGGAGGGCCTGGCAGGGATGCCTTGGTGGGCACCGCTCGGCGGCGTTATCGGCGCCTTCGCGGTAATCGCCAGCTTGCTGTTCGTCGGCAAAGTCGGCGCCGGCGCATTCGCAGGCCTGACCATCACCGCGAACATCCTGATGTCGCTCGCGATCGACCAGTTCGGAATGTTCGGCATGCAAGTCCATGAGCTCAGCGCCGGTCGCATCACCGGTGCGGCACTTATGGTCGCCGGAATCACCCTGACATCGAAATTCTAGTTTCGCGCGCAAGACTTCCGCCGACGATTGCGGCCCGACCAACGACTGGAGCGCAACGTGACACAAGCCTCGAACAAGCCGGCATTGAAAGGCCTCTGGCCGCTGCTGTCGCTTAACTTCTTCATGGCCGACATGCAGGCGGGCATCGGCCCGTTCCTGGGTGTCTTCCTGTTGGCGCATGGCTGGCAGAGCGGACTAATCGGAACGGTGATGACGGTCGGCGGCGTGGCCGGAATGTTGATGACCACGCCTGCGGGCGCCCTGGTCGATGCGACCAGACGCAAGAAGCTCTATGTGATCATCCCCGGCCTATGCACGGTGATCGCGTCCGGGATCATCCTGCTTTCGCAGAGCTTCTGGCTGGTTACGATATCGCAAGTCGCGACGGCCGTCGCGGGTGCGGCGATTGGGCCCGCCGTGTCAGGCGTCACGCTCGGCATCGTCCGTCAGGCCGGCTTCAACCGCCAGAACGGACACAATCAGGCGCTCAACCATGCCGGCAACATGGTGGGCGCCGGTCTGTCGGGTCTGCTCGGTTGGCAATTCGGCTTCACCGCTGTGTTCTGGCTGGCGGCCTTGTTCGGCGTTCTCTCCATCGCTTCCGTGCTGATGATACCGGGCGAAGCCATTGACGATGACGAGGCGCGCGGTCTCGATACCAGCAGCGGTCAAAACGGGAAGGTCGGCGGCATTACCGTGCTTTTCGAGTGCAAGCCGCTGCTGATCCTCGCAGCCGCGCTGGCCTGTTTCCACCTCGGCAACGGCGCGATGCTGCCGCTTTACGGGTTGGCCGTCGTTGCGAACAAGCAAGGCGACCCCGCCGGATTTGTCGCGATCACCATCGTCGTAGCCCAGAGCACGATGATCCTTGCTTCCCTGATCGCGATGCGACCCGCAGAGAAGGAGGGCTACTGGCTGGTGTTGCTGGTCTCGTTCATCGCGTTGCCGATCCGTGGCGTCCTCGCCGCCCATGTCATGAACAAGTGGGGTGTCTATCCGGTGCAGATCCTCGACGGGATCGGGGCGGGACTTCAAAGCGTGGCCGTGCCTGGCCTTGTCGCGCGCATCCTCAACGGCACCGGGCGTGTCAACGTCGGACATGGCGCCGTCATGACCGTGCAGGGTCTCGGCGCCTCGCTCAGTCCGGCGATCGGCGGATGGATCGCCCAGAAAATCGGCTACGGCGCGATGTTCGTTACCCTCGGCAGCTTTGCGCTGGGGTCGATCGCGTTGTGGCTGGGGTTCGCATCGCTGCTCCGGCCTGCCTGCGCACGGCCGCATGGTTCATCCGCCCCGGCACTGGCTGGCGCGCTTGCCGCGGGAGCGCGCTGATGGTCGGCGTCAACGCAGCGACCTGGGGCATCGCGGGATTGGCGACGTTCGGCGTGATCGCGCGGCCCTGGAATCTTCCGGAGTTCATCTGGGCGGTGGCAGGTGCGATGCTACTGGTGCTGCTCAATCTGCTGCCTTGGCCGGAAGCGCTGGCGGCTGCGGCCAAGGGCACCGACGTCTACTTCTTCCTGATCGGAATGATGCTGCTGACTGAGGTGGCGCGCAAGGAAGGCCTGTTCGACTGGTTGGCGGCGCAAGCCGTGCGATCGTCGAACGGCTCGGCGAAGCGGCTGTTCCTGATCGTATACGTCGTCGGCACCATCGTCACGGTGTTTCTGTCCAACGACGCCACGGCGGTGGTGCTGACGCCGGCGGTCTACGCGGCGACGCGCGCCGCAAAGGTCGAGTCGCTGCCATATCTCTTCATCTGCGCCTTCATCGCCAACGCGGCGAGCTTCGTGCTGCCGATTTCCAATCCGGCCAATCTGGTCGTGTTCGGCACGCAGATGCCGCCGTTGTCCGAGTGGCTGCATTACTTCGCGCTGCCGTCGGCGGTCGCGATCGCCGCGACCTATATCGCGCTGCGGCTGATGCAGCGTCGCGGACTGGATGCTGCCGTCGCCGCCGTCGACGAGATTCCGCCGTTTACGCTGGGCGGCAAGCTCGCAGCAGCCGGGATCGCCATGACCGCAGTGGTGCTGCTCGGCGCTTCGGCACTCGGCCGCGATCTCGGACTGCCAACGTTCGTAACCGGCGCCGCCGTGACCGTCATCATGCTGCTGATCGGCCGGCAGTCCCCCATGCCGATCCTGAAAGACGTTTCATGGTCGGTGCTCCCGCTGGTGGCGGGGCTGTTCATCCTGGTCGAAGGGCTGAACCGGACCGGTGTGCTGCCGTCGCTGGCTGGCATCCTGAAAGATGCTGCGATGGCTTCGCCGCAGACCACATCCTGGATCGCCGGGATCGTCGTCGCTGTCGCATCGAACCTCGTCAACAACCTTCCGGCGGGACTGATTGCTGCGACCGTCAGCCAGGCCGCGCAGGTACCGGCGCATGTTACCGGCGCGATCCTGATCGGGGTCGACCTCGGACCAAACCTCTCCGTCACCGGCTCGCTCGCCACCATCCTGTGGCTGATCGCGCTGCGCCGCGAAGGAGAGCATGTCGCGGCCTGGCAATTCCTCAAGCTCGGCCTCGTCGTCATGCCGCCCGCGCTGCTGCTGGCGCTGCTCGCACTATCGGCGATGTCGTCACGAACGCCCGCTCCACCCGCCATCAATCCGTTCGCGCCCCTTCCGGGGCGATCAACGAGACCATCGTGAACAACGACGACAACTCAAATCTTGATGTTACCGGCGTGTCTCGCCGCGCCACCTTGACTCTTGCCGCGGGCGTCGCCGCGCTTGGCGTCGTGCTCGGCATGCGTTCCAACGCCTACGCGCAGGGAAAGGGTGAAGGGAAAATGGAAGGCAAGGGCGAGGGAAAAGTCGAAGCCAAGGGTGAAGGAAAGGGTGAGGGTAAAGGCGAAGGAAAGGCCGGGCGTATCAGGGTCGACATCGACGGCGAAGGTGCGACGACCGTTGACGTAAAATGCGCGGAAGGTGAGCCGATGCGCGCCTGCGCCGACTTGACCAAGGAGATCGTCGACAAGATCCGGGCTGCCCCAGTCAAGCAATAATCAGGTCTTGCGCGGGTCCGCCATTCCCGCATCACTTCAGGAGGCTATACCATGACCTACGGCGATCTGGTCTCCCGCGTCAATTTCGACATGGAGCGTGACAGTCCGGCTCAGTTTGCCTGATTAAGGCGTGATCCGGAAGGCGAGGCCCTCCGTGACACCGAATTAAACGCTCTGTCCCCCGTCAAATCCAACAAATCAACATCCGCTAATGGGATGGTCCGGCCGTGCTCCGGCCCTGCCAGCACGAGAAGCTGGCAGGGGGCGCTCAAGACAAGGAGCACGCCATGTCTCAGATACCCAATACCGCGATCGCCGTGATCGGCATCGATATCGGCAAGAACTCGTTCCACCTCGTGGGTCATGATCACCGCGGTGCCATCGTGCTGCGGCATAAGTGGTCACGCGGCCAGGTGGAAACGCGGCTCGCCAACCTGCCGCCGTGCTTGATCGGAATGGAGGCCTGCGTCGGCGCGCATCATCTCAGTCGCAGGCTCCAAATGCTTGGCCACGACGCCCGCCTGATGCCGGCGAAATACATGCGCCCCTACGTCAGCCCAGTTGAGTTCGAACGCAAGGTGGGATTAGCTTAAGGAGGTGTCCATCAAACCGCCAGCAGCCCAGGTTGTCTGCTGTACCGGCCGGCCAGGGAGAAAACGCTGTCATCGCCATCCCGGGTGACGGCGACTTTTTCGGCGAAGGATGCTTCATCGGGCAGCCGGTGCACCTGGCTACGGCCACCGCGATCACGGACTGTTCGCCACGCGCATAAAAAAGTGAACCATGGTCAAAGCACTCCACGGCCAGCCGTCGTTTGCAGAGGGGTTGGCCCAAGCAACAGTCACACTTGAACGCCCACGACTTCTGATCGCGGCGCCGCGGCTCTGTGCGCTGATCTTGTTCAGCCTTGCCGATGTCACAGATGCCTTCGCGGCGGAGGTCGCAAAGGGACCTTCGGAAGTCGTCTTTCTGGCTCAGTTGATCGCGCTGATGGTGATCGGCCGGCTGCTCGGCGAAGCCATGAATCGCATTGGTCAGCCGTCAGTCATGGGCATGTTGCTTGCCGGCGTTCTGCTCGGACCGTCGGTGCTGGGCACGCTCTCGCCCGAGATGCAGATCGCGATCTTTCCAAAGAACCCCGAACAGAAGGCCATGATGGATGGCATCTCCCAGTTCGGCATATTGCTTCTGCTGCTGCTGACCGGGATGGAGACCGACCTCAAGCTCGTAAGGCGAGTCGGCCAGGCCGCGTTGAGCATCTCGCTCAGCGGCGTCGCGGTACCCTTTCTTTGCGGCTTTGCGCTCGGGCAGCTTCTGCCGGAATCCCTGCTGCCGCATCCCGACCAGCGCCTTCTCACCTCGCTGTTTCTCGGCACCGCCCTTTCGATTTCCTCAATCAAGATCGTAGCAGCGGTCGTGCGCGAAATGGGCTTCACCCGCCGCAACCTTGGTCAGATCATCGTCGCATCGGCGATCTGCGAGGACTCCGTTGGTTGGGTCATCATTGCGATCACGCTGAGCTTGGCAGAGGCGGGAACGATCGACGTCGCCAGTGTCGCCAAGAGCGTATTGGGCACTGCTATCTTCTTGGCCGCGAGCTTTACGGTTGGTCGTCGGCTGGTGTTCTTCGCGATCCGTTGGGCGAATGATAGTTTCGAGAGTGACTTTCCCGTGGTTACGACCATCCTCGTGATCATGGGTCTGATGGCTCTGACGACGCACTTCATTGGTGTGCACACAGTGCTGGGCGCCTTCGTCGCGGGTATTTTGATCGGCGAATCGCCGATCATGAGCAAGCACATTGACGAGCAGCTTCGCGGCCTCATTCTAGCATTCTTCATGCCAGTATTTTTCGGCATCGCTGGTCTTTCCGCCGACCTCGCGATCTTAAGGAATCCTGAACTCGCGATAGTAGCGCTTGGTCTGATCTCGGTTGCGAGCCTAGGGAAATTCGCCGGTGCGTTCCTTGGTGGCACGATCGGGGGCCTCACGCGGCGCGAATCCCTTGCACTTGGCTGTGCTATGAATGCGCGCGGATCGACTGAGATCATCGTCGCCACCATTGGCCTATCGATGGGCGCACTCAGCCAAGATCTGTTCACGATGATCGTCGCTATGGCCGTGGTCACGACGATGGCAATGCCGCCGATGCTGCGCTGGACCTTGCGGCGGGTGCCGATAAGAAAATCGGAGAAGGAGCGGTTGGAGCGCGAGCAACAAGAGGCCAAAGGGTTCGTGTCGAACCTGGAACGTCTCTTGCTCGCGGTCGATGACAGTCCGAACGGCAAGTTCGCGGCGCGGCTTACTGGCTTAATCGCCGGCCAGCGGGGCATGCCGACCACGCTACTCTCCCTGCAAGCCGACAAGAAGTCGAACGGTAGCGATTCGAGGTGGACACAGACTCCGGCTCGCCGGAGGTGACCAGCGCAGACGTGCTGAAGGCCGCTGCAGCAGAGAGCGGAAGGAGCCCGGATGACGGCGCGCCGTCCCGGATCGAGGTTACGGTGCGCGTGCCCGCCGGCTCGGCGGAAGATGCGGTGGCAAGTGAAGCCAAGAAGGGCTATGATCTCCTGGTGATCGGAGTCGAGCAGACCAGAACGAAATCCGGTGATTTCAACCCGGCTCTCACGCCGATCGTCGCGGCCTTCGACGGCCCGTTGATCCTGGTGGCAGGTCGCGACCGGCATTTCCAGCAACTGGACGTTCCCCCCGCAAGAATTCTCGTCCCGGTCGCCGGCACCGACGTTTCACGGCGCGCGGCCGAAGTCGCCATCGCGCTCGGACGCGCGTGCAGCGCGTTGGTGACGGTCCTCTATGTGTCTGGAAGAACGTCGCATGGCTCAAAACCAGCCCGCGCTCGCCAGCGTGAGCAGGCGATTCTGAGGGACATCGTCGAGATCGCCGAGGGCTACGGTACCGCGGTGAAGACGGCAGTACGCGCCGCTCCGGCTCCAAACGAGGCCATTCTGGCCGAAGCAAAGAAGGGTCGGCATGATCTGATCGTGATCGGGGCAAACCGCAGACCTGGCGACAAGCTGTTCTTCGGCGATACTGCGGCATTCGTATTCGAGCAGGCGCCGGGCTCGATTATACTGGTGATTACCTGAGAAACGCGAGTTAACCTGACGGAGCCGCGTGCGGACAAGGAGAACTCAGATCTGATGCGACGATAGAGGAGGTGACCGGCCAACCGCAAGGCCACACATCGCTTTGGTTGAGGTGCAATCTTTTGCGCCGCCGCAGAGATAGCTCGAGCGCTGGGGCATCCCGTCAGGCAGCGGTATGGCAAGGTAAAGGCCAATGCGTTACAGCCAGCTGTTTGACGAAACATTCTTCGATGAAGCGCTCGGCACCTGTCCTGTCGGAAACCTAATCCGGCTGGCAAGTGAGGCCGAATCGCGCGATGTTTCTGGCTTATGAGAGAAGCTTGCAGCCTGGTCTGGACGGTGCTGGTGTTATTGTTCCAGTCGCGGCCTCGTTGGAAGCTGAGATCCTGATCCTTCGTCATCAGCTTAACATCCAGCGACGGCACCTGCCAAAGAGACTGACTTTCAGTGCCATGGATCGCCTGATCTTGGTTGGGCTGTCTCGTTTGGCGCCAAGTACCCTCAATGCGCTGACGATTGTGAAGCCGGAGACTGTCGTCCGTTGGCATCGTGCCGGGTTCAGATCTTACTGGCGCCGGAAATCACGACCTCGTTCCGGCCGACCGACGGTTGCGGTCGAAATACGACGGCTGGTCCGCGAGATGAGCATTGCCAATCCTCTGTGGGGAGCGCCGCGGATTCATGGAGAGTTGCTCAAGCTCGGTATCGAGATCGGCCAGACCAGCGTCGCCAAATACATGGTCAGGCGGAGACACCCGCCGTCGCAAGGCTGGAGAACCTTTATCCGCAATCACGCTGATGGGATCGCTGCGATGGATATGTTCGTCGTGCCGACAATCTCGTTTCGGCTGCTCTATGGATTGCTGATCATGGGGCACGGCCGGCGACATATTCTGTGGTTTGGCGTCACAGCGCATCCAACCGCAGAATGGATCGCAAATCAGGTCGCGCAAGCAGCGGTTGGGAGCAGGCTCCCCGCTATCTCATCCGTGACCGGGACGGGGCTTATGGTGAGGTCTTTATCCGCGCGGCGACGATTTTGTCTGGATCTGCGGTCCAAGTGAAGGGCTTGGGATCATTGTTGGTTTGGTCGAGGAAGCGGTTGATGGCGGCCTTGAGTTCACGGACCGACCGGAAGACGCCGCGTTTGAGGCGCCGTTTGGAGAGTTTGGCAAAGAAGCCTTCGACGGCATTGAGCCACGATGACGAGGTGGGCGTGAAATGGAAGGTGAACCGCGGATGGCGATCGAGGCATTTGCGCACCTTCGGGTGTTTATGGGTCGCATAGTTGTCGAGGATGACATGGACCGCTTTTTTGGCTGGGACTTGAGCCTCGATCTGGTTGAGAAAGCGGATGAACTTCTGATGCCGATGCTTCTGCATGCAGCGTCCGATGACCTTGCCTTCGAGCACGTCGAAGGCGGCAAACAGGGTAGTGGTGCCGTTGCGTTTGTAGTCGTGTGTCATAGTGGCGGCGCGCCCCTTCTTGAGGGGCAGGCCCGGTTGGGTGCGATCGAGCGCCTGGATTTGGCTCTTCTCGTCGACCGAGAGCACGATGGCATGCTCGGGTGGATTGACGTAAAGCCCCACCACGTCATGCAGCTTCTCGACGAAGTTGGGGTCGTTCGAGAGCTTGAATTGCCGGACGCGATGCGGCTGCAGCCCGTGCGCTCGCCAGATACGCTGAACCGAGCTGGCGCTGATGCCGGCCTCCTTCGCCATCATGGTTGCGGTCCAGTGCGTGGCCTTCTCCTGGCGGATCGGTCTGCGTGAGTGCCACCACGCGTGCTGCAACGTCCGCTCCGAGCGGCGGAATGCGCGAGGGGCGTGTCTTGTCGCGCAGCAGACCCTCGAAGCCCTCTTGCATAAAGCGTTCCTGCCAGCGCCAGACGCAGGTCTTGGACTTGCCGGTCTGGTGCATGATCTCATTGGTGCCGAGCCCGTCTGCACTCAACAAGACGATCTCAGCCCGCACACCTGCTTCTGCGGCACGTTGCGATCCCGCACGAGCGCCTCCAAACGGAAACGGTCGGACGGAGTAACGATGATCGAAATACCCGTTCGCATGCGCCAGATTCGCATGCAATCGGCTCCTCGCGAATCCCTCAGGGGGATTCAAATGTCAGATTTGATCCACTAGATCGTTTGCTGTTCAAGGAGCCGAAGCTATCTCCTTGAGCATCGGCACCTTGATTCTCCTCGCGTCACATCGGAAGTGTCTTTGGGGCGCGCCGGTCGTTCCGGCTGCTAACACAGGGCAGGGATTCGGAATCGTCGGAGCCGAACCTTTTCAACGTGTTCCGCGGCCAGTGCACAGAAGCGCTGGGCAGCGACCTCCGCCTTCTCCTTGCCGCGGGTCGCCGAGCTGGGGATCGCGCGAGGTCATTTTGATCTTCCATGTCGTGCGAGAACCGCACTATATCGCCGCCTGGAGGCATGAGCATGTTCGGAAAAAAACGGCGAGAGAAAATACAGCGTGAGCATGAGGCACGGCAGGCGCAGGAGCGATTCGAGCGGAACGAGCGTGCTGGCAAAGAAATTTACGCCCGCATGGCTGAGCTGAAGAATGTACCGCGCGAGAACCTTCCGGACGCGGTTTTTATGCTCTCTATGGCGGCAAAGCACCAGAGCGAGCAGATTCGGCAGTCGATCAAGGACCGTACGCGGTACGACTTTGATTTTGACACGTTGACGGACAGCGATCTTGCGACCTACCTCGCGGAGGACGCGGCATATGCGCTCCGAGATCACGTTACTAACCCGCAGACATTCTTCGAGGCCATGTCTGAGCAATTGCCTGACGTGCACTTCACAATCCAGCAACAGGACGCCGTTTCAATGATGGCTGCGATGATCCGGGAGCAGCGGCTGGAAGGTATCCTAGAAGGCCTGCGTCTTGCCGGCTTATTGAACGAAGCGCCGAAGCGCCGTCGTACCAGCCCTGAGACGGACGGGTTGGGTTAGGCCCTCAGTTCGAGGTCGACTGTTCCCTTTGGCGCTTCTCGAAGCGCAAGGATTGGCTGCTCGACCAGGACCGTCCGCCCGATTGACGTCCGACATCGCCTCAACCATCTCGGCAGCGCTCAAGGCATCCGAGCGCCTGAGAATCGCCTACCTCTCGCGGGGATCGATTCGGGCTGTGTTTCGGCATGGATTAAGGACCCCGTTCTCGGGGTGATCTGCGGATGTTGGTCGTCCCGCCATCCGGCTCCATCCGAAGCAATTCCTTGAAATCACGGTAGAGCCGGACTCGCTAATTTGAACAGGACGCTAAGTGGAGTTTCTGCCTGACGGCGGGCACGATAAGCCCGCGAATCAGGAGAGACCATGAACAGACGACCGCGCCGGAACCATACCCCGGCCTTTAAGGCAAAGGTGGCGCTTGCCGCCGTCAAGGGCGACCGGACGATAGCTCAACTGGCCGAGCATTTCGACGTCCACCCCAATCAGATTACGGCGTGGAAGGCGCAGCTGGAGGGTGGCGCTTCCGGAGTTTTTGGACCTGGGGGCACGGCGGCTGCCACGCCGGCGGTCGATGTGAAGTCGCTGCATGCCAAGATCGGGGAACTGACGCTGGAGAATGATTTTTTAGAAGGAGCGCTCACCAAGGCGGGATTGCTGAGCGCAAAGCGATGATCGACCGTGAACATGATCTGTCGATCACCAAGCAGGCAGAGGTTTTGAAGGTCGGCCGCGGCAGCGTGTACTATCTGCCGCGTCCAGTCTCTTCAGCCGACATCGAGATCATGCAGCGTCTCGATCGGCTGCACCTGGAGTATCCCTTCGCCGGTTCGCGGATGTTGCGAGGCCTGCTGGCTTTGCAGGGGTGCAAGATCGGCCGCCGGCATGTGACGACGCTGATGCGGCGGATGGGGATAGAGGCGCTCTATCGCCGTCCGCGCACCACGAAATCCGAACCCGGCCACAAGATCTATCCGTATCTGCTGCGCGGCATGGAGATCATGCGTCCAAACCAAGTCTGGGCCATGGACATCACCTACATCCCGATGGCGCGCGGCTTCGTCTATCTCGCCGTCGTGCTCGACTGGGCGACGCGCCGGGTTTTGTCCTGGCGGCTATCGATCACGATGGAGGCGGCGTTCTGCGTCGAGACACTGGAAGATGCTTTGGCCCGTCATGGCAAGCCGGAGATCTTCAACACCGATCAGGGCTCGCAGTTCACCGGTGCGGCCTTCACCGGCTTGCTTGCCAGCCACGGCATCGCCATCAGCATGGATGGCAAAGGGGCCTGGCGCGACAACGTGTTCGTCGAACGGCTGTGGCGCAGCATCAAATACGAGGAGGTCTATCTGCGAGCCTACGAAACCGTCGGCGAGGCACGACATTCGATTGGCCGGTATCTCGATTTTTACAACGGACGACGTCCGCATTCGAGTCTTGACGACATGACCCCGGATCAAGCCTACTTCAACCTTCCGCCGCTCCGCGCGGCGGCCTAACCCCGGCAGAGGCTCCACTTATCGACGCGGAGATTCTGTTCAGACAACCGGGACCAGCTCTGGTCTTGCCTTTGACCTGCAGCTTTTCGGCCCGTTTCTTGGTCGCATCCATCAGCGCCTTTGACGACGATGGCATTCCCCATCGCGCCGTGGCGAGCTCGCGGCCGTCGGGGCCGTTGCGCACGATTGGCGCCTGGTAGTCGGGAAACACCCCAGGCATCGGAGCGAGGTTGCCGACGTATCGGTTCACGACACGAAACAGCGCAATGATAGCGGCCTGGTTTGTAGTGATCGAGTAGAGATTGCACATGCGAGCCGCGCTTCAAAACCCCGGACTTGATCCTAGTTTGTCCTCAACTCACTTCGCTTCCGCATGTAATAGCCCTGCGTCTGAACCCCCGACCTTATCTCGTCGCTGACGCTGGCGAGCCTCCTCTTTCTCTTTTGCCGTAGGCCAAATGCAATTTTAACGGTGGGTTATTGGCTTTGACCCTTGCTGGATGTGTTCCGCGTCTCTGGAGGAATAGGATGGCACCAACCGACCGCCTCATAGCAGCCTGCTCGCGCAGCGCTGAGCGATGCTGGTCCCAGCAAGCTCTTGCTGCGCTCGTATCGACGACGGAGACGCCTTATGAAGTCGCCCGTCGTTAAGCGCTCGATCGTGGTCGCCGGGCACAAGACCAGCGTCAGCCTCGAAGAGGCGTTCTGGAACGGCATGAAGGAAATCTCCAACCTTCGGGACATGACATTGTCCGAGTTGGTCGGCGAGATCGACAGGAACCGCGAGCAGGGCAACCTCTCGTCCGCGCTCCGGCTTTTCGTGCTGGACTATTTCCGTTCGCGCGCGACAGGAACGGCGGCTGCCAGGCCGCAGGCTTAAAGCGTTATGGTTCTGATTGAATTAGAACCGCCGCGCGCCCCGACTTGATCCTAGTTTGTCTTCAACTCACTCCGCTTCCGCACGTAATAGCCCTGCCTCTGAACGGCAGACCTAATCTCGTCGCTGACGATGGCGACCTTCCTCTTTCTCTTTTGCCATCTCCCCGACGAGCCACCGAGAGGTATCGACGATCCCTGCCTCACCACCAGCAGATCACGTTTATGGTTTAGGTACACGTCGAACATGTGCCACCTCCGATCCGAACCCAAAACACTATCGTTTCGGAGCAGAAAGAAGGTTGCGTGAATGCAACAGCCCGAGCGGTATTTTGGTGATCTTCACCGTTCACCCGGCCACCACGTTGACGGCGGATCGCTCGCGGAAATCTTGGTGGTACGCAGCGCCACCAGATGGCTGCGCTTGTAGGGATAAAGCAGACTTAGGCCAATCGCTCACCGATGCCGCCTTTTGACCCAACTGAGAGTGCGCCAGGAAGCTGGCAAAGAATAGGAGGTGAAAGTCCCCCACGGGGACGGTCTAGCCAACCGCCCCGACCCCGAGTGATGCACGAGGTTCTGCTCGCGAGGGCAGCCGTGAAGCGTTCACAGGGGAGACCACGGGCCAAGTATTGAGCTGCGAAACGGGTCTAATTCCGGGGTGCCGATCTCCTTCCGTTGAAGAGAAGGCAACATCGTCCCATGACGTACTGGCTTGCATGGGAAGAACCTCGCGCAGTCGGAGACCTTGTGCACGTGGAGAAGTTCTTTGCGCGGAACCTGGGAGGTCTCATCGATGCCCGGACTCGTGTGCCGGGCCGGCTCGGGAAGGCTACAATCCGCACGCCGAGCATGAACGTGGATGAGAAGTCGGATGAGGCCATAGTACTTGCGAAGCGACTGAACAAGGGGAGGCAACCCCCGGCGGAGGTCGTGGAGGGAAGGGCCTCACCCAAGGGAAACAGCCGTTAGGCGGCCGCGGTTCGGACACTGAGCCGAAATGCCGCGTCGATCCGAATGATGGCTGCGCGTCGGGCGACGAGCGTGACTAGATCGTTCATCGTACGACGTCTGACCCGAGGGAGGAGCCCGGTGCGTTAGCAGCGCACGCCGGGATCTGTGCGGTTGCGCCTTGCAAGCGCGTTGAAGTCTGCCGTCTGCGATGACGGCCGCGGCAAAGCCTAGCGAGCAGCCGCGAACCGAGTCTTGCGTGGCGTCCGGTAACGGCCGTTGCGAAGCGTAGACAGGGAGGTTGTAGGCCGGAACGACAGTGAACGGGAACATAGCCCCGAAATCGATCGTGATCGGAGTAGCCGACCCTATCCCGTAAAGCGGAAGGCGGAATCGCAGCCCGCGCTATAGCGAGCGGCCTGAGATGCTCCCGGGGTTCGTACCGCCAGCATGCAACCTAAGGAAGCAACGCGAACAAGGGAGATCCATCCGGTTCAGGCGCAAGCCTGTAGGACTTGCCAAGCCAGGTGAGAAGGGTCTGATGACCGGGTGGAAGTCAGACTGACTGATAGTACTCTGCGGTCGGGAGAGCCGGCTACATGGGAAAGCGGTCAGCGGTAGTTGAATTGTTCTTGGGCGACATGGGCTCCATGCAACGGGAGTTACGGCCTTCTACTCAGAGAGAAGATCAGCTGACCATGGAAACGAAACTTGAACAGATAGCAGCGAAAGCTGTGAACCAACTGCCGAAGAGCGTGGTGCGGGAAATCCGCACGCCACGTTCTGTGGGAGCCGGGGGCGGGCGACCGCCTCCGGCGACCCGGTGGGCGAGGAGAAATCGTCGTCCCTACCGCGACCATGGGCCTAGCCAGACGTCGGCACATAATTATGCTATGTCGGCATTCAAGTTCCCCGAGCACGGGGTGTACCTTGAGCGAGCGCGTGGAACGGCGACTGGCAGCGGTGCTGGCGGCAGACGTCGCCGGTTACAGCCGTTTGATGGGCCTCGATGAGGAACGCACGCTCGCCAATCTGAAATCGTTCCGAAAGACGCTTGTCGATCCCAAGATCACCGAACATCGCGGCCGAATCGTCAAAACGACGGGCGATGGAATGCTCATGGAATTCGTGAGTGTGGTCGACGCCGTTCGTTGCGCAGTCGATATTCAGCGCGGTATGGCCGAGCGCAACTCTGGGGTACCGGCGGACAGGCGCATCGAATTCCGTAGCGGCATTCACGTCGGCGACATCATTATCGATGAGAACGATATTTTTGGTGACGGCGTCAATATTGCGGCGCGCCTTGAAGGCATCGCCGAACCGGGCGGGGTCTGCATGTCCGATGACGCCTACCGGCAGGTTCGGGGCAAAGTCGAGATTGCGTGTGAGAATATGGGACCGCAGCTCCTCAAGAATATTTCTGAGCCAATGCAGGCGTGGCGGTTTCGGCTGACTGGTCAAACCACTTCAGCAATTCAATCAGGTTCGGCTGTGAGCCAACGCCAGGTGCTCCCGCTTCCGGACAAGCCGTCCATCGCCGTGCTTCCGTTCCAGAACATGAGCGGTGATTCGGAACAGGATTACTTTGCTGATGGAATGGTCGAGGACATCATCACGGCGCTGTCTAGTTTCAGAGCGCTGTTCGTCATCGCCCGCAATTCTAGCTTTACCTACAAGGGCAAAGCAGTCGATATCAAGCAAGTCGGACGCGAACTTGGGGTGCGCTATGTTTTGGAAGGGAGTGTTCGCAAAGCGGCAAACCGAGTGCGTATTACTGGACAGCTCATTGACGCAACCACAGGGGCGCACCTCTGGGCTGACCGTTTCGACGGCACGCTTGAGGACGTCTTCGATCTTCAAGACCAGGTAACCGTCAGCGTAGTCAGCGCCATTGCACCGAAGTTGGAGCAGGTGGAGATCGAGCGCGCCAAACGCAAGCCGGCCGAAAGCCTTGACGCTTACGATCTTTACCTTCGTGCCTTGTCGCAGGTGCATAGAATGACGCCAGAAACGCTCACGGAGGCAGTTTCGCTAGCCAAAAGGGCACTGCAACTTGATCCCTCGTATGCAGCCGCAGCGGGATTAGCAGCTTGGTGCCGCGGCATACAAAGAGGTCAGGGCTGGGTTCTCCCGACCGGGCCAGAGGACGAGGACGGCATCCGCCTTGCCAGGCTGGCGATTGAGTTTGGGACCAATGATCCCGATGCTCTCTGGATGGCGGCCTATCTATTGTCCGTTGTGGGGGATCAAACGGCCGCGCTCTCCGCGCTGGATCGTGCTCTTGCGCTCAATGCAAATTCGGCACACGCCTGGGGCACCAAAGCTCTGTGCCAGTCCCTTCGCGGCGCTGCTCACGCGGTGGTTGCTGTCGAAGCTGGCAATCGCGCAATCCGGCTCAGTCCGCTAGATCCACTGTGCTACGTCTATAAATTCGCAGTCGCGTTGGCATATCTGGGTGCTCGCCAATACCAAGATGCCGAGGTCTGGATCGACGACGCGCTGCGCGAGCAACCAAGATTCCATGCTTCAATTCGCGTCAAAGTCTCTCTTTGCGGGCTTCTCGGCAGGAATGAGGAGGCCCGAGACTGGTTGGGTCGGCTCCTCGATCTTCAACCCGGTCTGACGATTGCCGCGTGGGCGGCTCACGCAGCAACCTTTCTTGCCCCGGAGACGAAAGCACTGATGATCGTCGGTCTGCGCCAGGCCGGTCTGCCCGAATGACCATCGTGGCCAAAGGTACTCGCCCGTGCCGACGAGGTGATCGAATAGTCTCCGAAGCGATTGAGCCATAGCTGTTCTGCGCTACGCCGCGTTTGCGACGCAGCATTTGCGTCCGCATCAAGTGCGACGACCATCGAGACCTGATACTCTACACCCGGCTCCTCGAACTACGATGGAGGATCGAATGAAGCGGCGGGACTTCATAGCGCTTTTTGTGGTTGCGGCAGCTATGATCGTCTTGCGACGCAAGCTGAAAGGCCGGGCTCGCCTCACGAACAACGACCGCTGGTTCTTGGTTCAGCTCTATCGCTGGTTCCCGTCGATCCTTCCGGTTCTCATGATTATTCGACCCGAAACGCTGGTGGGTTGGCATCGGGCCGGCTTTCGCCGCTATTGGCGTTGGAAATCGTGTCGACGGGGCGGGCGACCGCAGATCGAGACAGAATTGCGCGCGCTGATCCGGCAGATGAGCACAGAGAATTTGCTTTGGGGTGCGCCGCGCATCCACGGCGAACTGCTCAAGCTCGGGTTTAGCGTCGCTCAATCAAGTGTCGCCAAGTATATGGTCAAGCGACGCGGGCCTCCAAGTCAGGAATGGCGGACCTTTCTGCGAAACCACGCGCCGGACATCGCCGCCATGGATTTGTTCGTAGTACCGACCATTGGCTTTAAGCTGCTGTATGGCTTCGTCATCATCCGGCTTGATCGCAGAGATCTCGTCTGGATCGGCGTCACAACCAACCCGACGGCGGAGTGGGTTGCACGTCAGATCACCGAGGCTTTTCCTTCGGATGGCGCTCCGCGCTATATGATCCGAGATCGAGATCGAATCTACGGCACTGTCGTCACGCGCCGACTGCGTGCCATGGGTATCCGAGACAAGCCAATTGCACCGGCCTCGCCTTGGCAGAACTGCTTTGCCGAACGGCTGATCGGATCGATCCGGCGCGAGTGTTTGGACCACATCATTGTCCTGGACGAGGAACATCTGCGTCGGATTCTCATTGAACAAAGATGCGCCTGTCTCTCGCCAGGTTCAGCGATCCGGCGTCATAAATTCGCGCGCCATACTGGGCGGACTTCATCGTCAATACGTTCGGATATAGATTTTCGGTACACACAGCCACCAGCCCGATCAATACGATGTATCCGGCGGCGGCGCCGAGCGACATCCAAGATCGGTAGTTGAGCCGGTGAGCGCGCATGACGTTACCTCGGCGCTCCATCGCGGCGGATTAGCCGTGTTTTGGCGCGCGTGTGCGCCGACGACAGGCTCGTGTGCAGCGCTTCGAGAACATGGGCCGTGAAGATGCCGGTGCTTAGCATTGCCAGAAACGCTACCAACATTTTTGATGGAGCCTTCATCTGATTTGGGGGCTTTCAGCCGCACGAGGACGCGAATGCGACCGCAGATCGAGTCATGTGGCAGCTGGCGCGCTGCGGGGCATCGCGTCCGTTTTTGGCTGCGGCCGCCTCGCTGCGGGACGCCGAGCCGAGCACCTCGACGGTGGCGGTGGCTCCCGCAACGAGGTCGTTTCGCTCGGGGCCGTCTAGCGCGATCCGGACCGGAACACGTTGCGCCAGCCGCACCCAGTTGAAGGTCGGGTTGACGTTGGCAAGCAGGGTCGAGCCGTTGCTGCGATCGCGATCCTCGATACCCGCCGCGACGCTTTCCACCCTGCCGCGCAGCGTGTGGTGGCTACCCATCAAGCGCACATTAACGGGATCGCCGACCCGGATCCGCTGCAGCTTGGTTTCCTCGAAATAGCCCTGGACATGCAGAGTGTCCGTATCGAGCAGCGCCATCACGCCCTTTCCGGGCGTCAGATAGGCCCCCGGTCGCAGCTCCATGTTGGTGACGATGCCGCTGACGGAAGCGCGTACCTCGCTGCGCTCGAGATTGAGCCTGGCGAGAGCGCGGTCCGCGGCCGCCTGATCGTAGTTGGCCTTGGCCGTGGCCTGCGTGGCGACGACCTGATCCATCCTCTGCCTGGAGACGACGACATCAGTCGTCAGGGCGCTGTAGCGCTTCAGGTCGGCATTGGCATTGTCGAGCGTGGCACGTCTGGCGTCCAGCACCGCCTCGGCCTGCTCCAACGCGATGGCGTACCGTGCCCGATCGATCCGGAACAGCACGTCGCCCTGATGAACCTGCTGGTTGTCCCGGACCAGCACCTCGCTCACGAAGCCCGAGACGTCGGGAGCCACGGGGACCACGTCGGCCCGCACGTGGCCATCGCGGGTCCAGGGCGCATCAAAATAGTAGTCCCACAGCTTGTAGCCGGCCCAAAGTGCGAGCAGCAGCATGAGACCGGTCGGCGTGAAGCGGCGCAGCGAACTCAGAAGGGTTTTCACGACACGAACTCCTTGGAGACGAGCTTCGGCAGGGGTGGTGCGACACCATCGCGGGCTTCTCCATCCCGGCGGCGCCTGGCGGCTTCGAATCCGTGCATGCCGGTCTGCCACTGCAGGCCGACGATTGTCCCCTTCACCGGCTGCAGCAGAAACAATGCGGCAAGCGCGGTAACGGGGATCCAGATCAGCAACTGCAGCCAGGTGGGAGGCGAGTAGGCCATCTCGACGGCAAGGAGTGCCGGCACGACGAGATGGCCCACGATACCGATCACCAAGTAGGCCGGGAGGTCGTCTGCGCGTTGCGGCGTGTAGTCCTCTCCGCAAACCCCGCAGTTGTCGACCACTTTCAGGAAGCGGCCGAACAGATGGCCCCGGCCGCAGTTGGGGCACTTCATCGTGAACCCGCGCCACAAGGCTTTCGGGAAAGAGACAGGGGCGTTCATGAGAATAACTCCTTCGAAGCGTAGACGAGGCTGGTGACGAGGCAGACGTAGAGCGCGAAGTCGAACAGGGCGGGATGCCAGACATGGCGGTAGAGGCCGAAGCGGCCCATCAGCCTGCTCACGCTGCGGGCGAGGACGTAGGCAACCACGCTCCACTGCAGGAGGCTCGGAACGATCACGCCGAACAGATCAAGCTCGTATTTCATGCGGCTGTCCTGTGTTCGATTTTCTGGGGTTGATAGGCCGTCGATTGCGGGAAGAGCCCGGATCGAACGCCGGCGAGGCCCATCAGAACCTGGTCGCGGGCCTCGCTGGGCGGTTCCTGCAAGGTGAATGCGATCGTGCTATCGAGTTGCCCGACAAGGCCGTGGGGGAGCGGACCCGCCGTATGCGTCCTGCAGATCAGGGCAAGACGAGCGAAAAAGGCTTCCACTGCTGCTCTCGTGCGGCGTGATAGGCCAAAGCTCGTCTGCCTCACGCCGATAACGTTGAGCGCCGTCCGAAGCTGGCGGAGATTGGCGGCGTCGTTCCTTGCCTCGGCAGGGACTAAGGCAATGCGCGCGGCAAGTAGGGCCAGCCGATGCTGCATGAGACCGGCAAGCGCCAACGGATCCTGGTCCGACTTGCGCTCGGCGATCGCGGCCAGCGTGCTCCAATTGCTTCGGAGCAGCCGGCCGGCGATCCAGCCGGCTCCGAGCAATCGAACGATGCCGCAGATGACGCCGGTCAGCGCGACGCCCACCATCAACGCCACGCTGGAGTTTGCATAGGATTGGAAGTCCGCCGAGTACGTCTCGGTCAGCGTCAGCTGCACCGAGAGGTAGATGGCGAGGATTGAGCCGATGCGCGCGGTCGCGGGCCGCGCGGTCATCCAGCCGAACAGCAGGAAGGTCGGCATGAGGGCGGCAATCAGCATCTCAAGGGTCGTAATCCGCGGCAACACGCCAAACAGGTAGATTCCGTGGATGGCGATGACGACGAGGAATAGTCCGTAAAAATTGCGAAACGTTGGAAGAGGATCGTCTACGCCCGCTAGAAAGCTGCCGACGACGGCGGCGAACAGCGGAGCCGCTGCGCCGTCGGGCCAGCCCGTGGCGATCGAGAACCCGCTGCAGGCCAGGACGGATAGCGCTACGGAAGCGGCCGCCAGCAGCGCGGGACCGTGGTCCCGGTGCGGAACGGCGACCGTCAACGTGTTGGGCCTGAAGGCGAGCGGAAGCTGTTCCGTATCGCAACCGTCGGCGATCGCCTCGCGCAGGATCTCGCAGTCCTGCATGACATCGACGAGGTTGCGCAGCCGGACGACCAGACCGGCAGTCGAGATGTCGGTCCAGCCTGCATCCGCTTCCAGCGCCGGCCGGATTTCATCGATCGCCGCACGCAACTTCTCGGCTTCCTGCCCGCCGTGCTGGCCGGCTTCGAGCCATTGCGCTATCCGTGTGCAGATCGCGTTGAGGGGCGCCAGCGCCTCGTCGTCTGAATTGAGCGTGAGCTTCCGGTCCTCGATCGATCCCAGCAGCGGAAGCAGCGCCATCATATGCTGCCGGAGACGGATCAGGCCTCGCCCGATATTTGCGGAGGCGGCCGCCTCATAGCCGAGATGGCGGCCAAGCTGGTCGATTTCGGATGCCGCGGCGGCGAGACGTATGCGTTCGCTGTCACGCTCCTGATCGCTTCCGCGGCCGGTAAGGACGTCCGCAGCGAGCCGGCGCGCACCGGCGAGCCATGCATCGGCTTGCGCGGCGACCGCGGAGGCCACGCTGCGCGGCAGCACGAGCATCGCGACGACGCTCGCGCAGAGGATTCCAAGCGTGATCTCCTGCACGCGGGAAACCACTATGTCGAAGGCCGACTGGGGCGTCGAGACGATCGGAAATCCGAGGAGCGCCACGGTGTAGCCGGCCAGCAGGAACACGTAGCTGCGCGGCGTGCCGTCGATCAGCGAGAGGTACAGACAAATGCCGACCCACAATGCGATGCAGAGGCTGAGCACTTCCGGCGCGTTGACGAGGTTCGGGACCAGCGCGATCGTCCCCGCCGCGCCCATCAGTGTCCCCAGAATGCGGTAGACGGCCTTTGAGGTGGTCGCCCCGGTGAACAGGTTGGACGTTATGTAGACGGACGCCATGGCCCAGTAGGGGCGCGGCATGTCCAGCAGGAGCGCGATCGAGAACGCCAGCATCGCCGCTGCAAAGGTCCGCAGCGCGAAGATGAGGGCGGCATGTCGGTCCCGGAACGAGGCGGCTTGGGTCATGGCGGTAACCGTCGGGCGTTGGTTCAGCAGTGAGCGATGTTCGCGGTGCAGGGCCTCGCGTCGGCTTGCGAAGCCGCCACAAAGGAGTTCAGGCCGCATTCGAGCGCTCCCGGACGCTCTATCCTGCAGTCGACGGATTTCGTCGCCGTCCGGATGGCGCCGATGCTGCCGTCGGGCTTCAGGACGGTCACGAACACGACGAGGCACAGCATTTTGCCGGCGAACACGCTTAGGCACAGAACGTCTTTCATGTCGGCTCCTGATCAATCGTTTGTGGCTGCACTGGTCATACGAGGGCCGGGCGGCCGCGGCTTTGGTTGCTGTCGGGGTCGGCTGGGCGCTGTCCATCGCGGCAAACGAATCGAGCGGGCCGCGTTGCGCGACCGCGGTCGGATCTCGGTTGAGAATGGCGTCCGGCTCGGGCCCGCGCTCAGCGGCGAGCGGCTTCCCCGAACGCGCGGTGTCGAATACCACCCGTTCCGGCCATTTTTGGTCCGATCGAATGCGCAGATTGACCCTCTCACCGGGATCAGCTGCTGAATGTGAATGCGCAGCGGGGCGCGGCAGCAACCAGTCGGCGCCAAACAGCGCCACGAGAAGAGCGCTTCCTACCCACACGAAGTATTGCCGTATCGGCATGGCATTCAGATCCTCGTCGGCCGAACGGTCGCCCCGGCGCGCTGCGGCTCGTTGCCCTCAACAGAGACGAAGGTAGGGGCACGACGGGCCGCGGGCTTTGCATCGCCTGCTGTCATTTTGTCGGTTCTTGCTGGCGTCCCAGGCGCGGGCGCCAGCCGCGTCAAATCACGAGATAGCCGGAAACTCCGTCCCACAATAATTTCAGCGCGGTCACGACCAGCAACGCGTAGCAGATGCGATAAATCTGGCGTTGGTCCAAACTTCCGTGCAGCCGCCAACCAGCCCACACGCCGGCGGGAATGGCGGGCAAGCAAAGCGCCATCAATATCCAGACGCCGACTGTCGGCTTGACCAGCAGGAGCCATGGCACCGCCTTGGTCGCGTTGCCGACGGTGAAGAAGAGACTGGTCGTTCCCGCGTAGACCTCCTTGCTGAGGCCGAGGGGCAGCAGATACATCGCAAGCGGAGGTCCGCCCGAATGCGCCACCATCGTGGTGACTCCCGAGGCGAGGCCGGCGGTGATGGCCTTCGGCGTCGAACGCGCGCGGGTCGTCACCTCCGCGCCTGCGAGGAGCCATAGCCCGACGAAGATCAACGTGACGGCGGCCATCACGATCGCGATGGCGCGGTGATCCAGGAAGCGGAACAGCAGATAACCGAATCCGATGCCGGTCACGAGCCCCGGCAACAGCGGCAGAAGGTCAGGCTTCGACCACGTCGAGGGCTTCCAGTAGAGCAGGGCGAACAGATCCATCGCGATGAACAACGGCGCCAGAAGGCCTCCGGCCATGACCGGGTCCATCACGGTCGACAACAGCGGAATCCCGATGATCGAGAATCCGCCGCCAAACGCGCCCTTCATGAAGCAGATCAGGAACACGCCGGCAAAGGTGATCAGGATCGTGGCGACGGTCAGCTCCATGGCGCCGCCCCCGCGGTTGGCGCGCGCTGGCGTCCGCCTGGATATGTCGCGGCGGCCGAGACCAATTTGTCCGCTTTGTCCGAATGCGTCACCCGGCCGAAGACAGCCGCCTCGATCTGGAAACGGGTCAGGCCAATGTCCCGGAGCGCGCGGTCGTCGAGATCGCGAAGGCATGCCGCGCCGGTCCGCCGGCCGAGGTGGTTAGCGATCCGGTTGCAAGCTGTGCTGAGCAGGCGGAAAGCACCTGTCGTGACGGCAGGCAGCACGATGGTCGAGAGGATGGCGGGCATTTGTAGTCTCCAATGCTCTTGGGGCTATGCAGTGCAACCTGGCGATTTTCGTCACGCCCGGCTGACGGGTCTCCGCCGAACCGCCTCAATGATCCGCGGGCTCCGGGATCATCCACGAGGAAATCGTCTGCCAGGCGCCATCGCTCGACTTGCGCTGGTACGCGACGAAGTCGGCATCGTCGCCGTGCTGGGTTTCGTAACGATGGGATTCGGAAGGCCTTGTCATTGAACTCTCCTTGCAGTTTTCGAGGACCGGCTTCTCGCGCCGTCGTCCCTGAAGATCTACCGGGTACGCGGCCGGGTGTAGTGGGCGTCGGTGGAAACGGTCCTTCCGGGCTGCGGAAGGCCGGCTTGAACGGGACGTCCGTGCGCCCGACCCCCGGCGATCGATATCGATGCCGCCTTCCGAGTTCCGGGGCGATGTGGCAAAATCGGAAGACGTTCTTCCAAATATCGGAAGGGGGATACGATGGATCGCCTGGAAGCGATGTCGACCTTTCTGGCCGTGGTCGAGCACGGCAGCTTGTCCGCGGCCGCGCGGCGAATGAAGACGCCGCTTACGACGGTCAGCCGCAACGTATCCGACCTCGAGGCTCACCTGCGGACGAAGCTCTTCCACCGATCGAGCCGGCAACTGGTGTTGACGGAAACGGGCTCGTCCTACGTTGCGGCCTGCAAGCGCATTCTCGCCGATGTGACCGAAGCCGAGCGTACCGCGTCCGGTGAGTATACGGCGCCGACGGGCGAACTGGCTGTGACGACGCCGTTGGGTCTCGGGCGTGTCGTTCTCATGCCGATCATCGTTGACTTCCTCAAGGCGTACCCGGACATCAAGGTCAGAATGGTCCCCACCGATCAAAAGCTGAATCTGGTTCAGGAGCAGATCGACGTCGCGGTACGCATCGGCCAGTTGCCGGATTCGAGCTTGGTGGCATTGCGTCTCGGCAGGACGCGCCGAGTGGTGTGCGCCAGTCCCACCTACCTCGCTGCTCGCGGAACGCCTCGCAAGCCCGAAGATCTGGTCGGGCACGATTGCATCAGTTATCAGGGCTTCTCGCTTCCCGATGCATGGACGTTCGTCGTGGACAAGGAGACCATAGCGGCGCCGGTGCATACGCGGCTCCTCGTCGGCAGCGCCGAAGCGGCCTGCGCTGCGGCCCGCGCCGGCCTCGGGATTTCCATGGCCTTCGCCTATCAGCTCGGGACCGGTTCGGAGGAAGGCGCGCTGACGACTGTGCTCGACGAATTTCAGCCGCCGTCGATGCCGGTGAATCTCGTGTATGCCGCCAATCGCTTTCTGCCGATCAAGACACGAGCTTTTCTGGACTTTGCCGGTCCGCGGCTGAAGCGGGTCTTCGCCGAGTAGGCAGCGGCCCTGCAGACCCTCCCAGGGGCGCGGCCAGGAATCTGTGCAAAGGCTTGCCCGTGCACGTAGTTCGGCTCTGCTGCCACCGGCCAACTGCAGTCGAGGCCTTCCGGAATCTGGAAGGACGTCTTCCGGATTTCCCGGCTGTTGGCCCGACCCGTCCGCCCCATCTGCCAACCATACCCGCCGAAACCGGCGCTACAGTTGGAGGCGAACATGGGTGAAGTTATCCGTTTTATCCCGAAGGCCGAGCGCGAACGGCTCCGCCTGATACGCGAAGCCCGCGCGAATTACGACAGCGTCTTTCCGTCGGCTAGTTCCGTCAACGGGCAGCGCGACAGCGCTCCACCCGTCCATTCCGTCGAGGGAACCTGGATTCATCGGGGCGGCGACGTGTTTTCGTGATCGGCAACCTGGCCGTGCTCTATGACCGCTAAAACCTTTCAGAGCTGATAGGAGAAATCGCTATGTCAATCCGCAACATCTTATTCTCTGCTGCGTTCGGTATCGCTTCCCTGACGGCCGCCCATGCAGAAGGCCTTCGTCCAATCGAGGGCAAGAGCATCGATCTCGGAGGGATATCTGGGATCGCTTACTACACTGTCGAACGTGATGGGTTTCACGTCGTCGCCACACTTGCGCAGGGCGAGGCGGGAACGCCGATCCGTGTCGTATCCGTACTCGCACCTGGCCAGCGCGTGGTTCTCTCAACACCGCGACAAGCGGATGCAGTCGAGATCAGTCGGAAAGGCGACAATGTTCTCGTTCGCAAGGCGAACGCGACAACGAACTGACTTCGAATCGAGCCAGTGCGGTTAGCCAAACAAATGGAATAAGGAAACTAACATGTCGACCATCCACCTCCGACGGACGAGCACTGCGACGCCCGAGCAGTACGTCGCCGGACTCACCGATTTCGGGCCTGGTCGCTCGAGGCTCTTCGGCAACAGCGCCGACGCCTATCTCAAGGTGCACCACCGGGCCGGCTCGCAGGCTGACGTTACGGAAGGGTCGGGCGGAATCTGGGAGCGCCTGCACTACGACTGGTCCGACCCGAACCGCGTCGTTCTCAAGACGACCGAATCCAACATGTGGGGCGGCGCGTCGGGTCACGTCTACACCTTCACTCGTCGGCCCAACGGAACGACCGACATCGATGTGGTTGTCGTACGCGACGGCAAAAACCTGACGGGACGTCTGCTCGGCTTCGTGCTCGGGACCGTCGGCAGGCGGGTGTTGGAAAAGGCGTTCGAGAACTCCGTCCGGGCCATCGAAGCGCGGAATAGCGAGGCTGACCGTCCAGACGCGGCCAATTCCAGCATCGCAGCCTGAGTAGGGCGCTGGCGAACCCGCAGGAAGTGACCGTCACTTGAGGCAACTCTGTAGGAGCGTGTCTTGGAAATCCAGCATGATCAGCCGGCCGCAGTGAACCGAAACGGATTGGAGCACTACGGTTTCGAAGGGATGCTGTCGTCTTCCGCGGATCGAGGTTGGTCCGGTCTCTCGGCCCAGCTGTGTACCACCATTCGCAAGGGGGTGATCCCATGGAGGACTCCACAGTCCGACATCAGGATGTGCGTCGATATCCACGGCAATGAATCACTGGTCACGCGACGGGCCCCAGGCGTCGAAAGCCGGATAGTCGCAAGGAGAGGTACGGTTTGGCTCTCTCCTCCCGGTCTGCGGGAAGGTTCGGTTGATATCGCCGATGATCTGACGAGTATTCTGCATATTTATCTTCCAGTCAGCCACTTCTTGCCGAGCCACCTCGAGCTCGATGTCGACCTGGCGGCAGTCAGCGCGCCTTGCTACGAAAGGGCGTTCGAAGATCCGCTACTGTCCGAGATCGGATTTGCGATCGCATCGGAGCTGCAGAACGAAACCTCCGCCGGCGGCCTGCTCGTCGGAGCCCTCGCATCGAGCCTGGCGGCGAGGCTGGTCCAGAAGTATGCCGGCGCATCTTCCGCTCAATCCTTTCACCGTCACGCGAGTCAAGGGCTTGATCGGCGCAGACTCTTGCGTGTGCTGGATTACATAGAAGCGAATCTGGAAGGCGACCTCTCCCTTGATCTCATGGCGTCGATCGCTTGCTTGAGCCGATACCATTTCGCACGTGCCTTCAAGCAAGCCGTCGGACAACCTCCTCATCGCTACGTCAGCGCCAGGCGCCTTGACCGCGCGAAAGCCCTGTTGATGCAAGGTGATCGATCGTTGGTGGATATTGCGTTGGCGCTCAGCTTCTCCGATCAGGCCAGTTTCTCGCGCGCATTCAGGCAAGCAACGGGTCACGCCCCCGGCCAGTTTCGTCAGAGGTTCGGATCGCGACAGCCGGAACCGTCACTGGCTGACGTGAGCAGAGCTGTTCCTGCTTTGGCTTGAGTCTGAAGGCCGCACGCCTTTTCGAGGGCGGTCACGTTGGCTGCGATCCGCATTCTGCATCACGGCAAACAATCCCTGACACGTGTGCGGCCAATGACTCGGCATTTGCCTCTGCCATCTCGCTCGCCAGCAAGAAATGACAAAACGACGGCACGAGATGCAAAGCCGTCCGTCGCCGGGGCCGCTACGTTCGAATGCGAGAGAAGACGCCTGCAGTCGCAGGTCCCGCAACGAAATGGAGATCGAAATGGCCACCGCCACCGCACTGAAGCCTTCGGTGCCGAAACAGCTTCCGCCGCCGAACGCCGACTTCTTTCAATTCGCCGAAACGCTGCCCGAAGAGGAGCGCGCGATCGTCAAGAAGGTGCGCGCCTACATGGAGACGCAGGTCGCACCCATCATCAACAAGCACTGGGTCGAGGACTCGTTTCCGTTCGAGCTGCTCCCTTCGTACAAGGAGCTCAACATCGCCGGTCTCGGCATGAATGGTTATGGCTGCCCGGGCGGAAGCCCCTTGCTGGTCGGCCTGGTCGCCCTCGAGATCGCACGGACCGATGTTTCGTTCTGTACTTTCCATGGCGTTCACACCGGCCTGGCGATGAATTCCATCTACCTCGCGGGCACGGAGGAGCAGAAGCAGAAGTGGCTGCCGCCGATGGCGCGCATGGAAAAGATCGGCTGCTTCGCGCTGACCGAACCGCTGGTGGGCTCGGGGACCGGTGCTGGTCTCACGACCACGGCGAAGCGCGAAGGCGATACCTGGATCCTCAACGGCCAGAAGCGCTGGATCGGCAATGCTCCGTGGTGCGACATCTCGATCGTCTGGGCGCGCGACGTGGCCGACAACCAGGTCAAGGGCTTCATCGTCGAGAACAAGACGACGCCCGGGTTCAGCGTCGAGAAGATGCAGAACAAGATCGCGCTGAAGGTTGTTCAGAACGGGCAGATCACCCTGACCGACTGTCGCGTGCCCGACGCGAACCGTCTCCAAGGAGGCAAAGGAACGTTCCGCGATCCTGCGCTGGTACTGCGTGGCACCCGGCACGGCGTCGGCTGGGAAATCACCGGTGCCCAGATGGGCGCCTACGAAAACGCCCTGAAGTACGCCCAGGAGCGCTTGCAGTTCGGCAAGCCGATCGGGTCGTTCCAGCTCATTCAGGATCTTCTGGCGAAGATGCTGGCTAACATCGTGGCCTGTCAAAGCATGTTGGTCCGCGCGATGCAGCTGGAAACCGAAGGCAAGCTGACGGATGCGCAGGCGGCCATCGTCAAGGCGTTTTGCACGTCTAAGGCGCGGGAAACGGTCGCCTGGGCCCGCGAGCTTCTGGGCGGCAACGGGATCCTGGTCGACTACAACGTGGCGCGCTTCTTTGCCGATGCCGAGGCGATCTACTCCTACGAAGGAACCTACCAGATGCAGAACCTGATCGTCGGCAAGGCGATCACCGGGTTCAGCGCCTTCGTCTGACGTCGCCGGCGGGCCGGCATCGGTTGCCGACCCGCCCCTCAGCGCGCACCGCAGTTTCACGGTCGCTGGGATTTCAAACCAAATCGAGCTCTGGAGCCGTCAAATGGCAAACGAAAACATCTTTTCCGGCTTGAAGGTTGTCGACCTGTCGAGCTTCGTCGCTGCGCCGGGCGCGGCCGTGATCCTCTCCGACTTCGGCGCCGAGGTCATCAAGGTCGAGCCCCCGCAGGGCGACATGTGGCGACGCGGGCACCAGACCCCGGTGCAACCGCAATCCGAAGAGGCCTACCAGTGGCATCTCGCCAACCGCAACAAGCGCAGCATCGCGCTGGATCTCAAGTCGCCGGCCGCGCAGCAGGTCATTTTCGAGCTCGCCAACTGGGCCGACGTGTTCATCGTCAACACGCCACATCATGCACGCAAGAAGCTGAAGCTCGAATACGAGGACGTCGCGGGCTGGAATCCGCGGCTGATCTACGCCGACCTGACCGGCTTCGGCGAGTGTGGGCCCGACGCCGATCTGCCTGGCTTCGACATCACGGCGTACTGGGCGCGCAGCGGCCTCTTGTCGATGACTCGCTCTGCCGGCGTGCCGCCGACCTGGCCCGTGGGCGGCAGCGGCGACAACGCCACGGCGGTCGGTCTCTATTCGGCGATCGTCACGGCTCTCTACCGGCGCGAGCGCACCGGGAAGGGCTCGTATGTCACGACGTCGCTGCTGGCCCAGGGTGTGTGGTCGGCCAGTGTTTCCATCCAGGCGGCACTCGCCGGCGCCAAGTTTCCTCCGCGGCACGACCGCACGCATCCCGCCAACGCGGCGATGAACGTCTATCGCTCGTCCGACGGAACGTGGTTCGTTCTCATCATCACGCCCGACAAGTTCGTCACCGTCGTGAAGGCGATCGGTCGGTCCGACCTGCTGACCGATCCGCGCTTCTCCGCTCCGGCGCAGATCATGGCGAACATGACGCCGCTCACGGCCATCTTCGACGAGATCTTCAGCGCTCGGCCCATGATGCATTGGCATTCGGTCTTCGCCAGCCTGAACGTCACCTTCGGAGAAGTCCGGGGACCGCAGGAGGTGATCGACGATCCGCAGCTCAAGGACAACGAGATCATCGTTCCGCTCGACGGCGCCGGCGCCAAACTGGCCTCGACGATCTCGAGCCCGATCAAGGTGCATGGCGTCACGAAGGTCCCGGCACGGCGAGCGCCGGGCCTTGGTGAGCACACCGAGGAGATTCTCCGCGAGCTCGGTTTCGACGCCAGGAGCATCGAAAGCCTGCGCGAAAAGGGGGCCGTGCCGAAGGCAAAGGAACGCGCAGCCTGACCGCGCCGAAGCCCTCGACCAAGGAAGCACACGATGAACGAGATCATTACGGAAATTTCCGGCGGCATCCTGCGGGTCGAGCTGAATCGCCCGGCCCAGAAGAACGCGATGACGGCCGACATGTACACCAGCCTCGCCGATACCTTTAGCGCGGCTTCCGACGACGAAGCGGTCCACGTCGTGCTCTGGCACGGCGCCGGAAACGCGTTCTGCGCCGGCAACGACATCGGGGATTTCCTCGAGAATCCGCTGGGGCCCGGCGAATCCCCGCAGGTCCGCCTGATCAAGGCGCTCATCGCGTTCGAAAAACCGATCGTCGCGGCCGTGCAGGGCGCCGCGGTCGGCGGCGGAACCACGATGCTGACGCACTGCGACTTCGTCTACGCCGGCGAGAGCGCGAAGTTCAAGCTGCCGTTCATCGATCTGGGACTGGTGCCCGAATTCGGTTCGAGCTTTTCGATACCGGCGCGCGTCGGCCATCTCCGGGCGGCGGAAATGTTTCTGCTCGGCGAGCCGTTCACGTCAGTGCGGGCGGCGGAGCTGGGCCTCGTGACCCGCGTGGTGCCCGACGCCGACCTGCTGGCAACGGCCACCGCAACGGCACAAAAGCTTGCGGCCAAGCCGGCCGGCGCGCTGCGTGCCTCCAAACGCCTGATCAAGCGGGCTTCGGCCGGTCAGATCGCAGAAGCTGCGGAAATCGAAAGCCGGGAGTTCGCCGAGCGGCTGCGGTCCGCGGAAGCCAAGGAAGCCTTCACGGCGTTCCGTGAGAAGCGACCGCCCAATTTCATCAACCTGTGAAAGCCAGTCGTGGCCGAATAGGTCGGCGGCGCTGCAAACGAAAGGACATACCATGACCGTACTTCAGGCCACGAGAACGACGGCATTGTCGGACGCCACCCGCAGCGGCCGGCTATTCCTGCTTGAGCTGAGCGGGGGCCGGATCCACTCGATCAATCCCGACGGTTCCGACCGCAGGATCATCGTCACCGGATGCCGCAATCCCGACGGCGTCGCCGTCGACGTCGCTGCGGGACACATCTACTGGACCAACATGGGTGTTCCCCACCTCAACGACGGCTCGATCGAGCGGGCCGATCTCGACGGGGGGAATCGCCGGATCATCGTCCCTGAAGGCTTAACCTTCACCCCGAAGCAGCTCCATCTCGAGAAGGACGAGGGCAAGCTTTACTGGGGCGACCGCGAGGGCATGCGCGTGATGCGCGCCAACCTCGATGGCTCGCAGGTCGAAACGCTGGTCGAGACCGGCCGTGGCGATAGGGATCGGCGCGACCAGACCAAGTGGTGCGTCGGAATCGCGATCGATCCGAAGTATCGGAAGGTCTACTGGACGCAAAAGGGGCCTGACAACGCAGGCCTGGGTCGCATCTTCCGCGCCAACATCGACATTCCTGCCGGCGAGAGCCCGGCGAAACGCTCCGACATCGAGGTGCTGTTCGATCACCTGCCGGAGCCCATCGATCTGGAACTCGATCTGACCAACCGCGTCCTGTACTGGACCGACCGCGGCGACCCTCCGCGTGGCAACACCGTCAGTCGCGCGGCGATCGACCGAAAGGCGGAGCCGGAAATCCTGATCACGCATCTGATGGAGGGGATCGGCATCGACCTCGACGTTCCCGGCAACCGGATGTTCGTCACCGACTTCGGCGGTTCGGTCTATTCCGCGGAGCTCGATGGGAACAACGAGCATGGCCTCCTCTACGCCCAAGGCAATCTCACCGGCATCGCCTACGTCGAAGTCTGACAAACGCATTGGAGAAACGACATGACCGTTACCAAACCCATTCACCGCATCGCCATCGTCGGCACCGGCGTGATCGGCGCGAGCTGGACCGCGCTGTTTCTCGCCAAGGGACTGCAGGTCACGGCGACGGACATCGCGCCGAACGCGGAAGCCGCGCTCGTGCAGTTCGTGGAGAACGCCTGGCCGGCGCTCAAGCGATTGGGCCTGTCGCCCGGGGCATCGCAATCGAACCTCAAGTTCACGGCCGACCTCGCGGCGGCACTCGACGGTGCCGACTTCGTGCAGGAGAACGGGCCGGAGCGGCTCGATTTCAAGCGCAAGCTCTACGGACAGCTCGACGAACTGCTGTCCCCCGACGCGATCATCGCGTCGAGCTCATCCGGACTGAAGATGAGTGAAATCCAGTCGGGCGCCGCGCTGCATCCCGAGCGCTGCGTCATCGGCCACCCGTTCAACCCGCCGCACCTGATCCCGCTCGTCGAGGTCGTGGGCGGAAAAAAGACCTCGGAACAGTCGATCCGGCGAGCAATGGAGTTCTATACGTCGATCGGGAAGAAGGCGGTGCGCCTCAACAAGGAATTGCCCGGCCATGTCGCGAACCGCCTGCAGGGCGCGCTGGCACGCGAGGTCTATCATCTTGTGGCCGAGGATGTGCTGAGCGCCGCCGATGTGGACGACGCGCTTTCCTGGGGGCCGGGCCTGCGCTGGGGCATCATGGGCAACATGATGCTCAATCACCTCGGCGGGAGCCCGGGCGGCATCGAGCACTTCTTCCAGCAGTTCGCAGGACCGATGACGACTTCGTGGAAGGCCCTCGGCTCACCGGTGCTCACGCCCGAACTGCAGAAGAAGCTCATCGATGGCGTCCGCGCCGAGGTCGGATCGCGCACCATCCCGGAGTTGGAGGCAGAGCGGGACGAGATTCTGCTCGGCCTGCTCGAACTGCGCGCCAAGCGTCCCGACACGGTCGCGCCACGCGAAGCCGCGGCTGAGTAAGGCGGCGGTCGAACCGCCGCTCTGACGTGGAAGCAGAGCACCAATGGACCTGTGGTACGTTCACGCCATCGCGGCGTTTTCGGGATCGGCTTCCGGCGCGGTGGCTACGGTGCTGACCGACCTGTTCGCACAACGCCGCAAAGCACCGCGTGCTCGAAGGTCTCAGGCGCTGTCTCGCCGCCGAGGATCTTTACAAGAACTTCGTAGAAGAAGCGTCCAGGCTCCACAAGCGGCTCCGCGCTTCCACTTCGCAGTCTACTTCCCGCGATATCGAAGCGCGTCTACCAACAGCGAGAAGGCCGGCGAGGGCTGCCGGCGGCTGGGATAGTAGAGATGATATCCCGAGAACGGCGGACACCAATCCGCCAGCACGCGAACGAGCCGGCCTTCCGAGACGTATGGCTGGACATGTCCCTCCGTGAGGTAGGCAAGGCCGAGACCCTTCAACGCGCCGTCCAGGAGAAGGCCGGCGCTGTTGAATACCAACTGCCCCTCGACCCGCACGTTGAGCTCCCGCCCGTTCTTCTCGAACTCCCACGTGTACAGGCTGCCGCCGTGCGTCGGCAGGCGGAGGTTGAGACAGTTGTGGTGGGTCAGATCCTGCGGCGTCTTCGGCCGCTTGCGATCGGCGAAGTAGGACGGCGAGCCTACGACGGCCATCCGGAGATCGGGGCTGATGCGCACGGCGATCATGTCCTTGGCAACGAGTTCGCCAGGACGAATGCCGGCATCGACCTGCTGCGCGACAATGCAGCGTGCAATGATCGGCACTTCAAGCCCTGCCAAGCGAAGGATGAGCGGGAGGACTGTTGCCAATCTGCTCACCAATTTGGCGCTCGATCCGTTTGGACAGATCCCCGATAAGTTCTGCGCCGCGCGCGCGAAGCTAGTGGGAATTAGGACGGCGGCGGAGCAGGCGACGGCCGGGATCAATCGCCCGGACCGCTGTCAGTTGGCGAAAGGCGTCTGCGGCGCGATCTTGTTCTGCGCGATGATGGCTTCGGCCCGCGCGAGATTTTCCAGCAGGCGCTGGCTGGTCAAGACAAGGAAGTAATAGCCGAACTGCGGGTTTTGGAAGTAGATCTCAAGCAGCTTTTCATAGCTGATAGTCAGGACGCGGCCATCCTCGATACATTCGATCGTCGCGGTCCGGCGGTTGTCGGGCGTGAGGAAACCAAGCTCGCCCATCAAACGACCGGCGGAAGTTCGACGTTGATTTCGATGACCCGGAATTTGCCGGTAACGGTCAGCAGCATTTCATTGGCTGCGTCACCCTTCTTCATCAAGATATCGCCCTTGCGATACTTGCGGTCGGTCATGAACGGCTTGAGCCACTCCATCGACATGTCGCCCTGTGTTGCGGTGCGCGCCTTCTTCACGAGAGCGAGCATTTGACGGAGACGGTAGGCATTGATGGGAATCATCAGGAGATAAAGAAAAAAGGTCGTGACGGCTCCGGTGAGCGCACCGAAGATGGCGAAGAATGCGCAACCGATCATGTTCGCGACCCGCAGCGGCACCATCGTGTGCGTCAGCAATGTGGCGACAAAGAAGATCGCGCCGACCAGGCCGAACATATTGGCAAGCGTGATGTTGTGCAGAAAGATTTCCAGCAGGCGGTTGAAGATGGCGTCCCAAGTCACGCTGTTCGGATCGAGACCCATTTGGACCAGAATCTTCGCGAACCTGAGGTTGTCGGTTGCTGCATCGAGAATGCGCTCCAGCATGATGGACATATCTCCTTTGGAGCCGGTGAGGCCAGTTTACCGGAAGTGGCTTTATCGCAGCGCAACAAACTTGGCCGCCCGACTTCCGAGGTGGGTCAATTTCTGACTTGGGCGCCGGCAGTTGCGACGTCAGTTTAACCCATGAAAACAGCCTATCGACTTCGGTAAACGCCGCTGGGTGGCCGCGCTTACCAACGATAGGTACCGACATTGCACAATCAAACGGCTCGCGCTGAGTAGGTCCCCGTCCGCCTAAAGTCTTCAACCGGCTCAGCGCGCAAGTTCACAGAAGAACGTTTCGGACCAATTGAGTGAGCTGTCACTCTAATCGCTCGTCATCGCCTACGTCGCTCGGAGCGCGCGCAGGGCAGCTCCGAGCAGTGCCCAGGTCCCGGCGTTGGCGTCTGGGTCTTCATGCTGACGCCACGCACTCTGGACGGCAGCGACCACCCGCGCGGCTGGATGGACATAGACGTACTGGCCGAAGGAGCCGGCCGCCAGGAAAGCGCCGGCGTGGATGCCGGTCGGCCCGTGCGGCGTGGCCCACCAATGGTAGCCGTATCCCATGGGAGAGCCGGGCGTGAGCCGGTCGATGCCGGGAGGCGCGCTGACCTCGATCCCGGTTTGGTCGTCCAGATATCTGATCAGTTTCGCCGCCCATTTTCCGATGCGTCGCTTGTTACGTGAACGGACTCACTGTTACGAATTTCGCGCCGATTACATCGCCGTTGACCCAGGCCAGCTCGCAACGGCAATAGGCTAGGCCGGTGGCCGATAACAAGTGAAAGAACTCTTTGAGATTTAGGCCCTCGATCGAATCCTCGATCCTTAGTCTTGCCCCTGTTTGGGAGACGTCTTCCATGGAGCAGTCGCGTCGCCACGTGACGTCAATTCCCATGATGGAAACGCCAATTCCCTTTTCAAAAACTATGCGCGTGCTCTTGCGGCGTTGGGAAGTGGCCATGTTGGGCGCCTAGATGGACTGGTCGTGCAAATTACCAACCTAGCCCTAAAAGCTTATTAAACCCGGAAGCGGCGCGCCTTCGACGACGGTCTACTTGCTTGTCCACAGTCGGTGAGCCGCGCTTGATATCGCCGCGGGTTGCATCATCAATATATCCGGATTCAATATGACAAGCACAGGCCGTGGCGGGCTTCGAATCAGATGGAGGTCAGCGTAGTTCCGCCGGTGGAGCAAGCCGGCGATACGATCCGTCGAGATAGACGAGCGGCTCGCACATCTCGTCATTGAAAAGCACGCCATTGATCTCGCCGATGAAGATGGTGTGAGATTGATAGGGCACAATCTTGTCGACCATGCAGTCGAAAGCGACGATGGCAGAGGGCAGCACGGGCGCGCCTGTCTGCAGCCGGTTCCATGAACGTTCGGAGAAACGTTCTCCCCGGCGCTCCGGATTTCCGAACAGGGCTGCCAGATGCGCATCGCGGCGACTGAGCACGTTAACGCAGAAGACGCCGGCCTCGCTGATGGCGGCGTGGCAGGACGCGGATTTGTTGATGCAGACCAGCAGCGTCGGCGGATCGGAGGTCAGCGAACTGGCTGAGGTCACGACGAGGCCGTATGGAACTTTGTCCTTGAGCGTCGTGATGATCGACACCCCCGCGGCGAGGCGGCGCATCCCAAGCTTGAAGTCTTCGGCCGCTATCATAGCAGATACTTTCCCTTGAAGAGGATGAGCGGTGGCCGGTCGGAGCCGACCACCCAGCCGACGACGCGGCCGATCACGATGACCGCCGTCTCGCGCTCGACCATGTCCTCGACCACGCAATCGCAGGCACCGAGTGCATCTTCGAGGACAGGCGCGCCGGTTTCGATCGTCCCCCAGCGTCCGGCCGCGAAGCGGTCTTCCATGCTGGCGCCGCGGCGAGAGAAGGCATCGGCGACCGCCTCCTGATCGGCCGCGAGGTAGTTGATGGCGAAAGCGCGGCTGGAGGCGATCGGCGCGAGCGCGGAGGTGTTGCGATCGAGTGAGACGAGGAGCGTCGGCGGCTGCGCCGTGACATGTGCGGCCGAGAGGCCGACGAAGCCTGCCGGCCCGTCCGGCCCCTGCGTCGTCACGATCGTCATGCCGGTGGCGCGCGCGCCCAGCGTCTGCCAGAACTGTCTGGCGTCCATCAGGCCGGTCTGGGCGTTTTCGACAAGCGTAGTCATCGTCTCTCCGTTCTCCTGCTCGGTCGGCCAGCTCGGCGTCAGGCCGGCAGGACATTGTCCTTCTTCAAGGAATGCAGGGCCGAGCGGAAGCCTGCAATCGTGCGCTCGACACAGCCGTCGTCATGCGTGGCGGAGATCATGCCCCCCGGCCAGCCGGCAATGTCGATCCCTTCGACGAGGAGGGCGAGGCGCAGCGCGGTCAGCGTTGCGGGGTCGTTGCCGCGCAACTCGTCAGCCGGGCAGACGAATGCGTCGAACCTCGCCGGCCTGATCTCGCGGCCCTTCGGGTTGGTGAAGATGTGGAAGGCCGAGAAGCGGCCATAGACCGCCCAGGCGACGCCTTCCTCCTCGAGAACCGCGTTGAGCGCCTCGCGCAGCTTGGCGCCGGTGGCGTTCGCGCGTGCGCAGGCATCGGTCGAGCCGATCTTGCGCAACGCGGCCGCGCCCGCCGCGGCGCAGACCGGATTGGCGTTGAACGTGCCCTGATGGCGCACCTTCTCGCTGCCGCGCCGCTTTGTTACCTCATAGTCCAGCGGGTCGAGCAGATCCTTGCGGCCGACGATGGCGGCGCCGGGAAAGCCTCCGGCCGCGATCTTGGCGAAGGACGTCAGGTCGGGCCGGATGCCAAAGGCTCCTTGGGCGCCGCCGGGTGACACCCGGAAACCAGTGATGACCTCGTCGAACATGAGCACGACGCCGTGCCTGGCGGTCAGATCACGCAGTGCGTGCAGGAATTCCTCCGCGATCGGTACGCGGCCGAAGGTCGCGCCGGTCGGCTCGATCATGACGGCGGCGATGCCGTCATCAGTCTCCAATACATGTCTGGTGCGTTCCAGATCCCCCGGCGGCACGACGACAACGTTCTCGGCTATGCCGGGCAGCACGCCGATCGTCGGCGTGCTGTCGGGCATCATGTGGCCGATCGTGGCGTGGTCGTGCCAGCCGTGAAAATGGCCGGCGAAGCGCAGCACGCGCGGTTTGCCGGTCGCCGCCCGGGCGAGGCGCAGGCCAAGGAGCGTGGCCTCCGTGCCGGAGTTGGTGAAGCGTATGCGCTCGGCCGATGGCACCAGCCTTCGAATCTCCTCGCCCCATTCGACCTCGAGCTGATGGCTCGCGCCGTAATGCGTGCCCTTAGCCAGTTGGGCCGTAGCGGCCATCGTCACGTCGGGATCGTTATGGCCGAGGATGAGCGCGCCATGGCCTCCGATGTAATCGACGTATTCGTGGCCATCGACGTCCCATTTCAAGGGGCCGAACGCCCGTTCGACATAGATCGGATAGGGATCGAGCTGACGGCTGTCATGGGTGATACCGCTCGGAAAAAGCGTGGCCGAGCGCGCGAAGAGCTCGCGCGAGCACGGCGTACGGTCGAGATATTCGTCGATGATGCGGGGAGGCCGGAAAGCGGTGGTCGCCGCCAGGGGCAGGGCTGTCATCACGGGTTCTTTTCCTCGATCAGGTCATTCGGCTGCGACGGAAAGCGCCGCCCATCATGGCCGCGATGGTCCGGGCCTGCGGCGCGGCGGTGAAGGCGGACATTGTGGGCGAGGGCGTCGATGTCGATTTCGAGCCAGGCCGGGCGCAGGCTCGTCATTCCGCCGCCTCCTTAGGCGCGGATACGGCCAGAAGCGCTGACTCCCTGCGGGCGCGGCGGCCCTTGATGCCTTTCGGGATCGCAGCCAGCAAGGCCCGCGTGTAAGGGTCGGAGGGGGAGCGCAGCACTGTCTCGGGTGGCCCCTCCTCGACGATGCGGCCCCCATGCATCACCGCGACCCTCGTGCTGATGTGGCTCACCAGCGCTAGGTCGTGGCTGATGAACAGCAGCGTCAGCCCGAGTTCGTTGCGCAGCTTCAGCAGGAGCTTGATGATCTGGGACTGCAGCGAGACATCGAGCGAGGCCACCGGCTCGTCCGCGACCAGGAATTCGGGTTCGAGGGCGAGACAACGGGCAATCGCGACGCGCTGGCGTTGGCCGCCCGAAAGCTGGTGCGGATAGCGCTGCCGCAGCGCGCCGTTGAGGCCGACGACATCCAGAAGCTCGTTCGAACGCTCCGTCCGTCTCGCTCTGGCTAGGCCGCGCAGGGCGAGCGACTCGTCGAGGGCACGGCCGACGGTCTTGCGCGGGTTGAGCGAGGAACCGGTGTCCTGGAACACCATCTGCACGCTGCGGCGAAAATCTTTCAGGGCGCGGCCGCGCGCGCTTGCGAGATTCTCGCCGCGATAGTTCACATAGCCCTCATCCACGGTCAGCAGCCGGACGGCGGCCTGGGCCAGTGTCGACTTGCCGGAGCCGCTCTCGCCGACCAGGCCAACGATCTCGCCCCGACGGACCGTCAGCGACACGTCGTCGAGTGCGCGCAGCAGGCGGCGCTTGCCGGTCAGGCGGTTGATCAGCCCGTCGTCCAGCACGAATTCCTTCCGCGCCTTGACGAATTCGAGAAGGATTTCCGGCTCCCGCTGCGATGTCATGGCGCTACCTCGCCGGCGCTGGATAGAGCCGCAGCGCTCCACGGCTCGACGCCCTCGATGCGCGGAATACAGTTCTGCAGCATGCGGGTGTAAGAGTGCTGCGGTCGTAGGAAGATGTCCTCGACATCGCCATGCTCGACGACGTTGCCCGTATGCATCACGTAGACGCGGTCACAGATCTCGGCCACGAGGTCGAGATTGTGCGAGATGAACAGTACGGAGAGGCCGAGCTTTTCGCGCAGCTGCCACAGCAGCGTCACGACCTGTGCCTGGATCGTTACATCGAGGGCCGTCGTCGGCTCGTCCGCGATGAGCAGTTTCGGCTCGCAGGCGATGGCGAGCGCAATCATGACGCGCTGGCGCATGCCGCCCGAGAATTCGTGCGGATAGCTCGAGAGCCGGCGGCCGGCTTCGGTGATGCCGACGAGCTCGAGCACCTCGACCGCCCGGTCGCGGGCTGCTTCGCGCGTGGCGGCCGGCCTGTGCGCGCGGACGGTATCGACGAGCTGCTGACCGATGGTGAAGGCCGGGTTGAGCGAGCTCAGCGGGTCCTGGAACACCATGGAGATGTGGCGACCGCGCACGGTGCGCATCGCCTTCTCGTCGAAGGCGGCCAGATCGCGGCCCGCGAACAGTATCTCGCCGCCGGTGATCCGGCCCGGCTGCGCCACCAGCCGCATGACGGCCAGCGCGCTGACGCTCTTGCCGGAGCCCGACTCGCCGACGATACCGATCGCCTCGCCCGGCGCCACCGAGAAGCTCACCCCGCGCACGGCCTCGGTCATGCCGTTCGCCATCGGGAAGGAGACCCGCAGGTCGCGGACGTCGAGCAGAAGAGCGGTCACGTCAGGAGCCTCCCGGTGTTGCGGCGGGGATCGAGGATGTCGCGAAGCCCATCACCAAGGAGGTTGAAGCCGATGACAGTGAGCGAGATCGCCGCGCCGGGGAAGACGGGCATCCACCACTCGCCCGAGAAAACATAGTTGCGCGCGTCCGCGAGCATCGAGCCCCAGCTCGGCGTCGGCGGCTGCACGCCCAGCCCGACGAAACTGACCGACGCCTCGACGACGATACCGATCGCAACGAGCATCGTCGCCTGCACGATCAGCGGCGACAGGCAGTTTGGCAGGACGTCGCCGAACATGATCGCGAGATTGCTGGCCCCCTGCACGCGCCGCGCCTTGACGTAGTCAGAGGTCATCTCGACCTGGGCTACGGCATGGGTGATGCGCGCGAGCGTTGGCATGTAGAGCAGGCCGATCAGGATCAGGAGCTTGTGCACGTTCGTGAAGGTGAACGGCCCGATACCGACGGAATCCACACCAACGATGCCGATGATCGCGATCGCCCAGATGAGGAGGGGAATCGAGGCGATGGCGTCGATCGCGCGCATCACGATCTGCTCCACCCAGCTTCCGCTGTGATAGGCGGCGAACAGCCCGATTAGGATGCCGCCCGTGACACCGATCACGACGGCGAGCAGGCTCACCGTCAGCGAGGCGCGCGAGCCCCAGATCACGCGGCTCAGGATGTCGCGCCCGCCATGGTCGGTGCCGAGCCAGAATTCGGCGGAGGGCGGCAGCAGCTTGTTTTCGATGGCGATCTCAATGGGATCGTAGGGTGCGATCAGCGGAGCGAAGATCGCAGCACCAATGGCGATGATCACAATGACCGCTCCGGTCGTCGTCGCCCAGTTGAGGCGCGCGCCCTGCCATATGCGCTGGAGCGCCGGGCGGCTCACCTCGGCAAGCGGGTGCTCTTCCGCGACGCTCATCGCTGGGCCGTCGCCAGCTTCGGGTTGAGCTGGCGGTTGAGGAGGTCGGCGGCGAGGTTAGACACGATGAAGACGATGGTGAAGACGTAGACCACCGCCTGCATGGTGAAGTAGTCGCGCTGGCCGACCGCGGTCAGGAGCGCATTAGACATGCCCGGAATATTGAAAAGGTATTCGACGATCAGCGCCCAGCCGAACATGTAGCCGAATGACATGGCGCCGACGCTGACGACCGGGACGAGCGCGTTCTTCAGCGCGTACCAGAGCACCCGCCCGCGCGGAAGGCCGAGCGCGCGAGCCGTGCGGACGTATTCGCTGCCCAGCGTCTCGACGAGGCCGGAACGCGTCATGCGGCTCAGGATGGCGATATAGTAGACGCCAAGCGCGAAGGCGGGCAGGGCGATGGACTGCAGATGCGCCACGATCCCGTCCGATAGCGGAACGAAGCCGCCAGGCGGAAACCAGCCGAACTCCACGGCCGGGAAGCGGATCAGCATGAGCCCGAGCCAGAACCCCGGCACCGACACGCCGATGACGGCGATGATGCGCGCAGCATGGTCGATCCAGCTGCCCTCATAGACTGCTGACAGCACGCCTATCGGGAGCGCGACGACGACCGCGAAGGCGAAGGCGAACAACACGAGCTCCAGCGTGATCGGCAGGGTTTCGGCCAAGAGCGCGTTCATCGAGCGGCCGGTGACGAAGGAGCGGCCGAAGTCGCCGTGCAGGACGAGTTGACCGAGCCAGCGGATATATTGCTCCGCGACGGGTCGATCGAGGCCGTGGTCCTTCTCGAACTGGGCGATCTGCGTATCCGTCGCGTCCAGGCCGAGCGCGACGCGCGCGGGGGAGCCCGGCACGCCGCGCGTCAGCACGAAAAGCAACAGCCCGACGAAGAGCAGCGCGAGGATCGAGAACGCCAAGCGGTCGATAAGCATGCGCAGCATGTCAGGTCTCCTTGTCAGCCCGCTCCGGCCAGGACGCGATCCTCATGCCACGTCGCGACAGGAGAAGGTGACGCCCTGGTTGACCGTGAACTCCTTCACCGTCGCCTTGCGCCAGAGATTGGCGGCGTGGACGAAGCCGACCCAGATCATCGGCATGTCGCGTACGAGCACGGCCTGAAGGTTCGAATAGATCTGCTTGGCTTTCTCGCGGTCGTCTTCGGCAAAGCCCTGCTTGAGGAGGGCCAGCATCTCGGGCCCGTCATAGTTTACCGTCTTGGTCAGGAGCTGGTTCGGGGTCAGCGAATTCTGCAGGTGATAGGTCGGCTCGCCGGGCGACATGTTGACGAACATGCCCGCCTGCTGCTCCCCCTTGACCGCCGCCGCGAAGAAGACCTGGAATTCGCTAACTTTCAGGTTGACCGTGACGCCGATCTTGGAGAGCTGCGACTGTATGACGAGCGCCGCGTCCTTGACGTCGAGAAGGTAGGGCTCGGCGGGGATCGCAAGGTCGAAGGAAGCCCCCTTCGGATATTTCGAGCGGGCGAGCAGGTCTTGGGCCTTGGCGAGGTCGAAGGACGCCGCGCGGTCATGGCTCTCATTGTACCACCACGCTCCCTTCGGCGCCGGCATCGCAGCGGGCGAGAGCAGGCCGTAATAGACCTTATTGGCGATGACGTCGCGATCGATGGCATGCGAGATCGCCTTCCGGAAGTTCACGTCGTCGAAGGGCGGCTTGGAGTTGTTCGTGTTGATGGCGAACCAGCCGCCCAGCGTTGCGCGGCTGCCGCCGCTGAGGTTGGCCATTTTCTTCAGGCGCTCGAAGTCGCGGGGCGGTGGCGCGCTGATCAGATCGACCTGGCCGGACAGGAGGTAGGCCACGCGGACCGATTCCTCGTTGATCTGGCGGATGACGAGCCGCTCCCATGACGGAAGGCCCTTGCGCCAATAGTTCGGGTTGCGCCGGAAGCTGATATATTCGTTCGGCTTCCATTCTTCGAAAATGCCCGGGCCCGTGCCAAGGCCGGCGGGCGCGTTGCGGAAGACGTCGGGCGAGTTCGCCTCGCGCGAGCCGGCCGGGAAGATGCCCATGCACTTGGTCTGGAACGCGAGCCACGGCCCGTACGGCTCGGAGAGCTTGAACTCGACCCGGAGCGGGTTGATGACGCTCACCTTCTCGATGCGGGCGAACACCGGCCGGCGCACGGCCTTGTTCTCCGGGTCAAGGAGGTATTCGTAGCTATACTTGACATCTTCCGCCGAGAATTTCTTGCCGTTGTGAAAATAGACGTTATCGCGCAGGTCGAAGGTATAGGTCGTCTTGTCGGGCGAGACGGTCGGCATCGCCGCGGCGAGCTGCGGTCGCATTTCGCCGTTGACGTCGAACTCGACCAGGTTCTCGTAGATCGTCTGGCTTGCCGCCATCCAGTCGTGGTTCGTAAGGTTGATCGGGTCGAGCGTCACCGGAACGCCGGGGATCGCGACCGTTAGGGTCTTGCCGCTCGCGGGCTGGGCGTTCGCCAGTGAGCCGAGCAGGGGATGGAGACCGAACCCGGCTCCCGCCCCAGCAGCTGCCTGCAGAAGGGCGCGTCTTGTTGGCGTCTTGGTCGTCGACATGCGCTGGTTCTCCTCAGCCATTGCGATGACCTCCTTGGCATTTCCTCTTTGGCTTCGTGTGCCGCTTCAGGGCGTCACATCGTTGTTGTTTTGGCACTCGTATCCTTGACCCTGTATCCTTGGCCCCCGTATTGATGACGATGTTTCCGAAATCGTCGAGGCGCGCCGTCATGCCGGGCGGCACGATCAAAGGCGCAGCGAATTCATGATAGGTCTTCGAGCCGCGCAGTAAAGCTCAACTGTTGAGCAAGAGAGCTAAGCATGAGCGCAAATATTATCCAAATGGCCCTACGAGATGGTATGACCAGTTGCTTTCGCTGTCGCTTGTAGCATGCTGCTCTCGATGCCTTGGATGCTCGGGAGGTTCGTTGCAATGACTCGCTCGTTGAGAGATCGCATCGCGGAACAGCTCGCCCGCGATATCGACGCCGCCCGCTGGCTGCCGGGCGAGCAGTTGCCCGGCGAGCGGGTTCTGGCGCAGCGCCTCGGCGTCAGCCGCCCGGTGGTTCGCGAAGCTCTCCGGATCATCGAGGGGGCGGGGCTCGTGCGCATCGATGCGATGCGCGGCGCTTTCGTCCGCCTGGATGTCGGCGGAGAACTGGCGCTCACGGGCCATCTCGTCGCTTCGCTGTCGAAACTATCCCTCAATCATTTCGCCGAGGCGCGCGGCGTCATCGAGGGACACATCGCCGGCCTAGCGGCGCAGAACGCGCTTGAGGCCGACATCGAAGGCCTGTCCTTCTATCTCGAGATGATGGAGGGGGCGCTGGAAAATCCAGAGCTCTTCAAGCAGGCGGACATCGCTTTTCACCGGCAGCTCTCGGTCGCGACGCAAAACCCTATCTATGTCGCTTGGATCGATGTCGTGCTGCGGGCCCTCAATCAGAAGCGCTTCGACGCGACGCGGCTGGATGACGTCCGGTTCCGGATTCTCGAATGTCACCGCGACATCTTCGAGGCGGTTTCCGCGGGTGATCCAGAAGCGGCCCGACGTGCGGTCGAGGCCCACATTGTGCAGTTCGTGAACGACGAGAGAGTGTGCCCGATCCCCGTGGCGTGGGTCGGGACCGATGTCGCGGGAGCGCTTGGCGCACGACCGCGTACCATACAGTAGCCACCGAAGACCGCCGGAATTCGCGCCGCTCACGGCGATAAGCCGGCGCGACCGAGAAACGCGGCTTGTGGAAATAATGCCGGATATATGCCGCTATCAAAATGTCATCACAGGTTGGAGCTTGTCAAAATGTTTCACATGGCTTGGTTCTTGAAGCAGGGTGTCGGAGTTCAAGGTTGGGGCGCTCAATTCTCTGGCACGATTGACACTGAGTGGATGCGGCCCGATTTCTACATAGACATGGCTCGCCAGCTGGAACGTGCCTGCTTCGATTACATGATGATCGAGGACTCGCTTCTCGTGAACGACATCTACAAGGGAAGCATGGAATTCTCCTTGAACCGCAGCTATGGCGTGCCGAAAAGCGACCCGATGCCGATGCTGCCGCTCATGGCCTACGGCACCAACCACATCGGGGTGGTCGGTACGATTGCGACACCGTTCTATCCGCCCTACACCGCCGCCAGGCTGGGGACGACGCTCGACCAGCTCACCAATGGGCGCGTCGGCCTGAACCTCGTGACCGCGAGCAGCCACCGCTCGGCCCAGAACTATGGGCTCGACCAACATTACGAGCACGACAAGCGCTACGAGATGGCCGACGAATGGATCGACTGTGTCAATCAGCTCTGGGACTCATGGGAGCCGGGCTCCGTCGTCATGAACGAGAACAGCCGGATGTTCGTCGACCATACGAAGGTTCACACGGTCAATTTCGAAGGCAAGTATTACAAGTCGCGCGGACCTCTGAACACGGCCCCGGGGCCCCAGCGCCGGCCGGTGATCTGTCAAGCGGGCGGCTCTCCTGCCGGGCGCGCGTTCGGCTCGAAACACGCGGACACGATCATCGCCTCTGGCGCCGGCGTCGAGGAAATGAAGGGCTACAAGGAGGATGTTGTCAAGCGGATGAATGCCTATGGCCGCGATCCGGAGACCTGCAAGGTCTTGTTCCTGATTTCGCCGATCATTGCCGAAACCGATGACGCGGCGCGGGACAAGCGCGACCGACAGCGCGCGGCGGAAGCTGCGGACTTCGAGGCCCGGCTGGAGCGTATGTCCTATTATTCAGGTTTCGACATGTCGAAATTCGACCTCGACGAGCCATTGCCTGAGGATTTCCTCAGCCGTGTCAACGGCCACCAGAGCACCATGAACGCAATCGTCAAGTCGGGAGGTACGCTGCGGGAGATGACACGCTTCATCAATACCGAGTCGATTGAGTTCTACGGCTCGCCGGATACCGTCGCGGCCCAGATGGGTGAGGTCATGGAGGAGGTCGGCGGCGACGGCTACCTCTTTGCCAATACGGTGACGCGCCGGACAGTGGCCGAGATCGCCGACGGTCTCGCCCCGGCTCTTAAGAAGCTCGGATTGATACGCAAGGGCTACGATCATGAACTTTTCCGCGACAATCTTCTCGCATTTTGAGAAAACCGCGACTCCTTGCTGGGCGGTGCATCGATACCCTGGGGAATTCAAGTGACGATGATCGAGGTAGTACCGCCGGTCAGGATCGGTGTTGACATCGGCGGCACCTTTACCGACCTGCAGATTTTTGATGCGCGCTCGGGTGCGATCTTTGGCTTTAAGACGCCCACAACGCCGGAAGACCCTTCACTTGGTCTGATGACCGGAATCAAAGAAGCGGCCGGTCGTCACGGCTTCGCGCTTCCCGATGTCGGCTATTTGCTCCATGGCACGACGATCGCCACCAATGCGATCCTTGAGCGCAAACTGCCCAAAGCTGCGCTCGTGACCACGGCAGGATTCGAGGATGTCCTCGAGATCGGCCGCCACGTTCGCCGCGAAGTCTATGCACTCAATCCGCAGCAATCGCCGACCCTTATCCCGCGCGACTGCCGCATTGGGATCGCGGAAAGAGTGCGGGCCAACGGCAGCGTCGAGGTGCCCCTGACATCTGCCGCGTTGGACTGCCTCGCCGAGACGCTCGATCGGCTTAATCCAGCCTGCGTGGCCGTTTGCCTGATGAATTCCTACCTCAATCCGGAGCATGAGCAACGCATTGCCGAGTACCTTGCGAAGACCCGACCGGCGCTCAAGGTCTCGTGCTCGAGCGCATTGAGCGCGGAGATCCGGGAATACGAGCGCACGTCGACCACTGTGCTCAACGCGCTGCTGATCCCGGTCATCGCGGGATATCTCGAAAAACTCGCTCGCCGCATGCGGGCGGAAGGGTTTGGGCCACGGTTGCTTCTCGTGCAGTCGAACGGGGGGGTGTGCGCCGCCAGGACCGCGGCGCTGGAGCCGGTGCGCCTCCTGCTTTCGGGTCCGTCTGGCGGGAGCGCGGCCTGCGCGCTGCTGAGCGAAGTCCTCGGGGAAGATAACCTCATTGGCGTCGACATGGGCGGGACAAGCTTCGACGTCTCGGTCGTCCGCAACGGTCGCATCAACGTGGTCATGCAGGGTGAGGTCGACCGCATGCCGGTGCGCATTCCGATGGTCGAAATCCGGGCCATCGGCGCGGGCGGCGGGTCGCTCGCCAAGGTGCAGCAGGACAAGCGACTGACGGTTGGGCCCGAAAGCGCCGGCTCACGCCCAGGCCCCGCGTGCTATGGCCGCGGGGGAGTCGGGCCGACGGTGACCGATGCCAATGTCGCACTTGGCCGGCTCAACGGCGAAAAATTTCTGGGCGGCGGGATGCGTCTCGACCGCGAAGCAGCGCGCGCCGCGATCGACACGGGAGTCGCGAAACCGCTCGGCCTTTCGGTCGAAGCGGCGGGGGAGGGATTGCTGGCAGTCGTCAACGCGAATCTGGGCGCGGCGATCCGTTTATCGTTGTTCGAGAAAGGAGTCGATCCGCGCGAATTCACTATGATCGCCTTCGGCGGCGCCGCCGGGCTGCACGCGGTCGCGGTCGCGGACGAGACGGGGATCCGACGCGTCGTCTTCCCGCAAAACGCCAGCACGTTGTCCGCCTACGGCATTCTGCATTCGGATCTGATCCATGACCTCGTCCGCTCGCGCGTTCTCGACGCAAAGCCCGAGAGCCTTGGCGCGATCCAGCCTCTCCTCGAAGACCTCGTCGCCGATGCGCAAGCAAGGCTCAACGCCGACTCCATCCCCGCGAGTGACGGTCACATCGAGCTCGCTGCCGACATGCACTACAAGGGGCAAGCATTCGAGCTTACTGTGCCGATGCGCTCCTTGCGGCTCGATGAGGCGGCACTGTCGGCGCTGATCGCTGATTTTCATGATCTTCATCGCGAGCGTTTCTCTTATTCCAATCCCGGTTCAGCCGTCGAGATCGTGTCGTTGCGCGCCTCGGCGATAGGCCGTCTGGCCAAGCCCGCAGCCAAACCGCCGGATGCGCGAGATAGCGGCCAACCACCTGGCAAGCGTAAAGTCTGGCTTGCCGGCCGTTGGCGGGATGTCCCGGTTTGGAGTCGCGACGAACTGTCGGTAGGCGCCACGATCGAGGGGCCGGCCGTGATCGAGGAAGCCTACACGAGCGTCCTTCTCAGCGACGGATGGAGTTGTCTTCGCGACAAGAGCGGCCACCTCGTGGCGGGGAGGCATGAATGAACGTGAACGTGGCGAATGTCGAGATCTCGCCGATTGAGCTCGAGATCATCTACAACGCCCTTACCGCTGCGGCCGCCGAAATGGACGTCACCATCTGGCGCACAAGTCGCTCGACCATCGTGCGTGAATTGCTCGACTACTCGACCGCGATCTTCGACCGCAACGGCTGGAACGTCGCGCAGGCGGCACGCATCCCGAGCCATCTCAATTCCATGAGCTATTTCCTTACCGAGATCCTGGCTCGTCACATCCCGCCCGACCGGTGGGGCCCCGACGACATCATCGTATCCAACGACCCCTACTGCGGAGGCCAGCATCTTCCCGATATCGTCGCCTTCAAGGCAATCTTCCGGAACGGGCGGCGCATCGGGTTCGTCGGAGCGCTGTGCCACCATCTCGACGTCGGGGGCTCCTCCCCGGGCAGTTACGGCTCGAGCGCCACGGAGATCTTCCAGGAAGGCCTGCGTATACCGCCGGTGAAGCTTGTAGAAGGTGGCAAGCTCAATGAGCCGATTCGTGACATCATCCTGCAGAATGTCCGCCAGCCGGACATCCTGTGGGGAGATTTGCAGTCCCAGCTCGCCTCGCTTCACATTGGCGCGGCAAGCCTAGAACGCCTGGCCATAAAGCTCGGCGAAGTGCGTTTCGAAGCAGCGCTCCATCGATTGCTCGATCGATCCGAGGCCGCCATGCGGGCGGTGATCGTCCGCATCCCGAATGGCACTTACGAATTCGAGGACTATATCGACGACGACGGGATTTCGGATGCGCCACTACGCATTCACGCCAAGTTGATGATTGAAGGTGACGAGCTCACGGTCGATCTCTCCGGCTGCAGCCCGCAAGCAATGGGGCCGAGCAACGCAACGCTCTCATCGACATGCTCAACGGTCTTCTACGCGCTGATCGCATCTGCTGATGTGCCCATCGCTGCAAATGCGGGCTGCTATCGCCCGGTCAAGATCGTTGCGCCGCCGGGCCTGTGTGTGAGTGCTGCCGCGCCGGCACCCGTCGTTCATCGCATTGCCATCGGGCACCGATTGGCGACGGTGTTGTTCGGCGCGCTGCATCAGGCTGTGCCGGAGCGCATGCCGGCCGCCTATTACGCAGTGTCCTACGTCGTCACGCTGCAGACCATCGATCCTGAGCTTGGCCGTCGCGTCCTGGTCGAGATTGAGGTCGGTGGTGCCGGAGCGCTGCCCGCTTCGGATGGCGCCTCTGCGCTGTCGTTCGGCATGCACAACAACGCGAACATTCCAATGGAGATGATCGAAAGCGACATGCCGGTGACGTTTCTGGGTTACGGACTGTTGACCGATTCAGGCGGTCCCGGCCGGCGGCGCGGCGGCTTGGGTCTCTGGCGTGAATGGCGGATCGACTGTGCGATGGCGCAGCTTTCGACTAATCTCGATCGCTTTAAGTTCCGTCCCTTTGGTCTCGCCGGCGGAGGGTCTGCGGCGCCAAGTGCACTCTATTTGATCCGCGACGGTCAAACGCAGGCGTTGCCATCCAAGGTTACGAACATGATGCTGAAAAGTGGGGATATCGTTCGGCTCGAGACTTCCGGGGGCGGCGGCTTCGGCGAAGCCAGATTGCGGGCGCGGGAGCTTGTCGAGCGCGATGTCAGGCTTGGTTATGTGAGTGCTGCGGCCGCAAACCGTAGTTACGGGGAGAATAGCTGACGGGTCGAATTTCGGCGACTAGGCATGGACCGAGCAATGACCGGGGCCTAGCCTGGCTCTCTATCCCTGTAAGCGCGCAACCCTTCGAGACGGCTTGGGACACCCGATTTCTGAGACAACAAGTTGGTGTCCCAGTGGGCAGTCGCCGCTACCCTTTTGTAATCTTTGACCAATCGATGCGACGCCTTGTGACATTTGGGACATCTGGGACACTGGGACATCTCCTTTAGGACAGCTCCTTCCGCCCTCCGTCCAACATCGCGGTTGCGTCATTTCCGGGCGTGGATCGTCCCCGACTTTACCTGCGAAAACTCGATATCGGAACTTCTTGATGTGTTAGAGGGACCGCGAGCAACGCGGCGAGAATAGACGCGCCTGATGACAGTTGCCTGTCGCTGGAACTAGCCGCATCAATCGTTCGATCCGATGCAGCCCACACGTCACCCCCTTCGGCGAGCAGATCATGCCAGACACGCCTGGCCCCGTAGGTTCGATCGCTCGCCAGAAAGCTGGCACGAACCTTCGCACCAACGTCCTCATCGCTCCAGCTACGCCGACTGCGGGGCCGCTTAAGCCACGCATAAAAGCCACCCCGCGAGACACCGAGCGCCTCGCACAACCATTCAGCCGGCCAGATCCCCCCGGTGCTTCGCAACGAAACCGAACTTCACGTCGATTCCTTCGCGGAGTAGGCCGCATCTAGCGCGACAATCAAGATGGGAATCCCGCGACAATCAGGATGAGAATGCGCCGCTGCTGGGGTGACGAAGGGAGGGCGTAGCCCGACCGGAGTTACCCCAGCAGCGGCGTCGACGCCCGAAGGGGCCTCATTTGGCGGTAACGGCGGCTGGTAAGGGATCGGCTTCTCCTTCGAGAGGACCAATTCTTTGGCCGGCCGGCATGTCACCGATCAACAAATGAGGCTTTTCATGAGCTTGCGTCGCACCCATTCGCCAGCCATCGCCGGTGCAAAGGGTTACAGGGGGAGACCCGTCGCGGACGAGGGTAGCGGCCTCAGCATCGCATCAGGCGGTGGTCACGGCGGGAGTCGGACGGGGCAGTAGGAGCGTTGATGCCGGGTAATGCCGGTGGAGCAAAGGGCCCCGACTTCTGGTGCGCTTTTGAAGATGGCGAGGTCGTGGTGATTGGCGATGAGCCTGCAAACACCATCAATGACAGGCGCCGCCGGAGATTGCTGTGTCGAGGGGCGAAGGAGAGTTACTCACCGTGCCGAAGCCGCGTGCGGTCAGTTTGTCTCCGTGTGCCTTGCGGTGAAGCCAGTCGGAAAGCCGGATGCCGGAAATCGGCTCGTCCGGTTGTGTGTCCAGCGAAGGCTGGCATGTTCAGCAGGAGACAAACCTGCCGGGGTAGAAGTCAGAGCCCCGTAGTTTGGATAGCAGAGGTGATGGAAACTGAAACTCTGAAGCCTATCGACAAGGTCTCCCCAGGGGAGGCTACGAGTCACCGGGCCGTAACAAAGGTGAACGCGTTGTGGCCTCGAAAATGAGTATCCCCGAGGGCCAAGCCTTCAACTGGAGGGCGAAGGCCGCATGAGCAGCTCAGTACTCAATCCCGGCCAGCTATCCGTGGCCTGAGTTCGCCAGCGCTGGCGGACTGCTTTGCTACGGAGCAAACAATTCCGACGCCTGGCGGCAAGGTGGCGTTTACATCGGTCGGATTCTCAGGGGCTCGAGCCCAGCCGAACTTCCGGTCATTCAGTCAACCAAACTGGAGTTGGCAATTAACCGCAAAACCGCGAGGAGCCTTGGTCTGGAAATCCCGGCCATGCTTCTCGCGGTAGCCGACGAGGTCATCGAATAGCGCTGTCACTTCCGCTTTTGGCACCAAACGGACATCATTGGACGCGCTGATGATGTCGGCTTTTCGGGGTAAAGCGGACCTCGAACCGGGCCGCGCCGAAGTCAGCTCTTGACCCATCTCGGAAGTTTGCCCCTAGCCCAAGATTAGCCCCCGTGCTTTGATTGTGTGGTTGAATTTGCGGATCATCTAGGGGGCGTTTCTTTGGCGACCGAGCGTGTGGACCGGCGATTGGCCGCGGTGCTGGCGGCGGATGTCGCTGGGTACAGCCGACTGATGGGGGCCAACGAGGAAGACACGTTGGCGCGGCTAAAGGCTGTCAGAAAAATCCTAGTTGACCCGGCTATAACCTCCCATCGAGGCCGGATCGTTAAGACGACCGGCGACGGTATGCTGGTCGAGTTTGCCAGCGCCGTCGATGCGGTGCGCAGTGCGATTGAAGTCCAGCGCAGCATGGCCGAGCAGAATGCCGCCGTGCCGCAGGATCAACGGATCGAATTTCGCATCGGCATTCACGTTGGTGACATCATTTTCGATGACAACGACATTTTCGGCGATGGCGTCAACATTGCTGCCCGCCTTGAGGGTATTGCCGAACACGGCGGGGTTTGCATTTCGGATGACACCTATCGGCAGATCCGGGGCAAGGTCGACATCGCATGTGACGACCTCGGGCCACAGAACCTCAAGAACATTGCCGATCCGATGCGGGCTTGGCGCGTTCGATTGACCAATCAAGCTTCGTCCACGGCACAATGCGGTTCGGGCATAGCTGCACCAGCGGTTCTGGCTTTACCCGACAAGCCTTCCATCGCGGTGCTGCCGTTCCAGAATATGTCCGGCGATCCCGAGCAGGAGTATTTCGCCGACGGCATGGTGGAAGACATCATCACTGCGCTGTCGCGCTTCAATTCGCTGTTCGTGATCGCCCGCAATTCGAGCTTCACCTACAAGGGAAAGGCGGTCGACATCAAAAGGGTCGGCCGCGAGCTCGGCGTGCGCTACGTGCTGGAAGGAAGCGTCCGGAAGGCCGGTGGCCGGGTGCGCATCACCGGTCAGTTGATCGATGCGTCGAGCGGCGCCCATCTTTGGGCGGACAGGATCGACGGTGAATTGACCGACGTCTTCGAGCTTCAGGACCGGATAACGGCGAGCGTGGTATCCTCGATCGCGCCGAAGATAGAACTGGCAGAGATCGAGCGGGTCCGGCAAAATCCTACGAACGTACCGGACAGCTACGATTCGTATCTGCAGGGAATGGCGCTGGCTAGTCGCGGGCAAGGCGCCGAGGCCAGGCGCCTGTTCAAGCGGGCGATCGAGCAGGATCCGCGATACGCCGCTGCCTACGCGATGGCGGCTTACACCTACCTCGTGGATCAAGCTCAGCACGGTGCGATAGCGGACCCGGGCATGCGCGCCGATGCCGTCGCGCTTGCCAATGCCGCCCTGAAACTCGCTAATCAGGACGCCTTCGTGCTGGCCCGCTCCGCCCAAGCCCTCACCTACCTCGGCCTCGAATACGACCGCGGGGCGTCGCTGGTAGAGCAGGCGATTGCCCTGAATCCGAACTTGTCCGTTGCATGGCTCGCAAGGTGCTGGGTTTCGGTCATGCGGGCTGACGCGGAGCGGGGGATCGAAAGCTTCGAGAAGGTGATGCGGCTAAGCCCTCTCGATCCGCTCAAGCCTTTCTTCGTGGCCGGCGTTGCGCACTGCCATTGGTTCCAGGGCCGTTTCGAGGAGGGGCGCGAGCTTGCCAGGGAGGCCATTCAGATTCGACCGCACCTTCAGCCCTTCGCATCCTACATCGTGAACAGCGTAGCTCTCGGAGATCTGCCGGAGGCCAGGGAGGCCGCCCGGCGTCTGCTGGAGTTCGATCCCTCCTTCCGGATGTCGGGCGCGGCCGCGATTTTCCTGATCCGGTCTCCGGAATATCGCGAAAAATTTCTGGGCGCCCTCCGGACTGCGGGTCTGCCGGACTAGGGCATCGATGCCGCACTGAACGAGGCCGGGACTCGCTGGCTCCGGTTGAGAGGACCAGGCAAGGCGCGCGTTGGTGAAATGTCTGTTCATGGCAGATATTGTTGCAAAAGTCGAAAATCGAACAACCCCAAAAATCTCGCGAAGTTGATCTTTGGGCTTCTCTGCGGCTGCGTCGCTCTTTAGCTCCACGCCGGAGACCCGTGATCGATTTTGGATGAAACGATATGGTCCCTCACGTCGCCGTGGGTAAAATGCACCACCGGCTCTAGAAATTTTCGTTCGTCACAGCAAAAAGACTTTTGCAACAATATCGGCACGAAACGGACCAGCCGGACCGGTCGGTTGATGTCCGTTGATTGGGGTAGACCGGTCGTGGCCGGTTGAGGGGCAAGGCGGCGCGATTTGACCCAATGTATGGTCCGGCCGCGCGTTGCAAGAAGATTTCGTCGAATTGGCGGCGGCGGTCTTGCATCAATGTATCCGGCCTCTGATTGGAGCATGTGGTGCTCCGGGCCATCATGGATATCAGCGCGCGTGCGTTCTCATTAACGGACAGGCCTCGATTGGGCCATTTGGGTCACCAGTGTTCGCACGCGCTCGGAAGACCGATCCTCCCATCTCGTCTCATCCTCTCGCAGACCTCGGCTGGAAACTGTTGATAGGGTTACGTCATCGCTTGCTCCTCATGTCGCGCAGTTCCTTTGTTCGAGCCAAGGGCCGTTCCTTCGTCCCGGCCCGCAGAACGTCGATCGCGTCGCGCGCAGGGGCGGTCAAGGCCGGCCGTCGCGCTTGGCTTGCGGCGGGCGCCGGCGTTGCCAGGCTGCGCCTTGACCGCGCCGAGCACGGCGCGAGGATCAAGCAGATCGGACGCTTGCATCATCGGTCCTCGTCAGCTCGAAGGCGCGTCCTTTGGCCAGCACCGCCCAGGCGATCCGGGCAAGCTTGTTGGCGAGCGCGATCGCGAGCACGTTGTGGTGCAACCGCCTCTTGGCGGCTTCGATCCAGGATTTGAGCCCGTAACGTTCCCAGTCCTTTATCCTGACCAGCACAACCCATGCCGCCTGCACGAACAGAACGCGCAGGTAGCGATTGCCGCGCCTGGAGATTTTGCCGAGGATCGTGCGGTCTCCCGTCGAGATCTGCTTGGGCACCAGTCCGAGCCAGGCGCCGAAGTCGCGGCCTTTGGAGAATACGTCTCCAGTGCCGATCGCGGCCACCATGGCGCTCGAAATGATCGGCCCGATGCCGGGCACCGTCATCAGGCGCGAACATGCCTGATCCTGACGGGCCAGGGCTTCGATCTCGCCGGAGAGGCCATCGATGCGCTGGTCCAGCCGGCGCCAGTCGCCTGCCAACTCCTCGATGACACGCAACATGCGGGGCGACAGGGCATCGGTGCGCGTCGCAAGGATGGTGGGCAGCTCCTTGCGCAGGAAGCCGATACCCTGGCGCGCGGCGATCCCGCGTTCCAGCATGAAGGCGCGAATCTGATTGATGATACCGGTGCGTTGCGAGACCAGCCGCTCGCGCACCCGATGCAGCGCCTGCAGATCAAGTTGCTCCGCGGTCTTGGTCGCCACGAACTTCATCGTCGGGCGCTGCACGGCTTCGGCAATCGCTTCGGCATCATTGAAGTCGTTCTTCTGTCCCTTGCTATAGGGGCGGACATATTTGGCCGGCATCAACCTGGCATCGTGACCAAGCGATGCGAGTTTGCGGCTCAGGTGATGCGCGCCGACGCAAGCTTCCATGCCGATCAGGCAAGGTGGTATATTGGCGAGCCGCGCTTCCACTTGGCCACGCGACCACTTTTGCCGCAGCACGATGGCGCCGCGCGCATCGTGGCCCACGACGTGGAACGAGTTCTTGCCGATATCGATGCCGATCACGGCGATCGCGGTATTGGGTATCTGAGACATGGCGTGCTCCTTGTCTTTGGCGCCCCTTGCCAGCTTCGCTTGCTGGCGGGGCAGGAGCACGGCCGGACCATCCCATTAGCAGACGTCGCGCCTCCTTATTCGATCACCTCGTCAGCGCGGGCAAGGAGGAGCGGCGGGATATTGAGTCCGAGCTTTTTCGCCGTCTGAAGGTTAATCCGCAGATTGAAGGTCACGGGTTGCTGGATCGGGATGTCTTGCGGTTTTTCCCCTTTTAGAATCTTGTCGACGACCGCTGCAGAGCGCCGAAAAATATCGGCGTGGCTAGGGCCATAAGCGAGGAGTGCGCCCGCTGTCGCTTCGTCGAGATTGCTTCCCATGTACGGCAGGCGACTTTTGAGCGCCAAGTCAGCGAGCCGTCCTCGTGAGTTGAAGATCATTGAATCGGGGGCTGACGCGACGGCGTCGAGGCTTCGGGTGCTTGCGCTCTCCATAGCAACATCGATTTCGGCCGGCGTGTGCGCTTCGAGCACGACTGTTTCGATGCCGAGGAGAGCCGCGGCGGCGCGGTACTCGTCGAAGACCCGTTGTGGGCTCTGGCCTCCGGGATGCACGATCAAGCCCAGCCTTTTTAGATGTGGCACAGTATCCTTAAAAGTCTGAACCCTCTTGGTGGTCAGATCCTCAGAGATGTTCGACATACCGGTCAGGTTGCCGCCCGGGTGCGCCAAACTCTTGGCGAGCCCGGTGCCGACTGGATCGGATACGATTACGAAGACAACCGGAATCGTGTTGGTCGCCTGCTTGGCCGCACGCGCGGCGGGCAGAATGGAAGCCATGATGACATCCACTTTCAGACCGACAAGCTCCTGGGCGAGGGCCGGGAACCGATCGTATTGCTCATGAGCATATCGGTGCTCGAACAGGATTGTTTGCCCCTCAACGTATGCCAAGGCATTGAAGCCTTCGATAAGTGACGTGAAGTACGCTCCTTCCTCTTCAGCACTGCCTGCGTGCCAAAGCATGCCGATTTTGGGAATCCTCCCGGGAACTTGGGCGTTTGCGCAGCTTGGCCAGGCAAGAGCTGCCATGCCGAGGGTGATTAACTCTCGCCGATTCATTCGCTTTAGCTCCCAGTTGCCGATAACGCAGCGCTTCATTTGAAATTGAGGACAGATGAATTTCAGTATGGCCTAAAGCTGACGGCTCTCTCAATCAAAACCTCCTATGTGAGCTAGACGAGTTACGGCGCGGCCCTGCGCTTCTGGGTAGGCCTCGACGTGCCTCTGCGTGGGTCGTCGGTTGGGTTGTCCGGCGCAAGCGGCATGTCTGTTCATGGCACGAAATGGACATGCGGGGCCGGCCTGACAATGTCTGCTGTCGAGGGTGGAACGGACATCAATTCGGATCGCGCCGAGGTCCCAACGAACGACGGAGGTAGAGTACGCTCTTCGGGTCCAGATGCTTGGCTTGGAGCGACATGGCCAGAAAGAATGCCCGTGTCACCCACGTTGAGACAAGTGCACCGCTGAACGTCGATCGCGAGAGATTTTTCTGAGACCGATCCTTTGATGACCTCGTCTACCGAGATCACGCCCTGTCGATGGGCTTCGGTCGTTCGGTATCCAGGGAAGACATGCTCCCCAGGAGACGTCGCACGAAAAGCACGGACTTGGGGCGTCAGTGTCTCCGAAAGAAGACCCCTGAGGTAGTTTCAGATTTTCTTTGGCATGAGACCCCCGCGAAACCTTGGGCCGTTATACGTCCGGCATCTGAAACCGTACGGAGCCAACGGAAATGACATCCACACGCTGCGACACACCTGCATCACCAGAATGATCGAGAAGGGGCAGTCGGCAACGGTGATCTCGGCGATCTGCGGCATCTCGCTCGACATGCTGAGACGCCGCTACGACCACAGCGACGCCCGCGTCGTCCAGGTGATCGGCCACGCCATCATGGACGATCTGCTGGGTGTCGCGGCCTAGCCTCCTGCTCGACCAGTTTGCGCCGCCGGCCCCTGCCGGCGGCCTTTTTTTGCCTCGGCGGGGGGCGGGGGTGGGACTGGTGGCGTACGATCTGCGGACGCGGCCCCGCGCGACGGCCCTCCCAGCCCTGCGGCACAGGCACTTCTGAAGCAAGGGGTGTAATAGGGGTAATTACAGGTCCTGCTTTTTATATCGGAAATCCGTATTACAAGACGCCAGAAGCTGATGAAGATCGCGCCGCGATCATCGAACACGACCTAATTTCGACGAACTACACTCCCAGGACCAACTATCAGCGCTTGGTGAGCAAGGAAGCATATGACGCGCGTCTTCCAGCGCTGTCCTGGGCGCCGCAAAAGCGACATACCAGCGTCTTTCGAATCGCGTTCCGGAATATGTTGCCGCCCAAGAACGAGCGGACGCTCATTGCTGCACTTATACCTCCAGGGATCTGGGCGATTTTTGCTGCATACAGAGCGCGGCTCGATCAGGAAAACCTGTCGGAGCCCGAGGACGCCTACCGGGCAGCGAGAGAGATTTTGGCGGCAAAGCCGGCGCTCCTGCCCTATCGCGCCGTCGTCGTCGACGAAGCGCAGGACCTTGGTGCCGAAGCTTTCAAGCTGATCGCGGCGATCGCGCCGAAGGCGGACGGAGGCGGAGGCAAGGCTGCACCCGATAGTCTCTTCGTTGTCGGTGATGCGCATCAGCGCATCTATGGGCGCAAAGCATCTATGACGAAGTGCGGCATCGACGTGCGGGGAAGGAGCAAAAAACTGAAGGTTTGCTACCGCACCTCTGACGAAATCCGTCGATGGGCTGTCGCGGTGATGGAAGGTGTGACCGTCGACGACCTCGACGAATCGTCCGACGATCTCCGCGGGTACCGCAGCCTGTTCCATGGGCCGGTGCCCGAGGTTCTTATCGCGAAGACCACCGCGGGGGAAATGAATGCGCTCACTGAATGGATTGAGAACTGTAAGGATGACGGGATCGACGAGTCCGACATCTGTGTCCTCTCGCGAACGAACCCTATCCTGAAGGAAATCGGCGAGGCCTTGAAGCAGAAGGGATACAAGACGGTACAGATCGCACCTGGCGAGGCCGATAACAGGGCGAAATCAGGCATTCGGCTGTCGACCATGCACCGCTCAAAAGGCCTTGAGTTTTCTGCGGTGGCCTTGGTTCGGATCAATGAGGATGTTGTTCCCCCGAAGGCCCTTTTGAGTTTGGCGCCTGACGCGGCAATTCGCAGATCGCTGATAGCCGGCGAGAAGTCGCTAATTCACGTTTCGGCGACGAGAGCGAAGCGGAAATTGTTCGTCAGCAGTAGTGGGCAGCCCGGTGCCTACCGTAAATCACATCCGGCCATATTGATGGTGCAGTCCGCCCAGGATCGGGCGGCAGACGATATTCCCGGCCCACTCAACGCCGCGAGGGACCGGGGCATCCTTGTTCAATGACAAATGAGTGCGCGTGGCGTTGTAGTAATCTTTGTACGACAGCAGAACGTGGCGCAGATGGCGTTCGCCGAAGACTGCGACATGATCGATGCATTCCCTCCGGATTGAACCGATCAACCGTTCTGCGCAGGCATTTTGCCAAGGTGAGCGGAAAGACGTCGGGCGGTCTCGAATGCCGATCGACCGAACCCGGCGGACAAAGATCTCGCCATAAGCTCGATCGCGGTCCCTGATCAAGTAACGAGGGATTTGCTCCCAGCCACAGGCTTCAGTGAACTGATTGGCGATCCATTCGGCCGTCGGGTGCGCGGTCACCCCAAACCACAGGATCTGCCGCCGGCCATGGCCCATGATCAGCAAACCATAGAGCAGCCGGAACGAGATGGTCGGCACGACGAAGAGGTCCATTGCGACAATGCCATCCGCATGGTTGCGAAGGAACGTCTTCCATCCCTGCGAGGGAGGGCCCCTCCTCCGCGCCATATACTTGGCGACGCTGGTCTGGCCGATCTCGATGCCGAGCTTGAGAAGCTCTCCATGGATTCTCGGCGCTCCCCACAGCGGGTTGGCGATGCTCATCGCGCGGATCAGCCGGCGAATTTCCAACGGTACCGTTGGTCGGCCGCAGCGGTGCCGCGATTTCCAGCGCCAATACGATCTGAAACCGGCACGGTGCCAACGGATGACGGTATCCGGCTTCACAAGCGTCAGCGCCTTGATGGTATTTGGCACCAAACGATACAGCCCAACAAAGATCAGGCGATCCATGGCACTGAAGGCCACTCTCTTCGGCAGATGCCGTCGCTGGATGTTAAGTTGATGACGAAGGATCAGGATCTCAGCTTCCAACGAGGCCCGCGACCGGAACAATAAGACCAGCACCGACCAGACCAGGCTGCAAGCTTCTCTCATGAGACAGAAGCATTGCGCGATTCGGCCTCCCGTACCAGCCGGATTAGGTTTCCGACAGGGACAGCCGGGTAATTTTTCGAAGGGTGTACTGGCCTCGAAGGGATGCACAACTTTGGCGTTATGGCACGAGTGTTGCACAAGTGGGGAAAGCTCCTTTTGCCTCTTATGTGATTTCAAAGAGTTAGGCGTTGTAAAAAGGTCACGTTCGACAACTTCTGCGCGATCAGCCTTGCGACAGCCATGGAGCATCATAGGGCGAACCAATTTTTGAAGACTGCAACAAACCTCAATTTTGTCCAACCGAAACTGTACTCGTCGGTGCCGTCGGAGAAATGGTTGGAATTGGGCGTGGCGCATTCTCCGGGAACATGAGGGTATCGTTTCAGGCTGCGAGGTCAATCGGCTGATTGCCAGGCTTTACGGCGAGCGTCTGCCATCCATCGACCTTGCGCATGTTGATCTGTCCAGAGGCGAGCAGCGCCCAGAACAACATGGCTGCGGTGTCTGCTGACGGCAGCACGGTTTGCGTCTTGATTCTTCGCTTGAACTCTTCGTGCAGCCGCTCGATTGCATTGGTGGTGCGCACGCTGCGCCATTGGCTCGGCGGCAGGCGCGTGAAGGTGAACAAGCGTTCTCCTGCCTCCTCCAGGCTGTCGGCGACGGCGCGATGCTTGAGCCTCCATTTGCGGATGAAGGCTTTGCGGCGCGCTTCGATCTCCTCAGGCGTCGTCGCGTAGATCATGTCGTTGTAATCAGCGGTGATCTCGTCATGCAGCCGCTCTGGGGCATGTGCGAACAGGTTCCTGTGCTTGTGGACCGTGCAGCGCTGGACCGGCACGCCGTCCCAGACGGAGGCGATGGCCTTGTCGAGCCCCGGCGCGCCATCGACGATGAGGAATTCCGGACGCCGCAGCCCGCGATTGATGAGGTCAGCAAGGACAGTGCGCCAGGCCTCGGCGCTCTCGCCGCCCATGCTCTTGATCGCGAGCAGCACCTTCTGGCCGTCCTCGCGCACGCCGAGAACGACCAGCAGCGAGATGGAGGTCGCCTTGCGGTCGAGCCGCACGCGCACCACGGTGCCGTCGAGGATCAGGCGCACGATCGGCTCTCCAGTCAGCGAGCGGGTGTGCCAGGCGTCCCAGTCGCTCTTCACCTTGCGCCAGGTCCGGCTCACCGTGTCCTTGCCGACCGTCCCGCCGAACAAGGCCGCGAGCGCGCGACGCACCCGCCGCGTGTTGGTGCCAGCGAGATACGTGCTCGCGATCAGCGCGTCGGCGGCCAGTGTGCGCCGCTGATAGGCCCGCAGCGTCTGGCTCTTCCATTCGGTCGTCTTGCCATCGGCAGTGGTCAGACGGGCGCGCGGCACCGCGATCTCGATCGGTCCGAACGTGCCGGTCAGCGATCGCGTCCGGCTGCCGTGGCGGTGGCCCGCAACGCTCGCTCTTCCTTCGTTGCCGGACATCGGGATGCGCCCGTAACGTGGCCGCGAAAGTGCCGCCTCGAGCTCGCCGCGGAGCAGTTCTTCGATGAACTCACGCGATCGAGCCCGCACTTCGGCCTCAAGCGGATCAAACCAATTGTCGAAAAGATCGCCGGCCATATCGGCCGCAGGCTGCAAAGAATCAGGCTTCGTGGTAGTGCTCGTCATGGCGTGGTCTCCAGTCCGACGCTTCAACGCCGGATGATTCGAGGTTGATCACCCCGGAGACTACGCCACACTCAATTCCTACCAACCCCGCGACGGCACCTACTCGTCAAGATGATCACTGCTTCTCCGATTGCACGGTGTTCGTTATTCAAATTCTTGACGATGCAGATATAGCCTTCTGCATCTCGGGCGCGGAATTGCGGACCGTTCTATCCGCGACCACCATGCTCGCAGACAAGCCGCATCGCCTCAACGGACGAACTAGCGTGCAGCGAATTTGTGTTTTGACGATCTTGCCTCCGGTTACCGCACTCACGGTTGGGCTACCCGCGCAGCGGGCTATCGCGCAGCGATTTCGTGCTTTGGCCTTAGGTCACCCCGACCGGACTAGCATTACAGTTGTCTTTTTGATTTGAAGTGAGCGCGTTGAGCGGCAGCCTGGTGAGCTCTGCGCCAGAAAGACCATGCGATGATGCGTGCGGGTTGAATACGCTTTCGAGCAAGTCTGATGGCAATGCGGCGGATTTCCTGGATTGACCAACGGATCAGTGGCGGTGCGGTTATGTTTTGGCTTTTGCCGGGGGGCGCCGTTTCGTTTTTTTTGGCGGTGGCAGATTAGCGCGATGTCGGATCGCGGCCATCATGGTGAAGGCGAGCATCACCAAGGACACATGACGGTGCCAGCCATGCCAGGATCTGCTCTCGTTGTGATCGAGCCCGAACTCGTTTTTCGCGGTTTCAAAGCTGTCCTCGATCGCCCATCGATGGCCTTCGACCGCGACCAGCGCTTGGGCTCGTCGTAGCCGGCTTCGACGCCATGGTCCGACTCGGATAGCCTGGCGCCGGATAGGGAAGCGCGGACCACGCGCATGACAGCCGAGCCGAAGCCGAAGTCAGCCAGGAAGAAGCGCGGCCGCACCCCACGCGAGGTGTTGGTCGACTACGTGGTCGAGATCGACGGCTGGGACTGGGGCTACTCGCTGTCCCTCAACACGCTGTGGCGCGAGGCGGACCCCTACAACGAATTCAGGCACCTCAAGGTCACCGGCAGGATGCTGTGGCCGAAGGGGTTGAAGACCGATCAGGTCGAGGTCTCGCTGCTGCCGTCGTTCGACATGAGCGAGGAGCACCGAAAGGATTTCAAGCCCATCGCGCTGGGTGGGCTTGAGGCCTACCCCGACAGGATCGACGGACACGTCGGGATCCCGGCGGACGCGCTATCGCCGATCCTGCAGAAGCTGATCGCCGGCCGGTTCAAGTTTGCCCTGATGCGGGGCTCGAAATTCCGCTACCGCAGCGCCAGGCTGGTCAGCCTGCGGCTCGAGATGAAACTGACCGAAGACGATATGCCGGACGACCCGGCGAGCGGGATCCAACCCGTGCAGAGCGGCGCGTCTCCGAGGTTCGGGGATCCGGCCCTTGCCGCCGCACTTTTTGCAGCGGTCCAAAAGATTCCCGCCCATGAGCGCTTCCGGCCGGTTGCAAATTTACGGCAACGCGACAAACTCACGCTGCTTCAAATCATTTCAAGGAGCGACCGATGATTGACCAAAGGATTGCGCCTTATGCTGCATTGCTACTACGCGTGACGATTGCCGGACTGTTCATCGCTGCCCTGTACGGCAAGTTCGTCCTCAAGCCCATCGGCGTCTGGTGGAATGGGCTTCTGAAGGCCGGATATCCGGAATGGGTTCTCGCCTACGCCTTGAGCGCGGAATTTGCGTCAGCCGTTCTGCTGTTGCTCGGCGTCTACACTCGCTGGGTGAGTATCTACACTTTGCCGATGATGATGGGAGCCACCCACTTCTGGATGGTTCGCAAGAGCTTCTGGTTCGTCGAGGGTGGATGGGAAATGCCTTTCGTCTGGGCCGTCATGCTGCTCACCCAAGCGCTGCTGGGCGATGGTGCTTTCGCGCTGAAGGTACCCAAGCTGCCTTGGGACGCGCGGCTTAAGAGAGCGCCGGCCTTAGAAGCTTGTCCGGTGCATGCCGTCGGAACGAACGATCCTGCGGGCTACCAAATCGTGGGATATACGAAGTAGACTGCCCGTCGTCGCCCTCCGGCCGCGGCGGGCTTTTTGTGAGTTGCGTAGTTGGCCAAGCGTACCCAGACCCGGTTCCTGGCGCGGACGATCGAGGGCTCACGGCCCTCGGAGATGCCGGGATTCGTCCCGCCCCAGCTGGCGACGCTGAGGTCGAAGGCCCCCGCCGGCGACGGCTGGCTCCACGAAATCAAGTACGACGGCTACCGCCTTCAGATCCACCTGAACAAGGGCAGGGTGACGGTCTACACCCGGAACGGATTGGACTGGACGAAGCGCTTTTCCGCGATCGCCCGCTCATTCGACATCCCGGTCGAGCGCGCGATCTTCGACGGCGAGGTGGTCGTGGTGAAGGACGGCCGGACCAACTTCTCCGAGCTCCAGGCCGCGCTCGCCGGCGGGCAGCAGGGAGCGCTGACCTTCCTCGCCTTCGATCTTCTCTTCCTCGAAGGCTTCGACCTGCGGGGCGCGCCCCTGATCGAGCGCAAGCGCATCCTGAAGGGACTGTTCGACGAGACGGGATTGGCAGGCCCCGTGATGTACGCCGACCATCTCGAGGGCGACGGGGCGCGCCTGTTCGAACATGCGTCCAAGCTGGGATACGAGGGCATCATCTCGAAAAAACGCGACGCGCCCTACCGATCTGACCGCAGCGATGCGTGGGTCAAGATCAAGTGCGTGCAGCGGGCGAAGTTTCCGGTCGTGGGGTTCGTCAAGGACCCCACGGGCGTGGCCGCGCTGCACCTCGGCCGGAAGCAGGGAAAGGATTTGGTCTACATGGGCAAGGTCGGCACCGGCTGGTCGCGCACCGTTTCGAGCCGGATCCGGAAGCAACTCGACACCGTCGTCAGCCCGAAATCGAAGCTGACGAAGCCGATCAAGGCTCTCAGGGCCACCTGGACCGAACCAAAGTTCGTCGCCGAAATCGAGTACCGCGACATCACGGCCGAGGGGCTGCTGCGGGCCAGCTCGTTCAAGGGGCTGTCGAAGGCATGAACCCGAAGTGTCCGATCTGCAAAGGCGTCGGCTGGGTCTGCGAGAACCATCCGGACAAACCGTGGGATGCCCAACTCGGGTGCGTGTGCGGGGCTGGCGTGCCCTGCAAGTGCAACGAGACCGACGGCGTCGATGAGCCGGACGTCAGCCAGGTGATCGTCGAGGACGGCCCGCAGCGCCGCCACTAGCCAACTCCGGACCAAGCCCGCGCGTCAGCGCGGCGGCTTGAGCTCGCCGGCGAGCCAGCCCACGGCATCAGACTTCATGGGATCCACGGCGATCGAGATCGTCTCCGTCCGGCCGCAGGTGGAGCACTCGAACGTCCGCTCCTCGAACCCGCGCTCGCCGGGAGAAATCCGCGCCAGGGCCATCCTGTGTTTGCACACAGGACACATCGGTCGGTCGTTGGTCGGTCTGCCCATGACACCCTTGCCCAGAGGCCATCATACCCAAACTGCGCCGGCTGTCGGCAAAATGCGCGAGTCAGGACGAGATTTTCAAAGGGCGGCTTGTTCATCGGAACGGCCGCGGCGCGGAGGAGTTGATTAAACGGGCCGCGACCATTGCGCGGCCTGCGTAGCTCCGCCCCCAAGCCCCGAAAAGCCCCCCAAACGCGGGGCTGCGCTCATGGTGGATTGCCACCTTCCAAAGCCCGCGCGGACAACAAGGGATCTGTCCCGCGGGGCGAAAGACAAGCTTGAAGAAGCCAGCAAAAACGCGCGAAGAGCTCGAGGCCGCGATCAGGCTGGAGATGGAAGACATCAGCGAGTTGCCGACAGATCTTGCCATCTCGGTCGTGCCCTTTGAGGATACCTGGAAGGTCGGGATCATGACGGAGGGACCGCAAGATGCGGGGCGCTCCGAGATGATCGAAGCGATCGCGGACAGGCTGCGCACCGAATTCGACTTGAAAGGCTGAACCGAACGGATTCAGAACGCGCTCAGGTCCTCGGGCACGTCGCCGAACTTGCGGATCACCTTGGCGTCGCCGAAATCGCCGGTCGCGGGATCTCCCGTCCGGCTGAATGCCACCACGCCGACGACGCCGGGTTTGCGCGAAAGCGCCTCCGCCTTCATCACGGCCGCGTTCAGGTTGAAGCATTCGGTCGCCTCGCCAGCGGCGACGCCGTCGTCGGCAACGACGAAGGGCAGGGCGACGTAGTAGGTGACCTCGGACATCTCAGTCGTCCTTGCGCTTGCGTTTGCCCTCGATCACCCGCACGGTCTTCATCGAATGCACCGGTAATGGCTGGGAAAACTGGAAAAAGGCGGACCCCAATGTCACGGTCTTGTGAGCACCAATGAGTGGACCGGCGTTCCGCTTCCCTTTCTCATCGATCTCGTCGGGAAGGACCGCCGATCCACCTGGATGCTGGCGGAAGGCGCCGACGCAGCCGGCGTTGATCCGAGTATTCCGCTCACCGAGGAGATCATGGACGAGGCCTTCATCGCATACGGCCAGAACGGCGAGCCGTTGCGGCCGGCCCACGGCTTTCCGATCCGTCTCAATCGACAAATCGCGTCCGACAGCCCTCGGATCGGCGGCAGGAAATAACCGTCGCAGTGACGGCAGGGCCGTAAACCGACGATGCCCCGAGAGATCGGCACCCACCTCGCGCGGCGGCACGTCGGCAAGCGTATCGGCTGTCGCCTGCGTTGTAAGGAGAGCGCTCGCAACGCCTGCCGTCGTGCTTGCGAGGAAACGCCTGCGCGAAAGCGGAGCTTCTGCGAAATCCTAGCGGTGTAGGAGATGATCGCCCAGGGGCAAGATTGCTCGCATGACACGATCACATCACGAGAGGCCGACTAACTCACGAAGCAAAAGATCAGCAAATTGACCGAAGAGGCTGCGAACAGCGCCAAAGTCACTGCGACCAGCGTTTGAGGGCGGTTCGAACTTGGTGGCGTTCTCATAGAGAGAAACATCCGGCGATTCTACGCCGCGAGTCCCGCGAATAATTTGCTTGAAAATTCAGAATTCGTTTACGACTCGGCTCGCGGTCGTCAGTGAATCATTTAAGGTCCCTGCGCTGGAAACTCGGCGCAGGTCACAGCATGACCGATAAACTGGTCGGTCGCTCCGTGGGACTACTCCATGCTGAAGGCTTACCTAGGAGCCCGTCCAGATAGGCGTTGCGATGGGCATTGTTGCAGGTTAGCCGGCTGAGGCTGCGTTTGCGAGGGTGAACAGCTTCAGGAGGTTGTGGGTGGTGCAGATGATGGCCCATTCGGCCCGCACTTTCTCTACGCCCCGCAACAGGAACTGGCGGAAGCCGCGCGCCTGTTTGATCTGTCCGAACACCGGTTCCACTACTTGCTTTCTCAATCGGTAGGGTGTTTCGAAGCCGCCGTCGTCGATCTTCTTTCGCATCCGTTGGGTCAGCGGTCCGCCGATTTTTCCGTTCGCTGCTGTCGGGTGCTTGGCGCGTCCGGGCGCGACATAGCCGTCAACGCCGTGTGCTTCGAGCGCTTCGAGATTGGATTCGCTGCAGTAGCCGGAGTCCGCCGAGGCCTGCTCCGGCTTGCGGCCGAGATTGTTCTCGATGGCCTCGATCAGGGGCACCAGCTGGCCCTGATCGTTGCCGCACTGCGTCAGTTCGTGCGCGACAATGATCTGGGCGCCTGCGTCGACGGCGGCCTGGGCATTATAGGCCTGAACGAAGCCATCCTTCGACTTCATGATGCGGCTTTCCGGATCGGTGAAGTTGCGTTGCGACTTGGGATCAGGTTGGTCCGATGCCGGCGCCGCCGGTTTGCCCGGCTTCTTGCGGCCTTCGACTTGGCGCTGCTGTTCCTTTTCGACCTCGATGCGACGCTCTTCCTCCGCCGCCAGCTTGGCATCCGCCTCCAGCGCCGCCATCGCCTGCTGGATCTTCGCCAGCCGCTTCTCCTTGTCGCCAGCCCAATCCGGCAGCTCGTCGCCGCGCTTGTCCTTACCGAAAGTCTCGTCTTCCTCGGCATCCGCCGCCTCGGCGGCCGCCAGCATGCGAGCGACCTCGGCTTTCAATTCCGCCTCGCGTTTCTTCATGCGCTCATAACTCATCGCTTTATGTTTCGACGCGTTCGCTTTGATCTTCGTGCCATCAAGCGCGACATGGCCGAGTTTGACCAACCCTGCCGTCTCGCACAACTTCAGAACCTGCAGAAACAGCGCGCCGAGCGCCTTCAAATGCCGCTTGCGGAAGTCGCTGATCGTGCGAAAATCCGGCGGATCGAGCGCCACAATCATCACAAAATCATTCCGTTCGCGGCAGGCCTTCGCGATCCGCCGCGACGAATACAGCCCACTCGCATAGCCGTGCAGCAGAAGCGCCACCATCATCCGCGGGTCAAACGGCGGTTGCCCGAGCCCGCTCACATAGCTGCCCGTGATCTCCTTGAGATCGAGGCTCTCCCGCACCAGTTCAACGATAAACCGCGAGACATGGCCTTTCGGCACGAAGTCCTGCACATTCGGCGGCAGAAGCAGCGTCTGATCGATATTCCAGGGGCGAAAATACTTGCTCATAGCCCAAGGTTGAATCAGACTCGCTCAGAATTGAACAGCCGCTATTCGGACAGGCTCCTAGCCCGAATGTAGCCCCATGTAGCCCTGTAGCCCATTTGGCTGCCAAGTGCCGGAAATTTGGGGCTACATTTGTGCAGAAAACCAGCATAAATGCTGGTGCCGGTTGAGAGGATTGAACTCCCGACCTTCGGTTTACAAAACCGCTGCTCTACCGCTGAGCTAAACCGGCGAATTGAGGGGATCGGCGGCCCGAATATCAGACTTGCCCGCAAAGAGCCAGAACCTCGAAGCCCGCTTCCACCATGATCGCGCACAAAAAAGGCGGCCCTTAGCCGCCCTTTTTGCCTCAAAGCGCGAAAGTCTTACTGGCAGAGGTGCCGGCGGCCGTCTTCGCCGCGGAAGTAGGTACCGGGGGTGCAGATAAAACCGTTCTGCCGGGCATAGGCGTCGCTCGCGAGCGGTGCGGTGGCGATGGCTGCCGCGGTGCCGACCGCCCCGCCGACGACGCCAGCTGCGACATCGCCCGGCCAGAAGCCGGTATCTCGTTCGCTCCATCGGTCGCCATTCCAGCGATTGTAGCTGTCGTTCCAGGTGCCGTTGTGCCGGTAGGCACGCCGCTGATAGGCGCCTCGGTAGGGATTGCCCGGTCCGTAATTCTGGCAATTGGCGTTCGGATAGTACTGCGCGCATTTGCCGGGGCTGGTGACCACCTCCTGCGCCATGGCAGGGCTTGCCAGGGCGGAGGCGAGGATCGCGGCGGCGCCGAGAATTCGAAATTTCGTCATGCGGTTTCTCCGGAGTGGGAAGGGTGAGAAGAACGGATGGCGCCGGCCGATGTTCCGATTTCGGGTTGTGTACGCTTCAAACCGGTGTGAAGTTCCGGTTACCGTCGATTTCAAGGACCAATGGATTTCATGCAGACGCGCGACGTCGATTACCGCTGCGAACAAGCCAATTTGCGCGGCTATCTCGCCTGGAATGATAGCGCTGAGCCGCAACCGGGCATCCTGGTGTTTCACGAGGGGCTGGGATTGGGCGATTTCGCCATGGAACGCGCGCGCCGGCTCGCTGGCCTCGGCTATGTCGCGCTCGCCGCCGACATGTTCGGCGAGCGGCGGCAGGCGCGGAACCTGCAGGAAGTCACCACCCTGGTCGGCGGCCTCCGCGCCGAGCCGGAAAAACTCCGCGCCCGTGGCCGTGCGGCGCTGGAAACGCTGGCGGCGTTGCCGCAAGTCGACGCGCGACGACTGGGGGCCATCGGATTTTGCTTCGGCGGTTCGGTGGTACTCGAACTCGCGCGCGCGGGCGCCGATCTCAGGGCCGTCGTCAGTTTCCATGGCGTGCTGGCAACGAAAATGCCGGCGGTATCGGGTAAGGTGAGGGCGAGCGTGCTGGTCTTAACCGGCGCGGACGATCCCCTGGCGCCGCCCGATCAAGTCGCCGATTTCGAGAACGAGATGCGCGCAGCCGCCGTGCGGGACTGGCAGGTCATCAGCTACGGCAATACGCTGCATGGTTTCACCAATCCCGCCTCCGACGGATCGATGCTGCGCAGCGCGCTCTACAATGCGCAGGCCGACCGCCGTTCATGGGCGTCGATGCAAAGCCTGTTCGATGAAGTGTTGACCTGACAAGTGCTGCGACCTGGTGTTTGATGCGACCTCATATGGGGCAGGGGGCATATGTTCGGAATTCTGGGGCTTGGGTTTTTGCTGGGCATGCAGCACGCGCTCGAGGCCGATCATATCGCCGCCGTATCCAGCATTGCCGCGCGCCGCACCGACGTCGGTGATATCGTCAAGCACGGGCTGACCTGGGGGCTCGGCCATACGCTGACGCTGTTCGCCTTCGCCGGCGCCGCCATCCTGCTCGGTCACGCGATCCCCGAGGCGATGGCGCGTCCGATGGAGACCGCCGTCGGGGTCATGCTGGTCGGTCTCGGCGCGCATGTGCTGTGGCGGCTCTGGCGCGACCGCGTGCATTTTCACCGGCACGGCCACGGCGATGGCACGGTCCATTTCCACGCCCACAGCCACGCCGGCGAAGCCGTAGCCCATGCGCGCGCTGCTCACGCGCATGAGCATGGTTTTCGCTGGCGCACGCTGCTGGTCGGGTTGATGCACGGCATGGCCGGCTCTGCCGCGCTGCTGGTGTTGGCGGTATCGCAGGGCTCCAGTCCCGCGATCGGACTTGGCTACGTCGCGCTGTTCGGGATCGGCTCGATGATCGGCATGGGCGCGCTGTCGACGCTGATCGCGGTGCCGATTGCGGCCTCCGCGCGCTGGCTCACGTTTGCCAATCGCGGCCTGCAAGGCGCGGTCGGCCTCGTTACCGTTGCGATGGGCGTCACGACGATCGTCGAAACGGTGTTTACGTAAGCGGATACGCTCGAACGGCCCGGCCGCGTTAACAATTACTGATTGCAATCTCTCGCAATTGAACAGACGCGGATGCTTACGCGTTAGGCTTACCGGCAGTTTGGTCGGACGCTTTAACCCTTGGGTCCGCGCATTGGATTAGGTTGCGGCCAGAGAGGTCCGGACTCCAAGCAATGCGCATTTGCGTGACACTGGCAATTTTGTTGGCGACGACGTCGGCGGCTTTCGCCGGCGGCGGCTTCGACATCGTCATTCCAGGCCGCGCCGGCGTGCCCGTCATCATTAACGGCGTCGATGCATCCTATGCGGTGGTCGAAGGCGAATGGGGCCTTGGTCAAAATTGGCAAGTGCAGCCGACCGTCTATGGTGGCCGCGTCATCGATCCGGTTCCGAATGTCGGCCACTATTATCCCAGCGCGGGCCATTTGCCGGGTTACGGCCGTCTGGAGATCGAGCCGCCGCTAGGCCGCAGGTTGCCGCAGCCGGCCGAGAGCTATCATCAATCCTGGTCGGCACAATCAGCGCCATTGCCTGCGCAGTCCGATGTGCCGGTCAATCCGCCTGCGATCATCTATGCGCCGCAGGGCGACGGTCTCCTTGGCGCGCCACCGAATGTTCATCCCCGCAAACATCGGGGTATGCCGTAGTAACTTCCCAGGAAGACTTTGAAGAAACCCACGCCCACAAGAAAACACTTACAGGAGAGAATAATGCGTCAGATGATTTCAGGATTGGTTGCGGCAGTCGCCGCGATGGTTGCTGCGCCCGCAATGGCGTGCGGCTTTAGCCCCTGCGGGCTGCCGGAGGTCTATGTTTCCCCGGCGCCGGCCTACAGCTATTCGGGCTGCAACCCCTGCGGCTGGGCCCATGAGCGGCTCGCCGATCCCGTGTACCAATATTACTACGTCAACCAGGGCCCGACCTATACCGGTCCGGGCAACTGGGCTCCGCAGCCGACCTATCAGGAGAGCGCGATCCCCGGTTACTACCACCCGCATCACCACTATCGTCGGTGGCATCACACCGGCTATTACCACGCGCCGCGCTATCACTACGGCTACGCGCCGCATCACGCCTACGCGCCCTATCACTACGGCCATCACGTGCTGCGCCGCTACTACTGAGCGCTTCGACTGGTCGATAGCGTAGATTAAAATACTCAGCGCCCGTTCGCGTCACGCGAGCGGGCGTTGTTCTTTTAATTCAGCCCATCAGGCCGAGCCGGCTGGCGCCGATATAGAGCGCCAGGACGGCCGCGTTCGAAACGTTCAGGCTCTTGATTTCGCCGGGCATGTCGAGCCGCGCCACCACGCTGCAGGTTTCGCGCGTCAATTGCCGCAGGCCCTTGCCCTCGGCGCCGAGCACCAGCGCCAGCGGTTGTCGCAGGGCGACGGCGCCCAGATCATCGCTGCCTTCGCTGTCGAGCCCGACCGTGAGGAATCCGCGGTCGTTCAATTCGTTCAGCGCGCGCGCGAGATTTTGCACCGTGACCAGCGGCACCAGCTCCAGCGCGCCGGACGCGGATTTCGCCAGCACGCCGGTGGCCTCCGGGCTGTGCCGCGCCGTGGTGACGATGGCCTTGACCGCAAACGCCGCGGCCGAGCGCATGATCGCACCGACATTGTGCGGATCGGTGATCTGGTCGAGCACCAGCACGATGCCTTCCTGCGTCAGCTCATCGATGTCGGGCGAGGGCAGGGGATCGGCTTCGGCCAACAGCCCCTGATGCACGGCGTCCGGGCCGAGCCGCTGGTCGATGGCGTTGGGCCGGACGATTTCCGGCGGCACGCGGGTGTCGATTTTCTCGTCCGTGAGGCGGCGGGCGGCATTTTCGGTCAGCAGGAGCTTGCGGATCTCGCGCTGCGGATTGGCCAGGGCTGCCACCACCGTGTGCCAGCCATAGAGAATCACCGGCCCGTCCGAACCCCCGCCTCGGTCGCGCCAGGCCGGCCGGCCGGCCGATTTTCGGCCCTTTTCGAAGGGTTTGCCGCCGCCACGGCGGAACGGCGGTTTTCGGTCGCGATCGCTCATGGGTGAGCTTGTGTCACGGGTTCCGGATTATGGCAATTTGGGCATTTGGAGGGGCTATTTAGCATGCGTCATTGGTTGACTTTGCCATGGCCCTTCCCGCATAAACCGGCCGACCGGGAGCCCGCCATCGGCTCACGGTATTAACGTCATCCATGGCCTCATCCGCCGCCAATCGAGCGGTTGGGTTTGCGATGCTGTTAAACGGGGGAGTGTCCCGAGTGGCAAAGGGAGCTGACTGTAAATCAGCCGTCTTATGACTTCGAAGGTTCGAGTCCTTCTTCCCCCACCAGCCTACGCTCGCGTGCGAGCGTGGCTGCCGCGCCGGAGCCCACAGGGCGAAGGCGGGCTTTGCTGCGGCGAGCTACGGCTCGGCGAGCCACTGGAAACGTAGCTTGAGCGCAGCGAGAGCGAAGACGGACTGGTGTGGCAACCGAGCAATGCTGCCGCAGCGAAGCCATCGTCCCTTCATGATCGCGCGCAGATGATCCCACGCCGTGCCGGAAAATTTCGGGCATCCCTGATCGTTGTGTTGCTGCTGTTGCTGGCCTGCATCGTTCCGGTACTGCTGAACTGCTCGCAACTCTACCAACGCGTTTACGACGACAGGCGCTTTCCGGCGCTGAGCAGATACGCGCTCGAGCCGACGCCCGAGGTGGCGCTGGTCGGCAGTTCGATGATCTCCAGGGTGTACGAGGGGTATTTCCAGACCCGATTGCGCAATGTCGCGATCGGGGGCGGTTCTCCCATCACGGGACTTGCGATCATCGCGAGCTATCCGGCGCTGCCGCGGATCATCGTGGTCGAGACCAATATCCTTTCCCGGCCGCTCGATCCCGCGCTGGTCGAAATGTTCGGCAGCAACGACGCCACGCCATTTCGCTGGTTCAGGCCCTATCGCGTCGCCATTTCCTACATTTATTATTGGCTGAAATATAAGTCCGAGAGCGACAATGTTGCGCGGCTGCCGCGACAACCTCCGTCGAGCTACGACATCAAGTCCTCGCTCGATGAAACCGAGGTCGAATATGGCAGCCACGGCCTCGACCAGCAGATGGCTGCAAACACCGAGGCGCTGCGCGGTCTGGTCGCAAAGCTCGAAAGCAGGGGATGCCGGATCTATTTTGTGGAATTGCCGTATCCGGGGAATCTGAACGATTCGCATTTTGCGCAAACCGCGCGGTCGTTGGCGCACAAGGCGTTTCCCGATCGCGAAAAATGGCCTGAGATCGATTACCATGTGCCCGAACTACGATGGGTCGACGCCTCGCATATGGACGAGCGGTCCGCGATTATCGTCGCCCGGGAAATCGACGGTTTTCTCGGCCGCCTGACACAACCAAATTAAGGGCTGGCCTCCGGTCAGCCCGGATCGGGTTCGGCGGCGGCTTCGGTGACCGGGAAGGGCACGCCGGGAAGATAGAGGAGGAGGGCGCGGATTTCGTAGACCGCTGACGGATTGACGCGGCGCAGGTCGCGGGCGGCCTGAACGGCGGCCTCCTCACCGGCGCAGTCGATGACGTAAAATCCCAGCAACTGCTCCTTTGTCTCGGCAAACGGGCCATCGATCACCGTTCCGGCGCCCGGACCTCGCAGGGTGCGGGCCTTCCCGGTCGTCCCCAGACGTGCCGCCGGCCCGAGCCGGCCCTCCTGATTGAGCCGGTCATGGACCCCTTGCAGATCGGTCATGAGCGCCGCATCCGCCTCTGGTGTCCAGGACATGACTTCGGCTTCCACGTGATAGGCCAGGATGGCGTAGAGCATCGGTACCTCGTTTGGTTCGACCGAAAGCCTGCCCCGCATTTGAAGCGGGGTGGATGCCGGTTCGCATGGAGAAAACGCGTCAGAATAACAGCCTGGATGATCGGTTCCGACCCGATCACCTGGCGGGCTTGGTCCAAGGACGTTTCGCGCGGTCAATTCCCGACAGGTCATATTGGAAGATGATTCGGCCGCCGGGTGACCCGGCCGGTGTCCCGGTTGCATGCTGCCACGAAACAATCCGGAAATACGATATATCCGCACGCCCTTGAACGCGCCGCGGGAACTCCACGACTGATGTGCAGAACGCAGGAACCGCGCAGCATTCACGGAGAGGGTCATGCAACGTAAGCCAGCCACGATCATCAGCGATGCCGCCCGGTCGCCCGCTTCGACACAGGCCGGCGATTGGCATGATACGAGCGGTCATCACCGCTACTACGGCAGCTCCGCCACCAATGCCGGCGAGCAGATCGTCGAAAGCCGGCGCGGCCCGCGCCCGCGATCGGTCAATCTCTGCGGCTTCTGATCGCGCATTCGCAAAACGAGATTTCGGACATGACCGCCGCGACTGCAGGCACGCTCCTGGTTCTGTTCCTGCCGTTTCTGCTTTCGCTGGCCGGGCAAGGCGGGATGGCGAAGATGCTCTGTCTGATGACGAGCGTTCTCGCCTTGCTTCTCAGCGTCAAGGAATACGCTGCCGTCCTGCCCTGGATTATCGGCATGCTGATCGCAACCGTTTCCGTCTGGGAAAGAATCAGGCAGCGGCGGATGGTGTAGCGAACCATGCATCGCCATTCCCGGATGGTCCGAAGGACCAGACCTCAGGTGCGCAATTGCACATCGTTGTTCGCGCTTCGCGCGCCCCGGAATGACATCAAACAAAAAAGGCGCGGCAGGATGGTCCGCCGCGCCCCAACTTTTGAACTCGCTGGTCCAGGGCTGAGAGCGCCCCGATGCCAAGCCTCAAATGAGCTTAGCGGGCGATCCCAGCGAGGTGACAGCGCTTGGTAAGAGACACTGGATCACCTCCTTTCGTTGGTTGTGGAAACCTTAGTATAGGAAGCGAATCTGCCGGTGTTAAGGGCCGGAATGGCCGATAATGCTGATGGAACAAGACTGTTTGCCCTGATGGCGAGGCGAGCGCAGGGCGGTTGAGGCCGCCCGCATGGCATGTTAGGTGATCTCTCAGGCGCGGGTGTAGCTCAATGGTAGAGCAGCAGCCTTCCAAGCTGAATACGAGGGTTCGATTCCCTTCACCCGCTCCATCTCCGTAACGCGTAATCACCTGCAGTTTCAGTGTGTTACACGGAGGTCGGAGTCCGTCAATGACGGGAAAGTTTTATCCACGATTTTGATTCGGGCGCTCCTCGGGCGCTGTGGATTCGTAAGTCGTTGAAATCACAATACAGCAACAGATTTTTCGGAAGCATGAGTTCGCGCAGAGCCATCATGAATGACAAAAAGCGCCATCACTTCGTACCCGTTGGTTATCTAAAGGGGTTTTGTGATGAGGACGAGAAGATCAGAGCATTTCTGAAAGACGCGCCGCTTAACGACAAAATTCATCTGAAGCCGGACGAGATTGGCTTTGAAAATTATTACTACTCTCAGCCGCTGCCGGACGGCGGTCGCAACAATAATGCGGTCGAGGACGCATTCAATAAGTTCGAGACAGGTTGGCCCGCGCTGGTCGTTCGCCTTTCTGCGTGGTCCGTCGCACCTCAAGATCTCGTGGAGTTGCTCACGTTCGTCTTAATGATGCGCGTCCGAGTCCCAGCGGCTCGTGATATGGTTGAGCTCTCGCTAGCCGAGCAAGTCAAGGCGACCGCCCGTGCTTTACATCGCGCTGGGCGCTTGCCGCCGCCACCGAAGGAATTTCCTGATATCGTAGACAGGCTGGAGGTATCGATCGATCCTCACCGTTCGATCTTGGCGATGACTGATCTCGCCAAAGGTGTTGGTCGAGTGATCGATGCGCTTAGCTACCAAATTTTACACAATGAAACCGGTGACCAGTTTTTGACTACCGATTGTCCGGTCTGCTACTTCGATCCACTCGTCCCCGAGCACATCGTGAGGCCCTATACCGTCTCGCCACCGCATGGTCCAATAGAGCTGCTTTTTCCGATAAGCTCGAAGCTGCTGTTGCGCGGCTACACCTCATTTGGATCGCGTGATTTCCGCCATCTTGACCTTCATCGGCCAGATGAGATTCGTCGTTACAACACGATCGTCGCGAAATTTGGATACCGGATGATATTGTCTGGCAGCTATTCGCACTTCGCCCTTTTTCGCCGCGCATCACGAAAGTTCGCCGATCTTAAAGACATCGGTGCACAGAAGCGGGCGAGGGGAGATGCTGCTGTTTGAGCACATGTTCGGCAAGCGGCCTCGCAAACCGAAATGGAGGGGTTGACCGAGCTCTGGGCTGTCGTGACGCGATGATTGCTGCATGCTCATCCTCTTCCTCAAATCTCATTCCGCCGACTCAGACGACGAGATGCCGCTGACTGAAAAGTTGCGGCGGATATTAATGCTGAAGGTTGAGGAGGCGCAGACCGACAAAGATCGGGAGCGGGCGGAGAGGGAGCTTGCGAAGCTCGGAGCAGTCAGCCCTAGCGCCAAACCCCGATCAGAGTGATCGTTACCAGCGCGAGTGCAAACAGTAGAACAATGGCAAGATGGCCTTCGGCCGCAGCCTCCAAAAGGAACGGGATCCGGACTTTCAGTTTGGTTTTGTTTGACATGGCTCGACTGCGAAATGGTGGGATCGCACGGACGATGCCCGGTCCATGGCCGTTGCGCACTTACATTCGCGCGCAATGCCTACTTACCTATTCGATCTAGCGGGAGCAGCTTTCCATCCTTGTCACAAAGGCTGGCCCAACTGTCCCGGGCCTTCTCAAACTCGCCGGGCTCAAACCAGCGCTTAACTGTACTAGGGGACACGCCAAGGGCTTGGCCCAGAATCTTGAATGTAGGCGTCACGCCACGAGCCATCAGTTGCCCCGCGATCACCCCGGCGTCCAATTTATTCTGCCGGACTTGGCCTTCCTGCTCATACTGCGTATTGGACCCGCCCAGGCGCTCGCGGATAAGCACAATGAGATCGCGTGGGATGATCTGGCTGTCATTCCAACTCAGCGCGTCAAGTGAGCAGCAAACAACCCAATCGATCAGCTTCTCGGGGACGGCCAATCCACGCCGAATCAGGTGGCTTTCGCCCGACTGTTCAGCCTGGCGCGCTTCGATAATCTTCTCCATCAGGCAAAGCGAAATCTCGCTCACGGCGTCCTGATCAGCATCCAGAATGCCTCCGAGAAGCTCTGGATCGATCCCGTGCCGTGATAGCTCGTCCCGCATGTAGAACATGGAGTCGAACCCGCCGACAACGCTCACCTCTATCTCAGCGTCAGGGTCAGCTGCGCGATCGCGGCGGCCTGTGCAGTGATGGTCGCGTCCGCGCCATCCCCGCGAGTAGAGTAACCCGAGCCGGGGCGATCGACGAGAATCAGGCGGAACTCGGCGGCGAGGCGGCCTGCGAGCGCGTAGTCGAAATGCAGCAGATTGCCGCCGAGCCCATGGATCATGACGGCCGCGGGACCTGTTCCACCCGTATCGACATGGTGAAGACGCTCGCCGCCGATCTCCATGAATCGGCCGCGCGGCGGGAGCGCCGCTTCGACCTTTCGCGCAGTGGTGAGCGTAAACCAAACGAGGCCAGTGATCAGGGCCGCCAGCAGCAGAACGGCGGCGAGGATGATTGTCATGCATGTCCTCCCGATTTTCCGACGGTGCTGCTCACGGTCGCGGCGCCAGCGGTCCCAGAATCTTCCAGTACGATACGGGTGCAAGGCGCTCGATTACCGCCATTATCCTGGCGCGCCCGCCGACCACGACGCGCGGAGCGCGCCGCTCGACCGCCCGGACGATGATCTCGCCGGCCTTCGCCAGCGGCATGGTCAGCACGCGGCGGGCCAACTCAACCTGCTGCGCCACCTCCGCGTTGGTGGCGCCGGCGTGTCTGCGCGCATTCTCGGCAATCCGTGTAGCGACCCCGCCCGGGTGCACGACGGTAACGCCGACATTGCTTCCCGCGAGTTCGAAATGCAGGGCATTGGAGAAACCCCGCACGGCGAACTTGCTTGCCGAGTAAGCGGTTTGGCCGGGCGGCGAGATCAGGCCGAACAGGCTCGACATGTTGACGATCCGTGCATCGTCGCTCGCCTTCAGGTGCGGCATGAACGCCCGGGTCAGCCGCACCACCGCCCCGAAGTTGATATCGAACAGCCAGTCGAAATCGGTCTCGCTGATTTGGTCGAAGGTTCCGGCGAGTGCGACGCCGGCATTGTTGAACAGCAAATCGACGCGGCCGTGCTCGGCCAGGACGGCCTGCGGCAGTGCAGTCACCGCCGCGCGATTGGCGACGTCCAGCCTGTGGCGGGAGATGCGTATCCCGGCGCCGTCAAGCAGCTGCACCGTTTCTGCCAACGCTGGCTCGCTGATATCGGCGAGCGCGAGATGGCAGCCGCGCCTTGCAAGTGATAGCGCAATCGCGCGCCCGATGCCATTGCCGGCTCCCGTGATCACTGCGGTCCGGTCATGAAGGGTCATTCGGTTTGGCGTTGCCATCGGACGTGCTCATGCCTGCCGGCGTGCGCCGGTTGCGCGGCGTGGCGCGTGAACACCAGCGTGCCGTCGTCGATCGATCCGAAGCGCAGGGCCAACAAGTCCCTGGCGTAGTTCTGGTAAAGTTTCCACGGGTGTTTCGAGCCCTGCTTCGGCAGGATGTCCTTCGCCCGCTGCATGTAGCTCGACGAGAGCGGTAGCGTCGTATCCGGAATCGTCGACGGATCGTTGTTGCGTGGCGTGCTGTAGGCATAGCCCCCGCGATCCATCTTGTTGAGAATGCGGCAGAGATATTCGGCCGTGAGATCGGCCTTGAGCGTCCACGATGCGTTCGTATAGCCGAACGTTGAAGCAAAGTTCGGCACGTCCGACAACATCATGCCCTTGTAGCTCAAGGCCGTGCCCGGATTGACGACCCTGCCGTCCACCACAAGCTCCATCCCCCCCATCAGCTTCATGACGAGCCCGGTCGCGGTGACGATGATGTCGGCCGCAAGCTCGTCTCCCGAGCGCAGCTTCAGGCCGGTCTCGCTAAAGGTCTCGATCTCATCGGTGACGACAGAGGCTTTGCCTTCCCGGATCGCCCTGAAGAGATCGCCGTCGGGCACAAGGCAGAGCCGCTGATCCCAGGGATCGTAGCGGGGCGTAAAGTGCCGAACGTCGATCCCGGGGCCGAGCTCGGCTTGTGCAAGCTCGATGATGCGTTTCTTCGCGGCGTCCGGCTTCTTGCGCGCGATGTTGTAGAAATACATCTGCAGCAGGATGCTCTTCCAGCGCGCGAGCGTATGCGCGACGCCCTCGGGCAGTTTCGCGTAGAGCCAGTTGGCGATCGCATCCTTTGCCGGGCGCGTCACGATATAGGTCGGCGAGCGCTGCAGCATCGTGACGTGCGCGGCCCTGTACGCCATCGCCGGCACCAACGTGACGGCGGTGGCGCCGCTGCCGATCACGACGATACGCTTGCCGGCGTATTCGAGACCCTCCGGCCATTTCTGCGGATGCACGATCTCGCCTTTGAAGCACTCCATACCCGCCCATCCGGGCATGTAGCCGGCGTCGTAGTCGTAATAGCCGCTGCATGTTTGCAGGAAGTTGCAGGTGTAGGTCAGCGTTTTGCCGCCGGGACCCTGGACCTCGAGCGTCCAGCGCGCCTCCGTCGACGACCACGACGCGTGCTTGACGTTGTGGTGATAACGGATCTTGCGGTCGATGCCGTATTCCCGGGCGGTGTCGTTGAGATAATCGAGAATCGAGGGGCCGTCAGCGATGGCCTTCTCGCCGCGCCATGGCCTGAAGCGATAACCAAGTGTGTGCATGTCGGAATCGGAGCGGATGCCCGGATAGCGGAACAGGTCCCAGGTGCCGCCGATCGCGCCGCGCGCCTCCAGAATGACGAAGGATTTGCGCGGGCAGTCCCGCTGCAGGTGGTAGGCGACCCCGATTCCGGACAAGCCCGCACCCACGATGATGACGTCGAAGTCGGTTTGGTCGGCCTCGGTTTGGCCGGCCCTCGGCTTGAACGTCGCGACGTTCGATCGCGCGCTGGAAGCGGCTGAATTTGCCGCCGTACGCACGGCCGACAATTCGGCGCCGAAGATTTTCTCTCGTGCCTGCTCGGGCATACCCAATATCTCCTTGGTCCGACGGTTATCCGTTGCGCATTCAGGTCTGCTTTGCGCCGGGCTAAGGCGCTCTCGTCCAATCCATCGACCTGCAGATCAGTCCACCGGCAATGCAGCCCGAAGTGCTGAGGTTGGAGCCTTGGACGGACAGTTTGCCGGAATAGACAGAGCCGCTATCGGGGCCGATGGCTTTTCCGATCCAGGAGTTCGCGCCCGCAGGCTTCATGTCATAGAACACGCGCTGTCCGATCTTGGCCTTTGAAGCGATACCCGGCTTCAGCCATATGATCGTTCCGCACATGGCGTCCCCACAGGAATCAAACTTCACCCGCGCTTCGCCGGTGTCGCGCAGCCAGATGCCGGTCAGCTCGTTTGCGAAACTGGGACTCGCAGCCGATAGGAAGACCGCCGCGAAACAGCAGAGGCGCTTGAGTTTCGTGACATTCCCCCGGGTCGTTGCGCCGCCGCCCGGTGCGAAGAATTGCTCTCGCGTCTGCGCAGGCATCCCTGCAATCTCCCTTGGTCCGACGATCATCCGGTGCGCATGTGGGTCTGTTCTCTTCTTCTGACATGCGCTATTGTCGGAATTAATAATCTGACAATGCGGCTTGTCAAGTAGGGGAATGGACAAAATCATGGCGACGGCACGGCAGTACGGAGGGCATTCCGCCGAGGAACGGCGGTTGGCACGGCGGGAGCGGCTGATCGAAGCGGCGATCCGCGTTTATGGCGCGGTCGGCTATCGCAACGCGACCGTGAAGGCGGTGTGCGAGGCAGCGGAGCTCACCGAGCGTTACTTCTACGAGTCGTTCGAAAGCAGCGAAGCGCTGCTGATTGCCGCCTTCGAGACTGTTTCGCATCGGCTGATCGATTGTCTCGACCGAATTCGGGCGGAACACACCGGAGGCGCTGACGAGCGTTGCCACGCGGTGCTGCGGACCTATTTTCAGGTCCTGAAGGACGACCCTGCGGGCGCCCGGCTGTTCGTGCTGGAGATTTCCCGGGTCGGACCGGCCGTCGATGAGGTCGGAGCGGCGTTGCTTCGCGAGTTCGGCGAGTTGTTGTCGCGAACGCTCGCGCCCAACGCAGGCGCGAGGCTGAAGAGGGGGGAGCTGGTCCGCGCCGGCGTGGTCGGTGCGGTGCTGCAGATCGCGAAAGTGTGGATTCGCAGCGGCTATGCGAAGAGCGTGGATGCGGTCGCAGGCGACGCACTGAAGATCTGCTGCGTGCTGGCGCAGTAAAATCAGGAACTCTCCTGATCATGAGCAAGGGGACCGAAAGCATGGCACCCCGACGAGAATCATCGGTAGCGCGATCCCGGTCTTCCTATTTCACCGCCCCAGCTAGCGCTCGCGGCTCCACGGGAAGAGGGAGGCCGGGAAATCTGCCGCATAGCGGTGACCTATCGGCGGGCGGGGCTGTTCTTCCGGCGGATTCGGGTCGGGTTCCACCAGCTTCCGATAGAGATGCCAGGTGGCATGACCGAGCACGGGAAGAACGACAGCGAGACCGACGAAGGCCGGTAGCGAACCGATCGCCAGCAGTACCGCAACAATCAGGCCCCATACGGCCATCGCAAACGGATTCTCCCTCACGGCCCGCAGCGACGTCCGGATTGCGTCGATCGCAGTTGCATGCCGGTCGAGCATCAATGGAAACGACACGACACTGACGCACAGGGCCACGACGGCGAACAGGAAGCCGACGCCGCAGCCGACGATGATGAGCGACCATCCCTCCGGCGTCGTCAATACACGCGTTGCGAAGTCAGGGATGGTTGCAGCCGGAGCGTGGCCGAAGGTTGCAATGTAGATCGCGTCCGCGGCGGCGATCCAGGTCCCGAACAGAACCAGCAGGAGTATGCCGAGTTCGAGCATGGCGCCGAAAGACGGTGCGCGCAGCACCTGCATCGCATCCCACGCAGCGGGTTCCTCGCCACGCTCGCGGCGGCGGCTGAGCTCGTAGAGGCCGAGCGCGGCAAAAGGACCGATCAGCGTAAAACCGGCGGCCAGCGGAAACAGCAGCGGCAGCACCGAATAACCAACAACCAGTCTGAACAGAACAAGACCGAGAACGGGATAAATCACGCACAGGACAACGGCGTGGGTTGGGATGGCCTTGAAGTCTTCCCAGCCCAGGCGCAGCGCGTCCCTCAAGTCGGAAAGGCCGATTTTGCGAACGACAAAGGCGGTGGAGACGCCGAACACTTGCAGTTTGGGTCTTGCGAATACTGTGGTCATGGCTCCGGTCTCCTTGCTTGTGATCGCAGGGGAACGGAGCGCCCTCAAAACGCGCGCATCCGCCTCGTGCGCGAAAATCGCGATCGAGCCCGGCAAATCAGGTTCAACGAGAAAGAGCTTTGCCGGACGACACTGTCGCGACCGGTACACTGAAATTAGCGCGATATGCGATAGAAGCAAGATAGCGCTCGCGGTTGGGTGAATTGTGCATCTGCACAAATCGATTTGCTGCATTGCGTCATCGAATGGTGGTGCCGACGGGTGTTCTCCGGCTTGCGTTGCATTCGGGCCAACACGCACCGGACAAGGGCGAGGCATACTCCTCTATTGACGCCGGGCTCGACGGGTACCATGTTAAAAACACTGAACGCCCCCAGCTCCGACGAGATGAGCGGTCGTGACGCCCTGTTCTGTGTCATCTTTTGACGTCGCGACCGGTTGAATGGGCGAGGCAAGAGGCACGGCGACGGCGAACCTGAAATCCGCCATCGCTACAGACGTGAGCTTCGCCCTTTGATTCGTATCCGCAGCCTTTAGTGGCAAGGATGAATGAGGGATGGCTGTAGCGATCATACTGCTGCTGGTTGCGGTCGCCTCGGTGCTGTTTCACATTTTCAGCCCGTGGTGGTGGACACCGCTTGCCTCGAACTGGGGCTACATCGACGACACCATCACCCTGACCTTCTGGATCACCGGGGCTGTTTTCTCCGCGGTCGTCGTGTTCATGGCCTATTGTGTCTTCCGCTTTCGTCACACGGAGGGAAGGCGGGCAGCCTACAACCCCGAAAACAAGAAGCTCGAATGGTGGCTCAGCATCGGGACTGCGATCGGCGTCGCAGCCATGCTGGCACCCGGGCTGGTTGTCTGGCACCAGTTCGTCACCGTTCCGGCCGATGCGACCGAGGTCGAGGTCATGGGACAGCAGTGGATGTGGAGCTATCGGCTTCCCGGAAAGGACGGCCGGCTCGGGACTTCCGATGCCCGCAATGTCAGTTCCGACAATCCCATGGGGTTGAATCCCGACGATCCCGCCGGAAAAGACGACGTCGTCATTCAAAACGACGATTTGCACCTGCCGGTTGGAAAATCGGTGAAGGTGTTGCTCCGCTCAATTGATGTCCTGCATGATTTCTATGTGCCCGAGTTCCGGGCCAAGATGGACATGATACCGGGCTCGGTCACGTATTACTGGTTCACGCCCACCCGCACCGGAACATTCGACGTTCTCTGCGCGGAACTCTGCGGCGCCGCGCATGCGCAGATGCGAAGCAAGGTCGTCGTCGAGGAAGAGAAGGAATATCACGCCTGGCTGGAGAAGCAGCACACGTTCGCCGAACTTTCGGGACAGCGCGACGTCGCGAAAGCGGCCTACAAGACAGGCAGCGAATGAAAATACCGACGAGGAGGCGCCATCCATCGTGAGGCGAACTCGTCGTTGAACAGAAGACCAGGGAGGGTATTCCGATGGTCGATGTCCCGTTTGACACCGTTGCAGGCGTCCCGCCGGCTGAAGTGGGTGAGGTCGAGCTCTATCATCCGAGAAGCTGGTGGACGAGGTACGTCTTTTCGCAGGACGCCAAGGTTATCGCCATCCAGTATTCGATCACGGCGATGTCCATTGGAATGGTCGCGCTGGTGCTGTCATGGCTGATGCGGCTGCAACTGGGATTTCCCGGCACCTTTTCCTTCATTGATGCCAACCAATACCTGCAGTTCATCACCATGCACGGCATGATCATGGTGATCTACCTGCTCACGGCGTTGTTCCTCGGCGGCTTCGGCAACTACCTCATCCCGCTGATGGTCGGCGCCCGGGACATGGTGTTCCCCTATGTGAACATGCTGAGCTACTGGGTCTACCTGCTTGCGGTCGTGGTGCTGGCCGCGACCTTCTTCGTGCCCGGCGGGCCTACCGGCGCCGGCTGGACGCTGTACCCGCCCCAGGCGATTCTCTCCGGCACCCCCGGGCAGGATTGGGGCATCATTTTCATGCTGGCTTCCCTGATCCTGTTCATCATCGGGTTTACGATGGGCGGGCTCAACTATGTGGTGACGGTGCTGCAGGCGCGCACGCGCGGCATGACGTTGATGCGCTTGCCGTTGACGGTGTGGGGTATTTTCACGGCCACCGTCATGGCACTGCTGGCCTTCCCGGCGCTGTTCGTCGCCTCTGTGATGCTGCTGCTCGACCGCCTTCTGGGAACCAGTTTCTTCATGCCCACGCTGGTCGAGATGGGCACGCTGACGAAATATGGCGGCGGCAGTCCGATCCTGTTCCAGCACCTGTTCTGGTTCTTCGGCCATCCCGAAGTCTACATCGTCGCGTTGCCGGCCTTCGGCATCATTTCCGATCTGATCAGCGTCCACGCGCGAAAGAACATCTTCGGCTATCGCATGATGGTCTGGGCCATCGTGGCAATCGGCGCGCTCAGCTTCGTCGTATGGGCGCACCACATGTATGTGAGCGGCATGCATCCGTATTTCGGATTCTTCTTCGCCACCACGACGCTCATCATCGCCATCCCGACCGCGATCAAGGTTTATAACTGGGTGCTGACCCTGTGGCGCGGCGACATTCATCTCACCGTCCCGATGCTGTTCGCGCTGGCGTTCATCATCACCTTCGTCAACGGCGGCCTGACCGGGCTGTTTCTCGGCAACGTGGTCGTGGACGTTCCGTTGTCCGACACGATGTTCGTTGTCGCCCACTTCCATATGGTGATGGGTATTGCGCCGATCATGGCCGTGTTCGGCGGAATCTATCATTGGTATCCGAAAGTCACCGGACGAATGCTCAATGAGACGCTTGGACGATTCCACTTCTGGGTCTCGTTCCTAGGGGCCTATGCGGTCTTCTTCCCCATGCACTATCTCGGTCTGTTGGGCATGCCCCGCCGCTATCACGACATTGGCGAAACGTCCTTCATCCCGGCATCCGCCCATGACCTCAACGCGTTCATGAGCGTGGCGGCCTTGATTGTCGGCTTCGCCCAGCTCGTGTTCCTGTTCAATCTGATCTGGAGCCTGTTCAAGGGAAAAGAGGCCGGCGGCAATCCCTGGGGAGCCGCGTCGCTGGAATGGCAAACTCCGCAGACCCCGCCGGGGCATGGCAACTGGGGCAAGGAGCTCCCGATCGTCTATCGCTGGGCTTACGATTACAGCGTACCCGGCGCCGCCAGGGATTTCGTGCCGCAAAATGAACCGCTGGCCGGATTGTCGGCGCAGGGGGCCCACCCATGAGCGTCATCATCCTGTTCATGGCTGGAATAGCGGCAATTGCGGGATGGTGGCTCTCACAGCAACGGCTGACAGCCAAGCCCTGGCTGGAGGAAGGGCTGATCGTCGATCTTCGCGAACAGAGCACGTCGTTCCTGCCGCCGGCGAAAATCGGATTGGGCGTATTTCTCGCGGTCGTCGGCTCGTTGTTCGCGCTGTTCATCAGCGCTTACTCCATGCGCATGAACATGGTGGACTGGCGGGCGCTGCCGATGCCGCGGCTGCTGTGGTTCAACACGGCCGTCCTGGTCCTGAGCAGTGTGGCGCTGCAAGGGGCACACATGGCCGCGCGCCGGCGCGACATCGACGGCGTCATCGTCGGCCTGTGCGCAGGCGGAGCCTCCGCCGTTACATTCCTGATCGGGCAGCTCCTGGCGTGGCGCGAGCTCAGCGCTGCGGGGTATTTCCTCGCGTCCAATCCCGCCAATTCGTTCTTCTACCTGATCACTGCGGTGCACGGGTTGCATCTGATGGGCGGTCTCGTGGCCCTCGGCAGAACGACTGCCAAGGTGTGGCATGGCGTGGCGGTGACCCAGGTGCGCCTGAGTGTGGAACTCTGCGCTATCTACTGGCATTTCCTGCTGCTGGTCTGGCTGGTCCTGCTCGGCCTGCTGACGGGCTGGACAGACAATTTCGTCGACATCTGTCGCCAGTTGCTGAGCTAGGAGGGCTGAGACCCAATGGCAGAGACCGCGCTGACAAACACCGGAACATCGATCACTCGGTCTGAGGGCTGGCGAGGCATCGCCGCCGACTGGTCCTCGGATCAGCGCGCCTTCAAGAATGTTTCCTGGGGGAAGGCCATGATGTGGATCTTCCTCCTCAGCGACACCTTCATCTTCAGCTGTTTTCTGCTGTCGTACATGACGGCGCGTATGTCCACGACCGTGCCGTGGCCCAATCCCAGCGAGGTCTTCGCCCTCACGATCGGGGATAAGAAAATCCCGCTCATCCTGATCGCCATCATGACCTTCATCCTGATCAGCAGCAGCGGGACGATGGCGATGGCCGTCAATTTCGGTTACCGCCGCGATCGCGCCAAGACTGCAGCCTTGATGCTGGCGACAGCGGCATTCGGCGCAACGTTCGTCGGAATGCAGGCCTTCGAATGGACCAAGCTGATCATGGAAGGCGTCCGGCCCTGGGGCAATCCCTGGGGTGCGGCGCAGTTTGGTTCAAGCTTCTTCATGATCACCGGCTTCCACGGCACCCACGTGACGATCGGCGTGATTTTCCTGATCGCCATTGCGCGAAAGGTTTTGCGGGGGGACTTCGATGTCGAAAGGCGCGGCTTTTTCACAAGCCGGAAAGGGCATTACGAGATCGTCGAAATTACTGGCTTGTACTGGCACTTCGTCGATCTCGTGTGGGTGTTCATCTTTGCGCTTTTTTATCTCTGGTGAGGTCGCAGCATGACAAACGTCGCGGTACATCTGGAAGCGCAGCAACACTCGCTGCAAGCTCACGCGCATGACGCACTCGCATCGGGAACCACGCACACAAAGGGCCAGCAGCATCCGATCAAGCTTTATCTCGTGGTCTGGGGATGGTTGTTCGTGCTCAGCACCTGCTCCTATCTCGTCGACTATTTTGGCCTCCATGGCTATCTCAGATGGTCGCTGATCCTGCTGTTCATGGTGTTGAAGGCCGGTCTGATCGTCGCCGTATTCATGCACATGGCCTGGGAGCGGCTGGCCTTGGCCTACGCGATCCTGCTGCCGCCGGTATTGGTGTTGGTGTTTGTGGCGATCATGGTGTTCGAATCCGACTACACGCATCTCCTCCGGGTCGTATTCTTCGCGCCAACGGCCTAGCCACCATTGCCTCGTACCAGAAGGAGAACGGCCATGACCACCTACGTCATGCTTGCAAATTGGACCGAGCAGGGCATCGCTGAAAGCGAAGGACTCGCCACGTCGCCTGGACGCTGCGAAGAAAGCTCTCAAGGATATGAGCGGCGAGTTCAAATCGTTCTACCTGACCATGGGCGACTATGACATGGTCGCTATCTACGAAGCTCCGGACGATGCCGTGGCGGCACGTTTCAACCTGCAGCTGGGCATGCTGGGAAACATCCGGACGCGCACGCTGAAGGCGTTTCCCGAAGCGGCTTACCGGGAAATCATCAACTCGCTGGGCTAAAATCCCCAGTCTATTTCGCGCGGCTTTTAATCCGCCGGGATGATCCTTATCGGTAGAATCGGAGCGGCGAGATCACGGAATGCGCTTGATGTCGGTCCTGGCGAAATCGCCGCCGACATAGAGCAGGGGGCAGTCGTGCACTCTCGCTAATTCGTAGGCGAAGCAGTCGCCGAAATTGAGGCCCGCCGCATGGACGCCTTTTCCCCATCGCGCATAGGCCTGCGCAACCCGTCGCGCTGAGGCGGGAGTCACCGCCACGGCATTGAAGCCCAATCCGTCGATCAGAGTTGCCATTTCCTCGCCGACATTGCGACGCGCGGCGACGGTCAATGCTTCGGCGATGGTCGCAGCCGAGATCAGGATTTCGTCTTCCTTTTCCAGCACCGCAATGCATGCGTTGGCTTCGGCTTCGCCAAGCACAACGGCCATCAGGGCGGAGGTATCGACGGCAATCATCCGGGCAAGCCGTCGTCGCCATAGAGGAAGTCCTGACTCCTGGCGGCGCCTGGTCCGGGCGTCGCCTTTGTAGCCCCGCCCGCCCGCGCGGCTTCGAGCAGCGCTCGCCGCGTCTTCCGGTCGGAGACCGGCGTGACCGGAACCAGCCGCACCGCTTCATGTCCGTGCCGGGTCAGGATCACCTCGTCGCCGGCCTCGGCGCGGCGCACCAGTTCGGTCAATTGTCCCTTGGCTTCGGTGACGGAAATTCGCACGGTTTTCCTCTTGGACTACTGTAAGGTCTAACCTGTATAAAATGGACTATTTGATAGTCCATGTCAATGGAATCGTACTTCTCGGCCGGATCATCGGGGATCAACGCTCAATCGACGGCGTTGCTTCAGGAGCCGGCAATCCACTTCGACGCCGTCGCGGTCACGCCGGGCCGGGTGGTGATGGTTGAACAAGGCCGCTGTGCTTGCGGCGGCGCGCCGACCCGACGCGGATGGCTTCATGCCGCCAATGCAGGGCTCGGCACCGGAAAATAGTGTATCCGCTGGCATCGAAAAGCGCCGGGAGCCTGTTCCCGGACGACACGGCCAAGAATTCCGGAGGAACGTTTCATGTCGGCTCTGCCACTCCAAGGCATCAAAATTCTCGATCTGACGCGCGTGCTGGCGGGCCCGCTGTCGGCGCAGATGCTGGGGGATCTCGGCGCCGAGGTGATCAAGATCGAACGGCCGGGCGGCGGCGACGATGCGCGCGCCTTCGGCCCGCCTTATCTGGTCGACCCCGAGGGCAAGGAGAAGAACAACAACTCGTTCTATCTGTGCGCCAACCGCAACAAGAGGTCGGTCACCGTCAATATCGCGACGGAAGAAGGCCAGTCGATCATCCGCGAGCTCGCAAAATCCTGCGACGTGATGATGGAGAACTACAAGGTCGGCGATCTCAAGCGCTACAAGCTCGACTACGACACGATCAAGGCCATCAATCCCGGCATCATCTATTGCTCGGTGACCGGCTTCGGCCAGACCGGACCTTACGCGCCGCGCGCCGGCTACGACGCGATCCTGCAGGCGATGGGTGGGCTGATGAGCGTCACCGGCCATCTCGACGGCGAGCCGGGCGCAGGTCCCATGAAGGTCGGCCCCTCCATCGTCGACTACATGACCGGCATGAACTCTTCGATCGGGATTCTCTCCGCGCTGTATCATCGCGACGCCAATGGCGGCGAGGGGCAACATGTCGACGTCTGCCTGTTCGACACCGTGATCGCATCGCTGTCGCATTGGGCGCAAATCTATCTCGTCAACGGCAAGACGCCGCCGCGGCGCGGCACCTGGGGCAATGGCGGCATGCCGGCCGGCGTGTTCCGCTGCACCGACGGCGAATTGATGCTGGTGGTCGGCAATGACGGGCAGTACGCACGCACCTGCGCGGTGCTCGGCAGTCCGGAACTGGCGACCGATCCGCGGTTCCTCAAGAACAACGACCGCGTCGTACACGGCAAGGAGATCATGGCGATTTTTGCCGGTCTGTTCCTGAAGAAGCCGGTGGCGTACTGGCTCGACGAACTGGAGAAGGCCGGCGTTCCGTGCGGGCCGATCAACGATTTCGCGCAAGTGTTCGCCGATCCGCACGTCCGCTCGCGCGGCATGGAGATCAAGGTCGACCATCCCTTCGAACACGCGCTGTCGCTGATCCGCAATCCCCTGACGTTCTCCGGCACCCCGGTGAAGGACTATCGCGCCCCGCCGCTGCTCGGCGCCGACACCGGGGATGTGCTGGCGACGATCGGCTATGACGAGGCGAAGGTTGAGGTGCTCAAGAAGCAGGGGATCGTCTAGCCGGGAGGGGCCGGGCGCCGGCGGCGCATCGGTCCCGCCTTTGCGTTACGTCAATCCTGCTGCTCCCGCCACGCCAGCCTTGCCGCGTCGCGAAAGTCGGAAGGCTTGGCGCCGAAGTGGCGGCGGAAGGCGCGGTTGAAATAGGAGACGTCGCCAAACCCGCTCTCGTGGGCGATCTGCGCGATGTTGAGGTGCGCGTAGCGCCGGTCGATCAGCAATCGGTGCGCCTTCACCACGCGTTCGGCGAGAACGAAGGTGGAAAACGACGATCCGTCCTGTTCGAACAGTTTTCGAACGTAGCGCGGCGAAATGCCGTGGCGCGCCGCAATCAGCTCCGTCGACAGGTCGCTGCGGCCGAGATCGCGCTGAATCTCGGAGCGGATGGCGGTCAGCCGCGCCGCCTTGGCGCCACGCTGCCGCGCGATCTCGGCGTAATCGCCGCGCGCGCCGAGCGCGAGCGCCGCCAGATCGATGATGTGGTCGGACACGCTCTGCGCGATGGCCGGGTCGGTCAACTCATCGCCGGCCCGCACGAGGTCGAGATATCTGATCAGGAGGCCCAGCGCCGCGTTGTTGCTCGGGATCGGCCGGCCAAAGGCCTGTGAATAATCCGGCGCCAGGGCGGCGATGGTCGGACGCGACAATGCAAGGGTGATGAAGCTGCCGCGGGTGATCATGGTGCTCGTCGATGGATCCGACGGCGTCAAGACGCTGGCGCTGCCGATGCCGCTGATCAATTCCCGGCCAAACTGGGTGGCCGAAGCGGCCCCGCTGCGCAGTATGCTGACGGCGACGATGTCCCTGGTGCGCCCGGCGAGCTCCCGCGTGGCGCGATAATGCGCCGGTGATCTTGAGCCGGCGGCGATGCTGACGCCGGGCAGCAGGTCGAACGTCACTTCGGCGTGGAACGGTTCGTCACCGATCGGCTCGATGTCGACGCTGGCGATCCCGCGTCCATAGATCTCGCGCCACATTGCCAGCCGGTTTCTTTCGGGCAGGCCCTGGGTGGAAATATGCGCGTGTCGAAACGGCTCGATATTCTGCATGTGCCCCCTGCGAGAATCGTCGGTGTCAAAGGGTAGTCGCAGGATGTTGCCGGCAAGTTCACACCCATGCGTTCAGATGAACGATCGATCAGAGATCGGCGCGACAGTACCGCCCAGTCCGGCCCGAGTACCGCCTGAGACGATTTCCCGTGGAAGGATCGTGGCGGGGTGCCACAACCGGCCGCCCCCGCCGCTGCGCGGCGCCAGCACCGGACGGAAACACTTCGACCATCTTCGAAGCATGATCGCGGCAGATGACATTAGTCTTGCGCCGTCGATCCGCCAACCGAAGGTGCCCCGCGATGAAACGAGAAGCGCTCCGCGTCGAACCGATCTCCTCTTATCTCGATCGGTTGGGGGCGGCCGCCGGGATCGCCGGTGACGCGCGCCGGCAACATGATCTTCGTCTCGGGATTGCCGCCATTCGATCCCGAGACCGGCGACATCCTGCCGGCGCCGATCGAACGCCAGACCGAACTCGTTCTCGAACAGATGAAGCTTTGCCTCGCGGCTGCCGGCGCGTCGCTCGACAACGTGATGAAGTGCAACGTCTACTGCACCTCGGCCAAACATTTTGCCGCCGTCAATTCGGTCTATGCGCGCTACTTCCCGTTAGATCCGCCGGCGCGCATCTTCGTCTGCATTCCGGAATGGACCGGGCCGTTCGACATCGAGATCGATTGCATCGCGATGATCTGATCTGGTCCCAGCCTTCCGCCAGCGCACGCCCCGATTTTGGCAGGTCGTGTGGGGCCCATCGTTCTCCGGAAGGTCACGTTAGGGAATTTATTTCCGCTTTCGGCGGCACAGCGGACATGGCCGGGCTTGCTGGCGGCTCGACCCCGTCGCGAATGACCCATTTCCGACGTCACCCCTCCGGCACCCCGGCCAGGCGCATGCCCTCATACAACCGCTGGGCAGTCGGACTGTCGCTGGGTGCGCTGACGCGGAACCGACGGATGGTGAAGTGTGGATCGAGGGCAAGTCCCGCCTTTGCGGCGGCTCTCGCCTCATCCAGTGCGCCGAGCAAGCCGAGGGCAGCGGCCAACGCAAAATGGGCGAGAGGAAGATTGCGGTTGGCCTCAATGCTTCGTCGTAGCCAATCGACGGCTTCGGCGTCCGCGCCGAGCTGTATCTTGGCGAATCCGACATACAGCAGCCACCGGAAGGCGCGGAGATCGCGAGGAGAGAGGCGCAATGCTTCATTGACATGCGCCTCAGTCTCTGCGCCGCGACCCATAAAATACTTGGCGAAACCGATGATCCCGTGCGCGTCAGCCGAATTGCGATCCAATGCCAACGTTCGTTCGCACTCAGCCATGCCCTGAGCCGCGCGGTTCGTAAAAATTAGCACGGCGCCCAAGACCAAGTGGGCCAAGGCATGGTTCGGCGCGTGGGACAACGCCTTTATCACCGCCGCCTCGGCCACTGCGAGACGCTCAGCCCGGTCGTCGGTCAAGAGGGCCGATCCAATTGCCCCATCGACACACGCCATGCCGACCATCGCCCCGATATTTCCGGGATCGAGCGCCAAGGCTCGTAAAAAAGCCGCGAGCCTGAGCCAGATATTCGGGCGTCCACCCCTTGTTCAAGCAGGCATTACCTTGAAAATACAAATCCGTCGCATCCGGATGCAGGGACCTCTCCGCGCGTCGCGCCTCGGCTTCAATGAGCTGGGCACACAGTGTGTTAGCGAGCCGCGCTACGATTTCGTCTTGCATATCGAACAAATCGGCGACGGGCTTGTCGAAGCGCTCGGCCCACAGGTGCTTGGCGGTTTCGGCATCGACAAGCTGCACGTTCACCCGAAGCCGGTTGCCGCTACGCTGTAAAGAGCCTTCGAGCACGTAGCGGATGTTCAACTCCCGCCCGACCTGCCGAACGTCTATTGACTTGCCCTTGTACGAGAAGGCGCTGTTGCGGGCGATGACGAACGAACCTGAGATGCGCGATAAGTCGGTGGTCAGGCTCTCGGTCACACCATCGACGAAGTAGTCTTGCGCCGGATCACCGCTGAGGTTGGCGAAAGGCAGCACAACGATGGAAAGACGAGGCGGCGAAAGCGGGTCTTGCTTTGCGCGCTCAACCTGGGTCGCCGGGCTGGGTCCATCCCGAACCACGGCATAGGCCCGGACCGGGCGGGCGATGTTTTTGAGGTTCTGCTCTCCCAGATCGGCGAACTCAACCCCGACCTTGCCTCGGACTTGATCGTAGGCCGAGGACGAGATGCAGATGCCGCCGGGTTCCGCGATGCTCTCGAGCCGCGCAGCAATGTTAACGCCGTCTCCAAAGATGTCATGAGGCTCGATGATTACGTCGCCGATATTGACGCCCACACGGAAAGCAATGCGCCTTTCTTCCGCCTCAGCGATCGTAAGGTCCTTGATGCCGGTCTGGAACTGCACAGCAGCGCGAACTGCTTCGACCGCGCTCGGAAACTCCGCCAAGAACCCGTCGCCGGTGTTCTTCACGATGCGGCCGCCGTGTTCGACAATCGCGGGCGCGACACCGTCCGCCAGGAGCGCTCTCAGTTTGGCGTGCGTAGCCTCTTCGTCATTGTGCATGAGCCGCGAATAGCCAGCCACATCGGCGGCCAATATCGCCGACAATCTGCGCTCGACCCGGACTGGCCGCTCTTGCACCATGGCCCGCAATCCAACCCACAGCACAGTGTAGGACGGATCAGACCCTGGTACCAGACGCGCCTTCATGTCCACGGAGGCTGATGTCGGCTATTGGCACATCGCGTCATTACGCGGCGATGCGGAGTGTGTTCGCTACCGGGGCACAGCGGACATTGGTCAAGCCCGCACCAGTCAGCTCGATTTATAAATACGCGCCCTGGCTCACAGGTCTTGCCGGGTGAGCCGTCCATACGGCGCCACCGGCTTGACCGACGCCTTGCTCGTCGCGCCGCCCGCCGTCAGCGCCATCACCGATACCGCCACTACGCGGTCGACGATCGCCTGCACCTCGTTGAGGTCGCACTTTCCTTCCGACAGTTTCGTCAGCCGCTCTTTTTCGCGGATGGTGTGGTGCGACATCGCCAGCGCGAAGTGCAGACCCCAATAGAGTTCGGAATCGTCGCGGCCGGGCAGGGAGCGGCGCATTGCGGCGATGAACTTGCGCAAATGATCGACCTCGCGATTCTTGATGCGGCGGATCGGCGGCACCGATTCGATCGAGGCGCGGATCATGAAGCGCGCCGCGGTCGAGCCTTCGCGGTCGGGACCGAGGCAGCCGCGCAAGGTCGGTCCGACCAGCGCGTGCAGGATGGCGTCGATGCCGGCGCGGCCGCCGCCTTTTTCCTCGGCGGCCTTCAATTCATTGAGCCGCTCGCGGTTGGTGGCGAGGCTGCGGGTGACGAACAACTCGGCGATCAGTTCGTCCTTGGAGCCGAAATGATAGTTCACCGCGGCGAGGTTGACGTTCGCCTCGGCCACGATGTCGCGCAGCGTCACATCGCCAAAGCCGCGATCGGCATAGAGCCGTTCGGCGGCGGCGAGAATGGCATTGCGGGTATGATCACTCGCCATGGCCTTGAGCCTTTCCCGTCATTCCGGGGCGCGACAACGTCGCGAACCCGGAATCTCCCTCTGGATTCCGGGTTCAGCCCTGCGGGCTGCCCCGGAATGACGAGGCGCGCAGGGAGTTGCAATTCAAACAGTTGTATGAAACTATCGTTTGAGGAGCAGGAAATGTCAATCGCGTTTGTGCGCGTCGCCATTTTTGGCTCACCCAGCTGCCGGTCGCCGCACGCGACAATGATCTTGCGGCGACGAGGTGGCGGGCAGACAGTGCCGCCCAAAGATTTCAAAGGTGAGGAGTGTTCTATGGACTTCAATATGTCAGACCGCCAGAAAGATTGGCTCAACCGCGTGCAGTCGTTCATGACCAAGCACGTCCGCCCCGCGGTGCCGATCTACAAGCAGCAGGACGAGGAAGGTCCGCGCTGGAAGGTGATTCCGGTTCTGGAAGATCTGAAGAAGAAGGCGAAGGCCGAAGGCCTCTGGAACATGTTCATGCCGCCGTCGGCGCATGAGGACGACGAATTCCGCGGCGCGGGATTGAGCAATCTGGAATACGCGCCGCTGGCCGAGGAAATGGGCCACATCAGCTGGGCGTCGGAAGTGTTCAACTGCTCCGCCCCTGATACCGGTAACATGGAAGTGTTCATGCGCTATGCCTCCAAGGAGCAGAAGCGCAAATGGCTGCGCCCGCTGATGGACGGCGAAATCCGTTCCGCCTTCCTGATGACGGAACCCGCGGTTGCCTCCTCGGACGCCACCAACATCGAGACCCGGATCGAGAAGGATGGCGATCATTACGTCATCAACGGCCGCAAATGGTGGTCGTCCGGCGTCGGCGATCCCCGCTGCAAGATCGCGATCCTGATGGGCAAGACCGATCCGAAGGCCGCACGCCACCAGCAGCAGTCGCAAATCCTGGTTCCGCTCGACACCCACGGCATCAAGGTGGAGAAGATGCTGCCGGTGTTCGGCTACGACGATGCGCCGCATGGCCACGCCCAGGTGCTGCTCGAGAACGTTCGCGTTCCCGCAGAAAACATCCTGCTCGGCGAGGGCAGGGGCTTTGAGATCGCGCAGGGCCGGCTCGGCCCGGGCCGCATCCATCACTGCATGCGCACCATCGGCAAGGCCGAAGAGGCGCTGGAGAAGATGGTGAAGCGGCTGTCGTCGCGCTCGGCGTTCGGCAAGAAGATCATCGAATATTCGATCTGGGAGCAGCGCATTGCGGAAGCCCGCACCGATATCGAGATGAACCGCCTGCTGTGCCTCAAGGCCGCCGACATGATGGACAAGGTCGGCAACAAGACCGCGCAGCTCGAGATCGCCATGATCAAGGTCGCCGCACCCAACATGGCGCTGAAGATCATCGACAACGCCATTCAGGCGTTCGGCGGCGCCGGTGTTTCCGACGATGCCGGTCTGGCGCGGGACTATGCTTCCATGCGCACGATGCGGCTGGCGGATGGTCCGGACGAAGTCCATAACCGCGCCATTGCCAGACTTGAACTTCGGAAGTATGCAAACACGTCACAGTAAAGGGAACGCTTGAGATGGCGCTCCCCAAAGTTAGCTAAGAAGAAATCGCAAGGGAGCGTCATCGTGGCGGACGGCGTCAGGAAAGACGAAGAGTTTTCGGGCACAAGGCCGGTCGAGGAGCGGCATCGCATCGATGAGATGCGCCTCGACGGCTGGCTGAACGAAAACGTCGAAGGCTATCAGGGTCCATTGACCGTCCTGCAATTCAAGGGCGGCCAGTCCAACCCAACCTACCGGCTCGATACGCCTGATAGGTCCTACGTGATGCGGCGCCGGCCGTTCGGCAAACTGTTGCCGTCGGCGCACGCGGTCGATCGCGAATTTCGTGTCATCGCCGCCTTGAGCAAGCAGGGCTTTCCGGTCGCCAAGGCCTATGCGCTATGCACCGACGACGGCGTGATCGGTTCCGCCTTCTACATCATGTCGATGGAAGAGGGCCGGGTGTTCTGGGATCCCACGCTGCCGAGCCAGACGCCGGAAGCGCGGCGAAAAATCTTCACCAGCAAGATCGAGACGCTGGCGAAACTGCACACTTACGACCCGCAGGCGATCGGCCTTGGCGATTTCGGCAAGCCCGGTAATTATTTCGCGCGCCAGGTCGATCGCTGGACCAAGCAGTACCGCGCCTCCGAGACGCAGCACATTCCCGAATTCGAAAAACTCGCCGAGTGGCTGCCGAAAACCGTGCCGCCGCAGCAACGCGTGTCGATCGTCCACGGCGACTATCGCCTCGACAACATGATTTTCCACGCGACGGAACCGCGGGTGCAAGCGGTGCTGGACTGGGAATTGTCGACGATCGGCGATCCCATGGCCGACTTCACCTATCTGTTGATGCAATGGACCATGCCGGGTCTCGCCAATGCCGACCTCAAGGCGCTGAACATTCCGAGCATGGAAGAGGCCGCGCAGATCTATTGCAATGTGACCGGCACGGCGGTGCCCGATCTGAACTGGTATTTTTCCTACAATCTGTTCCGCCTTGCCGGCATCACCCAGGGTATCGCGGGCCGGATTCGCGACGGCACCGCCGCCAACGCCAAGGCACTGGAGTCGGCCAAGCGCACCGTGCCGCTGTCGCAGGCGTCCTGGGAATACGCGCAAAAGGCCGGCGCGAGGTGAAAAGAACAAGGCGCGATCTCGTCGAGGTCGCGCCTTTTTCAGTCTTTCCGTCATTCCGGGACGCGCCTTTTTGGCGCGGGCCCGGAATCCATACTCCCGATCGTAGTTATGGATTCTCTGATGTGCAACTGCACATCATAGCTCGCGGTTTGCGCGCCCCGGAATGACGGCGATATAGTTCCGTTCAGTTCCGCCGATTGCGCGACGACGCTCCCGGGTTGTGCTGCTTGCGCAATGTTTCGGCCGAGAGACGAACCACTTCGGAAATTTCCAGCAGTTGTCGGGCCAGCGGACTGGTCTTGCGCCAGATCATGCCGATGGTTCGCGACGGCTGCGGTTTTTTGAAGCGCGTGACCGACACCGACGCCGAGCGGGTCTCCACCGCCACGGCCATTTCCGGGATCAAGGTGACGCCGATGCCGGCGCCGACCATTTGAACGAGGGTGAACAGCGAGCTTGCGTCCAGCACCTCGCGCGGCGGCGTCGACTGCATATTGCAGAACGACAGCGCCTGATCGCGAAAACAGTGCCCCTCTTCGAGCAGAAGCAGCCGCATTTCGCGCAGGCTTTCGCTTGAGGGCGCCGGCGTTCCCTCATCCTCGCCCGGCCGCACCAGCAGAAAGTTTTCCGCAAACAGGGCGACCTCGGTAAACGAAGGTTCGGACACCGGCAGCGCGACGATGGCGGTGTCAAGCCGGCCCTCCGCGAGTTCCTGTATCAGCTTCGGCGTCACCGTCTCGCGGATGTGAATGTCGAGTTCGGGATGCATCCGGGTCAGGTTCCCGATCATCGTCGGCAGCAGATAGGGGGCAATGGTCGGGATCATGCCGATGCGCAGCCGGCCGTCGAGCCGGTCCCGCGACGCCCGCGCGAAGTCGCCGAGTTCATCGACCGAGCGCAGGATGTCGCGGGCGCGCTGGGCGACCTCTTCTCCGAACTTCGTCAGCCGGACCTGCCGCGCGCCCCGCTCGAGCAGCACGCCGCCGAGCGCTTCCTCAAGTTCCTTGATCTGCATCGACAAGGCCGGCTGCGAGATCGCGGATGCTTCGGCGGCGCGTCCGAAGTGGCAATGACGTGCCAGGACGTCAAAATAACGCAGCTGTTTGAGCGTAATGTGACTCATCAAAATATCTTATTGCAGCGATCATAAGAGTCAACTTTACCTGATCGCTTGCGTTGCGTAGAAACAGGGGAGAGGGTGGAAAGCATCAAGACCACCACCGAAGGAGGCGAATATGGATGACAAGACCAAGTGCCCGTTTTCAGGCGGGCAACCCGCACCGAGCAACCGTGACTGGTGGCCGAAACAACTGGATCTGGGAATCCTCCACCAGCAGTCCAACCTGTCCGATCCGATGGGCGAGGGTTTCGACTACGCCAAGGAATTCAAGAGCCTCGACCTCAATGCCGTGATCAAGGACCTGCATGCCCTGATGACGGACTCGCAGGATTGGTGGCCGGCCGATTTTGGCCATTACGGGCCGCTGTTCATCCGCATGGCGTGGCACAGTGCAGGCACCTATCGCATCGGCGACGGCCGCGGCGGCGCCGGAGCCGGCCAGCAGCGTTTTGCGCCGCTCAACAGCTGGCCTGACAACGCCAACCTCGACAAGGCGCGCCGGCTGTTGTGGCCGGTCAAGCAGAAATACGGCAAGAAACTCTCCTGGGCCGACCTGATGATCCTCGCCGGCAACGTCGCGCTGGAATCGATGGGCTTCAAGACCTTCGGTTTCGCCGGTGGCCGCGCCGATGTCTGGGAGCCCGAGCAGGACGTCAACTGGGGTCCCGAAGCCAAGTGGCTGGACGACAAGCGCTATGCCGGCGACCGCGAGTTGCAGGGGCCGCTCGGCGCCGTGCAGATGGGCCTGATCTACGTCAATCCGGAAGGGCCGAACGGCAAGCCGGATCCACTCGCGGCAGCCAGGGACATCCGCGAGACGTTCGCGCGCATGGCGATGAACGACGAGGAAACCGTCGCGCTGATTGCCGGCGGTCACACGTTTGGCAAAACCCACGGCGCCGGCGATGCGACGCTGGTGGGCCCGGAGCCGGAAGCCGGCGAAATCGAGCAGCAGGGCCTCGGCTGGTCGAGCAAATATGGCTCGGGCAAAGCGGGTGACGCGATCACCTCGGGTATCGAGGTGATCTGGAGCAAGACGCCGACGAAGTGGAGCAACAACTTCTTCGACAATTTGTTCAACTACGAATGGGAACTGACCAAGAGCCCGGCCGGTGCTCATCAGTGGACGCCGAAAAACAGCGCCGGCGCAGGGACCGTGCCGGATGCGCACGACAAGTCGAAGCGTCACGCGCCGTCGATGCTAACCACCGACCTCTCGCTGCGGATCGACCCGGCCTATGAGAAGATCTCAAGGCGATTCCACGCGCATCCGGATCAGTTCGCCGACGCATTTGCCCGCGCCTGGTTCAAGCTGACCCACCGCGACATGGGTCCGATCGTGCGTTATCTCGGCCCGCTGGTTCCGAAGGAGGAACTGATCTGGCAGGACCCGATTCCCGCGGTCAACCACGAACTGGTTGGCGAGCAGGACATTGCGGCGCTGAAGGCGAAGATACTGGCATCCGGTCTCTCCGTTTCGGAGCTGGTCTCGACCGCCTGGGCGTCGGCATCGACGTTCCGGGGCTCCGACAAGCGCGGTGGCGCGAACGGCGCACGCATTCGTCTCAGTCCCCAGAAGGACTGGGACGTCAACCAGCCGGCTGAACTTGCGAAGGTGCTTTCGAAGCTCGAAGGCATCCAGAAGGAGTTCAACGCTGGGCAGAAAGGCGACAAGAAGGTCTCGCTCGCCGACCTGATCGTTCTCGGCGGCAGCGCCGCGGTCGAGAAAGCGGCGAAGGACGCAGGGTCCGACGTGAAGGTGCCGTTCACGCCGGGCCGCATGGACGCCTCGCAGGAACAGACCGATGCGCATTCGTTTGCTCCGCTCGAGCCGACCGTCGACGGCTTCCGCAACTATGTCCGCGGCCAGCCGCCGATGTCGGTTGAGGAACTGCTGGTGGACCGCGCGCAATTGCTGACGCTGACGGCGCCGGAGATGACGGTTCTCGTCGGCGGTCTGCGTGTGCTCGGCGCCAATACCGGCAAGTCCAAGCACGGCGTCTTCACCACGAAGCCGGGCACGCTGACCAACGACTTCTTCGCCAACCTGCTCGACATGCGCACGCAGTGGCATCCGTCCGCGGGTTCCGAGGGCGTCTACGAGGCGCGCGACCGCAAGACTAACGCGGTCAAGTGGACCGGCACCCGCGCCGACCTGATCTTCGGCTCGCACTCGCAGCTGCGGGCGCTGGCGGAAGTCTATGCCTGCGCGGACTCGAAGGAGAAGTTTGCCAAGGACTTCGTGGCGGCGTGGACCAAGGTGATGAACCTCGATCGCTTCGATCGTGCCTGATCCCGCCGAAACCATCTTCGCGGGCTGCTAGGCCAGCAACAGGAAATCAGGGCGGCGCTTCAAGGCAATCTGAGCGCCGCCCTGACGTTATGCCGAAACGGATTATTGCTTGATCCCGTAGACCAGCACGCGTTTCGATGCTGTCAAATGATTTCATGGCCGCCCCTTTCAGCGCGAATATTCAAGTCCGGTTCTGTTGAAGCGCGCTTTTCGGGAGTGCCGGGGGGTGCGTGTGCTATCGTGGCGGCGCAACGGGAACGGCGGCGGTAAGATGAAGGGAAAACTGATTGCGGTCTTCGCGGGCGTGTTCATCGTGGCCGCGTCATGGGTGCCGCTATTGATTGTCGAAGCGTATGATCGCTATGCGATGCCGGTCGGGCTCGGCCTGGTTGCTCTTGCCGGCAGCTTTGTCGGCGGCGTGATCGCCCTGGTCGGGGCAATCAGGCTTGTGATCCACGCCTCACGCGCTTCAAAGACGCGATCCTGATCTGCTCAATACATTCGCCGTCCCTGCTTGCTGTCGTCGACGAGGTGATTGAGCAGGGCAGCCACTTCCGCTCTTGGCATCAACCGGGAGTGCATGCGCGATTGAATTGACTTGCCACGGCACGAAACTAGGGTTGGCGCCGTAGCGAAGGGAAATGAATCGCATGAATTTGCCGATGGGCTGGAACGAATGGGCGCAGCACGACGGCGTGGCGCTGGCCGCGCGCGTCAGGAAAGGCGACCTGACGGCAACCGAATTGGCAAGTCAGGCGGACGCAGCGATCGCAAAACTCAATCCGGCGCTGTCAGGAGTGGTCGAAATCTTCGAGGACGCGATCGCCGATCCCGGCGGGGCCGGCGCCAATCTCGCGGGGCCCTTTGCAGGCCTGCCGTTCCTGATGAAGGATCTGGGCCCGACAATGAAGGGGCGTTTGCAGGAAATGGGCTCGCTGCTGACGCGCGGCAATCGCGCCACCGCCGACACTTTCCTGACGGCGAAGATGCGCGAGGCGGGGCTCAACCTGATCGGACGGACCACCACACCGGAGTTCGGCGTTTGCAGTTCGGCGGACAATCCCGCCGTCTACGTGACGCGCAACCCGTGGAACACGGACTACACGACATGCGGATCGTCGGCCGGCAGCGCCGCCATGGTCGCGGCGGGCGCTGTGCCGATCGCGCATGCCACCGACGGCGGCGGTTCGATCCGCATTCCGGCCGGGGTCAACGGCAACATCGGGCTGAAGGTTTCGCGGGGCGTGTTCTCGCTCGCGCCGCAGCTCTCGGATTTATCGGGGCTGGTATCGATCCAGGGCTGCCAGTCGCGTTCGGTACGCGATACCGCTGTTTTCGTGGATGCGTGCCGGGGCCCTGCGCCCGGCGAATTCATGCCGTTCTGGACCTCACCGGAGCCTTACCAGGATATGATCAAGCGCGATCCGCGACCGCTCAAGATCGCGCTCTCGCATCAATGGGGCGACTATCGGGCGACACCGCAGATCGCTGCCGAGCTCGAACGGGCAGGGCGGTTCCTCGAAGGCCTCGGCCACCGCGTGGATTACGCGTTGCCGGCGGTCGACTATCCCGCCGCCTTTGACGCCCAGACCACCTGCTACATCAGCAATTTTGCGGTCGTGATCGGCAACATGCTGGCGGCACGCGGGCTGGACAGCCCGCCGGCGCATCTTGTCGAGCCTGTCAACATACGGATATGGGAAGCCGGCCGGCACATTTCGTTTGCCGAGCGGGCGCGCATGCAGGCGGTCTTCAACACCACATCCCGCGGCTTCGGGGCCTTTTTCGAGCAATGGGATATCATCCTGACGCCGATCACCGCGCTGCCGACGCCGAAAGTCGGCACGACAGAATATTTGACGATCTCGGACAATCCATCGGTGCTGGATTGGTTCGGCAATCTGTGGCGCAACTTCGCCTTCACGCCGCTCGCCAATCTGTGCGGGATTCCCGCGATCTCGCTGCCGATGGCGGAACATGAGAACGGCTTGCCGCTTGGCATTCAGGCCCAGGCAAAGCAGGCCAATGACGGGCTGCTGTTGCAGCTCGCAGCACAGATCGAGCGGTCGATCGGCGGCCAATGGAATTCTGGACGGAAGCCCGGGATGCACGTGACGAATGGCTGAATGGCCGTCGCGCCCGATCGCGGGCGCGCCATCTTTTGCTCGCTTCGCAATATGGTCTAGAACCCCGGCATGTCCAAAGCTCCGATATTGAACACGCCGCTCCCGTTTGACGAACTGGCCGAAGCCATCACGCGCCGCCGCTCCGTCTACGGCCACATCAGCGGACTGCGGCTCGACCGCGCCGCTCCGGGAGAGGCCTGGTCAAGCCTGCCGTACCGCCCCGTCTTCGTCGGCGACACCGCGACGGGCGTTCTTCACGGCGGCGTCGTCACCGCCATGCTCGACGAGAGCTGCGGCATGGCCGTCCAGCTCGCGCTCGACGGGACGCGCGCGATCGCCACGCTCGACCTGCGCATCGATTACCAGAAGCCGGCAACGCCGGGCCTCGACATCAAGGCGCATTCGGTTTGCTCCCGCGTCACCCGTTCGATCGCGTTCGTGCGCTCGACGGCGTACCAGGAATCCGAAGACGATCCCGTCGCCACCGCAACGGCCTGCTTCATGATCGGCGCCAACCGGACCAACATGCTGACGGACGAGCGGTTGAACGACGGCGCGCCGCCGACGCTCGAAGCGCCGGAGGATCCCACCAGCCCGTTCGCCAACAGCCCCTTCGCGCGCTGGCTCGGCATCCGCATCGGCGAGGATGACACGCTGGTGATGCCTTTCTCGCCGAAGATCATCGGCAACCCGATGCTGCCCGCCATCCACGGCGGCATGACCGGCGCCTTCCTCGAAACCACCGCGATCGTCGGCGTGACGCGCGAACTCGGCGTGGCGCCGCCCAAGCCGATCGGCCTGACGATCAATTATTTGCGTTCGGGCCGGGCGCTCGACAGCTACGCCAGCGTGTCGATCGTCAAGCAGGGCCGGCGCGTCGTCGCTTTCGAGGCGCAGGCCTGGCAGGACGACCGTGCCAGGCCGATCGCCTCCGCGTTCGGTCATTTCATGCTGCGACAGATTCCGGGCGCGGATGAGGAATAGGTGTGTCCGCCGCGCCAGCGATCGGCGCTTACTGCTGCTTGTAATTTCTTCCGCCAGCATTTGCCCCGCCGATCACGCCCGGCTTGATCTTTCCGTTCGCGACAGTCGTGGGCGGCTTTGCCTTGTTAGCCTGGCAATCCCCCCGCAAAGCGGACGACCGTTGTGGGTGGGGCCGCCGCGTTGGGCAAAGCTGGTGTCGGCCGTAGCGACGAGCATTAGTCCGGCGGTGGCGGCGAGTATGGCAAAGCTGAGCGTTGTTCTGATGGCTGACATAAATTCTCCGGCTGAAGTTGTTGGTTAGACATTTCGCGGTGACAAACGGCGGCGTTGCCGAAAGCTTGCGTGTGAAGCTTCGTCCCGTTCGCGCCAGTGGCGCGAACGGGTCCGGGTTCCGAAAAGCTTTATCGCTGGACGCTGGTCGAGGTCGCGGGGGGCTTTGTGACGTTATCCCCCGTCGCCGTGGCGCTAAACGACGGATGGGCCACGTCGTAGAGCCCATTTCCGATATCCTTGGCGGTATCCACGAGACCATTGCCGAGGGCATTGATGAAACCGCCTTCGGGGCCGCCGGTAACGGTGGTTCTGGTGGGGGGAGGCACTGGCGCGTTGGCCGCAGCTACAAAGTCGCCGTTCGGATGAGTGACGACTTGAACGCCAGGGCCACCTGCCACGGTGTTGAGGGCTTGACCGCCGGTTATGGTCACGGTGCCACCAGGCAACGTCACCGAATGGCTCGGGTCACCATTGGAGACGGTGATGGTGCCCGGTTTGTCTGATGTCACGCTCAAGCCGCCCGAAGAGTTTGGTATGTAGAGCTTGACCTGACCATTGGAGACGACCGCAGCGCCGGCCGGGGGGCCGGCAGGCGTCGGGTTCGCGGTCGGGCTTCTCGGCGGTGAGCCACCGCTGATGGGCGCACCGTTCGTTATCGGTTCGGTGGTAGACACCGGGTCTTCGGAGGAGAGCCGCCATTGACAGGCTTGCCGTTCGTTACCGGGTCGCTTTTGAGATCGACCGGAGTTCTCGAACCATTGTCGCCACGGACATGCAGGCCTGTCCCGGTGGGCGGCGGACTCCTCGGAGGCGAACCGCCCCAGGTGACGGTGCCTGCGGGCGGCGGGCTTCTCGGCGGCGAGCCGCCCCAGGTGACGGTGCCGGGCTTGGTTTTGCTTTTGCCTTTCTTGTAGGTGTCACCATCGGAATGCTTGCCGCTGCGTGCTGCGGAGCCATTGCCGTTACCGCTTTTCATTCCGCTGTGGTCTTGATGATCGCTATGTTCTTGATGATCGCCGCCGCCGTTTCGCGCAAGAGCGGCTTCCGAAAACAGAATCATCGCGGCTCCAAGCGAGGCAGCGAGCATCAGCGTGGGAATGGTCTTGATCGTTTGCATTTCAATCTCCTGTTTGTTTAATTGAAGACACCATCGAAATGTTGTGCGCGAGATCGGCCGCATCATCCGGCGGATCGCTGCAAGCTCGGAGAACGGATGGCTGGTTCTGCCTCTGCTGCCCCAATGCGTCACGGTCGCGATAATTGCCGGTCAGCCGGGATTTTGCGCAGTCACCATCCACGAACTTGAACCCATCATCACCCCTTCTGGACGCACATACTTACGCAACTCATCCTTGAGAGCAGCGACCAGGATCTCATGCTTGCCCTCGGCTTCCCTACCAGCCTCACGATAAACCTCACCCGCGGGCCCGATCGCGAGCTGGAATGCGGCCGCTTCATCGACGTCTCGGCCAACCATCACCTCGGCATCGACTCGCTTGAATTCGGCGCCGGAATAGCCGGCGATGCGCAACTGCTGGGTCACCACTTCGGTATCTGCCATGGAGAACGGTCCGGGTCCGCATGTTGCAGCGTGTTCCTTTACGGGTGGCAGGTGACGCAACACGACTTCCTTTGCGCGAGTGAGCCACGGGTTGTCGATTTGCGCGCGCCAGACAATCATGGTCGTGGTTCCTCCGGGTTGGAGCGCTGATCGCATGTTGCGCAAGCCCGCCACGGGATTTTCGAAAAACTGCGTTCCGAACCGCGAGAAGCAGAAATCGTACTCCGGCCTGAACGCGTGAGTTTCCACGTCCGCTTCGAGGAATGTTACATTTCCCAGGCGCGCTGCCTCGGCATCCGCACGTCCCGCGTCGAGGAAGGCACCACAGCAGTCAAGACCTACGACCTTGCCCGTCGGTCCAACGCGTTGAGCGATCTCAATCGTGGTCTCGTCCCATCCGCATCCAACGTCGAGCACATTGTTGCCGCTCCCGAGCGTGAGTGCGGGAAAAACCTTGGCACTATGCTGGCTAAGGCCTCCCACCAGCACATGTCGCCACTGGTTGAATTTTGGCACGAGTATCGCATTCCAGAAATCGACGTACTGGCTCTTGGGTTCGATTGCGCTCGCAATGTTCATAACGAAGCTCCAATTTCTGCTGCAAGTTTTTGGGGACGCCGTGGCGTCAGCCGTTAGCCTGGTATGGACGTTGCCGTCCGCAAAACGGCCGACGCCGACGCGCGTTCGCCGCCATCAAACGACTTGCTAACTATATATTCACCGCTGATGCATGCAGCCGTTGGACCACCGGCATATCGTGTCGCGAGCAGCCGCCGTTGCGTTGCCGGCTATTTCCTGGTGCGGGGATCGTCCGCCGGATTGACGTAGGTGATTGCAAAGGGACCTTGACCGTGAACCTGCACAATCGTTGGGCTGGTTATCCAGGCGTAATGGTTCATTTTCGCCGGTGCCTCGCCATACCCTCCTGAGGTCAACTCAATTCCCTTCTTTTCGTCCACGCTGTCGCCCATCCCGATGTGAAAATTGCCGGATACGACCGTCACGTTTTCCGTTGTCGGGTGATTGTGGGGCGGGATCTTGTAACCCGCCGGCATCTTCAGACGAACAACGTAGAGACCGTCCTTGCCTGGATCGCCCGAGAGCACCGCAAACTCCGCGCCTTTTGGAAAGAACGGCGGCGCCGGTCCCCAGGAGATGTCCTTGCCATTCATCGGCATCTTCATATCGTCCGCCAATGCGCCACTGGCACCGAGGACGACGAAAGCCATGAGCGCGAGTCGAGATGACATGGTGTCCTTCCAGGATTTCAAGGTGTCGGTCTGGGCCCGTGATTGCGCAGGCGAGGCCAGCTCGGATGCTGCTGCAGTCACGGAATAGTCGGCCTGTTTGGGGATGGTCACTGTTGCGTTGGTCATGGGTCTTCCTCCTGGTATTCGAAGTGGTCTGTGGTGCGATCGTGATGAACCAACCGTGGCCGAAAGACTCTGACTGAGGCTTGGTTTGTCCCTGAGATCAGCCTGAGTTTTCATCCAGACAGGCCCTTGGCCGGTTGAGCACACGTGCGGTTTCAGGGTTCTGGCGATCGGGGCATTGCGAGCTCAGTTCATTCCAATGTCCGCGTCTGACACTTTCGGACCTGCGCCGATGTCCGCCGGGAGTCCGACTGCGCCGGACGAAATTAACGAGTCTACATCCCTTGCGGAGCCGTAAGTGACAGCGTGATCCAGCCCGACGGGCAAATCAGAAAAAGCTGTCCAGCCCCGTTGCGAAAAATTTTCCGCTTGTGCCGTCGGGCAAATCAGTGATTTGACTCCGCGCGTCTCACCCGACAAGAGGGGCGGCTCGCGATCGTCACGAAACGCGCGGTGGGATGCGGTGGACGCGAAAGCTGCGACTGACGAGCGTGGCCGATGCGGACGGCGAAGTCGTGTGGTCCTGACGCCCCGACGCTGGCGTCAAGTCGTGCGGAAGTATCCGCATGGCGACGGTGGCAAGAAAGCCCGGTCGCCGGGGAGAGCACGAAGGAAACCGTAAAACCATTGCGCAGGGAAGGCCGGATGTTCTCCGCTGAACCTGTATGCTCGTGTGCGCATTCTTATGCACATATTGCACGCGAGACCGCGGGTGCAGCGCGCACCCGGCTTTCCCTGCGCCCTCTGTGTTTCAAGAGGGCCGACGATTGCAACAGCTCGGGCGCGTCGCGCCGCGAGAACGCAGACTCGCATCACTCCGGCTCTCGGAAAAATGAAGCAGGAATTCTCCCCACGTCGTCCCGGGCTTGACCCGGGACCCATAACCCCAGGGAGAAGTTTTGCGGAAGGTCTCTGCCACCGATGCCTTATTGAAACATCACGCGGTATGGGTCCCGGCTTTCGCCGGGACGACGTGTTGATAGCGCGCCGCCTAAACCGGTTTGCCTGCATACGGCATCGACGCCGTGAGCCCGCCGTCGACCGGGATCGCCTGGCCGTTGACGTAGGACGCCTCGTCGCTGGCGAGGAACAATCCCATCGCCGCCAGTTCATGCGGCTGGCCCGCGCGCTTCAGGGGATTGAGCTGGCCGATCTTGTCCTGGGTGCCGCGTTCCTTGGCGCGATCGAACACCGGTTTGGTCATGCCGGTTTCGATCAAGCCCGGGCACACCGCATTGATGCGAATGCCGGTGCCGGACAGCGAATAGGCCGTGGTCTGCACCAGGCTGATGACGCCGGCCTTGCTGGCGCCGTAAGGGTGCCCGCTGGCGCCGGCCTTCAGCCCCGCGACGGACGCGGTGCAGATGATCGAGCCAAACCCCTGTTTGGTCATATGTGGGATCGAATGTTTGATCGCGAGGAACGGACCGATCAAATTGATACGCAGCACTTCCTGCCAGTGCTCGACGGTTTGTTCGGGGATGGGCACCAGCCCGCCGCTGACGCCGGCATTGGCCCAGATCGCATCGAGCCGCCCGTATTTCGAAACCGCCTTGTCGATGAAGGCTTTTACGTCGCTTTCCGAACCCGCATCCGCCATCACGGCTTCCACGATGCCGCCGGCATCGCTGACCAGCTTTGCGGTTTCCTTCACGCTCTCGCTGCGGTCGACCGCAATCAGTTTTGCGCCTTCCTTGGTGAACAACAGCGAAGCGGCGCGCCCGATGCCGCTTCCAGCGCCGGTGATGATGACGGATTTGCCTTCGAGGCGGCCCATGAGGTTCTCCCTTGTAACTTATGCGTGTCGGCGCTTGCCGCTTCACGGAATTTCAAACAAGATTTCAAACGCCCAAGCCACTTGCAACGACAAGTCACTTGAGACGATGTGTGCACTGACGTACAGCCATGGCGAACAGTATGGAAGGGTATTCGCGATGTCCAATCCAGCCAAACCAACCGTCGTCACAACACGGTGGTGGTGGGTGCGCCATGCACCGGTGCGCAACGACGGCGGCAACATCTACGGCCAGTCGGACATCGCCTGCGACACCAGCGATCGCGAGGTGTTCGAGGCGGTCGCGAAGATTCTGCCGCGTAGCGCGGTCTGGTATGCGAGCAACCTGATGCGCACGCATCAGACGGCGGAGGCGATCTGGGCGGCGGGATTTCCAAAGCCTTCGGCGATGCCGCACGTGGCCGCCTTTGCCGAACAGCATCTCGGTGAATGGCAGGGAATGAACCGCGCCGCCTTCATCGCCAGCCGGCCGGTCGGCAGCCATTGGTTCGCTGATATCGACGAACCTGCACCGGGCGGTGAAAGTTTCATGGATCTCTATCATCGCACGCGTGGTGCGATCGAGCGGATCACCATCGAGGAGGCTGGCAAGGACGTGATCGCGGTTGCCCATGGCGGCACCATCAAGGCCGCCGTCGGCCTGGCGCTGGGTGGTCAAGCGGAAAAAGGCCTCGCCTTTGACATCGACAATTGTTCGGTGACGCGGCTCGATCACTTCTCAAGCACTGGCCACAGCAACTGGCGGCTGCCCATGGTGAACCAGCAGCCGTGGATCGCGGATGCCAGGCACGCCGCGATGCATCAGCCGGCCGGGCCGGAAGTCGTGCCGGAGACCAAGCTTGCCTGAAGCGCAGTTGTCGAATGCCGTGAACGCTGCGTAAGCTTAAGAGATGAAAATCAAAACCTGAAATTGGGAGAGAAACATGACCTTGTTCGATATGAAGGGAAAAGTCGCCGTCATCACCGGCTCGACGCGCGGCATCGGCCGCGCCATTGCCGAGCGCATGGCCGAGCACGGCGCCAAGGTTGTGATCTCCTCGCGCAAGCAGGATGTCTGCGACCAAGTGACCAAGGAGATCAACGACAAGTTCGGCAAAGGGACGGCGGTCGCGATCGCCGCGAATATTTCCAGCAAGGAAAACCTGCAAAACCTGGTCAACGAAACCAACCGCGCCTTCGGCAAGATCGACGTGCTGGTCTGCAACGCGGCGTCCAATCCATATTACGGTCCGCTCGGCGGCATTTCCGACGACCAGTTCCGCAAGATTCTCGACAACAATATCGTCGCCAACAACTGGCTGATCTCGATGGTGGTGCCGCAGATGATCGAGCGCAAGGACGGCTCGATCGTCATCGTCTCCTCGATCGGCGGCCTGAAGGGCTCCACGGTGCTCGGCGCCTACGCGATCTCGAAGGCGGCCGACATGCAGCTCGCGCGCAACCTCGCCTGCGAATACGGCAAGCACAATATCCGCGTGAACTGCATCGCGCCCGGCCTGATCAAGACCGATTTTGCCAAGGCGCTGTGGGACAATCCGGAAACCCTCAAAGCCTCCACGGCGCGCTCGCCGCTGCTGCGCATCGGCATCCCCGACGAGATCGCAGGGGCTGCGGTATTCATGGGATCGGCGGCCGGCGACTTCATGACCGGCCAGACCATCGTCATCGACGGCGGTGCCACGATCAGTTGACGCGATGGTTGGCCATTCCGGGGCCTATCGAACCCTGCGCGGGACGAAGCGCCCCGGAATCCGCCGAAGTGTCGATTTTCGTTAAGACTAACGGAATGCGGGCTGAACCGCTTCGCCGGCGACACGGCCAGCGCTGGCGCCTGCAACCTTTGATTTCACACGGCGGAGCTTGATTCACGCGCTTGAGGATGATTGGAATTCGAAAACAGCTTCGCGAAAGGGAAACTGTGGCGCCGTCGAGTCGGTGCTGTTCCGTCAATTGATAAGGATCCTTCCCGGAACATTGTCATTGCCGCGGCAAGTATTGATTCATGGATGCTCTCTAAGGTTGTGGGACGTTTTCCCGGAGTTCCCCATGACAACGCTCGATCTACCCGTCGCCAATGACGGGGCGCGCCTTTCGACATGGGCCAAAATTCTCTGCGCCCTTTTCTTCTTCTCCGGCTTTCCGGCCTTGATCTACCAGCTTACCTGGCAACGCGAGTTGTTTCGCATTTTCGGTGTCAATTCGGAGTCGGTGACCATCGTCATCACGGCCTTCATGCTTGGATTGGGACTCGGCAGTCTTGCCGGCGGCTGGGTTTCAAACCGGCGCGGGATCAGTCTGCTGCCCTTGTTGGCGGTGATCGAGATAATGACCGCCGCCTTCGGCATCGTGTCGCTCAGCGTGTTCGAGCAGGTCGGTGCGCTCATCGTCAATTGGTCGCTGCCGGCCATGGCCGCCGTCAACCTGTTGCTCGTCATCGTGCCGACGCTGCTGATGGGCGCGACCTTGCCGATCCTGGTTTCGCACCTGGTTCGTCGCTCCGGGCAAGTCGGCAACGCCGTCGGCCTGCTCTATTACGTCAATACGCTCGGCGCGGGGGCGGCCTGCGTCGTCTGCTGCATCGTGCTGTTCCCGTTCCTTGGCATGCATGGGGCGGTTTTTACCGCCGTTGGCGTCAACGTTGCCGTCGCCATCGGCGCAATGGCGGCGCACGCGCTGCATCCCGATGAACCTCGCGCTGTACCCTCGATGGCAGAAAATGGCGCGGGCGAGGCGATCGTTGCCATGCGACCCGTGTTGCTGCTGGCGGCGCTCGGCGGGTTCATTTCCTTATCGTATGAAATATTTCTGTTCCGAACCGTCTCCTATGCCTCCGGATCGAGTGCAACGGCATTTGGCCTGACGCTGGCGTGCTTTCTCGCTGGCATCGCAGGCGGGGCACAGAGCGCGGGCAAGGTATGTGAGACGCTCCCGCAGGCCGACGCGATGCGCAAAGCAGCCGACGAACTTGTTTTCGCAAATCTCCTCGGCCTGCTGTTTCTGCCGGCCATGGCGCATTTCGCCTGGCTCGGCAGCGGCGTTTTCGTCATTGCGATGGTGATGGTCTATTTGATCGCCCGCCGATGGGGATCGCTGCTGCCGTATCTCGCCCAATTCGGCGTCCGGGCCGACGATCGCGCCGGAATGCAAACGGGGCTGCTTTATTTCGCCAATATCCTCGGCTCCGCGGCCGGCGCTATCCTGACCGGCTTTGTTTTGACGAACTGTCTGACTCTGGTGCAGATCGCCGTGCTGCTGGTGATTGCGGGCACGGCCTGCGCGCTGGCCGTGATCGCGATGCTCGATGTCGCGCGCACGGAGCGGCTGAAGCGCGCGGCGGTCGCTGTCGGCGTGTCGGTTGTTGCCGTGGTCGTGACACCGTTGCTGTCGGAGCGCGTGCTCGAAAACCTGCTGTTCAAGGGCACCGTCGATCACGCCTTTGGCCATGTGGTCGAGAATCGCGGCGGCATCATTACCGTCGACACCGATGGCACCGTATTCGGCAACGGGATGTATGACGGACGCTTCAACACGCGATTACAGGACGATCGAAACGGCATCATCCGGCCCTACGCGTTGAGTTTGTTTCACGCATCTCCGCGCGACGTTCTGATGATCGGGCTGGCATCGGGTTCGTGGGCGCAGGTGATCGCCAACAATCCCGCGGTGAACTCGCTTACGGTGGTCGAGATCAACCCGGGCTATGTTGACTTGATCGCACAGCAGCCGGAGGTCGCTTCCGTGCTCGGCAACCCGAAAGTCACCATCATCAAGGACGATGGCAGACGCTGGTTGAGCCACCATCCCGAACGGCGCTTCGACGCGATCGTATCGAACACGACCTGGAATTTTCGCGCCAATGCCGCAAACCTGCTATCGACCGAATTTCTCAAGCTCGGGCAGCAGCACCTCAATCCGCACGGAATCATGTTCTACAATACGACCGACTCCGCTCGCGTGCAGCGAACCGCCTGCCTGGCATTTCCTTACGGGGCACGGTTCACCAACCACATGGTCGTTTCGGAAACTCCAATCGACTGGAATTTTAGCCGCTGGCGCCAGACGCTGGAGTCTTACGTCATTGATGGGCACAACGAGTTCGACAGCCAAAGCGCAGACGACCGCGTACTGCTGGATTCACTGGCAACGGTCGATCAAAGTTCGCAGCACATGATCGAGGGCTGTCCGGAAGTGCTCGCCCGCACGGCGGGTAGCCAATCTATCACGGACGACAACATGGGAACCGAGTGGCGCCATTACCTTGGAATGGAATGAAGGGCGTCTGGGCGCATCTCGGGACAGCCCCGCAGGGCCGTCCCGGGAACGATGTCCGTCATTCCACCGCCGCGTACACCAGATCGCGTAGCAGCGAGCGGGTATATTGCCGTTGACCCGGGCCCTGCATCATGAACACCGCGAACAGGTCCTCCTTCGGATCGATCCAGAAGAACGTGCCGGCCATGCCGCTCCAGAAGAATTGACCGAGCGAACCCGGGAACGGCGCAATTCCGGCATGGGTGCGGACCGCAAAACCGAGCCCAAAACCGTGGCCGGGCGGCATCAAGGGAGAGTCGACCTTGACCTCGGGGCCGAGATGATCCGACGCCATCAGCTCCAGCGTCTTGCGGCCGACGATCCTGACGCCGTCGAGGCTGCCGCCATTGAGCAGCATCTGGCTGAACCGCGCATAGTCCATCGTGGTGGAGACCAGTCCGCCACCGCCGGATTCCATCCCCGGCTTTTCCAGCATGTTGAAGAGCTGCACCTTATCGCCGGTCCAGGGATCGGTCGGGAACGGCTCGGCGAGACGGCCGGCATTGGCTTCGGCGGTGTGGAACGCGGTCTCCGCCATTTGCAGCGGTGCCAGGATGCGTTCGGCGAGGAACGCACTGAGCGACTTGCCGCTGACGACTTCGATGATGCGGCCGAGGATGTCGGTGGAGCGGCTGTAGTTCCACTCCGCGCCGGGCTGGCACATCAGGGGCAGGCTGGCGACGAGGCTCGCGTGTTCCGCGTTGGTGATCTTGCGGCTGCGCAGCCGCGACTGCTGATACAGCCGCTGCACCAGGCCGTTGCCGGTGTGGTCGTAGGTGATGCCCGAGGTGTGCCGCAGCAGATCCTGAACCGTCATCTGCCGCTTCAGCGGGACGAGTTCGAGTTCGCCGTTGTGTTCGACGCCGACTTTCTGGTTGGCAAATTCCGGGATGAATTTTGCGACCGCGTCGCTGAGCAGAAAATGGCCGTCCTCGATCAGCATCATGATGCCGATCGAGACGATCGGCTTGGTCATCGAGAAGATGCGGAAGATGCTGTCCTTCGCCATCGGCGCTGCGGCCAAGGGGCTCTGCTTGCCGATGGCGTCGAACCAGCCGATCTGGCCGCGGCGCGCCACCAGCACGGTCGCGCCGGGCAGGGTGCCCTTGTCGACCTCGCGTTTGAACGCATCGGACAGAAGCTGCAGGCGAACGGGGGAGAGCCCGAGCTGCTCCGGCTTGGCATGCGGCAGCGACGGGGTCTGCGGGGCGGAAGTCTGCCTGGCGGCGGTTTGGGCGTTCATGGTCTCTCACATTTGCTCTTGTTGTTTGTGGTGAGCTTGAAGTTTGGCGCAGAAGTTCCGAATTGAACAGGGTGATTTCTGCCGGCGGACCGGCAACCCGATGGGAATTTGCCGCGCGGCGGCGTTGCATTTCAGTGTCGCCCGCTATGGCGAAAACTATCGTAACTGGCTGTTGCGGAGCCGGTGGTTTGTCGGCGTTCGACCGCTTCGCCCTTGCAATCGGGGTGTGGCTTATGCTTGAAACGGCACGAACCGGCGGCGACGCACGGTTCCCTGCAGGAGTGTAGCTCAATTGGTAGAGCACCGGTCTCCAAAACCGGGGGTCGCAGGTTCGAGCCCTGCCACTCCTGCCAGCAAAATCAAAGACTTGGATGAACTTCCTGCTGCTGGGCCGCAGCTAGCCAAAAAACGCGGTGACGACTGCCATGTCCGACATCGCGGGAGCGACGCCGCGCAGATTCGCATCGATCACGCGCCGGCAGGCGTCGACCGTGACGGCGTCGCCAAGGTCGTTCGCGGCGTCAAGGACCGTCCAGGCGGGGTCGACTGGCGGCTTTTCCTGGTCGTCGCCAAGCAGTGCCATGGTTATCTCATTGCCGGTTGATGGGACGAACACGATGCGCGGCAATTTTTAAGAAGCCGATCGCGGTCTTGTTTGGATTTGAGATGCGGCGTTAGCGGCGATTAACCATTCGGGTTCCGGATCGGGTCGGAACAGCGCGAAATAACGCGGCTAATCCTCGTCCTCTTGTGGAGGTGGCGGCTGCGGCTTTTGGCGTTTCCGCGGGGCGATCGGCTGCGGCGGCGGATCGTCCTGCGGTCGAAAGAAAACTTCAAAGCAAGCCGGGCTCAGGCGCGGACCGCTGGCCCTCAGACACGCGGCCACGCCGTCGGGGTCCGGCATATAGGCGCCGCAAAGTCGAAAGGCGTCCGGGGTGCAGGCTTCACGCTGTTGCGGGGTACCCTGGGCGAAGACAAAGGCTGGAAGCAGAAGGAACGCGGCACCTGCGATCCCGCAACAAATTCGATACGACGCCATTCCGATTTCCTGCTCCTTTGCCGGATTCCTGAGGGCAGATCAGGCCATGCATATGCGTCAATAAATGGGCTCGGGCGCAAGGCGCGAGCGGTGATCGCGGTGGGTTGATGCCTGCGAATTAGGCTGCAGTAGTGAGAGCAGGCGTCCGAGGCTCGATTGATTGAGCCCCGGATTTATTTCGCGCGTGGATTAGGTCCGGCGGGGATATCGCACCGGTCCGATCCAGGATAATGCGTTAAGGCGTTGATTTCTCTTGCTGCCAGCGCCTGTCGGGACGCCGGGGGCGGCGCCTGGCACCTTGACCTTTTGCCCAACTGGCAGTAGATACCCGCCACCTGCTGCCGGCCCGCTCTGCGGATATCCGGCGCGGCTTTAAATTCCCCCGAACAATCGAGCCCGCTTGGCGGCTCATCCTTCGAGAGAGGGCTGGGCCTAATTCGGCTGTTCGGATTTTCTTGAAATCAGACAATCGTCTCACGAAGGACGCGGATACCCAACGATGGCTTTCAGCCCGTTCAAATTCCTGCAGGAAGTGCGCTCGGAGACCAACAAGGTCACCTGGCCGACGCGCCGCGAGACGACGATCACCACGATCATGGTGTTCGTGATGGTTGCGCTGGCTTCGATTTTCTTCTTCGCCTCGGATCAGATTATCCGTTATCTCGTCACCTTCTTGCTGGGTGTGCACTAATGAGCACCGGAACTCAAACGATGGATAAGCGCTGGTATATCGTCCACGCCTATTCGAACTTCGAAAAGAAGGTCGCGGAATCGATCCGCGAGCAGTCGAAGCAGCGCGGGCTCGAGGAACTGTTCGAGCTGGTGCTGGTGCCGACCGAAAAGGTCACCGAAGTGCGCCGCGGCCGCAAGATCGATGCCGAGCGAAAATTCTTCCCGGGCTATGTGCTGGTGAAGATGAAGCTGACCGACGAGGCGTTTCATCTCATCAAGAACACGCCGAAGGTGACCGGTTTCCTCGGCGCCGAAAACAAGCCGATGCCGATCTCGGAAGCCGAGGCGATGCGGATCCTGCACCAGGTGCAGGAAGGCGTCGAGCGTCCGAAGGCGTCGGTGTCGTTCGAGATCGGCGAGAATGTCCGCGTGGCCGATGGGCCGTTCGCGTCGTTCTCCGGGGTGGTCGAGGAAATCGACGAGGCGCGTTCGCGCGTCAAGGTCGCGGTGTCGATCTTCGGTCGCGCCACGCCGGTCGAACTGGAATTCGGGCAGGTCGAGAAGGTCTGATCGTTTTCAAGCGGCAACGCCGCTTGAGGAGTGCCGTGGGAGGAGATGGACGATCGCCAGTCGTCCGTCGAACCGCACCACGGTCCTGTGAAGCTTCCGGAATCCTCCGGAGCAACATGAGGAGTGACGTATGGCGAAGAAAGTGACCGGATACCTGAAATTGCAGGTGCCGGCCGGTGCGGCGAATCCTTCGCCCCCGATCGGTCCCGCGCTTGGTCAGCGCGGTCTCAACATCATGGAATTCTGCAAGGCGTTCAACGCCCAGACGCAGAAGGAAGAAAAGAACACCCCGATTCCGGTGGTGATCACGATCTACGCCGATCGTTCGTTCACCTTCGAGATGAAGACCCCCCCGATGTCCTTCTTCCTCAAGCAGGCCGCCAAAATCCAGTCCGGGTCGAAAGCCCCGGGCCGCGACAAGGCCGGCGCGGTGACCAAAGCGCAGGTGCGCGAGATCGCCGAGAAGAAGATGAAGGATCTCAATTGCGACTCCATCGAGTCGGCCATGAAGATGGTCGAGGGCTCTGCCCGTTCGATGGGTCTTGAAGTTGCGGGGTAACGGGTCATGGCAATCGGTAAGCGTTTGAAGAAGGCCCGCGAGGGCGTCGACCGCGAAAAGCTCTATCCGCTCGCGGATGCCATCAAGATGGTCAAGGAACGCGCCAAGTCGAAATTCGACGAGACCATCGAGATCGCGATCAATCTCGGCGTCGATCCGCGTCACGCTGACCAGATGGTTCGCGGCGTGGTGACGCTGCCGAACGGCACCGGCCGCACCTTGCGCGTCGGCGTGTTCGCGCGCGGCGCCAAGGCGGATGAAGCCAGGGCCGCAGGTGCCGACGTCGTCGGCGCCGAAGACCTGGTCGAGAAGGTGCAGGGCGGCACGATCGACTTCGATCGTTGTATCGCCACCCCCGACATGATGCCGCTGGTCGGCCGCCTCGGTAAGGTGCTCGGCCCGCGCGGCATGATGCCGAACCCGAAGATCGGCACCGTGACGATGGACGTCGCCAACGCCGTGAAGGGCGCCAAGGGCGGCTCGGTCGAATTCCGCGTCGAGAAGGCCGGCATCGTGCAGGCCGGTATCGGCAAGGCGTCGTTCACCGAAGAAAAGCTGGTGCAGAACGTCAAGGCGCTCGCGGATGCGGTCGCCAAGGCGAAGCCTGCCGGCGCCAAGGGCACCTACATCCAGCGCGTGGCGGTTTCCTCCACCATGGGCCCGGGCGTGAAGGTCGAGCCGGGCACGCTGCTCGGTTAAGCTTCTTGCGGCACATTTGACGAACTAACGGCGAAACAGCGAAAGCTGTTTCGCCGTTTTCGTTTGGGACCAGCGCGCGCTCAGCTGTTCCTCTGCTTTGCGGGTGCGATGCCCGGCACGATCGCGCGGGGTAGGGCAGGCGTCGGCTTTTCGTCGAGCGCGGTTGCCACGGTCCGGCTGACGCCGACGACCAGGGTTGCCAGATAATGGTCGGCCTGTTCGCGGATATCGCAAAACCCGCCATGGGTCGTGTCCGACAGCGCAAACTCATCGTTGGTGTTGAAGGTGTTGCGAACCGCCTTGCGGCTGTAGGCGCCGACATTGGCGAAAATGTACTGGCTCAGCGCATCCGGGAAATACATCTGGCCGGTGAGCATGTTCTTGTCGTCGATGAAGATCTTGAAGTGCACATGCACGGTGCGGCCGTCGTACCAGCCGGGATAGACGCTGCGGAAGGCGGCTTCGCCGCGGGCGTCCGCGATCTGGGTGCCGCGCATGAAAGTGCCGCCGGAGGTATCGACATTGTGCTTGTCGCCCTGGCCGGGATAGCCGGAGTAGTAACCGTCCGCCCGTGTGTGCCAGATATCGACGCGCGCGCCGGAGACCGGTGTGCAATTGGCTGCGTCGAGCACGACAAAGCGCAACCGCAGCGGTACGCCGGGATGGCCTTCGGTGATATCGGCGCGCTGCAGTTTTGGATCGAAGTAGAACGGGCCCGGTATTGCCGCCGGCGTCAGGATGCATGCCGGCGTCAGCGCTGCGGTCGGTGCTGACGGAGTTTGCGCGAACGCCCCGGGGACGGATGCGGCCACTGCGGGCGCGGAGGCGAGCGCTGTGAGCGCCGCACGGCGGCTAAGGGGCGATTCTTCAAACCACGACGATTTTTCGAAGGAAGACATGGCTGAGCTTCCGGAACTGCATGAGCTCTCGTCGAGGCATGATACACGGACCCGGGATATTGCAGTAAGTTACAAATATTCGCGCGGCACATGCGCCGTTTCGAAGGTCAGGACGCCTCGTCCGCACAGTCCGCAGGAATTGAAATGCCCGAAAAAGTCCTGGTCTATTCGCGCTTCCCCAAGGCGCTGATGCTCCGCATCGGCGAACGCTACGAACTGCTGGATGCCGCCGGCAAACCACCGGCCCAGGTGTTTGGGGCCGACCAGCTCGCGGATATTCGCGCCATGATCACCGCCGGCGGCACGCCGCTCGGCGCCGACATGATGGACATGGTGCCGAAACTCGGCGCCATCGTCTGTTACGGCACCGGCTATGACGGCGTCGATCTCGCCGCGGCGGCAAAGCGCAAAATTACCCTGGGCCACAGCCCCGGTGCGAATGCCTCGTCGGTCGCCGATATCGCGGTGACGCTGATGCTGGCGGCGATCCGCCGCTTGCCGGTCGCCGACAATTACGTCAGGAGCGGCGACTGGGCCGCCGCAAAACCGTCGCCGATGATGCGCCCGCAGGCGGGCATGCGCGGCCGCAAGGTCGGCGTCTACGGCATGGGCGAGATCGGCCGCAAGATCGCCGCGCGCGTCGCCTCGTTCGAGACCGAGGTCGGCTATTTCAGCCGCAGCCGGCACGACGTGCCGTATCAGTATTTTCCGAGCCTGGAGGCGCTGACCGAATGGTGCAGCGTGTTGATGATTGCGGTGCGTGCCGGCGGCGACACCCACCACATCGTCAATGCCGATATCCTGCGCAAGCTCGGCAAGGACGGCTATGTCGTCAACATCGCGCGCGGCTCGGTGATCGACCAAAAGGCGCTGATCGCGGCGCTGTCGGACCAGACCATCGCCGGCGCCGGGCTCGACGTCTACGCGAAAGAGCCGCACGCGCCGGACGCGCTGACCGCGTTTCCGAACGTGGTACTGTCCCCGCATATCGGCGGTCACACGCTGGAATCGCATGTGGCGATGCAGGATTGCGTGATGGCCAATCTCGCGGCGTATTTTGCCGGAAAGGCGCTTCCCTATGAGGTCAAAGGCGCCTGAATCGCAGATTTCTACTTTCGATATCGTAATGAAGTGCGAGCATATCTACCAGACAACAGTCGCGCGACGATCCGACATCAGCTCTCACGGGTGGCCACCGGGGCTACCGAGCTTGGACAATCCATCCAACAATCCGCCGGAATTTCCGGCCCTAAACAACCCACCCAGGAGCCCGCCGGCGCTCCGGTTGCCCAGCCAGTGTCGGGCGCGAAGATTATCGTAGACGTCAAGGCCGCCAACGACGGTAGGTGTAGCGTGATCGATTTCCCATCCGTACGCGGTGGTCTTGCCGTACTCCGCCCAGCAGATAACCCGACCATCACAATCGATACGGTCTGAACTATCCTCGAGTGAGCGGGCGCTGTTCCAGGCGACTATTTTGCGTCGCTCGTCCTCTGTTTGGCCGGCCGAGGCAAGCAGCGTTGGACCAAGAAGGGGGACGTCGTTAGGACCAGTCATTTGTACTCCCGAGCTGAAACAGAATCTTCCGGTAGTGATTCTATGTTCATGATATGTTCTTTTCGGCGCGTAGTCCATCGGCCAGGTCCATCGGCCAGCTTGAGCCCGCCCCGGGTGAAATTCGGTTTTCCAAACTGGTCTGAATTTTGCTCTTGGCAAACAGGGCGAGACTCGTTAAAGAGCCGCTTCCGGGCGTGCTGGCAGTTGCTGGCGGGTCCGTGCTCGCATTCCGAAAACCCGATACGGTAGGAGATCATTCCTTTCAGGACATCCGCATGGATTGCTCGAAAGGAAGGGAACCCGTCGCTTTGGCGGAATGCAGGCAGGGGTCTTCGGCTTAGCCGGATGACCTCGATCCTGTCCGAGACTGCAGGCGCCCGCGATAAACCATCGGTTTTTCAACGGCTTAATTCAATGCCTGCATAGACGGGTGAAGACCGGATTTCGCTTACGTCGCCTTTGGCGGCGGATGGCTTGTTTGGTTCGAACCTCGACACCCCGCGCCACCTGGTTCGGGAGGGCAGGCTTTTCAATGTCGTCGTGCCCGGCGTGTCTTGAGGCTGTTGTCTTGAGGTCAGGTTTTGGGCGGGACGATGGGTGCAACCCGGCGGTCTCGCTCTAAAGCGCGAAGGCCGCCAACCGGAGAGAGCTTGCTGTGGAAAGAGCGGCAAAAAAGGACGCGGTTGAAGCGCTGAACGGGGTCTTCAAGGCCACGAGCGTTGCAGTCGTCGCCCACTATTCCGGCCTCACCGTGGCCCAGATGCAGAAGCTGCGCATGCAGATGAAGCAGGCGGGCGCGTCGGTGAAGGTCTCGAAGAACCGTCTCGCCAAAATTGCTCTTGAAGGCACAGACGTCGTTGCCATCGGCTCCCTGCTGAAGGGACCGACCGTGATCGCGACTTCAAACGATCCGGTAGCGGCGCCGAAGGTTGCCATCGAATTTGCCAAGGCGAACGAACAGTTCGTCATTCTCGGCGGATCGATGGGTAAAACCGTCCTGGATGTTAACGGCGTCAAGGCGCTTGCCGCCCTGCCGTCACTCGATGAACTGCGCGGAAAGATTGTCGGCCTGCTTGTGGCGCCGGCGACCAAGATCGCTCAGCTCTCGACTGCGCCCGCGGCCAAGCTCGCGCGCGTCATCCAGGCCTATGCCTCAAAGAGCGAAGCGGCCTGACCCTTCGCAATTCAAACCTGGTTCGAACCAATACGTTTAAGGAAACAGATCAATGGCTGACCTACAGAAAATCGTCGACGACCTCTCGAGCCTCACCGTGCTCGAAGCTGCCGAGCTCGCAAAGCTCCTGGAAGAAAAGTGGGGCGTGTCCGCCGCTGCTGCCGTGGCCGTTGCCGGTCCCGCTGCCGCCGCTGCTGCTCCGGCTGAAGAAAAGACCGAGTTCACGGTCATGCTCGTCGCCGCCGGCGACAAGAAGATCGAAGTCATCAAGGAAGTCCGTGCCATCACCGGCCTCGGCCTCAAGGAAGCCAAGGACCTCGTCGAAGGCGCGCCCAAGGCTGTCAAGGAAGGCGTGAACAAGGACGAGTCCGAGAAGATCAAGGCCCAGCTCGAAAAGGCTGGCGCTAAAGTCGAGTTGAAGTAAGCGTACACAAAAATGTGTGGGGATTCGCGGGGTTAACCCTCGAATCTCCACTATTGTCACCCCATATCGGGACGGCAGCAGGAAAACACGGTAGGCGGCGGGGACGGCAGGGTTCCCGGCGTAAGCCGTTGGGAGACAGTCAAATTTCGGGCTTTTTCAGTCCGTGAAGCGAAAAGTTGTGACGGGCGGGTGCAGTCATGCGCCCGCGCGTCGTTTTGCGTTTTGAAGGCGTGGAGAACGGGTTTGGGACTTAATTCCTGAATTTGGGCTTTGTTCCAGCGAAGCGATTCGAAATTCAACCCGGGGGCGATGGCAGTCGCGCTTCGGAAGGTTCGCCCATCAGGGGCGACGAAATGAGAGGCCACGATGGCGCAGCAGACATTCACCGGTCGCAAACGTGTTCGCAAGTTTTTCGGACACATCAAGGAAGTCGCCGAGATGCCGAACCTCATCGAGGTTCAGAAGGCGTCCTATGACCAGTTCCTGATGGTGGACGAGCCGGTCGGCGGGCGGCTGGACGAGGGCCTGCAGGCGGTGTTCCGTTCGGTATTTCCGATCTCGGATTTCTCCGGCACCTCGATGCTGGAATTCGTCCGCTACGAATTCGAGCCGCCGAAATACGACGTCGACGAGTGCCGCCAGCGCGGCATGACCTATGCTGCGCCGCTGAAGGTGACGCTGCGCCTGATCGTGTTCGATATCGATGAGGAAACCGGCGCCAAGTCGGTGAAGGACATCAAGGAGCAGGACGTCTACATGGGCGATATCCCGCTCATGACCATGAACGGCACCTTCGTCGTCAATGGCACCGAGCGCGTCATCGTTTCGCAGATGCACCGGTCGCCCGGCGTGTTCTTCGATCACGACAAGGGCAAGACCCATTCGTCCGGCAAGCTGCTGTTCGCCGCGCGCGTAATTCCGTATCGCGGCTCCTGGCTCGATATCGAATTCGACGCCAAGGACATCGTGTTCGCGCGCATCGATCGCCGCCGCAAGATTCCCGTGACCTCGCTGATGTACGCGCTCGGTCTCGACGGCGAGACGATCCTGTCGACCTTCTACAAGAAGATCAATTACAAGCGGGGCAAGGAAGGCTGGCGCGTGCCGTTCGACGCCACCCGTTTCCGCGGCTACTCGACCATCAACGACCTGATCGACGCCGACACCGGCAAGGTGGTGCTCGAGGCCGGCAAGAAGCTCACCGTGCGCGCGGCGCGTCAGCTGCAGGAAAAGGGCCTCAAGGCGCTGCGTCTGTCGGACGAAGAGCTGATCGGCAACTACCTCGCCGAAGACCTCGTCAATCCGAAGACCGGTGAAATCTACGCCGAAGCCGGCGAGGAGATCACCGAGAAGTCACTGAAGGCGCTGAACGAGCAGGGCTACAAGGAACTGCCGCTGCTCGACATCGACCACGTCAATGTCGGCGCCTACATCCGCAACACGCTGCATGCCGACAAGAACATGACGCGTGAAGACGCGCTGTTCGACATCTATCGCGTGATGCGTCCCGGCGAGCCGCCGACCATCGACTCGGCGCAGACCATGTTCCAGTCGCTGTTCTTCGACTCTGAGCGTTACGACCTGTCCGCGGTCGGCCGCGTCAAGATGAACATGCGCCTCGAACTCGATGCGCCCGATACCCACCGCACGCTGCGCAAGGAAGACATTCTCGCCGTCATCAAGACGCTGGTCGATCTGCGCGACGGCAAGGGCGAGATCGACGACATCGACCATCTCGGCAACCGCCGCGTCCGCTCGGTCGGTGAATTGATGGAGAACCAGTACCGCATCGGTCTGTTGCGCATGGAGCGCGCGATCAAGGAGCGCATGTCCAGTGTCGATATCGACACCGTGATGCCGCAGGATTTGATCAACGCCAAGCCGGCGGCAGCCGCGGTGCGCGAGTTCTTCGGCTCGTCGCAGCTGTCGCAGTTCATGGACCAGACCAACCCGCTGTCGGAGATCACCCACAAGCGCCGTCTCTCGGCGCTTGGACCGGGCGGTCTGACCCGCGAGCGGGCCGGCTTCGAAGTCCGCGACGTGCATCCGACCCATTACGGCCGTATCTGCCCGATCGAGACGCCGGAAGGCCCGAACATCGGTCTGATCAACTCGCTCGCGACCTTTGCTCGCGTCAACAAATATGGCTTCGTGGAGACGCCCTATCGTAAGGTGAAGGACGGCCGCGTCACCGACGAGGTCGTGTATCTCTCGGCGATGGAAGAGGGCCGTTATCGCGTGGCGCAGGCCAACGTGCCGCTCGACGCCAAGGGCCGCTTCACCGAGGACCTGATCGTCTGCCGTCACGCCGGAGAAGTGCTGCCGATCACGCCCGACAAGGTCGACTACATGGACGTGTCGCCGAAGCAGCTGGTTTCGGTCGCTGCGGCCCTGATCCCGTTCCTCGAGAACGACGACGCCAACCGCGCGCTGATGGGCTCGAACATGCAGCGCCAGGCGGTGCCGCTGGTTCGCGCCGAGGCGCCGTTCGTCGGTACCGGCATGGAAGGCGTGGTTGCCCGTGATTCCGGCGCTGCGATCGCCGCCCGCCGTTCCGGCGTGATCGACCAGATCGACGCCACCCGCGTCGTGATCCGCGCCACCGAAGATCTCGATCCGACCAAGTCGGGCGTCGATATCTACCGGCTGATGAAGTACCAGCGCTCCAACCAGTCGACCTGCATCAACCAGCGTCCGCTGGTGAAGGTCGGCGACATCGTCAAGAAGGGCGACATCATCGCCGACGGTCCGTCGACCGATCTCGGAGAACTCGCGCTCGGCCGCAACGTGCTGGTCGCGTTCATGCCGTGGAATGGCTACAACTTCGAAGACTCGATCCTGCTCTCCGAAAGAATCGTGAAGGACGACGTCTTCACCTCGATCCACATCGAGGAGTTCGAGGTGATGGCGCGCGATACCAAGCTCGGGCCTGAGGAAATCACCCGCGACATTCCGAACGTTTCGGAAGAAGCGCTGAAGAACCTCGACGAAGCCGGCATCGTCTATATCGGCGCGGAAGTGCGCGCCGGCGACATCCTGGTCGGCAAGATCACGCCGAAGGGCGAAAGCCCGATGACGCCGGAAGAAAAGCTCCTGCGCGCCATCTTCGGCGAAAAGGCTTCCGACGTCCGCGATACCTCGCTGCGCGTGCCTCCGGGCGTGCAGGGCACCATCGTGGAAGTCCGCGTCTTCAACCGGCACGGCGTCGACAAGGACGAGCGCGCGCTGGCGATCGAGCGGGAAGAGATCGAGCGTTTGGCCAAGGACCGCGACGACGAACAGGCGATTCTCGACCGTAACGTCTACGGCCGTCTGGCGGAGCTTCTGGAAAACCGCCAGGGCATCGCCGGTCCGAAGGGCTTCAAGAAGGACACCAAGATCACGCGCGCGGTGCTCGACGAGCATCCGCGGTCGCAGTGGTGGATGTTTGCTTCGCCCAACGACAAGCTGATGGCTGAAATCGAGGCGATGCGAAAGCAGTACGACGAATCGAAGAAGGGCCTTGAACAGCGCTTCCTCGACAAGGTCGAGAAGCTGCAGCGTGGCGACGAATTGCCGCCCGGCGTGATGAAGATGGTCAAGGTCTTCGTCGCGGTGAAGCGCAAGATCCAGCCCGGCGACAAGATGGCCGGCCGTCACGGCAACAAGGGTGTGGTATCCAAGATCGTTCCGATCGAGGACATGCCGTTCCTCGAGGACGGTACCCATGCCGACATCGTGCTCAATCCGCTCGGCGTGCCCTCGCGCATGAACGTCGGCCAGATTCTGGAGACGCATCTTGGCTGGGCCTGCGCGGGCCTCGGCAAGCGCATCGGCCAGACCATCGACGCCTATTATCACAAGCAGGATCTCAAGCCGCTGCGCGAGACCCTGAAGAAGATCTATGGCGACGATGAAACCATCAAATCGCTCAACGACAACGAGTTGGTGGAGCTCGGCCGCAACCTCAGCCACGGCGTGCCGATCGCAACGCCGGTGTTCGACGGCGCCAAGGAAGCCGACATCGAGGAGATGCTGAAGCTCGCGGGCTTCGACGCCTCGGGTCAATCGACTGTCTATGACGGCCGGACCGGCGACGCCTTCGACCGCAAGGTGACGGTGGGCTACATCTACATGCTCAAGCTGCACCATCTCGTGGACGACAAGATCCACGCGCGTTCGATCGGACCGTACTCGCTCGTCACCCAGCAGCCGCTGGGCGGCAAGGCGCAGTTCGGCGGCCAGCGCTTCGGCGAAATGGAGGTGTGGGCGCTCGAAGCGTACGGCGCCGCCTACACGCTGCAGGAAATGCTGACCGTGAAGTCGGACGACGTCGCCGGCCGTACCAAGGTGTACGAGGCGATCGTGCGCGGCGACGACACGTTCGAGGCGGGTATCCCGGAATCGTTCAACGTGCTGGTCAAGGAAATGCGCTCGCTCGGCCTCAACGTCGATCTGCACAATTCCAAGATAGCGCCGGGGACCACGTCCGAGGCGGCAGAGTAACGCGAAGATTTTGTGCCCGGCTCAAAAGCGCGAAGCCCGTCTTCGCTCAAATGTGCCGGGCATTCGCGCCTTGCTCGGACGTTGAGCGGGGCGCGGTCCAGAAAGAATTTCGAATTTGCTGCCGGTGACGATCGGCACGCGAGGAGAAGACCATGAATCAAGAAATTATGAATCTCTTCAATCCGACGACGCCGGCGCAGGTCTTCGACCAGATCCGGATTTCGATCGCGTCTCCGGAGAAGATTCTGTCCTGGTCCTACGGCGAGATCAAGAAGCCGGAGACCATCAACTACCGCACCTTCAAGCCGGAGCGTGACGGCCTGTTCTGCGCGCGCATATTCGGGCCGATCAAGGACTACGAGTGCCTGTGCGGCAAGTACAAGCGGATGAAGTACAAGGGCATCATCTGCGAAAAGTGCTCGGTCGAAGTGACGCTGTCGCGGGTCCGGCGCGAGCGCATGGGCCATATCGAACTGGCGGCGCCGGTTGCTCACATCTGGTTCCTGAAGTCGCTGCCGTCGCGCATCGGCCTGCTGCTCGACATGACGCTGAAGGATCTCGAGCGGATTCTGTATTTTGAATATTACGTCGTTCTCGAGCCCGGGTTGACCGCGCTCAAGGACCGTCAGCTGCTGTCGGAAGACGAGTACCTGAAGGCGCAGGACGAATACGGCCAGGATTCGTTCACCGCCATGATCGGCGCCGAGGCGATCCGCGAGCTGTTGAAGGGCCTGGAGCTCGAAAAGCTCGAGGTCTCGCTCCGTGCCGAAATGCACGAGACTGAATCCGACATCAAGCACAAGAAGCTCGCCAAGCGCCTGAAGATCGTCGAGGCCTTCCGCTATTCCGGCAACAAGCCGGAGTGGATGATCCTGACCGTGGTGCCGGTGATTCCGCCGGACCTGCGTCCGCTGGTGCCGCTCGACGGCGGCCGCTTTGCGACCTCCGACCTCAACGACCTCTACCGCCGCGTCATCAACCGCAACAACCGCCTGAAGCGGCTGATGGAGCTGCGCGCGCCCGACATCATCATCCGCAACGAAAAGCGCATGCTGCAGGAGGCCGTCGACGCGTTGTTCGACAACGGCCGCCGCGGCCGCGTCATCACCGGCGCCAACAAGCGCCCGCTGAAGTCGCTGGCCGACATGCTGAAGGGCAAGCAGGGCCGCTTCCGGCAGAACCTGCTCGGCAAGCGCGTCGACTATTCCGGCCGTTCGGTGATCGTGGTCGGTCCTGAACTGCGGCTGCATCAGTGCGGCCTGCCGAAGAAGATGGCGCTCGAACTGTTCAAGCCGTTCATCTATTCGCGGCTCGACGCCAAGGGTCTGTCCACCACGGTGAAGCAGGCCAAGAAGCTGGTCGAAAAAGAGCGTCCCGAGGTCTGGGATATCCTCGACGAGGTGATCCGCGAGCATCCGGTGCTGCTGAACCGCGCGCCGACGCTGCATCGCCTCGGCATCCAGGCGTTCGAACCGGTGCTGATCGAAGGCAAGGCGATCCAGCTGCATCCGCTGGTTTGCGCGGCGTTCAACGCCGACTTCGACGGCGACCAGATGGCCGTGCACGTTCCGCTGTCGCTGGAAGCGCAGCTGGAAGCGCGCGTGCTGATGATGTCGACCAACAATATCCTGCATCCGGCGAACGGCCAGCCGATCATCGTGCCGTCGCAGGACATCGTGCTCGGCCTGTATTACCTGTCGATCATGCGCGAAGGCCTGCCCGGCGAGGGCAAGATCTTCGGCGACATGGCCGAGCTCGAGCATGCCCTGCATTCGAAGGTCATCCACCTCCACACCAAGATCAAGTTCCGGTGGGAAGGCTCGGACGAGAACGGCAAGCAGGCCAGGCGCTGGATTGAGACCACCGCGGGCCGCGTCATGCTCGGCAACGTGCTGCCGAAGTCGTCCAAGATTTCGTACGAAATCATCAACAAGCTGATGACCAAGCGCGAAATCTCCGGCGTGATCGACCAGGTCTATCGTCACTGCGGCCAGAAGGAGACGGTGATCTTCTGCGATCGCATCATGGCGCTCGGATTCTACAACGCGTTCAAGGCCGGCATCTCGTTCGGCAAGGACGACATGGTCGTGCCGCACAGCAAGTGGAAGATCGTCGATACGACGCGTGCGCTGGCGAAGGATTTCGAGCAGCAGTACAATGACGGTCTGATCACCCATGGCGAGAAGTACAACAAGGTGGTCGACGCCTGGTCGAAGGCGACCGAAGAAATCGCCAAGGAGATGATGAAGGAAATCTCCTCGACCAAGAAGACGCCGAAGGGCGCCGACGCCGACATCAACTCGATCTACATGATGGCGCATTCGGGCGCGCGCGGTTCGCCGGCGCAGATGCGTCAGCTCGCCGGTATGCGCGGCCTGATGGCCAAGCCGTCGGGTGAGATCATCGAAACGCCGATCATTTCCAATTTCAAGGAAGGTCTGTCGGTGCTCGAATACTTCAACTCGACCCACGGCGCCCGCAAGGGCCTCGCGGACACCGCGTTGAAGACCGCGAACTCGGGCTATCTGACCCGTCGTCTGGTCGACGTCGCGCAGGACTGCATCATCACGCAGGACGATTGCGGCACCAAGCTCGGCATCAAGATGCGCGCCATCATCGATGCCGGCACCGTGGTTGCGTCGCTGGCGTCCCGCATTCTCGGCCGCACCGCGGGCGAGGATCTGCGCGATCCCGCGACCAACAAGGTCGTGGTCAAGCGCGGCACGCTGATGGAAGAAATGCATGTCGACGCCATCCAGCAGGCCGGCATCCAGGAAGTGAAGATTCGCTCGGCGCTGACCTGCGAACTCGTCAACGGCATCTGCGGCAAGTGCTACGGCCGCGATCTGGCCCGCGGCACGCCGGTCAACCATGGCGAGGCGGTCGGCGTCATCGCGGCGCAATCGATCGGAGAGCCCGGCACCCAGTTGACGATGCGCACGTTCCACATCGGCGGCGCGGCGCAGATCAACGAGCAGTCGTTCGTGGAGTCGAACTTCGACGGCAAGGTGACCATCAAGAACAAGGCCATCGCAAGGAACAGCGAAGGCCACCTGGTCGCGATGGTCCGCAACATGGTGTTTGCGATCACCGATGCCGACGGCACCGAGCGTGCGACCCACCGCATTCAGTACGGCGCGCGCGTGCACGTCGATGAAGGCGATATGGTCAAGCGCGGCCAGCGCATCGCGGAATGGGACCCGTACTCACGGCCGGTTCTCACCGAAGTCGAAGGCACCATCGGGTTCGAGGATCTGGTCGAAGGCCAGTCGATCTCGGAAACGCTCGACGAATCCACCGGTATCGCCAAGCGCGTCGTCATCGACTGGCGCGCGTCGCGGGGCGGGGCGGATCTGCGTCCGGCCATCGTGGTCAAGGGCAAGGATGGCAAGGTGCTGAAGCTCGCACGTGGCGGCGATGCCCGCTACATGCTGTCGGTCGATGCCATTCTGTCGGTCGACGTCGGCGCCAAGGTCAAGTCCGGCGACATCCTGGCGCGTATCTCGACCGAGAGCGCCAAGACCCGCGACATCACCGGCGGTCTGCCGCGGGTGGCCGAACTGTTCGAGGCCCGCAAGCCAAAGGACGCGGCGATCATCGCGGAAATCGCGGGCACCATCCGCTTTGGCCGCGACTACAAGAACAAGCGCCGCATCTCGATCGAGCCGATGGACAAGACCGAGGAGACCAGGGAGTACCTGATCCCGAAGGGCAAGCACATCCATCTGCAGGACGGCGACATCGTCGAAAAGGGCGATTTCATCGTCGAAGGCAATCCGGCGCCGCACGACATCCTGGCGATCAAGGGCATCGAGGAACTCGCAGCCTATCTGGTCAACGAAATCCAGGAGGTCTACCGGCTGCAGGGCGTGCTCATCAACGACAAGCACATCGAAGTGATTGTCCGTCAGATGCTGCAGAAGGTGGAGGTCACCGACCAGGGCGACACCGACATGATCTCGGGCGAGCAGGTCGACAAGATCGAGTTCGACGTGCTGAACGCCAAGGCCAAGGAAGAGGGCAAGAAGATCGCCACGGGAACGCCGGTTCTGCTCGGCATCACCAAGGCGAGCCTGCAGACCCGCTCATTCTTCTCGGCGGCCTCGTTCCAGGAGACCACCCGCGTGCTCACCGAAGCCGCCGTCAACGGCAAGGTGGACCCGCTGGAAGGCCTCAAGGAGAACGTCATTGTCGGCCGGCTGATCCCGGCGGGCACCGGCGCTTCGATGGCCAAGATTCGCGAAGTCGCGGTCAAGCGCGACAAGCTGATTCTCGACGAGCGCGAGAAGCAGGCTGCGATCGTGCCGGCTGCTCCCGAAGTGGAACCGCTGGCGCTGCCGCCGGCGGAATAAGCTGCTCCGGAAGAATACGGTGAATACGAAAAGGCCGGCTTATCGCCGGCCTTTTTGCTGCTTTCTTTCATTGCTGCGATGCAGGAACCTGCTTTGTTCATCTTTCCTTCAGAGTGAAAAGCGCTTTTGCTAGGACGACTTAGACCGGACGCTTCGCAGCGGGGCCGGAGACGACGGAACACACATGCTTGATCTTGCAATCGTTGGCGGCGGCCCCGGCGGGCTGATGAGCGCCTGGTATCTGAAAAAGAAGCTCGGCGACCTCTGCCGTATCACGATCTACGAGGCGTCCGACCGCGTCGGCGGCAAGATCGTCACGCGCAAATTCGATTCCGCGCCCGCGATGTACGAGGCCGGCGTTGCCGAGATCTACGATTACTCGATGACCGGTCCTGATCCGCTGCGCGAACTGATCCAGCATTTCGGTCTGCAGACGATTCCGATGGATGCCGAGCAGGTCCAGTTCGACGGCGAACTCCTGAACGACGTGCCGGGCATGCGCCGCAAATATGGCGCCAGGACCGCGGACGCGATCGAGGCGTTCCGCAAGCGCTGCGCCAACATGGTGTCGCCAATCGAATATTATGAGGGCGTCGGCGCCCACGACAACGAGCATCCCTGGGCCTACATGACCTGCGAGCAATTGCTCGACAAGGAAGTCGACGATCCCATCGCCAAGCGCTTCTTCAAGGTGATGGCGCGTTCCGATCTCGCGACCGAAAGCCACAACACCAACGGGCTGAATGCGCTGAAGAATTTTGTGATGGACGTCGACGGCTATATCGGCCTGTACTCGATCCAGAACGGCAACGAACAGCTGATCGATTGCCTGAAGTCCGAGGTCGAGGCGGACATCCAGCTCAACCACCGGGTTCTCAAGGTCGGCAAGACCGAAGGCGGCCGCTACCAGCTCAACATGATGAACGGCAAGGGGCCGGAGACGCGGGATTTCGATCTCGTCGTGATGTGCCTGCCGCATTCCTGGCTCGCCACCATGCGCTGGGACGGCGAAGAGCTGCGCAAGTCGATGGTCAAGCATGTCGCTTACTTCGACCGGCCGGCGCATTACCTGCGCGTCTCGATCCTGTTCGACGAGCCGTTCTGGGGCGAGAAGATCCCGGGCGCCTGGTTCATGTCGGAAGCGTTCGGCGGCTGCTGCGTCTACAACGAAGGCGCGCGCCACGATGTCGGCAAGCACGGGGTGTTGAACTGGCTGATCGCGGGCTCCGACGCGCTGGCGTTCGCCAATCTGAGCGATCAGGAACTGATCGACGCCGCGCTGAAATCGCTGCCGGCTTCGCTCGGCGATGCCCGTGAGCATTTCGTCGAGGGCAAGACCCATCGCTGGCTGTCGTCGGTGAATGCGCTGCCAGGCGGGTTGCCCGCGCGCGATATCATGACCAATCACCGCCCCGAGCCGAAAGCGCATCCGGGGCTGGTCGTGGTCGGCGATTATCTGTTCGACTCGACGCTGAACGGGCTGCTCGACTCCTCCGATGCCGCCACCGACATCATCGTCACCGAGATGATGCGGCTGCGTCGCGCCCGCTCACAGGACGGCAAGCTGCTGTCGGACAAGATCGACCGCGGCTATTTCGAGAATTATCGCGGGCTCGGTCCCTACAGCGAAGTCTGGAGCCAGTTTACCGATCCCGCTTACCTGACGGACCTGATCAAGATCGTCTGGAACCGGGCCAAGGGCTACAAGCTCCTGGTCGCGGGCTCCGCCAGCGGCGAACTGGTCGGGGCGCTGCGCGAACGCGGCATCGACGCATGGGGCATCGAAAACAACCGCACCGTGCACGCCAGGACGCCGAAGGGCTTGAAGAAGTTCAACAAGCTCGGCTCGATCGTGGATATGCCGTTCAAGGACGACGAATTCGATTTCGTGTTCGAGACCAGCCTGTGCCACGTCGGGGAAAAGCAGGTGGCGCGTGCGGTGCGCGAACTGAATCGCGTGATGAAGACCGGTCTGGTGTTCGGATCGGTGACCTCGGATATGGCGCCGGGGCTGATCGATCGCTACGACCTGTTGCGCGGGGTGAAGAAGCTCGGCACCTGGTGGGAGTGGTCGGAGTTGTTCTTCGGTAACGGATTCGACCTCTCGATGCATCGCCGCGACACCACCGACGCGTTGTGGGCGGCGACGCTCGCCGCCAACAAGGGGCCGGGGCACTGGTACGCGGACTCCGACAGCCTGCGCTATTCGTTCTTTGACAAGGTCGAATCGGACGAGTAATCGACAGCGCCGGCTACGCCAATTGTTTTGCCGAATTCATCCTGATCGCATAGGATCGGCGCGGTAGCGTCATCCGCTACAGCGTTCGATTTTGCGGTCAAGCCGGCCGTGCAGCATCGGTTGGTTTTATGGCGCCAAAGCCTCCTTCTTCGGATGATCGGGATCCTGCTGTCGCGGACGATCCCGAGCTTGCGAAGAAGTTTGCGACCGGGGCCGATTCCGCCGGCGCGGCACCGCCCGGCAAGGCGGCCGCATCGTCGCCGCCCGATGATGACGACGAGGATGACAAAGACGACGATCTGGAGCTCGACGACGATGATGATGACGAGGATCTCGTCGTTTTCACCGCCAAGGAAGCCGCCGGCGCGCTAGCAACGACCTACGGCTTCGTCAAGCCGTTCCTGATCAACTACAAGAAGCTATTGGCATTCGTCGGCTTCGGCGTCCTGGTCGAGACGCTGTTCAACGTCTTCATGCCGCTCAGCCTGAAATTCCTGATCGACGACGCGCTCGGCGAAGAGGATTTTCAGGCTCTCTACATAATCCTCGGCGTGCTTGCGGTCGCGGGCATCGTCACCTCGATCGTCGCGGTCTGGTACGAGCGGTGGGATGCGCGGCTGGCGGCGTGCGTCATTTCCGACGTGCGAAACCGGCTGTTCGAGCACGTCCAGAATTTGCCGTCGGCCTATTTTGCACGCACCAAGCGCGGCGAGATTCTCTCGCGTTTCTCGATCGACCTCTCGGCCTTCGAGGGCTCGATCAAAAGCTTTGCCAACAGCGCGGCCCTGCCGTTTTTCGAACTGATCGCCGGCATCCTCCTGCTGCTTTTCTTGAACTGGCAGCTCGCGGTGGTGTCGCTGCTGGTGTTTCCGATCACGCTGATCGGCCCGCGGATCCTGACGCCGAAGGCGGTGCAGGCCAATTACGAGCAGAAGCTCAACGAATCCGCGCTGCTCGGCATGGTTCAGGAGAACGTTGCGGCGCAGGCGGTGGTGAAGGCGTTCAGCCTGCAGCGCCGGACGCTCGGCTGGTTCACCATGCGCAACCAGGAGGTGCGCCTGAAAACCGCCTCTGCCGGGTTCCTTTCGACCATGGTGGAACGCACCGTCACGATCTCGGTGCTGTTGCTGCACCTCGTGGTGTTGGCGATCGGCGCCTATCTTGCCACCAAGGGCCAGATCACCATCGGTACCTTCGTCACCTTCGAGAGCGCGTTCTGGGAGGTGTCCTACAACATCGCCCACATCATGCATTTCATTCCGGTGTCGATCCAGTCGGCGGCGGCGGTGCGCCACATCCAGGAATTGCTCGACGAGCCGACGCGCGGCGCCGATCGTCCGGGGGCGCCCGATCTGCCGCGCATCACCAACGACATCACCTTCGATCACGTCACCTTCCAGTATGACGGCAGCCAGACGCCGGTGCTCGACAATCTCAGCCTCAAGCTCAATGTCGGAAAAAGCATCGCGATCGTCGGCCCCAGCGGCTCCGGCAAGAGCACGCTGCTCAATCTGATCCTGCGCCTCTACGTGGCGGATGAAGGGCGCGTCAGCATCGACGGCGTCGATATCCGCCGCGTAACCCGCGAATCGCTGCGGCGGAGCATGGCGGTGGTGTTCCAGGAGAACATGCTGTTCAACATGTCGATCCGCGAGAACATCCGGCTCGGCAAGGAAGCCGCCAGCGACGAAGAGGTGGTGGAGGCAGCGCGAAAAGCCGAGATCCATCGCTACATCATGAGCCTGCCGCAGAAATACGACACGCCGGTCGGAGAGCGCGGCGACACGCTGTCGGGCGGCCAGCGCCAGCGCATCGCGATTGCGCGCGCGATCATCCGCAATCCGTCCGTGCTGCTGCTCGATGAAGCAACCTCCGCGCTGGACCAGACCACGGAAGCCGCGATCAATCGCACGCTGTTGAAGGTGGCGAAGGGACGCACCATGATCTGGTCGACCCATCGCCTGACCTCGGTGGTCGATATGGACGAGATCATCGTGATCTCCGGCGGCAAGGCGATCGAGCGCGGCTCGCACGCAAAATTGCTCGCCGCCAATGGCGTCTATCGCAAATTATGGGACGATCAGGGCCATGCGCCGCACAATGCCGCCGGTCAGGCGGACGATGACAGCGACGATGATGACGACGAAGATGATGACGACGAGGAATGAGCGCGGCGCGTCGGTGCTGCGCTGAGGCGGCCGTGGGCGCGTCGCACGGCGCCCTTGCTCAGCCAGCCAGGAAGCGCGCCCAGCGCTGTGCCCGCAAGGCCGCCGCCGATAATCGCAATGTCGGTGTATCTCATGGGAGATCCCGCCATTGTTGCGCCGGGAAAGGAGCATTACCGTCGCGACGCTCGCGGGACGGGCTCAGGCGAGCTTCCCGTGCTGCGGTTGCCCGGCCGATCCGGCGCTTCGTTGCGGGCCATTCGACCCGGCCAACAGCCGCTTGCGGATGGCGTGTCGTGCTCCCTGGGCCAGCCGAACCATAAAACGGGCCCAGCGTTGCGCGCGCCACGGCAGCCCGTGGTCGGTTGATAGCGAGCGCAGGTGATAGGCTTTGGCGCGGCACCGCGCCTCGCAATCCACCTTTTCGGGATCATCGTAGAACTGTGAAATCTTTTGTGCGTCCATGCCGTCGGTCGAGAGCCAGGCCGGGATGTAGACGTTGCACAGGCGCCCGACGTCGGTGAACACTTTTGTAGTGCCGGTTCCGGCTGCAGGGCAGGAGGTGGCGAAGGCATCGCCGACCAGCACGATGCCGGGCTGCAGATGGCCCTCGGTGACGCAGAGATCGGCCGGCCTGATCTTGACCGGTCCACTCACCTTGAATCCGCCCGTCATGCGCGCAAGGCCGGGCATCATGGCGCGCAGGGTCGCTTCCGGCGCCTGCTTGAATTGCTGGAACCAGGGATCTGTCATGTCGCGATAGACCATGAGATTGCCGCGCATCTTTCCGCCGATCGGAAACAGCGAAAGATAGGCCATCCGCGCGCGCGCCGATTTCGGCCAATAGGTCAGCGCCGGGAATGCGAAAGCTGTATGGCCGGCCGGCTCGATGTCGAAGCCGAGCGTGACCGAATGGCATTGGCTGATGACCTTGCGCTGGATGCCGAGCGTATGGCGAAGGCCGATGTTGAGTCCGTTCGCCAGCACCACCAGCCGCGCCGAGATTTCGTCGCCGTTCGAGAGCTCAATTTTCTGCCGCTCGCCGCTGCTGGCGATGGCGGAGGCCTTGGCGAAAATGGTTTCCACGCCGGGCGGGATTTGCGCACGCACGGTGTTGACGAGCGTGTCGTACATGATGCCGTGCTGGTCGCTGGGTTTCTTGGCAACGACGTAGCCGAAACGTGCTTCCCACACTTCGCCGTCAAGTGTGGTCGCCCGCAAGGTCGGCTCGGCAAGACCGGTCTTGCGCAACAGATCGAGCTGCTCGCCGCCGATCTTCTCGCAGCGCAGTTCGGGCGGGTAGACCGGGTGCGGATCGATCAGGACGGCCGGGATCCCGGCGCGTCCCAGCATCGCTGCCGCCGTTGAGCCGGCGAGACCGCCGCCGATGATTGCGACATCCGTGTAACGCATGCCTGGGCCTTTGATCGATGGCCCTATCTCTGCGCCGCAAGATGCAAACAAAGCTTGAAAGAGATGCCAGGAATAACGCCAAAACCCCCGCGATTTAACCGAAAAGCAATCTCGGAAGAACACGATCCGCCGCGATCGCACGGCGTAGCAGGGCACTCATTCGATGGTTTTGGTAACGATCGATTCACCAAACCTGGCCATCGCCCCGTATTGGGACGATCTGGTCCGGCGCGCGTCGTCGAACGTTTTCATGAATCCGGCCGCGCTGATGGCGGCGTGCGAGACGGGTTTTGCCGACATTCAGATGATGCTGGCCTGGGAGAAGGGCGTCGAGCCGCGCCGGCTGGTCGGCGTCTGGGCGCTGCAGGTGCGCAAGGTCGCGCCGTTCTGGCCGGCGCTTCTGGAGGCGCTGCCGTACAATTACGCCTTCCTGTCCAGTCCCGTGATCGATCCGGCGTTTGTCGAGGAGGTGATCCCGGCGTTCTTCGCGGCGATCGAACAGAATCGGTCGCTGCCGAAGGTGCTGAGCATAAAGTCCTTCGATGCCGAATGTCCGAGCTACCCCGCTATCCTCAAATTGCTGGCCGAGCGCGGCATCGTGCCATTGATGCTTGCCGAACATGCACGGCCGTTCGTAACACGGGAGTTCGGTATCAAGCGCTCCGGCTCGACGCGCAAGAAGCTGCGGCAGGACTGGAATCGCCTGACTGCGCTCGGTGCGGTCGAAGTGCTCAACCAGCGAACGCCCGAGGGGGCGGTGGAGGCCTTCGAAACCTTTCTCGCGCTGGAAAAAGCAAGCTGGAAGGGCGCTCAGGGGACGGCGCTGTTGTCCGACCCGGCGGATGCCGCCTTTGTCAGGAACTTGCTGCAGCATCTCGCCGCCCGACAGAACGCGTCGGTGGCGCTGCTGCGCATCAACGGCCAGGCGGTTGCCGCGCAGGTGCTGATGTATTGCGGCGCCACGGCCTACACCTGGAAGACGGCCTTCGACGCCAACTATGCCAAATATTCACCGGGCGCGCTGCTGATCGATCGCGTGACCGACCAGTTGTTCGCCGGCTCCGATGTTCATGCGATCAACTCCTGTGCCGCGGAAACGAGTTTCATGGCCCAGCTTTGGGCTGGACGACGCAACATGGTCGACCTGCTGTTCAACATTGGGCCGGCGAAATCACTGCATTACCGGATGGAAGTCGCGCGGCACCTTGGATACGAACGCCTGCGGGACTTGCGCGATCGGTTGCGGGGCCGAATTGGGGCGTCGGGTCCCAAAAAGCCGGACACCGCCACGCGCCAGGCTTAATAATACCCGGGTAATATTAGCGTTTTCGGGATTGATCCAGCCTTTATTGCCGACCACCGCGGTGGCCGGGCCGATGCCCCTTCGGCCAAGCCGGCCGGCGCGGTCTGACCTGGCGTCGGGGGATTCGCGCCCTACTTGGGAAATGCCGGATATAGCTGCCGATCGAATTTTTGAGGCGTGCTGAATCCCGCTGCGGCAGAGGCCTTTCTGTTATTGTCGTTTCGCCTTGACTTGGCTTCCCGCCGCTTATAAAAGGCCGCTACTTCACGACAGGCGGTGAGCAACGCCAGCGTCGGAACGGAACACCCTTCGGATCCTTCGGGATCAGGACGGGCACCAACCTCGACGAATGCCGCTCAAACGCTGTCGATCATATAGCTAGGCAATGCCAGGGCGATATTAGTTCTCTTGAGCACGTTCTCTTGAGAGTGAACTCGGATGCATGACCTCGATGACGGGCCGAACAGCGAACGCTGACCGGTCCTGGATCGCGGTCCTCTGTGGTGTCGAAGCGCTTTCCGCTCAGTGATGAGTGGTTGGCGCGATTTCGTCTTGCGTGGATGTTTCCGCGCGAGACGGCCGAACGGGACGGCTAGTCCCGAGAAGAATTTGCGAAAACCGTCTTTGGGTTTCGCACGAATTAAAAGGGTGAAGGCTGACATGCCGACGATCAACCAGCTGATCGCAAAACCGCGTACGGTTCAGAAGTCGCGCAAGAAGGTGCCGGCGCTGCAGCAGTCGCCGCAGAAGCGCGGCGTTTGCACGCGCGTCTACACCACGACCCCGAAGAAGCCGAACTCGGCGCTTCGCAAGGTCGCCAAGGTGCGCCTGACCAACGGCTTCGAGGTGATCGGCTACATCCCCGGTGAAGGTCATAACCTTCAGGAGCACTCGGTGGTCATGATCCGCGGCGGCCGCGTCAAGGATTTGCCCGGCGTGCGTTACCACATTCTCCGCGGCGTCCTCGATACCCAGGGCGTCAAGAACCGTAAGCAGCGCCGTTCGAAGTACGGCGCGAAGCGTCCGAAGTAATCGGGAACAGACCAGATGTCTCGTCGCCATTCTGCTGAAAAACGTGAAGTGAACCCGGACCCGAAGTTCGGGAACATCATCATCACGAAGTTCATGAACTCGATCATGTATGACGGCAAGAAGTCTGCCGCCGAAGGCATCGTCTATGGCGCGCTCGCCATGATCGAGGCCAAGACCAAGCAGGGCCCGCTGCCGGTGTTCGAGCAGGCGCTGGAAAACGTGATGCCGACCATCGAGGTGCGTTCGCGCCGCGTCGGCGGCGCCACCTACCAGGTGCCGGTCGAAGTGCGCTCCGTGCGCCGTCAGGCGCTGGGCATTCGCTGGATCATTACGGCTGCGCGCGAGCGCAACGAGAAGACCATGACGGAGCGGCTCTCGGCGGAGTTGCTCGACGCGTCGAACAACCGGGGCAACGCCGTCAAGAAGCGTGAAGACGTGCACCGGATGGCGGAAGCCAACCGCGCCTTCTCGCACTATCGCTGGTAACGGCGAAACTTAGGATTTTAAGGAACAGCCCATGCCCCGCGTTCATGCCATAGAGAACTACCGAAATTTCGGTATCATGGCGCATATCGATGCCGGCAAGACCACGACCACCGAGCGCATCCTCTATTACACCGGCAAGAGCCACAAGATCGGCGAAGTGCACGAAGGTGCCGCGACGATGGACTGGATGGAGCAGGAGCAGGAGCGCGGCATCACCATCACGTCGGCCGCGACCACCGCATTCTGGAGCGGCAAGCGCCTCAACATCATCGACACCCCCGGCCACGTCGACTTCACCATCGAAGTCGAGCGTTCGCTGCGCGTGCTCGACGGCGCCGTATGTGTGCTCGATTCCAACCAGGGCGTTGAGCCGCAGACCGAGACCGTCTGGCGTCAGGGCGACAAGTACCGCGTTCCGCGCATCGTCTTCGCCAACAAGATGGATAAGACCGGCGCCGACTTCTACAAATGCATGCAGGATATTGTCGATCGCCTCGGCGCCAAGCCGATTGCGATCCAGCTTCCGATCGGTTCCGAGAACAACTTCAAGGGCCTGGTCGATCTCGTCCGCATGAAGGGCGTGGTCTGGGAAGAAGAGAAGCTCGACGCCAAGTTCGTAGACATCGATATTCCCGCTGACATGGTCGAGAAGGCCAAGGAATATCGCGAGAAGCTGCTGGAAGCTGCCGTCGAACTCGACGACGAGGTTCTCGCCGCTTACCTCGACGGCAAGGAGCCCGATGAGGCGACCTTGAAGCGCATGATTCGCAAGGCCGTGCTGACAGGCGCGTTCTTCCCGGTACTGTGCGGCTCGGCGTTCAAGAACAAGGGCGTGCAGCCTTTGCTGGACGCAGTCGTGGACTACCTGCCGTCGCCGGTCGACGTGCCCGCCATCAAGGGCCTCGATGAAGACGGTAACGAAGTCGTTCGCCTGCCGAACGACAAGGAGCCGCTGGCTCTGCTGGCGTTCAAGATCATGGACGACCCGTTCGTCGGCACCATCACTTTCTGCCGCATCTATTCCGGCACGCTGATGTCGGGTACCGGCGTCATCAATTCGACGCGCGACCGCAAGGAGCGTATCGGCCGCATGCTGCTGATGCATGCCAACAACCGCGAAGACATCAAGGAAGCCTATGCCGGCGACATCGTCGCGTTGGCAGGCCTGAAGGAAGCCCGCACCGGTGACACGCTGTGCGACCCCGACAAGCCAGTGATCCTCGAAAAGATGGAATTCCCGGAGCCGGTGATCGAAATCGCGATCGAGCCGAAGTCGAAGGCCGACCAGGAAAAGCTCGGCGTCGCCTTGGCGAAGCTCGCTGCGGAAGATCCGTCGTTCCGGGTGTCGACCGATGTGGAGTCCGGCCAGACCATTCTCAAGGGCATGGGCGAACTCCATCTCGACATCAAGGTCGACATCCTGCGCCGTACCTACAAGGTCGACGCCAATATCGGCGCGCCGCAGGTGGCGTTCCGCGAGCGCGTCACCAAGCGCGCCGAGGTTAAGTACACGCACAAGAAGCAGACCGGCGGTACCGGTCAGTTCGCCGAAGTGTCGATCATCGTTGAGCCGAACGAGCCCGGCAAGGGCTATGAATTCGAGTCCAAGGTCGTCGGCGGCGCGGTGCCGAAGGAATACATCCCCGGCGTCGAAAAGGGCCTCAACAGCGTCATGGGCTCCGGCGTCGTCGCCGGCTTCCCGGTGGTCGACGTCAAGGTCCAGCTGGTCGACGGCAAGTATCACGACGTCGACTCCTCGGCGCTGGCCTTCGAAATCGCAGCGCGCGCGGCGTTCCGCGAAGCGCTGACGAAGGGCAAGTCTGTTCTGCTCGAGCCGATCATGAAGGTCGAGGTGGTGACCCCGGAAGACTATACCGGATCGGTCATCGGCGATCTGAATTCACGGCGCGGCCAGATCCAGGGTCAAGACATGCGCGGCAACGCCAACGTCATCAACGCGATGGTGCCGCTCATGAACATGTTCGGGTACGTGAATAACCTGCGCTCGATGAGCCAGGGACGCGCGACCTTCACCATGCAATTCGATCACTACGCGGAAGCACCCGCGAACGTGTCGGCAGAAGTCCAGAAGAAGTTTGCCTGATTGTCGTTGGTTCAAAGCTAACGACTGAACGGAGAGTCAAATGGCCAAAGCAAAGTTTGAACGTAATAAACCGCACTGCAACATCGGAACCATCGGTCACGTCGACCATGGCAAGACCTCGCTGACCGCAGCGATCACCAAGGTGCTGGCGGAAACCGGCGGTGCGACGTTCACGGCGTACGACCAGATCGACAAGGCGCCGGAAGAAAAGGCGCGCGGCATCACGATCTCGACCGCCCACGTCGAATACGAAACCACGAACCGGCACTACGCCCACGTCGATTGCCCGGGCCACGCTGACTACGTGAAGAACATGATCACCGGTGCGGCGCAGATGGACGGCGCGATCCTGGTGGTGTCGGCCGCCGACGGCCCGATGCCGCAGACCCGCGAGCACATCCTGCTCGCCCGTCAGGTCGGCGTTCCCGCGCTGGTCGTGTTCCTGAACAAGTGCGACATGGTCGACGATCCGGAATTGCTCGAGCTCGTCGAACTCGAAGTTCGCGAACTGCTGTCGAAGTACGAATTCCCCGGCGACACCATTCCGATCGTCAAGGGCTCGGCACTGGCCGCGCTCGAAGACAAGGACAAGGCGCTCGGCCACGACGCGATCCTCGAGTTGATGAAGGCGGTGGACAGCTACATTCCGCAGCCGGAGCGTCCGATCGACCAGCCGTTCCTGATGCCGGTGGAAGACGTGTTCTCGATCTCCGGCCGCGGTACGGTCGTGACCGGTCGTGTCGAGCGCGGCGTCGTCAAGGTCGGCGAGGAAATCGAGATCGTCGGTCTGCGCGCGACGCAGAAGACCATCGTCACCGGCGTCGAAATGTTCCGCAAGCTGCTCGATCAGGGCCAGGCCGGCGACAACATCGGCGCGCTGCTGCGCGGTACCAAGCGTGAGGAAGTCGAGCGCGGCCAGGTGCTGTGCAAGCCGGGTTCGGTCAAGCCGCACACCAAGTTCAAGGCCGAGGCTTACATCCTCACCAAGGAAGAGGGCGGTCGTCACACCCCGTTCTTCACCAACTACCGGCCGCAGTTCTATTTCCGCACCACCGACGTGACCGGCGTCGTGCATCTGCCCGAAGGCACCGAGATGGTGATGCCGGGCGACAACATCGCGATGGAAGTGCACCTGATCGTGCCGATCGCGATGGAAGAAAAGCTCCGTTTCGCGATCCGTGAAGGTGGCCGCACTGTCGGCGCCGGCGTCGTCGCAAGCATCATCGAGTAAGAGTGGACAACAGCGGTAGCGGACAGGATCTTCTGTTCGCTACGACCGCTCGCTATTCGCAATAAGCGACGAAGAAAGAGACAACGGCAATGAACGGCCAAAATATTCGCATCCGGCTCAAGGCGTTCGACCATCGAATTCTCGATACGTCGACCCGCGAGATCGTGAATACGGCGAAACGCACCGGTGCCCAGGTTCGCGGACCCATTCCGCTGCCGACCCGCATCGAGAAGTTCACCGTCAACCGTTCGCCGCACGTCGACAAGAAGAGCCGCGAGCAGTTCGAGATGCGCACTCACAAGCGTCTTCTCGATATTGTCGATCCGACCCCGCAGACCGTCGATGCTTTGATGAAGCTCGATCTGGCCGCAGGTGTCGACGTCGAGATCAAGCTCTAAGATTTTTTGGATCGTCCGAAGTTAGCGGACAGAAAGAACAGGAAGCACGCCGATGCGCTCCGGAGTGATCGCACAAAAGGTCGGGATGACGCGGGTCTTTACGGAGACCGGCGAACATATCCCTGTGACCGTGCTGAAGCTGGGCAATTGCCAGGTGCTGGGACATCGCACGACCGAGAAGAACGGTTATGTCGCGCTGCAGCTCGGTTCCGGCGCCCGCAAGACCGTCTATCTGCCGAAGGCAGAGCGCGGCCAGTTTGCGGTGTCGAAGGTCGAGCCCAAGCGGAAGGTTACCGAGTTTCGCGTGTCGGAAGACGCGCTGATCCCGGTGGGCGCCGAAATTCAGGCGGACCATTTCGTGGTCGGCCAGTTCGTCGACGTCACCGGCACCTCGGTCGGTAAGGGTTTTGCCGGCGGCATGAAGCGCTGGAATTTCGGCGGTCTGCGCGCCACCCACGGTGTGTCGGTGTCGCATCGTTCGATCGGTTCGACCGGCGGGCGCCAGGATCCCGGCAAGACCTTCAAGAACAAGAAGATGCCCGGTCACATGGGTGTCGATCGCATCACCACGCTCAATCTGCGTGTGGTGCAGACCGACGTCGAGCGCGGCCTGATCCTCGTCGAAGGCGCCGTTCCCGGCTCCAAGGGCGGATGGATCTCGGTGCGCGACGCCGTCAAGAAGCCGTTGCCGAAGGACGCGCCGAAGCCCGGCAAGTTCAAGGTCGCCGGCGGCGAGCAGGCAGCGCAAGCGCCGGCCGAGCAGGAGGGCGCGTGAGATGGAACTGAAAGTCACGACCCTTGAAGGCAAAGAGGCTGGCTCGGTTCAGCTTTCCGACGAGATTTTCGGCCTGGAGCCGCGCAAGGATATCATCCAGCGCTGCGTCAACTGGCAGCTCGCCAAGCGTCAGGCCGGCACGCACAAGGCGCAGGGTCGCGCCGATGTGTGGCGTACCGGCAAGAAGATGTACAAGCAGAAGGGCACCGGCGGTGCTCGTCACGGTTCGGCCCGCGTGCCGCAGTTCCGTGGCGGTGGCCGTGCGTTCGGTCCCGTCGTGCGCTCGCATGCCTTTGCCCTGCCGAAGAAGGTTCGGGCGCTGGCGCTTCGCCATGCCCTGTCCGCCAAGGCCAAGGACGGCGGCCTGATCGTGATTGAATCGGCGACGCTCGAGGCGGCCAAGACCAAGGCCCTGATCGGGCACTTCTCGGGTCTCGGCCTGACCAATGCGCTGATCATCGACGGCGCCGAGCTGCATAACGGTTTCGCCGTTGCGGCGCGCAACATTCCGAACATCGACGTGCTGCCGATCCAGGGCATCAACGTCTATGATATTTTGCGTCGCCATAAACTGGTGCTGACCAAGTCGGCGGTGGATGCGTTGGAGGCGCGCTTCAAATGAAGAATATCGATCCGCGCCATTACGACATCATCGTTGCCCCGGTCGTGACCGAAAAGGCAACGGTTGCGTCCGAGCACAACAAGGTCGTGTTCAAGGTCGCCGGCAAGGCGACCAAGCCGCAAATCAAGGAAGCCGTCGAGAAGCTGTTCGACGTCAAGGTGAAGAGCGTGAACACGCTGGTGCGCAAGGGCAAGACCAAGGTGTTCCGCGGCAATTTCGGTTCGCAGTCGGACGTGAAGCGGGCGATCGTGACCCTCGAAGAGGGCCACCGCATCGACGTCACGACCGGACTATAAGGCGATACAGCGATGGCATTGAAAACTTACAATCCCACGACGCCGGGCCAGCGCCAGCTGGTGATGGTCGATCGTTCGGCGCTCTACAAGGGCAAGCCCGTCAAGGCGTTGACCGAGGGCAAGATCAGCAATGGCGGCCGGAACAACACCGGACGCATCACGGTCCGCTTCCGCGGCGGTGGCCACAAGAAGGCCTACCGGATGGTCGATTTCAAGCGCAACAAGGTCGACGTTCCCGCGACCGTTGAGCGGCTGGAATACGATCCGAACCGCACCGCGTTCCTCGCGCTGATCAAGTATTCGGACGGCGAGCAGGCCTATATCCTGGCGCCGCAGCGGCTGGCCGCGGGTGATGTCGTGGTCGCCGGCAACTATGTCGACGTCAAGCCCGGCAACGTGATGCCGCTCGGCAACATGCCGGTCGGCACCATCATCCACAATATCGAGATGAAGATCGGCAAGGGTGGCCAGATCGCGCGGTCCGCCGGCACCTATGCGCAGATCGTCGGCCGCGACCAGGACTACGTCATTCTGCGCCTGAACTCGGGCGAGCAGCGCCTGGTGCACGGCCGTTGCCGCGGCACCATCGGCGCCGTCTCCAACCCCGATCACATGAATATCTCGATCGGCAAGGCCGGCCGCACCCGCTGGCTGGGCTGGCGTCCGCATAACCGCGGCGTCGTCATGAACCCGATCGATCACCCGCACGGCGGCGGTGAAGGCCGCACCTCGGGCGGCCGCCACCCGGTTACGCCGTGGGGCAAGCCGACCAAGGGCAAGAAGACCCGTTCGAATAAGTCGACCAACAGATTCATTCTCTTAAGCCGCCACAAGCGGAAGAAGTAAGGAACGCCGGACATGGTTCGTTCAGTCTGGAAAGGCCCGTTCGTCGAAGGCTCTCTGCTCAAGAAGGCAGATGCCGCGCGTGCGTCCGGCCGTCACGACGTCATCAAGATCTGGAGCCGCCGCTCGACCATCCTGCCGCAGTTCGTCGGCCTGGTCTTCGGCGTCTACAACGGCCAGAAGCATGTGCCGGTATCGGTCAACGAGGAAATGGTGGGTCACAAGTTCGGCGAGTTCTCGCCGACCCGTACCTTCCATGGCCATTCTGGCGACAAGAAAGCCAAGAAGGCTTGAGGAATAAGCGATGAGCAAACCAAAGCGCGAACGTGTCCTCGCGGACAACGAGGCCAAGGCGGTAGCCCGGATGCTGCGCGTCAGCCCGCAGAAGCTCAATCTTGTCGCGCAGTTGATTCGCGGCCGGAAGGCTTCGGCGGCGCTCGCCGACCTGCAGTTCTCGCGCAAGCGGATCGCGGTCGACGTCAAGAAGTGCTTGGAGTCGGCGATCGCCAACGCCGAAAACAACCACGACCTCGAGGTCGACGATCTGGTCGTCGCCGAGGCCCATGTCGGCAACGGCATCGTGATGAAGCGTTTTGCACCGCGCGGCCGTGGCCGCTCGGGCCGTGTATTCAAACCGTTCTCGCACCTGACCATCGTGGTTCGTCAGGTCGAGGCCGAGGCTGGCGCTTAAGGGCGCGGGAGAAGACGATGGGTCAAAAGATCAATCCAATCGGACTGCGTCTCGGTATCAACCGGACATGGGATTCCCGTTGGTTCGCCGGCAAGAACGAATACGGCAAGTTGCTGCATGAGGACGTCAAGATCCGCGAGATCCTGCACAAGGAGCTCAAGCAGGCCGCCGTCGCCCGCATCGTGATCGAGCGTCCGCACAAGAAGTGCCGCGTGACGATCCATTCGGCGCGTCCCGGCGTCGTGATCGGCAAGAAGGGCGCCGACATCGACAAGCTGCGCAAGCGAGTTGCCGATATCACCGCTTCCGACGTCGTCATCAACATCGTCGAGATCCGCAAGCCGGAACTGGACGCCACCCTGGTCGCCGAATCGATCGCGCAGCAGCTCGAGCGCCGCGTCGCGTTCCGCCGCGCCATGAAGCGGGCGGTGCAGTCGGCGATGCGTCTTGGTGCCGAAGGCATTCGTATCAACTGCTCGGGCCGTCTCGGCGGCGCCGAAATCGCGCGCATGGAATGGTATCGCGAAGGCCGCGTGCCGCTGCACACGCTGCGCGCCGACATCGATTACGGCGTCGCGACCGCGTTCACCACGTTCGGCACCTGCGGCGTCAAGGTCTGGATCTTCAAGGGCGAAATCCTCGAGCACGATCCGATGGCCCAGGACAAGAAGATGGCTGAAGGCGACAATACCCGGCCGCGCCGCGACGCTGCGTGAGACAATAGAGAAGGTTTGAGGGCGTAAGCCATGATGCAACCAAAGAAAACGAAGTTCCGGAAGGCGCATAAGGGCCGTATCCACGGCGTCGCGACTTCGGGCGCAACGTTGTCGTTCGGTCAGTTCGGCCTGAAGGCGATGGCGCCCGAGCGCCTCACCGCCCGTCAGATCGAAGCCGCGCGCCGCGCGCTGACCCGTCACATGAAGCGCGCCGGCCGCGTCTGGATCCGCATCTTCCCAGACCTGCCGGTGTCGAAGAAGCCCGCCGAAGTCCGCATGGGCTCCGGCAAGGGTACGCCGGAATTGTGGGTGGCGCGGGTCAAGCCGGGCCGTGTGATCTTCGAGATCGACGGCGTGAACGTGCAGACCGCGAAGGAAGCGCTGTCGCTGGCGGCTGCGAAACTGCCGATCAAGACGCGCTTCGTCGCGCGCATCGCGGAGTGATTGATATGGCCGAGATGAAAACCGCCGATATCCGCGCCATGAGCGAGGATCAGAGAGAGGACGCCGTCCTCAACCTGAAGAAGGAACGCTTCAACCTGCGTTTCCAGCGCGCCACCGGGCAGCTGGAGAACACCTCGCGGCTGCGTGAAGCCCGCCGCGATATCGCCCGCATCAAGACCATCGCCGCGCAAGCGCGCGCGAAGAAGAAGTAAGAGGCCGGATATGCCGAAACGTACCCTTCAAGGCGTGGTCGTCAGCGACAAGCAAGCCAAGACGGTGGTGGTGCGCGTCGATCGCCGCTTCACCCATCCGATCTACAAGAAGACGATCCGTCGCTCGAAAAACTATCACGCGCACGACGAGAACAACGAGTTCAAGCCGGGCGACATGGTGTGGATCGAGGAAAGCAAGCCGATCTCGAAGCTGAAGCGCTGGACCGTGGTCCGGGGTGAACAGAAGAAAACGGCCTGACGCTCGTTCGGCCTGGCCGGACGAACTCGGGAAAATTTTTAAGGCGCTAATTCGAGCGCATCAGAAAGAGGACTAGGTGCATCAATGATTCAGATGCAGACCAACCTCGACGTGGCCGACAATTCAGGCGCACGCCGTGTCATGTGCATCAAGGTGCTTGGGGGCTCCAAGCGCCGCTATGCCACCGTGGGTGACGTCATTGTCGTGTCGATCAAGGAAGCGATTCCGCGCGGCAAGGTGAAGAAGGGCGACGTGATGAAGGCCGTCGTGGTGCGAGTCCGCAAGGACATCCGCCGCGCCGACGGCTCGGTCATCCGTTTCGACCGCAACGCCGCCGTGCTGATCAACAACCAGTCGGAGCCGGTCGGCACCCGTATCTTCGGGCCCGTGCCGCGCGAGCTGCGCGCCAAGAACCACATGAAGATCATTTCGCTTGCGCCGGAGGTGCTGTGATGGCTGCCAAGATCCGGAAGGGTGACAAGGTCATCGTGCTGAGCGGCCGCGACAAGGGCCGCACCGGCGAAGTATTCGAGGTGCGTCCCACCGAGAACAAGGCGCTGGTGCGTGGCGTCAACATGGTGAAGCGTCACCAGAAGCAGACCCAGGCCCAGGAAGGCGGCATCGTCTCCAAGGAGGCGCCGATCCACCTGTCCAACGTCGCGTATGTCGGCAAGGACGGCAAACCGACCCGCGTGGGCTTCAAGATTCAGGCTGATGGCAAGAAGGTACGGATTGCCAAGAGCTCGGGAGCAGAGATCGATGGCTGAGACCGCTTATGTGCCGCGCTTGCGCGCGCAGTTCGACAAGGAAATCCGCGGCAAGCTGACCGAACAGTTCGGCTATGCCAACGTCATGCAGGTGCCGCGCCTCGACAAGGTCGTCCTCAACATGGGCGTCGGCGAGGCCGTCAACGACCGCAAAAAGGCCGAGACCGCAGCCGCCGATCTGGCGCTGATCGCGGGCCAGAAGGCGATCGTGACCTATTCGCGCGTCGCGATCGCGACCTTCAAGCTGCGTGAGAACCAGCCGATCGGCTGCAAGGTCACGCTGCGCAAGGCCAGGATGTACGAGTTCATCGACCGCCTGATCAACGTGGCGCTGCCGCGCGTGCGCGACTTCCGCGGCCTCAACCCGAAGAGCTTCGACGGCCGCGGCAACTATTCGCTCGGCATCAAGGAGCACATCATTTTCCCCGAAATCGACTTCGACAAGGCCGGGGAAACATGGGGCATGGACATCACGGTCTGCACCACGGCAGCCACCGACGACGAGGCGCGTGCCTTGTTGACCGCTTTCAATTTCCCGTTCCGGCAGTGAGACGCAGGTAAAGCCTCTCAAACGCGGAAACCCAGGAGCCAAGCATGGCAAAGAAGAGTTCGACCGAGAAGAACAACCGGCGCAAGCGGATGACCAAGAATGCCGCCCCCCAGCGCGCGAAGTTGAAGGCGATCATCGCCGACAAGACCAAGCCGATGGAAGAGCGGTTCGCCGCGACGCTGAAGCTTGCCGAGATGCCGCGCAATTCGTCGGCGACCCGGATCCGCAACCGTTGCGAGCTGACCGGACGTCCGCGCTCGATCTATCGCAAGAACAAGCTTTCCCGCATCGCGCTGCGTGAACTCGGCTCCAAGGGCCTGGTTCCCGGGCTCGTGAAGTCGAGCTGGTAAGGGGGGTCGTCAGATGTCAACGCACGATCCGATCAGCGATCTCATCACCCGCATCCGCAATGCGCAGATGCGTTCCAAGTCCAAGGTCTCGACCCCGGGGTCGAGGATGCGCGCCAGCGTGCTCGAAGTGCTGAAGTCCGAGGGTTATATCCGCGGCTATGCCAGCGTCGAACATTCGTCCGGCCGCAGCGAGCTCGAGATCGAGCTGAAATATTTCGACGGCGAGCCTGTGATTCGCGAGATCGAGCGGGTTTCGAAGCCGGGACGGCGGGTTTACGCCTCGGTGAAGAACCTGCCGCGCGTCAACAACGGTCTCGGCATTTCGGTGTTGTCGACGCCGAAGGGAATCATGGCTGACCACGAAGCGCGCGACGCGAACGTGGGCGGCGAAATTCTCTTCACGGTGTTCTAGTGCGCATTCCGCAAAAGTGGGAACCGGTTTTGCGACAAGAATGCGCACAAGCTTTTAATTTGACGCGTTTTCTACGGCGAACCGCTACACACTTCGCCGGAAAACGCTAAGGAGAAGGATTAGCCATGTCACGAGTTGGCAAACGGCCCGTAACGATCCCGTCCGGTGTGACGGCGACCGTTGAGGGGCAGACGGTGAAGATGAAGGGCCCCAAGGGCCAGCTTCAGTTCATCGTGCATGACGATGTCGAAGTGAAGTTCGAGAACGGCGCGGTCAAGGTTGCGCCGCGGCTCGAGACCAACCGCGCGCAGGCGATGTACGGCACCGCGCGCGCCCAGGTCGCGAACCTGGTCGAGGGCGTCACCAAGGGTTTTGAGAAGAAGCTCGAAATCACCGGCGTCGGCTACCGCGCCGCCCTGCAGGGCAAGAACCTGCAGCTCGCGCTCGGTTACAGCCACGACGTCGTCTACGCGATCCCGGAAGGCATCACCATCGTGGTGCCGAAGCCGACCGAGATCACCATCACCGGCAACGATTCCCAGCGCGTCGGCCAGGTTGCGGCCGAGATCCGCGCCTATCGTCCGCCGGAGCCCTACAAGGGCAAGGGCGTGAAGTACGCCAACGAATTCATCTTCCGCAAGGAAGGCAAGAAGAAGTAACGGAGCCGGTCATGTCACTCAAGGTTACAAATGCCCGGCGCAAGCAACGCGTGAGGCTGTCGTTGCGCCGGTCCGCCAATGGACGTCCGCGTCTGTCGGTATTCCGCTCGTCCAAGCACATCTACGCCCAGGTCATCGACGACCTGAAGGGCGAGACGCTGGCTTCGGCGTCGTCGCTGGAGAAGGCGATGCGCGAGAGCGGCAACACGGGCGCCAACATCGATGCGGCCAAGGCCGTCGGCAAGCTGCTGGCGGAACGCGCCGTGAAGAACGGCGTCACCGAAGTGGTGTTCGATCGCGGCGGCTATCTCTATCACGGGCGCGTCAAGGCGCTCGCGGATGCCGCCCGCGAAAGCGGACTGAGCTTCTAAGGCTCGGCTTCTAAAAGAATTTGGTTTTGAACGGACACGAGGAAAGAGGCGTCAGCCTCTCAGAGATTGGAAAACACCATGGCAGGTGAACGCGAACGCGGCGGACGCGAACGTAGCAGGGATCGCGACGAGCGTGACAGCGAGTTCGTCGACAAGCTCGTCCACATCAATCGCGTGGCGAAGGTCGTCAAGGGCGGCAAGCGCTTCGGCTTTGCAGCACTGGTCGTGATCGGCGACCAGAAGGGCCGGGTCGGATTCGGCCACGGCAAGGCGCGCGAAGTTCCCGAGGCGATCCGCAAGGCGACCGAGTCGGCCAAGCGCAATCTGACGCGCGTCGCATTGCGCGAAGGCCGCACGCTGCATCACGATATCGCCGGCCGTCACGGGGCGGGCCGCGTCTATCTGCGCGCAGCACCGGCCGGTACCGGCATCATCGCCGGCGGTCCGATGCGCGCGGTGTTCGAAACGCTCGGCATCCAGGACGTGGTGGCGAAGTCGATCGGCTCGTCGAATCCCTACAACATGGTTCGCGCCACCTTCGACGCGCTGAAGCATCAGGATTCGCCGCGTTCGGTGGCGGCACGCCGCAACATCAAGGTGTCCACGCTGCAGTCGCGCCGCGTCGGCGGCGACGCCGAAGTGGTGGCTGAATAAACAACAGGCGCGTCGCAGCGCTTTTCGGAGTTATAACGATGGCCAACGCCGCAAAGATGATCAAGGTCGAGCAGACCCACAGCGCAATCCGCCGCCACCACTCGCAGCGTGCGACGCTGATCGGCCTCAAGCTCAACAAGATCGGCCGCGTCACCGAATTGCAGGACACGCCTGCGGTTCGCGGCATGATCGCCAAGGTTCAACATCTCGTCCGCGTCGTCGGCGAGTAGTCGTAGAAACAAGGAGACAGGGCGATGAAGCTCAGCGATATCGCCGACAACGCCGGCTCGCGCAAGAAGCGCATGCGCGTCGGCCGTGGCATCGGTTCAGGCAAGGGCAAGCAGGCCGGCCGCGGCGGCAAGGGCCAGACCGCGCGTTCGGGCGTGCGCATCAAGGGTTTTGAAGGCGGCCAGATGCCGCTGCATCGGCGTCTGCCGAAGCGCGGCTTCACCAACATCTTCAAGCTCGATTTTGCCGAGATCAATCTCGACCGGCTGCAGGAGGCGATCGACGCCAAGCTGCTCGATGCGGGTTCCACCATCAACGCCGAATCGCTGGTGAAGTCGGGCGCGCTGCGCCGCGCCAAGGATGGCGTGCGGCTGCTCGGCCGGGGTGAACTCAAGGCCAAGCTGACCATCGAGGTTCACGGCGCTTCGAAATCCGCCATTGCCGCGGTCGAAAAGGCCGGCGGCACGGTGAAGATCCTGGCTCCGGCCAAGAAGGACGAAGGCGAGGCGGCGTAACATCTGCGTCATCGCCCGCTGGCCGCGGCTAATCCGCGTACAGAACGATGGACTTATCGTAGCCGAGCACCAAATAATGTCCGGCGTCTGCCGATGGCCCCATGACGGGCGTCGGCGCGAGGGCGGCGGGAGAAAGCCAAGACATGGTCTCAGCAGCAGAACAACTTGCGGCAAACCTCAATTTCGGCGCTCTGGCCAAAGCCGACGAACTGAAGAAGCGCATCTGGTTCACACTGGGTGCGCTGCTTGTTTATCGGCTCGGCACCTATATCCCGCTGCCCGGCATCGACCCCAATATCTGGGAGCAGGTGTTCAAGTCGCAGGCCGGCGGCATCCTCGGCATGTTCAACATGTTCGCCGGCGGCGGCATCCACCGCATGGCGATCTTCGCCTTGAACATCATGCCGTATATCTCGGCCTCCATCATCATCCAGCTTCTGACCACGGTTTCGCCGCAGCTCGAGGCCCTGAAGAAGGAAGGCGAGGCCGGCCGCAAGACGCTGAACCAGTACACCCGCTATCTGACGGTGATTCTGGCCGCATTCCAGTCCTACGGCATCGCCGTCGGCCTCGAGGGCGCCGGTAATGTGGTCAGCGATCCCGGCCTGTTCTTCCGTCTCTCGACCGCGATCACGCTGACCGGCGGCACTATGTTCCTGATGTGGCTCGGCGAGCAGATCACCTCGCGCGGCATCGGCAACGGTATTTCGCTGATCATTCTCTCTGGCATCGTCGCCGAGCTGCCGTCGGCGCTCGCCAACATGCTGGAACTCGGCCGCCAGGGCGCGCTGTCGACCGGGCTGATCCTGGTCGTGATCGTGATGGCGGTCGCCGTGATCGCCTTCATCGTGTTCATGGAGCGCGCGCAGCGCCGGCTTCTGATCCAGTATCCGAAGCGCCAGGTCGGCAACAAGATGTTCGAGGGCCAGTCCTCGCATCTGCCGCTCAAGCTCAACACTTCGGGCGTGATCCCGCCGATCTTCGCGTCCTCGCTGCTGCTGCTGCCGACCACGGTGGCGAATTTCAACGCCGGCAAGGGCCCGGAATGGTTCCAGTGGATCACCACCCAGCTCGGCCACGGCCGTCCGCTGTTCCTGATTCTCTATCTGGCGCTGATCGTGTTCTTTGCGTTCTTCTACACCGCGATCGTGTTCAACCCGACCGAGACCGCGGACAATCTGAAGAAACATGGCGGTTTCATCCCCGGCATCCGTCCGGGCGAACGCACCGCCGAATATATCGACTACGTGCTGTCGCGCATCACGGTGCTGGGCGCGATCTACCTCGCGATCGTCTGCCTGATTCCCGAAATTCTGATTTCCTACGCCTCGGTGCCGTTCTACTTTGGCGGCACCTCGCTGTTGATCGTTGTCAGCGTGACGATGGATACGGTGGCGCAGGTGCAGGGCTATCTGCTCGCCCACCAGTATGAGGGGCTGATCAGGAAATCCAAGCTCAGGGGCCGCCGCCGCTGATTGGCGGCCTGGAACTCAAAACACGGGTGTGCGGTAGTCGCTCACCAAGCCGGGGGGCGAGTAGTCATGAGATTGATCCTGTTGGGACCGCCTGGCTCAGGCAAGGGGACCCAGGCGCAGCGCCTTGTCCACAAGCACGGCATCGTCCAGCTCTCCACCGGCGAAATGCTGCGCGCCGCGGTTGCCGCGGGTACGCCCGTCGGCATGCAGGCCAAGGAAATCATGTCCAGCGGCGGGCTGGTGCCCGACGAGGTCGTGGTCGGGATCATTTCCGACCGGCTCGACCTGCCTGACGCCAAGAGGGGGTTCATCCTCGACGGCTTTCCGCGCACGGTGCCGCAGGCAGCCGCGCTCGACGAACTCCTGAAGAAAAAGCATCTCAAACTCGATGCGGTGGTCGAGCTTCGCGTCAACGAAAGCGCGCTGCTGGAGCGGGTCGAAACCCGGGCCGCGGAGACGCGCGCGCGGGGCGAGGAAGTGCGAATCGATGACACCCCGGAGGTGTTGACCACGCGCCTCGCCCAATACCGCGCCCTGACCGAGCCGCTGATTCACTACTATTCCGAAAAGCGGAAGCTGTTGACCGTCGATGGTATGATGACCATCGAACACGTCACCCGGGAAATTAACCGAATCCTCGCTGCGATCGGCGCCGTGGAACCCAAGCCGGTGGCCGGTGCGCCGGCCAAGCGGGCCGCTGGCGCCGCCAGGATCGGGGGCGGAGCAACCGCCAGGAAAGCCGCAAAGACCACCAAAAAGGCCCGGAAGGCCGGGAAACCGGCCTCCAAGGGGGCTAAAAAGCCCTCCAAGGTCGCCAAGCCTGCCAAGAAGACGGTGAAGAAGGCCGCCAAAACTGGGGCAAAGAAACCGGCGAAAAAGGTCACGAAAAGGCGAGCTAAGCGATAGCAGCGGTTGACGAAACCGAGTTGAATCCTTTAATAAGCCTCGCATCCAAGTCGGATAGTTTCAGACGATGCCGGACCCCGAGGAATCTGAGGGGACGGGCGTCGTGTTCGCGTTTGCGGACACCTGCCCGAGAACAGCAAGAACTTAAAGCCCGGTCCGCGAGGGACCGGCGACAGGAGAGAAGTCCGTGGCCCGTATTGCCGGCGTTAATATCCCAACCAACAAGCGCGTCCTGATCGCGCTCCAGTACATCCATGGCATCGGCCAGAAGAACGCGGCCGAGATCATCGAGAAGGTGAAGATCCCCGAGGATCGCCGCGTCAGCCAGCTCAGCGATCAGGAAGTGCTGCAGATCCGCGAAGTGATCGACCGCGACTATCTGGTCGAGGGCGATCTTCGTCGTGAGGTTGGCATCAACATCAAGCGTCTGATGGACCTCGGCTGCTATCGCGGCCTGCGTCATCGCCGCGGCTTGCCGGTGCGCGGTCAGCGCACCCACACCAATGCGCGCACGCGCAAGGGTCCGGCCAAGTCGATCGCCGGCAAGAAAAAGTAATTTTGCGAATAGCGAGTAGGGAGTGGCGAATAGTTCTATTCGCTACTCGCCATTCGCTACTGGCGTTTTTAGGTGTAGCCGCTGGCATTACGGCGGCGTTTGAGATCACAGGAAAGGTTTTGGAATGGGCAAGGAAGCCACCCGCGTACGCCGCCGCGAACGCAAGAACATCGCCTCCGGCATCGCGCACGTGAATTCGTCGTTCAACAACACGACCATCACCATCACCGACGCGCAGGGCAACACCATTGCCTGGTCGTCGGCCGGCACGATGGGCTTCAAGGGTTCGCGCAAGTCGACCCCATATGCGGCCCAGGTCGCAGCCGAAGACGTTTCCAAGAAGGCGCAGGAACACGGCATGCGCACGCTGGAAGTGGAAGTTGCCGGCCCCGGTTCGGGCCGCGAATCGGCGCTTCGTGCGCTGCAGGCGGCGGGCTTCACCGTCACATCGATCCGCGACGTGACCACGATCCCGCATAATGGCTGCCGTCCGCGCAAGCGCCGGCGGGTTTGATATTCGATCGCGGGCGATTTTTCGCCTGCGATTGTTTTTGGAATTTGTAAAGCGCGGACTGATCCGCGATCTCCAACGCCAGTAGCGGGCCATCGAGCGGCCCAAATGACTGGCCCATGGGTGACACAGTGACGATCCAGAAAAATTGGCAAGAAAATTGGCAAGAACTTATTCGACCGAACAAGTTGCAGATCACGCCGGGCACCGACGCGACCCGGTTTGCGACCGTTGTCGCCGAGCCGCTCGAGCGCGGCTTCGGCCAGACGCTCGGTAACGCGCTGCGCCGCATCCTTTTGTCCTCGCTGCAGGGCGCTGCGGTGCAGTCGGTGCATATCGACGGCGTGTTGCACGAGTTCTCCTCGATCGCGGGCGTTCGCGAGGACGTCACCGACATCGTGCTCAACATCAAGGACATCGCGATCAAGATGCAGGGCGAAGGCCCCAAGCGCATGGTCGTGAAGAAGCAGGGCCCGGGCGCCGTCACCGCCGGCGACATCCAGACCGTCGGCGATGTCGTGGTGCTCAATCCCGACCTGCAGATCTGCACCCTGGACGAGGGCGCGGAAATCCGCATGGAATTCACCGTCGCCTCCGGCAAGGGCTACGTCGCCGCCGAGCGTAACCGTCCCGAGGACGCGCCGATCGGCCTGATCCCGGTCGACAGCCTGTTCTCCCCGGTCCGCAAGGTCTCCTACAAGGTCGAGAACACCCGCGAGGGCCAGATCCTCGACTACGACAAGCTGACCATGACGATCGAGACCAACGGCGCGATCACGCCGGAAGATGCGGTGGCCTATGCCGCCCGCATCCTGCAGGATCAGCTCAACGTGTTCGTGAACTTCGAAGAGCCGCGCAAGGAAGTGGCGCAGGAGATCATCCCCGATCTCGCGTTCAACCCGGCGTTCCTCAAGAAGGTCGACGAACTCGAACTGTCGGTGCGTTCGGCAAACTGCCTGAAGAACGACAACATCGTCTACATCGGCGACCTCGTGCAGAAGTCGGAAGCGGAAATGCTCCGCACCCCGAACTTCGGCCGCAAGTCGCTGAACGAGATCAAGGAAGTGCTGGCCCAGATGGGTCTGCATCTCGGCATGGAAGTGCCGGGCTGGCCGCCGGAGAATATCGACGAGTTGGCCAAGCGCTTCGAGGATCATTATTGATTTCGTCATTCCGGGGCGCGCGCAAGCGCGAACTGCGGTGCGCAGTTGCGCACCTGAGAATCTCGAGATTCCGGATCGCCGCTTCGCGACGTCCGGAATGACTGGGGCGAACGCAGGCGGCCCACCTGAGCAGATTGTCCGACGAACCGTCGCGACGAAACGAGTATTGAGGAATATAAAATGCGTCACGGCAAGGTTCATCGGAAGCTCAACCGCACCGCCGAGCATCGGCGTGCGATGTTCGCCAACATGTGCGCGGCGCTGATCAAGCACGAGCAGATCGTCACCACGCTGCCGAAGGCCAAGGAATTGCGCCCGATCGTGGAAAAGCTGGTCACGCTCGGCAAGAAGGGCGGCCTCTCAATGCGCCGCCAGGCGATCTCCGAGATGCGCGACAAGGATCAGGTCCGCAAGCTGTTCGACGTACTGGCGACCCGCTACAAGGACCGCCAGGGCGGCTACACCCGCATCATCAAGGCCGGCTTCCGCTACGGCGACAACGCCCCGATGGCGGTGATCGAATTCGTCGACCGCGACGTCGATGCCAAGGGCCTCGACTCCGGTCCGGTGCAGGAAAAGTCCGCCGAAGCGGCGTAAGGCTTTCTCGGATTGGTTTTCAAAAGCGGCGCCTCGGGCGCCGCTTTTTTTATCCCGTCGTCCCGGCCCAGATGCGCAATTGCGCATCAGGAGCCGGGACCCATAACCACAGGAAGTGGTTTTGCGGCACGGCGTCAGCCACGCTGCCTTACCCGAGAGATCACGCGGTATGGGTCCCGGCGAAGGCCCATAGGCGTTAAAATAGTCTTGCGGCGCGGAATCGTCTGTGATTCCAAAGTGTCATGAGACACGAATCGCTTGTGAACGAAGACTGGAAGAATGTTGTCGCCCGGCTTGGCGGGGTGGAAACGCTCAATGTGACGGCGCGCGAGACGAAAGCGTTTTTGCGTCCGCGAGAGATCACCAACGCGGTGGATTTGCTGCGCGTGATCCTGGCCTATTGTCTGGGCGAGCGGGGGTTGCGGTCGACTGCGGCCTGGGCGACATCGGTGGGCCTTGTCGATATTTCGAGCGTGGCGCTGCTGTATCGCTTGCGTCAGTGCGGAGACTGGCTCGCGTTGCTGGTGGGTCAGATGCTTGCGGCCGCCGCCCCGCAAGCGAGTCGCGGTCGGATCATCCGCATCGTTGATGCCACCACAGTGCCGAAGAACGGAGCTGACGCCAGAAAGAAGAACGAGTTGTGGCGGATTCACAGCGCCTTCGATCTTCCGCAGGAGCGCTTTGGCCACTTCGAACTGACCGATCAGCAGGCGGGCGAGACGCTCGACCGGATACCGGTGGTGGCGGGCGAGATTCGCCTTGGCGACCGTGCCTATTTGCAACCGGATCGCATGGCGAGCGTGATCGAAGCCGGCGGAGATTTCGTGATCCGGGCTGGCTGGAAGAGCGCGTGCTGGCTCGATGGTAAAGGCAATGTGCTCGATCTCGTCGCCGAGTTGCGCAAGGCGGCGGCCCGTCGGCTGATCGATCGGCCGATTTGGATAAAACGCAAAAGTGGCGAGCCTCTCGCCTTGCGTCTGGTCGCGGTCAAGAAGCCGGCGCATGCTGCTGCCGAGGCGCGACGCAAGGCGCGTCGGCCGCCCAGCGCGGAGGCCATCAGATATCCAAGCAAACGCTCGACGCGGCAGATTGGGTGATCCTGGTGACCTCACTGAAGCCGACAGAGTTCGCGACCGCGGATGTTCTCGCACTCTATCGCCTGCGATGGCGGATTGAACTCGGCTTCAAACGGCTAAACCGAAGTTTTCACCCATGAATCGCATAAGTATCTGATGCGGTTTGATCATTCGTCCGCGAGGCTACTCGGTTACTGGACACGAACGGGATTGAGCCCGAGCAGATCGAAGGCCGCCTCCTGGAGGGCGGTTGGTTTGGAGTGAAGGGTAAAGCGGTGCTTGGGGCGCGCGGGCACGTGCATGGTGTTGCGAGCGAGTGTTCCGAGATGCGCAATGAGGTCACCGAAGCTCATGACGCGCTGACCGTCTGCCGATCGCCTGGTTGTCTTCTTGACCTTGACGACGTCTGACGGTGCGGTGGCCGCAACTGGAGAAGTTCGCTCCGCTTTGGCTGCTGCCAGATCGGTGTCGTGGAACAACAGCGGCGCTAGGGCCTCCCGTAGGAGCCACTCGACATGGTAGGCGAGCATGCACAGGAAGACATGAGCCCGCACCCTGTCCGCGGTCCAATGACGGATCGGCCGGATTTCCAGATCGACGCTCTTCAGGGATCGGAATGCCCGTTCGACGTGCGAGAGATCCTTGTAGGCCTGAACTGCTTCTGCGGCATTCAGATGCTCGGCAGGCATGCTGGTTCGGATCACATAGATGCCGTCGAGGCGCGCCTCTGCCTCGATCTGATCGAGCCGTCTATGCCAGGAGAGATGACCATCGCGGATCGTAACGACGAAGTGCTTGGCCATCTTTCTTTTGTTAAGAACCGCGCCGACCGCCAGACCTATTTCGGCAGCGTCACGCAAGGGAGCGTTCCTGCGCCGGACCTTGGCTTCGATCCGGGCCAGTTCGCGTTCAGTCACTGCTAACAAGTCCTCACGCTTGCGCGCCCGTTCGGCGGCGAGGTCGTGATTGCGGCACGCGATCAGCCGTTCGCCTGGGAACATGTCCGGCGCGCTGATTTCGGCGAGATCGCGATCATCGAACAACGACAGCTGTAACGGCCCATTTTCCGCGGCCAGCGCCTGCACCGCCGGTGCACGCAGGCAGGTGATCCAATCGAGATTCGCGGGCCTAAGTTCGTCGCGAATGCGGGCCGAGGTGATCATGCTGCGATCTCCGACCAGCACCAGACGACTGATCCTGAAGCGATCCTTCACCTTCTCGATCTGCGCGCTCAAGGTTGAGGGATCCGCGGTGTTGCCGTCGAACACCTCCACGGCGATCGGCAGTCCCTCGCGTGTGCAGAGCAGCCCATAGACAATTTGCGGCCGGTCCTTGCGGTGATCCCGGCTGTGGCCATAGCGCGCCAGCGGGCAGCAGCGGCCCTCGAAGTAAGATGAGCTGACGTCATAGAGGACCAGCACGCCGTCTTCGAGATGCCGCCGCGCCAAGCCATTTTCGACGCGGCCCTGACGTTCGAGCAGCCAATCCAGCGCCTCATAGGCCTCCCGCTCCTTGACCCGGCCAAGGTGCAAGACCGCGCCCAGACTCGATACCGCCGTCTCCTCATCGATCGCGCGGACAAAGCCCAGCTTCGATCGTGGCGCAATCAACCGATCAACCACCATGGCGACAACGAGATCGCAGCAGCGTCGCGAGGCCGGATCCTTCGCCGCACCCAGAATCAACCGGTCGAGGCCAATCTTGCGGATCATTCCAAGCGCCGCCGCAACATGGCCGTGCGGCAATGAGCGCTCGACTTCCAGTTCCTGCGGACCAGTGCCGATGACCGTTCCGCCCTTCAGCACCGCCTTCAACGTATCGATCATATCACGCGGCAGCTTGCTGAGATTGGCCAACGTCCGCTTCTGCGAACGGCCTTGCTCGTCGCGATAACTCTCCCGCAGCAACACCGCAGGCGGAGAGTCTCGATTGGGCACCATCTCGATGAACATGCCCGAATCGAATCATATCCTCGCCGATTTGGGAATCCCCTTACATGGACACAATCACAGGATCATTCCCACCCTAACCCACTGCACTGACTCAAGTCTCTCCTGACGACACGAGCAAACTTCGGGCTAAAGAGCCTGATCGGTCTCAAGGGACCACCAGGAATCGACGAACGCTCCGCCAGACCTCATGTGCTGGCTCATCTATTGACTATTCTACTGCTCGAGCCGCTCATCGACGAACTTGAGGACTCTCCCCGCTTGGTCGAAGCCGCCTGACACCGCCTGGTGCCTGGCGTCTGCTCCAGCACCTCATCGCCTCGCTACTCCAAGCGGTGATTCCACAGCCCACGATCGACCGCCTGCGCCGAGCAAAATCGGTCCTCCAACGCCATCTCCGCGAGCCGCCAAGAAAACGTCAGTATCAAACAATGTTCCCACTATCTTAACGCATATGGGCGTTCGCCGGGACGACGTTGGAGTTGTGCCAGCTATGCCGGCTGGGCAATTGCGGCCGCGTGTGGCGCTTCCGATATCTCCGTCATCACAGATGGAGACGGCACATGAATATCGACCTTTCGGGAAAAACCGCGCTGGTGACGGGCTCGACCTCCGGCATCGGTCACGCGATTGCAAAAGGCCTTGCGGCGACCGGGGCCAGCGTGGTGGTCAACGGACGGACGCAAGCGAAGGTCGACGCCGCCGCGGCGGGGTTGGCCAAGGGGGTGCCGGGCGGCAAGGTCCGCGGCATTGCCGCCGATGTCTCGACCGCTGCCGGATGCGAGGCCCTGGTGGCGGCGCTGCCGCAGGTCGACATCCTCATCAACAATGCCGGGATTTTCGAGCCGAAGGATTTTCTCGACATCCCCGACGAGGACTGGGAGCCGCTTCTTCGACGCCAATGTAATGTCCGGCGTGCGGCTGGCGCGCGCCTATCTGCCGGGCATGCTGAAGCGGAATTGGGGCCGCATCGTTTTCATCTCGTCCGAATCCGCGTTGAACATTCCGAAGGAAATGATCCACTACGGCATGACCAAGACCGCGCAGCTCGCGGTCTCGCGGGGGCTGGCGGAAATGACCCGCGGCACCGCGGTCACGGTCAATTCGGTATTACCGGGACCGACCATGTCGGAAGGCGTTGAGACCTTCGTCAAGGATCTCGCGAAGCAAAACGGCCAGTCGGTGGAAGAGGCGGCGTCGCAGTTCGTAAAGCAGTTCCGCCCGACCTCGCTGCTGCAGCGCTTTGCCGGCGTCGAGGAGATCGCCAACATGGTGGTCTACATCGCCTCGAAAGAAGCCTCAGCCACCAACGGCGCCGCGCTGCGCGCCGAGGGCGGTATCGTCCAGACCATCGCGTGAGGATGAGAGATGTCGGCCTATGTGATTTCAGAACTCGAAGTGCGCGATCCCGTCGCCGTCGAGACCTATCGCACCATCGCCGCCAAATCGATTGCGCAATATGGCGGCCGCTATCTGGTCCGCGGTGGCGCCGCCGAGGTCGCCGAGGGCGGCCCGCCGGTGAAGACCATCGTCGTCGTCGAGTTTCCCTCGATGGAACGCCTGCGCGAATGGTACGCCTCGCCGGAATACGCCGAGCCGCTGAAGCACCGGCGGACGGCGCTGGAGCGGCGTTTGATTTTTGTCGAGGGTGTGGCGGCGGCATAGTTCGTCATTTTCCGTCATGGCCGGGCTTGTCCCGGCCATCCACGTATTCCTGCTTCGCTGCACGCGAAGTCGTGGATGCCCGGGACAAGCCCGGGCATGACGAGGCGGATGGAGAGACGCTTACCACCCCTCCAGCACGATCTTGCCGCGCGATTTGCCGCTTTCCAGCAGCGCATGCGCGCGCTTCAGGTTCGCCGAATTGATCGTGCCAAACGTCTGATCGAGCGTGGTGCGCAGCACGCCCTTGTCGATGAGGTCGGCGACGTCGTTCAGCAGCATGTGCTGGCCGATCATGTCTGCGGTCTGGAACGAGGAGCGCGTGAACATGGATTCCCAGTGGATCGAGACCGCCTTGCCCTTGAAGGCGCTGACATTGAATTCCGGGGGATCGTCGATCAGACCGAACTTGCCCTGCGGCGCGATGAAGTCGGCGATTCCCTTGTAGTGCTGGTCGGTGTAGGTCAAGCTTGCGACCAGGCCGACCGGCGGCAGCTTCAGCTTTTCGATCTGCTCCTTCATTGGCTTCGCGTGATCGATCACGGCATGGGCGCCGAGATCGAGGCACCATTTTTGCGATTCCGGACGTGTCGCGGTGGCGACCACGGTCAAGCCCGTGAGGCGGCGCGCGAGCTGGATCAGGATCGAGCCGACGCCGCCGGCGCCGCCGGTGATCAAAAGCGTGCGCGGGTCGACGCTCTTGCCCGGCACGGCGCCGAGGCGGTCGAACAGCAATTCCCAGGCGGTGATCGAGGTCAGCGGCAATGCTGCCGCCTGTGCAAACGACAGCGATTTCGGCTTCTTGCCGACGATGCGCTCGTCGACCAGATGAAACTCCGAATTGGTGCCCTGGCGCTGGATCGAGCCGGCATAAAAGACTTCGTCGCCCGGCTTGAAGAGGCTGACGTCGGGGCCGACGGCATCGACGATTCCGGCGGCGTCATAGCCCAAAATCTTGGTCTCGCCCTCCGGGGGTGCTGCACGCTTGCGGACCTTGTAGTCGACCGGGTTGGCGGAGATCGCCTTCACGGCGACCCTGACGTCGCGGCCCTTCGGCTCGGGTTTGGCGGTCTCGAAATCGATCAGTGCATCCGCGGCATCGATCGGCAGCGATTTTTTGTATCCGACGGCCTTCATGTCCTGTCTCCATCTGCGGGCGCCTGAAAAATGCTCTCCGGCTAATTGTCGCGCTGGCGTCAAAATGGCAAGTACTGTAAATTCAGGGATATAGTCCCTGTTTGGATACTATTGGAAAACACCCGGAAAAATCGCATGAAACGGCGGAATTTTGCCCATCGGCCCGGCTGCGCGGTGGAAACAACGCTCGACCTGATCGATGGCAAGTGGAAGGGCGTCATCCTGTTCCACCTGCAGGTCGGCACCCAGCGCTTTGGGGAGTTGCGGCGGCGGATGCCCGGCATTACCCAGCGCATGCTGACAAAACAGCTCCGCGCGCTCGAGGATGACCATCTCGTGATCCGCAAGGTCTATGCCGAGGTGCCGCCGCGGGTCGAATATACCCTGTCGGAAATCGGCGAAAGCCTGCGGCCGGTGATCGATACGTTGAAGGCCTGGGGCGAAGGCCATCAGGAAAGGCTATCCTGTGCACCGGTGCCGGCAACCATCAAAGCGCCCGATCGCGCGGCGTAGAGCATGATCCGGAAAAGTGGGCACCGGTTTTCCGAAAAGATCATGCTCAAACAAAGGTAACGGTTTCGCGTCCCGGTTTCTCTTCTCTCGCTGTTGGCTCGCGCCTATATCAAAGGCCACGAATTTCAGGATTTTCGCAAGATGTTGATACGCTCTTTGGCTGTGCTGCTGGTTTCCGCCGTAGTCGCAACCCCGGCGCTGGCGCAGGACCGCCGTGTGCCGTCCTCGCCCGCGGAACTGCGAATGTCCTACGCGCCGATCGTGCAGCGCGTGCAGCCCGCGGTGGTCAACGTCTATGCCGCCAAGACCGTGCAGAACCGCAACCCGCTGCTGGACGATCCGATCTTCCGCCGCTTTTTTGGCGTACCCGGCCAGCAGCCGGAACAGATGCAGCGTTCGCTGGGTTCGGGCGTGATGGTCGACGCGTCCGGTCTGGTCGTCACCAACAACCACGTCATCGAAGGCGCCGACCAGGTCAAGATCTCGCTCGCCGACAAGCGGGAATACGAGGCCGAGATCGTGCTCAAGGACAGCCGCACTGATTTGGCGGTGCTGCGCCTGAAGGACACCAAGGAGAAGTTTCCGACCCTCGACTTCGCCAACTCGGATGAATTGCTGGTCGGCGACGTCGTGCTCGCAATCGGCAATCCCTTCGGTGTCGGCCAGACCGTGACGCACGGCATCATCTCGGCGCTGGCGCGCACCCAGGTCGGCATCACCGACTATCAGTTCTTCATCCAGACCGATGCTGCGATCAATCCCGGCAATTCCGGCGGCGCGCTGGTCGACATGACCGGCAAGCTCGCCGGCATCAACACCGCTATCTACTCGCGCTCCGGCGGCTCGCAGGGCATCGGCTTTGCGATCCCCGCCAACATGGTGCGCGTGGTGGTGGCATCCGCCAAGAGCGGCGGCAAGGCGGTGAAGCGCCCGTGGCTCGGCGCGCGGCTGCAGGCGGTGACGCCTGAAATCGCTGAGACCTTGGGGCTGAAGCTGCCGAATGGCGCGCTGGTCGCCAATGTCGCGCCGAACAGCCCGGCGTCGCGGGCAGGGCTGAAATTGTCGGATCTGATTGTCGCGATCGACGGCCAGGCGATCGACGATCCCAACGCATTCGACTATCGCTTCGCCACCCGGCCGCTCGGCGGCTCGGCACAGATCGACGTGCAGCGCGGCAGCAAGACCGTCAAGCTGACGGTGGCGCTGGAGACCGCGCCCGACACCAACCGCGATGAAATCGTGCTGACCGCGCGTTCGCCGTTCCAGGGCGCCAAGGTCGCCAACATCTCGCCTGCGGTGGCCGACGAACTGCATCTGGACGGGTCGACCGAAGGCGTCGTGGTGACCGATCTCGCCGACGATGGAACGGCCGCCAATGTCGGCTTCCAGAAGGGCGACATTATCCTGGCGGTGAATAATGAGAAGATCGCCAAAACCAGTGACCTCGACAAGGCTTCGAAGACGTCAGCGAGAGTCTGGCGCATCGTCCTGGTGCGCGGCGGGCAGCAGATCAACGTGACGCTGGGCGGATGAGCCCGAAGCAACCGCGCGAGGCTACCAACCTCTTTGCCGCGGCAGGGATGGAGCAGGACGCCCCGCGTCCGCTGCCGGACCGGTTGCGCCCGCGGGCACTGGCCGATGTCGTCGGTCAGGATCACATCCTCGGCCCCGACGGCGCGCTGACGCGGATGCTGGAAACGCGCACGCTGGGCTCATTGGTGTTCTGGGGACCGCCCGGCACCGGCAAGACCACGGTGGCGCGGCTGTTGGCGGATGCCACGGAGCTGCATTTCGAGCAGATTTCGGCGGTGTTTTCCGGCGTGGCCGATCTGAAAAAGGTGTTCGATGCCGCGCGCGCGCGCCGCGAGATGGGCAGGGGCACGCTGCTGTTCGTCGACGAGGTGCACAGATTCAACCGCGCGCAGCAGGATTCCTTTCTGCCTGTGATGGAAGACGGCACGGTGGTGCTGGTCGGCGCCACCACCGAAAATCCGTCCTTCGAGCTCAACGCGGCGTTGTTGTCGCGGGCGCGCGTGCTGGTGTTTCATTCGCTCGATCCCGCCGCGGTCGAAAAACTTTACGCCCATGCGGAGAAGGTCGAGGCACGGAAACTGCCGCTCGATGCCGAGGCGCGCGCCGTGCTGGTGCGGATGGCCGATGGCGACGGCCGTGCCGCGCTGACCCTTGCGGAAGAAGTCTGGCGCGCCGCGCGCAAGGACGAGGTCTTCAACGCCGAACAGTTGCAGGACATTCTGCAGCGCCGCGCGCCGATCTACGACAAATCGGCCGACGGCCATTACAACCTGATCTCGGCGCTGCATAAATCCGTGCGCGGCTCCGATCCGGATGCGGCGCTGTACTATCTCGCGCGCATGATGGATGCCGGCGAGGATCCGCTGTTCCTGGCGCGGCGCGTGGTGCGGATGGCGGTCGAGGATATCGGCCTCGCCGATCCGCAGGCGCTGGTGATCTGCAACGCCGCCAAGGATGCCTATGATTTCTTGGGCCACCCCGAAGGCGAGCTCGCGATCGCGCAGGCCGTGATCTATCTCGCCACCGCGCCGAAATCGAACGCCGCCTACATGGCATTCGGTGCCGCGATGCGCGCGGCGAAGGAGGGCGGTTCGCTGCTGCCGCCAAAGCATATCCTCAATTCGCCGACCAAGCTGATGAAGTCGGAAGGCTATGGCGGCGGCTACGAATACGACCACGACGCGTCGGACGCGTTTTCCGGCCAGGAGTATTTCCCGGACGCGCTGGGCCATCAGACTTTCTACGACCCGCCCGACCGCGGCTTTGAGCGCGAGATCCGCCGGCGGCTGGATTACTGGGCGAAGCTGCGGCGGGAGCGGGGGCCGAAATAGGCCGATCCGACGCCGGATTTCTCCCGATTCACCGTGACGATTCGCGGCATTTGCGCTACCCAACGGCTTAACTCCGGAGCCAGCGCAATCATGAGCCGTCGCGTCAAGAAACCTCTCCGCCCGGCGGGCGATCGCCCCAAGGGCGCGCGGCCCTATCGGGGTTCGCAGGCCGAGCGGGCGCCGGCGCATCGTCCGGGCGGCAAGCCCGCGCGCTTTGCGGCTTCGGCGCCGCGTGCGCCGAAGCCCTTCGTGCCCGAGCCTGAAATAGTCGTCGTCGAGGCGCCGCCGCTGCCGACCAAGGTTCAGACCGTGGTGGTGACCGCTGATGAGACCAACATGCGCGTCGACCGGTTTCTCGAAGCGCGTTTCCCCGGCCTGTCGTTCTCCCACATCCAGCGCATCGTCCGCAAAGGCGAGTTGCGCGTCAACGGCAAACGCGCCGACAGCAAGGACCGGCTGGAGGAGGGGCAGAGTGTGCGGATTCCGCCGCTGAAGCTCGATGCGCCGAAGGCGGCGCCGGGAAGCCTGTCCGAAGCCGCGCAAAAGACGCTGCAGGCGCTGAAGGACATGATCCTGTTCGAGGACGCCGACGTCATGGTGCTGAACAAGCCGCAGGGGCTGGCGGTGCAGGGCGGCTCCGGCATCACGCGCAATATCGACGACATGCTGGAAGTGATGCGCGACCCCAAGGGCCAGAAGCCGCGGCTGGTGCACCGGCTCGACAAGGAAACTGCGGGCTGCCTCTTGATCGCGAAAACGCGCTTTGCCGCCACCGCCTTGACCGGCTCGTTCCGTCACCGCTCCGCGCGCAAAATCTACTGGGCGCTGGTCGCGGGCGTGCCAAAACCGAAGCAGGGCCGCATCTCGACCTATCTCGCCAAGGAAGAGAGCGAGGACGACACCATCATGCGGATCGCCAAGCATGGCGACGAGGGCGCGAGCCACGCGGTGACCTATTACGCGGTCGTGGAGACATCGGCGACCAAGCTCGCCTGGGTGTCGCTGAAGCCGGTCACCGGACGAACCCATCAATTGCGCGCGCATATGGCGCATATCGATCACGCCATCGTCGGCGATCCCAAATATTTCAACAAGGAAAACTGGCAACTGCCGGGCGGCATTTCGAACCGCCTGCATCTCTTGGCGCGCCGCATCGTGATTCCGCATCCGCGCGGCGGCGTGATCGATGCCAGCGCGCCATTGCCGCCCCATATGCTGCAATCCTGGAACCTGCTCGGACTCGAGGCCGAACGGTTCGATCCGATCGAGAACGCGCCGGAGGAATGACGGTGCTCCACGGCATCAACGCACCGTGATCCGATATCGTTCGAGAGGGAGCAAGAGCTGTCAAGGCGAGGTCGCACCGATCGGGTATCGTTCGGTCCGACCTGCTCCTTTCCTCAATGCTTCGAGCGACCATCATGCAACATTCAGGGATTTCAGGCTTGATCGGGAATCTGCGCCATGCCGCGCGTTTCCTTTTCCTCCTCGGCGCCGCGGCTTTCTTTAGTCCCTCCGCAAACGCGCAGAACCTCGTTCTCGCGGGCGGCAGCGTCTATAAGTCACCGGATGCTGCCCCGCTCGCGGATGCCGTCGTGGTGACGTCCGATGGCGTCATCACCGCGATCGGCAGCCGCAGTGAAGTGCATATCCCGAAAGACGCGCAGACCATCGATTGCACGGGAAAGACCGTCGTCGCCGGCTTCTGGAACAGCCACGTCCATTTCACGCAGGCCGCATGGCGAAACGCGGCCAGCGCGCCGGTGGCGCCGCTGGAAGAGCACATGCGGGAGATGCTGACCAAATGGGGATTCACCACCGTGTGGGACCTTGGCTCCGACCCGGATGATTCCCTGCCGCTGCGCCGTCGCATCGACGCGGGGGAAGTCGCGGGTCCCAACATCCGTTTTGCCGGCAACATCTTTCCCAAGGGCGGACATCCGGTCTATCTGCCCGCCGAGATACGGCTCCCCGAGGCCGCCACACCCGAGGAAGCCGCGCAGATGGCGCGCGGCTTCATGGGAATGGGGATGGACGGTGTGAAGCTGTTCACCGGCGCCTATATGGGCGACAAGCCCGTCGTGAACATGGATGTGGCGATCGCCAGGGCCGCGGTCGATGTGGCGCATGCACAAGGCAAGCCGGTGTTCGCCCATCCGCAAAACCGAACCGGACTGGAGACGGTGATTGCGGCGGACGTCGACGTGCTCGCCCACACCGTGCCCGGTGAACGCTACAGCCCCGAGCAGCTTGCCCGGTTCAAATCGCAGGGCACCGCGTTGATTCCGACGCTGTCGCTTTTTTCCAGAACGCTCGGCGGTCCGGCCCTGGCTGCCCGGCTGGTCGGGTCCGGCGTCGACCAGCTCAAGGCATTTTCCGACAATGGCGGCGCCGTTCTGTTCGGAACCGACGTCGGCTTCACCGAAATGTATGACACCTCGCTCGAATATGAACTGATGCACCGCGCGCTCTCGGAAAGTCAGGTGCTGGCCTCGCTGACGACGAACCCGGCGCGCTATTTCAAGGCCGCGAGCAAGGGCAAGGTCGAGCAGGGATTTGACGCCGATCTCGTGGTGCTCGATGGCGATCCCATCGCCGATGTCGGCAATCTCGCCAAGGTCGCCTACACCATCCGCGCGGGCCATATCATCTATCAGAAGCCGTGAAGCGGAATTGGCCGATCGCTCTACTGCCTGAACTGCGCGAGAAACATCCGCAGTGAATCGTGCGGGCTCTCGACGTCTGCAATCACCCAGCCGTCGGGGCCGTTGACGACGATGAAATTCAGCGTCACGGGGCGGCCGTGATTGTTGAAGGCCACGGTAACATAGATCTTGTCGAACTGTTTGCGCAGGATCGCGATCCTGACCGGGCCAAGTTGCCAGGTCGGGCTCTGCACCAGGAAATCGTAAGGGGCGTCCCGCGGCGCGCTCCACGCCGCGCGCAAACCCTGATCGAAGAACTGCCGCGCGGTTTCGGGATCGCGCGGCAATCCCCTTGAATAGTCGGACGCGCCATTGCCGTAATGGGCGTAGACGTTCCGGATCAGGGATTCCGGCGAACGGAACCCGGCCTGCGCTGGCGCGAGTCCGGCCAGCAGAACCGTGATTGCAGCGAAAATCCGCGCCATTCCGATCAGCTTTATTTGCATCCCGCCCAAACCTATCTATTTCAAGCCTATCTTCTTTATGCCAACCGGTGTCCATCTCGCTCAAAAACGCTATAAGGCCCCATGCGCGAATTATTCGATGAAGTGGCGGGAAAATCCCCGCTCGATCCGCAGGAGGCCGTGCGCCGCACGACGCGCGCGCCACAGCGCAAGCGCGTTTATACCTCGGCCGGCGTGGCCGAGGCTGATGGCGGCTTTGCGGTCACGCTCGATGGCAAGCCGATCCGCACGCCGTCCGGCCGCCAGGTGGTGGCGCCCACGCGCGAGATTGCGGAGGCGATCGCAGCCGAATGGAATGCGCAAGGCGAGATGATCAATCCCTTGACCATGCCGCTGACGCGCTTTGCCAACAGCGTCGTCGAGGCGGTAGCCGATCGGGTCGACGCGGTCGCGGACGATGTTGCAAAATACCTAGGCACCGATCTGCTGTTCTATCGCGCCGGCTATCCCGAGGCGCTGGTCGCCAAGGAAGCCGCGCATTGGGACCCGATCCTGTTTTGGGCGGCCGATACGCTGGGCGCGCATTTCATCCTCGCCGAAGGCATCGTGCATGTCGCCCAGCCGGAGACGGCGGTGGCGGCGGCGCGGGGCGCTTTCCCTGACGACCCCTGGTCGATCTCGGCGTTGCATGTGGTGACCACCCTGACCGGCTCGGCGCTGCTGGCGCTGGCGCTGGCGCATGGCGTGCGCGACGCCGAACAGGTCTGGGCCGCCGCCCATGTCGACGAGGACTGGAACATCGAGAAATGGGGCATGGACGAGGAGGTGGCGGCCCGCCGGGCCGCCCGGCTGGTCGATTTTCAGGCCGCCGTCCGCATCCTGACCGCCCTGAAGCGCTAAACCCCCGGGCGTATGAACATGCGCCTGTTTCATAATTTGAGCGCGATCGGACGCAAAACCGGTTGCCACTTTTGCTGATCGCGCTCTGTCGGTTAACGAGAGGTTTACGACGCTGGGGTAGCGTTTCGCCTTCGGGCCGAGACCTCCGCCATGGCGATATCCATCAATCCAGTGCTTCCGGTTATTGCCGTCCAAGAGGTCGGCGCGACCGCGCCCGATCTCGCGCTGCAGGCCGGCAGCGTGGTCAACGCGCAGGTCTTGAAGGTGCTCTCCGCCGATCTGGTGCGGATCGCGATCGCGAGCCTGTCGATCGACGTGCTCTCGGAAGTCCCGCTGCAGGAGGGCCAGACCCTGCAGCTTGCGGTATCGCACACCCAGGATGGCGTCCGGCTTGCGGTAGTCGGGCAGGGCGCCGATGCCGCTGGCCTTGCGGGCGACGCGGTATCACTTTCGCCTGAGGCACTGGTCGATGCCGCCGGCAATCCGCCGACGATCACGGCGCCACAAAGGAATGTGCTGACGCCGCTGGAGCGCGCGGTGGTCTCGGCGGCGGCGCAGGGTGCAGCGACCGCGCAGGAAAGCCTGGCGCCGCTGTTTGCCAATCTCGGCGCGGTGACGTCGTCGGGCGGCCTGCCGCCGAAATTGCAGCAGGCGATTGCGCAAGTGGTGGCGCAGCAGACCAGCCTCGATCAAAATCTCGCCGGCAGCGATATCAAGGCGGCGTTTCAGAAGTCCGGACTCTTTCTTGAAGCCTCGCTCGCATCGGGATCGGTCCCGTCCACCGCCACCGGCGTTCCCGATCTCAAGGCCGCGTTGATCGTGCTGCGGCAAACGCTGCAAGCGGCGCTCGGCACGACGGCAAGCGCACCAACGCCGGTAGCTGCGGCAGCGGTGACGCCGGCGGTGGACGCGGCGGCGCCGTTGCATGCCGCGGCAACAACCGGCCTTGCTCCCGGCCTTGCTTCATCACCGTCACCAAGCCTGGATATCGAGGAAATACTTCTGCCGCAGGCGCGGCTGCCGGTCGCCGAGGATCTCTTTCAGTCGAGCGGCCTTGGCCGCAGCGCGCTGGCCGCCGCGCTCGATGCCGGCCCCTCGGCGGGCGCGACCTTGAACATGCTGCAGGAAGCCTTGCAGGAGCTCGGCAACCCCGCCCGATCGCTGGCGACGCCGCGCGATATTCTCGGCGCTGACGTGACCGTCCACACCAACACGCCGCCGCCGCCATTTCGCGGCGCGCTGCCGACTGCCCAGCCGATTGCGTCGCCGTCGATCGCACCCGGCGCGCCGCTGGCAACCGCGGCGCATCATCTGCTCGGCGATACCGATGCGGCGATCGCGCGGCAAATCCTGCTGCAGGTGGCGTCGCTGCCGGACCGCATCGACCTTTCAAACACCAAAATCGACACCAGCACCCCGCGCTGGAATTTCGAGATTCCGTTCGTGACGCCGCAGGGCACGGCGATGGCACAGTTCGAAATTTCCCGCGACGGCGGCGGCGAGACCGTTGAAGCCGGCAAGCGGGTGTGGCGGGCGCGGTTTTCGCTCGAAGTCGAGCCGGCCGGTCCGGTCCATGCGCTGGTATCGCTGGTCGGCGACAAGACCTCCGTGCGTATGTGGGCGGAACGGCCCGCCACGGCGGAGCAATTGCGCGCCGGCGCCGGACAATTGAGCCAGGCGCTGAGCCGCGCCGAGCTTCGGCCTGGCGAAATCACGATACGCGCCGGCGTCCCGCCGCAGACCGCACCGGCCCGCGCCGGACATTTCCTGGATCGCGCGCTATGAGCGTGGATACCAAAAACCAGCTCGCGGTCGCGCTGCATTACGACAAGACCGGCGCGCCGCGCGTCACCGCCAAGGGCAGGGGCGTCATCGGCGCCAAGATCATCGAACTCGCCAAAGCCCACGACATCCCGATCGAGGAGAACGAGGTTTTGGCGGGCGCGCTGTCCAATGTCGAGATCGGCGACGAAATCCCGGCCGAGCTCTATAAGGCGGTGGCGGAAGTGCTGATCTTCGTGCTGCGGCTGTCGGGCAGAATCCGGTAAGGCGCGGGCCTCATGGTTCGAGACGCGCGGCGTTGCCGCGCTCCTCACCATGAGGGTTTGGAGACCTCATCCTGAGGAGCACGCGTTAACGTGCGTCTCGAAGGATGAAGCCACGGGCTGGAAAATCCGCCATCTGGCATTTGTCTTGTCATTGTTTTACCACGATGGCATCCACATCGTTGCCGCGCTCCTCAACCAGTCCGGATACCCCCCGTGATCAATCGCCGCCATGCGCTCGGTCTTCTTGCCGCCGCGACCATCCTGCCTTCGCGCAGCCTTGCCAATGTCTCCTATCAGCGCAGCGAGTTTCGCGAGGATCTGGCAAAACGGTTTTTCGACCTCGGCACCGAAGGCACCTTCGTCGGCTACAAGGTCGACGATTATTTGATCATCGCCAGCGACAAGGTCCGCTCCGGCCAGGCGAAGCTGCCGGCCTCGACCTTCAAGATCCCGAATTCGCTGATCGCGCTGGAGACCGGCGTGGTCGCGGATCCCGACAAGGACGTCTTCAAATGGGACGGGGTGACGCGCAGCATCGAGGCCTGGAACAAGGATCACACCATGCGCTCGGCGATCGCGGCCTCCGCGGTGCCGGTCTATCAGGAGATCGCGCGCCGCATCGGCCAGGAGCGCATGCAGAAATATGTCGACCTGTTCGACTACGGCAACCGCGACATCGGCGGCGGCATCGACCAGTTCTGGCTGACCGGCAATCTGCGCATCGATCCGATCCAGCAGGTCGATTTCGTCGACCGGCTGCGCCGCGGCGTATTGCCGGTGTCAAAACGCAGCCAGGATCTGGTGCGTGACATCCTGCCGGTGACGAAAGTCGGCGACGCCACCATCCGCGCCAAGAGCGGTCTGTTGGGCGCGGAGGTCGGCAAGCCGTCACTGGGCTGGCTGGTCGGCTGGGCCGAGAAGGGCTCCGAGCAGACCGTGTTTGCGATGAACATGGATTGCAAGGAGCCGAGCCAGATCGCCGCGCGGATGACGGTGACGCAGCAATGCCTCACCGATATCGTCGCGATCTGACGGGCTGACCTGCGCCGCGCCGGCTGGCGCGTGAAGCGCCGCCGGACTACCATCTTCGTGCAACAAAAAAATGCACGGAGGAAGTCATGCACCAAGCGTCACTCTGGATGTCGTCGCTCGCCATTGCCGCGGCCGGCGGCTGGTTCGCCGCCACGATGTTTGCAGCGCCCGCGACCGGCAAGGAGCCGCGCTTTCCGCAGCTCACCATGGACCAGCTCAGCGAAGCGCAAAAGCCGCTCGGCGAGCAGATCATGAAGGTGTCGAGCGTCGGCCTCGGCGGACCCTATAACCCGATGATCCGCAGCCCGGTGCTGGGCCAGCGGCTGTACGACCTGTTCTATTACCTGCGCTGGCAGACCTCGGTGCCCACCAAACTCAACGAGTTTGCGATCCTGATCATCGGCCGGCAGTGGACCTCGCAGGTCGAATGGTTCGCGCATGCGCCGCTGGCGGCAAAGGCCGGACTGTCAGCCGACATCATCGCCGAATTGAAAGAGGGCAAGCGGCCGTCGAAAATGGCCGAGGACGAGGCCGTCGTCTACGACTTCGTCACCGAATTGACGACGACGAAGAAGGTCTCCGACGAAACCTATGCGCGGGCCAAGAAAGTGTTCAATGACCAGCAGATCGTCGACCTGACCGCGGTCTCCGGCAATTACGTCATGGTCGCGATGCTGCTGGCGATGGCGGAAGAAACCGTGCCTCCCGGCAAGGAGCCGCCGTTCAAGGTGGGGGAGAAGTAGGCAAGCTTCCGATCCAGTGGCTTCATGGTTCGAGACGCGCGGCGTTGCCGCGCTCCTCACCATGAGGATCCACAGACCTCATCTTGAGGAGCGGCGTCTTCGCCGCGTCTCGAAGACCTCATCCTGAGGAGGCGCGAAGCGCCGTCTCGAAGGATGGACGCTTGCTGGATGCCTATTCCAGCTTGAACAGCGCCTGCAAAAAATCGCTCACGGCCTTGCGCGCTTCCAGCGCCGTCGCCGGATTGCCGCCGACATGCGGATTGAGTTCGATGCAGGGATCCTTGTAGGTAAACGGCGCCTGCGTATCCGCGTTCATCAGCTGGCCGCCTTCGCCCTCTTTGAGGTGGCAGTTGCGCGCGGTCTGCGCGTTGGTGGATACGGCAACGGTGCTCAGCCCGAGCAGGCCGGAGTCAAAGCCGTGCTGCGAGTCCGGATATTCGGTCAGCACCACGTCGCGCTTGGCCTCCTGCAACCGCGCAACATATCGCTTGCAGCTTGCGACCGGGTTGTAATCATCCGGCGCGCCGTGAAAGATCCGGATCGGGCGCGCCGCGACCTCGGTGTCGGTGGCGTAGGTCGTGGAGCAATCCGGATAAAACGGAATATAGCCGGCAAACTGCACGCCGGACTTGTTCCAGAGTTTGTTGAAGCGATCGAGGCTGGCGTAGAGCGCGGCCTGCCCGCCGCGCGAAAATCCCATCAGCACGATGCGATCGGGGTCGACGCGCGGATGCTTAGCGAGAATTTCAAGCGAGCGATAGATATCGATGATCAAATTGAGCCGGCCGAGCAGGGCCTGATTCGGGCCGACCGCGGTCAATCCGCGGCCGGAAAAACCGTCGATCACGAAAGTCGAAATCCCCATCGCGTTGAACTGGTGCGCCCACGGTTCGATCGAAGGCCCGACGCCGCTCGAGCCGTGCATCATGACAACGACCGGAAGCTTTCCGCTGCCTTGCGCGATGCGGAATTCGCCGGCGACGGTGACCTGTTTGCCGTTGGTGTCGCCGGTCAGGAATTGCTGGTCCGAAATGGTTAGCGACGGAATCGCGTAGATCTCGATCCGGGAGGCGATTTCCTTCGGCATCGATTGCGCGTTGGTTTCGATGCAGGTCAGCAAAACACCGGTACAAAAAATCGCGGCCGTGACCGCGACGCGCCAGTCCGTCAGCATCGGTTTCCCCCAAATTTTCTTATCGCGCCTTGTCGATGTTGGGGAAGACTACAAGCTGACGGGAGCCTGTCAAATCCGGGCGTTGCCGATCCGTCCAAGATGGGTGAAGCCGAATCCGGCATAGTATTTCAGGCCGTAGCCGAGCGCGCGGTCGAAGCCGATATGGGCCAGCCAGATCATGGCGATCGACAGCACCAGCGGCGAGGACAGCGCAAAGCCCGTCGTCATCAGCGCCATCGGCGCCATGTAGCTGTGCGCGGCGTTGTAGATGAAAGCACCGGCCTTGGGGCCGGCGAGATAGCCGGCAAAGGAGAGGTCGGGTGCCAGGAACAGGATGGCGTAGACCCACCACGACCCGTCCCAGACCCCGTACAGCAACGTCATGCCGAGAAACAGCGCCAATCCCTCCAGCCGGAGCAGCGTTCGCACGCCGCCCGATGCGGAGCCTGTGGGTTCTGAAATTGCGCTATCGGACATCGGATTCGGCTCCAGAGCATGATCCGGAAAAGTGGGAGCCGGTTTTCCGGAAAGATCATGCTCAAACAAAGATGAGATCATAATCCCATCGGGATTATGATCTGGCCCCCGCATATATCGACCGCAGGGCAGGGTTACCAGATGCCGGAAGGCCGTTTCCCGTCCCGAAATTGCCGTGTTAGAACCCCTGAAATCCAAAGCCAAATCGGTACTCAAGGACGGGCAGATACAGATGAAGGATATCCTGGACACCCTCGAAGAACGGCGCGCCGGCGCCAAGCTCGGCGGCGGCGAAAAACGCATCGAGGCGCAGCACGCCCGCGGCAAATTGACCGCGCGGGAGCGCATCGAATTGCTGCTCGACAAGGGCTCGTTCGAGGAATTCGACATGTTCGTCGAGCACCGCTCGACCGAATTCGGCATGGAAAAGACCAAGGTGCCGGGCGACGGCGTCGTCACCGGCTGGGGTACCGTGAACGGCCGCAAGACGTTTGTGTTCGCCAAGGATTTTACCGTGTTCGGCGGCTCCTTGTCCGAAACCCACGCGCAAAAAATCGTAAAGATCCAGGACATGGCGATGAAGGCGCGCGCGCCGATCATCGGGCTCTACGACGCCGGCGGCGCGCGCATCCAGGAAGGCGTCGCTGCCTTGGCGGGCTATTCCTACGTGTTCCGCCGCAACGTCATCGCCTCCGGCGTGATCCCGCAGATCTCCGTCATCATGGGCCCCTGTGCCGGCGGCGACGTCTATTCGCCGGCGATGACCGACTTCATCTTCATGGTGAAGAACACCAGCTACATGTTCGTCACCGGGCCCGACGTGGTGAAGACCGTCACCAACGAAGTCGTGACCGCGGAAGAACTCGGCGGCGCCTCGGTGCACGCCACGCGCTCCTCGATCGCGGACGGCGCGTTCGAGAACGACGTCGAGACGCTGCTGCAGATGCGCCGGCTGATCGATTTTCTGCCCTCGAACAACACCGACGGCGTGCCGGAATGGCCGAGCTTTGACGACATCGGCCGCGTGGACATGTCGCTGGACACGCTGATCCCCGACAATCCGAACAAGCCCTACGACATGAAGGAATTGATCCTGAAAGTCGTCGACGAGGGCGACTTCTTCGAAATCTCCGAGACGTTTGCCAAAAACATCGTCACCGGTTTCGGCCGCATCGCCGGCCGCACCGTGGGTTTCGTCGCCAACCAGCCGATGGTGCTGGCGGGCGTGCTCGATTCTGACGCCTCGCGCAAAGCCGCGCGCTTCGTCCGCTTCTGCGACGCCTTCAACATCCCGATCGTCACGTTCGTCGACGTGCCGGGCTTCCTGCCCGGCACCGCGCAGGAATATGGCGGCCTGATCAAGCACGGCGCCAAATTGCTGTTCGCCTATTCGCAATGCACGGTGCCGCTCGTGACCGTCATCACCCGAAAAGCCTATGGCGGTGCGTTCGACGTGATGGCGTCCAAGGAAATCGGCGCCGACATGAACTACGCCTGGCCGACCGCGCAGATCGCGGTGATGGGCGCCAAGGGCGCGGTGGAAATCATCTTCCGCAGCGACATCGGCGATGCGGAAGCGATCACCGCCCGCACCAAGGAATACGAAGACCGCTTCCTGTCACCGTTCATCGCCGCCGAACGCGGCTACATCGACGACGTCATCATGCCGCATTCGACCCGGCGCCGCATCGCGCGCGCGCTGGCGATGCTCAGGGATAAGCATGTCGAGATACCGATGAAGAAGCACGACAATTTGCCGTTGTGAGAATCCACTTCATAGTCGCATGAAACGTCGTCGCCGCGGCGTTGGCAAATTCCGACGGGACGATCTTGCCTTCGGAATCCAGCGCCGGCATTGTCCTGACACTCCGGCGGCCGATGCCCTTCACTCCTCATCGTCCCTTTGGCGTTGCTCGCCTTCGAGAAGGCGCTGCGCAATCGCCGTTCGTCTTGGTATCAGCGCGGCCTCATCCGTGAGCCGCTGCGCAAGATCAGAGTGATATTGTTGCACGACATCGAGCACCGCTTTCCTGGCGAGCGTGCGATGGTACTCGGCAAGGAACCTGTGCATGTCTACGAGCTGTTCATCGGTCATGGGCGTTCGCCTGGCCGTAACGCCGGAGTATACCGCAACCTGTTGATCCCGCGCCAGCTTTCGACGCGCCCAATCCCGGCAAGCTTCACAAACCCAGCCGCGGCAGGGTAGGGCTCTTTCACGTGCCGTGCCAACTTTACCGGGCCCGTCACCCCATCTGCGTTCTTGGTGCGCTTGCCCGACGGACAAATCAACGATTTCCGTATCAAGGCCAAGGAAAATAGTCCCAACCGGGCCTAGAACTCTCGCCGTCTCATCCCCCACGACTCGGGCGCATTGCGCCGCGGGGGGCGAAAGCGCGTGTCGTGAGAGCGTCATTGCGAGGAGCGCAAGCGACGAAGCAATCCAGTCTTTCTTGATGCGGCGGCATGGATTGCTTCGCTGCGCTCGCAATGACGGTCGCACCTTGAATCTGCTTCCTCCACGCTTACAATCGGCCGAAAAAAGGGAGCCTCGAGGGAATTCTGGCCATGTCCACGCTGTTCGCCTTCCTCCACCATGTCTGTGCGTTCACGCTGGTGTCGGCGGTCGCGATCGAATTCGCGTTGATCCGCGGGGAGCTGACGCTTTCCTCCGCGCGCCGGCTGCAGGTCACCGACATGGTGCTCGGCATCGCCGCCGGCGCGTTGCTCGTGATCGGCTTGCTGCGGGTGTTCTTCTTCGAGAAGGGCGCGGACTATTATTGGCACAGCCACGCCTTCATCACGAAATTCTCGATCTTCATCGTGATCGGCTTGTTGTCGATCATCCCGACCGTCGAATTTCTGTCATGGCGCAAGGCGATTGGGGAAGGGCAGGTGCCCGCGATCAGTGCGAAAAAGCTGCATCTGGTCACCGCCGTCATTCACGGCGAGCTTCTGAGCATCGTCTTCATCCTGCTCTTTGCCGCGATCATGGCGCGGGGCGGCTGGGTTTAGGGTTGGCGTTGCGCAATGTGTTTGCGCCGTCATTCCGGGGCGCGCGCCAGCGCGAACCCGGAATCTGGAGATTGTACGCGCGAGATTCCGGGTTCATCGCTCCGCGATGCCCCGGAATGACGAGCGAGAATGCGTAACTGGAGAACACCAATGCCGTTAGCTTACTTCGTCGTCCGCGCCATCGTCGCCGATGCCGCCAAACGTCCGGCCTTTGACGCCTGGTATTCCCGCGAGCATTTGCCGGATGCGGTCAAATCGTTCGGCGCGGAAAAGGCGTGGCGCGCCTGGAGCCTGACCGATCCCGCGCTGCATCAGGCGACGTACCAGTTCGCCGACCAGGCCTCGCTCGATCGCGCCGTCAACAGCGCGGACATGAAGCGGCTGGTGGCCGACTTCAACCGCGACTGGCCGGATGTGACGCGAACGCGGGAGTTGCTGGTGCTCGCGGAGGAATATGGGGTGTAACTTCCTCTGGCCGTCGTCCCGGCCAAGCGAAGCGCGAGCCGGGACCCATAACCACCGGCGGTTATGTTGCGCGAGGCTGTCCCGGCGTTCGCCGGGACGACGAAAGAATTTTCGGCGCAGACCGAAAGACTTGCTGCCCTTACTTCATTCCCATGCAACTCGCATAGAACGTCGTGGTCGCCGGCCAATCGGAAAACATGGCGCGGACGCCGACCTGCTTTGCAAGCACGTCGAGCACCGTCAGGATGTCGCCGTCGCGGTCGATCGCGGCCTTGACCGACGAGTGATAGAAGCCGCCGCCCTTGTTCAAGGGGCCGTCGCGCTCCAGCGACCAGCCGATCAGATCGATGCCGGCGGCCTTCGCGGCCTGGGCGTATTCGGACGGCACGATTTCCTTTTTGTCGTTCAGCGCCAGCATCACCCAGATCGGCGGCGCCAGGATTTTGACGCCTTGCGCTTTCAGCTCCGCCATCGACGGCTGCCAGGTCTCGGGTTTTGCAGGGTCGAGGCCGCGTTTCTCGTAGCGATCCTCCAGATACACCGCCTGTGCCGCGAACGCGGGCTCGGTCTTGCCCCAGAACAGGATATCGGCGAGGTTAAAGCTCTGGGCGTATACGTCGCTCGCCGGAATGCCCGCCTGCTTGTAGGCCTGCAGCATCTGGCTGGCGTATTTTTCCTGGGTGTAGTCGCCGTCGAACGGCATCGGCACTTCCGGCGCCTTCAGTTCCGGCGTGAATTTGGCGCCGAGACTCCTGATCAGCGCGATGCTCTCGTCATGCGTCATCACGGTCCCGGAATTGCTGTAGAGGTCGGTGCGCCAGCGCGGCGTGCCGTTCTGGTAGTCGGCAATTGTTGTCGCGTCCGGATTGAAGCCGTCCATCTTGGCCGTCAGCGTCTTGAATTCGGCCAGCCTGATGTCGCTGGTGCAGCACTTTGCGGACGCCTTCTTGCCGGTGGCGGGATCGGCCGGGCTAAAACCTTGCGCGCATTTCGCTGATAGCGCCGGCACCGACAGGATGTTGGTGGTGGTATGCAGGTCGCATTGCGAATGCCGGCACACCAGTTGCTTGTCTTTGGTGAAGGTGACGTCGCATTCGATCACGCCGGCGCCCATGCGCGCCGCGGCCATGTACGACTCCCTGCTGTGCTCGGGAAACTGCATTGCCGCGCCGCGATGGCCGAAGGAAAAATCGGTCTTGTGGAACGGCCCGGTGCACTGGCTGAGCTGCGTTTTCAGCGGCCCGTCCTTCATCTTGTCGACGAGATAGAACGGACGGGGGCCGATTTGCGCCTCGCGCGGCAGCGGGATGCTTTGCGCCGCGGCGGTTGCCGTCAAGGCGAGCGCCCAGAGCGCGGAGAGGGCGGCGGAACGTCGGCGTAAAAGCATGGTCACCTCGATGGCGGGATGCGCGGATGATATCACCATAGCATTGTGACAGCTGCTGTGGCGGGCGGCAGCAGGGATGCGAAGCGAGATTCGCGTTTCCTGAATAAACAATTCAGCGAGCGTTCATATCGGAGCGGCGAAAATCCGTTCGCATCACTCGCCATCCCAGGAGGAGGAAGATGTCATGGAACGCCGGGACTTTTTGAAGATTGCTTTAGGCGTTGTTGCGGGCGCTGCGGCGGTCGCCGCCACCGCCCAGGCCGCGCCGCTGGCACCGCAACCGCTGGGCACGGACGGACGGTTTTCCGCCCATCAAGATGCCCATCCTGCCGTCACTAATGAAAGCGAAGTCGATCGTCTCAAGCCGCAGGAAGTACGCTGGGGCCACCACTGGCACCACCGTCACTGGGGCTGGCATAGGCGGCATTGGGGTTGGCACCACAGGCATTGGGGCTGGCACCACCGCTGGCATCGCCATCACTGGCACCGCCGCTACTGGTAAAGGGCGTCCCTATGGTGGATGCCGTCCGATGTATAATTGCCCGCCCGGCTGGCATTCCGGCCCGTTCGGCCGCCACTGCTTCCGCAACGGCTGGTGAGTGAAGCGCAGGGGCCGCATCAAGGCCCCTGTCTCCTTCATCCAAACAAAAACCCCGCCTGAGCGAGGTTCTTGCCTTGCGTCAGATGTTTGCGCTCAGAGCGGGCGGCAGCGGCCGTAACGCCAGGAGAAGCCGATCGGGCAGACGCGGCCGGGGCGCACCATGACCACAGGCCGTTCGACGACGACCGGCCGTTCGACGACCACGACGCCGCCGCCATTGACCCGGCATCCGCCTTCGGGCCCGCGATGCATGCCGGGGCCGCAGCCGCCCGCGGCATTGGCGGCGCCAAAGCCCGCGATTGTCGTTGCCATCAGAACTGCCGCGAAAAGGTATTTCATGTTTTTTCCCTTCATTTCGGGGCCGCACCACGCGACACCGCAAAAGACTTCAAGCCTTATGATTCGATGAGCTGTGCCATCCTCGAAACATGGTCAGCCTAACGGCACTGAACTGAATACGGCATGAACGTAGTTGATCCAAATGCCTGTTCGGCAGCGCTAACGGGCGGCGAGAAAGCCGAGCAGCAGTTCGTTGTATTTCGCCGGCGCTTCGAGAAACACCAGATGGCCGGTATCCGGGATCACCTCGGCGCGGCCGTTGGGCATTTTCGCCGCGAACGCCTTGGCGAGTTCGGCGTTCTGGCCCATCTTCGCGCGCAGCGCTTCCGGTGCATTGGGCCTGCCCGGCGCGTTGTGATCGTCGGCGCCCATGATGAACAGCGTCGGCTGCGTGATGAGCGGGATTTCGTGGGCCACCGGCTCGCGGTAGATCAGTTGCGCGGAGGCGACAAAGGCGCGCAGCCAGCGCGGATATTCGGCGCTGCCCTTGATGTTGAAGCGCGCATCGATGAACGGCGTCACCTGGTCGGGCGGCAGCTTGAGCGCATAGTTGGTCTCGAGCTGCTTGCGATAGCCGTCGGCCGTGAGCTTGTCCTCGTTCTCCAGGATTTTTTCGGTCGGCGTCGGCGGCACGTAGAGCCGGTAATCCTCCAGCCCGATCGGCGCGGTGAGCACGAGATGGTTGACCCGGTCGGGGTAGGCGCGGGCGATGCGTACGCCGAGCATGCTGCCGAGCGAATGCGCGACGATGTCGGCTTTGGCGATCTGCAGATGATCGAGCAGCGTGACGGTGTTGCGCGCCAGCGTGTCGAAATGCAGGTCACCCATCGGCTTGGAGGATTTGCCAAAGCCGATCTGGTCCGGCACCACCACGCGGTAGCCGGCGTCGGTCAGCGTCTTGATCACGGGGGCCCAATAGCTCGACGGGAAATTGCGGCCGTGCAGCAGCACCACGGTGCGCCCGTTCGGCTGCGCTGCGGCTACATCCATATACGCCATCCGCACCTGTTCGCCGTCATTGACCAGCGGCAGCATGTTGACGGGGTAGGGATAGGCGAAGCCTTCGAGCCCGATGCCGTAGGGCTCGCGCTCGGCGGCGCAGGCGGGGGTGAAGGAATAGGCGAGCAGGGCGCCGAACAGCGCTGTGGCGAACAGATATTTCATCGAAAGCTCCGGAAGACAGTTTTTCCGCCATGGCCGGGCTTGTCCCGGCCATCCACGTCTTTGCTTGCCGACATACCGAAAGATGTGGATGCCCGGCACATCTGGCGCGAAGACGCGCTTCGCGCTTTTGGCCGAGCATGGCGACGATCAGGAGTGGCTAACTCTATTCGCCGTTTCCGAACAGCGCTGCAAACCGCTTTTCGCCAGTTCGCGAAAAGTTGACGACGCGGCTGCCCTGGGCCGAATCCCGCTCGGCCCATTTGAGTTCCGTGAATCGCGACATCATGGCCGCGCCCAGCGTGCCGGCCAGATGATGCCGCCGCTCGCTCCAGTCGAGGCAGGCCTTGCACACCGGACGGCGCGGGTGGGCCAGCGTGTCGGCGTCGATCTGCAAGGCGGTGGCCATGAACCGCTTGCCCTCGCTGGTCAGTTCGATCGTCTGCTTGGTTTCGCGCACCAGCCGCTGCTTCTTCAGGCTGTCGAGCATCTGCACGCCGAGATCGCCGGCCAGATGATCGTAGCAAATCCGCGCCCGCCGCAGCGCCGGATCCTTTGGCCCGGTGCGCACGCGCATATGGCCGGCGCGAGCGGCAAGGCCGGCGAGGCCTTCGAGCACGCCGGCGACGTCGGGGCCGGTGAGGCGGTAATAGCGGTGGCGGCCCTGTTTCTCAGGCTCGATCAGGCCGCCGGCCTCGAGCTTCGCCAGATGCGAACTCGCGGTCTGCGGCGTGATGCCGGCTTCCTGCGCGAGCTCGCTCGCGGTCAGCGCGCGGCCGCTCATCAGCGCGGTCAGCATGTTGGAACGCGCGGGGTCGCCGACCAGGGAAGCGACCATGGCGATATCGGGGCCAGCTTTCATAGTTCGATGATAGCCGAAGCATTGACGTCAATCAAGCGGATATTCTCGGACTCGAAGTTTGGCTCCGTCATGAAGCTTGGCTCCGTCATTGCGAGGAGCGAAGCGACGAAGCAATCCATTCTTCCTTTCCTCGGAACGATGGATTGCTTCGCGGAGCCTGTCATCGGGCGCGCATTCGCGCGACCCGGTGGCTCGCAATGACGAAGTAATACACATCGGAGGGTTCCCGTGACCGTCACCGTTTTCATCCGTTACCAGCTCGATCCGTTCAAGTGCGCGCTGTTCGAGGAATATTCCAAGCGCTGGCTCACCATCATTCCGAAATGCGGCGGCGACCTCCTGGGCTACTGGATGCCGCACGAGGGCACCAACAACATTGCGTTCGCGCTGATCTCGTTCGAGAGTCTGGCCGCGTACGAGGCCTATCGCGCGCGACTGCGCGCCGACAAGGAGGGTATGGCCAATTTCAATTTCGCCGAGGAGAACAAGTTCATCCTCGCCGAAGAGCGGACATTTTTGCGGCAGGTTGCGCTATAAGGGTCGCAATCACGTCAGGGAGAGTTGAATGATTGCGGTGATCTTCGAAGTCTGGCCGAAGCCGGAACACAAACAGCAATATCTGGATCTCGCAGCCGAGCTGCGGCCGATTCTCGAGACCATCGACGGTTTCATCTCGATCGAACGGTTCGAGAGCCTGACCGAGAAGGGCAAGATCCTGTCGCTGTCGTTCTTCCGCGACGAAGCGGCGGTGGAGGCATGGCGCAACATCCCGCAGCATCGCCGGACGCAAGGCATGGGCCGCGCCAAAATCTTCCAGGACTACCGGCTGCGCATTGCCGGCGTGATCCGCGACTACGGCATGACCGATCGCGCGCAGGCGCCAAAGGACAGCCGCGCCGTTCACGAGGCGCACTAGCGCCGCCAGACGCGCGCACCTATCTTTGCCAGCCAGATATCAGGGAGCGAAAACAATGCCGGTCACGACCGCGGACAAGCGCGCCATCTTCAAGAAGATGCACGAGAGCGGATGCTTCATCATTCCCAATCCGTTCGACGCCGGCAGCGCCCGCGCGCTGCAGCATCTCGGTTTCAAGGCGCTGGCCTCCACCAGCGCAGGCTTTGCCTGGACCATCGCCAAGGCCGATAACCGCGTCACCGTCGATGAGGTCTGCGAGCATCTCACCGCGCTGTGCGCGGCGGTCGATCTGCCCGTGAATGCGGATTTCGAAGGCGGCTTTGCCGTCGAGCCGGAAAAAGTCGGCGCCAACGTCGCGCGCGGCGTGAAGACCGGCGTTGCCGGGCTGTCGATCGAGGATTCCACCGGCGATGCCGCAAATCCGCTATTCGAATCGGAACTGGCGGTCGAGCGCATCAAGGCCGCCCGCAGGGCGATCGATGCCGACCACAGCGGCGTGCTGCTGACCGGCCGCTGCGAAGGTTTTCTGTGGGGCGTAACCGATCTGAACCTGGTGATCGACCGGCTCAAGGCGTACTCGGACGCGGGCGCCGATTGCCTTTATGCGCCGGGCATCAAGACACGGGAGCAGATCGCAGCCGTGGTGAAAGCGGTGCATCCGAAGCCGGTCAATCTCCTGATCGGCGCGTCCGGTCTGTCGCTGAAAGAGGCCGCCGACCTCGGCGTGCGTCGCATCAGCGTCGGCGGGTCGCTGGCGCGCTCGGCCTGGGGCGGGTTCATGAAGGCCGCGCGCGAGATGGCAGAGCAGGGCACGTTTGGCGAGCTTGCCAACGGTTATCCCGGCGGCGAATTGAACAAGATGTTCAAGTAACTCAAAACGGAAAACGCCGCGGGCAAATCAATGCCCGCGGCGTGGTGTCGGATTGATGCGTCAGGCGTTACTTGCTGGCCGGTGCGGTGTCCGCCGGCGGATTGGCGCTCTTGTTCATATCCGTGCTGGCCGGCGGCGTCGCCGGACGTGCCGGAGCCGCACCCGTTGTCATGCCGGACTGGTTGTTGGCACGGGGCGTCACGTCACGCATGCCCGGAGGGGCTGCGGGGGGATTGGCAGGCTGAGTCTGCGCGGTCTGGGTAGCCGGCGTCGTGCCGGCCTGGTTGATGCTGCTGTTGTTCAGCCCGTAGAACACGGCGCCCAGCACCACGGCGATGGCGAGCGCGAACAACGCGACCTTGGCGTTGCCGGCCGGACCCTCGGAGAGCTCCGGATCGGGCTGGATCTCGTTGTCGAGACTGTTGAGACGTGCCTGACGGCGGATTTCGTCATCGGTCAAACCAGTGCGGTAGGGATCGTTCGGATTGAATTGGTATGCCATGAATTGGGTCCTCCGTTAGCGCCCCAATGCTAATCGCGGGAGACAATCGCTGGCGCGGGCGGAGGTTCCGGGTAATCTTGCAACCTGTGCCTGATGGAACCCAAGACTCAATTGAAGGGCTCACGTCCAGGCCCCGAGGTTCCAAACCCGTTCCATGAGGTTCTCGATGTGGACCCTGCCGCCGACCGATTCGGTTCTGCAAATTCTGTCGTTCGTGGCCGTCGCAGCCCAGGCGATGACGGCGGCATTGGCCGCCGGCAAGCGCAGCATGGACTGGGCCGGCGTCTGCATGCTCGGCTGCATTACCGCGCTCGGTGGCGGCACCATCCGCGACGTCCTGCTCGGGCATTATCCACTGGTCTGGGTGCAGCACCCGCCCTTCCTGCTGCTGGCGGCGGGAGCGGCGCTGGCGACCATCCTGATTGCCCGCCTGGTGCATCGGCTGTACGCGGCGTTCCTCGTGCTCGACGCCATCGGTCTGGTGATCTTCACCATGGCCGGTTGCGACGTGGCCTGGCAGGTCGACGCCTCCTTGCCGCTGGTGATCGTGGTGGTGGCCGGGATGATCACCGGCTGCGCCGGCGGCGTGCTGCGCGACATCCTCTGCAACGACGTGCCGCTGCTATTCCGCTCGGAACTCTACGCCAGCATTTCCGTCGTCACCGGGCTGTTCTACGCCACCGCGTTCGGGCTGAAGCTGAATGACCAGGTCTGGACCGCGCTGACCTTTGTGCTCGGCTTCACGTTTCGTCTGCTGGCGATCCGCTACAAATGGGAAATGCCGAAATTCGTCTTCCGCGGGGATCAGCGCTGACGATCATTTTGCCCTGCGCGCTTTCGCGACCTGATCCGGTGTCACCGCAGGCGCCGCGTTGCCCCAGGAATTGCGGATGTATGTGGTGACATCGGCGATCTCCTGGTCCGACCATTTCGCGGCATAGGCCGGCATCGATCCGGTGTTGGGCGCACGCGGCGTCGTGATGCTTTGTGCGCCATCGAGGATGACGCGCAGCGTGCTCAAGGGATCGGCCGACTGCAGATTGGCGTTGCCCGGCAACGGCGGATAGATCCGCGGCGCGCTGGACCCATCGAGCTCATGGCAGGCGACGCAGGCGCCTTTGTAGAGCTTCTCACCGTCAGCCATTTGCGCCGGCGGGGGCGCCGACACGGCAGGCTCCGGCGGGCCTGCCGGCAAATCCTTGAGGTAGACCGCGATCGCCCTGACATCCGCATCGCTCATCCTGGAGGTTGAATTGAGCACGACCTCCGACATCAATTCGCCGGCATGGCTGCGGCCGTTGCGGCCGCTCTGCAGATATTCGGCGATATCGTCGGCGCTCCACGATTTCAGGCCGCTGCGTTCGGCGCCGTCGAGCCGCGGCGCGAACATGCCGCCGACCTGTCCGCCGGCGAATGGCTGGCCGCGTTTGTCGGCACCCAGCATGTTCTTCGGCGTATGGCAGGCGCCGCAATGGCCCGCGCCCTCGACGAGATAACGACCGCGATTCCACGCCGCGCTCTTCGACTGGTCCGGCATCAATATTCCGGGCTTGAAGAACAGCAGATCCCAGCCGCGCATCACGATCCGGTAGTTCAGCGGCCAGCGCAGTTCTGCCGGCTTCGGCGTATTCCGAACCGGCGTCAGCGTCGCGAGATAGGCGCGGATCGCCAAAATATCGTCACGGATCAGTTTGGTGAAGTTGGGATAGGGAAAGGCGGGGTAGTAGCGCGAGCCGTCGCGGGCGACGCCATAGCGCAGCGCGCGATAAAACTCCTCGTCGCTCCAGGCCCCGATGCCGGTATCGCGGTCCGGGGTCAGGTTGGGCGAATAGATCCCGCCAAACGGCGGCGTATCGATCCGTTTTCCGCCGGCGAACGGCTTTGCGGGATCGGCGGTATGGCAACTCGCGCAATCGCCGGCGTCCGTCAGCGCCTTGCCGCGGGCGATGACCTCAGCCGAGGGCTCGGCGCGGCCTTCGCCGGCGACGAACGCAGTGCACAAGAGGAAACAAACGAGAATCGCCCGCATGATCTGCTGTCGTCCCTGCACCGATTGACCTTCCAAGGCGTTATAGCGCGAAAGCGAGCGTGATGCCGACGCCACGCCATTTCGCGCCGGGGCTCCCGGACGACACAAACCGAAAAAGGCAGCCGTTATTCCCAACACGAAATTGCGAACTTCGAAAGCGGGGTTCGTTTGCCCAGAATTGTAGTGCGCGAGAGGAAAAATCCGACATAGACTGGCTCTAACAAGTTCAGATGACTAGTTAAAAAGAGTCGTCGTGACCAAGGCTTACGCGACCAGAGCTTACCGCGACCAAATCTTTAAGAGGGCGGAATGGGAATCAACCAGGGTCCGATCAGTCTCGACCAGAAATACACCCAAGGGACCGGCCACATCTTCCTGACCGGCATTCAGGCGCTGGTCCGCCTGCCGATGGCGCAAATCCGCCGCGACCGGGCCGCCGGCCTCAATACCGCGGGCTTCATTTCCGGCTATCGCGGCTCTCCGCTCGGCGGCTACGACCAGCAGCTGTTCGCCGCCCGAAAGCACCTCGAGCAATACAACATCAAATTCCAGCCCGGCGTGAACGAGGATCTCGCGGCCACCGCGATCTGGGGCTCGCAGCAGCTCAATCTGTCGCCCGGCGCCAAGCATGATGGCGTGGTCGGCATCTGGTACGGCAAGGGCCCCGGCGTCGACCGCTGCGGCGACGTCTTCCGCCACGGCAACGCGGCGGGATCGGCGAAAAACGGCGGCGTGCTGTGTCTGGCCGGCGACGACCACGGCGCCAAATCCTCCACCGTCCCGCATCAGTCGGACCACGCCTTCATCTCCGCGCTGATGCCCTATCTCTATCCGTCCAGCATCCATGAAATGATCGAGATGGGCCTGCTGGGGATCGCGATGTCGCGTTACAGCGGTTGCTGGGTCGGCATGAAGGTGATTACCGAGACGGTGGAGACCACCGCCGAGATCGACCTCACCGACGAGATGACGCCCTTCATCATCCCGACCGATTTCGAGATGCCGCCGGATGGACTCAACCTGCGCTGGCCCGACGACCGCTATGCGCAGGACCGCCGGCTGCAGGACTACAAGGGCTTTGCCGCGATCGCCTTTGCCCGCGCCAACAAGGTCAACCGCGTCACCATGGATTCGCCGAATGCCCGCTTCGGCATCATGGCGTCAGGCAAAAGCTACGAGGATATCAGGCAGGCCTTACGCGAACTCGGCGTGACGCCGGAAATCGCCGCCAAGATCGGGCTTCGGCTGTACAAGATCGGCATGCCCTGGCCGCTGGAGCCGGAAGGGGTCAGGCAATTCGCGGTCGGGCTCGAGGAAATCTTCATCATCGAGGAGCGCCGCGAGATCGTCGAAAATCAGGTCAAGCAGGAACTGTTCAACTGGCGCGACGACGTGCGGCCCCGCATCATCGGCAAGATGGACGATCACGACAAGCGCTTCCTGCCGTTCGCGGAGGAGCTTAGCGTCGCATCATTGGCAAGCTCGCTGACCGAACGCCTGCTTCGACTTAATCTCAATCCCGAGATCGCAGCCATGCTGCGCGCCAAGGCCGACTGGTTCAACGGCCGCCAGGCCAGCCAGATGCAGGCCGTCGCCCCGATCACCCGCACGCCGTATTTCTGCTCGGGCTGCCCGCACAACACCTCGACAAAAGTCCCTGAAGGTAGTCGCGCCTTTGCCGGCATCGGCTGCCACTTCATGGCGCTGTGGATGGACCGCTCGACCGAGACCTTTACCCATATGGGCGGCGAGGGCGTGCCGTGGGTCGGCGTCGCACCCTTCACCAAGGAAGAGCACGTGTTCGCCAATCTCGGCGACGGCACTTACTTCCACTCCGGCAGCCTCGCGATCCGTCAGGCGATCGCATCCGGCGCCAACATCACCTACAAGATCCTTTATAATGACGCGACCGCGATGACCGGCGGCCAGCACGTCGACGGCGAATTGTCGCCGCAGCAGATCACCTTCCAGCTTCACTCCGAAGGCATCCGCGACATCTATCTGGTTTCCGAAAATCCCGACGCCTATCCCGCGAACGAAATCGCGCCTGGCGTCAAGACCGCGCATCGCGACGAGCTCGATACGGTCCAGAAAACGCTGCGCAAGGTGAGGGGGGCGTCGGCGATCGTGTTCGTGCAGACCTGTGCCGCCGAAAAGCGCCGCCGCCGCAAGCGCGGCACCCTGGAGGATCCGGCGCGCCGCGTCCTGATCATTCCCGCCGTGTGCGAGGGCTGCGGCGACTGCTCGGTGCAATCGAACTGCATTTCGGTCGAGCCGCTGGAAACCGAGATGGGCCGCAAGCGCACCATCAACCAGTCGACCTGCAACAAGGACTATTCCTGCCTGAAGGGCTTTTGCCCGTCCTTCGTCACGGTCGACGGCGGAAAGCTGCGCCGCCGCGCGCCGGCCGGCGTCGGCGATATCGGCGATCTGCCCGAACCGGCGTCAAGGCCCACGCTGGAGCGGCCCTATAACGTCGCCGTTGGCGGCGTCGGCGGCACCGGCGTGCTGACGATCGGCGCGTTGCTCGGCATGGCCGCGCATATCGAAGGCAAGGCCAGCATGATCCTGGACATGTCCGGCCTCGCGCAGAAGGGCGGCGCGGTGCTGAGCCATGTCCGGTTGTCCGAACATACCGCCGACGTCACCTGTTCGCGCATCGTCACGGGTACGGCCGATCTCGTGCTCGCCGCCGACGAAGTGGTGGCCGCCGCCAAGGAAACCATCACGCTCTGCGAATCCAGCCGCACCACCGGCGTCATCAACACCCACCTCATCCCGATCGCCGACTTCATCCTCAACCGCGATTTCAATTTTAGGGCACGCCAGGTCAACAGCGTGCTGGAAACCGCGCTGCGCAAGGATTCTTCGTTCTTCGATTTTACAAAACCCGCCGAAGTGCTGCTTGGCGATTCCATCGCCACCAACATGATGATGATGGGTTTTGCCTATCAAAAAGGCCTGCTGCCGCTGTCGGCAAACGCCATCGAGCAGGCGATCGAGGTCAATGGCGTTGCCATCAAGCTGAACATCCAGGCATTCCAGTTGGGACGTCTGGCTGCGGCCGATCCGGCCCGACTGATCGCGATGATGAAGGATCAGGACGAGACGGTGGCGCCCAAAACGCTGGATGCGATGTCGCTGGACGAGATCATCGCCCATCGCAGCGCGTTGCTGACGGATTACCAGAACGCGGGGCTTGCCGAGCGTTACCGCAAGCTGGTGACGCAGGTGCGCGACGCCGCAACGAGCGGCGGCTATGGCGAGGCACTGCCGCGCGCGGTGGCGATCAACTATGCAAAACTGCTCGCCTACAAGGACGAATATGAAGTGGCGCGGCTCTACACCGACGGCCGTTTCGAAAAACAGCTTCGCGACCAGTTCGAGGGCGACTTCAAGTTCAGCTTCAACCTCGCGCCGCCGTTCCTGTCACGCGGCATCGACGCCCTGGGGCGGCCGGGCAAGCGCGCCTTCGGTTCGTGGATGATGACGGCGTTCCGCATCCTCGCGAAGATGCGTGGCCTGCGTGGCACCGCGTTCGATATCTTCGGCCAGACCGCCGACCGCAAGCTCGAGCGCGATCTGATTGTCGGTTACGAGAAGGATGTGACCACCGTGCTCGGCCTGCTGTCGCCGCTGACGCTGGATACCGCGATCGAAATCCTGTCGCTGCCCGACCGCATCAGGGGCTATGGCCCGGTGAAGGAGAAGGCGGTGCAGGACGCCAAAGCGCGCTACGCGCAACTGGCCGCCGATCTCGTCAATCCGCCGCCGGCGCCAAGGCAGATGGCGGCGGAGTAGGTTGCACTGCTGTAGGGTGGGCAAAGGCGCGTATGCGCCGTGCCCACCACCTGTGAACGCATGCCGTCTTGACGGTGTGCACGCTTCCGCGGACGGACAGCGAGCCCTCGGGGTCGGCTCGCGGGGCTCTGGGTCGATCAGAAGTTATACCCAAACCGAAGCTTCGCCTGATAGCGCTCGTAATTGGCAAGATCCAGCGAGCCGGAAGGAGCGTTGACCGCTCGGCCAGTGACCTGCGCATTCCAGGCTGCCGAAACCCACGCACGTTCCGAGAGCCGTGCATAGAACGTGGGCCCGATGAAAAGGGCTTTTCCTATCAAAACGTCGAGCCCGAGACCGTCATAGCTGCGCATGTAGCGCACCTCTGCGCCGAGGAAAACAGCCGGATGCACTTGCAAAACCATCGCTGCGGATGTCCCGAGTTGCGATTGATGTTCCCATATGCCGGTCGCACGCAGCCGGATCGCTTCGGGCTGATAGAAAACATTGAAGGCCGCGAAGATGCGATCGGATACGAGCTCCTTGTCGGCGATGATCCAAAAATCGGTGCCATAACTATCAACGGGTTCTCCGGTCAGGTCGTCGACGCGGCCCCAATGCGGATCGGCGCCGAGGGTCAGTCCGAAGGGCGCACGCTCGCGATTGAGCACGCGATACCGCATCTCAAGCGATACCGTGTCGAACGCCATCTGATGCCGGTCGTCGAGACCTGAGACGCCGCTTATGTCATGATAGGCGACGCCGACGCTGGGCTCGATCGAAAAATCCTGGAATGGGATGAACTTGACCGCGAGCTGTTGTGAGAGCGCGGTATACGAGCCGGCACCCTTCCCGAAGCGGTTGGTGCCTTCGCTCTCGGCCTCATTCTCGCCGACGTCGTTCACATCGCTGCCGAGCGTGAAGCCGAAGAGGTGCGTGGTCTCAAGCTTCTCGGCGAAGCATATCGTCGGCAGGAGTGCGAGCGTTGCGGCCGCTACCAAGCTCTTCACGAAACCCTTCCGTTGGTCTGTGACGTCAACCGCGGCTCCCCGCGAAGCTCTGCGATGGCATGCCATATGATTTGAAAGCCGCCCGACAGGGAGAGGGTAGCCATAATTGAGGCGACGATCACGTCCGGCCAACCGGTGCCGCTGCCGAAAACGCCGATGGCGGCAAGGAGGACGGCGACGTTGCCGATCGCATCGTTGCGTGAGCATATCCAAACCGAGCGCATATTCGCGTCGCCGCGGCGGAAGCGATACAGCATGAGGGCGACGGCGCCGTTGGTGACGAGAGCGAGAAAGCCGACCGCCCCCATGAGCTCGGCCTTCGGGAGGGTACCGTAGGTGGCATGGAGGATCGTCGTTGCCGCCACCCATGTCCCAAGTGCGAACAAGGTGATCCCTTTGAGAAGCGCGGCACCGGCGCGCCAGTTCAGTGCCATTCCGGTGACGCCAAGACTGATCGCGTAGTTTGCCGCGTCACCCAGGAAGTCGAGGGAGTCGGCTTGGAGCGAACTGGAGCCGGCCGCCATTCCAGCGCCGATTTCGATGGCGAACATTCCGGCGTTCACGGCAAGCGCGATCCAGAGCGCGCGTCGCCATGCCGGTGCCGCCGAAGCGTGCGCGTCGGCACAACAGTGGTCCTGGCAGCGATCGATCATAGTGAGACCCAATGTACTCGCATCCAATCGGGGATATATGCTACCTCTAGCGGCTAGAGGAGCAAGAGCCCATGGGCGAAAGACCGGAGGTATTGTCGATCGGTGACGTCGCCCGGCGAACTCGGGTCAAGGTGCCGACCATTCGTTACTACGAGCAAATCGGCCTCTTACCCGCTCCCAGCCGTTCAGATGGCAACCGCCGATACTATACCGAGGATGCGACGCGGCGGCTCACGTTTGTCCGACATGCCCGCGAGCTTGGTTTCGAAATCGAAGCAATCCGAGCATTGTTGGCGCTGCAGGATGAACCCGATCGGCCGTGCAATGACATCGACGCGCTTGCCCGCGAGCACTTGGCTGCGATCGAGCAAAAGATCGAGCGTTTGACGGCGCTGCGCAGAGAGATGAAACGGATGCTGAAATCGTGCAGCGGAGGTCGCGCTGCCGAATGTCGAGTAATTGAGGCGATTGGAAAATCGCCCGATTGACCAAGCGCTCCGCCCGATCGCCTCCCGCTGGCTTGGTGGCCGAGGGTAGGACTAATGTCGAAAACGTCGGCGTCCGGTTTTGCCATTGAAGACATCGATCTTGCTCGCGTCGCCATCGATTGCCCGACGGGCAAATCACTTGCCGCGTTTTGCGAAGTGCGAGTCAATCCCCACTCTAGAAAATATTCCTGTTTTCAGGTGACCCCAACTCAGTTCACATCTATTGCCATCCCGTCCCGAGAAGAGGGGCGTTGGCCATCGTCACGAACGTTGGGACGGGCTGCGGTGGACGCGACAGCGTCGCGCGCGCGAGAGATCGCAGGGCGGATTTCCGTGAGCGATCACGGCGCGCAGGACGAGCGACGTTGTTGCGTACGGCAAAACCGTGTGGTCCTGGCACCCGTTGCTGGTGTCAAGTCGGCGGAGGTTTTTCGAGCCCAACCGGGCGCGCACGAAACCTTAAATCCGCTGACGACGGTGACAAGACGAATTCGTCGCCGGGGAGCAACTGTGATGAATTGGACCAGTGATCGGCCGGGTTCAAGGCTGGCAAGCGCCACCGCCTCCGGCGGCTTCGGCCTTGAGCCCGTCCGCTCACCGGTCCTTTGGCTTGGCAGGCGCTCGGTCGCAGACCGAGCGCAGAGGAGGCGCTCGATCAGCTCAATGCGTACCGATTGGCATCCCACTTTTGGCGCCGCTCGATCATGATGTTGAGAATGCTGATCAGCTTGCGCATGCAGGCGGTCAGCGCCACCTTCTTTTCTTTTCCCTTGGCAACCAGGCGATCGTAAAAGGCCTTGAGGACCGGATTGTGCTGTGTCGCCGCCCCAAGGCAGGCCATATAGAACACGTTGCGGATCCGACGGCGCCCGCCCTTGATGTGCCGCTCGCCTCGACGTCGGCCACTGTCGTCATCGTAAGGGGCGACACCCAACAAGGCCGCAACGATCCTGTTGTTGGCTTGCCCCAGTTCCGGCATGGCGGCGATGAGCGCAGCAGAGGTGGTGCGGGCGAGGCCCGGAACGCTTTCGATGATCTCGGCGAGTTCGGTAAAATGCGGCGTCGCCTGGATCTTGGCCGAGATCGCGGCCTCGATCTTGACCAGCTCGACACCGATCGTCTTCAGGATCCGGGCGTGAATCCGCTGCACCGCGGCCGGCAGCGCATGCTCGCCCTGGCTTTCCAGCTTGGTCTGCATCTCCTTCAGTGCCTGGCGCGCATTCACCATCTGATGAAGCTCTTCGCGCTTCGCGTCATAGGCTTGGCCCGGAGCTTCGTCGAAGGTCTCGGCGAACCAGGCAATCATCTCGGCATCGATCGTGTCATTCTTGGCGAGCCGTCCGGCCGATTGAGCGAAGCTGCGAACGCGCTTCGGATCGACGATCCGAACCTCGATCCTGGCATCACGCAGCGCCTTGGCCCACTCGCGCTCGTAGCCGCCGCTCGCCTCCATCACCGCCTTGCTGACCTTCCGCCGGCGGAGCCACGATGCCAGTTCGCGGCGACCTTCGGCTGTGGCTGCAAACGTGCGCCTCAAAGCCAGCGAACGAATGCAAACATCCACCTTGTCCTTGGCGACATCGATTCCCGCGACAACGAGATCATTTTGTGCCATCATCCAGCTCCCTTCCTTGCTCGGTTCGGGCTCCAAGCCCATGCAACTGTTCGGGTTGAGGAAGACACCGGACCTGTCCCACGCTCCCCGGCAGGCTCTATGGCCTTCGAGCACGAACGGGCTCAGATCCAGCGAACGGGCGGTTGGTCAAAACCGCCCGTTTGCACATTCTGACAGATTTTGCGGACACAAGAGCGCGGCATAAGCCGTAAAGCCATTGCGCAGGGAATGTCGGATTGCCTCCGCTGCCCTGTATGCTCGTGTGCGCATCTTCTTGTGCACATTGCACACACGAGACCGCGGGTGCAGCGTGCATCCGGCATTCCCTGCGCCCTCTCTTTTCGAGAGGTGCGAAAATGACCTGCAAACCTCGGGCGCGTCGCGCCGCGAGAACGGGAAGTTGTGTTTACCGTCATTGCGAGGAGCTCTTGCGACGAAGCAATCCATTCTTTCTTGACGCGGAGAAATGGATTGCTTCGCTCCGCTCGCAATGACGGCCTCTACGATCGCGCCATACCGTCCACGTCATCGCCCGGCTCGACCAGCGCTTGACCGGGGAGGGTGGTGGCGATCTGCGACCGTCTCGCCAGACGGAATATTTCCTTACTTGCCAAGCCAGCCCTTACAGGCCAGAAAAACTGCCGGAGACAAGAAACGCCACCGGAGAACGATTTGACCATCAAGGGCAAGGCCTACATTGCCGGGATCTATGAGCATCCGACCCGGCACGCACCCGATAAATCCACCGCACAGCTACATGCCGAGGTCGCGAAGGGCGCGATCGAAGATGCCGGGCTGACCAAGGCCGACATCGACGGCTATTTCTGCGCCGGCGACGCCCCGGGCGGCGTGATGAACATGGTCGATTATCTCGGCCTCAAGGTCCGTCACCTCGATTCCACCGATACCGGCGGCTGTTCCTATCTGATCCATCTCGGCCATGCTGCGGAAGCGATCGCCGCCGGCAAGTGCTCGATCGCGCTGATTACGCTGGCGGGCAAGCCGCGTACCGGACCGATGCCGCCGCGCGCGGCCGGCGCCGAGGCCGATTTCGAGACGGCCTATGGCGCAACCACCCACAATGCCTACGGCATGTGTGCCATGCGCCATATGCACGACTACGGTACCACCAGCGAGCAGCTCGCCTGGATCAAGGTCGCGGCGTCGCATCACGCCCAATACAATCCGCACGCGATGCTCAAGGACGTCGTCACCGTCGAGGACGTGCTGAACTCGCCGATGATCTCCGATCCCTTGCACCGGATGGATTGCTGTGTCGTCACCGACGGCGGCGGCGCGCTGATCGTGACCACGCCGGAGATCGCCAAGAGCCTGAAGAAGCCGCTGGTGCGCCTGATCGGGCACGGCGAGTCGACCAAAGGACCGCGCGGCGGCAAGGATCTCGATCTGACGCACTCCGCCGGCCTCTGGTCCGGACCCCGCGCGTTCGAAGAGGCCGGCGTCACGCCGAAGGATATCAAATACGCCTCGATCTACGACAGCTTTACCATCACGGTGCTGATGCAGATCGAGGATTTGGGATTTTGCAAGAAGGGTGAGGGCGGCAAATTCGTCGCCGACGGCAATCTGATTTCCGGTGTCGGCAAATTGCCGTTCAATACCGATGGCGGCGGCCTCTGCAGCAACCATCCCGTCAACCGCGGCGGCATGACGAAAATCATCGAGGCGGTGCGCCAGTTGCGCGGCGAAGCCCATCCGAAGGTGCAGGTGAAAAATTGCGATCTCGCGATCGCGCACGGCACCGGCGGACTGCTCGGCGTGCGCCACGCCGCCTCAACCTGCATCCTGGAGCGTGCATGATGGCTGAAGCAAAAAAATATCCGGCGCCGGTGACCAACCCCGAAACTGCAGCGTTCTGGGAAGCGGCGAAAGCGGGCAAGTTCATGATCAAGCGCTGCACCGCCTGCGGCGAGCCGCATTATTTTCCGCGCTCGATCTGCCCGTTCTGCTTTTCCGACAAGACGGTGTGGGAGGAGGCTTCCGGCGAGGCCACGATCTACACCTTCAGCCTGATGCGCAAATCCGCCACCGGGCCGTACGCGATCGCCTACGTCACGTTGAAGGAAGGCCCGTCGCTGCAGACCAACATCGTCGATTGCGACATGGACAAGCTCGAGATCGGCCAGAAGGTGAAAGTGGTGTTCAAGCCGACCGACGGCGCGCCGCTGCCGTTCTTCACGCCGGTGTAGCGAGATTGCGCGCGGTGCGCGCCCAGCAACAGGTGGTCATCCCCGCGAAAGCGGGGATCCAGTAAACACCGGCGATTACTGGATGCCCGCCTTCGCGGGCATGACAAGCAGAAAAAATTCGGGAGGACGCACGAACATGCCTATCAAGTACGATGAGCTGATGGCCCTGAAAAATCTCGGCCAGAAATACGCCTACACCGATCGCGAAGTCATGCTCTACGCCTATGGGATCGGAATGGGCGCTGACCCCATGGACGAGAAGGAGCTGGCGTTCGTCAACGAGGCCGTCGCCACGGCGCGGGCGTTGAAGGTGGTGCCGACCTTTGCCTCCGTCGCGGCGTGGGGCGCGGGTCCCGGCGAAATGAATCTCAACCGCGTGATGGTGGTGGACGGCGAACGCGACATCACCTTCCACAGGCCGTTTGCGACCGCGGCCCACATCACCGCCGACTCCACGGTCCTCGACGTCTTCGACAAGGGCAAGGACAAGGGCGCGGTGATCCGGCACCAGACGGTGCTCAGGGATGAGAGGGGCGAGAAGCTCGCGACCCTGGTCGCGTCGCGCTTCGCACGCGGCGATGGCGGCTTTGGTGGGCCTTCGGAAGGCCAGCCCGATCCGCACAAGGTGCCGACGCGCGCGCCCGACAAGACCGTCGATATTTCGACGCGTCCGGATCAGGCCTTGGTCTACCGTCTCTGCGGCGACCGCAATCCGCTGCACAGCGATCCCGAATTTGCCAAGAAGGCCGGCTTCCCAAGACCGATCCTGCACGGCATGTGCACCTACGGCATCACCTGCCGCGGCGTGTTGCAAACCTATGCCGATTACGATCCGTCCGCCTTCAAACAGCATTCCGCGCGGTTCTCCTCGCCGGTCTATCCCGGCGAGACCGTGACCATGGAATTGTGGAAGGACGGCAACGTGGTTTCATTCGAAGCCAAGGTGAAAGCGCGGGGCGTCACCGTGATCAAGAGCGGCAGGACGGTGCTGGGCTAGGGCGGCGAGGGCGGTGCGCATCAGTAATTCGTCATGCCCGGCCTTATGCCGGGCATCCACGTCTTCCTTTTGGAAACGAAGAAAGACGTGGATGGCCGGGACAAGCCCGGCCATGACGGCGTTTAAATAAACGAAGGTACGGGAGAAACACCATGGGATTACTCGACGGCAAGGTTGCGATCGTCACGGGGGCGGGCGGCGGGCTGGGTGAGGCCTACGCCAAACTGTTTGCAAGCGAAGGCGCGGCGGTCGTGGTCAACGACCTCGGCGGACCGCGCGACGGCTCCGGCGCCGATGTCTCGATGGCGCAAAAAGTGGTCAACGCGATCAAGGCCGAAGGCGGCCGCGCGGTCGCCAATGGCGCCGATATCTCGACCATGGCGGGCGGGCAGTCGGTGTTCGACGACGCGATCAAGAATTTCGGCCGCGCCGATATCCTCGTCAACAATGCCGGCATCCTGCTCGACGAGACCTTTGCCAAGGCGAACGAGACCAACTGGGACAAGGTGATCCGGGTGCATTTGAAAGGCACCTTCTGCTGCACCCAGCCGGTGTTCAAATGGATGCGCGAGAACGGCGGCGGCGTCATCGTCAATACGTCCTCGACCTCGGGCCTGATCGGCAATTTCGGCCAGACCAATTACGGCGCCGCCAAGGGCGGTATCTGGGGATTGTCCAACGTGCTGGCGATCGAGGGCCGCAAATACAACATCCGGATCTGGACCCTGGCGCCGGGGGCGCTGACCCGCATGACCGCGGACCTGCCGCGCTACAAGGAAAACCCCGGCCTGGCCTTAGGTCCCGACGGCATCGCACCGGCCGTGCTATACATGGTCAGCGATTTGTCGGGCGACCAGACCGGCAAGGTGCTCGGCGTCTCCGGCCCCCGCGGCGTCCGCGAGATGCGGATGATGGAAATGGACGGCTGGAAGCCGCCGCATACGGGCTGGAAGGCCCAGGACGTCGTCGACCACGCCAAGGAGATCTTCTTCTCCGAGGAGCAGATCAAGATGGGCGCGCGAAGGTTTTGAGTTTACCGTCATTCCGGGATGGTCCGAAGGACCAGACCCGGAATCTCGAGATTCCCCGATGTGCAATTGCACATCGTAGTTCGCTTCGCGCCCCGGAATGACGAAAGAGGATAGAGGCACAAATGACAAAACTCACCGCCCAGGCCGCAGGCACCTTCGCGATCGCGCCGACCCCGTTCCACGACGATGGCCGCATCGACGACAAATCCATCGACCGGCTGACCGACTTCTACGCCGAAGTCGGCTGCGACGGCGTCACCGTGCTCGGCATTCTCGGCGAGGCGCCGAAGCTCGATGCCGCCGAGGCCGAGCAGGTCGCGGTCCGCTTCGTCAAGCGCGCCAAGACCATGCAGATCATCGTCGGCGTCTCCGCGCCCGGATTTGCCACCATGCGCTCGCTGGCGCAAAAATCGATGGATGCCGGTGCGGCCGGCGTCATGATCGCGCCGCCGCCGCATCTGCGCACCGACGATCAGATCACCGGTTATTTCAAGCAGGCCCAGGAAGCGATCGGCAACGACATTCCCTGGGTGCTGCAGGATTATCCGCTGACCCTCAACGTGGTGTTCACGCCCGCCGTGATCCGCAAGATCGTGATGGACTCACCGTCCTGCGTCATGCTCAAGCATGAGGACTGGCCGGGGCTGGAAAAGATCTCCACGCTGCGCGGCTTCCAGAAGGACGGCTCGCTGAAACCGATGTCCATTCTCGTCGGCAATGGCGGGCTGTTCCTCGATTTCGAAATGGAGCGCGGCGCCGACGGCGCCATGACCGGCTACGCCTTCCCGGAATTGCTGATCGATGTCGTAAAACTGTCGAAGGCGGGAAAACGCGATGCCGCGCACAATCTGTTCGACGCGCATCTGCCGCTGATCCGCTACGAGCAGCAGCCCGGCGCGGGGCTTGCGGTGCGCAAATACGTGCTGCAGAAGCGCGGCATCATCGCCTCCAGCGCGCAGCGCAAGCCCGGCGCGACCATCACGGCCGCGGCCAAGGCCGAGGTGGATTATTTGCTGTCGCGGGTCGCGCGGGTCGACCGCCGCGCCAATCTGCAACCGCAATCCAGCGCAGCGGGCTAGAAATTCCTCATGGCGAGGAGGCGCGCAGCGCCGTCTCGAACCATGAGGCCCCAATGCCACCAATCATCCTTCGAGACGCGGCCAAGGGCCGCTCCTCGGGATGAGGTCCCGAGGAGTAAGCCCATGGCCGAGATCGTCGCCCCGCGTCCCGCATCCACCATCCTGCTGCTGCGCGACAGCGCGGCGCAAGGCGAAATCGAAGTCTTCATGATGGTCCGCCATTACGAGATCGACTTCAATTCCGGTGCGCTGGTGTTTCCCGGCGGCAGCGTCGACAAGGGCGACAAGGAGATCATCGCCAACCCCGCGCTCTATTCGGGCGGCGAGGAGCTCGACGAGGCTAGCTTAAGTTTCCGCATCGCCGCGATCCGCGAGACCTTTGAGGAAAGCGGCATCCTGCTGGCGCGGCCGCAGGGATCGAATGCGCTGGTCGATGCCAAGCGTGCGGGCGAGATCGAGGCCATCAATCGCGCCGATTTGTGCGACGGCAAGATCAGCTTCCTGAAAGTGCTCACCGACAACGGCATGCTGCTAGCGCTCGACGAACTCGTGCCCTATGCGCACTGGATCACGCCAGAGGGCATGCCAAAGCGCTTCGATACCTGGTTCTTCCTCGCCGCAGCCCCTCCGGAACAGGCCGGCGCCCATGACGGCAAGGAATCCACCGACTCGATCTGGGTGTCGCCGCGCGAGGCGCTGGAAGGCGGCGAAACCGGCCGCTTCAAGCTGCCATTCCCGACCACCCGCAATTTGATCAAGCTCGGCAAACAGGCCAGCGTAAAGGCAGCGCTGGACGACAGCCGCGGCAAGCCGGTCGTGACAGTGACGCCGGTGATGACGAAATTGAACGGCGGCCGTCAGCTCCGGATTCCGCGCGAGGCCGGCTATGACGGCGAGGTGTTCGAAGTCGGCGCGCTGGGTTAGCACACTTCGGCGCGCAACGAAGTATTCTGTTGCCTTCACCATGTAGATTCCGCTTCGATCAATCGAGGGCCGGAAAACCGACATGGAAGAATCCCACCCGCGCCACCCCAACATGGCCGTCGAACTGGCGCTGCTCGTCCTGCTGGCCACGCTGTGGGGCGCATCCTATACCTTCATCAAGCTTGGCGTCGCGACCATTCCGCCGATCACGCTGATCGCGGCGCGCACCGCGATTGCGGGCGTGCTGCTGCTGGCGATCATGCAATGGCGCGGGCTGAAAATGCCCCGCGACGCTGCGACCTGGCGGCGCTTTATGTTTCAGGCCTGCCTCAACAGCGTGATCCCCTGGACCATGATCGCCTGGGGCGAGCGCTCGCTCGACGCAGGGCTGGCGACCATTCTCAATTCCACTTCGCCGATTTTTACCTTTTTCCTGACGCTGTCCGTCGCGCGGCATGAGGTGCTGACGTCGCGAAAACTGCTCGGCGTCGTCGCCGGCATGGCCGGTATCTGCCTGATCGTCGGCGTGCAGGCGCTGGCCGGGTTGGGCGAGCAGTTGACCGCGCAAATCGTCACCGTGCTTGCCGCGATCTGCTACGCGGGCGCGGCGATCTTCAGCCGAGGCTTTAAAGACCTCGACCCGATGGCGTCGGCGGCAGGTTCGCTGCTGTGTGGCGCGGCCATCCTGATCCCGCTTAGCCTGGTGGTGGACCAGCCCTGGACGCTGGCGCCATCGGCGAGTTCGTTGCTGGCGCTATCGGGCCTTGCGGTATTCTCGACCGCGTTCGCCTTCGTCATTTACTTCCGCCTGATCCAGACCCTGGGATCGGTCGGCACCACGGCGCAGGCCTATCTGCGCGTACCTATCGGTGTCGCGCTGGGCGTGCTGTTCCTTGGCGAGAGTTTGGCCCCGACCGCGTGGATCGGGCTGGCTTGCGTGGTCGTCGGCGTGGCTGCGATGACGATCCCGGCAAGGAAGGTGGCACCGATTGGCGCCTCATCCTAAGCCGTCATTACGCCGCAGGCCGTCGCCCCAGGCCAGCCTGGGATGATGGCAGGTGGCGCAGGAAATGGTGCCGGAGGCCGACATCAGGGGGTCGAAGAACAGCCTACGCCCGAGTTCAGCCTTCTCGGGCGAGTAGGGGTTTTCCGCCGGAAACGGCACGCTGGCGGGCCGCGTGAATTTCGCCATCCGGGCACTCCGCTCGGCCGCTGCCGCCGCGGAATCCCGGATTGGTGCAGCGAGAATCGCGAATGTGACACCCAACGTGATGTACAAGGCTATGTACTGGGCGAGCGATCTGGCGAATCTGGCCGGTTTCTCCGTCATTTTCAGCATGTTCCCCATCGCCCGAAATACATCGTATATTACGACCGTTTGGAGCCCGGCCTCAATAACATGACCTCTGAATTGCCGCCGAATTCGCCAATGACGCGATCGTTCTCGCTTTCGATCGGTCAGCTGACGTTCGGCAGCTTCCTGCTGGTGCTCGCGGTGATCATCATCACTTCGACCGCCAGCGTCATCGCCATCCGCCATCTCGACGCGACCTTTGGCGAGCTGCAGCGGTTGCAGAGCGTCGGCGACCTCGCCGAGGACATCGACCGGCGCATGAACGAATTGCGGCTGGCGGCGCGCGATTTCGTCACTGACCCCGGCACCCAATCGGTCCAGGTGGGCGAAGCCGCGACCTCGCTGAGCGAGGTCCTGAAGAAGACCCGGCTGGAGCTTGCCCCCGAACAGCAGGACATGATCGATGGCGTCACCGAACGGCTGGCGACCTACCGCAGCGGCATCGAGCGGATCTCGGCGCTGATCAACCGCCGCGCAGAAATGATCGTCGGGCTGCCGCCGCTGCGCGAGAAATTCGACGAGGCCGTCGCCGACAGTCCCGATCCCAACATCTCCTCAACGCTGTCCCAGACCCAAAGCCGCATCGCTTCTGCGCTGCTGGCGCACAATCCGTCGGCTGCCGAACAGGCGGCGCAAACCATGCGCTCGATGTCGATCCCGGATCCAAAACTCCGCATGGCTGTCGACAATTACGCCGAAGCGATCGTCGGCATATCGATCCGCGAACGCCAGATATCCGATATCGACAAGGAGGTGCTCGGCGCCGAGGGCCGCCTGATCCAGCGCGTCACCGAATTGTTGCGCGAGGTCAGCGCGCGCCAGGGCCATGTTCTGTCCCGCGATTTCGCCAGAACGCTGACGGAAGCCAGATGGCAAAGCATCGTGCTCGGCACCGCCGGCGTCCTGATCGGACTGTTTGCAGCACTGCTGGTGGTGCGCCGTACCGTGCGCCCGCTGGCATCGATTGCGACCTCGATCCGCGCGGTGGCGGGCGGCGAGAAAAGCGCCTCGATCCCGCAGACCGACGTCGACAACGAGATCGGCGATATCGCCCGCGCCGCCGAAGTATTCCGCCAGACCCTGGTCGATGCCGACGCCGCGCGGGAAGCGGCGGTGCGCGCTCTGGCCGAACAGCGCCTTGCCGAGGAGAGCTATCGCAAACTGTTCGAGGCGTCGGTCGACGGCATTTACGTCACGACACCGGGCGGCGCGCTGCTCAACGCCAATCCGGCGCTGGCGCGGATGATGGGTTACGCCACGCCGTACGCCCTGATCAACGGCATCGGCGACATCGCCGATACCGTCTATGTCGATAGGGCGGCGCGGACGCAATTTCAGAAGCTGATGGAACGCGACGGCATGGTCCGCGAGTTCGAATACCAGGTCCGCGCCCGCGACGGCGCGGTGCTCTGGCTCTCGGACAGCGCCAGCGCGGTGCGCAACGAGGCTGGCGAGGTGGTCCGCTACGAAGGAACGGTGCGCGACATCACCGACCAGAAGCGCGCCGAAGATGCGATCGCCGAAGGCCGCCGTTTGCTGCAGATGGTGATCGACACGGTGCCCGCGGTAATCAACGTCAAGGACAGGAAGCTGCGTTATGTGCTGATGAACCGTTACATGGCCGGCATTTTCGGCATCGAGCCGCAGGACGCGATCGGCCAGACCACGCAGGACCTGATGTCGCGCTACGGCGCTGCAAAGACCGACGAGAACGACAAGCGGGTGCTGGCGGGCGGCCGGGAACTCGGCTTTTACGAAGAGGAATACAAGGATTCCGCCGGCAATATGCGGCAATGGCTGGTCAACAAGCTGCCTATCCTGGACACCGCGGGCGAGATCGAAAACATCGTCACCGTCGCGCTCGACATCGGCGAACGCAAGCGCGTCGAGTTCGAGATGCGCAAGGCCAAGGACGCCGCCGAAGCGGCATTGCGCAATCTGCGGGAGACGCAGAACTCGCTGATCGAGGCCGAAAAGCTCGCCGCCCTCGGGCGCCTCGTGGCGGGCGTCGCCCACGAGGTCAACAATCCCGTCGGCATCAGCCTGACGGTCGCCTCCGCACTGGAGCGCAAGACCGCGATGTTCGCGGCCGAAGTCGCGCGCGGCGAATTGCGGCGCTCCAGCCTGAATGATTATCTCGACACCAGCCGCGATGCGTCGTCGCAACTGGTCGCCAATCTCAATCGCGCTGCCGAACTGATCACCTCGTTCAAGCAGGTCGCGGCGGATCGCAATTATTCGGACCAGCGCAATTTCGACCTCGGCGATCTCACCGAGCAAGTGGTGATGAGTCTGCGGCCGGGCCTGCGCAAGCACAATCTGACGCTCAACGTCGATTGCCAGCCCAACCTCATCATGAACAGCTATCCCGGCCCGTACGGGCAGGTGCTGACCAATCTGTTCCTGAATTCGGTGGCGCACGCGTTCCCGGACGGCAAGCCCGGCACGGTCGATATCCAGGTGCGGGAGTCCGGCAAGGACAATGTCGAGGTGCTGTTTTCCGACGACGGCTGCGGCATGAGCCTCGACGTCCGCCGCCGCGCGTTCGATCCGTTCTTCACGACGCGGCGCGATCAGGGCGGCACGGGCTTAGGCCTGCACATCGTCTACAGCATCGTGACCAACCGCCTCGGCGGCCGGCTCGACCTCGATTCCGAACCCGGCGGCGGCACGCGGATCCAGATGATCCTGCCGCGCACAGCGCCGCTGGAGCAGGCGGCGGAATAGCTGTTTCATGTAAGCGGCTAGTTCGGATCACCTCGCCCGCTTGCGGCCGCAAGCGGGGAGAGGTCGGATTGCGCGCAAGCACAATCCGGGTGAGGGGGGACTCTCCGCGAGTCGAATGCGTGGAAGCAGCCCCTCACCCCAACCCTCTCCCCGCAAGAGCGGGGCGAGGGAGAAGGATCACGCCCTAATTCGTGTCCGCCAGCCTGCGCAGCGTCGCGCCGAAAATCTGGCTGGCTTTTCCGACCAGCGCCGTCCCGTTCATGGTGGCGCGGGTGTCGGTGAAGGTGCCGGTGACGCCGATGCCGACCGGGTTCGGTCCGCCGAACAGCGGATTGGCATCGGGGCTGGAAGTGTGACGCTGCACCAGCACCTCGCCCTTGAAGGTATCGCCCTTGACCGTGTAGCTGCCGGTGTAGAACAGATAGGCGTCCCCGCCGAGGATTTGGCCATCGCGGAACAGAATCACGCCGCTGCCCTTGCCGACGCGCCCGTCCAGCAAAGTGACGTGAATCGAATACAGGCCGTTCTTCATGACGTACCGCTGCCGGCGCGCCCGTTGTCCCCGGTGCCGGTAGTCTTTTATGCCAAAGCGCAGCACCCCGCGCAACGCGACAGCTTGACCGCTGGCCGGTGGGGGCGGGTCAGACCCTCGGTTCCTGCCAGCCGGATTATGTGACAGCGGGATGACGGCTGGGGCAACTCGAATCAAACTGGCCCGCGAAATGCATAGTTGATTTCGGCACCGGCCGGCGGGTGCTGGAGCAAGAGACAGGTGACCCACTGGAACAATTCCGGCGGCCACATGGCGCGCCGATGCACCGAGAGTGACGACCGTAGAATTGCGGATCGCCATCCGCCTTCGCTGACGCTGACGCTTCGGCGGACACGTCGGCGTATGAGGATGCCACTGAGCATAGCGCTGGCGGCGATGTTGACGGCAGCGGCCGCGTATCCCGCGCATGCGCGCGATCCGGACGGCCGTTACGCCAACTCGCCGCTCAAGCAATGGTTCGACAGCCTGAAAAGCGGCAAGGGGCCGTGTTGCTCCGACGCCGACGGCACCGCGGTCAGCGATGTCGATTGGGAATCCAGCAACGGACATTACCGCGTGCGGATCGAAGGCGAATGGGTCGAGGTGCCCGATGACGCCGTCATCACCGAACCCAATCGCGTCGGCCGAACCATGGTGTGGCCGATCCGCGGCTATGGCGGACTGACCATCCGCTGCTTCATGCCGGGATCGATGACATGACCTGTCCGGTGCAAGAGCCCGTCCGCCGACGTGTCCGCCGAAGCGTTAGCGAAGGCGGAAGCGTCGGCGAAGGCGGAAGCTTCAGCGCAGGCGGGCGCCGGGCAGCATGACGTAGCGGTCTTTGGTTTGCGTCGGACGGCGCGCCGTGCTCACGCGTATTTCTTGTCGCGCTCCAGGAGCTCGACCGAGATGCCCTGCGGCCCGCGGATGAAACAGATGCGCACGCCCGGCCGGATCGTGGTCGGCTCTCGCGTGAACTCGACGCCCTTGGCCTTGATCTCGGCGGCGACCGCGTCGATGTCTTTCACCGTCAGGCCGATATGATCGAGACCCTGATAGGGCGTCACCGGCGGTGCGTTGTCGCCGGCCTTGACCGGCGCAATGAACACATTGGCGCCGCCGAGCTTGACGTCGATCCGCCCGGGTCCGCGGATGATCTCGCCGCCGAGGATATCGTGCAGCCAGGCCGCGGTCGCTTCGGGATCGGGACTGCGCAAATGGACGTGGTCCCAGGTTACGGTCGGCATCTTGGGTCTCCCTGCATTTTTGTGATTGCGGCGCCGTGGCTGGCTTTCCGGGTGTTGCGGCCGCGCAATCCTAGCGGCCGGGCATCCGCCATGCCAATGGCTGCTTACGCAAACAAGGGCTGCCGCCGCAAAATTGTCACGCCGGCATGAAACCATTTCGTTCCAGCGCTATTGATGAATGGAACGCGGCGGAACCGTACAGCGGCAGTCGTGACAAAGGCCGTATGGTGTAAGCCCGTACGGCTTTTTTCATGCGCGGCGGGGCACCTGGCTCGCCGCCGGTTGAGGGCGCGGCTATGAGGATCGGCTATTGGTCGTCCGTACACGACAAGGCAAGGCTTGTCGTTTTGCCTGTCGTCGCCATCGCCGGATTTGCAGCCTGGATCATGCTTCCGGACCCAAGCGACGCAGAGGACCAATCCGCACCGGTGCCCGCCGTGATTGCAGGGCCTGCGCAAAATGCGGCACCGGTTGATCCGGCGACCGCGCCGACGCAGTCGACCGAGGCAACGGCGCCCGCCGACGCGGCCGCGCCTGCCGCGGTTGCGACCGAAACCACGGCGCCGGCCAAATCGCCGCTCGACGGCCTGAAGATTTCCGCGCAATCCTGGCGCCGTGGCGGGCTGGGTTCCAAGGCCCTGGTCACGCTCACGCTGCGCAACCGCAACGACTTCGCGGTCAAGGACATCGAGATCGACTGCGCCTTTGCGCGCCGCGACGGCAGCCATTTGACGGATCGCAAACGCGTGATCGGCGACGTCATCAGCATGAAGAGCCGGAAGACCTATTCCGGTATGCTGGTGGGGTTCGTCAATATTAATGCGAATAGGGCGAAATGCTCGCTGGTGACGGCCAGCCGGATTTAACCCCGGAACCCGAAAAAGTGACCGCCGCTGTTTGAACCTTCAATGCGGCGTCAGGAACTAATCACTACATCACCCGTTAGGCGATGAACCGCGCGATCGCGCGGGGGGAGCGATACCAATGCCCGTGGCGCGTTATTTCCTGTATATCGGCGGAGTACTCCTCGCGCTGCTGTTCGCGGTCGACGCCTTTATGCCGCAGGAGTTCGCGGTGGCGAGCCACAGCGCCCCCGGAATCGACAAGTCGACCGTGCGAATACATTCCGTCCAGAAATTGCCGGAGCGGGTGGTGTACGACACCAGCCTGCCCACGATCGTGCCGCCGGCGGCCAGGACCGTTGTCGCCGCTGCCGCCCCGCTGGCTCCCGCAGCCGATGCCTCGGCCCAGGCCCGTGTGCGCAACACCTTTGCGCAGTTTGTCCCGCCCGACGCCAAGAAGCTCGAACAGCCGCAGGCGCCAAAGAAACGCAGGATCGCCAAGGTTCGCATGTACCCGCCCGCGAACCCGCCGCTGCGCTTTGCACAGCAGCAACCGCATTTCGGCTTCTTCGGCGGCCCGATCTGGAACAGCACCTGGTAACGCGCGCCGCGTGAGGTGACACTCCACGTTCACGGGCAGCGACTTGTCCGCCGTAGCTCAATGAGCGAAGGCGGACGGCCAGGTCGGCTTTCTGCTTACTTCGGCAGTTTCGGGATCTTGTCGGCAAAGCCGTTGTAGCAGGTCAGCCGCTCGTCTTCCTCTTTCAGGAAGCGGCAATCATTGACGCCCTTGGCCGCCGGGGGTTTTGGCTTCGGCGTGGGCTTGAAGATCGCATCGTAGCAGTTCAGCCGGTCCTTGGTCGCGTCGTCGATGTCCTGACACGCCTGCAGCTTCTGGGCGATGGATTGGGGCTTGGCGGGCGCCTCTGACTTCTTGCCGGCCGCTTTTGGCTTCTTCGAGTCGACCTGCACCAGCGGCTTGTCGCCGACCGTCGGTGGGCTGGCCGGGGGTGGGGTGGTCTGGGCGAACACGGCGGCGGGCCACAGGAGCGCCAACGCCAGGATGATCTGTCTCATGTCATTCGCTTTCATTCTTTCGCTCGCAATGGGAATCTTCCACGCCGCCACGGCGGCCGGAGCTCCATCCCCAAGCAACTCGCCGATTTAGCTGATCTGTTGTGGTGGCGGCAACCCTCCATGGCCGGGGGTATGCCAAATGGGGTGCCCCTTTCGCCTCGGTTTTGCCGTCCTGGAGCGAGGTTTTATTAGGCCTTGATCGTGCCGGCGGCTCGAATTTCCGGCGCGCGGGCGAAGAAGTACTCCCGGTACTCCTCGTTGTATTCGCGCGGCGATTTGGTGTCTGGATTCCACGCGGGCGGCGCATGGGGCGGATAGTCAGCCAGAGCCTGCGCCACCTGACGCTGTTGCTCCGTCGTAGGCGGGTGAGCGCGCTTTAGCCAGCCAAACATCCGGTATCCTTTGCCGGGGAGGTGATAGGGCGACTTTACCCGACAGAGCCGACGGGCGACGATAATGCCGCTATATAAACGACACCTGCAGCGGGCCCGAGGCACGCCCATATGACCCGCGCATCCCGAACGACAGGCATTCCCGCATGACTTACGAACGCGCCCATCTCAAGGTCATGCAGGGCTACACGCCGGGCCAGCAGCCGGACACGCCGGCCATCAAGTTGAACACCAACGAAAATCCCTATCCGCCCGGCCCCGCAATTGCGCACGTCCTGAGTTCGTTTCCGCTCGACAGCTTGCGGCGCTATCCGGATCCGCTTGCAGGTAGCTTTCGCGCCAGCGTCGCTCGCCTGCAAGGCCTCGCGCCTGCAAACGTCATAGCGACCAACGGCGGCGATGAGCTGCTCCGACTGGCGTTGACGACATTCCTCGATCACGGAAAGCCGCTCGGACTGTTGACGCCGAGCTATACTCTCTATTCCGTTCTGGCGACCGTCCATGGCAGTCCGCTCGCCGGCGTACCGCTTGGCAAGGATTGGTCGGTTCCCGATGACACCGCCGACCGATGGAATGCGGCGGGAGCCCCGCTCGCGATCATCACCAACCCTCACGCGCCATCAGGCACTCTTGTCTCGGCAGTCGACCTTCATAAACTCGCGCAGACCTTCCGCGGCGTGCTGCTCGTCGACGAAGCCTATGTCGACTTTGTCGATCCCGAGATTGGCCATGAGACATCCACCTTGGTCGCCGCCTGTCCCAATGTGCTGCTGCTGCGAACCCTCAGCAAAGGCTATTCGCTCGCGGGGCTGCGGCTCGCCTACGGCCTCGGCGCTGCCGACCTCGTTGCTCCCATGCTGTCGAAGACGAAGGATTCCTACAACGTCGACGCCATCGCACAAGCCGTTGGGACAGCCGCACTCGAAGACATCAGATCCGCGGCCAGAAGCTGGGAGGCGGTGCGCCATGAGCGGAGCGCGCTTAAGCTCGCCCTGACCGCGATTGGTTTGCCATGCTCGCCGTCGCAGGCGAATTTTCTCCTCGCGACCGTTCCCGACGGCGGACGATGGCACAGCGCGGAGAAAGTCTATCGGTCTCTCATGGCCCAACGCATCTTTGTGCGATGGTTCAACGAGGAGGGACTGCGGGATAAACTGCGGATCAGCATCGGCACGCCCGAGGAAAATCGGCACCTTGTGGAAGCGCTCCGGCTGCTTGGCGGATCGAAGTAGATTTCAAAGCGATCTGAACCGCTCGTCGCCGCTTCAAGCGCACAAGCGGCGGTCTTGGCGTGACCGGTTCGATCGGTAAATCTGCAATGGCCCGAGATTTTGCACGACGTCCATAGGGCCGCCCGCCCATTTCTCGCCGCCATTGTCGTTCAGGAAGCTTAGTGGGGCTGGTCCAATAGCGGGCAGTATTCCTGAAGGTTCCGTGTGATCGTCCCATATTTGCTGCACCAAGACGTTGTTGTGTCTCGCCGCGCGCTGCTGGCCGGGCTTTCGTCCCTAACCGGCGCGCTTGCGCTCGGCGGATGCGCTGGCTTGGGCGCGACTGGCGCGAGCTTCGACGCTTCCTCGCTCTCAACAGACCCTACATTGCTCGTCACAACCACACGCAAGCGGGTGAATGGCGGGCGCGCGAAGCCCTGGTTCGGGCCGGAACGCGCGTCTGCGATGACGGTTGCACGGGCGAAGCTGGTGCCGCCGGACGACGGCCGCCTTTCGCTCGCCTCAGTTGGACTTGCCGACTGGCGTCTTGATCAGGTCGAGCCGCTGTCGGGGGAGGTCGGCGATCTTCTTGCGCAAGCCAGCGGCGGACCAGACGTCCTGATCTACGTCCACGGCTTCAAGCAGACGTTCGAGACGGCGGCGCTTGATGCCGCGCACCTTTCCGATGGAATCAAGTTCCGCGGCCGGACGATGCTATTCTCCTGGCCTTCGAAGGCGGGACTGTTCGACTACGCCTATGACCGCGACAGCGCGATGTGGTCGCGCGACGACTTCGAGCGCGTACTCTCTTCCATCGTGTCGACCCCGGGTAGCGGCCGCGTCCACATTATCGCGCACAGTATGGGAACCATGCTGGCGCTGGAAAGCCTGCGTCAGCTCTATGCGCGATACGGAGACACCATTGCGAGCAGGATCGGGGCGGTGGTGTTTGCCGCGCCGGACATCGATATGGACGTGTTCTCGTCGGCGATCCACCGCATCGGTCCGCTCGCTGGCAAGATCACCGTGATCGCCGCGACGAACGATCGGGCGTTGGCGCTGTCGGGACAAATCGCTGGTGGCATGACACGGGTCGGCGCCGCCGAGAAGGCGGTCATCGAACGGCTGGGGGTGCGCGTGATCGACGCTTCCGATAGCGGCTGGGGCATCATCAACCACGATTTGTTTCTATCGAATGCGGAAGTGCAGCGGGTGATACGCCGCTCGATTGACACAACGGCCGCATGAACTCGGCTTTGAGGAAACGATTGCGCGGGAAGGCTGCTTGCTGGCCGCGATGTCGCTTTTTTTCGCGTCGTTTCGGGTGCTTCCATGCCCGGGACCTGCTCCCGGTTCCTTGGTCTCCCGGCCGGCTCCGGGGAACACATCGTTGGCGTCCGAATTGATACGACGGAGGGGACATGACCCGGGTATGGAACACACCGATTTTCGGGATCGCGCTCGTCTATTTCATCGTCGACGGCGTCTTTTCCTATGTCACGCGACCGATCACAGTATGGATTGCAAGACAGAGGCTGTTTGAGCGCGTGCGGCTCTGGATCACTTCATTGCGGCCGTATCCTTCGCTTGCGCTTTTTGCGGTGCCGGTGATCATCCTCGAGCCGGCGAAACCTTTGAGCGGCTATTTGATCGGGACCGGGCATTTCTTCGCGGGAGCGGTCATTTTTATTACAGCCGAAGTCTTGAAGCTCACCGTCGTGGAACGGCTGTTTCAGTTGAACAAGGATAAGCTGTTGTCGATCCCGGCGTTTGCGTGGGGATACCGGTATTGGCGAACAATGATGGAGATCGTCGAATCTCTCGAAGTCTGGAAGGCGGCAAGAAGGGTGGCTGCTCGGGTCGGAAACGTGTGGCGTGCGGTTTTTCACCGATCCAGAGGCGCGCGAAGCGAACCACGCGCGCACGGCACGCGGATTGTTCGCTCGAGTTTAGCTGACCGATATCAAGGACGCGCTTCGTAGATCGCCAATTGGGCTGCTTAGCGGTTTAGTACGTAGCAGATGCTGGCGCACTCGGAGAACTTCTAACTGTACCAATAACCCATTGAAAGTTAGATATTTTCTCTGCGCGATTTTGCGCGGCGTACAAAACGAGAGACAAAACACAAGCGGGCGCTCTCCCGACCCCGTTACTTCCCGCCCTTCCGCTCATATCGCGCCAGCGCCTCGGCGCTGCGCTCGGCATCTTCTTGGCCGAAGGTCGGCCTCGGTGAGCCCGGTCCGGACGCCCGCCCATAAGAACGCGCCATGTTCCCGAATCGGTCCCAAGATCACGATGCGTTCCTATGGGTCGGGGGGTACTGTCCGTATTTAACCCCAAGTGTCCTGAGTAGAATTTCGTCTTGTCCCAATTTGAATGTTCACTTTGGAACCGACCGCCGAACGCCGGCATATTAGGATTGGAACTGCAAAACCCCACGGATTAGGACCCGTATGCAGGAGATGGAGTCATGCTGCGTCGCCGTTTCAAACAGACCAAATCCCTTGAAGAACGTCTTTCCGAAGAAGCGAAGCGTCTACGAGAGAAAGCCAAGTCGCTCCCACCTGGCGCCGTGCGCGAAGGCCTTTTACGCAAAGCCCGTCAAGCTGAAACCGCCTCTCGAATAAACGAGTGGCTTTCCTCTCCGGGACTCCAACCACCAGAACCAGCCTAGAAGAAGTAATGCCGCCTCAGTTGGCGGCCTCTTCACTCTGTTAGCCGCAATCGTGTTGATCATTGGCAGGATGAACGTCGCGCTAACCGTCATAAAAGCGTCATCAAGGTCTCCTGTATTCCGTGGAACTACGGGATGGGAGCCTGCTCATGATCAAATCCGACGTCACCTGTCCCGCATGCAACGGCGGCTATCGACGGATCGAACTAGCCTCGCGACCTGGGCCCAAGGGAGAATTTCGCTGTTTGGTCTGCGACCAGGTGCTTGAGGTTTTCGACGGCACAAAGGACGTCGCACTTAGGCTTACGGTACAGCCAGTAAAGCGGGGACAATCCATTTCCAGACTCGCATCATTGCGGCATACTTTCCACAGCTAGTCGTGATCATACGCCACGTCTGTAACGACTGGTGAGGCCCGGCGCGCGACTGACGGGGGACGCGGCCGGGCCGCCATTGTTATCGTAGCTTCATTAACCTGCGACACAGTTAGATCGCTGGGATTTAAAGACCCAGCCGGGGAAATGCCGACGCCGCGCCGAGCGAATATATTCCGCTCCGGCCGGCGTTGTTTTTGGGTCGCCTCAGTTGGCGGCCTCGTTCAATTCGCGCGTCGCGGAGAAGCAGCGGCCCCAGCAGCAGGGGGGCTGGGGTTGAGCTGGGGCCGCCCATTCCAACCGCTGGCAACGCGGAAACAAGCGGCCAACGGTGAACCAAATTACCGCAACTCGGCTGATCGTTCCGAACTAGTTTGGAGTACCTCAGTTGGCGGCCTCTTTCATTTCCCCGCCGGATCACTTGCCAGTCGTTCGGGCAGCGCTCGCCAGCGATCACAGTCGTATGGGGTGTCAGGGTTTCGTCGTCGGCCATCAAATCCCGGTTTCACGCAGCGGGCTCTTAAATTGATTCGTGAGGATCGGTCGAAAGGCTTCCACCTATCGTCGAATTCGCGCGACCAAGGCAAAGAACACCTCCGACTTTGGCATGCTTCGTGCTTAGTTTAAATCTGCCGGGAATTTAAGCACCCGACTGCGGAAATATTGCATACCCGAGCGAACATACTCAGCTTGGGGCGGCGCTATCCGTCAGGGCCGCTCATTTGATGAAGTAAGAGCCGGCTCCGGAAATCTGAACAGGGCGATAAGTGGAGTTTCTGCCTGACGGCGGGCAAGATTGGCCCGCGAATCAGGAGAGACGATGAGCAGACGAGCACGCCGGAACCACACCCCGGCTTTCAAGGCGAAGGTGGCACTTGCTGCCGTCAAGGGCGACCGAACACTGGCTCAACTGGCGGAGCAGTTCGACGTCCACCCCAATCAGATCACATCGTGGAAAGCGCAGCTTGAAGGCGGCGCCGCCGATGTGTTTGGGCCAGGTCACGGTAACGCTACGCGGTTACCCGCGATTGATGTGAAGTCGCTGCATGCCAAGATCGGGGAACTGACGCTGGAGAACGATTTTTTAGAAGGAGCGCTCACCAAGGCGGGATTGCTGAGCGCAAAGCGATGATCGACCGTGAGCACGATCTGCCGATCACCAAGCAGGCGAAAGTTTTGAAGATCAGCCGCGGCAGCGTTTATTATCTGCCGCGCCCGGTGTCGTCTGCCGACCTCGCGATCATGCCGCGGCTCGACCGGCTGCACCTGGAGTTTCCTTTCGCCGGTTCGCGCATGTTGCGAGGCCTGCTGGCTTTGCAGGGGTGCAAGATCGGCCGCCGGCATGTCAAAACGCTGATGCAGCGGATGGGGATAGAGGCGCTCTATCGCCGTCCGCGCACCACCAAGCCCGAGCCCGGCCACAAGATCTATCCATATCTGTTGCGCGGCATGGAGATCACGCGCCCGAACCAGGTCTGGGCAATGGACATCACCTACATCCCGATGGCACGCGGCTTCGTGTATCTCGCTGTCGTCCTCGACTGGGCGACCCGCCGGGTTCTGTCGTGGCGGCTGTCGATCACGATGGAGGCAGCCTTCTGCATCGAGACCCTGGAGGACGCCCTTGCTCGTCACGGCAAGCCCGAAATCTTCAATACCGATCAGGGCTCGCAGTTCACCGGCGCGGCCTTCACCGGCGCGCTCGCCAGCAACGGCATCGCGATCAGCATGGATGGCAAAGGAGCATGGCGGGACAACGTGTTCGTCGAGCGGCTGTGGCGCAGCGTCAAATACGAGGAGGTCTATCTGCGGGCCTACGAAAGCGTCGGCGAGGCACGACATTCGATCGGCCGGTATCTCGATTTTTACAACGGCCGACGTCCTCATTCGAGTCTTGACGACATGACCCCGGATCAAGCCTACTTCAACCTTCCGTCGCCCCGCGCGGCGGCCTAACCCCGGCAGAGGCTCCACTTATCGACGCGGAATTTTTGTTCAGACAACCGGGGCCAGCTCTGTATACAGCCGCTCGGGTAACCCCATGGGAGTTACTGAGGTTATGGACAGCACCCAACATTGCCGAGACCAGGCGGCGGAATGTCTTCGCTTGATGAAATCAGTACAGAATGAAGCTGAGGCCGCGGTTCTGAGAAATCTATCCCAGAGCTGGTCGAGACTTGCCGGCCAAATCGATCGATACAATGCGCTCGTGCGTGACAAAGACCGCGCGGCCAGGATAAGGGCCGTCTCGACCAATAATCCAGGCCAAACTGCATCCGTGACGAATATTGGCAGTTAGTTGAAGCGCGCCGCGCGTGCTTAGGGACTTGAGACCGCCCGATACTCCATGCCGCCGGCCGGTCCTCTGGCGTCCAATTGAAATTCGGTCGGACATCGGCGCCTCTCTTGCCACACGCCTTGCAATCGAAGCGCGCTTCCAGATCGGACAACCGGACCTCATCGGCCATCGGTCTGCGCTGATCGCGATTCGAATGGCTGCTGTAGACCTGCAGCCGGCGGAGGGCCGGGCCGGCGTATGTCGTCCGGCAACGTCGTGCGTCGGGCCTCTCTTTTATTGCTTGATCGCGACTATTGCTTGATCGCGACCCGGGCTGGTTTAGTCGAATGATGTTGTGGCGGGCCTATCGTTCCCCAGACCACCGCGGCAACTGCCAGTGCCGCCAAAACTGTCGCCATGACCCGCTTTTCGCTTCTCATGGTCGCGACTGTCAGTTCTTAAGTTCCAACTGCCGTATCTCAACCAGACGTGCGAGGCAATATTCGCGATACAAAACGTTGATGAGGTCCCACATGGCCGAATCCCCTTTGGTCCAATGAGGAAATGCTAGGCCGGGTTTGTTTCCGGCCGGCTTCGCGGACTCGAAAAATGGTTTCGTGGCCTTATCAGCCCGCCGGTTCACGCCCGGCGGGGTTTCTGTTTAGAATTTTGGGGTCTGAGCGGCCTTATGAGCGACGCGGCTCGTCGTTCTTTTCTGCATCTTCTTTGGGAACGATTTCGGCCGACTTGCCGGACTGGTTGCCCGGATTGTAATGGTGCTTTCCTTCCGATTTTTCGCCGGGCTGCTTCTCGTTCGGGTTCTTGTTATCGGACATCTGGTGCTCCTTTGAGCACAACAACCTTATCGGAAGACGTAAGTTCCTCTTGCGGCGCCCTCTCGAAACCACTCACATTCCAGATGATCGTAACAGCTGCGCAGACTTGACGACCTTGCAAGCCTTCGTGGCCATGCGTCGTGGTGCTGGTGGCGCAGTCGATCAGTGTCAGAGTTGCGGTCTGCCAGTGCGGGATATCCGTGAGCAAACTGCGGCCGTCGGGCAGCGCGATCGGATCGTCAAAGCT